>NZ_JBBORE010000001.1:0-4800000 GCF_038004445.1 Paenibacillus sp. FSL R7-0312 | reverse complement strand
AGGCTTGACAACCCTCACAGCTGATCCAGAATCAGCGAGCACAGCAGACCCATGGCGGCGATAAATCCCGTTAGCGGTCCACCTTCCTCATAAGCTTCGGGCATCATGCTGGAGGAGACCATCGCGATTATTCCGCCCCCGGCAAAAGAAGCAATCATCGCCTCCGTATATCCGCTTGCATGGTCCATAAACGTATAACCCGCCCCTGAAGCCAGGGTGGAGATCACCAGTACGCCGAACCACAGCAGCATAATTTTTCTTTTGCCGTAGCCGTCCTGCTTCAGCCCTGCCGTGCTCGACAGCCCTTCCGGGATATTACTGATAAAAATAGCGATGACCAGCAGCAGACTTACACCTTGACCGGCAATCAGACTGGCCCCGATCATGATCGACTCAGGAATAGCATCCAGTACCGTTCCGGCAAAAATAGCCAGGCCGCTCCCGCCTTTAGCTTCCTTCTTCCCTGAAGCTCTGGCTGAGCGTTTGCGGCCGGCTCCGCCTTTTCGCGAGATATACCAGTCGAACAGCGTGAACACCAATGCCCCTGCGGTAAAACCGATGATCGTCGGGGTCAGCCCGCCGTCACTCGCGGAATCCTCCAGCAGTTCATAAGCAGCTGCTCCAATAAGTACGCCTGTCCCGAAGGCCATAATGAATCCGATCAGCTTGGTGGGAATGGACAGGAACAGAGCGAGCAGCGCCCCGAGTAATACAGCAGAGCCGGAAATGGCTCCCCACATCAATGCACCCCACATTATGCTCACCTTCCCCGTTCATGTATTGTTATTGAAGTGCATAGATGTAGTTTACACCCTAATGGGGCACTGCAAACAATGCATCTTCCGGCGGGCACCTATTCGAGATCTATTCTCCATATCCATACGGCCAGCGCGGAGATCCAGAGGAGCAATAACAGGCTTTCGCCCAGCAAGGGACCGCTCCCGTTCAGGACACTATTCAAATTCTCTACGACCTCCACACTCGGTAGTAGGGCGAATAGCGGATAAGCCCAGTCCGGCAAGGAACCATATACGGAAACCACCAGAAAAAACACAATCATCGCTGCTGAACTGACGGCTGCGCCGTTTTTCGCCGAGCTAAGCTTAAGCCCGATGACCATCCCGACCTCGACGAAAATAATCCCTCCGGCCAGCATATATGGCAGAGCCGCCAGTAAACCGCTGTGCGCTCCTTCATTCAGCAGAAAAACGACGCATTGTGCCAGTAAAGAGAACATCAGCACGGTAGCGCCTTTGGCGAGAATAATCTGTCCCCGTCCGAGCGGAGATACCAGCAGGGCATCGAAGGTGCGGCTCTCGCGCTCTTCCAGCAGGGACGGGCCGGTGAGCATAATGCCTACCATCACCTCGGCGAACAGAATCCAGGTAGACAGCAGCATGAAATTGGATTCACCGGTCTGCATAACGGATATTAGTATTTTAGACATGAAGATTGGCAATAACAAGAGGATGATACAAGAAGGATTACGCAACAGATCCCTGCATTCATGCTTAATCAGCTTCAGCACCGGACTCAACTCAGCTCACTTCCCGTCAAAGCCGCGAAGACATCCGCGAGCGTGGCTTCCCTGCTGTGCAGGCTGATGAGCTGTCCTTCGGACAGCAGCTGATACACGCGATCCTTAGTGATTTCTCCTGACAGCGGCCAGGATTCACGTGCGACCCTGGAATCCTGCCAATATTCAGCGGCTAACTCTGCCTTCCCGTATCTCTGCTTCAGACGCTGCGGCCGATCAAGCGCTACCAGTCTGCCGCCGTGCATGATGCCTACACGGTCACTTAGCTCTTCGGCTTCGAGCATATCATGGGTAGTCATCACAACAGTCGTGCCTTCTGCTTTGATTCGTTGTATGTACTCTCTGATTAACGCCGCTGAATTCGGGTCCAGTCCGCTGGTAGGTTCATCGAGGAACAGGACTGCGGGATTGTGCAGAAGACTCCTGGCAATCAGCACACGCTGCTTCCACCCTTTGGATAAGCTGCTCACTCTGGCATGCTGCCGCTCCTCCAGTTGAAGGCTTTGCAGCACCTCATCAATTCGCTGCCTGGATACGCCGTACAGATCGGCGAAGAGGTTGAGATTACCGCGGATCGAACTGCGCATGTAGAGATTAGGAAGCTCAAAGACGACCCCGATTGAACTATGAATTTTCTTTTTATGCTGTGAAATATTCATTCCATTAATTAATATTTCACCTTCACTGGGAGTGAGCAGTCCGGTCATCATACGGATTGTTGTTGTTTTGCCGGCGCCGTTTGGACCGAGGAATCCAAAGATCTCACCTTGCTCCACGGTGAATGACAACCGGTCAACGGCCCGCCTACCCTGATATAGTCTGGAGACCTCCTTAAGCTGAATCAATGGCCTAACCACCTTTGCTTATAGTTTGCCTTATCCAAGCTTATTCTTATAAGCAGATGAACATCCCTCCGGCATGATATTTATAACATTCACCTTAAGCTCCTGCGTTTCCTGTGATGGGAGAGCGGAGATGTGACAGGCCGATGGATTCATTTGCCGGGAAAAGGGTAACTTAGAATTATCAATCTCTTACTAACCAAAGGATGGGATCCTATATGGAACAAAATGTACAGAAGCTTATCGATTGGCTGGAGTCGCCGGAGCATGCAACCCTGGTGATCAAGAAGCAGGAGCTGGATGATCTGGATACTGTTCACTTTAATCTGGACACGGTAGACTACCGCAATGCCGAGGATGTCCTTGATGAATACCTGGGCAGTGCACTGATTCTGCGGGGAACGGGAAATACACTCAATGCAGACGGTGAGCTTGTGCCGCTTCCGCAGCCTAATTATGAGATCGCAGTAAGCGGGCTGAAGCTGAATACAATAGCTGAGGATAATGTTGAACTGGAGACGGACAGAGCGAAATATTCGCTGGCTTTGAGCTAAATGCTCTAGTACTGCAGGGAAGTTGAGCGCGTCTTGTTATTTCCCCTCTACTTGAGACACATACAGGCCATGGGTGAAACACACCCATGGCCTTACACACGTCTATGATTCAAATATAAGAATTTACTAGCTGATCTATGCTTCTTCCCCGAGAATCTCGACTTCCGTCTCCAGCTCGACATCGAATTTATCCTTGACCGTTGAACGCACATGCTGAATCAGTCCGATGTAATCACTGGCCGTGGCATTATCCGCATTGACGATGAATCCGGCATGCTTGCGCGATACCTCCGCTCCGCCGATGCGGGTACCCTGCAGGCCGCTCTCCTGAATCAGCTGGCCGGCATAGCGGCCCGGCGGCCGCTTGAACACACTGCCGCAAGAAGGATATTCCAGCGGCTGTTTGGATTCCCGGAGATAGGTCAGCTCATCCATGGAGGATTTGATCGCAGCAGGATCACCCGGCTGAAGGGCAAATCTGGCCTCCAGCACAATATACTCTCCGCTGGCAAAGATACTTTTGCGGTAGCCCCACTGAAGCTGGTCACCCTGCATAGTAATTAGCTGTCCGTCCTTATCAATCACAAGTGCACTTTGCAGCACATCCTTAACCTCACCGCCGTAAGCTCCGGCATTCATATACAGCGCCCCGCCTACCGTTCCGGGGATGCCGCAGGCGAACTCCAGCCCCGTAAGCTCCTGCTCCAGCGCATATCTTGAAGCATCAATAATCTTCGCCCCGCACTGCGCGTAGAGCAGTCCGTCCCGGATGCCCATTTCCGTCATGTCAGAGGTCTGAAGCACAATACCACGGATGCCGCCGTCACGGATAATGACATTCGAGCCGTTTCCAAGTACAGTAAGCGGAATATTATGATCCTGCGCATATGTATATATTCTCTGAATTTCATCGTAGGTTGCCGGAGCAGCCCAAATATCCGCTTCCCCGCCCATGCGGGTATACACCAGATGCTTAAGACTCTCATGATGCTTCAGCGAGCCTGCGGTGACCAGCTGCTGCAGGTCTTTATATATGTTGTCTATATTCATACTTCATGCTCCTAACTCTATGGAAATGATGATCGTGATCGTCTGCCTGCCTCAACTGTCTGTGCATCGCGGCAACCACAACTTTAACAACGAACAGGCTCCCTTGTCAATGACAGGAGCCTGTTTGGAAGCTGCATACAGCATTATTATGTTTCATCATTCCCGATTATAACCTAACTCCCGGCCGCAGCACGCTCTGAGCGGAATTCTTCCCTTCTCGCTGCACGTTCCTCTTCTTTCATCCGGGGGCAGGTATAACATAGACGGCCGCCTTCTGTCCGGTAATACATACAGCAGCGGTTGCGCATCTGTACAGTCTGCTCCGGGTCAGCGATCGATTCAATTCTCCGTACCTTCACATGAAACGGATTCCGGGGCATCTGGAATACTTCAGCAGGCAGTTCATCTTTCAGATAGCTGTAATCTGCTTCAATCTGCTTAAGCACCGCAGGATCAGTAATTCCGGCTGCAAAGGACTCCACATAATAATTGAATTTGGACGGCATCTGTCCCCAGACCTCACCAAGTGATAAACCGCTCACCTGTGAAATACAGCGTACCAGAGGCCCGGCAGTCTCTTGATAAAAGCGGGCAAACACATCATTTCGCCACGCGTCCCTGCTCTGCTGTTCCTCAGGAGCCTGCTCGGTCTTCCACACGTGAAGGGAGAAGGCAATCCGGCAATATCCGTCTGCCGGAATGAGATGAATCCCCAGATTCGCTAGGCTGAGCCCAGGAACGAAGGAGAATCCTGTGACTGAATACTGAACCGCAAGCGCCAGATTGGACATATAGCCGCCGAAATATGCCGCAACTGCTTTATCGTCCAACGCTTTCATTAACGGCCCGTAAGTGTCTACAAATGCCCTCATACCCTGCTCATGCACCAGTTCAGCCGCAGCGAAGGAGTGCAGAGCCCCCTCCGGCACCGCAGGATGCAGGTCAAACTTGGTGGTGAATTCCTGAATCAATTGTTCGTTCATTGCACTGCCCCTTTCCGCTCACTAGTCCGCACAGCTCGCGCTTATAGTCCAGCTGCCTTGTACGCGGCCAGCTCGTAAGGAAGGCACAGCGGCACTCCGGTACGCGGATCAGGCACAATATCGGCTTCAATGCCGAATACCTCGCGTAGAACTACCGGTGTCATTACGTCAACCGGCGCCCCTTCACTGATCACATTACCGGATTTGATCGCTACCATATGCTGTGCATAACGGGAAGCATGGTTCAAATCATGTACCACCATGATAATCGTCCGGCCTTCTTCTTCATTCAGCTTCTGCAGCAGCTGGAGCACCTCCAGCTGATGGGCCATATCCAGGAATGTCGTCGGTTCATCAAGGAACAGAATATCTGTCTGCTGCGCCAAAGCCATGGCAATCCAGGCCCGCTGACGCTGTCCGCCGGAGAGCCGGTCAATCGGGCGGTCATGGAATTCTGTCATACCGGTAACTTCGATTGCATTAGCAATGATGCTGCGGTCTTCAGGCGTCATGGTGCCGAAGCCCTTCTGATGCGGGTAGCGGCCGTAACCCACAAGCTCAGATACAGTCAGACCGTCAGGCGCAGTAGGATTCTGCGGCAGAATCGCCAGCTGCTTGGCCACCTCTTTGGTGGACAGGTTATGAATGGATTTGCCGTCGAGCATGACACTGCCGCTCTTCGGCTTCATGATGCGCGCCATCGTCTTCAGAATAGTTGATTTACCTGAGCCGTTCGCACCAACCAGCGCTGTAATCTTCCCTGTCGGAAGTGACAGGTTCAGCCCCTTCACAATCAGCGCCTCTGCGTATCCGATACTCAGCTGTTCTGTATTCAAACGTTCCGACATGATACTCACTCCTCAGAATTTTAATTTTTCATGATAACTTCGCTTATGAATGCCTATGTTAAGCCTTAGATTTTGCCAAAAGATATAAAAAGTACGGGGCGCCGATGATTGCCACCACGATACCTGTAGGTATCTCTGTTGGCTGCAGAATCCAGCGCCCGATAGTGTCTGCGGTGAGCAGCAGCAGCGCGCCTATCAAAGCGGCTGCAGGCAGCATGATCTGATGACGCGGGCCTACAAGTCTGCGGGCGAGATGCGGTGCAATCAGTCCGACAAAGCCGATGCCTCCGCTGACCGAAACGCAGGCGCCTGCGAGAGCCACTGCAGCAGCCAAGAGCAGCAGACGTTCCCGCTCCAGCGGCAGCCCAAGTCCCTTGGAGGTTTCATCCCCTAGGTTCAGTACGTTAAGCACCCGAGCTTTGTAGAACGCGAACGGCAGCAGAATCAATATCCAGGGGAGCAGTGCCAGCACGAATCGCCAGTCTCCGCCCCAGATTTTACCGGCCAGCCAGATGGCTACGAACTGATAATTCTGCGGGTCCAGTCTCAACGACAGGATCAGCTGAAAAGCGTAAATGCCGGCACCTACGGCAATACCGATCAGGATCAGGCGTGTCGGCGAGAGTCCGTCGGCTCTCCGGTAGGAGAGAAAATAGATCAGTGTGGCCGTAAGCGCGGCACCTGCCAGCGCCAGCAGCGGAAGAACAAAGATGGGCCCCGCCGTGGTTGCCGGGACAAATGAAATGAAGATCAGCACTGCAAATCCTGCTCCGGCGTTAATACCTAGAGTTGAAGGTTCGGCAAGAGCATTGCGCGACAGGCCTTGCAGAATAGATCCTGATACTGCGAATCCCGCCCCGATGAGCAATGAGATCACTATACGCGGCAGCCGAAAATCAAACAGAATCAGGTTCTGCTGTTTGGTTCCTTCACCGAGCAGAGTATGTAGAACATCAAATGGTGATAAGCGCATGAAGCCGGTATTCATACTGACAATAAAAATAATGATGATAAGTACAGCAAGCAGCATTAGAATACCGGCTTCTCTGGTGCGGCGCGATTTCGCTGAGGGTACAGACATGGTCCTGTTCATTACAGCTCCCCCTTGCGCTTGCTGGCCAGATAGATGAAGAACGGTACGCCGATTACTGCAATCAGGGCACCTATTGGTGTTTCATAAGGCGCATTAATCATTCTCGCAGCGATATCGGCAAAGAGGATCAGCACGCTCCCGAGTACTGCCGAGCAAGGAATGATCCAGCGGTAATCCACCCCCACCAGATAACGGGTAATATGCGGAATCATTAATCCGACAAAAGCAATCGGCCCCACCGTCGAGACTGCCGCTCCGGCAAGAATGACCACAATGATCATCCCTGCGGTCTGTACCAGCCGTGTGCGCTGCCCCAGTCCTGCGGCAACATCCCTTCCCAGGCTTAACAGCGTGATGGAACGCGAGAGCACCAGCGACCCGATAAGCGCACATGCAACCCAGGGGGACATAATCTTGAGCTGTGTCCAGTTGGCTCCGCCAATCCCTCCTGCCATCCAGAACGCGATATCCTGGGAGAGGTGATACAGAATGGCGATGCCTTGGCTGAGCGCCAGCAGCATGGCACTGACCGCAGCACCCGCTAAGGTCAGGCGTAGCGGTGTCAGCCCGCTATGGGACAGCGAACCGATGCCGAAGACTAAGAGCGATGCCACAGCTGCTCCAATGAAGCAGTAGATCATGATATACATGAAAGACAGCGAAGGGGCAAAGGCGAAAGCCAATGCCAGGCCAACACCGGCTCCGGCGTTAAGTCCCAGCAGCCCCGAATCCGCCAGCGGATTCCGGGTCATCCCCTGCATGATCGCGCCGGCAACAGCAAAACATGCACCCACCAGCGCTCCGGCCAAAGCGCGGGGGATCCGCAGCTCCCGGATGACCTGATGCTGTCCCAGCTCCGGATTGAAACGGAAGACAGCTTCCCATACAGTAGCCAGCCGGATATCTGCCGCTCCTACCGATACAGACAGCATCAGCCCGAAGACGATGGCGGCTATTCCGAGCAGCAGGATCGTAGCTGCAGCCACCGGCCGCGACTTGATGGGTTTATCCTCTGCAGCCGTAGAAGGATTGAGGTTAGAACGTGTGGATGAAACCATAAGCCGTCTCCTTAACAGGATTATTACTTGCTTCTAATTGATTATCATTCTCATTATCGCAAATATATGAATATTGTACAAGCAGATAACGCGTAATCTATACTGGACGCCCTCATCTATCGCTCCATTTAAAAAAGGTGCAGATCATCGTATCCGGGGATACAAGGACCTGCACACTCTCTACCGGCAAAAGCTGATTACCGGCATTTGAACGCTGCTTATTTTACAAGACTGCTCAGAGCATCATCAATTGTTTTGGAGTTAGCTATAGGACCGCTGTACAGCCAGCTGGTTGATCTGCCAAACTCATGAACATTCCCCGCCTTAACAGCCGGAATCCCCTTCCAGATCGCGCCATCCGTAACTTCAGCAGCATCCGCCCCGTCACTGTTCACAAGGATGATATGATCTGCAGTCAGCTCAGACAATTTCTCAAGTGAAATGGGATTCCACGTTGCTCTGGACTCTGCAGGAATTTCGGTAACCAGATTCGGAAGCTTCAGGCCAAGGTCACCATACAGGACTGCCCCGCTGCTGCGGGTTTCATCTACTATATAGAAGTTCTTGGATACCAGCCAGAGGATGGCAACAGACTCATCGCCGATCGCAGCAGAGATTTTTGTTTTGGCTTCCGCCGCTTTTTGATCATAGGCAGCAATGGCTGCTTCAGCTTCCGGCGTTTTGTTCAGTAGCTCACCGATCTGGAGCAGCGATTTGCGCCAGTCTTTACTGATTTCATCGCCGAGTACATACGTAGGTGCGATTTTGTTCAACTGATCATACAGACCGTTCTGGACTGTGCCTTCCGATTGTACGATGTGGAAGTCCGGTGCAAAACTAGTTACGGCTTCGAGTGGAAGGTCATAGCTGATGGTTGGAACATCCTTAAGCTCAGCTGCGAGGTAATCCTGAGTGCCGTTTGTCACGGACCATTGGGCAACCGGAGTCACGCCGAGTGCGACCAGATAGTCTTCCAGATAAGAAGCAAGCACACGCTGCGGGTTCGCAGGGATAGTGACTTTATGTCCCATGGCATCCGTTACTGTTTGGTCTACCGCTGGGGCTGTCGTTTCTTCCGGTGCAGTTGTAGCTTCTGCAGTTGTTGCAGGTGCCGTAGTTGCCGCTCCTCCGTTATTGACTGCATTGTTATTCCCGCATGCGGATAGTAACAACGTCGTGGTCATGAGTCCGGCCATAGCCAGCTTCATGCTTGTTGATCTTTGCAGGTTGAACGAAAACATATAATACCCCTCCTGTATATACATTCATTATTGGTCAAAGGTGATTGTGGCCTTCGCCTCACATAAACTGATGATATTGATTCTCATTCTCTCTGTCAACTAAATTATCTGGTTCCATGTACACTCACACTGCGCATAACAAAAAACGGCTGCTCCCGCAACCTGCGGAAACAACCGTTATACATATAAAGGGTATGTCTATTTGTGCAAATGATACGGCACAGTTGCTATAACGATATCCTTCTGATTCATCAGATAAGAGCGGATGAACAAGCTGGTCTGATTATGCAGAATCGCCTGCCACCAATGCTTCGTAACAAATTGCGGAATGAGTACAGTAATATGGTCTGTTGAAGCGGTTTTCCACTCCACCGTATCGATGAATTTCACCAGCGGGCGGATGATGCTGCGGTAACGCGAGCGGAGTACAATCAGGCGAACCCCAGGGTTCCACTCTTCCCACTTCTGTTCCATTTTGTGAATCTCTTCTTCATCGAATCCGACATATACAGCCACCACATTCTCAGTCAATGACTTCGCATAGCTGATTGAATGCAGTACCGCGCGGGTGACACCGGCAACAGGTACAACCACTGTGCTTCCTTTAATGCAAGGTTTATCCGTAGCCGGACAAATGCGCAGCTGATCGGCAATATTCATATAATGGCGGTGAATCCGGTGGAACACGATGATTACAAGCGGCAGGAAGATGAAGGCCATCCATACACTCGAGAATTTAGTAATAATGAAGATGAGCGTAATGGTCAAGGTTGTGAGCATGCCTACTGTATTCACTGCGAATTTGCTCTGCCAGCCCTTAGGCTTGGTTCTGTACCACTGGACCATCATGCCAAGCTGTGAAAGGGTAAACGGAATGAATACCCCAACGGCGTATAATGGAATCAACCCTTCGGTATTACCGTGAAAAGCGGCTACAAGCACAGCCGACATTACGCCGAGGAAAATAATGCCGTTGGAGAATCCCAGCCGGTCTCCGCGTACCATGAAGGCGTGGGGTAAATATTTGTCTTTGGCGAACATGAATGCCAGCAGCGGGAATGCCGAATACGCTGTATTCGCCGCCAGGAACAAGATTACTGCGGTGATGCCTTGGATGAAGAAGTACAAACCGCCGCGGCCAAAGGTAGACTCGGTAATCTGCGACACAACCGTTGCTTT
Source organism: Paenibacillus sp. FSL R7-0312 (assembly GCF_038004445.1). NCBI lineage: Bacteria > Bacillati > Bacillota > Bacilli > Caryophanales > Paenibacillaceae > Paenibacillus > Paenibacillus sp. FSL R7-0312. Next base: position 4,789,615 of record NZ_JBBORE010000001.1, on the reverse strand, counting down.
CTCGTTCGGCATGATACCGTACCAATAAGCCAAAAGCGTAATCCCCGTGAACATAGCCCCGAGAATCAGACCCATAAGCACCAGTGTTTTAGCCGCATTTTTCTCAGCCGGTGCTTTGAAGTTAGGGATCGCATTAGATACAGCTTCTACCCCGGTCAGTGCCGAACAGCCGGAGCTGAAGGCCTTAAGCAGAAGGAACATACTGACATTCGATACCGCCGAGCCGATCTCAGGAACCTGGGCATGAGCACCGCCGGTTGCATACTTGAAGACTCCCGCGATAATCAGCACAAAGATGGAGACGACGAACAGATATACCGGAATGGCTATGAATGAAGCTGATTCAGTAACCCCCCGCAGATTGACAATCGTTAAGAGCAGAATGACAGTAACCGCTATAAGTACACTATGATTATGAAGACCCGGGAACGCTGATGTGATCGCATCCGTTCCCGCCGAGGCGCTTACCGCCACCGTTAAAATATAATCCACCAGCAAAGAGCCTCCGGCAAGCAAGCCGGTATGAACCCCGAGATTAGTTTTGGCGACAATATAGGCGCCTCCGCCCTGCGGATAAGCAAAAATGGTCTGCCGATAAGACAGGATTAAGATGACCAGCAGGCCCAATACGGCTAATGCAATTGGCAATGAGTACCAGATAGCTGTGAAGCCTGCGGCCACGAGTACAATTAAGATTTGTTCTGTTCCGTAGGCTACAGACGAGAGCGCATCAGAAGACAGGACAGCCAGTGCTTTCACCTTGGATAACTTTTCATGATCGAGTTCGTTCGACTTCATCGGACGCCCGATCAATAGTCGTTTTACCTTGCTTACCATTGTAGTAACATTTCCTCTCTTTGTTAAGTTGAAACGGCAGTACCGCGCGCTGTTTTCATAAGTGGATTTCATAAATGCAGGCACAGAAATAGGCATACGGAAATGATCCGCATGCCTTGAGTGCATGGTCATTATCCCACTATTGCTTACGAGGTTAGCTGGCGGATTCGGGCTGTGGTAGCCCTACGGTTTTCGAGTCTGCTGACCCGCTTCCGATTCACCCCGTTGGCACTCGGCCAAGTTTGGTTCCCCCGTTTTTCCTTCCGGAAAATTCAGCGCATATTCAACTTCTCACAAGGACTAATATTAATCTACAATGACTCTTCCGTAAAGCGTTGAAACAAATGAAAAAAGAATGAAAAACAACCAAAACAACCAAATCCATGATCCGGTATGTCTTGATCTTTCATTCTCTTTCATTATCACTTTATCGCGTGATTTTACAGCATTTCTGCTTAATAATTTACACTCAATTTAAGGGAAATAGTTACTCTTCATTCTGCCTGACGGCTTCTTACTCACCTGCATCCTCTTTACGCCCTGTCCATAGCAGAATTGTGATTAATGCGAACGCAATGAGTGCCAGCAGCGGGATGGTGATGAATCCGAAATAATTCAGATAATCCGTGTTGCACGGGACACCGATTGTACATGGAAGCACCTTGCTAAGTGCCGGAATTTTCTGCTCTGCGTAATGATAGATCGAAATGCTTCCGCCAATCAAACTTAAGGGCAGCACATAAGGGATAATGCGCTTATCCCCCCGGTAAGTGGCGATTCCGAGCAAAATAAGCTGCGGGTACATAAATATCCGCTGAAACCAGCATAGCTTGCAGGGCTCATATTTCAGCACTTCACTGAGATACAGACTGCCTGCTACAGCAACAACCGAGACGAACCAGGCCAAGTAGAGACAATTCCGGCGGCAGAATGCAGAGAATTTATTCATTGTGCAGCCACAGCTTCCGCAGCTACCTTGATTTGAGCATCAATTTCCTCCATATTAAAAGGTTCATTCACCTTGACTCCATTCACAAACAGTGATGGCGTGTTGGTTACACCGGTGTCTGTGCCAACCTGGATATCTCTCTCCAGTTCGCTTTCATAGGTCTTGTCTTCAATATCCTTACGCAGCAGGTCGAAGTCAATGGGCAGTTCTAATTGCTGTGCCAGACTTACCAGGAAGTCCGGTGTTGCCCACTCCACCTTTTCTTCACCCTGGTTAGCATAGATGGCATCGAAGAATTTCCAGAAAGCCTCTTCATTCTGATGATATACGGACAGTGCCGCTAGTGAAGCTGTTCTCGAATCTGTACCAATAAAGGCCAGGTTGACGAAGTAAAAGGCTGCTTTATCCTGATTGACATACTCCTGAACGATTTGCGGTTTAATCACCCCGGTGAACTGGGCGCAAGCCGGACATTTGTAATCGCCGAATTCAACGATTTTGACTGGAGCATCTTCTTTGCCCAGCCGTGCCATTTCACTGTAATTGAAGTCAACGGGAGCCGCAGCAGATCCTGTGGTTGAGCCGTCCTTCGAGGCCAGCATGAATAATCCCACAAAAATAATAACGACTAACGCCACTGTACTCACGATCAGGATTCTCGTTTTCTGCTTCTGCTGCTCCTGCTCTGCCCGGCGTTTCTCCTGCTTGCTCATCTGGGGAAGCGCGACATTGTTCTTTTTCGGTTTGCTCAAAGAGAGTTCCTTTCTGTCCATAGGACTTTCGTGATAAAAGATAAGTTACTTTAAAATTATATAATTAAAGTTCTCTCCTTGGCAAACTCTACATTATACGGCTTTGGTAGTCGCAGGCACTCCGCTGTCTTCATTTTCTTGGTTGTAAATCAGCTCCGGCGATAAATCCAGCGACTGTAGCACAATTCTGAAAAAGAACTGGGTCCCGCCGCCCGGCGCCGGTTCCGCCCATATTTCTCCCTGCATAAGCTCCACCAGCTTCTTGCAAATGGCCAATCCCAGACCGGTACCCGGATATTTACGCGTGTGGGAAGCATCCACCTGGGAAAAGGATTGGAACAGCAGCTGCAGCTTATCCGGCGGAATGCCAATGCCCGTATCATGCACTTTGAATTGCAGCGTCTCAGACGCTCCCTCCAGGCCGCAGGACTCAACAGTAACTGTAACCGCTCCCGAAGGAGTGAATTTCACCGCATTGCCGATTAAGTTAACCAGGATCTGACGGATCCTTGCAATGTCTCCTACGAACTTGCCGGGAAGCCCCTCTTCTACAGACAGCACAAACGACAGTTGCTTGTCTCTGGTGATCACTTCGAACAGATCCATACACTCCTGCAGCAGCACATTCAGCTGAAACGGCTCCTGGTTCAACACGAGACCCTCTGCTTCCAGGCGGGAAATATCGAGAACATCACTCATTACATGGAGCAACGCCTGGCTGCTGGTACTCTGCAGCTTCAGCAGCTCCAGATGCTCGGGCTTGCTGATCTCTTCGGCCAGCAGCTGATTGATGCCGATAATTCCGTTCAATGGCGTACGGATTTCATGGCTCATTGTCGCCATAAATTCGCTTTTCATCCTGGCTGCACTCTCTGCCGCGTCCCGGGCTTGAATCAGTTCATGCTGGTACTGCATCAGGGCAGTGACATCCTCGGCAACGATATAGACCAGCTGTTGCTTATTGTGAAGCAATGGAAACACCGTTACGCTGCAGATCATCTGCTGGCCGTCCCTGGTGATTACCTTCAGCTCCAGCTTGGAGGACTTCCCTTGGGAGGCATTGCGCACAGCTTCCTTGACTGCGGCTTCATCCCTGGCACTGTACAGGATGTTCTTGAATTCCCCCAGTTCTTCTCTTCCGTATCCCGTGGTATACCGCAGGGAAGGATTAGCACTGATGATCTTCTTAAGGGCCGGATCAATACATAGCACCATATCCGGGCTATGCTCGAACAAGGCCATATAACGCTGCTCATTAAACGCTGCAAAGCGGAGTACATGCTGCCGGTCCCTATAGAGCAGGCCAAGCACAATCATCACAATGAATAAGAAGGAACCGCCCAGAATGATGCCCAGCAGTGATTCATCCAAGAGCGGAGCGCGACCTGTATACAAGAATGAGTCTACTATTGTGAAGGATGCACCGGCCATTGCAGAATAATGTATTCCTGTGAACACTCCGGTCAGGGTTAACACGAGCAGCAGTTTTTTGACACTAAGCATATTGTAGGCATTCTCCAGCCATTTCGGGTCGTAGGATGCAGTAATGACAGGGACAACCAGGGCGAATAGGATAGACAAAATAATGGAAGAGAACCCTTGTTCATACGTTGCCGATAGCTTCATCGCCAGAATGCCGCTGAAATGCATGATCAGGATTCCGCTGCTGAACAGCATACCGCCAAGACCCAGATAGACACGGCTGCGGGTATGGGGGTTGCCGAGCATTACGAACAGCATATAAGAAGCAGCCACAGGAATGATCAGCGAGAACACAAGCAGCAACAGATCATACGATACCGGAACTCCCAAATCCATCGCCCGCATTCCGATAAAATGCATACTCCACATCCCTGTGCCCAGCACTACAGAGATAAGCAGAATATAGAGATTCCCCTTGCGGCCACGGAGCAGCCGTTCCGCCAGATCAAGGGCTGTGAAGCACGATAGAAATGCTATAGCAACAGATAAGAGGACAAGCAGATCATTGTAATGATTCGGATGATGCTCCATAGCCTCTCTCTCCCTTCATGAACATTAAGATATTGCATTTCACCTATTTACACTAACCTTACCCTGGGTGAATCCAGTCGAATCGTAGATTGTGCCTAATGGGACAGACAGTTTTTGCCTAAGCAAAGCGCCACCAGAACAGGAGCCCCTGTATGCAAAAAAGCACAGCGCTCTGTAATAGCGCCATGCTCTTGTCTATTCGTAACCTATGCTCCGGCTTCCTCCGTCAAAAACTGCACCTTCAGCAGCTTAATCCGGGAAATCCGCTTATTATCGGTCTCTTCAACCACGAATAAATGGTTGTCGAACTCCACCGTCTGGCCTTTTTGCGGAGGATTGACCTCCAGCTTGGAATACAGCCAGCCGCCTATCGTATCGTAATCATCCGTCTCCATATGGATTCCGAGCGTATCATTGATCTCCTCGATCAGCATCAAGCCGTCGATTGAGAACTCATCCTCCCCCAGCTTCTCGATGCCGGGACGTTCCTCGTCGAACTCATCCTGAATCTCTCCTACAATCTCTTCCATAATATCCTCCAGAGTAACCATCCCCGAGGTACCGCCATACTCATCAATCAGGATAGCGATTTGGGTCTTGGCACGCTGCATGACCTTGAGGAGGCTGCTAATCTGAATCGATTCCGGGACAGTCAATATCGGACGGATCAATTCGTTATACTTGGGCGCATTATCTCGGATCATATCCTTGATATGAATGAAGCCGAGAATATGGTCCTTGTCTCCGTCGCAGACCGGATAACGGGTTCTCATTCCGTCAAAGGCAATTTCAAGATTCTCGTCCGTCTCCAGATGTGTGTTGAGACAGATCATTTCCGTGCGCGGAATCATGATTTCCCTGGCCATCGTGTCGGCAAATTCGAAGATATTGTCCACCAGCGTCATTTCCGTATTGTCGATCAATCCGCTTTTGTTGCTCTCCTGCATCAGAATGCGTATTTCTTCCTCTGTATGTGCTGTAGCCAGCTCCGATGCCGGCGCCAGACGGAAGATACGCAGCAGCCCGCGTGCCAGGCCGTTAACCACCCAGATGAAGGGATACATGATCCGGTAAAAAACATTCATCGGACCCGCGGCAAGCAGAAGGACAGCCTCCGCTTTATTTACCGCAATGGTCTTCGGGGCAAGCTCGCCCAGTACAATATGCAGAACGGTGATAAACATAAAGGCAATGATAAGCGAAACCACAAAAACAGTTGTTTCTCCGAAGCCAAGGTTCGTAATAATAGGCCCCACAATCGTAGCAATTGCCGGTTCTCCGAGCCAGCCCAGCGCAAGCGAGGCAAGCGTGATGCCAAGCTGACAGGCCGATAGATAACCATCCAGATTATGAACGATTTTTCGTGCGGCAGGGGCTCTCTTGCTGCCTTCTTCAATCAGTGAATCGATGCGCCCGCTGCGCACCTTCACCATCGCATACTCAACCGAAACAAAAAAACCGTTAAGCAGCACAATCAAAATAATAAGACCTACATTTAATATACCGGGTAAAGGGTCGCTCAATTTATACTCCTATCCGCCGTTTCCTGTGCAGGCGGATAGGCCCACCTCCTTCGTTTGTTCAAAATGTCAGACTGGATCATGCCGACTGTTCCTTTCCGTATCAATTTCCCAATGCCTTCATCTCCTGTACATAAATCACGGATTATAAATAATACTTTTATTATATAAATATATTAGGTGAAACAGCAAGCATGCGTGTCCCCTCGAAAAATACAGCATATGTGCGCACGGTAGCAAAAGAAACGGCTGACCGCCTTTAAACAAAGGTGGACAGCCGTTTTTGCGTTATTCTATGGATAAATGGCCAGAAAGCTTATCGGCAGCTCCGTACAACCGCCGGATTTCCGATAACTCCGGGATATTGATAGACAAGCGGCTCTTCAAAGGTGGCATAATCGAAGTTGACCATGAGCAGCACAACCCGCTGTCCGGTCGCCCGGTCGCTGATAATAAGATGGTCGCGGCCGGCAGCTTCAAGCACACCCGTGTAGACCTTGGCGTTCCAGTCTTTGTTATTCTCATAGGTAAAGTAGAAGGTGCCGACCTTGCCAAGGTTGAGTCGGAAGATGTTCTCTACATAAGACTGTTCGAACACCGGTGCAGTTGTTGAGACCACGGTTCCGGCTGGCGTCATGGGGCTGCCGCTGGTGACCTGTGGCGGCATGCTGCTCATAGTACCCATCGTGCCCATGGTGCCCATGTTTCCAATGCTTCCCTTGTTGCTCATGGCACCCATAGTATTCATCGGGCCCATGCCGTTCATGTTGTTCATGTTGTTCATGTTGTTCATATTGCTCATGCCACCTGCTGGGTTGCTGCCCATCGTATAAGTAACGGGACGGTAGGGTTGAACGATCATTTACGAATAACCTCCTAGAATTTAGATTAGCCTTCACTTAAGTAATGTGACCATTGGCTTCTTTCAGATCCAGCCCGGGAGCCCAGGCTACTGCATGCAGCCGCTGTAAGCCCAGTCCTCTCCTGGCTGGCGGTACCTAGAATAATGACGGGCAATCCACCTGGGTCGGCGTGAAGAAGCAGTGTGCCTTGTAGCGGCCGGTGTTCTGCTGATTGTACCAGTTGGCCGGACAGGCCCCGACAGGCCGGAAGAACCACAGCGCATTGGATGCAGGCCAGGTTCTTTCCCCTGCGATAGCGCGTTTTGCCAAACGGATATCGGCCTCCCGTGCTCGCTGATAGAAGTACCCCTTCTGCGGGGCTTCAAAGCCTCCCGGACTCTGGTACACCATATCATTCACACTGCGGATGTTGTTGAAGTCCAGACAGTTACCGAGAATCCGGTTGACCCCGACATTGCCGACCATCAGCATGCCTGACTCCCCATCCTCTTCGGCCTCCGCCCGCATCAGCCGCGCAAGCACCCTTACATCCTCCGAGTTCGTTTTGATGACGGCCACGCGTTCTCCTCCTTGTAATCACTTCATTGACAGTTATGGAACAAAGCTGTAACGCCAAGCATCCGCTGTTCTTTACTGCTCGCTGTATTGTATGTGCATTCGCCTAAGAGGTGACAGTCCCCGCCCAATTTCCTGAGGGTCTACAGCAATACGTTGGTATACCGTGAATCCCTGCTTTGAGCCTGAGGCCAGACACAACCCAAATACCCCCTTGCACCGATTACGATAACAAGAGGGTACTGCGTAATGCTTTTCAAATAATCTTCACTCTATCAATAAACAAGCCTGTTCACTACTCTGCAGTGGAGTAATGCGGGCGCCGCTGAAAGCCATGATACCTTGTACCCTGATATGTCAGCACCCCCCTGTCCCCTTCAGCACTCATGCCATATTCATGGCCGTCTACCTTGAACTCTCTGCGGACGCCATCCTCCGCTTCATACGTCAGGTAATAGGTTGTGCTGGTACGGCTGCTCTCATCCTGTGCCTGCTGCTGGCGGACTTCACTGCGCTTGCTTACAATGCGGGCGGGTATGGACTGCAGGGGGGCATTATTGTTCCGGCTCCACTGAAGCAGTCCTCTGCCTGCAGACACAGCGATAATCCCCACGACTACAGCGAGGAATATCGGCAATACCGTTCCTGTAAAATCAAACATCCAGGATGGATCCGGTCCCGTTCCCATGGTCTCTTCCCCCTTATTCCCATCTGGTTAGATTCCCTGCGCTTGCAGGTCTTCTGTACATGTATATGCCTCTTCCCTTCAAGACAGCATAACAAATGTGTAATAACCCCGGCTGCTCCGGAAGAATCTTCACTTGCGATGATGACAGCACGCCAAAAAGACCACCTAAATCCCCCTATATCCGGGGACCTAAATGGTCTTCATTATACCAAGTGAGGCGATCACATTATGCATGTACGAGGTCTAGCAATTGTCTGGTTTCGCTTGTTTCTTCCGGCAGCATACCGCTATCTGCCCAGCAAGCTCTGCATTGTTCTTCCGTTTCACACAGGTGAGCATCGGCACAGTTGTAGCACAATTGCAGCAGGTTTCTTGTCATATAATCCGTTTCAAATGTTTTCATAATAATCTCTCCTCTTCGGGATGAAAGTTTGTGAAAAAATGAACTTGTTCTCTATGTGTTAAATATATCACAGGAGTGAAAGTTTGTCATGTGATTTTTTTCACATTTTTAAAGAAAATTTTAAATAAGTTTTTTCCTTATATTAAGAGGGCTTTGCGGCCGTATTCACAAAAGAAAAGGCTGCCCGCTAATGCGGACAACCTCTTAATTACCTTTACATGACCCGCCAGCTCACTCCGCCATTCGTAGTCTGCAGCAGGATAGATCTGCGGTCCTCTTCTTTCTGGATCAGCAGCCAGCCTACATCCTCAGAGATGAATTGCAGCTTCACTACTTCCGGATATTCCAGCAGCTTGGACTGCAGTACACTGCTGGCCGGAAGTACCGTCCAGGTCTGTCCCTGATTCATCGTCTTGTACAACAGGTTCCCCTCTAAAGACCAGCCCGCCTGCGAGCTGAGGAATTCAGGTGCCACATGCCGGTTAATTCCCGTCATCGCCGGCCGGCTGAGGCTGATGAACTTCCAGTTCTCTCCCCCGTTTGCAGTGAAATAGCCGTTGTAGGTCATGCTGGCCTCTTTCTCTTTTTGACACCCTACAGACAGCCATCCGCTTGTATGATCCGTACCAAAGAATTCAGGTTCACCGGCAATGACCCGGTCACAGCCTCCAAAGCTCTCGTTAACCAGAAATTCAGAGCCTGCCGCCCAGGTTGCGCCTCCGTCTTTGGTGACATATATCTTAGGCAGTGCCCCGGTCTGCAGTGTTACGAATCCTCGGCTTCCGTCCTTAAATATCATTCCGGTCGTAACGCCCGGCAGCGGAATTGTATTGTTAGGGAGATTCGGATTATACTGTTCGTTCTGCATGACCAGGGCCCAGGTAGCACCGCCGTCCTGCGTAGCATACAAGGCTTTGCTCTCTTTGGTGGAGCTGGCATCCCAGGAAGTCATCAGCCAGCCATGGGTCGGTGAACTGAAGTAGAACGAAGACAAGGTATTGGTGTCAGGAAAAGCAGAAACTTTCCAGGTGTGTCCCCCATCTGTCGTGCGCAGCACCACGGTCTCGGTCGTGCCGAAAGAGCTTCGTATAATCCAGCCGTTGCTTGGATCGGTGAAGAAAATCTCTTTGCCATATACCGGGTTGCTCAGAAACTGTACAGTCGTAGCCGGCGAGATATTGGCCCAGGTTTTGCCGTTATCAAGGGTCATATACATGCGCAGCTCATTTTTGGTGACGCCCCAGGCTATTCCCGCTGACGGGTTAAGCAGCCTGAAGTCTGTCAGCCGGGTCTGAATCTGATATTTCGGGGCATTCTCATTATCGACGTTCTTGGCATCCGGTGTGATGACCGTAATCATCTGCCCTTCTTCCGGCGCTTCCGTCGGCTGCGGGGGCTGGGAAGGCTCGGGAGCGGGAGCAGAAGAACAAGCCGAGAGAATAAGTAAGGTCAGGAGAAGCAGCAGCCCCCTTCTCAGAACCTTGTAACCTGAAGCTGTGGATGACAATGCTCTCTCTCCTCTTCCCGTTAATCCGTTATTTCTATTTCTTCGTATTTAAATTACTGCGTTTGTATCCGTACAGACCGTAGATTAGCAGTCCTACCGCAAGCCAAATCAGGAAGCCCATCCAAGTTTCTCTTCCCAGATTATACATTAGATACCCGCAGGCCGCTGCACTAAGGAGCGGAATAAAGGGAACCCAGGGAACCTTAAAGCCTCTTCTGAGATCCGTTTTCGTACGGCGGAGCACAATAACACCCAGCGAAACCACAAGGAAGGCGAATAAGGTCCCGATACTGGTCAGATTGGCCAGCCGGTCAAGCGGGACGAAGCCGGTAAGAACAGCAATCAGTCCGCCGACCATCCATGTGCTGCGCACCGGTGTATGTGTTCTGGGGCTGACCTTGGACAAGCTCTGCGGCAGCAATCCGTCACGGGAAATAGCAAACAGCAGACGGGTCTGTCCGAACAGCATTACCAGCAGCACGGTAGTCATCCCGGCAATCGCACCTACAGAGATCAGACCGGCAATCATATTCTGGTCAACGAACCGCAGGGCGAACGATACCGGATCACTTACATTGAGGTTCTGATATGGCACGATCCCTGTAAGTACTAAGGATACAGCGATATAGAGCACGGTACAGATCGCAAGCGACGAGATAATACCGATCGGAAGATCGCGCTGTGGACGCTTCACTTCTTCCGCAGCAGTCGAAATGGCATCAAATCCGATATAGGCAAAAAATACGGTTGCCGCACCATTCACTACACCATGGAAACCAAACGGCAGGAATGGCGTCCAGTTCTCCGGCTTCACATAGAACATACCGGTGACAATAAACAGCAGCACCACTGATATTTTGATCACAACCATCACTGCATTGAAACGGGCGGTCTCCTTGACCCCACGTGTCAGCAGGTAAGAAATAAGCAGGATAATAATAACTGCGGGTAAATTAATAATGGTTCCTGTATCTGCATTATACGCCCCTGACAAAGCGGTGGGCAAATGAATGCCGAAGCCTTCCAGCAGTCCCTGGAAATAACCGGACCACCCACTGCTTACCGCTGCTGCGGCTACGCCGTATTCGAGCACCAGATCCCATCCGAGAATCCAGGCCAGCAGTTCACCGAAGGCGACATAGCTGTATGCATAAGCGCTGCCGGATACGGGCAGTGTAGAAGCAAATTCGGAGTAACACAGTGCCGACAACACACAGGCAAAGCCGGCGATAATGAAGGATAGCACAAGTCCGGGGCCTGCATGCTCCGCAGCAGCCACTCCCGTCATTACAAAAATTCCGGTGCCGATAATGGCCCCTACACCGAGCATGGTCAGATCCATTGCACCCAGTGTCTTGCTAAGTTTCTCCGCTCCGGTATTCTCTGGAATAGCCAGCGGTTTTTTGCGGAATAAATCCATTCTGAAATTCGCTCCTGTCAAATGGTTGAGTGGATAATAAGAAATACATTGTTAGCATGCCCGTTTTGGGGTAATGGATTAAAAGTGGACAGCTTGAAAACACTATTCCTAGAGATTATGATGGATAAGATTGGACCGTAAGTGGAAGCGGCTTTGCCTTCCTTCTATAGGATGGTACCGTTTCAGCAAGAAATATAAGGAGGAATGATGGTGTTTAACACATAAACCCTTATATTTCAAAATTCGAAAGCTGGAGGAGATCTAACAATGGCCCCATTTAAGCCCAATCGTGTCGTAGTGATCGGCACCGGTGCAGTCGGAACAACGACAGCCTATACGCTGCTGCTGCGTAAGCGCATGCCCGAACTAGTACTCATCGATGTGAACCATCAGAAGGCGCTTGGTGAAGCGCTGGATATGAACCATGGCATGCCATTTGTCGGCGGTGTGAAGCTGTGGGCCGGCACCTATGAGGACTGCAAGGAAGCGGACATCATCATCGTCACTGCCGGAGCCTCCCAGAAGCCTGGTGAAACCCGGATCGACCTGCTGCGCAAGAACATCTCGATCTTCAAAGATATTATCCAAAAAATCACGAAATACAATCATCACGCTATCCTGCTGATTGCCACAAATCCGGTCGATATTCTGTCCTATGCCACCTTGAAGATCAGCGGCTTCGACCGCAGACGGGTTATCGGTTCCGGTACTGTACTGGACAGTGCCCGCTTCCGATACCTGATTGGGCTTCATAAGGAAATCGATCCGCGCAGTATCCATGGACAGATCATCGGTGAACATGGCGATTCCGAGCTGCCGGTCTGGAGTCTCGCCAATGTCGCGGGAATTGATCTGGGCTTCGATGAAGCGGAACGTAATGAGATCTTCGATGACACCAAGAATGCCGCCTACGAGATTATAGATGCCAAAGGATCTACCTCCTATGCCATCGCACTGGCTCTGGACCGGATTGTCGCTTCCATCCTGAATAATGAAGGCTCCGTCCTGAATGTATCTACACTGCTGAACAATTACAACGGCGTGTCAGATGTGTTCCTCGGTGCTCCGTGTGTCGTAGACCGTTCCGGTGTGCGTGAAGTGCTTGACCTTCCGCTCAGCAACGAGGAGCAGCTTCTCTTCCAGCAGTCCGCAGATAAGCTCAAAGGTGAGATCGCCAAGCTGGAGCTTTAATATCAGCGCATGGACAAGCCAGCCGCCAATCCGTTTGGGATTGGCGGCTATTTTACTTATAGGAAGAGATTCAAGATACAGACTCTGCTTCTTCTCCAGCCGCCTTACCATCAGACGTGCGAAGACGCGTTAACCAATTAAAGTCAAAATCGCCGTCCAGCTTATCAACTTATTTTATCCATGGTTTAATCGTTGTGTCTGCGACTTCGAGGCTTGTCCCTCTGCGCCTTCTACTCTGAATAATAACCCCTTCTCATGGTAGCAATTCACGGCGGTGTTGTCATTATAAAAATGCACATTCCGTGTGATTTATGCGTTATGTTTTGAACAATAGTTCATAGTGTGTATTGACGCTGTTAGCCCCAGGTTCACAAATCACCGCTGCCTGTCTTATACGGCATACCGATCTGCAGTCTGGACATAGCTTCTTCCTTCTCACGGTTCGTAATATGTGTGTATACAGTGGTCGTCTGGATCGAGGAATGGCCCAGCAGCTCCTGCACCGTGCGCAGATCCGCTCCCTTGCGCAGCAGCATGGTGGCAAAGGAGTGCCGCAGCTTATGGCTGGAGTACGGCCGGCGCTGGGACGAAGGCACTTCACTCTGGAAGCGGCTGAATGTATCCGCAGCAATCCCTTGGATGCCGCGGATGGAGAGCCGGCGGCCTTTTTGCGAGATGAACATCGCCTCCTCCTTGCTGTGCCAAGGATTAAGCCGGTCCGTCAGCGCCTGGTCAAGATACGGGGCAATATCCTCAGGAACCGGGACGTTGCGCCATTTGCGTCCTTTGCCGAAGACACGCAGTGAACGTCTCTCTACATTATAATCACTCTGATTCAGCGTGTGTACTTCCCCTACCCGCAGCCCCATATACGACATCAGCAAAAAAACAGCCAGATTGCGGCTTCTGTATTTGCCGTCTACCGCTGACAGAAACCGCTGCAGGTCTTGTTCATCCAGATAGACAGGCTCACGGTTTTTTTCGGTTTTGGACTTCTTGATTCCGGAAGCCGGGTTGATATTCAGCAGCTCCAGCTCCGTCAGCGCCTTGAAGAGGCAGCTTATTGACGCATGCTTGCGGTTTCGTGTCGCATCACTTACCCCGCGTTCCCGCACCGAAGTCAGATAGGAGACAACCTGCAGTTTTTTTACAGTACCCAGCTCCCGTCCGTTCAGACTGCCCAGAAATTCCCGTACATCAGCAAGATAGGATTTCTGCGTATATGCTGTGTAGCCGGCGTCCTTCATCCAGATCAGGAAGGCATCCAGCTCTTCTTCATATTCAAGCTCCGGCTCATTCATGCCCTGTGCTCCTCCTCTTCCCTCCACCTTACAGCATGCTTCTGCACCGTTCCAAGAAACTCACTTAACGCTGGGGATTTCCACTTTTTGCTGTGATATGCAATTTGGGTCGCTACCCGCTGTGATTCATCATTCCAGTTCAGCCTGCCCAGCTTGCCTTCCGCCAATTCCCTGCGGACCGTAATCATCGGCAGGAATGAGATACCGAGTCCTGCCATTACGCATTGCTTGATCGCTTCAATGCTCCAGAACTCCAGATTCGGATCGGGGAATACTCCATAACTGTTCAGATGCCGCTCAAATAAGGTGCGGTAGGTGCAGCCTGTTTCCGTATGCAGAATCGTAACATTTTTAAGATGCAAAGGATGTACTTCTTCCAATTCCAGCAGCGGGTGATCGAGCGGAGCGACCAGCGTCATGACTTCATGGATCAGCGTGTCACAGTACATCTCCTTATATTCCGTCTCCGGTTGGAGAAGAAAGGCTAGATCAAGCTCTCCTGAGCGGACGAACTCCGTCAGTTCCCAGCAGGCTCCCGGCTTCAGCGTAATCTGCACCTGCGGGTGCCGGCTGCGGAATTCCTTGATAATGCCCGGGAGGCGGAAGGCCGCCAAAGATTCAGGTGCACCAATCCGCAGCGAACCGGATATTTCCGTCTCCGACCGCAGGGCGTTCTCGGCCATCGTGTGCATCTTGGAGATTTCCTGGGCATACGGCAAGAGACGGCGGCCGGCATCGGTGAGAATGATCTTTTTGCTGATCCGGTCAAACAGGGGCTGCTCCAGTTCTGCCTCCAGCGCCTGTATCTGTGCGGTAATGCTGGACTGGGCGTAATCAAGCTTCTGGGCCGCGCGGGTAAAGCTGCCGGTCTCAACTACAACGAGAAAGGTGAACAGATGCTTAGACTCCATAGTACCTCCTTCAACCTATCGGTTATTCGAATCGATTCCATTCGATAATTCCGTTTTTCCAATGGATCTATTATCTGATACTCTATATTTAAATACAAGGAAAGCGGGACTATTTATATGAAGGAAAATAAATCATTACAACGGAATATCGGGATGCCACAGGCTATTGCCCTGTACATAGGAGCCGTCCTCGGCTCAGGTGTGTTAATCGTACCCGGACTGGCAGCGGAGATGGCTGGACCGGCTTCTCTGCTGGCTTGGGGATTCATGACCCTGCTGATTCTCCCGCTTGCGCTGTCCATGGGTCTGCTCTCGGCCAAATTCCCTAATGCCGGCGGAGTATCCCACTTTGTCACCCTGGCCTTCGGCCCTAAGGCAGGTGCACTGGTTGGCTGGTTCTTCCTCATGTCCGTGCCGATTGGCGGTCCTGTCGCTGCACTGACCGGAGCGGGGTATATGACAGCCGCCATGGGCTGGGGCGATCCGGCCAGAATTGCCATCGCTGCAGGAATGCTGGCCATTGGCCTGATTGTCAACTGGATCGGGATGAAAGTGGCCGGGAAAGTACAAATCGCCGTGGTTATCGCGATTGTTGCCGTGCTGGTCTTCTCTTTTGCTGCGGCTCTGCCAAGAATGGAGAGCGTCCACTTCACACCGTTTGTTCCGCATGGCTGGATGAGTGTCGGGCAGGCGGCAGCGATTCTCTTCTGGTGCTTCATCGGCTGGGAGGCCGTTTCGCATCTGTCTGAAGAATTCAAGGACCCGCAGCGCGCTGCCGTCAAGGGTGTGACCATTGCTGCGGTCATTGTCGGAGTCCTCTATTTCCTCTCGGCACTTGCTACAGTCGGTACGCAGAGCTATCTGCGGGGAGGAGCCGACTCATCTCTGGTCTGGATCATCAGCCAGCCGCTTGGAGCCTGGGGCGGATTCATTGCCGGACTCACCGGATTATTCATCTGTACGGCGACGATTATTGCCTATTCAAGCGCTGCATCGCGTGTAGCTTATGCCTTGTCACGGCAGGGATATGCCCCGAAATGGATGGGCCGCTTATCGGACCGTTATCAGACACCCGTCGGAGCGATCGGCTTCCTGACCCTCTGCTTCGCAGCAGTGTTATCGCTCTACGGTAGCGGCCTGCTCTCGATTACGACACTGATTAAATTCCCCAATGCCACCTTCATCCTCACCTATATTGGCGGTTGTGCTGCAGGAATCCGCCTCTTGCGGGGCAGCCGGGCAGGCGTGATGATCAGCTGGATTTCTTTTGCCGCAACGGTAGCCGTGTTTCCGTTCACAGGCTGGGCGATCGTGTATCCGCTGCTGATCACACTGTTGTTTGTTCTGGTGGATTATTTAAGACAGGCACGTAAACGTGAAGGGAATAATCCTGTAGCTACGGATGCAGAAGAGATTTCCCGGCACGCATTATAAGAACGCTTAAAAGAAACAGGCCGCACTCCTCCTTAATTGGACGATGCAGCCTGTTTTTTCTATATGAGCGGCGGAGTTTCCAGCCCCTGACGAGGGTCTTCCGTTCGCTTTACGTTTCAGAAAAGTGTCAGATGGTTATGGATGAAGGAGAGCCTGACTTAAACCAGATCTAAGAAGGAGACTATAAACCATGCCTGAAGACAACAAAATTGTTCTTGAGCCCGCAGCCCAGAAATTCGCTGATGACAACTCCGAGCCTCCCTTTCTGCCCGACCTTGGGCCTGGGAAAGGCCGCGAAACTGTAAATACAGTCCAATCCAGTGAAATATTCAAGCCCGAAGCCGATATTCAGGATCTGACGGTATCCGGCGGCCCTGGTGGTGAGGTGAAGGTACGCATTGTCCGTCCTATCGGCTCTGCTTCTAACTCTCTTCCGGTCATACTCTATATTCATGGAGCCGGCTGGGTATTCGGCAACAGCCATACGCATGACCGCTTAATCCGCGAGCTGGCCGTTGGTGCCGAAGCTGCCGTCGTTTTCCCGGAGTACAGCCTCTCTCCCGAAGCCAAATATCCTACAGCCATTGAAGAAATCTACGCTGTACTGGAATGGATCGCCCAAGAAGGCTCCACATACGGATTAGATGCGTCCAAGCTTAGTGTTGCCGGAGACAGTGTAGGCGGCAATATGACTGCGGCCATCACACTGATGGCCAAGGAACGCAGCGGCCCGGCAATCTCCAAGCAGCTGCTGTTCTATCCGGTAACCGATGCTGCCTTCGATACAGAATCGTATCACCTGTTCGCCGAAGGATATTTCCTGCAGCGCACCGGCATGAAATGGTTCTGGGATCAATATACCACTGATCCGGAGGAGCGGGCACAGATTACCGCTTCCCCGCTGCGGGCCAGCCTGGAGCAGCTTAGCGGTCTGCCGGAAGCCTTAATCATCACTGGCGAAGCAGATGTGCTGCGGGATGAGGGCGAAGCCTACGCTGCCAAACTCCGCGAAGCTGGAGTACCAGTTACGGCAGTCCGGTTCCAGGGCATCATCCACGACTTCGTGATGCTTAACGCCCTGGCAGAGACCCATGCCAACAAAGGGGCCCTGCTGCTGGCAACGGCCTGGCTCAAGCAATAAAGATTACGTTAAAATACGAAATCACATAATAATGAAAACAGCGGCAGCCATGGATGATATACATCCAGAACTGCCGCTGTTTTATTGAATTAGACTGGTTCCCAGTGGTCAAATGATGGAGATAAATGCGCTACTTCCGCTGGGAATAGAACTCTGCCGCTTTGACCAGCATGTCCTTCAGTGAGCTGAAGGAGGTAGTTTTCGTGACATGCTCGTTCAGCTGATCCTGCGGCAGCGCCTTCAGCTCCTCTGCTGATCCGGCAGAGAACCCTCCACTCTGCAACAGCTCGGTCAGTGACTCGAACGGAGTGAACTGTTGCAGAAAAGAACCCGACAGCAGTTGATCCAGCGGCAGCTTCTCCAGGAGCTGATCGACAGGCAGCTGGTCTAGCGGAAGCTTTTGCAGCAGCTCACCGACTCCGCCCTCTTTGAATGTCTCAACTAATCCTTGTATTTTATCGCCAAAGCCTCCGAAATTGAATCCCATAAAGGCAACCTCCTGATAACTGTAGTTGCTCCTTATTACCCTAAATACCGCTCAGTGAATTACCAAGTTAACATAATACATATTATGTTACATTATAGCTATGATTATAGTTATCGTTGTGGCTGTACCTTTGGTTACAATATTGTCTTCCTTATTTTAGCAACCTATCCTTCCACCCGGCGTCTTACTATTTAGAATAAGACCACATCAAGGAGATGACTCAGATGCCGCCAATGAAACCCCTTTTCACCAGCTTACTCGCCCTTTCCCTGCTCTCATCCCTCACCGCTATCTCTTCAGCAGACCTTTTGCCGGGTACAGCATACGCTGCTTCCTCGAACAATACAGTCACTGCGATTTCCAAAGATAAGCTGTTGCCTCTGAAGTGGCAGGTAGCCACGGATGGCATGGGCATGTATGACGTCAAGCCGCCTGTTATGAACGGAATTCTCTACTACTCAGACAGCAACAATACACTTTATGCCAAAAATATAGCCTCCGGCAAAATTAAGTGGTCCTATAAACAGGGGGCGCATCCGCAAATCGTCACGAATAACTCCGTAATCTTCATCGACAATCAGGAACAGCTCGTCAAAGTATCCGCTGCAACCGGAAAGCTGATCTGGAAGGTTAAGGTGTCGGAGCGGCCAATAGAGATTGGGGCACAGGCCCGCCTGATTAACGGAAAGGTCTATTTTGCCAATGAGTACGGCGTTGTCGCGGCCTATAACCCGGTTACAGGAAAGAAACTATGGGATAATATGGATATTCCTATGTATGCGGGGACCATTAATGGAGAATATTCAGGTATGTTTGTCGTTTCCAGCACGGTCGATAACATCCGCACCCAATTCTACGGTCTTGATCCGGATACCGGAAAGCGGCTGTGGAGAATTGAGGGGTTATACAGTTATGTGACTTATCAGAATGGACAAATAATACTCCGTGAGCAGGCAAAGACTGCAGCGGGGAATACGGCAACGGCCGTGCCGGGTTACCAGCTGACTCTCGTACAGCTGAATCCCGCTACAGGCAAGATTTCCGGCCGTGAAAATTATAATCCGCTGGACGACATCTCCAGATTGGGGAGTGCCGCTACCTCCATCCAGAACTCTTATGTTTATACAGCAGACGGCAATCTCGACCAGGATGGATATACTCTTACGCGCTTTAAGCGTGGAGCGGATACCTATACGGCCCCCACAAGCTATGCTAGCTTCGGCAACTGGTTGGCCGGTCCGGTAGACGGAATGGCCTTCTTCCAGCATGAGACAGTGGTTAGTGGAATTAACCTTGCGAGCGACAGCGTTGTTCCATTCGATCAGCCGGCAGACAAGATTGAGCACCTGCGGCGCGTTGGCAAGGCTGTATTCGCCATTTACAAGAATGGCTATATCTCGATCAACCATTCCGATACCGGCGCACTGCTGGGGATGATCAACAGCGGCGCAAAGTATCCATACTTCGGCAATATAACCATCGATCATGGAACCGCGCTGATTCCTACTGAACACCATATTTTAGCCGTTGCCCTGCCAAAAGAATATCAGTAATTTACGCGAAGTTTAAACGTTCGTACGCAGAAACTCCCCTATCCTCCGGGCGGCTTCCAGAAGCCGCTCTTCATCCTCCACCAGTGCAATCCGCACAAACCCTTCGCCCTGGCTCCCAAAAGCACTTCCGGGAATCACCGCTACCCCGGTCTTCAGCAGCAGCTCCTGCGCAAGCCGCCGCGAACGCTCCGTTTGACCGGCACAAAATTCCGCGGGCAGCCTCGCCCAGATAAACATCGTTGCTTCCGGCAATGGCACCATCCATCCTTCACATGCCATGGCTTCCACAAAAACATTCCTGCGGCGTTCATACAGCGCAGCCACTCCCTGCACCGGTCCGGAAGTCATCGCCTGCTCCAGCGCTACGACTGCCGCTTCCTGGATGGGATCGAAGACACCGTAATCCACATTGCTCTTCAGCTCCCGCAGCGCTCCGACGGCCTCAGCATTGCCCGTCATGAAGCCGATGCGGCAGCCGGCCATATTGAAGCTTTTGGAAAAGGAATGAAATTCAACGGCAGTATCCAGCGCTCCAGGAACCTGAAGTATACTAATGGGCCGGTAGCCGTCGAAGCCCATCTCCGAATAGGCCAGGTCATGAATGATCAGCACATCCCATTTAAGAGCAAGCTCCACTAACCGCTCCATATAAGCCAGATCTACCGTGACAGATATCGGATTGCCGGGAAAGCTGAGTAATATAAATACCGCTTCACACCATACTTCATCAGGGATGCTCTCGAGGTCGGGTCGGAAGGCATTCTCCTCCAATAGAGGTAGCGGCCACGCTCTAACCCCCGCTATAGCTAATGACCCTGAATAGATCGGATAGCCGGGGTCCGGCACAATCGCCAGATCCCCAGGATTGCAGACCGCGAGTGCGAGATGCGCCAGTCCGTCCTGCGAACCCATCAGGGATACGATTTCTTCATCCGGATCAACTTCAGCGTTGAAACGCCACTTCATCCATTTGGCCGCCTGCTTGCGGAACGCATCGCTTCCTTTGGAAGCCGGATAAGAATAACTGTCCTCCCGCAGCACCGCTTCGCTTAAGGCATGACGGATTTCAGGCAGAGGCGCCCGGTCCGGACTGCCAATTCCGAGATCAATGACCTCCAGTCCAGACTTTCGTGCTTCCGCCTTCCAGATGGCCACCTCTGCAAAAATCGACGACCCCAGATGAGACAGCTTGTCCGATCTCCATTTATGTTTCGGGCTGCTATGTACCAATACAATACCTCCTGCATTTGTTTTCCAATTATTATAGCATGCGTTCAGAGTGCAGAAACCATGAAAGCCTAAGCAAATTTCGCGAATGGGATTATATTACATTAATATATTATTATTCTACCAATTTGACTCTATTTGAGCTGATCACTAGTGCCTGAATTCATATAAAAATCTCTCAGAACTGAAACAGCGTATAATTTATGTTATACGCTGTTTTTTCGGGGCATATTTCGGCCATTTTAGCCCCTTTTTCAACGCCACCCTTTCCCTTCAAATGATTTCAGCTCCGGCAGAACCGTAAGTTCCCTCCGGGCATAAGATAGGGTATACATTACAAAGGTGGGACGTATCATGGCCAAAAACAAGCGCGGCAAAGCACTCTGGCGCACGCCTTCCAGAGCAAGAGGCACCTGTCCGATTTGCGGGAGCACCCGTATTAAGCTATTGTATTTCGGAAAAGGTCCTGCGGGCGAGAAGCTCACCGTCTGCAAGAAATGTGACGGCAAGCAACAGGCAGCGGTCTGAGCTAATCCCAGCTTCGCCTGCACAAAGAAACGGCTTGCTTGTCCCCTAGGGGAAGCAGCCGTTTCTACAGTTAAACCCTTTCTCCAGTTCCAGCTTAAGCTAAGACTCATTGCAGATCATACTGCGGCACCCAGTTCTGAATGCCGTTATCCTCGAGTATGCCGAGTGTCACATCGGAAATATGCGGATCTGCAAGCAACTTGTCCCTTACCTTGAACTTAATGTCGTCGGCATCGGCAAGCGTCAATCCCCGTTTCAGCTCGATACGCCCTTCGACGTGGTAATAACGCCCATTCACGGCATCGGCAATCGAATGCATCATTGTGGCAAACATTGAACCGCTACCCGTAAGTGCAAAAGCGATTCCCTTGACGATGGCAATACCTGTATTGCCGATGGCAGCCGAGCCTGAGGATTTATTGCTCTTCTTGATTAAGCTTCTTATGCTTTCGTTTGTCTGCTCCATTATCCGGCAGCCTTCTTAAGCTCATATACCGAAAGCCGGCAGCCTCCTTAAGCGCAGCTGATTTCGTACGGCTCCCGCCGTGGTCTATGTATCTATATACCCCATGCGGTAATTTTCTATCAGCTGCGGTGAGTTGAGGTCTAATTACTGGAATCCCGATTTAACCCATAGCTTCGAAATATCCAGAAATCCGAAAGAGCCGGTCTGAAGTCCGAACAGGTTTTGGCTAAGCTGCGCTTTTTTGTTCATATGACAGCCATAGAGCACCCAGCAGTTGTCGCGCAATTGGTCTTCCGCCAGATCCAGCAGCTCCGCCCGCTCTTCAGCAGGCAGTCGGGAGAAATGCTCCAGAACCCGCTGCAGCGCCAGTTTCTGACGATCCAGCAGCAGATCATGCAGATAGTTCGACTCATTGCGGAAATAATTGATCATCCCCCACTGCCAGTCATCCTCCAGCACCTCTTCGGCAATCAGCAAGTCGGCATAGCCCATGATATCTGCGAGATCGTATTCGGTCAAAGGATGCAGCTGGAGCTTAAGTCCGATCCTCCCGCCGCGTTCCTGCAGCCATAAAGCCTCCTCCTGATCCTCCTTCCGGCTCCGGTAGGCAATCGTCAGCACTTCCCCCCCGTAGCCGCCAGCCTGAAGCAGCGCTCTTGCTTCCTCAAGCGATGGCTCTCTGAACTCCTGCTGATTACTCTTCCAGGGCAAAAAGCTGTCCGCCGGCATAATCCGGTTGCCCCCGAGCTCCCGGATCATAGCCGGCTGATTGTACAATATCCGTAACGCTTCCCGTACAGCCTGCTGATGATGAAGGCCTTCTCTTCTAAAATTAAACAGGATGTAGCGGCAGCCCAAGGCCGGGTAATCAATGCTATGACCCTGCTCTTCCCCGGCAGGAGGCGGGTTGTGCCCGGCATCCGTAAGCTGATACTGGCGGACACTCGATCCCAAATGCGGTAAATACCAGATTTCTACCCGGTCCAGCAGTGGGCGGATTCCGTAATAGAGGTCATATGCGCCTAGCACCAGTACATCCTCATTCAGATCCAGTACCTGATATGGCCCCGTCCCTACCGGATTAGCGGCGAAATCCACATCATAAGGCAGAATAGACATATAGATTGAACTGAACAGATGCAGAAAAAAGGTATTGGGCTGCACGAGGTCAAACCGGATACGATAATCACTTTCCAGCTCAACATGACAGATATCCTTAAAATGGCTGATCGCCGGACTATTCAGATCGGTCAGACGCTGCAAGGTCTCTTTGACATCTCGTGAAGTCATCCCCCGTCCGTGGTGAAACCTTACCCCCTTACGCAAGTAGAACAGGTAACTTGTACTGTCGGGATTGGCCTCCCAAGTATGCGCCAGCCCAGGCAGAAAACTGCCATTCTCTGCATCATACGTAATTAATGTACTGCAAATATGCCCCAGCAAATAGGTTTCAAAAGCTGTGTACACCATCGCCGGGTCCAGATTCTCCATCGGGCGGTTACGTGAAATCCGCAGCACCTCCTGCCCGGATGTGGAGTCCGGCTCACTCCAGAAGCCCATTTGTTTGTCGAGTACTGCCAGCAGGCGTTCCTTAAGCGGCTCGTTAACCTGATATTGGCCAATTAACTCGATCGCCGGTTTAATCCGGCCTTTATGGACCATGTCCTGAAACTTCTCCTCCAGCACCTCGTCCACACTGCGCAGGAACGTCAGCTGCGAATAATTCCCTCTGCCTCTGCCGGGTATCCATGTGATCAATTGCTGTTCCTCAAGCTTCCGCAGAATAAACTTTACATTGCGCGGGGTGCAGCACAGGATGCCGGTTAGTTGCTCAATAGTGACCGGAATGGGCTGCTGTATACAAAAAGCCGGGTCTAAAGCCGCAGCCAAACAGAGATAATTCATGCTGCTATTGTCCATATATCCAGACTCCTTTAAAGGTGAAAAGTCACATGAAATTCTTACACTTTTATTTCATCCTTTTATCTATACAATTATACTTAATCCAGCATCAAGAAGCATTCACAAATTCAAACCACCCGATTAGGAGACACCTGATTCTATGAAACAGCATCTGCGGCACATTCATCCTCTGGCTTGGACCATTATCATCGGAACGATGTTTGGCCGGCTGGTCACCTCCATGAGTATCCCTTTTCTATCGATTTACCTGACGCAGGTCCTGGGCGCTACTGCCACCCAAACAGGATTTACGGTAGCCGTCAGCTCTCTGGCGGGTGTTCTGATCAGCTTCTATGGCGGTTACATCTCTGACGTGATCGGCCGCAAAATCGTTATGCTGGTCTCTGTGTTCGGCTGGGCCTGCGTATTCTTCGGCTTCTCAGCCGCGCAGCATTTATGGGTCTTTTTCCTCGTCAATACGCTAAATGGGCTATGCCGTGCAGTATTCGAACCGACCTCGCGGGCTTTACTCTCGGATATTACACCTCCGGATCACAAGCTGCTGGTCTTCAATCTCCGGTATGCAGCGGTGAATCTGGGTGTAGTCTTCGGGCCGATCATTGGCCTGCAGCTGGGCTCAGCCAAATCTACATTCCCGTTCATGATCGCCGGGATCGTCTATATCGCCTATGGACTTGTACTGTTCCTGCAATTCTCTGTACACCGTGCCAGCCTGCCAGTTCATGGCGAAGCCCGGACACCTAAGCTGCTAGAAGCGTTGTCTACCACCGGAAGGGATAAGGTCTTCCTGCCCGTTCTGCTCGGTACGATCTTCTGCGTGCTGGGATATGGGCACTTTAGTTCAACACTGGCGCAATATCTGGCGAACAACCCCCATTTCAGTAATGGCAGACAGCTCTTCTCCTACATGCTCTCTCTGAATGCGATAACGGTGCTGATTGTACAGTATCCGATCGTCCGCACAGCCAGCAAATTCCCACCGGTCATTCCTCTGATCCTGGGTAATAGCTGCGTTGCTCTCAGTCTGCTGCTGTTTGGCATGCCTGGCGGAGTCGCGCTGATTATGTTCAGTGTCGTGCTGTTCACAGTCGGGGAAGTCCTGCTCTTTACGATGATGGATATGCTGATTGACCGGATTGCCCGTCCGGAGTGGAAAGGTACTTATTTCGGAACGATCGGCTTCAATAATCTAGGCAATGTGATAGCACCTATTCTGGGAGGCCTGCTGCTCGATCAATTCGGTACGGCGAATGGTCCGGCCGTATTCGTGCCGCTCGCTTTGACAACCGCGCTGGGTCTTCCTTTCCTGATTACGGCGCACAAAAGACTCCGGAGCAGAGAGCTTGCCGAAGCTGCAAATAAGGCTAACATAAGTGCCTAAGACATCAATAATCCCCAGACTCGGCTGAGAAGCTTAGGTCTGGGGATTATTTTGCCTACCTTGCTCTATAACAATAACACGCTGCCATAAATTCACTCTCGAGCTATTGCTTAACAACCTCTTATCGTTGATTAGTTAACATATTATTAATTATGTTAACAATTTTCAATAATATCAATCTTAACAATACATTTTTTTCCATATACTCACCTGACTGCTAATGTACTCCCGAAGCTCTGCCGGTTCCCTAATTTCAGCTTGGGCGAGCAAAAGCAGCACCTTCTCACACGCAGTCTCATAGTCGTACATATTCGCAGTGATGATCTGGAATTCACCCTCTGATTCCGTGTTCATAACTTCTAACCTCTTACTGATCCCCTGATTATGCACAGGCGTGCGGATGACTACGGGGTAGATTTCCCGTGCTTTGCTGGCATTAATGAAGGCAAGCTCTCCTTCCTTCCAGTATTCCTGCAGGGAGAATTGCTCAGGGATAGTAAAGGTCTCTTCCATTAACGACACCGCTGCAAACCGCTCGCATTTAAACGTACGAATAGCCTCTGCCCCCTCGCAAAAAGCGGCCAGATACCAATCGCCCTGCTTGACAACAAGTCCATAGGGATGCAGCTTCCGGCAGGAGAGCTCTCCATTCACTTTGCGGTACTTCGTCTCAATCCGTCTGCCTCGCCACACCGCAGTGCGCAGCGTCTCCAGATATGGCACTGCCGCCCGATCACTCCACCACGGTGTATCATCGAACAGAAAACGGCTCTGCGCGGTACGGATATCCTCCTGATAAGGAGCGGGCAGATTTGCTTCCAGCTTCAGCAGAGCATTTTGGAGCAGAAGGCCGGTCTCGCCCGAACCGCCTGCAGGCATCCCCATCCCTGTCAAAAACAGCTGAACCACCTCTTCGCCATGCAGCCGCCGCAGATTCACCGTATAGCCCTCCATCAATGAAATTCCGCCGTTGGGCCCGGTTGTTGTAACGAGAGGTATGCCCGATTCAGCCAGGACATCAATATCTCTGTATATGGAGCGGACAGAAGTTTCGAGGGCCTCTGCCAGAGCAGCTGCCTTCATCCTGCCCCTGGATTCAACCAATAAAAGAATTGCAATCAATCGGTGCAGCCGCATCCTATCCCTCCAGTTTCTACATTTCAATGACGCATCGTTTCACAACTCTATTCTTGCCACTCTGTTGTCAACAATAGGACGTTATGATGAATGTATCAAATCTAAGGAGCTGCTGTAAATGAATATTGGCATATTGGGAACAGGTTTTGGAGCCTATCATGCATCGATCTTGAAGCAACTGGAGTCTACAGACCGTGTGGTCATCTTTGGACGTAATGAGGCCAAGCTACTGAAGCTGAAGGAAGAGCTTGGGGTAGAGATCACGTTGTCTATAGAAGATATAATGTCTGATCCCGGGTTGGATGTAATAGATATCTGTCTGCCTTCTGCGCTTCATAAGACTTATGCTGTGGAGGCGCTGAGACGCGGGAAGCATGTATTTTGCGAAACGCCGGTTGCCCTGGAGCCGGAAGATGCACGGGAGATGCTCTTGGCTGAGCAGCAATACGGCCGGAGAATTCTAGTCAATCAATTCATCAAATTCGATTATGCTTATGAGTACTTATATAAGGCAGTTCAGGATCTTACATATGGAAAATTGCTGCAAGTCACCTTGCGCCGGGAAACGGCACCGCTATGGGGGGACCTGGGCCTCTCCAAGATCGCAGCTAATCTGATGATTCATGATCTGGATTTCATTGAATGGCTGCTGGATTCACCTGCACCTTCTGCGGTCTGGGGTGCCTCTGGAGCTACAGACGGTCAAGCATTGGTGCATGCTTCCTTCCTTCAACCTGGGGTGAGCGCACAGCTGATTGTCTCTTCGCAGATGCCGGAGTCTTATCCTTTTACCGTCGGTTATGAAGCTTATTTCGATCAGGCGAAGCTGGTGTTCCACGAGATCGGTTATGCGAACGGGGATATAGAGGCCAGCTTAACCGCATATACGTCTATAGGCAAAGAGAGTATTCCGTTGACCCCTAACAATCCATATGAAAAAAGCTTACGCCATGCACTCCAATGTCTGCAGGACGGTACGGACTCCATCCTTTCTCTGCAGCATGCGCAGAAGTCCCTGGAAATGGCGTCCAAATTGACGGAAGTACTCCGTTAATTATTCGCGATAAATACTGTTGATTTCTGTAGCTAGTTGTGGTATTTCCATCCTTTTTCCGTCTGTTAATTGATAGATACATATTGAATTTGCAGACGAGTGTGGTAGCTAAGTGGAGTATTTGGCGAGGGCTTTCTATTATGAATTTTTCATATGTTGAAATAGTATAACACATGGGTGACGATCTGTTATTTTAGAGATACATACAGAATGTTAGTTAACATAATTATATTTATGTTACCCTAAGTGCAATATCTTCCCAAAATCAATGCAGCGGCAGCTCTTTGCACAGGATCAATCTCCTTAGCTGCCGCTCTTTTACAGAAACTGTACCATTCCAGCCCCACCGTTGGCTTCCAGTTAATCTAACTCACTGTCATTGCCCGCGCGAATCCTTCGAGCTTATTCATCGATAATCCTGCTCCAGCTTCATTCCCTTTCCCCTTGACCATCCGCAGAACCCATTTGTCCAGTGCTGAAATTTTCTCCGGATAAATCTCATCGCCCAGGATTTCCTTGGCAAGTGCCTTCTTGTATAAAACCTCAGGATAGGCTTGCTGAAGCTCCTGCTCCGCTTTCTCCCCCGTCACACCTGCACAGATGAATAACCCGAGCCGCTTACCCGACAGCTCCTGCAAGTTTTTGGAAGTGAATGCCGCCATTTCTTTACGGATTTTACCGTAGTAGATGGAGCCGCCCAGAATCACCGTGTCATAGGCAGCCAGCGCCGGCACTTTGGCATATTTTAGATTCACAGCCTCAGCCTCTCCAAGCCTCGATTTCAACAGAAATGCCGCTTTCTCGGTACATCCATACTTGCCTGCATATAAAATCAGTGTTCTATTACTCATATTATCCGCCGCCCCTTATCTATGGTGAATAGGTTATAAGACTATCCCGGTTCCTGTACATTGCTCAATATAAGGTATAAACAAACAATAGCACCTACATTAAACGCAGGGAACGCTACCAGCTCTACTGTAGATACACTTACTCCCGCCCTCAGCATCCCAATGATCATGGCTGTAATCGAGGTTAGCAGGGCTGCGGCTTTTACTATGACTACAGAAGCAAGCAAATAACCATAAGGCCGTCTGCGAATGAGCAGTACCCCGGTAATTGAAGATAGCGGAATAACAATGGCTAAATCGAGTGCCTGAATCACCAATGTGCTGTAATGCTCCAATCCTTCAGGTGCTGTCCCTTGGCGATAAGAATCCGCGAGCCTGCCCAGCCATAACAACATGATCATTGTTGAGGTGAAAAGCAGGAATAACCCTATGCTTTGTGCCGGTAAACTTGGTCTAAAAAATCGTTCTACCTTCTCCTTCTCTAATGACAGCAGAGTCAGAATACATGCAAATAAGCTGGATGAGAACAATATTACATAGATTAGAAACAGGTTATTGTACATAGACAGGAAGCTGTAAGACGCATAAGTATACGTAAAATATCCCAAGGCTCCAGCTAGCAGCAGCCGCCCTCTGACCCGCCCTCTGAAGCTCATAACCAGTGAAACGAGCAGCAAGGGAACCCCCAGTATCAGTGTAACTCCATCCTGGGCTTTGGCCTGGGCGACGACGGAAATTGAATCGTATTTATAGATCCCGCTACCATATAATTCGACCTTCTCCCCCCGGATTGAGGTAAAGGATTCAGAACCCGGCCCGTGACCTGACAGCAATCCGTACCCCGACGCGACAATCGCAAGGATAATAATTAAACCTGTTAAAATGCCAACTGATCGTCTATACCCCATCGCCTTCTACCCCTTATCCGAATAGTCGTAAAAACTTATTCCCGACTCCCTGCAATAAGCAGCATTGCCTCGACATGCCGGGTAATCAGCGCTTCCTTCTGCTCCTCGGGCAGATTCTTCTCGACGCTCAGCCTCATGATCAGTCCAAATGCCGCACTCCAAATCACTTGGGCAGTAAGTTCAATTTCCTCCTCTTTGCGGGCGGCCATCCCTTTGAATTGACGTAGAGCCCTGCAGAGCATGCTGATTGCATTACGCTCCAGTGCAGCCCCTTTATGCAGTACTGCAGTATGGTTAAGTACAGCAGGCGAATCATTTAGCATCATATTCCGGTACTGCGATCCTTCCGCGATGGTCATCCGGATAAACTGTGACAGCGACTGGCTTAAGTTATCCTCAGCTGATACTTCACTCTGCGCAGTGTCTGATCCGGCTGCTAGTCCGCCCATCAACTCCCTGTACCCCTGCTGAAGAAGCTGCTCCACTATATCCTCTTTTCCTTGAAAATAGTGATAAATGATCCCGGCGGAATACTCCATCCGTTCAGCGATCTTTCGGATAGACAGCTGCCCAATCCCCTTCTCGGCCACTAATTCACCAGCCGTTGTCAGAATCAAATTACGCATCGCTTTCCGTTCCTGCTCTTGTCTCTCTTCTTTACTCATGATTGTAAGACTCCTTTAACAAGGCGTTATTAAATTTAACACTGCAATGTTTTTTAACACTGTTCAATACAGATTATATGCACCGGGATACCTTAAATGATGTGATTATTTTTACATTTTGAGAAATTCCCCAATTACACGAGCAGAAAAAGCCTGGGACAGCCCCCAGAGGGCATCCCAAGCTTTTTTTTAAGTTCTCTTTTAAGTTCTCCTTTAAGTTCTCTTTTCACTTCAACCCCGCTTTTGCAGATCAAACTCAGATTTTAGTTAACATAATCATTATTATGTTAACTAACCGTTGCCGTCTTGCGTTTTTTCTCCCGGAAGATCCATTTAAACAACGGCGGAACCGCAAAAAAGATGAAAAACGTCCGGAATAACTGATAGCCCGCCACCGTTGGCAAATCCGCCCCTACCTCATGCGCGATCAGACTCATCTGATCCATCCCTCCGGGAGCAAGACTGAGAAGCGCAGTTGCTGATGATACCGGATCCAGGTAAGCGAACAGCAGACTCAGGCCATACGCCCCTGCTATCAGCACTGCCCCGCTGCTTACAGCCAGCGATAGTGTCAGCAGTTTATTGTTCAGCTTACGCGGATCGAGCAGCAGTCCGACATATACGCCAATCATCAGCTGCGCGGCATTGATCAGAATATCCGGAAGTGCGGGCCCCTGAAGACCGCTGATCTGCAGAATAGCTGTAATAATAGCCGGACCGAGGAGATACGCGGTGGGAAATTTAATCTTTTGGCCTACAATTCCGCATACCGTACAAGCGACGCCAAAATAAAAGATATTCGGGAATAGCTCTCCCCAACCGGCCGCAGATTCAACCAGAAGAGTTGTATTCTCTCCCCCGCCAGCGTAGCAGGCAAACAGCGGACTGTAGATCAGCAGCGGCACACAGATAATAATCATCATCAGCCGGACCACCTGAATGACGGTTACAACCGTAAGATTGATATCCTCAGACTCTTCGGCTAGCACTAGCATCTGGGTTAAGCCGCCAGGGATGCTTCCAAGCAGAATAGTCTTGTAGTTGGTCCCCGACACCTTAGATACAATGACCGCAATTCCGGCGCAGAACAGCAGCAGAAGCGTAGTCATAAGCAGCATGGAGGGCAACTGATAAGCTATTTGATTCAGTGCAGAACCGGTCAACGAGAGACCAATCGTATAGCCGACGATAATCATCCCGGTATTCCGTATTTGTCCGGGCCAGATATATACTTGCTTACGCAGATTGGAACCGGTCAGCACAGCGATCATAGGGCCGAGCAGCCAAGGCAGCGGGAGATGCAGCAGCACAAAGATCCCCCCGCCAGCCAACGCCGTAATTAGGGTAAATAGGACATATAGGGACTTACGCCGAGTCACAGATAGGGTTGACATTGATAATCCTCTTTTCCAGCCCATTCAGCTTGGTTCATATTGGAGAGTATATACACCACGTTGTCTGGCAAGAGTCTCGCTGGTAACGACCAGTTCTTCTACTACGTTAACAGGCTGCCCTGCAGCCTGCAAGAACTTATCTGCTTTGGCAAAAAACAACCGGCCAAGCAACCCCAGCGCTTTGGTGCTGTAATGCATAGGTATGGCAACCGCCGGCTGCAATTGCTTCATTACGGCTGCCGCACCCGTACCATCAAGCGTTGCTTTTCCGCCGACAGGGATCATAAGTACATCAACCCTGCCAATCTGCTCCAACTGCTGGACATTCAAAGCATGGCCGAGATCACCGGCGTGGCAAATCCGGAGTCCGTCTACCGTGAACACGAAGATGATATTATTGCCCCTTTTTGCCCCTTCCACATTATCGTGATACGTGGCTACCCCTTGAATCTCCACTCCCCGTACACTGAAATGCCCGGGCTGGTTAATCAGTTCATAGGGACCTTCAGCCACTTGAATCTGACTGTGGTCCTTATGATCATGGGTAATGGCTACAATATCCGCCTTAACTTTAGGCATCCGGTAACCAAGGAATTTCCCGTAGGGATCAATCAGAATTACCGTCCCCTGCTGTGATATGAGCTGAAATGCGGAGTGTCCAAACCAGTGAATTTTCATTATTTTCTCTCCTCCAAAATAAAATGATCAGGCTGTTAAATGTGCATTTATCAGCACACTTTATCACAAAAAAAACCAGCTGTTGAAACTGGCTTCCCGGACCTCTCACGTCACTCCACTAAGTCAGCAATCGTATAAGATTTCAGCACATGCTCCACTTGATAACGGATATCCGTCATAATCTGATCGAACGACAGGCGGACCTTCTGTCCAAACAAATGATTGCCGGTAGTATCCAGCATACCGTCCAGCATAGGCACATCATCATGCATGGACAAATATACTTCTGCCAGAGTAATCTCTCCGGGTGGTTTAGCCAGTGTATAACCGCCACCCCGCCCTTGGCGTACTTCGATATAACCGGCTTCTGTAAGCCGGGACAGAATTTTACGCAGTGCAGTCGGCTCGCAGCGGATCTGTTCTGCAATCTCCACACTCGAGTACTGTCCTGCTGTTGAAGCCAGCACGACTAACGCCTGCAATCCATAACCAAATCGTTTGATCTCTGCCATAGGAAGTATTGACTCCTCTTTGCGGTTTTAATGTGCAAATTATAGCACACTTATTATCTGCGTACAATCTTCTTCTTACATCTAATCAATGTTGGCAATCTTCCACTCGCCCTGTTTGTTCTTGAGCAGGGAGATCTCATTCCCTCCGCCAATAATGTAGCCCTCTGAGTTCATCCGCGTATACCTGACCCAGAAGCCGGCCCGCTTGGTTCCTTCAATCGGGATGCCTGTCAGTGTTAATTCATAGAACCGGTAGACATTCTTATTATCCAGGAAAAACTGCAGAGCTTCATTCAGCTGCGGGGAGAACATAGTAGCCGCGAACTTCTCCTTGTCCCCTGCCGACCAGGCTTCAAGACAGTCCATTGTTTCCTGCAGCGCTTGCTTATTCCCGGGATCACTTCCAACATCTGGCGCTGTTAAGAACACACCTGGAGTGAGGGGCGGTTGTTTCTCCATATATTCTACATCTCTAAGCATAGCAATGAACACGGGAAGCAGCGCTGCGCGTTGTTCAGCCTGTAGATGAAGTTCTGCTCTGTAAGTCTGCTCCTTGGCTGTAAATTCGAATGCTTCAGCCGTCTGGTCTCCTTCTACCTTGCTTCCGAGGTATTCCTTGTATTTCAGCAGCTCACGATCATTGCCTGGCTCAAATTCTCCATCACCAGCTGCCGCATCCCCTGCAACAGGTTTCATCAAAGTAATATAATTCTGTTTATCCGGTGTGCCCCAGGCAGATCTTCTATCCTGTTCAAACCGCACCATCGTTTCGGGCATGAACAGCCCCAATGGTAGGGTCTGATCTGCGGAAAACGCAGCTTGGACAATCTCACCCTTAATTTCATATCCTCTGCCGCTTTCATTATAATCCGGTACTGCCGGAATCAGAGCCACTGACTTGACCCCAGGGGGTTCAGTCTTGATTACTGCTGGCGTAGCAGGGGCTGGGGAAGGAGTAACGGATACTGCGGCTGTTGCAGCTGTCGTTGCGGACGGCTGTGCCATCCCCCCGGCACCGGACGAATGAATCTCTGCCCCGTTGCCGCAGCCTGAGCTGAACGCTAATACAATTGTAATGCAGCCCGCTCCGAATACACTCTTACGCATGGACATTTGTGATCACCTCAGTTACCAGACGCTGGAAGCTCCTTAAAGTTGCGTGCCATTCTGGGAATTGTATGTGATGAACCGGTGAATTCATGTTCAGGCATTCCACATTTATTTATTAATTCGATTAGTATTTAATGTGCTGAAGTATTGACTGGGATTGCCTTGCCGGGAGTTGAACCTCTCCTGGAACTCCCCTCCTGTATACGAACCGATCACCCGGTGCCAGAAGTTACGCGCAGGTGTATTCGCACGGATCTGCGAGACCTTCCAATCGCCGGGGAACATATCGAACAGCCGGTGTGCAGCCCAGGTTCCTACGCCGCTGCGGCGGTATTTCTGCATCACAAAAAACTCCGTCATATAGAACTGTCCCTCCGGATCACGCAGTAGCCGGTCTACAAGCGCAAAGCCGGCAATATTGCCGTCTACCGTGAATAAGTAGGCAAACTTGTTTAGACCGCTGTTCCAGTAGGCCTCCAGCCCGGGATAGGACGGAAACAATCCGTCACGGTCCACCTGCAGCTCCAGGTACCGCGTAAAATCATACAAATAGAACTGCATTAATCTGCTTATAATCTGCTTCTGCTCTTTAGGAACCAGCTCGATTCCAAGTTCCATCAGGTTCACCTCTGCCGTTTTCGTTTACTTCACATCATATAACTTTGTCACATCAGGAGCAAGGGCACTACCTCTCCCGGATACAGATTCAAGCCATAAAATGCTAAAACATGTTAAGATAGAATGACAGCCCTATCGGGCTTCCGGCAAACTAAAAAGAAGGTGATTCCTATCAGTATTCAAAAAACCACCGACCGGAAAAACCTCGACCAGCGTCTGCCGCAGATGCCCTGGTTCGTGCAGCAGTTCATCGATTATAAGCGTCCGGATCTGTCCCCCTCCACGCTGTTAGAGTATATCCGGGATTATGAATCCTTTTTCGGCTGGCTGCGCGGTGAAGGTCTATCCGCAGCTGCGAAGAATACTGAAATTACGCTGCTCGATCTGGAGACCCTGCATATGGACAGCATTGTCGGTTACCGCCTGCATCTGACAACCCGGGCTGAGAGTGCGAATACACGCGTTACCGTGTCCCGTAAGCTGTCTGCACTTCGCTCCCTCTTCCACTACTTAAGCCAGATTGCGGAGGATGAGAACTTTTATCCGCTGCTTAAGCGTAATATTATGGCCAAGGTGGAGATCAAACGGATTCACAAACCGAAGGATACGGCTGCCAAGCTAAAGGGCAAAATTCTGGAGGATGAGGAGCTGCTGGAATTCGTAGGCTATATCTATGAGGGTTATGGCAAAGATGTAGAAGCCAACAAGCAGGCTTATTATTCTTTTCAGCTGAATCGTGAGCGGGATGCCTGTATTGCCAGTCTGATTCTGAACTCCGGCCTGCGCGTATCCGAGGTGGTCAATCTTAATGTGGATGATCTGGATGTGAACAACAAGCTGCTCTATGTCTTCCGCAAGGGTCATAATGACGAAACCTTCAAGACTCCAGTCTATTTCCGCGAGCAGGCCAAGGACGATCTCAGCTTGTACCTCAGCCTCCGCCAGTCCAGATACAAGACTCCGAAACGGGAAAAGGCGCTCTTCATCACCCTGCCAAATGGCAGCACTGAGGGCAAACGGATGACCAAGCGGGCGATTCAAGAGATGATTATCAAATACGCCAAGCGGTTCGGCAAACCTTATCTGACTGTACACAAGCTGCGGCACTCCTTCGCAACCGACTATTATCTGCAAAATGATATCTACAGAACGAAGGAACAGCTCGGACATGCTTCAACTGAAACCACCGAAATCTATGCCCATCTCACGGACAAAACGATGTCAGAAGCTATTGAACGCCGTCTGGAGAGTGAATCCTCCCAATAGTCTGACATTTGCGAAAGGCTACGGGCCGAGTCTCATTATTGATGTGGAGGTATTATTCCTTTGATAGAAAATTATTTGAATTGGACTGAAACTCAGGACACTGGACTGCTTGAACTGCATTCTGACTGCCTGAACTGCTTTGGCCTGTGCTGCGCGGCGCTTCCTTTTGCCGCTTCCTCCGACTTCGCAATAGATAAGAATGCCGGACAGCCCTGCCCCAATCTGCGGGAGGACTTCCGCTGCGGAATTCACACGGAACTGCGGGAGAAAGGCTTCCGTGGCTGCACAGTGTATGACTGCTTCGGAGCCGGGCAGAAGGTCTCCAATCTGACCTATGGAAGCCGTGACTGGCGGCAGGCCCCTGAAACCGCCGGGCAGATGTTCGAGGTCTTCCTGGTGATGCGCCAGCTTCACGAGCTGCTGTGGTATCTGCGTGAAGCGTTGGCATTCCAAGGCGCTGATATTCTGCATGATTCTCTCATGCTGATGATGGAGCAGACCCTGAATCTGACCATACTAAGTCCTGCGGAACTCCTGAAGCTCGATGTGCACGTTCATCGTGCTGAAGTCAATGAACTGCTGCTGCGTGCCAGCGAATTGGCACGCAATACCGCGCGGACGCAGCTGGAACCAGCTCCCAAGCGGCAGAAAAACTACGGCCGCGGGGCTGATCTGATCGGCGCCAAGCTGCGTAAGGCCGATCTCCGCTGTGTCAGCTTACGCGGCGCTTATCTGATCGCCGCTGACCTCAGCGGTGCGGATCTGCGGCATGCTGACCTGATCGGCGCTGATCTCCGCGACACGAATCTGAGCGGCGCCGATCTGCGGGATAGCCTCTTCCTTACCCAAGCGCAGCTGCAGGCTGCTAAGGGAGATTCGGCTACCAAGCTGCCGGGATCGCTTACGCATCCTGAGCACTGGTCAGCGGACAAAGGGTGAGACTAAGTTAGGCTGCTCTGCTGTTTTATATAGCAACAGGTGGCTAGTTACTGGCTTATTTGTGTGTTGATTGTGGTTATCAGACTGTCTGTTCCATATCTTCGGATACAAGCACATTTGTACACCTGATTCTCCTTTTTTCAGCCGCATGCGAATGATCATGGGTATCCATATGCCTGATTCGGGCTCTACTCAACAAAGCAGCGGGTTGAAGCGTACTTCTGCTTCTGAGCTTAGATTATCAAGAAACCCGGATCGTAGTTGATCCGGGTTTCTTTTTGATATTCATTAAGTATTCTGAGAACTTAGGGCTTTCCCTTGTAACCCGTCTTTCGGTAGGCGCATTATGAAAATAGGAGCACGATGGGATGATCCTGCTGGCAGGTTGCTCTACGATTTTTGATTTTCTATTGTGAATTTTTCATATGATGTAATATTATAATTAGCCCCGTTGCTGCCCATAGCAGAATTGAAAATAATCACATCAATTATTGCCTTCATCACAGTAAATATTCGATCTTTTGAGATGTTGGGGCAAGATTTTACGTTTTCAACCCGCAGCGTGTGAGGAACTGATTACTTTGCCAAATCCTGCACAGAATACAACAATTACCATATGATTCCGGCTATTATCGAGAATTGTTGTACAAAAGGCATCATTTCTCCTCCCCCAAGCCGTTGAGCGAAACAATCGTTGTATTTCATACAACAATCTGTCCGAACACTCCTATATCTTAGAGGCCGAGCTGCATTACGTACAACATTTAAACCGCTTCGATATGAAACTTAAGCAAACTTTAGCATCTCAGGTCCCCATAAGTCACTTCTCTATTTCGAATTTTTCATATGGTGAAAATATTAAATAATGTTCACCCCAGTATTCCCATTACATTTTCTTACAAAATGACATGCTCAGCATGGTCATACGCTTGTCCACACTGGTGAGCGCCCATCTATGAGGTTTCGCCCAGATTCCCGTTCAGGTTAAAGTCGGGGTTCGCGCGTCCGGTCCGGGTTCGCGCCCGGGCTCTACTTGCTCTATTTGCATCTGTACAGTTTCTAAGCCTTTCCGTTCAAAGCTAATACGTGCTTCGTTAGTTCCCGTCTCCCCCACTATTTACCCCCGGGTCTCCCCCGGCAGCTTAAGCACGGTTACTTTGTCCCCGCAAGTCATCTGCCCGCTATCCGGCGGAATGACGATGAGGCAATCGCTGTCTTTGATCGTAACCATCACGGAGGATTCGTCTACGCCGGCAGGATAAGCATAGAGAATGCCCTCCCGGATCTCCAGCCGGGCCCGGACATACCGGGTGAAGGAGTTTACCCGCTTATAATCCACGCCTAGCACTGCAGTCCATTCCGGCAAAAAAGGCTGCGCCGCCCCTTGCATCAGCCCGATGACAGGCCGGGCGAACAGCTGAAACCCTACAAAGCAGGCTCCCGGGTTGCCTGATAAGGCCAGCAGAAGGGTTCCTCCACGTACAGCCGCTGTTGTAACACTGCCCGGTCGCATGGTTACTTTGTTAAACAGCATTTCGCCGCTTTGCTCGCGGATCAGATCACCCATAATATCATAATCCCCTACGGATACACCGCCCGTAGTAATTACAAGATCATAGCTTTCCAGAGCCATCTGCACCTTACTCCGGGCAAGCTCCAGATCATCTGCAATCGCACCAAGCATTACAGGTTCTCCGCCTGCTTCCCGTACAAGCGCCTCCAGCATAGGAGAGTTGCTGTTGCGGATTTTACCCGGAGCCAGCGGCTCGTCCACCTCAAGCAGTTCAGTCCCGGTGGCGAAGATTGCCACCTTAGGTCGGCGATGTACGGGAACATTCGCGACACCCAGCGCAGCCAGTGCAGCGATATCACCGGCACCGATCATTTGCCCTTCAGGCAGCACCAGTTCTCCTGTCCCCAGCTCCAGGCCGCGCGGCGTAATATGAAGTCCCTCCGCTTGCGGCTTGCGAATGCCCACATAAGTAACACCACCTTCCATCCGGCTCTCTGTGGCTTCCAGCATAATTACAGTATCCGCGCCATCCGGAACCTGCGCTCCGGTCATGATCCGCGCAGCAGTCCCCGTCGTAATCTCTCTTGACGCTACTGCGCCGCAGGGAATAACATCGACCACTTCAAGCCACACCACGTTGTTATCGCCAGCCGATGCTGTATCTGCTGCGATAACAGCATAGCCGTCCATACTTGAGCGGTCAAATGCCGGAAAAGGATGCGGTGCATGAACGGACTGGGCCAGATAGCGCCCGCAGCTTTGATTCAAAGGAACCTCTTCATCGGTAAGGGGGAATGCATATGCTGTCAGCCGGACCTGAGCCTCTGTCACCTGAAGCGCTGAGCGCTGAAATTTATCATTGGTATATTCCTTGTTATTGTTCTCTGGGTTAGCCATGGAAGTAGTCCATCCTCCTTGTTAAGTTGGCAGTTTCCTGCATCTGCTGAGCTACGCCCATTTTAACATGCGGCACTACAAAGGGAAATTTAGCTTCGGGTTGGCTCACAGACAAAAAGGGATGCACACGGCCTGCAACAGGCGGTGGCATCCCTTGATTTCTAGCAGACTGATCTCCTCTGCTCCATGTAAACCTTAAGACGCACGAATCACTCTGACATCAGCCGGAATGACAGTTTCACCTTCATAGAGCATGAACCGGCCATTCTGCCATTCCACGCGTAGCAGCTGCGAATCATCCGACTGGTACTGCCAGACGTGCTGTTCTCCGCCATTCATGTAAGGAGTCTGACCTGTAACTGCTGCATACCCCTCGTATTCTTCCTCCAGATAAAAGGTACAGTCATCCAGCTCCAGGGTAGCCGGCACCTCGGAAGGGCTATCCAGACGCCCGTCGATCGGATGATACAATCTGTATTGCAGCTGCTCCCGTTCTTCAATATACAGGTAGGAAATCTGGCTTCCGTCACGAAGCGTCAATACAGCAGCATTGCGGCCGCTGGTCTTCGTCCGGCCCGTTACTTCGTATGTTACCAGGGATACTTCACAAATATCTCCGGGAGACAGGTCGAGCATGCTTTTGGGCACCGCAGGC
Source organism: Paenibacillus sp. FSL R7-0312 (assembly GCF_038004445.1). Classification (NCBI taxonomy): domain Bacteria; kingdom Bacillati; phylum Bacillota; class Bacilli; order Caryophanales; family Paenibacillaceae; genus Paenibacillus; species Paenibacillus sp. FSL R7-0312. The sequence continues at coordinate 4,750,368 of NZ_JBBORE010000001.1, read as the reverse complement.
GCCTCCGGCTTCGAGAACATATTACCGATTCTTTTCCATAAACCCAAAGCCATCAATCCTCCTAAAAGTTTTGTCAGCACACACTACATCGATTTCCCTCCGCAAAACTCGTTTCGAAAGTATCCGCTTAAGTTCTGTCAGAGTAAGTATGTTATCCACGAATAAATGCAGCAATAATTAGAGCCCCGATTACATGCAATGAGCCTGCAAGCAGACCGTAGCCGACTTTGCCCAGCTGAGTGCCATGATCGAGATCAAGCTTGCCTACCCTGCCCAGCAGCAGCTCGGCTGATTTTTCCAGAACGAACAACAGTACAAAAGATACAATAGAGACAACCATCGCTTCCCCGAGCCGGCTTGCTGCAGCAATGGACGACGATAAGATATAGCCTTGAGCCCCCAGCTTCATTATGAAGCGCGTTGTGACTGCCATATTGCCTGCCTTGAGCTCTTCCAAATCATCATAACGGGTAAACAGCGAATCCACAAACATCAGCACACACAGCAGCACTGCGCCGCTGACCGTCCACACTACCATGGACACCAGGGAATGGAAATCCATTGCTTTAGCCCCCGCTTATTCAGATTACCTTCCAGGTAAGACAACAGGTAAGACAAAGATAAGGCGAAGGAGAAACCGCTAGTTCTGTCTCCCCTTCGCCTGTGGACAACCGCCTGAACTCCGGCTTATGCCTATATGTTATTGTTTGTCGTACTGTTTCATCAGTGCAGCCAGCTCATCCTCAACCGCCTGGTCTTTACCCAGCTTCTCGAATTCATCATCCAGCGATTTGTTGCCGGAGCTCATCTCGTTGCTAGCTTCTGCCTGTGCTTCTGCCTGAAGCATTTTGTCTTCCATCCGTTTGAGACCTGCGGAAGCCGAATCGGAGCTGAACCCGCTCATAGCTTTGTTGATTTCAGTCTGGGCCTTCGCTGCGTTGTAACGGGCAACAAGTGTCTCACGTTTGTTCTTCATCTGCGTAAGCTGTTTGCGCATTTCTTCTAGCTTGCCGCGGAGATTGTCCGCTGAAGCCTTGTTCTGGTCGAAGCTGGTCTTGTACTCTACGAGCTTAGCTTCAGCCGATTTCTTCTCTTCCAGTGCACGGCGGGCCAGATCGGCATTACCGGCTTGAGCGGCAGCGTGTGCCTGCTGGTTACGCTTGTTCACCAGAGCTTCCTGCTCTTCATACAATTGCTTGAATTTCTTCTCAATGGCAATCTGGGCAGCTACCGCTTTCTCGGCATCTTCCAGATCCTCGGTCATATCACGAATGTATTGGTCGGTCATTTTGACCGGGTCTTCCGCTTTATCAATAATCGCATTCACATTGGACATGGTCAGATCACGCAATCTTTTAAATATAGACATGGTTCATTCCTCCAAAATAAAAGTTAGTTGCTCATTTGGTATCTTTTACGCAGGGAGTGCCACTATCGTTTCAAAATTGTTAAATCTTTTGCAATAAATATTGGTCCACTTTGGAATTCACAATATTTACGACTTCCATAATGCCATCTTTAGTCAGATTGTCATAATGAATCCCCATCACAACCGTGACTGTCCGGTTCAGTGAAGCTGCTGTCCGGAGTGCAATGGATTCGCTGATCGTATGCTCCTTATGATGCGGTACCGCCGAAGTCATGACCCTGGCAGTGTCACCGTCCATATAAGCGGTGCTTGCCGAACCGATATGACGGACACCTCCGGTAATCAGCAGCAGCAGGTCACGGCCAACCGTGATTTCAGACAGCTCAATGTCATCAGGATGCAGCTGATCGGATATCATAACAGAATTCCCCCTACCCATTATATTAACCATGGCAAGTGAAGATCTCTCAGGCTGTGCAAAAAAGTTATACTAAATCGCAGGCTCAGCCTTCCAGCTATACAATACCGCGGATTTCATCCAGCGAGCTGATATTCTCTTCAGCCATAAACTGCTGCAGTTCTTCGACAAGCGTACTGCCGGCCCGTAAATTCATGAAGTTGTACGTTCCCACTTGAATGACGGCTGCACCGGCCATAATGAATTCTATAATATCGGTAGCTGAGGTGATGCCGCCCATCCCGATAACCGGAATGGATACACGTTTGGATACCTGATGCACCATCCGTAAGGCTACAGGCTTAATCGCAGGTCCCGATAGCCCGGCATACTGATTATGAAATACACTGCGGCGGCGGCGCACATCAATCTTCATTCCTGAGATCGTATTGATCAGCGAGACAGCATCCGCCCCCTCAGCCTCACACATCTCAGCCATCTCTGCGATATCCTCGGCGTTCGGCGACAGCTTCACGGCCAGCGGGAGACGGGTTGCTGCTCTAACTGCCCGGACGACCTCAAGCGCTGCCGGAGTCTTCACGCCAAAGGCGATGCCGCCTTCCTTCACATTCGGACAAGAGATATTCAGCTCGATCATATCCACTGCCGGTTTGCCTATAAGCAGACGGGCATCCGCATCGCGCTGGATCAGCTGGGCACCGAGCACGTAATCAGCCAGTGTGTTGCCGCCCAGATTCACGATACGCGCCGTGTCCAGTGTCTCCCAGTATGGAAGCTCCTTGGCCAGGAACGCTTCCACTCCGGGATTCTCAAGTCCTACACTGTTCAGCATACCCGAAGCAGTCTCATACACGCGTACACCGGGATTTCCCGCTTTGGCATGGAGTGTGAGCCCTTTGCCGGAGATGCCGCCAAGCAGGGACACGTCATAGAGCTTCCCGTATTCACGGCCGAAGCCAAACGTGCCTGAAGCCATAACAATTGGATTCTTGAAATGAACACCGGCAATAGTAGCAGTTGTATTAATCATGGAACAGCACCTCCCCAGCCAGGAAGACGGGTCCGTCCGCGCAGGCCTTCCGTTGTCCATCCTTGCAGGATACACTGCAGACGAGACAGGCACCGATGCCGCAGGCCATGCGGTTCTCCAGCGACAGATACACGTCAGGGCGCTTGCCGGCTGTTTCGGCAGCTATACCCTTGAGCTGTGCCGCCTTCAGCATGGGATGCGGACCGCAGACAAATATATGATCATAATCCGTGAAATCCACGCTGTCCAGAATGTGGCCGCCCACATCGACAGTCAGCTCGGCAGCAAGCGGACGGAAGGCTTCGGTACGAAAAGATTCCCGGCTGAAGCCGAGGTAGATGTCACTCTCCGGAAGCTCCTGGGCGCAGTAATAGAGCGGAGCAATTCCGATGCCCCCGCCTACTAACGCGACCTTGCCTTCCACATGCGGGAAGCCGGTGCCGAATGGCCCTTCGAGTTCAAGCTTGTCGCCCGGCTTCAGTCCGGCAAGAATCTCCGTGCCTTCCCCTACTACGTGATACAAAAAATCAACACCGCTGTCATTCACCTGATGTATGCTAAGCGGTCTGGACAGCAGCGGATAGGCTCCCCATGCCCGCAGCATGTAGAATTGACCCATCGCACCGCCGTTACCTCCTTCAACCACCAGGTGGTATACTCCGTCTCCCAGCCGCTCGTTACTAATCACCGTCGCCACGTTATCAAGCTCCTTCAAATTTAATCTTATTAACCATGCCTTAGAAGGAGCTTAAAATCTGTGACATAGTTCACAATCACAGCCTTCTATTTCTTGTTCCAAATCCCGCGCATATAAGGTTTAGGCAAATTGGCCTGATGTACCCCTCCGAGCGTCTCTTCCGCATGCAAAGCCCAGTACGGATCACTAAGCATCCCCCTGCCGACAGCCACAAGTTCTGCCCTCGCTTCAGTAATTACCGCCTGGGCCTCCCTGTAGGATTCAAGACGGCCTACAGCTATTACCGGCACCTGCAGTCCGCTGCGTATGTACTCAGCAAGCTCCACCTGATAAGCCGGCCCTGCAGTAGGACCTCCATTTGAGCCGATCGGACCTTCCCCGCCAGATGATACATGGAACATGTCTACTCCTGCAGCTTTGTAGCGGCGGCAGAATTCCAGCGCGTAAGCTTCATTATATCCGCCTTCTACATATTCCTTGGCGGAAACTCTCATTAGAAGCGGCATTTCTGCCGGCAGCACATCACGCACCGCCTCCACTACCTGCACACCGAACAGCGCGGGATCGCTGCCGTACTCATCATCCCTGACATTGGATAGCGGGGAATGGAACTGGTGGATCAGGTACCCGTGGGCCCCATGCAGCTCAACGGTATCAAATCCGGCCTCAACAGCCCGGCGACCAGCTTCCCGGTATGCCATGATCATCTCTGTAATCCCGTCCCGGGTCAGCGCACGGGGCGTTTGAGAATGTGCATCAAAAGGGATCGCCGAAGGCGCAACCGGGGGATTGGCATCCACCGCCTTACGGCCGGCATGTCCGAGCTGAATGGCGATTTTGGCACCATGAGCATGAACAGCCTCTGTTATCCGCTTAAACCCCGCAATCTGCCCGTCTTCCCAGATCCCCGTATCCTGATTGGTAATCCGCCCGTCTGGATGAATTCCGCTCATCTCTACAATAATAAATCCGGTACCGCCGACAGCGCGGCTGACATAATGCACAAAGTGCCAGTCCGTAGGAATCCCATCCTGCTTCTCAACTGCGTATTGGCACATCGGCGGCATAACCACCCGGTTCTTCAAAGTGAGGGCCTTCAGTTCATAAGGTGTAAACAAATCTGTCATGCTTGTCTCCATCCTTCCCGTTTCTCTCATCATTTGGCGGACTTACCCCCGTATTCATTAAGTATACACGTATTTACGGACAGGTTAAATCTTTAGATGATTCACATACTGACAGCATAATTTCGCAAAGGCTGGGAATAACAACCCTTGTATTTCAAAATATCCAGCTGTGTGATCAGAGGAGGCATAACCCATGAAGTTGGCAAGAATCCGCCGCGTTTTGCTCCTTATATTCATAATAATAGTGATCCTGCCCAGCATCATCCCGATAGCTACGTCTGCTTCTGCATCGGCTCCAGCCTCCGCCCGGCCGAATGTCTCTATGGAAGAAGATCCTGCCGTTCCGGCCGGTTCCACCGCCTCCTCCCAGTCTTCAGCCCGGCGCCACAAAAGAAATAAAGGACTTTCTCTAAGCCAGCTGCTGCGCAAATATCCGGATACGATCAAGACCCAGGGTCCGCGGCGCAAGATCATTGCCTTGACCTTTGACGATGTGCCTGATCCGCGCTTTACCCCGCAGCTGCTGGATGTTCTCCATAAATATAATGTTAAGGCTACCTTTTTCGTGGTCGGCAGCCGTGCCGAGAAACATCCCGGTCTGGTTGCGCGGATCATCCGTGAAGGCCATGCGATCGGCAACCACTCCTACAATCATCCCGAATTCGGTAAGCTGGGGATGAATGAATTCCGCACCCAGATTATCCGTACCGAGAATATTATCCAGGCTCTTGCGGGTTATAAACCGCGGCTGATCCGTCCCCCGTACGGTGACATCAGTGAGCAGCAGCTGAAATGGGCCAGAGCCCACGGCTACAAGCTGGTGAACTGGAACGTCGACTCCCTGGACTGGAGAGGCTTATCCAAGACCCAGGTACGGAACAATATCCTCTCCAGGGCCGGAAAAGGTGCAATTATACTCCAGCACGGCGGCGGCGGCCGGGGCAGCAATCTGCAGGGTACCATACAGGCGCTTCCGGAAGTCATCAGCATTATGCGCAAACGCGGGTATAGCTTCGTGACTGTTCCGCAAATGTTTGAAGTCAGCAAAAGCAAATGAACCAGCTGATGCACCGGAGCCTGCATATCTATCAGAAACAGAGGGATCAATTATAGCTGAAGCCTTTATATATTAAAAAAGGAAACAAAACCCGTCCGTTCTCCGGCAGGTTTTGTTTCCTTTGGTAAATGGTGCAGCTATTCATTTATCGGGTTATTGAATAATATACAGCTGTACATATTGATAGCCGAAGTCGGCTACAAAGCTCTGGCTGCCGGGAATGAAGATATCAATCCGGTTGCCCTTGATCGCGCTCCCCATGTCAGTAGCGGTCGCCAGGAATGCCTGCTTCGGGAGACCCGGATGAGAATATCCGGTAACGAGAACCTTGGTACCCAGTGGAATGACACTAGGGTCAACTGCAATCGTTCCCAGCTTAAGCGCATTGCCGAAATAATCAACCGCTCCCCACTTTCCGTTCTCACTGGCAGCCGAGGAATAGGCCGAAGCCTTCACCTGAATGGATTTGGCATACGTAAAAGCTTTGCCCCAGGCTTGAACGGTGTTCGACGCAGGTTCAACACTTAGTAAGGACAAGTCTCCATTAGTTACAACCGAATCGGCTGCCGTTTCTGTTACTGCGACCATTTTAGCCTGAACGGTGCCCGGAATGGCCAGCTTAAGCCCCGGGTAGATGTTGCTCGCAGAAATTTGCGGATTGGCGTTCATCAGTTCTTCCATGCTGATGCCATAGTGATTGGATAGAGTATAATAGGTAGTAGCTTCTCCAGCGATATGTACGCTGTCAGCTTGAACAGGGGCGGCTTGGAGCAAGGTGCCGAGTCCCAGTACAGCAGCCAGGGCTGTGATGGCTCCGAACTTGATTTTCATTGAATAGCCTCCTTCATTAGTGGGCGTCCAGGACATAACGGATACGCTCCGCCAGTGACGCCAAGATAACGCTGGACCTATGTACTTTTTTGTTGCCAGGTCTCTGGAATTGCGGTGCTTTGTAAACTAACAGTTATGAATATATCACAACTTTGTAACCAGAGGCTATGTTTTTGTTACGTTTGGAAATATTTTGCCTATATACAGCGTTTTCATCGGGTTAATTATTACATATTCTTAATATTTAGCGTTGGAATTATCGTGATTTCAGCAATTTTTTTTAAGTTTTCGCGAAAATTTTACACAGTTTTAACATTTCTCCCTTTGGCAAATAGTAGAATGATAGAATACGATAGATAATGTAGAGACTGAAGCATAACTTGGAGGGTCAATGAACGTGAATGCAGAAGAGAAAAAAAACAACCACACCAGTCCCGCAACAGCCTATCTGAACCGCGATTTGAGCTGGATTGAATTCAACCGCCGTGTCCTTGCAGAGGCACAGGATCCGGAGAACCCGCTTATGGAGCGGGCCAAATTCCTGGCGATTGTGTCCAGCAATCTGGATGAATTCATCAGTGTCCGGGTAGCGGGCATTCAGGATCAGATCCGGGCGGGTTATACCAAAAAGGATTTCACCGGCTACACCCCCTCCGGCCTGTACAAGCGTCTGATCAAACGGGTCACCAAAATCATCGCCGACCAATACCGTACATTCAAGGATATTTCCCGGAGTCTGCACAAGGAAGGGATCGTGTTCGTCGATTACAAGGACCTCACGCATGCCCAGGAGCAATCCATTGAGCAATATTACCGTGATATCATCTATCCAGTCTTAACGCCGATGGCCGTAGATCAGAGCCGTCCGTTTCCACTTGTGCACAGCCAGTTCATCTATCTGGCAGTAGTGCTGACACGCAAGAACAGCCAGGAAGAAGAACCTTATTTCGCAATCCTGCAGATTCCATCGAATCTGCCGCGCTGTATCCCGCTGCCCCACCGCTCCAACAGTAAGAAACGGCAGTTTGTCTTCATTGAAGATGTGATCCGCCAGCATATCCAGACTTTGTTCAGCGGGTATGATCCTGTGGCTGTCAGTGAATTCCGCCTGACCCGCAATTCCGATCTGACCATTGATGAGGAAGGCGCAGAGGATCTGCTGGAGGAGATTGAGAAGGAGCTGCGCAAACGCCGCCGCGGCGTCCCTGCCCGCCTTGAAGTACAGAAAGGGATTCACCCTTATGCCCTGGAGCAGCTGCAGGCCGAATTCGAGCTTGAAGATTTCGTGTTTGAAATTGAAGGTCCGCTGGATCTCAGTTTCCTGCGGGGGTTTGCCGGCAGCCTTAAGGGCTTCAGCTATCTGCATCATGCACCGATCGAGCCGCTCTATCCGGCGGAATTTGAGGAGAATGAGAATTTCTTCGAGGTGCTTAGCGAACGCGATGTGCTGGTCTATCATCCTTATGAATCCTTCGATGCCATGACGGACTTCATCATTCAGGCTTCTGAAGATGAGCAGGTTATGGCGATCAAAATGACTCTGTACCGGGTCAGCGGAAACTCCCCGCTGATCACAGCACTGGCGAACGCCGCAGAATCAGGTAAGCAGGTTACGGTAGTAGTGGAGCTGAAAGCCCGTTTTGACGAGGAACGCAACATTGCATGGGCGCGTAAGCTGGAGCGGTCCGGCTGCCACGTGGTCTATGGCCTTGTCGGTCTCAAAACCCATGCCAAGGTCACGCTGATAGTCCGCCAGGAAGGCCCTGAGCTGCGCCGTTATGTGCATGTAGGGACAGGTAACTATAATGACAGCACGGCCAAGGCGTATACAGACCTTAGCCTGTTCACCGCCAATCATGAGATTGGCCTGGATGCCTCGGAGCTGTTCAACCAGATGACTGGTTATTCTGCCAACTATAACTGGAACTCCTTCATTGTGGCACCGACTAATATGAGCCTGTCACTCCAGAAGCTGATCCTGCGCGAAGCAGAGCATGCTGCCGCAGGCAGACCTGCACGGATCATCGCCAAGATGAACTCCCTGTCCAATCAGGAGGTCATCGACAACCTGTACAGCGCAGCGCAGGCCGGTGTATCGATTGATTTGATTGTACGCGGTGTCTGCTGTCTGCGTCCGGGCATTGAAGGATTAAGCGAACGGATTACTGTCCGCAGCATTGTTGACCGTTTCCTGGAGCATTCACGCATCTATTATTTTGAGAACGGCGGCAAACCGGAGGTCTATCTGTCCAGTGCGGACTGGATGACCCGGAACCTGACGCGGCGGATCGAACTGATGTGTCCGGTGAAGGACAGCAGCATCCGCAATCAGATCGTCAAAATACTGGACCTGTCGCTGATGGATAATGTGAAATCCAGCTTCCTGCAGCCTAATGGGTATTACGAACGGGCGGACGACAAAAAGGCCCCGTTCCGGAGCCAGTTCGCTGCTATGAATGTTAACCGCTGGAAGGGAAGCCGAGCTTTACCTTCACCGACCAAGCATTCCTGAAGGCTTTGAGCGCATTCTCAATGTCCTCCAGCCCGATAAGAACTTGTCCGCCCTGCAGCTCCAGATCAAGCGTATTGTTATGCAGACGGGCGTTGACCCCGCTGACAATGCCAATCTCGGTGCTGTCCAGGGCAATGCTTAACTGCACCAGCGTACCCAGCTTATGAATCCACTCTTCGTCGGAAGCCAGCAAAATGTCCTTATGCATCTGGGACAATTTCTGCTTCCGGCTTTTGGTGCTGTAGGAAGCAATGTACGCACTTAGAATCAGCTGCCGGTGGGTCAGGCCGCGGATCGGGGAATTCATCAGCCAGTAGCGGGTATGCCGCTTGGACTGATAATAATTAATGTTGGAGCCGGTACGGTGCAGCATAATTGCCACGTAGATCAGCATCTCATGCTCCTCCCGGTCACCTTCCCTCTCAAAAGCCCCCAGCAGGCCGAGTGCCAGCTTATAGATATGATCCAGATGCCGCTTGGAGGTACGGATATCAAAGCGGATAATGGTATCCAGACTGTACTCCAGCGCGCTGTCACGGACCGGCTGCTCCGGCTTCAGCAGATCATGCAGCATGCCCTCACGCAAGCCTTCCCCGCTGATCACAGCACGGCTGGCCCCGATATAATGGTACACCGTATGGAAAATAACCAGACCGGACACGATGATATCTCCCCGGCTTTTCGACAAACCATCCAGGTCCTTGCGCTTCTCATATGGAGTCGCTGGCAGGGTCTCCATGAACTTCTCTATAGTCTCCCCTTCAAGCACATAGCCATGGGAGTTCGGCAGCGAGTAGTCCCGGTTCTTCTGGTCCAGCTTGCCGAGTGAACGCAGCGTTCCACCGAGTCCATATAACGGAAGCCCGTTGCCCGTAGTGAGCCAATCATGCTCTACCAGCCTGCCGGTAACATATAGCTGCAGCTTACGGACCTGATCAGCGTTCCAGTTGCCGCCCTGGCTGAACATCAGATTCGTATTGACCGCACCGAACGGGAAAGAGATGCTGTGCTGATAACGCCGTCCTCGGAACAAGGTGACCTCTGTACTTCCGCCTCCGATGTCAATGACGAACCCGTCCTGAATATCAAAGGCATTGATGACCCCAAGAAATCCGAAATAAGCCTCCTGATGCCCGCTGATTACTTCAATCCGGATGGATGACGCCTCAGACAGATAGCTTATAATCTCGGCGGAGTTGGCTGCGTTACGGATTGCGGCGGTAGCTCCTGCGCGGATGTTATCCACTTCGAAATCATCACAGATTTCCTTGAACTGGTGGAGGACAGGAATAATCGTATCCATATCCTTCTTCTCCAGTCTTCCTTCCCTGGTAATTTTCTCACTCAGGCGGGCAGAGTACTTGCATTCCTTAATAATTTTGTAGCCGCCTGCCTGCGTCGTATCATAAATTACAAGCCGTATGGAGTTGGAACCAATATCAATAATGCCTATCCGGCAAAGATCATCTCTCATCTGTATGTACTCCTTTTCAAGTAGATTGATCATTTGTATACTATATCACCCATTTCACGCTCCGCCAAAATATACTTCCCTCATAAAAACAGCCGCTGAAGGAATTTTCAGCGGCTGTTCCAGTAATTCTATAAAACTTTGCTCAAGAAATCACGGGTACGGGCGTGTTTGGGATTACCGAACACCTCTGCCGGGGTCCCCTGCTCTACAATAACCCCGCCATCCATGAACAGGATCCGGTCGCCGACTTCACGGGCAAAGCCCATTTCATGCGTCACAATGACCATCGTCATACCGTCTACAGCCAGCTGTTTCATAACCTCCAGCACTTCGCCGACCATCTCCGGGTCAAGCGCCGATGTAGGCTCATCGAACAGCATCACATGCGGCTGCATCGCCAGTGCTCTGGCAATAGCGATCCGCTGCTTCTGTCCTCCGGAGAGCTGGGCCGGATACGCATCCCGCTTGTCCTCAAGGCCGACGGTGCGGAGCAGCTCCGTGGCGATTTTTTCCGCTTCGGAAGCTTGCTGTTTTCGTACCTTCAATGGCGCGAGCATAATGTTCTGCAGCACCGACTTATGCGGGAACAGATTGAACTGCTGGAATACCATCCCCATTTTCTCACGGGTCACGTTGATATCATGCTTTTTGGCTGTGATTGATTGGCCTTCAAACGAAATCTCACCGCCGGTTGGCTGCTCCAGCAGGTTTAGACAACGCAGAAAGGTGCTTTTGCCTGAACCGCTGGGACCGATCACTACAACAACCTCACCCTTGTGAATATTCAGATCAATCCCCTTAAGGATCTCCAGCTTACCAAAGCTCTTCTGCAGGTTCTTAACCTCGATCATCCGTGTTCAGCCTCCGTTCCAAAATGCCCAGCAGCTTGGATAACGTGAAGGTCAGCACAAAATACATGGCGGCAATCACGATCAGCGGGCTAAGTCCTTCATAGGTGATCGAAGTAATGGCTCTTGCTTCAAACAGCAGATCAGCCACCCCAATCATCGATACAATGGAAGACTCTTTAATAATGGTAATAAATTCATTTCCGATTGCGGGCAGCACATTCTTCAGCGCCTGCGGCAGAATGATGTAACGCATGGTCATCCCCTGCTTCATCCCGAGCGAGCGTGCCGCTTCCATCTGACCGCGGTCCACCCCTTGAATTCCGGCACGGAAAATCTCCGCCAGGTAAGCTGAGCTGTTAATCGTTAGCGTTATCGCACCCGACTGGATCGGGGACAGCGAAATACCGAACTCCGGCAGGCCATAGTGGATTAGGAACAGCTGCACCAGCATCGGCGTACCGCGCAGAAACTCCACCCAGGCGGTGGCGATAAAGCGCAGAATTCTCCATTTGGACATCCGCAGCAGCGAAACCGCGATACCCAGCACGAAGCCGAAGAATACGCCCATCACAGCAAGCAGCAGTGTGTACTTCAGACCGGATAGGAAAAAATTGCGGTAATCATAGGCAAGTTCCAATACACTCATAGTCGGCAAATCCTCCTGTTCTCAAAAAAATAGAAAACAGCGGATCACCGCCATTTTCTGCAAAGTAGAGCATTGTCCCGCAGCAGTCTGCGGGTTGTACTTAATTCAGGCTAACCGTTGGACGGTTTCGCGTTCTATTTGCTCTCAGCAAGCTCGCTTGCTGCCGCTACATACTCATCAATCTTGCCTTCCGAGTTCAGGCGGGTCAATGTCTTATTCACTTGTTCCAGCAATTCTGTGTTGTCCTTCTTCACCCCGATTACATAACCGTCATCTTCCACTTCCGGTTTGGCATCGGTAATTACCAGTCCTTTAACATTCTTCACAAAGGACTTGGCAACTGGTCCCTCCATAATAGCAGCGTCTACGCGGTTCGATTGCAGCTGCAGTACGATTTCAGAAATTTTACCCAGGGATGTCAGCTGTGCGCCTTCAATGCCTTTGGCGATATCTTCCTGGATCGAACCGGTCTGAATCCCAAGCTTGGCACCCTTCAGCGAGTCCATTGTTGCATATTTATCTTTGTCTGCTTCACGCACGACCACAGCCTGTTCGGCTTTGTAGTAGATATCAGACAAGCCTACAGCCTCTGCACGCTCCGGTGTCGGACTGAGTCCGGAGATCACCATATCTATTCTGCCGCTCGACAATTCATTCAGCAGGGAGTCAAAGGGCAGATCCTTAATCTCAAGTGTCGCACCCATATCAGCGGCGATATCCTTGGCAATCTCAATATCGAAACCAACGATAGTATCCTTGCCGTCTACCATTTTGCGGAATTCATACGGTGGGAAATCCGCGCTGGTACCCAAAGTAAGCGTCTTAGCTTCAGTTCCCTTATTGGCGTCTCCGCTTGCTGCGGTATTATTCTCGTTGTTATTAGAGCCGCATCCGGCTAGTAGTCCCGCTGCCAGCAGCAGTCCCATTGAAAGCTTACCCCATTTGTTCATTTGTCTCTCTCCCCTATTCTCTTTATGTTCATTTCTCTAAGTAGTCTCATTGACCGATTTATTATAAATCACTCCGCATGAATATGCAAAGACAAATTTGTGACAAAACCTGTTAAATTCATGAATGAATTGCAGGCTGTTGGCCGGGTCTGCTATTCCCCCATTTTGCACATCCTATGAAAAGAGGTATATACTATTTACTATCTCCATTTGCCGCCGGAATAACCGGGCTGGTTCAGATGCCGCTGCAGGCGTTATTTAACGGATAAGGTGAATAGGCTCACAATACTTAAGCGTATGCTTTCGAAGCGAGTTTTGCGTAGCGTTATCGGAAAGCAGTTGCTTACAAAACTTTTAGGAGGTGAAGTCATGCTGCTGGAAGCGATGTACCATGTTCCCCGCGATAAGTGGGCTTATGCCTACGATGCCAAAACCATACATCTGCGGGTGCGTACCAAACGTGATGATGTTGACTACGTAGTTGCGCTCACTGGCGACAAGTACGATTGGCAGCATACCTCTTACGACATCATAATGGAAAAAGCTGCCTCCGATGATAAATTCGACTACTGGGAAGCGGCTGTCCGTCCAAAATATAAGCGCCTCAGCTATACTTTTCGCGTCAGCAAAGGTTCGGAGACTGTGTACCTGCTCGATAACGGCATCCGTTCCGATTGTCCACAGCCGCCAAATCACTTCTACGAGTTTCCTTATATACACGGAATTGATTTGTTCAAAGTGCCCACATGGGCTAAGGATGCGGTGTTCTATCAGATCATGACCGAGCGGTTCGCCAACGGCAATCCCTTGAACGATCCGGAAGGCACTGAACCCTGGGGCGGCAAACCGAAGCTCGATAATTTCTTTGGCGGTGACCTTCAGGGTGTGCTGGATCATCTGGATGATCTGCAGGAGCTGGGCATCAATGCTGTCTACTTCACACCGCTGTTCGTCTCCCCTTCCAACCATAAATACGACATCGTGGATTATAAAAAAGTCGACCCGCATTTCGGCGATAATGAGCTGCTGAAGAAGGTCGTAGAAGAATGCCACAAACGGGGTATCCGCGTCATGCTGGACGCCGTGTTCAACCACTGCAGTGACAAATTCCCACCATTCCAGGACGTTCTCGAAAAAGGCGAATTCTCCGTCTACCGCGACTGGTTCCATATGAATTCTTTTCCGGCTGAGATTGTTGACGGTATTCCCACTTACGACACGTTCGGCTTTTATGGCAATATGCCAAAGTTCAACACCGCCAATCATGAAGTGAAGTCCTACCTGCTTGAAGTTGCTGAGTATTGGATCAAGGAGATCAAGGTGGACGGCTGGCGGCTGGATGTGGCCAATGAGGTGGATCATCACTTCTGGCGCGATTTCCGCAAAGTAGTCAAAGCCGCGAACCCGGATGCCTATATTGTAGGCGAGGTGTGGAGTGACTCCTTAACCTGGCTGCTCGGAGACCAGTTTGATTCTGTGATGAACTATCCCTTCTCGGGGACGGTGCTGGAATTCTTCAACGGCGGGATGGACGGAATCACCTTCGGCCACCGGATCGGCGGGCTCCTCATGCGTTATCCCCAGCAGACGAACGAGGTTGTATTCAATCTGCTCGGCAGCCATGACACCCCCCGCCTGCTCACCGTACTGGGGGAAGATAAACGCAAATTGAAGCTGACCGTCGTCTTCCTGTTCACGTTCATGGGCACTCCCTGTATCTATTACGGGGACGAAATCGGCCTGACCGGGGGTGAAGATCCGGACTGCCGCAAATGTATGGAATGGGATGAAACGAAGCAGGACCTTGAACTGTATGACTTCTACAGGATGATGATTGCGCTGCGTAAGGAACATAAAGCACTCCGTGAAGGCCGCTTCCGGATTCTCCAGGCCTGTGAGAATGACCCGTGCATCGTCTATGAGCGGGCAGATGAGCGGATCCATTTCACCGTCTGGATGAACAATTCACTGCAGCCCCGCACGCTCAGCCACCCGATGGAGACCGATGACTGGCTGGATGCACTGACGGGAGAAGCTGTGGTTCCGGAGGGCGGAATGATGAATGTTGCGCTTGATCCGTATGGGTACCGGATTCTGTACCGGAATTTAAGCTGAGGTAACTAACAGATAACTGTAAACAAAAGAAGGTGGTGTCCCAGAAGCCTGGAAGTGGCTGCTTGGAACATCACCTTTTTTGGCTCGGAGAGTTGGAAAATCCCACACGGATGATAGATATTCTGTAGTACACTTATAGCAATAAAAGGGGGGAATACGATGATTAAACGAGAACAGATTATTGAAAACTATTTTCAGTCATGGATTGATAAAAATATTACCGTATTAAGCAAAATCTTCGATCCAAATATCGTCTATACAGAATGTTACGGACCTGAATATCACGGATTAGACACTATAGAAAAATGGTTTGACGACTGGAATACACGAGGTACAGTTTTGGTCTGGACGATAAAACAATTTATTCACCAAGACAGCATGACTGCCGTAGAATGGTACTTCGAATGTGAGTATGAGTCAGAAACCGGAGCATTTGACGGGGTCTCATTAATTGAATTCAATACGGAGAACCTGATTGTGAATGTAAAGGAGTTCCAATCAAAAACACCACATTATTATCCGTATACATAGTACAAGAAGGCATTCCTCCCATCACCATGATCGGGGAATGCCTTTTCTATACAATAGTTCTTCTACTCCGTAACTTTATCCGAAATCTTATTATATATATCAATATACTGCTGCGCGGATACATTCCAGCTGTAATCGCCGGTGAAGGCATTCTTCGCTACTTTTTTCCAGTGTTCCGGCTTGTGGTAGAACGATACGGCGCGGCGGAGCGTATGCATCATATCATGGGCGTTATAGTCCTTGAAGGTGAAGCCATTGCCCTCTCCGGTCTCCTCGTTGTACGCATGAACGGTATCGTTAAGTCCACCGGTCTCACGCACTACAGGAATACTGCCATAACGCAAAGCCAGCAGCTGGCTGATGCCACAAGGCTCGAATTTGGACGGCATCAGGAACAGGTCGCTGGCCGCATATATTTTGCGGGACAAGGCATCACTGAATGTAATCTGCGACGACAGCTTGGTCGGATAACGCCACTGTGCCTCACGGAACCAGCGTTCGTAGATCTCATCACCGGTGCCCAGCAGGACAAACTGAATGTCGTCATAGTAGAGCAGTTCATCGAGAACCCGGGTCAGCAGATCCAGCCCTTTGGAATCCACGAGACGTGTAACCATAGCTACCATTGGAATATAAGGAGCTACAGGCAAGCCCAGTTCCTGCTGGAGTCCCAGCTTATTCTCAGCCTTTTTGACCAGGTTAGAACGGTAACGGGTGAAAATAGACGGATCGCTGGATGGATTGTAGCTCTTGGTATCAATCCCGTTGACAATTCCGCTTAGGGCATCTGAACGTGAGGTCAGCAGTCCGTCCAGGCCATATCCATAATAAGGTGTTCGGATTTCATCGGCATAGGTCGGACTGACCGTGGTGACATGATCACTGTAGACAATTCCGCCCTTCATATAGTTCACGTTCCCGTAATACTCTACCCCAGGGAAATAGCTGTTGTCGAGACCCAGCAGCTCACCCAGTACGGAATAAGGGAACACGCCTTGATACAGGAGATTATGTATGGTGAACACCGTACGCATCTCACTGTAGAACGGATTATGGCGGTAGTGCGCCTGCAGCAGCAGCGGAATTACGGCCGCATGCCAGTCATGGCAATGCAGCACATCAGGCTGGAAGTTAATCGCCGGCAGGCATTCAAGCACAGCGCGGTTATAGAAAGCGAAACGTTCGCCGTCATCCATATACCCATAGATGCCGTCACGACCGAAGTAATACTCATTATCGATAAAGTATACAGGAACTCCCTCAAAGACAATCCGTTCAATCCCGCAATATTGATTGCGCCAGCCGATCGGCACCTCAAGGACAGCGACATGCTCCATCTGGGAGGAATACTTCTCAGCGATCCCCTTGTATTTGGGCAGAATTACCCGAACATCCACTCCGGCCGCCTTAAGCGCCTTCGGCAGGGCGCCAATTACGTCGGCTAACCCGCCTGTTTTGATAAATGGATGGGCTTCAGCTGCAGCAAATAGAACTTTCATCCAGATTTCCCCCTTATAGATAAGAATAGTTTATTTAATCGTTTTGCGTCCGGATTTCTTGAGCACCAGGAATCCAAGCGGCGGAAGGTTCAGCTCCAGGCTGTTCAGCTGGTTATGCCATTCCTTCTTCTCACTCTTAACAGGTTCATTATGAATACCAGAACCGCCGTATTCGCGGGTCTCCGAGCTGAATATCTCTTCATAGGTCCCCGGACGCGGCACACCGATCCGGTAATTACGCCGTTCCACCGGCTGGAAATTGATAATGATCAGCAAAGTATCCACAGGCCTCTTCCCTCTGCGGATGTAGGAGGCAACACTCTGGCCGCTGTCATCGGCGTCAATCCATTGATAGCCCTCCATGTCATGGTCGAGCTCCCACAGCGCTTTTTCCGTGAGATAGAGCTTATTTAGGGCAGCGGTGTAAGCGAGCATCCGGCGATGGGCCTCATAATCCAGCAGAAGCCAGTCGAGCTGATCCTGATCCTTCCATTCGATGAATTGACCAAACTCACCGCCCATAAACAGCAGCTTTTTGCCCGGATGACTAATCTGGTAACCGAGCAATGCCCGCAGACCGGCAAACTTCTGCTCATAGGAGCCGGGCATTTTGTTCAGCAGCGACTTCTTACCGTGCACCACTTCGTCATGGGACAGAGGCAGTGTATAGTTCTCGGCATAGGCATAGACGATCGGGAAGGTCAACAAATTATGATGGTAGGGCCGCGCCCCGAAATCATGTTCTATGTACCCAAGAGTGTCATTCATCCAGCCCATGTTCCATTTGTAATTAAAGCCGAGCCCCCCTTCATGAACAGGTGAGGTTACGCCAGGCCAGGCACTGGATTCTTCGGCCATCATCAGAGCCTTCGGATAATACCGGAAAATCGCCGTATTCAACTGCTGGATGAACGCGATCGCTTCCAGATTCTCAAGGCCCCCGTGCATGTTCTTTCTGTACTGATGGTGCTGCTTCTCGAAATCAAGCCGCAGCATACTGGTTACGGCATCCACACGCATGCCGTCAATATGATACATCTCAAACCAAAAAAGAGCATTAGAGATCAGGAACGATATGATCTCCGGTTTGCTGAAATCAAAGGATAGCGTGCCCCAGCCCGGCTTCTCGGCCAGCATCGGATCGGCGTATTCATATAGCGGCGAACCGTCAAACATTCTCAGGCCGTGGGCATCCTTGGCAAAATGGGCCGGAACCCAGTCGAGGATAACCCCAATGCCGGCTTGATGCAGCTGATCAATCAGGTACATCAGATCCTGCGGTTCGCCGAAGCGGCTGGTGGCCGCAAAATAACCGGTCCCCTGATACCCCCAGGACAAATCATACGGGTGCTCAGCAAGCGGCATAAACTCCACATGAGTGTAACTCATCTCCGTCAGATACGGAATCAGCAGGCTGCTCATCTCTCTATAAGTATAGAGTTCCCCATTGTCCTTCTGGCGCCAGGTCCCGAAGTGCATTTCATAAATGTTCATAGGCGCATTGTACGGAGCTTTGCTCTTCCGGCGCCATGCGGCGTCGCCCCATTGGTAACCATCCAGATTCGCCACAACGGAAGCGGTGGCCGGACGTACTTCAGCTTTGAATGCGTAAGGATCAGCCTTGAGGAAGCTTGTTCCATCTGCACCATGAATCCTGTATTTGTAAAAAGTTCCCGGCTCTATACCCGGAAAAAAACGACTCCAAAATCCTGAATCGGGTATCTTATATAACGAGTCGGAGTCCAATGTTCCATCCCAGCCATTACGATCACCAGCCAGTCCTACATATGCCGCATGAGGAGCCCACACGGTAAAGCGAACGCCGGCTTGCCCTTCTTCCACGGCAATGTGCGCGCCAAGCATCGTATAGCTGCGATAATTCGTGCCCTCATGGAACAGATAAATATCTTCAGTTGACGGGAGGTTTACTGTTTTTGGTATTTCGGCCAAATCATCACCACCTTAATATATAGGATGCACCTATTACATTACCCCAATATGTGCCGTTTGAAAATGAATTTTGCAGGCGGATTCAATGATTTCTGAATAAAGAAAATTAATAATGTAATTTTTCTTGAAGCACAGCAATATAATTCACCTATGTCGTTTCAAGCGCTTGCCGGCAGGTTATATTACAAGCATTGACAAAAAAATGGGAGGGATAACAAATGAGTAAAAAAGATTGTATCGCCATGCTCCTGGCTGGCGGGGAAGGCCGCAGATTAGCCCCCTTGACCTCCAGTATGGCTAAGCCTGCAGTCCCTTTCGGAGGACAGTATAGAATCATTGATTTTCCACTCAGCAATTGTGTGAATTCCAAGATCGACACTATCGGGGTACTAACACAATATGAAGCCGATTCCTTGCATCAGCATATTGGTGAAGGTGAACCTTGGGGACTGCACAGCCGCAGCGATAAAGGCGTGAAGCTGCTTCCTTCAGGGATTGAAGGCAGAGACAGCTACTCGGGTACAGCCGATGCCATTTATAAGAACATAGAATACATTGACAGCCAGAATCCGGAGAATGTACTTATCCTGTCTGCAGATCATATCTATCATATGGATTACCGTAAAATGCTGGATTACCATGTAGGCAAAGCAGCCAAAGCCACCATTTCGGTCATGGAAGTGCCTTGGGATGAAGCCAGCCGGTTCGGTGTGATGAATGTTAATGACGATCTCCAGATCTCTGAATTTGCCGAAAAGCCAAAGGTTCCGAAGAGCAACCTCGCTTCCATGGGTATTTATATGTTTGAATGGGAATATCTGAAGGGTTATTTGCTGCGGGATGCTGCTAATTCGGAATCCGGCCATGACTTCGGCAAGGATGTCATTCCGTCCATGCTGGATGCCAATGACCCATTGTTCGCATACCGCTTTGACGGGTATTGGAGAGATGTAGGTACGGTTGACAGCCTCTGGGAGGCGCATATGGATCTTCTGCAGTCCGAGAATGGCTTCAAGCTCGACAACTCCCGCTGGCCGATGTACAGCCGGGCTTACCGTACGAAGCTGGCTGCCTATAAACCACGGGTTCAGGCACCGCCAGCAGATTGCCTGATGCACGAATCCTGCACGATGGAAGGCAGTCTTCAGCGTTCCGTTATCTTCGGCGGTGTAGAGATCGGCAAGCTAAGTAAGATCAAGCAGAGTGTAATTATGCCGGGCGTCCGCATCGGCCGCGGTGTTCTGATTGAGAATGCGATTATCGGTGAGGGTGCAGTCATCAAAGACGGCGCTGTGATTAAAGGCAGCGCGGACAATATTGTAGTTGTCGGCCCGCATGAGATCGTAGCAGCCAAACCAATCATCCGTACCCAGCCTTCCCGTCTCCTTCAGGAAGTCTATGAGAAGACCGGCCGTCTGCGCGCGGAAGGGATGCCTTCATAATCTTTAATCAGCCTTTACGGCTGCTACATAAAAGGGATACAGCTATGGTCTATCCGACCTTATGCTGTATCCCTTTTGTAGGTTCTTCCTATTCATTTGCCGGAGAGGCGGCTTGTCCTCCACTCCCTGTCCAATATGCCCATCTCGATGCAATCGGCATAGCGCCCGCCGAATATTGCGGCCTCACGTGAGATCCCCTCCCGTGTAAAACCGGCTGTCTCGTAGGTTTTCTGAGCCGCCGTATTGAAATCGAATACTCCAAGGGATATCCGGTGGAGCCGCAGCCCGTCGAAGCCGATACGCAGGACTTCACGAACCATCTGCAGTCCGATTCCCTGCCCTTGGCTCCCGGGGTCGACGACGACCCTGCTTATTCTGGCCGAACCGTTTTCACGGTCGATTGCGGATAAGCTTATATGTCCAACCGTTTGACCGGTAGCTCTTAGCACCGCACAATAGACCAGCAGACCAGATTCTGCCGGATGATTGGCTCCGTCCAGATATCGCTCTAGCTGCCGGTCATCCAGAGGGTAGGACAACGATGGACCTGCCCACTTCTTCAAATACTCCGGGGAAACACTCCATTCCCTCATTAAAGCGTAATCAGCTTCCCCCATATACCGGAGAATTACGCTGCCCGGATCGCCGGTCTCCGCTTCATACTCATACAGGTTAACCAACCGGCCTGCGCTGACATCCCGGGTACCCATATAGTGAAATCCCAGGCTCTGATAGTAACGGTTCAGCTTAATATTATGGGCTACTGTATCCAGCCTTAGACCGGCACATCCCCGTTCCTCCGCTCTTCGTAACGCAAAACGGATCATCTGGCCGCCAAGCCCCATGCCGCGGTGGGATTTGGCTACAGCGAGCCGGTGCAGATAGGCGTAGGATTCGTCATTGCGGTCTCCCCAGTACTGGATATCGCTGAACTGCAGGGTGAACATCCCGGCAAGAGCTGCTCCCTCCATGGCCAGATAAACCTCTCTGCTGCTCAAATAATCCTCTACATCGCGGATGCTGAACTGCCCCGGTGTCCACTGGTTGATTCCTTTACTCTCCATCCAGCCTGCCGCTTCACGGAGGAGCTTCAGAATATCCGCTGAATGTTCACGTCCGCCGCGGATCATCTCGAGCCTTTGTTCTGAAGAAGATTTCCCTGGTTCCTGTGTATTCATGCCTTCTCCTCCTGCACATCAACAAGCGGCAAAATAACGGTAACCTGAGTACCCTTGCCGAGCTCGCTGTCCATTTCCAGCTTGCCGTTATGAAGCTCTACAATCTGCTGGGAGATCGCAAGGCCAAGGCCGGTCCCGCCGTTAAGCGCATCGACCTGGAAGAACCGGTCCCGCACTCTGGACAGATGCGCTTCGCTGATGCCGATCCCGCTATCCCTTACGATTACGGCCATCTCCGTATTCGACAGGCGTTCAGCGGACAGGACGATACTGGAATCCTCAGGCGAGAACTTCACAGCATTGTCGACCAGATTGAGGAACACCTGCTTCAGCCGGTTCGCATCGCCTCTTATGAAGATAGTCTCTTCGCATTCCAGCAGCAGGTGAATCCGCTTCTTCTCGGCCTTGGCCCAGATATTCAGCAGCGTCTCCTGCAGTAGCACCTTGATATCCACCTGGGCAATCGACAGCTTCATTTCGTTCTGCTGCAGCTTGGAGAAGTCCAGAATCTCTTCCACCAGCCCGATCAGCCGGTCGCTCTCCTTGGAGATGATACCCATGCCCAGTTTGGTTTCCTCGGGGTCGTAGCCGCCTGAGATGAGCGTTTCACTCCAGCCCTTGATGCTGGTCAGCGGTGTCCGCAGCTCATGGGAGATCGAAGAAATGAAATCATCCTTAATCTGATTACTGCGGACAATCTCCTCTGCCATATAATTGAGCGTTGAAGCCAGTTCAGCGATTTCGTACCGGTAATCCCCCTTGATGCGGGTGGTGAACTTCCCTTTGGCCATCTGCGCTGACACAGCCGTGATATTGTTGAGCGGCCGTACAATGGAATTCGCGAGACCGAAGCTGAACAAGACCACGATCGACATAACCGCCGCCCCGATGCCAATAGAGAGCAGTGTCAGATTAAGCAGATCCTTGTTGACCCCCTCCATGGAAGTCAGGTAACGCAAGATGTAAGTTTCATGCGAGTTGATCTGCACCATCTTGGAGACGGCCATTACACTTTCATTCGTCCCGGCCTGCCGCCCCACCCAGCGCCCGACACTACCGCCCACAGCCTCGGGAACATCACTGGTGGTGATGGTCCGGTCCGGCTGAAATCCGGTGGAACTGGTAATGATATCTCCATTCAATGTCAGAACTTCTAGTTCGGTATACTCCAAGTTGAAGAAGTCGAGCAGGTTCAGGAGTTGATTCGGCGATCGTTCCGCTGAGAATTCATATTTTACGAAAGTCTCCCCCGCACTGATATGAGTGGTGATTTTGCTGTAGATGCTGTCGTAATAATACGTCCGGATCGCCAGCAGAAAAATAGTCTCCACGAGGAGAAGCGCCACAAAGACTACAAGAATATAGTGCAGTACGATCTGTCTGCGCATCCCCTTCTTAATCATTGTACCTGGCCTTTCCATTTATAGCCGTGCCCCCACACCGTCTGCAGGAATTCAGGCTCTGACGGATTATTTTCGATTTTCTGGCGCAAGCGGCGTATATTCACGTCAACAATTTTGGGATCACCCATGTACTCCTTACCCCATACGTGATCAAGCAGGGAGTCGCGGCTGAGCGGCGTATTCTCCTTCTCAAGGAAGAATTGCACCAGCGAAAATTCAGTAGGCGTAAGCTCAATCGCTTCACCGCTCTTCTTGAACTGCTTCGAAATCAGATCCAGTGTAAACGGGCCCGAGTGAAAAGAGACTTTGGCCGACTGCTCACGGTGAACATTGACCCGGCGCAGCAGGGACTGGATACGGGCAATCAGTTCGGTTGGACTAAACGGCTTGCTGACATGATCATCTGCACCCACAGACAGTGCGTATACCTTATCCTGCTCCTGAACTTTGGCTGTCAGAAAAATAATGCCGAGCCGCTCGTTAGTTTCTCTAATGCGTCTGCAGACCTCAAAGCCGTCGATGCCGGGCACCATGACATCCAGCAGGGCAATATCAATATCCGGAACCGTTGTCAGCTTATGCAGGGCCTCATTGCCGTCAGCGGCTTCGAGCACTTCAAACCCGTTGCGTTTAAGATTGATTACAATAAAACTGCGGATGGATTCTTCATCCTCCAGAATCAGTACTTTACTCATCGATTCCCTTCCTCTCTATAGAAGATTTGACTCTTCCGTTCTCTCCCCCGATGGTGTTTTGCTCCAGCTCCCCCCGGTAGCCGATCATTTTGTCCAGATCACGCCCCAGAAGCTTCCAGCCGGAGTTCTTTACCCTATCCCATTCTGCCGGTGAGAAGAACGATACCTCAGCGACAGTCTCCCCGGTGTCGAGCATAATGAATTTAAGCGATTTGTCCTGAACGGACTTGGTATCCACTGTGACATTCTTATGCCATTCCGGAGAAAAATTAATGGTAAACCGGTCCGAAGGATCATTATACAACTGAGTACTAAAGGTCAAGCCGTCTTTTCCGTCCCATTTGTAATAAGAATTGAAATAGGGTATAGTCTCAGGGTCGAAATACTCCCATCCCGAGGGAGGCTCCAGCATTCCGATCTCAATAATTCCATCCAGGTCAATATCCTCACTGACAATCTTCCGGTCCTTGAAGGTCCGTACATCCCCCGGAATGGCTACGCGCAGCTTGTTATTCTCCATAACAACAATTGTTGTATAGGCAGAGCGAGAATCCACAGCAGAGTCCAGAACTATACCTTCTTTGTTCTCCGCCACTTTTCCTGAGACAATATTGTAATAATTATCGAAATAGGGGTCCAGATTATCCAGTTCGTCAAGCACCTTGAAGCTGTCGTTATATTGGTAGGTAGTTATTGTGGCGAATTCATTGCGCTTGAAATACACGACTGTAATGTCGGCAACCCCGTCCTCGTTCAAATCATCCAGTATATATTTGGTGTAAGGCTTTGTCAGAATTTCTTCCAGCTCTCCGCCGGAATAACTGTAGACCACCATGCCCTTTTCTTCCCCGCGCGAATAGCCGGTAACAATATCAAGCTTCCCGTCACCCGTCACATCTCTAAGATCAACCGAATCCAGCATGGTTCCGTCCCCGTCAAAAACAAGCTTCTTGACCCAGGTGTCCTCATGCTTCTCCAGAATCATCCCGTGGATCACTACAGCTTCATTCTTCGTCTGGTAGAAGACAAGCGTCTCCATAATCCCATCCTTGTCCAGATCCTCGGTGAAAATAGAACTGTCATCATCATTGGCCGGACGGATCAGCGTTGCATCGAGCGGCTTCAGCGAGGAATTAATCGCTGTCATCAGCGAAGCTTTGTCAGCGGACAGCTGCGGCACCTTCATCTGGGAAACAGGATCGCTGATGAAGGTACAGCCGGACATTACAAACAGGGACAAAGAGGCTGCTGTAAGCCTTCCGAGTAACCGTTTATTCAACTTCATCACTCTCTCCTTATTGCACGCCTTGCCGCTTCACAGATGCAGCCGCTCCTGTGAGGTCAGCCGGCGCCCCTTCACATCATGTTTGATTCTTCCGTCTTCCAGTACCCATAACCGGCTGGCGAAACGCTCCGCCAGTTCAATCGGCAGTACGGTAATCACGGTTAGTCCAGTTTCCTTGCACAGCTTACGGAGCGTTTCAAGCACATTCTCCGCAGTCTTGGGGTCCAGACCAGTAACAGGTTCATCGGCAAGTATAACCTTAGCACCGTGAACCAATGCGCGGGCGATGGCCACACGCTGACGTTCACCGCCGCTGAGGTGGCTCGTCTTCATCTTTGCTTTGTCCAGCAGACCCAGCAGATCAAGCTGGTCCATCGCCCCCATATAATCATCAGAGCGGACCATTCCTGTAGCCATCCGCCACAGAGGTGTCTGTGAGGCTTGTCCGATCAGCACGTTCTTCAGTGCCGTACGGTTCGGATTCAGCTCCGCATTCTGCTCCAGATAGGCCCATTCGCGGCGGATTTTGCGTTTGCCGGCAAAAGGGCTCTTCATGATGTCCTTGCCGTCTACCCGGAAATTCCCTCTATCCCATTTCTCGCGCAGCGCCAGGCATTTCAGAAGTGTCGATTTCCCGCTTCCGCTGGCTCCCAGAATAACCACAAATTCACCCGGTTCTAATTGAAATCCGATATCCTGCAGAACCGGTGCTTTATCTTCCCCGACCGCTTTGGCCAAATGTTCAACTGTAATCATAGTTCAGCCTCTCCTGTCTTCAACTCTACTCTATAGTGTACTCTGAAAGCGGGATCAAATTCCATGCGAGCATTCGTTCTTATCTTACCTCAAATGTTCTTCCGTGGCGAGAATAATAAGCCTGTCAGTCCGAACAGAATATATAAACCACCCATTACTGCAAATACACTGCCACCCCAGCCGAATTGCAGGAGCAACCCGCCTACACCAGGCCCGGCAATACTTCCGAGGCTATAATGGAAGGAAGACACAACATTCGCCGCCGGAAGCAGATGGCGCGGCAGGATATCTGCGGCATAGCTTAGGCCAAGCGAGAAGAAGGAGCCCACCAGGCCTCCGGCAATCATCAGGAGCAGCAGATTCAGCAGAAAATGCTCTCCGGCCAGAGGAAGCAGGGTGAAGGCAAGGCCTCCGCCAACTCCTGAAGCAATTAGGATGGCTCTGCGGCCATAGCGGTCGCTCCATATGCCAAGCGGCAACTGCAGCAGCAGGCCGCCAATGCCGGCAAACGGCAATAGCGTCGCAATCTGATCCGTACTGAAGCCGATCCGCAGTCCGTATACAGGAAAGTTACTGTTCAGGCTCGCTTCCATATATCCGTACAGCAGTGCCGGGATCAGAGCGTACCAGGCCAGCCTGTAGCTTCGTCCGAACCGTCTGGCCTGCCCTTCACTATGATCTATCGGGTGCGGATGTGAATCCGGCAGTTTGACCGCAACGAGAAGCAGTACAAGGACAAACAGTCCGGCGGTAATCAGAAACGGCGCGGACGGGCCGAAGCGCAGCAGGATGATGCCCAGCGGTCCCAGGCTGAAGCCCAGACCGTAGGACATTCCATACAGGGACAGATTGCGTCCGCGGTGCTCAGCGGGTGACATCAGCAGCACCCATAGCTGAGCGGCGTAGTTAATGGCTGAATCGCCTATGCCTACCAGCAGACGGAGTACGAACCACACCTTGACCCCGGGAAGCAGCGGGAACAGGAGCAGAGTCACCAGCACGAGACTGAGGCCTGCGGCAATGAGCTTCTTGAAGCCGATTGCGCCAAGTACCCGCTCTGCAATCAGGGTCATTGCGAAAGACCCTACGTATAGAGCTGCGGCATTTAATCCGTTCAGTGAGGAGGATACACCCTTTTGCTCCAGCAGAATGGATAATACAGGCAGCAGCATCCCCTGACTTAGTCCTGCCAATATAATTACGGTAATCAGAATCATATAATTCATTTTGCTGCTGTGCTCAAGCGATATAGATTTGGAATCTGACACGAATAAATCCTCCTATGTAATTCAGCGGTGATCAAAACTGCCGTCAGAGCGGCAAACACCGAACATTATAGTGGACAACCCTCTTCAAAACAAGAGATAATATATAGAAGTGACGGATTTTCTGGAGGTGACCCGGCTTAATGAAATATGAACTCGAAATTGATGTTTCACCCGTATATGAACTGCTGGACAGTTTTATGCTATATGTGACGAAGAAATGGATTTCCAATCTGGAGATCGGCACCGATTGGGTTCGGGATGTGGACGGCCGGTTCCCGCCTATGCAGCTGGCTGCGCTGAAGCAGGCTGCCGAATGGCCTTTTGACGACTATGATGTGCTCTATGCCTGGGCTTACAGCCGGGGGGAAGCTTCCAAAGTACTGCAGTTCCTGGATGAGCTTGAAGCCTCTACCGTTGAAGATTGCCTGGTGCGGACCGCCCCCTTCTTCCACAACTTCACTCTTGAAGAATGTGCCCGGATCAAGAACGGCTATACTCCGCTGCTGCGGATGTGGTATGAGCATTATTTCCGTCATGTGGAACACACGATCCTGCCGCTCCTGATTGAAGACGCATCCGAGAAAAAAATGCTTGAGAGCAAAATGGACATGGTACCGCTGATCGAATATGCCTCGGGCGGCGTTGTTATTGAAGATATTCCTGAGCTGAAGACCATTGTCCTGCTTCCTACGGTACATAACCGGCCGATCAATACTTATTGCTTCTATAAGAACCTGATGCTTGTACAATATCCGGTCGATGTACCCTCCGAGAATGAAGAGGAGCCGCCTACCGTGCTGCTTAGGTTAACCCAGGCCCTCTCCGACCCGACCCGGCTTAGACTGCTCCGCTTTGTGGCGGGTGAGCCCAAGACCCTTTGGGAAATGCAATCCGAGCTGAACCAGTCGCGGGAGATGCTGATGCATCATCTGCTCAGTCTGCGGGTCGCCGGACTGCTGCGCGTACATCTGCGCGGTGAAGGCACTGAACGCTACAGCATACGGCCGGATGGCGCAGCTGAACTTCAGATGTTTCTGGAGTCCTATATTCGTATATAATAATTGTACATTTACAGCAGAGGCATAGTTACTTACACCTTACACAACCAAGCGGATGCTTCCGGAGCAGATTTTGTTCGAAGCGCACATCATAGAAGGATTCCTCACAAAACATTTAGGAGTGAGCAGTATGAAATATTTGACCCAACAAGTAATCTTCGATCTGGACGACACCCTGGTGCACTGCAACAAATATTTCGACCTCATTCTAGGCCGGTATTTCGAGCTTATGTCGGACTGGTTCAGTGATTACGGACCGACCATGAGCGAGTTCCGTACCAAGCAGGTAGAAATCGACGTAGAAACAGTCAGCACCAGCGGACTGGCCAGCGATAATTTCCCGAAATCCCTGATTGCCACATACCGTTATTTCGCCGCCAAATTTAACCGCAAAACCGATCCGTTCGAGGAGCAGCAGCTGATGAAGCTCGGCCTGAGCGTATATGATCAGGAGGTTGAAGCATACCCGGGTATGGTGGAAACCCTCGATACCTTGAAGCAGGATGGTCATTCCCTATACCTCTACACTGGCGGAGATGATACCATTCAGCAGCGCAAAATCGCCCAAATGAAGCTGGATGCCTACTTCGATGACCGGATCTACATTCGCCAGCACAAGAATGTGGAGGCGCTTGAGAATATCCTGACTACTTACAATTTCGACCGCAACATAACCTGGATGATCGGCAACTCCCTGCGGACGGACGTGCTTCCCGCGCTGACTGCCGGCATCAACAGCATCTATCTGAAGCAGCAGAATGAGTGGCTCTACAACCTGATTGAGCTTCAGCGTGAAATGCAGCAGTCGGTCATGACCATTTCAGCAATTCATGAGGTACCGCCGGTGATCCGTTCAGCTGCCCTGCGCAAGCATCACGGCTAACTCCTGTTACAAATGACATATGCAGCCTGCTGTGGGTATGATTATACTATTTGAGTAGATTTTCATCCCGCGCAGGAGGTAGGCAATGAACAAACCTATGAAATCTAAGAAATCTAAGAATCCCAAGAATTCCACGGGTAACAAACGTCTGCTCCCCATGTTGCTTGCAATCATTGTCGTTCTTCTGGTGGTTGTCCTGTTCTTCATCACTACAGGCAGCAAGTCATCCGGTTCAGCCGAACTCGAGGGCCTGCCCAATTACACAGATGTGAAGGGAACAATCGTTGTTGACGGGCTGAAATATGAGAAACAGCCTCATCTGGGCAAGGAAGATGCTAAGGTGAAGGTCATTGAGTTTGCCGATTTCAAATGTCCAGCCTGCAAAAAATGGACCGCCACCTATCTGGATACGTTCATCAAGGATTACGTAGATACCGGAAAAGTACAGTTCTACTTCATGAACTTTGCCTTTATTGACCGGGACTCTTATTTTGCCGCCAGTGCAGGTGAAGCCATATACAAGCAGAGCAACGAGAAGTTCTGGGAATATGTCCACAAGCTCTATGCCAATCAGGGGGATGAGAGCAAGATCTGGGCTACGCAGAAGTTCATCCTGAAATTCGTTAAGGATAACATCGAAGGCATCGATTACGGACAGTTCGAGCAGGACGTCAAGAACCATACGTATATGTTCGATGTAAAAGAAGACTTCAAGATCGCCGGCGCTTACGGTGTAAACGGCACGCCTAAGTTCATGGTGAACGGCGTTCTGCTGCCGGACTCCTCTTATGAAGGCTTAAGCGCTGCAATTGACAGCGCACTGCAAGAAGCTAAGTAACTTCACAACCTGTAAAAGCATATAAAAAAGCGCCCCGGCCGGGAAATGAACTGTGACCCGATTTGAGGACGGTTTAAAAGAAATACCCTAGAGCTAGCTCGCAAGGAGATGACTTCTGAATTCGTCAGGAGTCATCTTCTTTAATGTCCATTGGTATCGCTCGGAGTTATAGTAGGCAATATATTCCGAAACACGAGCCCTGACTTCTGTGAGATTCTGACAATCTCGAACGCTCATTTCATCTTTCATATGCCCAAAGAACGACTCCATCGATGCATTGTCCCAACAGTTCCCTTTACGGGACATGGACTGTTGAAAACCTGCCTGCTCAATTTGGAGACGAGTTTTAGGATGTGTGTAGTGCATGCCCTGATCGGAGTGGAAAATGGCTTCTGGATGAAGATTTCCATCAAGCCGTTCCAGCAGACGCCGAATGGTTTTTTCAACGAGTGGTAACTCTAGTGTCCCTGCTACACAGTCAGCAAGAATTTGCCGGGTTGCTCCATCTTTTATGCACGAAAGATAAGCCCACTGTCCGTTTCCGTACCGCAGATAGGTGATATCGGTTAGAAAGACTTTCTCCGGCTCTTTCTGGTCAAATTGGCGTTTCAGTAAGTTTGCGCAGGTCTGATGCTCCTGCGTTGCCTTTGCCATCTTACGGTACGGATTAGCTTGCCGTAAGGCTGCGACAAGGTTAAATTTACGCATTAATCGGCGAATCTTCTTGTGATTCATGGTGACACCGCTGAGATGCTCCAAACGCATCTTAATCACCAAAGCGCCAGCTCTTCCTTGTAATGCGTTGAAGTGTTGCTTAATAAGAACAAGGTCGCGCTCGTCGTCGGCTGCACGAAGTTGACGCCTTTGCTCGGCGCCCAGCCATCTGTAATAGCCACTGGTGCTCACAGCGGCGACTCCACATAGATAACGAGTCATACGGCTTAATCCATGGGCTCTCAGGGTGTGATAAATGATTTCGTAGCGCTCCGAAGGTGTTAAGGTTTTCCTTGGTTCCGTTCGAGCGCTTCGAGCTTTTTTAGAAAGTCGACCTCAGCTTCTAGTAATTTAATCTTCGCCTTTGCGCGCTTCAGTTCTTCGTCAGCAGACAAGGCACATGCAGGCTTTCGTCCAGCGCTGCCTTTGCCACGCCGTTCTTCCAGTAGTCCCAGTTCACCATATTTAGCAAAGCTATCTCTCCAGCGTTTCAAACTATGCTTTGGTTTTTTAGAACCGATGAGATTTAGGTCAAAGCCCGCCTTAAGAAATATTTCTGACGGGGGTGTCCCCTCGTTGTAGGCCTTCACTGCCGCCAACTTAAACTCAGCAGTATACGAAATATTCGTCTCGGATACTCGCTGAACATTTGGATTCTTCTCTAATCTTCTGATGATATCTTCCGTAAATAGGGTTCGATTTAAATTTCCCACAGTCTTATCCCGCTCCTTTTCCAATATTCTGATTAAAACACAAAAGACCCACAAGAAGGTCACTTTTTTCAAAGTGTCTTTCTTGTGGGTCACAGTTCAAAAAACTGGCCGGGGCGCTTTTTTCATTTATGAATTATTCCACAGCCAGCTGTCCTGTATCCATGTTCGTCAGCACCAGCTTGCCTTCCAGCGGAGAGCCGTCTTCTGCAGCCAGCTTCAGCTTGCCGGTCTTGCCCTTCTCAATCAATGCTTTCACCTGGGCGTCGGTGAGCGTGCGGCCGTGATTTTCTTTCCAGATCACGAATTTGCAGCCTTCCTTGTAATGGGAACAGCCGTAGCCCTTGCGGCCCATGAAGATCATCCCGCCGCAGCCGGGACGCGGGCAGCTGCCAATTACCTTCGGCCCGGTGTCCTCCGCTTTCGCGGCAGCCGGCTCGCTGCGTTTCCTTGCCGCAGTAGGTTTGTCGGCGGCTTTGCGGTCCGCAGCTTTGCGCGGCGTTGCTCCCGCAATGCGTCCTTTGGCTCCGGCATTCAGCGAAGGGGTTTCGCCTTCGAAGGAGGTTTTGGCTGCACGGGACTGCACCCGGACCTTGTCCACGATCATAGAGGCGAAACGTTTGACGTTCTCCATGAACTGGCCGTCCGCGGCTGTGCCGCGGGCGATTTCGTTCAGGCGGCGCTCCCACTGCCCGGTCATTTCCGGGGAGGTCAGCAGCTCAACACCCGCACCGCGGATCAGCTCAATCGCTGTCCGTCCCTTTTGGGTGATGGCGATTTTTTTACCCTGCATCTCCACGTAGCCGACATTCTTCAGCCGCTCAATGGTTGCTGCCCGTGTCGCCGGAGTGCCGAGCCCCGAATCCTTCATGGCATCGCGGAGCTCCTCATCCTCTATCTGCTTGCCTGCGCTTTCCATCGCCTTCAGCAAAGTCCCTTCCGTATAGTGCTTCGGCGGCTGGGTATCCTTCTCCTTAACGATGGCGTCACTGCAGACCACTTCATCCGTTGTTGAGATCGAGAACGGCTCGTTCACCTCAACCTCCTCGTCCTCCTCATCCTCCTTGCCTTTGCCCTTGGCCGGTTTGGACTTGTCCTTCTTCTGGTCTCCGTAAATCACCTTCCAGCCCAGGCCGAGCAGCTCCTTGACGGTGGTTTTGAACTTCTCATTCTCCACTTCGGTGATTACAGTATGCACCTTGTATTCAGCAGCCGGATAGAACTGGGAGAGGAGCCGGCGGACGATCAGGTCGTACAGCTTGGCCTCATCCGCACTCAGTCCGTTCGCCTTGCGGTTCGTCGGCAGAATGGCATGGTGATCCTCAACCTTGGACGGGTTACAGATAAACTTGTTGCCTTTATGGACCAGGTTGCGGTTGGCACCCTTCACCCATTCATCGTACTGCGTACCTTGCAGCGCCGACAGCGTCTTGTGCATCTCCGGGATGTTCTGCTCCGTCACGTAGTTGGAGTTGGTACGCGGATAGGATATCACTTTGTGCTTTTCATAGAGCGCCTGGGCAATATCCAGCGTTTTTTTGGCTGAAAATGCATATTTCCCGTTCGCCTCACGCTGCAGCAGCGTCAAATCATACAGCTTGTTCGGATATTCCTTGGTTTCCTTAACCTCATAGGATTCAATTCTGGCCGGTTTGCCCTTAACCTTGGCTGCAAGAGCCTCTGCCTTGGCGCCGTCAGTGAGCCGGTCCCCCTGCCACATTCCCTTATAGTTCAGTTCATTCTGGCTGAAATGCCCCTCCACCTCAAAAAACTTCAGCGAGGAGAATGCCTCAATCGTCTTCTGCCGGTCATAGATCAGCGCAAGCACGGGGGTCTGCACCCGCCCTACAGACAGCAGCACATTATGCTTCGTCGTAAACGCCCGCGAGCCGTTCATCCCGATCAGCCAGTCCGCCTCGCTGCGTGCCCTGGCCGCCTTGGTCAGATTCTCATATTCCGAGCCGTCCTTCAGCTCCTGGAACCCTTTGCGGATCGTTTCCGGTGTCAGGTCCGATATCCACAGCCGCTTGACCGGCTGGCTCAGCTCCAGATGGCGCTGGATTAGCGAGAAAATATGCTGCCCTTCGCGCCCGGCATCGCAGGAATTGACCAGCAGGTCGCTGCGCTTCGCCAGCTCGCCAATCACCTTCAGCTGATCCAGCGTGCGCGCATTCGGCACCAGCTTGAACTGCTCCGGAATAATCGGCAGATCATTAATGTTCCATTTTTTATATTTGTTGTCGTATGCTTCAGGCTCCGCCAGGCCAATCAGATGCCCGATCGCCCAGGTGATAATATACTGCTCCCCTTCCAGATAGGAACGGTAATTTTTGGCCTTCGGTTCTATTGCGGCGGCGATATTCCGCCCCATGTCCGGTTTTTCCGCAATAATGAGTGTCTTCAAAAATAATCGCTCCTTACCCATGGTTCTTCCAAAATACGTCCAGTAGTCTATTATACCATTACTTCACCACTTTTTAACGTATTGACTTGAAGACTGAGTTCAGACCCGCGGTATTTGCGGTTATACCTCACAGGTTGAGTCCCAGTTCAATGAATATTTTCACATCCCAATAGATACACCTAAATATGTCATTTCGCACTATTTATTTGCGATATATAATTCAGTTACATAAATTTAGCAAAACCTGCAGCCGATGCGGATCTTAACAGGTGAAATCATGGCGTTTAAAAACATTTCAAGAAAATCTTATGTGGGATTTGGCGGATGGTTAGTGCTGTTTGCTGCTAGCTTATTCGTACAATTTATCAGACTTCTATTAAGTACCCTTGATAACTACTCTATTATCAAGTCTGACGAATTTAAACGAATCACCGATCCAGACAGTGAATATTATAATTCATCCTTGTATCCGTCATTAATCGTTGATACCACCCTAAGTCTGGTCATCTGTATTATGATCATATTCATTATCTATTTTTGTGTAAGACATAGTATATGGTTCAAAAAGTTATCTGTAATTTACATAATCAGCTCTTTCATCATTCAATGCTTAACTCTTTTTTGGCTGCTGGGTATTCATTTTTTGCCGGAGGAATTCTATGAAGAAATAAATATATATCAGGGTGTTATATCTTCATTTGCTTATATGCTGATCTGGTTGCCTTACTTACTCATATCTAAAAGAGTGAAAAACACATTTGCGTAAAAGACGCAGTTGTTGTTATTTGATAGCTACATAAAACGTACCAAACGCGGATGATCAAACGGAGCAGGCCGATTAGCTTCCATTGAAACCTTAATCGGCCTTTGTACCATGTGCAGTTCCATAAACCTTAGATCCCGCTCACCCGCGCCACGGCCTCACTGATATCAATCACTTCTTTGGTCCCGGCTCTGCGGTCCATATATTCGACCTTCTGCTCTGCTGCACCCTTGCCGACAACCAGCGCAACCGGAATGCCGATCAGCCCGGAATCCTTGAACTTGACCCCGGCCCGCTCATCCCGGTCATCCAGCAGCGTCTCAATGCCGATGGCGGTGAGCTGTGCGTACAATGCTTCAGCAACCTCACGCTGCCCCTTATCCTTCACGGACATCAGCAGAATGTGAACCGTATAAGGAGCTATGGCCGCCGGCCAGATCAGCCCCTGATCATCATGATTCTGCTCGGCTACAGACGACAGGAGCCGCGAAATGCCAATACCATAGCACCCCATCACCATAGGCTGACTCCGCCCGGCCGTATCTAAGAAGGTCGCACCCAGCTTCTCGCTATAGACTGTGCCGAGCTTGAAGACATGCCCTACCTCAATCCCCTGATGAAAAACCAGCTTCCCTTCGCCACACTCCGGACAGAGATCACCTGAAGCAGCGTTGCGGAAATCCCCTACATGCGTAAGCGTGAAATCTCGGCCAGGCACTACGCCACTCAGATGGTAATCTTTGTCCCCGGCACCTGTGACCGCCTCTGTCATGCCGGCAACGGCTGCGTCAACCAGGATGGTCAAAGACAATCCTACCGGACCGACAAAGCCGCTTTCAACTCCGGCTACCGCCTGCACACTATCATACTCAGCCAATGCGATTTCACCGCAGCCCAGATATTTCTGCACTTTGAGCTCGTTAACCTCATGATCTCCTCGGACTAATACAGCAAAGGTCTTACCGCCGTCTGTGTAGATTAACGTCTTGATAATCTCCTGCGGTTTAATCCGGCTCTCCTGCTCCAGCTGCTGGATCGTCTTCTGATTAGGCGTGTGGAACTTTACAGGAACAGGAATGCCGCTGTAATCCCGCTCCTCGAATGCGGCTACACCGCGTACTTCAGCCTGCTCCAGATTTGCGGCATAATCGCAGATGGAGCAGACCGCAACCGTATCCTCTCCAATCTCTGACAGAGCCATAAATTCGTGATTCTGGCCTTTTCCGCCGATAGCTCCGGCATTGGCCTGCACTGCCCGGTAGGTCAGACCGCAGCGGTTAAATATCCGCCCGTAGGCATTGTACATCTGCTCATAGTTCAAATCGAGACCTTCCCAGCCTGTGTCAAAAGAGTAAGCATCCTTCATAAGGAACTCCCTGCCCCGCAGCAGCCCCGAACGCGGACGGCGTTCATCGCGGAACTTCGTCTGAATCTGATACACCGTGAGGGGAAGGCGCCGGTAGGAGTTAATTTCATCCCTTACAAGTGCTGTCACTACCTCTTCATGGGTAGGTCCCAGCACAAATTCCCGTTCATGACGGTCCTGCAGCTTCATAAGCTCCTTACCGTACACGTCATATCGGTCAGATTCTTTCCAGAGCTCTGCGGGCTGCAGAGAGGGCATGAGCAGCTCCTGTGCTCCGGATGCATCCATCTCTTCCCTGACTATGTTCTCAATCTTGCGGAGTACCCTCCGCCCCAGCGGCATATATGTATATACTCCTGCCGCCAGCTGGCGGATATATCCGGCACGCAGCAGCAACTGATGGCTCATCGTTTCTGCTTCAGCAGGGGCTTCGCGGAGAGTTGTGACGAATAGATTGGTTTGGCGCATACGGATCAGCCTCTTTCTTCGATAAATGTGTTATGTTGCCGCTTAAGTCTCTTTGAATACGCAAAAAAGACGCATCCGTCAGGGACGAATGCGTCGTGTTACCACCCTGGTTCAACCGCCTTAGAGAGAGCCTGGCGATCCTTAAATCCGGATAACGGCCGGGGCCGGCAGCATTACGCATATTGCCATAAGCTGCAGCTTCCAAGGCAGGATATGCCTCACACGCACTTGAGGGACCTTTCAGCCGGTGAATCCCCTCTCTGTTCTGGCGGGTACGGAAACATAGATCCTTGGTCAACGCTTTGTACATTATAAATATTGTACTTAATCTATACGATATATCGGCACCCGTCAAGTCGGTACTGCAAAATCACAATTATGATAAAATTCAATATTTTGTTATATGTATCCCCTTTCATTCCCAGAAATTTGTGATACAATTAAATATTTTTTTCAAGCGCTTTTAGATATGAAAAAAATGTGTCGATAAACCGAATATATGAATAGAGTTATTCAAAGAAACGGCTACATTCTCATATAAAAGCCGATTTCCATGTATCCGAGGGGGAACCATTCCAATGTCCAAATCCGTCAACCGTTCTAAGCGAAAATCCAAATCAGGTTCACTGCAGAGAAAAATGATGATTCTATTCAGTATTATGCTGGTGATCCCCATCCTGCTCGTAAGTACTTTCTCGTATTTCAGTGCAAATAAGCAACTGGAGATCAAAATGCAGGATTCCACGCATTCCAGTGTGGATCTTGTCGCAAGTACAATTAACGAATATGTTTCAGCCGCAATGCGAAATGTAGATCTGCTAAGCCAGCAGATTAATTCTTCCGATATTGATGCTAATTCGCCGGAAACACGTACGCTGATTGAATTGTTCATGAAGGCGCATCCCGAGCTGGAGATCCTAACGGTGGGCAATGATCAGGGTGCGTGGATGAAAGCTCCCGATCCCGGGAAGCAGGAATATGATCCGCGTACCAGAGACTGGTATAAGGCAACCCTGTTGAATCCCGGTAAAATCACGATCATCGATCCTTTTGTCTCAGCAACAACCGGCAACTATACGCTCTTTATCTCGGAAACGCTGAAGGATGGCCAGGGTGCGATTACAACCAGCCTCAACCTGAAAGCCTTAAGTGAGAAAATCAACAAGACCACACCAGGGGAAACAGGCTATTTTTATATTGTTGACCGGAATCATAAGTTCGTCTCTCATCCCATAAAAGCTGCAGGTGATGATGTAGCAGACTATGTCGTGGAGATGCTGGTTAATGAGAGTGGAGATCTGAACTATACGAATCCGGATTCAGGCATGGATATGCGGGGTTACTATACAACCGATGCGAATACCGGATTCAAGATTGTCGGCATTCTTCCGACCCAGGAATTCTCTGATGCGACGCAGCCTATTATTAATACAGGAGCAATTGTACTGGCCGTGTCTCTGATTGTCAGCATGACCTTATTGTTCCTGATTATCCGTTCCATCACGAATCCGATCCGCAGTCTGAACCGTTCTGCGCAGCGGGTGAGCGAAGGGTACCTGAATGAACAGATTCACATTAACCGGTCGGACGAAATCGGACAGCTGGCGGAGAATTATAATCTGATGGTAGGTTCTCTGCGTGGTATCGTTTCTGATATTTCAGACACTTCGGCACAGCTTGCCTCTTCAAGCCAGCAGCTTACAGCCACGACTGAGGAGAACTCCAAAGCCACTGCTTATGTGACCGGACTCGTGCAGGAATCTTCAGAAGGTGCTGAAACGCAGACTTCAGCGATGGCTGAGACCTCGCGTGCGATGGAGGAAATGTCTTCAGGTATCCAAAAAATCGCTGAAGCTGCAGCCACCATTGTAGACTCTTCGGCCAATACAGAAGCTGACGTGCTTAGCGGCAGCCTCAAGATCGAACAGGTCAGCCGGCAAATGGATGCCATCCGTACCTCCACCCACCATTCTTCGGAGCTGATTGGCCAATTAAACGGCCTGAACACCGAAGTCTCGGCTATGAGCAGCGCGATTACAGCCATTGCCGTGCAGACTAACCTGTTGTCACTGAACGCCGGAATCGAAGCCGCCCGGGCCGGAGAACATGGCAGAGGATTCGCTGTAGTCGCCACTGAGGTACGGAAGCTGGCGGATCAATCGAAGAATACAGCCGGAGATATCCAGGACACCCTGCTGCAGATGACCCGGCTTATTGACCAGACCTATGAAGCCATCCGGCATACGGTTGCAGCAGATGTAGATTTGGGCATTCAGGTTACAGCTGAAGCTAAGGAAGCGTTTATCAGTATTGAGCACTCCACGACCAAAATCAACAGCCAACTGCATGACATCTCGGCCATTACCGAGCAAATGTCTGCCGGTGCGCAGGAGGTTGCTGCTTCTGTTCATGAAATTTCCGGCATCTCGCGTTCAACTTCAGATGCGTTCCAGAGCGTAACTGCGGCTACCGAGCAGCAGTTGGCCTCCATGGAAGAAATTTCCTCCTCCTCCACAGAGCTGTCCAAGATGGCCGCAGCACTGCAGCTTAAGATCGAACGCTTCAAGCTGGAGGACTAGTTCACACGGATTACAGTCCTATAGCTGCACACAAAAACCGTCACTCAGCAAATGCTGGGATGACGGTTTTTGTGTGCATTTCATTATCTTAAGCTAAAATCTCATCATCTTATTCTCTAGACGAGTACGGTCGAACCCATCAGATATCTATCCACTTCACGTGCCGCTTCACGGCCTTCGTTGATCGCCCAGACCACCAGACTCTGACCACGGCGCATATCTCCGGCTGCGAATACTTTATCCACATTGGTGTTGAATTTACCGTAACGGGCCTTTACATTACTGCGGCGGTCCGTATCCAGCTTGAGCTCCTCAATAATATCCTGCTCCGGTCCGTCGAAGCCGATCGCGATCAGCGCAAGCTGTGCGGGATAGACAGCCTCAGTTCCCGGAACCGGCTGGTAAATCTTCCGTCCGGTCTCATCCACCATACGGCGGATTTGCACGGTGTGCAGCTCCTTGAGGTTGCCTTCTTCATCGCCTACAAATTTCGTAGTCATGATGGAGAATTCACGCGGATCTTCTCCGAAAACCGCCTTGGCTTCCTGCTGGGCATAATCCAGCGTATAGACATTTGGGAATTGCGGCCATGGGTTAGCAATCGGATCGCGCTCCAGCGGCGCCTTGTCATGCGTACCGAACTGTGTAATGCTGCTGCAGCCGTGACGCAATGAGGTAGCCACGCAGTCGGAACCCGTGTCCCCGCCGCCAAGTACGATAACATCCTTGCCGGCAGCCGATACATAGTTGCCATCCTCCAGATTGGAATTCAGATAGCTCTTAATCGTACCGTTAAGGTAATCCATAGCGTACATTACGCCATTCAGTTCATTGCCTTCTACATTGAAGCGTCTGGCTTTGGTCGCTCCGCCGCAGAGTACAACGGCATCATATTCATCCACCAGCTGCTGTGCCGGAATATCCTTGCCGATTTCAGTATTCACTACGAACTGGATGCCTTCTGCTGCCAGCAGATCCACACGGCGCTGCACGACACGTTTGTCCAGCTTCATGGTAGGGATACCATACATCAGGAGGCCGCCGATGCGGTCACTGCGTTCAAAGACCGTCACAGTATGGCCCGCTTTGTTCAGCTGAGCTGCCGCCGCCAGACCTGCCGGTCCGGAACCGACAATGGCAACACGTTTGCCTGTGCGTTTCTCCGGAGGGTTCGGTACCACCCAACCCTCTTCAAAGCCTTTGTCCACAATTGCCAGCTCAATGGTCTTAATGGTGACAGGCTGGCCAATCAGGCCGACGGTACACGAACCCTCACAGGGTGCAGGACAGATGCTGCCCGTAAATTCCGGGAAATTATTCGTCTTGTGCAGGCGTTCCAGCGCTTCCTTCCACAATCCCCGGTAGACCAGATTATTCCATTCCGGAATAAGATTATGCACCGGACAGCCCGAGGTACCGCCGCTCATATCTATGCCGGTATGGCAATAAGGTGTTCCACAATCCATACAGCGTGCACCCTGAGTCCGAAGCTCGTCCTCGGTCAGATGCTCATGGAACTCTTCCCAATCCTTGATGCGCTGCTCGGGATCCCGGTCCCCTGGGAGCTGGCGCTTATACTCCATAAATCCAGTAGGTGTAGACATATTTACGTTTCCCCCATCCGTTCTCTTCGTGTTGATGTATAGTACACTATAACATACCTGCGGCAGAAATATATCTAATGCAGCGTAGGTGAAGAACCTGCATATTTTATACTACCTAGTGAAATATCATTTCTAATTTTAATTATAGTAGCATTCAATACTTTCACACTGTAATGGATTAATCTGCTGATTATTTGTACTATTTCACATCTTGTGTCAGAGAAAACGCTTTTTCGTTACTCCCTGCGTTCATATACAAAAAAACGGTAATCATAAGGATTCTGTTCATTGCGAATCCCCTGTGTACTTGAAATTTCGCTCCACTGGCTCCAGTTGACCTCCGGAAACTTCGTATCTCCCGCAATATCTGCGTAAATCCGCGTGACCAGCAGCTTGTCTGCATGAGGCAGCATTAAGCTGTAGATCTCCGCTCCGCCGATCACCATCAGCTCATCCTCTTTAAGGCCTTCTGCCAGGGCTTCTTCCAACGAGTGTACAACCTCCGCACCTTCTGGCGCAAAGCTGTGGTCCCGGGTCAGAATAAGGCTGGTGCGGCCTTTAAGCGGCTTCCCGCCGAGAGAGTCCCATGTTTTACGGCCCATCAGCATTCTTTTGCCGAGTGTCTCTGCTTTGAAATAAGCGAAATCCAGCGGCAAATGCCAGGGCATATCGTTATTCTTACCAATCACACCATTCGAAGCCATCGCCCAAATCATGGTGATACTCATATTCACGCCCTCTTTTCCATGAAATCATCGAATAGGTTTCCGGACAGGGTTATATAGCAACCGGCGCTTTGATCCCCGGATGATGGATATAGTCGGTAAACTCGAAGTCCTCAAACGTATAATCAAAAATACTGTCAGGCACCCGGCGGATATTCAGCTTCGGCAATGCGTAAGGCTCCCGCGCGAGCTGTGTGGCCACTTGCTCCATATGATTTGTATATATGTGCACATCGCCGCCTGACCAGACAAATTCACCAACCTCAAGCCCAGTCTGCTGGGCCACCATATGGGTGAGCAGCGCGTAGCTGGCAATGTTAAAAGGCAAACCCAGGAACGTGTCCACAGAACGCATGGTAAGCATACAGGACAGCTTCCCGCCCGCTACATAGAACTGAAACACAAAATGGCATGGCGGTAGCTTCATCTGCTCAATCTCACCTACATTCCAGGCACTGACGATATGACGGCGGGAATCCGGATTATGCTTAATCGACTCAATAACATTCGCAATCTGATCGATATGTCGTCCGTCCTTGCTCTCCCAGGCCCGCCACTGCGAACCGTATACCGGTCCCAGCTCACCGTTCTCATCCGCCCATTCATCCCAGATAGAGACTCCATTCTCCTTCAGATAAGAAGTATTGGTATCCCCTTTGAGGAACCAGAGCAGCTCATGCACCACCGATTTCAGATGGATGCGTTTGGTGGTCATCAGCGGAAATCCCTTCGACAGATCGAAGCGGAGCTGACGCCCGAATACAGACAAAGTGCCTGTACCGGTCCGGTCGCCTTTGGCTGTACCGTTGTCCAGTATATCCTGTAATAAATCCAAGTAATTACGCAAGCAG
This sequence comes from Paenibacillus sp. FSL R7-0312, assembly GCF_038004445.1. Taxonomy (NCBI): domain Bacteria; kingdom Bacillati; phylum Bacillota; class Bacilli; order Caryophanales; family Paenibacillaceae; genus Paenibacillus; species Paenibacillus sp. FSL R7-0312. The sequence continues at coordinate 4,708,321 of NZ_JBBORE010000001.1, read as the reverse complement.
TATCGCACCCCACTCTCTTTTTTTCTTATACCAGTTTACCATGAGCTGACCGTCCTTGTAACTTGTTCGCGCGCAGAAAATGCAATTTCCTGCGGTCAGCAAATACTGACAAAAGCAGTTTTTCCTAATCCTGATAATAGAGGAAATTAATTTGCCCAGCAACTGATTGCTGTTATGATACGGAACCCTTTCCTCCTAGCGCCCATCGAAAAGAGGATGTCCCCTTAACCATTCTAGATGGCCTTGGAAACATCCTCTTGATCCTTACCCAAGTAAAACGTAAAGGGTATTATTTGATCACGTGAATCGGGTGTCCTTCTACCAGCTCAGCCGCTTCCATGACGATTTCGCCAAGGGTCGGATGCGCGTGGATGGTCAGGGCGATATCTTCGAGCGTAGCGCCCATTTCAATGGCCAGACCCAGCTCAGCGATCAGGTTGGAAGCTTCGATACCGACGATTTGCGCGCCGAGCACCTGATTATTGTCGCTCTTAGCCACAATCTTGATGAAGCCTTCCGGAGCATTCAGGGAAACGGCACGGCCGTTGCCTGCGAACGGGAATTTGCCGCTCTTCACAGCATAGCCCTTGTCCTTCGCTTCTTTCTCAGTCAGGCCTACGCTGGAGCATTCAGGATCTGTGAATACTACTGCAGGCATAACCTTGTAGTCAACAACCGATTTGTGACCGGAAATTGCTTCAGCCGCAATTTTACCTTCGTAAGAAGCCTTATGTGCCAGAGCAAGACCGGGAACGATGTCGCCGATGGCAAAGATATTAGGAATATTAGTGCGTCCCTGGTGGTCGACTTTGACCAGACCGCGTTCGTCCAGCTCAACACCGATCAGATCCAGACCCAGTTCACCGTCAGTGTTAGGACGACGGCCTACAGTAACCAGCAGGTAATCGGCAGTTACTTCTTTGGACTCGCCGCCCACGGAGTACTTCACGGTTACTTCCTTGTCGTTCTGAACAGCACTTTCAGCTTTGGCGTTAGTCACAATTTCAATACCGGTCTTCGCCATATTTTTGGCAACCAGACGGGTCATGTCTTTGTCAAAGCCAGGCAGAACCGTGTCCAGACCTTCAATGATGGTTACTTTGGTTCCGAATTTGGAGTACATCTGACCAAGCTCTGCGCCGATATAGCCGCCGCCGATAACAATCATGCTCTTCGGAATTTCCGGCAGATCAAGTGCTTCTGTCGAGGACAGAATGCGTCCGCCGAACGGGAAAGGCTTCAATTCAATCGGACGGGAGCCCGTTGCGATGATACAGTTGTTGAATTTGTAGCGCGGGGATTCATGATCATTGAACAAACGGGCTTCATTTGTGCTGATGAACATAGCTTCACCGCTGAATACTTCAATTTTGTTGCCTTTCATCAGGCTGGTTACACCCGAAGTCATTCTTTTGACAACGCCGTTTTTGAACTCCTGGGTTTTGGCCCAGTCCACTTTGACGTTCTCGGCAGTAACACCGAATACCTCGCCGTGCTGTGCAGCTTCGAACTGATGAGCTGCCGAGATCAGCGCCTTGGAAGGAATACAGCCGCGGTTCAAGCACACGCCGCCGAGTTCCGATTTATCTACAATGATCACCTTTTGGCCAAGCTGGGCGGCACGGATTGCCGCCACATACCCGCCGGGACCTGCACCAATTACCAATGTGTCGATTTCGATTGAAGCGTCTCCGACTACCATTTATTACACCTCCATAACTAACATATCAGGATTTGCAAGCAGGGTCTTAATGTAATTCATGAAGTTCTGAGCGGTTGCACCATCGATAATACGGTGGTCAAAGCTCAAGGACAAGGCCATAACAGGAGCAGCGACGATTTCGCCATTCTTAACGACCGGCTTCTCAGTGATGCGTCCCGTACCCAGAATTGCAACTTCAGGGAAGTTGATAATTGGGGTGAAGAACATACCGCCTGCGGAACCGATGTTGCTGATCGAAATGGTGCTGCCTTTCATTTCATTCGGAGCCAGTTTGCCGTCGCGTCCGCGGACTGCCAGATCTGTAATCGCGCTTGCGATCATCCAGATGCTCTTGCGGTCAGCGTCTTTGATTACAGGAACGATCAGACCGTTGTCTGTATCTGTAGCGATACCGATGTTGTAGTATTTCTTGTAGACAATTTCGTTCGTTGCTTCATCAATCATAGCGTTAAGCGCAGGGAATTGACGGGAAGCTGCAACGAGTGCCTTCACGATGAACGGAAGGTAAGTTACCTTCACGCCTTTCTTCTCGGCTACAGGTTTCATGCGTGCGCGGAAGGCTACAAGCTCCGTAACATCCACTTCGTCCATAATGGTAACATGCGGTGCTGTGTATGCCGATTTAACCATAGCATTGGCAATGGCTTTACGGATACCCTTGAATGGTACGCGTTCTTCTTCAAGGTTTGCATTGCCGGAAGCTGTTGGTGCTGCTGCCTTAGCTTTTGGAGCTTCTGTTGCTGCTGCAGGTGCAGATGCCGCCGCAGGAGCCGCCGATGCCGCAGGTGCTGCTGATCCGCCCTTCAGGAAGGCTTCTACATCTTCAAGTGTGATCTTGCCGTTCTTGCCGGAGCCATTGACCTGAGAGATGTCAACACTCTTATCACGGGCAAATTTGCGTACGCTAGGGGTTGCCAGCACTTCACGGTTAGGAGCCGGAGCTGCTGCCGCTGCTGCCGGAGCCTGGGAAGGAGCTGCTGCCTGTGCACCAGACGCTTCTGCATGGCCGCCTTCCTGCTGAGGAACATCGCCTTCTGCAGCAATGATTGCCACCACTTCGCCTACACGGCATACTTGACCGTCTTTGGTGAACACTTCTACTACGGTACCGTTGACAGGAGAAGGAACTTCAACTACAGCCTTATCATTCTGCACTTCCATGATGATATCATCGTCGGTGATTTTGTCGCCGACCTTGATGTGCATCTTGATGATTTCCCCTTCATGCAGACCTTCGCCGAGTTCAGGGAACTTATATTCAAAGTTACTGGTTCCGCCTGTTGCAGGGCTGCTGGCTGCCGGAGATGACGTTGTATCTGCTCCGCCTTTAGCTGCATCTGCTTCCTGGGAAGCCTGTTCTGCAGGATGGCCGCCTTCCTGTTCAGGAACTTCGCCTTCTGCATCAATAATTGCCACTACTTCACCCACACGGCATACTTGGCCGTCTTTGGTGAAGACTTCAAGCACTGTGCCGTTAACAGGACAAGGAACCTCTACTACTGCCTTGTCATTCTGAACTTCCATTACGATATCGTCATCGGTTACTTTATCGCCGGCTTTGATATGCATTTTGATAATTTCGCCTTCATGCAGACCTTCGCCCAGCTCAGGGAACCGGTACTCAAATTTTGCCACCTTGATAACCTCCTAAAAGTTATGTTTACATACACTTAGTTTGTAAGCAGTACAATGCATTGCAGAAACGGGTGCCGCCCTTTTGCAAGGACGGCAAGGTAATTTTCTCTTAGAATTCCATTACTTTCTTCACTGCCGCAATGACACGCGCCGGTGTAGGAATCCAGGAATCCTCAATTTGTGCGAACGGGAAGATGGTATCAGGGCCAGCTACACGAAGCACAGGAGCTTCAAGATGCAGCAGAGCTTTTTCATTTATTTGAGCAATCACTTCTGCGGCTACGCCGGAGCTTTTTTGTGCTTCTTGGACTACAATGGCACGGTTGGTCTTCTTAATAGAAGCAACAATCGTATCAATATCAATCGGGCTAACCGTACGCAAGTCGATAATTTCGGCTTTGATGCCGTCTTTTTCGAGCTGATCGGCCGCTTTGGTAGCAGTATGTACCATCAGGCCGTAAGTGATGATTGAGACATCAGTTCCTTCGCGTACTACATTAGCTTTACCCAATTCAATGGTGTATTCACCTTCAGGCACTTCTGCACGGAAAGCATGGTACAGGTTCAAGTGCTCCATGAAGAATACAGGGTCATTGTCGCGGATCGAAGCGATCAGCAGTCCCTTAGCATCGTATGGATTGGAAGGAATTACAACCTTGATACCCGGGCTCTGGGCAATCAGGCCTTCCAGGGAATCGGTATGAAGTTCGGCTGCTTTGACGCCGCCGCCGAATGGAGTGCGGAAGACTACAGGAGCATTGTATCTGCCCCCGGAACGCCAGCGCAGGCGGGCAGCCTGAATGACGATTTGATCAAGTGCTTCGAAGATGAAGCCTACGAATTGGATTTCGGCAATCGGACGGAAACCCTGCACGCCAAGCCCGAAAGCCAAACCTCCGATTGCGGATTCAGCCAGCGGAGTATCGAAGATACGCTCCTCGCCAAATTCCTTTTGCAGCCCTTCCGTTACACGGAACACGCCGCCTACATTACCAACATCCTCTCCGAAGATAAGAACATTGGGGTCACGAGTCAGTTCAACGCGCATTGCGTCACGAATTGCTTCTTTCATATTCATCTGTGCCATTGCCTGATATCCCCCTTATTCAAAATCGGCTTTTTGTTCTTCAAGATGTTTCGGAGTTACCTCGAACATGCTGTCGATCAAGCCGGGAATGGTCATTTTTTCGGTCTGTTCTGCTTTTTTAATCTGCTCGTTCACAGTAGCTTTCGCTTCTTCTCTTACGCGCAGAGTATCTTCTTCGGTCCAAAGGCCTTTTTTCTCCAGGTACTTGGCAAGACGGGCAATCGGATCCTTCTCATTCCATTGTCCTTCTTCTTCCTTGGAGCGGTATTTACTGGCATCATCGGACAGGGAATGTGGACGGAAACGGTAAGTTACCGCTTCAATCAATGTCGCGCCTTCACCTTTACGTGCACGTTCAGCAGCCTGCTGGACAGCGGAGATTACCGCAAACACGTCCATACCATCGATCTTGATTCCGGGAATACCTGCTGCAACCGCTTTGTGGGCGATCGATTTAGCTGCCGTCTGCTTCGCGAACGGAGTTGTAATCGCATAGCCGTTGTTCTGAACAAAGAAGATTACAGGAAGTTTGTAGACACCTGCATAGTTAAGTCCTTCATAGAAGTCACCTTCGGATGAACCGCCGTCACCAGTATAAGTAATAGCTACATTAGCTTGTTTCTTCAATTTAAAGCCCATTGCAATACCGGTAGCATGCAGGATCTGTGCTCCGATAATGATCTGCGGCATAAGTACATTTACGCCTTCTGGAATCTGTCCGCCGTGCTGATGTCCGCGGGAATACAGGAAAGCCTGATATAATGGAAGTCCATGCCACACCAGCTGTGGAATATCGCGGTAACCCGGGCAGACGAAATCTTCTTTCTGCAAAGCGAACTCGCTGCCGATCATCGTAGCTTCCTGACCGGATACTGGTGCATAGAAGCCGAGGCGTCCTTGACGACCCAGGTTGACGGCACGGTCATCCCAGGTACGGGTAAATACCATACGGTACATAATTTCTTTCAGTTGGTCATCGGTAAGATCAGGCATCATTTCCTTGTTGATAACTTCTCCATCCGGTGAAAGTACCGAAAGGGCTTCAACGTCCTCTGTATACACTTCATAAGGAACTCTAGTCATTATCTTCACCTCAATAAAAAAATTTGAATATCAGTGGTCTCTGTTATAGAATTATTATACACCTGTTGTAGCTGTTTCGTCAAAGAAATACGCATAAAATTTATGTTTCCATAAATTTTGTATGTATAACAGGTTTTCAATTATCCTATAACAGATAGAAGGATATTATTCAAGTAAATGATATATCCCACATTTGCTGCTTGGGTAATTTTAACGTAACACTTAGTCTAATGCAAAAATCCGACACGAAAGGTGACGATTTGACAATGAGCGAACCTGTTTTTCTGAAACGTACAATAGTGAAACAAACACTCTGGAGCGAGCATCTGCAGGAGGAACGCAAGCTGCGCATTTATCTTCCTCCCGGCTATAACGAGGTACTCAGTTATCCGGTGGTCTACTGTCAGGACGGAGAAGAATTCTTCAACTTCGGCCGGATCGCCACGCTTGCCGGACAGCTGATTCTGGAGCAGGATGTGGATCCCTTCATTATAGTGGGTGTTGAAGTGAACGTAGCAGTCCGCACCGAAGAATACGCTCCGTTTGGCAGCCGCTTCAAGCAGTACCTTGCATGCTTCGCCGAAGAGATTATTCCCTTCATTGAAAACAATTATCCCGTACGGCGTACGCCGGAAGAACGAATCATCGCCGGAGATTCCCTGGGCGGCAGTGTCTCCCTGCATCTTGCCCTGGCTTATCCGGCCCTATTCAACCGTGTCCTTAGCCTTTCCGGCGCCTATTACCCCGAAACCCGCCGGCTGCTGGAACAGGAAGATGATCTCTCCTGGCTTCAGATCAATATGGTCGTCGGTTTGCAGGAGCGAGACTATAAAACTGATACCGGAATCTACGATTTCGTAGAAATGAACAGGGAAACCAAAGCGATGCTGGAGTCAAGGGGAGCAACCGTATCCTACCGTGAGAAGGACGGACGTCATCTCTGGGGATTCTGGCAAAAAGAGCTACCGGAATCATTACTCTATTTCTTCAACCGCTGAAACACCTTATAAGGCCTAAAAAGTGAACATCTTCCGAACTTATGTATGTTCTGCAGGTGAGTGCGCTCTCAGTAAAGGGCGGGCAAACGGTGTCCGTCCTTATTTGTAAGGACGGCAACCGGCCCGGCTGCGGACTTAATTCTGTTCCAGCTTCTCGGTAATAATACGTTCGAGCAGCACCTCACAGCCGGCATTCACCAGATCATACACCTGCTCGAAATTCCCGGTAAAATATGGGTCCGGCACTTCACGAAGCTCCTCGTCCGGCAGCAGATCCATGAAGAACAACAGCCTAGACTTCTCGCCTCCGGGAATTTTGCGAACATTGTCCCCATTAGACTTGTCCATGCAGATTATATATTGAAATTTCTCAAAGTCATCACCACTCACTAGCCGGGCTGTCATGTGCTCATAGCTAATTCCATGCAGATCCAGAATCCCTCTTGTACCCTCATGGGGCATCTTGCCGATATGCCAGTCTCCGGTTCCGGCTGAATCTACAGCGATTTGATCGGACAAATGACGCTGCTCTACTTTGTGGCGCAGAACTGCTTCAGCCATCGGTGAACGGCAAATATTGCCCAGACATACGAATAACACGTTTACGATCTCTCTCACCTCCTGTGACCATATATGCCTTCCAATCCGCAGATGAATCTTGGGGCAGAACGCACCTGACTTCATTTTAGCGTTATGGCAGCAATTGTACAACTTTTCAAACTGCATTATACTGTTCAGGGTGACTAACTTAATTGCCACAACAAGGAGGGGATCATATTGCCATTTGGGCGTGTTGTCATATTTGCAGGCGGTGGGCTATCACCGGATTGTTTGCACCTATTAGATGAAGAGGATTTTATTATCGGAGCGGACCGGGGAGCTCTTTTCCTGATTGATCACGGATACACACCTGATATTGCCGTCGGAGATTTCGATTCCGTCTCCCCTGAAGCGCTGCTGCAGATACAGGCGGGAAGCAAGGAGACCATCAGCTGTGATCCGGTCAACAAGGACCTGACGGACAGTGAAATGGCGCTGGATCTTGCCCTGAATACTCAGCCTGAGTCCATTCTTCTTATGGGTGTAACCGGAACCCGCATGGACCATACACTGGCCAGTATCCAGATGATGACCCGGGCGCTGCAGCGTCAGGTCGCCTGTTCTATCATGGATGCGAATAACTATATTACGCTGACCGGCTCGCATGCTGTAGTCGAGGAACGAGGGTATACCTATGTTTCTCTGCTGCCTTTGACACCGGAGGTCACAGGGATTACGCTGCAGGGTTTTCAATATCCGCTGGAGAATGCCACCCTTAAGCTTGGCCAGTCTCTGGCCGTAAGTAATGTACTGAGCGCCGCTAGCGGAACGGTTGCCATTGAGAGCGGACTCCTGTTAATTATCCAGAGCAAGGACTGATTACATAGGTTTTTAGAGACATCACTGTAACCTTTGTTTCAAAAATGTAAAGCCGGGAATCTCCTTACGCAGTAAGGGTTTTCCCGGCTTTTTCCTATGCCTGTTTAAGATAAATATTAATATTTTGTAACTTTTAATGAGATTTTAATAAAACGCTTACAACGTAGGTCCAGCCTGCATTTGAAGCCTCTGCTCCATAATTTAGGAAATAGATAACCTGCTATACTACGAATCAGAGAAAGAAACTAGAAAGATAAACACAAACCTGGGAGGTATTACTACATGAATAAGCAACAATGGTTTAAGCAAGTAATTGCTATTGGAATGTGCACAACAATCGGGTTCAGCACCCTAATGGCAACCGGAGCAGGCACAACCCCTGCTGCTGCCGCATCCGTATCCTCTTCGGCTGTCACATCCGAATCTGTATCCGCATCTTCGACCGGCTCTAGTATTGTCAGCTTCGGCAAAAAATATCTGGGAACGCGTTACCAGTTCGGTGCATCCACTTCTACTACAAGATACTTTGACTGTTCTTCATTTACTCAATATATTTTCAAGAAATATGGCGTTAACCTGCCGCGTACTTCCGTAGCCCAATCCAAAGTAGGCTCCTCCGTGAGCAAGGCCAACCTGCGCATCGGCGATTTGGTGTTCTTCTCCAGCGGAAGCCGGGCAACAGGTAAGAACGTAACGCATGTAGCAGTCTATGCAGGCAACGGCAAGATTCTCCACACCTACGGTTCACCTGGAGTAACAATTTCAGATTTGAATTCGGGCAACTGGAAAAAAACCTACCTGAAAGCACGCCGCGTACTGTAGGCGCATCTCTCTCTTACTAAACGTGCTTCATTCACGATTTGTTGCAAAATCCATAGCACGGTTCTCAAAAAAGCCGGAGAGGCAGTTAAGAATTCCCTAACCTGTGACACCGCTCTCCGGCGTCCGCAGTACATATCCGGTTCCGCGTACCGTATGTATCAGTTTATTCCGGTGGCCCTTGTCTACCTTCATACGGATATGCCGGATGTAGACATCCACCACATTAGTGTCTGGGTGAAAATGATATCCCCATACCTGCTGTAAAATCTCGTTTCTGGGACAGGTTTCACCCAGATTAACGGCTAGATAGTACAGCAGGTCGAATTCCTTGGGGGTCATCTTCAACTCTATTCCGTCCCGGCTCACCTGCCGGCGGCTGGGATCGAGCAATAAGCCATCCACCCTAAGCAGCGAAGCCGCTCCTCTGCGGCGTCCGGTAAGCTTCAATAAATTGAGCACCCTGCATTTGAACTCTCCGGTATGTACAGGCCTCACCATATATTCATTGCCCCCTGCCTCAAAAGCCGAGACAGCTGCCGGACCACGCTCCCCTTCATTTCCTCCGGATATCACCATTACCGGCAGAACCATCCCCTCTTCCCGCATTTCTGATACCACCCTCCAGCCTGACCACTCTCCGGGTTCACACAGCTCTGCGAGCAGCAGCACAGGCCCCCTGTTTGACAGCAATAAGCGAAGATCTTCCAGATCCGCGCTTATTGCTGTTTTCATGCCGAGTTCACGGATTGCCGCTTCAAGTTCGGCATGTCCTTCCTCCCGTCTGCTCCGTTCCTCAGCAGTCTCCTGTCCGCCCGGATCCGGGCCGGGCACATACCAGGCGATGACTTCATTCACATTGATTCCTCCATATTCCCGGCTTGCACCAGCTGAGCCGCCACAGATGAAGGTTAGAATTCCCAATAAGCAAAGAGACCATTCCCATGAATGGTCTCTTTGAGCTTATTAAGCGAATTCAATTAATTTACGAAATCGATTTCCTGGAAGGCTGCTACCTCGGTGTCCCAGCGTTTGGCCACAAAAGCCTGATGATCAGGATGATTATTATAAGTATTATAAGCTGCCTGATCCGCGAACTCCATCGAGAAGCCATACTGGAAATCACACTTAACACTGACTTGGCGCAGCACCTCGAAATTCATCACTACCGGAATGGCGCTGAGAATCTCCGCTCCGTCCCGCAGGAAGGCAGCGGTCTCCGCAGAATCGGGTGCATGCTTCAATGTAAAAATAGCCATATGCCTGATTGTACCGTTCTTCATCCTCTTCTCCCCTTCGTTAGCCGAAATACCGGTGATAGAAGCTGCGTGCTGCAGCGGTATCACTGGTTCCATGAATTAATGCCCTCCCGTCGGCGAACACAACCATACGGTAAGGCTCCTCCGTTAATGAGACCAGATACGGATTGCTCTCCACCTTGCCGGTATTCAGCCTGGATAGACGTACAGCTGTCTCCTGCAGATTGAGGCTCCTGCGCTGTGCCGGGCGGATCTGGACCGTATCCCGGCCGCAGAGCACGTCACTGCGCTCTGTGTTAGATGCAGACAAGTACGGATAGACCGGACGTTCACCGCAGGATGGACAGTCAACTTTTTTCGCCGCCTTGACGCCAATCTCCTGCTGTTCATTCTGCCAGAGATCGAATGTCAGAAGCTTGCCGCGCAGCTTCTCTTTGTACCCGCCGAGCAGCTTCAGCGCCTCAGCCGTTCCATTCGCTGTAACCATCTGCACAGCTTGTGGCAGAATGCCGGCCGTATCACAGGTATCCCCGCCCAGCGGGATCGTACCCAGCAGACAATTCAGACAGGGTGTTTCACCCGGGAGGATGGTGTATGTAATTCCGTAGCTTCCGACACAAGCGCCATAGATCCAGGGTATACCGTGCTTTTGCGCCAGGTCATTCATGATCAGCCGGGTGTCGAAGTTATCCGTCCCGTCCATAATCAGATCTACTCCCGGAAGCAGGCTCTCCATCTCCTCTGCACGCACATCCAGCACATGGGCTTCAAGCACGATTTCCGAGTTAATCTCCATGAGTCTGGACTTGGCCGCAGCCGCTTTGGGCATCCGCAGACGGGCATCCTCTTCCGTATACAGCTGCTGCCGCTGCAGATTACTCCACTCTACATAATCGCGGTCCACAAGTATGAGCCGCCCTACCCCGCAGCGCGCCAGAGTCTCGGCAATCCCTGTACCTAGTGCGCCCATCCCAACAATCAGCACGCTCGAACGTGCCAGTCCCTGCTGCCCCGCAGCACCGAACGGAGTAAAGCGGACCTGTCTCGAATACCTTCCGTCCCGTCCCGCCGCTGATGCCGGAGCCGGTTTGTCATTGTCCTTAGAGCCCATCCCTGAACAGCCCCCTTTATCCAATAAAAAATGTTAATTCCGTTTATCACTTAATATTATGAAAATCCGGGAAACAGCGCCTTGCAGCGCTCCTCCCCGGATGTTGTAATTCATCTATACAGTCTGAGCAGACCACTGCTCCACATTCCATACCTTCGTTACCCAATCCTCGTAGAATTCCGGTTCATGGGAGACAAGGAGAATCGTCCCTTTGTATTCCTGCAGCGCCCGTTTGAGCTCTGCCTTAGCAATAATATCAAGGTGATTCGTAGGCTCATCGAACAGAATCCAGTTGCTCTCACGCATCAGCAGCTTACACAGACGTACTTTGGCCTGCTCGCCACCGCTCAGCATGCTAAGCGGACGGGTAATATGTTCATTCTTCAGCCCGCAGCGCGCCAGATGGCCACGTACTTCATTCTGGGTGAGGCTTGAGAATTCATTCCATACATCTTCAATCGGGGTAATATTCTCCGCCTTCATTTCCTGCTGGAAGTACGCTGAACTCAGGTAATCCCCCAGATAGGTTTTGCCGCTGTAGGTCGGGATTACACCTAGAATCGTTTTGAGCAGCGTGGATTTGCCTACACCATTATACCCGACAATTGCAATCTTCTCTCCGCGTTCAATCATCATATTCAGCTTGCTTGGCAGCAGCGGACGATCATAACCAATCTCGAAGTCAACGCCTTCGAACACGGTCTTCCCGCTGGCCCGGCTCTCTTTGAACTGGAAGGTCGGCTTCATCGCCTCTTCCGGACGGTCAATCCGTTCCAGACGTCCAAGCTGCTTCTCACGGCTCTTGGCCCGGCCCGATGTGGAAGCCCGCGCTTTATTGCGCTGGATGAAGTCTTCCTGCTTTTTGATGAAATCCTGCTGCTTCTCATACGCATCAATGTGCTGGGCTTTGTTCATCCCCGCCATTTCCAGGAATTTCTCGTAGTTGGCAGTATAACGGGTCAGCTTCGAGAACTCCAGATGATAGATCACATCCACGATTTTATTCATAAATTCCGTATCATGGGAGATCAGCATGAAGGCATACGGATAATTCTTCAAATAATTGGTCAGCCAGTCAATATGCTCCACATCAAGATAGTTGGTAGGCTCATCGAGCAGCAGCACATTTGGTTTCTCCAGCAGCAGCTTCGCCAGCAGAACCTTGGTCCGCTGCCCCCCGCTCAGGCTAGTTACATCCCGGTCCAGACCGATTGCCGACAGGCCGAGGCCGCCCGCCATATCCTCCACCTTCACATCAATCATATAAAAGTCCCCGATGTCCAGCTGTTCCTGAATCGTGCCCATCTGATCCAGCAGCAATTCCAGCTCTTCGGGAGTGGCGTCGCCCATTTTATCCGTGATGGCCAGCATTTCAGCCTCCAGCTCCAGCAGCGGCAGGAAGGCATCTTTAAGCACATCGCGTACCGTTTTGCCTGCCGTTAGCTGGGTGTGCTGATCTAGATAGCCGTATCGGACACGCGGAGTCCACTCCAGTTTGCCGCTGTCCTTTAACAATTTACCGGTCAAAATATTCATCAGCGTAGACTTGCCCACGCCGTTAGCTCCAACAATTCCTACATGTTCTCCATCCAGCAGGCGGAAAGATACATCCTTGAACAATACCCGGTCCCCAAAGTTGTGGGAAACGTCTTCTACAGTAAGTAAACTCATAAATTCTCCGCAAGCTCCTGTCTATATTATCAATATTACTAATCGGGTTAAGCACATACATCACTACATTCTAGCACACCTATGTCCAGTGCCGAAATAGAAAATAAGCCTAATTCCTGCAAAACACGCAGAAAAAGTAGTGATTTCATCGTTTTTTCTGAAATATTCCTCTATTTTTTGCAGAAAATCGTTTGTCCGTTCCGAGTCCAAGCATCTCTCCAACCGCTTGCCCCAGCTTCCCTCTGGTCTGAAAAGGGTCCTGCTGAAGCGGCAGGCTGCACACCTTGGCCTGTCCCAAAGCAGAAGCCAGAAGCGCTGCCGCAGAACCGCCGGCCAGCGGCAGACAGATCCGCCATTCCGGCTGAGGGGTGAGCCCGCTGCGGCGCAGCCAGTGCAGCGTATCCTCCAGCCGCCAATCCGCCCCGGAGGCCACCAGTAACGGCCTGCCGCTGGCCGTGAAGGCGGTCAGGGCCCCTTCGTAACCGCCTGTCCCCAGATCCAGAACCACGAAGGAATATGCCTCACCCGTCCGCTGAGGCAGTCCGTCAGCCGGCGCAAGCTTCCAGAAATCTACGTTGTTCCAGGTGTAGGGACGCTCCGGCCGCACTCCACCATGGATGGCACTTCTTTCAGGCACTTCTGCCATTCCTTTAATGCGGTTAAATACTTGCGCATCAGGAGCGCATTCCACCCAGGCGGTGTGGCCAGTCCGCGACAAATATTGGCTCACAGCCAGTGAAGTATGCGTTGTCCCAAGTCCCGGAGCTACGCCCAGCACGGCCACTACCAAGGTCTGCTGGGACTGCAGCCTAACAGAAGCAGCCTGCAAATCCGGCTTAAGCTCCGGCGCTATCAGCTCTGCGGCTTGGGCTTCAAGCGGTTCAAGAGCTGACAGCACCTCCTGGGCACTGCCGTACCGCTCCTCCGGATGATGACGCAGTAGGCGCCGGATTACCGGAATCAACCGGTCCGGAATGCTGCCATGCAGCTTCCGTTCCATTCCCGGCTGCCAGCTGCTGAATTGTCCGCCGGAAGCCATGTACAGCAGCAGCGCACCCAGCCCGTACAGGTCAGACAGCGGACTGCTCTGTGCACTGCCATATTGCTCCGGGGCAGCAAAGCCGGCGGTTCCCAGCTTCTCCGTGTCTTCATCCGGTCCGTTTCTCAGCTTACGGGCGATGCCGAAATCAATCAGTCTCAGCTCCTGTTGTCCGGCCAGCATAATATTGGAGGGCTTCAGGTCACGGTAGACGATCGGCGGATGATGGCTGTGCAGGTATTGCAGGACCTCCAGCAGTTGCCTGGCGTAGCTGATAATCCGCCCTCCTGTAAGAGCTGCCGGATGCTCAATCATATATTGATGAAGGGTCACCCCATCAATGTAATCCATCACCAGATAACTGTAGCCGTCACGGTCCGGCGGGAAGAAATCACCAATCCGCGGCAGCTTAGGATGATTCAGTGAGATCAGAAGCTCTGCTTCTGCCTGGATGGCTCCAATGCTATGCCCTCCCCCTTCCCGTATCACACTTTCCTTAACCGCCCATACCTTTCCCGGCAGCCGCAAATCCTCTGCCAGATATACACGGCTCATTCCTCCTGCACCGATAAGTCCGGTAATAGAGTAACGTCCTCCAAGGATTTGTCCGGTTGTCAGCTTGCCCGCTACATTCATCTTTTTTCCTCCTTATTGTCACGCAAAAAAGGGAAAGCATCCGCTTTCGGCACCTAGTTCCGGCATGAAGCCGGCGGTGCAGATAGCGGGATGCTTTCCCTTTATCCATGAACCTAATTAATATTTAATCATATAAAGTGTAATTTCATCGCGGTTATGGAACAGCTGCTTCGCGCGCTGAATCTGCATCCGCTCACCTTCGAACATCGCAATAATCTCTTTGATCATCGCCAGCGGCTTCTTATGCATCAGCTTCACCGTGACAATGGCCGTACCGCCCGGGGTCAGACTATGGAGCAGTCCGGTAACCAGCTTCGCCATCAGCTTGGGACTCCAGCTCATATCGCAGACCAGCAGGTCAAATTCATTCTCACGGAATTTGACCTCCCCGGCATTTTTACGCAGAATCTTGAGTCCAGGATAATTACGCAGCGATTCATGCATCAGGGCCGGATCTACAGCGGTTACCTTAAGGCCGCGTTCCAGCAGGAACGAGGTCCAGCCGCCCGGGGAAGCGCCGATATCCACCGCATTCTTGAAGCTGTAGAACGGAATGGCGAATTCCTTCTCCGCCTCCATCAGCTTGAACTTGGCCCGTGAGATCTGCCCGTCTTCCTTGCGGAAGCGGATCATCCCGCCGTTCCAGCTGGAGAGATTCTCTTCCGGCCGGGATACACCGGCATACAGGGCTTCTCCATCTGCATATACAGACACCACCCATGCCGGCTCCTGCACGGTGAATTCTGCACCCAGACTGTCAAGCCGACCCTGCAGCCACTCCCGCAGCTCTCCCGGGCTGTCTTCCCAGAAGGACGTGCTGCCCTTGCGGACATGCAGCGAGACCTTCTCGCCCTCCAGCTCTGTCCGCCGGCTTAAGTATACAGCCAGCCTGTCCATAGCAGACATATCACCTGTGTCCTGGAACTGCACCGGCTGGATATGCCGCAGGAAGATCGGCAGGTTCTGTGCCAGCATCCGCGATACCTCTTCAGGCTCTGCCTCCAGCGTTGCCAGGAACACTTCACCCGGCAGCAGCAATGTACTTTTCACCGCTCCGAACAGGCGGCGCAGCTCCTCTTGTGCATAGGGAGCAAAGCCGTGGTTCGCGGTGCAGATGTATCTTGAAATTATTTTTTCATCAGGAGCCATGTTTGGCTCGAGGGGTTCTTGCGTAAATTCGTTCAAATCGATGTGCCTCCAGGTCTTATTTTTATCCAGGGACGGCCGCTATCCCATTCAACATCAACGGGTATATCGAAAGTGTCCATCAGCATTTCCCTAGTCAGCACTTCTTCCTTGGGACCAGCTCCCGCCAGTTTCCCGTCACGGATCAGCGCTACATGGGTGAAGAGCGGTACAATCTCCTCTACATGATGCGTTACGTACACTACAGCCACATTGCGCTGCTTCAGCTTGTCGATCTCGGCCAGCATCTTCTCACGCTCGTAGAGATCCAGGCCGGCGCAAGGCTCGTCCATGATCAGCAGCTTGGGCTCGGCTATCAGGCAGCGCGCCAGCATCGCTTTCTTACGTTCCCCCTGGGACAGGGTACCAAACGGATGGTACGCCAGTTCGCTGAGATTCATATCGTCCAGCAGCTTCAGTGCCTGATCCTGCACACTTTGCGGGATTGCCTGATAAAAGCGAAGGTAGGCATAAGCGCCAGTTGCGACGACCTCCCATACGGGATCGCTGAGCGAGAGCTTTTCCATCAGGGATGGTCCAATATAACCGATTTCCTTGCGCACCTCACGTACATCACACTGGCCGAATTTGTAGCCCAGCACTTCAACAGAACCCTTGCTTGGAAACAGGTAACCGGTCATCATTTCCAGTAAGGTGGTTTTACCGGAGCCGTTACGCCCGAGAATTACCCAATTTTCACCTTGCTTCATTTCCAGAGACACGTCATCAAGAATCAGACTTTGTTCCCTGCGCAGGGAAAGATGTTGTAAAGATATCATTATGAGGTCACTCTCCTTATGTAATCCAGTACCCGTTCTACCGAGCCCATTGAATAAAAGATTTCCGGTTCAGCGCGGCGGTCCGCCGGCACTACCATCAGTGCAGGCACACTGGATATACGATACGTGTTTATAAGTCCGGGCAGCATATTTACGTTGCCCTCAGCAATCAGTAGTCCGGGCGGCAGCAGATGCTGTGCAACCTCCAGCATACGCCGTGCTGCCTTGCAGGTCCCGCACAGTGGGGTATACAAGAACACTACGAGAGGTTCTCCCGGTCTTCCGAGCAACTCCATCAGCTCATCCTGATTCATATCCTTCATCCAGCCGCCGCTCCTGCAGCAATTTCCTGCAGCCTCTCCAGCCCAAGCGGGCCATTGTACAGCTGTGTACCGGCAGGCACGGCCGGATATAAGATTTCGTACATTTCCTTGCGCCCCTCAAGGCTCGAGGTGTGCAGATAGATTTCCCGCGGGAATAATCCTTCGAGCACCATCCGTTTAGCCACTTCACCCCCGCAGAAATCCTCCGGGCCCATATCATAATCAAGCGACAGAATATCAACCGGGCCGCTGCGCAGCATCAGCAGACACTCTCCGGTGGTTCTGGCCAATGCAAAACCGGAAGGCCGTCTTCTCATATCGTCCATATATATATTCATCACGTTTCATCCTCCGCTTCAAACCAATGCCTGACTACAGCAATTTCCGCCCTGTGAGTGCCGTCAGGCCCTTTCTCTGTTTCCATCGCAACAGCAGACACATTGCGCAGAGGAGCAGAAGTCAGTAGCTCCCGCAGCGCCTTCCCGCCAATATGGCCTTGTCCGACCCTTGCATGCCTGTCGCGTCTGGAGCCGCAGGGGAACAGGGAATCATTCAAATGTACGGCAGCAAGCTGCTGCCAGTAGCCTAGCGCTGTGCCCCGCTGCAGAAACTCGTCAGTATGCTGCGGATTCCATATCCCTGATGCGAAGGCGTGACAGGTATCGAAGCAGAAGCCGATTTTCTCCGGATAATGACTCAATTCACGGACTTTGACCAGTTCTTCCAGCGTCATGCCTTCTTGGCCGTGATTGCCTGCCATATTCTCAATCAGGAGCTTCGTCCGGCCTTCCCACCCGGCCAGGGTGTCATTTATACATTGTATAATATTTTGATAGCCTTGTAATGGCTCCATTCCGGCAAAATGGCCAAAATGCACCACAATGCCCAGGGAGCCGCAGGCTTCGGCGATCTCCAGATCATTGCGCAGCGAAGCGGCCATAACGGCTCTGCCTGCGGGATCTGCGGCCAGATTGGTCGGATATGGGGTATGGGCAATGGAGACCATCCCCTGTTCCCGGCAATAATCGGCACAGCTGTGCGCATCCCGGTAGTCCACAGGCTTAAGCTTCAGACTGCGCGGATTCTTCGGAAAATACTGGAAACACGACGCACCGCTCTCCCTGGCGAACCGGGCAGCCTGCCCGTATCCGCCGCGTATGCTGACATGTGCCCCTATTCCGGGATTAAGCGTCATGCTGGCAATCCGGGCAATAAAACACCTTGCGTCCGGATTGCTCAGTCTTGATAATCGTTCCCCCGCCGCGCAGGCAGGGTTCGCCGCCGCGGTCGTACACTTTACAAGCATCGTTGTAAGAGCCGGTAACCGTATCTCCGGTCATGAACGGCATTTCCATATAACCGCCAATCTCGGTTGCCTCCGTCAATACCTTGCGCACACTGTCATACAGCCGGATTACTGCCTCCGGTGACAGATTCTGAACGAGCGTAGAAGGCAAAAGTCTTGCTTCAAAGGCAATCTCGTCGGCATAACAATTGCCGATACCGGCCATAACATGCTGGTTGACCAGCAGGCTCTTCAGCGCACCGCGGCGTCCTTTGAGCAGTGCGGCGAAGCGTTCAGCCGTCATTCTCCGGTCCAGCAGCTCCGGTCCAAGCTTACCCATTGCCGCTTCGCTTTCCTTAACAGACAGGAGATGCAGATATCCCAGGCGCAGACCCATGAAGTAGAGGATATGCTCTCCAAAAGCCAGTTCAACCTGAGTAGTCCGGTCCGGACGTTCCTCCTCTGTACCATAGAACAAAAGTCCGCCCAGCATCAGATGCAGCAGCAGTCTTCTTCCGTCATGCAAATGGAACAGAATATGTTTGGCACGGCGTTCTACGAACACGATCCGCGCTCCAACCAGACTGTTCACGAATTCTTCCGTCTTCATATTGATTGTTTTTTCTCTATTTACGGTTACCCCCGTAATTGGAACATTTATTAGATGCTGGCTCAGCAGCTTTCTGTAATTCTCCATTTCCGGCAATTCCGGCATATTGTCATCTTCCCTTCCAGGTTGGTAAAAGGCATACCTTTGTCATTATACACCGAGCAGCACCATAAGTTCAGCTAAATCAGCACAAATTTCATCCGGCTTAACTCCTGTAACTGTCTGGTAGCGCTCCAGATTATCGCGTGTGGTAAGACCCGTCAGCACCAGTATCGTGCGGCAGCCTGCATTTACACCGGCAGAAATGTCTGTACGCATATTATCTCCGACAACAACCGCTTCCTCAGATGTGATCCCCAGCAGTGAAGTCGCATAGGTAATCAGATGGGATTCAGGTTTGCCGATCACTACAGGTGACACTCCGCTAGCTGCTTCAATTGCAGCTCCAAGGGTTCCGGCGCCGGGCATCACCCCGTCATCGGAGGGGAGCATCAAGTCCGGGTTGGTAAGCACAAACTTGGCTCCTTCCCGGATCCAGCGCGAAGCCCGGGCCAGCGATTCATATGTAAAAGAACGGTCGATGCCCTGGACAACATATTGTGGATTCTCCGTAACCAGGGTCAGCCCCGCTTCGGCGCAGGCCTGCACCAGTCCCTCTTCTCCAAGTATCGCCACTGTAGCTTCCGGTGATTCCTCAGCAATGTAGCGTGCCGCAGCAAGCGATGAGGTGCAGACCTCTTCCGGATTCGCATCAATTCCCATCCCGCGCAGATGTACAGCAACACTTGCCGCTGTGCGTGATGAGTTATTCGTGACAAACAGGAACGGTACAGCCGCTCTACGCAGCGCTGCTATCAACCGATCTGCATCCGGAATCATCCGGCCGCCGTGATACAAGGTTCCGTCCAGATCAATTAACAAACCACCTATATTGTTCATAATACCCCCTGTTTGAGTCCCGTTTATTTAAATCATCGCATTAATAGTTAATGTTATAAATTATCTTCGCAATTTTCTAACCATTTCCCTCTATAGCCCACTGTTATTGAGTTTTTTGATGGCATCCTAACTTTTCCGCTACTCCGTTTCGTCAATTTCTCTACTGCTTCGTACGCTTAATGCTCTCCTATTATTTAAAATTTAACATACTTCGTCGAACGATAGCGAACCGCTGTACCGGCAGGCTTTTTTTGGCATAGCCCTGTCATTTCCTGCGCTTTCCCGGAAAATAATTCATTCCCCGGGGGCATTTCCCGTGGCTCTCCGATGGACCGGGAAGGTGCAGAATTCCTCCGCCAGCAGTGTAGCCGGGAAGATGGCCTGCGCCTCTTCCAGGAGTGGAATCAGCTCCTCCTGTGAGCTGTACCGCGAGCTGAAGTGGGTGAGCAGCAGTTCACGCCCGCCTGCCTCACGTGCAAGCTCCGCGGCTTGCCGGGCTGTACTGTGATGATACTGATAGGCCATATCAGCCAAGTCATGAGCAAAGGTAGCCTCATGAATGATCAGATCAGCATCCTGTGCCAGCGGCAGTGTTCCCTCGCAAGGACGGGTATCGCCCAGAATAGTAACAATTCGGCCGCGTTTCGGCGCATGAATCACATCCGCTGCCCGGATCACAACCCCGTCTTCAGATGTGATATCTTCACCTCTCTTCAGCTTGCCGTACAGCGGCCCGGGCTTCAGCCCGTAACTCTTAAGCAGCTCTGCATCGAGATTGCCCGGACTGTCTTTCTCCGTTACCCGGTACCCATAGCTGTCAATTCTATGCTCAAGCAATCCCGCCTCAACCTTGAACGTGTCATCCTCAAACACAAGCCCGCCGCTGTGCTCAATAATTTCAAGCTTGTAAGGGATTCGCGACTGGCTTGCGGACAGTGAAATATCCAGATAAGCTTTGACCCCAGGAGGTCCATACACTGTAAGCGGTGATGTACCGCCCTGATATCCGCGGCTCGACAGCAGCCCCGGAAGGCCGAACAAGTGGTCACCATGCAAATGGGTGATAAACAGCTTTTCCAGCTTGCCCAGCCGCAGCGGTGAACGGAGAACCTGATGCTGTGTTCCTTCTCCACAATCGAACATCCAGAATGTGCGCCGTTCTTCAAGCAGCCTGAGGGCGATTGAGGTTACATTCCGCTGCAGTGTCGGTACCCCGGCATTTGTTCCCAAGAAATATATTTCCATTATGCCCCTCCTCTCTTCTATCGTACTTCTCACCTTATTTTTATAATGCCGGTTCTTATGAAAAGAATTCTACTCTGTTTTAGCGCTGAAAGCATCTTTCAAGCGGAATCGGCTGGATACGATACATATAGCTTCTTATATTTCCAGCAAAAAACCTCCCGGTGACGGGAGGTTCAGCTATGACGGGCACAGCCCTTCTGACAGGTGATGATCAATCAGGGCAGTTACAGCTTCTCCACATTGAAATACTGCGCTTCAGGATGTGCAAATACCATAGCCGATACCGAAGCCTCCGGCTCCATCATGAAGCCTTCAGTAAGGTGAACTCCAATATCCTCCGGGGACAGCAGCTTGAATAACGGCCCTTGATCCTCCAGATCCGGGCAAGCCGGGTAGCCAAAGGATACACGGATTCCCTGATAACGCGCCCCGTGTCTCTGCTTCATCGTCATATCCGCCGGGTCCGGGAACCCCCAGGTATCCCGCATCATATGGTGAACGCGTTCAGCCAGACCTTCTGCCACCTCCAGCGCTACTGCCTGCAAGGCATGGGAACGGAGATAATCTCCCCGGTCCTTAAGCTCCGTGGACAATTCACGTACACCATGGCCGGCGGTTACGACCAGGAATCCGACGTAATCCATAACCCCGCTGTCCACCGGCTTCAGGAAGTCGGCAAGGCAGAGATAAGGCTCAACGTTCTGCCGTGGGAAGGTGAAGGTATGCAGCACACGGGCAGGGTTCTGCGGGTCATAGATCAGGATATCATTCCCGCTTGACTGGGCCGGGAAGAACTGATACATGGCATGAGGAACAATGGTACCTTCCAGCATCGCCTGATGCAGAATATCGTCTACGGTTTCTTTCAATTCCACTGTACGCGCATCTCCAGCTGTCAGCTGTGCTTCCACGGAACCACGCAGCCCCAGATGATGACCGAGCAGCATCTGCATGTTCACATAAGGAATAATATGTCCGAGCGGATAATTGCGCAGGACGTGACGTTCCAGATCCGGCGGAGTAAACACAGGGGCGTCCGCAGAAATCTTGGAGCGGACGGCACGCGTCAGCTCGGGAAGCGGCTGCTGCGGAGCCACAGCTATGGCAGCCTCTGCCTCTTGGCGTATCTCTTCCTCAATCTTCCCCCGCTCCAGCGGATTCATCAGCCGGTTGGCGATATCCAGACCATCCATGGCGTCCTTGGCGTATAATACCAGGCCGTCATATTCAGGCCGGATACGGGTCTTGGTGAACTTACGGGTTAATGCCGCACCGCCGACCATAATCGGTACGTCAATGCCGGCAGCGCGCAGATCCTGCGCCGTTAGCACCATCTGCTGCGCCGACTTCACCAGAAGGCCGGATAATCCGATGGCGTCTGCTTTTTCCTTGCGAAAGGCTTCAATTATGTTCTCTGGCGGAACCTTTATACCCAGATTGACGATCTCGTAGCCATTATTAGAGAGGATAATCTCCACAAGGTTTTTACCGATATCATGCACATCGCCCTTAACGGTTGCGAGCATAATTCTTCCTTTAACCGAGGTCTCATCCTTCTTCATAAACTGCTCCAGATGTCCGACCGAGGCCTTCATTACTTCAGCGCTTTGCAGCACTTCAGCAACAATCAATTCATTGTTATTGAACAATCTGCCGACTTCCGACATCCCCGCCATCAGCGGACCATTAATTATCTCAAGCGGACCGGATAACTTCAAGGCTTCGTCCAGGTCAGGAATGAGCCCTTCCTTGGTTCCCTCAACGACATACGAAGCGAGACGTTCTTCCAGCGAGAGATTGGAGATCTTCTCTTTCTTCTCGACCTTCTTCTCCCGGAAAGCCGCTACGAACGCAGACAAAGTATCATCATTCGTATTATAAATCAGCTGTTCGGCAAGCTTGCGTTCTTCTTCCGGAATGGAGGCATAACGCTCCACCTTTTCGGTATTCACAATTGCATAATCCAGTCCGGCTTTGGTGCACTCATAGAGAAACACAGAGTTGAGCACTTCACGGCCCGCTTCCGGCAGTCCAAACGATACATTGCTTATGCCCAGAATCGTATGAACGGAAGGCAGAGCTTCCTTGATCAGGCGGATACCGTCAATCGTCTCTTTTGCAGAACCGATATATTGTTCGTCCCCTGTTCCGACAGGGAATACAAGGGTATCAAAGATCAAATCTTCGGCGGCCAGCCCGTATTTGTTCACCAGCAGATCGTATGAACGTCTGGCAACCTCCAGCTTGTCCTTAGCCAGGATCGCCTGCCCGGTTTCATCAATGGTGCCCACAACGATCGCAGCACCGTATTTATGAATCAGCGGAGTCACGAGCTCGAATTTCTCTTCACCGTCTTCAAGGTTAATGGAGTTAATAATCGCCTTCCCTTGGCAATATTGCAAGGCCAGATCAATCACCTTCGGATCGGTGGTATCGATCATCAGCGGTACTTTGACCTTCTTCACTACCAGCTCGAGGAAACGTTTGATATCCTCCGTCTCATCACGGTCAGGGTCCTGCACACAGACGTCAATGACCTGCGCTCCGCTCTTCACCTGTGCGCGGGCAATCTCTGAAGCTTCCTCATACTTGCCTTCGACAATCAGTCGTTTGAACTTCCGCGATCCCAGCACGTTGGTCCGTTCACCGACCATGTAAGGACGGTTATCACTCTCAATGTACACAGGCTCTATGCCGGAGAGTGCCGGCGGATGAATGCCATCCAGTCCGCGCGGCGGATATACCGACAGGGCTTCGGCCATCGCCCGGATATGATCCGGGGTTGTGCCGCAGCAGCCGCCGGCAATGTTCAGCCAGCCCTTCTCGGCGAAACCGGCCAGCTTGCGGGCAAGTGAATCCGGAGATTCATGGTAGTTGCCGTTCTCGTCCGGGAGCCCGGCGTTCGGATAGCAGCTTACTGCTGCTGAAGAAATAGCAGACAGCGAACGGATATGATCGCGCATGAATTCCGGTCCGGTCGCACAGTTTAATCCGACAGAAATCGGCTTAAGATGCTCCAGTGAAATGTAGAAGGCCTCGATGTTCTGTCCGGCAAGCGTAGTTCCCATAGGTTCAATGGTACCCGAGATCATCACCGGCAGTGTAATTCCGCTTTTCTCGAAGGCATTGTGGATCCCTATACTTCCAGCCTTCACATTCAATGTGTCCTGGGAAGTCTCCAGCAGCAGGGCGTCAACCTTACCGTCGATCAACGCGACCGCCTGCTCTTCATAGCTGTCCACGAGCTCCTGGAACGTTACTCCTCCGGTTACGGAGAGCGTCTTCGTCGTCGGTCCCATTGCCCCTATAACGTACCTTGGGCGTTCAGGTGTATCGTATTTATCTGCAGCATTACGCGCAAGTCTCGCAGCCTCCAGGTTAATCTCCCGGGCCCGCTGCGGGATATCATATTCTGCAAGCACCACAGAGGTGGCGCCGAATGTGTTGGTCTCAATCAGATCCGCACCGGCTTCCAGGTATTTCTCATGAATATCCTGAATCACCTCCGGCCGGGTAAGCACCAGCATTTCATTACAGCCATCCAGCTCATCCCCGCCGAAATCCTCACCGGTAAGCGGCACCTGTTGAATCATTGTGCCCATGGCTCCGTCTAGTATCAATATGCGTTGCTGCAAGCTTTCTGCAAGTGTGAATTTGGCCACTTTCAATCCCCCCAGTAAAACATTAGAGTAAGTTTAGCAGAATAAAGGGAATTCGGAAAGCCTTCCTTTCCACCCTGCATTATTTGTATTAACAGTATAGCTACGGCTCACAACTCATCACGGCTGTACCGTGAGTTCTTTAGACGGCATTGAGTGCTGCGTACGGGCAGTCACATGGGAAGTGACCGTATAGCTGCCGGCTTGCTCAAATGTACTTTCACATACATAAGCTCCCTCTCCGTCACTTGCCCCTTTCAGCTCAGTGCTCTTGTCTGGCTCTGCATTATCTACAATTTCGAAGATCACTTCTTTGGCGTCCTCTACAACTACTCCGTCCTGACTAATGACAGCTTTAAAAATCACCTTGTCGTTAACGGATACTTCTTCCGGACTCCAGCTTAGCTCTACCTTGATAGGCACCATTGAGGAATCAGCAGCTGCATGCATATACATTTCCTCTTCATTATTCCCTGAACAGCCGGCAAGCGTCATGCCCATGACAATGCAAATGAGACCTCTAAGTATCTTTGGCTTAATCATCTGGAGCCCTCCCGGTTCATCGAATAGATTCATCTTCATGTTAACAACGAAAGTCAGATTGCTTTCTTCCTTATTATACACATTTTATTCAACTTGTCGGAAATAAGCTTCATTAACGGCCATATCACATGATAATAGTCATATACATGAACTACATTCATCTTGATCCTCGCAGGGATATTAAAAAAGCCAATATCCTATAAGGATACCGGCTTCATCTAAATCAGTTATAGGGAGTGTACCAATGGCAGAAGCTCCGAAAGATGCCTGATCTGATAATCCGGAGTGATGTCCGGGTCAGGAGTCTTGGCCGTCCGGTTGATCCAGACCGTCGTTAGACCTGCAGCCAATCCACCGAGAATATCAGTCGTAAGCTTATCTCCGACCATTATCCCTTGCTCAGGCGTAATATCCAGCAGTCCGAGGGCATGCTCGAAGATTGTCTTGTCCGGTTTCCCTTTACCGAAGCTTCCAGAAATGACAATATGGTCAAAATACGGAATAAGCTCAGGTACACCATCAAGCTTCTCCTGCTGGAGTGCAGGACAGCCATTCGTCAACAGCAGCAGCTTCACCTTGCCGCGCAGCTCATCCAGCACCTGAAGCGTCTCTTCATATATATAAGGACGGCTGCGGCGCTCAACGGCGAACTTGGCAGCGAGGCGTGCCGCCAGCGCTTCATCGTCCACTCCAAGAGAGGCAAGTCCGCGGCGCCAGGATTCGGTGCGGTAGGCCGGAGCAAGCTGTTCCAGCTGGCGGAATTCCGGCTGGTCTCCAGCTGTGAAGTTAGCCCATAGTGCCTCAAAAGGATTAATCCCAATCAGCTTCGTGAACGGAAAAGTCTCGTAAGACTCATAAAGCGCACGCGCTTCTCTGCGCACCGCCTGTTCAAGCTCTTGCGGATCAACAGAATCCCCTGCAGCCTCAGAGGCGTAGCGGAATGCTTCTTCCACACTTCGATCATCCCATAGCAGTGTATCGTCAAGGTCAAATAGTACGGCGGTAATCGGCATTTCGTTCTCCCACTCCCTATGCTGGTCTATCTTACTATTCGTGCACTACTTCAATGTTGTTGTTCTTGCCGAATTGTTCCAGGCGTGCAGCCATGGCGGCGGTGTCATACCGGTTGATCAGCTTGGAGAAAATCCATTGCTTGCGCTTGCCTTTATACTTAATGGTAACTACACTGCGCGACAAGGTAATCTTCTCAATTTCAGTTGCTGGCAAAAAGCGTTCGCGGTTGTATTTAATAGTAGACAGACGGGCGCGTTCCACCTTAAGGAACGGACGGCGGAAGAATAACAGCGCGGCAAGCAGGAAGTACAGTACTACCCCCAGCCAGTTGGCCAGTATTCCGCTTCCTTTCGCTTCATCAATGGAACCGACTACCCAGAACATAATGCCAAGCAGCATTAACACGACAGGGAATACAATATTCCGGCCTTTGAAAATATCGACGCTCTTTGCAGCAGCTTTAGAGCTCGTCCCATAGATCGTCTCTTTTCCCTGCTTCTTTCTTTGCTGATTGATTTGCTTGGTGTTGCGTTGAACCATTCTTTCCCAAGAACGGGCCATGTTAGTTCCCCCTAGTCATCCTGTATTATCTATGAAAAGGCCGCAGACTAAGCTTTACGTCCGTTGTTGCCTTCTTCATGCTCCGGATCATCCACAATCTCAATGGTATCAAGCTGGGCCCGGAAATTGCTGCGGATATTGCCCAGATATATCTCGCGGAGTTTGGCGCGTTCTGCCAATTCTTCCTCATTCAGGCCGCCATTCTTATGTTTGCGTGCCAATTCATTAATGCGTGCGACCAATTCGTCAATATTCAATACGTTCCCCTCCCCTATAAATTCATTCTAACTTTGCCATGAGAAAAAGAGCTTGTCAAGGTCTACCCCCTGAAAGCTCTCTTAGTCAAACACCAGTATGCTTCTTTCGGTTAATATACCGGCACGGTCAGTATATCTCCTGCCTTAATTCCGCTGTCCTTCAGACCATTTGACTTCTTGATCCCTTCTATATATACAGCAGTCCTCATATCATCCGGTTTATTCTTGAGTGCAATGCTCCACAAGGTGTCTCCGCGTTCAACTACGATCCGTTTCTCAGGCTTCATTAAAGTGACAGAACCAGCGAACACATTACCGACTACTGTAAATCCGGAGATCGTGAGTAATAGTATCAGAGATATCTTAACAAAGCTGACCTGGCGGAATATCGAGGTAAGTACAGACAGCAGGCGAAGGGTCTTGTCTCTGAATTGTGCCAATGGATTATGGGGTAATGGATTACCGGGAGCGGACACCTTGATATCCTCATTGTAGATACTATTGTAGGTACTGTATTTTAACATAAATATCGTCCTCCAAACACTTGTTCTTACTTTCGAAAATAATATAACACGAACATGTGTTTTGATCAATAGTTTTTTCGAACAACTGTTCCCTTTATTTTTCGGGCTATTATTCTCACAATTTAGAACTTATGTTTGTACGAACGGCAGTTCTATGTTATAATTTTCCCAAACATAGTATATGGGGTTGATTCCGATGTCAAAGATTTCGAGTCGCCAGCTGGCGATCCTGGAATTTATACGTAACGAAGTCCGCAGCAAGGGTTATCCTCCGTCCGTTCGGGAAATTGGTGAAGCTGTTGGCCTGGCCTCCAGTTCTACAGTGCACGGTCATCTGGACCGGCTTGAGAAGAAGGGCCTGATCCGGCGCGATCCTACGAAACCGCGGGCTATTGAATTGCTCGGACAGGAAGATTCAGAGAATGTACATCAATTCGTCCAGACGGTTACCCGCATCCCAGTAATTGGTAAGGTCACTGCTGGTGTTCCTATTACCGCTACAGAGAATATTGAGGATTACTTCCCGCTTCCTACTCATTACGTAGGGGATAACAAGGTATTCATGCTTTCTGTACTCGGCGACAGTATGGTTGATGCCGGGATTATGAACGGCGATTATGTTATTGTCCGCCAACAGCAAACCGCTGACAATGGTGACATCGTTGTTGCGATGACCGAAGAAGATGAAGCAACCGTTAAGACCTTTTACAAAGAACGTGATCATATCCGGCTGCAGCCGGAGAATCCGGCTTACGAGCCTCTCCGCCTTAACCGCGTTACTATTTTGGGCAGAGTCATTGGATTATTCCGCGATATCCATTAATCCTTCTCCTCCATAATCAGGCTGCTCCGCATCACGCGAAGCAGCCTTTTTCCTATTTAGATCCTGTTACGCTTGCCTAAAATGCCAAAAAACCAACGCAGGAACATTTGTTCCCATATCGGTTTTTGGCATTTTTTACTCCGAACCGCTTTAGCTATCCGCACATATCCTGATTACAAAGGAGTGCTGATCCCATGCCCAACTATCGAATTATTGTCGACCTTTCACAGCGCATGCTTTATCTGCTTGATAATGACACCGTAACCAGAGGATTTCCTGTCGGCATTGGCCGGATGCTGACCGTCTCGCCGGTAGGCGAGTACACGATCATTAATAAGCAGCCCAATCCGGGCGGACCGTTCGGAGCCTTCTGGATGGGCCTGTCCAAGCCGCATTATGGAATTCACGGAACGAATGACCCTTCCTCTATCGGCCACATGGTCTCCCACGGCTGTATCCGCATGTATAACCAGGACGTGGTCGCGTTGGCTGCCATCATTCCCATTGGTACCCGTGTAACCATCAGGGAGTAGCCGCAATCATGCAGCCACCTATAACTCCCTATATTTGAACACAAGAACCCCTCTGACGGGTTTTCGCCAAAGGGGTTCTTCACAGCATTATTGCACAGTTTGCTCATAACCAAGCTCGTCCAGAATACTTTCAGCCAGACTCCACTGTTCCGCAGGTGAGTCTTTGCTTTTTTTGGCGTAGACCAATGCACTCTTGGTAACTTTCTCGATCAGCCTGCGTCCCTGCTCTTTGGTGATGGACACTTCCATCCCGGAGCGGCCCACCACCTCAGACAGACAAAAGAACGCAATCCGCATCGCGTAATTGTCTCTGCTGAGGAAATAGAATAGATGAGGCACGTTCTTGAGCAGACGGTCAACCCAGTTCGTAATCTCCCGCACCTGATAGACTTCCCGGCGATCCTGCTCATACCCATTGAATATAATTATGATTTTGCCCCGTAGCCGCTTCTTCTCATATTTCTTAAATTCACGCAAATAGCTCTCGAGCCGCCCCTTCTCCACATCTTCTCTGGAGACATTCAGCACGGTGGTTCCGGCTGCATCCAATTTAGAACTTTCTTCCAAAACCATATCTGCGTTAACAGCCAGTGTACTATCCTGTAATTCTGGCAGTCCCAAACGCTGCCGTAATTGATCGTCCATTCTTCACACCTTCCTGTATCAAGCTCTTGTGCAGCTTGTTCACCATATCTCCTGGTATGTATCGTTCCTCAAACCTCTTACTCTTCATTGATCAATTATACTCCGTGCCTTCTACAGTCTCAATCGTACGGCAAAAAAGACATCCCGGGAGGATGTCTTTGATTGGATACTTTTCCCCTGACTACAGACTACAATACGCTGCGCAACGACCGGATAGCAATAGTGTTTAAACGAATCGCTTCACGTATAGATGCTCTGGCAGCCAGCAATTCTCTTCTGGCACGTGAACCACTTGGAAATCTGCGCAGGTTCTCATTAATTTCCTCAAGTCTTTCAAGCAGGATTGCTCTCTGTGCGAGCAGTGCATTAATTGCTCTGCGGATTCTGTTTCGTTCTCTTTGCGTCATCATTACACCTCTTTTACGTTTTATAGTATAAGAAATGCAAAGATTAGCTTCGGAGACTGTGTGATTTGGCAGTAATATTAAAATTAGCTTTCTTTGACCTTGATAGAGATAATATTGACAGGATTAAGATACTTGCCTCCTGCCGGAATCCAGCCTGTCAAACCACCGGATGTCAGATAGGTTCTGGCTTCTCCCGCCGATTCAAACACAGATTCAAGCTCTTCAATTTGCCCATTCACATACTGAAGCTCAAAAATAACTTTACTCACTTGCGACCACCTCCTCAGCTACTAATTCGTTACCCCGAAGCGTTTACCTGCTTTTACTTCTTGGGCAGCCTTACCCGGAACTCAAATTCGTCACGTCTATAGGTCATTCCGGCCAGCAATACATACTCCGGCGTCCATTTCTGTACAGGTCCGGCGTAATCAGCTATAACATGCGGTTTACCCTCGATCAGTTGAACGACATAGACCTTCACCTGGGCAAGTGCCGCCGCGAATATATCAGCATCACTTGAAAGAACTTTATACGCAGTATTCAACATCTTTCCTCCTTAGTGCACACGCAAGAATAATAAGGATTCATAGAGCAAACAAATCAGTTCAATTATAACGGGTTCTGGAACAAAATGTATACCCTATTTAGAGCTTAGAGCTTGATGAAAATGATCTTAAACAGCCCGAGGTATTTGCGCTTTGCCTTAATATCACCGATAAATGTCTTACCATCCTGAATATCAGGTATGCTGAATGTGGAGAACAGAATGTAATTTTCCCGGATAGTAAACGATTCGACCATAGGCTGAGCGACCATACTGGTAATTTCTCCAGCTAGCCCTCCCCCCAGTGTTTCCTCCAGATGATTCACTGCGTATTCTCCAAAGTCCTCTTTACCCGGATTCATGACCGCTAGTAAAACCAGTACTACTATAATTACGAAAGACAGTTTCGCCGCTGTTTTCTTGCGGGCTCTGGGTTCAGGCTGCGGAGCATCATATCGCGGGTTCATGTTTATTCCCTCCAGCTATAATATTTCTTGTATCGTGAACACTAACGGACTCACAATAAACCTGCAGATCATAACCAACAGCTCAACCGGCCCGCTTATCCCCACATCCGTTCCGCTCCAGTCCGGACTACCCGCTACCGGCAAATCCAGCCCGTATTGCTCTATAATCCGTTCCCTGGTATCAGTTGACATGCCAGTCCCTTCTGAAGCTCCAGCCTGAGAACAAATTAGCGTTAAGAATAGGATCATTGCAATGATACCTACATATTTATTTCTCATTTCATACCCCTATGTATCTTATTTATTAAAAAGGAAATACCGATACCGCAACGCCCCATATCAGTTATAACTGCAACTACTTTCCCAAGCCCAAACTCTCTAAACACATGCTTCAATACAGCCCTCCCTTAGTAAGCACCTTCAAAAAGGTTCCTCTAATGTACATATGATCTAGTATATAGGACATGGTACATTATGTAAAAGACATCTCCAGTTTTCATCATTTTATCTGCCCAGAAAATTCTCATTACGAATTTATATTCATACTTTACGCAAACGATATCAACTAGTGAAAACTAAATCATTCACTTACTGCAAGCAAAGATTGCCCCGACTGGATCAAATACTGATGCAGCCAAAATCGTAGTTGTGAACTACTCCTCTACCCATCATATTTAAAAGTAGCTTGGGAGCCAAGCAACTGGCTTACTGCTAATGTGAATTTTCAAAACGTCTCTGGCAATAAAGGAAATGTTTATTTTTACATCGAAGACTCTAAAGGGAAAATATATAGCACAACAGAAGTAGCACCTGGAGAAATGAAAACCGTGAATGGTATACCAAGTGGTGGATATCATGTGTATGCCAAAGCCAAATCTAAATCCGGCACTTACCACCTTATTATTGATGATTTCCCGTTCTGATCGCTAACGTTCATTAGAAAAATCCCAGAGCTCAATAGATTCTCTGGGATTTTTCTTTTCTCAGTTCTCAACCATGATCGATAACGGCTGTTGCCACTAACGGAAGGAGCTGTGGTAAGGGTTTATTTTGCATTTTCCATGGAAACAAATTGCACTTTACTTTTTGACAATAATAAAAGATAGCCAAGCAAGCTGAGATGTTGTCAGAGTCTTTTTGTCGATCTTATCCGACCATGATGTATCCTTAATTGTCCCAGCTTTCAGCAGCGCTTTAACCTGTGTCTGTAGCGTTTCCGTTATTAGGTTGTCAGTTCCAATCTGTCGTCCTCCTTGATGACCTGACTGCCGTTGCCGCAGTTATAGCAAAAGCCAACCAGCGCATCGTATTGATTTTGGTTAAGCTGTGCTGTCACCGGCACATTACGCCGGATTATTTACATATGCCTCATTCTTGGCAAGATTCGCCTCCAGCAAATATGAAGCCCACATAAAATCTATCCTCGAATAACTCCCACTATTTAATTTGTGGGCATTTTGTGGGCACCGTTAGTTTAAGCAACCCCCACCACCCTCACGCCCACACAAAAAAACCCCCGGCGCTTAGAGCGCCAAGGGCTGCTGTATCCTAGTAAAGCGTCATGTACTGATCTCTTTCCCATTCGTGAACCTGGGTCCGGTAAATATCCCATTCAATTTCTTTAAGTTCGTAGAAGTGGGCCAGCGCATGTTCACCCAGAGCTTCGGTAATAACATGGCTGCGGATCATTTCGTTGAGGGCTTCCTTCAGATCGGACGGCAAGCTTGGGATGCCTTCTTCAATCCGCTCTTCCTCAGACATCACATAGATGTTACGGTCGATTGGAGCCGGAAGATCAAGCTGGCGTTTGATTCCATCCAGACCTGCCTTCAACATTACAGCAAGTGCAAGGTAAGGGTTAGCTGCCGGGTCCGGGTTACGGACTTCAACGCGTGTACTGAGCCCTCTGGAAGCGGGAATACGGATCATCGGGCTGCGGTTGCTCGCAGACCAGGCCACGTAGCAAGGAGCTTCATAACCAGGCACCAGACGTTTGTATGAGTTGACAGTCGGGTTAGTGATCGCAGCAAAAGCACGTGCGTGCTTCAGAATCCCTGCCATGTAATAACGGGCTGTTTTACTCAGACCCAGTGTGTCACTTTCGTCATAAAACATGTTCTCGTTGCCTTTGAACAAGGATTGGTGTGCGTGCATACCGGATCCGTTCATGCCAAATAGCGGCTTAGGCATAAAAGTAGCATGCAGGCCGTGCTGACGGGCTACCGTCTTCACGACAAGCTTGAAGGTTTGAATCTGGTCCGCTGCCTTGATAGCATCGGCGTATTTGAAGTCAATTTCATGCTGGCCGGAAGCCACTTCATGGTGGGAGGCTTCCACTTCAAAGCCCATTTCTTCAAGCGTCAGTACGATTTCGCGGCGGCAGTTCTCCCCAAGATCCATCGGCGCCAAATCGAAATATCCGCCCTGATCGTTCAGTTCAGTGGTCGGGTTACCCTTCTCATCTGTTCTGAACAGGAAGAATTCAGGTTCAGGTCCAACGTTCATAGCAGTAAAGCCCATTTCTTCAGCTTCGAGCAGACAACGTTTGAGGATACCGCGCGGATCTCCGGCAAACGGTGTTCCGTCTGGCATATACACATCACAAATCAGACGTGCAACACGACTATCCGTCACCCAAGGGAAAATCACCCAAGTGCTAAGATCCGGATACAGGTACATATCGGATTCTTCGATCCGGACATAACCTTCGATGGAGGAACCGTCGAACATCATTTTGTTGTCGAGTGCCTTTTCCAGCTGACTTACGGGAATTTCCACATTTTTGATTGTTCCGAGCAGATCGGTAAATTGCAGGCGAATAAACCGGACGTTCTCATCCTTGGCAATACGCAGAATATCCTCTTTAGAAAAGCTCACTTTACCCTCTCCCTTTCAAAATCTCTATGTTATTTATTAAAAAACCGGGATAGCTCGCCTTGGATTAGAGACACTTGTCCCGGTCTTTTACCGGAAACCAGTTCCTGCTTAAGCAGACGGTGAAGCTGTGAATCGGATAACTCTCTACGCCGAACCTCTGTATCAGGGGTAATGACTGTAGCTTCTTCGGATTCCTTCGAGACAGGATTCATCACCTGCTTAATGCCGGCAATATTAACACCCTTCTCAATCAATGCCTTGATCTCTAGCAGACGTTCAACATCATTAAAGGAGAACAAACGCTGGTTGCCGGATGTGCGCGCGGGTACGATCAGACTGTGCTGTTCATAATAACGAATTTGTCTGGCAGATAGATCGGTTAACTTCATTACGATTCCTATAGGGAATAATGCCATATTTCTGCGGATTTCATCACCCATGACTCATCCAACCTTCCAATGATCTTTTTCTCATCTCATTGTACATTTCCTTATATGGCGTGTCAATGGTATGTGAGTTTTTCTCACAAGATTTCTTTAAGCCAATGAGAGATTAAGTGAACAAAGTGTCAGCTACATGGGACCTGGCTTCCCGCAGTATATCACATAGATCAATCCTCAAGCAAAAGTTCCGTACTGGAAACAGTTTCGCTCAAACGCGCATCATGCACGACTCCAACTTTTCAGAAACTCCTTATTCAAAAGAAAATGTGACTGGCTAACCTTCAATCACCAGCTCCCCTTCTCCTGCCGGGGTCTCAAATCCGCTCAAAAAACGGGTCAGAATCTCTTCCGTGATTGGAAAAGCGGCATTAGCATCAAAACGCCCGCTCCGGATCTGAAGCCTCCGGCGCAATTCGTCCGGATGGACTTTTAAATGGATCAGTGCCCATACGCCTCCATAACGCTCAATCAGTTGTTTATATTCATCCCGCTTCTGCCGCTGCCAAAAGCTGAAATCGATAACGACATGACGCTTCGCCTGAATCAGCTTCACCAGTTCCCCCCGCAGCCTGATTTCCGATTGTTCCTTAAAGGATTCATAAGCCTGCTCCGGATAATCTACACCAAAACGGCCATGTGTACTCCAAATATCCTCATCGATCGAGAGCCGGACGAATCCCGCTTTCTCCAGCTTCAGCGCAAAGGTTGTTTTCCCCGAGCCAGCCACACCGCACATCATCACTATAACGGGAGCTTCGCTCACATTGTTTTGTTGCGTTAAATATTCTATCGCTGCTGCTTCATTCAGCATAGACTTCATCTCCTCTTCACTTTGAGCATAGGGGAACGCTTCTCCTTAAACTACGTAGATATAGTATAAAACTACTACGGGGTGACTTCTATGAACCAGAATAATCTCATTTGTAAAGCTTGCGGAAATAACACTTTTGCTGAAGGAAAACTGGAGGGCTACGCTAATGTAAGGCCTGTAAATAACTACTTTTCTTTTGGTTCGAAGCTTACATTGACAATTTGCAAAAGATGCGGCGAAGTGGCTTCTATGAAAGTAGACAAATTTGAGAAATTCTAATTCAATCCACCAATGCAAATAACCGGACAGCCATCTGCTGAGTGTCCGGTCAATGTAAGTTCACAATTAATTAAAGTAAATTGCGCTCTCTCATGCTTTGCAGGGCCATTAGTACCCCGTACTTTACATGGGAATAAGTTAATCCGCCCTGCATATACCCGATATACGGTGCCCGGATCGGCGCATCCGCAGATAACTCCAGACTGCCGCCCTGAATGAACGTCCCTGCCGCCATAATGACCGGATGCTCATAACCAGGCATATCCCATGGCTCGGGAACAACGTGGCTGTCTACTGCCGCTGCACGCTGAATTCCCTGCACGAAAGCAATCAGATGCTCAGGTCCGTCAAAAGCTACTGCCTGGATCAGATCCGTCCGCGGCTCATCCCAGGCAGGCTTGGTCGTAAACCCGCAGCGCTGGAATACAGCGGAAGCGAAAATACTGCCCTTCACAGCCTGCCCTACGGTATGCGGAGCCATGAAGAGCCCCTGATACAGTCCGCGCGTCGTCCCCAGCATGGCACCGACTTCTCCGCCTATCCCGGGAGCAGTCAAGCGGTATGCGGCCAATTCCACCAGATCTGCCCGGCCGCAGATATACCCGCCTGTCTCGGCAATTCCGCCGCCAGGATTCTTAATCAATGAACCGGCAACGAGGTCAGCGCCAACCTGAGGGGGCTCCAGAGTCTCGGTGAACTCTCCGTAGCAGTTGTCTACGAATACAATTACATCAGGCTTTAGCGCTTTTACCTTCGCTACCATCTCACCAATCTCAGCAACAGTGAAGGAAGAACGCCAATCATAACCGCGGGAACGCTGGATTCCTATGACCTTAGTTTTATCGTTTACCGCTATTGCAACCTCGTCCCAGTCAATTTTACCGTCAGCCGTCAGTGCAGTCTCGCGGTAGCCGATGCCAAAGTCCGCCAGAGAGCCTGTCCCGTCGCCGGCCTTGCCAACTACCTTATGCAGTGTATCGTAGGGGCGTCCTGTAATGTATAGAAGCTCGTCTCCGGGACGAAGCACACCAAAGAGCGCCGTAGATATCGTATGAGTGCCAGAAGCGAAATGCGGGCGTACGAGCGCCGCCTCGGCGCCGAATACTTCAGCATAGACCAGATCCAGTACCTCACGCCCCCGGTCATTGTAGGCATATCCCGTAGACCCGGCAAAATGAAAATCACTGACATGCTGGCGCTGAAAGGCTTCAATGACCTTCCACTGATTATGATCTACAATTTTATCCAGCCGCTTAACGGCAACTTCAATTTCAAGCTCTGCAGCTTCCGCTGCCTGTAATAGATCCTCTGCAAATACTGCCATTTCCCCTCAATCTCTCCTTACCCTACTTTTACTTGTCAAAGCTGAACACATCTACGCGATTCCAAGAGGAACGGTGTGCGTTTCAGCGAGAAACCCCGCACAGCAGCGCCTGCCCCGAATGATACGAAGCAGAACTGAGGCTGTGCGGGGACTTGTAATGCCTGTACCTATCTTGCACTTATTGCGGTTCGATAAACTCAGCAAGCTTGTAGCTCCATTTATCGTAGTCCTCTTTATTCAGACGAACATTATAGAGTACGTCATTCCCGTCATAATTCTGCTCAAGTACTTCTCCAACCCGGTAGAGCAGTGATGACAGGTCTCCCCGGTCCCCGGGAATCCGGAAGATAAGGGTGTCCCCGGCCAGTTCATCGCTGATAATCCCCGTAATCCTGGTCAGGTCATCCTGATTAAAAGCACTGATCTTCAGGAAGCCCGGACCTGTAGGAAGCATTTCCAGCTGCTCCGGCTGGCACAGATCGGTTTTGTTGAACAAGACGATCTGCGGCTTTCCTGCGGCTCCCAGATCCTGCAGAATAGACTGGACAACATCCATCTGCTCTTCACGCATCGGCGAAGAGGAATCAACGACATGCAGCACCAGATTCGCTTCATTCACTTCCTCCAGTGTAGCCCGGAAGGAGGCTACCAGATCATGCGGCAGATTCTGAATGAACCCTACAGTATCTGTAAGGACAACTTCTTTGCCCCCTGGAAGCTGGAGCACGCGAGATGTCGGATCGAGGGTCGCAAACAGCTGGTTCTCAATATAGACATCCGCATCTGTAAGCTGCTTCAGCAGCGTGGATTTGCCGGCGTTGGTATAGCCAACAAGTGCCACCTGGACAGCGCCGCTCTTACGGCGGC
Source organism: Paenibacillus sp. FSL R7-0312 (assembly GCF_038004445.1). Lineage (NCBI taxonomy): Bacteria > Bacillati > Bacillota > Bacilli > Caryophanales > Paenibacillaceae > Paenibacillus > Paenibacillus sp. FSL R7-0312. The sequence goes on along the minus strand of NZ_JBBORE010000001.1, from coordinate 4,670,897 downwards.
GTTCACGGTGCAGCTCACGCGTCTTGACGACCTCATCGAGCTGGCGTTTCAGCTCGGTAATCCGGTCGCGGATATGACGGCGGTCGGTCTCCAGCTTGCTCTCCCCTGGTCCTCTCGTACCAATCCCGCCCCCGAGCCGCGACAGATTCTTCCCGTGTCCGGACAGACGCGGAAGCAGATAGGAGAGCTGCGCCAGCTCTACCTGAATGATGCCTTCCCGGGTTTTTGCCCGGCCGGCAAAAATATCAAGGATCAGCTGGGTCCGGTCAATAATCTTCAGATCCAGAGACTCCTCCAGATTCCGCACCTGTGCTCCGGACAGCTCCTGGTCGAAGATCGCCGTATTGGCACCCAGTCCGTCAGCGGCCATCCGCAGCTCTTCTACCTTTCCCTTACCGATGAACCATTTGGAATCCGGGGTTTCCTTGTTCTGCCGGATGACATCGAGCACCTCCACCCCGGCCGTTTCAGCCAGCTGGACCAGCTCCTGAAGTGAAAGCTCGGGATCAATGCCCGTGCGTTTGATTTTGTCCGTGACCAGACTGACGAGTATTGCCCGGTCCTGAACATCTGTTTGGGTATCATGTGTGGTGATTGCCATTAATTAAGTGCTCCTTATCTGTATGCATTCATGTCTTACAATTTGAAATCCTCCGTCCGCAGGGTCATCAGCTCCTGCTTGCCGGGACTTGTGCTCTCATACTGATTCAGCAGCCGTACCGCCTGCGAGCGCACCGCCTTCTCAATACTGTTGCGCACATACCTTGCGTTGCTGAAGGCATGCAGACTTTCTGTTTTTTCAAGCAGTAAAGCCTGCTTAAGTTTGAGTATGGCCTGCGGCATCAGAATATAATCGCGTTCCTTGGCCATTAGCTCGGCAATCTGCAGCAGCTGGTCAATCGTATAGTCAGGAAATTCCACCTGAATCGGAAACCGTGAGGGCAGACCGGGGTTGCTCATCAGAAAATAGTCGATTTCCCCGGAATAACCGGCCAGAATCAGCACAAATTGGCTCCGGTGATCCTCCATGGATTTCACCAGTGTGTCGATGGCTTCTTTACCGAAATCCTTATCTCCCCCGCGGGCCAGACTATAGGCCTCATCGATAAAAAGTATGCCCCCCAGCGCCTTTTTCACCAGATCCCGCGTCTTCTGGGCAGTGTGCCCGATATATTCGCCCACCAGATCCGCCCGTTCCACCTCAATGAGATGGCCTTTGCTGAGCACACCCATCCGCTGGAACAGCTTCGCAACAATCCGTGCTACGGTTGTTTTGCCTGTACCGGGATTTCCCTTGAAGACCATATGATAGGCCTGGCCCCCGCTGGCAAGTCCGGCTTCACTGCGCATCTGTGCTACCTGGAGCAGGGCATATATCTCAAAAACTAGCTCTTTGATATTATCCAGACCTACTAACGCGTCCAGTTCCCGGCTGAGTTCCTGGAACAGTCCGCTGTGGCTGTGGTTTTTGGGGGGTACCGGGCCGCTGGCACTGTCTGCGGGTGAGCTGGCCACCGGCGCCGGATCCTGATTCCTCAGCACAATATTGATCTGCCGTGACGGTCTTCCTTCATCCCGTCCACTTGCCGCCGCTACATGTCCGTTCACCTTATTCACCTCATTATACAGGGCTGACTTGCTCTAAACAGTCTATTCCGGTACAGGGGGTGTTATTAGCAGTTTCCGAAATTAGCAGATTTATAAAGATAACTGCTGCATTTTCCATTTGGTATAGGCGAGAATTTCGCGTGTCTTGTACTTGAACATTGACATGACCTTAGACTCCATAACCCCAAGCTCCGGGTTCGTGAACTTAAGCTCACGTGCAATCTCCAGCGCACGGCGGCCATGGAAATCATGCGTAATGATAACCGCAGAAGACAAGCCCTCCTGCTGCATGACAGCCTTACTGAACAGAAGATTCTCATAGGTGCTGGTAGACTGATTCTCCAGATAGATCACATCCTCCGGAACACCATGTGCCGCCAGATACCTCTTCATTCCCTCGGCTTCAGTATACTTGTAATCCGGGTGATCCAGACCTCCTGAAACCACAAAATGGGTGAATGCCCCTGAACGATAGAGCTCAAGCGCGTAATCCAGCCGCTCCTTCAGACCCGGACTGGGTTCATCCCCCCACATCGACATGCCCAGAATTACACCCGCATCCGCTTTCACCATTGGCGCGGTTGTTTCTGCACCATTAATTCTGCTAAGTGCCACAGCGCACCAGATCAGTCCGGCAACGATGAGCAGAATCAGTGCAGCCCACAACATTCGCTTCATACGGTAATGGCGCTTCCGGGTGACTCTGCGAATAGGGGAGGATCCTCTTTGATAGACATACCATTCCATTATTATTTCCTCCTGAACTCTCCGTGATGAAATAATTCGGCACGGTGCTTCAGTGAAAGGGAGAAATAAGGGAAGGCATGAGCATCGATACTGCGCAGTATCGTATTTGCTGTAGACCAGGCTAAATTATAGTCACTGTCTGTTATGTCGTCCCGTTCCAGCGCTTCCTCCAGCTCATCCTCATCCAGCAAGAACACTTCACCGTTCCACAGCACCACAACATCCAGGTATAAATCATCAAACCAGGGAACCCCTTGGTCAGTTACTCCCTGAACCTTGCAGGTGTCGATATACCATTGTACAATATTCTGCCGTTCGTCAAACATGGCCGTCACAATATAGTGGCTGTCTTTGGGAAAATACTGCAGCCATGAATACCCTTTGTCCGCAATGCGGTATGTATGCCTGCCATAGCTCTTCCACAGCGGCTCCTTCAGCCCGTAAATGGTATACAGTGTAATGTACCCACTGAATTCCCGGGTTTCCACATAGCGGCAGGCAAAATGGCGGCGCGTAATCCGGCGCCAGTTGGCCCGGTCTCCGAATTTACGTTTCATATGAATAACCCTCTCAGATAATGGTGCCTTCAGCTTAACACATTTCGCGTAGACACTCAAAATATCACAGTGATCCAAGTCACCAGAAAACCCCGCCAGCCGGGAATTCTGCAGCATGCAGAGCGCTCCGGACTGCCGGGGTCAAATGTTTCCATGGATTTCAATTAAACCGCTGCTACCTACTGCGTAGTATTAGCGCCTTCTACAAAACCGGCGTTCGGATCGCTGCCCGGATCTGTAGCGGGATCCGTTACAGGTTCGCCAGTAGTCGCGGTTGCTTCCGGAGCCGGCGTTGGCAGCGGTGTGCTTTGCACTGGAGGCGGTGTTATTTCAGGCGGAGGTGTTACTGTTCCGCCGTTATTGCCGCTGCCTCCATTGCCGTTGCCGTTACCATTACCATTACCATTACCATTACCGTTACCATTGCCATTATCATTACCATTTCCGTTCCCGTTGTTGCCGGAGCCGTCATCACCCGGAATACCGCCGTTTCCGGAGTTGCCGCCGTTGCCAGTGTCATCCGTAGGCAGATTCGGATCGAGTGTTGGTTCAGGTTCCGGCGTTTGTAGTTCATCCTGCACGGACACTGTTACGATATCCGAAGGCTCACTTTCCACATCAAGCTCCGGATCATAAGCTCTTACATAATATTCATAAGACAGTCCCGGCATCGCACTTATATCACCAACACTAGCAGCGCTCGTGTTAAGAAGCTGAGTAAAATCTGCTTCTGAGGTTTCCCGGCGGTATATGCGGTAGTCCACCCCTGCAGCTTCAACCGGGTTCCAGCTGAGGTTGACCGTCATGGTCGAGGCATCATAAGCCGCCTGCAGACCGGTTACAACCGGAGTCGCCTCAGGTGTCGGTGTGGCTTCAACCTCTGCCGAGCCTTTGGGAACCGGGAACGATTTGGCAGGAACGCCTTCCAGCGCTTCCTCCATGACCTTGCCCCAGAAGGCTGCCGCAAGCGGACTGCTGTTCTTGAGCAGATGTTTCTTGCTTGGCTTGTCATAGCCCATCCAGACCGCGGCTGTCCATTCCGGTGTATAGCCGACGAACCAGACATCGCGGTTAGAACTGATTCCTTCGTAGCCGCTCTGGGTGGTTCCTGTCTTACCGGCTACCGGACGGTTAATTCTGGCTTTTTTACCCGTGCCGTCCTGTACGACCTTCTGCATCATCTCAGTCATCTGATAAGCCGTGTCCTCGCTCATCACCCGTTCAGCGGTGGTATTGGCCTTATAGACCGTCTTGTCGTCGCTGTCGGCAATCGACTTAATGGAGTAGGCATTCCGCAGCTCTCCACCATTGGCAAATGCGCTGTAGGCCTGGGCCATCTCCAGTGTATTGGTCCCTTCACTCATCCCGCCGAGGGCAAGCGACAGGTTCTTGTCTTCATCCTTCAGATTGATGCCAAGCTTCTTGGCGAACTGGAAGCCGGTGTTCACACCGATCTCATTCAGCAGCCATACCGCCGGAATATTCTCTGATTTCGTCAAGGCATCCGCCATGCTAATCGTTGTCGAATAGCCATGCAGGTTGTTCGGGCAATATTTGCCGAAGCACTGCTTCTCATTGCTCAGCCTCGAATCATTCGTGAACTTGCCGGATTCCAGCGCCGGTGCGTAGGCAACCAGCGGTTTGAACGCTGACCCCGGGGAACGGCGGCTGCCGTCAACGCGGCTATAGCCTTTCTTCTCATAATTGCGACCGCCCATGAGCGCCACAATACTGCCGTTCTCCTGGTTGATGATCGTCATCGAACCCTGCACCAGCTCATCGTCCACGCTTTTCTCGAAATTCTCACTGTCGGCAAAAGCATCCTCAATGGTCTCCTGGGCATGCTTATCCATCGTTGTATAGATCTTGTAACCGCCAATATTCAGATCATCTTCGGTAAGCCCGAATTTATCCTCAGCCTCGTCAATAGCATAATCAATAAATGCCTGGTAATGCTGCTTGCTGCTCTCAGGTGGCGTATAGTTATAGTCAACTGCCTTAGCCTCATCCATCTGTTCCTTCGTGATCGCTTTCTGATCATACATAAGCTGCAGCACAACCGCGCGGCGTTCCTTGGACAGCTCCGGATTACGCAGCGGATTATAGCGGGAAGGCCCCTTCGGCATGGCAGCCAGTGTAGCCATTTGCCACAGCTCCAGCTTGTTCAAATCACTTTCACCGAAATAACGGATAGAGGCGGCCTTGATGCCGTAGATGGTTCCCCCGAAAGGTATCCGGTTCAAATACATCGTGATAATTTCTTCTTTGGTATGCTTATTCTCCAGCGCAACAGCAATCGAAACCTCTGTCGCTTTGCGGAAGAAGGTCTTATCCCGGGTCAGGAAGATATTTTTCGCGAGCTGCTGGGTGATGGTGCTTCCGCCTTCAACCATGCTGCGTGCCGCAATATCCTTCACCGCTGCCCGTCCGATGGACCAGATATCTACACCTTTGTGATCGAAAAACCTTTTATCCTCGGTAGCTACAAAAGCGGTGATCAGCATCTTGGGAAGATCCTCGTATTCTACGGGATCACTTTTCTCCAGGGCGAGCTCCCCGATCAGATTCGCATTCCGGTCAAAAATCTGCGTCGGTGGATTTACCGTCAATTTGCCCTGGTTCTCCTCCAGCAGCTTCTGGCCGTTCAGCATAATGAACAAATAGCCGCCCAGCGCACAAAAAATCGCCAGTGCCGTTGCAAAAAACAAACTCCACAATACACGTTTCTTGGTTAGAAATTTTTTCTTTTTCTTTGGTTTCCCTTTGGAATTCGGCGTATTGCTACCTCTGTCTCTATTGCCGCCATTCCTGGTTAGTTGGTCTCTGGACATGTTGCCTCCTGACTCCCTTAGCGGAAAAATCATGAATTATGGTCATGAATGAAAAGAACAACCTTCACAGGTTGCTCTCTCACACTCTCTATTCAAACGATTGATAAACAAAAAGGTTTCGCTTCAAGACTGTAAAATCTTAAATCTCGGTATTATTGTCCTGCATCAGCGATACGCTGCGCTGTGGTGTAAACGTGGAAATCGCATGCTTGTACACCATCTGCTGGCGCCCGTCGCTGTCGATGACAATCGTAAAGTTGTCGAAGGCTTTGATAATTCCCCGGATTTGGAAACCGTTGGTCAAATATACTGTAGCAGGGATATTCTCTTTGCGTAGTTGGTTCAAGAACGTATCTTGGATGTTAATGGACTTGTTCATATGACGTACCCCCAATGGTTCAATTAGATTGTTCGTAAGTATATTCAACACCTTAGAGAAACTTTCCTGCTATTATACCATGTATTCTGCAAGCACAGCAATGTAATAAAACAGGCTTAGATATGGTATGTAAAACGTTAACACATAGATGAAATCAGCTCATTTATTAAACCCCTCCACTACATATTAAATCTTCGGAGCCCTTCCGGTCAATCTCCATGCCTTCAGCATCAGCTGCGGTCCCGCTTTCAACCGGTTTATCCGGCACAGCAAATCCTCTAATTCAGCAGTGACGCGGGAAGCTTCCGCATAGTCACTCTGGGCAGCTGCTCTGATCCCGTCTTTTCATTTGGGTCCCCCGGTTCTTTGTACATTCGGCAAAAAGAGGCATGAAGCGGGATGTAAAAAGATGCTTCCGGTAAAGCGCGAATACGCTTTGGAAGCATCCTACATGTTCGTGCAGCCAAGAATGGATTTAATGGGGTAACCTCAAGAGTTATATTGAATTTGCAAAGGTTTGCGCAATTTTATGCTGAATGATTGCGAAAATCTCATGATAGTCCAGACTCTCCTCCACGTCGATCCACTGAATCTCCTTCATGTGGCGAAACCAGGATAACTGTCTTTTGGCAAAACGGCGGGTATCGCGCTTCAGCAGGATCACAGCTTCCTCAAGCGTTGTCTCTCCCTCCAGATAGGCGGCAATCTCTTTGTAGCCCAGTCCCTGCATAGATACAAGGCTTCTGCTGTAGCCGCGCTCAAGCAGTCCCTGAACTTCAGCGACGAGTCCTTGCGCCACCATCTGATCAATCCGTTCTTCAATACGTTTATATAGTTTTTTACGGTCCATAGTCAGCCCTATGAGGCATAACTCATAAGGGGATTCCTTCTTTTGCTCAGAAAGAGAGTCGGAAAGCGGAATGTTAGTCTGATGATAGATTTCCAGCGCGCGGATAATTCTTCTCCGGTCATTGGGATGCAGCCGCTCCGCACTGGCCGGATCTACCGCCGCCAGCCGGGCATGCAGCGCTTCCGCCCCATGCTCTTCAGCGTAAGCATCCTGCTCGCTGCGGAAGGCCTCATCCGCCACCGCCTCGGAGAAGCGGAATCCGTAGCACAGGGACTCAATATACAGTCCTGTTCCGCCAACAATAAAAGGCAGCCTGCCCCTGCTGCTGATCTCTTCGATCAGCCGGGTTCCCTGCTCCTGGAATTCTGCGGTGGAATAGGCATCAAGCGGATCATGAATATCAATCAGATGATGGGGAATCCCCTTCATCTCAGCTTCGGTGATCTTCGCCGTGCCGATATCCATACCACGGTAGACCTGCATGGAATCCCCTGATATGATCTCGGCACCGAAAGCTCCGGCCAGCTCCAGGCTCAGCCTGGTCTTCCCGACTGCGGTCGGACCGAGCAGCACGAGTACCTTGCGTTTAGTCTCTGTTGTCAATGGTGATCACCCCGTACGATGTTTTGGCGCTCGTTCTCAGCAGCTCCGTGAAGCCCAGACGGGCGAACTCTCCGCTCAGCGCCTTTTCCTTCAGCAGCACAGTCTTGCGTGCAACCCTGACCGCTTCAGCCACGCTCTCCGTCGACAACGCGGCGGGATTGGCGAACTTACGCAGCGGTGAAATCGCCGCTGAATCCGTCATCGGCACCCGGAACATCGGGTCGAAATAAACAATATCAATGCTGTTGTCCGGCTGAGCCTTCAAATACTCCAGATGGTCGCCCAGCCGGACGTCGATGCGGCGCAGGGCTTCATTCACCTTAATCTGGCCTGAAACATATTGGCTCATCCCCTCCAGCAGCAGCGCGTATAACGGCAGTGAGCTCTCCAGTGCCGTAACCCGGGAATGCTCCCCACCAGTGACGGCAAACAGCAGGGAGTCTCCCCCCAGCCCTGCCGTACAATCCAGCACGCTGTCGCCGGGCAGCATGCCTGCTGCATCAATCATGGGGTCTGACTCGCCTCTTATAATCCGCTTCGCCCGGACAAACCCCATGCTGGGATGGAACTCCATAGGTGGCATTTCCGGCGTGATCAGCCGGACCGCCTCCTGCAGAACGACCAGAACCTGTTCGTCCCCATAGTGATCCACAAGCTTCGCCATGGATAGCTTGGCACGGGGCGCATAGAGACAGCCGGTGCGCTCAGCCAGAGTCCTGGCCCGTTCTACAATTTCCGGTATCGGGTTAAAGCCCGTGGTTATAATCATGTTGCCTCCGATCTTGCTCTCTTCAAATGTACAGTGCTGCCACTACATCACGCGCTTAAACAGCTTCTCCAGATCATAGGAAGAAAAGGAGACCACTATCGGCCGTCCATGCGGGCAGGTATAAGGCTGGCGGCAGGCCGCAAGCCGGGAGAGCAGCGATTCCACTTCCAGCTCTGTGAGCTTCTGATTAGCCTTAATCGAGGCTTTGCAGGAGCAGAGGATAGAGGATTTCTCGCGCAGCTTGGCGAGGTCAATCGACCGTTCGCTCAGCACCCACTCCGCCATCTCCTCGATAACCGCCTTCTCGTCACCTTCCGGGAACCAGTACGGCAAGGAACGGACCAGGAAAGTCTGTCCGCCGAAATGCTCAAGAAATACTCCCGCCTGCTGGAACCAGTGCAGCCGTTCGCTGAGCTGCCTGCTCTCCGAAGGCGTGAATTCCAGCGTAATCGGCAGCAGCAGCTCCTGCGATGCATCTTCCGGCTTGCCGAATTTCTCATAGTAGAATTCATAATTCACCCGTTCATGCGCAGCGTGCTGGTCGATCAGATACAGCCCGCTGTCATTCTGGGCGATAATATACGTTCCGTGATGCTGGCCGATATAATTCAGCTCGGGAAATTGCGGGAGTCCCGTGTCTTCGCTTCCGGCAGGAGCAATAGCAGGGGCGTATAACTCCTCTGCGGTTGGCATTTGTCCCCGGTCAGCCGCAGCTGCCTGCGGGCGGTAGCTGTCGCGCGGACGGGATGACGGCTGTGCTGCGGTCCCGTTCCGGTAAGGTGCGGGCGGAATGATACCGCCGCCGTATGCTGCAGCCGTCTCCCTGGTCTGAGACTGCGGCGGCAGAGAATTGCCGCCGCTTGGATAACGCTGCGGAGCCCCGGCAGCGGCCCCACCACCGAACAGCGGACCACTGCTGCCGGTTAGCGGGGCAGCACTGTTCCCGCCAGGGCGTGGCTGGCTGCTGCCTCCCTGCAGAGCATCAGCATCAGCAGGCATCCCTTGGATAGGACCGCGGCCAGCAGAAGCTTCCGCAGGGTTAGCTGGCTCAGCACCTTGCTGCGGAGCTCCCGGAACCGACCCTTTGGAAAAAGCGAACTGCTCCTGAATGAAGGAGCTGCTATTTTTTCCCCCGATAATTTCCTTGGTTGGACGCGGTATCAGACTCTGTCCCATGAGCAGGCTGCGGATCTGCTGCTCCACGAATGCGTACAGCTCGGTCTCCTTGCTGAAACGAACCTCCAGCTTAGCCGGATGCACGTTGACATCGACCAGTGACGGATGCATGTCGAGCTGCAGCACCAGCAGCGGATAACGGTTAATCGGCAGCAGCGTATGATACGCTCGCATGATCGAGGCATTCAGTCCGTTGCTGCGGATATAGCGTCCGCCGACAATTGTCGTAACGGCATTACGGTTCGAACGCGTCCATTCCGGACGGCTGATATAACCGGAGATCTTATAATCCGGATCCTCGGCTGCGACCGGCAGCATCGCCTTGGCAGCGGAGGTGCCATACACGGCGGCAATAACCTGCAGCAGATCGCCGTTGCCCAGCGTATGCAGCAGCTGATTGCCGTTATGCTGCAAGGTGAATGAGATATCCGGATGGGCCAGCGCCATGCGGTACATCGCATCCGAAATATGGCCCAGCTCCGTCTGGATGCTCTTCATATACTTCAGCCGTGCCGGGGTATTATAGAACAATTCCCGTACGGTGAGATCACTTCCCCGGCCGGAAGGCGCATCCTCACTCAGGATCAGCTTCCCGCCCTCAATCTCCAGCAGCCGTCCCTTCCCGTCATCACCGCTGGCAGTCAGCAGGGTCAGCTTCGATACCGCCGCGATACTCGGCAGTGCTTCCCCCCGGAACCCGAGGCTGGTGATCAGGAACAGATCACGGCCGTTGGCGATTTTGCTCGTTGCATGGCGGTAAAAGGCCGTCTCGCAATCCTCCGGCTCTATGCCGGAGCCATTATCCTTGACGCGGATGCTCTGCAGTCCACCCTCTTCCACAGAGACCTCGATACGTGTGCTTCCCGCATCAATCGCGTTCTCCACAAGCTCTTTCACTACAGATGCAGGACGCTCCACTACCTCTCCGGCCGCAATCTGGTTGGCAATATGCTCGTCCAGCACATGAATCTTAGCCATATTCGTTCACCCCGCAATTAATAAATAATGTAGCTGCAAACTCATAGTGTTATCTGAATGGAGCCCGCTAAATCATAATTAGCCCGCTCGCTTGTATACACTTCTCAGGTTTATAGCTCTCTAGCCTTCATCTTCAGCTCATTCAGCAAGCCCATCGCCTGCAGCGGCGTCATATTCATCAGATCAGCGCCTTGCACAGCTGAGATCAGCTCTTTCAAGAGCGGATTTTCTTTGGCTGCCGGTGCTGCGACCCCGCCTTTGCGGTTCTTGCGCGGCTCGTCCTCACCAAAAATCGAAAGCTGCACAACCTCATTGTCCTCTTCCTCCGCAGGGGAAGCAAGTGAAACAGCGGCTTCCAGCTGAGCCGCAGCCATGGAAGCCACAGCCTGCTTCTCCTGAATCACAGATACGGGACGGTCATTATAGCCCGTACCGTAGTTCAGCGGCACGCTGCCCGGCGGAGACGCCTGTTCGATGCTCTGAAGCAAGCCGTACGCGCGGTCGATAATGCCTTCCGGCAGTCCCGCCAGTCTCGCACAGTAAATTCCGTAGCTGCTGTCCGCCGCTCCCGGCACAAGCTTGCGCAGGAAGTTGACCTTGTCCCCGCTCTCCTGAACTGCCATGGAATAGTTGCGGAGTCCGTTTAGACTCTGCTCCAGATGAGCCAGCTCATGAAAATGCGTCGATACCAGCGCCTTACAGGCGATAGTATCATGCACATATTCAATCACCGCCTGGGCGATCGCCATACCTTCACTGGTTGAGGTACCCCGGCCCAGCTCGTCAATGATGATCAGGCTGCGGGCCGTAGCTTTTTCGGTCATGACCTGAATATCAGCCATCTCAACCATGAAGGTACTCTGGCCGCCGATCAGGTCATCCGCTGCTCCGATCCGCGTGAAGATGCGGTCAATCAGCGGAACCTCGGCACTGGATGCCGGCACGAAGCAGCCGATCTGGGCCATGATGCAGATGAGCGCAACCTGGCGCATGTACGTGCTTTTGCCTGCCATATTCGGTCCGGTAATCAGCAGGATATTGCCCTCATCCTTGCTGAGTGTGCTGCCGTTCTCAATAAAAGCGGAATCCTTCAGCACTGCCTCAACCACCGGATGGCGCCCGCCTTCGAGCCGCAGGTCATAGCTGTCGGACAGCTTCGGCTTCACGAAACGGTGCTCGGCACTAACCGCCGCGAGACATTGATACACATCAATCTCGGCCACCTTCTCGGCAAGCGCCTGCAGCCGGGGAACCTGGGCGCTAATCCGCTCGCGCAGCTCGGTAAACAGGCTGTACTCCAGGTCTGTCATTTTGTCCTGGGCCTCCAGGATCAGTGCTTCCTTCTCCTTCAGCTCCGGGGTAACATAACGCTCGGCATTGGCCAGCGTCTGTTTCCGTTCATATCTGCCTTCCGGAAGTGCAGACAGATTGGAGCGGGTAATTTCAATATAATAACCGAAGATTTTGTTATAGCCGATCTTCAGGGATTTGATGCCTGTCGCCTGGCGTTCCTTCGCTTCAAGCTCCGCAATCCAGCGTTTGCCGCTGCTGCTGGCTTCACGAAGCTCGTCCAGCCGCTCATGATATCCGCCGCGGATAATTCCGCCGTCACGTACAGATACCGGAGCATCCTCAACGATGGCCCGCTCGATATCCTCCCGGAGCTCTGCGCACTCATCCATGGATGTGCCGATCTCCCGCAGGGTGGCCGAACCGGATGTCAGGCACATCTCCTTCAGCGCCGGAATCTGCGCCAGCGACAGCTTCAAGGCATTCATGTCCCGGCCGTTGGCACTGCCGAAGGCAATGCGTCCGACGAGCCGCTCCAGATCATAGATTTCTTTCAGTGCTCCGCGCAAATCCTCGCGGACAATAAACTGGTTATACAGATAGTCAACAGCTTCTAGGCGGCGTTCAATCGGTGCGCGCTGCAGCAGCGGCTTGTCGATCCGGCGGCGCAGCAGACGCCCGCCCATCGAGGTTTCGGTGCGGTCGAGGAGCCAGAGCAGCGAGCCTTTTTTGGAGCGCTCCCTTACGGTTTCGGTCAGCTCCAGATTGCGCCGGGTGAACGGATCAAGAATCATATAATTTCCGGGCTCGTAGGGAGAAATCTGGGTGAGCTGCCCAAGTGACCGGCGCTGGGTCTCGCTGAAATAAGAGATCAGCAGTGCCAGACAGCGGCCGCGTTCCTTCTCCAGGCGTACCCAAGCCGCTTCGCCGAACTGGCGGCGGGCAAGTCCTTCCTCCTGCTTGTCCCACGGTGTATAAACTACCGGCTTAGCCAGCAGGGAGGCTTCACTGCGCAGCAGCTCCAGGAGCGCCGCGTCCCCGATAATCTCTGCCGGCTCATAGATGCCGATCTCATCCCGCAGCCATTCGGTGCTGGAGAGTACAGAGGTGACATACAGCTCACCTGTTGTTAAATCGCAGGCAGCCAGTGCCGTCATGCCATCTTCCTCAGTCACACAGACGAGGTAATTGTTGCTTTTGTCCGTTATAATTTTGCCATCCATCACGGTGCCCGGTGTAACTACACGGACGATATCGCGGCGGACCATTCCTTTGGTCACCGCAGGATCATCCAGTTGCTCGCAGATAGCGACCTTGTAGCCTTTCTCAATCAGCCGCTGTATGTACCCCTCAGCAGCATGATGCGGCACTCCGCACATTGGAATCTTTTCGCCGACCCCGCCATCACGGCCTGTTAATGTAATCTCAAGCTCTTTCGAGGCAAGCAAGGCATCCTCAAAGAACATTTCATAGAAATCGCCCAGACGAAAGAAAAGGAAAGCGTCTTTGGCCCCTTCCTTCACTTTTAAATACTGCTGAATCATCGGCGTATAGTTTGCCATCGTCTACCTCCATGCCTACTTCATACTGTTCTCTATTATAGCAGAAACTTCGCTCTCAAAGTTACCCGCAGCCTCTCACGGTCTCCTGCTAAAACCTGGTGCGAACCTATTCTCACGATTGGCAGAAGATGATTTCACGGTAGGCATGGCTTTCCCTTACGCACGCTGTAGGTGTTTTGAACGAAATTATATTTTCAAGAAACCCTATCCTATAATATTATCTATAGTATTAACAGTACACTCTATCTGCTAAAAGGAGGAAGTATTCGTGATACGGAAGCTAAATGAAGCCGACCGCGATCCGCTGATGGCACTGCTTCTCAAAGAACCGGCCTTAAATTTGTTTATGATTGGCGACTTGGAGAATTTCGGGGTTGAACAAGACTTTATGGAATTATGGGGCGAGATGGATGAACCGGATAGCCGGATCAAAGCGGTTATGATGCGTTATTACGGAAGTTATTTGTGTTATGCGGATGGTTCTTTTGACGTGGAGGGTTTCGCGGAGGTGCTAAAAAAAGGCGGGAAGGCGGAAATGCTCTCCGGCTCTTCTGAAGTGGTGAATCAGTTCTGCGAGGTGTTGAGCTTCCGCACAGAGAAGCAGATGTACTTTGCCGAGCTTAAAGAAATGAATGAGCAGCTCCATAAGGCGGCTTGCGCCCCGGGAGAATTTCAACGTGCGACGGTTCTGGATGTAGAAGATATTTGTACCCTTACGGACCGGATTGATGAATTCTCAGACAACTCGGCGGATTCGCGGCAAACCCTGAGTAAAACACTGGAGAGTAAGACCGGACGCACCTATTTCACCAAAAAAGACGGCCGGCTTGTAGTGACAGCATCAACCGCAGCAGAAAACTCCATGTCGGCTATGGTTGTTGCTGTAGCTTCGCATCCTGATTACAGAGGACAAGGTTTGGCTACGCGCCTGGTTGCCCGCTTATGCACCGATATCCTGGAGGAAAGCAAATCGCTGTGCCTCTTCTACAACAACCCGCAAGCCGGACTTATCTATAAGAAGCTCGGATTCCGCGATATCGGCAACTGGTCGATGCTGTACATATAAGCAGATCAAAGAAGGTTGGAGAACACATATAGCGTTCAGAATACCAACCCCTTTATGCATCTCTCAAAAAGACAGCCGCCGTGTTCACGGATTCCCGCACCCTGTGGTACGGAGGAATCGTGACCGGCGGCTGTCTGCCATTTTGCATGCCCTATTGAACCGATTCTCCGGGCCTCGAAGGAGGCGTCCCGGAGACTGACGGGGCGCTGCCGCACCACAAGCCGCGGATATCACGCGACTCGTCCCAGGTCTGCTGCGCGGCTATGGAGCGCAGCAACGGCTCTATGTAGCTGGCGGCGGCTGCGTAGCCGCCCAGTGCGCGAAGCTGCGCCTCCAGGGGAGGCCAGGCTTCGCGGAGCGGTTGCTTGTCGCCGCTGTAGAAGGCGGCATGCAGCTTCTCCCGGTCGAGCGGGCGCAGCGGCAGCTCTTCATAATGGCTCACGATCAGGTGAGCCAGGCAGACCGCGCCTTTGGCGATGACCGGGGACACCAGGAAGCTCGGCAGCGTCCGGTATTCGAAGCCGCCATGCGGCTGCCGCCGGAAATCGCCGAGCACGCCATAGCGGGGACGCCGGGCCGCAGCCCGGACGTCCTCGAGCAGCAGCATGGGCAGCGCGAGATAGTTGTCGAGCGCGCGCAGCAGCGGCGCGCACAGCGTCACGCCGCTGAAGTGCAGGTGGCCGCCGAGGGCCCAGCCCCGCAGCGGCATGCCTCCCGCCCGCCAGCGGAGCGAGCGGTCTGTAATGAGCCGGTCCGCCTCGCGCGCGGCGGACATCAGCTGCGCCAGCAGCGCGCGCGGTTCCCCGCGCGGCGCAGGGCGCAGCTCCGCCACCGGGAACACGCCGCGCGTTCCCGGGGGTCCGGCGTCGCAGCCCGCGGCGCCGTCCATGGGCAGGTACCGCGACGCCGGCACGACGCGGCCCGTGGATTCCCGGAGCAGAATGAACTCCGGGTCCATACCCATAAGCAGCCCGGCACGGCCTGGCTGCTCAAGGGCAAGGGAGCGGGCCAGCTCCCGCGAGGCTGTCCGGTACGGCTCAGGCAGCGGCTTGCCGGGAACCGGCATCAACGGATTGATGCCCGTCACCACATAACGCCGCCCGCCCATGGCCCGCAGTTCCACCTCGCCGCTGTCCAGCCCCAGGCTGTACAACGCCCGGACCGCCGTTACACGGACAACTCCTGCCACCCCGCGCATTTCACTGCCGCCACCACCCGCTCCGCCATAATTGTTCCCGCTATCACCCGCTCCACCACTACCGTTCTCGCCATCCCCGTCATCACCCGCTCCGCTATAACCACCCCGTCCTCTCCCCGGCCCCAAAAAAGCAGCATTCATAGCCGCTCCTGCACCCAGAGGCTGGCACTCCAGCACAGCCAGATTGAAAATACCCACCCGGTAGTGCTGCCTGTAACTAGCGGGGTCTTGTCCATGGGAATATGTATGACTCTCACTTGCATCCTTCCGCCGTGCAGGTCTGCCGATAGCCCCCGGGTCCGCTTCAATCCCGCAGCGCCGGAGTCTGCGCATAATCTGCTCCGGTGCCAGCTGAAGGAATAAGTTAAGCCCTTCGTTCATCCTTATGCCACCGCCCATCAGAAATTCTTCATGCAGCGCCTACAGCTGCACCATCCTAATGACCGGATAGCTCGCCCTTCAGCAGTACGCAGATGAAGCTTTTGGTGCTGAAACCTAACCCCAAAATATTTTAAAAAAAAGAGGGCATTCGCCCTCTACGCCGCTGCCCTCTCATCATATAATGGATCATAACCCACACAGTAACAGAAAGGCAGCGGCGTATTCCTTCCTTACAGCTCATCATCCAGGGCGTCAGGGTCCAGATCATCGTAATCAAAACTCTCGCCGTCAAAATCATAATCCTTGTCTTCCAGATCATCACTCTGATCGCTGACATACACGCGGACCTTGGTCTCAGCCACCAGCTCCGCCTCGAACTCCCGTTCCACCCGGAGCGTCACACTGCCGCCGCCCGGCGATACCCCGGCTTCCACACAATTGGGTTCCTGCGTTGCCTCCGCAGAGACCTGTGCCGTGGAAGCACGGTGTCTCGGGTCCAGATACGACAATGGAATAAGCTCCACATAGGAGACCGTTTCCTTGGCAACCTCGGTCTGCTTGTTTTTGTCGTACGAGTACCAGATGTTCACATCATAAGTACCGATTACTTCGATTCCGTTCCCGGCGGCAACCGCTTCGTACTGGTGGTTAATAATCCAAGCCCCCAGAATACTAGTCGGATGATGTGGCGGAGTCACGGTATGGGTTGCGGTAGAGAACTTACGACCTTTGCCGCAAATTGCCTTCGTAATGATCTCCCTTGTTTGACGTTTATGGCTTAATGACATCTTTGAACCTCCTCCATACAATCATTCACTATCAAGTGTATGCACGTTCTGGGCATTTGTTGATTGTTAGAGTAGAAATAAATTTGGGTAAGCCCTCGTGAGAGTCTAATTAAGCCTCCTGCTTCATTTTATTGCTGAATTTAGCCAGTTATGAGTCCCGCCTCCGAAAAAACAAAAGGTAGCCCTTCCCCAAAATATGGGGAACCGCTACCTTTTTTTCGTATTACGATATTGCACCCTGTGCTTATTGCGGAATTACACGCACAATACCCAATTGCCTGTGACGGCTCAGATCAATGAAATCGTCATCGATATTCACCAGGGGACGCAACGGATCATGGGCCAGAATCATTATGATTTTGCCAATCCGTCCGTCTGTGAGCAGTACCTCATTGCCGATCATCGATTGCATCAGCTTGTTGATGAACACGCTGCAGATATAAGGGTCCAGCTTGCCGTAGACATTATCATCCATCTGCCTGAGCACCTCATACAAAGGGGCGGCCGTGCGGTAGAAGCGGTCTGAGGTCATCGCATGAAAAATATCCGCCACCGCAACAATTTTGCTGAAATCGGTAATCCGGTGCCCCAGCACACCAAAGGGGTAGCCGCTGCCGTCCATCCGTTCATGATGCTGCAGCGCAACAAGCGCCTGCATGTGAGTGGTGCCCACGGTATCCCGGATCATTTCATATCCAAAGGTGGTATGCTTCTTCATTAGCGCATGTTCTTCCACACTCAGCGGGCCGGGTTTGGTGAGAATTTCAGCCGGAATCATAATTTTGCCGATATCATGAAGAGTCGCTGCGATGGTCAGCATGCTTAGCTCTTCCGGCTTCAGCTTCAGCCATTTGCCAAGCAGTGTGGAGATAATACCAACCGCAACATTATGCCTGTATGTATAATCATCCTTAGACTGCAGTGCAGCCAATATTCCATAGAAATCGTTCTTCTCACTTACCTGCTGGATAAAAGGAATGACTTCATTTCGGATCTCAATCATCGGCAGCCTTTTGGTCTTGGTATAGCGGAGCTGATCAAAAATGCTCTCCATCGCTGCTGTGCAGTCATCCACAGCCAGCTGATAGAATGCCGCGTTGTCCACCTGAAACACATCATGCGGCTCTAAGAGGATCTTGTGCTGGGAGATCAGCCGGATATGCTCCCCGCTTAATAAGGTCATCGCCGGCAGAACAAACACACCGCTATGATTAAAAAGATTGGCTGCAAGCTGTTTGCCGATATATTGTTCATTGCTGTTGTTCATGTTCCTCACCTGCCAGTGCAGCCGTCCACCGGAGTGAACCGCTGCTGTAATTGGAAGCTTCGCGGCCTCATGTACAATCTTATCCTGAAATGTGTTTATCTGTCCCGCACAGAAAATGAACATAGCTATAGAGATAAGCTCACTTTAAGTGCTTATATATCTTATCGTTAATTCACACCGTAATGTTAATACCTGAGACATATTTACCTTCCTGCTCAAGCATTTCCCTTTGCGGGCAGCTTGTCCTTCACCGGCCTCGGATCGACCGGACTTTTATAGCGTTTGGCAATTTTGAGATAGAGCGCAAGCTCGCGGCATAACTGCAGAATAGCGGAGCGGATCTCGAAGACCTCACGGGAATCCGGGAGCTCCATCTGCTGAAATTCCTGCTGCAGATCATCCAGCAGCTTCTCGGTCCGGCCTGTATATTCCTCGGCCAGCACATCGCCGCTAAGCTGATCGAACAGCTCCGCAACCATATCACCATGCGGCAGCTGGCGGTATACCTGAGAGAGAAGCTGCATCATATTCTGGATCGATTCCAGCTGCTCCTTGCGCATGTAGAAGTACACATTCCAGGCTTCATCCGGATGGATCACATGATTCTCCATCTCCCTCGAAGCCGCGGTCAGACCCTTCTGCACCGCTTCACCGGCTCCGATCAGTTCCTTCCCGTCCCATACATACGCCGGATCACGCAGGGTTCTGGCAATCTGCCGGAAGATAACCGAGAAATAGCTGTCCACCTCTTTGCGGATCCCGGCAATCATGCCTCCGGTCTGCGGCATATAGATGAAGTTGACGAGTCCGGCCGAACCCAGGCCGATAATCAGCAGCTCAATCTGCTGCAGCAGGATGTGAACGGTAATGTCAGCTTGTCCAAAAACACGGAACACAATAACGGAGCTGGTGACAATCCCCTCTTTGAAGCCGGATTTGACGATAAGCGGGAAGCCAAACAGTACATACAGTCCGAGAACCCAATAATGAAAGCCCAGGGTAAAAAAGAGAATACAACCCAAAAAGAGTCCCACCAGAGAGGCAAAGAAGCGTGCCGTGATCGTGCGGAGACTCCTTTTGCGCGTCGTTTCCACCCCGAGAATAGCCAGCAGTCCCGCGCTTTGCGCATTGGGAATACCTGCGGCGGCTGCCAGCAGAATGGACAGCAGAGTTGCAGCCGCCGTTTTGATAATACGAAATCCCATGTTAATACCTCTCCTACAAAGTTCAGCTTCAATATTCAGGTAAAGATATAGTCATGGTACAAGATTTTGCCGGGAGACACAATATTACATTGTTCTTACCGCTTCGACAATATTAGCTTCTCCACATAAACGACCAGCTGATACATAGCTGTAGCCACCGCGGCGATGATAAGCAGACTGGACATGACCAGGGTGAAATTGAATACCTGAAAGCCATATATAATCAGATATCCCAGCCCTGACTTCGCGACCAGAAACTCACCTACAATGACACCGACCCAAGACATCCCGACATTCACCTTCAGTGTGGAGACTACCGTGGGAAAGGAAGCCGGGAGAATAACCTTGTTGAATTCCTGCACTCTGGTAGCGCCGAATGACCGGACAACCTTAACCAGATTCGGGTCCACACTACAAAAGCTGTTGTACACTACCAGAGTGGTAATAATCACCGTAATGGATAACGTGGTGACCACAATCGCAGTGAAACCGGCGCCGAACATAACAATGAAGATCGGACCCAGCGCAACCTTCGGCATACTGTTGAAGACGACCATATAAGGATCAAGTACGGCAGACAGAAAAGGCGACCACCAGATGATCACAGCCAGCAGCGTCCCTAGCAGGGTTCCGAGAATAAATCCGACTACGGTCTCTCCTACAGTCATCCCCAGATGCGGCCAAAGACTGCCGCTGACCATGTCATCCCAAATTTGCCGGAACACTTTCGTCGGGTAGCTGAAGAGCAGTTCATCGATCCAGCCCAGCCTGGCCCCCGCTTCCCAGAGCACAAAGAACAGGATCAGGATACTGCTTCTTACGATCAGAACCTGAGTCTTGCGGCGCAGCTTCTTCTTCCTGTAGTCCGCATGCTTTTGTTCCAGCCAAAGTGCACGGGAGGCCGCCACTTCTGCGGGCAATTCGCTCTTCACACGCCTTCCCTCCCTGCCAGCTCCATTTCCTTCCACACTTCATGAAAAAGCTCCGCGAATCCGGGCAAGTCCCGCGCATACAGCGGCGGGGTACTGCGGATGGCTTCCGGAACCTGAAAAATCCTGCGGATTCTTCCAGGATTCCGCTGGAGCAGAATGACCCGGCTGCTGACGGCGATCGCCTCAGACAGGTCGTGAGTAACCAGAATGGCCGTTGTTCCCCGGCGCATTAGCGTCTCCGAGACCAGATCCTCCAGCTGCAGCTTAATCTGGTAATCCAGCGCGGAGAACGGTTCATCCAGCAGCAGCAGGCCGGGATCTGTCGCCAGCGTCCGCACCAGAGCGACGCGTTGGCGCATTCCGCCCGAGAGCTGAGCCGGAAAGGCAAGCTCCTTGCCCGCTAGCCCCATATCGGCCAGTAGCTGCAGGGTTTTGCTGCGCGACTCTTCATCCAGCCTTCCGGTCAGCTCCAGGCCAAGCAGTGCATTATCCTGAATGCTCCTCCAGGGAAACAGATAATCCTGCTGCAGCATATAGCCTACTTCAGGAGACGGCCCATCCGCTGAGCGTCCGCTGAGCAAAACTTCGCCACGAGAGGGCCGCAGCAGCCCGGCAATGATCGACAGCAGCGTCGTCTTGCCGCAACCGCTGGGCCCGACGAGGCTGACGAACTCACCCTGGCCCACGCTGAGATTGAAATCCTCGATCGCAAGCGAAGCCTCGCGGTCTCCCAGATAGGCGTGCGTGATTTCCTTCAACTCCACTACTGGAAGCATATCAGCCCTCCTAAAAGTTTTGCGTAAAAATCACATCTTCGATTCTTCTTTGCAGCAAAACTCGCTTCGGAAGCATCCACATCTTACTTAATGCTGCTCTCCGCTTTTTCAGCAAAAGTGTTATCCACAATCTTGCTCGAAGGGACACGTTCCTTCAGCTCACCGGCGTTGTCGATCACATCAAGCAGATTGTTCCATTCTTTATCATCAATAACCGGGTTTACCGCATAGGTGTCCTGTTCTTTATAGCGGCTGATGGCAGAGACGACAATATTCCGGTCCGTTTTATCAAAATAAGGCATAACCGCATCGGCGACTTCTTCCGCGCTATGATTCTTCACCCACAATTGTGCACGCTGGATGGCATTGGTGAATTTCTGCACCGTGTCTTTGTTTTTGCTGATGTAGCTCTCCTTGGACATGAAGACGGTATACGGGAGATAACCGCTCTCTACACCGAATGAAGCGACAACCTGGCCCCTTCCTTCACTCTCGAAGATCGATGCCTGCGGTTCAAACAGCTGTACATAATCCCCTGTCCCGGAAGCAAAGGCGCCGGCAATATTGGCAAAATCAATATTCTGAATCAGTGTCAGATCCCTGGTGGTATCAATCCCCTTGTTCAGGAGGGTAAATGCGCCGGCCATTTGCGGCATGCCGCCTTGCCGTTGGCCCAGGAAGGTTGACCCTTTAACTTTGTCCCATGTGAAAGTACTGTCCGGTGTACGTGCGAATAGGAATGTTCCATCCCGCTGCGTGAGCTGGGCAAAATTGATCACAGGGTCATCCGCTCCCTGCTGATACACATAAATCGAAGTTTCCGAACCGACCAGCGCTACATCTATAGCTCCGGAGAGCAGCGCCGTCATCGTTTTATCCCCGCCCGGTATGGTCTGCAGCTCCACATCCAGCCCTTCATCCTTGAAGAAATTCTGGGACAACGCCACATACTCCGGCGCGTAGAACACGGAGCGGGTAACCTCACCGATCTTCACCTTCACTACAGCCGAATCACCGCCACACCCGGCGAGTACTGCAAAACACATGACAATCATCATGAGCGGCAATGACAGTTTTTTCTTGAGATTCATCTTCATTCTCCTTTCTTCCCGGGTCTTTCGCCCTTGCTCTATGCATATGCGGTTGCCCGCCGAAAGGTTAAAGACCTGTATTGCTATCGTTTGCACAAAAAAACTGCATTCTATAAAGCGATTTGTATATATTTTCGGTCGATTTTCCGGATAGGCATTAATATAATGGTCATATCAGGTAATAAAACAGACTAAATCAAAGCATTAAAGCGATAACTCCAGATTAACTTGGTCAAAACCGATCCTATGACCGTATATATCAATATTCAGGTTGTGCAAACGTTTTACCAATAGTAGAGTTTCCAATAAGATGTAACAATAAAGCGCTTACGAAGTTACATATAATGAAGCGAAATATCCCGAATGCCTGAAAGGAGTTTTAATTCTATGTCTCGTTCTTCATCAGTTATGCCAACAACCCGTTTGGTGCATGCCTTAGCAATCACTGGCCTGGCTGCGGTGCTGCTGGCCGGTTGCAGCAGTACTGCGCGCACAGGCGGAAATCAAGCTGCCGGTGTCTCATCCGCACAACCTTCCTCCCCCGTTCACAGTACAGAACCGGAATCAGGGACAGGAATACAGAACAACGGCGCTGGGCAACCTGCCGCTAATCCGAATGCAGCTGTAGACGAGCAGCTTTCCACCGTATTTTATGAAATCTTCGTCCGCTCCTTCTACGATTCTGACGGGGATGGTATCGGTGATCTGCAGGGGATCACGGAGAAACTGGATTATTTAAATGACGGCGACCCGGGGACCCATGAGGATCTGGGTGTAGGAGGAATATGGCTGATGCCGGTTAACCCCTCGCCCAGCTATCACGGTTATGATGTAACCGATTACCGGAGTATTAATCCGGACTATGGAACGCTCGAAGATATGCAGACACTGATCAAGGAGGCACATAAACGGGGCATCAAGGTAATTATGGATCTGGTGGTGAACCATACGTCCAAGGCTCATCCCTGGTTTGTGGATTCAGCCAGGAATCTAGGCAGCCAATACCGCAGCTGGTATATCTGGGCAGAAGATCAGAACCGCCCGGTCAGTGGAACCAGTGCTGCCGGCAGCGGCAGTCCGTGGCATGCTCTGCGGGGAAGCCATTATATGGGGACTTTCTGGGAGGGAATGCCGGATCTCAACTTCGATAATCCTGAGGTCCGCCGGGAAATGAAGAGCATCGGTACCTACTGGCTGGAACAAGGCGTCGACGGGTTCCGTCTGGATGCTGCAAAGCATATTTATGAGGATCTTCTTTCGGACAAAAGCACTGCGACAACAGCCAAGAATGTAGCCTGGTGGCAGGAATTCCGCACAGCCATGAACGGGGTGAATCCGCAGGCTTATATTGTAGGTGAGGTCTGGGAGAATTCCGCTGTGTCCGTAGGGGCCTATCTAGATCAGGCCTTCAATTCCGGATTTAACTTCGGGCTTGCTGAAACGCTGGTCCATTCGGCTCAAACGGAGAAAGACAGCGGAGCCGCGTTCACGCTGGAACGGACCTACAAGCTGTATTCGCAACTCTCAGGCAGTGCTTTCACAGATGCGATTTTCCTGACCAATCATGATCAGAACAGGGTCATGAGCCAGCTTGAGAATCAGCCAGATCATGCCGCAATGGCGGCAGCCATGCTGCTGACCCTGCCGGGTAATCCATTTATCTATTATGGGGAAGAGATCGGACTGCTGGGTGTGAAGCCGGATGAAGGCATCCGCGAGCCCATGAAATGGACGCCGGACGGACTGGATACAGGTCAGACTTCGTGGGAGCCGGGCAGCAATAACGCTGCGAATCCCGGGGCCGATGTAGAGAGCCAGCAATCGCGCATGGGTTCACTTTTGGTGCGCTACCGTGAGCTTATTCAGCTGCGGGAAGAGGTGCCGGCCCTGCGAGACGGGGACATACGTGATTACCCTTCCGGGAACGGGGGAATTATGGCTTATGAACGGATAACCGCCAGGCAGCAGGTCCTTGTTATTCATAACTTAACGGGATCGGCACAGACGATGCAGCTTCATAGCGGAACTGGAGGCATTATATACGCTGGTATCCTCCGGACAGTTGGAGGCAAGGCTGCACTCGGCAGCGGCGGACTCACACTTCCTGCTTACACAACAGTTATTCTGGAGTAAAAATCGGAGTAGAATGCATGACCCACTCATAAAAGGCGCAGCACAGCTCCGCCTTCGTGAGCGGAGCGGCGATCAGATAGTCCCGCGCGGGCTCGGAGCTCATCCGAAGGAGCCAGCCGCCAGCAGCGTTCTCAAAATATGAAGCCTGCTGAAGGCTCCAGCCGCTGCCAGTTCGGGAGCATAACCGCAGTTCTCCGGTCATTTCCGGGCCTAACATAACCTTGGCCAGTTCAGTTGAACTGGCCAAATCACCTGTCTCCTCCCCCAGGTACTCAGCCAGCATATACAAACCGCAGGACCCTGCTTGTTGTTTAATCTCCTCATACCTGCTTCTGGACAGGAAGAGTGCAGGAACAGACACCATGCGGGTCTCTGCATATTCAAAGCAGTTAAAAAGATAATAACAGGCGCGCTTCATCTCACTTGGCTCCTTCAATTCATAACCGAAGGGGTCTTCTTCCAGTATACCGGTAACAACTATTTTATCTTTATGTATTTGCATGCATACATCCTGCGAAGTTTCGCCTTCCAAATACTTCACCCTGCAAATCCCTACTGTGCCAGAGACTGTCTGCAGGATATCCGCCACCACTTTCCGCTCTGTTTCACCGGGGAACAGAAACTGTGCTAAACAGATTACATCTTGAGTTTTCACATCCATATATCCTTCCCTATTCCCATAAATCTGAAATTTATTGTCAATGAGTGGCTTTCAAAAAACGGTAATACTATAAAACTTGCAATCTTTATGTTATCATAAGCTAATTTTAAGGTAAAATTAAGAAATGCAGGGTAAGATCAATACCATGAAATACTTTTAGCGAGGTGATTTCAAAATGAGAATGCTCATCACATTTCAGAACAAGCTTGTACCAGTATATTTCACAACAGAAAACAAACAGCCTACCCAAAAAGTACTTCGACTGCTTAACAGCACACTGGAGCTCAAAATTCAAAAGGGGAAAAACGCCCTGCAGAAATGTTTGAATTCTCTGATCAGTATCGAAATTAAAGGCTCAGAAGCTATATTGCACAGTTATAGTGAAAATGATTCACTGGCTTTATCCCTCTATTAATAGAGGGATATTTTTTTGCCTGAAAATGTACTTGATGCAGATCCGGTGAAAACCATACAAAAAAGCACACGCCTGCATCCAGGAATGTGCCCTCTCTATATAATGCTCTGTATGATCAGTGAATGCTCTGCCTCAGCCAATCCTGAGTTTCCGTTTCTCTTCTTTCTCAGCCTTTTGAATCCGCAGCTTGAACAACTTCACCAGGTTGCGCCGGGTATGCTCTTCGTGACAGTTGTCCAATTTCTTAATAATAAACCGGTCAATGGACATGTCAATCGCTCCTTTGGAATGGGATCGGAATCCTGTTGTAGAGAGAGGAAATCATTTCCTTGTCTCCTTGTAACACCTATATAACCGGGTCCCGGATGGCTTAAACCAGCCAATATCGCTGTTGCAAACAGCTGCGAAATTAGTCTTACTACATATTGACGGTTCTTCTGTGAATGGATTCCTGGATCAGGAGATATGGTATCTGTGCAAAAAAAAGCCTGTTTGTGTCGGCAAAATAAAAATATTATCCGACGGATATTTACAAACAATTTATTAAATGCTATATTATCTATAGTTAATATTAAATATATATTTAAGGAGAAATCATAATGTCTAATGTCCTGTTTATCAAAGCAAATAACCGCCCAGCCGAGCAATCTGTAAGTGTTCAGCTCTATAATGAGTTCCTGGCGAGCTACAAAGAATCCCATCCGCAGGATGAAGTTACTGAATTGGATTTGTTCGCTGAACAACTTCCATACTACGATAATACGCTGATTACAGGCGTATACAAAGCAGCACAAGGCTTCGAAGCAACTCCTGAAGAAGCTGCCGGCGCCGCTCTAGTTAAGAAATATCTAGACCAGTTCCTGGCCGCTGATAAAGTGGTATTCGCCTTCCCGCTCTGGAACATGACTGTTCCGGCTGTACTGCACACTTACATCGATTACCTGAACCAGGCCGGCACCACCTTCAAATATACTGCTGAAGGTCCTGTAGGATTGCTGACAGGCAAAAAAGCAGCTGTACTGAACGCCAGAGGCGGCGTGTACTCCGAAGGCCCGGCAGCAAGTGCTGAAATGGCTGTTAACTTCATCATGGGTAACCTGAACTTCTGGGGCTTCAAGGAAACTACACAAGTTATCGTTGAAGGACACAACCAGAACCCGCAGAAATCCGCTGAAATTATCGCTACCGGTCTGCAATTGGCAAAAACTGCAGCTGTATCGTTCTAATCCGCCAGCGCTAAAAGTCCGGTTTCACCTTTAGAACCCCGCACTTTTATCAGGCATCTGCCATAACATCAACCGGACTTTTATTTATATATAGATCCGCCGGTGCATCCTCCGGGGCACCCGGCGGACCCTACAGGAAGAGGCCCTGCAGCTGTTACGTCAGCTGCAGGGCCTCTTTTGTGCTCCGGAAAGGCTTAATACTCTTCCAATACCCGCTGCCAGCTGCTGCCTTTGGCACGCGGAGGTGTACTTTTGGAGGAGGCAGCTACGGTTTTGCGCTTCTGCTTCACTTCCTTGCTGTTCTGGAACTGCAGTTCCTTCTGCGTCTTGCGGTAATTGAGCAGCCGTTTCTCATCCAGTGCACCGCTTGCTACTGCCTCAAGCACCGCGCAGCCTTCCTCCCGAATATGGCGGCAGTCACTGAAGCGGCAGTCTGCCGCGAGCGAGCTGATGTCACCGAAGGCCAGATCCAGGCCTCCCTCATCTTCCCACAGCTGCAGCTCACGCATCCCCGGCGTATCCACAATGATGCCGCCATCCGGCAGGACAAACAGCTCACGGTGTGTGGTCGTATGCCGCCCGCGGCTGTCCCCTTCACGGATATCCTGGGTAAGCTGCAGATTCTGTCCGCTGAGCCAGTTGACCATCGTTGATTTGCCGCAGCCGGAGGAACCGGTCAGGGCTACGGTCTGACCGCGGCCGATATAAGGCAGCAGTTCCTCCCGCCCATCGCCGAGCAGTGCGCTGACCGCATGTACAGCTACCCCGGGAGCCGCCCGCTGCATCTCGGCAATTTTATCCGCCGCGTCCGAACAGAGATCTGCCTTGGTCAGCAGAATCACCGGATTTGCCCCGCTGTTCCAGGCCATAATCAGATAACGCTCCATCCGCCGTACATTGAAATCATCGTTCAAGGCGCTGACCAGGAACAGGGTATCGACGTTGGAGGCAACGATTTGTTCCTCTTGCGTCACCCCTGCCACCTTGCGCGAAATTACGCTGCGGCGGGGCAGGATGCCATGAATCACAGCATGCTCCCCGCCGTCCTGCATGGCCAGAACCACCCAATCACCAACCGCCGGATAATCACCGGACCCGGTC
The DNA here is from genome assembly GCF_038004445.1 of Paenibacillus sp. FSL R7-0312. Classification (NCBI taxonomy): domain Bacteria; kingdom Bacillati; phylum Bacillota; class Bacilli; order Caryophanales; family Paenibacillaceae; genus Paenibacillus; species Paenibacillus sp. FSL R7-0312. Next base: position 4,643,307 of record NZ_JBBORE010000001.1, on the reverse strand, counting down.
AAGGTATGTCTGAGCTTGCCGGATAACTCTCCCCAGATCTCTCCTGTGCTTGCGATAACCCGGTACTTGCTGCCGAAATCACCGACAATACGGCCCGGCTCAAGTATCCTGGCCTCGAGCTGCTGCAGCTTCTCTGTCCACTTATTTTTCCATTCATCGTTCCAGCCATACTGTTCTATATTCATACAAATCCTCCTGGTTATTGCTTCGTATTAAGCTTTAAATATTTCCTTTTTTGAGATTTAGGATCAGCCGCCACTGCGGTGGATATTTGGGCTTTCGGCCGCTGTTAGGTTTGGATTTCATGATTTATCACCGAGTTCACGGTGGAAATCCAAACCTAAAGGCGAACGCTACCGCTCCTCCAGCCCAAAATCCCCCTCCGCCACTCCTTCTCTTTTCTCAAATATTCAATTCTAAACCAATAGCTTCACTAGCCTGCTTAATCATTCAAGTGTATTTCCGGGAATCAGTAACCCATCCAATCCTTTTAGCACAGCACATCATTTACTGCGTGCAGCATATAATGGCTGCTGTTTCAACAAAAAAACCGCCGGAACCCAAAGGTTCCGGCGGCGGAATCGAACAAAAAGCTGAAGTACTCCCCACGTAAGGAGAACTGACTCAGATTTCTGGGCGTGCCACAGACCAGGATATATTCAAGCGCATGAATATACACCTGGCAATGCACGCAAAAAAGCCGCCGGAACCGATACGGTTCCCGGCGGCTCTAAAAGGCATCTTAGAGCTTACCCGCTAAGCTGGGAATCTTATTCCACAGCCGCTGTTCCCGGAAGACACGTATCCACAACAGTTGCAACTGATCCTGATAACACGGTATAAACTGTCATTTGACATCGTCTCCTTCCGAACTAATATGCTGTTATGATAAACGCGCTGCCAGCTGTTTGTCAACAGGCTCTCTTGAATTTTTTAACAAATTCGAATTAAATAATGCCTTCAAGCTCATTCAGCTCATGAATAGTGGCCACCGGCTGCACGTTCAGCGACTCATCCCAGGCATGGTTACGCTTCAGCCAGATGGTATCCATTCCGGCCCGGACTGCCCCCCAGATATCATTCACCGGATGGTCCCCTATGAACAGGGTCCGGTCTGCCGTTGAACCTAGACGTTCCAAGGCCAGCCGGTAAATCTGAGGGTCCGGTTTGCTGATTCCGACTTCTCCAGAAATAACGATGGTACGGAAATAGCGGCGCAGACCGAGCAGATCGATTTTGCTATATTGAATATCCCTGCTGCCATTCGTTACCAGTCCCAGCGGATAGCCGCGGCCTTGGCAATATTCCAGTGTCGCCACCGCATGCTTCATGATTGCCCCGTGGTGAATATATGTTTCGTCGTAGTATTTCCGGATGTCCTCTGCCGACCGCACAGTCTGCCAAGGGAGAACTTCGCTTAGTTCTGCAAAAAATCCATCCTTATCACGGTAACCGTCAGCATCTCTGATAATCATATCTTCAACCACCTGCGCGGCCTCTTCCCCTTCCAGATGCCCGAGGAAATCCTGTACAAATTTCATACTGAAGCTGCGGAAGGTCTGATCACGGTCCATCAGCGTATTGTCGAGGTCAAACAGTAAAGCTTGTACTTCCTTCATTCTTTCGTTCCCCTTATTTCATCAATTTCTATGATCCAACATCAGAAATTCATTGTACTATGCACCGGGGAACAAAGAAAAGACCATTCTGTTAAGAAGAACAACCGCTTCTTCCACAGGATGGCCTCTATTTTCAGATTCAGGTCCGGAACGCCTAAGATTCAAAATGCTCTGCGCGATGCGTAAGCATCATTTCCTCTTCCGTAATGTAAAGCGGGAATGGCGGCGTTTCCTTGAGATAACGTTCCGTGGAGAGCAGCCGGTAATGAACTTCTGGCAGCCAGGCATCTTCTAGCAGCGGGAGCTTGCCCGTATCACTGATATAGTTGTCTACAGCCGACTGCACCATATCGAGATAATACGGTACCAGCTTGTCAGCTTCCTCAAAGATTTCAAAGGTTTCGCGGGACATATAGAACTTCTGTTGCGGGACCCCGCCCAAATATCGTTTAAGCCGATTAAGATCAATACTTTTATCGTCCATAATCAGAGCAGTGCGGTTAATCGGCGCAGGCATATCTTCTTCAAATTGCCTAACAGCCTGCTTGACTTGCGGCAAGGTAACGGTGAGATGAACAGACGGCATATTTTTTTTGGCGCGTTTGAATATCATACTGAAAGTCTCCTTTCGAAGTTTATGTCAGATAACGCTTACAATTCCATTTTATTCGTTATTCAAACATTTAATCAGCAGATTCGAACTTGTCACACAAAATCCCCATTTATTAGATCATTATTTGACATTTTCCCAGTGAGTCCACAACTCGGGCGGATTCAGCTCATACTTCTCGTTCTCCCGGTACATGAATTGATGCATAATGAACTCCCGGCGGATCGTCGCATAATCCTCGTGAAACGGCTTAATGAATTCATTGATCTCTTTTTCGGAATAGACTACACCCGGCTCCAGCTTCTCCACCATATACTGTAGGGCGATCAGCTTCTTCTTATACTGTGCGGGAATCTGCCGCAGGCGTCCGTCCTTCGCAAAAAAATTACGCAGCACCGATTCCTTCAGACTGCTCTCCGGCGACGCTTCCTCCATCTCTTCCACCCCCTTGGCAAAAATAAATTTCAGCGAGGCCTCTGAGCCTGCCTGAATAAACTCAGGATTCAGCTTGAAATATACCGTATTCTTATCTCTTCTCTCCAAGATCAGCGCAGCTTCGCGCAGTTTGGCGGCATGATGGGTTACGGTGGGCTGTGACAGGTTCAGCTTCTCGGCCAGCGCATGTCCGTGAACCTCGCCTTTGGACAAAAGCAGCAGAATCCGCAGCCGGGTCGGATCGGATAACGCTTTATGGTAAGCAACAATTTTATCTAACTGCATCGGAACACGCTCCTATAGACATTTGAACATTCATAAACCCTATTTTATAAAAATAAATACTGTTATCTGCTGCATTGTGTTTAGATATATATCTAATTATATACCTTTTTCAATGATTGAGCAATGCTTTTGTTACTGGAAACACCGGGGAATGGCATAAATCTAAAATATAAGGTACCATTTACTGAAAAGAATACTTACCCGAAAGGATGCAGCTATTATGAAAGACGTTATTATTATCGGTGCGGGTCCCTGCGGACTGTCTGCAGCTATAGAATGCCAGCGCCAGGGGCTCTCCAGCCTGATCATTGAGAAGAACTTCATCGTCCATTCTATTTATTTATATCCGACGAATATGCAGTTCTTCAGTACAACCCCGCTGCTTGAAATCGGAGATGTGCCCTTCACCTCCCCAAACGACAAGCCGTACCGCCATGAAGCCCTGGTCTATTACCGCCGCGCAGCCGCGCAGCATGACCTCGACATCGCCGCCTATGAGGAGGCACTGTCCGTTCTGCCGCAGGAGGATGGCAGCTTCATCGTACATACACGCAACAAGCGCGGAGAAGAGCAGCACCATAACGCCGCGAATGTAGTCATTTCAACCGGTTATTTCGACCAGCCGAATATGATCGGGATTCCCGGGGAAGAGCTATCCAAAGTAACCCATTATTTCGGTGAAGCCCATCCATATTCCGGCATGAAGGTTGCCGTCATCGGGGGAAGCAACTCAGCGGTTGATGCCGCTCTGGAGCTCATCCGGGTCGGTGCCAAGGTGGATATGGTCTACCGCGGAAGCAGTATTTCGGAGAATATTAAGCCATGGGTGCGTCCGATTTTTGAGAGCATGGTCCAGAAAGGGAACATTGCGCTCCATCTGGAGTCACGGGTAACGGAAATCACCCCGTCTTCTGCAGTAGTCACGGCTAGCAGCGGGGAGACCCGCATCCTGGATAATGACTTCGTCCTTGCCATGACCGGCTTCCGTCCGAGCAGAACCCTATTATCCTCGGCAGGTGTGCTGATGGATGATTCCCTGGATAAACCTGACTTCAATCCTTCTACGATGGAGAGCAATATTCCCGGTATCTATGTCGCAGGCGTTATCGCGTCCGGACGGAATGCCAATGAGGTATTCATCGAGAGCGGTCGCGGGCACGGCAAACTGATTGCCGATCATATAATGAGCAAAAGGCTTTCTTAGAGAAGGAGTGCTTCTAAGCTATGGATATGACCTCGTTACTGCTGCTGGGTCTGGCCGCACTGGGGATTATCAGCAGCAATTCTCCGGTCACGATTGCCATGGTCGTTCTGCTGCTGATACGGGTGCTGGGCCTGCAGCAGGCTTTTCCCTGGCTGGAGAAATACGGGCTTACCGTCGGCATCATCATCCTCACCATCGGAGTGATGACACCGCTGGCCAGCGGTAAAATCTCGCTGCAGACGATCGGCCAATCGTTCCTGCACTGGAAATCGCTGGCCGCAATCGGCATCGGGATTCTCGTCGCCTATCTCGGCGGTCGCGGCGCGGTGCTTATGGGCAGCCAGCCGACGATTGTGGCCGGGCTGCTGATTGGCACCGTCATCGGCGTCGCTTTTTTCAAAGGCGTGCCGGTTGGTCCGCTGATTGCCGCCGGTATCCTGTCGCTGCTGATTGGACGGATCTGAACCCAGCCACAAATGAAACAGGCTGCATCTTCACCTAATCGGGTGGAGTATGCAGCCTGTTTGTTGTCCTGCCTAATAAGTTGCGCTCTGCTGTCGCTTGGGGACCCTGCTAACCATCCAGCCGCTGGACATTGAACAGGCGTGCATAGCTGCCCTCCAGCACCATCAGCTGTTCATGGGTTCCGCGTTCAGTAACGGCCCCGTTCTCCAGCACAACTATCAGATCGGCATAGGTTATGGTAGACAGTCTGTGAGCCACAATCAGTGTGGTCCGTTCTGAGGAAAGGGCCTGCAGCGACTGCTGAATCAGATGCTCTGATTCAAGATCCAGCGCTGAGGTGGCTTCGTCCAGAATCAGCACTTTGGGGTCCTTCAGGAATACGCGCGCTATCGCCACTCTCTGCTTCTGGCCTCCGGACAGCTTCACTCCGCGCTCTCCTACCTCCGTATCATAGCCTTCCGGCAGCTGCATGATGAAATCATGGGCATTAGCCGACACCGCCGCTGCAATGACCTCCTGCTCCCCTGCCTGCGGATTACCGAACAGAATATTATCCCGCACGGAGCCGCTGAACAGGAAGTTATCCTGCAGCACCATGCCCACTGCCTTGCGCAGACTCTCTTGTGTCAGCCCTCTGATATCCTGCCCGTCCATCCGCAGGCTGCCTTCACTGATATCGTAGAACCGCGGAATCAGGCTGATCAGCGAGGACTTGCCGCCCCCGCTCATCCCGACAAAAGCCACCGTCTGCCCCGGAGCAATACGCAGATTAATATCGCGTAGAACCCACTCATTCTCATCGTTATACTTGAACCATACCTCGCTGAATTCAATCTCTCCTGCGGGTGCCAGCAGCGGCTTCGCCCCTGGGGCGTCTACGATATCATAAGGCTCGTTCATCAGCTCCATCACCCGCTCCAGCGAAGCAGAAGCCTGGGTCAGCGCAGTCGAGGAATTAATCAGCCGGCGGAGCGGTGCATACATGCGGTCCAGGTATCCGAAGAAGGCTACGAAGGTTCCCAGAGTCAGATTACCCTGGATCACCTGGTACCCCCCATATCCAATGACGAGGAGCGGCGCGATATCCGTCAAGGTGTTGATAATCGCGAAGGTAAAAGCGTTCCAGCGCGTTTGCGCCATCGCTTTTTCCAGAAATCTGCCGTTAATATCCTTGAACTGCTGCTGATCCACCCGTTCCATAGTGAAGCTGCGGATCACCGCAATCCCCTGAATCCGTTCATGCAAGTAGCCCTGAATAACTGCAAGCGCCTGGGACCTGTCCTTGGTAAGCAGCTTGAGCCGCTTATACAGGGTGTTCACGGCAATGCCGTACAGCGGCAGAATCGCAATCGAGACCAGCGCCAGCACCGGATTCAGGTAGAACATGAACCCGAGTGCAAAGAGCAGCGTGAACATGTCCAGCCAGACATTCATCATTCCGACCTCAACGAGATTCTTCGACTGCTCCACATCGTTAATAAATCTGGAGATTGCCTCGCCCACTTTGGTATTCTGGTAATAACGCAGCGACAGTCGCTGCATATGTCCATACAGCTTATTGCGCATATCGAAGAGGATCTTGCTTGTAATCAGCTGGGCAAAATACTGGCGGTAATACTCTACCGGACCTCTGATAATCACGAACAGCACAAATGCGCCGCTGAGCACGATCATCAGCTTGGACACCCGTTCAGCAATGGTTAACGCAGGGTTGCCCAGCAGATCATCTACTACATACTTCAAAATCATCGGCAGCGTCAGCGGAATACTGAATTTGATCATCCCGATAATTAATGTGAGCACAATCCATTTCATGTAAGGCCGTACGAAGGTATAATAAGATTTCCATTGTTTCACAGCCTCTTACGCCCTTTCCCGTTAATTGGTTTACCCGGACACTGTTGACATTTGCGCTCCGCAGTGTTTTTATAATTTTATTAGTTACGATCGCAGTACCTGAAATCCAGGAGGATAATGATGCCCAGACAATTTGTGACGGAAGCCGTCATGATGGCGATTTACGGCCAGCTTCTCGCACCGCGGAGCCCTGTAGAATATATAGTGCCTTACACTACAATTATGGAATTGTACGAACTACGGGACAGTGATGAGCCGGTGATGAGCCACGCTGACGATGACCAGCATGTGAAGCTGAGAATCCGCGAGCTGATCAACTATTTCGAGGAACCGCTTAATTCCAAGAAGATCAACCGCTGCCTTAATGTCCCGTGGGCCAAAAGCTCCGGCATTCTGCTCGGAGGACAGGCGCAGATTACTATCATCAACAGCTTGGACAACGCTTCCTACGGAGAAACCTTTGATCCGATCGAGACGGAACTGCTCCTGGCCTCCCAGCGTGAACAGGTACCGATTCTCACCGACCAATTCGAGCTGATTCAGCGTATCATCGAAGGCGGAGTGCCGGTACAGGTGTTTGATATTGATGATTTCGAGTTCGCGATGGAAGAAGAAACATTCCGCAGTTCTCATTGATGCTGCAGCAGATGATGTAGGCGGAATGCCTATCCGCTAATGCGTTCTCACGTAAAATCCCTTGCCTCATGGCAAGGGATTTTTACATCTTTCACCGTAATGGGGCCTGCACCATTCCTTACTTCCGGGTTATTCCTTTACCCCTCCGGCGACCGGCACAGACTCATACTTATACTCGATATCATCCTCAGCCTCCGAATAGACAATCGACAGGCTATACCCCTCCATGTACCACAGATCCTGCTCTTCCATATAGAAAATAAGGCTTCCCTGCTCGAACTGAACAGCGGGACGGCCCGGCGGTTCTGTAGCTATTCCCAGCGAGAATCCGGGATGCAGTCCGCCCCCTGAGCTATACCGGGGAAATATACGGACATACGCTCCATTCTGGAGGCTCAGCTCTCTCTTGAACCAGGCGGCAGCTTCCGGACTAATTAACATGTTCATCTCTCCACTCCTCCCGCATAAGTTTATTTTATCATACAGCTTATTCGCAATTTGTTCAAAATTACATTTGACAATTCTTGAAGGGTGATGATAAACTCGGAACATAACGAAGCGTCTTCAAGTTATTACCAAAATCAAATCAAAGAAAGGGTGAGCGCGGTGTTTACTATTGTTCCAGCATATTTCCTAACTATTGTCGGCAAATCCACACAACTGAATACCGAAGCAGCCCGAGTAATGGATAATTCCTGAGTATCATGCGTGTTACGCGTACCGTATGAATTCAGGCTAAGCAATTCTCTTCCATGTCTCTGTGCTGCGACAAGCACCGTGGACATGATAGCCGTAAATGACAGGCGTATCATCCGTTTTCGGATGGTACGCTTTTTTGCATGCTTTGAGAGAGTTATCCATTGTTCTACAGCCCCACAATTTCCTTACCCAAGCCGGCAAACAACATTCTCAACACGAAAGGAAGGGATTTCCCTTGTTCTCCGTTCTCCGCGATCTCGGCTGGTTCTTCCGCCGGGAAAAAAGGCGCTATGCTATAGGCCTTATACTCCTAATTGTGGTAGGTGTGCTTGAATTGCTGCCTCCGCGTCTCCTCGGTAACGCCATCGACGATATTGTCAGCGGCGCCATTACTGCAGGTTCACTGATGAAATATATTGGCATGATCGTGCTCATGCTGCTAATTATTTACTGGATCACCTACATATGGATGCACAAGCTGTTCGGAGGTTCAAACCTGGTGGAGCGCCTGCTGCGCTCGCGTTTCATGAATCATCTCATGACGATGACACCGGCTTTCTTCGAGCGCAACCGCACCGGTGATCTGATGGCCCGTGCCACCAATGATATCCGTGCGGTATCAGCTACCGTAGGCTTTGGTATGCTGACCCTCGTCGATTCGACAGTCTATCTGACAGTAGTGTTGTTCGCCATGGGGTTCCTGGTCAGCTGGAAGCTGACACTTGCCGCAGTTATCCCGCTTCCGCTGATCGCGATAGCTATGGTCTTCTACGGCAAAGCCATTCACGACCGCTACAGTCTGGCGCAGGATGCTTTCGGTGACATGAACGATCAGGTGCTCGAATCCGTATCCGGTATCCGCGTTATCCGTGCCTATGTGCAGGAACGCCAGGATGAGAAGCGTTTCTCTGATATCACCGAAGATGTGTACCGCAAGAATATGGCCGTAGCCCGGGTCGATGCTTTCTTCGAGCCGACTATCCGCTTTTGCGTTGGCCTCAGTTATATTATTGCACTGACCTACGGAATCAATCTGGTCTTCCGCAATCAGATCACACTTGGAGATCTTGTCTCCTTCAATATGTATCTCGGCATGATTGTCTGGCCGATGTTCGCCATCGGCGAGCTGATTAACATTATGCAGCGCGGCGGCGCCTCGCTGGAGCGGATCGATGAGACACTGCATGCCAAACCTGATGTGCAGGATGTCCCTCACCCAACACCCGTAGAACATCCGTCATCTATTGAACTGAAGGATGTGACCTTCCGTTATCCGACCTCAACCATCGACAACCTGAGCGGAGTCAGCCTTTCCTTGTCGCAGGGCCAGACACTCGGTGTGGTTGGACGGACCGGCAGCGGCAAATCGACTCTGCTGAAACAGCTGCTGCATGAATATCCGACCGGCCAGGGTGAGATATTGATCTCAGGTGTTCCGATCGGGCAGATTGCCCTGGATCAGCTGCACAGCTGGATGGGCTATGTGCCGCAGGAGCAGATTCTGTTCTCCAAATCGGTACGCGAGAACATACAGTTCGGCCATTCGGGAGCCAGCGATGAGCTCATTATGCAGGCTATAACGGCTGCAGCATTCCAAAATGACCTCGGCACCTTGTCCGACGGGCTCGACACGATGGTTGGCGAACGCGGTGTTTCCCTGTCCGGAGGACAGAAGCAGCGGGTCTCAATCTCCAGAGCCTTCATCTCTAATCCGGATATTCTGATTCTCGATGATGCACTGTCTGCTGTTGACGCGCGGACAGAAGCCAAGATCATCGAGAACATCCGTGAAGAGCGCAGCGGTAAAACCACGCTCATCTCCACCCACCGCCTCTCGGCTATTGAACACGCCGATCTGATCGTGGTGCTTGACGGAGGACATATTACGGAACGGGGTACCCACCAGGAGCTGCTTGAATTGAACGGCTGGTACCGTGAGCAGTTCGACCGTCAGCAGGTTGAGAATAACCTGACGAATGAATAACCCAAAAAATACGTTTTCACGTGCATCATATCCATTCTAATGTTCTGAAATATAGGAGGTGTCACCGTTGACACAGAGTACAGGCAAACGTCTGCTGCAGTACGCACTGACTGCCAAAAAAACATTCATAGCAGCCCTTCTGCTCCTCACCATCGGGGTAGCGGCTGAACTGGCGGGGCCTTTCATCGCCAAGAGTATGATTGACAATCACCTGCTCGCGATTGAGCAGCCTTATTTCGTGACTGCTTCGCCTGAAGATGCTGCTGAATATAACAACAACTATTACAAGCGCGGTGACCGGTTTGCCGCAGATGAAGTCAAAGGCCAGGAAATCCGCCTGCTTCAGGCTGGCAGAAGCTTCTATTTCATTAATGAAGCTGTAGCCCAGACTGAAGGCGAGCGGAGCTTCTCGGACGGGAACCTGCGTATCCAATATGGCGATCAGGCGACGATCTATCCGGCCGTCAGGCTGTCGGCTGATGACCTGTTTTCATTTTACAAACCAGAGTTCCCCGGGATTTATAAACTAGTCGCTCTATACGCCATGTTCCTCGTCATCTCCATAATTGCGGAGTTCGGCAAAACCTACTGGCTGCAATCGTCAGCCAATCAGGTCATCCGCAAGCTGCGGACGGATGTGTATGCCCATATCCAGCGCCTCCCGGTGCATTTCTTCGATAATCTGCCTGCAGGCAAGGTGGTGTCCCGGGTCACCAATGATACGGAAGCGGTCAAAGATCTGTTCATTGCTGTATTGTCCAACTTCGCAACAGGGATTATTAATATTACGGGTGTATATGTCGCCCTCTTCCTATTGGACGTGAAGCTGGGGCTAGTCAGCTTGTTCATCGTGCCGATTATCATTGTCTGGATTGTGCTCTACCGCAAAATTGCAACGAAATACAATACGATCATCCGCTCACGCCTTAGTGAGATCAATGCCATTATCAATGAATCCATTCAAGGAATGTCCATTATCCGGATCTTCCGCCGTCAGAAGCAGAGTAGTAGCGAATTTGAACAGCTGAATGATGACTATCTGAAATACCAGAACAAAATGCTTAACCTGAATGCCTTCACGTCTCACAACCTGGTGAACTCCCTGCGCAGTCTCTCCTTCGTGCTCGTGCTGTGGTATTTCGGCTTCGGCAGTCTCGACGGTTCAACCTTCGTATCCCTGGGCGTTCTTTACGCTTTCGTTGACGTACTGGGACGGATGTTCCAGCCGATTACAGGAATGGTCAACCAGCTGGCGAACCTCGACAGCTCGATGGTATCCGCAGGGCGCGTCTTCACGCTGATGGATGAGCCTGGTGAGCCGGTAACCGACGGTTCGATGCCGCGTTATAAAGGTGATGTGGTCTTCAAGGATGTATCCTTCGCCTACAAAAAAGACTTCGTCCTGCGTGATATCTCCTTCGAAGCGCGTCCGGGCGAGACTGTCGCTCTGGTCGGTCATACCGGCTCGGGCAAAAGCTCGATCATCAATCTGCTGTTCCGCTTCTATGATCCGCAAGCCGGAAGTATCACTATTGACGGCCAGGAGGTCAAGGATCTGCCGAAACAGTGGCTGCGCAGCCATATGGGCATTGTGCTGCAGGACCCTTACCTCTTCACCGGAACGATTGCCTCGAATGTCAGTCTCGGGGATGAACGCATCAGCCGGGAACGTGTAGAGCGTGCCTTGCGTGAAGTAGGGGCTGACAAATTGCTGTCCCATCTGCCGCAAGGCTTCGACGAACCGGTAATTGAGAAAGGCAGCACATTATCCGCTGGCCAGCGGCAGCTGATCTCCTTCGCCAGAGCGTTGTCGTTCGATCCTGCGATTCTGATTCTGGATGAAGCGACCTCCAACATCGATACCGAAACGGAGAGTATCATCCAGCAGGCGCTGGAGGTGTTGAAGAAGGGCCGGACCACATTCATCATTGCCCACCGGCTGTCCACCATCCGCAGCGCAGACCAGATTCTGGTGCTGCACCGGGGCGAGATTGTTGAACGGGGCAGCCATGATGAGCTGATGGCGCTGGGCGGACGTTACTTCCGCATGTATCAGCTTCAGCTGGGTGCCGGTGCCGGTAACGGTACGGATGCACCAGCCCCAGACCCTGTCTCCTCTTCCACTTCCGCTGCCGGACTGCGTCCGTCACTGGAGCAGATTTAATCTTTGAGGTTCAGCCATCCTCTCTGCTGATTAACAAGCCCCCCTGATGCTGTAGAAGCTTCAGGGGGGCTCTTTCACTTGAGTTCAGAACATTTGTTCCGTATAATGGAAAGCAATACATAGGGATGGGGTGAAGGACTTGATAACCTATAGTCTGAGCAAGCGGCAAGCCCGGCTGTTCCTGCTGCGTCACCAGCGGCTGGTCACGGGAGGACTGAAGGAGGGTAAGATGAGCATCCACGAATTCGTCCGCCACGTGGGCTGTATTCAATATGATCCGCTGAGTATAGCCGGACATAATCATGAGCTTGTGCTGCAGGCCAGACTCCCGGGATTCCGGCCGGAAATGGCCACGGAGCTGCTCTATAAGGACAGGCTGCTGATTGACGGCTGGGACAAGAATATGTCGATCTACTGCACAGAGGACTGGCCTTATTTCCAGCGGCGCAGAGAAGCCGCCGCCAGGCATCAGGACAATGAAGCCATGGCTGCCATGGTCACCCATGTCCGTGAAGAACTGAACTCACGGGGTCCGCTCTCTTCGCTTGATCTGGAGAGCAAAGAGAAGATCGACTGGTCTTGGGCTCCGGCGAGACTATCCAGGGCAGCAATGGAGAGCATGTATTTCTGGGGAGAGCTCTCCATACACCACCGGGTGCATACCCGCCGTTATTATGATTTTACGGCTAAGCTGCTACCGGCCGGACTGCTCAGCACAAGCGACCCGAATGTAACCATGGAGCAGCACCATGATTGGTATGTACTGCGACGGATCGGCAGCATCGGGCTGCAATGGAACAAATCCGGGGACGGCTGGCTCGGAATCTCCGGCCTGAAGAGCAAGGAGCGGACAGCAGCCGTGCAGCGACTGCTGCTAAGCGATAAGCTCCGCGAGGTACGGGTCGAGGGCATCAAGCTCCCGCTGTACATGCGGACATCCGATGCCCCGGAGCTGGAAGCGGTACTGCGGCTGGATGACGCCGCTGTTACGGACGCTGACACACAGGAACTTACGTTTGCAGCGGCGCTGGCTCCGCTCGACAACCTGCTGTGGGATAGAGAGCTGATCCGCCAGCTGTTCGGCTTCCATTACCGCTGGGAGGTATACAAGCCTGTGCTTGAGCGGGAGTACGGTTATTACGTACTTCCCCTGCTATATGGCGACCGCTTTATCGCCCGGCTTGAACCGGTGATGAATAAGAAGAGCGGAATTCTTACCATTGTCCGCTGGTGGTGGGAAACCGGAGAATCGCTTGTTCCGGACATGCTTCCCGCGCTCGTCAAGGCTCTTACTTCACTTGCCCGTTCAACCGGAGCGTCCGGTATCCAGTTTGCGCCGGAAACTGTCCAATCCTGCGGGCTGCAGGAACTGGAATCCGTGCTGTCCTCTCCACAATAACCGCACAACGTAAAGAGACTCCTCTTATCCGCAGTGTTTTTCTGCGTAAAGAGTGAGTCTCTTTGGTATGAACTGATAGGATGGCGTTACTTGATATGCTCTTCTTCAAGACCCAGCTTGCTGTACATTTCTGTACAATAGCCCTGCAGCTTAATCTCCAGTCTGCTTGCCTTGTTCTTAAACCGTTTCAATTCGCGGATCATATGGGCCCGTCCCGCCGGAGTGAACGTCTCCTGAATCCGTTCCTTGAAATAATCATGGACAATGTGGTTGCGTTCTTTCCATACTGCCTGCAGCTGACTCGTTTCTTCCTCCGAGAATGGAAAGTGATGCTGGATTTCTTTGATGAGTTGGCCGAGTGAATTGCTAAGCTTGCGTTGATACAATTCTGATATCTCTGCATCGGTTGGCGTTTTGCCCTGTGACAGCTTGGTCAGCAGCAGCAGATTGGTCAATTGCTGCTCCAGCGCCTGGCAATAATAAACGGCCAGCCCGAAATAAGCAAATAGCTCTTTGGATTGTTCACTCTCCGGTACATGTGTATCCTTCATCTTTCCTCCCGTTCTTGATCTGGTTATTTGTGCTGTATCTATTGAACCTTAAATTCTATTTTGGAATGACCGTTGCTGCTGAGAATATTTGGACTTCCGGCCGCTGCCCGTCTCCAGATTTCTCCAATTTATCCGCTGTTCGCGGTGGAAATCCGTAGACAAAGGCGGTCGCTTCTGCTCCTACAGCTCCAAATATCTCCTCCGCCACTTTTTCCAAACTGTAAATCTTCAGGTTCAAAGGATACAGCTCATGTTATTTTGTTATAGTCCATGCGGCCGGAACGGTAAATGTAGAATCCGGTCAGCAAAATTATGTATACCAGCGCGTGGGCATAGGCGCGAAGCAGGGTTGACACCGGCAGCGTATCCGCATTCATCATTGCATCCATCACCGGAAATACGGGCGGCAGCAGCACCGGAACAACAGGTCCGGGCACCAGCTCAGCAACCTTGCTGGCGCTGATGGACAGAATGATTGTGATGAGCATCAAGCCGGCGGCGTAGCTGGTTCTGGACACCCACGAGGACTGCAGGTACAGGGAGACTACAATACCCAACATACCAAGTAGAGCATGTCCCGTAAAAGCAAGCAGGATCCGGTCCAGTCCGGCCGGTTCATTGAAACTCACGGTCACCACCGGATAGATGACAATGAAGAGATCCAGCAGCAAGGTGAGCAGGCCCAATGTAAGAATACCGCCGATACTGTAACGGCGGGCACTGCGGAGCTGGACGATAACCACCTGTTTCTGTACCGCATGCTCATGATTCAGAAAGCTTAACCCCAGCCAGCAGCAGGCTACAAATAGAAAGACTGCCGTAGCCGAGTAGCTGTTCATTACAGGATTAGGCTTATAGGAATACAAGATTAACACAGTTATAATAATGCCGGCAATTGGACCGAAATACCGCTGGGAGACACTGTAGCTGCGCAAAAAATATCTGATGAGAGCCTTCACCCGCATCCACTCCCGTTCTCTTCCTTCGGGTCCATCCACTCTGTTATACCGCTTAAGCCCCCAAGACGTTCAACCGAAACAATTGAACCGCCTGCTGCAAGAATCTGCTGCAGGCAAGTATCTGCCATCTTCTGGTCTACAGTCAATCCTGTACAGGCTGCACCTGCAGAATCCGGTACTGGATGCATATGGAGCACTCCAGGCAACGCCTTTACCGCCTGTTGTTCCACTGGCGGAAGGTCTGTGTAGACGATATGTACTGACGGCACCGTCCGCAGGTTCTCTGCTCCATGGATTGTCCGGATCATCCGCCCTTCCTGCAGTACATACACGGCATCCGCCAGAGCTTGTACGGTCTGAGGCTCGTGCACGGAGAAGACCAGTGCCGTCCCTTCCGACTTCAGCCTCTGCAGCAGTTCGGTCAGAGTATGCTGAGCCGGAAGATCCAGTCCAGACATGGGCTCGTCCAGAAGCAGAAGCTGCGGACGGATCAGCAGGCTCTGGATCAGATTGACCTTCTGCAGCATGCCCTTGGAGAAGCCTGCCAGGGGGTGGCTGCGGGACGCTCCCAGCTTAAAGATATCCAGAAGTTCGCTCACCCGCGATACCGCTGCCGCCCGGGAGAGCCCGGCAATACGGCACATGTCGTGCAGATAATCTTCTGCTGTTAATTTCAGTCCCGGAAACGCTTCGGGCGCATAACCCGTAGTCAGCCCTTGACGGCCGTATGTAAGTTCACCGGAGGACAGCCTCAGCAGTCCCGCGAGAATGGAGAGCAGAGTACTCTTGCCGGAGCCGTTCCTTCCGATGAGCGCCGTCGCCGTGCCAGGGTGGACAATCATTGATATTTCATGAAGAACCGGGCGGCCTCCATACCGCTTGGCTCCCCGGGTGAGTGTAATAAGCGGGCGTGCATCCGGATCTTCCGGCATATTAATTGTGTCTGTACTCTGAAGGAACATTCGTTTATAGCCTCCTTCAACTTACGCTAGGGCAACGGCCGCACGAAATGGCAGCCAAAGTTCTTTATTTACTACATTCGCCGGAAGCTTCCTTTTCTCCTTTTGGATTTCGCAGATTACTGAATATCGGATACAAAAAAACCAGACAGGTGCAGAATGATTCCCGCACCTGTCTGGCCCCTGCTTTTTTATAAGGAAGTGCTTAAAATCTGTATTATGCGTATACCTCAACAGCTCCGCTTACCAGTCTGCAGGCCATTGCCGCACTGCGGCAGGCATCAATGCATTTCTGGCAGTGTATATGCTCATGTCTGCTGCTCGTATCCGCACAGCGCTCACAGATATCAGCACATAACCGGAGAATCTCCACCACGAACGGGCTCTGGCGGGTCATTGCCTGGATGGCGAAAGAACACATATCAGCACATTCGCGGTCAAGCTGGATGGTCTCCCTTAGTGCTGCCAAATCATATTCTTTCAGGCTTGAGACATAGCTATAGTTACAGGCATCCATACATTTCATACAAGCATCAATGCATTCCTGATATTGAATTCGGGTCATAGCCTTAAACCTCCTGCAATTATTATAGGGTATGCCTATGTATTAACCTGCAAGAAAAGGAACGAACCAATCCCCCGGACTCAGGGGAAGGTATTACAGGCTTCTTTTGACGGCAGCCGGTCTTGCCAGCAGACGTTTCTCCAGCCGCAGAAGCTCTGTGCGCAGTTCGCTGGAAGAGAAATGTTCACCGATAAATACGGCGACATCAGGTACCTCGCCCTGGGGGGTGATTTTCATGAAATCCGCTTCCCTGTAAGCATATTGAAACAGAAACCGGCTCGAGGTGTCGTTAAAGGATACAATTCCCTTAGCCCGGTAGACGTCACGCGGTAGTTCCTTAACAAACCGTTCGAAGGCCTCGCTGTTCACCGGATTCTTGAAATAATGCGTGTATGCCATCACATGATCATGCGAAGCATGCATTTGCCTGGCATCTCCATCCTGTTTACTATGCTCCTTCTCTTCTGTTACACCACGTTCTTCCGAATAAACTCCACCGATATTGCCGAGCAGGGCTTCCGGCTCCAGCTCACAGCGTACAGCGGGCAGTATCTCTGCATACGCATTCCATTTGCGCAGCACCGCCGAGATCTCTTCAGCTTCCTCTGCACTGATCCGGTCTGTCTTATTCAGAATAAGCACGGAGGCGCAGCGGATCTGCTCCTGCATCAGGCGGTAGGTAGCCCCCTGCTGGGAACGGTACAGTTCTAACAGATGGGCCGCATCGACGACCGTGATCAGTCCTTTCAGCTCCACCTGCTGATAAAGTGAGGTTTCGGTAACAGCGTCCACAATCTCCAGCGGATTCGCTGCGCCTGTCGCTTCAATGACAACTACATCCGGTGATTCTTTTTTGACCAGAGTGGTCAGCTCTGTACTTAAATCGCCCCGGCTGGTACAGCAGATACAACCGCCCAGCATCTCTGCCATCGGCACAGACTGCTCTACCAGCAGACCATCCAGATTAACCTCGCCAAGCTCGTTCATGATGACCGCCGGCCGGAGGCCTTGCGTTTTCCAATGCTCCAGCAGACGCTGCAGTAATGTAGTCTTGCCGCTGCCGAGAAATCCCGACAATATGTAAACTGGTAATGTGTGTTCCAAGTTCAATCGCTCCCCGCAAAAATCAGTTATGGTAGCGAGTGTACTACAACGGACGGCTCTACGCAAGACATCTGCAGCTTCCGGGGTATCCGCCTGCTGCTGCCTGAACTTGTCTTTGCATGCCCCATCCCCTATC
Organism: Paenibacillus sp. FSL R7-0312; assembly: GCF_038004445.1. Classification (NCBI taxonomy): domain Bacteria; kingdom Bacillati; phylum Bacillota; class Bacilli; order Caryophanales; family Paenibacillaceae; genus Paenibacillus; species Paenibacillus sp. FSL R7-0312. The sequence goes on along the minus strand of NZ_JBBORE010000001.1, from coordinate 4,625,676 downwards.
ATGGGATTACAAGCCGTTCATAACACCATTAAGGAGCTGGTTCGCATGTCATCCGTTGAAGAACACCGGCGTGAAGCCCCCGATTCAGTAGCTTGCTATATCATTACGGTCTCGGACACCCGGACCATGGAGACCGATACCGGAGGACTGCTGATCCAGAATATGCTTGAAACAGCAGGCTATACGGTTTACGGCCGCACGATCATTAAGGATGATTATGAGGATATCCGTGAACTGGTCTACAAAAGCTCTGTTCATTCCGGCATCGAAGCTGTACTGCTGACCGGAGGAACAGGCATTTCCCCCCGGGATACCACTTATGAAGCTGTTGCTTCCTTGCTCGACAAGTCGATGCCGGGGTTTGGAGAGATTTTCCGGCTGCTCAGCTTTACCGAAGATATCGGATCCGCTGCCATGCTCAGCCGGGCCATTGCCGGTACAATCGGCAGCACAGCAGTCTTCTCCTTGCCCGGCTCTACAGGTGCAATCAAGCTTGCCATGGAGCGGCTGATCCTTCCTGAGCTGCGCCATGTCATGCGTGAGATCTATAAGCGCTCCTAAGTACGGATTGCTGCACCCTATGTATTATTTTATTGAAGGCAAACCCTGCAACCGCGTTTTTAACGAGGCGCGTTGCTTGCAGGTTTGCCTTTTTTGGCATGGATCAATAATGGCATTGACAACATCTGGAGATCTCCTTATACTATTGAACACTTTACGCGAAAGTGTTTTTTGATTAACTAAATGGTTAATCGGAAAGGAAAGAGATGAGCTCACTCCAACAATTGCAACGCAAGATCAAAACGGTTGCCTGTCCCTATCATGAAATGCTGTGCAGCCTGCATGTACTCCATCAGCCGGAGCATCACCCCAAACGCCTGCAGTGGGCCGTTGAGATGCTAAGTGTAATGCCTTCTTCGCTGGTTGAAGGGATACATACTATCGGCCGGTTAACCGACAGCTGGATGGGTCTTATGCTTACCGGGCGAAACGGAGCGTTCCCGTCAAGCCTTGCGGGCATCCGGCAGCTGAAAGCATTGCCTGATACAGAGCTTCTCCACGTGCTGCTGAACGGCAAGGTTTCTCTCGGCACCATTCTGGAGTGGCAGCATGGACTGCTGCCGGGAAACGGCGAGACCGGAGGTCAGCCAGATGAACCTGCCCGATACCTTTTGCAGCATTTGAATGAAGTACGCACACAGCTGTTCACAACACTGGAAACCTATGAACAGGACTACTTCCGCAAGGAGTGGGAGTATGTCCAGCCATGGATCCATACTGCAGCCGCAGAGTTTCAGGACTCGGTCTCCCGTTCTGCGGAGCGGGCGCTGAATTCCCTGCATCCCCGGCTGCACGCCGCTGAAGGAACCATCACTGCACAAAAGGCGGTCACTTATCATTTTGAATATGAACAATTACAGCTGATCTATGTACTTCCCTCCACCTTCATCTTCCCTCATCTGCTGATCGATTGGACCGGAGACAGGCTTGTGCTGCCGCTCGCTGTCGATATTCCCGGCCTGTCCTTCAGCGAAGCGCCTCCGGCGGATCTGCTGCGCCAGTTCAAGGGACTTGGCGATGCGACGCGCCTGCGCATACTGAAGCTGCTATGGCAAGCTCCGCACTGCACGAAGCAGCTTGCTCCCATAATGGGCATCTCGGAGGCAGCGGTATCGAAGCAGCTCAAGCTGCTGAGTGAATCCGGACTCGTAAGTTCGCAGCGCAAAGGGAACTATTTGTTTTACTCCAGTGACAAGGAGGCGTTCGACAGCTTGATTGTTCTGCAGAGGCAGTATTTTGAACAATGAAGCTGATCCCTGAATAAGGAGTTGTTCACACGTGTGGCAAACCGCAATTGCAACAGCGCTCAGGAACCAGAGAGCCAATCTCAGGGCTTTTCCCTGGAACTTCACTTTAGGGCATATTATTGAAGGGGCTTATCTGGTCCTGGTCTCTTATTTCTCGTATGTCTATTTAATACAAGGCGATTTAGATGACAGGTTCGCACTCTATACCGGAACCAATAACTATCTGGCTTTTGCCATCATTGGCGGTACTATGAATATTTTCTGCATCAGCATGATGATGAACGTATCGCGGGCGCAGATTACCGAATGGCGGGAAGGAACGCTTGAGGCGCTTCTGCTCTCCCCTTCAAGCCGGAATGGCTATTTTCTAGGAACAGCCGTTCAGCAATTTTACCGCAGCGGCATTGTGCTGATCACTGTACTGGCTTTTGGCATTCTGGCCGGACTGCGGCTCCCCTCTCCTCACCTGCTATCCGTGCTGTTAGGCGCATTGTTGTTTATTCTCTCTACCTATGCCATGGCGCTGGTGCTGGGCAGTGTAATGCTGTTCACACGTGATACATACATCGTACAGAATACACTATTTGCCGTAACTACCCTGCTCTGCGGTTTCCAGTTTCCAAGACAGTATCTCCCCCGTTCCCTGCAAAATGTAGCGGAGATCTTCCCGCTGACCTCCTCGCTTCAGCTTCTGCGCGGAGCACTGCTGACCAGTAACGCGGTATCATTTCCGGATATGCTGCCTGCACTGCTACTTAGCCTGGTCTATATTGTAGTTGGATTGTGGTGCACTAACCGGGTTGAACGCAGTTTATTCGAGAAATTCTAAACTCAGGAGGCTGATATTCAAGTGATCTGCATGAACGAGGTAACCAAAATCTATCAGACCAAACATAGACTCGGTCTGTTCCGCTCCGAAACCAGGATACAAGCGGCAGTCAAAGCGCTGACCCTGACCATTGCACCGGGTGAGGTTGTCGGATTGCTCGGGCTGAACGGGGCAGGCAAGACTACAACCATCCGCATGCTCTCAACCCTGCTTGATCCGACTTCAGGAAGTATAGAGGTGGATGGACTCTCCATGGCCGATAACCGGAAAGCTATCCAATCGAAGGTAAACATGATTCCCGGTGGTGAACGAATGCTGTACTGGCGGCTCACCGGCAGGGAGAATCTGGAGTATTTCGGCAGACTCTACGGTCTTAGCAGCACTGCAATCCGGATGGAAAGCACCCGGCTTCTGAATGAAGTCGGGCTGGCGGAAGCAGCTGACCAGCCTGTAGAGCAGTATTCCAAAGGGATGAAGCAGCGGCTCCAGATCGCCAGAGGATTGATTAATGACCCTGCCTACTTATTCCTGGATGAACCTACACTTGGACTCGATGCACCGATTGCCCGTCAATTGCGTGGCACGGTTCGGACGCTAGCCCAAGAGCAGGGTAAAGGTATTCTGCTGACCAGCCATTATCTTCAGGAGGTTGAAGAGCTATGTGACCGGGTATACGTACTTAGCCGCGGGGAACTTCTGCTGTGCGACAAGCCGGAGGCTATTGTCCGGCAGATTGCCGGTTCTCAATCTGCCCATCTCGAGGTAAGCGGATGGGATGAGCAGCTTCGTCCGCAGCTGGTGTCTCATCTGACTGAGCTTGGGCATCCCGCACAGCTGGTTGTCGGAGAGAATGCCGCCAGCCAGACTTCTTCCGGAGAAGATACAACGTACCGGATTTCTGTACAAACTCCGGTAGCTGATACGCTGATCACAGAGCTGCTCCCCTGGGTAAGTGAACACGGGCTGCGTATCCACAGTTTCTCCTGCGATAAACCAACGTTGGAGGATGCCATTATTCTGCTGTCGGAGGACCGGGCATCATGAGACCCGGTGGATTATGGACGACGATTGCCGCCGAGCTGTCCAAGCAGCACCGGAACCGCAGGAAAGGAAGGGCAACCTTCTTCTCCCTGCTATTCTGGCCTGCGCTCAGCTTCCTGACCTCCTATTACACCATGAAGCCCTACAGGACCGGGGAAGGCTCCGTCCTCTCGCGGATCATACCGGATGAACGCATTCCTTTGTTTTTGCTCAGCGGGTATCTGGTGTTCCAGCTGTTCTGGACGGTGGTTGAAGCTGCCTGGATTTTTGAGCAGGAACGCAAAGACGGTACTGTGGAGACGGTATTCCTTACACCTGCTCCCAAAATAGCCTTTCTGTACGGACGCTCCCTGTATTCGCTTATGCACGGAATCTGGATGTTCGCCGTCTTCTCCCTGCTGACCTTTGTATTTGTGTCTGATATTTCAAGCGTCAATTGGACGGCGCTGACGCTTGCGCTGCTGCTGATTATGGTTGCGGCCGTGGTCTGGGGTGCTCTGCTCAGCGCAGTGTCGCTGTTCTCCCGTGAATCTTCATTTCTCTACTATATCTTCCAGACACCGATGGAATTATTCGGCGGAGTACGGATCCCCCCAGCGGTCTTCCCGGCCTGGGCAACCGGACTCTCCACACTATTCCCGGTGACCTACAGCCTAATCCTGGTACGAGGAGCTTTGTACGGCACCATCGGGGCCACCTGGTGGTGGGCTCTTGGCATCCTGGCCGTGGGCAGCATAGTACTTGCGGGATGCACCCGTTATGTGCTGTACCGTGCGGAGCACCATGCCAGACTGAAAGGCAATTGGAGCTTGTTCTAACGCCGGCTTCACAGCCTATGGAAAATGGACTTCACCAAGAAAAAACAACCTTCCTCATAAAGAACCGCCCGCAGATTAATAGCAGCAGCGCTGCATTAATTCTGCGGGCGGTTTTTGGTTTTATTGACTATATCACTATCCAAAACTAACCCATGCATAAAGATCAATCCCTATAATGGTGAATATTAATTGATCTTTTAATGCTCGTATGTGCCCAAATGTTCCAGAAGTCCAGTGAAGAGGCTCTTTACCTTCTTCGAGTATTTCCCCTTCTCCTTGCCCATGGATGTATAGACGAGCGAGGTATTGTCCTTGTTGTAGATCTCTGTTCTGGCCCCGGAAGTTTCCGATACCTGCAATCCGCCATACCAATTTGCAATCCGGCTCACCCGCTCAGGCTTACTGCTGAATACATGCAGGGTAATATTCTGCGCTGGCTGGCTGTTAATCAGATACTGATAACTCGTGTTACCGCTGTTGTCTTCAGTAAATTTCTCATCCGTCAGCTTAATTTGTTCTCTGGCAAAAGCCTGATGCATCTCCTTGCGGAACCGGCCGTCCAGTCCCTTCCCTTGTGAAAGGGCCAGCATCGTACCATCCTGATAGGCTTGCGTCGTGTAGCTTCCCGCTTCCTTCTTGTCCTGCTCCCCGGAACAGCCCGCCAGCAGTGTCCCGGCAGTCAGTGCGGTAGCCAGCATGGCTGCTAATCTGCGCTTCATAGCCAAAAGCCCCCTTTTCCAAACACTCAGGTTCATTCCTGTTAGGTATAGGATGTCTGAGCGTGTGAAAAATATGCAAACCGCTGCCATTCACATCTGCGTGCTGTCCAGACCGAAGTACCGTTACCGTACAGGTGGATCTGTATGCACATCAATATCCGGGGCTGAGACTGACCAGCGGGTGAAGGTCACCTGAAGCCCTGGCCGGGTTGGTGCGCACAGGAACGGACCTGCCTGCTTGCCATTCTCATGAGCAAAACGTGCTACCCGGATCGTCCGCCAAGGATGATTCTCTGTTCTCGCCCTAAGGATAACCGCATCCTTCATCCGTGATGCACGTAGAGTCACCACCTCACCTGTCCATTCCGGAACTGGTGACAGCGACCAGTCTGAGTACGTATCCGTCACAACCGCGCCGATATGCGGCACGCCATCATTCAGTTCAATTCCGGCTTTGATCCATATGTCATCACTATGCCACAGCATTATTCCCGCCTGATCGTAGAGCCCTGTAAACCCGTCCAGTACAAAGCTGACCTCAACAGCTTCCGAGTCGTCCCAAGGTGCGAGCAGCGCATGCCCGTTGTCATGCTGGAAGCCGTACATCGTTTTTTGCCAATAATCACTGCCTTCTGCTGCTTCCACCACAAGCTTGCCAGAGATCTTTGTGCTGGACACCGGTTCGTTGCTCCATACTCCATCCTGCCACTCTACTATGCTCATTACAGGCTCACCTCTTCTTTCCGTTTTTTCATCATACTGTTGATCTGCTCAGAACTTAACATCATAACAATAATATACCCGATCATCACAAGCGGAAGAATCATAAAAGTGCTGCGGGCAGCTACCCACCCGAGAAGCGGAGGCAGAAAAGCACCGCCCGTATAAGCCAGTGCCATCTGGTAACCCATAATCTTCTGGGAATTCTCTTTCCCGAACCGGGCCGGTGTCTCATGCAGCATGCAAGGGAAGATCGGCGCCGAACCCAGACCAATCAGAATAAACGCAACCAGTGAATAGACAGCAGGCAGCGGCATAGCCAGCACCAGCGCACCTAGCAACGAAATCAGAAGACCGCCGCGGATCAGCGCACGGTTGCTGAATCTGAAGGTAATGAATCCGGTAATCAGCCGCCCAGCAGTGATTCCCCCGTAGTACAGCGACACCCAGCCAGCCGCCGTAGCTGGGGATACATCCTTGACATTCAAAAGGTAGCTGCTGCCCCATAAACCTACTGTCGCCTCAACACCACAATAGAACAGGAAGGTGATCATCGCCAGCTTTACTCCCTTAATCCGCAGCACATTACCGGAAGAAGCATTCGTAGCAGGCACTGCCACCAGCCCTTCCTGAACTTTTTCACCAGCTTGCGGACTGCTGCTCTTACCAGCTCTTTTCCATAACGGGAGACTTGCGAACAGCAGCACTACAAGGGCAAACTGGATCATGCTGACCATGAAGTACCCTTCTCTCCAGGATTCGCCGCCTGCAATATAACGCGACATAATGATCGGCCCGAGCATTGCCCCGACGCCCCAGAAGCAGTGTAGCCAGCTCATATGATGTGCTTTGTAATGGGTAGCCACATAGTTGTTCAGCCCTGTGTCGATCGAACCTGCACCGAGTCCCAGCGGCAAGGCCAGCACCGCTAGCCAGACTACAGAGGAAGAATAAGAGAAACCCAGCAGAGCCAGAGCGGTCACAGCCACGCTGATAAAAGTAACCATTCCTGTCCCGAACCGTTTCAGCACGCTGCTGCTGGCCAAACTTGATATAATTGTGCCTGCGACTACGATCATGGAGAGCAGTCCTGCTGTATCGACCGGTGCCCCATAATCAAGCCTCATCATCGGCCAGGCTGCGCCCAGCATGGAATCCGGCAGCCCCAAACTGATAAACGCCAAATATATAATAATTAAAAATACTGTTGCCATGTCAATATCCACCCTGTCCTTCAGATTTCGTCAGCTTCAGCCCCTGCTCCAAAGTCCCTAAGGTCTGCACAATCATACCCTGAATATAATCGGCGGCAAAATCTTCTGAGAGCAGCACCCGCGGAATAGCGGCGTCCGGCAGAAGGGCCCCGCATTTCTCCGCAAGCGCCTGCAGATGCCCTTCATTCAGGAAGCTCCCATACAAGATAACTGCATCCGGGTTCAGCACACTGCTGACAGCTACCGCCAGTCTGGCAATCGCATCAGTCAATTCTGCAAAGGAGGAGATCAGACGGGGATCTCCCCACGGAATGCCCAAGGGTATGTTGGCCACTTCTCCAGCAAAGCCCCGTTTGCCTTTATAGAGCTTACCGTTAATAAAGATCCCTGCCCCCGGTCCAAACCGGTCGGGAAAATACAGATAAATAACTGAACCTTCCTCCTCCTTCATTCTGCGGCAATACCCGATCACTGCAGCGTTGACATCATTCTCAATCACTACGGGTTTGCCGTAACGCTGCCTGAAATGCTCTGCCACCGGAACACCGAGCAGTGTATCATAATCGGACACAATCATTTTGCCATCCACTTCAGCACCAGGCAGTCCTAACCCTATTGCCTGTATAGCGGGGCACATCTGCAGCGAGCTGTCTATTACGGTTTCAAAAGCCGCTAGATCAACTCGCAGAACAGCCGTGTTGTCTTCAAACAGGCAGCGACCGGCAAGCGTAACGATGGTTCTGTGAATATAGATGACATTCTGTTCTTCATGTGTAAATACAATCAGTGCTAGAGCGAATTCTTCGTTATATATGTATTGCTGTGACGGTCTCCCGCCGCTTGAGGAAACCTGCCCACCCAGAGTTACCTCATTCCGCTCCATCAGAATCTGCAGTACGGTTCCTACAGTAACGATACTAAGCCCGGAATACTCGGCAATCTGACGCTTGGTCGCCTGCCCTCTTTCCTTCAGCACCTGCCGCACCAGATTAATATTTACTTCTCGAATGACCAGAGCGTTGCCGCCAATCTTCTGCATCTGCTTTCACCTCATTAATATAATACTTTATAAAAGTATTTAAATAAATAGACAAATTGAAAACTCCGGCTTCAGGAACGCTATAACGGTACGCACCTCCACCCAACGCTGCGGCGGTGAGTCCCTGCATATTATTATGCTTTGGACAGCCGTTATCGCTGGAATATCTTAAGACAGTGTTAAGGTTAGTCATATTTAACTGAAAGGCAAGGCAACTATAATGAACTTACGACCCCGAGGATATGATGAACAGGAAGAGAGGTGAACTCGTGAACAAAACGATTCTGGTTGTAGATGACGAGAAGGAAATCCGTGAGCTTCTACGGTTATATATCGAGAAGGACGGCTACTCCGTAATCCAGGCTGCTAACGGATTGGAGGCGCTTAAACGGGCTGCGTCCACACGGATTGATTTGGCGGTTATCGACATTATGATGCCTGAGCTTGACGGCTATCAGCTTATTAAAGGTCTGAGAGAACACAGTAATCTTCCTATTATTGTCGTCAGCGCCAAAACGGAAAATTACGAGAAAATTCTGGGGCTTGATCTTGGCGCAGACGATTATGTAACAAAGCCTTTTGACCCTTTGGAGGTTACTGCCCGGATCAAAGCTCAATTACGACGTTATGACGGAGGTGTGTCGGATCGAGAAGCGGATCTGCTGACGGCAGGCGCATTGTGTATGGATGTTTCGGCTTGCATTCTTAGCCTTGGCAACGGGGCAATTCCTCTTACAGCGACAGAATTTAACATAATGAAGCTGTTTATGCAAAGTCCCGGTCGTGTATACACCAAACAGCAGATTTATGAGGCTGCATGGCAGGAGACCGCCATCGTAGACGACAATACAGTGATGGTCGCCATCAGCAAGCTGCGCAGTAAACTTCCCGGAGGCGCGGTATCCATTGGAACTGTGCGGGGATTAGGTTATCGTCTGGAGGTGCGTACATGAAGAACAGACGCAGTTTCAAAAGAGTCATCATACACAGATTCATAGGTTACACCATCGGAATTGCACTAACGCTTCTGGTGTTGGAGTTTTTATTCAGTCTGTATACATTGAATAACGGGATGAATCTCTCGGAGCTGGCGTCTTCCCCTCTGGGCGAGGGGACAGAATCTCTTCAAATCACACTTTCAGTATTCTGGAATCTTATTACAGCTGGAGTATATCTGATTGGGATTGTCCTTTTTGGGCGCGGAATCAACAAGAGAATCATGGAACCCATTCAGAAAATGGAAGAAGGCTTCAAGGCAGTTACCGCCGGCCACCTGGACACTATACTAGACTTTGAAACAGAAACGGAATTTGGGGACATGCGGGACGCCTTCAACTATATGGCGCGAAAGCTGAAAGATTCCGAAGAACAGCGAATGACCATGGAAAATGAAAGGATGCGGCTTTTCTCGCACATTGCCCATGACTTAAAAACCCCCATGACGACGATTTCCGGATACGCTGGGGCTTTGGCAAGCGGTATGGTTGAGGAACCTGACAAACAGCGGGAATACCATCTGGCGATTCAAGCGAAATCCGGACAGATGAACCAATTAATTGACCAGTTGCTTTCCTATTCCAAGCTGGGTACGCCGAAGTACCGGTTAAATGTTGCCAAGGTTGACCTTGTAGAGCTGCTTCGCGCATCTTGTGCCGCTTTGTTCGGTGAAATCGAAAACAAGCTGATGAACTTGGAGCTGCGGTTGCCGGATCATCCATTATTTCATATGGCGGATTCGCTGGAAATTGCCAGGGCTATCAGCAATCTGCTGACCAACGCAATCCGCCATAATCCGAGCGGCAGCTTATTATACGTGGGGCTGAAGGAGGAATCCGGCTGTATCGAAATACATGTTGCCGATAACGGAACAACTATCCCCAAGACGATTGCCGGGAGTCTGTTCGAGCCTTTTGTATCCGGCAGTGATTCAAGAAGTACCAGCAGTGGAACAGGACTTGGGCTAGCCATTGTAAAAAAGGTGATGGAACACCATTCTGGTGAGGTCTTTGTATGGGACGCCCCCTCACCCTATACCAAGATGTTTGTCCTGTGTCTCCCCAAAGTTTCAAAGTTTCAAGACACAGAAAGACTGAGGGATGAAGATGTATCGTAAAATGATCAAAAATGATATACGCAAAAGCAAGCTGATTACCGCGATGATTACGGCATTTATCCTGATTGCCGCCATGCTGACTGCTTTGGCTGCATCGCTGACAGTAAACCTGTTCGGTGCTATCGACAATATGCTTCTTTCGGCAAAGGCGCCCCACTTCATGCAGATGCACACAGGCGATATTGATATGGAACAGTTGGGAAGCTTCGCGGACGCTAACGACAGCGTAGAGGACTATCAGGTGCTTAAGTTCCTTAACCTTGAAGGTGCGGACATTGTCATCGGGGACGGTTCCCTTGTCGGGAGCATACAGGATAACGGCCTTTCCGTACAGGGCGAGAAATTCGACTTCCTGCTTAACTTAAACGGTGAAATCATCCAGCCGGCCGACGGCGAAATCTATCTCCCCATCTATTACAGGCAGGCTGGAAACGCGGCACTTGGCAACAAGGTGATCATTCATGGCATTTCCTTTACCGTCGCAGGGTTTTTACGGGATTCTATCATGAACGCGGCGATGGTAAGCTCCAAACGGTTCCTTGTGAGCCAAGCGGATTTTGATAAAGTCCGTGATTTCGGACAGTTAGAGAACCTTATTGAGTTCCGGCTGGCGGAGGATGTTTCGTTCCCTGCTTTCGAGGCAGCCTATCTTAATGCGGGGCTTCCGTCGAACGGCCCCCCCGCGATCACTTACCCACAAGTAAAGATGATAAATGGCATTACAGATGGTATAACCATTGCCGTGTTGGTGTTGATAGGCACCCTCGTGATCATCGTGGCATTTTTGTGCATCCGGTTAACGCTTCTGGCTAAAATTGAAGAGGATTATAAGGAAATAGGCGTACTGAAGGCCATAGGGATACGGGTATCACAGATTAAAAAGCTTTACCTTGCGAAATACGGCGCTATCTCAGGGGTAGCCTGCGCGCTGGGTTATCTCGCCTCCCTGCCGCTCCAAATTCCTTTCATGCAAAATATCCGTCTATATATGGGAGAGAGCAGCAGCCCGTTACCCGGCCTGCTCTGCGGTCTTGCGGGGGCCACAGTTATCAGCGGGGTTGTCATGCTGTATGTGAACGGGGTGTTGCGGCGTTTCCGCAACATATCTGCAGCGCAGGCGGCGCGGTTCGGCTCAGCGCCGGAACAATCGAAACCTGCCAGAAGCTTCCGGCTGAGCAATAACAGGCTTTTTTCCCGGAATATCTTTCTTGGAATCAAAGATGTTCTTACCCGGAAAAAGCTGTATGTCACCCTGCTGATGGTGCTGGTCATATCCTCATTCATTATGATTGTACCGCACAATATCAGCAGCACTATTTCGGCGGAGCGCTTCATCACCTACATGGGGATGGGAATTAGCGATGTTAATATCGGGGTGATGCGGACACAGGTGGAGGACGTTACGGGGAAGGCGGCGGAAGTTGCTGATATGCTGGCGGCGGATAAGAATGTTGAAAAGTATGCATTGTTCACCGGCATAATGTTAGAGCGGATAGCGAACGACGGAACGATGGAGAAGCTGCGGGTGACGATTGGTGACTACTCCACCTATCCTATCACCTATTCCAAGGGCCATGCGCCGCAGTCAGAATCGGAAATCGCCCTTTCCGTCCTCAATGCCGAAGACCTTGAAACAGCCGTTGGGGATGACATCATTTTAATCGTTGACGGAGCAGAAAAGCATCTGACGGTGTGCGGGATTTACTCTGATGTCACGAGCGGTGGCCGAACGGCGCAAGCCACTTTTAACGTAAACAACAGAGAGGTATTGAGCGTTGGGCTGGCCGCCACGTTCCGTGACCGTAAGAGTGTACAGACAGCAATATCACAGTACAGGGAACAGTTGCCCTTCGCCAAGGTTACCGGCATCGACGAAAGCATTGGGCAGATGCTCGGATCTATACGGGATTCCATCAAAATGGCTTCCGTTGTCGCTGCCTTGGCAACCGTCCTGCTTACACTGCTGGTTACGGTGCTGTTTATGAAAATGCTGGTAGCGAAAGACCGATATCCCATCGCCATCCTAAAATCAATGGGCTTCACCTGTGCGGATATTCGCGGGCAGTATCTTACACGCTCCATAACCGTGCTGGCGCTGGGCGTCTTCATCGGAACGCTTCTGGCAAACACGCTGGGTGAGCTTGTGGGTGTAGCCATCGTCTCTTCCTTTGGCGCAGCAACCTTCCATTTCACGGTAGATCCATGGTTTGTCTATCTCGCCTCACCTCTGCTGATTACGGGTTGCGTCATCTACGCCACCATGCTGGGCGTCTCCGGCATCCGTACACTACAAATTTCCGAACATATTAAGGAGACTTAACCTTATGAATAACATTATCACAGGCAAAAATATCGTGAAAACCTTTGGCAAGGGCAAGGAGCAGGTCACGGCATTGAACGGAGTAACAGTGGAAATAGCAAAAGGCGAGTTTGTTGCCGTGATGGGGCCGTCAGGTTCGGGGAAATCCACACTGTTGTTCGCGCTTAGCGGCATGGATGAGATTACAGGCGGATCGGTGAAATTTGGCCATACCGAACTATCTAAACTCCGCGAAAACGCGCTTGCAGATATTCGCCGGACAAAGATGGGCTTTGTCTTTCAGCAGCCCACTATGCTGAGAAATTTAAATCTGTTGGATAATATTATTCTCCCCGCCGTGCATAAGGGCTACAAGGATACAGCGGAAATCTCACAAAAGGCCAAAGCCCTAATGAAGAAAACGGGGATTTCCGGTTTAGAAGGCAGGGATATCACAGAGGTATCGGGTGGCCAGCTCCAGCGGGCCGGCATCTGCCGCGCCTTGATGAATGCGCCGGAGATACTCTTTGCCGACGAACCGACCGGCGCGCTCAACACAAAGTCAGCGGATGAAATCATGGGGCTGCTGGTGGTTATTAATCAAGAGGGCACAGCCATATTGCTTGTGACCCACGATGCGAAAGTCGCGGCCAGGGCTGACAGGGTTCTGTTTACGAAAGACGGAAGTATCGTTTCCGAACTACCGCTACCAAAGTTCAGCGGCACGGATATGGAGGCGAGAGGGGACAAGGTACTCGCCCGGATGGCGGCTGTGGGTATTTAAATAGCCCGGCAGAGAATCTCTGCCGGGCGGGTATGAATGATGGCTAATTATAGTGGTGCTTAGGTTAAGCCTTACAAATCCGGATGCTCATGTTTCGCTTTGAGACGGCTCCAGCGGCGCTGTACCTCATTCTCGAAGCTACGCAGTGCAGGCTCGTTCTCCGGCTTCAGCAGATGGCGCGTTTTGCCCATAGTCTTCAGCCATGCGGAGACTTCAATCCGTTTCTCCTTGTCTTCCGGGTTATACGTGATGTTGGTCATGCCCTGCTCTACTTCATAGAGCGGGAAGAAGCAGGACTCAACGGCCAGGGAGACGATATCTGTACCGTCTTTGTCTTCACTCATCCAGTTGAGCGGACAGGCGATCAGAATCTTGCCATAGACGAGACCTTCATTCTGAGCATACCACTGAGCCTTCGCAGCCTTCTTCAGCAGATCCTGCGGGTAAGCTTCACAACCGGTGAAGACATAAGGGATATTGGTCGCAGCCATAATCTGTGCAGTGTCCTTATGCTGGGTCAGCTTGCCCTGCTGGGTTTTGCCGATGCTCGAAGTCGAAGTACGGTGTCCGAGCGGTGTGGAATAGGACTGCTGTGCACCTGTATTCATGTAGCCCTCGTTATCGTATTCCACGATAATCATCTTGTGGCCGCGCAGCGCAGCGCCAATCGCCGGACCCATACCAATGTCCATACCACCGTCACCGGTTACCATAACGAAGGTGAAGTCATCCTGCAGCCCCAGGCCGTCCAGCTCGCCGCGGCGTTTGCGTTCCCAGAACATTTCGACCACACCGGACAGCGTAGCTGCACCGTTCTGGAAGAGGTTGTGGATGAACGTTGATTTATGTGACGAATAAGGATAGCCGGTAGTTGTAACCATGGCACAGCCGGTGTGATACAGCGCTACGATATCCCCTTCAATCCCTTTGAAGAACAGCTCCAGGCCGGAGAAAATACCACAGCCCGGACATGCGCCATGTCCCGGAGACAGACGTCTTGGCTTCTTCATCAGGGAGCGGATCGGCGGAATCTTCACGGCCAGCTTACCTGTTTCTTCATTCTTGTTCACCGTAATCAGTCCGGTCTTCAACAGATCAAAGTTCATCGGCTTCAGCAGACGCTTAGGCGCATTCTCCGGCGCTCCCGGATTATGTCCGTAGTAATCAAACGGCACTTCTACGCGGTCCGCTACCACGGCATCCATTGCGAGCTGGAAGAAGTGATGGCCGTCTTCAGCATAGAAGTCTTTACCACCCAGTCCGTAGATACGGCTGATTACCTTAGTGGTAGTGTTGCCGTAGGTGAACAATGCAGCCTTAATTTCGTTAACCATATTGCCGCCGTGTCCGCCGACGGAATCCGCACGGTCACCTACAGTAATGGCTTTGACATTCTTCAGCGCTTCAGCAATCTGCTTCTGCGGGAACGGGCGGATCATATTCGGGGAGATCGCTCCCGCTTTGATTCCTTGCAGACGCAGCTGGTCAACTACATCCTTGATAATCTCCGAAGCGGAGTTCATCAGGAATACGGCCACATCGGCATCCTCCATCCGGTACTGCTCGATCATGGGATAATGGCGGCCTGTCAGCACAGCGAATTCCGCTGCGATCTCTTCAAACACGTCACCGGCATTGTACATGGCTACCGACTGCTGATAACGGTTGTTGATATAATCCGGTTCGTTCATATAAGGACCTACAGTAACTGGGTTATTGCGGTCCAGCGTATCTGTGAAGCCAACTGGCGGCTGCTCGCCTACGAACTTGTGAACATCCTCGCGGTGGGCAAAAGCCTGCACACGGCGCTTCTGGTGAGAGGTGAAATAACCGTCGGAAGCAACCATAACCGGAAGGCGGACCTTGGCATGCTCCGCAAGCTTCAATGCCATCAGATTCATATCATATACGGACTGCGGATCACGGCACATCATGATCGGCCAGCCGGTGTTCAGGGCGAAATACAAGTCGGAATGGTCACCGTGAATATTCAGCGGACCCGAGATCGAACGGCAGATCAGGTTCATAACCATAGGCATCCGCGTACCTGCTTGTACAGGCAACTGCTCCAGCATGAACATGTACCCTTGAGCACTGGTAGCATTGAACACACGGCCGCCTGCTGTTGAAGCGCCGTAACAGATCCCGGCGGAGCTGTGCTCCCCATCGGAAGGCACCAGCATAATATCATGCTGGCCGCTGGCTTTCATGGTATCGAGGAACTGGGCAACCTCCGTCGACGGCGAGATCGGGAAATACCCCATAACATGATAGTTAATCTGATGGGCGGCATAAGCAGCCATTTCATTGCCTGATTCATATAGGAATTTCTGCTCCACTTTTGCGGAGCCTACTTCTTTTTCATAATCAATAGCCACAATTCATTCCACCTTTCTTCCGAAATTTAGACTTGAGTAACCAGATCAAACGTATGCTTCACGGTATGGCTGTCTGCATAGCCTTCCTTCTCCCGGGTGCTGGAGAGCGCCGAGGTCGGGCAGGCGCCGATGCATTTCAGGCAGCCTTTGCAATATTGATAGTCAATGCCGAGCAGGAACATCTGTGAACGGCCCTTGCGGTCCAGCCGTTCTTCCCATACGAAGCATTGATCCGGACATACCGTGTCACACTGTGCGCAGTTGATGCAGGACTCATTCTCGTAGACCGGAAGCATACCGGAACGGGAGATGCTGAGGTTCTTCAGGAAACTGCCGCCCGGGTTCGTGATGGTGCCGCCTATCGGCTGAGTCTCGTAGCCGAGAGCGGAAATATCGGAGCGGACATACACCGGCATGCTGTCGCCGGCAGCCAGCTCGAAATGCAGGAATTTCACTTCATTATAGCCACGGTCAAAGGTCGTAATGGCCGACTGGACCGCCTGCGGATATTTCTTGCCGAGCGATTTCTCAATAACGCCCTTCATAATATCGGTATCCAGGAACGGACAGAGCCGGAACAGCGCGCCAAGCATCGCCATATTCACCCGGTTCTTCTCTTTCAGCGCGATGCTGGTGGCATCGATTACTGCAATCGTACCGGCCTTCATCTTCAGCAGTTCTTTGAGTTCTTCCGGCGTCTTGGCCGAGTTCACAAGAACGGTACTGTGTTCATGAATTCCGCTGGTTACGTTAACGGTCTTGGCAAGCGCTTCGTGAAAAACACCTACAACATGCGGACGTTCTACCGGGGAGGTATCACGGATATGAGTGTCCATATCGCAGAAACGGATATGAGCTTTAACCGCCGACCCCTTCTTTTCCGAACCATACGATGAAAAACTGACGCCATTGAGTCCTGCGCCGACTACACCCGCTTCTGCGAGCATCTTACCGGCAAGGTTCGCACCCAGGCCTCCAATAGATTCGAGACGAATCTCAAAGAAACCGAGCTCATTTACTTTTGGCAATTGTACCACCGACATAACCCCTTTCTTAGTGTCAAGAAGAATAACATCCTTTTGACTTTTTCAACGATTGTAACTTGAAATTGTAAGCCGCGAAGTGACATATCTTGCATTTTCCACGCTTTGGGAATCACAATTCTTTATGGATTTCAATGGATTTCTTTATACGCGACAGCGCGGCGTTACTTCAATAGAAGGTAATCTGCCATAAAAACGACAAATTGTGAAAATTGTGTGTAATTCCGCGTTTTCCCAAGGATGAAGTGGAACCAATGTCACCCTTAATTTAGCAATAAAATTAAAAATTAAGATGTTAAATTTATCACAGATTTCATGATAAATGTCACAGGCGCCCATTACCAAAAAAGACGAAACCCGTGATCAGAGATCACCCGGATTTCGTCTTTGGATCATATCAAGAATAAAAACGCTTAGTAAGTCCACCAGTTACCGGACATTACGATCATTGAGAACAGCTTAATGCTGTCTTCATAATAATCCTCTGCCGCGCTGCCTGACGTATGGCTCCAGAGTGAATTCAGCCAGCTCTGGTTGCCTGATGAAGTCATCGCACTTACGCCGAACGGAGCATAGAACGCGCCGCTGTTGTAGCTGCCGAAAGTGGTTCCGTTCAGCTTGTAGCCGTCCTTGATGTTGCCCGGAGTACTGCTTACCTTAGTCTTGATCCAGCTGTTCAGCTGATTCAGCTGGGACAAGGCACGGTTATCGCCTGTGAGCAAATAATCGGTGGTAATCCGCCACGGGGTACGGCATGAATTGTAGTTATAATTGCCGTCGTTGGCATCCTCCAGGAAATTCGCTGCGGCCGGTTTATAGGTGTTACTGGAGTAGACTACGAAATCTGGCAGCAGACCGGTGGTAGAGCTATAACCGGTATAGAGGTTGTTAATAATCGTATAAGTCTTATCCGTTACATTCTGCCAGCGGGCATCGCCGGTAGCGGACTGGAAGGCCTTCAAATGGCTGAACATGAAATCGGAAGGACGGGTTGCTGTATTGTATGAACCGCTGTTCGCCCAGTCCCCCAGGCGGATGGTCCACTGGGTCTGATTGATCTCATTATCCATGATTGCATTAATGATGTTAGTAGCTGCCTGCAAATAGTTGATCGTCCCGCTGCTTCCCCATTGTCTGTGAGCCAGCAGCAGCGAGTACGCAATATCCATATCACCATCCGTTGCGGAATCCTCGCCTTCGATATTCTGGAAGCTGCTGTTCTGTTTCCAGGACATCAGATAAGGATTGATGGAGCTTGGATGTGCTGTGTAATAATTGTAGAGTCCATTATAGTAGTTCTGCGCATTGGTGTCGTAACCGGCCATCAGGACAGTGAACAGCATGCCGTAGCCATGCGCTTCAGAGACGGTCTCCCCGTCTGAATTATATTTAACATAATATTTGCCTGTCCCGGCCGGTTTGAGATATGCACCCTTCCAGGCATCCCATTTGGTCTTAACCGCATTATCCATAACCGTCTGCGTAACATTATTCGGTTTGATGGTTCCGGCCGTATAGGTCGTATGCTGCGGGAACGGTTTGTTCACTGCGGCGAAAGCGGACCCGGCAGGCAGGATAAAGAGCGCCAGACAAAGAAGCATCAGACTTTTCCAGTGCAGCTTGCGTTTCCCTTGCTTATTCATAACGCATTCACTCCTCATGATTTGGTCGATATGGCTTCGAATCCATTGCAATCACAAACGAACTGCCTTAGGAAAAGCTCACCCCCTCACATGGAGTATCCGCCCAACTGTCTGCCGGGCTAAAGTTAAAGCGCTTTAACTTTAGCTCCAAAAAAATAACCATTTCTGTAAAAATTGTATTTAAGAACATATTTAATATATTATTCCAGAGACTTCGTGTCAATGAGCATATGGTCCTGCGTATTACGTGTCTATGAAGATATACGCAGCGGGCAGGGGGATGAGCCTGCCTGTCTTCTGCCCACACCCCGGCAAAAAAGCCCTCCCGGTCGTGGATTATCCACCGGCCGAGAGGGCTAAGTTAATTGAGTATATTTCTATATAACAATCAGGCTATTCCACATCCGTCATCATATGCTCCGCGATCAGCTGCTGCTTGCGGTTCCACAGCTGCTCGCTGAGATTCACGCGGAATACTTCAGGGTTCAGCTTACGCAGGTACTCCGGCCAGAACAGATCAAGCTGCTCCTGATGGTAGCGGCGGATCTCGTTCAGATCCGGCAGCTGATAGACCTGGAAGCCGTTCACTACAATCGGCTCCAGCATTGGCAGCGCTTCATAGTGCTCCACATGTTTTCTCATATAAGGATGCAGCGGATTGAACAGCTTGAGCCGGACACCGTTACGCGGCGCCTCTTCCCCGGAGAAGCTGATGTAATCTGCCAGGGCTTTACCGTTCTGCCCGATAATGCGGTAAACGGACTTTTTGCCGGGAGTCGATACCTTCTCGGGATTAGAGGAAATCTTGATCGTTGGAATCATCTCTCCGCTTGGAGATTCAATCTCGACCAGCTTGTATACTCCGCCTAGAGAAGGCTGATCGGAAGCTGTAATCAGCTGGGTTCCGACCCCCCACGTATCAATAGCCGCCCCTTGCGACTTCAAGTTCATGATCGTGTTCTCATCCAGGTCATTGGAGGCAACGATCTTCACATACTGCAGGCCGGCTTCATCGAGCATTTGCCGGGCTTTGCGGGATAAATAGGCTAAGTCACCGCTGTCGAGCCGGATGCCGTTCATCCGTTTGCCCTGCGCCTCCAGCTTCTTGGCGGTGTTAATCGCATTCGGCACACCGCTGCGCAGGGTATCGAAGGTATCGACCAGCAGGGTAACGCCGTCCGGCATTACTCTCGCGTAAGCGTCGAAGGCTTCCTGTTCGCTCGGGAAGCTCTGCACCCAGGAATGGGCATGGGTGCCCTTCGTAGGAATGCCGAACATTTTGCCGGCCAGCATGTTGGAGGTCGCATGGAAGCCGCCCACATACGCTGCCCGGGCACCCCATACGGCCGCATCTGCTTCCTGCGCACGCCGCGTTCCGAACTCAAGTAGCGTATCATTCGGAGCCACTTGCTTGATCCGGGAAGCTTTGGTCGCAATCAGGGTCTGGTAGTTCATGAAGTTCAGGATGGCTGTCTCCACCAGCTGAGCCTCCATAATCGTGCCTTCCACGCGGATCAGCGGCTCATCCGGGAAGACAAGCGCGCCTTCCTTCATCGAATGTATGCTGCCCTGGAAATGGAACTGCAGCAGCTCCTCCAGAAACGCCGGTGCATAATTCTCCTCCTGCTCCGACAAGTAGCGGATATCATCCTCTGTGAACCGCAGTTCAGCAATATACTGGGCAATCCGCTCCAGGCCTGCAAATACCGCGAACCCGTTGCCGAACGGCAGCTTGCGGAAATAAGCTTCAAATACAGCCCGGCGTTTGTGCGTGCCGTTAACCCAATGGGCGTACATCATATTAATCTGGTATTTGTCTGTATGTAGAGCAAGTTCTCTCCTCAAGTCCTCATCTCCTAATAGTTGCACTGCTGTAGCGGGATCTGCAGCTGCTGTTGTGTTATATAATCCAAATTTCCCCTTCGTTCCTTACAGCTTTTGATATTATCTTCGTTCAATTATATTATTTATCTATGTGATAGCGACTACCTTCGCTCCGAGACTGCCCCGGAAATGTCCCAGTGCCCAAGTATGCCCGTCCGGGTTGAAGCTGGCTACCGCATCCTCGTGTACAATAATGCTGAATCCCAGATTATACGCATCCACTGCCGTATGCAGCACACAGATATCCGTACATACTCCGATCAGGTGCAGCTCGGTAATGCCGCGTTCACGCAGCTTCAGCTCGAGATCCGTGCCGCTAAAAGCGCTGTACCGGGTTTTGTCCATCCAGTAGATGGCTTCACGGTTCGCTTCGTATACGGCCTTCAGGTTGCCGTAGAGCTCACGTCCTTGACTGCCCCGCAGATTATGCGGCGGAAATAATTTACTCTCCGGATGATATGGATCATCTGCTTCATGCAAGTCTACAGCCATCACAACATAATCCCCGCTCTGCACGAACTGTTCCGTGAGCTGGCTGACCCGTGGCGCAATCTCGATACCGGGCTGCCCTACCGGCAGACTTCCGTCAATGAAATCATTGGTGAAATCAATTACGATTAGTGCTCTCATTAGTTGATAGCC
Source organism: Paenibacillus sp. FSL R7-0312 (assembly GCF_038004445.1). Classification (NCBI taxonomy): domain Bacteria; kingdom Bacillati; phylum Bacillota; class Bacilli; order Caryophanales; family Paenibacillaceae; genus Paenibacillus; species Paenibacillus sp. FSL R7-0312. The sequence continues at coordinate 4,604,702 of NZ_JBBORE010000001.1, read as the reverse complement.
TCCTCAAAGGGTTGTGAGCATAAGCTTCCCAGCAGATTAGGTATAAATCGATAATAAAGGTTCATGGTCCGTGAACATATAGAGCTGTGCCGGACGCTGGGAGTATTGATTGGAGCTGAGCGGATTGCCCGCTTCATCACTTACTTCCTTTAATATACCCTGCCGGCTGCGTGTTGACGTAATTTTACGGATAAAATTCGGTTCCTTGAATTCAGGCACGACCGTCTGGATCACCTGATACAGCTCACTTAGCGTGAAATGGCGCGGCAGAAACTGCCGTGCAATCGTAGTCTGCAGCATTTGCTGCTGAATCCGCAGATAAGCGTCGGTAATAATATCATGGTGGTCAAAAGCCAGCTCCAGCTTCTCCAGCGCTTCCTGCAGGGTGAACAGGCCAACCTCCCCTGCATCATCAGAGGCCTGACGCTGCTCCAGCATCCACTCCTCGACCAGTGCAAAAAACGCATGGCTGATGATCCAGCCCCGCGGATCGCGCCCCGGCTTGCTGTAGACACCGAGATATTCCAAATGGCCGCCGTCTACGCCGGTCTCTTCCTTCAGCTCACGCGTAGCCGCATCATAGATCGATTCATCTTCCTGGCAAAAGCCGCCCGGCAAAGCCCACATACCTGCATAGGGCCATTTCTTGCGCCGGATCAGCATAACTTTCAACTCCCGCAGCGGGAGTGTCTTCGTGACCGTCTTCCGTTCGCGTTTGGTCAGCGTAAACATGACAATATCCGCCGGAACGCCGTCCGGAGTGCGGTATTTTTTGGAGTTATAGGTTTGTTCCACGTTCTCGCTCACTTTAGATCATCCTTTGCCGCAGCTATATTTGCTGTTCGTATCTTTTAATGTACCAAACCTGTCCTCTTAAAATCAACCGCAGTTCGCGCTATATATGAAAAAGGGACGGATTCTCATCCGCCCCGGGGGTATTCAATTAGTCACCGCAAGTGGATGGAGGCGCTTCTGTGCCTGCTTCCACATTGATTTTGTCCGAGACGGTATCCCTGATAACGGAGATAACCAGCTGCAGCAGATAGTTAATGTCGCTCTGGCTCTGCTGGAACTCGTTCACGACCGGAATACTGTCTATTTCATCCTGCAGCACTTCAATTTCCTGTTCAATCTTGGCGACCATCGCCTGATTCTTGAAGCTCTCAAAGGCCACAATCTCCTTCTGCTTCTTCTTAATGGTAGCAATCAAACCCTGTACACGATCGTGATTCAGAATTTTCTGCTCGGCCTGCTGGAAATGCCGGACCTCTTCACTGGTGGAGATGAGTGTAGCCAGCTCCTTCGCTTTGCCCATAATATCCTCTCTTACGATTAAATCACGGGTGTTGTGGGTCTGCATGCCGTATTCATTCAAACGCGCTTCTTCCTGGCTCAATCTTCTCGCCCCATTTCTCTATAATTAGAGGACTGCTGCAGCTTCCGCCAGATAGTCCCCTTTGATGTACCATGTCTTCGTACTGGTAATTCTCACCTGCACCATTGTGCCGATCAGTGACGGCGGGCCTTCGAAATGCACCAGCTTGCTGTCACGGGTACGTCCAGCGAGTACGTTGATGTTGTTCTTGCTGTCGCCTTCCACCAGTACCTCGACCAGCTTGCCGAGCATCCGTTCATTGCCCTGCCGGCTCTGTTCTTTGATCAGATCGTTCAGACGCTGCAGGCGCGCGCTTTTGACTTCCGCCGGAACGTTATCTTCCATAGCAGCAGCCGGAGTACCTTCGCGCGGAGAATAAATGAAGGTATATGCCATATCATACCCTACTTCGCGCACCAGCGACAGTGTCTCCTCGAACTGCTCTTCGGTTTCACCCGGGAAACCGACAATAATATCGGTAGTCAGCACCGCGTCTGGCACGCCTGCTTTGATCTTGCGGACCAGCTCCAAATATGCTTCACGGGTATACTTGCGGCTCATCTGCTTCAGGACGGCTGTACTTCCCGACTGGACCGGCAGATGGATATGCTCCACCAGATTTCCGCCCTTGCCAAGCACTTGAATCAATTTATCGTCAAAATCACGGGGATGCGACGTCATGAAGCGGATACGCGGAATATCGATCCCCCGCATGTCGTCCATCAGGTCCCCGAATGTATAGTCAATGTCGGTAAAATCCTTCCCGTAGGCGTTTACATTCTGCCCCAGCAGCGTAACTTCCTTGAAGCCCTGACGGGCCAGCTCCCGCACTTCGGCAATGACATCTTCAGGACGCCGGCTGCGCTCCTTACCCCGGGTGAACGGCACAATGCAGTATGTGCAGAACTTGTCACAGCCGTACATAATATTCACCCAGGCGCGCAAACCTTCTCTCTTCTTCGGCAGATTCTCAATAATGTCGCCTTCCTTGGACCAGACCTCGATCACAAGCTCCCTGCTGAACACCGCTTCCTTAATCAGCTCCGGCAGCCGGTGGATATTATGCGTACCAAAAATCATATCCACGAAGCCATAACGGTTCATGATCCGGTTAACTACGCCTTCTTCCTGGGACATGCAGCCGCAGATCCCGAGCAGCAGCCCCGGCTTCTCCAGCTTGAGCGATTTGAGATGACCCAGCTCTCCGAACACCTTATCTTCCGCATTCTCGCGGATTGCACATGTATTTAATAGAATAAGATCAGCATCTCTGCGGTCATCAGCCGGCTGGTAACCCAGTTGCTCCAGCATACCTTTCATCGTTTCGGTATCATGTTCATTCATTTGGCAGCCGTAGGTAAAAATAGCATAACATTTGCCCTTACCAAAGGTCTTCATATCCTCTGGAATTTCAAAATTATAATGAACCTCAATACCTTCTTTGCCACGCCGCTTACCTTCTTTATAATCGGGCTGGCTGTTTATCTGGACATTCCTACCTTTAATACGATATGTTGTTTTCCCCTCTTGCTCACTTATAACTTTTGCATCAGAAAAATCAAAATACTTGGAGTAATCTATTTGTTCTTTTTTCATTTTAGCTGACACATCCTTACTTATTTCTTAGCTAAACTTTTTAGCCATTCTTCAATAGCGTTAATATCTAGGGCACCATCATTTATCGGAAAAGAATCAGGAAGATTTTCATCCAGAAAGTCACTTCTCTTTTCATTCAGCCTGTCCCAACCCATAATATCCTTTGCCATATATGCCAAATCATAACTCCGTTCCTTACCATCTATTTCAAGCCAAAGGTCAAGTTTTGCACCTTCTATTTCAAAACCGCCACCAAAACCTGTATTATGAATTAACTTTCCTCCCTTTCGGCTTTTACGACCGAACTGGTTCCCTGACAAACCTTGAATATAAGATTTGTCTCCCTTTATATAAGTAACACCAATACACTTTGCCTCCATTAATATCCCTCCATACAAAGCAGCTGTAAGTTTGTATTATAAAACACGGAAAGTTAGTGTTACTATCGAACATTAATTCTAAGGTTTTTGACACCTTCAACCAAAGAACTAATATTAACCTTATACAACTCATCACTTACTCCATCTGGAAAAGGTATAAGATATTCTCTAATTAGTTCAATTAACTCAGAAGCATACCCTGTTATTAAACAAAATCCTTGTTCGTCATCCGATCCTACTTGTTCATCATATTCAACAACTTTATATTTCAATCTAAACTTGGATGAATGATACTTCATCCCATCTTCTTTACAATAGTCCAAGATGTCACCACAACTACTGGTACTTCTTTTTCCCCATATTCTTGGATTTTCATAATTAATTTCACTATTGAAGACATACAACTTTTTATTGAATGCCAATTTATTCAAAAGCTTTATTTGTCTAAATACAATGTCTAGTTCATCAATGTGTTCTGTATCTTCATAATATCTCTTATTAATTAGAAGAATTAACTGAGAATAAGCTAGTTCTTCATATTCTTTTTCTGAAATATACTTAGATGCAAAAAACTTTCTTATTATTTTTTTTAAGTCATCAATTGTTTTTATCCCATTTCTATCAAGATATCCAAATACCATATCAACAGTTTCTTTGCGTGCATTCAAGTAAAAATGTATAATTTTTTGTATCTTTTTGAGTTCCAATATTCTCCCCCCTATTTATGAAACAACCCTTCTAAACAATGGAAAATCGAAAAATATATGATTCATTATAAAGAATTAACCCAATTAACAGCTTCTTCGAAATCATTAACTGCTTTATCAGAATCCTTTTCACCAGGCATTAAACTTGAATGAGCGATTTTATGTCTGTATTTGCTTCTATGCTCCTTAATTAATGTCCATAGGGAGCTTTCATCCGCCACTAAAGATTTACCTGTTTTCTCTTTAAGATGTTCATCACATCTTCTTGGGAAATCAGTTTTTGTAATTTTAAGGTATCTATCTATTTCAGATTGAGTTTTACCGTCATTAAGCATTTTTTCGGTTATTTTTTGTTCAACAGCAACTTCTAATGCTGCCGAAGCATTAATTATTGCTGACCTATACTCACCACGTTCATTTAAATTCCGTGCCATTATTAACAAATCGCGTGTTGGAGGTATTTCAAAATAGTTTATTAGCCTTTCTTTTAAAGTAATCAAATCGTTTTCTTCAATATCATTCATCCATTTGTCGTATGGAGCAATTGAAGACATTTTCCCAGCTGCTTTTGTTTGCTCTACTAAGTTACCATCCCTAAAGCTCTGTACATACGTTCCTGATAAAGTATGCATCGTAATTGTTTCAACAAAAACATCGTTTCTAGAATAGCTGTATTGCTTAATAAACTTATTTAATGCTTCGTGGTATGGATAGACTAAAAAAAACATACTTGATAATTTATTATGGATAATTAATTCTTTTTTCATTTCTTTTAATGCTTCTTCATCTGCACCATCGAACATATCGTTCGCACTTTTTTGTAATTCATCCTGCTCAATATGTTCAAGTCTGCCTGATATAATAATCGTTTTGAATCGCTCTATTAATTCCTCTTTATTTATTTCATTTATCATTTCCTCAGTTACTTCAAAATCCTCTTCAAATACACAGCTTATATAGCTCTTACAGGGTGTGAAAGCATAGCTGGATATTCGATTTCTTACTATATAATTTTCGAGATATTCCTTTTCACCTTCTAAATAAGTAGCAGTCTTGGAATTAGCGAATGGGTTGATATGAAGTTTAAAAACTTCATCACTCAATTTTAAATTGAATACCTTATCAGTTTCATCATAAATTTTAACCATTACTGGATAAATACCATTTGGAAGCTGAATCATAAAAGGCAATTCGTTTGTAAAGAGAACTTTTAATTTCAATTTAACACCCTCCTTATTCAATGGTAATTTGTAAGATATCCTCGATAGGAATCCAAACAATTATATAAGAACATAATAACTTCACTTGATTAAGCTGATTATCAATATACCCTATTATCCCAATATATTCTATGTTTTCAAATTCACCAGATTCGATAACTTTTACATTTAAATTTTTTCTCCATTGCTTCATTAATAACTATTGTGAATTCTTCTATCTGTTCTTCATTAAACTGCGTTTTCATTTTCTTCAATTTATAGTTATGAAAATTAAGAATAGGTGCTCGATGTTCTGACTGCATAAACCGAATTCCCTCTCGCAATTTCCTTGTTGTAGCTTTGTTTCTTTCTACATAACACATTTATTTCCCTTTTTTCACTGACATAAATAAAAAACCCTCCTTAGAGGGTTAAATTGCTACTGGCTTTGCCGCCATATTATCAATTCCTATAATACACACTCTAATTTGGTGATTAATCAACTTCATTGATTCTTCCCCAATTGTCCGAACATAAGCTAATAATCTCTTTTTACTTATTGTATTCATTTGTGTCACATCTACTTTACCGTTCAAAACCTCAACGACAGTGATTACCCCTGAGTAAAAATTCCCTGTGTTATTGCTTATCACAAGCACTTCCTGAACAATCCCATCATACATTTCAGCAAGATAAATTTGACCCCGAACAATACATTTCCAGTCTATATAATGCTTCTTCTTTTGTTTTAACTCTTGATTAACTATTTCTTTTTTAACTTTTACATTCTCCATTTTATTCACTCCTTAAATAACTCTAAATTCAAATGATACAGAATTATAAAAGGGATGTGTATTTTATCAAAATTTATCCATTTTAATTATTAATGTATAATTAATTGTATATAAATTTATCATTTAGGAGTGGTAATTATAAAGGACGCAATACCAATTAATGAATTATTCAATAATTTAGATAAAATGACTAAATTAATCTTTTACAAGCTATTTTTTGATACACCTGATGCGATTTACTGGAAAGAAAATATTCGAAATCAGGAAATGAAATACAAAAGAGGAGAAGTAGAATGCAAAATTCAAATACATTCAATTCGTGTGGCAATGATAAAATTGGAAGCCTCTATGATTATTAATGAAAGCACTAACGGAAGAAAAATTGAATATGCTTTATCTGATTATGGTAAGCACATTGTTCAATTGTTGAAGAAAAATGGACAAAAAAAATAAGTCCTCTACCAAAGGCGATGTTTTTCATTACTTGTTTTTCGTTCATAACCGTTAAATTAACTATAAATTCAATTATCTTTTCTTCACTAAATCCTAATGCTGACACAGAATCACCAAACTCGAATAATCTTGACTCTTGACTTAGTATTTTGTTTATTTGTCTTATGTTATTTGCTTTAAATCACTCCCGATTATCTTTTCTAGTTCTTCGAGAGTATAATCTTTATCGTATATACGTAACATATCACCTCACCACCTTTTATTTGTTACTGAAAAAAACCTCCAATGGAGGTTAATCGTCATAAAATCCTGATTCAATTTTTTCGCCTAGTCTAATATCAATTATTATCTTAGTAAATACTTCGTCTATTTCTTCAAATGATTTATTTAATACTTTCTTAAAAAGTGAATCTGCTAAATCCTTTCTGTAACAATAAAAATCCGCAAATGAATTCCATAATTCCAAAAATGTATTTTTCAATTCTTTTGCGCCCCTATCCAATCCAATTATATAGAACTTCTCACCTGAGTTTTCTTCTTGTTTTTTCTTGTATTCTACTATCGCCTCCCTGTATTTAATAATAAATAGCATAATATCCGATTCATTAATATTATTCATTTAAATCACTCCATTTATATTTTTATAATTTTAGCTTGATTTTTATTTTGCAATACTTTATATTAGCATTAAAGTTAAAAATTCAGAAAACGGAGAGTGATTATAATGGATTTTGATTTTTTCGATTTTAGTAAAGCTACTACTCGCAGTATTAATAAAGAACCTAGTATTAATATTGCTAAATCGGGTCGCATAACGTTTAATAAAAAATTAACGGAGAAAAAAGAAATTACCGCAAATAAATACGTTCAGATCGGCTTCGACAAAAAGAGTGGAAAAATTGCAATAAAGGTGTTGGATACAAACAAGAATGAAAAAGAGGAAGAAGATCCTAGAGCAATTAAGGTTAATTTCATTGAGAAGACAAAAACCCTTTATGTAACGGCTACTCCATTCTTCAGAAGCATTGGATTTGATTTAGAGAATGGTGTAGGCTCTATCCAAGTAGAGATTGATAAAGACGGTCTAATTATTGCCCAGCCACCAATTCAAGAAAAATTGTATATTGAGGAACTGGACGGAAAGAAAGAAGAATCCGATAAAAAAGAAGAAATCAAGAAAGAAGAAGTTAAGAAGTAAATCAGAGCAACAAAAAGAGAGGGCGCAAGCCCTCTCTTTGCTTTTCATTAAGCTATTACTAACTTTCCTGCATTAATTCGTTCCATCATTCCATTTAAATAATTCATTTCATTAGTATCAAGAGTGTCTAACTCGTCCTGCTTAACGATTAATTTTCTATTCCTCATAATCCCTTTTTGCGTCATAACTAATTTATCATTGATTTTCATTTCGAAAATTTCTGATAGTATTCTCTTTTCTATCTCATTGAAATCAAACAAATAAATCCCCTCCAGTTTTTTGGTAGCTCGATGATACCGTAAACCGCAGAAAATTCATATACTTCTGTTTTGATGTTGATTTCCAAGTGTTAATAGTAAGGTTCAGCTCGTTACCAAACCTTCTGGTTGCCATTCTGGTGTATTATTCAAAGTTCAGCGACTCTTATCTCCATAATCATTTTGAACGCTTAAAACGCTTCTGGTGCATTATAGTCTTTTAAACAGTCTTTTTATTAATAAGCTATCTTTTCATTTTTTTAAATTACTTAATAGTGTATTTAAAAAACCATTCTTTAGCTAGATAAAAAATTGTTTTAAACCACAATACAAAAACAGTTTTAAAAAAAACTTTTTTTTGTTTTTTATATAATATATGGGTAAATCAAATTTACATTTACCGAATACTTTAAAATAAAACAGGTTTTACATTACAAAAAAATTATAATTGTAAAGCGCATTTGCAATCCAAATTTTTATCTACATAATGTAATACCATTTAAACTAACAAATTCACAAGTAATCACAATCTCAAAACACTATTCAAATTACTAATATAATGTATCAAATCAAATTTAAATGTTACTCAGTCTTCCCCATAATATATTGACTTTCTTTCCAACCTTTGCTTTATAAAGGTTCAATAATGAAATTAAATTGTTTCTCAACTAAACGCTTTCCAACTTCAAGGTGAATAATCACTGGCTTACCGTATGTATCTTGCCTTGATGTATTTTCCCGGTCACTTGCTAAAATTATAATGTCATATAGTTCCGATTCTTTTTGAATCTTCTCTACACTTTCGTTTGCTGCTGCTTTATCAGAAAAAAATGATGTATTTATCCCAATCGCTTTTATATCTTTTCCATTTTGATTAATATACTCTATGACTTCATTAGTTAATACTTCTTCTTTGTTATTCATAAATTGTAATTCAAACATTTTACACCACTCCTATATGGTTAATTTTATATACTCTAAATTATAACTCGATTATCAAAAATACAGAAATCCCACTTAAATCGTGCTACAATAAGCCTAAATAAAGTACATAGAGGTGTATTATGAGAAAAAAACTTATCAAAGCAATGTTAATTCCATTGGTGTTTTCTACCCTCACGACTTATTCTGTTTCAGCAGCTAGTGATTCCTTAAAATTAAAATTGCAAATTGGCAGTAAAACAGTCGTGATTAATGAAACACAAAGCGCTCAGTTGTTGCAGTCACCTTTTATCAAGGATAATTCTACTTATATACCTTTACGCTTTATATCGGAGCAATTAAATGCTGGTGTTCAATGGGATCAGAAGAATAAAGTAGTTACTATTACAAAAGACGACAAAATAATCACTTTAAAAGTCAATGATAAGCAAGTAAAAATTAATGATTCTATTCAGTCCTTAGAATCACCAGCTCTAATTGTTGGTGGTGCTACTTTTGTCCCTTTGCGTTTTGTTAGTGAAAATTTAAACGTATCTCTTACTTGGGAACAAAAAAGCCAATCAATTACCATACAGACACAATCAGGTGCTGGCACTACTTCTGATGCTGCCGCTACTTCTAATACTGTAACTACTTCTAATGCTGGAACGAATACTAAACCTGTAACACCAAATGCTAAAACAGATGAAGAACAAATAAGAGAAGTAATCCAAACACATATTGATTATTTAAATAATAAGGATGCTGCTGGCGTATTACGTATTACCTATAAACCTACTGAAACAAAGGAGCAACTACAATCTAATTTTGATACCTATGATATGGAATATTCAATTGATAACGTAAGTGATATATCGGTCAAAGGTTCCGAAGCAACCGCCCTTGTTACCAGGATTGCTAAAAGATATGCATTTGATTTTAACAAAGTTGAACCAGAAAAATACTTAGAGGTCCATATGAAAATTGTTTTTGATACCTCTTTTGTCAAAGTTAATGGGGAATGGAAAGTTTATAGACTTAGTAATAAAGGTACGACAAATCTACTTAAAAAATAATTCAAAGAACTTTACATTATAGGTTTCTATACAGCCGCCCTCCTATTATGCTGTAGGGGGGTTATATTGCTTTTATTTACTACAGCATTCTGAATAATAGTAATTTCAACAAAAATGAAACATTATATATAATACTTTCTTAAGCTAATAGCAAAATATTAAATACCAAGAGAAGAAAGTCTTAAATCCGAAGAATATATTAGATGATAATGAAGAACAAAAAAATCATCGGAGTGTCTAAAATGAAAATTAAGAAATCTATAGACAAATTTAATATTGCAAAAATTCAAGCTGGCGGTAAAAAGGACGATATTGCAAAATACTATCTCGACTCAGAATTAGCTGGAAATATCGCTCAATACGCCTCATTAGAAGTATTTAAACTTATGCACGAAAAATCCAAGCTTGCTAATGAAGAAATATCAGTTCCACCAACATTTGAAGATTACGGAATATCAGCTAATTATTTTAAAAGAATAGGTATTTTTATGGGGATATCGTCATTTCTAGGAGGCATTACAGGGTTATTATTATTTGCTTACGGTTGGTATTTACTTGATATCAGTTCAGATGAGGTATGGTCAGGGCTTTTAATAAGTATATGTGGTCCTGGTGCTATATTAGCAATACCCATATCAGCCTTTTTCCGGTCGTGCTATGTAACATTCTCTAGTAGAGTGAAAAAGTGTAGCAAATATTGTCAGGCAATAAGGAGTTTCTCAAAGAATAAAATGGATTTTTGGCAAAATTTATCGTGGCAGGAGTTTGAAAAAGAGGTTTCTAATATTTTTTCTAGAGAGGGATTTGTTGCGAGAGTTACCAAAGCCACCGGGGATAAAGGCGTGGATATAATAATGCATCATAACAATCACAAAATCATTGTTCAATGTAAGCAGTATAAAAAACCAGTTGGACCCGCAATAGTTAGAGAGTTAATCGGAACGGTTTATAGTCAAAGAGCTTCTCTCGGTATCCTTATTGCTTTGACTGGATATACACAAGGTTCTTACGATGCTGCCAATGAGGGTCCAATTTTATTATGGGACATTAGTGATCTTTTGCAACTAAATAAAGAATATATTGAACAAATTTTCGCTGATAATGATGTTATGTAACAATTTATGGAGTAAATAGTATTTGTCTGACGAGTTTCATTCATTATTTCTTACCCACTCCATAATTTATTTTCTTAGCTTTACTAAAATCTATTTCTATTTCAATATTCAACACGAATCTTATGTAATAAATAGCGATTAGAATACTGTCGCTCATATTGTCGTCTATGTCGTCAAAACTGTTTAAAAGCCCTTTAACTATGCTAATACTTGTTTCCTTATCAACCTCTTTAACTTCAAATAAGCCTTTAATTCCGGTTGCTGGTGCAACCTCTTTGTTCTTTGTAGCTGCTTTTCCGACTGAACCTTTCCATTCACTCACAGGAATCGGATCAGCGAACTGTATGCCCTTTTGTTGAAGGTAAGACTGTAAGAAAAATTGAAGTTTAATTAGAAATTTCATTGCTTTATAAAAGCGTCCATAAATGTCCTCAATAACAACAAAATCATCTTGCTCTATAATTAAATCCAAATATTGACCCAACTCCTGAATAGTTAAATAATCCTTTTTACAGTGTTTAAGCTGAATAGCACCATACTGTTCTAAAACCACCCTCTCGCTTGTTATGTTCCATATTGAGTAACCAGTGCGTGTTGCACCGTCTAACGCTATAAGTCTCATAAAAACAAACCAGGAAGCCGTTAGGCTCCCTCGTATGTTCCTTGCGTTATTTGGTTAATCTCTCTTTGGTTGTTGGCAGTATGGGTTATTGTTTTCATATGGTATTGTTTAAATTGGATTATTTCTTTTTGATTCATATAATCTTGAACGCCGATTGCGACCAGCTCAGCTTCTTCAGGTGTAAGTGCGATATACGCTTGTCTAATGGGTCCTGAAGTCGGTGTAATCGCCCCCTGATCGGTTTGCTTACCACTGTGTTTGCTTAACTTAAAATTCAGATTCCCTTTATCGTCATAAGCCAAAGTGAAGATACGTGATAGTACGTGACCGTTCGTGATAGTTCCCTTCATATCCTTATAACAAGGGATTTTCTTACCTCTAATGTCTTCTGTCTTATTAAAGAGCCTATCTAACGAACCGTTCAGTATGTGGAAACACACACGCTTCATTACAAGAACATCAAGATAATGGTCAAGGTTTCCTTCTTTATTGGCTTTATTATCTACATTCAGAGGAATAAGCCTTAAATTGATTTTGTATTGCTTCGGATTTAACTTATTGGTCATTAAGTCAGCTAAACTAAAAATTATCTTTTTATCACGATACACTTTTATAATTTCATTATTTTGATACTCTGCCATTTTAATCACTCCTATTATTAAAATGTTTTCTTATTATAATTTTAATACAGAAGTTAATTTTTTTAAAATTTTAACAAAAATAAAAAGAGCATTTCTGCTCTTAGTAATCATAGTTATATTTTAAATTTTTTATCAAAATTATCATAGATTCTTAATTCTATTTATTCGCCAAATAATCACAAGCCTCTGCTGGTGTGAAAATATTTTTCGCTCCTAATTCCAATAATCTTTTCTTTTTCTCCTTCTTATGAAAGTTATTATCTCGTGTTATAAAAATATCCCCAGAGTAATACATATGTGACCACATTACAATGGAATCACATCTTGAATTAAGCCATTTCTTATCAAGTTCATTACTTTGAGTAATATTATTGGCTGCACAATAATTTGTGTATTCATATTGAATATTAGGAAAAAGGATATTATGTATGTTTTCTTCCAGTTCGATCATATTTTTAGATGCCCAAATGCTCTTCCCCCAAAACGTTACATTCCAAATTAAGAATGGGTAAAGATGTTCAAAATCGCTAAATCCTATTGATTCAATAAATCTTTCGAATATATCATAATTATCTATTTTCTTTCCATCTATGTACTTTTCGGACGCTGATACTGCGACCAATCTAACATTAATAATATTCTGCTCTTTCAATTCTTTAAGTTTGAGTATATTCTGATATCCATCTCGTTTTTCTTCAACATCAATTAGTGAATTGGTATCTAATGTAATACTTAATATTTCAATCTCCTCCTGCTGATTTTTATCTAACGGTAACTATCAAATCTCTTCATAAATTATCTCAAAATCAGGTTTCTTAATCTCTATAAAGTATTTAAATACTGTTTTTCTAAGTCTTAATAGAATTGACGCTGCCTTAGATAAAGTATTAAGTGAATTTTTTAGATTCTTTCCTTCTCCAAGGTATTTAAACACCAAATGTGTTGATATTAAATCTGAAAATAAAGCTCTCTCAGATCCATCAATAATTTTAAACAATTCTAATTCATTATCTTTCACCTTTTTTATGACTTGTTTTAAGTCCTTATTATCTAATTTGGGATAGTGAAATGAGTTGTTCCGAAAGTTATTTAAGTTTGTGTATGTTTTCTTTTCCTTCTCGGTATCAAAAACCTTTAATAAATCGTTAAAGTCCTGTTTGTCTTCATCGTTAAACATAGAAATAAAATTAATTATTTCCTCATGCTGCATTGAATCTTCAAGAAAATCCACTGCTTCTTTTAAATGAGAAGAAGCTAATCTAAAAAAATATAATGACAATGCGGAGTGATCTTCTCTATTGGAGTGTTCTTCAATTTTAGAATTGGTAAAAAGAATATCATTACTTATTGAGTAGAATTGAATAATCCACCTGGAAATAACATCGTTTATATCGAATACTTCACCAAATTTCATTTTCCCAATATACCCCTTTAGATTTTTTATTTAACGTATTGTTATTTTCATTAGCTCAGGAATAATGATTTGATACATTGTCGAATGCCTTACTCGTGTTGAATCGTTTGGAAATAATCTTCTATAAATAAAATTAATGTTCGTACTGTAATATCCCTAAACTGATTATATGTAAGACTGACTTCATATGAAATATTTTTATATCCTTCATCTTTAATTAGCTTTGACTTAACGATGTTTAATGTACGCCCTTCATAGCCTTCTTCATTAAAATGAAATGACCAATAGTTACCCTCATGAGCAACATTATTTCTAATAGAGCTTAGTAACAGTGCAAATTCAGAAATGCTGATTTCTGGTTTATAAAACATAGTGTCATCAACTAGAGAAACATTAATACTTTGTTCAATTGTCTTTCTATCCGTTTCATTTAAATGTTTCTCGTACATTTGAATTACCATTTCTTGCTTCTGAATTTTAGTTGGAAGAAATGTGAATAACGCTTCAATACAAGTGATAATAAAGAAAATACTAAGATCTCTTCTGCCAGGTCTAATAATTTCAATCTCGTCTGATAGAGTTACTAATCTTTGTACAGTATTTATCATTCTTCGTGGTAACACATTAGAACAATTAAGTTTAGCTGTTATAAACAGCTCAAGTTCTTCTTCCGTTTGAAAAAAATTCTCAAAAAAAATCTTGTGCCTGATTATAAGATCCTGTTCCATCATTCAAATCACTCCAATAATTTTTATTAATACAATAAGACTATAAAGAGTTCGTGAAGTGAATTTAACAATCCTGCCAGTTCGCTTAGTGTAGCCTTTTCTAATACTAAGAAATAAGCATTCAGGCTAATAAAAAAAGAGAACATTTCTGCCCTCCTTTTTGTTTTTATGTATGTTTTATTTTATGAAGGATTCTCTGCAAGCAAATCTTCCATTTTGATATATTTTAATTGGTTTATTTTCCATTCACCATTAACTTTATCTAATGTAGCATCAAAATAAACTTTTTGTTTCATAGTAGTATAAGTTACATCATTACTAACATATGAAATTTCTGTTATGCGTGTAAATAATGCGGTTGCTTTTTTATTAGTAATCTTAATATCTTTCACATCATCAACAATGTAAATAACACTTTGCGTTTCAAAATATGTCTTTAACTGCGCAACAGTTTCTTTAGGAGCTGAAAATGTAGTGAGAAATTTCACCGCATCTCTGTCATTAAAATATTTTGTATTCAATGCTAGAATTTCTTTGATTTGATCTTCTTCTGTATAATTTGAAGCATTATCCTCAATTGTGGCTCCCTGTGATTTGATAATTATTGATTTATCAGTTTGATTCCAAATAACCTCTGCATTTAAATTTTCACTAATAAATCTTAATGGTACAAAGGTCATATTTTTTGACACAGTTGGAGGATTTTCTAAAATACTGGGTTTATCATTTACAATAATATTTTTACTATTAATGACTAAAACGATTGTCTTTCCATTTTTATCAATAGTAACTTCCTGTTTTTCCTGATTCCATTTAACATTTGCATTCAAATTTTCTGAAATGAAGCGTAAAGGAACCATAGTACTGTTGTTTTTAATATATGGAGCATAATCCAACTTAAATTTTGTTGAGTTATTTATTTCACCTACACTACTACCAATTTGAAGTTTGATAATATTATTTTCATTAAGATCTGAATTCGCATAGATTTTTTGTGGAACTGAAATTATTAGAGATAAAGCGACCGATGCTGCAAAGAGCTTTTTCAAGTTCATAAATACACCTCGTCATATTTTATCAAATAATTATATCAGTTAAAAATCATAAAAACATTATTTAAATTTAAGTATAAATAAATCAAATAAATTAATCTTATTTGAAAAATACAAAAATATAAATTTGTTATATAAAATAAAAAAAGAGCATTTCTGCTCTTAGTCAATTTTCTTTTATTCTCTCCAAATAGAATAATGCCGAAGCTATTCCCTCTAAACGACCTTCATAATATTTTCTTGCATCGCTTGGATCATATGCTGTCAAATAATCGAAATAATTATCCTCAACTGAAACTTCTTCTTCTTCTTCTTCTTCTTCTTCTTCTTCTTCTTCTTCTTCTTCTTCTTCTTCTTCTTCTTCCGCTTCCTCTTGCATTTCTTCCCCGTCTATAATTCGCAGATACCTTTCACAAAGTTCTTTTTCTTCTTCTAAATAAACAACTGCTTTTTCATATTTTTCTTTGTTTAACATTTTATATCACCTCATAAGTAATATTCACTAATTTTTCTTCGTCCCTATTGTATAAGCCAAACTCTTCTGCTGAGTTCAAAAGGAACAAGGCGTGTTTTCCGCGGTAATAATGAGAGCAAACTAAATCCTCAAAAATATGGTCAGCAATTTCGCTTAATTCTTCATTTAACTCTTCTGTATCCCAATCATAAACGGTTGGTTCATTTTGCTCTAAATTAATCGAATCATTAGTACAACTAAGTGTAAATCCAATAATAAAGAATAATTTACCTTTGTATTCAAATTGGAATCCAATTTCTTTTTTAACTTCACTTATTATGAAATTAACCATTTTATACTCATTATCTTCTTTAATCCAATCATATTTTATCGACATTTTAAACACCCTTTGATTTATGTATTTTGTTTACTTTATTAGTCTAGTTTATTTTATATAATTCGTCAATACCTTATTATAATTTTATATTTTTCAATAAAAGATAATAACCAACATAAGTTTATATTTGTATTTTCTAATATTACTATTCACATTAAAAAAAAGTGCTTTTCAGCACTCTAATTCCATTCAAATGATAAACTTGATAATTCCATTTCTAACGTCATTTGTTCTTCTACTTTTATATTAAACTTATCTTGTATGAAACGGCACAGCTTAGTTTTTCTTTGCTCCTTACGAGCGTATAGGCTTTGATTTAAGACATTTATATCTCCTACTACTATAACCATAGCCTTACCTCTCGTAATTGCTGTATAAACTAAATTCAGATAGAGCATTGAGGTATCTTCGGCAACTATAGGTATAATAACTACCGGATATTCTGAACCTTGGCTCTTATGTACGGTACAACTGTATGCCAAATCTAATGCATTTATTTCTTCGCCTTTAAACTCTATATCGTTATCTTTATCGTCAAAACGCACGAATATAGATTTGTTTTCGATTTTAGTTATAAAGCCTACATCGCCATTAATAACGTCTTTTGCTTCAATGTTCTTTAAGTGAATAACTTTATCGCCTAATCTAAAGCCCCTGTAATCCTGTATATCATTATTCTTTGGATTCAATATGGCTTGTAGCTCTTTGTTGAATTCTTTCACTGATAAAGGTGTATCTTCTCTTTTAGGCATTAGAACTTGAATATCTTTCAATGTATCAAATTCAGAAATCCCTTTTGATTTTCGGTAGTTATTTAAATCTTCTTTGATAAGTCCTCGAATGCAAGATTTCACACTATCAGTATTATTTCTTTCAAAATAAAAGAAGTCTTCAATAAACCCTTCTGTTTGTCTAAGAATCAATGGTTGCCTATCTAATAATCGGTTAGCATTTTCAGTGATTGTTGAACCTTTTCCCTGGCGGTATATTTTATCCAAATGAGTATGATAGAAGGCTTTAGAATCAATCATATCTTTAAAGACCTTACCAATGCCCACAGGTTCGAGCTGATCCGTATCACCCACAAACAGTATCTTTGAATTTTCGCCTATAGCATTGAGGAAATTCGCAAATACAAACATATTAACCATACTACTTTCGTCTATAACAAAGAATTCGGCTTCAATTTTATTATCTTTGTTTCTTGTGAATTTTTTAGTTCTTTCGTCCCATTCAAGTAACTTATGTATAGTTGAAGCTTTTCTACCAGTGGCTTGTTTCATTTTTTTGCTTGCCATACCAGTAGGAGCGCAAAGTTTATATTCAAGCCTTAATGCTTCAAGGCAGTAAATCAACCCTTTAAGGCTTTGTGTCTTACCAGCACCAGGACGACCTGTTAGAAGCGATATATTGCTGTCTAGTGCAGTCTTAACAGCTTCAGCTTGCTTCTCACTTAATGGAATCTTACTATCCTTATTAAAGGCTTCTATGTATGTATCCACTTCAATTACTTTTGTCTTTTGATTCATTATTCTATGTAGGAGTTCAGGTAGATACTTTTCTACTTGATATGTTCTTTCAAGATAAATGTCTTCATTATGTTTTATATAACCTAAATCGTCAGATTTACTTAGTTCAAGGTCAGCAATCATATTTTCAATTTTTGAGAGTGAGAGCTGCATAGTTCTCTGAACTTTATCCACAAGGGAAATGTAATTCATATAAGAATTACCACTTTCCTCACTCTTTTTTAAATGGTAGTATATGCAGTTCTCTAATCTTAATGGATGGTCTGGTCTAAAACCAATGTTCTTTGCAATGCTATCCGCTTGTTCAAAACCAATTGTATTAATAAATGTAATCAATTCATAAGGATTTTGGTTTATCTTTTCAATAGGGTCAAATACTCGTTTATTACTTTGCTCCAAGAAATCAGCACTTTCTTTATAACTTAGTCCAAACTCTTGAAGTTGTAACATTATCCTATTTGTTCGCTCGGTACTTGTGAAATACTCTTTTATCAGTTCTTTCTTCTTTTCCTTTAAATCAATGGTATTAATGATATCTGGATTCTCCATTAATAAGTTCATTGCATTAGTTCCTAACGCTTTATAGACCGCTTCTGCTGTTGCCTTACCAATACCGTCTATGTTAGAGGAAATCAACTTTACTACGTCAATTTCCTCATTTTTTTCAATTTCCATTATATCTGTAAATACTTTTGATTCCCCATACTTTGGGTCAATCTTTGTATAATAAGAAAATCTATAATATCGAAACTCTTCAATTATCGTAATCGCATTACCTACCATTGTATATTTCTTATTTTTGCTGTCTTTTACTCGAATTCTATAGAAATTATTATTATATACTTTCGCCTTTTCAACGCAACCTTCAATCATTTGATTATTGTAATTCATTTTAACAACACACTCCTGTGTAATTTTTAATCTGTATCTGTATATAAATACTCGTAATCTTCAACTGTTCTTGACTTTTCTTCCAACTCTTTCTCAATATCAATAATGAGTTCTTCTGTATCTACATAAATGTTATTGAACTGTTTATTTTTTGCTTCTTTAAGCATTTTTTTCAATAATCTATAATTTTCGTGAGAACCATTAATGTGGTCAAAATTATTAATTTCTTCTTCAATGATTTTGATTTCATTATCTTCACTTTCCTGAATTGTCTTAAATAAATCATTCGCGAAATTATCACTCATATAGTTATCCTCCTCGGCATAAGCCTTTGTTTTTTGGTTTTCATTTTTCAATCGTGTAAGTTCTTTTTTTAGTTCTCTGAACACATAGTCTATCTTCTCTTTTCTTTCATATAAATTACTTATCGCTATCTCGACCATAAATGGATATACATATTGTTGAATCATTTTAGTTATCCTTTCACAGGCTTCGTTTCGAATAAAGTCTTTATGTACTTCAACTTCATTTTTAGCTAACAAAATAATATATTGTTCTTGAAGCTTAATTCGCTTATCTTGCAAATAATCATTGAGAAGTAATTTGTATTTTGTAATATCTTCATTTTTATAATCCTTGTCTTTCTTATAAGCTATAATGTCTCGTTGGAACTGAGTACGTTTCTTTATCTGATAATCAATATTTCCGCTATGTTTTAATGAAAAATGCTTTGGTATTCTTAGTACGCTAGGTTCTGGAATACTTATAGGGAAGTATAAACGGGATATTCCAGCGTTATTTGCTCCTTTACTCTTTCTAACTAAACCTGCTTCAATTAAAGTATTTAATGCTTTACCAAAAGTAGGCTTAGACATTTGAAAATCTTCTCTTATGCGCTCAATGTTTCCAATTGGATAATCATAGTAAAATTCACCACTGGTGATATGCTCAATTGATATTTGCTCAACATTGTCGCCTACCCAATTAATAAATACCATCCATACAAATGAAGCGTCTGGATTTTTATTTTCCTTAGCTAACTCTTGAATCCAACCGAACATTAGAAAAGTCTTCATATATTGAAGGGTACTAAATCGTATTTCATTAGACATTTTCAGCCACCTCAACTTCTTTTAACTTTGATTCTAAAAATTTGATTTCTTTGTATTTATTCTTTGCCATTAAATCTAATTTAATAAGTTTAATTTTATTATCTTCAGCATTATCATTAACGAACTTCAAACAACTAATTTCTATACACATTTCAATGTATTGTCTTTTTGCGAAATTAATTCTATTTTCTACTCCTTCTATGAAATAATCATTACTCGCAACTTCCATTATAACCACTCCTTAGTATTTTATATTTTTGTATTTTTACAACAATGTAAAAGAATTTTATATTGTTTTTTAATTTTCGTCAAATATTATACTATTGTCTTTAAAAAAATAAAAAAACCACCCATTAGAGTGGTTTTATTTCAGATTAACTATGCTTTTGCTTTCACTTCTTGTGTATGCTTGTATTTCTGTGCTGATTTATTCCTTTTGTCGTCATCATCTTCAAACTTCTTAGAAAATATAATTGCTTCTGATACACTTTTGATTAGACCAACGATCATTGCCGCGAATAAGGTTAAGATTGATAACCCAAAGACTATGAATGTTCCAATACCACCGTAACCAAAACCAATCAAAATCATTCCTATAATGGCGCATACTCCTGAGACATAAATGTATTTGTAACCAGCTTCAAAAAATTCTACAATACCTTTTTTAATAACTTCAATTGCCATTTCACTTGGATTTCTCATTTTAATTCTCTCCCTAAACTCAATTTTATTTTTCGATAATGGATTTTAGCATTATTTTTAATTTTGTCAAATTTACATAACATCGTAAAATAGTTTTACTTTGTTTAATATTTTATTCAAAAGTAAAACTTCTTTACATTTTAAAATAACCTTTAAATGTAAAGGAGATTTACACATATACTATATAAATAATTAAAAGTCTGAAACCCGTATTTTCTTAGTAAAAAATAAAAATAATTTCAAAAAACAATCTTCAAATGTAAAGCTGTTTTACATTTTAAAATAATCTTTAAGTGTAAAAGAGATTTACACATATACTATATAAATGATCAAAAAACAAAAGTCTTTTTTCTCAATAAAACAAATTCTTTTTTAGACCTGAAAGATTTAAAGTTATCGTGCTAAACTTCTTTGTCTTTAACTGGATATAATAAACTATATTTGACTTATTTTAACTTAAGTTATATACTTACATCGTAATAGAAGTATTATAAAACACACTCCTAATTTTTTCGAAAGGGGGCTATCTTAATGACTATTTACAATCTTCCAATAGAAACACTTTCTTATATAATGTTAGGATTTGGAACAGTCATTTTAGTAACAACCACAGCCTACACCAAAGTTAAAAGTTATAATCGTAGTCATTAAGATAGCCCCCTTTCGATTTTTAATCTAAGTAATCACTACCCCTAAAATGATTAGTTTACTAACTAATATAATTGTATACAAATAGACATGCTAATAGGCACGTCTATTTTGTTACATTCAAATTTATTAATAACAAAAAAATCCCCTTATTATATAAGGGGATTTGAATACCATTTAACACAGTCTTTTATTATTCTTAAAAAGGTTTAACTACTGAATTAGTGAATGAATTGATTTTCCACTGTTCATTTACTTTAATTAACTTAACATCGGCGGTCATTCGTAATTTAATAGTACCTAATTGTCCGTTGTATATACCTGTTCTTTCTTGAATTCTAGTAAATTTCACAATAGCATTTATTCCGTCATTACTAGTCAATTCTACATTTTCAACAGAAAATATACTGGGGTCACTAGCAAATACTTGCACTAATTTTTCTTTACTTTCAGCAAGTGTGTTATATGTACTCATAAAAGTTTCTACATCATCGTTTGTCATTGCTACTGTGTTTTTTGTTAAAACGGCTATAATTTCATCTCTATCCTTTTCATTATTTACTTCTGTTACAGGTGTGGTTGGTGTATTATCTTCGAAAGGTTCAGAATTCATTGATTTAATTTCAATAGTTGATGTCTTTTGATCCCAAGTTACACTTGCATTTAAATTTTCGCTAATAAATCGAATAGGAACAAATGTCGTACCATTAATAAGAGTTGCTGAGGAGTCCATTTTAACGATCTTTCCATTTACAATGCTTTCATTTTTATTAATCGTTAATATCATTTTTTTTGAATCTTTATTAATAGTAATTTCTTGTTTCTGAGGATTCCATTCCAATTGGGCGTTAAGATTTTCAGAAACAAATCTTATTGGAACTAATGCACTTTGATTTTTTATAAAAGGAGCAACTTGTAAAGAGTTCTTTTCTACATTATTGACATAGACTTTTTTACTACCAATTTGAAGCTTAATTACTGAATTAATTGATTCCGTGGAATTAGCGAAGACGTTTCCTGCCGAAGACAAAATTAAAGATAAAGAAAATGCAGTAATAATTAAATTTTTAAATTTCATTTCATAACCCCTTTGTTATAATTTCATAATATCATTTTATCTTCCATTACTGAATAAAACAATATAATAATAAAATGTTGATTATTTTATGAATACCTCCGATTATCACTCCAATAATTTTTTCTTTGAAATTTATCGTTTTTTTACAAATCAAATATATTATTTTATATTATTGATTTATTATTGCTATTATTTTAATGACTTTCTCATTAATTCCTCTTTGTTTTTAACTTCACTTAACTTCCTGCCGTCAGTCAAGTATCTCACGATAAAATTTAAAATAATACTTTATTTATTATATTAGATATAATGTAATTCATTAAATTCAATAAATACCATACATTATATTTTATAAAATTTATTTATTTTTACATCTTAATTCTATTTACTTTTACAATACTTATATCTTATAATTTACTTAGATAAAAAACTACTTTCGGGAGTTGTTGAAAATGGCTGATTATTTGGAGAGTTTTTTAGAAGGTAAAAATGTGGGGGCTTATTGCCGAGCGGCAGACAAATATCAACTTGAAGAAAAGATGAATATCGTAAATAGCTTCGCCGCAAAACATAATATAGAGATTGACACTACTTATTTCTTTAGAGAAACAACCGACCAGAAAGACGATAACGAGCAGCTACGTTCAGCCGCTGAGTCAAGTGATATGTTCCAAGTGCTGTTAATACCCAGTTACCACTCAATAAGTATGCATACAAGAGAGTATGAAGTTATCAAAAGGTTATTTGAGAAAATAGGTGTCTATATTATTGTAATTGAAGGATATGATGCTGTTGAGTGAAATTCTATATAAGGGAAATATTCAATTCACTTACCGTATTTATTCATTAGTCCTAGCTTCGTTGCTTTGTTTTATTCCAGTTTCAATTTATTGTTTCTTCTTTAATGGATCAGTGTGGCTTATAGCTTCCCTGCTTCCAATAACCGCTATCTTATATGCAGATATAAGTATTTGCCAACGAAAATCCCAAGCCCTCATTACAAATGAAAATGAGATGCATATTACAATATTTTACTTTTTATCTATAATCAAAGTTATAACGAAGGTTAAAGTTGATGGTGTAGTTCAAGAAATTAAAGCAATGTCTGATTGTGAAACTTTTAGTTTCAATCAACTTGATTCTATTTTAAATTGTAAGATAAAATTCAAAAAAACAGAGTCGGTATAATACCCGCTCTGCTTTTTTTTATTTTCTTAACTCTTCATAATAGGTATCAACATTGAATTCTAATTTATTGCTTCTAAGATATTCTCTAAGCTCACTCTTATCCATTTGAAGAAGCATTGCTTTATGTTTTTTAATACCTTCCCTAAATTGGTCATTCATACTAGTGAGATTACCAAATTCTTCACCTGTATTTAAATCAACCAACACCGTGTTTTCTCTTTCCTCTATTTCAATTATCTTTCTCATTAAAGGTTGTAATCCGTTTGATCCAAGCCCCAATCGTTCTGCCACTTCATAACGGATTTTACTGAACTTTTTAAATAATTGTTGATTAGTTTTCCCTAGTTTATTCAATTTCTCTGTGAAAGATTGATAACTATGAATCATTTCTTTATTTAGTTTAATACTTGTAATAGCAAATGAATTTTCACCTTTACGTCCTTCATATTTCTCATATTCAACTCTGTATATTAATTTACTCAAAAGTTCAATTTGCCCTTGTCTATCTAAATTATCGAAATATAATCTTACATCTTTAAATGAAGAAAATTTATCAACAAACTGTTCAATCTCATTTTTATTAACTATCTTGTCCTGGCTACTGTGATTTATATTTCCTATTTCTTTATTTAAGATACTTATTTGTTGTGTGATTGTTTTCATTTCCATCTTATAAAACTCTTCGTCAATCAATTCATTATTATATTCTTTTCTTAATTTCCTCTGTTCTTCATACAATCGTTCCTTACGAAGCTCCATAGAGGCTATCTTGTCACTATCGTTATCTATAATGTTCTCACTAGCCATTAGACTATCCATAAGGAGATCAGGGAGAACTCTCCTAATGTAAAATTCATAATAAGTAAAAAAGACATCTAGTATTCTTGGTAGTATATAAGCCTCTTTTATTAGGTTAAAATTACAATTTCCACCACCAGAAGCGTACTGACACTTATAATACGTTTCATATGTCCTATCTTTTTTATACATCTTTGTTGCTGTCATTTTACCATTACAATCTGGACAGAAAAGGAGCTTACTTAATAAATGCTTAGTTGTACGTGAAGTATCCAATGGATGTTGTCTTTTATTTTTTTCAATTTTATTTTTAGCTATCATCCATACTGTATGAGAGATTATTGCTTCGTGAGCATTTTCATATCGTACTATTTCGCTTTCTTCTTTTTCAAATGTTTCTCTAACTGGACGGAAGTTCTTACTCTTTTTACTCATTTCATATTTCGTTTCTGTAAAATCTTCGGTATCTATTGTTTTATACTTTGTTCCCTTACGATTAAATACATAAGTTCCAATATAGTGTTCATTTCTTAGAATGTCAGCTATACGCTTAGAAGTCCATTCAGAACCGTCCCTAATCCACTTCTCACCTATTCTGTTCATATACTTCGCTATCTTATATTGTCCTACGTTATAATCGTTCTCAATTCCATTGCAGAAAAAATCATAAATCATTTTTACCTGTCGTGCTTCCTCAGCTACTACGGTTAATTTTTTATCCCCTTTATTATATGTGTAACCATATGAAACGTATCTACTCCCCTGATAAGAACCTTGTGTTTTAACCTTATGTAATTGCATAGGAAACGTTCTTTCTGCAAGCTGATATGCTTCATACTCTGCCATACCACTTAGAATTGTTAATAGTAGCTTTGAAGTTCCATCGCCATCCTTAGCTCCATCTGAAACGCTGAATATTTGGCAACCTATACTTTTCAGCGATTCTACGGTATTAAGTATCAAACGAGCAGAACGACCAAGACGAGTAAGCGCAAAAAATGTACAAGCAGTTATTTTTTCATTCGGATCATTTTTACGTTGATTTATGAATTGCAACATTTCTTGGAACTGGTCACGAAATTGTGTTTTACCTGAAAGACCTTCTTCTCGGAAGACCTTAACAATTTCATATCCTTTATCCTCCATAAATCGCTTGCACTCAATTAATTGTAAATCTAATGATTGACCATCTTTATTTATAACTTGCTTTTGATAATCAGATACACGAAGGTAAATAACACAACGCTTTATTTTCTTATTCACGCATACGCCCCCTAAAAACAAAAAAATCCCTATAAAAAACAATAAGGGATGTTGATTCTTATATCAATATAAATAATGCTTTTTTATCCAAACGTATTGCATATGTGTATAAAATAAAAAGACATTGGGAAATGAATTATAATGCTTTTTGTACCAATTGGCAGCCGTAGGTGGTGATATGATAGGTTTTGCCTTGGCCGAAATCCTCCATCTCCGGCGGAATCTCGAAATGGTAGAGCACCTCGATCTCTTCCTTGCCGCGGCGCTTGCCTTCCCTGTAGTCGGGCTGGCTGTTTATCTGAACGTTTCTTCCTTTTATGCGATAGGTGGTCTTGCCCTCTTGCTCACTTATCACTTTAGCATCGGTAAAATCAAAATACTTGGAGTAATCCTTGCCCTTGGTGGAGTTGAAGTCCGCTGAGTTCCGGTTCTCCTTCGTCATCAGATTTACACTTCCTTTATAAGTAATTCATGAATTCAGATACACCCGCAATCAATTCAAAATTATATCACAGATAAGGATAATCTAACCATCTAATCCATTGATCCGATTCAGCCTTTAGTACAACAATTCCGGATTTGGGCCGGTAGGATGAGGAAAATGTTGTATTTTGGGCAGGAATATATAAACAGTTACCGGAGCTCTGCGAAAAAATTTCCTGAATGACAAAAAAAGCCCCGACAAGGCAGAGCTTTTCGTGAATTTTACGTTTAATGATACGGTATCAGCTCTTGGATGCTGTACTTCTCCACTCCATTTCCTGTTTGCACCAGAACCTGAATATTCGGAGCATAACGTACCAGCATCTCCCGGCAATTGCCGCATGGAGGAAGCAGAATTCCTCCTTCGCTTTACGCTCTGGTAGCAACGATAGTCTCGAATTCCCGTTCTCCTGCTGTAATCGCCGCGCCGATAGCAATAAACTCCGCACATGAGCCATGAATCGAGTACAAATTAACTCCTGCATAAACTTTGCCATTCGCGCAGCGTACTGCTGCACCTACCGTGTGACGCTCGTTCACTTCATCGAAGTTGCGGTCTATTACCTTAATGGCTTCCTGGATCAGTTCCAGATCTCTCTGCTCAACTTGCATTGTATTAGTCTCCTTATGTATCAATTCCACTTGCTTCCTTATAATACTAAATATTCTTTATATTTCTTTGAAGAATATCACTGCATCATTCCATTCTATCCACAGCAATAAACCCGGCCCAAGCTTATGGTTCGGGACTTATTCATTAAACTCTGCTTGCCATAACCGGGCTCAGCACGGTCCGACACTTAATTTTTCTTACACATACAGGGACCGTACTCCAATAAGGCTGTAGTCCAAGATAAGAACATCGAATTCCTCGGTTGTATTTCGGCCGTCTATTTTTGACTGTTACCGATTGAGTCGGGCGGGTGCCTGTGCTGTTTACCACATTGTTCTCGATAGGTCCCGTCGATAGAATCGCCATCTCTCACTCTCCTTCTTCTGAATTTACAAAGGTCCTCCTTATAGCAATAATTAGAGAAAGGTAAGGATGCTCGGACAATGGCATTATTTCAGGAAATTGGACAGTATTATGCTGTAATGGGGCTGATCTGCGCAAAAAACACCCGATGTGGATGGACATTAGCGGATAAACACGAGGCTTGCCGCAATTCCCAATTCACCGGGTGCTCTGGCTCAAACTATATGAATTAGTATTCTTAGTATAATGTCTTGGTTGCGTCAGAGGTGAAATGAATGATCTCACCAATTCTGCCAGCCTGCACTTTAGCAGCCCACGCCGGATCGCTGATCAGGGCTCTGCCTACCGCAACAAGATCGAACTCTGCCTTGTCCAGCCGCTCCAGCAGAAGGTCAATATTATCCTCCTGATTCTTCTCGGTTACCGGGCTGGGAAAGGCACTGTCGAGTCCCACAGAGCCTACTGTGATTGTCGGTTTGCCGGTAATCTTCTTCGTCCAGCCTGCCAGATTAAGATCTGACCCTTCGAACTCCGGCTGCCAGAAACGCCGGGTGGAGCAGTGGAAGATATCCACACCCGCATTGCTGAGTGGTGTCAGGAAGCGCGCCAGGTCTTCAGGCGTCTCCACAAGTCTGGCGTCATAATGGCCACCCTTCCACTGCGAGAAGCGGAGCACAATCGGGAAGTCCGGTCCTACCGCACGGCGGCAGGCATCGATCACTTCAACCGCGAAGGTTGTCCGTGCCTCAAGATCACCGCCATATTCATCGGTACGGTGGTTGGTCTTCTCCCAGAAGAACTGGTCGATCAGATAACCGTGGGCCCCGTGTAATTCAATGCCGTCGAAGCCAATGGCCTTGGCATCTTTGGCCGCCTTGGCAAAGGCGCTGACAATCCCCTGAATTTCATTCTTGGTCATCGGCTCGGTAACTTGCTCTCCGGCCAGATTAAGCCCTGAAGGACCGATAGGAAGCGCTGAAGCATTCGGCAATTCACCGATGCTACGGGCCATGCCGACATGCCACAGCTGCGGAATAATTTTGCCTCCGGCAGCATGCACTTCCTTGACTACCTGCGCCCATCCCTCCAGAGAGGCTTCGCCGTGGATATTCGGAATATCCGGATGGCTGACCGCCGCCGGATGATCGATAGCTGTTCCTTCAGTAATGATCAGACCGACGCCGCCTTCCGCCCGGCGGCGGTAATAAGCCGCTACCTCCGGACTAGCCACGCCTCCTGGAGACTGAACCCGTGTCATCGGTGCCATTACCACACGGTTGGTCAGGGACAGGCCCCCTCCCTCAAAGGGTTCAAACAATTTATTGGTATTCATGATCGGCCTCCATTTCATAATATAATTACTTTAAGTAAGCATATTATGACTGTTCTCAGCGGCAAATGCAAATGAGTGCCGGGATGATCCTAATTAACCTACAGGTCCAGAACGCCGGCCTTCGGAGTTACCCGGAATGCTGCGGCCAGATCGGCCAGCTGTTGATCCGTGATTTTCTGTTTGATTTCACGTCCGCCGATCAGATTGTAGACAATTGCCGCTTTTTCAATGGTTTCTACCAGACCGAAGGTAGCATCCATGGTAGCACCCGTAACAAAGATACCATGCTGTGGCCAAATCACTACACGATAGTCTTTCATTTTATCCGCTGTAGCCCGTCCGATATCACTGCTGCCCGGAACCATCCAAGGAATGACGCTGACGCCATCCGGGAAGACAACCAGACATTCTGTGCACATTTCCCACAGGGTCTTGGTGAACTTCAGTTCATCCAGATCATGGGTAAAGGTCATGGCAATCACATTCGTTGCATGGGTATGCAGCACGATGCGGTGCGAAGGATCTACCTTCAGCCGTTCAATATGGCTCATGAAGTGGGAAGCAAGCTCACTGGTCGGTACCGCTCCGTTACGCAAGCCCCAGAGCACTTCTACACTTTCACCGCTGCCGCTGACACGCAGCACGCCAAGGTTCGCTTCCGGGTCTTTGATGACGTTGCGGAAGTATTTACCGGAGCCGGTTACGATGAAGGTTTTGCCGGCCAGCTCGGTCACAGGGAAGGTAAGGGCGATTGTACGCAGCGGCTCGCGGATGTTAATATACTTGGCTACTTCTTCTTCATCCAGCAGATAGCTGACGTTGCCTCCATTCAGCTCATCCCAGCCCAGCGACCACATGTGGTGGGTGATCTCCGACATTTCCTGGATAAACGGCGCTTCAACATCGGCGATATAACCTTTAGATTCTACTACTGAAGTACTCATATGTTATCTCTCCTCTATATGCTCGTATAAGTGCGTAGATACATTCAATTACGCTATATCAAATGCCGCTGTGTCTATGATTCAACAGGACAAAATCCCATTTATCTTGCAGCCAGTACTTCCTGCTCGTAGCTCTTCACTTCAGCCAGCCATTGCTCACGGACCGGAGTGCCCTGTGATGCGCAGTAGTAATCCCAAACTGCGCCGAACGGATAGGACTTGAATTCTTCTACCAGCGCGAGGCGTGAAGTATAGTCTCCTGCCAGTTCAATGGCGCGAAGCTCCTCAACCGGCTCCAGCATAGCGCGAAGCAGCGCCTTAATGGTGTTGCGAGTTCCAATAACCCAAGCCGCGAGATGATTGATGCTGCCGTCGAAGAAATCAAGGCCGATGTTCGTGCGCGGCAGCAAATCTCCGCGAACCAGTTCACGGGCAATTTCCAGCAGCTCATCGTCCATGGTGACAACATGATCGCTGTCCCAGCGGACCGGTCTGCTGACATGCAGCAGCAGCTGTTCTGAGAACATCAGGATCGAGCTGAGTTTATTGGAGATGACTTCGGTCGGATGGAAATGTCCGGCATCGAGGCAGATCGCCTTGCCGCGGGTTAGGCCATAACCCATGTAGAATTCATGTGATCCGACAACATAGCTCTCAGAACCGATACCGAACAGCTTGCTCTCAAGTGCATCAATATTGTACTGCGGATCAATTTCCTCACTGAAAATTTCATCCAGGGATTCCTTAAGACGCACACGCGGTGCCAGGCGGTCAATCGGAGTATCCTTGTAGCCGTCCGGTACCCAGAAATTCGTTACACAAGGCTGTCCCAGCTCGCGGCCGAAATGCTCGGCGATGCGGCGGGAAGCCTTGCAGTGTTTAATCCAGAAATTGCGGATTTCGTCATTGGCATGACTCAGGGTGAAGCCGTCAGCAGCCTTCGGATGCGAGAAACAGGTTGGATTGAAATCCAGTCCCAGCCCCTGCTCTTTCGCCCACTCTACCCAGCTTGCGAAGTGGCGCGGTTCCAGCTCATCCAGATCGACCTGTTCGTCAGTATCAGCATAGATTGCATGCAGATTGACTTTATGTTTACCCGGAATCAGCGACAGGGCTTTCTCCAAATCCTTGCGCAGCTCAGCCGGTGTGCCGGCACGTCCGGGATAGCTGCCAGTCACAGCAATCCCGCCGCTGAGCTCTTTGTCTTTGAACAGGAACCCTTGAACATCATCGCCTTGCCAGCAATGAACGGAAATTTTGATCTTCGCAAGCTTCTCCAGCACCTCATCTACGTTAATTCCATGGGCTGCGTATAATTTCTTCGCTTCGTTATAGCCACTGGTGATGCTCTGATCCATGCTGTTGCCTCCTAATAGTTCTATATATTCTCAATCGTACTTGCCGCAGAATGGAGCTTATTCCAGCGGGCCAGTAGCTGATTCAGCCGGGGAACCGGCCGCGGCAGATACGACTTGATTGCAAAGGAAGTGCCGATGACGTCCCGGGCTTCATGGATGTCGGCCATTCGGCCCGCCTTGATCATCTGCACGGCCAGATTGCCCAGTGCCGTTGATTCCGTCGGACCTGCCAGTACCTCTCTGCCGATCATATCGGCGGTCAGCTGACACAGCAGTTCATTATTGGCGCCGCCGCCGACGATCTGCAGAACTTCAATCCCTTGGCCCGTGAGGTCTTCAAGCTCGGCCAGATAGCTCCGATAGGATAGAGCCAGACTGTCAAATATACAACGGGCTAGTTCACCCGGCGTCTCTGGAACAGGCTGGCCGCTCTCCGCGCAGGCCTGGCGAATCTCTTCTATCATATGGTCCGGATTCAGGAAACGCGGATGATTGCATGGAATCACGCTGCGGAAGCCTTCGCTGCCTCCGGCCATTGAGGCCAGCTCGGCGAAGCTGTATCTTGCCCCATCCAGTCTCCGTACTTCCTGGATCAGCCAAAGGCCCATAATGTTCTTAAGGAAACGGTAAGTGCCGTAAGCTCCCCACTCGTTCGTATAATTGGCTGCCAGAGCTTTGCTGTCATTAATCGGGTGATCCAGCTCCAACCCGAGCAGAGACCAGGTGCCGCTGCTGATGTAAGCTGAGGATCTCCCTTGCTGCGCAGGCACACCGAGCACGGCAGAAGCCGTGTCATGTGTGGCGGCACAGATTAGGCGGCACTGCGGCAGATCATGCTGGTGCATCAGCTCCGCCGTGATGAAGCCGAGATCTTCTCCCGGCTCCGTAAGCAGTGCGAACTGCTCTCTGCGGAGATGCAGTAAGGACAGCAATTCCGGATCGAAATCACGGGTAGCAAGGTTCAGCAGCTGCATCGTGGAGGCATTGGTCACCTCGTTGATCTTGCGGCCGCTGAGTCTATAGTAGAGATAATCCGGAACCATCAGAATCTGATCTGCTGCTTCCAGCTCTTCCCGGTCATGCGCATACAGCTGATACAGCGTATTGAAGCTAAGCTGCTGAATCCCTGTCTTGGCGTAAACCTTCTCAGGCGAGAGCAGCTTGCTGACTTTCTCCATAACCCCATCAGTGCGGCGGTCACGGTAAGCATAGACTTCCTGCATCCGCTTGCCTTCCGCATCCAGCAGCACATAATCTACTGCCCATGTATCAATACCCAGTGTACATTCGTTAATTCCTGCGCTTTTTGCTTGATGAAGACCGCTGATAATTTCATTAAACAAATAATCAATGTCCCAGAAGCAGGAGCCCTCCTGCTCAGTGAATCCATTGCTGAAACGGTGAAGCTCCTCCAGCTTGAGACTCCCGTCCACGAGGGTTCCGAGTACAAGCCGCCCGCTGGAGGCGCCGATATCGACGGCGATATGATTGTTCATAGGGAATCTCCTTATCTATAGAAGGTAAATTACAGAATTTTGCGGAACAAGGCAATAACTTCTTCTTTGGTAGGAATGAAAGGGTTGCCCGGTGCGCAGGCATCCTTCATCGCATTCTCAGCCAGCAGATCCAAATCCACTTCATCTACACCCAGCTCGGACAGTTTGGCCGGAATACCAACTTCCTTGGACAGGGCTTTGATCGATTCGATGACGAAATCCGCGCATTCCTTGTCGTTCTTGCCTTCGACCTGCAATCCGATCGCTTTGGCAATCGCTCTGAATTTCTCAGGCACATATTTGGCATTCTCTTCTTCCACATGTGGCAGCAGCATCGCATTACAGACGCCATGCGGAAGGTCATACACGCCACCGAGCTGATGTGCCATGGCATGCACATAACCAAGTCCGGCATTGTTGAAGGCCAGGCCTCCCAGGAAGATCGCATACACCATCTGCTCACGTGCTTCGATATCATGTCCGTTTGTTACGGTACGGGCCAGGTTTCCAAATATCAGTTCAACAGCCGCCAGTGCAGTAGCGTCAGTTACAGGGTAAGCGCCTGGTGTAACCAGTGCTTCAATTGCATGCGTCAGTGCATCCATACCTGTAGCCGCGGTAAGTGCAGCAGGCTTGTCGATCATCAGTTCAGGATCATTCACCGAAATGGTGGCGATACTGTTCTTGTCGACCATTACCATCTTGATCTTGCGTTCTTCATCTGTAATTACATAGTTAATTGTAACTTCACTTGAGGTTCCTGCAGTAGTGTTCACGGCTACGATAGGCAGGGATTTGTTCTTGGACTTGTGAACGCCTTCATAATCAGCAATATATCCGCCGTTGGTTGCTACAATCCCGATCGCTTTAGCAGTATCCTGCGGCGATCCTCCGCCGATAGAGATCAGATAGTCGCATTGATGATCATTCAGGAAATCAACGCCGTCATGGACATTTTTGCAGGTTGGGTTCGGCTTCACTTCATCATATACGACATAGTTAATCCCTGCTTCATCCAGGACAGCCAGCAGTTTGCCGGCGATCCCGCTCTTCGTCAGGAACTTATCCGTAACCACGAGCGCTTTCTTCAAATTCAGTTCTTGAATATAGGGAGCGATTTCCTTCAGACAGCCCTTACCCATAATGTTGATGGACGGAACATAATAGACATGAGTACTCATTGCTTGACCAGCCTCCCAGGCAAATTAGTATAGAACGATTACAGTAAGCTAAGTATCTCCACTGATAGTAGGAAGTACATTCTGGCTGCGGCGCCTCAGGCTGGTCACTGAGGTTAAGCAGCAGACCGGCTGCGGCGCTTCCGTTGGGAACCGGCATACGCTTTCAAAGAGATTATTAGCATCCTCATCGTATCGCCAATAATCTGTGTTGTCAACAAATTAAATATTAATTATGTTGTTTTCATTTGTTTAATGTCTGTTTTGCAAAGAACATAATATAATACATGTTGTTTTTCTTATATTCATTGTACAACACAGAAATAACGGTCTATATTTAAATATAAGAATCTATCTGTTTCACACGATAACTTATCCTTATAGTATTTCTTGCTGAAACGTTACCGTCCCTAAAAAGGACGGCCAAGCCGTTTCCACTTGAAGCTATAAGCTACCGGAAAGGTGATACGTATGCTTGCTGCCGAAAGACGCAAAAAAATAATAGATCTTGTTCATCAGGATAAACGTGTGCTTGTGTCCGATTTGAGCCGGATGTTCGAGGTCACAGAGGAAACGATACGCAGAGATCTGGAGAAGCTGGAGAAGGACGGAATTGTCAGCCGCACCTACGGCGGAGCGATGCTAAACAGACATACCAATGAAGATCTGCCGTTCCTGACCCGGGGGGCGCTCAATACGGATATCAAACGCAATATCGCGATTAAAGCTCTCAATCTGATTAACGACGGGGATACGCTTATGGTAGATCCCAGTTCTACCTCGTTTGAATTCCTTAAGCTGCTGGGCAATAAAAGCAATCTGACAATCATCACGAATTCGATCAACATTCTGCATGAATTCGCGAGTTCCAGCCTGAACATTATTTCCACCGGGGGTTCGCTGCGCCACCGCTCCCTGTCGCTGGTCGGCCCTGTAGCCCACGATACCACCCAGCGCTATAATGTGGACATCGCTGTGATCAGCTGTAAAGGCATTGATATGGAGCACGGAGTTACCGATTCCAATGAACCGGAATGCGAAACGAAGAAATACATGCTGCGCCAGGCGGAAAAGGTAGTGCTGCTGGCCGACCATACCAAGTTTGACAAAACCGCCTTCGCCAAGCTGGTCGAGCTGAGCCGGATCGATGTGCTGATTACGGACCGCAAACCTTCGGATGCATGGCTTAAGCTGCTGTCCGGGAAGAATGTGGAAGTGTTATATTAAGTAGACCTGACGCAGGAATCAACAGGCCAGTCCCCTATATAAGTGTATAAAAGCAAAAGGCAAACCCTCTCTTCCCGGATTCGGGATCAGAAGCTTTGCCTTTTTGCATACTCTCCATTCCATTGCAGTCTATTCCTGACTCTATTGGAATTCACTTCCCCTATATGATAAACTTGCAGAAATTATCTGCTATTCATAAAGGAGCGGAAAAATGCTATGGGGAAAAAGAAGCAAGCCTTACCCGCCGATTTTGGCGAGCGGGTCAAAACGAGTGATATCGCAGCGCTCAAGGCCATCTTTGAGGAGTGCGAATGGGATGCCCGCGGGGGTTACAGCAAAGGAACCGCGCTCAGCTTCCGGCAGATCCCGGATGAGCTGGTCCGCTGGCTTGTAGAGCAGGGTGCCGACATCAACGCCCGGGACAAATATGAGCACACTCCGCTG
Organism: Paenibacillus sp. FSL R7-0312; assembly: GCF_038004445.1. Taxonomy (NCBI): domain Bacteria; kingdom Bacillati; phylum Bacillota; class Bacilli; order Caryophanales; family Paenibacillaceae; genus Paenibacillus; species Paenibacillus sp. FSL R7-0312. The sequence goes on along the minus strand of NZ_JBBORE010000001.1, from coordinate 4,569,675 downwards.
CACTCCCAGGCTGCAACCTGGTCCGGAAATATCCCGTTACTCCTGGAATTAGGCGCGGACCCCGATGCCCTGGATTATCAGAATGAGACACCGCTGCACGCAGCGGCAGGTTATTACCGTACCCGGGCCATACAGGACCTGGTCGCCCATGGTGCAAACATCCATGCGGAGAATAAACGGAAACAAACACCGCTCGCTAAGGGATTATCCCAATGCCGGAATATCGATATAGCTAACATGGTGGAAATCTCGAAAATCCTGCTGGATGCCGGAGCAGCAATCACGCCGGAGATGAAAGATTCCGTGCGGCGGATCGGCAAGGATCTGGAATTTGTCAGAGCCAGCCACAGTAATGATGAGCTGGATCAAAAAGCATCCGCAATGCTGGAGCTGTACCGGCTATTCGATGTCGAGCCTGTTGCGAAACAGGTGAAGCACGATGGAACCTCCCCCATCAAGGCTGCCACAGCGGCATGGTCCGCCCAGCATCAGGAGCTCTGGGATTACCTTGTCCCTGCTTCAGGGCACGCGCAAACTGTACAGGGAGAGGTTATCCGTATTTCCGGACGGGTCTCTCATGAAATCCTGGATAACGGCGGAGGCAACTGGGATGACAATTACCGTAAAATGCTGGATGCCCTTATCCGGCACCTGGGCACAGGTACACCGTTATCTCCCGCCCTTCTCCAGGAGGCAGCTTCATTAACCAATAGACTGCGCAAAGGCTCCGGCTACGATGAACCGGCAAGATTAAGCGAACTGGCAGTGCAGTGGGTACTGGCCAATCCTCAGCCTGTCTCAATGGAACAAACGGATTATACCCGCTAAGTCTAATATATACGGACGTATTACGATACCGCTCCTTTGGAGAGCATGATGTTCAGGATGGCCTGGTCGGTTGCCGCAAGCCCTTCCTGAACCAGTGTCTCCATATTCTTAATTGTATCTTCAACCTTCTCAAAGATTACCCCGTCATTCAGACTGGCTGAAATGTCGTTCATCGCCAGTGTTGCGGATTGGATTGCAGCATTCGTGGCGGTTGAGATTTTGAGCGCGCAGGTCGGTTTCGCACCATCGCAGATCATTCCGGAAGTAGAAGCAATAGTGTTCTGGATGGAGCGCTTGATCTGCTCCAGCGTGCCGCCCATCAGGTAGACAATACCGCTCCCTGCCCCTACTCCCCCGGCAATTCCCGATCCGCACAGCGGGGACAGACGGCCGATATAATGCTTGACGTGAATGGTAATCAGATTGCTGAGCGCCATCGCTCTTGCCAGTGTCTCCTCATCTTTGCCAAGGAGATCAGCAAGGGCAATTACCGGCATCGTGCAGGCAATGCCCTGATTTCCGCTTCCCGCAGTGGTCATGACAGGCATGGCGCTGCCGTCCATCCGCGCATCGGATGCCGCTGCCGTGGCGGCAATAATCCGGTTCGCCACATCCCCCCCGAACAAATTCACCGCCGATTGCTGGCTCATCTTCCTGCCCACCTGCAGGCCATACTCCCCGCGCAGCCCCTCATCCGAAATCGCTTTATTCATCCGCGCTCCTTCCAGCAGAAACCGCAGCTCAGTGAAATCCGCAGTCTGGATGAATTCATATATTTCTTCCAATGAAACCGAATATACCTCCGGGTCCAGCATGTCTGACTCCTCGCAATCCGCCTTGTCCTTCCCCGGCTCCAGCTTAACGCCGTCTTTGGACAGGAATACTACATTCGTATGCTCTTTAGATACAATTGCAGTCGCTGTATGATTCAAGCTGCTCACCCTGGCTTCAATATACAATTTCTCAGGGGTATCCTTCAGTTCCACATTCAGCAGCTTCTGCCCGATCATCGCATTAGCCTTCGCCAGCTCTTCGGGAGTAAGTCCGGATAGAATCTCCAGCTTGCGATGAGAACGGCGGATCACTGCGCCCAAGGCTGCTGCTATCGGCAGACCGGTCTGCCCGGTGCCCGGAATCCCTACACCCATCGCATTCTTCACAATATTCCCGCTGAGGAACAGCTGAATCGAAGTAATCTCTCCCTCAACCTGTTCAGCCGCCAAAGAGACTGCATAGGCAACCGCAATCGGCTCAGTGCAGCCTTCTGCCGGAACAATTTCTTTGATCAATACTTCCAGTAGGTTAACCATACGCGAATCACCATTCCTCTATCTCTCTCTATATAACTATTCCTATATAGTACCTCAGATTGATAGCCTGGGGGAATCCCCGTTATTAACCATTAACCAGCGGGTTATTCAATTTCCATCCGGCTGAACTCGTGAATTCTGTTATTTCCCAAGTAACAACCCGAGTTTCCCCAGCCTCTTCAGCCCTTCAGTACAGGCCCATCCCCCCGCACCCGCCAGAATAGCATTGTGAAAAATTTTCAGTGCCAGTGAATATGTCATACTGCCTAAAACAATTTCAACTGCAATAAACCGGATGATATCGCCCTTAGTGATCAGATAGACTGTAAATTCCTGATTACGAGACACTGGTTCATCCCCCGTCTGCTTCTCTTTCTGTACCTATATGCTCCGTGCGGGTTGTCTAATTCGGGAGCAGCAAGGTTGAGCCGCTATCTGCCCACTCCTCAGACTCAAAGACACTACCCGGCACCAAAAAACAGCAAATCCCCAAAGGATCTGCTGCTCTTTTCACACTTCTATTATCTTATAGGACCAGAGTCCGGCAACTGCCGCCCCTGCTGCTTCCTTTACTTCGTCTCCACAGCATGGCCGCCGAATTCATTACGCAGCGCAGCAACTACTTTGCCGGTGAAGGTATCGGTCTCCAGCGACCGGTAGCGCATCAGCAGCGCCATGGCGATAACCGGCGTAGCCGCCTGCAGATCAAACGCGGTCTCCAGCGTCCATCTGCCTTCCCCGGAGGAATGCATGATTCCCTTGATCTCATCCAGCTTGGCATCCTTGGAGAAGGCGCGTTCGATCAGCTCCATCAGCCAGGAGCGGACGACCGATCCGTTATTCCAGACGCGGGCCACCTGCTCGAAGTCGAAGTCATAGCCGCTTTTCTCCAGCACCTCAAAGCCCTCACCGATGGCAGCCATCATGCCGTACTCAATCCCGTTGTGGACCATCTTCAGGAAGTGTCCGCTGCCGGATTTGCCGGCATACAGGTACCCGTTCTCGACCGCAGTATCCCGGAAAATCGGCTCGACGACCGCCCACGCTTCCTCATCTCCGCCGATCATATAACAAGCGCCATTGCGTGCGCCTTCCATCCCGCCGGAGGTTCCGGCATCCAGGAAATAAATCCCGTGGGCGCTAAGCTCATCGTGACGGCGGATTGACTCCTTATAATGAGAATTCCCGGCTTCGATGATGATATCCCCCTCCGACAACAGCGGCGTCAGTTCTGTGATGACCGAATCCACAAAGGTGTGCGGGACCATGATCCAGAGGATACGCGGGGATTCCAGCTTGCCTGTAAGTTCTGCCAGACTTCCCGCACCGGCGGCTCCTTTCGCTTCCAGCACCTGCACCGCACCGGCGTTCACATCATAAGCCACGACTTCATGTTCGTGCTCCAATAGATTCTGGCCGAGATTGAAGCCCATTTTGCCTAATCCAATTAAACCAACTTTCATTGCAAATCCCTCCGAATGTTATAGATTAGATGATTATGCCGCTACTCACGCACCAGGCCGGATAGCTTCCGGGTCCAGCTCCTGTGTCTGGCGGACCCCGGAATGCTCCACAGCCTCCGGTTCATCAAGCCACCAGTGATGCTCTCCAAGCAGTTCATCGGCAGCCCGGGGTCCAAAGGAACCGGCTGGATACAGATGAAGCGGAAGCGTCCCTTCTGCTGTTGCTTCGATTATAGGCTGAACCCACTGCCAGGACAACTCAACTTCATCCCAATGGGCAAAGAAGGTGGCATCTCCGAGTAAAGCATCATAAATCAGGTTCTCATAGGCTTCCGGCAGATCGGGGTTGCCCGACTCATGCTTAATGCTGACCGGCTCGAGCTGTCCGTGCTGGCGCGGATTTTTGGTATTTAGGGTAAGGGAGATCCCTTCGTTCGGACCAATATCAATCACCAGCAGGTTAGGGTCCAGGGCAAGCTTGCTTCTGTTCTTATTATGCAAATCATTAAACGGCTCTTTGAATTCTATAACAATCCGCGTCGATTTCTCCTTCATGCGTTTGCCGGTGCGGATATAGAATGGCACGTCCTTCCAAAGCGGGTCATCAATCCACAGCCGGGCGGCGATGTAGGTCTCATTCTGTGAAGAGGCTTCTATGCCGGGTTCAGCCGTATAAGCGGGAACCTGCTGCCCGCGCAGCTCACCCGCTGCATACTGGCCGCGTACCACATGCTGCGTCACTTCCTCACGGAGCAATGGCCGTACCGAACGGATCACATGGCGCTTCTTGCTGCGGACATCTTCCGGGGTGCTGCCTTTGGGCAATTGCATAGCCATCATCATAAGCAGCTGCAGCATGTGGTTCTGGAACATGTCGCGCAGCGCGCCAGCCTTGTCATAATACCCAGCCCGTTCTTCCACACCGACCGTTTCACTAGCCGTAATCTGTACGCTCTCGATATACCGGTTCTGCCACAATGCCCGCAGTACCGGATTGGAGTATTTCAGCACCTCAAGGTTCTGCACCATCGGTTTGCCGAGGAAGTGGTCAATCCGGAAGATCTCTTCCTCCTTAAAAGCAGTGTTCAGGCTGTCATTAAGCACCCGTGCCGACTGCAGATCCCGTCCGAACGGTTTCTCGATAATCAGCCGCTTCCATCCCTTCGTGTCACCAAGTCCGCTGGCGTTAATGTTACTGGCAATCTCACCGAAGAATTCAGGACCGACGGATAAGTAGAACATCCGGTTCTGCGGAAGGCCCAGCTCTTCCTCACGGCGCTGCACATGGCCCAGCAGCTTCACATAATCTTCGGGGCGTCCGACATCCAGCACGCTATATTCAAAAGCCAGCAGGAAATTCTGCAGCTCTGCTGAATCCTCAACCGGACGCCGCGAAAAGGTGCGCAATGAATCCAGCACCTGATGCTGGAAGGTTTCATTCGACAACTCTCTTCTGCCGAGACCTATGACTGAGAGAGGACCAGAAAGCTTGCCATCTTTGAACAGGTTATATAGGGCGGGGTATATTTTTCGTTTGGCCAAATCCCCGGTTGCGCCAAATAGTACGAATGATGATGATTCCACTTTCATTCCTCCCGTAATTATCAAATGTTTATGTGGTTACTTATTATTACTCACAAACTTTATAACACTCATCATACGACTGCAGAATCCATTCGTCAACCTCATTTCGACATTTACGAAAAGTACTTATTTTCACGCACTTTCTACTATGTTATAGTAAGGTGGGTATTTATAATAACTACACAAGGGGGAATCCGCATGACACAGGAGCTTAAGCCTTTGCTCGCCAAAGTCGAGCATGTTCATCATATTATCGGCAAGAAGTGGGTGAATCTGATCATCCATGTGTTAATGGAGGGGACCAAACGGTTCAGTGAGCTGCACACGGTCATCCCTGATCTAAGCAAACGTATGCTCAACGAGCGCCTGAAGGAGCTTGAAGAATGCGGCCTGATCAGCCGCGAGGTCATTCCTGACCGTCCGGTAAGGACGGAATATTCGCTCACTGCCAAGGGGCAGGAGCTGGGCACGGCGCTCCTGCCCGTCGAGGCATGGGCGATGAAGTGGCTGTAATGCCGCTGCCCTGAACACGCTAAACAGCAGGCCTCCGGGAAGAAGACCTGCTGTTGTTAGCTTTTATAGTATAAATTAAGCCTTTCAGAATCAGGACACCAGGGTCTTCTCTCCGTCTGCTTCGCTGCTGCCTGCCCGTACATACTTAGTGTTGAAATAGAGCAGCACGATATTGGATCCCAGCAGCGAGGCGCCCGCAAAGCACCAGATGAAGGCATACCCGAGATTCTTGGCCATGATCCCCAGGATCAGCGTAATCAGGAAACCGGCGAGTGATTTGAGCGCTGACAGCCCGGAGGTGAAGGTCGCCCGCTTGGCCCCGGGAATGAAATCCTGTACCCAGACACCTGTAGAAGACATATCCATCCCGAGCCCGAATTCAAACAGCACCAGACCGGCAATAAATACAGCCTTATGCGGAAACAATCCGACCAGCAGCAGTCCGAGTGCAGAGATTACAGTTCCGCAGACGATGATCCGGACGGCAGCAACCTCTTTTTTGGCCAGATAGGAGACCAGGAAGCTCGATACACTAATTACTCCCATGAACAGAATCAGCAGCACCCCGAGGGAACTGACCGGAAATTCCAGCTCATTCACCCCATATACCTGCCAGGACAACAGAAAGACCAGCAAGGCGGTATGTGTCAGGATGCTGCGCAGAAGAATAAACCGCATCTCTGTGCTGCGGGCGAAATCGGCCGAACTGGCATAGATCTCCCGGCGGATGCTGCTCTGCGTTCTGCTTCCGTAGTTGTCGCTGAAGCTGAGCCAGGTATATACGCCGAGTCCTACCGCCAGCACGCCGGCAATAGCCACCGGAAGAACATAATGTACGCGGCTGCTCACCGTACCCATCAATGCACCGACGATGGCAAACGCCGATACAAACCCGCTGATGCGGGGCAGGGCGATTTTTTTATAATCCGGCATTCCCAGCTCTTCCAGCTGATCAATGTACCACGCCTGCGGAGAACCCGAAATCATCGCAACTCCCAGAGACATCACGATGGAGGCGGCGATGAATAAGGCAAGACCGTTAGCAGCGGCAAAAATCCCGAGCCCCGCTCCCCACACCATGAATCCGGCCGCCGTCATGCGCTTTCTTCCATAGATATCGGACAGATTCCCGCTGGGGTAATCAAAGATAGCCATGGACAGTGAAGAAACGGCAAACACGATACTGATCTGAAAGGCATCCACGCCGCGCAAGCTCATCAAAATGATAAAAACCGCGCCATAGAGCTTATCAGCCACATTATACCCCGACAATATGACGCCCAGAAATACACTGTATTTCCGTTGTAGCTGATTGTTCCCCACTCTGCATCCCGCCTTTCGCCTCTCGCCGATATTCCAGTCCGAGTTAATTACTCAGGATTATATTATAATTGTTACCTTTTCAAAGTGAATTACTGCACAGCTGACAGCTCCCTCAATCCAATCCCGGGGTAAAAGGATTAGAACCATGAAGCCCTCATATTGCGGATTTGATCTCGAGGACTGCTTCTAGACCATGGAGTGGATCTACGAGAATTATAACCTGTGCCGGATAATCCTTAGAGTAAGGTCCTAAGGATATCACGATGCCGCTTCTGCAGCTGCTCAGCTGCCTTGGAACAGGCGAGCAGTCCCAACTAACTATGCCACCTGGGACCAGCCGGAGCATGAAGCTATTCTGCTGCATGGTACAGGCAGCGGCGACTCCTTCATCGATGTATCGCTGATCTAGGGCGATTATTACTAAGTCGAAGCCGTCGCCAAGCTGAAGTGTTGAAGCACCGTATTTTCTAATCTGGCTATTGGATAACTCAAACAGCGGGCCCCCACATACTGGGGACCCGCTGTTTGTTGTTTAAACTTATGGTTCAAAAGATTATTCAAGTGTTGCAGAATCGCGATTCGATTCCGGTTCAAAATCCTGCACGGAATACAACATTCCCTTCACTTTATTGCCTCAAATCCAATAATGTTGTATAAAATACATCATTCATCTTCTTCCAGACAGCTTAGCGGGAATATTCCTGTATTTGCTACAACAATCCTCCCGAACACCCCAGTATTTAAGGTTCAAAGTTGTAATCTGTACAACACTTTCACCTTAATAGGTGATTATCGCTAACCGTTCGCGGCTGGGCGAAGCTCTGACAACTACACATACGAAATGCTACTGCGGCTCCGCGTGTTCGGATAACCCTTTCAGCTTGCAAATGCTTACCCCCGCTGCTCCTCCAACCACAAGACCGCCGTCACTCCGCGCGGATAATATTTGCTGCCGGTGATCTCGCCGGAGATAATCTGGTCGCTCCAGCTCCAGATCGAGAGCTGCGGATGCGTAAGCCAGGTTACATGTGCCGAATCGGCTGCATGGCCTTTGTCCTCCCACTCCAGACCAAGAATTTGTCTGGCGATGAATTGGCACAGATAAATCTTGCTCAGCCAGCTGTTGTTGCTGGTGGAGGAGATTTTCCAGCCGCCGTCCTCGAACAAGCACACCCCTTCAACAAGCACGGCCTGCAGATGCGTGTCTAGCGCCGCGATGTATTCGCCGAACCGCCCCTCGCGCTCCAATGCTTCCTTACAGCCTGTGAAGTAAGGGAAGACGAGGCCTTCAATCGCCGGAATAATCTTGGAGTCATTGCCTTCACCGATTACAGCCGGGATATAGCCACCCTCGGTAACACTGCCCACAATGGTTGCTGCGCAGAGCTCTGCCTGTCTGCCGGCAGTCTGTGACAGCTCCGTATTGCCGTTATCGCGGAAGATCTTCTCCATCGCCAAATACGCTGCCCAGCATTTACCCGCCAGGTAAATATTGTTGCGCGCCTGGCCCAGTGACACATCAAGACTGTCGTACGTAGTAATCTCCGCACCGCCCATTGTCCGCGAGCTGTCGAGGGCCATCACACCGTTTCGTTTCGCCGGGTCCGGATGATCCCGGTTCAGCATACTCTGCAGGCAGCTCTCCAGTACTGTAAGGTTGCGTTCCATCCAGCTAAGGTCACCAGTATGCTCCAGATATACCGCCGCAGTAAGAATCCAGTTCACCAGCTGCTCATGGGTCATATGCGAGAAGCAGCCGTCGATGCCGTACAGCTCATATGAGGAATACCCCGGACGTGAGACGGCATTGGCTACCCCCATATCATGGGTGAAGCTGAGCCCGCCCGGATATTCCGTCATGTCTCCCGGGAAACGGACAGTATCCACATAGCTGTACCGGTCCACGAACATATCCAGCTCATTGCGAACGGTCCACGGATTCATCTTCAGCTCATAGAATAGCTGGTCCACCGTAAGATCGAATGTGTTCATCATCCGGTATTCGCCTTCGTTCACAATCCAGAACGGCTGGGCTTTGTACTCCAGCAGCTCGGTTGAGCCATAATAACTGCGGATGGCATGAGCCAGCATGAATGTCTGGTCTTCGCTGAGCCCGGTTCCTTCCAGCATGGTGTTAGCCTGCTCTGCCTGCTGCTTCAGCTGATCGAAATGGGACAACGCATATTCCGCTACCGCCTCTACATTACTGTAATAGCGGTTATAGTAATAACTGGCGTCCATCCCCGAGGTTACATAGCCGGACCGGTGGAAGCAGACTGCGAACCGGTAGACCTTGCGCTCTCCTGCGGGCACATCCATAACCAGAGCTCCAACCTGGCCGAGTCCGAAGGTCCAGTTCTCCTCCAGCTCCGCTGTGAGAATATCCTCCAGGGTAAAGTGCATGGCAGCTTTCACGCTGCCCTGTTCAGCAGCAATGGCCAGAAACCGGCCTTGTCCGACACCGGTCAGCTCTGCCTGGCCGCCATCGAATCTTCTCAAGGCGTTATAGGGATCATTCCCCTGGAAGCCGAAGAAGGCACGGCGGATAGCATTGCCCGAAGTGTTATCGACTTCCAGCTCTACCAGCACTGCGGGCAGCAGCACTTCCTTAAGCTCTTCGTCAGTAGCCGTTTCGGGGTCCGGAACCGGCCGGACCGGTGACAGAATGCGGAAGGTTAGGTCACCTGCCTGCCAGCTATCCGATGCCAGGCGGAAATCGCGGGTGATCTCTTCGTCTGCGTAGTGATAAAGAATCTGCGGCTTATCCGGGTTCGGGTCGGGGTTCTCGATGTCATAACGTTTACTTTCATCGTCGCTGCCCTGCTCATGGAACGGCAAGGTATCGAAGCCGCTACCATCCTTGCGCTCCAGACCAATATATACATTCTGTCTAGGCGGTTTGCCCACTTCCAGGTCAAAGCCGCCGGACGCTCCCTTAAATCCGAGGGTAAAGCTTGAAAAAGATCCAATCGGTGAATGATGGGCATTAAAGAATTGATTCTTCGGCATAACGTAATGCACTCCCTCCAGGCTGTGGCCCGGCAGTACCGGGCTTATAACTCTATGTTAGCGTTGCCCCCGCTTATGCAACAGGCGCAAAGCCGCCAATTATTTGGACAAATCAATCGGACGCGGCGGCTTATGCTATAATAGAGCCAACTTTTAGTGAAAAAGAGGTTGAGTATGAACGTATTAGATCCCGGTACACAGCATTCCATGGACGGCCGGATGTCCCCGGATATACAGGCTGCCTTTCATATATTCGCTGCCCACTGGCGCAAGGTGAACAAGGAGTGGCAATATCCGGCACACACCCATCCGATGTTCGAGATCAATATCGTCCTGCAGGGTTCGCAGCAAATGAATGTAGGCGGACAGTCTTACATCCAGCACAGCGGCGACATTCTGTTCATCCGCCCAAGTGTCCTGCATTCCAGCCTGGGTACAGTGTCAGAGGATGAAATGACCTATTATTGCCTGCATTTCGACATTGATGATCTGGTCCTGCGCCGTTCCCTGATGACGATGGACACCGTCAGCCTAAGCGGTGACACTCCGGAGCTGCAGGCGATCCGTTCTTCACTCGATGCAATTATCAGCTCGACGATCCTCCCTGATGCCAGCGATGCCCAGCGGGGCCGGCTGGTGACGCTCAATGCTTCGCTGCAGCTGTTCACCGCACTCAGCAGCTGGGTGCTGGCTGCATTGCCCTCCCCTGTCCGGAGCACACTGCCCGGTGTTACGGAGAAAACCGTTGCCCTGGCGAACGCCATTGAAGGGCTTCTGCAGGAATCCGTATTCACCGCTGCGGCAACCGGCAGCCGGGCCGGAAGCATTGAAGACATCGCTGCAAGACTTGGCTACAGCCCGAATCACTGCAACCGCGCCTTCCGGCAAATCTACGGATTGCCGCCGAGGCAGTATCTCTCTGATCTGATCATCCGCCATGCCAAGCTACTGCTGCTGGATAACAGCCTGTCAGTGGAGAGTATCGCCTACAGGCTCGGCTACCGTGATGTCTCCCATTTCAGCAAGCAGTTCAAGCGCTGGACCGGCCTGCCTCCCATGGGCTACCGTCAGCTTACGGAGGAACCGGGGAAGACAGACGGCAAAGCGTTATCCGCCAATACGCTGGGAGGCACATTATGAAGATATACTTTTTCAATCAGGAAACCGGTAAATCAGTTTCAGCCTTCAGCTCCGACTTCATTTTATCCCGGATTATCCAGACGGATAGAAAATTGCTTCGAGGATTATTCACAAGAAAACGAAGGTCGGCAGACCTCCGTTTTCTTGTGTAGGCAATAGTGTAATGTCACCGCCAGTATTCCTGTACCTGCCTGTCGTATTCAGTATTGGCCCGTTTCATATATTCTAGTACATCCCCGTCCTTAACAACCATTTCCTGCAGCAGCCTATAGAACCGGTTACGAACTGCGGAGGAACCATTGTTATCTCCCCGCCCATTGTTGATCATCAGGGATTTGGTAACGGCTGGATCGGGTTTATACTCCAGTCTGCTGGCCCCCAGCCTGCTCCACCGGAAAATATACCGTATACTCCTCGTCCTTAACCTCAAACAAAGGAATCAGACGAAATCCCCGCTCCTGGCGGATCGTCCGGTAACTGCCGAACATCCACCAGCCATGGTTACGTTCGCGGTCAGGGGTGAGCATGCTGCCCGGATCTGCCGCATCACCAATCAGCCTCCGCTCTTCTCCAACCAGACCGGCCAGTACCACCGGACCGTCCACGAATGCGAAGATATCCTGATCACCCGGCAATGGCTCCGCAGTTACCCCCTTGGGGAGTTCCACATCCACGGTGTCGCCGCTGCTCCACATCCGTTCTATTTCATAAAAGGCAGACGGGTTGCATATTCCCGGCTGCAGTATTCCATTCACCCTGATGACAGCTCCCTCCCGCAGCCACCAGGGCATTCTCAGCCGCAGGCTGAACCGGCTGTCCTCATTAGCCGCAACGGTAAGCTTATATACCAGCGCATCCGGACGGTGCACCGGGATAGGCGGAATATCTACTCTGGTAATATTCGTCATGCCGGCTACCGACCAATTATTCATAGGGTAGACGCCATGCTGGCCATCCTGCTCCAGCCGGATACCTATTTCGGCTCCGCCCTGCTTGAAGCTTACTGTGGAAGGAATCCATTGGCATACTGCTAAGCCGCCCTCCTCCTGCATGTAAATCATCGGTTCATAGGAGGCGTTGGCCTGCATCAAGGTGCCATGGCAGCACCAGAAATGTCCTGTTTCCGAGCCCCATGTTTTGGTGCTGCCCGCACCGAGCCCCAGGAAATATGAAATCCGGCCGTTCTCTCCATGCTGATGGGCCAGCACACCGTTATAGAAGCGCCGTTCCCAGTAATCCCCGTAAGCCGCATCTCCGGTCCAGCGCAGCAGGGTATGCGAGAGCCGCATCATATTGTAGTTGACGCAGTGCTCCTGACCAGCGCCCAGCCGGGCCGACATCTCTCCAGCGGGCATCCACAGCTCTCCATCATCGCCCGCACCGCTGCACAGATAACCGCGCCCAGTAACGGCACATTTCCAGAACGCCTCCACAATGCTGCGGTAACGTTCATCCCCTGTGACCTCGTATACTTTTGCCGCTCCCAGTATCTCGGGAATCTGTGTGTTGGCGTGTTTATTGGTCAGTACATCCTGACCGTCCAGCAGGGCATCGAAGAAGCGGCGTCGGTCATAGCGGCGGATCAGCTCCAAATGCTCCTCCGATCCGGTAATTCCGTACAGATCCGCCCAGGCTTCGAGCATCCCTCCTGTCTCCAGATCAAGCAGTTCATCCAGCTGCTCCCTGCTGAACCGGCCGGTCCAGCGGAAGAACCAGGCTGCGATCCCCTTCATGATCTCCAGTGCCTGCAGATTGCCGGCTATGGCATACATCTCGTGTAAACCCATCAGGAGCTTATTAACTGTATAATGCAGAGCCCAGACATACTTGCCGTTCGCAATGCGGTGCATATAAGTCTGCGGAAAAGCAGCCAGCCACTCCCCGCCGTTCGCTTCCTGGCATTTGGCCAGTTCACCCACAATATGATCTGCCTTGGCCTTCACCAGCATATCTTCCGTCTGTGCATAAATACGCGCAGCCGCAGACAGCCAGTGACCCATAATATGCCCACGCAGCTCACAGGTCGGTGACTCCCAGCCCCAGTGCCATTGCTCCGGTCCATCCATGCTTGTTGTGGAGGCCGCTGTTGTCCCGCCGTTACCGCTATAGCTCCAGAGTCCCGCCTCCAGATAGAAACTGCGCAGCAGATTCATCGGGGTCAGACTCATAATATACTTTTTGTTCAACTCAAACCGGGCTTGCACCGGTCCGGGGAAAAGCTTAATCTGTCCAATCCGTAAAGCTGACATTGCGCTGTGCATGATTCAACAACCTCTCTTTATTTTGGCTATAACAATAATTATAGTCACTGTCCATTAAGAGAAAATGCATCAAACCACAGATTGCATATCCTTTTTTGTGATTTTATAATGCGGATAGATTAGAGAGGACAGGAGGTGAAACCTTGGAAGAGCAGATCTTTTTGACGGCAGACGGGTTTCCGCTTGTCCGGGATATCGGCTGGAATCAGGCTTCAGGCCTGTACACCCATCCGGACCGCCTGCTGGATTATGAGGTATTTATTTATGTGACCCAAGGCAGCATGCAGGTGATAGAAGAAGGTACGGAATACGTAGTACAAGCGGGAGAATTTCTTTTCCTGAGGGGAGGACTTCATCACTGGGGCGAACCCCGATCCGCAGCGGGAACATCCTGGTACTGGGTTCATTTCACATCCGCTGCAGAGCACCGGGACAAGAGCAGCTACAAGGATTATATTCCGCTGCCTGAGCTGGAGTATTATTATCCCGATTATTACAAGTACCGGTTCCCGTTACCCAAATATGGCAGAGCACCGGTTCAGCTTGGACTGGAGAGCCGTCTGCGGCTAATTCTCGAGCAGGTTCAGCGGACCGAATCGCAAACGCACTGGATGACACGGAGCTGCCTCAGTGTATATGAGCTGTTCATGGATATACATGCGGCCGGGCAGCAGGAGAGCAGTACATCTGTCAGCGGCAAAAGCGGGAATGCTGTGCGGAGAGTTACAGCTTATCTGATCAAACACTGCGGGGAGGAATTCGCCGGGGAACAGCTTGCTTCACAGCTGAATATGAATTACAGCTACCTGTCATCCGCGTTCAGGCAGGCCACCGGACAGACGATTATTGAGACCCATACCAAGCTCCGGATGAACAAGGCTATCGAGCTGATGCGGACAAGTTCGTTCAATGTATCTGAGATCAGTGAAGCGCTTGGCTACCCCAACCCTTACTATTTCAGCCGCGTGTTCAAAAAAGTGCTCGGTGAATCCCCCTCCTCCTACATGAAGCATCTGTACCGCACCTGAACATGGGCGAAGCTGGGAACAGCAGCCGGACTCATGGTACAATACAACCAGAATTGATCTGCTATGCCAGGGCAGGTGAACATAAGACTCTTATATAATCCTTCAAAAAGTTGGTGACCTGCTTGATCTACCTCATTAAATTCGTATACAGCTTTGTTCTGCCTCCGGGAATTTTTGTGATCCTGCTGCTGGGGATGGTGGTCTGGCTGTGGAAAAGCAGCCGCCGGCCGGCGGTCGTACTGCTCGCGGTGAGCCTGCTGCTCTATCTGTCGATGACCTCTGTAGTCAGTGACCTGCTGATCGGCAGTCTGGAACGGCAATATACACAGCCTTCTGCAGTAGAAGGCGATGTTATTGTCATCCTCGGCGGAGGCGCTACCTCCGGCACGCCGGATTTGGACGGACAGGGCAATATGTCCGGTCCGGCGGCGAACCGGCTGCTGGCTGCCGCCCGGCTGTACCGGCAGACCGGACTGCCGGTTATTTTCTCCGGCGGCCAGGTGTTTGCAGACAGCGGCAATGAAGCCGATATCGCCCGGCGGCAGCTGATCGGACTCGGCATCCCGGCAGAAGACATCCTGCCGGAGAACCGCTCGCTTAATACCGAGCAGAATGCGGTCAACACCGCTGCACTTATGCAGGAGCACGGATTCAGCCATCCGGTGCTGGTCACCTCAGCCTTCCATATGCCGCGCAGCATGGTGCAATTTGAGCACGCGGGACTAACGCCGCAGCCTTTCCCGGTGGATTACCTGTCCAGCCGCCCCATGTCACTCTATGTGAGCAAATTCACTCCCTCCGCCGGGTCCGTCTCCACCACCGGACTGGCGCTGAAGGAGTATCTGGGGCTTGTGGCAGCGAAGCTGTTGCCTTAGCTGCTCAATCCGCAAACCGGGCAAGATGGGCAAGATTGAGAAAACTGTATGCCTGCGGAATGAATTTCCGCTCGTATTAGAGTAACATTAAGCCCTTGCTGACCACTGCTCGGCCGTAACGGAGCAAGTCTGGTCTCACGCGGACTGAGATTCGTCCTGGGCGGAGCAAACCGAACTCCCGCGGCCTGAGATTCCGTTAATGCTGCCCATTTGCTCTGAAAAGAGCCATTCTGCTTCACTTAGCGGAATCTCAGTCCGCATACTCCTGAACGAACGCATCCATTCACCTCGTTGGTCCTTACTTTTCGGATGGGCTACCGGGTAGTATCCTGCACTATATTACATACATCCAAAGTGAAAGAGAGGACTAGCCTGGTGACTCAGCATGAAGAAATACTGACCGGCGGAAATGTGAATCACATTGTCCGTAAGGCGGATACCGTCCGCCGTCCCACAGGGGATTGGAGTCCTAATGTTCATGCACTGCTGCAGCATCTGGAGAAGCAGAACTTCGGGGGAGCGCCACGTTTTCTCGGATTGGATGAGCCCGGGCGTGAAATACTCATCTATATTCCCGGAGAAGTTCCAGGCAATGCTTACCCTGAACTTAAGCCGTATATGTGGTCTCGTGAGACACTTGCAGGCGTAGCACGCCTGTTACGTCATTACCACGATGCGACTGAAGGATTCAATCCGCAATCAGAGGGAAGCTGGCAGCTCAGCTATGCCGATAACAGTGCACATGAAGTGATCTGCCATAATGACGCTGCCCTGTACAATGTGGTTTTTCAGAATGATGCTCCTGCGGCATTGATTGATTTCGACATGGCCGGACCCGGTCCGCGGATGTGGGACATTGCATATTCCATCTACACATCAGTTCCGCTGGCCAGCTTCGCACCTGACTACACATCAGGGTCCACCGCAGCTTACCAAACCCATTTACATGCGTCAGACCGGTGCCAGCGGATACAGTTATTTTTTGAGGCTTATGGGATTCCCGTCCCCGCCCCTAAGGAGCTGAACAAGTGGGTGGTCGAGCGCCTGACAGCAATGTGCGATACCTTGAAGCAGGGAGCTGCCGATGGCAATCCTGCTTTTATGAAAATGGTTGATGAGGGGCATCTGGCACACTATGAGCGCGAGATCCGGTTTATAGCCGGTCACTACACAGAATGGAGTTAGCCAAAACCGCCAAAGAAGCCGGAATCCCTAGACCTCTAGGAATTCCGGCTTCTTGCTCTACAGCTATTCTTTAATGAGATCCGTAAATACAGCAGATACCACATCTGCCAGCAGCTTAGGCTCAAGCTCCATCTGCATGCCGATGCGCCCTGCACTGACGGCGATGGTCTGCAACCCCTCCGCGCTGCTGTGTATGAACGTAGGATACAGCTTCTTCATGCCAACGGGCGAACATCCCCCGCGCACATAACCTGTCCACTTCAGCAGTTCCTTCAGCGGGAGCATCTCGATCTTCTTCGCTCCGGCGGCTTTGGCCGCTTTCTTAAGATCAAGCTCTTCAGCCACTGGAATAACAAATACATAGGGCTGCGGCCCGCTGTGTGAGACCAGTGTCTTAAACACTGTCTCAGGCGGGAGGCCAATCTTCTCAGCAACAGCACTCCCGTGAATCTGGCCATCCTCATTATCATAAGTATGAAGGGTGTATCCGGCCTTTTTTGCATCAAGCATACGCATGGCATTGGTTTTGTTCACTTGCATGTCCCTGCTACCTCCAACCACTCTCCGGCGCGCCGGAGCTTTCTTCTGCCCTGCTATACTCTACCTTACAAGACCTGCCTCCAGCGGCTAATCCCGCGGGTAATTCACCTGCATAATATCCATGAACGGAACCTTGATAATTTCTTCGTTATATCGCAGGTGTACCTTGCCGGTACGCGAATCCATCTCCACAATCACTCCGCGAACCTGTTCTTCCTTCCCCCAGACCGTCAGCAGAATCTCGGAATCCTCCTGTTTCGCCTCGACCAGCTGATTGCCCAGCTCTTCCAGCACGAATTCGTCGCGGGTTGGACGTTTTGCTACTTTTGCCTTCGCCACACTATGCCTCCAGTAAGCCATTACAAATTTATGATACTTCCGGGTGTAAATGCTCCCGTATATTATAACACGACCTTTACCCCGGGTTTACAAAATAATACCGGTCTCTGCAGCCAATTTTCGCTATCCCCCGGATTCTGCCCTTTATTCCTTATTCAAAAGCGCCGCCCCCGCGATCCCGGGATGGGTCATTTCATAGGGATCGAGGATCAGATTAAGCTCTTCCTCACTGAGCACATTGTATTTCAGGCATAGAGCGCGCACGGATTCGCCGGTCAGAATCGCTTCTCTGGCAATACGCGACACCACTTCATAGCCCAGATGCGGGTTCACCGCAGTAATGATGCCTACGCTCTGCTCGACTTCACGCTGCAGCTTCTCCTTATTGGCCACAATGCCCGCCAGGCAGTAGTCCGTGAACACCTTGAAGGAATTGTTCATAATGCTGATCGACTGGATCAGATTGAATACCAGCACCGGCTCCATAACGTTAAGCTCGAGTTGGCCCGCCTGGGAGGCGAGACAGATCGTATGATCATTTCCGATGACCTGAAAAGCGACCTGATTGATCACCTCGGCCATCACCGGATTCACCTTGCCGGGCATGATGGAAGATCCGGGCTGGCGGGCCGGAAGCGTAATTTCACCCAAGCCGGAGCGCGGACCGGAGGCCATCAGCCGCAGATCATTGGCGATTTTGGACATGTTCATCATGCAGACCTTCAGCGCTGCCGAGACCTCGCAGTAGGCATCTGTATTCTGCGTAGCATCGACCAGATGCTCAGCACTCACCAGCGGCAATCCGCTGATCTCGGCCAGAAGTTCTACCACCCGCGCAATATAACGCGGCTCCGCATTCAGTCCGGTGCCTACCGCCGTCGCCCCCATGTTCACCTGATAGAGATGCCGCCGTGTATGCTCGATCCGCTGAATATCACGCTCCAGCACCCGGCTGTACGCCTCGAATTCCTGGCCCAGACGGATCGGTACCGCATCCTGAAGATGGGTCCGTCCCATTTTGATAACCGGATCAAACTCCGCCGCTTTCAGCACAAATACGCCATGCATGCTCCGCATAGTCACCAGCAGCTGCTCCAGCAGGGAGAGCGTGGCAATATGAATTGCCGTCGGAAAAGCATCGTTCGTGGACTGTGCCATATTCACATGCGTGTTGGGACTGAGCTGCAGATAATCGCCTTTGGCCCGGCCCAGCAGCTCCAGCGCGCGGTTCGCAATCACTTCATTCGCATTCATATTCAGCGAGGTGCCGGCCCCGCCTTGAATCGGGTCCACGATGAATTGGTCATGCCACTTTCCGGCAATCACCTCATCCGCCGCCTCAACGATAACTTCCCCCAGTCCCTTGTAGAGTCTACCGATTTCCATATTGGCCAGTGCCGCAGATTTTTTGACGATGCCCATAGCTTTAATCAGCTCCTGATGCACCCGGTACCCGGTTATCGGGAAATTCTCTACTGCACGCAGCGTCTGTATCCCGTAGTAGGCGTGTTTCTCCACCTGTTTACTTCCTAAGAAATCCTTCTCCAGCCGGTATTCTATCTCTGTCATACTGCTCCCCCCATGTCTCCATAGTAGATGCTTCGCTGCCAAAATAGTGATCTTATTGTTTCCTATGATCTACTAAGATATTACCATTCTTAACATATCATGCTCCAGCCCAATCCTGCTAGGCGAAGCAGCCGCAGACAATATAAGAACCCGGCAGACGCTTCAGCATCCCCGGGTCCTCTATAGGTTCATTAATTATTTACAAGCTTAGACAGAATAACTGTCAAAAGAAACCGGTTTGCCGTTAATCTCTGCTTTGAACTCTGTCAGGCCATTGCCTGTGCTGAGCTGTAAATACTCATGGCCGAGCCATGTAGTGTATTCCGCAGACAGAATTTCTCCCGCTCCAAACTTAGGCGCCCGCTGTGCGGCGGCTGCGGCAAACTCATCAAACCCGCTTATTCCCAGCTCCGCAGCCTGGCTAACGCTTAGCGCTTCAACAATGACTCCGCCCGGCATCCCTTCGGAGATCACCTCAAGATAATCCGGGCGTTCCAGCAGCTCATAGCCATGCGATAAGTAGACTGCAAAATACACATTGCCTGCATAACCGAACAGCGCTGCAGGCTGTTTACTCCACTGCCCCTTAGGAAGAACACCCACAACCAGCTTGTTCTCACTTTCGGGTACCGGGAACAGAGATATGACGGTGTTCTTATGGTACAGCACTTCCATATAAGGGCTTTGGTGCCGCGGATCGCCCGCGTTATACCCCTGGCCCGGATGGAAGAAGTACAGCCGGTTCACGCCTTCAGCTGCACCCACCGGGAGCGAATACGCCCAGCGCAGCTGCTCATTGTCGAACTCCTCTACCCGCTCCCACATGCCGCCTGCCGCATAATCCTCTGTGAGGTAGGCATAGGAATGGAGCGGCGGCTGGCGGTCCGGATCACCGGCAACCACCTTCTCGGTTTGCTTCTTGACCTCTACCGCTGCCTCGCGGTTCAGCGCATTCGAACGCACCTGCTCCGACGCTTCATAGAACAGGAAACCGGCATATTCGGTGCGCGGCATCTCCGCCGGCAGCTTGAAGTCTCCGAACTGCACATAGTCGTGCAGCACATTGCTGTCAGCCGGCACATCATGCGGCCAGCCTCTGGAATGGGCACCTGCCCAGGCGCCCTGCAGATACCACTGGCTCCGCTCGTTCCAGAGATAATCAAGCATCTCGCCAAGGGTACGCTTAATGCCGCTGTCTGTCTCCAGCTCCCAGGCACAGGTGAATGCCTGCACCCAGTGCCAGAACCACGGGAGGCTGCCGTACTCCGGCATTCCTGTCTCCCGGATATGCGCCAGCGTGATGTCCAGACTCCGCTGTCCGTCTTCCAGCAGCTCGTCATCCTCGAAGAAGCTGCCGAAGATCAGCTTGGCTGCCGTATATTTTGCTTCATGGTGGCTGAACGTCGTTACCGGCTTACGGAAGAAGCCGCTGCGGTACACATGACCGATGGCCGTGTGGTAGGCAATACGCAGCCCTGCGCTGAACTGGCTGGAATATTGCTTGCAGAACCAGACCATCAGGCTGCCCATGATCTCCACCGGCAGCTCATGCGGCGGCGCTTCTCTGGGCTGCGGATTCAAGCCCAGCGGCCAGTGGCCATAGAGTTCTGTACCGGGCTGGCGGTTCTGCAGCAGGACCGTTTCCAGCATGACGGCTTCCGCCTTCCGTTTGGCTTCCTCCTTATCGAAAGGCAGATCCAGCGTATCATCTACCGCAGCAGCAAATAAATAAGAAGCATAATAGAAGTTATTCCGCACATCATCATGGAACCAGAGGCCGCTCGCAAGCAGCGGACGCCGCTCCGCCTCCAGTGCGATTGAACTGATAATTTCCTGCTGGCGTACTTTATAAGAAGTCTGATTCTGAAGCCTGTCTGCCATTTCCCTCACCCTCCATTATATATTCTGTATCACGAGCCCCTAATCCGGGAGTCATGCCGCGTGTGTATACATAGAACAACTATCCCTCTTCAATTAGGTAGACTTCACCTTGGGAACTCACTGCTTTCCAGCTCTATTGTGCACGCTTTCAGTTCAGATGGCAATCTCTAATCCTAACAAACGAACTAAAATAAACGTACTAAAAAAGATTATCACTTGCCAAATGAACGTAATTGGATTAAATTGTACCTATACGAACGAAAATACATTTTTCTTAAGGAGATTGAATATTCAATGGAAAGACGTTTTGCATCACATCCGAATGAAGTTAAGCAGTTTGACACTGAGCGCCTGCGCAAGGAGTTCCATATTCCGGTTATTTTTGCTCCGGATGAACTGAAGCTTGTCCTGACCCATGAAGATCGCATGATCGTTGGCGGGGCTAATCCGGTCAATGGGGATGTTGTACTTACAACGGACCTCAAGGAGCTTGGAGTGACTTACTTCCTGGAACGCCGTGAGCTGGGTATTATCAATGTCGGCGGCAAAGGTTCGGTTGTTGTAGACGGAACTGAATATGAAGTTGACTTCAAGGAATGCCTGTATGTAGGCCAAGGCTCCAAAGATGTTATTTTCAAAAGCGCCGACAGCGCCAAACCAGCGAAATTCTACCTGAATTCCGCTCCGGCTCACCAGTCCTACCCTACTACCAAGACCACGCTGGCTGAATCCGAATCCGGAGCCATGGGCGGACTTGAGAATTCCAACGAACGTACGATTCACCGCTTCATTCACACGAACGGCGTGCAGAGCGCACAGCTTGTGATGGGAATGACTCAGCTGAAACCGGGCAGCATGTGGAACACCATGCCATCCCACACTCACCCGCGCCGGATGGAAGCTTACTTCTACTTCGATCTGCCGGATGACTCCATCGTCTTCCACCTGATGGGCGAGCCTACAGAAACCCGCCACATTGTAATGCACAATGAACAGGCAGTTATTTCCCCAAGCTGGTCCATTCACAGCGGTGTGGGTACACATAACTACACCTTCATCTGGAGTATGGCCGGAGACAACAAACGTTACGATGATATGGACCCCGTAGGCATGAAAGAATTACAATAGAAGCAAATCAACTACGGAAAGATGAGGCAGGCGGATGAACCCGATACGGCGGCACGAGATGATTA
Source organism: Paenibacillus sp. FSL R7-0312 (assembly GCF_038004445.1). NCBI lineage: Bacteria > Bacillati > Bacillota > Bacilli > Caryophanales > Paenibacillaceae > Paenibacillus > Paenibacillus sp. FSL R7-0312. Next base: position 4,547,634 of record NZ_JBBORE010000001.1, on the reverse strand, counting down.
TGGAAGTTATGCTGAACCAGAAGGATGTAACAGTGAACGAGCTGAGCGACAAGCTCCAGGTAACGGGAAAAACAATCCGCGAGGACTTAAGCAAGCTGGAGGAACAAGGACTGATCATGCGTGTACACGGCGGAGCTGTGCTGGCACAGAGCGATCAATTCGGGATTCTGCCCTCCAAAGACCCGCTGGATAAATATTCCGAGGAGAAATCGGAGATTGCCCTGCGTGCGCTGGCACATATCTCCAAGGATGACATTATTGCACTCGACGGCGGGAGCACCACGCTTGAGATTGCCCGGCGGCTGGAGAATATGCCCCTGACAGTCATTACCAACGATGTGTATATCATCAGCGAGCTGGTTCCCAAAGACAACATACGTCTGGTCGTTCCCGGAGGGTACCGTGTCCGCAACATGCTGGCCGGCCCCGAAGCTGTCTCCTATGTACAGAAGCTTAATATTCAAAAAGCCTTTCTCTCGGCGACAGCCGTTCATATTGAGCATGGCCTGTCCATCTATACCGGAGATTTAATCGATTTCAAACAAGCCTTAGTATCCACGGCCCGCCAGGTATTCGCCGCTTGCGATCATCACAAATTCGGGCATACCGCTCTGCGCACCTTTGCTTCACTGCAGGAAGTCGATGTGCTGCTTACAGACAGCGGGCTTGCGCCCGAGACGGTGGAGCTGTTCCGCAAGGCAGGCGTCAACATCGAGTGCGGGTAGTTTAATACCCATTTATGCCTTATAAGCGATACTCAATTATGCAACTTAAAGGAGAGAATTATAATATGTCATCTTTATTCAGTTTGGCAGGTAAAACAGCAATCGTAACGGGTGCCGCCCAGGGTCTTGGACAAGGGATCGCCCTTGCCTTCGCAGAAGCTGGCGCAGATGTAATCTCCGCTTCCCTTAATGGGAGTGAAGAGACTGTTGCAGCAGCTGAAGCTTTTGGCGTCAAGGCACTTAGCATTGCTACTGATCTGAGCGATCATTCCAAGCTTCAGGGCATGTTCGACGAAGCTGTTGCCTTCACAGGCAAAGTTGACATCCTCGTGAACTGCGCAGGTATGATCCGCCGTACGCCAGCCAAGGATCACAGTGAAAAAGACTGGTTCGACGTCATCAACCTCAACCAGAACACTGTATTCCTGCTGTCCCAGATCGCCGGCCGCCACTTCCTTGAAAGAGGCAACGGAAAAATCATCAACATCTGCTCCATGCTCTCCTACCAGGGCGGCATCAACGTACCAGGCTACACTGCAAGTAAGCATGCCGTAGCAGGTCTGACTAAAGCATTCGCTAACGAATGGGCTGGTTCCGGTCTGAACATCAACGCCATCGCTCCAGGATATATGGCTACTGAGAACACAGCTCCAATCCGTGCCGATCAGAGCCGTTCCGATTCAATTCTTGACCGCATTCCAGCCGGACGCTGGGGAACTGCTGAAGATGTTAAGGGCCCTGCTGTGTTCCTGGCATCTGCGGCTTCCGACTACCTGAACGGACATATCCTTAATGTAGACGGCGGATGGCTGGCCAGATAATTCCGGCTTGGAATTTTTGAATAACAGCACCATAAATTGATTCGGCTTGCTCCAACTATAGAGATAATAAGCGCCGTATATACAAACTGAGCGCGTATAGATAGGATTGTTCGTAGTTTAGCGGCGGCTGTTCAGAGCAACTGCTAAACACATCAAACCCCGGATGCTTCTTATGCACCGGGGTTCTTTGTATGCTTAATCCGACCCATCCCTTATCGGAACACGATGAACTCGTCAGGATTGGCATGGATGTAACCAGCGATGATCCGCAGACTATGTGCTGTAAGCGGAGCATCTTCAAAAAACTGCAATCCCTCCAGCACACTGCTCCAGTATCCCGGCTGATCCAGCAGATAACTGAGCCACCCGTAGTATTCTTCCGCAGACTTAGAGCTGTGGTCATATAGAATCCGGAACATACAGAGCGCCCTCTGTCCCCTGCTTAGCTGTGCAATTGCTTCATTCTTCACCGCCGGAGATTTCGCGCGGATCTTCATGAACGTGGGTTCCATGCAGGCATAGCCGAGCCGTTCGTCACTAAGCGAGTTGAATGTAGTAAGCTCCATGGGTACTGGCTGCATTATTCGTCCTCCCTGACAGTCAAGAATATAGAGCATGCCTGAACAATGGCTACATACAAGAAATGCAGGATAAGTATCCCTATGAAGATTAGTCCGGTAACCGGTGCCGGCTCGTCCTCATGTACTGTCATGGGAAAGAGCGCAGCGAACAGGTAGACGAATAAGCTGAAATAGGCAAACCAGAGCAAACTCGTAATCATAGCTATTCTCCGGTTGTCCAGTATTCGCCGGGTTACATACACGATCAGAATTCCGGTCAGCAAAAAGCCTGCGATATTGATTAGTGTGACCGAACGCTCAACCTTCCCGTACTCCCATCCGGTGATCCGGCTAATCCTCAGTGCATTTCCAATCAGCTCAATGGCTGCAAAGACCGGCAGAGCCAAGATGATGCTGGCCAGATTTAGCTTAACCAAATATTTCATCGTTCTCCTCCTGGGCCGTACATTCCCTCTACCACACCTTCATTTGGATATTACTGTATTTCTGTATCTATGGTAAGCTGTAAAAAATATAATCGTCAAGACCTGCTGCATTCCGCATCCTGCTTTGACGCAATTGGTGAAGGAGCTTCTGTATGACCGAAGAGATACTAACTACATTTGATGAGCAAGGTAATAGAACCGGAACCGCTCCCCGCGATGAGGTACACCGCCACGGTCTCTGGCACGAGACCTTTCATTGCTGGTTTGTCCGTCAGGCTGACAATGGACTGATGATTTACCTCCAGCTGCGCAGCCGGCACAAAAGAGATTATGCCGGACTGCTCGATATCACTGCCGCCGGCCATCTGATGGCTGATGAGACGGTGGAGGATGGGGTCCGGGAGGTACAGGAGGAGCTGGGCCTTAGGCTTGCTTTTGACGAATTAAAACCTTTGGGGATTATCCCCTACCAGATGGATACAGCCGGGTTTATGGACCGGGAGCGGGCGAATGTTTTTGTTTACGAGAACAATTATGCTCTCAGTGACTTCTCGCTGCAGCAGGAAGAGGTTGCAGGGATCGTCCAGGCCCGCTTCGCCGAGTTCCGCAGCTTCATCGCTGGGGCAAGCAGCACTCTACATGTGCAAGGCTTCCGGGTAACCGATGACAGTGAATGGGCCGAAATTAATGAACGGGTAAACCATGCACAGCTCGTACCGCATGAGCCAGCTTACTATTTGCGGGTGATTGAGGGAATCGAAGCTCTTTACAGCAGGGAATGACGTCCAGATTTCAAACCTATTTGCTTACTCAGCTGCTTCCACGGCAAAATGTCAGGCGTAATGCTCAAACAAATCCTTTAGATGGATTTAATACATTTATTTTTCGTCGAACGAATTGATTCCTGGCATTACGTGGATAAACAGCATCTGCTTCACTGCATTTTAGAGGCTTATCATATCATTCAAAAAGGCAGAACCCGATTTTTAGCGGGTCCTGCCTTTTTGAACTCATTGCTTATATTTTCAGCCTGCTTTATGACTTAGCAGCTTGCCGTTTCAGCATAACCAGCCCGTTGACCGGCAGCTTCAGCTCTGTGGGTGCAGCAGCACCGGATTCGAGGTCCGTATACTCCTGACCATCCAGCGTTACCACTTGCTCGTTGCCGCTGAAATTCTGCACAAATACATAATCATGCTCGCCGTCACTGCGCAGCTGAGCCGTTACTCCTGTAGGAAGCTCGGTGTTCAGGGAGCGGCTGATGCGTTCTTTTCCGGCAATGGCGGCGTATAGATCCACATAGAACTGCGGGTCCTTCACCCGTGTGGCCAGATGATAGGCTTTGCCTGCCCCCAGCTTGTTCACGGTCAGTGCCGGACGTCCGGCGTAGAAGTCGCTGCGGTAATGACCCAGCGCTTCAGCACCCTCCAGATGGATCAACTCAGCGATTTCATGCGCATCATAGTCTCCGGTCAGCTTCAGGGTGTTGCCAGGGTCCATCACGAGGCCGTTCAGATCGCGGCTGTGCAGCCCTTCTGTCTCTTCTGCCCAGATCCCCAGGGTTCTGCGCAGCGGTCCAGGGAAGCCGCCCAGGTGGCACAGGTCCGTCTCGCCTACGACTCCCGACCAATAGGTAGCCAGGAATGTGCCGCCCTGCTCCACGTACTTCTCAATCCGCTTGCCATTTTCTTCGCTGATCAAGTATAGCATTGGCGCAATGACCAGCTTGTAGCCGGACAGATCATCACCGGAGCCGACCACATCCACCGGAATCCCCAGCTCCCACAGTCCGCGGTAATGCTGAAGCACAGTCTCTTCATATTTCAGCCCGGAATTTCGGATACCCTGGGCATCCTTAACCGCCCAGCGGTTGTCCCAGTCGAACAGGATGGCTGTTTCGGCAGGAGTGGTTGTACCCACTACATCCGTTAATCCTGCCAGCGTACGCCCAACCTCAGCCACATCTCTGAATACACGGGTCTCCGCATGTCCGCTGTGATCGACAACTGCGCCGTGGAACTTCTCGCTGGAGCCGCGGCTTTTGCGCCACTGGAAGTATTGTACGGAGTCCGAACCATGGGCTACCGCCTGCAGGGAGGACAGCTTGTGCATACCCGGACGCTTCAGCTTGCTGACAATCTGCCAGTTCGTGAGCGAAGGTGTGCTTTCCATCAGCAGGAACGGTTTCTTTTTGAAGCTGCGGTACATATCGTGATGCATCGCCGTCCAAGCCGCCAGCCGGGCATCATCATCATCCTCGGTATACCCCCAGTCCGGATAAGCATCCCAGGAGACCACATCAAGGATCTTCGCCAGGTTACGATAGTCAATACCGTCGATCATATGCATGTTGGTCGTCACCGGCAGTTCAGGATTGAAGCTGCGCACCGAGTCAATCTCATGCTGGCAGAAGTTAATCGTCTGGTCACTTACGAAACGGCGCCAGTCCAGGTTAAGACCATGCACCTGAGTCTCTCCGTGCGGAGCCGGGGATTCAATCTGTTCCCAGGAGGTGTACGTATGGCTCCAGAAGGTCGCCCACCAGGCATGGTTCAGCTCGTCCAAATCTCCCTTGTATTTAACCTTAAGCCACTCTCTGAAGGCATTCTGACAGTAATCACAGTGGCATTCGCCGCCGAATTCGTTGGAAATATGCCAGCCGATGACTGCCGGATGATGAGCATAACGCTCCGCCAGCTTGGAGTTCATCAGCGCGGTTTTTTCACGGTAGACCGGGGAAGTGAAGCAGTGATTATGGCGGACCCCGTGCAGATTGCGCACCCGGTTCCGTTCAACCCGAAGTACTTCCGGATATTTCTCCGACATCCAGGCCGGGCGTGCTCCGCTTGGCGTAGCCAGGAAGGCATAAATTCCATTTTCCTTAAAGGTATCCAGCAGCTGATCCAGCCACTCGAACGTAAACACGCCTTCTTCCCGCTCCAACGAAACCCAGGAGAAAATGCCCACGGACATTACATTGCAGCCTGCCAGCTTCATCATCCGGATATCTTCTTTCAGCACCTCAGGGTATTTCAGCCATTGCTCGGGATTATAGTCGGCACCATGCAGCATTACAGGAGCCTTGCTGCTGATTGCAGGAACTTTGCTGTTCATATTATTACATTCATCCTCTCGTATAGGGTTCGATGTTAGAATGGGACTTTTCACTGATATAAGTTTTTCGTCAGCTCTATCCCTTTAGCTTGTAACCATTTATACTATTTATAATAAAGGATAATCAGTTGCCAATGGTAGTATAATAATAGCGTTTCCATAGCACAAAATGAATATGAGGTGTTTACATGCTCCCCTTCTCCCTGATCGAAATGCCGCGCGACCTGAATGCGTTCCCCTTATACCCTTATTCGGTCGGCCGCCATATCCAGTATCACCATGTGCGTCCGGCCGGATTCCCGGTGCATCAGATATTCCTGATCCGCAGCGGTAGCGGACGGTTCCGCGACCTTGAGAACGGCACTGAGACGGTGCTGACACCGGGAATGGCCTATGCTTTTCCACCCGACCGCGGGCACGAGTATTATCCGTTGTCACATGAGCCGTGGCATGTAGGTTTCATCGGCTTCCATGGAAGCCAGTCAGCAACTGTGCTGGAGGGACTCGGCCTGCTGCCGTCTGCGCTGTTCCATCCTGAACGATTCGAGGATTGCTGGGATATGATCGGCGGAATCTGGCATACGGTAAACGGAAACAGCACCGGCCGCCAGGAGGAGCAGTCGATGCAGGATCTGTCGGTAACCCTCTACAGGCTGCTGCTGATGCTGCGCAGGAGCGAATGCTCCGCCGGTACAGCGACCCGCCTGGAGAACGAAAATGTACGCAACGAAGCTCTGAATAAAGCCGTCAGCCTGATCAACGAGCATTTCACGGAGCCGCTGCTGATTACGAATCTGGCCGCTGCCGTCGGTTATTCTGTCCAGCATTTCCAGCGTCTGTTCCTGCAGGAATACGGCGTGACTCCGCATAAATATCTGCAGAACCTGCGGCTGCAGCGCGCGCTGCAGATGATCACCGAGGACCCTGAGCGTCCTGTGCAGGATATCGCCCTCAACCTTGGCATGGACACCAATTATTTCATCCGCGTCTTCCGCAAGGCGCACGGAGTGACTCCGGGGGTGATGCGGAGCAGGCTGCACGGGAGTGACGAGTGAGCAACGTATTCTTGCTCCATCCATTTCGCCAACTGCATAAGACGTCCAGAACCCCCAAACGTATGTAGAATAGCCAATTCATCTGTGACCCGAAGGTATGCTTGGGAGGATGGAGTTATTTTCACGGATTAGTTCAGCCCGCAAATACTTCAGCCAAATGCTCCACGCAGTTGTACAGCAGGCAATCCCATTTACTATTGGTTTTGGTAAGCAGGGTCAGCGAAGTATTATCTATGTAAGTGGTGGTGAACACTTGCGGCAGCAGGTGCCGGAGCGTCAAGCCGATTAAGGCACCGTGGCTGACAACGAGTACTTTTTTATCCGAATAACGGGTATACAGCTCCTCCAGAACAAGCGCGCCTCTGCGTGATACATCCTCTGCCTTCTTCATCCCGAGCTCCAGGCTGCGCCAGTCCGGCCCCCATCTTCCGAGCCATTCTGCCTCATTCAGCCCTTCCAGCTGTCCGCAATCCATTTCACATATCCGTTCGTCAATCAGGTGCTCCTCAATCCCTGAGGCTGCAGCAATAATCTCTGCAGTCTCCCTAGCCCGGCACAAATGGCTGGAAATCATGAGGTCCCACGGTTCTTTACTCAGCCGTCCGGCAAGTCTAAGCGCCTGCTCTCTGCCTTCCCCGTTAAGCGGGATATCCGACAGTCCCTGAGCCCTTCCTGCGATATTCCATTCTGTGATCCCATGCCTGATTAAACCGATTTTTGCCACTCGAATGAACCTCCATTGTTATCGTCTATTGATCACTGCAATTTAAATCACCGAAATCTCTCGTTAGCTGTGGCACAGCAGATTGAGTTACTTACTCACTTTTGCATGGGGTACTATTGTTGGTCGAATTGCAACTTTAATCTCTTAATATCCGGGTGTTCAGGAGGATTGTTGTACGAAATACGAAATACAAGAATTGTCCCGCTCAGCCGCTCGGTGGTTGCGAAATCCTGCTTTTTATACAACAATTTCCGATTTGGCCCGAAATAATGAAGAGAATGTTGTATTATGTGCAGGATTTTCAAAAAGTCACCGGTTCGCCGGATCTCCACCACGATCAGAGAGTTAACCGAAGGATCTTGGCAACAGCAACACCCATCAGCGGCCTGAAGTCCAGGGATCACCAAAGTCACAGCTCATTCTTATGTAAATCTCCTAATAAGTTCAGTTTATCCCGCTGCAAAAAAGACAGCGCAGTCAGCCTCTTCCGAAGAGGTCCTGACCACAGCTGTCTTTCTGCATATCACCCTATCTAAACCGCCGTAAACTGGCTATTGTACAAACGGGCGTAATAGCCCCCGCTCTCCACCAGCTCCTCATGCGTTCCGCTCTCGACAATGTCGCCGTCCTTCATGAACAGAATCAGGTCCGACTCACGGATCGTGGACAGCCGGTGGGCAATCACGAAGCTGGTACGGCCGGAGATCATCGCCAGAAAAGCCTTCTGAATCCGCACCTCCGTCAGCGTATCAATACTGCTCGTAGCCTCATCCAGAATAAGCATCGGCGGATCGACGAGCATCACACGGGCGATGGTAAGCAGCTGCTTCTGGCCTTGAGAGAGATTATCTCCCGAGCCGCTTATTTTCGTATTATAGCCCTCGGGCAGCCGTTTGATGAAGCTGTGTGCATTCGCGGCTTTGGCGGCGGCAATGACCTCCGCTTCCGTTGCTTCCGGCTTACCGTAAGCGATATTATCGCGGATCGAACCTCCGTACAGCCAGGTATCCTGCAGCACCATCCCGAAGTTACGCCGCAGACTGTCCCGGGTAATCGAAGTAATGTCCGTACCATCAATCCGGATGGTGCCGCTGTCGACTTCATAGAAGCGCATCAGCAGGTTCACCAGTGTGGTCTTCCCCGCTCCGGTCTGGCCGACAATCGCCACGCGCGTGCCCGGCTTCACCTCCAGACTGAAGTTCCGGATCAGCGGCCGTTCCGGGGTATAGGCAAAGCTTACCTTGTCGAAGGTAAGCGTGCCCTGGCTTCCCTTCATCACTACAGCACCCGGAGCATCCGGATTCTCCTGGGGCAGATCCAGAATGTTGAATATACGCTGCGCCGACGCCGTCGCCGACTGCAGCTGGGTAATGACCCCGGTAATCTCATTGAACGGCTTCGCGAACAGATTCGAATAGATCAGGAAGCTGGACAGATCCCCGACGGAGAAGTGTCCGCCGATCACAAGTGCACTGCCTATCATCGCGATCACCGAGAAGGTGATGTTGTTCACCAGACGTGTAGTCGGATTAGACAGAGAGCCGTAGAACTGTGATTTGATCCCTGTCTTGTACAGCTCATTATTCCGCTCCGCGAAGCCTGCAAAAGAACGGTCCTCGTAGTGATAGGCCTGCACTACCTTTTGTCCGCCGACGAGTTCTTCCACATAACCGTTCAGCCCGCCGAGGATTTTGGCCTGCTCCCGGAACATCTGCTGTGAACGCATTGTAATGAAACGGGCGACGAAGAAGGTCGCCGGTGCAGACAACAGCACCACCAGCGTCATCACAGGGCTGATATAGAGCATTAGCCCGATAGCCCCGGCAATGGTCACAATCCCCGTCAGCAGCGTGGAGAAGCCCTGCAGCAGCCCGTCAGAGACAGCATCCATATCGTTCACGAACCGGCTGATGCTGTCGCCTTGCGGATGATTATCATGAAACTTCAGCGGCAGTGCGTCCAGCTTGTCAAACAGCTCGCGGCGGAGATCGTAAACTGTCCGGTAGGCCAGCTTGTTCGTATAGTAAGTGAGCAGCCAGCCGAAGAAGCTGCCAATCAGATATATGGCTCCCAGGATCAGCAGCAGGCGTAAAATCCCCGGGAAGTCCACCTGATCCGGCCCGATCATACGGTCAACCGCGCGGCCGATCAGCAGCGGTCCGATCAGGCTGGCAATCACACTCAGAATGGCGCAGATGACTGCCCCGATAGTAATCTTCCGGTATTGGCTTGTATATCTAAACAGCCGTTTCCAGGTCGCCCTGCTATTCATTGTACAGCCTCCTCGCTCGAGAGCTGGGACATGCAGATTTCCTGATAGACCCCGCAGCTCTTCAGCAATTCTTCATGCCTGCCGATACCGGCAATCCGCCCTTCATCGAATACAATAATCTGATCCGCCTGTCTTACGGTACTCACCCGCTGGGATACAAGCAGAACCGTCCTATCTCCGCTGTTCTTGTTCAGTGCACGGCGCAAAGCTGCATCCGTGGCAAAATCCAGCGCACTGGAGGAATCATCCAGGATGAGTATAGGCGGACGCCCTACAACCGCCCGGGCAATTGTCAGCCGCTGCTTCTGTCCTCCGGACAAATTATGCCCTCCGCGTGCGACAAGAGTATCCAGTCCCTGCGGCAGCTTGGCAATGAACTCTTCCGCCTGAGCCACCGCTGCTGCAGACATAATCTCATCCCGGGTTGCAGAGGCCTTGCCCCAGCGGATGTTATCGGCAATTGATCCGGTGAACAACATGGCCTTCTGCGGCACAATGCCAATCCTGCTCCGCAGCTGCTCCAGCCGGTACTGCCGCACATTTACACCTTCCACCAGAATTTCACCCTCTACTGCATCATAGAACCGCGGAATGAGGTTCACGAAGGTCGATTTACCGGAGCCGGTACTGCCGATTAGTCCGACCGTCTCCCCCCGGTGAATGTCGACCGTGATATTCTCCAGCGCAAGCTCACCGGTTGTGTTATACCCGAACGAAACATTGCGGAAGGAAATCACCGGCGCTGAATCATCACGCTTGGCCGCCGGCGCGTCTGCCGCAACCTCGGCAACCGTTGCCGTCATTGCCAGTACCTCGTTGACACGGTTGGCAGATGACGAGGCTTTGGTGAACAGAATAACGAGATTGGATACCACAATCAGCGCCAGCAGGATCTGTGTCACATAGTTGATGAATGCAATGATCTCCCCCTGTGACAGCCGCCCGGCATCGATATGAATGCCGCCTGCCCACAGAATGGCGATAATCGCCGCGTTAACCACCAGCGTGGTTATCGGGCCCAGCCAGGCGGATATCCGTCCGACCCGGATTGCGGTCTGCGTCAAATCCTCAGAAGCTTCATTGAAGCGCTGCTTCTCGCGGCGGCTCTCGGCAAAAGCGCGGATGACCCGGATACCGGACAGATTCTCGCTAAGCACCAGCGCCAGACGGTCCAGCTTGACCTGATATTTGCGGTAGAGCGGCGAGCTGCGCGTAATGATGAAATACAGAATGACTCCGAATACCGGTGTAGCCGCAATCAGGATCAGCGACAGCCGGAAATCCAGAATCATCGACATGATGATCGCCCCGATGCAGATGAATGGCGCACGGATAACCAGCCGGATCAGCATGGCTACGGCCAGTTGGAGCTGATTGACATCATTCGTGATCCGGTTGATCAGTGATGGCGTGCCTATAATATCAAGCTCTGCGTAGGATAACGATGAAATATGCTTGAACATTTTGTTGCGCAGCGATGTGCCGAAGCCCTGTGATGCCCTGGCTGCATAATACTGGCAGATCATGGAGCAGCCGAAGCCGAGGATGGCCATCAGCACCATCAGGGAGCCCATACGGTAGACATAGGCACTGTCCTGCCTGCCAATCCCGTTGTTGATAATCAGGGCCACAATCGTCGGCAGCAGCAGCTCCAGAATTGCCTCCAGCAGCTTGAAGATCGGCCCGATGATCACTTCTTTCCTGTATGGCTTTAGAAAAACAGCAATTTTGAACACAGTAATCCTCACCTAACCTACGTAGTATGTATTCACTCTTGAAAAAAACAAAAGACCCGTTATGATTATGTCATACCTGCTTACATATTAATAATATTGGTTTCGTATCTTTGCCATATGATCTTCATATGGATATGATTGAAGACGCGGGACGGGAGGCTGTAATAACTTGGATATCCGACAATTGAAATATTTCCTTGCGATTGCCGAGGAAGGTCAAATCACCTCAGCTGCCAGGAAACTGCAAATGGCCCAGCCCCCGCTCAGCCAGCAGCTGAAGCTGCTGGAGGAGGAGCTCGGGGTCAAGCTGGTTGAACGCGGTCCGCGCAGCATCCAGTTAACCGATGCAGGAATTATTTTGCGTAACCGGGCACAGCAAATTCTTGAATTAACGGATTCGACCACGAGAGAAATCAATGATTTTGCCAAAGGACTGAAGGGCAGCCTCTCGATCGGCACCGTCTCCTCTTCCGGAGCCACCCTGCTGCATGACCGGCTGGGCGAATTCCACAAGAACTATCTGGGGGTTACTTTTGAAATCCATGAAGGCAATACGTTTATGATCATCGATCTGCTGAACAAAGGCATCGTCGAAATCGGCATTATCCGCACTCCTTTTAATACCAGCAATCTGGAATGTCTGTATCTCAATTCGGAGCCGATGATTGCCGTTATGACCTCTTATTATGATTGGAATTCCGGCGAGGCGGCTATTTCACTCGGGGAGCTTCAGCATAAGCCGCTTATCATTTACCGCCGCTTTGAGCAGCTTATTCGTGAGACCTGCCTGGAGCATGGCTTCGAACCCCAAATTTTCTGCATGAACGATGATGCGCGGACGACCCTGCTCTGGGCCAACGCCGGTCTTGGCATCGGGATAATTCCCAAATCTGCTTTTGAGCTGGCGAATCACGGGCATCTGATCTATAAGGAGATCCGGTGCGAAGCATTGCATACCCGTGTAGCCGCCGTCTGGATCAAGGACAAGTATTTGTCGTCGCTAGCTACCAAGTTTATCGAGACTTTCCAGGTACGCTAAACGCCAAACGCTGAACCCTGAACAAGAACATACCATTCCGGCTCCCGGCAGCAGTGCAGTTATCCGGCCCGGACATTCTGAAGGATGTCCAATCTCTGCTTCCTTCACCCTGTCCTTCAGGCCGCCTCTAACCCTGCCATCACGCTGGAAGAACCCAAGATTCTGACGTTTCAACACCGCATGGACTAAATGTTGTACATCTTACAACTTGATTACCTGGATACCTGGGTGTTCAGACAGATTGTTGTATGCAATACAAGATTTGTCCCGCTAATCGGCCCGGAGGAGTAAAAATGCTGCCTTTATACAACAATCTTGAAATATAGCCGGGATTATAGTGAAATTGTTGTATTTTGGGCAGGATTTTATATAAACTCTACCCTTCAACAAAAAAATACCCCGCACTGGTCTGCACCAGTAGCGGGGTATTCTTGTATCGCAGGTCCTCTGGCCGGTGCGAACGCCGGTTTAGACCATGATTTTGCAAATATCGTTCGTGAACTGCACCGGATCGTTAACCTGCAGACCTTCAATCAAGAGCGCCTGGTTATACAAGAGGTTAGTGTAAAGACCCAGCTTCTCCTTGTCCCCTTCAGCAGCAGCCTTCAGCGATTTGAAGACATCATGGTGAATGTTGATTTCCAGCACCTTGTCAGCTTGTACATCTTGGCCGCCATTAGGCATAGCCTTTAGGATTTTCTCCATCTCGATGGTCAGCTCGCCTTCAGTAGACAGGCAGACCGGATGGGATTTCAGCCGCTTCGAGGCTTTGACTGCCTTTACTTTGCCGGACAGGATGCCCTGCATCGCTTCGAACAATCCCTTGTTCTCATTCTCTTCCGCTTCAGAAGGCTTATCCTCAGCACTTTCTTCAATCCCTAAGTCACCGCTGGAGACGTTCTTGAATTCCTTCTCTTTGTAGGACATGATCATCTTGATTGCGAATTCATCGATATCGTCGGTGAAGTAGAGGATTTCGTACCCCTTGTCCAGCACCATTTCTGTCTGCGGCAGCTTCTCGATGCGTTCCACCGATTCACCGGAGGCATAGTAGATATACTTCTGGTCTTCCGGCATTCTTTCCACATATTCAGCCAGTGTAACCAGCTTCTTCTCCTTGGAGGAGTGGAACATCAGGAGGTCCTGCAGCGTTTCTTTTTCCATGCCATAGTCATTGTAGACCCCGAACTTCAGCTGTCTGCCAAAAGATTTATAGAACGTCTCATACTTCTCACGCTCATCCTTCAGCAGGCTCAGGAGCTGGCTCTTGATCTTGCTCTTGATGTTCTTCGCAATCAGCGTCAGCTGGCGGTCATGCTGCAGCAGCTCACGGGAGATGTTCAGCGACAGATCCTCGGAATCCACCATCCCCTTGACGAAGCTGAAATAATCCGGCAGCAGATCCCCGCATTTGTTCATAATCAGCACGCCGTTGGAGTAGAGCTCCAGGCCTTTTTCATATTCCTTGGTGTAGTAATCGAATGGCGTATTCTCCGGAATGAACAGGATTGCGTTATAGACCACAGCGCCGTCGGCACTGATATGGATATGCTTCAGCGGCTTGTCGAAGCCGTAGCGTTTCTCCGCATAGAAGTTGTTGTAGTCTTCTTCCGTCAGCTCGTTTTTGTTCTTGCGCCAGATCGGCACCATGCTGTTCACCGTCTGCTCTTCCGTTACATCGACGAACTCATTCTCAGCGCCTTCTTTGGGCTGTCTGCCGGTAATGTCCATCTTGATCGGGAAGCGGATGAAGTCCGAATATTTCTTGATGATCGACTTCAGGCGGTACTCTTCCAGGAACTCATCGTAGTTATCGTCTTCGGTGTTCTCTTTGATCTTCAGCGTGATTTCGGTTCCGACAGCATCCTTCTCACAAGGCTCAATCGTGTAACCGTCCGCACCCTGGGATTCCCATTTGAACGCCTGGTCGCTGCCCAGCGCTTTACTGATCACTGTAACATCGTCAGCCACCATGAACGCGGAATAGAAACCTACCCCGAATTGTCCGATGATGTTGTGTCCGTCCTTGGCTTCATTATCCTTCTTAAAAGCAAACGAGCCGCTGTTCGCGATAATCCCCAGATTGTTCTCCAGCTCTTCCTGCGTCATCCCGATTCCGGTATCGGAAATGGTTAACGTACGGCTTGCCTTATCGGCGGTCACTTTAATGTAGTAATCCTCTTTATTGAACACCATGCCTTCATCGGCCAGTGCCTTGTAATAGATTTTGTCGATGGCATCGCTTGCATTGGAGATCAGTTCCCGCAGAAAAATCTCCCGCTGCGTATAAATGGAGTTAATCATCATTTCCAGCAGTCTTTTGGATTCGGCTTTAAACTCTTTTTTGGCCATGAATAAATAAATCTCCTTTCAAAAATAACCTTCGGATTGCGGATCATCGTTTAGCACTCCACTCACCTGAGTGCTAACACTACCTTTTATATAACATATTCTCGTTTTTGATGTCAATATCTTGCTGCATATAGAGCTCCGCTCAAAAAAGAAATGAATTCTATTTTAGTCCATGTTAGCATTCGGAATGTACTCATTACAGCGAAAGAAAGGACAATGAAACGATGAAAATCCAGCTCGAAACGCTTCCAGCAACACGTATTGCTTATATGCGCCAGACAGGCCCCTATGGTCCCGGTAACAGTAAGGCTATGGAGGCCTTAAAGGAATGGGCACGTGCACACCAGCTGCTTACCGGATCAGCCATCCTCTTCGGGATTCCCCAGGACAACCCGGACACCACCCTGCCTGAACACTGCAGATATGATGCCTGTATCAGCGTGCCAGAGAACGCCCCAGCGGATAAGTCTATTCACTACGGTGAAATTCCCGGCGGGACCTATGCGGTTGTTACTATACAACATACCGCAGAGGCTGTTCAAAAAGCATGGACGGAGATCCTCCCCGCCCTCTACAGCAGCGGACATCTGCTCGATTACCAGCGGCCAGTCATGGAGAGATATACAGGTGATATGATCAGCAATCATCTTTGCCAGTTGTGTTTTCCTGTGCACTAAGTTAGAAGCTGAGTTTTCCGCCATGGTAGCAGTAGTAGGATTGTGCGTTAAGAGCTTTTAATCGGTTCAACGACTGCTCTGCACTCTCCAAGTCGATACAATACTGCGGATTCGCAACAGCCAATGCACTCCCCTCATTCACTGCCGCATCCCCGGTTATGACAACGCCCAGTGCCGGAAAATACAAAGAAATATGACCAGACGTATGCCCCGGGGTGGCAAGGACCTGACACTTACCATCCAGAATGCACTCGCCATCCCGGACCGTCTGATTCACCGGAACATGCCGCAAATTCTTCAATAGCTGTACAAACTCTTCACCGGACGCCTGTTCTTCTTCAGGCATCTCCACTAGCAGAGCTTCTGCCTGGATCAGCCGCTCAGATTTCATCAGGCCTAAGATCGATGGGCTCTCCACTTCGCTCGCGATGACCGTAACGGACGGGTATTTCTCCACGAACTCATACAAGGCGCCGATATGGTCATCGTCGTAATGGGTAATAATGATATTCTTCAGATTCAAGGGGTCGTACCCCAGCCTCAGGATCTCCTTCTCTATCAAAGGCATGAAAGCGGGATAACCGGTATCGACCAGGGTTAACTCTTCCCCGGATACAATGAGGCTCGGGTAAATGTAATATGGCTGTCCTTCATACTCAAACTGAATAGGTAGCTCAATGATATTCATATGATCCTCCGCATGTCTATATTAGAACATTGCATACTTCGCTTGCTCAGGCTTCCACCCTCACAGTACAGCGGCTTTAGCCTTCGCATCCTCACGCAGCATCTGGATCAGTGACTGGAGCGGCAGCGACTTCCACTTCTTTGGATGGAGCAGGAGCTGCAGATCGAAATGAATCTCCGGATGGGCAAAAGACAGCTCGGCGAGATTCCCCCGCTCGATCTCCTCCTCAGCCACAATTCTCGGCAGCAGCGCAATGCCCAAGCCGTTCCGCACACAGCGCTTGATCGCTTCCAGATTCGACAGCTCAAAACCGATCCGGAACACAATCCCGTGCTCCCGGAGCAGGTTCTCGAACAGGCTGCGGTAGATACAGCTCTCCTCCGAGACAATCAGCTCACAGTTGTTGAGATCCTGCAGCGTAACCCGCGCCAGGCTTGCCAGCGGATGACTGGCAGGCGCCACGAGAACGAGCGGCTCCTCCCGGATGATTGTACGCTCAAGCAGGGTATCCGCTGTGCTGCGGTCCAGGAGGAGGCCAATATCGACCTCGCCGTCCCTGATTTTGGAGACCAGATTGGCCTCCTGCTCCGTTTGCAGATGAATGTTCAGCCCGGGGAACATGGTCCGCAGCTGCTGCAGGAACGGCGGCAAATAAAAGGCGGCAAGTGAATCAATCGTCCCGATCGTCAGTGTGCCGCCAATCTGCTGGGCAATTGTTTCTTTGGAGCGGTCGTACAGATCAAGAATCTCCACGAACAGCTTCAGCAGCTCTTCCCCCGGCGGAGTCAGACGCAAGGCCCGGCCATGCCGCTCTATCAGCGGTACGCCGTATTCCTTCTCGATCTTCTGAATCTGCATCGTTACACTGGACTGGGCATAGCCCAGTTCTTCAGCCGCACGGGTGAAGCTCTGCCGCTTAGCAACCTCGCGGAAGGTCCGCATATAGGTTAAGTCCATATCATCCACCCTAACATCAATATTATTGATAACCTACATCATTTATTATAGCTAACGACGATGCAATAATCCATGGTACAGTAGGATAAAAGGATTTTACAATTTTGGAGGACGATATTCATGTTAACAGAAGAACAGATTTATGGAATCTATGTTCCCGTGGTAACCCCGTTCCATGCCGCCGGCGAGATTGATCTGGAGTCGTATCAGCGGTATGTGAACAACATCATCAAGAACAGTATTCATGGTCTGGTCGTTAATGGAACCACTGGAGAATCGCCGACAGTCAACATACAGGAATTGCAGACACTCGTGGATGCATCACGCGAGCTTTTGAAGTCCAGTCCGATCCCGCTCGTGGTAGGTACGGGTACGAACGATACCGCTTCTACTGTAGCCCGCACAGAGCTTGCCGCGAACTCCGGTGCCGATGCCGCACTGGTTGTTGTCCCTTATTACAGCCGTCCTTCACAGGAAGGCATCATCGCCCATTTCCGCAAAGCGGCTGAGGTCGGTCTCCCGGTCATCGCGTATGATATTCCCGGCCGCGCCGGTGTCGGCATGTCCGTAGACACCGCCCGTACGATCCTGGAGATGAACAACGTTGTCGGGTTAAAAGACTGCTCAGGCTCTCCGGTGCTGGTCTCCGAGCTGTCCCGCCACGGCTCCAAGCCGGTTCTCTGCGGCGATGACTTGAACTTCTTCGATATGCTGGGCTGCGGAGCCGCCGGTGGTATGCTGGCCTCGGCCAATGTATATACTGCCTCCTATCTCAGCATCTACGAACAGTACAGAGCCGGCCAGGTTGACGCCGCACAGGCTGCCTTTGATCAGCTCGTGCCGCTGATGAAGCTGCTGTTCAAGGAATCCAATCCGGCGCCGATCAAATGGCTGCTCAGCGCACGAGGTGAGATCTCCTCCGACACGCTCCGCCTGCCGATGACCTCCATCAGCGCTGCGCTGCGCGAAGAGCTGGGTGCTTATCTCGCCGGGTAACTTCTTCTACTCAGAATGGTAACGATAAAGGTAACATCGGCGAAACCGCCGCTTCTCAGTCAGGGACTGGAAAGCGGCGGTTTTTGCTTGTTCTTCTACCAAGTAATGTTTGACGAGTAAATGATGTTTGACTAGACGCTTCCTTACATTTCTCACAAGCATAAGAGCCCATTGTATGCGATAAACCGAATACATCCGCAAAGGTTCTACCTCAAATCAAATAAAGCAGCCTCCCAAGGGAAGGCTGCAGTTTATCTTACATTATTCATCTCAAAGAGTTATTGAGATCTGCCTGCTTTGGCCGCAGGACGGCTGCTGGGGCGTACGTTCTGGCTGCTGCCGGGTCTGCTGCCAGATTGGCTGGACCGGTTAAACTGTCCACCACCCGGTTTATTGTTTGAACCGCCCCCTGGACGGGACGCAGATTTTTCGCCCGGCCTGCTGCCGGAGCCTGCTCTGTTGCCGGACTCGCCAGCAGGCCGGCTGCTGCCAGCCCCGCTGCCCGCATAGCTACTGCCCGATGCGCTTTTCGCTCCGTTGCCTGCATAGCCACTGCCCGACGCGCTTTTCGCTCCGCCGTTACCGGCGCCTTGCTTGCCTTGCGTGAACCATTCCGATTTCGGCTTGCGTGCCGGATTCGTTTTAGCTTTCTGCGACGGTTTGGCCGGTGCTTTGCCTGGACGGTCTGCCAGCAATGCCAGATTGCTCTTGGACATCGGATAAGCATGATCCTTCACTTCCGGAATCACCTTGCCGATCAGCTTCTGGATATCCTTCAGGTATGGAATTTCCTCAGCTTCGCACAGCGAGATGGCAACTCCGCTCATTCCCGCACGGCCGGTCCGGCCAATACGGTGAACGTAGGTTTCCGGAATATTCGGCAGGTTGAAGTTGATGACATGGGATAGCTCATCAATATCAATCCCGCGGGCGGCGATATCTGTAGCTACCAGCACACGTGTCGCGCCGCTCTTGAAGTTTCTCAGCGCATTCTGGCGGTCATTCTGCGATTTGTTGCCGTGAATAGCCTGGGCGGTAATATTAATTCGGGTCAAATCGCGGGTTACCCGGTCAGCTCCGCGCTTGGTGCGGGTGAAGACGAGCGCTGACACGATCGAAGGATCCTGCAGCAAACGGTTCAGCTGATTCTGCTTATTACCATTCTCCAGCAAATAAATCGATTGCTCAATTCTGTCTACGGTCGAAGATACCGGAGTAATCTCAATTTTCACCGGGTCCACTAGCAATGTCTTCACCAGCTGTGAGATCTCCGCCGGCATCGTTGCCGAGAAGAACAGCGTTTGCTTCTTGGCCGGCATTTTGGCAATAATCCGCTTCACGTCATGAATGAAGCCCATGTCCAGCATGCGGTCCGCTTCATCCAGCACGAGAATCTGCACATGCTGCAGATCCACATGTCTCTGGCTGATCAGATCGATCAATCTGCCCGGTGTAGCAATCAGAATATCTGCACCCTGGCTAAGCGCCCGTTCCTGGGCCTTCTGGGATACCCCTCCGACAATCGCTGTCGAGCGGATCGTTGTGAACTTGCTGTACGCCTGAATATTCTCGGAGATCTGCAGAGCTAGCTCTCTGGTCGGGGTCAGAATCAGGGAACGGATACGTTTCGCTCCGCCGGTTCTGGCCGGCTGCTGGCTGAGCAGCTGAATAATCGGCAATGAAAAAGCTGCGGTTTTTCCGGTACCCGTCTGGGCGCAGCCCAGAATATCTCTGCCGGCCAAGGCCGCAGGGATGGATTCCTCCTGAATTGGAGTCGGGGATGTATAGTTTTCCAGGCTCAGTGCCTTGAGAATCGGGGGAATCAAGTTCAAATCGTTAAATGTCATTTTATCTCCTTAATTTTGAGTACATATATTTAGTAAGTCATTAATCACAATCACTGTATATACCTTCTGCGGCGTCTCCACATAGCGCTCGTCAAAGTCATAACACATAATGATAACACGTTTTGCCATTAAAAAGAAGCGATACTTTCATCTCCCCTCTTCAAAACCAATATACGCCGGACTTTTTTCAGTTGTTCTTTAATGCTTTTCGAAAAAACAAGAAAAAAAGCAGAGGATTTCTCCCCTGCCCGTTGCCTTGCAATACTATTATAAGACTAATCTACGATTTCAGCAGTATCGCCGTTATTGGCACCTGCAGCGTTAGCTTCGTCGGTGTCGATATGCATATCAAGCTTGAAATTGTCGGATACACGGGCGATTACGTTCTCCAGCACAAGGCCGCGTTCGCCGCCAAGGCGTACCTTCAGGAGCTGCTTGTCGGCAATGCCCCAAGCTTCTGCTTCAGAAGTGTGGAAGTGGATGTGACGGGCAGCCACGATGACACCAGTCTCCAGTTCAACTTCACCGGCTGGACCTTTGATAGTAATGCCTGGTGTTCCTTCAATATGGCCGGATTCACGTACAGGTGCCTTCACGCCGAGGCTGAATGCGTCTGTGCGCGATACTTCCAGCTGGGAAGCCGGACGGGCCGGGCCGAGAATTCTCACTTTGTCGAACTTACCTTTGGTACCGATTACTGCTACTTGCTCATTTGCTGCGAATTGTCCTGGTTGGGAAAGGGGTTTGAACTCAGTCAATTGGTAACCTGCTCCAAACAATGCTTCCACATGCTCCTGCGTAAGGTGAATATGTCGGGCCGACACACCTACGGATACAGTCTTGCTCATTTTTAAGTCACTCCTTGTATTTTCTCTAGTATCTGTACAAGCCACTGAACATTATACATCTTATTACTCATAAAAAAAAAGACCCTCATCACAATGAGCGCCTTTTTTTCGACATTTTACGATTCGATAAATGGATTGTCATAGTTTTGCCATTTTATTATCCCTCTGGTGGGGACAGCGGATTCGCTCCCGCAGAAGAAGGCAGATGCGTTCTTAGGAAAGTCAGCGCATTCCCGCACAACCAGCCTTTCACCTCATCCTCAGGGTAGTACCTCAGCAGCAAGTCGGTAAACTCCGCATATTTCCCCGGATGCTCAAGGCCCTCGACCCACATCTCAATGCCGTCAAAATCTGAGCCGAACATGAGCTGCTTCGAGCCTCCCAGCGCGCAGACATGTTCAATATGCCTCCGCACATCATCCACCTTCGCCCCTCCCCCGTCGCGTACAAACCAGGGGACAAAGGTTAATCCCATCCGCCCGTCCATCGCAATCAGCGCCTGAATCTGCCCGTCACTCAAATTCCGCGGATGGCCGCAGATGGCCGCGCTATTGGAATGTGAAGCTATGAACGGGCGCTTACTGCGCTCCGCCAGCTCCCAGAAGCCTGCCGGTGCCAGATGGGACACATCCAGCAGCATGCCGCTTCCGTTGCACCACTCGATCAGCCTCCTCCCCTTCTCCGTGAAACCGCCATTGCGCTGCTCCAGCACACCATCCGCAGCCCAGTTGGCGTAATTCCAGGTTACCCCCAGGAAACGCACTCCCAACTCAAAGCATAGCTGTGCATAGAACAGATTGCCCTCCAGACCGTCCACACCCTCCAGAGAGAGCATCCCGAAGGCAGGGGCTGTAAGTATCTGTTCATCTGCCTCTTCCTTCCAGCGGAGCCACTGCAGGCCCCCTGGACCAACTACCTTCTGCCGGAATAATTCAATTTGCCCGAGAACATCCTCAAACTTCGCTCTTCCGCGGTCCGCCGACAAATAAACCGCAAAAACCTGAAGTTCGACATTCCCCTCCACCAGCCGTTCTGCCGTCACGTCCAGACGAGGGTCATTCTTGAAATCTATCTCCGGACTGGCCTGCAGCTTGCTTAAAGCATCGCAGTGGAAATCCGCCACTCTCAGCTTCTTGACACTCACTGTAAAGATCATCTCCCTTCTCTTGAAGAACAGAATAACGGTGGAATCTCTTATTTATAAGTGTATGCCACAGCATCAGGGAAGAGACGGGACAGTAAGTGAACACGGCTACGCCATCCTTCAAGGAACGGGGTGTCTAAGCGAGAAATAGAAGGATAAGTTATCAGGCAGAGCTTATAAATTCTATATATCAAAATAACCCCACAAAGTGGGGCACCCCAAAAATACAAAAACCTGTTTACAGTGTAAACAGGCTCAATCTAAAAAGGTCATATAATTATCTGGGTTCAACAATAAGTTTGATCGCCGTCCGGTCTTCCCCATCAATCACTATATCCGTAAAAGCCGGGATACAGATCAAGTCGACTCCGCTAGGTGCGACAAATCCCCGGGCGATGGCAACTGCTTTGACTGCCTGGTTCAGTGCTCCTGCTCCAATAGCTTGTAGCTCGGCCGATCCACGTTCGCGAAGAACACCTGCTAGTGCGCCAGCAACGGAATTCGGATTGGATTTAGCTGATACTTTTAATACATCCATAGTAAGTACCTCCCCTGGGAAAATGATGGTGTTCTTCTTCCACTACAGTAGATGTTATTCGCGA
Source organism: Paenibacillus sp. FSL R7-0312 (assembly GCF_038004445.1). Lineage (NCBI taxonomy): Bacteria > Bacillati > Bacillota > Bacilli > Caryophanales > Paenibacillaceae > Paenibacillus > Paenibacillus sp. FSL R7-0312. Next base: position 4,525,031 of record NZ_JBBORE010000001.1, on the reverse strand, counting down.
GAGAAGATTTAATTCCTTCTTTTTGCGGACCTCTCTGGAGAAATTAGTTCAAAAGATACTCTTTTTCGATATAATAAATATCACACTTCACCCAAAACAAGCGACTTTTCCCGAAAACCCTGATTTTTTGTAAATCCTCTAGCTCATCACCCATTCATCTTCACGCAGCCGGATCTTCTCCAGTCGTGTCGCCTTACCTGTAGCTTCATCAAGTTCTGCAAATAAACCGTGCAGCTGCCATTTGCCTTCGTCGACTACAAACCGGGAGGGAAGCTGAGTTGTAAATTTATAGATGATCGCATCCTTTTCCATACCCAGAATTCCTTCTCTTGAACCAACCATGCCCGCATCTGTTAAATAAGCCGTGCCTCCAGGCAGGATTACATCATCATTGCTCTGTACATGAGTGTGCGTACCAACAACGATCGAGGCGAGGCCGTCCATGAAATAGCCCATTGCAATTTTTTCGGAGGTAGCTTCAGCATGGAAATCAACCAGAATACATTTATGCTCTCTGCGCAGCTCTTCCACAATCTCCTCGCCAATGCGGAAAGGATCATCAATTGCCGGAAGGAAGGTGCGGCCCTGCAGGTTCACAATTGCCAGCTGTTTGCCGTTGCCTTTAACGACTGTGTACCCTCTGCCCGGAGTCCCCGGCGGAAAATTAGCCGGACGGATGATCCGCGGCTCGTCATCAATGAACTCAAAGATATCCTTGTTGTCCCAGGTGTGATTGCCCATCGTAATCCCGTGCACACCCCAGTTGAAGAATTCATTGGCAATAGCCGCTGTGATGCCTCTTCCGGCTGCTGCATTCTCACCATTGGCAATAATAATATGCGGCTGATATTTACTTTTCAGAGATGGCAGCATTTCACGCAGTGCCTTTCTGCCCGTATTGCCAACGATGTCACCGATAAATAAAACTTTAATGATTTTCTCCTCCTAAAAGTTTTGTATGAAAGAAAAAAGGCCCCGCAGGGGGGCCGATTTCCTTGCTTATTTAGCATATTCTACAGCACGTGTCTCACGAATAACGGTAACCTTGATATGACCCGGATAATCCAGCTCACTCTCGATCATCTTCGTAATGTCACGAGCCAGACGGAATGCTTCCGCATCATCAATCTTCTCTGGCTGTACCATTACGCGGACCTCGCGGCCTGCTTGGATAGCGTAGGATTTCTCAACGCCTTCGAAGGACTCCGAGATCTCCTCCAGCTTCTCCAGACGTTTGATGTACGTTTCCAGGGTTTCGCGGCGTGCGCCGGGACGTGCAGCTGACAATGCATCAGCAGCTCCGACCAGCATAGCAATCACCGAGGTAGCTTCGCAATCTCCGTGATGGGACGCGATACTGTTGATAACCACCGGATGTTCTTTGTACTTCTTCGCCAGTTCGACGCCGATTTCAACATGCGAGCCTTCTACTTCATGATCAAGCGCTTTGCCGATATCATGCAGCAGTCCGGCACGTTTTGCAAGCACGATGTCTTCCCCAAGCTCACCGGCCATAAGTCCAGTCAAATAAGCAACCTCCATGGAGTGCTTAAGTACGTTTTGACCGTAGCTCGTACGGAATTTCAGACGGCCCAGAATTTTGATCAGATCCGGATGCAAGCCGTGAACGCCAACCTCGAAGGTAGCTTGTTCACCGTATTCACGAATCCGCTCATCCACTTCTTTACGGGATTTCTCCACCATTTCTTCAATCCGTGCCGGATGGATACGTCCATCAGCTACCAGTTTCTCAAGTGCTGTACGGGCCACCTCACGGCGGATCGGATCAAATCCTGACAGTATAACCGCTTCCGGCGTATCATCAATAATAAGATCAATCCCCGTAAGAGTTTCCAGGGCGCGGATGTTACGGCCTTCGCGGCCAATAATCCGGCCTTTCATCTCTTCATTCGGCAATGTAACAACAGAAACCGTGGTTTCTGCCACATGATCAGCTGCACAGCGTTGAATAGCCAGTGTAATAATCTCGCGGGCTTTCTTGTCCGCTTCTTCCTTGGCCTGCTGTTCTATTTCCTTAATCATCTGAGCAGTTTCATGGCGAACTTCCTGTTCAACATTGCTGAGAATGATACTTCTGGCATCATCGATGCTCAGATTGGAGATACGTTCCAGCTCAGTAACCTGATTCTTGTAAATAACATCAATCTGCTGTTGGGTTTCATCAATTCGTTTCTCTTTGTTAGCTACTTGTTCTTCTTTTCGTTCAAGCGATTCCATTTTTTTATCCAGCGATTCTTCCTTTTGCAGCAAACGTCTCTCTTGCCGTTGGATTTCATTCCGACGTTCACGAGTTTCTTTCTCAGCTTCGGTACGGATTCTATGAACTTCGTCCTTAGCCTCGAGTACCGTTTCCTTCTTCAGCGCCTCCGCCTCTTTCTTCGCGTTCTCCACGATGACTACGGCTTCTTTCTCTGCGCTTGAAATCTTAGCTTCTGCAAGGGATTTACGAATAAAATAACCGAATCCAAAGAATGCTGCAGCTACAACGAGAACGATAATGACCCAGATCACTGTTTCCATCTGTTCACCTCCTCGTTGATATCCTCCAAGGCTTACCCTTGGGTATTTGTGCAGTTGTTAAACTATCCGTTCATCACCATACAAAAAACCGGTAATACACCGATTGCCATACTGCACATGCTGCACATGCACACTGCCCGCCTTATCCGGCGATTACATTTCATATGAGTTGTACGCGAACCGGAACATAAGAGTCTGCTTTTTGGGAAGGAAAAAGGATTCTTAGTTTATGCCGATTCATGTTATATTTTATTATTTATAAAAAGACATTGTCAAGAGAGTCGATAAACGCATTAAAGTCAAGAGAATCAATCCAGATCGAAAATCTCCTCTTCTTCCCCCGCAGAATCCTCTTCCGCACGTAGAATCTGGATCACCTGGCGTACCATTTCACCGGAGAAACCTCTGCGCATCAGAAAGGCGCCCGTCTTGCGCCGCTTCTCATTTATATCTCCGCGGAGCAAATTCCATTTCTTCCGCCCGGTCTGCAGTGCGCCCTCCATTTCCTGCTCAGGGGTGATCTGATCGAGTGCTTCAGAGATCAGCGATTTATCAATCCCCTTCTCGCGGAGCTCCTGGCGGATCCACATTTTGCCCTTGCGCTGGTTCGTTATGCGCTGTTCCGCCCACTGCTTGGCATACAGGGGGTCATCCAGAAGCCGCTCCTCCTGCAGCCGCAGCAGAACTTCGGCAATAACAGTCTCCCCTATTTCCTTCTCCCGTAAACGGCGGGCCATTTCCTGTGCCGTTCTGGGCTTACGTTCCAGATATCTCAGACCTTCTACGTAGGCCCGCTGGCGTTCATCAGCAGCAACAATTTCCTCCAGATCCGCCTTCACAAACGAGCTTCCGGAAATCATCCGGTATTTAATCATGACATCTTCATGAACAGTCATCTTATAGGCACCGAAATGAATCAAATAACGGTAGTTCGACTTCTTCAGCCGCTCTACGCGCGTGATTATGAGCTCTTCATCTTCGGGAAAATCGGCCAGAATCTGTACATCCTGTTCATCCGGCTCAGAATCCAATTGTATCACCATAATTGTCATTCACCTCGTTAACATAGACATAATGCCGTTTAATTTACGAAAAAGCGCCCTGCTCATTCATCACAGGGCGCCTTATATCTTATCTTCATTATTAAAATTAAATTGCTAAGGACCTGCAACTTACCTTATTCAATCTCAAGCAGCAATTTCTCTTCTTCCTCTTGTTCTGCAACCACATCAGCTTCTGTTGGTGCAGCTACCAGAGTAGATAAGTTACTTGCTTCGCGGATCTTATTCTCGATCAACAGGGCAATATCCTGATGTTCTTTCAGGAACTGCTTGGAGTTCTCACGACCTTGGCCAAGACGCTCACCTTCATAAGAATACCAGGCACCGCTCTTGTTAACGATATCCATCTCAGTACCGATATCCACAAGGCTTCCCTCTCTGGAAATCCCTTCGCCGTACATGATATCCACATCCGCTTGCTTAAACGGAGGCGCCACCTTGTTCTTCACGACTTTGATCTTGGTGCGGTTACCCACAACATCGTTCCCCATCTTAATGCTCTCTACCCGGCGTACGTCGAGACGAACGGAGGAGTAGAATTTCAGAGCGCGTCCACCCGGAGTGGTCTCAGGGTTACCGAACATAACTCCGATCTTCTCACGAAGCTGGTTAATGAAGATGGCAATCGTGTTGGATTTGTTAATGGCACCCGAAAGCTTACGCAAGGCCTGGGACATCAGACGTGCCTGCAAACCTACATGGGAATCTCCCATGTCGCCTTCGATTTCGGCCTTCGGTACCAATGCGGCAACGGAGTCCACAACGATGATGTCTACAGCCCCACTGCGAACGAGTGCTTCAGCAATTTCCAGTGCCTGTTCGCCCGTATCCGGCTGGGATAGCAGCAATTCATCAATGTTAACGCCAAGCGCATTCGCATACTTAGGGTCAAGGGCATGCTCCGCATCGATGAAAGCAGCTTGTCCGCCAAGCTTTTGTACTTCTGCGATAGCATGAAGTGCAACGGTCGTCTTACCGGATGATTCCGGTCCGTATACTTCAATAATGCGTCCTTTGGGAAGTCCGCCAATACCTAGTGCAATATCAAGTGCCAAAGATCCGCTAGGTACTACTTCCACTTTCATGTGAGTGGATTCTCCCAGTTTCATGATCGAACCTTTACCGAATTGTTTTTCTATTTGACGAAGCGCCATATCAAGCGCTGCACGACGATCTGACAATCAGACCACTTCCTTCACTGTTTATAGTATTATAATAACGTGTTTTGGAGGTCTTGCCAAGCTTTTTTTCGAACATACATTCGTTTTTTTTGTCTCCCGGGTTAATACTCCCTTTTATTGTAAGCCTCCTTCCGGATGATAGACACACAAGCTTAATCCTCAAAAGGTCTCACGCGGTGGATCATAGAGGTCACGCCAGCGGGGAATATAAACAAAGAACCGCAGCAGAGAATTTCTATGCCACGGTTCTTCCGTATGAACAAATTATATACCGGCCCGGTTGATTATTGCAAGGCCGATCCTTCAAGCGGGGTTGCCACTTTGCGTTCCTCCAGCCGGCGCCAGAGGCGGTACAGCAAAGCCTTGACTGTACGCAGGCGGATGTTCTCACGGGTTCCCTTGAGATTCAGCTCGTATACTTCCGTCTTCCGGCCGCGTTCGGCCAGTCCGACGAACACAAGCCCCACAGGCTTCCGTTCGGAATAGCCCGGCCCGGCTACACCGGTAACAGACAAGCCAAAGTCACAATCCCCGATCATCCGCACCTGCTCTGCCAGCACTTCGGCTACCTCACGGCTGACCGCTCCGGGTGCATCAGGACCCTCCAGCATAGCTGAAGGCACATTCAGCAGCTTCTTCTTCAAATCGTTCGAATAACAGACGATTCCCCCGGCGAACATGGATGCACTGCCCGGGATGTTCGTAATGCTCTCCATAAGCAGTCCGCCCGTGCAGCTCTCAGCAGCACTAAGCGTCAGGCCTGCATCCGCCATCCAGTCGACAATCAGCTGTTCCAGCGGCACATCAATATTGGCATACAGATTCTCTGGCAGAATTTCGGCAATCTTCTTCTCCAGCACATCAAGCTTAACCATAGCCTCACGCTCGGACGGGGCTTTGGTGGAAATACGCACTGTCACCTCGCCTTCCTTGGCGTAAGGAGCAATCGTAGGATCGCTCTGGCCGCGGATCAGGTCAATCAGCTTGTCCTCCAGCAGCGATTCGCCAATGCCTGCAAACTTAAGCATCTTGGAGTAGATCGGCATTTCGCTGGTCAGTGCATGCTGCTGCAGCCAAGGCTTGGCTTTATCTGTGAACATCGGCTTCATCTCCCGGGGAGGACCCGGCAGCACGATGTAATACTTGTTATCTTCTGCAAAAGCAATACCTACCGCAAGGCCGATTTCATTAGACAACGGTGTCGTCCCTTCAATCACCAGCGCCTGCTTGCGGTTATTCTCAGTCATGATAATCTTGCGGTCATCGAAGAAGCGCTGCACATGATCCATAGCAAGCTGGTCGATATGAAGGGTACGGCCAAGCGCCGCAGCCAGTGCATCTTTGGTCAGATCATCTTCTGTCGGTCCGATTCCACCGGTGAACAATATAATATCCGCACGGTTCTGTGCAATCTCAATCGCTTCCAGAAGACGGTTCTTGTTGTCACCAACTACGGTCTGAAAATATACATCAATCCCTAACGCAGCCAGCTCTATTGAAAGAAACTGGGCATTGCTGTTTACAATCTGTCCAAGCAAAAGTTCTGTTCCAACGGCAATAATTTCCGCTTTCATAGCTGGCGTTCTCCTCCTGATTGTAGAAATCATGCAAAAATCAAGCAGCTCGGCAAACTTCAGGCATTATGTAGCTGCAGCAAGTCCTTGTTCTTCACAAAATAATCAATCCCCGAATAGATGGTGATAATCGCTGCAGCCCAAATTGCAATATCATCCACCGGGATGCTGACGAACTGGAACGGGAAATTGTTGAGCAGAAGCAGCGATATTGCGACAATCTGAGTGACAGTCTTTATCTTGCCCCATTTGCTAGCGGCCACTACTTTGCCTTCAAGCAGTGCCACCTGGCGCAGGCCGGTCACGGCAAATTCGCGGCTGATGATGACAATGGCAATCCAGGAATCGCATCTTCCCAGCTCAACCAGCGAGATCAATACTGCAGAGACCAGCAGCTTGTCTGCAAGCGGGTCCAGCAGTTTGCCGAGATTGGTGACCATGTTATACTTTCTGGCTATGTACCCGTCTATTCCATCTGTACTGGCGGCAAGCAGGAAAATAACAGCTGCAATCAAATGATTAATTGAAAGCTGAAATGAGCCCCAATGTATCGGTTCCGGATAGAAGCTGAAATCCACCAGCAGAAAAAACATCATAATCGGGATAAGACAAATACGTGCAAGCGTGATGCGGTTGGGCAAATTCACTGAAGTTCCTCCCCTGATCCATACGAATCCGATATTCCACAATTTCCTTCAAAACTGCTTTAGCTAGTATATTATAGCCATAAATAAGTGTCAAAAAAACATAAAACACCCCGCAAAGTAAGATGCGTATACACTGCGGGGTACGTAAGCTTACTTTAAATTGTTAAACTGCAGATCGAGCGGCAAATCAGCTTTGCGCAGGAGCTGGATAATTTGCTGGAGATCATCGCGGCTTTTGCCGGTAACACGGATCTGATCACCCTGAATGGTGCTCTTCACCTTCAGCTTGGAGTCGCGGATCAAGATGTTAATCTTCTTCGCGTTCTCCTGATCAATTCCCTGCTTCAGGCCCAGACGCTGGCGTACAGTGCCCAGTGAGGCGGGTTCTACTTTGCCGAAATCCATATTTTTCAATGTAATTCCGCGCTTAACCATTTTCGACTGCAGGATATCGATAACCGCATTAAGCTTGTATTCATCCTCTGAAGCAATGATCAACGCATCTTTTTCCAGCTTTAGACTGCTTTTGCTGTTCTTGAAATCGAAGCGGTTATCAATTTCCTTCTCCGTCTGGTGAACCGCATTGGTCAATTCCTGCATATCCATTTTGGATACAATGTCGAATGAACTTTCCGAACTCATGATTCCACGTCCTTTGCTTACATTTAGTCTGTTCCTATTATATGAGAAAGGGACTCTTAAGTCTAATACTGGAAAGAAAAGCAGCGCCGGCATTACAAAATAACCCCACAATGTGGGGCCTTGGCTTCCAGAGATAGAACATATAAGAGACAGAGCGTATAACTATGTATTAAGGATTACATAATAAAAAACACGTCTCCCGAAGCAAACTCCGGGAGACGCTCAATCCAGGCATTATCTGCTACGTGCAGGAGCCCGGAACATATCCAGAATCCCGAGCACAATATGTGCCAGTCCGAAGCCCAGAATACCATAGCCCCAGGCACTCGGTGTCAGATAATATCCGAGGAGACTGACAATAATGCCAAGCCCTGTTACGATCCAGCTGACGGTCATGAGAGAATACACCTCACTTTGGAGTATGAACTGTAAATCATTCCTAGGTTCTCCAATCCGCCGAAACCTATACATTGGATTTGCTATTCGGTAGTGGTACTCTCACCGTCAGCAGTCGCATTATCTGCACCATCACTGCCGGAGACAGAAGTTCCGTCATCCAGCTCCAGTAGCAGCCGGGACGATGTTTTGCCATCGGTAATAACTTGTCCGTTCACTGAAATTGTGGTGGCCGGGGAATATCCGGATTTGATGTACATTCCTGCACTTCCGAGTGTAAAGCTCATATTATCGCCAGCCTTAGTGTTCCCGAAGCTTAGCTTCTCCCCCTTGGAGTTCTCGCCCTGGTAGACTTCAAGCCAGCTGACTCCCGTTGCGGCAATCTCTACCTGAACCGAGCTTCCCGCAGGTGCCGTAACCTTATAGATTGTCGTTTTGCCCGACTTGCGGTCCTCTGTAACCGTTATGGACTGCGTGGATGGAGTCGGGGATGGCACCGGAGTTGCAGTAGGTGCAACAGTCGCAGTTGCTCCAGTATCCGTAGTAGCTGTAGCTGCTGCACCGCCGCCGGCCGCTGTGGCCGAAGGCTGAACCTTCGCCGGGTCTTGCGTAGCGGTAGTCAAACTCCCCGAATCCGTTTTGTCCGCATCTTCTTTATTCATCGTTGAAGATGCATACAGATAAATGACCACTAGGATTAAGACTGGAAAGGTCCACATCAGCAAGGTAGGCAGCCACTTGGCATTCCGTTCCGTTTCAGGCTTGCGGCTCCGCTTCTGGATCACTGTCTCCATGGTGGTATCAACCGGAGCCGCAGGCACATTGCCGTGCTCCTCCATCAGTTCATCCGGGTTTACCCCGACTGCTTCAGCATAGGTTTTGATAAAGGCCCGGACATAGAAACTTCCCGGAAGCACTTTATAATCACCAGCTTCGATGGCTTCCAAATATTTTTTGCGGATCTTTGTTACTTCCTGGACATCATCAAGACTCATCCCTTTTTGCAGACGCGCCTCCTTCAAATGCCGGCCCAGTTCCGACATACCATCACCCCCTAAAAATATAGTATATATTAAAGATCATCACTGTAGCTTGTCGTAAACGACTCGTACAATATCTCTTCGTTCGGCATATTGCGCAGCTCGATAATGATATCGAAATCATCAAAGGTGTACTCGGATTCCCGCACAAAAATATCCGGATGTTCAATCACCTTGGTGCTCGGCATACTCATAACATTCTGCAGCAGGTTATAATGCTTCTCATTCGAACGTATGGTGCTGACAATTCCGTCAATGATGAACACATTATTCGGGTTCAGCTCATCATCCGCCAATTGGCTCCGTACCGTCTGCCGCAGCAGCGTGGACGAGACAAAGGTCCAGCGCTTCATGGCACATACACTTCCGGCAATAATAGATTCCGTCTTCCCTACACGCGGCATGCCTCGTAGACCTATAACCTGATTCCCTTCCCGCTTAAACAATTCCCCGAGGAAATCCACCAGCAGTCCGAGCTCATCTCGGGTGAAGCGGAAGGTCTTACGGTCATCCGAATCGCGGTCAATATATCGTCCATGACGGACGGCAAGCTTATCCACAAGGCGCGGAGAACGCAGTGCCGTAACCGTTATATTATCAACTTTTTTGAGCATCTCGCCCATCAGCATAATCTTCTCATCGTCACTTGTTTCCAGCAGCATCCCGCGGGTTTTGCCTTCAACACCGTTAATCGTCAGGATATTGACTTCCAGCATTCCCAGCATTGAAGCGATATCTCCAAGGAGACCGGGTCTGTTCTTATGTATCTTGTACTCCATATACCATTGTTTATATTCCACTTTTGCGCACCTCATAGATTCCTTTTCCCTGCATGTCACTTTCGCTACACGGGTCATGTTAATGATATATAAAAAAATTTTGAAAGGCAAGGACACTGTTGTAATAATTGCAGAAAAGCTCCCGCAAGGGGAGCTTCTTCCGCGTGCTTATGCGTTTTTCTTTGCCAGTTTGACCATGAGTCCAGCAATGGTATGCTTCTCATCATCCGTTCCGACATCCCAGAGCTCTTTGATGGCCCGGTTGGAATAGTTGCCCGGATCGACCTTCTTATCGAGGAATTCCCCGATTTCAAAAGCCAGCTTGGTGATGGTCTCGTCGCTCATCCCCATTTTTTCAGCCTGAATGACCCGGTCTCCCAAAAAGCTTTTCCAGGTATCAAAGTTCTTCACTACGGAATCTGTTGACATCTTAAATCCTCCTCAAGTTGTAATGATATTGAGATTTAAAAGCAACAGTTATAATATGTCTCAAGCCGGAAGTTCTTATGCTGGAGCATTTCTCCAGAACTCATGCTGCCTGGCCTTAAGTAATCCAGCCGCCGTTCGGACTGATGATCTGGCCGGTAATATAGCCCGATTCAGGCAGCGCAAGAAAATAAACCAGCGATGAAATATCTTCAGGAGATGCAAGCCTCCCCGCAGGGATCTCATCCTCCAGCATCTTTACCTCATCCGCCTGCAGATTGGCTAGCATGGCCGTGTGGACCGCTCCCGGTGCAACAGCATTCACTGTGACCTTGGAAGGTGCCAGCTCCTTCGCCAGCGCCTTGGTAAAGGCATTTACTCCGCCCTTGCTGGCCGAATACGCCACTTCACAGGAGGCGCCCGAAATCCCCCATACGGAAGATACATTAATAATCCGCCCGTAACGCTGGGAGACCATATAAGGCATAAAAATCTGGCTACACAAAAAGGTGCCCTTCAGATTCACCGCCATAATATCGTCCCACTCTTCCTCCGTTACATCGGCCAGCATGCCATAATGCGCCTTCCCGGCATTGTTGACAAGGATATCCGGCATCATGCCGCTGGCCTCAAGCCGCTCGGCCATACGCACAAGCTGGCTGCGGTCCTTCATGTCCGCAGCCACAGTCATCACCTTTGCCCCCAGCGCCATGCACCGCCGGGCAACATCATTCGCCGCTTCATGCGAATTCATATAATGAATCACAATGTTCATGCCTACCGAAGCAAATCGCTCGGCGATGGCTCCGCCGATTCCCCCGCTGCCTCCGGTAATAAGCACTGTCATTTCTCCAATCGCTTTGCTGTCCTCTCCCGGTAATGCCATTAAGGACTCACCACAAGCGATACGGCCAACTGCTCCCAGTCCACATGATTACGCAGCCGGTCATTCACTTCCTCCAGTGTGATCGATTCATATAGGGGAAGCACTTCGAACAGATCTCCGCCGCGGAACTGGTAGCGGGTGAACTCATGGGCAATGCTCTCCGGCGAATTCAGCATACGCAGATAGCCGCCGATTTTCTTTTTGCGGGCACGCTCGAAATCCTTCTCGGCGAAGCCCGTCTCCTGGATATGTCCAATCTCTTCTTTGATCCGGTCAAGCAGCAGGCCCGGATCTTTGGTATCGCCACCGATTGCCGAGAACGCATACTGCGGGGAGCTGTTGAATTCATGGCCGAAGCTGTCCGAGATCAACTCCTCATCATAGAGCTTCTGATACAGCGCCGTACTGCTGCCGAGCAGCAGATCCAGCATCAGTCTGGTGGTCAGATCACGGCGAACTGCCGCCTCACCTGTGAGGCCATCTACCTTTTCCTTGAACCCGAACATCATTTTGGGAATGGAGACCGCGAGGCGGCTCTCCACATGCTTCGATGCCACCTCATGCGGCTCCTGCTCGAAGATACGGGTGATTTCACCCTGTTTCTCATAGTTTTTACCCTTTTGATTGTTGCGGATCAGTTCAATTACCTGCTCAGGATCGACACCGCCGACAATGAACAGCAGCATGTTACTGGGATGGTAGAAGGAGTTGTAACAGGTATACAACGTTTCTTTGGTAATGGTAGCGATCGACTCAATGGTTCCGGCAATGTCAATATGAACCGGATGTTTGGCATACATCGCTTCAATGAGCCCGAAATACACACGCCAGTCCGGGTTATCCGCATACATGTTAATCTCCTGGCCGATGATTCCTTTTTCCTTCTCCACATTCTCATCCGTGAAATAAGGACGCTGCACAAAATCAACGAGGGTACTGAGATTCTGCTCAATATTCTCCGTCGCTGAGAAAAGGTATACCGTCTGGTCAAAGCTGGTGAATGCATTCGCAGAAGCGCCGTTTGAAGCAAAGGTGGCAAAGATATCGCCTTCCGGCTCTTCGAACATTTTGTGCTCCAGGAAGTGAGCGATACCGTCAGGCACTGTGGTTTCTTCTCCGCCAGCTACCTTAAAGTGATTGTCTACCGAACCATATTTGGTCGCAAAGGTAGCGTAGGTTTTGAGAAAAGACGGCTTCGGCAGCACATACACCTGCAGACCGTTATCCATAACCTCATGATAGAGTGTTTCTTGAAGCCTTTCGTAATGAAGCTTTTCCACCGCTATTCCTCCTTCCCTGTCAGGAAATAAATCGTATCAAGCTGGAAGGTGTCTGCCGCTGCCTTCACTTCTTCCGCCCCGATGTGGTCAACCTGGTCCATCAGTTCCTGTGCAGAACGGTCTTTGCCGGATAACTGGCGGTTGAAATCAAACGAAATCATCTCAAATGCTGAATCTTGAATTTCGGACAAAAGGTTGCGGATCATCGCTTTGGTCTGGCTCAGCTCCAGATCACTGATATTCCCGGCCTTCAGCTCATCCAGCTGCTTGCGGATAATATCAACGGCCTTACCGTAATTCTGGGTTTCGATTCCCGATTGAATCGTCCCGATGCCCTTATGCCCGTCGTAGCGTGAGGAAGCATAATAGGCCAGGCTCTCTTTCTCGCGCACGTTGACGAACAGCTTCGAATGCGGATATCCGCCCAGAATGCCGTTGTACATGAGCGCAGAAGCGTATCTGTCATCCTTGTACGTGATTGAGGTGCGCAGACCCATATTCAGCTTGCCTTGATTGACATCCAGCTTCTCCTCCACCGTCCGCACTTCCGTAACCGTTACCGGGGTGAAGTCTGAGGTGTACGGCGCAGATTCGGAATGATGGGCACGTCCGAAATTGGCAATGATCAGCTTCTCTACTTCTTCCGGTGTAGTATCACCTACCACGTACAGATCAAGGGTCGCTCCATTCAGCCAGGAATTATAGGACTGGTACAGCGATTCAGGGGTGATGGTATCCAGATCGGCTCTTTGTCCGAGCGGATGCAGACGGTAGGGTTCAAGGCGGCACATTTCCTCAATGCAGCGTTCTGCCGCGTAACGGATTTTATCGTTCACAATCGCTTCCAGCTTCTTGCGGACGGTCTCGCGTTCAGTCGCCACATAAGATGCGCGGAAGCTTCCATCCTCTAGCAAAGGCCGGGTCAATACTTCTCCGAGAAAAGCAAAAGATTCTCCAAGCAGGCTCTCCTTGCTCTGAACGAAGGCGTCATTGATCGTGTCCATCCGGAATTGCACAATCTGATAATCGCCGCGTTTATAAATATCGAAGCCGAAACCGGCACCATAAAGCTCTTCAAGGCGTTCGCGGAACTGTGTGGTTTCAGGGTAGGAGGCTGTGCCCCGGCGGAGCACAAAAGGAACCAGCGCTGTAGAGGTGACGGTACTTTCGTCAAGCGGAACGCCGGCATAAAGTGAGATGGCGAACGTCTTGAACGCCTTGGTAGGCAGAACGTGTATGCGCATGCCTGCGGCACTGCCATGTTGAAATCCATTATTTGTCAAGTCCAAAACTCCTTTGCGGCGAGGGTAGATGCTATACAACAACTTTATGAAGTATTATCCATTCTAAACCATTCCAAAGTAAGGAAGCAACCGGAAGACAGCGTACCGGTTGCTCTCAGAAAAGATTTATACGGACGCTGTCATGCTGCCTTTAATGCCTTGGTGCAAAAACATTCCTACAGCTACATACAGAAAATATGCTCACCGATCGTCTTCACCTGCGGCCGGCTCCAGATCCACTTGGAGGTGGCCGTCTTGGGATTGAAATAATAGATGCAGCCACCGGAGGGGTCCCAGCCATTCAGCGCCTGTTGTACAGCTTTTCGCGCCTGTTCATTAGGCTCCAGATAAATTTGCCCGTCAGCAACAGCCGTGAAGGCCCCCGGTTGAAAAATCACCCCCGAAGGCGTATTGGGAAAGCTTGGTGATTTCACCCGGTTGAGAATGACCGCCGCTACGGCTACCTGTCCTTCAAACGGTTCCCCGCGTGATTCACCGTATACGGCATTAGCCATGATTTTCAGATCATTTTCGGATAGCCCCATCGTATTGCCGGAAGACAGCTCTGCTGTATTCGTTTTTGCTGTATCATTCTTTTTTGCCGCTGTGCCGGATGGTGTATCCTTTGTGGCGGTTGATGTCTTGGAGGCGGTAGGTTTCCAGGCTGTTGTTGCATTGTACAGTTTGAGCTTTGTTTTGGCACCAACGACTCCGTCGGACTTCAAGCCGAATTTCCACTGGAACCAGGTGACGGCATTTTTCGTTTTGGCCCCGAACTGGCTGTCAATAGCACCGGCATAATAGCCCAGATGCTTAAGTCTCCCCTGGAGCTCATACACATCCTGCCCGGAAGATCCAAGCTTCAGCGGCGTTGTTCCAAATGCGGGCAATGCTTCTTCCCCTTCGTCAGGAGTTTCCGTTATAACTGGCGCTGCAGCATACGATTGGGCGTAAGTCACGCCGCGATCTTCAAAGAATACGCCGGCAAACGGTGCGGCGGCCAAGCCAAGGGTTAGTACGGCCAAGATCCACTGCTTATGTTTTGTCATAGGGGTTCGCTCTACCTTTCTCTTGTAAGTTCTGCATGAATGGCTAAAGTTATTATGACGACTGACAAGACATCCTATGCATTACCGTAAGACTGGCAAGACCAAATCCATTGCAACTGAGAACAATTATCAACTATACTTGGGTTATGAACCAGCAGGAGTTGAGAAGAATCATGAATCTGAAGGACCACATTGTAATGTGGAACCACGCTTTAATAGAAGTTATTGATATCCGCAAGACCCTTTCACTTCGGGAGAACCTCCGTTGCTGTACCGCCTTCCAGCCAGTACATATAGTAAATGTAGATTAACCACAAATTTCCTAACTTAAAAAGATGACCCGTATTACTTCTACGGGTCATCTTTTTGGGGTTATGAACTGATTCTGTTATGCTGATACTGTTCGAGTGACATCAGCACCTCACGCGGCTTGCTGCCCTCGTAAGGCCCGATCACGCTTCTAGCCTCCATGGCATCGATTAAGCGTGCAGCACGGGTGTAACCGACCCGCATGCGCCGCTGAAGCAGCGACACCGAGGCTTGCTTGGCTTCAAGCACAATCTGGACAGCTTGTTCATATAATTCATCCTGCGGATCCTGATCTTCCGATAGGGTATCATCCACTTCAGGAACAAGGGATTCATCATAATTTGCTTCACCCTGGCTGCTTACATAATGCACAATCGTTTCGACCTCCTGATCACTCATGAAGGCCCCCTGAACACGGATCGGCTTGGAAGCCCCCATTGGCAGGAACAGCATATCCCCGCGTCCCAGCAGTTTCTCTGCACCCGGCATATCCAGAATGGTCCGTGAATCCACATTCGAGGATACTCCAAATGCAATCCGCGAAGGAATATTCGCCTTAATCAGTCCGGTAATGACGTCCACGGAAGGACGCTGTGTGGCGATGATCAGATGAATTCCCGCCGCCCGCGCCATCTGGGCAAGCCGGCAGATCGCATCCTCGACATCATTCGCCGCCACCATCATCAGATCGGCAAGCTCGTCCACAATTACTACAATGTAGGGCAATATCGCAGCCGGATTATCTTTCATTAATGTATTATAGCCTTCCATATTACGTGTGCCTGACTTGGAGAACAGCTCATAGCGCTTCTCCATCTCCACTACTATCTTCTTCAAAGCAAGACTGGCTCGCTTGGGATCGGTAACCACCGGTGCAAGCAGATGCGGAATGCCGTTATATACATTCAGCTCGACCATCTTGGGGTCAACCATGAGGAACTTCACTTCATTAGGCTTCGCCTTATACAGGATACTGGTGATAATGCCGTTAATGCAGACGGATTTACCGGAACCGGTAGCCCCCGCTACCAGCAGATGGGGCATCTTGGCCAGATTGCCTATAATCGTCTGGCCGGAGATATCCCGCCCGAACGCAATCGACAACCGTGACTCCGCCTCCTGAAAAATCTGCGTTTCCATCACTTCCCGCATGGTTACAATTGAGACCTCGGAGTTCGGTACTTCAATACCGATGGCGGACTTGCCCGGAATCGGCGCCTCCATCCGGATGTCCTTGGCTGCCAGCGCCAGCGCGATATCATCGGTAAGATTGACAATCCGGCTGACCTTGACGCCGATATCCGGCTGAATCTCATACCGGGTAACAGCCGGTCCACGGACCACCTCAAGCACCTTCGCCCTGACACCGAAGCTCTCAAGTGTAGCTTCCAGCTTACGGGCCGTCTGCATGTAGTCATTCTGGTCTCCAGCCTTAGCTCCGTTATTAGGCTTGGCCAAAAGCCGGAAGGATGGAAGCTTGTACGGCTTGGGAGGCGGAGGTGGCGGAATTGCCGGAACCACTTCACCATTCTCTGCCGTTCCCAGCAGCCCTTCCAGTTCTACAGGAAGTCCGTCCTCTGCAGCTTTATCCGCCGCTGCAGGATGTCCGGCAGCAGCAGGGAGAGCTTCATCGCCCACACCTGTAACAGCACCGCCGCGTGCAGCCGGCGAGAACTCGCTCCACTCCTCCCGGTCCTCCGCGTTCAGACCTTCCGAGCGGATGTGCTCGAAGAAGTCGCGGATGATAGGCGTAACCGGCTCCAGATCTTCTTCGGGGAATTCATCCTCGCAGAAATCCTCCGGCGGCATTCCCCTGCCTGCCGCAAGCCCTGATATTATCGGACCGTTCCGCGGTTCTGTCAGGATTACATCCGGCATTTCCCCGTCATCATATTCTTCCGTCCCGGGTTGCTGCTGATTACGGGCAGAGCCGCTGAACCAGCCGGCCACTCTTCCCAGCAGGTTCGGCTGTGCACGTCTAGGCAGCTGATTATTATTCTCTTCTTCATCGTCCTCGTAGTAGTCATCATCATCTGCCGGCTGTGGTGCAGCAGGTGTGCTGTTTCTTGCAGCCCTGGGCACTACCGGAACCGCTGCAGGGCGGTTGGCTGATCTGAGCTTAATTCCTTCCACCAGCTTAACCGCTCTTACCCGGAGCAGCGTAAACAGCTCCACATACGACAGATTGGTAATCAGCATGAAGCTGATCGCCAGCAGAACTATCATAAGCAGCTTCGCACCCAGATTGCCAAACAGCCACAGGAGAGCTGCATACTCCAGCGCTCCGATGTACCCTCCGCTGATGTCCTTGCCGAGCATGTACAC
The DNA here is from genome assembly GCF_038004445.1 of Paenibacillus sp. FSL R7-0312. Taxonomy (NCBI): domain Bacteria; kingdom Bacillati; phylum Bacillota; class Bacilli; order Caryophanales; family Paenibacillaceae; genus Paenibacillus; species Paenibacillus sp. FSL R7-0312. The sequence goes on along the minus strand of NZ_JBBORE010000001.1, from coordinate 4,507,612 downwards.
ACTGCTCTCACCAGCACCCGGAGACAGTGAACCTGAAAGGTCATTATGTATTTGGGCCAGCACATTGCCCGGATGCAGCATCCCGATCGGTCCCAGCTTCTGCTGCATAGCCGAAATCGTACTCATTAGGCACATGGACAGCAGCAGCAACAGCCCGCCGGTATACCGGCTGTTCCAGGTTGACGGCCATTTACGGTGAATCATGACCATCAGTCCATAGAAAATGCCGGCCAGCGGCAGCACAAAATAGAATCTGCCGAGTAAGTATCCCGCCATACTTGAAAGAGAGCGCCCTACAGCCGCTTCACCTGACAAAGCAATGACGGAGATGGTAATTAGCAGAATTCCATAGATTTCATATTTTAAAACGCTGCCCAGCAGCGCTTTTTTCTTTTTCTTTTTTCTTTTTTTAGCCACGCCAGCCACCCCCACAATATTATACCATATAATGGCGTGGCGTACCTATGTTCTCTTTTGTCAGAAAATGCATCTATAGGCAGTATGTTCGCATTTATTTGTCTAATTGAATGACCGATCCGGGGGACAGAGCTGCGTCCAGATACCTGTGGAGCGGACACTGAAGCAGCCTGACAATCCGCGCCTGACCGCCTTCAAGCGGTTCGACCTGCATCAGCATCCCCTGATAGCTGACCTCCTGCACCGGCAGCGCATAATGAAAAGCCCCCTCAAACACCTGCTCCATCGGCAGAATCGTATAAAAGGTCATTGCGGCAGCCCTCCCGGCGGCAGATGATCAGGCGAAAGCGAAACGTTTCCCGCAATCATTTGGTTCAAATGGGCCAGAGCGGCTCCTATACCGCCCACCTCATCCATAAGACCATATTTCACGGCATCCTGTCCGCCGACAGCGGTACCGATGTCACGGTTCAGCTCTCCGGTTTTGAACATCAGATCTTTAAATTGCGACTCAGTGATGCGAGAATGCGAAGTTACAAATTTAACCATCCGTTCCTGCATCCGTTCCATATATTCAAAGGTTTGCGGCACTCCGATCACAAGACCGTTCATCCGGATTGGATGGATCGTCATCGTTGCACTCTCAGCAATGATGGAGTAGCTGGAGGATACCGCGATCGGGACGCCAATGCTATGGCCGCCGCCGATTACCACAGTCACAGTTGGCTTGGATAAGGAGGCAATCATCTCGGCAATAGCCAGCCCGGCCTCCACATCCCCTCCGACGGTGTTCAGGATAATCAGCAGCCCTTTAATATTCTTATTCTGCTCGGCGGCAACCAGTTGGGGAATGATGTGTTCATATTTCGTAGTTTTATTATGCGGCGGCAATACGAAATGTCCTTCGATCTGGCCAATAATCGTCATGCAGAAAATATCCGGCTCCCCTGTAGGCACCGCCGTTTGCCCCAGCTCCTTCAGAACCCCCACCGGTCCGGGCAGCACAGGTTCACTGACCCCGGGTTTGATCTCTCCAGGCATAATCTCTTCGTTCTTGCCGCTGTTCATGCTTGCTTCTGTGAAGTCCATTGTGCGCAGCTCTCCCTTTCTGCTTACAGCACCCATCCGCTGCAGCCATACTATCTCCTGGTAGTATGACATTCCGGGGGACTCCCTTATGCAAATCCGGTTATAAAATATCAGTCTGTGTTTGTTCAAGTTAATAGGGATCTGCTACGGCACCAAGCACAGCCCCCCGGATATAGGTTTGTCCATTCAAGCTTTTCAGACCTGCGGCAGAGCCGGTGACAACAACTCCCAGAATCCGGACATCTGCGGCGTCAGGCTCAGCCTTATCCTTTTTTAGGTACCGGCTGATCCGGCTGTATTCGCTATAATAATTGTCTTTGTGCTCCAACCCGGATTGAAGCAATCCGAGAAAATCCTCCGGCGACACCTCACCGCCATTGTCATTGGGTCCGGTGCCGAATCCATAGATGCTCGAGGAAGATGACACAGGCTGCGGGCTTATCATTACGCCATCCCTACTCTCGTGGGGTTTCAGATAGAATCCGGAGCTATCGTCATACGTATCCACCCAATACCATACAGGTCTGGCCTCTTTGGGAAGCATTCTGTTTACCTCCTCGAAGGAATAGGGTTGATCAAAAGACAGCGCCATCTCTGCCAATTCATCCGGTTCCATCGCGGTAAGCAGGTTAAGGTCATTGAGGATTGAACTGTCGTATTCCACGCCCGGGATGTAATAGGCCATCTCCTTTTGCCCATTGTGCGGGTTATACTGCCTTCTGTATGCATTGCTGTCTGTGCTCCCCGGCGGCCGGATTTCCTCCAGATTCGATGTTCCCCCGTAAGCTCCGGTAGCAAACGGAAACCACCACTCGTTATAATTGAACCATTTCTCATTCCACGGAACAGGTACGCCTTCAATGATCTTGTATGTGTTCATTTCCAGCACTCCTGACAAGAATCCGCGGTTGTCTCTATAGCTGGACGTATATTCATTGGGACTGCTGATCATCAGATATTTCCATTCACTCATCTTTGTCTCAGCGGAGCGGTGGGCCACCAGCTGTGCCGCACCGAAGAATATCGCGGTCAATGTTAGAAGGGTAACGAGCAGTGAAATAACAATACTGCGGATTAAGCTTTTACGTTTAGCTTTTTTTAGTGTCAGGGCCAGATTCTGATCCTCTTGTCCTTCCCATGGGGCTGTCATTTAGCCTTACCTCCATAAATATGTTGAAACTGCTGTCTGGCACGATATAGAGAAGCCTTTACTATCCCTTCTGTGACTCCCAGAAGCGCAGCAATTTGTTTATAGGAGAAATCCATTTCATACTTCAGCAGAATTAGCTGGCGGTTCGCCGGATTCATTCGGCCAAGGATCTTCTCAATAAGTATTTTTTGCTCCTGCTGCAGCAGCATGGACTCCGGAAGTTCGCTCTCCGGCGCTTCATAATCCTCCATTTCATCAGAATACCGGAACCGTGTCTGCCTCCGGCATAGATCATAATAGCTGTTAATCGCTACCTTGTAGAGCCAGGCACTGAACTTATGCTCCTCAATTCCGTCAATATACAGCAAGGCTTTGTAGACTGTATCCTGCACAATATCTTCAGCATCCGCATTGCCGGCGCCAAGCCGGATTAAATATCTGCGTATTTCCGCCATTTTGGATTGGAGCAGCTGCTCTCTGTTTCCAGCCCCCACTTTCGCACCCCCTTGGCAGTATAACGATTGAGCTCCTTAAATGTTGTGTCCGCTGTCGAAAAAAATCTTATAGCTGCACAAAAAGCCCCTCCTCCCCAGGAAACCGTCCAATATTTCCGGGGAGAAGGGGCTATTGCCCTGCATATATTCTTAAATAACGCTTTGAATTATACTTCCATGATGATCGGCAGGATCATCGGTCTGCGGCGTGTCTGCTCGTAAAGGAAACGGCCGAGCGAATCTTTGACACTGGTCTTCAGAGAAGCCCACTCATTGACCTTCTCGCTCATCAGGCGCTGCAGCGTACCGGATACAATCCGGTTAGCTTCGTCCAGGAGACCTTCAGACTCCCGCACGTAGACAAATCCGCGGGAAATGATGTCCGGTCCGGAGACAATAGCTCCATTCTGCTTGCTGAGTGTTACCACTACAACCAGAATTCCGTCCTGGGACAAGAGCTTACGGTCACGCAGTACGATATTGCCGACATCGCCGACACCAAGTCCGTCAATGAGCACGTTGCCTGCAGTAACCTTACCGGCTCTGCGTGCTGCACCTCCGGAAATTTCAATCACTTCGCCAAGCTCCGTGATGAAGATATTACTTGGTTCTACACCGACGGACTCTGCAAGAATTGCATGTCTGCGCTGCATCCGGAACTCACCGTGAATTGGAATGAAGAATTTCGGCTTCATCAGGTTGAGCATCAGCTTCAGCTCTTCCTGGCTGCCGTGACCGGATACGTGAACACCGGAGTTGGAGCCGCTGTAAATTACATTGGCGCCAAGACGGAACAGTTCATCAATGGTACGGCCTACATACTTCTCATTACCCGGTACCGGTGTAGCTGCAATAATAACGGTATCGCCCGGCATAATGTCAACCTTGCGGTGACTGGAGCGTGCCATACGCGTTAACGCGGACATAGGTTCGCCCTGGCTGCCTGTACAAAGCACAACTACACGGTTGCCGGCCATTCTGTTCATTTCTTCCGGTTCAATCAGCATACCGTCAGGAATGTACAGATAACCGAGCTCGGAAGCAATGGAAACTACGTTAACCATACTGCGTCCGATGACAGTAATCTTGCGGCCTGTCGATTCTGCTGCATTCACCACCTGCTGGATACGGTGCACGTTGGAAGCAAAGGTTGCTACAACTACACGCTGTTCAGCTTTACGGAAAATATCTTCCAGAACAATACCGACATTCTTCTCCGAAGGTGTAAAGCCCGGCTTCTCGGCATTGGTACTGTCCGACAGCAGTGCAAGCACACCCTTCGATCCGATTTCGGCCATCCGGTGCAGATTCGCAAATTGACCGTTAACTGGCGTGTGGTCGAATTTGAAGTCACCTGTGTGGACAACGTTGCCTTCCGGAGTCTCGATGCATACACCCACGGAATCAGGAATACTGTGGTTAGTTCTGAAGAATGTTACCTTAAGCGAGGTGCCCAGTTCAATTTCCGAATCTTCGTTGATCAGAATCCGTTTGGTTTCACCCAACAGGTTCGCTTCCTTGAGCTTGTTATCCACAAGGCCAAGTGTAAGTCTTGTTCCATAGACTGGAACATTCAGGTTCTTGAGCACATAAGACAATCCGCCAATGTGATCCTCATGTCCGTGGGTAAGCACAATCCCTCTTACTTTGTCACGGTTCTCAGTCAGGTACGAGATGTCAGGTATTACAATATCAATACCGAGCATATCTTCTTCCGGGAATTTCAGGCCGGCATCCACGACTACAATGTCATTGCCGTACTGAATAACGTACATGTTTTTTCCGATCTCGCCGACTCCGCCTAATGCGAATATCGACAATTTATCGTTGTTGTTTTTTTTCGACAAATGAATCTAACCCTCCTATGATGTTGGACGTCATACTTTTATTTGTAAACAATGAGCTTCAATTATTTCAGCGGCGCTGTAGACTTTCTTCAAATTGCTGTTAACTTTCCTTATTCGACAATGAAATTCCGATAAGTCTGTATAATTGCGCAAGGCGAAACTCCCGAACCGGGCAGTAATATCGTCTTGAAGCGGGCAAACGCCGTCAAAATTTCACCACCGCGCCCCTCGCGCGAAAATCCGGCAGTTTTAGCACAGACTTATCCAAGGACCTATCCTGTCTCACAATGTAAAATCACATTGACGGAAGATTACCGCATATTTTATTTTAACCGCACCGAATCACTTAAGGACATTATACATGATTTTTTTGGCAAAAGACAAGTCATCCTGATCCCAGTCCTATTCTTTCCTTAACAAACAGCCATTATTTGAGGAAAAGACAAGCAAAAAAGTGGTTATGGCTTGCGTTTTTTTACATAGTCTTTATCCCGATCTGACAAACTAAAAAACCGGGCGCTCTCTAGAGCGGCCGGTTAAAGGTATAAATCTGCTTGAAATATAGCGGCAATGCCTATTTCAGTAAAGCTGCAATGAAAGCCGCTTCCTCTTCCGTCGGAGAAACCAGCGGCAGACGGACGGAACCTACGTCGATCCCGCGCAGACCCAGCGCATATTTCACCGCCGAAGGATTCGGCAGCGGCTGCGGGCATTCGAACAACCCTTTGAACACAGGAAACAGCGTCCGGTGGAGCTCACCGGCACGCTGGACGTTCCCGGAAGTGAAAGCTTCGATCATCTCCAGCATCTGCGCCCCGACAATGTGGCTGGCTACGCTGATAATGCCATGGCCACCCACAGCAAGCGTGGCCAGACCCGCAGAATCATCCCCCGAGTAGACATGGAAATCATCCGGGCAGGCCGAGGCAATCAGGGTGATCTGATCCACCGAGACGCATTCCTTCGTAGCGACAATGTTCGGAAGTGCGGCCAGACGCAATGTCGTTGCGACGCTAAGGCTCACCGTAGTGCGGCTTGGTACATTGTATAAAATGCAAGGCAGCGAAGTCTCAGCGGCAATGGACGAGAAATGCCGGTAGAGCCCTTCCTGATTAGGTTTGTTGTAATAAGGGACGACCAGAAGCACACCGTCCACGCCGAGTTTCTCGGCTTCCTTCGTGAGCTCGATGGAATGTCTAGTGCTGTTGCTGCCGGTTCCGGCGATGATTTTGCAGCGTCCGCCTGCCTGCTTTTTGACAAAAGAAAAGAGCTTCAGCTTCTCATCATCGGTTAAGGTAGGCGATTCACCCGTTGTTCCGCAGACTACCAGCGCAGCGGATTTCTGTTCTTCTATCAAGTAATCGACAAGCCTTGAAGTTGCTTCCCAGTTGATTTCTCCGTCCCCGTCAAACGGGGTTACCATTGCGGTTATTAGTCTTCCGAAATCCACTTTGAATTCCTCCTTGTCAGCGGTGCAATTCAAACTTGGCATGCAGGGCGCGAACCGACTGCACCATATCTTCCTTCTTCACCAGAACCCAAATGGTTGTATTGGAGTCTGCGGATTGCAGAATCTGAATATTTTGCGAGCTGAGCGCTTCAACAATACGGGCCATGATTCCCGGCACCCCGTTGATGCCTCCGCCGATAACGGATACCTTCGCACAGCCAGACAAGCTCCTAGGTCGCAGCCCCAGCTCCTGTAGCACAGAGATTGCCTTCTCCGATTTGTCATCGAATACAGTGTACAGAGCCTCGGATGGAGTCACATTGATGAAGTCTACGCTGATTCCATTATCCGCCATGCTTTTGAAAATCTGCAGCTGTACACCGGTTCCGTTGCCGTCCGGACATTCTACGGAGATCTGTGTAATGTTGCTGACGTACGCAACGCCCGTGACAAAACGGTCAACGACTCCGTGCGAAACATCGCTAAAGCCTTCAGGATGGGTAACAAGCGTCCCTTCCGCTTCGGAGAACGTTGACCGTACACGTACCGGAATCTGAGCCTGCATGGCGATTTCCACAGCCCGGGGATGAATTACCTTGGCTCCCTGATAGGCCATATTGCAGATTTCCGTATAACTGACATAAGTAAGCTGCTTGGCATCTTCGACAATCCGCGGATCAGCGGTCAGAATGCCGTCGACATCGGTATATATATCGACCATGTCCGCACGCAGTGCGGCTCCGAGCGCTGTAGCCGAAGTATCGCTTCCTCCGCGGCCAAGGGTTGTGAAGTCGCCAGCCTCAGTTTGGCCCTGGAACCCTGTTACTATTACTACTTTATGCTCACGCAGTTCGCGTAGAATGCGTTCTGTCCGCACATCCAGAATTCTTGCATTGCCGTAGCTGCTGTCTGTTACAAATCCCGCCTGCGCCCCCGTAAGCACGGTAGAACGGATCCCTTCCTGCTCCAGCAGTCCGCACAGATTGGCCGCCGAGATAATCTCCCCGCAGCACATCAGCAGATCACGCTCGCGGTCGGGCAGCGAGTTCCCGCTTTGAGCCGCCAGATCCAGCAGTGTATCTGTAGCATAAGGCTCACCTTTGCGGCCCATTGCCGAGACTACAACCACCAGGCTGAACCCGCTGGCCAGCTCCCGTTTGACATGACGGATTACATGTTCTCTGGCCACCGGTGTGGAGAGCGAGGTTCCGCCGAATTTTTGCACCAAAATACCCATTTATAATTCCTCCAATTACTTCTCTAAGCAAGCGCTGATAAATACGCAGAATAGCTGTTACTTTCATAGAAAACAGCTCTTGCTGCGCTGGGTGCATACCTTGAAATACTGAATCATGTGTTAATCAAATCTCTGACAGTTCATTCTTCCCCCGGCGTGTGCGAAACCTCGTCCGAAATCGACTGCAGCAATGCACCAGCCATAATCCTCCCTGCGCTTGCCGGGGCGACAATCCCGGGAAGGCCCGGGGCGAGAATCGCCTTGATCCCCCGCTTCTCCGCGTAACGGAAATCACAGCCGCCCGGAGCCGAAGCCAGATCGATAATTACACACTGCCGGGGCACACGCGAAAGAACCTCTGCCGTAAGCAACATGCCGGGAACGGTATTGAAGATAAGGTCAACATCATCCACATGAAGCTGCAGGGCTCCGGTCATAAAAGGCTTCCACCCCATTTCTTCCGCACGGGCGTAATGCTCCTGCTTCCTGACCCCCACAGACACCCTGGCTCCAAGGCCTTGCAGGGTCCAGGCCATCGTGAAGCCGGTTCTTCCCATGCCCAGCACCATTGAATTGGAGCCATGTATGGTGAAATCGGTGTTCTGAATGGCTATAACCAGCGCGCCTTCCGCTGTAGGAATGGAATTGTATATCGCCACATCATCCCTGTCCAGCAGCTCCACGAGCTTCAGTGAATGCCTGGTACACAAGGCACGCAAATAATCTTTGGCTATACCAGTATATACTATACAATCTGCCCGCAGCGCCGCGATATGTTCGTCCAGCAGTTGCAGCGGACCGGAGGAATACATCGCGTTAAGCTTCCCTTCCTCATCGCATCCTGCCACGGGCAGCACTAGCACATCAGCTGTGCCAAGCAGTTCTGCGGACATCAGTTCCAGAGACACCCCCGGAACCGGAGTCTTCCACTGGTCGAACCCCGCGGCACTTACTGCCGCATTCATCTCTACGCATCTGCGGATCACTTCGAGTTGTCTTGCGTCCCCGCCCAGGAATACGATCCTGATGCCAGTAAGCATAAGGAAAATGCCCCTTTCCTCCACCCTGAAAAATGCTCCAACCTTACCCTGCTGAATAAATTGTTGAACCGCCCTCAGAATGAGGACGGCAGTTAGGTTACATATGTGCTTGGCTGCTGTGAAGAGCCGTAATGCTATGCTGAATGAAACCGTTCGATAATCATAGGCTGCAGCTGGCTGCCTTGCAGGGCTGCATAACAAGCCTCAGGAATAAGGTCCATCCGGGCCACAAGTGAGTTAGGCTTAGCAACCGGATTATCCTGGCCGAATGGCACAAAATAAATATTTTTAGTTACCAGCAGCTTAGCAATATTCGCCGCATTCAGGCCCAGGCCATCGTTGGTGGAGATCGCCAGCACCAGCGGACGCCCATTGCGCATCTGCGATTTGGCAGCCATCAGCACCGGACTATCCGTCATGGCATTCGCCAGTTTGCTTGTTGTGTTCCCTGTGCAGGGAGCAATCGTAAGTACATCCAGCAGCTTCGAAGGACCCAGCGGTTCCGCTTCAACAATTGTAGAAATGATATCATTCCCCGTTATATCTTTCAACTGTTTTAACCAATTTTCCGATGTGCCAAAGCGCGTATCCGTGTTCAGCACAGATGCCGATACAATCGGCACCACGTTGGCGCCGCCATCCATAAACCGCTGAATCTGCGGCATTACCTCAGCAAAGGTGCAGTGAGAGCCGGTAATTGCATAACCAACTGTTTTACCATGCCAATCCATTTATTCGTCCCCCCTGATTGAAGTCTCGCCTGATAACGACTGTACCAGCGCATTAGCCATAATGATTCCGGCGCTCTTGGGGGCCACAATACCGGGAAGTCCCGGTGCCAGCATCGCCTTGATCCCGCGCTTCTCGGCATAGCGGAAATCACACCCGCCCGGTGCGGAAGCCAGATCGATGATCACGCAGTGCAGCTGAAGACGCGATAGAACCTGTGCGTTAATAATCATGCTTGGAATGGTATTGAAGATCAGATCCGCTTCCGGTACGTGAAGCAGCAGATCTCCGGTCATAAACGGCTTCCAGCCCATTTCCTCTGCCCTTGCATAATGCTCCTGTTTCCTTACGCCTACTTTTACAGTTGCACCCATGCCTTGCAGTGCCCTGGCCATGGTGAATCCCGTCCTGCCCATTCCGAGTACCATTGAGGTAGAACCATGGATGGTGAAATCGGTATTCTGTATAGCCATAACCAGTGCACCCTCAGCAGTCGGGATAGAATTGTAAATGGCCACATCATCCCGGTTCAGCAGCTCCACCAGCTTGAGTGAATGTCTGACACACAGGCCGCGCAAATAGCTTTTGGCCATGCCGGTATACACGATAGCCCGGGACGGCAGCGCAGCTATATGCTCTTCCAGCAGTTGCAGGCGTTCTGAAGCAAATACCGCATTAATATAACCCTCATCATCGCAGCCGACAGCCGGCAGCACCAGCACATCTGCGCTGCTGAGTAATTCTGCCGACATTTGTTCCAGGTTTACCCCCGGGCTTGGGGCATCCCACTTGTCGAACCCGGCAGCGCTTACCGTCCCATCCATTTCCACACATTTCCGAATCACTTCAATTTGTCTCGCGTCCCCGCCCAGGAACACGATCCTGATGCCAGTAAGCATAGGGATGACGCTCCTTTCAACATACACATTCGACTATAGAGCATCTTATGCCGTGTGGTGCGGATGGGTGAAGAGCGGAGATGAATTCCGGTGAAGCTGAGATAAATCACTGATAATAAGTGTTATTCATTCTACAATCAGCTATAAAAGTAAATTCACCCGCCCCGATCCCAGCCGTGATCCGGCCAATGCAGTTATGCCTGATATCGAAGTCTATACAACGGCTCAGGATATTATCGACCGCCGGGATGCCCAGATGGAGAAGCTCTATGAGGTAGTCGGGCATAAACAGGCTAAGGGCACAGCCAAATAGAAGGCTAACGTATTTACGCATATGCCAAACATAAAAAAGCTTGCGGTTACGCACCATGAAGGTGCGGTTTCCGCAAGCTTTAGTCTAATTTCTATAAGATCCTATACGAATTTGCTGCTTATTTACCCGTATGTCCAAAGCCTCCGACGCCGCGCTCCGTTTCAGAGAGCTCACCGACTTCCACCAGCGTTACAGATGGCACAGCCTGGAACACCATTTGGGCAATCCGCTCATTGCGGGCAATCGCAAACGGCTCCTGACCCAGGTTGATCAGCAGCACCTTAATCTCACCACGGTAATCCGCATCGATGGTACCCGGGGTATTCAGGCAGGTGATACCGTGCTTAAGGGCCAGGCCGCTGCGCGGACGGATCTGCGCCTCCAGCCCGTCCGGCATGGCGAGTGAGATTCCTGTGGGGATTAATGTGCGCTCGCCCGGAGCAAGCACCACAGCCTCTGCTACAGCGGCATACAGGTCATACCCAGAGGCCTGTTCGGACATTTTGCAGGGCAGCAGCACATCCTCATTCCCGGGAAGCTTGTTAATTTGAACGTAATAAGACAAGATCATCTCTCCTAACATTGGCTATCGCTTTATCTGTTGAGCCTACCATAGCCAGAGACAACGGCTGTGCGAACATAAAATCCAGCAGCGCATTGATATCCTCCATGGTCACGGCCCCTATTTTGGCAATCATCTCATCGAGGGTATCCTGCCTGCCGAGCATCAGCTCATTTTTGCCCATCCGGTTCATCCGGCTGCTGGTGCTTTCCAGACTCAGGATCAGACTGCCTTTCAGCTGCTCCTTGCCTTTGCGGAGTTCATCCTCACTCAGGCCGTTCACAGCAAGATCGTGCAGCATTTCTTTGATCAGCTCGGTAACCTCTTTGGTCTGCTTCGGCGCTGTGCCGGCATATACGGTGAACAAGCCACTGTCGGCCTGGGCACTATGATACGAAAATACTGAGTACGCCAGACCGCGCTTCTCACGGATTTCCTGGAACAGCCGCGAGCTCATTCCGCCGCCAAAGGCATTGTTCAGCAGAGCCATAGGATACTGCAGCGGGCCGCCGCTCTTCACACCGGGCAAGGAAATGCAGATGTGATTCTGCTCTGTTTTCTTCTTGTGGAAGACCAGCTCCCCCTGATAATCCGGTTCAGTCAGCGAAGGCGATTCACCGTGGTTCGCGAACGAGCCAAAATGCTGCTCCAGCAGTTCAATCAGCCCGTCATTAATATTTCCGGCTACGCTGATTACCGTATTCTCGATCGTATACTGCTCTTTCATGTATGCACGCAGGTCATCCGGCGTCATTTCCAGCAGACGTTCCTTGAGTCCGAGTATCGTGTAAGCCAGCGGGTGTTCGCCGTATGCAGCTGCACACATCAGCTCATGGACCAGATCATCCGGCGTATCCTCGCACATGGAGATTTCCTCCAGAATGACATTCTTCTCTTTAGCCAGCTCCTCGGCATCCATCCGTGAACGGAAAAACATATCCGCCAGCACATCCACAGCAATCGGCAGATGCTCATCCAGCACTTTGGCATAATAGCATGTATATTCCTTCGAGGTAAACGCGTTGACATTACCGCCAATCGCATCAAACTGTTCGGCGATCTCCTTCGCGCTGTACCGGTCAGTTCCCTTGAAGAGCATATGCTCGATGAAATGAGAAATCCCGTTGTTCAGCGGGTTCTCATTGCGTGAGCCCGTCTTGACCCAGATTCCGAAGGATACGGATCTTCCGGTAGGGATCTTCTCGGTAACCACCCGAAGTCCGTTCGATAATAATATTTTGTCCAATGTAAAATCCTCCTGGCACAGCCCCTGTATCTGTCTGTATTTATTATTCGCGCCTCTTATCCTATCAGAAATAGTCTGTTCACTCAACTTCCGGAGGTGTAATACGCTCTGTTGAGAGTGTCTGACTGACGGTTCCCAGCTGCAAGCCCTTGGCTCTAATCCCACGGATCATTCCCCTCAGCGCCTGGGAAGAGGAGTCTGTAGGATGCATCAGTACCAGGGTTCCGGGCTCCACTTTGCTGCTGATCTTGGCAATAACCGAATCCGGAGAAGGATGGCGCCAATCGACTGTATCCAGCGTCCATAATACCGTTTTTAGTCCCAGTGAGGCTGCAATCTCCACCGTCTGCTGATTAAAATCTCCTGAAGGCGGAGCAAACCATTGGTTGGTTACCCCCAGGGTATTCTTCAGCAGCTTCTGTGTCTTCTCAATCTCGGCCGTTGCACGCGCGCGGCTGAGTGTACTCATGTTGGGATGTGTGTAGGCATGGTTCTCTACTTCATGTCCCCGCTTCAGCATTTCGGCGGCAAGCTCCTTGTTATGACTAAGCCAGCTTCCATCCAGAAAAAAGGTCACCTTGACCTTCTCCTCGTCCAGAATATCCAGCATCGGCACAATATACTCGTTCCCCCACGCCACATTAATCATCAGCGACACCATCGGCTTGGCCGGATTGCCCCGGTAGATCGGCTGCGCCCCCAGATCACTCAGCGATACCTTCGGCTCTGTCTGGCGGTACACCAGTTTGAGGCTGTCCGCCGGGCCCCGCAAAAGCGCGTTCCGGTAGGTTGCCTCCACATCCACTTCAAGTCCATTGTACCCCGGTATGGCTTTCCATACCCGGTCAACGACAGCATCGACAGGCTGCGCATTCAGCTCCGCTGCCTTGCCGGCAATCTGGGCGCGCAATTCATCGTTGGTTTGCTTTGGCGCATAGCTCATCACGGCCGTATCGGCCTGCGGCTTAAGCCCGGCGATCATCTCTTTGACCGGCCCATTCGTGCTGCCAATCCCGATTACTACTGCAATGCAGGCCAGCACAAGCGCTGCTTTGTCCGTCTTCATGACGTCTTTCCTCCCCGGCAGAAACGGTCTGATCCATCCCGGCACAAGGGTAGAAGTGCAGGGACGCTTTGTCCCAGCCTATGTATGAAAAGGGCCGAATATGCATAACGCAAAGAGTGCAGCCCACTGCCATATACTATCCGCACCTGAGTACTGTCGGTTCATTGCTAGAAAAAAAGAGCCAGAACGGTACTGCTTCTGTCTCTTCTTCATTCATTTAATTAGATTTCCGGAAAACCGCAGGCGAGGTTATCCTTACGCCTTCGCTCCGCTTTCCGAAGTCAGCACAGCTTTGCGCGACAGATTGACGCGGCCCTGCTGGTCGATTTCGGTTACCTTTACGGTAATGGTATCGCCGATGGCAACAACATCTTCCACTTTAGCTACACGTTCTGTAGACAGCTGGGAAATATGCACGAGGCCGTCTTTACCAGGAATCAGTTCAACGAATGCGCCGAACTTCTCAATACGTCTAACAGTACCGACATAGATCTCGCCGACCTGTACTTCACGCACAATGCCTTCGATAATGCCGCGGGCCTTCTGAATCATCTCTTCGTTGGAGGACCCAATGAAGACACGGCCATCTTGTTCGATGTCGATCTTTACGCCGGTTTCTTCAATGATTTTGTTAATGATCTTACCGCCAGCACCGATAACATCGCGGATTTTGTCCGGATTGATGTTGATGATAATGATTTTTGGAGCATATTTGGACAGGCTTGTTCTTGGCGCAGAGATTGCTTCATTCATTTTACCTAAGATGAACATACGTCCTTCTTTGGCCTGCTGGAGCGCATCCTGCAGAATTTTACGGTCGATGCCGTCGATTTTGATATCCATCTGAATCGCCGTTACGCCTTCTGCTGTTCCCGCTACCTTAAAGTCCATATCGCCGAGGTGATCTTCCATACCCTGAATATCTGTCAGGATGGAGACATGTTCTCCGTCTTTGATCAGACCCATTGCGACACCGGCTACCGGCGCCTTGATGGGCACCCCTGCATCCATCATCGCCAGGATACTGGCACAGATACTCGCCTGGGAAGTCGAACCATTGGATTCAATGGCTTCCGATACGAGACGGATGGTGTACGGGAATTCAGTTTCACTCGGAATCACTTTGGACAATGCGCGTTCACCCAGTGCACCGTGGCCGATTTCGCGGCGTCCCGGTGCTCTCAGCGGCCGGGCTTCCCCTACGCTGAACGGAGGGAAGTTGTAATGATGCATAAAGCGTTTGGTTTCAGCCGGATCGATTCCGTCAAGAATCTGTACATCCCCCAGCGCACCCAGTGTACAAACGCTAAGGATCTGTGTTTGTCCGCGTGTGAACAGACCAGAACCGTGTGTACGCGGCAGCAGCGCTGTATCGCATTCAATCGGACGAATCTCATCCAGCTTACGGCCATCTGGACGTACCTTATCATGCGTGATCAGACGTCTTACTTCGTCCTTCACGATATCATGCAGCACTTCCTTAACATCTTTAAGAAGCTCTGGTGACTCTATGTATTTCTCTGCGAAATACTCCACCGTTTCATTATTAACCAGATCGATAGCATCCTGACGGGCATGCTTCTCGGCAATCTTCACGGCGTCAACCAGACGGCTCTCCGCATAGGCACGAACCTGTGCGTTCACATCAGCGTTAACCGCATGCAGCTTCACAGCCATCTTTTCTTTGCCGGCAACGGCTACGAGCTGCTCGATTACAGCTACGATCTTGCGGACTTCATCATGTCCGAACATGATCGCTTCAAGCATTACATCTTCAGTGACTTCATTGGCTTCAGCTTCCACCATCATGATAGCGTCCTTAGTACCGGCTACAACGACATAGATATCGCTGATTGCCTGCTGGGCTACATCAGGGTTGATGATGAATTCACCATTAATACGGCCTACAGCTACGCCCCCGATTGGACCGTTGAAAGGCACATCGGAAATACTCAGAGCAGCAGAAGTACCGATCATAGCTGCAATATCAGGCGCACAGTCCTGATCCACGCTCATAACCAGGTTCAATACTTGTACG
This sequence comes from Paenibacillus sp. FSL R7-0312, assembly GCF_038004445.1. NCBI lineage: Bacteria > Bacillati > Bacillota > Bacilli > Caryophanales > Paenibacillaceae > Paenibacillus > Paenibacillus sp. FSL R7-0312. Next base: position 4,492,035 of record NZ_JBBORE010000001.1, on the reverse strand, counting down.
TCATTGCGGAATCCTTCCGGGAACAATGGTCGAATCGGACGGTCGGTCAGACGGCTCGACAGGATCGCCTTTTCACTTGGACGTCCTTCACGCTTGATGAATCCGCCCGGGATTTTACCCACCGCGTACAATCTTTCTTCATAGTTCACCGTAAGCGGGAAGAAATCCAGATCTTTAGGCTCACTGGATGCTGTAACCGTACACAATACTGAAGTATCTCCGTAACGCACCATAACGGCTGCGTTCGCTTGTTTGGCCAGACGGCCTGTTTCCAGCACAAGGCGTCTTCCGCCCAGCTGCATTTCCACACGTTGTTCCATAAAACCCCTCCTTGAATGATAGTAATTTGTTCTGTATGTTCTACAAGCAAAAACGGCTTGTCCTCCATGAGGTGATCTAGCCGTTTTTGCGAATAATATCCACTTATCTACTGTAAAAGTTTACCCTAAATTTTCAAAAAGCAACCCGGCTGTCCCGCTGTCGCTCGTAAGAAGGACATACGGTATACAACCAGGCTGCTTTAGGGCTCTACTTATGGAAAATTAACGACGCAATCCCAGTTTTTCGATCAGGGCGCTGTAACGTCTGATGTCTTTGTTCTTCAAATACGCCAGCAGTTTACGACGTTGTCCAACCATCTTCAGCAGTCCGCGACGGGAATGATGATCCTTCTTGTGCGTGCGCAAGTGGTCAGTCAAATTAACGATGTTCTCCGTAAGGATAGCAACTTGCACCTCAGGGGATCCAGTATCGGATTCGTGAGTTTTGTGCTCGTCGATCAATTGGTGTTTACGTTCTTGAGTCAATGCCATCCTGTTCACCTCCTTCATTATAATCGCCAGTAGCCTCGTCACCGTCGGTGAGAACAAGCAACCAAGCTAAGGTTATGCTGCTGTCATTCCAGCAACGTTAATCAGTATAGCACCTACAAAGACAAAAGTAAACGGCATGTCCGGGAAAGATTAGGAATGATATCCCAGAAGCCCTTTGGCTGTCTCGGCATCTGCGCCGATCTGGGCGATTAAGGCCTGGATGGACTCAAACTTGCGTTCAGAACGGATAAAGGATACCAGTTCTACCTTAAGCTCCTGCCCGTAAATATCTCCCGCGAAATCAAACAGATGCACTTCAAAGCTTGGAGCAATCATCCCGTCATGAAACGTAGGCTTCACGCCGACATTCATCACACCGTACAATACTTCTTCCTTGTAAAATACCTTGACGGCGTACACGCCTCTGGCCGGAATGACATAGCGGTCATCAAGCTGCAGGTTTGCTGTTGGAAACCCGATGGTCCTGCCCCGCTTCTCTCCATGACCCACAATTCCTCGCAGGTGATAACAACGTCCAAACCAGGCATTGGCTTTATCCAGTTCCCCGTTCAGCAGGCTCTTGCGGATGCCGGAGCTGCTGACCTTCTCTCCTTCGAGAAGAAACGGGGAGACCGTTTCTACATTCATAACACCCTGCCCCAGCTCCCGAAGTGTGTCTGTATCGCCTTCGCCCTTGTAGCCGAAGCGGAAGTCGAAACCGACTACGGCGGTAACAATCTGCAGCGGCAGCAGCATTACAGAGACAAAGTCCACCGGGCTAACCCGGGAGAGTTCTTCATTAAATGCAATAATATATAAAATATCAACGCCCATCCCGGCAAGCAGCTCCTGCTTGTCCCGGGATGGTGTCAAATATCCTTCATAGTCACCTTTACCCATAACATCCTTAGGATGGGGATAAAAGGTCATGACAGCTGCAGGTACACCTGCCTGGCGGGCAAGAGCTACAGCAGATGTTATGACGCTGGCATGTCCGCGGTGCAGTCCGTCGAACTGCCCCAGGGCAACTACTTGAGGCTGCGCCCACTCTGCTGCCGTCTCCGGCAACATAGGATAGCTTAAGGTTACGGTTCTCACGCTGTTTCTCACCTACATTCACAAATAAATTAAAGTCTAAGCCTGTGCAAACACTTTAACAGGAGCAATCGCACCGGTGGCTTCTAAAGCATAGATGCCTAGAAACTCCCCTTGCAGATCATAGAGCCGGAAATCTCCGCTGCTCTTTACTTCAGGTGCCACAACGCGTAGCGACAGACGTTGCCCTTGTAGGGCGGCCTTCTTCTTCTCCTCGGCTACCGTATGTTTGGGCAAATGCGAAATCGCCTCATCGGCGGCAATTAAATGTTCTTCCAGCGTACCTGCTTCCTTATATTCAGCAATTTGCTCCAGGGTCAGACAATGACTGGCAGATATCCCTGCCGACATGGTCCGCTCCAGCTTCACCATCACACCCGGTACTCCAAGCGCACGCCCGATATCCACGCATAGGGTACGGATGTACGTTCCTTTGGAGCATAATGCCCGGAACGTGATATCGGGATAATTGCCGCTCCAGACCATACCCTGCATTTCAATCTCATAAATTTCCACTTCACGGCTCTTACGTTCCACCGTCTTGCCTTCTCTGGCCAGCTCGTACAGACGCTTACCATCCACCTTCACTGCTGAATACATCGGGGGAACCTGTGAAATCACACCTTTGAAGGAATTCAGAACAGCCAGCACTTCAGCTTCCGTAACTTGAACCTCTTCAACTGATTCCGTAATCGTCCCTGTTAAATCCTCTGTATCACTGGCAAATCCCAGCCGCAGCGTAGCAACATACTCCTTGGGAAGCTCCTGGATGTACTCAACCACCCGCGTGGCCCGTCCCAGACATAACGGCAGCACTCCGGTCACCTGGGGATCAAGTGTACCGGTATGTCCTATCCGCTTCATGCCGAGAATCCGCCGCGCCTTGGCCACAACATCATGTGAAGTGAACCCTGCCGGCTTATATACGGCCAGAACACCTGTAAGTTCACTCATAAATGAAGTTTAACCTCCTCAAGCACCTTCGCTACCGCCTCTTCAAGACTTCCGTTAATGCGGGCTCCCGCTGCCCGCGTGTGCCCGCCGCCGCCGAAGACCTGCGCCAGCGCCGCGACATCGACCTTACCTGCTGAGCGCAGGCTGGCCTTCACCGCATGCTCATCGATTACCTTGAACAGAATGCCTACTTCAACCCCGCGGATATTACGCGGATAATTGACAATCCCTTCAAGATCCTCGTTGGCCGCATCACAGTCCAGCATATCCTGAGGTGTAACGTACACCCAGGCAATATCCCCTTCAGGACTGAGCTGCAGTGTACTGAGTGCCCGGTTCAGCACTTTGACCTGCGGAAGAGTCATCTCTTCAAGCAGTGTCTCTGCCAGTTCAGGTCCATTCACGCCTAATGCCAGCAGTTCGGATACAGCTGCCATCACTTTAGGCGAAGTGTTGTTATAGCGGAAACCGCCGGTATCTGTTAAGAGACCGGTATAAATGGCCGTGGCAATATCGATATCCCATTCCACCTCAAACGTCTTCAGCAGGTCGAACAGAATCTCTGCTGTAGCTGCCGCATCCGGCTTGATGAGCGTTACGGCACCGTACCCATTATTGGTGGGATGATGGTCTATGTTTACGATAAGTGCATCACTGGTGAAATGACGCTGGGTAAGTCCTACACGCTGAAAATCCGCACAGTCGACACAAATGACGTTGCTGTACTGGCGCGGCAGTTGGCCTGCAGCAGACAGATTGACAATTTGATCGGCATGCCATAAATATTCCATACGCTGCGGAATCTGGCCCTCGTTCAGCATACAATATTTTTTGCCCAGACATGAGAGAAGCCAGCCCACCGCGAGGGTGGAGCTGACTGCATCTCCGTCCGGCTGAACATGCGACACTACAAGATAATCGTCGTGTTCCAGCAGAAACTTACGGGTCTGCTGGAGACTTTGTTCATAGCTCTGCATTCGCCGTCTCCTTTATGTTCCGTAGCTCTATTCGGTTTTGCCGATTTCTCCGAGCAGCTTCTCAATATGACTTCCGTAAGCAACGGATTCGTCAATCTTGAAGATCAGCTCAGGAGTGTGGCGCAGGCGGATTGCTTTGCCAAGCTCCGAGCGGAGAAAGCCGTTAGCTTTCTCAATCGCCTTGAGCGAGTCTGACTTCTGCTCCTCGTCCCCGAATACGCTCAGGTATACCTTGGCCTGTGACAAATCATTTGTCACATCTACGCCAGTTACAGTTACGAACCCGACGCGCGGGTCCTTCAGTCCACTTTGGATGAGCTGGCTCAGTTCTTTCTTAATCTGTTCGCCAACCCGTCCGGTTCTGATTTTAGACATCTATATTCACCTCTTCGCTTAGCGCTCTACCGTTTCCATAATGAACGCTTCGATAATGTCGCCTTCAACGACATCATTATAGCGTTCCAAAGTTATGCCGCATTCATAACCCTGCGCCACTTCTTTGGCATCATCTTTGAAACGTTTCAAGGTGTCGATCTTGCCTGTGAAGACAACGATACCGCTGCGGATCAGGCGCATCTCAGCGTTGCGGGCAATTTTGCCGGAAGTAACCATACAACCTGCGATGGTACCCACTTTGCTGATTTTGAACACATTGCGCACTTCAGCATGGCCGATAACATTCTCTTTGTAGATGGGATCAAGCATCCCCTTCATGGCACTTTCAATTTCTTCGATTACATTGTAGATAATGTTATGCAGACGCACATCCACTTTCTCCTGCTCAGCTGCCGCTTTCGTCTGGGTATCCGGACGAACGTTGAAGCCGATAACAATAGCGTTGGATGCTGCTGCCAAGGTAATATCGGATTCCGTAATCGCTCCGGCACCGCTGTGAAGGATCTTCACGCGAACACCTTCAACTTCGATCTTGGCCAGGGAGCCTTTCAGCGCCTCTACCGAACCTTGTACGTCACCCTTGATAATCACGTTGAGATCTTTGATCTCTCCGTCCTTGATGTGCTTGAACAGATCATCCAATGTTACACGGGTGTTCGTGTTCAGCTCAGACTGGCGCTGCGTAGTCGAACGTCTGTCCGCAATCGCACGGGCCTTGCGCTCATCTTCGAAGGCCATAAACGGATCGCCCGCCTGCGGCACTTCAGTCAAACCGGTAATTTCCACTGGTGTGGAAGGTCCCGCTTCTTTGATCTTGCGTCCCTTGTCATTGACCATGGCACGTACGCGTCCGAAGCAGTTACCTGCTACAAAGGCGTCGCCGACTTTCAGCGTACCGTTCTGTACGAGAATACGGGCAACTGGTCCACGGTTTTTGTCAAGCTCAGCTTCTATAACAGTACCGCGTGCCCGTTTGTCCGGGTTCGCTTTGTACTCATTTACTTCAGCAACAAGCAGAATCATTTCCAGCAGCTCTTCCAGGTTGATGCGCTGTTTGGCCGACAGGTTAACGAAGATCGTATCGCCGCCCCACTCTTCCGGAACCAGCTCATAGCTTGTAAGCTCCTGCTTCACCTTGTCAGGGTCCGCACCTGGCTTGTCGATCTTGTTAACTGCAACAATGATCGGAAGTCCGGCTGCCTTGGCATGGTTGATCGCTTCTACCGTCTGCGGCATAACACCGTCATCGGCAGCGACGACGATAATCGTCATATCCGTAACCTGGGCACCACGGGCACGCATAGCAGTGAACGCTTCATGGCCCGGTGTATCAAGGAACGTAATTTTCTTGTGGTTGATTTCGACTTGGTACGCACCGATGTGCTGTGTAATTCCGCCTGCTTCTCCGCCAGTTACGTTCGTGGAACGGATGGCATCGAGCAAGGTTGTTTTACCATGGTCAACGTGACCCATGATCGTTACAACCGGAGGACGGGACTGCAGATCATCGTCGGAATCATTCTCTTCCACGGTTTCGAAGCTGTCTTCATCTACAGGGATCTTCACTTCTACTTCTACACCGAACTCGCCGGCCAGAAGCAGGATCGTGTCGATATCAAGCTCCTGATTGATCGTGGCCATAACGCCCATCGAGATCAGCTTCTTAATCACTTCCGAAGCATCCTTGTGAAGCAGCTTCGCCGTTTCACCAACCGTCATGCTGCCGCGGACAATAATCTTCTTCGGTGTGTTGTCAATCTTCTCACGGTGTACCATCGGCTGGTTTCTGCCGCGGTTGTTCTTGCCGCCACGGCCGCGGAAGTTGCCGCCTTTGCCGTCATCAAAACGTTTCTGGCCGCTGTTATTGTTCGGTCTGCCGCCAGTAGCATTCTTCTTCGGACCTCTGTCACCGCCGCGGGAGAAATCTCCGCCTGCGTTGCCTTGACCCTGCGGGCGGTCGCCCGTGCGTGGTGCAGTACCTTGACCTTGTGGACGGTCACCTGTACGGGGTGCGCCGCCTTGACCTTGCGGACGGCTACCAGTGGTGGAGCTGCCCTGCGGACGGCTGCCGCCGGTGGAGCTGCCCTGCGGACGGCTGCCGCCGGTGGAGCTGCCCTGCGGACGGCTGCCAGTGGTGGAGCTGCCTTGTGGACGGCTGCCAGTGGAGCTGCCTTGTGGACGGCTGCCAGTGGAGCTGCCTTGCGGACGGCTGCCAGTGGAGCTGCCTTGCGGACGGCTGCCAGTGGTGGAGCTGCCTTGTGGACGGCTGCCAGTGGAGCTGCCTTGCGGGCGTGAATTCTGCGTTGTACCTGTTGTTTGTGTTCTGCGGGAATCTTGTCCGCTTTGGGGCCTTGGGGACGTCGTCGATTGGTTGTTGTTTTGGTTACTGTTCATACCTACCTGCTTTTCCGGTTGATTTTTGTTGGCATTCTGAGCACTTTGGGGTTCGGCTGTTACCGCGCCGGTAGTTACCGGTCGGCTGCTGGTGCCGGTGTCCCGCTTGGCTGCAGCGTTTGACTTGATGTCCTTGAAGAACTGTTCTACTTTGTTCACGGAGCCATTCTCCATGACACTCATATGATTATTCACAGGGACATTCAAACGCTTCAGAATTGTAATGATTTCTTTACTGCTCATGTTCAGAGACTTCGCGTATTCATACACGCGCAGTTTATCCTTATTGTCTTCTTTAGTCAATAACTCCACCTCCGACAGTATCTCCAAGCGTTCTGGAGATCATTTCCGCGAATCCTTTATCCGTAACGGCCAGCACTACGCGCTGGTCTTTACCAATACTTGCACCGAGTTCATCCCGGTGAAATGCGATTACTAGTGGAATATCGTAGGTCCCGCACTTATCGCGGAACTTCTTTTGGGTATTATCTGAAGCGTCACCTGCCAGGACGACCAGCCTCGCCTCTGAAGACCGCACTGCCTTAAGCACAGCCTCGTCGCCGGTGACAATCTTGCCTGCTCTCATCGCAAGCCCTAAATAAGAAAGAGTCTTACTCATTGTCCTCACTATCCTTCGCTGCCAAAAATTGCTCCTCCACGGATGCAAAATCCCGGGCAAGCTGGGCATAGATTTCAGGACTCACTTGACATTTCAATGCTCGGTCAAGTGCTTTGGTCTTTTGTGCCAGCTTAAAGTATTCCAGTTTACCGCAGATATAAGCGCCACGGCCCGACTTCTTGCCCGTCAGGTCAATGAGCACTTCGCCCTCAGGCGTTCTCACCACGCGAATCAGCTCTTTTTTGGGCATCATCTCTTGGCTGGCAACGCATTTGCGCAGCGGTACCTTTCTTTGCTTCATAGTAGCGCCTCCCGTCAGTCAGCAGATTCATTAATCGATGGAGACGGAATCCTGATGCATTTCATCATTAGAAGTTCTGGGTCTGCCGTATTCCTGCTCTGCCTGAGTCTCACTCTTGATATCAATTTTCCAGCCGGTCAGCTTAGCAGCAAGACGGGCATTCTGCCCCTTGATGCCGATCGCCAGCGACAATTGGTAATCAGGAACGATGACACGCGCCATTTTCTCAGCTTCAAAGACCTGGACTTCAAGCACTTTGGACGGGCTGAGTGCATTGGCCACATACTCCTGCACAAGCTCGGAATACCGTACGATATCAATCTTCTCGCCCCGAAGCTCGGTTACGATGGTCTGAACACGTGTGCCTCTAGGGCCTACGCAGGAACCAACGGGATCGACTTCGGGATTACGCGAGAACACGGCGATTTTGGAACGGAAGCCGGCTTCGCGGGCAACGGAACGAATCTCAACCACTCCGTCAAAAATCTCCGGCACTTCCAGCTCGAAGAGACGCTTCAGCAGACCCGGATGACTGCGGGACAGCATGATCTGCGGTCCTTTGGTCGTATTCTCCACCTTGGTGATATAAGCCTTGATACGCTCGCTCTGCTTGAACTTCTCGCCCGGCATAAGCTCGCCCAGCGGCAGAACCGCCTCGATTTTACCAAGATCCACATAAATGTTACGCATATCCTGACGCTGGACAAGGCCGGTAACAATATCATCTTCCTTGTCAATAAAAGCGTTATAGATAAGTCCGCGTTCCGCTTCACGGATACGCTGTGTAACAACCTGCTTGGCAGTCTGGGCAGCAATACGCCCGAAATCACGCGGTGTAACTTCGAGTTCGGCAATATCCTCCAGTTGGAAATGCGGGTTGATCTCCCGGGCTCCCGGCAGAGAAATCTCTGTCCGTGAGTCCAGAACCTCCTCCACAATCAGCTTGCGGGCAAAAACCTTGATTACGCCTGTGTTGCGGTTCATATCCACACGCACATTCTGCGCCGCATTGAAATTGCGTTTATAGCTGGAGATCAGCGCAGCTTCGATGGCTTCAAACAGCACATCCTTGCTGATGCCTTTCTCCCTTTCCAGTTCATTCATAGCTTCGATAAACTCCATACTCATGAAATTCCGGTCCCCCTTTCAAGACGTTAAAAAATAATGGCCAATCTCGCACTGGCGACCTTGGCGTACGGTACTACATGTTCTTTTTTGCCCGCGGAGATGAGCAGTTCCTCGTTCTCGAACGAGAGCAAACGACCTTCGAATTCTTTGAGTCCTTGAATCGGCTCATACACCGTTACATATACATCCTTGCCAACCGCTTTGGCAACATCCGCCGCTTTCTTGAGCGGACGTTCAGCTCCGGGCGAGGAAACCTCAAGGAAATAAGCTTCGGAAAACGGATCATTCTCATCCAGCTTCTGGCTGATGTATTCGCTGATGGTACCGCAGTCATCGATATCAATGCCGCCTTCTTTATCTACGAATACGCGCAGGAACCAATTGGAGCCTTCTTTCACGTATTCAACGTCCACCAGTTCGAAACCATTGTCCTCGAGATAGGACCCGAGCAGCTGCTCTACCGTCTGTTTAATTTTGGATTTGGGTGTGCTCAAAAGAAGATTACCTCCACGAACTTGTCTTTTGCTATATACCAAAGATAAAGAGTGGGTTTCCCCACTCTTTACACAACGGACTTATCTCATTATTACCAAAAAAATTATACCATAGTGAGTCTGCACTGACAAGTACCAGCCCTTGACTCCCTTATTTCAAAGCATGATTTGCAGCGGAATTTAGAATAATGACAGCTGGTTGCTCTCAGGCAGACCGCGGAAGCAGCCCATTCCATTCAGCAGCTCAATTACCGTTTTACTGGCTTTGGATTTCTGCTGGAAGTCCTCAATGGAGAGGAATTCTCCGGCATCCTTGGCAGCCGCAATATTGATCGCGGCATTATCACCAATACCCGCAAGCGAAGAGAACGGCGGAATCAGGCTGGTGCCGTCAACCGTGAATTTGGTGGCATCGGAACGGTACAGATCGATATTTTTGAAGGTGAAGCCGCGGGCAGTCATCTCCAGTGCCATTTCCAGTACCGGAAGCATCGCTTTTTCCTTCGGCAACGCCTGGAAGCCTTTTTGCTCGATCTCTACAATCTGGCGACCAATGGCCTCATAACCCTTACAGCAGAGTTCAATATCAAAATCAGCGGCACGGACAGAGAAGTAAGTCGCATAATATTCAATCGGATAATACAGCTTGAAGAAGGCGGTCCGCACTGCAGAGATGACATACGCTGCCGCATGCGCCTTCGGGAACATGTACTGGATTTTGAGACAGGAATCAATGTACCACTGCGGCACCTTGCATTTCTTCATCTCTTCGATCCACTCGGGAGGAAGCCCCTTCCCTTTACGCACACTTTCCGTAATTTTGAAGGCCAGGCTGGCATCCATATCGGCCTTATAAATCAGGTAGAGCATGATATCATCACGGCAGCCGATAACCGTCTTGATGTTGCAGGTATTATTCTTGATGAGCTCCTGGGCATTCCCCAGCCACACGCCGGTCCCGTGGGACAAGCCTGAAATCTGCAGCAAGTCGGCAAAGCTGGAAGGCTTGGCTTCCACGAGCATCTGGCGGACAAACTTCGTCCCCATCTCCGGCACTCCGTAGGTGGCTACAGGGGTACGGATCTGATCCGGTCTTACCCCGAGCGCATCTGTGGAGTTGAACATGCTCATTACCTTTGGATCATTCATTGGAATGGTGGTCGGGTCTACGCCGGTCAGATCCTGCAGCATGCGCATCATGGTCGGATCATCATGGCCCAGGATATCGAGCTTCAGCAGGTTGGCATCGAAGGCATGATAGTCAAAATGGGTTGTTTTCCACTCTGCCGTAACATCATCTGCCGGGAACTGCACCGGGGTAATGTCTTCGATCTCCATATAATCCGGCAAAACAACGATACCGCCGGGATGCTGCCCCGTACTGCGCTTCACACCCGTGCAGCCGGCCGCCAGACGGCCTATTTCGGCTCCGCGCCAGCGTTTCTGGTGATGCTCTTCATATTTCTTTGTGAACCCGAAGGCGGTCTTCTCAGCTACGGTACCGATGGTGCCTGCCCGGAATACATTATCAGGTCCAAACATCGTTTTGGTAAAATTGTGGGCATTCGGCTGATACTCCCCCGAGAAGTTAAGGTCGATATCGGGAACCTTATCCCCCTTGAAGCCCAGGAACGTCTCAAACGGGATATCCTGGCCTTCCCCCTTCAGATTCCCGCCGCAGTCCGGACAGGCCTTGTCCGGCAGGTCGAAACCGCTCGGTACACTGCCGTCCAGGAACCATTCACTATACCTGCATTCCGAATTCGTGCAGATATAGTGGGCCGGCAGCGGATTAACCTCAGAAATACCAAGGAACGTTGCAACAACAGATGATCCTACCGATCCACGCGAGCCGACGAGATATCCATCCTGGTTCGACTTTTTAACGAGCCGTTCCGAGATCAGATAGTTGGCAGAGAAGCCGTATTTAATAATCGGCGCAAGCTCCTTCTCCAGCCGGGCTACTACAACCTCCGGCAATTCCTCGCCGTAAATTGATTTGGCTGTCTCATAGCAGGTATTGCGGATCTCATCATCCGCTCCTTCAATAATTGGGGTGAACAGCTCGCTCGGGAATAGATCATATTCCTCGAAACGTTCGGCCAGCTCCACGGTATTGGTGACCACCACCTCCATCGCTTTTTCCGGGCCCAGGAACTCAAATTCCGTAAGCATTTCCTCGGTGGTCCTGAAATGGGCATCTGGTTTACGCTGGTCTTTAAGCGGACTGAAGCCGGTAATCCCATGAATTGTAATATCACGGAACAGCTTGTCACGCGGCTCCAGGTAATGCACATTGCCGGTAGCAATGACCGGCTTGTTCATCTGGTCGCCGATTTCGCATATCTTGCGCACAACACCGCGTAAATCCTCGGCACTGGCCACGAAACCTTTATCCACCAGATGCATGTACATGGTCAACGGCTGAATCTCCAGAACATCATAGAACTGGGCCACCTCTATGGCCTCCTCCACTGTCTTGTTCAGCACCGCTTCAAAGAACTCGCCGCGCTCACAGCCGGAGATGACAATCAGCCCGTCCCGGTGTTCCTCAAGCTTCGATTTGGGGATACAGGGTACCCGTTTATAATATTCCGTATGTGACATGGAGATCAGCTTATAGAGGTTCTTTTTGCCGGTCGGATTCAGTGCATAAATACCGCAGTGAAACGGCCGTACATTCGAGAGGTCATTGCCTACATAATCATTCAGCCGGTCAAGCCGGGTCAACCCTTTCATCTTTTCCGCATCCGCGAGCAATCCATTGAGGATTCCGCCCAGGGCAATCGTATCGTCCACCGCCCGGTGATGGCTCTCCAGCAGCACTTTGTACTTGTCAGCGAGTGTATTGAGCCGGTGGTTCTTCATGGTCGGGAAGAGCAAACGCGCAAGCTCCAGCGTATCCAGTGAAGGATTCGGCAGCTGCGGCTGGCCCAGCTTCTTCAGGGAAGCCTGAATGAACCCCATATCAAACCGTGCATTGTGGGCTACCAGAATGCTGTCGCCGATAAACTGGGCGAACTCTTTGAGTACAGGTTCCAGATCAGGAGCGTCTTTGACCATTTCATCGGTAATGTTGGTCAGCTGCTGGATATGATAAGGAATCTTTTCATGCGGATTAACAAAGGTGGTATAACGGTCCAGCTCTTTGCCTTCGCACATTTTAATTGCTGCAAGCTCTGTAATATTGTTGCGCGTGATCGACAGACCGGTGGTTTCGATGTCAAATACGACATAGGTTGCTGTTTTGAGCTCCAGGGGCTGTGCATTCTCCACGATGTTTACTGCGTCATTTACAACGTTGGCCTCCACACCATAGAGCATTTTGAGCTTATGCTTATGTGCAGCATGGTTCGCATCCGGGAAGCTCTGGACATTACCGTGATCCGTAACAGCCAGTGCCGGGTGTCCCCATTTCGCAGCGGTTTTGACATAATCGGTGATGGTTGCCACTGCATCCATCGTGCTCATTGTAGTATGCAGATGGAATTCAACCCTCTTCTGCTTGGCATTGTCCTTACGCGCCGGCGGTGCTGAAACTTCCGACAAATCCGACGGGATCATCACCAGTTCTGGAATTTGCATGAAACGGTCATATTCAACTTTGCCGCGTGCCCGCACCCATTTACCGTTAGCAAGCTGCCCCATCACTTTCAGATCTTCCTTAGTCTTCGCAAACATCTTCATCTGCAGAGAGTCGGTGAAGTCGGTGATGCAGAAGGTATACAGTGTGTTGCCGTTACGCAGCTCTTTGGTGTCGAGTCCAAATATCGTGCCTTGAATCGTGATCTTCTTCTCTTCATCCTGTATGTCCAGAATGGATACGGCCTGTTCTTTGATCTCATACCCGATCTGAAGCTTAATCACCTCATTCGGATCACCGGGTTCCTCAGGCTCGTCCGGTTCACTGGCCATCATCATCATCTCTACCAGTTCACGCTGCTCCTGTTGGAGCTTCTGCTGGAATTCCTCGTAGGCATCCGCTTTGCTCTCATTCTCGGCAATCTGCAGCTTCACCTTAAGGGTAAGTCCGAAATATTTATCATAATATTTAATAATGGCTGCTTCGATGCCCTTTTTACGGGCCAGCTCAAGAGACATGGAATCGCTCAGGCTAAGCAAAAGCGTGCCGTCCTGCAGGTCCTGACTGGAGCGCGTCAGCCATCCGTTAACAGATGGAATCTCACGCTGGACCCACTCGAGGAACATTCCCCAATACTCCTGTACAATATCCGCTCTGCTGATTGAATCATCATATAGGAACAAGAAGCTGACTTTTGCAATATGCTGCAGCTTCTCACGCATTCTAAGGACAAAGGTCCGGTAGGTCTGGGCCGGAACCAGGCTGTCTTTCGCAATTACAATATGCCAGTCACGGTTGCCGCGGCTGATTTCCACACGCTCGATCTGCCCGTCCAAAAAGTAGGGATCAATGATGGCCGGAGGAATTTCCCCCTGCTTCATTAACAGCTCGAACCTTTTTCTTCTCTCCACGCTTAGCTCCATGGTTTCCCCACCTAACTCGGCAATAATTAGCTATACCTATACTATAATTCTAGTATAGTAAGAAAAGCTTCCGGTTCAAAAAGCATTGGGTAATTGCGGCCCGCCGACTCCTCTCGCCAGAAGCTAATATAAAGGATCAAATAAAAATTGAAGTTGCCGCTTAATACGCTTTGGCGAATACAACTGTATGCAGGGCCGGCTCACCGCAGCAAATACAAGTCTCTTTCGTTTCTGACGGATTGAACGGAATATTACGGCTGCCTGCGCCTGTTTCTTCCTTCACCTTGGATTCACATTCCTCCGAGCCGCACCAGCCTGCAAGTGCAAAGCCGCGCTTCTCTTCCATGGAATCCTTCATTTGCTCTAAGGTATCTACAGAATAGAAATGATCCTCACGGAACTTCAGAGCCCGCTCGAACATTTCCTGGTGAACCTGCTCCAGCATAGCCTTCACTTCTTCAACCAGATTCTCCTGCTGGATAATCTTCTTCTCCCCGCTGATCCGGGATACGATTACGCAGACTCCGTTCTCCATATCACGCGGTCCAAGCTCCAGACGTACCGGTACACCGCGCATTTCGTATTCATTGAACTTCCAGCCCGGTGTAACATCTGCGCGGTCGTCTACACGTACGCGGATTCCGGCACTCTTCAGCTCTTTGAACAGCTCATCTGTGCGCCCGATCACTGCTTCACGGGTCTTAGGCGGCCCGATCGGAATCATAATGACCTGAGTAGGCGCTACCTTCGGCGGCAAAGCCAGCCCGCGGTCATCCCCATGCACCATGATCAGTGAGCCGATTAGACGTGTGGTAGAGCCCCATGAGGTTGTATGTGCATATTCAAGTACATTATCACGGCTTAAGTATTGGATATCAAAAGCCACTGCGAACTTGGTACCCAGATAATGAGAGGTAGCCGCCTGCACAGCCCGTCCATCTTTCATCATTGCTTCAATGGAATACGTGTCCACCGCACCGGCGAATCGCTCGGATGGTGTCTTCTGTCCGGTAACCACCGGAATCGCCAGAAAAGTCTCTACGAAATCACGGTAGTTATGCAGCATCTTCATCGTTTCTTCACGCGCTTCCGTCTCATTCTCATGAGCGGTATGGCCTTCCTGCCAGAGGAATTCCGTAGTGCGGATGAATGGCAGTGTGCGCTTTTCCCACCGGACTACGTTAGCCCATTGGTTGATCAGCACCGGAAGGTCACGGTAGGACTGAATCCATTTGGAATACATATGGCCGAACATGGTCTCGGAAGTTGGGCGGATTGCCAGACGTTCTTCCAGCACATCGCCGCCAGCTTCAGTCACCCAAGGCAGCTCCGGATTGAAGCCTTCAACATGTTCTTTCTCCTTCTGGAAAAAGCTCTCCGGAATAAACAGCGGGAAGTAGGCATTGCGGTGTCCGGTTTCCTTGAGGCGGCGGTTCATCTCCTCCTGGATATGTTCCCAGATCTCGTAGCCGTCCGGTTTGAACACAATACAGCCGCGGACCGGAGAATAATCCATCAGGTCCGCTTTTTTGATCACATCAATATACCAGCGTGAGAAATCTTCGCCCTGCGGCGTGATTTCCGTAACGAACTGCTTGTCTTTTGCCATGTAAAGAGATCCTCCTAAATTCGCCCCGCAAAGCGCCGGTTAACAAGCGAAGCTCTCAAGCACTTTGCGGAGACCCCAAAAGAATGTAATGTGAACCAATCAGCCGCTTATGAGGCGTAATATATCATTATAAGTCACAGCAATCATCACCAGGAACAGCAGTGCAAAGCCTACAAAATGGACCATGCCTTCGCGGTTCGGGTCCACCGGCTTACCGCGCAGCGCCTCCACACCGAGAAACACGAGCCGGCTTCCGTCAAGTGCAGGAATCGGCAGCAGGTTGAAGATTCCGAGATACAGGCTGAGTATAGCCGCCCAATAAGTCAAATACTGAATCCCCTGCTGGGCAATCTGCCCGGTCAGCTGGAAGGTTCCCACGGGTCCCGAGATATCGTCCATATTGAATTTGTTGATCAGCTGCTTGAAGCCGATGAAGATCAGCTTCGTGGTATCCACCATGGCAGTGCCTGATTTGGTGATAGTCTCACCAACCCCGGCCTTGCGTGTAGGAAGCTCCGGAGTGATCCCGACTTTACCGCCTTCCTCCCCTTCCATACTGCGGGGAATCATAGCTACATTAAGGGTTTCATCGCCGCGCTGCAGTGTCCATTTCATCTCTTTGCCCTTGGACGCGGAAGTGAGCGAGATCATCTTCTGGTAATCTCCACCGATAGTTTCGCCGTTAACGGCTACAACTATGTCGCCCTTCTGCAGACCGGCTTCCTGGGCTGGCATTCCTTCGCTTACATCGCCGATCTTCACATAGGTCGGATTCTCCACCTGGATACCGGCCATTTGCAGATGAAGCGCGAACAGCACAAAAGCCAGAATGAAGTTCATCACCGGACCGGCCAAGATCGCCACCGCGCGCTGGCCTACGCTTTTGCTGCCGAACTGGCGGTCTTTGGGCGCGATCTGCGTCTGCTGGCTTCCCTTAAACATCATCGCCTGCGGATGTACGTCGTATGTGGTTACTTCACCATCCACATCCAGACGGATTTTCAGCTCATTCTCAAGATCCGTGAATTGCGCTTCACCGCGGATAACATTTCTGCGTGTATCCAGCGAATCCAGGTAAATATTCTTCACCTTATTATCCTGGCCCAGTCTGACCGCAATGGTCTGTCCGGGACCGATCTCAATCAATTCCGGATCCTCTCCGGCCATTCGGGCATATCCCCCAAACGGCAGCAGGCGAAGCGTGAACTGGGTTTCATTACGTTTATAAGAAAACAGTTTCGGACCGAAACCGATAGCAAATTCCCTCACAAGAATTCCGGCGCGTTTGGCAAAATAATAATGTCCCCATTCATGGACGGTCACCAGAACAAAGAACATAAATACCGTCAAAAAAACGACTCTTACCATCTCCATTGCGAAACATTCCCCCCTTTAGGTGTAAGACCGAAGTATGTCCTCTTAATTTATCATTATTCCAAGGTAAGGCACAAGAGAATCAACAGTCCACCCCTATTTTTCAGGGCATAACAAATATTTCCGGAAAACAAAATGCGCACTGTCCGCTTACAGCACAGCCGCAAGTTCCCGGGTCACCGTATCACAGTGCTGAATCTGCTCCAGATTCGGATGAGCCGCATTCTCATGGCGCTGAAGGACTTCATCAATAATCTCGTCAATCCGCAGGAACGGAATCTCGCCGCGCAGGAAACGGGCAACGGCAATCTCATTCGCTGCATTGAAGGCGGTTGTAGCCGTCCCCCCCATGGTGCCGCAGTCGATAGCCAGCTTCAGGGCCGGGAAGCGCTCATAGTCCATCTCACGGAAAGTGAGACTGGCTACTTTGGCCAGCGACAGCCGCTCAGCAGGCGACTGCCAGCGGTCCGGATAGGTGAGCGCATATTGAATTGGAACCCGCATATCGGGCGTTCCCAGCTGCGCAATGATACTGCTGTCACGGAATTCCACATAGGAGTGAATAATGCTCTCCGGATGCAGCAGCACATTAATCTGTCCATACGGGAGGGCAAACAGATGATGCGCTTCGATTACTTCCAGCCCTTTGTTAACCATAGTTGCCGAATCAATTGTAATCTTGGCCCCCATGCTCCAATTCGGGTGGCGCAGTGCATCCTCAACAGTAACATTCTTAAGCTGTGATCGCGTATAATCACGGAAAGATCCTCCGGATGCTGTGATGGTAATCGAAGCAACATCTTCGCGGTTCTCGCCATTTAAGCATTGAAAAATAGCCGAATGCTCGCTGTCAATCGGCAGGAGCTTAACACCTTTGCGGCCCGCCAGCTCTGTAACCAGGTGTCCGGCGGTAACCAGCGTTTCCTTGTTGGCCAGTCCTATATGTCTGCCGGCTTCAATCGCCGCCATTGTAGACTGCAGACCCACGCTGCCCACAAGGGCAGTCACAACAGTCTCTGCGTCACCGCCAGCGGCAATCTCCACCAGACCTTCATGTCCGCTGTAGAGCTCTACGCCGGCAGGCAGACTGGATCTGATCTCTGCAGCAAGCTCCGGTGTAGACACAGAAACGCGGCGCGGATGGAAGCGGCCCACCTGCTCCAGCAGCAGCCGGGTATTCGATCCCGCTGCCAGCCCGTCCACCACAAAGGCTTCCGGATGCATGGCTACGACATCGAGTGTCTGGGTGCCGATTGAACCCGTAGAGCCGAGAATACTGATTCTTTTCACAGTTGAAACCTTCTTCCTGTCGTTAATAGTAAGGCATCTGCATTACGATATGTACGAAAGGAAATACGATAATCCAGCTGTCACAGCGGTCCAGGATGCCTCCATGACCAGGCAGCAACGAGCCTGAATCCTTAATACCGTACACCCGTTTATAAGCAGACTGTACAAGATCTCCGAGCTGACCCAGAACGGCGCAGGAAACCCCGATAAGCAGTGCGCGTCCGATGGTCAGCAGATCAGGAACCAATAGGGCAAAAACAATAGATATCACGGCAGAGATTAATACTCCGCCAAGGGCACCTTCGATAGTTTTGTTAGGACTGATCGCCGGCCAGAGCTTATTGCGTCCGAAGCTTCGGCCGACAAAATACGCTCCGGCATCACTTCCCCAGATGCAGCACAGCAGCAGAAATGTCCAGAGGAGCCCATGTCCATCTCCCGCACCGCGGGCGATAGCCATATAAGAGAAGCCCATCCCTATGTATACAATGCCGGTGAACATCAAAGCGGTGATCTTAATATCCAGCTTGTTCTTGCTGAAGACTGTAACCAGCAGGAATAACAGCATGAGCAGCCAGATTCCCTGCTCCCACGATAATAACTCGGAAGTCCCCAGCAGATTCCAGGGGATCATGAAGCATACTACGGACGCATAACCAAGTACAGCAGTCCCTCCGAAGGTTGCTGTACCTGTCATTTTTACAAATTCATAATAGCCGATGAGGGCCATGGCAGTCAGCAACAGCTGATACGGCCAGCCTCCCAAAAAGCACAAGCCCAAAAACAAGGCTCCTGCAACAATTCCGGTAATCACTCGCTGCTTCAAAGATTCCCATCTCCCATCAGGCTACTTCAATCCACCATAACGGCGTGTGCGGCGCTGATATTCCGCCACAGCCTGCATCAGATGCGTCTTGTCAAACTCCGGCCAGTACACATCTGTAAACCATAATTCACTGTAGGCAATCTGCCAGAGCATAAAGTTACTGAGGCGCATTTCGCCGCTCGTACGGATCAGCAGATCAGGGTCAGGCAGTCCGCCGGATAAGAGCCTGCTGTCAATCAGTGCTGAAGTAATCTCATCAGGTGTCAGAATACCTGCCTGGATATCCTTGCCCAAGCCGCGCATACAGTCTTCAATCTCTTTACGGCCACCGTAGTTCAGCGCAAAATTAAGTATAAGTCCGGTATTCCCTTCGGTCCGGGCAACCGCTTCTTCCATAGCCCTGCGGGTATGGGAAGGCAAAGCCTCGGTATCCCCCATTACACGTACCTGTACATTCTTCTCAATCAGTTCATCCAGTTCAATGGCCAGAAATTCCACAGGCAAGCGCATCAGGAAATCAACCTCATCCTTCGGCCGCTTCCAGTTCTCCGTGGAGAAAGCGTACATGGTCAAGAACTCTACTCCCAGGTCATTCGCCGCGATTGTCGCACGTTTGACCGCCTTCATCCCGTTCTGATGGCCCACAATACGGGGCAAGCCGCGCCGTTTCGCCCAGCGTCCGTTGCCATCCATAATTACAGCTACATGCCGGGGAATATTATCCGGTGAAATCTCGACTGGCTCCTGCCTGTCTTTACGGCTCAGCCATTCTTGAATCCGTTTGATCATTTCCGTTTCCTCCAAGCTCTTATCAGAAAGAGACAAACCCCACCATAGACGGAGGGGCCTGAAGTCTCTTGAATTTCATTATACTTCCATAATCTCTTTTTCTTTGGACAAGAGCACTTTGTCGACTTCAGCTATGAACTTATCCGTTGATTTCTGGATATCTTCCTGATGTCCATGTGATTCGTCTTCCGAAATGCCGTTCTTCTCCATCTTCTTGATGTCATCGTTCGCATCGCGGCGGATGTTACGGATGGCTACCTTTGCTTCTTCTCCGAACTTCTTGGTGAACTTTACAAGCTCGCCGCGGCGTTCTTCAGTAAGCGGTGGAATGGACAAACGGATGATTGTACCGTCATTGGCAGGCGTAATCCCGATATCAGACTTCATAATCGCCCGCTCGATGTCAGACATCGATGTTTTGTCCCACGGCTGGATCAGCAGTGTCCGGGAATCCGGTGTGCTGATGTTAGCCAGCTGATTAAGAGGAGTCGGAGCACCGTAGTACTCCACTTGAATGCGATCCAGCAGTGACGTCGAAGCACGTCCTGCCCGCAGCGTAGCCAAATCGCGTTTTAGCGACAAAATCGCTTTTTCCATACGCTCTTCGGCATTTTTCTTCACCGATTGTGGCATTAATTTACACTCCCTTTAACAATCGTCCCGATCTTTTCGCCGAGAACGACACGTTTAATATTGCCTTGCTCTGTAATAGCAAACACAATGAGCGGTATATTATTATCCATGCAGAGAGAGGAAGCGGTGGAATCCATAACACCAAGGTTCTTGTTCAGAATATCCATGTAAGTAAGTTGCTCGTATTTCACGGCAGTGCTGTCCTTGAACGGATCCGCGGAATAGACACCATCTACTTTGTTCTTCGCCATCAGAATCACTTCGGCTTCAATTTCGGCCGCTCTGAGCGCTGCCGTTGTATCCGTCGAGAAGAACGGATTCCCCGTTCCTGCGGCAAAAATAACTACACGGCCCTTTTCCAGATGCCGGATTGCCCGGCGGCGGATATAAGGCTCAGCAATTTGCTGCATGGCAATAGAGGTCTGAACCCGTGTAGGGACATCGATCTGCTCCAGGGCATCCTGCAGTGCCAGCGAGTTCATGACTGTTGCCAGCATCCCCATATAATCCGCTGTCGCCCGGTCAATGCCGCTTGCACTTCCCGCGATTCCGCGCCAGATGTTACCCCCGCCGCACACAATGGCAACCTGAACTCCAAGCTCAACGACTTCCTTGACCTGCTCCGCGATGGAGATGATCGTTTCGGCATCGATGCCATAGCCATTCTGTCCGGCAAGTGATTCACCGCTAACCTTAAGGACTACTCTCTTAAATACCGGCTGTTCCAATTGTATACCCTCACTTTCTTACAAAAGACGGAACACTACGTGATATGTGTTCCGCTCTTTTGATGCTTGCCTTTATTCAGTTCTTAATACAAAATGCTTCTCAGCTATTATTGGTTCACTTGTGCCATTACTTCTTCAACAAAGTTATCGACTTTCTTCTCAAGACCTTCACCCAGCTCGTAACGAACGAAACGGCGGATGGAGATGTTTTCGCCAATAGTGCTGATTTTTTCGTTCAGCAATTGGGAAATAGTCTTGTCTGGGTCTTTAACGAATGGCTGTTCAAGCAGGCAATATTCTTCATAGAACTTGCTGATGCGGCCCTCAACCATTTTTTCAACGATTTTTTCAGGCTTGCCTTCGTTCAGCGCCTGGTTCTTAAGAATTTCTTTTTCTTTCTCAACATCTGCAGCCGGTACTTCTTCACGGCGAACATACAGCGGGTTCGCTGCTGCGATTTGCATTGCGATATCACGCGCGAAATCTTTGAAGGAATCTGTTTTACCTACGAAGTCAGTTTCGCAGTTGATTTCTACCAGAACGCCGATACGGCCGCCAGCGTGGATGTAAGATTCTACTGTACCTTCAGTAGCGATACGTCCAGCTTTGTTAGCTGCTGCGGACAAACCTTTTTCACGAAGCAATTCAGCTGCTTTAGTGATATCATTGTTTGCTTCTTCAAGTGCCTTTTTACAATCGAGCATTCCTGCTCCTGTTCTTTCACGAAGTTCCTTTACTGCCTTTGCATCTACTGCCATTGTTATTCCCTCCAGATAATTGTCGTTGTCATACGCGGGCTCAAGGCCCATTATCCTAAAAAAAGGGCAGTGAGAGGTTATCCACCTGCCAACCACCCTTTTCATTTAAGTTCTTGTTTATGTCCCGGATACTACTTAAGCAGTAGTTGTGTCTTCACCCTGATGAGCTTCAACAACAGCGTCAGCCATTTTACCAGTCAAGAGCTTCACGGCGCGGATAGCGTCGTCATTGCCTGGAATTACGTAGTCGATTTCGTCCGGATCGCAGTTAGTATCAACGATAGCTACGATAGGAATACCCAATTTGCGAGCTTCTGCTACAGCAATACGCTCTTTACGCGGGTCAATGATGAACAGCGCGCTTGGAAGACCTTTCATGTTCTTGATACCGCCCAGGAATTTCTCAAGACGATCTTTCTCTTTGCGGAGAAGGATAACTTCTTTCTTAGGCAATACTGCGAAGGTACCGTCTTCTTCCCAAGCTTCCAATTTCTTCAGACGGTCAATACGCTTCTGAATAGTCTGGAAGTTAGTCAGGGTACCACCCAGCCAACGTTGGTTAATGAAGAACATACCCGAACGTTCAGCTTCTTCTTTTACGGAATCCTGTGCTTGTTTCTTTGTTCCTACGAATAGGATTGTGCCGTTGTCGCCAGCGACGCTCTTTACAAAGTTGTAAGCTTCCTCTACCTTTTTGACTGTTTTCTGCAAGTCAATAATGTAAATTCCGTTTCTTTCAGTGAAGATATAACGATCCATCTTTGGATTCCAACGACGAGTCTGATGACCGAAGTGTACCCCAGCTTCGAGAAGCTGCTTCATGGAAATTACTGCCATCTTCACACACCTCCTAATTTTGGTTTATTGTGTGTCTCCTCCGCCGCGTGTCATCTTTCTACAAGACTTTCTTCAGAAGAAAGCACCTCTTGTCGAAATCAACCGGCGTGTGTTTTAACACCGTCAATTACTATACCATATTAAAACATTCTATGCAACGATTACTGTGAATTTATAAATTTCTTATCCAGAACACTTATTTCTTCACAGTAATCAGCTTATCAATAATAGAGTCCATGCTCTCGCCCTTGGCAAAACTGTAGCTTCCGTATTGGATAATCTTGTTCACTTTACGGCTGTTCGCCGTCTTAAGAAACTCCGCTTTATCTTGAATAACTCCGGCATTGGCCAGCACATCAGCAGTTTGGGCGAGTGTAATTCCTGTAGGAATCCGCACAGAAATATCGCCGTTCACTGCAACCGCAGGCGCTTCCGGACTGGCTGGAGCTACAATCCCCGTGTCTGCAGCGCTGCTCTCCGGCTGTACAGGCGCTGACGGCTTGCCGGGAGTCACAGCTGCACTCGGCTCCACTGCGGCCTTAGGTGTGGCTGCAGGAGCCGGAGAAACAGTTGCCGCCTGCTCGGCGGGTACCTCGGAAGACTCAGGCTTTCCCGGAGGAGTGCCTTGCTGTGTTTCCTCTTCCCCGCTGACCGCCCCTTCATCTGCGGACTGCACATGATCCACCACGGTCAAATTCAGCCGCTCCGCTTCCTTGATCAGCTGTTCTTTGGAGAGCGGAGCAGCCTTTCCAGCAATCATCAGCTGCAACAGCAGTGCGCCAGCAATCAGCCCGACTCCTAACCCGAGCATGAAGAACCGGTTCTTGATCATACCGATTCCTCCTGATGGGCCAACTGCAGAATCAGCTGGACCTCGCCCCGCTGGAGACCTGCAGTCTTGGCGATAGAATCTATCGATTTGCCTTGTTCATGCAGTTCGAACAATCGCGGATACCTCAGCTTAATAGAGCTGACCGGCTTTTGCCTAGCAGGCTGGGCTTCAGCTTCAGCAGCGGGTGCTGCAAAAGCATTCTCCGCAGCCTGAGCAGCCGAAGGCTCCCTTGAGAAGGTTGTCGCCAGCTGAAGCAGACCTTTTTCTTCAGCCGTCAGCCGGGCATCCAGAAGCAACAAGCTCTTACTAAGCCCAGTCACCTGCTCACGCAGTGCGCCAATCTCTTCCTGCAGGGCTGTTTTGTTACTCTGCGACTGCGCTTTGATGCTGCCGACTAGTTGAAGCAGTTCTGTATTCTCATGTTCGATATCTGCCATATATAACTCCAGAGCGGCCTCCGTCTCCTTAAGGCTCTTCTTCTCATCCGAGTCTTCCTTGCTGGCCTTTGCCGGCAATTTCAGGGCATAAACGATAGCTACAGCGCCTACCAGCACGATATATACCCATGGGTCCAAGTGTCTAATCTCCTTTTACATTCAATTCATTGATGCTTACTCTTTCAATAGCTTAACTGGACTCAAAGACTGAGATCTATCCGGTGTCCTTTATAGGGATGCTCGACATCGTGGACAGTCTCCGGCTTCCGTGGCTGACGCGGATTAGCGTGGCTGTCCGGCTGATTCTCCTTGCCCCCGTCCCGGAGGGCTGATTCGGAAGATTCGTCTACCTCACTGGAGCGCATGGCGATTTCCTGGCTATGCTTGACGTTCTGGCCTGCCAATTGCTGCTGGTCAAGCGCCGGACGTTGCTGCTGGCTGTTCTGAACTTTAGCGGCATCATGTGTCCGAGGCAGGGCGATTTGCAGTTCCACCGGTTTCAGACTCATACGATCTCATCTCCCATAGTCCATTTAGAATCAAGGAATAGCAGGCCGCCCCCGCTGCCTGCTTAAATGTACGGTGTTATCGTTATGTCCCCTTCACTGTAAACAAAGGATACCCGTTCTGTAGGATCTTTAACGAATCTGGTATACCTGCCAATAACAATCTTTGAACCACCATAGATTGTTTTGATAACATCCACCCGTGCTCTGCCTGTATCCTCAAGCATCCGCTCGATCTCGAGTACGCGTTCTTTGATTCTCTTTTCATCACGCATATGGGATTGCTTGGTCGCATTGAGCTTCACGCGGAGCGCCACCTTATCTGGGGAAAGCTGACCGTTGTTCGCCAACTGATTGAGAAGGTATAGTGCCTTATTGGTCTTGTCTTCATTCTCAAGAAGTTGACGCAATTCCTGGCGAAGCTCATTAATCTCATTTCTCAGCTCGGGAACAACGCCCACCTCAACCGCTGTAGCCGTCGACATCGTATTTCCGATAGTCCGTGCAACAACTTTATCGCCTGCCTGTACTATCCCGCCTACAATCAAACCTTTGGCACCGTTGCAGAGCACATCACGTCCTGCTCGGATGTTGGAATGCATAATGCTTTGCGAGACAATTACGTCTTCTCCGGCCACCACATTGCCATCCTGGATAAATGAGACTTTGACATTTTTTCCGGCGTTTACGAGACCTTTATTATAGCCGATAATTCCGCCGGTAATTTCGATGGAACCGCCAGATATCAGCTCGGCACCTTCCACCCCCCCAACCACTCGGATATCTCCAGCTGATTTGACAGTAAAGCCGGTAAGTACGTTGCCGCGTATGACAACCGTGCCGACAAAATCAATATTGCCTGTACTGTAATCCACATCACCATTGACCTCATATACAGGGAATACATTGATCTTGCCCTTGTCTGTCAGCGTAACCAATCCATCTATCGCCGAATACATGGAGGTCTCTTCCTGATCCACCAGTACATTCTTGCCAACCTTGAAATGGGCTTGCTTCCCTGCTCGATACGGAAGCTCCTCCCCAGTCACTGTCTTTCCGCTTACACCATTCTCTGCCGGAACGATTCTGGCTATAAGCTGGCCCTTCCTCACATTGTGAAGCCGGACCAGATCCTTGTAGTCAACCTTGCCATCTTCTTTCTCCAACGGCTTACGGTCTTCCTCCAGATCCACGGTCAGGACCATCCGTCCATCCTTGCCATTGACAGCAGGCTGGCCGATTGCGATTGGCACCCTGTTCCAGAAATATTCTTCCGGGTTGCTGCAGATCCGCTGAACAATATCCCGCTGGATACCAAATCGAATGTTGTGACTGACCAGGAAGCTTTCAAGATCCTCAATTGTACAGGAGAAATTCTCATCCTTCTTGATGAACTGGAGGTAAGCAATCCCTTTATCATCCGAAAACGTAATACTTAGGTATTGGCCCAAAACATATTGACCGATCAAATTCTGCTCCCCCTTATCACCGGCGCCCGGTTAATCATTTTGCATAAGAAGATCACGGTTCTTCTCAAGTGTTCCTCTTAGCCGCAAAATAGCCTTCGAATGAAGCTGTGAGATCCGTGAAGGAGAGAGTGACATCACTTCAGCGATCTCGCTCAAAGATAAATCCTCATAATATAAAAGGGACACGACGGTCCGTTCTTTCACTGTTAATTTCTCGATGCCTTTAGTCAGCGTATCACGTAGATAGAACTCATTCACTTTCCGGTCCGGATTCTTAGCCTTATCATCCACCAGAATAGACATCCGTGTCTCTGATTCTTCTTCACGAATAGGATCTTCTAATGAGCAGAGCGACATGACTGCAACATCCTGCAGCATAGTCTGAAACTCCGTTTCTGTAATGTTCAGATACTGGCTCATTTCATCGTCACTAACGGATCTCAAATACTTCTGTTCCAGCTGCTGGTAGGCATCCTCGATTTTTTTCGCTTTTTCGCGCACGGATCTGGGAACCCAGTCACTTTGCCGCAGAGAGTCAAGGATCGCTCCTCTCACCCGCCAGGAAGCATAGGTCTGAAATTGCAGTCCCCGCTTGTAGTCGAATTTCTCGATGGCATCAATCAGTCCCATCACACCATTGCTGGCCAAGTCATCTTTGGATACATTTTTGGGTAATCCCACTGCCAGACGGCTTGATACGTAATCTACAATATGGAGATAACTCTCAATCAGCTTTTTTTTGGCCTCAGGATCACCTTGCTCTTTCCATTGTTCCCATAGTCCATCTGTTTCTGACTGAGCAGCTTTATGCTCGTTCAACGGCTTTCACCCTTCCCAAAGTTTAGTCAGCGGGTACCATGCGGCGCAAGATTACGGACTTTCGCCGCAGCACTCGCTTATTCTTCTTTCAGGTGACGAACGGCCTTGGCCAATTCTTCAGGATCTTTCATAGAGACCAGTTTTGGCGGCTGCAGAGGTGTGAAACCACTCAAGTCCACACTTCCCGCTTCCGGTTTCGGTGTCAGCAGGTCCTTCAATTCCTGATCCTCTTCCGGCGTCTGAATATCAAGCTTGGCACCAAGTGCCTCACCGTTATCTTCAAATCCGGCTTCAAGGTCTGAAGATTCAGAGGATTTCCCAATAATAACACCCAATACCCATCTTAGAAGGAAAGCAAGCACAAACCAGATAATAAATCCATATATTCCCCGGATCAGGCTGGTTCCAACTAAATTATGTCCGTAGTTTGTAAGAAACGTAAATAGAAATCCAATCAACCCGAGGCCTGTGCTTAATAATATTTTCTTGCTCATGGCTATATTTCCTTCGGGCCTTTTTGAACGCTGCGGATAAAGAGCACCCCGGTATTGCAGGCGATCTCTATCGTACGTCCATAATTGCCACCCGTGTCCTCCGCGATCAGCGGAATGTTCAATGCGTCCAATGCTAGTTTGCAGGATTCCACATTACGAGGCCCGATCCTCATGGTGTCACTCCCCCCGGAAAATGCGAACATCTGCGAGCCTCCGGCCATCTTGGCCACAATCCGGCTCCGGACCGCCCCTAGCGCCAGCAGGCGGGATAAAAGCTCAGGAACAGCGGTATCGGCAAACTTGGCAATATTCATCTGTCCTTCCCGGGCAATATCTGACGAGGGCAGCATGACATGTGCCATACCTGCAAGTCTTTTGCCGGGATCAAACAGTGTCAGGCCAACACAGGAACCAAGACCGGTCGTACGGATAAGACTGTCCTGGCTGCCAATGTTAAGATCCGCCATGCCTACTTTAATAATGCTCTGTTCTTCAATCATTATCAAACGGTACTCCTAATGCCTTAAATATTTTGGGGAATGATTCGGGATCGGGAATAAGGAAAAATTGCCCTTCAATCTCATTTTGGCCTTCCAGGAACGTCGTATCGATCAGTAGCGCATCATCACCCATCTGACCGAACTGCAGCAGCCCGTATCCAAGAATCGCACCGGCCATATCCATAGCAAGCGCTGGTACTGTCGGATACATGGAGAGTGAGGTGAAGTCAGCCAATGATGAAAGGTAGGAACCGGCAAGGATATTGCCGATTTCGCTCAGTGCGGATAACTCCATTTCACTGAGCTCTTCACCGCCTGAGATCTCAATTCCGGCAATCCGGCTTAGCAGATTGGTCGCTGCTTCCGGAGAGAGAATGAAGAACAGATTGCCAGGAGCTTCACCTTCTACACGGAGGAAAACAGCATACACCAATTCTTCAGCTCCGCCGACCTTATCGGTAATCTCCTCAAAACTGAGAAGCTGTACCTTAGGTACAGCCATATCAATCGGCTTATTAAGCAGCTGTGACAACGCGGTGGCGGCGTTGCCGGCTCCAATATTCCCGACTTCTTTCAGCACATCCATTTTGAAGTCCTTGAAGTTTTTGAATAGCTCCACTGGCTAGCCCTCCAGGCTTTCCAGTTGCACGATTTCGCCCTTGTTCAGAACTTCGGACAAGTTAAGCATAATCAGCAGACGGTCTTCTCCAATTTTGGCCACCCCGTCCAGATACTTCGCTTTGATCCCACCTACAACATCCGGTGGTGTATCAATAATGTCACGGTTGAGATCAATAACATCATTCGCAGAATCGACGATGAAGCCTACTTCCATCTCATTCACATTCACAATAATGATCCGGGTCTGGTCCGTATGCTCTGCTTCCTCAATACTGAAACGGCCGCGCAGATCAATTACAGGTATAACTACACCGCGCAGATTGATTACACCTTTGATAAACGAGTAGGTCTTGGGGACGCGGGTAATGGGCATCATACGCTCGATAGTCTGGACTTTCTCCACTTCAATGCCGTATTCTTCAGTGCCAAGCTTAAAAACTATGACTTTGATATCTTCAGCCATGGAATGAACCTCCCTGTTCTATCCTGATTATTTAATAAAAGCATTCGGATCAATAATAAGTGCAACTTGTCCATCACCAAGAATAGTGGCTCCGGAAATCCCTTGAACATCAGGCAGATACTTGCCGAGATTCTTGATGACAATCTCATTCTGCCCGATAAAGTCTTGAACCGCCAAGGCAACCAGACGTTCTCCCTTACGTACAACCACAATCTCTGTTTCCTCTTCGGTGCTTTCATCATAGTCCGGAATAGAGAAGATCTTGCTCAGTGAAACGAGCGGAATGTGGCTGCCCCGGAATTCCAGCATTTTGTTGCCGTGAATGGTACGGATCTGGGACTGTTTCACAATACCTGTCTCTACTATAGATGAGAGCGGAATTGCATATTTCTCTGAACCCAGACGAATCAGCATGGCTGCGATGATCGACAGTGTCAGCGGAAGCTGAACGGAGAAGTTCGTTCCTTTACCCGGTGTAGAGTAAATGGTGACGTTGCCGCCCAGTGAGGAGATCTTTGCTTTGACTACATCCAGACCGACCCCGCGGCCCGATACATCAGAGATTACCTCTGCTGTACTGAAGCCCGGAGCAAACAGAAGCTGATACGCTTCATCATCAGACATTGCATTGGCCTGCTCCTGGGTAATGGCGCCCTTCTTAACAGCAGACCCCAGAATCTTCTTCGGATAGATGCCTCTGCCATCCTCTTCAATCTCAATAAAGACATGGTTGCCGCTATGGAAAGCCCGGAGGTGGACGGTCCCTGTCTCCGGCTTGCCGGCAGCGACACGGTCCGCTATGGACTCAATACCGTGGTCTACTGCATTACGCAGCAAATGCACAAGTGGATCACCAATCTCGTCAATTACAGTACGGTCCAGCTCTGTTTCAGCACCGGTAACGATCAGATCAACTTTCTTGTCAAGCGATTTAGCGAGATCGCGCACCATCCGCGGGAACCGGTTAAATACGGTATCCACCGGTACCATGCGCAGCTTCATCACTATATTCTGCAGATCCCCGCTGACCCGGCCCATATGTTCAACCGTTTCGGTAAGATCCCCGTTCTGCACTTCGGAAGCCAGCTGTTCCAGACGAACGCGGTCTATAAGCAGCTCACTGAACAGATTCATGAGTACATCCAGACGCTCGATGTCCACACGGATCGTACGCGAAGGAGAAGGCGCTCCGCCAGCTCTGGCCGGTGCTGCCTTATTCTCTTCCTTGCCATGTGCGGAAGCAGCCGGTGAAGCGTTAGAGGCAGCAGGAGCAGCCTCCGCCGCAGGAGCCGGGGCAGGCGCTTCTGCGGTAGCTGCAACACTTTCCTGTCCCATCTGACGCAGGGATTCCTGATCAAGCGCTACGGCTGTAACCGTATCGATCTCCGACAAATTCAGAATCATCTTCTGAATTTCACTGGCATCCTTTTGGGTTATGTAGTAGAGGGAGAATCCGTAATCGAATTTCTCCTGCTCTATGTCCTGAACCGAAGGGAAGGACTTAACCACTTCTCCTGAACGCTCCAGAAGGTCGAAGACCATATAAGCACGCACTGCCTTAAGCTGACAGTCCTTGCGGATAGCAACATCAACATACAGCACTTGATGGCCTTCCTGCAGCGACTGCTCCAGCACAGAGTACTGGAATTCATCCAGAAACACCTGGGCATCCGTGGCATTGCCAGCAGCAGCCGCAGTAACTTCTGCAGCAGCTCCACCAGCAGCGGGAACCTCTCCCCGGACAATAGCCTGGAGGGAAGATACAATTGCCGATACATCAGCCTTCCCCTCTCCCCCGGCTGTGATGTCCTCCACCATGGATTCCAGAGCATCAATACTCTTGAACAGGGTGTCAAAAATGAAATCCTGCATCCGAAGTTTATTGTTACGCACCAGATCAAGCACATTCTCCATTTGGTGCGTAAGCGAAGCCAAATCCTCAAAACCCATTGTAGCCGCCATACCTTTCAAGGTATGGGCAGAGCGGAAAATCACCTGGACAATACTCAGATCTTCAGGATTTGCTTCCAGCCCCATCATGCTTTCGTTCAATGACTGCAGATGATCATTTGACTCATCAATAAACATGGATAAATATTGGTTCATGTCCACTAACGAGCACCTCCCCTTCGAGTTCGCTTTTCCTTTATTTAACGGCTTGCACCAGCCTTGGAGCAATTTCTTGCAAAGGCAGGATATGTTTCACGCACTGTAGCTCCACTGCAGACCGCGGCATTCCGTAAACGACACAGGTCTCTTCACTCTCGGCAAAGGTTGACGTCACACCCGAGTCATAGAGTGCCTTCATCATTCGGGCCCCGTCGCTGCCCATCCCGGTCATAATGACCGCATGACGTTCAAGCGAAGTAAGCTGCAGTACCGATTCGAACAGTGTATCTACAGAAGGCCTATGTCCGTTGCGGGCTTCTTCCTTGGTAAGCTCAATCACATATTGGCCGCCGGCCGCCAGAGCAACCTTCAGATGATATCCGCCAGGAGCTATATACGCAGCCCCCTGCCTCAGAACCATGCCATGCTCCGCTTCAGCAACCTCCAGCGCGCTGAAGGTATTCAGCCGCTGAGCCAGCGATTTGGTGAAATTAGGCGGCATATGCTGAACAATGACAATCGGTGCCGGAAAATTACCGGGGATGTTCTCCAGGAACGCCTTGAGCGCCCGCGGACCGCCGGTAGAGCATCCTACCGCCACCAGCTTGCGCAGGCCCCTATTTCCGTTAACAGGGCCTGCCTGCGCAACAGGAGGATCAAAGAAGCCTCCTGCAGCCGTCTCAGCGGCAGCAGCCCGCAGATCGGGCAATGCTGCTCCCGTATCCCCTTGAGTCCGGCTTCTGAAGCGTTCGGATGCAGGTGGTGGCACTGTTGGAGCCGGCTTGCCCGGCCGCTTCGTAACTTCACTGACCGGGCCTTTCACTGGAGGGATCTTGTCTGCCGGCAGCTCCTGAGGGGCTCTGCCCTTCGGCATCAGCGCACTCTGAGCCGGCTTGCGCAAGGAGTCCGTTTCTTTCTTAAGCGGCTCTGCCTTACGTTTCAATGGTTCTATGACCGTGCGCGGAGCAGCAGGCGGCGCTGGCAGAACGTGCTGATCAGGAGGCAGC
Source organism: Paenibacillus sp. FSL R7-0312 (assembly GCF_038004445.1). NCBI lineage: Bacteria > Bacillati > Bacillota > Bacilli > Caryophanales > Paenibacillaceae > Paenibacillus > Paenibacillus sp. FSL R7-0312. Next base: position 4,460,258 of record NZ_JBBORE010000001.1, on the reverse strand, counting down.
AGTTCAGGGGCCTTGTAAGCAGAAGCGCGTGCTTCACGCTGTTCGCGCGCCAGCATGGCTTCCTTCATCTGCTCGCGGAGTGATTCCCCCACTGCGATAATATCCTGGGAGTTTGAAATGGACGGCTTTCGGATGAAATCGAAAGCCCCCCATTCCAAAGCCAGAATGGTTTCCTTCATCCCCTCCTCATTAATCCCCGACAGCATAATGACTGGCAGCGGACGCTGGGCCATTATTATTTTCAGCGCCTCCAGACCATTCATTTCCGGCATTTCCACATCCATGGTTACCAGATCCGGACGAAGCTCGTTCACCTTCTCAATAGCTTCACGGCCGTTGGACGCCGTTGCTGTTACCTGAAAGTCAGGATCGTTTTCAATTAAATCGGAAATGATTTTACGCATAAAAGCAGAATCATCAACGACCAAAACCTTGTATGGCCTCATAGCATTTCCACCTCTGTCCCTCAAATTCAGAACAATTATTTGTTTCGTTTCAACCACTTGCTGATAAATCCCTTGATGCCCTGTACTTTAGCGGTTTCTACTGAATCAACAGCCAGATAGCTCAGCGCAAGCCGGTGCACATCTTTAGCTGCTATACTGTTCGGAAAAGCCACTGAGAATGGAATTTGTTTCTTCACTGCCTGAACTACATGGGGATCACTGCTTATATAGCCCAGAAACGGGAGTTCGAGCTGCAGAAACCGGCTGGCGGCCATGCGGATTTTATCACTGGTCACTCTTGCTTCCCGTTCATCCCCCGCCTGGTTGACAATCAGCCGGAATGAAACCTCAGGATGCGAGTTATGAACAACTTTCATCAGCGCGTATGCATCCGTAATCGCGGTAGGCTCAGGCGTCGTTACAACCAGACAGTCATCTGCAGAAGTGATAAACTTCATCGTTTCCTTCGACAATCCAGCCCCTGTGTCAAAGAGTATAAAGTCCATCGTGTCGGCAATTTGCGCAATCTGAGCGGTAAAGTAGTCCAGATCAGCTTCTGAGAGTGAGAATAGCTCATCCATTCCGGAACCGCCAGCGATAAAAGGTAAGGATTCCGGACCCAGCTGAATGATCTGTCCGATATCGGCTTCCCGCTTAAGCAGATGGTACAGATTGTATTTCGCTGACACGCCCATAAGCACGTCTATGTTAGCCATGCCGATATCGGCATCGAACAACAGAACTCTCCGCCCCAGGGATTTCAGTGCAAGCGCAAAGTTAAGGGTGAAATTCGACTTTCCGACTCCCCCCTTTCCGCTGCATACGGTAATGATCCGGGCAGAGACTCCGCTGCCGGTGAGCTGCCTAGAATCCTGGGTGGATACTAACCGTCTTAAAGCTTGCGCCTGATCCATCACTCGCCCCCTGTTCCCAGCAGCATTCCGGTAATCTGCTCTCTGGTAGCCATCAGAAGATCATCAGGAACATTCTGGCCATTCGTAATATAAGAGAGCTTTAGCGGAAAATCATTCAGAACATTGAAGAGCGGGCCATAGCTGCCTGTTTCATCCAGCTTCGTGAAAATAACCTTATCCAGCGGGTATCTGCCAAAGTGCTCAGCGATCTTTTTCATGTCGCGGCTTTTTGAGGTCAGGCTAAGCACCAGGAAGGTTTCGCTTTTGAGCTCCTTGGCAAGCAGGCTCTGCAGTTCGGCCACCAGCATTTCATTGCGGTAGTTCCGGCCTGCAGTATCCATAAGTATCAGATCACAGCCCTCCAGGCGGAACATGGCTCTTTGCAGATCCCCGGGCGACTGGACAACCTCCAGCGGCATATTCAAAATGGATGCGTATGTTCTAAGCTGCTCGACCGCTGAAATCCGGTAGGTGTCCGAGGTAATCAGGCCCACTTTGCGGCCCTGCTTAAACAGCTGCTCCGCCGCCAGCTTGGCAATGGTCGTTGTCTTGCCTACACCTGTAGGTCCGGCAATGTATACGATCTTTGTATCGGGAGCAATTCCTTTGCCGATGCGTCCAGCCAGGAATTCACCGATTTGCTCTTCCAATGCTTCACCGAAGCGGTCCGCCCTCCAGCCGCTGCCTTCTCCCCGGTAGCGCTCCAGAACATTTCCAATCCATTCATCCACAAGTACTGCGTCTGTCTCCTGATCAATCAGACGGCTTTTGAGCACTTCCAGTGCGTCCGGCAATTCAGCTGCCCCGGAGGAATAACGCGCGATACGCTCCATCCAGTGCTTCATATCCCTGATTTCACGAAGGACATCGCTCTCTTGTGCAGGAACACCGCCAGGGGCAGGCTCTTCGGCGACAAGGGAATCATAGATTGCCGAGAGAGATTTGCGGCCCTCCTCCGGATTTGGAACCGGCTGCGGCTCTTTAGCGGGTGCAACCGCCGTAATGTCCGGCTCCTCTGTCTTAGATAGTGCCTCCATCACCGCTACGCCTCCGCCGCCCTGATCACCAGGATCAGAAAGTGCAGCGGCAATCTCGGCAAATGAGCGGGCTGATGTTGGAGCAGATGCTGAAGCCGCCTTTTGGTAAGCTTGCGGAACAGCGCTTCGTGGTATATTCATCGGTTGAGCAGGTACTTTCTCGGGCACGGCCGGCTTCTGGGCATTCTCAACGGCTGCCACGACTTCGATTTTCTTCTTGGTGAACATGCCCATAAATCCGCCGACTTTAACCTCTTTGGTGCTTAAAATGACGGCGTCGCTTCCAAGTTCGCTGCGGATGGAATGCATGGCGTCAGGCATCGTATCGACCACATAACGCTTCACTCTCATAAATTCACCACCCCAACGCTTTGAATTTCAATATTTGGCTCGAGCTCGCTGTAAGACAACACCGGAATATCCTGCATCGTCCGTTCAATCACCTGCCGCAGGTACATTCTAATGGTAGGAGATGTCAAGACGATCGGCTGCTGTCCGGATTGCAAGAGACGGTTGATCTGCTCCGTAAGCCGCTGATAGACGGTTTGAGTGGAAACAGGATCAAGTGCCAAATAGCTGCCTTGCTCTGTCTGCTGAACACTTTCGGTAATCTTCTTTTCAAGTGTGGGACCTACTGTAATTACACGCAATGTTTCACCCGATTGTGAGAATTGCTGTGTAATCTGCCTGGACAGGGACTGCCGGACATATTCCGTTAGAATATCAGGGTCCTTGGTGTATGTGCCATAATCCGCCAGAGTCTCGAAGATCGTTACCAGATCCCGGATGGAAATCTTCTCACGGAGCAGCTTGCCAAGGACTTTCTGAATATCACCAACCGCCAGTATGGAAGGAATGAGTTCGTCCACCAGAACGGGATAGTTCTCCCTGAGATTATCGACCAGCTGTTTGGTCTCCTGACGTCCCAGCAGCTCATGACCGTGACGTTTGATTAGCTCTGTCAAATGTGTGGCCACAACCGAAGGGGGATCCACTACCGTATAACCGGATAACTCCGCCCGTTCTTTAACAGATTCATCAATCCATAATGCAGGTAATCCAAACGATGGTTCGATAGTCTCAATCCCGCTAATCGACTCGTCATCATAACCGGGACTCATGGCAAGATAGTGATTAAGTAATAATTCACCGCCGCCAACGTTATTTCCTTTAATTTTGATGACATATTCATTCGGTTTTAGTTGAATATTGTCGCGAATACGAATAACCGGCACGACTAGACCCATCTCAAGCGCACATTGCCGTCGAATCATGATGATACGGTCGAGCAGATCGCCGCCCTGTCCCGTATCTGCCAAAGGGATCAGGCCATAGCCGAATTCGAACTCGATCGGGTCAACCGTCAGCAGATTAATGACACTTTCGGGGCTGCGCACTTCTTCAATCTGCTTCTCCTCTACCAGCTGTTCATCGGCAATCTGCTGCCTGCTGGCCTTCTGGCCCATGCTGTAGGCCGCATAAGCCATCAGACCCGCCAGAGGCAATGTAGACATCACCGTGATCGGGGTGAAGAAACCCAGAAAAGCAATGGTCACTGCTACAATATAGAGAAGCTTCGGATAAGACAGCAATTGTCCAGTCAAATCTTCAGCCAGATTGCCTTCCGAAGCCGCCCGGGTTACGATCAGTCCGGAAGCGGTGGAAATAAGCAGTGCCGGAATCTGGCTGACCAAGCCATCCCCGATCGTCAGTATGGAGTAGGTCGAAAGTGCATCCTGGAAGGACATTCCGTGAATTGTCATCCCGATAATAAAGCCGCCGATCAGATTGATCAGCAGGATGATAATACTTGCAATGGCGTCACCTTTAACGAATTTACTCGCACCATCCATGGCTCCGAAGAAATCCGCTTCGCGCTCAACATTACGCCGGCGTTCGCGCGCCTGCTGCTCATTGATCATCCCTGCATTCAGATCCGCATCGATACTCATCTGTTTACCGGGCATCGCATCCAGTGTAAAGCGCGCCCCCACCTCGGCAACGCGCTCAGAGCCTTTGGTGATAACAATGAACTGCACAACAACCAGAATCAGGAAGACGATGAAACCTATAGCGATTTGTCCACCTGCAATCCAGCTTCCGAATGTAGCTACCACTTCACCGGCATGACCATCACCAAGAATCAGTTTGGTGGTGGAGATATTCAAGGCTAACCGGAACAGTGTAGTGATCAAGAGTAATGAAGGGAAAATCGAGAACTGCAGCGGATCTTTCGTATTCATTGCGACCAATATAATGGTCAGGGCTATTGAGATATTGACAATTAACAGTACATCCAGAAGCCAGACAGGGATGGGCAGAATCATCATAAGCACAATGCCGATAACGCCCAGTAGAACTGTTAGATCTCTAGCTTTCAATGTCCTTAACCTCCCCCGGCTTATCTCCTCTTACCTTTAAGCTTGTATACATAGGCCAGCACTTCGGCAACAGCCTGGAACAAATCGGCCGGAACCACATCACCGATTTCCGCTCTCTGGAATAGCGCCCGTGCCAGCGGCTTATTCTCCATAGTCACAACACCATGCTCCTTGGCCAGCTCCCGGATACGAAGCGCCACATAATCCTGGCCCTTGGCTATAATCTGCGGAGCCTCCATTTTGGAACCGTCATACTTCAGGGCAACCGCAAAGTGGGTCGGGTTCGTGATGATAACATCGGCCTTAGGGACCTCCTGCATCATCCGCTGCATCGCCATTCTGCGCTGACGTTCCCTGATTTTACCTTTAATGATGGGGTCGCCCTCCATCTTTTTGTACTCGTCCTTGATGTCCTGCTTGGACATTTTCAGACTTTTCTCATGCTCGTATTTCTGATAAATATAGTCCAGAACGGCCATGATAAAAAGAGCCGCCGCAATCTTGATGCCCAGGCTCATGGTCAGCTTCGCAGCGAAGCCGAACACACTTTCAGCGCTAACACGTGCGAGGGAAGCAAAGCTCTCCTTCTCCCCCCAGAGCGTGCTGTAGACCAGATAGGCTATCAGCACCAGCTTGAAGATCGACTTGAGAAACTCTACAAACGAACGCATGGAGAAAATATTCTTGAAGCCTTTGATCGGATTAATCTTCTCGAACTTGGGTGTAATCCCTGCACCGCTAGCCATGAATCCCACCTGCGCGAAGTTGGCCACAAGCGCCAGAAGGAAGGTGATGCCCAGCAGGGGAGCCAGCAGAATCAGAATCTGCAGCCCGTACTGGTTGAAGAGCTTGGAGATATTCTCCGCTGTTACTTCCATCATCATCCGGTTCTGAAACACATCTGTGAACAGCTTGACAAAGCGTTCTTTCATGAAACCGCCGAAAATGCTCAGCGACAACAATGCCGAGAACAGCACCACTGCGCCGGACATCTCCGCGCTCTTGGCTACCTGCCCTTTCTTGCGGGCGTCCTGCCGTTTCTTCGGGGTGGCCTTCTCAGTCTTATCTCCCCCGAACAGCTGAAGATTTAATTTATATCGTTTTGGCTTAGCCATGACACTCTCTCCTTACCGTTACCTAAGGACTCTTCCCCACGAGGCCAAGTAAGTTATGCATGGACTCAAACATAATGTCGAAGAGATTCTGGAACAGCACAGCCAGCCCCGGCATCAGTATAAGAAGTAGCGCCAGACCTACAATGATTTTGAGCGGAACCCCGATGACGAACACATTATATTGCGGAGCGGTTCTCGCCAGGAAGGCCAGACCCACATCCGTTAAGAATAGTGCTGTAACCAGCGGCGCCGACATTTGAAAGGCCAGCATGAAGGATTGTGCGAAGGTGCGTATCAGGAATTCCGACAAGCTTCCGTCGATCATTTTGAGGAACAGGTCATTGTCGATAGGCACCCATTTATAACTGTAAACAATGGCATCCAGCAAATAGTGATGTCCGTTCATCGTCAGAAACAGCAGCAGCGCAATCATATACTTGAAGTTACCGATAATAGGGGCTGATGCGCCAGTCATCGGGTCAATTACATTGGCGATACCAAACCCGATCTGAATATCGATAAAAGAACCCGCCGTCTGAATCGTCATAAACATCAGATACGCGACAAAGCCAAGCAGCAGTCCGATTAAAGCTTCTCTGACGATCAGCAGAATAAAATTCAGATCCTGCGGAACGGTGATGTTCATCCCGCCTGAGCTGAAGATAACCATGGAAACAAAAAAAGACAAACCAATTTTGAATGTTGTCGGCACACTTTGCGAAGAAAAGACAGGAACGACAACAAAAAAAGCAGTAATTCGACAAAAAATCAGCAGAAAGACAGGAAAACTTTGCAGCAGGGTCTCTATATTCATAATCTCAACCGATATACATGTAGAGGCTGCCCAAAATTTGACTGGTGAAATCCACCAGCTTCGTTATAATCCACGGACCGAATAGCAGTAATGCGAGCAGTACGGCAACGATTTTGGGAACAAACGCCAGGGTTTGCTCCTGAATCTGGGTTGTGGCTTGAAATATACTGACGATCAGTCCTACCACCAGACCAAGAATCAGCATGGGTGCGCTGGTTTCCAGCACCAAATATACGGCTTGGCCGGCTAGACCGATAATAAAATCCGCATTCATCCCTTACGCCTCCTCTTAAGGGTCAGGTGTTAAAACTTAGCAGCAGTGATTTGACTACTAGGTACCAGCCGTCCACTAGTACAAAGAGCATAATTTTGAAAGGCAAGGATATCATGACCGGCGGCAGCATCATCATCCCCATGGCCATAAGCGTACTGGATACTACGATATCAATAATGAGAAAGGGTATAAAAATCATAAAGCCCATCATAAATGCTTTTTTCATCTCACCAATCGCAAACGCCGGTACCATAACTGTCAAAGGGATATCATTGTAGCTGGCCGGTTTGACCGTTGAATTGTTGCCGGTATAGTTCATGAACAGCAGCAGGTCCTTGGTATTGGTCTGCTTGAACATAAATTCCTTCAGCGGTTCCTGCGCTTTATTGAGCGCCTCGCTCTGGGTCAGCGTGCCTTTCATATACGGCTGTAAGGCCGTTTCATTCACTGTTGCCAGTGTCGGTGACATAATAAACAGTGTCAGGAACAGAGCCAGTCCCACAAGCACCTGGTTTGGGGGCATTTGCTGCGTACCGAGCGAAGTTCTTACGAACCCCAGTACGATCACTATCCGGGTAAAGCTTGTCATTAACACCAGAAATGAAGGAGCTATGCTCAGAACCGTTACCAGCAGCAGTATGGAAATTGAACTCGTGCCACCGCTTGCAGTATCGTTATCACCGACCTGAATACTAATGTTGGGAATAGGATCCGCGTGAACCGGATGCAGAAGAACAATACTGAATATACCTAGAAGCAGTAACGAAAGAATCAGCTTTTTTTTCATAAATCCCTCGACTCATTCTTAAGGTCATCATCACGCAGCAGCTCTTCGAGCTTCTCTTTACGCTCAGGCGCAAGCGCAAGCTTGGACTGCAGCGTCTCATAGAAAGACGAAGTCTCATTAAGTTCAATTTCCTGGGACGGGACTTCACCGCGCAGCTTTGATTTGATTTTGGCGATAAGCGGTGTAATAAAGTTGTCAGTGCCTGACGTTTGATCTTCGAATGCGGAAATGATTAAAGCAACTTCTGCCGGATCGGTGATTTTATCCATCATGGATATATTCTCACCCACTCCGATAAGATAGAGGCTGCTGCCGAGTTCGATGATCTGAATCGACTTATTCGGACCGAGCCCCATCGCACCAAGTGTACGGATGGAACGGCCGCTCATCAATGTCTGATTGCGGCGTCCCAGAAAACGGATCAGCAGCACGATAAGAATGACAATTACTGCAAGAACAAAAACAACTTTGAGCAAATTCAGCAGGGCATTACTACCGTCTCCGAGCGTTCCGGAATTGGCTAACATACCTGATTCCTACACACCCAACGTTTTATTGATAGCTTCAATTACACGGTCAGCCTGGAAAGGCTTAACGATAAAGTCCTTCGCTCCGGCTTGAATTGCATCAATGACCATAGCCTGCTGACCCATGGCTGAACACATGATGACTTTGGCATTGGCATCTACTTTTTTGATTTCTTTTAGGGCGGCGATTCCGTCCATTTCAGGCATGGTGATATCCATCGTGATCAGATCCGGACGCAGTTCCTTAAATTTCTCTATAGCCTGTGAACCGTCCTGGGCTTCACCCACTACCTCAAATCCGTTCTTCGACAAAATGTCCCGGATCATCATTCTCATAAATGCTGCATCGTCCACGATTAGAATTCGGTTAGCCATTTTTACAAAATCCTCCCTAAGTATGCTTATTGTAATTTTTGTATACGGTCCCACTGGCTGACGATATCCGTAACGCGGACACCGAAGTTTTCGTCTATAACTACGACTTCCCCTTTGGCAATGAGCTTGTTGTTAACCAGAATGTCAACAGGCTCGCCCGCCAGTTTGTCCAGTTCGATAATCGAACCTTGCGACATTTCCAGAATATCTTTGATCTGCTTCTGGGTCCTTCCTAATTCTACGGTCACTCTCAGTGGTATGTCCATCAATAAATTTAAATTATTTTCGTCAATATTGCCAAAAGCCCCTGCACTGAGGTTAGCAAATTGTACCGGCTGCACATTCACATTGCGATTAGGTGCAGAATTCTGCGGCGGCGCCTGCGGATATGGCATTCCTTGAGGCGGCATTCCGTAAGGCGGCATACCCGGCATTCCATAGGCTGGCATACCGGCCGGAGGATAATAATAGCCACCTTCAGGCATTCCCGGATATGGCGGCATCCCCTGCGGCGGATATTGAGGAGGGATCCCTCCAGGGTCAGGTGCCGGCATCTGCTGCTGTACCGGAGGTGCTGCCGGAGCAGGTTCTGGTGCGGCGGCGGGTTTGGGAGGTGTTGCGGTCGACGTAACGGCCGCTTCCTGGTCAGCCTGGCTGACATCGCCCAATAGCATGGTCACCATGTCTTTGGCGAACGGTACCGGTAACAGCTGCATAATCGTGGAATCGATCAAATCGCCGATCTTCAGCCGGAACGAAATCTGGATTAATGTTTCATCATCCGGCAGGCTTCCAACCCCTTCTCCACTGGACATATTTAGAATATCGATGCCTGGAGGAGAAATATTGACGAATCTGTTAAATATAGTCGACATGGAAGTAGCGGATGAGCCCATCATCTGATTCATGGCTTCCTGCACGGCGCTGATATGAATTTCATTCAATTCCTCGTCTTTGGGTTCTCCTTCACCGCCAAGCATTAAATCGGCAATGACCTGTGCATCCCTGATCTTGATGACCAGTGAATTGATCCCTTGGAAACCGTCCACATACTGTACATGAACTGCGACATGGGGTTTAGGAAATGCATCCTCGAATTCACTGCGGGTAATAATCGATACCTTTGGAGTCGTGATATCAACCTTTTTGCCGAGCAGAGTAGATAGCGCAGTCGCTGCACTGCCAAATGTGATATTACCGATCTCTCCCAGCGCATCCTGTTCAAAAGGTGTTAAATAATCATCCACTGTCTTCGGCGAGGGAGCCAGGTTACCTTCCGCAGACTGTCTAAGAAGAGCATCTATCTCTTCTTGGGACAAATAATCTTTACTCGTCAAACTCTTCAACCCCTTCGCTGACAATCTCGTCTATTTGCACAGCCACTCGTTCTTTGATTATCCCAGGACTTCCGATGAATTTCAGCTTGTCCCCTACCTTGATTGACAGTCCGGAATCCACAGTCTTGTTAAGAGAAATCACGTCGCCGACACTGAGCCCGAGAAATTCAGCAATGGATAACCTCGATTCACCCAGCTCTGCTACTATCGGAAGCTGAGCCCGGTGAACTCTTGCCCGGATGGCTTCAAGCTCAACCTCATCCCGCACCTTCTTCTCGGATACAAACCACTGGTGAACAGACAGCCTCGACATAATCGGCTCAAGAACAACGTGAGGGATACAGAGGTTGATCATCCCGGTGGTATCTCCAATTTTGGTGCTGAGGGAGATAAGGGCAATCGTTTCATTTGGCGATACAATTTGCATAAACTGCGGATTCGTTTCCAGTGCTTCCATCCGTGGATGGATGTCCAGAACTGTCTTCCAGGCTTCCTGCAGACTTTCGAAACATCTGCTGAAAATCCTCTCCATAATTGTCGTTTCGATTTCAGTCAGGGCGTTAATCTTCGAAGGTGCTATACCAAATCCGCCAAGCAGTCTGTCCAGCATGGCAAAGGCAATGTTCGGATGCACCTCCATAACCATCCGGCCCTCTAGAGGTTCGGCTTCAAAAATATTCAGTATCGTCATTTTGGGAATGGAGCGGATAAACTCATCATAAGGGAGCTGCTCTACTTGAACGACACTGATTTGTACAAAAGTGCGCAATTGGGCCGAAAAGTACGTTGTCAGGTAGCGGGCAAAGTTATCATGGATCCGGGTAAGACTGCGGATATGATCTTTGGAGAAGCGTACAGCCCGTTTGAAATCGTAAGAGCGGATTTTTTTCTGGGTTTCTTCTTTTTTCAGTTCGTCGGCATCCATTTCACCGGATGAGAGTGCAGCAAGCAGAGCATCAATTTCATTTTGTGATAGTACATCAACCAATTTCAATCACCCCCCCATCAAAGAATTATCCCGTCAGCAGTTACATTGGTGCCAAGATGAATTTGGTGAATTCTATCTGGGTAATCGTGCCTTCAGTCAAATTCTTATTGATTATGTTCACCAGCTTGCTGCTGAATTGATCTTTGCCGCTGGCCCCGTTTAATTCCTCAGGCCGGGCATCGGCAATTGCTTTGATAATAAGCGGTGTAATTTTAATAGCTTTTATCTTTTCGAATTCTTCCTTGGACTTCGCTGAATCTAGCTGAAACGCGATGTCAACTGAAAGGATATAATCGGGATCGGCAAGATTAGTTTTGATATCAGTGATTACCGCCGTCAAGGCGACGATTTCATCCGCGCTTAGTCTCTTAGCTTCCACGTTCTGGACAGCCTGGTTCACATCATTCGCATCACTGGGGAAAAACCTGTCCATTAGTAAAAATGCGGCTACTACAATGAGCGTAATCGCCAGTAAAATCGTAATGAGCCATGGCATCATCTTCTTCATGAAAGCTCCTCCATCGATTGGACTTTAATGGTGGCAGCATGTGTGCCTATGTCCCTGTTGTATTCCTTGATCTTCTCAATGACTTCATCAGCCTTTTCAAGCACAATCAGCCTTTTGCCGGTTACAAGCGTGATATACGTATCCGGGGATTCCTCAACCATTTCAACCAGCAGGGCATTTAACCACATCGCCGCCCCATTCAATCTTGTTACCGAAATCATAACAGGCCTCCTAACAAAATAGGGGGAGGAGTCCCCCCCACGACTATAATAACGATACCGCCACAGGCGAAAAGTTATTATTATACAGCAAGCTTATGGCTAACCCTCATATTCCCAAAAACTTAACGCTTGAGGTTAACTACTTCCTGGAGTACTTCATCTGAAGTTGTAATAATACGTGAGTTCGCCTGGAAACCACGTTGTGACACGATCATCTCCGTGAACTCGTTCGTCAGATCGACGTTAGACATTTCCAGCTGGCCGGCAACAATTGAGCCTGTTCCCACTTCAGCATTGTTGGCAGTAGTCGGTTCCAGTGCTCCCTCTGCGTTGGCATTCAATGTCATCCGGTACAGATTGCCGCCGATTTTCTCAAGACCTTGCGGGTTGCTAACTTTGGCAACGGCGATTTGAACCCCTTGTTCAGTCGTCCCGTCAGCCATCGTCTGAATAATCGTACCGTCACTCGAGATAGAGAATGCGGTAGCCTCTTCAGGCAATTGAATGGATTCCCCATCAACACTCACGACATGAAGACCATCGGAAGTAATGAGATTACGGTTAGAATCCACATGGAAATCTCCTGCGCGCGTAAGGAAAGGCGTCTCCTGATCACCCGTGAGTTTTACCAGGAAGAATCCGTCTCCGTCAATCCGCAGATCCGTCGGATTATTGGTTGTCATTGCACTGCCTGCCAAATGCATTGTGTCCACAGAACCAATGCTTACCCCTAACCCGATCTGTTTGGCATTAACCCCGCCTTGTCCGCCTTCAACAGGTGCCGTAACACCGGATACCGTCTGGCTCATGATGTCCTTGAACATTACGCGGCCTGATTTGAAGCCGATGGTGTTGACATTGGCAATATTATTACCGATAACGTCCAGCTTGGTCTGGAACCCGCGCATACCTGATACTCCTGAATACATAGATCTTAACATTGTTTATCGTCCTCCCAGATATAGAGTCTTTCAGACTCTTAATTGTTAGAATATTGGAAATTGGAGTGATGTCCGCGTCAGTCGGTCGGCGGCCATTTCGGCTCTCCAGTTAGGACCAGCCGGTTCAAGAAATGATTACTGCACTGTCAATCTGTGTGAATACGTTATCTTTCATCGAATTGCCGTCCATAGCCGTAACTACAGTACGGTTCGCAACACTTACGATTAACGCCATATCTTTCATCAGGATCAGCGATTCTTTGCTGCCCTTGGCCGCTGCCTTGTCTACCGCAGACGAGATTTGATCCAATTGGCGGCTGCCAAGCTCAATTCCCCGCTGCTCAAGCCGCTTTGCCGCATGATTGCTGAACTTCAGCATATTTTTCTGCAGCACGCTCTCAAAAGAAGCTTCAGAGCTTACTGAACTCTTGGCTGACTGCTGACGCTGAAGCGTTGAAGGGTGTACACTCGCCGGATACAGTTGGCCTATTGTCAGTCTGTCGCTCATGTGGTCCCCCCGCTCTCCCCGCCGCCCGTCGGAGTATCACTGCCCGCTGCCGGTTCAGCAGAAGGATTCTGAATTTGTGTGATATCTGGTAAGGCGATCCGCTCACTGCCTACAACCGCGTACTGTACACCGCTGCTCACAACAATGGATTCTACATTGCCTGATTTCGGTAATTTGGTTTGGGCATCCATCCAAGTGACATCTTTGCCAATCAGACCGGATACAGAACCTAGTGACTGATTCAGTGCCGTAAGCTGGGTGGAAATGTTCATTAACTGTTCGACAGATGAGAACTGGGCCATCTGGGCGATAAATTCCTTATCCTCCATCGGCTGCATAGGGTCCTGATTCTGCAGCTGGGTAATCAATATTTTAAGAAATTGATCCTTGCCCAGTGTCGAGCTGCCTGTTGTCTTGGTAGTTGAACTATCCGATACATAATTCCATGAGTTACTGCCAGAAACGGGATTCGTTGTTGCCATTTCATTTCACCTCGCTTGTCCAGTTATTATATTTTGGCCGAAAAACTGCCGTTCTGATTATTATCATGCTGCGTTGCCGAAACCCAATCTTTCCATTCTCCATTAAGCTCTGCGGCAAGCACCGCATCTGCGGATTCTTCCTGGCGCTCTCGAGAGCGTCTACCCTGCTGTTGTCCGCCAGCTCCCGTCTGTTGCCCCTGCTGTCCAGTCCATTGTGACTGAGCTGATGGGTTGTTCTGAGTCACCTCAAGTTTTTCTACCTGAAGGCCTTGGGACTGTAAAGCTAAACGAAGCTGGTTCATCTGCTGTTCAAGAATATCCTTCGTTCCGCTATGCTGGGTCAGGAATTGGGCAACCAGATTACCATTTTGCATCGATATCTTCACATCGACTTGTCCAAGATTCTCCGGGAATAGAGTGATTGTAGCTTCAGCTACTCCGCCTTTTTTGACGATTTCCAATTTACCGCTGATAAAAGTGTTCATTTCCTGAGCGAATTGCTGAACCGGCACCGGTGAGGATGGTGCTTTCAGTGGTGCGGAAATTCCGTTACTAAGCGATAATTGGCCTGCTGTAACGATTTCAGGCTCGCCAGCTGATATTTTGGCGGCTGGCAAAGCTTCCTCGGACGTTGCCGTCTCCTTCACTGGAGCTATCCCCGTGGAAGGAATCTGAGGGCTCTCTTCTGCAGTTACATTTGTACTATTTAGTGCTGTTGGTACTGAAGCAGACTCCGTCTTAACTGTGGCATCCAAAAATGTACGGATATTTGAAACTACTCTTCTACTATCATCAACATTCTGTTTGGTTTCTGTTCCGGATGCCTGCTTAAGCGATACTGACGAAGCCTCTGTTGTACTTACAGTCTTAAGCTTGGGTTTGTTATCGGCAGGCACGCTTTCAGCCAGAATAGCTGAGAATTGATTTAACAGTGCAGCACCTTTGGTTGCCGTTTCTTCACTTCCGCTTACAGCTGCATCCTGAACCAGTTGGACCAGGCTGTTCAGCTCATCCTGGACTGCAAAACGCAGGGTTTCCGGGTTCTGGGCAAGGGGCGACAAACCTGCTGTTGCCAATGCTCCAGTGTCTAATGCGCCTGTCTGATCAGCCGGAGTATTACCGGATAAGAGCGCCGACACTTGAAGAATCCACCCTTGAAGAGCAGCGAGCAGCGCGGGATCAGCCTCCAGACTTGCATCCAGATTCTCCATGTCCTGAGTGAGGCTTTCAAGAAGTTCTGCTTTCTTGGCATCTGTACTGACGGATTCCTCACCCTTGGTCTGTACCGCGTTCAGAAGACCCTGCAGCAAGGAAGCCAGATTGCCCAATAGAGGTGCTTCCGTCCCTTTAGAAGTAGTGCCTCCCATGCTCTGTACAAGCGTCTGGGCAAAAGGTGTAGCCGTACCGGCAGTTCCACTGGTACCCGTTGACGTTCCACCGGCAACAGCCAGGTTACCTGCACTTAATGTTTGTACGATTAAACTCATCTTTTTCACCTCCCTTCAAGTATTATTTACCGCCCATCAGCCGGTTTACAATTTTGGCTGTCTGTGCGCTGTCATTCTTGGTCATCTCCACCAGGATAGAGGATCGTACAGTATCACTAACTGTATTCAGTATAGTGATGACCTTGTCCGGGCTAATGCTGTACATCGAACCCAGCAGTGTAGCCGCGTCAGCAGCAGGCATTGAAGTAAAAGTCTGGCTGAGCTTTTCCTGATCAAGATTGGCTGAGGCTGCAGCCGTGGTTGTACCGGCTTCATCCTGTTTCAGTCTCGATTGAAGGGCTGCAATAGCCATATCGGTTGAATTGGTTGTTTCTTTTAGCTTTATAGATACATCCGCAGCTTTTTTCGGGTCCATCTTTTCCAGGATGGCCGTTTTGCTGGCATTGCTCATCACACTGAAAATTTGGACCATTTCATCTGTAGTCAAGTTCTCCATAATCGGTGCAGCTTTAGAGGCTTTCATTCCCGCATACAGCTTGGCCAGATCCGTGACCTGCTTGAGATATGGATCTTCATCTTCCTCAGTGGCTGCAACTGCCGCCGCTTCTTCTTTCATCCCGTCAATCTGTTTCTGAAGCGCCTCAGCTTTGTTAGCCTCGGACGTCTTATCTTCTTCTGCCTGTTTCAGCTGCGCTGCCTGCGCGTTAAGCTGAGACTTCAGCTCTTTAATTGTACTCTCCGAGCTGGCCGCCTGCTCTTTACTTTCAGCTTGCGGATCATCTGCGGTTTCTCCGGCGGTATCCGAATCCGGATCTGCGGCAGGTTCAGGCACCCATTTCTCCACAACAGGAATCTTGTTCGCAATCTCAAGGACATTATTGCGGATATCCATATTAAATAGGGTCAACAGTACTCCAAGCAGTACAAGCGTGAAGATGATTGGGATCATCAAGAATAAAAAACGCTCAAATTTACCTGCCGACCCTTCATCTTCAAGTTCCATTTGATTATTTGCCACTAGCGGAAACCTCCCGGGTTAGAGGGATTTCATCGCGAAGCGGACGGTAGCCATCTCATCCAGTTCGTTTTGTTCCCGTAAACTCATATTCTGCAGAAATGCTGTTTGTGCTTTGTCTTTGGCCTTGAGCCATACCTTCTCATCCAGAACCTTGGTACTGAGATGGTCCTGCTTGCTCTGAACCTCTATATGCGCCCGGCTGATATCGGAATGTTTGCGGGCAATGCACTTATCCAGATAATCCACATAATCCTGCATTTCGCGAAGCTTAGCCATAGGTGTCTTTTGCTCAGCAGCACTCTGTAAGGACAACATCACCGCATTGCGCTGTATAATTAATTCATCAAGGCTTTTTTCCTGTGCCTGCAGTTCTCCGAGCGCGCTTGAGAGCATCCACTCTGCCTGTGTTTTTTCGTTACCCTTCAAGTCCACCACTTTTTGAAAAGTATAATGGAATCTCATGATCAATCAACTCCTCGAGAACTGTGAAATTAAAGACTGCTGCACTTCGCTAAGAGTTACCTTCTCGTTTACTTTTTGCTTGGTGAAATCCCAGATGCTGTCGATGTAATGCATCGATTCATCGATTTGGGCGTTCGACCCTCTTTGGTAAGCTCCGATATTGATCAGATCCTCGGAATCCTTATAAACCGCCATAAGACGCTTTACATTCTCGGCTGCAGCAATCTGCTCTTCCGGTGCTATATCCTTCATAACACGGCTAATGCTGGAGAGAACATCGATTGCCGGGAAATGTCCTTTATTCGCGATATTCCGGTTCAGGACAATGTGTCCGTCCAGGATACCGCGCACAGCATCGGCGATCGGCTCGTTCATATCGTCACCGTCAACCAGCACGGTATAAAATGCGGTGATTGATCCAGTAGGGCCTGTTCCAGCCCGTTCCAGCAGCTTAGGCAGACTGGCGAACACCGAAGGGGTGTACCCTCTCATTGCAGGAGGTTCTCCTACCGCCAACCCAACCTCGCGCTGGGCCATGGCATAGCGGGTAACCGAGTCCATCATCAGCATGACATTCAGTCCGCGGTCACGGAAATATTCGGCGATTGTAGTAGCGATCAAGGCACCTTTGATCCGGATCAGCGCCGGCTGATCCGAAGTAGCCACGATAACCACCGAACGCTGCAGTCCTTCCGGCCCCAGGTCGCGCTCAATGAAATCAAGCACTTCCCTGCCCCGTTCACCGATAAGGGCAATAACATTCACATCTGCCGAAGTGTTACGGGCGATCATTCCCATCAGTGTGCTCTTGCCGACACCAGAGCCCGCAAAAATGCCGACCCGCTGTCCTTTACCGATGGTGAGAAGCCCGTCAATCGCTCTGACCCCGATGCTGATAGGTTCAGCTACACGCGGACGGTTAAGCGGATTGGAAGGAATGTTGAAGGTTGAACTGTGCGGCATACGTGCAGGAATGAGTGAGCCGTCAAGCGGCTGGCCCAAACCGTCAAGCACCTTGCCCAGCAGCTCCGAGCCTACCTGTACACTCAGCGGCTTGCCTGTGCCGACAACATCACAGCCAGGCCCAATAGCCTGCAGTTCTCCAAGCGGCATCAGCAGCACCTTGTTGTCACGAAATCCGACGACCTCTGCCTGAAGCGGCTTAGTTCCTTTCGCGGGATAAATAAAACACACATCACCGATGCTGGCATCCGGTCCTTCCGACTCCACCATCAGTCCGATGACCTGGGTAACCTTGCCGTTAATCCGGACCGGGTCAAAATTACGCAGCTGTTCTTTGTACCTTCCGCTGTCAAGCATCGTCTTCCCCATTTCTGTGTTCACCTACATCCAGGGCAATTCGCAGCAGTTCTTTTTTGATCTCAGCCAGTTGGGTATCCACACGTGCGTCGATGCTGCCAAAGGAGGAGCGGATGACACAGCCCTGATCCTTAACCGTTGAATCCGGAAGAATCTGCAGTTCTGCCTGTGAGTCCACGGCAAGTGAAAGCTCTTCTCGCGCTGCATTAACAAATGCGAACTGTGCCGGAGAGACACATAAGGAAATCAATCCCTGCTCGCGCTTGCGGGCCAGATTCTTGCGGATCAGCTCCATTGCAAATTGCGGTTCCACGGTCAGCTGCTTGTCCACTATTTTCTCGGCGATATCGCAGCTCAGCTCTACAAGAAAAGGTTCAGCTTCTTGAATAATTACATCTTTTGCCCGGTACGCTTCCTGAAGTACGGTTCTTGCTTCCTCCATCATCTCGGCAAGCCGCTGGGACATCTCCTGCTCCGCATGGGCGAGACCTTCCTGGTAGCCTTGCTGAAATCCTTCGGACTTGACGGCTTCCACAAGATGCTCGTCCTGCTCTCTGCGCTGCCGCCACCATTCTTCAGCTTCATTCCGTGCTGATTCCATAATATTCTCAGCTTCCTGAGAGGCACTGCGGACCTGCCCTTCAGCAAACTCCTGGGCATCTTTCAGCATTTGCTTGCGTGCCTGCTCTGCCGCTTCCCTGGCGGGATCCTGATAGTGGACTTCGCCTGGAACCTCCTCGGCAACAGGATCTTCTGTAAGCCCTGCATGATGTCTGGCCTGCTCCAGCCGCTTCAGTACATCTACCGGAACATATTGAGAATGTTTGATCAGCTTAGACAATAATGTCATCTCCTCCGCCACGGGCGATGATAATTTCACCAGACTCTTCGAGTCTGCGGATCGTGCCTACGATGCGGGTCTGTGCTTCCTCCACATCACGCAGCCGCACAGGACCCATGTATTCCATTTCTTCGCGGAAGGTTTCGGCCATACGCTTGGACATATTGCGGAAAATAACATCCCGCACTTCCTCGCTGGCCACCTTGAGCGCAAGCTGCAAATCCGCATTGTCGATATCTTTGATGATGCGTTGGATTGAACGGTTGTCCACATTGACGATATCCTCGAAGACGAACATCCGCTTCTTGATTTCTTCCGCCAACTCCGGATCCTGTATTTCCAGCGAGTCGAGAATGGTACGTTCTGTACCACGGTCAACGCCGTTCAGAATCTGTACAATCGATTCAATACCGCCCGCATTTGTGTAATCCTGGGTAACTGTAGCCGACAGCTTCTGTTCCAGAACCCGTTCTATTTGCGTAACAACCTCTGGAGAGGTGCTGTCCATAATCGCTATTCTCCGGGCAACCTCTGCCTGCTTCTCCTGAGGAAGAGAAGACAGGATAGAGGCAGCCTGTTCAAACTGCAAATAAGAGAGCACTAGTGCAATAGTCTGGACATTTTCGTTCTGGATAAAGTTAAGAATCTGGTTCGGGTCTGCTTTGCGAGCAAAATCGAACGGTCTTACCTGCAGCGTCGCCGTCAGTCGGTTAATAACTTCAAGCGCCTTGGCTGAACCCAGTGCTTTCTCGAGTATCTCCTTGGCATAGTTAATACCACCTTGAGAGATATATTCTTGAGCCAGACAGATTTGATGGAATTCTGACATGATCGACTCTTTCTCCACGCTGTCCACCTTACGGACATTCGCAATTTCCAGAGTCAGCTGCTCGATTTCCTCATCTCTCAAATGTTTAAATATTTGTGCCGATACTTCAGGCCCTAGTGTGATAAGCAGGATCGCCGCCTTTTGACGGCCGCTAAGTCCCTGCTGGCTAGCTTTTGCCATTCCTTCACCTCTGTTCTTCAGCAAGCCATGTACGCAGCAGATTTACGAATTCATCCGGCTTTTTCTTCGCAAGACTTTCCAGCTGCTTACGGACCTGACTTTCATTCGTCACGCTCTCCATATTAATAGAAGGAAACTCGGTAGGAACCTGCAGCGGAATGTCATCTTCCGCTTCTTCCTCCTGCTTATTCTTGCGGCTGCGGTAGATGAGGTAACCGCCGCCCGCACCGACCAGCAATGCGGCTCCGCCAATTGCCCAGATCATCCAGCTAGCCAGTCCGCCAGACGCTGCATCCGCCGCCGTACTGCCAAATTGTTGCGAGAACACCGAAACTTTTTTGGTTAAATCGGCGTCTGTATAAGTAATACCTGAATCTGCCAACGAAGCACGGACAATATTGACCAGAATATTCTGGATCGCCGCTGAAGTTGTATCATCCAAAGTTGTTTGCCCATTAGGTGGTTCAACTGCAACATTTATGGTTAAATCTTTAACAGTATATGGACTTGCAATAATATCTTTGGTGATTCGATTCACTTCATAGTTCCTGGTCTCCGATGATTCCTCAGAAGAAGTAGTACCCGTGTCAGTCCCCGAAGGATATCCAGAGACATCTTCCGATCCTGTACCAGCAACCCCACCGGATGTATTCCCTTGACCCGAATAAGTATTGCTGATAATTTGCGAACTGATCTCAATCCCTTTCATATTCTCCGCATCTACCGGCAGTACGATTTCTTCCTGACGGTTCTCCTTATCGAAGTTGAGCTTGGAGAACACCAGAACATCCACTTTATCGGGCCCTGTGAGCGTACTCAGGAATTGCTTGACATCTTTCTTGACATCATCTTCGAATTTCTTCTGCAATGCGAAGTTCTCTTCGACTTGGCTAGACACGCCAGCTTGCCCGCCTTTAGCTGTCGGCATCAATTCGACCTCATTATTAGTGATCGTAATGTTATCAACCGGCAAATTCGGCACGGCGGTCTTTACGAGATTGAAGTACCCGTCGATATTATCCTGTGTAGGTCTAAATCCGGGATTAAAGCTAAGCACCACAGAAGCCAACGCTTTCTCCTGGTCCTCCTGTGAGGCAAACACAGTTTCCTTCGGCAGGGTAATCAGAACCTTGACATCTTTAATCCCCTGCATTCTTCTCATCAGTTGCTCAACTTCGCCGTTCAGCGCATTGTTGTACTTCACGTTGAATTCACTGTCTGTAGTCCCAATCATCGAAGAAGATTGATCAAATACTTTGTACCCGATGGAACCTTCCTTTACGATCCCCTGCGAACCAATAGCTATCTTGATGCGCGCGGCATCAGTACTGGGTACTGAGATACTCTTTCCATCCGGACTTAAGCGGTAAGAAATTCCTGAAGTATCCAAATAACTCATAACTCCCGCTGAATCGGTACTATCCAGATCCTGAAAAGCAACTTCGTATTCTGTCTTTGATAATTGCATGGTCAAAACTACGATTATTATTATGATGATAAACAGAGTGGAGAAAAATAATATTTTCTGTTTACCGCTGAATCTGTTCCAATACAGGGTAATCTTCTCCCGGTACTGGGCCAATCTTTCATTCACAGTGTCACCCCATCCGAAACGTAGCTAGGATTATTTAGATTTGAGTTCTCATAATTTCCTGATAGGCTTCAATTACTTTGTTCCGGACTTGTGTAGTCAACTGCAAACTCAGCAATGCCTGTTGGGACGAAATCATCGCTTCATCAATGTTGACTTCTCCCAAAACAAATTTGTTACTCATATCTTTAGCCTGTTTCTCCTGGTCCGCCACCTGATTAAGAGCATTCTCCAGGTATGAACCAAAGCTTTGTCCCGTTTCGGAGACGGCTGATGCTTCTGAAGCTACGGGTTTCATAGCCAGCGGCTGTACAGCCTGAGTTCCAATCAATAAGTTCTGTATCAATTATTCTCCTCCTAAACAATTAATTCAATTAACGGCCGATTTCAAGCGCCTTACCCACCATCGCTTTGGACGCATTAAGCATCGTTACATTTGCTTCATAAGAACGTGAGGCAGACAGCATGTCCACCATTTCCTTCGTAAGGTCCACATTCGGCATGTACACATATCCGTCAATATCAGCATCCGGATGACTTGGATTGTATACGGGCTTCAGCGGTGAAGTATCCTCAATAATCGACTTCACTTTAACACCTTCGCTGCCGCCGCTCATTTTTGAATCGAGTATATTAGAGAAGCTGTCAGCCTGGGATGTTTCCAGTACTACAAGCTTACGGCGGTAAGGTACGGCTTTGCCGTCAACCACGGAGGCCCTGGTTGTCTCTGCGTTAGCGATATTGGAGGAAATTACATCCATCCGCAGGCGCTGGGCAGTCAATGCCGAGGCGCTTATTCCAAAGCTGCTACCAAAGTTCATTATTGATTACCCTCCCTGCACAACTGTACGCATCATAGTGATCTGACTGTTCAACTGTTCAATGTAAGAGTTATACCTTAGCTGGTTCTCAGCGCTCAGCGCCTGTTCGCGGTCCATATCCACATTATTGCCGTTGTTGTTCATAGAAGTAGTCTCATCTGTACTGACAACAGCAGCCGGCACAGCGGTTACTGTTCCAAATTGGAAATGGCGGGAGTTAGATACTTTCGCACTCAGCGTAGGTTTTACACCGCTCTCCTGTTGTCTCAGGAAACTTTCAAAGCTGACATCAGAGCGTTTAAAATTCGGCGTATCAGCATTTGCTACGTTATTCGCCAGAACACTTTGTCGTTTAGTGGCGGCATCTAGGCCTCCCTGTAATCTTTGAAAACTGACACTGTTCAGCAAACCCATGGTAATCCCCCTTCCAAACCTATCATAATGAAAAGAATTCCACAACTTCCCCCGAATTCCTGCTTGCTTTCGACAAAAAAAGCTAAATTTTTCATTATTTTGTCGAGAACAGGTCGAACAATGTCGATGGATGATTCTTATGTCAATCTCACATACATTGATTCTCTTAGAATTTGTATATTATTACAATAAGAAATAAGCCCTATCTTTTCTGAAAAGAGAGGGCTTAAAGCATGTTTTTACAATATTCTACCTTTTTTATTCCAAATAATTCTTTTATTTTCTATTATTTAACTCTTTATGCACGTTTTTCGAATTGAATTTGGATAGCAATAATTCTTAATACCTAATTTAACGGGATATCACGCTGTCGCTTTAAAGAATATATTGACTTAAATCGCGGTCCTGTGCGATTCCTGCCAGTTTTTCGCGAACATACTCCGGAGTAATGACCATTGTCTCCAGTGTTAGTTCCGGCGCTTCGAAGGACAAGTCCTCCAGCAGCTTCTCCAGAATCGTATGCAGGCGCCGGGCACCGATATTCTCCATATTCTGATTCACGGAAGCGGCGATTTTGGCAATTTCCTGAATCGCTTCCTTCTGGAACTGAATTTCGATGTTCTCGGTCTGCAGCAGATGAACATATTGCTTCGTCAGTGCGTTCTCCGGTTCGGTCAGAATAGAGACAAAATCCTCAAGAGTAAGACTGCTCAGCTCCACACGGATCGGGAAACGTCCCTGAAGCTCAGGAATTAGGTCAGAAGGCTTGGCAATATGAAAAGCTCCGGCGGCGATGAATAATACGTAATCCGTCTTCACAGGCCCGTATTTAGTCATCACAGTGGAACCTTCAACGATAGGCAAAATATCGCGCTGCACCCCTTCACGGGATACATCCGGACCGGAGCCTTTACCCTGGCTGGCCACCTTATCAATCTCATCGATAAAAATAATACCGGACTGCTCTGCGCGGGCTACCGACTCCTGAATCATATCATCCGTATCAATCAGCTTGGCAGCCTCGTCCTGAATCAGCACCTTACGGGCTTCACGGATCGGCAGCTTGCGCTTCTTCGTACGCTTGGGCAGCAGGCTGCCGAACATTTCCTGCATGTTCATGCCCATCTGGTCATTGCCTTGGCCGGCAAACATATCCATCATTGAAGGAGTGGTGTCTTCTACATCGATTTCAATGATATCGTCCTCGAGCTGACCCGCCAGCAGCTTAAACTTAATGCCTCTGCGGCGCTCGCTCAGACTACCGTCCTCCGGCTCTTCTTTGGCTTCCTCTGCACCGCCGTTATTACCGCCAAAAATCATCTCGAACGGATTGCGCTGCGATTTGCCCTTCGAGGTCGAAGGAACCAGTATGGCTACAATGCGGTCGTTCGCCAGTTCTTCAGCACGGTCCTTCACCTTTTCGGTACGTTCGAGCTTCACCATACGGATTGAAGTCTCTACCAGGTCGCGGACCATCGATTCCACATCACGGCCTACGTAGCCGACTTCGGTAAATTTCGTGGCTTCCACTTTGATGAACGGTGCATTGACCAGCTTGGCCAGACGCCGTGCGATCTCCGTTTTACCGACACCTGTAGGACCAATCATGAGAATATTCTTAGGAACAACCTCATCCCGGAGCTCTTCGGATAAAAGGCTGCGCCGATACCGGTTGCGGAGAGCAACGGCCACCGATTTCTTAGCCTGCTTCTGACCTACGATATATTTATCCAGCTCTGCTACGATCTGGCGGGGTGTAAGCGATTGATTCACCATTGTGACTTCCTCCCTTTTTCTATGGCACCATGCCTATAATTGTTCGACAATAATATTGGAGTTGGTATACACACAGATCTCGGAAGCGATCTGCAGAGCTTCCCTGGCAATATCGGCTGCGCCAAGATGCGATGCATGACGTTTGAGCGCGCGACCGGAAGCCAGCGCAAAGTTGCCGCCGGAGCCAATTGCCAGCACGTCATCATCGGGTTCAATAATCTCGCCGTTTCCGGAAATAAGCAGCATGCCTTCCTTGTCCATCACGATCATGAGCGCTTCAAGCTTACGCAGGATACGATCCTGGCGCCAGTCCTTGGCCAGTTCTACTGCAGCCCGCTGCAGGTTGCCGTGATGCTCCTCCAGCTTACCCTCAAACTTCTCAAACAAAGTAATCGCATCCGCTACGGAGCCCGCAAAACCGGCAATTACTTGTCCTCTGTACAGGCGGCGGACCTTTTTTGCCGTCGTCTTCATAATGACGCTCTCTCCGAATGTAACCTGACCATCGCCGGCAATCGCAGCATGACCGTCATGTCTTACCGCACAAATCGTAGTCGCATGAAAGCTGGGTAACATAATGGGCACCCTCCTAAAGTTTTGTGAGCATAGCTTCCTTGAATCACTTAGAACAAACCTGATCCGGAAGCATACACTTAGTGTTGTGGCATAAGCATCCCGGACCAGCTTCAGACAATCCGTCCAGGAGCTTACGATTAAGTTTTATTGTGCTGGACTTTCCGCTTCGGTAAGCTCAGGTTCTACAACCTCCGGCTCAGTATAGGCCAGGCCTTTGTCGGCAGCATAGGCAGCAAGACTGTCCAGCGCACGGTAAGCCAGGCGTTCGTTTTTCTCTTTTTTACTGCGGAATCTCGTTTCAAGCTTTGGCAGCAAACCAAAGTTGGCGTTCATTGGCTGGAAATGCTCGGGATCTGCGGAAGTAATGTAGGCTGGCATGCTGCCCAGCACGGTATCCTGCGGGAAGATCAGACCGTCCTCACCGAGCGCCGCTCTGGCAGCATTCATACCGGCGATCATGCCTGAAGCCGCAGACTCCACATAACCTTCAACCCCTGTCATCTGGCCGGCAAAGAACAGTCTTTCCCGTCCCTTCATTTGATAGGTGGGATGCAGCAGCTTGGGAGAATTGATAAATGTATTGCGGTGCATGACACCATACCGGACATACTCTGCGTTCTCAAGACCGGGGATAAGTGAAAACACGCGTTTTTGTTCGCCCCACTTCAAATGGGTCTGGAAGCCAACCAGGTTATAAAGCGTTCCGGCTGCATTATCCTGACGAAGTTGCACAACTGCGTAAGGAAGCTTGCCTGTATGAGGATTCATCAAACCTACGGGCTTCATCGGCCCGAAGAGTGCTGTCTGCTTGCCGCGCTTCATCATAATCTCGATCGGCATACAGCCTTCAAAGTAAATCTCTTTCTCAAAATCTTTGAGTGCGGCAGTCTCAGCCGAGATCAGTGCATCATAAAAAACATCGAATTCCTCTTCCGTCATCGGGCAATTCAGGTACGCAGCTTCACCTTTGTCATATCGGGAGGCCAAATACACCTTGCTCATATCAATGGTGTCCTTCTCGACAATCGGGGCAGCCGCATCATAGAAGTAGAAATACTCCTCGCCAAGCAGCCCTTTAATCTCTGCGGAGAGTGACGGAGAGGTCAGCGGGCCTGTCGCAATGACAACAATCCCTTCCTCCGGTATATGCGTAAGTTCTTCGTTTATGACTTCCACCAGAGGGTGATTATGCAGCATCGACGTAATCTCACCGGAGAAACCATCGCGGTCTACGGCAAGTGCGCCTCCGGCCGGAACCGCATGCCGGTCGGCTGCACCTAGTACCAGAGAGTCAAGACGGCGCATTTCCTCCTTGAGCACACCTACCGCATTACCAAGGCCGTTGGCCCGAAGAGAGTTACTGCAGACCAGCTCGGCGAACTGGTCCGTATGATGCGCAGGTGTCTTCACAACCGGACGCATCTCATATAATCTGACCGGAACCCCGCGCGAGGCAATCTGCCAGGCGGCTTCACTGCCGGCAAGTCCGGCTCCAATCACAGTTACTTTAGCTATATCAGTCAATTCCCTTTCCTCCTGTAACACATTTATTCTGCCAGTTCTTCGTTGTCCAGCACTTCCTCAGTATGATCACAAGAAGTGCATTGCAGCTTTGTTCCCTGTTTGTTGCGCTTCTCTACCATCCAGGAGCCGCAGACAGGACATGGTTTAACCGATGGTCTATCCCAGGATACAAAGTCACAGCCCGGATACTGATCGCAGCCGTAGAAGACACGGCCTTTCTTGCTGCGGCGCTCCACAACCTTACCCTCATGACATTTCGGACAGCTGACTCCGATATCCTTGATGATCGGCTTCGTATTACGGCAGTCCGGGAATCCGGAGCAGGCCAGGAATTTACCGAAACGGCCCAACTTGTAGACCATCGGCTTCCCGCATTTCTCGCATAGCTCGTCGGAAACTTCATCTTCAATCTCAATTTCCTTCATTTCTTCTTCGGCGTAGAGGAGACGTTTCTCAAAAGATTCGTAGAACTGGGCCAGCACTTTCACCCAGTCCTCAGCACCTTCCTCCACATGGTCAAGATCCCCTTCCATATGGGCTGTGAATTCCACATCCAGAATTTCCGGGAAGAACTCTTCCATTTGCTCTATGATTAGCTCACCGAGTTCGGTTGGCATAAACTTCTTCTCTTCAATCGCTACATATCCACGCTTCTGGATCGTCTCCAGTGTTGGCGCATACGTACTCGGACGGCCGATCCCCAGTTCCTCCAGCGTTTTGACCAGACGCGCTTCCGTATATCTTGGAGGCGGCTGAGTGAAATGCTGCTTCGGCTCAATATCATGTTTGGTTAAATCATCGCCGGCCTTAAGCGGCGGAAGATACTTCTCCTCATCCGTTGTGCCGTCATCATTGCCTTCCACGTACACCTTCATGAAGCCCGGGAAAGAAACCTTGGACCCGACGGCTCTGAAAATCGCAGTGCCTGCTGTAATATCCACAGACAGTGTATCAAGCAGGGCGGAAGACATCTGACTGGAAACAAAACGCTCCCAAACCAGCTTATACAGGCGGAATTGGTCACGGCTCAGGAATCCTTTGACCATGTCAGGCTCTCGGAGCGCCGAGGTAGGACGGATCGCTTCATGCGCATCCTGGGCTCCCGCAGCTTTCTTGGAATACTGGCGCGGTGTCTCGGGAACGAACTTCTCACCGTATTTGGAGAGGATCAGCTCCTTAGCTTCTTCCTGGGCCGTAGGAGACAGACGGGTGGAATCCGTACGCATATAGGTAATTAAACCGACAGTGCCTTCCTTGCCCAGCTCAACCCCCTCATAGAGCTGCTGAGCAACAGACATGGTCTTGGATGCGCGGAAGCCCAGCTTACGGGCAGCTTCCTGCTGCAGTGAGCTTGTCGTAAACGGAGCGGAAGGATGCCGTTGTCTTTCCTTCTCTTTTACCTCTTTAACCTGGAAGGCGGAATTTTGAATAGCATCCAATACTTCCTGTACATCGCTCTCCTGGCCCAGCTCTTTTTTATCGCCATTCAGCTTGTGGAACTTGGCTTCGAACAGGGAATCGCGGATGCCCAGCTTCGCAGTAATACTCCAGTATTCCGTGGGAACAAAAGCAGAAATTTCGTTCTCGCGGTCCATTATAATCTTCACTGCTACCGATTGTACCCGTCCTGCGGACAGGCCTTTTTTGACTTTCTTCCATAATAGGGGGCTAATCTTGTATCCGACGAGCCGGTCCAGAATACGGCGGGCCTGTTGGGCATTCACAAGATCCATGTTAATTTTGCGCGGAGTCTTGAATGCATCCTTCACAGCCTGCTTCGTAATCTCATTAAAGACAACCCGGCATTCCTGTGTGTTGTCCAAATCCAGCGCATGCGCCAAATGCCAGGCAATAGCTTCACCTTCGCGGTCCGGGTCAGCTGCGAGATAGACTTTTTTCACTTTTTTGCTGGCATCCTTGAGTTCCTTCAAGATAGAGCCCTTGCCGCGGATTGTTATATATTTGGGGTTGAAATCATTCTCCACTTCCACACCAATCTGACTTTTCGGCAAATCTCTGATATGTCCCATTGATGCCTTTACAATATATTTACTGCCCAGATATTTACCAATCGTTTTTGCTTTTGCCGGTGACTCTACAATAACCAACGCATCTGCCATAGGTTTTCCTCCCAAAAGTTGTAAGCATACATCCTCCTGAACCTGCCCTCAGGCCCGGCCGGAAATCAAGAGTCTATGCTTAACACGGTTACTTCTATATTAAATTACCTTATAAATTGCACCCGGCAATTGTGTTACCGCTTTTTTTATGATTAAAGATAACAGAACTGAATGCAAATGTCCAAAATCCCACCTCGTGGACGCCAGTAGCTCATCGAGTGTAAAGGGGCCTTGATGCAGTATATGGTAAAGGTGTAGCTCCTCACTTGTCAATTTCTTTTCGATTAACCCGTCTCCGGCGAAAGGCCCGGAACCGCTTGCCGAAGACTCTGAAGTACCCTTTCCAGGCAGATAAGCTATGTATTCTTCTACGATATCCGCTGAGCTTGTCACCACCTTCGCACCTTGTTTAATCAGCTCTAATGCGCCTCTGCTCTTGGGCGAGGTTAGCGGACCCGGAACAGCAAACACATCTCTTCCAGCTTCTAGCGCAGCGTCGGCCGTAATCAGGGAACCGCTGCGGCTGTCTGCTTCGACCACCACCGTGCCGAGCGACAGTCCTGCGATAATCCGGTTGCGCTGCGGAAATAACCCGGGATGGCTCGGGGTGCCCAGCGGATATTCGCTTAGCACAAGACCGACACGTGAAATCTGCCGCTCCAGCTCACGGTTCTCAGGCGGATAGACCTTGTCCAGCCCTGTTGCAACCACCGCAATGGTACTTCCGGTTCCCGTTAATGCAGCTTCGTGGCAGACACTGTCAATCCCTCTCGCCAGGCCGCTTATAACCGTGAGACCGGCCGCACTAAGCTGTTCAGCCAGCATTTCACCAATCTTGCGTCCATAGGCAGTCGGCACACGGGTACCAACCATGGCTACAGAAGGACGGGAAGCCAGCTCCAGACGTCCGCGATAATACAAAACCCAAGGCGGCTGGGGTGTTTCCTTTAACTGGACAGGATACCCTTCATCCAGCAAAGTCACCATTGAAACACCGCTTGCTTCCATTAAAGAGCGGCGCTGCAGAATCCATTCTTCATTGAAGAGAGCGTTAAGCCTCGCCGACATTTTGCCTCTGATTCCAGCCCGCTCCCAATCTGTAACGGAACAGGACAACGCTTCATTCGTCAAAAGGCCCGCCTGACGTATTCTGTCCATACTTTTCCAGCCAATGCCTTCTACTTCATTTAAACCGAACAGCAGATCCCGCGTTTCCATATGCACTCTCTCCTATACGGAAGGGCCAGCCTTCCTTATTGATTACATAACCTGCTAAAAAAGACAAAAAAAGCAACCTTTCGCCCCGGCACTCCGGAACAAAAGGTTGCTTACCTTTAAGATGATTATACATGAATCAACGGTAAAAGCAGTGATCTTTGTGTGATTCTACAAGCTGAGCTCTAGTGGGTGGTAAAAGCATTCAGAATGCCGCGTTCCTCAAGCACACTGACGAGCGTAGATCCCATCTCCGCAGGCGTTGGCGCGACTTTGATCCCGCAGGACTCCAGCACAGCGATCTTCTCGCTGGCCGTTCCTTTGCCGCCTGAAATAATCGCTCCGGCATGGCCCATCCGTTTGCCAGGAGGTGCAGTAACGCCCCCGATAAAGCCGACTACAGGCTTTGTCATATTCTCTTTAATCCACAGAGCCGCCTCTTCCTCTGCCGTTCCGCCGATCTCTCCGATCATGATGACAGCTTTGGTGCCCGGGTCATCGTTAAACAGCTTCAGAATATCTATGAACTCCGATCCCTTGACCGGATCTCCGCCGATACCTACAGCCGAAGACTGGCCGATACCACGCTCTGTCAGCTGATGAACAGCTTCATAGGTTAATGTTCCGCTCCGCGAGACAACACCTACATAACCCGGCATATGAATATAACCCGGCATAATCCCGATTTTACATTCTCCTGGCGTGATAACCCCCGGACAGTTAGGACCGATCAATACAGTAGAACGGCCTTCCATATATCTTGATACTTTAACCATATCCAGCACGGGAATGCCTTCTGTGATACAAATGACGAGTTCCATTTCAGCATCCACAGCTTCCATTATGGAATCAGCCGCGAAGGCAGGCGGTACATAGATCACACTGGCGGTTGCACCTGTAGCTGCTTTTGCGGCAACGACCGTATCAAATACCGGGAGACTGGCTTCCGTGCCATTTTCAAGCGTGATCTGAACAAAGGTTCCTCCCTTGCCCGGGGTTACCCCGCCTACCATCTGGGTGCCGTAATCCAGTGCCCCTTTCGTATGAAATAAGCCCGTAGCGCCCGTAATTCCCTGTGTGATGACTTTCGTATGTTTATCTACAAGAATGCTCATGCGTCAGGTCACATCCTCACTTTTATTGTCGAATATTACACCAGAGCAACAATTTTACGGGCACCGTCAGCCATGGAATCGGCAGCAACTATATTCAGTCCCGAACCGGCGAGAATTTCTTTGCCCAGTGCTACATTCGTGCCTTCAAGTCGTACAACCAGCGGCTTCGTTAACCCGAGCTGTCTCGCTGCCTCAACTACACCGGTAGCAATGACATCACAGCGCATGATTCCGCCGAAAATATTAACAAAAATCCCGCTGACCTTATCATCCGAGAGGATGATCTTGAAAGCTTCAGTTACCTTCTCCGTGGTTGCGCCGCCCCCTACATCCAGGAAGTTGGCCGGCTCTCCGCCGTAATATTTAATAATATCCATGGTAGCCATCGCGAGGCCCGCGCCATTCACCATACAGCCGATGTTGCCGTCAAGCGCGATATAGCTAAGATCGTATTTGGAAGCTTCAATCTCTTTGGCATCCTCTTCGTCCAGGTCACGGAGCTCCAGAATATCCTTATGCCGGAACAGCGCGTTAGAATCGAAATTCAGCTTGGCATCGAGCGCCATCACATTTCCGTCAGCCGTTACAACCAGCGGATTAATCTCCGCGATAGAGCAATCTTTATCCACAAAAGCCAGATATAGCGCTTGCATGAACTTGACCGCTTTATTTACCAGCTCTGAAGGTATGGCTATGCTGTAAGCCAGTTTACGCGCCTGGAAGGTCTGTAGTCCCACTGCCGGATCAATGATTTCCTTGAAAATCTTCTCCGGATGTGTGGCCGCCACCTCTTCGATCTCTGTACCGCCTTCCTCGGAAGCCATCATGACTACCCGGCCGGAACCACGGTCTACAACCAGTCCGATATAATACTCTTTAACAATCTGGCAGCCCTCTTCAATCAGCAGCCGCTTCACTACCTTGCCTTCGGGTCCCGTCTGGTGGGTGACCAGCGTCTTGCCGAGGATTTCAGCCGCATAGGCACGAACCTCATCACTGTTCTTCGCCACCTTGACGCCGCCGGCTTTACCGCGTCCGCCTGCATGAATCTGAGCTTTGACTACAACTACCGGTGTACTCAGCGCTGCGGCAGCTTCCACTGCTTCCTCCACTGTATAAGCTACTTTTCCGTTCGGTACGGCTACGCCGTACTTCTTAAGTACTTCTTTTCCCTGATACTCGTGGATATTCATACCGGAAGCCTCCTAAAGTTTTGCGGTGGCCGTGTAGCAGGCAGCCTGCAGCCATTCCGCATTCCGTTTTGATTGTCCAAAGCCGGGTCCAGACCGGTGAAAACTGGCAATATCCCGGCACATGCAGAAAACCGCCGCCTGAATATTAGATCCGCAAACGGTACAGTTTTCTGCTAGTGGCATATAGAACATATTACAGAGTGATATCTATAATTACCTATATGCCAGAATGTGAAACCCAGAATATTGTAACATGTTTTATAAGCGCTTTCCTTAAAAACTTTCACTATTTATACATACATTTTCGCTCGATTTCATGCCGGAATGCGAACGATTGCATTGACTTTGTGTTAATAGACTATTTCGAGTTACTAATATTGCTTTCATGAACACGGGCGAGCAGGTCTTTGAACTGGCCAAGCAGTCCAATAAACTCCTCGGGGGAGAGCATGGTGCCTTCGGCCATTTTACCGGGAATGCACATCGCATCCTGCTGCAGAGCCAAACCTTGTGCGGTTAATGAAATTAACACCTTCCGCTCGTCCTGTAAAGAACGTTCCCGCAGAATCAGGCCTGCAGCCTGCAGTCTCTTAAGCAGCGGAGTCAACGTACCGGAGTCCAGGAACAGAGCTTCACCAAGCTCCTTGACCGTACATTGCCGTCTCTCCCAGAGGACAAGCATAACCAGGTACTGCGAATACGTTAATCCGATCTTGTCCAGGTGAGGCTGGTACAGCTTCGTAAATTCACGCGAACAGGCATAAATCGTAAAGCAGAGCTGATTCTCAAGCATTAGCTCCGGTGGGGTCATAGTTTCTTCTTGCATATCTTCTTCACCTGCCTTTGTGACATTAGTTTATCACAATTCATTCATAATATCATGTTAATAGCGGAAAATAGATTGACTTTTATTTTAATTGTGTTAAATTAAGTTGTGTACAATACAATTTGAAAACGAACGGGAGCGATTTATAATGATGACTATTCAACAGAAAATGTATGAAACAACAGTAAAAGCGGTTGGAGGAAGACAAGGATATATCGAATCTGAAAGTCCTAAGCTGAACCTTACGATCAGCACACCAAGAGAAATGGGCGGAGCCGGCGGTGAAGGCACTAACCCTGAACAGCTCTTTGCAGCAGGCTATTCCGCATGTTTCGACAGCGCACTGAATATGGTGGCCCGTATGGGTAAAATCAAGATTGAGGGCAGTGAAGTAACAGCAACTGTAAGCTTCGGCAAAGTTGAAGACGGCGGCTTCGGCATTGCCGTGAAGATGGATGTTCTGGTCAAAGGCGTAGATCACGAAACTGCAGTCCAGCTGGTTGAAGCGGCTCACGGCGCATGCCCTTATTCCCGCGCAACCCGCGGCAATATTGAAGTTGAACTGAATGTACTGTAAGAAGAAATAGCGATATTTTCTTAGTATTAACACCCTGTCCGGCGGCACCGGACAGGGTGTTTGCCGTTAACCGGCAAACATTATGCTATTGGTGCGTGTTACACTTAACTATCAAAAGAGTTGCTGACGCGCGTTCCCCGGCGGACCAGTTCCCGATCATTTCAGGCTCATGAACAAGATAACACTTCTCAGTCCGCTTCATTCTTCTCACTGCTCACTCAGTATTCCTCCTCTGCCGTCACCTGGCGGTCCAGATTACGGTACTGGACAGCTTCGGCAAGATGCGCAGATCCAATCTCCTCTGCCCCTTCCAGATCAGCGATGGTGCGGGCCAGCTTAATGATCCGGTCATGCGCCCGCATGCTGAGGCCAAGACTCTCCAGAATATGGTTCAGCAGCATACTCTCTTCATGCCTTAGAACTGCGTAACGGCGTAACGCCGCTCCGGAAAGCTCACTGTTCCAGGAGATCGGCAGGTGCTGGTAACGCTTAGCTTGAATAGCCTGAGCCCGCAGAACATCCTCACGCATTCGAGCTGTAGACAACGCCGGCATATTCCGGTCCCATTCTTTCGGGCGGGGGACATCGACCTGCATGTCCATCCGGTCCAGCAGCGGTCCTGAGATTTTGGCGCGGTACTGGGCGATTCGTGCCGGACTGCAGGTACACCGCTGCTGTGAGCTGCCGTTCCCGAGAAACCCGCACATGCAGGGATTCATGGAGCAGGCGAGCAGAAACTGGGCGGGAAATGTGAACGACGCCCTGGCCCTGCTGATGGTCACTACCCCGTCCTCCAGCGGCTGGCGGAGCACCTCAAGTACCGTACGGGAGAATTCAGGCAGCTCGTCCAGAAACAGAATTCCGCGGTGCGCCAGGCTGACTTCTCCCGGCTTCGGTATTCCCCCTCCTCCAATCAGTCCGGCAGCCGAAATCGTGTGATGCGGGGAACGAAACGGGCGGAGTCGCATCAGACCCTCATTGCCGTCCCTCAGCTTACCCGCGGCACTGAATATCTTCATTACCTCCAGCGATTCATCATCGCTCAGGTCAGGAAGAATACCGGGAAGGCGTTTAATCAGCATCGTTTTGCCTGTCCCCGGAGGGCCGATCAAGATGATGTTATGCATTCCGGCAGCAGCAATAGTAAGCGCACGCTTCACGTGATTCTGTCCAATGACATCGCTGTAATCCTCCTTCATCAGATGATCCTCACGGCTCGGCGCAAGAATCTTTCTCCCTTCCGGCTGATATCTCAGATGGTCCAGCGTCATCACCTGAACTGGCGGACGGTTCCTCGGGGATGACTCATTGCTAACCGATACCGGAAAAGGCAACTCTGTCTGCGGCATGGGTAGTTCCTGAACTTCCGAATCCGGAACTTCTGCAGGTAATGGCGGTTCCAGTCCTGGACCTGACTCTTCCATAACCCTAGAAGTAGGCACTCCGGCAGCTGACGGTTTTAATTCGCGCAAATGTCCGGCCGTATATACACGGATTCCCGTAATCAACGCCGCTTCGGCCGCATTTCCCGGTGGTACGAGGACTGCCTGAAACCCTGCCCGGCGCGCTGCCTCTACCATTGATAACACCCCATTCACCGGACGCAGACTGCCGTCCAGCGCCAGTTCTCCGATGAGCAGCATTTTCCCGGCATCCGGCATAATAAGCTGGCCGCTTGTTGTCAGAATCCCCAGGGCGATGGCCAGATCGAACGCCGATCCCTCCTTGCGCAGATCTGCAGGTGCCAGATTGATCGTAACGCGCTGCTGAGGATAGCTGTAGCCGCAGTTTTTAACCGCAGCCCGGACTCTCTCTACTGCTTCCCTCACAGCAGAATCCGGCAATCCGATGATTATCGTCTGCGGAAGCCCGTTCGCCAGATCAATTTCCACGCCGATCATTACGCCTTCAATCCCGTACAAACATGCACTATGCATTTTTCCGTACACAAAAAAACACCTCTCCTCCTGAAATACGCCCGGAACGGGCGTTTATTTCCAAGAAAAAGGGTGCTTCCTCTTTTTTCCGTTAGCTTTATTATGTTGAGTATACCTAAAGCCCCTGCTGTCATGCAAGGACTATTACGCACAAGCCGCTGCACAAATCCCAACTTACATCCAAATTGCATAATTGTGCATATATGACTAGAGAATCAATTTGTTAGCCTTCCTCACTGGCCACAACGGCATCCCTGATCTGTTCAAAGGACAACGGCGCGTAATTCCAGTGCTCTACACAAATGTTAAAATGGCTGTTGCCTTCATATTTCTGTCCATGAATATGGCCATGCACATTTACGTAAGGCATATGCTTGTTCATATACATAGGTTCATGGGAGAGCATAAAAAACTCTTTATAAATGATCGGGTATTCACTGACCTCGTCAAACCCCGCTTCCAGCCACCAATTCCGCCCGCGTCCGCGGTCATGATTCCCGAGAATCAGGATTTTGTAGCCGTTCAGCGCGGAAATGATATTCCGAGTGGCCTCTTGATTCAAGAATGAGAAATCCCCCAGATGAAAAATCTTATCCCCTTTGCCGACCACAGCGTTCCAGCTGGCGATCATCGACTGATCCATCTCCCCAGCACTGCCAAAGGGACGGGATTCGAAATCTATGATCAGCTTATGGCCAAAATGATGATCCGAGGTAAAAAAGACATTAGTCAAAATAGCTCCCCCATTTCAAGTACTTCAGGAATGGTTCATTTATTCCAGTTTCTTTTGGACGAACGCCGATTGACGTCAACCTGAATCAATTCGGCCAAAGGAGGGGTTTCCTCATGCTCAATCAGCCATTGACGCATTTGCTTAATGGCCTCTACTTGACCGTTCCCCTTATCTTTCCAGGTAAGCAGTTCGATGACATTGATGACCAGTGACAACAAGCTACTGTTGCTGCTTTCCGTTTTTTCCGCACGCATTTTATGGAATAAAGCCTCATGCTCCCAGTCAATTAATATCTCTTCCGCTATTGCAGGCCGCATAACGGTAAATGTCTTATTACAGTTGCTGCAGCAGACAACGGATAGTGGCTCTCCGCCCAATTCCGCTACGACTCTGTGCTCGCAATGCTGGCAAGTAAAACTTACCTGTATATCAATCGGTTGATTTCTCACTCGGACAGCCCTCCTCATGGTGACATTAAAAGTTACACTAATGTTTACCCATTTCTTTCGAGAAATGACCCATGGAGTCCATGATATGTCAAGGATAAATAAGCAAAATCGTTGAATACAGGCAAAAAAAGAGCTAAAATGCCTCACGGATATGCCGTAGTGAAGCAATACTTAAATCTCTATTTAGCTGTACGGCGATTACATCAAAGGAAATCACCGCATCATGCAGACCCTGCATATGTAAATACACCTGGGCTGTACTTCTCACCTGGCGGATTTTGCGTTCATCCACTGACTCCTCCGGGGTTCCCTGCACACCAGCCCCGCTCCGGCTGCGCACTTCAATGAAGACAATCCCCTCTTCGTATTCAGCAATAATATCAAGCTCTCCGCTGCGGCAGCGCCAGTTGCACTCCCTGATTATGTATCCCCGGGAGGACAGATACAGACTTGCCGCCTGCTCGGCAGCGGCCCCTTTTTGCCTGCGAGTATAATTCGCCCTGTCCACCCCGTGGCTCACTTCGGTCTCCGTTCCCCGGCAGAACGGTCACTCTGATATACATAACTCAGAATCTCCGCGACCAGCTGGTATAGCTGAGGCGGAATCTGCTGATCGAGATCCAGCTTAGAGAGGACCTCCACCAGCGCGGCATCCTCCTGTACAGCAACCCCGTTTTCTTTAGCTTTTTGCAGAATGATATCGGCTACCGAGCCTTGTCCTTTAGCAACAACAACCGGGGCTTCGCTTTGGCCAGGGATATATTTAAGGGCAACCGCCTTTTTGAGGTTCTGTGAAACCTCATGTTCCGACTCACTCATATGCGGTAATCGACTCCTTTGTAGGAATCCGGAACATAATCGGACTGTTTGGCGGGAGCTGCAGCCGTACTCAGCTCGGGCAACGGCTCCGTGCGCAGGCTGGACAGCTGATATCCTATAGATTCAACCGCTGTTTTAATGTCCTCACGGCGTCCTTCCAGCAGTTCCAGCACCCAGGGTTCATTATTATGCAGCTTAAGGCTGACAATCCGGTCAACGACCTGTACGTCCACCATAGTCTGGCCAAGCTGCTTCATATCCAGGTCAAACCACAGGCGGCAGTTCGCCGCATCCAGCTCGCCTTTGCGGCCGCGACGGGACTGGATATGGACGGAAGCCGTCTCCTGGCCGTCCGGCCCCCGCAGCGGCAGGAACATCGTCACCTGCGCGAACGGCGCGGTGCGGTCTGTATTCAGCAGCAGCTGCTGTCCAGTTAGCTGCTGCACCAGCTGGCCCGCGGCTTCCTTGACCGCGGGCGGGGCCTCGCTGCTGCCGAGAACCTGCAGCAGCACGCCCTTGAGCGTATCGGCGGCATCCTCCGCGCCGCCGGACGCCCCCTGCAGCGCCGCAGCCGGCAGCGCTGCTTCACGCCCGTGCGCGGCTGCGGCAACGCCTCCGCGCACGGCCTGCTGCTCGTGCTCCGCACCGAGCAGCTTCAGCACCCGCCCCACCCACGACTCCGTGTCGGGGGCGGGCGTCATGCTCTGCTGCGGCTGCGCAGCCGCAGCAGAGGCGTCCCCGCGCGGCGCAGCGGGGACTTGCCCTTGCCCCGCCGGTGCTGGCGGGGCGGCATTGCCCTGCGGCGGCTGCGCGGCCGTAGGGGCAGGGCCTTCGCCCGCCGCTCCGGAGGCGGGCGGGGCTGAGGCGAGCTGCGGCAGCGTGCCGCGCAGCTCAGTGAGCACGCCCTGCAGCTTCGCGAGCAGGGCGGTCCCCGATACAGTGCTCTGCGGCTGCGGACCACTGCTTACCTGCGCAGCGGCACCCGCGCCTTCCCGCACGCCTGCGGCTTCGTTCCGGCCAGCCGCAGCAGCTCCCGAGCCTCCCCGCGCTCCTGTGGCCTCGTTCCGGCCAGCCGTAGCCGCTCCCGAACCTACCGGGTCAGTGCTGCCGCTTCCACTGGCCACCCTCGCTCCCGCAGGCGCAGCTCCAGCAGGCTCTGCACCTCCTGCGGACACAGCCTTATTGGCGGACGCCACCTCGGAAATCGGCAGTTTCTGCGCCGGGCCTCCAGGCAGCTCCCCCTCTGCTGCAGCATCTGCATTCAAAGCTGCAGCCGTCTGTACTGGATTGCCTGTTGCTTGCGTATTGCCAGCACTGCCGCTACCATTATTACTCCCAGTGTTGCT
Source organism: Paenibacillus sp. FSL R7-0312 (assembly GCF_038004445.1). Taxonomy (NCBI): domain Bacteria; kingdom Bacillati; phylum Bacillota; class Bacilli; order Caryophanales; family Paenibacillaceae; genus Paenibacillus; species Paenibacillus sp. FSL R7-0312. Next base: position 4,421,473 of record NZ_JBBORE010000001.1, on the reverse strand, counting down.
TACCATTCCTGATCCAGACTGGGTTTCTAGAGAACCGGCAGTTCCCGAAGGAACATTATTACCTGTAGCGCCAGCTCTCACTGCCGGAAGGTCAGCATCTGCATGGGTTCCCGGCAGCACACCAGCCGTTACCGTACCGGTCGCAGAAGCTTGGGTGCCTCCTGTGAGCACACCTGCCGCAGGTTTATTCCCCCCTGCCGCTTCTGCTCCCTTACCAGCATCACCCTGCTGCGCCCATACGTTCAGCTCAGATTCCAGCGTTGCCAGCAGCTGATGCAGCTTCGGCCCGAATACTGCCTGCTGCAGCCCCTTCACCGTCTCAGCTGTAACCGGCAATCCGCGCTTCACGGAGATGACGGCCGCTTCCAGCCATTCCGAGGCTGGTACACCAGGCGGCTTGGCATTCATGACCGCATCCAGCTTCGCCGCCGTCTCTTTGGTCAATCCCAATCCGCCGGACTGCATCGCCTGAATAATCTCCCGCCCTGCCTTCGAATTCGTAAGGCCAAGCGATTCAATAGCTTCCCCCATACTCTGCGGTGAAGCCAGGGCCGCTTCACCAAGAGAGACCGGCTTCAGCACCGGTAAGCCATTCTCACCGGGTGTACCCACTTGCAGGTTCAGTGTCTGTCCAGGCGTAAGCGGTGTTTCCAGTTCAGCACGGACAGGAGTCCCCTGAATCTGGACCACGGCTTCCTTGCCTGAATCAGACACGCTGAGTACAACGCCGCGAACAACCTGACCTTCCTTAAGCTCTACAGATTTAGGCTCTCCCGCCTTGCTGTCCCCGAGCAAGCCGCGAATGAGTGATCCGATATTCATGTTGTCCGCCTCCTGTCTCTTCTATTTAATATCGGAATTATCTGTCCTTTTGATAACTGCTTATATCCTTAGAACAATGTCTGCTGTTCAGCAAGAATATTACCGATGAAGCTACGCCGGTGCATAGGCGTTACACCCAGCGTCTTAATCTGTTCACGGTGCAGCTTGGTTGCATATCCTTTATGTAATTTAATCCCGTAATCCGGGTATAATTCCTCCCACAAGCCTTCACAGAGCCGGTCGCGTGTAACCTTAGCTACAATCGAGGCGGCAGCAATCGACTGGCTGCTCGCATCCCCCTTGATGATCGAACGCTGCGGCAAAGGCAAGTCCACTTTCTCTGCATCAATCAGCATATAATCGGGCTGCTGGATTAATCCTTCAACTGCCTTGCGCATAGCCAGACGCGAAGCCTGCTTAATATTTATTTCATCGATCACCGTTGATTCTACATGACCTACACTTACCGCCAGTGCCTGATCCATAATAATCTCATACAAGGCGTCACGCTTCTTGGCCGTCAGCTTCTTGGAATCATCCACACCTTCAATAATCAGCCCGGCCGGCAATATTACTGCAGCAGCCACCACATCCCCGAACAAGCAGCCTCGGCCCACTTCATCCACACCTGCAATGTGCTGATAAGACAGCTCCCAGCCTTCTTTTTCATACAACAGCATATCTATTGTGCTCACTTCTACCCACCTGCCAATCAGCAATTTATCCGGTTCCTCTACTAGCCAGCTTAACATACGTGGCCATTACGGTCATCCGTCATTATAATGATTTTTTGACTTGAAGCTCAGCCTTCCCTGCGGTGAACATTTCGATTTCCAGCCGCTGCCCGCCACCAGTTTTCTTGATCTATTCCGCTGTTCGCAGTTGAATTCGGTAAACCAAACCGCCCGCTAGCGCTCGTACAAGACCAAAATTCTCTCTGTTTTTTTCGCTTTCGTTAATTCTCGCTTGTCATTAAATAGTCGGGGTAATTACTGCATCATATCAGTCTCCCGATTAACATTCCTGCACCAAATAAACATTCTCTTCACTATTTCCGCCCCAATCGAAAATTGTTGTATAAAATTGCAGCATTCCCCCTCCTCCAAGCGACTCAACGGGATTATTGTTGTATTTCATACAACAATCCAGCAAAACATCCAGTTATCCATAACCCAAAGCTGCATTAAGTACACCATTTCTCCGCACTCACCCGTTCTCATCTCCAACTCCCGTCCTGCACGCAAAAAAAGAGCCAGTCCACAAACTCGGATGGCTCTTCCATTCCACAATTCAATCTTAAGTTAAGGCGTCTCCAGCGTAAAGCGTCCAAGCTTGCCGGCGCGCAGCTCATGCAGGAGTGCGCGTGAAGCCTTCTCCAGATCTACGCGTCCACCGCTGAGCAGACAGCCCCGTTTACGTCCTACCGCTTCCATCACGGCAACGATTTCGTCCGGGTTTTCCAGATCCTCAGGCAGCTTGTCGATGCCGAAACGCTCCTGGAACCGGCTGCCGTAATCCTTCACCAGATATTTTACCGCATAGAACGCGATATCCTCAATGTTCAGGATTTCTTCTTTGATTGCTCCGGTTACCGCCAGCTTATAGCCTACAACCTGGTCCTCGAACTTCGGCCAGAGGATACCCGGGGTATCCAGAAGCTCCAGATTCCCGCCTGTTTTAATCCATTGCTGGCCCTTGGTGACCCCTGGACGGTCTCCGGTAATCGCGATACTTCTGCCCGCCATCCGGTTAATGAGTGTCGATTTGCCTACGTTGGGAATACCGACGATCAATGCGCGCATTGCCCGCGGGTTGATTCCCCTGGAAATCTGCCGGTCAATCTTTTCCTTCAACAGCAGCTTGACCTGCTCAGGAATCTCCTTAATGCCTGTCCCCGTAGAAGCATCTACAGGGTAGGCAACATGGCCCTGTTCCTTGAAGTAAGCAAGCCACTTGCGCGTTGCTTCCGGATCGGCTAGATCCGCTTTATTCAGTATAATCAGCCTTGGCTTATCCCGCAAAATATCGTCAATCATCGGATTGCGGCTGGAAAGCGGCAGACGGGAATCAAGCAGTTCTATTGCAATATCAATCAGCTTCAGCTTATCCTCAATTTGCCGTCTAGCCTTCGTCATATGACCAGGAAACCATTGAATGGCCATTGCCGTCACCTCCTTTGACTTCTGTCAGCTTAATGGTTAATTAATGTAATATCTTTGACCGGCCAGAAAATAAGGTCCGCACGGCCGACAATATCACCCAGCGGCACATAACCGATCATCCGGCTGTCTGTACTGTCTGAGCGGTTGTCCCCCATCACAAACACGTGTCCTGCGGGCACTGTGCCATCCGTAAAGTCTTCATTAGGGAAGTTCTTATTGTTGTACAAAGAGTTGTTATTATGCGCATCATCAATTGCGCCTTGGATATACGTCTCATTTACCGGTTCGCCGTTCACAGTTACGACATCCCCTTCAACTTTTACCGTATCGCCCGCTACACCGATGACACGTTTAATGAAGTCTCTGCCTTCAGACGGCACATGGAATACGATGACTTCACCACGCTGAGGTTTACGAATATCATAGAGAATTTCATTAACAATAACCCGTTCGCCAGTATGGAAGTTAGGCTTCATGGAAGGTCCATCCACGATAAATGGTTTGAACAAAAGCCAGCGTATTAGTATAACCAGAACCAATGCAATCGCAATCGCTTTAATCCATTCCAGGACTTCATTCTTAGGCTTCTGGGGGCTCTGGCTGTTAGATTCTGTAATCTCTCCTTGCCCTGGCTGCAAATCCTGCTGCATAGTTCACCGTCCTCTCCATATGTTGTTATCTCCACTATACAATACAAAAAAACTCCTGCCAAAAACTCCCCCGCGATTACTCCTTCAGGAGGCCTTTTCGGAGAAGCTGTTCCTAAGGCACATATTTCTTAATTCATTGTTTTGATTACATAGTAAGAATAAACGAAAGGGGCTTGAATTCAAGCCCCTTTCACTTGCCGCTATTCTAGCGACGGATTTCTTTAATTCTTGCAGCTTTACCGCGCAGTTCACGAAGATAGTACAGCTTCGCACGACGAACTTTACCACGGCGAGCCACTTCGATTTTCTCGAGCTTAGGGGAGTTGATTGGGAATGTTCTTTCCACACCAACACCATAAGAGATTTTACGAACTGTAAAAGTCTCACCGATACCACCGCCGCGACGTTTGATTACAACGCCTTCGAACAACTGGATCCGTTCACGAGTTCCTTCGATAACTTTTACATGCACCTTCAAAGTGTCACCCGGGCGAAAACTCGGGATATCTTTGCGAAGTTGCTCTTGCGTAATTGCTTGTAGGATATTCATTTAGGACTTCCTCCTTCCGTACAGGTGTTCTTGCCTCTTCCGGAGAGCCATTGCTCTCCCTCATTATCCGCAGAGGACCACCGTATTCCACACAACAGAAATAATATTATCACAAAAGACAGGCCTATGCAATATATATTTATTCTTCAAAGCGGCAGCATATCTCGTTTCTTCGCCTTAACCTTGCAATCCTTGCAGAGTCCGACCACACTACCGTTATCCTGGGCATAAAAAACCAGTTTGCCGTTTTTCTTCTTACAGGAAGAGCAAAGCTGATCTGCAGTGTTCTGCTTAGCCTTGCGGTGCCCTTCCATAGATATTACGTTGCTGGCTTTAACCATTCTTGGTGCCTCAGACTGCTCCCTGTTCGTCCGGTTGCGGGATATTACATAAACAACTGCACCAACCAACAAAATAATGAAGACCGCCGCATATTGCATTTGGCTCATCCGCTCCTCTGACTTCATCAGTCAAAATAGTAAACAGACCAGGCTCAGCCTTACCTTCTGTGCCGGTCTGTTCCAGATTCCGGTCTTTAGATCTAACGCTAGTTTAACATATTGCTGCATCAAAATGTAGTCAACAGGCTTACTGGACTATGGTCCAGTACAGCAACCCGCCGCCAGCCCGTTATCCATCTATTTTCCATAATATATAATAATGAATATACATAAGCAAATCACTAACCTTCAGGAGGGTATATATATTGAAGAAAAATCACAACACCGCAATTATTGCAGCAGTAGCCGTCTTCTCCATCGCTTTACTGGCCGGATGCAGGGACCTTCCCGGCAAAGAGGCAGCAGATCATCAGCTGGAGCAGCGTCTGTCCGGAAACTTCCAGCAGGAGGCCGCAGAGGCGGTTAAGCAGAGTCTTAGCAAGGCAACGGTCACGCTAGGAGATGCAGTCCAGACAACAACGGATAGGATTGAACAAAACATTATTGATGAGGGCATCAGCAGGGAATTCTCCACGTCCCTACCGGCGGGTTCAGCTACTGAATTTAAGCTTGATAATGTTCTGGGTGAAATCACCTTAGTTCCCGCATCCGGGGACGAGATTGTTGTCAAAGCCACCGTCGTTGTCCATGAACGTACATCTAACGACGACGCCTCCAAGGTACTTGACCACGCTGAAGTATCGATTGAACATAAAAGTGGCGTGCTGACCGTCTCTACTCACGGAGAGAATAGTCCGAAGAAGAATCTCTGGGACTGGTCACAGAAGGAATACGGGCATTCAGACTTCAGTATTAATTATGTAGTTGAGCTTCCGGATACAGTGAACCATATTGAGATCAATAATAATGTAGGCTCCACACAGCTTCGCGGTATGCAGGGTACCTTTGATATCGTCAGCAATATCGGAAGCATCATCCTTCAGGATACTGTTTTTACAGGCAAATCTTCTATTAAGTCAAATACAGGAAGTATCGAGCTTGGTATTTCCGGTATGGATAGCGGCAGCAGTCTTAAAGCTACAAGCGATATAGGTAAAATATCCGCCGATCTCGCCAGTTCAGTGCAATGTACTGTGGAAGCTGAGAGTGAGCTTGGTCATATAGCCGGCGCTTCCGGCGGCAAGCAGGATTATAACGGTGGCGGTCCGCTGGTAACACTAACAACCCAGATTGGAGCAATATCCGTTAATAACTAGACATTCCTTATGGATTTGGATCAAATATTCTCTTCGGCTCTGGCAGCCGGTACACAAAAAGTGGGCGTTCCTGTTTTCCAGGAGCCCACTTTTTAATTTGTGCTATGATCAGATCAGCGCAATGGCCAGCAATGTAAATAGGCTGAGTGTAAGGATTTCGCTGCCATAACCGAAGTACCCTCCATAATAATTCCCCGCGCCCCCCGGATAGAATGCCGAAGTTTTCATTTTGCCGTTGCCTTTTGTTTTCAGGTACACATTGTTCTGGTCCACATCCACAATAACCCCTTCATGACGTTTGCCGTCAGTGGTCAAAATGCGCACCCGCTTATTTTTGCAATGGAGACAATTATAATAAGCTTCCATCTGCTGATTCCTCCTCAATCGTATTTCTGTATCTTATGAGGGGAGGGATAAGCCGGCAACGGCAATCGCCATGAGGCAAATGTCTATAATTATATTAGCTGTGAATTCAAGAACTTGTGAACATTGTGTATCATTTTCCGAAGAAAAGGGGTATTATTAAGATAATAATACGAATTGAAGCGCTTACGATTGTGAACAATAATCTACAATTCATAAGGAGGCAGGAATCATGAGCACAGCAGGCAGACGTTTCATTAATGAAGGAGTACTTCGTATCGCCTGGTTCATCATATTCACATCGCTCACCTACACGGTGCGCAATTATACTTGGGCTATAGTACTGCTTATGGTTGTTGCTGTATATTCGCTGGTCACCGGGATCATCATGCTTACCCGCCAGGATAGGGATAGGGACAGGGGTAGAGCTTAACCGGCGTTAATCGCATAAAAGTTAAAAACACTTCCACAGAGCTAACCGCCCTGACGGAAGTGTTTTTTTTGGATCGGAGTAACAGGATTCGAACCTGCGGCCTCATCCACCCCAAGGATGCGCGCTACCTGGCTGCGCTATACCCCGACAGCTATGTATGCTTGCCTACGAAATAAGATACGCACCCTCTTTTAACATTATGCCGGAAGGCGGTTACTTCCTGTTTATTTTTATATATACCGCAGAATTATTTTACTTTCAAGTACCTTATATATTTATTTTTTAAACTATTATTCAAATTTTATGGATTTTTCATATAAGCTATGCTATACTCTTGGCACAAGGAAAGGAGGTGCGTTCACATCAAGCATGACATGCTGAACGTATCCCTTACCCGGACCAACGGCTGAATCACTGGCCCTGGTGGCGCGGGATACGGATCAAAGTAACAAACTAGCGCCTCGGGTAAAAAGACCGTCTACGGACGGTCTTTTTTTATGGGATCAGAATGTAGACGGGTTATTTTACGTCTATAGACCTGTTCCTCTATAATCCATCACAAAATAAATAACCGCTAAAGCCAGCGTACCTTAGGTCCGTCTGTCTTTAGCGGTTATTTGTGTGCTCTGCTACAGTATCACTGAGCCTATTGAACCTGCTGCCAGGGTCTTGTTCATTCCTTGAGTTAGAGGGTTACGATTTACGATTCTTATAGAAATCAATAATATCGCTTACTGTGCGGAGCGGCTCCGCCTCCTTGTGGACAGTGTCCACGGCTGGCTTGAAGGGTTCATACGTATTCGTAGTCACTTTCAGTCATTCCTTTCGATAATTAAGCTAGCTGCGTCTAATGCTGCATGTATGATCGCGGCACCTCTATTCATTACCCTAAAAAAAGGGCATTAACGCACATTTGCTCTTATTTTTTGTGTGAATCTTCTGTGTCTGCTAATTTGTTCTATGGATTTGATCAGTCTCCACTTCTCAGCACATAACAAAAAACGCCTCCCTAACGTAATATACGTTAAAAAGACGCTATCTATGACTCTTCTCCGGGCCCAAATTTCATTTATTTGTTATTCAGGCTTGCCTGCTCCTGCAGCCGCTTCAGTGTCAGCTTATCTTTCGCAGAAAGCTCTGCTGTCTCCAGCAGATCCGGTCTGCGCTCAAGTGTGCGCTGCAGCGCCTGCTCGCGCCGCCATACCTCAATGTTGGCATGATGTCCGCTCAGAAGCATATCAGGCACCTTCCAGCCGCGGAATTCCGCAGGACGGGTATAATGCGGATATTCCAGCAGCCCCGTGCTGAAGGAGTCCGTTACTGCAGAGGTCTCGTTACCCAGTGCCCCCGGCTGCAGCCGCACTACCGAGTCAATGACGGTCAGGGCAGGCAATTCGCCGCCAGTCAGTACATAGTCGCCAATTGATAGCTCGTCCGTCACCAGATGCTCGCGGATCCGCTCATCGTAGCCTTCATAATGGCCGCAGATGAATATCAGATGCTGCTCCTGCGCCAGCTCCTCGGCGATCTGCTGATTATACGTCTGGCCCTGCGGACACATGAGAATTATCCGGGGCTTCGCCGGCGGGTCTATAGCGGATTCAGCCGCACCTGCTTCAGCGCTGGTCCAGGCCAGCACATGCTCTACCGCCGCAAAGATCGGGTCTGGCTTAAGCACCATCCCCCCGCCTCCGCCATACGGCGTATCATCTACGCTGTTATGCTTGTTTCCTGAGAAATCACGGAAGTTCACGGCATTCAGCGATACGATGCCTTTGTCACGGGCTTTGCCGAGTATGCTTGTGCCGAATACACCTTCACACATCTCCGGAAAGAGTGTCAGCACATCAATCCGGATCATGGAAGCAGCCCTTCCATAATGTGCACCGTGATTTTTTTGGCCTCGATATCGACGTCAAGTACTACATCATTGATGACCGGAATCAGAATATCCTGGCCTTTGGCCGGCTTCACCACCCAGACGTCATTGGCACCCGGCTGCAGAATTTCCGTGATTGTACCCAGCGGCTGGCTGGCGTCTTCATCGGTGTACACTTCACAGCCAACGATTTGGTGGAAGTAATATTCATTCTCCGGCAGCTCCACCAGGTCATCGCTTGGCACTTTAAGCATACTGCCCTTATATTTCTCAACCTCATTAATATTGGTATAGCCCTTCAGCTTGGCTATATACATACCTTTGTGTTCTTTCGCGGATTCTACGGTCACCTCAAATCTCGGGCTTCCGTCCGCCGGAATCAGCAGCAGCTTTTTGCCGGGTGCAAAGCGCACTTCCGGGAAATCGGTATGTGACAGGATTTTGACCTCTCCGCGGATACCGTGGGTATTCACCAGTCTGCCTACTGTTAACTCTTCCGTCATGTGATCCTCTCCTTTGACAAAGTTTCGAACTTTATATATTTCAACAAAAAGGAGCCGGGATATACTATCCCTAGCCCCTCATTGTACGCACACTTAAGATAAAATATCTACGGTAACGCGTTTATCGCTCTTGACTGCTGCAGATGTAACTACGGTACGAAGCGCTTTGGCGATCCGCCCCTGCTTGCCGATGACCTTACCGACATCATCAGGATGTACGGAGAGCTCATAGACAATCAGGTGATCCTTCTCCACGGTCCGTACGGTCACATCCTCTGGATGATCCACTAAAGCCTTAGCAATAACACCAACTAATTCTTCCATAGAGGACCCTCGCAATCAGTCATTATTTCTGTTGCTTCAGCTCATGGAACTTCTTCATCACGCCAGCCTTGGAAAGCAGGTTGCGGACGGTATCAGATGCTTGTGCACCTGTTTGAAGCCATTTAAGAGCTTTTTCCTCATCAATCTTAACGATTGCCGGTACTTCAATCGGATTATAATAACCGATTTCCTCGATAAAACGACCGTCACGAGGGGACCGGGAATCGGAAACCACTACACGGTAGAAAGGCGCTTTATGTGCTCCCATTCTTTTCAAACGAATACGTACTGCCACGAAATTCACCTCCTTATAAGAATATCGGAAATTTGGAAACGGTTTGGGAAACCCTTTTCGATCCCTCCCAAACCCTCCCTTCCAAGGGAGGGCCCCAAGGGCTCTGCCCTCTGGACACCCGGCTAAGTGCAACTAGCGTAGGCGTTCAGACTGGCGGGACCTTGAGATGTTGGAGCAGGAACGCTTTTCTTCCCTGCGGGATACGCTTGACTGCGGCGTTACCTTGATACAGGGTAAAGATTTTAAGATCAAGAGATTAAGATCAAGAGATTAAGATCAAAACCCTTACGATCATCTGATGTTGTACTATGTCTGATCTATAAAGAACAAAACCCTTGCGATCATCTGATGTTGCACTATATCTGATCTATGGTAAACCTTATTAAGATTAACGGAAAGGGAACTTCATACCGCCCTTGCCGCCAAGGCCTTTAAGCTGCTTCATAGCGTTCTTCTTGCCGCCCTTGCCTCCGCCGCCCATCATGCCGGAGAACTGCTTCATCATCTTGCGCATTTCATCGAACTGCTTGATGAGCCGGTTAACCTCGGCGACGTTGGTACCGCTGCCGGCAGCGATACGCTTGCGGCGGTTATGGTTGATGATCTCAGGCTGGGCCTTCTCGGCCTTGGTCATGGAATGAACAATGGCTTCGACGCGTCCCATCTGCTTATCGTCAACCTTCAGATCCTTCATGCCCTTGGCTTTGTTCATGCCAGGCAGCATATCAAGAATCTGGTCGATCGGACCAAGCTTCTTGACCTGATCCATCTGCTCCAGGAAATCATCGAACGTAAATTCCGCATTACGCATCTTACGTTCCATTTCCTTCGCTTTCTCGGTGTCGATATTGGCCTGAGCCTTCTCGATCAGCGACAGCATGTCGCCCATGCCGAGGATCCGTGATGCCATACGTTCCGGATGGAACGGCTCCAGTGCATCGATCTTCTCGCCAAGAGCGGCGAATTTGATCGGGCAGCCGGTTACAGCCTTGACGGACAACGCGGCACCACCACGGGTGTCACCATCAAGCTTCGTCAGCACTACGCCGGTAAGCTCCAGCTGTTTGTTGAAGCTGTCAGCCACATTCACGGCATCCTGACCGGTCATGGCATCGACTACAAGCAGCACTTCGTCAGGAGTTACGACGTTATGTATCTGCTTCAGCTCTTCCATCAGCTCTTCATCAATATGCAGGCGGCCTGCAGTATCGATAATGACATAATCAAGGTTGTTGTCCTTCGCATGCTGAACACCTTGTCTGGCAATTTCCACCGGACTTGTCTGATCACCCAGCGAGAAGACCGGAACCTTGATTTGCTCTCCCAGCACCTGCAGCTGCTTGATCGCCGCAGGACGGTAGATGTCAGCCGCTACGAGCAGCGGGCGGTGATTGCCCTTCTGCAGCAGCTTCGCCAGCTTGCCCGAAGTGGTTGTCTTACCCGCACCTTGCAGACCTGTCATCATAATGACGGTCGGCGGCTTGTTCGACTTCGCCAGCTTCGCCTGGCTTCCGCCCATCAGCTCAGTCAGTTCCTTATTAACGATGTCGATAATGACCATGCCTGGCGTGAAGCTGTCCATCACTTCCTTGCCGACGGACTTCTCTTTCACCTTGGACACGAAGTCCTTGACGACTTTGAAGTTAACATCGGCTTCCAGAAGGGCCAGCCGCACTTCGCGCATGGCTTCGTTAACGTCTTCTTCGGACACTTTCCCTTTGCCGCGCAGTTTGCTGAACACATTCTGCAATCTTCCGGTTAAACCTTCAAATGCCATATGCGGCTTGCTCCCTTCATGCTACTCTAACCTCTGCAAACGATCCACGATGTCCGTGAACCGCAGTTTATATTGCTCAGGCAGCATCCCATTGTCCGGCAGTCTGCGCAGTTCTTCTAAATATCTGTTGCGGTCTTCATGTTTGGACAGCAGTCCAAGCTTCTCTTCGTAATTCTCAAGAACTTGCTCTGCCCGCTTAATATGCTCATACACAGCTTGACGGCTGATTTCAAATTCCGCTGCGATCTCACCCAGGGAGAAATCATCGTGGAAATAATATTTGAGAAACGTTTGCTGCTTGTCAGTAAGCAGCCGTTCGTAGAAAGCAAATAACAGGTTGATCCGGTTGGTTTTCTCGAGCCTATTCTCCTGACTCATTAAGGGCACTCCCTTCGTCAAGGAAAAACACTTTACAGCTTCACAACGTCCCTTATGATACCGAAAACAAAGAAAGATGTCAAGCCTTTTTGCTTGTCATCTTTTTCTTTGCCCGAAACCGGCATTTCGGAGGTAAATTCCGGCCTGCTTAGTGAATCGGCAGGATGTATATGAATACAACGAAGAAGTGAAGAATCGTCCCTGCAAGCACGAACAAATGCCAGATGGCATGATGGTACGGGAAGCCGCGCCACACATAAAAAACTGTGCCAAGCGTATACAGCAGACCGCCTACCATCAACAGAGTCATGCCGCCGCTGGCTACAACCTCAGACAGAGGGCTCCAGGCGATCACGATCATCCAGCCCATGGCGATGTAGAATATGGTCGACATGAACAGGAATTTTTTGACGAAAAACGCTTTGAAAAAGACGCCGAATACCGCTACTCCCCAGGCGATTCCGAATAAAGTCCAGCCCAGCGGCCCCCGGATCGCCACCAGCATAAAGGGTGTATACGTTCCGGCGATAAACAAATAAATCGAGGAGTGGTCGAGGAATTCAAAGAAGTCCTTCGCCTTGCCGTCCCTGAGACTATGCACCATTGTTGAATTAAAATACAGCAGCAGCATAGTTACCCCATATATGGAGAAACTGACAACATGCCAGGCCGTACCATTCTGGACAGCATATACGACCAGCAGAACCAGCGCAGCAATACTTAATACTGCACCAATCCCGTGTGTAATCGCGTTCGCAACCTCTTCCTTGCGGCTGTAAGTGTGAGTATTAGCCATCCCACTATTCCTTCCATTTGCGGTTTCCTTCTATTATAGCTCTTTCCCTGAGGTCCTTCCAGCTTACGGCAGCCGCAAGGAATACTTATCCGTTTACAGCTTGTACAGGTCAGTGTACTTTGCTTCCAGATAATCCGCCAGATAATCCGGATTCAGCGGCTCCCCTGTTACCTGCTCGATAATCTGCGAGGGTGTCAGGCTCTGACCGTAGCGGTAGATTTTGTCGGTGAGCCATTCTTTAATCGGCAGCAGGTTTCCGGCAGCAATCAGCTCCTCGAACTCCGGAAGCTCCTTGCGCAGCGTATTGAGCATTTGGGCTGCGTACATGTTGCCCAGTGAATAAGAAGCGAAATATCCGAAGTCTCCTCCCGACCAGTGAACATCCTGCAGCACGCCAAGCGCATCCGTAGGAGGGGTTATGCCGAGATATTCCTGATACTTCGCGTTCCAGGTCTTCGGCAGATCCTTCACTTCAAGCCCTTCATTGAAAATAAGCTTCTCGATTTCGTAGCGAACAATAATATGCAGGTTGTATGTCAGCTCATCGGCTTCGATGCGTATGAAGGAATTGCCAACACTATTGATGGCGCGGTAGAAATCCTCCATCTCCACATTGGCAAGCTGTTCCGGGAAATGCTGCTGCAAATCACCGTAGTAACGCTGCCAGAAGGCCCGGCTGCGGCCGATCATATTCTCCCATAGTCTGGACTGGGACTCGTGAATCCCCATGGATGCGCCTTGAGCCAGCGGTGTACCCATAATCTCTTGACCGAAATTCTGCTCGTACAGGGCATGTCCGCCTTCATGCAATGAGCTGAAGATCGAACTGGTCACATTATCCAGCAGATAATTTGTTGTGATGCGCACATCGCCGGGATTCAGGCCCGTAGCGAACGGATGCACACTTTCATCCAGACGTCCTGCCTCAAAGTCGTAGCCCATCTGCTCAAGCAGGAAGAGGCCGAACTTCTCCTGCTGCTCTTTGGGGAAAATCTGACTAAGGAATTCCGTATCCGGCTTGTTCGGCGACGCACTGATCGCTTCGGCAAGAGGAACAAGACGGCTGCGTAGACGGCTGAAGATGTCGTCCACTTTGGCCACCGTCAGATCCGGTTCATACATATCCAGCAGCGTATCATAACGTGAGCCTTCTACTCCCCAATAATCGATGAACTCCTGTTTGAACTCAACAATCTTGGTCAGGTAAGGCTCGAAGGAGGCAAAATCATTGTTATCCTTGGCTTCTTCCCAGATGGTCTGGGCATGGGCGGTCAGGACAGAGTACTCCTCGAATTTTTTGGAAGGAATGCTCTTACTGCGGCTGTACTCCTTGCGGGTATCCTTCACGATCTTGTTCTCATTATCGCTTAACTGGCTCATCACTTCCGGACGGCTGAAGAATTCGGTAAAAGCACCGATCTCCTCCGATACCTGCAGTTTGAACGCTTCTGCACTCAGCATGCCAAGCGTGGCTGATCGCATCTCCACACCTTTACGCGGCGCACCTGTACGCAAATCCCAGCCCAGGAGCCCAATAGCTTCATAATAACCTCTGATTTTGGATAATAGCTCTTTAAATTTATCCCACTCTTCTTTGACCAATTGTTCCATTGGTTGAGCACCTGCCCTTGTCTAATTTATCCACTCCTCTTGATGATACTTTTATTAATGGCTATAATCAAATTCAGAATAGACATCTTCAATTTGAAATACTTATATTCTAATGAATACAGTGAACCCGGGGAATTCTGATTACTGACTTTAAGTTCGCGGCAAGAAGATGTAGAATGAATAACAACTTATTGCGTAAGCTTCCCAAGTGGGAGCTGTACGAGGGGATTTCAGAAGAAGTCTATTATCATTTAACTTTGAGGAGGCAGCACGCTCATGAGTCAGGTCACAGAAATTATGAAATTTAACAAGCATTTTGTTGAGGAAAAAGAATACGAAGCCTATCTGACCAGCCGCTTTCCGGATAAAAAAATGCTGATCATCACCTGCATGGATACCCGGTTAGTTGAGCTTCTGCCCAAAGCGATGAATTTCAAGAACGGCGATGTCAAAATCATCAAAAATGCCGGAGCCGTCATCTCCCAGCCGTTCGGAAGCGTAATGCGCAGCGTAATGGTTGCGCTGTATGAGCTGGATGCGGATGAAGTTATCGTCGTCGGGCATTATGAATGCGGCATGGCCTCCCTGAATGCGGACCGGATGATCAATTCTATTAAGGAACGCGGTGTTTCGGAGCAGGTGCTCGACACTTTGGAGAATTCGGGAATTAAGCTGACCAAATGGCTGCGCGGGTTTGACAATGTGGAGGAAGGGGTAATTCAGACTGTGGAGCTGATCAAGCGCCATCCCTTACTCCCCCCAAACGTACCTATTCACGGCATGATCATCGATCCGGCAACCGGAGCGCTTGAGCTTGTCTCGGATGGATACGCGGAGCATAAGGCAACTCTCTGAAACTGCTGTTTGCGTGGATCCTGGATCCACGCACTTTTTTTTGGCCTGCTGGAGCCTTGAAGCCAGTTAACATTTCTATTTGTGATTATTAAAAATTGAAACCTCCTGAGGGTAACCTGCGTATTACCGGGCAGACACACAGAAACTAATGTGAACAAGATGGAGGTTCTCGTATTAAATGAAATCAATGAAACGTGTAATGATGATCGTCATGGCTTTCACTCTATTCTTTGCCGTAACTGCTCCTGACTTTGCAGATGCCCGCCGTGGCGGTGGCTTCAAATCGGGAAGCCGGGGATTCACCACTACCCCGAAGAAATCAACAACAAACAATGTGAAACAAAGTGATAGCACCAAAGGCACCACAGCCGGAAGCACAACGAAGGCAAACCGCGGATTCTTCAGCGGCGGCAGTCTGATGAAAGGCCTAATGATCGGCGGGATCGCAGGCTTCCTCTTCGGTGGAATGTTCTCCGGCATGGGCGCTTTCGGCAATATCATCGGCCTCTTCATTAACATGCTGGCCATTTATCTTGTCGTTATGATGATCATGTCCTTCTTCCGGCGCAGACAGGAACGGCGCAGAATGCAGGAAAGAGACGGGCGTTACTAATGAGTGTTACCGTACTCAGTATGGACGAGATTATCAATGCAATCTGCCTGCATATGGCTGAACGCAAAGCTGTACGGGTGGAGGAAGTCCGGGTGGAGCTTAGCTGGGACGAAGACACCGGCTACACCGCAGAGGTCTGGGTTCAGGGCCGCAGCCAGTTCCTGGTCGAATCCAATTTGATTGAATCGATTCTGCGTTATCTGCACAGCGAATACGGTATCCGCGCTTACCGTGAAAATGTACGCCTGGAGCTGGACGAGGAGATCACCGCTGTTGTTACTATGTAAAACTTGAATACCGTCTGCTGATTCATTCAGCGGGCGGTTTTTTTGTGGTACGCCTAGCATGGGCGTACCACAATAACCGGATCGGCAAGATGCTGATCCGGTTATTTTTCCATGTGCAGGTTATCCCCTTTACTCACAGCACTTAATACAATAACCTCAGTATTCAATCGCGCATTCGGGCAACTCTCGGCCCGCCCCGCCTCAGATTAACGAAATAGCCAGCAGTTCGAATAATACCAGCGGCAGGATGACATTATTATTCACTGGCCCCGGAAAGGGATAACCTGGACCTGGATAAGGCTTGTAGTACGGATTATAGTATCCGCGTCCCATTTCTGTAGTTATAGTCACCGTGAGGTACAGATGTTTGTTATCCATGCCGGCAATGGTGCCTTCATGCATCTGTCCATCGATGGTCTGTACCTTCACATTATGGTTCAAATAAGGCTTGCATGACTGGTGCAGAGACTCGCGGACACCGTGCAGATGCTGGACCACCGCAGGGTCTGCCTGATAGATAACCGCCGTTTGCGGGCCACTATGATATGTCGACATGAATGTTTGACCTCCGTATAAATGGATTTGCTACATTCTATGCACATGCCCAGCCCAGGGTGCCTAGCCGCTGCCGTCCCTCCACCCCGCTTCCTGTAATTCCTCCGCCTCTATACCAAAGCAAACTAAAAAGCCGTACACCGGAAAGTCCTTGTATACGGCTTAGCTATTCACTTATTCTCCATTAAATCTGCTGCAGCAGCCTAAAAAGCAACGCCGATTCCGCCTTGTCCTGCATATGTACCCATCACAGGTCCCATGGTGGACAGCAAAATTTCTTTGAAGGGATGCTTCTCCAGAATACGCTTCTTGATCTCCAGCGCCAACGCCTCACAATTGCTGTGAACAATGGCGATCACCGCCTGTTCATAATCATGCTGCTTCTGATCCAGCTTCGCCAGCAGATGAGTCAGCGCCTTAGGAAGTCCCCGGGTCTTCTCGACCACTTCAACAGTTCCCTCATCGCTGATCTTCAGCAGCAGCTTAATGTTCAGTACAGAAGCCACGGCACCGGAGATCCGGCTCAGCCGCCCGCCTTTGATCACATTCTCCAGAGTATCCAGTGTGAAATAAGCAGTGGTTTCTTCAACCTTGTGCATTACTTTATCTTTCAATTCAGCCAGACTTGCTGCCGTCAGCGACCATTTCGCTGCCATAGCCACAATCAGTGTCAATCCGCCTGAAAAAAGCTTGGAATCTATAATTTCAATCGCATTCGGATGTCCTTCTTCCTCGTACATCTCCTTGGCGATCATTGCGGTCTGATAAGTACTGCTGATATTAGAGGACATGCAGATGACCATAATGTCAGTGCCTGCTTCCACTTGTTTGAAATTGTCCAGGAATACCTGCGGACTTGGGCTTGCCGTAGTCGGCAACTCCTTCGCTTCATGCATCTTCGCATAAAAGGTCTTCGCGTCCGTATCATATGGCATGAGTTCATGTCCGAAATGAACCGGTAAGTGAACAATGGAAATGTCGTACTGCTCTACGTAATCTGGGGGTAAATCGGAACCGCTATCCGTAATAATCTTGATGGGCATCAGAGTGCTCTCCTTTCAATTCTATACTAGTATAGTCACCTTTTATGTAAACCAATAGTACAATTTATAACTTGTCAAAAGCATTTTTTTGTGCTCAGTGTTATTTTTCACAGCTCAGCAGACTATTCTCCCTGAAGGATTGTGACTCTCTGCGGCTACCCATAGCTGCATCAGGTTCTTTCTTAACTTCCCGTCTTATGATATGGTTTATGCATAAGTGAATAGAAATGGAGTGTAACGATGAGCAAGAACAGAGTGTGGAACAGAGGCAAACATAATGGTGCCGGCCTGTCCAAAAAGACCCCCGCTAACGTAGAATCCGAAGGCGCAGCAGATACGGCTCCGTCAGAGGACATCAGCCCCCTGGAGACTCCGAATCCGCGGATTGATACGGTGAAGCCGATGAACCGCAGCAATTGGGTATCCAGACCCGCCCGCGTGAAGCCGCAGAACCCTGAGCGCAATAAGTAGCTTGCCTTGTATAGGCAGCAGCTGAAGATTACCTGCATCCAAAAAAGAGGATCCGCATGCCTTACGCGGCTCCTCTTTTATCATAAAACGCACACTCTTAGCTGGTTCCCGAAGTGCAGCTGCTATAGATTCAAGCTTCTCATACTTTGCTCCGGATAACGCATGCCCGAGGCAGCCCCTTGAGGCGCAGCCTCATCAATCTGCTGCAGCTCCTCAGCGGTCAGCTCTATATCCAGTGCACCTACGTTCTCTTCCAGATACTTCGTCCGTTTCGTTCCCGGGATCGGCACGATGTCCTCCCCTTGCTTCAACAGCCAGGCCAGCGCAAGCTGCGAGGGCTCGCAGCCTTTCCCGGCAGCAATCTGCTTGATGCGTTCCACAAGATCCAGATTCTTCTTGAAATTATCCTCCTGGAAGCGGGGGGAGTTGCGGCGGTAATCGTCCTCGGCCAGATCCTCGAAGCTCTGAATCTGTCCGGTCAGGAAACCGCGTCCCAGCGGACTGTACGGCACGAAGCCAATCCCCAGCTCGCGGACAAGCGGCAGAATCTCGTCCTCCACCTCACGGCTCCACAGGGAATATTCGGTCTGCAGCGCCGTTACCGGATGAATGGCATGAGCGCGGCGGATAGTAGCCGGCCCTGCCTCAGACAGCCCAATGTAGCGGATTTTGCCTGCTGCAACGAGATCGGCCATCGCACCAACGGTTTCTTCAATGGGCGTGTTCGGATCTACCCTGTGCTGATAATATAGATCAATATGATCAACGCCAAGCCGCAGGAGACTGGCATCGCAAGCCGACTTCACATAGTCCGGACGGCCATTGATGCCGAGCATCTGCCCTTCCGGACTGCGCACATTGCCGAATTTGGTCGCCAGCACAAGCTCGTTCCGTTTGCCTTTAACCGCTTTGCCGACCAGTTCCTCATTCCTTCCCACACCATACATATCTGCCGTATCCAGAAAAGTAACGCCCAGGTCAATAGCCCGGTGAATCGTGCGGATGGATTCCGCTTCATCCCGGCCGCTGTAGAAATCGGACATGCCCATGCAGCCCAATCCTAATGCGGATACCTTCAGTTTACCGCCTAACACTCTAGTATTCATTCCCTGCCTCCGCCTCCCGGTTTGAAATTGAACGCTTGTCTTCCCAGATCATACCACAATCAAGTTTGAATATCATTCTGCGTTGCTTCAGAGCAGGCCCTCCGGCAAATATGAATTCCGCCTCAGGACAGTCTGTACAACTGAAAGTGTATCTTGAAACACCGGAATACCTGTAGTTCTATGCAGCTGGAGCCAGCGCAGACAAGCCAGCGCCTCGAATAGCTCAAGCTCTGCTGCTGAGTAACTGCTTTTGGCGAGAAATGCCGCACGGTAGACTTCTGAGTACTGCTCCCCCGCATAGATCCGGAGGATTAGAATAGACCAGGCTATATCATATCTAGGATCGCCCAGCTGGACATTCGTCCAGTCAATAATGGTGTATGATCCGGCTGCCTCCAGAATATTGCCCGCATGGTAGTCTCCATGAATCAGATGATGCGAGGTTATTCCAGCCTTGTCTGCCAACCCCAGCGCCAGCCTTCTGATCTCCGGCTGACCTCCCCACTCCGGGAAGAAGTAATCTGCGAAATCATATGCGGGTACGTTTATTCTGGTTAAAGATTCGCCCGGAAGGTTATGTATATCCAGCAGATTTTCTGCTATGGCTGTAAGAATTGAGGGATTCGCTTCCTTGAGGGGCACACCGTCGAAGCTGGTTAACAGCACCTGATTGTCCTCAGGGTCCAATCCCCAGGCATACGGCTGTGACACCGCGCAGCCGTGCCTGTACATCTGCTCCAGCACTTTATATTGAAGAGAGATATCCGGCCGGGAATCCCGGTTCCATATTTTGAACACAAGCTCAGTATCCGGCATTGTAACTTTGTACACCTCGGCTTCCAGCCCGCCCTTAAGCGGGGTTATAACTGCCTCACCAGCGTTACCCAGTAGCAACTCACACTCTGTACTTCGATCTTTCCAGCGGACATTGCTTAGAATATTATTCATGGTTATGAACCTTCCTTTCGGTTGAATTTCTTATGAATGATTCCTTTACGCCTTGCATTATGCAGCTGCTGTAAATTCAATTGCTTGTATTCTAGGCACTTTCCTCAGGCGCCTGAATAATATATCCCAATTAAACAATACAACGGATAAATGAGGGAAGCTATATGGAACATTGGATCAGAGTCGAACCGAACGTGAAGATTTATATTAATGATATCAACCCTCTGGGCAGCCGAACGATTCTCTTCATCCATGGCTGGCCTGCTAACCACCAGATGTTCGAATATCAGTACAACCAGCTGGTGCCGATGGGCTACCGTTGCATCGGGATGGACATGCGGGGATTCGGCAAATCGGATAAACCGCTGGGCCGGTACGACTACAACCGCTTAGCTGATGACATCCGCTGTGTGATCGGAGCTTTGGGACTGCAGGATATTACGCTCGGCGGGCATTCAACCGGCGGAGCCGTAGCGATCCGTTATATGGCCCGGCACCAGGGATATGGTGTCTCCAGGCTTGCACTATTCGCTTCGGCAGCCCCCAGTCTGATTCAGCGGCCGGGTTTCCCTTACGGGACGACCAGAGAAGCTATTGAGCAGATCATTCAGACTACTTATGAGGATCGTCCCAAGATGCTGCATGATTTCGGAGAAATTTTCTTCTATCAAAAAGTATCGCAGCCGTTCTCAGACTGGTTCTTCCAATTAGGGCTTGAGGCCGCAAGCTGGTCTACCATCGCTGTCTCCAAAGCCTGGCTTGAGGAAGAGCTGTTTGATGATCTTCCCCGGATACTGGTGCCTACGCTGATTCTGCACGGTATTCATGATCAAGTGTGCTTTTTCCCGCTGGCTGAGGCACAGCATCAAGGAATCCGTAATTCGGTACTGATCCCCTTCGAGAATAGCGGCCACGGCTTATTCTATGACGAACGCGACAAATTCAACCTGGAGCTATCCCGGTTCGCCAAGTAGAGTCATCCGCCATATAACAACAGCCGTTTCTTTGCGGAAGCAAAAAAACGGCTGTTTAGTCATTTTAAATCACGTATCAGTTAGTTCATCCTTAATCTTTCTGTATCCAACCTTACAGCTCCAGCGTCTCTCCATAAGCAAGTGCTGTACCACGGATTCCCGCATCTTCCAGCGCCTGGACGAAAGCTCCCGCATCCTGGCGGATCGGCGGGAAGGTGTTGTAGTGTACCGGCAGCACACTCTTGGCCCCCAGCCATTTCGCAGCAAGGAGTGCATGCTCAGGTCCCATAGTGAAATGCCCGCCGATCGGCAGAATCGCCAGATCAATCTCGTACAGCTCCCCGAACATTTTCAGATCACTGAATAGCCCAGTGTCTCCCGCATGCAGGATAGTCCGTCCCTCAGCCTCAATAATGAAACCCGTAGGTGTGCCTCCATAGATGCGCTGTCCGTCTTCGAGTGTAATACTGGAGGTGTGGAAGGCATGGATCATCGTCGCTTTGGCAAAACCAAGATCCACCGTCCCCCCAATGTTCATGCCAATCGTCTTGGCACCCTTCCCTTCGAAGTAAGAAGCTAATTCCACAGTGGCTACAATTGGGGCGCTATTGCGCTCAGCAATCGGTGCAGCGTCCAAAATGTGGTCCCCATGAGCGTGCGTCAACAGCACGGCATCTGTCTTAATATCCTCGACCTTCGTGACAGCAGCGGAATTGCCGCTAATGAACGGATCGATAATCAGTGACTTGCCGTTCACCTCAATTTGCACACAGGAATGGCCGTGGTAGATAATTTTCATAGATTGTCTCTCCTCTTCGTTGTTATTTTCAATGGGCATTAAGCGATTGAATCGTGCAAAAACCCAAAGTTTACGTTACAATGACACCAAGCTGCTCTGAAACCAGACATGCTAGTGAATCGATACAATATAACTATTTTTAATACGTTCGTTCGTTTTTATGATATATTCATTTCTGCCAGCTGTCAAGAGAGGTGTGAAGAACATTGCTGTCCGTTGAGAAAACCATGCTGTTCCTGGTATCCAAGGTGGAGCAGATGGGCGCCCAGCAGTTTGTTGAGATTTACGAGCAAAGGGGGTATACCTCCACCTATATCCGCAATGCCCTGTCCCGTCTGAAAAAGGAAGGCTATATCGCTTCCCCGTCACGCTCCTGGTACAACGTTACTGCCGAGGGCCTCGCTTACATTAAAGCGATTAACAGCAAGCCCGCCCGGTATCAGGAGCAGTGGGATCACACCTGGGATGTGGTCATGCTGGAGGTTCCTGAATCTGAACGCAAGAAGCGCGACCAGTTCCGTACGGCGCTCGGACAGCTGGGCTATGGTCTTCTATATAACAGTGTGTACATTTCACCTTGGAACTATCGCGACGAAGTCGCAGCGTATATCCAGAAGCTGGAGCTGGAAGGTAAGGTGTCCATTCTGCAAGGCCAATTCCAGGAAGGCTCCATTACACCGCACAAAGCACAAGCGATCTGGCATCTGGACGAAATCGAAGCCATGTATCAGCTAAAATCGGTCTGGCTGCAGGAAGAATTCGTTCCATCTTTACACGAAGCTCTCCATGCGGGTCAGCCTCTGCAGCTATTCCTGCTATATTTGCAGATGGGAGAGGAGTTAAGCGGCCTGTTTATGGCCGATCCTTATCTCCCGGATGAACTGCTGCCGGACCATTGGCCGGGTAAAGTGATCATCGCCGCAATGAACGAACATATGCGCAAGGCCGCACAGGCAATCCCTGCGGATTCGTTCTATGCCCCTTTCGTCCGGTAAGATATTCTTGGCAAGGCACTTAACACAAAGAGCAGCCCTAACCGCAGGCTGCTCTTTGTTATATATACTACCCTTCGCGATTGCCGGAGGCCAAAAGCTCCCGGACCGCCTCCATATTCGTAACCGGCGCCCGGCAGGAAAAATTCCGGCAGACATAGGCGGTCGCATCGCCGCGAATCGCCGGTTTGTCGGCCAAATGAGGCAGTAGGCGGAGAATGCCTTCGCTATCCCCTTCCCATTTGACGATTAACGCAGCGTCTGGCAGATAGGCCTGCTGGACCTGAGCCAGCATTCCGTGCAGGGCCGGGTCTTCTTTTTTGCCGGAAAGGACCCATTCCCTGCCGCCGGAGGCCATCGCCAGATGACCCTGCAGATACATCGCATAACCAGGAGGATACTCTGCTGCTGCAGATGAGAGCACCGCAGCTGTACGCTCTGCAATGCCTTTTAACTCCACATCCTGGGCAATCACCGACAGCTTCCAGAGCAGCTTCGCCGCTACAGAATTCCCGGATGGAATAGCCCCGTCATACAATTCCTTCGAGCGGATCGGCAGTTTCTCCCCGTCATGGCCGGTGAAGAAGAAGCCTCCGCCTTCAGAATCGTGGAACAGCTCCAACAGCCCATCCTTAAGAATCAGAGCGCGTTCCAGATAGACCGCTTGACCCGTAGCCTCATATAATTCGCTGAGTCCCCAGATCATGAAGGCATAGTCATCCACATAAGCCGGAATCGCCGCCTCCCCGTCACGGTAACGGGCCAGCAGCCGGCCATCCTCACGCCGCAGCTTGTCCCAGATGAAATTCGCCGCCGCTTCTGCGGCCTGGGCATATTCCGGCTTTTGCAGCGCCATGGCCCCTTGGGCCAGCGCCGCGATCATCAGCCCGTTCCACGAAGTGAGCACCTTATCATCCTTGAGCGGATGAATGCGCTGCTCCCTGTACTCAAACAGCTTCCCGCGCCATTCCTCCATCCGGGTCCGCAGACCCAGCGGGTTCATGCCCATGCGCTCCGCCATTTCTTCCGGCAGCCCCTGCAGCAGATTCGGAATATTAGCTCCCTCGAAGTTGCCTTCCGGGGTAATCCCGTAGACATGACAATACGAATGCATATCTTCCAGCCCCAGAGCTTCCTCAATCTCATCACGGGAGAAGACGTAGAACTTCCCTTCCACACCTTCCGAATCCGCATCCTCCGCAGAGTAGAAAGCGCCTTCGGGAGAGGTCATATCGCGCAGGACATAGGTGAAGATCTGCTCGGCAATCTCCGCATACAGCGGTTTCCCGGTAATCTGGAAGGCTTCCAGATAGACGTTCGCAAGGAGTGCGTTATCATAGAGCATTTTCTCAAAATGCGGCACCAGCCATTCCCGGTCCGTGGAATACCGCGAGAACCCGAAGCCCACATGGTCGTACATTCCGCCCCGGTACATCGACTCCAGCGTCTTCTCCACCATGCGGAGCGCTTCCGGCTGATTGTGCATCTGGCTGTACGCCAGCAGGAAGGACAAATTATGCGGTGAAGGGAACTTCGGCGCATTGCCGAACCCGCCATATTCCTCGTCGAACTGGCGCCGGTACAGCTCATACGCCTCATGCAGCAGCTCATCGCCCGGGATACCGCCGTCCACATCAGCCGAGTTATACGCATTCTTACGGTCAAGCGTATGCAGCTCTTCAAGCAGGTCATCGCCCAGCTTATTCAGCGCCTCGCCATCCTGCTCCCACTTCGTATGAATCTGCTCCAGCACATCCATCAGCCCGATCCGCCCGAACATCTGCCGCTTCGGGAAATACGTCCCGGCATAGAACGGCTTCTTCTCCGGCGTCAGCAGCACCGTCAGCGGCCATCCCCCGCTCCCCGTCAGCGCCTGACACACCGACATATACAGCGCATCAATATCCGGCCGCTCCTCGCGGTCTACTTTGATGGCTACGTAGTGATTGTTGAGGAGCTTCGCGACTTCTGGGTCCTCGAAGGATTCGCGTTCCATTACGTGACACCAATGACAAGTTGAATAGCCGACTGAAAGGAAGATCGGCTTATTCTCCGACTTCGCTTTGGTAAAAGCCTCCTCTCCCCATGGGTACCAGTCCACGGGGTTGTGGGCGTGTTGTAAAAGATAGGGTGATTTTTCGTTAGCTAATCTATTAGATGATTTGTGAATTGTCACGGGGTGTCCCCTCATTTCGGATAATTTGGGTAAAGTATTGTCTAGGGATAGTTTACCCAAAATTGTGGGGGTAGGCGCAGTTAATAAAAATGTCTTTACACTAGAGTATATTATTTTCTTGTTGTTAATACCCTATTCTCATGCGAGATCATAGCGAATACCATGGTCTAACCTCTGTATTCCTCATTTATTTACTATAAAGTTTAAATAATCCGCTTCTATTTCCATATTCCCTCCCTCAACAATCACACTTTGAAAGGCAACAGCGGTTCCGAACTTTTACCTACCTCAAATCACTGACGACAAAGTGTTTGACTTCTGATTGCTCAAACTCAGCGATTATATACATAGAGACGAGGGATAGAATTCTTATTGTTCTTCGCAAAAGAATGTCTAAGTACTTACTTGTTCCTACCGAAGTTATAGTGTTATCCTGCCCTTAAGCTGAATATGCAGCCGATCTCTCGGCTGCATATTGTCATAGTATTATCGATTCCCTTTTGTTGGACTTAATCTAAACGCCAAATTGCTTTAAATGATGGTCCAAATGCTTGTAAATCCCTTTCCCCCACTCCTCGGAAGTGAGTACTCCGAAAAAAGGATGTGGACGATTGTTACAATTCTTAGGACCATCACTTTGTAATATTAGTATATTTTGTTTTAGCTTTTCTTTTTCTACTTCAAATTCTCTCTTATCCACAATCATTATGGTTTGAATAGTAGACATATTGCGAGGAAGTGGTTTGTCGTTATAAAAAATTGGTTTTGCAAATTTTCCTATCAACATTCCTAACCAACTTCTTGGGGAATGGGACTTTCCCATTGCTATATCTTGAAAAGAGGAGCAATGCGCTAGCATTTGAGCAACATCCATTCGACCCCATTGCGGTTGAGTGCTTTGCATTAATTGATCAATGCGCACTAAAATTTCTTTTGAATGTGATAGATCAAATATATTATTCACTAGGACAACGACCTCCTGGCATTTCAAAAAATATTTGATTAATTATTAATCGATTAGGCTGTTTGCCTTCCTTGCTCTCCATTTATGTAGCCTCCTTAAGCGGTTTTGATCATAGTCAGTATTACCCGTTAAAAGGAAAAAAGACACTAAGGGAAGTTAGTGTCTCATAGTTTCGCATACCTAATCCATGTCTTACTTATGGATATTATAGAAGTTCAATAACTTAGAAAAATAAGCAGACCCTATACCTTAGAAATTATTTTTTGTTTTCTTTACTTAACAGATCGGCGAGTTCTTCCGAATTATGATCCTTTAAGTCCAGCATCTTTTCACTATTACTTTGTTTAATCAAGAAGCCGTTTTTGGTTTTAAAATCCATATAAAGGCTGTATTCAACAACTTTAGAATTAGCGTAAGTAACAGTCATTCGATAAGTTGGTGGACCCACATCAACAGACCCGCGTACTTTTTTAACAGTTCTTATAGCATCTTCGAAGATTTGAACGCTTTCACTGTCAGAGTAAGTGATCTCATTCGTTTCGGACACAAGATTAACACTAATGATATCTGGTTTTGGTCTGGCAAATACATAAATCAAAATGACTAAAAGTAAAATTGAAATTGAAAAGATACTCATTTTTTTCATGAATTACCTCCTACTGAAGAAATCTGGAGACTGAATATTCAGCCTCCAGACAATTCTATAGCTCATTTGAGTAAGTGTTAGTAACTTCATTTAGCAAATTATCTTTGATATCATTATCTCGTGTCCCTTATATGAGTCAAATAATACCTATAAAAGCAACATCCGCATATGTATGCCATGAACCATTCTGTTATCCACGTCAATCACCTCTTGTCTAGAGAAGAGTATCTGTAAGTCGCATAACGAACATCCCAAACGACGACATTGTGTTTACTTATAAGGTTCACCGTAATTGCACTTGCAGACCTAATCGGTAAGCCAATCCTGTAGCAAACTCTTTTTGAGAGTTTAGCTTCAGTTCGTTAAACACTCTTGTCATGCGAGCCTGTGCTTTTTCCATGTCACCTATTGAGCAATAGAGTACCGTTAAGTAGTGGGGATTCTCGTAAATCCCATCTTTCTCTCGTAACTCCATTACTTTGATTACATCGTTAATACTTTCAAACTGCCGAAGGTGAGGGAGTATATACTCTGTAATGTCTTTCATTATCATTCGTTTAAGTTGTTCAATGTTAGTATTGATAGTCAATCTGTACCAACTATCATTTTTCGTTAGTTCAGTGCCACGAATCCGTAAAACGGAGTTTATTTCCATTGGAAAAGATGGTTTCGGGTATAAATAAACTGTTCCGAATAATTCCTCTATATAAATGCCTGTATTGAAAAAGAACTCAACTTCATCTTGTGTATTCCACTTTGATGACTGAATGTTCACTGTCGCAGAGATGTTAGAACAAACATGGGCAAAGTTATTGCCCTGCTTCTTAAACCCCTCTACCTTAAACAAGGGAGCAATGGTTTCTTTTACAACTTCCTTCAATACATCCTGTATTGTCATGCGTGTTGATCCCCTTAGCGATAAAATCCTGTCTTCATTCGTCCATGTTATCCTCGACACATTTATCAGATATAACTTCAAAGTCACCTTTGAATATCAAATGCTTAACCACTTCAGCTGTTAGGGATTGGACGACTTTTTCAATTTCAGCATCAAACTCATCTATAGGTGCTTCTGGTAATAAACCGCATGGATTCCATTCATGAATAACTTGCCGTACAATATTTCCCATATGTATCTAGTCCTTCCTCAGCTATAGCCATGTTTACACTTCCAGACCTAACCGCCAAGCCAATCCTGCTTCAAATACCCAAATTCTCATTCACATACAGCTCGCTGGGTTGAATTCGGTGCTGGCCGGTATGTAACAGCTCTGGCAAACGCCCTATGCGCTCAGCCAAGCGGGATAGTTGTTGCTCATGAAAGTTAGATAACCCCGTATGAATCCGGTCTTGAAAAGGTTCAAGCCATCTCGCTTCCAAGCTGTCCGAGCCGAAATACACCCCGAGCAGCGAACCTGCTGTTGCTCCGAAGCTGTCCGTATCATTGCCTTGCATGACCTGCTTGCATATCCCGTCACCGACATTGTCTGCAAATCGAAATGTATTCATTAAAGTACCCATTTCCTGATACACCTGACAGTGGGAATAATTCGCATACTTCTGATGAATGCCCTGATAAGCTTCCAGCCAGTTATCTGCATTCCCTACCATCTGCAGGCAATCCTCGGTAATCTCATAGAATCGGCTCCTTCTAGGTACGAATTGTAGTGCAGTGCTTAGTATTTCAAGCGGATCGCGCAGTACGTGTGCGGCAGCAATTGCAGCGGCAATGAACATCGTGGCATAAATCCCCGTCCGGCGATGTGTAAAACTTGCATCACGCCAAGCCAGCTCAGCGGCAAGAGCGGGTTGACCGGGGCAGGCATAGCCGTAAGCATCTGCACGAATCGCCGCCCCGCATAGTTCTGTATCTTGCACCAGGAAGTCGGGCCAAGCCTCTATTTCAGAAGGATTGAATCGTTCCCGGTCATGCTCCAAATAGCTAATCCCCGACCGAATCAGGATGGCCCTCTCCGGCCCCCACGTTGTACTTATCGGAAGATGATTGATCCATAAATCTCTTAGATTCCTTTTCGTAAAACCCTCACCAAATTGCTCTAACGCCATCATTCCCATTAAGGTGTAATTGATATCATCATCAGGTGCTACATAACGAATCCGCCCCCGCGTTGTCTCGAACCAGGACCAATGACGACGATCCAAGGCATGGAGAACTTCTTCAGAAATATAATCATTCAGCGGCCATTCGCCTGCCGAGATTAACGCTTGACGTAATTCAGACAAATTGGGATTGATCTCGATCGGTTTGCCCAACATTGAACCACAGACTGAAGCGAGGAATCCTGCCTCTACACGCTTGGAGCTGTCCTTCAGATTCAATACTCCGATCTGGCCTAGAGGTCTATCCGGGTCGCATTCCCGCCATATCTCCTCCAAATCATCCGGCTCATAGTAAGGCCAATTGTCCCGCATTGGAATATCAGCCAGGCTATGGGCGAATTCTAAATAGGCATCATAGCTTGCGGGAAGCTGTCCCAACCGGGCTAGATAACCGGAGGTTTGGTGCCCCTGGGCAAATTTATTACGCAGAATCCCCTCTAATTGATGTTTAAGAAACGCAAGTGATGGTAGCATGTTATATCTCCTTTGCTCTGATTATTAATCTGCATGATGGAACAGCAGCCTGTCTTCCTTAACAGATGCTAACGTGATTCCGCGGATAAAGAATCTTTGGTGATACTTGGCGATCTCATTTCTTCCAATACTCTATCGTCACATCTGAATATTCATCTTCACTCAGAACAAATCCAAAACCCAGCTCCTCCGTTACCACAATCAAATCATTATGCATTTCATTCATTAATTTCATAATCATTTCTTTACAATCCAGTAGCGGGACTGCTACAGCAAGCGGAAAATTCAAATAAAGCTGATCCTCAGTCCTTAAAGCCACCCCAAACAATAGTGGTAACAATAATTGCGATAACAGAAACCACAACCGCAAGTAACCATCCCTTAGAGTCCGGCACTTCGTTCAACTTCATAACATCAAAGGATAAAGACTCTCCAGTCGATAAGGGGATAGCGCTATTAAAGGATATTCTAGAGAAAGATGATCATGACTGTAGCGGATTGCGGAGTTTTGTTAAAAATGATTATTTAAAAACGTTAATTAAGTCTGAGTTCTTAATGAAATATATTTTTATCAAAATAAGATAAACAAGCGGCAGAAATGACAACCACCGCTTGTATGTGTGTTAGATATTAGTGAACCTTGGCAGCAATATAAACCGTAGAACTGTTATAAAAATTATAGTAGATACCATTGCTCCAGATAAAATTACTTGGATCAGTAATTCCAGTATTTTGCGATGGATTTGGACCGTGTTTTTCTGACCAGGTTCCTGTGCTATTTTGAAGCATAAAATGATAATCGACATTATCTCCACCAAAACCATACTGGTCGGGAAGGTCAACTTTACCATTACCATTGGTATCAATCCAACCTATTCTTAAAGCTATTCGATGTTCATCGGCGTTAACGGCAGCAGTTCTGCTACTTAGTATTCGCCAGCCAGATATAAAATATAATGGATTTGTATTTCCATCTTGGACAACCAGGTTAGCAACATAATTTACATTCGTAAAATATTGTGAATCTGCGAGATTCGAAACACCATCTCCATCGCCAGGATTCATTTTCCCTGGGGCTTTGGTAGCATAACCATAACAGTTAACTGCAGAACTATTAACAGCCGAATAGGGCCATGCATGACCATAATCGGATGCCAAGGTGGCAAAAGATTCGTTTGGGAGTTCAAAAGTGGGAGTTAGTAAGTCCGGTTGAATTAATACGTCTCGGATAGTTGTAGATTCTGTTGGAAATACTAAACTTGATGTTTTTTTGAGTTCCCCAGAGGTAGTAACATTGCCAAGGGAGTCAACGATAATTGTATCCTCCCCCTGCCATTCACCGACCCAAGTCTTATCTGCCCCAGATGTTTGCACCTGTCTCAATGTACTATTATCAATTGGAGCAGCCAAAACTACCGAAGAGAGAGAAAGACTCGCAATTAATGTAAATGAAAATGCATACAAGGTTAATTTTTTCAATAATACCAATCCCTTCTTTTTTGATATAAGAACTTTACCATAAATTACTAATATATTGCATGAATAATGTCACTATATAAGCTGAACTTAACAATGTTGGCGAGCCGGTGAGCGAACCTCTTGCTGAGCAAGGACTTCACTGATGCAGTAAGTCAGATTCTTAAGTTCACTCTATATAAGTCAAATTTAAAGCCGCTTTGAAACTAAGTTAGACCAAATTAAACCAGAAAGTGTAATTGAAAATTAAATCAACTATTAAGGAATTTTTCCGAATGAGTAACATGAAAAGGTATGTACTATTATTTATGATATGTCTAGTTTTGAATCCGACGCCTATCTTTGCATCCACCCCCAGTTCAAAGTTTGTGAAAGTATCGTTTCTATAGAATCATGGTCTTTTATTAAAGGATGACAAAAGCTTCTGACCCTTGGGGGATGAATGACAAAGGACAACTGGGCGACGACGTTTCGCTCTTCGCCTGTACAAGTGCAAGGGCTTCCGAGAAGTAAAGGAATTTTAACAGGATATGATTTTTCTGCATCTTACCGAGTACGGTGTAGTGTATACATGTGCAGCGAACGATCAGGGCCAATTGGGGACATCCAGCAAAAAATAAGTTTGAAAAAACTGCTCTCGTCCATAAGTTTCAATATTCGTTTTAACCTAACAGTGAATATCGCCATAGCTCCCTGAATTTCCACGCCAACTAAACCCGAGGAGGATGCAACATCGTACCCGTGTCTGTGATTGAGTTCGCTATTTTCGGCTTCAATTTTGTAGCGTTCTTTAGTTTTGGCTTTAAAGGCTTCGCTTTCCTGAAACGCAGCTTGCTTTACATGTTCGTTGTTCTTTCACCCTTTGCCTTACATCTAAAATAATATCCGACCGAATCGACCGGACCTTTAACCGTTTGATAGGCTGCGAATGGTTTAAGGCATTCCACCTCAAATTCCGGATTAATTCCTATCGTATCAATTCTTGTCTCATTTCCTTCTATTTCGTATACATCTAATCCAGTCTCTTCTTTAACCTCTCTGATCAGTGTTTGGATCAACGACTCAAAGGGTTCAATTCTCCCCCCGGGAAGCTCGAACTTAAAGGAGGAATCTGTTTTCATTCTTCTTTGTATGACAATCTCAGGTTCTCCATCATTGAATCGTTCAATGATTGCTCTTGAATTAACGTAGAACATCGGATCCACCCTTTCTTAGATATGTGACACCCATGGCATAACGAATCGTTGCGATTCTTAATATTTCATTAGCTGCCAAACTTTGCTTCCCATTGCTCTAACCAAGCTTTATAACTCATAGAATGCACTTCTTCTAATGTTCTTCCATCTAATGACCATACGCCGCCATCCATGGCCTGATCGATTACTGGATAAGAATGTCCGCCTACTGCCTGGTTATCCACGACATAGATCCAAATTGCGGTTTTCCCTTTAGATTTAACAATATTCTCCGGTTTGGCGCTTGTGGATTTCCAGTTATCCAATGGATGGTTTGTTACTATGAACTTTTGTACGTTAACCTCTTTGTCCAGATAAACACTGGGATCTTCGGTTTGCAGCCCCCAGTAATTGGAATACGGTAAATTCATTAACTTTTCTTTTGTTAAGGTGTAGACTTCACTGGAGCCTTCATACGAAGAGACCTTGTAACCCTTAGATTCCAAATAATCTTTTGCCGCAGTAGCATTGTGGTCTAATGTTGTGGCACTATGGGAAGCGGAACAGCCCGTTAAACTGAATAGAAGCGTCATTAATGTTAAGACAATTCTGACCAAACCGTCCCCTCCTCCATTGATTTCTCGCTCTTATTGGGAACCATTACTCATTGACTATAACGAAATGAATTCAGCTTTGTTACACGTACGAAGATATATATGGAGTAGTTGATCATGGTTTGGGAGGTTTATCGTATGTAAGAGGAAATACCGATTGGAATTCACTGGCACGTTGTTCTATAGTATCTGCGGTTATAATCACAGCTGTGTAGTTTTGTATGTTAAGTACACCCAATTATAACCGCCGATTTCAATCTGCCTTACCCGGCGATCTACTCTTATACCCTCTCCTTAATCGGAAACAATAAATCAAGCTGTAAATCGTCCATTTTACCGCCTTTTTGTACGTAATTATAAAAATTCAACGTTTCTTCAAATCCTTGCCCCGCAACCGTCTCCAGCGATGTCCAGCGCGGAGAATCCCAATCATTATCATATTTATTGCTTGCGTCAACCCATTCTTTTAATAAACGCCAGTCCTCGAAGTCCCATGCCCTGAGCACATGTGCGGCATATAACCCGCCGTCGAACGTTCGTTTGACTAAAGGCGCGTGAACCTCTGTGTCGCCCGGAATGGATACCCACACCTCATATACATGAGATGGTTCTCCGATTCCTGCTGCCCCCTTAGAGCAGTCAAAACCAAAACTCCGGGCGTCGGGTTTAATGGTTAGCAGTCCGCTTTCGGTTACAAATTGCGTGATCATATCCAGTGCTTTGCCTTCGCAGCCTTCTCCTGTTGCATAAGCAGCAGCTACAGTCATGGGCGGCAGATAGACAATCCGCACATCTTTGTCCGCCAGCTTGTTTAAATTTTCATTTGCCTTGTTTAATTCTTCCATTGATTTTTCCTCCTTGAAGTTGATTTTCGAGACAGTCAAGGAATCCACAACCTCCAGTAAACTTGCGTCGTCAGGCAGCGCGAATTTCGCACCTCTGAGATTCAGATATTCGACAAAGGCTTTGATGACGCTGCGAATGGTAGAGAGCGCGGTGATTTCGTCCTCAATATCCGCAAGGTTACGCTCAAAGGCTTCGATGGCAACGCGCGCTTCCGCGCTCTGCAGAATCCCGGCAATTTGTTTGAGCGGTATCCGCAGTTTACGCAGAACGATAATCTGACGCAGACGTGTAATGGCTTCGGCATCGTATGCGCGGTATGCGGAATCTTCCTTTTTCGCAGGCGTAATCAATCCGATTTGCTCGTAATACCTAAGGGTACGGGTAGAGACTGAAAAGTGCTTTGACACCTGACTGATGGTTTGCAGTTCGATGACTATCCCTCCTTCTGAGAGTAAATATACAGGTTTACGCGACGTTAGAGTCAAGAGACCTGGTACCGGAAGCTTATGTAATTATCCTTAAGTATTACGATGTTACTCTATCTTCATCCATAGAGCATTCTGCCGGTCATCTGGACTTGATAAAACCATCATCCCAGATTGATGACCTTCAGGAACTAAGAATCCAACCCAACCGTTGAAGGGATTTCCTTCGGATACGCTGGGCGAATATTTGGAGAACATAAAAGAAGGGGTTCTCTTTAAAGTTACCGCGTCAATATACTCAAACCTATAATTATTTATTGATAGCGATGCCCCAGGTTTTTCAGATGCTAAGATTTCAAGGTTCACTTTTACAAGAACATAGGTATAACCGCTTGGAGCAGTTCCTTTTTTCTCCTCTAGGTTTTTCAAAACGTCCTTTCCCGTATTCGCTTCTTCGATAGAGACTGAACCAATGAATTTATCAAAATTTTCATTCATTTCGAAATACGCTTTTGAACCAAACATTAATGGATTGGACTCATTGTACCCGCCGTACATACTTATATCTCTTCTCAAAATACTAATTGTATTCGACTCAGGCATGACATGATATGATCCACCCATCCCTTCAATAACTGTGCGCAAAGGTACATAGGTCACTCCATCAATGACTTTAGCTTCCCCTTTAATGGCAGCCCCGTTTACCCTTAAAGAGTATGCTGCAGTGGCTGCATAGACCGTAATGGATAGACATACCACTGAAAACATGATAAGAAAACTAGACATTATAAACTTTTTGTTCACTATTGGCACACTCCCTGACCGATTTGCTTCCCATAATCTTTTTAATATTCGACAATATCCCCTTTTGCCCTTCCAAAAGAACTTCCCCCATGTGATTTTTTTCCAACAAAAAAACCGAAGCTTTATTTTCACCCCGGTTTCCATTGCTAACGTACTCAGTTACAAACTTTTCGGGAAAGGATTCTGTAAAATATTCATCGGAAGTTAGAATATAAGATAGAGCAAGGTATCTCAGGAAATTGCAGCCACTGCAATACTCCTCATACAGTATACCTAATATCTCCAGTTGCTCAGATTTTGCCTCATTGATTAAAAGATCATTTAACATGTTTGTTATTCTCTCTTGTTCAAACAGCCCGAAGCGGACTAGTCTTCTAATTTGCTTTTCTATTTCATGATATGCAAATTTGTCCTTATAGTCTCGGGAGATGAATTCAAAGTATTCTTGTATAACCTCTTAATTTTACACGAACTTAATAATGTCCACCTAATGAAAACATATCTATCACTTGTCCTCTCTGAAAAGGCAACATATCATGTGAGTTTACACAACGAAAACATAAATTGGGTTAATTAACATAGTTTTCACACTTTCGCTACATACGAGCTGTGGGAACTGGTTTATAATCCAAAAATAGATGGGAATTTTTTCTTTTATTTTTAATAATTCTCATAATAAAGGAGTGATTGGATGGCAGTTAAGTCCGTAGTATTGAATCGCACTTTAGCACAGCAATTTGTTAATGAAGTGAAAGCCCAGTATCCGAAGAAGGCGTTTGGTTTCTTTCTGTCTAATGAGAGATCCGGGGCCCCCACGGAGTACATCATTATGAAAGAGGACCAGAAGGACAATATGATGGATAAGTTCTATGATTACGGAAATTATTATCTGGATCATAAAGACGCCGGATTCTTAACCTCTCCGGAAGAGACGGTGCGGGTTGAGAAGTACATAAGAAACAGCCACCTGCACAAAGTCGGCGTCTTTCACAGCCACCAGCGCCATCCTGCCATTCTGGCCAAAGTGGATGTTGATTTGCATCCTTCCCCGGAAGTATGGCATTTGCTTATTTCGCTTCGGACCGTTGAATATCCGCAAATTCGTATCTTTTCGGTGGATTCCGCCAAGCGGGTGGGCGAAGTTGATATCCAATATACTTCATAAGGGGATGGTAAGGTGAGCAAGGACGCAGCTATTGAGCTACTGGAGCAGGAAACCGTACCGGATGATTTGATCCGGCTGGTAAGGGAAATATTCAAGACGGACCGCTTCGGCCGCCCCGTCGTTACCGACGGAGAAATTTTGTACAACGGTTATCAGCTGCTGAAGCAAATGCCCCACGCGCTGGAGGAAGAAATTCTATATTACCGGTTCTATAAAGACCGGAAGGAGCGCTACGAAGCGCTCATAGCTCCACATATGGTGGATCTGAAGCCGCAGCCTTTCAACATGGGCTCGGGACCTGACTCTAAGTACTTGTATTGTGGAGAGGAGCCGTTGCATCCCGTCAGACTGTCACCCTACAGGATCTCCAAAATTCCTGTAACAGAGGAAATGTATCATGAATATAACGCAAGCTATGAGGTATCAGGCAGCCGGTTTCCTGTGGTAAACGTGACTTGGTATGACGCCTTCATGTTCGCGGTCTGGTGTGATGCAGAGCTGCCCACTGAAGCTGAGTGGGAATATGCCTGCCGCGGCGGCATCTACGGCCCTTTCTTCTGCGCCGAGGAGCATTTAGCCGCTCATGCCTGGTTCAGCGAGAATTCAAAAGGTTCTCTGCATGAAATCGCCCAACATGCCGCTAACCCATACGGGCTGTACGATATGCTCGGAAATGTATGGGAATGGTGTTTGGATACGTATGATAGTGAATTCTATCACAAGAGCGATGTACTGAATCCCGTCAACTTGATGGTTCCCGGTAACAAAAGCTGCCGGGGTGGAAGCTTTCACTCTTTTACAGATATGTGCCGTCCTGCGTTCAGACATCATGAGCCCGCTTCTTTTTACGCATATGACTTGGGTTTCAGAGTATCCAAAAGATAAATGGAGGTTGACCTATGTCCACAGTTAAAGTATTGATCCCGCAATTTTTGAGCCACCTGATTGAACAAAAGCAAGAATTGCATGTTGAAGCTGGCAGTATGGAAGAGTTGAAGACCTTCTTCCAACAAAGCTACTCCGAATTCGGCGAAAGAATCTGGACCGAAGAAGGAGCGGCCAAACGGAATGTACTGTTCGTGCTTAACGATGAACTGATCAAGGCTAACAACGAGAATACCGAATTTGCTTCCGGCGATGAGCTTGGCATCATCCTGCAATTTGCCGGCGGCTGAAGCCCCTCTGCTAACAAACACTAATTAGATAAGGATGTGCACCGCATGACCACTCATTCCGAAACGGAATTAACGCAAGACGAGCTCGCACGGTATAGAAGACAGCTGATCTTACCGGAGATTGGCCCCGAAGGACAACAACGCATCAAAAAGGCCAAAGTCCTGGTCATTGGCGCGGGCGGCATCGGCTCTCCGCTGCTGCTGTATCTCGCCGCCGCAGGCATCGGACATATAAGCATCTATGATCATGATGTTCTGGACCTGACTAATATGAACCGGCAAATCATTCATGATTCCGGCAATGTCGGTGTCCCCAAGGTACAATCGGCGGAGCAAACCTTGAATCGTCTGAACCCCGGGCTACATTACGAGCTTCATGCGGAAAGATTAACCCGTGAAACCGCGCTGTCCATCGTGCCGCAATATGATATTGTCGTGAACGCCGTCGATAATCTGGATACCAGATATATGCTGAACGATGTCTGTGTAGAGCTTCGCATACCTCTGGTGGAAGGTAGTATCTTTCACTTTGAAGGTCAGGTGATGCTCATCTCTCCGGACGAGGATAGCGCGTGCTATCGATGCGTATATCCGGAGCCTCAGGAGCCGCCCAAGAAACAGGAATTTGGTGTAATTGGCGTAACCCCGGGAATTGTAGGCACGCTTCAAGCGGCGGAAGTGCTTAAATATGTGGCCGGAACGGGTCGATCGCTCAAAAACCGGATGATTTATTTTGATTTATTATCTGCCAGCTTCCGCGAGATTGAACTGAAGCCTGATCCGGATTGTCCGGTATGTTCGAAACTAAAACAGCAGCCGGTTCTTCTCTAGAACACATTCGCCAGCTGCAAAGGAGAACAAATTATGAAATCCATGCTGCGCCGTTTCGAACCTGTAGAGCTTAGCGCGGAAGAGATGGAAGAAAGCTTGATCTATGTTTGTTATGACCGGGTGATCTATCATTTTTTCAAAAGAAACCTGGGCATCCGCAATTTTTCCTGGCTGTTCTCGGACCGTTATTGGGGTTTCCATTATTCCGAAGCCAACGAGCCGGTCCAGCCGGTCCACAATGGTCTTGCTTCTATCGTTGATGCGCTTGGAGAGCATGTCTCGGTATCCCCCTCTAAACTTGGGGAAGCGATACGTCCAAGACTTGCGGATGGCTGGAAAGCCAGTGCGATGGTCCGCTTCGAACGTCCTGACGGAAGCTCTCATTACACCAGCACTTTAATTGAAGGAATGGATAACGACATTGTCATCTACACCAAAACCAACGAAACTTCTTCCCGGGCATGCCTGCCTCTGCCGCTTGAAGAATTCGCGGAACGATTGGCGAGAAATGAGGATACTACCGTCAGCCTGCAGTTCTTGCAGGCTTCCCCGGCTCTGCTGAACAGTCTGCAGGGGGAAGGTGTTGCCCTTTATCAGCGGATTCATCAGCTGCTCTACAACCATGGCGAACCACGTACTTTAACCACAGACGGTCTGGATGATCTGTTAGCCGACATTGACAAGCGCAGGCAGGAATTGCTCACCCCGCCTTTAAGCAAGAGAGATCAGCTGAGAATGCATAAGCATGTGGCGAATAAAATAGAGCCTTTATTGTGGGCCTGGTCCTCCATTGCGTCCGATCCGGAATGTGCGGCGCGGCTCGGGGATCACCGCTCGCATGCCTTGTTTGCAGCCATAAACAGCATCGCCATCCGGTTAAAGGCCGTTTTGAAATGGACCAGTCTTATTTGCTCCCGTCCGAGGCCCGGCTTTCTGGATTCCTATGTGCAGGAGTTCTCGGAATTGATCCGGGAATTCAGCGTATTGCAGAACCTTGCTGCCGAAGCGGACAAGCTTCTTTTAAGCTCAGCAGCTGCGGGAGTCCAGGCAATGATGATAGGAGAGGAAAGTCATGAACAATAAACTTGAAGGGATCTTCAGCGGACTCGTTCCTCCGGAGACTCTGCAGCAAATCGCCTGCCAGTATGATGATATCGCCGATACAAATATTAAAGAACTGGGCGTGGATTCTCTCGCGATTATGGAGCTTGTGCTACGGATTGAAGAATCACTGGATATTATCATTGATTACGAGACATTCTCGGTAGAACAAGTGGCAACTCCGCGCCTTATCATGAATATGCTGGCTTCCGGACAAGTCAGCTGACAGCTACCGTACATATTCGTACGCCCCACTACAATTTGAAGGCGAGGTATAATTATGGCCCATCGAACAGTTGCTATTTTTTCGGACGACGAAACCGGTCCTCTGCTGGCCGATGCCGCGCAAAGAGTCGGCGTTGAGCCGCATTTGTTTTTTGTCAAACCGCCTTCCAAACCGTTAAGGCATCCTTGGCATCAGGCAGATCCTTATCTTCCTCCAGAGCAGCTTGGGACAGTGATACAGGAAGCAATGGGGACTCCGCTCGGCATCGTGTCCTGCATCGAACAACTGTCAGTGAACTTAGCCCGAACGGCCGAATGGCTCGGGATTTCCCCCGGTCCGGTCACCGCATGTGAAATTTTGCGCAGCAAATCGAGGATGAAATCCATTTGGGAAACGGCAGGTGTGCGCACTCCCTCTTCCGCCTTGATCCAGCGTACTTCAGAGCTTCAATCCGCCCGCTTGGATTATCCCGTCATCGTCAAGCCCACGCATGGCGCAGCAAGCGCCGGGGTACGAATTGTCGGCAATGAGCAGGAGCTTGTGAAACAAATCAGGCAAATCTTCCGTTTCAATGCGACGACCCTGGGTAACGAAGCGGTGGAACAGCCCGGAGCGCTGATTGAAGAATATATCGACGGTGAGGAGTACTCCGTGGACACGATCTGGTACAAGGGCCAGCCTCTAATGGACGGAATTATGAGCAAAGGAAATCCGCAGGGTCCCACCTTTCCGGACCGCTTATATTTCACCGACCCATCCCTTGACGAAGAGATTGAACAGCAATTGCTGGCCCTGTCCCATGCCGCCGTAAGTGCGGCCGGTGTGTATAGCGGAGCGAGTCATACGGAAATCCGTATGCGCAAGCAGGAGGGTTATGTGCTGGAGGCGGCTCTTCGCCCGGGTGCGGGCGGATGCTTCTACGAATTATTCGAGCGGGCCACCGGCCTTCCATTCTCCGAAGCCTTTATTCTAGTTTCTCTTGGAGCACATTCACCGGATGATATCCGCTATCTGAAAGAACTGTCTTCAAGGTCGGCCAAGCATAAGACACGGATGTACTGGTACAACATGGGCTATAAGGGCTACGGCATCATTAACAGCATTCACGGAACCGAGAAGGTGTTGTCCAATCCTTATGTGAGCAAGCTGGCGATCCGTAAGAATACCGGTGATTACCTTAGCCCGGAAAGCGACTCCTTTGCTTATTTCGGCTGGATTACGGGACAATTGCCAGAGCCGGATCCGGCTCTGGATTACCATGAATGGCTTAGTCGGCTGGAGACCTCAATTGAAATTGGTTACAAAACTAGCTGACCGGATATTACGGAGGGAGAATCATGAACATTCGGTTTACAAATCCCAGAATGTTATTGCCACTTGGAGTTCTGATTACCAATATAGGGAACGGTATGTATACTTTGGCTGTCGGCAAACTGCTGTACGATCAGACCGGTTCCTCCACTCCCTTTGCGCTGCTGCTGATGATGGAAGCGGTATTGACCTTCTCTACCCAGGCTATTGCCAGCTCCGCCGTTGACAGAGGACGTGCCAAGCAATGTGCATTTATCGCCGAATCGATACGCGGCTTAGCGGTTTTGACAGCAGCCGCTTTCGTATTCGCCGGTCATCCGGCAAGTATCTTGCTCGCTGCGGTCATTATCAACCTGCTGCGCCCGTTCTACAGAACGGCCAGCTTCGCCATCGGCCCCATGATTGCCGATGGCAAGCAGCTAGCCGTTTATAACGCCCGGACCAGCACCTTTTTTCAGATTGGACAGTTCTTGGGAGCCGGTATCGCCGGTGTGGTTATTTCATTCCTGTCACCCGAAGTGGCCATCGCCCTTAACGGTATCTCCTATCTTCTGTCAGCACTCTGTATAGGTTTAGCAGCCATTCCGGGACAAAAACTCAGAGCCCGTCAAGGCAGCGGGTTCGGTTCCGCTCTGGCCTCCATCAGTCCCAAGCGCTTTTGGCGGGAATGGACCGATCTGCTTGCGCTGGTGCTCAGAAAAAATGCAAAGGTACTGGGATTGGCCGTGCTGTGCACTGCCGATTTCATCGTTGTATCCTTCATCAACATTTCCTATGCGCCAATTCTGGAGACTATGGATGCACCCTCCTGGTGGCTATCCATATGGGATTCCGCCTTCTCGATTGGCGCCATTGCCGGAGCCTATCTATTCGGAAGGATGGACCATTCCCAAATCCGTATGAACCGCACCGCGCTGGCGCTGGTTGTGCAGGGACTGAATATTGCCGCAATCGGACTCATGAACCACCCGGTCTGGCTCTCGCCATTAATGCTGTTTCTGGGAGTCTCCAATGCTTTCTCGGTATCGAGCTTCACTTATTCGCTCCAGCTTACGGCGCCGGCGGAGTTCCATGGAAGAATATCCGGCATCCGGCAGTTTTTTATTTCCGCGGCCACAATGCTTGTAATTCCGTTGCTGTCCTTCGCAATGAACGGAAACGTGTCACTGTCCTCCTTGCTCGCCGGCGTAATATGCCTCGGTGTTGCTTCCGTGGTTCTACTCTATTTATCACCGCTGCTGAGCCGTCCCTTAAGCCATTCCGGCTCTATAGCGGGTGAACAGGAGGTGAGCTGATGCTTGCGCAGGCTCTCGTTGCCTCCACCCGGCGCCACTCTGCCAGGGCAGCCGTCCGGTATGGCGGTCAAACCCTCACTTACGAGCAACTGATTACCGAAGCCAGTGCCGTTGCAGCAGAGCTTCGCCGGCTCGCAGACCGGATGGAGCTGCCGGAGGAAGAACCAGCCTGCGGACTGCTGTTCAATCATGGCATTTCGGGAATTATCGGGGTCGTTGCTTCCGTTCTGGCCGGACTTGTCTATGTGCCCCTGGACGCCTCTTACCCACCTGGCCGGTTATCACAGATTTCCCGGCATTCGGGAATCCGTATTATGGTTACAGACCTTGATGGATTGGCAGCTGCAGAAGCCATAGGCTCCGGGCTTTCTTTTCCGGGGGAAATTGTAAGGGTTGACGCCCCCTCCTTCAAGCCAGGCAGTAAACCTGAAATTCCGGGAAAGATGCATAAGCGTCAATATCTGCTGTATACCTCCGGCTCTACAGGCGTACCCAAAGGTGTGGTCCAGCAAGGCGCGTCCATTGTCCATTTTGCAGAGACCTATATCCGCGAGCAGGGTATTACCGCAGATGACCGGTTAACTTTATTCTCTACCTTTGGTCACGATGCCGCTGTGGTGGACATTTTTGCCGGACTGCTGTCCGGTGCTTGTCTGTATCCCCTGGATTTGCGCATTCCAGAGAATCTGCTAAGATTACCCGGCTGGCTTGAAGGCAATGGCATCACCGTGTGGCACAGCGTACCGAGCCTGTTCCGTACATTCTTCACCTCTGTCCGCCGGCTGCCTCAGCTTCCTTCTCTGCGTCTTGCCGTCCTGGGGGGAGAAGCGCTACGCGCAGGTGATTACAGCCTTTGTTCCGGGAGACTTCCGGGCACGAAGTTGTACAGTCTCTACGGACAGACCGAATCCTCTTATTCAGCCGGCCATTTCATATCCAGCGCCAGGGATGCTTCAGCTGTAGGCTTACCCCTCGCAGGCACGAAGCTGCTTATCGCTCGCGGAGAAGGGAGCTTCACCGTTATCTCTCCGCGGGGGAGCTTAACGCAAGAAAGCTGCGAACTTCTGCGGACTCATAGAATTCCGGCGGGTGAGTTGCTAATCGCTTCTGCCTATGTAGCTGAGGGATACTTCAATGCCGCAGATGCATCGGAGCAAGCATTCATTACCTCCCCTGCATTCGGTACCATCTATCGGACCGGTGATATGGCCGAGATAGACGATACCGGCAGGATCATGTTCAGGGGAAGAATAGACGCTCAGATCAAAATCCGGGGATACCGCATTGAGCCGGGAGAGATCGAGTCGCATATTCTCACCATCGCAGGGGTTAAGGAATGCGCGGTGCTTCCCATAGTACGGGACGGGCAGGCCACATTGACAGGATTCATTCAGGCCGACCACTCCCTGTCACTTGCCTCGGTTAATCTGTGGTTGTCCCAACGGCTGCCTGATTATATGCTGCTCTCCGAAGTTATAATGAAAGAACAATTCCCTCATACCTTAACCGGCAAGATTGACCGGAGAGGTCTTGCAGACAATTACGGCGAGATGATTATAAGCTAGAACAAGAAGGGCTGGATCAGGGCATCACCCCGATCCAGCCCTTTTTGCCTTACCTGTGTTAAGGCTCAATCCCCCACACCAGCTGGCCATTCATATATCCGGTCAC
Organism: Paenibacillus sp. FSL R7-0312; assembly: GCF_038004445.1. Classification (NCBI taxonomy): domain Bacteria; kingdom Bacillati; phylum Bacillota; class Bacilli; order Caryophanales; family Paenibacillaceae; genus Paenibacillus; species Paenibacillus sp. FSL R7-0312. The sequence continues at coordinate 4,378,134 of NZ_JBBORE010000001.1, read as the reverse complement.
CTGCTCATTGTTAACAAATTGACTAGCGGATGCCATGAACGAGTAATCGTTAGCCTGATTGTAATTGGACCAGTCGGTTTTGGAGAAGCGGGTCTGGATTTCGGCGCTCTGGCCGGGGTTTAGCGTCCCAGCCGAACTTGCGAAGCCAATTTCAAGAGCATACTCGGCACCGTTAGCCGGGGTATCCAGCTTCACGAATCTGCTGGTTACATTCGCGCTGCCGACACTGGACCAGTCGATCCAGGAGCTCTGATCTTTCTCGCCGTCAATCGTGTAGTAATACCGGAGCTTCACATCACTAAGCTGAACTGCCGAATTACCGCTATTGACGACTTTGAATTTGGCCGAAATTCCGTTAGTAGAGGCACTGGTGTTGCCATTAAAAGCCTGGATCGTCAAATTGCCCGCTGGTACCGGTACACTGCTATCCGCAGCATTCACTGTAAGCACAGCGTTATTTCCTCCATTGAAATGGAAGGTGATCGCATTCTGACCAAGCGGCAGCGTAGAGAGATAGGATTTTTTCAAGACGATCGTTGCGCCTGATGCCGTATAATCCTGGCCCGATACAAGCGTGTTGCTTCCATGCGTCAGGTTTGCAAGCTGATGTCCGTTTAAGGTAAGGGCTACGGAAATATCCTGCGCTTGGACCGGCGCTTTATCAAAGTCCGCGCTCACAGGCGTAATAGATGCGCTTGGAGTTGGATCATCAATTGTTAAATCAGGCAGCTCATCCAGCGTAATCACATAATCGCTCTGATATAGCGTGGTCAGTGTAGCCGGATAATTAAAGGCAGAACTCATGAGATGCTCGCCATACCACGGCAGGAAATAGAGCCAGCCCGACTTCTCCTCGGTCAGATTCTGTACGCTTGGGACAGTATCATTCTCGGTCATGGCTACCATTTTGGTGCCGCCAGTTAGATCCACCAGCTGATAGAAGGTCGAGGTAATCGCATCCTCATTGGGCACGCCGGACAAACCGTCATAGCGGTTGTAGACGGTATTGTATTTGTCGTAGCCGACAATATCCACCTGATCGTTACCGGGATACCAGGCGGGAGAAGTGCTGTACACATAGCTGTTATACGTCCAGATCAGGTTGTGCAGGTCGTAGGTTTCTGTAAGCTCGGTATAGAGCTGATCCCACAGCTGCTTATATACCTCTGCGCCTGCCGAGGCCCACCAGAACCACGCGCCTTGCCCGTTCAACCCGCCATTGCCCTCTGCTTCATGATAGGGTCTGAAAATAACCGGCACGTTGTTATCCTGCAGAATCTGCAGCTGCTCCGCCAAATCCGCTATGGCCAGCATTACGTACTGGTACTCTTTTGTCCCGGGAATTACCGCATTAGCTGTATTGAAATTAGTTTCCGTCGGCTTGTAGGTCGCTTCCTTCCAATCTACGAATTCCCCGAGCTGATAGGCGGTGAAATCCCGGGGAACTGTGAGATGCCAGCTATTGGTCGCGATCCCGCCCCGGTTGTTCACCCAATCGATCATCCGGGCAGTTGTGCCGTCCTCCCAGCCATACAGCGGATTGTAGTTCATCAGATCGAACCCGCGGATAGCCGGATACTTGCCGGTTAAATTATGAATCCAGTCGAACTCCAGCTCGGAATTCCCGTCATTGCCTCCCCCGTAAATCTCCTGCTGGCCGGAGAGCACATGATTGCCGTACACCTCTGTCATATAATTCATCAGCAGCTGAGTTTCCGGTGTAGCTTGAGTATCACTGAGGACAGGCTGCACATCCAGGGGGTCCAGATCGGCAACCTCCACAGTGAAGCTGTCAAAATAAGCGAAGCCCCAGCCTGCCTTCAGCTGGATGATGTTACTGCCCTGATTCAGCTTGTGATAGCCAAAATCGAAATCCGACCAAGTGGTCGTGTAAGGCAGCATATACGAACCTTTCGTAACGCCGTTAACGTTCAACGATTGAAGCCGGCCGTCTGCGCTGAGCTCCTGCATATAACGGGTAGAGATCGTGTACATGCCAGTTTCCGGGACCGTCACATTGAAGGTAAGGGTGCCTGAATTCTGCATCCAGACAAAACCGCTCCCGGTGTAGCCGGGCTTAGGTTGTCCGTAAATTTGAGTCGTCACTTGAAGATCGGAGGTGAGCTGAGCATTTTCGCTTTCAATTGTGAAAAGTGCGTTATCTGCATGAACGGGCGGCGCTGTCATCACTCCAAGCAGCAGAGTAAATGCCAGAATCATTGTGCTTGCCTTCTTGAGCAAATTTTTCATTTCCACCTTTCCTCTCTACGATAAAATGGCAAATACTTTATTAACCTTTAAAAATATGGTTACGCTTTCATAGAAAACATAGCACAAATTCCATATTATGTAAATCTACTTTTTTTGAAATTTATTATATGTATGTATTCTGGAATTCCTGAAGGTTGTTCTCCATGGAATACCGACGATGTATACTCGTATGGCTTCGATAGCATAGGTATGATCAGGTGTTTCTACAAGCCTCGAAATAGCGTTCAGCACATCACCCATGCATGTAAAAAGCTCCTGCAGCACAATGGCTGCAGGAGCTGCTTCATGTATCTATTCCGCTTACAAATACCTCTTGATTATGCGCCTGCCAGGGCCGCAACCTGAACCTGAAGCTCCTTAACCAGCTTCCGCATATCCTGCCCTTCCTTCTGCTGCTTCTGGACAACAGTAGTCAGCACACCGATGATATCCATCAGCACAACGGACTTGTGATCGGAGGTAGAGAAGATTTGCGGCACCTCCTCGGCGATAAAACCGATGTTCTGTTTCTTGGCATTCTCCGCCTTATAGTTGAAGGTCACTGGCTTCAGCTTATTCAGCAGCTCCAAGGCTCTTTTCACTGGAAGGCTGGCAATGTTCTCCTTGTAGGTTCGGGAGGAGGTCTGGGCGAAATTAGTCGCCCGCAGGTTACCGTCTACATCCAGCTTGTAATCATCGGTTGGGGTTTTGCCAATCCCCACATTGCTGCTGGAATCCAACGTTACTGCGCCTGCCACCTGGACCAGCTGATCATAGACAGCATCCTTGCAGACCAGAGTCTGCATAGTATCTTCTATACCGGCCTGCCATACATTGGCTGCAGTATCCCAGAGAATCCGGGCCTTTTTGTCCGCTCCTCGGGTAACCTCGATCCCCTGGCTGACCACAAGACTGCCGCTGATTACGGCATCCTTCGCTGTCAGTTTATTGCTGAGGACAAGGTCCTTCACTGACAGCGTAGCGGTGACCGCCGCATCCTTAGCAGTCAACGTTCCGCTGAGTGCCGCATCCTTAGCAGCCAATGCACCGGTGAGTGTAGCATCCTTAGCGGTTAATGCGCCGCTGAGCGCCGCATCCACTGCAGTCAGCTTCCCGGACACTGCCGCGTTGCCGTTCACATCCAGCTTGGCGGTTGGCGCAGCGGTGCCAATCCCGATATTCCCGGAAGCAACCTTCAGCACACCGCTCAGCTCCGTAAGCTCCTGATGCGTATGACCGCTGTAGGCAAACTGCTTCAGGCTGCCCGCAATTCCAGCCTGCCATTCCGCCTTCGTTTCGTTCCAAACAATCTGTGCCTTGGCATCTGTGCCTCTTCCCACTTCAATCCCCTGGCTGAGGATAAGACTGCCCGTGACTGAGGCATCCTTGGCAGTGAAGGTACCGCTAACGGATGCGTCCTGAGCCGTTAATGCGCCGCTGAATATGGCATTCTTAGCCGTCAGAGAACCGCTCACATTAGTATCCTTAAGTTCGGCTGTACCGCTCAGTGTTGCGTTCTGAGCCGTTAATACGCCACTAATCGACGCATCTTTAGCCGTTAACGAGCCACTGACTGTAGCATTGGTAACCGTCAATTGGCCGGATACAGCCGCGTTGCCGTTCACATCCAGCTTGGCCGTTGGTGCCGCGGTGCCAATACCCAGATTCCCGGATACAACCTTCAGCACACCGGACAGCTCCGTCAACTCCTGGTGGGTATGGCCGCTGTAGGAGAGCTGCTTCATGCTGCCTGCAGTGCCGGCCAGCCAGGCATCCAGCGATTCATCCCAGAGGATCTGCGCCTTCGGATCTGTTCCCCTGCCCACTGCAATCCCCTGGCTGAGGGTAAGACTGCCGGTGACTGCCGCATCCTTGGCGGTGAAGGTCCCGCTAACTGCTGCATCCTTTGCTGTCAGCCCACCGCTGAATGTGGCATCTTTCGCAGTCAACGCCCCGCTGACTGTAACATCCTTGAGTGCGGCCGTGCCGCTCAGTGATGCACCTCCAGCCGTCAATGTACCGCTGACCGCTGCATCAATAACTGTCAGCTTCCCGCTCACAGCCACATTGCCGTTCACATCCAGCTTGGCCGTTGGCGCTGCAGTGCCAATCCCGACATTGCCTGCATCCACGGTTATCGCTCCGGATAAGGAGGCAAACTCAGGATGGGTATGACCCTTGAATTCAATGGCCTTCAGGGTGTTCGAGATGCCGGCCAGCCATTCATCGGCGGTCTCATCCCACAGCAGCTGGGCGGGTAGAGCAGTCCCTCCGCGGAATACCTCCAGCCCGGCATTTTTGACAACCGGGGTGGCCTGAGGCGAATATTTGTTGACTCTTATGATGTTGTCCTCGACTTCGAGGGTTGCCGCATTGATGGTCACGATATCTCCATTGACGGTCAAATTGCCGTTCACAGTCAAATCCTTGGACAAAACGGCACTTACTGCACTGAGATCGCCCCTGACCGCCGCATTGCCTTGAACATCGAGCTTGGCTCCAGGATTGTAGGTCCCTATACCGACATTGCCGGCTCCGGTTACACTGAACGCAGTATCTCCACTGGATACCTTGACATCGACCAGCGCCAGCGGAGTCGTGGTTCCGATCCCTACATTGCCCTGGGCATCCGAATACACAGCAATGGTATTGCCCAGGGAATTGAACAGCTTGTTCTGGCCGCCCTTGCCTGTCCCGAATTCCGCGAGGGTATCCCCGTCGCCATAGAACCAGGCCTTCTGCTCGTTATTCCAGACAATCCGGGCATTCGGCAATTTCTCCCCGTTGCTGTCCAGACCGCGTGGGGCTTCAAAGCCTCCGGCCACCACATTGCCGCCAACGGATACATTATTGCTAATTGCAGCATTGACCGCTTTCAATCCCTTGTTAAACGTAACATCACCGTCAAACGCCGCCTCACTGTGTGCGGTAAGCTTGCCTGAGAAGGAAGCGGCCCCGGAGACCTCTGTCTCCGTACGGAAGATCGCTTTGCCCGCCACATCCAGTACTTCGGTAGGATTATCGGTGCCCACTCCCATCTTTCCGCTGCGGGTCAGGCTAAGCACCGTTTTGCCGGCGGTTCCCAGCTTCCAGCGGTCCTTCGCCCACTTGATCTGCGCACTGGTCTCTGTCCCCTGCATAACCTCTATGCCGTCTCCGACTGTCACCGTTCCGGCAATTGCGGCACTTGCTGCCGTCAATCCCCCGGAGATCACGGCACTTACAGCCTTCACTCCGCCGGAGGCACTGACATTGCCTGAGGAATCCACAACCAATGCAGCACTGTCTGTTGGTGTGGCAAGCTGCCACTGGTCCTTATTCTCATCCCAGGACAGCTTGGCCGGCGTCTCGCCAGCGCCGCGGTAAATCTCCAAGCCGCCGCCGGAAAGCGAGGTAACCGCATCGGCATCCTTATTGATCGTAATCCAAGGACTGCCGATATCCAGCTCATCCGTAGCAATATTGGCAGAGGTCCCCCGGATCTCCAGGTCGCCGGCTACCGTCAGGCTGCTGCCGACCGTCAGATCATGATGGACATCCACATCGCCCTCGGCACTGGCACTAAGCGCCAGCACGTCATTCTGCGGATTGTAGAGCTGGCTGTGGATGTGCAGAGAATCTGCATTCCCCATTTGGGTAAGCTTGTCCCAGGAGCTGCCGCTTGCGACATTCTCGAGTGCAGTGCCGATGCCGATCTTCCATTTCCGCTCACTTTCGCTCCAGATCATTCTGGCCGCCGGCTGCGATTCTCCACGGTAGACCTCAATGCCGCTCTCGTTCGCAGGCGGCGAATCACCTTCGAACTTGTTGATCTCGATGATGTTGTTGGTGACGACGAGATCCTCACGTTCAACGGTAGTCGTCGTGCCTTTGACAATCAGGTTGCCGTCTACCCGCACCTGGCCCTGAACCGCCAAGCCGCCGCTGATATCTGCCCCGTTGTTGACCGTAAGTGTGCCCTGGACCTCAGCCCCGTTAATGATCTCAATATCACCATCGGAAGTGGTCTGGAGTGCCGTGTTACCTTCGCTGTCACTCAGGGAATTATGCCGGTGCAGGCCATCGGCATCGGAGCTTACTCCCCCGGTCAGCGCGTCCCAATTGCTGCCGTAGGCAATATTGGACAGCTCATCCCCCAGCCCCAGCTTCCATCTGCCCTCCGTCTCATCCCAGAGCAGCTTGGCGCTTGGATTCAGCTTGCCCCGGTAGACCTCGATGCTGCTCTGTTTCAGGGCTGAACTGTTGCCTTCGAATTTATTCATCTCAATCCGGTTGCTGACCACCACCAGATCTTCCTTTTTGACGAATGTAGTGGTGCCCTTTACCGTCAGATCGCCTTCAATTGTAGCGGAACCGCCCACTTTCAGGTCAGCCTTAAGATCCGCACTGCCCTTGGCAAGCAGGGTACCGCCAATCTCCAGATTCCCGGATGCCGACAGCTTCCCCTGCCCGTCAGCCGACAGAATGGTTCCGCCGGATGGTGTGCTCAGTGTGCTGTGCTTGTGGGACGTATCGGCCACAGAGCCGTTCGTCAGCGAGTCCCACTTCGTGCCATACGGAATATCCGACATGCTGCCCTCAAGTCCGATTTTCCATTTGCGGTCCGTCTCATTCCATTCCATACGGGCTTGCGGATTCTGGCTGCCCCGGTATACATCCAGCCCCCCCTTGCTGCCTAAGGCCGTGTGATCCTCCGCTTTGTTCACGGTCAGGAAGCTGTCTGCCACCTCCTGCTCAACTTTCCTGATCACGACCTCTTCTTCCCTGACAATCAGCTTGTTCACGGTCAGCGTCTCGCCGACCATCAGCTCATGGGGAATATTCACATTGCCGTCCGCACCAATCTCCAGGGCCAGCAGGCTCTTATCTTCATTGTGAAACTGCCGGTGGGTATGCAGGCTGTCTGCATTATGACTGCCACCGGTAAGCTCTTCCCATTGCTTCCCGTCCGGGATATCGGTCATATCCCCGTTAGCGGTGCCGATCTGCCACGATTGCGCCGCCTCATTCCAGGCGATTTTGGCATTCGGCAGCGTTGCCCCGCGGAAGACTTCAAGACCATCCTTGCCGGACACAAGCGTTCCGGATACGCTCATTCCCCTGTCTACCAGGATATTTCCCTGATCGTCAGTGCGGAGTACCGGCTTGCCGTCCGCAGCATTCAGCTGGCTGTGGGTATGCAGGCTATCCGCATTCGCTCCGTGATGCAGCTGCTCCCAGTCTGCCCCATAGGCGACCTTGAACATGCCGCTGGTCTTGTCGCCCTCCTTCAGATCCGTTCCGATCATCCAGCCTTGATTATTCTCATCCCATTGCAGCTTGGCGCCGGGCTGATCCTTACGCAGAATCTCAATGCCCATTCTGTCTTCCTCTGCGGCATTCTGATTGAGTGTAACCTTGCTTCCGCCAATCACCAGCTGGGGGACATCCAGCATCGCCATCCCCCCGCTGACTTCGATCCCGCTCTTGGCAGAGAACGGGCCCTCGGCAGTGACCGCACCGGCTATTTCCATATCGCCGGAATCATTGACCTTGAATACCTTCTCACTGCCGGAGGTAACGGACAGCCCCCCGTTTACATCCACATCACCATAGGTGCTGATGGCTCCCGCGCGGATATTCCCCGTGAATTCTGTCTGTGCAGCGTGAACATTAAGCCGGTTCCCTTCCTCCCCGTCCTCATCCTTCGAATTGCTGAGGAAAGGAATCTCCGGGTCCTCCTTGGAGCCGATAATGATCTTATCCGCCTTCAGCTTGGTCCCGCCTACAGCCCGGGTCACCAGCGCCGATCCGTCAACATCCGTCTCATAGATCTGATCAATGCTCAAGGCTCCATCCTGAGTATGCGTCAAGGTTACACGGGCCAGCAGAATATTCTTGGATACATCTGCAGGCTTCTTGGAGCTGGCCTGGATGTCCGCAAGCTCCAGCACATGAATCGCCTGACCTCCCCCCTTGATAAGATCGGGATCTGCCAGCTCTTCCTTATAGCTGACCGAAATATAGATCTGGTCCGAGGTGCTGTATCCCGAAAGATCGAGCACCCTGCCCGGGTGAGCGTCACTTACCAGAATTTCCTGACTGATCTCTTCATTGTTCTCCGGATCGGTAACACGGTTGAGGGCAAATCCCGGAGCAATCTCAACTTTGGTCAGGTCCCGCCCGGTAACCTTAAGGCCGTCCACGACTCCCCAATCATGAAAATAACGGTTATGCAGCCGCTGCACGCGCTTATGATAATTCTGATCCAGCGTCAGATCCTCTTCCTTAAGCAGCAGCCCGTTGAAATAATTCATGCGTTTCATATCCTTTGGCACAATCCCACTCCTCCCGGCTCTTCATGTGTACTGCCTGATCAGGCCTGAACGGACTCTTCTTCTGCGGCAATCAATTCTTCCAGCACCTGGATGGCCCCGCTGATCCGCGTCAGGGTATACCCCAGATTGGTACGTTTCTCGTCCAGCTCCTGGATCATCTGCCGGCCGGATTCCAGCTCTGCCTTCAGTTCATTCATTCGTGCTTCCAATTGTTCTTTCATGAGTTCATCCTCCTATGGATTAAGCACCCTTCAGGGTGTCGATTTGTTTTTGCATTCTCGCGATCGCTTTCTGCTGATCCTTCATTACGCTGGTGAGGACGGCAATGATGTCCATACCGCTGATCGCCCGCTGGTCAGGGTCGGCCAGAACTGCCGGCACTTCTTCAGCAATGAATCCCAGCGTTCTTTGCTTCGTGCTTCCCTTGTATTTAAAAGAGACCGGATTCAGCCCGTCCAGCAGCTGCTTCGCTTCCTTGACCGGGATATCCGAAATATTGTCCTTCAGCTCACGTGAGGACCACCAGTACATGCTGCCGTTGGCATAGACACCGCCGCTGGCATGCAGATAGATGCGGTCACCGGCATCATTGGATACTCCGATATCCAGCACACAGTTCTCTCCGCTGGTCGGGTAATACTTGATCCAGGCCGAGTCACCGCTGCCGCCGCCGGGATCTGACGGGAAGATGATACCGTTATTGCCGCTGCCCGCGCTCGGGATCAGGGCATTTCTCACTTCAAGACTGCTGTGAACAGAAGCATAGGACCAGTCGTTGCCGTAATTGAGCACCAGATGGCTGCCGTTATCGACCAGTGCCCTGCCGGGAGCTCCACGGCGGCCCGGATAACCGATGTAGAAATCGGCACAGCGGACAATGGCAGCAAATTCTTCGGCCACATCCAGCTTTTTGAATTTTCCGGCGAAGTTGAACACATCTGTTTTGATGCTGCCTTGAATCTGGAGATCCCCTTTGATGAGGGCGCCCCCGTTCACCTGCAGGAAGCCGTTCACATCCAGATTGTCCCAGATGGAGACTCTGCGTGATCCCGACTTTCCGTTTCCTGCAATCATGAGTGAATTATAGCTGGTGGTATCATTGCTGATTTCGGCATTATTCACAGACTGGCTCGTGAAGCCTGACCATCTGGAGGTGAAGCGGACCGGATTCTGGCCGCTCAGGACACGCAGCTCACCGGCCACATCCAGCTTATCCGCCGGGGTCAGTGTCCCTACGCCCACATTGCCGGAGGCATTCAGGGAGATATGGTCACTGCCGTCATTGGAGGTGCCGATTTCCAGCGTGCAATCCTCTCCGGTCCGCGGATAGTACTTGATCCACGCCAGATCTGAACCGCCGCCGCCCGGATTTGCCGGGAAGATAATGCCGTTATGCGCGCCGTTGCCCGCACTCGGAATAATCTCCTGTGAGGCCTGCATTTTACCGTTAACATACAGAAATCCGTTCACATCAAGCCGGTCCCAGACGGCAACCTTCCGCCCCTGCCCGGCAGACTGATTGCCGACAATCATCAGCGCTTTGTGGTCCGTGATATCGTTACTGATCTCGGCTCCGTTGATCTGGTTATCAGGGAAGCCTGTCCACGCGGAGGTGAAGCGGACAGGGTTCCTGCCGCTGAGAATACGCACGCTGCCATCGACATCCAGAGAATCCTCCAGCACCTTCTGCGGCCCGACTCCGACATAGCCGTTCTTGTTCCAGGAGAGCACCGGCTTGTCTGTCCGGGAGCCGTCGCTGTTAACCGTTCTGGTGCCAAGAACCCCGCCGCTGCCCCCGAATAATACGGGGCCGTCCACCGCAGCAGCAGCGAAAGGCTTACCGGTTCCGAACCAGCCCAGACCATGCGAGCTGTCGATAGTGTCCGGGTTCGTTCCCTTCAGCCACAGGATTCTGTCATCCTTAAGCGCCAGATCAGCATCACTATAGACCTTGTCTGCGCCCGTGAAGCCGAAGGAGAGACCTCCCGGTGACGACAGCTTGCTGTGCCGGTGCAGCAGATCGGCAAATTCATACTTGATCAGGCTATCCCACTCATTGCCATAGGCGATCTTCTTCAGATCCGAGCCGATCCCTGCCTTGAAGCATTGATCCGCTTCCACCCATACAATCCGCGCGTCATGCGTGCCGCCATCCCCGCGGTAGACTTCCAGACCGCCGTCACGCGGACCGGGAAATTCATAGTCCGGATCATCGGTATTCGGGCTGTTCACCTCGACGAAGCTGTTCATGATCCGCATTTCACTTTGAGATTTATCCTTGCTCTGCAGGATGAGCTCTCCCTCAAGCGTCAAATCTCCGGCAATGCTAATGGCTCCGGTGAAATGCGTTTCTTTTGCGTTGACCTCAAGCATCTTGCCTTCCTGCAGCGTATATACGGACGGCATGGCAGCCAGAGCTGCCTCATTCAGCTCTGTGCTGTCCATGCTGTCTTCACTTTTAGCCTTGATCACCAGCTTCTCCGTCACCAGCTTCTTGCCGGCAGCGCCTGCGTAGGTCCTCAGCGGTGTGCGGGCCGCATCACTGTCATAATCGAATATGCACGCACTGTCGATCACAATCCCATTGTCCTGCTTGCGGGGAACTACCCTGGCCAGGAGGATTTTGTCAGTGCCCCCGGGCTTCACGGTACCATGGCCGATCCTGCCCCGCTCCCAGATGTGAATCTCCTGCCCCTGGCCCCGCTCAATATTGCGTTCAGCCTCGACCTCTTCATAGCTGACCCAGATATATATGCTTTCATTGGCATTGTACTCGGAGAGATCCACCGGATTGTCAGGATGTCCCTCATACATAAGAATTTCCTGGCTGATGCTCTCGCGCTTCCCGCTGCTGGGGTCCTCGGCTACCACCTGATTCAGTGCAAGCCCTTCGGCAATTTTCACCTTCATGTATTCCGCCTGGTCCACTAGCGGCAGCACCTTCAGTCCGCAGACAATGCCCCAGGTATGCAGATAACGGTTATGCAGCCGCTGCAGGCGCAGATAGAAATCCTGATCGAGCTTGTAATCCTCCGCATTCAGGAAGAGTCCGTCAAAGTAACGCATCCGTTTTAATTCTTTTCCCATGATTCGCTTGCCTCCCGATCTATAATCTCTATTGCTCTGTCATACCCCCGAGTAAGGTCTCCATGCCCACGCGCCCATAGACCCCCAGGCACATCTGCGGAACTTCTATATTCAGGATGGAATTGGTGTAAAATGGCTTCTCCTTACGGATCACCTCCTGCAGGTTTCGCACTTTGCGCTGCAGAAGACTGCGGCTGTATGCCGGAAGGATGATATGAACGGAGAAATAGCTCGGCTCTGCCGCTCCAACCATCGTATTGATGCCTACACGCTGGGCAATGCCGCAACGTACAGGCTCCTCATAATTATGAATTTGAATGGCAGCCTCTTCACCCGCATAGACCTGCAGATATTCCGCCAAGCCGTCCAGGGTACCCCGTTTCTTGTAGAGCTGGACAATACTGCCTAGCAGCTTACGGTTGACTGTGCTGCGGGCCTCCGCAAGCGGGAGAATCTGCATCGGGGCAAGGGTGCGTTCCTGGTTATCCTGCTCTCCGTCGTATTCCACACCCTCAGCAAGCTGGAGGCCTACCCAGCCTGCAAGCCAGGGCAGAAATTGGGAAGGCGCCAGCTCCGGATCAAAATAGTGATGCAGCTCATCCAGCAGCGCTTCAATCCCCGCTGATTCGCCGGCCGTTTCCGTTGTACCGGAGAGCATCGCTTCAAAGGCCCTCAGAAAACGTCCCAGAAAATAATGTTCATCCGATTCCCCTGATTTCTGCTGGAACACTCTGGGAAGGTACTGTACGTACATGTAATCATTCTGACTGCTCATGCTTCCACCTCAATCTTCAGGTCCTTCAGCTTAAATAATTGGAACGGCAGCAGGTCGGGAGAGTCCAGCGTCACACTCGTCACATGATCAATTCCGGTTATCCCTTCGACCAGATGATACAGATCCGAGGCATACAGCTTTCTTCCCGGAGACCAGCCCCGGCCTTCCTCTCCGCCGCTTACCGGGTCCAGAAATTGCACAATGCTGTCGTTAACGATGCTGCCGATGTTTTTGTTCCTGGAAGAAACCGTCATCTCAATCACAACCTCCCGGTAATCGGGCTCGACCACATGGACACGGGTTGTCAGCAGCTTGCGGGCATCCAGATAAGCCTTTACACTTTGTCTGATCTCCGCGACTTCCCGGAGCAGATCCTTCTGATTCTCCGTCTGCAGCACCAGAATCACGGAGACATGCCCGAAGGCTTCCTTACTCCCTCCGGTGCCGTTCTCCATATCCGTATTAATCAGACAGAGCGTGCGTACCTTGAGGTCGGGATACGTGTCCAGAATGCCCGGGATTTCCAGCAGGCATTGCCTGGAGAGCAGCTGGAAATCCTCTGCCGTTACGGCCCTGTGGCATTCAGAGAACTGCTTCGCCCCGCGGCGTATTCCGCTTGTCAGCTCCTCCTCTTCACCCAGGGCTATCCCCAGCAGCTTGAGAAACTGCAGCTTGCTCTCGTCCGTCACCTGGTCAATCCGGTAGAGGACCATTTCACTAAAATAGGCAAACAGCTCCACCAGTGTAATGCCGGGATCGGAGGGGTTATAATTCGTCCAATCCGGATCGTAGAGCGGAATCAGTGTTTTGGCATCCGCCACAAGCTGGTCAAAGCCAAGATCATCCAGGTTCAGTACTGGAAGCGGCATAAGTTATTCCTCCTTTCTAAATAAGCTGAACTTTAAATTGTCATTTGGGTTATGGTCGTAACTACGGGGAATGTTTGGACTTCCGGCCGCTACCGCTCCTACAGTTCCAAACTTCCCCTCCGACTCCTGCCCTTTTATGCATTATTTAAGTTCATCTTATATACCTCATTGCTTTTGTTACTGCTCCAAGGGAAAACAATACGGACACCGCTTCGCCGTCTCCGGCAGACCGGACAGGCCTGTCAGATACTTGCGTTCCTCCTTGAGGATGGCTTCCAGCCTGCAGTCTGCCGTTGTCCCGGTCAAGTCATGGAGCAGGCCTGAACTCTTATCCATAAGATAGGGAAAGATATGCTCCTCCGGCTTGTTCACCAGCTGCATCCCGCCGCAGATCAGCTCATCCTCTTCCAGGAAAATATTCTCGCTGCTGATTCCATGGATTTTGAGCGGGGTCGTGTTGACATACTCATCCGTCCGGCTCAGGAAGACAATATCCTTCTGCTCGAATACGGCGGTTTTGACAAAAAAGGAAGCCACACCCGCGTCCAATCCATTCAGAATATAGGTGCGGACCGTCAGATCATCGGTGATGTCGAATTCAAGGTCGCTGCCCTCGGGATAGCTCCGTTCCAGCGGTTCCTCGTCCAGGGTCTGACATTCCAGAATGTCGCCGTTAATGGAGCGGACAATCAGCTCTACCGGCTCATAGTTTCTGTAGCGGAGCCTGATGATTCCATTCTCCTTGAATCCCTTAAGCACCAGTGACTTCACTTCGCTCCCGGCATCCACCGGCTCTGCCAGCGCAAATTGAATGGAGTTGTCGTCAGAGCGGACCACGCTGTATTTCGGATAGGAGGCCAGGGGCTTATACGGACCGTTCTCCAAGGGCTCAAGCTTCAGCGTATAGCACTGCACCGAAGACTGGATGGCAATACCCGATACATAATCAACACCCGGCGTATTCTTGATCACAGCATAGACCTCGGACACATACAGGTTCTGGCCCAGCTCCCAGCCCGTACCTCCGTCCCCGCCATAGAGCGGGTGAAAAAACCGCTTCAGGTTGTCAATAATCCGGCCCTCCGCCACCTTCCGCTGATCTGCCGAGGTGAACGCAACGGCTGCCTCTACCCCGATCCGGACATAATCCGGACCTGTCACTTCAATTCCCGGTTCGCTTGTGTTCAGAACCGCCGAGGTCCGTTCGCACAGATAGGACTCAATTTCACTCAGCAATTCCTGACTGGGGACAGGCTTCGGATCATCAGTCTCCGGCACTACAATGATTGTGGCTGTACCCGGAACGAATTCCAGATCACGGTTCATCGCACTGAGACATTTCACCTTGGCAATCTGGGGCATCGCCTCACGCACCAGCCATTCCATATCTTCGGCGGTTACGCCTCTGTTCCAGCTCTTCAGCGTATGCGGCCCGCGGATCTCTGCCTGCTCCGCTTCCTCCTGGTCGAAGCCGCCGTCCGCCGCTACCGGGTTCGTCACCGAATCCAGCCAGCTGTAGCTGTCCCATATCTTGGTGATGGTGCCTGCGGCAACGTTGCCGGATGCTCCGCCGCCATGCTTATAATCGCACTTGATGTTATCCGTTCCCGCCTGTGGAATCATGCCGTTCTTACCGTCCCCGAAAATAACCGTTCCGCTGCTTCTGTCCAGCATGTAGTGTCTGCCGTCCGGCCCGGATACCGAAAAGGTATCGACCTCCTCCCAGAGCACCCATTCCCCTTGTCCCGATGCCTCTCGGATACTGAGGCTCTGCCCGGGGAGCACAGGCGTCTTCGATAGCTGAAAGCTCTGGTTCTCTTCGCCATTGCTGGAGCCCGGAATCTCCCCGGTTACAGCATTCGAATTGCGGGCCCATACCGCATTTGTAGTTATGGCATCGACCTGAGGGACAATCTCAAAACGTCCTTCATCCAGCCGGGCACGGATCCAATAGTGCTCTGTTCCGAACAGCGGCCGCTTCTCGATGTCCGCCGGGAAGGCAAACTGCAGGATTTCCCTGCGGGTGAAGCCCCTGATCTCGTCATTTACACTTAATGTCAGCCATCTTCTGCCGTCCCAGTACTCCCAGGCAACAACCGGACGTCCCAGCTGTTCACCGGTTAGCGGAAAAAAGAGCGAGACCGGCAGATTGCGGATGTCACGGTCAAAGCCGAGATAAAAGACAGGCTCCAGCTCTGCGCAAGGGTAGAAGGGCTTGAAATACACCCCATCAGCCAGGCATGCCGCCGACTTGTCCGCGAAACTGAAATTATTCTCTGTAAGCACGGTTTGGGGATGCGACTCCAGCGTGTAGCTGTAGGCAACGCTGAGCCTCCGGATGGAAGGCGGGGCATAGGAAGCCTGCGTAACCTTCAGCTTGGCGACATTGATGCTTCCCTCTCCCAGCTTGACCTCTTCATCCTGGTATTCATATTTCGCATCCTCACCATAATTGCCGCCCGTGATGCGGGCACGAATCCAATAGCGCTCTTCACCGCCCAGCGTCAGCAGCTTGATTCCCGGACATTCGAAGCTTAGCGTTCCACTGGCAGTCAGAGTAGCTGCGCTGCCTGTTCTGTCTTCTGAGCCCGCAGTGCCATCGCCTCGCAGCTCTTCCAGGCCGGAGATCGCGAGCCATTCCTTACCGTTCCAGTACTCCCAGCCGAGTCTCACATACGGCGTATCCGGCAGCTTGCTGATCTCCGGTTCAGACAGCTCGACCTTCAGCGTAATCCGGGAACCCGGCTTGGAGAAGGCTTCGCTGCAGGCGATATAGAAGGTGTCATTCACTTTGGGCTTGTCCCCGAAAGGATAATAATCCTTGCCCATGTCCAGCAGAGTACCGTTGTTCACCGTAACATCCGGTGCGAGCGGCAGCGGACTGACTACGTTCAGCCCGATGCGGATATCTTCGATATCCGGCATCTGAGTACTGGAGGTGATAGGCTTCTTCAGCTCGGCAAATATCCACTTGCCGGGCCATTCCCGCAGAACCTCCGCCTGTTCGTATCCGGCAAGTGTCTTCGCATGCACTCCGGACAGCTGATCGAACTGAACTACTGCCCTCCAGGCGGAATCCTCCGCGGACTCGGCCATTGAAGGGAACAGCTGCACGGTGTTCCCTTCTTCGTCGAAGCAGAACCAGTCCATATCCAGGAGCAGATCCCGGGCTCCGCGCTGGCTCTTCGCGTCTGTCGCCAGTGCTGCATCCGGCTTGTTGAAATATACCGACACACGGCTGCCCGCTTCCTGGAATCCGAACAGCTCCGGATGTCCCAGGTACAGCCTGTGGACCACCGTCGAATCACCTCGGAACAATTTGGCACTCCGGCCGGTGGGCTCCTCAGCAAAGAGATAATCCTGATTGGTCCACTGGTCCTCTTCGGGGTCAAGACTCACGGCCCTGACCAGCCGCGGCTGGATGACCGTCAAATCCTTCTCGGTTTCAAAAATCACCTCCGGCTGATTCTCGGGCTGGGCCGATACCCGGGTCCCTGCCGGAATGGTACTGAAGTTGTCCGCATCCGGCTTCAGCTTGAAGAGCAGCGGTACTTTGGCTGCTCTGGGTGGTGTGGGATGAATGCCGATCAGATTCAGAAAGGAGGTGAAGTTCTTCTCGGGGGCCTTGTTCAGCCGGCCGATGACTTTGCCCAGCATCCCGGTAAAGATATGGACCAGCGCATCCGCCTTCTTGTCTGCCGTAAGCTCCGGCAAATCTGTCCATTCTTTGCGGCAGTACTGGTAGATTAAACGTCTAAGCTCCGGAACCAGCTGTTCCTGATCCCGCTTATCTAGGGTAGGCACATTGTTTGGCATTATTTCCCCACACTTTCAAGGAAGAATGGATAGACCAGATTATATTTGCTGTTACTGGCCCTGATCGAATAGTCAATGGACACTTCCAGTTCAGAGCGGTCCGAGCGGGGAGTGACCGTAATATCATCCACTTCAATCCGCGGCTCCCAGTTCTGCAGTGCCTCTTCAATATAGCTTCTGAGCAGCGTAGCGGTGCTCATTGTATTCGGCGCGAACACCAGCTCGTTCAGCCTGCAGCCGAAATCCGGCCGCATCACCCGTTCGCCTCGGGCGGTTGACAGGATCATGATGATCGATTCCCGGATGGAAGCTTCTCCATCTGAAGAATTAATGCTCCCCCTCTGGACAGCGAAGGGATATTTCCAGCCCCGTCCCAAAAAATCTACGACTTCCATAACTCAGCCTCCTATTAAGACCGTTCCTGCCGCAACCACCTTGCCTGCCGGCAGGTCGGCCGGATCATTGCATGTCAGCGCCGGATCGCTGTTTCTGGCGGCCATTTTCCCGTTGATTTTTACCGATGCGCTTCCGGCAATGATTTTCCCCTGATTGGTTGGAGGCTTTTGAAAAGGGCCTCCCTGCGGAACATGGGCCGGTGTATTGGTGGCCGTGGAATCCACAGTAGCTGCCGGCCTGCCCATAATCTTCACATTTGCGCTAAGTGCGCCGTCCAGTATGCCTGTGAAGGGATGGGGCAAGGGTGTCGGAACGAGCGCCGATCCGGCCGGAAGCATTACGATATGTGTATCGGTCGCCAGAATACGGTCGCCTTTTTTCGCTGCAGGCTGTCCCATGAATGAAGCCCCCTCTCTAATTGATGTTGACCGTAGCCCCTTTGATATTCAGGCTGGCTGCCGCCTTGACATCCATCCCGGCCGAAGCTTCGAGCTTGGTATCTGCCGATGATTTCATTTCAATCGATTTGGCGGAGAGGGACAGCTTCCCGCTTGGTGCGGAAATGACAATATCCTGTCCGGACAGTAACGACAGCTTATTCGCTTTGGTATCCACGACGATTTGGTTCTTGCCTGATTTGTCGGTGATCCGGATCTGCTCCGCGCCGCTTGTGTCGTCCAGCTTGATGACATGGCCTTTGGCGGAAGTGAGTGTGATGCTCTCTTCTCCTTTGGTGTCGGCAAACTGCAGGATGTGTCCGCTGCGGGATTTGAACAGACGGATATTATTCTTACCGTCCTTGTTGGTCTCCGGCGGGATATCCTTGCCGTTCCACAAGGACCCGATCACATAGGGGCGATTGACATCCCCGTTCTCAAAAGCGACCAGCACCTCGTCGTCCACCTCCGGCAGACAAAAGGCTCCCCGCTCCTTCCCCGCCATCCAGGAAGCCATACGGGCCCAGTTGGATTCCGGCATCCCCATCAGCGGGATCTTCACCTTCACCCGTCCGGGGCCGGGCTTATCCGCATGGTTCGCAGAATCATTGTTGATGACAATGCCCACCATCACACCGAAGATCCGTCCCTCGTTAATGATGCTGTCGACAAAATTGGTAATTGAAGGTCCTTCATTCATAGGCCAGTCCTCTTCACCTTAAAAGTCGTTGTATAGCCCTTGCTGTCTATCTTGTGAACCGTGGATACTACATAATAAATACCGCTGAAGCGCTCACCCATGCCCAGCAGCTTCACTGTCTGCCCGGCCCGCAGCTGCGGGTTCCCCCAGCACATGCCCTCCCCGGCGATGAAATCCCGCAGACGGCTGTTGTAGGCAGCGGAAGCAAGCCGCTTGGCCTCATTCATATCCAGCAGATTCTCCGCCATAATAGCAATTGGCGATTCCCCGATGGCTTTGGCGCTCAAGGAGAAGCCACTTTCCTGCCCACCCATCTTGGTCGTCTCGTCTCCGCTCTTAGCGCTGGCCTCCAGCTCCTTCTTCTCCTTCACATCCCAGCCCTTGACCTTCACCGTGCTTCCCCGGGTAAGAGCTCTCAGCTCCAGATTCAGCCGTTCGAAGTCCTTCTTGAAGCTCATCTCCGGCAGGGCCGGGGCTTTCACAGACCGGGATTTGACGAAATACAGCTTCTTGTCGGCCACGTAGAGCTCATAATCGAGCATGGCCGCCCGTTCCAGCAGAAATTCGTAATTGCTCTGATTATTCTGGAACAGATAGGGGTACACGGTCCCCGTATCATCCACCACCGGGGTCAGTCCATGCTCCTTGGCGATTTCCGAAGCTATGTCGCTGTCCTTCTTCTTCAGAAAAGCTTTGCTTCTCGTTCCCATACGGAGCCTGTGCAGCAGGTCGTATCCGCGAATGTCCAGGATGGAATGCTCCGCGAAATTCAGATCAAGCGAGGTAATCTCCCCGCTGATCATCGGCTCAGGCTTGTCGAGTCCTAGCGACAGCTTCAATTGGTCTCCCGGCTGGATGCTCTTCAGATCTGTTCCCCGCCACATGCCGCTTCCGGAGTTCACCATATTCATCTGGATGGAGAATACAGCCGGCAGATTGATCTCATCCTCCAGCGTGACTCCTTCCACCGCCGCTGTCAGCTCAGCGGACAGCTTGCTCCCGTTCAGCTCAATCTTGTAATTCGCTACACTGGTGCCCATGCAATCCCCGCCTTAATCCGGGATGACCAAGGTTCTCCCGATATCATTTTTTCCAGGAAAGCCGATCGGATTGACAATCCGGTTCAGCTCGGCAATCCTGCGCCACGCCAGGGGCTCCTTCAGCGCCTCATTCGCAATGAGGTCGAGCCTGTCGCCGCTTTTCACAACCCATAGCTTCCGGCAGGCATTAAGACCCATGCTGTCTTCCACAGTTTTGTCCGACTCATCTGTAATGAAGGTTACATCGAGCAGTGAGCGGACCGGTGTGCCGTTATCCATAAACATCGTGAACTTCTGCTCAATCTTGCTGAGAAGGCCAAGGTAGGTGAAGCCGCCCCAGACGAACCTGCATTTCGGCGGCTTTTTCGTACTCTTTCCGCTTACCTTGGGGTCAAGCAGCGAGGTTAGCTGCTTGGTCTTCTTGCGCACATCCGTGCGCTGCTCATAAGTATCATAGAATAAGGACACCTTCAGCTCCGGTGTTTCAGTGATTTGAAATTGCTTGTTGTTCTTATCCCCGGTATATTTCCCCTCGAATGAAACGGTGTACTCGTTGGGGTTGAACATGACCTCAATGGGTCCTATGGGAATATCCACGGGAATAATTTTCGCTTTCTCCGCCATTATCTAAGCCCCCTCCGATCCTTGCGAATCGCCAATTTCTTCTCAAGCACCTGATAGACCCTTTCGGCCAGCAGGTTCAGTTCTGCAGCATCCATTGCTGCTGGGGCTGCCTTGGTGAAGACCTGGGATGGAAGCAGCACAGTCTCTTCCGGAAGCCTCCGTTCCATGTGCTGCTGAACCGGCTCCGGCCGGGCAGCCTTGGGTGCTTCAGGCTTCCGCAGAACCAGATTGCTGCTGCCTGCGGGCTTAAGGTACTCTTCATGCTCAGGGCCGGCACTCATGAGACTGCCTGCAGATCTTCTTCTCTGCGAAGAAGACGGCAATGCCTGCGCCTTGGGGGTGTAGAACAAGGCGGACTCCGGCGCAGCGGATAGCTTCACTCCCGGATAACCCGGCTTCGCAGCCCCAGTTAATGGTGCGGAAGCAGCCTGCCGGACCATTAACTGGGAATCTGACGAAATCCCAAGATTCAGAAGGGTCCGCAAGGAAGGCTGTTGCCTCCGGTACACCGCTACTAGTCCAGCAGGCAGCGGAGTCAGGAGTACCTGACTGCTCTCCAGCTTCTCCAGCGCAGCCGTCAGCTTCTGTCCTAGCCCCAAGTGAAGCATAGAGCCTGCCAAGGAATGCGAATCCGGATTTGGCCTGAAGATCAGGGATGGAGTGCTATACTGTGCTTCCACAGCTGTCCCGGACGATCCAGGGACTGCCTCATGTTTAGGCTTCAGTGCCATTGCCGGAGGGTCGGCCAGCTGTTCATGGCCTGCCTCCTGTCCGGGCTTCTGCCTCAAGGGCTGATTCGGAAATCCATGAGCGGCCTCTTTGTACAAGCTATAGGTCCGCAGCAGCTGAAGCTGGTGACGGACTTCCTGTGCAGCCTTGACCGTAAGGGATTCACGCTGCCGTGAAGCTCCGGTATCAGTCTGGAGCCTGTTTCCTGTAGCCCGCATTGCCAGATTACTTCCCGCTGTAGCCACTGCCGCCACCGGCAGATGATGCTGCCGCGAGGGGGGAGCTTCCGTCCGCGCCTGATCTCTTTCAGCCCTCTGAGGACTTACAGGTTCCACCGTACTCTTAGCTATATTTTCAGTGCGATATATCGTTGTTACCGGATGTTTATTACTTTGCTGCTTCCGGACTCTCTCCTGTAATACCTGTATGGAGGTAAGCCGCCCCGCTGCGGAGTGAACTCCGTTCCGTACACTATTATATTGTCCAGGATATGAAGACGGATTGCTGCCCGCAGCTTCACGGCTGCCCTGAGTAACAAGCACAATGCGGCTTACCGTTCCCGGGTCCTTCCGCCCCTGCGTTAAGGGGGAATAGACTGAATGATGAATGTAGGTTTGCTTGACAGGATAGATGTTGTTAATAACCGTGTCTGCAGGCTGCAGGGCTTCCGGCTCCGCGAACAGAAGCGGATATTGCCGCAGGATCAGGTTCTGAAGCCTGCTCCGCCACCTAGTCATGCCGTACTTCTCCAGAATGGCCTGGATGAAATCCAGTGGCTTCCGGTTCGCAGCCGAAGCCGTTGTCCGAAGGCTCTGATTCATTACCGGTACCTGTACAGCCCGTTATGAGTCAGAACCAGACTCTCCACAGCCACCGCGCTGCTGCTGGCGCTGAACGCCGGCCCTTCCCATTTGATGGGACAAGCTTCGATGAAGTTCCACCACACCTTGGGCGTGCCGGAATGATCCAGCAGACAGATGGACCCGCTGCGCCGTTTGACTACTCCATTCACCACATTCTGATACCAATTCCACAGATATTCATCGTTCGTGACCCCGTTCTTCAAGGTCAGATCCGAGTATTTGGTCTGTCCAAGGAAAACAAATTCCTTATGGTTCTCACCGCCGAAGGTTTTACGCTCCACCTGGGTCTCAATACTGAGTCCCGAGACCTCGGAGAAGCCGGCGACGGAGATCCCGTCAATCTCCACTATAAAGTTAAAGGCAAGATAGGGATCTTCCCTGTAACCGGGGGTCCAATTGCTTTTCGCACCGATATTTAGCATATTTGCCTTCATGTTATCCTCCTAAGCCTCAAAGAAGTTCTTCTTCTCTTCCCCGCCACTCAGCCTTTGGTTGATTTTGCTGACTTCGCTGCACCATCGCTCCCGTTCCGGGTGCTCCAGGTTCAGCACAGCTGTATAGTCCCAATGGAGATAGTAGGTTAGAAAGGCTACCTCCTCGTAGAGGCGGTCAAGGGGGTAGCCGACTATTCCCCCGGCGACTCCAGTTCAAGCTCAAACGGCTGCTCGCATTTGGGGCATTTCGCATGAACTGAATTCGTTCCGTTCTGGTTAATCCGGTTATACAACTCCTGCAAATAAGCAAAGTCCGACGTATACAATTCCTCGATCACTCTCGGTGTAATCATGCCAAGCCCGCCCAGGCTGGTTACTACCCTGGAGAGCAGGATCACTGTCAGATAGGCAGGATTCTGCTGGACCCGGGAATCCCGGAGCGGTGTAATTTCATCTGCAGCGGTTGCCAGTCGCATCGTGCCCTGCTTATGCAGGGTGCCCGCTTCATCCACATAGCCCTTGGGAAGGGTAAAGCTGAATTCGGTTTGTAAGAGTTCCATGATCTCCCTCGCTTCTTCTTCAGAACATTCTTGTGCCTTCGCTTTCTTCCGGCATCCCCGGCAATGAATTTGATTCCCATACCGACCATCTCATGTTTTGGCGTATTGCATCAAATTCAAGGTAACGGTGAGCGGAAAAACTATTTCACTCTGCGTACGCCTTCATGCACCAGCTCCATCGATTCGACGGAAACCTCATTCCCTTTGGCGCTAAGCGCGCTGACATCGTACTTGATCGGCCAGGCTTCGAGGATATCCCACTGCGCCTTGTCATTGCCTTCTTCATCCACCAGGATGATCGACAAGCTCTTGCGGTTCTTCAGCGCACCCTTGTCTTCAATCGACTTGCGCCAGTTGTAGAGCTCCAGGGAGTCGGTCAGACCTTTTTTCAAGGTGATGTTCCCGAATTTGGTCAATCCGGACAGCTTGCGTGCATGCGGAGCATCGATGCCCTCGCGGTAATCCACAGCTTCTGTGGAGGTGTCCGGAATGGTTGCGTCAGCGAATGCTGCGGTTTGAATACCGTCAATCACGACCCGGAAGCGGTAATTGCGGTACGGATCCAATCTTTTGCCGGTTGCCATAGGATAAATCTCCTCTCAATCTCTTATTTGGACAGGGTCTTCTGGCTGACCCGGATGACTACGAATTCAGCAGGCTTGACCGGTGCCACGCCGACTTCAATAATCAGCTGGCCTGCATCCCGCACGGCAGGAGGATTGTTCTCTTCGTCCACTTTGACGAAAAAGGCTTCTTCCTGTGTAGTTCCATAGAGTGCGCCGTCTCTCCATACACGGGTCAGGAAGGCTGTAAGGTTGCGTTTCACCTTGCCCCAGAGGCTTGGATCATTCGGTTCGAATACCACCCACTGGCTGCCCTCATCCAGCGATTCCTCAATGTACATCATCAGGCGCCGGACGTTGACGTAATTCCATTCGGAATCGGAGGACAGCGTTCTGGCCCCCCAGACGCAAATGCCTTCCGGCAGGGAGCGGATGACGTTGATACCGTCCGGATTGAGCAGTCCCTGCTCCGCTTTGGTGATGATCTTCTCAATGCCGACTACGGAATCCAGATAGCCGTCCGTGGTGCCTGCCGGTGCTTTGTGGACACCGCGCATGGAATCGACGTAAGCATACGTACCGGCGATAGCGCCTGACGGCGGAACAAGCTTCTGCTTGCCTGTGAGCGGATCGTTAATGTAGACCCATGGATAATAGAGGGCTCCATAAGAGGTGTTGAACGAATTCCCCGAGTATTCGCCTGCGCCTTCCTTGAAATCCTTGACCTCCTGCGGGTTCAGCCCATGCGGAGGGTCAACGATGAAGATACAGTCTTTTCTCAGCTTGCAGTAGTTCAGCATGTCCAGAATCGTGCCCCGGCTGTAGGCCATATCCGCAAGGTCCGGCGCAGCCACAATGTTGATGCCGTCAATCGTATCAAAGGCATGGATGCCCGCCCGGGTGACCGAGTCGCCCAGGAAATCAATCGGAGACATCCCGTTCACACCGCCGCCGAGCGACAGGGCTGTTTCATTGAAGGCCGGCGTCTTTTCCATATTTTCGAGAATGGTCAGATCGACCAGCGGCTTCACGCTGACAAACGCGGAAACCTGATTCACCTTCTCCTCGAAATTGATCAGCAGCATATTATCGAAGATTTCGACGATTTTGCCGTCCTCGTCTTCCCCGGTGTATTCATCATCAAAATCGCTGTCCAGCATATACTGGACCACCATCTTGAAGCCAAACTGCTGCTTATTGGAGGACGGGCTGATCTTCACGGAGATCCGGTTGCCCCAATCCCCTTCCGAGCGTGCAATCACCTTGAAGAGATCCAGGTTATCTGTGTCTCTGACTGTAAGCGATGCAGGCCGGATGTCGTTGGAAGCGGCTCTTACCACGTAGCAGGAGGTTCCTCCTTCCGCGAAAAAGCTGTATACGGCATAAGCCAGATAGCCATTCGGGATAAATTGGCCGAATTCATTGACGAATTGGCTCCAGTTCGTGACAAGTACCGCTTTGCCGATCACGCCTTTCTCTGCGATCCCCACGAACGCCCCTACAGATGTGCCTACACCGGCAATCGGCTTGACACCGCTTGAGACTTCCTCTACGTACACGCCTGGCGATAAATAATTTGCCATCTCTTACCCTCCTAAAAGTTTTGTTAGCTTCTGCTTCTGTGACATGCTTCGTACAAAACTCACTTCGGAAGCATACACTTAAGTTTTGTTAGCTTCTGCTTCAATGGAAGCAGCAGCCGGGTTTTGCGGATCATCCGCGGTTATGGGTGCCTTGCAACGATTTCCCTCCATGAATCACTCCTTTCAAAGAAGAAGTCAGGGCCAGTCTGTCTACATGGGATGAATCCCCAGCTCCTTAACTTCAACCCTTGGAATCATGATCGTCTTATCCGCCGGCAGTCTTACCGGTGACACCAGATAGGACAGGCTCACCTTCGCAGGCTTTCCCGGAAAAACCTCCCACAGCTGCTTGATATCCTGAATCGTCAGATTGTTGTAGGAGATCCGGATCTTCTCGTTGCCGCATTCGGCGAGATTGCCCTTCAGGTCAGTGCCGCTGAGCACCGGATGCTCATGGAACAGCTGAAAGATTCTGCCCAGAATAAGCTGCTCCGTTTCCCTGTCCTTGGCATACGGTGTGAGCAGATAGTACAAATCCAGATAAGCCGGCGGATACAGGAACTCGTTCGTGCCGCCGATCTCTTCCTTCTCACTGTTGCGCATGCTCGGGCTATGGCTCAAATAATACAAGCACATCGAGAGCTTCATCGTTGAGCTGTCAATGTCGCTGGGTGAGCCGAAGCTGATGAAGCTGTCGTCGTTCAGCTCAGGCACATTTGCCTTCAACAGCGTCTTCAGGCTGGTGCTGACATCTCTTATTACCGTACCGGTATCCACGGCCATGCCTATTTCACCTCAATCAGTGTGTGGTAGGGAGCATAATCCGACTGCAAAAAAGTTTTGCCCAGCTTGAGATATTCCCGCTTGGCAGCCAGCATAATCTGCTTCATCCCAATGGAACAGCCCTCGTGCGCAGCATAAAAGGCCGCATTCAAGGCTATGTTCTTGATGTTGCCGCCGGCGAGAATGAACTTCTCCGCCATGAAATCGTAATCCACATCCGGATCAAGCGGCGCTCCCGCCGGGAACATTCCCCGCCAGATGAGTCCGCGCTGCTGTTTCTCGGGGAACGGGAATTCCAGCTTGAAATGCAGTCTGCGTGCAAAGGCATCGTCCAGATTCTGATTCAGATTGGTCGCCAGAATCACGATCCCCGTGTACTCCTCCATTTTCTGCAGCAGGTAGCTGATCTCCACATTCGCATACCGGTCATGCGCATCCTTGACCTCAGAGCGTTTGCCGAACAAGGCATCCGCTTCATCGAAGAAGAGAATGGCGTTCGAGGTCTCCGCCTCGTCAAAAATCCGCGACAGATTCTTCTCGGTCTCCCCGATATACTTGCTCACAATCTGCGAGACATCGATCTTGTAGATTTCCAGATTCAGCTCTGTCGCAATGACCTCAGCTGCCATTGTCTTCCCGGAGCCGGGCGGCCCGGAGAACAGGATGTTCAGCCCTCTCCCAAGGGACAGCCGCCCGGCAAAGCCCCATTCCCCGTAGACCAGCGCCCGGTATTTCACCTGACGGCAGATTTCCTCAAGCTGGCTCAGCTGCTCGCCGGGAAGCACCAGCATGTCCCAGGTATACATGGCCCGGATCTTCGTCGCCAGCGCCTGAATCTTGCGGCTGGACTGGAAGTAACACGCTTGGTACAGGTCCTTGGCGCTAATCTCAACCTCCCTGGAACCATTCCAGACGGCGATATTCTCGCCGCCGTTCAGCGCATCCCGGATTTGACTGGAAGTGAAACGGAAGCTTCCGCTGAAGTCATCCAGCTCAATCTGCGGAGACAGCCTGTAGTCCTGCCCCAGGGCAGTCCATGCCGTCTTGCGGGCGGATGCATCCGGAAAGGGCAAGTCGAAGGGCATGAAATTCAGTGGAACCCCGTTCAAGCTGATCCCCCACTGCGCTTCTCCAAGGATAAACGTCAGAGGCGAACAGGCTGCCAGCATATCTACCAAAAGCCGGATCTGCAGGCTGTAACGGTCATCCTCTGTCACTGCACTGTCGAAGCCGGTGAAGCAGAGCGCCGCATTCTGCAGCAGCGCATGCCGTCCAAGCAGTCTCAACATATCGCTGAAATTCACCTCAGGAAGCAGCAGCTTGCCCATGTCGGCAACCAGTACAGAGGTTCCCAGCTTGCCGCAGACCCCACGGATGCCGCTTAGTTTCCCGGCTTCATCCGGGCCGCTGCAGTACAGCAGGCTGCTGGGGCTACGCGGCTCCCCGCTGCTGTAATACTTCACAAACCGCAGCAGCCTGTGCTCCAGCTCTGCCGGAAAGCCAGTCTGCAGCGGAAGCGGCACAGGGCTCAGGCTCGCCGCCTTCGTCAAGCGCTCGTCCAATACCTCATAGCCAAGCAGCAGATTCACCGCCCAGTCCTCCAGCTTCAGCGGCCGGGCGATCAGCGGAATGCGGCAGTCGCCGTAGTCCCCTGACCGCTCCAGCAGAAACTTCATGAGCGGTGCATTTGCATCGAACAGCAGGCGGGCACTAAGCCGCTCTTCCTCCGTCCCGGTGAATAATTGCAGGACAAGATCTACCGAAAGGCGCTTATCCGACATATCATTCTGCAGGTAGGCGTAGATACGTTCATACTTCCGGTCCAGTTCAGGTGCAAGACAAGCGACAAGTATGCTTACCTCCAGTCCCGACAGATTGAGCGCGGAAGCCACCTGCGGGAGCATCAGCCGGGGACCCTCACCGGGCGGCTGCCCGGAAGATAGCCCGTAGCTGGCCTCCAGCCGGGCAGCAATTTGCCGTTCCAGATGAGCGATTTCCGCTGTCAGGAGATTGAGGTAGCGCTCATCCTCAGGCTGGACATCCAGCAGACTTCGGATCTCTTCGTCTACCAGCGCCAGCTCTGCACCATGCTGCGGTGCCTCAAGCAGCCTTAGCTTAAGCCGGAGCTCCAGCAGCTGCAGCTCCTCGGCCAGATGCTCGTGGTTGGAGGTGTAGGGCGGAGCAGGAGTACAGGCCGTCGCTGGTTCGCCACCGGAATGAGCAGATGCTGCTGCGTCTGCCAGCTCAGGAGCAGCAATTGAACATGCTGCATGGCTTAAATCAGTGGCAGACCTCAATTGATCCGGAGCAGTTACAACTCCGTGTTCCGCACACTTCGTTTCCGGCGGTTCCTGTCGAAAGGTTCTGGCCAATTTTTTGAATTTCATCGGCAGTTATGTCCTCACTCTATATTTTCTCGTTCATATATAAAGTAAGTTTGGGGAGGGGGATTACAACTGGGTGAAATGATTTACGGGAGTTTTTTGTCAGAAGGATAGCTGAAAATGAAAGCACGTGGAGTGTGCATTTTTCAGTTGTGATTAAATTTTAAAAAACCGCAAGAAAACGATTATAACAAAAAAACAGATCAATTACAGTGGGAGAACTTACCATAATTAACCTGTTTTTTTATACGTATTATTAGTAATAATATATTTTAGGAATGGAAAGTAATATGACCAGTTTATTATGTCCAGTATACTCCGATTTCCTCAAATGAAGCCATACTTTCACTCAGACCTTCGGAATCTTCTGCTCCAATCATTTCAATCTCCCTTATTGTTAACGTGATTTTTTCATCAGGATTATTAACTTTTCTATCATATATGGCGATTAGCAATTCAACCTGCTCAGAAGTCATCTCATAATAATCTCGCCAAGATTCAATTGCATAGTCACTCTTCATTAACTGCCTTTCTATTAAATAACCACCACATTGAACTAGTTTGACAATATTATCAATTGAAGTAAATGTATCATTATCACCCCAAAATGCAGTTGTAATAGATGGGAAGGCTGTACCATTTTCACCTTCTTTAAGAAGGTATTCTAAAGTTTCATTTTTAGCTATCTCAAGAACTTCCTTTGGTGCATCTATAAAAAAATCAATTGCTTTAGAGATATCTGTTCGTGTAACGTTGTCATTTCGAAATGCCCCAACTAAATATTTATCTATGAAGGAAATAGTGCCTCTTCCTCCCGAACCATCAACAACACTATAGTTTTCTCCATCCCATGAATGCTCGTATGATAATTCTGGATAGTGAGCAACCATTATTGCATGAGCTATAGATGCAAGTATACAACCTCTCCATAGAATGCTTTTATTTAATTGATTATTTAATATTAATGGTTTCATTATGTTTCTCCTTTTCGGTTAAGTTGTTGGTATTGTCTTTCTAAGTTTATCAAAAGTCTTAGGGTAATTTATTGGATTTTTCTCTATTTGCTTTTCTAGATAAAACTTGAGCATTACTATAACTGTTAGAGCCACCTTTATCCCTTGGAATAATATGATCTATTTGCCATTCATTAGGATCAGGTGTAACGCCTTTCTTGCTTTTTTGGGGTTTGGTTAGTAATTCGCTTGTATCATCAGACTTAACAACGCCTCCATTTTTTTTCATATTCTCTTCAATTATCTTTTTCTTTTGAGCCGGAGTAAAATCCTTCCCA
This sequence comes from Paenibacillus sp. FSL R7-0312, assembly GCF_038004445.1. Classification (NCBI taxonomy): domain Bacteria; kingdom Bacillati; phylum Bacillota; class Bacilli; order Caryophanales; family Paenibacillaceae; genus Paenibacillus; species Paenibacillus sp. FSL R7-0312. The sequence goes on along the minus strand of NZ_JBBORE010000001.1, from coordinate 4,348,633 downwards.
GAACCTACATACTTGGAATCTTGAATATGTGAATAAGGTCCATTACCAGATTGAAGAGTGCTTATCTTCTCTGCTTGATGTTTTTTTGGTTTTTGAGGTTTATCTTTAACCGTGTCCGCAATACTATCAAAATCAATTTTACCGTCTTCTTTTGCTACTGCTTTATTGTAGACTTCTTTTCTCTCAGAAGCCTTCAAGCTCTTGATTTTGTCATACTCAGCCTGAGTACTAATTCCTGCTTTTCTTCCATCGAGATTTTCTACTTCTTCTATAGTACCGTCAGCCAGCAGCACCCAAGGATTAACCTCGCCGTATAGACGGATATGCTTACCTTTGCGCACCAGCTTGAACTTCTTAAACTTGAACTTCTGCAGAATCCGGCCAACCAGATCCTGGAGCTTTTTGGCCCCCTTCATGAGCCCTTTCTTCAGGCTCTTGATCACGATTTTACCATTACGGATAATCATGCTGCCGGTCTTGGAGACCAGGTTGGCTCCGCTTTTCAAAAGGCCCTTGATGCCCTTGGTTCCTGCTCCGGCTGCTGCCTTCACACCTTTTTTGGCTGTTGAGGTGCTGCCCTTCTTAAGGGCTGTGCCCGCCTTATTGAGCCCTTTGCCAAGTCCCTTCATCCCAAGCGCCATGGCTAGCTCGACCAACCCCATAGCCATGGCCGTTGCCAGTGCGATAGCAGCAGGTTCAATCATCTTCTGCCAGCCCTGAACCAGGTAAGTGCCCACCTGCACGGAGGCTTGCGCTAAGGTCTGCGCGACAGAAACAATGGCCTGAGCTTCCATCAGAACAGTGATCGCATTAATAATGGGGCCAATCAGAACGGAAATAGATCCACCAGTGATGACTAGAGCAGCGCCAACGGTAACCAATATTCCCGCTACGGCTGCCAGGAGCTGTAATCCATGGGCCTTCATCCATTTTATTACAAATGATTTAATCTGGTCAAACAACATTTTCGCATTGTTCGCACGAAGCTTCGCACCGTCGGCAATTTTCCCGCCAAGGCTTTGATTCTCTTTTCCGGTGTCGAATTCTGCCAGGATGCTGTCCATCGTAGCCGGGTCGCGGCTGCCTGAGAGCTCCTTGGTTTCCCCGTCCTTGAGATTCGCTTCCTGCACCAGCGCCGGGTCCATCTCGCCTTCTTCCACCGACTCCATCTCGATATCTTCTGCGGTAAGCTTCTCTTCTGCAGCCGGACCCGCTTCTTCTACCGCTTCGCCTTCTGCCGCTGCGGCCCCCATAGGCTTGGAGATGTCTACACCGAGCAGATATTCCCACATCTTGCCTTCCAGGTGGCTGAGCGAACGCTTCGCCGCCTTGCCGAGCGCCCCAATCCGGGCAAGCACATCAAGAAAAGTGGCAATGAACAGGTTGCCTAACGTGGAGATCAGCTTGGTATAGAAGTTCTGTACCGCTGCCAGTGCCTGATCCACCTTGGCGGCCAGGAAGTCCATGACCTGAGTGACTTTTGTTTTGAGCTTTTGCGCCAGTTGATTGACGGCCTTAATGGCCTTGTCGACGACTCCGTCAATTTTGCTGCATATTTTGGCGGCTATACCAGGGAACTTGGCAAAGACAACCGACACCAGCTTTTTAAGCAGCGCACCCAGCCCCTTGATCAGGGTGGTAATCAGCTTGCGGCCCAGTTCAATAATACCCAGCACCGCCTGTTTGGCCTTTTCAAAAATAAACTTGACCGCTTTTCGAAGACCCTCGAAAATGAAGTTGACCGCTTTCTTGACTATATTGACAACCGCCTCAAGCTTGTCCTTCACCCAGCCCAGGAAACCGCCTTTTTTCTCTTCCTTTGCCTTTTCCTCTTTGTGTTTCCCGTCTGCTTCCTTCTTGGCTTTACTGTAGGCCTGCGTGGCTTCCCGTTCAGCTTCGGACTGCTTCTTCTGTGCCTCGCGCTCTTTTTCCATCCGGACGCTGTTAATTTCGCCCTTTTTCTGCTGTGCTGCCGCTCCGGCCTGTCCGGCATAGTCGGCTTCAGCTGCATCCAGCTCGTTTTTCCATTCACCCCGCAGATTGTCCACTTCCGACTTTGCCCCAGCCTGCTGGCTTAGCTGCTTGTTCCTGGCGTCGGCCTCTGCCTGCTGGATTTGCGCATGACTGTCTGCTTTGGAGAGCTGCACCTTGCTGTCGAACTTCTCCTTTTCCTTGCTGTATTCGGCCTGCTTGGAGCCAAGCTGCTTCTTCATTTCCGGCGCAAGGCTGCGGTTCAGACCGGCAGTCATGTCCGCAGGCAGTCCTAGTACCGGCAGCTTCTTAGCTGCGGGTGCGGCTCCGCCTTGCAGCTCTGCAGAGGACTTCAGCGTGGAGCCGTCCGGCTCGGGATAAATGTCTTTCTCACCAAACGGATGGTTGATCTGGCCCATCTCCGCCTGCTTCGCGGCTCCCACCTCGCGGGAGGCCTCCTGGTTAAAGCCCTCAAGCTGAGAAGGATCTGCCTCGCCTGTCATGCTGATTCCCGGTGGCTGAGCCGCTGCAGAACGGATTTCGCCCATAATGGCCTCAGGATTACCTTCCGGTCCGGAAGATCCGATATTCATTTGGTTCAGGTTCCCCGCAAGCGCGGCTCCGCCGGTGCGTTCACTTTTGAACCCTCCCGGAATAGCATGCTTCAGCATCCCCGGCTTTTTCCGGGCTTGCAGCACTTTCCCCTTCAGTCCTGTCGGTGCAGGAACTGCAGGCATCCCCTGTTTGGTCTTCTGCTTCTGCTTCGCGAACGCTCCTGCGGATACATTCACAGCCTGGGCATAGGCATCCCCCAGCTCAGTGGGCTGAACCTGTGTCAGCTGATCTAGAATTTGCCCCGGATCTTCCCCGTGGATGGTCACCTTCTTGGCCTTCGCCGGCTCTTCCTTCCCGTCCCCCGCCAAAGCGCCCAGTGCCGCTCCCAGCGAAGGCTCCTTCGCAGCTCCCTTCTGTGCGGATTCTCCTTTGCCCTCCTTGGCTTCATTTGCAGGCTTCGTTTCCTTATCGGCCTTCGGCGCTGTCGCCTCCTTGGCATTCTTAGCCACCTTAGCTTCTGCATGCTGTTCTGTTTCAGCTTGTTTCCCTTGCGGAGCCGTCTTTGCCTCTACCTGCTGAGGAGCAACGGTCTTCGCTTTTCCGTCCGGCTGACCCGGAGCTAATTTCCCCTTGCGGTCTCCAGTTCCGGCAGGAGTCCCTCCAGCTGAGGGTTTAACCCACTCTTTGGAGGCAGCGCTTCCCGCTGTTTGATGATTCGATTCCGCCTTGTCCTCCGTCTTCGGTTCTGGCTCTGGGCTGACTTGCTGCATCTCTGCTTGCGCTGGTACCGGTCTTGGCTCTTGAACCGGTTTCGGCAGAACCGGCTCCCGGTCAACCTGCGTATTCTCCGGACTTCCCTGCCCTTGTTCAGCCGGCTTCGTCCCGGCAGATTTCTCTGCCTTATCCTCTTCCTTCCGGCTATCCTTCAGGCTGGATAACAATTGAACCACGGCGCGGTTGCCCAGGGTACGCTGAAGCGCCAGTTTGTCTTCACGGCTTAAGGAAGACGGATTCTGGCGGACACGCCTGATGATCTCAACCGGGTCCGGTTGCTTCGCAGCTGCCGGCCGTACGAATACCTGCGGATTGCTGTATGGTTTATGACCGCCGGGTGTTTTCTCTTTGTCCTTGCTCACGGTTGCTTGGGTCTGCAAATGGAGTCCCCCCTCTGTAAAAAATCGATCCTACAGATAAAGTAAAATCCATAGCGTTTTTTACAGCCGGAGGCACAAATAAATCCATCTATTGAATTATTTATTGAAAAACCCAATGCCAAAAAAGCCACCCGGGGGTGGCTGTAATCCGAAGCTGCTGATTATTGAATATTTGAATCTGCCGCTTGTCCCGAAGCCTGGCGCAGTTCGTTGGCCAGACGGTGAAATTCTTTTCTGGACTCCGCACTGCCCGCGGCCATATAGGCAGCTTGAATGAACGCGATGATCTTGTTAGCATCCTCTTTGTTTAGCATATAGTCATTTTCCTCTCCGTTTGTATTGCCCGGCTGTAGAGCAGCCGCAGGCAGCGTGTTCCACCAGCCCACATCTCCACTGGACAGATCCAGATCCACATTCACTCCGTGGACCGGCTGACCCAGCCCTCTGGGGCCGTTGTCGTACTGATAAATGTGAATCCCCTCTGCCTTCCGGCCTTTGCTCCAGGCGTAGGTCTGCCAGAAGCCGGTGCAGGCCTTGGCTGCCATTGCAGCCTCAATAACAGCCACGCTTCCATAGACACCTGAGCGGTAATTCCGGGCAGCCTCACCCGCTGCCTTGATATATTGGATTACCGTATCCATCTGCTTGGCAGATGCGTCGAAATCTACAGCGAAGTAGATCCGGCTTCCAGCAGGCTGCCCAACCGCTAACGCCGTCTGTTCGGCAATCACCCCGTCAGTCAGACCGGCGGTGCGTCCGCCCAGCGCACGGCTGGCAGTCGTTTCAAACACAGAGACGATCTGCAGTCCGGCAGCGCTGATGGCCGCCGCCTCTGTCCTCGTAAGCCTTTTCCAGCCTAAGGGCACGAGGTAACGGCAGGCGAACACATAACCGTCATCCCGGAACTGCTTCGCCAACTTCTTCGTCAGCGGAGCCGCACAATCAAATCCTTTGGTCATCCATGTCCTCTCCCTCTTCACGTCAATCATCCACTGCTGCTTCTGCTACCCGATTAATATCTTAATCAAGAGGCCGGCTGCGGCAATACATATCCCCACACTGCTGATCAGGGTTCCTACCAGCCAACGCTGGTTCTCCCCTTGCCTGAGCTTCAGTCTGGACAGTTCATCCCGTATCTCATCCATACGTAAATGTGCTGATTTGCTGCTCTGCATAGCCTCCAGTGCAATATCCCTTGCGCTGTTCATGATGTCGAGCTTTGTTTCTACGCGGGTCAACCGTTGAAGTATTTCATTCATGTCGTCTGGCATATAGTACCCCCGGAATGGAGCTGGTTGATCTCTCGATAATAAAATATAAACTCCAAGCTGCAGCCAGTGTTTCGGCGGCAGCCTGGAAGCCGTGCAATGCTGCACTTGCCCGCTTACGGTTCCATGCCTGCAATCAGATTGCCGGAGGAGTAGGCCGTAATTTTGTTGGTATCGGTATAACCTGTTGCCGATGCATTGAAGGAATAGTCATTCGTCTGGGTATAGTTCGAATAATTGGTTTTCCAGAACCTGCATTGGATTTCCACTTCTTCACCCGGCTTCAGACTTCCGGCACTGCTGGAGAATCCGATTTCCAAGTAATAATCACTGCCGGTTTTGCTAGCGGTCTTTTGAAAGCTCCCTGTAATATAGGACTGAATGGTTCTGCTGCCGGAACTACCCGATACCCTGGAGTAATCGGTATAGAAGCTCTGGGACTTCTCGCCATCTATCGTGTAGTAGTATCTAAGCTTGATGCTCGAGAGCTGAATGGTGCTGCTGCTTGTGTTCTCAAAGGTTATTCTCGGAAAAATCGTATTCGATACGCTGCTTCTGCTGGCGTTATACGATTGAACCTTAAATACCTGAGTTACGGTTACATATTGCACCGCCGTTGATACATTGCCGTTCACATCCGTGGCCGTCCAAGTGACCGCTGTTTTCCCGAACGGGAAGCCGTCTGCCGGAGCATCATTCTTCAGCGTAAATCCGAAGATATCGGTCGCTGTCGCTTGGCCCAGGTTTACAGGAGTTTTGGTGCCGAGAGCTGGAACAGCAATATCTGCTGGTGCTTTCAGCACCGGCTTCGTGGTATCCTTCACCGTGATCTTCTGCACGCCTGTAGTCACGTTACCATTGGCATCCGTTGCCGTCCATTTCACTTCTGTCATGCCCAGCGCATAATCCACCGGAGCATTGCTGGTCACCGTCACCCCGAATATATCCGTGGCCGTTGCCAATCCGATGTCTACCGGAGTTTTCAGCGCAGTCGCTTCCACCGTCTTATCTGCCGGAAGCTTTAGCACCGGCTTCGTGGTATCCTTCACCGTGATCTTCTGCACGCCTGTAGTCACGTTACCATTGGCATCCGTTGCCGTCCATTTCACTTCTGTCATGCCCAGCGCATAATCCGCCGGAGCGTTGCTGGTCACCGTCACCCCGTAAATATCCGTGCCCGTCGCCAGGCCGATGTCTACCGGAGTTTTTAGCGCAGTGGCTTCGGCGACTTTATCCTCCGGCAGCCCTAGCACAGGCTTCGTGGTATCCTGCACCGTGATCTTCTGCACATCTGTAGTCACGTTGCCATTGGCATCCGTTGCCGTCCAAATAACTTCGGTCATGCCCAGCGCATAATCCGCCGGAGCGTTGCTGGTCACCGTCACCCCGTAAATATCCGTGCCTGTTGCCAAGCCGATATCCACCGGAGTTTTCAGCGCGGCTGCTTCCACCGTCTTGTCTGCTGGCAGCTTCAGCACCGGCTTCGTGGTATCCACCACCGTAATCTTCTGCACGCCTGTCGTACTGTTGCCGTTCTCATCCGTTGCGGTCCAGATCACTTCGGTCATGCCCAGCTCATAATCCGCCGGAGCATTGCTGGTCACGGTCACCCCGTAAATATCTGTAGCCGTTGCCAACCCGATGTCCACCGGAGTTTTCAGTGCGGCTGCTTCCACCGTCTTGTCTGCTGGCAGCTTCAGCACCGGCTTCGTGGTATCTACTACCGTAACCTTTTGCACGCCAGTGATACTGTTTCCGTTCTCATCCATTGCCGTCCAGATCACTTCGGTTGTGCCCAGCGCATAATCCGCCGGAGCATTGCTGGTCACGGTAACCCCGTAAATATCTGTAGCCGTTGCCAACCCGATGTCCACCGGAGTTTTCAGCGCGGCTGCTTCCACCGTCTTGTCTGCCGGCAGCTTCAGCACCGGCTTCGTCGTATCCTTCACCGTAATCTTCTGCACGCTTGTTGTACTATTGCCGTTTGGATCCGTTGTGATCCAGGTGACTTCCGTCGTGCCCAGCTCATAATCCGCCGGAGCATTGCTGGTCACGGTCACCCCGAAAATATCCGTAGCTGTAGCTATACCGGTATCTACCGGAGTTCTCAGCGCGGTTGCTTCCACCGTCTTATCTTCCGGCAGCTTCAGCACCGGCTTCGTCGTGTCCACCACAGTAATCTTCTGCACGCCTGTGCTTACATTGCCGTTCGCATCCTTTGCCGTCCATATAATCTCCGTTGTACCCAGCGCATAATCCTCAGGTGCGTTGCTGGTAACGGTCACATCATAGATATCTGTGGCTGTAGCTTCCCCAATCTGTACCGGCGTCTTCACTGCCGTTGCTTCTAACGTAATATCTGCCGGAAGCTTGAGCACGGGCTTGACCGTATCCGTTATGGTCACCGTTACAATGCCGATCATGGCATTCCCGCTGTGATCCTTGGCTGTCCAGGTTACCTTTGTTATTCCAAGAGGGAACTCCGCAGTTATACTATCCTCTGATGTAATTGGACCTTGTTCACCAAAACCGGGAGCATCCGTGGTTAGCGTAACCGGGAACAGCTCGAGCACCTCTGGCACTTCCAGCTCTACCGGGGTTGCCAGCGCGGTTGCTTCCTTGGTCAGATGCAGAGATCCTTTGAACTTCAGCACCGGTTGAGTCGTATCCTCAACGGTAATTCGCTGTAATACTATAATTTCGTTGCCATTTACGTCCTTGGCCTTCCAGTTGACTGTCGTCGTTCCCAGCGGATAGTCGGCAGGAGCATCCGATGTAACCGTCACAGGGAAGATATCCTCCGCCGCAGCTTGCCCTATTTCAATAGGGGTCCGAACTGCGGTTGCCTCAACGGTCTGATCCTTAGGAACAATAAGCGTCGGCTTCGTGGTATCCACTACCGTAATCTTTTGAACAAAGGCAGTCACGTTGCCGCTCTCATCTGTTGCCGTCCAGGTAACCTCCGTAGTACCTAGCGGAAAAGCTGCCGGAGCATTGCTCTCAACCGTAACTTTGAAAATATCTGTTGCGGTTGCTTGTCCAATCTCCACTAGTGTCTCAACCGCTGTAGCTTCTACGCTCATGTCTTCCGGTACGTTCAGCTGCGGCCTGGTCGTATCTACGACCTTAATCTTCTGTACCTTGGTAGATACATTGCCGTTCGCATCGGTAGCAGTCCAGGTGATCTCAGTTATGCCCAGCGGATAAGCATCCGGGGCGTTGTTTACAAGCGTAACTTTGAAAATATCTGTTGCGGTTGCTTGCCCGATCCCCACAGGTGTCTTCACCGCTGTAGCTTCTACGATCCTATCTTCCGGCACGTTCAGCTGCGGGCGGGTCGTATCCACAACCGTAATGGTCTGCACCTTAGCAGATACATTGCCGTTCGCATCGGTAGCAGTCCAGATGACCTTCGTTTCACCGAGCGGATAGGCATCCGGGGCGTTGTTGGTAAGCGTAACTGGATAAATATCCGTTGCTGACGCCAGTCCGATCTCCACAGGCGTCTGCACTGCGGTGGCTTCCACCGTCAGATCTTCCGGCATAGTGAGCACTGGTTTCGTGGTATCTACCACTGTGATGATCTGTACCCCAGTGGAGATATTGCCATTCTCATCTATGGCCGTCCAGTTCACTTTTGTGATACCTAACGGATAAGCCTCCGGGGCATCGCTCTTGACCGTAACCTCGAATAAATCTGTGGCTGTTGCCGTCCCAATTTCGACCGGTGTGTGTAGCGCTGCAGCTTCTACGGTTACATCCTCCGGAATACTAAGCACCGGCTTTGTGGTATCCACTACTGTAACCTTTTGCTTGCGGTTGGACACATTGCCGTTCTTGTCCTTGGCCGTCCAGGTCACCTCTTTCACTCCCAGAGGGAATGAAGCCGGAGCATCGCTGGTCACTGAGGCGACTCCGAAAATATCTGTGGCTGCCGGCACCCCGAGCTGAACCGGAGTTGTACGTCCGGTGGCTTCAATTGTAATATCCGGCGTTGCAGCTATTACCGGTGCGGTATTGTCCACAACGGTAATAATTTGCGTCCCGGTACTGAAGTTCCCGTTCGTATCGGTCGCCTTCCAGGTCACAATTGTTTTGCCTAGCGGATAACTGGAAGGACCATTACTGACAACCGTTACCGGGAACAGATCCGTTGCCGTAGCCTTGCCAATATTGACAGGGGTACTAACTGCTGTAGCCTCGATGCTGATATCCTCAGGGACTGTCAGCACTGGCAGTGTTGTATCGGCTACCGTCACTTTTTGCTTGCCTGTAGTTACTAAACCGTTGGCATCCTTAGCGGTCCAGATGACTTCAGTCGTTCCCACTGAATAGACCTCGGGAGCATTGCTGGTTACTGTAACCGGAAAAATATCCGTAGCTGTTGCCTCTCCAATCACTACCGGAGTTTTAACTGCTGTAGCCTCGACTCCTACATCTGCAGGGATCTGGAGTTCAGGAGCGGTCGTATCCACTACCGTCACATCCTGTGTCCCAATCGCCACATTACCGCTTGAATCACTAGCCATCCAAGTCACTCTGGTTGTGCCGACAGGGAAATCATCCGGCGCATCGTTAATGACAGTGGTCTTGAATAGATCGAAGACAACGGGCTGGCCCAGATCAACTATGGATCTGACCGCTGTCGCCTCTACTGTAATATTCTCTGGTACAGTAAGGACTGGCTTGGTAGTATCCACGATCTTGATCTCTTGCGTACCTATAGTTGCATTGCTATGTTCATCCGTTATGGTCCAGGTCACCTTGGTCGTGCCAAGCGGGAAATCTGCCGGAGCATCCTTCGCGATTGTCACCGGGAATATTTCTGTTACCACCGGCTGGCCGATGTCCACCTTCGTTCTTTCTCCGGTCGCTTCTGCCGTTTTATTGCCTGGCAGCGTGACAAGCGGCTTCGTTGTATCTACAATTTTTACCGTCTGTGTTAGCTTGGTGCTGTTGCCGTTCTCATCGGTAGCTGTCCAGGTAACTACCGTGGTCCCAAAGATAAAGCTGTCTGGTGCATTGTTCGTAACCGTAACCTTGAAAATATCTGTAGCCGTCGCCTGCCCCAGCTCTACCGGTGTCTTAATGGCAGTGGCTTCTGCTGTAATATCCCCGGGCACTGTCAGGTGTGGCGCTGTCTTGTCTGTAACCGTGATCTTCTGCACCTGTTCCGAGACATTTCCATGCTCGTCTCTGGCTGTCCAGGTTACCAGGGTTGTGCCTACCGGATAGTCAGCCGGAGCATCATTCGTTAAAAGCACATCGAACAGATCAGTGGCTTCGGCTTGTCCGGTAGCTACCTTCGTCCGTTTGGCTGTTGCTTCCACTGTAATATCCTTCGGAATCGTCAGCTCAGGCTTGGTTGTATCGGTAATCACGATAGTCTGATCTGCTGTAGAGGTATTGCCATTCTCATCTTTCGCCACCCAGCTGACCTTAGTGGTTCCTACCGGATAGTCTTCAGGCGCATTATTCGTAATACTTACCTTGAAAATATCCGTAGCGGTTGCTGTGCCAACAGCTACCGCTGTTCTTCGGCCCACAGCTTCTTTCGTAATGCCCGCAGGCACAGTCAGCACCGGCTTGATCCGATCGACTACTGTTACCTTCTGTGTAGCTGTGATCACGTTGCTGTTCGCATCTGTCGCGGTCCATGTGACCGTAGTTGGACCTATAGGGAATTCCTTCGGCGCATCATTCACCACAATGACCGGAAAGATATCAACGGCCGAGGCTCCACCAACAACAAACGGTGTTTGTACAGCCGTAGCTTCCACTACGATATCTCCCTGCACAGTGAGCACTGGTTTCGTTGTATCCTTTACGGTGATCTTCTGCACCTGTGAAGAAGTATTGCCAACCGGATCCACAGCTGTCCACTTTACAGTTGTCGTACCGATTGGATAATCCGCCGGTGCATCGTTTGTCAGGATGACATCCGGGATGGAAATATCCTGAACGGAGGCTTTGCCAATATCGACAGGAGTACGTACTGCCTTGGCCTCAATAGTAATATCTGCCGGAACGGTGATTACCGGAATGGTTTTATCTATTTTCACTTCCGTTGTCTGCACAGGTGTACTGTTACCTGCCTGATCCACTGCCCAGAATGTAAGAGGTGTAATTCCTTCCGTCTGAACGGCGAACGAAGCGGTTGTTCCTGATACAGTCTTCTCTTCCCCGTCTGCTCCCAGTGTATAATGGATCTCCTTAACACCCGAGTTGGCATCTGAAGCGGTGAGCGAGACTGTGACATCCGCACTGTTCCAGCCCTTATCATTCGCTTTCGGGCTTAGAATGCTGGCAATGAGCGGGCCGCTCTTGTCAATTTTCACGGTCACTGTCCGGGCGGCTTCCGCATTCCCGGTCTTATCCACAGCCCAGTAACTGACTGCAGTTGTTCCTTCCTCGTCGATCTCAAGCCCGGCACTTGTACCCGCAGTTTTCACGGCATCATTCTCACCCAGCTTATAATAGATAGAGTCCACACCGGAATATTGATCCTCTGCGGCAAAATGCAGCGTTGCCTTCCCGTGATTCCAGCTGCCGGCTTCGGCACCCGTCACGGTTATCGCTGTAACCGGAGCGCTTTTGTCAATGTTAATGGGCCCAAAGGTCGCGATGGAATAATGGTTCTTATCCTCATCACTGGTTGCGACACTGTCAACAGCCTTCCCCGTTGCCGTCATGCCGACTCCCTCAGCTGTGAAGCTCTGATCGGAGGTCAGTGATTTGATGCCGGATAAGGTATCTTCCGCCGTGTAATGAACCGTCACCGAATGACTGGTCCAGGTTCCGGCAATGTACGGAGTTCCACCATCAACCTTCGCTGTGGCCTTAATCGTAGGCGGAGTGGTGTCGATCAGGTTGGAGCCTACGGAACCGATCTCCACCTTGAAGGTAACCGGCTGCAGACCCGGGACTGTAGCTTTCACCTCCAGTGTCTTAATGACACCGGTACTCTTAGAATAGACCTGGTAGCCTTCTCCTGCATAACCTGTGTAGTTGTTAGCAGCAGTGGCATATCCGTTTGCATCCGAGAAAACCGTGATCCCAGTGCTGTTAAGCCCGCGCATTACCGCGGTGATCGTGCTGTCCTCCGAAACGGTAAATGTAACCGGAACACCTGCCAGCGGATTGCCCGCCAGATCCTTGACAGCCACGACCTGCGGAAGCATAAATCCGCGTCCCCCTGGAATAACACCCGAGGCCTGTGACAGCTTGATCTGCTGCAGCAGCGGTGACACCGGGGCCATCGTTCCCTGTACATCGCTGGCCGCAAGCAGACTCAGCTGATACGCACCGTGATGCAATATGACTCCAAGAGTAGGGTCTAGCCCATACACCGAATCATATACGGAATTGTAGACCGATTCTTTGACTGTTAATCTATTCTGAATCGGCTGTACGGTAGGCGGAGCATCATACACTGCCGCAAAAGCTTTGCCCGCGCGCTGATCCGAAGAGCCGTCCGGGAACATTTTCGCTGAGCCGAATACGGCGCCGGGCGCCAGCATCAGAATCAGGAGTGAGAGACACAGCCATTTACTGATAATGCCTAACCGTCCTTGCTGCACATGCTTCATTTTCCTCTTTGAATGTTTCATCATGCATCCCCTAACTTTTTATTTGATAAGCGTATTAATCATGGCGAAGCTTGGCCCCTCCTTTACTATTCAAAGGGAACTGCGGGCAGGATTTCACAACTGTTTATTGCGGTTCACATAAACTTCTATTTTCGTTTCGATCCATGCTTCAAGGTCTCCGATGACAAGGCCCAGCTCCTCTTTGGCGGCCTCCCCCAAGATGACAATCGCCTTCTCTTTTGCCAGAAGGAAAGACTTCTCCATCGCGGCAGCATCAAAAGCACCTTGCTGCTTCAGCGTCTCAACGAACGTTTGATTCACAGCAATTACAGCGGATTCAACGGCATCCGCCGCCCGCTCCAGCAGACCGTTTACAGCCTCGCTCCCGATTTTTTGCTCCAGCCGGACCATTTCACGCTTGATATAAGCAATTATTGCTTTTGCCATCAGGCCAAACAGCGGAATAATCAGCACAGTAAGCATGGAATTGATAATCTCCGGTGTAAAATAATCCTTCATCGCCAGCGCCTCCAAAAATGTAATTTCGACAAACAAGCCTCCCTTTTTCTCAAAATACATGGTATTGGAGAGATTATTTTTACAACTTTAGACAGAAAAATAGTAATCATGTAAATTTATGTTTTTGTCAGTTGTGGAATCTATGGAATATTTTACTTGTTATATAAGAGGATCAGCGAATGGTGAAAACCGGCCTGGGGGAACAGGTTCTGCTGAACCCGTCTATAAAGTGTATAACTGAACATGGGGAGGTAAATTCATGATTACCTGTGATGACGAGCTAGTTGAAACCTGCAGAAAATTGTTAAAACGCTCAGCATGGAGAATCCAATATAAGACTCGCATTCAACTGATACGGGAAAGTAATCCGCTCTATGAGAATCAGCTTTATGACAACAGCTTTGAGAGTCTGGTAATTTCAGAGTTATTCGTCGACGAGCTGCTGGAAATGATCCCCTGGGAAAAATGCAGGTACATTATCAAAAAAACGGTAATAGACGGGATGGCAGAGCAAGAGGTTGCAGGCGAATTACATATGACTCAACAGGGGGTTAGCAAATGGAAGCGCAAGGGACTGGAAATTTTGAAGGAAAATCTCATCCATTCGTCGAGACAGTAAAAAAAGCGAAGAGCGGAGATAAAGCATCCATGGAGGATATTCTTAGCCTGTTCTCGGTAGACATCGAATATTTATCCAAATTCATCATGCTGCCACGGGAAGAAGCCATCCAAACCTTGAAAATCGAACTTATAAATATTGTTTATCAGGATTTGTAAATCTAGAAAGAACAATGCTCAAATCCTACATAATTTCTGTCTTATCCATTCCATGTGACCGTTTCAGCAGGAAAGATAACGATAATGGATTGCGCGAAACCAATTGATTCTTATCTGCTCAGAGTAAAGAGGGCATCCATACGGAGTTTACCGATTGGATGCCCTCTTTTATATGCAATGTTTAAACAGAAACAGCCGGAACTGTATATTATACCAGAGAAAATCCAACTATTTCCGGCCGCCGGTGCAGCTAATCCGATTCGCAGGAGTTTCTATAGAGAGGTTCAACATTAATCATACAAAACTTCAATCATCTGCCTTGTCTTCGCCAGCTGTTCCACAGTTAAATCATGCTGGGCAGAGGCATATACGCTAAAGACAATATCGAGTACAAATAATTGGGCAAATCTCGAGCTTGTTGCTGCACTGCGAAGCTTGGCTTCCGGTGCACGTGATGTAAATAGAGAAACATCCGCGAGCTGGGCAAGCTTGTTATTTCCGGGACGGGTAAGACTAATCGTTTTGATCCCCTGCTCCTTGGCCCGTTTTGTTAATTGAATGACCTCTCTCGTCTCACCGCTATACGAAATTCCCCAGAAGACGGCGTTTTCTGATTTCGTAGCCATGGCTGCGGCCAATAAATGACGGTCTGAAATAGCATATACATTTTTGCCGAGCCGAAGCCATTTCTGTGCTGCATCCTCTGCAATGATAAAAGAGGCGCCTATCCCATAAACATAAATAACCTCTGCCTGCTGTAACAGGCTCACGGCCTGCCCGATCGATTGCGCATCCAGTTGACTGGCCGTGTTCTGAAAGGTCAATATGGTATTGGACAACATTTTATCAATGATAGAATGCACTGTTTCATTGGATTCAACATCAAAGTAGCCCACATAATTCGTGTTCTCTACTTCAGCGGATAAACGGATCTTCAGAGCGGGGAAGCCCTCGATGCCCAGTGACCGGCAAAAACGGACAACCGCCGCACTGCTTGCCTCCGCTTTGGCTGCTAGCTCATGTATGGTCATATGCATCACTTCTTTAGCATTGGCAAGAATGAACTCCGCTACTTTTTTTTCTGATTCCGGAAGTTCATTCAATACCAGTTCAATTTGGGAAATCATACTTCCTGCTGCCAAGTTCTAAGCTCCTCTCCTCAGTCTATTCTCCTTATTGTAACAAAATAGAGGGGAGTAATCATTAAGTAGCAGCTGTGAAGCTAAAGCGCCTTCCGCCTTGTCTGACGTAGTCCAAAAGAGGAAGGTCCTCTTCTATCACATGACCAATCACATTAACAGCTTCATGTGCTGGCAGATCTCTTAATGTGATCTGCAGCTCATGTTCATAGCGGCCGTACAAATAATTATCGACGGTAACCGTTCCTCTAGGCCGCTTGTACGTATGCATAGGCGCAATACTTCGGGTCATTACAAAACGTTCCTGATCTGTCCGGGCAGTTTCTGAGCGAACTACATCACGGGCAGCGTCCAGGCGGTTCAGGTGGACCTTATCCCATAGGGCATAAGGCAATTGTTGGATTACCCGCAAAGAAATAATCCCTTCTTCATACTGCTGAAATTGAACCTGAGACCCTTCTGATAGGGTTAAATCGCCAACGAAAATTTTGTCCGCCGCACAATCTTTCTCTAATTCCAGATAAGCTAGAAAAGAAGATTGATTCCTGTGCTTCTCTAAGGTAGGCAAACTTTGAAATAACGGTTTTCTCTTCAGCCCGTCTCCCGGAATAAAGGCCATCGTCGTAATACCTTCCGCTTGCAGCCATCTGTTCTTCGCTATAAATGCTTCTTTATCCAGACCTGTCTCCGGGCGGGGATAATAATTATGCCAGGCTTCAATATTGTCTAGACAAATGTGATGCTCTTGTAAGGCAGCCAGGAATTCCGGGGTTAAGGTACTGGCATTTAAGGCGATTTTCATTTTGTGTGAGTAGGCTGCAATTTCAACTGCGCTAAAACCAAAATCCATCCGCAAACCTGTAACACCAGCTTCCAGTAGAAAGGGAAATGAAAATTTCTCCAATGCTTTTCCGGAAATATCCGCCATCAGGTCCATTCCTAACCGCCGGGCAGCGTTTGCGATCTCCAGCAATTTCTCCTTCAATTGTCCGATATCATCTTCCGGCATATGAAGAGAGGTGAATATCTCCGTACAGCCTGCAGCCTTCATTTCTTCCATATACCTAACGTTGTCTTCTAACGAGCGGTCCGCCACAAAAATCGAAATTCCGAGCAATGGAATCACCTCAATATTTCAGGGTCGCTTAATCCTGTTCTGCCATAGCCTCTTTGGGTGTACCGAAGAGATAAGTGGCGATGAATCCGCCAGCGTAAGCTGCAATTAAGCCTATTACGTATTTCAGCCATAATCCACCCGCAATCAAGGGAATTAACGCAACCCCGGAAGGACCAATGGCAATCGCTCCAACGTTGCCGAATAAACCAATGACCGCACCACCAATCCCACCGCCAATACAAGCTGTAATGAACGGCCGGCCCAGCGGTAAGGTAACCCCGTAAATTAAGGGCTCGCCGATTCCCAGAATACCTACCGGAAGCGCACCTTTAATCATGTTCGTTAATGATTTATTCTTCTTGCAGCGAATCCATAAGGCAATGGAAGCCCCGACCTGACCCGCACCAGCCATAGCCAGCATCGGAAGCAACAGTGTCATCCCTGAATCATTGATCATCTCAATGTGAATCGGCGTCAATACCTGATGCAGTCCTAACATAACAAGCGGAAGGAACGCTGCTCCTAGAACAAATCCCGAGAATGCACCGCCAACTTCTAACGTCCAGTTAATCGCTCCGATTAAATTACTGGAAATAAATCCGGCGAATGGCATAATGAAAAATATAGTAATCAGCCCCACGACCAGCAAGGCGATTGTTGGTGTAACGATTATATCAACTGCATCAGGAATCACTTTTCGCAAATATTTCTCGACGATTGATAAAATCCATACGGCGATGAGGACGCCGATAACTCCTCCTTGTCCTGCCGTTAAAGGCGCACCCGTAAATATATTAAAGATGGGCAGGTCCGCTGTAACCCCTGTTAAGAGCGTTACCCCGCCGATCACTCCCCCGAGAGCAGGAGTAGCTCCAAATTCTTTAGCGGCATTAATACCGACATAAATCACCAGGTAACTGAAAATTGCGTTTTTAATCACATTTAAAATCGTTACATACTGCTGCCAGGTTGCAGTGTCTAAGTTGCCTGCTGTAATATTGTTAGCTAGAATCGAGCCAATTCCTGCAATTAATCCGGCTCCAACGAACGCAGGGATAAGCGGTATGAAAATATTTCCGATCTTCCGTAAAAAGTTTTTGAACGGAGTATCATTCTTCTTTTTAAGCTGCGCTTTCATATGTGCGCCTTTAGCCTGTAATTGTTCAGCCGAAGTTGAAGGATCGCCCTCAGGCCCGCTGTTTTCCAACACTTTACCGAATTCTTCAGCTACCTTGGTCACAACTCCTGGCCCGAGAATGACTTGATACGTTTCATCATCCACCACACCCAGAACCCCGTCGATTTGCTTCAAATCCGCTTCGGCGATCCGGCTGCGGTCCACAACCGTTACTCGAAGACGGGTCATGCAATGGGTATAAGAGGATACATTCGCACGGCCACCGATAGCCCCTAGTATTTTGACCGCTAAATCATGATATTTACTCATGCTTGTGCCCCTTTCTTCTTACCTTATTATTGAATCGCCTGACGGACGAAGCCTTGTGATTCTTCCAGCCGTTGCACAGCTTCTTCTTTAGTTAGCCCCGCAAGAATCATCACAATGGCAATTTTCGGTTTATGATCTGCCTGCTGCAGAACACTCTCCGCCGTTTCAGCGTCGCAATCTGTCGCATCCATAACAATCCGTTTGGCACGTTCTACAAGCTTTTCATTGGTTAACTGTACATCCACCATTAAATTTCCATACACTTTTCCCGTACCGATCATCGAAGCTGTTGACAGCATGTTGCAGATTAACTTTTGCGAACTGCCGGCTTTCAAACGTGTTGACCCGGTTAACACTTCCGGCCCATTTACGACTTCAATTGCAATCCCGGCAATTTTACCAATTGCTGAATCCTTGTTGCAGCTCACAGCTACAGTGGGTGTTCCTATAGAATTGGCATATTCTAATCCGCCGATAACATAGGGTGTGCGTCCGCTGGCAGCAATTCCAACGACTACATCTTTGGCGGACAGCTTGATATCCTGTAGATCCTGCACCCCTAATTGTTCGTTATCCTCTGCACCTTCGACCGCCTTGATGAACGCCCTCTCTCCTCCGGCAATTAACCCGATGACCTCCTCTGGTGTTGTTCCAAAGGTTGGCGGACATTCAACAGCATCCAGTAAGCCGATACGCCCGCTTGTTCCAGCCCCCATGTAAATTAAGCGTCCGCCTTGTTTGATCGCCATTGTAATCACCTCTACTGCTTTGGCAATTTGCGGAATTTCCTGTTTAACCGCCTTTGCGACCTTGTGATCTTCTTCATTCATCACTTCGAGAAGTTCAAGAGGAGTTAATTCATCCAGGTTCATTGTTTTCTTATTGCGGGTCTCTGTTGTCAAATGCTCTAACATGATTTCCTCATCATCCTTTTCTGTTTATGAAATCGCTCTCTAAGTGAAGAATACCACCACTGAAATAATATTTCAATATAAATTTTATTTAGTTAAAATTAAATATCACCGGGAGGTTAAAGGGTAAGATTAACGTGTGCACTTGAGCGGACGCTGCGCGAACGGACTGTTTAAGCGGAAAGCGAATCTTCAATCTTTTAAAAGCACAAAAAAAGAAACCGCTCCTGTGTAAAATGGAAGTACAACCCAACCATTTCAAATCAAAGGAGAAGTTTCTTACTTTTGTACAATCAACAAACCATGGACCAACCCAATTACAACCCACCCAACCGGTACATAAAAGTCTTACTTTCCTTCTTACTGCCTGTAAGCTTGAACCGCAATTCTGATTTATCATCATTACTCCCTGCGAACTCAATCCCATCGTATTTAAATCCCGTCATATCCAACGGATCAATTCCGAATTCCTTGTAGAGGAGGATTGCCCGGTTAGCTCCGGTATCAATTAACGTCAGGAAGCCTTCTTGTGAGGAGCGGGCAACCAGATAATTCTCACCTATGGCTTCAATGGCGTAGGTTTGATCCGGCGTACCTGCCAGCTTCGATACGTTCCAGGCTTGCAGGACGGAAGCATCCGGCGCAATCAGCCGGACCGTGTGGCCATCGTTCATAACGGCGTTACCGCCATATGACTTCAGCTCCAGAGGGGAGAACTGCCAGTAATGGGCAGTGGATTGGCGCAGGATGGCCCCATTTTTGACAAAAAGGTTGAATACCGTAAGGTTGACCGAAGGTTCACCGCTCGAATTCTGAATCGTCACCAAATCCGCATCTTTTGAAATCTTCACCGATGTCAGCCGTGTACCCGCAATATAATAAGGTTCAAGCTTGGCTGCTGAGGCGCCCATAGAGTGAACCACTCCTGCTGCATCCCGCTTATATAAAGTGCCGTCCACCCCGTTTAAGAAATACGCGTCTTTACTGGTCTGGCCGTCACCGACAAATTCAGGATAACTGATGAGCGCCTCCCGGCTGTCCTCATTCCATTTCAGCGAGCCGCCAATGGCATCATTCACGAACCGCAGTGGGATGTAGAGCTGCTTATTCACCTGCTGGAAGGCTGCGGAATAAGTGATTTGCTTCCCGTTCACCATTGCAATGCGGCTCCCGATCTTCATGCTGCCCTTCGTGAATAGATTCCCGATGGTGATCAATTTCGAATGTTCATCGTAACTGACCGTTGCCCCCCTGACATATAGCATGTCCAGCGAGAGCATCACCGTTCCATTCATTAGGGTGGCTCCTCCTGCTGAAGAGGTGATCTGCGAGTTGTTCAAATAGATACGGATAGCCGGTAAGTTCGCGGTCTGTGCTGTACTAGTAGCTGCTGCTTCCATAGCGGGGGGATGAACAACGCCCGTTACAAGAACACTAAGACCAATGATCTGCAGAATTTTCTTAAAAGTAATCATAAAGAGCCCCTTCTTTCTCAGAAAATACCATATCTCAAATCATAGCACAAACCAGCCGGAACACCAGAAATTTAATGGCAGACTGAGAAATGCCAAGAAAGCGGGCAGTAAGTATCAGTAAACTATCTTATTTCTTGACGGACACCCGAGGCGCTTGCCTTACGAATCGAATCCATCAGACGATGCAACCGGACCGCCTGAATGAAATCAGGCAATTCCACCTCTTCCCCGTCAAGCCGCTGCGCCAATCGGGCGTAGAGATGAGCTACATTGTATCCGGGACCGGGGAGCAGCTGATGTACCTGTGATGCATACACATCCGGCGTTTCCAGCATCTCTGTCTCACCGGAAGGACGGGCGAGCTGCAGCGTCAGCCGGTCCATCTGAAACATCAGCTGATCCCGCGGAGTGATGACCAGTTCACCATCGGTTCCGATGATCCTCAGCGTAAATCCGGGGGCACCACCATTGACGAACTGTGCCGAAACAAGTGCATTCTGTGCCAGTTTCCCGCTAACGAGCACGTGATCCGGTGCATTTGCGGTCACTGATTCACCAGTCTCCAGTACGTGAACTTCAGGGTATTGCGTATCCAGCTTACCAGACACCTCAACGAACGGCGATACCATATATTCAATTGCATCAAGCACATGTGCAGCACCAATCGTCAGCTGGTCTGCCCCGTTAGCTTCATCCAGCAGATAGACATGTGCCTGGTCCACTGTTCCGTTCGAGGTCGGAAATACAGGCAGACTAACCATTATATTCACAGCTAATACACGGCCAATAGCACCTTCAGCGACCAAGTCCCTGATGTAGCGGACAGTTGGATTGCCCCGTGCCTGAAGACCCACTACATGCTTCACTCCCCGTTCTTCCGCAAGTTCAAGTAGCACCTCCGCCTCCGCAGTAGTCCGGGCAAGCGGCCATTCACTGTACACATGTTTACCGGCATCCAGGGCTTCCCGGATCAGCCGGTCATGTTCGGGTACTTTTACAGTTACCACTACTACGTCAATTCCGTCCTGCTTGGCCATCTCCGATGTACTACTATAGGAAGAGCCAATGCCGTGGAGCTCAGCCGCCGCCTGTGCACTCTCTAATCGTGTGCCGGCTACGGCCTTCACCTCATATGCCTCAAGCGCTGCGAGCGCAGGAATATGAGCCACTCCACCCCATCCGCCTGCTCCGACGATTCCTGTTCCCCATGAATTTCTTGTCCCCATAGCCATATATTATTACCTCCACATTTAGCGTTGTACTGACACGATTGAATATAACCTTTATAATCAAAACAAAAAAGTACGCACTTTTTCGTAATATAGTTACCAATCGGGTACGTTGAAGGAGATCGATGATTATGACACATAAAAAGTACCACAACCCTACGGAAGCCACCCTGGAGCGGATCGGCGGCAAGTGGAAAACAGCGATTCTCTGCCTGCTGGCCGAGCAAGGAGCAATGCGCAACGGGGAAATCCTGCGCACGCTGTCACCGGTCACCCAAAAAATGCTCACCCAGCAGCTTAAAGAGCTTGAAGCAGACGGGCTTATTCTCCGGACCGTATTCCCTGAAGTGCCTCCAAAAGTGGTATATGAGCTGACGGACAGCGGAAGGTCAATCAGGATGGTTCTTGATCCGCTGTGTGAATGGGGCAAACGGTTTGTTAATACAGTAAACCGGGACACCCGCACGGGAATTGAATAAATCAAAAAAAGCTCCTATCATCTAAAATGAAAGAAGCTCCTTCACCGGCGGATTACGCATCCTCCAGTACAGATCACTTTATGTATGTCAAGCCTTAAATAAAATAACAATTTCGGTAATCAGGATCAGCCCGGCAGCAGACACGCCAAGTGAATTAATGATTGTCAGTGCGTCCGGGTAATTCTCTTTCCGAAACTGTGAACAGAGCGAAACCGTCCATAATACGCTGAAAAAAAGTCCGGCCGACCCGCAGCCCTGCTCGTTCAGAACCTGTCTTCTGCGCTGAAAGAACCGGCCCAGCCCGGCAAAAGTGAACACCATATAAATGATAAGCTCAGCCGATGAAATGGCAAGGACCTCGCCTGCAGAAAAAAGATGCATTAATGCGTACTGAATGCTAAAACCCATAATTACTAGCATGTTAAAGGAAACCTTGTGTAAACTCAAGTCTTCTTCCTCCCTTTGCGTAATAATGTATACAGCATTTAGATAACGCTTACATTATAATTGTAAACGCTTTCCTTTTCTGTGATTAATGACGCTTCCGGCCTATAGTGTACTATGCATTATGGGTCTTATCAGCCAAAAATACATACAAAAAAACCGGACTGCATCGGTGGCAGCCCGGTTTCTCTACAGATTCATAAATAGATCATGATTATTTATTCATTGCCGCAGTTCGGTTAGAGGTTTGTATGTCTGCACAAAAGCCTCATATTGCACCGCCCGTTCCACAACTTGGTACCAGGCTTTACCACCGCTGCCTTTTTACCATACATTAACAATAGGTTCGTTATGCTCAAGCCGCTCTCTGCTTTCGCTGATCCAGTCCTTGAACCATTGATTATCTGATGAACTGAAGGATTCGTCACCGTCGAAATTCCGGTATGCCCCGATGTAAACAATCAGTTCTCTGAGCTTCAGGAACACAGGGATTTGCTTCAGCCAATACGGCTCCAAGGTGTTCTCCCGGCTGTACCCCTTCATAAAATGATCCATAAACCGGAGAGCCTGTTCCTCACGGTGGTCCCGGCCCTCTTCCCCGCCGTATACATAGACCAGATAATATAGCTGAATGGCGATATCCTCTACAAACCAACTGTACTGCGCCTCATCGAAATCGAATAACGTGATCTTGCCTTGATCACTCACATGGAAATTCCCGAACCCCATATCCCCATGAATCAGTCCGTAAGCATCTCTAACCTTGGGGAATTTATGGATGGTCTCTATGATGCTGAAATACGTCTCTCTTACGCGATAGTGCGAGGGGGGCAGGATATCTATATTTTGCAGATAATAATTGAGATTCCAGTCATGCCGCCGCACAGAGGCATCCGGATTGTCATACCGCTTGGCAAGCACATGCATCTTCCCTGTAATCCGGCCCAGCTCCTCATAGGTGGCGTTATCGTTCAGGCATTCGGGATAGCCGATCCTGTTGCCATGGGCTTTGTCAAAGCAGGCGGCAATAAAACACATCTCCGGCGTTTCTATAACTTCAGTCCAATTACCATCCTCAGAAAGAATCGGACCCGACGCTGAGATTCCGTTCCCGGTTAGATAGATAATCCAGTCCAGCTCTGCTCTAACCTGCTCTGCAGTCCGGTGCATTCCTGGAGTAATTCTTAGAATATACAATTCACCGCTCCGCTGGTATTCGTACACGAAGTTCTGAAACCCGCCTATGTAAGTTAACTCATCAGGGTTGATTTCATAGCGGCTTGCGGCAATACGCATAATATCTTTCTGTTCAAATATGTCCCTAATAGCATTTTCCATTTGTGTAACCCTCCGGTGACTTAGTTAGACTGCAATAGCGACTATTAACTAGTAATAAGCATCATCACACTGACGGGTGCCCAAATTCTACTCTCCCGGACACTACGTGTAATGATATTCAAGATGGATGAGTGTCTTATGAATTATCATAGACAATGTGGATGCAAAAAACCATAATGATTGTATATAAATGGTTTTTTATGAACAGGAGAGCAATTATGAAATTATCAGAAGCGTTTAAGACGGAGCGGCTACACTTCCGCTTGCTGAATGTAGAGGATATTGATGTAGTGTATAGACAATTCTCAGACCCGGAGATGTGCAAACATTTCAGCGAACTGCCCTGTAGCTATGAAGAAGCCATAGAAATCATTGAACATTACGCCCGTCCAGAGGGAAAAGGCCATCACCGTTACGGCATGTTTGATATTGAAACGGATGCATTTATCGGGACCTGCGGCTATCATTACTGGGATCGTGAGCTGAAACAAGTCGAGATCGGCTATGATATCTGGAAAGATTACTGGAGACAGGGATATATGTCGGAAGCCTTACCTGTACTCATTAAGCTCTGCTTCGAGCATCTTAACGTAGATTGTATTTATATCTTGACCCATCCACACAATGCTGCATCAATAGCCAGTGTGCGCAAGTTTGGATTTGAAGTGTGTGAACCCTGCAGAAGCGTTGATGAGGAACCCCAGGTGTGCATGAAGTTGATGCGGGGGTAAGTGGGCTTATTAATGAGGAGCAGAAAACGGCTACTTCATCTAATTCTTTATACTGGACTCATAAAAAAACAAGGTACCTTTGTTTAGACAAAGATACCTTGTTAACTAAAGGTGGATTTATAGCCCCAGAATCTGTTTTTTCTTGGCTTCGAATTCTTCCGTAGTAATAATACCTGAATCCCTAAGCTCAGCGAGCTGTCTCAGATCATCGATCGATCCGGCCGGAGCAGGAGGAGCTTGGCGATTGCTTCTTCCGGATTTATAGCTTGCAATATATTCACGAATTTTTTCGGCGGTTTTCATTTTACCAGGCTGAATCAGCACAACGTTCGCGCTTGCCCCTTTAAGATTATCCTTTTTGGATGTTTGCAGGCCCGGTGTAATGACTTGTAAATAAGGTACTTTTAGAAAAGGTTTAACTATACTGATTGTTACTACCGAATCCAGAGGAATTGTTTGAGTTTGTCCTCCTAATTTCTGTACATTACTTGGCTTAATTACTAGGTAATCCTCATAGAGTTCGAGAGATGATGAACCCCCGCTGATCTGATGTATCATATTATCCACCTCATATTCAAGATGGGTCTATCTTAGCATATTTTTCTATATTATTGCTATATTTATCATTTACTCCAAATTTAAAATAAGCTAAACAACTTATTAATTATCGAAGATAAATCCGCCCCAGCACCGCCTCCACCTCAGCCAGATTCTCCAGAACCCCTTCCCGCTGCCTGCCCAGCTCCGCAATACTGATGTCGATGGCATGCACACGTTCCTGCAGTATGTCACGGGCGAAGCGGAGCACCCCCGCTGTCCCGCAGCCGGATTGCGCCTTATGTCGGAACAGACATTGAATCTCCTTCACCGCAAAGCCCCACTGCTTCAGCTGTGCGATGGCCTGGAAATCCCGGACTTCCTTCTCTCCAAAAGAATAACGGTTCCCCTTAAGCTCCGGTCCCAGCAAAGACAGCTCCATGTAGTAGCGCACGGTATCCGCCGTTGTCCCCATCTCTCTGACAAACGCTCCAATTTGCATCGTCCTCCGCCCCCCTTGCCATGGGGTTAACCCCATGTGATTAACTCGTATTATATCCCACTGCAAGGAGGAACAAGAATGATCTATCTCCTAATTGTATTGTACGCACTACTCATGGGTGCCGCCGCCATCATCAAACGCCGGAACCTTCAACTATCACTGACAGCAGCTAACCTTCTTGGTTCATTAGCGCTGCTCTGCACACCGTATCATCCGCTTTTTCTACCGTTTGGACTGATCCTGTTATTTTGCTGCGCACTTCGCAACGGATATGTGCTTCAGGGGCACATCCATCTGCTTCATGTGCTGGTCCGCTGTTTACTCTCGCTATACTTATATTTCAGTTACACCCTTTTTTAAAGCAACAAGCGCCGGTACCTGCGGATACTCCCGCTTCCCGGCGCTTGCTATGCTACACTCCTCTTACTCTTCCCGCTCTTTTCGCTTCCGTATTTGCTGTGACCAGAAATCCGGCTGCGCATAGCCGATGTACGAATCATCCAGTTCATCACCCTGCGGGGTGGCTAATTGAATGAGCATTACCTTTTTGAGGTCAGTGGGATGCAGATTCCCTGTTTTGATAGTCGCGACTTGAACGCCAGCATGTTTAGGGATACCTGTGACAACTACCTGATTACCTTTGGTATACACAGCTGTAATCTCCGTTTGAAAAGCAATGATATACAGATCCAGATCCGTTTTGTTCTGAAACAGCGGGAATTGAATGCCTACATTCTGCTGGAAATCGTATTGGCTGGATAAACCGATATCGTAGGTTGTAAATAACCGGTGGAGTGCGTATTGTATCCGCGTTGGCATGTAACTCCATCTTCCTCCACTATAGGTGCTATGCCAATGTTTTTCATACACAGGTCTCTGATAGAGAGGGTCATTCTTTATAATAAAGAAAGGAATTCTCTTGCCTTTTTTAATTACTCCGGAAATGGATATTATATCTTTAGGCAGATGTGCAGCAGCCTCTGTTTCCTCTGGCGAATTCATAATGGTAACGGGTTCGGGCGGCTCAAGCTCCTTCAGGCGAAATTTCAGCTGTTCCAGTTGTTTAGCGGTCTCTTCGGGATTACCAACCCCAGAATTTGGTATATCTTGAGCATTAGTAGTTATTGGGGATGTAGTACACGCGAGCGACAGGGATAAGATTATTGCTGAGCCTTTGCTTAATAATGGCATATGGACCACCTCATCCATAGCTTGTTCCCCACTCCATGAATTTATGTAGCTGAGCATAAGGTAACCTATTGAAATCTTGCACATAATACAATATTATCCAGATTTAATTAACCCAGATTCCATATTCAATTTTGTTTAAAGTTCTTACTAAGCTAAGAGGTCTCCATTCTGCCGATAATCCCTTACTTCCTCCGGAGCATTCAGACTTGGAACAAGAAGTTCAACAGATTGTACTAGATCTATTAACGGCTCTGACAGATAAGAAGGTTCCATATAGACTTCATTGTGCTCAATTTCAAGAGAGGATTCTGCCCAGCCTATACTATTCAGCATGTATGTGAATTTCATTCTTCATCTCCTGTAGCGATATCAAACAACGCCAATAACCCATCCAGACGATCAATCACAAGATCATACCTGCTCACTTCGCCAAATCCGTAACTTGCGTACACAAAAGGAATCCCGGCAATCCCCGCCGCCTTCATATCTCCCTCCGTATCGCCCACATAGACAGGACTGCTTAAGTGATTTCGCTCCATAACCAGCCTGATATTCTCGCCCTTGGATAGTCCGGTTCTGCCCGGATTCTCGTAATCTGTGAAATACTTCTGCAGCTGATGGTATTCATAAAAAGCCTCAATATAACCCGCCTGGCAGTTGCTCACGATGAACAGCATATATTTTGCAGATAATGCCTGAAGCACTTCTTCCAGCCCTTCATACAACCTTCCGCCTTGCTTGGCCAGACAAAGACACTCTACTTCACAGCATTCTCTGAGAATTCTTTGCCGGGTGTCCTCATCTATATTCGGGAACAGCTTCCGGCCAGCCTCATCTACCTGCAGACCCATGATTCCCTGTAAATCTTCCTTGGTTACTGCGCTTACGACACCTTGGTAATTGCTGAGCACACTATTCCATCCCACCACTACTGCATCCGAAGAATCCCATAACGTGCCATCCAGATCAAAAATAATGCTGTCCATTCCACTTCTCCTAACGTTCAGTTCGTAGTTGCTGCTGCGGCCGGGCCCATATCAGATGAATCATATTCAGCGAGTAGCTCTCTACCTTACTGATCTGCATCCCGGACTCCCGGACCAGTCCAATAATATCCCGGGTGTGATGGCATCCATAGACACGGTACAGCAGCGGATTCAGTGTCCGTTGCAGCGTTGACACCATGAAGTTAGAACTGATCCCATGCTCCAACAGCAGGATAGTCCCGTCCGGCTTACACCAGCGGTTAATCTTCTTCAGCATCTCCAGGGGATTCTGATAGCTGCAACAAGATAACGTAGAAACAATAGTATCGAAGGTTTGCCCGGGGAAGCTCATTTCTTCCATATCTGCACATACAAAACTGGCGTTCACGTGGTAATGTCCTGCTGCCTGCCGCGCCTTCTCAAGCATTGCGCTGCTGAAATCCGCTGCAGTAATCCTGACCTCCCTGGGATAGTAAGGGAAGTTAGCCCCCGCCCCCACTGCCAGCTCAAGCACATCCCCCTTGGCATGACTTATAAGATTCCGGCGCCAGCGTTGCTGTTTGGGATCTTCTCTTTTGCGGGCATAGTCTGTGGCCTGTTTATCAAAAATACGGATCAGCTTCTGCTTATCCATCTGCACCGGTCACTCCATTCATTAATAAAGTCGTTTCTCGTAGCTCTCCTGTATGCCTTGCCGGACTACTTCCACAGTAAACTCGGCAGAATTCACATGATCCGCTATAATCGCCGGAGCAGACGGAAGCGAGGCCTCTGCGGGCCAGGAGCCGCTGTCCCATAGCTGTGATCTTTTAAAAGCCTTGGCACAATGCATATAGCATTCCTCCACCTTCACTCCAATTCCCAAGGCAGGCCGTTTATCCCGGGCCTTCATCCTATCCAGAATATGCTCGTCTCTGATCACGAAAGCTTGACCGTTAATCCGCAGGGTCTCTTCAAGTCCCGGGATGATAAAGATTAGGCCAACATTGGGGTTAGCGAGGATATTTCGCAATGAATCAAATCTGCGGTTGCCCGGCCGCTCCGGTATCACCAAATGACCGTCATCCAGCACTACTACCGATCCAGGTGCATCCCCGCGTGGAGATACATCGCAAGAGCCGTGTTCATCTGCAGTAGACAGGAATAACAGCGGTGACATAGCGATAAAATTGCGGCAATTATGATCCAGATGATGGATCGATTTGCGCTTCACCACTTCACTGGGATAACCCAGGAGTTCTCTAAGCTCAGCTTCTGAAGTCAGAATTTCTGTAAAAGGATTATTCATCTAGCGTCCTCGATTCTGGTTTGGCTTCTAAGATATATTTTACAATCATATACCCGAAACGTTCCTCAGCGCCA
This sequence comes from Paenibacillus sp. FSL R7-0312, assembly GCF_038004445.1. NCBI lineage: Bacteria > Bacillati > Bacillota > Bacilli > Caryophanales > Paenibacillaceae > Paenibacillus > Paenibacillus sp. FSL R7-0312. The sequence continues at coordinate 4,319,912 of NZ_JBBORE010000001.1, read as the reverse complement.
GATCTCCATCCGTTCATCGAGGGTTGAAGTATGCAGCTCTAACTGGATTCCATCCGGGTCCAAGAAATTAACGGACCAGCCTACTCCACGCTGTATCGGGCCTCTTACAATTGATACATTGTTGTGATGCAGGATGCCCATAGCTTCCTTGAAATCGTTCTCTGCGATATAAAAAGCCACATGGTCCATACCGGCGAATCCGTCAGTGTGTTCCTCAGCATCCGCCCGTTCAACCAGGCAGACCCAGGCACTTCCCCACTCCAGATAAGCATCCGACCTGCCACGGTGTCTTAGGGTCATACCTAGAATGCCATGGTAGAATTCCAGGGATGTCTGCAGGTTGCGAACATTTAGCGTAATATGGCTAAATCCGGTTACATTCATATCAGTGGCTCCTTTCGGGCTTCGTTTGAAAATAATAAAACATCCTGAAATGGAGAGGTCGTAACCTCCTGAATTTTTCCTTTTTGTCGCATTTCTCCTCTAGTGACCTTCAATAATATTTCTTCAATCTTTAACTTCACTTCATCTATATTTCTTGAATTAAAAACTTCTAATGGGTTAGCCCAATCAGCGAATTGTTGCTCTTCATCATCACTTTTATGTATTAATAATAGCCTGTACTGCCCGTTTGGCTGAAATTCAGGATACCAACCGAGGTCTAATATCTTTTTCCTATTGTAGTTTACAAATTGGAATAAATCCTCATTATATTCCCAGCGGTGTTCATGTTCTTCATCTGTGAAGTCTTCCGGTGATACTTCGGTAAACACATTCCATTTTATTGTCCAACCTATAGGAATTCTTAGAGGAACTAATTGCAGGTTCATCTGAATGATCCTTTCTATTTATATTCGATTAGTTGTGATGCCCTAATTACAGCCATCGCGTAAACCGTTTATGCAACACTTTAATCTGATGTTGTTCTGCCCAATCCTTCAGATCCTTTATCCCCTGATCTTCCTTGTCAGCGAAACAGAAACAGTACTTGTACGGCACCAGCAAATTAGCCTTGGGCTTAACCGCGATTACAGGCTTAAAGTATCCTTTGATAAAAATCTTCTTAACCTTGCCCGCTTCTATCTCAGTATTCTTGATCTGAAGGACTTCAGGTTTAATCTCAATGACGAACGCTCTGCTAAATGTCAACAAGCGATAAATTAATATCCCAATGATGGTTACTGCTACCCCAATGACGAGGAAGGCCATGATTAGTTCTAATCGGGTAGATTTATTGGCTTGCAGCATGAACCATATCCAGCATAACATCAGAATACTCGTACCTATCGTAGCCATAATTTCAGCAGGACGTTTGCCTTGATGTGTGATCATCCTTTCCATTCACTTCCCCCACTTTGTTCATAATAAAGACCTATTGGATTCTTATTATAATACAGGTAAAAGATGGTATGCAGCAGTCTGTGGTAACATTCTTTGACGGATAGGCGAATCCCTTAATTTGCGTATTCATTTTTTTGACTAACCGGGTACGAAACTATAAGATAGATCGCATGAGAGTGATTACAGATCAGGAGGGACAAGCATGGAAGAGTTTGCACAGTATTTAGCGAAGATTGATAATCCGGTACACCGGGCCGCTACGGAAGAGGTACTTGCCTGGGTGATTCAGGAATTCCCCCAATTGACGCCGAAAATTGCCTGGAACCAGCCGATGTTCACCGACCACGGAACCTATATTATCGGCTTCAGTGTATCCAAAGCGCATATGGCCGTTGCTCCCGAGAAGGCGGGCATGGATCATTTTGCCGATGCCATTAAGCAGGCTGGCTTAGATCACACCAAGCTGCTGGTGCGTATGAAATGGACGAGTCCTGTTGACTTCACCCTACTCCGACACATGATCGAGTACAATATTGCGGATAAGGCTGACTGTACAACTTTTTGGCGGGCATAGAAGGCATGGATGAAACACTGGGATCAGCCAAGAAAAAAGGACGTGCAGGATAGCACGTCCATCGTATGACATATCATTTTACAGGATAACTCCAGTGACAATCTTACGGTGATCTGATACATAAGCTCTGAATTTATTCTCTTGCGCTGCATCCTCGAACGATTGCTTAGCTATGAACCAGTATTCCTGCTGACCATGGAACAGTAAGTAATAGCCTTTATTCTCCCACACCCGGGTGAAGGAGCCCCATTTCATGATGGCCTGATCTTCTTCCGGACTGAAGTTAATCCCTTCTGCATCAAACAGATATTCGAATTCCTTGTTGTACCTTGTATCTGCCGACAGGATCTTTGGTAACAGTAAGGTACGCATAACCATCGACATCGCGATCGTAAGCACAAGGGTTATCGATATCCCGAGGAGTATGATCGATTCGTTCTTAACATATAGAATCATACAAACGGCTACAAACACCGCTTGAATCCCAATGGAGAGTATGGATTTCCACGAATGGAAATATAGTGCCCGCGCAACCTTTTGAATATGTTTTCCGTAATGAAAGCTAATTTTCTCCATCTTGCCACCCTTTATCTGTTCACTTAATAACCTCTAGTAGTATAGCATTCATTACACGAAACCCATAGCGGAGAAACTGCCCGCCATCCTCTTCATTCTACTTGGCGCCCTGATCCACCACAGGTTCTGGCCCCAGCTTCACAAAGAGCGTCGCAATCAGTGCGATAAGAAAACCGGTCGTACAGGCAATAAGAAAACCGCCAAACCCGTCTCCCAGATAAGCAGGCAAAGTCGCCAGACCCGGAAAAGCGAAAGAAATCGCGGACGAGCCGGACAGGCCGACCATTCCGCCCCCGATCGCACCCGCACAGCAGACAATGACCATCGGCTTGCGCAAGGGCAGGTTCACCCCAAACATCGCGGGCTCGGTAACTCCGAACAAGGCTGAAATAGACGCGGACAAACATAAGGTTTTGAACTTCTTGTCCTTGGCTTTGATGAACACGGCGAGCGCTGCTCCTGCCTGCGCGAAGGCGGCTGGTCCCATCAGCGCGAGGATTGTATCTGAGCCATGTACGCTGATATTGTTGATTGCCAGCGGCACCAGACTCCAGTGCAATCCGAAGATAACCATCGGCTGAATAATCGCGCCAAGCACCATTCCCGCCCCGACCGAACTGAGGTCGTATACAGAGCGGTATCCTTCAGCCAGCGCGTCTCCGGCAAGTGAACCAATGGGACCGAACACCAGCAATGTCACGGCGGACACCGTTACAATCGAGATCAACGGTGTGAAGAACTCCCGGATCACCTCAGGCAATATTTTAACGCAGAAGCGTTCTACATACACTAAGAGGCCTACCGCAAGGATGATCGGAATGGCGCTCGACGGATAGTTAACGGGAGTAATACTCATGCCGAGAAAATGTATGATTTCCTGGTTGTCAAACAGCGTGGTCAGGCTCGGGTACACCAGTACTCCGGCAATCACAACGGCAGTAAAGGGGTTGGCCCCGAATTTGCGGGCGGCTGTAAAGGCAAGCAGCAGCGGAAGGTAGTAGAACAGACTGTCCGCCATCGCATTAAGCACCATATATGTGCCTTCCGCTTTACTGATGATCTCCAGCGCAACGGCGCCGGCGAGCAAACCTTTCATAATGCCCGCAGCACTCAGAATATTAACAATGGGAAGAAAGATTCCCGAAATGCCGTCAATGATGACATTGACCACATTCCTTTTGGACTGCTTCACAGCTGTTGACTCATTATGTACTTTCATATGATCCTCCTGCAGCTATACTTGAATTCCGACATAAATGACCCGTAAGAGTGTCACTTTGTTCAAAGCTGTCCTCTTACGGGTCACCGTTAGACCAGCATGATTGCCGGCTCTTTAGAATACTTTTGTCGTCCACGATTCGCAGTTCCAGATATCCGTCACGATATCTCGGTAGAACTCAGGTTCATGGGAAATCAGCAGGATGCTGCCTTTATAAGCTTTGAGCGCACGCTGCAGCTCCTCCTTGGCATCTACATCGAGATGGTTGGTAGGCTCATCCAGTACAAGCAGGTTGCTATCACGGTTGATCAGCTTGCACAAACGTACTTTGGCTTTCTCGCCGCCGCTTAAGACCGCAATCTTGCTCTCGATATGCTTGGTCGTCAGGCCGCATTTGGCCAGTGCCGCCCGGATCTCAAATTGGGAGTAGGATGGGAACTCGTTCCAGATCTCTTCAATACAGGTGTTGTAATTCGATTCCTTCATTTCCTGTTCGAAATAGCCGATCTCCAGCAGATCACCGAGTCTGACCGAGCCTGAAATGGCCTGAATCTGACCGAGAATGCTGCGCAGCAGCGTCGTTTTACCGATCCCGTTCGCACCGACGAGAGCTATTTTTTGTCCCCGCTCCATGCTCAGATCAAGAGGTCTGGACAATGGAGAATCGTAGCCGATTACCAGATCCTTGGCTTCAAAAATCACCTTGCCGGAAGTCCGGCCCTGCTTGAAATTAAATTGCGGCTTCGGCTTCTCTTTGGCAATCTCGATGACATCCATCTTATCCAGCTTCTTCTGCCGGGACATCGCCATATTCCGGGTAGCTACGCTGGCCTTGTTCCGGGCCACGAAATCCTTCAGATCCGCGATTTCCTGCTGCTGGCGTTTGAAGGCGGACTCCAGCTGGGACTTCTTCGCCTCGTACACCTGCTGGAAATACTCGTAATCGCCCACGTAACGCGACAGCGACTGATTCTCCATATGGTAGATCAGGTTGATGACGCTGTTCAGGAAAGGAATATCATGCGAAATGAGAATGAACGCATTCTCGTAATCCAGCAGGTAACGCTTCAGCCAGTTGATATGCTGTTCATCCAGATAGTTCGTAGGCTCATCCAGCAGCAGAATATCAGGCTTCTCCAGCAGCAGCTTGGCCAGCAGGACCTTGGTCCGTTGACCGCCGCTGAGATCGTTAACGTCTTTGTCCAGACCGATGTCGGTAAGTCCAAGCCCGCGGGCGGTTTCATCGATTTTGGCGTCGATCATATAGAAATCCTGGCTGGTCAGCATGTCCTGAATCGTGCCGACATCCTCCAGCAGCTGCTCCAGCTCCTCCGGGGAGACCTCGCCCATCTTGCCGTACATATCGTTCATCTCTTGTTCCATATCGAACAGATATTGGAAGGCTCCGCGCAGCACATCACGGATGGATTGTCCCTGCTGCAGGACCGCATGCTGGTCCAGATAACCGGCGCGCATACGCTTCGCCCATTCCACCTTGCCTTCGTCCGGCTGCAGCTTGCCGGTAATGATATTCATGAAGGTCGATTTACCTTCACCATTGGCACCGATCAGACCGATATGCTCACCCTTCAGCAGGCGGAAGGATACATCGGTGAATATGGCCCGGTCTCCGAACCCGTGACTAAGCTTTTCTACATTTAATATGCTCATGAAATTAACACCTTTTCCTTTATTCTATATTCTCGTCATATTATAAAGGCTAAAGCGCCACAACTCCAGAAGGTTTGCAAAAAAAGCAGAAAAAACACTAACGCGGGGGTTAGTGTCTGCTTACGCCTTACGCTCTCCTGTGACTTTCGCATAGTTCTTGGCTCAATCCAGGCATTTGGCGAAAAGCTCTGTTAACTGGATGCCTCTGTGCCAATCTGTTCCTCCACCTTCAATCGTCCAGCATGCCTCAAGCACGCCCCGTACCACACCCCACATCGCGATTCTGCGAGGGTCCAAGCCAAGGCGGTCGGCCATAAGCGCAATCCGGCCCCTTAGTACCTGCTCGCGATCACCACCCCGATCCATATAGTTCAGCAGATACTGGATAGTATCAAAATGAATGTCACCGATGATGCCTTTGGGATCAATAACTACCCATTGCTTTTCACCTTGTCGGAGGATGTTGTCATGATGAAGATCTCCATGCAGCAGGAGATTCTCTGTCGTGGTCATAATGAGATATACCAGACACTCTTCGGCATTCTCCACCCAACTCTCAGGCAGTGGCGCTGCAGCGTTCCCATCGTCGAACCGCTCACGGTATCGCTCTATTGCCGCGAAGTACTGCTTCATAGAAGGGTATACACTACCCGTTGGCACAGGAAGATGAAGGCGGTGAAATACTTGGCAAAAGATATCCGTCGCCATCGCATCATCCGTAATCGCCGACAACGGTGTCCCAGGGTCCGCTCCCTCCAGCAGAGCCATCCCCCAATCCTCGTCAGCATCCAGTACACGAATCGCCCCCCGGCCCTCATAGGCACGCAGCACACTAACTTCCCTGGAAAGCTCGTCCTTCAGGAAGGAGGATTTTAGCACTGCCGGCTTCCCGTCACTTAGCTTTGCCCGGAGTACAAAGTTATAGGATAAATTGGAAAAGGGAGTTTCCGGACTAAAGCCGAAGCGGTTAGCGCAGTCGGCAATTAAACTGGGCAGCGCCTCCGACCATGCTTCGCCTTGCATACCGTAGAGTTCATGCATTCTTTTAGTAAAAGTATCCGGGATTGTAAACATGCCGCAATGGCTCCTCTCAGTGAAATCGTTTGATACCACTCTCTGCTGCATAATCTGCAACTGTACTATAGCTCATTTTCCCATACTACAGGTAAAGAAGCAGCAGCACATAAGCAAGCGTGACTCCCCCGGCTATGTAATCCATCGGCGATAATCTCAGCTCTCTATAAAAAGTGCGGCCCTTTCCGGTCCCGTAAGCCCTTGCATCAATCGTCATCGCCAGCTGTTCTGCCCGCTGAACCGTAGACAGGAGTAACGGAACCACTAGCGTCAAATAAGCAAGTATCCGCTTATAGCCCTTGACCGCCATGATCTCATATCCCCTCGCTCTTTGCGCCAGCATAATCCGGTCCAGCTCTTGCACAATTGTAGGGATGAAACGGACGGCAAGCACTAGCATCAGGGCGATAGCCTCTACAGGAACCCCCCAGCGGGATAGAGGCTTGAACAGCTGCTCCAATCCTTTGGCCAGATCCAGCGGTTTGGTCGTCAATGTCAGCAGCGAAGCAAGGGAAACCAGCAATAGTATGCGCCAGATCACGAAGATGCCGTTCTCTATCCCTGCTCCTGTCACCTTAACGGCCGAGCCCGGCCAGAGCGGCGTTCCTGGGGTATGGAAGAGATGGTACACAAAAGTAAAGGATAAGATGAGCACCACCGGTTGTAATCCCCTAAGAAACATCCGCACCGGAACTCTGGACAGCAGCAGCTGACTTCCCGCAAAGACTGTCGCCACAGCATATCCGCCAACATTATGAAGAGAGAGGCAGCAAAACGTGAACGTCAGAACGCTTAACAGCTTCGTCCGGGGGTCAAGCCGGTGGAGCACCGAGCCTGAAGGGATATACTGGCCCAGCAGGATGTTATCCTTCATTCCGAAGCCCTCTTGACTGCCAGACGGTCCGCGCAAGCTGCATAATATCTTCTTCCCTGCAACTCTCCGGCTCAAGCTTCTGTCCGGACAGCGCTTCAAACAAGTGTAAGAGCTGAATAGGCTCCGGCAAAGGCAGTCCGGCTTGCTCCAGCAGCACTGCATGCTTCAGGAACAACTCATCCGCTTCCAAGTGGGCCAATAAGCGTCCCCGCTCGAAGATCATCACCTCGTCCGAATATTCGGCTACCTCCTCGAGCTGATGAGAGATGCATAGCACCGTCCGGTCCTTTGCCCTCTGCCATACCTTAAGCTGCTTCAGCAGCGCTGTCCTGCGTACGGGGTCAAGTCCGGCGGTCGGTTCATCCAGAATCAGCAGCTCCGGCTCCGCAATCAGCACAGAGGCGATGGCGACAAGCCGCTTAAGCCCCCCGCTAAGCTGGAACGGCTTCTCCTGAAGCAGCTCTGCGGGGAGTCCCAGCTGCTCCATAACCGTCTTGATGGCTTTGTCCACCTTCTCTGGAGATTCCCCCTTCATGGCTGGAGCAAAGGCCAGCTCTTTATGAACCGTTGTTTCAAACATCTGCTGCTCCGGATATTGAAACACATAACCGATCTGCGGAATGACCTTCAGCTTTCCTTTACCATCCCTCGGCAGAGGCTGCCGGTTATGCGTATATTCACCTCTATAATAAGGAATCAGCCCTTTAATGACTTTGGCGAAGGTGGACTTTCCAGCCCCGGTATGGCCAATCACCGAAATCCATTTCCCCTCCTGAAGGGTACAGCAGACCGAATGGAGTATATCTTCACCGTCTAACTTTACACTTATGTTATTTAACCCGTAGACCATAAGGCGGAGACCGTCTCCTTCCAGTCCGCGCTTAAGGGGGCATCCAACCCAAGCGCTTGGTGAAGTCTTAACGCAAAAGGCAGTGCCAGCTGGTGTTCCGAAACAGATACATCGCTGAATAAGGCGGACGGTGATCCGTCGAAAGCCATTTCTCCATTGCTTAATAGCAGAACTCGCTCAGATGAAAGTATCTCTTCCATATCATGCGTGATCTGAATGATGGTCTTGCCCTGCCGGTGAAGGGTGTGCATAAGATCCCGAATATCTATTCTCCCCTGCGGGTCCAGCATGGAAGCCGCTTCATCAAAAATCATAATAGAGGGTTCCATCGCCGCAACGGCAGCCACCGCTACCCGCTGCTTCTGACCGCCCGACAATTGATGCGGCATAGCTTCCATATAGTCTTCCATATGAACCGCTTCCAGAGCCTTAGTCGCCCGATGAGCCATTTCATCTCCCGGCACGCGCAGATTCTCCAGTCCGAAGATCACTTCATCCATGACAGAGGTGGTGATGAATTGATCATCAGGATTCTGAAAAACCAGACCGGCCCGCTCCCGGATCTTCCCAAGGTCATCAGGATTCCGTGTATTCAAAAGCCCTAGCCGGACTTGTCCCCCTCTTGGCTGAAGGAGCCCGTTCATTAACTTGGCAAGCGTGGACTTCCCGCTTCCGTTCCCTCCAATAATGGAAATGAATTCGCCCTGGCGGATCTTGAAGCTTAGCTGGCGAAGAATGGGCTTCCCCATCCGGTAATAATACTCGACCTGATCAAAAGCAAGCATCTGCCTCACACTCCCTCCGCCGCTTCCAACATTCAAATTCAAAAAAATCCTCCGGCGCAGCAGTCACTGAAGCCAGCGGCCGTGGTTTCTCCCACGGTGTAATCTGCTGCCCGTTAACGCCGAACACCCTGCCCGTCAGCTCAGGGTCCGGCTGATCCAGAAGCGCACGGACGAACCGGGCCACGTCCTCAGCTTCGCCCAGCTTCCAGGCCTCCGGGAGCGGCTCATTACGCTGTGCATATTTGTCCGTCAGATGTTGAACCACCGGCCGGGTCATATCGGTTAAGGCCGCAGGAGCAACGCCATTGACCCTGATCCGTCTGGACTTCAGCTCATCGGCAAGCGTCCATACCATCCCGAGAAGTCCCGCCTTAGCAGCACTGTAATTGACCTGTCCCGCCGATCCGGCGAGTCCTGCGGTGGAGGTCATCAGCAGAATATCGCCTCCATGCCGGTTCAGATGAGCCAATGCCCGCTGGATGCAGTAGAAAGCCCCGTTCAGATGAACCGCCAGAACACTCTGCCATTCCCGGTCCGTCATGAACTCGCATTTGCGGTCATGAAGGATGCCCGCGTTATGAATAACAATATCCAAAGCCCCCATCTTGCTGCTCACTTCATCCATCATTGCCGTAACGGCAGCGGGATCGGCGACATTGGCACAGAATCCCTCCGCTGAGCCGCCTGCCCGCCGGATGTCCTCAACGACTTGCTTAATACTCCCGGCATGTAAACCATTTACGGCTACTTTATAACCGCAGCGGCCCAGCTCAATAGCTATACTGCGCCCAATCCCCCGGGCTGCCCCGGTAACCAATACCGTCTTCATGTATCCGCGATCCCCTCTGCAACGCTAAAAGAGCCTTTGGCGATGATATCTTCATGGTCCGATATCACCGTTACCTGAATCTGATCCTGATTACAACTGTGATACCGGAAGTCTACGCATGTGCCTTGGACACACGGTTTTTCAAATCTCATCGTAAAAGCTTGTATCCACTGAGAACGGTGTTCTTTCATATATAGAGACTGCGCCAGCCCCATGATGTACATTCCATGGGCTATGGGGGCCTCATAACCCGCTGTCTTTGCGGCTTCGGCATCCAAATGAATAGCTGCCTCATCCCCGGTCACAGAGGCATATTGCCGGATGGCTGGCTCAGAGATCCTGATTCTCATATCATTTCTCCTCTCCCGATCAAGACCGTTTCAGCTTCAGCAATGAGGCTGCCCCGGTGATAGCAGACCAGTGAAAGGGTATATAGCGTCAGCAGGCCGCCTCTGCCGTTTTTGTGCTCCACGGCCAGCAAGGATAGCTCACAAGCCAGATTCATACCCGCCAGCAGCGGTGCATGACAGGTTAACTGCTGCGTTCCGTGAATCATTGTTCCCTTCCCGTGGAGCCAGGGGACATCCTCTATACTCCAGAACGTTACCGGCATGGTGGAAGGAGCAATCACTGCTCCTTTTATTCGCTGTACGGGCGAAGCTATGCTGTCAGCATATTGCAGAATATTGTCCGCCATGAGCTGAACCTGAAAGCAGATCCGGTTCATAGGACCGCCTCTACCAGAACAGCCAGCCCCATTCCGCCGCCAATGCCAAGCGTAGCCAGCCCCCGTCTGTAAGGGGTCTGCAGCATCTCCGAATATAGACGCGTCATCAGGATCGCACCGGAGGCTCCGTAAGGATGGCCCAGAGCCAATGCACCGCCGCCGGGATTGACCTTACCCGGAGGAAGCTGAAGCTCCTGCAAGGAGGCCAGTACCTGGGCGGCAAAAGCTTCATTAAATTCAACGATATCCAGATCGCCGACTGCCAGCCGCTGGCGGCCCAGCAGTTTCCGGACCGCCGGGACCGGTCCGATCCCCGGATACCGGGGGTCCACCCCGGCAGCCTGCGAGTCTACAAAACGGAGGATGGGCTTTAGGTTAAGCCGTTTGCATTTTTCACGCGACATCATGAGCACCAGAGCGGCGCCATCATTAACGGGGCAGGCATTCCCGGCAGTCACGGTGCCATTCGCCGCAAAAACCGGCGGCAGGCTGCCCAGCTTCCCCAGGCTTGTATCCGGCCTTGGACATTCATCCTCTGTAATCCGGAATCCGTTAGCTTGAAGCGGTACAAGCTCCGGTGCATATCTGCCTGTACGCTTGGCGCGGACTGCCTTTTGGTGGCTCTCAAGCGCATACAGATCCTGCGCCTCCCGGGTAATCCCGTATTTGGACGCTACATGCTCTGCAGCAAGCCCCATATCAGGATCTCCGTAAGCAACGGGCGTGAACGGCGCGCGTGTGTACAGGGTTGGCGTGCCGCTCAGCGTGTGCGGTCTGAACATTTTCCAGGGTGCCCGGCTTGCACTTTCGACTCCGCCTGCCAGGAATATCTCTCCGGCACCGCTCTGAATGAGGCGTGCTGCCATGATGATGGCTTCAAGCCCTGAGCCGCATTGGCGGTCGACCGTGACTCCCGGAACTGTGACCGGCAGCCCTGCTTCAAGCACAGACTTGCGGGCAATATTCCCGCCCGGACCCACTACATTGCCTATGATGACATCATCAATCCATTCCGGCGGCAGCTGTGCTTCGGTAACGAGGAGGCGGATCAGTGGGGCAAGCAGCTGCTCCGGTTCAAGCAGGCTTAACTGCCCGCCGATTTTCCCGACAGGTGTACGCCTGGCCATGACAAGAACGGCCTCATTCATAGCCTCCCTCCGCTCACATCGTCCTTCATCCGCTGCCGTGCTATTTTTCCGCTGCTGGTATATATGAATCGGCCGACAGTAATGAACTGCTGGGGTACCTTATAGCCTGCAAGATATAGGCGACAGTAATCCCTGAGCTGATCCGGACTAAGACGCAGTTCCCCGTTCCACTCAATCAGTGCCGTTACCTGCTCTCCCCACCGATCATCCGGCAACCCGAATACCATCGCATCGCGGATCGCCGGATGACGAAGCAGCACAGCCTCCACTTCTTCGGGGAAGACCTTAAGTCCCCCGCTTTTGATCATGTTGCCGGCGCGGCCAGCCAAATGCAATTGCCTGTCCTGATCAAGGAGCACGTAATCCCCCGTTCGCAGCCAGCCCTCGCGAAACACATTTGCCGTCTCTTCAGGCAGCAGATGATACCCGGTGAACATCATTTCGCTCCGGATATACAGCTCACCAATCGTACCCGGAGGAAGCTCGCGAAACTGCCCGTCGCGGATGGAAATCTGCACGCCGCCGAACAGCTTGCCTAAGGAATCCGGCTCCTCCTCCCCGGTTATCTCCAGATAGCTGATGTAGCTGGCCTCGGAGGACCCGTAATATTCATAGAGCTTCGTCCCTTGGAATAGCTCGCGGCAGCTTTGTTTGGAGGTCCCCGGCCACTTGCCGCCGGAGCTGATTAAGGCCTGCATGGATATCCGCGCGGGGGTTACAGCAGCCAGCCGGACCAATGCGTCAATCATCGCAGGCACAACGAACAGAGTCATATCCTGTTCACGGGAGCAGAGCTTAAGGACGACCGCAGCATCGAATTCCGGGAGCAGATGAAAGGTTGCCATACTATACAGGGACTGCATCAAGGCGAACAGCGACAGGGAGTGCACGAACGGCCCAGGCGCAAGTACATGCTTCATACTGTTCAGCTGGAATGCCTTCTCTGTCGCCTCAAGGCTTCTTAACCAGGACAGATGCGTCCGCATGTACCCTTTAGGCAGACCGGTGGTGCCTGACGTATATCCGATGAACAGGAGTTCGGGGTTCTCCGCTGCTGCGGCATCCGGCTCGAAGCCAGCCAGCCACGGGCCATAGCTCCGGTCTGTCTGCTTCCCGCCGAAGTACACCTGCGGAATTTCTGCATAACGTTCTGCGAAATCAGCTGCGTGGTGCTCTTCACAAGCGATGAGCCCGGGCTCACACTGCCGGATAACCTTATTCAGTTCTTCAGGAGGCCATTTGGGGTCCAGCAGCACGGGAACACATCCCGCATAAATGGCACCAAGAACAAACTCGGCGAACTCCATACGGTTTCCGGACAGGATGGCGATGTTCCGCTCCCTGTATCTGCCATGCTTCAAACCGGTTGAAACCTGTTGCACCCGCTTCATAAGCTGGGCGTATGTACGATCTTCCCGCCCGTCCGAGATCGCGGTACGGGAAGGGCAGGCCTGGCCGCGTTCCAGAATGTGCTGTACCAGATTCATGGATTCCTCACACCTCCGCTTGTTCTTCAATCGGGCTGACGGCTTTCAGCTGCATCGTGATGACGGCTGCAAGTACAGCCTTGATGATGTCACCCGGAAGGAAGGCCGTCGCGCCGATAAGTCCGGCCCAGACCGGCGTATCCGTCAGCAGAGCCATAACAGGTGCGCCTATCAGATTCACCAGCAGTACACCAAAGATCAGGTTGATGGCTAACAGCTTCCACATGCTGACCTTCGGCCAGATTTTCTCGGAACACCAGCCAATGACGGCTGCTGCAAGCGGCCAGCTGAATATGTATCCTGCAGACGGTCCAACCAGCACCGTCAGCCCGCCGCGTCCGCCGGTCAGCACTGGCAACCCTAGGGCAATGAGGATAATAAAAATAACTAGGCTGAGGGTACCTATCCGGCTACCCAGAAAACAGCCGGCAAGCATGACGCCAAGCGTCTGGGCAGTGACCGGAACAGGAATGAAGCCAAGGGGCAAAGGCGGAATCATGCCGAGCACCGCGATGAGTGCTGCGAATAATGCGGCATACACAAGTTCTTTCGTCTTCAAGCTATTGACCTCCAGGTGGATGAAATATAGGTTGTACTGGTTAATGAATACAGCCAATACGCTGAATTATAATGGAGACTCATTCTATTGTAAACCAATTATATTTTTTAGGTTCACAATTGAGTGAAATAACACCTTCGTTTTCCTATTGTTATCTAAGCATGTTAATATAATCGAAGAGGATTGATCGGAACGTTATATTCCTGGAGGGTTATTCCCATGACAGTTAAAGAACAAATTCTATCCTTGCTGGACCGCAACAAAGGCGGATATATCTCCGGCGAGGAGATTGCAGGGCAGTTATCCGTAACACGCAGTGCAGTCTGGAAAGCCATCAAATCGTTGCAGACGGACGGTTATTCCATACAGGCTGTAACCAATAAGGGATATTCTTTATCCCCATTGACGGATATCTTGTCCGCCGGGGCAATTTCAAAATACTTAAATCCGCAAGGTCAGAAGCTGCGCCTTGAAGTTTACAAGACAATCCCTTCGACGAACGAAGCTGCAAAAATCCTGGCCGCAAATGGTGAGGCGGAAGGAAAGGTCATCCTCTCCGAGGAGCAGACTGCCGGACGAGGGAGGAATGGCCGGCCCTTCTTTTCACCACGGGGAACGGGCATCTACATGAGCATCCTGCTGCGCCCCAAGCTATCCGCTGCAGAAGCCACTCTTCTGACGACTTCAGCTGCCGTCGCTGTTGCCCTTGCCATCGAGACCGTATCCGGTAAAGACACGCAGATTAAGTGGGTCAATGACGTATTCATGGACGGCAAAAAGGTGAGCGGAATTCTCACCGAAGCTTCCGTGTCCCTGGAGAACGGCAGGCTGGATTATGCGGTTCTCGGCATTGGCATCAATGTAGCCCTACCGGCGGACGGCTTTCCTGACGGGCTTGGCGGGATTGCCACATCTGTATTTGCAAAGAGCAATCATTATGATGATCTCCGCTGCCGGCTCGTGGCTGAGGTGCTAAACCATTTCATGGAATTCTACGAGCATTTAACGGACAGACGGTTTCTCTCCGGTTATAGACAACGCCTGATGTCCCTTGGCACACCCGTAACGGTGATGAAGGATAATCAACAACGGGAGGCGACAGCCATTGACATCGATGACGACTGCCGTCTGAAAGTCAGATATGTGAATGGTGACGAGGAGTATCTGTCAAGCGGAGAAGTCAGTATTAAAATCTAGGTCTCGGCTGTAACCACACGTTATCGTAAACCTTCGACTATTCATTCTCTCCACTCGGCCTCCGTTAGCTCATAATCGATGCAGGTCTGCCATTCTCCAAGCTGATCGGTCCAAGCATGATTACGCACCGCAAGTTTCCTGAAGCCGAGTTTCTCATAAACATGCTGTGCTCTGGTGTTCTTAACGTTGGTATCAAGAATGATTGTGTGATATCCCCGCACCTCGAATAAATAACGGATCAGCATGGCTAAAAACCGGGTTCCTGCCCCTTTGTTTTGCTGGGTGGAATCACAGATTTTGATGCCAATTTCAGCTACGTGATCATCAGCTGCACTGTAACTCATCTCTCCCGCAGGAACACCATCGATCTCCAGTATCAGACGCCCCTTCCGTTCAGGGGCTGTGCCGGTCTGCAGTTTGGCTAGCACCTCATGTTCAGTAGTACCTATTCCATTAGGGTAGCCGGCATGCGCCATAACCTCCCCGTCGTTCCACCAGTTGCATAACAGCTGTGCATCAGCTGCAGTTGCATCCCGAATGATCAGGTTCTCTTTTTGCAGATACATATCGTGTGAACCTCCATCTCTTCCTTCGGTCTAAATGATCTCAGGTTCATCTTATCATGCAAGGATTTCCAGATTAATGGATAGTTTCGTTATACATAAACTGTACAGGGTTATCGTTCATGCTCACATTAATAGAGCCAGCAAACCCATTCCTTGAATACAAGGAAATGCAGTACTAACACGGACAGATTAAGCAGCAGTCCAATTATTGCCCATTTATTTCTCGAAATAATCCTCAGCACACTAATGCAAATGGCGAATAGCAGGAAGAAGAACACCAGGTAGATTAAGACATCTGCGTGAAGCGCTAAGACCTGCGAACCTGAATTATTTAACCAGATTTCGTCGCCTTATGCCACTCTTAAGCGGTGTCTCACTTTTCATCCTCCGTCTGCTTTCTGACGGCTTCCCGCGAGTCATGAGGAGTATGAATGCTCTCCTTTCTATTGTGTTCGGTTTTCCGCATACATTTGGCCGATGGCCTTCGCGCCAGCACATTGTGTTCGGTTTTTCGCATACATTAGGCCCGATGACCTTCGCTCCAGCACATTGTGTTCGGTTTTTCGCATACATTTGACCCGGTGGCCTTCACAGCCGCACACTGTGTTCGGTTTTTCGCATACATTCTATGCTCCCCATTTACTTTTTCGGCCTGCTTCCGGTGAAATCAGGGTGCGCTCCTCCTCATGGCTATCCTTCAGCCACCCTCCGCCCCATCCCAGGGAGGATTCCTTGGATTTCACCCTGTAGCTGACCTCCTGCGGCTTCCAAACGGTTGCTCTTCCTTCCGGAATGCAGCCGATTTCGGCCGCCTCAGGGGAGTTGTTTCTTTGATCGATCCACATCATCCTACGGATGATTCAAGCAACCCTTATCCCCATCTTTATACACTCCTTATCCACAACAGACGAAATCCATAATTTCCTAAACGATAAAAAAGACGCTAACCTGATGTATTCCTACACCTGTTAGCATCTTTTTGTCAAGCCTGCTTACGTCCGGCGCATATATGCGCGCACCGTAATAGGAGCGAAAATGGCAACAATCACAGCGGCGCCGATGAGGGAGAAGACCAGATCGCTGCCAACTGTGCCGTGATTAATCAGATCACGGACTGCAGTGACCAGATGGGAGATCGGGTTAATATTTACGAACCACTGAAGCCAGTTCGGCATAGTGTCCACCGGCACGAATGCATTTGAGAGGAAGGTGAGCGGGAACAGCACGATCATCGAGATCCCCTGCACACTGGAGGCTGTGCGGGCAATCACGCCGAAGAAGGCAAAGATCCAGCTGATCGCCCATGAGCATCCGATGACGAGAAGCGCTGCGAGCGCAACATTCCCTAGGCCGCCTTCAGGCCGCAAGCCCATAATATAACCCATGACGAATGTAAGCACCGTTGCAATGGTATAACGGATGGTATCCGCGAGCAGCGCTCCCGCCAGAGGAGCAATCCGCGCGATCGGCAGTGATTTGAACCGGTCAAACACCCCCTTTTCCATATCCTCCCGCAGCTGGACACCGGTAACGACAGAGGTCGTAATTACAGTCTGCACTAAGATCCCGGGGATGATGACCGGCAAATAACTTGCCACATCACCCGCAATTGCTCCGCCGAAGATATAAGTGAACATCAAGGTGAAAATGATCGGCTGGAACGTGACGTCAAACAATTGTTCCGGCGTGCGCCGGATTTTGAGCAGCCCTCTATAGGCCATTGTTAGTGAATTGCGCACGGCCTGGCCGATGCCCGTATGATTCTTCAATTTCCGTTCGACCCCGGGTTTGATTAAAGTACTCATGCCAGTACACTCTCCTTATTCTTCGCTGAATCAGAGGCAAGCCCGGCCTCTTCCTTCACGCCATGGCCGGTCAGGGTCAGGAACACCTCGTCAAGCGTTGGCTTCTGCACGCTCATCTCAAGCAGCGGGATACCTGCCTCGCGGAGGGCAAGCAGCAGGTCGGTCACCCGGTCCACGTTGCCCATCGGAGCCATGATTTTGGCGGCTTCTGCCGATATATTGGACCGCACCTCCAGTACCTGCTCGATAATCCGGCGGGCATTCCCCAGATCCTGCGGGTTCACTACCTTCAGATGCAGCGATGAATTGCCGACAGAGCCCTTCAATTCATCCACGGTGCCTTCAGCGACCACTTTGCCGGTGTCAATCACCGCAATCCGGTCAGCAAGCTGATCTGCCTCTTCCAGATACTGCGTGGTTAACAAGACGGTTGACCCAGTATTCACGAGCCGCCGGATCGTATCCCACATCTGATTGCGTGTACGCGGATCAAGGCCGGTGGTCGGCTCATCCAGGAAAATGAGCGGCGGCTGCGCAATGAGACTTGCTGCCAGATCCAGCCGCCGGCGCATTCCGCCGGAGAAATTTTTCAAAGGACGCTTGGCTGCTTCAGTCAAACCGAATTCCTCCAGCAGCTCTTCCGCCTTGTTCCGCGACTCGCTGCGTCCCAGTCCGAGCAATCTGGAGAAGATAACCAGATTCTCTGTAGCGCTGAGTGACTCATCCACCGATGCATATTGGCCCGTTACCCCGATTAACTGACGCACGATCTGCGGTTCTTTTGCCACATCATGTCCGAAGATACGCGCCGAACCTGCGTCAGGCCGCAATAAGGTGGCCAGCATGCGGATTACTGTTGTCTTCCCCGCCCCGTTTGGACCCAGCACCCCGTAGATCATTCCTGTGCCTACCTTGAGATCCACACCATCAACTGCACGGTTGCTGCCATACGTTTTGACCAGCCCCTGCGCCTCGATGGCATAGCTGCTCTTGTGCCGCGCTGTTTGCGTTTGTTGTACTTGACTCATTCTTTACTCCTCCTAGACAACTGAATGTAATAGGATGGTAACCGACTTTTTTAAACTGAATATAAACTTATCATTCATCCGCCAGTTTGCTTTTCCCAAGTTCTATTAAAACAAAAATCCGATCCCATGGGATCGGACTGGAGAAGTACGCTTGCAGACGTATGCCGTTTAATCCGTATTTTTAATCATAGCCGCCTTCAGCTTCGGGCAATTCTTTGTACGCATCCTTACCGGCTACGATGTCCTCTATGAAGGTCCGCAGCTCCAACAGCTGCCTGGAATCGTCCGTGAGTTCACAATTTTCATCAGACCAGGTTAAATTCCGGGTGACTCCGTCTACAGTGACTTGCCAGCTGTCCTCCTGATAAGGGGTTGTGGCACAATTATGACTGGCAGGCACCAGTTCCAGGCTCCCCATGATGTTGATTTCTCTCATTTGATCATAGATGCTGCGCATTTCATCTCCGGTCAAAGTAATATTCGCCGTAGCTGTCCCGTTCACAATCAGATCTTTTGCCACGGTATCACTGTAGGTATTAATCTCATTTTTGGTGACTTCACCATAGCCGTATCGAACGAGAAAATCGAAATCCACGGGCATTTCTTCCGGCATTTCCTGCTGCTCTGGTGCTGGCTCTACTTCATTATTCATGTTACAGCCCGCTATAAGCAGCACTGCCAGCAGGAATAAGCGTACTCGTTGCACATTGCTCACCTCCACATAGAAACCTTTACAGAATCATTAGAACTGAATCATACATGGTTGTTCAACGGGACGATTGCCAATTAGTGCAGAACAGGTTATGTAGTATAGTTATAGCTGGCTAAATACTTCGCGACGGCTTCCTTATTCTCATGCCACCATAGAATGGGGATTTCGCCCACTTTCGCCAAACCTAACTTAACGGCCAGATGGTTAGATGCATGATTGCCAGAGTCACAATCCCAATATGTTGTTAAGTTCCGCATGCGGCCAAGCTCAATGAACTCCTGACACAGTCTAAACGCCAAACCTTGATTCCGGTAATCCTGATGTGTAATGATGTCCGGTTCGATATACCCTCCGCCGAGATAAAAGGTGTTACAAACGCTTACAAAGCCAGCTTCATTCGAATAGCTGAAACCGTAAGCCTTCTCAAGATAGGTCTCTGCGGAATCCCACAGCAAGCGGTAGGAATCATCCATCTCCTGAATATACCGCTCAAAAAGCTGCTCATCCATTCGTGTCAGCACGAATTCCCCAGCTTGTTCCTGGGATGCCCCAGAGTCTGCTGCATTGTCACTCATGATGTAATGAGTTCTGCTCAGCTCTACTGTATTATCTTTCAGCGGACCTTTAACCACCGTCAGCCAGTGTCGGGACGACAAATACAGGTCATAATAATTCGCATGATTGGCCGGATCGGCTAAGAAATCTAACAAGCTGCGATTGAACAGTTGATCGTCTTCTTCACCGAACAGATAATACTTTCCCCCGCGGCTGGTGACGATTCCGGCAGTCGGATGGTCTATATTATTCACAAATATTTTACCAGGCTGGTTAAGATCTATAACGCCTCCGACAAATACAAACTTAAATTCACCGTCTTTATGTTTCAGGAGATGCCTGATTCTGCTGTAATCACTCGTCAGTAATTCTATCATTGTTATCCTTCCTCTCAGCAAATGTCCTGGTTATGTATAACTGTAGTTCTCTTAGCAATAAGGGCTGCCGGCCACAGATTTCTGTATACCGCCAGCCCATGCTGCATCCGTTCCGGACACGATTCATTTTGACAGGTAAATCTGCCCATTACAAGAATATCGGGGCATTTAAGGACGTTTCGCTTCCTGCACAGGTATCCATATTTCACTTCTGTACGCTGGCGAGGTTGTATCCTTGCTCTCATTCCATAGGATTTCCGGCCCTTCGACCTGCTCGTAATTGGAAGAAGGGAACCATTCGGAATAAATCCGGCCCCAGATATTCTGGAGCGTATCCGGAAACGGCCCCACCGCTTCAAATACAGCCCATGTAGACGCAGGGACTTCAAGTCTCGCATAGGATAGAGGGCAGTCCAGCGTGGTAGCTACACCAATATAATGATCGAGCTCCCCCCGTTCCGCCATCCGCCCTTCGGAGAAATTCACCGATGCGCTGATCATCCCCGCAGGAACGATGTTGGACAGCTGCTTCAGTTCTGTAATGATCTCCATATTGAGACTCTGCCACATTGCCGCGATTTCCGGATTCACTCCGTTGAACTGAATAGGCACCCTTTTCTTCAGTCCGACGATGCTAAAAGCCGCTTTCTCTTCCATACGATAATTCATTTCACTGCCTCCTCTGATCGTTAATTGAAAAGTCATCCGAGGAAAGGCCTTCAGCGGTGTCCCTGCACTTCTTGCTTCCGACGGCGTCACGCCGTGAACCAGCTGGAAAGCCTTGGTGAAGGCATCTGGTGAACTATAACCAAATTCCAGGGCCAGATCAATAATCCGCTGCTGGCTGCCCTGTAGTTTGAATGCGGCCAGTGTGAGACGTCTGCGGCGGATATATTCCGACAGCGGAATACCTGCCAGGAAGGAGAACATCCGCGTGAAATGATACTCCGAGCATAACGCCCGCCTCGCTGCCTCCCTGACATCCACCTCACCCTCCAGATTCTCTTCAATATAGAAGAGTGCTGCGTTCATATTTTCGAGCAGGTTCATCGTTTATCACCCTTTCCTCACAATCAGATTAACATCTATACAGAGAGCGGTTCCGACAGTTCCTGCACCAGATTGACGGGTACTCCCCCAGGACGCTGCAATAATTCTGCCGTGATATATAGTTGAATTTGAAGACAATCCGATCATTGACGTTTTACCATAATAGATCTCTTTCAATAAAGTGTTTCCTAGTATATATCGGTCAGTCCCTTTATTCTCAGTCCCTACTTTTGATGAATAAACATTAAGAACATAACGCTCTATTTCATTCCTTGTAAAAATCTATACTAAGCTATATAAATTTATTTATTTATTGGATGGAAAACGGGCATTTATCATTGTACTTATGGAGGCTTTAACTACAAGTGCTTTATATTTAGATATTCACCTAATAGCTAATCGAACCATGTTCTTGTCCTCAACTGCTAGTTCAAGTAACAATATTTAGATTTCTTAATACCCATCCTGCCGTTTTTATAGTTTACAGATTCATCTGTTCCTTAAGAAATTTGAAAACTGTTCTGCATTATACTGCTTAATGAGGTTTTATCTATATCACTTATTATTTTAAGCGCCGAACCAACTGGGCTCTAAACATACGGTGACCAATAATGGACGTTTTTAAACAGTCCTATGTCATGTCTGTTGCTTGCCCGTCATCCACTTTACGTTGCCTCTCTTTTGACCAGACTGTACAGCGGCGCCAGCAGCTCCACCTATGAAAATTTGAAAGCGCCTCTACGGGTTCCGGCAAGCCGGTTGGTAGAGGCGCTCTGCTGCACCATCACTTATAATAAAGCCGTTTTACTTGTCCGCAGTCCAATACTGAGCCAGAATTTGCTGCGCATCGGTTCTTTGTTCGTTCATCGCTTGGGACCAGCTGGTTCCGGTGGAAGAGGAATAGGTCGCCATCGCTTGAATGAGCTGCTCAATCTGTGTATTCTTGATCCGCGTTCCATCCTGGGCCATAAACAGCTCTGTCTGGTATGCGGCGCTCGTATACCAATTGCTCACGGTTGCCTTATCTTCACTGCCGTTAATCTGAACCACCAAGTCACTCGCATTTTTCGAAAAAATCACCTCATCGCTGTCCACCAGCAACTTGACAATGTCCGTATTCGTTTTCGTTTCATAGTCATAAATACGGTCCTGGCCGTAGCCTCTGCCGAATACGTAAGTATCGCTGCCGCTGTACGAATACGACGAGGAGTCGTTGTTGCCCTGAAGGTAATCGTCCCCCGCTCCTCCGTCCAGCACGTCGTTGCCCGCTCCGCCATACAGTGTGTCGTTACCGGCGTCGCCGTACATATAGTCGTTGCCGCTGTAGCCGTACAGCGTATCGTTTCCGGCATACCCGTACATATGATCGTTAAGACCGCTGATTCCGGAAAGGGTATCGCCCTCATCCGTTCCTTTGGTCAGCACATTCGCTTCAAGCTCGGCCTTACCCCAAACCGTGCCGTCGGCGAACGTCACCCGCTCAATCTGGTACGCGCTGCTGTTGAAGTAATACTGGATTGTCAGCTGATCGCCGGTTTCTATAATACGAAGCGACAGATGACCATCTTTTTGCAGCACCTCGATATCGGAAGGGTTAACCAGCATTTGAATGGTGTCCTTATTGGTGCTGCTGGTGTCGTAATCGTAAATGCGGTCCTGGCCGTACCCTCTGCCGAATACGTAAGTGTCGCTGCCGCTGTACGAATACGACGAGGAGTCGTTGTTGCCCTGAAGGTAATCGTCCCCCGCTCCACCGTCCAGCACGTCGTTGCCCGCTCCGCCGTACAGTGTGTCGTTACCGGCGCCGCCGTACATATAGTCGTTGCCGCTGTAGCCGTACAGCATATCGTTGCCGGCATACCCGTGCATATGATCGTTAAGGCCGCTGATCCCGGAAAGGGTATCGCCCTCATCTGTTCCTTTGGTCAGCACATTCGCTTCAAGCTCGGCCTTGCCCCAGACCGTGCCGTCGGCGAACGTCACCCGCTCGATCTGGTACGCGCTGCTGTTGAAGTAATACTGGATTGTCAGCTGATCGCCGGTTTCCATAATCCGTAGCGACAGATGACCGTCTTTTTGCAGCACTTCGATGTCGGAAGGGTTGACCAACATTTGGATAGTGTCCGTATTGGTGCTGCTGCTGTCGTAATCGTTAATGCGGTCCTGGCCGTACCCTTTGCCGAAGACGTAGGTATCGTTGCCACTGTACGAATATGAGGAGGAATCGTTGTTGCCCTGCAGATAATCGTCCCCCGCCCCGCCGTCCAGCACGTCGTCTCCGGCTCCGCCGTACAACGTGTCGTTGCCGGCGCCTCCGTTCATAGTATCGTCGCCGCTGTAGCCGTACAGCGTATCGTTGCCGCCGAACCCGTACATGCTGTCATTAAAATCATTCATTCCATAAAGCGTATCGGTCTCTTCCGTTCCTTTGGTGAGCACACTGGCTTCAAGCTCGGCCTTGCCCCAGACCGTGCCATCGGCAAACGTCACCCGCTCAATCTGGTACGCGCTGCTGTTGAAGTAATACTGGACCGTCAGCTGATCACCGGTTTCGATAATCCGGAGCGACAGATGACCGTCTTTTTGCAGCACTTCGATGTCGGAAGGGTTGACCAACATTTGGATAGTGTCCGTATTGGTGCTGCTGCTGTCGTAATCGTAAATGCGGTCCTGGCCGTACCCTTTGCCGAAGACGTAGGTATCGTTACCACTGTACGAATATGAGGAGGAATCGTTGTTGCCCTGCAGATAATCGTCCCCCGCCCCGCCGTCCAGCACGTCGTCTCCGGCTCCGCCATACAACGTGTCGTTGCCCTCGCCGCCGTTCATAGTATCGTCGCCGCTATAGCCGTACAGCGTGTCGTTGCCGCCGAACCCGTACATGCTGTCATTATAATCATTCATTCCAAAAAGCGTATCGGTCTCTTCCGTTCCTTTGGTCAGCACACTGGCTTCAAGCTCGGCCTTGCCCCAGACTGTGCCGTCGGCGAATGTCACCCGCTCGATCTGGTACGCGCTGCTGTTGAAATAATACTGGATTGTCAGCTGATCGCCGGTTTCCATAATACGAAGCGACAGATGACCATCTTTTTGCAGCACCTCGATGTCGGAAGGGTTAACCAGCATATGGATAGTGTCCGTATTGGTGCTGCTGTCGTAATCGTAAATGCGGTCCTGGCCGTACCCTTTGCCGAAGACGTAGGTATCGTTGCCGCTGTACGAATATGACGAGGAATCGTTGTTGCCCTGCAGATAATCATCCCCCGCCCCGCCGTCCAGCACATCGTCTCCGGCTCCGCCGTACAACGTGTCGTTGCCCTCGCCGCCGTTCATAGTATCGTCGCCGCTGTAGCCGTACAGCGTATCGTTTCCGCCGAACCCGTACATGCTGTCATTATAATCATTCATTCCGTACAGCGTATCGTCAGCATCCGTTCCCTTAGTGAGCATATTCGCCTCAAGCTCGGCTTTACCCCAGACAGAGCCGTCAGCAAACGTCACCCGCTCGATCTGGTACGCGCTGCTATTGAAGTAATACTGGACCGTCAGCTGATCGCCGGTTTCTATAATCCGGAGCGACAAATGACCGTCTTTTTGCAGCACCTCGATGTCGGAAGGGTTGACCAGCATTTGAATGGTGTCCGCATTTCCGGCGGTAGTGTCGTAATCGTAAATCCGGTCCTGACCGTAGCCTTTGCCGAACACATACGTGTCATTGCCGCTGTACGAATATGACGGTGAATCGTTATTTCCCTGCAGATAATCGTCCCCCGCCCCGCCGTCCAGCACGTCGTTGCCCGCTCCGCCGTACAGCGTATCGTTGCCTTCGCCACTGTCCAGCGTGTCGTTTCCGGCCATTCCGTTCAAAATATCATTGCCGGTCCCGCCGTAAACCGTATCGTCGCCTCCCTGGGCGTTTATGGTATCGTCACCGCCCATGCCGTAGATGATATCATTGGTGTCATTGCCATTCAGCGTTTCGCTCTCATCGCTTCCGAGAATGCTAAGAACGGCATTGTTCACATAATCGAAATCCCACACCGTTCCGTCGGCAAACCATATTTCTTCAACCCTATACTTTCCTCCGGGGCTGAAATAATCCGATACCGTCAGCTTGTCGCTGGTCTGGTTAATTCGGATTTCCAGATGATTGCCGGTACGGCGCAGCGTTATGTTATCCGGAGACAAACTGGCTGCAAGCTGCACCCTGTCGGTGTTGCCTTCCGTACCGTCATAATCGATAATAGTATCCTGCCCTGAACCCCGGCCAAACAAATAAGTATCATCGCCATTTGCGCGTGCATAGGAAGTATCGCTGGCGTCGCCGCCGTACAGCGTATCATTGCCTGCGCCTCCATCCAGGACGTCATCGCTTGCGCCGCCGTACAGCTTGTCCCCTTCGGCTCCGCCGTACAGCAAGTCGGCTCCGTCATTGCCGTAGATCAGGTCCGCACCTGCGCCCCCGTACAGCTTGTCGTTGCCTCCTGCGCCGGACAGGATATCATCGCCGCCATTTCCGTAGATCGAATCGTCGCCTTCGTAGCCGTTTAACGTATCATTGCTCTCGCTGCCGGTGATGTTCAGTACCGCTTGCCGCACAAATGAACTGTCCCACTCGGTTCCATCGGCAAACTGAATTGTTTCCACCACGTATTTCCCGCTGGCTTCAAAATAATTCGATACCGTCAGCTTGTCACTGGTACCGGTAATGAGCAGTTCCAGGTTACTTCCGCTGCGGCGAAGTAATACATCGCCTGGGAGCAGACCGCCGGTCAAAGAGATGACGTCCGAGTTGCCCTCTGTACCGTCGTAGTCGAAAATCGTATCTTGGCCGGAGCCACGGCCAAACAGGTACGTATCGTTCCCGTTGACGCGCGTATAGGATGTATCGTATTGATCACCGCCGGACAAGGTGTCGTTACCTGCACCTCCGTCCAGCACGTCATTGCCCGAGCCGCCGTACAAGACATCGTTGCCGTCTTCACCATACAGACGGTCATCCCCTTCATTGCCGTACAGCGTATCCCGGCCGTCGCCGCCGTACAGACTGTCTGAGCCTGCTGCCCCGGACAAGGCGTCGTTGCCGCCGAATCCAAACAAGGTGTCGTCGCCTTCATAACCGTTCAGCGTCTCGCCGGCTTCGCCGCCCTGAATCAGCAGCGCCGCCGTACTGATGTGAGATCCGTTCCAAACCGTGCCGTCAGCGAAGCGGATGGACTCAACTTTGTATTTGCCGCCCGCTTCAAAGTAGTTCAACACCGTAAGTTTGTCAGCCGTGCCGTTAATCAGCAGTTCCAGATTGCTGCCATTGCGCCGCAGCGTTACGTCGCTTGCCAACACGCCTGCCGCAAATTGAATAACGTCTTCATTGCCCTCCGTGCCGTCATAGTCAATGATCATGTCCTGACCTGAGCCTCGGCCAAAAAGGTACGTATCATTGCCGTTGGACCGGGTATAGGACGTGTCGTACTGATCCCCGCCGTACAGCGTGTCATTCCCGTCTCCGCCGTCTAGCACATCATCGCCGGCTCCGCCATACATAGCATCGCTGCCGTCGTCTCCGTTCAAGCGGTCGTTACCTTCGTTGCCGTACAGTTTGTCGGCGCCGTCGCCGCCGTTCAACTCATCGTTCCCTGCGCCGCCACTCAGCGTATCGTCTCCGCCGAAACCGAGCAGGATGTCGTTGTCCTCGTACCCAGTCAGCGATTCGCTCGCCTGGCTGCCCGTGACGTTGCGCACCGCCGCCCGAACTACGGCCTCATTCCACACCGTGCCGTCGGCGAACTGGACCGATTCCACGATATATTTGCCGCTAGGTTCAAAATAGTTCGCGACCGTCAGTTTGTCGCTCGTGCCGTTAATCAGCAGCTCCAGGCTGCTGCCGCTCCGCCGCACAGTAACGTCGCTTGGCTTCACGTCGGCCGCAAACCGGATCACGTCGGCATTCCCCTCCGAACCATCGTAATCAAGAATCGTATCCTGACCGTAACCCCGGCCGAACAGGTACGTGTCGTTGCCGTTGGCGCGCGTATATGACGTGTCATATGGATCGCCACCGTACAACGTGTCGTTGCCCGCACCGCCGTCCAGCACATCGTCCCCGGCCCCGCCATACAGACGGTCATCGCCGCCATCCCCCCGCAGCGTGTCATTCGTCTCATACCCGGACAGTGTTTCGCCGACTTCACTGCCGTCAACGTTCAGTGCCGCCGTCCGAAGCGCGGCTTCGTCCCATACGGTCCCGTCGGCGAATACCGCCGACTCCACCACATACCGGCCGCTGGCGTCGAAGAAGCTCGCCACCGTCAGCTTGTCGCTTGTGCCGTTGATCTGCAACTCCAGATTCGTACCGCTGCGCCGCACGGTAACGTCTCCCGGCTTCACGTCGGCCGCAAACCGGATCACGTCAGCGTTGCCTTCCGTGCCGTCGTAGTCGACAATCGTGTCCTGGCCGGAGCCCCGACCGAACAGGTATGTGTCGTTGCCATTGGCACGCGTATAGTACGTATCGCTGCTGTCGCCGCCATACAACGTATCGTTGCCTGCGCCTCCGTCCAGCACGTCATCCCCGGCTCCGCCCTGCAGCATGTCCGTTCCTTGACCGCCCTGCAGCCGGTCATTGCCGGCGTTGCCATACAGGGTATCGTTGCCGTTGCCTCCGTCTAGCACATCGTCCCCGTCGCCGCCGCTCAGCGTGTCGTCGCCGCCGTAACCGAGCAGGATGTCGTTGTCCTCGTACCCGGTCAACGATTCGCTGGCTTCGCTGCCCTTGACGTTACGCGCCGCCGCCCGTACTGCAGCCTCATTCCACACCGTGCCGTCGGCGAATTGAACCGATTCCACGATATATTTGCCGCTTGGCTCAAAATAGTTCGCGACCGTCAGCTTATCGCTCGTGCCGTTAATCAGCAGTTCCAGGCTGCTGCCGCTCCGCCGCACAGTAATGTCGCCCGGCTTCACGTCGGCCGCAAACTGGATCACGTCCGTGTTACCCGCCGTGCCGTCGTAGTCGACAATCGTGTCCTGACCATAGCCCCGGCCGAACAGGTACGTGTCGTTGCCGTTGGCGCGCGTATATGACGTGTCATATGGATCGCCACCGTACAACGTGTCGTTGCCCGCACCGCCGTCCAGCATGTCGTCGCCCGCACCGCCGTTCAAGCGGTCATCGCCGCCGTACCCCCGCAGCGTGTCGTTCGTCTCATACCCGGACAGCGTTTCACTGGCGTCGCTGCCGTCGATATTCAGTGCCGCCGTCCGAAGCGCCGCTTCGTCCCATACGGTCCCGTCGGCGAATACCGCCGACTCCACGACGTACCGGCCGCTGGCGTCAAAGAAGCTCGCCACCGTCAGCTTGTCGCTCGTGCCGTTAATCAGCAGCTCCAGACTGCTGCCGCTCCGCCGCACGGTAACGTCGCCCGGTTTCACGTCGGCCGCGAACCGAATGACATCGGCATTGCCCTCCGTGCCATCGTAGTCTATAATCGTATCCTGCCCGGAGCCCCGCCCGAACAAGTACGTGTCATTGCCGTTAAAGCGGGTGGCCGAATCACTATTATCACCGCCGTACAGTGTATCGTTGCCCGCGCCGCCGTCCTGCACGTCGTCTCCAAGGCCGCCCTGCAGCGTATCTCCGCCTTGGCCACCCAGCAGCCGGTCATTGCCGGCGTTGCCATACAAGGTGTCATTGCCGTTGCCGCCGTCCAGCACATCGTCCCCGGCACCGCCGCTCAGCGTGTCGTCTCCGCCGTAACCGAGCAGGATGTCGTTGTCCTCGTACCCGGTCAGCGATTCGCTCGCCTCGCTGCCCGTGACGTTACGCGCCGCCGCCCGCACCGCGGCCTCATTCCACACCGTGCCGTCGGCGAATTGGACCGATTCCACGATATATTTGCCGCTTGGCTCAAAATAGTTCGAGACTGTCAGCTTATCGTTCGTGCTGTTAATCAGCAGCTCCAGGCTGCTGCCGCTCCGCCGCACGGTGATATCGTCCGGCTTCACTTCGGCAGAAAACCGGATCACGTCCGTGTTACCCGCCGTGCCATCGTAATCAACGATCGTATCCTGACCGAAGCCACGTCCGAACAGATACGTATCGTTCCCGTTGGCCCGCGTATACGACGTGTCGCTGCTGTCGCCGCCATACAAGGTATCGCTCCCCGCACCGCCGTCCAGCACATCGTCTCCCGCGCTGCCGTACAAACGGTCGTCGCCGCCATCCCCCCGCAGCGTGTCATTCGTCTCATACCCGGACAGCGTTTCACTGGCGTCGCTGCCGTCGATATTTAGTGCCGCCGTCCGTAGCGCCGCTTCGTCCCATACGGTCCCGTCAGCGAATACCGCCGACTCCACGACGTACCGGCCGCTGGCGTCAAAGAAGCTCGCCACCGTCAGCTTGTCGCTCGTGCCGTTAATCAGCAGCTCCAGACTGCTGCCGTTCCGCCGCACAGTAACGTCGCCCGGTTTCACGTCGGCCGCGAACCGAATGACGTCGGCATTGCCTGCCGTGCCGTCATAGTCAACGATCGTATCCTGACCGGAGTTCCGACCGAACAGATACGTGTCGTTTCCATTGGCGCGTGTATAGTACGTATCGCTGCTGTCGCCGCCATACAACGTATCATTGCCTGCGCCTCCGTCCAGCACGTCATCCCCGGCTCCGCCCTGCAGCATGTCCGCTCCTTGACCGCCCTGCAGCCGGTCATTGCCGGCGTTGCCATACAGGGTATCGTTGCCGTTGCCTCCGTCTAGCACATCGTCCCCGTCGCCGCCGCTCAGCGTGTCGTCGCCGCCGTACCCGAGCAGGATGTCGTTGTCCTCGTACCCGGTCAACGATTCGCTGGCTTCGCTGCCCTTGACGTTACGCGCCGCCGCCCGTACTGCAGCCTCATTCCACACCGTACCATCAGCAAATTGAACCAATTCCACGACATATTTGCCGCTTGTCTCAAAATAGTTCGCGACCGTCAGCTTGTCGTTCGTGCCGTTAATCAGCAACTCCAGGCTGCTGCCGCTCCTCCGCACGGTGATGTCACCCGGATTCACGTCGGCCGCAAACTGGATCACGTCCGTGTTGCCCGCCGTGCCGTCGTAGTCGACAATCGTGTCCTGACCATAGCCCCGGCCGAATAGGTACGTGTCGTTGCCGTTGGCGCGCGTATATGACGTGTCATATGGATCGCCACCGTACAACGTGTCGTTGCCTGCGCCGCCGTCCAGCACGTCGTCGCCCGCACCGCCGTTCAAGCGGTCATCGCCGCCGTACCCCCGCAGCGTGTCGTTCGTGTCATACCCGGACAATGTTTCGCCGACTTCACTGCCGTCAACGTTCAGTGCCGCCGTCCGAAGCGCCGCTTCGTCCCATACGGTCCCGTCAGCGAATACCGCCGACTCCACGACGTACCGGCCGCTGGCGTCAAAGAAGCTCGCCACCGTCAGCTTGTCGCTCGTGCCGTTAATCAGCAGCTCCAGACTGCTGCCGTTCCGTCGCACGGTAACGTCGCCCGGTTTCACGTCGGCCGCGAACCGAATGACGTCGGCATTGCCTGCCGTGCCGTCATAGTCAATAATCGTGTCCTGACCGGAGCCTCGGCCGAACAGATACGTATCGTTGCCATTGGCACGCGTATAGTACGTATCGCTGCTGTCGCCGCCATACAACGTATCGTTGCCCGCGCCTCCGTCCAGCACGTCATCCCCGGCTCCGCCCTGCAGCATATCCACTCCTTGGCCGCCCAGCAGCCGGTCATTGCCGGCGTTGCCATACAGGGTATCGTTGCCGTTGCCTCCGTCTAGCACATCGTCCCCGTCGCCGCCGCTCAGCGTGTCGTCGCCGCCGTAACCGAGCAGGATGTCGTTGTCCTCGTACCCGGTCAACGATTCGCTGGCTTCGCTGCCCTTGACGTTACGCGCCGCCGCCCGCACCGCGGCCTCATTCCACACCGTGCCGTCGGCGAATTGAACCGATTCCACGATATATTTGCCGCTTGGCTCAAAATAGTTCGCGACCGTCAGCTTATCGCTCGTGCCGTTAATCAGCAGTTCCAGGCTGCTGCCGCTCCGCCGCACGGTGATATCGTCCGGCTTCACGTCGGCCGCAAACCGGATCACGTCCGTGTTACCCGCCGTGCCGTCGTAGTCGACTATCGTGTCCTGACCGTAACCGCGGCCGAACAGGTACGTGTCGTTGCCGTTGGCGCGAGAGTACGAGGTATCGTATCGATCGCCGCCGTACAGCATATCGTTGCCTGCGCCTCCGTCCAGCACATCATCTCCAGCCCCGCCGCTGATCACATCCTGATCAGCACCGCCTGTCAGTTGATCGTTATTAGACGTGCCGGAGAGAGTCAACCCCGTTCCATTGGCCGGACTTGTTGAAAGATGCGTCCCAATAAAGGCACTGTCCCACACCGTGCCGTCGGCAAACTGAACCGATTCTACAACGTATTTGCCGCTTGGCTCAAAATAGTTCGAGACCGTCAGCTTATCGTTCGTGCCGTTAATCAGCAGCTCCAGGCTGCTGCCGCTCCGCCGCACGGTGATGTCGTACGGCTTCACGTCGGCCGCAAATTGGATCACGTCCGTGTTGCCCGCCGTGCCGTCGTAGTCGACAATCGTGTCCTGACCATAGCCCCGGCCGAACAGATACGTATCGTTCCCGTTAGCACGCGTGTATGACGTGTCATATGGATCGCCACCGTACAACGTGTCGTTCCCTCCGCCGCCGTCCAGCACGTCGTCCCCGGCCCCGCCATACAGACGGTCGTCCCCGCCGTGCCCCCGCAGCTTGTCGTTCGTGTCATACCCGGACAGCGTCTCGCTGGCTTCGCTACCGTCGATATTCAGCGCCGCCGTCCGAAGCGCCGCTTCGTCCCATACGGTCCCGTCGGCGAACACCGCCGACTCCACGACATACCGGGCGCTGGCGTCGAAGAAGCCCGACACCGTCAGCTTGTCGCTTGTGCCGTTGATCTGCAGCTCCAGACTGCTGCCGCTCCGCCGCACAGTAACGTCGCTTGGCTTCACGTCAGTCGCAAACCGGATGACGTCCGCGTTGCCCTCCGTGCCGTCATAGTCAATAATCGTGTCCTGACCGGAGCCACGGCCGAACAGATACGTATCGTTGCCATTGGCACGCGTATAGTACGTATCGCTGCTGTCGCCGCCATACAACGTATCGTTGCCTGCGCCTCCGTCCAGCACGTCGTCCCCGGCTCCGCCCTGCAGCATATCCACTCCTTGGCCGCCCAGCAGCCGGTCATTGCCGGCGTTGCCATACAGGGTATCGTTGCCGTTGCCTCCGTCTAGCACATCGTCCCCGTCGCCGCCGCTTAGCGTGTCGTCTCCGCCATAACCGAGCAGGATGTCGTTGTCCTCGTACCCGGTGAGCGATTCGCTCGCCTCGCTGCCCGTGACATTACGCGAAGCCGCCCGAACTACGGCCTCATTCCACACCGTGCCGTCGGCGAACTGGACCGATTCCACGATATATTTGCCGCTAGGTTCAAAATAGTTCGCGACCGTCAGTTTGTCGCTCGTGCCGTTAATCAGCAGCTCCAGGCTGCTGCCGCTCCGCCGCACAGTAACGTCGCTTGGCTTCACGTCGGCCGCAAACCGGATCACGTCGGCATTCCCCTCCGAACCATCGTAATCAAGAATCGTATCCTGACCGTAACCCCGGCCGAACAGGTACGTGTCGTTGCCGTTGGCGCGCGTATATGACGTGTCATATGGATCGCCACCGTACAACGTGTCGTTGCCCGCACCGCCGTCCAGCACATCGTCCCCGGCCCCGCCATACAGACGGTCATCGCCGCCATCCCCCCGCAGCGTGTCATTCGTCTCATACCCGGACAGTGTTTCGCCGACTTCACTGCCGTCAACGTTCAGTGCCGCCGTCCGAAGCGCGGCTTCGTCCCATACGGTCCCGTCGGCGAATACCGCCGACTCCACCACATACCGGACGCTGGCGTCGAAGAAGCTCGATACCGTCAGCTTGTCGCTTGTGCCGTTGATCTGCAACTCCAGATTCGTACCGCTGCGCCGCACCGTAACGTCGCCCGGCTTCACATCCACCGCGAACCGGATCATGTCCGCGTTGCCTGCCGTGCCGTCATAGTCAATAATCGTGTCCTGACCGGAGCCACGGCCGAACAGATACGTATCGTTGCCATTGGCACGTGTATAGTACGTATCGCTGCTGTCGCCGCCATACAACGTATCGTTGCCTGCGCCTCCGTCCAGCACGTCATCCCCGGCTCCGCCCTGCAGCATGTCCGTTCCTTGACCGCCCTGCAGCCGGTCATTGCCGGCGTTGCCATACAGGGTATCGTTGCCGTTGCCTCCGTCTAGCACATCGTCCCCGTCGCCGCCGCTCAGCGTGTCGTCGCCGCCGTACCCGAGCAGGATGTCGTTGTCCTCGTACCCGGTCAACGATTCGCTGGCTTCGCTGCCCTTGACGTTACGCGCCGCCGCCCGTACTGCAGCCTCATTCCACACCGTACCATCAGCAAATTGAACCAATTCCACGACATATTTGCCGCTTGTCTCAAAATAGTTCGCGACCGTCAGCTTGTCGTTCGTGCCGTTAATCAGCAACTCCAGGCTGCTGCCGCTCCTCCGCACGGTGATGTCACCCGGATTCACGTCGGCCGCAAACTGGATCACGTCCGTGTTGCCCGCCGTGCCGTCGTAGTCGACAATCGTGTCCTGACCATAGCCCCGGCCGAATAGGTACGTGTCGTTGCCGTTGGCGCGCGTATATGACGTGTCATATGGATCGCCACCGTACAACGTGTCGTTGCCTGCGCCGCCGTCCAGCACGTCGTCGCCCGCACCGCCGTTCAAGCGGTCATCGCCGCCGTACCCCCGCAGCGTGTCGTTCGTGTCATACCCGGACAATGTTTCGCCGACTTCACTGCCGTCAACGTTCAGTGCCGCCGTCCGAAGCGCCGCTTCGTCCCATACGGTCCCGTCAGCGAATACCGCCGACTCCACGACGTACCGGCCGCTGGCGTCAAAGAAGCTCGCCACCGTCAGCTTGTCGCTCGTGCCGTTAATCAGCAGCTCCAGACTGCTGCCGTTCCGCCGCACAGTAACGTCGCCCGGTTTCACGTCGGCCGCGAACCGAATGACGTCGGCATTGCCTGCCGTGCCGTCATAGTCAACGATCGTATCCTGACCGGAGTTCCGACCGAACAGATACGTGTCGTTTCCATTGGCGCGTGTATAGTACGTATCGCTGCTGTCGCCGCCATACAACGTATCGTTGCCCGCGCCGCCGTCCTGCACGTCGTCTCCAAGGCCGCCCTGCAGCATATCCGCTCCTTGACCGCCCTGCAGCCGGTCATTGCCGGCGTTGCCATACAGGGTATCGTTGCCGTTGCCGCCGTCCAGCACATCGTCCCCGGCACCGCCGCTCAGCGTGTCGTCTCCGCCGTATCCGAGCAGGATGTCGTTGTCCTCGTAGCCGGTCAGCGATTCGCTCGCCTCGCCGCCCGTGATGTTGCGCACCGCCGCCCGCACCGCGGCCTCATTCCACACCGTGCCGTCGGCGAATTGGACCGATTCCACGATATATTTGCCGCTTGTCTCAAAATAGTTCGACACCGTCAGCTTGTCGCTTGTGTCGTTAATCAGCAGTTCCAGGCTGCTGCCGCTCCGCCGCACGGTGATATCGTCCGGCTTCACGTCGGCTACAAACCGGATCACGTCCGTGTTGCCCGCCGTACCGTCGTAGTCGACAATCGTGTCCTGACCGTAACCACGGCCGAACAGGTACGTGTCGTTGCCGTTGGCACGCGTATATGACGTGTCATATGGATCGCCACCGTACAACGTATCGTTGCCTGCGCCGCCGTCCAGCACATCATCCCCGGCTCCACCGTACAGACGGTCGTCGCCGCCATAACCCTGCAGCGTATCGTTCGTCTCATACCCGGACAACGTTTCGCCGGATTCGCTGCCGTCGATGTTCAGCGCAGCCGTCCGAAGCGCCGCTTCGTCCCATACGGTCCCGTCGGCAAACACAGCTGACTCCACGACGTACCGGCCGCTGGCGTCGAAGAAGCTCGACACCGTCAGTTTGTCGCTTGTGCCATTAATCAGCAGCTCCAGACTTGTGCCGCTGCGCCGCACGGTAACGTCTCCCGGCTTCACGTCGGCCGCAAACCGGATCACGTCCGCGTTGCCTTCCGTGCCGTCGTAGTCGACAATCGTGTCCTGGCCGGAGCCCCGACCGAACAGGTATATGTCGTTTCCGTTAAAGCGGGCTGCCGAATCACTGTTATCTCCGCCATACAAGGTGTCGTTGCCCGTACCCCCGTCCAGCACATCGTCCCCGGCTCCACCGTACAAACGGTCGTCGCCGCCATAACCCCGCAGCGTGTCGTTCGTCTCATACCCGGACAGCGTCTCACTGGCTTCGCTGCCGTCGATGTTCAGCGCCGCCGTCTGAAGCGCGTCCGTGTCCCAAACGGTCCCGTCGGTAAACACCGCCGATTCCACGACATATTTGCCGCTGGCATCGAAGAAGCTGGACACTGTCAGCTTGTCGCTCGTGCCGTTAATCATCAGCTCCAGATTTGTGCCGCTGCGCCGCACGGTAACGTCGCTCGGCTTCACGTCGGCTGCAAACCGGATGACGTCGGCATTCCCCTCCGTACCGTCATAGTCGATAATCGTGTCTTGACCGTAGCCCCGCCCGAACAGATACGTATCGTTGCCGTTGCTTCGGTTGTAGGAGGTATCGCTGCTGTCGCCGCCGTACAGCGTATCGTTGCCACTGCCGCCGTCCAGCACATCGACTCCGGCTCCGCCGTACAGAACGTCGCCTCCCCCTTCGCCTTCCAAGTGGTCCCCGCCATCGTTGCCATATAGCCGATCGTCCCCATAACCCCCGTACAGCAGATCGGCGCCCGCCGCTCCGGTCAAGGTATCTTCGCCGCCATAACCGTAAATGCTGTCATTGCCCTCATAACCGGAAAGGCTCTCACTGGATTCGGTTCCGTCCACACTTAATACAGCTTGCCGGATATAATCCGTGTTCCAAACCGTTCCTTCGGAGAAGTGTACCGTTTCCACTACATAGCTGCCGTTGGCGTCGAAATAATTCCATATGGTCAGCTTATCATCGGTACCGATAACGGATAACTCCAGATGGTTGCCGCTGCGCCGCAGCTTTACATCCCCCGGCTGCACGGATTCGTCCAGCGTAACAAGATCCGCGTTGTACGCCGTGGCGTCATAATCGACAATCGTATCCTGGCCATAGCCCCGGCCAAAGAGGTACGTATCGTTGCCGTTGCCCCGGTTATTGGAGGTGTCGCTGCTGTCACCGCCGTACATCACGTCATTTCCGGCTCCACCGTCCAGCACATCGTCGCCGTTGCCGCCGTTTAAGCGATCATCACCGGTCCCCCCCACAAGCTTGTCATTCAACTCACCGCCAAAAAGGGTATCGTTCCCTCTGTCGCCGAACAGGAAGTCTTTGCCGCCGCCCCCGGAAATGGTATCGTCGCCTTCCAGTCCCCAGAACACCTCATCCATGTTTGTTCCGGTAAAGGTGTCGTTCTCCCGCGAGCCGAGCACTTCGGATCTCCCGGCTATATCGATAATTAGCGCATACTCTGGTCCCTTGGCCGCAAACGTCTTGCGGAAGCTTTCAATGTTGACATAATCCGTCAGTTCCAATTGATGAATGCTGGCCGCCACCTCGTTAAGCTTCGCCTTGCCCGCCTGTTCATCTGTGGACATCACATTCATAATATCGATTGCGATCCCCGACAAATCAAATTTTACGCTTTCCGTCGTCGCATCCCAGGCCAAGGTAAGCCTGCTGTAAAATTCCTTCAATCGGGTCTGCGCCGTCAATTGGGAATACACCGTGCCTGCCAGTTGATTGAAAGTATCCGAAAGCAGAGCCGCCGCGTTTGTTATCGGGTTGCCGCCCTGTCCGTTCGTGGCTTCCTGATATTTCTTTCCAAAAAGCTTCTCTAGCGCCTCCAGCTTCCGGGCATCGATATTACCTCCACGCTGATTCGGATTGATGGTCTCGACCCCGGTCCAGGCATAAATAATGTCGACTGACAGTTGTTTGCGGAAGTTTATGTCCGGTTCAGCTGCAAATCGCATCACCAATGCTTTGAGATGTCCGGTAGTGTCCCTAAGCATCGCCTGGTGCAGACTATTGACGTTACCGAATCCCTTTAAATCCGGCAATGCCGCGATTTCGGACGTAACCGGCAGCAGCTGCGTGGAGGTGGAGTTCACCTTGTCGGTCTTGAACCAGACGTCACTCACGGCTGCAGTCGTTCCGTCGGTCCGGGTATACGTTCCGGTCTGCTTATGTTCGTTGCCCTGGGCATCGACAAAAGTGCCTGAGCTGTAGCCTGTAAAAATAGAGGCCACGCCGGCGTCCTGGAGAGATACCAGCTCTCCGGCGTCCGTTATGCCGTCCCCGTCCAGGTCCCTCCAGATGTTCAGCTGGCTAAATACGGCATCGGCGGCGTCGATTTTACCGTCATGGTTATCGTCAAGATCGGCCAGCGCCGAAAATCCATTGGCAGCCTTGTTCCCACCTGACAAAAGCGTGTTGTTGCCGAACAATTCCTGCCCGCTGTCGATCCGGCCGTTACCGTTTAAGTCCCGGACCAGCAGACCGTCGTCCTTGCCGACCCAAGCCGATTTCTCGGCAAAGCTGTTGTTGTCATGGTCAAAAGCAATACCGTTCTGGATCGTTGTCGTTTCCACTCCGTCTCCGTCCAGATCGAGCACGAGCGGGCAAGAGGTCATTGCTTCGGCGTTCTGGAACAGACCGAAGATGCTTCCAATCAGGTCGCTAAGGCCGTGTCCGAGCTCGCTTCCGACAATCCAGCCTACGATGCCCGCCCCAACCTCCAGCAAGAGTCCCGCGGCGATGCCAACCGGTCCCCCTGTCGCTCCGAGCGCCAGCGCTATAGGCGCAACGGCTTCCATAAACAACTGTGAGGTCACTAGCCCTCCCGCCGTTTCCAACGTCCAGTCGCGGATAATTGTATTGCCTAGTTCCGTATCGCCGGACGCATATGCCGCGCTTGCATCGCCGATCATATTGACAGCATCCACGGCGAGCATTACGCCGCCAACGATGCCCAGAGCCTTCAGCGCTCCCCCTCTCACACGGGTATAGCGGGCGGCATCGGCCAGAGTAGAACTCGTGCTGACGCCCGGCGTTTCCACAAGAGTCCGGTCCATGTACTGGACGATCTCGGTCGTTCTGGCGGCAACTGAATTGTTCGATCCCTTTATACTCTCAGAAATTTCGGCCAGCCTCGGATATTTGGCGTTCAATTCAGCCTGGGACAATCGTCCTTCCATTTGGCTCAGCGACTGGACGCTGGCGGTTCCCTCGGGAACGCGGGTAGACCCTCCCGTCAGTCTGGCGACATCAACCCCCAGAATTTCGCCTGGCTTAACGACAGCCTCACCTTTGGGATCTACCACAATCGTCTGCGGTCCCCTATACACATCAATCAAGGACATATTGGCACTTGATTTATAAGATATCGCTTCTCTCAAGCCATCCAGCGCCTTGGCTTCGGAGTAGCCAAGCTCTTTCATGAACCAATCCTTGGCCTTTAACAAATCCTCCTTAGGGATACCGTCAATGCTGTTGACCTGTGGCATATCCAGCAGGGTACGCAGCTCCGTCAGCGTCCAGACGCTGTCCGGCGTCGAGCCCGACGTTAATGTGATTACATTGCCGTGGGCATTGGCGAGCATAACCTCCCTGGAAACAAAATCATTAAGGGAAAGCACCCCTTCATAGCCAAACGGAGTGCGGACGCCGTTCACTTTGTAGCCGTTGAGCATTTCACCGGCGAGCTCCGGGCTGCCGGACGCCTGTTGTACTGCGGCTTTGAATTCCGCATTATTCAATAGCTCTCCGGCTTCCGTATCGCTGATATAATACAGCGTGCCTCCGCTACTGTTCGAAACCGCATCGGCGATCTGCCATGCGGGAGTATCGCCAATCCATCCATTGTAGGGAATAATATTCCCGCCTTCAGGCACCTTGAAAGAAATCTTTCCTACACTCGCCTGGATATCCTGGGCGAGCTGCACCTTTTGCGCACGGGTCAGTTCGGCGTTCTCCGGTATGCCGTGCCTGGAGCGCCATGACTCGATATCGTCGATAATATCGAACTTGGTCGTCATTGCTTGACGCCTCCCATCGCAAAGCCGGGTGTTGCGATGTAATCGAAATGGACACCGGTAACGCAATCTCTTCTGCCGGCAAATCCTTTGGCGTCCAACGATTCTTTAATCAAATCAACCAATTGTTCGTGATCCTGGAGCAGATTTCCGGGCGCTTCAATTTTAGTGATCTTCCAGAACATTTCGATTCCCGAGCTCACATTGCCCGTACCGGTGCTGTACGTATCCATGCAGATGACATTTCCCTTCCAGACAAGCGCATAATACATCGGGACGTCGGATTCATAATCGCCTTGTCCGCCCAATCCGACCAGGAAAGCGTTCCGCTCACGATCGATCGTCCAAGACCGTGATTCCAGCGGTTTACGGGTAAACGGATCTTTGAGTTGGAAGGAATTAAACCATTCTCGGTCGGCTGCAGGTATTTTTTCATTAATGAATGCCACTGATCATCTCTCCCTTGTACATTTCATTTGGCGATGCCTTCCCCTTGCCGGTCTAACCCTGCTGTAAGCGTCCGCCGCCGGACTCATGGAGCCGCGGGGAGCGCAGCGGTTTGCGTACTCAGCAATTTCAGCCCGCCCTTGTAGCTCAAGTATACCTTGAACTGGACCAAGGGGCCGGCATTTCCGGTAGAAATGCCGTCGACCTGAAATTTGCCGTTTGTCAAAGTAAAGCTGTTGTCGTCATCCGTATTCAACCCGAACTCTCTCTGCGTGATCACCTCCCCGCCGTTCTCAACCCGGATAACAATTTTATGTTTACCGTCAAAATCGTCAAATGCCGTATCCCGGAACAGCCGGGCGTTGAATTCAATCGCTCCGCTGTAGGTTGACGTCCATTTGGCGGCAACATTCGATAGAGTCAAGGAATAAGGCCCCGCATTCAGGTTCGCAAGACCGTTATTTCCCGACTTCCTTTCTTCCATTAATGAATATATAGCCGGCTTTACATAAGCCTCGGCACGTGCGCCGGATTCAACAATTCCGTTGCCGTTTACCGGCACCCCCAGCAGCAGCTTCAATGTCTCGGGCCTTGTCCCTTTAGGCACTTTGCCGGACAATGTTTGAATCGCCGCACCTCCGTACTTGATGGCGGCACCCGAGCCGCTCTCGTATTCCAGAGGATAGTACATGCCGTCCGCCGTCTCCAGATACCCTGTTAACGGATTGCTTACCGTACTCCGTTTATTCAGATTCCGCTGAACCAGCTCGATTTCAATCATATCCTCGGCTGCCCCCGGGTACAC
Organism: Paenibacillus sp. FSL R7-0312; assembly: GCF_038004445.1. Lineage (NCBI taxonomy): Bacteria > Bacillati > Bacillota > Bacilli > Caryophanales > Paenibacillaceae > Paenibacillus > Paenibacillus sp. FSL R7-0312. Next base: position 4,279,464 of record NZ_JBBORE010000001.1, on the reverse strand, counting down.
CAGCACCTGGTACAGCTGAATTTCTGACTCTCCGCCGGTAATGTCCAGCGTATACGTATCGCCCTCCCGATAGGATTTCAGGCTGTCGGCCTTGGGAATAGCGAACTGGGCGACATTGGAGTTCTGATTGTCTTCACTGCGCCCCAGCAGCACGGTCATTTCGCCCCCCGCTGTCGAATAAGGAATGGTCGCTACGACCTGCACCGACACCGGGCGGTCCGGAGAAGCGCCGAGCACTTTGTCCAGGACAAATGCTTCCGCCTTCACAGCTGCGCCGTCGATATAATAGGTTGCCTGAAATTCTGGAAGCGGGACGGCGGCATATCCGCCGCTGTATAATTCAAATTCGCTCACAAGAGCATCTTTACCGTTCGCGGGCAGGCGAAGCGTTGAGGTCCTGCGGATTTTGAAATCTCCGGAGCCGTTCGAGAAATAAACCCATCCGGAGCCCGCCAACTGTGTATTCTCCAAATCAGGCAAGGTAAAATTGGCAACGGAGCGGTACAATTCGCCGCCTTCCTGCCGGATCGGCTCCTCTATGACGATCTGAAAACCCGTTAAATTTACGTTAAGAGGCACTTCGATCTTAATAACCCGGCGCATCGTCGCCTGTGGAGACAACCGACCGTCCCCCTCGCCCTCCGCCAATTTGCCTTCATATTTATATTTCTGCCCGGTAATTCCCATCACCCGGAATTCCGGCAGTTTAATGCTGTTCACTCCTGTGTTGGCAAGGGTCAGCGTGCCCTGAATCACTCTGGTTCCTCCCTCGGTATAACCCATAACGTTGCCCAGATTAAGGGTATAGGGAGTTCCGTCCTTTGTTGCGCTCTTCGCAATCGTTAAAGTCTTGGCATGTTCGGCGTCTTCCGATTTCTCCAGCGGCAGCTTCAACAGTGGCCTGTAGACCGGATCGTCAGACTTCCCTAGCGACTTTGTAACCATCAGCCGCATACTCCGGGATTTTAACGATTTCGGAATGTCGGCCGATACGACGGCGGTAAGCTGCTCAAGAGCTCCCATTGTTGCAGGCGGGCCTGAGCCTTCCAGAGACAAGGGGTAATACAACCCGTCAATCTCCAGAAAATATCCCAAGACAGGCGCTTTGATGGCCTGCTTGCCAATATTTTTAAGCACAATCTCTGTTCCAGCCTTCATCTGTGGCAAATCGGACTCCGCGAAGTAAAGAGGCTCTGCCGCAATAGACAGCTGCGCCTCATCCGGCCGGATATAATAAGCTTTCTGATTGACAGCGGCAAGCTTGTTCCAGGCCTTGGCCGGTAGGAGCGCGAAGACGTCCGTGATCAGATTCATCTCCTCCTCCTTTGCGCCTGCAAGCAGCTTGAAGCTGGAGGAGCGGGCGGTTTTCGGCAGGGAGGCATGGAGATCGTATACCCGTTTCGCTTTTGGGTTCAGTTCGTCTTTGTTGTCTGTCCCCGCTTCCAACGGATACAGCTCGCCCGAGCCAGCTTGAAGCCAAAAGCTGTATTCCGGAAGCTTGACCGGCTGATTCCCCCGGCTTTCAGCGGCGAAGGTTACAGTATAAATTTCCTCGCCGGCCGTTTCATATGTATAGAACTCTGCGGCTGAGAGCCGAACTTGATTGCCCTGCATTTGACTGAGTCTTGCGGAACCCGCAGGCACCGTGTCGGCGTATCCGGCGGGAATCTTGACACTGCCTGTGGTTTTGCTGAACCCGGGGTAATCGATGTTCCACTCCTTGACGCCCAGCCGGATCCCCTCTAGCGCCGCAGTGTTCGGTACAACCGCGTAAAAGACATAGTCCTTCCCCGCCTGCGGAAGCACTTTGGTGGTACCGCCTTCATCCTGCTGTCTTAACGCGTTGCTGGAGCCGCCGGCTGCCGTGGAGACGGTGATGCCATAACGCAGCAGATCGATGACCGACTGTCCTCCGTTAAACAAACGGACCTTGAAAGTGAGCACATTATTTTTGCCCCATTGGGTCAGGTGCGGGTCCAGGAACTCCACATAGCTGCTCTTGGTCACATAAACTTTGCCGATGGATTTGGATGTAACGTCCGTACTTTGGGCCAGACTGCGTCCGGGCGCGCCAAGAATTGCCGTCAGACTAACAATGAACACAATGACTATTCCTACAGCTACAGTTCTTCTCATGGAGTTGCTCCTTTGCCGTCATCTTAAGGTAAAGCTCTCGTCCATCGCCTTCTTGAGAGGGGACAGGAAAAAGTCGATGATCCGCCGTTTGCCGGTCTTGGCTTCAACTGTGACCGACATCCCTGGCGTCATCCGGATGAAGCTTCCGCTTGAAGTAGTGTCTGAAACCACTTTCAGCTTCGCTTTAAAGACGGGACCGAGCTTCTCATCCTCGAAGGCGTCCGGGCTGACATAGGTAATTTCCCCCTGCAGGTACCCGTATTTTTGAAAAGGAAACGTATCCACCTTCAGATTAGCTTCCTGGCCTTTCTTGATAAAGCCGATATCCTGGTTGGCAATAGTCGCTTCGACGATAAGAGGAGTATCGTCTGGAACGATGGATATTACATCCTGGGCGCTCGTTACGACCCCGCCGATCGTATAGGAAGACAGGCCATGCACTGTGCCGTCCACCGGAGAGGTCAGCTGCTGGAGCTCGTATCTCTTATTAGCCTTAGTAAGCTCGGATTCCAGGCTGTACAGCGTTTTCTCGGTTTCGACCAGCTCGTCCAGAATGGTGCGTTTATGCCGCTCTTCAAGCGAAACAACGTTTTGCTTCGCTTCCGCAAGCGCATTTTCCGCTTTTTGCACTTTTGTCTCCTGCGAAGAGATTTGCAGCTTGGCTTTATTCAGATCATTGTCGGCTTGAAGAAGGCTGGCGCTATCCTCAAACCCCTCTTCGGCGCTGCCCTCAGCCTTCATCGCTGCCAGCGCGTAATCCTTGTTAGCCAGCTCCAGGGCGGCCTTCTCAAGCTCCAGCTCCTGCTCGGTCTGAGAAACCTGGAGCTCTGCTTCCTTCCTGCCGCTACTGAATTCCTCGTCGCGTGCCTCGCGGAGCTGCATTTGCATGCCCAGTATTTCCGCGGTATTCACGGACGGATCCAGGTTCTCCTCTTCAAGACCCTTGAACGCTGCGCCTTTAAGCTCCGCCTCCAGCATCGCCTTTTGCAGCCTGGCGACGTAAATCTGCTTGTCCAGCTCCTGGATGTCGGCCGTGGAGGTGGTAGAATCCAGCTCTACCAAAACCTGGCCCTCCGACACATGCTCCCCTTCTTTCACGAGCACAGCCTTGATCGTGCCGCCTTCCAGCGGCTGAAGTACCTTTGTTCTACCGTCGGGAATGACTTTGCCTCTAGCCGTCGCTACCTCATCTACCTTCCCCAAATAAGACCAGGACAAGATAAGGAGAAATAGGACGACGATCAGCCAAATAAGCCATCTGCCTAAAGGAGAAGGCGGCGTTTCCTCGATTTCGAGCGCGGCAGGCAGAAATTCATACTCTAGACGATCCTTTTTTAATCCGAACATGTTATTCCCTCTCCTGCTGATTATAGAGATAGTGATACAACCCTTTTTTGGCTAGTAACGCTTCATGCGCCCCCGCTTCAATGAGATTTCCTTTGTCCATAACCATAATGCGGCTGGCGGTTCTCAGCGTAGATAGCCGGTGGGCGATAATGATGACGGTCCGGCCTTCGCAGATTTTTTGCAGATTGTTCTGAATGATCCGCTCGGACTCATAGTCCAGCGCTGAGGTCGCTTCATCAAAGATAAGAATTCTGGGATTGCCGAGCAGTGCCCGTGCAATGGCGATCCGCTGCCTTTGGCCGCCAGACAAACCTTCCCCGCGTTCTCCGACCAGGGTATCGTAGCCTTCCGGCATTTCGATAATAAAGTCATGCGCACCTGCTAGGCGGGCGACGCGTACGATGTCCTGAATATTAGCCGACGGATTGTTAAGCGCGATATTTTCGCGGATACTCCCACTGAACAGGTAGTTTTCCTGGAGCACGACTCCGATCTGACGCCGCAGCCACGAGGGATCGGCCAGGGAGATATCAACCCCGTCGATCAGAATTTTGCCCGATTCCGGAACATACAGGCGTTGGATCAGCTTGGATACCGTACTTTTGCCCGAGCCGCTGCGCCCGACAATGCCGACGACCGTACCGGGCGGTATGGCGAAAGACAATTTGCGCACGATTTCTGGCCCGTCCACTTTATAGCGGAACGTTACCGATTCGAACTGAATCTGTCCGCGGATGCGCGGCAGCCGGGTCTTGGACGCGGAAATGGTGGGCTCTGGTTTGACGAGAAATATATCCTTTAATTTATCAATCGATATGCCCGTCTGCTGGAAGTCCTGCCACATCTGGACCAGGCGTAGTACGGGATCGCTGACCCGCCCGGCCAGCATTTGAAAGGCGATCAGTTGCCCGACTGTGATCGTTCCGGCTAGTACCAGATGGGTTCCGTAAAACAGGATGGCGAGATTGGAAATCTTCTGAATAAATTGGGCGAGCGAGCCGGCCGTGCCCGACAAAATAAGCAGTTTGAAGCTGGAACGCGTGTAATTCGCAAGCAGGCCTTCCCACTTTTTTTGGGAAATCGGCTCTAAAGCAAACGACTTGATCGTCTGTATGCCGGATACGGCCTCTACTAGATAGGACTGGGATTCCGATCCGCGCTGGAATTTCTCTTCGAGCCTGCTGCGGAGCAAAGGGGTAAAGATGATAGAAAGAAGTGCAAAAAACGGAAGCGTGCCGAGTACGATAAAGGTTAGCCGGGTACTGTAGGCAAACATGACGGCGATATATACCGCAATAAACAACACGTCGAGCACCGCCGTAAACGGCGAGCCGGTCAGGAACTGCCGGATATTCTCAAGCTCACGGACCCGGGCGATTGTGGCTCCCGTTCTGCGATTCTCGAAATAAGATAGCGGAAGTCGAAACAGATGGCTGAATAGCTTTGAGCTGAGCGTAATGTCCACCCTGCTGGTCGTATGGGTAAACACATAGTTCCGGCTGATGCTCAGGATCAGTTCAAACACGATGATAACCAGCAGTCCGATGGCCAGAACATTAAGCGTTGACAGCCCGTGATGTGCCAGCACTTTATCGATGATGACCTGGGTTATCATCGGTGAAACAAGCCCGAACAGCTGCAGGAACAACGAAGCAATCAGAACTTCGGCCAAAATCTTCTTGTGCTTCCACAACGCCGGCAAAAACCACTTAATGCCGAATGCCTCGCTGTGCTCCGATTTGAATTGAGGCGCAAACAAGATGAGCTCTCCGCTCCACATACCAGCCAGCTCATTTGCACTCAGGTTGGACGGTATACCGATCAACGGGTCCAGAATTAAAAACTCCGACTCATTAACCTTGGCGAGTACAACATATCCGCTCTCTTTCTTGCGCAGTGCAGCCGGTAATGGAAGCTTCCGCAGCCGTTCGAGCTTTACTTCGGCCTTCTTGGCTTTAAACCCCAGCTCCTTGGCTGCTTGCAGCATCTGCAGCGTGTTCATGCCTTCACAGTCAATGGCCAGGGAATGCCGTATCTGATCGTAGTCGGCCGAAACATTGTGATAGTTGGCGATCAGGATCAAACACTGCAGGCCAGTATCCAAAACCGGAACCTCCGGCTCTCCTTCCTTACGCTTGTCCTCCTCGTGTACTTCAGCGGTTATCCCCATCGTCCAACATCCCTTGTTTTTATTGGAAAAGCTTATGTAATTTAAAGATACATTTAGACAAATAATATCACATAAACTGGAAACGTAATGTCGAAATATGTATTTAGAAATAATTTTTTCAAATTATTCACAGTACAAAAAAAGCGCTTATTCCAGATGGAAAGGAGCGCCTTTCGTATCAACATTTAGTATTCAAATAAAGGATATAAGCTGATCAAATTCGTGCTCGAGTCCCCAATCAGCGATCCTTCTTACCTTCTCCTCCACTTTTACGAGCTGTTTGCACTGCTCTCTGATTATCAACAGATAGTTAAGTACTCAGTTTTTTTCCTTTAGTTTGGGATCATCTGTTAATCCGAGAAAATAATCATTAAAATTCAAGTTCTAAATCGATTGAGTTGTTAGTTCTCCCCCATGTTTTAGATGGAAGTAAAGTATCAGATGGATAACCAATTTTATATTCGTCATTATCAAATATAGATTTAGAGTAAGTGGCAATTAAGTTGCTGATGCGCGTCATTAAAGTTGAACAATATGAACGTACTTGAGAATTCCCTTTACTTTCCTCAAATAAAAAAGTCAGTTCTATGCCCAACTCTAAATTTTTTAGTTGAGATACTTTACTATTTGAATTTTCCAAAAGATGGATTCCCTGTTTGATTACCGTTCTCATACCTGGAGCCCAAATGAGTTAATAATTAGATGTTAATCGAATTGGCAATAGTAGCATGTTCTTGTCCATTTCCACAAAGAGACCAAGTTCTTGTCCTTTGCTCAGGACAAGAACTTGGTCCCTTAAAACAGAAAAGTCGTGCTTCGAATTCTTATGGGACTTTGTTCTTGTCCACCGACAATAATAAAGCATAGATAATATATAAAAGCAATTCTCCCAGCAGAAGGACGGAGGCTGAAAATGAAGCTTGTACCCAACTGCATAACGCTCAGCCGGACCTTGCTGGCACTCCTGCTGTTCTGGCTTGAGCCGCTGGGCGCGGGCTTCACTATTGTCTATATCCTGTGCGGAATCACAGATATGCTGGACGGGCCGATTGCCAGAAAAACCGGAACAATCAGCAGCCTCGGCGCCAAGCTTGACTCCCTGGCCGACATGACGCTGGTAGGCGCTGCATTATATACATTGTATCCGTTCCTTGGACTTACACCCGGGGTTCTCCTCTGGATCATGCTGATCGCCTTAATCCGTGGTGCCTCCATGCTGACCGCGCTGCGCAAATTCCGGACCTACGGGAGCATTCATACCTATGGCAACAAACTCGCCGGACTCCTGTTATTTATCACACCTCTGCTGCTTCCGTATATTCATCAAGGAGTCTGGACTGCTGTTGTATGCACCGTAGCTACCATATCCGCTGTGGAGGAATTCATCATTCTTCTGAGCTCAAGCCAGCTGCAGCTGGACCGAAAGGGGCTGTATCGGCGGCGTTAATCCTCAGTAGATACACCCCAAAGAACCCATAACACACACAACGGGCTCTCCGGTAACACTCCCCATTCTTCTATAGTCCTGCACAACAAGAATACTTAGCCTACCGGTCCGGCATCCGCAAAGCTCCTGATTAACGCCTTGACCTGTCGTCTGGAGGTAACGGTGATGACTTGCTGATGAGCGCCGGCCTGCCGGAGTCTCGCAATGGTGTTGTCGCGGCTTCGTGTCTTGTAGCTCCAGACCCATTTCACAAACGCAAAGTCGAGCTTCTCCGGACAGCCTTCGTTCATATCGGGTCTGGTCTGGTTATGGTACATCAGACGCCGCTTCACAATCCGGTACATGCATAAGAGCCTGGGCAGATCCAGAAAAATGATGACATCCGCACGCCTGATCCTCATATCCATGGTCTTTGAATAATTGCCGTCTATAATCCACTGCTCTTGCTCCGTATATTGCCGGACTAGCCCGTCCCACTCCTCATCCGGCATGGGAATCCAGTCCGGGTTCCAGAAAAGGGCGTCCAGATGCACAACCGGAAGATGGAGCAGACCGCCGAGCTGCCGTGCCAAGGTGGATTTGCCCGATCCTCCTGATCCGAGAATTAGAATCCGGTTCATAAGTTCTCCTTATTCAATATGACATAACTGCTATCCCTTCAATCCAACTGCAAATAGTCTCTAATTCCATCCACGATCGCAGAGGCAACTCCTTCCTGAAACGCTGAGGTCCACATCTTCGCCTCATCGCCGGGGTTCGTTAAATATCCCAGTTCCAGCAGCACGGCAGGCATCTCCGTCTCGCGCAGGACAAAAAAGTTTGCAACCTTAACTCCGCGGTCGTTGAGACCCGTGGCTTGAATGATATGCTTATGTATAGTTTCGGCAAAAGCCAGTGATTCGTCATGATAATAAAAGGACTCCGTACCCGATGCCGATGCATCCTCATAGGTATTACCATGGATGGAGATAAATAAATCTGCCGGGAGGTCATTCGCGAACTCCGGCCGGTACAGCTCATGCGTGGATATGAAAGCATCCCCGGTCCGGGTAAGCTCAATCTGAAGCTGCGGATCATCCGCCAGCTTCGCTGCTATTGCCTGTGATACGCTGAGGTTGAACTCCTTCTCAAACCGTCCGCTCACAGAAGTCGCACCAGGGTCTTCACCGCCATGACCCGGATCGATTACAACCTTGTACACAGGTCCGGAATACACTGGATCACTGCTTCCAGGCCCGCTTGTACGATCTGGTTCATGAAATGCCCGATTACCCGCCGCCGGAGGCGCAGCCAGACTTGAGTCTGCGCTATTCCCGCCTGAACCGTTACTGACGCCATCACTGCATGCCGCAAGCAGTAGCAGACTGAGCCATACGGCAGCTATAATGTACATCTTCCTCATTCCGGTCTCTCCTTATCGCCCACTTCAATTCGTATCCCCTTCCATTTCAGCATACCGGAGGCTGGATAGGCAAGACCTAATCTCACCTATGGATTCATATCTTCACAAAAAAACTGATGGAGGCCTATGTCATGGCTCCAATCAGTCTTGTGTTATTTCTATGCTATTTGGCGGGTGTATGCTCTGCTGCCTGCCCGGCATGACTAGAGGAATTCAGCAAGACGAGCCCCCCGATAATGGTAAGCAGACTAATGCCGGTGAGCAGGTTGAAGGGATCCTTCCAGATCAGGATACCGATGAGTGCAGTCAGCGCCGTTCCCACACCTGACCAGATGGCATAAGCCAGGCTTAACGGTATGGTTCGGAGACTAATGGACAAGCTGTAAAAGGCCACACCCATTCCAATCACTACCCCGATAGACGGCAGCACACTGCTGAATCCGTCGGAGAGCTTGAGCATTGTCGTGCCAAAGATTTCCGAGAGGATGGCAATACTTAGTGCAAGATAACTTTTCACAGTTCAACCCTCCGTTGAAAGCTTCAGGAGCACCACACCGCCAATGATGAGGAGCAGTCCTGCTACTTTTTTGACATTCAGACTTTCTTTATAGACCAGTACGCCAACCAATGCGGTTAACGCCGTTCCCACACCCGACCAGATGGCATAAGCCGTCCCGAGGGGGATCTCCTTCAGCGCGAGTGACAGATTGAAGAACGCCAGCCCCATGCCGGCGACCACCGCAATGGATGGAAGCAGTCTTTTGAACCCGTTCGATGCCTTAAGCATGGAGCTGCCGAAGACCTCACTCACAATAGCTAACGACAATAATACATAAGAATTCACTTGGGTTGCCTCCTAATTAATCATCTCCAGCAATTTGCTGACGACCTTGTCCCGCATTTCACCGCTGATTTCACCGATTCCAAATACCTCCGATAACCACAGGCCGTCTACAGCCAGCCGGACAATCGAGGAGATCACCGGATCAAGTCCATCGTTCTCCATGTTCTGCTGCCAGACCGAGTACTGTTCACGAAGCTCTTCCAGCAGATCCCCGTTATTAAAAAGCGCTGCGTTAAGCGCTACGTTCATGCCCTGCTCTTCCTTATCTGCTTCAACGGTGGACTTCAGATAGGCCCGGCTCCATTTCCCTTGATCCCGTGTATCCCGGGCTGCCCTATTCTGAACATCTGCTATGAAGTCATTCGTTATCCCTGACACCATGCTTTGAATTAAGGCGTCCTTATTCGGAAAATGATGCAGCAGACCGCCTTTGCTAACCCCTGCTTCGGCGGCTACTACTTCAAGCGTAAGCTTCTCAATTCCTTGATGCTTCACGACGTTTGAAGCGGCCGCCAGAATCAGACTACGTTTGGAATTACTGTTCAAGTGAATCACCTCTGCATTTACTATACCGTCCGGACGGTTTTAATGTCAATTAATTAACAAGAACAACGTCGCCCGGCGGAAGAATCCAACTGGGGTGTATGCATTATGCAGCTTATCCGGCCTGTGTAACTTAGGAGATATTAGGCCACCACTTACTCCCCTCAGACTTCTTCTGACAGCTCCCTCTGTACAGTTCCCCGGGGAAATTAAGCGCAATGCAATACTGCTCCTCATTCCCGCCTCCCGCCCGCTTTTGGCGGATTCAGGGGCACTTCTGCCCCTCATTCCCGCCTCCCGCCCGCTTTTGGCGGATTCAGGGGCAGTTCTACTCCTCATTCCCGCCTCCCGCCCGCTTTTGGCGGATTCAGGGGCACTTCTGCCCCTCATTTACGCCTCCCGCCCGCTATTTAGAGGGATTTATCCCTTGGATTCGCTCATACCGCCCGCTTTCGGCGGGATCAGAGGGACTCCTATAAGAACACATTCATCCTTCTGACGGAGAAGGCTTTGCTCTAAATTCCAATGAAACCTATCCCCAACAGACGAATATCATAAATTCCGGGCACGCCTGACACAGCAAAAAACGCCCATCCGTTGATGAGCGTCACTTAACCATTATTCCCGCACTATTAATAAGAACTTGATTATCGGCCTGCCTATAGTCCTGATAACAATCCCTTAATATAGCCGCTTAACTCTTGAGCAGTCTGCTGATGGGCCAGTAATCCCGGATGGGTTCTTGCTCCCGCCGTTTCGTCCGTCATATCCGGCAATTGAAACACTGACACTTTCTTATCGCCCGTGGCCTTCCTATAAGCATCCACAGCACGATAAATCGCCGGCATCAGCGGAATGCCCAGCATGCCATACACCCAGAGAATATGGGCAGTGTTGTTATACCGTCTCAGCTTGCCCAGGAAATTCACCACTGCCGCCTCAAAAGCTGACAGATCGTCTTCATGATAACTGCCGTCTTCCTTCAGCCGCTGCTTATATCTCTGTCCCGTACCTTCATCTTCCCATTCCGGAGAATGAAATGCACCGTCATCGTTGGTGCCAAGATTAACGACCACCACATCGGGCTGCCAGGACCCGAAATCATTCACCTTATGTGCTCCCAATGCTTCATTATGGGCTCCGGTAAGCAGGCCGCAGACCTGTTCGTAGATATCTGGAAGATTACCCTTCGGATTGTTATCCCAGCTGGTGAGCACACCCCAGCCGCTCTGCGAGATCACCCGGTATTCTGCCTGAACTGCGTCTGCTGTCATAGCCGTATAATTATGCACTCCGCTGAACCAGGCCGGTATCCAGTCCAGTTCTTCCCGGGCTCCGATAACGCCTTCACCTGAAGTGATGCTATCACCAATGAACTCAAGCCGGTAGGGCTTCGCTTCAACCGGCAGGAACTCCCCATCTGTGCGGACCGCATGGAACTGCAAATAGCAGCCCGGGTCGCCGCTCATCGCCTGGACCTCTTTTACAATCCGGATATTCTTCACCGTGTCAGGGTTCATCCCCCGGAATACACAGATCCAGTGCCTTCCGGCATTCAACATCTGTCTGCTGACCGGAACGGAGTTGATCAAGATACTGATCCATGATTCGTATTGGTCATAACCGGATTCCACCTCAATCCACAGCCCGGAAGCCTGGACATTCAGCTCGATGGCACTTCCCGTCCAGAATAACGTAACCGGGTCCAGGTCGCCTGTCGTTCTGCCATGAATCTTCAAATGCTCTATCTCAGCCAGCCGCTGTACCTGTAAATGGGCGTCCCCACTCATTCTGATCCCTCCCGCCTAGTAGCAATCGTGAAGCTGCGGACCTTCATCCATTTGCCGCCTACCCACTCGTCGATGGTTCCCTTCTTCGTCCGGACACAGAATTTATGCGCCGTGCCGCGTTCAAATCCGGTTGCCTCATACAGCAGATCATCACCTTGCTGCCCTTTGAAGTAGACCTGCTTCAGTCCGAGTCTGTTCAATAATTCCAGCTTCACACTTTCGGTATATTGCCGTGAGAATTCTTTTGACATCTATGTTCCTCCTGCACTGATTAAGTTCTTTACTGTTTTTTCGGATCGCTTATATGAGGATAACGTAAAAGCTGCTGATTTACATCTTTATTTTCAATTCCGCTGCCTCAAATCTAGTTGATTTTGAACTCTCCCATGTAATAAAATGAAAAGATTAAATAGAAAAGGATGCGCATACGCAATGCCGTTTAAGGAATCACGCTCGCTAAGTAAAAGATCGATTCTATTCTTCTCCCTAATTATGCTAGTTAAAAGCTATTTCGCCTGGTATTACCTGTTCGAAGACGGGCCGACCTGGACCACATGGCTGAAAGAGATTCCTTTTGTGCTGCTGCTGTTCTGCCTCATCGAATGGTTCGCCACGAAGCGGAAAATTGCCATCTATATGCTCGTCAATCTGCTCATTACCGTTTTATTCTTCTCTCTGATTGTCTATCATAATCATTTTGGCATTATTGCTACTTCTCAGGTCTTCGGCCAGGTCAAGCAGGTGGGAGCCGTCAAGAAAAGTATATTCGCCGTCGTGCACCCTCAATATATGCTTATTTTCGTAGACATTATTATTATCAGCCTGGTTATGCTCAGACGCAAGAAGGCGCTGGCTTGGAAGCACTCGATGTCCCGTCCCAGTAACCGCAAGGCGGTCGCTGCCTTGTTCTGTGTTTCACTTGTTATGTGTTTGATGAATATTTTTCCGAACAAGGCAAGTATGAACGAGAATGTCAAAGCCGAACAAATGGGGATTCTCAATTATGAAGCTTATGCCCTGCTGGGTGAACCGGAGGAAGAGCAGATTGATCAAGCGGAGATCTCACAGGCAGGCATCGATAAAACCAAAGGCATTCAGAGCCTAGCGAATCCGGTTCTGTACGGGGCCGCCAAGGGTAAGAATCTGATCATCCTGCAAATGGAATCTTTCCAGAACTTTCTGATCAACCTTTCAATTGACGGAACGGAAATCACACCTAATTTGAACAAGCTTGCCTCCGAAAGCTACTACTTCCCCCGTTTCTTTCAGCAGGTGGGTCAAGGTAACACATCGGATGCCGAATTCATCGTAAATACTTCCTTCTATGTTCCGCCGGATGGTCCGGCGACGGAAATGTATGCACCGAAAGATCTGCCCAGCTTGCCGAAGCTGCTGCAGGCCCAAGGTTACGATACCGCAACCTTCCATACGAATGAAGTCGATTTCTGGAACCGCGGAGAGCTGTACAATGCACTTGGCTTCAACCGATATTATGATAAGGCTTACTTCGGTGAAGAGGATCTTGTCTTCTATGGTTCATCGGATGAAGTCCTGTACAACAAAACATCTGCAGAGCTGGCCCGGATGGACCAAAGTGAACAGCCCTTCTATTCACATGTGATCTCGATGTCATCGCATAATCCATTCACCATTCCAGAGAGCAAATACAAGATGACCTTGCCGGAACGTTATGAAGGTACACTCGTTGGAAACTATATCCGGGCCGAGAACTATGCGGATTATGCACTGGGTCAATTTATGGACGAACTCAAAAGCAGCGGGGTATGGGATAACAGTGTGGTTGTGCTTTATGGCGATCACCGGGGACTTCCTATTTTCTCGCTCAAGGATGATGATAAAGTCTTAATGGAGGAAATTCTGGGGCATGAATATAATGAACGCGATCTGATTAATATCCCGCTCATCATTTCAGCTACCGGCATTACGTCTCCAAGTGTGAAGGAGCAGCTAGGCGGACAGGTTGACATTCTCCCTACTGTAGCGAATTTACTCGGTGTACCGCTGGACTATCATATTCATTTTGGACAGGATCTGTTGAATCAGACCCATTATAATCTGCTGCCGCAGCGCTATTATCTGCCTACAGGTTCCTTCGTTAATAACGAAGAGCTCTTCTTATCCGGCAGCGGGTTCGAGGACGGCCAGCATTATACATTATCCGGTGACGGGACGGAGCTCCTGCAATCGACAGAGGATGAATTCACCCGGGCACTTGAGCTTCTGAGGATGTCGGACAGTTATGTTACACAACTGCCGGACCGTGAAGTTAAGGATGAGAGCAGCTCTGATTAAAAGCTAACAAAAATAGAGCCTGGTCCTGGAGAAGCTTCTCCAGAACCGGGCTCTTTATCAGTGATCACAGCTGCTTGTTCAGGAAATCCTTCACGGCCTGGCCTGCCGGAATCGGCAGCTGCATCCAGACATAAGCATGAAGGGAGTCAGGAATGCGCGTGATTTCGTAGCTGTCCAACAGCCCTGCGAAAGCGTCTAGACTGCGTCGGATGGACTCGTCACCCCACTCTTCTTCGCTGGGAAGGAATAGTACGGGACACTCTATTTTATGATAATACTGCTCAAACGACAGATCCCAGTACTTTACGATATATTCGGTCCGGACACGATTTAAATAACAATAGGTATATTTACCGTCTGGCAGCTGCTGCAGGCTGTTCTCATAGAAGGCGGAGAAATATGGATTCCATAGCCCCTCCTTTGTCAGCTCCGCCCGTTGTTCGGAAACATACTCCTCTATGCTGTTGAACATCCGTTCCTCCCGCTCACCCAATTCTGCACGAAGCTGTTCTTTTCTCTGCGTTATTTCTTCCGCGGTACCATTGAATATTCCATATTCGCCGAATTCATTATTAAGTGCACCTTCGCAGACCAGAGACAATACCCTCTCCGGATGCGCCGCCGCCAGACTGAGACCAACCTCAGCTCCCATCGAGCTGCCGACGATATGGCACTTATCTACCTGCAGATGCTGCAGCAGCCTGTACATATCCTCCGCCATCTCATCGATATGATAGCCGGTTTCCGGTTTGTCCGACTTACCATGTCCCCGGAGATCGGGAGCAATGATGCTGTAGTCCTGCTGGAACTGCGGGAGAATGCCCTCCCACATGTTCAAATTTCCGCCGCTGAAATGTAGAAATAGAATAATAGGCTTACCATTTAAAGAATACCTGACGTTTATCGCTAGCTGTCCTAATGAAATACGTTCCTCGATCAAAATTCAAACCTCCAAGCTATGTATGAAATTACTGATAGCGGCTGAAATCTTCTTATGTATGTATTGTTTTGGCTATCAACACTTAGAGATAACTCTAACTACCAGCAGTTATATCTCCCGTAGCAAATCGTAATTATTGGTGTCATAGAGAGCAACCTTCAAATCAATAATGTTCAGATTTTTCTTCAATTCATCCATCTGCCGCAGTACTTCCTTACGGTGCTCGATCATAATGCTGCGCCGTGTTTCCTTGGTCGAATCGCCTTCCATAATCAATTCGATGTATTTCTTGATATCTTTAATAGGCATTCCGGTGTTTTTCAGGCAGCAAATCACTTTGACTAGTGATAAATCGCCATCAGAAAATATGCGGTTTCCCGCCCCGTTTCGTCCCACAAAGGGCAATAACCCCTCCTTATCGTAAAAGCGGAGCGTATGCGCAGTCACCTCGCAAATCGCAGCTACTTCATTGATACTGTACATCCTCTTTCACCTCGAAATAGGTATTTTAAAGACTGCTTGACTTCGATAAGCCTCTAAGTATTAACATTAAGTATATCGAACGGCTGGTCAACTTACAATTCAGACGCCGGATGTTAAGCATTATGGTATGGGCCATAGATACAGACAAAGGAGAGAAAGAGAAGATGGAAAAATTCCCTAAATGGACAGCTTCAAATATCCCCTCACAGCGGGGCCGCTCAGCCATCGTCACCGGCACAGGAGGCATCGGCTACGAAACGGCGCTGGAGCTGGCAAAAAACGGGGCAGAAGTCATACTCGCTGGCCGCAATGCCGCAAAAGGAGCGGAGTCGGTGAAAAAAATCCGCAGCAGTGTTACCTCAGCCAATATCCGTTTTGAAGAGCTGGATCTTGCCAGCCTAGAGTCGGTACAGGCGTTCGGCGCAAGGATGAATAAGGGGTGGCACAGTCTTGATCTGTTAATCAATAATGCAGGGGTGATGACACCGCCTACCCGCAAAATCACGAAAGATGGCTTTGAGCTTCAATTCGGTACGAATTACCTTGGACATTTCGCGTTGACTGCACATCTGATGCCTTTACTGCGCAAAGGAAATAAACCGCGTGTAATAAGCCTGGGCAGTGTTGCCCACCGGAGCGGCTCAATCCATTTTGACGACCTGCAATTTGAACGCCGTTATCATGCCATGGAAGCTTATGCGCAATCAAAAATTGCCATGATCATGTTCGCACTGGAGCTGCAGCGGCGCAGTGACGCATCGGGCTGGGGCCTATTGAGCCTTCCGGTTCATCCGGGTGTTTCACGCACGGACCTGCTTCTTAATGGGGCCGGGCCGAACAGCACAGCGGGGATTCTACGCAGGTTCCTGGGGCCGATCTTGTTCCAGCCGGCTGCGCAAGGCGCACTTCCAACTCTGTTCGCCGCGACATCGCCGGACGCGAAGTCCGGAACTTATTATGGTCCCGGCAGACTCTCAGAAACAAGGGGCTTGCCAAAGCCCGGCAAGATCGCTCCGCAGGGGCTGGATGCCGCTGTGGCAGCCAGACTGTGGGAAGTATCCAAACAATTGACGCATGTGGATTTCGACGCAATCGCGAATTCATAAAGGTTCCATAGGCACCAATCCCGCCTGCTGATCATACACAGATAGAAAGAAGGGCGGGATGCGGGATGGGTAACATGCGGAATGAACAGGAATGGGCCATCTTTCTGGCTGCCGTCTGCGGACAGACCTATGCACAATTTGAACATGCGGATGGTTCGTTCGTGGTTCCGGCGGACTTCTCGGTCGTGCATAATTTACGGGCGAGATCCATGGGCGGGATCTCCGAGCCCTTTGGCTTCATTCTGGAATCTCCGCAGGAGATCATTATTGCCTGGCGCGGAAGCAGCTCAACCACCAATTGGCTCTCCAACATGAATGCTGCGCAAAAGAAGTTCAAATATATTAAGGAAGACTGCCTGACGCACAGAGGCTTCACAGATATTTATTCGTCGGCAAGAGAGGAAATCCTCTCCATACTCGGCACCTTGTCACCAGAGAAAACGGTATACGTTACAGGCCACAGCCTCGGCGGGGCACTAGCAACCTTATGTGCTATAGATATTGCTGCTAATTCAGCCTACAAGTCTCCCCGCCTGTATACGTACGGATCTCCGCGTGCGGGTGACCCTGCATTTGCCAAAGCTTTCAGCAGCTATGTCCGCAGCAGCTTCCGTTATGCCAATCTTTTTGATGTCGCCACCTACGTTCCACCTACCATCTACAAGCTGCCCCGGCATGAGAAAAAATACTATTACACCCATGTGCAGACGCTGTACTCATTATCTTTCCAGAATGGCACGGTTGAGCTCAATCATGTGCTAAGAAGCTACTTCGCTGTACTGTCGAAGCAACGACCGGAATTCACAGCAATGTTATGCTCCACGAATCCCGGTTTCTGTCCGGTGCTTGAATTGATTACCTGATCACCGTGGGGAACCCCTGCATATTGTTAATCAATTCGCCAAAATTTGATTCAGGCTTTTCTCCAGCACTTTCAGTCCTGCTTCCGGCGGAATCCGGTGGCGGATAATATTCTGCAGTTCCTCCGACATTGCAGTGAACAGTGCCGCGTATTTATCGGTTTGCGGGGCGAACTTCACCTGATCCCTCGACTGGATGAACAGCTCGCGGTAAGGCAGCTCCCGGTAAGTCCGGCTCTCTGCGATATCAAGATTGGCCGGGACATGACCCGCCTCCCCCCAGATATGTCCGCCCACCTCTGAGAAATACTTCATGAAGTCCATCGCGCCTTCCTGCTCCTCTTCGCTGACGTAAGCCGGAACAACCAGCGTATGTGAGCTTCCCCAGTGGGCGGCGCTGCCGAAGATCGGCGGGAGAGACATAATACCAATATCAAGGTCATCATTGCCCAGATGATGGCCCGCTTCCCATACTCCGCCGAACCACAGTCCGGCCTGGCCGTTATAGAAGGAGTCCCAAGGTGTATTATCGTTCAGATCACTTAATCCCTCTTCGAACAGCTGCTGGTAGAAGCTGAGGACCTTCACCGACTTCTCATTATCGACCGCTGCATGTTTCATATCGGGACTAAACAGCTCTCCGCCTGCCTCATAATACAGATCCAGGAACGATTCCTGGAAATAAGGAGTGTTGACCGCCATCGGCTGTACTCCCGGAACCCGCGCAGCGATCTGTCGCAGCATACGGATGAATCCTGAGGGAGTATTCTCTTCGAGCTTCGGTGTTCCAGATGGCGTAAGCAATCCGGCCTTGGCCAATATATGCTTGTTGTAATAGAGCATGTGAAAATGCGTATCGAGCGGGACCGCATAATATTGTCCGCTGTAGCTGACGCTCTGCAGGTTCTGTTCACCGATTTCACTCCACTGGAATCCGTCCTGCTCAGCCAGAGCATTCAACGGTACAATTTGCCCCGCCTTGATGAACGGCGACAACCGGTCCGCATGGACGACGGCTACATCAGGCCCTTTGCCGAAGGACAGAGCAGTGCTCAGCCTGGCATAATATTCGTTTGATTCAAGTCTGAGCTGCTTCACAAACACATCACTCTGGGAAGCATTATAATCTTTGATAATCCTCTCAACGAATTCACCTTCGCCGCCTCCGAACGGATTCCAGAACGACACCTCGACAGGCGCTGTGCTCTCCAGGGTACTCTGATTCCCGGAAGAGAGCTCTGCACAGCCCGGCAGCAGGAACAGATACAGCAGCAGAACGGGCAGCATACGGCCCATGGTTTTCATCTCACTCCCCCTTTCCGGAACAGGCTCACTTCAGTCATAATTTGTAAGCGTTTGCACTAAATTCCACCATCCCAGCCCTCATTGGCCGCTCTTACGGACCAGCACGCGATATTCCGACGGAGAGACACCGGTGATCTTCTTGAACACTTTGGAGAAATATTTCGGGTCCTGAATCCCGACCAAGGTACCGACATCTCCAGCCTTCAGTTCTCCGGTAAGCAGAATCTTGGCCTTTTCAATCCTGATCCGGGTCAGATACTCCAGGAAGCTCTCGCCTACTTCCTTCCTGAACAGGTTGGCGAAATAATTCTTGCTTAGGTGTACAAGCCGGCTGATCGACTGCAGCGTAATTTCCTGATCATAGTACTGCTGAATATACTGGGTTGCCTTGATAATGCTGTTCCGGTCGCTGTTATACATCTCTATCATATGCTCTACCAGCGTTTCGAAGGCCTGCATGAACCATAGCCGGCTCTGTTCAAGCGTTTCCAGCATCGACAGCTCGTCGAAGTACTGCTTCTTGAGCTCCAGAACCTGTTCTGCATCCCTGGATACATCGGGCCACAAGGTTGTTAAGATCATCAGCAGCTCTAGGGAGATAATCTGCACGAGATCCGCATCCCGGCGCACAGCCAGCTGCCCGAACAGCTGATTCAGATACTCCTCCAGCTCTCTGGTCTGGAAGGCGTACACCATAGACTGGATCTGGCGGCTGCTGATCTGAAGTGCCTCAAGCGGAGGTACTTGCGCCTTCAGTTCTTCGCTGCCGTGAACCAGAACACGCCCGCTTCCCATAAACAGCTTCTGCCCGGCAGCTTCCACGGCCTGGACATAAGCATTCTTCAGCTCTGCCCACTGCCCGTTCACTCCGCTAAGACCAATCGTTGCAGTCCAGCTAGATTGGGCCGATAAGCGGCAGATAAGCTCTTCACTACAGCGGCGCACGAAGTCTAACCAGGCAAACCCTGCAGGCTCTGAGTTAAGCTCTGTGGTTACTATAATATTAAGCTCCCCCTGTCTGTCCGGGAACATCTCATACCCGAGGGTACGCTCAACCCAAATCTGCTCCAGCAGCCTGCGGATCACGCTCTGTCCTTGCCCATACCCCGGCTCAGCACTGCTGCCCAGGCTAATATGGAGCAAATATAGCGGCCGTGAATCCGCAAGTCCCGCCTGTGCGAGTCTACTTTTGTCTATCTGCCCCTGAACCGCCCCCCGCTCCATGAGCTCCAGCAGGAAATTCTCCTTATGCACCTGCTCCGGGTAAGCAGCCGGGGAAGAGACGGGCACGTTCTTCTGCACCGCCTCCAGGCTTTCCTTCAATTTAAGCAGCACCAGTTCAAAGTCACGCGGCATCATATCCGATTTGATCATATACTCGGATACACTATGTCTGATCGCTTCCTTGGCATACTGGAAATCTTCGAGGTTGCTAAGGATAATAATCCTGATATCCGGTGAGAGCTTCCGTACCTCGGCGATTAGCTCGATGCCGTCCATTACAGGCATTTTCATATCGGTAATCAGAATATCCGGCAGCCCGGCTGCCATCACCTCGAGCGCTTCCCTGCCGTTCGACGCTTCGCCTATGACCTCCATCCCGATGGACTCCCAATTAATCATCGACCGGATTCCATATCTTACGATAAATTCATCTTCTACGATAATGACCCGGTGCATCTCAGCGGTTCCCCCTTATATCTTCTGTCATGAGTGGCAGCTTGATTCGTATTGACGTTCCTGTACCAGGCTCACTGTGAATCTCAATGCCGTACATTTTTCCGCAAATCAGCTTAATCCGTTCATCCACATTGGCCAGTCCAATGCCACCCGATTTCTCCTCCTCTTGCGCTTGCCCGGCCAGCAGACTACGCGCAAGCGCCGGGTCTATCCCCTTCCCGTTGTCCGCTACTTCGAACCATACCAGATTGCCCGGCGCTTTGCTGCACGATATACGGATGCTCCCGCCGGACTCCATCTCTCCAAAAGCATGGATAATCGCGTTCTCCACAATCGGCTGCAGTATCAGCTTGGGTGTCCGCAGGTGGCGGACTTCATCGTCCATCTCAACCACGGTCTCAATATTGAAGTTGAAGCGGAACTTTTGAATCCCCAGATAACACTGCACATGCTCGATTTCCTCTTCCACCGTAACCGTCTCTTCCCCTTTGCCCAGACTGATCCGCAGCAGGCGTGACAATAAGCTGACCATCTCTGCCGCGTTGTTGGCTTTTTGAATCAAGGCCGTCCATTTAATAATATCCAGCGTGTTGTAGAGAAAATGCGGGTTAATCTGCGCCTGCAATGCCTTGAGCTCCGCCATCCGTTTCTGATCCTGCTCCAGATATACCGCTTTCAAAAGCTCGTCGATCCGCACAACCATGTAGTTGAAATTATCGCCGAGAATATCGATTTCGTCATGCCGGCTTTTGGCTTTATAGCGGACGCTGAGCTCGCCGGACATCACCTGCCGCATCAGACGGATCATCTTCAGAATCGGATTCGTAATGGAATTCGCCAGCACCAGTGCAGCAATGACCGAGAAGACAATGCAGAGCAGCCCGACGAAGATGAAAATCTGCAGCAGACGGTTCGAATCCTGGTACAGCGCCGCCTTGGAAATCACATTCACAACCACCCAGTCATTGGTGTGCAGCTTCTTAGCATTCACAATCAGGCTGTCGCCCTTGTACGTGAGTGGAAATCTCGTCTCCTCAGGGCCGGAGCCTATGAGCTTCTCGTAACCCGCCTCACCCAGCACCTCAGTCACACTTCTGCCAATCAGTCCGCTGTCCGGGTAGGAGACCAGCATGCCGCGGCCGTCCATCACGAAGCTTTGCAGGTCCCGGTTGTTGCTTACCGCCTTCGAGACCAGCTCCTTAATGACATCCTCCCGGATATCCAGGACAGCCACAATCCCCAGCGGACTGTCATCGGATATTTTGTACAATTGCTTGGCTACCGAGAAGACATGGGTACTCTGCGAATTCAGACTGTCTACATAGGTCCCGTAGCGGGTCGGATACCAGCGGAAGTTGCTGCCGCCCTCAAGCGTCTGCAGGAACGGCTCTACCTCGGAGGGCGTGCGCTTGTTCCAGCGGTAGATTCCCTTAATATAATGCTTGCCGGATACAAAAGAAATGGACTGCACATCCTGATTGATCGCCACAATCGTAGACAGCTTCGTGGTCAGCGACAGACTATCCACATCATAACTGGCCGCGTCTGTCCGATCAAGGGTCCGCAGCATGCCTACGATCTCGTTGTTGTTCAGCACCTGCATCATCATGTCCTTGTACACCCCCAGCCGGGTATCCAGATTATCGGCGGTCTGGTACAGCAGATGCTCGGAATATTCGGTTACTTTGTGGTTGATCGTTGATTTGGAGATCGAAAATGAAATAATCCCCATGACCACCAGCGGTGTCAAGGAGAAGAGAACAAGAAGCAGCATCCACTTATAGCGCATGCTGCTCTTTATAATTTTGATCCAGGATATCAAGCGGAGCCGCATGTGCCTGGCAGAACTCTCAGGAGATGTAAGCATGCCCACTATCCTTTCCCCGTTTAAGAATTAACCTTTGACACCGGACATCGCCACGCCCTGGACAATATGCCGCTGTAAAAGAATGAACACCAGGATCGTCGGTATTGCTGCAATGGCACTTGCCGTCATAATCAGATTGAGCGACATGTTATTATTCGACAAAAAGGTGGGCAGCCCTGCCGAAAGAATCATATTCTCTTCTGAGGTAATCGCCAGATAAGGCCACAGGAAGTTATTCCAGGAGAGGATGAAGAAGAAGATTCCCACAGAGACCATGGCTGAGCGCGTAAGCGGCAGACAGATACTCCACCATAACCGGAAGCTGCGGCTGCCGTCAATCTGCGCGGCTTCAATATAATCCCTGGGTACCCCGTCCATGAATTGCTTCAGCAGCAGAATGCCGATCGGGTTGGTCAGCCCGGGCAGGATAATCGCCCAGATGTTATCAATCAGCTGCAGATGCAGCGCAGTTTCATAGAGCGGAATCAGTATAGCTTCTGTCGGAATCAGCAGACCCGAAACGATCAGCACATAGAATATTCCCCGTGTCCGGAAAGGCAGCTTCGAGAAGGAGAATGCCGCCAGCGAGCTGAGCAGAATAGAAATAACGGTGGTGAGGACACCTATGACCAGACTGTTCCACGTCCAATGCAGAATTTGCGAGTCCCGGATGACTTTGACATAGTTATCGGTATTCAGATCTGACCAATTCACCCAATCAGCCAGCGTATATACGTTCACACCGTCAGGCTTCAGGGAGGTGAGGAACATCCAGATCAGCGGAAAAACAAACAGCAGCGCAAGCAGAACAGCAGCAATATTTAAAGCAAGCTTCTTCATGAACGTCTCCCTCCTATCCGTCTTTGCGGTCTGTGATTTTGAATTGAACCACGGCGATCAGCAGCATAATGAAGCAGAAGATCATCGATTGCGCTGCGGCCAGGCCGAACATATCCTTCTTAAACCCCGTGACATAAATATAGCGGATCATGGTATTAGTGGAATCTCCCGGCCCGCCGCCGGTCATAATCTGCACCTGTCCGAACAGCTTGAGGCAGTTGATAATCTGATAAAAGATCTGGATCTTCATCACACTGGACAGCCCCGGCAGTGTAATGCTCCAGAATCTCTGCCAGGCATTCGCGCCATCGATCTTCGCAGCTTCATAATGATCGGTAGGGATTTCCTGCAGCCCTGCCAGAAACAGCACCATCACAAACCCGACGCTCCACCAGTCTGTCGCTATGGTAATCGCCCACCACACGAACCTGTGGTCCGTGAGCCAGTTGATATCCGTGTTCATGCCAAGTACATGCAATACAGCATTCACCGGACCGTTCTTTGCGTCGAACAGCTTCAGCCAGATGAAGCTGACCACTGAGACGGACAGGACATACGGCAGGAAGAATACGGAGCGGATCAGGGTCCGTACCCAAATTCTCTGATTGATGATCAGCGCGAGCACCAGTCCAAGTACCAGTACGGTTGGTGCGCACAGCAGCACAAAATAGAATGAGTTCCACAAATACGAATAGAAATCCGGATTCTCTAAGATTTTCTTATAGTTAGCCAATGCAACATACTTCTGCATCCCCTGAATGCCCCAGACATGCAGGCTCATCCAGGCTCCGTTGATTACTGGCCACAAGTAGAACACTGTAAACGGTACCAGAAAGGGGACCAGATAAAAAATAGCTTTTATTTCCTTCAGTAGATGTATGGGCTCTCTCCTGCGAAGAGGCGTTGCCGCTTTATTCTCTATTACACTCCGCTCCATCGGTTATTCTCTCCTTCAATTAAGTTTGCGCATGGGCTGGAAGGACTGGCCACCCGCCCTTACGGCGGCGGGGGCCGTACCTTTCCTGCAGAGGGAGCTAGTTCTCCAGCACTTCGTTAATCTGTTTCTCCAGCTTCGCAAGCCCGTCTTCCGGACTCTCGCTGCCGAAGATGATGTTCTGCAGCTCTTCGGAGATAGTGGTAATGATGGTGGTATACTTATCTGTCGGCGGGGCAAATTTCACAGTCTTCTGCGCCTCGATGAATTCGCTGCGGTATGGCAGACTCTTGTAAGCATCGCTGGTAGTTACTTTGCTGTTCGCAGGCACATGACCCGCCTGGCCCCAGGTTTCTCCGCCTATTTCAGAGAAATACTTCATAAACTTGGCTGCCGCCTCCTGCTTCTCAGGAGTGACATAGGACGGAATTACAAGCGTATGGGAGCTGGCCCAGTGTGTCTGGCTGCCAAAGATCGGAGGAAGCGGCATTGCGCCGATATGCAGGGATTCATCCCCGAGGAGCAGCCCCGCTTCCCATACACCGCCGAACCAGAAAGCAGCTTTGCCGTTATGGAAGGTATCCCACGGCGTTTTGTCATTGAGATCGGCATATTTATTGTTGAAGACGTCCAGATAGAATTTCAGAACATCCAGCGCCTGCGGATTGTTGATGCTGGCTTTGGTCAACTCCGAATTTAGAATATCCCCGCCGGCTTCATAATAGAGATTGAGGAACGGCTCTTGGAAATAGGGGGTATTCACAGCCATCGCCTGCACATCCGGCACTTTGGCTTGAATATCCGCCAGCGTCTTCTCGAAGCCCGCCGGTGTCATTTCACCCAGCTTAGGGGTGCCGTCCTCATTCAGCAGATCCGCCTTCTGCAGAATGTCCTTATTGTAGTAGAACATATGGAAGTGGGTATCCAGCGGGACAGCGTAAGGCTTACCCTCGTAGGACACACTCTGCATGTTGGAATCAGAGATCTCCTTCAGGTCAAATCCGACCTTGGACGCCAGCTCATCTACAGGTACAATCTGCTGTGCCTTCACGAACGGGGAGATCCGGTCCACATGGGCAATGGCAATATCCGGGCCTTTGGAGGAAGACAGCGCCGTGCTAAGCTTCGCGTAATACTCATTGGATTCGAGGCGGAGCGGCTTCACGGTCACCTCTTTCTGCGAGTCATTGAAATCCTTGATAATCTGGTCTACGAATTCCCCTTCCCCGCCGCCGAACATGTTCCAGAACGATATCTCTACCGGACTGCCGCCTGCACTCTCTGTCTTTGCCGGTTCATTCGCCTTGGCAGGCTCACCGTTCTCTTTGTTTCCGGATGAGCAACCCGGCAGAATCAGGGCCAGTGTCAGCCCGGCCGTTACCAAACCTGTGAACTTCTTATTCATCCTCATTTGAACAACCCTCTCGTCAAAAAAGTTTGTGTGCGAGAGCCCTCTCATACATTCATGTAAGGGCTTTCTTATCTCTCACTCTACAGGGGATGAGGCAACTGTTGAACCGACAAACCGCTGCTCCTTGGTGAACAAACGACAGATGTTATTGGCGCGGGGCTGACGCAAAGGTAGACGATCTTAAGGAGGGTGGAGAATCGTAAGGTGCGGAAACGGGACTTCCAGTCCCCATTGAAATTAGCAACTGCTGGAAATGGCGATCATCCTCGCATCTGCCACATCTCTCGGACCTGGCTCCGGCTCTGGCTCTGACTCCGACTCCGACTCCGACTCCGACTCTGGCTCCTACTCCGACTCTGGCTCTGGCTCTGCATAGCAGTTGGATAAATGTATCTTAATTCGAAGGTTTTGGCGGTTTTGAGGTAATTAGATGGATAAACGTCATTTAATTACATGCCTTCACCCTACTGTGAATTATTCCCGGCCTATTAAGTGCTGTTTATCCACCTGTTGCCCGGCAAGGGCGCCTCCGTTCATAAGCAAGTGGAGAAAATCCAACTACGTAGATTGCATTTGGATCAATAAAAAAGAGCCCCGAAGGGCTCCAGAAAGGAATCGCAGATTAGTTCACTGTTATATTATCGAAGCTTACGCTGTTATTGAAGCCGCCCCGCACCCCGATGGTGCCCGAGGTATACAACGCGTCATTCAGGTTAATCTTAGGCACAGCCATATCACCAACATATACCTTGATATTGCCGCTGCCCACAACCACCTTCATATGATACCAGCTGTTTACCGCAATGGGTGTAGCCACTGTCTGGAGCGGGGTCCAGTTGTTGTTGAAGCGTCCCAGCCAGACCTCGCCGGCGGAGTCAATGCCCGCAGCATAGCCTTTTTGTGAATCTGCACCGGTACCCGGACCCGTCAGATTGAAGACCAGACTGCCCTGGCCGGCATTATTCAGCCTGATGTCGCCTTCCAGCGTATAGTTCATTTTAGATGGATACGGGGTAAGCACGGATTTGTCCGCATTGACCGAACTGAGGTTATAGGCTCCGCCGCTCACGGCCCAGGTTCCCCCATAACGAACCCATCCGTTGTCATTCGCCGCAAAATCATTGCTGTATGCACCGCTGAGTGTGCCGAACCGGACCTGCACATTATGCCCGCCAACACTCCGCTCGACCGAATCCACAAAAGCAATCTCATTCACCCCGGTCTGGTACATCGCCGTCCACCACGAATTCCCGAACGCGGGAACATCGTTGTCCACCCATGTTGTCCCGTAATCGTTACTTAGAGACAATACATTGGAGTTGGAGCTGAGCAGCAATCGGCCGTCGGTTAAGGAGAGCAGATATGGCCCGCCCTGCTGATTGGTCGATACCTGGGTGCCGATACCGCTGGACCACGTCTTGCCATCTGTACTTTTTTTGGTGAAAATCCGGCAGTTCTGCGTTCCGCACACCTCAAAGGCGACAATATACTGTCCGTTCGTCATCTTGCTCCAGACCGGCATCCCCGGACGTGCCCCGGCGTTAGACGGGTCCCAGGCCACATAAAGCTCATTCCCCCAGCTGGCTCCGCCGTTGGTAGAGATTTTCTCGGAGATGATCTGGCTGTAGGAAGGGTTCTCGGTCACATGCTTCTCACTCGCATACATGACAGCTACCGAGCCGTCATTCAGCAGCTGCATATGCGGCTCATATACCCCTTTATCCGGGTTCCCCAGGGAACCAGCGGTGCCGTTGTTCTCATCAATTGTACTCAGGAAGCTCCAATTCGCGCCTCCATTCACACTCTTATACACTCTGAGCTTATACGACTCCTGCCAGCGGACCGAGCGCATGGCCAGCAGAATATCGCCATTGGCCAGCTGCACGAACTGCCCGTTGTCGAGGTCACGGCCGTCTTCCCACAGGGTGGACATTAGCGACCAGGTGCGGCAGTTGTCTGTGCTGCGGAAGACTTGCAGCCGGGTGCCGCCCCAGGAGACCTTGGTATAGCCGTTGTTATCGTAGATAGCGGCGACCGCCAGCCAATCCCCGTTCGCCAGCTTGATCATCCGGGCATATTCCGCCCCGAAGGTTCCGGGTCTGAGCCCGCGGGCATCAGTACCCGCATCGGTGAAGGTGTTAATATCGGTAATCGTGGATGAGGTACCCCACACCACCGGGCCATTCGCGGCAAATGCCGGAATGGCGGTAAGGATCAGAAGCAGACACAGGGAAGCCGACAGCGAGGTGAATAGTTTTTTTAACAAATAAGCCCCTCCTCTTCATCTTCAATTATGAAACCTGTTGACCGCACCTACATGTAAGTGCTTTCACTGAAGATTCTAAAGGGCTTTCTCTTGTCATTGAACCGATAATTCACCGTTTTTTGGGTACCAATGTTACGATTATTCCTTCAGCTGCAAATTGGCCTTCCGGATCACTTCCAGCGGAATCTTCGGTGTCCGGTCCGCAGTAAGCAGCCCGTTCACTTCTTGCTGGACATCCGTAATCTGCGTATAGCAGTATCCGCAAATATAAGGGGTGTCCTTGATGGCCTGCGTAATCTTGCTGAACCGCTCAATGAAGGCATCGGTGCTGCTTACCTGCTCTCCATACCCCCAGCCTTCGCCGGAATCAAAGGCAATGCCCCCGAATTCGCTAACTATCACCGGCTGGCCGCGGTATTCATAGCCCTGAGCCATGGCATATTTCCAGGT
Organism: Paenibacillus sp. FSL R7-0312; assembly: GCF_038004445.1. Lineage (NCBI taxonomy): Bacteria > Bacillati > Bacillota > Bacilli > Caryophanales > Paenibacillaceae > Paenibacillus > Paenibacillus sp. FSL R7-0312. Next base: position 4,251,330 of record NZ_JBBORE010000001.1, on the reverse strand, counting down.
GTTGAATGAGGATGCCCTGCCAAGAATGTTGGTGGAGTCTGCATAACGCTCAAGCAAGACATCTCCGCTCTCTTCATAATCATGCAGGGTGATGATGTCGCTGATGGTATGCTCCCAGCCGTCATTCACAATGACCGGACGATTCGGATCGATGGATTTGGTCAGGTGATAGATCCCCTCGGTGAATTTCTGCTGCAGCTTGTTCGTGTAGACCTGCGGAATGCCCCAAGATTCGTTAAAAGGCACCCAGGTGATAATCGAAGGATGATTATACTGCTGCCGGACAATCTCCGTCCATTCGTTCGTGAAGTTCTCCACTGCCTCATCGTTGAACTCAAAGGTCGCCGCCATCTCCGACCAGACCAGCAGCCCCTTTACATCGCACCAGTACAGGAACCTGGCATCCTCGATCTTCATATGCTTGCGCACACCGTTGTAGCCCATCGCCAGAATCGCGTCGATATCGGCAATCAGCGCTTCTTCGGACGGCGGGGTCAGATGGCTCTCCGGCCAGTAGCCCTGATCCAGAATGAGGCGCTGATACACCGGTGTATTGTTAAGCAGCACCTTGCCTTGTTCGATTGCAATTTTGCGGAGTCCGAAATAGGAATATACCCGGTCAATGACCTGATTATCTTTGTAGAGAATAAATTCTACTTCGTACAGGGTCGGCGCAGCAGGTGACCAGGACTGCAGCTTCCACGGTCCATTCGCTTCGTGAGTCAGCTCCACATCCAGCTGCAGCCAGGTCCTATCTACATGGAGCGAGACCTGCTTAAATGTCTTCTGCCCCGTGCTGATCTTAGTCTCCAGGCGGAGATTGTCGTCCGCTGCCTGTGTCTGATATTCGAAACGGACAGAGCGGTTATCGAGATCCGGAGTGATTTTGACAGCCTTGAGATAAGAGGGCGACACATACTCTACCCACACACTTTGCCAGATCCCCGTTGTCTGCACATAGAAGCACTCGAAATTCTCATCCACCCAGCGCTGCTTGCCCCGCGGCTGAGTACAGCTCTGGCTGTCTTCCGCTTTGACGACCAGCCGGTTGGCCGCTCCCGCATCCGTATTCACATAATCCGTAATATCCAGCGAAAAGGCCGCATAGCCGCCTTGATGACCTCCGGCATAGCTGCCGTTAACCCACACCTTGGCGGTATAATCCACCGCCTGGAAGTTGAGCATCACCCGCTTACCGTTCAAGTCCGCAGGTAGCTGCAGTTCCCGCTCATACCATACATAAGGATGAAAGGTCGTCTCGCCGATTCCGCTGGCCTTCGTCTCATACGTAAAAGGCACCTGAATTTTCAAATCCCCGTTCAGCTGCTCATTCCACCGCTCCCGTTCACCAACGTTGCCATCGTCAAACCGGAAGCTCCATTCCCCGTTTAAGCTCTGCCATTCCTTACGGACGAACTGCGGACGCGGATAATCCTTAATATAATGCTCAGTTGCCATTGTATTGCACACGCTCCTTAAGAACAATATTTTTGTTTAATTACAATAAATATGTATTAATTATTGCAGAATCTGCTGAAATGTCAATCACCGATTGTACAGCAAAAAGAACCTGCGCCTAAGGCATCAGGTTCTTCGCTGGTCCGTCACTTGACGGTATAAAAGATCTTCATCACCAGATCCTGCTCATAATCGCCGAACTTCCGCCCGAACAGATTCATTCCGCCCTTGAAGACCGCATTCTCCTTCACACCCAGCCGCAGATCCACATGGTTCTGCTCTGTAAGCTTCAGCTGGCTCAGATTGACGGCGGATAACTCTTGGTGGTCGATCGTGCTGCGGGTATTGTCTACGCTCCAGGTCTTGAGCGAGCCGAACTGGGTACCCGTATCAATCCACCAGGAAGGATTCAGCTTCCCTCGTCTGCCGCCGAAGTCGCCGGGCGAGGTCCAGGTGCCAACCTCCACATTGTTGATCCACAAGGTAATATCCGAAGGCCAGTCATTCTCATAATTTGGCGCCTCGGAGCAGATCTCCATCGAGAACTGGATCAGGCCGACCGCTGCCCCCTGCGGAATCTCCAGCGGATAGCGGTATTCGAGATACCCCTTACGCAGCCAGAGCAGCTGGGCATGAACACGGTCCGGATGGAAAAAGCCCGCCGGTGAGTCCTCCACAATAATCGGCCCTGCCTCACTGACCATGCCGCAGGTAGGCGCCACTTCACAGGCTGTGAAATTGCCAATCGGCATCTCGATTTCGTAGCAATAGTCTCCTTGGTCCGCCTGTGCGCGGCGATCAGGGACATTAATGATGATCTTGATATCATCATAGATGCGGCTGCAGACCTTCATGGAGCCGCGCGAAGCCGGCAGCAGCTCAGTCTCAATCAGCCCCGCCTGCTCCAGCACCTTCACATTCGAGGCCGCAGTAGACACCGGTATCTCCAGCGCCTCGGCTAATTCCATTACATTCATTCTCCGGCTGTTGAGCAGCTCCAGCATTCTTAGTCTAAGCTCCGTAGACAGCGCATGCGTCACTCTAACCAGTTCATCAGGATGTTCCATGGATAATTCCAGAATATCGATCACCGCTTTGCTGTCATATTAACTTCAACATTCCCCTCAATAAATCAGCCCAAAGCGAAAATTGTTGTATAAAAAGCGTCAACTTAACAAACTCACTCCGCTGCGGACGCTTCCGGCAGCAAAACCACCGGATCACCCAACCGGATCTCCCCGGTCCGGATTACAGAAGCATATACGCCAAAGTTCAGATTAAGCTCCTTATTCACTTGTTTGAGCAGCGAGCTGTCCCGCTCCAGCGTATCAGGGTCCGTCGTAATCATAACACAGCGTTCACAATAGCTGTCCACCTGCAGCTCCGCACCGCCTATCGATAAACGCCGGCCGAGCCACGCCTCTTCCCCGGGCGAATCCTCACTTACTTCCACGACAAAGTTACCCCGGAAACGGCGCTGATCAACCGGCTTGCCCCATAACGCCTCCAGCTTCTTCAGGCTCTTATCGGTCACGAGCAGGATACTGGCCCCGTCCACAGATAACAGCTGCGGGTGTTTAGCCTCCGGGTGAGGGGCTTTGAACTCAGACATCGTAATTGGCGTGGAGGTCAGGCTCTGGATTTCATTCAGCAGATCCGTATCCCAGCCGAAGACTCTGCCGTCAGCCGCCGTCACCCGGATATCCCCGTGGATAAATTGCGCTTGATAACTAAGCATATTGGGGAGCTTTCTGGCTGTAACATACTGCCACCAATCCTTCTTCGTCATATCATAAAAAGCACAATACCGGTCCCCCTGCACCCCGTAAGATTCTATCTGACACGCTTCCAGCTCTTCGCCCGCAAAGGATTTGACCGGATAGCGGTTAATCGCCGTAATTTCACCAACTGTAATGGACACTATGTCTGCACCTCATCTGTCTATAATTTGAAGCTCTGACTATTCTCCGATTCGACAAACACCGGCACATTTCCTGTCATCATGAATAAGTTTATCACATCCGGTGTACCATCAAGAATTAGAACTCGTGTTTGAATAATAAAGTCTATATCGTATAATTTTAATTTTTACTGAATAGTGGTTTTTGTTAGGCCGCTTTCTCTATCCCAAAATACATAAAATATATAAGCATGCTGAAGGTTTTGTTGATCATACTTTTTTTCTAGCTGTCCAACAAATATCATGGGTCTATCATTATTGAATTGCCAATCTGGATTTTGAACCCATAAAGTATTTTTCACTTTCTATACAAGAAAGAGGATCAAAAGAATACTCTTTTCCCAACTGTAATAAGATTTCCATTTTATCCAAAGGTATCTCCGATGTAAAATCATCTACATATTCACTCATTTATGTCGCCTCCAGCTTTATCAATAAAATATTATTTAAACCTAATAAAATCATAATTAATTTTTCTTCCTGGCGGTAAAAGTTCTTCATGATCCCATGGCCATACTTCTCGAAGATTTATCGGCTCATCAAACCCGGGAATCCCACGATTTCCATTGGCATGATGAAGTTCTTTGCTGACAAGCTTCTCATAGATTTCTCCTGTTCCCCTATCCTTTACGATCACTCAATCTCTGCCGTCATTATTCAATTGCTCCCATCAGTTCAGTAATCATTTGAATATGTTCGAAAATCCTTACTTTTTGTAAATACCCTTCTTCTTCCAATCCACCCATGCCCAGTAAAGGAACATAGCCAAAACCATCATCATAAGTAGGTATCCCTAGTTTATCTACAGCTTCTCCATATGGAGTCCAATCCAGATGCCTGCTGCAAAAAGCCTCATCCAACAAATCAGAAAAAAACAAATTAAAACTTGTAGGAATTATTGAAAAGTTTCCTTTTCTGTATTTCACTAATCTTAAATATTTATTTTCCTCAAATGTAATAATATCACACATAGACGTCGTAAATATCGGAATAGAAACTTCACTTCGGAAATACGAGATATTTACAAATCCACAAAATCATCTGGGTCTATTAATTTTAAATAACCATTTTTAATACTACCCTTTCCAAATTTATCCCATATATTCAATAAATCAATTGGTACTTTGCCTCGATATTTTTCTATAGTACTAGCTTGAATTTCGCCATATGGGATAAAGTCACTTGAAAAAATATTGATCATCTACATAACCTCCAATTTACTGTGTTAATTTTACATTTATATATCTAGTCTTCTTCTGGGCTTCGGACATTCCCACAGCAGCCTTTTAAATTTGCTCATCAACAGCATCAATTCTATACTTCCATTGTGCGCCCAATGATGAATTTACTCTTCTGTCACCCATTCCACCAATTGACGAAGCATTTCCTCCTGCTATTTGATCAGGATTGTGAAGAACAGCTTGAGTATCCATCCATTTCGACGCTTCTTTCTCAGCTGCTTCAGAAGTTAGTCCCTTTTCTCTTAATTCTATAACTTTGTCAGTATGCGCTTGTTCTCTAGCGGCTTGTTGAGCTAAATCACCTTCTAATGCTCTGCCTTCGTCTATATATTTTTGTCTATTTTTCAAATAATCGTAAACCGTAAGTTTGTTCATGCCCTGTTCCTGAGCTTTCAGTTGCCTTGTAAATTCAGCAGAATCATGCTTTACATTCTGGTTAAACTTAACTTCAGTTTCAGGAAGCCTTAGAACATCACCCGTCCCCTAAGTTGTAATCTTAAACTGGGGAATAAAGAAGGTGGCAACTGGTCCTTCCAATTACCACCATTATATCAGCTTGCCTGACGCTCTAATAGAGTTGCCGCCCGAACTAAAGCGGACAGGAGCGATTCCGGCAAAACGGGCTAGCTTATCAGCACTAGAGAAGCGGCGAATATCTCCGATTTCAGCAATCAGTTCCGCCGCTGTAACGGTGCTAATACCGTCCATCGAATCCAGTTTGTAATCTGTCTCAGACAGTACCTGACGTAGCTGTGCTTCTGTCTCTTTAATCAGTTCTCTGCTCCCCTTCATGTCCTGTACCATATTTACAACAAGAAAGTCTCTTGATGCTTGGTAGTTTCGCTTTGTTTCTCCGTCTTTCTTCACCAGTTCCAAGATTTCCTCTGCTTTACGGGTAGAACAGGTGTTATGGCTTGCTTTGCGGAGGTATGCCGCTAGTTCCTCCGCCCCCACCGATTCCAAGTGATACGGAGCAGGGTACTTTTCCCAAAAGGCAAGAGCGGCTTTCCCGTCAATATCACAGAAGAATTTCTTGTAAGATGGATAGTGATAGCTTAACTGCTGATGAAGTTGGTTCTTGACCGTAGCGGCATGTTTGACAATAGCGTTCCGCCTTGCCACCAGTTGCCCGATTGTCCAATACATATCCTGCGGATTCGCATCAGGCAGTTCATCAAGCCTGGAAGCGACACTTTGGCGATGCAGTACGCATCCCAACTATCGCTCTTTTGGGTCGTAGCGTAGCTTTTACGTTCATTGTAGGATAGAGCGGAGTTAACTTCCTTGACGATTTGTTTCTTCTCAACAAGGTGAACGGCTAACGCTCTGCCATTGCCGCCCGTATCCTCTAATCCATAGACAGGGGTCATTCCTTTTGGCGTATGCTTCTTGACGAACTTCATCAACTCGTCAAAGGCAGATGGCTTATTCTCGATTTGGATTTCGCCAAGCCGTTTATTCCAACAGTCGATGATAACTGCTGTATGGTGGGCTTTATGCAGGTCTAAACCAACGAAAACATGACGCATTTTTTAGTGCATAAAAGAAATCACCCCTGTGTACGGATTGTTAGTTGTCGTGATGGGTAAAGAATGGGGGCAACCTCAGTTCAAGCGTTAACCTTTCGGTTCGCAACGGGATGCAAGCCTCACCACTCAATACTTGTCACAGTATGGCTTCATGCAAGCCATCAGCTTCTATATTTCCATAGCGGTATGTGCCGTTATAAAAATCACGTTTGTCCAAGATTCTTTTGATTTGCACTTTCGTAAACAGTCTGCCTTGTTGCGTAGTAAAGCCTTCTTCATTCATCGCTTCTGCAATTTGGGTCAATGACCATGCCGGATGTTCTTCCTTTAGCTGAAATACTCTGCGGACGGTTATTGCTTGCTTCTCGTCCATTTGGATGTACTTCTGACCTTTCTTTGCCTTGTAGCCGAAGGTGGCTCTCCCTCCGGCATAGCCCCCCTGCTCCGCCTTCTTATACCGCCCCCTGCCTAGCTTGAGGGCGATTTCGAGCCGTTGATACTGGTCAAGCAGTTCCATTAATCCGTTAATTAAGAAGTCGTTCGGGTCTTTCTTGTAAATACTATAGGTTGGCTGTTCAATGCTCCGAACGTCCACCCCATGCTTCTTAAACTCACGATGTACCAACACTTTCACAATGTCAGACCGCCACAAACGGCTTGTGTTGGTTTTCGGAGCAAAGACTAACTTGTAGGAGATATGCAGGAAGTGTTCTCCCGTATTGATTCTGATACGGTATTAAATCCTCTTTTCCCCACCGTCATCCTGACCCCGTAATAGTGACAGATGCGTTTATGGAACTCATTGAAGAAGTCCCAATATACGACTGTAAAGTCAATGACAATACGGTCGATGGATAAAGCGCCCCCTTTCATGTGCCGCCCCCTCCCGAATTTTTTCATGAATTTCGGGCTTAATTAGAGGGCAGGTGGCTAGCCTTTAACACATGACCTTCCCGTTGTTAAATGTTCAGTTAAGTCCTGACAATATAGTTGTCGGGGTATCCTATGAATTAGTTGCGATGCTCTCGACACTATATCCATCGGGGTATCTATTCGCAAAGTTGCGATTGATTTGAAAAAACCGCAAGAAAACGAAGATAACAAAAAACAGGTCAATCATGGTGGTATCTGACCATAATCAACCTAATAGATGTAACGGAATAGCGTTACTTAGGGTATAAAATTCAAGCCTTTGCGTGCGTACAACCGGAATGACAAAATCTTTACACGGGTATCACATGGGTTATATGTGTTATTCATTTAATGGTAGGTTCATTCGTCACCCACCCCCTTCAAAAGAAGAAACCTTGAAAGGCATGAAGCCAATCAAGGTTCTGTATGTTAGCATCGTCATTTATGGGAGTATGCGCTCCCCCACTTAATAAATTTGTCCCAAAAGTTTTCGTCAAATACCGACTCTTTATCTAATCCAAATGACACCGCCAGTTTCTTCCACTGCTCGAAATTAAAGTTGGTCGGGTACTTATCAGTCGAGTAGAATTCTATTACCAATCCTTCAAACGACATTTCGTACTCTCCATGTTCAAGGTAGTGCAGAACACCTTCTAAATCATCTGAAGAAAGTACGCTCTCCGACATTTTAATAAGTTCAATTAAGCTATTTTCCAGTTCTTCATGCATAGAAACACCTCACTTACTTGGATGGGTTTGCAGGGACATTAGTAGGGTATGCTGTCGATATTTGACCTGCATATTTATGATTGTTTGGATAAAAATCAACACGAATTTCAATGCCATCACGCACACCAATGGCATAAGGAGAGTCATACTTACCAACGCCTCTTATTGCATTAGGGTCAGAAGCCACGTCAGAAACCTGATGCAAAATTCTATCATCACTCCAACTAGCAGGGAACTCTGTTTTCTCAGGCTTTCCTGCTCCTGCTCTATGTCGATTAAGAATATGGTCTTTTCTGTGACCAGTTAAATCAACATAGTTATCAATTTTTGTTAGAGAATTACCCGTCCCCTCAGCCCCACCCTCTTTTTGCTCCAAATACTGTTCAACCTCACTGATCACAGGCGCGATAGTTTCAAGATCTGAATTCACTAGTTTTTCTCGTGGTGTTGCTTCTATCTTGGTATTGTGTTCTTTTAATTGCTTGATTCGCTCGTGAATTTTAGAATCTTTATTTCCAACTTTAACCTTGTCTAAATTCCCTATCCGTGTCGTAAATCCCTCTATAATTTTGGGTACGGGTCGTTTATTCTCACTAGCCATCATCACTACATGCCCGCTGCCGCGCTTCTCGACCCAGAGCTGGTGGCTTTCCTGGCCGATTTTGAACTTGACCAGCAGACCGGCAATGGCGTTCTTGAGCTTGCTGGCACCAGCCGCCGCAAGATCAACCCCTGACTTCAAAAGCTGCTTGCCGAGGGCTAACAGGCGGGTATGCACGCCTCCCTTGACGGTGCCGAGGAAGTCACCGGTGGTCTCTTTTTTGGCAGCGCCCGCTTTTCCGCCGGCTTTGGGTTCTTCTTTTTTGCCTGAGCTGTTTTTGCCTGAGCTGTCTTTGCCTGCACCGCCGGTGATCCCGGACAGATTGGCCATCAGCTTCGTGCCGTTGCCGAATACCTGATTGGTCTGCGACTGGGCTTCATCCACAAGCCCCGTTGCTCCTTCCGTGGCTTCGTCGATCAATCCGCCTACCTTTTCCACAGGCTCCTGAAGCGGCTGCAGCAGGCCCTGGACCGGGCTGGACGCGGCAATTTTGTTAATCAGCTTGTCTGCGAACGGAATATGCTGGCGGATCAGGTCAACCAGTGATTGGCCCGACACGGCTTCCATCCCTTTGAATACGGCCTTAATCAGTGCTGACGGCGGATTGGTGATGATAAAATTCAGTACCATATCGACACCTTTGTTAGCCAAGACTGACATCAGCTGGGCCGGTTTTCCGAGCAGCTGGACCTTTGCTTTAATGCCGCCTGCGGCCTCGGTTACCTTCTCACGAATTCCCTTGAACAAGCCTCCAGCCGCTTCCTTCAGCTTGCCCGCCCCCTCACTCAGAGCCTCGGCAGGGTTCTTCATTACCTCCAGACCCTGAACCATACCGGCATACACCATGCTGAACGGGTTGAACCACGACTTGCCCGAGATGTTGATCACCGGCAGTGCCTTGTTAATCGCGCCGGCAACCTTGCCGACTGTCTTTTGCAGAATTTCGAACACGCCCTGAAGAAGCTGCAGCACCTTCATCAGCCCTTTTTCCTGGCTTCCGCCTTTCGGGGCCTTGCCCCCATCCTTGTCCTTCTCCTTGTCATCTCCCTCGGCCGTCTGCAAAGGCTGAAGTTCACCGAACAGCCCCTTGACCAGAAAGCCGCCCAATCCCGCCGGATTCAGGAACTGCTTCAGATTCTGCACTTTGAAATTCCGCAGGGTGTTGACCACAGTCATGACTGTGTTTGCCTGACGCAGAAGCTTAGGGAGGGTCGAGGTCAGCCAAGTGACAATTTGCACCAGAACGCTGCCTCCACCCGTAGCAAAAGCGGCGGCAATCTCCGCAGCAATCTGGGCAACCTCCAGAGCCTTGCCGAAATTTATTTTGAACTCACCGCTTAGGAATTTCCCGATTCCCGAGAAGATGCCGTTATACAGCGACTGGACACCAGCGAACAGCTTATCCACCGTTTTCCCCATGAAATCCAGGGCGGCGCTGACCCCCTTCTTCAAGCCGCTTGCGGCAGTATTGACGGCTTGAACCGCCTTGTTCACCGCACGGTCGATCCAGCCGTTGATCTTCTTGGCAATGCCCGGAAAACGGGCGAATATTGTATTGGCAATTCCCTTCAGCACGTTCCCGAAGCCTTTAATGGCGCTGACAATCAGCTTCCGGCCTGCTTCAATCAGCCCTACAACCGCTTGCCTCACTTTATCGAAAATGGTTTTGACGGCCTTGCGCAGCTGGGTGAAGAGGAAGTTCATGCCTTTTTGGATAGCCTCGCCGAGCTGCTTGCCCTTTTCCTTGATCCATTCCCAGGGGTTTTTGGCTTTTTTCTTTTGTTCGCCCTCAGCCTCGCCTTGCTTTTGCTTCTCCTCTGCCTGGGTCTTCGTGTTCTTGTATTCCTGCCGGGATTCGGTTTCGGCATCAGACAGCTTGCGCTTGACCTCGCCTTCCTTCTCCTCCCTGATCCCGGTAATTTCCTTATTCTTCTCTGCAGCGGCTGCCCCTGCTTCGCGGTCGTACTCCCCGCTGGTGGTCTTGATCTCTTCCTGCCACTGGGTCCGATACCCCGAGACCTCCGCCTTGGCCGCAGTCTGCTCGTTTCGCTGCTTCTCGGATGCTTCGGTTTTCAGCCGTTCCACTTCTGCCTTCGTATCGCTTTGGGCAGTAGTGAGTCCACTGTCAAACGGTTCTTTGCCTTTCTGATACTCCGCCTGACTATTCTGCATGTAGGCCTGGAGCGGGCCCTCCAGATGAGGGTTGAGGTAGCCGGCAACATCGGGCGGGATTACACCGTTGGATTTCACCTGAAAAGCTGGCGGCGCCACGGAGCGGATAGCATGCCCAGACCGGAGAATGCCAGGGTCCGGCTTAGGCTGAATCCGGTCCTCCCCGAAATCCTGCCGGGTCTGCTCCAGCTCAGAAGCCTGTACAGTCTGCATATGCTGCTTGGCCTCTGCCTGAAAGCTCTCTACCTGAGAAGGATCGGCTTCACCTGTCAGGCCAATCTCCGGCGGATTCGCTGCATACCTGCTTGCTTCCTCCATCATCCGGTCCGGATCAGCTTCCTCTGAGATTTGGGGAAAGCTGTTCATCTCCGCTGACGCATTGCCGCCTTGCTTGCCGCTCTGAAAAGCAGGCAGCTCGAAAGCAGGCACCGGATCTGCCCCTGTCCGCTTCGAAGGATCGGCAGCTTTGCCGGGCGCGATGCCGGTGGGAGTCGGAATGGCAGGAAGCACCTTCTCAGCCTGCTGTCTTTGCTGCCCCAGTGCCTCACCGGAGACACCCACCGCCTGGGTGTAAGCCTGAGTAATTTCTGCCGGAGCAATGCTGCCGAGCTGCTGGATCACGCTGCCCGGATTATCACCTTTAATATGTACAACCGGAGCTTTGGCAGGTGCTTTGGCAGGTGCTTTTGAGGCTTGCACCGGTTGACCGGCAGTCATCGGACTTGTTGCAGCGGATCTCTGTCCGGGTGCAGCTGGTATGGCTGCGGACTTCTTGTCCGTCTTCGCTTCCGTTTTGCCTTCCGGCTTCGCACCGGACCTCACTTTCGCCTGAGGTTTCGATTCAACTTCTTGCTGGGCATTTACGGCAGGCTCCGCTTTTCTTTCCGATTTCGCTTCGGCTTTAACTATCGCAGGCTTCTCCTCTGACTCCCGCTGCTGCCCGGCTTCAAGCTGAGAGGTTTTTCTGGTGGCATGGATAGCCCGGGCCGGAGCCGGTTTTTCTGCAAGCGGCAATGGCTTGCCTTCAGCAGCTCTTTTGAGGCCTAGTGTGTTTCGGTTGTTTGTTTCAGCTTTCGGGCGGGGCTCTGCCTTCCCCTTGTTCCGGTTACCTTGGTCAAGCAGCATAAGAGCACTCCGCAGGCCAATGGCACTAGTGAGCATCGTGAACTCACCGGAGGTCACTGTTTCAGGGGCTGTTAACAGACGGTTGGTTAGCTGTTTGAGCTCAAGGGGCGTTCGCAGCTGCGGCTTCAATGCCGCTTTGTCAGCTAGTGGGACTTGTGCAGAACTCTTTCTCGTCCCGGCCTGCGGCTCTGCCGGCTTGTGTACAGCAATCTTGCTAGGCATTGAGGGTCACTCCCTGAATATTCCGTATACAAGTAATGGCAATTTCAGGGGTTGAATTACAGCCTTTTGGGTGAATTAATTTATTACTAGTACAGCATCAGAACTAAAGAAGTGAATTCATTCAACCCTGCAGCAAATGATGGACTGAGTTCCAAGTGGAATTTCAGTAATAGTTGTAAACTGTACAATTAAAAATAGCGAAAAGGTAGGCTTGCGTCTTTTAACTGTATTCTATACAACTAAATTTGCCCAAATGGGTGAGAACCAAGGCCGAATCGTAGGTTGGGAATCTTATCTTTTAGTTGTACAACGTGCACTTAAGCATACGGCGTATCCCGTAATCGGGTTACTGCAAACCCTCAGCAAGCGATTTACCAAAGTGGTTTTCACTAGTTTAAATCTGATGCTGTACTAGGTAAGCACAAAGACAAGACTGGGCATAAAAGTGTGGGCTGTCAGCGTTTCTTTCTATTATTCCACGCAAAAAAGAGCAGGCTATTTTTTACATAACCTGCTCTTTTTCTTAAATATTGGCCCTCTGCCTTAACTTAATGACAGTGCCTTCTAGCTATCCCTTTGTATTCTATGTCTTTATAATGATTCCCGGATCACGCGCTTGTAATACAGCACGGACAGCAGGCCGAAGATTGAATACAGCACGGTATAGACCGCCATAACCACAAACATCGGAGTAAGCATTTCCGTACCGAACAGGAACCAGCCCGACTTTACCGCGAAGTAGCTGTGGCAGAGACCGACAACCAGCGGAATGCCGAAATTGAACAGCTGCTTGAACTGGATGCCGCGCAGCAGATCTCCCTGAGTGAAGCCCAGCTTGCGCAGAATGGTATATCCGTCCTTCTCCTCCTCGCCTTCATCCATCTGCTTGAAATAGAGAATACAGCCGGAGGTGATCAGGAAGGTCAAACCGAGGAACCCGACAATGAACATAATTAAGCCCATGCTGGTCCGTTGGTTGAGCTCAAATTCATATTGCGAGAAGCTCGGAAATTCCGGCTTCTGGTCCAGATAGATCTCATGGGCCTGTTTGGCCTGTGATTGATCGGTCAGATTAATCCCGTAATATAAATCGCTGTCCGATGTTTTCCTCTGAGCTTTCGGATCTTTATGCTTAACCAGTTCAGTAAAGACCGTATCATCGACCACAACCACTCCCATTAGCCCGGCGCCATAATAATAAGGAAGGACAGATTTGTCAGATAAACCGGTGAGCTGCTGCGTGATGGTGCTGTCTTTGGTAATAAACCCGATTTCACCACTGTCTTTAAAGGTTACCATGCTTTTGAGCGTATTGTTGTAACCCGTCATCAGTACCTCACCCGGGTGCAAATCCATTCCCTTCAAGCTGCTGTCACTGATTACGGTAGCAGTGATGTTCGTTAATGCGTCTTCCTTAAAATTATATCTCTCAATAATATCCTCAACATTTAGAAAGACTGCGATGTTAGGAATCTCCAGCACTTCATAACCTATCTTCTCCTTATCCAGTGCCTGAAGGAACTTAGCCTCAGCCTCCTGCCGGATAAAGCCGAAATCATGCGGCGAGCTTTCCCTTGCTGAGGTTTCCACCGAATAATAAGAAATGTAGCTCAGTGACAACAGGCCGATCGCGAGTGCGGACACCGTCGTAATAATGGTAAGCAGCAGGGCATTTGACTTCATGCGGAACATAATCGATGAGAGTGACAGCACCTCATTGATTGACAGGTAACCTTTCTTGCTCTTACGGATCATATTAAAAATAAAGCTTACCGAACCTTTATAGAATAGATAAGTACCGATGATGACCAGTGCCAGGATCACGATCATCGCGATCATAAGCTCAGTCATATCTGTATATTTCCCGCCAAACAGCTGGCTGGAAATATAATATCCACCGCCGATGCAGGCAATGCCGAGCAGTCCCATAACAATTTCCCACAGCGGCATTTTACGGATACGCTGCTGGGTCGTGGATGTCGCCTTGAAGAGGGACAGGATACTTTGCGCTTTGATGAAGGTGTAGTTCATGATCATAATCAGCACATACACGGCGGCAAACACCAGAATCGTCCGCTCCAGCGCCTCCGGGGAGAACCGCAGCTTGGCTAGATTCTGGATGGCTAGAATTTTAAACAGAATCATCAGAACCAGCCGGGACATGATGAACCCTGCACCAATACCGATAAACATGGACCCGAAATACAGAATCAGATTCTCCGCACTCAGCAGCGTGAAGATCTTCCCCTTCGTCAGCCCAATCAGCTGGAACAGCCCGATCTCCTTACTGCGCCGCTTGATGAAAATCGTATTCGCATAGAGCAGGAAAATGGCGACAATAGCAATCAGCAGGACAGAAGAGGCTCCGATAGCTGCACCGCCTTTGATCGAAGCACCAACCTCGTCCATTGCCGGATCAAATTGCAGCGTTACGAACGAGAAATATAGAGCAACACTGAAAATAAGCGCGAAGACGTACAGATAATAGTTTTTAATATTCTTCTTCAAATTGCGCAGGATGATGTAATTCAGGCTCACTCGGCAGCACCGCCAAGCACCCCTTGAGTATTGATAATATCGTTGAAGAAGGACTGCCGTGATTCATCGCCTTTATTCAGCTGGGTGTAAATTTGCCCGTCACGGATGAACACCACCCGGGTGCAATAGCTTGCGGCAGCCGCATCATGCGTGACCATCACTATAGTGGCCTCACGTTTACTGTTCATAGCAGAGAGCTTGTTCAGCAGGTCGGAAGCTGATTTGGAATCCAGTGCGCCCGTAGGCTCATCGGCAAAAATAATACTAGGATCATGCACAAACGCCCGCGCTGCCGACGTACGCTGCTTCTGCCCGCCGGAGATTTCCGCCGGATATTTGTCCTTCAGCTCATAGATTCCCAGCTCGCCGGACACCTGCTCGAATTTCTGATGCGCCTCTTTCTTGGACATGCCTGTGATGGAGAGCGGCAGCATCACATTCTCCTTCACGGTCAGCGTATCCAGCAGATTGTAGTCCTGAAAAATAAACCCGAGATGAGATTTGCGGAACTCCGCCAGCTGCTTCTCCTTCATTCCCGTGAACATCTTGCCCTCAATCTCAATGGTCCCCTGGCTCACCCGGTCGATGGAGGACAGGACATTCAGCAGTGTCGTTTTGCCGGAACCGGAAGGACCCATGATCCCCACGAACTCACCTTTATTTACCTGAAGATCGATTCCCTTTAATACTTCCTGCTTATTAAATTTGTTGCCATAGGTTTTATGGATTTTGTTAGCCTGCATGATAATCATCTGTAACCCACTCCTTTTCTATAGATCTATCATAAGCGGGCTGATGCTCCTTTTCCTGCGCTTCGCCGAACAATGTGAAGAAGCATGTGACATTATTGTCACATGCCAGTCACTCTCTGAAAGTCGTTCTCCCGGGGGAAAGTCAGCGTAAATATACTCCCTTCCCCGGGTACGGATGCTGCATGAATGCTAATCAGCAGCGGCTCCGCCACCTGCCGGGTCAGATAGAGGCCCATACCGGTGGCTGCGCTATCCTGACGCTCGCGCGATGACGTGAAGCCTTTGTCATAAATCCGCGGCAGATCCCTGGGATCAATGCCCTGGCCGCTGTCTTCGATGGTAAGCACGATATGACCGTCCGTTTCACCGCTCCTGATCAGGATATCCGAGGCTGCGCTGTATTTCACCGCATTCGTCAGCAGCTGTCTGAGCATGAAGACCAGCCATTTACCGTCGGTCAGCACGTCTTCCACCTCAAGGTCTACATCAAATCCGATTCCTTTGGAGATACACCATGATTTCAGCGCCCGGATCTCCTGATTCAGAATCGGCTCCAGTCTTACATTCTCAATGAACAGATCATTGCGCATGAAAGGAATCCGTTTCTGATGAAGCTGCTGGTCGAGCAGATGATGAATCCGCAGCCATTCGTACATCAGCTGTCTTTGCAGGGTTTCATCCGGCAGCCGCTCAATCATCAGCTGCATGGCAGTGAGTGGTGTTTTGACCTCATGAATCCAGGACAGCAGCTCATCCTTCTCAGACTCCAGCAGGTGGTAATTGACGGAGGATTCCCGCTTGTACCTGTCAGTCTGGGCGATAACCGCCTCATGGACGATCCACTCCAGCGGACTGCCGGGCTCCATCACAGCATGAAGGTCATAGATCTGATCCCAGGCTTCCAGGCTTCTGTAGAACCTCGTCTCCTTGGAATACCGCAGAAATACGAAGCCCAGACAGAGCAGTGTATTCAGCAGCACAATGTACAGCACTGGCAGCAGGGGAATGGCAGAATCAACATAGGCCACGAAAATAATGATCAGCTGCAAGGCGGCAAGCAGCAGCAGCCAGCTCCGCTTCTCGGTTATGTATTTCCTTATCATTCTGCCGCCTCTTCGGTCGCCATATACCCTTGCCCGACCTTGGTCTCAATGAATGAATCCAGTCCCAGCGGTTCGAGCTTTTTGCGCAGCCGGTTTACATTTACGGTCAGGGTATTGTCACTCACGAAATGCTCATTGTCCCATAAGCTCTTAATCATCTCTTCGCGGTCCACAATCTGATCTTTGCGTTCGATGAGTATTTTCAGGATCAGCATCTCGTTCTTGGTCAGAAGAGCCGCTCCCTGGCTGTTAGTTACCGTATTCTTCACGAATTCAATCGCCGCCCCGCGCCAGGTCTTTAGCTCTGTACGTTCGGAGTTATAATTGTAGACCCGGCGGAGTGTGGCCTGGATTTTGGCAATCAGCACTTCGAAGTGAAACGGCTTCTGAATGAAGTCATCCGCTCCCAGCTGCATGGACATCACCATATCACTCGGATGATCGCGGGAGGAGAGGAAGATAATCGGCACGTTGGAGTGAGACCGCAGAATCCGGCACCAGTGGAATCCGTCGAACTGCGGCAGCTGAATATCAATCACCACCAGATCCGGCTTCACCTCCGTAAATTCCTGCAGGACCTTGCCGAAATTCGTGATTCCGTATACCTCATACGACCACTGGGACAGTCTTTCCTTAATCTCCCCGAACAGGGTGATGTCGTCTTCAATCAGCATAATTTTAAACAATAGAGACTCTCCTTCTGTAATAATGCTATTCATTAATCCAATTGGAAACTGATTAGCTGATTCGGCAAAACACTTTTGATAACCTCAGAGTTACTGGAGTACAGCGCCGTCATATACTTGTCGAAGGTTAACGTGCTGTCATTCGTCAATAAAGTAACTGTTGTGTCTCTTGAAGGATTTCCGGATTTGCCCCTCAAGGTTAATAAATAAGAAAAGGGTGCTGGTTCACCGCTCTCATTAGCACTCTCAAATATACAATATTTGCCACCTTGAAAGAATAAGTCAGAATAAGAAGAAGAAATGCCCTCTTCATTGTCATAAAAAGCGGCCAGCCGAATCCCGTTATCCAAACCTTGCGCAGACGCTTTAACAAACCGGTCCCATACTGCCCCGCCTGCAACCACCTCTAAATTGTGCTTAACCACATAACCGCGGGCTGCGGCATCCATCATTGTATAATCTCCGGGCAGTCCTGTGAACCCTGTATAGAAACCTCTCATATCCAGCATCTGGGCAACTGTATGACCGGCAGTTTCACCCGCAGCATTATTAACGGTATTCCCCTCATTCTTGCAGCCTGCCAGCAAACCCGCAGCACATATGACCGCCAGCACACTTGTCATCATCTTAAGTCTCTTCATCCCCATTACTCCCCGCTGGAAATTGTAATTATTGGATAATTATACTTCACATTGATGAATTGACAAAGGCTTGGGCAAGTTGTAGCCTTCACTCATACGGTCTGCCGCTCAATCATGTTCAATTGAATCTCTTCATGGGCCTGGCCCCCGTCCACCGCCTGCAGCAAAGCCCTCCGGCCGATCTCCACCAGCGGTATCTCGAAGGTCGTGATGTGCATCATTCTGGCGATCGGCTGATTGTCGAACCCTACAATGGCAAGCTGACCCGGCACCTCTATCCCATTCTCCCGGCAAAAGGACAGAATTCCCGCCGCCACCTGATCACTGGTAACCAGCAGGGCAGTTGGAGGGTCGTCCATCTTCAGAATCCGCTGCATAATCCATTCCCCGTCTTCCAGCTGTACACAATCATAGAACATATAGTCATGGTTATAGGCTTCATTCCGGTTCATATAGAAGTCCCGGTAGGCCGCCTCTCTTAAATTGCTGTTAGGACTGGACTGTCTGGCCAGGCAATAGCCGACCTTGTCATGGCCTTTGCCCCTCAAATAGGTAAGCGCACGGGTGAAGCTCTGATAATGATCCATAAATATGGATGACACATGATGTCCCCTGCCATCCTCCAGCACAATAATAGGCCCGTACTGCGTATACTCGTCAACAATCTCCCAGCTGCAGGTCCGCGAACAGATAATCAGCGCATCAATTTGTTTCAGCTTCAGCATCATCAGTGCATCCAGCTCCCGCTCCACTTCATAGTTGGACTGAATCAGCACCAGCTTATAATTATCCTTGATAGCCTCATCCGCTATTCCTTCAACGACCATCCCGAAATACGGCCGCGTGATATAGGGAACGACCACCCCAATCAGGTTCGTCCTGCCCCTGCTTAGATGGACTGCATTAATATTACGTTCATAATCAGCCGTCTCCATGGCCTGCAGAACGGCTTCCCTCTTCGCCTTGCTTACATAAGGATGACCGTTAAGAACACGGGATACCGTTGTGACCGAGACTCCGGCCAGCTTCGCAATATCTTTGATATTCGCCATAATTCCACCTTCCCATGCTTGCTGCATACAGCCTGTACTCCTCTTAATTTTACCTCAAACCGCCGGAATGCGTTACATTCAGACCACAAATAAAGCATTTGACATGGAAGGCGTTTCATAAATTACAGTGGTTCTGTAATAAGGCTTAATCCGGGCTAAGTATTGTAAAAGAGGTGAGTAGAAGATGTACAACGAGGATGACGGAGCTGATCCAAAGAATCACCACCGGGAATTATGGAATACATATGAGGCTCTGGCTGGATTCATGGGTGCGCAGCTGATCGGGCACCCTTTTCCGCAGACTATGGGGTCTCTTGTTTCGCTTGAGCTGATGACCAAATTCCATACGTCATTGCTGGCAGAACGCCTGCTGCTGAACTCAGGTTTCTGCCATGAGGCTTATTGCATACTGCGCCTGATGCTCGAATATACGATTACCTTGAAATTCATTCTGCTCCAGCCCGATGAAAGGGCTGTGCGCTATTTGGATGACACCGCCGCAGCTTCCCGGCCGTTTGATTTCGACATTCCGCTGATGGCAGACGAAACCAATATGCAGGAGTGGCTACCTGTCATTGAACACCCTCTTTCCGGCTGCTCCAGCCCGCTAGAAGCCGGTGATGTGCTGGCGAAATCCTGTGAGCTGACAGCCCTGATGCTGGAAACCTGCCGGAATAGATAAGATAAAAAAAGATTGTCGATGTTCACATTTCCCTCTGTATGTCCGTACAAGAAGTGTAGTCAGCTTTGAACAGTCTCTTTCATCCATCTGGCGACTAGTGCAGGCAATTCCGCCCGCTTGAACTCCAAATCCGTACTATCCGTAATCTTCACAACGGCCCTATCTCCCGTGATCCACTCCAGCAGTCCGGAAGTATCCGTGAACAAGGGTACCGTTGTAGCCTCCTCCTTCACCTTCGCACCGGTATGGAAGATCAGCCGGAAGAAGCCTTTCCCCTGCAAGTTCATGGTTACACGGTCTTGCTGGTTGTAGCAGAAACTCGGCGCGTTCCACTTTATCTGCTCCGTGATGTCTTCATCCGCACTCAGGATTATCTTCCGCACTTCTTCGATCTCATCTTTAAGCGGATGCTCCAGCTCCTTCAGAAATAGGGATACCTGTTCCGGTCCGGTCAGTTTCACGGTCTTGCTGCGCCCAGCTGCGGGTACTTTAGAGCTTGAGGCCATGGTTAGACTCACCCTTTCATAATGGTTACCCTGAAACAATTCGCTTCACACCCAATAATTCCTTTATAGAACTCACCCTGTAAATATAGCAAAAAGCAGCGCCTCCCGCTAACAGGAGCTGCGCTGCTTGTATCATTCCCCCACGGGCCGGCTCTACTGATTGTCTCAGCGCAGCCTTAAGGCAGGATCGTCGGTCTGATCACAATCTCATTCACACTCGTATCCCCAGGTTCATTAATCGCATATACGATCGCTCTGGCAATACTGTAAGGAGATATTGCCATGCTATTCATCTGGCCCGCAATTGCCCGGATTTCCGGACTGCTGATCGTGTGGGTCAGCTCTGTATCCGTCATCCCCGGCGAGATAATGGTCGAGCGGATATGTGAGGCAGGGGATTCTTCCTGCCTTAATCCCTCGGAGATGGCGCGGACGGCATATTTGGTGGCGCTGTATACCGCTGATGACGGACTTACGCTATAACCTGCTACTGAGGACAGGTTGATGATATGCCCCGACTGCTGCTCCCTCATAATCGGCAGAACGGCTGCGATGCCATACAGTACGCCTTTGATATTGACATCGATCATCTGATCCCATTCATGTACCTTCAGCTCCTGCAGCATGGATGCGGGCATTACCCCGGCATTATTCACCAGTACATCGATCCGTCCGTATTGCTGCAGGGCGAACCTTGCCAGCTTCTCCAGCTCCTCCGCAGAAGTTACATCGGTCTGCAGATAAACGGCATTACCGCCTTCCTGCACAATTTCACTGACGATGGTCTGCAGGCGCTCGGTTCTTCTGGCTGCCAAGACGAGCTTTGCGCCGGTTTGAGCCAGCAGCCGGGCTGCAGCTTCGCCTATACCGCTTGAAGCTCCCGTAATGATGATTACTTTGGATGGTTTATTTTCCACGTGTGACCTCTCCTTTATTCAACTTGTGTTGATTATCTGACTGGTGTTGATTATTATTATATAGAGATGAGATGGCAATTCAATCGCTAATGTAAGCGGAAATGTCCTATATGCAACATGCGCAGGCCATGTGTTCATTAACTGAAGGAGGTTCATCATCATGGGTACCGGAATCAAGACAGACAGACGGATTCTGAGAACAAGAGAAGCGATTAACAGAGCTTTTCTGGAGCTTTTTGGGGAGAAGGAGCTGGAACAAATCACGATTAACGATATCGCGGAACGGGCAAATGTAAACCGGGGGACCGTCTATCTGCACTACACCGACAAATATGATCTGCTCAACAGATGCATCGAGGATCACCTGGGCAGAATGTTCCTATCCTGCAATATGACCCGCACTCCGGACGGAGATGTTGGACTCATCAGCGAAATGAAGCCGGTATTTCTCTATTTCGAACAGAACTTCCTGTTCTTCTCCGCTATGCTTGCCAACCAGAGAACCACAATCTTCCGTGAACGCCTGCTGGAGATTGTCTCGGCGAATGTAATTCATAAGCTGGAGATGGAGAAGTCTGTTCCTGAAGGAATGGATAAGCAGCTCATTGCCCATTTCATGGCCTCGGCCTTCGTGGGCACTGTAGAGTGGTGGATTCAGAACCGGATGCCGCATGCTCCGGAAGAGATGGCGCAGCAGGTGCGGAGCTTGTTTGAGGGTAATACAATGTATAGGGGACATCAATAATCCCGCACCCCTTCCACTTAGGAAAGATGCGGGATTCGCAGCCGGGGATCAGGGCTTCCGGGTTAACCACTAGGTACGCTGAATTAGATTAACTTATTGAGTTCGGTTAATAATGCCTGCTTCAATTCGGCCAGTCTCTCCTCACTGGGTCTGCAGCTGTCTGAATACATCGTTTCTCTGGGTGTCAACCAGACGGGATGTGCCGGATTCGGTTCTGTCAGCTGTCTCGGGAAAATATGCCAGTGCATATGCGAATCGCCGTTTCCCAGCAGCTCATAATTTAATTTGTACGGCTTGAATGCCTTATACACCGCTTCTGCTGCGATGCTCATTTCGACCAGAAATTTCTGTTTGTAGCCGCTGTCCAGTTCATGCAGCTCGCGTTTATGTTCCTTACCCAAAAATAAAGTGTAGCCTTCGAAATATTGATGGTCTCCAAGTACCACATACCCTGTCTCGAGCTCGGCTACAAAGTACTTATTCGTGCCATCTTTGATCATATTAATGCGGCTGCAAATCAAACATTCTTCCATATTGTGAAACCTCCCATAAGATAAGTAACAGTCCATTATCACCACTTATATAAGCTGAACTTAAAAATGATGGCCAGCCGATAGACAAACCTCTTTCGGAGCAGGGCATGGTCCATGCAACAAGTCAGATTCTTAAGTTGACTCTGTATAGCAATAATTATTTATGAAATCCCCTAAATAATAACATTACAGATGTCGATAATACTAAAGCAATATAAATTCCTTAGAAAGGAAAATAAATATATTATTGAGATTTTAATACATAGGACAAATATCATATAGTGAGTAGGAGGAATTATTTAGTATGAATATTACAAAAAAAGTATTTATCTCTTCCATTTTGGCTACCGGGTTGTTATGCGGGGCTGTAGGGGTTTACGCTGCAGACGGGGTTTCGTTAGTACAAGCTTACCTTAATAGTACTATTAAGTTTACTGTGAATGGCGTTTCGTGGACTCCTAAAGATGCAAATGGAAATAAACTCTCCCCTCTAGTATACAATGGTTCAACCTACCTTCCTGCCAAGGCAGTCGGTGAAGCAATGAATGCATCCGTTCTTTGGAATGCAGGTACTAAAACCGTCGCCATTACAACTACTGGAAGTGCCAACGCCGGAGAACCTTATAATGATTCATCATCAGCTACGACTACACCAGTCACCAATGTACCAGTAACAACTGCTCCAGCAGCTACCGCCCCTGCCTCTCAGTCAAGCAGCCTTCCAAGTGGACTGCTCACCCTGCCTTATAATCATGATCTCACTGCAGTAGGCGAAAACAACAAATCTGTAGCATTAGCTTTTATCCAAGCTTACGGAAATGCCTTAACTTCCGGATCCAACTCAAGCTATAATGCTTTAATCGATAAATATGTGATTGACGATTTAAATGACTACGACATGGGCTACAAAAAAACATCGAAGGACAATGCAGCTAAATCGATCTCCGGGGTAGTAAAATTGAATGAAAGTGCAGTTATTACGAAATATGCGGGCATTTTAAAGAGTGCCACACTTAGTGATGTGAAATTAGACACAACCTGGTCTGAAAAATATTCAACCTCTACTACATTGTGCTACAAAGTAGAATTACCCGGTTTCTTCATATCTTCATTCAGTGTCTTTTTTGAATTTGATATGGATAAAGAAACGAACACTTATTATCTTGTAGCAGTCAATATCTAACTTCCAAATGAATAGAAGGTGTGCGGGCCCATGATGGCTTGCACACCTTTTTTGGATATACCCAAAAGAAATAGAGCTTCTCAAAAGTTTGGAGGATGATGCCGCACCAAATGAATGTCTAAATAGCTCGCTCTTATTCGCTGACAACGATGAACTGGCGATTCTTCCATTCGAAATCCGGCTCCGCCTGGAACACGGAGAGGCTGATCTGCCGGTTAAGCTCCTTGCGGGGCAGCTGCCCGAATCGTCCTGTATCATCTGCAAAGCAGGAATACAGCTCGAATTGCTCACCAGGAAGCAGGTTATCCTGCAGATAACGGAATAACTCCGCAACGCATTTCCTGCCTGTTACAGAAGCACCGGGATAGGGCTCAGCCACTACGGGGAACATTTGGAAGCCTCCCCCTTCAGGATTCACCTGATAGACCAGAGGTTTCTTGAACAGATGCGACGATTCCTCCTGTGTCAGCGGGCCGTATACATACAGACCGGCAGCATCCTCCGCCGTCTCAAAGACCTCAATCATTTTCCCTTCCAGCGTACCTCTCTCCCTCATACCCTTCACTGGATATTTGTCCAGAGCAGCAGGATCATTCTGCATCAAATAATCCTTGAGCTTCATCATGGTCCCCCGCTGTCCGAAGGAGCCGGTAGGAAGCTCACGGTCAGCGGCAATATAATAAAATAAAGTCATCTGTGTTCTCCCCCTTTAACGCAAGCCGCCAAGTTTGCACTGACTAGTATACAGGAGCTCCGGATTACAATGCCTCCCACGCGGGAAGCTGCAATAATGTACTATAGCCATTTCCCTGCCGGGTGTATATTCATGTGACTACTTCACCTGGAGGCCATCATGAATATCGTTTCTTTCATCATCTATTGTATTGTGGTAACCTTCACACCCGGCCCTACCAATATTGTGATTCTATCTTCCGTGCAGCATCACGGGGCCAAAAAAACAATGGGATACGTCGGCGGAGCCACTCTGGCGTTTGGACTGCTGCTTGCCGCCTCCACCCTGCTGAACCGCATGCTTGCGAACATCATCCCGCATATTCTCGGCGTCATGCAGATCATCGGCAGCTTGTACATGCTCTACCTGGCTTACCAGGTCTACAGGATGGGCCGTACCGAGGACAATTCCCGCCACTCCTCCGGCTTCGTCTCCGGGCTGCTGATGCAATTCGCCAATCCGAAGGTGCTGCTGTTCACGCTGACCGTTATCCCGGGTTATGTTATGCCTTATTATAGTTCACCCGCAGCAGCCTTCATCTTCGTTCTGGTAATTACTGTGATCGGTTTTCTGGCATTCACTACCTGGGTCGTATTCGGCTCCATATTCAAGAGCTTTCTGCAGCGGCATCAGCGGGTGATGAATAGTATCATGGCACTTTTTCTAGTATACTCTGCTGTAATGGTATCCGGAATTTTATAGAGGGCGGTGATTAAGGTGGAACAATTCAATTATAGAAAGTCTGCAGAGATTCTCGCCTTATCGGCCAGCATGACGGATTTCACTTACAAAAAGCATTGTCACGAAGAATATGCCCTGGGCGTAACACTGCGCGGTATCCAGCAATATCATCTGGCTGGCAGCCTGCACTCCTCCCATCCGGGCGGTGTCATGTTGTTTAACCCCGAACAGTACCACGACGGCAATTCCTATGATAGAGCAGGTATTGATTATGTCATGCTCTATATTAAGCCGGCCAAGTTTGCAGAGATTCTGGGCAAGCAGGAGCTGCGGTTCACCTCGCCTATCGTCTATGACAGGGAACTGGCAAAATCCGTCTATTCCTTGAACCAAGCGGTCCAGAACGGCGCTGACAACGCACTTTGCAGTGAATTGCTGCTTCAGCTGGCCCATCTGGCCGCCCATACCGAAATCGAAGCCGCCATGCGGACCGATAATGCCTTTGTTCAACAAGCCAAGGAAATGATGTACTACAGCCTCGGCCAAGTGCTTAAGCTTGATCACATCTCACAGGAGTTAGGCCTGTCCAAATATCAGTTCATCCGCGAGTTCAAATCACATACAGGCATCTCGCCTTACCAATTCTTCCTGAACTGCAAGGTTGAACATGCCAGACAATCGATCGAGAAGAACAAGGATATCTATTCCGCAGTAGCCGAATACGGCTTCACAGACCTGACTCACCTGAACCGGCATTTCAAAAGTGTCTTCGGCCTTACAGCCTATGAATACATGTCACAGCTGGCTTAATCCATATTCTTCTGCGCCAGCATAGCTCTGTACCTTTATCTACTTCTTATGCTGCGGAATCCACTCTATTACTCTGGTGCCAGCACCTTATCCACCAGACGGTCCTGCTCAAGGCTCAGAAACCGCCCGTAATGCGGGTAACGTTGGCCCTCATGCCTTGTCTCGAATCATCCCTCCCTCTATTCGATGTCAACTTCTACGAAACGGTTGGTTGTTGCATTCATATAATACAGCTTGTTATCCACGATATGGATATATAAGGTCTTGTCATCGCCCTGCTTCTCGCTGGTATAATCGCTAAGATTGAGCCGGAACAGCTTCTTGCTGTACTCGGAGTAATTGCTGAAGTACAAATAGTTTCCGCTAAGATTCATCTCTCTGCCATTCAAAGCGGAAATTTGGGTTAATCCGGTTCCATCTATATTCATCGTATATAAATGCTCTTTGAAATTGAGGTACATAATATCGTCTTTCATCACTATATTAGTGATGTATCCGCCATCCAGCAGCTTCTTCTTGCGGCTGCCGTCAAGGTCCATAACAAACAGCTTGCTGAAGTCAATCGTATAGTAGATCTTGCCGCCATACACCGCCAGGCTGGATACCCCGTACTGTTCAAGCACCGTTCTGGAGCTGCCGTCGGTCTTCATCCGGTAGAGCGGCTTATTCATCGACGAGTTCCCCTGCGTGAAGTAGATCCAGTCATCAACAACCGACACGAGGTTCTTCCCGACGGCAAAATCTCGAATCATCGTCCGCGCCGACCCGTCCGTATTCATGCTGAACAGCTTGTTGTTGTCGCCCGTATAATACAGCTTTCCGCCTACAAGATTAATATAAGCCGCAAATTCGTCATCGCTAAGCTTCTGAAGTTCAGTACCGTCCTTCTTCTGTTTATAGAGTCTCCCCGAGTCTAGCGGATTATTGAAATAGACCCATTCATTGTCGGCCGCATACAAGCCCCAATTGTTCAGATTGCCTATCGAATTCCCCATTACACCAGGACCTGCGGGTTGTACGGATTCTTCCTGTGTGATCGCGACCTGCCCGTCTGCATAAGTAACCGAGGCTTCAAAAACCTCAGAAAGCACCCGGAGCGGCACCAGCATCCTTCCATTCACCAGCCTCGGAGCAGCTGCCAGTGTGAAGGGCTGCTGGTTCTTGTAGGCTGCGGTAGACCCCGCCGTTATACTCAGTGTAATGGTTCCTTTGGAAATTAGGATTGCTTTATTATTCCCCGGAACAATCATCCCGCCCAGTTCATCCGCCACGAAGCGGAGGGGAACATATACCGTACCTTGATCATTCACAGGCTGTACATCGAAATTCACCAGCTTACCATTGACTGTAACTGTAACCGCCGGCTGATCCGCCGGAGCTGCGAAGCTTGTTGCCATACCCGTTAAGCTAAAGAGCAGCGGGGCAATAATGATCCATTTCCTCAAGGAGAACACCTCTCAGTTATTTATTTCTGAACGGACAGCTCCTATGTATTCTACACCTCCGTTCATCATTCTTCCACAATATCAATAAATCTCCATCCGGTAGATTAGCGTCCGCACACACAATATTCACTTTACAATTTCTAGCATATGGTTTATTTTAACATTAAGTCGTCATTAAATGTTGTGATATTCAACCCAATATTTAATATCAAATTTAAATGCTGAACTGGAGGACCTTATGAAGGATACTTTGCAGGAGACCTTACTGAAGAATATCCGTTTTGAGTACAACGAAGCTGTCGAGCTTGTGGTTTCCATGGCAATGCTTGCATGTGAAGACCAGGTGGCGGAGTTGGCCAAGGATTACAAAATCGAAACCGATGAGCTGCTGGGAACCTACTTCGATGATGCACGCAGATTATTGTCACCTCACTTCACCCGTGAGCTGATGTTTTTCTTCCGGTATGACTTCTTTCATAATGCCCTGGATTTCCCCTTATTCGAATCGGTCTTCACTCACCGGGAAACGCTGACTGCAGAGGAGTTGATCAACCGGCTGGAGAACAGCTCTGCGGAGCATATCGTTTCAGAGATGGTCTACGGCGTCTACAACGATAATATGGAGGCATTATTGAAAGGCAACGATTGGGAGATTGTTAAAAAGGATCTTGCGGCGCTTACAGAATTGGTGTCCAATACAAAACCCCAGCCGGAGGTTGCAGAAGCTCATGCGCCGCTGCTTGAATGTCTTGCTCATCCTGAGGAGACCAAGCTGCGGTATCTGCAGCTTTTGCGTCAATTCAACCAGGATGTATTTGTTCACTGGAAAGAACGGATCCGCGAGCTTTCCGAGCAGGCCTCCCGCAAGTATGAGGCCCAGTTCCTCAGCAATCCGGAGGTTTTCATTCGTGAAGTCCACAAGAATGAGCCTTCACTGTTCGACATCCCGACCACTTTCCATGTCAGCTTTGTCTCTCAGGTCAACAACAGCTTCTTACAGTTCCATACGGATGCCGGACAGGTCGGCTGGGTCATTTTCGGCGTACATAATGACCGGGTATATGGACCTGCAGCAGACAGGGAGAAAACTGAATTATTCCTCAAAACCTTCTCGGATAAACGGCGGCTGGACTTCCTGATGTTATTGAAGCAGCGTCCACACTATGGCCAGGAAATTGCCGAAGCCCTCGGTATTACACCTGCTGCTGTGAAATATCATTCCAATTTCCTGTTCTTCCTGGATTTGCTGGACATCCAGCGGATGGATCACCGGCTGTATTATGTACTTAGAACCGATACTTTGCGCAGTCTGCTGGCCTTGACGGCTAAAGTTATGCTGGACAAAGACCATTTCATAAATTGATAGCTCGGGAGGGGTCCACTTGAACGGGATCACGAATACCGGGGCAACGCCGCTGAATGAACAGCCCGCCGCTGCCCAGAATACATTTATCCGGTTGCTGAAGCTCGGCAAACCCTATACAGGCTGGTACATCATTCTTTGTGTTCTGGCAGCGGTTATCTCACTCACAACTGTAGGTCTGGCTGAGTCGCTGCGGCGGATTATCAATGCGGCAACTAACCACAATACGTCCGGTCTTACAGCGGGAATGACCTTCGCTGCTGTCATCGTCATTACGGATGCCGGAGTCCACTTTCTGAATACATATCTCTCAGGGCTGCTGGAGATCAAATCCACCTCTAAGGTTCAGATCTCCATGCTGACAAGATTACTGAATGTTCAGATGAAGGATCTGGACCGTTATCATTCCGCCGATCTGATCAGCCGGATGAATGACTCCGCTCCAGCCGCACAGCAGGGAATAAACCGGAAGACGATTGACCTGATCAGCAATCTGCTGCAAATCACATTTCTGCTCACTTATCTGCTGTCTCTGCAATTTGCTCTGACACTGGGGACAGTCATCATCTGTGCACTGGTTCCTCTGGTTATGCTCCCCTTCACCTCACGGCTCCGCACCATGAATGAACAGCGCCAGAGCATTGAGAGCGCTCAACAGGCATTCGTTCAGGATTCGATACAAGGCGCTGAGGTGGTGCGCGCCTTCTCCCTTGCTCCCCGTCTACTCGGGCAATTCACCAGCAGAGTCCGGCAATTTAACACAGTCCACCTGCCGGTCTCACGGATAGAGGCTGTAGGTTACAATATGCCGTTGGCCGTTATTCTGGGCGGATTGCTGTATGTACTCTCCTACGGCGGCTATCTTGTAATTGGAGGGCGGATTGATGTAGGCGCCGTTGCTGCTTTTCTCATTTGCTTTGAACAAATTTCGAATCCGGTATCGCGGCTTGCCAACCTGTGGACAGAACTGCAGGCTTCGCTGGCACAGGGGAAGCGTTTATTTGAAATCATGGATTTAACCGAAGAAGGCATCAGCCCTGCTAATCCCGGTACCGCAGGGCATCTGGCTGAAGCATGGGATACCGTTAATCTGCCACTTGCCGGACAGGAGCCGCTCATATTCAACAATGTCAGCTTCGGGTACGGACAAACGAAGGTATTAACTGAAACTCAGCTGCGGATTGAGCCAGGTAAGGTTACCGCTTTCGCCGGAGCCAGCGGGAGCGGCAAGAGCACAATTCTTCAGCTAATGCTTGCCGCTTATGTGCCTGACGGAGGAAGCATTCATCATGGCAGTATGCCCTTACAAACCATTCCGCCGCGTAGCTGGCGCAGCCGTATCGCCTATGTATCGCAGGAGCCTTATCTATTCTCAGGAACACTATACGAGAATATTGCCTGGGGGCGGCAGGAAGCCTCCCGTGAAGAGGTGATCGCTGCCGCACAGAATGCAGGCATCCACGATTTCATTATGCAGACTCCACAGCAGTATGAGACGGTCATCGGAGAAAGAGGGCTTACGTTGTCGGGAGGTGAACGCCAGCGGCTCTCCATTGCCCGGGCATTCGTCCGCGAGCCGGGACTGCTGCTGCTGGATGAACCTACGGCTGCGCTTGACAGCCATAATGAGGAGATTGTCCAGCAGGCCTTGAAGGCCCTGATGACGAACCGGACAACGGTTGTAGTCGCCCACCGGCTCTCAACTATTAAGTACGCTGATCATATCTACTTCATGGAGGCCGGAGCAATTGTTGAACAAGGGACCCATATGGAGTTAATGGCACTGCAAGGCAAATATCATGCTATGGCCCAGGCGGGCATTCAGACAGAGGCTGCTGCCGGAGGAGGACTGCAAAATGAATACTAAATCATCTTCATCCGGCCGAATCCGGCTCCGGGAAGCCCTCCAGCGGCTGCTTCCTTATGTCAAGCCATACCAGATCGGCTTTCTGGCAGCCATAGTGCTGCTAATGGCCAGGCTTGCCCTGGATGTCGGATTTGCTACGGTTCAGCAGGTTTTCATTGATACAATTAACAGTACCAATATGCAGTCCCTGACACGGATAACCCTAATTTGTTCGCTGGCCTGCTTCCTGATTATTCTCTGTCTTATGCTGCAGCATTATCTCCGCTTCACCGTACACAGCCGGATGGCCTGGGATTTCCGGACGAAGCTGTTTGATGCCAGCCACCGGCTGACTTACCGCCAGCTGGAAGCCATGCATTCCGGAGATTTGACCTCCCGGAATACCAAGGATGCCGGAGCGGCCATGGGGATGATTAGCAGTCTGGTCTACGATCTGGGTTATAATCTTCTGCTCTGCCTGGTTGCATTTCTGTATTTGGCCAGTATGGATGTCTGGCTTGCACTCCTTGCACTTGGAACGGGCCCCGTTGTCTTTCTGTCCGGGCGTTTCTTTGACCGCAGACTGCGCAAGCTGTACACACAAATCTATGCCCAGGAAGCCTTGCTGCGGGGAATCCTGCAGGAGACCCTCCAGGGGATGAAGGTTATCCGTTCATTTTCACTGGAGAATACGCTGCTGGGCAGGTATGCAGCTGAACGCGAGCAGCTGAACCGGCTGCAGAAGCAAAAAACGCTGCTGAACGCGCTGCTCTGGCATTCTTCTGCATTCATTAATAATGTTGTAATGATCAGCTGCGCTATCCTTATTGCCAGGTCAGCGCTGCGGGGTGAGACCTCGGCGGGTGAAGTGCTTGCCTTCATCATCCTGATGGGACGTGTTCAGTGGCCATTCGTCCACATGTCGCAGACTTGGGGCGGGGTACAGGAATCACTCGGGGCGGCTGACCGTGTATTTGAGATTCTTGATGCTCCCCGGGAAGGGGCAGCATCTGGCATTGGACAGGATACTGCCGTATCCGCAGCGGTAGCCGCCGCTGAAGCAACCGCCTTGGCGGAAGCTGCTGCACTAAGCATACAGGGGCTGCACTACAGCTTCGAGGGACCCCAGTCCAGGGAGGGAAGCTGTCTGAGCGGGATCCGTCTTGAGCTGAAGCATGGCGAGACGGTTGCCGTTGTCGGCCCCAGCGGCTCGGGCAAGACGACACTTGTACGGTTGTGCTGCGGACTCTATGAACCGGAGGCCGGCAGTATTACCGTGTGCGGTTATGGTGTACATGATCACCTTGAGGCGGCGCGCCGGAGGATCTCCTATGTACCGCAGAATCCTTACCTGTTCTCCGGCAGCATCCGGGATAATATCGCGTTCAGTGCTGAACATGCCAGCGATGAAGAAATCCGGGAAGCTGCCCGCCTGGCAGGTGCAGATGAATTTATTATGCGGCTGCCTGAAGGATACGACACGCAGATCGGTGAACACGGCTCTACTTTATCAGGCGGTCAACGGCAGCGCCTCGCCATCGCCAGAGCTTTTCTGCGTAATGCGCCGCTCCTGCTGCTGGATGAAGCTACTTCAGCACTCGACAACGAGTCCGAACGGCTGGTTCAGCAATCGCTTGATCTGCTGATGAAAGACCGGACCACCCTCGTGATTGCCCACAGGCTCTCAACGGTAAGGGAGGCTTCGCGGATCATTGTTCTGGATCATGGGAGAATTGTTGAAGAAGGCACACATGATGCGCTCATTGAACAGGATGGGCTCTATGCGGAGCTGTATCATTTACAGTTTAGAACATCACCGGCTGAAGAATTGGAATCCGCATCCTATGCGAAATCCCTTACTTCAGTATTACCGGCATAACATAACATTAGTTATCCTTGGGAATAGATCACAAATACAGACGAAGACCCTGGCAGTCCGTGTCCGCACGGCGCCGGAGTCTTCGTCCTCTTTTCAGGCAACTTATCAGGCAACTTATAATAAAGATTCTTAAGTAAGCTCACCTTCATCAATAGGCCAATAGAGAAATGTTGTACGTTTTGCAACTCGGGATCATTGATAACTGGGTATTTGGGCGGAATGTTGTATGAAAGAGTCAATTTCATAATTCAGTTTGCTGAATAGTTAGACTCGGCCCCAGATCTGAGGTCATTTTTTAGAAAATTAGGCTACTTGCTGGGATTTGCTCAACTGTTTGTTCAACTTGTCCAATGCAAACTTACTAAGATTGTAAGCTAGTGTACTGAGCTGGAAATCGACACTTGCCCGTACGCCGCGGTGACGTGTGCGTTTCATGCCAAAATACTCTTTGAGATAGGCAAAAACACGTTCCACTGCCGTACGCTTTTTGTACAGCTCTGTAAAGCTTTCGCTCCCTCTTGCGGGATAGGTATGCTTACGCAAATCCGTTTGGATGCGGATTTTAAACACCTTTTGGCATCCGGAACCCAGTAGTGGGCAGCCTTTGCACTCGCTCGGCTGGGTATACTTCAGCGTTTCGTACTTGGCATCAAAACTGTCGTAGCGGTAGGCATGTCCTTGGGAGCATACCGGCGTGTAGTCCACGTTCATTCCCTCGGGCGGATCTTTGCGGTGAATCATGGGAATCGCCGGATAGGCACCTAACGAATGAATCAACTGGTAGATAGACGCGCAGTCGTACCCTTTGTCGCCCAAGATATGCTTTACCTTCAGTGTGGGAAACTTCAGGGGCAGGCCTTTGAGAAGAATAACGGCCATGCGCTGGTCATTCAGATTCGCCGAACTAAAGAGGCCGCTCAAGATATACTGGCAGTCCGTATCGACGAGCAGATTCGCCTTGAAACCGTAGTAGCTCGTCATTCGACCCTTCGTATTTTTCTTGTCACAACGCGCGGCATGCCGGGGCAGCGCGGCCAGCAGTTCGTCATACGTGTAAGGTAACATCGCTTCAATGGTTTTCTGAAACGGTCCGAGACTTTGGTCATATGCTTCCTGTTCCTGACGCCGGCGTTCCCTTGCCGCATTCGTTGGACGTCCACGCTTGTCGTAGACGGGTTTCTTCGGTGGTTCGTTCACAGCCGCCTCAGGCTCAGGCTCGGGAAGTTTGAACTGAAGTTGCTGGGCTCCTGGAGCCTCATTTGGCTTTTGCCCTCGGCGAGCCGCACGGCGCTTGGCGGCCGATTCGCTAAATTGGCAATCCCAAGCCTCGACCATGGAGGAATCCACGGCAATATGTGTGCCGGTTACAAAGCCTTCTTCTAGGGCAGAGGTCACCAAGGTATCCTGCAGTTTTTCAAGCATCCCCGTGTGCTCCAGCGCATGAATCAAACGGGAATACGAAGATTCGCTCGGGATATTATCGGAGCCGGTAAATCGGCACTGCGCCCGAAACTCTTCGCTATGGGTAAGACGCCAGACCAGGGAAGAAACAAACTCGATGTTCTCCATTTTAGCGATGAGCAAGGAATAGATCATGGCAGGTACATTCAGTTGTTCGGGCCGGCCCCGGTTGTTCTTTTTCCGAAGAACGTGCAGAACCTTGGCGAGATCTAAGTGTTCAAAGATTTGGCTGTATTTATCTTCCGGGCGCATCAGGAACAATTCCTTGAAGGAAAACAGTTCTTCTTGTCGAATGGAATAGATAGGGATTACCTCTTTTCGTTCTCGGGTGTTGGTTTGGTCGCCTATATCTTCGAGAACTTGGGGAGGTACTCCTTTTTTTATGCCTAAAAAAAACAGTCCCAGCAAGGGTTTGGAATTATGAAATTGACTCTGAAATACAACAATTATCCCATTTATCGGCTTGATGACGGAGGAATACTGCATTTCGTACAACAATTTGCGATTACGGCTGATATTACAAGGAAATTGTTGTACTTTGTGCAACACTTCCATCATCGAAGGGGGTGAGAGTGCCCCCACACTTTTATTTTCATTTACCAAGCGGAATCGCTCCGCTGTCTCTTGCGTCTGTTATTATTTTGGATGCAATCATTCCCTCCGCTTCATCAAGTCCTTCAATCTCAAACGGGACACCCGCCGTAGCCGGCTGAAAAGCGAACCAAATCGTCCGGTCTGATCCGACTTTAATAAGCTTCGCCTCAGATTTATCCGTCCCTGCCTCCTTCTGCTCGACTGTAATATGCTGAATGGACGGGTTCAGAACTTCTCCGATCACCATGGGAAATGGAGTCGAAATATGCTCCAGTTCAGGAAAACACATATAGTTTAATGCAGAGCTGTCCGGATCTCCGCCCATTCCGTAGCCGCCTCCCCATACCCACTTCCATCCGAGCCAGGTTTTGCGGACATACTCTACTTGAAGATTATTGCTATCTTGCTGGCCCGCCCGGGTAAGAAATACCAGCTCCCCTCTGGCTGCAGGCTCCTGATGAATTACTGTCATCGAGTCGGAGCCGCGGAACAGCCGGACAGCTTCTTCCGGACTTTTGCCAAGTGGAATTTGGAGGGTCTGCTCCATTCCGAGTAAGCGGGACATCCGCTGGTCAGACCATCCGCCAGGTCTTTCATACATATACAAAAGTAAATAGAGTACGGCTACGGAAACTAGAATCACTCCGGCAGCCATCCCCAATCTCCGGCTATTCTTCATGAATAATTGCATCCCCTGTCCCATGTGTTTACGCTTACAATACCTTCCATAATACTATAGAATATTTCCGGACAGAATACAAAAAAGCCCATAGAGCCAGCCCCAGAGGGCCTGTCTACAGGCTGTTTGCAATACAATATACTAATGTAGCTGCTGTATTAGGATTGAATTATTTAACTTCATTTGCTCCGGTTACTTTGCCTTCGATCACAGCAGTAGCCTTCACATCTTCACTTGCATAGTACAGGTTGCCGTCGATGGTAGCATCTTTGTACAGGTTGAATCCGTTAGCTTCTACATATACGTCACCTTTGATTGTACCGCCTTGAACGCGGAAGTTCTCGCTCTGCACAGTTACTTTAGGTGCTGTCAGAGTATAGGTAGCTGTAACCTTGTGGTCTGCATCTTGTGCATACAGGGCAAGCTTACGATAGATTGCTGCACTTGCATCGCCTTTGTCATGGAATTCACCGGCTACAACAACATCCTTGTCCACGGTCAGATCGTTCAGAACCGCTATAATCCAGTTGCCGCTTTCGCTTACAGCAGCAGTGAAGGCATCTGCCTGGTTAACGATCGAAGCCGTGCTTTTTGCATCAGTCTGCTCTGTGGCTGGAGCTGTAGTTGCTGCTGCCCCTGCATCATTAGCTGCATTATTATTCGATCCACAACCCGACAACAATGCTGCGGATACCCCTGCTACTACTAAAACTTTGAATAATTTCATTTTTATTCCCCCTGTTTCTTTTAATTAACTTTATTATATATTAAAATTTTATGATAACAAAGTGATAGTTTTCACGAATTTGTGTCTTTTTTCACAAACAAGCATTTTGATTGTTTCATATCGTGCAAAATGCAGGCATTTCATGCTTATTTGTCTAATTTTGTACGCGAACCTTCAGCGGCTGATCCTTTCAATTCTAAGGCCTCCCACTCCTCTCTAAGCAGTCCCATTCGAATAGAATCATAGAATTGCCCGTCGTAGTACCGGCATTTCCGGAGTCTTGCTTCCATCGTCATGCCTAATTTCACCCCGGTCCTAATCATCCGCACATTCCCGGACCATGTGGTATAGCCTACACGGACCAGCGGATAAGCATTGAACAGATGACCGATCCATAGCCTGAGAGCTTTTGTCCCGTAACCACTGCTCCAATATGCCGGATCATAGATGATAATGCCCATTTCCAGCCATAAGGATGGCTTATGCTCCCAATAGTAACTGACGTCGCCTATAACCTCGCCCTCTACTTCTATTACCCAATTATTTCCGCATCCAACAATCTCCGCTCTGTTCCCATAATACTCTTCCCACGGAATCCGCTTGTGTTCGTAGTAAGGCGCATCCCATTTCTTCCACTCCGGTGCTTCCTCTTTATGTGAGAGCTCCCACAGTCTGAACAGATCCCCTTCAGCTATGGGCCGAATCACCAATTCCTTATCCTGATACATAGATACCCTCCGATGCAGCTAATATTTTACATACTGATATTATATTAACTGAATAGGTGAGGCGGTTGCCGGTAGTGAACATTTATAATTAAGGAATACTGGATGTAACGGCTGCTGTAAACTTTTCACGGAGCTTAGCGTTGTATAGGGGAAGGGGGCAGGACATGGCCAAAGAAACCATTCATCACTTTCTGCAGCAAGCCGGAACTTTGCTATACCGGTACTTGAGAAAACGCGGACTCGCCCGCGAGGATGCTGAAGATATCGTTCAGGACACCTGTTATAAATACTTAATCTATCAGGATGGCATCGGCCCGAAACAAGTCATGGGCTGGATGTTCCGGGTAGCGACTAATCAATTCTATGATCTTAAGAGGAAAGATAAACGCCATCCCACGGTCGATGTTGACGACATTCAGCTTCTTTCTTTGACCCATCTGCCGGAGATTCAGCTGCTGAGGCGGGAAACCGCACAGAATATCCGCGACACACTGTCTCTGCTCTCTGAGCAGCATCAGGAGCTGCTGATTCTCAAATATGAGCTGAACCTGACCTACAAGGAGCTCTCATCCCTGTACGGTATGAATGAGAATACGCTCAAGACTCATGTTACGCGCGCCAAAAACCAATTCATCAAACACTATAGGGAGGGTCAATAAATGGAACAGAATCAAGAACAGGACCAGTTTATTTTCGGAGGGAAGCAGGCTCAGCAGCTCATTCACAAAGCCAGACTCCGCTCCACCCTGAAGACCATTGGCATCATTGTTATCGTAACCCCCATTATTCTCGCCGTTATCTGGTATGGCCTCTACCATTTGAGGCTGTATCAGGGCAGCAAGGTACAATCAGAGATTCTCTGGAAAAATGAGATCAGCGCCCCCAATGTGCACATCAGCAACCAGTCGGTGAAATTAGATAGCTTTGGCGGCGAAACCTACAATCAGACTTACAAATGGCTGGGAAATAAGCCTTATATCTGGCAGCCCATCGAGGAATCCTATAATCTGCTGGGCCGCTCCACCGGCAGGTATGGCGCATTCGGAGCGATTTCTCTGCCGGAACAGCTGAGCACAGCATCCACACACCGTTACAACTCTGCCACAGGGGACCGGGAAATGATCTTTTACCATCCGGAGATCGCTTATGAAACGTACGAGGACAGCATCAGTCTGCTGAAGCAGCTGGAAGACGATACACTTGTGGAGCTGGCTTTGTCTTTTGACCAAGCCTATACGCTGGAAGAGACCCGGAAGCTTATCCCTGCCGGGGTGCAGCCTGTCTGGTTCTGGACGGATGCATATACCCCCTCTTATAAAAAATACCTGAAGGAAACGCGGCAAACCATCGCGGCTGATTCGATGATTATCTACGGATTTCACGGCGAGCAGTTCGCTCCTTACGGCGGTGTGGACTCCTTCATTAACAGTGTCGAGCAGCTGCGCAAGCACGGCAGGAACTTCACCTGGGAAGCAGATCAGGTTCATCAGAGCCTGGCCGGGGATAATGATATTCTGGAGCCGGAGGATATCACAATCATTGGCGCAGTCGTAACCGGCACCGCTAAACAGCTGGAAGCTCTGCAGAACCAGGCTTATATCAAAGGATCAACCTTCGGTGTTGTCTCTGATACCACCTCGCTTCCTGACTAAGCTGCCTTGGATTGGACATCTATACAGCAGACTGAGATAATACAAAGGAATCCTTCAAAGGTGGTGTAAGCAGATGCCGGCGACCTGGACATTTCATGCAAGCAGAATCAGAGTATCCCCCGCTCTTCAGTAATCATTTACAGGGGGAATGAAAGTTGAAAATTTCAGACCGTTTATTGAAACAATATCTGAAGCATGTGTATTGGATTTGCGGAGGGCCGTGCGGGGGTAAAAGCACCATGGCCGAATTGATATCCGCCAAGTGGGGAATGAATTATTATTCTTCCGATGATCATTCGTTTGAATATAAGCAGCTGGCTAATCCGCAGGACCATCCGGCGATTCTCAGGTATTTCGTTGACTGGGAATGGTATTTCCTTGGACCGGATAACGACAGGAACCAGTGGCTGGTGTCTGCTGCGGAAGAAAGCGTAGAATTTATCATTCTCGAGCTGCTGCAGATGGGTAATGCCAAGCCTATTGTGGTGGACACGGATATTGCACCGGAATTTCTGCGGGCTATAGCTGGTGACGAGCGGATCGTATATGTGTATGCGGAGGACGAGCTGATCCGCAGGGACTACTTCAACCGTGATCATCTGCGGGGAATGCTGGATCTCTTCCCTGATCTATCCGATCCGGAACGGGCTAAGCGTGAGACGCTGGATGGTATCATTGAGAATACACATCGTTCTCTGCAGCAGGCAAGACAGCATCACGTGCAGCACTATATAAGAAATGCCCATACTACCAAAGAAGAGATGCTGTCCAGAATTGAGGCGCATTTCGGATTACATTAGAACCACCCGGCCACCGTTCATACGGTGGCCGGGTGTGTTTCACGAAAGGACACAACTATGAACCTGTCAGCACTTTCCGACTCCCTTGAGCCGCTGAACCTGCGGAGCTGTCTGATCCAGCAGCAGGGCCGTCTGATCTTTGAACATTATAGAGATCAGTGCACTTCTTCCGAGATTGCCAAGATCAACTCCTGCACCAAGAGCATACTCTCCGCGCTGGTCTGCATCGCGATGGACCAAGGCCAGCTTTCCGGTCCTTCGGCTCCTATCAGCGAATTCTTCCCGCAGCTCAGCCGTGACGCTGAT
This sequence comes from Paenibacillus sp. FSL R7-0312, assembly GCF_038004445.1. Classification (NCBI taxonomy): domain Bacteria; kingdom Bacillati; phylum Bacillota; class Bacilli; order Caryophanales; family Paenibacillaceae; genus Paenibacillus; species Paenibacillus sp. FSL R7-0312. The sequence goes on along the minus strand of NZ_JBBORE010000001.1, from coordinate 4,212,339 downwards.
ACACGCAAGCAGCAAATTACAATCGGACAGCTGCTCACCATGTCTGCCGGCTTTCGCTGGACCGAATTCGGCGGCGCGAATTCCTTCCCCAAGATGACCCGTTCCCCCCATTGGGTGAACTATGTACTGGAGCAGCCGCTTGCGGATGAACCGGGTACCCGGATGGAGTACAACTCAGGGATATCGCAATTACTGTCGTCTATTGTGGTGCAGGCTTCAGGAATGAGCACAGCAAGATTCGCCGAGCAATATCTCTTCGGACCTCTCGGAATTACGGAGTATGAGTGGGAGAGTGATCCCCAAGGCATCCATACGGGCGGATACGGGTTGAAACTGGGGCCTGCCAGCCTGCTGAATTTCGGACAGCTGTATTTACAGCAGGGAGTCTGGGAGAATTCGCAGATTATTTCCAGCGAATGGGTAGCACGTTCGGCACAGCCCGCTATGCAGACTGAGCCGCCCCGCCATGGCGGATACGGCTGGCACTGGTGGACAGACTCAATAGCAGGTGATACCAGAACCGGAGAGTCTGCTGCGGTGGATTATTATTATGCACGGGGCTATGCAGGGCAGTTTGTATATGTACTGCCGGAGCTTGAGACGGTGGTCGTGCTGACCCGGGACAATATGCGGGGCCGCAACAATCCGCCGCCTGACGTATTCGGCGAGTATATCGCACCGCAGCTTATGAATCCAAGCGGACTTTAGCAGCTTGCAAATAAGCTGCCTCTCCGGTGAAACCAAGCAGCTCCCCGCCTTCTTCCTGTACGCTGAAGAAATTCAAAAAACTCCATTTCAGCCGGAAGGGCGAAATGGAGCAGCTTATGTATATACGCATAAATCCCCGCTGCCTGATTGCTTGAGGCACGGGGATTTATGTGTTAATTCCTGTATTCACTTCAATCATTTCCTCCTGGTAACAAAGCCATATCCCTGACATGGTGATTGTTCTAATTTCATATTACCGTGTTGCCCGTTCGCTCCTATTCGGAGTGTTGCTCCATGTCCTGCATATGGGGTGGATTCCCGCGTACACGATTTCACGAAAAACGTTTTCACGGACGCTTTTCCTGCTGTGAAGAATCGTTTTAGTACGCTTCGCTAACCTTTTTCAACGGAATCACGCTCTTTCTTCCGCAAGATTACTCTTGCTTGAATGAATAGCTTTGGTTCATCTTCAAAGATTTGCTCTTGGGTTCCCGCATACCCACGATCTGCCAGAAGATGTTATCATCCACCTTCCCTATCAGCAGCCGATTCCGGCACGCTTCGCTAACGCTAGTACATCGGGATTCTCTCCTTTCCTTCATTCATTGCTAAATTTAGGAATGAGGCAATCACCTGTGGTTACCACCTGTATATTGTTGCTTGTGGTTCCTTTGGTGATGTCTACATTATACACTGGGATCGATAAAATTTAAAACTTCAAAAAACTGCATATCCCGTCATTATCCTTGATATTCCCCACTCTTTATGAGCAGAATGCCCATGTCTAACGATTACTCTTTGTAAAGATTATTTGCTCCCGCATGCTGTATCCATGTCATGTATGCGTTATCATTGAACAGATTTCCGGCCGGCATTCGGGATAAATTTCAGAATGCCGGCCGGTTTATTTACATGGACAGACTATTATTTTCATTCCGCCGGGTCAAGACCACTAACAGATAGATACCATAAATTAAGTACATGATATTCAGAATACCCACAAACAGAACCTCATTCTCCACATTGTCATTGCTGACCATCGCCAGAGCATCATAAATGAAATGAAAGGCGATCAGCGGAATGATATTGTTGCCTGCCTCAATCAGTAAGGCGAGGACGCAGCCCAGCAGCAGTGCATTGGCAACCTGGAGAAGTGTGCTTATGATATCTTTTCCGCCAAACGCATTGACCATATGTAGAACACCAAAGAATACGGACGAGAAAATAATATAAAATACAGGGCCCTTATGCTTCAGCTTATCTCTGATGATTCCCCGGAAAATGGATTCCTCAGTATACCCCACAATCATCGTCATGATCACGATACTGATCACTTCAGCCGCCGTCATCTTCACATTGATTCCAGCCATAACCGGCTGGGCTACCGCAAGAATCAGCAGGGGGATGTAGAACAGCACAGGTTTGGCCTGCTTGGCGTCAAGCTTGCGGAAGCCGAATCTCACTAGTGAGGAATCCTTCCGCTTCATATATACAGTAACGATGATGGCCATAACCAGGAAAGCACAGGCCTGGGCATTCCTTATCCCCATGTCTCCAAACTCCTGAATGGATGCTACTGCAGATGCTACTGAAACTAGAAAGGTCAGGACGACTCCCAGCATCAGCGAGAAAATAACAGGGTGTCCTTTGGCAGCGGTGTTCTTCATCTCTTATCTCCTTTTATGTAGTTGGTTTCATCATTGTCATCCAAGGACAATAATGGATTTATTGTAAACGATCCCTTGGAAATATACTACAATTTTCACTGCAGTTCTCATTCCTCTACTAGCGAACACATGAATGGATTCATCCGCTGACTTGCCGCCTTCTACAACAATCTGTTTTTAATCAGCAGAACTGCTTCATCCAGCCCCATCTCACTTGTATCCACCGTATGTGAATGCATTCCTGCATAAGTTCTTATCCGTTCCAGACTCCGATTGATCTGCTCCTCCGTTCTATGATCTTCCTGCATCCGCTGCCTGAGTGCTGATGAACTCTTGCCAACGCCCATTGTACCGTTTACGATGATGAGCTCTTTCAATACAATCTCTCCTTAAAATAACCGTATTGTCATATCCTACATTGTAATAGCTACTGCAATATATCACATCACTTTACCTAATATTCCAGTGGGAAATACGGCTGACGCATGCTATAATCTCTGAGTCCTATAGTGAGAATTGAACATACGTATGGGGGTTGCAGGAGGTTTCGCTCAACATGAACAGTCCTATTAAAATCTTTAAAGTAACCGTCCAGCTGGAGAAGGATGAATATGATGTCGATGTCACTCATTGGAGACTGCTGACGGAAACGAACCGCTACTATGAAATCAAACCCGAAAGCGGCCCTGTAAAGCGGATTTACAAAGAAAAATTGAATACGGTAGTGGATGATACCAAATCCTATACAGATGGATATCTGGCTTGTTCGGCATTCTGTATCGAAGACCGTATTCATGATATGCATATCCTAATGCTGCACAAGCTGCAAATGAAGGTCAAAGCCTATATGGATGAGCTGCAGCTGAATCAGCAGGCCATCGAGCTGCAGATCAAGAGCCCCAAGGCTGTACCGCACAAGAAGTAACCCTATTCAGCTGGCGGCACGCAAAAAACCGGAAGAATCGCAGTGTGCTGCGGAGCTTCCGGTTTTTTGCGCATCTGATTCAATTACAGCAATCCGGCGTTCTTCAAGGCATGTTCCCAGCTCGGAAAATAATGCAGCGCACTGCGCATTAACTCCGGATCCTGCTGCTTGACCTGTTTCTTGTTTACGGTACCTCCACCAGACTGAAGCTGCTTGATCCGACTGATAACTTCATCTGAAGCCAGCGTAATATCCAACTCTCCACCCCTTTCTGGTACGTCTTTCCATATTTTTCACAACTACAGCGTTTTCTATACAAATCCTGCAGCAATGAAATTAATGGCTGACCAGATAGGAGGCATCCAGAATCAGCGCAACCCGCCCATTCCCCAGAATTGTTGCCCCGGAGAGATGATTCATCGTCCCCAAATACACACCCAGCGACTTAATGACCACCTCCTGATTACCAATGATCTCATCGACGGCAAAGGCGGCGATCCGGTCCACGGACCGGACAATCACCAGCGGGATGGTCTTGGAGCTGCGCTCGGTCCGCGGGTAATGCAGCTTGTCTCGAAGCCAGGAAAGCGGCACAATCCGCCCGTGGTTAATAATCGCCTGTTCACCTTGAATGATCTGAATGTCTTCGGGGGCGATACGCACTATTTCCGCTACATTATACATGGGAAGGATCAGCACCCGGCCGGATACATTCACCAGCAGCCCCTTAATGATGGCCAGTGTAAGCGGCAGACGGATTATGAACACAGTCCCTTGGCCCGGTACCGTTTCGATATCAATGATGCCGTTAAGCCGTCCAATCTGGCTGCGTACGATATCCATCCCCACCCCCCGGCCCGACACCTCACTTACTTCGGCAGCCGTTGAGAAGCCGGGCTCAAAGATCAGGTGGATGGCTTCTTGAGCCGTTAAGAACCCGGCCTGTTCTTCAGTGATGATGCCTTTGCTAAGTGCGGAGGCTTTAATTCTGCCGGCATCTATGCCCTGCCCGTCGTCCTCCAGGCGGATAACCACCTGATTCTCCTCATGAAAAGAGGTGAGTGTAATCATACCCTTGGGGGATTTCCCGCGTTCTACGCGGGCTTCCGGACTTTCAATCCCGTGATCGGTGCTGTTGCGGATCAAATGGATCAACGGATCACTCAGCTCTTCGATAATCATCCGGTCGAGCTCGGTCTCGCCTCCCTGGATCAGGAGTTCAATCTCCTTCCCCAGCTTATGGGCCAGATCCCGGACCAGACGCGGAAACCGGTTGAACAATTGATCTATCGGAAGCATCCGGGTCTTCATTACACCTTCCTGCAGCTCCTTGATAATAGTGCCCATATGATCCGACACTCCGCCTATACCCGGCAATACCTTAGCCGGATCATTCCGCAGGCCGGCTGCACTCAGATCGGCCAGCGAGGTCTGCTCGATCAGCAGTTCGCCTACCAGATTCATCAGATGGTCCAGACGTTCCACACTTACCCTTACCGTCGGCTGGGTACTGTTCCCCCTTTCCATGTTCGGGGAAGACGGAGGCCCCGCCAGTGACGGTTCAACCGCCGCCGCGCCAGTAACCGTTTCGGGACCGGGCACGAATGGAGTGACGGCAATACTCTGGACGTCAGAATCACCCGCCAGCTGTTCTGATATCTGCTGAATATCTTTGCCGGCAGCGGCCACTACAGCAAACCGGATGTAACGCGAGTCTTCATCTGCTCCGATGGCCGCTGCTGCCGACAGCGCGACAGCAACGACCTTACCGCATACATCTTCGATACGCTGCAGCAGCATATAATGCCGTGCCGCCTTCATCAGGCACTCCTCTTTGAGCGTTACCGCAACGGACAGCAGCGAGTACCCGGCAACCACGGCTTCTTCGGCCAGGAGCCTCTCCGCCGGACTTAAGACGGGCAACCGGACCGGCTGTGGTTCATCCGGCATATTAATCAATGCCTTAATCTCCGCAACGACGGCGCTGCAGTCGGCGTAATCACCGCCGCTGATATATTGGGTGCGAAGCAGCTTCATGGCGTCGAGCGCCCGGAAGAGCGTATCAATCAGCTTTCCGGTAATCTCCGGTTTCTTCTCCCGGACCCATTCAAGGGCATATTCAACCTCATGCGTCAGATCGCTCATTTCACGGAAGCCCATGGTTGAGGCTGAGCCCTTGATGGTGTGGGCTGCGCGGAATATTGTCTGGACTAGCTCAGGTGCCGGTGCATGCTCCAGCGTGAGCAGGGATTGGTCGATCCGCTCCAGTTGCTCATTCAGCTCTTCTATGAAAATATCGCGGTAGGCAGATAGTTCCATCATCATTACTTGTTCCCCTTCCTAACCGCCCAATATTTCCTCGAGCTTGAGAATGCCAATCAGCTGATCATCCCGTTGACCAATCCCGTGGAAAACCGCTTCGCGGCTGCGGCTATACCCGCCCGCAGGAGGGTGGATCTCAGCATACGTAGTCACTTTATTGACCTTATCCACAATGAGACCCACGAACTCCTCCCGGTAGTTGACCACAATAATTCTTGTATTCCGGGTGTATGGCTCATCCGCCATCCCCAGCAAATTGCGCAGGCTCATTACGCTGACCACTTTACCGCGCAGATTGACCACACCCTTCACTTCATTCCGGGTAAAAGGGATATCTGTAATGCTGAGCATTTTGATAATTTCATGAATTTCTTCGATACGGATTGCGCAGGTTTCGGCTCCTACAGCAAGCTCGATATACTGTTCCTTCTGTAAGGATGACATGGCTTCACCTTCAGTCTGTAGAATTAATGAGTCTTGAACGCAGCAGCCGACTGGGCTAAATCCTCGGATAAGAGGGCCAGAGCCTGGCAGGTAGCTGCCGTTTCCTCTGAAGCCGCTGCGGATTCCTCACTGGAGGCGGCAATGGACTGGACCGAGCTCATCACTTCGGCTGCCTGAGCGGATTCCTCTTCACAGGCGGCAGCAATTTCATTCACTTTGAGTGAAGAAGTATTAACCATACTGATAATCTGTTCAAAGGCCTGGCTGGTCATCGAAGACTGCTCAACGCTTTCCGCTACTGCCCGGACGCTTTGCTTCGTATTCTCCTGCATGGCCTTGATGATCTTCGTGATTTCCTTCGTGGCATCACTGCTGCGCTCGGCAAGCTTGCGGACTTCATCCGCCACCACTGCGAAGCCGCGGCCCTGCTCTCCGGCACGAGCAGCTTCAATCGCCGCATTCAAAGCCAGCAGATTGGTCTGCTCGGCAATATCATCAATCACTTCGATGATGTCTCCGATTTTGCCGGAATCCTCTTCGAGCTGTTTCATCTGGTGATTGACGGTCTGCATTCCGTGCAGCGAGGTCTCAACCACGTATCCGCCTTCCCGGGCTGTGCGCACCGTCTCATTCGACAGCTCCGCCGCTTCCTCTGCGCTGGAGGCTACGGAATCAATAGCCAGCGACAGCTCCTTGAACAGTTCGGTAATGTTCGTTGCCGCCGCAGACTGGTTCGTGCTGGTACTGGCGATTTCCTGGGTACTTGCTGAGATTTGCTCGGAAGACGCAGCTACACTCTGTGAATTCATAACAATCCCGTTGATCAGGTCCTTCAGGTTATGAACCATCCGGTTCAGCGCAGCAGCCAGTTGGCCCGCTTCATCCTTGGTGGAAATATCGGATTGCTGGGTCAAATTACCGCTGGCCACCTCTGAGGCCAGCCGCAGCATCTGCATAAGCGGTTTGGAGATGGATCTGGCGATCAGGTAACCTATAAGAATGCTGATGATTACAGCAGCCGCGACAACTGAAATGGTAATCACCAGCGCCGAGGAATAGGCTGATTGGGAGTGGCGGTTCGCTTCATCGGCCAGCTCCACGTTAAATTCGATCAGACCATCCAGGTTCTCAAGCACTTTCTCTCCCTGCGCATTCAATTGGGTCGTCAGGAAAGTATTAAATTGAGCTGGATCATCCAGTTCAGCCAGGGCAAGCGCTTCCTCAAACAGCTTCAGATAGACCTCATACTCCTTGTCAAAATCGTTCAGCAGCTCCTTCTCCGTGCCGGTCGTGGCCAGCGGACGGTAATTGTCCACCTTCTGGATAAGATCCTGCCGGGTGGATGCAATCTTGTCCTGATAACCGGCAATTTGGGTTGCATCCGTGGTGTTGCTCATATCGCGCATATATACCCGGATGACCTGATAATTAATTTTGGCAGCAGACAGATCTCTGACCGAAATCAGATTGTTGTTATACATGGCCTTCATATTCTGATTACTGCTGCTCAGCGAGAAAATGGAATACACCCCAAGTCCCGCCAGAATTAAAGAGACCACCATAAAAGCTGAGATAATTTTTGTTGCTGTTTTCATGTTTCCGAACCATTTCATGTGATTTCCCCCTGTGGTTAACTTCTTAGTGTCCATCCTGCCGTAATCCTGTTGTATTCACCCATACACTCCCCCATCAGCCGGACACATCAGCTATATTTCGACATTTTTCGTTAAATAGTTAATATATTATTTTTGCATTATTAAATTTTTAATTTATTTTCTGTAATGTGCTTCCACATTGTCTATATGTAGCGGTTATCCCGCCGGCAGCGTTAGCCATATTCAGCTTGACAGAACATCAAAAAAAGTTATAAATAAACATAATTAGTAAATGGTACAACCCTACATATACACAACGAAAAGAGGACTGCCCATTGACAACAAAAGTACCTTTGGCTGAGAAAATGGTGTTCTCCGGCGGCTTGCTGGGCCAGAATATGCTGTACAGCTTCATGTCGATGTATATTCTGTTCTTCTACACGGATCTGCTGGGTATTCCGGCGACTACTGCCAGCGTCATACTGGTAGTGGCGAGCATCTTCGATGCTTGTCTTGATCCGCTGATGGGCATGATTACCGACAAAACACGCTCCAGGTGGGGCAAATTCAGGCCTTATCTGCTGTTCGCCCCCTTCCTGATTGCGCTGGCAACCATCGTCTGCTTCTGGGACTTCAGAGGCTCCTCTACAACGACGCTGGTGATCGCCACCGTATCGTATCTGCTCTGGGGGATGCTGTATACAGTCTGTGATACGCCACTTTGGGCCTTGTCGTCCGTCATTTCTACAGAACCGGGTGAACGGACATTGTTCGTCACTTTAGGCAAAATCGGCGGAACCCTCGGTGCGGTCGTGATCACAGTCGGCGGTATCCAGCTGCTGCTGGCCTTCGGCGGTGAACGGAGCACACAAGCTTATCTGTATTCCGCAATTATTATAGGAATCATTGCCGCTTTCTCTATTTTCCTGACCGGAATCCTTACCAGGGAAAGGGTCGCCCCTTCTCCCGTGAAGATCTCGTTCCGGCAAAATCTGCAAACGGTGTATAAAAATAAACCGCTGCTCACCCTGCTTGCCTCGCTGCTGATTATTAACCTGGTCAACGGCATCCGGCAGAGCATCCAGCTGTATTATGTGGTCTATGTCTGGGGGAATGCCGGTTATGCAACCCAGGTCGGGATTAGTCTTGTTGTAGGCATGCTGCTGGGAATGACGGCTACGCCGCCGCTTTTGCGCCGCTTCTCCAAGAAGAAGGTATTCATCCTCTCCTGCATACTGGGGAGCTTGTCCTGCATCCTGCCTTATCTTCTCGGTGACCACAATGTTCTGACCACGCTGGTGTTCTTCGCGGTCAGCTTCTTCTTCTCGGGCATGACAACCATTGTGAGCACATCAATGCTGCTGGATACCATTGATTATTCGGAGTGGAAGCTGGGCTTCCGGGGCGAGGGGATTGTGTTCTCCACGAACACCTTTGTTACTAAATTCAGCGGGGCATTGTCACGGCTCATTATCGGTGCAAGTCTGGGCCTGCTTAGCTATGTTGAGAATCAGCCGTCGACTCCAAGGCTCCAGCAGGGGCTCAGCTTCGTGATGTTTCTCTTGCCCGCCCTCTGTTTCCTGGCCGCAATTCTGCCGATTCTGTTCTACAATATCAGTGACAAGCAGCGGCTGCAGACACTGAATGATTTGGAGAATACCCGGTCCGTATAGAAGGGACCCAGGCATTTATCTAATATAAGGAGTGATCATGAACATGGATATATCCACTATGGCCGCACTGATGTCCCCTCCCGATCTGACAGGCTGCCGCAGAATATTATGCGTACAGCCGCACCCGGATGATAATGAGGTGGGCATCGGCGGGACAATCGCCTCTTTGGCGGAGCGGGGCTGCGAGATTCATTATTTAACCGTGACGAACGGGGATCTCGGTGCGGTGGACGAGCATTTGTCTTCTGCCGAGATTGCAGCCGTCCGCGCACGTGAGCTGGAAGCCGCAGGGCGGTTGCTGGGTGCCACAGTGTTCCATCAGCTGGCCCACGGCGACGGCACCCTGGAGCATATTCCGGCGCTGGCAGAAGAGATTGCCGGGATCATCCGTACCGTGCAGCCGGATGTTATCCTCTGTCCTGATCCGTGGCTGAGCTATGAGGCACATTATGATCATATCGTTACAGGCAGAGCCGCAGCCCAGGCCTTCCTGTCGTCCGGACTTCCGCTGTATCCCCGGGGGACAAGCACCCGCCCCTGGCAGCCGAAGGCCATTGGTTTCTATTTCACCTCGGAGCCGAATACGGTGGTTGACATTACAGAGCACTTCGAGCGGAAGTTCGCAGCCTTAGCCCTGCACAGCAGCCAATTCAGTGAGGAGACTCTGGCGATGTACCGGATCTATTTCCGCGAAAAAGGTCGCCAGCTCGCCGAAGGCAAAGACTTCGAGCTTGGCGAAGGCCTGAAGCTGCTGTCCCCGTTGCATCTGCATTGCTTCGTGGATGCCCGGCTGATCTGACATCTGCAAGGCCTTTAGCTGCTTCCTCCTGCTTGCCGAGGAGATAAACCCCCAATATCGTTAGATAATGATAATATTATCTCCGGAAAACTCAATAAAAAAGAACGCCCGCCGGCGCCCTTTTCGTGTCAATTAGATATATCGCCCTGTCTCTTAATCATTCGGCCAAGCGGTAATAAGGGATGTACAACGACGGTTTGAAGCCGAGCTTCTGAGCCAGTCTATATGAACCCTCATTCTCCTGGCGGCAGCCCCACACCGGCTCCAGCCCGTGCTCCAGGCAGTAATCAATCAGTGCGGAACATACGGAGAAGGCAAAATGCTGCCCCCGGTGGCCCTCTGCCGATTCAATCCCAATCTCCAGCTGATCCGCTGTACGGTACGCCGAGAACGCATTAGAGGCGCTCTCCCCCTCCCAGAGCAGGGTGTACCCTATGCCTGTACTTAGGAAATGCTCTGCATCTCTCCAGAAATAACGCGGAATCACAGCACCTGATTGCCCGTCAAACTGCCCGGCAGTCATCGGAACAATTACTGCATCCTTCCGGAACCATTGCTCCTTAGCACTGTGGTAGACTTCCGGGTCAAAGGTGAAATTCACTCTGGTATGAGTGTACATCCTCCGTGTATCAGCCGTTTCAGGACCGGGCTCGACCGCATTTAACAGTGCGTTATGCGCTGTAATTATTGACTCCACCAGCGGAGACCAGCCACCTGCCGGATCACCCTGCAGCCATTCCGGGGACTGCCTGTCCCCTGACTGGTTGGTAATATAATCATATAAGCTCCGGTTAAACGCCTCATTGCCCGAATCCCCATAGACCAGCGACATCCCATAGTCATGAGCCACATAAAAGGTACGGGGGTTCTGCACATTATCCACGTAAACAGTACCGGTGGTCTGGCCCTTGAGTACTGCTTCTGCGAACAGGGTATTGATCTTCACTTGGCTTAACAGCGGCAGAGCCAGGGCATAGTCACGGCTATCCAGCTTCAGCATCATTTTCTCCTCTTTTCTCAGGATTGATTATATGTATTGTACAGCCAGCGGAAATTCCAATCAAAGATATGGGAACCCTCCCATGTATCAAACGGTGCCGGGATTCCCTTGGCGATCCATACCTCCGCGCTTTCCCCGCTCCGGACAGCTGCTGCGGCATACGTCTGAATCTCTTGGAGATAACTTAACATTTCTGCGATGCTCTCACGTCCGGCAACCCCTCCATGACCAGGGATCAGCCGGGTGAAATCCATCTCCAGGCCAATCCGCTCCACAATACCGGTCCACGCTTCAGGGAAACCATGCAGCATGGCCGGATGAGATTGGTTTAGCACCAGATCCCCGGCGATCAGCACCTTCACGTCAGCAATATATACCATGGCATCGCTGATGGTATGTCCTCCGCCATAAGTGAACAGATGTATGGACCGGTCTGCTCCGTGAATATCAAGCGTATCCTTGAATGTCACAGCAGCAGTTACTCTGCGGATCGCAGGTGTCGCCTCCAGCAAGGCCTGCTTCTCCTCGATTTCATATCCCAGCGCCGCCTGCACGCGGGTGTCCGCAGCAGTACTATGAGCCTCCTGAAGCGCTGCAATCTGTTTCTGCAGCCCTTCCTGCCATTCCCCTAGCTCAGGTGGACCCGTCGTTGTCAGCACTTCACGGGTAAGCTCTGTGGAAATGATAAGACTATCCGCAAATTCCTGATTCCCGTAATGATGATCCCCGTGATAATGGGTATTCACTATGTATTGGACCGGGTTCCCTGTCAGCTGCTCAGCCGTCTCCCGCAAGAGCTTCGCTGCCCCGGGCAGGCTGAAGGTATCGACCACAACTGTGGTATCCCCAAGATCTATAATGGAGGCATTGCCTACCGCTCCCCGGCCCGGAGTTACAATTGCCGCCCACACTCCATGGGCTACTTCCTCTACCTTGAACATACATATCCTCCCATTTATATTTTTACTTATTATACCTTAATCTGGCATGTACTTATTGACTAATTATTTGCAGGGAAAATTAGGAGTAAAAACAGATCAATATCCCCGGAAATCGTATGTTATAATACATTCAATGTCATTCTATAACCTTCATTCTGATTCGATCTGAAAGGAAACGATCTATGATTATTCCAGCACCTGAAGTGAACTTCACAGCTTCCCCATTCTATAATCCCAGTCTCAAAAATGTAGTTATTCTGGCCACCGGCGGCACCATTGCCGGCAGCGGCGAAGCGCATAAAACCTTGAACTACGAACCCGGTGCCCTGCCCGTGCAGGATCTGCTGGATAGTGTGCCCCACCTGGAACGGCTTGCCAATTGTGCAGGCGTACAGGTCAGCAATCTGTGCAGTGCAGATATCACCAGTGAACACTGGCTTACACTGGCTGCGTACATCAATACACTCGCTCTCCGGGAGGATGTGCACGGCTTCGTAATTACCCACGGCACCGACACCCTGGATGAGACTTCCTATTTCTTGAACCTGGTGATCAAGACTGACAAACCGGTGATCATTACCGGCTCCATGCGTCCGGCTACCGCAATCAGTGCCGACGGACCGCTCAATCTGTATCAGTCCGTTGCACTGGCAGCGAATCCGGATGCGTCCGGACAAGGCGTGATGGTTGTCTTCGCTGAAGGGATCTACAGCGGGCGGGATGTTCAGAAGGTGAATACCTTCAAGGCCAATGCCTTCGATGAGCGTGATTTCGGCTGCCTGGGCTATATGCGCGACAGTCATGCCTTCTTCTATACCCGGACGCTCAAAAGACATACGACTGCTTCACAATTCGATGTATCGGCCATGACCGGATTGCCGGAAGTATCCGTAGCCTACTTCCATGTCGACGCCGATCCCGGCATCCTGGATTATCTCGCCACAATCTCCAAGGGCATTGTGATTGCCGGTGCAGGTGGAGGCATCTACAGCAAGCCGTGGATTGATAAAGTCGGCGAGCTTAAGAACAATAACATCCCTGTGGTCCGCTGCTCGCGGATCTCAAGCGGAATCACGCTCAAGGACTCCTATATTGACCTGTCCGCCAATTCCATTCCCTGCAACAGTCTGGTGCCGCAAAAAGCACGAATTCTGCTCTCCCTGGCGCTGACACAAACAACCGGCTACGACGAAATTGCCGCAATGTTCAACGAATATTAAAACATTAGGAATCACTTTAAGGGGGTGTCCCGCAAGCCTTATAATGGCTTCCGGGGCACCCCCTTTTTTGACTGCTTTTGAGATAATCCCTGTCAGCCCGCTGCGGAAGGAAATTCGAAGGTTAGGACGGCACCGCCTTCCGGGCAGTTCCGGGCGGTAATCTTACCGCCGCAGCGCTCCACGATGGCGCGCGAGATGGCCAGTCCCAGCCCGGAATCACCATTTTTCCCTTTGACGAACCTGTGAAACAGGCTGGGCAGCAGCTCCTGCGGAATGCCGGGGCCGTCATCTGAAACCGTTAATGTAATCAGCCCCTTGCTTACATAGCCATGGATATCAATCTTCCTGTCTGCATAACGTGCAGCATTGGATAATACGTTCAGCAGTGCCTGCAGCAGCTTATCGCGGTCAGCCCTCAGCATCAGCCCGCTGTCTCCGGAGATTTCAGTCTTGAGAGATAGCTTTCTTGCAGCCAGCTGCGGATTGACCCGTTCTACCGCCTCTGAGAGCAGCTCTTCCAGATCGCATTCTACCGCCCGGAATATATCCTCCTCACTGTCCAGCTTGGCCAGTAGCGTCATTTCGCTCACCAGGTCCCGCAGCCGTCCGCTCTCGCCCAGGATAATATCCAGCCCTCTACGGACATCCTCACCTTCAAAAATCCCGTCCCTGATGCCCTCCGCATAACCGGATATCGACATCAGCGGTGATTTGAGCTCATGCGAGGCATTCTGGAAGAATTGCTTCTGTACCCGGTTGAACCTGTGCAATTCTCCGGCCATTTCGTATACAGTCTGGGCTACAGAACCGATCTCCCCACCCGCCCGGACCAGATTCACCTCGGCAAACCGGCGGTTTTTCACTTTTTTGAGTTCCTCACGCAGGTTCATCAGCGGATCAATCAGCTTCTTCGTGATAAACAGGCTGAACAGGAACATCACGGCTGCACCGGCGGCGAAGACGAGAATCAACCGTTTAAGCAGTGCCTGTTCGATAGCTTTGATTCTGCTGACAGGCGTCAGCAAGGTCAGTTTACCTTGGGGAAGCGCATTTACCTGCACAAGATAACGCTGGTCATTACCGTCCCATAAGCTCTGCAGGCTGTCCGGCTCCGCTGCAGCAATACCGGTAACTGCCCCCGTCTGCCCGGATGCAGGGATGGTGCCAGAGACCACCTTCCCCTGCTGATCCGTCACAATCGCCTGTACTCCGCTGGAAAGCGTAGCGTATTGAACCGGAAACAACTCATTTTCTTCAATTGGGACTGCACTTATTGCTGCGGCGGGCTGCTGCTGCATGCTGGCGGTCAGTGTAGCGCCTAGCGTCCGCAATCCCTCCTGTTCCTTACCGATGAAATGGTCCATCAGTACAAAATGAATCATCACGCCTGTGATAGACAAGACAAGCACCATAGACAGTCCAAAGGCAAAATTGATCTGATGCACCAGCTTCAGCTTCTTCATCTGCCCGTTTAGCTTCATCCGTATATTCATCATTCCAGCCCTTCTCTCATCCGGTAACCGTGTCCCCAGACAGATTCCAGCGGTAAGCCGTCTATTTTTTTGCGGATGCGTTTGATCAGATGGTCCACTGCGCGGTCACTGCCGAAATAATCATCACCCCAGACATAACCCAGCAGCTCTTCCCGCGTAAACGCCCGGTTCGGATGTCCGGCAAATACCTTCAGCATCAGGAACTCCTTACTCGTCAGCTCCACCTCTGATCCGTGCCAGAAGGACCTCCTTTCTTCCGGAAGCAGCAGCAGGCCGCCCAGCTCTATGCCTGAAGGGGGCTGCAGCGCAGCTGCGGGCAGAGGCTGTTGGAGGCGTTCCCACCTTGCCAGCTGCCGTTTGATCCGGGCCACCAGCTCACGGGGACTGAACGGCTTGACCAGATAATCGTCGCTGCCCAGCTCAAGACCCAGTATTTTATCGACTTCATCATCTTTGGCTGAGATCATAATGATCGGCACCTCTGCTTCATCACGGATGCGTCTGCATAGTTCATACCCGTCCATCCCCGGAAGCATGATATCGAGCACCCACATGCCGGGAGGATCGCTTGTCCACAGGGCCCAGGCTTCTTCGGCACTTCCCAGACCAATGGTGCGGAAATTCTCCTTATGTAAATAAGCCTCGACCAGATTGCGTATATTCTCATCATCGTCCACAACAGCAATGACCGTCTGATTGTTCATCGTAACCCTCCACAGTTTTGTCTGCTCCATTATAACAAGCTGCCGGAGGCGGTAGGGCCCTGCCATTGTTTTTCCACAAATCCACCAATTTCCTGCCACAGTAGAACGCTATATTGGGAGCTGTAAGACAAACCTCACCCATAAGGAGTGTTAGTTCATGAACCGTTTAATCTTGAGAAGAATGGCCCTCTCCACCCTGCTGCTGTCCTCCATCGCAACCCCGGTGTTTGCCGATGCAGACCGCACGCCGCAACAGACACAGGCTCCCGCAGTTACCTTAAGCGCTGCCTCCGCACCTGTGCAAGGCAGTATCATGATTGCCTCCCGTTTCCCCGACTTGCTGGGTCTTGCTGAAAGCTATGCGCCGGAGACGCTTCAGGACTGGACCGATACGCTCAGCAGATACAGTAAGGCCATCCGCCTAAATGTTAGGGTGCTTAACCTCGATACACAAGGAGAATTTACCGCTCCAGCCGTGCAACTGGCCACACCTGTAGCCTTGACAACAGCCGAACCTTCCCTTGCCGGTTCAGCGCCGTCAACCGATCTTCAGCTTGTCATAACAGACGGGACCGTCAGTGCCTTCGCAACAGGAACAGCGGCTTCATCCACTGCAGAATTCGCTGTGTTTGCAACACCTGACAGCATCCCGTCCGCCGGACTCACAAGCTCTGGCTCCATAACAGCCGCTGCAGTCCCGGCACTGCTCCCGATGACAGAAGATAACGGATTCTTCAAGGCGCAGGCTGCACTGGCTGAAGCCGTAGAATCCAAAGATGCCGCAGCGGTCAAGCAAGCGCTGGGCGGGCTGCTGGAACAGTACAAAGAGCTTACCAAAAAGCTTGAAGAAGTGAAGTAAGCACGGAATAACGCGTCTATAGAACAGGATATGCAAAAAGCAGGCCAAGGGCGGGTACCTTTGGCCTGCTTTTCGTTTAGACAATCAATTGTCAGGAGAGCGCCGCTACCGATTCAGGGGTAAACGCCTGAAGCTCACTCACCCGTCCGTCACGGATTTTGACCGCCCAGGCGGGATCTCCGAGCAGCGCCCGTCCCACGGCCACCAGATCAAATTCGTTGTCGTTCAGCCGCTCCACAAGTCCCTCCAGTCCCGGATGTGCCCGTCCTTCCCCTTCGGCGGGATCACTGTCCATGCCAACCGATCCGACCGTAATGGTCGTCTTGCCTGTCAGCTTCTTCACCCAGCCGGCAAAGCTAAGATCGGAACCGGCAAATTCGGGCTCCCAGAAATGGCGTACTGAGCAGTGGAAGATATCTACTCCGGCGTTCACCAGAACATTCAGCAGTTCCTTCAACTGATCCGGTGTGTCCGCCAGCCTGGCAGTGTAATCGCCCATTTTCCATTGGGACAGACGCATGGCTACCGGATAATCCGGACCTACCGCAGCACGTACAGCTTCGACTATCTGAGCAGCAAACTGGGCGCGCTTCACCAGATCGCCGCCGTACCGGTCTGTCCGCTGATTGGTCTTCGCCCACAAAAACTGGTCAATCAGAAAGCCATGGGCTCCGTGAAGCTCTATGCCATCGAACCCGGCTTCTTTGGCATGAAGCGCTGCAGCCGCGTAAGCTTGAATCACATCCGCAATTTCTTCCGTAGTCATCGGTTCTCCTGCCTTGTTCCCCTCCAGATCCAGTCCGGATGGACCGATGGACAAGGCTTCCGGATTAGGCTGGGAGCCATTCGGCCGGATCATGCCCATATGCACGATTTGCGGGAAAATTTTGCCGCCTGCTTCATGCACCTGTCTGACCACTTCCGCCCAGCCGTTCAATGCTGCTTCCCCATAAAGCTTAGGCAATCTGGGCTCACTGGTTGCTGAAGGATGGTCAATTAGAGCTCCTTCGGTTATCACAAGACCGACACCGTTCTCGGCACGGCGGCGGTAATAAGCGGCTACATCCGGCCCCGGCACACCCTCAGGTGAGAAGGCACGGGCCATCGGCGACATGACGATTCGTGTCGGCAAGGTCAGTTGATGGATCGTATAAGGCTGAAACAAGGCTTGAATGGAATGATTGTTGTTCTGCGGATGACTCATGAACCGCACCTCCAATATTATTTTGGCACCCGCAGTTAAGGGGTACGAATGCAATATTAGCAAGGCCACCTGCCCCATTCAACCAACAATCTGCGCCTTCTGTTGCTTAAGCGAAATGCTAAATTGTATTGTTGGTTATCCAAGGATACCTTGGTTGGCGCAGCCGCAGATGTTTATAATAGAAAAAGCATAAGTTACCGAAGGGAGCATGGATAGAGGATGCCAAGTATACTATCACCGAACCCGAACGACCCGCGCGTCATCCGGACACGCCAGTTAATTCTGGACTCATTCGCCGAGCAATTAAATAAAATGGATTTTGGTGCGATTACGATACAGGATATCACAAAAAAAGCCACCATTAACCGCGCTACCTTCTATGCTCATTTTCCTGATAAATATGCGCTGCTTGAATCCTTTTTGTCGGATGCCTTCTCGGAGCTGGTTCTCCGCAAAATAGATGACAAGGCAACCCTGACGGAGGAAACGCTCCAGAAGCTGGTTGCTGCTCTTTGCGATTATCATGAATCAAGTCATCATTGCCTGAAGAAATATGATTCGCTGGCGCTGATTATTGAAGAGAATATTAAGATGCGGCTGGAGCAATTGCTGCAAAGACTCCTGGGCGAAGCTAACAGCACTATGGATACTCCTACACTACAAACGGCTGCAACCCTGCTAAGCTGGTCAATCTATGGGGTTACCTTCCGCTGGAATAAGGAGGGCCGGCATGAGCCCCCTGCTGCTCTTGCCGGCAGATTAGTACCATTGATCAATAATGGAGTCTCCTTGTTAACTGCCGATGTCAGAGAATAAGAGACGCTAATTCGCACAAACGCTTCTGATGATTATTAACAGCGTTATTTCCGCTTCCGCTTCTTCTGTTTAGCTCCAGACTTTTTCTGTCCCTGACTATAACGCTTACCGCTCTGCGCAGGGTGGTTCTGACGCTCTTCTGACCGTCCCTTCCCGTCCGTCAGCTCCTCCGCTGCCTCCATCTGTGCTCTGGCTCCAGGCATCTTCACCTGCAGGGCAGGCTGCCGCAGTCCGCCGGATACTCTCCCTTTACGCAATACCCCCGCCGCGTAAATGCCCGAGAACAGCAGAACAAACATGATTCCCGCTGCCAGACCTCCGCCTTGTCCGGGAATGAGCGGCATGCTGGCGAGAATGGCCAGCAGACCTCCCATTGCAATCCATGAGCTGTACGGATAGCCACGCAACCCGCGCTGCCCCTTGAAGGGTCCTCCGTTGCGCCGGCGCAGCCGGTAGTGGCTGGCCATGATGATGAAGTAAGAGAACAGCAGCGCGAAGCCGCCGGAGCTGACCAGAAACAAGTAGACGCCCTGCGGCAACAGCATGCCGAGTCCGAGCCCGGCCAGCATCGCGCCGCCGGAGATGAGGATACCACGGTACGGAACATCCGAACGGTCCCTCATCCAGGCCGGAGTATGTCCCTCCTCCGCCAATGAGCGGAGCATCCGGCCCAGGCCGAATACGGAGGCTAGCATCGTAGACAGAATAGCGGACACAAGGACGATATTCATTACAGTCCCGGTCCAGCCGAGTCCATACAGGCCAAGGGCAGACACAAACGGACTGATCTGTTCGGAGACCTGAGCCGGAGGCAGCAGCAGGAACAGCGCGGTCATCGCAGCCAGATAGAGGCTGACCAGGAGCAGGATTGTCCGCCGGATAGCCTTCGGAATGGTAACTCCGGGATTCCCCGTATCCGATGCGGCAAGGCCCAGCACTTCAAATCCCGCGTATGTAAACATCACCATGAGCATACTGCCCGCGATACCTGCAATTCCCCCGGGGAAAAAGCTCTGGCCGCGCACAACATTCATACCTGCAGCTCCTGTGCCCTTCGTTCCAATTCCTGCTACAATAGCCACCGCTATGACGATAAAAGCAACTATGGCCAGCAGCTTGAAGGCTGCAAGTCCGCTTTCCAGCTTGCCCAGCCGTTCAGCGCCAAGCAGGTTCAGCAGCGTTACCAGAACAATGATTCCCGTACCGGCCAGCGCCAGCGGCAGAGCAGGGAACCAGGCCCGCAGCAGGATGGATACTGCTGTTGCTTCACTCGACATCGCAAGCACAAGGCCTGTCCAGTATACCCAGCCGACTGTAAAACCCGCTCCCCTTCCAAACGCCTGCTCGGTATAAGTGCGGAACGAGCCGGGTACCGGATTCGCCACTGTCATTTCCGACAGGGCGGACAGGATGAGATAGACCAGGACCCCTCCGATAACGTATGCCAGCAGTACAGACGGGCCTGCCGCCCGGATCGCAACGGAGGAACCCAGGAAAAATGAACCGCCCACCACTGTACCCAGCGCCAGCATTGTCAGCTGCCATACGGATAATCCTTTCTTGCCCGGTTTCTCAGACTTCCCGGCCTTCCCCTGCTTGACTGGGACCGTCTGATTACCTTGTTTTCCTCTCTTCATATCGTTCTGCCTCCCGGTTTGAGATAACAGAAGTATCTGCACATTCCGGGGAATTTAGCCAAAAATTCATGCAAAAAAGGGATTTCCCGGTCTGGCGGAAGTGAATTCCGCTATCCCTTGAAATCCCCGGGTATGCAATTGGCGGTTAGCGGCGCGGATACACCGGATAAGGATAAAATGCGGCTGCCGGCTGCTGGGCTGTGTATGGAGGTACACCGGAATAAGGCATCACTTGACCGTTCGCATGGAAGGCGTTCTCTGCGGCACCGGCGACGGCGCAGCCCGGAGGCGGTCCAAGAAGAACCGATTCTTTGAGCGGTGCAACTGCCTTGGCATAATCCTTTTCATTAATGCAATAGGCCCGCTGGATAACCTGTCCGGGCTTCAGATGATAGGTCATCAGCTTCTGGGTGAACGGATCGTGTAAGCCACAACTGGGCCTTCGTCCAGTTACTTTATGCCCGGGAGGAACCATTTGACACAGATGCTGCCTAGATCAGCCGCGCGATCTTCTCTATCTCCACGGCCGAAGCTGCCATCTGCTGCATTGAGGCGGTGATTTCCTCTGTTGCTGCAGCCTGACGTTCACTTTGGGCCAGACAATCCATCAGTATTGCATCCATCTGGGTGATGTTCTTCTTGATCATCTGCAGAATGCTGGCGATATCCTTGGCGGATGAAGCGCTTGATACTGACATTTTGCGGATCTCCTGAGCGACGATGCCGAAGCCCCGTCCATGCTCCGCAGCATGAGCCGCTTCAATCGCAGCATTAAGCCCCAGGAGATTGGAGTTATCCGCTACCTTGCGGATGAAATCCAGAATCTCGTCTGTCTGCTGCAGATCCACCACCACCCTCTGGCCCAGCTCCTTCAGGTCACTTACCGTATTCGCAAGATCAGAGGCTGTTCCCGCAATCTCCTCGGAAGTCGAGCTGATTTCATCAGAGGTCACTGCCAGAGCATTCGCCGCATCGCTAAGCGTTTCCTGATTACTGAGGCTGATTCCGATTGTAAATACGCCTGCAACCCCTCCGTTCCGGTCACGGATCGGCATAGACGATGACTTAAAGGGTAACCCGTAGATCTCCTTTGGGATATTGGCACTGACTTCTTCTCCCGTGTCGAGTGCAGTCCGGATTCCCCCGTTTGGCGGAACCGGGGTCCCCGCTTGGATCCGGACATCCAATTCTGTCCCAGGCAAATTGTAAATGAACTTTTCCGTATCCGTTAATGCAAACATTACATCAATAGGGAATAAGCGCTGCACAAGGGGCAGCGTTATTTTCAGTGCCTCCAGCAATTTCTCTATATCGGTTTCATATTCGTTATTCATGGTCTTTAGCAGCTCCTGCAATTCATATTTTCCGCACTCAAATCCATACAGCAAATCAACCAGTTATAATACCACTGTGGACTTGCTCATTCTTCCTTATTTCTCGAACAGCGTGACGCAGTTGCGGCCTTCCGCTTTGGATTGATAGAGCGCATCATCCCCCAGCTTATAGATATCCTCCTCGCGGAGTCCGTCGACAAGAACGGCCGCAACGCCGATGGACACGGTAATTCTTCCGTATTCCGGGCTAAGCTCATGCTGAATCCGCAGCTCCGCGATGCTTCTTCTGATCGCTTCGGCATATTCCCGCGACTGCTGAGGGGTGAACCCGGCCACCACAATGCCGAACTCTTCTCCGCCCAGGCGGAACGCAACACCGTCCGCCCGTTCAGCCAGCTCTTTCAGCAGCTGGCCGACTCTCCGCAATACGGTATCTCCCTCATAATGGCCGTAGGTATCATTGTATTTTTTGAAATAGTCTATGTCGAGCATCAGGTAGGTCAAATGCCGTTTGTCTACAGCTGCCTTCTCTACCTCGTCCAGGAACAGCTTATTGAAGTATCTGCGGTTATACAGCCCGGTCAGCTCGTCGGTAATCGAGATTTGCTCAATCAGTCCGATATATTTGTTCAATTCCTCGTTGTTAAACTCCAATTCCTTGGTCCGGTCCGCCACGAGCTCCTCCAGATGCTCTTTATGCCGCCGCAGCTCCTCCTCAGCCTTCTTGCGCTCGGTAATATCCTTCACGGTCCCCTGAATCGCCGGTTTGTCCATATACATGATCCGGATGACCTTGTGGATCACAATGACTTCACGGGTCTTGTCCTTGTGAACAAGCCGGGTCTCATATTCATCAGGCACCTGCTTGCCTTCAACTCTTCTGGAGTAATAGTGCATAACCTTCTCCTTCTCGGAGGGGCTGAGGAAGTTCTCGAAAGGCTGATCCAGCATCTCGTCCATCTCATACCCCAGCATCTGCGCCAGGGCCTCGTTGACATATTTACACCGCTTGTCCTGGGTAATGAATACCCCGTCCTGCAGATTGTTCACCAGTTCACGGTATTTCTCTTCCGACCGCTCCAGCTCGGTGTAGAGGCTTGCATTCTCCAGGGAGAATACCATTTCTCTGGATAACAGATTAATGATCTTCATCCGTTCCTTGGTGAACACCCCGGTAACCAGGTTGTTCTCCAGATAGATAATCGCAATCGTCTTATTCTGGTTGATCAGCGGCATACATACCATCGATTTCGGCTGATGCTTCACAATATAAGGATCGTTCACAAACATTGTCTCTGAAAAAGCATCATTGTAAATCAGGCTCTCCCGGCTCTCTTCCACCTGCCTGATAATCGAGACCGGCAAATTATCCAGCTGTGATGACTCATGAATAGCGACCGAAATTCTGTCAGTATCGGCTTTATATTCACCCTCCACCAGAAGATTCGCCTGGGAGGTCATCAGAATGCAGCCCCGCTGGGCTCCGGCATTCTTGATGACAATTTCCATGAGCGCTTCCAGCAGGTTGTTCAGCTCAATCTCCTTGGAGATCGCCTGGGAAGCCAGGATCATTGAATCCAGATCGATGCTCTCGGTGTAGTCCGTAACCGTCCGTCCATGCAGGAATTCCTTGGTGTTTATTTTTTTGACAATAGAAGAGTATCGCTCGTTAATGAAGCTGATCTTCTCCTTGGCTCCCCAGACCGAATAATAGTACACGGATTGTCTGAGCAAATAAGCGGCGAACTCATTGAACTCCTTGTGGTAATAGAACCGGGCCGCCAGCTCATTGCTGAGCGCCTTATACCGTACGAAGCTTCCCTGCTCACTGGTCTCAATCGCCAGATCATAATAGTGGCTTGCTTGGTTGTCGTTTCCGGCAATTCTGGCCCATTCGGCCTTCATCAGATATTCATGCTGGCGGAAGGTTCCCGGCGCATTCCTGGCCCATTTGCGGACCCGCCCGTACTCTTTACGCATTCTGGACTTGGCTTTACGTTTGCCGTTCACACTTAAATCCTTATAGGCATAAGCCAGATTCAGGAAGGTATACAGCGCGAATTCCTCCATAAAAGCAGAACCGGCAAGCGTCCCGATGATCGGGTAGGCCATATCGATATACTCCAGCGCTTCATGATGCTTCTCATAGGTGAACAGCAGCTTCATTTTATATATATAATAGATGGCAATCCCCGAATAATACCGCGCTTCTTCCAGCTGGCTCAAATAGGCTTCTTCACTAAATGACTCACTGTTGAAGGACGCACGGCCCGGCAGCTCGCCTGCAAGACTGCGGAAATACTGCCGGGCCAGCTGCGCTGTGGCAAGCGATTCCTTATATTTCGTATTCTCAATCATAGAGATCGTACGGGTGCTCTCCTGAAGCGTGGTCGCAATGTCCATCGACGGGTTCCAGAGATTCACATAGAACGCGGAATGGGCGAGATAGAGCAGATCCCCGGTCCGCAGACTGGCTTCAATCGAGGTGCCGAACCAGTCCTGCAAGGTATCCCAGGGCTCGGTCCAGGAGTGGCTGAACAGCGTATATAACACATGCGCCGCGCCTTTCCACTGCAAATCATTGAACTTGTCATTAATTCTGATGCCCAGCCGCCCGAATTCAAATGCCCCCTTGGTATCACCGAAGCCGGACAAGAGCATCGCGTAGCCGATAAAAGCAAGTGCCGACTCGGGGGAGTTGCCGTATTTCAGGGTCAGACCGACCTTTTTGAGGACCACCAGACCAAACAGCGAAGTCTCGCCTGAAATAAAAGATGGCGGGATAAAATTAATCAGCAGCCGCATAACCAGCTTCATTTCCGGATCTTTCATTTCCGGGGAGGCAAAAATCCCTTCCGGTGTTCTGCCCCGCAGCGATGCCTTGATCAACAGCAGCTCCTTGAGTACAGAGGCCATTCCCACCTTGGCTGGAATCCGGATTCCCAGCGCTTGCAATCCTCGTCTGCCTGCAGCGATCGATTCCGGCATCAACCCCAGGTACATATAATGATTGGCTTGCATTTCGTAAATTTCCGCGATTGCGATTCGGTCTGTAGTATGTATCTGCAACAGGGTACAAGCCTGATCCGCCTGCTCTACATGATGGGTTAGATAGCCGCATTCCGCATACAATCTGTAGATCTCCGCAGTTTGCTCCCTGTCCGTGAGCCACGAATTCTCCGGCAGCAGCGTAATTGCCGCCTCTAGCAGGATGAACGCCGAATCATACCCGTAACCCGCCTTGGCTTTCTGCGCTGCACGCAGGTTAAGGGCGATTACATCCCCGATCTCAGAGCGCTCAGTGATGAATTCCAGGCCTTTATTCATATGGGCCGCAATATCTACAATTCTTTCTTCGGCATCCCGGTTGCCAAGATTCTTCAGCAAAAGCCGTCCGATGCTGAGATGCAGCTTCTTGGCCCGTTCAGCGTCAAGCATCTGGTAGAAGGCCTGCTGAATCCGGTCATGGGCAAATTGCAGCCGGATTCCCATTTGTAACGGTTCCGCCCCTGCTTCACTCAGCGTACCGGAGAAAATAGCATATTTGTGGTCCGCAGGGAGAATATACTCCTCCTGTACCGCCCGGCCGATAGCAGCAGCAATAACCTCCGGCGGTTCTTCACCAATCAGTGTCAGCATGCCATAATCGAACACATTGCCGATGGCTGAGCTTAGCATTAAGATACTCCGGACATCCGCCGGCAGATGCTGCAGCTGACCCATCAGGAAATCAACGACATTCTCATTAACCGGCAGCTCCTCAATCCGCTCCAGATCCCATTTCCATTCCCCGCCCTGCTTATCGAAAATAAAATACCCGCGCTTATGCAGATCCTTTAGAATCTCCGTCAGGAAAAAGGAATTGCCCTTGGAGCGTTTGAAGATCAGCCCGGTAAGCTGCTGCACCCGCTCCTTGCTGCTGTAGAGCGTATCAGCGATAAGGCTCTGCACATCCGCCTCGTTCAGAGGCTGAAGGTGAATACGTCCGACCTCCCGGCTTTTTTCTATTTTGGTGATTGAAGCAAACAGGGGGTGCCCTTCATATATTTCATTCTGCCGGTAGGAACAGATTACAAACAGCCTCTGCAGATGGTTGTCCAGCACCAGCTTCTCCACCAGCTGAAGGCTGGAGTAGTCCGCCCACTGGACATCATCCAGGAACAGGACAAGCGGCTTGTCATTATGGGTGATGCCTTCCACAAACTTGGCAAAGGTCAGGAAGAACCGGTTCGTCTCCTCGGCAGGATTCAGCGGCTCCACTTCGGGCTGAACACCGATCCAGGCAGCAAGCTCAGGGATTAACCCGGTAATCACACTGCCGTTTCCAGCCAGCGCCTTGTTCAGCGAACGGCCGATATAACTCTTGTAATCCTCATCCGGGCTCTCCAGCAGCTGGCTGATCAATCTGCGGAAGGCCTGGATCAGCGCGCTGTAAGGTATGTTCTTGTTATACTGGTCGAACTTTCCTTCTGCGAACAGCCCCTTCTCCTGGCTGATGGTCTGGTGCAGCTCATGGACCAGTGCCGTTTTGCCTACACCCGCGTCACCGGATACCAGCATCAGCTGCGAACTCGCTTTGAGGCTGCTGCGGAAGGCATTCTCCAGGCGGGACAGCTCCTGCTGTCTGCCGACAATCTTTTGCGGAATGCGGAAGGTATTCAGCAGGTCCTCCGTGCCAATCACGAAATCCTCATGTCCGGCCAGGCATTTCTTCAAATCGGCCTTGATTCCGTGAGCGCTGCGGTACCTGTCTTCCGAAGACTTCTCCATAAGCTTCATAATAACAGCCGACAATGCGCTGGAAACCCGGCCCCCCGTTGCCTTATAGGGAGGAACCGCCTCCTTGGCAATAATGGAGTAGATCTGCTCAAGCATCTCCGGTGAATTATAAGGCTTAATGCCGGTCATCATCTCATAGAGCACGACGCCCAGCGAATAATAGTCACTCCGGTAATCAATATTGCGGTTCATCCGTCCGGTCTGTTCAGGCGAGATGTACAGCAGGCTGCCTTCCAGCACACCGCTGTTCTGGAACTCCCGTTTCTCCTTGGACAGCTTCACGGCGAGATCGAAATCAATCACCTGGACAATATCCTGTTCCCGGTTCCAGATAATATTGGACGGCTTAATATCCTTATGGATCACATTCTGCTCATGGATGGAAGCCAGAATATCCACAACCTTGATTGCCAGTTCCAGCAGCGCCTCCTGCCCGGGCTTCTCTTCCGCCAGCACCTTCTTGAGCGAACGCCCATGGATATCCTCCAGCACCATGACGTACTGCCCATTCTGCTCTTCCAGCTTCAGGGGCCGGATGACCCCCTGCGCACTTTGGCTAAGCTCTGTAAGCAGCTTGTATTCCTGCTTGAAGCGTATGACTGCTTCGGTTCCGGTAAACTCCGATTTCAACACTTTTAGAATGACTGTTGCTCCGGTTGAAGCTTCGCTGCATCTGTAAACCGCTTTTATATTATTATCTGAAATGGTTTCCAGTATCTGATAGTTGTCGTTAACAATCATTCCTACTCCACCTTTAGCTCTGTTCTCCCGTGACTTCGATATCGGCGTCGAATTTAAACACATACGCGGCAATCAGCCAAATAATCCAGCAATTCAGCCCAAAGAATAAATAACCGAAGTATCCCAGAAGCGGCATCTCGGAGAAAATATGAAACTTGTCCAGATAAGGCACGGAGTATTTCCAATAATTCGGATTGGTGGGAGCATCATCATGGAACCACTCACTGCCGAAGTTCCATAACTCCCAGAAGAACCCGTTGAACACGGTAGCCAGAGCAATCAGAATGACCTTGGACCAGTCCCCGTTCTTAATGGGTGTAAATGGCGTCCAATAGCCGGCAAGCGCCATCGCTGCAGACAGCATAGGAACAAGCGCGACCCACAGCACCCAGAACAGCAGATAAGGATAATAGCCCATTCCAAAAGCCAGGATCAGGCCGAGGACATAATAGATGACCAGGAGAATTGTGGAGATCTTCAGTTTCGGACCGTTACTATACCGGGTACGGAACAGCCGGAAGGTCTTCAGGAGTAAATACCATTCGAAGATCGCCGGAAGAACAGTCGTGTAGGATAAGGAGAACCAGAACACATTGCCGAAATTGGAGAACACTTCATTATTGGGATAATACCAGTTCTCAAGGACGAAGAAATTGAGATATTCAAAGGCAAACCAGCTGAAGCAGGAAACCACAGCCAGCAGCTGCATCACCTTGGGCTTGCGTGAGATAATCGAGGCCCCATTATTTCTTTTATACACCAGTCCGTCCAGGATCAGTATGAATGACCACCAAAGCGGAACAAACGTGTAATACTCCAAAGAAACATACAGCTTAATCCGTGCCCACATCAGAAACCAGCTGAGCGCCAGGACCGGCAGACTCCACCAGAACCAGACCGGAAAAGGTGTCGGTGAGCCCTCCTGCCGCGGAGCCTCCACGGTTTTCTTGAAGCCAAACAGGCGGGGAAATACCAGTACGAGCGTAATGAACAGGGCGACAACACAGGCCAGGGAGAAATACAGCATGCTGAACCCGGGGTCAGCCTCTACCTTTTGTGCAGGAAAGTCACCATAACCGGGCGGCAGGCCGTGCCATTTCGCCAGACTCCCTAATAAGGGCAGCAAAAAGATCAATCCAAAGGTAACGATGAGAAATAATGTCTTTTTCCATGTTTTCATTGTGCAATACCCCGCTTATGTATGTAGTTGAAAAGTCGAATTTTGTTGATATTCGCTATTATTCGATAACACTCCAGATTATTCCTGCTGACGGCACACAAAAAAGATGCCCCAACGCCCACTTCCATGACGTATGGAACATCCCGTTAGAAGTTTCTATACAGTTAGCCCTCCAGATCGAGTCTCATGCTTAGCGAACGTATCCCCCGCTCTTCTTCCTCTTCACCAACCGGCACGAATCCCTGGGAAGCATAAAAGGTGGTGGAATTCGGCGATGAATTCACTGTGATAGACCGGACACCGTCTGCCTTCATTTTATCAACCGCATGCTGCAGCAGGATTTTACCGATACCGGTTCCTTTGTGCACATTCTTCACGAACAGCAGCGAGATGTGATTGTTATTGCGCAGTTCTATGATTCCTGTAACTCCCTGCTCGGAGGTGGTGATGAAGATCTCGTGATCCTCCTGCATGCGCTTACGGATGGCGGCAAGTTCAATATACCTGTAAAATTCAATAACACCCTGCGCCGAGTAGTTGACGGAAATATGTATATCAAACGCCTCGCGGATTAATGGGGTGATCAGCTTCTCCTCACCGGGCATCAACTGTCTGATTGCTATAGCTGTCATACGGCAAGTCTCCTTTATTCTGACTGGTTGCTTCAACCCTCACACCATTTCGGCCATGAACTAAGTGATAATTCAAAATTGTTGTGCGGGTTAATTGGCTTGCGGCTTAATGATCTGCTCCAACACGGCAACGATCATCTCATGATCCTCTTCACCGGAAAGTCCGGACACGGATATGGTTCCGACCGCTCCTGCACCCCGGATCAGAAGCGGAAAGCACCCGCCTTCGGCGGCATATTCCATCGGATCTACAAAAGCATTATCCTGAATTGTGGTATTCCATGATTTATACAATACATTCATATAATAAGAGCAATGTCCGAAATGGTTCACAACATTGATTTTACGGGCGATCCAGCGATCATTACCGGGGCCGTTCTCATTCATTTTGGCGTGAAACAGCACGGTTCCATTCTTCCGGATATCCACCGTAATCTGCTTGTCCATGATCTGTGCTCTGGCCAGAATTTCGCTGCCCACCTGGATCGCTGTCTGATTGCTGAACGCGCTGAACTGCAGCTCCTGTTCCTGCTTAAGTATCTGCTCCAATAATGGGGTGTAGTCTTCCATAATCAACACTTCCTTAGTCCGGTTATAGTTGTAGTAGATGGATCTGCTGCAGTTAATCGGGTCTTTTAAGATATTCAAGTTTGGTTAAGGGCAGACCCAGGAACAGTGCATAGCGCTCAGCGGCCTGGCGCACTCCTTCAATCCCCTTTTGATCCAAGGGTGCAAAAGGCGTTATGAACAGCTCGGCGCCTTTTTTCTTAATCGTCCGCTTCCAGGTTCCGGCTACCCGCCCGTCAGCTACCACCGTCGCCAGGAAGATGCCGTTATTGCCCGGCACGATCAGCGGGAATGACTCCGGCTCCAGCACGGCACTCCGGTCTTTATAGCCGAGAATATATTCATCAAACCCGGCCAGCAGATGAACACCTGCAGGCTCTGCTGCCGTTACTGCCGCAGGATCAGGCCTCCAGTATTCACTGCCGTCAATCACTTCTCGTTGCAGCCTGCTCCGCACTGCCTCAAGACCTGCTCTTGCATCCGTTAACGTCAGCCCTGCCCACCAGGCAAAGTCCTGCACAGTTGCAGGCCCATGGGCCGTGAAATACAGCGAGGCCAGTTCATTCAATGACTCCTCAAAAGAAAGCTCACGCGAGTATTCCACCCATTCATCCAGCAGGACGAATGTCTGCTGCTTGCCGCTACGCGGACCAAAGCAGATCAGTCCGTTATACGCACTATGCCATAGAATATGATAGCCGCGCTGGCCGGAGATGCTGATGCCCTGATCCTCCAACAGCTTCAGCAGTTCGGGACGCGGGAGCTGGCGCCCGCCCTTCAGTGCATTATAGATGATCTTCCGGCAGCGCTCCAGGAGCTTGTCGTCAAGTTCAAGCTGGGTCAGCCTGGCAGCCGCCTGACGCAGAATACGCGGGGCACAGAGCTGAAGCATCCACTTTGCATTCTCCGGCGGCACGAAGTGAAGTGTCCCGCGGAGCGTCCAGGTCAGCAGCAGCTTCCTGTCCGCGATAGCCTGCTCCACTTCTAATAATCCTGCTGATGGTGTTCGCAGCCCTATAGCCCAGACGGCATGCATATAATCCTGAGCCTGCATCGCACCGAACGCACGCACCACTTCTCCGGGCTGAAGGGATGGAGGCTGCTGAATCCGCTGATGAATCAGCCGCTGATCGGCAATACGCTTGTTGGTCACAATCATTCTCCTCTGCTGTCCCTGGCACTTTCCTCCAGTATAGGTAACTGCCTATCCGCTGTCCATCTCCAATAAGTAAGCTGCTGGTAGAGCGGCCGGCAATTTGCATCCGCAAGTATAACTCTTTTGCAGGTAAAAACTGTATTATGGCGAATTATACATTCTAAATAAACCTCACTGTAGACAACAATGTTGTACGTTTTACAACTTTGAATCACTGATAGCCGGGTGTTCGGGAAGATTGTTGTATGAAATACAAGAATAATCCTGCTAAGCCGCTTGGAGACGGTGAATTCCTGCATTTATACAACAATTTTGAATTTCGGCCGATAGGATGAGGAAAATGTTGGATTATGTGCAGGATTCCATAAATAACCTCCTGATCTCTGCCTCAGAAATAGATGAATCAAGGATTTCCTGCGGCCCCAGCAGCTGCCCGGAAGTCCGGATATTCACTGGGTGACGGAGTACAAATCACGAAGACATACGGGGTGAATCATTTGCAGCAATTTATGATTGGTCAATACGGAGGATTCGATTACAGCAAATTCCACAAGGATTTCAAAACCGGCTTCTATGGAATCGAGGCCTGCTCCTTCAAGGCAGAGGAGGATTGCCGGAATCTGATCGCGGAAGCGCAGCAACACCAGTTTCACACCGGTGTCCATTTCCCGCTGCGCGCCGATCCTACACGGCTGCGGGACGCCTTGTTCCTCTCGCCGGATGAGTATGAGCGTGCCGAAGCGTGCCGGCACATCCAGGAAGAGCTGGATTATATGGTCAACCTCCGTCCCGGATATGTATTGTTTCATTATCCGAAGCCGGTCATTCTGGATGACCGCGTGGACTGGCAGCAGTGGCGGTTCGGCGACCGCAGGGAGTACATCTATGAGAGTGAAACCTCTCTGGATGAACTGATCCAGCGCAGTGAGTATCTCTTCGACTGGTTGAGCCGGACAGGGCGTGAGTATCATTTCCAGCCTATTCTGGAATTCGACGGACTGAACAGCTATGTCTATAATCAGGCTTTTCTGGAACAGCTGTTAGTTAAATATCCCGATATTAAGCTGTGTCTGGACACAGCCCGGCTGTACCTGCAGGATAAGCTTGACCCCCATTTCGATGCCCGGGCACTCCTGAGGAGATACACCAAATACGCAGCACTAATCCATCTGTCGAGTGTTCAGGTCAAGGACACTGTCCGGCACAGCCATTACCCGGCACTGCCGGAACTGAGTCCCGCAGACGGCTGGGCACCCATTGAAGACTATCTCCGCATCATCCGTGAGGAGAACAGCGGGGTGAAAATCATGTTCGAGCACCGCTCAGATCTCATCACAACCGAACAGCTGGAGCGTTGTTATGCATGGGTGGATGGGATTCTATCCGGAGTTTGATAATGATTTAAATGAGTCTGACTGCAAGCCCCTCCCGCTCCCTACCGCCCATTCCCCTTCCGTAACAAATGGCGGCCGGACAGGCCAGTGCTTCTCCAGATCGTATTTATAAATACAATACGCGAGCGGTATGCAGGCCATCATAGAATCTATGGCGCTGAGATCACAGCCATATATTTTCACAGCATAATCCTCCTGTAATTCTTGTCTCCACTTGTTTCCCTATCTTAGAGTCTGCCAAGTATATTTGTAAATAGACAGGCACATGATACAATATGACAGAACCGTGCCTGCTTAATTTAATACTTAAGGAGTGACGCATGTGGCAATTGATATCTACTTGAATTTCAACGGAAATACCCGGGAAGCTGTGGAATATTATGCTGAAGTATTCAGGACCGAACCTCCGCATATAATGACTTTTGGCGAAGCTCCTCCTGATCCTTCCCACCCTCTGCCGGAAGAAGCCAAGCACCTGGTGATGCATGCCAATCTGAGAATTGCTGGCAGCACAGTAATGTTCTCGGATGTATTTCCCGGAATGCCTTTTGTGGAAGGCAATAATATTAACCTGACACTGATGGATACGGATGAAGATAAGATCAAAGACTGGTTCCATAAGCTCAAGGAAGGCGGCACGGTCAGCATGGAGCTGCAGGAGACGTTCTGGAGCAAATGCTATGGCAGCCTGAAGGATAAATTCGGCATCTACTGGCAGCTTAGCCACGATAACGGCCAGAACGGCTAACAATTACAGTATTAACATATCTTTTTTGTTCAATTAAACCGGTAAGGATATGTTGAATCTTCCCCTTGGGAGGGCGGCATATCCTTTTATTATTTCCTCTTTGCCCTCTCCTTTACGAAGTTGTAACCCAATTGTTAATGCGCTTACATCATGTTATGTGTTTTAATTGAACTAACGTTTATGTACACATCCTACTGTAAAGGAGACTAACCTATGGAAATATCCTCTTTTTTGCTGCCCAAAGATCAGGTGGCGTTTATCACTTCCTCGATCTCAATGCGGGAAGCGCTGGAGCAGCTGGAGAATCATTATTACTCTGCCATTCCGATTATTGACGAAGAAGGCAAATATGTTGGGACCTTGTCGGAGGGCGATCTGCTATGGAAACTGAAGAACACCGAGGGTCTTAGTTTTGAGAATATGACCGGAGTGACTGTAGGTACCATTCAGCGTCATGTGCATAACGAGAGCGTAGAGATTCACGCACAGATGGAGGATATGCTGACGCTGGCCGCAGACCAGAATTTCGTCCCTGTGGTGGACGGCAGCGGGATCTTCCTCGGCATCATCCGCCGCAAGGATATCATCGAGTATTACACCCGGAATATTACCGATTAACATCATAACGCCGCATTAAGTGATAAGTTATTCATCCGCAGCAAAGGCAAAGGCAGGACTGTCCACTGAAGGACGGTCCTGCCTTTGTTCAAGTCAGCAAAACTAAATAATCTCAAACACACGAGTCAGCCGGGTCAGCTCAAAAATCTTCCGGACATTCTCATTCATCCCCGTCAGCCTAATAGTGCCGCCTGTCTCTACACATTTCTTGTAGGAGCTGACAATCACGCCAAGTCCGGTGCTGTCAATGAAACGGCAGGTCCCGAAATCAAGCATGAAGCTTGAATGGCCGCCAAGAATATAATTCCGTACTTCTTCTCTGAAATGTCCGGCTTCCTCAACCGAGAACAGCTCTGGCATCTCAATCATAATCTCGCTCAAGCTACTCACCCCTGATTATAAATTTCTCAACAAGAATCTCCAGTTCATTAGCCATAGCACTAATCTCTTGAGCGGAGGCCGCGAAATTATTGACCGTTGCCGCCTGCTCTTCCGTTGCACTGGATACATTCTCTGTATTCGCTGCCGCAAGCTCTGATATCGTACCCATAGAATCAATCAGCTTAATAATCTGATCAGAGGTTGCTACTTCATCTCTGGTAATATCCAGAATCTCCTGCACATTCTCCGTAATCCTCTCAACAGACTGAATGATATGCACGAACGTGCGGTCCGTCTCATTTACAATGCTTACGCCGCTCTCTACCGCCTCTGCTGCGCCTCTCATGGAATCTACAGCCTGGGTAATCCGCGAGACCATCTCACTAACCAGACCTGTAATTTCGCCAGCCTGGGTATGCGTCTCATCCGACAGCTTCCGTACTTCACCGGCCACTACACTGAAACCGAGGCCATGCTCACCGGCACGCGCTGCTTCGATGGCAGCATTCAGGGCCAACAGATTGGTCTGCTGGGCGATCTTATTAATCGTTCCGATCATTGTGGATACCTTCTCTGACAGCCCGCTAACCGTCAGCAATAGCTCTTCCGTCTCCTTGGTGCTGCTGTGGATCGTATCCATCGCCTGTACTGTACTGATAACTCTGGCTCTGCCTTCCTGCGCTGCCTGATTCGTGTTATCGGCATTACCGGAGGTAGCCGACGCTTTACTCTGCGCCAGCTGCACCAGACTGGATAGCTGTACAAGCACCTGGGAAGCATTGATGACCGACTGATTGTTGTTCTCGGCTCCGGAAGCAATCTCCTGGGTACTGGAGCTGATTTCTTGAATCGATGCGCTGATCTCCTCTGAAGAAGCTGCCATTTCCTCTGACATCGAGGTTAAGGATACTGAACCTGCTCTTACCTTCTCAATAATGGCCTCCTGCTTGTCAATCATGGTATTGAATGATTCACTCAGCGTCTGCAGCTCATCTCCGGAGCGGATAGAGGTATGAACGGTCAGATCCCCGTCACCAGCCAAGCCCATGGCTCTCTCCAGCTTCTTGATCGGATTCACAATATTACGTGTGGTAAAGAAGTATGCGGCTAGCATGGCAACGACGATAAAGCTCAGGATAATGACCAGTGTAGTATTACGGATTTCGTCCGCCGGAGCCATATATTCCTGTACACTTGCCGTTGTGGCTACAACCCAATTGCCTGAGGGCTGATACGAAACATATTTATGTACCCCTTCATAGCTGTAGAAGCCGTCTCCAGTTTCTCCGGCCTTCATTAACTGAACCTGCTCCTTCAAATCAGCATTACTGTTGGCGTCAACATTCTCCTTGAGCACTTTGCCCTGGTCTGGATGCGAGACAATAAGGCCGGTACGGTCAATCATATATGCGTATCCATTCTCTCCAATCTTCACCTCGGTTACCGGGGAAGCGATATTCCCAAACAAGGCGGTACCGATTAACACGCCTGTAATCTGATCATTTACCCGCAGCGGTCTGGCGATCGCTACGATGTATTCATTAGTCTCCCGTGACAGAATTACTTCACTGACGGCGTCTTTGCCTTGCAGCGCCTCCTGGAAGTATGCACGGTCCGACACATCAAGCCCGGGCGATTCAGAGCTGCTGGTAATCAGCACCTTGCCCTTGGTATCCGCGATGATCAGCGATTCCATCTGCTCTGCGTTGTCCTTTTGCACACCGGAAACATAATTAAATGCTGTGCTTTTTAGTGATGCGGCAGAAGGATTCGCAGCATAATCAGCTAGTACGCTGTTCTTGCTGGCGATTCCCAGATTATTGCCTACCGCTTCAAGCTCAGCCTCCACCGCTCTTGCAGTAGAGTTGGTAGTCCCCCTTAATTCCTCTTCAATCGTCTTCTGCAAAGCTCCCGAAGCCAGTTGATAGGATACAGCCCCGGATATGCCCAGCGGCACGCTGATAATCAGAAATAACAGGATACTCATTTTGACTTTTAAACTTAATTTCACCGAAATTCTCCCCTTTTGAATTCTATAAGGGACAGATACTCTTGCTGATGTACATCGTATTATGTATCATCTCTGCACTGTCCGAGAAACAGCGGATCAGGTATAACCCTCTTCCCCCTTCTTCCAGCAGCTCATCGCTCCCGATAGCCTCCGGGAACACCAATTCGCTGTCCCCGGCCCCCGAATCCTCTATCTGCAGCTCAAGCAGCTGATCCAATAGCAGATACCGGATGGTAATCGGTTTGCTGCAATCGCTGAGGTTCCCGTGGTAATAGGCATTGGTCACCGCTTCGATCAGAATCAGGCGGATATCAAACGCATAGGCTTCTAAGTCAAGCTCTTGAATGATTCCGTCAATAATCATCTGATGACACTCCAGACCGTGAAGCATCACTTCCTTTTGAATAGCTCCCATGACTCTCTCCTTATAAGATCTGAAATCATCGTCCTGCGTATGTACACACTGAGAATCAGCCCTGCAAGCAGCGCCCCGTCTGTCACTGGATATTCAGGCCGAGCCAGGTGCAGTCATCCTGCAGTGCTGCCCCGGCAAATCTCTCGAGCAGATACCCGTAATCCCGCCCCAGCTCATCACTGTTAAACAGCAGCTCCATCCCGTCGCTATAAAAGCAAAACCGGTCACCGGATTCAAACGGAATGCTCTTCTCTTCAAATTCACTGCTCTCAAACATGCCGAGCGGTGCACCCTTAACGGTTATTCTCTCGCAGTCCCTGCCGCGGGGAACATAAAGAAACTCATTAATCCCGGCTCCGGCTGCCTTGAGCAGTCCTGTCCCGAAGTCGAACAGGAAGCAGCAGCCGGCGATATAATCTTCACCTAAATACTGCAGCGCCTTGAGATTCAGATCATTCAGTACCTGTACCGGATTCTGCGTGGACAACAAACTATCCATGAACATCACTCGCAGAGCCGAAATATTCAGCGCTGCAGTAATCCCCTTTCCGGTAACATCACCGATAATGCCAATGACCTGCTCCTCATTGATCTTATGGAAGAGGAAGAAATCGCCGCTTAAGGTTCGGGCCGGGATGTAGAGCTTCTCCAGAACCGCCTTGCTGTCCAGCGGAAAGGATACAGCGTGCCGGTGCTCCTGAAGGTGTATGGCCCGTTCCAGTTCTCTTTTACTCTCGGTGATATCCCTGATCACCAGCTGCAGAGCCTTATCTTCCTCATAAATAACCGGCACCCCGGAAATTTCGAGATCAAAAATGCGATTGTCATGCCGCCGGATCAGCCGCTGCTCAATACGGAAACGTTCTTTCAGCAGCCCCGTTGTCTTCAGCTTGTTATGCTCTGCACTCTGGAAGTACACCTCATTGAAGAAATCCTCGATTCTTTTGCCGATCAGTTCCTGCTTCTTGTTGCCGAACATCCGCTCTGTCTGCTTATTGACGAACAGGATGATACCACCGCTGTAGACCAGAATGGCCTCGGGACACAGCTCGACCAGATCTCTGTACCGTTCTTCACTTTCACGAAGCCGCTGCTCGGAACTGACCCGTTCGCTGATATCGTGAATTACGGTGTATACACAATTTTTGCCCAGCATCTTCATCATGCCGGTGTGAACCTCCACATCAATGGGTTCCCCGCTGGCCAGAACATGCCGGTCAATGAACATACGGTTACTCTGCTCATCGCCCGCAGGCAGTGCCTTCTCTACAAATTCCTGAACTCCTGATTTCGGGTCAGCCGCCAGATCGCAGATCAGAAGCTGCCTGAACTGCCGGAGGCTGTAGCCATAGAACTCGCATGCTGCCCGGTTGGCATCAGCAATTCTGCCGTTCTCCGGGTCCACCAGTAACGTAATGAGATGATTGTTCTCATAGATGCAGCCATAATGGTCCATGCACTGCGCCGGGCTGGGGGAGCGATGCAGGTTCTTACACGGTTTATCTGTTGCCATTTCACAAGCCTCTATTCTATTCAGCTTTTAGGTCTCCCCATTATATTCCATACATTTGGGATAAGACGTGAATTCCGACACAGTTAGACAAAAAAACCGGACTGCGGCATGAAAACATGACCACAGTCCGGGTTGTAACCTTGCATCCTTCATTAAATAGCAGGCAGAAGCTGTTCTTACAGCTCTGTCAAAATAATAGTGCCCTGCGGAGTCACCGCCAGCGTATGCTCATACTGTGCCGACAATCCGCCGTCAAAGGTACGCGCTGTCCACCCGTCCGCATCAACCTTGGTCCGGTAGCTGCCGGTGTTCAGCATGGGTTCAATGGTGAACACCATACCTTCCTTGATGCGCGGGCCTTTGCCTGCCGGGCCATAGTGAGGCACATCAGGCTTTTCATGCATTTCAGAGCCGATGCCGTGCCCGATGAAATCACGGACTACCGAGTAGCCGTTAGCTTCCGCGTATACCTGGATGGCATGAGCGACATCACCAATCCGATTGCCGGCCACAGCCTGCTCAATGCCTTTGAACATAGCCTCTTTGGTGGTAGCCAGCAATTTGTCCGCCTGCTCGCTAATTGTGCCAACGCCATAGGACCAGGCTGAATCTGCCAGCCAGCCGTTCAAGTTGACTACCATATCAATCGTTACAATATCCCCATCCTTCAGCTCCTCGTGCTTGGGGAAGCCGTGGCAGATGACATCATTCACAGATGCGCAGGTCGCATATGGATAGCCATGATAGCCTTTTTGTTCAGGGGTAGCACCCTGGGAGAGAATGAACTTCTCAGCAAACTGGTCAATCTCCCAGGTCGTAATTCCGGGCTTCAGCATCTGAGCGATTTGCCGGTGGCATTCGGCCAATATTTTGCCGGCCGCACGCATTTTCTCGATCTCTTCCATCGTTTTCATGATGATCATTAAATTCGCCTCTTCTGTACAGAAGCCACTGCTCACAGCAATGGCCCTTGGTTATAATTTTGTAGTGCTACTCTATATTATGTAAGAAAACCGCCGGAAATCCAAATTCATTCTGTGAAAGGATAGAAATTAAAGCTACAGGTAACCGATCAATGCTTATGTTATAAACGGTTTATCCAAATCCCCACGCCTAATAAGTTGCTGGTAGAACCCGAGAGGCTTAAGTTTCATATTGTATAGGCTAATGTTGTATTCTGTACAGGATTTGCGCAAAACGAACCTGTCCTCCGCGTAAACGCCGGAAAACAGGTTCGTTTTATACATTACCTTGATGCCGGACAAGTCAGGATGCGTAATGCTTCGTCAGCCATCTATGATCAATCGTGGAAGTTAAGTCCCGAAGTAACGGCTTTGACATATCCGCTGCGGATCACAAAGTCTCCGAAATGCTCACCTATACTGCGTTCTTTGGCATAACGGTGAATGATCGGCCCGAGAGTATCGAGAATCTCCTTCTCGTCAATGTTCTCCTTGTACAGCTTGTTCAGCCGGTCTCCGGTAAAGCCGGCACCCAGGTACAGATTGTATCTGCCCGGGCCTTTGCCGATGAACGAAATCTCGCCAAGCGCAGGCCGGGCGCAGCCGTTAGGGCAGCCGGTCATGCGGATGATGATCTCTTCATTACGCAGTCCGGCTTCATCTATGATGACTTCCATTTTATCGAGCAGAAGCGGCAGATATCGCTCAGCCTCCGCCATCGCAAGACCGCAGGTCGGCAGCGCCACGCAGGACATAGCGCTTCTGCGCAGCGCGGAATGATGAGCTCCGTCGGTCAGCCCGTATTGCTTGGCAAGCTCGGCTACCTTGCGTTTCTTCGCATGGCTGACACCGGCAATGATCAGATTCTGATTCGGCGTCAGGCGGAAATCCCCGCCGTGAATCTTGGCGATCTCCCGCAGGCCGGTCATCAGCGGATATCCCGGGACATCCTGAATCCGTCCGCTCTGGATATACAGCGTCAAATTCCATTTACCGTCGAAGCCTTTCACCCAGCCGTAGCGGTCGCCGTTGTGGTCGAAATGATATTCACGTGCCGGCTCAAGCGTCCAGCCCAGCCGCTCATGCAGCTCGCCCGTGAACCAGTCCAGACCATGGCGGTCGATCGTGTACTTGAAGCGGGCGTTCTTGCGGACCGAACGGTTGCCGTAGTCGCGCTGAATGGTGACGGTCTTCTCCGCCAGATCAATCATCTGCTCCGGACGGCAGAAGCCGATAATCCGTCCCAGCTGCGGATATGTGCTGGTATCACCATGCGTCATCCCCATACCGCCGCCGACCGAGACATTGAATCCGGCCAGCTTCCCGTCTTCCAGAATAGCAATGAAGCCCAGGTCCTGGGAGAACACATCTACATCGTTGGAGGGCGGTACCGCCAGGCCGATCTTGAACTTGCGGGGCAGGTACACAGGCCCGTAAATCGGTTCAACCACCTTGCTGTCCACTACCTTCTCGCCATCCAGCCAGATTTCATGGTAAGCCGCGGTGCGCGGGGCTAAGTGGTCACTGATTTTTCTGGCCCACTCGTTTACCTCGGCATGAACCTCTGACTGATACGGATTGGGTCCGCTCATGACATTGCGGTTGACGTCACCGCAGGCTGCGAGCGTAGTCATCAGCGTATCATTAATCCCCTTGATCGTCTTTTTCAGATTCCACTTAAGCACTCCGTGCATTTGAAAAGCCTGTCTTGTCGTGATACGCAGTGTGCCGTTGCCGTATTTCTGGGCCAGATCGTCCATTACGAGCCATTGCGCCGGTGTCGCCACTCCGCCTGGCGCTACAACACGCAGCATGAACTGGTAAGCAGGCTCCAGCTTGGAGCGTTCACGCTCACTGCGCAAATCCCGGTCATCCTGCATATAACTGCCGTGGAATTTCAGCAGGCGGTTGTCATCCTCCGGCAGCCCTCCGGTGATCGGGTTGCTGAGGGTTTCGACAAGCGCACCGCGCAGATAATTGCTCTCCAGCTTAATATGTTCAACATCACTCGGGGGTCCGCCAATTGGCTTCACCGCTGGTTCATTGTTTGCCACTATTGATCCTCTCCTTCCGCATTGCCTCGCGCTCTTCAAGAATTGTATCGCAAGCCCAGCGGAGGTCCCTCCGCTGGATATCGTTTAATATACATCACGCTGATAACGCTGCTCCTGCTGCAGATTCTCCAGATAAGCGGCTGCCCCTTCCGGACTCAGTCCGCCTTCCTGCTGGATTACTGTAATCAGCGCAGCGTGTACATCATGGGCCATATGCTTCTCGTCTCCGCATACATAGACATGTGCACCCTCCTGCAGCCAGGTGTACAGCTCCCGGCTCTTCTCCAGAATGCGGTGCTGTACGTAAACTTTCTCGTCTGTATCACGTGAGAAGGCAACGTCCAGCCGGTTAAGAACACCGTCCTTCAGCATTCTCTGCCAATCCGTCTGGTAGAGGAAGTCTGTGACGAAATGCCGGTCGCCGTAGAACAGCCATGACTTCCCCTGTGCCCCCTGCTCTTCCCGTTCCTCCAGGAAGGAGCGGAACGGGGCGACACCAGTGCCCGGTCCGATCATGATCACCGGCGTATCCGGATTTGCCGGAAGCTTGAAGTTCGGATTGTTCTGGATGTAAACCGGCAGTGTAGCGCCCGGCTCTGCACGTTCCGCACAATGTACGGAGCAGACCCCGTAACGTTCACGTCCATGCGACTCATAACGCACAGCCCGTACCGTGAAGTGTACTTCATCCGGGTTGGCATTGTAGCTGCTGGCAATGGAATACAATCTTGCCGGCAGCTTGCGCAGAATCGTCACGAAGCTGCGGGCCGGAACTTCCCACGGTGTGAAATCCTGAATCAAGTCCAGCAGATCACGCCCATGGATGTAATTCTTCAGCTCCTGCTGCCGGTCCGGGGACAGCAGCTCCTGCAGGGCAGGTGTTGAGTTCAGCTTGGCTGCCTGCTCCAGCAGCGGTTTCGTCAGTACGGTAATTTCATAATGCCGCAGCAACGCTTCATGCAGTGTGCCCTCTTCCCCCTTCTTGTTCAGGGGAACGGATTCACCAGCCTCCCAGCCCATGGCAGCAATGATATCCTGCACAAGCTGCGGGTGGTTCTCCGGATAGACTCCGAGCGAATCACCGGGCTCAAACGTAATATTCGAACCGGCCAGCGACAGCTCCAGATGGCGGGTCTCGCGGTCTGAGCCGCGTCCGTTCAGATTCAGGTTCTCCAGCACCTCGGCATGGAACGGATGATTCCGCGAATATGCCGATTCCAGCGATTCTGCGCTCTCGGCTGCCAGCACAGCGTCATCCGCGATCCCCGCAGCCTGCTGCGAACCGGAACCGCTTAGCGAGCGGATAACATGCTCGAACCATTCGGCTACAGGCTCATCATAATCGAGATCGCAGTCCGCACGAGATGTTAAGCGCTGTGCGCCAAGCTCTTCCAGCTTCTGATCGAAATCTTTCCCGGTCTGGCAGAAGAATTCATAGGAAGTGTCGCCGAGTGCAAGTACCGAGTAACGCAGCTGCGGAAGCTGCGGGGCTCTTTTACTGTAGAGAAATTCATGGAAGGCACGTGCATTATCCGGCGGTTCTCCTTCACCATGGGTGCTGACTAGCAGCAGCAGATTCTCGATCTTCTTCAGTCCATTCGGCTTGAAGCTGTTCATTGCGGCAACCGTAACCTTGAAGCCCTGCTCTTCCAGCTTACGCGCAAGACTCGCCGCCAGCCGCTGACAGTTGCCGGTCTGGGAGCCGAACAATACGGTCACCTCACGGGATACCTCCGGCTGGGGCATTGTGGCTGTAGACATTGACACTCCTGGTGCCGCTTTAGCAGCAAGGGGGAGCACCGCCGGGCCTGCTTGACCCGTGTCTCCCAGCAGAGACACAGCGGATAAATAACCGCTTAGCCATACCTGCTGCGAATGGGTCAGCGTCGGCAGCAGCTGGTTCAGAAGCTCAACCTGGCTCTCATTAAAGGGACTGTTCGTAACTTGTAATTGCAACAATATCGACCTCTCCTTAACGTGCAATCTTCTATCCTCTTAACATCATGAATTCAGGCTAACACATTAATAAGAAACGATCAACGAAGCAGATAACAGTCATTTTATGGTATAAAAGCTTAATAAAGGTACAAAACACACAAAACCCGCCTAAATCATAGTAAAAAGCTCTGATTTAGGCGGGTTTATTACAAATAATGATAACTTGCATTAGATAAAATGATAAACCGGAATAGCCTTAGGACCGCTTTGCTTCCCTTACCGGGCAGCTTTGTGTCCAAAGTGGTCAACCAGCAGGTAGACTGCAATCAGGATTGCCCCGGCATTAATCGCCAGATCCGCCAGATTGAGAATCCCCCCGCGGTTACCGAACACTAGAAAGTCCGTTACCTGATGGTAGATCACACGGTCAATCGCATTGCCGAGCGCTCCGCCGACTAGTAACCCGCTGGCTGCCTCAAGCAAAGGCCCGCGAATTTTGCCCTGCCGCCGGTAATAGAACACTGCCGCTACAAAAACCACAGCGATTATGGAAAAATACTTCCCGTAGCCCTGAAAGGAGCTGAAGGCTGCCCCGCTATTCTCATAATAGACGAACTGCAGGTGCGGACTCCAGAAGGGAATTCTCTCCCCAAGCTCCATATGAGTACGGACCAGCCATTTGGCGGCTTGGTCAATCAGCACTACCAATATGGAAATCAGATAAAAAAGCATTTGCCGCCACCTCATCCCCCTGTGATATCATCAGAATGATTTCACTTCTCACCTTCTAGTCTATCACAGGTCGGAGCCGGGAATCATCCTGCCAGCTCCAGCGGACAGGCCGCTGTCCCGGCCAGAAGTTGCTTGTTACATGATCTGGGGCATTGGTTAAACGCTCTTAGATTCATTCATATCTGGAGGGTGGCAGCCAATGGAGTACGGATCGATATTCATTAAGCTGATCGCCGAAATGAGGTTGCTTATGCGATCTATGAAACGAACGGCTCGCTCAGCATTCTGAAGAAGCCGCAATAGGAACCGGTAACCCAGGGAGATCTGGATATTGACGCGAAGGGAGTTGGTCTTCCGCAATGCGTCGTTGAATCCGGCACGCATCAGGCAAAACCCGGTGAATTCTGAGCAGCTTAGTCCCACAGTCGAAGGGCTTAAACGAAAGGCCGGACTACCTCCCAAAGGATAGTCCGGCCTTTCTCGTTATAAGAACAAGAATTTGTATTGAATTATGGTACTTACAATCTTACCAGGCGTAGGCTTCCGGTGCAGGCTTGCCCGGTCCAGGGAAAATCTCGTCCAGCTTCTTCAGCACAGCTTCTTCCAGTACAATCTCCGTAACACGCAGCGAATCCTCGAACTGCTCTATCGTACGCGGCCCGATAATCGGCGCTGTTACTGCCGGATTAGCGAGTACCCAGGCCAGAGCAACCTGATCCTCATGCTCGCCAAGCTCCTTGCAGAGCGCGGAGAATTGCTCCAGCTGGCTGCGGTGCTGCTCCAGCTTGGCGGAGCGGGCGCTGCGCACACCCGTCTTGGACAAGGCGTTGCGGCCCAGCAAGCCTCCGGCCAGCGGACTCCATGGAATGACGCCCAGCCCCAGCTCCTTGGATGCCGGCAGCACTTCAAGCTCCGGTGTCCGTTCCAGCAGGTTATACAAATGCTGCTCGGACACAAGGCCGAGGAAATGACGTTCTTTGGCCTTAGCCTGCGCAGCGGCGATATGCCAGCCGGCGAAATTGCTGGAGCCGATATAATCAGCTTTGCCCTGGGAGACAAGAATTTCAAATGCGCCCCACAGCTCTTCCCAGGATACATTCCGGTCAATATGATGCATCTGGTAAAGCTCAATATGATCCGTCTGCAGACGTTTCAATGAGCCTTCGAAATGCCGTCTGATCTTATAAGCGGATAAGCCGGAGGCGGAATTGGGTCCGTCCTGCTCGTCGAACATGTCACCATACACCTTGGTGGCCAGCACAACCTTCTCGCGCCGTCCGCCCCCCTGCTGAAACCAGCGGCCGATAATTTCCTCGGTCCAGCCGCGGCGGTCCTGGCCGCCGTACACATTGGCCGTATCGAAGAAATTGATTCCCGCATCCAGTGCGGCATCCATAATCCTGAACGCTTCCTTCTCCTCGGTTTCCGGCCCGAAATTCATCGTGCCCAGACATAATTGACTGACCTTCAAACCGGATTTACCCAAATAGCTGTACTTCATCGCATTTCCTCCCATTCATTTCGGT
The DNA here is from genome assembly GCF_038004445.1 of Paenibacillus sp. FSL R7-0312. Taxonomy (NCBI): domain Bacteria; kingdom Bacillati; phylum Bacillota; class Bacilli; order Caryophanales; family Paenibacillaceae; genus Paenibacillus; species Paenibacillus sp. FSL R7-0312. The sequence goes on along the minus strand of NZ_JBBORE010000001.1, from coordinate 4,167,651 downwards.
TAGGTTGTCTGCATCGGGTTTAATATAATCCTTAGAGTAGGCTCTAAGGCAAGCTTTTTGTTGGACAAACTTCAAGCTGCAGTATTGCTGGGCCGGGCAGACGCTGGGGACTTCGCTTATGCTGGCTTATTAACAATATAACGGATTCTCAGTCCGTTTCAGCTGTGATAAGAGCTTTTCAGTGAATATAAGGTCTTCTCAGTCCGCTTAATCTTATTTAACCAGCAAACTGAATAACGTATGAAGACTCCGGTGATGTTCTGTTTATGCTCATATACTCAAAAAAATAAGCCCTCCGCGAAGAAGGACTTGTTCAATGAATATATATAATCAGCAAAAGATTGCATTCACTCTATATAACTATGTTCTCTATTATACGCCTACTGCTCAGCGCTGTCCGGGAAAAGAACCTCACCCGTCTTCGGCTTGATTTGCACAATATCCTGCAAGGTATTTGACAGCTCGCCCGGCGGATACGGTTTGGTCAGATATTTCTGCACTTTATCCATCATGCTCTTATCTTCCTTATCCAGCGCCGAGGAGATGACAATCGGCACATTCTCCGTGCGGGGATCATTCTTCAGCATACGGATCAGATCCCAGCCGTCCAGCTCTTCACCGAGCATCAGATCCACGACGATAGCTACAAAAGGCGTCTTCACCGCCTGATCAAATGCTTTTTGCGGATGATAGTGATGAGTCACTCTGAAGCCTTTGCCCTTAAGCTCCTCAGAGAGCAGCAGGGACAAGCTGTAATCGTCCTCAACGATCATCACATTCGGCTTTTGCTCCTTGTCGGCACTCCATTTATGCGGCTCCTCTTCATGACGGCTGCTCTCCGCTTGGAGGACCGGCAGGCTAAACCACACCGCGGTGCCTTCGCCTTCAACCGAATCGATTCCGATCATCCCCTTCTGCTTCTCAATGATCTCCTTGCAGATCGCAAGTCCGAGACCCGTTCCGCCAATCCGCTTGGATGCACTGTTATCCACCCGGCGGAATTTCTGGAACAGCTGTCCGATCTGATTCTTCGGAATTCCCAGTCCATGATCCTGTACCCGGACTATAACCGAATCCCGCTCATTATGCAGCGTTACCTTGATCTCATTGCTGCCTGGAGAGAACTTGATGGCATTGCTCAGCAGGTTGGTCAGCACCTGGATAATCTTATCCTTATCCACCTCGACCTCGGCGTTCAGCGCCTCATCCTCCACAAGGATATGGTGGGTACCGCTAAGCTTGTACTGGTCAATTACACTAAGAACGGTCTCGCTGAGATTGACCGGCTCTGCATTGTACAGCTGTGTGCCGGATTCCATGCGCTGCAGGTCAAGGAAATCATTGATCAGCTCAGTCAGACGTTTGGCTTCCTTATGAATCGTTTCCAGGTATTTCAGCTGCTTCTCCGGCTTCATTGTCTTGGATAACAGGAGCTCGGTGAAGCCCAGAACACTGGACAGCGGTGTCCGCAGCTCATGGCTGACCGTACTGACCAGCTCCGACTTCATCAGATCCAGCTCGTATTCCCGGGTGATATCCCGGTGTACAAACAACGTTCCCACCCGCGCTTCACGGCGGAACACCGGAATCGCATAGACGTCGACATGCTTCATCGCTTCCTTGCCCAGGGAATACTTCATCGTGCTGGAATCCACGGAGTGCTCGGACATCGCCTTCTGGTAGAACTGCCCCATCTCTTCCGATTCATTCACGCGAAGGGTGAAGTGATCCATCCATTGCTCTTTAGGGATCAGCATCCCCTCTGCCCACACATCATAGTCGAACAATTGACTGAGCGCCTTGTTGATATGCTGAATGACGCCTTCCGTGTTGACGAACTGGATGCCTTCGTTGACATTGTTGACTATATCCCGGTTCAGCTTGCGGCCATTCTCGATTTCCTCATACATGAACAACCGCTCGATGGCCAGCGCCACCCGGTTCATCATCCCCTGAATTTCGCTGATTTCCTCTTCGGTGAAGGAATGCCCAATTCGTGTACCGCAGAAGATCGCCAGGATCTCATCCTCGGCATTGACTACAGTTGTATAGAAATCATAGCAGTAAACTTCTTTGGCGGAGATTCCCTGCTCTCTGGGGACTCCGGTCCGTTTCACAATATAGGACTTCTCCGTGCTCATCCGGTATAACATATCCTTGCTGTTGGCATCGATATAGCGCTCCACATTCTCCTGCGGAACCCCTTTGACCACCGATATCTTATCTTTGACCAGTAGGAAAAGACTGCTGTCGAACGAGTACAGCCGGTTCATGAACTTGATGAATTTCTCGGCAAATTCCTGCTTGTCCAGCGTGTAGGTAATTTCATGATTGAGCTGGTTGTTAAGCTCCAGCATGATGGTGGTCTGCTCCGTGCTTTTCAGCGTCTCGGCCAGCTCCTGCTGGACACTCTTCATGGAGGTAATGTTGTTAGCAATCAGAATGTACTGGTAAATCTGACCCTCATCATTCAGATACGGCATGATCGTCAGCTGGAGCCAGACGGCAGAACCATCTTTTGCCACAATTTGTGACTCATCGCTCCATACACCTCCTGTCGCCAGCTTGCGTATAATCTGTTCCATCTGAATATCCGAAATATTATGCAGTTCAAACAAACGGAAGGTATATCCGATAATCTCAGCGTTCTTGTAGCCGGTGTAGACGCTAATGTTATCATTGGCATAGGTGAATACTCCCTTGCTGGACAGAATGCCGACAGCGGAGGTCTGATTCAGCGCCTTCATCATACTTTCGATTTCACTGAGTGAACGCTCCAGCTTGAACTGCTGATCCTGCAGCTCATCCTGCTGGGCATGCAGCTCTTCATTCTGCATCATCAGCTCTTCTTCTTTATCCTGGATACTCCGGGCCATATTAAGGAAGGCCTCATAGAGGCGGCCGATCTCATCCTGCTTATGCAGCTTGCCGAGCAGCACAGCCTCGCCTGCCGCCAGCGAATTCGTTGCTTCTTCCAGCTTAACAATCGGATCGAGCACCACTCTAAGCATCCGCCAGATCATCAGTGTGAAGAATAACAGCAGTACAGCGCTGAGCCCGAAGGCGATAAATGTGAAGGTGTCCGCCTGCTTGATGGACTGAGAATCCATGGCGTTCAGCTTGCTGTCCGAGCTTGTTTTGAACGCTTTGGTATAGGCCAGAAATTCATTCAGAGCCTGGGTGCTGCCGCCTTGAGAGAGATGGCGGATGCCCGTATAATCATCATTCTCCACCAGCCGGATCGCTTCAGGAAGGGTCTTGGTCTTGTACTGCTCATAGAATAACTTCAGATCATCACGGTATTGCGCTTCTTCAGGCGACAGATTCAGAGCCGAATATTGCTCCAGAATTCTATCAAGGCCCGTGAGTGCAGTGTTCAGCAGCTTAAGCTCACCGTCGCTTTTGAGGGCAACATAACCTCTCGCCCGGAAAAAGACATCATTCAGCGTCGCCGCCAGCTCATTGATGGTCTCTGTCTTATGCTGCAGGACACCGCGGTCATGCTTCAGCTTGTCCTGCTGGTTATTGATGTAGAAGAACAGGCCGATACCAGATAACATAATCACCAGAAACAAGATGAAAATAATCCGGAAATACTTGGTTTTGATGCTCACATCAGCAAGTTTATTGTTTATCACTAAGGATGCCCTCCACGATCTGCAGCAGTTCCATCGGGCTGAACGGTTTAGGCATGAAATAACGTGCTCCGGCTTCCCTTGCCCTGTTCCGGTCCATTTCCTGTGCTTTGGCTGTCAGCATCATAATAGGGGTCTTGTTCTTCAGCTCTTCATTCAGCTCACCGAGCACTTCAATTCCGGTCATTTCCGGCATCATATAGTCCAGAATCACGAGATCATAGGGGTCCGAAGTAAGCCGCGTTAGCGCCTCAACCCCATTCTCGGCGGTATGAATCTCTACATCCTCCAGATCCTCCAGCGTATCTTCAATCAGCATGCGCAGTACATCTTCGTCGTCCACAATCAGTATTTTTTGCATTAACACTCACGCTCACTTTCAGTTTATCCATGGATGGATATATTGCTATTAGAACAAGAATCTGTGGGCCAGGCGCTCAATCCGGGACAGCAGCTCCGGCACATGAAACGGCTTAATCACATAATCGTCCGCCCCCAGCTGCAGGGCATGGATAATATCGCGCTGATTATTGCGGCCTGTCAGCATAATCACCAGGATGTTCACTTCAGGATAGCTGCTGCGGATCTTCTCCAGAACCTCAAGACCGTCGAGGCCGGGCATCACCCCGTCCAGCAGAATAATGTACTTCTCCTCCGGAACATACCAGTCCGATTTCAGAAAAAGCTCGCCGTCGGCATAACTGTTCACTTTAATTCCACCGATATTCCCCGGCTCCCAGGAGGCGAAATTGCCTGTAATAATTCTGCGGATCAGCGGATCATCATCAACAATTATTACATTGAGTACCGTTTCCATCTGGCCCGTTAACATTCCCTCGCTGTACAAGGTTGTCTGGTTTCGTCCGCTATACTTGCTGGAATACAAAGCCTGGTCTGCTTCGTCAATTAGTTTATCGGTATCCTGCTGCCGTTCGCTTATCTCTGTAATGCCGCAGGAGAAGGTAACATGGAAGCTTTCCCGTTTGGCACAGAATTCCCTGGAGGCGAATTTCTCCTGAATCCGTTCAATGACAAGCAGCGCTGAGTCCGCAGAGGTATTTGGCATGAACAGGGCGAATTCCTCTCCCCCGTAGCGGCACAGTGTATCCTCCGTACGAATTGAATCTCTGACCAGCTCCGAAAAAGTCTGCAGGACCTCGTCCCCCACAAGATGACCATACGTATCGTTGACATGCTTAAAGTAATCCAGATCCAGCAGCGCGAGCGAGAACGTCCGGCCCGTCCGTCTGAAGTCCGATGAGAGCATCTTCAGGGTCTGATTGAAATATTTCCGGTTAAAAGCACCCGTCAGCTCATCTACAATGATGGATTCCTGCCATTCTTTTTTCAGTTCAAACCGGTTCTTGATCAGCACCAGGAACAGGTCGATATCCACCGGCTTCCGGATGTAATCCATCACACCGAGCGAATAGGCATATTTCTGGACTTCCTTGGAGTGTTCACCGCTGATGATAATGATCGGAATCCGCTCTTTTTTGGCTTTGCCGATAATCTGATTGAGCACATCAATCCCGCTGCGGTCCGGCAGCAGAATATCCAGCAGAATTAAATCCGGCTTGGTCTCATAAAAAATCTTAAGTCCGCGTTCAGCAGATAGGGCAATGCTTACATAGTATGACTGCTTCTCCAGCGACTCGCGCAAAAAAGCCACCAGCTCCACATCATCGTCAATGACCAGAATTTCGTACTGATGGTGGATGCTCCCATGGGACAACGCAATTCCCGGAATCTGGGGAGGCACTGCACCTGTACTTTTAGGCTCATCAAACAGCTCCAGCAGCGGATATAAATAATCCCCCCACTCGGCTTCCGTCCAGCTTCTATGGTTATCATCCGAGAAATAGAGCAGAGAGTTACCGGAGAACGCCTCCACCGCGTCAAGGCCCACTGTACCGGAAGTGCCTTTTAAATTATGCAGAAAGCGATAGATATCCCTTTCCTCAACTGCCGGCTGCTGCGACCACTTCTGCAAGGTTTGTCTGGTGCGCTGTTCAACCAGCTCTTTATATTTTCTCGTTGTCATAATAGCTCCTTCAGTTCGTTCCTTCAAATCGATTGGTTCTTCAAAATTTTAATTAATCATATTTTTAAGACGGTGTCAATTTTTATCTATTTTTGTCGAATTGCAAGCTCAAATCTCTAATCAGCCCTACAAAAAAAGCTTTGGTTGATAACCTTCTATTCATTTGACATAATAATTGAAACCGTTCATTCCGTTAAAGCGGCAGTGGGCGGAGAAAACAGAGTAATCTAAAATAGGAGGCTTTCAATTGAAGGGGATTATTACGGTACTGGGAAAAGACAAAGTGGGAATTATTGCCAAAGTATGTACATATCTCGCAGAACACAATCTGAATATTCTGGATATTTCCCAGACGATTGTGCAGGACTATTTCAATATGATGATGATTGTGGACATTTCTGCACCCTCTAAGTCCTTCGAGGAAATCGTAGAGGATCTGCAGCATGTCGGTGAGGACATCGGTGTGGAAATCAAGCTTCAGCATGAAGATATCTTCAATATTATGCACCGGATCTAGCCGGGCGGCAAAGAGAGGAACAACCATACTATGATCTCAATTGGAGAAGTGCAGGAAACCAATAAAATGATCCGGGAAATGAACCTGGACGTGCGCACGATTACCATGGGCATCAGTCTGATGGACTGCGCGCATACGGATATGAAGATCTTTAACCGCAATGTATATGACAAAATTACCCGCTCCGCCGAAAAGCTCGTGAAGACCGGTGAGGATCTGGAGCGTCAATTCGGCGTGCCGATTGTGAACAAGCGTATTTCCGTAACTCCGATCTCAATCGCTGCCGGCGCTGTACATACCGATACTTATGTTCCTGTAGCACAGATTCTCGACAAGGCGGCCAAGGAGGTTGGCGTCAACTTTATCGGCGGTTATTCCGCACTGGTTCAGAAAGGCTGCACCAAAGGTGACCGGATTCTGATCGACAGCATCCCGGAAGCGCTGGCGGTGACGGAACGCGTCTGCTCCTCCGTGAATGTCGGCTCCTCGCGCAGCGGCATCAACATGGACGCCGTGAAGCTGATGGGCGATATTATCATCCAGACTGCACAGCGCACCAAAGACCGCGATTCCATCGGCTGCGCCAAGCTGGTCGTCTTCTGCAACGCCGTTGAAGATAATCCGTTCATGGCTGGAGCCTTCCACGGTGTCGGCGAACGGGAATGTGTCATTAATGTTGGCGTCAGCGGTCCCGGCGTAATCAAGCGGGCGCTGGAAGAAGTGAAGGGACAGGACTTCGAAACGCTGTGCGAGACCATTAAGCGTACCGCCTTCAAGGTTACCCGCGTCGGGCAGCTCGTTGCCCAGGAAGCCTCCAAGCGGCTGAATGTGCCCTTCGGCATCATCGATCTGTCGCTGGCGCCTACACCTGAAATTGGCGACTCCATTGCCGAGATCTTCCAGGTCATGGGTCTTGAAGAAGCAGGAGCTCCCGGCACCACGGCCGCGCTGGCTATTCTTAACGATAATGTCAAAAAAGGCGGGGTCATGGCCTCCTCCTATGTCGGCGGCTTAAGCGGCGCGTTCATCCCGGTCAGCGAAGACCACGGCATGATCCAGGCTGTTCAGCGCGGTGCACTGACGCTGGAGAAGCTCGAAGCAATGACTTGCGTGTGCTCCGTCGGCCTCGACATGATTGCCATTCCGGGCAGCACCAGCAAGGAGACCATCTCAGGTATCATCGCCGATGAAGCGGCGATCGGCATGGTCAACAACAAGACAACCGCAGTCCGCGTCATTCCGGTTATCGGCAAGGACGTCGGCGAAATGGTTGAGTTCGGCGGCCTGCTGGGTTATGCACCGGTCATGGCGGTCAACCCGTTCAATTGTGCAGGCTTCGTTAACCGCGGCGGACGTATTCCGGCGCCGATCCACAGCTTCAAGAACTAGGACACCCTGATAGCGACAGGACGGCTGGTTGAGGACCGCCCTTAAGAACATAAAGACCCGTTACTCTCCCGGCAGGGATTTGTAACGGGTCTTTGGGTTCTGCTCCGAGATTAACTCCGCGGCGTCACCGGATGAACTGTAATATGGCTCATTTTGGCCGGGTCCATCATTAGGTAGATGTTCTGGATCTGCTCGCCGCTCCGGTCGGGAATCAGACAGATCACTCCTTTGATCTCACCCTGATGGGTGAAGATCAGGCCAGGCTCGCCATTGACTATTCCATAGTGCTGCTCCCATTCCCGGAGATAATGCATCACCCTGCGTGAGGTCAGCAGCGCCAGCACGCCTTTGCGGCCGGTCATCGGCCGGAGAATCGTATGCACTTCCTGTCCGCCACCGTCAGCAACCAGCACAGGATGTTCCCCCAGCAGCTTCAGCATGCTGCCGACATCATAAGAGGTGAACGCGGCAGTGAAGCTCCGCAGCAGATTCTCTTTGACGGCTCCGTAACCGGGAGAAGGGGAAGGCGATGTAGCCGCACGCTCCGCCTGCAGTGTGCGCTTCGCCCGGCTGAAGATTTGCCGGCAGTTGCTCTCCGTCTTGCCAACCATCCCGGCAATTTCCTCGTAGTCGTACTGGAATGCCTCACGCAGTACAAATACGGCCCGCTCCGTTGGCGCCAGACGTTCCAGCAGCACCAGAAAAGCATACGATAGGCTATCCTTCCGCTCTGCCTCCGCTTCCGGACCATCATACCCTGTGCTGACCGGCTCCGGCAGCCACTCTCCGATATAGGTCTCTCTCCGGCTGCGCGCAGAATTCAGCATATTCAGGCAACGGTTGGTGACGCCTTTGGCCACATAGGCTTTGATATTCTGAATTCCGCTCCGGTCCCGGCGCTGAAGCTCTGCGAATGTATCCTGAACAGCATCCTCCGCATCCGCAACCACACCTAACATCCGGTAGGCAATGGAGAATGCATAGCCTTTATAGTGCTGATACAGCTCCTCCATACCTAAACTCTCCGCAGACGGACTCTCAACCTTCATGCCTTCATTATCCCGGATCTCCACGCGCTGCCCCTCCTTACCCTTAAGACTATCTATTTCAAACTCAGCTGATACATCCGGGGAACATCCCCGTGGTAATTGCAATCCGGTTCCAGCTATTGATCGTATTGATCGCCATAATCCAGTCAACCATTTCCTCTTCGCTGAAATGCTCCAGTACCTTGAGATACAGCTCCTGCGGAACACCTGCCTGGCTAATCAGGGTTACATGCTCGGCGAATTCCAGCAGCACCCGTTCTTTATCAGTGAATATCGGCGCTTCACGCCAGACACTCAGCAGCAGAATATGATCAGCATAGTTGCCCAGCTTCATCAGATCCTTGGCATGCATATCCAGACAGAACGCACAGCCGTTGATTTGGGAGACACGTATTTTGACCAGCTCATACAGTACCTTATCCTTGCTGCGGCTTCCTGCATGCTGCTCCAGTATCATCATTGCCCGGAAAGCCGGCGCGTTAACCTCACGATAATTCATTCTCAGACTCATGTCCAATCGCCTCCATTCGTGTTCTACATTACTGTAGACAAGATGGGGCTGTGGTTTGTGACAGGATATAGACAAATTTATTAACTCGGATTTCTAAACACCTCTCCGCTGTTTAAGCGGGAAAATTCCATAAAGTGATTTAGTTCGTTTTAAGCGTTCAATCTCTTAGCCCTGCGGGACGAGAACAGCCGCCAGCCGGTCAGCAGCGCCGATAACAGGCAAATGCTGGACGAGGTCATGAAGACCACATGCATCCCTGAGAGGAAAATGTCCGGGCGTCCTTCGATTAGTCCGGTCACCCGGTAGCCTGCCCTGCTGCTCATCACGTTGAATAGTATGGACGTAGCAACAGTGATTCCCACGACCATCCCTACATTGCGGACCAGTGAATTCACACTGCCTGCGGAGCCAAGCTGGGTGCGCGGCACGGTCGACATCACCAGTGAATTATTCGGCGAGCCGAATAAACCGCTGCCGATTCCGAGCATGGCAATCCATACGCCGACCAGCAGTACCGGACTGCCTTCATGCAGCCTGGCCAGCCCGAACTGGGCAATGACCATAACAATCAGCCCGGCAAAGGTCAGCAGCTCTGAACCAATCTTATCGGACAACGCCCCGCTAAGCGGCGCGACAATGACCATGGATATCGGAAAGAGCATCAGCAGGAAGCCGGCACTGAAGGGCGACATATTCAGCATATTCTGTGCATAGAACGGCGCGATAATGTTGAAACAGAAGTTGGAGACAAACACCAGAAAAGCACAGAAAATACTCAGCGAGAACAGCGGATTCTTAAACAGCGACAGCTGAAGCAGCGGCTGCTTGCGGCGCAGCTCCACCATCAGAAATGCTATAAGGGTTATAGCAGCCGCTATCAGGGAGGCTAGAATCCGGTTATCCCTATATCCAAGCTGCTGGCCAAGCAGCAGACCGGCGAATAAAGTAACAATAAAGACAGCAAACAGCAGGCTGCCGGGAAGATCGATTCTGGACTTCACCCGGACTAGATCCTTCGGCAGCACCTTCCACCCGAGCACAATCGCAATCAGTCCAATCGGAACATTTACCCAGAAAATATATTCCCAGCCCATAGTGGAAACTATGATTCCCCCGAGACTTGGTCCGGCTATACTGCCCAGTGACACGAAGGTCCCGATCAGTCCCAATGCCTTGCCGCGTTCGGTGGACGGGAAAATATCCGTAACAATCCCCTGGCTGTTCGCCATAGTCATCGAAGCGCCGATCGCCTGAACCACACGCGCCGCAATCAGCAGCGGCAGACTGTGGCTTAGACCGCAGAGCAGGGAGCCGGCGGTGAATATAATCATGCCTAACTTAAAAATCCTGATCTTCCCGGCAATATCGCCAAGCTTCCCGAAGAATAGGATGACAGTGCAGATGACCATCAAATATCCGGTAGTCACCCATTCTACTTGAGCAACCGGCAGCTGCAGCTCCTTCACCAGCACCGGCAGCGCAATATTCACAATACTTCCGTCCAGCGTAGACATAAATGTAAATAAATTCAGGACGATCAGAATAATCCAGCGTTTCTTCTGAATCACTGCATCCTCCTGGTATGTAGCACTTATACTGCTCATTTGCAAACACCTCTTGCGTCATATTGAACAACTAGTTGCATGCGCAACAAAACAGCCAATCCCAGTGTACTGCAAATTAGTTGCACACGCAACCATATTGTTGTAGTATTTGAGGCAGACGGTATTCAGAGGTATCCAGAACGCCGTCATTATCCCCTGAAGAGGTGTCCGTCAGTGACTTCAAACAAAGAACCGATCGGCAAGCTGATCTCCCATCTGCACCGCCAGAATCAAAAAATTCTGGCCAAAGAGCTGTTGCCCTATGGTATCGGCAGCGGTGGGCAGCATAGCTTCCTTAAGCTGATTCTGAGCCACCCGGGGATCACACAGGATCAGATGACCAGTGAAATAAAATGTGATAAAGCCACCACCGCCCGCTCCGTGAAACATCTGGAGGCCTCGGGATATATCGAACGCCGGACTGATCCCAAGGACCGCCGCTCCTCCCTGCTGTACCCGACGGCCAAAGCGCTCGAATTCGCCCCGGTATTCCAGTCGCTGTTAGATGATTTCAACCGCAAGCTGTCTGCAGATCTAACCGGGGAAGAAATCGACACTCTGATTACTTTGCTCCATAAGGTCACGCGGAATTCAGACCTGCTGAACGGGCAGAATTGACAGCAGCTTCTCCAGCGGCTGTGCAAGTTATCCAGCTCAGGTTATATAGGATGTTATAATCCGTGAAACACAGCAGAGCAGCGGTTCTCCCGTCTTCCAGGGAGCCGCTGCTCTGCTGTTCGCTTATATTATAGTCTGCTTATAATCCCTACAGCAGATATATACCGTCCAGAATATGATCCCAGCTCTCCGCATCCCCCGCACGGTTCGGAATTGCCAGAGACGCAATACCGGGCAGCGGCCAGTCACGGTCGAGCACGGACTCCAGTCCATCGACACCGTTTACAATCAGAATATGGAAATCCCCGCCGGTTAAGGTGCGCAGCACGGTCTGAAGCTCACAGGCTTCCTCATACGTACTGCCCCAGCGGATGAACAGCGCCTTCCGGCTCATCTGCAGGGTGTCCAGCAGGCGCTGGGATCGCATATTGATTTTTTGCTTGAAATCCGGGTAGACGTGGCTCCACTCCAGCCCCTCCAGCACCGGAAAGTCATGCACTGAAATTACATTATAATGAAAGTCCTTCACGAAATAGGATTTGACCGGCTGGACGACTTCATTGTCCACAAACACATCATTGCCATCGATCACACCCATATTCGGGAGCTCCATATCCCCCGAGAAACGCTGGCCCAGCAGCCGGTTCACATCCGTAAGCGATAACGACACCACCCAGTCCAGCGGCGATGAAAATACCCGGAGGCCTCTGTGGCGCAAATGGGCTGCAGGCTCGCATGAGCTTCCCAGACTGACAATGCAATCATATCCTCCCCTGATTTCCTCAAATTTCATCCGCGCTCACCTCTCACCCTTATTTCTATATTAAATGCCGCCGGTGATTGAAATGTTTGGATCATAGATGAGGAATGTTTTGCAGAGTCTGGTGAAACAGGTTAGAATGTAACCCAATATGAAAACCATGTAATTTCAGAAAGGATGTCAAGATCATGTCGATTGCCAATGTTAAAGAACATTTCCGTAAGTTCTCCCGCGAGCAGGATGTACAGGAGTTTGCTGCCTCCAGCGCTACTGTAGAGATGGCAGCCGCTGTGATTGGCGTCATTCCGGCCAGAATTGCCAAAACCCTCTCCTTCCGCGGTGCACAAGAAGATGCCATACTCATCGTTGCGGCTGGAGATGCCAAGATTGACAACAAGAAGTTCCGCGAGACCTTCGGGTTCAAGGCACGGATGCTAAGTCCGGATGAGGTCTTGGAACAGACCGGACACGAGATCGGCGGGGTTTGTCCCTTCGGGCTGGCCCGTCCGCTGGATGTATATCTGGATGAGTCCATGAAGCGGTTCAGCACGCTTTTCCCGGCCTGCGGCAGCACCAATTCCGCCATTGAACTAACCTGCGGTGAACTTGCCGAATACTCCGGAAGCCGGGCATGGGTCGATGTCTGCAAAGGCTGGAAGGAAGAACCTACAACATCTCAGATCGGAGACAACATCTGATTATGAAATACGCTACAACCAAATCTGACGCTGCATCATCCGCTCCTTGCCGTTGCCAACGTCTTTCTCTGGGGGATCGCCGCCTTCGGGATTATGACCGGCATTCAGCTGCGGATCATGAATCTGGCACATAAAGCACCGCTGCTAGCCACAACATCCAGCCATTCGGCGCTGAATCTGGGCAATGCCGCCGGTGCTTATCTCGGCGGGGTGACTATCAACACACTGGGGATCGCCTCGATTCCGTGGCTGGCCTCGGGACTTGCCGTTCTGGCCCTGTGCGGAGCATGGGTCAGCTATCGCTCCACCCGCAACGATAAGGCAGAACATAGACTTGCAGCCGAAATCGGTAAAACCGCCTGAGGAAGCCGCCTATTCCTTGATATAGTCTGCCTGAACATTGCCAATAGGCCGGAGTCCTGTGAAGGGCTCCGGCCTTGGCAATGTTCAGGCTGCATCTTTTGCGGATATGCTGATCCCTGTTCACCGCATCCTGTTTACGATTCTTGTTCACCGGCTACTGCTGTTAGCCTGCTTACCCTCGGCATCCCGGAGGTTCACAATTTGCGTGACCTCCCGCGTGATTAGTCCGCCGCCCATGCTCATCCATTTCACGGTGAATTCGTCAAAAGAGCTTAGCGGCGCATCGCCGACGATAATGTTCAGAAACGTCTCACTCTCCAGCTTCTGCAGCGCCGGCCATTTCGCTGCCATATGCAGCGTACTTCCGTAATACACGCTGCGCACTCCCTCAACGGCTGTTGTGGACAATACGGCAACCCCGTATTTGTAGGCATTGGCCACCTTCCAGCCTTCCAGATTCTTCTTCGGCTGTTCTTCCTCCGCCAGCCAGCGTTCATAGATCAGCCGGGTATCGGGGTCGAGCGCATCCGGGTCAATCTTGCCGTGCAGCGCCTGCTGAATATCTGCATAATGCTGCTCGATGGCATCGCTATAGTCAATCAGCAGATCGAACGGGTAATACGCCCGCGGCTGAATACCGGTCTGCGCCGCGAAATCATCCAGCTTGCTGACCTCCTCCACGTTAGGATCGCGTCTTCTTTCCAGCCGGGTGAACACATTCAGCAGCTTCACTACAGCCTCGGGATGTCCGTATCCTTTGCGGACAACCAGATACCGGTCCGTGACCGGGGCTATATGGGCCACGAATTTGCCGGACTCATCCAGCGGTGCGGCGTAGGCCCGCCATTCGGCTTTGGTATCCTGGGCAACCGCTTCCGACAAAGGATAGAAGGGCATCCACCAGGGCCCGAAGAAAATTCCGGCTTTGCCGGCAATAATCGGCTCCTGGGTTTCTTTGTACAGCGCAAACTCAGGATCAATTAATCCCTGTTTGTACCATGCGGCAAGCTGGCCCAGCGCTTGGCGTGTCTCCGGGGTAACCGAGCCATAGACTACGTTACCGCCGCTGTCCTTAATCCAGTTGGTCGGGAAGGAATGAAAGGCGCTGAACACTGCGTCCAGACCGTTCACATACGGCTTGGTCCCGTACACAATATTCCTGTAGGCGCTAATGCCCACGGTATCACGCTTACCGTTGCCGTCCGGGTCCTTGTCGATAAAAGCTCTGGCGATTGCCTCAATATCCCCAAGCGTTCGCGGAGCCGGCAGCTCCAGCCGGTCCAGCCAGTCCTGGCGGACCCACAGCAGGGAGGTCGAATCGGCATGAATGGCTACATTGGGCAGTCCGTACAATCTTCCGCCCCGCTGCGCGTCGGCTAGGGCTTCGCCATGAGTCGAATCGTACATATCCTTGATCAGTTCGGAGCCGTACTGCTCATACGTATCGGTCAGTTCCTCAATCATATCGCTTGATATCAGCTTGCTGAGCTGATCCCGGTCCACCACCATTGCATCCGGCAGATCATTGCTGTCTATGGCCAGCTGCGCCTTTTGTGTAAACGGCTCTTCGCCTTTCGCCTCCCAGGAATGAATGACTCTGATGTTCGTAAGGCTCTCCAGATAGCGGGAGATCGGATTATTATCATTGCTGTCGCCTGTAGTCAGCCGGGAATCCGGCACCTTGAATCCGATCCGCATCACAACCGGCTCCTCATACCGGCCGTAAGCAGCGGCATCGGCAGCATTCGGGGCTGGCACTGCCCGTTGCGCAGGCCCCCCTGCACCGCTGCTGCGGCAGGCGGACAGACTGAGCAGCAGCAATAGAGGCAGGGAATATCTCATGACCCGGTTCACCGCTCCCCCATCCCTTCTGCACGGTATTCACTGGGCAGCTTGCCTACATGCTCACGGAACAGCCTGCTGAAATAGCGGTCATCCTCAAAGCCGGACCGGCAGGCAATTTCGCAGACCGGCGCATGGGTATCGCGCAGCAGGGATTTGGCCAGCTCCAGCCGCATGCTCCGCAGGCTGTCCCCGAAGGTCTCCCCGGCAAAGCGGGCAAAGCACTGGCTGAAATAGCCGCGGCTCATATTAATGGCGGCGGCTACATCGCCCTGATTGATTTTATCCCCGGCATGGCTCTTCATATAGTTCACAGCGCTAATCAGGCAGAACATCACTTCTTTGCTCATGCCCAGCTCAATCATCCGCTGCTGAACCTGACCGGAGAACTGGCGCAGCCAGCTTTTCCACTGGCACCAGTTCCGGTTGCGGTGTGCCGATAGTGCAAGCTCTGCCGCCTCCTCCGGCTTCATCAGCAGCCCGCTCCAACTCTGCAGCAGTTCCTTTCCAAACCCCGCGACCTCTTTCTGGCGCGGCTGCCGGGACAGAACGGCTGTAGTGAAACTTTCCCAGGCTCCCCGATCAAGCGTCCACCGGAGATTCATTGCAATCGCCAGCGGCTCCCCATTCTCTGCAGCATCAGCGGGAAGGCCCCCTCCGGCCAGCGCCTTCAGTTCAGCAAAGTTCAGCCTCGGGAGCTCATCGCTTCCGGAATAGTAGAACAGCGCCTGTGGAACCGCCCGTTCCAGAACATCCTCCAGCTCCTTCAGCGGCTGATCACGCACACCTTCCACAAGTACAGCTGACCAGCCTGCTCCAAGCACAGCCTCCAGCTCACGGCGGATTTCCTCCACGGCCACACGGCAGGGAAGCGGGGTCATCCACAGGTTCTGGAATGAGATCAGCGGATGGTTCTTGACCAGTGACAGTTCAAACAGCTCCGCTTCCTTCCCTTCAGGCTCCAGGGGCAGATAGAGTAGAGCCTTGTCCGCAGACATAACCTTCAGTTCGCCGGATACCAGGGCACCCCGGTTGCCGTCCTCCCACCTGATCCGCTCCACCAGCCTGCGGATGGTTTCGTCGGCATTCTCCACCTCCAGCAGCGTTTTCACAATATAATCGACTGCTCCCAGCCGCAGTGCCTCCTGCACATAATCGAATTCATGGTGGCAGGTTAGCACCACACAGCGGACAGCCGGAAACCGCAGCCTGACCTGGCGGATCAGCTCGAACCCGGTCATGCCCGGCATTGTAAGATCCACGAACAGCAGATCCGTCTCCTGCTGGCGGAGCAGCTCCAGTGCAGCATTGCCGTCCCCGGCTTCACCAGTAATCACCACCCCGAAGGACGGCCAGTCAATCAGCGAGATGAAGCCTTTGCGTACCAGCCGCTCGTCATCCACGACCACAGCTTTAATCATTGAAGTCCTCCTTGCTCATTATGGGTATGATGATGGATACCGTTGTCCCGCCGCTCTCCCCGCTGAGAATTTCCAGGCTCATCTGCTCCCCGTAATACATGCGCAGCATCCGCATCACATAAGCGAAGCCGATGCCAAGTCCCCGTCTCCGCACGGCCTCCTCCGCAAGCAGCTCCTCAATCTTTGCCTGATCCATTCCCGCACCGTTGTCCTTCACCATGAGCTTCACTTCATCCGTACCCTGCGCGGTAATGATTACATCGACCTTACCGTTGTCACTCAGTCCGTGATAGATGGAATTCTCGACCAGCGGCTGCAGCAGGAACCGGGGAACCGCAGCGGACAGCACCTCCGGATCGGCCTCTACATTGAACTCGAATTCATAATCGTAACGGATGCGCTGCAGCTCCATGTAATTACGGATCGCTTCAATCTCCTCCCCGATGGTGACGATGATGCTCTGCTTGCCGAGATTATAATGCAGCACCTTCACCAGCAGGGTTACCAGCTTATCAATCTCCTTCTGTCCGTTCAGCCGGGCGAGCCACTGCACCGTATTGAGCGTATTATGGAGGAAATGCGGATTGATCTGGCTGAGCAGCTTCTCAATCTCGAACTGGCTTTTCTGCTTCTCATTGCGGGCCACAGCCAGAATCAGCTCATTCACCTGATCCTTCATCTGTTGGAAGTTGTTCAGGACAGAATCGAATTCCTCCACGTTCGTGAATGCTACCGGCGTGGTGACATTCTCTGCCATGCGGATAATTTCGAGATTGACCTTGCGCAGCGGACCATAAACCCTTCTCCAGATCAGCCAGGCCAGGAATCCTGCGAACAGGAGGGTGAGCAGCGCCAGCAGAATCATTTTGTAGATCCAGGTGTAAATCTCACTGTTGAACACCGACCGTTTGACCACGGCTACAAGCTTCCAGCCCTGTGGACTCTCATAGCGGAACAAATGATAGCCATTTAGCACCTCATGGGCGGAACCCCCGTTTTGGCCGGCCTGCTTGACGATCCTTTCCGGCAATTCACCGTCAATGACATGAGTAAGGGTGCCGCTCTGATTCACCAGGAGATGATTGACCTTCATCCCGTAGGCTTCCTGATTGAAAATTTTGCGCAGCAGACTGTAATTGGTCTCCAGAAAGATATACAGCTCATGCTGCCCGCTTACCCGTACGATCCGCCGCTCCGAGAAGACGACATTATCGCCGACAGCATACATCGTGCCATGCGGACCATAATAATCAGCCCCGTTATAGCGCATGAATGAAGGCAGGCTGCTGAGATCGAAGCCCCTTCGCGTACTCATGTTGGTGAACAGCACCGGATCTTCACTTCCAGGCATGATATAGGCGGTCAGGCCGATATAGGGATTGGTGAAATTGACCAGGTTGATCTTCTGATTGATCGAATTCATCATTTGCGACTTGCGGTAGATCTGCTTCTCCTGCAGAAAAGAAGACATCTCCTCCACAATCTGTCCGTCCAGCGCAAACTGCTTGGAGGCGAAATCCAGATTGTCGATCGCATTCTCCAGGCTCAGTGCTTCCTGGCGCAGACTGGCACTGATGCCGCTGCCGATTTTGCCGGAGAGAATGGAATAGATGGAAGTGTAGGATATGAAGCCGACAATCAGCAGCGGCAGCAGCGTACCGATCAGCAAATAAATCACCAAAGTAGTCCGCAGGGACTTCCCCTTCGGCGGATGGCCTGCTTGCTTCTTTCCAGGCATGGGGCAGGACCTCATCTCTTAATGAAAGCGTTTCAATATATAGACTCAGAATACCAGATTTTTCTTGTTCTGAAAATAAGAAGGCAGAACAGCCCGGTCGCTGCCCTGCCTATTCCCTATCCGCTTCCGCTTACTTTACACTTTTGCGGGCTTCAAACAGCTCTTCCGCTTTCTTCACTGAGAAGTTCATCACGTCCTGATAGCCGAGACCGTTAACTTTGTCATGCATCTCTTTGTTCAGCTTATCGAATTCCGCCTGATTTTTGGCGAAGACCATCTTCCAGGAGATTTGCTGGATCACGGTACCGATCTGCTTGTTCTTCTGCTCTAGCGTTTTGTCCATCGTCAGCGGCTCTTTGCCGGTGAAGCCCTGCGGCGCTACGGCGAGCAGATTATTTTTCTCAAAATATTCCTTGGCCGTAAGCACGCCCATCTTCGCTCTCCAGTCACTGTCGAGCTTCGACGGATTGCGCTTCAGTGTGGTCTGCCACAGATTGTGGTCATACGGCTCATTCGTAGCCGGATTCACCATCGCCGGAACCACGAAGGAGAAGTTCATCTGATTCGAGCCGTAATAGTAGTCACCGCCGCCGTATTCTTCGGGAACCTGCGTGTTCTGCTGATCGGCATAAGCCTTCCAGCCGAAGTCAGTCACGACCGGCTTGCCGCTGCTGTCAATATCCCAGGCCAGACCCTGCGGTCCATTGGAGACTGCGGTTCCGCTGCCTGCCGAGATCATCGCGCCTTCCGGTGTGTACATCCAGTTGATGAACTCCATGATGCGGGCCGGCTCTTTGGCCTTGGCGCCGATGGCGATAATTCCGTTGCCGCCGTATACGTTGAAGCCTGTGGAGTACATCAGCTCATCCTTGAACGGTACAAGCGCGAACCCTTTGCCTTCTGCGGTTCTCTCCGGTGTATTGTAGTTGGCTGCGCCCAGCCACGGGAACCAGGAGAAGAGCAGGCGGCCGTCCTTGTATTTCGCTACCACATCATCGAATTTCTGGGTAAGCGAGTCCGGGTCAAGCAGGCCCATCTGATTCGCTTCGAAGTAGAGCTTGAGCGATTTCATATACCAGCTGTCCTCGGAAAGGAAATCATAGTACTTCTCTTCATCCGCCTTGACATACAACGCTGTATCGGCAATTTCATCATAGCCCATCATGTTGGCGAACTGCTTCGCCAGCGTCATTTTATAGTTCCCGTCCCAGTCGGACCATAAGGAGAACGCATAGGTTTTCTTCCCCTGCTCATTCTTTGGCTCCAGCTCCTGCATCTGCTTTAGCACCGGGAGATAATCCTCAATCTTGCTGATTTCAGGCGCACCGAGCTGCTGATACAGGTCCCAGCGCAGGTCGGGTCCCCAGGTCATATCCTTGCCCTCAGAAGGTCCTGAAGGGTTGGTTGCCACGTTATTGCCGATACCGAAGACGGAGCTTCCGCCGCCAAAGGCCACTTTAGCCTTCTCTATCGCTTTGGGGAACTGCTTCACAATATCCGCGCCGTATTTGTCCAGCAGGCCGTCCTGCGTCCAGTCCAGCAGCAGCTTGCCTTTGATCGCGTTCGGATAATGGTTCTTATCATCCCCGAAGATGATGACATCGCCGAGGTCGCCGGAGGCCATCATGGCTGAGATTTTGGTATCCCCGCCGGTCAGGTTGGAGGCGACAATATCCAGCTCAATGTTGAATTTGTCTTTGATGACTTTGGCGAACCAGCCGATTTGCGGGCCGGCGTAATTGGCCGTTGTCGAGAATACGGTCAGCTTGAGCGGCTTGGTGTGGTCCAGTGCCCCGTCTGCCGGAGCCGCCGTGGCCTCTGTGCCGGCGGCTGGCGTGGCTTCGGCCGCCGGCTTATCCGTGCTGGCCGCCGTACCCGAATTGCCTGAATTGCCTGAATTTCCGTTTCCCCCGCCGCAGGCTGCCAGCACCAGCACCATTATCATGCTTAGCAGAAATAGCGATACTTGTCTGAATCTGAATCTCATTGCTTCATACCCCCTGATATATTAGTTCGGTCAGCCTTTGACGGCGCCGATCATGATGCCTTTGACGAAGAAACGCTGAAAGAACGGATACACAATCAGAATCGGCATGACCACGATCATCGTTACCGTCATCCGCACCGATGTCGGTGTCTGCATATTCTGGATGCCGGCTGCCATATCCGGTGAATTGCGGATCAGCGCGGCGAGCGAGCTGGACTCGTTCAAATACCGCCAGAGCAGGAACTGCAGCGTGTAATATTTCGTGTCAGTCATCAGGAACGCCGTATCAATGAAGGAGTTCCACTGGTTCACCGCCGAGAAAATCGTAATCGTCGCCAGAATCGGCGTGGTCAGCGGCACAATGATGCTCCAGAATACCCGCAGGTATCCAGCACCGTCCATCGCTGCCGATTCCTCCAGGGAAGGCGGGATCGCCTCCACGAAGGTTTTGACCAGAATAATGTTGAACGGGGTAATAATCGTCGGCAGAATATAGGCCAGATAATTGTTGGTCAGATGCAGATTGTGCATCGTGATGTACCAGGGGATCAGTCCCGCGCTGAAATACATCGTTACCACAATGCTGCGGTACCAGATCTGCCGGCCCCACATTTCTTTCTTGGTAAACAGATAGCCGAGAAAAGCCGATGCCCCAACCGTCAGGAATGTGCCGACTACTGTTCTGTAGACCGAGACCAGTGCCGCGTGGCTTAGCCCGCTGATCCGCAGGACCTTGAAGTAGTTGTCGAAATGAATCTGCCGCGGATAGAATTTGATATACCCTCCGGCGCTTAGATCATTGGAGCTAATCGTGTTAATGAACAGATAATAGAACGGATAAATACAGCTCAGGGTGAATAATCCGAAGAGCAGATAGATGATTCCCTGAAAGAGGGCATTGCCCGGTTTACGCTTGTTCCGCATGTGGAATCACCGCCCTTAAATAATGGATTCGTCACGCACAATCTTCGAGAGTGTATTGGCCGCGAACAGCAGGATAACGCTGACCACCGACTTCAGCATGCTGACCGCCGTAGCGAACGGGAAGTTGTTGGCAAAAGCGATATTGTACACGTAGAGGTCCAGCACCTCAATCGTGTCCTTGTTCATCGCATTCTGGAAGGCAAAATACTGCTCCATTCCGTTATTGACAAAATTGCCGATGGAGAGCAGCAGCAGGACGAAGAAGGTGGGAATGATGCCGGGAACCGTGATATGCCAGATCTTGCGGAACCGGCTCGCTCCATCCACTTCCGCCGCTTCATACAGCTCCTGGTCAATTCCGGCAATGGCCGCAAGGTACAGGATCGCTCCCCAGCCCAGCGACTTCCACCAGTACCAGGCGATCATCGTGATCCAGACATGAGAGCTGGAGGCCAGGAAGTTGAAGCCTTCATCCGCGAAGCCGAACTGGACCAGCAGGTGATTCACCACGCCGCTGTCTACGGAGAACAGCGAGAAGGCCAGCGCATAGACGAGAATCCAGCTGATGAAATTCGGAATCGTGGTCAGCGTCTGCACCAGCTTGCGGTACCAGCCTGACCGGACTTCGGTCAGCAGTATTGCAAAGATTACGGGAAACACCGAGGTCACCAGCCCGAGTGAGCTCATCGCGACCGTATTCTTCAGCACCCGCAGCACTTCAGCCGTCTGCGTGGAATTCGCAACAATGGTCCTGAACCACTTCAGGCCGACAAATGGCGTGTCCGACAGGGGAATGCCGGGAATGAAATCATAGAAGGCATAAATCCATCCGCTGACCGGCAAATAATAGAAAATAAAAGTTACCGCCAGAAACGGAAGCGCCATGTAAAACAGCTTGTATTTGTTCTGCAGCTTCCTGCGGGGCGGCGGGGCCGGCTCCACACTATGCAGCAGTTCACCAGAGGGTACTCCCATATCGTAATCTCCTATATCCAGATTTTGTTCGCGCTTTCAGTCTAGCAGAAAGCACCGCGCTAACAGGAGAGAGGAACGGCTCCCGGCGCGTGACAGCGGTAGGAGGCTGTCAGACCATTTTCACAGCGCAGCGGACCATTTTCACAAACCAGCAGCAAAAAAAGATGTTGTCCATCAGCAGCACTCCTGCCAAATAGACAACACCTGACCTTACCTGAATTGAACGGAGATATTCATGATATCCATATACAGCTAGCACAACATCAGAACCAGAGATGTGAGCTGATGTTGATTCAATATCACAGCATGTGATAGTTGTAAAATGTGCAATTAAAACAGCGAAAAGCTTGCTGGCGTCAATAACTATATTCTGTACAACTAAATCTCCCGAATGGGTGAGAACCGCTCTACATATGGCCGTTTAAGTAAATCTGATGTTATACTATCCGCATTAACTGCACAGCGGTTCCCCGCTACGCCCTTCACACCTGGCTTGATCTTGAATAATCCGCCGGCCAGCGGCCAGCGCTCCAGCTCCTCCGGGCTCATTCCGCCGCGTGCCGTGGTGATATACAGCTCATCCAGATGTTCACCGCCGAAGGTACAGGAGGTCACATAAGGAACCGGAACTTCAATCTTCCGGAGCTGCTCCCCGGTCTGCGGATCCCAGCGGGACACAGCTCCCGCGCCAGTGGGCAATCCAGAGCATGCCATCACTGTCAATCGTCATCCCGTCCGGCCTGCCTTCCCCTTCAGCGAAACGGATCACCGGTCTGCGACCGCTTACGGAGCCGTCATGCAGTGAATATTCCATCGCATCCACCGTGAAGGTCAGCGATTTGTCCGGTCAACGGAAGCCCTCCCAAGCTCATCATGAATTTAATATGAATCTGCATGAATACACTGCCTGATTATTCTACTTCCCAGCTCTTGCCTCCGCAAGACTATTTGTACTACCGTCTGCCTGCCAACATGACATACACCTGTCCAGTTCAGCATGGTATCCTTCATATAGCAGAATAATAATGAATGAGGTGAACCGTTTGAAAGTTGAATGGAGAAAACAAGACAAATCTCTTTACCTGCCCCCTGCCGAACCCGCGCTGATTCAAGTGCCCGCCTATAATTATTTCATACTGCGGGGTGAAGGCAATCCGAATGCTGCGCCTTTCGCTGAAGCCGTCGGCGTACTGTACTCCCTCTCTTATGCCATTAAGATGCTGCCCAAAAAAGGGCCCGAACCGGATGGGTATTACGACTATACGGTCTTCCCGCTGGAAGGCGTGTGGGATCTCAGCGAAGCCGGCCGTAAGAAAGCGGTCCTTGATAAAGACGAATTGGTGTACACCCTGATGATCCGGCAGCCGGACTTTGTAACCCCGGAGCTTGCCGCTGAAGTTCTGGAGAAGGTCAAGCACAGCAAGCCGCATCCGCTGCTGCACAAAGCCGCCTTCGATAGCTTCGAAGACGGCCTCAGTGTACAAATGCTTCATACCGGACCTTATGATGATGAGCCGCACAGCTTCGCAAGGATGGAGCAATATTGTGCAGACCGGGAGCTGCAGCGGATTTCTCATCTTCACCGGGAAATCTATATTTCGGATGCCCGCCGGGTCCAGCCGGAGAAGCTGAGAACGGTACTGAGGTTCAAGGTATCACGCCAGAATTAACGCAGTAATTTCACCGGATTCCGTACCGTTGCGCTCTTATGAATCTCTAGGGTATCACGGTATTCCACAGTATCGATCTCGCAGCCTGTGCCGATAATAACCCTTCCGCCCCGCACAGTCTGCGCCTGCGTACTCTGCAGCTCAATCTGATCCCCTTCAATCAGCCGGGCCTGAAAGCTCATTTTCTTGCCTTGTCCGGGCCTCAGCAAGGCCCCGGTCCGGCTGCGTTTGATAGAAATGCTGCTGCCGCCGACCGCATCCGCTCTGCAAGGGCCAAACAATCCCAGCTCGAGCTTCCCTGCATTAAGCAGTCCGCTTACCTCAATGATTCCGGTGAGCAGCAGCTCCTCTGCCTCGCAATCTCCGGTAACCATAATCCCGCCGGTTAGTTTGATATCTTCTATCCGCAGGCCTGCGCCTGCCGTAAGCTGACCTTGTCCGCGCAGACTGGCTCCGTTGATCAACCCCTTAACCTCACACTCTCCGGTAATCTTCATATGCTGCAGCCGCAGATTGCCGTCCACTTTGATCTCTCCGGTCTGGCTGAACTTCAGGCAATCCACATCCCCGGTGAATTTACATTCTCCGGTCACTTTGACATCCTTGAAATACCCGCCAACAGAACTGGATGTCCCCAATATCTTCAGATCATTGCGCGTTACGGAATCATGCACCATTCTTCTCCTCCTTCTCCACACGGGCTCCGGGATGTACTGTCAGTCCCGTTCTATATTCGACCCGCCCGATGCTGCAGCCTTCCCCGATAATGACGGTGCCGCCCCGGACCACATCTGCTGCCGTATATTCCAGATCAATATAATCCCCTTCAATGAGCTTGGCCCGCAGCTCCAGTTTGAACTTGGGAATGATTCCTCCGAACAGCCTGCCCCAGGCTGCGGAGCCGGTTTTGCGGATAATCAGGCTCTCCACCCCAATTTCGCCGGCCTCTGCCAAACCATGAAGCCCGAATTCTATCCGCCCTGCACTGAGCAGCCCGCCTATAGTAAATACCCCTTCACCCATCAGCTCCTCAACCTCACAATTGCCTTTCAGCTTCAGCATGCCGTCCAGCTCACAGCGCTCGCCCCGCAGACTGCCGTCTCCGGTCAGCACACCGTTCAGCTTCATTACACCAGCCTGGAGGTTGCCCTTCAGTCTAAAATTACCGTTAATCTCCATCTCTTCCGCGGCAAGATCACCATTCATCTTCATTACGCCGTCACATTTATAGGTATGCGCACTCAGCGCTCCGTTAATCTTGCTTACGCCATTAATATTCACCTTGTTATACTTGCCTCCGGCGGCGGTATTGACCCCATCCATCTGCAAATCCGGCAGCTCCTTCTTCTCCATTGCCAGTCCTCCCATTAGCTTAATCTTATTTTCAATTGTTCTGTCAGATCGGTAAGACTAAGCCTGCTGACTACCCGGACGCCTTCATCGAAGGCCAGCTCTGCCCCGGACAGCGCCATCAGATAGAAACTGACCCCCATCTTCCGTACAAAAAACAGCTCCCAGTTCTTTCCCGCAAATCCCGGGGTATGCACTCCAAGTGTCAGATAGAGCCGGTCTGCTTCCTCCAGATTCAGCTCACCCTTGCTCAGCAGCAGATCTACAGTGAATAGATTCAGAATCTGCTCAAAGGTTAGCTGCATCCCTTCACTGTTCGGCCTGCCGAACCGCTCCAGGCTACTGTTCGAAACAATGTTACGTTCCCTTAGCTGCGCTACTGTTAATATGACCTGATGCTGAGACAAAGGCTCTGACAGCTTTCCGGCTAGTTCATCGAGAGAAAGATCATCTTTCTTCTGCAAAATATGCTGCACCCGTCCCAGTATTCGTTCCCGCGGGAAAAAAGTCTCTTGTCCGGTAAACGTGGACTTGCGGATGAACCATTCCTCAGGAATCAATTGTTTCCTCTTCCAGCGGTATAACTGGCCGTATGAGATGCCGGTTTCATCCAGCAGCTCCTTCTTGGAGATTAAATCCTCTTCCATACGATCACTCCTTGCGGCCATCGTAACATAACACTGTTACGTAGTAAATAAACAAGCTGCGATTACTCTTTATATACTTTCTTGAATTCATACTGAGGTTATCAGTAGAATTCAGCAGACAAAACCTGACACCCCTCTCCTTCAGTTCCATAATTCTCTAGACGTTTTCTTAATCATCACCAAAAAACCAGGCAACCAATTGGCTGCCTGGCTACTCCTGCTTACTTCATGACAATAGCTCTATTCCGCAACCAGCTAACGCTGTTTACTGTACATAAGTGTAATGCGGCGAGTCGTACTGCGGGCCGGATTTCTCGTAGGTGAACCAGTATTCAATACTGCTGCCTGTGCTGAGGCCGCTTACCGTCTGGCGCCAGGTTCCTGAAGTAAGCGTCATGCGGTAATTCAGCTGTGCGCCGCCGTTCACCTTATAGTGGACATCCACATACAGAGCGGAGGTTACCGGTGTGATGAAGATGCTGGCCTCAGCAGCCGATACCTTGGTTACGCCTGCCGTATAATCCGCTGTCACGTGATTCCCGCTGCCGCCGGAAGCGTTCGTGGTTAAGGTCACGGCATTACTTGCAGCGGAGAGGTTGCCTGCGGCATCGGCCGCTTTTACCGTGAAGGTGTAGGCCGTTGAAGCCGTTAGGCCGCTGACGGTTGCTGCAGTTCCGGTAACGGAAGCCGCCTGGGTACCGCCGCGGTACACGTAATAGCCGGTTACTCCCGTGTTATCGGTGGATGGCGACCAGCTTAGGCTGACTGTCGTGTCTGTTTTACCTGTAGAGGCTAGATTCCCTGGTACCGTAGGTGCCGTAGTATCTCCAGGATTGCTGCCCCCGGTCAGATACTGGCCGGTGAACGGGTTGAAACGGTGCAGCGAGAGGATCAGCCACCCGGTGCTTGATACACAGTTCTGCTGGGCCATCACCCAGTAGCTGTTGCTTGTACCCTTGAGGGAATAAGGGATTCCGCCGAGCGACGGGCCGCTGGTTCCCTGTTTTTTGATAATCTCCGTGTTGATGGCATTTGCCTTCGTTGTATTTCCCTGCATGTAGTAGGCAAGCGACATAAAAGCCGTTCCCTCCAGCCATACATCCGCCCCCGTATTGCCAATCTGATTGCCGTTGTCGTCATAAGCCGGGAGCACTTCATCCGTCCAGTCGAAATCATACCCGGAAAGTGTATTTCCGGCATCGTTATAGGTCAGGTTCTGCTTATAGCGCGGATTAGCGAGTGTTCCCGGTGTACCGGCCGCATTCTCCACGTAGGTCAGGCTTGCCCCGTAGTTGCGCGTTCCGTTCAGCCCGAGGGCGAGCACTCCCCAGGGATTTACATCCAGCGGGATTTTGGGATCGATCAGGTTCGTATCATTCTTCCAGCCGCCCTTGAAGCGCTTAGCCGCATCATCCCAGACCACATTGTCCAGGAAGCTCTTCACACCCGTTGCCGCAGCTGTATAGGATGCCGTCTTGCTGGAATCTACAGATGCATAGTACTGCAGCACGCGGTACAGATCGATATTATGCTCCGTCGAGCTCCAGGGCTCATCCGAATTGCTCCATGCGCTCCAGCCACCGGCGATGCCGCCGTTTGCTTTGGAGTAGGTCAGGCACCAGTCCAGCGCCTTAATCGCCATCGGACGATAGCGGGTATCATTATACTGCTTCTCATATGCCATAGCCGCCATGGCCATCCAGGATACAGGTCCGACATGCTTACGGATTTCTTCGCCATAGCCGTTATTGTACCAGTAGGAGTTCAGCCAATAGCCGGACGGGTCCTGAATGTCACGCATTTTGTTCAGCACCTTCTCAGCCCGGGTCCGTTCCCCTTTGACGATGAAAGCGATGGCTGCGACGGCCTGATCGTACGTGTAGACGATTTGCTTTGGATTGTCCGGACCCCAGAAATCCTCGAAGCTGTCAACCAATCCGTCAAAAGCATATCCGGCCGTTGCATCCTGCTGCACCTGCAGCCAGGTCAGCGCCCGGTTTGAAGCATCACTTGCCGCATCCGCGCGGGCAATACCGGCAGCGGGCAGCGCAGCACCCAGAATCAGCACTGCGGTCATCAGGAAGAGAATAAGCTTTCTTTTCATCCATATTCCTCCTTGGTCGAATCTATCACTAAAGCGTTTTCAAAGGGCGAAAAAGCGGGTCAAGCTATGCCATACCATGGTATTTATCCTCATTCTCAGCTCTGATAGCGCTTTCGTCAATCTAAAACTGGGACATTTTTACTAAATGAGGCGAAACGCCTGTTCGCCCCTTTTTTCGACAAAGCGAAAGTCCTGAATAGGTTTCTGCAGAATTCGTTAATATGCATTTTTTGACAGCAAAGCATGCCAAAAAGCTCCGGAATGCTGATTAACGCTCCGGAGCTTTACTCTCATTTCAATTGCTTTCTATGAGCGCAGGACACCCTTCTCCCGGGCTTCATGTAGCCACTTAGGATACTCATTGAACAGGCGGTCATACAAATCCTCATCACTGACCTCATCCAGATCGTCCAGCGCAAAGAAATCGGCATTATCAACATAACGGCCCTGCAGATCATCGAGCTCACGCAGCACACCATAGTCCGCGTTGCCCAGCCCGACAAATTGCCAGAAGAGGTTATGCTTCGAGCTTTGGATCAGCAGCTTCGAGATCTTCGGTGTCTCATAAATCCCGCCGTCACTGAAGAACACAATGTAAACGGGCAGAGCGCCCGGCTCTTCCTTCGTGTACTTTTTGATGATATCAGCCATAACCACCGGCTCATTATTGCCGATGCCCAGCCCGCCGAACATCTTCGGCCCCGGGTATGTTCTCTTCACATAATCCTCGTACCCGTGCTCATCTACACTCGGCATCCGCTTGCTCTTGGTCGCGAAGAACCATACATCCAGCCTGCCGTCGTCATCCATGCTGGCTGCCACAGCCAGAATCCGCTCAAATGCCCGCTGAACAACGCCCTTCGCATACAGCCCGGACATGGAACCCGATGCATCGAACACAACAGCCACCCTTGCCTTCTCCTGCTCCAGATTCTTCTTGCTCAGCGAGATCCCGACCTTCTGCTTCAGCAGGTCAATCTTCGTTAAGTTCAGCGGAGGCCGGGAAGCCGTCTCCTGCGCCACACTTCCCTCGGTTCCGCTATATGTAGCAGCAGCTTCCGGGTGACCCTGCATCACTTCTGACGCTGCCTGGCTGCTGTTTCTGTTCTCCGGCTCTTCGTCCTCCACCTCGACTCCGTGCGCTTCAGCCAGCGGCTTCAGGCCGCCGTGAAACCCCCGGCCGACAGCTCTAAGCTTGAAGCCTTCGCCATGACGGTATAACTCTGCCAGCACCAGCGAGGTCTCGGCATTACTCTCATTTACTTCATACACCAGCTCCGTGTTGGCCGCAGCCGCACTGATTCTGCAGCCCCTGACATCGGCAAAAGTCCCCGGCCCGTCCAGCGTGGCTGCGAAAACGCATTTGGCAACCTCAGATTGCCGCAGCGCATGCAGGTCAATGGCAAACTCGCCGCTGTACTTGTCGATGGCATTGAACTCTACGATCCGCTTGGGATCGGCGGGCTGGTTGTAGAAGATGAAATAATCATCGGACGTAACCTTGCCGTTCTCCCCGACCATGAAACAGCTGATATCCAGCTCCGCCGGTGAGCTGCTGCAGGAGATCTTCACCGTCGCCTGCGGCGAGGCTTCATCCAGCTTGGCATTGGAGCCGGTGACCAGCTTAACGATATTCAGATTCATGAATGCACTCTCCCTTAATTTCACAATGTATATTAGATGATTGCAGGATTCAGCTTTTAGCAAAAAAGAGCAGACAACTCCCTGATGAGGATATGTCTGCTCCCGGTTGATCAAGCTTATGATCCGCATATCAGCCAGACTAAACGGGCTGTGGTGCGGCTTGTCCAATGAACTGGACTATAAATATATAATAAGTTACTCTTCTGTCTTACCTTCGTCAGCTGCTTCTGCCGCTACTGGTTCAGCAGCAGCTGTATCCGCAGGCTCTTCAAGGACAAGTGGAGGTGAGATCCGCACGATCAGCGTATCCTCAGGGGTAAGGATCTCCCAGCCTTCATGCTTCGGCAGATCGGAGACCAGCAACTGATCACCGATGTCCAGTCCGCTGATATCCACCTCGAAGGAAGCGGTCAGCTTGTCCGGCAAGGTACGGATATCCAGCTCGTAGAGCTCTACCTGCTGGACACCGCCGCTCTTGACACCGACAGGATCGCCGGTGAAGTGGAACGCAACCTTGGTGTCGAGTTCTGCCTTCATATCAATCTGCTGCAAGTCTACATGGAGCAAGGAACGTGACAGCGGCTGGCGCTGTACTTCCTGAATGACCGCATTTTTGGAGCCTGAACCGGGGAATTCCACTTTCAGGATGGCCCGCGGGTTTTTGCCGAGAATCTCATTGAGTGTTTTGGCTTCTGCTGTAAAGGACTGGGTATCTGAACCTGCACCGTAGACGACGACCGGTACAAGGCCTTTGCTGCGCTGGGAAGAGGTAGAGCCGGATCTTTCTGTCAAGCGTACTGTGGTATTCATGATATTCCTCCTAAAGGTTTTTTAGCGGTACACACTTTCAGGGGCAGCTTCTGATGCTGAACAAAGCTGGCCCTGCAAGCATCCGCCAAGTGGTGTCAGCATAGCTGCAAGTAATGATTCTTCGTACAATACTGGCTTATTGCTTAGGTAATAAAAAACAAGACCAATTAGATGTCTTAAGTCTAATCAGTCTCTTATTAACCATATTTGCCTGCTGTGGAATCAGTATAGCACTGGGAAGTAGGCAAGTCAAAATAGGTGGATATTCAATTTAAATCCATATTTAATATATTTTATACTAAAATACAGGCTGCAAAATGGCCATCGCCCGCGTCCCGGAACAGTGGAATCTCCAACTACAGACCACTACGGCGAAAGGGCAGCGCATATGGAATTTACAGCAGGACGGCGGATTCGCCGGGCTCGGAATATCCGTCAGCCGCAGCACTGGCCGTCCCACAGTGCTTATGCAGTGCAGGATTCGATGACAAGGCCGAACGTCTCGCCCGGACGAAGCTTACTACTGATGTCGTCCACTGCTTTGACATGTTCCGCTGTGCGGTCCAGCTGTTTATGGAATACGCATGTCTTATTGCTGGCATTCCTGCCATGCCTTTTCTCGCTTTTTGCCGGGCAGGGTAGTAAAATATAGGCAATACACCGGAATGGAGTGAAGAAACATGGAACAGATTGCTAAGGGAGAAGGACGTTTCTATATAGCTGGTGACGGTAAGGACCTTGCCGAGATTACATACAGAACGGAAGAGGCTACAGGTAACCTCGTGATTGATCATACCTATGTCTCCGAAGAGCTGCGCGGTCAGGGTGCCGGGGAGAAGCTTGTGCGGGCGGTCGTTGACCTGGCCCGGGAAGAGAAAGTTAAAATAGTGCCTGAGTGCCCGTATGCGGCCCATCAATTCGAGAAGCACACGGAGTACCGGGATCTGCTGACATAGGGGGAAGTTAGATTGACTACGGCTGATACACTGAAAGAAATAGAAGAACTGCAGCAGCGCTGCGAGCAATACGAAGGCATCACACTCAAACTGAATTGGGACATGCTGCGGCTACCGGCCGGAACAGGCGGAGTGGAATGGCTGGTGACCTATGAAGAGGAGCTGCTGGTCGGCTTCATCGGGTTATACAATATCGGCGGTGATATGGAGGTCTGCGGTATGGTACGGCCGGGATACCGCCGCCGGGGCATCTTCAGCTCACTCTGGCAACGGGCGCAGACCCTCATCTCACGCAGTAAGATTAAGACGCTGCTGTTGAATACGCCCGCGGCCTCTGCCTCAGGTACTGCTTATCTGAAGACACTGCCGCTGGAATTCAGTCACGCGGAATTTCAGATGAAATGGGATGACGCAGCCAAGAATCGCGGGGCCTCTGAAGCAAGTTCAGCCGCCGGTAACGTTATGCTACGGCCTGCACGTGCCGATGAGATTCCGGTATTAATCGCCTTCGACTGCGACGGATTCAACATGACCGAGGAAGACGCCACCGAAACGTACGCGCAGCTTGAGCTCGAAGGCTCACAGGAGCATATTATCATCGAAATGAACGGCCGGCCGGCCGGCAAAATGCGGCTGTGGTCCGAAGACAACGAGACCTGGATTTTCGGCCTTACCGTAGACAAGAACCTGCGGGGCCTCGGCATCGGCCGGAGCGCCCTGATGCAGACCATTGAGCGGGAACGGCGGAATTACAACAACGTGAATCTTGAGGTGGCCCTGGATAATCCGAATGCGCTGAAGCTCTATGAGAGCTGCGGGTTCGTCATTCTGAACCAGCAGGATTACTACCGTTCTGCGCTCTGAACCTTAAGCATCATTGTAAGCACATTTAACAACTGTTCAGAATTATAGTTACCGACAGTCAAGCATTCTTTCCTCCGGGCCGGATCAGCCCTCAGGAAAGGATGCTTTTTGTTGTCCTTATGTTACCTCAAGGTTCCTATATGACCTTAAAGTGCGTACTGTTCAGTATTCCTGCGGCAATACATAATGATGGAATACTTAGTGAAGGAGAACTGCACATGAACCCTTTAGATTCAGACTTACGTAAAACAGCACTTGTAATCGGCGCGAACGGCGTCATCGGACGTAACCTGATTAATCATCTGGCTGCGCTTCCTGATTGGGATATCATCGGCGTGTCGCGCCGGGGAGGTCAGGACACCAGCCGTGTGCGTTATATAGCTGCTGATTTACTGGACCCATCGGAGAGCCGGCAGAAGCTTGGCGGCTTGGCGGAAGTGACGCATATATTCTATGCCGCGTATCAGGACCGGCCTACCTGGGCAGAGCTGGTCGCGCCTAATCTGGCTATGCTTGTTCACGCGGTTGAGGCGGTTGAACCTGCGGCGCACAAGCTCCGGCACATCAGCCTCATGCAGGGATATAAGGTATATGGCGCGCATCTCGGCCCGTTCAAAACACCGGCACGCGAAACCGATGCCAATCATATGCCGCCGGAATTCAATATTGCGCAGCAGGATTATCTGGAAGAGAAGCAGTCTGGCAAAAGCTGGACCTGGTCGGCCCTGCGGCCTTCCGTCGTCTGCGGATACGCTCTCGGTAATCCCATGAACCTGGCGATGGTAATCGCCATTTATGCCTCCATGTCGAAGGAGCTGGGAATTCCGCTGCGCTTCCCCGGCAAGCCGGGCGCTTATCACAGCCTGCTTGAGATGACAGATGCCGGTCTGCTTGCCAGAGCAACAGTGTGGGCAGCAACAGAACCGCGCTGTGCCAATCAGGCCTTCAATATCACCAACGGCGATCTATTCCGCTGGAACGAGCTGTGGCCTAAGATTGCCTCCAGCTTCAATCTGGACACGGCGCCCCCGCTCCCGATGTCCCTATCGATGGTTATGCAGGACAAAGAGCCGCTCTGGAACCGTATGGTCGAGAAATACGGGCTGGAGCAGAACAGCTATGCAAGTGTCTCCTCGTGGGCCTTCGGTGATTTTGTATTCTCCTGGGACTATGATTTCTTTGCCGACAGCACCAAATCACGCCGGGCAGGGTTCCTTGAGTTTATGGATACGGAAGCCATGTTTATGGACATCTTTGCGGATCTCCGCCACCGCCGGATCATTCCCTGATCCGCGCAGAACAGCCGGTCTCTGAAATTCAGAGACCGGCTGTTCTATTCTTCCTTCTGCGTTTGGGAGAGCACAACTGCCGTATCCCCGTAAACCCTTTCGACATGGGCATCGCCCCATCTGCACATCAGATGCAGAATCTCCTTGAGGCTCCAGCCATAGTCGGTCAGCTCATACTCCACTCTGGGAGGCACCACATTATACGAGGTTCTTGTGATCACCCCGTCCGCTTCCAGTTCCCGCAATTGCTGCGTAAGCACCTTCTGTGTAATGAACGGCATTTGGCTGATGAACTCCCCGTTGCGCTTCTTCCCAAAGGTGAGCAAGAACAAAATGACCGGTTTCCACTTGCCCCCAATCACTTCGAGTGTCGCTTCCACTCCGGTGTTGTAGGTTCTAATTCCTTCAGACATAGGCCAAGGACACCTCCTGTGGCTTAACCATATCTTCTTTGAACGCCCCCTGCAAGGATTACGCCGAAGTTCTCCTGCCTACATCAGCCCGTATCCGCGAAAGATAGGCTCATCCCGGTCGTTCCGGCGGCTGCCGTATTTCATGCAGCCTTCCACATGCTCTTCCCGTTCCAGGAACACAGACAGCAGACGCACATAGTCGAGCGACTCCTGCAGTGGGATAC
This sequence comes from Paenibacillus sp. FSL R7-0312, assembly GCF_038004445.1. NCBI lineage: Bacteria > Bacillati > Bacillota > Bacilli > Caryophanales > Paenibacillaceae > Paenibacillus > Paenibacillus sp. FSL R7-0312. The sequence goes on along the minus strand of NZ_JBBORE010000001.1, from coordinate 4,133,605 downwards.
CCGCTCCGTCAAAGATATGCCGGCGTCCATCCAGAAGCGAATAGATTCCGATCGTTTCTGCCGGTTTCCCGTAGGCCTGATGGCAGAAGACACTGGCCATATGCAGAAAACCGGTGATTACATCCTCATTCCCGTTTACCATAAATTTCTGGATGTTCAGACAACGCCCCTCCTGCCCTGAGTTCCAGGCAAGCTGGAAAATCATCGCCAGCTCGATCGCCAGCTCCGGTACAGGAACATGCCACTGCTCATACAGCATTACCGGAATCTCACCGGTATGATTGCCGGCAACAATCCGCGTCAGCTCATCGGCAACCGTTTGCTTGATATCCCAATAATGCATCAGGGAAGGAAAAGCATGACCCTTCGGCGGCCAGCGGCGCTCCAGCAGAAATTGCACAGGCGTCTCCCGGCGCACCTCAGGCTGCAGACTGTAGAAGTCATTAAGCGTATGTCCGACCGCGTACTGGACCTGCTGTCTCCAGCGGGGAATTCCCGTGGCCGGAGCTCCGCTGCCGTTCATCTCTGCTCCGCCCAGCATGATATGCTCCATCCGGAAATCATTCAGCCGGCTGTAGCGGACAGTCCCTGCATCCTGCATCTTTCCTGCGAAGCATCCTGCCCCGGCGCCCATCCTTAAGAAACCGCCGCGCAGGTCTCGATGAACTGGCGTCCGAAGCTGCGGCAAGCCTCTTTCTCTGCTGCGTTCGGCCCGTACTCAATCTTCAGACTGGCTTGTACGATCTCGGCACCGCGTTCCTTCAGCTTCTCTTCAATCTGATCAACCGCTCCGCAGTAGATTTCATAACCGGTATCTCCGCTTCCGAAGGCGGCAGCCTTGCAGGAGCTGAGGTCGAGCTCATCCAGCTCTTCATAGAAGTCAAGGAATTCATCCGGCAGCTCGCCGTCCCCCCAGGTATACGCACCCAGCAGCACAGCCTCATAAGCCTTTATCTCATCCGCATTGCAGTCAGTGACCGATTTCAGCACGGCCTCTCCGCCTGCCTGGCGTATCCCTTCCACAATCAGTTCAGCGATTTCCTCCGTATTGCCTGTCAGGCTGGCATATGCCACTAGCACCTTAGCCATCACTCTGTCCTCCCAAGGTAAATATGAAATGTATTCTGTATAGTCCATCTCAAAAGGCAACCATGTTTTGCTAATCCCATTCTATTTGATAATGATTATCATTGTCAATATTTTAAAAGCTAGCCGCTCCGGAATTTAGGCACTTTTGTCCCCGATAACAGAACCAGCGGCAATGCCGGACTTGAACTGCTGTCCGGCATTGCCGCTGGTATATATCCATATTTTCAGATGAAATGCAGTGAAGAAGGCCTAACCTATTCTCCTTTGCCGTCCGAACAAATCTCGATCAGATTCCCTTCCGGATCAGCGACGTAACAGATTCGCAGTCCGTATGGTTCAGTTGTAGGCGGGTACACCGGTTGGACACCGGCCTCTATCAGCCTGTCATATTCCAGATCGACATCTGTAAAGTGTGGCACACCAAAAGTGATTTCCATCGTACCGTTCAACCCGCCGGGATAGTCAAACTTCCTCGATAACTGGCTCTCGAACAGTGCACGCTCACACAAATTGAAATAGATGCCTCCTGCTGTCCTGACTCCTGTAAACCCGCCGCCGTCATAGTCCAGTTCCATCCTCATTAAATCTCTGTAGAACCGGACCATCTTCTCCATATCATCCACGCACAGGGCGATTGCTCCCAGCTTCATGCGCTAAACCTCCAAATATCCGCCTTCAAGCAGGGTAATGCCGTTGCCGTCCGGATCACGGAAATTCATTTCTTTCCCGCCGTATTCCATCGTCACCGGAGGCTGACAATCCAGCCCTTTCCCCTTAAGCTGCTCATAGGTTTCATCCAGGCTGCTGCAGGAGAATACCAAATTAACGACTCCTGTCGTGTGCTTGCCCCATTTGCTCTCGTCCCAGATAATCAGCCCCGGCTGTCTGCGGTCGAAACCAATCTTCGCGCCGTCATACTGTCCAAAGCCTTCAAACGGAATCGGGACTCCCAGCACCTCGGAATAGAATGCCGCGAGCGCCGCCGGGTCCTTGCTGTACAGATTGATGCCGTCAAAACTTGTTATCATAAGTTAAATCTCCTTCCGTTCTGTAGCTGTATTATGATCCGGCCGTGATTAGCCTGTCTGAACTCATTGTACTTCTGCCCTGCCGGGCCTGTATTGCAAAAAAACGACATTCAGCTCCGCGCATAGCTCAGGGCATCCAGCGGCGTTCTGCCGGCGAATTTGCGGAAATTGTTGATGAAATGCGACTGGTGGCTGTAGCCGTAAGCAAATACAATATCCTGCAGCCCGCCTCTGTGCAGCGGAGTCCGGTACAGCTCCAGCCAGGCATTCTGGAAGCGGACAAGATCTGCCACCTTTTTGGGAGGAAGTCCGATATGCCGGCGGAACAGGCGTTCAAGCTGGCGGCTGCTAAGGCCAGAGCTAAGCTCCAGCTCCCCTGCACTCACCACCCCGCGGGATTTAAGCATCCTGTGGACAGCATTCATCATCCCGTCACTGCTGCGGCCGGCATAATCCAGTCTCCGCAGGAGGAATACCTCTGCGATGGCGATGCGTTCAGACATCGTGTGTGTCCCCCGCAGCTTGTCTCCCAGCTCCATACGGAAGGAACGGAAGTATTGCTCCACCGGAGCATGAACATTCAGCACATCCTGCAGCTGCTCATCTGCAAACAGATGAACCGCCCAGAAATGAAACCGGATGGCGAAACGCTGTTTCCCCGCAGGCTGGCGGGCTTGTCCCACTTCAAACGGGGCATCGTTAATGCCGCAAAAAATCCCGCCAGACTCCCCTGTACGCTCGTCCCATTCCCATATGATGTCCATACAACTATCCGGTATGATCGTTTCCGGCCGGTTACTGAAAACACTTTTACTTTCACTTTCAGTTTCACTTATATCTGCTCCGTTATTCCCTTCTGTAATTCCAACGGACTGTGCATCCAGCGGTTCCGCCGTTGGTGATACAGAACCCCAGAAACAGCGGATGTACGGCTGCAGCAGCCTGCCGGGCCGGTACTCGCCGCCTCCGGCCGGGTTCGCTGTAATCGGATGGTACAACTCCGAGAGGTTGAACATAACATCCGGCCTCACCTTCGTTATGCTCAGGCTGCAAGGGACGGAGTTAGCCGTTCATCTGCGCCTAAGCTGATATATTTTAATAGCCTGTAGTAAATTCACTATTGGGTTTGATCTTGTCACGAAGCCTGATATCTTCCGGGAACTGTTTACTAATTCCGTCGGTCCACGTGTAATCTGATCATACACAATCCGTGCAGGAAGTGCCAGCAGCACTACCTGCACGGTCATCCGGGACTTTGTCTTCGAAACTGCCACGGTTCAGCCTGCTCTCCTATACTTTTATGGCAATATCATACACCGGTGATCTCTTGGCTAAAATGAGAAGAGTCGCAGCTTTGCAACCAATTTGTTTGTAGCAGCAGGCTTAAATGTTGTACAATAAAGGCTAAATGACTTTTTGAAGGATGGATTAATAATGTATATAGCAAGTGACTGGAAGGACTATGAAGTGATTGATACCGGTGGCGGAGAAAAGCTGGAACGCTGGGGCGATATTATCCTGCGCCGCCCGGATCCGCAAATCATCTGGCCGCTGGCCAGCGAGAGTGCCAAATGGCGTGATGTGCACGGACACTATCACCGCAGTTCCGCCGGGGGCGGGCAATGGGAAATGAAGAAAAGCATTCCGGATGACTGGAAAATCAGCTACGGCAAGCTGAAGTTCCATCTCCGTCCGACGAACTTTAAGCACACGGGTCTCTTCCCTGAGCAGGCGGCCAACTGGCGCTGGATGATGGACAAGATCGCTGCGGCTAACCGCCCAATTTCCGTGCTTAACCTGTTCGCATATACCGGCGGAGCAACCGTTGCAGCGGCAAGTGCCGGAGCCTCCGTAGTTCATGTCGATGCAGCTAAGGGTATGGTTCAGTGGGCCAAGGAGAATGTAGCCTTATCCGGGCTTGCCGACAAGCCGGTCCGCTACATTACAGATGATGTATTCAAGTTCGTGCAGCGTGAACAGCGCCGCGGCAGCAAATATGATGCGATTATCATGGACCCGCCTTCCTACGGAAGAGGCCCGGGCGGCGAAATGTGGAAGCTCGAAGCCAGTCTCTATCCGTTCCTGGAGAGCTGCATGGAGATTATGAGCGATCGGCCCCTGTTCATGCTGATTAACTCCTACACTACCGGCATTTCACCTACCGTACTGCGCAACATGCTGTCGATGACGATGGGCAAGCGCTACGGCGGTAAGCTTACCTCCGGTGAGATCGGACTGCCGATCACCTCCTCAGGCATGAATCTGCCTTGCGGAATTCTGGGCCGCTGGGAGGCGTAAGCCATGACCGCGCAGAACAACGGAACATCCGGGGTGTCCGGCAGCGGACAATCCCGGTTTGAAATTCTGTATGAGGACAACCATCTGCTCGGCATCGTGAAGCCCGTTAATATTCCGGTGCAGGAGGATGCTACCGGCGATGCTGATCTGCTGACCCTCCTCAAGGAAGATGTGAAGGAACGTTACGCCAAGCCGGGGAATGTCTTCATGGGTCTCGTCCACCGGCTGGACCGGCCGGTAGGAGGAGCAATGATCTTCGCCAAGACCTCGAAGGCAGCCTCACGGCTGTCTGAGAGTGTCCGCACCCACGCCTTCCGTAAAGTGTACCTGACTGTGGTTCACGGCAAGCCCCCTGCATTCCAGGGCCGGCTGGTGAATACGCTGCTGAAGGATGAGCGGAGCAACACGGTCAGTATTGTCCGCACAGGAACACCGGGCGGCAAGGAAGCAATTCTCGATTATACGGTGCTCGGCAGCGCTGAGGGCTACACCTTACTCAAGATCGACCTGCTTACCGGACGCTCCCATCAGATCCGTGTGCAGATGAGCGGCATCGGCTGCCCGCTGTACGGAGATCAGAAGTATGGGGCCGCAGTGAACAGACCCGGCCAGCAGATTGCGCTGTGGTCAGCACTTGTCGGGTTCCCGCATCCGGTGACCAAAGAGGAAGTTGAATTGATCTCCCTGCCTCCACAGACCTATCCCTGGAATCTGTGGACCCCGCAGAACCAAAAGCAGGCTATCCGGTAACGGACAGCCTGCTTTTGTGTGTATGCATCTATATGAGGTCAACACTGGACATCTATTAAGGAGTCGAACCTTCCGGAGCCGGAGCGGGAGCTACCGCCATCTTCCCCATCAAATAGAGCAGCAGCTGCTGGTTATGTGATGAAATGGGATCGAGCGCTTCGGCAAAAAAATCGCTGCGGATCTTCAGTCCGCGAGAGGTCTCGTTCTTGCCAGTCTCGGTGATGCTTACCCAGACGATCCGCCTGTCGGAGGCATCACGTTCACGGATAATCAGATTATGTTTCTCCATCCGGTCAAGCAGCATAGTTACAGCCGCCGGGCTGGTGGCCAGATGCGGAGCCAAATCAGAAGGTTTCATCGCGTCACGTTCCTGCAGCAATTCCAGTACGGTAAGCTGGGCATCGGTCAGTGTAGGGGCAAGCTTGCTATCCATATGTAGCTTATAGTCCTTTAATATCTTATGCCAGATTTTACTGAATTCAGTGGAGTGCACACTTATTCCTTCCTTTCCCTGCGGATCTCTATCCGGTATACCTAAACATTTTCGCGAAATAAATTCCATTTCCTGCAAAAGAAAAAAATAAAATCACGGCCGCTAGTGAATTTAAGGTACGCACTTACAGATTTCTCAATGAACCCGCTGTTTGTGGTGGTGATGGAGTGACTGCTGATTATACCTTGGTATCCATGAATCTAAGTTATAATACCTGCAAAAGTAATCATTCTATACACTGTTTGACGTGTCTCGGAGCGAACCGTGTAATTCTCCGTTGCCTGATCAAACTTGTAAATCCCAGGTTAATACAAATAGACGGCGTTCGGAGCTCTTTAAAATTGAGCAGCCGGACGCCGTTTAAATTAATTAATATTATAAGCTTCTGCCCCAGCTATTTGACTGCCGGGTACAGGCTGATGATCTCATCCTTCTTCTCGACAGCAACCAGCTGCTTGCCGATGGAACGGCGCTCACCAATCGGTGCCGATTCGGAGGAGAAGGTATGAACCGCACCGCTCTGGGTGATAGCGGTCAGCTCCACCGGCTCTTTGCAGTAGAAGGCCCCCACAAGTCTGCTGCCGTTCGGGCGAACCCGTTTGCCTTCTTTGAACTCGAATGTCGGCATCCCTTTGCCTCCGCGGCTCTGTGAAGGGTAATCCAGCAATAGAGAGCGTTTGGCATAGCCAATCTCGGTAACCGCAAGAATCTCCCCTTCGTCCTCACTAACCCAGAAGCTGGAGACAACCTCGTCGCCTTCTCGCAACTGAATCCCTCTTACCCCGGTGGCAACACGGCCCATAGGGTTAACTTCACTCTCCCGGAAGCGGATACTCATCCCTTCACGGGTCACTAGCACGATGTCCTTGTCTCCGCTGCTCAGCGCCACTGTAATGATCTCATCACCGTCAGCTACCTTACAGGCGGCAACGGCTCCGGAACGGCTTGTAGAGTACTCCTTGAGCTCTGTACGCTTCACCTGTCCCTTACGAGTGATGAAGACCAGACTTGCCAGCGGGTCCTCCAGGTTGCCGACCGGCAGCACACTGACAATGCCATCACCCTTTGCGAGACCGATCACGTTCACAATCGCCGTACCAGGCTCCTTCCATTTGAATTCCGGTATCTGATGAACCGGAAGCAGGAAGTATTGGCCCTTGCGGGTGAACACAAGCAGGCTGTCCCGGGTATTCAGGTCCAACAGCCTGACGATATGGTCGCCGTCCTTGACACCCGATGCGTGGCGCTCTCCGCCTGAACGGGTGAAGGATGGCATGCCTGTCCGCTTGATATAGCCACCCTCAGAAATAGCGACCAGCACATCCTCCGCATTCACGAGAACCTCCATGCTGACCTTCAATTCCTCCACTTCACCCTGAATCAGTGAACGGCGGTCGATCCCGTATTTATCACGGATCTCGAGCAGCTCTTTGCGGATGACGGCAATCAGCTTCTTGTCACTGTCCAGAATGCCCTGCAGGACAGCAATCTTGGCATGCATCTCATCAAGCTCCTTCTGGAGCGAATGAATCTCCAGATTGGTTAACCGGTATAACTGCAAGGTAAGGATCGAATCGGCCTGGCGTTCGCTGAAGCCGAACATCCACACGAGATTATTCTGGGCATCCTGGCGGTTCTTCGATGCCTTGATTGCGGCGATGACTTCATCCAGAATGTTCAGAGCTTTAACCAGCCCTTCCAGGACATGGGCCCGGTCCTCTGCACGCTCCAGATCAAACTGGGTGCGGTGGGTAACCACTTCACGCTGATGGGCGATATAGGCTTCAAGGATCGACTTCAGGCCGAGCTGCTGCGGAGCCTTGTTAACGATGGCCACCATGTTGAAGTTATAGGTGATCTGCAGATCGGTTTTTTTGAGCAGGTAGGCCAGAATACCATTCGCATCGGCTTCCTTCTTCAGCTCAACCACAATCCGCAGACCCTCACGGCCACTCTCGTCGCGGACTTCGGCAATGCCTTCGATCTTCTTCTCCAGGCGGATGTTCTCCATGGAGGTCACGAGCCGTGACTTCACAATCTGGAAAGGCACTTCGGTAATAACAATCTGCTGCTTGCCGCCGCGCAGGTTCTCAATCTCCGTCTTCGAACGCAGGTAGATGCGGCCTTTACCAGTGCGGTACGCATCCATAATGCCATCGCCGCCCATAATCGTTCCGCCCGTAGGGAAGTCTGGACCTTTGATGAAGGTCATGATGTCCTCCAGCGCGATGTCCGGCTTCTGCATGACAGCGATACAGGCATCGATGACTTCACGCAGGTTATGCGGCGGAATTTCCGTGGCGAACCCGGCAGAGATCCCGCTCGTCCCGTTGACAAGCAGATTCGGATACCGGGATGGAACCACGACCGGCTCCTTTGCCGTATTATCGAAATTGTCTTTGAAAAGCACGGTGCGTTTCTCAATATCACGCATCATCTCCAAAGCGATTGGAGACAGGCGCGCTTCTGTATAACGCATAGCTGCTGCAGGGTCATCATCCATTGAACCCCAGTTGCCGTGTCCGTCGACAAGCACATGTCCCATCTTCCAGGGCTGAGCCATCCGGACCATCCCGTCGTAGATCGAGGAATCTCCATGGGGATGGTAGTTACCCATGACGTCACCGACTGTTTTGGCCGACTTGCGGTATGGCTTATCCGGCGTGTTGCCCGAATCGTACATCGCGTACAGAATCCGGCGCTGCACGGGCTTCAGCCCGTCGCGGACGTCCGGAATCGCCCGGTCCTGAATGATATATTTGGAATACCGGCCAAATCGGTCACCAACGACCTCTTCCAGAAAAGCCGGCAAAAATTGCTCTGATAAACTGCTCATTCCCTATTCACCTTCTGTTCCTCAATCTGTCCACGTCTTTAAATATTGATGATCTGACCGCTGCGCTCTTGCGTTATTAAATTCAAAAACCAAACAAAATTTTGATAACAGGTAAGTCGTAACTGCGGTGAGTTTGGACTTTCGGCCGCTGTTATATTTAGATTCTAGTCATACGCTTAATAGATTGAACTTAAAATGAATCCAATGAGATGTTGTTCATAACTGCGGTGAATGTTTGGACTTCCGGCCGCTGTTGTCTCCGGATTTCTTGATTCTTACCGCTTATAGCGATTGAAATCCGGTGACAAAGGCGGACGCTGTCGCTCCTACAGTTCCAAAATCCCCTCCGTTACTTTCCCTTGTATCAGTTTATCAAGACATAGTTCACCATCCATTGAATTCAAGAACCAACCGCTGCGCGTAAACCGATCATCAAAAAATTAAAAACAGCGGAAGTAATCGTTACTTCCCCACTAACCCCTACTCTACTATCTCTGTAAAGTCGACGTTCTCGACGATCCAGCGCTTACGCGGATCAACCTTGTCGCCCATCAGTGTGGAGACGCGGCGTTCCGCCTTGGCGGCATCCTCGATCTGCACCTGCAGCAGCGTGCGGGAATCCGGATTCATCGTTGTTTCCCACAGCTGGTCCGGGTTCATCTCACCGAGTCCCTTGTACCGCTGCAGCTCGAAATTCTTGCCGAATTCCTTCAGGTAATTCTGCAGCTCCTCATCACTCCAGGCGTAGCGGACGGTTTCCAGCTTACCCGATTTACGCGTCAGCTTATACAGCGGAGGCTGGGCAATGAAGACCTTGCCGGCATCGATCAGAGGCTTCATGTAGCGGTAGAAGAAGGTCAGCAGCAGCACCTGAATATGCGCACCGTCCGTATCGGCATCGGTCATAATGATAATTTTGGAATAATTGCTGTCTTCCACGGCAAAATCAGGACCTATGCCCGCGCCAATCGCCGATATAATCGCCTTGTATTCATCGTTCTTCAAGATATCCAGCAGCTTGGCCTTCTCCGGATTCATCGGCTTCCCCTTCAGAGGAAGAATGGCCTGAATCTTCGAATCACGGCCCTGCTTGGCTGAGCCTCCGGCGGAGTCGCCTTCTACGATGAAGATTTCGGTACGCGTAACATCCTTGGATTGTGCAGGCGACAGCTTGCCGCCAAGATTCGAGCTCTCGCTGCGTTTCTTGCCGCTGCGGATTTCATCGCGGGCTTTGCGGGCCGCTTCGCGCGCCTTGGAAGCCTGGATCGATTTCTTGAGCAGGCTCTGCGCGACCTGGGGATTCTCCTCGAGGAAGCGCGCCATTTTCTCCGAGACAATAAAGTCCACGGCACTGCGGGCAGAAGCACTTCCCAGCTGATCCTTCGTCTGTCCGACAAATTCCACATCCGACATCTTAATGCTGATGACCGCCATCATTCCCTCGCGGAGATCATTGCCCTCCAGATTCTTATCCTTCTCCTTAAGCAGCTGCGTCCGCCGGGCATAGTCGTTCAGCACACGGGTATAGGCTGTCTTGAAGCCGGTCTCATGCGTCCCGCCGCTGCGCGTAGGAATCGAGTTGACGAAAGAAGCAATGGTCTCCGTGTACCCCGCATTGTATTGCAGTGCAATTTCCACTTCAATCTCATCCTTCTCGGAGCTGAAATGAACCACATCATGCAAGACATCCTTACCCTCATTGAGGAACTGTACAAACTGGCTCGCGCCGCCCTCATAAAAGAACTCATCCTGCCGCCCGCTCCGCTCATCGCTGAGGTTGATCCGCAGGCCCGAGTTCAGGAAGGCGATCTCCTGCACCCGTTCCGCAAGTGTATCGTAATTCAGTGAAATGCCAGTCGGGAAGACGCGAATATCCGGCTTGAAGGTGATCTTCGAACCGGTCTTATTCGTATTTCCCAGTACCTCAAGGCCAGTCACAGGCTCGCCGACATGTTCTTTCCCGTTTTTGTCGACCCAATATTCGAAGCGTTGCCGGTGGATCTTGCCTTCACGGTAAATCTCCACTTCCAGCCACTCGGACAAAGCATTGGTTACTGATGCCCCTACGCCGTGCAGACCGCCCGATTTCTTATAGCCGGAGCCTCCGAATTTACCACCCGCATGCAGAATGGTGAAAACAACCTGCGGAGTCGGCACTCCCGTCTTGTGCATTCCGGTCGGAATTCCCCGTCCGTTGTCAATTACGGTGACCGATCCGTCCTTGCGGAGTGTGATATCAATCTTCGAGCAAAACTTGGCCAAATGCTCATCTACGGCATTGTCCACTATTTCCCATACTAAATGGTGCAGTCCCGAGGAACTCGTACTGCCAATATACATGCCGGGCCGTTTGCGGACCGCAACCAGACCTTCGAGCACCTGAATGTCGTCAGCATCGTATCCAGTCCGGCCAACTTCGGCGTTCTTAGAGACTTTTGCAAACATATCGATCTGTTCGAGCATTCATGCTCCTCCTTCTTGTGTCACTATCTCTATAAAATGCAAACAAACGTTTTCGTTCACTTTGTACATTCTAATTCAAAATATCCCGTTTCGTAAAGACGGCGAATGAAATGATTACTGCAGCCAGTCCCCAAATCGCCAATACCGCCATCGAAAATGCCAGTGTCATGCCCTCAATCGGTGCGGGAGTACCTGCTAAATACCCGGTAAGCCCCATATTAACCATAAATAAATATTTGGCCGCAGTCCAGGCTGAAGCCATATTCGTCAGGATCGTGCCTGCAATCAGCGCCGCCATCATCACCACGATACTGGCTGCCGTACTGCGTACCAGAACCGACACCATGAAGGCCAGTAGAGCAACAACTACGCTGACGAACCAGATCAGACCGCCCTGCATCAGCAGGTATTTCCATTGCGGCACGGCGTGAACCGTGGTCATATCGACCGTATCCCCGCTTAGCTGAAAGCCAGTGAACACCGGAACATCGAATCCTTTATATCCAAAAGCCAGCCCTGACACCAGGTAGCTGATGATAAAAGCAGACAGGACGATTAAGGAGACAAACATCATGAGGGCCGTCATTTTACTGAACAGCACCTTCCAGCGTTTGACCGGACGCGTCAGCAGCATCTTGATCGTTCCTGTTGTTCTCTCTCCTGAGACCAGATCCGAGGCCACCGCCATAATCAGCAGAGGAATGAACAGGGATACGGAATTGTCCAGAAACTCACGGGTAAAGGTAACGCCGCTTGGCTCGTTCGGGTTCACATCGTGATCCAGATAATACTGCAGCTGCTGGACAAAAATCCTCCGGTATGACTTCCATTCTTCCGGAATCCGGTCGCTGCCGAGGGAGTTCTGGTTATCGGTAATCTGCTGCTGGACCTCCAGCCTCCAGTCAGAGTTAAACTTATCCCGGCTCCGTTCTGCTATCCGCATCTGTGCATAGGTAAACATAGGCACAAGCACAAGCAGAATCAGCAGGATGACATAAAACCGTTTCTTTTTTATGATTTTGAGGCACTCATTGCGGATGAGCGGCAGCAGGTTAGTCAATAGTTTCACCTTCCGTTAGCTTCAAGAATAGCTGTTCCAGTGTTGGGTTGATTTTATGCACAGCCCGGACCTCCACCTCATCTGTAACCAGTACGGCGACAATTTCCGGGATTAGCTCCTCTTCCATAACCGTGATCAGGGAATTCTCTCCCATGCCTGCGATAATGGAGTCGTCCAGTGTTACCTCATCCAGCTCTAGCAGACGGATATCCGGCCGGCTGTTTAATAGTTCTCTTGCCTGCTTCAGCGGCTCCAGCTCCCATAGGACGTATGGAGAATTGCGGGCAACGAGCTCGTCCACACCGCCCACGGCGAGTACCCGCCCTTTACTGATGATCGCCACACGGTCGCACAGCAGCTGAATCTCGCTCAGCAGATGGCTGGAGACGAACACGGCCAGCCCTTCATCCGCCAGCTTGCGGATGAATTCGCGCAGCTCCTTGATGCCCTTCGGGTCCAGGCCGTTCGTCGGCTCATCGAGAATCAGCAGCCGTGGCCGGCCCAAGAGTGCCTGGGCAATGCCCAGCCGCTGGCGCATCCCCAGTGAATACGTGCTCACCTTGTCATGAATTCGCTGATCCAGCCGTACAATATCCACAACCTCGGCAATCCTCGCCTTGTCCACACCGGGCTGCATGCGGGCGAAATGCTGCAGGTTCTCCCAGCCTGTCAGATAGGTATATACCTCGGGATTTTCGACGATGGAGCCTACGTATTGCAATGCTTTTTCCGGGTCACGGTTTACATTGTAGCCGCAGACGGTAATTGTTCCTTCACTTGGCCGGATCAGGTCAACCAGCATACGAATTGTCGTTGTTTTGCCGGCACCATTGGGACCCAGGAAACCGAATATCTCGCCTTTCCGGACGTCAAACGTAACATCATCTATGATCCATTTACGGCCTATTTTTTTGCGGACCCCTTGTACGGACAGGACTACCTCCCCTGAGGCTTCTTGCATTGGTTTAGCCATCGATATCCAACTCCTTGCTGCACTCATTTCTGTTCACAATGCTCCTGTTCTGGCTCCATTCCAATCCCTGTGTTCCTTACTAGTGCACAGCTTGAACAATCCGTTCACTTATCCGCTGATAACCGTCCCCGTTCGGGTGGAAATGATCATTCGAGAGATACTTGTTCAGATGCCGGTTGAACAAATCGAAGGTCGGAACGAGTGTCATATTGCTATGGGTGTTGATGATATCCATCGCTGCATTGTTCCAGGCAGTTACAGCCTGATTGCCCGGAACCAGCAGGTCCGCAATATCTCCGAAGGGATTATACAATCCCACGTAATAAATCTGTGCCTGCGGATTAATCCCGGCAATGGTGTCAAGAATACTGCCCAGCCGCCCCGATGCATCAGGCAGAGCCGAGAGCAGAGACTCGGGAGTCAATTCGTCGGTGGAGGCTGTAGGCACGGGTGCTGAACCTTCTACCGTGTTATTCGCAGCGGATTCAGTCCCGAGCGGTGCTATTCCGTTCGTAGGATTCTCCGTATCTGCTGACGATGCTGCCTCTCCGCTACTGCTGCCTGATCCCATAATATCCGAGCCTCGGAACAGGTCATTGCCGCCTATAGAGATCAGGATTACATTCGCCTGGCGCAGCGCGTACTGTACACCCTCCTCCTGAAGCTTGCTCTGCAGTCCGGCTGTGGTTAAGCCGTTAATGCCCATGTTGCCGAGCAGCTCCGCCTTGCCTCCGTCCGCCGATAACGCCTCCAGCGTACGCTTCACAAACCCCTGTCCGGAATTGTCGCCGGTCCCTTTGGCCAGAGAATCCCCCAGCGCCAGTATGTTCAATTCATCCGTTGCCGCTGCTGTCGGTGCAGCTGTTTCCTGCGGGAGGGAAGACAGGAGTGTCTCCCCTTTGGGGTTGATAATATCGCTTACCGCGTACACAAACCCTATAATTAAAAGTAAAGTTGCCAGGATGGATACCAGGCCCACTGCCCTCCAGGTCCATTTGGAATCGTTCAATGCTATCCCTCCGTATGCCGATCTATTCTCCATTGTTCCACATTTTACAAACTTCTTAACTATGTAGATAAACATAATTCTTCTTTGCTTAATTTGCAAATAAAGCGGGGGGTTTAGGTGATGGGCGCGGCTGCGGTGATTTTGGGCTTCCGGCCGCTGTTGTCCGCTCCTACAGTTCCAAAATCCCCTCCGCCGCTTCCACCTAAACGGTGTGGAGCAGGCAGGGCGGCACTATAGCGCTGCGCTGATCGTGCGAAACCGCAAAGCTCCATCCACTCTCACAAGTGGAAAAATGTATCTAAAATTCGTCAATTTCTGAGCAGTGGACGGAAGCAAGTGGATAAACAACATCTAATAATGTAAGTTTTCGCTACTTTGGGTGAAAGGACATAATTTAAGTGTTGTTTTTCCAACTATGGTTTTAACGCGGTCCATTGCTTCTTCAGCAGATGGACAAAATCCAACTAATTTCATTTCCCAGCAAAGCCCGGGCCTATCGAGTTCATTCTTCAAGTGTCATTCCCGCTCCACTATTATCCACCATAGACGATTGTGATATTTCCTAAACCTCAAAAAAAGTCCCCCGGCAAGCCGGAGGACGAGTGAAGCCTTACAAATGAAGCATAAGAGGTTAGTTGATTTACGTTGAGTTGTTATATTATTTACCGATGAATTCTTGAACCCAGTAATTATTGTCAAAGCCTACGCCGATGTAGTTGAAATTCGTACTCAGAATGTTAGCCTTATGGCCCGGGCTGTTCATCCAGGCAGTCATAACTTCCTGCGGCGTTTTCTGGCCCATTGCGATATTCTCTCCGGCTGCCTGATAAGTAATACCGAACGCGGACATCATATCAAAAGGCGATCCATAGGTCGGGGAAGTATGGGAGAAATAGTTGTTCGTACGCATATCCGTAGCCTTGGCCGCTGCCACTTTGTTCAGGCTGTCCAGTGCGGAGACAGGAGCCAGTCCTGCAGCAGCGCGTTCTTTGTTCACCAGGGCTACAACCTGCTGAATGTAGCTTGAAGCGCTGTCTGCGACAGCTGGAGCTGGTGTAGCTACTGGCTTAGCTGTGGCCACAGGGGCAGCCGTCGGTGCTGGTGTAACAGCAGGCTTAGCCGTTGCTACTGGCGCAGCTGTGGCTACTGGTCTAGCTGTCGCTACTGGTACAGCGGTAGCCACTGGCTTAGCTGTTGCTGCCGGGGCTGTCGCTACCGGATTCTTATAAATAACAGTTTGGGATACGGTGAACGTATTCCCGTCAAATACAAATGCCTTCGAATTGTACTGTGTGAAATATTCCATGAATTTTGCGAAATTCGTATCTGAAGCGGTTGCCGTAGTGGCTCCAGCTGCTGCGCTTGCCTGTAATGGAAGTGAAATGCTAAGTGCCATAACAGCGGCTACACTTCCACCTATCATTGCTCTTAAAGTCTTGCTTTTCATTCTGCCATCTCCTTATTCTTGTTGTAGAATTACCTGGCTGCCGAGAGTTGCGGACATCAATTGTTACAAAGTTGTAATTTGTTCCTCAGTCATTGTAACATAAAAGTTCCCGCTGTGCGCTTCTAAATTATGACATTTCCCTTCAGGCCTGAGGCTTGTCCGTTCCTCTACAAAAAAGTGGAAACGGCTTGCCGTTCCATAATAAGGACGGTACCGTTTCAGCGAGAAATAGTAGGATAATCTATAGAGCGTGAAGCATATACATTCTTATATTTCAAGAAACCGTCCTCTTCAGAACGGTCGCATGTTCTTATAGTTAATATCGGCATTTCACCGGCCGCCGCTTAATGAAAGGACTGCCAGAATTCCCCTTCTGTCGAGATCAGGCCCATAATTTCGGCATACGGAATCCGGAATGTTGGAAAGCCCGCAGCATACGGAGCAATTTCATAAGGGGCAAAATAGAGATACAGCGCTTCGCCATCTACATAAAAAGGCTGGTCAGCCGTAATGCCTTTGTACGTATCCGGAAAAACATAGGAATACTGCGGATCATTCGCAATCTGTTTTCCGACAATATCACTGAGTTTCTGCACATATCTGCTGCCAGGCTTGAACAGATCACTCAGCGTGTAAAATTTGCCGTTGCGCAAATTGATATGCTCATAGAGCATTGTCGGCATCCCATGTGCCGCCCCAAATGGAAAGCGGTATCCGCTGAGTTCCAGTACCAGCAGATTCTTGCGGAAGAAGGATACGGCAAAATCTCCCGTATAGCTGAAATCCTGCCCCGCTCCCCCAGTTCCCGCACCTTCTGCGAGTGAGAGACTGCGCAGCTTGTCATTGACGGCTCTGGACACTTCGGAGATGGCAATACCTTCCACGACCGGATAGTAGACCAGGTAATCCCTGTTCGGTTTATATTTCTTCTCCAGCACGGAATACGGCGGTCTGAGCGGAATGACCCCATTTTGCCGCCAAACCTGCTTGCCTCTGCGGTCATAGTAGGCAGTACGCTGGTCTACATCCGCACGGATCAGGTTGCCGCTGAAGGATAGCGATCCTGAGCCGGCAATGACCGGCGGCTGGGCAGCTTTTTTACCGCTTTTATCGATAAAATACGTATCCTTGGCATCATACACCGACGCTAGCCCGTTCTGATAATTGTTCACCCCGAGCAGCGGATGGGTACTGAGAATTCTTCCTGTAAGCGCATCTGCGATCACATAGCGTGAGCCCCGGTACGGCTGATCGGCATAAAGTGGAGTTCCCAGCGCAACCCGGTTCTCACCAAGCTGCTGGACTTCATAGTAAGTTGCCGGAATAATGGCTTTGCCCTGCTTGTCGATCAGGCCATAAGCATTACCGTAATTCTCTGCTGTGTTGATTACCGCACGCCCTTCGGAGAAAGGCAAGGCTGCTGTAAACTGCGGCTGGATGGCAATGCTGCCGTCTGTGTGGAGGTAACCGTATTTCCCGTTCTCTGTAGCCTGAAAAGCCAGCAGACCCTCCCCCGGATACCCCACGAATGGATATTTGTACGTATGCAGCACCGTTCCCTGGGGATCAATCAGCGCGTACTCACCCTCAGCGACTTTGACCAGAGCCGTTCCGTCATTGAAATCCCCGGCATCCAGATACACCGCTGGCAGCACCTCTTTGCCTTGGGCATCCAGATATCCGTAGTATGAGTTCCCCCCGGTTGTATTCTGCTTGGAGAACAGCGCGCGGCCTTCATGCAGCGAATTCAGATAGTCATACCGCGCGGACGTGACCTCTTTGCCTTTTTCATCAATAAAAGTGTAGCCCTTAGCATCCGAAACCACAGCCCGCCCTTCGGCAAACGGAGCAATAAAGGAATATAGCGGTTTGACCTTCTCCCGCCCGGAGCTGTCAATCAGGCCGCTGTAATTCTTGCGCTGCACTACCGCCAGGCCATTCTCCTGGAAATCCTCCGCATAGTCGTATCTGGGCTCGATCACAGTTCGTCCGTCGTTATTAATGTAGCCCCACAGGGTTCCCTCTTTAAGCTTAAAAGGAGCCGGGTGCAGCAGCTCCGCCCGCAGCCCGCTGGCATCTACCTCCGGAAGGATGATAAGCGCCTCCAGCGGCTTTTTGGAGTAGTCTACGCGGTATAATCCCGCTTCTGCCGGGATCGTCACGAACAGCTCATCATCCGCTCGGATGAAATCCTCCTCCTGCTGCGAAATAGCCTCATTCCAGCCGATCCCGTCCCACCGCCATACCTCCGCCATAATCAGACCATTGTCATTCTCTTTTCCCAGCTCGTTCAGCTTAATCCTCAGCATTCTGTCGCTCTCCCTTACAAAGGCATTTGCCTATAGAATATGAGAGTGAGGGGGAAAGGGTGTTTATGTGCCTGGGGCTGCCGAGACGCTTGAGTATGAGCGTCAACGTGAGTGTGGAATACGTTAAGAGCGTCGAATGCATTAAGAGCGTGAGGGCATACATGCGTTAAAAGATTAGGAAAGGTGCGGCCGTAACTGCGGTGAATGTTTGGACTTCCGGCCGCTGTTAGGTTTGGATTTCCTGATTTTGACCGCGTTCGCGGTAGAAATCCAAACCTAAAGGCGGACGCTATCGCTCCTACAGTTCCAAACTTCCCCTCCGTTACTCTCCACCTTTCTGCAGCAAAACCAAGGTCACTGGCACAAACTACATCAAAGCATAAACTGCAACCCTAAGAGCAGCACAAAAACACCCTTTCAGAGGGTGTTAGCCGGATGTTCAAGGGCTGCTTCGCCTGCCCTTTCACTTGTTATTGGGGTTCTGCAGCTACGTGCGCTGGCATTGGAGAGAAAAAAGAGCAACTTCACTATCACTACTTCCTCTTCAATATAAAATCCTGCACCAAATACAACATTTATACACCTGGTTACTTTTCGGGTGTGCTGCACACTTAAGTGTGCAGATATTTGGCATGGTTGTGGAGCAACGTTGCGACAAAATCAACAATCTCAAAGCAAAAGGCGTTTGCGAAATACCGCAAACGCTTAAGATGCTCCCTCCCACCCCGGTGAGGTGATGGGAGTAACGAAGGTAAAGTTTGGAACTGGAGGTACGGCAGCACCATTCTTGCATTCAATCGAAATGTGAGATGGACTATGAACTGTTAACCTATATAAGGTAAGAGTAACGGAGGAGATTTTGGAACTGTAGGAGCGATAGCGTCCGCCTGAAAGCTTTCCAAAGGAAAGCTCACTTCGGAAGCATACTCTTGTTTGGATTTCTACCGCAAACAGCGGAATAAAATCAGGAAATCCAAACCTAACAGGGGCCGGAAGTCCAAAACTCACCGCAGTTACGATCATACCTGATATTTAAGATTTCCAGTTCATTTTACATCTTACATGGACATTGAATGCAAGAAAT
Source organism: Paenibacillus sp. FSL R7-0312 (assembly GCF_038004445.1). Taxonomy (NCBI): domain Bacteria; kingdom Bacillati; phylum Bacillota; class Bacilli; order Caryophanales; family Paenibacillaceae; genus Paenibacillus; species Paenibacillus sp. FSL R7-0312. The sequence continues at coordinate 4,114,766 of NZ_JBBORE010000001.1, read as the reverse complement.
CCGGGTGCACCAGCACCCGGAAGTCCAAACATTCACCGCAGCTACGGCTAATCACCGAACCACAATTATTTCTTCGAAGAATATTTACGCATATCGAACGAGACAGCTGCGATGATGATGAGGCCTTTGATGATCAGCTGGTAGTAAGGGCTGATGCCGATAAAGGTCAGACCGTAGTTGATCAGGGTGAAGATGATAACACCGACCAGGACACCCGGCACAGTACCGATACCGCCTGTTGTGGATACGCCGCCGACTACGCAAGCCGCGATGGCATCAAGCTCGTACATGTTACCATAGTTGTTGGTAGCGCCGCCTGTTCTTGCAGCTTCAAGCACACCGGCCAGACCGTAAAGGGCACCAGCGATAGCGTAGATGTAGATCAGGTTCTTGGAAACGTTGATACCGGAAACCTTAGCAGCCTGCATGTTGCCGCCGATAGCGTACATGTTCTTACCCAGTTTGGTTTTGTTGAACAGCACCCAGACCACGGCCGCGACCGCCAGGGCTATGAGAACGATGTAAGGTATTGAATATTGGCCGCTGCCGATAAAGCCGGAGCCGATTTTGGTGAAGTCAGGACGCAGACCACCGATTGGCTGCGATTGGTTAGGGTCCATATCGAAGTACAGGGAGTTAAGTCCGTACACGATGAGCATGGTACCCAGGGTAGCGATAAATGGCGGTACATTCAGCTTGGAGACAATGATACCATTGACGAGACCGCAGAGCAGACCGGCAACAATGGCAATCAGGATGGGAAGCCATACTTGGACCTGCGGCAGATCAGGGAAGAACCGGCGTGAGTAATCCGGTATCTGGAGCATGGAGGCGGAAATAACCGCCGTGAAACCAACTACCCGGCCTGCTGACAAGTCGGTACCCGCTGTGATGAGGATAAAGGCTACCCCCAGCGCGATAATTACGCGTGTTGACGACTGAATCAGTACGTCACGCAGGGTGTTGATGGACATGAAGCTTGGTTCATATATGATGATCCCCATAATCAGCAGTACCAGCACGATGTAAATTGCGTTTTGAGTCACAAAGGACTGAGCTTTTTTAACGTTCATTAGTAGTGATCCCCCTTAAAATTACGCGAGCATATTCTCCTATCCGTACTCCTTAATGCTGTGCAGCGAGACGCATAACTTCGGTTTCCGTAGCTTGCTCGCCTTCTAATATTCCTGTAAGCCGTCCTTCCGACATCACCATTACACGGTCAGACATGCCCAGCAGCTCAGGCATTTCCGAAGAAATCATGATAATGCTCTTACCCTGCTTCGCCAGATCAGCAATAATCGTATAGATTTCAAATTTGGCACCAACGTCGATACCTCGGGTCGGCTCATCCAGCAGCAGGACTTCAGGCTCTGTAAGCAGCCATCTAGCCAGCAGCACCTTTTGCTGATTTCCGCCGGAAAGATTCATAATTTGTGTTTTGGTTGTTGGTGTTTTGGTACGCAGCTTCTCGATCATTTTATCGACTTCTTCTTTCTTCTTTTTGCCGTTAAGCAGGAAGTAAGGCGTCTTATAATGGTCAAGGTTGGCGATTGCCCCGTTTTCATGCACGGACAATACCGGGAAGATACCGGTTACACGGCGTTCCTCTGTCAACAGGGCCAGGCCATGCTTCTTGGCATCCTGCGGCGAATTGATCTTCACCTTCTTGCCTTCAATGGAGATGGAGCCGGATTTAATGGCGCGGAGACCGAATAAGGCTTCGATAACCTCTGTTCTCTGCGCACCCACGAGACCGCCAACACCGAGAATTTCACCACGTCTCAGCTCAAAGGATACATCTTTGAATGATCTTGGCTCCGGTGAGGTCAATCCTTCCACCTTCATGTAGACTTCGCCCGGAACATTTGTGCGTTCAGGGAATCGGTTAGTAAGGTCACGGCCGACCATTTTGGAGATAATCAGATCTGTGGTAAGCTCGGCCGAAGGCCAGGTGCCGATCTTTTTACCGTCACGCATGATGGTTACTTCATCAGAAATCTCCAGAATTTCTTCCATCTTGTGAGATATATAGATAATAGCTACGCCTCTTTTTTGCAGATCCCGGATAATCCGGAACAAATGCTCAACTTCTACACTAGTTAAGGAAGAGGTTGGTTCATCCATGACAATGACGCGTGAATGAAAAGAGACAGCCTTCGCGATTTCAATGGATTGGACCTTGGATACGGACAGCTTGCCCACCAAAGTTTCGGGATTCAGATCGATATCCAGATCTTTAAATAAATTTTCCGTGTCCGTGAACATTTTTTTGTGGTCAATGAACTGAATCGGCCCGATGCCCTTGGTCGGAAAACGTCCTAGCCAGATGTTCTCCATGACGCTGCGGAAAGGTACCGGGTGCAGCTCCTGGTGAATCATCGAAATTCCGTGCTTAAGTGCATCGTTGGAGTTAGAGATGGTGGCCTTTTGGCCATCCAGGAAGATCTCACCGGCATCCGGTGAATAGATTCCAAAGAGACATTTCATCAGTGTCGATTTGCCTGCACCGTTCTCGCCCATAAGTGCATGAACCGAACCCGGTCTTACCTTTATGCTGACTCCGTCCAGCGCCTTAACGCCGGGAAATTCTTTAGTAATGCCGTTCATTTCCAGCAAAAACTCAGCATTTGCCATGTTGTTACGCCCCCTACGCTTTTTTTCTTTTTCCATGAGAGGCACAGCGGTTCCATCCTGTTCCCTACCCGAAAGGAATTCCGGAGAGCGGGTGACCACTCTCCGGGATTTTTGTTTATGAAGCTTATCTGTATCTGGAGCAATCTAACGATTATTGAGCGTCAGCTACATTGTCTTTAGTGATCTTTTTGTAGGAGATCCATACGTATTGGTTGTCAGTGATGTCGAAGCCTACGGTTTCTTTGGTAGGTGTTTCGCCTTTAGCCAGCAGGGACGCCAGGACGATTGCCGCTTTACCCTGATTGTTAGCGTCGTTCAGTACAGTACCGAGCATAGTACCGTCTTGCAGCGCTTGAACCGCTGGAGCAGTTGCATCAACGCCTACTACCGGCATGTATTTGTCGCCAGTGAAGTATCCTTGAGCTTTCAGAGCTTCAATTGCACCGAGAGCCATGTCATCGTTGTTGGCAAGAACGGCTTCAATCTTGTCGCCGTGGGAGCCGAGGAAGGCTGCCATTTTTTCCTGTCCTTTTACGCGATCCCACATTGCAGTATCTTCAGCCAATTTCTCAACCTTGATGCCGGCATCTTCGATAGCCTGGATGGAGTAGGTGGTACGCAGCTCAGCATCCTGGTGTCCCGGTTCGCCTTTGAGCATTACGTATTGCAGCACGCCGTCGCCGTTCTTGTCAGCTTCAGGGTGAGCCTTCCAGTAGTCAACAATCAGCTGGCCGGACATCGTACCGGACTCTTCTGCTTTTGCGCCTACATAATAAACTTTATCCCATTTCTTCATATCTTCAGGAAGCGGTTCGCGGTTCAGGAATACAACCGGAATGTCAGCTGTTTTTGCTTTGTCGATGATAACACCTGCAGCTGTGCGGTCAACCGGGTTGATCAGCATGCCGTCATATTTTTTGGTGACGAACAAATCCACCTTGTCATTTTGTGTAGGCTGGGAGTTCTGGCTGTCTACAATATCTACAGTGGCGATGCCTTTGGCAGCAGTATCAATGGCGTTTCGGACACCCGTCATGAAAGTATCATCAAATTTGTAGATCGCTACGCCAACCTTTGGAGTTTCAGCAGCTGAACCAGAGTTTGCAGTTGCAGGAGCGTTGCCTGTGTTAGCTTTGTTACCAGTGTCAGCAGCGTTATTGTTGCCGCCGCAGCCTGCAAGAGCAGCACCCAGCAAAGCACTAGCAAGTAAAACGGAAGTGATTTTTTTCATAATCAATTGACCTCCTGAGGATATTTCTTTTTTGTTATCCCGGTGTGTCCCGGGTACATCCTTATTATGCCCTACATGAAAACGGTTGCGAATATAAAATACTACTCATTTTCATGAAAATTCTAATGTCTAAAATCTGATTTACTCCTATCTGACAAAAGGGAACAGCAGCTTCTGGTTCTCGGGCCATAGCATATTCTCCAGATCAATCAGCTTGGTACCAGTGTCCACCCGCTCTGGAATAGTCACACCTTCAAGCGCTTCTACGGCGTATTTTACGGCTAAATACCCGTTGCTGAAAGGGTTCTGGATCACGGTCGCCTGCACCGTGCCATCTTGCAGCGATTCCATCATGGAAGGGGAACTGTCAAACGCAACCATCTTTATGTTGCCCATTTTTAAGCTTTGTATGACTTTGGCTGCTCCCTGGGATGCTATTTCATTCAAGGTGGCAATCCCGCGCAGATTCGGATGCTTCTCCAGCATTTCCCGGGTCAGGGTCTCGGCCTCCATCGTGCTTGAGGAAGTGTAGGAGATCTGCACCACTTTGACATTCGGATAACGGGCTGCGTAATTGAGGAATCCTTTCTCGCGCTCATCCGCATCTCTGGCCCCGTAATCAATGCTGCCTGTAGACCCCGGGCCCGCATTCAAAGAGGAGTTGGTGAAATTGATAATTCCGACTTCGCCATATCCCTGCAAAAGCTGGATCAGCCTCTCCGCAGATTTCTGTCCCGCTTCATAACCGTTCGACCCTACATAGGCCTGTACCCTGGCTGATCCGACTTCCGCATCAACTGAAATCACAGGGATTCTGTAATATGCTGCCTGGTCTACGACCTGAGCCAGTCCCATATAGCTGCTGGCAGCGAGAATAATCACATCCGCCTTCTCTTTAATGGATTCCTCCACCATAACCACCTGCTCATCGATATCACTCTCCGAATCCGGCGCTTTGAACGTCAGCTTGACATTGAATTCCTTCGCTGCAGCTTCCGCTCCCAGCTTCACCGTATTCCAGTAATCCCCTTTATTCATCTTGACGATCAAATGAATATTGCGCGTCTTGTTCGTACTGATGTAAGCAGGTGACGAATTAAAGCAAGACGACACGGAGATCCAGAGCACCCCGCACAGCAGCAGAGTCAGCCAAAAACGTATGCTTCTCACCGGTTTGTCTCCTCCTTCTCCTCTTCCAGTCCTTCACCGGCCAGGCGGGCCGGGAATGTGATGGTGACGATTGTGCCTTCCTCAATTTCGCTCTGAAAAGCAAGCCCATATTCGCGGCCATAATATAAGCCGATCCGTTCATGAACATTCCGTACGCCGACTCCAGACCCGCTTCCGCTTTTAACGCCTCCGCTCAGAATCACGTTCATCGTTTCCATGGACATCCCGAGGCCGTTGTCACTGACCCTGATGATAATGAGTCCATCCTGAAGCTCAGCGCTGATCGAGATCAGCCCTTCATCCGGCATCATTTCGATCCCATGGTAAAGTGCATTCTCAACGATTGGCTGCAGGATCAGCTTAATCGTCTGGTACTGTAATACTTCATCCTGTGCCGTTATTTCGTAACGGAACTTATTTTTGAAACGGAAGCTCTGAATCACCAGGTAATGGCGGATATGATCCAGCTCCTCCTGGATGGTAATTATATTCTTGCCCTTGCTCAGACTGATCCGGAAAAATTTCGAAAGGGACTGAATCATCGTGACGACCTCATCCGTTTTGCCGCGCTCTGCCAGCCGGATGACCGAATTCAGTGTGTTGTATAAAAAATGAGGGTTGATCTGCGACTGCAGGACTTCAAGCTCGCCTTTGCGTTTGGTCTCCTGCTCATAGATGATCTGATCCATCAGCTGCCGGATACGCTGGAGCATCATATTGAAGCGTTTGGACAGCTGCTCCACCTCGTAGGCGCCGCTGACATTGATCGGGGTATTGAGATCTCCCTCGCCCACCTGCTTGACCGTACGCTCCAGCTTGCGGATCGGACTTGCAATCAGCCAGGACAGGAACACAGATACGGCGGTTACACACACCAGGACAACTGCGAGGAACCAGGACAGAAATTGGTTCAGATCGCGTTTGGTCGTTACAATCTCATCATAGTAAGCGACACCGACGATCTTCCAGCCGGTCTGAGCCAGCGTGCGCACGGTAATAAACCGCTTCTCTCCGGTGGACTCATCCAGATAGCTGCGGAAGGCATATTCCAGCACCGGCTCTACATTCTCATATTTGAGGCCGGCATAGATCAGCTGCTGCTGCGGATGGTAGACGATATTCCCGAGCGGATCGAGAATGTAAGCGTATCCTCTTTTACCGAGCTTCACTTGCCGGCTTAGCTCATCAATCGTCCTGAAATTGAAATCCAGCAGCAGGACACCGGTTTTCAGCTCACCCTTCTCCCTGTACTGAATCATTTTGCTGATCGATACGACCCAGGTATACCGTCCCTTGAACAAATTCTGAATATGCGGGGCTGAGTAGGATATCTCCGAGGTCCGCTTGGCCGTAGTGAACCAGCTCTGGCTCTCCAGCTGAGTGTTCAGGCGCATGCTTTGACCAGGCGTACCTACTACATATTTGCCCTGTGGTGTAAAAACAGCCATGGATACCAGGTCCTCACGGCTGCTCATTAGTGTGTACATCCGTTCATAGAGCAACGGAGAGTCAATGGATTGACTCGTGGTGATCTGCTTCTCCGCCGTCTCAAAAATACTGCCCATCCCTTTAACATACAGCTCCAGATTATAATTCACCTGCTCGATAATCTGCTGCATATTGAGATTGGCATTCTCCTCCGCCGTGTTGGCAAACTTCCCGTACAGCATAATGCTGACGATCACCGCTACTGCCACAGTGACCGCCGTAAAAGTCAGGGTAATAATTAGCTGAATGCTGCGCAGCTTGGACGACAGGCGGATTTTGCCTCTCTTGCGGGGCTGCGGGCGAAGCGGAAAGAAAGTACCCTTCGGCTTATTCATGGGTTATCCTCCCCGCGAGCTGTTCTTATACTCTTTGGGTGACTGTCCGTATTTCTTGCGGAAGCAGAAGCTGAAATAGTTCGGATCGGCAAAACCGATCCGCTCGGCGATTTCAAAGGCCTTCAGCTCGGTCGAGCGCAGCATTTCCTTCGCCGCCTCCAGCCGGATCTGCAGCAGATAGCTGACAAAGGTCATCTTCATTTCTTTCTTGAAAATACTGCTGAAATAACCTGTGCTGATATGCAGATGCTGGCATACCTTGCCGATGGAAATGTCGGACTCCTCATAATGGGCACGGATATAATCCTTGGCCTGGTCAATCAGCTGCTTATAGCTCGACTGCCGCTCGGATGCAATGGTATCCATCAGCCGGCTGCACACCGTGATAATCCACTGCTTGGCTTCCCCCATATTGTTGAACTTATTAAGCTCGGTCAGCGATGAAATGCCTGAGCCGATAAAGTCATTCGTTTCACTTCCGGATTCCTTGGCCACCCGCAGAATCGATGTAATGATCTCCAGCAGGAAAATCTGATAATCCTGTGTCGAGACCTGCGCCGTATCCAGTCCCCCGAACAGCTCGTCCACTACTTCCCGCAGCTCCTGGACTGTACCCAGCTTGATCGTGCGGATCAGCGACTGCTGGGTCAGCTCATCATAGGCCAGCATCTGGCTGGATCTCGACTCCACATCCTCAATCCAGATCACACGGTTGTTGCCGAGAATCAGCCGGTAATCCAGTGCCTGCAGTGCATCCCCGAAGGAATTGAACAGCATGGACGGCATCCGGCATACCGTTCCTGCACCTGCAGTCACTGTGAGTTTCAGGAAACGTTGTACATTCTGGCGGATTTCTTCAAGAATGGTGAAGGTTCTGGCTGTCATTTCGCTCTCATCGGTTCCCTGGCTCACGGAGAGCAGCACCACATCATCGCGGTGGATGAACACCTTGCCGAAGCTGTGCTTCTGGCAGATTTCCTCGGCAATATTCAGGACGGCAAAGAGCTGCAGATTACGGTCCCCGGTGTCACGCAGGGATACCGGCCTGGCCTCAGGAACGCCGGAGCTTCTGTCCGGACGGATATAATCAATGCTGATAACAGAGGATTGAAATAGCTCCCCGCTCAGATTGATGCCATATTCTGCGCTTTTCTCGGTAATTTCTACGGAGCGCAGACGGCGTGACACAAGAGAGGACAGGAACTGCTCACGCAGCACCGGCAGGCTCTTGCGGTAATGCTCGCTGAGCACGAATACATTCTCCTTCTCGGCAATCTCGGTCTCAATAGCAGCTCTAACCTTCAGCAGGACATCAATCAGCTCCTGAGAAGAGAAGGGCTTAAGAATATATTCATCAATCTGCAGCTTAATCGCCTTCTGGGCATATTCGAATTCATCATAGCCGGTCAGAATGATTATCTTCGTGTTAGGGTGACGGCTACGGATCCATTCCGCCAGCTGCAGTCCATTCATGAACGGCATTTGGATATCGGTAACCACCACATCCGGCAGCAACCGGTCTATCGCATCTGCGGCTTCACGGCCGTTCTCCGCCTGTTCCACCACTTCAAATCCGTATTTCTCCCAGTCGATCTGGGCGATAATGCCTTCTCTTACATCTTCCTCGTCTTCGGCGAGAATTAATTTATACATGCTTCATCCCTCTTCGGATATCGTTTGGAGTTTTACAGCATTATAATAGCTGATTCAGTAAGCTCAATCTATGTTTAAATAATGAAAGCTGCAGTAGCGGATCAAGTCAAATATGGGGAGCAATTCACTATATAGGCTGAGTGCATTTATTGCAAGTAAATATTATGTACATACATAGTGCGAATCCATTACAGAATGAAATTCCCCGGACCGCCTGACGCCGCTACATTCCTGAATCACACTCCTATAGGTGAGGTGCGGTCCATCCCGCTTCATGAACAATAAGTGGAATTTGGACACTTAATTTCATCATATAATTGGGCACCACCATTGTAAGTGGAATAACAACACTTACTCCCTTGATTCGAGCGCCAGGTGACGAATGGTGGATAAATAAATGTATTTTTTCCAACTACTGTTCAAGAAACGTCTGTTCCGGCAAAATTAGATGCTCTTTTTCCACTAATTACTTGAGGAAACGTCTTCGTCGCTGTCAATCATGAATAAGGACTACCGTTTCAGAAGGAAATAGATGGGTATGTTATCGTGTGAGACTTATAAATTCTGTGAATCGGCATAAAAAAAACCATCCCGCTTATGCCGGGATGGGGATGTTCGGTCACGTATAGGAATTATAGCAATGCTTTGTTGAAGCGGTAGCCTGTTGTCTTTTCGAACCCGATATGGCGGTAAAAGGCATGTGCCGGTGCACGCTCCACGCGGTTGCCGCTTCGCAGGAACAGCTGGCAGCAGCCTTGATGGCGTGCCCATTCTTCCGCTGCGGATACGAGTCTTTTGCCAAGGCCTTGTCCTCTAAGTTCCTCTGATACGATCAGCGCGGTAATTTCCGTAATACAATCTGCATGTTTGTAATAGGACTTCACCTGCCGGAGTCCGATCATTCCCACAACTTCGTTATTGAGTTCTGCGACCATTGTGCAGTGGAGCGGATCATGCTCCATGCCTTCCATTCTCTCTTTCATCACGCTAAGCGTCGTCGGATAGCCGAATTCCCGCAGAAGGGCTGTAACTCTCTCCAGATCATTCATGCCACATTTGCGAATTTGCAGTACCTGCTCCTGAGTACTACTGTTCATCCTCGTATACCTCCACTTTTAGCATAGACGCCGCCTGCTTGGCCGTCGTCCGCGCGATTTCCACATCTTCCGCTGAACTGAGTGTTACTGCCATCCGCCGTCCAGGGCGGATCTCCGGTTTGCCGAATACACGGACTTGCGTTCGGGGAAAGGTTAGCGCCTTATCTATCCCGGTTACTGCAAAAGCTTGTCCAGTTCCTTCGGCCTTCAGGGTAGCTGAAGCACCCGGTGTTAACAAACGTACCGATTCCAGCGGAAATCCAAGAATGGCTCTGACATGCAGAGCAAATTCCGACAAATCCTGCGTAATCATTGTAACCATACCTGTGTCATGCGGTCTGGGTGATACTTCGCTGAACAGTACCCCGTCCGGGGTCAGAAACAGCTCCACTCCAAAAATCCCATATCCGCCAAGCTCATCCGTAACGGCCCGGGCCATCGACTGTGCTTCGGCAAGCAGCGCTTCACTCATCTGATGCGGCTGCCAGGACTCCACATAATCGCCATCCTTCTGGATGTGGCCGATCGGCGGACAAAATACGGTTCCGCTAACCGAGCGGACGGTAAGTAGTGTAATTTCACTCTCAAAAGTGACAAAAGCTTCTACAATGACGCGTGTACCTTTGGCACGTGCTCCTTCCAGAGCCGTATTCCAGCATTCTGCGGCATCCTCAGGTGTCCTGCAAATACTCTGTCCCTTGCCGGAAGAGCTCATGATCGGCTTGATCACACACGGTGTTCCAAGCTCACTTACGGCCTGGTGAAGTTCGTCCAGACTGTCAGCGAACCGGTATCCGGCGGTCGGCAGACCCAACTCTTCAGCCGCAAGGCGGCGGATGCCTTCCCGGTCCATCGTCAGTCTAGCGCTACGTGCGGTCGGTACCACGAGGAAACCTTCTTCCTCCAGTTCCACCAGCGCTCCGGTAGCAATGGCTTCGATCTCGGGGACAATCAAATCCGGTTTCTCTGAACGGATTAATTGCTTCAGTGCCTCTGCATCCAGCATATCCAGTACATAAGAGCGGTGGGCTACACCCATCGCCGGTGCAGCTTCATAACGATCCACAGCTACGGTCTCTACGCCAAGGCGCTGAGCTTCGATAATGACTTCCTTACCCAGTTCACCGCTGCCGAGCAGCAGCAGCTTCTTACTCCGGGCTGAAAAAGGAGCTCCCCACATTGTCGACTCCAACCTCTTTTCGCAAATTTGACTGCCGACTTCTCTATTTCTGTAAATTGTCGCAGTTTCATTGTAAATTTTCAGGCTTCTTTATTTTCATCCATCAACCAGCAGATTGCAAGCATTCTTCGACATTTTCCTACAAACTTCACAGATGACTGTCCACCATATTGACGAAAGATTGCTCCATGAGCGATAATTCGCGGGCAATTTGGCCCCAGTGCTGCGCTGAATCACCCCCTTTCAGGAGTTCCGACATGGCCGCTTCCTGCTCGGCCAGACCTTCACGCAGCTGCTCTGCGGCAAGGGAAAGTGCCGCCGCTGCCGCACCGGTATAGAAAGACAGCAGCCGTTCTTCCTGGCTTACAGCCGCAGCAGCAATAGCCTCCTTGAACCAGTGCTCGGCAGCTGTGCGGATGTCTGCCCGTCCAGGGCCTTCAAAGAAATAACGCGGTGATCTGAAGCGGCTCCACAGTGCTGCCCAATCCAGAGGGGCTAGGGAGCAATCGAGCTTTGCCGGGACGGGCCAGCGCTCGTCTGAATTCTCCAGAAGCTGAAGCTCCTGACCCGGGATGGAAAGTTCTGCGGCTGCGGCTGCAGCCGCCTGAGTTACCAGCCTGCGCCCTGCCGCCTCCAGCCTCAGGGTGGTCGCCCACAGCTCCTGCTCCAGTTCACGCAGGATACTGCGCTCCAGCTCCCGGCCGCAGGCAATGAAGATGTCTTTCAGATGACCGCCCTCTTCCCGGAGGATAGAGGGATGGAACGATTCCTGAAAGGAACGGCCGAAGGAGAAGGACAGGCGCTGCCGGACATGATAGAGAAGCTCCTCACCCTCCCGGCGCAGATCCCGGATGGGCCGCTCTTCCCGCTCAAGCTGTGCCAGCCGGAGGCCTGCGTCATCCCGGCGCTGCCGGAACCGCCGCAGCCCTTCTTCCCGCTGGTCCGCTGCCATAAGCGCCATATGCTGCCATTCCTCCGCGCGGAGCCGGACCGAGCTTAGGCTATCCCTCGCCGCCGCCAGTGACAGGCGTGGCAGCTCCTCACCCGCAAATTCAGACAGCGCTTCTTCGAAGCTGCTGAATCCGGAAGCCTCGTAGGACTCCCGTACCCCGCGCGACTTGCCCTCCAGGGCAAGCAGACTAGACAAGGCATAGATCCGCGGGGAGGTCAGGCCGCCGGCACGCAGATTCTGCGTCACATGCTGCTTCACTTCTTCCAGCTCTGCCTCGTCTGAAGCGAGGTCGGACGCATTGATGATGAAGAACATTTTATCTAGGGCAAAGCTGTCCTTGATTCTTCCCAGCTGGGCCAGGAGACTGCGGTCGGCTTTGGAGAAGGCATGATTATAGTAGGTCACGAAGCAGATCGCATCCGCATTCTTCATGTAGCCAAAGGTTACACCGGTATGCCGGGCATGTAAGGAATCCGCTCCGGGGGTGTCAACCAATACGATGCCGCTCCGTGTCAGAGGGCTGTCATAATATAGGTCAGTACTCTGCACGAAGCAGGCCCGTTTCTCATCGGCTACCAGGCTGCGGTATTCCTGAAGGCTGACTGTACGCTCTGTTCCGAGCAGCGGGCCGGATTCCTCCCAGCCCGCTGCCGCTGCGCGCAAGAATCCGGCATGCGGCAGCGAGGACGGATGAAGCCCGCTGGTCTGCAGGCGGGCCACCGCTGCAGTCCAGGTGGTGTGCTGCGGCGGTGCCAGCTGCAGCACACTGAAGGAATGGAGGATATCGTCCCAGAAATCCTCCGCTGACTTCATGGTCACGGCCGCAGTCGCGTGGGCGAATCCGCCCTCGGGGGCCAGTATGCGGCCGACGGCAGCCGTGGCGGGATGCGGAGACACAGGCAGCACCTCTTCGCCCAGCAGGGCGTTGGCGAAGGAGGACTTGCCGGCGCTGAACGCTCCGAACAGCGCCATCGTAAAGCGGCCGCCGGCGAGGTCCTCCGCCCGCGCCGCCAGGCTGCGCGCAGCCGAGGCCATGGCCGGCTCCTCGCGCAGCAGCCCGGCCGCAGCGTGCAGCGCCGCTGCGGCCTGCGTCAGCCGGCGGCGCCCGCCCGCCGGCGAAGCCGTACCCGCCGCCCACGGTGCGGCGGCGGGGTGAGCAGCCGCTGCGCTGCGCGGCGGCTGCTCAGGGCTGGCGGCGCAAGGCGCGCCAGCCGTAAGGGCCCTCACCTCCGGCAGGACGCCGGGGGTGAGGGTACGGCGCGGCGGCAGCAGCGCCGCGAGTTCGCCCGCGCGCGCGCGGCCGCGCGCGGTCCAGAGCGGCCAGCGCGGCGTGCGCGTGCGCCTGCCGCTGCAGGGCCGCTTCGCGGCGCGAGAGCTCCGCGCGCCGCTCGTCCAGCAGCGGCGGCGGCTGGGCCAGCAGCTGCTCGCCGAAGGCCAGAGCCGCGCGGCGGAACTGTGCCTTAATTTCTGCCGCAAGCGTGCGGCAGAAATTAAGCAGCGCCTCGCCCGACGACCCGGTCCCCGGCTTCACCTGATCCGCCAGCCACTGCTGGCTCACCGCCGGGAACGCCTGCTTCAGCAGCGGCTCTGCCCCTTCCTGCCACAGCCCTGCGCCTTCAGCCCAGTCACGCACGAGCTGGAGTATATGCCACTCCAGCTGGGCAGTGATCTCTCTCTGCTGAAGCCCGTGCCAGTGGAGAAGCCGCGTTGCCTGCTCCTTCTCCCGCTTCGCCGCGGTGAACAATAGCCCGCGCCGGAAACCCGGGCTGCTGCTCTCGATATAAGCTCCAGCAGCATCCCTTACATCGGCTGGCATCAGATTGCTGTTGCCAAGCAGGGCATCCAGCTTACTGCGCAGCTCCAGCCGCATCCGCTCCGGCAGCTGCACGAGCAGCTCCTCAGCCTGCGAAATTTCCCGGATTTCTGCCTCCACCGCTTCCTTACCGGCATCCCCGGCCGCTTCCAGTAACTGAGAGCGCTCCTCCTGCTGCTCCTCGCGGTAAGCTGCAAGCACCGCAGCCGCCGTATGGTGGATGGAACGGGACAGACTGTAGCCGAGCAGTTCTTTTCGCTGCTCCAGCAGAGCTGCAATTACCGCGAGCAGATCATCCCATTGGTTCAGAGGGTGATCCTTCACTTTGAGTGAAGTGAACAACAGACCAGCGGAATGAATCCCCCATTCCCGGAAAGCGCTTTCCACTTGCTGCCGGTATTCCACTATGGAGATTTCCAGTTCTCTGTGCTTGTCGATCTGATTGATGATAAGGTACAGCGGCTTGCCCCAGTCGCTGAGACTTTTGGCAAACGCCAGATTATTCTCCGATTGCACATGGTTGTAATCCATAACGTAGAACACGGCATCAGCCAAATGCAGCGCCGAGTGAGTCGCCGCCTGATGCCCCTCATCGGTGGAATCCACCCCCGGAGTATCCATTAGAACGCCGTGCTTCCCCAGCAGCGGGACTTCCTCCCAGACCTCAATCGCTAAATATTCAGCACCCTGGCGGCAGTACTCCTGCAGCCGGTCTGGTGTAGTTTCTATTGCCGGTGCATGACTCCCAGGTGCCTCCGGATCTGCATGAAGCACTACCCGCGGAGCCCCGCTGCGGATCGATACAATATTGGCGCTGGTTGGAACCGGACCTGATGGCAGCACTGCTTTTCCGCATAGGCCATTAATCATACTGGATTTACCCGCAGAGAAATGTCCGCAGAAGGCAAGGGTCAATTCTCCCGCTTGCTCTTTAAGTATCAAATCTGCTGCTATCTGCGCACTATTCTGTTCGCCCCAGCTCTCCAGCTTCTGCTTCAGCAGCATAAGCGTTGACGTACTGGATATTACTTCCCTCATCCTGCTCCGTTCTGCTCCCACACCAACCCCACCTTCTGCAATCTACAACATGTGCATCCATTTATTTATAGATAAGAATAGATAAGCTTCGGGCTTCCACTTATGTGAAGCTATAACATTAGTATGTTTATCTGATCAGCAAGAATAGAATAATTACATTTTATCATCAGATTGTCACAAATCAACTAGCCACTTTTACAAAATCAGCTATAATCCTTCACGAAAAACAAGACTTCGCTGGACTAATCGACCCCTTGACAGATGATTCCAGATTTATTACTATATCCATAATGGATATATCATAGTTGGATATAACCAATTACGATATATATCTTAGGTTCTTCTATTATCGGACAGGAGGTGTGTAATGACCAAGAATAACCCATTGCAAACGGAGCAATTATCCGACTCAGCTTATTATATTCTGCTCGCGTTGCTCACTCCGAAGCACGGCTATGCAATCATGAAGTACATCGAAGAGCTAACCGAAGGCGAAGTCAGGATGGGACCCGCTACACTCTATACACTAATCAAGAAACTGCAGAAATCCGGCTACATTCTATTGAACGAGGATGAGGATGAACGGCGCAAGACCTATCAGATTACTTCAAGCGGAACGGGTCTGGTGGAGGCTGAGATTGAACGGAGACTGCGCATGTCGAGGCACGGGAATATAGCACAGCTAAATGCTAAGGAGGCGTTGACTCATGAAAACTAATAAGCAGACACGGTACATTCCGTCTAAAGGACTGGCTTTTGCCGAGCAGAATGAAATGACTAAACTAAGCAGGTTGTCGGAGAAAGGCTGGCTGCTGGAGCGGTTCTCCCTGTTTGGTTCTGGCTTCATTGTCCGCAGAGGTCCAGCGCATAAGCAAATTTATTGTCTGGACATCCAGCATGTGCCGCAGAAGGACCAGAATGAGTACCGTGAAATGTTCGCTGACAGCGGCTGGGGTTATGTGTGTTCCGCCGGGGATATGCATATCTTCGTTGCTGAACCGGGAACCGTTCCCATTCATACAGACCGCTCAACACTCTATGAGAAATACCGCAAAATCACCCGTGCCAGCAAAGTTTTCGCTATTGTAGTCATGCTGCTGACGCTCATCACTTGTGTGCTGCTATATCTTTCCCGGCAGGTGTGGGACCATCAGCTGCTTCAAAACATCTCGCATGTTTCCCTGCTGCTGTGTGCCGTGTTCTTCCTGCCTTCTCTTATGGTTTACATTGCCTATTCTCTAAGGCTTAGAGCGTTCTCAGATTAGCCAACCACGCATATAACACCACACTCACTAAGGCCTTATCTTCGATGATTACTCAGGAATTTGCCGGGTCCCAGACATATATATTCTTATCGTTTGACGCAAAAAGCCGGCCCTCGGGCCGGCTCTTTGTACATATGAATTGCTATTAAGCTGTTTCCAGGACTGGAAGCAGGATTTCGAACACTTTACCGTGCTGCAGAATGGTAAGGCCGCGGGCTTTGTCCTTCATAACAACCACTTCAGGCTTCACGGACATACGTTCCAGGTAGAACTCAGGCACATCGCCGGAATGGCTGATTGTGATGCCCTCTACTTCCTGCTCTTCATTTTCTTCCATAGGGCTGTCCACCACACGGTCAAAAATATCGGAGAACGCTTCAAAATTATCGGTGTATACAGAAATGCACTTCATCTCTATCCCATCCTCTTCTTCATCTCTAAATCTTTGTTTGATTTCGTATGAACCTTATCTTTCCTGATTACAGCGGTTTTCATACGTTTTTTGCCTTCCCGGCATACATCCAGCAGCGGGCAGACCTGACATTGCGGATTCTGCGACTTACAGTGATAACGCCCGAAAAAGATCAGCCGGTGGTGCGTTAACGTCCATTCGTCACGCGGCACCGCCTTCATCAGCTTCTTCTCCACTTCCAGCACCGAATCTTTCCAGCCCGCAAGCGCGAGCCGTTTGGCTACCCGTTCCACATGAGTATCCACGGCAATGGCCGGTACGCCGAAAGCGTTGGATATGACCACATTCGCAGTCTTGCGGCCGACACCCGGTAAGGTTACCAGCAAATCATGGGCCTGAGGCACTTCTCCGCCATACTGCTCAATCAGAATGGAGCAGAGGTTCTGAATATGCTTGGCCTTGTTGCGAAATAAGCCAATCCGCCGGATATCCCGCTCGAGCTCTTCAAGCGGCACTGAAATGTAGTCGATTGGAGCTTTATACTTCTGAAACAGGTCCTCGGTCACCTTGTTCACTGTTGCGTCCGTACATTGGGCCGAGAGCAGCACCGCTATAGTTAGCTCAAAAGCGTTACTATGGTTCAGCTCGCAATGCGCATCAGGGAACATGCCTCCGATGGTATCCAGGATGTGGCGGACTTCTGCAACTTTCATAGCGTCCCCTCCACGGAGTACTTACACCCGCAGTTTCATACGGGCATAACTTCTCTAAATAAAAGAAATATAAGCAAAGAATACATTATATCGTATACTTCCATAGCGTTCAAGTGAACACAGCGCTGTCCTTATATTTCAAAAAAAACGTCTTGATTCAGGACAAAATCCTGAATCAAGACGGTGTTTCACACGGAAAATCACCAAAACGATTATTGTTTCACTATTTCCACGATCTTGTCGTTGTTGAAATACATTATAATATTATCATTTTCTTTGAGAGATTGCACGGGTAAAGTCGTGTCACCTTGATGAATATATGCATTTGCCGCAAGTACAAACTTATAATTTTCATTCAGAGTGGCGCGTTTGGTCATGACTTCACTCGTTGCACTCTCATAGCGTGCGAAGGTGCGGCTAAGCTGACTGAATACTGAAATAATAATTACTCCACTGGCATCCTTACGCGCTATCACACGGTCCGCTGTAGTAAGGCCACTCAGATCAGTAGTGGTTACACCGTCACGGGTAATTCTCACCCCAGCACTGGCGGCGAAATTCTGGGACACACCGGAATAATCCTTTACAGTGAAAGTTCTGGCTGCAGCGTCAACCGCAGAGACTTGACCGGAATACTGCTTAACCGATTGCATCGACAATGCTGTGGCTCCGTCAAAGTTAATATTCACATAATCGCCTGTCTTTATTTCACTAAGTGTGATTGTCTGGCCCGCCTCATTACTAAGAGGAACGGCCGCTACATAAATATCGCTGGTTCCGCTGCCTGACTTGACAGTGACTTTGTTAGTATTGGCATTCACTCCTGCAACCTCAAGCTGTACCGATGAGGCTACCCGCAGGACCGAAATTATCTCTTGATTGCCGGTGAGCACTGCAGTTACTGGTACATTCACCGAAACATCTGCCATAGTCGCACTGGTTTTGCCAAATATATCTACGTTAAGCGGATATCCCATGGTCATCAGCTGGCCATTGCTCATTTTGAAAACAATGGTCCTAGTCGAGGCATTAATGGCAGTCAGTATACCGGAATATTTGGTAGATAGCTCAACTGACAATGCCCGCTCATTAATCGAAGTCACATCTACTTTCCGGTTTTCGGCAAGCCTTGCACCCATACTGGTAATTGATGTTGTCGGGGTACCATCATAAGACATCTTAGTATTTGTATCGAGCTTGATTACATGTGCTTTGCCAAGATTATCAGTGAAGGTAAGGAATTGGGTCTTCGCGTTAAAATCAACCACTGTTGCTCCGGTAAACTGATTGATTTGCCGGCTGACCACCTCAATATGGGTCACCTGATCACTGCTGTTCAGCGTAAGCTGAACATTGTCTCCGCCTGTTTTATCAGAGATTAGATCACCTATCACAGGATTAGCCACATTTGGAATTACAATTACCGGTTTACTGGCCAGAAGTTTAACTTCACGGCTGCCATCTGTCTTTTGATAGACAATGGTAGAATCCGTCAACTCATATATAAAGCCCTTAACAGTACGCTCTATACCAGAAGTAACCTCTACAGAACGGATCAGGTTATCCTTGATCGTGTAGGAGACGGCAGCACCTGCCTTCAAATCAGCCGGCAGAAGAATGGAATTCTGGGAACTGAATAATGAAATCCCATCCTCCCACTTAAAGCTTTCCGTTGTTCCGTCTGTATTCTTGAACGTTATGCTCTTGGAAGCCGCATCTACATTCTGAATCGTGCCGGTTGCAGTCTTATTAACTACGCCAGAGGTCACTTGGACCTTCACCACTTTATGAGAACCGCTGAACGTTTCACGGGTCAATCTTATCTTGCTGCCTGCAGTAATCGATGACGGCTGGATCACTGTACCATTCACATCGGTGAATACAGTACCGGCATCATAGTCATACTGATCATAACCCAATGCTGAATCCACCCAGACAATACCTGAAGAGACCTTGGTAAAAGTACCCTCAGCCTGATCGAGTTGTTGTGTCGGATCAGTCAGCTCTACATAAGCTGCGCTATACGTTGCACCGATAACGGTCACTTTGGTGTAGGGCTGTATCTCGTTCAGAGAGATGCGGGTCTCTGAAGTACTTGTGAAATAAGCAGTGTTCGCATTCAAAGTGAAGTCCGTAGTGCTGCCGTTACTAAATAGTGTCAGCTTGCCGTCTTTCAGTGAACTTACCGTTCCTTTGAATGTATTATCGTAGTCAAGCGTGTTGTGCGCCTCAGCACGGCTGAAGAAGGTGGCAAGCTGGGCACGGGTTACTGCGCCCTGCGGGTCGAAGCGGTTGCCGTCCAGTCCGTTGGCCAGGCCTAGATCAACTGCGGTGTTAATATAGCCGCGCTTATTCGCAGATACCTTGGAATCATCGGCAAAACCGGTCGGTTCACCCGCTGCCGCTGCTGCAGATGCACTCTTACCCAGTGCCCGGACCAGTAATTCTGCAACCCACTCTCGGCTGGCCTTGCGTTCTCCCCAAGAGGTCTTCAGGTTATCTACAGCCATTTCTACCGTCTTATCCAGCAGTCCCTGCTGAAATGCTAGCACAACATAAGGCTTGTAATAGTTAGTTACCATGAAATCAGCAGGAAGAACCACATCTGTGCTTGTGTTTACGTTGCCCTGCAGTTTCATAAAGCGCAGCGCCATCAGAACAGCCTCTTGCTGGGTAACGGAGTCACCCGGACGGAATAAGCCGTTATTACCGACAACAATACCTTGGGAAGCCAGCTTGTAAATATGCTTTTCGGCCCAGAAGCCCGTTTTAACATCACTAAATATCCCTGCAGCTGTTGCTGCACTCTGGGTAGTTACCGCTGCAATTGGTGTTCCGGTTGAGGTACTGTCGGCAAACACCGCTCCTGTACCGCCAAGCACCATAGTGCCGGCCAGAACAGCGGACACCGCTTTAGCAGAATAAGACTGAACCTTACGCTTTAATTTTTTGTGACCGGACAATTCGATATTCCCCTCTCCATGGCTTATCTGAATTTCTATGTTGGCTATTTCGTCAGCCATTAGCCTAATTCCTGCGTAATGCTTACAATCCGTTATTCTCTCGGGTCATTGGATGCACGAGGTCCACATGTCCCATCAGGCTCTCGACTTGTTCTCCGTCTACCAGAACATCGATATTCTTCACTTCTTCAAACTGGAAGAAGGTCTTGGATAACGCGCTGATTGCCAGGGCTTCACCGCCTGCACCAAGCTGTGCTTCATCCGGCTTATGAATATCCAGAACAATCTGTCCATTCGTGAATTCCAGAGATTTCAGCTCAATTTTGCTCCAAAGCGGAATCTGGTCGGCATTCTTGCTGCTCTGGAGAGACTTAAAGGCCTCTGAGTATTTTTCTTTGGCATCTGTGAAGCTGACAGAGACTTCGGCCGCCACCAGATCAGTCTGCTGAGGATCTGTATAATAGACCTGGATATTCTGGCTTTGCTTCTCTGGCGCTGCCGGCTGCTCAGTAGCTACAGGAGCTTCCGTAGCTGCAGGCTCCGGCGTACTTGTAGCCTGAGGTGCATTAGTGCTATTAGCACTGCTGGCGTTCCCTGCGTCCCCTTCCGCTCCGCTCGATACGGCGGATGAATCCTGTCCGGCTGCATCGGCCGGTGAGGCGGTTGGTTTGTCACCGCATCCCGAAATTACTGCGAGCAGTAATACTGCTATACCTGCATATGTCAATTTCTTGTTCATCACTAAATAACCCCCTCCATATGAATACGGGCGGGACAGGGCCGCAAAGTCTCTTTGACCCCAATCCATGGCCGAAATCCGACTTTGCGGCCCTGGCTACCGCCCGTTGTTATTGAACCCCGAGATATTCCTTAATCCCGCTTACCATTGATGCAGCAACTTTGTTCTGAAGTGATTCCGTGAACAGAAGTGCCTCATCATTCTTGTTGCTGAGGTAGCCAACTTCAAGCAGTACCGCAGGCATCGTTGTCTCGCGTATAACGTGGAAGTTGCCGTAACGTACGCCCCGGTTACTAAGTCCGGTAGCCTGTACAAGATACTTGTGCATCACATTCGCCAGAGCCTTGCTGGCTTCGCGCTGATAGTAGGTCTCCGTTCCGCTTGCTGCGGAAGAGCCGCTGCTGTTGGCATGGACAGAGATGAATAAATCAGCCTTGAGGTTGTTAGCAATTGCCGCCCTGTCCTTCAGTTCAAGGAAGGTGTCATCACTGCGGGTCAGAACCACGTCAATTTTGTTCTCCTGCTTCAGCAGCTCCGCCGCCTTCAGAATAACAGCCAGATTGAAATTCTTCTCGTATTTACCGGTAACACCAACGGCCCCGGAATCCTTGGCGCCATGCCCGGCATCGAGCACCACCAGTTTACGCCCGCTGTTGCCGGGCTGTGTAGAAGTATCTCCAGTGCTCTGCGCATTCAAATCAATGACAATCAGCTTGGAGACATCGCCCGAAACTTCAACGCTATAATTTCTCGAAGTAGTAAGGTCAATTACAAAACGTACAGTGTACGGGGCGGTACTATAGAGCGAGTAACGCACACCGGATACATCCGGATAATCAGTAACCGTAAGCATACCGTTCAGGTTGGGATCCAGCTGTTGTCCTGTACCGAATACATCCGAGAAAGTGGCATTCGGCAAGTCAATTACAATCCGGTCCGGTCCGCTCACTTTGGAAACCATCGGCTGGGTGTTGCCCTCAAGTGCAATGGTTAGCCTGTTCTCATTGAAGCTGATTCCGTTAATCATGCTCAGGCCGCTTGCCGCATCATCCGGCGGGACTACAACAGTTCCCCCGTCTCCGTTACTTCCACCTGTTTCTGTGTTAGTATCCGGGATTTCCGGGGTAATAAGATCTACAATCTTATTCGTATTGTCCCATTTGACTGTAAGGCCAAACTGCTCTCCGATGAATCTGATCGGCACGAGAGTTGTACCGTTCCGCAGAAGCGGTGACGTCGTCAAGATCACGGTCTTACCGTCTACGGAGGCTGCAGTCTGATTAACGATCAGCTGCATAGTCTTACCTTGCTGTTCAATCGTAACGGTCTTGCTTGTCTGATTCCAGTTCACCTTGTATCCAAGGTTCTCAGCGATCATTCTTAGCGGTACCATAATGGAGTTGTTTACATTTTCCACCGGAACATCCTGCCCTGCGGTCAGTTCCTGTCCATCCAGGAAAATCTTGTTGGTAGCCGCAGCAGCTTGTCCTTGCCCCGGCAGAATCACAACAAAGAACAACAGCAGCAACAGCATACAAGCAAATTTCTTCATTCTTCACCTCTAAGACTCTAGTATTCCGCCCCCAAACGAGCGTTCTTGGTGCAATCCTACTGACAATCTTCGACATAGTTTAGACGCCCGATGAACCTAAAAGTTGCGAATAAATACCATTAAAAATCAGGACTCTTCACACGCAGCTCCCTTGCCACGTTATTTAAAGCCCAAGATATTCTTTAATTCCCGCCACAATTTCCCGTGCCAGATTATTTTGCATCTGCTCGCTGTACATAGCCGCTTCATTTCCCGGATTCGTCAGATAACCTGCCTCCAGCAGTACGGCTGGCATGCTTGTCTCTCTGGTGACATGCAGACTCTTCGATCTGACGCCGTTATCTTTGAATCCTGTACCGGCAACCAGATGCTTTTGCATGATTTGGGCAAGCGGAAGACTTTCGCTGCGGCTGTAATAGGTTTCACTGCCATTGACTTTGTCACGGTTCGGATACCCTACATCCAACGAATTCCCATGCAGCGAAACAAACAGCGTAGCCTTTGCGGCTTCAGCAGTTTTCACTCGGTCCTGCAGACCGAGAGTAACATCAGATGTTCGTGTGTATACAACATTCGCCCAACCCTCTTGTGTCAGAATCGCTCCAACTTTAAGGATAACCGCAAGATTGAAGTCTTTTTCCGCTTTGCCTGTGAGACTGATTGCTCCCGGCTGTGTGCCTCCATGACCTGCATCAAGCGCTACAATTGGCTTGCCGGTAAGTCCTGTATTCACCGGTGTACCAGCTCCGCTATTCTCCGTATTGAGATCTACTGTCACCAGCCCTGTACTGTCATCCGTACTCAGCTGGTAATTCTGGCTGCCTGCGGTTTGGATTACGAACCGGACCGTAGAAGGACTGGTGCTAAATAGCGCATAGCGTATTTCAGATACCAGCGGGTAACCGCTTACGTCCAGCCTTCCCTGCGGACTGCCGCTGGCAGATACCCCCGGAAAGCTACCGCTGAAATCAGAGGCAAACGCAGCTCCCTGAAAATCAACTACAATCCGGTCAGGTCCGGTAATCTTGGTTACCGTAGGCTTGGCACCTCCGGCAACCGCAACAATAAGACGGTTCTCACTGAATACAGCCCCCTTAACAGTCGGGGACGTAACTGCTGGAGTCGGAGAGGCCGTAATGCTGCCCTCGACCTCTTCAGGAATCTCTGTATTGGTCTGAGGCTGCGGTGTCGGAGCAGGGGATTGCACTGCCACCACAGGGCCTGGAGAGGTTGCAGGCGCCACGGTAGCTGAAGGCAGAGGATCTGCAGATACAGGTGTATCCAGAGTTATTCCGCCGCTTAAGTAAACTGTTTTGTCGGAATTATCCCAGCCGACACTGAGTCCGAACTGTTCACTCACGAAACGGATAGGAACCAGTACCGTACCGCCATTCTGCTTGGGAGCGGCATTCAGCAGCAGACTTACGCCATCGGCTTCAGCCGTCTTGCTACCTACTGCAAGCTGTACCGTCTTGCCGTCCTGCTGGACGGTTACTTTGCGGGTGGTCTGCTCCCAGAGCACTTCAAAACCAAGATTCTCCACCACCACCCGGATTGGAATCATAACGCTTCCATTCACGTTTTCAAGGATGACCCCTTTGGGCAGCGCAAGCTCCTTACTGTCCATTACAATCCTTCCCTGGCTGCTTGCGGCAGCGGCAGTATCATGAACGGGGAATGACAGTAACAAGAGCGGCAGCAGCAGTAGGAATAACATCCGTTGTCCGGCTTTCTTCATCCTTTCCTCTCCTTTTGTCAATTGATAGAACCATAGATAAGATTAAGACGACAGAAATCTCCAAAAGTTGCCTTCACAGGCAATGAATATATCGATTATAGCAAAAAAACTTCTATTTCCGACACCGGAAATAGAAGTTTTGTGTAAAAATTGTAAAGTTTACGAATTCTTCGCCAGATGTTCACTCTCTTCCCTGCAAGCATCCCGACATTGCTTAGCCGAAAAGCTTGGCAGCATGACGTTCTTCGTACGCTGCAATCTCATCTGCATGCTGAAGCGTCAGACCGATATCATCCAATCCCTGCAGGAGAAACTGGCGGCGGTGCTCATCCAGTTCAAACGTAATGGCAAGGCCGTATTCATCGCTCAATCTGTTGTTCTCCAAATCTACGGTCAGTGTATAGCCTTCATGCTCTGCGGTACGGCTGAACAGGTCATCCACCTGTGTTTCCGACAGCTTAATCGGCAGAATGCCGTTCTTGAAGCAGTTGTTATAGAAGATGTCGGCATAGGACGGGGCGATTACCACTCTGAACCCGTAATCCAGGATAGCCCAAGGCGCATGCTCCCGGGAGGAGCCGCAGCCGAAGTTCGCACGCGAGATCAGCACGGATGCTCCCTGATAGCGCGGCTTGTTCATCTCAAACGCTGCATTATCATTTCCTGCTTCATCAAAACGCCATTCGTAAAAAAGAAATTGTCCAAACCCGGTACGCTCGATCCGTTTCAGGAATTGCTTCGGAATGATTGCATCCGTATCTACATTAACCCGGTCTACCGGGGCTACGACACCTGTTAATTTTTTAAATTCTTCCATTTGCTGTGTCCTCCTGCTCTCTCAATTATTCTATGAGTTGACGGCTTCCGTCTTGTAATTCCAGTCGCGGACATCGGTGAACCGTCCTTTAATTGCAGCCGCAGCCGCCATGGCAGGAGAGACCAGATGCGTGCGTCCGCCGCGTCCCTGGCGTCCTTCAAAGTTACGGTTGGAGGTCGATGCGCAGCGTTGTCCAGGCTGCAGAACATCCGGATTCATGGCCAGGCACATACTGCAGCCTGCTTCACGCCATTCAAAACCGGCTTCTGTGAAGACCTTGTCCAGACCTTCCTTCTCAGCCTGCAGCTTAACGCGTCCGGAGCCCGGTACAACAATTGCCGTCACCTTATCGGATACCTTATGGCCTTTGGCTACTTGAGCCGCAGCCCGCAAATCCTCAATCCGGCCATTGGTGCAGGAGCCAATAAAGACATAGTCAATACCGATTTCAGAGATAGGCGTACCTGGAGCCAAATCCATATATTCAAGCGCTTTTTCAGCGGCTTTACGTTCGTTCTCAGTGGTGAAGTCTGCAGGATTCGGCACACTGGAGTTAATGTCCGTACCCATTCCCGGGCTGGTGCCCCAGGTAACCTGCGGAATCAGCGTTTCTACATCGAATTCCACTATGGTGTCATATTGTGCGCCTTCATCGCTTACGAGACCTTTCCAGATCTCCACAGCAGCATCATACGCTTCGCCTTGCGGCACATATTGACGTCCGCGCAGATAGTCGAATGTAGTCTCGTCAGGTGCGATCAGGCCGGCTCTCGCTCCGCCTTCAATCGACATATTACAGACTGTCATGCGTTCTTCCATCGACAGTTCACGGATTGCTTCGCCTGTATATTCGATAACATAACCAGTGGCAAAATCCGTACCGTATTTGGCGATGACGCCGAGAATCATATCCTTGGCGGTCACTCCCGGATTACGGTTACCCGTAAAGCGTACTTCCATTGTCTTCGCCTTGGACTGCTGCAGACACTGGGTCGCAAGCACATGTTCAACTTCGCTGGTGCCGATCCCGAAGGCTAGCGCACCAAACGCTCCGTGTGTGGAGGTGTGACTGTCCCCGCAGACAATGGTCTTGCCGGGATGTGTCAGGCCAATTTCCGGCCCCATAACGTGTACAACACCCTGATCAATATCATTCAGATCGAACAGTCTGACACCGAAATCACGGCAGTTCTGTGAAAGGGTATCTATCTGCTGCTTGGAGATCGGATCTGTAATATTGTAGCGGTCCTTGGTAGGCACGTTATGATCCATAGTCGCGAAAGTAAGCCCCGGACGGCGGACCGGACGGCCGCTCAAGCGCAATCCTTCAAAGGCCTGTGGAGAAGTAACCTCATGAACCAGATGCAGATCGATATAGATGATACTTGGCTTGCCTTCCTCTTGATGAATAACGTGATTTTCCCAAATCTTTTCAAACATTGTCTTGTTGCCCATGAATTTCACCTCATATAGTAGAATCGTTCCATTTGGATGAGAGCGTGGAGTCTCTCTTGAATGTTCTAAATATAACATCAGTACGTTTATAATTCCAAGATATGATTTCTATAGCACTTATAGGTTCATCCTATAGCGCGCGCCTGCAGTACAACCGCCGAAAGTAGTTCCTTACTCTTTAAGCTTCTGCTGTTTCCTTATTGATACGTACCCGCAATGATTCCACGCTGAATGTCCATTTCCAGCTTAATCTCATTAAAAACATCTTCCAGTGTCCTGCTCGGAAGCAGTGTGTTCTGCCTGATATGACTGAGTACGACAGCCGTGCTCCGCTCGAATTTGTGATAATGTTCGCTTTTGACATTGACGAGAACTTGGCTGCAGAGAGCGGTTAATTGCAGGTAATCCGCCAGCACATGCTTCTGCATATAGGCCTGATGAGGCTGTGGCTTAGACCAGAAGCCGGTCTCCCCGTATAGATAGTTATGATTCTCATCCAATGGCTCGATGGCCGAATTATTATGAATAAAATACCCCAGCTGTTCTTCGAGCTCGTCAAATGATTGTATTAATCTTGCCAGAACGCCCATAATACCCCCCCCGTTTATTTCGAAGAACGTATGCCTAGAGCATGCATAAGGGCTCCTGAAGAATAATTTAAGTATATCCCTATGTTCAAAATAAAGATATTTAATATGCAGATTATGTAAGATTATCAACCTGCTGATGCACACCACTCTCTTCGCTGCCAAACATCCACCTATACTAAATCGGATATCTATAGGTTATACTTATAGACAGATTATCCATTCTTTTTAATAAAGGAGCCTATCCGTGGAACTCAGACAATTGCAGTACACACTTCAGATCGCTGCAGAAAGAAACTTCTCACGAGCAGCAGACAAGCTGCATATTGCCCAGCCCTCCTTAAGCCAGCAGCTCTCCAAACTGGAAAAAGAGCTGGGTGTTCTTCTCTTCCAGCGTAATACCAGCTCCGTTGAGCTGACCTATGCCGGGGAGAAATTCGTTGAGCAGGCCCAGGCGATCATTGATGCCGTGGAGCTGCTACGCCAGGAAATGTCCGATATCTCCCAGCTGCGGACCGGACGGGTCGTGGTAGGCAGCATGCCGATCACTGGTGCGCACCTGCTCCCGCATGTACTGCCGGTATTCAAAAGTACATATGCCGAGGTTGAAATCACCCTGCTGGAGGACTCCTCTATGAATCTGGAGAAGCTGACCGCCAGCGGCCAGACGGATCTAAGCCTGCTCTCCCTGCCGCTGGAGATTCCGACTCTGGCTTATGAGGTCCTTGGCGAGGAACGGATCGATCTGGCGGTCCCGCCTGAGCATCCGTTGGCAGCGCGGAGTGCTCTGGGTATCCGCACCTCACTGCATGAGCTTAAGAATGAACCGTTCATCGTGCTCAAAGAAGGTCAGGGCTTCCGTAAAATGACCGTTGAACTCTGCCGTGAAGCCGGTTTTGAGCCGCAGATTGTATTTGAAAGCAATAATATGGAGACCGTTCAGTCGCTTGTAGCCACAGGGATGGGTGTAACGCTGGTGCCCCATTTCATCGCACGTGCTCCGAGGAGTGAATTTGTACCTGTCTACCTGCCTTTGGCTGATCCGGTACCCAGCCGTACCCTGGTGGTCGCTTACCGGCGCGGACGCTACTTATCCCGGGCCGCTGAAGCTTTCATTGAAACCTTCAAAGCAACGGTTGCCGGACTGGCGGACGAATAAACAGCAGAACAATGCAAATACCCATCCGGCACCTGTCTGGAAGCCGGATGGGCATTTGCTGTATTTTTCACGGGAAGTAATTATTTATTTGCGCAAATTATGCTGCGTGATCAGGCGGTTCTGATCATCCGGCAGACGGCCTGTACTCTCATCAACCGGTCCCCTAGTACGGGAATCCCCGGCCTTATCCTCGACAAACTCTCTGATCGCCTTATTTTGAACTTCAGCGGCTTCTTTGGCATTTTGCTTCTGTTCCTGCTGGATATTAGTGCTCTTACTCAATTCAATCCACCTCCTGGTAACAGATTATAAATATTTTACCCGCCCCCCTGAAGATCAAACATTAATTTCGCTCCCCTCCATCCCAAAAAAATTCGCAGGACGGCTCTTTGCAAACCCTGCTTGGCCATGGTATCCTAAATGACAAATAGTGAAACGTGCAGACGGGACCAGTAAGAATTGACAATGATTCGCGCGCAGAGAGTAAATTCCGGAAGGCTGGGAGAATTTACCGCGGATGTCCATTCCGAATCCTACCCCCGAGCGGCCTGCCCAGCAGGACGGATACTCCCGTTACGAGAATGAAGTCGGATGAACCCTCATCAATGAAGGTGGTACCGCGGAAGTTAACCAAGCTTTCGTCCTTTGCTAAGTCTAAGGATGGGGGCTTTTTGTCATTTTCGGGCTTACAGCGATTGAAATTTGAGAGGAAAGTGAAAGACAATGACGACAAGAATCGTGGTCAAAATCGGCAGCAGCTCACTGAGCGGCCCTGAGGGCGGATTGAACCGGTCTGCGGTCGCCTTCTTCGCCGCCGAGATTGCCGCACTCCGTAAGCAAGGCTGTGAAGTTCTTCTGGTTACCTCAGGAGCGGTGGCGGCCGGATTCCGTGCTATCGGCTATCCGTCCCGCCCCAAGCTGCTGCACGAGAAGCAGGCCGCAGCAGCGGTAGGACAGGTTATGCTCATGCAGGCTTATCAAGAAGCCTTTGCCGGGCACAGTATTCCTACAGCACAGATTCTTCTGACACGCACGGACTTCTGCAGCCGCCGCGCCATGAACAACGCCATGATGACTGTGGAGGAACTGCTTCGGCAGGGCGCAGTACCCGTGTTCAACGAGAATGACACTGTATCGGTAGACGAATTGAAATTCGGTGATAATGATACCCTGTCGGCGCTCGTCGCCAATCTCCTGAAGGCCTCACGGCTGTTGGTCCTGACGGATATGGACGGCGTATACAGCGGGGACCCTCGCAAGCATCCGGATGCAGTCCGGTATCAGCATATAGAAGAGATTACACCGGAGATCTATGCTATTGCAGGCGGCGCTGGCTCAAGCGTAGGCACTGGCGGCATGCGTTCGAAGATCGATGCTGCCAAGATTGCCACTCGGGGAGGCGTTCCTGTCTTTGTAGGCAGAGTTACGGAGCCTGGTGATCTTTCACTGGCAGCTGAAGGCACAGGCAAAGGCACATATTTTGCCACAACCCTCTCCTCCCTGCCTGTCAAGAAACAATGGCTTGGATTCATGTCCACCCCGCTGGGCTCCCTGTATGTTGACGACGGCGCGGTAGAAGCTCTGCTCCATGGAGGCCATAGCCTGCTGCCGGTCGGGGTCAGACGAATCGAGGGCAGCTTCCATTCCGGAGATGTTGTAGAAGTACTCGGCCCGGATGCCAAACTGCTAGGACGGGGCATCGTCAATTATGATGATACCCAGCTCCGCAGCATCCAGGGGCTTCCCAGCCGCGAGGTTGTCCCAAGACTCGGCGAAGTGCACCGGCTCGAGGTTATCCACCGCGACGAATGGATCACACTTCGGTAAGCTCACCATACTTAGCGTATGCTTTCAAAATGAGTTTTGTACGAATCAGTTTCATAGATGCATAATGCCAACATAACTTTTAGGGGGAATCGTCATGAGTGAAGTGGTAAACAAAACGACGCTGGCCAAAGCGACCACAGGGGTACTCGCAAGCTTGACTACCGGTCAGAAGAATGAAGCGCTGCTTGTCATGGCCGCAGCCCTGCGCGCTGAAGCGGATTATCTTATTGCCGCCAACGCCGAGGACTTGAATCGCGGGCGGCTAAACGGCACACCGGAGTCGATGCTCGACCGGCTGGCACTGGATGCAGGCCGGATTGATAGCATAGCCGAAGGCTTGCGGCAGATCGCCGTACTGCCGGATCCGATTGGTGACAATCTGGAAACCATCGAACGCCCGAACGGCCTTTTCATCGAGAAGGTCCGCGTTCCGCTTGGCGTTATCGGCATCATCTATGAGGCCCGTCCGAACGTAACCGTTGACGCTGCGGGCCTGTGCCTCAAAACTGGCAATGCCGTGGTCCTGCGCGGCGGCTCGTCCGCTCTTTCCTCTAACCGTGCGATCGCAGAGGTACTGCACCGAGCTTTGGCGGGAACTGCAGTGCCGCCTGATGCCCTTCAGCTGATCGAAGATCCGGACCGTTCCTCTGTGGATGAAATGCTGAAGCTGAATGGTCTGCTGGATGTCATCATTCCGCGCGGCGGAAGTTCACTCATTCAGAATGTCGTGCTTAACGCCACGGTACCGGTAATTGAAACAGGTGCAGGCATATGCCATACTTATCTGGATGCCACTGCCGAACCCGGGATGGCGCAGCGGATCAGCCTGAATGCGAAGGCGCAGCGTCCTTCTGTCTGCAACTCTATGGAGACCTTGCTCGTTCACCGTGATTTTGCCGCCAATCACCTGCCGGCTTTGGCGGAGGCCTTCCGCGGTGTCCATGTGGAGTTACGCGGCTGTCCGGCTACAATCGCTCTTGTCCCTTGGGCTCTGCCGGTTACACCGCAGGATTTCGCCACGGAATACAATGACTATATTCTCAATGTCAAAATCGTGGACACTCTTGAAACGGCTCTCGGGCATATCGCTGAGTACAGTACCAAACATTCCGAGTGCATTGTGACCGAGGATACCTCGAATGCCGCCCATTTCCTGCAGGAAGTGGATGCTGCCGCTGTATATCATAACGCGTCCACCCGATTCACTGACGGCTTTGAATTCGGCTTTGGTGCCGAAATCGGGATCAGCACCCAGAAGCTGCACGCCCGCGGCCCGATGGGGCTGCCTGCGCTCACTTCATGCAAGTACATTATCCATGGCTCCGGCCAAATAAGGGGATAAGCAAGTGGCTTCGGATACAAGTTTTAGGGGAAGCAGAAGCGGGAAACTGCAGAGATCCTAAGCTAACATAACTTTTAGGGGGACTACCAGCCATGTGTCAGCAACCATCCATTCCACTTCTCAATATTAATATCGTTTTTTATGGCGCAGGCTCGATGGCTGAGGCAATTGTGCGCGGAATGATCACCCGGAACGTAGTGGAATCCGGCAAAATCATCATGCTAAACCGCAGCAGCAGCGAACGTCTGGCTGAACTACGCAGCCGTTATGGTGTTCTGGGTTACAATGCTCCTGAGCAAAAAACAGAAGCTCTGCGTACAGCTCCTGTAATTGTGCTTGCGATGAAACCTAAGGATGCTGCAGAAGCCTTGCGTAATCTGGGCCCGCTGCTGTCACCGGATCAGCTCGTGATCTCCGTGATTGCCGGACTTACGATCCGCACCATACAGGGTCTGCTGGGTACACAGCAGCCTGTAGTCCGCTCGATGCCCAACACCTCCAGCTCCATCGGACTGGGTGCAACCGGCATAGCC
Source organism: Paenibacillus sp. FSL R7-0312 (assembly GCF_038004445.1). Lineage (NCBI taxonomy): Bacteria > Bacillati > Bacillota > Bacilli > Caryophanales > Paenibacillaceae > Paenibacillus > Paenibacillus sp. FSL R7-0312. Next base: position 4,083,070 of record NZ_JBBORE010000001.1, on the reverse strand, counting down.
TTCTCCAGGGAGGTTGACGAGCAGAGCCGCCGCACAGCCCTTAATATCTTCGAAGCTGTCGGGTTAACAGCCGTAATTGATGAGGAGCGGATGGAAACCTTAACAGGAATTTCCGGCAGCGGCCCGGCCTATATCTACTACATGATGGAGGCCATGATTGCCGCCGGCATCCGCGGCGGACTGCCGGTTGAGCAGAGCCGCGAGCTTACGGTTCAGACCGTGCTGGGAGCTGCCCGGATGGTGCAGCAGACGGGTGAAGAACCTGCCGCGCTCCGCAAGAAGGTCACCTCGCCGAACGGCTCTACCCAAGCCGCGATTGAAGTGCTGGAACGCGGAGATTTTTTCGAAACGGTCATCGCTGCAGTTAACCGCTGTGCCGAGCGTTCCCGTGAAATGGGATCGGCTTTGGAGAAAGAGCTGCAATAATTCTTTAGCATTTGTTCATGTTACATTAACCCTATCTCCACAAAACAGCCCGCAGACCGCTTCCCTGAAGCATCTGCGGGCTATTTGTTGTCTGCCTTCCCCCTACCTGTGCTGCTCCATCCAAACCGTTGCCCAATCTACCAATGACCTGAGTTCCATTAATCTTACCTCTGCATTCCCGGCCCGGTGAATCTGCAGATTCACCGCCTGCTCATACTCCTGCCCCAATGGGACAAAATCACTGTCATCCACTGCCTGTGTCGGGTAAGTTAACCACTCGCGGACACCATTCACCAAAACAGCACTGCTCTCATTAACCATCTGCTTCCCCGGATAGTCAGCTCGGGTCTCGGCCAGATGCAGCGATGTATTCTTGTCATAGCCTACGCCCATCAGAAGAATATGCCCGTTCAGCTGATACAATTTGTCCAGGGGTGAACCGGCGCCAAAGATATTGCTCAGATCATGGTCTTTTACCAGATACTCCGCATGTTTGCCGAGCGCGGCAAAAGAACGGGCCGGATGATCCGATCTGGTGGCTCCCGGCCATTTCCGGAACATTTCTGCCACTACTCCCATCCCGATCGCCGGAGTAACTTCCTTGTCGTACGCAGGCCAGTGCTTACGAATGAGCGGCCACCACTCCGCAGGCTCTTCCCAGTGCACCCCGGTCTCAGGATCGAGATTCTTCCAGGTCTGCGAAGGCATCATCAGGGTGCCGTTCACACCGACAAGCTCCAGCAGCGCACGAATTAACGTCTCCGCCCCGCCAATCACGAAACCCAGTCGGCTGAGGGATACATGTACTATCAAGCTCTGTCCTTCCTTGATCCCGCAAGCCCTTAATTGTTCCACCAGCTCTTCCTTTGTAAGAATCTGCCTGGGTTCTTTACGTTCGGTCATACGCTCCACTCCCTTTTCTGAACTCAATATATATACCAAAAAGACAACCCGGCAGTAAGCTGCGGGGTTGTCTCCGGTGTACCCTGGAAAGCAGTGCCCTTGAATTCACTTCATTCTATGACAGGCATGGTAACGTTATAATTTCATCTTCCGCCGCTGCGGAATTTCTGGGAATAGGCTTTGACATCCTGGGCATTCTTCACCCGGTTGCGGGCCCATTCCAGCAGAATGCGGTCAATATAGCGGAAATGGACTTTCCCGGCGAAGACAGATTCCTTCAGTGCAAGCAGAATCAGCTCTTCTGGATACCTGTCCTCATCGACCCAGCCGGAAATCGACTCACATTCCATCGGAGACAGCGGACGGCCGAATTCCTTCTCGAAAATACTGAACAGACTGCGGCTCTCCTCGGTTTCCGTGCCCCCCGGCGCGGCCGGCCGGCCATAACCGCCCTCCGGAGCAGGTGACCCGGAATAATGGGCAGCAGCTCTGGAACCAGGCTCACTCTCAGCTCGGCTTCGCTTCTCCTCCGAATACTCTTGCGAGACTTCGGCCAGATAAGCACCGAGCTTACCATACAGTCCGGAGAAGTTGTAGCGTTCATAATGGATATCGCGAAGCTCGTCGTTATCTCCGTCGATGCTGATGAATCCTTCCTTCATGAGCTTCTGCAGCTCACCGGCAATCACTGAGATACTGCGTCCAGTTACGGCCTGCAGCTCCTCGAGCGATGGGAAATCAATTCCCTCCACTTGCCGGAACGAGAGCAGATGAATCAGCAGCATTGCTTCACTGCCGGTCAGATTCAACTTCCGGTAATATTTCAAGAGTGCATAAGGAATGACGGCCATTCCGTTCTCCAGGCCGAAGGCTACGCCTTCGCCCCAGGTATTCCATCCTTTTCCGTCCATACTTAAGCCCCCTTTGCCCATCCTTACGGGTAAAGACGGTACAGTGTACGAGGGAAGGCAATCGTTTCACGCACATGGTCCAGACCGCAAATCCAGGCCACGGTACGCTCCAGCCCCAGACCGAAGCCGGAGTGAGGAACGGAACCGTAAGTGCGGAGATCCATGTACCATTTGTAGGTATCCATCGAAAGATTATGTTCCTTGAAACGGGCTTCCAGGAGCGCTGGATCGTCGATACGCTGTGATCCGCCGATAATCTCACCGTAGCCTTCAGGAGCGATCATATCCGCGCACAGCACCACTTCTGGACGCTCAGGATGCGGCTTCATGTAGAAGGCTTTGAACGAAGCCGGATAGTGGGTAATGAAGACCGGCTTGTCGCTCATTTCGGCAATAGCCGTTTCATGAGGTGCACCGAAATCATCGCCCCAGGCGATTTCATAGCCTTTTTCATTCAGGAACTTGATCGCATCATCGTAAGAAATACGCGGGAACGGCGCTTTGATGTTCTCAAGCTTCGAGACATCGCGGCCAACCGCTTCCAGCTCAGCACGACAGTTCGTAAGTACAGACTGTACCACAAAGCTGATGAAATCTTCCTGCACGCGCAGGCTTTCTTCATGATCCGTGAACACCATCTCCGGTTCAATCATCCAGAACTCGATTAAGTGGCGGCGGGTTTTGGATTTCTCCGCACGGAAGGTAGGTCCGAAGGAATATACGCGTCCAAGTGCCATAGCTGCGGCTTCCATGTACAGCTGTCCGCTTTGGGTCAGGTACGCATCCTCTTCGAAGTACTTCGTATGGAACAGGTTGGTCGTCCCTTCAGCTGACGTTGGTGTCAGAATCGGCGGGTCAACCTTCGTGAATCCACTCTCATTGAAGAACTGCTGAACCGCACGGATAATCTCTGCACGAATCACCATTACTGCCCGCTGCTTGGAAGAACGCAGCCAGAGATGACGATGATCCATTAGGAAGTCGACACCATGCTCCTTGGGCGTAATCGGATAATTCTCAGTAAGATGCAATACCTCTATGCCTGTAACCGTCATTTCAAAACCTGACTGGCTGCGGGGCTCTTCACGGATAATTCCGGTAACATACAGCGAGCTTTCCTGAGTTAGGCTCTTGGCATCATCCCAGACCTGCTCAGGTACTTCCGATTTGACCACAACGCCCTGGATATAGCCTGTACCATCCCGAAGCTGCAGGAACTGAATTTTACCGCTGGAGCGCTTGTTGTTAACCCAACAGCCGATAACAACGCTCTCTCCGACATGCTCATTCACGCTCTTGATTACACTCTTGTTAGCCATGCCTAAGATCTCTCCTCTAATTTAGCCGTTAATTCCTTGCACAATACTGTAAGTATCGCGTGCAATGACAAGCTCTTCGTTTGTCGGAACCACAAGCACCTGAACCTTGGAACCAGCCGTAGAAATGCGGCGCGGATCGCCGGAGCGAACCTTGTTCGCTTCTGCATCCAGTTCGATTCCGAGGAACGTAAGATTGTTCAGTACTTTTTCACGCAGCAGGGAAGCATTCTCGCCCACACCGGCAGTAAACACGATCACATCTACGCCGTTCATAGCAGCTGCATAAGAGCCGATGTATTTACGCAAACGGTACTCATACATTTCAAAAGCAAGCGTAGAATTAGGCTCGCCTTTCTCCGCACCGTCAATAATATCACGCATGTCACTGCTAACGCCAGAAATAGCCAGCAGTCCGCTGTGCTTATTCAGCATGGAATTCACTTCACCGACAGACAGCTCTTCCTTGTTCATCACATAAGGAACGATTGCCGGGTCAAGGTCACCGCTGCGTGTACCCATCATCAGGCCTTCAAGCGGAGTCATACCCATGGAAGTATCTACCGACACTCCGCCAGCAACTGCAGTTACGCTGGCACCGTTACCGATGTGGCAAGTGATAATCTTAAGTTCGCCCAGAGGACGGTCCAGATAATCTGCAGCAGCTTTGCTGACGAAATCGTGGGAAGTTCCGTGTGCGCCGTAGCGGCGGACTTTGTATTTGTTGTACAGCACTCTTGGAATAGCATACATATAAGCCTTCTCAGGCATCGTCTGGTGGAAGGCAGTGTCAAATACAACAACCTGCGGTACTCCAGGCATATTCACTTCAGTTGCCGTAATCCCCATCATCGCAGCCGGGTTATGCAGCGGCGCAAGGTCAAACAGCTGGCGGATCTTTGTCTTCGCATCTGCATCCACAAGTGCGGAAGCTTTGAAGAATTCCCCCCCGTGTACTACACGGTGGCCGACAGCATTGATTTCGTTAATGGAAGCAATCACGCCATGCTCTTTGTCAGTCAGACAAGCAAGCACTTTGCGGATTGCCGTGTTGTGTTCAAGAATTTCACTTACTTCTGTTACTTCCTGTTTGCCGGTTGGCTTATGGTTCAGAATGGAGGAATCCATTCCGATCCGTTCTACCAGACCTTTGGCAAGTACAGATTCATCAGTCATATTGTACAGCTGGTATTTCAGTGAAGAGCTGCCGGAGTTAATTACTAAAATATTCATATACGGTCACCATCCTTGTCATACTTGAAGAAGCCTTCGCCCGATTTCGCACCCAGTTGTCCTGCACGTACCATCTTCTTAAGAATCGTTGAAGGACGATACTTCAGCTCGCCGTATTCACGGAACATGTTCTCAAGTGCGGCAAGGACGGAGTCCAGACCAAAGCGGTCTGCCATTTCAAGCGGCCCGTTCTGGAACTGATAACCGATACGCATAGCATCGTCAATATCTTCAGGGGAAGCAACACCTTCCTGCAGAACGTGCATAGCCTCGTTGATGAACAGGCAAATGAGGCGTGAGCTTACAAATCCGGGGGATTCATAAATCATAACGCCTTTTTTCTCAACGATCTCATCAACAAAAGTTTTGGTATCTTCAAAAGTGCTGTCGGAAGTTTTCAGTCCGCGCACGATTTCAACCAGATCAACCTTCGCTACAGGATGTATGAAGTGCATGCCGATTACGCGTTCCGGATACATTGTCGAGCTTGCAAGCTCAGTCAAACTTAAAGTTGACGTGTTGCTGGCAAGGATAATGTGGCTCGGACACACCTGATCGAGCTGATTGAATACCTTTTGCTTCGCTTCCAGATCTTCAACGATGGTCTCAATGACCATATCGCACGAGCTCAGTTCAGCGAAATGTGTTACTTTCTGGATACGGCTAAGAATAAGCTTCTTCTCCGCTTGGGTAATAGCCCATTTCTCCAGCTGCTTGTCGAGACTGGTCTCGATCATTTCGTAGGAGTAGTTCAGTCTGTCTGCAGTTTTCTCCACCAGCATTACATCCAGGCCCTTGGCTGCCAGCATTTCAGCAATCCCTTGACCCATTGTGCCACCGCCGATGACACCAATTTTTTTAAAGTTCATTTAAAAGTCTCCATCCTTTCAGGTATCTATACTTTTGTATTGTACCTTGTCTGTCGTAAAAAATATGTAGCCCGACATATAATGATATCTTAGCATGTCTGAAAAGTAAAAAAAAATAACCGGCATAAAGAATTATGCCGGTAAAAGGACACTGTCACGAAATTGACAACGAAATTGCTCTCCGGAGAGAACTTCTTCCTTCATTAAAATGTCAAGAGAGTAATCAAATACATTTCTTTGCTTATTGAGCAGGTCATTCGTGCGGACCATCAGTTCATCCAGAATTTTACTATTCTCTTTCATCAGCTCTTCAGTGGTTACCATTTGCAGATTCGCTATTCCGAGAGAGGTAAGTCCTGACTTCATCATCGTCTCTACAATATTCAGCGCCTGGTCAAAGTCTCCGCGTGAACCGGTACTGCGTCCGCCGTAATACATCTCTTCGGCAGCTGCTCCGCCCAGGGCAATCATGATCTGATTCTCCAGATAATCCTTCGTGTACAAATACTGCTCGGTCTGCGGATTATGTCTTACATATCCGAGAGCCTGTCCACGCGGAGTCAGAGTAACCTGGCTTACGCTTCCCGGACGCAGCAGTTCAGCCATAATAGCATGTCCCAGCTCATGAATCGCTACCCGCTGTTTCTCTTCATGATTCGTTTCCCGGTCGGTCTTCTCACCCATCATCACTTTGTCAATGGCCATCGAGAGATGACGCTGCTCTACCTGGGTCAGATTCTCACGCATCATGTAAATCGCCGCTTCGTTCATCACGCTTTCCAGCTGCGCACCTGAGAAGCCATAAGCTTCCTCGGCGATTTTATCCAGACTTACCGTTTCATGCAGCGGTTTGTTCTTGGCATGCAGATCGAGAATCGACTTGCGGCCTTTCTTGTCCGGCATGTCCACCTGGATGTGACGGTCGAACCGGCCCGGACGAAGCAGTGCGGAGTCCAGCATTTCCTTGCGGTTCGTTGCTGCTACCAGCAGAATGCGCGGGGTTTCATTGTTATAGATCCCGTCCATCTCGGTCAACAGCTGATTAAGCGTCTGATCGTATTCACGCTGCTGTCCGCCTTCACGCTTGCCGCCGATGACATCAATCTCATCGATAAAAATAATGGCACTTTGCTTATTTTCCTTAAGCGCACGGGTACGGGCATCCTTGAACAAATCACGGACACGTCCGGCACCGACACCGACATACATTTCCACGAACTCACTGCCTGATGCAGCCACAAAAACTGAGTTGGTATAATGTGCCGCAGCCTTGGCCATCAGCGTCTTGCCGGTTCCCGGAGGGCCGGTCAGCAGAATCCCCTTCAGCGGGCGAATCCCGAATTTGCTGATTTCTTCATGCCGGATCAGAAAGTCCAGTGCTTCCCGCAATTCCTGCTTAGCGTTGTCCTGGCCGCCGATTTCTTCAAAAGTCAGCTTGGAGGGCCCATTCTTCTTACGTTTCTTATCTGCGCCTGCATTTACCGTCAGACCGCCGCGTGCGTGGGCAATAAACAGGAGAGCAATGACCATGCCGAATGCAATAATCACAGGGAAAATGTTAATCCCGACAAAAACCATAAAAATCAGCATGACCGGAACAAATCCGGCCAGCACCTCTTTCCAATACTTAGGCATTGTTCCACACTCCCATCGTAGCCGCCGCACGCGGCAGAATGATGAACTTACTCTCTGTACCGTTGCTTAGACTCACATACACGTTGTTGTCATCAATTTCCGTTGTTGCTGTAACCCCGCTGTACTTGCTGTCTTGCGTCTTCAGACCATCCAGCTTAGCAGGTATTAATGTATACTTCCGGCTCTCCATCGCCTCTGCAACAGAGAACATGGCTTTATCCCAATACTCATCCAGCAAAGCGCTGGAGTTCTGCTGCACATCCAATTTGAGCGTCCGGCCGTTGATAGCTGAGCTGCCCTCTTTGGATACATACTGCACGAGCTCAAGTAATTTCGTGCCTGGCTGCAAATCAAGTTTCAAAGTAACCTCATTGCGTTTAATACTAATATGGGAATCCTTCACTCCCTCATAGGATGACACAAGCTTTTGCAGCGGCTCCTGCACAGCGAACTGGCGGTACGAATACCAGCCACCGAATAACAATGCAGCGGACAGCAGAGACGTTAGCAGTACAGGCATAAGACGCAGTTTCAAGAAACGTCCTCCTCTCAAAAATGACCGAGCATAAATCTATAATAATGACCAAACTAGCGTGTCTAGCGCCCTTCCGAGACTGACATGCTCGTAAGCATGTCTTGATACAAGTAGTAGTATATCATAAGTGTATATACCATTTTACATAAAAGTGTGAATATATTTAAAATTTTTGATTCTAATTTCTGGATGATCCAGTAGATTATCTTTCTTATCGGCAATACATGTGGACAGATTTAGCTTTGCTGGTAGGGTAACAGAAAAAGAGCGCCCTCTAGGCAATATATGCCTGTGGCGCTCTCTTTTTGTATGACATGGACTTAGGAGTCGCATTAATTCCTCCAGGACCAAAGCTGAAGCGGCTTTACCCTCTTTGTGAGGGTCGACGCTTCCATTATCCGTCTGCCGCTGGTGCGGACTCAGGTTCCGTTAATTGTGCAGATTAGGCGGATTTGCGGGCCCAGCGGACTCAGGTTCCGTTAATTGACCGATTACAACCCATTTCAGGCTCAAATGAACAAGATAACAGAATCTCAGTCCGCTTTGATGCCAAAATAAGCTTTTTAGAAGAAATAGGGGCTTCTCAGTCCGCTTCACTCAGCGATAGTTTGAATTTACACTTTAGCTTGATGCTGTCTGATTTCGCCGGCCATGTATTCTGCATAATCAATTAATAACGCATGATCATATCCGCCGCCGCTTATCCCTCCGCTATATTCATCCAGGCATTGCTTAAGCAATCCGTGATATTTAGCCGGCAAATGCTGCAGGCCCCACTCCCCGCCTTCCTTTTTGGAAGACACAGCTTCTTCCCGCACAAAATACAGCACCCGGCACAAATTCAGTGTGTAGTACACTGGAGAATCTATGATTTGCTGAGCTGCATCCCCAATATCACCAAGGATAGAATCCAGGTAATATTGCCGGTCCACCGGCAGAAACGCATCGCGGATAGGTTCGCCGTACAAAATAAATCCCCGCTGATAGACTACGGCAAATTGAGCCGCAAGATCTCTATCCTCATAACCGCCGCACAGATAATGCTCATCCTTTCTGTACCGGTCCAGATGAAAGTCCGAGAAATGAAACTCAAAAGGAGTAGGATGTACAAAGTTCTTCAGGTATTGCTTCAGTACAACAGTTAGCTCAATCCCGCGCTGGTTAGGCAGACTGTCGTGATAAGCTATCACTTTCTTGGCCAGTTTCCGGCTGACCTCTACAGGCAGCTTGTCGTGTATGACAATCAGCAGATCAATATCACTTTTATCCGGATGAAAGCAGCCCATCGCCAGCGAACCGTGCAGATAAATCCCGGACAAATTTGTCCCCAGCTCCTCTTTGAACAACGTTACCGCCTGATCTAAATAGGCTAGAATTTCCAACTTCGTGATCCTCCTGAATGTCAGTTATGGTTGAAGCAGATGCCGGGAATGAATACTTCCGATATGACAATCCGGTATGTATCATCGCATATACTGAGATGCTATCCAGCTGTCAAGCCATCGAAATGGATTCATCTATTCCTCCCCTATTATTAAGCCATAGCTCCAAGTAGGCTACAAGTCCAAGAATGGTTATAGATTGTTCTCTCCCTTGAAGAACCATTTAAAAAAGCGGGAGAACAGTTCAACTGTCCCCCCGCTCCTGCTGTAGTCCATTCTTGCTGCCGCTTACCGGTTGGGCAGGCTATACCCTTCACCGATGGCACTGCCGTCTGTGAAGCGATAGAAGCTGTAATAGAACCTGCCGTCCTTTTTGTAGAACAGCTGCCAGGCATATTCTCCGTTATACACTCCCGGCAGCAGCCGTTTAATCGTAATACCCGGAAGCTGGGCAGCTATAATATCACGGATCTGCGCCTCCGAAGTCCCTTTGCTGAGCTCCTCCGCATATAAATCATTTTCGCCTCCGGCTGGTTGGCCTTCCTTGGTAAAGCGGACCCAAACCATCAGCTTGGTTCCAGCATCATTTTTTCCGGTAAGCACCCAGTAAATCGCATTTTCATCCCAGACGGATTTCTGTGCTTTGGATACCTCAGTTAAGCCAGCCCGTGCTCTGGCAATCTCTTTGGCTTCACTCCGCTCGTTCCACTGATCCTTCATAATGTAGGCATAAAACTGGCTTAGTCCGAACAGAAGGAGCAGAACCAGGGAAATCCCCAGCGGAAGCCATTTTCTCCTCTTCTTCAACATGCAGCTTCCTTTCCAAATAACCTAAATTACCGTTTCAGCAGTCCTTCGAACGTTTCCTGCGCTTTGCGGCGGATAGCCTCTTCATCGAGTGTCAGACATTGTCCGTGCTTCACAACCTGTTTACCGTTGACCCAGACATGTTCCACATCCTTGGCACTAGCCGAATACACGGCATGGGACAAGAGGTCGGTATGCGGCAGCAAATGCGGCTGATCAATATCAATCGCAATGAAGTCAGCCTTCATCCCTGCTGCAAGCCGGCCTACCTGGTTCAGGAAAATCGAATGTGCACCATATTCTGTCGCCATGAGCAGCGCCTCAGGAGCAGGTACTGCCGTTGGATCACCGCTTACGCCTTTATGAATCAGCGCGGCCAGCCGCATTTCCTCAAACATATCAAGATTGTTGTTGCTTGCCGCGCCGTCCGTACCCAGGGATACCTTAACTCCTGCTCTAAGCAGCTCAGGAACACGGGCTACTCCGCTCGCCAGCTTCAGGTTGCTGCCGGGATTATGAGATACGCCAACATTATGGCGGGCCAGAATCTCAATCTCTTCATCGTTCAGATGAACACCGTGGGCGATCAGGGACGGCCGGGTGAACATTCCCAGCTTCTCCAGATGCGCGACCGGACGCAGGCCGTAATCGGCCACATTCTGCTCCACTTCATGGCGCGTTTCGGACATATGCGTGTGCATCGGCAGATCAAGATCATGTGCCGCCTGAACAAACTTCATGAAAAACTCCGGAGGACAGGTGTAAGGCGCATGGGGCGAGAGCATTGCAGTAATTCTGCCGTCAGCCTTGCCATGCCAGTTCCGGGCAAAAGCAATCGCCTCCGCCAGCTTGTGGTTCTGCACCTCTTCCGGACACAGGCCAATAACACCGCGCATAAGTACTGCACGGATGCCTGACTGCTCCGTAACCTCAGCAACCCGGTCCATATGATCATACATATCGAGGAAGGTCGTAGTGCCGCCCTTCAGCATCTCAAGAACGGATAGTGAGGTGCCCCAGTATACATCTTCACCGGTGAATTTCTCTTCCATCGGCCACATTTTTTCCTGCAGCCAAGCCTGCAGCACCATATCATCGCCGTAGCCGCGCAGCAGCGACATCGCCGCATGGCCGTGGGTGTTGACGAGACCCGGCATGAACAGCAGCCGGCTACCGTCAATAACCTCGGCATCCTCTTCAATTACAGGCTTCGCTTCACCTATGTAAGTAATCAGATCATTTTCGATGGTCATATAACCGCTCAGCACCGGCTTATCGCTGCCAGGAACCAGAAAACGGCCGTCTTTAATAATGGTTTTATTGCTGCTCATCTTCAGCTTCGTCCTTTCCGTCATGCAAATAATAAGCCAGACTCTGCAAATCCGTAGTGAAATCGGCGGCATGAATCCGGATATTGGATGGAGTCTTAAGAATTACAGGGGCAAAATTCAGGATCGCCTCAATGCCCGAATCCACCAGAATGTCAGCAACGTTCTGTGCTTCACTGTCCGGAACGGTAATAATCCCAATACGGATGCCCTGTGCACGGATGGTATCCCCCAGCTCACTCATCGGCTGGACAGTCAGCGAGTTGATCTGCTGGCCTACCTTAGGCTCATAAGCATCAAATACAGCTGTAATCTTCATCGTATCCTTCAAGTAGGCATTGTAATTCGACAAGGCGTGGCCGAGATTACCTGCACCTACCAGAGCTACATTAATCTGCTGGTCCAGCTTCAGAATATGCCGGATCTTCTCAATCAGATAAGAGACATCATAACCAATGCCCTTTCTGCCGAAATCACCAAAATAAGCCAGGTCCTTGCGGATCTGGGCGGGGTTGAGATCAAGCTTCTGTCCCAGCTCCTGAGAAGAAACTGTTGAGATTTCACGTTTTTGGAGATCGTTCAGGAAACGCAGGTACACTGGGAGTCTGCGAACAACGGCCTCTGATATTTTATCCGATTTCATGTTTTCTCCTCCTAAAGTTTTGATAGCATATGCTGCTTGATTCAACTTCACAAAACTTGCTTCGTAAGCATACGCTTAGTTTTGATAGCATAGCTTCACTGCTGTTAAGCCGGTTATAGGAACCGTGCTCCAGGCCTGCCCGTTTAGGCAGGAGCCGTGGAGCGCGGGACTTCAGAACAATAATTACTTATACATAATATCAGCCGGCGACGGATTATTAAACCCCGCCATCTTCAAGCCATTCTGCAATCCGCGGAACGATCTGATCCGTCAGCATATGCTCCATCTTGGGTCCGGGCAGCGAATACAGGAAATACTTCCCATAATAAGATTCGATTACCCTGGTATCATATACAATAACGATTCCGCGGTCCTGCGCGGTGCGGACCAACCGCCCGAAGCCTTGCTTGAAGCGGATTACGGCCTGCGGGACGGACAGCTTCATGAACGGATTCTTCTTCTGTGCCTGAAGCAGCTCAGACTTCGCTTCAGCCAGCGGATGATTGGGCGGCTGGAACGGCAGTCTGACAATAGCCAGACAGGTCAGAGCTTCCCCGGGAATGTCTACACCTTCCCAGAAGCTGCTCGTCCCCAGCAAGACTGACGCCGAGCTGTCCTGGAACCGACGGATCAGCTTGCTCCGGCTACCGCCTTCTACGCCTTGTCCAAGCACCGCGATATCCTGCGAAGTCAGGGCTTCTTTCAGCGGATCATAGACCTGGCGCAGCATCTTGTAGGAGGTGAACAGCACCAGCATCCGCCCGCGGGTAGCCACAGCAGTTTCTGCCAGAGAATGAACCAGTGTGTCCACAAAGCGGGCATCCCCAATGCTTCCCTTGACACTAGGGAAGTCACGTGGAATGACAAGCAGTGCCTGCTCACGGTATTTGAACGGTGACGGAAGCAGAGCTGTCTGTAGACGTCCCTGCTCTGCAGCCTCACCAAGACCGAGATTATCGATCATGAACTGGAATGACTTATCCACAGACAAGGTAGCCGATGTCAGGATGATACTCTTCTTCTTATCGAAGAACAGTTCCCTGAGCTGAGTGCTCACATCCACCGGAACGGCATACATCTGCAGCGACTTGCCGCGGTAATTGCCGCTCCCCTCCAGCCAGTACACGATATTCTCGTCATTCAGTCCCATAAAGAAACGGATCTGCTCCCGGATGGAGGCCAGGTCCTTGAACAACCCGCCGATATCCGTCACAAGACTGTCCGAAGAGGACTGACTGTCCGTATCACGCATCTCACTGAGCATTTTATCACCCTTGCGGATGATATCGCTCAAGCTGAGATGGAGTGTATTCTCCAGAGCGGCCAGCTCCTCCCACTCTTTGGGCTTCTTGCCCGGCTGCAGGCGTACGACCAGTTGGCCGGCTTCACCGGCTCCGGCATCGCTGCGTTCAGGCAGCAAGCCGAAGAGCTTGTCGCTGAGCGTATCCCAGGACTCCTTGACAGTAAGCAGATCCGGATAGATCCGGTCGATAACGCCGCTCCATTCCGAAGCCTGCTCACTGCCGGACGATTGCAGGGTCTGGCGCAAGGCCGGCAGCTGTCCGCTCCGGCTGTCCTTGTACAGACGGGTGAGCGTATGCGCCACGGTAAAATATTTCATCTGCATTCCGAGATGTTTGCCGGCAATGTCCTCCAGATGATGAGCCTCATCAATTACGAGATGCTCGTAAGCCGGAAGCAGCTGATGCCCGGCCTTAACATCTGCGAATAACTTGGAGTGGTTGGTCACCACCACATCGGAAATACCGGCTTCATGCTTGGCCCGGTGATAATAACATTTCCGGAACCATGGGCATGAGCGTCCCAGACAAGAGTCGGTATCACTGGCTACGGTCTCCCAGAAATCACCGCCGCGTCCGCTTAAGTTCAGCTCTTCATCATCGCCAGTCTCCGTCTGGGTCAGCCAGACCATCATCTGGGCGGCCGTAAGCGCTTCTTCCCTGGGACTTGTGAAGTCCCTTTTATTCATTCTATGTTCAAACTTGCGGAGACACAGATAGTGACCTCTCCCCTTAAAGATCGCTGCCTTGAACGGGAAGGGCACAACACTCGTCAAAAGAGGGATGTCGCGCTCACGCAGCTGATCCTGAAGATTGATCGTATGCGTGCTGACCATGACCTTCTGATTACTGCGCACACTGTGATATATGGCTGGAAGGAGATAGCCCAGCGATTTGCCGGTGCCGGTTCCTGCTTCAATCAGCAGATGCTTATCCTGATCAAGCGCCGTCATGACCTCCTGGATCATCAGTTCCTGGGCTTCACGGCTCTCATACTGCGGCAGGGTATCCTTCAGGCGCTTGGTTACCTCTTCCATATACTCCCTGAAGGTAATATTCTGCAGCGGGTTGTCAGATCCTTCCTCCCGGGGAGGAGCCAGCTCTGCCCAGTCGCCTACAGCAAGGGCCAGCTGGCGGTAGAAGGTCAGGTCCCCTTCCGGCTGGAAGGTCTCCATTTCGCGCTCACGCAGCAGACCGTCGAAATACCAGGCCAGGTCACTATCTTCATCGGCGAATAGCTCATTAAGCCGCTGGATGGTCAGGAGAGGTAGGCTGTCCAGCTCCTCCAGACATTTCAGCAGCACAAGCGCAGTCGCGAGGGCATCACTGTCCGCCTGATGGGGACGCTCATGGGTAAGGCCGAAATGGCTGCTTACGGACCCAAGCTGATAGGTAGTCAGCGAGGGAAAGCATATTTTGAGAAAATCGATCGTATCCAGAATCCGGCCCTGAAACGGCAAATAACCACAGCGGTCCAGCGCATTCTGCAAGAAATGAAAATCAAACGCCACATTATGTCCAACCAGCACAACATCATCGAGCAGCGGCACCAGTTCCATCATCATCTCATCAAGTTCCGGCGCATCCTGCACATCACTGTCTGTAATTCCGGTCAAGCCCGTAATAAAAGGAGGAATGGGTGCTCCGGGCTTGACATAGGAACCATACACCCGGGAGATGGACCTGTCTTCCTCTATAATGGCAAGGCCAACCTGGATGATCTCTCCCACAGATTGGGTTCCCGTAGTTTCAAAATCAAGCACGGCAAATTTCATTATAAGTTCTATTCCCTTTCACTTGAGACTCTTTATCAGCATAACAGAAGTTACGAAAAAAGGCGATGCACACCCTGGTGAAGCAGGGCCACATCGCTTGAATGGATGAATATTAATTATAAAAGCGAGACCAGCTGTTGTCCGAACTGAAGCTTCCCGCCCCGCTTGCGGCAAACCTCCAGGTTAACGTTTGGCTCAGGAAGAGCGGGATCATGCAGCAGAGAAAGACTGAACAGCTCACTAGCTTCATTAAAACGTTCCTGAGAAGCTCTGATGCAGCCAAGCGCATTATAAATCATCGCCTTCAGCTTCGTTTCACGGATGAGGCCGAGCATATGATTCAGATGCCCCCATGCCGTCTCCCCTTCACCCTCCTGCAGATAAGCCATGGCCAGATACAGCCGGGCAGCCAGACTGTCCGGATGCCGTGCAGTGACTTCCTTGAACTGCTCAATACATTTGCGGTACATAAGCAGCTTATAATAACCCTGACCCCTGACAAAAGCATCCATAGCAAGCTCTGGCGCTTCCTCCTCAGGGATTTCCTGCTCCGGCTGCGGCTGAAAATCTGCCTGATCGCGGAACTGGCTAAGCTTCTCAGCAAAGGCCAGCCATTCATCCATTACATCATCGCTGATCCTGTGGAGCATATTATATTTGGATAAAAGGTCGTTGCGGCGGGCACCCTCCGCAGTAGGATAGTCAGCACTGATCTCCTGCAGCATCTTGTTCATCTCAGCAAATAAATGTTGAAACACCGGACATCCCACCCTTACTGATAATGAATTCAGCTTAAGCTTGCCTGACTTCATTTTTCACAAGTCGGGGTGTCTTCATCCCTGCCATTGATTACATGGCTCAAACAGCGGGATTTAGGCAATCGTCGCGTGAATCTCATGATCCGCCAGCTTCACCGGCTGATTGTCGGCATCTACAAATACAACAGTCGGCTTATGCTCCGCCAGCTCTTCGGATGACAGCATCGCGTAGGAAATGATGATAACGATATCCCCCGGCTGCACGAGGCGTGCGGCTGCACCGTTCAGACAAATAACGCCGCTGCCGCGCGGGCCGGGGATCACGTAGGTTTCCAGTCGGGAGCCGTTATTGTTATCCACGATCTGCACCTTCTCGTTCTCCAGCAAATCCGCAGCTTCCATCAGATTCTCATCAATGGTAATGCTGCCGACATAATTCAAATTGGCTTCGGTGACGGTAGCACGGTGAATTTTGGATTTCATCATATGTCTAAACAAGAGCGTGAGCCTCCTTGGGAATAAATACATTATTGTCGATCAGGCGGGTTCTGCCGAATTTCACGGCAAGTGCCATAATCACCTCTCCGCCGGCAGCACTCAGCTTACTGCCGCCTTCCAGGCTCTCCAGATCCGGGAAAGTCAGGATTTCCGCGTAATCGATGACCGCAAGCGGGGATTCAGCAATAACCGAAACCAGCATCTCCCGCGCCTCATTCACTGTTCTCACCTTGCCGTCTTCCAATGCCTGGCGGACTTCGCGCAGGGAACGGGACAACACCAGTGCCTGTCTGCGTTCTTCAGCGCTCAGATATACATTGCGTGAACTGAGAGCCAGTCCGTCTTCTTCCCGCACGATCGGGCAGGCGATAATTTCAACATTCATATTCAGGTCCGCTACCATCCGGCGGAGAACAGCTACCTGCTGGGCATCCTTCAACCCGAAGAAGGCATAATCCGGCTGTACAATATTGAACAGCTTGCTGACCACCGTAGTCACTCCGTCAAAATGTCCCGGACGCGAAGCTCCGCAGAGCTGTGTAGTAAGTGAAGATACCGATACTCCCGTGCGGATCGGCTGGGGATACATTTCCTCGACACTAGGTATAAATACAATATCCGCACCCTCGCGTTCAGCAAGCGCCAGATCACGCTGCTCATCGCGGGGATAGGAAGCGAAATCCTCATTAGGGCCAAACTGCAGCGGATTGACAAATATACTCATCACCACTGTGCCGCTCTTCTCACCTGCTGCGCGCAGCAGGCTGGCATGGCCTTCATGCAGATAACCCATGGTAGGTACAAAACCGACCGGCCCATGGCCGCCTTGACGCATATATTCCAGCGCTTCACGCATCTGTGCAATCGTTCTGACTACTCTCATCTTATTTCGCTCCTTTGCCGGTACCGCCGTATAGGGATTCCAGTACCGTTTCATCCGCATTAAACACATGTTCCTCTGCCGGGAAGGAGCGGTCTTTCACTTCCCGTACATAGCTGCTGATGCCTTCACGGATCAGACTGCCGACATCGGCATAGGTTTTGACAAACCGTTTCTCCCGGTAAGGGGAGGCATAGCGCAGCACATCATGGAAGACCAGGACCTGACCGTCACAATAGCGGCCCGCGCCAATGCCGATGGTCGGAATATTGATTGCCTTGGAGATGGCTGCGGCCACTTCTTCCGTCACCAGTTCAAGCACGATACCGAAGGCTCCTGCAGCTTCAAGCGCCTTCGCTTCATCGATCAGCCGCTGTGCATCCTTGGCATCCTTGCCCTGGATCCGGTAGCCGCCGATCATATTCACCGATTGCGGAGTCAAGCCGATATGTCCGAGAACAGGCACGCCGGCGGCAACTACAGCGGAGACCGCATTGCAGATTTCAAGGCCGCCTTCCATTTTGACGGCATGGGCCTGGCCTTCCTGCATCAGCCTGCGCACCCCGCGCAAGGTCTCATCCACACTTCCGTGATAGGTCATAAAAGGCATATCCGCGATGATAAATGTGTTCTGCGCCCCGCGCTTCACCGAACGGGTATGGTAGACCATATCGTCTATGGTAACCGGCAGGGTGGTATCGTAACCAAGCACGACATTCCCGAGCGAGTCTCCTACCAGAATCAGGTCGACACCTGCCTCCTCGGCGAGCAGGGCTGATGGATAGTCATAAGCGGTCAGCATGCTCAGCGGCACACCTTCCGTTTTCATTTTTTTCATTTTGATAATATTCAGCGGATGTTTCTCAGCCATTAGCTCTCATTCCCCTTTTCCATAAAATACGCGTTACCGCGCAAACAAAAAAACCTTTTAGCATGGTCCGCTAAAAAGGTCCGAAGGGCAAAAAAGAGTCACTCGCGATCGTCCCTTCTGTCTCGGTCCTTACGGCTCAGAGCAGAATCCAACGTAACCGTTACATACAGTTATGAAGGTAAATCCGGTAAAACAATTCTATAAAAATTCAGTTGCTTAAGTACAGCTCGCCATAGCGATGCCGCCTCTGAGGCTATTATAACAAAATCTGCAGACAATTACACCTAAAAATATGACATAAGGCGGCATGTCTTGACGCTCAGATCATTTCGATTTCCCCTGACAGCACGCTGGTAATCTCACCTGCGCTATTGCGCAGCCGCAGTCCTCCGTTGTCATCCAGACCAACGGCCGTGGCTTCGGTGCGGCCTTGCGGCGTATTCACACACACCTGGCGGCCCAGCGTAACCGACATCGACTCCCAGAGCTCCCGAATAGGCCGGAAGCCCTGCTCTATGTATTGAATGTACAGAAATTCGAGCTCAGCCAGCACCGCTTCCGTAAGCCTGGTACGGTCAACGGGAATGCCGCCCCCTTCAATCAGCAGGGAGGTTCCCACCTCCTGCAGTTCAGCCGGGTAATCTTCACGGGTCAAATTAACGGCAATGCCGATTCCGGCGATACAGTAATGAAGGCGGCCTTCCCTAAGGGAGGATTCAAGCAGAATGCCGCAAATTTTGCGTCCGCCGGCCAGCAGATCATTAGGCCACTTGATGCCGGCAGGGACCCCGGTAACCTCACGGATCGCCGTGCAGACAGCTACACCTGCCAGCAGAGTCAGCTGCGGGGTCAGGGACAGCGGGAGATTCGGACGCAGCACCAGGCTCATCCAGATTCCCTTGCCGCGCGGGGAATGCCACTTGCGGCCCATTCTGCCCCGGCCGCCGGTCTGCTCCTCGGCCATAATCGCGGTGCCCTCAGGAGCACCGTTCTCGGCCAGCTTCTTGGCCTCCTCTTGTGTAGACGCCACCGAATCCATCCGTACGATTTCGCCAGGCCAGCTTGAAACAAAGTTCTCCCGCTTCATATGGCCGGACGGCAGCGTATCATCACTCTTCATCTCTATCCATCCTTTGTGCTTCCTGCAGCAATAATTGTTTGTCATTCGCAGTGTCGCCGGCAGCTGCTGCCAGCAGAAGCTTGTTCAGCAGCACGCCAAGCCATGGCCCGGGCTGCTTCTGCAGCAATTCTGCCAGCTCGTGGCCCGTCACCGCCAGCTCCGCAAGACTGCGGAGCGGCATAGCTGCGGTCCAGGAGCGCAGAAGCCGGGCAGGTGTACTGGCTTCGCCGGAGGCTGGCCGGGCGGGCGCATCGGCGGAGGGGCTGGCTTCGCCGGGGGCACGTCGGGCTAGCGCCGCACCCGCTGAACCCTGCGCCAGATCCGGCGCAGGGACAGGCCCCGCGGCGGCATCCTCAGCCGCCGCAAGCAGTGTCAGCCACCCTTCGGCGGCTGACTGGCCATGGGCCAGCACGGCGGCGATCCACCGCCGCCGCAGGCCTTCGGTGGCACCCGGAGCCTCCGGTGCCACCGAAGACAGCGCCGCGTCCCAGGCTTCGCGGACGCGCAGCACGGCGACGACGCTTACCCGCGTCGTCCCCGGGAACGTCCATGCCCGCAGGAGCTCATCCGCCGCAGCGGCGGACGAGCCCAGGGCATGCAGCAGGAGCGCCCACCGCAGGCGGGCGTCCTGCAGGTTCTCCAGACCGGCTGTACGGGCGGCGGCTGCCGCCAGGTCATTGCCGGTCCACGGGAACGGCGCTTTGCCGCGCGGCAGCAGACCGCTGCGCAGCAGGAGGGCCAGCCCGCGCTGCGGATGCGGGCCCTCTACGATGCGCTCGACCTCCGCGCGCACCCGCTCCACAGCAATATGCGCCAGCTTATCCCGCTGGCGCATCAGGCCGCGCCACGTATTCTTGGCGATAGCGAAATCAAGAACGGAGGCGAAGCGCACACAGCGCAGCATCCGCAGCGCATCCTCGCCGAAGCGTTCCTCCGCCTGGCCCACACAGCGGATACGGCGGAGCTGCAGATCCCGCTCCCCGCCAAAGGGATCAATCAGCACACCATTAAGCCCGGTGCACATGGCGTTGATCGTGAAATCGCGGCGGCGGAGGTCCTCCTTCACATCACTCACAAAAAAGACGTGCTCCGGACGGCGGTGATCGGCATAGCCGCTCTCCGTCCGGTACGTCGTAACTTCAAAGCTATAACCATTCTGCAGCACAGTTACCGTGCCATGAGCCAGCCCGGTAGGAACACAGCGCGGAAACAGGGCCATAACCGCCTCCGGCAGAGCAGAGGTGGTCAGATCCATGTCATGCACCGGTCTGCCCAGCAGTTCATCGCGCAGGCAGCCGCCCACGAAATAAGCTTCATGCCCGCCCGCCAGCAGACCGGTGATGACGGTGCCGGCGGCTTCCGCCATGCCGGATGATGCCATTGTCCATTCCATGCCCTGCTCCTTACCCCCGGATATGATCCAATCCGAGTACCTTGCGTCCAAGCACGCGGTAATATATATCTTCATATTGATTCGTAATCATATCTCTGCTGAAATCATGACAGGCCCGTTGCAGACAGGCGCATCTGAAGCTTTCTGCCATCGCATCGTCCGAGAGCAGTTGAACCGCATAGTCAGCCATCGCCTGAGTATCTCCGACCGGCGCGAGGAATCCGGTTTTGCCATGCTGAATCAGCTCTGGAATCCCGCCGGTCTGGGACCCGATGGTCGGAACGCCGCAAGCCATCGCCTCCAGGGCAACGAGCCCGAAGCTCTCCTTCTCTGAAGGGAGCAGCAGCAGATCAGCCAGTGAAATCACCTGGGCAATTTCATCCTGCTTACCCAGAAACCGCACTTTGTCATCCAGGCCCATCTCGCTGATTTTGGCCTGGATCTTCGGCAGATCAGGCCCTTCCCCCACCAGAAGAAGACGTGAAGGCAGATGTTTATTCACCTTCGCGAATACATCCACCACATCACTTACCCTTTTAACCGGACGGAAGTTGCTGATATGCATCAGGATTTTTTCATCCGGAGCAGCGAAGTCGCCGCGCAGGTCCGTTACATCACGGGGATAATACACCCGTTTGTCCACGAAATTATAGGTCAGATCAATCTCCCGTGTAATATCAAGCGCCTTACGAGTCTCCTTGATGAGATCCTGGGAGACGGCAGTCACCGCGTCACTCTCGTTAATGCCCAGGCGGATCAGATCCTTCAGGGATTCATCCTGGCCCAGTACCGTAATATCCGTGCCGTGCAGGGTCGTAACCACTTTTATGTCGTTGCCCAGGATCTGCTTGGCCAGAAAAGCACAGACGGCATGCGGCACCGCATAATGCACATGGAACAGATCCAGCTTCTGCATCTTGGCTACCTGAGCCATCTTGGTCGCCAGCGCCAGATCATAAGGCGGGTAACGGAACACATAATAATCGTTAACCTCTACCTCATGATAAAATATATTTTTTTGAAACGTTCCCAGCCGGAACGGGATGCTGTGTGTAATAAAGTGGACCTCGTGGCCCTTCTCGGCCAAAAGCTTGCCCAGTTCAGTTGCCACTACGCCCGAGCCGCCAAGAGACGGATAACAAGTGATGCCTATTTTAAGCCGGTCCATAGCTCCGCCCCTTCATTTTACATCAATCTATTACTTCAAGTAATGACATGGATTTATTATAGTTGTTTTTCGGTCTTTTTCAAATCTGCGCCTTATTTACCGGCAACACGGAAGTAATCCACCGTATGCGGCACCTTGCTGGCGAACCCTTCTGCATAAGGAATGAGCCTCCGCTGTCCGAGCAGCATATCTCTCGAACGGACGCGCTCGATATACCCTTCTGTCAAAGGGGTCTTCACAGCATCCTCACCAGGGAGTATGCCAAATTGCGACCGGTAGCAGGACAACGCCTGCTCTTTGAGCGGATATTGTTCCGATACATCGATAATCAGATCGGTACGGCCCAGATCGTTAATGAAGTAGAAATATAATTGCGGTTCAGGGATAGAAGGCATGTCCGGCATATACTTACGCAGCTTGGCGTTAAATACGGCTTCTTCCACCAGCTTGCTGCAGGCGATATGATCCGGGTGCCTGTCCTCCCAGTAAGGGGCGAACACTATGGAAGGGGCATAGCGGCGGATTTCCGCAGTCACTGCCGCCAGATAGTGCTCTGTCATATAGAGCCCCCTGTCAGGAAGTCCCAGGTTCGTACGCACCGCAGCCCCCAACACGTCTGCAGCCTGCTGAGCCTCAAGTTTACGGAGCTCCACCGTACCGTTCGAAGACATTTCCGCCTGTGTCAGATCACACATCCCCACTTTGAAGCCGGCAGCCGTATGTTTGGCGATGGTTCCCGCCATGCCGATCTCCGCATCATCGGCATGAGCACCGAATACCAGAATGTCGAGTTTCATTATTCATCCACACCCGGTTTGTATTTATGTACCAGCTCGCGCCAGCCGAAATCTCCGCGGTCGATTGCCTTTACCAGAATTTCCGCTGTGGCAATATTGGTAGCCACCGGGATTCCATATACATCACACAGGCGGAGCAGCGCCGTGATATCCGGTTCATGCGGCTGTGCCATCAGCGGATCACGCAGGAAAATAATTAAATCAAGCTCATCCGTCGCCACCATGGAGCCAATCTGCTGATCTCCGCCCAGCGGGCCGGACATATAGCGGTGAATGACAAGTTTGGTTGCTTCCATAATCCGTTGTCCGGTCGTTCCGGTGGAATATAACTGATGCCCTTCAAATACATGCTCATAGGCGGTTACGAAATTCACCATCTCATCTTTTTTGCGGTCATGTGCGATAAATGCGATTTTTAACATGTTGCTCTCCCCCGTCTATTCTATAAAATGCTCAAATCCGTAAATCAAACCGGTATATCCCATCACCTTCTGGATTCCCATCTTGACTCCAGGCATATACCCGGCACGCTCGTATGAATCATGGCGGATCTTAAGCGACTGTCCAAACCCGCCGAACACCACTTCCTCCTGGGCAAAAACACCGGGAAGACGTACGCTATGAATCCGGAACCCGTTATAGTAACCGCCGCGCGCCCCCTCAATAATCTCTTCTTCCCCAGGGTGCCCCTGGCGAAGCTCCTGCCGTGCCTCAGAGATCATCTCAGCCGTCTTAATGGCTGTTCCTGACGGCGCATCCAGCTTCTGGTCTCCATGATACTCGATTATTTCCAGGTGCGGGAAATATTTGGCAGCCTGAGCCGCAAATTTCATTAGAAGAATGGCTCCGATGGAGAAGTTCGGTGCAATGAGTCCACCGATTTCCTGATCCTGGCATTGCTTGTCCAGCTCGGCGATCTGTTCAGGCGTAAATCCTGTAGTCCCGATCACCGGACGAACGCCATATTTAATAGCCAGGGCAGTATTGCTGTAGGCAGATTGCGGAATGGTAAAGTCCACCAGCACATCTGCAGCAGCTCCTGCAAGAGCTGCCTCCAGGTCCGAAGTAACCCGAACACCACTATCCTCAAGGCCAACCATCCGGCCGGCATCGCTGTCGCCCGCAGAGCGGTCGACAGCTGCAGCCAGCTCCAGTTCATCATCCTGCAGCACCAGCTTCACAACTTCTTTGCCCATTCTCCCTCCGGCTCCGGAGACAATAACCCTGATCTTGTCGCTCAAATGAATTCCTCCTCGCTTTCCCTGGCTCTGATATTATTGTATATATTTTTGCAGTGATTTCTGCAGATCCTTCATCAGTTGACGCAGACCGGTATCATCCGGATGCAGCGACATCACTTCTTTCAGTACAGCTATGGCCTGCAGATGCTCGTTCATCCGGCTGTGTGCAATAGCCAGCCATACATAAGCATCCCCATATAAGGGGTCAAGCGATACCGCTTCTTTGAGCAAGGTAACCGGACGGTATGGATTCACCGGTACCGCCGCCTCATCCTCCAGCAGCCGTTTCGCTTCCTGCACCAGCTGCAGCGCCTGCAAATGCTGGAGGTGCAGCTCATACTCCGGTTTGGAATCATCCAGTTTGCGCGCTGCTATAGCGTGTTCAAGAGCCTTCTCCAGCATTCCGCTGCGGGCATAGGTGATAGAGCAGCGGTACCTTACCTCAGCATCATCCGGACTGGCCGCAATGGCCGCTTCGAACAAAGTGATGGCCTCAGCGAAGTCACTGCGCAGAATAGAGCGGTATGCCGCTTTTACATAGTCGTTATGATTCATATCCTCACCATCCTCACGGCTAATTCCCGTTCGTTTGGTACAGCATATGTAGTGAAGGCCTAATCGGTGTTTTTGAGCGTCCAGCGCCCGGCATCGCGTGTATTGAACTTATGCATAACCTTGTTATGGGCTTCAGTGAGGTCTATGCCCAGTGAATTGGCGAAACAAACGGTAATGAAGAGAATGTCGCCCAGCTCCAGCTCGATCGAATTATCGGCTTCATTCGCTTTTTTCGGTTTCTCGCCAAACTGATGGTTTACCTCCCGGGCCAGCTCTCCAACTTCCTCGGACATCCGGGCCAGCATGGACAGCGGGCTGAAATAGCCTTCTTTAAATTGTGAGATATACTGATCAACCTCACGCTGTATATCACTAAGACTTTTTTCCATAAATTGTTGTTTCACCCCCCGTATGTTCTTGCCATCTGTTTGCCCCTATGTTATCGTAAAGACGTTTTGAAGACAAA
The DNA here is from genome assembly GCF_038004445.1 of Paenibacillus sp. FSL R7-0312. Lineage (NCBI taxonomy): Bacteria > Bacillati > Bacillota > Bacilli > Caryophanales > Paenibacillaceae > Paenibacillus > Paenibacillus sp. FSL R7-0312. The sequence continues at coordinate 4,058,259 of NZ_JBBORE010000001.1, read as the reverse complement.
TCTTTTTTGAAAGTCTTCGTGAATTTGCAGCTGTATCCGTGAGAGTAAATACCTATAAACTGCCCATTAGAGGCATAGGCGAGGGATTATATGAAATCATCAATTAAATTCAGCACCATCAGCAAAACCATTGCCCCAATCATGCTGGGAGCTGCAATCTACGCCTTTGGACTTCTGTACTTCATTGTACCCAATCAGCTGATGGAAGGCGGCGTTACAGGGATTACCATCCTGCTCAACTATGCTTTTAGCATACCGATCTTTTTGACCACACTGCTGCTGAATCTCCCGCTCTTCCTGCTTGGCTGGAAGGTGCTGGGGGCGAATCAGATCGTCTACACAGGCGTGGGTATCGGCGCCCTGTCCTTTTTCCTCTGGCTGTTCGAACGAATGATTAATGCAGGCTGGATTGTAACGTTCAGTACGGAGCATGATTTTATTCTTGCTTCATTATATGCCGGGGTAACACTGGGGTTGGGACTGGGGATTGTCTTCCGTTTCGGCGGCACCACCGGCGGGGTAGATATTGTAGCGCGGATCCTCGGACGCAAGTTCGGCTGGAGTATGGGACAGATTATCCTGGCAGTCGATGTGATCATTATTGGCGCATCCCTGCTCTATATCCCCCGCGAAAAAATATTGTACACCCTAGTCGCCGTCTTTATTGCTTCACGTGTCATTGATTTCATTCAAGAGGGCGCTTATGCCGCCAAAGCGTTCACCATCATCAGTGATGATGCTCCGCAGATAGCCGAGCTGATTACCGCAGAGATGGAACGCGGCGTCACATTAATCCCGGCGATTGGAGCCTATTCCAAACAGGCCAAACACATGGTGTACTGCGTTGTTTCCAGACAGGAAATCCGCCGGCTCAGCCTGCTGGTTAAGTCTGTTGACCCTAAGGCCTTCGTCATTATCAGCGATGTCCATGATGTACATGGCGAGGGCTTCCGGGAGACCTGACAGGCTGAGGGGAAGCTTATAACATGAAATACTGCCCACAGTACCACATTTGCCTCATGATCTTGGTTAATACCCAGAATTGTTGAATAAAAGATAGCAATCCGCTTCCTTCAAGCAGCTTAGCAGTGGAATTGTTGTATTCCATACAATAATCCTCCTGAATACTCCTGTATTTACATATCCAAGTTGTAATACTTACAACAATTGGTTTGTACCGTGCAAACTTAAGATACTTAGGTTCAGTCAGCAGCATTGTACTCAAAAAGCTCCCTTCATCCGCCTAAGCGGGAAGGGAGCTTTTGTGAGTATTGAGGATTCATATGCCTGAGGGGAAGTACTCCAGCTTCAGCGGATAGTTCCCTCCCAGCTACACAGCCTTCCAATCCCCGTTCTGGCCCCGGTACTTGCGGTAAGCGGCATAGGCCAGCACGGTAAGGATGAACGCACCTGCCAGCAGTCCCCAAGCCCCGTACGGCTGCGGGGCGAGCGGTAGCGACAAGGCCGGCTCATCGCGCTCTTTGCCAAACATGACCCGGGCTGCATCCTGCCCGTAAGACACAATCTCCAGCAGCCGGGCCCGTTCCACCGGCTGCGCGGAGGTGGCGATTCCCTGGGCATACGAGATCCAGGAATCAAACGCATTGACGGCCTCCGGCGGCCGGGAGATGATCACCGCAGGCCGGATATTATCGTACCGGCTCTGCAGTCTGGCCAGAGCGTCCTTCCAGCTCTTCAGATCGTTAGCGGCAGCGCCTTGCTCCATATTATTCAGATCCTCGCGGACCAGCTTGTAATACTGCAGCCACATGGGCTGCCGGGGGTGATTCAGACTGTTCGCGGCGAGCCGGAGCCTAGCTGCGGCAGCTTCCCACCGCTGGGGAGAAGCCTCTACAGCAGCCACTGCAGACTTCATGTCCATAATTACTGTAGAGAGCGCATGGATTCCCTCTACCGATGTCAACCCTTCGAAGGAAGAAGAGATAAAAATCTGCGAGATCTCCTCACTCTCCTGCCTTGCCTTGACCACATCGCCTTCAAGCACATAAGCATATAAGGCATCCGCTGCCTGCTCCAGCCGCTGTGCCCCGCTTCTGCCGGTGAGGGCAGCGGGATCACTGACGGTGACTCCTGTTGCCTCTATGTATGCTTCAGTTCCTGAATTCGCACCGGCAGCCGCTGCTTCTGCTTCGGCCAGAACTCTTCCTCCATTCACTCCGGCCAGCAGCCAGCACAGCACAATCCCTGACAGTATGAACCTTCTCCTGCGCGGCATGTGACATCCCTCCCACCTTAATGTATGGCGGAGGGACAAGAGTTAGAACAGCCTGTCAATGCCTGTCAGCAGATTTGGCGGGAAGAGCCGGACGCCTTGTTCTGCCGCCGGATAACCACGCCGCAGCTGTGCTGAACAAGGTAAGACCCATAGTGAAATACTGAACGGCGCTGATATCATCATCAAGCACTGAAGGCAGCCACGGAAATACGCCCTCTGAATAATCGATCATATCATTCGCGAAAGTCCATAACAGCGCAATGGGCAGCATTCTGCGGAACGAGAAGAAACGGGCATAGATTAACGCTTCAACTGCCATCCCGGTATGGGATATCATCAGCATCCAGTCTTTCCAGGTGACCGTATCCCCTTGATAACCGCCGGCAACAATCATACTGACCGCCCAGATGCCATATTTCACCGATGTGACTACAGCCAGCGCCTCGATCAGCTGGCGTACCAAAGTTCCGGTAAGCCCCTTAGGCGGATACAGCAGCAGCAGTAATGCAGCGGTAAAGAACAGGCTGGCTGTAGGACTGTCCGGAACAAAAGGAAGCAGCCAGTGCGGATAATTATCAGCGGTAAACGCCAGCTGATTGCCATACCACATGTATCCGTAAACCGTACCCAGAAGATTCACGATGAACAGTAGCCAAATGATCCTTCTGTCCCTGAATAATCTGTCAAACCAATGAACCGGCATATAGACAACTTCCTCCCGACTGTAAGCAGCCTCAATCTAAAAAAAGCAAAAACCTGACCGCATGCACGATCAGGTTTGCGTTAATTTTATTTTACTGTTCGCTTTTTTGTTTGGCAAGCCAGCCGGCCAGATCATCAATATCCTGCTCGGACAGCCCCGCTCCCATCGCGGTCTCGTACATCGGAGGCATTTGTCCTTTGCCTTCTTTAATAATAGTAAGAATCGCTGCCTTATCATGCTTATCCCCGACCCCGCGCAGTGAAGGCGGCCCTCCGGTACCCTTCATATCTACCGCGTGGCAGGATACACAGCTGGCTTGCTTATAGAGTGCCATCGCCGGATCATCCTTGTCCACAATGGCAATGTCCTTTGTCTGGACGACAGTTGTGGTAGGCAAGCCAGCCGCCCTGTTTTCGGCCGCTTTCTCCTCACGCTGCACATCCTCCGGAATCTGTCCTGTCTCCGCCATTTCGTGCTTGTATTCCGTCCAGGCGGTATTGGTGAGGTACACAATGGCCGCCAGGGACAGGAACATAAGGGAGGAAGCAATCGGTCTGCGGTAGAACCGGCGCTCACGGCCCGTATCCAGAAAAGGGGCCAGGAGCAGTGATCCAAACGCCACACCGGTCACGCCAAGCGTTCCCAGCACGATATAATCTCCCGATGCATAGGGCAGCTTGAGATACTGATAGAGAAACAGAAAGTACCAGTCCGGGATAGGAATTACTGTTGCTGTGGCATTTGCGGGAAATCCAAGCGGAGCCGGCTCCGATATCGTCAGAACCAGAATACCCACCAGCACTACTACGCCAACCATCCATTCCTTAAGCAGAAAGTTAGGTATAAAAGCCTCAGACTTGCCCGGATAGGCCGAATAGTCAGGCGGAGTAATGAACCCGTTGCCCCTGCGGACCCGGGAATCCCCTACGAATACCACCTTCTCTTTGGAGTCGTCTTTATGCGCCATGACCGTTCCTCCTAAAAGTTTTGTGAGCCTCTGCTTCTCGAACCGCTTCGTACAAAACCCGCTTCGGAAGCATACTCTTAAGTTTTGGTGAGCCTAAGTTACAATGGGCCGGAAATTCCTTGTCTGCGGATCATAATGAAGTGTCCCACAAGCAGTATAAGCAGGACCGCCGGGAGGAAGAATACATGGAGGGCGAAGAAGCGGGTCAGCGTCTCGGCGCCTACAATCGTCCCCCCTTGCATCAGTTCCTTCAGCACCGGCCCCATAACCGGAACAGAGTTCGCGATCTCCAGGGTAACCTTGGTTGCAAAGTACGCCTTGTTATCCCAAGGCAGCAGGTAGCCGGTTAATCCCAGCCCAAGCATAACGAAGAAGATCAGCATCCCGACCACCCAGTTCATCTCGCGCGGAGCCTTATAGGAGCCGGTGAAGAACACACGCATCGTATGAAGAAACATCATGACAATGACCAGACTCGCTCCCCAGTGATGCATCCCCCGGACAATCTGGCCGAAGGCGACTTTGGTCTGAAGATACTCCACACTAGCATAGGCATTTATGATATCGGGTACATAATACATTGTCAGAAACATGCCTGACAGAATCTGAATGACGGTTATGAAAAAAGTAAGTCCACCGAAGCAATAGACAAAGGCTGAGAAGTGATGGGCAGGATTGACATGCTCGGGAACCTCGTGGTCGGCAACATCTCTCCAGATCGGCGTAATATCCAGACGTTCGTCAATCCAGTTATAGACATTTTTAAACATTGGATTCACGCCTCCTTCTTAGCTTCAGTATTTGGAACGATGTCGCCCAGATACACCCAGCCGCCGTCAATCTTGGTGGTGTACTGGTCAAGCGGCTTCGGGGCTACTGCCAGATTCTTGCCCAGTTTCGTATAACGCGCTCCGTGGCAAGGACAGTGATATTCATCCGGAAAAGCCTTATCATTGTTCCAGCCTACCGTACAGCCAAGGTGCTTGCATACCGGTGAAAGCGCATAAATTTGTCCGCTCTCATCTTTACGGATCCACGCCGTCAGCATTGCTGTACTGGCATACCATCCGTCCTGCTGCGGCAGTTCAAAGGTGAACTCCTGTGGCACATCGGTAATCTTGGACGTTTCCGCTACCTTGATAAAGTCTCCTTCGCCTTTTTTATGTAATATCGGGTCTACAGCAAAACGAATCATCGGCAGAATGGCCCCGGCTCCCATAAAAGCGGTGGCACCGCCTAGGGTATAGGCCAAAAACTGTCTACGCGATATATCCTTCCGTTGGGGCTGTTCTTGCGGAAGCGGTTCCTGTTCTTCATTAAGGCTGCTCATACTGTGTGTAACCCCCTTTTCAAAATTTGAGAAGGCACCTGCAGAGTCCGTTGAAAGACAATTATGGTAATTAATTCGTTTTCAATGAAAAAAATCACATGACATATAAGTTCAACCTAATCATAGCTTAGGCTCCAAAACCCGTCAAGAATATTGTCTAAATTGTGACAGGCATTTGTGGCTGATTTCATAATAATTGTTGATTTTTCGTCACATTTAACTCATTATCTATTTAACCATAATCTCTGGATTTCATCCCGTATACGGGAGCTCACAGGAGTATCCGAATTCCTCTTCAATTCAGGCAGGCAAAGGAGTAAATCGCTTTCATAAACCTCTTGTGTTAAAAGCACTTCATTCGCAGAAGACACAATAACATATTGGAAACCAATGGATTTGACTTTTTGGCAAAGATCGTTAAGTAAAGCTATACTTTCTGCTCCTGCATACTGTACCGCCGGATACGTTACCACACGCCCTTGAAAAGGCTTCTCGACTAAATCGAGGAAATCACGCTGACGCTCCAGCGCTGCAACGGTCTCGGGAGGTGTCTCTGTCCCTTGAAGTCCTGTATACGGGATTACACAGGTATCGTAGAAATGTCCACCCGCTTCCCAAGTCTCACGGTCAAAATCACTGAATTTCATCGGCTCGCCCCCTTCTTGCCGCTTATGCAGCATTTAGAACATCATAAATGTAAAAAAAGAAATGCGCCAGGCGCATTTCCTTATGCCAAACTTTTCAGTTCTTCAGTCAGATTCCGGAAAGCTGCCTCATCTCCGGCAGCCAGCGCCGTGTCAATCTTCCGGTACAAGATGTCGGTACGACGCTTTCTTAACGCTTCATCCCAAACCATTTCTGCAGCAAGCCCCAGCATCACTTCATAAGTAGCCTTCATTTTGTCCATTCGATACACCTCCGCTGTTTAAGAGTTTCCGTATTCCAATGCCTTCTTCACATAGCTTTCACTAGTAAGTGCCATCCTCAGCAGATCCTGCTGCGTCAACTCACGGATCACTTTGGCTGGGGTGCCTAAGGAGAGCGTGTACGGCGGAATGATTTTGTTTTCGGTTACAATGGAGCCGGCTCCTATTAAAGCATATTCACCAATCTCTGCTCCGTTCAATACAATTGCTCCCATTCCGATTAATGTGCCTTTGCCTATCCGGCAGCCGTGGATAATCGCGGAATGGCCGACCGATATATCATCACCCAGAATCAGCGGTAAACCCTCAGCCACATGACCCACCGTACCATCTTGAATATTGCAGCGCTCTCCGATTAGTACCGGAGCCAAATCTCCTCTAAGCACAGCATTGAACCAGATACTGGATTGTTTCCCCATTCTTACATCGCCAACGAGCTTAGCGCCTTCCGCCACATAGACTGATTCATCAAGCTGCGGTATGTAATTCCCATAAGCTATCCGCATCTCTCTCCCCCTTACTTAAGCAGCAGCTTCGGTACGGCCGCTTCACTTCCCCAGGGCGTCATCATAACCACCGGCCCTTCGGCACCTTCACCGAGTCTGATCATACCCAGATGCAGCATCATCCGCAGAATACGTTGTTCGAGTATGGCGCCGGCATCATCATAATAGAACGGCTTAATCAGCCAGCCCAACCCTTCGGATAGCGAAGCCACGGTAACCCATCTGCTTGCACTAAGACTGATCCAATAGACTAGCGATGGCAGGTTAGGAATTGCGCCTTTATACAGTCTTAACCAAAAGGAGAATAACTGCATCAGCTTTTCCGATTTCCCTTCCTCCAGGAATTGCTCCCCTGACGCTGTGAGCTTCAGACGGTAGCCCTCTTCCGAGATCCAGCGGCGGTGGCGGGCATAATCATACAGCAGGGCAAATCTCGGCGGATAGTGCTCACAGGCCCTTCCGTAGCCGAATCTCCACCCGCCTTTGCCCAGCAGGGGCTCAGCAATTTGTAAGGCATTCATCACTCCCTGCTGATTGCGTTTATACAGCGCCCCCTCCTGCCCAAGTTCAGGCTCGTTATCCTTAACATAGCGCAGGAAGAGCAGCAGATCGCCCGCCAGCAGATCGCCCTCGCCCCGGTACATTGCCGGTTCAGGACTTGGAGTAATCCCTTCCTTCAGGTGCTCCCCCATCCTGTCGCGGAAGCGGATCTTCAGATCCAGCGGGACCTGAAACAGATACCTGCTCTGCTGCGATGCACCGGTAAAGAGCCAGCCGCCATTTTTGAACCTGCTGACCATATCGCGATAGCTGCCGCCTTTACCGGAGGGTGTGTCAAAACATGCCTGCCTTGCGGCGGCAAGAAGATCTTCCAGACTGAAGTGGCTGCGCTCATCAAATAGCAAAGTGTTCAGGAACCGCAGTTCCTCCGGAGTACAGCCCCGGATATGAGACTCCATAAACTCACGGCTGCCCAAGGTAATGAGAATACTCTGAATCAAATCATGTTTGGAATTCCGTTTGCACTCACATTCATAGCGTCCCGCAATGGCGGTAAGCTGACCAATGTCTGCGTAAGTGAGCATATCCGCCAGATTCATCTTTTATCGCCTCACCGTTTTACTACCATTATGGGAAATATAGCCCTTTTTATTCCTTATTACTCAAAAAAAATAACCCGAGGGCCGGGTTAACGCTGATTCTGCAAGATATGACGGGTACAGTTGTACAATACCGGATTCCATTCCTGCTCGATTTTCTCCAAAATCGTCAGGGAGAGGTTACCGAGACGTTCAGAATACTTGTCTTTATATAATGCGGTGTACAGTTGTGCAAGAAACCCTCCATGAGAGATGACCAGTACATTCTGATCCGGATAACGGGCCGAGAGATCCTCAAGAAAAGCAAGCCCGCGTACCTGAAGCGCCGCATCGCTCTCCTGCCCCAATGTTAACTGATTCCAATCCTTACCCCATTTAGCTTCACGGGCTGCAGCCGTCATTCCTTCTACCTGGCCATAAGCGCGCTCGCGGATCCGATGATCAGGTTCCAGCAAAGGAATTCCCAGCTTAGCGGCAACGATCTTTCCTGTCTCAGCTGCGCGGGAAAGACTGCTCGTAATGCAATAGTCCCAGTGGTAGGGCTCCTGCAGAAGCCGGTCACCCAGCATCTCAGCCTGCCTGCGGCCTTCGTCGTTAAGCGGAATGTCACTTTGTCCCTGAATCTTACCTTCCGCGTTCCAATCCGTCAGCCCGTGGCGTATTAAGCCGATCAGCATTGCCTATCACCTTTCCCTTCCATTTATGTTTGCTTAATAATGTAACACGAATGAAAACAAATGTCTTCTTTTTTAACAAAATTACAGGTCTATTCCTCACTTGAAGCTCATATCCGGATACGAAAAAGCCCTCTTCACTATTTAAGTAAAGGGGCTTTCATTGTCTGCGGTAACGGTTCAGGCGCACCAGCAGGAATATAGACAACCCGACACCCAGCGTCGATAACACCATCCAGTATTGCGGGTGGGAGGGGCCCATATTGGCAACAAGCGGTTCAATAATACCGCCTTCTGACTCGACCGGATAAGAAGATGACCAATCCAATGTCAGTCCTGCCACACCTGTTTCTACAATTCCGCTCTGGGCTGCAGTAGTATTCGAGGGTGTTTTGAACATGGTGAAATATAAAAAGCTGGAGATAAACACTGCCAGAAAACAGGCAATCCACAGGCTCAGCCTACGGCGGAAAACAGCGGAGCTGCCCGCAGACTTACCGTCCCCAGGCATAAGCCAGGGACTTTCCAGATAGATCCGCTCCATAACCTTAAGGTTAATCGCTTCTGCACGTTCATCACTGACTTCAAACCTTGAGTCCTGCATAAGCTCACTTGTCTCCTGCCACAACGCCCATTCGGCACTGCAATAGGAACAAGCCGCGATATGTTTCTCAAGTCTAATCCGTCTGGGATCTGTGGGGGGAGCGTCCCACAAGAGCGGAATGGAATCCTGCGCTTCCCTGCAATTCATTGGCCTTACACCCTCTCAGCCTGCTCTTCAAATTCAGGCTCATAGAAATAGGATTCGAGCTGGAGCTTCACACTGCTCCTGGCGCGGAACAATAGTGATTTCACGGAGCTGACACTCTGATCCAGAATCACTGCAATTTCCTGATAATCCATCTGATCATATTCACGCAGAATGAGCGCAGAACGCTGCTTCTCCGGGAGATTGTTAATGGCTTCACGGACCAGATTCATCCGTTCTTTACGTAATGCCGCCTGTTCCGGGGCAACGTCAAGCGGTGCCACAGGAGTATAACCGCTCTCTTCAAGCGATACATTTCCGGCACGGTTCTTGCGCAGCTCACTCAGCACCGTATTACGGGCAATAGTGTACAGCCAAGTAGAGAAAGAAGCATCCACTTCACGGAACGAATGAAGACTCCGGAAAGCCTTGTAGAAGGTCTCAGAACAAAGGTCTTCGGCAATCAGCTCCATATGGGAGTTCTTAAGCATATGATACACAAACGCCAATATTTTGCGTTGATAACGTCGCATCAATTCCGAGTATAATTCTGTATCTCCTTGCTTGATAAGCTGGATCAACTGGGAATCCGTCATGGTGAGTTCGGCCCTCCTCGCCCTTGCACGATTAATCCCGTCCGGTCCGTACCTACTTATACCGGTCAGGTAAGAAAAAGTTGCGGCATTGCTACAAATTCGTACAAATAAATGAAATACTTCCTATGTATATTCAACCAGCCGTTAATTAAGGCATACTGTATGTAAATACAGAAAGAAATTCGCATCTTTACAAATTTCTAATACTGTTCAGATAGGCATATGGCTCCCTATACTTGGAAGAAATCTATAAACATACTTAACCCAGTATAGCATACATTCTAACAGGATGACATTAATAGACTTTTAGATTCAGCGGGAAGTCGAATATTGAAAGCGGTATTATTAATGTTTGAGAAAGGGGTTGACAGAATGTAACCGTATACATATAATAAAAGTACAGTATGGTTTCTCTCCACTCCTATCCAAACACTGCACGGTTCCAATACATTGTGAACTGTAACCGCTTATTATGTAAGCGGTCTTTTTTTGTCCATTTTTACGAACAATTGGATAATTTATAGGCGCATTATACTCCCCTAACCTAATCATCCGAAACGCAGTCCGTAACGACACAGATACGCTCCGCGAAATCTTCCGCTCTGCGTCATTGACCGTTGAGAGTGACCGCAACCTTTCATAACCTGCCCGTCAGTGAGGCGACTGAGAATCCGTTATTTGAGTAAAATCAGCGAATTTGCCGGTTAATCGGACTCAGAATCGCTTAATTGACCTGAAAAGTGTATTACAGTATATTTTAGGAATATAGGAATCTCAGTCCGTTTCAGGATATATGGATCTGGGGAGGGGTGGCTGGCCTGACAGTTTGCTATCAAGTGGAAACGGCTATGCCGTCCTTTAAAGGACGGTGCTTTTCAGCGAGAAATAGAAGGACAAGTAATCATGCGCAGCAAATAAATTCTTACATTAAAAAAAGCCGGGGAACCACTCCCCGGCTCTTCGCTACACATATACCGTATAATCACTCTGCTGCAGCACAATCTTGGCCCGCTCCATATCATGCTCCTGGCGGAACGACAGGCGCATGATCCCGGGAACATCCTCCCGGCTCTCAATAATCTGCACGTTGCTAAGGTTGATGCCCTGGTCGCCAAGCTCCGTGGTAATACGCCCGATAATCCCGGGATGATCGGGGACATCAATATGAAGGTCGAACAGCGGGACAATCATTCCCTTTCGGCGCTCAGGCAGCTGGCTGCGGAATTCATTCGCCTCATGGAATGCAGACTCGATCCCCGCACCATCCCCTTGCTCTAGCAGATGAATAAAGGATGAAACCTCGTCATTCCAATCTTTGAGCAGACGCAGCATAACCGAGCGGTTATTCAGCAGGATATCGCGCCAGATGATCGGATCGCTCGAGGCAATCCGCGTAATATCCCGGAAGCCGCCGGCCGCAAGCGTGCTGTACAAAGAGTCTGAATCATGGTAAGCATGAATCTGATTGACCAGCGCCACCGCGATAATATGCGGCAGGTGGCTAATCGCTCCGACAATCTCATCATGGCGCTCCGGGTCAAGCCGGACAATATGCGCTCTGGTATGTAGAAGCAAGGATTCCAGTGCATGATACGCTTCCTCAGGAACACCGGGCGGAGGCGTCAGCACGTAATAGGCATTCTCGAACAGCAATGAGGAGGCCGCCTCTACACCCGAGCGTTCCGAGCCGGCCATGGGATGGCCGCCGATGAAATGCACACCAGGAAGGTCAAGCGAGACTGCGCAGGCTGCTATACTGGCCTTGGTGCTGCCGACGTCAGTGATAATACAGCCCGGCTTCAGCGGCAGGCGGCTTAGCTGCTGAAGATAATCCTCTATCATGCCAACAGGCACACACAGAAAAATATAATCGGCACCCAGCGCCGCTTCCTCAAGCGATAGGGTAGCCTCGTCAACCACACCTCTGCTGACATATTTGATTGCTGATTCAGGACGGTGGGCATGCCCTACAACGGTCAGGCCCTCCTTGCCTTTGAAGCAAAGGGCCAGTGAGCCGCCGATCAGACCGACACCGAAAATTGTTATTTTTGTCGTCATGTTCTTAGAACTACCTGCCTTCTGTGATATGGTCAATCCTGCTTCTGATAACAGGTTATGCGCGTACTCCCTGTTCTTCAAGCGCCTTCTCCAGGGCAGCGATGAAGGCTGTATTCTGCTCGGCAGAGCCGACAGTAACCCGGATGAAGGTCGGGTAGCGGTGGTGGCCTGCTCTCACGATAATACCTTGCCGCAGCAACGCATCGAAGACCTCAAAGGCCGGCTTGCGCACATCCACCATGATGAAATTGCCGTGTGCCGGGAAGGACTCAAGGCCTAGACGCTGGAATTCAGCCTGAAGCTGTACAATACCAGCACTATTAAGCGTACGGCACTGCTGAACATATTCCTGATCAGAGAGTGCAGCCAAAGCCGCCACTTGGGCTAAACGGGTCGTATTAAACGGTTCCCGCACTTTATTAATCAAGGAGATAATCTGCGGACTGGCCACCCCATAACCGATACGGAGTGCAGCAAGACCGTAGATCTTGGAGAATGTACGGAGGACAACAAGATTAGGATACGAGTCCAGCAGCTTAATGCCGTTAGAGTAACTCAAATCAGTCACATATTCGAAGTATGCCTCATCCAGCACAACCATAACTCCAGCCGGTACCGCATCCAGGAAAGTAATCAGGGCATCCTCCGGCACAATGGTTCCGGTCGGATTGTTCGGATTGCAAATCCAGATGATCTTGGTGCGATCTGTAATCTTGGCAAGCATAGCATCCAGATCATGGGTACCCTTCTTCAAAGGCACTTCAATAGATACAGCACCCTCTATATCAGCATTGCTCTTGTAGACAGAGAAGGTCTGATCAGCCATAATCGTCTCGTCACCTTGCAGGAAAAAAGCACGGGCGATCAGCGCAATAATCTCGTCAGATCCGCATCCGAAAATAATATTGTCGCTGGTTACTCCCAGCTGCTTAGCCAGTGCTGCAGTCAGCTCTGCAGCCGAACCGTCCGGGTATAAATACAGATTATCCAGCTCTGCTACAATAGCGGCTCTTGCGCTTGGCGCAGCCCCGTAAGGGTTCTCGTTAGATGCCAGCTTGATAACATCGCTCAAGCCCAGCTCCTTCTTGACTTCTTCAATCGGTTTCCCCGGCTTGTAGACAGGGAGGTCGATGATGTTCGGTTTCGGGTTCATGGTTGATCCTCGCTCTCCAGAAGTAATTCGCTAATATACTAGTCTGTATTCAGACCGTTATGGTCTTAATTGTGCCACAAATTCACGAATTTGCAACAGTCCCGCACTTCTTGTCTCCGGCTGGGACAACAGAGGAATGACATCCTCTACCTTGCGGACAATCGCACTGCCGACGACTACACCATCGCAAATTTTGGCAAACCTAGACACTTGTTCTCCAGTGGATATACCGAATCCTACAGCGATCGGCAGGTCTGTAGAGCGGCGGACGGATTGAATGAAGTCATCCACTCCGGTATGAAAGGTAGAGCGTTCGCCGGTTACACCAAGCGAAGATACGCAGTAGACGAACCCGCTGGCGCCGGAAACAATCCGCGCGATCCGTTCACTGGAAGTCGGGGCTACCAGCGGAATCAGATTCACTCCGGCTGCACGGCTGCGCTCACGCATGTCCTCCGACTCTTCAACAGGCAGATCGGGGATGATCAGTCCGCTGATCTCATGGGCATCCAGCTCTGCGAAGAAAGTATCCAGCCCCATCTGCATCACCGGATTATAGTAGGTGAACAGGATGAACGGCAGCTGACTGCCGGCCTGACGTGCCTTAAGGGCTGTCTCCATGCAGGTGCGGAGATGAATATTGCTGCGCAGGGCTCTGGAGGAAGCCCGCTGAATGACCGGACCGTCGGCAAGCGGGTCAGAGTAGGGAACGCCAAGCTCCAGAATATCTGCACCGGCCGCCTCCAGCTCAGCGATAATATCCAGCGTAGTCTCAAGATCGGGATCGCCTACGGTAAGAAAAGGAATCAGGGCTGCCCGGCCCTCTGCCCGCAGCTTTTTGAAGGTCAGATCCATCCGGTTTGTAGTTTCGGTAGTCATTATTTCCCCGCCCCTTCCGTATAGGCCATGATCGATTCTACGTCTTTGTCGCCGCGTCCGGACAGGCAGATGACTACAATATCATCCTTGGTCAGTGTCTTGCCGAGCTTCACCACGTGGGCAATCGCATGGGCAGATTCGAGGGCAGGAATGATGCCTTCCGTCTGACAGAGCAGCTTCAGTGCATCCAGCGCCTCGTAATCCGTAACCGGCACATACTGTGCGCGGTGAATATCCTTCAGATAGGAGTGTTCGGGTCCGACACCGGGATAATCCAGTCCGGCCGAAATGGAATGGGCTTCGGTCACCTGTCCGTGCTCATCCTGCAGCAGGTAGCTGAGCGAGCCCTGGAAGACGCCGTGGCTTCCCTTACTCATGGTTGCTGCATGGAACGGAGTATCAATTCCCTTGCCGGCAGCTTCAACACCAATCATACCAACCTGCTCATCCTCCATAAAAGGATAGAACATGCCGATGGCATTACTGCCTCCGCCTACCGCGGCAACCAGCAGATCCGGCAAGCGTCCTTCAGCCTCCAGAATCTGGCGGCGGGTCTCATCCCCGATAATCCGCTGGAAATTACGGACCATCATCGGATAAGGATGCGGGCCTACCGCCGAGCCAAGAATATAGAAGGTATCCTCAACGTTGCTCACCCAGTAGCGCAGTGCCTCATTACCGGCATCCTTCAGGGTTCTTGACCCGGAGGTTACGGGAATCACTTCTGCACCAAGCAGCTTCATACGGAAGACGTTTAGTGCCTGGCGGCGGGTATCCTCCTCGCCCATGAATACCTTGCATTCCATACCAAGCAAGGCTGCAACTGTAGCGGTAGCCACGCCGTGCTGGCCGGCTCCTGTTTCGGCAATCACCTTGGTTTTACCCATCATTTTGGCCAGAATGCCTTGTCCGATAGCGTTGTTGATCTTGTGCGCACCTGTATGATTCAGGTCCTCACGCTTCAGATAGATCTTCGCCTCACCCAGATGTCTGCTAAGCCGCTCTGCATAATACAGCGGGGTCTCACGTCCGGAATACTGCTTAAGCAGGTAATCTATTTCCTCTTGAAAAGCCGGGTCTGCCGAGAATTTACGGTAGGCCTCCTCCAGCTCAATCAGTGCATTCATCAAGGTTTCAGGAACGAAGCGGCCTCCAAAAGAACCAAAACGTCCGTTCTTGTCCGGTACTTGTATCATGATTGCTTCACCCTTTCCACGAAAGCTGTCATTTTTGCGATATCCTTAAGGCCGTTACTCTCCACTCCGCTGGATACATCCACGCCATATGGCGCGTAGCCGTCCAGCAGCTCGTTCACATTGTCCGGGTACAGTCCTCCGGCTATAAATAAAGGCAGTGCGACCTCCTCCGCCGCCTGTTGATATAGCGGAATCTGTTTCCAGTCAAACGTACGTCCGGAGCCTCCGCTGCCCTGCGGGTCATAGGTATCCAGGAGCAGCGCATCGATTGTGCCGCTGTAGCTCTCCAGGAGAGCATGAATGCCGGTTCCGGCATCAGGGGCATGGCCCGCCACAGAAAGTGCTTTCCATACTTGAATCTGCGGAAAAGCCTGCTTGACCTCGCTGCAGAACAGCGGACTCTCTTGCCCATGCAGCTGCACGACATCCAGCGGTACTGTTCTGAGCAGCTCAGTCAGCTCAGTAAGCTGCGGATTGACGAAGACTCCCGCAGCGCGGGGTGCTGTCCCAGTATTCCACTCCTTCAGCTCTGCAACAAGCTCGGCAGCAGCTCCAGCAGTCACTCTGCGGCGGCTCGGGGCAAATACCAATCCGATATAATCCAGAGGCAAACTCTTCATAGATTTTAGCACTTCAACGTCCTGAAGTCCACAGATTTTTACGATTGTGTCAGCCATGCAGCGCACGGTCCTTCCCTGCAGGAAGCGGTCCGAGCAGCTGATTTACTGCCTGCTCTACATCCGGCTGGCGCATCAGATATTCTCCTACCAGCACGCCGGTAGCCCGGGTCTTGCTTAAGAATGCGATGTCCTCCGGACCGGTAATCCCGCTCTCACTGATGACCGGCAGTCCCTCCGGAAGCAGTGCCGCAAGCTCGGCTGTGGCAGAAAGCGCGGTCTCAAAGGTCTTCAGATTCCGGTTGTTGATGCCAAGCAACACGCCGGGATGAACAGCCTTGCCGGTGGCCAGCACCATTTCCAGTTCGGTGCGGTCATGTACTTCAATCAGAATATCGAGGCCAAGCGCTGCAGCGGTATCGGTGAATGCGCTCAGCTGTTCAGATGTCAGAATAGCGGCAATGAGCAGAATAGCATCTGCTCCCAGCAGGCGCGCTTCGTAGATCTGCTTCTCATCAATGATGAAATCTTTGCGCAGCAGAGGAAGCTCCACCGCTGCCCTTACCTGCTGCAGATACGATCCGCTGCCCTGAAAATATTCCCGGTCCGTAAGCACCGACAGGCAGTCCGCGCCTCCTGCCGCATAGCCTTTAGCAATCTCAACCGGATCAAAATCGGCACGGATCAGGCCTTTGGAAGGCGAAGCCTTCTTCACCTCGGCGATCAGCCCCATGTCCCGGTTCCGCCGCCCGGTCAGCGCAGCGCGGAAGCCTCTCGTTGCAGGCAGAGCAGCGATAGCCCGTTCAGCCTCTTCCAATGAAAATGTCTTATTTAACGCCTCCACCTCTTTCACTTTGGTGGCAACAATCCGGTCAAGATACATAATCAAGCTCCTTCGTCATGGCTTTTAACTGTTCCAGCTTGCGCAGTGCTGCTCCTGAATCCACTACCTCTCTTGCCCGGTCTACGCCTTCCCGCAGTGTATCTGCAAGACCGGCAACATAGATGCATGCCCCGGCATTCGCTAATACGATATCACGGTATGGATTGATTTGACCTTCCAGTACTGTAGTGATAATTGCCGCGTTCTCGGCCGCATCACCTCCGAGCACATCCTCCAGCGGATGCTGGCTCAGCCCGAGCTCCTGTGGTGTAACCTCGTAGGTTGTGACCACACCATTTCTCAGCTCGGAGACCTGGGTCGGCGCCGAGATGCTGATTTCATCCAGACCGTCCAGACTGCTGACAATCATTGCCCGCTTGGAGCCCAGCTCGCCCAGCACTTTGGCCACAGTCTCCGTTTTGTTGCGGTCATAGATGCCCATGAGCTGCCGGTCAGCTCCTGCCGGATTCGTCAGCGGGCCAAGCATATTGAATACAGTACGCACACCCAGCTCACGGCGGGGAGCAGCAGCATGCTTCATTGACGGATGGTAGATTTGTGCGAACAGGAAGCAGATTCCGATGCTGTCCAGACATTGCCGGGCCTGCTCCGCATTCAGATGAATATTGACGCCGAGAGCCTCCAGTACGTCGGCGCTGCCTGCTCTGCCGGAAGCCGAACGGTTGCCGTGCTTCGCAACTCTTACAGAAGCGGCAGACGAGATGATTGCCGAGGCGGTGGAGATATTAAATTTATGAATACCGGAGCCTCCGGTGCCGCAGGTATCGAGCAGCTGGCTACGTTCCGTAAGTACCGGTGTCCCGAAACCGCGCATCGCTTCCGCGAACCCGGTGATTTCCTCTACCGTTTCACCCTTAATACGCAGCGCTGTGAGCAGTGCACCGATCTGCGCGTGTGTTGCCGCCCCCTCCATAATGGTCCCCATTACCTCCCGTGCCTGCGTGCGGGTAAGATCCTTTCCTTCAATTAATCCGGCAATTCCTGATTGTATTAACTGGCTTGCTTCCATATTGATTCCCTCCTAAGAGTTTTGTAGGCGGACTTCCTGAATCAGCTTCTTACAAAACCGGATCCGGAGCATACGCCAAAAATAGTATGGAGCATTCTCTGCTCGTCTTAGCTCATCTCTGCTTATCCCCGGCTCACGGGGTATACTCGTACATATAGTCCTGGTTGATAACCTGTTTCTCCTTCACCTCAGCGGGGAACATGGCTTCGGCCATCCGGATCGCCTTCAGCATGCCCTTGGCCTTGTTCAGGGTCTCTTCATATTCCTTCTCCGGAACCGAGTCCCAGACAATTCCGGCTCCAGCCTGTACATAAGCCCGGCCTTTGCGGAAAATAATTGTGCGAATGGTTATGCAGGAATCCATATTCCCGGAGAAGCCGAGATAACCGATGGCGCCGGCATAAGCGCCGCGTGCTTCCTTTTCCAGTTCGGCAATGATCTCCATCGCCCGCAGCTTCGGTGCCCCCGATACAGTCCCTGCCGGGAGGCAGGAGAGGAAGGCATCGAAGAAATCTTTATCGTCTGCCAGCGTCCCGGACACGTTCGAGACGATATGCATCACATGCGAGTATTTCTCGATTTCCATGAACGAGTCGCATTTCACCGTGCCGAACTTCGACACACGGCCCAGGTCATTACGGCCCAGATCAACGAGCATCAGATGCTCCGCGCGTTCCTTCTCATCCTCCAGCAGTTCAGCGGCGAGCTGGCGGTCCTGCGCCTCTGTCTCTCCGCGCGGCCGGGTTCCGGCAATCGGGCGGGTCTCGACCCGTCCGCTACTATCCACCTTAACCAGCGCTTCCGGTGAAGTGCCTACGATGATCTCTTCGTCCATTTTCAGATAATACATATAAGGTGAAGGATTCAGCGTCCGCAGCATGCGGTACACATGCAGTGGAGATACTTCGGTTTCTATATGCAGCCGCTGGGACAGCACCACTTGGAAGATATCACCAGCGCGAATGTACTCTTTGGCCTGCTCCACATTGCTGATGTATTGTTCCTTGGTCAGATTGGAGTGAATCTCACCCAGGTCAATGTCCTGCGGGATGCTGCGGCGGTTGACGTTCTCCTTCGGTCCTTCCTTTTGCAGCTCTTCAGCCATGTTCTCCAGGCGGCGGCTTAGTTCCTCGTAACCTGCGCGAATCTCGGAATCGGTATCGCCATCCTTGATATGCAGATTGCCTACCAGCAGAATCTGCTGCTTCACATGATCGAAGACGATGATGCGGTCACAGAACATGAAGCGGATATCGTCCATATTCAGGTCATCTACGGCATGCGCTGACAGCTTCTCGTAATACTGCAACAGATCGTAGCCGAAGAATCCGATAGCACCACCCGTAAACGGCGGCATCCCATCCAGCTTGGGACTGCGGTAAGAGCGGAGCAGCGCCTTAAGCTCCTCGACAGGTTTGCCAAACAGCTGTTTTTTTTCACCGCCGACTTCAACGTGGATCAGGCCTTTTTTGCCTGAAATCATCAGGAACGGATCACTGCCGATAAAGGAATAACGCGCCCATTGGCTGCCGCCTTCTACACTCTCCAGCAGGAATGCACGATCCTGCTCCGCAAAACGCTGGAACAAGCGGATGGGTGTTTCCATATCTGCCAGCAGCCTCTTCACTACCGGGATCAGATTATACTTCCGCGACAGCGACACTACTTCTTCAATGCTCGGATTCGTCACTTGGCTAACCTCCTGGGATTCTATAGGTAATGTCCGAAATACAGAAAAACCTCTACCGGAGTAGAGGTTTGTGTTAGCAAGTATGTGAATAAGCGCCTGGGACCGGCAAAAACCAAATCGAGTACAGATCATCCCCTCAAAGGATACACTTATAGCGTATGGGCAGCTGCTGCACAAACTCTATACGGGTATGCCAAAAAAAGAACGCTGATAATCAATGGTCTGCTCTTCAAAAAAAGTCCTGCACTCTGCTCAACTATACTCATCTTAACTAAACTATACTCTGCTTCACTCGGCTAACTACACTATACATGATGACGGCGGTTAATGACAACCCCGCATATGTAATTTATTACTTGCCCTGTGAGAGATCCGGACGAAGCCGCTGGGCTTCATTCAGATACACATGGCGGATGTCCCGCTGTGATTTATCCGTATTAACCTGAACCATCAGGCGGATGCATTGTGGCAGGCTGCCTTTGACCGGAATCTCCACCGAACACATCAGCGGTACCATTTCCCAGCCTTCAATCTCACGGATGGCACGCGCCGGAAAGGTGGCGTCCAGATCTGCGGTCATCGTGATCCACACACTGCAGATATCCTCGGCGATAACATCGTTGCGCTCAACAATTTCCCTCAGCAGCACAACAGTCTCGCGCAAAATTTCGGTTTCCTCATTCTTCGTTACGGTTGTTGCACCGCGTATCCCCCGGTTCACCATGGGCTTTCCTCCTTCTTGAGCTGGGCGATAACCCGGCGTACATCACTTGCCTGCACATCGCCCACAATACTGACAGCGCCGATGTCGTCCGGTACGATAAAGGTCATTCTGCCTTCCTTGAACTTCTTGTCATGCATCATGGCTTCCATCAGCTCATCCTCGCCGTATTCCGCCGGCAGTCTGACCGGCAGAGACAATGCGGTGAGCATAGATACCGTATCTTCATAGATCGCTCTGTCCCGGCCCAGCTTCGCGGCCAGCAGGGCTGATCCGGCCATTCCAATGGCAATAGCCTCACCATGAAGAAATACGCCGTAGCCGCCTACTGCTTCAATAGCATGTCCAATGGTATGCCCCAGGTTCAGAATCGCACGCTGCCCCTGCTCCGTCTCATCATTGCAAACAACGTCAGCCTTGATCGCACAGCCGCGTTCCAGTGCGTACCCCAGAGCCTCCGGTTCCAGGGCAAGCAGCTCTCCGGCATGTTCACGGCACCAGTACGCGAACTCTTTGTCAAAGATCAGACCATGTTTCACAACCTCAGCCAGTCCCGAAGCAACTTGGCGTGGAGGAAGTGTAGCAAGGGTGTCCAGATCGTACAGCACCATGGACGGCTGGTAGAAGGCGCCAAGCATATTCTTGGCCAGCGGATGGTTGACTCCAACCTTGCCGCCTACACTGCTGTCGTGGGCGAGGATCGTGGTAGGAATCTGCATGAATCCGATTCCCCGCATATAAGAGGCGGCGACGAATCCGGCCAGATCCCCTACAACCCCCCCGCCAAGCGCCAGCACTGCAGAGCTGCGGTCCAGCCCGCCCTGAATGGCTGTCGTAATGACCTCTTCATAGACGGCCAGAGATTTGGAAGCTTCACCTGCCTGAATTACATGGCTGACTACCGTATATCCGCTGCCGCGCAGGGATGCCTCCACCTGATCCAGATACCGCGGAGCCACTTCACTGTCCGTGACAACCAGCAGCGGACTGCGCTGCGGGAAACCGGCTTCTATGCAGCGTTCACCAATATTCTGCAGCAGTCCGCTGCCGATATAAATAGGATAAGACCGTTCACCCAGAGCTACCGTAATACTGCGCATCTTAATAGCTCTCCAGCTGCGCCAGGTAATTATTATAGTTGGCTTTGATCTCTTCCATGGAGTCGCCGCCGAATTTATCCAGGAAAGCCTTGGCAATCTCCCAGGCCACCACATTCTCCAGTACAACACAGGCTGCCGGAACTGCGCAGGCATCCGAACGTTCAACCTGGGCAGTGAACGGTTCCTTCGTATCAATATCTACGCTTTGCAGAGGCTTATACAACGTCGGAATCGGCTTCATTACTCCGCGGACCACCACCGGCATCCCATTGGTCATTCCGCCTTCGAAACCGCCCAGCCGGTTGCTTGCCCGGTAGTATCCTTGTGAGGCTTCATACATTATCTCGTCATGAACCTGTGAGCCGCGCAGCTTACCGGCCTCGAAGCCGATGCCGATCTCCACACCTTTGAAGGCATTAATCGACATAACGGCTCCGGCGATGGCTCCATCGAGCTTGCGGTCAGACTGCACATGACTGCCAAGGCCGACCGGCAGACCCTCGACAATACATTCCACAATCCCGCCGATAGAGTCGCCTTCCTCCTTGATCTTGTCTATGTAAGCCTCCATCTTCTGTTCCGTCTCTTTGTCCACGACTCTCACAGAGGACTCTTCTGTCTGCGCAATCAGTTCATCTACCGTAAGCTGATTGGCTGGTGCTTCGATTTCACCGATGCGGATCACTTGTCCGGCAATCTTCACCCCGAATGCTGCCAGCAATTGGCGGGCTACTGCGCCTACCGCGACCCGGGCAGCCGTCTCACGGGCGCTGGAGCGCTCCAGTACATTGCGCAGATCCGTAAGGTTATACTTCAAGCCGCCGTTCAGGTCGGCATGTCCGGGACGCGGACGGTTGACCCGGCGCTTCTCCTCATCACTGCCTGGAATCGGCTCGATATTCATAATGTTCTTCCAGTGCGTCCAGTCCTTGTTCACCACCACCAGGGCAACAGGAGCACCCGTTGTGGAACCGTGGCGTACGCCGCCTACAATCTCGGCGGTATCCTTCTCAATCTGCATCCGGCGTCCGCGGCCGTAGCCCTTCTGTCTCCGGTGCAGCTGGAAATTAAGCTCTTCGAAATCAAGTGTCAAATTGCTGGGCAATCCCTCAATAATGGCTGTAAGCTGGGGGCCGTGCGTTTCCCCCGCTGTTAAATAGCGTAAATTCATGCTGCGTTCCCCCTTCACACTTTTAGACTGTAAACCACTAAATTGTTAAATGTCTTTGCTTATTATAGTATAGGCCATCGGCTTTGACAAGAAAGCGGTCACCTTCAAGTGCCACTCTATTCCTCAACAAGAACAGCGCCGCTCCTGCTCTTTCGAGCAGAAACGGCGCTGCTGTGCATCCCCGCCCTAAGAACCTGTCTCCAGCTGCCGGTTACCCGGTGCGGGAGGCAGGCTGCCGGTTCTGCCCTCCTCCGCTGCAAGCAGGCTCTGCAGCTGCAGCTCCTCAATCCCGAGAACCTGTCCGCATTCGCGGACTGTGAGGAAGCCGCGTCGATACGCGGCTATAACCTTGCTTTTGTCCATCTACTATAACGACCTTTCACTTGGCATACGGTTTCTACTCTTCAGTATCACTGAAAAGAAGTTAAAGTATACCTGTGGCGACAGGCCCTGCGGATAAGCAACCGTTCCCTATTTCTTGCGGTAGAAGAAGGTTTCTGTAGATTCGAATCCATACTGCGCGGGCGTGAAAATCTGTTCCGTGCTGCCCACGAACAGATAGCCGCCGGGACGCAGGCTGGCCGAGAATTTGTGATACAGCTTATTCTTGGCTTCTTCAGTGAAATAGATCATTACATTCCGGCAGATGATCAGGTCGAAGCCTTCATCAAACTTATCGAGCAGCAGATTCTGCTTACGGAAATCGATACTCTTCTTCAGCCCATCACTGACCTTGAACACGGGTCCCTCCGGAGTGAAATACCGGTCAGCCACATCTTTAGGGACATCTTTTAAGGAACGCTCCAGATATAACCCCTGCTTCGCTTTGGCCAAGGCCCCGTCATCAATATCTGTGGCCAGAATACCGGTCTGGGCCAGAATATTCTTGTCTGACAGGATCATCGCCAGTGTATAAGGTTCTTCTCCGGTAGAACAGGCGGCACTCCACAGCTTCAGTCTGCGGCCGGAACGCTGAAGATCAGGCAGAATAACATCCCTTAATACTTCCCAGCGGTTCGGATTACGCCAGAATTCGGAGACATTAATGGTCATCCGGTCGAGAAATTCATAGAATAAAGCCTTGTCCTTCATCATTGCGGCATAAAAATCACTAAAAGAATTGTAACCGTTCTTCATGCGGAGCGTCGTAAGACGCCGCTTCATCTGCGCTTCCTTGTACTGGGCGAGATCAATTCCGGTGCTCTGTTTGACATTATGAATAAATCCGGTGTAATCCGGGTCTGGGGTTAATGCGGGTTCTTCACGTTCTGCCATAAATATTCTCCTGTCTCCCGCCGGACCTTACATCCAGACTGAGATGTCTTTGTTATACTGGGCCAGTTCAGACGGAGCAAAGAAATTGGCAATTTCACGTGCTGCGCTTTCCGGCGAGTCTGATCCGTGGATCAAATTAAGCGGGGTGTGGCTGGCATAGTCACCGCGGATCGTTCCCGGCAATGCCTCGCCCACTTTGGTTTTGCCGATCAGCAGACGCGACAGTGATACAACATCATCGCCTTCCCATACCATGGCAAACACAGGACCGGAGGTGATAAAGCCTACCAGTTCCGGGAAGAAATCTTTACCTTCATGCTCTGCGTAGTGCTTCTTGGCTTGTGCTTCCGTAATGGTAATCAGCTTCGCAGCAACCAGCTTGAATCCCTTATCCTCCAGGCGGGCGACAATACGCCCGATCAATCCGCGTTGTACACCGTCTGGTTTGATCATCAGATACGTTTGTTCCATAGAGTCACTCTCCATTTCCCCAATTCTTAATGAATGCTAGGTTTGTCTATACGGGATTGCATAATCAGGTTGTTCATTGTCTGATATTATCAGAAACCTCGGCATCTGTGAACGCTTAATCTACGGAAACTGCCAGATTAATAAGCGCGTCCTGTGACAAAAAAGGCGATGTCGCGCAGATTACGTTTGGTCCTGTTGCCCGGGAGCTGCTCCAGCGCCTCCAGCGCCTTAGAGATGTAACGGGAAGCCAGCTCCTCCGCACGGGCAATTCCGTCCCCGGAAAGGATCAGGTCGATTGCACGGCCAACCCCGCCATTCCCCGCGCGGATCCGTTCCAGCTCTTCCATCAGTCCTTCGCGCAGCCTTGAGTCCTGCAGGCTGTAAATCACCGGCAATGTAATGTTGCCCTGGCGCATATCACTGCCAGGCGGTTTGCCGATTTGCTTCTCCGTTCCGGAAAGATCGAGCAGATCATCACGGATCTGAAACGCCATCCCCACGTTATATCCGTAATTATAGAGCAGCCTTGCTGTCTCCGGCTCTGCTTCTGCAGCCAGGGCGCCGAGCTGACAGCTGACGGCTATTAGCAGTGCTGTCTTGCGGCGGATTCTCCGCAGGTAATGACGTACGCTCTGCCCGCTGTTGAAGAAATCACGAATCTGCTCCATCTCTCCGATCGACATCTCCACCATAGCTTTGGAGAGAATCTGATGAATCCGGGGATTCTTCAGCTCCGAAGTCATGACCAGTGCCTTGGCATAGATATAGTCGCCGGTATACATGGCGATCTTGTCGCCCCATTTCGCCTTGACGGTGGGCTCCCCCCGCCGCAGTTCAGCATCATCGATGACATCATCGTGGACAAGCGAGGCGCTATGTATCAGCTCCAGCGGAATTGCAACACGCTTCAGCTTGTCGAGGTCATATTGTCCGAATTTGCCGCCCATGAGGACAAATACCGGACGAAGGCGCTTGCCTCCCGCCTTGAGCAGGTGCAGCGAGGTTTCTGTCAGCAGGTCATCATCACCCTGGACACTGCGGTACAGTTCCTTTTCAATCTGATCCATATCTTTGTTCAGCAAGCCGAATATTTGCATTCGCTTCATTCTTTCACCCGTGTCAGCAGATTGTGGCTCCAAAGCTCCATCTTCACTTCCTGCGGCAGCAGGCCCATTTCATAGGCATAGCGGAAATAGAGGTTCAGACCTTCCTGCTGCCTTTCCCCAAAGTCGTAACATAAATTACGGAAATAATCGTTCCAATAGGATGCCGTACCTCCGATAGTGCAGCAGGCTTCCTGTGTAATTGGCCCCAGATCGCGCAGGCCCCGTCTTTTACTGACGGCAAAGGCTTCCGCAATCTCGGCAATCGCTTCCGGATTACGCAAAGCAGCCCCGCGGTTAACGGCCCAGACGGCAAAAGTCATGCTGAGTCCGGTCCATTCCTTCCATAGCTCGCCCAGATCCGTTACGTAATATCCCTGATCCTGCCAGGATGCACGGATGGCATGATCCCCGATCAGCAGGCAGGCATCTGCCTGCTCCATCATTTCGTTCAGATCAGGAGGGACACTGATGTACTCAGGGGTGGCAACTATAGCTTTGTCCATCAGAATTTTCAGCAGATTGACAGAAGTGGCCGATGTATTCGTTACGGCGATCCTGCCGCTGCCGATAGACTGCACCGGCATTCTTGAGAAGAGCAGGATCGATTTGACCGGCCCGTCAGCACTGACAGACAGATCCGGAAGCAGCAGAAGCCGGTCGCTGGCCGCTGCGTACGCGAAGGAGGATAATGCGCCTACATGAATGCTCCCGTCAGCCATGCCTTGATTGAGAATGGCGGGTACTTCACTCACCATCTCTGCCGGGAAGCTTAGAGAAGAAGGATGGAAATTATGAAATACCGGCCATGAGTTGGTGTAACTGATTTTACCGATAACGGTGTGCTCTGGATGTGTCATCCTTCATTCCCCCCATCTGCGAAATAAAGTATGTTCAATATTAAAGCTGTCCAGCACTTTGCCTACCATGAAATTAATCAGATCATCGATTGTTACAGGTCCAAAATAAAACGCCGGCATCGCCGGGATAAGTTTGACTCCCATCCGGGACAGCTTCAGCATATTCTCCAGGTGAATCGCGTGCAGCGGTGTCTCCCGGGGAACAAGCACCAAAGGGCGCCCTTCCTTCAGCATGACATCCGCAGCCCGCGTCATCAGATTGTCGGAACTGCCCTGCGCTACAGCAGACAGTGTTCCCATCGAGCAAGGCATAATGATCATCCCTTCCGTCCGGAAGGAACCGCTGGCAATTGAAGCACCAATATCTGCGATAGGGTGATACAGAAGAGAACCGGGATAGCTGCTGAACCGCCCGTCCAGAAACCCTTCCCGGTCTGAGGCCGTGAAGCCTAATTCTTCTTTGAAGACGCGCCAGCCTGCATTGCTAACCACCAGATGCACCGTGTAACCGAGCGAGAGCAGGGTTTCTGTCAGCCGGATGCCGTAGATCCCGCCGCTCGCGCCGGTAATGCCAACCACGAAATTTTTAGGCTTACGCTCGTTCATTTGTAGAACTGCACCACCAGGTCAATCAGAGTAAAGGAAAAGACTACAATACTAAGCACCCCGTTCATTGTGAAAAACGCCGTCTGCAGTTTACTGAGGTCGCTTGGGGATACGATATAATGCTCATAGAATAAAATAATGTAGGCAATCAGCATACCTGCCACATACCACCAGCTCAATTCAGTAATAAAGAGCAGCGATACAAATCCGATTCCCGTAAGCAGATGAAACACCTTGGCAATAAGGAGCGCACGGGCAACTCCGAAGCGGACAGGAATAGAGTACAGCCCTTCCTTAAGATCAAATTCCACATCCTGGCAGGAATAAATAATATCAAAACCCGCTGTCCAAAAAACGATAGTGAAATAGAATACCATGGAGGTCCAATCTACGGTTCCAGTCACCGCAACCCAGCCCCCCAGCGGCGCAAGTGCGATGGTAAGACCGAGAATCAGGTGGCAAGCCCAGGTAAAGCGTTTCGTGAACGAATAGAACACCAGCAGGAAAACAGCAATCGGCAGCAGCTTCGCTGACAGCGGATTCAGCTTAAACGCAGCCCAGAACAGCAAAAAGAACGAGAAGGCGATAAATAGCGATACTTCTCCAACCTTCAGCAGTCCTGCAGGAATCGCTCTCCCGGCTGTCCGGGGATTCTTCGCATCACTGATCCGGTCGATCAGCCGGTTAAGTCCCATAGCCGCGCTGCGTGCACCGAACATGGCAATCACAACCCAGCCGATCTGGCTCCAGGAAGGCAGTTCACCAAACATTACAACCGATCCGAGCAAAGCGCCCATAAAAGCAAAGGGTAGTGCAAAAACCGTATGTTCAAATTTAATCATTTGTAGAAAAATGCCGATTTTCTTAAACATTGCTGTTCTCCTTGACCCCAATATGTAATGCCGCGATGCCGCCGGTCAAGGGGAAGGATTCCACTTTTTGCAAGCCGGTTTCACGGAAGATCACTGCCAGCTGTTCTCTGTCCGGGAACAGGGCGAGTGACTCGGGAAGCCACTTATATTGCTCATACCGCTTGGCAAAAAGCTTGCCGAGCAACGGAAGCACACGCTGGAAATAGAAATAATAAATCCCTTTGAACGGCTGCTTCATCGGCTTCGAAAGCTCCAGGCATACCACCATACCGCCCGGCTTCACCACACGCTTCATTTCGTTCAGCACTTGAACGGGATCAGGCACATTGCGGAGTCCAAAGCCAATCGTCGCATAATCGAACGAATTATCGCCGAAGGGCAGATCCATTGCATTGCCCTGAATCAGGGATATCCGGTCCTGGAGTCCGCGCCCCTCTACCTTACGCTTGCCGACCTCCAGCATGCCTGCACTGAAATCCAGTCCCATGACACAGCCGGTCTCGCTGGCCTCAGCCAGGGCGATGCTCCAGTCGCAGGTCCCGCAGCACAGATCCACTGCCGAATCCCCGCGCTTCATGTTCATCTTACGCATTGTAAACTTGCGCCACGCTTTATGGCGGCGGAAGCTAAGGATATCATTCATTAGGTCGTATTTGCCGGCAATGCTCTCAAATACAGAATGTACGAATTGTTCTTTCGGCTTGATGCCTTGGTCACCCATAACGGAAGTTTTATCTACGGTCATTCTCTAACCCTCCACGGCAGCTTGTCCGGAAATTTTCATTTGCAGAAGAAGGCGGTTCAGCGCAGCACTAAGCTCACTGATCAGTTCCTCGTCCTTGATACCCTGCAGCAATCCCTGAATGGACTCAAGTGATGCATGCAGCTTGTCTGTCAGCAGGGCATCACATTTGCTTCTTAGCTTAAGCTTCTTCCAATCCCTGATGTCCAGTTCCTGCTCACCCAGCAGCTGGCGCTCCTCTTCCGTCGCTGACTCCAGCACCTTCCAGTAGCAGTAGCCTTCCAGAGCACTTACTGGGTCTGTGCCGCGGCGCAGCTCCTGCGTTACGGTTTCACACTGGCTGAACTCCACCAGCAGCTTCTCCCAGCTATCCCGGAGCGGCTCCTCAATCATCGGTGTAAAAGAAAGAAACAGCCTCATATTGAGCTGTACCGTGTGCTTTAAATATTGTTCGGCTGTGAAAAGCATTCCTTTCATCTTGCCGTAAAGATTAGCTTTCATCACATTAAAATCAGCGATAGCCGTGCTTAGAATGCCCACCATCTCAATTTGTTCATGTTTGGCGAGCAGATGGTAGAACCAGCTGCTGAAGTAATCGCCGGCCAGCACCTTAAGCTGGCGGGAACGCATCATATCACCGCCGGGCTCATCCTGATAACGGTCGATGCTCTCATGTGTATCCAGCCCGAGCTGCACAAGCCCGGTCACCAGAGTGAACAGCTCTTCACTCTGGAATCCGGCACTCCTGCCGTGACCCAGAAAAATATATAACAAATGACCCCGCCCGTCTGAGAACGGCGGCAATTCCGTATGCCGCTGAATCATGTCGTAGTCGGTGTAGGGTTTAGCCAGTTGCGGTATGCGGTACGGTTTCATTTCAGCCTCCGAAGCCATTGACGTTTGACTATATCTTTGTTCACAATCTTGTCTATTATATCACATGTTTTTTGGTCACGCACGGTCGTGCATTCTAGTTTCTTTTACCCACTTCAGGGATAAATGAACTGTTTTTTCCACAGCTCGCTTTCACTAATGCGGAAGCCGTTCTTCAGAGAACCGGGCAGCGGGGAATTGCCGGCATTCTGCAGCTCATCCTGCAGCCGGGGAGACCATTCCTTCCGGCGGATGTCACCAGCCAGCAGCAGGCGGCGGGTATCCAGCCATTTATCCTCAGCCACCACACGGAGCAGCAGCTGATCAACATTGCCGGTCTCCTGAAAGGCAAAAGCAATCGCCAGCGCCATGTTCTGATACAGCTCCTGCGGTTCATGGTCATTGCCGGTCACCTTAAGATCCAGAGTTAACACCTGGTCCTTCCAGCCCGCCTTGTCTATAACCAGGCTAAAGGGGATCTCCCCGAGCCTATCTACCAGATTGTCATCGCCCAGAACGGTGCTGTCCCGGCTTATAGTCTCCACTGTACCATAGGCGCCCTGGGGGACTGTCCCGAGACTGGCCAGCTGAGGCAGCAGCATGGTAGACGCCGCGGTCAGCAGCAAAACAGTTCCAATCAGCCAGCTCCGGTTCATGACAAGCCCCCTTACTCAGAATTTCCGCTGCGCAGCAGGATTATACCGTACCGCTGACAGCCCTATATCTAGTTATATTTTTAAAAAAGCAGGCTATGCCTGCTTCTCAGCTTTCACTCTCTAATTGTCCGTGTTTGCTCCAGATTTCAGCTTTGCCGCGGATTTTCATTGCTGAGGTATGATCTGTGAATTGGGCAATGAGGACTTCGCCTTTATCGAGCTTCTCCGTATGGTGAAAGCGGGTATCCAGGCCCCTTGTCAGTCCGATGACCTGAACTCCGTTCTCTTTGGCTTTGATTACGATATAATCGCTGCCTGATGGTGCAGGATTCACTTCATTGTGCTTCTCAGTCATTTATGATCCTCCTTAAAGTTTGGTTAGCCTATGCTTCTAAAAAACAAATGCCGCCTTGGAGGGCGGCATAGTTGTTATTCAAGGACTATGGGATAGATATGTAGAAATCTCTATTTGATTCCGTCTTTCAGCGCTTTACCGGGTTTGAATGCCGGTACCTTGCTCGAAGGAATTTCGATTTCTTCACCAGTCTGCGGGTTGCGGCCTTTACGTGCGGAACGTTCACGCACTTCAAAGTTTCCGAATCCAACCAGCTGTACTTTATCTCCGCTTTGCAGCGCACCTGTGATAGCTTCGAAAACGGCATCTACCGCTTTAGTAGCATCTTTCTTGGGAAGTTCAGTTGCTTCTGTAACTACGTTGATCAAATCTGATTTGTTCATGTTTTCTCACCTCCCTGGGCAAATTTCCGGTATCATACACTGTTTCCGTTTCAACGCAAAATATACGTGATAATCCCGTTTATTACTGGATACTGGCGCCTCTCTTCTAGAAGCGCAACAAACTTATAGTAATACAGCCCACCCATAATTTCAAGGCGTTACTCAAAAAAGGAGCAGAAAGTAGCATGTTTCCACCTGTTTTCGGGGTATCGTGCAGTCTATTACTACCAATTATACCGTAAAAACGGAGTCTTCCCTGGGAGAATCCCCCTTTTGTCCGCTGGTAAGCTATCCTCGAAATCTTAAAAATCAGCAGCAAAAAAGAGCGGAAATTCTTCCGCTCTTCTCGCAAGCCTGCTTACATTTAGAGAATGATGGCAATCAGTCCGCCTGAACCTTCGTTAATAATTCGGCCCAGCGTTTCCTGCAGCTTATAGCGGGCATTATCCGGCATCATGGCAATCTTGCCCTGGATGCCCTCACGGACGATGGAATGCAGGGAACGGCCAAAGATATCCGACTCCCAGATCTTGATCGGGTCATTCTCAAAGTCCTGCATCAGGTAACGCACCAGCTCTTCACTCTGCTTCTCTGTGCCGATAATCGGCGAGAATTCAGATTCGACATCGACCCGGATCATATGGATCGAAGGTGCTGTAGCCTTCAGCCGGACTCCGAAGCGGGAGCCCTGACGGATCAGCTCAGGCTCATCCAGAGCCATCTCGGCCAAGGATGGGGCTGCGATACCATAACCTGTAGTTTTGACCATCTCCAGTGCTTCCGAGAAGCGGTCATACTCACGTTTGGCATGGGAGAAGTCCTGCATCAGCTGGAGCAGATGGTCTTTGCCGCGGATCTCCACGCCGACCACCTCCATGAGAACCTGATCATACAGCTCTTCAGGAGCGTATAGATCGATCTCCGCTACCCCCTGGCCCATGTTCATGCCGCTGAGGCCAGCCCTGTCGATGAAATCATATTCTGTAAACTGGGAGACGAGCCGGTCCACATCCCGCAGGCGGCGGATATCCTTCACCGTATCGCGGACAGAATTCTCGTAGCTGCTGCGCAGCCAGTGATTCTCGCCCAGCACCATAACCCAGCTTGGCAGATTGACATTAACTTCATGTACCGGGAATTCATACAGCACTTCACGGAGTACCCCGGTCACATCATCTTCCGTCATATTGGCGGCACTGAGTGTCATTACCGGAATATCATATTTGAGCGCGAGCTCGTTGCGCAGCTGCTGTGCTTCCTCACTGCGCGGCCGGGTGGAGTTGATTACAAGCACAAACGGCTTGCCAACCTCCTTCAGCTCAGCGATGACGCGCTCTTCGGAATCCACATACGAGTTCCGGGGAATTTCAGCAATCGTACCGTCGGTTGTCACTACCACACCGAGTGTGGAATGCTCCTGAATCACTTTGCGTGTGCCGATCTCAGCCGCTTCCTGGAACGGAATCGGTTCCTCAAACCACGGTGTTGAGATCATACGCGGACCATTCTCATCCTCGTAACCTTTGGCACCTTCTACTGCATAACCCACACAATCGACCAGCCGGACATTGACTTCCAGACCCTCCGCCACCTTGATCTGCACCGCGTTATTCGGTACAAATTTGGGCTCAGTGGTCATAATTGTTTTGCCCGCCGCACTTTGCGGCAGTTCATCCACCGCTCTTACCCGGTCCGCTTCACTTGTGATGTTCGGAAGAACAATCGTTTCCATGAACCGTTTGATGAATGTCGATTTCCCCGTGCGAACCGCGCCGACGACGCCGAGATAAATGTCTCCGCCGGTACGCTCGGCAATGTCCTTGAAAATATCCACTTTTTCCAAAAGAGATCCCCTCCTCATATTACTCCGAAGAAAAAATGCCTGAAGAGCATCGACTTCGCGTTCCGCCGGCAAACTGACCCTTGCAGGACAACCACCGGACTAAGCTTTGTCCGCCCGAAGCCTAGCTACTGCCTGAGGCGGAACATGTTGCCCCGCGCTAAACTCCGAATGCTCGGACATGCATTTGGACTAGTATCATCATATGTATCCAGAACGGATTTATGACCCTCGTCCGTGCATTTTGCAGCTGAAATTTTGTATGCCCGCTCTAGAACGCCAATGCGTCACGACGCCCGGAAGTCTTCTCATCAATCCTATGAAGCCGGGTTTTCGCCTAGAACCACTATATGGATTGAACTCAGGAATTTCAGTCCACTTCAGCAAAAAAAGCCCGTTTGAGCATCCAGCATTCTCCTCCAGATTGCCGGCAGACAGCCAAAATAACCCGGAAACCCCGGGCAGCTGCCAGTGGAGCAATCGAACTGCGGATTATACCGGATGAACAAGAGAAGGCTGTCCCAGGCAGCCAATTCGCTGCTTTGGGACAGCCTTCTCAAGCTTCTATTCCAGCGGAGCCTGCGGAACCGGCCGGCCGTCAACCCACAAATAAGGCAATGACTTAACGGGTACGTAATACGACGCCTGCTCCAGCTCCAGACGCAAGTCTCTGTCCGCCTCAGGCGCCCCGCCATTCTTATCTATAGCTGAGCTGATATCCGCACCGTAATCAGCATATACCTTTCCGTCCTTGTCCATAAGGAGCTGCAGGGGCTGGCCGGAATATACACTGATCAGCTTAATAGACGCTGTTCCTGCCTTCTTGGCATCAATCGCAGTGAGGTCCGGATACACTTCTTCTTCCGCCGGTAGTTCTCCACCATGTGCGGACTTATAGAGGTTAACCTTGCGCTGGACATCATTAACCTTCTGCGCGGTCACCAGGTCCATCAGCTTCACCTGAGGATCACTTTCTTCGTCCAGAATCAGAAAATACGCGCTGCCGCCCTTCTCAAAAGCCGCTGCCGGTATTTCATCCAGGTACCCAGCTTGCTGCAGCTTATTAAGATCGACCACGAATTTCTCATACCTTGGCGTTGCTTCATCGCTGGTCTTAATCGGAAGCAGGCCCTCCTGCTCCTGATAGTCATCTACCGCTGCCTGCACCCGCTTCACACTCTCGCGGTACACGCTGCCTGGCTGCCGCTGCTCAGAATCACCGGGATACATGCAGCCCCCAAGTGACCATAGCAGTAGGCCAACCCAAGGCAGCAGGGCTGCTCTTCTCAGCGATTGCCGGCGTTTCACCTGATACATGGAGTTGATAAATACGCCCCCTTTTCTGGTTATCTGCTAAGCCTTCCCAGTCACCATAAGTCCTCTGCTTCTCCACGCCGCGCAGCTTCCAGTCTGCGGCGTACGGCCGCCTTAAGCGGGTCCTCGGGAATGAGCACGCTCACATCATCCCAGACAGCGGCCTGACAGGCCAGACGGACGCCTTGATCCAGCAGGCTGCCCAGCTTGCGGCGCTCCGCCTCTGAAGGAGGTCTCAGCGCTGCTGACTCCCCGGGATCTATTGACACTTTGCACATCAGGCATCCGGCTTTACCTCCGCAGCGGGTGGGCAGAACGATTCCGGCTCTGTGTACAGCCTCAAGCAGCGATACTCCATGTGTTACGGAGACACGCCGGGTGTCGGGCAGGAAAGTGACATTTATTTTTTTATGAGGTGCCATGTTGTTATTTCCTTCCTTGGTTCATCTTAAATCTGTATGGATGTGGATATCTCCAGCAATTCCTCCAGCTTCGCCTGCAGGTGATCTTCCAGATGGTTCTCTTGAATAAGCTGACACAGCAGCGGCAGATGGGTGGCCAAATCCTGTTTGATCAGCCTTGCGATTGCCTGGCAGCGCCCGTCCCTGCCCCGCAGCAGATTAAATATCAGCTCATGAGCAACCGGCATCAGTCGCACAAGGCCAACCCCTTCGTAATTGCGTACCGGGGCATACTGCTGCATCATGCCGACATCCACTGAATATTGCCATTCGCCGCTGCCCATTCTGAACCCGCCCACCAGTTCAACCTTGGCCTCTCCCATGAAATAGAGAGCACGCAGTGAATAACAGCTTCCGCTGAAATCCTCTTCCGGCGGACTGACTGCATACCGGAGCAGTAATTGATGAAGCTGCCAGGTATCCTTCAGGTCGCAATAGATATCAATATCATGCGGCGGGGCAGCCAGTTGGGCCCCGTGCAGCAGCAGCCCGCAGCTCCCTCCCAGAAGCCATTCAGGGGGCTTGCCCAGCCCGTAGAATTCTAATTCTTCTACTATGCTGCCCAGTGCTGTCTCAAGTGCATAGGGGATTCCTGAACCGGTCATAGATCAACACACGCTCCATTCCTGTAAAATCATCAATTGATTCTGTCAGAAATACGTCTGCCTGAGCGAATTGTAAATGCTTACATAATTGAAGCGGCTCCGCCTAATATCCCAATCAGCATAATCACAAATGCAAGTACGGATAGTACGCCTCTAAGCCAGCCTTTGGTCCTGCTGCGTGCAAATGTAATCAAAAAAACGGATAAACCCATAATCAGTACCGCAATCAGAGACAGCCACATTTTCGTCATCGGATCCATGGTCCATGCCCCTCCATTTCACTATACCCGGATTGCGACTATTATAGCGTGAAACCTTAGATTTTATAAGTCTTTATACTAAAAAAAGAGCAAAAACCTCAGAATCTGGCTAGATTCCCGGGTTTTTGCCCAACACAAGCAGACAAGCAATTTACCAGCCCTGAGGGTTGGCTCCTTTATGCATGATATGCTATTTTTTCAGCAGCATTTTCATTAAAGACTCCATCGAACCGGAACCCGCGCCGCCTTTTTTAACGGCATTGATGATTTCCTGCACGGTAGCTTCACTGACTGGCACTTTGGCCATTGCTGACACCTGCTTAATTAACTGGCGGAGCTGGGCTTCATTCTGCGTGGTGCCCGGCTTGACCGTTCCGGCCAGCTTCTTGATGGCACCTTCCGTAATGTTCTTGCCCGCCTTCTTGTTAATGGCGTTCAAAGCATCCTTGGAAAAATCTCTGCTCACTATTCATCCCTCCTCCGTCAATCCCCAATACAACATATGAGGCTCTCCGGCAAAAGGTGAACGCGATCAGGAATGCCATTGCTCCCAGGTTTCCTGTGAAATGGCTTCCATCTCTGTCTTGCGGTCACGGCCCATCAAGGCTTCCACCGCATTACGCGGTGTTCTTCCCTTAAACAGCACATGATAAATCTGGTCCGTAATCGGCATCTGCACACCTAATTTAAGCGATATCGCATAAGCAGCTTCCGTTGTCCGGATACCTTCCACTACCATCCCCATGGAGTCCAGCACCTCTGCCAGCGGCTTGCCCTGGCCCAGCATGGAACCGGCACGCCAGTTGCGGCTGTGCTTGCTGGTCGCCGTCACGACAAGGTCACCGAGTCCGGCAAGGCCGGAGAAGGTCAGCGGATTCGCCCCAAGCTCTACACCGACGCGGGAAATCTCGGCCAAGCCGCGGGTAAGAAGCGCTGCTTTGGCATTGTCCCCGAAGCCCAGCCCGTCGGATAGCCCTGCACCCAGCGCGATAATATTCTTAAGTGCGCCAGCCAGCTCTACGCCGACCTGATCGCGGTTGGTATATACCCGGAAGTCATTGTTAATGAACAGCCCTTGCGCTGCAGCGGCACGGCTGTCGTCTGGTGAAGCCACCACAACAGTAGTCGGACAGAGCCGGACTACTTCCTCCGCGTGACTCGGGCCGGATAGGACAACGACCTGACTTTCATTGCAGCCGAGCTCTTCTGAAATTACTGTCGACATACGCTTCATGCTCTCCGTCTCAAAGCCCTTCGTAGCATGAATACAGAGCATATCTTCCTTCCAGAAGGGCTTCAGGCTGTGCGCAACCTGGCGCATTCCGGAAGAAGGCGCAACAATAACGACCGCCTTCGAACCGGAAACAGCCGTCTCCATGTCCGTAGTGGCAATAATGTTCGCAGGAAGAGTGACCCCCGGCAGAAAATGATGATTCGTATGGGCTTCATTAATCTCGGCAGCTTGTTCCGGCTTTCGCGTCCACAGATAAACCTCCGAGTGGTTAGCCGCCAGCACAGAGGCCAGCGCAGTTCCCCAACTGCCCGCGACCAGCACGGTTACTTTATCAGACAACGCGATTCGCCTCCTTAACTTTGGAGCCGATTTTGTTCTCCCGGCCCTGTGAAATCTTGAGTATATTGCTGCGGTGACGCCAGAACGCAAACAGTGCGATAATCAGGCTGCCCCACAGCTCAGGCGTTGTGAACCCGGTAAACAACAGGAATACCGGTGTCAATGCCACGAAGATCAGAGAACCCAGCGACACATACCGGGTCAGAACGATTGCCAGAATAGCAATCAAGCCCGCAATCAGTGCAGGCCAAAATACAAGCGTAGCCATTACGCCAATTGTCGTTGCAATGCCTTTCCCTCCGCGAAAGTGAAAATAGAGCGGCCAATTATGCCCGATGATAGCAGCGATCCCACAGCCCACTGCAATCCAGGTTCCCCAGCCGCCGGCCCATGTTCCAAGCCAGACTGCGGCAATTCCCTTCAGTACGTCCAGAAACAGCACCAGTATGGCCGGTCCCTTCCCCATCACACGCAGTGTATTGGTTGCTCCCGCATTGCCGCTTCCATATTGGCGGATATCAATGCCTTTAAGCAGCCGGGCGAGCAATACACTGAAGCTGATAGAGCCAAGCAAATAGCTTACAACGATAACCAGAAGTTCAAACGCCACTACTCTTCTCCCCTAACCTTCGTTTTCGGATTTGCGCCGTGTAAATAGACGGATCGGTGTGCCTTCGAAGTTGAATGCCGCGCGCAGCTTGTTCTCCAGATAACGCTCATAGGAGAAGTGCATCAGCGAAGGATCATTCACGAATACCACAATTGTCGGCGGCTTCGTAGCAACCTGGGTTACATAGTTGATGCGCAGACGGCGTCCTTTGTCTGTCGGCGGAGGATTGATCGCGACTGCATCGGATACCACATCGTTCACCAGATGCGTGGTAATCCGGAGTGCATGCTGCTGTGCGACATGCTGAACGACTGGCAGCAGCTTCTGCAGGCGCTGTTTGGTAAGCGCAGACAGGAACACCACTGGCGCATAGCTCATGAACAGGAAGTGATCACGGATATTGCGTTCGAAATTCTGCATCGTCTTATCGTCTTTCTCGATGGCATCCCATTTGTTGACGACAAAAATAGAGGCTTTGCCCGCATCATGGGCGTAACCGGCAATATGCTTGTCCTGATCGATAATGCCTTCTTCACCGTTGATTACGACCAGTACAACATCAGCACGCTCAATAGCCTTCATAGCTCTCATAACGCTGTATTTTTCCGTGTTTTCATAGACCTTGCCGCGTTTACGCATACCCGCAGTATCAATGAGCACATAACGTTGGCCATCCCGTTCAAACGGTGTATCGATCGCATCGCGTGTAGTACCCGCAACATCGCTGACAATTACGCGTTCTTCGCCCAGAATAGCATTCACCAGTGAGGATTTACCTACATTCGGACGGCCGATCAGCGCTACTCGAATGACATCATCCTCATATTCCTCATCGGTTTTATCTGGCAGACGTTCAACAACCGCATCCAGTAAATCTCCGATTCCGGTTCCGTGGCTTCCTGAAATTCCAATCGGGTCGCCAATTCCAAGGCTGTAGAATTCATAAATATCTTCGGTACGCTTCATGTTATCCACTTTATTAATAGCCAGAACGATCGGCTTGCCGGAACGGAAAAGAATCTGTGCAACTTCTTCATCCGAACTCGTAAGTCCGCTCTTCGCCTCGCACATAAAGACGATGACATCCGCTTCTTCAATTGCCAGCTCCGCCTGAACGCGGATCGACTTCAGAATGGCGTCTTCACCGTCAATTTCAATCCCCCCGGTATCAATCACACTGAAGGATTTGCCGTTCCAATCTGAAACTCCGTATATCCGGTCACGTGTAATCCCCGGTTTATCTTCAACAATGGCCAGTCTATCGCCAATAAGCCTGTTAAAAATCGTCGATTTACCGACGTTAGGCCTGCCAACGATGGCCACAACGGGTCTTGCCATATTCATTCCTCCTGTCTTCCTTACGTTACTCATCATAGCAAAAAACAATGCAATTGGCTAACAGTCTTACAACTGTTCTGCCGCTCCGCATTCACCTGTAAAACACAATCGGCGAACCCTCTTATCGAGGGCTCGCCGATTACTTTACCCGTTATGATGAAATAACAAAGGGATTAGTTGTTACCCTTGAATTTGTCCAGCTTGTCGCCGAAACGTTCAGCCAGTGTGAAGCTGAGGCCTTCATTGCTGAGCGATACGTTAGGATTGTTCAGCACTTCTTTAGGCGCTCTGTCTCTGCTGTTGCTGCGTTCAGGTCTAGCCGTAGGAGCCGGAGCTTCTTCGGTTTCCTTGATGCTGAGGCTTACGCGCTTCTCCGATGGATTGAAGTCAAGCACTTTCACTTGTACTTCCTGTCCTTCTTTGAGCACTTCATGCGGTGTGCCAATGTGCTTGTGGGAGATCTGGG
The DNA here is from genome assembly GCF_038004445.1 of Paenibacillus sp. FSL R7-0312. Lineage (NCBI taxonomy): Bacteria > Bacillati > Bacillota > Bacilli > Caryophanales > Paenibacillaceae > Paenibacillus > Paenibacillus sp. FSL R7-0312. The sequence continues at coordinate 4,019,312 of NZ_JBBORE010000001.1, read as the reverse complement.
AAATGTGCACAAGGCCTTCAACGCCTGGAAGCAGTTCAACGAATGCTCCGAAGTTCACAAGGCGTTTAACTTCGCCTGTAACTACATCGCCAATGTTGATCTGGCCGGCTGCGGAATCCCAAGGACCTGGAGCAGCGGCTTTGATGCTGAGGCTGATTTTGCCTTTTTCAGGATCAACCTTAAGTACTTTTACGCGAACCTTATCACCTTCGGATACTACATCGGACGGCTTCTCCACGTGGTTCCAGGCGATCTCGGATACGTGAACCAGGCCGTCAACGCCGCCAACATCCACAAATGCGCCGAATTGGGTCAGACGTTGTACAGTACCTTCGATGATTTGTCCTTCAGACAGCTCGGACATGATCTTCTGCTTGTTAGCTTCGAATTCTTCTTCCAGAACTTCTTTGGCGGAAAGAATAACCTTGCTGTTCTCACGGTCTAGTTCTTTCACTTTCACACGCAATGTGCGGCCTTTGTAGTCGCTGAAATCTTCAACGAAGTGACGCTCAACCATGGAAGCCGGAATGAATCCACGCGCGCCAACATCAGCCACGAGGCCGCCTTTGACAACGTCAGCCACAGTAACTTCGAACGATTCCTGGGAAGCGAAGTATTTCTCAAGATCTTCCCATGATTTTTCGCTGTCAATTGCACGTTTGGAAAGAACCAGGCTTTCCTTGTTGTCGTTGATGCTGACAACCTTGCATTCCACTTCTTGTCCTACTTCTACCGCTGCTGCGGCATTGTCCAGTTGTACGGAAGACAATTCGCGAATAGGAATGACGCCGTCGTATTTATATCCAATGCTTACATAAGCTTGGTTATCTTCGATTTTGACGATCGTTCCTTTCACGGTATCGCCTTTTTTCAAAGAAATGATTTCCAGGCCTTCTTGGCTTGTCACTTCTTCTTCAGTACCAGTAACAGCTTCTGCGGATTCCACAGCTTCTGCCCCTTCCACGGTTTCGTTGTTCTCAACGTTATCCGCAGCTTCTTGATTTTTGATTTCTTCAGACATGTGATTACCCTCCTCGATTCAAAACCCCATTTATTTAAACCCGCGTATAGCAGAGTTCAAAACAATCATCAATTGCACTTTGTACGTTAGTATGTTCCAAAAAATAGCGGTTATGCTATTAATCATCTGCGTTTCGCAGATGCAGGGAGCCCGGGCTTAATGCGTACTGGGCTTGCCTGTTTGGATCATCTCGTGGATACGCCCCATAATAACATCGGTTACCGCTTCCAGAGATTCACTTCCTGCTCCTTCAAACGAACTGAGATCTATGGGAGCCCCGTAAACAACAGTCATCCGGCGAAAGGGCTTGTAAGATCCGATAATAGCTGCAGGTACAACGGCTGCGCCGCTGCGAAGGGCAAAACTTGCCGCGCCTTTCTTAGCTACACCGGAGTCAGAGTTGCGCGTGCCTTCCGGAAAGATGCCCATAACATTTCCGCTGCGAAGCGTATTAAGGGCCGTTTTTATGGATTCTTTGCTTACGCCGCCACGTTTGACAGGAAAAGCGCCCAGTTGCTTAATGAGCCAGCCTAATACAGGAACATTAAAGAGCTCCGCCTTGGCCATGTATTTCACCTGTCGTTTCAGCTTGATCCCAATCGTCATCGGATCGAGCAGGCTGATGTGATTTGCGCAGAGCAGTACTCCGCCCTCCTTTGGCACATTTTCCCTTCCCACAATCTTAAGCGGGAACAGTATGGCATAAATAAAGCGAAGCAATCCACAGCAAATTGCATAAATCATAGATGATTTCTCTCCCCGTCAACATAAGTTCTGCAGTGGGAGACGATGGCTTCCACGGCCTGACTGATATCCATATGGGTCGTATCCAGAAGAACAGCGTCTTCGGCACGGCGCAGCGGTGAAATCTCACGACCCTCGTCAAGACGGTCCCGTGCTGCAATATCATGTTCAAGCTGTTGGAGAGTCACTGTTTCCGTATCCTTCAGTTCCTTGTAACGACGGAGAGCACGCTCCTCCACACTTGCCGTCATGAAAATCTTCACTTCGGCATCCGGCAGTACGGTTGTCCCGATATCCCTGCCATCCATTACGACTCCCTTGCGGAGTGCCATCTGGCGCTGCAGCTGGCTGAGTCTGGATCTTACACCCTCGATCTTCGAATACTGCGACACTTGGCCGCTGACCTGAAGACTCCGGATATGCGGGGTCATGTCTTCCCCATTAATCAACACTTTCTGCACGTCTTTCTCCGGAAGAAGGTCAATATTCATGTCCTGGACCCTCTGATCCACCAGTTCATGCTCCTCCGCAGATATGCCTTCACGAATCATATACCAGGTGATTGCCCGGTACATTGCACCCGTGTCTACATAAATGTAAGACAGCTCCCGTGCTACCAATCGGGCTACAGTACTCTTGCCTGCCCCGGCAGGTCCGTCGATGGCGACGTTAATTCTGTCGTAAGTATGTGTCCCCTGCCTGTCCAACGGGGCATTCCTCCTCAAACACTCTTCCGCAGGAAATATGCCTATCGACATATCTCTCTAGGGACTTGCTCATATTATCAAGAAAAAAGCAGGCATTGCCTGCGACTTATAAAATTATACCACAGTTTAACCCTCAGTGCAAAATGACTCGGAGGTTTTTGAGGAGAAAAAAGCTTATATTGATGCCTTTTGGGGAATCTCCCGCACTGCACCGTCACCGGTTACGGAAATCAAATTGGCGTTCAAAACAGTAACGGATTATTTTTTGGCGTTCCGAATCAGAAATGGACGAAAATTTCAGCATGACCAGATTGCGTCCGGTTTCGAGCTTTTTGATCCGTACAATTTCACCTTCGAAATTAACATGCTCCGTGCTGCCGTTACGGTATGCTACCAGCAGCCAGCAGGCCAGCTTATCTCCAACTTTCAAAGTAATTTTGGCATCGCTTAAGAATGAGGTCCCTCCACCGCCGATATCCTCAGTCCGCACCAGAAAGCGGCTGCCCAAAGAATCTTTAACGGCGAGCTCCAGCTCGGCATTCACGCGGAAAAAGCTGCGGCGCTGGATCTTGAAGATGGATTCCACTGCCGGCTTGTGCAGCCGCACCATCCGGATGACCTCTTCCTTGAAGCCAATTACATGGGTGTTGAAATAATTTTTAATTCCGCCTTCTGTAAGAAAATAAACAGACAGCTCATCTCCGACAAACAATTTTTTCAGCCGCCCGTTACTCTCCTGCATGGGAATTTCTATCAGAAAAGTATCTTCCTCCATGTCAGCAATTCTTGCCCGGTATTCGACCTCTGACTCCGCTGCATCGCTGGAAGCAACCTGCAGGTATAAATATTCGTTGATTTTGGGATACAAACCTGTCACCGCCGCTTGAGTTAGTAATTAATGCTAACCCGATTATAGCATGGCCTTTCATGCCCGGTCAGAAATATTATTGGGCTAAGAGGTTAAATCCCGCTATACATCCAGCAAAAAAGGCGCTTTCCGGTTTTGGAAATGCGCCTTTCTTAAGATTAAGCTTACACTGCGGAATGTCCGGTTATTTGTCCTGTGCTCCGGAAGACGTACGGATCTGCTCTACCGCTTCCTCATTACCGTCAGCAGCATTGAGATAGATCCGGAACTGAGATCCGTTGATTTTGCCTCCGAATTCATAGGTCAGCAGTTCTTCAGCATCTTCATTCTCAATCCAGGCAAGCCTGTTATACAGCTCCTCGAACTCCGGGTTCAGCATCGCTCTGACTTCGGCCAGTGACAGCTTCGGCTTAGGAATTACGCGCTTCTCCTTATGCTCTTGCACATAATCGCTGGCCTGGAAACCCGTGGCTTCTCCCGTGTCCAGTCCGACCCGTACCGTCATCTTCTCTGGATAGATCAGGACACCATCCTGGCTGGTAACAAAGGTTAAATTGCCCAGATTATCATATCTGTCTGCACTGACTGCGGTCATGCCGGGATAACCCTTCTTCTCCAGAAACCTGCCTGCCTTCTCCACGGCCTGCTTCATGGACACCTTGGCCGGGCCTACCTCACGGTTGTCGTTGTAGGAGATCAACAGCCCGCCTTCTGCGGTGAAATCCATTGTGACCGGCTCTTTGTGTTCCTTAGATGTGATTGTAGCCGTATAGGATGCCCATTCGGTTCCTTTGCCATTCTCCTGCATCTTCACATTGGCATTCCCGCCCAAATCGGCGAATTTCAAAGCCTTGGCTTTGATCTGCTCTGCTGTGACGGGCTTACCGCCCAGCTTCTTGACTGAACGCTTATCATAGATGCTTGCTACCGATGGCCCATAGTCCAGCTCAGGATAGGCAGCAACCCGCTTATCAACAGTTTTGAACCCGTCGATGATCGTGTTGTCTTCCGCTTTCTCCTCTGTAGCAAGTGCCGTTTCGACGTCCATCCAGCGCAGCCTGTTGCTGATGACTTTGTTCTGGACATCCTGCAGATCCTTGGAGATCTCCGCCGAGTTCGCATAAAGTGTCTTCAAGTTAGCCATTTCACCTTCGGTCAGCGGCTTCTTGGTGAAATCACGTACCGCTGCCTTGTAAGAGAAATTAGAGATTTTCGAGAGGAACTCCTCCGTCTCACTGAACGGCAGCAGCGTAAGTGGCAGCTGATTGATCTCGTTCTGCGCCTCGCTCGTAATGCGCCATACATTCACAAGGCCCTTGCGGTGCATTCCGTTGGAGGTTGTGTTGACTGCCAGCGTGTTACCCAGCTCTCCATGAAGCTGCTCCACATGATAGGACAGATCATGGAACGCACGCTGATATTGGTTCTCCGCTTTGATCAGAATCGAATTCTTTTCCTGGTTCTCCTGATACCCCCAGACCAGTGCTCCAAGCAGCAAGAGTGCGGTCAGCGGGAACATTATAGCGCTTAATCTTTTGTACATAGGTGAGCCAAACTCCTTTCAGTAGCTTATTGCCGTTAGTTTGACAATAACTGAGAAGTCTTATGCACCCATGCGGAAACAGCAGCGCCTTCCTTTAAAGGAGGGGCGTTCTGGCGAGAAATAGAAGGATAAGTATCATGCGAAGCATATAAATTCTTCTATCTCTATTAACAGTTGTCAGGCGCGCTCTTCAATATCGAAACCGCTGACACTGCTGCATAAGCATTGCTTGAAGCCAGTTTGAATGACTCCTTGCTCCTTGTTACCTCTTAATATGTAGGTTTCGCCGCACTGTTTGCAGATAATCCGAACTTTTACACGCAAAAAAAGACACCCCTCTCCTCTCTGGAATTCCTAGCCTTACGGAACTGCCCTATAGGATTAAGTGTGTCCATCTCTATTATAGGTTAACCTCTTCCTCCCGCTTCAAAAAACGAAACGGGGAGCGGCTGTTGGCCCGCGCCACCTTGCCCATGCCTCCGTACCATAAAACAGCCATCAGGGGCACGATGAACCAGATCCAATAGTTAGCCGTAGTCGTCAGTATAAAATCATAAATCCCGTGCCAGAGCCATGGCAGCAGCAGGGAAATAAGCAGAATTCCTCTGGTCTTGACTCCGTTTGAAAACTTGGCCCTCCCCATATGGTATCCCATAATGACACCAAACATGGCATGGCCGGATACCGGGAGCAGCGCCCTCATGATCATTGAACCGATTGAAGCATGGCTGTACCAGGCATACATTACGTTCTCTATCGTTGCGAAGCCGAGCGAAATCGCTACGGCGTATAGTATTCCATCATAGGGCTCGTCAAATTCGGTATGATTGTAAATCATATGGTACAGCACAAACCACTTCAGACCTTCCTCCACGCCGGAGGAGATCAGAAACGAATCCACATAAGGGCCGCCGTCCAGACCGAGCACAAGACCCCTCTGGATGATCATAACCGGGAAAACAATAAGTAGGCCGAGCAGGAACACCTTCAGCACCATGTGGAGCGGCTCCTGATCATACTTATCTTTCAGATAGAAAAAAGTCAGCAGCGCAAGACCCGGTGCCACTGCTGACGAAATAACCGATAACAAAAGCACCGAATAGCCTCCCCCGCGCCTAAAAACTAGTATCCTTCTGAATTTCAATCCTGGGCTGAACTACTGCCCGTCCTTAAATACGATCGTCTTCCGTCAGCAAAACCTCAGGGAAGGGCAGTTAAGCCGATGCTTCCTTGCCCTTCTCCGTCTTTATTCCTGGCGTTTAAAATGAGTGCACAAGGTCTCGATTGCATTCTCCGCCATCACTGTCTTGCCGTATTCAGCCAGAACAGCCTGAGTAACCGGAGATGAATCTCCAAACTCCGCAAGCACGCCTACAAGACCCGATAATGCCGCTTCTTCAAATTCCTTCGGATCAAAGTAGAGATACCATTTATCATTATAAGAATACAGCTGTCCTTGAGAAGTAATATTGCCGATGAGCACATGGGCCGCTTCAACCAGAACCTCAAAATCGCGGAATGCATACACAATGGAGTCGCTTTGTTCAAGAGTAACTTCCATCTCGTAAATCTCTTCAGGCAATTCATCTTCCCCGGGACCACCGTACGAATGGTGATCATATTTCCCCCGGGTCACAATAACGACCATGCCTTGCGCGGGCAATGCGAACACTTCCACGGCAAGCGGACCGGTAGCGTCAAAACCAAGTTCACTATACGCCTGATCCATCATTTCCGTAAAGAGGTCGTGCACCTTGGGAACTTCCTGCCACATGTCTTCCTTCTGGATGCCCCGCTCGCTCAGGTCGTCAAAAGTGAGGAAAATCCGTATCTTATCTTGACTTAATCGCTCTATTCTCATGACAGGATCCTCCTTTTGCAAGCTCATTTAGTATTAATGTATGATGAGTCCCGAGTAATGAGCCAAAAATGGTTACTATGTATGTATGTTATCATTTTGACGCTACAAATGCACGTAAATAAATATAGAAAAGGCCCAATTTACTGCCCAATATCTGCAAAGACCGGCTTCACCGCCTTTTCATTGTATGCACATGCATGTATTCAAAACCTCTTCGCGGACAAAAAAAGAATCATTCTGGCGACTTTGGTGTCTCCAAAATGATTCTGCAGCGGCCAAATCCGGTTACAATCCCGGTATGGCTGTATGTGTATCCTTGAGAATCTGTTCTACTTCATGCTTCACGTCGGGATTGCTGCGGATGAAGTCTTTGAGCATATTCAAGTTGGATTCTTTGGACTTCACCGGTGAATCCTCTTTCTTGTGTTCACTGCTGCCGGATGCATGAGAGCCGTTATCATGACTGCTGCCCTCAGCGGTACTTCCAAAGCCGGTCATGGCCATTCCCATAATTTTGTCCTTGGCCTTCTCACCGGCACTTTCTGAAGAACCGCCCGTGTGAAGCAGTGAAGACATCATGGCGCTGCGTTTTTTGGACATAATCATACTAGCGGCCGCACCCATCAGCACTCCGCACAGAAATGACGAAGTATTCATATCTCTAACCTCCTTGTATGGTAAAATCATGCTTAGTGTTCGCGGAAAGATTCCGGCTCATACAGCCAAACAACAAGAAAGCGAGATGAAAAAAGTGGGTAAAGCAACAACACTGCTGCTCCTGGCTGCTTTTCTGCTGTCAGCTTGCAGCAACAACGTCGGGAATTCAGGCAACACCGCTGCGGGGAATGCGACCCAGACTCCGGCATCAGCTCAGCCTGCCTCTGCTCCGGCTCAGGCGGACCCTCCTGCCGGTGAATCCCCCGCTGCGCAGGCAACGCCTGCCACAACAGCGGAAGCGGCAGTTACGCCAACCGATCAGCCAACCGGGGCAGCAGCTTCAGAGGAAGTACCGCTGCTGTACCATATGAACAAAAACTACGATATCATCCCGAACGATGCCGCAACCAACAAAAAGATCGTCCTGCTGACCTTCGATGACGGGCCTAAGGATGCGGAATTAATCAATCCGCTGATGGATACACTGGACAAGCACAAGGCCAAAGCTATTTTCTTCGTCAACGGGTACCGGGTGAAGGAGCATCCTGAGCTGCTTGAGCTGATTCATAACCGCGGCGGCATTATCGGGAATCACAGCTGGGATCATATTGTGCTGAAGGATAAATCCGAGGCGGAAGTAAAGAAACAGATTGAAGATGTGCAGAATATTGTCAAAGAGGTCACTGGTGAGACCCCCGTGTTCTTCCGCCCGCCGCACGGTGCAGGCGGGGACGTCGGCAAAAAAATCGCCGCTGACAACGGGCTGCTCTATATGACCTGGTCTGTCGGCTCGCTGGACTGGGAGATGAAGGAAAAGGACACGGATAAAACGGAAAAGCTGATTACGAATGTTACCAGCCAGCTGCATTCCGGCAGCAATATTCTGATGCACGAGCTTCCGTGGACTGTGGAAGCGCTGGATACACTGCTGACTACGCTTGAAGGCAAAGGCTACAGCTTTGTCGATCCGCGCAGCATTGAACTGAAAATGCGTTAGAATCCATACTGCTTTACAACAAAAATAATCGCTCAAGCCGAATGAAGGTATCCGCCATCCTTCCGGCTTGAGCGATTTTTTGTTTATAACTATAGATAGAGGACCGGTTCTAAAATCACAGGAATAAGCAAAACGGCTCCCGGCAAGTTAATCCGGCCGGCAGCGGAGTGTAAGTACATGCATCTCGGCCGGGCTGCCCCAGCGCAGCGGCAAGTGCGCAGTCCCGAAACCCCGGCTGATCAGCAGCTTCAGCGGGTGATCTACATTCCCGTACCCGGGAATGTCGTACATGCCGGCATTATAGTGACGGTAGAATTCATCACCATGCCTGCTTCCGATAAAGGGAAGCACGACTTGTCCGCCATGTGTGTGTCCAGCCAATATTAGATCAGCGGGCACTTCCTGCTGCTGGGACAGCCACAGCGGATCATGCACCAGGATGATCCGCAGGAGCTCTGTATCTGCGGCAGCCACGGGCGGCAGTGCTGAATATGCCTTCTTACCGCCTTTTCTCGGGAAATCCATGCCGGTGAGTATAACTCTTGAACCGGACCGTTCTATAGTTACATTCTCATCCAGCAGCAGTCTGGCTCCGCTGCCGCGGATGATATTATCGACAAGCGAGGTATTCGCCCGGTAATCATGATTGCCATGAACTGCGTAGACAGGCGCCAGAGATGCTATAAATGTCATATTATCCAGCAGGCGGTCTGCCGGACTGCCCTTCTCCGTCAGATCGCCGCCCAGGAAGACCGCATCTACCTTCCCGCGGAGCGGTGCCAGCATCACAGCTGGAAGACGCCGGCGGTGAATATCCGTAATGAACAGAATACGGAAGCCGTCAAAAGCAGCCGGCAGTCTGTCCAGCACTATTTCCTCGGCAATAATGCGTTTTTTGAAGGCTGCGGCAACCATGACTATACCCGCAGTCCCCGCCGTTCCAGCACATACGCTCAAGAGAATCAGCAGCCACATCATTGCCATAGCTCATGCAGCGGAGGTGCTCCTTTTATTCCCCAGAACAAAAGAAAGGCGAGCAGCATTAAAAATATGACGATTAGCGAGTTAATAAACATTTTGCTGAAACGGATTCGTTCTGACGGATAACTCTGCGTCCGGGAGGGGGTTGCCTCTCCTTCCTGCTGCTCCACTTCACGCTTCGGTTTCCTAGAGGTCTGCTTCTCAGCATGTCGGACCTTTCTCGATAAAGTTCCTGGAGCAAGGACTGGAGTATCCAGCTGTCTGGCAGCTGATTCGGAAGAACCATTTCCATTATTTTCTTTGACAGGAGACTGTCCTGCGCCCTTATACTGTTTCTGGCGGGACCTTACCCGGCTTAGTTCTTCGCTCATGATGCCCTCCTGTATCGAATCACCATTCCTGAGAACAAATCTATGAGGAAGTGGCACAGGATCGGTGCCCATAGACTGCCGGAATGAATATAGATGTAGCCGAGGCCGTAGCTGCTGAGAAATACCCAGCCTGTTGGAATCCAGTGGCGCAGATAACGCACATGAATAACAGCGAAGAGAATGCTCGTCCAGTACGGCCCCAGTGAATGCTGTATGGCGCCACGGAACAATAGCTCTTCGCATACTGCGACAATCGCTGCAATGACAATAATATGCCACAAAGGACGGTTACCGAACAGCAGCTCATTAATTCCCCCGTCATCCATGCTGTCCTCAGGCACAATATGGGTCAGCAGGAAATCAACAACCAGCATAACAGCAGCAAGTCCAAGGCCCCAATACACAAAATGTGCATTCTCCGGAAAATTTAATATGTGAATAGGATTTCTTTTCTGTAATAATATCCATATCAAACCGATAAATAGAGTAAGGCCCTGAGTTATATACAGATTAATTAACAGCAGCTTGTCTGTTAACTGCTGAGGATCGGCTTTCTTAATTTTGATTTCACCCAATTTGAATTTTTTCATTGTAACCTGCCTGTTCTTTAATATTTTTACATAAGATAATTTCCCTATAAGAAGGAGCACTAATTATGAACAGCCGTACCTCCCGCACTCAAATGTTGTACACACTAGGTTTTATATTGTTTCTAATATCCGCATTCGCCTCATTTTTTACGGGAGTAAAGGTTGGAGCAGACAAAACGGAGGCCAAATATGCACAGCTGGCCGGACATGAAGTTACGGAGGAGTTCTCCGGTTCCTACCAGCAGCAGGATCTTGTTACGTTCTATCATAACGTATTTTTGCCCTATCGGGAATTCAAGCGCAACTGGAACGATCAGGTGGACAGCCTTGCACGGAGCACAGATGCACGGCAGAACGCGGCAACGTTGAAGAACCTTAGCATTCTGGCGGACAAGCAGTATGATAAGGTCACGCAGGATTCCATCTTCACCAATTCGCCGCTGCTGTATGAGTCACAGCTTAACGTCCTTAAGAGCCTGACTCTATTCTCACAGGCTTCAGGGAAGGTCTCTGCTGGATCTTCAGGAGCAGAAGCCGCCAAGCTGCTGAGAAGTGATAATTTTACCGCCAGCGCTGTGAAATTCGGACTGATGGCCCAGAAGAATTTCTATGATTCTATGCTGAAGTGGGGAGCCAAGGCCAACTCTGCTATACCCGATGTATCCGGGGAGCTGAAGACACTGACTTTCATTCAGTGGAAAAAGATGCCTTTGCTCCTCAAGAATGCTTCTATCGCAAACATAATGCTGAACCGCGGAATTTATGCCGGTTATGACCCGCAGGATATTACAGCCAAGATCGACGATATGATCTATTCCGGAACCGCCAATTCCCTGAAGCTTGGGGATATCCAGTCGTCAGTCACCCTGCTCATTTCTACCGGTGCTGTGCAGGAGCAGGACTTCATTAAATGGCGGGAGCAATATTACGGCAAGGAAACGATGCCGCAGCTCCCTTTCTTCTATGAGTAGAACCAGTTATTGCATCATAACGAAAAACAGGGCTCACTTCAAGGCGGCACACTGTAGAAGAAGACTATTGACACACTTGGCATCACCATGTTACATTATGAAAAATTAATCAAGCAAAAGCGATGATGGAACAAAGATTACTGATGTCTTCAGAGAGCCGGTGGGTGGTGCAAACCGGTGGCAGACGGAAATCTTTAGCGCTCCTGAGATATTGTATTGAACCTTGAGTAGATACAATCGGATCACCTCCGTTACCAGTGTGGCCTATTCAGGCCAATGAGGCTGCTTCTTGACCGTTGCAGTGAATTAGGGTGGTACCACGAGAACTCTCGTCCCTTACTACGGCAGTAGTATGGGGTAGGGAGTTTTTTTTGTACCCGGATTCTCTAAATCCGCCCACCCTGCCCATACGCTGCCTGAATCAGTACTTCTGCACGCCTTTTCTTTTATGCGACAACGCGTTGCCCCGTTGTTCCGACAAATTTCATTCCTTTTTTATGAATCTGGTACTGCGGATTACCCCACCAGGGAATCCTTGGCATATATAATAGGCTTTCCAATTTGAAGGAGGACAAGAGACCATGTTTAAAGTATTAGTATCGGATCCGATCAGTGATTTGGGCATTCAGCAATTGATGGACGCAAGCGATGTGACTGTGGACAAAAAAACAGGACTTAGTGAAGACGAGCTTATTGCAATCATCGGCGAATACGACGGCTTACTCGTTCGCAGCCAGACAACCGTGACTGAGAAAATTATCGCAGCCGGTACTAATCTTAAAGTGATTGGCCGTGCCGGGGTCGGTGTGGACAATATTAAGCTGGAGGCAGCCACACAACGCGGTGTGGTGGTCATTAATGCTCCGGACGGAAATACGATCACCACCTGTGAGCATGCCTTTGCCATGATGATGGCTCTGGCCCGTCACATTCCTCAAGCCTATGCCAAGACCATTTCCGGCGTATGGGACAAAAAGACTTTCCTCGGCGTAGAGCTGCGCGGCAAAACCCTGGGTGTGCTCGGCATGGGACGGATCGGCAGCGAAGTAGCCAAACGGGCCAAGGCTTTTGGAATGGATATTCTGGCCTACGACCCCTTCCTGACTGCAGACCGTGCAGAGAAACTGGAAGTAAAGCTTGCTTCGGTAGATGACATCGTCCGGGGAGCAGACTTCATTACTGTTCACACACCGTTGACACCGGAAACCCGCCACATGATCTCCCGTCCGCAATTTGAAGTCATGAAAAAAGGAATGCGCATCATCAACTGTGCCCGAGGCGGTGTAATTGATGAAATGGCACTGGTTGAAGCTATCGACAGCGGTATTGTTGCCGGTGCTGCGTTTGACGTCTTTGAGAAAGAGCCGCCGGAAGCGGATCACCCGTTCCTCTCGCATCCAAAGATTATCGTGACCCCGCATCTGGGCGCTTCGACCGTTGAAGCCCAGGAGAATGTTGCGATCGATGTATCGGAGCAAGTGCTGCATATTCTGCGTAACGAGCCGTTCATTAACGCCGTGAACATCCCTCCGGTTGCTCCTAGTGTAATGAACAAGCTGCAGCCTTACTTCACCCTCGGCGAGAAGCTCGGCAGTTTCGTGACTCAGATTACGGATGGAGCGATCCGTGAGATTCATGTGGAATATGCCGGTGACCTCTCCGACGTCGATACACAGCCGCTGACCCGCTATATTGTCAAAGGCGTGCTCTCCCGCCATTTTGCCGGGGATGTTAATATTGTCAACTCCATGCACCTGGCAAAGACGCGTGATGTTAACGTAGTAGTAACCAAAGCTTCCAAAACCAAAGGCTTCACTAACCTCATTACCGTTACACTCAAGGCTGAGCATGACGAAGAACGCCTGGTTGCCGGAACCCTGCTGCAAGGCTATGGCGAACGGATTGTGCAGGTTAACAAATTCCCGGTAGATATCGCTCCGGAAGGTCATCAGATCGTCATTTCCCACAACGATAAGCCGGGTATCATCGGACTCGTCGGTACACTGCTCGGTCAGAACGACGTCAACATCGCCTCCATGCAGGTTGGCCGTAAAATTGTCGGCGGAGCTGCAATTATGCTGCTGACCGCTGACAAGGCTGTTCCGCAGGATGTACTAGTCAAGCTCGCCGGATTGCCGGAGATCAATACTGCGGAAGAAATCACTCTGCTGTAGCTGAAGAACGCAGGCTTATGTTCTTGGAATACCTGAGTTCAATATAAGCGCACCAAAAAACACTCTTGAGGAATGCCGGCACGTGCCGGCATTTCAAAAGAGTGTTTTTTACATCTTGCGGCTTCGGGGTTATTCCGGAATATTAAATATGGGGCCCCCCCGCCCCTCTGTGTCTGTATACACATATTTCTCAACCCAGACATCCCCACCTGCTGAGGTCTGCCTGTCAGCTGCATCACCTCAGGATCAGCAGCGAGCGCTGCGGCAGCCCGGCCGGTGTACGCCGTAGTCTCACTGGCCTGCAGCTCCTCTACCTCCTGCCAGTGCTCTTCATGCGTCTTCATGCTCTCCAGCACCAGTTCTGTACGCATCCAGCCAGGCGATAAGGGAATCACAGCGATCCCAGCCGCAGCTCCCCTTGCACCAACGGCTCACTTTATTAATATCAACTCTTATATATGACATCAACTGACATATATATATGATAAACTTAAAATATGTTCTGCTTAAGTGGAAACGGCTTTGCCGTTCCTGAATAATCAGAAAAATCTCTTTATAACCAGGAGGTCTTCATCCATGAGAGCAGACCGTTTATTATCCATTCTGCTGCTGCTGCAAAGCCGCGGTAAAATAAGCTCCCGCGAGCTGGCACAAACGCTGGAGGTTTCCGAACGTACCATCTTCCGGGATATGGAGTCACTGAGCATCTCCGGCATTCCCGTGCTGGCAGAACGCGGCCGGGAGGGAGGCTGGAGGCTGGCTGAGGGCTACCGGACCTCCCTGACAGGTATGAACCCTAAAGAGATTGGTGCGCTGCTGCTGCCGGCAGACCCGGCCATTCTGCAGGCGCTGGGAATTCAGGCGGAGTTCTCTTCCGCTGTCCGTAAGCTGCAGGCCGCTGGTGCAAGACAACCCGCTGCAGCTTTCAGCCTTCTTAATGAGCGTATTCATATTGATGGTGCGGGCTGGCATCCGTCGGGCGAAACCTATCCCAGTCTCACTGCATTGCAGGAGGCTATATGGGAGGACCGAAAAGTGATAATCAGTTACATGCGCGGGGAGGAGAGATCAGAGCGGCTGATTTCACCCTTTGGACTCGTAGCCAAACGTGGTGTCTGGTATACCGTGGCCGAAACAGGCGGTGAAATGCGGACCTACCGGGTATCCAGAATAAGTAGTGCTGAAGTCACGGATGAATATTTTAGCAGACCCCATGATTTCAATCTGGCTCATTTCTGGGAAGCTTCTACTATGGCATTCAAATCTGCATTGCCCCGCTATCCTGCCAAGCTGCTCGTGAAGGACAATATAATGAAGGATCTCAAACAAGAACGTTATGTTTCCGTACTACTCAAGGAGCATTCACCCTTACCCGGCTGGTACACAGTCGAAGCCGAATTCAATACGCTGGAGTCTGCCTGCAGGATCATCTTATCCCTAAGCCCGGGCATTAGAGTTACCGCTCCGGCAGAGCTTGCTGACAATGTTGCGACCACTCTGCGCGAAGCGGCTGCATTATATGCAGACAATGTGTAAACATACTCTTTTTGAACAGCCGGAAAGAATTATGTCAGTTCTTACAATAGACCGATTACGCTTTAATCCCCTATAATATTACAATACACAATATTTATTTCTAGGGGGAACTATAGTCTATGGACTGGATGAACAAGCTGCCGTTAAAACAAAGAATCGTTGCCGGATGTTACCTGGTCGCCGCTTTATTCGCTGTCCCTGTATTAATTACGCTCATCGCAATGGGCAAGGTAATTATCGGTATTATTCTGATTGCGGTATTGGCTGCACTGACCTACCCGCTTGCGCGCTTCATTGAGAGAACGCTTACATCTTCATTTGAGGATATCTCCAATGTGACGCATACGATCGCCAAAGGCGACTTCACCAGCCGTGCAGACGAGAACGGATCAATGGGCGACATCAGCCGCTCCTTCAACACTATGATCGATAAATTGAAGAAGATCCTAACCGATGTTTCACAGCTTACCCGCCAGGTTATGGATGCCAGCCGGGGTATTGAGGACAAGAACCAGAACCTTAAGATCGTAATGACACAGGTAGCCTCCTCCTCCAACGAACTTGCCCTGGGTGCGAATGAAATCTCGGTAGATATTGCCGACATGACGGAATCGATCAAAGATATCGAAACTAAAGTCTCCAATTATACGAACTCCACCAAAGAAATGAATAAACGCTCCACCCATACGCTGGAGCTGGTTGAAAAGGGACGCCAGTCCGTGGACACTCAAGCCGAAGGCATGCGGAAGAATATCCAGGCTACGCAAAAAGTAGCAGATACGATCGAAGCACTCTCACAGAATGCCCGCGGGATTACCATGATCACCAAGACCATCACGGAAATTGCCGAACAAACCAATCTTTTGTCACTTAACGCCTCTATTGAGGCTGCACGCGCAGGTGAACACGGACGTGGTTTCGCAGTAGTAGCCCAGGAGGTCCGCAAGCTTGCCGAAGAATCAACCGCCTCCACCAAGGAAGTATTCGGGCTGGTCCGTAGCATCGAGGCCGATATCAAGCAGGCTATCGATAATATCGCTATTAATGAAGAGGTTGTTCAGGTGCAGAACGAGATGATTACGGAGACCGCACATATTTTCGCGCAAATCGTACATAGTGTGCAATACATAACCGAGCAGATCTCCTCCTTCTCCGCAGAGAGTGATCTGATGCTGGAGAGCGCGCTCAAGATCTCTGGAGCGATAGAGAATATCTCAGCCATTACCCAGGAGACAGCAGCAGGTACCCAGGAGGTATCCGCAGCGATGAACGAACAAATTCATGCCCTGCAGTCCGTAGCGGAAGAGACCGATAAAATGACACAATCTGTCTTCCAGCTGCAAAAAACAATCCATATTTTCAAATTCTAGCAGCAGCCCAAAGAGACCTTTTCCACAGAGCAGTCTGAGGGAAAGGTCTCTTTTTGGCATGAAAAAAAAGATTGTGATGTAATATTCACAAAGTGTTAAAATAGTGCATAACGCAAAAAAACCGCCTTTGCACTTCTTTACTGCTAATTCTTTATTACTAATAAACTAACATAATTTCAAATTTTAATTACCCATTTCTTAAGACCTATTCCGGGGTTCTACCAGCCTATAATTTTAATACATCCGCATGGTTTCATGAGGTTCCTATAATGTTATGAGGCTTATGGCTTATGCAGATTAACCCCTGCTCTTTTTCTGCATTTGCATTATAAGACTTTGGCCTTCCAGACGCATCCATTTTCAAAAGTTTGAATATCTATTATTTCATCTCCTATTACTTCTGAATATTCGCCAAATTTCGCGTTTTGTTGCACAAGGCTTATTGACAAAAGGCGAGCGAGGAATATATTGTAAAGGAAAATTATCCTTCGCTGTATTGATAACAACATAAGAGGCAAAATTCACCGAAAGGGAATGACGCAAAGCCATGGATCTACAGTCTCACTTTTCCGGTGAGATCATGACAGCCAGGTTGCTGAAAAACTATGAACCCCCCGGGAATCCGGTTCAGTAATGGTGATTCGTGCAACAGGCCTGTGCTCCTATTTCGAGTACAGGTTTTCTATTGCTAGCATACAATCAAAAAACAACTTGTGGGGTGGATGTTCTGAAGACAGTTGCAGATTATATGGCGGAAGCATTACGCGATCTTGGGGTAACACATTCTTTTGGTATTATTGGCAAGTCCATTTGTCCTATAGCCCTCAAGCTTGTTGACTATGGCATTGAGTTTATTCCCGGCCGACATGAGTCCAGCTCCGGCTTTGCAGCAGGCGGCTATGCACTGAAAACAGGCAGTCTCGGGGTAGCCTTCGGCACCTCCGGTCCAGGCGGAACGAACCTGCTAACCGCAGCAGCACACGCCAAAGCCAACAATCTCCCGGTACTATTCATTACAGGCCATCAGTCCATTAAAGAGCTGGGTATTCCCCAGTGTCAGGATTCTACATCCTATCTCGCTGATTTGGCGGACATGTTCAGACCAGCCACTCTTTTCAGCAAGCTGGTTGAACGCGGCGACCATTTCAGTACAATTTTCAATCATGCCCTGTCTATCGCCCTTGGTGACAAGAAAGGACCTGTTCATTTATGTATTCCGTTTGATGTTCAGACCGAGCGCCTTGAAGAATGCCGGATTGTCCTGCCGCAGCGGGAAAAGCTCGTCAGCTACGCCAACTACGAACGGTTCATTTCAGCGATCAATGCTTCCAGCAGACCTCTGATCATTGCGGGTAAAGGGGTTAACCGCTCCGGTGCGCACAAGGAACTGGTTCAATTGGCCGAGACGTTCAACATACCTGTAGTAACCTCTCCCGGCGGTAAAGGAGCCATTGCTGCGGATCATCCGCTCTATCACGGTCCTGTGGGCGTTGGGGGATGTACGCACGGGGATGAGATGTTGAACAACAGTGATCTGTTTATCGTGCTTGGTTCGCGTCTGAGTGATATGACCATATGCAATCTGAAGAGGGAGAATCATCCGGATCAGCTGATCCAGTTCGATGTTGATCCTACTTTTGTTGGTAAAATACTGACTTCCCGCACTCTTTCCGTCGGCGGCGATTTGCGTGACAACCTGGAGCTGTATCTCAGCAAGGTTGATCCGTCCACCATAACCAGACGTGAAACAGAGATCTCCAATCATTATACTGAAGAGCTGCCAGTGCTGCCCAAGCTCTCGCTGGCTTCGGTAATGAGCACGATGAGCGATTTGATTCCATACAACAGCAGTGTGTTTGTTGATGACGGCAGCCACGGCTTCAATGCGGTCAAATGGTTCAACGTGAAGAAACCGGGGAGCTTTGTATTTGATGCCTACTTTGCCTGCATGGGGAATTCAATCGGCATGGCCATCGGTGCCAAAACTGCTTCGCCGGAAGAGACGGTCTTCTGCATTACCGGTGACGGCTGTTTCATGATGCTCGGAACTGAAATTAACACAGCGGTTTGCAAGAATATCCCGGTTATTTTCATCGTTGTGAACAATATGCAGCTGGATATGGCACTTAAGGGTATGGAAAAAACAACAGGACGTATCGATGGAACCATTTTCGAAGTCCCTATGGATGCAGTGAAATTTGCTGAGTCCCTGGGAGCCGCCGGCTTCCGCGCAGAGACGCAAGAGGAGTTTGCCTCTGCAATCAGCCAAGCAGTTGAACTTAACCGCGTAGCCGTTATTGAGCTGTTGACCGACCGTGACGAAATGCCTCCTACGGCCCACCGTACACTGGATCTCAACTAGGCTGTAATTTACTGATTCTCTAACTTACTATCAGGAGGCAAACAAGTGAATATGAACGTAGACAGTGGACTGGATCATTTCACCAATCTTTCCGGGGACTATGGGGCCAAAGCCCTAGCTCCTATTAAAGAGCATTTTCCCGAATTAGCCGAGTATATCATGGGCAATGCATACGGTGATATTTTTCAGCGGACCACCATCGGCTCTGACTGGAAAGAAATTGCTGTCATCTCTTCTTTGATCACCATGGGACAATTTGAGCAGTTGGGTGTTCACTATGTAATGGCGCTTCGCGTGGGGATGACCGTAGATCAAATCAAAGGTATCCTGCTTCATCTGACACCTTGTATCGGCGCACCCAGAGTGATCTCGGCGTTCAATGTTCTGCTGCAGACGCTGGAAGATATTCGTTAATTAATAGCATAATATTACATCATTCGACTTATGTATTGCGTAATCAAGAAAGTTCTGGTTATAATGAAGGCAAAATATCCCAAAACCAAGTTCACTTTGTCGAATATCGTCGCAGGAACGTAGTTTTTCGGGATATCAACATGATGAATCATCAGGTCACTCTGAATAGTCATGCAATTTAAATTACGGGAGAGATGAACATGGGACAATTTATTTTGAAAACGGACACTGCGAAGAAAGTAATTAACATCGAGCTGGAAGGAACCTTCTCGAACGAGGACGGTCTTAAATCGATACAAGCCTATCAGCAGACCATCAATCCGATCAACCCATCCGAATATGCACTGGATATCGATTGCCGCAAGCTTAATGTAACCGCTCCAGATGTGGTGCCGTTGCTCGAAGGCTGCTTCATCATGTTCAAGGCAGACGGCTTCCAAAAAGTGAGCCTTACCCTTGAGAATAACCCTATTCTCAAAATGCAGCTGGCGCGTCTGGGCCGCAAAGCAGGACTCGAAAACCTGGAAATTACGTCTACCGTACAAGCTTAAGTTAACTTATTGTTAAACCATTATTAGCGGTTTGAAACGCAAGATTCGCTCACGAAACGAAGTGTATGCTTACGGGCTACAAAACTTTTAGGAGGTTTACTATGGCAGGGATTCGCATTAAGGACATTGATATCTATCATCCAAGCAAAAGAATCGGCAATGACTTCTTCATTCAGCACTTCGATGAGAAGGGAATTGATATCCGTGGCCTGCTGGCTGCTCTTGGCCGTGAAAACCGCTACAGTATCGACAGCAAGGATGAGAACTCCCTGACAATGGCTTTTGAAGCCGCAAGCAATGTACTGGACAAGACCGGCCTGACCGGTGCAGACATTGACCTGATCGCTTATGCAAGCCAGACTCCTGAATATATTTTCCCAACGAACTCATTGATGATTCACCGCCTGATTAATGGTGCATCGCACACGATCTGTATCGACAGTAATGCCAACTGTGCAGGAATGACTGCCTCGGTTGAACAGGTCAGCCGTCAAATGATGGCGAACCCGAGAATCCGCCGTGCACTTGTCATCGGTTCTGACTACGTTGCCCCGCATGCGGACAAGAATGACCCGGTATATTACGCCAACTTCGGCGATGCAGCTGCTGCGCTCATTCTGGAGCGTGACGAGAATTCGGTAGGCTTCATCGATTCGATCTATCAGACCGACACCTGCGTCTACGGTAACTCGCTGTTCCCGGCGGAAGGTTTAGCTAATCTCGGACGTACAGGTGTGGCTGCAGGAGAATTCAATGTGAAGTTCATCCCGTTCGATGATTCCATCTGTGTGGATGCTGCTTCAGAATCAATCAACACTCTGCTCAGCAATAACGGAATCGCACCTGAATCCATCAAGGCCGCCTGCTTCTCCCAGTTGTCACTTCCGAACATCAAGGCCGTTTCCGGCAAAACCGGAATTGACGCTGATGCAGCCGTCTACATCGGGGATGAATTCGGCTATACCTCCACCAGCAGTCCGTTTATCGCCCTGCACAAAGCAGTGACTACCGGACAGCTTGAACGCGGAGACAAGGTCCTGTTCTGGACAGTAGGCGCCGGATGGCAGAACGTCGCTCTTGTAATGGAGTATTAATCTTAGCTGTTGAACTTATAGTTTCTCGTTGATATCCAAACAGCCCGCAGCAGAACTTCTGCCAGCGGGCTGTTTCTTTATGTATACTTCAGGTTTCGACTCACCTCAGACAGAACCTGCAGCGTTCATCCTGCCTAAGGTGAATCTATCCGGTTCATTCGGTAAGCGCAGGCTGCCATATCAGCAGCTGTTCTCGTTACCTCTGTCCTTCATGCTTCTCCCAGCCCATTGTCCGGGACACCGCGTCCTGCCAGGCGTTGTAACGGCGCTCACGCTCTTCCGTCCCCATCTGCGGCGAGAATACCTTCTCGGCCTTATTGAAGCTCTCCAGCTGCTCCCGGGTCCATATGCCGGAGGTAAGGCCTGCCAGCAGCGCAGCACCGAGCGCTGTGGTCTCCGCATACGTTGTACGGGTTACGTCGCTCCCAAGAATGTCCGCCTGGAACTGCATCAGCAGATTATTACGCACGGCGCCTCCATCCACTCTCAAGCCGCTGAGCGGCATGCCAGCGTCTTTTTCCATCGCCCCGATGACATCGCGGGACTGAAAGGCCAGCGACTCCAGTGTTGCGCGGACCAGATGTCCGGCAGTCGTTCCCCGGGTCAGTCCGAACACGGCACCCCTGGCATACATATCCCAGTAGGGTGCACCAAGGCCGGTAAAGGCCGGTACGACCACAACCCCCTCACTGTCCTCCACCTCACTCGCCTTCTCTTCCGAGTCGGCTGGGGCTACGATCAGCCCCAGGCCCTCCTGCAACCATTGTACCGCTGCTCCAGCCACGAACACACTACCCTCAAGGGCATAATAGAGTTCGTCTCCCATGCCCCAGGCTACCGTGGTCAACAGGCCATGACTCGAAGTCACTGCCTCAGTCCCTGTGTTCATCAGAATGAAACAGCCTGTGCCGTAGGTGTTCTTGGCGCTGCCTGCCTCCAAGCAGGTATGACCGAACAATGCCGCCTGCTGGTCCCCAAGCACAGAACGGATGGGGATGTCTACACCGAACCACTGCTTGTCTGCAGCCCCGAAGTCCCCGCCGGACATCCTCACTTCAGGCAGAATCGAAGACGGAATACGCAGCGCTTCGATCAGGCCGTCATCCCATTTGCGCTCATGCAGGTTGTAGAGCATGGTACGTGAAGCATTGGTAACATCCGTAGCGTGCACAGCGCCTCCTGTAAGCTTCCAGATCAGCCAGGTGTCTACGGTTCCGGCCAGCAGTTCCCCCCGGTCCGCCCGCTCTCTCGCCCCCGGCACATGGTCCAGAATCCAGGCCAACTTCGTTGCCGAGAAATAAGCATCGATGACAAGACCCGTCTTCTCAGCGATCTCTCCGGCCATTCCCTGCGCCTTAAGCGCCTCACACTGCTCCGCAGTCCGGCGGTCCTGCCAGACGATCGCCGGATAGACCGGCGTTCCGGTAGTCTTGTCCCAGATCAGTGCAGTCTCGCGCTGGTTGGTAATGCCGATGGCCGTAATACTATCAGCAGGGGCGGAGCTTGCCGCAATAGCGTCTCTGGCCGCAGCAAGCTGACTCTCCCAGATTTGCTCCGGATCATGCTCTACCCAACCCGGCCGGGGAAAGGATTGTCTAATCTCATATTGCCCTTGCGCGATCATTCCCGCCTCCTCATCAAAGAGAATCGCGCGTGAACTGGTGGTACCTTGGTCCAAGGATAAGATCATTATGCACAGCCTCCTGCAAGCCTCAGCTTCTATGATATGTTCCACGTTGAACAAGATTAATGTGGTGGTTTCAACAAAAAGCACCTCTGCTGTCAGAGGCGCTGTCATGCATTGTCCGGATTTACTGTTTTTCGACAGGAAGCCGCAGGGTAAAAGCGGTGCCTTCTCCAAGCTTGCTCGAGGCATGGATACTCCCATGATGCGACTCGACGATGTTCTTCACAATCGCTAGTCCCAGACCGGTCCCTCCCGATTCTCCCCTTACACGTGCTTTGTCGGCTTTGTAAAAGCGCTCAAAGATATACGGCAGATCCTCAGGCGTTATGCCCACCCCTTGGTCCCGTATCTCAATCTCCAGAACCCTCCGGCCTTCCAGCACGGTGGAATCCGCCCGAATGCATATCCGTTTATCGGCCGGCGTGTGGCGGAACGCATTATCAAGCAGATTGGTGAGCACCTGCTCCAGCTTGTCTTCATCGGCAGCCTTAAGGAGCAATTCGGTATCCGGTCTCTTCAGCTCAAGAATAATATCCCGCTCCTTGGCTCTAACCGAAAACTTGCGGTACACCCGTTCCAGCAGTTCCCCTGCATCCACTTGCACTTTCAGCATATCTGTATGCCCCGCTTCCATGCGGGCCAGATCGAGCAGATCCTTCACCAGCCGGCCCATACGGAGCGACTCATCGTGGATCACCTGGACCAGCTCACTGCTCTCCTCCGGGGAGGAG
The DNA here is from genome assembly GCF_038004445.1 of Paenibacillus sp. FSL R7-0312. Lineage (NCBI taxonomy): Bacteria > Bacillati > Bacillota > Bacilli > Caryophanales > Paenibacillaceae > Paenibacillus > Paenibacillus sp. FSL R7-0312. The sequence continues at coordinate 3,996,082 of NZ_JBBORE010000001.1, read as the reverse complement.
GCCATTCCATCCAGCAGCGCCTCGCTGTAGCCTTGCATCATCGAGAGTGGTGTGCGGATCTCATGCGAGACATTGGCGACGAAATCGCGGCGCATCTTCTCCAGCCGCACTTCCTCCGTCACATCGCGCAGCACCGCCACCGCCCCGCGGAGATTATCCTCGGAATATAAGGGTGCCATATGCACAGACCATACACCCTGCCGGACATGGATATTGGAGCGTTTATCGCCTCCTACGCTGAGGGTACTGAAGAACAACGGCCGCAGCGGCGGAGGCACATCACGGGCAGGTCCAGCCTGTGGATACAGCCCGCTATCCTCTTCCTGCTCCCAGGTAAGATCACTCCAGGTTTCCAGCAGCGCCTGGCCATGCGGATTGGTGAGGATAATCTGCCCCTCAATATCGAAGGTGATCACCGCATCACTCATACTGCGCAGGACGCTGGACAAATGCCCTTTTTCATTATTCAGACTGCGTATATTCTCTTCCAGCTCTTCTGCCATGTGATTGAAGGATGTCGCCAATTGGCCGATCTCATCGCTGGTGACCAGCGTCAGTCTCGTCCCGTATTCGCCGCGGCGGATATCATTGGCCGCCTCAATCACCTGCTGCATCGGCTGGGTAATCTTCGTAAACAGGAATAAGGCAAAGAATGTCGTTAAGGAAAACCCGATCATACAGGTATACATAAATAAACGCTTGATCGCCCCGGAATTGGCGAAATTACTGTCGATGTAGGGTAACAGAAACAGCCCTAGCGTAATGAGCACGACAGCAACCAGACAGATGATCGTGATCCACAGCTTACCGACAAGACTTCTCCAGAAATTCACTTATTTAGGCACCTCAAGCTTATAGCCGACTCCCCATACGGTAGTGATCATAGCCGCCGATTCCGGGGACACCTTATTCAATTTCTCGCGAAGACGCTTGACATGGGTATCCACGGTACGCAGATCTCCAAAGAACTCGTAATTCCACACATCCTTGAGCAGTTCCTCACGCGAGAACACCTTATCCGGGGAGATCGCCAAATAATGCAGCAGCTCATATTCCTTAGGGGTCAGACTTACCTCCTGGCCGCCGGCGGTTACGCGGTGTGCATCATGCTCAATAATAAGAAAAGGAAACACGATATTGTTGCTTGAATTGCTCTCTTTGGACAAAAAAGCAGTTGCGGAAGAACGGCGCATTATCGCCTTCACCCGGTAAATCACTTCACGCGGGCTAAACGGCTTAACGACATAGTCATCTGCGCCCATTTCAAACCCTTGAACCCGGTTAATCTCTTCACCCTTGGCAGTAAGCATCAGGACCGGCGTAGATTTGACTCCTCTGAGTCTGGTCAGCACTTCAATCCCGTCGATGCCCGGCAGCATAACATCCAGCAATATCAGACCGTAGTCATTGGCTGTTGCTTTGCGCAGAGCAATTTCTCCATCTTCTGCCTCGTCAATTTCATAACCTTCTTTTTCAAGATACATTTTGAGCAGGCGGCGGATGCGTTCTTCGTCATCCACCACCAGAATTCTATTCAAGTGCTCTGCCATTTACACAACAACCCCTTCATCAAATACAGTAGAACGTTACCCTAAATCTTGTGCGTGCCAGAGAATATAGTCTACTCAGTCTGTCCCCGCATAAGAGTGAAGTCCGGCGATCACAAGATTAACGCCAACCAGGGTAAACATTACGATCAGAAAGCCGAGTACAGCGAGCCAAGCGGACTTGCGTCCCTGCCATCCGCGGGCCAGCCGCAAATGGAGATAAGCACTGTAGAACAACCAGGTGACGAGTGCCCACACTTCCTTAGGGTCCCATCCCCAGAACCTGCCCCAGGCCACTTGAGCCCATATCATCGCAAAAATCAAAGCCCCCAGTGTAAAGATCGGGAAACCGATGGCGATTGCCCTGTACGTTATTTCATCAAGATCATTCTCATCAATTCCGTCGAGAACCGGATGTATCGCCTTACCCAGCGGTTTGCGGACAGCCAGGCGGAGAATTCCATATAGAATCAGCCCGGACAGCAGTGACCAGATAACGGTATTGAACTTGCGCCCGGCATTGACACCATTCATCCAGGATGGAGCTTCGAAGAGCGGTTCTTTTATGCCAAGAAACGACTGGAAGCTCTCAATTTCGCTATGGTAAGGTGCCACAATCGGCGGCATTTTATAACTCACTTTCTCTATTGTACTATCTCCCTGCCCCGGGCTGTCAATCGTAACGTTCGAACGGACAAAAACAGATTCATAGCCGGCACCGCGGAATGCAAATACAGATCCAAGAAAACCAATTATAACAATGATTGAGAAGAGAGTAAATTCGACAAGTCTCTGCTGCTTGCGGTCACTGCGTTCCCTGCTGTTAAAATTCACCGTACGCAGGAGATACATCAGTCCGGCCGCGAAGCCTACGGCAAAAAATGATTCCCCGAGTGCCGCCAGTGTGACATGAATATTCAGGTAGATGGATTTCAGCGAGGGGATCAGCGGCTGTACTTCCTGCGGAAATACCGCTGCATACGCCATCACAATAATCGAGATCGGAACCGCGAAGACACCGAGAATAATTTTGCGGTAAATCGCGAAGATCACAGTAAACGCAACCATTACCATCATCGATAAAAAAGTCATGAACTCGTACATATTACTTACCGGAATATGACCCGATCCCATCCAGCGTGTAATGAAGTATGCCAGATGGCACAGCAGCCCGAGCGAGGAGGCGATAAAAGCGATTCTCCCCCAGCGCGCGGTATGCTCCTCCGGCTTCCTGCCGGACCATCTGCGCCCCATAATGGCGATGGTGAACAACATGAATGCTCCGCTGTATAAAAAGAATGCGGCAATAAAGACGTCACTGCTGAAATCGAGCAAGCTCATGCCAGGCCTCCTCCGTTGTCCAATGATTTTTCATCGACTGTCATGTCTATCTTCTGGAGAATAGAAACGATCTCACGGCGGAAGCCGAACCAGTTCTTGTTCGTATGGCCTCCTAGCACCAGTTCCCCGCCGTCGACAGTCAACCAGATGCGTCTATGCTGCCAGTAGAAGCCGAGTATCAGCCCCAGCATGATAATGCCCGCACCAACCCAGACAAATGGCATTGCCCGGTCGACCCGTACATTGAGATAGGTGGTGGATTCCGAGAAGTCAACATCACTCATACTGCCGACCTCAAGCTCCAAGAACCGCCCGCTGCCGCCAAGCTTGTCGTTGATGGCTGACTGCTGGAATTGCTCCTTGTCAATCTGTTTCGGAAAATAGAAATACTGCTGCCCCCCGGCCGGAAGCTCCGGCCCTTTAATAAGGAAGAGGAATGCAGGGGCATTCGGATACGGCGACTTGGACACTGGCTGGCCTTGATCGCTCAGTCCGAAATCCATATATTTCTCTTTGAGCTCCAGCGTATATGGACCTGCCTGGAAGCTGCGCTGCGGATTCTTCATATCCAGTTCAAGCTTGCCGTAAATCTCGCCAGTGGAGGAATTCGTCAGACCGGGCTGCACAGAACGCAGCACAGGAGTCAGGTCATAATCAAACTGATACGCTTTCAATCCTTGGTAGCTGAGCGGTGAATTCACCTGAATGTCATGCCGGGCCACTTCCGTAAGCTCCGGCTCCTTAGACGGGTCCGTGCAACCGGCAGTACATTCATAGAGAACCGCCCGGGTCTCGTAGAGCTTGGGAAGCACCTTGATTCCGCGGAACTCCTCAGGCATCTCTTCTTCCGTGTAGAATTCTACGGTGAACTTCTCATTCTTAAGATAGAGGCTGGTGTCCGGTATTTTGACGGTCTCCCCTTGCGGAAAAGCAAGATGCTGGTCCATATTCAGCCCCGGAAGTCCTCTCGCCAGCACGGCGAGCAAAAAAATAATCAGGCCGATATGTATTACATAAGGTCCCCAGCGGCTGAAACGGTGTTTCTCGGCCAATAAAGCGCCGCCCTCCGTCCGGACGCGGTAACCTTTCTTCCTGAGCGGCTGGACGATGCGCGCCACCCACACCTCCGGTTCCTCTTCCACTTGCGTTACGAGCGTCAGCTTCTGACGGGTCAGAAACTGGCGATGCTTGCGGATCTTTTGCCGGGTTAATGCCTTGTACAGCGGAAGCACACGGTCCAGGCTGCAAATGACCAGAGAAGCTCCGATCATTACGAGCAGCGTCACAAACCACCAGGATTCATAGGTATGCGAAAGGCCGAGTCTATAATATATATTCCCGGCTGTTCCGTACGTTTCTTGATAATATGTTGAAGCGTCAATATTCAGAAAAGTGCTCTCTTGCGGAAAAATGGTACCCAGCATAGCGCCTAGCAGTGTCAGCACAATCAGATAGATGGCGATTTTGACTGAGGAAAAAAAGTTCCAGACCCTGTCGATCACTCCGGGACCTACACGCTGTGAACGGCGGGCTACCCCATCGTAACGCATCTCCAGATTCTCGGAAGAGTTCCATTCCTTCTCATCCAGCGGCTTGCCGCAGGCTTCGCAGAGAACAGTGCCCACAGGATTCTGGTGACCGCATTCACATTTGGTATTGCTGATTAGCGGCATGTGCTCCTTCATTCTCCCACCAGATTCCCGATTTGCTCGTCAAGCGAGCTCAAATCCAGCTGGCCGATATGAATGCTGTCTACCTTGCCCTTCGTATTAATGAAGAAGGTGGTAGGCAGCGGGGAAACCCCGTAACTGCGGACGGCATCACGCCCCGTATCCATCACAACCGGGAAATCGATATCCACGAGCTTCACGAAATTGTCCACTGTCATCTGATCCTCGCCTACATTAACGCCTACGACCACTACGCCCTGGTCTTTCCACTTCTCCCACTGTGCCTGCAGGGCAGGCATCTCCTTGACACAAGGGGCGCACCAGGAGCCCCAGAAGTTAAGCACAACCGACTTTCCTTTGTACTCCTCCAGCGTATGGGTCACGCCGTCCAGCCCAAGCAGTTCAAAGTCCGGCGCTCTCCCGCCTTCCGTGGGTTTGCCGTCCCCTCCGAACACGGAGGAACCGATTGCATAACCCCCGAGCAGAAGGATTAGAAATAGTATCACGATTTGTATTGGCTTTCTGGCCTTGCCCATACGAGGGTGCCCCCTTCTGTGACGCAACTCATTACTTTAGTTGTTAGGTGTGAACATCCTATGAACATTATAACGAATATTGTCACAGTTTTAGGAGGGGGAATTGTGAACTTTATGTGTCTTTGCGTGTCGTATTCTCTCTTAGCGCGCCGGCCTTGGCTATTTGCTGCAGATGATTGATTTCATCCTTGGTCAAATGACGGTAAGAACCGCGTTTGAGATTCTGGAGCAGGATATCTCCGAACGAAATCCGTTTCAGTCGGATCACCGGGTGGGCAATTGCCTCAAACATCCGCCGTACCTGACGGTTGCGGCCTTCATGGATGGTAATGCTGATGACCGTTTCTTTATTGGCTTCATCGACGTCTTTGTATTCAACTTCTGCCGGAGCCGTCATGCCGTCTTCCAGCTTAATTCCGGCCTTCAGCTTGTCCAGCGCCGTGCCGTGCGGCACACCCTTGACCGTCGCCAGATACGTCTTCGGCACGTGATGCTTCGGATGCGTGAGCAGGTTCGCAAACTCACCATCATTCGTCAGCAGCAGCAGCCCCTCCGTATCATAATCCAGACGGCCTACAGGGTATACGCGCTCTGTAATGCCTTTCAGGTAATCGGTTACCACCTTGCGGCCCTTGTCATCGGATGCGCTTGTAATTACACCCTTGGGCTTATTGAACATGATGTAGATTTTGTTCTCGCCCCGGATCAGTCTACCGGAGACCTTAATAATATCTGTTGCGGGGTCCACCTTCGTGCCAAGCGTAGTTACGAGTTCCCCGTTGACTTCCACTTTACCGGCCAAAATCATTTCTTCACATTTGCGTCTGGACGCAACACCTGCTTGCGCCAAAATTTTCTGTAATCTTTCCATTTTCGACTACTCACCTCAGGTTAATGATAACCATCGGAGGGATAAATCACAAGATCATTCCATGGAAAAAATGCTCCCGGACAAGTTTGGCTATGCGGTTCAACGAGTAATGGCGCAATTTGATAGCGCCCTGCCAGCTCCAAAATGAGTTTGCCTGCCGCAAATAGCTGCTGCTGGCGTTCCGGTAAGCCGGGAAGCTCATCCTCTTCACCGTAGTTCCCTTCCAGGCAGATATGAATATGTTCGGGATCTGTCAGCAGCGGCGCAGCGTAGATCCCCCCTTCCAGCCCGACCCAGAAGTCAAAGCCCTTGCCGTTAATGGACGGACAGCGGGAATGATGAAGAATAAAGCCTTTGTATTCCATCCCTTGCCCTCCTTCCTCCGTATTGCTGAAATAGCATATGAAGTGAAAAGGTGCGAGGTGATGGCCGATTGTTAAAATCTTTGGGGTTAGGCGTGGCCTGAGGTTGCGGGGAACGTGAGGGCAAAAGCGGGCGGGAGCGCGGGGGCAAAAGCGGGGCGCGGGGGCAAAGCCGGCGCGGACTACTCGTAACTCCGGGGAATGTTTGGACTTCCGGCCGCTGTTAAAGTAGGATTCCCTTGATCCAACTGCCATGCGGCAGTTGAAATCCAATTTTAAAGGTGGCCGCTAACGCTCCTCCAGTTCCAAACTCCCTCTCCGTTACACCGCCAGCCCAGTACGCCAACTATTTCAAAGAATGAAACAAACAGTCCTCACCCTGGGGTAGTGGGTGAAGACTGCAGGGGCAAGCTGCTGCTGCGCATTGCTTGGAACATGCGCTAAGAAAGCAGAGAAGCAGAGAAGCAGAGATAAGCTGAACTTAAAGTATCAGCTTAGAGCCAGCCTTCGATGATTATTTGAGCTTCCGGGTGGCCGCGGTGCCCGTACCATTATCTCGCAGTCTAAATCCTGCACGAAATACAACATTTCCTTCGAGATATAGGCCTTAATCGAAGATTGTTGTATAAAAGGCATCATTTCCCCTCCTTTTTGGAGAAAAAACGGAAAAATTCTTCTACTACATACAACAATCCTCCCGCAAACCGGTTTATCGCTGTATGTGAGTTGTATTCCTTACAACATTCTGCATGTACCCGGTTGCTCAGCGGTGTACAACCCCATATAAACATACAGCTTCAAATCCTTATGTAACCTTAAGCCTTGGTTCTCCGCTGGACTAGCTGGACTATATGATCTATAAAAACAGCTGCGGCAAAACCAGCCAGATTTATGAACAAAGTAAAGAGATATCCGTAACCGATACCGCTGTCCTTTGAAGAGTCTCCGGTAACGGCGGCAAGGAATTGATGAAACTGAACGAGATCAAACACATACAAAATAGATATAATTCCTGCGAAAACATACCGGCCGGCAAAGATGCCCAGCAGGATGGCAAGTACAATAGCTCCGCAAAAAATATTCAAAAATAAAATCGAGTCCCCTCCCGCAAGCTTCCGGTTCACATTCAAAACGAGAAAGCCAATAACGAGAAGCAGGCAAAACACTCCAAAGAACAGCAGTAAATTGCGGATCAGAACGCGGTGGTTCAAATTCCACGCTGTCTCAAAAACATCTGTCCCGAAATGGAGCAGATACAGTAAAACGGGTATGTAACAGGCCAACAAAAAAACAATAGGTTCCACTTTGCTCCATGCTCCCTTTAACTTATCGATGTGCAGCAGTGCCCATTCACTATACTATCGTATCGTCCGGCTCTTCCAGCGGAACAGCTCGGTCTAATAAAAGTGCCGCTACAGCAACAATCAGATTCATGAATGAACTGAACATGCTGTTTAAGCCAAGTCCGAAATCATCCAGACCATTACCTGTAATGTTGGCTCCGTAATAATGGAACATAATCAGATCATATATGTACAAGCATCCCATGAAGGCAGCTAGAATCTTCCTTCGGGCAAAAAGCGCTAAGAGTCCTGAGAACACGATGACCCCAAGCACTGCGTTGTATTGCAGGACGCCACTTCCTGCGTGTTCCCGGCCTACATTCAGGACCAAAAAATCAATCAGGAGAAGCAGGATAAACCCTCCACATAAAATCAGCAGTTTGCGGGCCAGATCTTTCCGGTCCTGCTCCTGCTTCCACTCTTCCCGTAAAACATCAGCCGCATGCCGGATCAAATGAATGAAAACAAATGCATAAAGAAACAGTAAAATAACAATCATTTCTCCCACTGGCGTTACTCCTTCTGGAAGTTCAATGCTACGGCAGAAACTATCCATTGAAATCCTTGCCAGTGAACAATTCTTTCCAGAGCTGCAATACTCCTTCTTGCTCCAAAAAAATTCTCTTACCCGAATACCAGCAGACAAACTGCAATAGCTGCGATAAAGCCGACGACATCCGAGAACAGACCCACCTTAAGGGCATAACGGCCGTTGCGGATCCCCACAGCGCCGAAATAAACAGTCAACACATATAAGGTTGTATCCGTGCTGCCCTGTATAGTAGAAGCAATCATGCCTATCAATGAGTCCGGGCCGTGGACCCGGATCAGATCTGTCGTATAGGCAAGCGATCCAGTGCCCGTCAGAGGGCGCAGGAGACCGAGCGGGAGGACTTCAGCAGGAATCCCAAGACTTTGTACAAGAGGGCTTACAAAGCCCATCAGGAAGTCCAGCGCACCCGAAGCGCGGAAGACACTGATCGCCACCAGCATGCCGACAAGATGGGGGATGATCGCAATGGCTGTGCCGAAGCCGTCTTTCGCACCTTCCACAAAAGATTCGTAGACCGGAACCTTGCGGGAGAACGCATATAGCGGAATAAAGGTGACCATTACCGGAATCGCCCAGGCGGATATTAGACTGATGAACTGGAACAAGACAGGCTCACCCTTTCACTGAAGAATGTGGGAGCGCCGCGCTCCCTTTCGCTGCAGCGGTGCCGGATCTTATCGCAGGCGGCGGTCCGGGCGGCCTGCGCAGCAGTGTTAGGCGCCGGCACAGCCTGTCCGCAGCAATGGCGGCAAGAGTAGCCACGGCCGTTGCCGCCAGCGTGGTACCGACGATTGCCGCCGGGTCAGCCGATCCGTAATTCAGCCGGATCGCAATTAGAGTTGCCGGAATCAGCGTGATACTGGCAGTGTTCAGTGCTAGCAGGGTACACATGGCAGGCGTTGCGGTTTCCTTATCCGGGTTGAGTGTCTGCAGCTCCTGCATTGCCTTAATGCCCATGGGTGTAGCGGCATTTCCGAGTCCCAGCAGGTTGGCGCTCATATTGGAGAGAATATAACCAATCGCAGGATGGCCTTTGGGCACATCCGGAAACAGAAAAGATACTACCGGTCCCAATACTCTGGAGATCTTCTTCAGCAGGTCTGCATCCTCCGCAATCCGCATAATCCCCAGCCAGAACACCAGCACACTGATCAGCCCGAAGCTTACGGTGACCCCGCTTTTGGCTCCGTCAAACACGGCAGCTGTGAATTCGTTCATCCGTCCGGTTACCGCCGCAAATACAAACCCGATCAGGATCATCCCCAGCCAGATACCATTTAACATGCTTATCCCCTCCTCCAGCGCTATTCTTCTTATCTGCTGCCCTAGCCCTCTGCATAACTACACTTTGAAAAGCTGCTTTGCAATGACAATATTACGGTATATGCTTTTGGCTTAATTGCACTTTGTACAACTAAAACGTCTGATTCTCAACCTATTATCCGTTTAGTTGTATTTCGTACAATTAAACTGCCAGGTGTAGATGATTTCCAGCGATTCGGGCAGATTTAGTTGTACAGACTACACTTATAAGTTGCAAGCAACCCTTTTCGCTGTTTTTAATTGCACATTATGCAACTATCTCTGATCTTCGCCGCTCTGGAACATGGCACGCAGCGCGCTGCCGAATGCCTGCAGCCAGTTGTCCGCCGGATAAGCAGTACCTCCCGCAGGACTGTATTTTTTCTCATAGGGTGATGTTTCCGGCGGCAGCTGGCTTGGCGTATACACCGGAACCCGGCCGATTTCCTTGCCGCCCAGCTGCATTATAATCACACCCTTCAGCCCGAAGCTGCTGGTGTTTTTGCTTGTCTTAGTGCCGTCACTGGCACGCGCCTCTGTCCCTGCGGTACTCTTCTCTTCGCTTAATACCAGCTTGCTAATAAGCCTTGCCTCTTCCCCTTGTCCGAGCGGATAGGCGAAATCCTTGCCGGTAACCAGCGTGTAGCCGCTGACGGTTTCTCCGCGTTCCACTAATGTCTTGAGCGGATAGTGGTTGAAGCCGAAATCCAGCAGCGCCGAATGGTCATTCCAGTCATTGCCGTCATTCAGCGTAACAGCGACAAGCTGCTGGCCGTTTCGGGTAGCGGAGCTGACCAGGCAGCGGAGTGCTTTTTTGGTATAACCCGTCTTCACACCGTCCGCCCCTTCGTAGAGGCGCAGCATTTTATTTTTATTGCTCCACTTGTAATCCCATTTCTCATACGGATTGTCCGCCGTCTTCTCTTTGGTAGCCACAATCTCCTTGAACACAGGATTATGCATCGCGTAAGCAGTCAATACAGCCAGATCATTTGCGCTGGAGTAGTGCCCTTCGGCATCGAGCCCGTGCGGATTGGCAAAATGCGTATGGGTTAAGTTAAGCGCCTCCGCCTTGGCATTCATCAGGTAGACGAAGCCCTGCTCGGAGCCTCCGACATGCTCGGCAATTGCGGTTGCCGCATCATTTCCTGAACGCAGCATTAATCCGTACAGCATATCCTCCAGCGTCATTTCTTCGCCCTGCTTCAGATACAGCGAAGAACCTTCCTTGGCAAAAGCATTTTTGCCGACCTTGACCTTTGAGGTCAAATCACCGTGCTCTATCGCTACAAGTGCTGTCATTATTTTGGTCAAACTGGCAATCAGCATCGGCTCATCCCCGCGGCTGCTGTATAGAAGTCTTCCCGACTCCACATCGATCAGCGCCGCCGCTCTGGCATGAGTAGATATAGAACTATTCTCAGCCCGGATAGAAGACAACGGAACCAGTGCAAGCAGCAGTAAACACAATATTAAGGAAATCAACGATTTTCGGGTTAATGTCTTCATGTTCATCCTCCGGCTTCTCAGGTCTAGGGCAGCGGTTCTTCCGTCTTGCCTGGTTGTACAAGTGTATGCGGTTCGGGGGACTGGTATGTCCCATCCGCTGCTGTCCGTCAAAAAAGGGATATCACCATTGAAAGGTGATACCCCCGATTATTCTTATCCCGCCGCGTTCAACAGATGTGTTAGTGTGCTGCTGAATGCGTATCCGGCTCAGTCTTCACTACGGTTTTGGTCACCGTGGTACCTGGTGCGTCTGCCCCCAACGGCATGCCGTTCGGCTGGAACATATTCTGGATTTTATCAATCAGGTTAGGTGTGGCATCAATAATTTTCTCGAACAGATGGGTTTGATTGTCAAGCGGCACAATATGTACCCCATCCCTGCCCACTACCAGAAAAGCGATTGGCCGTATAGATACACCGCCCCCGCTACCGCCCCCGAAGGGAAGCATTTTGACTCCGGTTCCGCTGCCGTTCACGCCCGGAGCATCGTCTTCTACCCGGAAGTCACTGCCGCCTGCGGCAAAACCGAACGCGACCTTACTGATCGGCAGAATGATACTGCCATCTGGTGTTTCTACTGGATCTCCGACAATGGTATTTACATCCACCATGCCTTTGATATTTTCCATAGCCGTCTGCATGAGACCTTGAATAGGATGATCTGACATTGTTTTTCTCCTCCTCGTGTGTATATAAGTGTACCTGCAGTCTTATCTTGCCCACTATGGAAGGGAGTATGTAGTCTTTTTATCACTGGCCCCGGCTAAGCAGTTTCTTCCATCTCCCGAGGCCGCCTTCCACCTTCGATACACGCCGCAATAATAACAGTGCCGCATAAAAAGCATAGCCCACAGAAAGCTTGCCAGTGCAGACCGCTTCCGTTGAGAAACAAGGCTCGTCCCGGAACACCGGGGCTACGAACATCCGCGGATTCCGCTGCAATCTGACGAAACGCGATACCCAGCCGACCATGGTCCACTTCATGCCCCATAAAGCGCCAGCCGCGGTTGCCGTATCTGCCGCATCGCCCAGCGAGAAATCCGTGGACCAGTCCAGCTTGGTAATCCGGACATGCGATAACGTGCCAACCAGCCATTTTTTGAAACCGCGGGTTGACTTGATCGCTGTACGGATGTTCTTTAACCATTCCGCCACGGACTCCCGGTCGATTTTTTCTTCTTTGTCGCTGTCCATTTTCACAGGGGCGATTCCGCTTTTTTCGAGCTTAACCTTAATGCCTTGTTCTAGGCTGTCAAAGACCAGCGCAGGGAGCTCATAATGGAATTTGACCAGCCCGTATACAGCTTTAATATCAAATTCAATACGGTCATCCTTTCCCAGCCTGCATAGACGGAAATGAAAATGAATCGATGAAGCCAGAACCAGCAGGCACAGCAGAATAACCAGCAGCAGCAGGGATAAGGGTATCACAAGCCATAACGTCACAATCGTAACCTCCAAGCAGCCTCAGGTAATGTGAATAGTGGAGCCTCTGGTTTAGTATGGCAAATCCTGCTGGATAAAATTCGGCATTTCAGCAAACATCTCCAAAAGATTCTGCCGCCAAAAAAAATGCCGCTGTCCCGGCGGGGACAACGGCATTGCTGGAACAGCGTATATCCGCTGCGTTTATTCTGTCTCTACCTCTTCAAAGGTCATCTGGCTGTCCAGCTTGCTGAACAGCAGCTGCGTCTCTTCTTCCAGGCCCTCTGAAGTATCGAAGCTCGACGGCTCCGGAAGCTCCTTCAGGCTGGCCAGGCCAAAGCTGTCCAGGAAGGACTTGGTCGTTCCGTACAGGATCGGACGGCCGACAGCCTCTGCCCGGCCTACCTCATGAATCAGATCCTTATTTCCCAGCGTATGAATAGCCCGTTCTGACTTCACCCCGCGGATTTCTTCGATCTCCACTCTGGTAATAGGCTGGCGGTACGCCACAATCGCAAGTGTCTCCAGCGCTGCCTGGGACAGGGATGATCTGGAAGGGGAATACGCCAGACGCTCGAAATATTGCGCATGCTCCGGCAGTGTCGCCAGACGGTAATTCCCGGCGATCTGCACTACCTGCAGGCCCCGGCCCTGCGAGCTGTAATCGTCTTTCAAATCCTCCAGCGCCCGTGTAGCCAGATCGGGCCGCTGCTCGGTAATCTCGGCAATCTGGCGCACGGATAAACCTTCATCCCCTGAGAGAAACAGCAGGCCTTCAATAATTGATTTCAGCGTGTTGTAGTCCACTGACTTCCTCTCCTCCTCTCCACTCCATCACAATATCGTCAAATAATTTCTCCTGGTAGCAGAAAATCGCCTTCATCTTCATCAGCTCCAGAATGGCCAGGAAGGTCACTACAATCTCATGCCGGGCCATCTCATCATGCAAAAGCGACGAAAAGCGCAGTCTGCCGCCCATTCCCTTACGCTGGAGTGCTTCCGACACATCTCGAATCCGGTCCTTCACCGAAATCTCATCACGGGTAATCCGTTGATAAGAGGATCTCCGGGCCGCCTTGCTCAGCGCCTTACGGAACGCCGCAATCAAATCAGCGGTGTGCAGTCCCTTCAGCGTATTATCGGTCTGCGTAGGAACAAAGGGGCCCAGATCCTCAGGTTCCTTCGTGAAAATCAGGCTGCGCTCGCTCTCCATATCCAGCAGTTGCACAGCAATGCTCTTGAATTTGCGGTATTCAATCAGCCGCTGAACCAGCTCTGCCCGCGGATCATATCCGTCGTCCTCGTAATAATCGAAATCCTCAATTTCGATCACCGGCGGCTTCGGCAGCAGCAGCTTGCTCTTGATCGACAAGAGGGTAGCAGCCATAACCAGAAATTCGCTGGTGATATCCAGCTCAAGCTCCTGCATCCCCTGCAGGTATTCCATGTACTGCTCGGTGATCTCGCTGACCGGAATGTCCTGGATGTCGATTTCCGCTTTGTCAATCAAATGCAAGAGCAGATCGAGCGGACCTTCGAACGTCTCCAGCTTGTACAATACAGTCACGCGGTTTCCTCCAGCCCAAAAAAAGTAAAGTGCAGCGCCGCACGGACGCTACACAAGTAGAAAGATCCTTGAGACTGCGACGAAATAAAGTACCGCTAATTTGTTGACATAACTCCCAAACCCATGGAGATTTGTCAACAAAAGCGGATACTAATTTCCTCGCAGCTCCTTATGTTCATGCTTTCTTCTCATACATATAAATAAGCACGACTTACGCTGATTCGTCAAGAGGGGCGTTATTTAAACAGCTTGTTCAGGTTCGCCATTTCGATGGCAGCAGTCGCCGCATCCCAGCCTTTATTGCCCGCTTTGGTTCCGGAACGCTCAATGGCCTGTTCGATATTCTCAGTCGTTACCACGCCGAAAATCGTCGGAATGCCTGTCTTGAGATTAATGGCCGCTACGCCCTTGGCTACTTCATTGCACACATAATCATAGTGTGTTGTAGATCCGCGAATAACTGTACCCAGTGTGATTACTGCATCGTACTTGCCGCTTTCGGCCATTTTTTGCGCGATCAGAGGAATTTCGAATACTCCCGGTACCCAGGCAACATCCACTTCATCGTCAGCTACGCCATGGCGTTTGAAGGCATCGAGCGCTCCGGAGAGCAGCTTGCTTGTAATAAATTCGTTGAAACGTCCTACGACAACCCCGTATTTCAATCCTTCAGATACTAAATGTCCTTCAAAATAATTTGGCATTATACTCATCAACCCTTCATGTATAAGTTAGTGATTCTATAATTAAATTTTGGAATCCTCGTTTTGTTCTATCTTGTCAAAAGTCAGCAGATGGCCAAGCTTGGCCTGCTTTGTATGAAGATATTTAGTGTTGTCCTTGTTCTCCGGCATCTGGATGGCTACACGCTCCACAACTTCAAGGCCGTAGCCTTCCAGCCCTTTGATCTTGCGCGGATTGTTGGTCAGCAGTCTGATCTGGCGGACGCCCAGGTCCTTGAGAATCTGTGCACCGATGCCGTAATCACGCAGATCTGCGGCGAAGCCCAGCTTCAGGTTGGCATCTACCGTATCCAGTCCTTCCTCCTGCAGCTTGTAGGCACGCAGCTTGTTGATCAGGCCAATCCCCCGGCCTTCCTGGCGCATATAGAGCAGCACCCCTCGGCCTGCTTCTTCAATCTGGCGCAGCGCCGCTTCAAATTGCGGGCCGCAGTCGCAGCGGTGGGAATGGAATACATCGCCGGTCAGGCACTCGGAATGCACACGCACCAGCACAGGCTCGTCACCGGAGATATCACCTTTTACCAGGGCCACATGCTCTTTGTCATCCACTTCATTCGTGTAGGCAATCGTCTGGAAATCACCGAAGTCGGTCGGCAGATTCACGGCTACCTCGCGGGTAACCAGATGTTCTTTCTCATTACGGTAGTGAATGAGGTCCTTGATGCTGATCAGCTTGAGATCATGTTTCTTGGCAATCTCAATCAGGTCAGGCAGGCGGGCCATGGTACCGTCCACCTTCACCACTTCACAAATGACGCTAGCCGGATAAGCGCCGCACATGCGGGCCAGATCAACAGCGGCTTCCGTGTGCCCTGAACGCCGTAATACCCCGCCCTTCTTCGCGATCAGCGGGAACATGTGGCCCGGTCTGCGGAAGTCGGAAGGCTTCGCATTCGGGTCCAGCATTGCCTTGATAGTCATGGATCTTTCCCCGGCGGAAATACCGGTGGTCGTATCCTTGTGGTCAATCGATACGGTAAAAGCGGTACCGTGATTGTCGGTATTCTGGGCCACCATTGGCTGCAGATCCAGTTCCTCTGCGCGTTCCGCGGTAATCGGCACGCAGACCAGGCCGCGTCCCTCGGTAATCATGAAGTTGATAACTTCAGGGGTTGCCCGTTCGGCAAGGGCGATGAAGTCTCCTTCATTCTCGCGGTCCTCATCATCAACAACGATGATCACCTTCCCGCGCATCAAATCATATATGGCATCCTCAATCGGGTCCAGGACGCTGTCCTTCTTGTCTTGCTCGCTCATGTTACTGTCCTCCTGATGGCTGTACGCTGCCTTACCGGCCGCCGTATGCCTAATCTTTAATTATACAAACCCGTTGGCCGCCAGAAAATCGTGGCTGATCTTCGAGCTCTTCTCATCTTCTTCATTGCCGGAACGCGAACCATAATGCAGCAGATGATCCACATACTTGCCCAGCACATCACATTCGATATTGATACTGTCACCCGGCCGTTTATGGGCCAGCACCGTTTCTCCAAGGGTGTGGGGAATGATAGAGACAGTAAACGTGGACGACTCTGTATCCACTACGGTGAGGCTGATGCCGTCAATCGTAATGGAGCCTTTGGGAATGATGTACTTAAACAGCGATTTGCGGTCCGGTGCAATTTCGAATACCACCGCATTCTGATCGCGCTTCACGCTGCGGATCTCACCGGTTCCATCCACATGCCCCTGGACAATATGCCCGCCGAAACGTCCGCCTGCTGCCATCGCGCGCTCCAGGTTCATTTTGCCCCCGGTCCGTAAGTTTTTGAGATTGCTGTTGCGGTAGGTCTGAGGCATCACATCAACCGTGAAATAATGGTCACCTATGGATGTGGCTGTAAGACAGACCCCATTGACGGAGACGCTGTCGCCAATCTTCAGATCTCCCATAATGAGGGAGGCGCCGATATTCAGCACCATCATCTCCCCTCCGCTGGTGACGCTGCGGAGGATACCCACCTCTTCAATCAGGCCGGTGAACATACTATCCCTCCTTCAAAATTACAACTTAAAGCTCATGTGTTACTACAGTGGATATTTGGACTTCCGGCCGCTGTTGTCCCCAGAGTTCTTGATTCAAACCGCTCTTAGCGGTAGAAATCCGGTGACAAGGCGGTCGCTACCGCTCCTACAGTTCCAAAATCCCTTTGTCCAAAACTCACTACGCTTCTATTAGCGTGCCGGGGTGCCGCTGATACAGACATTATCCCCGAGCACTTCCACTTCCAATCCTTCGAGTGTAATGGCATCCCGCATCAGTTCCACACCCGGGAAGTCAAAGGCACCTGCCGCAGCAGCCCCGCCTCCGACAATCTTAGGAGCGAAGAAGAGAACTACGCGGTCAACCAGTCCCTGCTCCAGCATCGCTCCGTTCAGCGTGCCGCCGCCTTCGAGCAGGATGGAGCCGATCTCCATTCCGCCCAATGCTATCATTGCGGCCTGCAGATCGACACGCGGTCCGCTGCCAGCGGCAACAACCTGAACACCCGCAGCGAGCAGTGCTGCCTTCCGGGCCGGATCACCCGCTTCAGTGGTAACGACCACCGTAGGTGCCAGTCCGTCAGTGACAACGGCGCTCTCCAGAGGCAGCCTCAGTGTAGAGTCGATGATAATCCTGATTGGATTGAGCCCGGGCACATTCAGCCTGGTCGTCAGCGAAGGATTATCGGCAATCACCGTATTCACCCCGACCATGATTCCCTGATGGCGATGGCGCAGCGTATGTACTAGCTCCCGGGATTCAGCATTGGATATCCATTTGCTGTCCCCTGTACGGGTGGCAATTTTGCCGTCCAAGGTGCTGGCGCTCTTCAGTGTAATGAAAGGCTGCTTTGTCAGAATGTATTTGATAAACTTCTCATTCAGCCGGATAGCGCGGCTCCGGAGCAGACCTACCTCAACCTCTATGCCCTGCTCACGCAGCATTTCAATTCCGCGGCCTGCAACCTGCGGATTAGGATCTTCACAGGCAACGACAACCCTTGCGACCCCTTCATCGATTAGGCGCTGGCTGCAGGGAGGCGTGATGCCATAATGGCTGCAGGGCTCGAGCGTAACATACGCTGTGCTTCCCTGAGCCTTACCAGCAGCCATGTTGAGCGCATGGACCTCGGCATGCCCGGTACCGCGCTGCAGATGCGTGCCGATCCCGATCATGGCACCATCCTTCACAACTACACATCCGACCACGGGATTGATTCCGGTCTGTCCTTGAGCCCTTTCCGCCATATCCAGCGCAAGAGACATATAAAACTCATCATTCATCTTATCCATGTGACTTCCCTCCAATCAGCCGGCTATATTCATAATGTGCACAGTTTAAACAGAAAAACCCGTCTCAATCTCCAGGAGGAGTTCAAGACGGGATATACGAGAGGTATCAGCAGCTCAAAAAATAGGTGCGTAAATAAACGCCGGACTTATGGCATTGTGAAAATTCGCACGTAATGTTCGAAAATACTGCAGCACGGCCGCCTATATAAGCACAGCACGTCAATCTCTCCTTCTTCCATCCAGACTATACTGTCGGTCCCGGAATTGCACCAGGTCCACCGTCCGTACCACCAGCATACGGATCGGGTAGCGGACTGAGCAGCAGAACTGGCCAGAAACAGCCAATCTAACAGCATCACCGCCGGTAGGGAATTACACCCTGCCCTGAAGGATTGATATATTCAGTTGAATAATAAGTTTTGCCTACAACAAAATTATCACTTACGTGCGGGAAATGCAAGTGTGTTTCGGAAATTTACTTTATTTATGTAACTTAGTTCCCTTAATTCCCTGACTCCCGCTGCTTGTCCGCTCTCAGCAAATCACGAATTTCGATCAGCAGCGCAACCTCCGGTGCCGGAGCAGGGGGCTCGACAACTTCGACTTTAACAGTTTCCTTGCGTCTGAATCTGCTTGTCAGCTTAACCACCATAAAGATCGAGAAGGAAATAATGAAGAAGTCCAGTACGGACTGTAAGAATAGGCCGTAATTCACGGCGGCTTCTCCGCTGCCCAGATGAAGCTCCTTCAGATTGGTATCTCCACTTATTAAGCCGATAAGCGGCATTATGATGTCACTAACCAAAGAAGTAACAATTTTGCCGAAAGCCGCCCCGATTACAACTGCCACTGCCAGATCAAGCACATTTCCCTTCATGGCGAAGCTTTTGAATTCCTTCCACATGGACATTGCTGCATCCCTCCGAAACTTTGAATTTTAGTAATTATAGCATTTCCGCCGCGGATGACCAATCAATTCTTAGCCTTTCTTAAGTCACGGCAAAAAGAGCAGGCAGCTATAATCTGCCGCCTGCTCTTGGTGAAGGCTGATCATATAATCAGCTGTCCTGATCCACTACCGTTTATTCCTGATTCCGGTTCCGTCTGAACACCCGGTGTAATACGAACCCGATCAGGATCAAACCGAGTCCTGCCATATAGATCGGCAGCGGGCTGTTCTCTCCAGTCTGCGGCAGTGTTCCGCCGGAGTCTGTTGCCGTGACCGTCCCTTGCGGGATGTCTTCATCTTCAATATCAACACCGCCGAGCGGAATGTCCTCATCAACCGGCACTTCCGGTGCCGGCGTGGCTGGTGCCGGTGTAACCACCGCTACCGGCGCAGAAGGCTGCGCTGTTGCGGGTAAGCCTGGACCTGCCGGAATTTCCAGATCATCAATAATGATCCCCGGAACCACCGTGCCCGCCGGTGTTGGTACCGGCGAAATATCTGGTGTGACAGGCGGTGCTGTAGGATTCGGCGTTACCTCCGGTCCATTCGTTGCCGTTGGAGCAGCCGTTGGCCCAGCTGTCTCTACAGGCGGTACCGTTGGAAGCGGCGTGGCTGTCGGTGCTTCTGTCGGCGCAATGGTGGCTGTCGGTATAGGCGTTGGTGTGGCTGTCGGCTGCTCCGCAGGGGTATTCGCTAAGGTCAGATTCACTGCTGCGGATGAACCGATAGTCACCGCATGCTCACTTGTATCGAGCACATAACCTGCCGGTGCTGCAGTTTCAATCAGTACATAGCTGCCCAGCCAGATATTGTTGAATACTGCATTGCCCGCTGCATCCGTAGTCCGGGTATTCACAAGCACACGATCGCTGCCGTTCAGGCGGTACAATTCAAAGGTGGCACCGGCAAGTGCTTTGGTGCTGTCACCTGCATCAATTTTGTGGACATTCAGCGTTCCTCTGACCCCGCTGCCCGTTCCCGAGCCGCTGGATACGCCGACTATAATTTCTTTGCTGGTCTCCTTGGTGACCTGTACGACATTATTCCCGCTGAAGTTAACGGTATTGACCAGCTTATCCCCCGTATTCGCTACGATCAGGGATTGATATTCAAGCACATATGCGGAATGGATATCCTGGAGGAAGCTAAGCACAAATGTCTGCTTACCCTCTGCATCAGCACTGATATTCAAGGTGTAGTCCGTATCCTTTACAAGCTCAGGTCCGCTCTTCGTTACATCACCATTCACGGCTGTAACTGTCCGGTACAGATGGAACGTGTCCGGCAGCAGAATCTGATTGGTACTTGGCACATCTGTAATTAAGGCATCCTTCACATGGGACTGCGTCCGGTTAATAGCGATCGTCCACTGCAGCTTATCACCGATCTGAACGCCGTCTTTGAACACATATTCATCGCCATGCGGAATATTCACCGAGGCCTTCAGATCTTTGGAGACCTTCTTGGTACCATCCAGCAGATTGGCTGTGTTAGCAACGTTAGTACCAATCAACTGCCCTGCAAGGCTTGTTTTGAATACAACATAATAAGGTGAATTGATCGCATTGTCAAAATCCACCAGAAGCTCATTCCCGCTTCCGACAGTGTAGCTATAGGAGCTGGCGGCAAGTTCGGTGCCGAAGCTGTGAGCCCCTCCGGGAGCAATATTCATCCGGTACACTTTTAGTGAACCCGGCACCAGTGACTGTCCCGCGTTCAGTATGTCCGTTACCCGGGGATCAGCAATAGCCTTACTGTTGTAATTGACGCCCACTGTCCAGGTGATCTCTTTGGCAGACGCATCATATACCCCGGATTTGAAGCCGTTGTTCTTCACCTCAGGACCCGGAATGAACTGCCCTCTGGCTTCTGTCCATTGAGCGTTATTCGCGCTGTCCTTCCAGTCAATCCGCGCTACGTTAATGAAATTATCTGTAGTACCTGTAAGCCAGTCATTACTGAATTCAGTCCGATAACTAATTGTGTATGTGCCGCTGATCGGCGAATTGAATTTCACCTTGAAGCCTTCGTTAGGCTGTGCAGGTGAACCGGCAATCAGTGAATACGCTGAAGCATTAAGCACGGTGCCGGCTTCATTGCGAACGACCAGTGAACCCGCGATAAACTTCTGGCCGCCGTAAGGGAAACTATCCGTAACCACTACCTGGCTCATCGGATAATTATCGCCGTTCAGCGTAATCTTCCAATCCGTTACATGGGTGGCGTAGTTGACTCCTGACAAATTCTTATAAATGATGGCCGGCCGGATAAGCTGTGTAGCCTTATCGCTATAAGTACTGTCTGAGACAGTGTTGGTAATAGTGGTGTCGCTGAATACGCGGTCTACTGCTTTGGTCTTATATTCGATCAGATATGCAGAGGTCACAGCATCTGCAAACTCCAGTTTGAATCCGTCGTTTGTGCCTTCAACAACCGGCGTTACTGTATAGTCTGCACCTGCGGTTAGAGCCGTCCCTTTCGTAGCTCCTCCTGCAGAATCCAGCGTCACCGGATAAATCCGCAGCGAGTCTGCAACCAGCTGCTGGGAATGATTGAATACATCTGTCAACACCGCATTCTCTGCAGAGATCGTGCGTTTATTGTAGTTGTATTCAATAGCCCAGGTGATGGTCTGCTTCCCCCACTCATAGCTGGCTGCCTTCTTCTTGATGCTTCCTCCGCGTTCAATAACGACTGTAGCCGAGCTGCTTACCGGATCACGTCCATCACCGGTGAAGGTAGCGGTATTCGTGAAGCTGGTCAGACTGTCGCTGACTACCTGGGTTGTATAGGCAATGCGGTACGCACCTGTGATTACAGGGTCCGCGAAGCGGAGAACAAGTGCACTGCCGGAAACGTCAGCGGTATAATTGCTGCTGTCTACAAGCTGGCCTTGAGTCACTGTACCGTCAAGCAGAACATTCAGCTGGTACACCGCAAGGGTTACCGTGCTGTCCAGCGACAACCCGGCAGGAACAGGGTCTGTCACCACCGCATTGCTGACCGGTTCCAGCTTCTTATTGACATCCACCGTCCAGAAGATATGATCAGCATTGAAGCCGCTGGACACACCTTTTTTCTCAATCGTCGAACCTACGGATGGCTTAAATGCCACACTAATGGTCTGTACCCCGCCGTTTACGGGGAATAGAATCTGCTGAACCGTACTGCCGCTTATCACCTGTTTATCGAATTTGGTATTAATCCGCAGGGTACCCTGTACGTTGTCATGACTCTCGATGTAGTCGTTGAAAGTCATGACTATCTGATGTGTCGACTGGCTCACTGTGAACGTCCCGACATCTCCATCGTCGGACACGAGTCCGCCCTGGATATCATTGAACAGCTCAAACTGCTCAGGAAGCTGGAAGGTGAAGCTATCTCCCTGGATATACCCGTGCCCGTTTGGAAGCGACCAGGTATAATCCAGCGTAACAGTAGAGTCCACATCATATACACTTCCGGTTACGGTCTGTCCGTCCGGCCCATACACGGCCATCGATACACTGGTAATAATATCTCTGTCCTGCTCGATTCCCTCCGCTTTAACCTGCTGGGTGAACCCCAGTCCGTAGGCATACTGCACAAACAGCATGATTATTACAATTGCTAGACTTGTTCTTTTTTTCACCATTTCCCAGAAGCCCCCGTTCTTAAGTTTGATATGAAACGAGCATACAGAAAAGATGGCTGCCGAACGCACCGGTAAAAACACTCCGCCTTATGGGTCGTTATGTATACGGGCATATGCGTCCATCTTATGTAAATAAACCGATACTCCTGTCTTTTCTGTCTAGCCCGAACGATATATACTTATATCACCTAAGAGTAGATCTTTAGAATCAGTTATATTCAAATTCTGAACTTTTATTTTCTTTTATTTATTTCTGGATTCAAGGAGAGAGCACAGTGAACCTTAATCTTTTTTGGGACCGCCATCGTAATCACGATTTCTTAATGTTCTCAACCCCGCATCTCATGGCAATGTCCATCGTCGCCCTATGCTGTCTGCTGCTCTACGGATCGCGTTTCGTCCTGCGTACACACTCCGGTCTGAGGCGCAGTGTCCGCCTGCTGCTGGTACTGCTGCTGATCGCCTGCGAGGGTGGGCTCCATGTCTGGTATGTCTCCCAGGATATCTGGAGCCGCAGTTCCTCCCTGCCGCTTGAACTATGCGGTATTACCCTGCTCTTGTCGGTGATCATGCTACTTACACGCAGCAGGCTGCTGTATTCTTTTCTCTACTTTGCCGGGATCGGCGGTGCATTCATCGCCCTGCTTACGCCTAATCTGGTCTACCCGTTTCCGCATTTCCGCTTCCTGCTGTTCTTCATCGCCCACGGGTCGATTATTCTGGCATCCCTGTACATGACCTGGATTGAAGGCTATAAGCCTACCTGGCGCTCGCTCTTCTTCACCATGCTCTGCCTGAATGTTATCGCCGTATGTGTCTATGCCGCCGATATGCTGCTGGATTCCAACTATATGTTTCTGGCTCACAAGCCCGGCACGTTCTCCGTACTTGATTATTTCGGCCCCTATCCGTATTATCTGCTCGTCGAAGAGGCCTTTGCCTTTGTCATCTTCCTGCTGATGTTCCTGATCTTCTTCAAGCTACCCGAGCTGTATGCCTCCCGGCGCAGCCGCAGAGGCTGGACCGGAACGAGGTAAAGGCTAATATGGGCAAAAAAAAGCACCCGGCTGGATAATCCAGCCGGGTGCTTTGACGATGCTTGTATTATACTTCTACTACTTCAACGGTAGCCATTTTGTCGCGGCCTTTGAAAGCATCGACTTGGTCCATACCTTCAACCACTTTACCGAATACAGTGTGTACCCCGTCAAGGTGAGGCTGTGGAGCATAAGCGATGTAGAACTGGCTTCCGCCTGTGTTCTTACCCGCATGGGCCATAGCCAGAGAGCCGCGCTCATGCTTGTTCGGGTTAATCTCGCAGTTGATGGTGTAACCTGGGCCGCCGGAGCCTGTACCATTAGGACAGCCGCCTTGAGCTACGAAACCTGGAATTACACGGTGGAACAACAGTCCGTTGTAGAATCCGTCTTTAGCCAGTTTCTCAAAGTTCGCTACAGTATTAGGCGCATCCTGTTCGAACAAGTCAATCAGCACGACACCGCCGTTTTCGAGTGTAATTTTCGCTTGCTTAGCCATATGTAAATGACCCCTTTCGAAATGACAAATATTGAACACTTTTATTAGTTTACTATGAAACGGGGTACAAAGCAAAGCAAGCGGGAACGATTCCCGCCTGCCCTCATGGAGTGCCCTGCAGCTTATGCAGCAGGTATGGTTTAATTCGTAACGGTCTGTTTGGCAATACGTGCCGGCACAATATCATTGGCCACGATATCCTGATGCGATTCACGGCGAACCACCAGATCGCTCTGGCCGTTCTGCACGAAGACAACCGCCGGACGGCGGATACGGTTATAGTTGCTGGCCATGGAGTAATTGTAGGCTCCTGTGCAGGCAACAGCGAGCAGATCTCCGCTCTCCACCTTCGGAAGCTCTACATCCCAGATCAGCATATCCCCGCTCTCGCAGCATTTGCCGGCGATGGATACGGTCTCCTCGTTAGGCTCAGTCGCGCGGCTTGCGAGCACGGCTTCGTACTTGGATTCATACAGCGCCGGACGCGGATTGTCCGTCATACCGCCGTCAACGGCAACATATTTGCGCACACCCGGAATTTCTTTGCTTGTTCCTACGGTGTACAAGGTCGTACCGGCATCGCCTACGATACTGCGGCCCGGCTCAACCCAGATCTGCGGCAGCCCCTCGCCGATACCGGCAAAATGCGTCTTCACCGCATCCGTAATGGCCGCAACATATTCCGAAACCTGCAGCGGAGTATCACCATCCACATAACGGATGCCGAAGCCGCCGCCAAGATTGACGACCGGGAAGCCGATGGCAAGCTCTTCTTTCACTTTGCGGGTGAATTCGGCAATCCGTTCAACCGCCAGCTGGAAGCCTTCTGTCTCAAAAATCTGCGAACCGATATGGGAGTGAACCCCAAGCAGCTTCAGATTAGCTTTGCTGTCTGCCTGCTTAACCGCTTCCTGCGCCGAACCGTTGCCGATATCGAAACCGAATTTGGAGTCCGTCTGTCCGGTGGATGCGTAAGCATGGTGGGCATGCGCCTCAACGCCCGGTGTGACACGCAGCAGAATGTTAACCGTTACTTCCTTACGGCCAGCAATCGCCTGCAGCAGGCTGAGTTCAACCAGGTTATCGACTACAAAGCAGCCGATGCCTGCATCAATCGCCATTTCAATCTCATCCGGTGTCTTGTTATTGCCGTGGAAATGAATTCGTTCAGCCGGAAAACCCGCTTGCAGCGCGGTATACAGCTCTCCGTCGGAAACGACGTCCAGCGACAGTCCTTCCTCATCCGCCAATCGGCACATGGCCATCGTTGAGAAAGCCTTACTGGCGTAGGCAACCTGGAAACCGAGTCCTGAAGCTGTAAAAGCGTCCATGTACTCGCGGCAGCGGCGCCGGACCAATTGCTCGTCCACTATATATAGCGGGGTACCATACTCCGCTTTCAATTCTGTCACATCACATCCGCCGATTTCCAAATGCCCTGCATCGTTAATTCGGCTCGTCCCGTGTAAAAACATTGCGCAGTCCTCCAATTTCTGTGGAATATCTGTTCCACCCTGTCTAGTATATGTTACAGAACCCCGCAGCGTTCCTTAAAGTGTGGCCTCAGGAGAGGAATTTCACTTTATTGCGTGGCTGTTTAGTGTATTCAGTATAGCAGACAGAGGGAACTCCATAGAATGGACTAATTTGCAGTTGATTTGTATTTTCCTACGACTTGTGTTCCTTCTCCTGCTTAGGCGGCATCCGGGTATTATCCCGTGTTTTGTTGAAGGAAGGCCTTGTTTTGGAGCTGAGCACCGGCTGGCGCAGGAGGATTTCACCCATCGCTTTTGCATTAAACGGTATAAACGGCCACAAATACGAAGAATTGTAGGACCGGTGTGTAGTCAAGAGCACCACCAGCAGCGTTGTCCCGATCATGAAGCCTGGAATCTGGAACGCGGCCACCGCCAGCAGAAGTGCAAGCCTGACAATCCGGTTGGCCAGCCCCAGCTCATAGCTTGGCGTTGCAAACATTCCGATGGAGGCCACTGCCATGTAGAGCACCACCTCGTTGACAAAAAGACCGGTCTGCACGGCGATGTCACCTACCAGTATCGCAGCAATCAGCCCCATCGCCGAGCCGAGCGGTGTAGGTGTATGGACAGCGGCCATCCGCAGAAGATCCACCCCTAATTCAACGATTAAGAATTGGGCGATAAGCGGGATTTTCGCCGTCTTTTGCGGACCGATAAATTCCAGCATGGCCGGCTTCAGCTCCGGATGAATAACCAGCAGCATCCACAGCGGCAGCAGGAACATCGAGGCAAAGATACCGATGAAGCGGACCCATCGCAGATAGCTTCCCATAAAAGGCGTCTGGCGGTTCTCTTCCGCATGCTGGCAGAGATCAAAGAACGTCGTCGGCAGAACCATGACACTCGGCGAGGTATCCACGAAGACTACCACTCTGCCCTCCAGCAGATGGGAAGCCACAATATCCGGCCGCTCCGAGTACCGCACCAGCGGATACGGATTCCATCCGCCGCCGACAATCGCCTCCTCGAGCTGTTTGTCAGCAAGGGGAATTCCGTCGATATCGACGCTTTTCAGCTTATCGGTAACGGCCTGCACCTGAGTCTTGTCGACGATATCGTCAATATAGGCTACGCAGACATCGGTCCGGGTCCGGCGTCCGATCTGATGCATCTCGTATTTCAGCCCCGGGTCGCGTATCCGTCTTCTGACCAGAGCCACGTTGCTCAGGAGCGTCTCTGTGAAGCCGTCGCGCGCTCCGCGGACCACCCGTTCAATTGAAGGCTCGTCCGGACTGCGCGAAGGATACGAACGGGTATCCATGATAATAACCTGGCTTTCGCCCTCGATGAAGAACACGCTCATGCCTGATAAGACTTTATTGATGCTCTCGCTGAGCAGCTCACCCTTCTCTACCTGGACATGGGGAATATACTCGCTCATGAAGCTGGCGAACACATCGGTAGATATATTATCCGGGGTCAGATAGGTCAGACGCTTCAGAATCTCGTCAATAATGGTATCCTTGGCGAACCCGCTGATGCAGAGCAACGCAACGCGCCGCCCCCCAAAGGACATTTCCCTGAAGACGATATCAAAAGATGAACCCAAACCCATGACTTCAGTCAGGGTTTTTTTGGTATCCTCCAGGTTACTCGATACCTTATCATTGCCCTGCCAGTACTTAATAGACTCCTCCAGAGAGTCGGAACGTTCATTGTCGCGTTTCTGCTGCCGCAGATCTTTGGGCTTACCGGCGGAGTCTACCTTTTGACTGGCCTTGGCTTTCTTAGTCTTGGTGCCGGACTGATCCCCGGCCTTCTGCGGAGCTCCAGATTTATCTGGATCATTACTTGCGGAACCCACTCTCTGTGCCTGCCTGGACGATCCCTCTTCACCTTCATCTTCACCAGAAGCGTCCCGATCTTCTTCCTCAGGCTCTTCATCATCTCCGAACAATCTGGCAAAAAATCCTTTATGGCTCTTCTCCGTTGTCTCGGAACCCAGTTCGTCTGATGTCTCCGTATCCTGTGATTGGATGCCGGAGGCTGGAGCTGGCGGGTTGTCTTCGCCGGATGCTGAAGCTGTGCCAGCATCATCGTCAGCAGCGGATACCTCGGCTTCCTGCTTGTCCTCATCTTCCCCACTTGTACCCTGGGCGGTAGTCTTCTCTGTAGCCGGACGGCCTTGATCAGGTTTGTCCGGGCCCTCCTGATCCGGTGTACCCGCCCCATCGGAAACCTGCAAGTCGTGGTCCCCGTAACCGGTTGCTCCGGAATCCACTCCGATATCCGCACCGGACTCCGCTCCGCGATCTCCACCAGATTCCTCTTCACTTGCAGCTTTATCTACTTGTTCAACTGAGGCGGAACCTCCCTGCGGCCGGCCGGGCTGGCCAAGCTCGTCCGCAGCCTCAGTATCCTGATTCTGTGCGTCACCGGAGTTCGCCCCGTCTCCCTGTCCCGGTCCGGCATCATCTCCAAACAAGCTGCTCAAAAATCCTTTGACGCCACCACCGGACTCCTGGCTATCCGAATCGTCTCCGGCTGCGTTGCCGTCCTTCGGTGTGCTGCCGGAAGCCCCGTTATCCGCTGCGTCTCCTGTTTCATGGCTGTCCTCCGCTGTGCTGCCTGCAGCCGCGTTATCTGCTGCGTCTCCAGCTTCACGGCCTTCCGCTGCATTACTATCAGCAGGCTCTGCCTCAGAGGACCTGCCTTCTGCACGCGAACCGGCATCCATGCCAGAGCGGATTTCCGCACCGCCCTCTATCGGCCGGGTAACAGCTCCCAGCTCACCTGAAACCTCCGTCTCCTGCGGTTGTCGTCCGCCTACACCATCCTGATCTACAACTTGTCCTTCTTGCCACGTCTGAACTCTATCAGCACCATCCCGCTGTGCAGCCTTCGCTTCACCCTGCGGTTGGACTCCGTCTACCCCCTCCTGCTGCGCAGCTAAGCGTTCATCTTGCCATTGGCCCCCGTCTGCAACACTTTGCTGTGCAGCCTGCGCTTCATGCTGCGGCGGCTTTTGCTGTTCCGGCTTGCCATGCTTTTTATCCGCTTCCACCTGATCACCGCTGTGAATATACCTAACCACCCCGTAGCCTCCTTTTACTGTCGGTATACAAACCAGTCGAACAATGAACCTGCCACTTTGCCGCATACCATAGCCATCAGTAGTCCAAACAACATATGTGTCATATGCAGTCTTTTGGCCAGAATCGGCAGTACATTCAGTACCTCCGTCAATGCAGCGGCCAGCATACCGATGAATACTCCGTCAAACAGTCCAACCCCCAGCTCTATCAGCGGGCCTGCATTTATTTTCCAGTTCCAGAAATCACTCATCGTTCCCAGCAGTGAGCCCCCGACCATGGCCCCTTCATACCAGTGCACTTTATCGTAGGAGGAGGTCAGCTGCGCCAGCCGGGGCACCATATCAAGCACTATAAAAAGAGCGATTACCCCGCCGCCGACAGCGATTCCTCCGGCAATGCCGAGCAGCAGGTTAAGCCCGAGTGATACTTGTGCAGTCATGCTCACTCCCCCCTGCGCACCGATGCATCATCTCCGCGGCGTTTCATTTTGCTATATTCCTCGTTGACGACATAGTGGTCGATATTTTTCTGATACAGGAACATCTCCACTTCGAGCGGTGTCGGCTCCTCGTTCCATTTCTTTTTGAACAAATGGTTGAAAAAAATAACCATCCCCAGTCCAATGCCCAGCGAATAGGCGATCTGAAATACGTATGGATGCTCATCCCTGCGGCCGGTCAGCATCTCCACAATCCGGATCTGCACCTCCTGCATGCTGACATCAGCATGGAAATTCATGATCGTCAGCGCCGAGCCGAAGAACAGCAGCAGCCATACCAGTACAAACAAAGCTATGGAAGGTTTGTTTGCCGTTGCCGGACCTTCAATCTGCACAATCGTCCGCCCTTCGCCAATCGGCTGGATTTCCGCATGCGGAAGCAGCTCATGGATCCGGGGAATCACCGTCAGCAGATCAATCAGAATCAGATTGCCGTCACTTTGCTCCGGCTGCAGCAGCAGCAGTGAATACAGCGGCTCCCGCCACTCCGGCTCGGTAATCAGAAAGGCTACATCGCGCAGCATCACATCCTTGCCTTTGGGCACGGTTACCCGGTTTTTGAGCTGTATATAAATGGCGGGAGCCGGGTGAGGATTGTCCATTGGCGGTGCCTCCTAAGGTTTGTAGTGTGAAGCAGCTGAAGATGCAAGAATAACGGTAGTATGGGAGAAAAGGTTTATTTTTACTCTTTAACCCTGCAATTCATATTTATTGTTATTTACATAGAGGGATGGAAGGTTATGAAAAGAGGAAACAGGCTGTACATCTCGCAGACACAGCTGAAGCAGTTGGGATATAACAAACTCCATACCTGCAGCAGTAATAACAGCAGCAGGACGAGAACACAAACCGGATGTCTGGCAGACTGAGCCGGCCGGTTATTCATTCTCATAACTGGAGCTTGGCCTGCTCTTCATGACCCCACCGCTAGCCAGGGAGGACTGAAAATCCTCTATTCGGGCAGATCCGTCGGATTCGCCGGCCAAACGGACTCAGAATCACTAGCAGATTCGGGTCATCATACCTATAAAAAAACAAGAGGATGTCCCGGGCCATTGCGGCTCGCGGGAACATCCTCTTTTGGTGATACCGTAACCCTGGGGTCGTCCCCTCAGGCTGCGGCTATCCGTTGTTAATTCTGTTTGATAACCTCAGCCTGATGTCCCTGACGGCTCTGCTGGCTCGAAATAAAGAACAGCGCCGTCCAGATCAGCGCAAAGCCAATAATTTGCGGCAGAGTCACAAGCTGGTGATATACAATCCAGTTAATCAGAATCCCCGTCATCGGGAAGCTGAGTTCAGCCAGAGTGGCTACAGAAGCCTTGGTTGTGTTCAGGCCTTTGTAATAAAGCAGCATGCTGAGCAATCCGGGCAGCAGAGCCTGCAGCAGGAGATTAATGGCAACAGCGGCCGAACCGCTGATTCCGCCGGTAATCTGCCACGGAGCTCCCTCCATGCTGGTAATCACGAATAAAAGCGGCAACGCCAGAATAAAGCGAAGGGAAGTTACAGTTTCATATTTCATGGAACCCAGCAGATAGCGGCCCATGACAGTCGACCCGCCCCATAATGCGGCGGCGCCCAGCGCCATAAGACTGCCTACACCCATGAAGCTGTTCACATGGCCGAACGGAATCGTCCAGCCAAAGGTAAGCAGGTAAGTGCCTAATAGTGCAACAATGATAAGCGGTGCGAAATTCTTAGGTAAGCGTTCTTTAAGGATAACAGCGGCCAGACCAATGGCGAAGAGCGGCTGCAGCTTTTGCAGCAGCAGTACAGCATTGAAATCTCCGCTGGATAATGCTTTGGTGAACAGAATCGTTGCTACAGCTGAACCGCCCCACGATACAACCAGCAATGCACCGGCCTGGCGAAGGCGAATCCCCTTCAGTTCGGCGCGCTGGTGCCACATTACAGGTGCAGCAACCAGGAAGAGCACTACATGCTCCAGCAGGACGATCTGTGAAGAGGTCAGGGATTTCAGCAGGATAATACGGAACAGCGGGTCAACACCCCATAGGGCTGCCCCCAGAACTACCAGCCAGAATCCGCTGCGCAGCGGTGCGGTACGGACGCCTTGAGATGAAGCAGATACATTACTCATCATTCATTCTCCTTGTCGATACAAACCCTCGATAAGAGACCAAAAGCCCCCGAGTCACCTGTAAACAGGGCAAACAACGGGGGCCATTATCAATAAAGACATCAGGGAATACACCCGCTGCCTTTACCTTATGATCCTCTCCCATCCGGACTTTACCGTCGGCTCTGGATTGTCACCAGATCAGTCGCTTTCTCTTGTAAAAGAGTAACGAGTCGCGGGCTTAGTTCACTTGGAACATCACCGCCGGTCAGGAATTTCACCTTACCCCGAGAATCTTGTATTCTGTTATTTTTTTCACAATCTCAGGATAACTCCGTTTCATGAATTCGTCTAGCCTTTTTATGAAAATATCCGCATTTTTTTCATCGTACAATCATTTTTCTGAGAAAATGCTTCATTTCGCAATTACACGAACTGCATAGTTTGGCAGAAACGGAGCCTTGTTATAGAATAAGATACGAATAAACTATTTATCCATATTATAGTAACTATAACGGAGGGCGCTGTGAAAAGATCATTTGAAACCAAGCTGTTATTCTCCATCATTGCCTTGGCCGTCATCACAATCATAGGCTTCATTGCTTATATCATGGCTACATTTACCGGAGGTATGCTGTTCTATGCACCGCTCGTCCTCGCCGCTTCGGGTGGGCTTGCAGTATTCGCTGTAATCTCTATCTTTGAACTCTTCAGCAAACGCTTCCGCCTGACCGCGCTCGCGGCTTTTGCCGGAATCTGCCTGCTGAGCGCAGCTGGTCATGAGATAAGGCAGGCTTATGTGAACAGTCTTGCCGAAGTAAGGGAACAGGAGGTCAATCTGCTCCAGTACGCACCTTTTGAAGTAAATACCAAAGCCGCCAGCCTGGATCATAAGGCTGCCTATCATATTCAGGAACAAATGCCACGGTTGGACGGTGCAACTGCACTCTATCCGCTATATTCAGCTTTTGTTCAAGCGGTGTATCCGCCCGATACTTATAACCATAGTATTTATGAGACCGGGAATGATCTTGCCGTATGCACCACCACTTCCGAAGCCTATAAGCGGCTGATCAAAGGGGATGCCGATATTATATTTGCCGCAGCGCCCTCACTCGCCCAGACCAAACAGGCGAAGCTGGCAGGCACTGAACTGAAGCTCACTCCGATCGGGCGCGAAGCTTTTGTCTTCTTTGTTAATAAGCGCAATCCGATCAGTAGCTTAACCACTGAACAAGTGAAGGATATCTACTCCGGCACAGTAACAAACTGGAAAGAGGTCGGTGGCAAGAAGGCGTCCATCCGGGCTTTTCAGCGGGACGAGAACAGCGGCAGCCAGACCATGCTTGAGAAAATCATGGAGGACCGGACGCTGATGAGCCCACCGAAGGAGAATGTTGCAGACGTCATGAGCGGGATTATTAGCCTGACCGCCAGCTACCGCAATTATAATAATGCGCTCGGCTTCAGCTTCCTGTTCTACGCCTCGGAGATGAACGTCAGCGATGAGATTAAGCTGCTGGAGATCGAGGGTGTGCCTCCCACCAAGGAGAGCATCCGCAGCGGGGCGTACCCCTTCGCAGCAGAATTCTACGCGGTAACTGCGGGAAGCACCAATCCCAATATTGAGCCATTTCTAGACTGGATTCTGTCCCCGGAAGGACAGGAGCTGGTCGGGAAGACGGGGTATACACCGGTGAAATAATGATTTCGGACCGCATGTTCCTGATTCGTGGCGTGCGCTGAGACTAACCTTAAAAAGCAGCAGCCCTCTGGCCGGGAAATTAGTCTCTCCGGTAAGGACTGCTGCTTTTTTCAGCGCTTCTTGAAATCAAGAGCCGCTTTCACCCTACGTAATGCTCAAAAATCCGTCTGCGCTTCTCTCCGTCCGGATCGTTCACTACTCTGGAGATTTGATCGAACAGCAGCGTAGCACGCTGCTCCGCAGTGTACTGCGGCCATGCAAGTTCCGGTGCAGACGGATCACCGTAGCGGGCAAAGGCGGTCCAGGCTCTCTGCATCGCTTCGGCCACCGCTGCCATCTCAGGGGTTACCTTCAGGCCGTACTCCTTCAGCAGCGGCAGGTTGTTGAATACGTAAAGAATCTCCGCTCCGTGTATAGCCTTCTCCAGCAGCGGATGGCCGGTGACGGTCCAGTCGAACCGGTACATCCAGACCGGAGCGTGATCCAGCTGCTTCTCCGCGAACGAAATGGAGCTGGCCCAGAAGAAAAGGTCGGTCAGCACCTCGGCTTGCCCTTCCCAGGTTTTGCTGTAATCGGAGGTCAGCTCTGAGAGGTCTTCGATGCCCATCAGCAGCTCCAGCGACTTGAGTGAACGGTCGAAGCTTTCGCTTGCCTGCCCTTCACGGAAGAACAGATTGCCTTCGTGGAGATTCGTCCCGATCAGCAGCGGGATGCCGCTTGCCGCTCCTTCGCGTACCGCCTGCGCTGGTTCCACCGGCAAGGTCAACGGCTCAATAACCGGCTGGAAATACATACTCAGCGAATTCCCGGACAGCTTGTACGCCATCCTTCCGGCCGCTTCCATGATCTGCTGCGCAGGCAGTGTATGCAGCAGCTGCGTGTCACCGCCGGGCTGAAGACCGAGCTCTGCCAGGAAGGCTGCCGCAATCTGTTCCCCCTGCTGACCGCTCAGGCTCTGCCCTGCACCACTCTCCATAATCGCACGCGAGAACAGCCCCTTGGCCGCCGGCATCGCCAGCAGCGCAGCAATACTCATGCTGCCTGCTGATTCCCCAAACACTGTAACATTCCCGGGATCACCGCCAAATACGGCGATATTCTCCCGCACCCATTCCAGAGCGGCAATCTGGTCCAGCAGTCCAAGATTGGAGCCAAGTCCCGTACCCATCGGGGACAGATGCATGAATCCGAGCGGACCGAGCCGGTAATTCACCGTAACAAGTACAACCCGGCCGCTTGCCGCCATATGGGCACCGTCAAACATCGGTTGGCTGCCCGCACCGGTTACAAAGGTGCCCCCATGAATCCAGACCATGACCGGCAGGGCATCCTCCTGCGCTGCTGCCGGTGACCAGACATTCAGGTACAGGCAATCTTCAGAGTACACCGGATTGCTGCCGCCGAAGCGCGTACCGCTGGTACTTACCGGCTGAAGGCTGACCGGGCCGAATTCCTTCGCCTCCCTTACAGCATTCCAGGGCTCCGGCGGCTGCGGTGCACGAAAGCGCAGCTCTCCGACAGGAGGAGCAGCAAACGGGATTCCGCGCCAGACATTCACTCCGCCGCTCTGTTCTCCCTGCAGCTGCCCATAGGCTGTTGTCACTAGTTGTCCTGTCATTACACTCATCCTTTTCGCTTTATTCCTCAGCTTTTTCTTCAATTACTTTATAGAGTCCGGAGCGGAAACGGAACCACTGAAAGATATGGGTAACCACTACTTTGAGTACGGCATAACCCGGTACCGCGAGAATGATGCCGAGTACCCCGAACATTTTGCCGGCAAAAATAATTACAAAAATAATCGTGATCGGATGAATCTTCAGCGATTTACCCATGATCTGCGGAGAGATAAACTTCCCTTCGATCAGCTGAACGGCAGTCCAGACAATCACCATCTTAAGCAGCATAAAAGGCGAGGTTACCATGGCTACCACCAGTGCTGGCGTAATCGCGATCGCCGGTCCCAGATAAGGGACTACCGCAGTACAAGCGGCAACGATAGCAAGTACCAGGGAATACTCCAGCCCGATGATCAGATAACCAATATAGAGCAATGCGCCGATACAGCAGCTGACAATAATCTGCCCGCGGATGTAGGATGCCACCTGGCTGTTCATTTCCTGCATGACCATCCGGGACTGCGGCTGCAGTGCAGTAGGAATGAACCGCATCAGGTAGTCGGGCAGTCTTTTGCCATCGCGCAGCAGATAGAACAGAATGAACGGCGTAGTCACCACTGCCAGGACAATCTCTGTCAAAGTGCCTACAAAGCTGCCTACGCCACTGGCGGCATTATTGATGAACGAGGTGCCCCAGGTAGTCACCTTGCCGGTGATATCACTGAGATCCGTACCCACACTTTCCTGAAGCTTTCCGAAAAACTCACTGCCTGTCAGATGTAGGAATTCCTCCTGAATCTGCGCGCTGTATATCGGGAAGTTGTCGATCAGCCCCATCAGCTGGGTACGGATAATCGGAATAACCATCAGCAGGATCAGTGTAATAATTCCGGCTATTACGAGGTACATCGTAACAATTCCGTAAGCGCGCTTCACCTTGCTTCTCCGCTCCAGGCGGTCAACCAGCGGATTCAGCAGGTAATAAGCAACTCCCGAGAGAAGCAGCGGCGCTGCCACTGTATGCAGAAGCACTGACAACGGTTTGAATATAAACGGAATCTTTGAGAATACGAGCACGGTAACACCAATCAGCAACGCAATTAATAGCCCCACCACAAACTTGTTATTCAGAAAAAACTTTTTGAATTTATCCGGCCAGACCTGACGTCTATCCATATACTGCCGCCCCTTTGCTACAACACTTACAATATAAGTGTGATTAATTGCACTTTGTATTAGCATAGTCAACACGGAGGCTGCAAGTCAAATTTTCTGCCCCCCCAAAAAAGCTCTAGTGCAGTGAAGACTGCAGGCCGTCCAGCAGACCTTCCACCAAAGCCAGGGAGTTCAGCCAAACCGCCTACTGAAACCGCAAATCCACAACACTGCCGGTCCGTTCAAAACCGATCGACTGATAGACCTTGTTGGAACGCGGCCCTTCAGCCGCTCCACAAGCTAGCGAACCATGGCTCTGCGCTGATCAGCGCCTACCTCGGGTGCAATCCATAACAGGGGTTATGACCCTCCGTCTGCGCAAAGATCAGATGATCCTCGGCTGTCTTGATCCGGAGCGATTCCGGGTTTCCGGCGATAAGGTGAAGAAGATTATATTCCACCTCTTCCTGCAAGAACGCCTTACTGTGCAGCACACGGTCATCCGGCCCGAAATCCACAAACATCCCGCTTCCCCCTTACACTATCTTTTCTATCCATCATAATCCTCCATCTTACAAAAATAAACAATCCTCCACCGAATACTTTCCAGTGGAGGACTGCATTGTTCTTTGATGTTTTATTTCTTCTTTTTACCCTTTGCCCCTTTTTCAATTGCGGCTTTCAGGCCTTCATCATAAGTGTAGAGTACATTCTCTTCCAGCCGTTCACCCTTCAGTACCTTGCGTACCAGGCTTTTGGCTGATTTGGGGGTGATATCCCTGTACCATACGCCTTCCGGATAGGAGATGACTACACACGCATCCGAACATCTTCCGTTGCAGCGGGTTACGGTAGTATGAATCAGGCTGTCTGCCCCCTGCTTCCCGATTTCATCCTCTATCGCGTCAGCGACCTCTTCACCCTTATGCTTCTTGCAGTCGCTTCCGTTACAGATCAGCAGATGGCTGACCGTCCCTTGCAGATTCCAGGTCGTCATGGAATTCCCGCCCCCTCTAGTACAACAGTACCCTGTTTGTCTGTCTCCCTAAACTCTACTTACCATTCAGAGGATCGTCAATAGCTGACTTCGGGGCAGTCACAGAATGTTCATGAAGCTGTCTGGGCAACCTTAACCGGCTCTCGGCAGCTTTTTTTGCTGATTACTCCGTCCATAAATGGAGATAATATCTGTAGCCCGCCTGCCTGGAATAGGCAAATTACTTGCGGTGCATTAAGGAGCAATCCCCATGAAGATTCTCAGCATCTATTTCCTGTTTGCCGCCCTTACCCTGATTTTGATCACATTGGTTGATGTATTATCCGGAACCAGCGTGGCTGAGTCCGTTCATTCTCTTTCCGTAGTCTTTGCCACAACGACATTGTATGAAATGATATGCATACTGATCTTCCTGACACTCCCTTTGATTCAGGTTATCGCAAGCGCTGTTAAACGCAGCCGCACCCGCTGAAGACAGCCTCCTTAACGGTACAGGCCGAACCTGCGCCGGATCCGGTGAATGACAAGCAGCAGAATAGGTATAACCGCACAGAAAATTGGCAGAATATTCTCCAGAAAAGCCTTCCCGTCATTCATATGCACCGGATAATTCTCCGCACTGACGAAAGAGCTGAACAGCATTACCACTCCTGCCGGGATCACCAGCTTGTGTGAATTACGGACCTTGAAAAGATCCGCAGCAATGGCCACAGCGGCATAGCAATAGACAGTCATCTTGAAGAACACCCCAATGATCAATGTAAGCATGACAAATGCATCCAGACGCTGGATGAAATTAGCCACATTTACAAGTGTAATGGTTGTAAACATCGGAAAGGTTATCCTGCTGTAGAGGTTCTCTCCAAGTACTGCCATCTCAACAGCATGCGTGAAGCTGAGCAGACAGGCGCTTACAGTGATGGCTATCATTCCGGTTTTTTTTATTTTCCATGATTTGTTAAAGTGCGGCAGAATGGTCGTGAAACAAACCAGTTCTCCAAAGGGGAAAATCCAAATATTCGGATAGGCTGAACCCAGAGCTTCCCAGAGGTCTTTGGCATGAAGCGGAAACAGATTCTTAAGCTCCACCAGTCCGGAAACGATCACAATAAAATTACAGATTAACCCCATAATGACAATGATCCAGAAGAAAATCTCCGCTGTTCTGGAGAATACCTCAATCCCCTTAATCAGGATGTACATCACCGCAATAATCATTATGGAATTAATAATTAGTATCGGAGTTTTGTCGTAGGAGGCTGAAATTAGCAAATCACCTGCTTCACGCAGATTTCTGGAGCCGTTATACAGCATTACCGGGATAAACAGCAGACTCACCGGCCAGCCTATCCAAGGTCCAAGGATTATACGTGCATAACCGCTGATGATCTGGTCCGGGAACTGCAGGTACAGATGTGCAAACACCCAATAGAGCAGAATACCTCCGGGAAGTGCCATCAGGATAGAGAGCCAGACAGCATGTCCGCTCTCAAGCCCCACGGGTACAACCAGCGCCGTTCCAAGCTCAAACAAAACTATCATCGCAAAAAGCTGACTCGGACCAATAACTTCTTTTCTCATATACCATTCACCTTATTTCTGCATTAAAAGCCGGATTATTCAGGTGCGGGGTGATAGGGCTTCAGGCTCATTCCTGTACTGCGGATGTATGCTTCCACATGCAGATCCAGCTTCCCTTGGGCGAACAAACGGCCCCAATGCTTATCCAGTGCAGCCCATCCCTGCGGATCACTGCGCTTCAGTTCATTACCAAAATTAAAAATATCACTTTCCGTTTGCTGTGCTATCTGCAAAGCCTGCCTCACTTCATTTCCGGTCTGCTCCTGCAGCTGCTTTTCAAGCTTCATAATGTCTTCCCGCTTGCTCAGATCGACGAAACCGTCCGCTTCATTCACAATCCCTTCTTCATGGATATTGACATGAAACACCGGCAGTCCGTCCTGGATATCGACCTTCACCTTCGTTCTTGAATAATTGATATTGACTGCAACAGATTCTTTCTTATATACAGAATCGATATTGAGAATGGTTTCTTCTATCCGGTTAAGCAGCCACTGTGTACCTCTTGCTTCAGGCCCCTTCATCCAGCTGACCAGCTTGCCCTCCCTGAATACACCAAGTCCGTTCATTACGGTCCCCGCCTGTGTGACGGTTTGCTCCAGACTGGATTTCTTCATGCCTTCAGAAGTGTCTCCTTGGACGGATATTCCATTTATTGTCAAATCTCCTTCGCCCGTAATACCGTTAATGATATCAAACACCCTGATCACCCGGTTTTCTCCCCACACGCTGGAGGTATTCTGAGTCTTCTTGACCATTCCCATGGAGGGCAGGCTTTCTATAGGTGTCAGTATCTTCAAGACTGATGCAGCATCACTGTTATATGCGACAAGCACTGCTGAATTCAGCCTCAACTCATGCGATCGTTCAAAGATGTCAAACACATCGTTAATTCCGCTGCGCGCCAAGGACTCTCCCAGAACAACGAGCTGAGTATGGGCAAAAAAGAGCTGCCGCGTTACCCGCTTGGACGCCCGGCGCAAAGCCGCGAACAAGGTCTTATCCGTGGTGGAAACCACCATAACTGAGGGCTGTCCGGTGCTGGCGCTAAAGCTCGAAGCCGTTGAGGATGGATTGACCAGCTGAAACGTAACGCGAAAATCACCGGTTTCCGGAACCAGATCAACCCCGATACCACTCACAATAGCAAGTTCATTCAATTCCCTGCTATTCCAGCAGCCGCTAAGCATCAGTGTAATTAATGCAATAGCCGTAAAGCGGAAAATGCCCTTAATGTTCATAGGATTTCCTCTTTGATGCCTGCTTTCCGGAGCCCCTGGGATCTTCAGCGTTATTCAACAGACGTTTCCGTATCTTCATGAAGGTTCCGGGAGAACGGATGATAGTGTCCTTCTGGTTCTCCGGCACAAACGGCCCCATAGGTGACATATACGGCACTCCGAGTGAACGCAGGCTGCACATATGGGCAATAAGCATAATTGTAAAAATCGCGATGCCATACAGCCCAATAAACGCAGCAACGACCATAATTATAAACCGCAGCATCCGGATCGAGAGTGCCATATTAAATGCCGGAGTAGCGAAGCTGGAAATCCCTGTAAGAGATACGACAATAACCATGGCCGGAGAGACAATTCCCGCCTGAACCGCCGCTGTTCCGAGCACCAGACCGCCGATAATCGAGACTGTCTGGCCGATAGGCGAAGGCATGCGGACTCCTGCTTCACGGATAATCTCGAATGTGATCTCCATCATCATCGCTTCGACAAAGGCGGGAAATGGCACACCTTCCCGCTGTGACGCCAAATTGATCAGCAGCGGTGTCGGGATCATCTCCTGATGGAAGTTGAGCGCCGCCACGAACAATGCAGGTCCATACAATGAGATAAGCAGGCACAGGAACCTCAGCAGTCTAATCAGTGTTGAGATATCATAACGCTGATAGTAATCCTCTACCGTATGGAAGAACATAAAGAAGGTTGTCGGGGCAATCAGCACAAACGGAGTGCCGTCCACAAAGATGGCAATACGCCCGTCGAGCAGATTTCCCGCCACATTGTCCGGCCGTTCCGTGTTGTAGAGTGTCGGAAATGGAGAATACTTGTTATCTTCAATAATCTGCTCTATATATCCCGATTCCAGAATGGAATCTACCCTTATCTCCTTAAGTTTTTTTTTGAACACTTGAATCGTTTCCGGGTCGGCAATACCATTGATATACATAATCGTGATATCCGTATGAGTGACATCCCCAAGCTTCATCGTTTCGGTCCAGAGATCGGGATTCTTGATGATTTTGCGGACCAGGGCGATATTGGTGCTGATGGTCTCCGTAAAGCTTTCCTTCGAGCCACGGATCGCCACCTGGGTCGAAGCTTCACTTACCGCTCTAACCTCGCCGCCGCAGGTACTTCCGCTGACCGCTTCAGTGAGTCCGTTGACCAGAATAACCGTATCCCCGGACAGAAGTGCTTCAAGAAGTCCATTGATATCTTTAACGAGCTTCTCCTTCCCGATACTAAGAGCATTGTCTTTGATATAGGAATATACCTCGTCTGCGGTCGCTGCAAGCTGCATATCATCGTTCAGAGATTCGAACGACATCACATGTGAAATGAAATGGTCAACCATCACTCTGTCCGTAATGCCAATCATGTATACCGCAGCTACCTGAGCCGTTCTATTGATCAAGTCATAGGTCCGTATAATAAGATCCGGGCTGTTCCCCAGCCTGGCCTTGATTTGAGTAATATTCTCATCCAGATTAGTGGAGATAGGCGGATTGTGGGGCTGTCCGCCGGCGCTGTTCACCGCCTGTACGGCTCTGCCGGGTTCTTTGGTTGTCTTATCCATGATCAGCACCTCCTTACCGTTACTATTCGCCCGCTATCCTCTTTTTATGCAGCTTATGGAATGTTTGAGGAACGCGGGACTGAGCAAAGCTTACGCCAAAAAAGGCCGCTCCCCGCACGGAATCTCCCGTGTAAGGAACAGCCTTTATGTGTTAAAACTAGTGATCATCAACTACGCCAAGCGCCTTGTTCTTCTCCTTAAACCGGTCGTTATGCGATGAGACATAGGCCACCTTATCCGCTTCAGGGTCCATGTACAGCTTCGCGCTGTTGAGGGCAAGCACCGCATCCGTGAATGTTCCGGCGATCAGTCTTACCTTGCTGTCATAATCCACAAAATCTCCTGCAGCAAAGATACCGGGCAGATTCGTTTCGAGCTTGCCGCTGACCTTGGCCCACCATTCCCCCATGTCCAGCCCCCAGTCCTTCAACGGACCGTAATCGCTCTTGAGCCCGTGGTTGACAATAACGGCATCCACCTCAAGCTGCTCACTCTCGCCGGATTCGATATGGCTGATCGTAACCTGGTCAATCTGCTCGCCATTGCTGCTGTGCAGCTGGTTTACTGCATAGGGTACACGTACATTCACAGAGGATTCCTTCATGCGGACAATATTCTTCTCATGGCCGCCGAACTGTTCCCGGCGGTGCACAATTGTCACGCTGGAGGCAATTCCCTCCAGTTCATTCGCCCAGTCCACCGCTGAATTGCCGCCGCCCGAGATCAATACCCGTTTGCCGCGGAACGGTTCGAGCTCCTGCACCGTATAATGCAGGTTCGTCACTTCATAGCGGTCAGCACCTTCAATCTCCAGCTTCGCCATCTGCAGAATGCCGTACCCGATGGTGAGGATAACGGTCCGGGTCCAATGCTGCTCACCAGTCGCCGAGGTCAGAATATAAGTCCCGTCCTCCTGGCGCGCCTGATGCACAATCTGCTGCCCGAACACAATGGTCGGATCGAAGGTCCGCGCCTGCTCTGCCAGCTGGTCAATCAGCTTACGGCAGAGCGTCGGTGTAACACCTCCGACATCCCAGATCATTTTCTCGGGATAGATCAGCATCCGTCCGCCCAGCTCTTCCTTCGCTTCAATCAGCTTCGTCTTCAAATCTCTCATTCCGCTGTAAAAAGCCGTATACATCCCTGCGGGGCCGCCGCCAATAATCGTTACATCATATAATTCCATGGATTCGTTCATCTGTTTCCCTCCAGCTTCTAGGTGTATTTAAGATTTGGTCCGGGCCAGCAAATACAGAAAGTAAGGAGCGCCTATAACGGCAACAACAATGCCGGTGGGGATCTCTGACGGCTGCAGAATCCGGCGGCCGATCGTATCTGCAGTGATGACGAGCAGTGCGCCTAGCAGTGCGGAGGCTGGAAGCATCAGCTGATGCTTCGGTCCCACCAACCGTCTGGCCAAATGCGGGCCGACCAGTCCGACGAAGCCAATCCCGCCGCTTACGGCTACACTTGAAGCCGCAAGTCCGACTGCCGCTGCTAGGAGCCGGAACTGTTCTCTGGTGACATGAGCACCAAGACCGGTAGCCGTCTGCTCGCCCAGATTCAGCACATTCATAACCCTTGCCTTATAGATGACGTAGGGCAGGAGAATCACAATCCAGGGAAGCAGGGACAATACAAATTTCCAGCTGGTGCCCCAGATGCTGCCCGCAAGCCACGTGGCGACGAATTGATATTTGTCCGGATCTAAGCGAAGCGTCAGCACAATCATCGCTGCACTCATCCCTGCCGCAACTGCGACACCGGTGAGCAGCAGACGGATCGGCGCAATTCCCTGATGCCGCTTATAGGCCAGGCTGTAGATCAATGCGGCAGTAAATGCCGCCCCGACAAATGCAACTACCGGCAGCAGATAGACAGGTGCCGCAGAGGTCGTTGGATAGAAGGATACCATCAGCATAACCATCAATCCGGCTCCGGCATTAATGCCCAGGATCCCCGGATCGGCCAGATCATTGCGGAAAACCCCCTGCATCACCGCTCCGGAAACTGCCAATGCAGCTCCAATCAGGATGGAAATTACAATACGCGGCAAGCGGAATTGAAACAGAATTAATTCCTGCTTATCCGTCCCCTTGCCGAACAGCGTATTCAACAGCTCAAGCGGAGTTAAACGTATGTATCCTGTATTCATACTTATAATGAACATGATAATAATCAGTACGGCCAGCACACTAAGTACAGTCAGACCATGCTTAAGCCTTGCTTCTTCGAAGGAAACTACCCTGGTTCTCTGCATCTTTACAGCTCCCTTCTTTCTTTGCGGGCCAGATACAGGAAGAATGGCACCCCGATCAGCGCTATAATTGCTCCTACTGGCG
Source organism: Paenibacillus sp. FSL R7-0312 (assembly GCF_038004445.1). Taxonomy (NCBI): domain Bacteria; kingdom Bacillati; phylum Bacillota; class Bacilli; order Caryophanales; family Paenibacillaceae; genus Paenibacillus; species Paenibacillus sp. FSL R7-0312. Next base: position 3,952,550 of record NZ_JBBORE010000001.1, on the reverse strand, counting down.
TTTCATGCGGCGGGTTGATCATCCGCGCGGTCAGATCCGCCCCTACCACAAGCAATGCACCCAGCACGGCGGAGCAGGGAATAATCCATCTGTAATCCACACCTACAAGATAACGTGTCAGATGTGGAATAATCAGCCCGACAAACCCTACCGCTCCTACTATAGCTACGGAAGCGCCAGCCAGAATCAGGACGACTAAGGCCCCGGCCAATTTGACCAGACCGGTACGCTGTCCCAGTCCTCTGGCGATATCTTCCCCCAGACTGAGCATCGTAATGGAACGGGACAGAATAATCGCCCCGATGATTGCCGCAATCACCCAGGGAGACATGACCTGAAGCTGGAACCATTTCGTTCCGGCCAAGCCGCCTGCATACCAGAAGGCGAGGTCCTGTCCGATTTTGAAGTACAGCGCCACGCCCTCACTGAGCGCCGAGAGCAGCGCACTGAAGGCGGCTCCGGCCAGTACCAGCCGGGCCGGGGTAAGTCCTCCTTTGGCCAGTGAACCTATGCCATAGACGATACCGGCTCCGGCTCCGGCCCCGATGAAGGAATATAGAATAAGATACATAAACGACAAATTCGGAAAAAAAGCAAAGCAGACGGCCAGCGCAAAACCCGCCCCCGAGTTAATGCCCATCAGTCCCGAATCCGCTAGCGGATTGCGGGTCATCCCCTGCATGATGGCTCCCGCCACTGCGAAGCTGGCTCCGACCATCACTCCGCCGAGAACCCGCGGCAGCCTCAGCTCCCGGATAATCTGATGCTCTGTAAGTTCCGGATTGAAGTGGAACACTGCTGTCCAAACGACAGAAAGCTTAATATCTGCTGCCCCAAACGATACTGAAACAGCGATGCCCAGCGCCAGCGCAATCAAACCGCCAATTAGGATCAGCGTTGCCGCCCAAGGGCGCGAACGTAGTTTGAGCGGTTCTGCTCTCTGATCAAGCCCATTCCTGGACACTGCCTGTTGATTCATGAATGTCACCCGTTTTCTGTGAAATTGATTCTCATTATCATTGTAATATTGTAATTGAATTTGTCACTGTTTGGCAATGGACAAATCTAACCCTTGTACATAGAAAGTCTCTAATCATCCATTTCGCGCAGGATATCCGCATGAAAAAAGACAACCTGTATCCCGATTACATCCTCAGGGGATGTATCTGGGAGTCAGGTTGCCTTGTTCAATAGCTGCTGAATAGACAGGAATGTCCGGGGGTTTCGTACTATACATTCTGAAGCGTACCGCCGAATAGTCTGCGGATATATCCCTCCAGCTTGCCGATATGCGGAACGAAGGTGCTTTTGTCATACACATAATTAGACTGGCTGACCAGCTGTGAATAGATCAGAAACAGAATAGCTGCGAGCTCCCGGTCAATCTGCTTCTCATGCTCGATCAGCAGATACGTTTCATCCAGCGCCTCATATAACTGAAGCAGGGCGGCTTCATTAATGATTTTGCGGCGCAGCGGTACAATGATATCCGTGGCAATAACGTCAATCCGCAGAATTAAAGCTGCCAGTCTCTCGTTCACGCGGTCTCCCTCCTGCTGTGACTGAATGGTTAAAGCGCTTGCTTAATACCATCCTATGTTAGCCGGACCTTGAGCATGCCTTGAGCGGCCGGAACACATTCTGCTTATCTATGTAATTCTGCTTATCTATGTAATTCTTCTTACCTTGTGTATTCCTCATACTCATCTTTCTGGTTATGCCTCGAATACATGTACTCATCATTCTTCAGCTTATACATCTGCCCCATCCCGCCAAATATGAACAGCAGCACTACAAGCAGTGTGTAGGCATAAGTAAATTGATTGAAATAGAAGCACAGCACAACTGCCACTATAATCAGCAGCAGCAGTCCAAGACCTATACGGCTTAAGATTTTTCTCATCAGGGGTTCCTCCGCAGAAATTTTAGTCTTACTGTACCATATTCTGCGGGAGGAATATGTCGAAAGCTGGCGCTATACAAACAGGGAATGTCCCGGCTCCGGGACATCCCCTGATATATGTTATACTTCTTAACCTTTTATAGTAATTTGGAAATCACTGTTCCGGCCAGCAGCTGGCCGAGCGTCTTATCCAGCGGCAGCGGCTTGTTGCCAAGGCAGGTTCTGAGCGCTGTCAGCAGCACCCGAACATCATATTTACTCGGATGGACAGGAATCACTTCTTTTTCGAGCGCCAAAAGATTGTACACTGCCATCATCGCGGAGCGGACCGAATATTCTACGGTAAAGACGCAGTCGTCCGGAACTTCGGCAAACTGGCCGAGGAAGGCCAGATTGGTGCTGCCCTGCGGAATCACCTGCGGGCGGTCTCCTGCGACACGCGGCATGAACTGTGAAGTGATATAAGGCATCATACAAGGAATAACATTGGTCGTATGCTCCAGAATCTCCGGAATGCGGTTCTTCAGACCGATATGGTACATCAGCTCCTCCAGAAGCTCGCGTCCACTGCAGTCACTCATTTTCTTCTTGATATAATCGCCTTCGGCATCCGGGAATAATCCATAGGCCCAGAGCACCTTCACATTCTCCGGCTGGTTAATGAAATGCGGCTGCTTCGGTGCGGTCCAGGACATCATCCAGCTGGAGTCTTTGATGGTCACAACGCCGCCCATACCGGGAGCATCCCCGGTCAGCTCAAGCAGGTACGGGAATACAATATCATCATCGGTAAAGGTCATTGTAAACGACAGCCACTTGGACTTGTCGATGTCCCCGCAGAACACTTCCGGGTGGCCGAAATCCGGAGATTTCGCGGCAAGCTTCTCCCATAGGCTCCAGCAGCCGCGTTCCGTAACAGAGCGGTTCAGAACCGCCGGATGGTCCAAATCGCCCAGAGTGGAGTTCTCTGTCATCGAGCCATTGGTGACCATAACCAGATCTCCGCGTGCTGTTGAGAGGGTCTTCGGTGTTCCGTTTACGAGCAGCTGAATAGCGGTTACGGTCTTCTCCCCGCCGGTGAAATCAAGCTCCAGATCTGTTACCTGATGTCCTTTGTCAAGATGGACCCCCTGGCTTTCCAGCCATTTCATCAAGGGAAGAATCAGTGAATCGAACTGGTTGTATTCGGTATGCAGGATTCCCTTCAGCTGGTTCATCCCGGAGATCAGGTGCATGAAGCGTTCCATGTAACGCTTCACCTCAACTACACTATGCCAATTCTCGAAGGCGAACATCGAGCGCCAGAAATACCAGAAGTTCGTCTCCAGGAAGGTCGGGTCAAAAAACTGCTCAATCGTCACCGCCCCAAGTCTTTCTTCCGTCGCCAGGGTCAGCTTTCCCAATTGCAGCGCATGCGCAGTGGAGAGTCCCAGCGTTGAGAAATCGGCGGGCTGCCCTTCCTTTTCTACCAGACGGCAGTGGGATTCGATCGGTTCTGCCAGATTCAGCTCACGGAATTCATCCAGCACCGTCCGGTCCGGATTCGTTAATGAGGGAATGAAGCCGAACAGCTCCATGAAGCATTCAAAGTGCTCTTCGATCTCGCGTCCGCCGCGGGCACTGTATCCGTCTTTGGCGTTGCCAGCCCCGTCCATCGAGCCGCCATAGACCGCTGATTGCTCAAGGATATGAATATTGCGCCCCGGCATATGGCCGTCACGGATCAGGAAAGCGGCTGCCGACAACGAGCCGATCCCCCCTCCTACGAGATATGCCTTACGTGAAGCGATGCCTTCCTGTACCAGCGGATGAATTCTTTGATAGGTACCCATATGTCCTCTTCCTTCCATGATCTGGGGATAAGTGCCTGCTAACTGCCTTCACTATACCCACCGTGAACAATGAATTCTATGGACAGCTTGGCGTGACTGTACAGGGATTACACATCTGCCGTAGATTGTGTCATTTCACTGGGCCGGGTGGGCGGCGGCAGCCTGGTAGTGTTCCAGGCCCCGGGCGATGCTTCCTTCCATAATCCGCGCTACCTTCTCCACCATTTCGGCCGGGTCGGTATTTGCCCCTGCTTTGAGCCAGTGGATCACCTGTTCAAGGATAGCCAGTGTGTAGAAATCGGCAATGTCCTGTCTGGCCTGGCTTCTCCCCTGTTCCGGTATCTGTTTTTGTCCTTCACGATCCTGCTCCTGCCCGTCCAGTTCTTCCACTACCCTGATCATGACACCATAAATAACTCCGTACAGAAACTGTTCCAAATGCTCGCGTCCAAGCGAATGAAAGGTGTTCAGACAGATGGTTTTGTTACTCACGATGTACCGCAGGACGCTTAAGAATCCCTGCTTCCAGCCGGCACAGCAGCGGTAGGGTTCCAGCCCTTCAATTACCTCTGACCTGTAGACCCAGCCGAGCAGCTCGTAGATATCCTGAAAATGATTATAAAACGTATGCCGGGTCACGCCGCAATCCGCTGTAAGCTGCTGGATCGTAATTTTGTTCAGGGGCTTTGCGAGCATGAGTTTTTTGAGTGACCGGGCTAAAGCGTTCTTGGTTAACAGTGAATTGGACATTTCTTCCCCCTTACTGCAGTAGAACTTAACCAGACTTCTGCATTTACTGCATTGCTTATTAGGCTTCAAGGTTCTACAATACGGTATAGATGTTCCAATTATAACCAATTAAGAGCAGGTTTTCATAATAACCTTACGGGAGTGGATACGCTTGAATAGAAGAAGGTACGGCAATACGGGAAAGACTGTATCGGAGATTGGCTTCGGTGCCTGGCAGCTTGGGAACAAGCAGGATTGGGAGGCTATGGAGGATCGTGCAGCGGTCTCTCTGGTGCATGAAGCGCTGGAGCTCGGCATGAATTTCTTCGATACCGCCCCGGGTTACGGGCACGGTGCCAGTGAAACCCTGCTCGGAGCAGCCCTATCCGGCAGACGCACAGGTGCTGTGATCAACACCAAATTCGGTCACAGGGCAGATGGCAGCACCAGCTTTGATGCGGACCACATTCGGGCCTCCGTCGAAGGCAGCTTACAGCGTCTGCAGACGGATTATGTGGATTCCGTGCTGATTCATAATCCGCCTTTTGAGCTGCTGGACGGCAAATACGGTCACTACGACGAGCTGGACAAGCTAAAAGCTGAAGGAAAAATTCTCGCTTACGGAGTTTCGGTCGATTCCGTGCCGGAAATGCTGGAGGTCATCCGCCATACGGATATCGGCGTTATGGAGGTGATGTTCAATATCTTTTACCAGGAAACGGCGGAAGCTTTCGAGCTGGCCCATGAGAGAAACATAGCGATTATCGTCAAGGTCCCTCTGGACTCCGGCTGGCTCTCCGGCAAATATGACAGCAGCAGCACCTTCGAAGGGGTAAGAAGCCGCTGGTCTCCGGAGGTGATCGCGAAACGCGCGGCCCTGGTGGATCGCATCCGGTTCATAACGGACGAAGAGACGACCATGACTATGGCTGCGCTGCGCTTCATCCTTGCTCACCCTCAGGTCACCACCGTTATTCCCGGAGTACGCAGCAGCACACAGCTGGCCGAGAATATATCCGCAAGCCATGAGGTGATGCCGGCGGAGCATGTGGTGAGGCTCAAGGAGCTGTGGGACAAGGAGATCCGGAATCAGCAGCTGGGCTGGTAATCGCGGCTGCAGTTATTCCTTTTCGCCAAACCGGATTGAATAGGTCTTATACCCGTCTTCATTAATCTCCAGACAGTTCAGCTGCTCTCCATATACACAGCCGCCGTCAATGCCAATCTTGTCTCCATGCGGGCTGAACCAGATTCCTGCCCCGTCCTGCAAATCTACCGTGGAGGTATGGCCGAATACGACCGTCTTTGCGGTAGAGGTTACCGGATGATTGTAGAACGGCTCGCGAATCCAGATGAAATCATACTCCCGCTGGCTTGTCCAGTCGGCAAGAGAAGGATCAATTCCTGCGTGGACGAATACATGGGTGTCCGTTTCATAATAGAAAGGCAGCGTACCCAGAAAATCCAGATGCTCCTGATACTCGCGGCGCATATATTCCTTCATCTCCGCATACTCCTTCCAGCCTGAATCCGGGCGCAGCAGGACCGAATCGCGGCCTCCGCAATAACTCAGCAAGGTATGAAATCCTCCACCTGTAATCCAGTGTGTATCGCGCTTGTCATCTTCACCGGCCAGCGCATCACACGCCATCTGGTCATGATTGCCCCGCAGCACGATAACACCGTGCTCTTCCGCAAGACGTTTCACCTGCTCAACCACCGCCCTGCTGTCCGGCCCCCGGTCCACATAATCACCAAGCAGAATTAACTGGTCTTCGGAGGGGATATAGTTGGCTCTGCGGAGCAGCAGGTTGAATTCCTCCACGCATCCATGAATGTCACTAATCACTAAAGTTCTGATACTCGTTCCTCCTCTTCTTTTCATAAGAAGCCTTACACTCAGAATATTAATTATACTGTTGAATTCTCCCCCACTTAGCTAACGCTTGAAGTGGCGGATTCTTGCGAACAGAAGAGTACCCTCTTCTTATGGAGCAAGCGATCCCTGCGTTCCCGCAGTTTTACATTTTTGACGCAAGTGAAATCTTGAATTCTATCGTTTGGTTAGGTGGGGGTTAACCGCTACTTGTTTAATATTATGAGCGGCGTTTTCGTCACGGTCATGAATCGTTCCGCAGGCCGTACACGTCCATTCCCGAACGGACAGGTTCTTCACCTCGGGGTGGATCGTGCCACACACATGGCAACGCTGACTGGTCGGCTCAAACGTGTCGGCGATCCGAAGATTTCGTCCATACCATTTCGCTTTATACGTCAGCTGTCGCACCCACTCGCCCCAAGACGCATCAGCAATGGATTTTGAAAGCTTGGGGTTCTGAATCATATTCGCCACACGCAGATGTTCGATACTAATCGTTTGGTTTTCACGAATCAGTCTCGTGGTCAGCTTGTGGAGGAAGTCATTTCGTTTATTGGCAATGCGTTCGTGAATACGAGCGATATGCTGCCTTGCTTTCTTCCAGTTGGAGCCGCCCGGAGTACGCCGGGCCATCCGCCGCTGCCAAAACGCCAGCTTGTTCTCGTATTGACGGTAAAAGCGAGGATTGGCGATATGTTCGCCGTTTGAGCATACTGCATATTCTTTCAAACCTAAGTCGATGCCAATAGGTGTATCCACTTGGGGCAGAGGGTTCTTTTGAACTTCGCAAACGAGCGAGACGAAAAATTTCCCGCTGGCGTTTTTACGAACGGTAGCGGACAATATCCGGCCTTCCAGCTTCCGGGAGTTTGCAAAACGTATCCAGCCGAGTTTGGGGAGCTTCAAGCGACTGCCCTCCATGGCGATATTCCCGTTGGTGAATTTGGTCGTGTAACTTTGAATCGGATGCTTTCGGCTCTTGAAGCGTGGCGCTTGATTTTGCTTCTTGAAAAAACGATCAAAGCTATCCGCCACATGACGAGCAGCCGACTGCAAAGCGATGCTATCGACTTCTTTCAGCCAGTCGTATTGTGCTTTTAAACCGGGGAGTTGTGTTGCACAAGCGTGATAAGACAAGCCTTTTCCCGTTTCCGCATAGCTTTGATTCCAAGCTCCCAAGAAGTAATTGAACACAAAACGGCAGCAGCCAAACATTCGACGAATGAGTTGCTGTTGCTCTGTATTGGGGTAGATCCGATATTTATAGGCTTGATGAACCAAGTGTTTCGAAGAAACCTCCTGCGCAGACACGAGCATGGGCAACACCTCCTTTTAGTGATCTCATCCATATTATAGCACATATGTTCGTCTTGAAATCGAAAACTACTGATTCATCCCCACCCTATCGAGGGTGGAGTATTCTCAGCTTTTTTAGATAAACCCGGATTTCCGCACGGCCCTGCTGCTGAAAACCGGTTGTAAGCGGTTATGCGGACAGCAGCCTGCAGAAAAAAGAGGTTAGCCCGCTCAGCCGGGAAACCTCTTCATCCAATACTATTCGCTCTGTGTTACGTTCCGACCTGCACTGGTAATTCAGCAGCGCTGTCCCAGCGCCAAGGCACCTCATGCCCCTGCAGATGCAGCCCGCCGTACCATTCATCTATACCTTGTATCCTCACTCTATCCGCTGTTCCGGCCAATACCCTCTCCCCCAGCTCTGACATAATAACTGTGCGGTTCAGGAATTCCGGTACTTCTCTGTAGTCTGTAATTTCTGCCGTACCCTCAATAATAAGTAGAGGATGCTCTCCAGCCGTCAGCGTGCGAAGAACCTTCCAGTATTCCACGTCTCCCATTCCCAGTCGGTGCAGTGCATCTGTAACTTGACGGAACAGCTTCAGGGGCGTATCCGCTCCGCCAGCCACAGCCTCAAGCGTCGTCTGTTCGGCAATACCAAGACCGTTATCAATTGAAGGCAGACGTGAGAGATGAAGCTTAAAGGCATCATAGGCAAAAGAAAACGCGGATTTGGCCAGCTCGGGCTTGCTCTCTTCCAGGAGCTGTGCCAGCTGCCGGGGGTTTGGAGATGCATATGCCTGCCATAGCCTGCTCCCAAGCTTCAGCTCCTCCGTGCCGATATTCTGCCAGGTTCCGGACAAGGTCTGAAGCTGGTCTGCCGTAAGCTGGCCCAGACCATGGAACAGCTCAATTCCGGGAAATTCCCCGATGCAGAGCAGACTCAGCTTCGTGCTGCCCAGCTTCCGGTTGCTGAACCAGTGCAGCAGGTAGGCCAGCATACTCTGGTCGAACAGATCATGCTCAAACCACAGGACCACTTCATCATAACGCTGAAATCCGCTGAGCATGCGCTCCTGCTCCTCACAGCCCTTCATATATTCTTCTGCCGGAATTCCCAGTGTGGCCTGCAGAACCTCCGCCCGCAGCCGCCGCTCCTGCACTGACGACGGATCCATGAATATCGGCCCCGCCGTGTAGATTTCTCTCCATACGAGCACATCTCCTTGGACAATCCCCTGCTTCAGCTTATCTCCAACGAAATCACCGTTCACAATATGCAGCATACGCTGTCCTCCCTCTTGTAACAGATTCAATGCGGCCGCAAGATCGGCTACGGGAAAAGCCCCCTTCAGCTTGCGTCTGCCGTCATACAGCCTTTTCTTCAGCGTTCCGGCCGGAATTCCCAAATAAACGGAAATCTCCTGTAGCGAATAGCCATAGAAGTAGAACAGCTGCAGCGGTACCCGCAGCCTGGCGGACAATTCTGCCACCGAGCTATGCAGCACCTGTGCCCATTCTCTGCGTTCGGCAATTTCCTCAACGCCTGGAGAAGACCCGGCGACATGTACTGCTGCCTCTAGCGGCAGCAGTGTTTGGTGTCTGCGCCGCAGCAACCGGTGGCACTGCCTAACCACAATGGTTCTGAACCAGCCCGGAAACGCCGCCGGCTCCTGCAGACTCCCAAGGTTCATATACGCCTCAATAAATGCCTCCTGCACCGCGTCTTCCGCCAGCTGAACATCTCCCAGCATATGGTAAGACACTACGTAAGCCATACCCCGGACATGCTCTGTCAGCTGCCTGAATGCTCCGGCGTCCCCTTTCTGTGCTTCTTCAATCCACTGCAGCATAAGCCTGCGAACCTCATTTCTGTATTTTCATCTGTTCTAAGGATAAGTGCCATTCCAAGAGGAAAAGGTTACAAATCATTGTTCAAGATCCGGGTTAGCCTATCTATGCTACATGCCCTTAGTTTATTGACCAGTGTCAGGTTTATATTTTGATAAATTAAATTTACACAAACTAATTTTATTCTAATTAATTTTTAATAATGTGTGTTACTATTATTTCATTTAGCAAATCTTGGAGCCTGGGAGGATATTTAACGCGAATAACAACAGCTTATTTCATCGGAGACATTACAAATTTCAGGAGGCATAACATTGAAACCTAAACCCGGCAGACTTTTTCTCTCCACACTAATGATTGTTACCGCACTTTATTCTTCTTCGGTTGGAACAGCTTTTGGCGCGGCAGCACCTTCATTAACAGGCATCACAGGCCACTGGGCTCAGAACGAAGTGACGGAATGGGTTGAAAACGGGTTCATTCAGGGATACGCCGACGGCAGCTTCAAGCCGGATAACAGTCTGAAAAGAACCGAATTCATGGCGCTGATTAATCGTGCGTTTGGGTTCACTGAAACTGCGGCTGTCTCCTATACGGACCTCTCTTCAAGCAACTGGGCCTACGCCGAGGTTGCCAAAGCAGTCAAAGCCGGATATGTCAACGGATATTCAGATGGGACCATCGGTACAGGCAAGACCATCAGCAGACAGGAAGCCGCAGTAATCATCAACCGGTTATTGAAGCTGGATGCAGCGCAGACCAGCGCTATTTTCAGCGATTCCAAGGATATTGCCGCCTGGGCACTGGGTTCTGTAAATGCAGTAGCCTCCGCAGGGATCATGAAAGGGTATTCCGAAGATAACAGCTTCAAGCCCGGCAGGGATATTACACGCGCGGAAGCAGTAGTATCATTAACTAGGACTAAGGCCATTGAGGCTGCACCGGCCAGTACACCGGATAATACAGGCACGGTCACCCCTTCGGCAACTGCCTCTCCGGCAGCCAGTCCAACAGCTTCACCGACGGCTACACCTTCACCTCCCCGGAACCCCGATATTCCTTCAGTTCCAACGTCCACACCTGTCTCCACACCTACAGCAGCACCAGAACCGGAAGCTACAGCAACATCAGAACCTACAGCGGCTCCGACTGTGACTCCTGATCCGGCAGATACGACAGCCCCGATCCTTACAAGTGTAACTCTTGGAGCCGTTACTGTAGGAGACAATGTATACGGGACAAGTAACGAAGCGGGTTATTTGTATCTGGTCCCTTCTACAGTAATTGTCACCCCAACCGGTCTGGAGAATTCTGTCCAAGCTGACCACGGGATAAAGCTGGCGGTAACTGCCTCCGTCTATTCCCAGCTGAACACGCAGGGCCTGCCTGCAGATCATTATGTTGTATATGCTGTAGATAGCTCCGGCAATATTTCAATCCCTTCAAGCACGATTGAGGTTATAGCCATTGAGCTGTCCCTAGATGCTCCGGCCTCACTGACGGAGTCCAGAACCTATGATGGCACTGCCACCGCAGCGGTAACCGCAAGTCCTCTGCAAGGCGTGCTGAGCGGTGACGTAGTAGAAGTGCATGCATCCGCTTCTTACAGCAGCGCGGTGCCCGGGATCAGCAAGACTATAACAGTTATCTACACCTTAAGCGGAGCCCAGGCAGCCAGTTATATTGCTCCAGCCCCATACACCGTACATACGGGGATCATCTCGCTGAATCCATTGACCGTCGGGGCTCCGGATCTGACCTTGGCGAAGTTCAAGGACGGAACAACCACGGCAGCTGTTATCCCTGGTCAGCTCGTTGGAGTAATCCCCGGCGAAGATGTCAGTGTGAGCGCCGTTGCCAACTATGATACCTCTGCAGTGGGTACGGGCAAGACCATAACTGTAGTCTATACACTTAGCGGTGCTGATGCCGGAAATTATATTGCACCTGTGAACTACATCGCTACGAATGGAGAAGTTGATAAGGACCAGATTACACGGTCCAGAGTCTATGATGGAACTACTGCGGCGGCAGTGGTTGCCGGGGCCGTGACCGGAATCGAACCTGGTGATATCGTCACAGTAGAAGGTATTGGTGAATACAGCGATGTCAATGTAGGAATGAATAAAATCATAACTATTTCGTACATTTTGACAGGTCCAGACGCTGGCAATTATCTCCCGCCTGTTAGCTACACCATAAGCACGGGGATTATCACTGCCTTGCAGTTAGACATTACCCCACCAGCCATCACGGAGTCCAAGCTCTTTGACGGAACGCTATCAGCGCAAGTTACTCCAGGCACTCTGATTGGAGTCCTTCCGGGAGATGATGTAACGGTCAGCGCAACGGCGGCTTACAGCGACGCTGCTGTGGGCAGCGGCAAAATCATCACCGTAGTCTACACCTTATCCGGGGACGATGCCGCGAACTATTTGGCACCAGGGAATTATATGATTTCCATAGGTGTAATTGTAGCGCCTTAGGCAGAGATATGTGAACACTTGTTAAAAGATAAAAGCGTCCCGCGAGCCGTAAACCGGCTGGCTGGGGCGCTTTTTGATGATGGAGCGGTACTAGTCAGAAATGAATTCAGGCGGGATGTAGTCCGCTAACCAGATATTATGATTGCCTTGGTAAAACTTGATTCCTTCGTTCGCTGCCCGCCCGGCGTCAATTATTAAGATCACAGGATTAGAATCTTTACGGCCTCCAACCAGCTTTGCTGTTTCGGTATCAACCGAGAAATGCACATACTGTCTCTTCATTGGTTTAAGGCCCTCGTGCAGAATCGTCTCCACCCATTGCCTGGCTGTCCCATGGTACAGAACGGGGGGTGGGGTTTCATTCTGCTTAATTATCTTTTGAGGCACAGAGTGACCATATAGCGCCCTTATCCTGCCCTCCACAATCTCATGCCGCTGTTTAGCCGATACCTCTATCATCTTAGCCAGATCATCTGCAGTTACTGAATTCCATTGTTGCTCAAGGCGCAGTGCGCTTAATAGCTGCTGTATCTCTACAAAGCCCTCATCATCTAATTCCAGTTCATACTCCCAAGGCGCGTGACGCAGTGCATATGAAACCTCTTTACTGACCTTCGAATAATCCATATCAGACCTCCTCACTAAAATGCCGCATTGGCGTCAAAAATAACATATCTGATTACGAGTTTATCATAGGTAACGCTGCCCAACATAATACGGCATAGGCTATATATAATCCTTCGGCTGGGGAGAGGAGGACTGAAATTCCGCTATTTCAGCTAATCAGACGGATTTGCGGAGCACGCGGACTCAGAATCCGATATGTGTTAGCTCTAAACAACATTTTGGGCGGTGGAGGCGGAAGTTGGCTGATATTGATGACGGGGGCAGCGTCTTAATAGAGAGATGGCTGTGACATCAGCGGCGAGAATGACTGGCGGTGGGCAAAGGCGAACGTATCGGCGGCGGTAACTAACGCGGTGGCGGTGCGGCAATGGTCACATTAGCGGCGGCGGTTCCATTGTCTTGGGCGTCCTGTCCACAGCAAAAAGCCGCCCCTCCCGAGGCAGCCTCTTGCATCCTGCACACATTGCCGTTCCTTGCACCCGTCACTGTACATCCTCATACCCTATTCATGCTCAACTGTACTTCCAGTCCGCCACCCTGGCGGTTAACGCCAACGACGGGGCTGTTTGACTGCTGCATCGCTGCTGAACCCTTGATTCCGGCCTACTGCGCGATCTGCTCACGGATGTTCGCGAGAATCTTCTTCTCCAGCCTCGACACCTGAACCTGCGAAATGCCGAGGCGGCTGGCGACTTCGGACTGGGTCTGGTCGCGGTAGTAGCGCAGGTAGACGATCAGGCGCTCGCGCTCGGTTAAGGCTCCGATGGCCTCATTCAAGGCAAGCTTGTCGAACCAGCGCTCTTGCGACTCGTCGGCGATCTGGTCGATCAGTGTGATCGGATCGCCGTCATTCTCGAAGACCGTCTCATGGATCGAAGTCGGCGGCTTGTTGGCTTCCTGGGCGAAGACGATTTCTTCGGGTGTCACGCCCAGCGCCTCCGCCACTTCGCCGATGGTCGGCAGGCGGTCGAGCGTTTTGGACATTTCATCCTTCATCTTACGCACCTTATTGGCCATTTCCTTGAGTGAACGGCTGACCTTGAGTGTGCCGTCATCGCGGAGGAACCGCTGGATCTCGCCGATAATCATCGGCACCGCATAGGTGGAGAACTTGACCTCATAGCTGAGGTCGAATTTATCAACGGACTTCAGAAGTCCGATACAGCCGATCTGGAACAAATCATCCGGTTCATATCCACGGTTCATAAACCGCTGCACCACCGACCAGACGAGGCGGATATTGCAATTGACCAGCGTGTCGCGGGCCGTATGATCCCCGGCTTGACTGAGTGCGATTAGACGTTTGACCTCCGCATCGTCCAAATAGGTCGGCGGAGCTTTTTTTGACTCTGCATCCATGGCTCCAACCCCTAATTGTATAAAGCTTTTTTCGAGACGATGGTTTTCTTCATTGAAATGGAGGTCCCGCGTCCCGGTTCACTGGTAACTTCGAATTCATCCATGAAATTCTCCATAATGGTAAAACCCATGCCCGACCGCTCTAGCTCCGGCTTGGAGGTATACAGTGGCTGCTGGGCCAGCTCCAAATCCTCAATGCCCTTGCCCTGATCTTCAATCGTCAAATGCACCGTCTCAACATCAATGGAAGCGGAGATGCTGACCACTCCTGCAGGATCACTGTCGTATCCGTGGATAATGCAGTTGGTGACCGCCTCCGACACAACCGTCTTCAGGTCATTCAGCTCCTCCATGGTCGGATCGAGCCTGGAGACAAAAGATGCCACTACCACACGTGCGAATGATTCATTCTCCGACAGTGCGGCAAACTGGACGCTCATGAAGTTACGAGCTTCACTATTTGTCATAACGCAACCTCCAAATCCGAGAGTGCAGCGCTCTCGTCGTCATATAGGGGCATGATCTTGAACAGGCCCGACATTTCCAGCAGGCGCTTCACGGGTGCTGTGGCATCGCAGACTGCCATTTTGCCGCCCTTGCTGCGGATCAGCTTGTACCTTCCCAGAATGACTCCGAGGCCTGAGCTATCCATGAACTGCAGCTCCTTGAGGCTGAGAATCAGATGCTCCACCTGGCCCCGCATAATCGCTTCATCCATATCCATACGTACATAATCGGCTGCGTGATGATCCAGTTCACCAGACAAACGGACAATCAGCACACCCCGGTGATGCTCCATCTCCACATGAGAATTCATCCTTGCCACTCTCCTCTTCGTTGCTTGGACAACCGCCCTGTAACACCATTCTTTCCCCTACAAGGACAAGGTTTTCTACACCGCAATTGAGGATTCCTGCCTCACGACAAAACTAGAAGAAAACCCCTAAGAACTTACATAAAGCATGGGACGAATCTACAAAATGCAAGAAATTAATCACTAGCTCTAATCAATGGTAAAAAGCGACCCCGTTGTACGCTTGAACAGCTTCCACCAGCCTGCCTTAGCCACATCTTCGCCTGCCTTCAGTTCGTATTCTTTCAGCACGTCAGTCCCTTGATATACGACCAGCTTGCCGACAGTCTGATCTGCGGCCACAGGAGCCTTCAAGTTTTCTTCCAGCACCAGCTCATGCCGGATACCCTCCTGGGTAATTCCTTTTTTGAGTAATACACTGTAAGTTTCCTTCGCCGTCAGCGGCAGCTCCGTCTTCACGCCCTTCTCAATCTTCACTGTGCCGATGGGGTCCCCCGCCTTGTGAATCGTATGCAGCTTATATTGGGAAAAGAGGTAATCGAACATCGACGACACTTCACTGTTGCGTGTTTTGGTATTCGGCTCACCCAGTACAACCGCAACGGCACGCAGTCCGTCTCTGGCCGCAGTTGCGGACAGGCAGAACTTCGCTTCAGCCGTATACCCCGTCTTCAGGCCGTCAGCGCCTGTATAGAAACGCACCAGCTTGTTCGTATTGACCAGCCAGAACGGCTTGGCCGAATCCTTGCGCAGGTAATCCTGATAGGAGCCGGTGTACTTGATAATCCGCTCATGCTTCAGCAGTTCCTGGCTGATTACGGCGATGTCATGCGCAGATGAATAATGATTCGCTGCCGGCAGTCCATTGCAGTTGGCAAAGTGGGTATCTTTCAGACCCAAGGCTTCAGCTTTCTGGTTCATCAGATCCACAAAAGCGCTCTCCGAGCCGGCGATTTTCTCCGCCATCGCTACAGAAGCGTCATTGCCGGAAGCCATGGCGATGCCCTTCAGCATTTCATCCACCGTCATTTCCTCACCCGGCTCCAGAAAAATCTGAGAACCGCCCATCGATGCAGCATACTCACTGGTGCGCACTTTGTCGGTCAGCTGCAGCCTGCCTTCATCCAGCGCCTCCACGGTCAGCAGCATAGTCATAATTTTGGTAATACTGGCCGGCGGCAGCTTGTCATGGCTGTTTTTCTCGTAGATGATCGTGCCCGTGCTGGCATCCATTAGAATGGCAGAACGTGCCCCGGGTGCGAGGTCAACTGCAGTGCTTCCGGTATTGCCAGCATTGGCAGTGCCTTTGGATTTTTCCTCAGCAAAAGCGCCGGATGCCCCTCCCAGAACCGAAACAGCGATGCACAGCGCAAGCGTTACATAACGAATTTTTCTCACAATGGTTCCCCTCCTGAACGTTAACCTTCATTTCACAGGTACTGTGTTCCAGTTTCGTCAAAAGTGCAGGAAATTATTCCATTTTTGCGCAGAAAAAAGGAGCTTAGCAAATAACACTAGAATCAGCTCCATATAATTCACGCTGCATGAAGCGTTAAAAAGCCCGCACCTTGTCAGCAAGATGTGGGCTGTAGTTATAGAATAACTTTTTTAGTTCATGTTTATTCCGAGTAAAGGCATTTGCCTGGACTGCTTCACTATACAAGTTCGCTTTTACTCTGCAGCGTATAATTCCTTGAATCTTCTCCCGCAGCCGGTCCTTCTTCTACCACATTCCACTGCCGGTAAATTAGGGTATGAAGCGTCTCCGCCTGTTCCCTGGTCAGCTCAAGCCCTTTCAGACTTGCTCCCTCTTGCACATAATCCTCATTCTCGATCAGCCGGAACCGGAACCTCAGCAGCTTCTTCAGTCCATTGGTATGCAGGAATCCGAATTCATATCCTTCCCGGACCGCCTGCTTCCAATCCACATGCATGTCTTCAGCAAGCTGTGCGCGTTCCCGGGTGTCCATTCCGGGTTCAGCCAGTAAGCTCTGCACAGCTGAAAAATCCTTTGTCCTCAAACTGTCAATCACAGTCTGCTCCGGCATTCCGCTGCTCCGGACGTTCTCAAGCAGCAGAGCAAGGGGCAGCGGAAGCTGCATTCTCTGCTTCATCTCATCACCTCCGGTCAAATATTGCTTGAACCAGGAATTAACCTCTTGCAGGGCCTGTACACGGTAAGAAGGCTTGCCCAGCTTAAGGAACATGTGGCCTGAGCCGGGATAACGGAGCAGACGGGCCGGGTTCCCGAGACGCTTCAGTGCGGTATACCATTCGTCCGACTGTCCGACAGGACAGCGGAGATCCTGCTCCCCATGCATGATCAGCATTGGAATTCTCACCTGATTCACATAGGCCAGAGGAGATCTGGACCACAGCAGCTCCGCATGGTCCCATGGATTGCCGCCGGCAATTCCTTCTGTGTAGGTGATCCCAATGTCGCTGAGCCCATAGAAGGATAACCAGTTGGAGATGCCCCGCTGCGAGACGGCAGCGCGGAAACGGGTGGTATGTCCAGCTATCCAATTGGTCATCAGGCCGCCGTAGCTCCCGCCCATTACGCCCAGCCGATTCTCGTCAATGAAGCTATAATTCGCAACAGCCGCATCCACGATATCCATCAGGTCCTGATAGTCGCCATTTCCGAAATCCCCGCGGCAGGCCTTGGCGAAATCCTGACCGTAACCGAAGCTGCCCCGGGGATTGGCGAACAATACCGCATAGCCTTCTGCAGCCAGCACCTGAAGCTCATGACTGTAGGCTGGTGCATACATGGCATGCGGGCCGCCGTGAATGACCAGAATCAGCGGCACCTTCTGCCCTTCTGCCAGCTTCTGCGGCTTCATGATCCATCCATGGATCTTATAGCCATCTGCTGTATCTGCAGCAACCGGCTCCGGAAGAATCACGTGTAACTTGCCCATCAGCGTCTTGTTCATGTTCGTTAATCCAAACACTTCGCCCGTCCGGGTATCAACACGGATCAACTCTGCAGGTCCGCTCTTATCCATGGCGGCAGCCACCACATAGGGGCCATCTGCAGCAGCGGAGATCTGATGAATATCCAGCTCACCAGCTGTAAGAGCCACCGGAGCTTCATTCCGGACGAACCGGTATAGATGAACCCCGCCCTGTGAAGTTCCCAGTGCATACAGATCAGTCCCGCCATTCAAATACAGAGGGCCCGGAGCCGCCATGCCTGACTTCACATCATTCAACACAAAATTACCGAGCTGCATTTCCGTCTCGGCATGGAAGGCCTCCGGCGTGCCTCCTTCAGCGGGCAAAGCATACAGACGGTTATGGGTTCCGCTCCCATAGGTGCGGTCATCTCCGATAAGTGCAAACGCGCTGCCGTCTGGAGAATAAGTGAATTGGCTGATATTCAGAGTCGAAGATGATCTCTTTCTAACCCTCATGTCGGTCAGATCCATCGTATACAGATCATTGAAGGGCAGCAGATCAGGGTCCTGCACCTCCTCGTCCACAATCTTCGTCAGAAAAGCAAGCTCCCGGCCATTCGGCGACCATGCCGGCTGCGCGGCATTATACTTCCCAGAGGTCAGTTGGACAACCTTGCCGCTGCCGGTGTAGAGCAGGAATAGATGGGAATACAAGCCGTCCCACCAGCCCGCGCCTTCAGCCTTCGGAATCGTCCGCTCATAAGCTCGGCCAAGGCTGTTCTCCAGCGACTTGGCTTGCTCGGGGGGAAGCGATTCTATATGATTGTCATTGCTGACCTTAGCCGTATATGCAATCATCCGGCTGTCCGGTGACCAGGAGAAGCTGAGGACCCCGCGCTTGGCATGTGTCAGTTGTACTGGCTCCTTGCCCGAGGGTGATACCGCCCATACCTGCCGTCCATCCCCGGCATCACGCATAAAGCCCAGGCGGCTTCCATCCGGCGACCACTGCGGAGCGCTGTCCTTGTCGCCCTCCGTTAGGAGCGTATCTGAATCTCCATCCAGGGACACCCCCCGAATATAGGTCCGGTACTCATTGTTTACCGGGTGAATCTCCTTTACCAGGTAGGCTGCCATGTGACCGGCTGGATGTACCGCCGGGTCACTGACCAGTCGGTATTGCCTCAAAGTCTCGGGTTCAACCCGTTTTGCTCCCATAAGCAGATCCTCCTTAGATTGAACGCGAACTCAGGAACCAGTTCCTACAACATTGCTGCACTTATAATCCGGCTGCAATGCAGCAAGCGCCTGCGTCAGATCGGCAATGATATCCTCCGCATCCTCCAGCCCGACAGACATGCGGATCAAACCGTCGGTAATGCCGAATTTCAGCCGCTCTGCAGCAGGGATGGAACAGTGGGTCATACTGGCCGGATGCTGAACCAGCGTCTCCGGATCACCAAGGCTGAAGGATATCATCGCCAGCTTCAGGCTGTCCATGAACCTCTTGCCTGCAGCCATTCCCCCTTCCACCTCAAAGGAGACAATGCCGCCCATGCCCCTCATCTGCACTTGTGCCAATTGATGCTGCGGATGCCCGGCCAGACCCGGATAATGGACCTTGCTGATTAAGGGATGCCCCTGCAAGTATTCAGCGACCCTCTGCGCATTCTCACAATGAGTGCGGACCCGCAGGCCCATAGTTTTCAATCCTCTCAGGATCAGGAAGGACTCCCATGCGTTAAGGTTCTGTCCCAGATCCCCCGTAATGCGCTTGCGGATGAATTCAATAACCGGCTTGCGGCCAATCACCAGCCCGGCCACGACATCGCCATGTCCGTTGATATATTTGGTTGCGCTGTGTACGACAATATCTGCCCCAAGCTCCAGCGGCTTCTGCAGATATGGCGTCATAAACGTGCTGTCCACAATCAGCGGAAGCTCGCGGGAATGAGCCAGATCAGCCAAAGCACTTAAATCCAGCACAGTCAGCAGTGGATTGGACGGTGTCTCAACAAATATTGCCTTCGTATTCTGCTGAACAGCCGCAGACACTGCCTCTAGATCAGTACAGTCTACAAATGAATGAGTGATTCCAAAACGCGGGGCCATCAACGTAACAAAATTATAAGTGCCGCCATATACATCCTTAGTGACCAGAACATGATCTCCTGCCTGTAGATACGCCAGCAGTGCGGCAGAGATTGCCGCCATGCCGCTGCTAAGCCCAATGCATTCCTCTCCGCCCTCCAGCTCGGCCATCTTCCGCTCCAGCGTCTGCGTTGTCGGATTGCCGTATCTTCCGTAATACGTGCCTTCCCGCTGGCCCGCAACTACTTCAGCGGCAGTATCCGTATCCGGGAACGCATACGCCACAGCTGGAATAATGGGCTGTGAGACAGCTCTGGTAAGGTCATCCGGCTGGTGCCCGCCATGGACAGCCAAGGTGTCAAAACGCCAGTCTGGGTGTGCCATCGTGCAGTCCCTCCTTCATGATTCTTCTGATAGTGCTGCCAGCTGTGCGTTATCCCTGATTCCCCACTCCTCATGCAGAAACCGTACCATCCGGTCTACCGCATGATCTACGAGATGATGGCCCTTCTCTGCTGTTGCGAGCGTAGAATTGCCCATCGTCCCCCATTCACTGTTGTCTGAGAGCTTGCCATACTTCATAATCTCCGGAAAAGCATCCGGCGACTTGCGCTGTACGCTGCGTGCCAGCTCCATGTGAACCAATTCCGGGTACAGCGCCAGCATTACTGAGGTGCCCGCCTCTCCGGCATGAGAATGGGCCAGTGCCCCTGACTGCAGCACGTCCTGGTCCACGGTTTGCATGAAGCGCCAAATATCGATCTGTGCTTTGCGGATACCGGTGCGTTCCCTGAGCGAATAAGCAATCTGGCTGATAATGCCAACATTTCCCGCATGGCCGTTCAAGAACAGGAAATCCTTGAATCCCCATTTCAGCAGACTGTTCATGACATCGTTCAGATAGCCCTTGAAGCTCTCGGGAGAAATTGTAATCGTGCCCGGAAATTCATCCAGCATTGCCGAATCCCCGGCCTCCAGCACCGGACCAATGACAGCGCCGGTACGGGCAGCAACCCGCTCCGCCAGCCTGCTTGCAACCAGAGTGTCAGAGCCCATCGGCAGATGATGGCCGTAAGGCTCGATGGCCCCCACTGGAATGATGGCCAGATCCGTTTCATTTTTACGTTCCGTGAAGGCGGCCCAGCTCATCTCTTTCAAATAATTACTTGGTGTTTGCGGCATCTTCATGCTCCTTTCGATGCAGGGGGTAATGGCAAGCCGAATAATGGCCCTCCTGATGCTCCACCAGCTCCGGTGCCTGCTCCCGGCACAGCCCGGTCGCATACGGGCAGCGCGGATGAAAGGCACAGCCTCGCGGCGGATTCGCCGGATTCGGCAGCTCGCCGCTCAGCAGTGTCCGCTTCTTGCGCAGCTTCGGATCGGAGACCGGAACCGAAGCCATCAGCGCTTCGGTATACGGGTGGTCCGGCCGCTCAAACAGCGCGTCACGCTCGGCAATCTCCACAATCCGTCCCAGATACATGACTGCAATCCGGTCACTGATATGCTTGACGGATGGCAAGCCGTGAGCAATAAAGATATAGGTTAGCTGGAATTCCTCCTGCAGATCCTTCAGTAAATTGAGAATTTGCGCCTGAATGGATACATCCAGCGCGGATACCGGCTCGTCGCAGACAATCAGCTTCGGATTCAGCGCAAGCGCACGGGCTATCCCGATTCTCTGCCGTTGTCCTCCGCTGAATTCATGCGGGTAACGGGCGGCATGATTCTCGTCAAGCCCCACCGCCCGAAGCAGCCGGTAGACTTCCCTTTTTAATTCTGCTCCCTTCGCCAGACCGTGGACGATCAGCGGTTCTGCAACTACGTCAAACACCTTCATTCGCGGATTGAGTGAAGAGTAAGGATCCTGGAACACAAATTGCAGGTCCCGGCGAACCCGCCTCATCTCACCTTCGCTCAGTGCTGCAAGGTCTCTGCCTTCAAAAATAATCTCGCCTTCGGTAGGCTCCTGCAGCCTGGTAACGAGCTGGCCCATCGTAGATTTACCGCAGCCCGACTCTCCAACTACTCCCAGTGTTTCACCCGGAAATACATGGAAATCCAGCCCGTCTACAGCACGAACCGCGCCTGACTCTCTTCCCAGCCAGCCCTTCTTGACTGGATAATACTTCTTCAGCCCCCTTACTTCCAGCAAGGGTACCTCTTTCCGGTGACTTCTCATCAGTGCACCTCCTCTGCTTTCAGACAGCTGACCCGGTGTCCCGCCGCTTTCTCCTCAAGCCGGGGTTTGATCTGTCTGCAGCGCTCATCCGCATAAGTACATCTCGGGTGGAAGGGGCAGCCTGAGGGCATGGAAAGCATATTCGGCACAGAGCCGGGAATGGAATCCAGACGCTCACGCTGCTCGTTTATCTTGGGCAGTGAGCCCAAAAGGCCTATTGTATAGGGGTGCTTCGGATGCTCAAACAATTCGAAGACCGAGGCCTCCTCCACAATTTCACCGGCATACATCACAGCCACCTTGTCCGCCATTTCAGCCACAACACCAAGATCATGTGTAATAAGAATAACTCCGGTGTTCTCCTCTATACTAAGGGTTTCAATCAAATCAAGAATTTGCGCCTGAATAGTCACATCAAGGGCGGTGGTCGGCTCATCCGCAATCAGCAGCTTGGGACGGCAGGCCAGCGCAATGGCAATCATAACCCGCTGTCGCATGCCTCCGGAGAGCTGATGGGGGAAGCTTCGTGCAATCTTCCTGCCGTTCGAAATGCCGACCTTTTCCAGCATTTCAATGCTTTTCTGTGCTGCTGCCTGTTTGCCAAGTCCCTGATGCTTGCGCAGTACTTCGCTGATCTGATTGCCAATCGTGAATACAGGGTTCAGAGAGGTCATGGGCTCTTGAAAAATAATAGAGATGTCGTTGCCCCGCAGCCTCCGCATCTCGCTCCGGGACAGCTTCAGCAGATCCCTGCCTTCAAAAGAAATCTCTCCACCCACTATTCGTCCCGGTGAAGCCACCAGCCCCATAATGGACATGGAGGTCACACTCTTCCCGCTGCCCGATTCCCCGACAATCGCCAGGGTTTCCCCGCGGTCCACCGAGAAGCTGACGCCGTCCACCGAAGGGAGCAGCCCTCCTTCAGTTTGAAAATAAGTTTGTAAGCCGCGAACCTCCAGCAAATGGGTCATGTCCGATTCCCCCTTATCCTTTCGCCTTCATATGCGGGTCCAGCACATCACGAAGCCAGTCGCCCAGAAAAATTACACCGAGCACGGTTATGGTAATCGCTATTCCCGGAAATGTTGCAACCCACCAGCTTGTTGCTATATATTGTCTGCCGTCACTCAGCATGCCGCCCCAGGAGACAGCCGGAGGCTTGATGCCGAGCCCCAGAAAGCTTAGAGAGGCTTCCATAATAATGGTCGTCGCCACATTCATCCCGGAGAGGACAATGAACGAAGAGAGAATATTGGGCAAAATATGCTTAAGCACGATCCGCCCGTTCTTCGCCCCTACCGATCTCGCCGCTTTGACGAAGTCCCGTTCTTTGATGCTAAGCACCTCTCCGCGCACGACACGGGTGTAGGACACCCAATTTGTCACCCCGATGACGAAGATCAGCGTAGTCAGTCCGGGACCGACTACAGCCAGCACAACGAGCATGAACAGAATTGTCGGAATAGCCATAAAAGAGTCAGCTACCCGCATAATCACCGCATCCACCCATTTACCGTAGAAGCCTGACATCAAGCCGAGTGCCGCGCCGATCAGCCCTGAGACGAGTACAGCCCCGATGCCTACGATCAGCGAGACGCGCGAACCATAGACGATCCGGCTCCACATATCCCGGCCGAGATTATCTGTGCCCAGCCAGTGGGCTGCAGAGCCGCCATCCATCCACATCGGCGGCTTCAGCCGGTTAAGCGGGTCAATCGCAGCCGGGTCCTGCCCGGCGAGCAGCGGTGCAAGCAGCGCTGTCAGTGTAACGAGCAGCACCAGAACAGCGCCGAAGGTTCCGGTCTTGCTGCGCAGCAGCCTTTTCCAGCCCAGTCCGAACCCGGACGGCTTACCTTCTGCAACGAGCCCGTCGATGGCTCCATCCAGTGATCCACTCAGAGTAGACCCTGTCATAGCACATTCCTCCCTTCTAGTTGTATTTAATCCGCGGATCGAGCAGACGGTAGGCTACATCGGTCAGAATATTCGTAACTACCACAATAAAAGCAATCACAAAAACAGCTGCCTGTACTATCGCCATATCATGCGTATTCACTGCAACGACCAGCAGCTGTCCAAGGCCCGGCCAGGCGAATACCGTCTCTGTAATCAAGGTTCCGCCGATCAGGCTGGTGAACTGCAGGCTCATAATCGTCACCACAGGAATCATTCCATTGCGAAAAGCATGCTTGCCTACAACCAGCAGCTCCTGTATGCCCTTGCTGCGCGCGGTGCGGATGTAGTCCTGGTTCAGAATGTCCAGCATGCTCGAACGGATCAGCCGGGTCATCTGTGCCGCGAGCCCCACGCCCAGTGTGAACGCAGGCAGCACCAGATGGGTAAATCCTCCCCGCCCGGATACCGGCAGTACCCCGAGAATAACCGAGAACAGCAGAATCAGCATGATGCCCATCCAGAAGTTCGGCATCGCCTTGCCAATAACCGAGACCCCGGAAATCATCAGATCGGTGAACGTATTGCGCTTCACCGCAGAAGCTATACCGAGCGGGATCGCCATCAGAACAGCGAACAGCATCGCAGCGGCAGCCAGCTCGAAGCTGGCCGGCAGCCGCTCAAGGACAAGCGGCAGCGCGGATTCCCCATAGCGGAACGAATTGCCGAAATCCCCTTGCAGTGCACTGCCCAGGAATTTGATGTATTGGGCCGCGAGCGGCTGATCCAGCCCCAGCGCCTGGGTCAATGCCGCCCGGTCCGCGGCAGTTGCCGTCTCCGGCAGCATCAGCGCTACGGGATCACCTGTAACCCGGACCAGCACGAACACGATCAGAGAGACTATCAGTAAGGTCGGGATGACCTGCAACAGAGATTTGACGATATATTTTAGCAAGTTGATTCACCTCCAGCCTCAGCCAAGCTTGACTTCTTCATGAAAGAACTGCAGGAACCTGAAGTCCAGGTTCCCGCCGCTCTTATCGCATCTATTCATTAGCAGGCGTGATTTCCTCTGCGAAGAACATTTCGTCGCTTCTCGGTGTGAAGGTCACACGGTCATTAGTCCCGTAGATTCCTTCCATCTGGAACAAATATACAGCTGGGCGGTCATCCGCCAGAATCTGCTGCACCTGCTTGTATTGTTCTTCACGCGAGGCGGGGTCCATGTTCACCAGTGCTTGCTGCAGGAGCTTCTCGACCTCCGGATTATTGTAATCCGTCTCACCCTTCGCCTCTTCCGCCAGGAAACGATTGTAGTTGTTGGAGGCATCGAACAGGGAGTTGCCGATCCCGATCATGAAGATTTCTTTAAAGGACTTCGAGCTGTAACGCTCGCTGAATGCACTCGGCTCCAGCACATCCAGATTGACCTTGAATCCTGTCTGCTCCAGCATGGCGGCCACGACTTCGGAGTACTCTTTGTACTGCGAGGATACGGAGATCGTCAGCTCCGGACTGCCCTCAGCATAACCGGCTTCCTTCAACAATTCCTTGGCTTTGGCCTGATCATACAAACTTTGCTTGTAGAGAGAGGCATCCGCTCCGAAGTTACCTGGAGTTACAGAGGTACGGGTGACAATACCGGCTCCGCCGGCAATACTGTCTACAATCCCTTGCTTGTCAATCGACAGATCAATTGCTTCTCTAACTTTCGGATCGGCGGTTGGGCTGCCTTCAGTCTGACGAAGGATCAACTGCAGTACCCGCTGGATAGGCGCTTTAACAATTTGTTTACGATCAGCATCTTCCACACGGGCTACATCGGTAGATGGAATTCCGGCAGCAATGTCGATTCCTCCGGCGAGCAGTTCAGAGACACGGGTAGAAGCTTCCGGAATGGAACGGAACACAACTTCATCCCATTTTGGCGCCCCATCGAAATAATTATCGTTCTTCACCAGCTCTACACGATCATCCTTGGTCCATTTGCTGAACTTGTAAGGACCTGTACCTACCGGCTGTTTCAGAAAGGCATCAATGCCGTTCTCTTCAATGTACTTGGAAGGCAGAATGCCTGCGCCCATCTTCGAGAGACGGTTCAGGAGCAGCGGGTCCGGCCCGGTAGTAATAATGTCGGCGGTCAGATCATCAACTGCCTTTACTTCAACAATGTTTTTAAAATATGAGTTCTGCTTGAGCGCACTGTCCTTGGCTACACGTTCAATCGTATATTTCACGTCTGCGGCCGTAAACGGATCTCCGTTATGAAAGGTCACGCCTTCACGCAAGTGGAAACGCCAGGTGGTATCATCCACCTGCTCCCAGGAGGTGGCCAGTCCAGGCACCTTCTTCTGTTCGCTGTCATTCTTGAGCAGGTAGTCGAACACATTGACCAGCACCGATTCACTGACCGTATTGTTGTTGTTGTGCGGATCAAAGCTCTCAATATCGGTGATATTAGCAATCGTCAGCACTTTACTGCCCTGTTCTGCAGTATTGCTGCCTGCTGCAGGTGCCGCGCTCTGTGCCGTATTCCCGCCAGTCGCATTGTTACCTCCGCAGCCGGATAACACCACTGCCGCTACCAGAAACGTTAACAAGCCTGAAGTCCATTTACGCTTTGTCATCTCTTCCACTCCTCGTATCTGTTCTAGGTTCGGTTCACAAAATTCAAGGCGATCGCCGACAACATCGCAACCCCGTACGGAAGGGCCGTTTCATCAAGGTCAAACTTCGGATGGTGCAGCGGGTAACGTGTGCTCTCGTCAGCATTCCCGGACCCCAGCCGGAAGAATACTCCAGGAACCTGTTCGCAATAAAAGGCAAAATCTTCGCCGCCTGTGGATGGCTTAATGTAATTCCATACCTTTCTGCCCAGCAGCTGCTCACTGGTCTCTGTCATCAGATCTACCATATCCTCATCGTTCAGCACGATCGGATAGCCTTCGCCATAGCTCAGCTCGTAGCCCGCTCCAAAGGAGCTGCACACTCCGGAAACCACTTGCTCAATAAGGCTCGGCAATTGCGAACGAACGCCTGCGGACAACGTACGCACCGTCCCTACCATCTCGACTTCCGGGGCCAGAGCTGCCCCCATGTAGCCGCCGCTGATTGTGCCGATGGTAATTACGACCGGTTCCAGCGGATCAACCATCCGGCTCGGAATGTTCTGGAGCGCCGAGATTACTTGGGCGGATACAGCTATTGCATCTATCCCTTCTTGCGGACGGGCGGCATGTCCTCCCTTGCCGATGATCTTGAGCTTAAGACTGTCCGTCGAAGCAAAGGCTACCCCCTTGGAAACGCCGAAGGTGCCTGTGTCCAGACCCGGGAACATGTGAATGCCGGCAATGGCATCGACCTTGGGGTTCTCAAGCACCCCGTCGTCAATCATCGCTTTGGCACCCGCCAGTCCTTCTTCCGCCGGCTGAAAGATGAATTTAATATTCCCATGCTGCGGCTTCCCCAGACCGGTAAGCAGCTCTGCAGCGCCCATCAGCATACTGGTATGCGCATCGTGTCCGCATAAGTGGGCCACACCCGCATTTTGTGAGCGGTATTCGGTTTCCTTGAGGTCTTGAATCGGCAGAGCATCCATATCAGCCCGAAGGGCAATGGTCGGTCCATCCTGTTCTCCCCGCAGCAGTCCGACAACACCTGTACCGCCAACCTGTGTGGTGATTTCAAGCCCAAGATTCCTCAAATGCTCTGTTACTATTGCTGCTGTCCGCGTTTCCTGGTACCCCAGTTCGGGATGCCGGTGTAAATCGCGCCGCCAGCCGGTAAGCCGACTGCCCAGCTCTTGTGCCAGGCTCAGAATATGATCCATGGACATTGCTCGCGCTACCCCCTCTCTCCTCCGTCAAAAACCCTTGCATAAATAGCTTCCGCCGATTTGGCAATGTGCTGACGCATAATTTCTTTGGACAGCCCGGCATCCCTGGCCTGAATAGCTTCAAGCAGAAGACTGTGGTTTTCACAGTTTACTGAGCGGATTTCATGGTTATACGGCATCAGATCGAGTGCAGGATTAATCTGCGTCCGGATTTGGCGAACCGCTTTTTCAAAATACAGATTATTGGAAGACTTCGCGATATTCAGATGGAACTTCACATCCAGCGCCCGGAACAATTCCCGCGGACAATCCTCAGCTCTGCTCATATCCAAAAGCTCCTGAAGCTGTTCCACTTCCTCCGGTGTAATCCGCCCGGCTGCAAGAAAGGCTGCCTCCGGTTCAATCAGCATTCGGAACTCGAATACCTTGAGCATCTTGTCCCATTCCCGCTCAATTTCTTTTTTCGTGCGGCGGTGGGAGTTCATCGTAACCGGGAGGACAAAGGTTCCGCCTTTGGCACCCACACGCTTCTCAATCAGCCCATTGGCTTCAAGCTGCCCGAGCGCTTCACGTACTGCCAGCCGGCTGGCATTAAAGATTGTCGCAAGCTCCCTCTCCGTTGGCAGCTGCTCCTCAGAGAGCAGCTCCTTCAGAATAATAGCCTCCTCTAATTGTTCGAGGATAAAATCACTTACCTTTTTGGAGTTCACTTTCTCGAATTGCAATGGAAATTGAAGCTGCATTCATTCACACTCCATTTCATCAGCACTAATGTTATATGGTTCAAACCTTAGACCTTTAAAAAGATCAAAAAAAAGACATTTATTAGGGTAATAATACGATCCGCCCAGCCCCGTGTCAATATATATAACGCAAATTTAAATAAAAATATAAGTTTTAACCGGAATGTGATAAAAGATAACATTGAAGAGTAAAGCAAATGAGCGAAATAAAAAGGTGTCTCAGCAGCCTACATCGGCTCTGGACACCTTGTTTGTTCGTAGGTTTCATTCAACATCAGCATCTATAATAGCTGCCGGCTTAGCCTCCAATGGCCATTGCGCTGAAAATAACGGGTCCAACCACAACAGCCGTAGAGTTGGCATCCTGATTCTCAACAATCAGCTGATAGTTCTGGACACCGGCCGGAACGTTGATATCTACCATATGCAACGAGATAATGCCGTCGTCATTGAAGAAATCCTCGTACTCTGCCCGTGCATAAAAGATTTCGAAGCCTGCACGCCAGATGCGCACCAGGATATTCGGGGTATCCAGCGTAACGTTTACGCCGATTGTTGCTTTGAGCTCTACCTTATTCGGGAAATGGGCAGGAACCGCCGGATCGATATAAACCGACGTTCCTGCAATCTGCACGCCAGCCGGAGAAATCGGAACCGGAATGGAAACCCCGTTAGTAATCGGTGTAACTACCGATGCATTATAATCCAAAAGCGTTTTAACCATGCTGTATCACTCCTTATCATGTTCTACTAAAGTATATGAACATTATGAAAAAGAGCTTGTGCACTTCTATCAATAGCTTTGCCTATTTATGCAGCAGATTCATCCATTACTAGAGACAGATGCAGCCTTGCCGTGCCGGTTTGCCGGAGTATTGCCTGTACCTTTTCCAAGATAGAGCTTCGACAATACCGGGTAGCGCTCAGTCCACTTGGCGATAAGCAGCGGCAGAACCACTCCAATCAGTGTGAAGGGTACCAGCCCGTAATCCGCACCAAGCAGATATTTAAGGCTGTAATTCAAAGGCAGATGCAGATACATAATGGTGATGGTATTCCTTCCAAGGCTGCCCATCCAGCCCAGCGGAATCAGCCTTGCAAGCTGGTACACCGCCGCACAGATCGACAAGGAAATCAGCAGCGGAACAGCCAGATCCAGCACCAGCGACTCATATTCTTTGTATTTCATATTCAGACTGTAATGAATGACACCTGTCCGTTCCAGCAGCAGCACAAGTGTAGACAAAGGAAGCAGTACCAGCAAGGCCGAATAGCGGCTGATTAGCGTAGGAATGGCTTGTTTGCCATAGAACCCGAGTGCATAATAAGTAACCGCAAGCAGTGCAACATCGATGTTCCAGGGAAGATTGAAGTTCTTAAGCGCGGTCAGGGAGATCAAATGGGAGACAAGGTAGGCGGAGGTGATCAGGAGAAGTTGTGTTCTGCGGGAATATCTGACGATGTATCCAAAGAGCAATTGCGTAAACAGCAGGCAGGTGATGAACCAGAACACCCCGTAAGGACCGGTCAGCGACAGCCCCCCGTACAGCAGCCTCGCTATATTTTCCGCGAATCCCCGTATATTGAAGCTGAACAGCAGCAGTACCACCGCAATCAGGAGACCGTAGGCAAAATAGGGAGTCATCAGTCCCTTGGTCCGTTTCGCCGCCCAACCCAGATAACGTCCGGGATCGACCGGTTTGAACACCAGCCCGCTTAGCAGAAAGAACAACGGCATCCGGAACCAGGACAAATAATGATTCGTTGCCGCATCGCCGGAATGGCCCATCACTACAAAAATAATACTGAAGCCCTTGGCCGCATCAATCCATAATTCACGTCTTTTTTTCACTTTCCCCTTCCATCTCCTCCCATTTCAGATGTTATTTAATTATAATTATAGGTTGGTTAATTATTTATTTCAATTTTAAATGAAATATTTCAGTGTTGTTTCTGAAAAGAATGGCACTTAACAACGGACGAACAACGTAGAAAATAAGGCGCTGCTCCTAGATGACACTCGTATCTGTTTCGGCTTGCCATACTAGGGCTAAAGTCTGACTCTCACCCGCGCACAGCAAGGGCCACCCGCTGCCGGATGGCCCTTAACTCTACATTATATGCATTAATACAAATGGCAGGAGACCTGGTGGCCAGAGTCCAGCTCGCGCAGCACCGGAGCCTCACTCTTGCAGCGGTCCATGGCATAGGGGCAACGCGGATGGAAGGCGCAGCCGCTCGGCGGCGTCTCCGGATTCGGAACGTCACCGGTCAGGACAATCCGCTGCTTCTTCACTCCCGGACTCGGCACTGGGACTGCCGACATCAGCGCCTGCGTATAGGGATGCAGCGGCTTCGCGAACAGTGACCCCGTCGGTGCCAGCTCGACGATCCGTCCGAGGTACATCACTGCCACGCGGTCACTGATAAATTTCACAACGGACAGGTCATGGGAAATGAACATATAGGTAAGGCCGTATTGCTCCTGCAGATCCTGCATCAGATTCAGCACCTGGGCCTGGATAGAGACATCCAGTGCAGATACCGGCTCGTCACAGACAATGAACTTAGGATTCAGTGCAAGCGCCCGGGCAATCCCGATCCGCTGCCGCTGGCCGCCGGAGAATTCATGGGGAAAGCGGTGGGCTTGATAGGGGGACAAGCCCACCACCTCCATCAGCTGCTCTACCCGGCTTTTGAGCTCACTGGCCGGAGCGGACTCGTGTGTACGAAGCGGCTCCTCCAGTATACGCTGGACGGTCCAGCGCGGGTCGAGTGAAGCATAAGGGTCCTGGAACACCATTTGCATATCGGTACGGAACCTGCGCAGCTGTTCAGTACTCAGAGCGCGCACATCGGTGCCGTTAAACATAATCTCGCCTTCCGTCGGCTCAATCAGCCGCAGGATGGCCCGGCCGGTGGTGGATTTGCCGCAGCCGGATTCACCGACCACCGCAAGCGTCTCCCCCTGCTGTACGGATAACGTAATTCCATCTACGGCTTTTACAGCACCGACCTGCTTGGAGAAGAAGCCTTTGCGGATCGGATAATGCTTCTTCAGGTTGCGGACTTCAAGGATTGTGCTCATATGACTCCCTCCTGCTGCAGAATACAGCGGCATGTGTGGCCCGGCTGCACCTCAAGCAGCTCCGGAAGCTTCTCACTGCAGCGCTCTACAGCAACCGGACAGCGCGGCGCGAACCGGCACCCGGACGGCAGGTTAGCCGGATTCGGCACCTGGCCCGGGATGGAGCTGAGCCGGTCCTCATCACCCGCAAGCTGAGGCAGGGAAGCCAGCAGCCCCCGGGTATACGGATGCAGCGGATTGCTGTACAAGGTAGCTACATCCGTCTCTTCCACGATCTGACCGGCATACATAATGACGACCCGGTCACACATCTCGGCCACTACGCCAAGATCATGCGTAATCATCAGAATGGACATGCCCTCCTTCTCCTGCAGCTCGCGCATCAGATCAAGGATCTGTGCCTGAATGGTTACGTCCAGTGCCGTTGTAGGCTCATCCGCAATCAGCAGCTGGGGATTGCAGACCATCGCCATCGCGATCATTACCCGCTGGCGCATGCCTCCGGAGAGCTGATGGGCATACTGCTGCGCGATCTTTTCCGGCCGGGGAATCCCAACCTTGCGCAGCATCTCCACCGCCCGCTCCGCCGCTTCCTTCTTGCTCAGCTTCAAATGGTAGCGCGCAGATTCAGAAATCTGGCGGCCGATCTTAAATACCGGATTCAGCGAGGTCATCGGCTCCTGAAAAATCATCGCAATCCGGTTGCCCCGGATACCCCGCACCTCCTTCATCGACATCTCCAGCATATCCTTGCCCTCAAACCTGATGTGGCCGGAGGCAATCCGGCTAATCCGTTTGGGCAGAAGCTGCATGATCGACAGGGAGGTGATACTTTTGCCGCAGCCGGATTCGCCGACAATCCCCAGCGTCTCACCTTTGCGCACTGACAGACTGATGCCGTCCACCGCGCGGATCGTGCCTGCCGCTGTCTGAAATTCGGTGCATAGCCCTGATACTTCCAGCAGTTCTGTCATAATTGCCCCTCCCACAAATTAATCATTCAGTTCTCTGTATCTTCCACGCCCAGATATTTAAGTGCCGTCAGGGCATATACTTTCGCACATTGGATGATCTGCCAGACCGGTGCCTTCTCGTTAAAGTTATGAATCGTTGACAGCTCAGCCGGGCCGTATTGCAGTACAGGTATGTTATGCGTCCGGAAATGGCGGGCATCACTGGACGCCCATTGTAGCACCCCGTAAGCTTCTTCCCCGCTGACTTCACAGATGCTCTCCACCAGGTCACTGACGACCGGCTCCTCATTCGAGGTCCAGTTGGCATTGCCCTGGAAGCCGAAGCCCTTCACTTCGGACTCAATGCCTGCCTCCAGCAGCAGGGAACGGGCACGGTCAAGCACATCACGGTAGTCTACGCCGAACGGTACACGGGAATCGACCTGGATCGTGCAGCGGTCCGCCACCACATTTACTTTGGTTCCGCCCTGGATCGTTCCGATATTCACCGTCACATGATCGAATACCTGATAGGCGATCGAGCCGTCCTGTTCGCGCTCCTTCACATAATCCTGCGAGATGCGGATGATCTCCTTCACTTCATCTGGAATATCGACTTTGATATCCCAGAGACGCTGCAAGGCCTCGATGCCCTTGGCTGCTTTGACAATCGCGCTGTCGCCGACAACCGGCGACAGGCTGCCGTGGCCCGGCGTGCCTTCGACGGTGAATTCGAACCAGCAGCTGCCCTTTTGCCCGATCGTCGGGTTCAGCGGACCGGAAGGCTCGGCGATCACCGCAGCCGTTCCGCTGATCAAGCCGCGTTCCAGCACCCAAGGCACACCCAGGTGGCCGCCGGTTTCTTCGTCCGGCACGATCAGGAGGGACAAGTCACCTCCCAGCGGAACGCCCAGCTTTGACAGCAGCGCTGTCACATAGATCAGCCCGGCCAGGCCGGCTTTCATATCGGAGGCCCCTCTGCCCAGCAGATAGCCGTCAACGATATCTCCGCAGAACGGATCGAAATCCCAGCGCGATCGGTCTCCGGCAGGCACGACATCCGTATGTCCGCAGAAGATCAGGTTTTTGCCGGACGGCTGTTCAGCCCCTGTACCCAGTGTAGACACCAGATTCAGCATCGTATCGGTTGCCGGATGGATACTTGTATCAATGCCGGCCTGCTTCAAATAATCAATGATAAAGGCGCTGATCTCGCGCGAATCTCCAGGCGGATTCTCCGAGGGGAAGCGGATCAGCTGTGAGCACAGCTCCAGCAGCTGATCCTGCTCAGCATCTATCGCTTCCAGCACCTTGCTTTTCCAGTCAATCATGGTTTGTAATTCTCCTTTGCATTCCCTGCTGCCTGCACTGAGGCTGGCGCGAGGTTTTTATGAATTATATAAAAAGAGCAAGCAGAAACGGCTGTACCGTCCTTGTTAGGACGGTACCGTTTCAGCATTTTTTGCCAAACCTGCTTATTCTGTAATCGAAAGCGGATAGAAACGAATGACTTCATCCGGGTAGAAGGCGTAGCCGCTGATCTTGTTGCTCATGCCGACAATACGGTTGTACTCGTACAGATAAGCCCAAGGCGCTTCGGTCGTAATGATTTCCTGCGCCTGCTCATA
The DNA here is from genome assembly GCF_038004445.1 of Paenibacillus sp. FSL R7-0312. Taxonomy (NCBI): domain Bacteria; kingdom Bacillati; phylum Bacillota; class Bacilli; order Caryophanales; family Paenibacillaceae; genus Paenibacillus; species Paenibacillus sp. FSL R7-0312. The sequence goes on along the minus strand of NZ_JBBORE010000001.1, from coordinate 3,918,458 downwards.
CAGTGCCGTCCGTTTCGCTGCGTCTGTCTCCAGGTTCGCTTCATCCCACAGCTTGTCTACTTCAGCGTTCGAGTAGTTGATGTAGTTGGAGGAGCCTTTGCCATAGAGCAGGAAGCCGAGGTGGTAGCCTGGATCATTGACGAATGATGTCCATTTGGAGATATAAGAAGTGAGATTATTGGTCTTCTGCTGCTCGAGGAACTGGGCGCGGGCCAGCTTGTTGATGTTCATGGTTACACCGATTTTGGCCAGTTCTGCCTGAATCAGGACCGCATCATCCTCCCAGTCATCGAACCCTGAACCGAGTGTGAAGTCAAAGGTAAATCCGTCCGGATAGCCGGCTTCTGTCAGCAGCTCTTTAGCTTTATCCAGGTTGTGCTCGTAAACGTAGCCTGCATCGGTGAAGCCCGGCGTGTTGCTCGCCACAGAGCTCTTCATCTGCTTGGCCTGGCCGTACATTACCCCGCTCAGCAGCTCCTCATAAGGAATCGCATAGTTGATCGCCTGACGGACTTTTACATTGTCAAACGGTTTAACCTTGTTGTTCATTGCGAAGAACAGAATCCGGTTGCTCGCATTGGAGGCGACGGTCAGATCCGTGTTGCTCTTCAGGGAGGCAACATCCTTCGGAGGAATCTCGATCGCCATATCTACATCGCCCTTATCCAGCAGCAGTACGCGGTTAGAGGCTTCTTTGGTGAATTTCAGGGTTACTTTGCTGAGGTTAGGCGCACCCTGCCAGTAGCTCTCATTAGCGGTGAAGACCGCTTCGGTCGCCGGGTCCCACTTCTCAAGCGTGAACGGGCCGGAACCTGCAGCATTCGTTTTGAGGTAGTCAGCACCCTGCGCTTCTACAGTCTTTTGATCCACGATAGAGAAGGTGTACATCGCGAGAATCTGCAGGAAATTATGATTGGCATTAGTCAGTGTGATTTCAACTGTGGAAGCGTCTTTGACTGTAACTGTCTTGATCGCCGCCATTCCGTAGAGGAAGCTGCCGGAGCTTGATTTAGCCACGCGGTCAAAAGAATACGCAACCGCCTCGGCATCCACCGGATTGCCGCTCTGGAAGCTCACGCCGGATTTCAGCTTGAAGGTGTACACCGTGTTATCGGCGTTCACTTCCCAGCTCTCTGCCAGCATGGGCTGAATGTCTTCAGTGTTGGCGATGCTTGCGCCATTTTCGGTTTTGATGCCGTAGGTGACCAGCTGATCATAAGCGGCAAGCACGAGTGTATCGGAGGTCAAATCGTTAGCTTCTGCGGGGTCGAGCGTAGTGCCGCCCTCGGAATAAGCAACCGTGAGATTTGACTTGGCAGCAGGAGCAGCCGTCCCTGTAGTTCCTGAAGCTGCTGTAGTGGCAGCAGGTGTCTGCGGATTGGCGCTGCTGGCGCATCCGGCAAGCATGACTGAAAAAGCGACGAGTGTGGACAATAATTTAACTCTTTTCATCAGTAGTTCCTCCCTTTTCTATATCCTGCCTGCACTGGTAATACTGGTGCTGCTTGTGATCACCCTGCCGCAACAGCTCCGGCAAGCTGTGATCTATATTTACCGGGATACTGCGGAGCTTCGGAGGAGTGATCCCCTGCTCCGCCTTATTTACCCGAACGCAACCGCGGATCAAGAACGTCCCGGAAACCGTCTCCGAGCAGGTTAAAGCCTAAGATGGAAGTGGCAATGGACAACCCTGGAAAAGTAACCAGCCACCATTGCCCGGAAATAATGTATTCCCGGCCTTCAGAAATCATCGCTCCCCATTCGGCAATCGGGGGTCTGACGCCAAGCCCGAGGAAGCTGAGACTGGAAGCGGTCAAGATGGCGAAGCCCATCCCGAGCGTAGCCTGAACCATCAGTGGAGCCAGGGCGTTCGGCAGGATGTGGCGGTACAGGATGACTGTATTCTTCACGCCGATCGCCCGGCTGGCTTCTATATACTCCTTCTCACGGAGCGAGACGGTCTGCCCGAACATCAGCCGGGCAAATTCCGGGATGCCGACAATCCCCACGGCGATCATCGCACTGCTGAGACCTGCACCAATCGAAGCGGCAATCGCCATGGACAAGACCAGTGACGGGAAGGACAATAGTACATCCATCAGCCGCATGATGATGGTGCCGGTACGGCCGCCATAGTAAGCGGCAATTCCGCCGAGCGGCACACCGATGACAAAGGAAATCGAGACGGCGATCAGGCCGGTCCAGATACTGATCCGCGCACCGTACAGTACCCGGCTGAGAATATCACGCCCGAAGTTATCGGTTCCGAACCAGTGGCTGCCTGAAGGCGCCTGGAGTTTGTTCGCCATATCCGTTACATAAGGATCATGCGGTGCAAGCCAGGGTGCGATAATGGCTACCACGGTCCAGATCAGAATAAAGGTTAGCCCCAGGGCAGCCAGACGGTTATGCAGCAGCAGGGACAACAACGTTTTGGGTTTTACCGCCGCAGCAGGTTTGGCCGGACTGCCCTGTGCTGAATGTGCTGCAGTGCTCACAAGCAATCTCCTCCTCTCACACATGCTGTTCTATTCATAGCGGATTCTCGGGTCAATGAAGCCATAGATCAGGTCTACCGCCAGGTTAATTCCGCAGTAGAGCACTGCGCTGACCAGAGTAAAGGCTTGAATCGGCGCATAATCCGCAGCCAGAATGGAGTCAGTGACATAGCCGCCGATTCCCGGCCAGGAGAAGATCGTTTCCGTAATGACCGCGCCGCCCATCAAAAAGCCGAATTGCAGACCGAGAACGGTCAAGGTTGGTATTAGTGCATTGACGAGCGCATGCTTGTAGATGACGGCTGATTCCCGCAGCCCTTTGGCCCGGGCGGTGCGGACAAAGTCCTGATCCACGACCTCCAGCATGCTGGAACGGGTCATCCGGGCGATGATCGCCATCGTGCCGGTACTGAGGCAGATAGCCGGAAGCAGCAGATGCGAGAGGCTGCTTTTGAGTGCAGCGGTATCACCTGAGAGAATGCTGTCCAGAACATACAGCCCGGTGATATGCACCGGCGGATTCAAGTCTCCGCTGATCCGTCCCATCGGTGCCGGTGCCCAGCCGAGGATGGAATAAAAGACGTAAATGAACATCAGGCCCAGCCAGAAAATCGGCACGCATGCACCTATCAGCGAGAACACCCGTGAAATGTGATCCAGAAACGATTCTTTGCGGGTAGCTGCGACAATCCCGACGGGAATCGCCACCAGAACCGCGATCAGAATGCTGGCCAGGGTCAGCTCAATGGTGGCCGGGAACCGCGAAGCCAAATCGCTGGCTACCGTATGTCCGGTGTGATACGCATAGCCGATATTGCCTTGCAGCAATTGGCCGATGTAAGTGAAGAACTGGATATACAGCGGCTTGTCGAGCCCCATATCCTGACGGATCTTGTCCACAATCTCCTCCGGAGCCTGCTCTCCGGCCAGCATGATCGCCGGGTCACCCGGCAGCACTCTTGAGAGAATGAAGGTGATGACGATAATACCTAGCAAGGCTGGAATCATCTGCACAAGTCTTTTTAATGTGTAAGCAAACAATGAATCAACCCCCTTACGGCTTCTATGCCATCCATGCTGTGACATTCTTGTTGACGGAAACGCGCTTCCCATGTCAGGTACTGTGCGGTTTCCTTGTCCTCTTTAGTAGTTGTGCTAATTCTACATAGAATTTGACCACCACTCTACGTCCCGTTCAGCTAAAAAAAAGCACAACCGTTTGTCGATTGTGCACTATCAACACCTCTATATGTAATCTTTCCTAACATACAATTCCATAAAAGTTCCAGTCCCGCCTATTTTTCCTGCAGGTAGTAGTAAATCAGGCACAAATGGCAGACAAACTGCTCGCGCGGATCATTCAGATCGAAGCCGGTAATATCGCGGATCCGCTCCAGCCGGTATTTGACCGAGTTGCGGTGGATGTATAGACTGTTCGCCGTCTCAATCAGGCTGCCCCGGCACTCCAGGTAATGATAGAACGTCAGCATCATATTACTGTCATGCTCCTGGTCGTATTTCAGCAGCTTACCCAGCTTACGCTCGAACAGCCGCTCGAAGCCCGGACCGCCAAGGCCCTCCAGCAAGTGGTATACCTCCATCTCTTCATAGCGGGTGACACCGCCTGTCCCTTGTCCGAGCCTTCTGGAGATAGACAAGGCTTTGCGCGCTTCGTTGTAGCTGGTGTGGATGTCCCACAGGTATTCCGAGGTGCCAATTCCGCTTCTGTAGCTGCTGAGACCTTCGCTTTTGTCCTTCAGCCAGCCCTCCAGCGTCTTCTCCCAGGGCTCCTGTGCATCTCCGCCCGGCGTGAATTTACGGCCCTCCTGCGTGGGCAGGAACAGCACAGCCCGGCTGGAGCGGTATTCTACGTGGGGTGTAACTCCGCGTTTCTTCGCTTCCCGCTCCAGCAGCCGGTTCACCGTTTCCTCACTCGGCGCTGTCTCCCCTTCGATTACAGCAACCTCCCACTTATGCTCGGGATTCATCCCGAGCTGGCGTGCCCGCCGCTCCACCTCATGCCGCGAAGGCAGCGGCGGAGTCAGCAGCTCATCGATGAAGTTGCCGCGCAGCCGGAATTCGGTATCCTCAGCGACCTTGCGCCGCATCAGCTCCAGAGCGAAGACAAGCCTGGCCTGCTCTATGCCCACTTCCTCCATATCATCCAGCTGCTCTTTATCCACCAACAGTCTGGCTACCGTCCGCCGGTCCACATGGATATTCCAGTTCAGCGGAGCATGGCTCTGTGACCAGTCGAAATCAGCCGGCGAGGATACGATGATCTTCCGCTCCGTATCCACAAGCGCAACCGGTGCTTTCAGGAAATCCGCCACATTATCGCTGACCGCCTGAATGCCGCTGTTCTCCAGCACCATTGTTGTCAGCGTGCGGTAGACCTCCTCCGCACGGCGCAGCAACATTGCCTGCCGTCCGAGCAGCAGCTCCATCACCGGCTGGGTAATATCCGTATACGGAATCTCCGGCGGGATCTCCACAATAGGCAGACCGCAGGCATTGCTGGCCTCGATCGCTCCTTGGGGAATTTCCTTCAGGAAGCGGGCCGGCTTAATCGCCAGCGCCGCTGCACCCAGATTGTCGAGTGTATAGATCAGCTCAGTCAGCAGCGAAGGATCATGGCGGATGGAATACGCCGTAGTCAGCAGCATGACGCCTTCACTGATCCAGCCCTTCAGATCCGGAACCTCCATAATATCTACGAACCGGACTACCCGGTCCAGCCCCTGCTGGCCGCTAATAACCTTCGCTTTCCCAAGAACAGAGAGCTCCATCAGCTCCCGTAGCGTAATTCCTCGTGTATTCAACATTCTGCCTCCCTCTGCTGTCTTCAGTATTTCATGATTTTTCCTGAAATATGCCAATTGTACGTACCCGTATCACCCGTAAGCCCCCGTAGCCACTCGAAGGCCACCAGCTTACATTCGCATTCCCGCTAGTTTATCAGACATTCCCGCCCAGCCACAGGAAAAATATATAAAATTGCAGATAAATATTAATTTGGCAGGGGAGAAGAGAGCAAGTGGGCTTGCAGAGGGGGGGCTTGCGGCAAGATTAGTGGAGGTTGTGGCCTGATTTCAGGCGGCGGGCTACTTCTGGCGGTTTCAGGGGCATTAGTGCCCCTCATTTCAGGCAGCGGGCGACTTTCGGCGGTTTCAGGGGCATTAGTGCCCCTCATTTCAGGCGGCGGGCGACTTTCGGCGGTTTCAGGGGCATTAGTGCCCTTCACTTCCTCACTTCCTCTCCCTCCCCACTTATCTCAATTTACACTCTCCTTCATTCAGGAACAGCTCGCTGACGTGACAAAAAATCTTGATTTAGTTACTCAATTTGTTCAACAGCTTGTTAAACAACTAGTTCAACAACCAAAAACGTTCCCCGGACCCGAAGTCTGGAGGAACGCTTAACTTTATCTGTACTTTGAACTAATAACTCTACTTTGCACTAGTAACTCTACTTTGCACTAGTAACTCTACTTTGCACTAGTAACTCTACTTTGCACTAGTAACTCTACTTTGCACTAGTAACTCTACTTTGCACTAGTATCCCTGCTTAGCATCTTGCACAGCGCAATCAGCGCCGCACTCCCCCAGGCAAGAAAGCAGCCGCAGCGGCCGCAGCGCCAAGCGCAAGGATCGGATCAAACGCGCGGATGCCGAGCTGTTCTTCCAGCTCCGCCGCCAGGCCGATGGTGGCAAACCCGGTGCAGGCGAGGACTATGGCCTGCGCACCGCGTTCCACCAGCCGGGCTGCTCCGGCAAGTGCGCCTGCCCGTCCGGCAGGCGTACTCAAATCAAGAGTGGTCGTTACCCCATCAGGCCGGTCCATGCCGAGGTAAGCATCGCCGAGAATGCTGCGGATCAGCGGCGGCACTTCGGTCAGGATCGTCAGCACGCCAATCTTATCGCTGTATGCCAGCGACATATGGGCTGCACAAGAGCCTGCGCCCAGAACCGGTACATTTACTGCCATCCTAGCTTCCAGCAGCGCGGGATCCGCGGCACAGCTGATGCCGATGACCGTACAGCCCTGCTGCTCAAGATCCCGGGCCAGGCTGATAATCTTCGGCACTGACTCTGCTTCGGTCTCGTCATTGTATACGCCCTGAGGCTGATCAGGAATACAGCGGCTGATTACCGGCAGGCCATACCGGTGTTCAATCAATTCTCCGTGCAAATGAATTGCAGACTCCTCTTGCAGTGTGATTACACGTATAATTCCAAGCATCCTTATCTCCCCCTGGTCAGCCATTGTTCTGCGTTCTGAATATCCTCACCATATACTTTTGCTTCATCCCGTACCGCCATAACCCTGACAACAACACAGCAACCGCGCAGCCTAGAGCAGTTCTCCTGCACGCATAATCAGCTTATCATCAATATATACATCCGGCTTCATCACAACGGCATCAATATGCACACCAGCCGCTACAACCCCGCCGAACGTATTATTGCTGCCAAAAGCGACATGGATGGTCCCGTAGACCTTCTCATCCTCCAGCACCACACCTGTAATTCTGGCCTTGCTGTTTGTACCAATGCCGAACTCGCCCAGGAGCCTGCCGTCACCGGGACCAAGCATATCCAGCAGCCTGTCACCGCTCTCGCCTTCTGCACTAACCAAACGGCCCTGCTCTACCGCCAGCACCATCGGGCTGTTCAGCGCGCCAATACCTGCAATCGAACCGTCCACCTTAATCTGGCCGGTGGCTGTACCCTCCATTGGCGCAATATAAGCCTCGCCCGAAGGCAGGTTGCCCGATTCGCCCGGATTCAGATACAATCCGGTGCTGAGCACGCCATCCCGGCCCTCAATCGAAAAGCTCAGACTCAGTCCGTCTTTAACTACACGCACCTGGCTTCCCTCAGACAGCAGCGCAGCAACCTGCTCTGTTAATGTCTTCACCTGCGCATAGTCCGCAGTGATCGCGCCATGGCTGAACATGTCATCTGTCATGCCCGGCATGGTCGCCACCCGCGTTCCCGCTGCGGCTGCCTGCTTGCGCGCCGCCGTATGTGTCATCGAATGTGTCGTAATGCATATCGCCACATCCGCTTTGGCCATAGCTTCAGCAATCGGAGCCGGCGGCTCCTCGCCGGATTTGCTCCGTGCCTGCATAATCAATAGCATCGATTCGGCCCCGAGCCGCTTCCCTGCTTCATAGACGGATTCGGCAAGCTCCCGCTTGTCGTCATCGGCCACTACAGCCAGCAATTCACCGCTGCCAAGCCCCAGACAGTCCTTAAGGACATTCATGCTAATCAGTATTCGTTGCTCACTCATTCTCGTTTCCTCCCGGTTACACCATTTCTGCTACCAGCTTGCCCATCAGGGCATTGGACAGCACGGCAGGCACTCCTGCGGAGGCCGCCCACTGTCTATGCTGCTCCACATATCCCATACAGTCAAGCACAATCACATCCGCCAAGTCCCGCAGGCGCTCAGCAGCCGCTCGGAAATCCGCTTCCGTACCGGTATACGGAGAAGCAGCTGCAAACGGCAGCCGCGCTCCGGCTCCCGCGAATTTCTCATTCATGCTCTCTTCCTGCTCGGGCAGAGGACCAATCAGCCCCAGCCGGCGTCCGTCAAGCATCGCCATAACAACCGGAGGGATAATCCGGTCCGGTTCAATCAGATGGGCCTTGGCCGTATGAAGTCCCGGAAAAACACCGGTACAGGCCAGCAGAATCGTCTGAATTCCAGCAGCTTCCATAGCATCAACCTTCCCCTGCAAAACGGACTTTATCCGCTCACGGGAGATTACCGCAGCTGATCCGTCCGCCATGCGGGTAGTCAGCACATACTCCCCCGGTCCAGGACTATAGAATTCGCGTACCTGGTCAGCAGTGAATCCGTCAAGTACCCCGGACTGAACCAGTCCGGCCTTACCTTCCAGATACTTCTCAATAATCGGCGCAACATCGTTCCTGGGAGCTTGTCCGATCGTGATTAACCCTATATTATTACTCATCTTGCTCCCTCCCGCTTCTCTATACGGATTGAAATCGTGGCAAACCCATGCCTGTATACATTTAGCAGGCGCTGAACCTTGCTCAGCGCCTGCTAATTATTCCGTTCTATTCCTAGTGAGAGGTTACAGCCGGTTTACCCAGCGTCTGCAGCACTTTCATCGAACCGTACAGCTCGGTAATCTGTGCGAATTCAGCTTCGTTGTAGAGAGAGCATATGCCTTGAGTGTACTCTTTGGCTGTCTCAATGGCAAAACGCACCGCCTGGGCAATATCAATCTCATGGCTAGCCCCTGTACCGCAGCCGGGCACCATGGACTGGGCAGTAATCGCCAACCCTACAACGGGAGCCGAGGTCGCTACTGCCGGCTGCAGGATGGAATTGATATGATATAGTCCGTTACCGTAAGGAGTAATATCCTGCGTAGTTACCGGAAAAGTAACCGGATACTGTCCTGTCGTCATTTCCATGATGCGCAGCAGATCCTCACTGACCCGCAGAATGTACCCTTCTTTGACCGTAGGTGAGATTGCAATGCCTTTATGATTCACCACACGGTTGCCCTTGGTCGTATCAATAGAAATAATCGCTTCCATCTCCGGCAATACCTCGTGCTCATTCATCTGCAGGATATCCACCGGGGAATCCATGAAATCAACGGGCTCATGCGGCAGTGTCGGAGCATCCGGGCAAATATGCGTCGTAACCAGGACGTCACCCTGCAGTACGTCTCCTTTGGTCTGCATGTTTGCCAGCTTCAGTGCCGCAGCGATTGCCGCCACTGCGCCGTCTGCATCAGAGACAATGCCGATCCGGCTGGGGCGCGCTCCTATTCCGCCAAGTCTGCCGACAATTCCGAAGGTTGGCGCGCTGCCGCCTCCAAGCTTGCCTTGACTGCCCGGAATGGTGATTTTGACGAATTCCGTACTGCCTTTTTCACCTTCCACTTTCTGAACCTCAACCTTAACCGCAGGATATGCTGCGAATAACTGCCTGACCTGCTCACCATTAACATAAGCGCTGTCCAGTGCGTTCAAAACTGTAATTGTCTGATGAAGTGCCATTATAATTCCTCCCCGGATGCATGCTCATGATTGTGATGTTTGAATTCATACTATCTTAAAATTCGAAACGTCCACAATGTACCGCCCTGCCAAAACTAAGTTGTTTTTCTTGTCCTTTGCACATAAACCTTACGCGCAAGGTACACTCTTCGGCCTTTAAGCAGCATCCGGCATCCATTAAACCCCTAAATACCCCGTTTCATCACATAAAGAAATATAAATAAAGGTTAATTATTCCATATGGCGAATTACAAGAAGGTTACACATCATCAAATTATGGAAGAGGGTTACTACATGAAGCTGGAACAGACTGAGCCTCAAAAAGAGCTCCAACAAACCATCGATCAGGAGGTTCTGCTCTCCGGATTTTCGGGTACGGTACTGGTTACGCAACACGATCAGACCCTCGCAGCGGCTGCTTGCGGACACTCCAATGTAGCGGAGGAACGGATTAATCAGCTTAACACCTGCTTCGGGATTGCTTCCGGCAGCAAACTGTTCACAGCAGTAGCCATCTGCCAGCTGGTGGAGCAGGGCAAGCTTTCTTTTGACGGCAAGGTACTGGAAGTTTTACATGAGCAGAAGTTCCCCTTGTTCAGCCCGGAGATCACGGTTCATCAGCTGCTGACGCATAGCTCGGGCATTCCGGATTATTTCGATGAGGAGGTTATGGACGACTTCTCAGCACTTTGGGAGGATATACCGATGTATACGCTCAGGCGACCCGGTGATTTCCTGGCACTATTTGCAGCCCTGCCGATGAAATTCACTCCCGGCGATCGTTTCCACTATAACAATGCGGGTTATATCTTGCTTAGCCTGGTAGTCGAAGCGGTCAGCGGAATGAATTTCACGGATTATGTGGAGCAGCATATTTTCCAGCCTTGCGGGATGAAGGATTCCGGTTATTTCGCCCTGGATGCCCTCCCGGCCAATACAGCTCTCGGTTATATCGACAATGAGACCGGAGAGAATATCAGCAACATCTATTCCATTCCGGTGGTGGGCGGCGGCGATGGCGGTGCTTTTGTCACGGCAGCGGATATGCAGAAGCTGTGGACATGCCTGCTCGGGCACAAGCTGCTGCAGCCAGAGACGACTGCCCTGCTGCTCACACCGCATATTCTTGAGGATGAGGATACTTACTACGGCTATGGAGTGTGGATTACGATCCGAAACGGCGGGGTGTTAAAATACCATCTCATGGGCTCCGATCCCGGGGTCTCCTTTCGCTCGGCAGTCTATCCGGCAAGCGGCGTAACCTTCACCGCTCTCTGCAACCGGAGTAGAGGGACTTACCGGATGATGCTGGCCGTGGAGGAGAATCTGCAGCTGTAACAGCAGGCCTTCCGCGCACTATAGGCTTTCACGCTTATGGAGAAGGAACCATTCTATTGCGAAGCCTGTAAATTCCATATTACAAAAAGCCCTACGCCAGCAATTCACTGGTCGTAGGGCTTCTTTGGCTATTCATTATTCATTGCTAAGCAATCAGGAATCGGTAACCCGGTTTAGTAGCGCGTTACGCCATCCTTAGTCACCAGCGCGAATACCAGTGGCTGCGGCGGAACCGGCTGAGCGGAGATGCGGTAAGCTTCCAGCACCTTGGCTTCGGCTTCCTGCACTTTGCTCTCACTGGCATCATTCACATGCAGCACGGCAAGCGTATCGCCTGCGGCTACGGCATCGCCGACCTTAATCGCCAGCTGAATGCCAACGGCCAGGTCGATGACGGATTCCTTCGTTTCGCGTCCGGCGCCGAGCAGCATTGCCGCTACGCCGATCTCTTCGGCCTGAATGCTCTCCACATACCCTGCGGCTTCCGCCTTCACTTCGATGAACTTGCGCGCTGCCGGCAAAGTATCCGGCGACTCAATCTGCGTGGCATCGCCGCCTTGGGCAGACACCATCTGCTTGAACTTGTCCAGCGCACTGCCGTCTTTGATATGGGACAGCAGAATGGAGCGCGCTTCTTCTTCGTCCTTCGCCTTGCCGCCGAGCACCAGCATCTGGCTGCCCAGAATGAGGCAGACCTCCTGCAGATCCTTCGGCCCGTGACCGTTCAAGGTCTCAATGCCTTCTTTGATCTCCAGCGCATTACCGATGCCGAAGCCCAGCGGCTGGTCCATGTCGCTGATCACTGCGACCGTGTTGCGGCCGAGATGCGTGCCGATATCCACCATTGCCTGTGCGAGTGCGATGGAATCCTCCAGCGTCTTCATGAACGCGCCGCTGCCGGTCTTCACATCAAGGACGATGGCATCCGCACCTGCGGCGATCTTCTTGCTCATTACGGAGCTGGCAATCAGCGGAATGGATTCCACGGTTGCAGTCACGTCACGTAGCGCGTACAACTTCTTGTCCGCAGGCGTAATGTTACCGGACTGGCCGATGACAGCTGCGCCGATCTCCCCTACCTGGGTGAAGAATCGCTCCCGGTCCATCTCCACGGAGAATCCGGTGATTGACTCCAGCTTGTCGAGTGTGCCGCCAGTGTGGCCGAGGCCGCGTCCGGACATTTTGGCCACCGGAACTCCGGCTGCGGCTACAAGCGGGGCCAAAACAACCGTCGTTTTGTCGCCAACACCACCGGTAGAATGCTTGTCTACCTTGATGCCGGCTATCGGACTGAGATCCACCTGGTCACCGGACATCGCCATTTCCAGGGTCAGATCACCGGTCTCCCGTGCGTTCATTCCGCGGAAATAGACAGCCATCGCCCAGGCGGAAATCTGGTAATCAGGAATTTCACCTTTGCTGTAGCCTTGAATCAGAAAAGCTATTTCTTCACGGCTGAGCTCTCCGCCGTCTCTTTTTTTCTGAATAAGATCAACTGCACGCATTATACCTGTACCTCACGGACAAAGGCGCGCACAAGGCCGATGAATTTCGGCTTGGTCAGGTTAGCGACTTTTACCACCTGCTCATGAGTCAGCGGCTCCAGCTCGTCCCCGATCGCCATATCCGTGATACAGGTAATGCCGAGCACGCGAAGCTTGCTGTGGCTGGCTACGATCACTTCCGGCACGGTGGACATCCCAACGGCATCGCCGCCGAGGTAGGCCAGCATTTTGAGTTCAGCCGGAGTTTCATAGGTAGGGCCGCTGATGCCGGCATATACGCCTTCCTGCAGCACTAGCGCTTCGCCGTCCACACCTTTAACTTCACCCGCAAGCTTCTTGGCCAGCGCAATATATTCAGGGTCATAGGCACGGGACATATCAGGGAAACGCACACCCAGCTCCGGATCATTCGGTCCGATCAGCGGATTGTCGCCAGTCATATTCAGATGGTCGGTAATCAGCATAAGGTCGCCGGCTTTGAACGCTCTGTTCATTCCGCCGCCTGCATTGGTAATTACGAGTGTGCCTACGCCAAGCTTAGCCATTACGTATACCGGCAGCACCACTTTGCGCATTTCATAACCTTCATAGTAGTGGAAACGGCCCTGCATGATCATAACATCCTTGCCTTCCAGCTTACCGATCACGAACCGTCCGGCATGACCTTCTACCGTGGAACGCGGGAAATGCGGAATTTCTTCATAAGGCAGATATACCGCATCTTCGATCTGATCGCCCAGATCCCCAAGGCCGGAGCCTAGAATAAGTCCGATGCCCGGTGTGTAAGAACCGAATTTGGATTGAATATATTCAGCAGCTTCTTGAACCTGAGTGCCGTATGGGACTGTTGATGGTGTTGTCATAGGTTGATCCTCCCGGATATGAATTGTCTTGTAAATAGCTTGAAGCAGGAACTACATCTTCGGAATAAAAGCCAGCACCAGCTTCAGGAATTGCTCGCGCACACGTTCCGCTGTCTCCATCACTTCTGCATGGTTCAGCGGCTGTTCCAGAATTCCGGCAGCCATGTTGGTGATGCAGGAAATACCAAGCACTTCAATACCGGCATGACGGGCCACAATCGTCTCAGATACCGTGGACATCCCTACTGCATCTGCCCCTTGGCGGCGCAGCATAACGATTTCAGCAGGAGTCTCATAGTTGGGTCCGAGCAGACCGGCGTATACGCCTTCCTTGAACTCGAAGTTCAGCGCTGCAGCAGCTTCTTTGGCGGCTGCGATCAGGCGCGGGCTGTAAGCCGAAGACATATCCGGGAAACGTACGCCCAGCGCATTATCATTCGGTCCGGTCAGCGGATTGCGGCCTGTCAGGTTCAGATGGTCAGTAATCAGCATCAGATCACCCGGTGTGAAATCGGTGTTGACCCCCCCGGCAGCGTTAGTAACCAGCAGGCTGGTTACGCCCAGCTCTTTCATTACGCGCACCGGGAATGCCGTAGTTTCTGGTCCGTACCCTTCGTACATGTGGAAGCGGCCTTTCATCATGACCACGCGGCGGCCTTCGATCATACCGATCAGCAGTTCACCTTCATGTCCTTCAACAGTGGATACGGGGAAATGGGGAATTTCATGATAAGGAATGACTACCTCGTCTGTGATCAGATCGGCCAGAACACCGAGACCGGAGCCGAGAATCAGCCCGATCTCGGGGGCGACGGTACATTTGTCTTTGATATATATTGCTGCTTCTTGAATATTGCTTTGGGTAACTGCGGTCATGGTTGGTTCCTCCTTGAGGTGGGTGGGATGAACTTTAGTCATCAACGTAAAGCTGAGCCGTCACTACGGTGATATTTGGACTTCCGGCCGCTGTTGTCTACAGATTTCTTCAATATTGACCCGCTTAGCGGTTGAAATCCGTAGACAAAGGCGGTCGCTATCGCTCCTACAGTTCCAAATTTCCCCTTCGATTCTTCTCGCTTTTAGATATATCCTTCAGTTCATCTTGATTTATTATTTATATTAAATTAATTCAGACAAAAAGCTCGTCCCGTACTGCGGTGCCTTCGCTCCAAAGTTATCGGCGATGGTAGCGGCAACGTCAGAGAAAGTCTGGCGGATACCCAGGCTACCCGGAGTCTTGAATCGCGGGCTGTAGATCAGGAGCGGCACATATTCACGGGTATGATCCGTTCCGGCATGGATCGGGTCATTGCCGTGGTCAGCCGAGATGATCAGCAGATCATCTTCTCCAAGGGTGGACAGCAGCTCAGGCAGCGCCTGATCGAACACTTCCAGCGCCCGGCCGTAGCCTTCCGGATCACGGCGGTGGCCATACAGGGAATCGAAATCAACGAGATTGGTGAACAGGAATCCGTTGAACGGCTTGCGCAGCTCATCAATCGTAATCTGGATGCCGTGCTCATTGCTCTTCGTCGGGTAGGAAGCTGTTACACCTTCGCCAGTGAAGATATCATTGATTTTACCCACGGCGATTACATCCTTGCCGATGTCCTCCAGAGCGTTCATAACGGTCGGCTCCGGCGGCTTCACCGCGTAGTCATGACGGTTCGGGGTACGCACGAAATTCCCCGGTTCGCCGATATAAGGACGGGCGATGACACGGCCTACGGAGAATTCGGGAGCCATCGTCAGCTCGCGGGCGATCCGGCAGGCGCTGTACAGCTCTTCCAGAGGAATGATATCTTCATGCGCGGCAAGCTGGAAAACGCTGTCTGCCGAAGTATACACAATCCATGCGCCGGTCTTCATCTGCTCTTCGCCGTATTCTACGAGAATCTCCGTGCCGGAAGCCGGTTTGTTGCCAATCACCTTACGTCCGGTTGCCGCTTCGAACTTCGCAATCAGCTCTGCGGGGAATCCGTCAAAATAAGTATTAAAAGGAACCTCAATCTTGAGGCCCATCAGCTCCCAGTGGCCGGTCATCGTATCCTTGCCTACGGAAACCTCCTGCATTTTGCCGTAATAGCCTGTTGGGGCAGCTACCGGTCCAAGCGGCGGCAGCGGAGCAATATTCGCCAGTCCCAGCTGCTGCAGGTTCGGAAGCTTTAGACCCGGAACCCGCTCCAGAATATGGCCCAGTGTATGGGAGCCTGTATCTCCAAAATTAGCGGCATCCGGCGCTTCACCGATACCTACACTATCCAGAACAATAAATCCGATGCGTTTAAATGAGGACATTGCCGTCTTCACTCCTTCGTAGTTTGCATAATCGTAAGGTCTGCTCAAAACAGGAAGAAACTCCGGGAGAACCTCTCCCGGGAGCTATCCTTTCAGTATGATTCCATCATAACTTTCTTACTCACAAAAAGCATCTTTTCGGGCTAATCCAACCCATTACCCGTTCTATCTCTGGTTACACCAGCGTAATACAGTGTGGCTACCTCGCCCGGGGATGGTGATTCTCATAGACTTCCTTCATATTCTTGCGGGTGATTCCGCTATAAATCTGAGTGGTCGAAATATCGGAATGGCCCAGCATCTGCTGCACAGAGCGCAGGTCTGCCCCGCCTTCCAGCAGATGAGCGGCGAAGGAATGCCGCAGGGTATGCGGTGTGATGTCCTGCTGGATGTCGGCTTCACGCGCATATTTCTTGATTATTTTCCAAAATCCCTGACGGGTCAGCCGCCCGCCCAGACTGTTAAGGAACAGTGCCGGCTCCTCCTGGTTCACCCGGAGCAGCTTGTCCCGCATTCCGGCGGTATAACGGGCCACGCAATCCGCAGCAAGCGTACCCAGCGGCACCACTCTTTCCTTGCCGGAAGCGCCGCTGCAGCGGACGAACTTCAGCCCGGTGTTCACGTCCTCCACATTCAGCGAGATTAGCTCCGTAACACGGATACCCGTTGCATAGAGCAGCTCAAGCATCGCCTTATCGCGCATCCCCTGTGGAGCAGATTCATCAGGGACGGCCAGCAGGCGTTCAATATCTTCAATACTAAGAATCATCGGCGGTTTCTTACTCGGTTTAATCGTTTCCATATCCACTGTCGGGTCTTGCCCGATCAGCCGTTCTTTCAGTAAAAAATGAAAATAGGCGCGCAGCGATACCGTATTCCGGTTGACTGTTGCCGTTGCCTTGCCCGCTCCGCGCAGAGCGCCGAGGTAAAGCATAATATGTGATCTTTTGATTTCTTCCATCGCAGCCGTGCCACGTTCTTCGGTAAACTCCAGAAACTGTGAAATATCCCGTCCATAGGATTCCAGCGTACTAGGAGACAATCCCTTGTCCCCGGACAAATACTGCATAAACGGCTGCAAGTGTGACTTCATCTATTCACGCTCCTGTCATACTCAGGCTGCTTCATGCCACTCTGCAGCGGTTGGGGTCCGGCAGCAGTCAGAACGCGGGGCGTCCCTTACATGCTCTAGATTCATTCGACAGGCTTCTAGCTTTTTCCTGCAACCGGCGGAGCACTCACTCCCCGTACCAATAGTAGAACCGCAGGCGCTGACCTGCGCTCAGCCCATCATCGCTTTGCTTCACATCATGAAATGCCCGGATGGCTGTGCCCTCCGGAATATCATAATTCTGAGCGGGGCTGATCCAGGCACTAATCCAGCTTAGGACATAATACAGCACACAGCTGATCGCAACGAGTAAGGTCATGAAATACAGCCGGCGTACGGTTTTGGGAATGGAGACAATCATCCGGATAACCTCCTAAAAGTTATGGCAGCATCTGCTTCACTATTCTACTTTGCAGAACTCGTCCTTCACTTTATGCGCCGGAGGGCGGTGTTATGTATTGCTCTTTGAATAATCAGTTAAAAAGCCCCCTCCGGCCATTCAGCCGGGGAGAGCTTGTGCGGTAATTCCTCATTTGTATAAGAGTTCATGCTCTATATAAGCTTATTCGGGAGTATTGCCGTCTGCATTATTCTTATCCTTGCAGCGGTGGCAAATTCCGTGAAAATCAAGTCTATGATCAAGCACCGTAAAATTATAATCCTTCTCAAGACGCTCTTCCAGCGGGCCCAGCCAATCCTCACGAATCTCATCCATGGTTCCGCATTGTACACAAATCAGATGATGATGATGATGTTTCGCTGTATCCGTCCGCAGATCATAACGGGCAACACCGTCTCCGAAATTAATCTTCTCCACGACATGAAGCTCGCTGAGCAGTTCCAGGGTACGATATACGGTGGCGAGACCGATCTCCGGAGCCTTTTCTTTCACCAGCATGAATACATCTTCAGCGCTTAAATGATCATCCTCGTTCTCCAGGAGAACTCTTAAGGTCGCTTCCCGTTGAGGTGTAAGCTTGTATCCTTGGGATTGTAGTTGTTGCTTAATCTTGTCTATCCGGGCTTCCATTGTCTGCCTCCCCCTTGGAAAATTACCGCACCGGGCTTCAAGCCACTTCTTCCATTATAGGGGGAGTTAGTTTGAGAAGTCAAACGGTTTTAGGATGTATGCAGACTTAAATAGGCTTAATTGGTATGACATTAATACCTATGTGAATCCCCTCTTTAAAAAGTAGCCCCTTAAGGCGGATTCGTAATATATCCAAAAATTATTGGGATCAAATCCGAAAAACAATAACAATCACCTATAAACAGTGTCTGCCTTTCAAGAGCTCTATTTGAACTTAAACTTAGGATCACATAAATCAACGTAAACATGCCTTTCCATCAAAACGCCTTTTTTATAGAAAGGACGATCTATGAGAAATTCGTGTGAGGATCTGCATATGCTATTGAATAAACAGAAAGGAGGTGCTTTATGACTCTTTTACTAGATTCTCGCACATCACAAAATGCAAGCTTTGCCTCTTCTCTTGGCGTTCCTTTCCCAGCTATACTATCCCCCCAATTATACGGACAAGTCGGATTGAACATTGTGATACCCACAGGGACTATCAGGGTAGAGTTTTTCACTACCGTATCTATCTTACTACCTGCCGGTACTCCTCCAACTGGAATCTTCGTGATCATCGTTAGAGGAACCACTACGAACGATTCTATCATCTATTCCGCACTCGAAGTGTCTCTGCCATCCAATACGAATGAACAGGTGCTGCCCATCACGGTCATAGGTTCTGATTTCAATGTCCCTGCTCCTGAGAATAATCAATTGATCTATTCAGCATTTGTTAGCACAACGACCCTCGGACCGGTCCGGATCGGACCCGAAAGCTTTACCGTTACAGCTTACTCTGATTAATAAGAGTATACGAATTAAACCAGCAGTATGGGATATCCTGTACTGCTGGTTTTCTTGTTTCTTTTATTGCAGTGGGAGACCTTGTTTTGAAGGTTTTTTGTTGCATCCATTTGATCATTTTGAAAAACACTACTATATTCAATTAATACTTACCAGCATCGGCGTCACCCATCTCATCATCACCGGGGTCACCCAAGCCTCAAATCCGGAGATTCCCATAACCAGCAGGGCCATGCCGAGTGACAGCAGGGTGTACATTACAAAAGGCCGGGTCACCTTGGTACGCCGCTGTTGTCCCAGCACCCGGCTGCGGATCATCAGCAGGGAGAAGGCGATCGCTGCCGCGCTGCATACAAGCAACACCGGAATCAGCACCAGATTATGCGGGGCTACAGAAACCAGGGCAAACAGCATGCCGTGCCAGGAATACTGGCTGACCAGACAGCCGACGGTGAAGCCGATCAGCACGCCTTTGAGGAAATCCAGAATCAGAATCCCTGGAAGTCCGATAACCGACAAGCCGAGGATCCAGATCAGTCCGACCCACTTCAGATTGAATGCGGCAATCCCCCAATACGAATCCTGCGCGGCAGGCAGTCCCTGTTGATCCACGGTCATGAAGAAATTGCCCAAATAATCCCCCAGCTCCTGCTGCTGATCCAGCGTTAACGCACTGACAATGAGCGCTCCAAATACGACCCCGACCAGGAATAATACCGCGACAAAAATATAAAGAGGCGTCTGTTCCTTCATCATCAGCCTTAAACTGCGCATCAGGACATTCTCCTTTCCGGTCACATGTTACACCATATGAAGGAATGTCCCGCTCTATGACTTGTCCTTGGTTACTTCCCCTTAATGACCTTGCCGTACGTCCCTCCGCCTCCTGAAGAGAGCGCAAGCTTGCCGGTACGGGCCAGTACGATTAGCTCTGCAAGCTCTTGTCCGGCGACAGCCGCAAGCTCGGCTTCACCCGCCTTGTGCAGTATATTCATCTCTGTGCCAAACGCCTGCAGCAGATCATTCAGCTTGCGCTTGCCAAGTCCCGGAATAAACTCCAGAGGCACCTGATAATGGTACGGCGGACGGTATGCCGGAACCAGCGGCTGCTCACGGTCCGCAATATCAAGAATACGGTCCAGCACACCTTTCACCAGCTTCGGACTGCCGCAATACGGACAGTGCTCTGAAGTCGCGTACGCCTCATCGATAATGCTGCCGCAGCCGCCGCAATATGTGCGGTGGTATTTCCCCAGCTTGGGGTTCAGCCCGAAGTTGGCACTGATCCGGCGTCCCTCCGAGCGTTTCAGCGCCAGCTCCAGCTCATGGAAAGAGGGCTGCTGCATCTCAATCACATTATACTCACGGCCGATTTTGCCCAGGGAATGAGCGTCAGAATTGGTCAGGAAGCTGTATGGGTCAAGCTCTGAAATATATCCGGCCATTTCCGAATCCGCACTGAGTCCTAGCTCCACTGCCGCAATGCGTTCCAGGTCAAATAAGTCAGCCAGACGTTCCGCTGCACAGCCGTATAGCCCTTTGTGCGGAGTGAAAATATGTGCCGGAATCAGCAATCCTCCCCGTCCGGTAATCTCGTCCTGCAGCACCCGGGAGGGTGCATACAGGCGCTGGGAGCTTAGATTCACGTTCCGCATATGGGCGCTCATCCAGCTGCTGAACTCTTCCATGGTCCCAAGGTCCGGCATGAAGGCCAGGACATGGCACTCTTTTCGCCCGGGCTCACGGATCTCAATCTCGGTTCCCAGGATGATCGTAGTCCCCCTGTAGGCAATTCCGCCGCCTTCTGCTATCGTCATCTCGCCGGAATCCAGCGCCGCATGAATATCCCGCAGCACCCCCGGGGAGTGGCTGTCGATGATGCCGATCAGACCGATCCCCTTGCGCTCCGCCGCCTCTTTGGCAATCCCGGCGAAGGTGAGCTCGCGGCTGCCGCTGATTTTGACCGCCTGTCCCTCTGAAGTCCGCCCGATATGCACATGCAGGTCGCAGTAAACGCTCTGCAGCGTGGACTCTAGTGCCATTGTCCCGTCAGCGTATACAGATGCCAGGCGTAGACAGCCATCATGGTCTTGGCATCCGCAATACGTCCATCCGCGATATACTGGTACGCTTCCTCCAGCGTCAGCTCGGAAACCTCCAGGAATTCATCCTCATCCAGCGCCATCTCACCCGGCTGGGCATCTTCTGTCACATAGAGGTGAATGATCTCATCGGCGAAGCCGGGAGAGGTGTAGAACGACTTCAACAGCTTCAGCCCGCCGCTGTGGAATCCGGTCTCCTCCTGAAGCTCACGGCCCGCAGCCGCCAGCGGATCCTCGCCTTTGTCCAGCTTGCCTGCAGGTATCTCCACTTCAGTACGGTGCATCGGCTGGCGGTACTGTTCCACTACAAGCATTTTACCGTTATTCAGTGCCAGTACAGCTACGGCCCCCGGATGCTTCACCACCTCACGGGTTGCTGTATTGCCGTCAGGCAGCTTCACCGTGTCCACCTGCAGCGAAATAATGTTGCCAGTAAAGATCGGCTTCGTCGACAATGTTTCTTCATCCAATGCGGGGTTGCGGTTGATTTCATCGTTTTTCATAGATTTGTGGTCTCCTTTGGCATGGTTATGCATAGGGTGTATTATAGCAAACTTAAAAGGAAAGAAGGAATGCAGGCATGAATGATTGTCTTGTCCGAGCAAGCTCATCCGCAGTTACAATGGTAGGTAAACCGGAGCAGATCAAGGCTGTAATGGCCGGATGGATGAAGCAGTACGGGCGTGATATGCCCCTATCCTACATCCTGCTGCTCCAGGCGGAAACGCGGATCACAGCTTCCAAGGCAGGATAATGCCGCTTCGTTCTTCCGGATATCCGTGAGGAAGATTAGCTTCACCTAGTAACAAGAAGGAGCTGTCTCCCGGTGAATTCCGGAACAGCTCCTTCTTGTTACATTTAAGCGCAGCCGGCCTCAATACCGGCAGGCATCTGCGCAGTTTTTGATATCAGCCCTTTTGGCTCTCAGCCACAATGGCAACAACCAGGCTGGCTACTTTGACAATATCTTCGGCTTTGATCCTTTCCTTCGTTGTGTGGATATCCTCATAGCCGACAGCCAGATTCACAGTAGGAACCTTCAGGCCATTGAACACATTGGCATCACTGCCGCCTCCGGAAGCGAACAGCCGGGTAGTCAGTCCCAGTGAAGTAATCGCGCGGTCTGCCAGCTGTACCACCGGATCATGTTCATTAAAGCTGAACGCCGGATAAATGATTTCGCTGCGGAATTCACTCTGTGCGCCGTTGTCACGTGCGGTTGTCTCCAAGGCTTCACGCATAGAGGCAATCTGCAGTTCTACCTTCTCCTGCACAATACTGCGGGCTTCCGCATCCAGCTGCACATGGTCGCAGACCACATTGGTCGGGCCGCCGCCGGCAAATTTGCCGATATTCGCTGTCGTTTCATTATCGATCCGTCCAAGCTTCATCGCCGAAATCGCTTTGCTCGCCACTTGAATCGCACTGATTCCATCCTCCGGATTAACTCCGGCATGAGCGGATTTGCCGAAGATCTGCATCGTTACGCGCGCCTGTGTCGGCGCAGCAATGGCGATCGCTCCTACTTCACCATTGGAATCAAGCGCGAAGCCAAGATCGGCATCCAGATGCGCCGGGTCCATTGCGCGTGCGCCCATCAGCCCGGACTCTTCGCCTGCCGTAATGACAAACTGAATCTGCCCGTGCGGAAGCTTCTGCTCCTGAATCACCCGGATCGCTTCGAACAATGCGGCAAGTCCCGCTTTGTCATCCGCTCCGAGAATTGTACTGCCATCGCTGGTAATCCAGCCGTCTTCCCCAAGGGAAGGCTTAATATTCTGCCCGGGAACCACTGTATCCATGTGGCAGGTGAAGAGCAGCTTAGGCGCGCTCACGCCACTGTCCCCAGGCCAGGTTACGAACAGATTGCCCGCCCCGTGTCCCGTTCTCTCCTGGGAATCATCTTCAACAGCTGTCAGTCCCAGATTGCTGAATTTTTCCTTAAGTACATCGGCAATCGGCCGTTCATTTCTGGTCTCACTATCAATACGGACAAGCTCCATGAATTCATTAATCAACCGGTCTTGTGATATCACTTGGACTTCCCTCTCTTTCGCGGATACGTTACAATGGTTGTACTGCGTTGTCTAACGCCTACGTTCTTAACTTAAACTAATCTCAAAGGAGTCACTCATGCAACAGAAAAAATGGTTCCGCATCATTATCTACATTATGCTAATCGCTATGATCGCCTCTACGGTGCTCTTTGTCATCGAGCCGTTTATGGCCGGTTAGTCACGTTTAGTACTTGAATAACAGCGTCCGGATTCTCCGGGCGCTGTTTGACGTTGCCTGGATTCAGCATTCCTTATTCTGCAGCACTTGCAGCCCCGGCAA
Organism: Paenibacillus sp. FSL R7-0312; assembly: GCF_038004445.1. Lineage (NCBI taxonomy): Bacteria > Bacillati > Bacillota > Bacilli > Caryophanales > Paenibacillaceae > Paenibacillus > Paenibacillus sp. FSL R7-0312. Next base: position 3,895,478 of record NZ_JBBORE010000001.1, on the reverse strand, counting down.
CCGCTTCATACGGAAACTGCTGCAAGAAATAAGGCACCAGCTCGGAAGCAACGCTCTCCAGGCCAAAGGAGCGCCCGGTGCATTCCTCAAGTGAAGTGACCCCATATTCAGCGATGCCGCAGGGGATGATTCCCGAGAAGCCGCTTTGGCTGATTCCGGCTGAGATGTTGAAGGCGAAGCCGTGGCTGGTAATAAAACCTCTGCGGAATTTACTCTTGTTGAATTTGACGCCGATCGCACAAATTTTCTCATCGCCGACCCACACGCCCGTATATCCCTGCTTGCGGGTTCCTGATATCCCGTGTGAAGCCAGAAAGGCAATAATAACGGCCTCCAGCCTGCGCAGATATCCGTGCAGATCGACCTTGCCGTCTTCGCCAAGCTTCAGGAGAGGATAACCTACAAGCTGGCCCGGCCCGTGATATGTAATATCTCCTCCGCGGTCGATTTCAAACAGCGCAATCCCTTGTTTCCTAAGCTGTTCCACGCTAAGGAGCAGATGCTCCGGATGATTCTGTGAACCGATGGTATAGGTTGGCGGATGCTGCAGAAGGATCAGCCGCTCGGAAGCTATGCCTGCGTCAATCCCCTGCACCGCTTCCTTTTGCAGCTCCCAGGCCGCGCCGTATTCCATCAGCGGGAGATAGGAAACTTCCAGTTTGCTTAAGTTCAGGTTGTCCATGGTCATAAGGTCCCCTTTGCTTCATATTCTCCCTGTCACAGGGTTCCGCAGCTGCCTTAAAGCATTAGTACAGCTTGGTGTCCGGCGTATAACCTTCCACATTATCCTTCACACGCTGCAGGAAACGCCCGCTGATGACTCCATCCAGAATCCGGTGATCCAGAGACAGGCAGATATTGGCCATCGAGCGGACGGCGATCATATCATTGATGACCACTGGTTTTTTCACGATAGATTCAAAGGTTAGAATCGCCGCCTGCGGATAGTTAATGATCGGATAGGACAGAATCGAGCCGAACGAGCCGGTGTTGTTAACCGTGAACGTGCCGCCCTGCATATCTTCCAGCCGCAGCTTGCCTTCACGGGTCTTCAGCGCCAGTTCGTCGATCTCGCGGGCCAAGCCGGCAACGTTCTTCTGGTCGGCCTTTTTGATGACCGGTGTCATTACGGAATCCTCCGTGCCTACGGCAAGCGAGATATTGATATCGCGTTTAACGATGATTTTGTCAACGGCCCAGACCGAGTTCATGATCGGGTAATCCTTGATTGCACTGACAACTGCCTTCATCAGAAAAGCCAGATAGGTCAGGTTAATGCCCTCTTTGCGCTTGAATTCATCCTTAAGCTTGTTGCGCAGCACGACAAGATTGGTCACATCCACCTCAATCATCGTCCAGGCATGCGGAATCTCCGAGACGCTCTGCCGCATACGGGTAGCGATCGTATTACGGATCGGCGTAACGTCGATCAGGTATTCCGAGCTGCTGCCCCGCCCGCCTTCCACTTCGATCGTCGGAATCTTCGGCGACTCGCTTAAGTGCAGGCCGGAGTGACGCAAATGCTGAAGCTCTTCGCGCACTTCTTCCTGAATAGGCTGGAATACAGGCTGCTGCGGCGCAGGAGCAGCAGCAGTTGGGGCTGTAGTTGCTGGCTGAGCCGCAGCTGCACCGCTCTCCAGGAACGCGAGCACATCCTTGCGTGTGATGCGTCCGCCCAGGCCGGTGCCCGGCACGGCCGCAAGGTTGATGCCGTGCTCGGCGGCCAGCGTCTGCACAGCCGGAGAGTAACGGGAACGCATCGGAGCATCCGCGTCAAAAGCCGCAGCCGGCACAGACTGCCGGAAGGAGGCGTGGGCAGGCTGCGGCGCTGCGCCGGGTGCCGCCGGGGTTGCGGCATTGGCAGTTCCCGCAGCGGCAGCTGCCTGTGACGGGGCCGCAGCGGATGCCGCAGGGGCTGCTGCACCGGCTACTGCGATGCGCGCGATGATCTCGCCGACGCTGACCGTCTGGCCTTCTTCGGCGAGCAGCTCCACCAGCGTACCGTCTACGGTAGCCGGCAGCTCAGCATTTACCTTATCCGTAATCAGCTCACAGATTGGCTCATATTGCTCGATCGTATCGCCCGGCTGCTTCAGCCATTTCCCGATCGTTGCCGATACCAGCGATTCTGCCAGCTGCGGCATGATTACATCCGTCAGCTTTGTATTGTCAGACATAATGTCACTCCTTAAAATTTTGTAAGCATTTACTTCCTGAGTTAGCTTCGACAAAACTGGCTTCGGAAGCATATCGGTCAAAAATCAAAAAAGTTGTACAAAAGGCAGCATTTCTCTTTATCCAAGCCGAGAAGCGTGCAAATTGTTGTATTTCATACAGCAATCTGCCCAACCCACCGCTAATTTCGAATCTAAACTGCAATAATTGCAACATTCATACCCAATGTACATACTGGGTGAGCTTAAATATCCATCTGTTGTTCCGATATGTTAGTACTGCGCCAAACGCAGCATCTCCACCTTTAATTTGTCCTTGCTCAGCATAAAGAACTTCTCCATCGGCGGAGAGATGGGCATCGCCGGCACATCAGGTCCGCACAGGCGGAAGATTGGCGCATCCAGATCAAACAGGCAGTGCTCAGCGATAATCGCTGCCACTTCCCCGCCAATGCCTCCGGTCTTGTTGTCCTCGTGGACAATCAGCACCTTGCCGGTCTGGCGGACAGCGGCAATAATCGCCTCGCGGTCCAGCGGCTGCAGGGTGCGCAGATCCAGAATATGCGCGGTGATGCCCTGCTCGCGTTCCAGCTCTTCCGCTGCCTGCATCGCAAAATGCAGCGGCAGGCTATACCCGATCACCGTAATATCGCTGCCTTCACGCAGCAGATTCGCTTCACCGATCGGCACAATATAGTCGCCCTCCGGCACATCTTCCTTGATCAGCTTGTAGCATTTCTTGTTCTCGAAGAACAGCACCGGATCAGGGTCACGGACAGCAGCCTTCAGCAGTCCCTTGGCATCTGCGGCTGAATACGGGGCTACAATCTTCAGTCCCGGAGTCCCGAAGAAGATCGATTCCGGACACTGGGAGTGGTATAATCCGCCGAAGATCCCGCCGCCGATAGGCGCGCGGATCACTACCGGACAATTCCAGTCGTTATTGGAGCGGTAGCGGATTTTGGCCGCCTCGCTGATAATCTGGTTCGTAGCCGGCAGCATGAAATCCGAGTACTGCATTTCGGCAATCGGCTTCATGCCGTACATTGCTGCGCCGATCGCAACACCGGCAATGGCTGACTCTGCAAGCGGAGTGTCAAGCACACGCTCTGCACCGAACTGCTCCTGCAGTCCTTTGGTGGTCGTGAACACGCCGCCCTTCACGCCGACGTCCTCACCCAGCACGAACACCGAATCATCGCGCTCCATCTCTTCCTTCATTGCCAGCCGGATTGCATCGATATATTCCATCATCGCCATTGTTTATGCTCCTCCCTTGAGGCCGGATTCATCGTACACATGCAGCAGCGTATCTTCCGGTTTCGGGAACGGTGCATTTTCGGCGTAGGTTATGGCCTCTTTCAATTCAAGATTATATTCGGCAACCAGATCACGCTCCTGCTCGTCACTCCACAGACCCAGTCCGGTCAGGTATGTGCGGAACGCGGCGATACCGTCCTTTTTCCAGTTCTCGTCAACCTCTTCCTTGGTCCGGTAAGCCAGATCATTGTCCGAGGTGGAATGCGGGGACAGGCGGTACATCATCGCTTCAATCAGGGTGGGTCCTTCTCCGGCGAGCGCACGCTCCCTCGCCTCTTTGACCACACGGTAGACCTCAAGCGGATCATTGCCATCCACCCGGACACCCGGGAATCCATAGCCGAGGGCGCGGTCACTTACCTTGCCTCCAAGCTGCTTGTGGGCCGGAATGGAGATCGCATACTGGTTGTTCTGGCAGAAAATGATGACCGGCAGCTTATTCACACCGGCGAAGTTACACGCTTCATGAAAATCACCCTGGTTACTGGAGCCTTCACCGAACGTAACAAAGGAAACGAACTTTTTCTTCTGCATCTTGGCCGCCAGCGCGAAGCCTACAGCATGCGGAACCTGGGTCGTAACCGGACTTGATCCCGTTACGATGCGCAGGCGTTTGCTTCCGAAGTGGCCCGGCATTTGCCGGCCGCCGCTATTGGGATCTTCCGCCTTGGCGAATACGGACAGCATCAGCTCACGCGTGGTCATTCCTACCGACAGCACGAACGCATAATCACGGTAATACGGAAGGAAATAATCATTCTCCCGGTCCAGCGCAAAAGCCGCCGCGACCTGTGCCGATTCCTGTCCGATGCCGGACACATGGAAGTTGATCTTGCCTGCGCGCTGAAGCAGCAGACTGCGCTCATCGTATTTGCGCCCGAGCTGCATGAATCTGTACATATCGATAACCTGGCCGTCGCTGAGTCCAAGCTGTTTATGTCGGTTAACGGTTTCTACAGTACCTTGGGATTCCATATAAGAGGTACCTCCTAAAAGTTTTGTAAGCATAACTTCCTGAATTCAGGTCGTACAACCCGGCTCCGGAAGCGTTCGCTAGCTTTGCTAAGTATGACTCAACAAAGTATATGCCCTGATCTTAAAACCAGGTACTAAATTCAATCTATGTTCATTATAATCCCTTTCCATACAAAAAGAAAAGCCAAGAAATACCGCTATGGAGCTGTTTAGGCGCATCAAGCGCCCTCAGCTCCGTCCGGCATTCACTTTAGCCCCTTCAACGTATCTTAGAATCCAATTGCTCTTCCATCCACCGCCAGCATCGCTTCCCCGATGATCTCCGAGAGTGTCGGATGGGCATGGACCGCCTCTCCAACCTCCCAGGGTGTTGCATCCAGAATCTGTGCCAATGCCGCTTCACCGATCAGGTCCGTCACATGCGGGCCAATCATCTGCACGCCGAGGATATCCCCGCTCTTCGAGTCGGCGACCACTTTTACGAAGCCGTCCTTCATGCCGTAGACAATCGCTTTGCCGATAGCCGAGAACGGGAATTTGCCGGTTACAGTCTCATGTCCCAGCGCCTTCGCTTCCTTCTCGGTATAACCGACACTTGCCACCTCCGGCCGCGTATAGACACAGCGGGGAACAAGATGTGCTTCATACGGATGGAGCGTTTCGCCCGCCAGGTGATTCACAGCACGGATGCCTTCATGGCTGGCCGCATGTGCCAGCTGCAGTCCGCCGATGCAGTCGCCAATAGCGTAGATATGAGGCTCCCCCGTCTGCATGCTGGCATTCACTCCGATGACACCTTTGTCGAAGCGGATATCTGTATTTTCCAGGCCGATATTCTCGATATTCGCTACTCGCCCTACGGATACCAGCAGCTTCTCCGCCGACAGGCTCTGACTCTGCTCACCCTTGCGGGCTTCTATCGTAATTCCGGACTCCGATAGCGTACATGTCTCCGCATCCACGGTAGTCCCCGTCAACACTTTGACACCGCGTTTCTTAAGCAGACGCAGCAGTTCACGGGCGATCTCTTCATCTTCCTGCGGCAGCAACTGGCCGGCGGCCTCGACAATAGTTACCTGCACACCGAAATCAGCCAGCATCGAGGCCCATTCCACGCCGATAACCCCGCCGCCGACAATGATGATAGAAGCCGGAAGCTCTTCGAGCGTCAGCGCTTCTTCACTGCTCAGTATCACCTTGCCGTCAGGCGTAAGGCCAGGCAGTATACGTGGACGTGATCCGGTAGCAATGATGAGATTGGTGGAGACCACCGTCTCCATCTCGCCATCCTCCATCTCCACGGCAACTGCACCGCTGCGCGGAGAGAAGATAGACGGACCGATGATCCGGCCTTTGCCTTTGAGAATCTGAATTTTATTCTTACGCATCAGATACTGCACTCCCTGATGGAGCTGCTCCACTACCGCTTCCTTGCGCAGCTGCACTTTGGGAAACACCAGCTCTACGCCAGTTGTCTCTATACCGTAGCTTTCGCTCTCCTTGATTTCAGCAAATACCTCGGCACTGCGCAGCAGTGATTTGCTGGGAATACAGCCGCGGTGCAGGCAGGTTCCGCCCAGCTTGTCCATTTCGATGACGACGACGGATTTGCCGAGCTGCGCGGCGCGGATCGCCGCCACATAACCGCCGGTACCTCCACCAAGTATTGCCACATCGCAGGTAATTGTCATGATATGTATCCTCCAGTCATTCCTCTAAAGTTCAGTTTAACCTATTATATTGTACTCTCTTTTGATTCTATTACAAAACTTATAAACGTCATGTATCCATGGACTTTTACTAATTGAAGCGTTATCATAGGGGTGAATTCAAACGGCTGCGAAGAGGAGGGACGATTATGAAACTGCTCATTTCACGCTTCATTGCCATCCTTATCCTGGTGATCCCCGGCCTTCTGGCCATGAAGGGCTTCCTGATGATGAAAGATGATATTTTCAACTTTATCTCCATGCATGGCGACGACTCCGTCACTCCGGATTTCGCCTGGTCGCATTTTGGCGGCGGATTGCTCTTATTTCTGGCCGGAATGAGCTTTCTGGGCGGCTGGATTCTGACCCGGGACCGCAAGAAGAACTACGTAGGACCTCGGTTCAGAGAGAAACAGAAAGCGCAGCAGCCCCCACCCACCAATGCCACACCCTAACAATAATCAATAACACTAATAAGCAGGGGATGTCCCAAGCCAGGATTGAAATGGCTGCTGAGGCATCCCCTTTTGCAGTTCGAATGTTCTGAAATCAAATGCAATGTAGCTTGAGCTGGAGAAAATTCTGATCCGCACCCGGAATACGACAACCTCTTATACTTGATTCATTGCCGGCTTAGGAAGCATTTTCTATTCGGCCGCTGTAGACAACAATGTTGTACGTCTTGCAACTTTGATACCCAGATATCCAGGTGTTCAGATAGATTGTTGTATGAAATACAACAATAATCCGGCTAAGCCGCTTAAATATGGTGAACTCCTGCATTTTCTACAACAATTTTGGTTTTAGGCCGGTAGGAAGAGGGGAATGTTGTATTTTGCAGGATTTCATTAAATTCGCCCGATCTCTGCACCGCCTATTTCAGCAATGGATCTTCCCAATCCCATCCTTGCCTGCAGCAACTTACTGCGCTGCAGCCCCCTTGCTCCCCTGTACCAGTTCGCTATAGAGACCGCCCTGCCGCAATAGCTCCTCATGAGAACCCTGCTGAATCAGGCGCCCGCCCTGGAGCACCAGTATGCGGTCAGCAGCCCGGATCGTGCCCAGCCTGTGGGCGATCACGAAGCTTGTCCGCCCTTTCATCAGCGCCTGAAGGCCTTCCTGAATCTTGATCTCGGTCACCGTATCAATACTGCTCGTAGCTTCATCAAGCACCAGCATAGAGGGATTCGCGAGAATTGCCCGGGCAATAGCAAGCAGCTGCTTCTGCCCCTGGCTGATGCCGCTGCCGTCTACGGACAACATCCGGTCATAACCGCCCTGCAGCCTCATAATGAAGGCGTGGGCGTTGGCAAGCTTAGCAGCCTCCTCAACCTCTTCGTCGGATGCGTCCAGTCTTCCGTAACGGATATTATCGCGGATCGTACCTTTGAACAGAAAGGAATCCTGCAATACGAAGGCCATATGGCTGCGCAGACTTTCCCGGGTAATCGTGGAGAGCTCTCTTCCGTCCAGCGTAATACTTCCTTTACTCGGATCGTAGAAGCGGGACAGCAGGCCGATTAGGGTGGTTTTGCCGGCTCCAGTAGGTCCAACCAGCGCAATCATCTCTCCGGGCTTAGCTTCAAAAGAAATATCCTGCAGCGTAGCTGCACCTCCATCATAGGAGAATGACACGCCTGAGAACTTCACCGCGCCCTCCACATGCTGCAGCTTTACCGCTGCCCCCTCATCCTTGGCTTCGGTTTCTTCATCGAGTACTTCGAATACCCGCTCTGCTCCGGCAATTGCCGATAGAAGCGTGTTCCACTGGTTCGCCAGATCATTCAGCGGGCGTGTGAATTGACGTGCATATTCGGCAAAAGCAATAATTATCCCTACTGTTACGAGTCCGCGGATGGCGAGCAGCCCCCCGACTCCGGCAACGATTGCAAAGCTTAGGTTGTTCAGACCATTCATCAGCTTGGGGATGAAGCCTGAGATGGACTGGGCCCAATACCCCGACAGCATGATCCGCATATTGCGCTCTCTGAAGCCGGTAATGACCCGCTCCTCCTGCGAGAAGGCTTTGATAATCCGCTGCCCCGACAAGGTTTCTTCTATATAGCCGTTCAGCTCGCCCATATTGCGCTGCCGCTCCTTGAACAGCGGGCCTGTCCGCCGGGTAATCCAGCGCATACCCAGCATCATCAACGGCACAACAATGAAGGTCAGCAGCGTCAGCAAGGGACTGAGCCACAGCATCACGCCCACTGTGCCCACCAGTGTCAGGATACTGGAGAAAATCTGAATCGCCGAGCTGTTCAGCGTCGAGCTGATATTCTCAATATCATTGGTTAGCCGGCTCATAATCTCCCCCTGCTGCCTGCGGTTGAAGAAGGAGATCGGCAGACGGTGCAGATGAGAGAACAGCTCCGTACGCATCCGGTATACGGTCTCCTGGGCAATCTCGATCATCCAGATATTCTGCAGCCAGGAGATCAGAGAATTAAGCAGATAGACAAGCGCCAGTATGATTAGAAAAATTACCCAGGTCCTGCCCCCGTCCCCTTCAAGATAGCGGTCCACCGCCCGGCTGATCAGGTATGGTCCAAGCAGGGACAGCCCTGAGCTGAGCAGAACCATAAACAGTACCAATACCAGCTTAGCCCTGCGCTCCGCAAGATAACTCCATATCCGTCCAAGCGTACCGGACCAGTTCTTAGCTTTGGCCTTCGGTTTCCGGGCGCCCATCGCCCCGAAGATCTTCCCTTCTCCCAGTCCGACCTCCAGCTTCGGATGGCGGAACGGCTCAATGAGTGCTTTGAACATGCTGCGCCTCCCCTGTCTGTGACTGATAGATTTTGCGGTACAACGGGGACTCATCCATCAGTTCTGCATGCGTCCCCTGGGCAATCAATCGTCCTTCATCCAGCAGCAGAATCAGATCGGCCGACACAGTGGAACTGATCTTCTGGGTGATGAGGAACGTTGTGCAGGACATCTTCTTCAGTTCCGCCAGTAAAAGCCCCTCCGTCACCGCATCAAGCGCACTGGTGCTGTCATCCAGAATCAGAATCGCCGGTTTGCGTACCAGCGCCCGCGCGATGGTCAGACGCTGCTTCTGTCCGCCGGACAGATTAACTCCGCGTTGTCCGAGCTTAGTGTCGTAGCCCTGGGGCAGTTCAGCAACAGTCTCATGAATCTGTGCGGCTGCTGCCGCCTGTTCAATCTCCGCCTGACTCGCCTGCGCGTTCCCCCAGGCAATATTCTCACGGATCGAGCCGGTGAACAGCAGCACTTCCTGCGGTACATAACCAATCGCCCCCCGCAATGCCTGTATGTCCATCTCCATAGTCTTCATCCCATCAATCCTGATGACACCGCTGCCACATTCATACAGACGGGGGATCAGCGTTACCAGAGAGGATTTACCGGAGCCGGTTGCGCCCATAATTGCCACGCGCTCCCCCGGCTGCACGGTGAAGGAAATGTCCTCCAGCACCTTAATTTCACTGCCGGGATAACTGAACCCGACCTTCCGGAACTCGACCTTCCCCTTAATGGCTCGCACCTGATTCTGATGCAGAGAGCCCGTTTGGGCTGGCCCCATCCCCTTCAAAGGCGCCATCCCCAATTCCCCCGGACCTTCACTGGCCGACATCACTTCATCGATGCGCACGGAAGAAGCTCTGGCACGCGAGAAGCTTACCATGATCCAAGACAGCGCAGACAGTGCACCCATGGTGCGCAGGGAGTAGTTAATGACTGCAACGGTCTGCCCGAGCGTTGCATCTCCCGAAGAAATCTCAATCCGGCCAAACCATAATACAGCCAGAATCCCAGCATTCACGATGATCATAATGAACGGTGTCGAGGTCTCTGTCAGCCGCAGTGCGGCAACGGTCGATTGCATCAGCTTCCCGCTGAACGAGGCAAACCGGCCAATCTCATGACCCATGCGCACAAATACACGAATCAGACGGATACCGGTAAGGTTCTCCTGAATAACACCATTGACATCATCCAGCCGGTTCTGCACATTGCGGAACAGAACAGAGGCTCTGCGCATCAGCCATAGGAGGAATATCACCAAAAACGGCAGCGTCACCGTAAGCAGCAGCCCCAGCCTGACATGCACCACGAGCGCCATAATTACACTGCCCACCACTACCAGCGGGATACGGGTCATGAACCGCAGACCCATGAATATCGTATCCTGCAGCTGAGACACATCACCGGTAAGCCGTGTAATCAGCGACGAAGTAGGGAAGCGGCTGAAGATCTCATAAGAGAAGGATTGCACCTTCTCATACAGCTTGTCCCGCAGGTCGAACGCGAACCCCTGGCTGGCATGCGAGGCAAAAAAGGAGCTGAGCACTCCGGCAAGAAACGCCACTGCTGCGCTTCCCACAAGCACACCGCCCCACAGCCAGACTACTGCTGTATCTTTTTCCCGGATGCCTTCATCAATGATTTTGGAGATCAGCAATGGCTGCGACAGCTCTACTGCCAGCTCGATCAGCATCATTACCAGCGCGGCAATGGCTGCGACACGGTATTTTTTAAGATAAGAGAAGGTTAGCTTCATCGGTTATACCCCATTTATTTATTCGTAGAGCGCATCCCGAAGACGGGTAGACATCGCTGTGCCTTGTCCCGATTTCAGGATCACCCGGCGCAGTGCCTTATTACTGCGGTTTAGCTCCGTCAATTCTGCCAGCATTTCGACCAGTAAAGCCTCCGACTCAGGGCTTAGTTCCCCCTTCTCCTGAAGTAGGTTCAGCCGTTCCTTGTATTGCTCCAATTTCTCTGTCACTAGGGCAACTTCCTTTCTGTTCACAGGATTCTCCTGCTGAAGACATAATTGCGTTCATTATATCACATCCCCGCTGGAGCAATCTTTTCACTGGCTACCCCGGCCCCGAATATGATACTCTAATAAGGTCGCATTTTTCGGATAATATTAACCAAGCTGAACAGCGAAAGGATAGATGGACGTGGCACAGTTGTTTTTCAAGTATGGGGCAATGAATAGCGGCAAATCCATTGAGATTCTCAAGGTTGCACATAATTACGAGGAGCAGGGCAAGTCGGTACTGATCTTCACTCCATCCCTTGACGACCGGGACGAAGTCGGTTACATCTCTTCCCGGATCGGACTGCGCAAGCAGGCCATCCCTATCGACGAGAATACGGATATCTACAGCATTGTCAGCAGTAATCTGCCGAAACCCCACTGTGTGTTGATAGATGAGTGCCAGTTCCTGACTAAGGACTGCATTCTCCAGCTCGTGCGCATTGTCGATGAGCTCGGCATTCCGGTCATGGCCTTCGGCCTCAAAAATGATTTCCAGAACAATCTGTTCGAAGGCAGCAAGTACATGCTGATCTACGCCGACAAGATTGAGGAAATGAAGACCATCTGCTGGTTCTGCGCCCGGAAAGCCACCATGGCACTGCGGGTCGAAGACGGCAAGCCTGTATATAGCGGCAAACAGATTCAGATCGGCGGCAATGAAGCCTATTACCCGGTCTGCCGCAAATGCCACAAGAATCCTCCATTGTAAAAAAGAATATATTTCTATTATTTAGCCTTTTGTTATTTCCTTTACTCATTTTATAGATAGAAAACACCAAAACGCATTCCAGCCCTTGTTAGGCTGAAATGCGTTTTTAGTGTTTTATTCTAATGAATGGCCGTCAGCGCCCTGTGCTCATCTTCCTTACGGACATACAGGTCATGCTGAACCGTAGCCTTTCCTCCATAATTAGCACGCTGGGTGGTTGCTTTCATTCCGCCGTTAATCCTGGAGCGGTGCCGTACTCCTGCCGCCGTCAGAAGACCTTTAACTTTAAAATATTGTCCCTGGTCAAAAGTGGTATATACTAATGTGCGTTCTCTCGGAATGAAGAAATGCCAGATGCTTCTGAGCAAGCTCACAGGCATTCCCCTCCTTTAGTTCAAGTAACGTTCATGAAGGACCCGCAGATGATGCAGCTCATGTCCGATAATCAGACAGGCCTGCGCCCGAACCGACATGGCTATACCACCGAAGCTCCCCTTACGTGTATAGGAATCCTCCGGCAGACTATCCAGCAGCGCCAGGGTGGACTCCCGGACGATCCGGTAATGCGTGATCATCTCCTGCAGGGTGAAGCGGTCGAATTCGCCAGCAGCAGCGTAATCATTCTCCTCATACCCAGGCAGCATTGCCTGCTCTCCTCTGGCAAAACAAAGCAGACGGTAGGACATAATGCGGTCATTATCCGTCAGATGCCCGATGACTTCTTTGATGCTCCACTTCCCTGGGGCGTAGCGGTATTCACCCTGCTGCTCCGTCAGCCCGCCAAGCAAAGCCAATACATGCTGAGTCTGCTCTTTTAGAATGACCTTCAAATCTCCCTCTGGCGGCACCAGTGTAATATACCTAGACTGGAATTCGGTGTATTCTCCCTGCTCTGGACGCTCAATCATGGTAAAACTCCTCTCAAAATACATTTTTTAAGAAATATTTGCCGGAAAGTGTCAAAACCTGTTGTTGCATTTTATCCTATTATGTATAATATCACCAAGAATAGCTACTTTGGTGTTTGGGAGTGTAGGCATGCTGGATTTTGTGCTCTTTATAATTCTATCCGTATTAGAAAGCTCTGCATTGTTCTATCTTGGATTCAAATTATTCAAGATTGATCTTTATTCTAAAGAGATTATCTTTGCGGGTATTATTATGGCGTTTTTTTCTTATGTCCTCCGCTACGATTACCAACTCGCAGAACTAGATGTTCTAGTACAATACACTCTTATTATTTGCTTTTTATGGTTACTTTTTCGCATTCATATATTTTATGCATTTATAATGACAGCGATTGCTTACCAATCCTATTTGTTAATACAGTCCCTTCTATATTTAATCATTGATTATACAGGGATGTACGGGCTTAAATATCCAACGATTTCTACAGGAATCTATTTATTGCAAATCCTCACCGCAACAATTACCTTTATTATTGCTAATTACGTGGGTAAAAAAAGAAAAGGATTTGACTTTATACCGGATAAACCTGATGAAAAAATCACTATCGGAAAACGCGAGAAAATGATGTTTATTCTAACAATTCCTTCGATCATATTTGCTATGCTAATGCTATTTTTCGCAGAACATCTATTCAGATTTTTCTTTATTATACCTTTAATTTATGCTCTACTTTTATTTGGATACCTGTACCAATCGGACAAAAAAAATCGGGGTGATGATTTTGAACAGTTTGGCTCTTAAAATTTCACTTGCTATAAAGAAAACTAACCCTGAAGAAACAGTATCTGTTGAAGTTATGCAGTATTCATTAAGTATTATTTTGAATACCCTCTTAACTTTTATTGTTACCATGTCTATTGGCTTAGTATTAAACAATTTCATAGAGACCCTAATATTCTATTTAAGTCTTTCATTACTTCGTATTTTTTCAGGTGGTGTTCATCTCAAATCAGCAACAGCATGCAATATTGTGACGATCTTAATTTGCTCTATGACCCCCTATTTATTTCAGCTTACAGGTACCACTCTTTGGTACATAACAGGTCTTTCCTTAATTCTAATGCTTCTATTTGCACCAAATCCAGATAAAAACACCCACATCCCAGTAAAATGGTTCCCTTCACTAAAATTAATTTCAGTTATTATGGTTTGTTCAAATTTTTTTATGGCTTCCTCCGTCATCGGACTGGCATTTTTAATCCAGTCAGTTACAATAATTCCTTGGAAAAGGAGGTGCTAATCATGAAAAGACAGGTCGCAAAACATGCTTCTTCTGCCCTTAACGTATCTGCCCGCTTTTTTGCAGCTGTTATGAAGCTAGGATTCCACAGTCCAGAAGCTCCACAAGAATTACGTAAGTAACCGAACAAGGATGGGGACAACATGCGTGTTCTACTAAACGACGGCTCTTCCCGGTATATTCAGGAAGAAGAAATATTGTATTTCTCTAACTATAAGAATACAATATTCGTCCATACGAAAGAAGGCGAATTCGTTCTCCCCACCACCCTTTCCGATCTGTTGTCTGCTTACAAGGATAATGGATTTGAACGTCTGGACCGCAGCAATGTTGTTTGTCTTAGCAATATTGAAAACTATGACATTGAACGCAAAGTCGTTTTATTTAGTCAAGGAGAACAATTCGCTCATGTTTCGGAGTCCAACGAGTCCCGGATCAAGAAATATTTGAATGCTCGCCAATCTAATATGTCTGAGTCCTAGTCTCCGCCTGTGATTCAGTATATAAATAATCCCGGAACTTTACAGGTTCCGGGATTATTTATATTCCAACTACAAATGTAGATACAAAGTGTTCGAACCAAAGCCAATTATTATCCCATATTACCCATCTTTTGTAAAGATGAATTCAGAGGGCGAATGACAGCAGACGGATCATCTTCCAAATGGTACCATTTTGATAGATTCGTAATGACTTAAAACAATTCACTTATTTGCTGGCACTCTCAACTACAGATGGAGGAATGTAATGGAATATTATTTTCATCCTTCTCCGCGCCCCTCATCACTTGAGCTATTGTCTGACGAACAATTAATTAACATCTATGAATTGGCGCTTGAAGCCAAAGCTTCAGTCGATTTTATCGAAATCATCAGGAATGTCCTTTCTGGCCGAAATCTGTTAGGCTCAGATCATTATGATGCCTGATCCATATTTTCAAGCCCTCCTATACAGCCATCCTACTTATTGGTATATTGACCCGGCCTGCCGGGCAATATACTTTTTTGTCATTTTGAGATAAATTTTTTTGAATTTTTAATTTTAATTTTAATATCTTTCCTATATACTATTCTTTGTGTTTGTTATCTAACTTGACAATAGAAGGGATGAAAGATTGCATGAGGTACAATTTCCAGCACTTATTGCACAAAACTGTTCTATCTTCACTCGTAACTTTGTCTGTATTGCCATTCAGTGGAATGTTCGCGGCAGCTGCGCCGGCTGACTCTACCATGGAGCTGCGCATTATGGAGACTACAGATATCCACACCAACCTGCTCCCGTATGACTATTATAAGAGCGCTGCGTCTCTGACCGTCGGACTGGCCCGCACAGCTAATCTAGTGAAAGCAGCCCGCCAAGAGGTTGGTAATACGTTGCTGGTAGACAACGGCGACCTGATCCAGGGTACACCTCTGGGCACATACAAAGCGCTTGTGAACCCGATTAAGGGCGCCGAGATTCACCCTGTGTACAAAGCAATGAACCTGATGGGGTACGATGTGGCCACCTTCGGCAATCATGAATTCAACTATGGTCTGGAATACCTGGATCTGGCGATCAAAGGCGCCAATTTCCCTTATATTAACGCCAATGTATATGTAGCTGACAAAGACAGCAATCCGGACAACGATGTTAACAAATACAGCCCTTATCAGATCATTACCAAATCCTATAAGGATGAAGCCGGCAATATGCAGACGCTGAAGATTGGGGTGCTCGGCCTTGTCACTCCGCAGATTACCGAATGGGACAAGAGCAATCTGGAAGGCAAAGTCATTACCAAGGATATCGTAGCTACAGCTGAGAAATTCATTCCACAGATGCGCGCAGCCGGTGCAGATCTGATTATCGCCATGACCCATTCCGGGTTTAACGGCAGTGCCGAAGCTTATGTGAAGGCAGAGGATGCTATTTTCCCGCTGAGTAAGGTTGCCGGTATTGATGCGATCACCTTCTCTCATACGCATAAAGTATTCCCCGCAGCAGATGAGAAGTCGCTGGATGTCCTCTTCAAGGATGCCTCCGGCAAAGTATTGCCTGGTGTCGACAATGCCAAAGGAACCATCAACGGTGTCCCGGCAGTACAGGCCGGCTACGGCGGCAGTAATCTGGGCCTGATCGATCTGACTCTGGAAAAAACAGATGGCAAGTGGAAGGTCACTTCATCGCAATCCTCCACCAAAGCCATCTATGATGCCGTTGCCAAAAAATCTACGGTAGACGTGGATCAGGCCATTGTGGATGCCGTGCAGGCCGATCATGAAGCAACGATAGCCTATGCGAACAGTCCAATTGGCACTACGACCGCTCCGATCTACAGCTACTTCGGACTGGTTCAGGATGATCCATCCGTACAGATCGTTACCACTGCGCAGAAACAGTATGTAGAGAATTACATCAAAGTTAATCTTCCGCAATATGCAGGTATCCCGGTTCTGTCCGTCGGTGCTCCATTTAAGGCCGGACGTAACGGCCCGGAAGAATATACTGATATTGCTCAGGGTCCACTGGCCATTAAGAGCGCAGGTGACCTGTACCTGTACGACAATACGCTGAAGGCGATTCTCGTGAAGGGTTCTGTGGTCAAGGAATGGCTGGAAATGTCTGCGGGCAAATTCAATCAGATCGATCCGTCCGCTACAAAAGCGCAGGAACTGCTTAATTCCTCCTTCGCCGTCTATAACTTCGACGTAATTGATGGTGTAACTTATCAGGTCGATGTTACCAAACCAGCCAAGTACAAACCGGATGGTACCGTGAATGACGCCTCCTCCACCCGGATTATCAATCTGCAGTATAACGGCAAAGCGATTGATCCGAATCAGGATTTCATCATGGCAACTAACAACTACCGCGCAAGCGGCGGCGGTAACTTCCCTGGTGTCAAAGGCAGCAAATACATCATCGACTCACCGGATGAGAACCGCCAGATCCTGATGGATTATATCACGGCCAGCAAGACCATTAATCCGTCCGCCGACAACAACTGGTCGATTGCACCAATCTCCGGGAATGTGAAGGTCACCTTCACCTCATCTCCCAAAGCAGAGGCCTATGCCAAAACGACGGATAACATTGCCTATACAGGTCAAGTGGATGAGAAGGGCTTTGGTGTCTTCACACTGGACGTGAGCAAGGCTGTAACGCCATCTCTACCCGCTGCTGATCCGGTTACGCAACAGCCTGCCGTTGCAGTATTCAAGGATGTTCCCGTGTCACACTGGGCGGCTGGTTACATCAATAGCCTCACTGCGGATAAGATCATTTCCGGCAAAACAGCCGATACTTTTGATCCGAACGGCCTGGTAACCCGCGCAGAATTCGCCAGCTTGCTGACCAAAGCCTTGAAGCTACAAGTCAACGTATCTCCAGCCTTCAAAGATGTACCCGCATCCGCCTGGTATGCAGGTGCCGTTGCAGCAGCTCATGAGAACAAGCTGGTAAGCGGTCTAACCGCCGATACCTTCGCACCTAATGCATCCATCACCCGTGAACAGATGGCGGTTATGGTGAAGCAGGGGCTGGATCTTCGTGCCGGTAAAATCTTGACTGCCTCCACAGCAGTCAGCTTCAGCGATTCGGCTTCCATCAGCGCTTGGGCAACATCCGCTGTAGCCGTCGCTGTCGATAAGAAGATTATCGCTGGACGCACAGACGGCAGCTTCGCCCCTAAGGCTACTGCCACACGCGCTGAAGCCGCCAAAGTAATCTCCAGCCTGCTGTCTGCTTCTGTAGAGTAACCCTCAGCTGTGAGCGCTGAAAGGCTATACTGAACAGTATGCACAGACGCAAAAAAGCCATCCTCCACATACGTGCGGGGATGGCTTTTTATGTTAGTACACAAGGGACTACTCGATGAATTCTGTCTTGAAGACATTCTCCAGCTTGCCGCCGAGTCTCTTCTTCAGTGGAACCTTGATATCACGGCCCAGCTCTTTGAAGAAAGTATCCACATCGCATTTCACATTCTGCGCCAGGGCGATGATCGTACCGTCGCCTACGATATTCTGGTTCACTTCAAGAGGCACATCCACTTCAATATCGTATTTCTTAGTAAGTGTTTTGATGTATCTTGCAAAGATCTCCAACAGCTCATCGTTATTGAAATTCTCGATTGCAGCTTTACCTTTGCTGGTAAACTTCATATTGATTCTCATGATTCGTATCCCCTTTTCTGTCTAACCATTTGTAGTTGTTTATGGATCAAGATGAATAGATGGCTGCAAGAAAGGGCAACATTATTCATTTTTGACAACAAGCTGAGCTAGGCCCTTCTTCACTTATACACGCCCTTGATCTGCTGGACTTTGAACTGAGTGAATTCCTTCAATGACTGGATAACCTGATCCTGCTCTTCTTCCTTCAGTTCATAGATGCATTCGCGGAGCCACTCTCCGAACAAATAGGCCTGACGCCCTTTGCGGGGCTGTTTGCGGAGGCTATCCAGACTTCCCTCGAATATATCGTTCAGGACGTCGGTCAGGTTGTATTTCTCGATCTTCTCTATTACCATTCCTGCCCCATATTCCGTTTCATAAACGATAACTTCGTCAGAATCAAACGAAACATATGACGTTTCTTTGTCTTCCTTAGCCCGGAACTCCTTCAGCTTGTTAAACGCCGTTTCATAGATGTAATCCTGGGACTGATTATGCTGCGGCAGCTTGTAGCCCTGCTTGAGAGTCTTAATGTATTCAATGTCAGGCATGTAGTCTGCCAAATGATACATCCGGTTCTTAAGATCCCCTCCGAGCGCCTCAATGATCTTGTCCAGGTTATCTTTAAGCGGAATACTCTCTCCCCGTTCAATCTTGCTAAGCTGTGAATAGCTGATGCCGCTCTTCTCTTCAAGCCCTCGTAAGGTCAAACCTCGAGCTTTGCGGAAGTGCCGGATGAAATTCCCCAGCTCATCGGGATAGTTATCGAAATCGTTCATAGGAGCCACCTCTACCTATATCATAACACAAGATAACAATTTGTGTTTCATTATAACAATTGTTTGTGTAAATTCTTTAGGCAGAATCAATAAAAAATCCAACATTAGCACTCAAGGGCAGCTAAACTTAAGGCTAAATCCGCTTTAAATGGAGGTAATTCCCATAACTGTGAACGGATCTGATTTGATTTCCTTATTCTCTCAAATACACTGCATTATTATCCGATAAAGACTAATGTATAATCAAAATCACTACTGGGGGAATTATTATGTCTTACACCATGGAAGTAAATGTAGCAAAAAATCAGGTGATTGTTAGAGCCTATGGCCTCACCGAAGGTGATGTGCCTGCATACATAGCCGATTTCGAGAGTGCTCTGAAGAAACTGAAACCGGGATTCACCGGCGTAACCGATGTAACGGGTTCCCCTACTGTACTGTCTCCGGAAGTAGCAGCTTTGCTTGCTCCGACGGGCGACCTGGCGATTGCCTCAGGTGTTGGCGGCTGGGTCTACGTTGCAGATTCCCCGGTATGGAAAATGCAGATGAAGCGATTGTTCGGCAAATTCGCTGTCCACTACCCGACCTATGAAGAAGCAGATGCTTACCTGAACGGCTTGTCTAACCAGACGATTAACTAAAAAAACATACAAAAGGTGATTCCTAACCGGTTGAGTTGGGGATCACCTTTTTTAATTTTAACAATTATTCAGGAAAGCTAATGTAGATTGAGGCATCATCGTTTGTTTTATTCCATTGAACCGCTGCCCCTAATGCTTCAGAGACAAATCTCAGATTAACGTAAAATATATTGTTGTTCGGTTCTAAGGTCGGAACCTGAGTTAAAGCAACCTTTTCTCCATTAATAACTCCATCATGAGAATTATGCGTTAATTTAATGACCGTACCCTCTTTCGTTGCAGTTACTGTTTTCGTAACATTATCCCATTCAATGCTCATTCCATATTTCTCAAAGATCGGCCGCATAGACTACATAATATATATTCAATCTAATATTTTCCATTTATATTATTTTATTTTATAACATTACTTTAAAAACACTCCTTCAAGGGATTTGCATACCCATGAAGGAGTGTTTTGTACATATTCTCAGCAGAAACTGATTGACTCATCAGTTCCCCGTTAAATCTTCACGTATCCTAATCCTAACCCTTTCAAGACACCTTGTGCTCAATGCGCAGCTTGTCGGCTACCATGGCAATAAATTCTGAGTTAGTTGGCTTGGATTTGGAGATATTAATGGTATAGCCGAACAGGTGGGAGATGCTGTCGATGTTGCCGCCTAGAGCCGCAAGGGTTACAAGGTTTCACACAGGAGTTATAGGAACTCTTCTAAAACGAAAATTCAGCTGAAAACCATTTATTTATTGGGTTCCTGTTGAATTATTTACGGGCATTAATGCCTACGACCAAAATAACCCATTTGGACAAGAATGTCAATTATACCTTTGTCGCTACATAGTCGATGTTGCTGGTCAAACAGTATGGGGGGAGGGGGATATTCAACCCTATTCCCAATGTCCACACCTAAATTAACTGACGCTGGCTCAGATATATATTATTCTAATTTTCACTAAAAGTGCTTATTCCATCTTGTGTGTTAAAGTTGTTAGGCTTATATAACTAAATATCTTACTCAATAACTTTTTTCTCTTTCCTCAGCAACCTTCGGGTATTGGGTTTTATAACTTTCAGAGTACGTAGTTTCACTTCTCAAATCCTTATAAGACTCCCTTGCGATTTCTTCCATGACGGAATTATAAAACGTCTTATCTTCAAAAAGCTTTGAGAATGAAGACATAGATTCCATATAACACTCCTGAGTAATCTTTTTGAAGATTTCAGGGAAGATACTTCGCTCAAATACTTCTGCGTCGTTATTTTTCGCGTACGTCCTAAGTTTCTTGTTATCTTTAACAACTTTATTATAAATTGTTTCTACGATAACCTTGTCCCCCTCTGTAAATACACCATTAAAACGCTCGTTTATCTTATTAATGATGTTTTCTAGAAGCTCATCATCGCCTATGATAACAGATTCAGGAACAAATCTTTTTGGATTAACAAGTGTCTGATCTTCTTTTGAAGGATTAAGAGCAATATCTCCTTTAAAAGTTTCTTCAAGCTTATAAAATTCTAAGCGTAACTTATCCTCTAGATCAACCTTTTTGTCATTTTCCTTTGGTAGCATCTTTGCTAAATATGAAGTAAAGGCAAATTCTCTTTGAAGGCTTTTATCAAACATTCTAACTATCTGTGCGATATAGGAATACCACTTGTTAAAATTCCTAATAGTCATGCGGTATTCATAACGCGCTTCAATATCAAGCTCATTGTATCTGACTACAACTGGCTTTAATAATGCGGTCATTTTGCCAAGGTCTTTATCTGTCTGCTGTCCATTCTTGTAATAAATCTTAATGAACTTTTCTATGTCAGCATCATTATATAGCTTAAATTTACGCAATAAATTCTGTGCCTGATAAATTAGATTGATATTTATTTCTTCATTTAGAAAAGTAGCTTCATAAAAGCGGGAAAAGGATTTTTTCATATCCTCTGTTGAGTTTACAAAATCCAAAATGAATGTATCATCTTTACCACGGCAAGTGCGGTTTAACCTTGAAAGTGTTTGAACAGCTTTAACTCCATCCAGTTTTTTGTCAACAAACATTGTATGCAATAAAGGCTCGTCAAACCCTGTCTGATACTTTTCTGCAACAATTAGACAGTTAAAGTCGTGATGAAATTCTTCTGGCAACTGCTTTTCTTTAATGGTTGAGCCGTCTATTCGCTTATTCATCCCTACTTCTGTATAGGCTACGATGTCACCATAATCATTCAGATCATTTATCACACCTGAAAAAGCAATTAGAATATCAATATCATTATACTTATACTTCTCGATATAACGCTTAAACTCGTGATAATAACGTACAGCATGAAGGCGAGATGCTGTTACCACCATAGCCTTTGCATTGCCACCAATTTTATTTTTTGTTATTTCTCTAAACTGCTCAATCATAACCGCTGTCTTTTGTTGCAAATTATGTGGGTGCAACTCCTGATAACGACTAACTGCCTTAACCGCCTTTGTGGTCGGCACCTCTGGGTTATCAGGTGTATTCTTAGCAATTTTAAAACAGGTTTTGTATGTCATATAGTTTTTAAGCACATCAAGGATAAATTCTTCATCTATAGCTTGTTGCATACTGTAATTATGAAAAGCACGAAAGGACCCATCCTGTTGCTTTTCCCCAAACA
This sequence comes from Paenibacillus sp. FSL R7-0312, assembly GCF_038004445.1. NCBI lineage: Bacteria > Bacillati > Bacillota > Bacilli > Caryophanales > Paenibacillaceae > Paenibacillus > Paenibacillus sp. FSL R7-0312. Next base: position 3,873,360 of record NZ_JBBORE010000001.1, on the reverse strand, counting down.
TTTCCAGGGTCTTCTCCTTTGGTGTTGCAGTAAATGCAAAAAACGATAAATTCTTGTGTCGTCCATGAGTGATAAGCTCTTTTATAAGATTATCCTCTGCATCTTCCACATCGGACTCAGCTGTATTTTCAATTTCAGCATATTCTTTCAGTGCTTCTACCACATCTGCTAATGCTGCTTTTAATTTTTTAGCACTATTACCAGTTTGAGAAGAATGAGCTTCATCAACTATGATAGCAAATTTTCTGCCTTTGTTATCATCAATTTCTTCATAGATAACAGGAAACTTTTGTAATGTAGTGATAATAATTTTCTTGCCATCATTAACAGCATCACGCAAGTCTTTTGAAGTTTTTTTATCGTCAATAGTTTCAACTATACCTTCTATATGGTCAAAACCCGAGATAGTATTTTGAAGTTGATTATCAAGCACACGGCGATCCGTTACCACGATAACCGAAGTAAACGCACTGTTATTAAACTCATCATGTAGGGTTGCCAAGCGATATGCAAGCCACGCAATAGAATTGCTCTTACCAGACCCTGCGGAGTGTTGAATTAAATAATTTTTTCCGCTACCATTTACTTTAACATCTGATAAGAGCTTTGTAACTACATCAAGCTGATGATAACGAGGGAAGATTATTTTTTTGCTACCCTTTATTTTACGCCTGCCATTTACTTTTTCAGTTGATTCTGAAATATCTAAGTGTATGTATCTTTGTATAATGTCAAGTAAGGTGTCTTTTTGCAAAACCTTTTCCCATAAATATGAGGTAATATATCCCTCGCCATCGCCTTCAGGGTTACCTGCACCCCCAACTTCGCCTGCACCATTTGAACCTTGATTAAAAGGTAAAAAGAAAGTGTTTTTTCCCTTAAGTTCTGTTGTCATTGCCACTTCATAAAGATCAACTGCAAAATATACAAGTAACCTATTATTGAACCCGAAAATAAATTCTTTTGGATTTCGATCATACATAAACTGACTTTTGGCATTATCAACCGACTGCCCTTTTAGTTGATTTTTAAGCTCTAATGCAACAACAGGGATTCCATTCAAAGATAAGACCATATCAATTGAATTTTCATTTTGTGCAGAATACTTAAACTGGCGCGTACAAGTAAGAATATTACCTTTATACTGCATTATAACATCAGGATTAAGGCTTGTTTCTGGTCTAAAGAAGGCAAGTTTAAACTTGATACCACGGTCAATGATACCATGTCGTAATGCATAGATTAGACCTTCACTATCAACATTTGTTTGTAAGCATCGATAAAGTCGAGCCTTTGCATCTGCTCCGTCGCGCTTAACTTGTCGATCCCATTCTTTTGACTGTGTAGCAGAAAGGAAGGCAACAAACTTGTCCATATCGATAGCCTTTTCACGGTTATAAGTATGGAGATCACCTTTGGTGTAACCACCCATATGAGAAAGCAAAAAACTTTCTATATCGTGTTCAAAGCGTTTTTCATTATCTTGCATCACTACACCTCCTTCTTGCCTGTTACACATTCAAATATAAGAGATTTTTTATAGGCTTCAAGTTCTGATATTATCTGTTGCTTTTGGGATATTAGGTTATCAATCTCAATACATTTTTGGTCTAAGTAGTAGGCTATGGCTTGTTGTTCTTTTAATGGCACCATAGGAAGCATAAAGTTTATAAACTTGTCAGTTTGCAATCTCCATCTTCCTAAATTAGATACACCTTGCCCTAATCCGTAAAATATTCTGTTCTTGTAGCAAATTTGAAATAAGTAAGTATAAAATTCCTTACAATGATGTTCTGCTTTATTCAACTTAAAAACTCTATAATCAGGGCTTGTGACTCCCATATATTTTGAACAATCAACCCAGCCTGTAAGTAAATCCATATGATTCATAACAAAATCATCAATGTCAACGAGTTGGTATTTACTGTAGTCAGATGATATTTGACCTTCGTTGTTAGAAATATCCTTTATCTTTAGTCCAGATTGAGTTACAGACAGAATTTCATGACCTAATTCATTAGCAATATCCTTTTTTATAGAAAAAATATATTTTAACTTTGTTGTTTCCCAATGCTCTGGAAACTCCCCAATCCACTCAACATTGCTAGATTTCATATTTACATTTCGGTATAAGCCTTTGGTAACCGCTTCGGTGATAATCGATTGTTTATACTCTTTATATTCTTTGATAGATGCTTTTGTATTTTCTATAACAATGTCGATCTCAGCACACTTCTTTTCAAGATAATCGACAATGCGATGTTGTTCCATGAGGGGAGGAAGTACAATCTTATATTTTTTTAATTCATTATAGCTTAATATGCTTCTTAATCCTCTTCCCATATTATGAAACGCTTTACAATTATCATAACTTTTAAGAAGATAGTAAGAGTAACTACTAGCTATTAAGTCTTTTGGAATCATAGCAATATAAGTGGATGTTATTATCCCTTTTTCATTTACTAATCCGACTCTTTGTGTTACAAAATCAAATGAAAGATTCAAACCATTTATCATTATTGTTCCTGGCATGACAACATTATAATTTTGATATGTTTCTTGAAATTCGTCGATATTCCCTACTTCCTTCTTTTTGACAATCGAACCATATCTAAAAGACATCGCATTACTTTCAGAATTACTTTTATTTGGGTTTTTCACTTCATCAAAGACTCGTTGTATTGGAATTACCCCCCAATACTTTGGTATCTCTCCAATAAACTCTATCCCGCTATCTTTCATCTCTCGTCCCATTTTGTTTCACCACCTTCTGAAAACAGTCTTTCAAGGGAAGCGGAAATGCCTTCCTCAAGTCCGCTTATTCTCTTTGCTATATGTTCACTTTTTTCAGGGGAAACATATTTGTAAAAATACCTTGTGAATGGAACTTCATAACCAACGGTAGTTTTATTTCTATCTATCCACGCATTTGGATTAAAAGGCTTTACTTCTCTATTAAAATAGACATCAATATCCTCTGTTAGTGGAACATTTTCTGTATCTCTTTTAGAAGGGTCTGGCACTATTTTCCCAGCCTTCATAACTGGCTTGCCGTTTTCATCAAGCAAAGGGCTTTCAATGGTTATCTTATTAAACCCAAAGTCAATATTTCCAATTATTTTAGATTCACAGATTTTATTCCCCATTGTATAGGTCCTATTTTGATAGTCACCATAAGCCTGCACGATAATATCTCTACAGGCGTCAGTTATATCATTTCTCTTATTACCAATAGATTTTCTTCGTTGCTCGTACATGTTAGAAGCATCAATCAGCTGGACTTTTCCTTCTCTATGTGAAGGCTTATTTTTTGTGACTATCCAAACATAGGTTGTAATTCCTGTATTGTAAAAAGCATCCGTAGATAGCTGAATAATAGCATCAAGCCAGTCATTTTCAATTAAATATCTTCTAATTTCGCTTTCACCAGAACCAGTAGCACCAGAAAATAATGGTGAGCCATTTTGGATGATCGCCATTTTGCCTGTGTCCTTTAGCTTGCTTACACCATTTAGCATAAACAGCATTTGACCATCTTTTATTTTTGGTAGTCCTGCTCCGAATCTTCCTTTATCTCCAAGCTTGTATTCTGCCTTAACTGCGGTTTCTTCACGTTTCCAGTCTATACCAAAAGGTGGGTTTGAAATACAGTAGTCAAAGGTATAACCAGAAAATTTATCATCAGAGAGAGTGTCGCCAAACTTCATATTGTCAGAACTTCCGCCCTTGATTATCATATCAGCCTTTGCAATAGCATATGTTTCCGGGTTAAACTCCTGTCCAAAACAACGAATTTCAGCATCCGCATCTAATGCACGAAGGCGTTCTTCCATACAGCCAAGCATCTGTGAAGTACCCATTGTTTGGTCATACACAGTTTTAACAACACCATTTTCAAGCAAAACATCTTTTTCACCACATATTAAAAGATCGGTCATTAAATAGATGATATCACGACTTGTAAAATGTGCTCCTGCTTCCTCGTTATAAGACTCTGAAAAGGTTTTTATCAAATCTTCAAAAATATAACCCATATCAACGGCTGTGATAGAGTCTGCACCAAGGTAACTTGATTTTTTGTTAAACTCTTGAATTATATAAAATAGGATATTATTATTTGCAAGTTTGGTAATCTCCTTGTCAAATTCAAAGTGCGCAAGAACATCTTGAACATTGTCTGAAAAACCATTTAAGTATGCACGAAAATTATCTTCAATATGAGAAGAGTCTGACAAGAGGGACTCAAACGTAAAAGAACTAGTATTATAAAAACTGAGCCCTGAAGCAACTTCCAAAAACCCGTCCCTAACTTCAAAGTTTTTAACCTTTTCATAGGTTTCAAGCACTTTTTCTCTAGTTGGTAAAAGTGTATCGTGAAAACGCTTGATAACCGTCATAGGGAGAATAACCTTACCATATTCATGTGGTTTATATAGTCCCACTAAGTGGTTAGCATTGTTCCATATCATATTTGATTTCTCTGAGATGTTTACTGCTGTTTGCTTACTTGAATAAATATCTTGCATATTAATTAACCCTCTTTCATTTACTGTTCTGTATCTTTTTTCGGTTATTATTCAAGGACATCAATAAAAGTTAAGAACAATCCTAGATCACATAGTGTTTTAAGACTAGAATAATACCTATATGCTATCCGCTATAGTCCATAGTTCTTTTATGATTGTAACCAGATATTCTTTTACCTCTGTTAGGTAACTTTTATCCTTATGTGATAATCCTTTTAGATTTATTCCACAATACTACTGAAAATCCCTTTATTCGACAAACTGTTTCCATTTAGCCTCCTCTCTACACGAAGTGGTATTATAGATAGCGATTTTTTAGGGAGAGGCGGACATGATAAGCTGGTTAGCATCGTGAAGTCCTTGTGCTTCGCGGCTTTCGCGAGTACCCATGCTTGCAGAAGCTCCATGTCAAATCGCTCTATTACTCAATCAAACGTATCCTTAACCACGCAGTATAGCGAAGAGCCCCATTTTAACGACATTCCAATGATAACTCCTAGTAGATGAGGTATAAATAATAGAGAATTAGTCTTTCTACTATTTTCATTTCACCTAACTTTGAAATATTCTTTGCCATATCCGCTTCAAATGTACTAACTCTTGCTCAGTCACAGAAAAGAATAAATCCACTCAAACCTAAAAAAGGTTGATGGATTTCTTATGCTTATCTCACGTGATATTATAACAAGAGAAACTAGAGGATCAAATTATAAAGTTTCCCTCATTGAACCTATATCACTTCGTCTCCTTCTGGGTCAGCAAATATTTCTTTATGATTAACCATGCCAGGAATACTCCTTGCTCGTAGCGCCAAAAAATGTTCTCGTAAAGCTTCTTGGTCCTCGGCTGCCGGAAAAGTATTTCGAATAACGACTTCGATATTTCCTCTAACAATCATTTCTACTTTGGTGCCATCTTTTAAGTTCAATTGTTCTGCTACGTTCTGTGGGATGCGGACAGCCAAGCTGTTTCCCCATTTGCATATCGTTATGGTAGTCATATCGAAACCCACCCTTTCCTTTATGTGCATTTGTTAACTTCTACAAGCTTGATTGAGACACGTTTGAATATTACATAAGTAATTTTACATGTAAGTAATATCCCCTCTGTATAAGGCGCACACAGGATTATTAATGTAAGAAACAAGTTATGATGTGGTACCTCGATTATACAACTAGCGGTGTATTAAATTAAGTTTCAACTTTTGAAAAAAAGGGGACATACACCATTAAAATAATCAATTTAGTCAAACTAAAAGTACCTGATATAAGTGATAGACTGGAACAAACAGATCAGCTAAGCGACTCTATAAAGTCCTACATTGAATATGAATGAAACTCTTAGAAAAAAACACCCACCGTTAAATAGGTTGACCGCCTACGGTGGGCTTCGCTTGAATTAGGTTTTGTAATTCTTGTGCGCCGTGGCAATCCACAGTCTTTCTTGATCTAGAGGGTCTTTGTCGTTACAGCGACAAGGACTTTTCTTTAGTATATAGATGTGTTTTGTTTATTAATATAATATCATTAGAGAAATTATGAGACAACAATATGAAATTCTTAAATCCGCAGCATTATGGCTTCTCCCATATACCCCTTAAATACTCAACTTTTGCAGTAAGAAATCAACATGTAAGCCTTGATAACATTGGGCAGAGCTTAATTCATCATATGTGTGATATTACTACATTGAACATTACTTTAACTTTTGCTTCCTCTATTATATCTTGGTTAAGCAAAGCATGTTTTTTTGCGATTTCAGGATATTCATCGGTAATATAGGCACTCAACGCCTTATTCACAGTTTTAGAGGTTTCTCCCCAAACATTTTCATTAATTTCATTAAGTGCTGCAAGCACACTATTCTCAATGTAGTATGTTTTTTGGCTGTGATCATCCGTGTAATGCTTTCTCTTACGTCTCTTTTGATTCATTTTGGTTCCCCTTTGCGGTTTCATAGTTAGGAATTTATAATAACATAAATAAATTTATATTACCAATTATGGAATATATTATAATTATATTATAACTTGTTTCTCAGTTCACTTAACTTATCAAAGGGAAGACAATTTGAAAAATCAAATTTCAAAAGTAATAGCCCTTAGATTATTTCCTAAAGGCAGATACATACTATAGAAGATCACTCCACTGATACACTAAATCTCCATAGAAGGTAGCTTTTAGATACTCTCAGCTTTCAGTTTATAACCAAGATAGTCTTCATACTCACTTTTCATAGACCCTTATTATTAATAATTTTAAGTATACTCTCACATATATTCACAATATCTGGATAAACGATAATCTGAACGGTAATTCATTAGTTTAACGAATTAATATACTAAACAATCAGTATATTAGAAATCCTTTGCAACAAAATGTTCCGAACGATATATCTAATGATACTAATACCTGTGAATACGAAGACTTGCTGTGATCAAGGGTAATCCTTAACGATTAGTTATTAAGTGTGCAAAAGGCTCTTTATTTGACTTATTCTTAGTTGGTAGGTCAGACGCTTTCAAGTGAGCAAATGGTTCACTTAGCCTAGCAATCGGTTTGGGCTTTGGTTCATTGGTCGATATAGATTTTCTTTTCAGTGATTCAGATACCAATGAATCAATTTCTTTATGACTCATTATTTGCACAGAGAAATCACGATTCACGCCATAGGCAACCTTATATGTTTTTATTGACATTTTTGTCCTCCTTTAATTAGTTATTATTTTTATATCGCCGGATTAGAAATGCCTTTCAACCCGGCTCTTTGCTGATGATTCTTAAATCTTCAAATGTCAGCAATGATTATTTGTGTTAACTTTACTGGTCGTTATCAATAAATAAATTTAAAACATTAATATTGCCGATTAGAGTCGGCTCTTGCCTTGTTAAGCATTTGTTATACATGTATAAGGCAAGATATTATTCAAGATCTTTATTGCATGATACTCGTATATAACCGATTTGCACGGCTCGATCCTTAGCTGTATAGGGTTTTCTATAGGCAGGAGTGATGATTAATAATATTCATATCGCTGACTACGGAAGATATTAACTTGTACAGAACTCCCTCCCGGTTGCAGTAAGTATCTATTATCAAGGGAGGGAGCATACCTTTAAGTGGATAGCTCATTGTACAGTTATATCATTAAATCCCCCTATGGGTGATTCAGCTTCTACGCTATGACTGTATAGTGAAAATTATTGTAGAAATTGTCAAAGCTAGATGCTGGAGATAAGATTTTTATAGAAAATTATATATTGTGGTTAATAAGATAAAGAATAGAAAATCATTGAAAACTGCTACATGCCTTGATACCATTGAGTTTTTCAGCATATCTATAGTATTATATCCTCCCGATGAATAGCTGTTTATAGTATTATATCCTCCCGATTGCTTGATCGGATCTATGCAAACCTAATTCCTTTAACTGTTTTTCTCGTTCGAATGTTCTTGCTAATTCTCGGAACATTCCTTTCACGCTTTCTGTTTCTGTCGTTAATACTCCTGACTTTTCTTTTGACATAATATCAGGGTTAACTCTATAGTTGACTGCACCACCAATACCCTTAATTTGGATGATGAATCCTCTATAAATCAATTTTCTCATGTGAGTGTAAGCTGTCTTTTCATCAACTCTGATTAATTTTGCTAATTCCTGGTGTGAAAGATGATGTATGACCTCTGGATCATTTTCGTCGGGGTTGGAGCAAAGGTAATAGTTCTGATAATGAAACCAAGGAAGGATTCTATATAGTATACCTGCTTCGTGTAATGTAACTTCCTTTAACCCTTTGCGTGATTCTACTTGATACAACTTCGTGAACATTCTTCCATCAATTACTTCTCCCATAGTATGGTACTCCTTGCTAATACTATAAGTGGGCTTTTTGTTCGAGCCGCCCCTAATAATAATGCCAACACTAATAAGACGTTTCATTATTTTTTTTGTTTGTGGAATACTTCTTCCAATTACAGTTGCTATCTGCTCCATTTTCATTGTTTCTCCATCTCTAGAAAGCAAGCCATCCCTTTTAAAAAACATATACGGCAGGAGCATGATCACTGCACCTAATTCATGCAATTCTAACTTGGTTGCTATTTCTTTCACAGATTCATTATAGCAAATTACAAAGTTCTTACCTTTTGCATTAATCTTATATGCTTCAAGCTCAAGCTTTCTTTTATAGCCTTCCTTTTGTGCTATACTTATTACTTCGTATTTGTCTGCTTTCGCAATGAGAAATTGTTCCCCATCCATTTCTATGATTCCGGTATTCATATATTTCCCGCTTCCTCTAATATATTATTTCTTATCAAATTTCTATTTCATAACCCATTCTGTAACCGCCGCAATATCATATCTGACCATGTTATAGGATAACTGTATGGAAGGTATTCCTTTATTTCCCCAGCGGCAGAGCGTTCGTTTTGAGGTGCTAAACCGCTGGCATATATCCTTTGCATTAACTAACTTCCCCATGCATTTCTCTCCTTTCAATTGTCATAATTACAATCTTCCATAATCGTGCAAAATAACGCCTTGTTATGACTGATTAATATATATTTACAAATTCGCTTTCATTTTTCTTCACCTAAAAAATCCCCCAGAAGCGGGGGATAGCAAAAGTTCATTTTCTTACGGTATATCAGAATAATCTTCAAAAAGTATGTCATTTAAGAAATTTAATTTGATTATAAATATCAACAATGTCCTTATTCTTTTGCATATCTTCTTCAACCATCACTGTAAGTATGGCGTTTATTGGTAAGCTTTCCATAGCAGACATGAATTTGAGGTAAAAATAAGTGTAATCGTCTAGCGATAACGTCAAAATCTTTTTCTTGCCTGTATCATCAATTCTTAAATTCTCTACAATGTGCTCTTCATTTTTTGGATTCTCATTATTCATTTTTTTAGCTCCTCTAGTTTTTTTTAATATTTTGAAGCAGAATTTTGATTTCCTTCGATTTTTCAAGTCCTACGTTTAAAGCAGAAAGTAAAATATTAATCGCGTCCACTCTCAACATTACTGTTCTTTTATTATCTTCACTTATGGCAACACCATACTGATTTTTCAAAGGCATATTCCAATCTATTACTTGTTTTAGTGTTTTCTCTGGCACATTAAAAATAGTAGATAATGAAGTCAAATCAACAAAATAATGCCTAGAAGCGTTAATATGAAATGCCCTTTTAGCCAAATAAAACAACAGCCCCTCCACATTATACGTTTGCTTAATTTCGTATTGAGTTATCATCTTAAATCTTCCTTTCTTAATAATGGGTTTTCAGAAATACATTACGGCATGGTGAACCAGCCACACCGTAATAAACAAAATCTTCTGAGGAGAAGGAGGAACTTCCCTTATCTCTAATACTTCCTATTGGTGCATAAATAATGCGCTAATTAAATACAGACATACACAAATGATGATAGACATGGTAAAAGAAGCAATGAGAAGCTCACATATACTTTTTCTTATTGAAGAACTTCATAACACATGCTATACAGAGCCTGTATGAGCCCCATACAAACCAAAAAAGCCATCCCAGCAGTAGGAATGGCTCTAAAAATATAATGCTCATTACAATCCTTATATAGGCTGTATTAAGGTGATTAACAGACTCTGTTCAAATTATCTATTTTGTTCTATTCAGCGATAACTCAAAGCTCCATATTTGCTAGGGGACTATGCTTCTGATACTTCTTGCCGATTTCTTCATCCGTGAAATCAAGATATGCCTTTTGTGTAACCTCAACAGAAGAATGACCTAAAATTCTACACAAGCTGAACCAGTCGCCATTATTGAGAATATAGTACTTAGCAAAGTTGTTTCTTAGTTGGTGCGGATGAATAGAAATACCTACTTTTTCTCCTGCTTCCTTAAGTGCCCGTTCATAATTTCTGAGTTCTAATTGTGTTCCTCTGGTGGTGGGAAACAAAAAAGGACTATCCGAATAACGATCTTTATATCGCATCCAACTCTTAATCTCATTGGCAGATTTAAAAGAAAAATAAACATATCGTTCCTGACCATTCTTGGGATTCTTGATAAGAATACTTTTATGCTTAAAGTCAAAGGATTTCGGTTGCAGATGCAAACACTCACTTATTCTCATTCCTGTATCGAGCAAAAGCCTTGTGATCACATAATTTCGATATCCATGAAAAGCAGATTTATCAAATTGACCAAGTACCTTTTTTAATTCCTCTGGCGCAAGAGTCTTCTTTATTTTCCTCTCTACCTTTGGGTTTTCAATGTTTTCTACCGGATTCTTCGGCACTTCTCGCTCCACTTTATACAAGTAATTAAAGAACACTTTTATATTCCGCACATAATTGGCTATCGTTGTGGTAGAGACATCTTTTTTATAGTCAGTTCGCTGTTCTGGATGATTGTTGTTTTTGGAACTCGGGTCAGTGACAACTGAATACTTCCCCCGCTCCCTTAAATACTTAATGTATTGTCGAATATGACCTGATTGAACCTTTTTGACATCTTCAATCTGAAACTGGTCTTGGAGAAACTTCCCGAACAATTTTAATGATTGCTCATAGCTTGCTAAGGTTTTACGGGACAGATTCTTAGAGGAACAATAAAGCATGAAATTGTCCAATTGAAAATCGAAATTCGTCATAAAAAATACCACTCCTCTAATGGTTTTTGGGAACCAATAAATAAGTGGTATTAGTTGAGTTTTCATTTAGAAGTTAGTTGGTATGAAAACAGCTTTTTCGGATATTAGTAGCCATAATTGTTCTGGCTGGATGCTGTTTCCAATCCCCTGTAACCCCTGTTCCTTTAATCATCCTTACCCCTTCAAGACACCTTATGCTCAATGCGCAGCTTGTCGGCTACCATGGCAATAAATTCTGAGTTAGTTGGCTTGGATTTGGAGATATTAATGGTATAGCCGAACAGGAGGGAGATGCTGTCGATGTTGCCACGGGTCCAGGCGACTTCGATCGCATGGCGGATGGCGCGCTCCACACGTGAAGGCGTTGTCTTGAATTTCTCGGCAATGGCAGGGTAGAGTGTCTTGGTGATAGCACCCAGAATCTCGATATTGTTGTAGACCATGGTAATAGCTTCACGCAGGTACTGATAACCTTTAATATGCGCAGGTACGCCGATTTCATGAATGATCGATGTAATATTGGCATCCAGATTCTTTCCTTTGGACAAAGGTACCACATTACTGGAAGATCTGGAACTCGAATAGCCGGACATGCTGGCAGAAGTACTCATGCTGCCTTGGGCACCCACAAGCTGACGCACACGGTTCGCCAGAACCTCCATATCGAAAGGCTTCAAAATATAATAAGATGCTCCGAGCTGAACCGCTCTTTGGGTGATGTTCTCCTGGCCGAAAGCGGTCAGCATGATGATCTTCGGCTGGGGGTTCAGATCCATATCGCGCAGGCGTTCCAGAACGCCGAGGCCGTCCAGATGCGGCATAATGATATCAAGAATAAGGACATCGGGAATTTTGCGTGCTCCGCTCAGCATTTGAAGCACTTCTTCACCATTATAGGCAATGCCTGTCACGGTCATATCTTCCTGTTCGGTAATGTATTCGGCAAGCAAGTTAGTGAACTCCCTGTTATCATCGGCCAACAACACTTCAATATTCTGCATTGGCTACTTCCTCCTTATTATCTTCTCTCCCTTAAGTTTTCGACATGAAGATTGAATATCCTTCTGTCGAAAATTATTTTTCTTTATTTTTTTTCAGCGTTGATTTATAATTAAATATTTTGTTTCACGATTCGATGTTTCTCGTTGGCCTTCGACAAAAAATCTTAAGGCTAAACCGCCTTAAGATTGTAGGGAAGCAAATTCTCTTGTTGCACCACACCGGAGTCACGAAGCATCCATTCGATGAAGCAGCCGTAACCCGACTTGGGATCATTGACGAATACATGGGTCACTGCACCGATCAGCCGGCCATTCTGGACAATCGGGCTGCCGCTCATCCCCTGAACAATCCCGCCGGTCTTATCAATCAGACGGGAATCGGTGATGCGCAGCACCATTCCTTTGGTCGCCGGAGTCTGCTGGCGTGCCACATGAATGATCTCCACATTGAAACGTTCCACCTGCTGACCATCGACTACTGTAAGAATCTGTGCCGGGCCTTCCTTCACTTCTGCGCTCATTGCAACGGGTATCGGTTCCTGGTACAGGCTGTGCTCTGGATTACGGGTCATTTTGCCGAAGATTCCGAAATCCGTATTGCTCTCCACATTACCAAGAACCTGGCTTTCCTTCAGAAAATGAGCCCGTTTCTCCCCAGGATCGCCATCCTGGCTTTTGGAAATGGAGGTGACACTGGACTGGACGATATGGCCGCTGCCGACAACGATCGGTGTACCGGTGTTCATGTCGGTAATGACATGCCCCAGAGCACCGTATACGCCTTGTTTCGGAGCATAGAAAGTCAGGGTACCCACACCTGCTGCGGAATCGCGGATGTAGAGCCCCAGTCTCCATACCTTGTCATTGCGGTCATACGCGGGTTTTAGCTGAGCTTTGTGCTCTTTGCCGCTGCGTTTGTACACAATACTTAAGGAATCATTGCTTTTACCGGCACGTTCCACAAGCTTTGCTACCTTGGATACCTCATCCAGCTTGACTCCATTAATGGAGATCATCAGATCACCAGGCATCAGTCCGCTGTTCTCGCCGGGTGAAATCTTGGACTGCTCCGATACTTCAATCAGATGATGGCCCACGACCAGAACCCCTGCTGACTTCACTTTCACACCAATCGTCTGACCTCCCGGGATGACTCTAAGCTCATTGTCATTCCCCTGAACCGCTTTATGCGGCTGATGTTCCAGCGGTGCTGCAAAGCTCTGTTGAGGTCCCGTTATGCCTGTTAAGCTGAGAAAGAAGGCAAATAAAAGACCGGGCATTAACTTCCTGAGGTTCGGCTTCAATGGCTGTCACGCTCCCTTTTGCTTCTTTCGCTTGACGAAAAAGGTGGTCGCCAATTGCGTACCTATAAGATAACCTTGCCCCCAGGCTTTTATTACTGTCAATCATTGTCCCGCTTACCCAGCAGCAGCTTTGCTGGCCTCGGCCAAACCGAGCATTTCCTGTGCGTGATGCAATGTTTTTTCGGTAATTTCCACACCACCCAGCATACGGGCCAGCTCAAGGACCCGGCCCTCTGCCGAGAGGGAGTCCACTTCGGTCATCGTGCGTCCGTCTTCGACTTTTTTGACAATCAGATATTGATGATCCGCCATACAGGCCACCTGCGGCAAGTGAGTAATGGAGAACACCTGACAGGTGGAGGACAGCTTGTATAATTTATCCGCAATGGATTGAGCCGCGCGCCCGCTGACACCGGTATCCACTTCATCGAAGATCAGGACAGGAATGGCATCATGCCGGGCAAAAATGCTCTTCATCGCCAGCATGATCCGCGACAGCTCACCGCCGGAAGCGATTTTGCCCAGCGGCCGCAGGGGCTCGCCCGGGTTCGGGGAGATCATGAACTCCGCGCTGTCGATCCCCTGCCGGGTCAGACGGTAACGGCGGTCCTGATACTCAATACCACGCGGGTCTTCAAGTGTATCCATTTTGACCTGAAGCGAAGTCCGCTCCATCTGCAGATCCTTCAGCTCACCTTCCACTTGCGAAGCGAGATCCGTAGCACACTGGCGGCGTGCCGCGCTAAGTGCTCCGGCAGCTTTCATTAAAGTGCCGAGCAGGCCATCGCGTTTGGCCGTCAATTTCTCAATGTATTCGTCCTTATTCTCCAGAAGATCGGTCTCCCGGTGAATCTGCTCATAATAATCCAGAATCTGCTCAACACTATCCCCGTATTTGCGCCGCAGCCCTGTGATCAGATCCAGACGGTTCTCAATTTCCTCCAGCCGCGCCGGGTTGAATTCGATCTCTTCACGGTAGTCACGTAATTGAAAGGCCGCATCCTCCAGCTGATAATACGACGACTGCAGCTGCTCGAATACAGCTCTCAGGCCCTTCTCGTCATAACGGATCGCATCCTCCAGCTTGGAGATGACACTCCCGATGGATTCAAGCCCTTGCCTGTCATACAGCAGCTCGTATGCGCCGGATACTGAATCCATCATTTTCTCACTGTGGGATAGTTTGACCCTTTCTTCGTTAAGTAATTCATCTTCTCCCGGTTTTAGTCCAGCAGCAGAAATTTCCTCTAGCTGAAAACGGTACAAATCAAGCATTTGATACGCTTTTTGACTGGATTCCTGAAGTTCCCGGAGTTCTTTTTCCACTTTGGCGAAGGCCGTATATTTCTCCTGGTAGTCAGATTTAAGCGGGCCAATCACAGCTTCGCCGTAAGTATCCAGCAGCCCCAGATGACGTTCTGCCTTCAGCAGGTTCTGATGCTCATGCTGCCCGTGGATGTTAACCAGCTGTTCACCGATTTCCCGCAGCATGCTGAGATTGACCATCTGGCCGTTCACCCGCGAAGTGCTTTTGCCTTGAGCGGTAATCTCCCGGCGGATCACCAGATGCTCTTCGCGTTCTGCTCCAATGCCAAGACGTTCCAGCGTATCCCAGACCGGGTGGGTTCCAGGCAAGCTGAAAAGCGCTTCCATTTCTGCCTTTTCACACCCATACCGGATAGAGTCCGCAGAACCGCGGCCCCCGGCAATGAGTGCTAGCGCATCGATAATAATCGATTTCCCTGCCCCCGTCTCCCCTGTAAGAACATGAAAGCCGGGATAAAAATGCACATCCACCGCCTCAACGACGGCCAGATTGCGGATTGATAACGTGTCTAACACGAATACAGCACCTCCGAAAAGATGATCGATTATTTAAGTCTAAACGTGTGATAGAGTTATGAGATGTAGCCCATAATTTGTGCAATAACGCCTTTGCTGTCCTCCGGCTGGCGGCAGATAATCAGAATGGTGTCATCGCCCGAGATGGTGCCCATAATTTGCGGCCAGTCAATATTATCAATCAGTGCAGCCACAGAATTGGCTGTTCCCGGAAGACATTTCATGACCACAAGGTTGGCGGAGAAATCGATCTGCACAAAATTATCCACCAGCACCCGCTTAAGCTTCTGGGTCGGATTATAGCGCTGGTCAGTCGGCAGGGAGTATTTGTAGCGCCCGTCATCCATCGGTACCTTAATCAGCAGCAGTTCCTTTATATCCCGTGATACTGTAGCCTGGGTAACCTGAAATCCGGATTCACGCAGAGCCTCAACCAGGTCATCCTGGGTCTCGATCTCCCTCTGCGTAATAATTTCTCTTATTTTGATGTGCCTGTGTCCCTTCATTGTTGCCTCCCGTATTTATAAGTTGATCTCAATTGGATTCACCATCGTCTTTGCCTAACTTAATTACATGAATTGCTGAATTCACCGTATCCACGTACAGCACACCGCTGCAATCCGGATAGATCAGCAGATAAGGAAGCAAGGTGTCGCGAAGTCCGCTGCCGGTGAACTCAAGCCCTTTGCGCGGCCGGGACAGAATAACCAGATAGAAATGCTCCTCATCTTTGCTGGCCACATAATCAATGAACAGCCTGCTGTACATCGGTGCCCCGTTCACTTGAAAGGACAAAGGAATCTTCAGCTTGCCGCCAATGACCTCGTAACCGGCATCCTCTAATAGTCCGATGGAAGGATGAGGCTGAATAATGGTATTGATCGGCACCCGGTCCTTCATGAACGATCTTGGGGAGCCTTGGAGCCAGATGTAGATCCGGTAAATGATAAAGATTGCCGCCGCCAGTCCAATGAGTGCCACAACGGCCTTGTCAGAGCTCGCCACTCCCATCACCTCGGTGAATCTATTCGCGTGAGGGCAGGCGAAATCCTGCTTGTAGGGAACAACTGGTTTATTGCAAGCAGAACCGGCAGATCATTTCATTCGTTATTATTGCAGCAAAAGAAACTCATCGTTTAGATGAGTTTCCATTGTTCGTAGCGCTAAAGGTTGCATTCGCTTCCTTGATGACGGATTCGGCAAGCGCGGCGAAAGGATTCGGCTGTACTTCAGCCGGGAAAAGCTGCTGTTCGTGCTGTTCATCCGGAGAGTTGTCCACAGTTTCAGGCAGTAGCTTCCAGTGGGCCAGAAATTCAATATTACCTTCCCCTCCGGTAATTGGAGAGAAGGTCAGCCCTTCCAGCTTATAGCCCAGCTCGGCCGCCATAGACAGCACATTAACTAGCACCTCTTTGTGAACGGCGGATTCGCGGACTACACCGGATTTCCCAACCTTTTCACGTCCGGCCTCGAACTGCGGCTTGATCAGCGCAGCGATATCGGACGGTCGGTTCAGGAGCGCCATCAACGGCGGCAGAATAATCTTCAGCGAGATAAAGGACACATCAATACTGGCAAAGTCAGGTACCGGCCCCTTCAGGTCTGGCGGGGTCATGTAGCGGAAGTTGGTCTGCTCCATTACAGTTACCCGCTCGTCGTTGCGCAGGCTCCAGTCCAGCTGGTTATGGCCGACATCAATAGCATACACATGTGCTGCCCCGTTCTGGAGCGCACAATCGGTGAAGCCTCCTGTAGAAGAGCCGATATCCAGCATATTCCTTCCGTTCAGGTCAATGCCGAACTGCCGCAGCGCCTTCTCCAGCTTCAGGCCGCCCCGGCTGACGTAGGGATGCACAGCTCCTTTGACTCTTAAGACAGAGCTGCGCAGCACCTTCATTCCCGGCTTCTCAATCCGTTCTTCATTCGCCAGCACAAGACCCGCCATGATTGCTGCCTTGGCCTTCTCACGGCTGTCGTAGAAGCCTTGCTCTACTAACAGTACATCTATACGTTCCTTAGGGTGTTCCATGTTCATCTCCTGGTCACTTGGGTCCGGCTTCCACCCTGTACTCAGGAATTGGAAGTCGACTTGTAGGTATAAGTGCTCAATGCCTGCATCGCCTTGATCCGCGCACATAAGGCTTCAACGGTGAGGCCGGTTTCCTGGCGCTGCTCCTTGATGGAGCCATGCTCAACGAAGATGTCCGGCACGCCCATCAAGTGGACACGTGCATCATAAATCTCATGTTCCGCATAGAATTCGAGCACAGCGCTGCCAAGGCTGCCTGCCTGGCTGGCTTCTTCAAGCACAACCATGCTGGTTCCGGCATGAGCCAGTTCAAGCAGCATGGTATTATCAAGCGGCTTCAGGAACCTGGCGTTCACTACGCTAACCTGAATGCCTTCACGCTTCAGCAGCTCAGCTGCCTCCTCGGCTAACTGAACCATAGGGCCGCAGGCCAGCACTGCGTAGTCATCTCCCGGACGCAGACGCTCCCAGGAGCCGATAGACAGACAATGCAGTTCGGCATCTACAGCCGCCCCGGTGCCCTCAATCCGCGGATAACGGTAAGCGATTGGTCCGTCATTGTATTCCAATGCCGTCTTCATCATATGGCGCAGCTCATTCTCATCCTTAGGCATCATAAGCACTATATTCGGGATGTGCCGCATGAACGCTATATCATATACCCCTTGATGGGTCTCCCCGTCCGCACCGACAAAACCGGCGCGGTCGATCGCAAACATTACATTGGCGTTATGTCTGCAGATATCATGGACAATCTGGTCATAGGCACGCTGCATAAAAGTGGAGTAGACGGCATAGACCGGTTTCATCCCCTCCATGGCCAGAGCGGCGCACAGTGTGGCCGCATGCTGCTCAGCAATACCGACATCGATCATCCGGTCCGGGAATTCCTTGGCGAACGGGAACAGGCCCGAGCCGCCCGGCATTGCCGGTGTGACCGCAATCAGTCTTGAATCCTGCCGGCCTAGCTCAATCAGCGTCTCCCCGAATACTTCAGTATACATGGGGTGGCTGACAGCCTTCACAGCCTTAAGGGACTGGCCGGATTCAATTTTGTAGGGTGAGATCGCATGTGATTTATAGAAGTCCGTTTCGGCCGGTTTGTAGCCTTTGCCCTTCGTCGTCAGCACATGTACCAACACAGGACCAGACACATTATCTGCCTGATGGAAGGTGTCGATCATTTTCTCCAGATCATGACCATCCACGGGTCCCAGATACGTGAATCCAAGCTCTTCGAACAGAACACCGGGAACGAGCATGTTCTTCAGACCGTCCTTCACATTCTGCGCCGTCTTGGCCAGCCGCCCGCCAATCGCCGGGATCTTCTTGAGCAGACCTTCCACTTCATCCTTCGCACGCAGATAATGGCGGTCCGAGCGGATTTTGCTCAAATAATTATGCATGGCTCCTACATTCGGTGCGATAGACATCTCATTGTCATTGAGGATCACCATCAGCTTGCGGCGTTCATGTCCAATATGGTTCAGCGCCTCAAAGGCCATTCCCCCGGTTAGCGCACCGTCGCCAATCACAGCGATGACCCTATTGTCCTCGCCCTTCAAATCCCGGGCCATAGCCATTCCCATTGCGGCAGACAAAGAGGTACTGCTGTGTCCGGCTTCCCAGACATCATGCTCGCTCTCCGAACGCTTCACAAAGCCGCATAAGCCGCCCTGCTTGCGCAGTGTATCAAACCGGTCCTGGCGGCCAGTCAGTATCTTGTGTACATACGCCTGATGACCGACGTCATATATCATCTTGTCCCGGGGACTGTCATAGCAGTAATGCAGGGCCAGCGTGAGCTCCACTACCCCCAGGTTGGATCCGAGATGCCCTCCGGTTACTGTAAGTTTGTCTATTAAAAACCGGCGGATTTCTTCCGCAAGGGCTGCCAGCTCCTCGACTGACAAAGATTTAAGTTGCTGAGGATCATTTATTTGTGGAAGCAGCACGAGTATTCCCCGCTTTCCTAGATGTTGTAAAATATATAAACCCCATTATAACACAAACGAAACGGCTGTCGAAACACAGCCGTTTCCGAAATGTACCTAATGATCGCGTGACATCAAATAATCCGCAATTTCAAGCAGCCGGGTATGATCCTGAAATCCGCCCTCAAGGACCGCGCTGTGTGCTTCAGCGGTCAGCCGCTTCACCTCTTCACGCGAGGCTTCCAGGCCGATGAAGTAGGGATAGGTCACCTTTTGCTGCTTGATATCACTGCCGGTTTTTTTGCCCAGCTTGCTCTCATCGCCGACCAGATCAAGGATATCATCCTGAATCTGAAAAGCCAGACCAATCTGCGTTCCGAACTGGCGAAGCGCTTCCAGCTGACGCTCATCCGCACCGGCGATTCTGCCTCCTGCCAGCAGCGAGAAGATCATCAGATCGCCTGTCTTATGAAGATGGATATATTGAAGCTGATGCAGATCGGTTAAGCCCTGCTCGCCTTCCATATCGGCAACCTGCCCGCCGACCATTCCGCGCGGACCGGCCATTTCGGCCAGATCCTCAACGATGGACAGCACATTCTCTGCCGGAACGCCAAATTTACGCGAAGCTTGTACCACGCTATAGAATGCATGCGTCAGCAGTGCATCCCCGGCCAGAATCGCCGCAGCTTCCCCGAAGACCTTGTGGTTCGTGAGCTTCCCGCGCCGGTAGTCGTCATTATCCATGACTGGCAGATCATCATGAATCAATGAATAGGTATGCACCATTTCAATCGCTGCCGCTACGGGCAGCGCAGCCTCACGGCTGCCGCCAAGCGCTTCACAGGCGGCGATGACCAGCAGCGGGCGCAGGCGTTTGCCTCCGGCCTGCAGCGAATAGTCCATCGCCTCCCTGAGCACCTGAGGCACAGTCCACTGCGCAGGCAGGGTTGCCGTCAGTGCATCGGCAACCCAGTGTCCCACCTCTGCAATATACTGCTCAAG
Source organism: Paenibacillus sp. FSL R7-0312 (assembly GCF_038004445.1). Taxonomy (NCBI): domain Bacteria; kingdom Bacillati; phylum Bacillota; class Bacilli; order Caryophanales; family Paenibacillaceae; genus Paenibacillus; species Paenibacillus sp. FSL R7-0312. The sequence continues at coordinate 3,853,075 of NZ_JBBORE010000001.1, read as the reverse complement.
CGGTGCGCGCCCGTGTGCTTCCGCTTCACTGCTGCCCGGTTCCAGCTCAGAACGACTCATCGCCATCGCCTTCCAGCCGGGCTCCGAATGGCTTCTTGCGCAGCTCGCCATCCTCTACCGTAATCATCTCGATCTTGCGCTCTACCTGCTCCAGCTTACTGCCGCAGAGCTGCGACAGCTTCATTCCCTGCTGGAATAAATCAATCGCCTTCTCCAGGGGAACGTCGCCATGCTCAAGCTCGCGTACGATTCCCTCCAGGCGCTCCATGGCTCCCTCAAAATCCAGTTCCGCTTCCTTTGCCATTCGTTTCAACATCCTCCTTCATTCCCCATACCTGGCAGTTTAGCTGTCCGTCATTAAGCTTTATGTTCACCTTATCGCCTACTTCAACTTCCTTCAGCGATTTGATTAAATGCTCTTCCTTCTCATCGTACACGAGGCTGTAGCCCCGTGACATCACCTTGAGCGGGCTGAGCGCATCCAGATGGCGCAGCTCAGCCACATAGCGCGCGCGCTTATCCTGGAAGCGCGCCTGCATCGCCCCCGTCAGCTCACGGGTAAGGCTATCCGTGCGCCGGCGGGCAGCGCTGATGCTGCCTTGCGGATGGAAGCGCTGCAGGCTCTGATGCAGCAGCGCACTGCGCCCCTGAGCGCGGCTGTGCCTTGCCTCGGCTGCGCGGACCAGGGCCGCGCGCAGCATGTCCAGCCGCTGCGCGTGCTGTGCCAGCTGCCGGCGCGGGCCGGCCAGCGCCAGCGAGCGCTGCAGCGCCGCGAGGCGCTCGCCGCTGCGCTGGGAGCGGCGCAGCAGCCCTTGGCGCAGCCGCTGCTGGGCGGTGCGCAGCTGCCCGGCGAGCTCGGCTGCGCTCGGCACGGCAAGCTCCGCTGCCGCCGTAGGGGTTGCCGCACGGAGATCGGCGGCGAAGTCGGCGATCGTGAAGTCGGTCTCGTGGCCGACAGCCGAGATGACCGGAATCCTGGAGGCCGCAATCGCGCGGGCGACGGCCTCTTCATTGAAGGCCCAGAGCTCCTCCAGGGAGCCGCCGCCGCGCCCTACGATCAGCACATCGGCCTCGCCCATGGCGTTCAGGTTCTCGATGGCCTTCACAACGGAAGGGCCGGCGCCTTTACCCTGTACAAGTACAGGATAGAGCACTACCGCCACCTGCGGATAACGGCGCTGCAGGGTGATGATAATATCCCGCACCGCCGCTCCTGTCGGCGAGGTAACTACACCGATCACGCGCGGGAACCGCGGCAGCGGACGCTTGCGCGCCGCTGCGAACAGCCCCTCCTGCTCCAGCTTACTCTTCAGCTGTTCGTAAGCCAGATACAGGCTGCCGATTCCGTCCGGCTGCATGTGGGTGGCGTAGAATTGATACTGCCCGTCCCGTTCATAGACCGTCACGTTGCCTCTGGCAATGACCTTGGTGCCTTCCTTCGGTACAAAAGGCAGCCGCGAATTATGTGAAGCAAACATGATCGCCTTGATCCGGCTGCTCTCATCCTTCAGCGTGAAATACATATGCCCGCTTCCGTGGTGGGTGAAATTCGATATTTCACCGCGGATCCATACATCGGAGAGCACTACATCCGAATCCAGCTTCATGCGGATATACTTGTTAAGTTCCTTTATGGAGTAGACTTGCCGCTCTGCCGCCATAAGCTTAGCCTACTTCAGGCCGTGGCGGCGTTTGGCCGCGATCAGCGTGTTGCTCATCAGCATGGTGATCGTCATCGGCCCTACTCCGCCCGGCACAGGCGTAATAAACCCGGCGACTTCACGGGCACTCTCGTAATCAACATCACCGGCAAGCTTGCCGGTATCCAGGCGGTTCATTCCGACATCAATAACAACGGCGCCAGGCTTCACGAAGGAAGCATCGATGAAGTTAGCCCGGCCGATGGCAACAACCAGAATATCCGCCTGGCGGCTGAGTTCAGCCATGTTCGCGGTGCGTGAATGGCACATGGTTACCGTGGCATTCTCACGCTGCAGCAACAGGGACACCGGCTTGCCGACAATATTGCTGCGGCCGATAACCACAGCATGCTTGCCGGAAATATCAGTACCTGTCCGTTTGATCAATTCGATGACACCCGCAGGAGTGCAAGGGAGCAGACTGTCATCACCGATCACCAGATTCCCTACATTGACCGGATGGAACCCGTCAACATCCTTCTCCACGGAGATGGCATTAATGACTGCCTTCTCTTCAATATGCTTCGGAAGCGGCAATTGCACGAGAATGCCGTCAATATCATCACGGCCGTTCAGATCAGCCACCAGTGCCAGCAGCTCCTCCTGGCTGGTTGCCGCATCCAGCCGGTGAACCTCGGAATGGAAGCCCAGCTCAATACATGATTTCTCTTTGTTGCGCACATAGACCTGAGAAGCCGGATCTTCACCGACCAGAACGACAGCAAGACCGGGCTTAACGCCACGTTCCGTAAGCTCTGCAACCTCCCGGGCAATGCTGATCCGAATTTCGTCCGATACCTGTTTACCGCTGATAATCGCTGCTGTCATGTAAGTCTCTCCCCTTTTGTCTATTTAACGATTACAGATCCGCTCTAAGCGTATCTACATCCTGAATCATCTTGCCGAGTACGCCGTTAACGAATTTACCGGAATCATCGGTGCCGAAATGCTTGGCCAGATCAATCGCCTCATTGACAGCTACCTTGGCCGGCACATCGCTGGCAAAGATCATCTCGAACGTGGCCAGACGCAGAATCTGACGGTCAACACGGGACAGACGGCTCATCTGCCAGCCTTTGAGGTAATGCTCCAGCATATCGTCGATGGCCATTTTGTGCTCCCACACGCCGTTAACATGGGCGATCACATAAGCCTTCAGCTCGGTCTCGTCAGTGATGACGCGTTCGGTTTCGTTCTCATCTGCAGCTTCCTCAATCAGCATTTCTACAGCCTCGGTAACTTCCACATCATTCATTTCCATCTGGTACAGGCTCTGGACAATAATTTCTCTCGCTAAACGTCTTTTCATTTGTTCCTCCTACAGTCTTAACTAGCATACTTTGTATTTGAATTTCTTAAATCTTCTTACCAAAAAACCGCGCAGCCGTTCTTCCGCAGGTCAGCAACTCAAAGTAACGGGTTCCAGGCTTCCGGGAGAAAGACTATCGCGGTTCATTTGAAGGGACGCCAGCGTCCGGACAGCCGGCTCACGAGCTCCTGCCACTGAAACAGGGGAGCCTGCGCGGTATCCTTTCTTTTGCCAAGCGTATATCCGATGAACACTACCAGTGCAAAGAACAGCATATCCCAAAAACCGCTAATCAGATAAATCAAACCGAGAACGACCCCGAAGGTAACTCCGGCAATTCTACCCCCGTGACTTTCCCATACTTCTCTCCAAGACATAAGGGAAACTCACCTCTATTCCACTCGACTTTTGAAGCTTGGTGACTGTGTGAGGTTAGCAATATATACAGATACATCCGCTACCGGAATTCCGGTTGTTTCCTGGACGAAATCATGCACCTGGCGCTGCACCTCCGTAGTAAGCAGAGGCAGGGAATGCTCGCCGTCCACAACTGCACGGATCATAATTTCAAGTCCGGCCTGCGAGACGCGGATTCGCGACTTCAGATCACGGATGCCCTTCACTTTGCCTGCAGCCTTGAGGCTGAGGTTCTCGATGGTTTCCATGGAGATCTGAATGTCCCCATACTCTGTACGCTGATCAACGGACGGCAGGGAAGCACGGTCGCGGCGCAGAGAGATGTAGAAGAAACGGATGCTCAGCAGGAAAAGAATAACCGCAGCTGTAATCGCAGCGATATAGGCCCCCGGCCCGTCAGGAATCTCAAACGTGTCCGGAATGACGCCGCTCAAGAGGAGGATGGCAATTACAGATAGTATTCCGATACTTAAGCTGTAAAGGAACAGCAGAAGCCTGTCCAGAATTTTGGCCACGAGTCACATAACCTCCTTAAATTAAGGTAAACCCTCGACGTACGTCGGGGGTTTATGGAAGAACAAAGGCTCTTACTTCACGCGGATAACCGCATCTGTATCTTCGCTTTTGTCAACACTTGTGGCGTTTCTGAACTGCACATCATGGATATGCACATTCACTTCTACAACAGTCAGACCGGTCATGGTTTCGATGGAACGTTTAACGTTGCGCTGAATTTCAGCAGCCACTTCAGGAAGACGGTTGCCGTACTCAATGATTACGGATACATCCACTGCAGCTTCGCGTTGTCCAACTTCAACCTTAACGCCCTTAGACAAGTTCTTGCGTCCGAGAAGCTCCACGATTCCTCCGGCGAAACCGCCGCTCATTCCGGCCACGCCTTTAACCTCTACGGTTGCCAAACCTGCGATAACCTCGATCACTTCGGGAGCAATCTGGATCTCACCAATTTCCGTACGTTCGTATTCTGTGGGCAATGTACTCATTTTGGACTTCACACCTTTCCAGTAAAAAAGTTATTCGGACATTTCAAGCAGGCAGCACGTCTCTTATTAAACATACTATATCATTTGACGAACTTTATGACAAACAATGAGAAGTCGTCCTAAATTTCATACTCTTCCAGGAATTTGATATCGAAACTCCCGTCCAAAAATACCGGATGCTCCAGCAATCTCTGATGGAAAGGTATGGTTGTATGTATGCCTTCCACAGCGAATTCGGATAAAGCCCGTTTCATCTTGGCAATGGCTTCATAGCGCGTCGGCGCCCAGACGATCAGTTTGGCGATCATCGAGTCATAAAAAGGTGAAATGGTGTAGCCCGGATAAGCCGCGCTGTCCACCCGCACTCCAAGACCGCCCGGCGGCAGGTAGAAGCCGATTTTGCCCGGAGACGGCATGAAATTACGTTCAGGGTCCTCAGCGTTAATGCGGCATTCGATTGACCAGCCGTTGATCACAATATCCTCCTGGGTGAAGGACAAGGGGTTGCCTTCCGCCACAGAGATCATTTCCTTGATCAGATCCACGCCGGTGACCATCTCCGTTACCGGATGCTCAACCTGGATACGCGTGTTCATCTCCATGAAGTAGAACTGTCCGTCCGGCCCCAGCAGGAATTCAAGTGTACCCGCTCCCGAGTAATTAACTGCCTGAGCAGCCCGTACAGCCGCTTGGCCCATCGCATCACGGACCTCCGGCGTAAGTACAGAGCAAGGCGCTTCTTCAATCAGCTTCTGGCGGCGGCGCTGCACGGAGCAGTCCCGTTCGCCCAGATGGACTACATTGCCATGGTTATCGGCGATAATCTGAATCTCCACATGCTTCATGCCGGTCAGGAATTTCTCAAGATACACACCAGCGTTGCCGAAAGCCTTCTGCGCTTCCTGCTGGGCAGCCGTAATCTGCTTCACCAGTGATGCTTCGTCCTCGGCGATGCGGATGCCTTTGCCTCCACCGCCTGCTGTGGCCTTGACGATGATCGGATAACCAATATCACGGCCCAGCATAACCGCTTCCTCGATGTCGCCAACAAGCCCGTCAGAGCCCGGAATAATCGGAACTCCGGCCAGCTTCATGGTTTCTTTGGCTACAGCCTTGTCACCCATCCGTGTGATCGCATCCGGAGAAGGGCCAATAAATGTAATATTGCAGGATTCACAAATCTCCGCGAAATCCGCATTCTCGGCCAGGAAGCCGTAGCCGGGATGAATGGCATCGCAGTCCGTGAGCGTGGCTACGCTCATAATATTGGTAAAGTTCAGATAGCTGTCCTTGGCGGGCATCGGACCAATACAGTACGCTTCATCAGCCAGACGGACATGCAGTGAATCCCGGTCCGGCTCCGAATAGACTGCTACGGTGGAAATGCCCAGTTCACGGCAGGCCCTGATAATGCGGACCGCGATTTCGCCGCGGTTGGCAATCAACACTTTTTGAATGTTCATGCTTTTCCTCCCAAAGTTTAGCGAAGCTTGCAGGCTCCTCATGATTCTCGCGGCAATTATTCCGCTCTCACCAGAAACAGCGGCTGGCCGTATTCCACTAACTGGCCGTTCTCGGCCAGGACGGAGACGATTTCGCCTTTCACTTCCGCTTCCAGCTCATTCATCAGCTTCATGGCTTCAATGATACAGACCGTTGATTTCTCATGAACCCGGTCTCCCACACTTACAAAGGACGGTGTTTCCGGAGAAGCAGCACTATAGAAGGTCCCTACCATCGGAGAGACGATTTTATGTAATGCGCCTTCAGCGGAGGGTGATTGCTGCTGCGTTACAGCAGGAACTTCACTGACAACCGGAGGAGCAACATGCTGCGGACTTTGCGGCTGCGATGCTGGCGTAAAGGGGTAGGCATAAGGAGTCGCCTGGATTGCTGTTCCATCAGCTTCAGGGCGATCCGGTTTGCGGATAGCCAGCTTCATACCTTCGCTTTCAATCTCCAGCTCATGTACGGAAGAGGTCTGGTCCAGCAATTTAATTAATTCCTTAATCTCGCTTAACTTGAACATTGGGTAGTTCACTCCTTCAGCTTTCTCTCAAAGCCATTTTGGACGCAGATAAGCAGGGTACGATATTCCGTTCTTCCCGGGTAACCTGTGATTCGGCCTGCTTGCGGTTCTTTAGAATCGCTTTCAGGATAACCGCTGCCTGCGTATTCTTCTTATATTTCAAGATAACTTTATGTATTATATCACAAACGCTAGAAATGGAAAGAGCCCGGGACGTGCCCGGACTCTTTCGGCATTTTATTCTATTTTCTTTCAATTAATTCAGGGGGGCTTACTGCTCCGATACGTATTGGACTTTAATCTTGTCCTGGGACACACTCAGTTCTTTCATTACAAGGTCAACGATGCCCACGGCCTGCTTCACATCCAGCTTATCGCTGAGCACTACGATCGTGTACGCATCTCCGGCTTCCTCTTTCACAATAGCTTCTCCGTATTTCTGCTGGAGCTGTTCCTCAATTCCGGTGATCTTTGATTCTTTTTCCTCCAGCTTGCTGAGTTGTTCCTGGGCAACCGCGTTCTCCGCAGGTGTCTTATCCATGTCATTAATCAGGGCCAGCAGATCATTGTGGTCCTTAAGATTCTGCTGCTCGCGTTCATACAGGTAGTTCGTGAACATGCTGCTGGCCGACACGCTCTCTGAAGCTACTTCATCCAGAATAGCCGCATCATCCTTGGCCGGAGTCTTATCTGTGGAAGCTGCTGCTGATTTGTCGGCACTTGCAGCCGGTTTGTCTGTCTTGCCCGCTGTATCTGCTGCGGCCGTTTCCTTGTCAGCGTTGGAACTGTTAGCTGCTGAGCTGCTGTCATCTGTTACTGCTGCAGTTGCGGTATCATCCGTCACGGCAGCGGCTGCGGTATCGTCTGCAACAGCTTTGTCGGCATCCTCAGTTACAGCAGCAGTTTTGCTGTCCTCTGTCTGGGTTCCCGCATCGGCAGTAACGGAATCATCAGTTGTTACTTCGTTGATCACGAGCCCGCTGTCAAGCGTAGTAGCTGTCCCGCCGCCCGTCCCATCCTTCACGGTGTCCACCTGAATGCTGCCTGCAGTTTCTTTAGGAATGGAAGCACCTGTGTCCTCCGTGAACAGATAATAAGCCGAGAGCACCACCATTAAACTGAGCATCGAAACCAGCCAAATCGTTTGTCTTTTGCCCTTCATTTGTGATTCCTCCTAAAAGTTTTATTAAATATGCCTCTACGAATTCGCTTGCGTATGTCTGGCTTGTAAGCTGAACGCCTATTCCTGCTTGCGCGGAACGACGGAGATCCGGTAGCTCGGCACGTTCAGCCCTTTCTCGACAGCCTGCTCGATCAGGTTACGCACCACTTTATTCTCTGCCCCTTTGGCGACAACCAGCACACCGCGCACCTGGGGTTTGATCCGTTTGGTGATAATCGGGGTCTCGTCACCGGACTGGCTGTAGGTTACGATTTCGCCGTCCCTGGTGTATTGTGTGGTATGGCGTTTACCACCGCTGGCATCGGTTTCCTCACTCTGCGCCTGCGAATCATTCATATTGCGCTGCACGACTATTTCCTCTGTGGAATCCACGGTGACCATAATGTCAACCGTCCCGACCCCGACGATTTTCTCCAGAATCTCCTTCGTCCGGTTCTCCATCGCCAGCTCGATGCTGTCAAAAGAATTGGGTTGCACCGCCTCCTGCTGCAGGACCGCCTGAGAGGTCTCACTTACGGGTGGTTCACGTCCCGTATTCTCACTGTCCAGCTTCTTCACATTCACGAAGGAGTTGAACAGCATGATAGCAACGCCCAGCAAGCCAATAATGATCAGCCAGCGGAAAGTATGACTCCTCTTCGGGTTGCCGCTTCCGCCGCCGGCCCACTGCTCAAGCTTTTTCAGCCAATTGGCCATTGATTTCCCTCCTTCTGTTTATGGCATTCTGCCTTGATTTCCCTGGTCACTGTCTTATGATTTCACGGCGCTGGTGCCGCCGCTCAGCACATGTATCGAATCCGGGTCCAGGTTCCAGTTCTGCTCGAGCAGCCTTTTGACCGATTCGGCCTCTACAACCGCTGCTGCCTGTTCCTCCTGCGCCCCATTTCCTGTGGCTGAAGGCTGCGAAACACCCGTTGCGGCTCCAGAACCTTCACTTGCCGTCCCGTCCTTGTCCAGGCTGACCTGGACCGGTTCTACAGGGGTAATCAGTATCGGTTCGGATGCCGGGCTTGCAGCAGGCTGTGAGCCCTCTGCTGAACCCGGTATGCCGCTTGCAGCAACCGCTCCCGACACTGGTATATCTACCGTGACCGAGGAGATCACCGGCACCTCTTCGCCCAGAGGCGCACTCGGATTCGGCCCCATGCCCAGCGTCACCGTAACATTTGCGCCGCGGATGCCGGTGCTGCCGGCAATCTGATCGCGCATCTGCCCTGCTATTTCTTCGGCGGCAAGCTTCAGGCTCTGATCGCGCGCGCCCTCTGCCAGCATCCGCCCGTCCGCCAGAATCTTCTCCAGCGAGTCCGCGCCGTCTCCTGCACCTGAGAGCAGCCCGCCGCTCCGCTCCTGCTGCTCCATGGCCAGACTAAGCTCCTTGCTGGCGTCACCCTTTAGCATAGAGACGATCGGACTCAGCATGGTCAGCAGAACCAGCAGACTGAGCACCAGTCTGGCATAACGTTCCATGGATTTGCTGGGCAGCAGCATCTCGACAAACGCGGCCATCAGCACCACCAGAATCAGTTCATGGAGCCATCCGCTGAGCCAGCTCATGGCACACCTCCTGAAAGTTTCTTCACACAACCAGCCTCATACCTCATACAAACGGACCAGGATGTTATTCGCCTCACCGCATCATTACGGTAACATTCCCGGCAGTCAGCATGATGGTGACGGCCAGGAAGAACATCAGCGATACGGCAGCCAGCGCGGCGAATACGTAGATCATGCTTTTACCGATCGTCTGCAGGCAGGTCACAATGGGCGTTTCACCCAGCGGCTGCATAACGGCGGCGGCTACGTTGTAGATCAGGGCCAGCACCAGGATTTTGATCGCCGGGAAGGCGCAGAGGAAGAGGATGATGATGACCCCCGAGAGCCCGATAGCGTTCTTCACCAGCAGTGATGCCGAGATTACGGTATCAGTGGCATCAGCGAACATTTTGCCGATAACCGGCACGAAATTGCCTGTGATATATTTGGCGGCGCGGATGGTTACTCCATCAGTGACCGAGCTGGTGATTCCTCTGACCGAGATTACCCCGAGAAAGACGGTAAGCAGTACTCCGAGCAATCCGGCCCCTATATTGCGCAGCAGGTTGGCCAATTGGGTCAGCTTGTATTTCTCCGACATCGCACTCACCAGATGCAGCACCGCCGAGAAGAACAGCAGCGGGAACACTATGGTATGAATCATCGTGCCCACCGTGTGGATCATGAACACGATCAGCGGATGGGTCACTGACACCGTTACGATATTGCCCATTGAAGCCAGCAACGCGAATAGCAGCGGAATCATCGCCATCATGAAATCGATCATCCGGTCAATGGCATCCTTGGCGTAGCCCATCGAGATGTTGAAGCTGTTCACGGCTATGACCAGTACCACCATGTAACAGAGCATATAAGCGATTTTACTGACGGATTTCCGTTCAAAAGCGGTCTGCAGCGTCTCCAGAATCATACTCAGCACGCTGATCATCACAATCGTAACCAGCAGCTTGCCGTTGTAGAGCACCTCATGCCACATGAAGCGGGTCAAGCCGGACAATACGCTTTTGAAGCTTAAACCGTCTTCTCCGGGCAGCAGCATATCCATCAGCGAAGGCGTTTTGCCTTCCGGGAAGAATCCCCCGTAGTCCTTCATCAGCTGATCCCAGTACGTCTCCACCCCGTCTGTCGGAAGGTTCTCGACCTGCCCCTTCACCCACTGGTCTACAGGGGATGAGGACCCTCCGCTGCCTCCCGTTTGCGTCTGTGTCTGCGCTTGAGAAGCCGGAGCTGCATAAGCGGTTCCTGCACACAGCAGAAGCAGCAGACAGGGGAGCAGAACGAGCAGCCTGTTTAATTTTGGCGGACGAAAAATACTGCGCTCCTGCATACCCTCACCCCGCTTTCCTGTGGCCTTCCGCTACTCCTTCTGAATCTCAAGCAGGCAGCAGCTTCATCACCGTTTCAATAATGATGCTGATAATCGGTACGGCCAGCACCATGATCAGCACTTTGCCGGCCAGCTCGATTTTGGAAGCGATCGATTCCTGTCCGGCATCGCGCACGATCTGTGCCCCGAACTCCGCGATATACGAAATGCCGATGATTTTAAACACGGTTTTGATGTAGATCATTTCCATCCCGGAGGATTCTGCCACCCGCTCCAGCGTGCCAAGAATCGTTCCGATCTTGCCGATCAGAAACAGAAAAATCAGTATGCCTGCCGCAGTAGTCAGCAGAAAAGCGAACATCGGCTTTTGTTCCTTCAGGACAAGGATGAGGACGGTCGACAGAATCCCTATTCCCACTACTTGAATGATTTCCATAACCCCAGCCTATTGAAAAAGAAAGATCGTTTTGATTTCCTGAAGCAGTCCGTCCAGCATGCGGATCACCATGAACAGCACGATGATAAAACCGACAATCGTTACCCAATGGGCGATGTCCTCTTTGCCCATCTGCTTAAGCACCGTGTGGATCATGGCGATAATGATGCCGATGCCGGCAATCTGAAAGATCGCGTTAACTTCAATATTCATTCCTGGCACCTCGCTAAAAGATCAAAATGACGATCAATGCTCCAAGCAGCAGACCCAGGCTTTTGCTCACCTTTTCATATTTGCCCTGATCTTCTCTGGCCGCTGTCTCTTCCTGCTTCAATTGCTGCAGAGCCAGTGCAATATGCGTGCTCTGATTCGATCTGTCACTGGTTCCGAGTGTGCAGCTGAGCTGCCGGAAAATTTCCTTCTCTGTTCCTTTCAGGGAGGCGCTGCTCCAGTGAATCTCCATGGACCGCTGCACAGCTTCCTCGGCGCTGTAGTTATGCGGCGGGCTCATCTCTTCCGCTGCCGTGAGGAAGAATGCTCTCAGCGGCTCCTTGCTCTGCATCCCGATCCGGCGCAGCGCCTCCGGCAGCGGGGTATAGCCATACTGGATCTCCGTCTCCAGCCGCTGCAACGCTGCGATCAGGCCTCTGATATGCCGGGGCCGCTCAGCATACTGGGCAGCCCGCTTGAAGCCGGCCAGCGTGCCCGCAAGCACGATGAGCACTGCCCCGAGCAGCTTAAGCATGCCGGTCACCGCCTATCCGCTCTTCTGGAGAGATCAGCAGCAGCCCGCGCTTCTGGGCGTCCAGGATGCGGAAGGACAGGCCAACCTCCGAACGGTGCAGGATTACGTACCGCTCGAACATCCGGTGCTCCAGCAGACCGCCAAGGCCGGGCCGGCGGGCCAGCTCGGACACTTCCTTGCCATGGGCGGAAGCGACTACCGAGATGCCGGCGTGCAGCGCCTCGGTTACTGCATCCGCATCCTCCAGGCGGCCGATCTCATCGGCAATCAGCACATCGGGTGAAAGTGAGCGGATCATCATCATCATGCCTTCCGCTTTGGGACAGCCATCCAGGATGTCCGTGCGCGGGCCGACATCGAAGGCTGGAATCCCGCGGCGGCTGCCGGCGATCTCGGAGCGTTCATCGACGATGCCGACCTTAAGGCCGGGGCGGCTGCCCTCGCGTCCGCCCTGCCCTCCGGACGAGATCTGCCTGGCGAGGTCACGCAGCAGCGTGGTCTTGCCATGCTGCGGCGGCGAGAGGATCAGCGTATGCATAATGCGCTGCCGTCCCCGGTCCAGCAGATAAGGCAGCACGCCGTCTGCCAGCCCGTGCACTTCGCGGGCAATCCGCACATTGAAGCCGGTAATATCGCGGAGATGCTCAACCCCCCCGCCGCTTAAGACCGTCCGGCCGGATAAGCCGATCCGGTGCCCGCCGGGAATCGTGATGAAGCCCTTGCGCAGCTCCTCTTCCATCGTATACAGCGAATGATTGCTGATCAGGTCCAGCAGCCGGTGCGTATCCTCCCGGTCCGGCTTGTAGGCTTCAACGGGAAGCTGTGTCAGACTGCCGTTCACGCCGACAAAATGATATTTGCCGGAGTAATTAATCTCTAGCGGCCGTCCTTCACGGACGCGCACTTCCTCCACCTTGTCCAGGAGCGCAGCGGGGAGGCCGCCGAGCAGCGCTCTTACTTTTTCGGGAAACAATAGAAGCCAATCATTTGCCATACAAAGTACCCCCAAGTTGTCCTCTACTTAATAGCTTTATTCCATATTTATGCTTGTACTTGTACTTTATGACTATCATCTATCATTTCTTCAGAATGCCGATTAAGAGAAAGGCCACACCGCAGCCGATCCAGCCGAGCTTGCCCCACGACAGCTGCTGGGCCATCCCCGTCAGGCCGATTGCTGTGGTCAGAATCAGGATTGTCGGGCCGACCAGTGCCAGCCCGGAATTAACCGCGAGCGCCTTATCCACCTGGTTCAGCCTCAGCATAATCAGTGCAGCAGCAATCTCCACACTGCCTGACAGCAGCCGAAGTCCCGCCATCCAGCTCACATACTTGTCCAATCTGTTCAACTCCCTTGTACAAATCTATGGATACCAAAGAATCCGCTGCGAATAAACAAGCTGTTATCCATGGATATGCAGAAGAGGTCCACTTTAGACAAGAAGAAATGCAGGAAGCTAGCAGAGATTTAAGCAGATGTGAAAGAAATCATAGTGCTCTCCTCTATAAAAAAATATCATCGGTATGATAAAATTAATTTTGCGCGTGCAAAAAAATGGAGCTCTGGAAAATAGAAGGGCAGGCCGCTGGAGAAACTAAGCCTTCCTAAACGCTTCTGGAGTGGGTTCGAGCGCCGCAGAAATACAGATAAAGACATCGGAAAAAGAGGGGATCACAGTCATGCAAGTTCGTAATTTCGTAGTACCGCTCGTATCGGGAACAGTAGCCAGACAGGTCAAAGAAGTAGCCATCATTATATTCTCGGCACTATTGTTAGCGAGCGGGCTCAGGCTGTTCCTGATTCCGCATCAGCTGCTCAGCGGCGGCGTAGCCGGAACGGCCTCCATCATCGGTTATGTAACGAATCCGAAGTACATCTCGCTGTATTATTTCGCCATTAACCTGCCGATCCTGATCTGGGGTTTCGTAGCCGTGGGAAAGAAATACATCTGTTATAGCCTGCTGTCCGTCGTATCGACCACATGGTTTCTGAATGTGATTCCGCTGGTCAAGCTGACGAAGGACCCGATTCTGGCCAGTATTTTTGGCGGTGTGATCATTGCCGGCGGTGTCGGCTTCTCGCTGCGGGCGGGAGGCTCTTCCGGGGGATTCGATATTCTGGGCTCCATCATTACGCGCAAGCGGGATATTCCGATGGGTACTGTGCTGTTCGTGATGGACGGTCTGGTCATTCTAAGCCTGGGCTTCTTCAGAAGCTGGGATTCGGCGCTGTACGCGATGCTATGTATTTTCGTCAAAAGCCGTGTGGTCGATATGATCCATATCCGCCATGTCAAGCTGACCTGCTTCATCGTTACGAAGGAGCGGGAGAAGATGCTGAACCGCCTGACCTGTCTGCCTCACGGCATCACCGTCGTGAATGCGGAGGGCGGATACAGCCATGAGGGTAATACGATGCTGATGACGGTAACGACCCGCTACGAGCTGGCTGACCTGCGCAAGACGATTCTTGAGACCGATCCGAAATCCTTCGTCAACGTGCTGGAGACAGTGGAGATTATGGGCCGGTTCAGACGATTGAGTTAAACGAGGATAGTTGTATAATGTGCAATTAAAACCAGCGAAAAGAGATGCGAACATTTTAAGCATACCGCCTATACCGTTGCTAGCCACATTTACTATACAAAAAGAGTGCTGCTCTCCGCTCGCGCAGGGAACAGCACTCTTTTTGACTAATGATTGTTGGTTCTAATAGATCTTTGTCTCTTTGTCTTATACATTATCCGCTTTACATCCACGTCAGCACAATGTATTCGGTTTTCCGCATACATTTGGCTCATCTACCCAATCACAGGCACATGTATTCGGTTTTTCGCATACATTCGGCCCGCCTACCCTATCCCAGGCACATTACATTCGGTTTTCCGCATACATTTGGCTCATCTACCCAATCACAGGCACATGTATTCGGTTTTTCGCATACACAATGTATCCGGTTTTTCGCTCAAGTCCCAACTCAATTTAGGGTTCACCTGCCACATGGCGCCAAACAGGGATGTCCTCCAGCCTTCCGGCTGAAGAAACATCCCCAATGGTCATGCTGTAGAATTACAGTCCAGAAGCTTACCGGCGGTCCTGCGGGCCTCCCACGAAGGCCTGCTCTGCGGTGTCGAGATTATAAGCGGTATGCAACGCCTGAATAATCTGCTGCAGATTGCCGGATTCAATGACGCAGGAAACCTTGATCTCGGAGGTGCTGACCATCTTGATGCTCACACCTTCGTTCGAGATCACCTCGAACATTTGGGCCGCAACCCCCGGATGGCTGACCATGCCGGCGCCGACAATCGACACCTTGACCAGACTATCCTCGGAAGTCACTTCACGGTACGGCAAGACACTGTGCAATCCTTCAATTACCTGCTTAGCCTTTTCCAGATCGCTAAGGGCTACGGTAAAGGAGAAGTCTGCGGTCTGATTCTGAACGCCGCTCTGTACGATAATATCAACGTCCACACCCTCTTCGGCCAGCTTGCCGAAGACCTGGGCAAGTACACCCGGAACATCCGGAACTCCCAGAATACTGATCCGGGCCACATTCTTGTCATACGCAATGCCGCTAACTACTACACCCTGCTCCATACTTGCTTCCTCCTTCACAACAGTTCCCTCATTATGGTTAAAGCTCGATCTGACGACCAGCTTCACTTGATATCGTTTGGCATACTCCACCGCGCGCGGATGCAGTACGGCTGCACCGAGATTAGCCAGCTCCAGCATCTCGTCATATGAAATTTCCTTCAGCTTCCGCGCAGTCTTCACAATACGCGGGTCTGTGGAATAGATGCCGTCCACATCGGTATAGATTTCGCAGACATCTGCTTTGATCGCAGCAGCCAGCGCAACCGCCGTTGTATCCGAACCTCCGCGGCCCAGCGTGGTAATCTCACCGTCCAGTGTCATTCCCTGGAACCCGGCAACGATAACAATCTGCTCACGCTCCAGCGACTCCAGAACACGGCGTGGAACGATTTCACTAATCCGCGCACGGCCATGGGTCTCATCGGTACGGAACCCGGCCTGCCAGCCTGTATAGGATACAGCATTCCGCCCGATTCCATGAAGAGCGATGGACAGAAGCGCTACTGAGATCTGTTCCCCCGTAGTCATCAGCATATCCATTTCCCGTGCGGGAGGCTGCCCGTTCAGCTGTTTCGCCTGATCGATCAGTTCATCTGTCGTATCCCCCATAGCGGATACAACCACAACGCAGCGATGTCCCTCATCCTGCTTATCTGCGATGCGCTTGGCGACACGCTTCATACGTTCAATATCGCCGACGGAGCTGCCTCCGAATTTCATAACATAAAGTGACAAAGTCCCATTCACTCCCTATTTCGCTGTAAGTAGTAGCTTTTATTTGGTTTTCGCTTTAACACAGTATAATACGAAAATCATGACATGCGTTAATAGTTTCACAAAAAAAGCGCCCAATTTTCCGAACATGTCCATTCCTCTAAGCCTGGCAGGGCAAATTATATTCAGCTGAAGCTGTACAAAAAACCTCCGCCGCATAGTGCGGGGAGGCCGTCTTAAATAACGTTGAACCCGGAGCTAAGACAGCTCCTACGCGCGGGAGATGTATTTACCTTCGCGGGTATCGATCAGGAGAACGTCTCCTTCATTAATGAACAATGGAACCTGTACCGTATGGCCGGTTTCCAGAACAGCCGCTTTAGTTGCACCCTGAGCGGTATTGCCTTTAACGCCCGGTTCTGTTTCGGTAACCTTCAGCTCAACGCTTGTAGGAAGGTTGATTCCGAGGATTTCGCCCTGGTAGCTGACGATATTGACAGTCATATTCTCTCTCAGGAAGTTAAGCTCCCATTCCAGCTGCTTCGCAGTCAACTCGAACTGGTCATAAGTTTCGTTGTCCATGAATACATGCTCTGAACCGCTGGCATACAGGTACTGTACTCCACGGTTCTCGATGATCGCACGGCCGATCGTTTCGCCTGCACGGAATGTACGTTCAACGGTATTGCCGTTACGCAGGTTCTTCAGCTTGGAGCGGACAAATGCCGCGCCCTTACCCGGCTTCACGTGCTGGAAATCGATAACGGTGAAGATATCCCCTTCTACTTCTACGGTCAAGCCTGTCTTGAAATCATTAACTGAAATCACAAAAAATCCCTCCTGGAATCGATGAATTAACTGAATAAGTGTGTCTTACAGTACCGTGTATTCCTTAGACGAATGTGTCAGCAGCGCGATGCCGCTTTCGGTAATGACAATATCATCTTCAATCCGCACGCCGCCGAGGCCGGAGAGATAAATTCCCGGTTCTACGGTAACTACCATGCCCGGCTCCATAATTTCATCGGCAAGCTTGGACAGACGCGGGGATTCATGAACCTCCATGCCCAGACCATGGCCTGTGCTGTGGCCGAAATACTCACCATACCCGTAACGGGTGATGATGTCGCGGGCCAGGGCATCACATTCGCGGCCGGTCATGCCGGGCTTGATATGTGCCAGTGTGTGAAGCTGCGCTTCAAGCACAATATCATAGATTTCCTTCAGCTTGGGATCTGGCGATCCCGTAGCAATCGTACGTGTTACATCTGAGCAGTAACCGTCCAGCAGAGCGCCGAAATCGAGGGTTACGAATTCGTTGTTCTGGATGATCTTGCTGCTGGCTACGCCATGCGGCATGGCCGAGCGTTCGCCGGAAGCAACGATTGTATCGAACGAAGACGAGGTTGCACCATGCGTACGCATGTAGAATTCCATTTCCAGATCGACATCACGTTCAGTCATGCCTGGTTTGATCACATTCAGGATATGACTGAACGTGGCGTCGGCCAGATCGGCCGCCCGCTGCATGACAGCCAGCTCTTCTTCGTCCTTGAACATGCGCAGATTCTCCACGGCTTTGGATACCGGCACCATGACAGCCGGCTGCAGAGCCGCCGCATAGGCAGTGTACGCGCTGAAGGTTACATCATCCTGCTCGAATCCAACCCGGACTTGTCCGCCATGCGGCAGCAGCTCGCGTACGGTGTCAATGAATTTCGAAGCATGCTGAACTACCTGGAGGCCGTTTACCTGTTCCGAGGCCTGTGTCATATACCTGAAGTCAGTCAGCAGATAACTGTCATCACCGGTAACCAGCACATACCCGGAGGAGCCGGTGAATCCGCTCAAATAGCGGCGGTTATAGCCGCTGGTAATTAACATCGCATCCAGTCCCTGTTCCTGCAAAACCTTACGCAGCTTGGAGACGCGCTTGTTGCTCATTTTCATTCTCCTCTCGAAATAGCCACATTGTATTTTAACATAGTGGCATGCCACCTGAGAAGTTTTTTCGGACGCTTAGGCCAGCTTTGTCTGCTGCTCCCGTTTCCGCTCATCCGTATACTCCATCGCCGCAGTATATCCGATGAATAATCC
Source organism: Paenibacillus sp. FSL R7-0312 (assembly GCF_038004445.1). Lineage (NCBI taxonomy): Bacteria > Bacillati > Bacillota > Bacilli > Caryophanales > Paenibacillaceae > Paenibacillus > Paenibacillus sp. FSL R7-0312. The sequence continues at coordinate 3,834,957 of NZ_JBBORE010000001.1, read as the reverse complement.
CCAGAGTAAAAAGAGGCAGAATTCACTGATCACAGAGTTCCATGGCAGCTTGAAAGGCGGCTGCATCAGGAACTGCCAGGAGCCGGCAAGGAACAGGGCCGACCACCAGAGCACACCGTAAATCATACCCGGCCAAGGCCCCTTCAGCTTGCGGAAAATAAGCACATAGATCAGGGAAACGATCACCGAGAAGACGATAAAGGATAAATATCCGAGCAGATGCCCGGCAGGCGACACCAAAAATTCATGTTTAAAGAAGGGCTCCGCCAAAAATCCCGGAATCACCTTGGTGAAATGCAGGACGTACATCAGCCAGCGGGCTCCTCCCCAAATGATGCCGGCGAAAAAACCCAGTTCAATGGCAAAATAAAACGGATTCGTATGGACTGACTTTTGCTTGTTAGAAGAACTCATAGAGCAGCCTCACTTTCAATATAGGGTTAATCCGGTTTCCACTCCGCTCTCTATAGACTAGTATGTACAGCAAACGGCAATCCAACTAGTAATGTGCTTAAAAATTCGTTACAATGTATTATATAAATCACATTAAAATACGGGAAGGTGAATTGGTTGTCCCAGGAAACTCCCAGTTACGGCGGCCAAGCCGTCATTGAAGGCGTCATGTTCGGCGGCAAGCATATCAACGTAACAGCCGTAAGAAGGAAGAATCAGGAAATTACATTTTTGGAGGTGCCGAAGAGCGATAAGAGCTGGGTCCTTAAACTGCGCAAGATTCCGCTGCTTCGCGGCATTGTCAGTATTATAGATTCCAGCGCCAAAGGCTCGAAGCACCTGAATTATTCGGCGGAATCCTATGCCGAGGATGAGACAGAGCCTGAAGAGCTTGCTAAGCAGAAAGAGAAAGATAAAGACAAGAAGAAAGATGAGGGCTGGAGCCTCGGTATGATTTTCGGGGTAGCTGTCATGGGTATTCTTTCTTTCCTTTTCGGCAAGATTATTTTTACTCTGGTGCCGGTATTCGTAGAAGATTTTTTATTCAAGAATGCATTTGATAACTATATTCTGCACAACCTTGTTGAAGGCGGCATTAAGCTGATTCTCCTGCTCGTTTATCTGTTTGCGATTTCACAGACTCCGGTGATCAAACGGCTGTTCCAGTATCATGGTGCCGAGCATAAGGTAATCAGTGCTTTTGAAGCCGGCGAAGAACTGACTGTTAAGAATGTACAGAAATACAGCCGTCTGCATTACCGCTGCGGAAGCAGCTTCATGATGCTGACCATTATCCTCGGTGTGATTATCTACTCTGTTGTCCCATGGGATAATCTTATGGAACGGGTACTGCAGCGGATTATTCTCCTGCCGGTAGTCATCGGGATCTCCTTTGAGGTGCTGAAGGGCACCAATGCCGTGAGAGATATTCCCGGGCTCAAGTATCTGGGGTATCCGGGTCTGTGGCTGCAGCTGCTGACGACCAAAGAGCCTAAAGACGACATGGTTGAGGTGTCCATCGCCTCGTTCAACCGGATGCGGGAGCTGGATGCCGCAATTGAAGCAAGAGGATATTCGGAGGCAAGTGTGTCAGGCGGCATTTTGGATCCTGCGAAAGGATGATTAGCCTATGATCAGACATACTTTGATTGTTTGGATTTCAATAGCTCTCGCAGCATGGGGGCTGGTAACGGAATTTATGATACGCGGCCTTGCTGCACTATCTGTCTTTATTCTTCCGCTAGTTCTGCTGGCGCTGCTGTATTATGCGTACAAGATCGTTCCCGGAAGAACAAACGGCGGTCCCGGCCGGCCGCGCACCAAAGTCAAGCCATCGGCCAAGACGATGTCCAAGGTTGCGGGTATCCGCAAAACCCAGGCCGCCTCACCCGGCAAGCGTAAAACCTATCCATTCCAGGTGATTGAAGGCAGCAAAGGTAAGAACGACGACCAGCTTCCCAAATATCATTGAACTCCCGGCTATCCGCTAAGATTCAAGCAACAAAAGGCATCTCCGCATTGTCGTTACGACATGCGGGATGCCTTTTTGGTTATAATTCAGATCCGGCGCGCTTAGGCCGGGTGAATGTATGGACGCGTTCTAAGCGACGGCCGCCAATTTTTGAAAAAATCCGCTCCAGCCGTCAGCCCCGCAGTATAGATCGCCTCACTCTGTTCCGGGGAGATATGAAACTGGGTGGTGGAAATGCCCAGCGTGGGAATTTTGACAGTGCGTACGAATTTATCCGTCTCGATATAACGTTCATCATGGGCGGAGAGCATCGTCCCTACCATGGCCTGAAGCATGCTGAACGGCCCGGTAATGCGGTAAGGCTGCGGCTGTGTCTTACCGATTAACTGGTAGCCTACTGTGGGCGTACGGCGCTCAGGGGACTGGAAGCCATCCTTCTTCTCATCAAACAGCCACAGCGGAAAATTGCTGAGCATCCCCCCGTCCACCATATACACAAACTGCTCGGCAAAAGACTTTCTCCGGGCTGCCTCCCCATTCAGCCGCAGCATCACCGGATCGAAGAAGTAGGGAATGCTGCAGCTCATCCGCACAGCCTTGGCCACTTCAAAGGAGTACGGTGAAATCCCGTACAGCTCCAGATCATCCGGCAAGACGACAATTCTCCCGTTAGTAATATCTGATGCGATAACGGTCAGCCTGCCGCGCGGCAGATCGCTGAATGTAACCACACCCTTCTCCAGCAGAATGCCGCGGATCCAGGATTCCAGAGCCTGGCCCGAGTAAAGGCCTTTTTTGATCAGCACACGGATTGCCGGTCCTATTACAGCGGTGTTATATAGCGCTCCGCGCTTGAGAAAGGATGTGAAGGGCGTCTCCCTGATGATCCGGCTCATCGCCTCCCCGTCATATCCGGCGGCCAGCAACGAAGCAATAATGGAGCCTGAAGAGGTTCCGGCTACTCTCCCGAAGGTCCGGCCCGCCCGCTCCGTTGCCTCCACCGCACCTGCGAGCGCAATCCCCTTCACTCCACCGCCTTCAAAAACTGCGTTAATCTCCATACATAAGAGTCCCCCGTTCCATAGATCTTATTGCTTATCTATGAGCACGGGGGACTATTCATGACTGACTATGATTTGAAATAAAAGCTGAGCAGGCTGGCCAGGCCAAATGGATCACGGACCACAATATCATTGGCCCGGAACAAAATACTGCCGGAAACCTCATCGTATTTCTCATTATATTTCAGCTGGTTGATAATCTGATCGCCGCTCTGCCATTCCGCGGTTTGTTTGGTGTCCCCTACTTTGTAGGAGGCCAAGCCGATATACAGCTTGACACCCGTGCCACTGACCTCATTCACCCACCAATCGACTAGCTTGTCATAACGGGCGGCGCTGAAAGAGAGGCTCCAGTATATCTGCGGAGCTACATAGTCGACCCAGCCGCTCTTAATCCATGTGCGTACATCCGCATACATATCATCATACGCAGACACGCCTGCCGTGGTATCCGAGCCGGTGCTGTCAGCTTTTTTATTGCGCCATACCCCAAAGGGGCTAACGCCAAACGAAACTGCCGGTTTCACCGCATGAATCTCTGCACCCAGCTGCCGGATGAACTGATTGATATTATCCCGGCGCCAGTCTCCCTTGGTGGCAATTGCCTGAGCGTTGTAGGTCTTGAATGCCGTGTCATCGGTAAAAGTTACGTTGGAAGGATAGAAATAATCATCCAGATGCACACCGTCGATGTCATACCCTCTGACCACTTCCATTACGGTGTCAATGATATGCTGCCGCGCTTCCGGAATACCCGGATTTATGTACAGCTTACTGTCAGCTTTGACAATCCACTCCGGATGCAGCTTGGCAACATGATTGGCGGCAAGCCCTGTAGTGGAGGCATCGGTAGTTGCCCGGAACGGATTGAACCAGGCATGCAGCTGCATGCCGCGTGAATGGGCGCTGCTAACCATATACTGGAGCGGATCATAGCCGGGCTCCTTCCCTTGGGTACCGCTAAGCACCTTGGACCAGGGGACGAGCTGTGAGGAATACAGGGCATCTCCGGCGGGTCTGACCTGTACGAATACACTATTGAAACCGGCAGCCTGCAGCTTGTCCAGCATGCTGTCGAACTCTTTCTTCTGCTTGTCTCCATTACCGGCCGAAGCTGTTGACGGCCAGTCCAGATTAAATACGGTGGACACCCACGCGCCCTTCATCTCCTTTCCGGTCTTAGCCCCGGGAATGGAAGGTACGGTTGGCGTTGGCACGGTCGGTGCCGGCACCACAGGCGTTGGTACGGATGGTGTAGGCACTGTCGGAACAGACGGTGTCGAAGGTGTAGACGGCCCGCCAATCTCTACATTTGAATATAAGGCAATATGCTTCGCAGCCTGATTCCAGACCACCTGCAGCCCGAGCTGCTCGCTGACGAACCGCAGCGGCACCATCACTCTGCCCTGTGTAATCTGCACAGAGGTATCCAGAGGGACTGAATCACCGTTAACGATTGCACTTTTGCTTCCGCTAGTCAGCTTCAGCACATTATTCCCCTTGCTGATTGTAGCCGTCTTACTGGCCTGATCCCAGACCACGCCGGCACCTATTCCTTTACTGACTACCCCGACAGGGACCATAGTAACATTGGTCCGCGTAATATAAGGCGGAACATCCGTGCTTAAGCTCTCTCCATCCAGTTCAATGGTAATCTGCACCGAAGCAGCGCGTGCCCCTGTTGTCCACACAGGCAGACATAGCATAACTACCAGCAACCCAAAAATCCATTTACGGTAATTCATAATTCCTCCCAAATGTTGTAGTGATATAACAAAGAAACGGCCTTCTCATCCTTGAATCAGGGAGAAGGCCGTTTCTTTAGTAAACGGAGTCCTTCCTTAGGTGAAAAAGGAACGGTATCCGTTTTGACGTAAACAAACTGGAAAGGTTGCGCTAATCAAACAAAAACAGCCAAAATTATGAATCACTGACCATTTCATGGTGAATATCGTATAAGGTCTGCAAACGCGCTTCATCCCGGCGGAAGTATTCCACTAGTGTCTCGATCCGGGTGATGGAATCCCAGCTCAAATGATGCTCGATGCCTTCAACATCCTTATAAATATGTTCTTGCTGAACTCCAATAAGCCCGAGGAACTCCTCCAGCAGCTGATGGCGGTCCACAAGACGTTTTCCCACTTTTTTTCCTTTGCTTGTTAGGACAAGCCCACGATATTTCTCATAGATGAGATATTCGTCCTTATCCAGTTTTTGGATCATCTTGGTCACAGAGGAGGGGTGTACTTCCAGTCCCTCGGCAATATCCGAGACCCGCGCATAACCCTTCTCATCGATGAGCTTGTATATGCGCTCCAAATAATCCTCCATGCTGGGTGTTGGCATTAACTTTACCTCTTTTCTATATTGAGCGTGGCGATGGGGCCGGGTCTTGCTCTAACAATGATACATGTTTCTGCCGCTCCTTGGCAAGTCCTACAGGTCCGCCGCTTCTCTGCTTAGCGATGTTTACCATGATTCCATTCACCCGCTTAACGGCACAATAACGGTATCCTCATCTATAAGGAGCGTGAATTCATGAACGTAGTCACCCCTGAACGCCCTCCTGCCAAAAGACCACGGAAGCCGACGGGTCTCTTCATTCCGGAGCTGGTTTTTTTCGAACCGGATGCCTTGAATTACCCCAAAGGGGAGCGGATTATGGAGTGGGTTAAGGCCCGTAACATCCCCTTCCGTATGACCACTTCGCATAACCGGATCACCAATTTGCCCGGCGAAACCGAAGTGGAGCAATACAAAATCGCTAAAAGAACACTTGTCGTCGGTCTCCGCAAAACGCTGACTTTTGACCAGTCCAAGCCGTCTGCCGATTATGCGATTCCGATTGCCACCGGCTGTATGGGCCACTGTCATTATTGTTACCTTCAGACTACATTGGGTTCCAAGCCTTACATTCGCGTATATGTAAACACTGGAGACATCATCGATGCGGCCAAAAAATATATCGGCGAGCGCGCCCCGGAGATTACTACATTTGAAGCTGCCTGTACCTCTGACCCGCTGGGGTTGGAGCATATTACCGGCTCACTGACCGAGCTGATCGAATTCATGGCCGAAGAGCCGCTCGGACGGCTGCGCTTCGTGACGAAGTACCAGCATGTGGAGCCTCTGCTTGGACTGAAGCATAACGGCCATACCCGCGTACGCTTCAGCGTGAACGCCGATTATGTAATTAAGAATTTCGAGCCAGCCACCTCGCGGTTTGAGGAGCGGATTGAGGCTGCCGGTCAGATTGCCCGTGCCGGTTATCCGCTCGGCTTCATCATTGCTCCGATCATCTGGCATGACGGCTGGGAAGAAGGCTATGCCGAGCTGCTGGAGAAGCTGGCCCGTACACTGCCGACGGGAATTGGCAAGGGTCTAACTTTTGAAATGATCCAGCACAGGTTCACCAAAACGGCCAAGACTGTGATCGAGAAACGTTATCCGAAATCCAAGCTGGAGATGGATATCGAGAAGCGCAAGAAGAAATGGGGCAAATGGGGGCAGAACAAATATGTCTACCCTGATGAACAGCAAACCGCCCTGCGCGAATTCATCACAGAGCGGATTTTTGAACATTTTCCGGAAGCGGCTATTGATTATTTCACTTAACCTTTAGGCTTAGAAAATCAGCCACTCCGGCGTAATCCCCTGCAGCCAGATCGTTATCCGGAACATCTGGTCGGTGAACAGGAGAATGCCCATGAACACCATCAGTGTGCCGCCAAGCTTCATCAGCAGATTGGAATACTTCAGGATCTTCCGCGCGCCGCCCAGGAAAAAAGCAAGTCCGAAGAACGGGAGCGCAAACCCGATACTGTATGCCGTAATCAAAGTAAACCAGGTTCCCGGATCACTGGCAGAAAGCGCAATAATCGCCGTCAAAATGGGACCAATGCACGGTGACCAGCCCGCTGAGAAGCCGATGCCGAAGATAAACGAGCCCAGATATCCCGCAGGCTTCCATTTCAGCTCCAGCTTGCGCTCCCGGAGCAGAAACTGCGGCTGAAAAATACCGAGCAGGAACAGCCCCATCACAATAATCAGAATAGCCGACAACTGGCGGATCAGATCCCGCTGGCCGTTGAAGAATTCACCAAACAGTCCGGCCCCGAAACCAAGGGTATAGAACACCGCCGAGAAGCCCAAGATAAAAGCCAGCGTATGCGAGAGGGTCCGGAAACGGACCTCTTTGCTGTTGCCTCCACTCTTCAGCTCCTGTACCGATAAGCCGGTAATATAAGATAGATAGGAAGGGTAGAGCGGCAGACAGCAAGGCGATATGAACGACGCCACTCCGGCGGCAAAAGCGATTCCTGCATTCAGGTTGGACACTGGCGCATCTCTCCTTCCCTAATCGGGTTCAGTTCACGAAGGCAGCATTCAAGCATATGTAGTTTAGGCCACTGGGCGCTTCAGGCTTTAGGCTGGCAAGCCTTTTTTGCCGATCAGTGTTAACGTCAGCAGTGCAATCAGCAGTAGAACAATGGTGGCTCCGGGAGCCAGATTCCACACCCCGGCAATGACAAGGCCGCCGACTACGGCGATCTCAGCGATAATCACGGATAGAATGACTGAAGACTTGAAGCTTCGGGACAGCAGCAAGCTGATCGCCACGGGAATGGTCAGGAGTGCAGATACCAGCAGGGAGCCGACAATTTTGATCGCCGTGCTGATTACAAGTGCGGTCAACACGGTAATCAGCATATTAAGCAGCTTCACCGGCAATCCGCTGACACTGGCTGCATCCTCCTCAAAGCTGAGCAGGAAGAACTCTTTGAAGAACAGCGAAACTACAACCACAACCGCAATGGTAACAATACCTACTACAATCAGATCGGTGTTATTCAGCGTGTAAATGCTGCCGAACAGGTAACTCATCACATCCGCATTATAGCCTTTGCCCAGGGTGAAAAAAAGCGAAGCCAGCGCTACCCCGCCCGACATGATGATGGCAATGGAGAGTTCGGCATAGCTTTTGTACGCCTTGCGCAGCTTCTCAATCGCAAACGAGGCCACTACGGCAAAGATCAGCCCCGCTCCGAGCGGGTAGAAGCCGGTCAGGAAGCCAAGCGCCACCCCGGCAATGGTCACATGGGCCAGCGTGTCTCCGATCATGGACAGGCGCCGCAGCACCAGAAACACGCCTATCAGCGGCGCGGTAATCCCAATCATCAACCCGCCTGCCAGCGCCCGCTGAAAAAAGTCACTAAATAGAATTTCCAAGATATTTTTCTCCTTTTATGAATCAAACCTTTTCGAGTGAACCTTTTAGATCTAAACCTTTAGGACAAAACCTTTTAGATCCAAAACCTTTTAGATCAAAAACCTTTTAGATCCAAAACCTTTTAGATCCAAAACCTTTTAGATCCAAAACCTTTCGATCCAAACCTTTCGATCCAAACCTTTCGATCCAAACCTTTCGATCCAAACCTTTCGATCCAAACCTTTCGATCCCACCCAAACCCTCCCTTCCAAGGGAGGGCCCCAAGGGCTCTGCCCTCTGGACACCCGTTAAGTGCAATTGGCGTGGGACGGCAGACTTTCGCTGCTTAGAGATGTTGAAGCAGGACCGCTTTTCCTCCCTGCGGGATGCGCTTAACTTTATGCAGGATCTATCTACATTTTAAGATCAAGTACAAAAGATCAAGTACAAAAGATCAAGTGCAAAAGATCAAGTGCAAAAGATCAAGTGCAAAAGATAAGAACGAAGGCCGTCCGATGTTGTACAATGGACGACCACAAATTAACTCTATTGCAGAACATACAACAGATTCTCCAATATTGCCTGCTAAATGCGATTCTACTGTATTTCGTGCAATAGAAATTGGCAATTAGGTTGTGATAAGGGGAATTTACTCAATTCTAAAGTACAAAGTACAACAGAAGCAGAATTTGAGCGTTTTTGCGAGCAATCTGATGTACTAAATACAATTGAAGCTTAAGTCGAGCCCGAAAGTCCCGATTACTTAAGACAGTGTATGCTGCAAATTATCAACAACGCAGTCCTGAACATCATGAGAATGGCGGCAATAGAAATTGATCTTGCCGTTCTTCTGCACTGGCTCGTTGCCGAGATAGTTCTTAATCATGTCAATGTCATGCGACACCATCAGAAAGGTCATGTGGTGATGGGCATGCATATGCATGATCAGGTCGAAGAATCCGGCCTGCGTCTCGGCATCAATGCCAACGGTAGGCTCATCGAGGATCAGCAGATCCGGATGGTTGATCAGGGCGCGGGCCAGAAAAACCCGCTGCTGCTGGCCCCCGGAAAGCTGGCCAACTCTTTTCTCCGCAATATCCTGAATCCGCATCACTTCAAGCGCATCCTCACATTGGCGGTGCTGGGCTTTGGATACGCGGCGGATCAGATTCTTGTTATTGTACAAGCCTGACAATACCACTTCACGCACGGTAGCGGGGAACAGCGGATTGAAGGCATTCTTCTGCGGAACATAACCGATCCGTTCCCAGTCCTTGAACTTCCGGACCGGCTGGCCGAATAATTTGATCTCCCCGCTGGTAGCAGGCAGCAGGCCGACTATCATCTTGAGCAGAGTAGTCTTGCCGGCACCGTTCGAACCGATGATGCCGAGAAAATCACGTTCTTTCACTGTATAATTCAAATTAGAGATTACCTTCTGTTCCCCATAGGAGAAGGACAAATCCTGTATTTCGATCATATGCTGATGGCAGTCCAGGGATACCGGTTGCATGTGAAGTACCACCTTTCAACTTATACTTTCCTTATTATTGTAAAGCCAGAATGAGATTTTGCAAATTTTTCTCCATTAGCGTGAAATAGTTGTCGCCATTCTTCTCCTGGGCTTCAGTCAAACCCTCTACCGGATTCAGCACCATCGTGGACACGCCGGTTTCACTAGCGAGTGTTTTGGCCAGCTTATCGGATACCAGTTCTTCGAAGAAAATGTAGCGGATGCCCTCTTCTTTGACCAATGCCGCCAAATCGAGCAGATCCTGTCCCCTTGGTTCAGCATCCGGTGACAGCCCCATAATAGCGTGCTGTGACAAACCATAATCACGAGCCAGATAAGAGAAGGCCTGATGAGAGACAACGATCTCTTTATTCGGCAGCTTGCCCAGTTCCTCGGTAAACTTGCTGTCGAGCGCACTCAAGCGTTCAACCAGCTTCTGATACCGTTCTTCATAACCAGCGGAATGCTCAGGATCTACGGACTGCAGGCTTTCCTTAATATTCTTCGCCATCACGAGCGCCGACTTCGGACTTACCCAAGTATGCGGGTCCGTGTGTAGGCTATCGCTGTGTTCTGCACCTTCATCCTCATGACCATGATCATGGCCATCTTCCTCGTCGGTCATAATCAGATCAACCCCTTGGCTGACTTCTACAGCCTTGGCTTCACTGTCACTGTCGAGGCTTTTGAGGAAATTGGGCACCCAGCCCTCCAATCCTGCTCCGTTGTACAGAAACAGCTGTGCCTTCGAGGTATTAATAATATCCTGGCTGCGCGGCGTCCAGTCATGCGGCTCTACCCCAACCGGAAGCAGATTGATCGCATTGATATCTTCCCCGCCGATTTCACTGGCAAATTCATATATAGGATAAAAAGTAGTAATGACATTCACTTTTCCCTCGACGATACTTCCGCTGCTCTTAGGTCCGCAAGCGGCAAGCATCATTAGCAGCAGAGCGGCAACAACGAGCAAAAGCCCTTTATGCAAGCTTCTATATAACATTTCTCAATCGACCCCTTAAATCGTAAAATTTACTATGAGAATTATAATAGTAATCGTTACGATAAGTCAACTCTGATCTTCTGGCCAGACTCCCGGTAGTCAGACTAAAGCTGCTTATGCTTAAGGCCAGCACCTGATAACGTATATTCTCTATTTACACTACAACAATCCCCGCTGCATTAAGCACACGGGGATTGTTCCTATCATTCAACTATGCAGCTTGGCTTATTTCACAATGGCTCCATTCGGCATGCTGTCCGGTACAGTTGCAATCGTCAGCTGGTCGCCCTTGGAGGCTGCCAGGATCATACCCTGCGACAGCTCGCCGCGCAGCTTCACCGGCTTCAGGTTCACGATACAGATGACCTTGCGCCCCACCAGCTCTTCCGGTGTGTAGAACTTGGCAATGCCGGATACGACCTGTCGCTGCTCGTATCCAAGATCGAGCTGCAGCTTCAGCAGCTTGTCCGCCTTCTTCACTGGCTCGCAGGCGATGACCTGGGCTACACGCAGCTCCGCTTTGGCGAAATCGTCGATGCCGATTTCTTCCTTATGCTCCTCTTCCTCCGGACCCTCCGCAGCCGCATCCGGCGTCACTGCAGCCCCTGCAGGCGCAGCTTCAGCAGCTGCTTCTGCAGGCTTGCCGGCTCCCATCGCTTCGGCGATGTACGCCACCTCCTGCGCCACGTCCAGGCGCGGGAAGATCGGATCGCCCTTGGCCAGCTTGGTTCCCGCTGGAATCAGGCCGAATGATTTGCCGCTCTCCCAGGTGGTCAGCTCGCCTGGCTGAATGCCCAGCTGCTCCCAGATCTTCGCCGGAGCACCGGTCAGGAACGGCTGCAGCAGGATGGACGCGGTGCGCAGTCCCTCTACTAGATGTCTCATCACCGAAGCCAGCTCGCCGGTTCTGCTCTCATCCTTAGCCAGCACCCACGGCTGGGTCTCGTCGATATATTTGTTCGTCCGGCTGATCAGGGCGCCAATCGCGGTCAGGGCTACGGAGAATTCCATTTTCTCCATCGCTTCTTCTACTTTGACATAGGTGCTCTGCACTACCACTTCCAGTTCCCCGTCAAATGCTGTCACCTGGCCTGCATAAGCAGGAAGCTCACCGGCGAAATATTTCTCTACCATCGCCCCGGTCCGGTTCAGCAGATTGCCCAGGTCGTTGGCCAGATCATAGTTGATGCGGTCCACGAAGCTCTCCGGTGTGAAGGTTCCGTCCGAACCGAACGGAACTTCGCGCAGCAGATAATAACGCAGAGCATCCAGACCATAGCGGTCGATTAAAGTAACCGGATCAACGACATTTCCTTTGGATTTGGACATTTTACCGTCCTTCATCAGCAGCCAGCCATGCGCGAACACCTTCTTCGGCAGCGGTTCACCGAGCGCCATCAGAATAATCGGCCAGTAGATCGTGTGGAAACGGACAATCTCCTTACCCACAATGTGCACATCCGCCGGCCAGAACTTATCATACAGGCTGCGGTCTTCCGATCCATAGCCGAGAGCCGTAATGTAGTTGGTAAGTGCATCAATCCACACGTACACTACATGCTTCTCATCGCCTTTTACCTTAACGCCCCAGTCAAAGGTCGTACGGGATACGGCCAGATCCTCAAGGCCAGGCTTGATAAAGTTGTTAATCATCTCATTCTTACGCGATTCCGGCAGGATGAATTCCGGATTTTCTTCGTAGAACTGCAGCAGGCGGTCAGCATATTTGCTCATGCGGAAGAAGTAGCTTTCTTCCTTAACCAGTTCAACTGGATGTCCGCTGTCCGGACTTTTACCGCCGGTAATATTACCGTCAGCATCCCGTTCAATGTCCACCAGCTGTGTCTCGGTGTAGAAGGTCTCATCCGAAATACAGTACCAGCCTTCGTATTCCCCCTTGTAGATATCGCCCTGCTTCAGCAGGCGGTCAAAAATATCCGCCACCACTTTCTTGTGACGCTCCTCAGTGGTACGGATGAAATCATCATTGGAGATATCAAGCTTGCGCCACAGATCCTTAATGCCTACGACAATTCCGTCAACGAACTCCTGAGGGGTCTTACCGGCCTTACCAGCCTTCTCCTCGATCTTCTGCCCATGCTCATCCGTTCCAGTCAGATAGCGGACCTCATAGCCGCGCAGACGCTTGTAGCGGGCCATCGCATCACCGGCCACCGTTGAATACGCATGACCAATATGCAGCTTATCGCTTGGATAATAGATCGGTGTAGTTAAATAAAAGGTTTTGTTCTCACTCATTACGTTGTCATCCCTTCGTATACCTTCTCATATTGACGCAAAAAACTCCCGCCCCTATATGGGGCGAGAGTAAACTCACGCGATACCACCCAAAGTTCCCCGGCTCCTCACAGAGCACAGGCTTCGCCAGTCCCTTACGGAACTGTCCATTAACGCTGGAACACGCCGTTATCTTACGCAAGCCGCAACTACCGGCTTCTGCTCGAACACAGTTCCTCCCGGACCATATTCAATCTGGCATCCCATACCGGCTTCCAGCAGCCCCGGCTCTCTGTAATGGTTGTCCACATTTACTCATCCGTTCCTCGGAATATTGCTTATTATTCAAAATATACCCATCACAGAGGCTCATGTCAAGTCGTATGAACAGGCTTATCTCCTGGTGATTGCTCTTTGCGCGGTGGCACCGGGTCCAGCCCACCCGGATGAAAAGGATGGCAACGGGCGATCCGCCTTGCAGCCAGCCATGAACCCTTCAGCGGTCCATGGACCTCAATAGCTTCAAGCGCATAGGCTGAACAAGTCGGATAGAACCTGCAGGTTGCCGGCTTAAGCGGCGATATGAACCTGCGGTAGACCCGGATTGGAGCCTGGACTGTTCTTCTTAAGATAGCCATATTCAGCGGCCTTCTTTGCCGTGAGCAGCTACGGCGGACTCTTCTTCGCGGCCCTGTTCACAGTCCTTGCAGTAACCGAACACCTCAAATTTATGCTTGACCACCCGGAATTGATCCGGTGTATCTGTTAAATTCATCGGACAGAAATGAATCGGGTAAGTCTTCATACACTGAAGACAAATCATATGATGATGATGGTGGTCCTGACTGCAGCTTGCTTTGAATTTGACACCGTCTTCAAAGACAATCTGCTCCAGCACACCAAGCTCCTCCATGACACGCAGGTTGCGGTAGACCGTATCGAAGCTGAGTCCGCTGTATTTGCGGCCCATATGCTCATATACATCCTTCGCAGACAAATATCCCGTATTCTCGCCGAATAACCTGGCAAGCGTTTTGCGCTGATCGGTGATTCGCAGTCCCTGCCCCGACATGGCTTCCAGTATTTGTTCTGTCGACAGCATTCGCTCATCTCCCATAACATAGGTCGTTTGTATTGCACTCTCTTTATAATGCCCCAAAAGTACTGCCCCGTCAATGAAGTGTACCTGTCCTGCAGCCTGCCCCACATTCCTGCGGGTGCATTGCATAAAATAAATCCCCGCAAAGCAGAAGCTTATATCCCCTGATTTCACAATTAATTACTGATTCCCGAAACATATAAATTCTTAACTTTCAAAAAAAACGGCAGCCGTCCCCTCAGGAACGCTGCCGTTTGCATTTGCATTGAAGTTATATTTATTTTTTGGCCGGAAGCGGAGTAAACACAAAGTTTACAGGGAGATTGCTGCCGGAAGCTACGGAGAAGGTGATATCTACCGGACCTTCGTATTCGCCGGTACGGAATATAACTGCATTCATGTCCGAGCTGGATAAGCTGCCCTTGTTCGGCAGATTCACAATCGTTCCGTTCACCAGTAACGAACCCAGATAATTACCTCCACGCGGGTTGAAGGTGATCAGTGTGTTCGCTGCCACACGGTTCAGCACGATTTTGTACAAGACGCCGAAGTTCCCGGAATTAGAAGCCTCCGTTCCAGTCATCGGATCAATACCAATCAGATTGAGGTCATTTTTATTATCCCCCAGGATCAGCTTGGATTGCGTTGTGCCTACTACATCAGTTACGTTGATGATGCGTGTTGAATCCGGATACGTTCCGCGGTTATGCACGCCGTCGCGGTCAAGAATTGGCAGTGTCGGCAGCACAGCTACCGGATCTTTAGTCTGCTCAACCATTACCACATTATATAGAATAGGATAATCACTAATCAGATCGGCGCTGAGTGAGAGCACCTCTTTCGGTTTCATGGCAATCTTATTCAGATCCGTCATGATCGGCACACTTTGTCCCGGCTGCAGGGTGATTTGAGATTTGCTTGAACCTGTAATCATGGAATTATAGTATTTCTGAATGGAAATTCTGCCTGTATATTCCGGAGAAGTTACCGGACCGGCAATACCTGAGTATTCCGTCGTTATCGTTGCTGGATATATGCCGTTGTTCGTGGCGATCACATACAGCTTCTGTCGTGTAGTCATATTGTTCATATGATGTACCAGGAAACGTGTCTTCCCTACGGAAGTCTCACGATACAGCACACCCTCTGTATTAACTGTTTCAGGGCTGTTACTGCGGATCAGCGTATAGCTGTCAGAAGAAAGATTGTACGGCAGGTTAGGAAGCGCCGGGATTAATCCGCCGTCAAATGTAAGAACATCCCCGGGAATAGTGAACAGCTTCGCTACCTCATCCTGGGTGTACAGTTGTTCGCTTGTAATGTTAATGGTCTTCTCAAAAGTACTGCTAAGACCATGCTTATCGGTTACCGTCAACTGGATGGACGTAGGACCGGGGTTGAAATAGGCCAGGCCACGGTTGCTCCAAGTGGTCGTCAATTCTTCGTACTCGGGGTCGTAGCTGGTATCTGTCAGAATTACCGGCTCACCCATTTTGTATTCATCTTTGTCAGTCGTGAATTGAGCCACCGGCGGCTGATTTGGCTGCAGCACTTGGATCGTTACAGAGTAAGGATCACTCCACAAATTATTCGCATCACGCACAGAATAAGTTACGGTATAGAATCCCGGCTGATCGTACATATCCAGTTTATTGCCGCCCCATTGTTCTTCAGCCATCGGTGTACCATTCGGTGAAGAATACGAAGTAACATAATTCACAGTCGTTTGACCTGCATATATCTCAGTCGGTTGGACCGTAAAGGATGCTGTCGGCTTAGTGTTCAGCGTAAGAATGACACGCTTCTGCACATTGTCCACCGTATAGGGAATATTCAGCGCATACGTAATGGAGGTTAAAGGAATCATGAAAGTGCCTTTGAACTGGTAGGCTGGACCTTTCATGGTATATTTGGTCCCATTGATCGTATATACTTTGCTGTCCGTTTTGAACCGCATAATACTGGTGCCTTTAGTAACAATAACTTCCTTGGTTTTATAGTCATAGGTATAACTTACTCCGACCATTTCCACCATTGCACGGATCGATACATACGAGACGCCGTTCTTGACAGCCATCGGCTGGTTGGCAGTATACGGTGTACCGTTTCTGTACATTTTGTTGCTGTTCATCATCAGGATGAGCTGGCCGCCGCCAGTAGCGGAGGTGGTCAGGCCTGAAGTTGTAAGCGCCTGCCCTGCCGGGGTGCTGCCGGGTAGCGGAGTAGCCGTTGGAACAGCAGCGTCTGTTGAAACAGCGCCATTAACAGGAGCCTGAGTTACTGCCGGAATGGGTGTTCCTGTTGCTGCCGGCACTGCTGGAACTTCCGTTGCTGCCGGGATCGGTGTTGGCGTTGGTGTTGGCGTAACTGTACCTGCAGGCGCCTCAGTAACCAATGGAGGCAATGGATCTGTAGCCGAGGGCTCCTCCTGCGTTACATCCGTCTGGGTGGTATTCACCGCTGCGGCAACGTTGCTTGTGGTACTTTGTGTGCTGGCAGGGATTGCAAAGGCCGGAACCGCTGCTGCGGTTTGTGAAACGGCCAATACTGCCACTAAGATCATTTTTTTCAAATTCATTGTACGACTCCTTCTGCTCCCAATTGTAGTGTATAAGGCATTATCTTTCTTCACCTTATATTCCCCGCAAAAACGCAACCGCCCTCTACAGGACGGCAGAATTTTTTGCCACGTTCATTTTACAAAACATAGTATTAGACGCACCCCACTCCGAAAAGTTTCATTTAGTGTAAAGAAAGAACAAATAAAATCCATATCTCTCCATTTTCATTGGGGTAACCAAACCAAGCTAATGTGCTCTGAATGCTCTAAGTACACTTTCGCTCATGAGAAATGTGACTGCTGTCAACGGCAGAGTATAATGGAAGCAGACCTCATGTGAAAGGAGCATTTAAGCTGACGATATGAACACAACTGACGGGTTATACAAACTTACTGACGTCCGGCGCATTAATGCAGCTCCATCTGAATCTGAAATCCATAAGTCTGATCAGCATACCCTCCTTATAGCATTTCAAGGCAACGGGGAAGTTGAAGCTGATGGTTATCACTCTGAATTTGGTTCATGCGATGTAGTGCTGCTGCTCCCTGATACACCATGGCGTATGTTCGTGAAGGAGAATCCTTCTCTGAAATATTACTCTTTCACTTTTGATGCATATGCTGTGGACGGACAGGGTACACTTCAGCGCGGAGAGCTGGAGGCCGCTATTTTCCCGCCCGCACATTGGTCTGAAGTGTCAGAAAAGGCTGGCCTGATCTACTCTTGCTGGCAGGGCAGCCACTGGGACCAGATGGAATCGGCAATCCGTTTTCAGGAACTGCTGCTTCAGTTATGGAGACCAGCCCAATCAGGAACTAGGGATAACAATGCTGCAAGCGGAGCGATTAATCAATCCAAAGCCTATATCGACAGTAATTTTGCGCAGCCCTTGACCAGAGAGAAGCTTGCCGGTTTGACAGGAATGAGCGTTGCCCATTATTCCCGGCTGTTCAAGAAATATGTGGGGCGGAGTCCGATGGAGTATCTGAATTCTATCCGCATACGCCATGCGGGTGATTTGCTGCTCCGCTCTGAACTCACCCTCCGTGATACTGCGAACCGTGTGGGCTATCAGGATGAATTCTATTTCAGCCGTAAGTTCAAATCAGTCACTGGCATTTCACCATCTGTGTATATCAAAAAACAGCGCACATCCACACAAATTGCTTCTATGGCCCATCCCTACACTTCTCATTTGCTGGCGCTCGGTTTAACACCTTATGCAGCGCTGTTGAACAATTCACGCGGGTCCGGCCACGGCTTGCATAACATAATCAGCCTGGGACATGACCAGCCCGACCTAGACAGATTGGCAGATGCCCGTCCGGAGCTGATAATCAGCTTCGAGCCTTCGGATTATGCGGAACCGGACAAAGCTTTCTTGTTCCCCCACATTGCGCCAACGTGTACTGTTCCATTCGAAGGGGAGTGGCGTGAACATTTCCGGATAATTGCGAGAGCGGTGAACCGCCTGGATATCGCGCAGCAGTGGCTGGCGGCATACGAAGAGCTCGCCGAGAGACTGCGGGTCAATGTTAGAGAGAAGCTGGCAGACGAGAACGTTGCTGTAGCACAATATGAGCAGGGCCGCTTCCGTTTGTTCGGCAACCGTAACTTGGGTACCGTCCTGTATAACGATCTGCAGCTGGCCAGACCCCGGCAATTGTTGAATGTAGCGCATTCTGCTCTTCTTACTGCAGATCAGCTGTCGGAATATAGTATTGACCATCTGATTTTATTTACATCGGGTAACACCGCACAGCGTAACATGATCCATCACTCGCTTGCTTCACAGGAAGCTTGGAAGGAATTACGCGCCGTACAGCAAGGAAATGTCTACGAGCTCGGTGATTCAAGCCTCTATTCCTGCTATACTTCGCTGGCCCATGAATTATTTCTGCGTCGTTCAAGTTCATTGCTCATGAGCGATATGTCCAGACGATGAGCATTTTTATCCATGGCACCCAGGTAGGCAGCTCCTTATAATTAGGTGGTGATAATGATTATCAAACTCAATTATGAAAGGTGTGTGGCTTGTGTTTCCTAGTACTCAAAAGTTCAGTCACAAATTTAACCTGGGGGTCATCGGCCTGCTTGGAGTACTCATGCTGGGATTAATCGTTGGATGCAGCAACAGCGGAAATAAAGAAAGTTCAGCGGTTGCCGCCACTCCTTCACCAGCAGCTGCCAACTTGGCAGAGAATACAGAAACCCGGATTATCTCAACCATTAAAGGGGATATAGAAATTCCGGCTCATCCAAAAAAGGTTGCGGGCATGCTATATGTTTTTGCAGACCATCTGCTGGCACTCGGAATTGAACCGCATGCCATGGTTACATACAATGACCTGGGATTCCCCGAATACTTGGCGGACCAGATGAAGGATACTATCGCTATCGGCTCAGGAGAAGCCCCTAACTTGGAAGCACTGCTCGAGTCGGAGCCGGATCTCATTCTCGCTTCAAAGACACTTAATGAGGAAAACTATGAGCAGCTGTCCAGGATAGCACCAACGATACTTTTCGATAATGAGAACGAAGAAGATTGGACAAGATTCCGGCAAACGGCAGAGATCTTCGGCAAAGAAGCCGAGGCTCACCAGATCCATGCCGATTATGAAGCGAAGATAGCCAAGGTAAGAGACAAATTGGCTGCTGCTGCTCCTAATGAAACTGTCGCTTATATGCGGATACAGGACAAGCAGCTGCAGCTGATCCAACCGGGTGATAACTTCACGCTGTTCGGTCCTCTCGGACGAACCCCTGCTTCCACAGAGCGCATAGATTTCAAGGACTCATGGAATGTAGCCATCTCTGAAGAAGTACTCCCCGAGCTGAATCCTGACCGTATGTTCATCATTCTCCGTCCCGGTGACAGTAATCAGACGGCTCTGGATAACATTATGAACACTTCAATCTGGGCTAACCTTACAGCAGTCAAGAATAACCATGTATATATCGGAGATGCAAATCTGTGGTTTGCAGGCTATGGCCCCATTGGACTCAGCAAGGTCATTGACGAAATCTCGGGTGCCTACGTACCGGAAATGTGAGGGACAAGCTATGACCTCTCCTGACAGCCAGCTCATACAGACGATACGCGGCAGAAGAACCATACAGGAATTCAATGGCGTTCCCATTGCCCGGAACACACTTCTCGGCTTGCTGAACAACGCGGTTTGGGCACCCTTTCACTCCAAAAAAGAGCCTTGGCGCTTCATCCTGCTCGCCGGGTCCGGCCGGAAGAAATTTGCCGACGCCGTTCTGAAAACACGTCCAGAAGCCTTCATTCAACAATACGGAGCACAGATCTATGATACGTATTGCAGGCGGATTCCAGCCCACCTCCTCGTGATTATGAATAGCGCCCTTCCCCAAAAGGCTTGGGAGGAGGCCTTGGCAGCAACTGCCGCTCTGATTCAGAATGTTCAATTGCTGGCCTGGGAACAGGAAATCGGCGTGGTATGGAAGAGAACAGCCTTTAATGAAGAAGACTGATGAATTCCCCCGACAGATGAACATACTTAAGCCAGCGGTTGCTTAGCCGCTGGCTTCTTTTTTCCGCAAGCTCAAATGATATGAAGGCAGACTTACCGTGCCTCAGCTGTCCTGTATTTATCGCGGTATTCCTTAGGGGACATCCCCGTCTGTTTCTGGAATACCTTGGTGAAATAACGCCGCTCCTGATAACCCACTCCCGAGCTGATCGCAGTAATGCTTTTGTCACTGCTGGCCAGCATGAATGTGGCGGCTTCAATCCTCTGCAAAGTTACATACTCCACAAAGGTCATCGCAAAGCGGTTCTTGAAGAGCAGGCAGAAATAGCTGCTGCTAATGCCGATCCGGTTCGCTACCTCTTCAATGCCAAGGTCATAGCTCAGCCGCTCGGTAATATAATTCGCCGCCTGGCTCATCAATTGATCCGGAGTTTTTTTGGCGGAATCCTCGGGTACAGGCATCTCCTGAAACAAGGGAATACTGTTATACAGTTTATCCTTATACTGTTTGCTGCGGATTAGGGCTCCAATCTCCCGCACCTTGTTGCCAAGCTCCTCATAATGTATCGGCTTGCAGATATATTCCTTCACACCAAGGCGGATGGCCTCACGCGCATAATCAAACTCCTGATACCCGCTTAGTAGCAGAACCTCACTCTCCAGCCCCATCTCACGCAGCTTGCCGATGAATGTAAGTCCGTCCATCACCGGCATACGGATGTCACAGAGCACCAGATCGGGCGTCGCCTCTTCAGCGATACGCAGAGCTTCCATTCCGCTGCGGGCCATCCCCGTAACCTCCATCCCCATGTCATGCCAAGGCAGCACTTTGTTGAGATTGTTCAGGATAGGCGCCTCATCGTCAACCAATAATACCTTTAGCATAATGATCTTCCCCCTGCCCGTATTTAGGTATGACGCACTGGATAATTGTCCCCTCACCAGGACTCGCACAGATGAAAATCCCATATCTGTCGCCGTACTCTATGCGGATGCGGTCTGCTACACTGCGAACGCCAAGCCCCCTCCGTTCCAGGTGAATTCCGTGTTCCGGTTTACCTTCAGGCTTCTGCTCCGCCGGATCGTTAACCATATACTGAAACATGGACAGCTGGGACGGAGTCATGCCGATCCCGTTATCCTGAATCCGCAGAATCAGATTCCCCCGTTCTTCCCAGACCCTGACACTTACCAGTCCTTTGTAGCTGATCCCTTCAAAGCCATGCTGAATGCTGTTCTCGACCAGCGGCTGCAGTGTAAGCTTCAGAACCCCGCAGCCCAGCAGTTCCTCCGGAACCTCAAGCTGGTAATCGAACAAGTCCTCGAACCGGAATTTTTGAATATCCAGATAGTTGCGCAGATGCTTAACCTCTTCTTCCAGCGTGATTTCATCTCTGTCCTGGATACTGATCCGCAGAATACTGGCCAGCCTGTAGACCATCTCACTGACTTTGCGCCCTTCATTCTGCACAGCCAGCACATTGATGGATTCCAGCGTATTGAACAGAAAATGCGGTTTGATCTGCGCCTGCAGCACGCGCATTTCCGCCTGATTTTTGCGCCGCTGCTCTTCATTGACCCTGTTGAATAATGAATTGATTTTGTCCATAAGATCATTGAAGCCTCTGGCAAGCAGCGTCATTTCGTCACTGCCCTTCTCCTCGACCCGGGTTGTCAGGTCTCCATCCTCCACCCGCCGCATGAAGCGGACGATCACAGCAATCCCCCCTGTAATCCGGTTCATGAAGAACAGATTGAAGATCACTGCACCGAGCAGGCACAGGAATATAACCACCACAAACCAACGGGCAAACACAGTTACTTCATGGGACAACGAGCCCCAGGAGGTCACAGAAACCAGGCTCCAGGGATAGTCCTTCAGGTGGTAGACTGACAGAATGCTCTTTTCGCCGTCAAATTGGGTTTTGTAGCTCTGGAAGCCCGGGTTAAAGGTAATATCCTTCGTAGTAAAGTCGCGGAAATCCTGTCCGTCCAGCTGCCTGTCGGGGTCAAGCAGGATCATCCCGTCATCGTTGACCAGCATAAAAGATACCTTCTGGCTGCTGTCCCCGATCTTGAGATTGCGGAATATCGATTCGAACTCCCAGTTCTTGATCTGGACTACCAGAATACCGATGTTCTGAAAAAAGCTTAGCTCCTTGATCAGCCGGATCTGGGTAAACACAGCCTCCGTTCCCGTCAGTTCGGGATACTCATGCGGAGCCAGCCATTTCGGAACCCCGTTTAGCTTCATAACCTCCTGGTAGAGATCACTTCCTTTGAACTTATCGTAAGGGAGTGTGCGGAAATTTTCTTTGGTGAATACCGATACGATCTCCGAGCTGCCTTTTCCATTAAAATTATACAGAAACGCATAGCTGATCGACGGATGATTATAGAGCAGACTACGGAAATTGCGTTGGCTGGCATTCAGGCTGAGCTGCTCGGCGTCGGTCAAATCCTGTTTGGAGGGATCATCCGCACTGAGCGCCATGTGAAACACCGAGGTGGCAATTCCGTTGTCTGTCACGTTGTCCATATCTTTAAATACATTCGAAATGCTGTAACTGATCGCCTTAAGTGAATATTCAGATTGCTGGCTGTACTTCTTCTCTATCGAATTATAGGTGACGAAGAACATAATCATGCCAAGAATGAATAAGGGAATGATAATCAGGCCCAGAAATGCCGTAAATAATTTGTAGCGCAAATTCATCGGCCCATGCTCCTGACATGAATAGGGTTATCCTTTTACACTGCCTGCCGTTACGCCTTCAATAATCTTCTCCTGCAAAATAGCATAAATGATGATAACCGGGACCACGCTGTAGACAATACCCGCCGACATTTGCGCGTAGTTCATCTGATATTGATCACGGAATTGAACCATGCCCACCGGAAGGGTGCGCAGCTCGTCATTAGAGAGGAAATAGTTAGCCAGCAGGAACTCGTTCCAATTTCCCAGGAAATTAACAATGAAGACCGTAACCATGGCGGGAACTGTCAAAGGTACAATAATTCTAGCAAAGATACCTGGAGCCTTCAAGCCATCCATGACCGCCGCCTCTTCAATTTCACTGGGAAGTGAGCGCATGAATGCAGCCAGGATAATAATCGTGAATGGAATTGCATTGGCGATATAAGGAATAATCAGTGCCCAGTGTGTATTGAGAATATGAAGCTTGCGGACAATCGTGTAGATAGGCAGCATCAGTGCATTGTTCGGAATAAGCATGCCGATCAGGACCAGCGAAAATAGAATCTTGTTCCATTTCCCCTGGCGCATCCGCGTAACCGCGAAGGCAAACATAGAAGCCAGCAGAATGGATACCACCGATGACAGGATCGAAATATATAAGCTGTTAAAAAAGTATGTGCTGATCTTAGCGTTCACCCATGCTTCAACGTAGTTCGAGAATTCGAATGTCTTCGGAATCCCGAACGGATTCAGGGCGATCGCATTGTTATCCTTCTTCACCGAGGAGAACAGGACAAAGAGAAACGGAAAGAGTACAACGATCAGGTATCCCAGCAGAGCAACATGAGGTAAGCTTTTCTTCAGGCGCAGCATCAGTATTCAATCCTTTCATTACGACGGGCAAACAGCAGCTGATAGAGAGCTGTAACCACGAGCGTGAACATAAAGATCAGAACTGCAATCGTATTGCCGTACCCATACTTGAAATTAGTGATCGCATATTTAATCATATAGGTGGCCATAACCTCAGTTGAACCTGCCGGGCCGCCTTTGGTCATAACAATGACGATATCTGCGGCCTTCATCGCTCCGGCAATAGAGAGCATGATTACTACCGAGATAATGGGAACGATCAGCGGCAAAGTGATGCGTGTAGCACGCTGGAAGCCCGTAGCACCGTCGATGGCCGCAGCCTCATCCAGTTCACCGGGGATGGAGAGAATAGCCGCCAGCACCATTACAATGTAGAATCCGGTCCATTGCCAGGCATTCGTAATCAGAATCGACAGCATGGCGAAGCGTTCATCCGACAGCCAGTAGACAGGCTCAATGCCGGCAAGACCAAGCACTTTGTTGAACAAGCCGATATTCGGCTCATAAATGAAGCCCCACAGAATACCGATAACTGCAGTAGACATAATGGATGGCATGAATACTGCTGTCTTGTAAAGGCCCTTCAGCTTCTTCACATTAGCAATTAATAAGGAGAAGAAGACAATCAGCGGCACCTGAATGCATACGGAGAACAGAATGAACCAGCCGTTATTTTTAACAGAAACCCAGAAGCGTTCATCTCCCAGGGCTTTTTTGAAGTTGCCCAGTCCGGCGTATTTCACTGTATCGGATACACCGTTCCAACTGGTGAAGCTATAGTAGAGTGAACTGAAAATAGGGTAAATGAAGAACATAATGAACAGAACCAGTGCCGGTATAACGAACAGAATGAACACCAGAGGATTTCTTAGTGCCTTATTCATGACTACCTCCAAGTTGCTTAGACATCTCTCACTTTAAAATAACCCCACAAAGTGGGGCTTTGGCTTCGAAGCTTACTCAGGTACTTTGCGGGGACCCCGAAACATATAAAGTCTTGTCTTTTAAAAATGTACCCTGGAGCAAGCACCAGGGTACATTCAATTTACCGCCTCTTATTCTACTGCTGCGTTCGCTTCTTCCTGAATCTTCTGCAGTGCATCTCCCATCTTCTCAGGAGTGGTCTGTCCGCCAATCAAGCTTTGAATCTGGATATTACTGATCTCGGTAGTCACATCTGCCTGCACCAGAGAGTCAAATGCCGGGAAGGAGGACTGTGAGCTGTTGAGTACTGCTACAATCTCACTCATCAGATCATCGGTAATATTCTCATTTAGTACCGCCTGATCAATCTTCATAGCCGGCAGTACTCCATCTTCCACCAGACCGCGCAGCTGCATTTCTTCATTGAACATATTCTTAATGAATGATTTGACTGCAGCGAGTTGACGTTCATCTTCACCTGCAGATGCCGAGAAGCCATAGCCGTTGTTCACATCACGCATGAGTGCCGTCTGATCGCCCACTCCGCCGTCTACCGCCGGAATATTGAAGAATCCGACTTTACCAATCAGACCTTCACCGGATTGTCCGGCTTTGAATACAGAGGACTTCCATGTGCCGTCATACATCAGGATTGCTTCGCCGCTGGTGAACTGGGTTGTATATTCAGCATACTCGAAGCCGAGTTCGCCTTTTTTGAAGTAGCCTTTGTCTACCCATTCCTTGTATTTCGCAAAGCCTTTGACTACATTCGGATCATTCCATTTAGCTTCACCCGTAGCGAACTTCGCTGTAACATCCGGTCCGGCATAACGTGACCAGAGATGGTTGGCAAGCATTAGCGGTACCCAGCCAGCCTTGGAAGCCCCGGCAAGCGGCACTTTGCCGTCAGCCTTGATATCAGCCAGCTGCTGTTCCAGCTCAGCGAAGGTGGCCGGAGCCTTCCAGCCCTTGCTGTCATAGTATTCTTTATTGTAGAAGAACCCTTCACCTGAACCGCCGATTGGCAGACCGTAGATTTTACCTTCGTAAGTAAATGGATCCAGATTGGAGAATTTGTCTTTAATGCCTAGTTCATCGAGGATCGGGGTCAGATCGAGAAGCTTACCTTCTTTGGCATAGATCTTGGAATCCGGACTGCCGAACAGGTCGAAGATCTCCGGAGGATTCCCGGCCGCCATTTCCCCGCGCAGCTTCTCTTTACGGTTCACATCCGAATCGACTCCATCCAGCTTGAAGGTCAATCCCGGTACTTCTTCCTGCACCTTGCCGACTACATCCTCCAGGATCGCCAGGCGTTTCTGTTTATCTGCACCTACCTGAGTATGACGGACCGTCATTTCAAAAGGTTCAGCGCTAACCGGTTCTTCGGTTTCGACAGCATTGGTTGCAGCAGGCTCATTCGTTGCAGCCGGTTCTTCCGTTGCAGCAGCATTGTTATTGTTGCCTCCACAACCTGCCAGCAGCGCTGAGGTAACGAACATCAGGGACAACAGCATAGTTAAGCTTTTTCTCATTACGGGTGACCCTCCCTATTTAATGGTTTCCCTTACAACTCTTATTATAGAAAACCCTGATTGTAATCGTAAGGTTAAGATTCATCTACAATAGGGATAAAATACTCTAATGTAAGCGAATTCAGTTGTGTTTAGTGACATCATTAAGTTATATTTCATCACACAAAAGCTTCAAAAAAGAAATTCCAATACTTTCACGTCAGAATACCTATACATATAAATTACAATTATCAATTTCACACGTTGCTATGTATGTTGAACTCACTACACCGTACATCAAAAAAGCGAAACTCCTCAAATTGGAAGCTCCGCTTTCGTTATATCGTGTATGAATTTATACCAAAGCAGACTGTTTACGGCCCTCTTCAATCAGCCGGTATGCACGCTGCACTTCTTCTTCGTCCGGTGACTCCACCCCTTCAAGCTCGTAGGGACGGCCAAGCTCTTTCCATTTATAAATTCCCATTACGTGATAAGGCAGAATTTCAAACTTCTCTACTCCATTAAGCGTACCAATGAATCGGCCGAGATTCCGCAAATCCTCTTCCTTATTATGAATGCCGGGAACGTATACGTGGCGAATCCACATTTTACGGTTATTATCTGACAACCAGCGGGCAAGCTTTAAGGTACGGTCGTTGGATTTGCCAGTCAGCTTAATATGAGCTTCATCATCGATGTGCTTCAGATCCAGCAACACAAGATCGGTAACATCCAGCAAGTCGCTGATTTTCGAACCATCATTATAGCCGTTAGTATCAAGCGTAGTATGCAAATTCCAGCGTTTCTTCACTTCGGTGAATAGCTGTTTGACGAAATGTGCCTGCAGTGTGGGTTCACCGCCGGATACGGTAAGCCCGCCGCCGGAAGTTTTATAATAATTCAGGTAAGGTTCAATTTCCGCAAGCACTTCTTCAACGGTCATTTCCTTGCCTTCATTCAGTCCCCAGGTATCCGGGTTGTGGCAATACTGACACTTAAGTAGGCAGCCCTGCATAAAAAGCACGAAGCGGATACCGGGGCCATCCACCGTCCCAAATGTTTCTAAGGAGTGGATATGTCCTTTAAGCATGAGATGTCATCCTTTCGAAAAAAACCTTAAAATTTTAATTACTTTTAAACAAGAGTGTACCGCCCTCTTGCAAGGGCGGCAGCTCTTTGATTTATTTCAATTCTTGATCTGCAAGAACAATTCTTACATGGAATCGTGGAACGTACGGTTGATAACATCCAACTGTTGTTCGCGGGTCAGCTTGATGAAGTTAACAGCATAGCCGGATACACGAATGGTCAATTGCGGGTAGTTCTCAGGGTGATCCATTGCATCAATCAGCTGCTCACGGTTAAATACGTTAACGTTCAAGTGCTGAGCGTTGTTGTGGAAGTATCCGTCCATCATGAATACCAGGTTGGACTTACGGGATTCTTCGTCTTTACCCAGAGCCTTAGGAACAATCGAGAATGTGTTGGAGATACCATCCTGTGCATCGGAGTAAGGCAGTTTAGCAACAGAGTTCAGGGAAGCAAGTGCACCCTTCTTGTCGCGTCCGTGCATTGGGTTAGCACCAGGTGCGAATGGTTCGCCTTTTTTACGTCCATCAGGAGTAGTACCAGTCTTCTTGCCATATACCACGTTCGAAGTGATTGTCAATACCGATTGAGTCGGCACAGCATCACGGTAAGTTTTGTTTTTGCGGATCATCGACATGAAGGTTTCAACCAGTTCCACTGCGATATTGTCAACAGCATCATCGTTGTTGCCGTAGCAAGGGAATTCGCCTTCTGTTTCGAAGTCGATTGCAATACCTTGTTCGTTGCGGATCGGTTTAACCTTGGCATATTTAATTGCGCTCAGGGAGTCAGCAGCAACGGACAAGCCGGCAATACCGCAAGCCATTGTACGCAGAATGTCGCGGTCATGCAGCGCCATTTCAATACGTTCATAGGAATATTTGTCATGCATATAGTGGATGATATTCAGGGTATTGACATAAGTCTTAGCCAGCCATTCCATCATCGGTTTGAAGCGTTTCATTACTTCGTTGTAATCAAGATATTCGGAAGTAATAGCAGGATATTCAGGACCTACCTGGGCACCGGACTTCTCGTCTACACCACCATTGATCGCATACAGCAAGGCTTTTGCAAGGTTGGCGCGGGCGCCGAAGAACTGCATTTGTTTACCGATACGCATTGGGGATACACAGCAAGCAATCGCGTAGTCTTCACCCCAGTATGGACGCATTACATCATCGTTCTCATATTGGATAGCACTGGTTTCAATGGAAACCTTGGCACAATATTTTTTGAAGCCTTCAGGCAGCTTTTCAGACCACAGTACAGTCAGGTTTGGTTCTGGTGCAGGACCCAGATTGTACAGGGTATGCAGGAAGCGGAAGCTGTTCTTGGTTACGCGAGTTGTTCCGTCTTCAGCCATACCACCGATGGATTCAGTTACCCAAGTAGGGTCGCCAGAGAACAGATCGTTATAGTCAGGCGTACGCAGGAATTTCACGATACGCAGCTTCATTACGAAATGGTCAACGATTTCTTGCGCTTGTTCTTCAGTAAGAGTACCTTCTTCAAAATCGCGTTGTACATAAATATCAAGGAAAGAGGATACGCGTCCCAAGGACATTGCGGCACCGTTTTGCTCTTTAACTGCTGCAAGATAACCGAAGTATACCCATTGAGTAGCTTCTTTGAAGTTATTAGCAGGTTTGGAAATATCAAGACCATGAGCAGCAGCCATTTGCTTCAATTCGCCCAGAGCGCGCATTTGCTCGGACAGCTCTTCACGCAGACGAATTACATCTTCAGTCATGGAATCCACTTCAAGCTCGGTTAGTTGTTGCTTCTTGTCTTTAATCAGGAAATCGATACCGTACAGGGCAATACGGCGATAGTCGCCGATAATGCGTCCGCGGCCGTATGCATCAGGAAGACCTGTGATTACGCCGGATTTACGCACAGCTCTCATATCTGGTGTATATGCATCAAAAACGCCTTGGTTATGCGTTTTGCGGATGTTCGTGAACATGTCAACGATATTTTGCGGAAGTTCGAAGCCGTAAGCCTTAGTAGCATCGATCATCATTTTGATACCGCCGAACGGTTGAATGGAACGTCTGAAAGGGGCATCAGTCTGAACGCCGACAATTTGTTCCTTGTCCTTGTCAATATAACCTGGGTTATGGGAAGTGATGGTGGAGACAGTATCGAGGGAAACATCCCATACGCCGCCTCTTTCTCTTTCTTCCTTACTCAGTTGGGAGATAATCTTCCACAATTCAGTAGTATTGCTGGTAGGACCTACAAGGAATTCTTCGTTTCCTTCATAAGGATTGATGTTCTTGGCAATAAAGTTATTAACGTCAACTTTCTTGGCCCATGTACCTTTAGTAAAACTTCTCCAACTCGACTTAACCTCTTGTACTTCTTTTTCAATCACCGACATGCTAAATCCCTCCATTTATATTTAGTATATTTGTAGAGATCGCGGGCTTGAAGGTTAATCCCGTGTCTCGTGATCCCATAGCTACTCGGTTGTTATAAAATTCACAATCGCGACTTCATAACTGGGATCGTTGTTTATATAAACATTTTAGTTTATTTTCTGAAAAAGGACTGTGACAAATATCACTCTTTCAGTGATATTTGTCACTTCCATCCAGTTCCATATTAACCTTTAACCTTATACTTTACCAGGCAATCTTAGATTAGTTGTCGAATTTTCCGTAGAATGCGTTGCGGTATACATCAGCAAGCTCAGATACCAGCGGCATTTTTGGATTGGCAGTTGTACATTGGTCTTCAAATGCACGGTCAGCCAGGTAATCTACACGGGATTCGAAGTCCTTAGGATCAAAACCAAGAGCCGAGAAGGATTCTTCGATGCCGAGTTTTTTGTTCATGTCGCGGATTGCATTGATCAGGCTGGTTACGCCTTCTTCAGTAGTGCGTGCTGGCAATCCCAGGATACGGGCGATTTCAGCATACCGTTCGTCAGCTACAAAGTGCGAATATTTAGGGAACGAAGCGAACTTCGTAGGTTTCTTAGCATTGTAACGGATAACGTGCGGCATCAGGATCGCATTAGTACGGCCATGCGCTGTGTGGTACTGGCCGCCCCATTTGTGCGCCAAGCTGTGATTGATACCCAGGAATGCATTTGCAAAGGCCATACCGGCAAGTGTAGATGCGTTGTGCATTTTTTCGCGGGCAAGCTTGTCGCCAGTCAGTGCGGATTTCTCCAGCCACTGGAACACCAGTTGAATCGCTTTGATTGCCAGACCATCTGAATAGTCACTAGCCATTACAGATACATAAGCTTCGATTGCATGTGTCAATACATCCATACCTGTATCGGCAACAGCAGTTCTAGGCAAGCTATATACAAACTCAGGATCGATAATCGCTACGTCTGGAGTCAGCTCATAATCGGCCAGCGGATACTTTGTATTATTACCCGTTGTCTTGTCTGTGATTACTGCGAACGATGTTACTTCGGAACCCGTACCGGAAGTTGTTGGAATTGCAACGAATTTCGCTTTGTTGCCGAGCTTAGGGAATTTGTATACCCGTTTGCGGATATCCATGAACTTCTGTTTCAGGCCGTTGAAGTCTGCATCCGGATGTTCGTAGAACAACCACATTCCTTTTGCTGCGTCCATTGGGGAACCGCCGCCGAGTGCGATGATGCAGTCAGGCTGGAATCTGTTCATCATGGCAGTACCTTTTTCTACAGTAGTTGTCGATGGATCCGGTTCAACTTCCGAGAACACTTCGATAGCTACAGGAGTCTGGCGTTGACGCAGATAGTGCTCAACTCTTTCTACATAACCCAGTTTAACCATCATAGGGTCGGTGATAATTGCTACACGAGTGATGTCAGGCATTTTGGCCAGATACTGTGTGGATCCCTTTTCGAAGTAAATCTTGTCAGGTACTTTAAACCATTGCATATTCACGGTACGACGGTTCACCCTTTTCACGTTGATCAGATTGATTGCAGTCACGTTTTGCGATACAGAGTTGCGTCCATAAGATCCGCAGCCCAGTGTCAGTGAAGGGATATTGGTGTTGTAAATATCGCCGATTGCGCCGTGTGTAGATGGCGAGTTGACGAGAATACGTCCGGTTTGCAGACGGTTGGAGAACTTCATGATTACTTCTTCGTTGTTGGAGTGGATGGCCGAGCTGTGGCCCATGCCGCCAAATTCAACGATTTCAGCTGCGCGTTCAATACCCTGGTCAGCATTCTTCACTTTGTAGCAAGCCAGAACCGGGCTCAGCTTCTCAGCAGACAGCGGATATTTAGTACCTACGCCTTCAAGCTCAGCTACCAGGATCTTCGTTCCGGCAGGAACCTGAATACCGCACATTTCAGCGATCTTCACAGCGGATTGGCCTACGATAGCAGGGTTAACCGCACATTTCTCTACGTTCATTGCGCCGCTTGTCAGCTTGCCAGCTTCTTCTTTGTTTACAAAGTAGCAGCCGTTCGCAATCATTTTTTTCTTCACTTGGTCAAAAATCGCTTCTTCAATAATAACCGCTTGCTCAGAAGCACAGATCATACCGTTATCAAAAGTCTTGGAAAGGATAAGGTCAGTTACTGCCTGATCAATGTCAGCACTCTTCTCAATGAAGGCAGGTACGTTACCAGGACCTACGCCGAGTGCCGGTTTGCCGCAGCTGTAAGCTGCTTTAACCATTGCCGATCCGCCGGTTGCCAGAATCAGTGCAACGTCAGGATTGTTCATCAGTGCATTTGTTTTGTCCATGGTCGGAAGCTCGATCCATTGGATGAAGTTCTCAGGAGCGCCGGCTTTTACGCCTGCATCATGTAGAATTTTGGCTGCTGCCGCACTACACTCTTGCGCTGACGGATGGAAACCGAATATAATAGGATTACGTGTCTTGGCGGAAATCAACGCTTTAAACATCGTGGTGGATGTTGGGTTGGTTACCGGTGTGATACCCATAATGATTCCGACTGGTTCAGCAATCTTCTGGAAGTTGTCATAAGCGTTATCCTCAATAACGCCTACTGTCTTGTCGTACTTAATTCCGTGCCAGATATATTCAGTTGAGAAGATATTCTTCGTAATTTTGTCTTCATAGACACCGCGGCCTGTTTCTTCAACAGCCAGCTTAGCCAAGTACATGTGCTTGTCGAGTCCGGCCAACGCCATTGCATGAACGATTGTGTTTGTCTGCTCTTGATCCAGCCCCATAAACTCTGCATGAGCTTTCTTTGCTTTATCCACCAAAGTCTGAATATATTCTTCAGCGGTGGTTTGTTTCACTTGGGCGGCGACTTCGTTTTTAACTGCCATCTCCCTCGTCCTCCTGTCAATTTTTAGGTTGTTTTTCTCTACACATTTATCTTATCATATTCTCTACGCATTGTATAGTGAAATCTTTCACAAAGTATAAAGTTTTTTTGATTTGTTTTCAAAGCGCTTTCATTCGATCATAATCAGGTTATTTTACCATTTTATGTGTTATAATTGCTCGAATTTTGTCTTTTCTGCTAACGGGGTACTGCCTAGATCATCTGTTTTAGCCGCATTCATCCTTGGAGGCCTTCTTATCGGCTCTAAATTTCTGAACAGGATCTCCTCTGTCATATGCTCCACTCGGCTCTGGACCCCCAAATTCCATTCCTGCATTTAGTTATAATATAAATAATATAGCAAAAAGACAGGAGACTAAGGCCCCCTGCCTTTAAGTAATATTGCTCAGTTCAATACTCCTGAACCGTTCATTTATGAAACCCGCTGCTACTCCACTTTAATAGTATCGAAGAATTTCTCCTGCACAGTTTTGGCTGCAGCGTCGAGCTGGGCCTTGGAATCTGTACCCTCTTTCGAGAATAGCTCCTGGATTACATTAGACATGGTGGCGTAGTAATCCTGAGTATTGTATTGCGCTTCAGGTTTACCATCAAGCAGCGCCATGATTTCAGGGCTATATTGATAGACGATGTCGTACTTGTCATAGACAGCTTTGGTCTTCTTGCCGAAGTCGGAATCGGCAGCATAGTAATCAAGGAGCGGCGGGATGTAGTATTTGCCGTCCGTTTTGCGCTGGCTGATAATCGCGTCAAGAGCTTCAAGACCTTTGTCAGAGAAGTAATCGAAAGTAATATAGCGGAAGGCCATTTCCTGCTCGTCTTTGCTGGCGTTCGGATTGATAACCAGATAGTCCCCGCCGAGTACGCCGGTATGCTTGCCGCCTTTTTCAGCAGCAGGCATCGGGTAAGTAAGTACATCTTCAGGTTTGAGTCCGCCCTGGTTGAGCGCCTGCTCGATAACACCGTCAGATCCGGCCATTACCATAGCAGTACGTCCCTGCTGGAACGCGCCTACAGCATCGCCCCAGCCAAGCGCCCAGTCCTGAGGAACAGCTTTTGCTTCCCATCTTAGCTTCTTATAGAAATCCAGCGCCTTCACACCGGCATCCGAATTGAATGTAGCTACAACCTTGCCGCCTTCAATCTTCTGGATTTCACCACCTGCTTCGAACAGGAAGTTGGTCCAGTTCCAGCCTGCTTCGTTGCCTTTACCCATTGGAGCAATACCGGAGATCCCTTTCTTGGTATCTGCTACGCCTTTGGCTGTATTCAGCATGTCATCCCAGGTCCAGTCCATTGGAGGGACAGCTACACCTTTTTCATCGAGCATCTTCTTATTGATCATCGTCGTGGTGACATAGCCCTTCTGCGTTACACCGTACACTTTGCCGTCAATAATGAACTGGTTCTGCAGTACAGGGTTGATCTGATCCTTGAATTCATAGTTATTCCACAGATCCGTAACATCAGCGACCCAGCCCTTCTCGACCAGGAATTTCGCTTCTGTTGCGTACGTATTGAAGAAGGTTGGCGCTTCGTTCGCAGCCATCTTCACACCGATTTCACTTACATTGTACTGCCAGTCATCCTTGACAATCTCCACATTCGGATAGACTTCCTGGAACCGTTTGATCTTGTCATCCTCCTGTGCTCTTACTTCGGTAAGGTCAGGAGTTGGATAGTGAATTTTGATCGTTACTTTTCTCTGGGTGATATCATCTACCGGTGCTTCTGTAGGAGCCGTGGTCTCTTCTGCTGCATTAGTAGCTGCTGGTGCTGGTGTCGCCTCTCCTCCATTTGCCGCCGGTTTGTTCCCGTTATTATTGCCGCCGCAAGCGGACAATAACGATCCCGTCACCAGGAGACATGCTAATACACTGGAAAATTTACGCATTGAAACTCCCCTTTTCAATTCATAATTAGCTTACAAATTCATCATAAAAGAGAAACTGTTTACAAACGAGGTGTATTTATATTCCTTTCATGTGCAGGTTTACGATCCATATCCTTCTGCAGCATAATTCTGATCACCCTTTAACAGCCGACAACGAGACACCGCGCATAATAAACTTCTGGAAGATCAGGAAAACCAGGATCGGCGGCAGCGAGACAATGAACAGAATGGCAAATTTGATATTCGTATTCAGTGCTTTTACATTAATAACGTATTTATAGATCGCTGTTGCGAGAGTGTACTTCTCCTCACTGTGCATGACAAGCGACGGCCAGAACCAGTCGTTCCAGGCTGTGGAGAAGATAAAGATCGCGAGTGTCGCAAAAATCGGAATGGACAGCGGAACAGCAATGGTAAAGAAGCTTCTCGGCTCCGAGGCCCCGTCAATCCGTGCGGCTTCAAGAATCTCAGGATGAATTCCGTCGAAGAAGTTCTTGAGCAGCAGGAAGAAGAAGGTATTCGCACCTGCCGGCAGCCAGAAAGCAGCATACTG
Source organism: Paenibacillus sp. FSL R7-0312 (assembly GCF_038004445.1). NCBI lineage: Bacteria > Bacillati > Bacillota > Bacilli > Caryophanales > Paenibacillaceae > Paenibacillus > Paenibacillus sp. FSL R7-0312. The sequence continues at coordinate 3,800,014 of NZ_JBBORE010000001.1, read as the reverse complement.
GTTCAAGAGTCCGAGTTCCTTGAGATTGACAAAGTTCGGAATCATATAGCTCGTGGCCGGTATAAACAGCGTCATCAGGAAGAAGAAGTAGAAGGCCTTGCGGTAAGGCACATTCATCCGCGAGATGCTGAAGGAGGCCAGGCCCAGTACAACCAGGGTAGCTACCATGTTCCCGGCGAAAATGTACAGCGTGTTTCTTAGAAACATCGGCAGATTGATATAATCCAGCGCATCCTTAAGATTGCTGAAATGCCATTCCTGCGGGAAAAAATGCGGCGGGAATGAGTTAACCTCAACATTGGACTTAAGTCCGTTGAACATGGTCATCAATATAGGATATAGCATGCTAAAAATCATTAACAGAATGAAAAACACCATGATTCCATATACGATTTTATTGCCGGTCTTCTTAAGATCATGTTCGGAGAGAATCCCTCTGTCTGCGCTCTTCATCCTAGTTGTCCTCCTTGTTAAGCTTGAACTGTAAAATGCCCAAACCGCCCAGAACAACAAACATCAGCATTCCCAGCGCAGTCGCCGTACCATAATCCAGTCTTGTAAAAGCATATTTCACAATGAGCAGCGCATAGGTCAGCGTAGCATTGTTCGGTCCTCCGTCGAGCAGGGCCATCTGCGACTGGTACCCTTGAGAGGTAGCAATGATCTGCAGAATCAGCATGAGCAGAATCAGATTGCGCAGCGAAGGCAGTGTAATATGGCGGATGCGTGCCCAGACTCCGGCTCCGTCAATCTCGGCGGCCTCATACCAGTCCCTGGGAATACTGAGCACGGCAGCCAGATAGATGAGCATCCCCGAGCCGAATTGCTGCCAGGTCTCCATGAAGACAAGCGAGATCATCGACCACCTGGTATCGGTCAGGAAGGCGATCTGGTCCGCCCCCGTGCTGCCAATCAGGGCATTAATCGGTCCGACGGGATCATACAGCCATCTCCACAGTCCGTACAAGACAACCGCAGGCATGACATAAGGCAAATACGCTGCTACACGTACGAATCCGCCGAATTTTCTCAGCTCCGAAATCGCGATCGCAAACGCAATCGGAACCCAGAAACCGATTACAAGACACAGCAGCATGTAGTACAGGGTGTTCTTCACAGCGATAAGCACATCCGAATCCGTGAGCGCTCTGGCATAATTGTCCATGCCTACGAATGTATTTCCTTTGACGAAATCCACCGTGTAGAAGCTGTACAGAAATCCTTTGAAAATGGGCACCCACATAAACATGATAAAGATGATGATTGCGGGGACGAGGAACATAAAGCCCCAAAAGTTCTTTTTCCAGCGGTTCTGTTTATACGGCTTGCTCTCTAGTTCCGCTGGAAGTTGATCGTGTAACGCAGCAGACTGGTTCATTCTGGCTCCCTCATTCCTTTCGTCTTTCAGCACTTTCGCAAAGCGCCTCCTACCTTAATTGTAGGAAATGGGGGAGGGACTGAACATGTCTATATCTATGGCAATCGTAAGCGTTTTTACTTCTTCAATTCGCTGGGGCTGATTCCATAGTATTTTTTGAAAATCTTGCTGAAATGCTCCGGCGACTCATACCCCACCCGCTCGGCAATCTCATAACGGCGCAGATCGGTATTCAGAATCATCTCCCGGCTGTCCTCCATCCGCAGCTTGATGACATATTCCCACAGGTTATGGCCTGTATTTTTCTTAAAGAGATAACTCAGGTAATTGGGGCTGACATGATTCTTCTTGGCTACTTCATGGATGGTCAAGCCCTTCTGGGCGTAATTCTCATCGATATATTCCTTCGCCTTCTGCACAATCAGATTGCTGTGCGTATGCAGCTCCTCGGCGGAAGGATCGGCAGCATAGTTGTTCCAGTTGAAATCCCCGTAGTAGAACACATAATGGTCCGCATGCTCCTTGTTCCAGAGAATGGCCTTCGAAGCCTGCCGGTTCAGCACATCCATGAAACTGATTCCCTTCAGAATCTGGCTGATCCCTATTACAGCATTCAGATGCAGATAACGGTGAATATTGAAATGCAGACTGCGGCCCAGCGCATCCAGCCTGCTCACTTGGCCTGTCGCCGATTCCTCGTAGCTCTTCTCATCCCACTGAATAATGACCGTAATCTCTTCATCGGGGGAATAGAATGCTGTGGAATTCCACTCCTGATTCAGCAGCTCCTTGGCAATATTAAGAACAGCGTAACGCAGCAGTCCGTGGTCACGGGAGGTATATTTCTGTGCATGGTGCTCCTCCGGGAAGGGGAGCTTGATCTTGATTACAGCAAAGAACGGCCCCTGCAGCTTCAGTTCGTCCAGCTTGCGCAGCTCTTCCTCCGTTCCCAGCACCGCAGCCGTTTCGGCCAGCAGTACATTCAGCAGCTTGCTGTATTCCGGAAGCGGCTCCTCCAGACGGAAGCTTTCACTGATATCGGCCATATAGGTGACCAGCTCGGGGGAAGGTTTATCCATTTTGAGCACAACACTCCGCACCGAGTCCAGAAACTGCTCGCTGTTCAGCGGCTTGATCAGGTAATCCTTGGCTCCCAGCCGGACGGCCATCTGGGCATATTGAAAGGTCTCGTGCGCAGAGATGACAATCGTCTGCACCCAGGGCTTGGTCATTTTGGCATGCTGCATCAATTCGATCCCGCTCATTGCACCCATTTGAATATCCGTGACGAGCAGATCGATCTCTTCCATCCGGATACAATCCAGTGCCTCAAACCCGCTGTTCGCGGTGAAAATATGATCGATATCCAGCCCGGAGGCAGCCAGCAGATTGCTGAGTCCTTTACAAATGAGCGGCTCATCATCAACAACTAATATATTGAACATCAGGATATCTCCTCTACTCTATAGTCTCTGATTTCGGAAGGGTTACTGTCACGACGGTTCCTCCGGCGGCACGCGGGCCATAGCTGATTCCGTAGTCCGGGCCAAAATGCAGATGAACCCGCTGATTAATATTACGGATGCCATATCCGCTGACAGGATTGGGGCTCTCATCATTCAGCACCAGATCAATTGCCTTGTAGTCGACCTGCTTATAGCCGTTATCCTCAATGGTAATCAGAATCCTGTCATTCTGCAGAACGGAGGTGATGATGATTTCGCCGTCCTCATCCATATTTTTGACACCGTGAATAATGGCATTTTCGATTAACGGCTGCAGGGTGATCTTGGGAATCAGATTGCTTTTGGTTTCAGGAGCAATATTCCAGATGACGGCGAACACATAGTCATACCGATGCTGCTGCAGCTTGATGTAGGCACTGGCATGCTCAAGCTCCTCCTCAAGCGTGATCAGCTCTCTCCCCCGGCTTAAGCTGATCTTCATCAGCTTGGATAATTCCTTGATCATTTCCGCGGATTCCACATTGCCCTCCAGCGAGCTTTTCCAATAAATACTCTCCAGGGTGTTGTATAGTAAATGCGGATTGATCTGCTGATAGAGCAGCTGCAGCTGAGATTCCTTCTGCTTGATCTCCATCTGGTATTTGTACATGATCAGGCTGTTGAGCCTGCGGGCCATATCATAGGTGGAAGCGATCAGCACACTGACCTCATCATTGCTGCCTCTCCGGGGAGTCTCGGGAACGCGGTTGCCAGGCTCATACTTGCGCACAAAAAAAGCCAGCTTCTGCAAAGGAGTCATCAGCGAACGCCAGAAGTAGGTGATGATGATCAGCCCAAACAGTGCGTACGCAACGGTTATGTATTGAATGACACGTTTCATTTCGTTCTGCTGCTGCAGCAGCGCCTTGACCGGAACCTTATACACCAGCTTCTGCTCGAAGGCGTGATTGTTGTTGACTACATATATGAAGTCATCCGTGATGATATCCTCGGTCCCCTCCGGGTCACCGGCTTCAGATCCCTCAGGCAGAGCAATAACTTCCCCCGTTGAATTCGTAGTAGAGGCAAGCACACGGTTACTCATGTCGGTCAGATAAATTTCCCCGTCCGGCAGGGAGATGGATTTCAGCGATTCACCGATCTTCGATTCCATCTTGGTCACAACGAGCACACCGATCGTCCCAGCACCTCTATAGATATTATTAACTGCCCGGACATAAGTGAGTGTCTTCAGATCCTCGGCCTGCGGGCTCAGCTTCTCGGTGAACATCAGATAACCGTGGCCCTTCTGCTGCACCACCTGCTCGAACCAATACGGCATTTCACCCTTGGAGAAAAAATAAACCCCCGCCTTCTTCACCTGAGGAAAATTGGGAGCGAAAAAGTAATAGTTATCCGGATCATACACATACAGCGAGTAATAGATCCCGTCGCCCCGCTCGGCTCCCTGGGAGTAGCTGCCCAGCAGCTTCTCAATGGTTTCGTACCGCTCAACGCGTTCAAGCACGGGATCATCCCCGCTCATATTGAGCTGCTGCAGGATCGGATTCTGGATGACGGTCGTTGTTATTTTGTTAACCGTATCAATATCTCTGTTAATGATGGCGAAATTCTGCTTGTTCAGCTCCACATAGGCATTGGTGACGTGGCGCTTAAGAATCTCTTCTGCCTTATAGTTGCCGTAGCTGTTCAAAATCAGGATGGGCGAGATCATAATCAGGAACAGCAGAATCAGCTGCTGCTTGACGTTCAGCTTCACGATAGGTTTAATAAGCATCGACAACATCTGGATACACCTCCAGTTTCAATAATATAACAAACCTACAAGCGCTTACATATGTTTATTTCAAAGTTCTTTATGTTCATTTGTATGGAGTTTCACCATTATTATATTTAAACAAAAACCAGCCATAACACGAAGCTACCGTGTCAGACTGGTTATTATCACAATCATTCTCTCTCGAGTTCGTTCTCTATCGTTCTCAAAAAAGCAAGCACAGCAACAATCATCTGCTCCAGCCCCCGTTGTTCAATCGGAAAATGACCCGCACCCTCTAAACTCACATACTCTTTTCTGCTTTTGAGATTATCATAAAACGGTTTACTGAAGCGGTAAGGAGTCATAGGGTCTAATTGAGGATGAACGAGCAATACCGGGCAAACCTCAAAGTTCTCAGGTTTAATCACAGGTTTCATATTTAAGAACGTTCTTAATAAGCGTAAGGGAATAGATGTGCCTGCCGCAAGAGGATCATTCATAATGAGTCTGGTCAGTTCAGCGTTGTTCGTGATCCATTTCATCCGGGATACTTTATTGACAGAGATCTGCAAGGAGTCTAATAGGGAAGGGAATTGATTCATACACCATCCCCCTAACCGGCTAATGAGTTTGTTAGGAGCTAACTGATCACGAACTTTTGAATCACTCGTATCCACAAATGTTGTTGCAATCAACCCTTTGACCCGTTTACTTTGTACAGCCGTGTGATAAGCTAACATGCCTCCAATACTGGAGCCCAGCAGAATGACAGGCTTGCCGTCCCGTTTCAGCTCCTGTTCGATCAATTCATTAAGGATGTCAATCCAGAGCTGATAATCCAATGATTCCGCTGAATCGGTATAGCTTAGACCATAAGGCGGCAGATCCGGCGACACTACTTCATAACCGTAGGTTTGCAGCATTCGTGCATAAGGAGCGAGCAACCTGCCATTGCCGCCAGCTCCATGAATGAAAATGATTTTCAATTGTGCATCAGGAACAGGCATACGATCCAGGTGAATATGAGCATTGTTCCAGGTCATCCACTCTTCTGTGGGTAAGTGACTTTCATTGATCTGCATGTCATCAGGGAAAAACTTTTGATATTGTTTCCAATAGGTCACCGATTGATTATAGGAAGAATCCTTGTTCATAAATATGCCGTCCCTCTCTCAGGGGACCGGAATTTCTTTTTCCATAATAAAATCATCCATGACGAATCCATTCCCGATATCCGCCATTTGTTCCCTTAGGGTCCGAAAGCCTTTTCTCTTATAGACTGCAATGCTGGATGCATTATCACGATTGACCGTTAGCCAAATATGAGTCAGGTTCCGCTCTTGGCACAGCTTCTCCAGGAAGGCCAACGCTTGGCTGGCATAGCTGCGACCCCTGTACTCCTTGCCTATATAGAACTTGCTCAAGAAGAGCTTTCCTTCCTCTTGTCTCGCCGACATATACCCCACCGTGGCGCCTTCCCCGTTATGGATTAAGTAATATTCATAACCCTGATGATGGATCTGCTGCGTAATTGCAGGAACCGACTGGTACTTGTCAAGCATATACTCGATCTGCTCGGCGGTAATAATGGAAACATAATATTCGCGCCATATTTCTGCCGCCAATCGGGCAACTTCAGCGGTTTCTTCCGCTGTATGCACATGTGGAAATCTAAGTTTCATTATATGTACCTCCTTTGGGCGCGGACATCGAAGCAGACGCTCATGCTTTGGTATAGCCGTTCAATTCCAGCCAGGAAGCACAGGCATCGGTCCAGGTCCGTGTATGCGGCTCATCGGCTCCTAAACCAATCCCGTGTATCCCATGTGCATAAATGTGCAGATCGAACGGAACACGGTGACGGCTCAGCCCTGCGGCGAACAGCAGGCTGTTCTCTACGGGAACGGAAGCGTCATCTGAGGTATGCCAGAGGAATGTTGGCGGAGTCTCTGCGCTCACCTGGAACTCACTGCTAAGCCGCAGCGGCAATTGCTCATCCGGGCTTACTCCCAGCAGGTTCTCCTTCGAGCCCTGATGCGTTACCCCTTCGGTCATGGAAATGACCGGGTAGCATAGAATCAGCCGGTCCGGCCGGCTGGACAGCCTCTCCAGCGGCTCCGGATGATCGGGATTTCCCAGATCATATAACACCCCGGCCGTCGAAGCCAGATGTCCACCGGCGGAGAAGCCCAGAATGGCCAGTCGGTCCGGGTCAATTCCGAATTCATCCGCCCGGAAGCGGATCGTCCGCAACGCTCTTTGCGCATCCTGTAGCGCACTCGGGTATTTATAAGGTGCAACACGGTAGCGCAGCACAAACGCTGAAATCCCGAGTGTGTTCAACCATTCTGCAACCGGCCCTCCCTCGTGATCGGCACGCATCGCATAGCCGCCTCCCGGACAAATCACAACAGCGGCATTCTGCTTGCCTTCAACTAAATAAGGTGTAATCGCGGGCCGGTCCTCATCACTGTTTCCCAGCGCTCCGGGCGCACCCTCAGGCCATAGCAATAACGTTTCCATCATCATCCCTCAAGCTTTCCTTCTATAATAGAATAGGTAGTAGAGGAAATAAGTTCCTCTAGGCAATTCTATCAAGGTCTTACAGATCATGCAATCCGGATACTACCAGATCTGCCTCCTTCAGCACTTCCCGTTTCCCGATGCCAACGACCTGCATTCCCGCAGCTTTCCCGGCGGCTACACCGGCCTCGGCATCCTCGAATACCACGCAGTCCTGCGGCTGCAGGCCCAGTTCCCGGCAGGCAGTCTGAAACACTTCCGGGTCCGGTTTTGCCCGGGATACCTTATTGCCGTCAACAACGGCATCGAACAGCCCAGCAATATTCAGCTTATCCAGTATAAATACGGCATTCTTACTGGCTGAACCGAGGGCAACCCCTACACCGCGCATTCTAAGACCGCTGAGGTATGTCATGACACCAGGCAGCAGCTCCGATTCATCCAGTCCGGAGATGTATTCCACGTAAAGGCGGTTTTTCTTATCTGCCATGACAAGCTTCTCCGCTTCACTGAATTCCAGCCTGCCAATCTCCAGCAGGATATCCAGTGACCTCATCCGGCTGACACCCTTGAGCCGTTCATTATGCTCTACCGTGAACTGGAATCCAAGCTCTTCTGCCAGCGAGCGCCACGCAAGATAGTGATATTTGGCGGTATCTACAATTACACCGTCCAGATCAAAAATAGCACCTTTCATTTGCTCCAGCATCTGTTATATGTCCTCCTTATTGCTTCTTGTTTGCTTGATTATTTTGTAGTGAAGATCCGGTAAATTATCTAATTCCTGCCCAGCATACAATATTAATTCTAATGTTGCCGAATTGTCGTGACTCCGGAGTCCGCATTCTCCTCTGCAGCCCCTTCCACTCTACCCTGAGCCCGCAGCCGCAGCTGTATGCCCGGACGGCACAGCTCCGGTTCGCCGCCGAAGCCGGCGAATGCTACAGCTTCACTGTTGTCCGGCGCCGCGGTGACGGTGATCTCTTCCCGGCTGATCTGCAGCCGGAAGCTGCCTCCTCGCAGCACAACCGGCAGCTCCACAGCTGTCCACGCCTTAGGCAGCGCCGGATTCATCACAGCGGTCACACCATCAAACTGAAGACCTCCGAAGCCGAGCACCGCTGCCATCCATGCGCCGCCGTTCGCAGCCGGATGGGTCCCGCCGATATAGAGATCGCCAACATACTGCTTCGATTCTCCGGTGAGATCTACAGTGGCTGTACGCATAAAGTACGGATATCCCCAGTCAGGTAAGCCGATATCGGCAGCGACAAGTGCGTAAATGCACGGACTAAGGCTGGAACCATGCTCGGTTCGCGGCTCATAGAATTCCCAGTTGGCCCTCTTCACTTCCTTACTGAATTTCTCTTTGAACAGGTTCAGCATCAGCACGATATCAGCCTGCTTCAATATTCTTGTGGAGGTGGCCAGCCCGTTGCCTCCACCCCAGTATTCATGTTTGTTGATCACCCGTGATTTCAGCTCAGCCAGTGCAACCTCTTCCAGCTTCAGATAGCGGTCGAACTGTTCAATAACCAGGGTGTCCGGGTCCGGCTGCGGAACATAGAAATGCTCCAGCATATCTGTGAACTCAGCCAGGAACGGCCCCTCAGCAAACCGTCCTGCCAGCTCCGCATACACAGCCGGGTATTTGTCCTGCAGCAGACCCGCTGTCCGCAGTGCAATTTCCAGTGTCTCCTGCACCAGAGCATTGGTGAACGCATTATTGTTGACCCGCTCATGATATTCATCCGGTCCGGTAACATCCAGAATCTCGTAACGTTTCTTCACCGGATTATAATAAGCATACGAGTACAAGAAACGTGCACACTCCCAGATGACTTCAGCTCCGCCGTCCGCAAGCATACTGTCATCTCCGGTGAACTGGATATACTGCCAGATCCCGTGCACGACATCTGCACTGATATGCACCTGCTTATCCCGGAAATAGGTCCGCATTGGCCGTCCGGTAAACACATCATTCACATTGAACAGTGTACAGGCATCATCTCCCGAATCCTGGCTCTCCCAGGCATAAAAAGCACCCAGATACCCATACTCTGCTGCCTTACGGCGGGCACCGTCCAGTGTATGGATGCGGTACATCATCAGATTGCGGGCAATGCCGGGATCACTATGCAGGAAGAACGGCAGCATGAACATTTCCGTATCCCAGAACACAGCTCCTTTATAGACTTGGCCGGATAGGCCGCGTGCAGGAATGGATACTTTCTCAGACAACGTTGGCGCAATAATCAGCAGCTGATAAATGCTGTACCGGAGAGCGAACTGCGCATCATTATCTCCTTCGATCACCACATCGCTGCTTAACCACCGCTCTTCCCATTTCCGGCAATGGGCTGCCAGCAGCTCTGCATAACCTGCCGCAGCCGCAGTCCTGACTGTTCGTACCGCCTGTACAGCAGCTTCCCCCTCCATGTCCAGCCCGGTGAAGACGGCCACATATTTGTACCATTCATAGATCTCTCCAGCCTTGGCGTCAAAAGAAACCGTCCGGAGCGCTGCCTCCCCATGGATACGCTGCTCCGCAAACGCGAAATCCGCCTGCTCAGCAACCGCGACCGGCAGCTGTAATTCACCCGTAACAGCCGTTGCCAGGAGCACGCCTTCCTTCAGCTGATTCCGCTGCTCAAACAGATGGGGGCCGTTGATATCCCAGACCTCACCGTCAATCCCTGTTTCAATCTCTATCCGGCAATCCACCGTACTATGAATTGTCCATTTACCGGCCAGCACATGCAGCTGATCCATGCTGACGAACCGCTCCGCTGTGAGGGTCAACTGTCCACCGTCCCGGACACTGAACACCGTCTCCCGCCGGTGGACTGCTGCGCGGAGTTCCAGGCTCTGTATATGAGCCTGCGGCTCCGTCTCCAGAACGCTAAGCACTTTCCCGTCACAGCTGATTACGGTGAACATACCGTTCGGGGCATTCACCGGCTCGCGCCATTTATCTCCCGCTCTGTCGTATACCCCGGCCAAAGTAACCGCCGTGAGCTGCTCCTTGCCGAACTCCTCGAGCACACCCCGGAAGCCCATATACCCGTTACCGGTCATATATTTATTCCCGTTGGTTGTAATCCTGCCAGGTTCGAAGCTGCTTTCGCTTACGGTCCAGTTCATTATGCCATCATCCCTTCACCCAGCGGAAGCTTCGTACCTGCAACATCCACCTTCACCAGCCGTCCGTAAATCATAACCTCAGTGCTTCCACCCTCTATGGCTCTGAAGCTAACCGAATCCTTGTTCACAATAATTCCGAGCAGCACGCCCTCAACCCTCACCTGGAAGCTATAGGAGGTCCAGCGCTGCGGCAGTGTAGGCTGGAAGGACAGACGGGTACCATCAGAACGCATGCCGCCGAAGCCGTACACAATGTTCATCCAGGCTGCTGCAATCGAAGTTGTATGCAATCCTTCTCTGGTATTTCGGTTGTAGTTATCCAGATCCAGCCGGGTAGCGAATTCGAAGAAATGATACGCTTCCTCATGTTTGCCGACTTCACTGGCCAGAATGGAATGAATGGACGGCGAGAGTGAAGATTCATGGATACATCTGGATTCGTAGTATTCATAATTCGCAAGCTTGGCTTCTCTGGAGAACTGTCCGTTATATAAGAACATGAACATCAGCACATCCGGCTGCTTGATCATGTCATAGCGGTACAGGCGGTCATAAGACCAATTCGAGTAGAGCGGGAATTCGGATACCGGAATCGAGTGAATATCAATATGAGGCATATCAAAAAATCCGTCATGCTCCTCATACACCCCGCTCTCCGTATCCAGCGGAATCTTCATATGCTCGTGTTTGTTGTCCCAATCCGCCAATTCCTCTTCGCGGAGCTCCGTTTTGGCAACAACGGCTGCATATGCTTCAGGCGTCTTCACCTTCATCTCGGCAATGGTTTCGAGTGTGAATTCAAATAATTTCTTAGCCATCAGATTGATATAGCAGTTATTGTTGACCATCAGCTGAAATTCGTCAGGTCCCATTACTCCGAAATAACCGTATTCTCCGCTGCGCTGACCCCACTGGCCGCGGGTTGCATAGAAGCGGCTGATCTGAATCAGCATCTCAGCACCTTTGCTGTAGAGGAATTCCCGGTCACCTGTATTCTTCACATAATGCCAGATGCCGTAGGAAACAGCTGTTCCAACATGCAGCTGAAGGTTAGAGTGCTGCCACAGATCACAGCTCTCAGTCCCGTCAATCGTGGCAATGGGATAAAAAGCACCTTCGCAATCCACATCCTTCCCGCGCTGCATGGCTTCCGGCAGTGACTTATAGCGGAACTCCAGCAGGCTGCGGGCCGCCTTCGGATTATTGAACATATAGAACGGCAGACAGTAGGATTCCGTATCCCAGAAGGCCAGACCGCGGTATGCTTCTCCCGTCAGCCCTTTGGCACCGATGTTATAGCCCGGATGATCTCCATGATAGGTCTGATACAGCTGGAAAATGCAGAACCTTATCCCCTGCTGATTCTCGGGATCGCCTTCAATAGTGATATCACTGGTTGCCCAGATACCACTCCAGTAAGAGGCTTGGTCAGCAAACACCTGTTGCTTTTCCAGCCCGCTTACCCCGGCCGCAAGCTCCATACCTTCAGCCCAGAGGCTATCCTCCGTACGGGAGGCTTTGTTGTCCGCCGCATTCACGACGAGCTTGGTGAAGGAAGCCGGTTCTCCTTGAGACAGTTCAAGAGAGAACTTCCGTCCGATGAACCGGTCACGCTCCACAAGCTCTGTATTTAGTGGCTGGGAGGACTGAAGTATAAACCCGGAGAAAAGCTTGTTCCCGGTTGTCAGCGTACTTCCCAGGATAGCTGTAACTGCCTCTACGTCTCCGCTGCGCAGCTGCTTCCACATGCTCTGGCCGTGTTCTTCGTGGATCATGTTGAAATCAAGACCCGTACAGATATCTACACTCCCCGTGAAGTTAAGCGGCTCAAAGGTGATCTGCTGCAGACCCAGATGAGACATTGTCATACTTACCAGGCGCGCGAAGCTGATCTGCAGCTGTTTGCCGTCCGGCAGATGCCAGATGAATTCCCTCCGGAATGTCCCGGTACGGAAATCCAGTCTGCGGGAGTAATTCGTAACCTTGCTATGAGCCAGATCGAGCTGTAAGCCATCAACGGATATTCGCGTATACAGCCAGTCCACCGCATTCACCATATAACGGAGTGTCCGGATAATGCCCTTATAATGGTTGCCGACATTCATCTGCTCGTTTAGCCCATTCAAGTAGCTGCCAGGCAGTGAATCTCCGCTGTACCCTTCTTCGGCATACCCCCGCACGCCCATATACTCATTGCCCAGTGAAAAAATCGATTCCGAGGTCCGGTTACGCTCCGGATCAAAGCCCTCTTCTATTATCGCCCACGGATCGACCTTCAGATATTTGTCCGCCACTTTTGCCATATTTGATTTCTCCTTCTCTAAGGGAATGTTCCGCCCTTCCCGCAGTTGTCCACGGAGGTACGGACGCTCAGTTCCAGAGTATCTCTAAGTACCTTCAGGACCAAGGTCTGCTTATAACGGAGTTATGTGCATTTTTACGGAAATGGGGAGATCCAGCAAAAACAAAAAAAGCCGCAAGCTCCCAGGATCTATCCAGAATAGGAGACAGCTGCTATAATATCCTGTAATACAGGTTATGGACCCACTTTTGGTGCGAAAACATATCATATTTCACACAAACGAAGTGAAAATTATCACAATGTAAAAAAATCGACACTTTTTCGCGAAATTTTTTAACCATAAAGAGGAATTAACATGTATAATTAATTTAAAATTTACTGAAAAACTGAGGGAATAAAGGGGATGTCGATTATGATAAAGGAACATTATAATGTTATCGAAGCCCGCGGCAATACAAACTGTTTCTCCGAACAGAACTTTAACCGGCTATTGGTCACAATGAAGGAGCGCATGGTCCCTGAAGGCTCTCACCTATTCTGGGAAGGCGACTATTCGGATAAATTGTTTTATATCAAACGTGGACGTGTGAAACTAACCAAATCAACTGACGAAGGCAAGGAACTAATCCTGTATATGTATCAGGCCGGTGACATGGTTGGTCAGGCAGACCCCTTCTTCAGCACGAAGCATAGCTTTACTGCCGAAGTAATTGAAGAAAGTGAAGTCGGCGTCATCGAGCAGAAGGATCTGGAGATTCTGATCTGCCAGCACTGTGATTTCGCGATTGACTTCATGAAATGGATGGGGATTCATCACCGTCTCACGCAGACGAAATTCCGCGATCTGATGATGTACGGCAAACCAGGTGCACTCTGCTCTACGCTGATCCGTCTGGGCAACACCTATGGCGAGAAGACAGGCGACAGCATTCTGATCAACAAAAAAATCACGCATACAGACCTGTCCAACATGATCGGCGCTACCCGTGAGAGTGTTAACCGCATGCTGAGTGATCTGCGTAAAAAAGACGCTGTAGAGTATGAGAACGGCATGATTGTCATTAAGGATCTGTCGATGCTTCAAGACATCTGCCATTGTGAATTGTGCCCTAACGAAATCTGCCGAATTTAATTCCTAATAATAATACCCTCTATTCACCTCAATGAAACATATATGACCCAATAAATTAATAGAGTGGTCGAAGGCGCCTTGTCCGGCGTCTTTTTTTCTTGTCTGCTGAAGAGATTCCCGCGCTGCCAGCAATTCTACAAGGTCTTTATTTCCCAAGAATCATAGTATTCCGTCCCCATAGTCAGCACATCCCCGCTAAGCCATTTCGCTGCCAGTACAGCTGCCGGTGAAGCCGAATCCAGCGTGATCCGTGCTAATTCCACCCATTCCATTCCGCTCGAATCCTGTTCCGCAAAAGCTGAAATAACTGCTGGCGTCTGCTCCCCGTCCAATTCAACCTGGTACAACGCTGCCAAATGATGCATATGCGTGAATTCTTCCTCCTGATAACGGACAAAAAAATCGAATATGCCCAGGTTTCGTTCTACCTTGACTGTGAATCCGGTCTCTTCCTTGAATTCTCTGACCAGGCCGTCAAGCAGTGATTCGTTCTCTTCGAGTCTTCCACCAGGCAGATCGTATCTTCCCGTGTATGGCCCTCTTCCCTTATGAATTACCAGCAGCTTGCGGTCACACTGGCAAATTCCATATACGCCAAAATGGTTAAAGCTCTTCATGACTGTCCACTCCCTGATTCGAGTCCTAAACAGCTTACCACAGATAGATGCTCCTTTCAGTGACAAAAAAGCCCCGCAGTAATTAAACTGCGGGGCTTCTAAATTAACTTATTTTCTTAGTCTGCATGGCAGTTGATACTTTACGGGGACTACGCACAGGTGAGATCAGCCAGTATGCCATGCCGACGAATACACCGCCGCCGATGATATTGCCGAGCGTAACAGGAATCATGTTATGCAGCCAGCCGGCAATGCTCACGGTCTCAGGGTGATTCGGCAGCAGCACTGCCACGCTGAGCAGCGTCATGTTCGCTACACTGTGTTCGTAGCCGCTTGCGATGAAGGCGAACAGGCACCACCAGATCAGCACCAGCTTCGCCGCTTCACTCTTGGCACGGGAGGACATCCACAGTGCGAGACAGACAAGCCAGTTACACAGAATACCGCGGAAGAACAGCTCCGAGAACGGCAGGCTCATCTTCTTGGCTGCTGCAGTGAAGATCAGATGATCCACCGGAGCTGCCTTGAACAGTCCCGAACCCTGAATGAGCAGGGCCAAGATTATTGCTCCGGCTACATTGCCAAAGAAGACGAGAACCCAGTTCTTCACGGTATCCCAGACCGTAGTTCTCCCGGCAAGCGTGCTTACCGTGAAGAACATATTATTTCCTGTGAACAACTCCGAGCCAGCGAATACAACCAGGGTCAAGGCAATCCCGAAGGATGCACCCATAATCAGCGGCTGGAACGGTGACTTGATCGCTGCCAGCGGCGCCCCCAGCGAGAAGATCAGAATAATACCAATACCTACATAAGCTCCTGCCAGGAGTGCCGCCAAGAAATATTTGGGCAGGCTCTCATTCATCTTGTCGCGTTTGCCTACGGCTGTCTCAACGATATTCTCTACGCTCTGCGTAAACATATCTACACCTGCTCTTCTTTTAATTTATAGCCTTGCCACTGCCGCAGGCAGACTAACCTTGACGACTCCGTCCTCCACAACAACCGGATGGACTACTGCCTGACCGCGGTCCGGAGCCTGAACTTCTCCGGTCCGCAGATCGATTTTCCAGTCATGAAGCGGGTCATACAAATAATAGCCGGATACAATCCCCTCAGCGAGCGGACCGCCCTTGGGGTGGGGACTGTGGTTCTCCACGGCATAGAAAGCGCCATCCGATGTGCGGAATATCGCTAACTCCACCTCGCCTGCATTTACTACCCGGCCAATCTGCAGCATGAAATCGTCTGCGGCTCCTACTGCATACTCTCGATTACTGAGTTCCATAATTTTCTCTCCCTCTCCCTTCAGGCTAGACCCGTGTCTGTTCGAACAGTGCTGTGCGGGTACTGTTGTCATCCAGCATCTTTTTCCATGGATCGCTGACTTGTGCCAGGGCGAAGTCGATCCGTGCAGCGAGTTCTTTCCGGTTGTCATCACTGCCCAGAATAACGTTCTGGATATGCTCAAGGCCCATACGTTCTACCCATTCTGAAGTTCTCTCCAGGTAATTTCCGGTTTCACGGTAATACTGCATTACGGCGGAGCAGACCTCGACCAGCTCTTCATCGGTTCTTACCTTGCAGAAGGCATCTGCGATCCGTGGCTTAATCCCGCCGTTGCCGCCGATGAATACTTCCCAGCCGCCGTCGTTGCCAACAATGCCGATATCCTTCGTGCAGGATTCTGCGCAGTTGCGCGGACAGCCGTTAACCGCCATTTTGAACTTGGCTGGCATATCCAGGCGCTCATACTTGCGCTCAAGCATAGCGCCCATGCCCATGGAATCCTGTGTGCCAAAGCGGCAGAACTGTGAACCAACGCAGGTCTTGACCGTACGTAAGGATTTCGCATAGGCATAGCCGGATGGCATATCCAGCTCCTCCCACACCTTCGGCACATCCTCTTTTTTGACACCGATCAGGTCCAGACGCTGCCCGCCGGTCACCTTCACAACCTTCACATCATACTTCAGGGAAACATCGGCGATGCGTTTCAAATCCTCTGGAGTGGTAACCCCGCCGTACATCCGCGGAACAACCGTATAAGTTCCGTCCTTCTGAATATTGGCGCTCATCCGTTCATTCACGAAGCGCGATTCCTTCTCGTCCTCATGGGTGTCCGGATAGATCATACCCAGATAATAGTTCACAGCAGGACGGCATTTAGAACAGCCTTCTGATTGCTTCCAGTCCAGCACATGCATAACTTCTTTGGTGGTTTTGAGGCCTTTAGCCGTAATTTCGGCTACAATCTCATCCCGGCTAAGCGGGGTACAGCTGCAGATCCCCTGCTTGGCGCTTTGCTGGAAGCTATCTCCCAGAACGAACTGCAGAATCTGCTCAACTACAGGCTTACAGCCGCCGCATGAGCGGGTTGCGCCTGTACAAGCCTTGATCTCATCCACTGTAGTGAATCCATTCTCCGTAACGGCATCAACAATCGCCTTTTTGGTTACCCCGTTGCAGCCGCAGACAATTTCTTCATCGGCCATCGCTTCAACCGATAGCCCTTTCTTGGCTCCGCCTCCGCCGCAGCAGCCTGTGCCCATGACCTCTCCATAGATCTCATCGGTCATTTCTGTTCCCTGCTTCACCAGCTTCTGCAGGCTCGCTGCTTCCGTTACATCACCGAACAGAACCGCGCCGACAATAATGTTGTTTTTGAGCAGAATCTTCTTATAGGTTCTCTTCCACTCATCCTTGGCGGATATGACGGTATGCTCCGCTGTTTCGGTGAACTCTCCGGCCGAGAAAACATCAACACCGGAAATCTTGAGCTTCGTCGCGACAACCGAACCTTCGTATCCCGGAGTCTGCACACCAGACAAATGCTTGGCCAGTACCATCCCCTGCTCGAAGAGAGGCGCTACCAGACCATAGCAGGTGCCCCGGTGCTCCGTACATTCACCGACAGAATACACATTAGCCATGGAGGTCTGCAGATAGTCATTGACGACAATCCCGCGGTTAACCTCGATGCCGCTATCCTTGGCAAGCTGAACATTAGGTTTAATTCCGACTGCCATTACCACAAATTCTGCGGGCAACTCACTGCCGTCACTGAAGCGCAGCCCCGTAACCCGCTTTTCTCCAGTCAATTCGACCGTCTGCTTACCCATGGCGAATTTCACACCTTGACGCGCAAGCTCCGCCTGCAGCATAGAAGATGCCGTACGGTCCAGTTGCCGTTCCATCAGATCCTCAAGCAGATGCACAACGGTAACGTCCATCCCCAGATTCACGAGGCCTTTGGCTGCTTCAAGACCAAGCAGACCTCCGCCGATCACAGCTGCCGTGCGGTACTGCTTCGCTGCAGCCAGCATGGCATCGCAATCTGCGATATCACGGAAGCCGACTACCCCGTCTTTTAAACTGCCAGGAACAGGTAATATAAACGAATTAGAACCCGTAGCAATGATAACCTTGTCGTAATGAACCGCCTGTCCGTTATCAGTAATCACCTGCCTGGTTTGTTCATCAATCCGGATCACAGTCGTTCCAGTATGCAGGGTAATATTGTTATCTTCATACCACTGGCGGTCATTCAGAATAATATCTTCAATGGTTTTACTGCCTTCGAGAACATAGGACAGCATAATCCGGTTGTAATTGGGATGCGGCTCACTGCCGATAATCGTGATATCATAAGCCCCGCCCAGCTTTAAAATCTGCTCAATAGTGCCTACACCCGCCATGCCATTGCCAATCAGCACTAACTTTTCTCTGTTCGCTGTCACTGGTAGAACCCTCCTTCGAAACTCAGATTTCTTCACAAACTTGCTTGATATTGAAATTATACTGTCCAAAATTCCCCGGCATTTGTGATTCCAGTCACATTAAATGTGAAACATTTCACATAAAGTAAAATACAAAAAAAGGACCCCTGCGCACTCGGCACAGAAATCCTTGTATCCGATAAAACGGATTCCGCTATCGTAATTACCTCAGAACCAGTGATATCTCCAGCTTGTCCTGCGGTCTGAGCTTCATATCCACACCATTTCCCAGCAGCGCTTTGTCATTAACCTTCAGTTTCCACTCCTCACTGCTGAGTGGTGTGTAATCCATTACGGTAAGAACCGTCTTGTTATTCTCTGCCAGCTTAATCATTCCGCTGTTCTTCATAAGTCCCTTCACTGACAAATCTTCCGTATAGGACAGCACATGCGAATGTGTCAGCTCAGGCTGTTCACTCCCGCCATTCACCATAAGGATAACCGGTTGAAATAACGCCCCGGCTGCGGCCGGCTGCGCTGAGAAGACAATCGCTGCTCCAGCCTCGATTTTACTGTTCCAGTCCGTAAGCTTCTTGCTGTTCACTTGTACTTCCCACATCATATCCTGACTGAGCGCAACCCTATTGACCTCAAGAATACTATAGCCGTCTGCTGCAAAAGTAACGATCCCGCTCTTTCTCAGCAGTTCTATAATGGAATTACCTTCAATATAAGCTTCGTTAAGCAGTCTGCCGGAGGTTCCGGCCATTTCACGTTCACCCACCAGAATTGAAAAAGATAGTCCTGTGCTGCCGCCCGTATTTCCCGGTCCCAGATCCGAGCTGCAGCCGCTGGCTGTGAGTATAAAAACAAGGCACAGTAGTAAGCGCCCCATCCATTTCGTGGACATTCCACGGCACCGCCTTCTTATGTAATATCCCTGACTCCTTTAAGGATACCGCATAGAAGACCTGTTCTCAAATTATTTCTGCTCTAAACCTAACGTTCTTTATAACAAAAAAGTCCCCGGAGGGACTTTCCGTAGCACTACATTTTATTGATAACGCAGGAACAGGATATTATTCTCCAGATGCACATGCTCAAAGGTCATACCCTCCAGCTCCTCAAGGCGTGCATAGGTCAGGCGGTAAGTCGTACAGGCGTGCGCAGGCGGTGTGTAATCGTTGGTTACCCTGCGGAGCTCGCGGAGGATCTCACCGGCACCGTCATGCTCAGCTTCAAGATTATGCAGCAGGCCGCGCAGCTCCGATAGGCCTTCTTCAGTCGGGTTCTGTGTGTAGGCCAGCATTTTAGGGAATTCGCTCTCTTCTTCCTTCGCCGTATGCTGAAGCAGATCTTCGCGCAAAAGATTAAACAGGCGGTGCATCTCACCCAGATGCGGAGAATCCTCGCCATGAACGCGGAAGACCTTGGTCACATTCTGGCTGATTAACGGAAGCTCTTCACGCAGGTAGCGGTGATGCTTGTTCACGATATAATTCACCAGCTCTTCAGAGGAGGCCTCGTTCCAGGCTGTATCCTCTTCCAGCACCGGATGCTCTTCCTGCAGCTTGTTCAGATCCTGAATCATCGCTTCCGGATCAAGCCCTTTCTCGGCAGCAGCTTCAGCCAGCGGCTTCGCGCCTCCACAGCAGAAATCAATGCGCTTAGCCTTGAAATAATCCGCAGACTTAGGGAACTGCAGGACGATGTCTCTGACCATTGCTTCAGAGGTAAAACCTGATTGAATTGTTATATCGTTTAATTGATTGGACGCCATTGTGGCCCCTCCTCATGTTATGGGTATAGGTTTTTGTTGCTGATCACCTTTACACCTTAACACCGGCAGGAAGTCGGACTAGTGATTGTACGCACTGGATATATAAAATTTTATTGAACGGAATGATTATGATAAAATCCACTGTGTATAATATAGTAGACATAATGTTAAATATATATTACAATCTACGCGAGGTGAGGGAATGGGGAAAAACCTGAGGCTTAAGGCCTCAAGAGCGGCAAAAGATATGTCGCAGAAGCAGCTGGCGGATGCTGTGGGGGTCACCAGACAGACGATTATTGCGATTGAGAACGGTGACTACAATCCCACAATCAGGTTATGTATTGATATTTGCCTAACACTGGGTAAGACGCTGGATCAACTTTTTTGGGAGGGAACTGAGCATGAGCAAAGCTAACCTGGACGAAAGACAACTGTTGAAGCGGAACAAAGCGGGGAATCAGTCATTTATTTTACTGGCCTTCCTGCTGTTGGCAGATATGGGCCTGCATAATTACGGAATAGACTGGCTCAAGTATCCATTGAGTAATTATGTTATTTTTATGATTGGTGTCGGCTCCTATTTGGTACGTCTGATCTGGAACGGTTCCTATGTAGGACCTGGACGGGAGGGCCTGACAGCTAATAGCAGAAGCGCAGCCGTTATCCTTCTAGCAATTCTGATTGCAGTATGCATCATTATTACCGCGCGCATGAGTCCATCCCCGATAATACCAGACGGTAGTGCAAGCGGAAACGCAATTCTGATCATATCTGCAGCAGTTGGAGTGGTGATCTTAAGTTTGGTTTATTGGATCAGAAGAAGGAATAACCGGGATGAGGCGTAAAAAGTACCTGGCGGATTCCTAATGATACTCAATCATTCCCAAAGTGCTGCCGCATCAAGGAGCTCAACAAGTTATTCAGCAGCACTTTCATTCTTGTTTTTCCTCTAGAATCATTCTCAAAGCCACCTTTAACTCTTCAATGTATGCATAATATGATTTATTGAACAGTCGCCTGCATATACGTCCGCTTACCCTGTGCATCCTTCAGATAGGGTCCGAGTCCGGCAAAGCGCGAATGGTCCACGTACACACCCGTCATCCATCTGCCTTCAGTCAGACCTCCATTCCACTCCAGCACCAGATCGGGGGCGGAGATCCATTCCTGATAGACTCTAATATTCTTGTCCTTATATTCTTTAGCAGGCTTGTTCCTCTCCATAAGCGGGGTCTGTGTCAGATAGGTAGGCACGAAATAGGCAGCTATAAGTTCCAAATCGTCCTCGCTTAGAAAAGCCTCTCCGCCCAGGTAGGGCTGGAGGAGCAGTGTATTCTCATACATCGACCAGATGACCGCCTGCAGCACCATGCTCTGGCTAATTCCGTTATGAAATGTGAATCGGCGCTTCGGTCCGGACAGATCGCCAGCCTCAGCCGCGACAGGCTCCAGACAATGCCGTTCACAACCGATGCATTTCCAGCCGGAGGGGCTTTGAATCCACTTCTGAAACACACTGCCGCCATCATTGTCCCCTTTATATAGAGAGGATATGATCTCATAAGGCACGCCAATCCAGGCATCCCATAATGAAGCGGGAAGATGGCTATGAAGCATAAACAACACCTTGTCATAAATCAGCTGCACTCTAATTGAAGCAGTCTCCAGTTCAGCGACATCCTTTTTTCCATAGGCTATTTCGCGGGAAAACAAGGTGATGGTCATGATCCTCGCCTCCTAAAAGTTTTGTGAGCTTAAACATCCCTGAATCAGACATCGTTCAAAACTTGCATCGAAAGCATACGCTTGGTTTTGTGAGCCTAAACATCCCTGAATCAGACATCGTTCAAAACTTGCCCCGAAAGCCTCGTCTTAGTTTGCTTGCCTTAACTTTGGCTTATTCACATCCTCCTTAGGCTTTTCCCAGTTTTGTCAGCGCTTCCACACATCCGTAACTTTAGTTTGTTCTATTATATTACACAGGTTTGGACACAGTGCAAGTTTTATTTAGCAGAACCGAAGCAAAAACCCCTTAAACCGGAGACCGGGTAAGGGGCTGTCATTAGGAATATGAAACGTAACTACTCAACCCAGCTCTCGGCCCAGAACTGAATTTGCTGCATAACCGGCTCAAGCGCCCGGCCTTTGACCGTTAATTCATACTCAATGCGCACAGGTGTTTCCGGGTACACATGCCGTACCAGAATGCCTTCACATTCCAGATCCTTCATACGCTCGGACAGCATCTTGTCGCTCATTGTCGGAATCAGTCCGGAAATATCCTTGAACCGCTTAGGGCCGCTCATCAATGTCTGAATAATAAGTCCATTCCAACGTTTGCCTAAAAAAGAAAAGGCCGTCTCGAATCTCGGGCACATCGTCAGTTGATGTTCTTCCATTGTTTTTCACCTCTCACTTGTGAAGCTTACTATTAGTTAGTATATATAATTTTACCACATTTATTCTGTAATGAACATCGTTTACCAAAAAAAAGTTCATTAACCATAACTATTATATCTTCGTTGTCAATCCCTTGTGTCTGCTTTCTGCTCCCGCTGATGAATCGCTTCAGTTACCACGTAAGCGAGGTCATCATTGCTATATAGCGACAGTACACCAAGTACGGTGTCATCGGAGATAAAACCGGCCTCTTCCTCGGATACAGTCAGTGCCAGGGCATTGCTCAGCGCCTGATTGCCTTCCTGCTGCGGATATGCCTGTAAATACAGTGCGTGCGGGTCCAACTTGTTATTCACACACCACTGGGCAAAAACAAGAATCATCATTTCCTCATCCCGTTTGTAGCTTTCGATAATTCTCTCTTCCATTGACTTGCCGTAATCCTGATCCTCCATGTTGTTCTCCTCTCTGCTGCTCATCTGATAATTCAACGGCTGAGCTTCGCTGCCAGCTCATGGCTCGGCAATACGGCTGAAGCGGAAATGCCGCATTGCTCCGGAGTCGCGATATTACTCAGGTAATGGCTGACGGCTCCGCTGAAGCCTCTGCGCTCCAGTATAGTGTCCCAGCTGCCGAAATTCTGCGTGCGCGGCAGGGAACCCTGCTCATATAATGTCGCCCGTTCCATATCCGTCACTTCGACTGATCTGCCGTTTCCGTGCAGCTCCAGCTTCTCCAGATCAGCACCGGCATCACGCACCATGCTGTATATTCCGGTTGCTCCGCTCTTCCAGTCCAGCTGTCCCAATGACTGTAACAATCTGTCCTCCGCATCTGTCTTCAGGCTGCTGTGAAGCAGCTCATAATCGCCGCCGCACAGCCAGAGGAGCAGATCCAGCATATGGATCAGATCATCATGAATAGTCTCACGGCTTGCTCCCTGCTGCAGCTTCGTCCGGTGCTTGATTGCACTGCATTGGCTAATGCCCCCGGCCTTCAGCAGCCAGGACTTGGCCGCCATGTACATCGGAGCATAGCGGCGGTTGAAGCCGACACCCAGCAGCAGACCCTTGTTCTCCGCGAGTTCAGCCATCCGCCGGGATTCTTCCAGATTATACGACAGCGGCTTATCCACATATACGGACACCCCATGTTCCAGGCAACGGGTAACAAGTTCATAATGTGTAGGTGTAGGGCTATGCACGAATACAGCATCAAGATCCCAGGATAACAGCTCATTCAGTTCTGTTGTCCCTTTCTGAAGACGATAAGTCTGAACTGCCCGCTGCACCGTCGCAGAGGAATAGCTGAGTACCCCTACAATTTCTGCCTGATCATGACGGGAGAGCAGCGGCAAATAGACTTTACGGGCAATATCGCCGATGCCAATTAATGCTACTCTTTTGCGTACAGGTATATTCATTGAGGTATCTCCCTTAAATATTGGGGGATTTCTATCCCTTATAGGTGTATTATACCGTGACAAGCGGCTTCGACAATGATCTTTGCTTCAATAATCACTTTTTTTTCAGTATGATGAAATGTATGGAGTGAAGAAGGGGCATAGTAAAATGAGAAAATGGTTGACCGTAATTCTGTATGTTTCGTCTATAATCCTTGCGTTTATCTACAGGTATGACATTCTGGCCTGGCTCAAAGAGGACCATAATCTGCTGCTGTCCATGCTCGCCGCCACTGTTCTGGCCTTATTTCCGGTAATCCCCTACAAGCTGATCATCGGTCTGTTCGGATACGCCTATGGAAGCCTGGCGGGAGCGTTACTATGCTGGAGCGCAACCACATTGGCTGCAGCGATCGTGTATGGTCTAGTTAAATTTATGTTCCAGAATAAATCCATGACTTATCTGAACTCGATTTCGGCGCTGGATAAATTCACCGGGGCCGTACAGCGGCGTCCGTTTGCCTCTGTAGTCCTTGCCCGGCTGGCGCCTGTGATTCCACAAATGGCCGTAAATATCTACGCCGGTGCTGCCGGACTGCCCTTCTGGAGTTATCTTGCAGCAACCGGCATTGGTAAAATCCCGGGGATTACCCTGTACGCCTTCCTCGGCGGCCAGATGTTCCAGCATCCGCGCAGTGCTGCCATTGCCGTGATTCTATACGTTGCCGTGCTTGCAGCTGCCGGATTCTCCCTGCGTCCGCGGTCCGCTAAAATCTGAGCGTGACCCGTCAAGCTGGCAGAGTGCAGCTATTTGATTTATAATTAAATTGTGATCTATTTAATTGCATTCTATAGATGGAGGGATATTAATGAGTGAAGTTCAATCTGATTCTATAAACGTCAAGACGGAAAAAGCTACGTTCGCCGGCGGATGCTTCTGGTGCATGGTATCCCCGTTTGAAGAACTTCCCGGTATTGTCGAGGTAATCTCCGGCTATACAGGCGGTCATACCGCGAATCCGACTTACGAGGAAGTCTGCTCGGAAACGACCGGACATGTCGAGGCTGTGCAGATTACGTTTAATCCGGATATTTTCCCATATACCAAGCTGCTTGAGTTGTTCTGGCAGCAGATTGACCCTACTGATGCCGGAGGACAATTCCATGACCGTGGAACCTCCTACGGAACAGCGATTTTCACCCATTCGGAAGAACAGCGGCAGCAGGCTGAGGCATCTAAGGCAGCACTGCAAGCCAGCGGACGTTTCTCTGCTCCTATTGTGACTCCGATTCTTCCGGCTAAGCCATTCTATCCGGCTGAAGAATATCATCAGGGATATCACCACAAGAATCCCGGCCATTACAAGCGTTACCGCAAGGGCTCAGGAAGGGAAGCTTTTATCGAAACCCACTGGACCCACAAGGAAGACAAAAAAAGCCTGAAGGAGCGTCTGACTCCGCTGCAGTATGAAGTTACGCAGAACAGCGCTACCGAATCTCCTTTCCGCAACGAATTCTGGGATCATCACGGGGATGGAATCTATGTGGATATTGTTTCCGGTGAACCCCTGTTCAGCTCACAGGATAAATTCGATTCCGACTGCGGCTGGCCGAGCTTCATGCGTCCGATCCGCGATTATGCGGTCAAGGAGAAAACTGACCTCAGCCATCTGATGATCCGTACCGAAGTGCGCAGCAAAAAAGCCGATTCCCATCTCGGCCATGTCTTTAATGATGGTCCCGGGGCAAACGGGCTGCGCTATTGCATCAATTCTGCGGCCTTGCGTTTTGTTCCCAAAGAAGATTTGGAGAAGGAAGGCTACGGCGAGTACCGCGTTCTTTTTCAGCATGCCTGATGCAGGGGAATAAGGGCCGTCTCATCCACCCATAGACAGTTACAGCTACAGCACAAAGCCTCCAGCCCGGTTACAACGGGTTTGGAGGCTTTGTGTAATGACGCTATCGCTCCTATAAAAACAAAGTCATCCCCGGCGCCCCGGCAGGACGTTCCTGAAATCCGAACTGAGTATAGAAGCCCGATTTCCCCTGGGCGGATGACAACTGAATCCAGCGGATTCCCCGGCTGCGGCAATGATTGATCAGCTGATCCATAACTACGCGTCCCAGCCCCTGCTTCTGATAAGCCGGAAGCACAATCATATCGCATACATAACACTGGATTACACCATCGGACACGATCCGGCCGGAGGCCACCAGGCGGTTATCCTCATACACCGTGAGAACATGCCAGCTGTTCTTCAGCGCCATGTGCATATGCTCCTTCGTCCAGAGCCCGTCTGCATTCCAGCCGGTGGACTGATATAAGCTGTAATACTCATCCATGTCCGGAATATCTGTGCGGTAAGTAAAGCCCACTCTACATCCCCCTTAATCACTTCAAACTCTGAACATGACTATTCAACTGCTTATTTATTGTCTTTCTCAGTATCACTCTCTATTTCAGCTGGTGCGATAGGCGCCTCAACGTCACGGTTCAGCAGCTCCCGGTTCTGCTCCCGGTTGCCCTGACGTACCCCTGCCAGGTGCTCCCGCTCCCGCCGCTTATAGATTCTGCGGACCCAGATCACAATGGCCACAACCACTCCAGCCACAATCAGCACCGGAAGCGCTGCCGCCAGCACAACTACAAGCCACTGGAACATCACAGATAATGCCTTCATGCTGCCCTGCAGCGCCTCCGAAGCACGTTCACCCAGCGGCCCCTGTGCTTTTACCTGTGTGACGGCATTGCTCTCCTCTGACTGGTAAAGGCGAAGCTCCACGGTTGAGAAGGATACGTTCTGGTCGATGTAACGCATTCTGCCCTTGATCTGTTCGATTTGCTCCTGGATTGCACCCAGCTGGTTGGCAAACTGCACAAGATCTGCCGGCTTGGTCGCTTTTTTCATAAAATCGATATATTGGGTCTCCATCATCTGCTTGGCTTTGAGGCGTGACTCCAGATCTACGTACTCTTCCGAGACATCCTGCCCCTGAATACTTCTCTGCAGCTTCTCATGTTTGACCTTCTCCAGATTGTTCAGAAAAGAAGAGAAACCCGACGCCGGTACCTTGAGGATGAAGGTTCCGCCCTGTTCATACTCAGACATATTCTCTGAAAATTCAATAATGTAACCGCCTGCCAGTGTAATCATATTCCGTACTTCGGTCTGTGCCGCCCCGTAATCGGCCACCTCCATGTTGAGGTTAGCCTTATAGATCAGCTTTTTGTTCAGTCCTGCCACTACATCGGTTCCTGTGAACCCGGCTGAAGCGTCTGCCGCCTGCTCTGCTCCCGGATTAGGGACCGCAGGATTCGCACCACTGACTTGCACTGCATTCTGATCATTCACAGCCACCGCGGTGGTGGAGTTGAAATTTTCGGTCATTTCCTTCGCTGCCGGCACACTGGCAGCTGAGTCTTCTTCCACTGCCGCCGCGGACTCAGCAGTCAGCGCATTACCCGCTGTATCTGCCGCCGAATTGGAATTGTTGTTTCCAGCCCCGCAACCTGCCAGAACCACTGCCAAAACAATTAAACATAACAAAGAATGCAGACCCCATTTTCGCATGTTCATTCCTCCAAAAGTGTAATTGCGAAAGGCCGTTATATCTATAGATCTCTTCCGCACTTATACCTTTGACGTTCCAAAAGCTGGAAGGTTGCAGACAATTAGGAGGATCGCAGCCTTTTTTTGTGTTTTTTCCCATATCGGTAAAATGCCAAACAGGACCACTCAACAGCTGAATGATCCCGTTTGCGTAATAGCTCTTTATTTGTTACAATTATAGTGTTTGTAAAAGACAAAAAACACCAAATACCCTCCATTCTCAAGGAATAAGGGTAAGGTGCTGTTCGGACAAGCTCCACCTTGCCGGACAGATCTATTCAATTGCTAACTGATTTATGATGCCAACTACTATAAGAGGAGGTGAACCCTCATGGCAAAAGACGTATTGTGTGCAGTTAACTCCTGTACTTACTGGGCTGAAGAAAACAAATGCAACGCTGAGTCCATCTTCGTTGCTTACCACAGCTCCAAAGAACCTACTCATTCTGAAGAAACAGATTGCAAAACCTTCGAAAGCAAATAAGTTCTGAAAAATATCGAAGGGACCCTCCACGGTTCCTTCTTTTCTTTTTCTCATTTTATCAAGAATGATAATTATTATCAAGTGTTTCTTTCAAAAAATGAAAATAAATCACTTTAACCAGAGTGAATTACCCCGGATATAGTGATTTATTTGTGTCCGGCAGCTACCACAGATTAGCTAAATCGTTTATCGGGTGACTGCTCCGCTCTTCTCCCGTACAAGGACAGCAGCCTTCACCATATTACGAAGCGCGGCTGTGGTCTCTTCCCATCCACGAGTCTTCAATCCGCAGTCCGGATTAATCCAGAACTGCTGCACATCAAGAGCGCGCAGCGCCCGCTCGATGGCCGAAGTCATCTCCTCTACGACCGGAACCCGCGGGCTGTGGATATCATACACTCCAAGTCCAATGCCCTTGTCATATTCCTGCTCCTCGAAGCTGACGATCAGCTCCCCGTGGCTGCGGGAGGTCTCAATGGAGATAACATCCGCGTCCATCGCCGAGATCGAACCAATCATGTCGTTGAATTCGCTGTAGCACATATGCGTATGCACCTGGGTCGTATCCTTGACATGGTTCGTCGCGATCCGGAACGACTTCACAGCCCAGTTCAGGTAGTGCTCATGATCTCCCGCCTTCAACGGCAAGCCTTCGCGGATGGCCGGTTCATCGACCTGGATCATCTCGATACCCGCCTCCTCCAGGGCTGTTACCTCATGGCGCAGCGCAAGTGCGATTTGCCCTGCAACGGCTTCACGGCTGAGATCATCGCGGACAAAGGACCAGTTCAGGATCGTGACCGGACCCGTCAGCATCCCCTTGACCGGCAGCTTCGTCAGCGACTGGGCATACAGGCTTTCTTTGACGGTCATCGGCTCGATAAAAGCAACATCGGCATAGATAACCGGCGGCTTCACGCAGCGTGAGCCATACGATTGAACCCAGCCGCCTCCGGTGAAGAGATAACCGGCCAGCTTCTCTCCGAAGAATTCGACCATATCTGTACGCTCAAACTCCCCGTGTACCAGTACGTCAAGCCCAAGCTCCTCCTGAAGGGTGATAGCCTCAGCGATTTGACGCTTGATGAACCCGTCATAACGCTCCTGGGTCCATACCCCCTTGCGCCACTTCAGCCGGGCCTGGCGGACCTCAGCTGTCTGCGGGAAGCTGCCGAT
Organism: Paenibacillus sp. FSL R7-0312; assembly: GCF_038004445.1. Taxonomy (NCBI): domain Bacteria; kingdom Bacillati; phylum Bacillota; class Bacilli; order Caryophanales; family Paenibacillaceae; genus Paenibacillus; species Paenibacillus sp. FSL R7-0312. The sequence goes on along the minus strand of NZ_JBBORE010000001.1, from coordinate 3,771,118 downwards.
AGTGGTTGTAGGCAGCAGCGGTAACCGCCACTTCTCCTGCTGAACCTTCACCCGCTCTGCAAAAGGAAGACTGCGGTTGTCCGGCAGCTTCTCCAATGAGCGTACCTGCTCAGCTACATCCTCACGCCCACGTTCCGGAAGGGCACGGAATACAGCAAGCTTCTCACGGTTTGCAGCGAGCTCCGCTGCATAACGTTCAGTCCCCCCGTTTGCAGCTGCCGCAATTAGAACCAGCTCTTTAAGCTTCTCATTGGCGAAGGCTAATGCATTCTTGACCGCGGATTTCAGTTTATTTTCCCCTTCGACTGTAACGGGCACATGCAGCAGGCTCGAGGCGGGCTGAAGAATCAGCTGCTCTTGTGGCACATATTTCTGCAGTTCAGCAACCAGCTCCAGCTTGGCATCTATATCCGAAAGCCAGATATTGCGTCCGTCGATAATTCCGGCAGCCAAGGTCTTATCCTGCGGCCAGCCCAGCCGGGCAATGGACTCCAGGTTCTTGCCTCCATCATGGACGAAATCCAGGCCCAGACCTTGCACTGGCAATTCCAGCAAGGCTTCCAGCGGCTCGGCAGCTTCGAAATACGTCTGCACAATAACATTAAGGCCCGGTACTGAAGCGGCGATCTCCCCGTAGATTGTCTTAAGCAATGTGATGTCCTCTGCCGTTATACCCGTTACAATTGCCGGCTCATCGATCTGTACCCAGGCCACGCCTTCTTGCAGCAGCTCCTGCAATAGCTGCACGTATACCGGCAGGAAGCGGGCAGCAACTGCGGATATCTCGGCAGCCGGGAAGCCCTTGGACAGCTTGAGGAAGGTATAGAGCCCTACTATAACAGGCTTGCCTTGTATGCCCGCCCGCTCTTTAGCGAACCGGTAGGCTGCCAGCGGCTTATTCTCTGTCAGGACAGGTGTAATGCTGCCAATCTCAGGCACAATATAATGGTAGTTCGTATTGAACCATTTGGTCATCTCGCAGGCTGTAGCCCCTGCATTGCCGCGGGCCATGGCAAAGTACAAGTCGAGCGGAATCTCTCCACCCTGATAACCATAGCGCGCCGGTACAATTCCGAACATCGCTGCTGTATCCAGCACATGATCATAGAAGGTGAAGTCGCCCACCGGAATCAGCTCTATGCCAGCCTGCTGCTGGGTTTGTAAATGCTGTAGCTGAATTTCTTCCATCTGCGAGCGGAAATTCTGCTCATCTATTTTCCCGGCCCAGTAAGCCTCCAATGTCTTTTTCCATTCGCGGTTCTTGCCGATTCTCGGATAGCCGAGGCTGCTTGTCTTAATTCCTTTGCTCATTTATGTCCGCTCCTCTTGGGTTAAGTTAGGTGCTGCATCCTTAATCTGCTGCCATCTTACTTCACATTTTCCGAGGTCCGCAACAGATTCCGGGGAGTTTGGCTATACAGATTCCTTATAACAAAAGCAAATCCCCACACAAAGCGGGGGATAGCTTCGGGGATCACTCAGGTACTTTGCGGGGACCCCGAACATAATAAAAGCCGCAGTCTCCAATGAAGGAGGTGCGGCTGTGGCAACCGTGCAGACGGCTCAGAACCAGATCAGATAGACTACACCGGCGAGAATAATCCGGTAGATGGCGAAGGGCAGCAGCTTAATTCTGTTAATCAGCTTCAGGAAGAAACGCATCGACAACAGCGCGAACAGGAAGGCGCTGATAAAGCCTGCAATGAAGAACGGCAGGGCATCCAGTGTGAAGTACTGCCAATTCTTCAGCAGCGAAATCAGGCTCGCTCCGGCCATAATCGGCACAGCCATAATGAAGGTGAAATCGGCAGCCGCGCGGTGGCTCATCCCCAGCAGAACACCGCCGGATATCGTCGAGCCGGACCGCGAGAACCCCGGCCACAGGGAGACACACTGGATCAATCCGACCGATAGCGCCTGCCTATATGTAATCTGGTCCACACTCTCTGTTGTGATGGTTTTGGGTGCAAACCGGTCGGCGCAGATCATAAATACAGCACCTACAACCAGTCCGATCAGCACTGTAGAAGTGGAAAATAAATGCTCATCAATGTAGTCCTCGAACAAAAAACCGAATATCCCGGCCGGAATCAGGCCTGCGATTACCTGGGCTAACTTCAGACGGCCTTCGGCAGGTGCCTGCGGCTGCCCCTCAGGCACCACCGTAAGCTCCTTGCGGCTGAATTTCTTCAGTCCGAGCAGATCGATGAACCGGTTACGGAAAATAATTACTACAGCAAGGATGGAGCCCAGCTGAATAACAACCTTGAACGTGTTCGCCGTATATTTTCCCAGAAACTCCTGCGATTTAAGCCACATATCATCAACGATGATCATATGGCCTGTTGAGGATACCGGAGCAAATTCAGTTAGTCCTTCTACAATTCCCAGTATGATTGCTTTGACAATGGTCAGCAGCTCCATGGTTATCCTCCTTTAGTTGATGAATTTATCCCCGTGCCTTGCCGGTGTTCAGTCTTTTACGGTAGTACAGAAATCCGAGCAACAATAGTCCTGCGGCAATAATCGCGTATACGACACTGGAATAGGTGCCGATAATACCGGCAATATCCTCCCACGACTCTCCAAGCGCGGCCCCAAGCAGCACCAGCAGCACATTCCAGCCTAAGGTTCCGATCGTTGTAAACAGCATGAACACGCCGAATTTCATCCCGGACATCCCTGCGGGAATGGAGATCAGACTACGTACGAGCGGAATCATCCGGCAGAAAAGCACGGTCCAGTAGCCGTATTTGTCAAACCAGGCGTCCGCCTTGCGGATATCCTTCCCGCTGATCCGCAGCAGGCCGCCCCAGCGGTCTACGATCCGCTCCAGTCTGTCCACATCCAGCATCCGTCCGATCCAGTACAGAATCACTGCTCCCAGCAGTGAACCGGCGGTTGAAGCGATTAGCACTCCGGGAATCGTCATGTCAGTCGTAGTGGTCATGAATCCGCCGAAGGGGAGAATGACCTCTGAGGGAATGGGCGGAAAAACATTCTCCAGCGCCAGCATCAGAAAGATGCCGAAGTATCCGAACTGCTCCATAAAATCCGTAATCCATGTTTGCATATGCGGGCCTCCTGTTTAGAGCAGATTTTTCTTGAGATTACGTAAATAACGGCTGCGGATGAAGAAGAAATAGATTCCCTGGGCTGCCAGATAGCCGGCCAGCACTGCCCCTGTCTCGGCCGCAATCGACAGATAGAACAGGCGCTGCAGGGCAATGAAAGCAAAGACGCTGTGCAATATGGCCAGCAGCACCGGAACGAAGAACATCAGGGCCAGCTGCTGGGTGACGCTGCGGTCCAGCTCCTGATCGGTGAAGCCCATTTTGGACAACGCAGAATACTGGAAACGGTCATGCTCCAGATCCATGTACAGCCGGAAATACAGGAAGCTTCCTGCCGCGATGAAGAAGACGGTCCCCACCAGGAGGGAAGCAAACAGCATGGTGCTGTACATTGTCCGCTGAATCTCAAACAATGTTCCGCTGACCACGACAGCGTAATTTGCCTTCTGCTCATAGGCGACCTTGCCACCGTCCGCAAGACTTGAAGCAATGCCTACCGTCTGGGGGAAATCCTCCATGTAAAAGCCGTAGTATATATCCTGCTGGACCGGAGCTATAGAGTTATAGAGACTGTCGCTGACCACCAGGCCGCTGAAATCTCCTCCGCCCCGCCCGTCCAGCTCCGGCAGCAGATATTCGGCAACCGGCACATGCTGTGTGTAGCCAATTTCCCGGATATCTGTTCCCTGCTCCAGCGTATAAGTGGCTTTGACACGCTCACTGATCAGGCTGCGGTCCCGCTGAGAGCCGATCATCACCAGACCGTCGTGTCCTTCCAGCGGAGGTTCAGAGGAATCGAAGCCGGCATATTGGAGAGCCAGCCTATAGTCACTGTAAGCCATGAGCGGCAACCGTTCGGTATGGTCCGGTCCGCTCTGCGCGGCCACATCGGCATATTTCACCGGGATCGACAAGGTATCATACGCTAGTCCCAACTGCTTCAGCTCCGACTCGATGCCGTCCAGATCCTGCACTGCCGTGGAACTGGCCGCTCCGCCTTTGGCGACGTAGCCTACGGCTGCGGGATAATCCAGCTTCAGCTCCCGGGACAGGGTATGGATTGAGGCGAAAACGCCCACCGAAGTGAAGGATACCGCCGAGACAATGGTCACCATGAAGAACATCCGCCCGTTATCCTTCCAGCGGTAGGATAAACCCGAGAAGGTGATAATCCGCATCCGCTGCCAATAGAAGCGCCGGATTCTTCTCAGCTGTTCCACCACGTATAGACTCAGCTGTGTATAGAACAGGTAGGTACCCACAACCGTGATAGCCACTACCGGGAACATCATCACCTCAACCGTTGTGGCTGTAGTGAGCACTGCCAGCACATAACCGCCAAGCAGCAGCAGAGCGGCGAGCAGCGCCTGCCAGCGGCGAACGCGCGGCTCCGTATCTCCTCTGCGTCCGCCTTGGAACATTCCCCGCGGCGACTCATTGCCGATAAAAAAGAAGGTGCACAGCGAGATCAGTACGAACAGCAGCACAAAGCTGATAATAGTCAGCACGGGTGCCTGCCAGCTTAGATGGAAATCCAGCGGGGGAATGCCGAGAAAGGCGGAGCCGATCATCAGGAACAGCTTACCGAGCAGCATCCCGAGCAGTGTGCCGGTGAAGATGGCCGAGCCGCCGATCAGCATATTTTCCAGAAACACCATCTTGTTGAGCTGTTGCTTGGTCATGCCATGCATCAGCAGAATACCGAATTCCAGCTTGCGGGACTGCAGGAAGGAGCCGACGGATACCAGTACGAACAATGAGCAGAAAACATAGATGATCCCTTCCGCCATCATCATTGTCTTAGCCGCAGTATCCAGGATCAGATCTCCTGAGATTACCGGATGAAAGATGAACAGGGCACACAGAAAGAAAATCATCACCGAAAAGGCACTGCTGACGAAGTAGGCGGCATATTTGCGCTTGCTCCGGGTTACATTCCTATAGGCGAATTGCCGAAAGGTCATGGCCGGCTCCTCCCAGCAGCGACAGCATGTCGATGATATTCTGGAAGAATGCGGCTCTGCTGCTGCCCCGGTACATCTCGCTGTAGAAACGGCCGTCTTTGATAAAAATCACCCGGTGGCAAAAGCTCGCTGCCACCGCGTCATGCGTAACCATCAGCACAGTGGCCCCCTCGGCTTCATTCACTTCAGCCAGCAGCCCCATCACTTCTTCCGATGCCTTGGAATCCAGACTGCCGGTGGGTTCATCCGCCAGAATCAGCGAAGGGCGGTGGATCATCGCCCGGGCAATGGCTACACGCTGCATCTGGCCGCCGGAGATTTCATAGGTGCGTTTGTTCAGCAGCCCGGCAATATCCAGCCTGGAGGCCACTTCGGCCAGCCGCTTTTCCATTTCCGCAACGGAACTCCCGCTTAGCGTCAGCGGCAATACTACATTCTCTTCTACCGTGAGCGTGTCCAGCAGATTGAAATGCTGGAATACAAACCCCAGCTCCTTGCGGCGGAACAGCGCCTTCTCTTTACGGCCCAGCAGGTTAGGGTCCCGGCCGCTGATCATTACCTGGCCTGAGGTGGGTTCATCAATCGTCGCGATAACATTGAGCAGCGTGGTTTTGCCGCTGCCGGACGGGCCCATAATTCCGACGAATTCCCCCTTCTCTACGGCGAACCGGATATGGTTCAGCGCGTGAATGGATACCTTGCCTTCATATATTTTGGATAAATTGTGTACGTCTAATAGGGGCAAGGGCTACCGCTCCTCTTTCACCTGGATTGCTTTCATTATACAAACTGTAAACTAATGCTGCTATTTCTGAAACTTACAGCTACCTTACAGTATTGTAAGCACAGTTGTAGTTGATAGTTGACAGTGTAGAAATAAAGCCTTATATTTAAATGCATGAGCATGCATGTATTTTATGGAGAGCCGATTTTTACCATAATCCTCCCCCTGCCGCATGCCAATTCCAGATGGAACGAAGGAGCGCGACGAATAATGAAGGATCTGTTCACCCCCTATGAGTATAAGAGCCTGAAGCTGAAGAACCGGGTAGTTATGCCGCCTATGTGCCAGTATTCGGTCACCAATAAAGATGGAATCGCTACAGATTGGCATTATAACCATTATGTGAGCCGTGCAGTCGGCGGTGCCGGACTGATTATTGTAGAGATGGCTGATGTTGACCCGGATGGCCGTATCACCGACTATGATCTGGGACTCTGGTCCGATGAACAGATCCCTGCCCTGGCCCGGATCGTGGAGGCCAGCCATGCCTACGGTGCCAAAGTGGGGATTCAGGTCGCCCATGCCGGACGCAAGGCCGAGGATGCCGTGCTTCCTGTCTCCTCTTCCGCTATTCCTTTTGACGATAAGTCCACTACTCCGCATGCCTTGACTACGGAAGAAGTGAAAGCTATGGTAGGCAAATTCAAGCTGGGTGTGCAGCGGGCTGTTCAGGCCGGCTTCGATGTCATTGAACTGCATGGTGCCCACGGCTATCTGATTCACCAGTTCCACTCACCACTGACCAACCAGAGAACGGATGAATACGGACAGGACCGGACGCTGTTCGGCCGGGAAGTGATTGCCGCCGCGAAGAGCGTAATGCCTGAGGGTATGCCGCTGATCATGCGCATTTCCGCGCAGGAATACGTTGAGGGCGGCTATGGACTCACCGAGAGCCTGATAATCAGCAGAGCTTATAAGGAAGCCGGAGCGGATATCTTCCACATCAGTGCAGGCGGTGAAGGCCCGATAGCTGCAGCCGGCAGACCGGGCACACATGCTGCCTATCAGGTGCCGCTGGCCAGAGCTATCAAGCAGGAGCTGAATGTACCGGTAATTGCCGTCGGCAGGCTGGATGAAGCGGTACTCGCCAATGCGGTTATCGGCAATGAAGAGGCTGATCTCGTAGCGGTTGGACGGGGCATGCTGAGAAACCCTTACTGGACGCTGGAAGCAGGTGTAGTGCTCGGCAAAGACGCGGGTGTTCCTAAGCAGTATGAGCTCGGTTTTCCCCGGGCCGCCAAATAATTCAGCATTCCCTGAGATGTCCTTCTCTTCTTCCAGATGATATACTAGAGTGAAATATATATTCATGAATGGCATGCACCGGGAGGATTGAAGACATGAAGAACACCCCTGCAAATGACCTGATAACCAGCTGGTTGTCACTCTCTCATATACAAATGAATGTTGCCGCTGCACTTGAAGCAAAGCTGGTGGAGAACTATCAGTTATCGCTCAAGGAGTTCTACGTACTGCTGTTTCTGTCCGAGGCACCCGAGAAGAAGCTGAAGCTCCAGCAGCTTGAGTCCATGGTCGGGCTGAGCCAGAGCGCCGTATCCCGGCTGGTCAGCCGGTTCGAAGCCAAAGGCTGCGGCGCGCTGCAACGCAAGGTTTGTGATGATGACCGCAGAAGCATCTATACCTCTTTGACTGACATCGGTCAGAATAAGGTGGACCGGGCGCAGGTGACCGTAAATGAAGTGCTGCAGGAAGCCTTTCCTGTAGCCGATATACAGCAGCTGCTGGAACAGCTTGTGCAGCTGAAACAGCAATAGACCCGGGCAGAGCGCCTGCCGGGTGAACCCGCCGTCCCTTACAGGGGCGGCGGGTTTTTGATATGGACCGAACCTCATCCGCCCATTGAGCATACAACGTACTAAACGAAGAATAGCGGGGTGTACGCATGTTGTTCACGGTTATGCAGCTGATTGGCGGTATCATTCTCTCTGTGGGCTGGATTCCACAAATTCTGCAAATCATCAAGACCCGGTCTGTCGCAGACCTTAGCCTGAAGTCCTACCTGCTGATGCTGCTGGGCATCGCCCTTATGGAAGCCTATGCGGTTAACCTGGCCGCTCAGGGGGTGGGGCTCGCTTTTCTGATTACCAATACCCTGTCGCTGGCAGTCGTATCAACGGTCGTCCTCCTGATTATCCGCTACCGGGCCGGCAGCAGGTAGAGCCGAACTGACTACCGCTTGTATCAAAATGTAATCCGTACTGCCGTCCCCTTGCCCACCTCCGAGGTAATCTCCACCTCATGCTCCAGCTTGCCGCAGATCTGCTTCACCAGATACAAGCCCATGCCTGTAGACTCCTGAAAGCTGCGCCCATTGACGCCGGTAAAATAAGGATCGAATACCCGCGGCAGGTCACCCGGAGGGATGCCCACGCCTTCATCGCGCACCTCCAGCACAGCCCTGCCCTGCTCCTGAAGATACCCATGGAAATGCACAAACTTCCCCTCCTCCACTGTATAGCGCAGGGCATTGGTTATCAGCTGGGTTATGACGAAGGACAGCCATTTCTCGTCCGAGGTAACCGAAATCCCGCTCTCCACAGAAATCACCGGAAACACCCGCTTGCGGATAAACAGCCGTTTCTGTTCCGAGGTTACGCTCCGCACCACGGCCGAGAGCTCCAGCCGCTCGACATAGAAATCATGCTCAAAGGTATCCAGCCGGGCGGTGTAGAGCACCGTTTCCAGCCCTTTCTTCAGCCGGTCCAGCTCATCGCCAATGGCCGTGAACGGAGCCCCGTCTTTATCCTGTATCATCAGATGAATCACTGAAAGCGGCGTCTTCATGCCATGCACCCACTGGTTGATGAAGTGAATATGCTCCTCCAGCTTGTGGCGGTAGTTGTGCAGGTCGTTCTGGTACAGCCGGAACTGCTGGGCCAGCAACATACGCAGACTCCCGGCCAAAGGCGTGTTCTGCGCCGGCCCGCCGGATTCCTCGAGCGATGCCGGCACCGTCAAAAGCCGCTCATAGAATGTACGGTTTGTGAGATAACGGTAGGCCAGATAACCCAGCAGCAGAATTGTACTGAGCAGCGCCGCATACAGGCTCACTGTGACTCCACTCCCCCCGTCCAGCCGGTAGACAAGCGTAATTATGATAAGCTGGGCCAGATAGACGATGATCAAAGGCGATTGTTCCCGCATGAACAGCTTCATGTCACCCCTCCTCCCAATTCCCGGTGAGCCTGTACCCTTGACCGCGCACCGTCTGCAGCCCCTCCATAATGTCCAGCGCAGCCAGCTTCTTGCGTACCCGGGTTACGTAGACATTCAGTGTGTTGTCATCCACAAAAGCTTCGGTATCCCAAATCTTCTCCAGCAGCCGGTCACGCGTAACGAGGGTACCGGATTTCTGCATCAGCTCATCGAGAATCTTGGCCTCGGTGTGGCTGAGGTCGATTCTGGCTCCGCCCCGTGTCAGGATCAGCCGTTCCACGTCCAGCATCAGTCCCGAGACGGTGAGGCTGCGTTCAGTGCCGCCCCCGGCGTAGGAGCCGTAAGCGCGGCGCAGGTGGCTTTTGATTTTGGCCATTGCAATCTCGTAATCAAAGGGTTTCGTAATATAATCATCCGCGCCATTCTCCAGCGCCATGACCTGATCCATCTTCCCGTCTCGCGCGGAGATGAACAGAATGGGACAAGTCGAGACCGCACGGATCTGGCGGCACCAATAATATCCGTCGAATTTGGGCAGGTTCACGTCCAGCAGGACCAGCTGCGGGGCGAACGTCTCGAACTCGGTCCGTACCGCTTCAAAATCATGCACCGCCCGTGTTTCGTATCCAAACTTATGTAAGTAGTCCTGGAGCAGGGTTACCAGTCCCTTGTCGTCCTCAATGATAAATATTTTGAACATCATAGCCCTCCGGTTGCCGCCTTAAGTAGTCTAAGGGGTTTGCCCCATAATATATACAGTACCTGCGTTCCAGTCAAATCTGCGGTATACTTTCCGGGAAGCGGTGAATGCCAGTACAATTCCTGTTTCGAAAAAATAACGGGCTTAAAGCCGTTAAGGAGGTACCCCGCATGAAGCAAAACAAATATGATGAGACCAGCTTTTTTGAAAATTACAGCCGGATGCCGCGCTCTACAGGCGGACTTGAGTCCGCCGGAGAATGGGGAACCTTCCGCACGCTGCTGCCTGACCTGCAGGGTCAGCGGATACTGGATCTGGGCTGCGGCTTCGGCTGGCACTGCCGGTATGCCCGTGAGCAGGGGGCCGTATCTGTAGTGGGCATCGATCTTTCCGCGAATATGCTGGAGCGGGCCAGGGCGATGACCCGCGATCCGAAGATTGAATACCTCCAGCTGGCAATTGAAGATGCCGCTTTCGGTGCGGATGAATTCGATACAGTCATCAGTTCACTTGCCATTCACTATGTAGAAGACATCGCCAGCCTCTGCCGCCAGGTCTACTATTGCCTGAAGCCTGGCGGAGCCTTCGTGTTCTCGGTCGAGCATCCCATCTTCACCGCGCTCGCCGCGCAGGATTGGCATTACGGTCTTGAAGGCGGGAAGCAGCATTGGCCTGTTGACAATTATCATCTCGAAGGACCGAGGCAAGCCAATTTCCTTGATCATGCAGTCATGAAGTACCACCGTAATACCGCCACCTACATTAATACGCTGATCGGTTCCGGCTTCACCCTGACCCGGATCTCCGAGCTGCAGCCGACTGCAGCTATGCTGGAGAATAATGCTGCCTGGCAGGAGGAAACCCGGCGTCCGATGTTCCTGCTGCTGTCTGCGGTGAAGAATTAGCCGGTATATAGCGTGCGTTTGAGAAACAAAATTGCGGTTCTTCATAACTCACTCATCAGCTTGTGGGGAGGACTGAGATTCCGTTATTTGTGCAAATCGAGTGATTTCACAGGGTAAGCGGACTCAGATTCCGTTATGGGGCCGATTATTCCTCCTTTTGAGCTGAAATCAACAGGATAAAGGAATCTCTGCAGTCCGTTTCATCAGCAAAAAAAGGTCTTTCCGGGAAATAAGGGCATCTCAGTCCGCTTCCCTCCGCAGACCAAACAGCCGCCTCCCGGGGAATCCGGCGAGGCGGCTGTTGCACTTACCGGGGAATCCCGTGAAGCAGCGGCTGCATTCCGCTCAATCCCGCGAGGCGGCAATTTGTTACGGTTGAATTTGGAGCGGCGGCTTATTTTGTCGCCGCTCCACTTACTTGCCGTCCAGCAGATTACCCAATCCGCCAAGGATGCTGCCCTCTTCCTTGCGCCCGGAAGGTCCGGCGGCCGACAGAATACGGTCAGCCATCCGGCTGAACGGCAGCGACTGCACCCACACCTTGCCCGGTCCGCGCAGGGTCGCGAAGAACAGGCCTTCGCCGCCGAAGAGCGCAGTTTTCACACCTTTGACCATCTCGATATTATAGTCGACATTGGATGTCATGGCGACGAGACAGCCGGTGTCGAGCTTGATGGTCTCTCCAGGCTGAAGTGTCCGCTCCAGCACATGACCTCCGGAGTGAACGAAGGAGAGTCCGTCTCCTTCGAGCTTTTGCATGATGAAGCCTTCGCCGCCGAAGAAGCCCGCCCCCAGCCTGCGCTGGAATTCAATGCCGATCGACACGCCTTTGGCTGCGCAGAGGAAGGAATCCTTCTGGCAGATGATTTTGCCGCCGTATTGCTGAAGATCCAGCGGAATAATCTTGCCCGGGTATGGGGCGGCAAAGGTTACGCTTTTCCGTCCATATGCCCCGCTGTGCGTGAAGACGGTCATGAACAGGCTCTCCCCGGTCAGCAGCCGTTTGCCTGCACCCTTCAGCATGCCCATAAGTCCGCCGCCGCCCCGCGAGTTGCCGCTGCCGTCACCAAAGATCGTCTCCATCGTAATCTCCGGGTCCATCATCATGAAGCTGCCCGCTTCAGCAATGACACTCTCCCCCGGGTCGAGCTGCACCTCCACACACTGAATTTCCTCACCCATAATCGCATAATCAATTTCGTGAGCACTCATTCTCGTACATCCTCCTCTACATTCTGAGCATAGTGTAACCTCGGGCCTTGCAGTTTGAATGAAATATATACGCGCGCTCACGCCTCACGGTTTCAGTATCCAGGAACACCTGGGAGGTCAATGTGTGAATTGTGGCGCAAACGAAGAAATACACATTTTACCGAAAACAAACTAACAGAGGATGATATGTAAAATTGTTGCAATATTACAACTTCGATTCACTGATACCGGGGTGTGCGGAAGGATTGTTGTATGAAATACAAGAATCCTCTCGTTAATCGGCTTGGAGGGGGCAGAATGCTGCATTTCATAAAGCAATTTCCGGTTACGGTCGATATTACGGGCGGAATGTTGTATGAAATGCAGGATTTTTTCAAAAAAAAGACCAGCTGGACTTAAGTCCGCTGACCTTTCATCATCCCCGTATAGGGGTTCACATTGCATTGTTCACATTCACCGTGCCATCCTGAGTCTTGGCTAGTGGAGATGGAATCTTCGGAGCCTTGACCAGCTTCGGTCTGCCCAGAGAGGTTGTAAAAGTAATCACATATCCGGCCACAACTACAGCCATCACTGTGTACAGGGTCTCTTTTAACGGCATATAGAAGAGGGACAATGCCAGTACAATTACATCCATCAGGATAAATACGGTTCCTACCTTAATTCCCTTCCATTCACTAATCAATAGCGACAAAATATCATCACCGCCGCTCGCTCCGCCGCCTCGCAGAACCATTCCCGCTCCTAGACCTGTCAGTACACCGGACAACAGTGCCGCAAGCGGCAAGTTACCCTGCAGATCAATAACCCATCCGGAATAACGTTCCATCAATCCGTAGAATACCGTAAAGGCCGCTACAGAAATGAAGGTGTTCACAACGAACGATTTCCCTTTGAAGATGATGGCGATTAAGAGCACTGGAATGTCTAAGATCAGGATCGATAGTGATGGTGAAATCCCTAGTACATATTTGCCGAGCAGGGACAAGCCTACGAATCCGCCCTCGGTCAAATGGTTCTGATAATTAATGTGATAATACGTAAATGCAAGCAATAGTGTTCCGGACAAAATAACAGCTAGTCGGAGCGGCAAACTCATGCCACTGTCTTGTTTCCTCATTACTCGGTCTCCCCTTATCGTATATGGCGGCTAGACGTCCCACCAGCCTCTACGACGGGTTAAACCGGAGGTGTTGCTCCTTCGCATACAATACTCCCTTCCCTCGCAGAGGCGGTTCGTCAATTAACAACGGTTCGCGCACATTCTACAGGGAAGCTAAGTATAAGACAGATCATAACGTTTCCAAATCGTCCTTTGGGGAATCGTCCTTCGGGGACACATGGTATCCTGATCCTTTCTTTAGTTTGATATGTTCTGAATAGATTATACCACGCGGAACGGCCACTCTAAACAGTTTCCAGTAAAAATAAGCAATTAGCCCTGATTTCGCAATAAGCGGTTGACTGTTTCCCGGCGTACACCAATTAATTGTCCGATCTCTTCCTGTGTCAGCAGATCTGTGAGCTGTGCGCCATGAGAATATTCCTTCAGCCAGTCGGTCAGGAGTGCCATCCGTTCTGCGGGTGATCCGACCGTGAGGTGGTCGAGCCGTGTCTGCATAAACCGCACCTTCTCCTGCAGCAAAAGGGCGATCTCCATCACCTTCTCAGGATTCTCCCGCAGCTCGCGGTACCATTCCGCAGCGGGAACGATCTCGACCTCGCTTCTCATCATTGCCACCGCTGTTCCATGCGCCTCCTTCGGCGAAATGAGGGAATGATGGGGGACGGTCTCACCCGGATACAGCAGGTTGAACAGTACCATGTTCCCGTTCTCGTGCAGTCTTGTCACCTTGAACAGCCCGCTCTTCACCCGGTACAGGTTCTCGCCGCCGTCGCCCTGGCGGAACAAGACTTCCCCTTTGTGCAGAATCATTTCGCATTCTCCTTTGCTTTCTCTTTATATATATTTTTAATTATACCGAAATACGACATTGAATTCTCCCCCACTTAGCTAACGCTTGAAGTGGCGGATTCTTGCGAACAGAAGAGTACCCTCTTCTTATGGAGCAAGCGATCCCTGCGTTCCCGCAGTTTTACATTTTTGACGCTAGTGAAATCTTGAATTCTATCGTTTGGTTAGGTGGGGGTTAAACCGCTACTTGTTCAATATTGTGAGCGGCGTTTTCGTCACGGTCATGGATCGTCCCGCAGGCCGTACACGTCCATTCCCGAATGGACAGGTTCTTCACCTCGGGGTGGATTGTGCCACACACATGGCAACGCTGACTGGTCGGCTCAAACGTGTCGGCGATCCGAAGATTTCGTCCATACCATTTCGCTTTATACGTCAGCTGTCGCACCCACTCGCCCCAAGACGCATCAGCAATGGATTTTGAAAGCTTGGGGTTCTGAATCATATTCGCCACACGCAGATGTTCGATACTAATCGTTTGGTTTTCACGAATCAGTCTCGTGGTCAGCTTGTGGAGGAAGTCATTTCGTTTATTGGCAATGCGTTCGTGAATACGAGCGATATGCTGCCTTGCTTTCTTCCAGTTGGAGCCGCCCGGAGTACGCCGAGCCATCCGCCGCTGCCAAAACGCCAGCTTGTTCTCGTATTGACGGTAAAAGCGAGGATTGGCGATATGTTCGCCGTTTGAGCATACTGCATATTCTTTCAAACCTAAGTCGATGCCAATAGGTGTATCCACTTGGGGCAGAGGGTTCTTTTGAACTTCGCAAACGAGCGAGACGAAAAATTTCCCGCTGGCGTTTTTACGAACGGTAGCGGACAATATCCGGCCTTCCAGCTTCCGGGAGTTTGCAAAACGTATCCAGCCGAGTTTGGGGAGCTTCAAGCGACTGCCCTCCATGGCGATATTCCCGTTGGTGAATTTGGTCGTGTAACTTTGAATCGGATGCTTTCGGCTCTTGAAGCGTGGCGCTTGATTTTGCTTCTTGAAAAAACGATCAAAGCTATCCGCCACATGACGAGCAGCCGACTGCAAAGCGATGCTATCGACTTCTTTCAGCCAGTCGTATTGTGCTTTTAAACCGGGGAGTTGTGTCGCACAAGCGTGATAAGACAAGCCTTTTCCCGTTTCCGCATAGCTTTGATTCCAAGCTCCCAAGAAGTAATTGAACACAAAACGGCAGCAGCCAAACATTCGACGAATGAGTTGCTGTTGCTCTGTATTGGGGTAGATCCGATATTTATAGGCTTGATGAACCAGGTGTTTCGAAGAAACCTCCTGCGCAGACACGAGCATGTGCAACACCTCCTTTTAGTGATCTCATCCATATTATAGCACATACGTTCGTCTTGAAATCGAAAACTACAGATTCATCCCCACCCTATCGAGGGTGGGGTATTCTCAGCTTTTTTAGATAAAATGGAGCGTGCAAACAAAGAAACCGTATGAATGCAGAATGTTGCTCTGCTTCCATACGGTTAAGGACAGGAAATGATTACGTTACTTCAATGCGAGCGGCTTCTTCCAGAGACCCAGCATCAGCCCGGAAATAACGGAGCCGATCAGCACAGCCAGCAGGAACAGCAGCGCGCTGCTGGACAAGAAGGCTACGAACACACCTCCATGCGGTGCAGGTACATTGATATTCCACAGCTGGGTCAGTCCGCCGGCTACGGCTGAACCCACGATACAGGAAGTGAGCACCCGCAGCGGATCTGCTGCAGCAAACGAAATGGCACCTTCGGTGATGAACGACAAGCCCAGCACGTAGTTGGTTAATCCGGATTTGCGTTCAGTTTCAGTGAATTTATTCTTGAAGAACGTAGTTGCAAGGGCAATCGCCAGCGGAGGCACCATCCCTCCGGCCATGACGGCAGCCATCATCAGTCCGTTTGTATTGCCGCTTGAGGTGAACACACCGATAGCAAAGGTGTATGCTGCTTTATTGAACGGACCGCCCATATCGATAGCCATCATACCGCCAAGCACCAATCCCAGCAGTATTTTGTTGCCAGTACCCAGGTGGTTAAGCGCATCAATCATACCTTCATTAATCCAGCTGAATACCGGATTGAACAGATAGAACATGACCGCGCCGGTAATAAGCAAACTGAACACCGGATACAACAGAATCGGTTTCAGGCCGTCAAGCGTACGCGGCAGGCCAGAGAAGGCTTTGCGGAGCATAATCACCACATAACCGGCCAGGAAACCGGCAGCCAGGCCGCCCAGGAAGCCCGCATTGGCATTTAGAGCCATGATACCGCCGACCATACCAGGCATCAGCGCCGGGCGGTCGCCGATGCTAAGTGCGATAAATCCGGCCAGAATTGGAATCAGGAAGTGGAACGCCCCGTCTCCTCCGCCAATCGTCTGCAGCAGCTTCACCAGCGGATTATCGACACTGGCTACCTGTTCAATCAGGAAGGAGATCGCCAGCAGAATCCCGCCGCCGACTACGAACGGCAGCATGTGGGAGATGCCATTCATCAGGTCTTTATAAATTTTGCTTCCGATTGTACCGGACTTCGCCGATGCGGCACCATCCTCATTACGGCCGGAGCTGCGGTAGATTGGCGCATTGCCTTGGACCGCGATGCGGATTAATTCCTCTGACTTGCGGATTCCATCGCTTACGGGACGCTGAAGTACAGGCTTGCCGTTGAAGCGGTCCATCTCCACGTTCTTATCCGCAGCAATAATAACTCCGCTCGCCCGGGCAATCTCATCCGCAGTCAGCACATTCTGCGCACCTTCTGAACCGTTCGTTTCTACACGGATGTTAACTCCCATCTCTTTGGCTTTCTTCTTCAGGGCATCCTCAGCCATGAAGGTATGGGCAATTCCCGTAGGACATGCTGTCACAGCCACAACAAAGCTCTGCGAATCCGGGTTCCCGGTGATCATCCGTGCAGGTTCAGCCTGCGGCGCCGCTGTCTTCCGGGCTTCTTGCTCCGCAGCTGCCTTAGCTTCCGCTTCCGCCTGAGCTTCGGCCTCAGCTTGCTTGGCATCGAACAAGTGTGTTACTTCAGCAGGAGTCTTGGCACTCATGAGCTGCTCGATGAATTCGCTTTCAATGAGCAGCCTTGATAATGCAGCCAGTGTGCGCAGGTGCATATTTCCAGCTCCGTCCGGCGCTGCAATCATGAAGAACAAATGAGCCGGCGCTTCATCCAGTGAGGCAAAATCTAGTCCGGCGCTGCTCTTGGCGAACACAACCGTTGCTTCATTCACAGCTTTGGTCTTGGCATGAGGCATAGCGATGCCTCCGCCGATTCCCGTACTGGACTGGGCTTCACGGTCCAGTATCTTGTCTTTGAACAGCTTCACGTCATTAATGCGTCCGCTGGCTGCGAGGCTGGCAATCAGTTCGTCAATCGCCGCTTCCTTCGTTGTAGCCTTCAGCTCCATAATCATAGTTTCCTGTATCATCAAATCTGTAATTTTCATTAATCTCAACTCCCCGGTTTACTTAAAATCTTTCGTTATGTTGTTTACAGCTGGGAAATTACAACGAGCGGCCGAAGCTGATCTATCTTCTGTCTGTCCGCCAGATCGTCCGAGAATGCCGTTGCGCTTCCTGAGGCGACGCCGGCACGGAATGCCTCCAGCACATCTCCGGTCAGCGACAAGTTCCCCACAAACCCGGCGATCATGGAATCTCCTGCACCTACTGAATTCTTCACCTGCCCTGCAGGAGCAGCTGCATGGTAGACACCTTGCTCCGAAATAAACAATGCCCCTTCACCGGCCATCGATACCAGCACATGCCTGGCCCCTGCTTCCAGCAGCTTGCGTCCGTAGGTAATAATCTCCTCCCTGGTGCTGATCTGAACGCCGAACAGCTCTGCCAGCTCATGGTGATTCGGTTTGACAAGCAGCGGTCCCAAAGGCAACGCGTCTTTCAGCGCCTGTCCCGTTGTATCAATTACAAACTCTGCCCCCTTCTGTTTGCATACTGCGATCAGCCTGCTATAGAAATCTCCGCCAAGTGACGGTGGAGTACTTCCCGACAGAATAACAACATCACCCTGCTTCAGGGCATCCAGCTTGTGCAGCAGAGAAGCGATCTCAGGCTGCGAAATCTCCGGTCCGGCTCCGTTAATTTCCGTCTCTTCCCCGGCTTTCAGCTTGATATTGATCCGGGTATCATCTGTTATGTGAACGAAATCACTTGCAATCATCTCCTGACGCAGCCACTGTTCAATATATCCGCCCGTAAAACCGCCAAGGAATCCGGTTGCCGTATTCTCGACCCCCAGCTGCTTCAGTACGCGGGATACATTGATTCCCTTCCCACCAGGCAGCTTCATATCCCGCTTCATCCGGTTTAACCCGCCTAGTGTAAACTCTTCAACCTCCACGATATAATCGACGGAAGGATTAAGTGTCACTGTATAAATCATCATTCATCCCTCATTTATAATGTTTGTCTTCTTCTCACACTCACACCAATGTATAATCAACGTCCATCTTCTCCAGCTCCCGGCGGAAGTTATCCGGCGTATCCGTATCAAGAATGCAGTGATCCATCTCCTGCAGATCCGCGACTTTACAAAAGGAGATTTGCCCGATCTTGCTATGGTCTGCGAGCAGAATGGCTTGCTTTGCGACAGCAATCATTTTGCGCTTGGTTGCAGCCTCCAGCATATTGGGAGTCGTGATGCCTTCATGTATATCCAGCCCGTTGGTTCCAAGGAAGGCTTTGTCTACCCGAACCATATCCAGTGAGCGTTCTGTCATCGGTCCGACAAAAGCCATCGTGTCCGGCCGCAGCATTCCGCCTGTAATCGAGACTTCGATATGGCGGCAATCCTTCAGCTCATTAAGCGCCATAATCGAGTTGGTGATGACCTTGAGATTACGGAAGGATTTCAGCGCCCGGGCAATCTGCAGCGTAGTCGTTCCGCCATCCAGAAGAATTGCATCGCCTTCCTCAATCATCTCCACGGCCTTGCGGGCAATCCGCAGCTTCTCATCAAGGAACCGGTCTTCTTTATCCGGAACAGCCGCTTCAAAGTTCACACTCTGCAGGGATACCGCCCCGCCATGCGTACGTTTCAGCAGCCGTGCTTCCTCAAGCTCCTTGAGATCGCGGCGGACCGTTGATTCTGAAACGGACAGCTCCTGGCTCAGCTCCTGAACCGATGCTCTTGTATGATTCTCAATAAACTGCAGAATACTCAGCTTCCGTTCTTCTTCAAACATGCGCTTCACTCCTCGGACTTGCAGCACCTGCTGCCGGATTCCTTTTATACACAATCGTCTATTTGTGTTCGGGCTTATTGTTAATTGAATTTATATAAAAGCTCATTCGTGACTGATATTGATCATTTCTGCTCATTTATGATTGTAACAGCGTTTTCATAAACTGTAAAGTGCTTTTTTATCCGCTTATTTTTTACGGAAAAAGCTTATACTATGCCTTATGCGGCGGCTTTTTTCGTTATCCGCTGATCGAATGGCTGAATGGATGCTCATCTCTGCTCATTTCATCCTGAAAGGGGCAAATACCGGCTGCAGCAAATAACCACCCGAACGCCTATTTCACAAACGCGTTCAGCGACATATTTTATATTACATATGGGGAAAAGCGGGTGAACAGGAGATGGCCTATAACAATAATAATTATGGATCCGGCTATACAGGCGGTAACAACAATAACACTAACGGAGGTGCGGGCAAATCCTCCCCTGCAGAAGCTGAAGAACTTAGTGCCGAAGACTATGCAATCATTGCCGCAGGTTTTGGGGCATTAGGTGAAATCTTTGCTTTTCTCTCTCTGGTCAAAGCCAAACAGGTCACCAAAGAAACCGGAGGACAGGCAGGCTTTGAAGTGGACCCTATCCTATTCGTACAGTCACGAAAAAAAAAAGCAGCCAGACGAAAATCCCGCCGGCCGCGTTGATATATTCTTGTGCTTAAGAAATCTTCAAAGGCAGAACCTGATGCTTCGCGAATATAGAGTCCACCTTCTCTCGCTGCTCCTCCTCATCAAGGAAAACAATGACTATAATATGCTCCAGCTCTACATGCCTGGCATAAGCCTCCGCATCCTCCTGCGGAATGCCAATACCGATCAGACTTACAGTAAGACCATCCGTTTCAATATCCGCTCCAGCCAGTTTGCGTGCAGCCGGACCCGCAGCCACAGCAGTATCGGCCAGCATGTCGAGTCCAGCTCCTAACCCGCGGGCTGTACCGAATAATCCCTCATTGCCTTCCCCGGTCTGCGCAGTACCAATTCCGGTATCGTGGCTGATGATCTCCAGCGTATTTTTCTGCTTGGTTACTGCAGATATATTCTTCGAATTGATTCCATTCTCTTTCATTTCCCCAATCGCCAGTGCAGCATCGGTCCGATGGCCAAAAATCCCGAGTACCAATGTAGGCATCTAACATCCCTCCTGTTAGTGCGATATTACCACTCTGCCTGCAGCTTGAACCTGACGGCAAGACTCACCAGTAGTGAATCAATCTCTCCTAATTCGGTTATAAAGATAGAATCAGGCAAATTGATATACAGCAGTCTTATAAAATAAGATAGAACGCTGTTGCTCCTGATGCGTATACATAAACATAAATTATAAGATTGGAGGGGCTCCTGTGCTTCAAAGCAAATATTTCCGGACAAGCCTGGCCATTATCGCCTTTTTGACGATATTGTATCTGGGTTCCAAAGTTATCTTCTTATTCACGCCTCTCGTGTCCATCTTTAATCTTCTGCTTGTGCCAATGATGCTGTCGGGCTTCATGTTTTATCTGCTTCGCCCGCTCGTCAACTTTCTGGAGACCAAAAAACTTGGACGCGCACTCTCGATTCTCCTAATCTATCTCGTCTTTATCGGATTGTTCGTCCTGTTCTGGGTGCTGGTCTGGCCGACATTGCGCGAGCAAATCCAGAATTTCATTGACAACACGCCGTATCTGGTAGAGGGACTGCAGAATCAGTTCAACAAGCTGCAGAATGATCCGTCATTATCCCGTTTTTTCAAGGGCGATACCGATCTGGCTACCCGGCTCTCCGGGTACTTGAATGACGCTATTACCTGGGTGACCAATTCCATGTCCAATCTGATCGGTGTCATCTCCAGCATCGTAGTAGTCATCGCCACGCTGCCGATTATTCTCTATTACATGCTGAAGGATGGACATAAGCTGTCTCCGATTCTTCAGGGCCTGATACCAAGAAAGTTCCGCAAGGAAGGCCAGGATATGCTGAAGGATATCGACAGTGCGCTAAGCGGCTTCATCGTTACGCGCGTCCTGCTGAATGTGGTGCTGGGCATTATTCTCTACATCGGATTCCTGGTAATCGGCCTGCCTTATTCCCTGTTGCTGGCCGTCATCTCCATTCCGCTTAACTTCATTCCGTATGTCGGCTCGCTGCTAGCGGCAATCCCGGTTATTATCGTAGGATTCATTGAATCACCTTCGATGGCGCTCTGGTCTCTGGTCATCATCGTCGTTGCCCAGCAGATTCAGGATAATGTTCTGTCACCGATTATCTACGGTAAATCCCTGGATGTACATCCGCTGACAACCGTTGTGCTTGTCCTGATAGGCGGCGACTTCTTCGGCATTATCGGTGTGCTCATTGCGCTGCCTGTATATATGATTCTCAAAATCCTCTTCTTGCGAATTTATGAAATCATTATCGCTGAGCGTGAGGATGATCCGGGCGGTCCCGGGCCTATAGCACCGGAAGGGATTGAGGTCGAGATAGTTAAGGAAGAGCAGTTGTAGTTCAGTTAAACCTGGTTTGAGTGTTATATTTCAAGACTGATTCGCCCAAGGGCGAATTCTGCTGGAGCAGATGGGGCATGTGCGAACTAATATAAGCTCATACAGGCAATAAAGCTTATAAGGCAACCTCACATTGCTCCAAGTAGACTAATTCTGGGATACCAGGGGGTGGAATCAAGGGCATTAATGCCCCTCATTTGCTCATTTGGGTTGCGTCCGGGGGAATCAAGGGCATTAATGCCCCTCATTTGCTCATTTGGGTTGCGTCCGGTGGAATCAAGGGCATTAATGCCCCTCATTTGCTCATTTGGGTTGCGTCCGGTGGAATCAAGAGCACTAATGCCCCTCATTTGCTCATTTGGGTTGCGTCCGAGGGAATCAAGGGCATTAATGCCCCTCATTTGCTCATTTGGGTTGCGTCCGGGGGAATCAAGGGCATTAATGTCCCTCATTTGGTCATTTGGGTTGCGTCCGGTGGAATCAAGAGCACTAATGCCCCTCATTTGCTCATTTGGGTTGCGTCCGGTGAAATCAAGGGCATTAATGCCCCTCATTTGCTCATTTGGGTTGCGTCCGGTGGAATCAAGAGCACTAATGTTCCTCATTTGGTCATTTGCTCAAAGTTCGACGGAATTAGAGGGATTTATCCCCTTGATTTCTCCGTTCCGCCTACTTTCGGCGGGATTAGAGGAATTTATCCCTTTAATTTCCCTGTTCCGCTTACTATCGGCGGGAACAGAGGGATTTCTGATATAAGAATAAGAATTAATTCATTCTACAAACGGATCGCCACAATTCGAAAGCATCTTATCTATAACTAATACGCAGATCTTATCCACAACAGTCAAATATCATAATATCCAAATAACAAAAACAGCAAAACGGGCCAATCTCTAAATAAGAGATTGGCCCGTTTTGCTGTACCTTCCGAAGCCTTCCGTTTCGCAATCTCAGCCCCGCAGAGAGCGCACCACAAAAATGTGATTGCCCTTCAGCAGGTTCTGCCCGTCGCGGAGCGTAACTGAACCCTTGGTGTGCGCTACGATGGTCGTATTGAGGGCAACCAGCTGATCGCCTTTCCAGATGGTGACCGCCGACTTGAAATATACCGCGTTGTCAAACTGCTGGCGTTCCCTCATCACATACCCTACGGAATGGAGGACCGGGGGCAATGCCCTCTCCTTGGGAGCCAATGCCTTGATGAACACAATGTCACGAAAAGGGACGGCAATCTCCTGATGTCCGATTACGGCTACTGAAGCTGCAGGGTCCCATCTGCGCAGCACGCCTTTCATGATTGTATATGGCTCTTCTCCGCAGTACATAATGACCGGTCTGCCTACCCAATGCTTCATGGCTCCACCCCCTTCGCTGTGTCCGTGCTACTTATACATTCGGTATGGACCAATCGATTCCTGTAAGCCCGTGTGACTCCAGATAGGAGTTAGCCTGTGAGAACGGATGGCTGCCTAGAAATCCGCGGTGGGCCGAGAACGGACTTGGATGCGGAGACTGAATAACCTTATGCCTGCTGCGGTCAATCGAAGCCCCTTTGAGCTGGGCATGACTGCCCCACAGGATGAACACCATCGGTTCTGTACGTTCATTGAGCTTCTCCATGATGGCATCTGTAAACGTCTCCCAGCCCAGGCCTTTATGCGAGTTCGGCTGGCCTTCACGTACGGTCAGCACTGCGTTAAGCATCAGCACGCCTTCTTCTGCCCAGTGGAGCAGAGAACCATGGTTCGGCACAGGTACGCCCAGATCATTATGCAGCTCGGTATAGATATTGCGCAGTGACGGAGGAATCCGCACTCCCGGCTCGACCG
Organism: Paenibacillus sp. FSL R7-0312; assembly: GCF_038004445.1. Lineage (NCBI taxonomy): Bacteria > Bacillati > Bacillota > Bacilli > Caryophanales > Paenibacillaceae > Paenibacillus > Paenibacillus sp. FSL R7-0312. Next base: position 3,747,748 of record NZ_JBBORE010000001.1, on the reverse strand, counting down.
AGAAACTCAGGCCATGAGCCTGTCCCGCCCCATGATAGGGGTCCTGACCCAGAATGACCACCCGGGTCTTGCTGTAAGGCGTCAGCTTCAGCGCTGAGAACAGCTTGTCTTTTGGCGGATAGACTGTATATTGCTTATATTCACGTGCCAGCGCATAACGCAGCTCTTCAAAATAGGGCTTATGCGTTTCTTCCTGCAGTACCTCATCCCAATCATTGCCGAACATCCCGTTCTCCTCCTGCTTGCTTCCCTGTAGTATTCATTCATTACCTGTTATTAACCAGAACCCGCAGAATTTATTTGCGCCCGTAATCTGCTTTGATCTCGCCCCACACCTTAGTCTGCCATTTCAGCACCTTATTCTCATATGTATGGCTGCGCAGCCAGCTCTCCGCCCGGTCAATCAGCGTCCAGATTTCCGCTGTGGAAGCATCCCGGGGCAAGGTAGTAGCGACCTTCTTCTGCTTCACCCACTTCATAGCATTCACGGAGTCGGTATAGACCGTACGGCTGCTGCCTTCCTTCTTAAGCAGAGCCAGCGCATGGACAATCGCCAGAAATTCCCCGAGGTTATTCGTTCCCTTACTGATTGGACCGCAGGAAAAAATAATGTCTCCGGTCTGCGTGTCTACGCCTTTGTATTCTACCGGTCCGGGATTGCCGCGGGTGCCGACATCTACAGAGATGCTGTCATAATCAATCTCCTCTGACGTTTCTACCGAGGCACTGCGGCTCCAGCTGTTTGCCGTTTTACTCTTGGCACCCGTGCCGTTTGATGCCGCACCTGTTCCCCAGTTGCCTTTCCAGCCCGCCTTATAGGCCGTATCCGCCGCCGCTTTGCTCTCATAGGATTTATATTTCGCTCCGGTATAATGATCGGTCTGCGCCTGGCATTCTGCCCAAGTGCTGTACACTCCCGGCTGCTTGCCTTCCCACACTACATAGTATTTCTGCTTAGCCATGAATATAGCTCCTTCCTGCACGCCTCATGAATCATCAAAATCATATTGTAATCCAAACCGCGGCGATATTGAAGTGCAAATAAGCTCAGCGCCTGCTGTGAGCCGAAATTTAAATTGGATAATTACCAGCAGGCGCGTTCATACTATTAGGGCCGCATTATTCCAGTACGGCAAGCGTAGTGTTAACGATAGTCTGGAGCTTGTCCATATCCCGGGTGGCTTTGACCATGACCCGCAGCCCGACGAGGGCATTATGCAGGTAAGCAGCAAGCGCGGAGGCCTGATACCGACCGGAGAGCTCACCGCTAGCCTGTCCGTGCTGGATCAGCCGTTCAATGAGACGTTCGGTATTCAGAAAAGCATCATTCGCTTTGGTTGCTGCTTCCGGATCATGATTGGACAGCTCCACTGCGGTATTCACCAGCAGACAACCCTTGGGCTCGTCTTCACTTCTGTGAATCGTTGCTTCGAACAGCAGGGTAATCGCAGCTTTAGCCGAGGAAATACCTTCGATCCGGCTCTCCATCCGGGAGGCGTTGATGGCTGCGAACCGCTCCAGTGCTTTTATATATAAAGTATGCTTGTCTCCAAATGTGTCATACATGCTTCTCTTGTGAATCCCCATGCCAGTTACAAGATCCTGCATCGAGGTTTTCTCATAGCCCTGCTGCCAGAAGATATTCATCGCCTTTAACAGTACATCATCAATCTCGAATTCTTTGCTTCTCGCCATCACCATGCTCCTTTCTGAGTCAATTTTACCATTTATAGAACGATCGGTAAATATAATTAACAATTGTGAATTGAATCACATTAATTCCGCACTAGTCATTCTATATTAATTTTAAAGGAAAAATAAATCTACAGCAACACACACCATAAGGAGGTTATTTACATGAGAAAGCTCGCAGCAATAGCAGCCGTATTCACTCTGACCCTGCTCGTCGGATGCGGCAACTCGGCCAACAACAATGCGGCAAATACAAACACGTCCGCAAATAACGGCAATACGGCCACGGCCACCGAAGCACCGGATGCTGTAACATCAGTCTCCGTCGTTGATAATAATGAAGCCTTCAAGAAGGCGATCAGCAAAGACGGCCACTGGATCGCCGCAGTCCTGAATGACCTGACCTTCACGGAAGAGCTTGTGGTAGACGGACAGTTCATCAATAAGGAAGAGCCGGCCCGCAAAATCGCGCTCTATACCCAGGATGCAGATCACAACATCACCAATTCCTTCACACTTACCGCTCCAAAAATGACAATCCGCAGTGAAAATGCCCGTATTCAGGGCGGTACCTTTGTTGGGGATGTCTACGTTGAAGCTGACGGCTTCGCTGTTGTGAATGCTACCATCGAAGGCAATGTCTATTTCTCGGATGCCAAATACCAGGCTACCTACACAGCAGCTGACCAAGGCAAGGTAACCGGTGTGACTGAAGTCAAGAAATAAGTTATTCTGTACAGGAGGTGTTCCCTTCAGGGCAATCTTGCCGGGGACACCTTTTTGCGGTTTCTACCAGGAAAAGAGGTGCAGAACCCATGTTATCCGTCCGTAAGTCCGTCATACTCTCCCTATTGCTGCTGCTGTTCTCATCCTGCAGCGGGCAAGAAGAGAATCAACAACCGCAATACCGTATACAGTCCGGCCATGATCTTAGTATTCTTACGACTACCGATACGCACTATTTATCTCAAAGCCTGCGGGATCTCGGGCCTGCCTTCAATCAGTTTCTGGCTGCCGGAGATGGTAAACAGCTGGGATACAGCAACGAAATGATGGAAGCCCTCGGATACGACATTGGCATCCGTAAGCCGGATGCCGTCATCATTAGCGGGGATCTAAGCAACAATGGTGAAGAAGCCAGCCATAAGGACCTGGCCAAACATCTGAAGACCATTGAACAGGAGACCGGGACCCGGGTATATGTGACTCCCGGCAATCACGATATTCAGAATCCCTGGGCCCGCAAATTCAAAGGCCCGCGCCAATCCCCTGCGGATTCCGTTACAGCCAAAGAATTCCGCAAATTCTATGGCAGCTTCGGTTACGATGAAGCGCTGCTGGAGGATGAGGATTCGCTGAGCTATCTCGCCGCCCCGTCGGATGATTTATGGCTGCTTATGCTCGACACCGCGCAGTACAAGAATAATAAAATTCTGGGAAATCCGCAGCTTGAGGGCAAGGTGAGCGCTTCGACCCTCAAATGGATTGATACCTGCGGTGAAATGGCTGCGGCACATGATGCTCAGATCGTAGCAGTCATGCATCACAGCCTGCTGGATCACAGCGATTTCATCCAGGAGGGCTTCACTGTCGATGATAACGGGCAGGTTATTGACGCCCTGCTGCGCAATAATATCCATACCACACTCAGCGGCCACATTCATATTCAGGATATAAGTGAATATCAGAAGGACGGTAACAGCATCTTTGACATCGCAGACAGTGCCTTATCGGTATTCCCGCATCAATACGGCATCTTAAACTATTCAGCTGCCAATCAGACCCTGGATTACAATACGGCTAAATTAGGGATGGAGCTGTGGGCCGCAGCCTCGGGCAGCACAGATCAGAATCTGCTACAGTTCAACACTTACAGCGAAGCGAATTTCCGCAAGCGCTCCGCGACCCGCAGTTATTCCCGGCTGACCGCGGACACAGCCTATGCTAATTACACGGATACCGAGCTGAAAGCGATGGCGGATGTGGTCGGCCGGCTGAATGAGATTTATTTTGCAGGGACCGCCAGTACTGACAATGCGGCTGTAATCAACACGGAAGGCTACCGCCTCTGGCAGAAGGCCCCCGCCAGCGGGACTAGAAGTTATGTCCTGAGCATGGCTGCACGGGAGCAGAAGAACAACCACCAGCTGCATGTACAGCTTCCGGTCCGTTGATGTTTGAGCATGAAGGATTGCGTTTAATTTAGGGCTGTACAGCAATATCATGACTGCTGAAGCGCTAAGGAGGATGACAAGCCAATGTTCAAACGCATGGATGAGATTATGATTGAGATTCCGGACGTCGAGAAACCAGATCCGAATGCTGCTGCGGCTGTACAGGAACTGCTTGGCGGTAAATTTGGTGAGATGTCAACACTCAACAACTATCTGTATCAGTCCTTTAACTTCCGTTCCAAGGAGAAGCTGAAGCCCTTCTACGATCTGGTAATGAGCATTACCGCAGAGGAGTTAGGCCATGTCGAACTCGTCTCCCACGCGGTTAACAAATGTCTTAGAGGTTCCACGGATTATAAGAAGCCGGACTCTACTCCATTGGATGCTGTAAAAGATGCCCGGCTGTCCTATCACTTCCTGGCCGGAGCCCAGGGTGCCATGCCGTTCGATTCCATGGGTAACCCCTGGACCGGGGCCAATGTGTTCAACAGCGGCAACCTCGTGGAAGATCTGCTGCATAACTTCTTCCTGGAATGCGGGGCCAGAACACATAAAATGAAGGTCTACGAAATGACCGACCATCCGGCTGCACGTGCTGTTGTCGGCTTCCTCCTTGTCCGTGGAGGCGTTCATGTGGTCGCTTATGCCAAGGCACTAGAGATTGCCACAGGCGTCAATGTAACCAAGCTTGTGCCGATCCCTTCCCTTGACAACAAATCGTTCAATGAAGCTAGAAAGTATGAAGAAAAAGGCGTGCATACGAAGCTGTACACCTGGAGTGATAAGGATTTCAGCTCCATTGACCAGATCTGGAAGGGCACCCATCCAGAGGACGGGCTTCCGCTTGAGGTTATTCAAGGCGTGCCTGAAGGTGTACCGATCCCCGAGGCTCCCGAGTCCAAGGAGGAATTCGCACCGGGAATCTCGGCCGAGGAATTCAAGGAGATTGCCAAACGGCTTAAGATGGCAGGCAATATCAAAGATTAGACAGGGCTGGTGTTGGCGTATATTTTATGCGGTGAACACAGGCTGGCTGAAATAAAGAAGCGGATGTTCCGGAAGCCCTGAGAGGGCTGCATGGACATCCGCTTTGTTGTGCAGGTTGGTGCAGGAGGAGGTTGCGGATTATCCGCATATCCCTCAAGATTCGCTGAATCCCTGACTTTTACCGAATCAGGATTCATAACAGAAGGAAGCTGCCGACTGCAGAACACCAGTAATGTACTCCGAAACCCTGACATGCACCGGATGAACCAGATAGGCTTCCAGATCCGCCATGCTCTCATATTGCACAATCAGCATCAGATCGTAAGAGCCGCTGCGGACATCCACCTCCACCTTCAATTCATGGATTTGGCCGATTTGACCACGCATGCCCAGCAGCACTTCACGGGTTTCAGCAATGCGCTCCGGGCTGTTGTCCTTCAGCTTGATTAACAGATTGTTCGTAATCATTAAACCGTTCCCCTTTCATTCTGAGGTTCGAGAAGCAGTGATGTGCTTGCCGCTTCGCGGCCATTTACCAGCAGCGTCACGGTATGTTGTCCGGGATAATGCCGGCGGGTGGTCAGGTCGGCCCAGCGGTGCGTCCGTACACCAGCCAGTCTGGAACCCCCGGGGACTGTTTTGTCTGACAACAGAAAGAGCTTGCGGGAGGTCTTTCCTCCTGCCTTCACGAAGTCTATCCCGTATTCGATGCGGATACGCACCGGTTCACCTTCCCGGATGGTGAGGGCATACTGCAGTTCGCAGTGGTCACCGATCCGCAGCTCAGCCGGTTCTGCCGCGAGGACAGCAGCGGTGACCAGCGGCGCACCGCTCTCTTCAGGAGCATAACCGAACAGCTCCATAATCTCCGGGGCCGCCTTACGGATCAGCGACCGGCAGCCATGCCGCACAATCCAGTCCGTATTCACATTGTTGCCTTTCCAGCGGCGGGCTGTCTCAATGACGACAGCCGGATGATCCTTCGCGATATCGTTCAGATTGTTGGCCACACTCTTGCGTACATAGAGCGACGGGTCCGCCTTCAGCTTCTCCAGCAGCGGCAGCACCGGGGACGGATCGCGCTTGAACATCGGCAGCGCCTGGCCCCATGGGAGACGGGGCCGGCTGCCTTCGCTGGCCAGACGCCGCACATGCTCATCCGGATGCTCTGCCCAGGCCAGCATCTGAATCATCATCCGCTCCGGGTCCCGCAGCATGAACGGCCTGACGGCGAACTCTGCCGAGGATTTCGGCGTGAACCGTTCCAGCGCCGCCATGGACAACTCCCAGTGCTCCTCCCTGCCGCCGAACACCTCGATGAAATCAGGGAAGATCAGATACGGAAACCCGACACAGTCTTTATCGATGGCGTACAAAATATCTAATGCTTCTTCATAACGCGATGGCAGGAATGCCCCCAGAGTCTCTGTGATCCGCCGCATCCGCGCCTTAAGCTCCAGTTCCTCCCAAGGCTCTTTCATTGCCGCAGCGGTGAAGTCCTCCGCATCAAATGAACCGTATACGGCATGGATCTTAGTGCCGAGGCTGCGCAGGAATTCCTTGTTGTACATTGCTTTTAATGGTTCCGCCATCCTATGATTCCTCCTGCTGATTGTGTTCAGATCACTTGTCAGAACAGCGTAACATAACAAACTGGACAGCCTTATGTCACGTTAAAATGATTCCCGTCCAATACCTTGGCACGGCTTAATAAAATATGCCCAACGACAGCGCCATCCTGCTCGGCAACAATGGACAGCTCCGGCACGAACTCCTCCGAAGCTCTGATCCGCTCAATCAGCCTGGATTCATCCTCCCGGTTCCGAATGCCTTGACATTCAGTTCAAATACTTGACTATAATCCTGCGCCGCTGTCTCGGTTCTTATCTGCATCTGAGTTTCCCCTTCCATAATAACGGTTATGCCGGTCAGTTAATCAGGCGCTCCACTTCTTCAATGCTTTTCTTCGCCCGGCTGTTCAGCGCCCGCTTGTCCTTGAGTCCGAGCTGCTGCAGCTCATGGCCGGGGTCTGTCACCAGCGGCTGTGTTACCACACTTTCTAGCAGTTGCACGGCGATCCGGCAGGCGCTGAAAAGCAGTTCGCGGGTAATTACTATTTTATGGGCGCGGATGATGTCTACCAGAGCTTCTGCATACATCAGTCTGACTATACTGTCTGCGCTCATCAGGTTGCGGGAGGCGAAAGAAGCTGTCTTGTCCACAATGACCGGGTCCTGATAGTTCTTGGACAAGGCTTCAAGCCCGGCAACAGCCTCCCAGTCCCTGATCGACAGACGCCCGCACCCTTCCGCGATCATCTCCTGAAACCATTGAAGCTCCATTTCCCGGACAATGCCATATTGTTTGTACTGCTTAAGGGCACCTTCACGGTGCATTTGGGCCGGGCTGCCCAGATACCGGATGAATATCTCCCGTGCTTGCCGCGTTTCTGCTTCCATACTGCCCTCCACCTTATTTGCTATATTTTTTTGTTCACCATAACCATTAACGCCAGGGTAGTATAAACCGTCTTTCTCCCAACACTCACGAGGGAACAGCCACCTTCATCCTTCGTCCGGCCTTCAAGCACAATTCCGGGAAAATTTTCAACTATTTCAGAAAAGAAATCCTATTTTCAAAACCCGCTGTGTGTCGTAGAATAGTGCTTAAGATTCTTCAACGTTATATTCATATTACAAATGGAAGGGGCTGGGATTATGCCGCAGACACTGGTCCAAAATGCTGATTTCTGGGTTGCCGCTTTATCGCAGACCTTCGTGTCCGCCTTGCAGCTTGACCCCGATGGAATGTACTCCCAGGTTGGAGTCGGAATTGTAGAGAAGTTCTCCGAGGAATATGTGCGGCTCAAAAGATTCGACGGCACTGTCTCGCATTATGCCCGCGATATTACCAAATTCCAGCACAATCAAGCCCCACGCCGCTAACAGGTCTATGATGTACTTTCCCCTTTGGGCCGGAGTTCTCCTGCTTGGGGGAAGTGAATTCCAATTGGTTTCCCCACAATGGGCCGATACCGCTACAGCCTGCCCGATGTCATTTCCTTGCCCTGCTCTGTTCGCTATAATCAGGTTCTCAAGCATCAGCTTCCGGCCGCCGAGGAACAGTGTAGGGTGTAGCAGCGCCTTGGCTTGTCTGTTCATGGTCATTACCACTTACCCGATGCCCACTATTAAGATTGGACCGGTATATTCTTACCGCCTCTTCATACACACCTGATATAATATACAGGGTCACCGGCTTCTCCAGCGGATCCCGTTCAAGTTCATCCACCGCTCCCTTGATACTCTGGTAATCGCAAAAGTCCCGCTTGCCCACCAGCATTGCTTCGTCCCCCCTGAAGAAACAGGTCCTGTTCAAACCGGCATTCTTTGTCACGTAAATTATACCGCCACTTCACAGTAATATTCCAGATAAATTTTAACGTGTGCATTTCAATAATGTCTTGACTTGATGCGGTTGTAGCACTAAACTGAAATCGTTAACAATTCTATTTTCCCGGAGAGATATTATGATTACTATCAAAGATATTGCACGCGTCGCCGGCGTCTCCCACACGACTGTATCCAGAGCGCTGAACGGCAGCCCGCTGATCAAGAAAGTCACCCGGGATAAGATTGAGCGAATCGCCGCGGAAATGAATTATGTACCGAATTACAGCGCCAAGAGTCTGGTTACGAAGAGATCATTCACCATCGGGCTGTTCTTCTCAAGCATTGAGCAGGGTACTTCAGCAAGCTTCCTGGTTGATGCGGTCAAAGGCATTACGCATATCCTGGATGAGAACTACAATCTGACCGTTAACGGAATAGACGGTGTCCATAATTTCAGCAATATTCAGCCCCAGCGTTTCGACGGCATTCTGGTCATGAGCCAGAGTGATGAGGATAATGCCTTCATCTATCATGTGAAGAAGATGGGCATACCGCTTGTGGTGCTGAACCGCCATCTGGAGGACCCGGGCATTATGAATGTTGTAGCCAATGACCGCGAAGGCGTAAAGGAAGCGATTGATTACGCTGTGCTTCAAGGGCACCGGAAGCTGGCCATTATTGAAGGGAAGCCCGGCTTCAAATCGTCAAGCGAACGCAAGCAAGGGTTCATGGACAGCCTGATTGCAGGCCGTCTGGCGCTTAATCCCGATTATTTCGCTTCAGGAGATTACAGCATCGAGAGCGGCTATGCGGCAATGACCGCGCTGCTCAGCCTTGAGGATCAGCCTACGGCTGTATTCTGCTCCAACGATGATATGGCCATTGGCGCGATGAACGCCTGTTATGCCCATAAGGTAGATGTGCCGGGACAGATATCCCTGATTGGATTCGACGATATTATGTTCGCCCGTTATACGAATCCTGCCCTGACCACCGTCCGCAAGCCCATTGCGGAGATCAGTGAGCTCGGTATGAAAATGCTGATTCAGCTGTTGCAGCAGCCCGAAACAGAGCCGCAGCAGCTATTCGTCAAGACCGGCCTCATGGTACGCGATACTGTCGCCAAGATCTGAGTTGAGTGCTGGTTCTGCGCAGTGAATTACCCGCACGTGCCGGGCTCCCCGGCTTGCCCCGCTTTGTATTTTCAGCAGACACGAATAACGTCTTACAATGACGCATTTCAGGGTTTGCTCTAAATAAAATGTTAACGTGTGCATTTATGATATTATACTTTAAAAGGAGATCATGACCATTATGACAAACCGTTTATCCAGAAGTACCCACCCGGGGTTAACCCTGCATCCTGAACGGATGATCCAATTCGGCGAAGGCAACTTTATGCGCGCCTTTGTTGACTGGCAGCTGCAGCAAATGAACAATCTTGGCCTGTTTAACGGAAGCGCCGTACTGATTCAGCCGATTGAACAAGGACCCGGGGGAGTCGGCGGATTCATGGCCGCCCAGGACAATCTCTACACCGTGCTGCTGAACGGCATTATGGATAACCAGACGGTCAACACGCGGGAAATCATCTCTTCGGTCAGCCGCGTTATTAACCCTTATAGCGATTACGGGAGTTATCTTGCGCTTGCAGAGAATGATGAGCTGGAATTCATCACCTCTAACACTACGGAAGCCGGTATTGCCTATCTTCCGGGCGACCGTGCAGACGGCACGCCGCCGAAGAGCTTCCCTGGCAAGCTGACTGCGCTGCTCCACCGCCGTTTCGAGCTAGGCAAAAAAGGCTTCGTCATCATCCCCTGCGAGCTGATCGACCGCAACGGTGAGAAATTGCAGGAAATTGTACAGCAATACGCCGCTGACTGGAATCTGGGCGGGGAATTCCTGCAATGGCTGAAGGAGGAGAATACCTTCTGCTGCAGTCTGGTTGACCGGATCGTTCCGGGTTATCCGCGCGATAAGGCCGCTGAGCTGGAAGCTGAACTGGGATATCTGGACCATGTGATGGTTACTGCCGAGCCTTTCCTGTTCTGGGTCATTGAAGGGCCGGAATCACTGGTTGAGCGCCTGCCGCTGGCCAAGGCCGGACTGAACGTTATAGTCACTCCTGATATGACGCCTTACCGCGAACGCAAGGTTCATCTGCTGAACGGGCCGCATACGGCAATGGTTCCACTGGGGTTACTGACGGGTCTGGAAACCGTTGAGGATGTTATGAATGACGAAACATTCTCCCGCTTCGTGAAGCAGCTGATCGAAGACGAACTGATTCCTATGCTGGATCTGCCTGCTGAAGAGCTGCTATCCTATGCGGATGCCGTGCAGGAACGGTTCAGAAATCCGTTCATCCGCCATGAGCTGACTTCCATCTCGCTGAACAGCATCTCCAAATTCAAAACCCGGCTACTTCCAGTGCTGCTCCGCTACCAGCAGGAACGCGGCAAGCTTCCGGAGCGGATTACGCTCGCCTTCGCCGCCCTCCTGCTCAGCTACCGCGGTGACCGAGTGCCGCTGCAGGACAGTCAGGAAATCCTGGAGATTTTCACACAGGCATGGAGTGATCCGGCAAGCTTCGCAGGCACCATTCTCAGCAACACCAGCCTGTGGGGACAGGATTTGTCCTTGCTGTCCGGACTCACAGCTGAGATTAACGCCCATCTTCAGCAGCTGGAGCAGCACGATTCCCGCGCCGCTCTGCAGCAGCTTGTCGGCTAGGAATAACTATCAAACTTAGGAGGGTCAACATGAAGCACTTAATGAAAATGAATCCAAGAGATACAGTAGCTGTAGCCCTGCGGCCGATATCGGCCGGGGAGCAGCTTACCATAGACGGCTTGACGCTTCAGGCAGCCCAGGATATTCCGCAGGGCCACAAGATTGCCCTGACCGGTTTCCAGACTGATGAGGTTATCACCAAATACGGTTATCCTATCGGCCATGCCATCGCTCCAATTGCCGCAGGGGACTGGATTCATACGCATAATATCAAGACCAATCTGTCCGGCGAAGAGGAATATGAGTATGTGCCGGATGTTCATCAGGTTACGTATCCCCGCCGTGATCTGACCTTCCAGGGCTATCGCCGGAGCAATGGCAAAGTCGGCATCCGTAATGACCTGTTCATTATCCCGACCGTCGGCTGTGTGAACGGGATTGCCGAGCAAATGCTGCAGGAGTTCAAGGCTGAGCATCCCGATCTCGGCGGCTTCGATAACTTCACGGTACTGAAGCATCCTTACGGCTGCTCGCAGCTCGGCGATGATCACCGCATGACCCGCAGTATTCTGCTCGACGCGGTCAACCATCCGAATGCCGGAGGGGTGCTCGTGTTCGGACTCGGCTGCGAGAACAACATCGTCTCCGAATTCCGCAGCATGCTGGGCGATTATGACGAGTCGCGGGTGAAATTCCTGGTTGCCCAGGAGGTGGGCAATGAGGTAGAAGCCGGTCTTGAGCTGCTGGAGCAGCTGTATGAAGCTGCGAAGAACGATGTACGTGAGCCTGTTCCGCTTAGTGAGCTGAACATCGGCCTGAAATGCGGCGGCTCTGACGGGTTCTCCGGGATCACAGCTAATCCGCTGCTGGGGGCGTTCTCCGACTTCATCATCTCCCAGGGCGGAACCTCGGTACTGACGGAAGTGCCGGAAATGTTCGGTGCAGAGAAAATGCTGATGGCGCGTGCAGAAAGCCATGAGGTCTATGAAGAGATCGTCTCGCTGATCAATAACTTCAAACAGTATTTCCTCTCCTACGGCGAACCTGTATACGAGAATCCTTCCCCCGGCAACAAAGCCGGCGGCATCAGCACTCTGGAGGACAAGTCGCTGGGCTGCACCCAGAAGGCTGGAACCTCGCCGGTGGTGGATGTGCTGCAATACGGCGTGAAGCTGCGCAAAAAAGGGCTGAGCCTCCTGCAGGCTCCCGGCAACGATCTGGTAGCCGCCTCCGCTCTCGCTGCTTCGGATTGCCAGCTGGTGCTGTTCACTACCGGACGCGGAACGCCGTTCGGCAGCTTCGTGCCTACGGTGAAGGTGGCCACCAACAACGATCTTTTTGCCAAAAAAGGCCACTGGATGGACTTCAACGCCGGTCCTCTGCTGGAAACACCGATGGCCGATGTACTGGAGGAATTCATCACTTATATCATTGATGTCGCCAGCGGCCAGAAAACACGGAACGAGCAGAACGAAGTGCGTGAGCTGGCTATTTTCAAAACCGGCGTTACGCTATAAACCCTGTCCAAATTCATGTAAGGGAGATCTTATCCATGTTTCTTAATGAAGATTTCATGTTATGCGGCGATACCGCACGCCAGCTCTTTCATCAGCATGCCAAAGCAATGCCGATTGTCGATTACCATTGCCATCTGGACCCGCGCGAAATCTATGAAGATCAACCGTTCGAGAACCTCACCGCAGCCTGGCTCTATGGAGATCATTACAAATGGCGGCTGATGCGCGCGAACGGTGTGCCGGAATCGCATATTACCGGGGACGCCTCCGATTATGATAAATTTCTGGCCTGGGCCCGTACACTCCCGAAAGCCATCGGCAACCCGCTGTACAGCTGGACCCATCTGGAGCTCCGCCGCTTCTTCGGAGTGAATGATCTCCTGAACGAAGCTTCAGCCCCGGCAATCTGGGAGAAGGTGAACCGCAAGCTGGCCGAACCGTCATTCACCCGGCGTGGTCTGATCCGCAGTTCGAACGTCAAGGTAATCTGTACTACGGATGATCCGGCAGACTCGCTGGAATACCACAAGCTGCTCAGAGACTCTGAGACTGCGTTCCAGGTGTTCCCGACCTTCCGTCCCGACAAGGCACTGAACATCGATGCCGAGGGCTTCAGCGCCTGGATCGGCAAGCTGGAGGAAGCTGCAGGCCAGCAGGTCAAGACCTATCAGGCACTGCTTGAGGCACTGAGTAACCGTGTGGACTTCTTCCATGAGAATGGCTGCCGCTTGTCGGACCATGCCCTCGATGTGCTGCGTTACGAGGCTGGTGAACCGGAAGCTGCCCAGGCGGTCTTCGCCAAAAGACTTCAGGGCGCTTCCCTGTCACCGCAGGAAATTACCCTCTACCGTACAGAGCTGCTGACTGCACTGATCGGCTTCTACCAGGCCAAAGGCTGGACCATGCAGCTTCATTTGCATGCATACCGCAACAACAACACGCCGATGTTCCGGAAGCTCGGGCCGGATACCGGATACGACGGCATTAATGATCTGCCGCTCACCACACCGCTGTCGAAGCTGCTTGACCGTGCTGAGAGCGGCAGCGGACTGCCGAAGACGATTCTGTACTCGCTGAATCCCGGCGACTACCCAGCCCTGCTGGCCCTGCTGGGCTGTTACCAGAAGGATACCGCCGGCAAGCTCCAGCTCGGCTCCGGCTGGTGGTACAACGATACGCGCAGCGGTATGCGCCAGCAGTTGACCCTGCTGGCTGAGGGCAGCCTGCTGGGGAACTTCGTCGGCATGCTGACCGATTCACGCAGCTTCCTCTCTTATACCCGGCACGAATATTTCCGCCGGGTGCTCTGTGAGCTGCTCGGGGAACTGGTGGAACGCGGCGAGGCACCGGATGACATAGACTTACTGGGCGCTATGGTAGAGGATATCTCCTACAATAATGCAGCAGGCTATTTCGGCTTCCAGACCTCCGGCAGCTCTGTGGAGGTTACCACCCGGTGAAGGAGTGCTGAAGATGCCAACTATTTATATTGCCGGCGATTCTACCGCAGCCCGGAAGGCGGCCTCCGAATCGCCGATGACCGGATGGGGAGAATTTCTGCACAGGCATGTAGGACAGGAGATGCGGATTGAAAACCGGGCAGTGAACGGACGGAGCACACGCTCCTTCCTGGCTGAAGGCAGGCTTGCAAAGATCGAGCAGGACTTCCAGGCTGGAGACTTCCTGCTGATCCAGTTCGGGCATAATGACCAGAAGATCGAAGATCCGGCGCGTTATACGGATCCGGATACCGAATACCGCCAGAATCTCAAGGTGTTCATCGATTCCGCCCGCAGCCGCGGCGGGTTCCCGCTGCTGTTAACCTCTGTGAGCCGCCGCCGCTTCACAGCGGAGGGTGACCCTGATCCTGAGGCTGTTGGACCTTATCCGCAGGCCATGCGCGAAGTTGCAGCAGAGACCGGTACACCGCTGCTCGATATCTTCGCCTCCTCCCAGCAGCTCTATCGCTCAATGGGAGTACACGCTTCGATACAGCTGTTCATGCATCTGCCGCCGGGCAGTCATCCCAACTACCCGGACGGGATCGCGGATGACACTCATTTCTCGCAGGCTGGCGCACAGCGGATCGCCTCGCTGGTTGCGGAAGCAATGGAACAGACTGCGGGACTCTCAGCACTGCAGCCTTACTTGCGGGTATAGCGCAAGTAAGCCGCTTCACTTGATGACTCAAATTGGCCGCCATGTGCCCTTGCGGACACAGGCGGCCTTATTTGCGGGAAAATTGCAGAACAAAGGAGTAAACCATATGACCGTTCCGTTTCACCTCGGCGTCCGCGCCCATGATTTCAACCCGTGTCCTTTGCCGCAGCTGATTCAGAAGCTGGAAGAGTACAGCTTCTCCTCTGTTCAGTTCGCGCTGCATAAGTCCTTTCCGGAGAGTGCGCCCAGACTCAGCGCACTCAGTCCCGGAACGGCTGCCTATTATGGCGAAGCCTTCAGGCAGGCCGGCATCAGGATTGCCGTGCTCGGCTGCTATGTAAACATCATCGATCCTGATCCCGAACGGCGCGCACAGGCATTGAACGATTTTCATGCCCATCTGCGGCTGGCCCGTGATTTCGGGGCGAGTCTGGTAGGTACCGAGACAGGCAGTGTTGGAAATGGATATACGCCGGATAATTTCACGGAGGAAGCTTTTGAACAAGTTGTGGCTTCTGTTAAAGCAATGGTTGCGGAAGCAGAGCGTTTCGGGATAACGGTCGGCATCGAGGCAGGGATTAACCACCCGCTTCATACGGCTCAGCTGACCAGACGGCTGTTGGACGAAGTGGCCTCCAATAATCTGCAGGTTATATTCGATGCCGCTAATTTGATAACGCCGGATAACTATTTACAGCAGGAGAGTATTGTTGCAGAGGCTCTTGAGCTGCTGGGTGACCGGATTGCCGTTCTGCATCTGAAGGATTTCACGCTCAGGGACGGCAGGATTGAGATCGTCCCAGCAGGAGAGGGACAACTGAACTTCGCTCCGCTGCTCCATTACATGAAATATAAGCGTCCCCATATTCAGGGCCTGCTGGAGAGCACCCCCGAAGAGCATATGTGCGGCAGTGCAGAGCTGCTGCGGAGGATGTATAACGAAATATGAACAAGTGCCCCGGCCATATAGCGTACGGGGCACTTGTTTATATTGAATCCGGTTTAGGGGCTGGTTCAATACTAGAAATGAGCAATTAACAGTAATCGGTCGTTCGCTCCGGTCCTAAGTGTGTATCCTTTATCCTGCGACATTAAGCAGACTTGAACCTTTATACCCCGGCATCAGGCGGAATTACGCCTTTTTTGAGAATAATATTCCCGTACAGCGCCTCTTCTCCAGTAACTAAGATGGCATAACTCCGCTTCGAGCGGTCATAGAACTTAAAACGCTCTTCAAACTCTACCTGAGCCGCAGCGTCATGTTTGGCCAGGATCTCCTTATACGTCTCCCATATCACCGGAACCGTGGGGTCTCCCTCCACTACAGCCATGAATGCGGCCTGGGCCGGGGCATAATGATCCAGCGGGAGCAGCTCCAGGATGGCATCCAGCAGCCGGGGAATACCGATTCCGTCTGCTCTTAGCACTCTTGAATGAAGCCCATGGCCCGGGTAATTAGCATCTGCGAGAACCAGCTCATCCCCATGGCCCATTTCCATCAGGGTACGGACCAGTTCGGGGGAGAGCAGCTTGGGTATTTTTTTGAGCATAAGCATCCTCCTTCATTTCTGAGTCGAAGCAGCTTACATGCCGTAGAATGATCTCAAAGCTACCAGTTCCTCGATCCGGTGCTGTGGCAGCTCACGTTCCCCGCCAATCATCCGGGTCAGGAAGGTCAGCTTCGCTGTATACTCAAGCCGCTCCATATTCATGTATGCGCTCATTACGTCCTTGCCCCAGGTCAGGGCACCATGACTTTCCAGCAGTACAGCGGTTTTCTTGCCAAGGAAGGGGATTAGCGAATCCGGAATCTCTTCAGTTGAAGGCGTCCCGTATACCGCCAGTGGAATGTCCCCCATGGCAATCACAGACTCAGGCATCATCATCTTGTCGAGCGCTTCACCCTTGATGGCAAAAGCGGTCGCATATGGCGGATGTGCATGAACTACACCGCCCATCTGCGGCAGCTCATTGTAAATCTTCAGATGCATCTTCACTTCTGTGGATGGCCGGTAGCCTTCCGCAGCTTCAAGGATATCTCCCTGCAGATTCACTTTGACCAGCATATGCGGCTGCAGATAGCCTTTGCTGACTCCTGTTGGTGAGGTGATTACCTCTGTAGCCGACAGCCGTGCCGAGATGTTGCCGTCATTGGCGGCAATAAAGTCCTTATTAAACAGATTGCGGCCGATATCACAGATAAGCCGGCGCAATTCCTCTTCCTTCGTATTCATCATTGTCCTCCTTGATCGCTATGGATAATTGATAAAGCCGGCTGATACCGGACAGGGGCACTGGAACGGGCTACAATTGTTCTGGCTTCGGATGCTTCAATCGCTCCCAGTGCCGTCAATTGCACCAATACGTTGCCGATTGCACTTGCCTCTACCGGTCCGGCAATGATTTCTTTGCCTGTGGCATCCGCTGTAAGCTGGCACAGCAGCTTGTTCTGGATGCCTCCGCCGACCATATGAATGCAGCTGACCGGGCTGCCTGTAAGTGTCTCCAGTTCACGGATCGTGCTGGCGTAAGACTGGGCCAGACTCTCCAGAATGGTGCGGATGATCTCAGCCCGGCTCTGCGGTACAGGCTGGCCTGTGCGGATACAATACGATTCAATCCGCAGCGGCATATCCCCCGGGGTGCTGAAGAGGGGATCGTTCGGGTCCAGAACGGCTATGCGCGCTGTCGACCGGTCCAGCCCCTCAGCAAGCTCTGCCGCCTCCTGATGGCTGAGCGGTTCTCCCGCTTCTGCCCAGCCGCGCTGGGTCTCCTGCAGCAGCCACAGGCCGGTGATATTCTTCAGCAGGCGGTTCGTGCCGCCGAAGCAGCTCTCATTGGTGAAGCCGTAGGCGGCGGCCTCGGCGCTAAGTACGGGCTCCGCAGTCTCCAGCCCGGCCAGCGACCAGGTTCCGCAGCTGATGAAGGCGGCGGAACCTGCCGGACTGGAGAAGCCTCCAAGTCCGTAAGGGATGGAAGCCACAGCGGAAGCTGTGTCGTGCGAAGCCCCGGCAATGACCTTGAGCGGGCCGGAACCAAGCTCTTCCTGCAAGCCTGGCCGAAGTTCGCCAATTACAGTGCCTGCCGGCACCAGCCGGGGAACCAGCTCCACCGGGAGCTCCAGCCTGCGCAGCACTTCGCTTGCCGGAGCAGACGAATCCGGATTCAGCAGGCCGCTGGTGCTCCAGATGGTCTGCTCCGCCACAGCTGTGCCGCTGAACATATAATTGAACAGGTCAGGCATCATCAGCAGCTGACTCGCCTTCCCCCGGAGCTCCGGATTAGCCTGAAGATCGGCAAATAATTGATACACCGTATTAATCGGACTGGACTGGTTGCCCGTCAGCCTGAACTGCTCCTCAGGGGGCAGGGCAGTCTCCAACGCCAAAGCAATCCCCTCCATCCGCTGATCCCGGTAATGATGCGGGGAGTACAGCAGTTCTCCCTCTGCATCCAGGAAGCCATAGTCGACTCCCCAGGTGTCGACACTTATAGACTGCAATGGGCCGCGGGACTTCACGGCCTCCAGAATCCCCTGCTTCATCTCATGAAACAGCTGCTGGACATCCCAGTACAACTGCCCGTCAGCCTCTACGGGCCCGTTAGGGAAGCGGCGGATCTCTTCCACCTCCACCTTCCCTCCAGCATACGTTCCCAGCATGGCCCTGCCGGAGCTGGCACCCAGATCGATGGCCAGCAGCTTGATTATCTCTTCGCCCATGTTCTCCGCACCCGCTTCATTTTGAAGATTTAGTAGAGCGGCCCAAAGTTACGGCAGGCTCTGTAGTCAGCACTTTCCAGATCCTCTGTGCCGAATAGCGACCAGACACGCGGCCGGAAAATACGCGATTCCTCCACGTTATGCATACTGACCGGAATCCGCAGGATCGAGGCCAGTGTAATCAGATCGGCTCCAATATGCCCGTAGCTGATCGCTCCGTGATTGGCGCCCCAATTGTTCATCACATCATATACAGACTGGAACGAGCCCTTGCCTGTCAGCTTAGGTGCGAACCAGGTTGTCGGCCAGGTAGGGTCCGTTCTCTGATCCAGCGTATCATGCACTTCTCCTGGCAGCTCCACCGTGAAGCCTTCCACCAGCTGGAGCACAGGCCCGAGGCCCTTAACCAGATTCAGCCTGGCCATGGTGACCGGCATTCCGCCCTTGGTCAGGTAGTCTGTCGAGAAGCCGCCCCCGCGGAAATATTCCTGCGAGGCCGGGCGGAACTGGGTCTGTGCGAGACAGGCAGCCGCTTCCTCATCCGTGATGTCCCAGAATGGCTTGATCGCCGGCTTGCCGTCAATGCTCTGCTCACCGGTTCCGTCCAGTGCCGCTGAACCGGAGTTAATCAAATGCAGCAGACCGCCTGCCGCTGCCCCCTCCAGCTCGTATCCGGTCACACGCTTCACTGCAGCCGGACTCCAGAAGGTACGGACATCGGCAAAAATCTGCGCCGTATTCGTCAGCAGATAATTGAACAGCATCGTGATCCCGTTCAGGCTGTCATTCTCGGTCGCGACAATATAAGGCGCCCGTCTGCCGTTCCAGTCGAACGAGGAGTTAAGAATCGTCTCCATGAAATCACCGTTCGGGAAATGGTCCGTCCATTGACGCTGGCCCTGGAAGCCGCCCAGCAGAGCGTTGTGACCGTTTGCTTCTTCCTCGAAGCCAAGCTTCGCAAGCTCCGGATTGCCGATCATCAGATCGCGGGCAATCAGCGCCATTTTGACACAGGTCTCCCATTGCTCTTCCTTCACTTCTTCGCTGAGCTGCAGATGCTGCGGGTTATTGTCCGCGCCCACCCGGCAGTTGTCCTTCACCCAGGCCAGCGCCCGCCCCAATTCCTCAGGATCATAGATCCCTTCCTCGAATCTCCGGACATATTCAGACATATCGATATACTCATTGCGCATGCCGAGGTACTCCTGGAAGAACTGCTCGTTGACGATGGAACCGGCGATCCCCATAGATACGGAGCCCATCGACAGATAAGACTTCCCTTTCATCAATGCAGCTGCAAGTGCCGACTTCGCGAACTGGAGCAGCTTGGCCTGCACATCCGCCGGGATCTCTTCGCTGCTGGATTCCTGAACATCCTCGCCGTAGATGCCGAAGGCCGGAATACCCTTTTGCGCATAAGCAGACAGCACTGCTGCCAGATATACCGCCCCCGGGCGTTCCGTTCCGTTGAATCCCCAGACCGCATGCGGAATGGAGGCATCCATATCCATCGTTTCCGATCCGTAACACCAGCACGGTGTCACCGTAATCGATACGCCTACACCTGCACCCGCGAACTTCTGCGCCGCCGCAGCAGCTTCCTTCACACCGCCGATCGTAGAATCTGCAATAATACATTCCACATGCGAACCGTCCGGATAAAATAAATTCTTCTGTAGAAATGCTGCCACACGCTCCGCCATGCCCATCGTCTGGGCCTCAAGCGATTCACGCACCCCGCGTCTTCTGCCGTCAATCGTAGGCCGGATGCCAATCTTCGGATAATTTGCTGTCACTGCTGTTCCTCCCCGGAATGAATAATGGATTAAATAATTACATAGGAGCTGCATACTCCGATTAGTAAGCGCTATCAAATACAGCCCGCAAATGTCTGCAAACTATGGGCATCCTCCGCCGACTAATCATTTTCTTCTCCATCATAGATTTCTAAACCCATAAAGTCAACAATATTCCACACTTTTTATTTGATATTTATGTGGTATTGTGTGATATAATTCAAATACAGTGTGGGATTATACCCGTTTTAATTATTTAAGTTTTGCAGAAATATGTAGTAAACTAGTTGATATACTATGGCTAGAACTATTTAATCAAGGGTGGGCAACGGGATGAAGGCTTTTGAACGGCGGGATCTGGTAATCAACGAGCTATACAGGCATAAGAAGGTTCACGTAGCGGACCTGGCGCAGAAATTTGGTGTATCGGAGGAGACCATCCGGCGTGATCTCGACCGGTTGGATAAAGAGGGTATTGCCAAGAAGAATTACGGCGGGGCGATTCTGAACGCCCATACCAACGAGGACCCCTCCTACTCCCATAGGCATCAGGTCAACATTGAAGCGAAGCGGATGATTGCCGCATGTCTGCTGGAGCTGATTAGTGACGGGGACAGTGTGATGACTGATACCAGCACAACAGCTTTTGAAGGCTTGCGGAGAATCGTGGAGGACAAAAAAAATCTGACAATCATCACCAATTCCCTGGCGGTATTGTCAGAGTTCCAGCATTCCGGACAGAAGCTCATTTCTACGGGAGGCATCCTGGGGCCGGAGACCAGCTCTTTTGTAGGGCCGACGGCGTCGCAGACGATCCTGAAATATAATGTGGATGTGGCCATCTTCAGCTGCAAGGCGCTCTCCATGACCGGCGGACTCAGTGATTCGAACGAAGCGGAGACCGAACTCAAGGTGCTGATGCAGCAGCAGGCGAACAAAGTTGTGCTCCTGGCCGACCATTCCAAGTTCGACCGGATCGCCTTCATCCGGCTGTTCAGCTTCGACAAGGTCGATTATATCGTCACCGATCAGCGGCCGTCCGAAGAATGGATTGAATTCTTAAGCAAATATCAGGTGTCTTTGCTCTATCCTGCGCTGCAGTAGTGCACACTCTGCACCGGAAGGAGGTGAACCACAGAATGGGGATGATCCAGATTGCTGCAACCTCCGCTCCACTGTGGTTTCCGCTGGTTCTCGCCGCCGTCGGTGTGTGTCTGATTTCGCTTTTGTGGATGGTATTCAAGAAATCGGGCTGATTTTATGAATGCGCTCACTTGAAGTCTGGAGTGCTGTTCTTAAAAGCCTGCGCCGATACATAGACAAACCGTTCGGCTCTGGCCATCATATGGAATTTCTGCTCCGGGAAGTGGCGGTACAGGTGATCGACGAAATATCCCGGATTCTCAGCGTTTCCGGCGAACAGGTCATAATGGAGTGGAATGACCGTCTCAAACCCGCTGGTCGCCGCAAACTCCGCCGCTTCCCGGTAGTTCATATTGCCGACAATATTGCGGCTTCCCCGGTAGTAGTCACGGCCGTTAATCGGCAGCAGCGCCAGATCAATCTTCCGGCTGCCGACTTCCTCAATCAGCTCAGGGAACAGAACCGTATCTCCGGCATGATACACCATGACCCCATTCAGCTGCAGGATGTAGCCGACATACTTGGGGTTTCCCTGTTCATCGCGCTCCAGCTGTTCATGCGCTGCGGCAACAGGGAACACCTGCAGGCCGGGTGCAGGCTCTGCTGCGTGAGCAGGCAATGCTGCGGTTAGGCGCTCCTTCTGTATTCCTAGTCCCTGCAATCGTTCCAGGCAGACCGCCGGAGCCATGAACCGGGCTGCGGGATTGTGCTCTGCAAGCATCGGCAATGCCCGCTCATCCAGATGATCCGAGTGGTCATGGGTGATCAGACATACGTCCATATTGGTAATCTCCGCAGGCGGAATCGGCGGCGGGAACGTCCGGTCCGGGTCAGGAGAGACATAAGGATCAATATAAACGGTCACCTCTGCCCCTTTGATAATCACACTGGCTTGTCCCAGAAACCAGACGGCCAGACAGCCATAGGGCACCTCGGTCGCCCAGACTTCCTCGATCAATTCTTTTCCTGTTAACGGCATGTACATGCCCTCCCTTCTTCTCGGCAAAATTCTACCCCAAAACCAGCGTGCACGCAAACGCAGCGAGCAGGCCCGTGGCTTCAATCGCGGATTTTGCTCCTCCGCCCGTTGTCTTACCGCTGCATAATCCCTTCCCTGACATCCCGCTTCTGTGGACCGGCGCTTGCTTCATGAAGCTCTGACAGGCCGGTTCGTCCGCCAGGCTATACATCCGGATCATAGATGCACTACTATAGATAAAGAATTAGATAATAAAATAGATAAATGAAATAGCAACATTCCAATCAAATGGAGGGAAAGTCATGAGTGAAATTGCCAACACACCAGAGCCCCCTTATTATGCCGTGATTTTCACATCTGAACGGACAGACGGGGATAACCAATATGCGGAGATGGCCGAGGAAATGGATAAACTCGCAGCCGCCCAGCCTGGATATCTCGGAGCAGAAAGTGCCAGAGAAGGTCTAGGAATCACCGTCTCTTATTGGGATTCGCTCGAAGCTATCCAGCAATGGAAGCACAACGAACGGCATCTGGTCGCCCAGAGCAAAGGGATTGAGGATTGGTATCTGACCTATAAAACAAGAATCTGCAAGGTGGAAAGAGATTATGGATTTGAGAAGGGGAGCCCCCCGGTCCGTTAGTCCACCCCAAAAATTAATGGTTAGGTACCGGCTGAATCCCGCATTGAAATTAGCAGCTGCCCGGCAAATGCGCCTCCGTTCATGATCAAGTGGAGAAAATCCACCTATTGCCTGCCGCCAACGCTACCACACTCACTCCTGCCAACTGCCAATGCTGTGATTTCCTAATCTATCAAAAAGCGCGTCCCGTTCGGTTGCTGCTTATTGCTGCAAATCCCCGCTTGTTACCGATGCCATTTCATGGGTACAATATTTAGATAGTGTACTTCTACTAAAGGACAGGTAAAGGACAGGTGAAATGCATGCAGAATCACGGATTCGCGCGAGTCGCTGCCGCTTCCCCCGAGCTTAAGGTGGCCGACTGCGTATTCAATTCCGAACAAATTATTGAAGTGATAAATAATGCCGCGGCACAGGAGGTTGAGTACCTGGTACTCCCGGAACTGTGCATCACGGGGTACACCTGTGCCGATCTGTTCCTGCAGCCCAAGCTGCTGGATGCCGCAACGGAGGCTCTGCTCCGGATCACTGCCGCAACGGCAGAATATACAATGATCGTTATTGCCGGTCTGCCTATCTCCATCAAGAGCCGGCTGTTCAACTGCGCTGCTGTCATCCAGCAGGGTCATATTCTCGGGATTGTCGTGAAGACCTGCATTCCCGGGTATAGCGAATTCTATGAGCCGCGCTGGTTCGCGGGAGCTGAAGAGCTGGAAGTGGCAGAACTTCGGATCGGCGGAGCTGTAGTACCGATCGGTAATGATCTGATTTTTGCCTGCGAGAGTAACGGGAATTTGTCCTTCGGCGTTGAGATCTGCGAGGATCTCTGGGTTCCTGTTCCGCCAAGCAGTCTCCTGGCCCAGGCCGGGGCCACGCTGCTGTTCAACCCGTCTGCCAGCAATGAGCTGGTAGGCAAGGCCGATTACCGCCGCCAGCTGGTGGGCAGCCAGTCTGCTTCCTGTGTGGCCGGTTATGTCTATGCCGGCTGCAATACCGGTGAATCTACAACGGATGTTGTCTTCGGCGGGCACTCGCTGATCGCGGAGAACGGCCAGCTGCTGGCCGAGTCTGAACGCTTCACCCACGAGAGCCGGATGATCACCGCCGACATCGACCTGCCGCGGATTCAGTATTCCCGCACCGTGATGGGCACCTTCCGGGCCGGCAAAGGCGGCCGCAATTACCGCGAGCTGCTCTTCACTTCTCCAGTCCGCGAGAATAGTAAGCGGGAGCTGAAGCGTACAGTAGGTGTCAATCCGTTTGTCCCTGGCAATCCATTGCAGCGCGCCGAACGCTGTCAGGAAATCCTCTCCATCCAGACCTCCGGCCTGATGAAGCGTATCCGTCACATCGGCACCAAGCAAGCCGTAATCGGCATCTCCGGCGGCCTTGACTCTACGCTTGCGCTGCTGGTAGCTGTGCGTGCTATGGAGCTGCTCGGGCGTCCGGCCAGCGATGTGCTTGCCGTCACGATGCCTGGCTTCGGCACGACGAACCGGACCTACGACAATGCCGTCGGCCTGATCAAAGCGCTCGGCGCCTCGCTTAAGGTCGTTGATATCAAGGCTGCCTGCCTCCAGCACTTCGAGGATATCGGCCATGACAAAGATGTACATGACCTGACTTATGAGAATGTCCAGGCCCGGGAGCGTACGCAGATTCTGATGGATCTCGCCAACAAAAACGGCGGCATTGTCATCGGAACCGGCGATTTATCCGAGCTGGCGCTAGGATGGTGTACCTATAACGGCGACCACATGTCGATGTACAGCGTGAATTCAGGCATTCCGAAGACACTGATCCAATATGTCGTCGCCTGGTATGCGGATCATGAAGCCGATGAGACGGTGGGCAAGTTCCTGTACAGCATCATCGAGACCGGAATCAGCCCGGAGCTGCTGCCGCCATCGGCAACCGGAGAGATCGTCCAGCTCACCGAGAATATTCTGGGGCCCTACATTGTGCATGATTTCTTCCTGTATTACATGCTGCGCACAGGGGCTTCTCCCGGCAAAATGCTCTACCTTGCGCAGCACGCTTTCGGTGAGGCCTACCCTAAGGAGCAGCTGGTCGCTTGGCTGAAGGTGTTCATCACCCGCTTCTTCACCCAGCAGTTCAAGCGCTCCTGCCTGCCGGACGGACCGAAGGTGGGTACCGTCAGCCTCTCGCCGCGCGGCGACTGGCGCATGCCGAGTGATGCTTCCGCTGCACTCTGGCTCCGGGAAATCGAAGAATTGTAATCACCGCCCGGGCGCTGGTGAGGACGCTCCGCGAACAGACCGTTGTTCCAATCGCTGTTGTCCCCAGATTTTATTCATTCTCCTTAGCGGTGAAAATCCGGGGACAAAGGCGACCGCTGCCGCTTTTACACAATCGTTCTGTCCTCTCCGCTGTTTAAGCGGGAATCGTATCTTCAATCTTAAAACAGAGCAGCAATCCTCGCGTTATTGGAGGATCGCTGCTCTGCTGATTTTCGCCTTTTTTTATTAACCGCCCTAGACAGTTACTGCACTTCCTGCCCGTTCAATCATACACATTATCCAGAATCAGCACTTCATCGCTGCCAAACGGGGTTTGGATTGTGACGGTATCGCCGGGACGTGCCAGAATCAGCCCCCTGCCCATCGGAGACCAGAGGGAGATGCAGAATTCATCCAGCTCGGCTTCACCGGGAATTACGATTCTATAGGCATCCTTCAGCGTTTCCTGGCCGATCCGCAGCGATACCCGCGACCCGACCAGAACAGTGGATTGCTCCAGCGCTTCATCCCCGCCGGACAGAATCTGCTCTACCGCCTCCTGATACTTCCTGATCAGGGACTGAATCTCCGCCCGTTCGGCCGGTGACTCCCATGTTCCCCGGTCCAGAATAACAAATTTATGCTCATCGAGATAGACCAGCTGCTGCACCAGCTCCTGGCGCAGGGAAATCGTAACGAGACTATGGCTCATAGTAGATTTCACCCACTTTCTTCATCAGGTCATGCTCGAAAATACGCTTACTCAACCTCATAGCCCTCAGTCCTCCCAAATAATAAAATAGATCCCGCGTGGGGATCTACTCTCTATGATAGCATCTTTCTATGGAAAGACAATGTCATGTATATATGCTGTTGTGATTTACTGCTTGGCTGCAGCTGCTCTGCTGTACATATTGAGATCCTGCAGCTTAATCAGTACCTTGCCGAACCGTCCGCCTTGGCGTATCACTACCTTTTGATCAGAATAAGCAGTATGCAAATAATCCGTGACGACCTTCAGGGTAGCCTCTTTCCCGTCCAAATGATGCATAGGCAGCATCTCTATTACTTCAGCAAGCGCAGCTTCAACGGATAGCTCCTTGCTTTTCGTCTCGCGGGTCACAATCGATTCATAGGAATACCCCTTCAAATACAGCAGCTGCATCAGGTAGGCCATATCCGAAGATTCCGCATGCACTGCCCGGCCCGTGAGCAGAGGCAGCACTTCATTCATGAGGCTATGCTCCTGAACCCCCGCCGATGTGCTGATATAGCAGTATTGCCGGGCACAGCTAATGACCTTCTCCGTGCTCTCCCAGTCAAATACCGCCGGACACATGGACACAAATACAAGATCGAAGGCGTTCAGCCAGCCTTTTGCCGCAATATCAATATCCTCAAACGGTTCGCGCACCAGTTCCACTTGACCAGGGGCGTAGCCTGCGGTGTTGTGCAGAAACAGTTCAGACAGTGGAATGTTAGGCTCTACTGCTGTTACCTTGGCCCCTCTCTCGATAAAAGGTACGGTGAAGCCGCCAGAAGCCGCGCCCACATCCAGGACAGTCAGCCCTTTGAAATCTACTCCCTGGCCCTCCATCCAGCTGATAATCCGCTCACTTCTGTCTCTCCCCGCGCTGCTGAACACCTCTTCATTAAACACCTTCGCCTTATGATCGAAGCTGGTGTGCGGGTTCATTCCCATTGCTTTGAACTTGTTGGCCATTGCCTTGGGATCTTCCTTCCAGGCCTGTTCCCATACTTTTGCATCAAATAATCCGTTAATCATCTCTGATTCATCCTCTCTTATTTTACAGACTTTACAGACTTTGAATATCTACAAAACCCCAAGAAGAAACGGCTTTGCCGTCCTTGAATAAGGACGATACCGTTTCAGACTTAGTGACTCTGCATCATCTTATCGGCAAGCTCCGACATCATCTTATTGCGCAAATACTCCTCCATCTGACCCTCGGCCTTCACCATCTCCTGCTGGATCAGACACTCGCTGGAATGATTAAGCGTGCAGTCAAACAGCGAAGCCGTGCCTTCGATCGCATGAATAATATCGAGGAACGATATTTCTTCCTTCCTGCGTCTCAGGCGGTACCCGCCGTTCGCACCGGATGCCGATTCAACCAGCCCCGCCTTTACCAGCTTCGTAAGGATCTTGGACAAATAAGTAGGCGATACATTCTGCCGCTCGGCAAGCTGCTGCACGCCTACCGGCTTATCAGGGGTGTGCGCTACCAGGAACAGCATCGTATGCAACGCATAGTTCGTTGCCTTTGAGTATTTCATCGTACATGTCTCACCTCAATCACGGACTTTATTGATCTATAATAACCCCTATAAGGAGAGAATGCAAGCGGGTGCTACAAGAGGGCAGCCCTTTTCCATTTCCTTCTATGATCGATGACCAAACAAATGGATACGGCTTTACCGTCCTTTTTTAGGACGGTACCGTTTCAGCGAGAAAGATAAGGACAATTTATGCGCGGAGCATATCAATTTTTAAAAAAACAGAGCCCGTTGTCCCCTAGGAGCTCTGCATAATGTAATGTTATATCGTCCGCAGGGTATACTCAAATCTGTATTCACCGGACCCGAGCGTAATCTTCACAGCCTGCTCCAGCTGCTCTACGGCATGAATGCCGCGGACCTGCTGAAGCTCCTGCCCGTTCTCCAGTACACCCGCCAGCACAGAGTCCGGGAGATGCACAGTAGCCGAGGTATTCGGCGGAACTACGGCCACCAGCTCTATTTTGCCGGAAGCTATCGTCCATTCGGAGCGGATCTTCCCATACATGGATTCCAGCCCGGCAGCAGCCGAAGTCAGTCCGCCTCCCGGATGCGGCTGGATCAGAAACTGCTTATAGCCCGGATACTCTTCCAACTGCTTGATACCGGCGACACAGCGGTACAAAAAATCGCCAATCGCACCATACGCATAATGATTGAAGGAATTCATATCCTTGCTCCAGAAGCTGCTGTCCTCCTTAATTCCGTCCCAATGCTC
The DNA here is from genome assembly GCF_038004445.1 of Paenibacillus sp. FSL R7-0312. Taxonomy (NCBI): domain Bacteria; kingdom Bacillati; phylum Bacillota; class Bacilli; order Caryophanales; family Paenibacillaceae; genus Paenibacillus; species Paenibacillus sp. FSL R7-0312. The sequence goes on along the minus strand of NZ_JBBORE010000001.1, from coordinate 3,719,551 downwards.
CCAGATGGTCGTTGCTCCCCTAGTTACCTGATACAGCCAGGAAGGGTAATCGGTCTGCAGCAGCAGCTTGTAGGCAGCATCATAATGGCCCGCCGCGGCCAGTACCAGATTCAGATAAGGTGTGCCGACGAAGCCCGTTGTAAGATGATATTTGCTCTCTTCCAGCAGTTCTATAAGCTTGGCGACTGTACGTTCCTCCGCCTTCCCCTCCACCAGTCCGAACATTAATGCCAGCACACAGGCCGTCTGTGTAGCTACACTTATCCGTCCGGCAGGCGTGATGAATTCCCGGTTAAAAGCTTGTTTGATCCGCGCATGCAGCTGCGAGTAATACTGCACGTCTTCTGTTCGGCCTAGCACTGCCGCCGTCTTGCCCATAAGCTCTACAGAATAGGCATAGAAGGCAGTCGCGATATAATCCCTGTCCGTAGCGCCGATGTAGCTGTCCGGCTTGGCATCCAGGCCCAGCCAGTCTCCGAAATGGAAGCCGGTATTCCACAGGAATTCATCCGTCCCCTGCCGGCGGATATACTCCACCCAGCCCTGCATGCTGCTGTACTGCTGCTCCAGAATCCGCTTGTCGCCATAACACTGATAAATCGTCCACGGACAGATGACAGCCGCATCGCCCCAGGCAGCGGAAGAATGGGAATTCTCATCCAGCACGTGGGGAATTACGAACGGAACACCGCCGTTATCCAGCTGATCGGCAGCCAGATCCTTGAGCCATTTGCTGAAAAAGGGGGCCACATTCATCAGATACGCCGACGTACGGATGAACATCTGCGCATCCCCGGTCCAGCCGAGCCGTTCATCGCGCTGCGGGCAGTCTGTCGGCACATCGACGAAATTGCCTTTTTGCCCCCAGAGAATGTTATGCTGCAGCTGATTCAGCAGCGGATTGGAACAGGTAAAGCTGCCGGTCGGCTCCATATCCGAATGTAAGACAATCCCTGCGAAATCCTGCAGATTGAGGTCCTCCGGGAAGCCTATCAGCTGAACATACCGGAAGCCTTGGAAGGTGAAACGCGGCTGGAAGCTCTCCCGTCCTCCGCCTCTGGCAATATAAGTAACTGTCTGTTTGGCTGCCCGCAGGTTGTCTGTGTACACATTACCTTCCTGATCCAGCACCTCGAAATGCCGCAGCTGAAATTCCTGTCCTGCCTGCCCTTCCATGGAGAACCGCATCCAGCCGACCATATTCTGACCCATATCCAGCACGGTCTCCCCGGCCGGAGTGCGCAGGAGTGCGATGGGTGACAGTTCTTCAATAGCTTTTACGGGAACATTCTCCTGGGCCAGCAGAATATCCTTGGTGTACGGAAGGATCTCCGCAGGCGTCCATAACTGGTCATCGTACTCCGCCCTGCTGAAACCGGTCTGCTCCAGACGGGCATCATAGGTTTCGCCGTGATAGATCTCCGACATCAGCAGCGGTCCGGGCGATACCATCCACTCTTGATCCGTCCGGATGATCTGCTCCACCCCGTCCGCATAGATGAGATGAATCTGCATCAGCAAGGCCGTGCGGTCGCCGAACACATGCTTTTTGTTATCCCAGGCCAGGTTTCCTTTGTACCAGCCGTTCCCCAGCCAGGCGCCAACCGCATTGTCCCCCACTGCCAGCTGCCCTGTGATGTCATAGGTCTGGAACTGCAGGCGGGTGCTGTAGCTGGTCCAGCCGGGGGTCAAATAATCCTCGCCGACTCTTGTACCGTTCAGCTCCACTTCATAGAGACCGAGACTGGTCACATACATTCTGGCCCGGGTGACCTGCCGGTCTACATGGAAGCTCCGCCGCAGCAGCGGAGCCTGCTCTGCCTGGACATCCAGGCAAGCCAGCGGCGCTGTAATCCACTCTGCCTCCCAATCCTCCGGCGAGAACAGGCCCGTCTCCCACCAGGCGGTATCCGACCATTCTGTAGGCCGGTTCTGCTGATCCCATATTCTAATCCGGTAATAATAGCGCTGCTTAGGCTGCAGTTCCAGCTCCTTCAGCTCAATATGAAGGGATTGTCCGGACTCCACTCTGCCCGAATCCCATACCGTGCTTACGAAGTCCTGATCTATTGCTACCTGAAGCTGATACGCTTGCTGCATGACATCCCGCTCATCCGCACTCAGCTGCCAGCTGATTCTTGGATAACGGACATCCAGTCCCAGCGGATTGTCTTTGTACTCCACACGTAATTTCCGGACTTCTATCATGGACTCCACCCCGTCTTTTCTAATAATGACCCTATAAATATGAAACGCTTTCTATTACAATTATAGAATTCCGCAGCATTTAAATGACCTGCATTATGGACATTTCACCGGGGTAAAAAGGACATTTTGTTGTTTGGAGGAGTGAGCTGATGCATTCGGCCAATCATACGCTAAAAGGAGAGTATTTCTTCCAGAACAATCTCCAGTTATATGTGAACCGCGCTACCGAGAACTATGATCTTCCGCTTCACACCCATGATTTCATAGAGCTGACGTTCGTTGCCGAAGGCAAGGGCTTTCATTATATCGGGCAGCAGGCTCAGCAGACCGGCAAGGGTCAGCTGTATTACATTCCCGTCGGAGTCTCCCATGTCTTCCGTCCGTCTTCACCCAGCCCGCTCCGGGAACCGCTCGTAGTCTACAATTGTCTGTTCAAGCCGGAGCTGCTGGACAGCCTTGCCTCCGTTGTTCCGGACCCGCCGATTGCCTCCTATCTGGAGCAGATCCGCAATCATCAGCTGCCCGCATTCTCCGTGACGGACCAGAACGGCTCCATCGAGAGACTGTTTCTGGCGCTTCACCGGGAGGTTCATCTTCCGCAGACCGGCTCGGGCAGCTATTTGCTGACCTTGTTCATTCAACTGCTGATAAGTATCTACCGGCTCGTGCATGACGAGGTCCAGTTTCCGCTGAACAAGCAGACGCAATTCCTGCAGATTCTGAATTATGTCAACCAGGAGTATGTGCAGGAAATCACCCTGAAGCGTCTGTCACGCAGCTTTGACTGGAGTGAACGACATCTTCAGCGGCTGTTCAAGGCGCATACCGGGCAGACCTTCCACCATTACCTGCAGAATGTCCGGATTCAGCAAAGCTGTCTGCTGCTGGTCCAGCAGCCCAAGGCGCATGTTCAGCTCATTGCGGAGCAGGTCGGCTACCGTGACCCGAAGACCTTCAATCTGATGTTCAAGCGGATTATCGGCACCACTCCGGGGAGCTACCGGCAGGCGTCCGGCAAGAAACATTTGGAGGGCCCGGAGCCGGGAGGAACAACTTTAACGCAGAATGATTGATGTTATTTGTAAATAGTGTTAGGCTATCAACGGTAATCTCAACATCTGTGCTCTTCAATACATCCTAAAATAGTCACAAATTTAGTTAGAAAGAAAGGTAACACTATGATAAAAGTAGAACACTTATCCTTCTCATTCCCGCAAAAAGAACTATATAAAGATATTTCCTTTACGCTTGAAGCCGCACAGCATTGTGCTTTCATTGGAACAAGCGGCAGCGGCAAAAGTACACTGACCGATATTCTGATGGACCCGGAAAGATATCTGTTTGAGGGCAGGTTAGAGATAGATCCTACTTGCAGCATCGGGTATGTAAGCCAGTTCTCCCAACCGGAAAAAACTAAAGATACAACCGTTTTTGAATATATCGGCGAAGAATTTATTAAGGTACAGACTGAAATAAATTCTATTTTGGCTGAAATGGAAACCTCCTCGGATATGGATTCGCTGCTGGAAAGGTATCAGTTGGCGCTAGACGCCTTCGATGCTATGGACGGGAATGATTACGAAAGCAATATTAATAAGAAGCTAAATCTGGCAAACCTCATGAAGCTAAAGGATGTCAGGGTATCTGACCTGAGCGGCGGGGAATTCAAGCTCATTCAAGTAATGAAGGAAATGCTCAGCCGTCCGGACTTCATGATAATGGACGAGCCCGATGTATTTTTAGATTTTGACAACCTAAATTCGCTTAAGAATCTTATTAATGCCCACAAAGGCATACTGCTGGTGGTTACGCACAACCGCTATCTGCTCAATCATTGCTTCAACAAAATCCTGCACCTTGAAAACAAGGAGATCCAGGAGTTTGACGGGCGGTATATGGATTACAACTTCTCCTTGCTGCAAACCAAAATTGAGCTGCAGGAGCTCGCCATCGCTGAAGAGGAAGAAATTGCGAGAAACGAGAGCATCGTCAATAACCTTAGAGCAATCGCAACTTATAATTCTGAGGCCTCCAGAGGGAGAGCGCTAAAAGCCAGAGTTAAATTTCAGGAAAGACTGGAAGCGCGCAGAATTAAAGCTCCATTCGTAGAGATTAAGCAGCCGGATATCCGTTTCGGGTTCGATCAAGAACTGGAAGACACAACTGTTATAAATGTTAATAACTATAGCGTTTCCTTTGATGAGCTGCTGTTAGAAAATATTAACTTTGAGATCAAATCTACGGATAAAGTAGCCCTTATCGGTGCAAACGGCACCGGGAAAACGACATTACTCCGGGAGATTTATAGGAATAATCATGATGCAATTGAAGTAAATCCGGATGCTAAAGTGACTTATTTATCTCAGCTTCAAGGTGAAATGCTGAAGGATTCTAATACCATCCTGGAGGAATTCATCGATGCCGGGTTCGCAACGTATGATGAGATTAGATCGCATCTTTCAAGCTACGGCTTTGAAGGGGAAATCCTTGAGCAAAGAATAGAATCCTTATCCGGCGGCGAAAAAAACATGCTTCAGTTAGCTAAAGTTTCGGCCAGTAAAGCGAACGTACTGCTGCTTGATGAACCGACAAGCCATTTGGACACCTATACACAAATCGCACTGGAGAACGCTATCCAGAACTATAAAGGTGCGATTCTCATGATTTCGCATGATTTCTATTCGGTGGTAAACGGGATGGATTATGTTCTGATCATTGACGGCAAGACGATTAGAAAGATGACGATCAAGAAATTCAAAAAGATGATTTATGCCCGGCATTTCGATAAAGACTATCTGGAACTGGAACAAAATAAAAAAGCTGTTGAAACGAAAATCGAGTTGGCTTTGAAAGCTGCTAATTTCGAACTTGCACAAGGTTTGATGGATGAGCTGGAGGAGCTGATTAAACAGCTGTAAATGATAACTAAATAGGATTCACCTGTCAGAAAAAAACGACAAAAGAAGCCTTATATTTAGGGTTTCTTTTGCTGTTTTATGGAAAATATTTATTAAGATTCTCTGGTGTGATGCCGTTCCATAACCAAAATTGATCCCCTTGCGATACAAGTAATCGATCGAGCCATAGTTCAAAGCTTAAATTAAGCGGCTCACCATTATCACGAGCTGAGGTATAGATTGACTGGTCAAACAGATAGTCTTTTCTGCCTTGCTTTACATAATCGCTATTTACACATATTAAAGTCTCACTGAATTTTGCTATAACGTATACGTGCTCAGGGGTTGGAAACTTTTCCAATGCATCTAGAATTTCATCCACTCCAAAAATATGCCAATGAGGTGCCGATTCTTCAACATCCTTATATAATTCCATTCCGTTATGAAGAGACAAAAAGAACTTATAATCCTCAGGCAGCTTTAACTCCGTCTCCGCTTCAAAATCCTCGATTTCTTTCAATAAGACGGGCTTAGAAAATGAAAATCTACATGTAAGCTGAAATCCTAAATTTCTTTGTATAGAAAAATTTTTGTTATTGTAAATTACCTTCTTTAAAGCCTCTAAGGATGCGGTTATTAATTTTGACATTTGCCCTCCTCCTCATAAAAAAACCACCAATTGATTTGTAAAACCCATCATATCTAGGGTATTCGCTTAGTATTTAAACAATCCTGCGCTTAATGAAAGTACCCGCAATCTAATACTTTTGTCCTTTGAACATCAGGGGATCGCCTCTTTTCGGTTTGATTTGGTCCGGCTTACCATTATTCGGCAGGGCGGCTTTTCTCCCGCAAAAAAGCAAAAAATCCCCGGAGTCCGGGGATCTTTCGGTCAATCAATGCATAATTAACGCTCACATCAGGCAAAGACAACATGCAGCGTATGAATCTCATACGGTTTGAAATCAAGGCGGATGGCCGGTCCGTCCACCGCTTCAGTCTCCAGCGGACGCTCCATCAGATCGCGCAGCTGCCAGGAGACGGCGGAGTAATCGCTGCCGATATTCGCCGTGCTGCGTGTTCCCGTATACTCATGCAGTCTGACGATACATCCGCTGCCATCCTCGGCCAGCTTAACGGCATCGACGGCAATGTTCGGCACATCACAGGTGATCAGCGACTTGCCGTTACCGGCGGCATAACCCCCTTCTGCAGCGAGGAGCGGATTATTCAGCGCCCAGGCTTCCTGCACGGTGCCTGCCGCAGCCCAATCCCCTTTATGCGGAAGCAAGGCATACGTGAAGCGGTGCTCGCCCTGGTCAGCCAGCCGGTCCGGGCTGGTTGCCGATTTGATCAGCGACAGCCTCATCGTGTGATCTTTAATGTCGTATCCGTATTTGCAGTCGTTCAGCAGACTGACGCCATAGCCCCGCTCCGACAAGTCCGCCCACTGGTGGCCGACGCTCTCGAACCGCGCATAATCCCAGCTCGTATTCCAGTGGGTCGGCCGCTTCACATTCCCGAACTGGATATCATAGGTAGCTTCCGTCGCGCGAACCGCAACCGGGAAAGCTGCCTTCATCAGCTGATGCTGTTCATGCCAGTCCACCAGGGTCTCGAAATCAATCCGTGCACTTCCGGCATATACCCTAACCTTCTGAGTGATCGAGGAATCCATGTACTTCCAGGTGAACTCAAGCACCGCCTGCAGCGGGCCGCATTCGGTCAGCTCTACAGAGCGCAGATCGCTCACCACCCGCATTTTCTCCTGGTAATACAGATCGATATCCCAGGCATCATACATCTTCGGCTTATCCTCGAATACCTGCAGCAGGTTGCCGCATTCGCCCGGTGCCAGCACCTCACGGGCTTCTCTGCGGTCGAAGATCCGGCTCAGCTGTCCGGCTGCATTCCACTCCAGAATGTAATAAGGGGTAGTTAGCGTAGAATCCTGCCAGGTAAAAGGAACGGAGGGTTCCGTATTCTCTCCGGAAGCGGCGGGTTGTGCAGCGCGGATCACTGCACTGCCCATCGCCGGAACGGTTTCTACCTCAACCAGCCATTGGCCGCCGGAGCGCTGGGCGGACAGCGGGTTGCCGGCGGCATCACTCCAGACGGCATTCTCTGCGCTGTGTGGGACGGCTGCCAGACGAGGACCTCCAAAGAGGGAGCTGTTGAACAGCGTGTACTCCATGTGTGAATCGGTAGACGCCGGGTCATCCTCACCCGCTGATGCAGCATCAGGGCTGTTAAGGTTGATGAGTCCCGCAGCCGCAGCATTAAGCGCAGCCCGGCCCAGTTGCTCTGCTTCGGCATATTCCAGCCGTGAATCCTGGTAGACCTCATGGATCGAGGAGCCAGGGATAATATCATGGAACTGGTTGCGCAGAATAATCTGCCAGCCTTCCAGGAGCGACTCTGCAGGATATTGTGCATATCCGCCTGTCTCCGCAGCAAGGAGTATCTGCAGCCACTCCGCCTCGCGGTACAGCAGCTCCAGCTTGCGGTTCATTCTTTTGTTATAAGCCTGGCTGGTGTATGTCCCGCGGTGAAACTCCAGATACAACTCCCCGTCCCAGGTATGCACATATTGATCGGTGCCCTCTATAGTTTCATGCAGCCGCTCGAAATAGTCATCCGCCCGGCCCGGCTTCACTTGCGGCAGCCCCGGCATGGTATCCAGCCTCCGGCGCATCTCCAGCATCTCGCGGTTCACACCGCCGCCGCCATCTCCATACCCGTAGGAGAGCAGCAGCTCACGGTTCAGGTTCTTGTCGCGGTACTGGTCCCAGATTCCCTGCACAGAGAAAGGCTCGATAAGGCCGTTATACGTATAGTACCAGGCGCTGGAATCAGGAGCTTCGGGTGTGGTGATGAAGTGGGTCAGTACCTCGCTGCCGTCAATCCCTCTCCAGTGGAACGTATCATGCGGCATGCGGTTGTATTGGCTCCAGCTGATCTTGGTCGTCATAAAGGTTTCAATGCCCGACTTGCGCAGAATCTGCGGCAGCGCCCAGCTGTAGCCGAACACATCCGGCAGCCATAGGTACTTGCAGTCTACGCCAAATTCCTCGCGGAAGAATTTTGTCCCGTACAGAATCTGGCGCACCAGCGACTCGCCACTGGTCAGATTGCAGTCCGCTTCCAGCCACATTGCACCTCCGGCTTCCCAGCGCCCTTCCTCCACCCGCTGCTTAATTTCGCTATAAATCTCCGGATAATCCTGCTTGATGTAGGCATAGAGCTGCGGCTGGGTCTGCAGGAAGATGTACTCAGGGAACTCCTTCATCAGCCGGAGCACCGTAGAGAAGGAGCGGGCCGCTTTCTCCCGCGTATGGGTAAGCCGCCATAACCAGGCCACATCAATGTGGGTATGGCCGATTGCGGTTACCGTAACCGGATGCTGCTGTTCCAGCAAGACCAGGGCCTCAAGCAGGCTCTTCTCGGCCTCCTGGACTGAAGCATAGAAATCCGCGCTGCCGGGCCTTGACCAGTCCAGCTTGTTAAACGAGCGGTTCAATGCCATCAGCAGCTCATGCTTCTCGATCTGGCTGTCGGCAAGCTGCTTGAATGTACCCAGTGCCGCCCGGCCTGTATAATAGAGATTGTCGGCCGCTTCATCCAGATATGCCAGCTCAGCCTGCTTGATCCGGTGTTCCTGAGCAATCAGCTGGCCGTCTCCGTTCAGGCCTGACCATAAGCGGAAGGTGAAGTCCAGCTCCCTGCCAGCGGCATCCTCAAGAAACACCTCCTGGTGATTGGAATCCACGCCCTGATACGGCTTGCCATCCAGAAACAGCAGGGATTCGAAGCCGCTGTTGTTCCCTCCGCCTGTCCGGCCGAAATCGAATATACCTACAATACGTTTCCCCTGCCAAGCTGCGGGTACGGTTATTTTGCGGTGCAGCCACAAATACACATCACTGCCGGTCCAGTAATCCCCTATACGAAGCTTCTTGTCTCCTTCCGGGGCGGATGGATAGACACCATTGTCACCCTCCTGATCCTCTGTAACCAGCCATTCATCAAGCGTAATAACCTCACGGTACCGGTAACCCTCCAGCTCCTTCAACCGCAGTGCAAGCTTCTCTTCAGTCCAAAACATTCCCATTCCGATTTTCCTCCCTTTTGTATAACACGTGTTATAAAATGGGCAGAAAGACGGTCCATCCGTGTAAGGATGGTACCGTTCCCTGCTAATTAGGATAAGCTGCCACTACAAAGTGAATCGCTGCTTAAGGCATATTGCCTGTTAGCTCAGCCGGCTCAGACTATGTGCAAGCTAAAGCTACATCGTCCCCCAGCAGAAGCTGTTCAGGCTGTGCCGGCAGCAAGTGCAACACCCTAAATGGCTTAGCCTCCCCTTCATACCAAGCGCGGTTACGCGCTTTCTCCTGCCCTTAATACTGCTGGAAGCCAGATTTTGTCCGCCTGTACTGCTTCGTTCCTGCCGTTCATCTGCGTAAGTAAGCAGCGTACCGCCTCTTCCCCCATACTCACATAAGGGATTTCTACGCAGCTTAGAGACGGCAGGCTAAGACGGTGACCCTGAATCGTATTATCTGCCGCCATGATCCGCACATCTTCACCGATACGCAGGCCAAGCTTGTGAGCCGCCCTGTACAGATCGGGAATTGCGCTTGACCAGTTGACCAGCAGCGGCACATGCTGCGGCCCGCTATCCGCCAGCCTCTGCAGGCACGCTGTCCAGTCGCCATGGTGTTCCTCCAGCCGGATCACGATTGGCTCCATCCCATGTGCGCTGCACCAGCCGGTATAGGCATCGCGGCGGTTCCGCTCCGCCCAGTTATCCGCGCTATGCTCATGGTATACCTCGGCATAGACCGGGCCGGGCTGCTGCGGTGTACCCTCCCGCAGCAAATAATTCAGCGCCGTCTCCACACTGCCCGAATAATCGGCCAGCACGGAAAACACTCCAGGCACTTCTGCGTACCCTTCCACAGAAACATAGGGGATTCCGGCATTCCCTATGCGGGAAGCCCACTCCTCATCGTGGTAGCTGGTATGATCCAGCGTCACAATCCCGTCGATCTTCCGCCGGTGATATAGCTCCAGCAGCTCGGTCCTGCCGTTGGCGTTCCCCTTATGGCGCGGAGAGCAGAGCAGAATATGATACCCGCTGAGCTCACACTCCCGCTGCATGCCTTCCAGTAGCCGGGTGAACAGCGGATGACGCGTATCACCGAAAGCGGCAAGCGTCATGCTTCTTCCCGTCTTCATGCTGCGCGCTCCGGCGTCCACATGGTAATTCAGCTCGCGGATGGCTTCCAGCACGGCTTCGCGCGTCTCCGCTCCAACCCCGATGCCGGGAGTATCATTCAGCACCGCAGATACCACACTGCGGGACACGCCTGCCCGCTTGGCTACGTCAAAGCTGGTCACTCTTTTTTTGCCCATATATCAGCACCTCACCGAGAGTATAACACGTGTTATCAAAAGTTGTATAGCGCTTTCTTTCATTTTTATGCCTGCTGACTTTTCGCCTTATGCATTGCGCAGATGAATTTGTGCTAGCTTTCGGAACGAATCGGACTTCTGCCTAAAGCAGAGGAGCTTTCGGGCTTTAACTGTATTTAGTGCAATTAAAACAGCAAGATTTTGTCAGACGAGTACTATAGTTGCACACTCTCTCTCTGCAGTTATATTTAAAGTTATTCCTTAGAGCATCACCATTTGCCGGTTTTAGTTGTACAGAATACAGTTAGCGGAATAAAACCGGCTTTTCCCGGCTTTTAATTGTACGAAATACAGTTATTTGCTCGCTGCATACAATTATCTGCTATCCGCGTTCCATAACCACACTTCACTTAATTCGGTACCGGCTGAAAATCTACTCCCCCTGATGGAGACATCCAGGAAGCCCTGTAATCATAATTGTTGTATGTTTTACAACTTTGATTCACGGATAGCTCGGTGTTCGGGAGGATTGTTGTATAAAATACAAGAATAATCCGGCTAAGCCGTCTGAAACAGGAAAAATGTTGCATTTGATACAACAATATTGGATTTGAATCGATATTAGGCGGAAAATGTTGTATTTTGTGCAGGATTTCACAAATAGTCACCCGCTACCTGCCACGGAAAGCGGATGAATGAGGAAATTCCTGAGGTAACAAAGGTAACAAAGTATTATTGCATACAAAAAGGCCCGTAAACTGCGGAAACGCAATTCACGAGCCTTATCACATTAGCTGAATGATCCTGTTAGCGCAGACGGGCATGCTTGTCTGCATTCCCATACTGTACCTTTACTGTACCTTCGCTGTACCTTCGCTGTACCTTCGCTGTACCTCTACTTTTCCTGCACTCTAACTATATTCTATTCTTACATTACCTCTACCCTACCATTTACTCTACTTTTACTGCACCCTCGCCGTTCCTTCTCTGCATCCATACTGTACCTTCATGTTGTACCTTTACAGCACCTTTGCACTACCGCAAATCCAGCCACTCCAGGGATGCCGCACCCGATGCAGCGCTGACTGTCAGCTCATGTGCTCCAGCTTCCAGCGGCTGACCACTCTGAATCCGCACCGTCTGCCAGTCCTGCCCGGAGTCCGAGGCATTACCGTGAATCCGGCCGATCTCCTGACCATCCAGCTTCACCATCAGCTCACTGTCCGAGCCGCTCATCAGGACCCGCAGCTCCAGAGCCAGCAAGCCCTCCAAGTCCCCCAGCTTCAGCAGCTCCATATCCCCAGCCGCAACCGCAACCGTAAATTCATACGCTGCCCAGTCCCCCTCCGCCAGATCCACACACAGCCTCTCCTCAGGCAGCCAGGCCTGGCCGCGGCCGTGCTGGAAATTGGGTACCGTCCGGTCTCCCTCCACGAAGCGGAAGTTCATTCCGTCCTCCTCCCGGAAGCCCGTGCCTACCGCAGCCTGTCTGCCGGAAGCTCTCCCGAAGCTGAGACCGCTCCCCTTGTAGCCATAAAATATAGCAGGAATCCTCACCGGCAGCCGCCGGAACAGCGAGTGGACCACCTCTGAATGGTACACACAGTTGTCCAGGCTCAGATTGAGCAAATATTCGTCCAGAATCTCTTGAGCCTCCACACGCTCCGGCTTCGCACCTCCCTCCAGATAGCGGACCAGCTTAGGCCAGCCCTCAGGAGGAACGATGGAGCAGGGGGAGTTATCCGTGTCGAGCTTCTTCCAGGTCCAGAAGTTCCAGGAGATGCCGTGATCCTCAAACAACTGGAAAGCGCCGGCATACCAGTCCTTATTATTCTCCCCGCCCTCCCCCATGAACAGCGGCACATTCAGCCGCTCTCTTACGTCGAGATACTTCTGAATGCTCTCCGTATCCGGGTTGTTCCAGTACTTGTGAAACTGCAGCATTACATTATCATCCGGCAACTTATTATCAGGCAATCCCTCGAAGATCGACCAGTCCGTCGCCCAGTGCACGCCCTCCAGAATAATCATATGCAGGGCATCGACCTCCCGGATAGCCGCAATAATCTCGCTGTACAGCGGCATCACCTGGTCATTGTATTGCGAGAACCAGTCCGGCAGCGGCTCGTTCAGCAAATCATAACCCGCTACGATCCACTCGTCCTTATACCGCTGCGCAAGCATCCGCCAGATGGCGATGGTCAGCTGCTTGTTACGCTCATCTGTGAACAGCTCCGGCAGATCCCGCGCGGAGTCGTCGATATTCGTTCCGGTCTGGCCTCCGGGTGCTCCATGCAGATCCAGAATGGCGTAGATTCTGTGCTCCCTGCACCAGCCAATGATCTGATCCAGCCGCACCAGATGCTCCTCATGCCAGCCGGACACTCCCTCTTCTTCCCGCAGGATATAGCGGGCGTTAATCGGAATCCGGATCGAGTTGAAGCCTTCTGCGGCAATCCGCGCAATATCCGTTTCGGCCACATAGCGGTCATAATAGGTCTCCCAGAACGCCTCCGCCCCGTCAGCACCAATTAGCGCTGTAATCATCGCTTCGATCCGGCGCGGACGGTCTCCCTGTTCCGGGAAACGCCACATGTACCCTTCAGGCAGCAGCCAGCTGCCAAGCCCCACACCCCTCAGCAGCAGCTCGCGCCCTTCCCCGTTTCTTAAGCGGTGCCCGTCTGCATAGAGAAACCCGCTTACTTCATGATGGTCCGGGTGAATCATTTGTTTTTCCTCCCTTTACCCTTTGACGGCGCCTTCGGCAATGCCATTCAGAATGTATTTTTGCAGCAGCAGATATAGAATCACAACGGGCAGCATCGTCAGCACCAGCGAAGACAGAATCGCCGACCAGTCATTATTGCCATATTGCCCGAACAGCATATTGGTGGACAGCAGCAGCGTATATTGATCGGCATCCGTGAGCATGAGCAGCGGCAGCAGAAAGTCATTCCACATCCACAGCAGGTTGAGAATCGCCACAGTTGTCGTAATCGGTAGCAGAAGCGGAAAAATAATCGTAGTGAACAGCCTGACCTCCCCGCAGCCGTCGATTACCGCAGCCTCATCCAGATCCCGGGGGACCGATTTGACGAATCCGTGATACAGGAAGATGGCCATCGACACACCCAGCCCGATATAGATTAGGCCGAGGCCGACCGTGGTGCCCTGCACCGCCAGCTTCATGGAGATCCGGTTCAGCGAGATCATAATCGAATGAAACGGAATCAGCATCGACAGGACGAACAGGTTGAACAGGAACGTGCTCAGTCTGCCGGGTGTTCTGGACAGCTTATAGCCGGCCATGGACGAGAATAGAATAATACCGACGAGACCAGTAGCCGCGACTACCACCGTATTGCCGAGACTGCGCAGGAAATTGGTTTTCTCAAAAGCATCACTATAGTTGCCGAATTCCAGCTTACTCGGAATGGCCAGAATATTATTCATCATGTCCCCTTCCGTCTTCAGAGAGTTGAGCACCCCCATGTAGATTGGAAAGAGCGTAATTACGGCACCTGCCAGCAGGAAAAGAAAGACGATAAACGAAGACAATCTGCGCCGCCCCGCAATACCGGACTTCAATGTTGAATTCAACCGGACGGTACTCATGCCTCCACCTCTCTTCGTTTCATAATGCTCAGCTGTATCAGCGTGATCACCAGGACCACCAGGAACAGGATCATCGCCTTGGCACTGGCGTAGCCGTAGCGGCCGCTCATCTTGAACGCTTCCTCAAAAATATTCAGCGCGAGCACCTGGGTCGCTCTTCCCGGTCCACCCCCGGTGAGCGCGAACACGGCGTCAAAAGCCTTGAACGAGCTGTTCAGCGTCACGAAGATACCGATCGTTACAGCCGGATAGACCATAGGCAGTGTAATGCTGCGGAAGGTCTGCCAGCTATTCGCGCCGTCAATGGCAGCCGCTTCCTTGAGCGCATCCGGCACCCCTTGCAGCGCCGCAATATAGATCACCATCAGGTAACCTACGCCGCCCCACAAGGAGACAATGACAATCGCCAGAAAAGAATATTTCGGGTCGCCGATCCACGACTGGTCCAGAAAAGCCAGGCCCGCATGCTCAGCGATATAAGGCAGTGCTTTGGTGAAAATAAACAGCCACATGAATCCGCCGATAATCATGCTGATCATGTTCGGCATGAAGAAGATCGTCCGGAACCAGGCCTTGCTGCTGCGGCGGGATTCGATCAGCACAGCCAGCAGCACCGCCAGCACATTCTGCAGCACGACCATAAAAACTACAAATTTCAGGGTAAACCAGACTGAATCGATGAAAAAAGCATCATCCGTCAGCGCTTCGATGTAATTGGCGAATCCCACCAGATGGTAGGCGGGATTCAATCCGTTCCAGTCCGTGAAGCTGTACCATGCCCCGCCGAAGGCGGGAGCAAGCATGAATACGGCGTAGAACAGCAGGGCGGGAAACACGAAGGCCAGCAGAATGAGCGACTGTTTGCTTTTACTGCTTCCACTCATCTCTATCACTCCTATGCTGTTTCTGGGTTTCCTTAGTTACCTGCTTTTACCGCATTGGCCCAGGTCTTGTCGAGCGTCTTAATGAATTCCTCCTGAGTTACACCCTTGGTGTAATAGCTCTGCAGCAGCTTGGCCGTCTCATCGGTTACGCCGTTCGGGAGCGACAGATCCAGATAAGCCTTGCCTTCGGAGACATAAGAGCTGGCCTCGGTCACCCACGGATAGGTATTGTAGGTGTGCTGCTTCGCCACCGGATTAAATTTCAGCTCCTCGAACAGCGCCGAAGAATCCTGGTCATCCAGCACATAATTCACCAGATCCAGCGCCACAGCCTTGTTCTTGCTGTTAGGGGATACCGCCAGAGATGTCGAGGTCGCCAGATTAATCTGTGTAGCCGCGGGATCGTTACTGACTGGCAGCGGAGCCACACCAAATTCCATATCAGGATTGGCTTTGAGGATGGATTCCGCCTGCCACGGTCCCTGCACCCACATTGCCGCTTTGCCGTTCGCAAAATCCGTGGACCCTGCCGCACTGCCCACCTCAAACGGTTTATCCGTGCCGTTAGCCATAATCAGATCAATAATGTTGAAGACATCCTTCACATCGGCATAGGAGGCTTCGCCTTTGTTCATCTTCTCCACCCAGTCCGGATGCTCGGAGGATACGATGCCTCCAAGAGACAGCGCCATCATCAGCTGCGGAATCCACGATTCCTGGAAGCTCAGCTCGAACGGCTTAATCCCGGCTGCATTCAGCTTGTCAATCGCTGCCTGCATGTCATCCAGTGTCTGCGGCGGCTGAATGCCGAGCTCGCTGAAGATTTGCTTGTTGTACAGATATCCCCAGGACAGGCTCTCCAGCGGCAAAGCTACAACTTTATCATCATAGGTAACGGTCTGCCGGACACTGTCATACAGCTTCGGTACGAAGTCCTGATCCGACAGATCGCTCAGATAGCCGGCCTTGTAATACCGGGGCACATCCGCAATCGCATGGAGGGTGAATACATCCGGCGCATCATTTGAGGCCATCCGGGTCTCCAGAATCTGCTTGGCCTGATCCGGGTTCGGCATCTCCAGCTTGACGGTGACATCAATATTTTTCTCCGCCAGCTCCTTGGCCTTGAATTGCTCGAAATATTTATCGAATTGATCCTTAAAACGCGGGAAGCTCATGAATACCTTCAGCTCCACTTTTTGGGCCGGGCCTTCAGTCGCTGCTGCTGCCGCACTTTCTGACGGCTTGCTGCTTGCGCTCTCCCTTGGCGTATTTCCATTTGAACCGGAGCTGCACCCCGATACAATCCCCAGAACAAGCATCAGTGCCATTGCTGTATTAAGCGCTTTCTTCATTTCTGTTACCCCCTTCTGTTATGTCTGCCTCTTTAGTCTAGGGGATATAAGGGGCAGCGTCTTTTAAGGATATTAACATCGGGAGTTGCATTATATTGATACGCTTTCATTTTTATTTATCATCCGCAAAATTCACTTCTCGCTCCGCAGCTCTCCGGGGGTAATGCCGTAGTGCTTCTTGAAGACACGGTAAAAGTATGCCAGATCCTCGTACCCGCAGAGTCCAGCAGCATCTTTGATCGGCATGTCACGCCCTGCGATCAGCTCTCTGGCCCGCTCCATTCTCAGCCGGGTAATCCGGTCGAGTACCGTGTCTCCCGTTGCGGCCTTGAAAGCGCGGCTGAGATGCTCCTTCGTCACCAGGAAATGTACGGCGATGCCCTCCAGCGACACCTGCTCCAGGTAATGATTCCGGATATAATCCTCAACCTCCGCCAGATCAAGCTTAACGCGGTTCTTGCGCTGCTCCAGAAGCGTGTTGATCAGCTCTGTGAAGTGATCCCCAAGCCCCGTTACCATGGTCTGAACTGACGGCCATGGCTTATCGGGCCTATCGGACGTATCCGGCGTATCCGCCGCCGTGACACCCCCGTTTGTCTTCGCAGCTTCACCGGCTAGCAGCAGCAGATCACGGGCAGTCCGCTCGATCATTGCTTCCAGCTGATGCTGCGGCACCGAGCGTTCCAGCTCCCGTCCCAGCTTCTCCAGCTCTTCTCTTGCCGCCGGCTTGTTCAGCGCGAGCAGCTGATCATAGATCCGCTGGCGGTAGGCGAGATAACGCTCCATCAGCGGCTGATCCATGAGCATCAGCGGTGATCCGGTTAAGCGCTGCCGTTCCCGCTCCTTCGCGCACTCCGAGAGCACGTTATTCAGCTCTGCCCGGTCCACCGGCTTCAGCAGATATTCAACCGCCTTCGAGCGGATCGCCTGCTTCAGGTAGACGAAGTCATCATATCCGCTCATCACAATAATCTGCACCTCCGGGTACTGATGCTTCAGTCTTTCCAGCAGCTCGACCCCGTCCAGTCCGGGCATCCGCATATCGGTAATTACTAGCCCCGGATGAAGCTTCTCCACCAGCTCAAGTCCTTCGATTCCGTCCTCCGCTTCGCCGATCACCTGCATTCCGTGTTCTTCCCAGGCGCCGAGCGACTTCACGACCTGTCTGGACCAGGGCTCATCGTCAATAATCAGAACCTTCAGCATTCCGCTCTCCCCCCTCTGCGGCCGCAGGCCACTGGATCACAACCAGTGTTCCCGCCCCGGCCTTGCTGTATATACGCATTCCATACTTCTCTCCAAATTGCAGCACCAGCCGTGAATGGACGTTGTGCAGGCCGATGCCCTTTCTCCGCCGGGGCTCTCCCGCTCCGGGATCGGCCAGCATCGTGACATTCCCCCGGAGTGCCGCACGGATCTCCTCGAGCCGCTCCGGCGTCATGCCTACGCCTTCGTCCTTAACCATGAATACAGTGCGGCTGCCAACGGTCCGGATCCGGATCAGCAGCCTCCATTGCCCGCGCTGTGGCTGCAAGCCATGCTCAAAAGCGTTCTCCACCAGCGGCTGCAGCGTGAAGCGCGGCAGCAGGCTGGCCCGGGAGAACTCATCCGCCTCAGTCACCACTGTACAACGCCCCAGGAAGCGGTTCTCCTGAATGAACACATAGTTGCGCACATGCTTAAGCTCTTCCTCCAGCTTCACCAGCCCGCCTTCATTGCTGATCGAATAACGCAGCAGGTCGCCAATCACCCGGGTGATGTTATAAATATCATCAGCATTCCTCGACAAAGCCATCCCCCCGATCAGCTGGAGCGTATTGTTCAGGAAATGCGGATTGATCTGGGCCTGAAGAGCGAGCAGCTGGGCATTCTTGACCTCAATCTCCTGGCGGTATTCCACCTCAATCAGCTCCCGTATCCGTTCCATCATCGAGTTGTAGCCGCGCTCCAGCAGCCCGATCTCATCACGGCTCTGCACCGAGTGCTGTTCGAAGTTGCTGACATGCGCCTTGCGCATCGACACCGCCAGACTGACAATCGGGCGGGTAATCCGCAGCGAGAACAGGATAGACAGCAGAATGGAGGCAATCATGAACAAGCCTCCGGTCAGAAAACCGGCAGCAATCGTAGGCCGTGCGCTCTTGGCGACAGTGGACAAGGGAATGGCTTTCACGACCGTAAGCTGGCCATCGGCCACTTTTTTCATGAAGAAGAAATAGCCGTCCTCCTGCCGGAATTCAAGTTCATGCTCAGAGACGGCAAGATTCTGCAGCCGCCTGCCGATATCACCGGAGCTCTCGGAAATGCTCGAGCCGGAGAGCAGCTCGCCCTCATCATTCAGCAGGAAGACCGAGCTCTCGTCCTCGGACTGGAGTATATGGCTGACCTCCTCCCATACCTCCCGATTGATCCGCACGCCTATGCCTCCGAGCAGCCGGTGATCCTCGAACCGGTTAATGCCGTGGTAGGCATAGATGCCGGTGCCGTTCTGCTTGAAATACATATTGACCGGCCCGTAGGGCAGCCGGCTCCAGGGGCCCTCACCGATATCCAGCGGGGAAACGCTTCCACTATTCACGAAGTCAACGGAGATGGCTTTTAATTGGTCATGCATGTACAGTGTCAGCTCGTCTACCTTCCGGGAGTTCGTATAGAACTGCGAGGTTATGGCTTCGCGGATATTGTTCAGCGAACGGTACTGGACACTAATGTCCGGGCTGTCCGTACCCGTTAACCCCGCCATAAGCTGAGGGTTAATCTGCAGGGTGTAGAACAGGGTATCCAGCTGCTCAATCAGCTCATCCAGATACTGGTCCGCCCACTGCATCCGGGAGTTATTCGCATTGATCATTTCCTTCTCCACGGATTGCCGCGTATTGTACGTGGCAATGGTGGTAACAGTGAGCACCGGCAATGTGGTCAGGCAAATCATGATGACCAGGAGCCGGACCCGGAGACTTGTCCGCTTCATCATAGGCTGATTCCTTTCTGCGAAGCTGGATTGCTTTTACCGTCAAAATATAGCATGCCGGATCAGGCCAGACAATACGGTGCTGAGAATATTGCTGGCCGGGGAGTGGATATAGCGGCGGATTCAACTGCCACTTGTTAAATGACAATGATGTCATTATAATATTAATGACAAGCGTGTCATTATTTGAGAGGGGGAAGTGAGATGTCACCCAGAATATCCGACCAGCAAAAAGAACAGCGGAGGATGCAGATCCTCGGTGCCGCCAAAGTGGTGTTCACCGCCAAGGGCTATGAAGCAGCTACGTTCACAGATATCCTGGAGGAAACAGGGATGAGCCGGGGCTGGATCTATTTGTATTTCCAGACCAAGGAGGAAATATTTGAAGCGCTGCTCGATCAGCAGGATAGTGAATATGAGGCCTATACAGCAGCCCTGTTATCGGCACACCCTGGGGTGTGGGAAGTCATCCGGCAGATGTACGCCGATCAGCAGGCAGAGCTGCTGCGCATGCCGGGCGGAAGTTTCCTTCCGGCCTTCTATGAGTATTTCCTGGGCGGCTCCAGGGATGAACGGCGGCGAAGCCTGCTGCTGAAGCGGTACGAGACCGGAATTGCCCGGTTTGAGGCACTGCTGCACTCAGGCGTGGAGCGGGGGGAATTCAGCCCGCTTATGCCGCTTGCGCAGCTGGCGAGAATTACAGCCTCTTACCAGGAAGGAATCATGACCCACACTCTTGCCGTAGGCCCGGAGCTCGCTCACACGGAATTCCAGATTAACGCGCTGCTTAATTATCTGGAGCAATTACTGAAGCCCGGGCGCCGCCCGGCTGAAGAATAGGAGGCCCCGCCACATGTCCGCACTCTTCCGCAATCCCGTCTTTACCAGGCTGTTCCTGGCCGCCTTCGCTTCACAGCTCGGGACAGTTGTCGGGAACATGGCCTTTGCCTATTACCTTGTGGACCATTTCAGCACGCGTCCGGCACTGGCGGCAACGGCTGAACTGATGTATTCCTTGCCCACCCTTGCCGTGTTCTGGCTTGTCGGAGTCATCGCCGACCTGCTCGACCGCAAGAAGATTGCCGCTTACAGCGACTGGATCCGGGCCGGATTAACGCTGCTGCTCCTGGTATGCGTACATGGTCAATTGCTTACCTTATGCTTCCTGGTGTTGTTCCTGCGCAGCGCCATTGCGAAGTTCTTCGGCCCCGCCGAGATGGGCCTGCTGCAGGGCAGCATCGGGCAGGCGCAATATGTTCAGGCAGCGGGCCTGAACCAGATGATTATGGGGCTGTTTATGCTGTTCGGCATGAGCCTTGGCGCGGCAGCTTACCGCTTTCTCGGGATTGAAGGTGCTATCCTTATCGACGGGGCGAGCTTCCTCATCTCCGGACTCCTGATCCTAAGCTGCCGGTTCACAGCTGAAGTGCGGATGCCCAGCGGACACTACGCACTGCGGGATATCCGGTTTCCGCAGCTGCTTAAAGATTTCCGTGAAGGGCTGCGTTATATCCTCGGGCACAAGCTGCTCCTTACACTCATCTCCGGTTTCCTGTTCTTCGGCATCGTCAACGGCGTATTTGCCGTCCTGCCTATTTTTGCAATGAAATACAAGCTCAGCCCGGATAACTATATGCTTCACGCCTCGCTGATCACCCTCTGCCTGGGCACCGGCTTCCTGATCGGCAGCCTCGCCGGCTCCGCGCTGATCCACCGGTTCACACGCCCCCGGGTGCTGATCTTCGGACTGCTGTTATCCAGCCTGCTGATTGTTGCCCTGGGCTCGGCGGACACCCTCTGGATCTATCTCCCGCTCGTTCTGATCGAAGGCATCTGCATTGCGCCGGTGAATATCGCGCTGGGCAGCTGGCTGCCGGAGCTGGTCATCCCGCAGAACATGGGGCGGGTGAATGCAATGATTGAGCCGGTGATGATGCTCGGCCATTCCCTGGCGCTTGGTTTTGTCGCTATTGCGTTTCCGGCTGTCGTGTCGATCACTTGGCTTCACTACATTCTGGGCCTATGCACCCTGCTGGTCAGCGTGTATTACGGATTCGCCCTGCCTCCGCTCGTCCGCAGGCTGGCCCTGCCTAACGGGAATTCTTCAGCCGCTGAAAGAGCTGGCTAAGGCCGTACCAGATAACTGTTTATTCGATCGAATGCACAGCAAAAAGGATGCCCCAAGCCCATGATCCATTACATTCGGCTTTAGGGACATCCTGTCTCAATTTTTCCTGCTTCTTCATGCTTTTTCACAGCTGCCTCTGTTTATTTTTGCAGCTCCAGATCCTTTTGCTTCAGCAGATCAGCGTATTCCGCTTTGTACTGCTCCAGCTTCAGCTTCAAATCGGCGCTGTCCGGACTCGATTTCAGCAGGCTGCTGGTGGCCAGGATATTATTGACCGCCGTATCAATTTTAGCGTCGATAACTTCGATTCTGCTCTTGGTCACGCTCAAGGCGGGATCAGGCGTAACAATCGGCACAGGACCAAGAATGGCATTCTTATCGCTTGAGGAAGAAGCGCCTCCCTCTGTCTTTTCATCCAGACTGATCGTTTTACCTTCTACGGAAACCTTGAATCCGGCTAATTCTCCGATTGCACGGACGGGTGCATAGCTTTTGCCGTCAATTACGATGGCCGGATCGGCCAGCTTCTTGCCATACACCTTCACGGTATACTCCGCCTGAATTGCCTTTCCTACCAGTGTTGCCGAAGCGCCCAGCGCCTGCGCACCCACCATCAGTATCGCCCCGGCAATGAATCCGGCAGCAATCTTTTTCATAAGAAATTCACTCCCCGTCAAAGACTATGACTACTATTCTACCATTTCACAGCCGCCTGTGCCGACATTTGCCGGTGATTCCATTGGAAACGCCTGTCCGAAGAACCCTTTTAACCCAAATTTAAACCCGGCAGCTACCGGTATTTAACCTTCCATATGTACACTTTAGATAGGCTGAATCTATGAAACATGCGGTCTTACTGGGGATGTAAATATAGGAGGTACATATGAGAGTATTGGAGATTATTTTGACTGTGTCCGCGTTATTATTAATGTTCAGCTTCGTGTCTGGCAATGGCGTTCTCAAGGTGAAAATAGCTTTAACTGCGGTTAGCGGCACATTGTGCGCAGCACAGCTTGGGCTCGAAGGGTACCGCTGGCAAATGGCGGGCGTGTATGTAATTGTGCTGCTTGGCCTAATCATCCGCATTGCAGGAATAATTAGCGGCCGTTCGCGGAAGCTGTTGTCCACTGGCCAAAAAACCAGGAAATCTGCATTCCGCCAGTTGAAACGCGGCTGGGCAATAGCAGGTACCGCAGCAGGTATACTTATAGTGATCTGCTCGGCAGTGCTCTCTTCCATGATCCCGGTTGTGGAGTTACCCGCTCCTTCAGGGCCTTTTGCCGTTGGCATGCAGACTCTACATCTCACCGACAGCAGCCGGCCTGAATCTCAGACACCTGACCCCGGGGACTCACGAGAGCTGATGGTTTATGTCTGGTATCCGGCCCCGGCGGAGAAGGGTCACCAGACTGCACCTTTGCTGCCTGGTGATAAACAGAGCAACCGGAAGGTTATGTCCGCTTTTGCCGGATCATTAGGAATCCCATCCTTCTCCCTCGATTATTGGGCATATATTCATACGTATGCTTACCGGAATGCGGACTGGCTGCGCTCAGAGGGACCTTATCCGCTGATTCTGATCAATCACGGCCTCGGTACCTCAAGTCTGCTGCATACCACACTTGCAGAGAACCTGGCAGCGAACGGTTATATTGTAGCGGCCGTAGATCATACTTACAGTACAGCGGCTACTTTATTTCCAGACGGCACAGTTACCGAGTTCAGCGAGTCTTTAAGCAGTGATCATTTCATAGCAACAGGAAAGCAGCTGGGCAACGTATGGAACGACGATAACCGCTTTGTCCTCAGCCAATTGAAGCAGCAATTCGCAGATTACATAGATACTGATCTCATCGGGATAGCAGGACACTCCTTCGGTGGAGCAGCTGCGTACGAGGCGATGTTCTCCATTCCTGAGCTTAAAGCGGGAATTGATCTGGATGGAAGCTTGTATACCCTCACAGGTCCGTCCCTGGGTAAACCGTTTTTGTTCATAGAGTCAGAGGATTACAATAACCGGAAGAAGCAGATTTCAGATCCGGATATCGATGCCGAGGAAAAAATAATGAATAACGCCAGGCTAAGCGGGGGCGGCAAGCTCTATATCAAAGGCACAGCACACTTCAACTTTACAGATCTGCAGCTCTATTCAAGCCTGCTGAAGTACACCGGAATGACGGGCGGCATTGACGGCGGGCGAAGCAATGAAATTGTGAATCAGCTTGTGCTGGATTTCTTCAACAGCCATTTGAAGGGAAGCCATGAGGATGGAGAGGATGCCGGGACCGCTGCTGGGACCGCTGCCGGGACGGATGCCGGGACGGATGCCGGGACGGATGCCGGGACGGATGCCGGGACGAATGCCGGGTATGATGAGGTGGTTAGGCCTTAATCTCCTTGGAATACATATCGCTAGCTTGGCTGTTCACTTCTGGTTTGCTTCTGGTTTGCTTCTGGTTTGCTTCTGGTTTGCTTCTGGTTTGCTTCTGACTTGCTTCTGACTTGCTTAGGTCTTTAACCTGTTCCTTGCGGACTGTACCGCGCTTATTTTCAGTCCTGGGCACGATTCGCCAGGCCAACGGACTCCAGCGCGCTTATTGTCTCGCCACGGAGCCGATTTCAGGTGAATCCTGGCAAATAGCTGCATCTGAGTCCGTTAGCACAGAAAAAAGGTGCTTTTCGAGGAAATAAGGTCTCCTCAGTCCGTAACAGGTGTACCATGCGATAAAGCCGCTAATATATGCTAGAAACTGTAAGAATTTCCGTATCCACCTATCAGAATCTAATTCTCCATCCTGAATGCTCCACCTGTTCGGCTTCAAAAAGTCCCCCTGAGAATTCCCCGTTTATGCAGACGGGTAATTCTCAGGGGGACAACACTGAACGCTCCATGCTTCATGCTTATGTCTCATACTCATACTCATACTCATACTCATACTCATACTCATACTCATGTTCATGCTGAATGCTTATGCTCAATACTCATGCCTCATGCTCCATGCTTCACATTTCGCGCTTCACGTTATACTCCTTGCTTCACATCCGGAGACGCAGGCCGCTTACAACCGGGCCGTCACAATCTCACATATCGCCCCATACAGCGCAGGCTCCAGCTCCAGCGAGGATAGCGCGGCAAGTGCCGCCGCAGGACCCGCGTTCTCCTTCACCAGCCGGTAGATTTGCTCCTTATGGTCGAACCGGATCTGCGCATGGTTTAGCAGCGCAAATACCTCCTCCTCCACCCTGTTCACCGCAACCCGCGCCGTAGTGAGCATTACCGCCAGCTCCTCAGTCACCTCAAGCTCCGGCACAGTAACGGTCAGGGTATGCGAAGCCTCATCATACTTAGTTTCGGCCGCAACCGCTCCTCCTCCAGCCATGACTGTCACCTCTGTCTCTGCACAGCCCATGAAGAGCAGCTTCCAGCTCCGCCGCTCCGGCACCATCGCAGTATTACCCTGCGCAGGCTGAATGGTGAAGACCGCCGACTGTCCGGCTTGTCCCCATGCCAGGGCCATCCCGGTAACACACCAGTTCCCGTCCAGGTCTTCCGCAGTGTCACCTGCGTCCTCCCAGAGCTGGAACTGGCCGTCCGCTCCGGCAAACACCCGTACCTCCAGCCGTTCCGGGTTGGCCACCGATGACGTATACTCCGTCAGATCGGCCAGCGGCACGATGGCCCCCGCCTTCGCCAGCACCGGAATATGCTCCAGCGTGCGGTACAAGGACAGCCTTCTGCCGCCGTCATAGACTCTTCCGCTGAAGAAGTCGGTCCACAGCCCTTCCGGCAGCCAGGCCTTGAACTCCGCCACGCCTGTCTTGGAATGTACAGGCCGGGTAATCGGACATGCGATCAGCTCGGTGCCGAAATAATACTGATTCGGCACCCCGTAAGCTTCCCGCTGCTCCGCGTGATGGTAATACATCGGCTGCACCAGCGGAAGTCCTTCCCGGCTGGCATAACGGTTCATCGTATACAGATAGGGCAGCAGGCGGTGCCGCAGACGCAGGGAATCCTTCATAGCCTCCCCGGCAATTCGATTGAACCGCCATGGCTCCTTGCTGTTGAACGGACTGGCTGAGCTGTGCAGCCGCAGCAGCGGGGAGAATACGCCGAACTGCACCCAGCGCAATGCCAGCTCATCATCCAGATACCCGCCCATATGGCCGCCGATATCATGACTCCACCAGCCATACCCGCTATTGGACGCCGTTGCCGTGAAATACGGCTGGAAGTCCAACGACTCCCAGGTGATGATCGTGTCGCCGGAGAACCCTACCGGATAACGGTGGCTGCCAAGACCTGCATAACGCGAGAAGGTAAGCCGCCGCTTCCCCCGCCGGCCGCTGTCCAGGTAATGATAGTGATTCAGCATCCAGAGCGGATCAAGACCCGGAACCTTAGTCATCCCGCCCTGCTGCCAGTCGATCCACCAGAAGTCAACGCCCTCTTCCTCCAGCGGATAATGCAGGAACTTGAAGTAGGCCTGCAGGAACTGCGGATCGGTAATATCAAACTCCACTGCCTCCCCTTGCTCCGGGTCCATGCCCAACTCCCCCGCAATTGCCAGATACGGCTCCTCGAAGGCCCGTACCCCGTCAGCGGGATGGACATTTAGCGTTACGCGCAAGCCCCTGCCATGCAGCCAGTCCAGGAAACGCTGCGGGTCCGGGAACAGCTCCCGGTTCCAGGTGTAGCCGGTCCAGCCGCTGCCGTACTTCGGATCAATATCGACCAGATGCCAGTCCATATCCATCACCGCTACGGAGAACGGAAGCTGCTCCTGTTCAAAACGTTCAATCAGCGTAATATACTCTTCCTCGGAATACCGGTAATACCGGCTCCACCAGTTGCCAAGCGCATACCGCGGCAGTAGCGGAGTGCTGCCGCACAGCCGGTAGAAATCCTTCAGGCACTTCAGGTATTCATGTCCATAGCCGAACAGGTACAGATCGATTCCCTCCTGCTCCCGCTGCTGCACCGTCCCGTCTGCTTCCAGGAGCAGAGAACGGCTGTCATCCACCACCGTAACGCCTCCACGCGACAGCAACCCCGGCTCCAGCGGAATGACACCGTCGGCATTATCCAGCGTGCGCGCGGTACCGCCGAGATCCTGCTCCTCATCCCCATAGTGCCAAACGCTCAGCAAATGTCCGGATTCATTCCTCACCTTCACACTCAGCCCATGCCGGGAGAAGGGCGCTTTGTCATAGGTGAGCTGCAGGCGGTCCGTCATAATTTCAAGCCTGTTCCCGAGATCGGTCACCCGGAAGTCAGGAACCGGGAACTTACGGTTCATCACCATCTGGGTCGCCCGGTCTTCGAAGCCTCCCTTAGGACTGTATTCCATCCGGATCAGCGCCGGAGTAAGCACTGTGAACCGGTAGCATTCGCCTTGAATGACTGCCCCAGCACTTGCGGCCGGTTCAGATGCGAACCGTAAGTGCTCCGGCAGCGGCAGCAGCTCTTGAGTTGTTGTTTTCATCGATAAACCTCATTTCTGCGTAGATAAGCAATCTGTCTATTCCTTCACGGCACCAATCATGACGCCTTGATTGAAATACTTCTGGACGAACGGATACACACACATAATGGGAACTGTAGCAATGATAATAACGGAATAGCGCATCATATTAGCCAGACGCAGGGCAATCTGTGCCGCTTCACCGCTGCCGATGCCCGACTGCATCTGATTCGTGATCAGAATGTTACGGAGAATCAGCTGCAGCGGATACATATTCGGATTCTTCAGATAGATTAGCGCGTTGAAGTAGGAGTTCCAATACCCGACGGCAATCCATAGGCCGAGCACGGCAATAATCGCTTTGGACAGCGGCAGCACCACCTGCAGGAAATAACGCAGATTCCCGCAGCCGTCAATCTGCGCCGCTTCCCACAGATCTCCGGGAAGGCTCGTCTGGAAGAAGGTCCGGGCTACGATAATGTTGTAGACGCCAACCGAGAACGGCAGCACCATAACCAGGAAGGTATCATACATGTGGAAGTCCCGGATCGTCAGGAAGGTCGGGATCAGCCCGCCGTTGAAGAACATGGTGAAGATGAAGAACAGCGAGAGGATTTTGCGTCCCGCCAGGTCTTTTCTGGACAGTGCGTAGGCTGCCGATATATTCACAACCAGACCAATGACCGTCCCCACCACCGTATAGAGGATGGTATTCCGGTAGCCAATCCAGATGTTTTTATGCCGCAGCAGCTCCTGGTAACCGTCAAGCGTGAACCCCCTCGGGAACAGCCAGACCTTGCCGCCCGCCACCGCAGACGGATCACTGAATGAAGCAATGACGATGAAATACAGCGGATAGATCAGGATGATCAGAAACAGGACAGCGATAACATACATAATAATTTCCATTACCGAATCCGAGGACCGGTTATTTTTGATTTTGCCAGTTCTCTTGCTGGCTGCAGGCTCTAGTACTCCCATTGTGCTGCTCCCCTTTCTACCACAGGCTGTTTTCACTAAGTTTTTTGGAAAGCTGGTTCACCATGATCAGCAGAATAAAGTTGATGACCGTATTGAACAGGTTGATCGCTGACGAGAAGCTGTATTGGCTGCTGAGCAGGCCGATTTTGTAAACATAGGTGGACAGAATCTCACTGGAGGTGATATTCAGATCATTCTGCATCAGATAGACCTTCTCAAATCCTACGCCCAGCAGACCGCCCACCCGGAGAATCAGCAGCGTGATCGCCGTCGGCATCAGCATCGGGATATCGATATAACGGACTTTATTCCAGCGGCTGGCCCCATCCACCGTAGCAGCTTCGTACAGGCTCGGATCGACCGACGAGAGCGCGGCAATGAAAATAATGCTGTCCCAGCCGACATGCTGCCACACATCCGACCAGACATACACACTGCTGAATAGCGAGGTCGAGCCCATCAGATCAG
The DNA here is from genome assembly GCF_038004445.1 of Paenibacillus sp. FSL R7-0312. Lineage (NCBI taxonomy): Bacteria > Bacillati > Bacillota > Bacilli > Caryophanales > Paenibacillaceae > Paenibacillus > Paenibacillus sp. FSL R7-0312. Next base: position 3,691,161 of record NZ_JBBORE010000001.1, on the reverse strand, counting down.
GAGCCTCCCCGCCGAACAGGCTGTACAGATTACCGACCAGCCCGGTGCTTGGCGAGAGCAGAATCATCATCAGGCCTACCATTACGACTGTGGAGATGAAATGCGGCATATATGACACGGTCTGGAAAAAACGTCTGAACCGGTTCGGCCGCATCTGATTGACCATTAGCGCAAGGATAATCGGGATCGGGAAGGTGATCAGGCTGTACACGCTAATAATCAGCGTATTCTTAATCGTGTTCGAGAATTGATAGGAATTGAAGAACTTGTCAAAATACTTGAATCCCGCCCACGGACTGCCGTCAATTCCCAGCGCCGGGCTGTAATTCTTGAAGGCGATGAGCACCCCGTACATCGGTTTGTATGCGAACAATAACGTAAGCACAACTGCGGGAAGCAGCAATAGATACAGTCCCCAGTTTCGTTTGATCTGTCCGATGGCTGCTGCCGGACTGGACTGACCGGATTTCATTGTGACCCCTCCTAAAAGTTTGAGTTTGTTAGCATAAGCTTCATGATCGACTTCGGCAAAACTCGCTCCGGTAGCCTACGCTTATCTATATTTTCATTCAGTATACCTGCCCCCCGCCGCGCCAGCCGGACCTCCTCACAGCGTAAACCGGACTTTCGTTGTCCGCAGGAGAGAACTTCGCGCGGCCCGTTACCCGGGAGACACTAAGCCAGACGGTATGCAGACTTCCGCTAACGTTATCCGGACTTTTGGGGCATAAACCCATATGTCGGACACCTGAGCAGGGAACGGATGCTTCCGGAAGGCAAATCCTGCAGCATACTGCGAATCAGGCTTAACCCATCCAGCGTTCACGGCGGAATTAAAGGGGTTTATCCCTTTATTTCCCTCTTTCCGCCCACTTCCGGAGGGAGCAAAGGGACTTTCCCTTCGTCAACAAAAATACCGCCCTGCAGCAGACATCGTTGCGGGACGGCATTTTATCAAAAGGCAGCCTGAAGCTTGCTCACACTGCTTATTTCATGCTTCGATGATCACCGGCCGGCCGCTGCAGTGCAATCTGCCCTCGGCCACGTTTACCGCGCTGCCGTCAATCAAATTGACATACGCTCCATCCGGAAGCTCCAGCTCCACATCTCCCTGCCTGCCTCTCAGGCTGAACACACCAGCCAGCTTCTGCTCACCCCAGGTATGCATGCCGCAGACCATTCCGTCTTCTTCATGTGCCGTAAACTGACAGACACCATGGGCCATAATTGCTTTGTGCTTAATGGGGTACAGCGCTTTGAACAGCCAGGACAGGTCCTTCCCCGTATTCCAGCTGACAGTACACTTGTCGAACAGATCGGGACAGACCTCATTCTCCGTCTCCTGCCCGCCGTAGATCAGCGGCATGCCCTTCTGGAAATACATGAATGCCGTCCAGTTGATCAGCTCATTCTCCTCCGGGAACAGTGCCTTGGCCCGCGGCCGGTCATGGTTCTCCAGAAACCGCAGCTTCACATAATTGCCCGGATAGATATACTCCTGCGCATTGATCTTCTCTATATAGCTGCCCAGCGTAACGCTGCCGTTCAGATAGCCCGTGAAATACGGGTACACATCATAGTCATAGCAGGCATCAAACGCCTGGAGCACCTCGCTGTCGGACAGACTGGCCATGCCCCGGGAACGCAGATGCATCGTGAAGTCCGGTTCGATGGATTCGGCAAGCCATAGGCAGCCGGGGTTAACCGCAGCCACCTCTTCCCTGGCGTTCAGCCAGAAGTCCAGCGGCAGCAGAGGGGCTACGTCACAGCGGAAGCCGTCTACCATTCCGGCCCACATTTTCAGCGATTCGATCTGATAATCCCACAGCTCCTGATTGTTATAGTCCAGATCCACAATGTCGCCCCAGTCGCCAACACGGTTACCAAGCTTGCCCTCCGGAGTCCTGTAGAAGAATTCAGGATGATGTTCCACCAGCCAGGAGTCGGGCGAAGTATGGTTATAGACCACATCAATGATGCATTTCATCCCGAGCCTATGAATGGCCTCCGTCAGACTCCGGAAATCCGCCAGACTGCCAAGCTCCGGATTCATCTCCCGGTAATCCTGATTGGCATAAGGACTGCCAAGCCCGCCCTTGCGGGCCACAAGGCCAATCGGGTGCACCGGCAGCAGCCAGATAATATCCACACCAAGCTCCTTGATGCGCCCCAGATCCTTCTCTACCGCCTTGAAGGTTCCTTCTTCGCTGTGATTGCGCACATAGATGGAATAGACTACTTGGTTCCGCAGGGTTACTTCCGTTAATTTAGCCATACTTACACTCCTATTGGTTACACGATTCTGCTTGCCTTGAGATGCTCTGGAAGCCTGATCTTCCCGGTTAATGCCCGGACAGCAAGAGTTCCCAGCTCATATCCCTCCCTGACCAGATGCTGCGCAGCCTCAAACATATTCTGCTGCGTACCCGCACTTATGATCCCTTCATCACCGCCGCAGCGGCCTGCCAAGACAAAAGGGTAGCCGCTGCTCTGCAAATACCCCATCACAGCCTCTTCCCCGCTGGATGGCAGCAGAATGACTCCGTCTGCGCGGTGCCCCTTCAAGAGACCGGAGACAGCCTTCAGTTCCTCCTGCTCATCCGCACCTGAACAGATGATCGTGTCATATCCTAAGCGGCCCGCCTCCGCTATAATTCCGCGCAGGGTCTCCATGAACATCAGACCTAAGATGGCCTGCTCTGAAGGTCCCGGCAGCAGAATGCAGAAGCAACGGGCTGACTTCAACACCAGGCTCTTCGCGATGATATTCGGCGTATACCCCAGCTCCTCCATCACCTGCTTCACCTTGCGGGAGACTTCCTCCCGGACCACCGGCCGACCGGACAGCACCCGGGAGACCGTGGAGATGGAGACTCCCGCTCTCCGGGCGACTTTTGCCATCGTAACCGTCATTATAGAAGCCTCCTTCCGCGGATCAGTGGAATCTTTAGAGCTATGGCCTTTATTTCACGCTGTTGTAACGTCCGTATGCATCCGTGCGGATCTTCACCAGCTTATCCAGACCCATATCGTTCAGCTTCTTCACATAAGCATCCCAGTTCCCGTCGATATCCCCTTTGCTGATAAACTGTGCACGCATGGTGTTCACATAAGTATCGATATCCGTGGTCAACGTCGGAAGCTCTTCGAACTCCTCGGAAGTGTACATTACGTTAGGGAACGGTGTCGTTACATATTCACTGCCCAGCTTGTCGAGCTCCAGCTTAAGACCGTCGCCCGCTTCCGGGTTAAGTACGATCTTCTGTTCAAAGGACGGGCTGACATATTTCGGTCCGAAGTCCCGCAGGGACTGATCCCAGTACCAGGCATCTGCGCTGGTTCCGCTTGGAGGGTCCATCAGTGTATAGGTGTCGTTATCATTCTTCTGGATAACCGTTCCGATTGCTCCCCAGAAGTTCTGAATGCTCGCTTCGTTCGTGTAGAACTGGTCCGCCCAGCGTGCGGCAATCTCCGGTGTTTTGCAGGAAGAAGTGATCAGCAGCTCGTTGCGGTTCAGACTCATCCCGATCGGATTGCCGATGGTGTAGCGGTTACCATCCGGTCCGGCAACCGGCGGAATCGTTACATACTGGTCACTCCATTTGCCGAATACGGCATCCGGTGTCCACTGGTAGGTGAAGCCGACGATCGGCGCATCCGGGTTCTGGAACTTGGCTGAGATCATCGTAGCGTCCTGGGTGAACAGCTCTTTGTCGAGCAGACCTTCGGAATACAGCTTATTCTCCCATTTCATGCCTTCCTTGTACTCCTCCGTTATCGGGTAATACACAGCCTTGCCGTCTTTAACCAGCATGTTGTTGGTATTCAGATCGGCAATTCCAAACGGACTGATCATATCATTGCTTACTTCAATATACGGAATTTCATCCGCTTTGCCGTTTCCGTTCGGGTCCTGCTCCTTGAAGGCTTTGAGCACAGTGTAGAGCTCGTCAATCGTTTCCGGAACCTTCAGGCCCAGCTTGTCGAGCCAGGTTTTGTTGATGACCGGCTGGCGTGAGCTCTTCGGACGCGAAGGCAGCCGGGTCGGCATGGAGTAGATTTTACCGTCCGGGAAGGTGCTGATCTTCTTCATATCTGGTGTTTCTTCCATCGCGGCCTTGAGATTAGGCATATACTGATCAATATAATCGTCCAGCGGACGGAAATAGCTGAGATTGTTCACGATATCGGAGTCGGTGAAGGTCTGATCGCCCAGCACGACATCCGGCAGTGTGCCGCTGGCCAGCAGAATGGATTTCTGTTCGGCCCAGTCATTGGAGGACATGACCTGCCAGTCGATTTTGACATTGGTATTCTTCTCGAGATCGATCAGCCACTGGTTCTTGGTGAAGGTATCCCCCATGCTGCCCCAGCGTACCGTCAGTACCTTAAGCGTTACCGGCTCCTTGACGATCGGCAGGCCTTCTTTATTGAAGCTGTCCGTGTCTACAGCCGCCGTGTTATTCTCTTTGTTGCCGCTGCCGCATCCGGCCAGTCCGACAAGCATCGCTGCCGCCATTAGTGAGATCGCCCACGTCTTGGCCACCGGTTTCCTGTTCTGTTTAACCATTCATAATCCCCCGTTTCGATGTATTAGATCCTTTTGACATCCCTAATGATACCTTCTTGCTTCTCCGCATTCCGGACAATAACGCCCTGTTATTCGGACCTATGCATCCGCTTACATTATTTAGGGAAGCCAGCCCCCGGTTTTAGGCAGTTTTCATGACGCTATTCAGACTTTTACTTGCGGTATCCGGACTTTGGGGTGAAAAGCCGGGATTTCCCCATGTTTTTTTGATCCCGGGGTTTTATAATGACTGTGTTACCTACTCGCAAGTAGTACGTCCGGAAACGGACATACAGGAAAGGACTTCACCAGACAACTATGGTCAAAAAAACGGCACGAAACAAACCCTACCCGATACGCCATTATGTTAGAGTCACGATCCTGATCTCATTCATTGTGCTTATTCTGGATCTTGTCATCAGCGTTGCTTCCATTTCCATCGTCAAGCAGCAGTCCACCCGGTATTTGCAGGATACCGCCGATTTGTATATCAACCGGATTAATCATGATTTTGCCTACATTAATCATTATATGGGCTGGACGCTCGCGAACGATGAGAGCCTGAATATGATGAATGCCCACGACAAGACCAGCAAAGAGTTTATTAATTCAAACGAGGATTTGCACAAACGGTTTACAGAGCTCCAGAAGAATTACGGGCAGGAATATAACTTTTTCTACTATTTAAAAAACCAATCCTTCTTCCTGAATTGCGCCCCCATCAGCATCGATTATACCGTCTACCGGGAGCTGAAGAAGCAGATTATTTCTTTTATTGATGATAAAGAGGTGTATGAGAAGTTCTATTCCCGCTGGACCCCTATACTCGTGAACGGTAAATATTACATTATCAACATTGTTCCGTACCACAACCGTTATTTCATCGGGATGATCTCGGCCGATAATCTCATTACCCCGCTCCGCCAGATTAATTTGGGTGCGAACGGCTATGCTTCACTTGTTGATGAGAACGGGACAGACCTCTCCACTCTGGTCTCGAACAGCGGCAAGCCTCTGCAGGAAGAGGCGGGCATCCGGAACCTGTTCCAGTCCCGCACCATTATTAAGAGCGAATTCTCGGGTACGGCCTTCAGTGCCAAGATGGTGATCAAATTCGGGGCTTTTGAGAAAATTATGATCGCCCAGCTGCTCATCATGCTGCTCTTCTTCATGGTCACCTCTACGCTCTGCGCCGTCATCCTGTTCTTCAACCGCAGGGTACTTGGACCGATCCAGAGCTTCTCGGAGAGTCTGACGCACCTGAATGAAGACGGCCAGCCCGCCGGGTTCAAGAGCAGCACAATCATCGAGCTCGAAGAGGCCAGCGCGCAGTTCAAGGATTTGGCCCTGCAGATCCGCAATTACAAAATCGCCATGTACGAGCAGGAACTGGAGAAGCAGAGTATCCAGCTGGACTTCATGAAGCAGCAGATCAAGCCCCATTTCTTCCTGAATTGCCTGACCAGCATCTACAGCATGGCGCAGATTCAAATGTACGAGGAGATTGAGCAGATGGCGATGTCCACCTCGAAATATTTCAGATATATTTTTCAAGGCAGCGAGGACTTTGTCCTGCTTAAGGATGAGATTGAGCATGTGCGGATCTATCTCGATATTCAGAAAAGCAGGTACCGGGACGCTTTCATCTATCAGATTGAACAGGAAGCGCAGACTACAGACATGAAGATCCCTCCGCTGGTGCTGCAGACCTTTATCGAGAATTCAATCAAATACGCGATCTCCAGAGCTAACGAGGTGCAGATCAGGCTTACTGTGAAACGCCGCAGAATGGATAATGAAGAGATGACCATGATCCAGATTTCCGACACCGGTCCCGGATTCCCCGCAGAGGTGCTGGATAAGCTTGTGCAGGGTAAGCCGCTGGACCAGTCCAAAGGCAACCAGATTGGCATTATGAATACGCTTAAACGGCTGGAATACCTCTATTTGAGCAAAGCAGCCGTCAGCTTTTCCAATCCCGCAGAAGGCGGCGCATGCATCACCCTTTGCCTACCGGATCTGCCGGAACTCTCAACAGGAACGGAGCAACTCTTATGAATATTTTGCTGGTTGATGATGACTACTATGTAATCGCCGCACTGCAAAAGAAAATGGACTGGACTCTTCTTCAGATCGAAACCGTATTCACCGCGAATAATGTCTCGCAGGCCCAGGACATCCTGGAGAACCATTCTGTGCAGATTCTCATCTCCGATATCGAGATGCCGCAGGGGAGCGGGCTGGAGCTGCTGGCCTGGATCAGAGAGCGGCAATACAGGATCCAGACGATCCTGCTGACCAACTATGCCGATTTCAACTATGCTCAGAAGGCGATTGAGCTGCAGAGCTTCGAGTATTTCCTGAAGCCGATCGAATTCGACAAGCTGATGCTGATTATCCAGAAAGCGATTGCCCGTGCCAGAGAGCAGCAGCATAACGAGAAAGCCATTCAGGAAGGGCATTTCTGGCAAAAGAATCAGGCGAAAATTCTCGAGCACTTCTGGCGCAAGCTGGTCAATGACAGCACGGCCTTCCCTATCCGTACCTCAGCCATCTTCCAGGCCATGGAGGAGCAGAATCTGAGCTATCAGATGAATGAGATCATTCAGCCCGTGCTCTTCAACCTGTTCCCCCATAACGGCAGCATGGGCAAGGAAGAGAAATATCTGTTTGATTTCGCGCTGCTGAACGTGCTGTATGAGCTGTTCATGAGCCCGCTTTTCTCGATCGAGAGTATTCTTGAATATAAGGAATCGAACTGGATTGCCATTCTGAAATGGAACCAGGCGCCTGAGCTTCAGCTGCTGGAAGGGCTTTGTACTTCGTTTATTCAAAAAGCCAACCCGTATTTAAAATGCGATGCCTGCTGTACCATCGGCTTATCCGGTGAACTTGGCGATATCGGCAATATCTTCAAAGCTGCGCTGACGATGGATGAGGAGATCACCCGCAGCCGCAACCATACCTTCCTGGTGGAGACGTATCTGCAGCACAGCAAAGCCGCCTATCTTCCGCCGGATCTGACTCAGCTGGAAGAGCTCTTAAACCAGAACAACCTCCCCGCCTTTCTGGCCGAGGTGACCGGATACCTGCGGTGGATGCTCCGGGGCCAGGCGCTGGATACCTCTGCCCTCAGCCTGTTCCGGCTTGATATCGTGCAGCTCGTCTACTCCTTCCTCAAAATGAAGGGCATTCAGGTACACAAATTATATACCGGCAAAACCCATGACCAGCTGCTGCTGCACTCGCTGGCTTCCATTGAAGATATGGAGGAATACCTGAACTATCTGGTCAGCACGGCGATGAAATACCGGGACTTCACCTCGCAGCCCCAGTCGGTAGCCGAAGAGATCAAGCAATACATCCATACCCATTACGGCGATGATCTGACCCGGGGCGATCTGGCGGAGATCGTCTACCTGAATCCGGATTATCTGGCCCGGCTGTTCAAGAAGGAGACCGGCATTTCCTTAGGCAGCTATGTCATCCAGGTCCGCATCGCCGCTGCCAAGCATCTGCTCGAAACGACCCACCATTCCGTCTATACCATTGCGAACAAGGTAGGCTACTCTAACTACTCTTATTTCTCCAAGCTGTTCAAGCAGGAGGTCGGCCTGCCGCCGAATGAATATAAGAAGGATCAGCATTCTCAACCGGTGCTGTAGCCCCTACATTTCCAACTCTATCACAAAGATGCCGCTGCACCACTTGGATGGTGCAGCGGCATCTTTGTGCTGTTGCTGATAGAGTGCGGGTATCGAGGAGTGACTTAATGAGTACCTTTGGGGAGTAGCTTGGATAAGTAACTTAATGAGTAGCTTTAGAGAGTACCTGTTGAGGATTGACAACTCTCTTGTTCCTCTCTATTATAATAAAATATAATCTAGTGATAATGATTATCATCTTCATTTAGGTGCAAGGGCATTTTCACAGTTGAGGACCGGCTGCGCTTACCTCCAACCTTTCCCACCGCCTCCAGCCTCTGCGAACCATTCAAATCCGTTGTAAATAGCGGGATGTGGTAGTTAGAGAGATATATCCCTTTAAGTTCACTACAAGTACACGGAGCAAAACCGCTGCGAGAGCTTCTACTTTTTTTGCCAAACGGCCAGTTAGCAACAAACAAGGTTGTTGCAAGAAATAAGATCTGCTCATTCTGTTACGGATCGAATCCTCTCCCGCAAGTCCAAAACAAACCATCATAAAGGAGCGTCACCCATGCTAAGCACAAAAAAGATATTTCTTCCATTAACCTTCCTTCTATTAATGTTAATCCTGGCCTCCTGCGGACAATCGAACAACAGTAACAACGCAGCTCCAGCTTCTGCGGCTGCAACGGCGGCTGCTACTGAAGCACCTGCTGCCACTCCGGAGGCAACTGAGCCCGCTACGGCTGCAACACGGCTGTACACGGATTATAAAAAGAGAGAGGTAGAAATCCCGACCGATCCGCAGCATATTGTATATGTCGGCAGCAATCCTGGTGACCTTCTGGCGCTTGGAATAAAGCCTATAGGGGCTTCGCTTAGCGTCATCGGGACGCAGGTTGCCTACCCCGATCTGCTCGAAGGCATTGAAGATATCGGATACCCTTTCTCTCCTGAGAAGATCCTGGCCCTATCACCGGACCTGATCATTTTTGACGACTGGGATGAGACCGGGATTGAGGCGTTAAGCCAAATTGCACCGACCGTAGTAGTCGGCCTTGACGGCACCTTCCCGACGGAAGAGCGTGTACGGCAGATTGCTGAATTGTTCGGCCGCACGGAACAGGCGGATACCTGGTTCAACGCTTATAAAGCAAAGGTTTCCTCCGTGAAGGAGCAGCTGAACTTAACAGAAGGCGAAACCGCTACGTCCCTGCTTGTCCTGGGCTCTGATCTGTATATCATGGGCAACAAAGGCCTGAACGAAACGCTGTACGGACAGCTCGGATTCAAACCGACAGAAGGTGTCCAGAAGCTGATTGATGCCGACGAACGGTTCGCGAACATCTCCGACGAGGTGCTGACGCAGTATATCGGCACACACATGTTCATTCTGACCGACAACAGCAGCGAAACCGTAGCGAGACAGACGGCACTTACAGATAGCGGCTTATGGAAAGCTATTCCTGCCGTCAAAGAAGGCCGCGTCTACACCTTCGACAGCAAGTACAACTTCGACGACCCGATTACGCTGGACAGGCTGCTGGATGAGATCACCAGTATCTTTAGTAGTTCGGGGACCAAATAACACAACTTTTCATCCAGATGCAGCCTATCAAGAAAGGGATGTCCTCCGCCAACTAACGGCCGGGACATCCCTTTGCTCATTCATCTAACCGGTTCAGCTTCATCAGCTTGCTGGTTCTTCGCCAGTTTAAGCCAGTGCCGATAAGATCAGATCGCATAATTCCATCGTCTGTACATTATCCCTTCCGCTGGACAGCGGAGCCTGACCCTTCCGGCAGCAGTCCATGAAATGCTCCATTTCCCCGACAAAACCCCGGAGATACAGATCTCTAAGACCGCCGGACATCGCCGAAGCCGAAGGTGTCAGGACGGTATCCTGCTCCTCCAGCGATTGCCACGGCAGCCTGCTGCCGGAATACGATCTGTGGATCTTAAGCGTGTTGAGCTCATCGGCAAGGGCAAACCCCTGGTCGAAAGTAACCAGCACACTCTCGCTCTCCCTGGACCATGCGCTCATGCCGGAGAAAGACAGGCTGCCCACTACACCGCTGGCAAACTTTATGGAGAGACTCTGCGAGATACACTCCCCGCTGCTGCCCGACATGCCTGACACCTGAGCGGCCTCTCCGAACAAATATCGGGTCAGATCGACCATATGAATGGCCGCCAGCTTAATGAACTGTTCCTCATCCTTACAGAAGGGGGTACTGTCCACGGCAAACTTCACCTGAAAAGATCTGGCGGCACCCAGACTTCCATCCTCAATAAGTGCTTTAAGTTTCTGATACACAGGAGCATACCGCTTCATAAAGCCGACCATCAGAACAACCCCTGCTTTCTCCGCAGCCTCTGCCATCACAAGCGCCTCCGCTGCATTCCAGCCCAGCGGTTTGTCTACATAGACATTTTTGCCTGCCCGGATGCAGTCCAGCACAAGTGAAGGCTGATCCCCGGGCTGGGCTACCACAACCACGCCGTCGCAGGCTTCATTCTGGAGCATCGCTCTATAATCCCCGTATGGTGTCCCGCTGCTCCCGAAACGCTGAAGCGCAGCTGCCGAACGCTCCAGGCTGCGGGTCGCAATAGCCTGAATGTCCGCCTTCGCTTCCACTGCCGCAGGATATATATTCGTGGCGGCATGGAAGCCTGCCCCGATGAAACAAAGCTTGATCGTACTCACTGGATGAATCGCTCCTTCTTCGTATGAGGCTTCTTAGTTGCTTATATCTTAACGCAGGCTGTGCCATTAGAAAAAGGACAGGTGTCCCTGTCCTTTCTCTGCATTCAATATACGCATGTGACCGGAGCTTAACGCCTGCCTACTCCCTATTGCCGTCCACCTTCAATGAAACAGCGCTTTTTGGTGCCATGGAGAAGGTCAGCACCTCTCCCCCCTGCAGCTTCACAGCTACCTTCTCTTGCGTATCCCCATCGTTGAACAAAACCGCCGCAAACGATCCGTCACTGTTGCGGAAGGCAACGGAGCGTACTTGCTCATTGCTAGCGGCAGAAGCAACGCGCAGCGCCTTGGGCCGGATGACTTTGCTGAAATGCGCCAGCGCGTAATAATCCAGGGTATATGTAAGCTCCCTGGTCTGCTGGTTGACCGTCACTACTCCGCGGCAGGTACTCTTGCCGAAGCCGGGAACGGTTGGACCATTCTGTTCATCCAGCGCCATATTCCACAGCACGAACGACTTGCTGTGATTCCGCAAAATCTCAATTCCCGTGCGCATCACATTGGAGAACGCCTGCTCAAACGGCGGAATCCATTCCCCGCCCGAGCCTTCGGTGAAGTGTACTTCTTTGCCGGGATAAGCCGCCAGCACTTCTGACTGCGCAGCCGGTGCACCGCCATACCAGTGCCAGGCTACACCATCCACTTCCGCTTCGGCCTGCTCAAGAACGGTCAGCGGATAATCCGGCCGGTCCCAGTTGTGATCGTAGCAGAGGATTTTGGCTTCAATTCCATTCTTCCTGAAGCTTGGCTTCAGATAGTCGCGGATGAACTCCAGCTGCTCCTCCGGCAGCATCAGCATGCCCGGATAATGCTGCGGTTCATAGAGCGGCTCATTCTGCGCAGTGACGGCATAGGTAGGCAGACCATGAGCCGCGAAGTCCTGAATATAGCAGACGAAATAGTCCGCATACACCTGATAGTGCTCCGGCTTCAGCTGACCGGTAATCATCGACCCGCTGGTCTTCATCCAGCCCGGTGCGCTCCAGGGTGAAGCCATCAGCTTGATTTCCGGATTCAGCTTCAACGCCTGCTGCAATAAAGGAATAATATCCGCTTCATCATGGGCTATGGAGAACCCGGACAATCCGGGATCTGTCTCGTTCTCAGGCAGATCATTATAACTGTAGACCGTTCTGGCATAATCCGATGCCCCCATCGGATTCCGCAGGAAGGACAATCCTATCCCGTCCTGCGGGTGGAACAGCTTGCTCATTACTTCCGTTCTTTGCTCCTCGTCAAGCACCTGATGAATCAGATAAGCGGCCGAGTCCGTGAAGGAGGCCCCGAACCCATCCATCTCCTGATACGTATGACTGGCATCTATCTCAACTGTGGCAGTAACCGTATCAGCAGAAATTTGCGGCAGTTGTGCAACTGACTGCTCCACAAACAGCTCGTCTTCTCCGTTAGACTGATACATGATAATTTTCCGCATGTGTTATCCCTCCATCTTTTTATGCAAAAGGGCCCAAAGCGGGCCCCTTCCTGTGCCTTGCTTATTTAATGCCCAGCTTTTCCTTGTTGGCTTGCATCTTCCCGCTGCGGATTTCTACGATCTTATCCCAGCTGTTTTTGTCCAGGAAGGCTTTATAATCAGCCAAGGTACTGTCAAAGGCTGCATCATCCTTGGCACGGATCATACTTACCATTGTTGTATTCCAGGTGGTGTTAATCGCCGTCAGGCCGCGTGCTTCGGCTGTACCCTGATCGGGATTGATGTTCTCCAGGATGAAATGCGGTTTCAGCTTGCCGTGGCCCCATTCCTGCATTTGCTTGATCGATTCAGGGAAGGCATCCTTGCTCAGCGCTTTGTGGCGGTCATGCCCGAAGAACATGAATTCGCCCATCCGGTAATCCTTCTTGAACTTATCCGCATTATTCAGCTGCAGATCCTTCACTTCCGGCAGCAGTTCTACCGTACCGTCGCTATTTGCCTTGTAGGTCTCGCCTTCAATACCATAGTTCATCAGCTTCTGGCCTTCTTCGCTAAGCAGGTACGTGAAGATTTGAATCGCTTTGGCCGGGTCCTTGCAGTCCTTGGTGATGTAGCTGATCATCCAGCCGGTAATCCCGGACTGATTGAGGGTCGGCTGATGTCCCACTGTGCTCTGCGGACCATCGATGGCAATGTACTCTTTTCCCGGATTAGCACTCATGAAGATCTGCAGATTCCCGCCCTGCTGTGGAGTACCGTCGAGCAGCATCGTGGCATATTTACCGGATTTCACTTTTTCCTCAAAACCTGTACCGTCATCGGCGAAGCTGTCATCACTGATCGCCCCGTCTCTGTATACAGCATTCAGCGTCCGCAGCCAGGTCAGATAATCCTCATCCAGATTGCGGTTGTAGAACTTGCCGTCTTCCGTTTCCAGCGGAACGCCGATGAAATCCTGCAGCACATCCCCGAGCGAGCCTGTGCCTTCCCCAATGGAGTTGAATCCAAAAGGAATCATGTCAGGGAACTGTGTTTTGATCTGATTCATGACATTCTTGAATTCTTCCGGGGTCCCGAAGGAGGGGCTGCCCAGTGCTTCATAGACATCCTTGCGGATAACAAAAGCCGTTTTGGCCGGAATGTTACCGCTGTCATAATCAGCCTGTGTATTGGAATAGTTAGGATAGCCGTAGGTTTTGCCGTCTTTCAGTTGGAACCAGTTCAGCGTGTCGGCCGCAGCAACCTTGTTGAAGTAAGGATCATATTTCTCGGCCAGATCATTCAGCGGGAGCGCCCAGGTAGCGGCCTTCTGCACGACCGGAGAGTTCGAGTCGAAAATCGTCAGCAGATCCGGCATATCGCCACCCGCGAAGAACGTATTCAGCTTGGTGTCGTCTCCCGTAATGAACTTGATGTCGATGTTCAGATCCTCTTTGATCTTCTTGGTCACCACATCCTTGCCGAAGTCCGTATTCCACCAGTCCGCGTTGACATACCAGGTCAATTCCGTAGTCTCTGACTTTTTATCCAGCTGCCAGGCCGGAGTTTCCGGGTCCACCGTGTAGCGGTCTTCTATTGAGACATCGCTGCCCTTCTTCGAACCGCCGTTTGAGCTGCAGCCTGCCACCGCCAGCATTGCCGCCATCAGCAGCAGCGCGAGCTTAACACCCTTATTCCCCAGGACTTTATTCATTTTAATCATTGATAAACCTCCTATAATATGATGTAAAAACCGATTTCTTTTGAAAAATACGCCCCCTCTTCTTCTCTACTCTTTGACCGCCCCCATCATCATGCCGGAGATAAAGTACCTTTGAAGAACTGGATACATCGCAACAATCGGCAGGGTAGTAATGACAATTGTTGCTAGCTGAACCCCTTTGGTGGTGGTTTCAATCACGGCTGAGCCCCCGATGTTCTGCATCGACTGGGTCTGTGACTGCACGATAATCTCATACAGCTTCATCTGCAGCGGATAAAGGGCCTGATTGGTGATATATAGCTTCGTTGTCATGAAGTCGTTCCATTGCCCCACCCCGTTGAACAGGGCGATCGTAGCCATCGCAGGCATGGAGAGCGGAATGAAGATTTTGAGGAAAATATGCCAGTCGCCTGCGCCGTCAATCTTGGCCGATTCTTCCAGCGAATCCGGGACATTCCGGAAAAAGTTCATCAGAATGACAACGTCGTAATAGCTGAATAATGCGGGTATGATATACACCCAGAAGCTGTTCAGAAGTCCAAGCGATTTAATGAGCAGGTAGGTCGGAATCATCCCGCCTGAGAAAAACATCGTAATCACGCCCATCGTCACATACAGCTTGCGGCCGCGGATGTATCTTTTGCTGAGACCGTAGCCGATCATGGCGCAGAAGAACACATGGGTGAAAACCCCGACAAAGGTTTTGGAGATGGAGACCAGGAAGGACTGCCCGATGCTGCTGTCATTGAATACGGCGCGGTAATTCTCCAGGGAGAATTCCTTGGACCAGAAGATAAATCCGCCTTCGGCAAGCGCCTTGCCTGAGCTCAAGGATGAAATAATGACGTTCCATAAGGGAACGAGAATAATAACCATGAAGATTATCAGCAGAACCATATTGACCGCGTCAAAGATCCGGCTGTCGATATCTTCTTTAACCACCTTTCGGTTCACAGCACATGCCTCCCTTTATAACACGGATTGATTATCATTCAATTTACTGGTGATTTTGTTCGCCGTAACCAGCAGGATCACCGATACGATGGAGACACCCAAACCAACGGCGGTCGCATACGAGAAATCACCTTGCGTCATCCCCATACGGTATACATAAGAGTTGATAACTTCGGCTCTCGCCCGGTTCTGGGAGTTCATGAGGACCAGCGTCTGATCCAGATTGGAGCCGAGTAAACCGCTTACAGTCAGAATCAGATTCAGGCTGATAATTGACTTCATGTTCGGAAGAGTGATATTCCAGATTTGCCGGAGCCGGCTGGCTCCATCTATTTTGGCCGCCTCGTAGTAGGTCGGATCGATTTTTGACATAATGGCCAGATACAGAATTGTGCCCCACCCGGCTTCTTTCCAGATATCGGACAACGTGGCAATCCACCAGTACTTTCCGGAATCCAGTAGAATGTTGGACGGCTTCGAGATCAGTCCCAGATTCAGCAGCAGCTCATTGAACAAGCCGGAAGTAGAGAACCAGGTGATCAGCATCCCGCCGAGTACGATCCATGACAGGAAATGCGGCAGATAGGAGATCGTCTGGACGAATTTTTTGAACCGGCCCATGTTCAGCTCATAGATCATAATCGCCAAAATAATTGGTATCACGAACCCGATCGCCAGCTTCAGGAAGCTGATGCCCAGCGTGTTCACGACCGCGTCCCAGAAATATTCGTCAGACAGAATAATCTTGAAGTTATCCAGTCCCACCCAGGGTGCAGTAGACAGTGTGTCTATGACCGTGTAGTTCTTGAAGGCAATTGTCAGACCGTAAATCGGTATGTAGCAAAAAATAATCATAAAAATAATGCCCGGCAGAATCATGGATTGAATCTCCCACTGCCTTTTGTAATCGATTACAAATTCTTTGATCCGCTGCCCCATAGGCTTCTTGGCGTTCGGCGGCATTGAAGTTGCCGGTACTACAGCTGTTTTATTCACGTTCTTCTCCCCTCCAAATCAAGAAATCAGATATTTAAATCAATAAAAACGTTTTTATTTCTGCGCAAAAAAAAGCCCCCCTGCTGTGCATATTTTTATATAACAATGAAGTAGAAACAGAAGGAAACCTAATCGTGTGAAAACATATGGATGCTTATATCTGGAAACGACCACTTCTACTCTCTAAGGGCGGTCATTCCGGTCCATCTTTACATGGCTTGAGCCTCTTACAACAAGTTCACCCTGCAATTTCTGTACGGCGCCCTGCTCCTTCTCTTGAATCATGCGCACCAGATGGTCAATTGCCAGCATGCCCTGCCTTGCGATCTGATTCCGCACTGTCGTGAGCGGCGGCGAGTAGTATGGAGCGATATCAATATCATCGAAGCCCATTACGCTGACATCCTCCGGCACCTCATACCCGTAGCTCTTAAGCGCCTGGATACAGCCGATCGCACTGATATCATTACCGGCCAGGAAGGCATCAGGTAATTTCTCGGGATGCACGCGGATAAAGGACTTCACGGCATTATAGGTGCTGTCTTCCTCAAAATAACCCTGAAGAATATAATCCTCATCTTCCGGAAGCTGATATTGGCGGAGCGCTGCCAGATAACCTTCCCGCCGCTGTACGCTGTCGAACATCGTATCTACGCCGGAGATATAGGCAATTTTCTTATGCCCCAGGCCGATTAAATATTTGGTAGCCTCATAGCCTGATTCAAAAGAATCAAAAATGATGCTCCCCATCCCTTCGTCCTCCAGCACCCGGTCCAGAAACACTGCCTTAATCTTGTCTTTCTTCATCGCGGCAATGTCCTTCTCATCGATGCCCAGCTCCTCGTAGATAATGACACCATCCACGCGTCGCCCGAGAATATTGCTCATGACCACTTGTTTGTCCTTGGTGACAAATACATTCAGCCCGTAGCCTAGGCGGTCGCACTGACGGGCCATGGATTCTACCAGCTTGTAGAAGTATGGACCTGACACACTTGTGGTGAAGAACCCCAGCATCTTGGTCGTACCGGACTTCAGCAGCTTACCGTTCAGGTTCGGAACATAATTCAGGCGCTGCGCTACCTTCAGCACATGGGATTTGGTCTCCGGGTTGAGTACATCCACGTCATTCAAGGCGTTGGAGACCGTGGAGATGGAGACGCCCGCTTCTCTGGCCACGTCTTTGATTGTTATCTTTCCCATATCAATGTTCCTCTGCAATAAAAACGTTTTTATAGTTTATAAAATAGCATGAAACCGTTTTAAATACAACACTTTTTCTCATGATCTTTCTCCAGCCACCTTTTCCGCTAGTTATTGCCCGCTGAACGCAAACATAATCTCTGCCTCGCACACCCGCTCACCCTCTACAGTGGCGGTCCCGGTTCCTTTTACAATCATCCCTTTGACGCGGGTGACCTCAAATTCAAGGCGCAGCTGATCTCCCGGCTTCACTTGACGTTTAAACCGGCAGTTGTCTATTCCCGTGAGCAGTCCGAAGGTGCTTCTGCTCTCTTCCTGCTTGGACATGGCTATACCGCCTACCTGAGCCAGCGCCTCTACAATCAATACACCCGGCATCACCGGGTATCCGGTGAAATGCCCCTGGAAGATCGGTTCGTTTATACTCACATTCTTAATTCCTACCGCCCGCTTGCCTTCTTCAAGCTCGGTGATCCGGTCTACCAGCAGAAACGGATAACGGTGGGGAACCCGCGCCTGAATTTCATTAACGTCCAGCATACGGTAACTCTTCTGTGATTAAATTTATCTCATTTTACTATAAAGCAGCGGGCTTTAGCTATGCAGGAGTTGGAGTGGCTGCGGCGGATGGGGCGGTGAGTGCGGGAGGGCGCGGCGGCGGACAGCGGGCCGGTGGAGTAGCACGGTTGCACGGTCACACGGCGGCGAGGGCGGTGGGTGCCGGTGACTGACGGTGGTACTGGCGTGGGCGAGGGGTGTGCCGGTGACTGGCGGGGTGCGGGCGGGGGCGAGGGGTGCCGGTGACTGACGGTGCTACTGGCGGGGGCGGGGGGTGCCGGTGCGGATGCAGCGCGGATGCAGCGCGGATACAGCGCGGATACAGCGCGGATACAGCGCGGATGCAGCGCGGATGCAGCGCGGATACAGCGCGGATGCAGCGCGGATGCAGCGCGGATAAAGCGCGGATGCAGCGCGGATGCAGCGCGGATACAGCGCGGATGCAGCGCGGATGCAGCGCGGATGCAGCGCGGATGCAGCGCGGATGCAGCGCGGATGCAGCGCGGATGCAGCGCGGATGCAGCGCGGATGCAGCGCGGATGCAGCGCGGATGCAGCGCGGATGCAGCGCGGATGCAGCGCGGATGCAGCGCGGATGCAGCGCGGATGCAGCGCGGATGCAGCGCGGATGCAGCGCGGATGCAGCGCGGATGCAGGGGCAAGCACAAGTTGGGAGGTGAGTGGGGACGGAGTGTTATAGGGTACAGGCGATGGAGGCGTATTGAGAGACGCTGTCCCCCTTCGTTCCACTCACTAGCCCACTTGCAGCAGAATTAAAGGGATTTATCCCTCTAATTCCACTCGTCCCGCCTACTTTCGGCGTAATTAGTGGGATCCCTCTATTCCTCTCATTCTGCCTACTTTCGGCGTAATTAGTGGGATTTATCCCTCTATTTTTCACCGGAACCAGGGGCACTGTTGCCCCTCATTTACCTCTCCACGCCCGCTTCCACCGGAACCAGGGGCACTGTTGCCCCTCATTTACCTCTCCACGCCCGCTTCCACCGGAACCAGGGGCACTTTTGCCCCTCATTTACCTCTACAGGCCCACCTGCACCGGAACCAGGGGCACTATTGCCCCTCATTTACCTCTACAGGCCCGCCTATACCGAAATCAGGGGCACTTTTGCCCCTCATTTACCTCTACAGGCCCACCTCCACCGGAACCAGGGGCACTTTTGCCCCTCATTTCCACTACAGGCCCGCCTATACCGGAACCAGGGGCACTGTTGCCCCTCATTTACGTCTCTACGCCCGCTTCCACCGGAACCAGGGGCACTTTTGCCCCTCATTTCCCACTTCAGGCCCACTTCCACCGGAACCAGGGGCACTTTTGCCCCTCATTTCCCTCTTCAGCCCCATTTCTACCGGAATCAGGGGCACTTTTACCCCTCATTTTCTCTCACAGCCGACTTCCACCGGAATCAGGGCACTTTTACCCCTCATTTTCTCTCACAGCCGACTTCCAGCGGAATCACTCTTACCCCTCATTCCCTCTCATTGCCTACTCTCGGGGGGGGGCCGATGGATTCATCGTATAATTTCCTAAACGACCAAAAAACCTTGTATATAGTTTAACTTAAGAATGTTGATCAGCCGATGGACGCCCCTCCTGCAGAGCAAGGGTTCGTCCATGCAGCAATTCAGATTCTAAGTTTACCCTATATAGATTCAAGGTTTTTAAAGAAATCTAAGTAATTCACTTAGGACTTCAGGGCTTCAAGCTTCAGGCGGCGTCACACCGACAACGCCGGGGCAGCAGCCTCCAGATCATCTACACTAGCCATGTTTCTCAGCTTCCGCTTGAAGCCGATGAACAGGATCGCGCCCAGAAGGCTTGTCGTCACCTCGGTAACGGTCATGGACCAGATCACGCCATGCAGTCCGAAGAAATAATGCAGCACGATAATCACCGGGATATAGAGCACACCTTGCGTAACAGCCATAATCCCCGCCTCGGCGGCTTGGCCCGTGGCCTGGAAGATGCTCATGAACAGACCGGTAAAACCATTGAACAGCGCGGAGATGAGCATGGCTGCCAGGATATAAATCCCCATGCTGATCACTGAGTTATCGCTGGAGAATAAATGCAGGATAGGTCCCCGGAACACATAGACCAGACTGACAAATACCACCGCGATGCTTGCGATATAGCCAAAAGCATACTTAATACTTGAGGTAAGTCTGGCTCTGTTCCTGCTGGCATAGTTAAAGGCAAAGAGCGGGATCAGGCCCAGGAACAGTCCCATCGACAGGAACTCGGGAATCTGCACAATTCTCAGGGCCACCCCAAACCCGGCTACGACATTATCACCATACTGGATGGAATAGTTATTAAGCAGTAGTGTGGTCACAATCAGAAAAGCGCATTGCAGCAGCTCAGTGATGCCGACTTTATAGATCTCCAGCTTATCCTGTAGGGATATTCTGAAATGCTTCAGGAACCCCCTGAGATTCTGACTCCGTTTCTCCAGATAATAGAGATAATAGAGTGCCGAACCAAGGTTAGCGAGACACATGGCCAGCGCCGCTCCGGCTACATGCCAGCCCAGAATCAGGATAAACAGCGGGTCAAAGATCAGGCTGAGCGCCGTGCTGATGAAAATGCCGTACATCGACTCCTTCGAGGCCCCCTCCGCGCGGACCAGCTGTTCAAGCGCAAAGTTAAGCACAATCGCGAAGCCGCCGGCGAACATCGTCAGGGCATAGGTCTTCGTGTAATCGAAGGTTGCCGCATCCGCACCGAGCAGGCGGGTGAGCGGATTAATCGCCAGCAGCGCCAGCAGGGCGATAACGATTCCGGCGATGATGCTTGCATAGAAGGTATATCCGGCGATCCGCTTACCCTTCTCCGTATTCTTCTCTCCGGCCAGCCGGGTGACGAAGGTTCCGCCGCCTACTCCAAACACATTGCCGAAGGCCATCAGGACGGTAAAAATCGGCAAGCCCAGCGTAATCGCCGTCAGCATCCCCGTATTATGCAGCAGGCCGATGAAATACGCGTTGATCACATTGTAGACCGTTCCGACCGACATGCCGATCATCATGGGAACTGACAAATGGAATATCGCCTTTTTCATTGGAGCGGATTCCAGGTAATATTGGTTGGATACTTCCTTGTTCATATTCATTCCTCCGAACGTGTATCTTCATAATCAAATTCATTCCATTACAAGCTTTGATTAACTTTGGACAGCAGCGACAATAGGGTTGCTGCCTCCTCCTTGCTGAGCTGCCGGGTAATACCGGCTTCGACATCCGAGAACATCAGGTTGAACTCCTCGACCAGGATGACTCCCTTCTCCAATACGGTCAGCTTCTTCTGACGCTCATCCTTCTCATGGGTGACGCGTGCGATGTAGCCTTTTTTCTCCAGGCCCTGGAGCATGCTGGTGATGCTGGCCCCTCGCCGCTTGAACTGCTCCGCCAGATCCTTCTGGATCACACCTTTGTCCTGATTCTCATAGATATATCCGATCATCCGGCCTTGTGCGGAGTTCAGTCCCAGCTCGTTCAGCCGGGCATCGGCAGAGCTCTTAAGCTTGAGTCCAATCTCACGGATCAAATCTGAATACGGTGTATGCAAAATGGGTTCGGCCATCTTCATTTCCCCTTGTCATTTTAGATAGAATTCTAAGTAATACAGTAAGCATATTAGATAGAATTCTAACTGTCAAGGTTCTAATTAACTGGATATCGAAGCAGCCCGGGCCTCTCCTCCTCTCGGCATAGCCATGATCCGCTGCAGACCTAATGTACTTAGGGAATGTAAACTGAGTTTAAACAGCGTCAATGACGAATCGGCCAAGCCGTCTGGTTGACTCCTGCTAGCTAAGCGTAAGCCTATATAAATAATTATTACAAAAGAAAGGCCTCGCACGCTGGCAGGCCTTCTTCGTATGCTCTATGGCTTCAGGCTAAAACGCCGGTACCTCATCACTCTGCGGTACATGGATTTATCCTTAAGCTGATTAAAAATATACGGGTCTGGATTCATGTTCACTTCAATAATCCACGGCTTGAGCGTCCGGTCAAGACCGATGTCTACACCGAATTGCCGGTGGTGAGGATAGGTCTTCTGCATTTGAACCGCGATGCGTGTGCCCAGACGGTTCAGTTCACCCTTCAGCTGTACGAGCTGGTGGGCCGACAGATGGGTAGAGAGCAACTGCTCCACTGCGGTCGGTTTGCCGCCGCTGTGGTAGTTGGTGACTATTTTGCGCGGATGGCCCAGCCGGCCAATGATCCCGGTAGCCTCCCAAACGCCCTTGGGGCTGAGCTGCACCATCACCCGGAGGTCAAAGCGGCGCCCGCCCTGCTTCAGCAGATGGATACCTTTTTGAACCAGATAGCTCTTTCTGCCGATCTTCTTCGCCAGACTTTTATGAAAAGCTTCAAACGTATCGAAATGGCGCCGCGTTTCCTCATACTGGTACGTATACCCCTGCCGTTCCCCCCGCTCAGCGCGGATCACTCCATTGCCATAGGTTCCCCGTTCCGGCTTGACATAAATCATTCCATAGCTGTGAATCATCTGCTCCAGATTTCGTCTGGTAAACCTCCGGGTATCCGGAATGAACGGGGAAATGGTTTGGTTCTTAAGCAATAATCGGGTCTTGTACCATTTGCTCTGACCTGACTGAACCTGCTTGGCTGTCACGCATACACTCTCCTGTCCGGGAAGGAGCTTTCCATCCTCCCTTGATTTGCATAGTCGCTGCATTCTATGCGGAAGAAGGCGTATTTGAATAAAGCATCTGCCCCCTACGGGAAGATTATCTTTCAGCAGGATCATTGCCCTGTCAACCGTTAATCCGCAGGCATACCCTAGTGCAGGCGCTCAAGTGTCAATATAGGTACGGAGATGAACCCATGTCAGATGCTTCGGAAAATGTAACGAAAAATGGTCCTCCAATCGATGTCCTGATCCCGGCTATTGAAAAGGATCTTGCCACCCTCCCCCATGTAATCGACAGTCTCCGCCGTTACGTCCGCCACCCTATCAGCCATATTTATATTGTCTCGCCGAACAGCAGCAAGATCAGAAGGCTATGCTCCTGCAAAAATTGTGTTTTTGTCGATGAAACCACCGTTCTGCCGTTCACTAAGAAAGCTATCCGCTACTCCTCTTCCCGCTGGAACCGTTCCGGCTGGCTGTACCAGCAGCTGCTTAAAATGAACGGGGATCATATTTGCCGCGAGAAATTCTTCCTGGTGGTTGATGCGGATACGGTGCTGATTCGCCCCCATCGTTTCCGTTCCGGCGGGAAAAGCATCTTTTACTGCCGCAGCTGGAGCCAGCCGGAATATTTCCGCACCTACCGGAAGCTGCTCGGCGCCGCCGCTCCTTCCCCTAAGTCTTTTGTTACACACTATATGCTGTTCGAGTCCGCGAAGCTGGCCAGTCTCAAAAGAATGATTGAAGCCCGGCACGGGATGCCCTGGCATGCCGCTATCCTCCGCTCCATCGACAAAACGAAGCAGTTCGGCTTCTCCGAATTCGAAACCTATGCCAACTATGTGTACAGCAGGAACAGCGCCGCTGTGCTGCTCAGGAACGCCAACAATAAAGCTCTGAAGACTCCGGCGGCCTCCCTGGGCAAAGCGCAGCTTCAGAAGTATGCCCGTACGTACCGTTCGCTGTCCTTCCATCAGCGCAAGGGATATTCCACTCCGCCCAAACCTTAAGGAGGCAGACCGCCTTGCATACTATTCTTCTAAGCGGGGGCTCCGGTATGCGGCTATGGCCCCTCTCCGGCAGCATCCGTTCCAAGATGTTCCTGCCGCTGCTTCCTGCACCTGACGGGGGCACAGAGTCCATGATCGGACGCGTATGCCGGCAGCTCGGTCAAGCGGGACTTGACGGATCCGTGCTGTTCGTTGCGCATCAGGAGCAGCTGGCCATCACCCGGCGCTATACCGGAAAAAAATTCCAGGTGATCGGGGAGCCTTACAAACGCGGCACATTTACGGCAGCCGCCTATGGCGCCCTGCATTTGTACTCCGCAGGAAAGGCTAAACTGGAGGACATCATCTGCATCGCTCCGGCTGATATGTATGCGGACGAAGACTTCTTCCGGCTGTTTCCTAAGTTTCCGGATATTCTGGCAGCCTCACAGGCAGAGCTCCTCCTGCTTGGAACTCAACCTGCCCATCCTTCGGATCAATACGGCTATATTGTCCCGGCACAAGGAGGCATGGAGGCGTATGCTCAGGTGCTCTCTTTTGCAGAGAAACCGGATATCGCCAAAGCGCGGGAGCTGATGCAGGAGCATGCCTTATGGAACTGCGGGGTATTCGCGTTTCGGCTAAGCTTCCTGCTGTCGCATCTGCAGAGGATGGGGCTGCCCACTGATCATGCGGCATTTGCTGCTCAATATGCCGGACTTCCGGTCCGCAGCTTTGACAAGGAAGTGGCGGAGCACAGCACCAAAGCAGTCGTTGTGCGGCATAAGGGGGAGTGGTCTGATCTGGGAAGCTGGGATATGCTGACTGCCCGGCTGGACTCCCCGTTGACTGGCGAAGGAGGCTTATGGGGGGAATGCCGGGATACCCATATCGTCAACGAGCTGAAGGTTCCGCTGCATGTAATCGGTGTACCCGGCATAGTCGCCATAGCGAGCCCCGAAGGCATCCTGGTTGCAGCCAGGAAGGAAGCAAACATGATCAAGGACATCCTGCAAGAGCATTCTGTTCAGGAACCGAGGTACGGTGAGACCGGCTGGGGCAGCTATACCCTTCTGGACCAGGCAGCAAATGGCATCCGCCTTGTACTTACGATGATGCTAACACTGCTGCCGGAGCATGACATCCCGGAAATGGACTGTCAGCATTCTGCCAAGACATGGATGATTGTATCGGGCCACGGTGAGGTCACGGTGAATGGAGCCGCAGCCGCAGCATCGGCAGGGGGAATATTCACTATAGCCCGTGGAGACCGGCATGCGGTCAGGGCTGTCAGCACCTTGAAGCTTATTGAGGTACGGATCAGTGATCCAGGCGATGAGAGGCGGGTATATGGCAGCTGATAAGAAGTTTCAAGGCTTGTTCTTCGCATCCGCCGCTACAAACAAAAAGGGATATCTCAAACGCCAGATGGTGGCTGTTTGGGATATCCCTGATTGCTATACGGACGGCAGAAACTGGAACCATTTGAAGTCAAACTGGCTGCCCGGCAGGAACAGGAAGGTGACCGTCTGGCTTCCGCTTACCGGCGGCTCCAGTGTGAATTCACGCTCCGTGTAGCTGTCGCTGCCAGCAAATTCAATCAGCTGCTTGCCTTCGCCAGCGGGTCCGCTGAACAGGATCTGCAGCGTGTTATTCGCAAGCGCGGAGCGGCCGCAGATTACAATCCGGGAGCATTCCGCCCCTCCAAAGTCCATCCCTGCAAAGATAAGCGAGACATTGTTGCCGATCCCCTCGATTGCGTTCTCTGTTACTATGAAGGTATCCCCGTAAACCGCGCTATTGGTTAGGGCATCAAGACGCTCAAACGCCTTGTGCTTGCGGACAAACGAGAAGCCCTTCAGATGAATCTTCTTGCGGAGTACAAAAGTCAGCGAAGTCATACCCGTCAAACGCTTAGGCAGTGTGTAACGTTCCTCCTGATATACATTCCATAGGGAAGGCTTCTGATAAGTGACTGTGATGAGCAGCTCGGCACCACTCTCCCCGGGAACGCCTTCCCAAATTTCAATCGGGAGCTCCTGATCATCAAGCGAGAAGATGGGCAGGATGATCTCATCAGCGCCATAATCCCCGAAGTCGATCCGTTCGAAGCAGATCCGGCTCTCCCCTTCCCGGGCTGTGGCGACACCCCGTTCATTGCCGTTAGTCAAATTCCGGCTGTGGCTGCTGTTAAACCCGGAAGAGACAAACTCATACGGATTCAGATAGGCTTGGCCAAGGCCTGTAAGCTTGAATTCCATTTGTGAATAGAGCCGTATGCCGTCAGCACCATTGGCTGTACCGCAGCGGATATACACATCTCCATCGCCCAGAGCAGATATCACCGCTTCATGCCCACTAGCCTCAATGGTGGCGATATTCGCATCAATGCCAGCAGCATTGGTAATCCGCCACTCGACATCCTGCCAGGCAGCATCCGGCGGATGAAGCTTCACACGAACCGGAAGCGACGGTTGCTCCGGCGTCAGAACGTTGCCCGCAGGACAGATCAGCTCCAGCTTGCGGACCGGAATTTCCCGATTATGGCCAACCTCCGGCTCCGCAGAAGACGCATCTGCTTCCAGCGGATTATGCGCGTAGAGATACAGCTCGTCTTCATTGAAGGTTCCCGGTGCCGGAAGAGCTGACCTGAGGGTAAGCTCAGCGGAAGCTAAATTCGCCGAGGCCGCTCGCAAAGTAATCGTTCCAGGCTCCAGCGTACTGGCAATCACAGCAAGCAGTTTGCCGCTGAATAACTTGCGGCTTACACCTTTATAGGAGTCATAATCCGTGCTGTCCCCATTATCCAGACCGATCAGCCGCCCCGGGCCTTCAATGCTCAGATGCACCTGATTATTCGCATTCGCTACCGGACGTCCCGACAGATCCAGTGTACTGATCGTTACAAATATAAGGTCCGTACCATCCGCTGCGATTTCCTGTTTGTCAGGGGTCAGGACCAGCGAATCTGCATCTCCGAAGGAGGAGATCTGATCCGTAGCAATTATATTCCCCTTCTCATCATAAGCAGCTGCGCGAAGAACCCCCTCCGCATAGGGCAGCTGCCATTCTCCAAGCAGCTTATGTCCATGGATATGGTCGATATTCACGCTTCCTTGCGAGACTTCATTTACGAACAATTCAATCCGCGGAGCATTAGAGCAAACACGGACATCAATCTGCTGCCCCTCCGAGAAATCCCAGTAAGGGAAGATGTGAACCATAGGATTCGTATGGTAATCCGTCCATTCCGCCTGATAAATATAATAGGAATCCTTAGGGAAACCTGCGGTATCCAGCTGTCCGAAATACGAATTCTTGGTGTGATATGGAGTAGGCTCACCTATATAGTCAAAGCCGGTCCAGAGAAACTGTCCCAGCGAGAAAGAAGCATCCCGGTCTGCAGTGATGCAGGCCTCTGTGCTTTTGGCTCCCCAGCTGGTAGAGCTGTTCCCGAGGGAAGAACACTGAAGATCATCATCTGCCAGCACGGACTGGGCCAGCGGGAAATGATAGACTCCCCGGCTCTGCACGGTAGAGCAGGTCTCACTGCCGTAGATAATCCAATCCGGATGCTCCCGGTGATGCTGCCCGTAATATTTCTCTGCGTAGTTATAGCCGGCTACCTTCACGATATCAGCGCATTTCTGCGCATTCTCCCACGGCATGAAGTTCGAGCCGATGGTAACGAACGCATTGCCTCCCGGATCATGAACCAGCACTTCAGCCTGCAGCTCCCGGGTAAGCTCCTGACCCCGGCTATCCGCATGAGTGTCGTAAATCTCGTTGCCGATGCTCCACATCAGCAGACTTGGGCGGTTGCGGTCACGCCGCACCCAGCTGGCAATATCGCGCTTCCACCACTCCGGATAGAACCTGGCATAATCATAGGCTGTCTTGCTGCGCTCCCACATGTCGAAGGCTTCTGAAACGATCAGCAATCCCATTTCATCGGCCAGCTCCATGAGTTCGACAGCAGGCATATTATGTGCTGTACGGATGGCATTCACGCCCATTTCCTGCAGCAGCACGAACTGGCGGCGTAGAGCCGCCTTGTTCACAGCAGCCCCCAGAGCACCCAGGTCGTGATGCTGGCAGACTCCGTATATTTTGACATGACGGCCGTTGAGGAAGAAGCCCTTGTTACTATCCAGTACCATGGTCCGGAAGCCGAAGCTCTCCTTCTCCACTTCAATTACCTCATCCTCTGCCAGCAGTTCGGATTGCAGGCTATAGAGTTGGGGACTCGTAATATCCCATAGCAGGGGCTGATCAACAGTCAGACGGCTGTGGCTATGGACTGTTAAACCGGCTTGTACAGGCACCTCTGTAATTTTCCCGGCAACAACGGTACCCTCCGCATCCAGAATGCTATGCCGCAGCTTCAGCTTCGTGCCTTCTGCAGCAGCTTCAGCAATATGCAGCTCAACACCCACATCCACTGTCCAGGCTTCACCTTCCGCTGCTCTGGCCACTATATAGATCCCGTCTGCCGCCATATGCGTCTTCGGCGTAGTCTTGAGCCAGACAGGCCGATAGATTCCGGCGCCGGAGTACCAGCGGGAATTGGGCGATTCATGGATGACACGCATATATATTTCATTCTCCCCCGCTGTCAGGTACGGGGTAATATCAAACTCAAAGGTAGAATATCCGTATTTCCACTCCCCCGCGACCTGGCCGTTCACGTATAGCGTAGAGTTCATATACACTCCCTCAAAACGCAGGGAAACGAGCTCCTTGGCAGGCACTTCACCGAATTCAAGGCCGGTGCGGTACCAGCCCTCTCCGTTCTCATAGAGATTATAAGTATCGTAAATCAGCCAATCATGCGGCAGCGTAACCGGCATCCAGTCCGTACCTGCGGCTACCTTGGCGAGCTCGGAATGAAGCGGCTGCTTGCTGAATTGCCAGCCCTTGCTGAGTTTCCTTTTTAGACTCATTGCTGCACTTCCCCCTTAGATCTCCATAGCTAAGCTTCCTGAATAACTTCATACCATACTGCAGCGGACGCATCCGCCAATTAACAAGAGTTTGAACTGTAAATACAACAATTAGATGAGAGCAACGGAGGTGAAGTTTGGAACTGTAGGAGCGGAAGCGTCCGCCTTTGTCGCCGGATTTCTACCGCGTAGAGCGGTTTAAATCAAGAAATCCGGGGACAACAGCGGCCGGAAGTCCAAACATTCACCGCAGTTGCAGCCGGAATCGATTTTGGACTTGCGTACGAACTCTCTACCTCACCCCTTTAGAGCCCCTACCATCACGCCTTTTACAAAATACTTCTGCAGGAACGGATACAGCACCAGGATTGGCGCTGTACTCACGATAATTGCCGCATACTTCAGCGTCTCAGTCACATCCCGGCTGTGGAGCAGCGTTGTGGTGCCCAGCATGCTGGCGTTATCGTTCTCAAGAATGATATTTCTGACCACAAGCTGGATCGGGAACAGGCTCTGGTCCCGCAGGAAGATCATCGCGTTGAACCAGCTGTTCCAGTGGCCTACGCCATAATACAGGATCAGCACGGCGACAACCGGCATGGACAACGGAAGGAAGATGCGGAACAGGATCGTGAAGTGGCCAGCACCGTCCAGAAAAGCGGACTCCTCCAGCTCCCTCGGAATCGCCATGAAATAAGTGCGCATGATGATTAAGTTGAACGTACTAACCGCGGTAGGCAGAATCAGCGCCCAGAGGCTGTCGAGCAGGCCATAGGATTTCACGATCAGATAGAAAGGCACGAGTCCCCCTTGGAAAAACATGGTGAATACGATGAAGAACATGATCGGCTTTTGCAGCAAGACCCCTTCCCGTGACAGGAAATAAGCGCCAAGGGAGGTAAGCGTCATGTTAATGACAAGTCCCACCACCAGAATGAACAGTGTATTTTTGAAGCCGCTCAGAATGACTGGGTTGTTAAGCACCGCCTTGTAAGCTGCCAGCGAGAAGCCTTGCGGCCAGAGCAGAATGCCATCGAAGGAGATCAGGCGGTTCCCGTCACTTAACGAGGAGAACAAAATATACAGCATAGGATAGAGTGTCAGAATAATCATAAGCACCATAATAATGGAATTGCAGATATCAAAGATTCGTTCGCCGAGCGACGCTTTAATCATCGTTGTCCACCCCTTACCAAAGACTGTTTTTACTTGCACGTTTACTGAAAGAGTTGGCGAGCAGCAGAATGGTGAAGTTGATGACGGAGTTGAACAGACCTACCGCCGCACTGTAGCTGTAGCTGAATTCCAGAATCCCTTTACGGTAAACAAAAGTGGATATGACATCAGCCGTCTCGTAAATACTGGCGCTGTATAACAGAATGATTTTCTCAAATCCGACATTCATAATATTTCCGAGTGCCAGGATCAGCATAATCATAATCGTAGGCAGAATGCCGGGCAGGGTAACGTGGCGGATCTGCTGAATCTTGGTCGCTCCGTCAATTTTGGCAGCCTCATACTGCTGCTGGTCAATACCGGTGATGGCGGCCAGATAGATGATTGTTCCCCAGCCGATTTGCTGCCAGATCTCACTGATGATATAAATGGGGCGGAAGGACTCGGGCTGTTGCAGAAATGAGATCCGGGCGCCGCCAAAAAAGGCAATGACATCGTTAATCAAACCATCCGATAAGGTGAAGTAGCGCACAATTCCCGCCACAACTACAAGTGTAATAAAATGCGGCATGTAGGTAATAGTCTGTGTGATCCGGCGGAAAATCGGGCTTTTCAATTCATTTAGCAGTAAGGCCAGAATGATCGGTGCCGGAAATCCGATGAGCAGATTGAAGAAGCTTAGCAGAACGGTGTTCTTAATTACGCGAAAAAAATAAATACTCGAAAAAAAAGCTTCAAAGTGCTTGAATCCCACCCATTCACTGCCCCATATTCCTTGGGAAGGGACAAATTGCTTGAAGGCAATAATCGTACCGTAAAGCGGAACATAGTGGAACAAAACATAATATAGGATGACAGGCAGAATCATCAGATACAGCCATTTATTGCGCAGGAAGTCTTTTCCCAGTCTGGTTTTCAGCATATTTCCCTCTCCTTTGCTGCAAGGCTTAAGGCCGGGACTGCCCGTATCTGTTCTTTGTAGCAGCCCCTGCCGTTATAAGTTTAGTTAGCGGTTCAAATAACGTTCGTAGGCCGCTTGTTGAATTTCCAGTGCGCGCTCAATGCCCAGATCCTTCATTTGCTGAACAGCTTGATCATATTTATCAACAGATTCGGTTCCCAGGATGATCTTGAGCTCCGTTTCTTTCACAAAGGCGTTGATATCGTTCATAATACTGCTCATTTCATCCGCTTCTTCGGCAGTTGGGGTTACCGGAGGAAGCAGGTGGCTCTCATGATTGGTTTGTTTCCAGATACCGATGGATTCGGTAGTTGCCGGATATTTCGCCGGCAGATTGTTGTCCTGCTGAATCATCGGGAAGTTGGTGCCGTGAGAATATTTGGACATGACCTGATCGCTGCCGAGGCCCTCCGGATTCTTAACTACAAGATCGGTATAGACGGGCTTGCCGTCTTCCAGATTGTAAGTAATTCCTTCAACACCATAGGTATTCAGCATGCTGCCTTCCATGGTAAAGGCATAATCCAGCCAGCGCATAGCGGCTTCAACATTCTTGGCGGTGGCAGAGATTGCCGCAGAGCTTGTCCCCGCATAAGCATTATCCAGCTGGCCAAATTCTGGAAGCTCGCCTTTGACAGCAGACGGATAAGGAGCGGCTACGAAGTCGGCCTTCGGATCGGTTTCCTGTACGGCTGAATTATATTTCTCAATATAGTACTGCCAGCCAATCGTTGCACCGCTAACATTAGAGGTCATTTTCTTATCGACTGTAGCTGCATCAATAGAGGCGAAATCCTTGTCGATCAGCCCTTCTTTGTACCACTGGCTCATCGTAGTCAGGTAATCCTTGTAGCCCGGCTCTAAATAGCCGTACACTACTTTTCCATCATTGACATAGAAGTTCCCCATCACGCCGAAGGCTCCGGCGAATCCGCCTGTCCGTTCACCGAGGAACATCGTGCGGAAGGTTACAGGGGAGGCAGCATTCTTCTTCTCTTTAAAAGCAGTCAGGACGGTATGCCACTCCTCAATCGTTTCCGGGATACTGAGATCCAGCTCATCCAGCCAATCCTGACGGATAATCGGCCCGCCATAGACACGTCCGGCTTCCGAGCGGATGAACGGAAAAGCATAGTAGGTGCCGTCATCCGTTTTGATCATTTTGTCAATTTCCGGGTGCTCCTGGAGGGTCTTCTTCAGGTTAGGCGCGTATTGATCAATCAGATCATTAAGCTTCAGAATATATCCCTGCTCTACAGCTTTGTCAGGACCGCCCGGATATTGCAGCCATGTATTCAGGAAGATATCCGGCAGTTCACCTGATGCCAGCAGCAGACTGAACTTCTGATCAGTCATGGGTGTTCCGCCCAGCTGTTTGATGGCGATTCCTGTACGTTTCTCGTATTCGTCATCGACCGGCAGACGTTCCGGCGTGCCTCCCAGCTGTTCGTTCATATAAGTCAGCTCTATTCCGCCCGACATCGGATAAGTGAAATCTGCAGCGGCTTCATTTGAAGCAGGGGCGTTCCCTGCAGATGTGTTTGGAGCGCTCTCATTGTTCACATTCTTGGAACTGCTGCAGCCTGAAGCCAGCAATGTGAGACCTAACAAAACGACAACCGGTTTGTGAAGCTTGTACGTTCCAAATAATTTCATCGCTAATTCGACCTCCGTTATATGTTTAGATGACGACTTGATGCCTCTACAATGTAAGCTGAATCTTGTATACAAACAATATTCAAAATGCGGAATCCATTATTAAAAACGCAAAAGGAGGATAGAATCAGCCTGCTTCTATCCTCCTGTAGAGAAATTGAATATCCGGTTTGTTTATTGCAGAGTTTTGAACCGCCCCGGTGTGATGCCTTCATACTTTTTGAATACCCGGATGAACGCACTGCTGCTGGAGAAGCCCACACGGGAAGAAACCTCCTCAATGGTGACTCCTTCCTGAAGCAATTTTTTGGCCTCGGCTGTACGAACCTGACTGATGTAATCATGCAGACCCTGACCCATCTGTTCCTTGAACAACCGAGACACATATTGCGGAGTGATGCCGAAATTGGCACCAATCATGGACACACTAAGATTGATGTCCGCATAATGATTCTGCACATAGGCAGATACCTCGTCTCCGATTCCCGAATTTGACACCAGCGCAAGCTTCTCCGTGGCTTTGCTGCAGGCCATTTGGATCAGCTCTGTCAGCTCATGACGGAAATCTGCGCGTGTGGAGCAGGCCAAGAGCCTTTTCATCGGACGCCATTCCTCCCATAGCTTCGAGCGCTTCGTTTCCTGCGGGACGGCCTTCATAATGGAGCTGGTTAAATCAATCATGGCATATCTCACAAGCTCAATGGACACCTGGGAACCGAAGAAGCGGGCCAGAATCTCATCTGCCATCGCCGCAGCCTTCTCAAATTCACCGCTTTTGACCAGATTAATAAATACCACTTCATCATTGATTGTCAGATAATAATCCGTCTCCTGCGGTTCAATATCCCCATACCAGATTGATATATTCTCTTCCAGCACCAGCCGGTATTCCTGAGCCTCCAGCGCCTGCAGATATCCCTGATGCATACTGCCCATTCCGTGAAGCAGCTCGCTGCCGGCCATCGCAATCTGCAGACCGTATTTCCGCTGAATGAAATCCAGGGTTTGGCCCAGCGCATCTTCAATATCCTCTTTCCAGCTGACGGAGCGGCCGGTGTTAATATTCATAACCGCCGCAAGCATACCGTCCATTTCGGTGAAGCTCAGGCCGTGATCCGGACCTGTGAAATCCATAATGATGTTGGACACGATGAAATTGGAAAGGCTTGGCGACGGACTGCCTTCTCCGCCAGCCTGAATGTAGAATAGGAGTACCGCAAAATCCTCCGAATCCCACTGGAAGTGATGGACTCTCGCCGCTTCCTCCAGCGATAATCCGTCTTCCACCTGCCCTTTGAGCAGCCTTGATAAGTAGTAGGTCTGCAACACACGCAGCTGCCTGAATTGCCGACTGTTAATGTCATCCCTCTCCCGGATGGTAGCCAGGGCGCTCTCCCGGATGAAGGAGAATTCATCCAGCACCCGCTGCGTCTGCTCATCTGTGGAGGGCGTGAACATATTAACCAGCTCGCGGACAGGATTATAATTCTTGCGGGCAAAGTAGGAGATGACCACCGTCCCGATCAAAAAGCTGATAAATAGTCCCAGCAGGTTCAAATTGCGGATTTGCCGCGCTTTTTCCCAGAATACGCTTGAAGGAAACACACTGATATACTTCCATTTGGTGGTATCGGAATCGATGAAGGATACCATATTCTCCGTACCGGCGATATCCTGGAAAGAAGTGCCTGCAGTCTCATCCCCAGCCTGGGCGTCCGGCACTGCCAGCTGCGGGGAAGCATCATTATTCTGAAATAAAATCTGATTATGATCATCGGCAATGTACACCTCACCGTTATTCACCCAATCCACATTCTTCAGCATGCTCTGAATCTTGCTGCCGTTCAGCGGCAGAACCAGCATCCCCTTCAGTCCATTGTCAGCAACGCTGCTGGTGAACGGCTTCATCATCACAACCTTATTCTCCCAGCGCTTGAATTCAATAAACGGCATGGGGGTCCCGCCATCGTCACTCCCACCGTTCAGCTGTGACAGCCATTCTTCATAGGACAAGCCGATCATCGTACTGTTCATCGCATAAAAGGTTTCACTGTCCGTATACGTCTCATCCGTCAGTACCCTGTCCAGACTGCTAGAATACAGATAGATTCCATCAATGAAATCATTGGCGGATTTGTACCTGCTCAGCTCCTGCCGGGTTTGATAGATCTGAAAGGCCCCTGCTCCCTCTGTGTCAGGTGTGAGAGTTAAGTATTTGTTCACACTGCTATGAATGGATAATTGCATGGCCAGCTTCTCAGCCTGATTAATCTCGCTGTCTACTGTATTCTGCATCTGCTTAAGCATGGCGTTGCCTGCTCGTTCAATCTCATACTCTACAATCTGTTTGGTCTGCAGATAGATGATAGCGCTAACAATAAGCGGGATAAGCATGATCACAGAATAGGAGACGATCCATTTAAAGGCAATACTTTTGCTGAACCTAAAGCGCTTATATTTCATCTGCTGTGCTCCCTTACTGTTGCTTGTCTGGATTCTGGATGGATCGGACTGAAAATCCCACTTGTTTTAGGCGAAGGGTAACTACGGTGAATGTTTGGACTTCCGGATAC
Organism: Paenibacillus sp. FSL R7-0312; assembly: GCF_038004445.1. Taxonomy (NCBI): domain Bacteria; kingdom Bacillati; phylum Bacillota; class Bacilli; order Caryophanales; family Paenibacillaceae; genus Paenibacillus; species Paenibacillus sp. FSL R7-0312. The sequence goes on along the minus strand of NZ_JBBORE010000001.1, from coordinate 3,656,354 downwards.
AAAGGCGGACGCTACCGCTCCTACAGTTCCAAACTTCCCTTTCGTTACATTGCCTTTTTTGTGAAGTTTTCAAGTTCACCTCATATAGAATTCCACTATATGATAATTGAGTCCAGCGGGCAATCCACAATATGAACCCGATCGACAATTTGTAAACAAGACCGTTGTACTGCGCAATCCGGCGGAACCATCCAGCTGAACATTAAAAACCCCTTTGCCGGCAGAAGACCTGAAGGGACAGCCATTGTCCCTTGATCTTCACACCTTCAAAGAGGCTTCTCCAGTTATACAATTTGATACACAGGCTGTTCCTGAATGTAATGCACCGGTACATCCGGAAACTGCAAGGCCAGCCGCTGCGCGAGCAGCTTCATCCCCGGCGCTTCACTCTCCGCATGACCCAGCATAATTAATGCCTGGCTTCGGCCCTGCCGGACGGCATCCCGGATATATTCCGGGGTCTCCCACTCCGGGCCTTCACCGGCGATAATCAGATCAAGTGACTCCTGCTCAAATAGGGGAATGGTAGCTGCACCACCGCCTCTGTAGCCAACCAGCACGCCCACTCTGCTGCATACAGCGGATAAATTGCCTGCTGCGCGGACATAGGGGATATGCAGCTGCTGCTTCAAATATCCGGCAATCTCTGAAACTGACGCAGCAGGGACCGAGAGAATAGACACATGGGGCAGATGCCGTTCGACATACGGCTCCCATTCCAGCTCCCGCAGCAGCCCTTCTATGATCCCGTCCGGTGTATAGCGGTGCACATAGTCATGGAAGCGGTAGATACCTACCCCGGTGCTGGCGATCAATGCAGATTTCTGCCGGTATACAGGATCATTCTCCAATCCTTCCCGGTTGTCCTGATGGCTATAAAAAACACCTTCATGCGTAATGATCAGATTCGCGCCAAGCAAGACCGCCTGTTCAATTACATACTGCGAAGCCGAGAAGGCGGTCACAATTCCCTGCACTTCCGACTCCGGAGCACCCGGCTCCAGCCTGTCTACCGTTCCATCCGGCTTGCGGATGCCTGCTGTTAAATGTCCGATAACCTGTCCGAAAGTGAGCGTCATGAACCTGCCCCTCCTAATAGTTCCCTATTAACTCTCAATAAATCTTGCGTGCTCCGGAATCTTCTATACCGCTCTTGCGGTAAAAGTAAGTATTGATCTGGTCGCGCCACTCCTTGGCATGCGCAGCCTGTCCCCGCAGACGTTCCTCTACCTGCACATACAACCCCTCTGCGATCCTTCCCTTCAATCCGTTCCAGGCAGCCAGCAGCCCGTCAGCACGTTCCGCACCTGCAAAATGGGTGTCGTAGATATGCTGAATCACAGTTTTGCCGGAATGCAGCACATGGGTGTAAGGCACATGATGGAAGAACAGCAGCAGTTCATCCGGACATTCTTCCAGCGAATCATAGCGCTGCGCATTGTTGCCCATATACTGGGCGCTGTATCCGGTGCCTGTAGCCACAGTCCGGTCTACACCGATTCCCTGATGATCGGCATAATGGTAGGTACCCCATTGTGAATATTCATAGCCGTCAACATTAGGTCCATAGTGATGCTCAGGGTTAATCATCCAGCCCACGCCAAGCGGTGCTGTATAGGACTCGTAAATCTCCCAGGAATCCAGTAGAATCCGGCTGATTACGCCGGCAACCGCAGCCTCTGCACCAAACGTCAGGGCGATCCACTCCGCAGCTATTTCTTCCGCGCTAAGCTCCGGGTTCCAGGCCAGCCGCCCGAATCCGTAAAGATTCGCCTGAGCCAGCAGATGACCGGTCCAATTCCGGTCATTGCCCACATTGGATACCGCGGCCACACCGCTGTAACGGTTGCCCCATAACGAGCCGTCAACGATATGCTTCACCGGAGCCGTTCCGCCTTGGGCCAGCGTATCAAATTCCATAATCTCTTTCCACTGCGGAACCAGGTAACAGACATGACGCTGCTGTCCGGTATACTCCTGGGCAATTTGAAATTCAATTACCTGATTGGTCTGTTCAAGCGCCCCGAACAGCGGAGATACCGGTTCTCTGACCTGGAAATCCATCGGGCCGTTCTTGATCTGCAGAATTACGTTATCATGGAACTTACCGTCAAGCGGCTTGAAATGATCATAGGCTGCTCTCGCCCGGTCCGTCTTGCGGTCACGCCAGTCCTGCTTGCAGTTGTACACGAAGCAGCGCCAGATAACGATGCCGCCGAACGGCTCCAGCGCCTCCGCCAGCATATTGGCGCCATCGGCATGATCCCGCCCGTACGTGAACGGGCCTGGCCGGTTCTCCGAATCGGCCTTGACCACGAATCCGCCGAAATCAGGAATCACCGTATAGATTTCAGCCGCTTTCGTCTTCCACCACTCTCGGACTCCGGTGTCCAGCGGATCTGCAGTTCCTACTTCACCTTCATGCATCGGGCCCGCGAAGTTCACGCTCAGGAACAGCCGGATACCATAGGTTCTGAATACATCAGCGATTCTCGCTACATCGGGCAGGTAGGTGGAGATAAACAATGTTTCCAGCGCATGAACGTTCACGTTATTGATCGCAATGGCATTAATCCCTGCGGTAGACATCAGCCGAGCGTAATCGGTAATTCTGTTAAAATCATCCGTGAAGCGGTTATTCTCATAGAGGAAGGATCTCCCCGAATATCCCCGCTCTACACTGCCGTCGAAATTATCCCAATGGTTGATCATGCGCAGCGCGTTCACCGGATTCACGGTTTCATCCAGACGCTCAATGTCTTTCAGACCTCCAATCAGGCGCAGGAGGTGGAAGACACCATACAGCACACCTGCCGGTGCGGAAGCCCCTACGGCAATGCACTTCTGGGTCAGGCTGGTGCGGATCGCGAATCCTTCCGGTCCTACCCCTTGAATCGTCTTCACATCAAATACATCCTGAATCAGCGGATTGCCACCATGGAAGGTGCCGAATGCTATGGTGAATCCGCCCGCAGCCGGTGAAGCCCCTGCCTCAATATCCAGCATCGAGGCAATCCCTCTCTGCCATTCACGCAGCGCCGCTTGCACCGTCTCCTGCTCTTCCGTCACGGTTACGGCTCCGCACCATTTCACATATTGCGTATATAGATTGCCTTGCGGCAGCTTCGGGTAGCTTAACCAGGCGTCGTATCCGCTGCCGGCTACTACGGCAGTCTGATTGTCCGGTTGTTGTCTCATGCCAACATCTCCTCCAGTGTATTAATCATGTTTAGCGGGCGTATGACCGGGCAGGTATCGCTGAGCCACGGTTATTAACACAGCCGTGAAGCTCAGGCTTCTTCGCCCATCTTGTATACTAGTTCCTGTTCAGGTTCATCCTACCACGCTGCCGCCGGACGGGAACATTGTCAAATCAAGCAATTATTTACCCAAATCAAGCAGGTTTCAGCTATACTAAAAACGAGATAATGGATCGCGTAAAACGAATACACTCGTTAATTCTAACGCAAGTGTCAGGGGGAGAATCTATTGGTTTCCGCTTTTTTACCGCCTGTATTGGGTCAATGCCTTAGTGAAACGATCATCCCGGATGTGAAAACCACGCTTAACCTGTTTGGTATGCATCTGCGCAAGGTCAGCGGGGAATGGGATTATCCGCTGCACGCCCATCCGCAATATGAATTCAACTATGTGCTCGAAGGGGAGCAACTGTTTACCGTTAATAACCGCAGCTATATCCAGCGGGCCGGAGACTTAGTACTGCTCCGGCCGGGAGATTCTCATGCCAGCCGCAGCGGAAACGGCCAGGCTTTTACGTATTTCTGCATTCATTTTGATATCGATGACAAGCTCCTGATCTCCTTGCTCAGCCGCCTGGATCACGTACTCTTCCCTTCCGCAAGCAATATTGCCCATAAGCTAGGGCCCATCCTCTCCAAATTGGTGGATATTTCAGGCTCTATCTCGGGAGACATCACCATGTCACAGCGCATGAGGCTGCAGTCCGCCGTCTTCGATCTGTTCGCCCAGCTGTGGGAAGCCTTCTCTATTGAAGCTGATCTGTCTTCCCCTGCCACCTATGAGAAGATTGAGCTGGCCCACCAGATCCGCGGCCGCCTTCAGGGGCTGGTCTACCAGCAATTCAAGCTGGAGCTGCCCTATGACAGCCATTACGGAATTGATGATATTGCCTCGGAGCTCGGGATCAGCGCCTCGCACTGCTACCGGGTGTTCCGCCAGGTGTTCGGCATCTCGCCCCGGGAGTTTCTGTCCGAACAGATGCTCCATGAAGCTAAGGTCCTGCTGGATGATCCCAGCCTGTCCGTCAGCCGGATATCAGGCATTCTCGGCTACCGCGATATTGCCCATTTCAGCCGGCAGTTCAAGCGCTGGCACGGCACCTCACCGCGCGAATACCGCGAGTCCGGACTATAGGCCTCCATGCCAAATATCCCTGCCTTCATGTCACATGAGTGCAGGGATATTTGGCATCTGCCAGACGGTCCAGAATACGGATTTATTGCTTGATATAAGTGGCAAAATGCTCCTGAAAGTTCGTCGAATCAATATCTGCCCGCAGATGATGATGCAGCAGCTCATCGATCCCCGCCGTGTCCCCCTGCAGGGTATAATCCAGCAGCTGCTGATGCTCCTGCTGAATCGTAGCCAGCTTCTCGTCCTTCAGCATATGCAGCTTCCGGTAGCGGATGTAATGCACATTGAACTGCTGCAGCACCCCCCACAGGAATTCTCGTCCGGCCAGGCCGAACATGGTGCGGTGAAATTGATCATCCAGCTGCAGGAAAACCTCGGCCCCCTCGGCCTGCTCAATACACTTCTGCTGCTGGGCAAGGTTGCCCCTCAGCTCATGCAGCCCCTTCAGCGGAATATTACCGGCCAGCGACTTCATAATTTCCTTCTCCAGCACATTGCGGAGATAGATTATCTGCTCCACCGACTCCAGATCTATGTACGAGACCAGATTGCCTTTTTTGGGATAGATGTCCACGTACTGCTCCAGGGACAATTGCTTCAGCACATCCCGGATCGGCGTCCGCGACAGCTCGAAGCGTTCGGAAAGCGCGGTCTCACTGATCATCGACCCGGGCTTCAGCGCAAGCGAGAGAATTTCCTGTTTCAGATACGACATTATTTCTTTCTTGGAAGTCATGGAATGGACCAACTTTCTGTACGATATTCTTCTCCACTCATTATATAGAAAACAGATAGGAATTACATTGACAAAGCATAAAGCTTATTCTATGATCAATACGAATCCTAGCTTGTATACAAGATAATCATATCACAAAACGTTTTATCCGTATGGTCAATTGTCACAAGGCTTCAGAATGATTGTATTTGTATTTATGTTTAATACCAAGGAGGAAATGACAATGAATATGACTTGGAGATGGTATGGCGAGGGCAACGACAATATTACCCTTGACCATGTACGTCAAATTCCCGGAGTAATGGGCATCGTCTGGTCGCTGCATCACAAGGTAGCGGGTGAAGTATGGGAAATGGAAGAAATCCAGAAGGTTGCCGATCAGATTACAGCCAAAGGCTTCAGCACAGCGGTTGTAGAAAGCGTTAACGTTCATGATGATATCAAGATCGGGCTGCCGTCCCGCGACAAATACATTGACATCTATATCGATACCATCCGCAAGCTGGCCAAGGTCGGCGTTAAGGTCATCTGCTACAACTTCATGCCGGTGTTCGACTGGACCCGTACTGAGCTGTATAAGGAGCTGCCGGACGGATCGAATGCACTCTTTTATGAAAAGGCTGCCATTACGGATAATCCGCGCGAAATGGTGGACCGGATTCTGAGGGGTGCCGGAGAATTCACAATGCCGGGCTGGGAGCCGGAGCGGCTGGAGAAGCTGGATGATCTGTTCGCGGCTTACGCCGATGTCACCGAGGATATCCTGTTCGACAACCTGAAGTATTTCCTGGAGCGCATTATTCCGGTGTGTGAAGAAGTGGATATCCGTATGGCGATTCACCCTGACGATCCGGCCTGGCCGATCTTCGGACTGCCGCGCATCATCCGCAGCCGCGATTCCATCCGCCGTTTCCTGGACATGGTCGACAGTCCGTATAACGGCCTTACCTTCTGTACAGGTTCGCTTGGAACCAACCCGCAGAATGATCTTCCGGCGATGATCCGCGAATTCCACGACCGGATTTATTTCGCCCATATTCGCAACGTGAAGGTATTCGACAATGGCGACTTCATTGAAGTATCCCACCGGGGGCAAGATGGCAGCGTGGATGTGGCTGAGGTTGTCAAAGCTTACCACGAGAACGGATACACTGGCTATGTGCGTCCGGACCACGGCAGACATCTCTGGGGCGAAGAGAAAAACTGCCGTCCGGGTTATGGCCTGTACGACAGAGCGATGGGCATTATGTATCTGCTGGGCGTATGGGACAGCCTGGAGAATGCCAAGGGGGCGAAATAAATGCTGAGCCTCACCAGAAGCAGCATTGCGGACCGTGAAGCCTGGGAAGCCGCAGGTGTAGAGCTGCCGCAGTTCGATTTCGCAGCGGTAGCACAGAATACACTGGATAAGCCGGAGTGGGTTCACTTTGGCGCCGGAAATATCTTCAGAGGCTTCGTGGCCAATGCCCACCAGAAGCTGCTCGACAGCGGCAAGGCAGATACCGGTATCATTGCTGCCGAGACCTTCGACTTCGAGATGATCGACAAGGTCTACAAGCCTTATGATAATCTGACTCTGTTGGTATTGATGAATGCGCGCGGCGACTTCCAGAAGAGAATCGTCAGCAGCATCGTGGAAGGTCTCACAGCGGATAAGACCCGCGAAGCGGATTACAGCCGCCTGACCGCAGTGTTCGAGAATCCCAGCCTGCAGATGGCCAGCTTCACGATTACGGAAAAAGGCTATTCCCTCACCGGACCGAACGGCCAGTATCTGGGTATCGTCGAGAAGGATATCGCCGGCGGTCCGGAGCAGCCGGTCCATGCGATGAGCATCGTCTGCTCCTTCGCTTACCGGCGTTATCTGAAGGGACAGCATCCGATGACCTTCGTCAGCATGGACAACTGCTCGCATAACGGCGATAAGCTGAAGAACGGCATGGTTACAATCGCCAAAGAATGGGCGGCCAAAGGCCATGTAGAAGAAGGCTTCGTTGCTTATCTTGAGGATGAGCAGAAGATTACCTTTCCGCTGTCCATGATTGACAAAATCACGCCGCGCCCGTCCGAATCGGTGCAGGCGGCGCTGCTGGAGCAGGGAATCGGCGGCATGGATGTGATCGTCACCTCCAAGGATACTTACACCGCCCCCTTCGTCAACGCCGAGATCAGCGAGTACCTGGTGATTGAAGATAAATTCACCAACGGCCGCCCGGCGCTGGAAGAAGCCGGTGTCATCTTCACCGACCGGGATACGGTCAACAATGTCGAAACCATGAAGGTAACTACCTGCCTCAATCCGCTGCATACTGCGCTGGCAGTAACCGGCTGTCTGCTCGGTTACACGCTGATTGCCGATGAGATGAAGGATGATACCTTGCGGAAGCTCGTGGAGATTATTGGCTACAAAGAAGGCCTGCCGGTGGTTGTAGACCCGGGCATTCTGAGTCCGAAGCAGTTCCTCGATGAAGTGCTGCAGGAGCGCTTCGCCAATCCGTTCATTCCGGATACCCCCCAGCGGATTGCTACCGATACTTCGCAGAAGGTCGGCATCCGCTTCGGCGAGACGATCAAGTCGTACATCCGCCGTGAGGAGCTCGATCCGGCGCAGCTTACGGCCATTCCGCTGGCAATTGCAGCTTGGTGCCGGTATTTGCTCGGCGTGAACGATGAAGGCGGCGTGTTCGCGCTGAGTCCCGACCCGCTACTGGAAGCTTTACAGGCGCGGCTGGAAGGAATTACGCTAGGCGCGAATGCAGAGCAGGCAGCGAAGGTGCGGGCGGTTCTCGAGGATCAAGCCATCTTCGGCGTTGACCTGTACGCCATTGGACTGGGTGAAGTCATCCAAGGGATGTTCACTGAGATGCTGGCGGGCCCCGGTGCTGTGCGGGCTACGCTGGAGAAATATATCGCCTGATGGGCAGGTGATACGAGATAGGTACTTACCGAAAGACCGGGACGGTTGGTCCCGGTCTTCTTTTATATCCAACCCCTCCGTTCTTCCTTCCACCCTTCAGCCTTGTTTACTAAGAAACTGTTCTATCTGCTCCATATAACCATCAACTGTAATCTTCCGAGGGGCAAAGAGACTGATCATCAATGCACGCAGAGCAGAATCAGCCGTTTGGACCCGAAGCATAGAATGCTCGGTGTCCGGGAACAGCCTAACCGTGAGCAGTGAGGCAGGGCTGATGTTCTCACGGTACACCGACTCCGTTTGCTCCACATCTACATTCAAGTCCTCTTCGCCAAGCAGCAGGAGCACCGGGGATTTGAAGTTCTGTAGCTCATTCGTAGCGTCTGACAGAAAGTTCCGGCGGACAAATGACCAGCGTTCTGCGGACATTGCCTCCTTCGGATGAGTCAATTGTGTATATTCTTCATAGTCTGCTCCCTGAAGCAAAAGCTCGTCCACTTGCTGCTCGTAGGTGATCTGACGCTTAATTTCCTCGGCGGTATACCCGTCCTTCTTCATCTGCTGCCGGGTATTATACGCCCCCTGCTGCAGCCAATTGATGGCCGGTGAGACCAGAATGCTGAATGCGAGCGTTTCTTGTGCCGCAAGCTTCGGAATCACCCAACCCGCTTGGCTGGCTCCCCATACACCAACCCGCCCGCTATCCACGAACGTCTGCGCTCTGGCCCAGGCCAGTGCCTGTCCGGCTTCCTCCACCCGATCCCCGATACTCTGCTCAAGCCAGCTGCCTGCGGATCCATTGATTCCTCTTTTATTAAGCGACAGAGAGGCATACCCCAGCGAGGCGAGCCGTTCCCAGAGTGGTTTGTATCCGTCATGATGTGAAGCATCGACCGGTCCGTCGCCATGGATGAATAGTACTAAACCCAGTCCGCCTGCGGCGTTCTTAGGGAGCGTCAGTATCCCCGTTAATTTGCCCTGCGGGGTGGGAATCTCAACGGACTGCTCTATCATTTCAAACGTATTCTGACGCACAATATAAAGACCCGCACCAAGCAGTATACCTAACACGATGATTAAGCTAATTACGATTTTCTTGTTCATATGAACCTCCATATTGCCTGCTGATCATATACTCCCACTTCACTTCACCGGACAGAAATTTGCTTAACAGGCTATACTCTTCCGCTTGGGTGCTGAATCCAAGCCGTTCATACAAACTCTTGGCAGCCCTGTTGTTTCCAGAGACATGCAGGCTTAAATATGTTAATCGCGGATGATCCTGCATAAATTGTTGTGCCCGGCCTATCAGCAGTTGCCCTACACCTTTACCCTGATGTTCAGGATGAACCGCAAGATCTGCGATATAGCATTCTCCCGGCAATGGGTCATAGTTCAAGCCATAGAGTGTGGCCAGCAGCAGCAGTGTATTTCTTGTGCCAATCGCTGTAATCTGCTTCCATGCAGAAAGCTTGGCGGATTCAGCCGCCTTTCCGGTGATACTTACAGAGTTCTTGTGCCACTTCAGGCTAAGGGTACCCGCCACTACCCCGCCTCGCAGCGCCACCACCCGTTTCGTGCACAGACCTTCCGCTGAATGCTCCAGCAGCTGCTCAAAAAACACGGCTAACTCCCCTGGATCAACCTTGGCTAGCGCCATAAACTTACTCTGGAATCCATGCACAATGATCCGGCTGACCTCAAGATTATGTTCCGGCTGTATGTCTACAGTGGTAATCGTTTTGGGAACAGAAGAATGGGTCATAAAGGATCTATGCCCGAAGCGGCTTCGGTTTCAATGCAGAGCAATATCTCATAATGGAGCATGCCCTGGCTGAACAAAGAGAGGTAGGATTTCTCGATAAGAATAAGCGGACCCGGAAGTTCACTATATTCATGCTCAGCATGGCGGCTGAATTGTTCAATAGCCTTCTCAAGCCCGGATTCATCTTTCACCTGTAACTTAAGAGAGAGATAGTTGCCCGCCGGTAAAATCCGTCCGATTCCTCTGCCCCGCTCCAGAGCCGTATACAATGAGACAGTATCCTTACGGTCATAAACATAATGAATATCAGTTTCGAACAAATGGTTTACGCCTGCAGACTGTTCCACCAGTGTTCTTGCATCAAGAGCGGCTGCCGAATCCATGTCAAACCACTTTTGCAGCTGCAATGCTTCACGCATTTTCACGCTGTAGCTCTGCTTGTCCATCTGAAAATCACGCTGCTCATGCAGAACCTTCAAGAGGAGCTGCTCCAGCTGCTGGAGCCTGGCAATCTCTCTGCCTACCTCCCCCAGCGAGTGATGCAGCTTCTCTTCCATTACCTGCTCTCCGTCCTCCGCCATACTTTCTTTTATCGCCTGCACGGGCATCCCCAGCTTGCGCAGCAGCATAATTTGCGAGAGCTGATAGATCTGGTCTATGCCATACTTGCGATACTGGTTCGTATCCGTATAGGAAGGGAGAAGCACCCCTTTTTCCTCAAAATACCTGATCTGATGAACCGACACCTGCATCAGCTCGGCCAATTCGCCAATTGTAATTTCCGCCCCCAACACTCATCCCTCCTCACTTCCCTGCCTATGCTTCAATGATATACCTTAGGCCAGACCTAAGGTCAATGACTTAGTCAGAAATGTAAAAAAGACGGCACGAAAGAACGATGTAATGGATATACAACCGCTCTTTCAGTGACGCCTGGTCCTATCGTATTTCAATCAATATTAACTACGCTTACACATCAAACTCCTGGTACTCAAAATAATCAAAATCCGCCGCATGAAGCGTTCCGCTCAAATCCTGCACACACATTCCGATGAAAGTCCCGGTAAAGCGGATGTAGGCCGGGAAATCATCGGACAGATGATAGATTTCCATGGGCCCGCCGATTTTCTCCCAAGCGGATTCCCCCGACTGATAGTGGAATTGGGCGAATTCCCGGTCGATCACTACCTTTAATGCTACGCTTGCTCCCGTCGGCAGCGGGACATCCGCAGTTAGGGTATCCTCATAGACCCCGTCCCGCGAGCGGATGATGCCCACGCATTTCCCGAGGGTCTCATCATGAGTAATCCGCAAGTAGAGATAATCCTTCGTATCATAATAGACAATTAATCCGGCCATCTGCTGGAAGTGCTGCGGCTCGAATTCAATGGCGGTTTCGGCGCTGCAGCTGAAAGCCTGCTGGCGCAGGGCAACCAGACTCTGGTGGTGCATGGAGCTCATGGATTCTCTGCCCCGGAGGCGCAAATACCCGGGGCGCTCCTGTAGCGATAGCCACGCTTCCTCAGCAGGCACACGTAGGGTGCTCCATCGGACATCCAGCTGCGGGGCATCGAAATCATCACGGGGAGCCGGAGCGGAGAATGGATGCTCCGGAATGGCCGGACCGGGCACAGTAAGCGCCGGGGCGTTCCCGCCGCCGGCCAGGGTGAGCCAACCTTCATCCGTGAATTCGCAGCGCTGAATAGCCGTCTCCCGGCCCAGATTACAATAATTGTCCTTCACGGGACGGCCACATAAATGCACCATATACCATTCATCTGTATGCGTGTGGACAAGACTGGCGTGTCCCGCCTTCTGCAGCTCCAATTCACGATTTCCGGCAGAAGTCAGCAGCGGATGATTAGGGGCCGTTTCGTAAGGCCCTTCGATTTGCCGTGACCGCGCCACGGTTACCGCATGATTATACTGTGTGCCGCCCTCAGCCGTAATGAGATAATACCAGCCATCCTTCCGGTACAGATGCGGTCCTTCCGTGAGCTTCAGCTCCGTTCCCTTATAAATGGGAATGACCGGACCGGTAAGCCGCTGCTCAGTTGCCGAATACTCCTGCAGCACAATCCCGGCGAAGCTGTTATTCCCGGTGCGGTGATCCCACAGCATATTAACCAGCCATTTGCGCCCGTCTTCATCATGGAACAGCGAAGGGTCGAAGCCACTGCTGTTCAGATACACAGGCTCAGACCAGGGACCTTCGATATTCTTAGCAGTTACCAGATAGTTAGGCGTATCCTTGAACGCCCCCTGTCTGCTTTTGACATCGGTATAGATCAGATAAAAGAGTCCCTCATCATAAGTGAGACAAGGCGCCCATACGCCTCCGGAATCCGGATCACCTTCCATATTCAACTGCGATTTGCGGGTCAGCGCATACGTAAGCGGGCGCCAGTTCAACAGATCGCGTGAATGATGAATCCGTACGCCGGGAAACCATTCGAAGGTGGAGGTGGCAATGTAGTAGTCCTCCCCCGCCCGGCAGATCGACGGGTCCGGATGAAACCCGCGGAGAATCGGATTATGAATCAGATTTCTGCTCATGCTTTCTCCCCCAATGCTTGCCGTCCTGCTTCCAGTAAGGCAATGATTTTGTCGGTATCGTAGACACAGCCCTGCCAGGTCCCTCCGCTTGCTGCCTGCAGTGCGGCCCATAGCCGGGTGTCATCGGGCAGTCCCGGATCAACGGCAAGACCCGGATGCGGAGTCCGCGAAGCCAGAATCAAGGTGCCTGCTTCCTTCGACAGCGGCTGTCCCCCTTCTCCGCCTTCCCCGACCAGATTCACGCTCCCATCCAGCTTCACAGTATCGATCAGCACCTCTACCCAGTCATTATCCCGCAGCTTCCCGAGGGGGCCGCCCGCCAGCGCTTCCGGTCCCATATGCCCGATGCAGGCACCGGTGGACACACCGGAGAAACGGGCATCCGTGATCAGCGTGACATATTTGCCGTAAGGCAGATGCTTGAGCGCGGATGTCAGCTGGTAGGTCTCTTCCATTCCTGTTCCGCTCGGCCCACGGCCGATAATGGCTAGGATATCGCCAGCCTTCACCTTGCCGTCCTTAATGCTACGGATCGCATCCTTCTCGGCAGTGAACACCTTCACTCTTCCCGTATGCCTATAGACTCCTTCGCTGTCCAAGACGGAAGGGTCAATCGCTGCCGATTTGATCACCGCCCCTTCAGGGCAGAGGTTCCCGGTGGGAAACGTCATCGTGGAAGCCATACCCTGCCGCTTGGCCTCTTCCGGGCTCATGATCACAGAATCCGGGTCAATACCGTCCGCCTCCTGTAATCTCCTGCGCATGTCCGTCCGTCTCTGCGAAGTCTCCCACCAGTCGAGATTCTCGCCCAGTGTCCGCCCCGTTACCGTCAGTACGGATTCATCAATCAGTCCCAGGCGCCGTAAATGCAGCATGACTTCAGGGACACCGCCTGCCAGGAACACGCGGATCGTCGGATGCGGCACCGGACCGTTCGGAAGCACACTGACCAGCCGGGGAACCTGGCGGTTCACCTCGTTCCAGTCATCTACTGTGGGAATCTTCAACCCGGCGGCATGGGCAACGGCCGGCAGATGCAGCAACAGATTCGTGGAGCCTCCGAACGCAGCATGCAGTACCATCGCGTTCTTAATAGCCTGATCTGTAAGAATATCACTCATCACTATCCCGCTATGCTCCATATGCTGAAGTGCGCGGGCCGACTGGCGGCCGATATTCTTCCAGACCGGCTGCCCCGATGGTGACAGAGCCGAATGTGGCAGTGACATGCCCAGTGCTTCAGCAATCACCTGGGCCGTTGCGGCGGTGCCGAGGAATTGACAGCCGCCTCCCGGGGTCGCGCAGGCCCGGCAGCCCAGATCTGCTGCATCCTCGAGCGAAAGTTCACCATTGCTGAACCGCGCTCCGATGCTCTGCACCTTGCCGGCATCCTCGCCGTTAACCGGCGGCAGTGTAACGCCGCCAGGCACGATAATCCCCGGAAGCTGATGCCGCATTCCGGCCAGCGCCAGCATCATGGCGGGCAGACCTTTATCGCAGGTGGCTACGCCCAGAACTCCTTTGCGGGTAGGCAGGGAACGAATCAGCCGCCGTAGAACCACGGCAGCATCATTCCGGTAAGGAAGAGAATCGAACATGCCCGTGGTCCCCTGGGAACGCCCGTCACAGGGATCACTGACATAACCGGCAAACGGTATCCCCTGATTGGCGGTGAGCTCCTCAGCAATTTCTTCCATCATCACGCCGATTTCCCAGTGTCCGGTATGGTAACCGAGCGCTAGCGGACTGCCGTCCTCCCGCCGGATTCCGCCCATTGTGCCGAGAATCAGATATTGCGGTCTGTTCAGCAGCAGCGGATTCCAGCCCATGCCCGCATTCTGAGTCATGCCGAAGATTTCTCCGCTTGGTGCACTTCGCAGCTGCTCTCCTGTAATCGGCAGCTTGCCTGCGGGACCCTCCGCAGCGGTATGTACAGGAATAGTATCATCTATGGCTTCCTTCATAATCTCATGCAATGTCAGCTTCACACTTAACCCTTCTTTCCTTCAGGATGAACTTGCCCAGACGATTAACACGAGGATAGTTTCCTCGCCAGCTCTATCACTTCCCGGACCGCAGCCTCCTGTTTATCGGCAAAAGCATGCTGCAGCATCGTGGTGCTTACAGCGGCAACGGCATTTCCCGTAGCATCCAGAATCGGCGCAGCCACACAGCTGATGCCCTGAATAATTTCTTCCCGGTCCACGGCGTAACCGGCCTCACGAATCTCAGACAATGCAGCCGTGAATTCCGCCCAACTCGTCAACGTGTGAGACGTAACCGCAGTTAAGGTTTTGCCGGAATAACGTCTTAGGAGCTCGGCTTCCGGCAGCAATGCCAGCATCATCTTGCCCATGGCGGTCGCATGTGCCGGGAACCGCATCCCTGGGCTGGACTCCAGCCTCACAAGTGAGGGCCCTTCCTGCTTGGCCAGATAGATAATCTCATCCCGGTCAAGAACCGATAACTGAAAGGTTTCCCCGATTACCCTGACACTCTGTGCAGAGCTTACCAGGAACCGCTCCACCAGATTCGTATTCTGCTTAAGGGATTCGTTGTAAACCGTATTATAGTAGGAAACCCCAGCCCCCAGTGCGTAAGCCTCCCTGTCATCCTTCACCACCCATTGCAGGGTTTCCATCGTGCGTAGCAGCGAGAACATGGAGCTTTTGTTAATGCCCGTTTCATCGCACAGGTCGGTCATCTTATGTTCTCCGGGCTTCCTGGAGATTGCCGTAAGAATCAGATCGGCCCGTTCTAAAGCTGGAACCCAATATTTCCGGTCCAAACCTTCATTCCCCTCTCATAAATCAATTGATTAAGCCGCCTTAGTTCACTATAATAATCTTATGTTTATAATAACAAACTTGGAGGCGGAATAAAATGAAAATTTCTAACATGACCGTGAGACCGCATCATACAGGCATCATCCCCCCGGTTCCGACGATTCTGGATCAATCCGGAAAATTCGACCCTAGCGGAATGAAGCTGCTGATCGACAGCCTGATCCGGCAAGGAGTTCAGGGACTCTTTTTCCTCGGGACAGCCGGAGAATTCAGCTTGTTCAGCACCGAGCAGCGCGAGGAAATCGCTGAGGTATGCGTTAAATACACGAATGGCCGTCTTCCCGTATGGATTGGTACCGGCAGCAATACGACAGCAGAGACCCTCCGCCTTACCAAGCATGCTGCGGAGCAAGGAGCAACAGGCGTCGTTGTCATTAATCCTTATTATTACAAGCTTAGCGAGGAGGCTTTGTTCTCGCATTATGCCTCAATTCTGGAAGCCGTTGATGTGCCGCTGATGCTGTACAACTTCCCGGCACTGACTGGCCAGGATCTGAGTCCGGCCTTCGTCAGCCGCCTTGCCGCCAAATACACAAATGTAACTGGAATTAAGGAAACCGTAGACCAGCTCAGCCATATCCGGCAGATGATTATGCAGGTGAAGGCGGTCAAACCGGACTTCTCGGTATTTTGCGGTTTCGATGAATATCTGCTGCCTACGCTTGCTGCCGGTGGAGACGGGGCGATTGCCGCCAGTGCCAACTTCGCACCGCAGCTGATGCTCGGGTTACTCAGCAGCTTCCTGAAGAATGATCTGGCAGAGGTGCATGAGCTGCACCGGAGAATCATAGAGATCCCTGCGCTGTATAGCATTGATGATCCTTTCATTCCTTCAATAAAAGAAGCCATTCGTCTGGCTGGTGTGCCGGTGTCCACCTTCTGTCTTGCACCCGTAACCCCCTGGAATGCTGACAAGGAGGTTAAATTGAAAGAGATTTTCAGCCGGGCGGGAATCTCCCAAATCTCTATCTAGTCCATAGTCCCCATAACCCGTAAAACACCGCTACGCTACTCTGCCTGGACCGTTTGGCCGCCCCCTTAGCTCCGGTACACCGGTTCAGCCTTTATTCTCCGTGCAGAAGCTCTATACTTTTGTTCAGATGCACAATGAAAGAGACTGAGGCTGCCTAGGCAGCCCTCCGGGCACGGCGAAGGGGGAAATTCCGGTTGTTTCAGCTATCCGAGAAGCAGGCACAGGAAATTGTAAAATGATGATGGATATTCCTTATAACATCATCATCATTAATCATCAGGGGATTATTGTCGGCAGCGGAAAGAAAGAACGGGTCGGCACCGTTCACCAGGGTGCAGTCAAGGCATTGTCCACCGGGCAAATGGTCGAGGTGCTGGAGGATGGTCTGTATGAGAAAAAAGGACCAACGAACCGATTGTCATCGTCAACACCCGCGTTGGTGTGATCGGAATTTCCGGGAGCCCTGAGGAAGTCCGGCCTTTTTGCAACATCGTAAGAACAACGGTATCCCTCCTGCTCATCGAACAGCGGAACACACTGGAGAATCTCGCGAATGAGGTATACCGCAAGAAGGCTATGCTGGAAATGCTGCTCGCCCATCTGGGAGCGTATTCCCAGAAATTAAGAAAAGAAGCTGCTGCATAACCAGCCGCTCCTGCTGCTGGCCTCCGGCAGACTGGAACCCAGCATTGCCGAGGGATACCTCAGGCCAAATTGGCCTTGGGTATACAGCTTGCGCTGAAGCCTGCTTCACAAGCCATTACCTTCGAAGAAGCTGAATTTCTGGTGAAGCTCAGCCATGCGAAGCTGTCGGACAAACCCGGCAGGGCGATCAAGCTGGAGGATACCGCCGATCTGCTGGAGACACTTAGAAGCTTCATCAACCATAACTGCAGCTCTTCGAGCTTACGTATGAATTGCTAGCGCTCTATAAGTAGAGCGGCTTCTCGTGTTGTTATGCCCGGGCGAGGATGCGGGCGAGGGAGGGGGTGCGGGTTGCGCGGGCGTCCCGTGCGGGTGTCGGTGCCGGTACGGGTGCTGGTGCGGGTGCGAGGGGGCGGATGCGGGTGTAGGCAGGCGGGTGCTCGGGCTCGGGTGCGGGCGGGTGCGGATTGCGGGGCCTCCCGTGCGTTGAATTACTGCCCCGCGTTTCCAAATGTTGTACGTAATACAACTCGGAAGCGTAAATTCAGGCGGTTTCGTAACGATTGTTGTATGAAATACAACAATCTGTGATTAGACCCGATATCACGGGAAGAATGTTGTATTTCGTGCAGGATTTCACCTCTGCGGGGATTATTTATAGTCTTATCTCCCGCACAAAATCAATAGCCCCTGGGAATTATCCCAGGGGCTATTCAATCAGGCTCAATTCAACTCAACTCAATCCAATTCAACTCAGCTATTCGCCCAGCTCCACTATTCACCTCGCTGCACTACCCGTCCAGCTCCACTATTCGCTAAGCTTCAGCAACCTCGCAATATTCTCGCAGGTCCGCTCAACATTAGCCGGGCCTTCAGCCAATAACTGCTCCAGGCTGGAAGCGCCCGGGACTATGCCGAAGATGGCATCAATGCCTTCTGCATACAGCGTTTCAATTCCTTCGCCGATGTAGCCGGCCAGGGCAATCACCTTCTTGCCGTTGGCCTTGGCGGTACGGGCTACACCATATGGTGTTTTGCCGAATTTCGTCTGGAAATCGATTCCGCCTTCACCGGTTAATACGAAATCCGCATCCGCCAGCTTCCGGCCTAGACCCGTGTATTCAATCACGATCTCGATCCCCTTCTGGAGTGTGGCCTGCGTGAAGATCATAAGGCCTGCCCCCAGACCGCCGGCCGCACCGGCACCGGGAAGATCCCGCACATCCTTGCCAAGCTGCTGCTTCACCACCGCCGCATAATGAGCGAGATTGGCATCAAGCTGCTGCACCATTTCAGGTGTAGCGCCTTTTTGCGGGCCGAATACCGCCGATGCCCCGTGATCACCGCAGAGCGGATTCGTCACATCACAAGCCACAATCAGCTGAATCTGCTGCAGTCTTGCATCAAGTGAGCTGATGTCGACGCTGCTCAGTCGGCCCAGACTGCCGCCGCCGCGCGGCAGCAACTTCCCCGCCTCATCGATGAATCTCGCACCCAGCGCCTCGGCCATGCCTGCGCCGCCGTCATTGGTCGCACTCCCGCCGATGCCGATGATAATCTTGCGGATTCCCCGTTCCAGACATTCCATAATCAGCTCACCCGTACCGTAAGTCGTTGTGATCAGCGGATTCCGTTCCGCCTTGTCCACCAGCTGAATGCCGCTGGCAGAAGCCATTTCGATCGCCGCAGTCTCTCCGTCGCCCAGAATCCCGTATTTCGCCGTAACCGGCTGTCCCAGCGGCCCCACGACTTTTTTATAATGAATCTCCCCGCCGGAAGCATCGACAAGAGACTGTACCGTCCCCTCTCCGCCGTCTGCCATGGGAACATGGATATAAGCCGCTTCCGGATAAATCTTCCGCAGTCCGCTCTCCATCGCAAGACAGACTTCCTTCGCAGTCATACTCTCCTTAAAGGAATCCGGTGCCAGTACAAAGGTTTTCTCTCTCATTTCCACACCCCGTATATGATATTGATATTAGAATGAAAATCCGTAAACCAGCGTAGCCACAATCGTCATCGTTCCGCCGACAAGCGCTTCGTAAGGGATGAGCCCCATACGCTGTTTGATCGTCATCTTCATACTGTCCGCAGTAACGTGATAAGTAAGTGCCCTGCGGCAGCGAGTCGATGACCGTCGCCCCGGTATGGACCATAACGGCTGCCGCCAGCGGAGCCGTGTCCATATCCAGAATGGCCTGTCCGAAGGAACCGGTCGCCACAATAACCCCAGTCGAAGTGGACGCAGTTGCCGCTGCTATCAGAATACCGGAGATCGGTGCCAGGAACGTGCCGGAGATTCCGGACAGCTCAATGAGATGAACCACCTGATTCGATAAATCCGAAGCAGAGATCAAGCCGGCAATTCCGCCTGCCCCGATCAGGATCAGGACGGTGGCTGTCATTTTATGGAGACCGGAGGAAGTATACTGCAGAACCTTGTTCCCCTGCCCCATCGCCAGCATACCGATAATTCCGGCCAGCGGCAGAATATAAAGCGCATCTACTTTAAGTCTGGCCAGTGGCTTCAGCCGCCCCCGATTCCATCATGACACCAGCCAGGACTCCGGCGGCCAGCACCCGCAGAACCGTGCCCATTACACTTTGTGTACCGCTTACAAGAACGCTTACCGTCTGTTCCAGATTGGCTCCGCCAATAAGCGCCCCTACAATGGCTCCCAGGAACAGTGCGTATACCGGATTCAATTTTCTAAGGATCAGAATAATGGCAATTGCCAGTCCTGCCAGTGCTCCGTACCAACCAATGATTAATCCTTCCATTTCGAATATCCCCCTAAGTACTTGTTGAACACGCTCTCATTATACGGTCTCGGGGCAGTAAAAGAATATTGATGATCGGACGAAATGCATTGTGCAAGTGACCAATAGAAACCCGCTATATTTGTACTCCATTGTTAAAAGAGGACCTCCGGCAAATGCCGGAAATCCCCTTATTAACTCTCGAATATTAGGAAGCCGTCTGTCGTCTTGCCGTATCCGGCTGTGGTGCAGCATGGCTGTGAACGATACTCCGTCTCACGAAGAACCCGGCAATCACACCAATCAGCGTGATGACTGCCGCCAGAATGAACGCATTATGCACGCCTGCCGCCAGACTTAGTGATCCCATATCCGCTGCTGCGGTACCCGAATGAGTACTGATGTAAGTACTTTGGCCGGCAGTCATCACACTTACAATCAGAGCTGTCCCGACTGCACTGGCTAACTGCTGCAGGGTATTCATGATGGCTGTACCATGCGGATGCAGTTCCCGTGGCAGCTGATTCAGCCCGTTCGTCTGCGCCGGCATCAGGGTAAGCGCCAGACCCACTGTCATGCAGCAGTGCATAAGAATGATCATGTAGACTGGAGTATTTACGTCAACGCTGGTGAACATCCACATGGCAGCGGACAGAATGATCATACCCGGAATAACCAGTACCCGAGGGCCGACTTTATCAAAGCTCCGTCCGATAATGGGTGACAGTATGGCATTGACCAGCCCTGCGGGAAGCATGAGCAGTCCGGCATACAGCGCTGACAATCTCAGTGAGCCCTGCATAAAGATCGGCAGCAAATACGATGTAGCGAAAATCGTCAGGAAGCCGATCACAATAAACAACGTACCTGCTGTGAACATAGGATATTTGAACGCCCGCAGATTCATGATCGGCTGCTTCATCGTGAGCTGGCGCAAGATAAACAGTAAGAGCGCTGCAAGTCCGATAACAAGGCAGGCAATAACCTTCGGACTGCCCCAGCCTCCGTCTCCTTCGCCCACAACACTAAGCCCGTATACGATACCTCCAAAGGCGATGGTGGACAGGACAAGCGACAAAATATCAATCTTCGGTTTGGTGATCGTTGCCACGTTCTCAATATTAAGCAGCCCGATAATAAAGTCGATCACCAGGAAAGGAACCAGCACCCAGAACATCCAGTGCCAATCCAGCTTGTCGATGATCAGCCCGGACACGGTAGGTCCAAGCGCCGGAGCTACCATCATCACGAGACCTACCATACCCATAGCCGCCCCGCGTTTAGCGGGTGGAATAATAGTCAGGATCGTATTGAAGATGACCGGCATCAAGATTGCGGTACCCGCTGCTTGAACCAAACGCCCGATAAGCAGCATCCCAAAGCCCGGGGCAAGCCCTGCGGCCAAGGTTCCGAGCATAAATAAGCTGATCGCTGTCACAAATAGTTTTCTAGTTGTGAACCACTGCAGCAGTAAGGCTGAGACCGGCATAATGATGCTGATGACCAGAATGTAACCTGTGGTGATCCATTGTGCGGTTGAAGCGGAAAGATTCCACTCCGCCATAAGCACGGGCAGGGCCACGTTCATCATGGTCTCACTTAACAACCCGATGAATCCCCCTAATAATAGCGCAACGAGCACAGGGATTACCTTGTATTTCACCTTGATTTGTGTTGCCTCATTCATGTACTAACGTTCTCCTCTCGAATTGCCTAACCATATTATCTATATGTTCGATTATTATATGTTCACTTATTAAATGGAGTCAAGGTTTTTCTTTAAACTTTCTTTTGGCAAATTCATTCCAGAGCTATGTCGACAGCGTCTTTAGGCGGGCAATGAAATCATGCATATCCGGCCCCAGTCTGGAGAAAAACATCTGGTCCGCGCTCATAACAATCCGGCTGGCACGTTCCATAACAGCTACACCGGATTCGGTCAGTGAGATCAGCTTGGCTCTGGTATCCTGCGGATGCGGCACACGGCTGATATACCCTTTTTTCTCCAATGTTCTCAGCACTTCTGAAGCCATCATCGGATCGATATCAGAATTGTGGGCAATCTGAATCTGCGTCACACCGGACGCGCTTTCCCGCTCATTCAGTGCATGGCAGGAACGCAGCAGCGCAAATTGGACATGTGTCAGATCCACCTCCCGCAGCTCAGCTTTCATTAACTTTTGCCAATTGTTCGTGACTCTCCACATGATATAACCTATATCTTCCGTATATTGATCCATTCCGCGTCTCCCGTCGTTGTTGCTGCATTATATTTGTTCATTATAAGCAGGAGAAGAAGCGCCGTCAAAAAATATAGATGCTCCCCATTCCGATTATTTTGCTGCTAAATTACAGCATCCTGATATCCAGCATCAATTACAGCTTCATCCAATAAACGAAGTCCCAGGCCATTTTCCTGATCCCATGTACTCTTAAATAGAATCCCAATATCTTGTCCTTCCCTTTTTAAATCTCTCCCTACTATTTATCCGCAAATCCTTCAGGTTCAAACGCACCCGCGTTCCACCAACACCACCAAGATGTTCAAATGTATTGTTTATCTTTGTTGGGACAAGCTGCATTGTTTTAACATCATTTAATTCGTGCCATGTTAATTTGTATTTATCTCTTTTGTTCTGATGCCTGACGAAAAAACAGGTCAACTTTGGTGGAATCCACTTATAGTCGGTCTGTAAATGAAATAGAAATATTTTGACAAAGAATACTTTGCTGAATAGCCCCCCCAATTTTCTTTCAAAGTATTAAAAGTATTATATGAAGCATACTGTTTTTCACTAAATTCGCCATCTTCTTCACCATCTACCATCAAAGCAATATTGACTTCTCCTCCGAAAAACTCAATTGTAGTATCCTTGCTTGATTAACAAATCTGTTGTCAACGGTTTTAATAAGACCATTAAGAATGAATATTATCTTTTCTTCTTAACCGGTACTGCCGAACCCCTATGAGAAACGAAAACAACAAAAACAAGTCAATCATGGGGGCATCTGACCACAATTGACCTGTCCTGTGTAATAGAATAGCGACACTTTCTTCATCATAAAAGAATACTTCAAGTAATTGACTTAGGTCATAACTTGACTCTTCCTCCTAATTGAACGAACATAATTTCTGTTTCATTTGCAATTAGGCAGTTTGGTGACCAACGTTAGTCACTTCCAAAAAAGAAACAAAATCATTGGGTTCAGACTTTATTATTAGTTAGTCCCATTTTAATTTGTTCAAACCATTCCATAGAAATGTCATCTGCAGTTTTAACAGGATCATTAGTATGTATCAAATCATATTTATATTCAGCATTAAGACTATTCTTATCTACTTTGTAAACTAGTTTAATTTCAGTGGGCATTTCTCTGTTGTAATCATTGCATAATTTATATATTTTTTCGATGTCTCCATTTATTATTCTCATTACTCCTCTTTGCCGGTCTACAGATGTATTATATTGAAATTTATTTTCATTTTTTTCCAAAGCATCATTTAATTTATTTTTTCTAACAACTTTCCCATTAATCAAGAAGAAAAAATCACTGGAAATGACCTTTTCCTCAAATGAGCAATAGATAAATATTGTATCAGCATTATTACTAACATACTCCAAACATATAGAGACCATATCCGCTTGCAATTCACTAAAAAAATCTTCAAACACCTTATTCATTGATTGATCATCCTTTCAATTCAATAAATCCTTAGAAAAAAATTCTCCATCTATCTCGTAATCTATAATAAACTTAGATGGTCGTAAGTTATCTCCCTCATATTTCACTTCAACATTTACTTTTACTTGCTTTCCTTCCTTTATTGCTGCCGCCCACTGATTTTCAATTTTTTTATACTTACTCAAATTCACATTACTTGACTGAGATACAAGGTTATCAATCTCTGGTGACCCTCCAAATCTGTCTCCTGCCAAATGACCTGCATGGTCTCCAGTTACTTTGCCTGGTGTATTTGCATCATGCGGTAATCTTTCATCTCTTGCCGTTAATTTTAGCTCATCCGTACTAAACTTTTCAATTCTACCCAACTGATCTGTTTCATAATTATATTGGTGCTCACCGGCCTTATACTTCGCATTAGGTATTAGTTTCCCTGTATCATCAAAAGGATTATCAGCAAAAGTCTTTTCAGGTACTTCACCCGGCCCCTCAACCCTACCGCCGTTGCCACCCATTTCATCCATCGCATCAATATATTGCTGCTGCACCGGCGTCTTCGGCAACGCTGGGGTATCGGGTATTTCCCCTGCCTTGAAGGCAAACCCCTCCGGTGTCTGTAAGACTGGACCCAGCTCCGGGAGCTTCGACTTGATTCCTTTCAGGGCATCCTTCGCCGCCTGGCTGACGACGTCTTCCACCCCGCTGAACACTTTCCCAGCTTTGCCAATTTTGGTGACCTGCAGTCCCGGAACCAGTATGGACGCTACCGAGCCCAGCATCGCTGCCTTCTCTTCCGGGGTTCCTTCGTCAAAATTATGATAAGCCATCTTGGCCGCTTCCACCAGTACTTCCGGATGCTCCATGATATACACCGCTTGATTCTTCATTTCCGTTGTTGTTTTGACCGGGTGGACCACAAGCTTGAAGGCAAATGTAGCCGTATCCGCCACACCCATGACGACCTCTGTGATCAAGCCTTCCCCAAAAGCCCTTACTACCGCGTCCGCTTGTACGACTTTTTTCCGCCATTCCGTCATACCGTACGTGTCTTCCAGCCACATTTCATAGGCCAGCACCTGATTGGTTACTTTGGGATCAGAAATCCGCTCCATATAATAGTTTAAGGTCGTCTCATTTCGTTTGTTGCTAGCGGTAATCGGAGTGCCATCCGGCAGTTCCAGCGGCGGACCGTTCAGCCGTCTTGCAGCTTCGATCTGCTCCTGGACCTGCCTCACAGCCTCAGCGATCCTGATCTCCTCCCGCTTCACTCCAGCTGGCTTCGCGCATAGTTCCCAGCGGCACTCTTCTCCATCGCCAGCCGCAGCAGCAGGAGATATTCTTCGTTATGTATGAGCGGTACACTCTCCGCCGTGATCGACGGATCATAATCGCAGGCTTTGACAGCCGGCTGCTTGAAATAGCCGCTTAGATCCTTCCCTGGTTCATATTGGACCTTGGCTACACCCAGCGAAACCAGCTTCCGGCGTGCTTCCTCGGCCTGCGCATGGACAGCCTCCATCTGCGTCTTGTTCCCGAACGCTTCATAGACCTTGAAGGCCATCTGCGCCTTCGCGATCCCATCCCGCGCCGCGAAGATATCCTTCAGCTTGCTTACGGCCGCAATACCCTCTACGGTCAAAAGCCCGGACGTTTGGATGATATTCCGCAGCTTCTGCACTGCCGGATCGTTATTCAGCTCATCCTTTCCCAGCAGGACGGTAACCGAAGTGATCAGATGCGATACACTCTTCTGCACAAAGGCTGGAATGGAAACCCGCCCGGCAGGACCTTGTGTCCCAAAGCTTCCGAATACACCCGCGAGAAGACTAAACTGCTGCGTGAGCTTGTCGGCCTGCCGTTTATTCTCCTCCTGGAGTCCTGCAACCCCCTTCAGGGCGGTCCGGATAATATCCTCCAATTTCTCTGCTTCTACGGTTAATTCATTGATCATGACCTGGGACTTCACGAGGTGGTCTCCCAGGGGAATTCCGCCCCAGCCGCTGGACTGGCCCTTCAGCTGCAAATACAGCCGGTTAGTGTCCTGGCTTACCTGGCCTATTCTGGTCTGCAGGCGCTGGACTTCATTCTCATTAAATATAAGCTTCCTGGAAGACAATATCATCCCTGCTTCCTTGTCAATATATATCCATTATTGTTATGCAGATTCCTTCTTTATCGGATTAATCTTCCTTGAATTCTCCCCCACTTAGCTAACGCTTGAAGTGGCGGATTCTTGCGAACAGAAGAGTACCCTCTTCTTATGGAGCAAGCGATCCCTGCGTTCCCGCAGTTTTACATTTTTGACGCAAGTGAAATCTTGAATTCTATCGTTTGGTTAGGTGGGGGTTAACCGCTACTTGTTTAATATTATGAGCGGCGTTTTCGTCACGGTCATGAATCGTTCCGCAGGCCGTACACGTCCATTCCCGAACGGACAGGTTCTTCACCTCGGGGTGGATCGTGCCACACACATGGCAACGCTGACTGGTCGGCTCAAACGTGTCGGCGATCCGAAGATTTCGTCCATACCATTTCGCTTTATACGTCAGCTGTCGCACCCACTCGCCCCAAGACGCATCAGCAATGGATTTTGAAAGCTTGGGGTTCTGAATCATATTCGCCACACGCAGATGTTCGATACTAATCGTTTGGTTTTCACGAATCAGTCTCGTGGTCAGCTTGTGGAGGAAGTCATTTCGTTTATTGGCAATGCGTTCGTGAATACGAGCGATATGCTGCCTTGCTTTCTTCCAGTTGGAGCCGCCCGGAGTACGCCGAGCCATCCGCCGCTGCCAAAGCGCCAGCTTGTTCTCGTATTGACGGTAAAAGCGAGGATTGGCGATATGTTCGCCGTTTGAGCATACTGCATATTCTTTCAAGCCTAAGTCGATGCCAATAGGTGTATCCACTTGGGGCAGAGGGTTCTTTTGAACTTCGCAAACGAGCGAGACGAAAAATTTCCCGCTGGCGTTTTTACGAACGGTAGCGGACAATATCCGGCCTTCCAGCTTCCGGGAGTTTGCAAAACGTATCCAGCCGAGTTTGGGGAGCTTCAAGCGACTGCCCTCCATGGCGATATTCCCGTTGGTGAATTTGGTCGTGTAACTTTGAATCGGATGCTTTCGGCTCTTGAAGCGTGGCGCTTGATTTTGCTTCTTGAAAAAACGATCAAAGCTATCCGCCACATGACGAGCAGCCGACTGCAAAGCGATGCTATCGACTTCTTTCAGCCAGTCGTATTGTGCTTTTAAACCGGGGAGTTGTGTTGCACAAGCGTGATAAGACAAGCCTTTTCCCGTTTCCGCATAGCTTTGATTCCAAGCTCCCAAGAAGTAATTGAACACAAAACGGCAGCAGCCAAACATTCGACGAATGAGTTGCTGTTGCTCTGTATTGGGGTAGATCCGATATTTATAGGCTTGATGAACCAGGTGTTTCGAAGAAACCTCCTGCGCAGACACGAGCATGTGCAACACCTCCTTTTAGTGATCTCATCCATATTATAGCACATACGTTCGTCTTGAAATCGAAAACTACAGATTCATCCCCACCCTATCGACGGTGGGGTATTCTCAGCTTTTTTAGATAAATTTAAGAGATAACCATTGAGATGAAAGAGTAAGGGATGGTAAACACTTCGGCTATTGATCTATTGACGCAGACAGTACTTTTTGCTGATTACGGTATTCTACCGGACTCACACCTTCACTTTCTTTAAACACCCGGTTGAAGTTCTTCGTGTTCTCAAACCCGGATTTCTTGGCGATCTCGTAAATCATATCATCTGTTGTTTGGAGCAGCTGCTTGGCCTTACCGATCCGGACTTTCTTCAAATAGTTCACAAAATTCTCTCCCGTGTATTCCCGGAAGGTCTGGCTGAAATAAGAATAGTTAAAGGACACTAGATTAGAAATGATGGTCATATTAATATTCTGCGCATAGTTCTCATGAATGTATTGGATCGCCTTCTTCATTTCTTTATTATCGATCTGCACGGATTTCAGGGTTTGGAGGTTGCCATCCAGCAGCAGGAACAGGCTCTCTACTTCACAGGAATAGTCTTGGAAACAGCTGAACTGATATAAATCGCTAACCTTGCTGTACTGTTGGAGTATTTCCGTTGATTCTTCTTTACCATACGATTGAAAGGTTTGATCAAATACAAGTTCGTTCAAGGCTCTGCTAATTCCCTCAAGATACCCGATATTCTTCGGGCTGATATCCGCAGCGTCCAATATTTCACGCAGCAGGCCCAGCAGCTCCTTCTCCCGCCCTGAACCCAGCATATTTGCAACCCTTTTGATTGTATCAGCCGGCACCTGATAGGCGTTATCCTTAAGGCAAACCTCTTCGAATGTTACGATACCGGGTGCGGGCAGCATGAAAGTATGCTTCAAAGAAACAGCCGCCTCCTCATAAGCAGAGTACAGCTTCTCCATCCCATAATTCAGCCCGCTTACGGAGATATTCAGGTGAGAATCTGCCTGCATCAGCAGCCTTGTTACTATCCGAGCAGCATGCATCCCTTCCGTCAGGATAACAGCCTGCGTATTCCGGTCAAAAAACCGCACAAAGCGAAAATGAAATGCAGGCTGAAGCTGTTCTATTAACGCTTGAAACTGCGCCTTAAAGGTCATCGACCCTAGTGCCTGCAAATCCCCGGCATGTTTAATCATTACTGCATGAAAACCGTGATCCATCCAAACCAGCTCCAGCTGGGCCAGCCGCTCTCTAACCTCTTCCGGCTCCGCTGATGAATGGCCCGCGTAGTAATTCAGCTGGCTCTCCATGTACTCCTCCCGCTGCTCAGAGGGCGCGGACTGTGCAACTATCACTTCCTCTCTTCGTCCAAGCTCATCTTCAGCACGCTTGATCGTAGCAGCCAATTCCTCGCGGATCACCGGTTTGAGCAGATATCCCTTCACTTCATAACGGATAGCCGCTCTGGCATAAGAGAAATCATCATAGCCGCTGACTATTACAATTACAGGCTTCAGATGGAAGTCTTGAATCGATTTTATTAATCCGATCCCATCCATCTCCGGCATACGAATATCTGTAATCAGAAGATCTATATTCACAGCTTTCAGTATGTCCAGCGCTTCAAATGCATCGCAAGCCAAGTGAATGTCATAGACATCTTTATACTCCCGCTCAATCATGGCCTGGAGCCCGCGGCGGATATTCTTTTCATCATCCACAATCAGGAGCTTTCTCATATAATCTGCGTTCCTCCTCTACTTGATATGATTAAAGGTAGCTTAACGGTCACTTGGGTATAGCTCCCCCGCTTGCTCTCTATCCTGAGTCCATGTTCATTACCATACACCATCTGAATCCGCTGATTCACATTTCGCAGCCCGATGCCGCTGCCCTTATTCAGCTCCGTTGTTTCCGCCTTCTCCCGGGGCAATGCATTGAATTCCTCTTCACTCATAATCTGCTTACGATTCAGCTCCTGCAGCTTATCCTCTGCAATTCCGATACCGTTGTCAGTCACCTCAATATAGAAGAACCCCCCGTCTTCAAAAGCATGGATAGCCACAATCAGGCCGTCACTTTTCATCAGAGCGGAATAAACTCCGTGCTTCAAGGCATTCTCGACAATAGGCTGCAGCGACATCTTCAATATTTCGTGATCCCAAAATTCGTCCTCCACCTCAATCTCCAGTTTCAGCTTCTCATCATACCGGATGCTCATAATAGCTATGTAATGCTGAATATGCCCCATTTCATCTCTCAGCTGCACCCGGTCACCTGTCCATCGGAGATTGTAACGCATCATACTGCCCAGGGAAGTGACCGCATCCGATACGGTATACTGCCCCTCAACCTCTGCAAGCATTTTCAAATTCTCCAGGGTGTTGTATAAAAAATGGGCGTCAATCTGATTGTGCAACGCCTGGAGCTCAGCTTCTTTCGTGGCTGCGCTGCGCTTCACCGCATCGGCGATCATTCCGTTGATCGTATTCAGCATCTGCCGGAAATGGTGGGCCAGCTCTCCGATCTCATCGCCGCCTTTGACATCAATATCTACGCCAAAGTCACCGCCGCGCACTTGTTTCATGGAGTCCCGCAGAATATTCAGTTTGTTCAGTATGATGGACTGCATGAAGAAGGTTGTAATTGCCAGAAGTATCAGCAGGATTATAATAACCACAATGACGGTGTTTCGGGTTTGATCTATCTTGGAATATGTAGTGTGTAATGAAATCACATTGATAAGCTCTGCATTTATTTTATCGATATGTTCGACGAGGTATAGGAAATCCTCCCCCTTGTGGGAGAGCAGCAATGATGACTTGCCTGCTTCCTTGTACTTAGCGACGGCCGGCTGAATATCAGCTTCATCCAATCCCGCTAGCGGGTCTGTGCTGTTGGCATGCAGGTTGCCCTGCTGATCAAGTATGTAGAACCGGGAGTCCCGGTCACTGCTGTTGTTATATGCCTTTTTGAAGAAATTCCCGATGGGCATATCGACTTTGACGATTCCAAGATGCTGGAAGAGATTCTGGCTGTTCATTTGATTAACTCCCGCCATCAAGGAGACTATGGAGCTTAAGCTTTGGTTCACAGCAGCGTTGCTGTCCTGTAATATTGCATCTTCAGATTGAATCTCCCATAGAACGTTTCCGGTTTGATTCAACATTTTAGTATAAAATGGCTTGTCCTTAATCCTTTCTTCATGATAAATGATCGGCCAGAGCTCACTAATCCATGGATTGTTCACGAAAAAGTGAATATTTGCGATATCCGAATTATTGAACAACACGGTTTGTAAATAGGTGAAGGAGTATTCCTGAAACCGCTTGATATCGTTCAACCTGGGCTCCGATTCAACGGTTACATACTCCCTCAGCTGCCGATCCGAAACCAGTAATCCGATTGACTGCTCCATGACTCCGATCCTGCTCATAATCTCTTGTTTCTCATTATCGGTCTGGTATCGGTTCTCCTTGATGATGTCTTTGATCGTATTCTGATAGAACCCGGTAAACAAATAGTTGGAAATTACAATAACCGGAACCAGAATAATCACGATATAAGCCCCAATCAGCTTGATTTGGATGGATAGATCCGCAAGCCACCTCTTAAGCTGCTCTGCTGTGCTCCTAACCCTGGCCATCTCCCGCCCCTTTTCTTCAACTGCTTCTGTTATCACAATTATATTTCATCATGTTTGAATTCATAAGGCAGCAAATTTCAGTCAGGGTTGCAGAATTTTAGTTATTTGTCTCAATCGCTGCCGATTGATTGGATTGAACTATATTCCATAGCAAAAAAGCCGGCTCCCTTTATAGGCAGCCAGCCTCTTTTATTGAATAGCCTTCTCTTTATGGGGTTAACCCCCTGGTGAAGGTCTGTACACTCTCCTTAATGAATGCCTCAAGTGAGATTGTGCCAATATCCAGGTTGTTGGCGAAAACCCCGTAATTCATCGAGATGAAGGAATAAGCCCGAATCTCCGGATTGACATCAGTCAGCTCCCCCTTGCCGGCCATCACAGTGAAATAATTCGTCAAAATACTTATAAATTGTCTGGGATGCTTCAATGTTCTTTCCCTGAACCCCGGTAGATTATCCGCTTCCTTCACGCTGATCATAATCATTTTGCGGTTGCGGTTCATAATTTCATGGTAGGTCCGGCTGATTAGCAGCAAGTCTGTCTGCAAATCCCAGATAGCCAAACTTGGCTGAGAATGAAGGAAATTTCGTGCCAGCCCCCCCAAAGCTTCTAGCTGCTGCCTAAAGTTCTCCTGAATCGGTTTATCGGCGTCAAAATTTGAATCAAAGCTAATGCCTATGAATAAACGAGACGATACGTCAGAAAACAAGTGGAAGTTAAGCTCCATCAACAAGCTTATGTGTGTGAGGAGTAGATTTACCGGCTGAGTGTAAACGAACACGTCCTCCCGCAGAGCTATCCGGACTCAGATGACCTTATTTCGTGGAAAAATAAATTACATATATTGCTTTGCAGTTTGCAGATATACTCTTATGTAAGCGTCAACAATAAAGGACTGACGGAGGGGATTGTATTCGTGTATACCCGTATCATCACCCTGATGAACAATCTGAAGCTCAGGACCAAGCTCTTTCTATCCTTTGGTTGTGTTGTCCTGATTCCGGTGCTGATTGTGGGGGTGTTCCTGACAAGTGAACTGCAGAATATGGCTCTGGATAACGCACTGGAGCAGATTACAGCCAATGTAGACCGGGTCAAAAAAAGAACCGGCGAGATGCTGAATGTCCCGCTCGATATCGCCTACCGGCTGTCCAATGACAGCCGGCTGGAGGAGGCTGCCAACCACCGTTACGAATCGGTCTATGATGTGGTGCAGGCTTACCGGGATTATCCGGACTTCCGGGAATTCGTTAGGCTATACAAAGAAATCTCGAGCATCCGGCTGTATATTGACAACCCGACGGTGCTGGACAACTGGGAATTCCTCTAGGCAGATGCTGCAGTAACGCAGGAGTCCTGGTATCAGACCGCCCTTGCCCAGAAAGGGCTGGTCTGCTGGAATTATATCCGTGACAACCGTAACGGCCAGTATTATCTCAGCCTGATCCGCAAGATCGATTTCCTGAAGCAGCGGACGACCGGCGTGCTGATTGTGAATGTGAATACGGAGAGGCTCAACGCCATTCTGGATCAGGAGACCTTCGAGACCATTATCGTTGATGAGAACGACAACATTGTTGCCTCGAACCGTGCAGATTCGCTGGGCAAGACGCTGGAGGACATCGACTTCAAACCGCTGTCTCCCCTTGCCGGACAAGGACCGGCCGATGTAATGATTGGCGGCATGCCCTCCAAAATGCTGCTCGATGACTGGCATCCCGGGGGCAGCTTGAACAGCCTGCGGATTATCTCCATCTTCTCGGTAGAGAGCATTGTGGGTGAGCCCAACCGGATTATCTCACTGGCGTCTATGGTCATTATCTCAGCTCTGATTCTGGCAATTATCCTGATCTACTACTTCTCACGGCTGCTCACCGGACGCATGCTGCACTTAAGCAAGCATATCTCCAAGGTCGCGTCCGGGAATCTGGAGGCGAGGCTGGTGATAGACGGCAAGGATGAGATCGGCCAGCTGGCAAGGCAGTTCAACCATATGGTAAGGAATATTAACGATCTGATGAGCGAGGTGCAGGAATCGAACCGCCAGAAGAACGCCACCCTGCTGAAGCAGAATGAGATTAAATTCAAGATGATGGCCAGCCAGATCAACCCTCATTTCCTGTTCAATGCCCTGGAATCGATCCGGATGAAAGCCCACTCCCGGGGCCAGACCGACATCTCCCAGGTGGTAAGGCTGCTCGGTAAGATGATGCGCAAGAATCTGGAGGTCGGTAATGGAAGAATAGCGCTGCATAGTGAGCTGGAGACCGTAAGCTCCTATCTGATCATCCAGAAGTTCCGCTATAATGACCGGCTCGCCTATGAGCTGTATGTTGATCCGGCAGCGAATGCAGTGCAGATACCGCCGCTGATTATTCAGCCGCTGGTAGAGAACTGTGTCATACACGGACTGGAAAACCGGATGGACGGCGGAATGGTCAGAGTAGACATCAGGGTCGAGAATGCCCTGCTCAAGGTGGAGGTATCGGATAACGGAGTAGGGATCTCAGCTGACCGGATCGCTGAAATCCGGCAGATGCTGGACAACAAGGATGATTATGACACCAATAATATCGGAATGCGCAATATCCACCTGCGTCTTCAGCTGACCTATGGCCCGGAATGCGGCCTGAACCTGGCCAGTCAGAGCGGATACGGCACGCAGATCAGCTTCGACATCCCCCTAAGGAGTGATTCCTATGTATAGTGTATTAATTGTTGATGATGAATTGTCTATCCGTGAAGGACTTGTCACCCTGCTGGACTGGGAGAGCCTTGGCTACCAGGTGGTGGATACCGCGGCCAACGCGGTTGAAGCCCGGCATAAATATGAGCTGTATACCCCGGATCTGATGATTATCGATATCCGCATGCCCGGGAAGGACGGACTGGAGCTGATCCGGGAGCTGCGGGAGGAAGAGGCGGATATGCATATTATCATCCTGAGCGGCTATGCCGACTTCAGCTACGCCAAGCGTGCGCTGTCTTACGGCATCGATAATTATCTGCTTAAGCCTGTCGATGAAGATGAACTGCAGCAGTATCTGACCAGCCTGTCTGACGTGCTGAATGCACGGACTATAGACCGCAGGAATCATGCCGCCGTCAAGGTATGGAGCCGGGAGATGCTCGTCCAGTCCCTGCTGATGAAGAGCCGATTGCACCCAGCAGCGCCCGTAATGATGGACCCGGTACTGGAATCCGGCCTGCTCTGGGATTCCTATCAGGTAGTCCTGATCCGGCTGCTGCTCCAGGATCATGCGGATAACGGACCTTCCACCGCCGTCAAGGCCAGACTTACGGCAAGCTTTGAGAACAACAGCTGGGGCATCGTCTTCTCGCTGGATTCTTATCTGGGCGTGCTGCTGCAGCCCTCTTACCAAAAGGAGCTGGTCCGCAAATTAATCGTGCAGAATATCCGCGAAGCATCCGCCGCCGAGGGACTGGAATGTATTATTACCGCCGGAGACATGGTGGACAGCCTGGATGAACTCTCCGTCTCCCATCAATCGGCGCTGGCCCGGATGAAGGATCATTTCTTCTATGATGAGCCGGGGATGATCGGTCCAGACTCGCTGAAGATGAAATCGGGACTTCCCGTTAACCTCCCGGATGCGGAGAGCAGCCTCGCACCTGTGATGGATCGGCTGTATTTTGCCATGGATACCGGGAACCTCACAGTGATTCCTTCCCTGATCCAGGAAGCCGGGGATATCATGACTGCCGCAAGCTTATCGGAGATGGCTGTGAAATCCTATTACGTCCGGACGGTTACGGGCCTTTTCAACAAGCTCTCCCTGGAATTCAAGGAGCTGGTCCAGGCGCAGAGCCGGGTGGACGGGCAAATCCAGCAAATCTACAGGCATACCTCGCTTCCCCAATTGCAGCGCTATATCACGGATCTGCTGGAGCAATATGCTGGCGGAATTATCCGTGATGAGATGAATGTCTTAATGAAGCGGATGCTGGACCTCATTCACCGGCATTATGACGAGAATCTGAAGCTGGAAACCCTGGCTGATGTGTTCTCTTACAGCAGTGCGTACCTCGGCAAGCTGTTAAAGAACAGTACGGGCAGCTCCTTCAACAGCTATCTGGACAATGTTCGCATCGGGAGAGCCAAAGAACTGCTGGACCAGGGCTGCAAAATCCATCAGGCCGCTAGCGAAGTCGGGTTCAGCGATGTGGATTATTTCCGTGAGAAGTTCAAAAAAATCACAGGCCTCTCCCCCTCTGTCTACCGGCGGAAAGATTCACTGCAGGAGGATGATTTTTCAGAAAGCGCTTACGAAAAGGACTGATTTCCCCCTGTTTTTCCGCGTAAATCTTCGGGTGTTTCCCCGTTTCCCGGAAGATTATGATAAAGCCATATCGAAGGAGGGACATAAATGAAAGCGATTACTCCCGCAATGAAGCCGGAGCTCAAGAAACCAGCTTCACGCTTCTGGGCCAAATTCCGGCAGCAGAAATATCTCTATATGATGGCGGTTCCCTTTGTCCTGTGGGCCTTTGTCTTCAGCTATCTGCCGTTATGGGGATGGATGATGGCCTTCCAGAAGTATAAGCCGGGCAAATCTTTTTTGGAGCAGAAATGGGTCGGCCTGCAGTATTTCAGGGAGCTCTTCCAGGATGAACAATTCTTCAATGCCCTGCGCAATACTCTGGCGATGAGCCTCATGGGCCTGCTGGCCGGATTCATCATTCCTATCCTATTCGCCATTCTTCTGAATGAGGTCAGACTGCAGGTGCTGAAACGGTTCGTCCAGACAGTATCTTATCTGCCCCACTTTGTGTCCTGGGTGGTTGCCGCCGGGATCATTACCAAGATGCTCTCCACCGACAACGGCGCAGTCAATGACCTGCTGCTGAGTCTCCATATTATTAGTGAACCGGTCCAGTTCATGGCCAAAGGCAATCTGTTCTGGGGAATCGTGACCGCGTCTGATGTCTGGAAGGAAACGGGCTGGAACACAATCATCTATCTCGCCGCGATCTCGGGGATCGGTCCAGAGCTGTATGAAGCCGCCAGAGTCGACGGGGCAAGCCGGCTGCAGCAGGTGCGGAACATTACACTGCCGGGCATCCGGGCGACGATCGTCATTCTGCTGATCATTTCCATCGGCCATCTCATCAGCATTGGGTTCGAGAAGCAATTCCTGCTCGGCAACAATCTGGTGCGCGACTACTCGCAGACGCTGGATCTATATGCGCTGAACTACGGGCTCGGAATGGGACGGTTCTCCTTCGGGACCGCCATTAATATTTTCAACTCGGTGGTTAGTGTGATTCTGCTGTTTACGGCCAATGGTATCTTCAAAAAAATAACCAAGGAAAGCATCATTTAGGAGGCCCTTATGCTGATCAAAAAACTGGCCGCCGCGTCCTGGTCGGACCGCATCTTCGATTTGGTTGTCTATATTGCAATTACGGTGGTGACTGTGGCTACACTGTACCCTTTTCTCAATGTGCTGGCGATTTCATTCAATGACTCCACGGATAGCATCAAGGGCGGTATTACGGTCTACCCCCGGGTGTTCACCTTCCAGAACTATGAGACGATCTTCGCCTTCTCCGGTCTCATTACCGGATTCAAAATCTCTGTGCTGCGCACCATCATCGGGACCCTGCTCGGCCTGATCAGCGCCTCTATGCTGGCCTTTACCCTGAGCCGGGTAGACTTTCAAGCCCGCAAATTCGTCTCCACCTTCCTGGCGCTGACCATGTACGTCTCGGGCGGACTCATTCCTTTCTACATTCTGATCAAGAATCTGCATATGATGGGCACCTTCGGCGTCTACGTCCTTCCGGGTCTAGTAAGCGCATTCAATGTATTCATCATCCGCTCTTTCATTGACGGCCTGCCATACGCCCTGCAGGAATCTGCCAAGCTGGACGGGGCCAATGACTTCACCATCTTCTGGCGGGTAATTCTGCCGCTGACCAAACCTGCACTCGCTACCATCGCCTTATTCCTGGTCGTCGGCCAATGGAACGCGTGGGTTGATACCTATCTCTACAACGGCTCAAATGACGCGCTGACGACACTTCAGTTCGAGCTGATGAAGGTCATCCAGAGTACCACGACCAATGCGGATAATTTCCGTGGCCGGAATATGGTTGAGGTTATGGCCCAGATCTCCCCGGAATCGGTCAAAATGGCAATCACGATTGTTGTCACCGTACCTATTCTAATTGTTTATCCGTTCCTGCAGCGCTACTTCGTCAAAGGTATGACGCTCGGTTCGGTCAAAAGCTAGTTCGTTCACTGGTATCGCCAGGCAAAGCCTGTGTATACAATATATTCTCACCAGATAAAGGGAGGGTTTCTATTCATGACAAGAAAGACAGCGAAACCGTATGTGCTGCTGATGATCTTGACCTTACTGCTTACTGTGCTGGCAGGCTGCAGCGGGAATAATAACAACAACAAGAATACAGCGGAGAATACCGGTGCCAAGGCTACCAATAGCGGGAATGCGGCCGCCACTGCTGAGGCTACGGCAGAAGCCGAGGATTTGAGTCCATTGACACTTTCCTTCTTCGCGGAAGATCCTAATCCGAACTGGAATAACATGAAGGACGAAGTCAGCATGGTCCTTACGGAGAAGACAGGTGTCACTCTCGATGCCGAGTTCGCCGTAGGCGATCCGCAGCAGAAGATCGCACTGATTGCTGCCGGCGGGGAATATCCCGACATCATCTCGGCCAAAGGAGATATCGGCAAGCTGGTCGATGCCGGTGCTGTCATTGACTTGACTGAACTGATTGATAAATATACTCCCAACATCAAACGGGTGCTCGGCGACAATCTGGCCCGGGCGAAATACACAAATGAAGACCAATCCATCTATTCGATTCCTACCTGGGCAGCTGTAGATGAGAAGAAATTCGTAGCCGGCGGCGGCTTCGAGCTGCAGCACCGGGTAGTGAAGGAAGCCGGATATCCGGAGATCAAGACGGTCCAGGATTATGAGAATGTAATCAAGGCCTACCTGGAGAAGCATCCGACTGACGAGAACGGCAATAAGAATATCGGCGTATCCCTGAATGCAGATGACTGGCATATGTACATTTCCGTAACGAATCCAGCGGTTGCAACTACCGGCGGTTCCGATGACGGGGAATATTATGTCGATCAGGAGACGCATGAAGCGATCTACCACTTCCGCCGTCCGGAAGAGAAGGAATATTTCCGCTGGCTGAATCACATGAATGATGTTGGCCTGCTCGACAAAGAAAGCTTCGTTCAGAAATACGACCAATACAAAGCCAAAGTGGCAACTGGACGCGTTCTTGGCCTGATTGACCAGGACTGGGACTACAATGACGCACAGCAGGCTTTGAAAACTGCCGGTAAATTTGATCAAACCTACGGCCATTATCCTGTGACCTTGACCAGTGAATATAAGGAAACCAGCTTCTGGCCTACAGGCTTCATGGGCGGCTACGGGATCTCGATCTCGACCACTAACCCTGATCCGGTCCGGACGATTAAGTTCCTGGATTATCTGGCTTCCGATGAAGGACAGATCCTCAACAACTGGGGCATTGAAGGCAAACATTATGTGCTTGAGAACGGCAAGCGCGTTGTCCCTGCCGAAGTGCAGGACCGCATTAACAATGACAACACGGCCTTCACCAAGGAGACCGGCATCGGCTTCTACTGGAATATGATGGTCCACTACGGTGACGGAGCTAAGGATTCTACCGGCAATTATTACACCAAGAATTTCCCTGAGCAGCTGGTACTCGGTTACAGCGATGTTGAGAATGAGACGCTGGCCGCTTACAAAGCGACTACCTGGAAGGATCTGTTCCCAAAAGAAGAAGAATTTAAAGAAAAAGCATATGGGGCAGCCTGGAACATTGCGATTCCCGGCGAGGATGAAGTCTCCATTCTGGGCAATAAAATGAAGGATATTACGTGGAAACGCATCCCGCAGGCTATTCTGGCCAAACCGGCTGAATTCGATAAAATCTGGGATGACTACATGGCCGACCTCGAGAAAGCCGGTGTTAAGAAGATGGAAGCAGGCTACACCAAATACGTGCAGGACCGCGTGGAGCTGTGGAGCTCAAAATAGGGTGTTCGTTATTGCTTGAGCCTCAAATGATTAGAGATATGGAGCCTGTACTATTTAAGAGATGGACTTAAAGCTTATTCGTTACTGCGGTGAACATTTGGACTTCCGGCCGCTGTTGTCCCCAGATATCTTCAATTTCCACCGCTGTTAGCGGTTGATATCCGGGGACAAAGGCATACGCTATCGCTCCTACAGTTCCAAATTTCCCCTTCGCTCCTTCTCGCTTTTTGTTAATCTCTATAGTACTTTTTCCTTTCTCTAAAGATTTAGAGTTCAACCAATAGTTCACATGCAGAACCAACCGTGCGGGAAGCTGCACGGTTGGTTTTTGTTTGTGATTGTTTAGTTTTGGTGATCGTGGAGTTCGTGGTAAGTCTGTCTAATTAGTTCCGCATATTCTGAAGGCGGATAATCCTTTACCTGATCATAGGCAAACTCCACCTCATGGCGGGCTTCCTCCATCCGGCCTTGCATATCGAAGATCTTCGCTTTGTAGGCATAGGCTGTGAGCAGGTCGACCCGGTCAAGCGGATGATAGACCTGGTCGTTCAAGACTACTTTGGACAAGTCCGCCAGTGCCTCTTCATCCCTCTCCAGATGGTAGAGAGCGGTCCCCGTCATCATATGGACAAAAGGCATGAACTGGCTGTCTTTCGCCGGATAATGCTCCGCCAGTATCAGCACTTCCCCGTAATTCCGCTTCGCAAGAGCCAGTCTAATTTCGCCAAGATGCACCAGCTCCAGTGACTCCGCAGCTTCCGTGAACTGTGCGAACAGCTTTGCCTTGCTTAGGTACGCCTCTGCCTGCTCAAGGTCATTGTGAAGCAGGGCCAGATGGGAGAGTAGACGGTACAGATGATCCGACAATGAGTAGACCCCTTCTTCGTGCGACAGCTTAAGTGCCGCCAAGGCAGCTTCCCGGCTGCCGGAGTACTCTGCCAGTGCAGACAACGTAACACTTTCCGCATAATAAAGATCGATTTCAAATAAAAAATCGTTGCCTACCTTATTGTTCACATATTCCTTACGGACACGGCGAATCAGCTCCAGGCCATCCTGGTATCTGCTTTTGGCGAACAATAAAGCATAAGCCAAATACTGAATCTTGGCACGCTCTACAAATAAACCGAAACGCTCATAGATTTCAACAGCCCGTTCGATTCCTTCTTCTCCGCCCTCTATTCCGGTATGGTAGCAGGAGCCCACATAAAACTCCATCAGCCGTGCGGCATCCACTGCCATCGGAAGCGTATCCTTCATCAGCGGCTGGATTTCCGTGACAATCTCCTTATACTCCTTCGCCTTGTACTGCTGCTCGATCTTACGGACCAGCGGGCCCAGCTCCGCTTCGTGCTCTCCCTCCAGGAAATAACCCGCATCTGTGCCCAGACGCCCGGCAAGGAATTGCAGTGTATTCATTGAAGGCAACGCCCGTCCGTTCTCGATTTGGCTAAGCATGCTTTTGGTCATATGTTCTCCGGCCAGGTCAGTCTGCGTAAGGCCCTTGGCTTTACGCAGCTGTTTGACTTTGTCGCCGATTGTCAGTTTAGTCGTCATCTGCTGTGCCAACTTTCTTTGGTTGCTTTTCTTCCAGTATAGCCTAATATTCAAGCGAGAAAAAGCCGCATCAAGGCAAAAGTTAAATATAATTAAACTTTTCATTGCAATAATCAGATTCAACCGCTACAATAAGTTTAATATAATTTAACTTTTTCGGAAAAAGGAGTGTTTGTAATGTCTGAACCAACACCGGTGTCAGCAGCATCCAACCGCAATATCATTCTTTTCTTCAGCGGAAAATTCGCTTCTGTTCTCGGCTCCAGTATGTACACCTTTGTTGTCGGCCTGTATATTCTGCAGCTCACCGGTTCAGGAAGCAGCTTTGCGGTTACGTTGCTGTGCGGTATGCTGCCCAGTATTATTCTGTCGCCTTTCGCCGGCGTGGTGGCCGATATGGTGAACCGCCGCAAGCTGCTGATCGGCTCAGATGCTGCAAGTGTCTTAATTATGCTGCTTTCCTTTGCCGCCGTCTCCATTGAGGGAATGTCCCTCTTACCGATTTATATCTCACTGATCCTTCTGTCAATATGCGCTACCTTCTACAGTATCTCCGCCTCCTCTTCCATGATGATGCTCGTTGACCGTGATTCCATCCAACGTACCGGCTCCCTGAATCAAATTGCCAGTTCTGTCGGCCACCTGCTGGCTCCCATTCTTGCCGGTATGCTCTACGCCTTCCTCCCGCTTGAAGAATTCATGCTGCTGAACGCGGCAGGGCTTACCATCTCGACCGTGATGGGCTGCATGCTGAAGTTTAGACCGGTTCCAGAAGCCTTATCTGAAGCTGGGCTTGCAGATGGGGCTGCCGAAACCGGAAATCCGCCCTTTCGCGAACGCCTGGGCAGCGTTGCTGCTGAGGTCCGCACGAATCTGAAAGAAGGCTTCTCCTATGTAATACGCCGTCCCGTTATCCGCTCCCTCCTAATTATCGTATTCTGGATTAATTTCTTTGTAGTCGCGCTGAATGTCGTGCTGCCCTTTGTGGCCGTACAGACCCTGGGGCTGTCTTCGAAGCAATACGGTATACTTGAAGCCATGCTGGCAGCGGGCATGCTGCTGATGTCCCTGCTCCTCACCGTTCTCCGCCAAAGCAACAATCCGGTAAATACAATTATCGGAGGTCTAAGTGCACTGGGGCTGCTGTTCCTAGCGATGGCGCTTCCGCTGCTGCTTCATTTCACCGCCGCCGTTACCTTTTTTTTCTTCCTGCCGCTATTGATTCTGGTCGGTGTCGTCATTATGATCATCAATATTCCGATTCAAGTGTACTTACAGCAGAGTATAGAAGAAGAGTATCGCGGGCGGGTATTCGGGCTGGTTGAAGGTATCGCCGGTTCCATCGCTCCGCTGGGCATGCTGCTCTACGGAGTGCTCCTCGACTGGATTCCGGGCTCCATTATTCTGCTGGCCTCCGGAGCGGCTATTCTGGCGGTAACTCTGATCGGGCGGAGAGGCTTAATCAGCAGTAATGCTGATGAGCAGCAAGGAATTCATGCAGAGGTGGAGCAGGCCGGGGCGTAACTCCTTGAGGAGACATAGCAGGTATAGTAACTTGTACCATCAATGATGCTACCTTTCCAGAGATAAAGAAACATTTTTAGACAATAAAATACTAAATTTTCATTTTATCGTTAAAAATATTTATAATTTTAGAAATTAACAGATAATGTAACGGATAAAGTAACTTCTACAGCTTCCCCAAAAGAGGTTGTAGAATATCATGGAGACCTGGCCGAAAATTTCAATACAGTGTCTAAACTCACTTATGGTTCAGATGCTATTTATGAAGTTGAGGTGAATGATTCTAAATCTTTTGAATATGAGGGTGTAATATTTACCGTATCAAATGCCATTGTAAATGAACATTATAAAGGCGGTTCCATTGACACAGTGAATATTCTGGAAACTGGTGGTAATTACAACAATACGGAATATGTGTTCGAGGATTCAAGTGTTTTGAAAATTGGAGATAAAGCTATAGTTTATTCGGAGAAATATGAAGGACCCATCCCCGAAGCACAAGGAACATATGTAGTTACAGGTGCCTATCAAGGGAAATTTGAAATTGATGAAGCTAATGGTTCATTGATTCCTGCTGCCGTAGATCAAGAGGAACTAAAAGAAGTCAGAGCACTAACAGATTTGAATTTGGAATAGGATAAATTAGTACAATTTTACGGTAGAACGTCAGAAACATTCTTTGACGTTCTATCGTCTTTTTGTTAAACGGTTTAATGGAGGGCTACAGAATGAAGATGTTAAGAGTATGTATATATATGTTGCTGATGTCGTTAATTATAGTAGCTTGCTCAAATTCAATGCATTATGAAGCGGCTGCAAAGAAAGGTTATGTTGTATATGTTCAAGGTGAGATTATTAACTATACGTATTTCGAACAATTCGTGGAAAATTACAACAATGGTCAGGATGCCACTGTTAAAATCGCAAAATATACAGATGAAGGAGATCCTATCTTCCACACGCTTGAATATAAACGGGATCAGAAAAAAATCAGTTATACCTATGATAACAGCGAGGATGAAAATGGAGATAAATTGCAGGCAAATACTCTGTGCAGCAGTATCACAAATGACGATGGTGTCTATCACTTAGCCGATTGCGCTGACGATGAAACGGGTAAGTGGTTTAGTGCAAAGCAGCCATCTAAGTAAGCCATGCAAGTGCTGGAGGCATGGACTAAGACAAAGGGACTGACCCGTATTCCTATGGGCAGTCCCTTTGCAGCTATATCATGCTATTTCTGCACCGAGAGCACGAACCTCTCCAGCGAGCTTATATTGGTGATACTCTGATTACATCCATGATTATCTATACATACGTATTGCCCCACAGAAGCAATGTTATCGGCTGAAGCAAGCTCAGGCTTGGTCTTGACTGTAAGGAAGGCAAGCTCCTGCTGGCGGTTGCAGAACAGGCAATAGCCTTTCTTGTGGGTCGGTATTATTCTACCCTCTACGCCGATGAATTGTCCTTCGTATGGATAGACGATGAACAGCTTATTCGTGGCAATGTCTGCCCAGGCCAGATACGTCACATAACGAAAATCAAATGATTGTAAATCAGGTAGTTTCATCTTCTTATTCTTAGGAAACAGCTTCTGAATCTGCTTCAGTGTAATCGGCGGAAATGGCTCCAGATAAGGCTCGAAGCCGCTGATATACTGCTGGAAATCCTCGGCTTTCTCCAGGGTGGAGATAGGCTTCAGCATCTGCTCCTGCTCGGTGGTCAGCGAAGAAAATGCCTCATTCACATTCACCTCAGCACTGTACCGTACGGTCTCCAGGACACGGCGATCTGCTACAGACCGTAGTGTTTTCAGCACGAAATCCGATTGTTTCTTAATATAATTATATTGATGGTT
Organism: Paenibacillus sp. FSL R7-0312; assembly: GCF_038004445.1. Taxonomy (NCBI): domain Bacteria; kingdom Bacillati; phylum Bacillota; class Bacilli; order Caryophanales; family Paenibacillaceae; genus Paenibacillus; species Paenibacillus sp. FSL R7-0312. The sequence goes on along the minus strand of NZ_JBBORE010000001.1, from coordinate 3,612,925 downwards.
TCTAATAAATGTTGTAGTCACAGCTCTTCAGCCCCTTATTCATATTGGTCAATCCAATAAGGTGCAGAGCCTGCTAATTAGAAACGATAAAATCAGTTTGGGCGATCAAGATCTTCCTGCCGCACCCCACGCAAAGTATCGCCCCAGATCAGGCTCTGCATGAGGACTTCCTAGCTAATGAGCAATTCGTTGCCATCAGTGTAACCCCCTATCCAATAACATGCCAAAAGTATAGCAGGAAATTGCGGAGCCTACAATTGATAATCTCAAATCTATCATTCCCCTTAATTAAAGATCTGGCGGAGTGGATCGGACTGAATCCCGTCTACCTGGGTAAGCTGTTCAAACAGAATACCGGCTCCACCCGCAAAGAATTCCTGAACAGGGTCAGGGTCAATAATGCCGAGATGATTCTGTCTGCGGGCGGGTTCAATGTGTCTGAGGTGGCGGAGCACTGCGGATATCATGATGTGGCGTAATTCAGCAATGTGTTCAAAAGCATGAAGGGGTATCCGCCGTCAGCTGCTTTGAAATGACGGCGAATGGAGTCATATTAGTCTATTTTACAGAACAATGGTATTAAAAGATTCTGCATCCAAATTGAGCTTATATTGCGTTTCATCGTTAGCCAAAAGAATCGTTCTTGCTTCCGTGAACGGATTCGCGATCACCAGCACCCGCCTGCCTTCCGGCGTCCCGAATGCCAGCGCGTTGCCTGTCCATCTGCGCTTCAGTCCGATTCTGCGGGAGCCGGGGCCAATGAAATGAGCGAAATGCTTCATGACGTAGAACTCGGGATTATGCACGGCCTTCGGTTCATCCGGATCTACAGTAATCATGGAGTTCTGCTCCCATCCCCAAATACTGCGGCCTTTCGGCTGAAGCACCATGTTCCAGTAGATATAGGCGTTCACGCCATTGGTGAAGTAATGTTGATACAGGTTAAACACATATTTGGCATAAAACCAGGTGTTCACCCCATCCCCGCACTCATTCTCCGTCTGCATGTAGCGCAGTTCAGGATAAGCCTGCACCGTACGCTGAATGCCATATTTGCCCGCCCATTGGTAGCCAACGCCTTGCACATATTTGTATGCTTCAGGATCGCTTAACACCGTGTGCGCATAGGCATCGAATCCGCTGTCCTTCTGCTTCATCCACTCATCCCAAGGCTCCGGCGCATTAATCGTACCCAGCCAAATCTCTGTATCCAGGCCATGCTGTTCAAAAGCCGGTCCCAGATAATCACGGATAAATTCACGCAGCTGCTCGCCCGTCCATACGCACGAAGGAAATTTCTGATCTGCTACGGTAGATGCCATAAATTGTCCCGCGTTTATCGCTGCCGGCAATGACAAGCGCCCGGTCCACGACAGGCATTGGAGCTTCAACCAGCTACAGCCGGTAGCATTCCCGCTTGCCTTAAATCGATGTGACGTTGAGGACGCCTTCTGCAATCAGCTTGTCGATCAGTTCATTTCCGCCTATGGGGCCGGCGATGACTGCTGTTTCCGCCAACTGCTCCAGCTGCAAGCATTACCGGTGCTATCCCGCTCACCAGCTTATAACCCGTTGAACTGCTTGAGCATGTAAATGAACTGATGCAGCTCGTCGTCATTCCATACCGCAGTCCGCCCGAAGAACACGGAACCTTTCTCGTTCAGGGCTGATATTGTCTGCTGCTGTCCCTGCTCCGTCAGCGAGAGGAGGATGGCCCGGCCGTCATCGGGTGAGGCTTCCCGGCTCACATAGCCCAGAGACTCCAGCTGTTTGATCAGACGGCTGACCGCGCTGCGGTCCATAGCCGTTGCTTCCGCAATGGCGGCAGCACTTGCCGGCCCATAGGAATAGAGCCAGCGGACAATATGGAAGGCAGCCGGCTGCAACGAGGAATCGAAGCGCGCGGCGGCTTTGACATTCAGCGCATGCGCTGCGCTGATCAGTGCGTTAAGCTGCTCTCCCAGCGCCAGCTCCAGCTGTTCTCTTGAGTCAAGCTTTGATTGATTAATGTTTATCGGGTCATTGTTTACTTGGTTATCGTTTATGGGGCCCTGCTTCATATTCATTCACCTGTCCTTATCTTCAAAGATAACAGTTACTGATATAGTTGACATATATCCATCATATAATTATAGTGGACATATATCAATTATACGTCACTTAAAGGAGAATAACCATGCCTAAACAACCAACCGTTGTCATCACCGGAGCCACTAGCGGACTGGGACAGCTTGTTGCCATCCAATTGGCGGAAAGAGGCTATGCGCTTGTCCTGACTGCCCGCAGTGAAGAACGTGCCGCGGCTACCAGAACCATCATTGAGGCCCGTCAGCCTGCTGCAAATATCCGTTTTGTCTATGGGGATCTGTCGCTGATGCAGGATGTGAACCGGGTTAGCGCTGAAATTACTGCCGCCTGCCCTTCCATCGACGTACTTTTGAACAATGCAGGAATCCACGCCTTCGAGCCCCGCACCACTACCGAAGGTTTGCCAGAGATGATGGCTGTGAACTATCTGGCACCGTGGCTGCTGACTCATAGACTGGAGACTTCACTGCGCAATGCAGGCAAGGCCAGAGTAGTCAACGTAGCCTCAGAGGCTTCGCGCCGTCATGGTATACTCCGCCTGCCCGGGGACTTAACGGATACTGCTGCTTTTACTGCCCGGGGCTCCTCTCCTGTCTACGGCAAAACCAAACTGCTAAACATCATGTTCACGGCAGAAGTGGCCCGGCAATGGGCAGGCAGCGGAATAACCGTCAATGCCCTGAATCCGGGCTTCAATGTAACCGGACTGGGACGCGAGCTGCGGTTCGCTTCTGTGATCGAGCGGATCCTGAAGCTCATCCGGCTCGGAGACCCGCGAAGAGGAGCAGAGATTATCACCCGGTTAATCGTGGACCCGTTTTATGGGACAGTAACCGGAGGTTATTTTAACGTGGGCACAGGAAAGTCCATTGTACCGGTATCCCCTGGCGGCGATGAAGCGATGCAGCGCAGGTTGTGGGCAGATACACGGGAGCTGCTGGGGGAGATACTGGTACAGCATCAGAACTAAAGAAGTGAGTTAGTGCATTTAAGCCTATCTCATACCGTAATGTGGTCACTGCAAACCCTCAGCAAACATTTGGCCAAAGTGGTTTTCACCAGTTAATATCAGTAATATAGAATAATACAGGTACACACAAGATGATCTATTACTTGAATTGGAGGGTGCTAAGAAATGATTCAGTCTATTATACACATCGCTTTGGTTGTAAAAGATTACGATGAAGCAATAGATTTTTATACAAAAAAGCTGCGCTTCACATTGATTGAGGATACATATCAGCCAGAGCAAGATAAACGGTGGGTAGTGGTTGCACCCCCCGGCTCTTCCGGTACGACAATTTTACTTGCCAGAGCGTCGAAAACTGAACAAGAACAGTTTATAGGCAATCAGACAGGCGGTCGTGTATTTCTATTTCTGAACACCGACGACTTTTGGAGAGATTATAAGGAAATGGTCTCTGAAGGCATCGAATTTGTTAGAGAGCCCAAAGAACAATCCTACGGAATGGTTGCTGTGTTCAAGGACTTATATGGTAATTTGTGGGACTTGCTGCAGATGAATGAAGCTCACTCGATTTCCAAACGCGTTAGATGAGGTCATATGAGATGCATATAATCAAATAAGGCTGCACCCTCACAATCACTTGAAGATGCAGCCCTTTTCTATTGTATCGGGATAAAAATTTCTGCTTCGCCCGTAGTTTGAACCGTGATGCCATCCTCAGCAAAAGTAACCGTCAGCAAGGACTCGGGAGATTGCTCCAGAATATTACTGACTCCGTTCGCCTGCCGATCTGAAGGATCCGCTGACGGATCACCGTAGACGGCCGAAGCCAGCCAGTGAATTCCGGGCTCAAGTGTAGCCGTCAATGTGGGCAGTACCGTCCGGGGACGAAGTACATTCGTGTTGGCATTGGGCCAGATCAGCTCTGCCTTCCCGTAACCCTTCAACCCCTTGATTCCGCTGGTTCCCCAAGCTGTAGACGCAACTGCACCAGATCGGCTAATCTGCTGCGCAAGCTCCGTTTCCTGGCCCAGGGCGAACCCGCCTTCTGCGGCGTCTAGTGCCCGGCCTGTCTCGATCCGGTGAATCCGGATATGCCACGGCAGTCCCGCTACAACCCAGGTTCTGACCTCCACATTGGCCCAAGGTTTCCAGACAGACCGCAGAACATTGTCCGTAATCTCAGATTCCACATTCCGGCGCCGCACGCGATACAGATTGTCCCCGCCTTCGCTAAGCGCAAGCATGGAATCGAATGCTCCCTGTGACAGTCCCCACTCGGAACGGGGCACGCTGAACCCGAAGCCTGTGGAATAGACGAATTTCTCGTATTTGGCCGAGGTATGGGTATGCTCATTCGTGTACTGGTGGCCGCTGTTGAACGCCGCCACATGACCGGAGGCCGGCTCGCGGACTAGGACAAGATGTGCAGGCTTCTGAACCATAACTGCCGGGATTTCCGGCAGGGGAAGCTCCTCTTCGTTCCAGAACGGATGCTCTTCACCAAGTGCGAGCGGCAGGAAGGTCTTCAGGGCCCAGTAGGGTGAGCCGGGAGCATTATAATTCTCCGCCATGACCAGATTCGGATACGTGTATCCGATGGTCAATACGCCTGCCGCATCAAAGATCGGCTGGCTGAACCACCAGCGCAGATTGCGCAGAACAACGCCTTTCACCACACCGGCAGGGAAGCCTTCAACATCCGCATAAGCCAAGGCACTCCAGAACGCCGATTGGGCGAAGCGGTATGCCAGGCTGCGCCCGTAAGGAAGCGCGGAGCCGTCCGGGGCGAACCAGCCTAGGAAACCGGCGGCGAACAACCGGGCCCGTTCTTTGAACAATCGGGAACGCTCTGGATCCTCCTGCTCCATCAGCTTCGCATAGAGCAGCGAATAGTAATGGATCGCAAACGGCCCGTAATAATCGCAGTGCCCGTCAACACCGTCACTGTACCAGCCCTCGCCCAGGTAGAAAGCATCCATCCGCTGCAGATTGTTCTCCAGCTGCACCGCATCATACGGGCGGCCGATGGTGCGGAATCCAACATTAACAAGTACATTGAAGAACAGCCAGTTGCAGTCATAACAGGGATGGGAGTTAATCTGATTCAGCCAGTTGTACAGGTGATGCTGCTCCTGAGGAGCAAGCGGTGACCAGATCTGCTCCGGAACCGCTGCAAGCGCGAAGCCGAAGGCCGCCATCTCGACCAGACGCTGGTCGTAATCCCGTACATCTCCCCAATATTCTTCATGGGCAGGGTCGGTGCCATGCCGGATACCCTCCAGCACGATGTCCCGGATTTCGCTGCTTCCGCCTCCAGCGAGCAAGGGAACCAGCCCCCATAACACCCGGGAAAAACCTTCCATCCCGGCAGTTGCTGCCGGATAGCTCGCTCCGGTTCTGCCGATCTCAAGTCTTGCGCCGCCTTTGCTGTAGAGCGGACACAGCGGACCCGTAAGCTGTTCAAGTGCAGTCACCAGGTCCGCCCGCGTCTTCAGCGGATTGTCTGCAATCCGCGAGGATAATATTTCGGATGCTGCTTTGCCGTTAGTCATCATAATCTCCCTACTCCCAGTAGAACGGGCCGGCTTCTTTGATCCGTGCCAGCGCTTCGACATAGAAGAAATCACCGTAGATCAGCGGAACATCGATATTCCGGTTCTCCGGGTAGTTGCTTGTACCATGAAGCAGCAGCCCCTCTTCCTCCGAATTATCCCAGGTCCCATAATTCCGGTAGAGGGATTCCGTAATTCTTAGCGCGCCGTTCCGGTACACATGCGCCTCCGATTCATCCACCTGGCTTGCCAGCAGCAGCAAGCCGCTCGCCGCGCAGGAACCGGCGGAGCTGTCACGAATCTCTCCGATCTCACCAGGAGCCCGGAAATCCCAATGCGGAACCTGATCCTCGGGGAGATGCGTCAGGAAGAAATGGGCAACCTGCTTGGATGCATCAAGGTAGCTCTGCTTGCCGGTATGATGATAGGCCAGCGACAACCCGTAAAGTGCCCAAGCCGCGCCGCGCGACCAGGCCGACTCCGGTGCGTAACCCTGACCGCCGCGCTTCTCTACCACTTCGCCTGTTTCCGGGTTGAAATTGACAATGTGATAGACAGAGCCGTCCGGCCGGATGAAATGTTCCAGCACCGTGTCCATATGGGCCTCGGCGATATGCCGGTAGCGCGGGTCTCCGGTTACTTCAGAAGCCCAGAAGAGCAGGCTGGTATTCATGCTGCAGTCGATAATAGCGACCCCGCTGTTGTCCTCTCCTTCTCTCCATGGATTCCACGCGCGGATATAGCGGCCTTTGAGGTTGAAGCGGGCAGCCAGATAGTTGGCAGCCTTAAGCGCCCGGACCCGTGATTCCTCGGTGCCCGTGAGCTTGTAGTTGGCTACACTGGTCAATAGCCACATGAACCCTAAGTCATGATCCAGCTTCCCATATCCATCCAGTACCTCGTCCAGCCGCTCCTCGCAGCGTTCGGCAATCTCCTTCAGGCTCTCGTCTCCGCTCCCGGCGTAGAGCTGCCAGAGCATGCCCGGCCAGAAGCCGGCGGTCCACCAGCTCGGTGTCTCCAGTACATACTTGCCGCCTTGGCTGGCATGGGGGAATTCCGCGCCGATTCTCAAGCTGTTTGCTCGCGTTTTCTCCAGTGCCTTGCTCCAAGCCTCATCTACCCATGCCTGCTGTATTGTTCCACTCATCTGAATCCCGCCTTTGTTTGAATTGAATTGCATATCTATATAAGCTAAACGAAACACATCTGCCAAAGAATTAGCTTTCACCAGGGCAAATCAGGGGGCTTTCGGCGCTTTCCGATGGGGGCGCAGGAGCTCCGGCGGCGTGCGCCGCAGCTTTCCGGCGGCGTGCGCTGCTGCTTCCCGGCGGCGTACGCGGCAGCTTTCCGGCGCTGCTGTTGCCGCAAAAATCACCCGGTTCCCCGCCCCATTGTACAATCCTGCATAAAATACAACATTCCCCTCCATAAACGGGCCCAAATCCAAAATTGTTGTACAAAAGGCAACATTTCTTCTCATCCAGGCCGTTTAATGAAGAAATTGTTGTATTTCATACAACAATCCCCCTGCAAATCCCGGTATAGCAGCACCTAAGTTGTATTTTTTGCCCTAGTCCGTCTGAACACCAGCGATGGACCGGCCGCTTTGTTGGAATCGTCTACTATGCGGGTTATATGCCCCACCAGAGAAGCGGTAACTGCGGCGGATGCGGGTACCTGGAATTCGGGCCGCCTGATTCAATCTTCACAGAAATTGAAAAGTGAATGCTAATGTGCCCTCCGCCCCGGGCTGTAGAACATGGAAGTCCAGACTATGCCACAGCGTCTCCTGGCCATAGTGATCCCGGTACACATGCGCGGTAATCTCCGGCCGGACTGCCTCCGGTTCATAAGTGACCTCAACACCGTGACCCGCCGCAGTGCCCGGCAGCAGTACGCTGCCCGGGTGAAGAAGCTTGGGTCTACGCGAGGTTACAAACCGCTCTGTCCAACCCGCCGGAGCTCCCTCATACCGGTAGGTGTCTGTCAATTCCAGACGGGGCAGGTCCTCTTTATGCCAGACCAGCGAACGCACTAAGGACTGCAAGCCTGACACCGGATAAGCCTGTGCCATCTCCAGTGTCAGCTCATCCTTCTCCGCCGCCGCAGATGCATGCAGCACTGCGGTGCTGAACTCCCGGCCTGCACCCTGGTACTGGCCGCCTACGATTGGCACCGAATGTCCCTGTGATCCATTGCAGTCATAGCTGTAGCGTCCGGCACCGAAATAATCAGCGGTATATTCTCCACTGCCCAGGTCAGAAGCGAAGATCTCTCCCCGGCCGCTTAGAATGAAGTGGCCCAGATCATTGTGATTGTGCGGCTCATCATTGTGGCCGGCTTTGGCTGCGAACCCAAAGGAGCCTGCTGCCGGCACATGACGCGAGACAATCCATGCGGCATCCGGAAGATAATAACTGGCAGCCTCCCAGGCTTCGTTCTCCCGTCCCGCTCTGGTCCAGATCAGATTCCGCAGAGCCGGTGCGAAGCGGCTGCAATGATCTTCAGTGAACGGAGCGCGGAGCCCAGACGGGGGACGCAGGACATTCGTGCAGGCCTCAGCCAGATAATGGGACAAGCCCATATGCACACGTACCTGAGGCACCGAATCCGAGAAATTGGCGACATGACTTTCGTCAATGAAGCATTTTTGCTGGAAACGGGCAATCTGCGATACCTTCTCCTGCTTGAACCAGTCCAGCCTGCCTCCGGTTCTTGCCCGGAGCAGATCGCTATAATAAGTGAAATAGCCAAAACCATAATTCCAATAGCCCAGCCCTTCCAGACAAGCGCCGTCGTCCCCGAAGCCTTCCAGATAATAACTCATGCTGCTCTCTGTCTTCAGCAGAATATCCGTCAGCATGGCCGGTTCCTTCACCAGCAGCAGCGCAGCTGCCCCGATGGAGCCCGCACAGACTGCCGCCCAGTTATGGCGTGATGTCTCCCAGAAATATGGCCCCTGCTCAAGAAAAGGCCGGAAGATTCTGCGCTCTACCTCATGCCGTATCCGGGACTGGAGCAGCAGCGAAAGCCGGTCCCCCAGCAGCAATAATACTTCACTTAAAGTGAATCCCGTCTCGGAGGAGAACAGGTCAATATGCCGGCTGATCTCAGCAGCGTCAGGGTCTGCGGGAAGATGGGCCGGAAGACACCAGGTGTACTCATCGCAAATGACCCAGAGGATATCCTCCAGCTTCTCCAGAGCCCCCGTATTATCCGGCTCCAGCAGGCTTAGGAATGCATAGGTATTCAGTCTTCTTCTCCGTTCGAAATAGACCCGTTCATATTCCAGTCTCGAGCCTGTACGCGCAAAAATAGAAAATAACGTATACGTCAGCGCGGATATAGGCTGACCGTCCAGCCTTTGCGCTTCTGCGCGAATCTCGCTAATGTCTGCCTGTAATCCTCCGGATGATATCGCCCTGGTCCAAAAAGCAGACGAATCGCCCTGCGGATAATATAAGCTCCAATCCGCCGGCTTCATGTCCTGCACAATTCCGGCAAGCTCCTGTCTGTTCATGCCCGTTATCTCCTCCTTATGGGTGCACCTTCTGATCAGAGCCGCACCTCATTCTCGCTAAAGCACCTAAAGCGGGTGAATATCCATTATTCCAGCGCATGATCCCGCATGACATTCTCACCGTCTGCTATTCTCAGCGCAGTCCATTTCAGCGCTTCACCCGACCAGAAGGGATCTGCCGGAAGCAGCCCCAGCGGAAGGAATACAGCAGCGCATAAATAGAGGCTGCCTGTATTGATGTAGCTCTCCGCAAGCTCCGGCTGATAGCCGTAGATCCCCGGCCGCAGCCAGCCGTTCTCATTCAGTGTACCCGGAGCATTCATGATCCGCTCTATCACGGCGGTCAAAGCACTGCGCACCTGTGCCGGAGGCAGTGCCTCCTCCAGGAAATGCTGCAGCGCCGCCTGCGACAGCAGCTGAAAGGCGCCGAAGCGATACACGATCGAGCGCCCGAGGAACGGATAGGTGCCGTCCGGGGCAATGCTGCGTTCAAGCACGGAGGCATATCTCTGCGCCCGTTCCATAATCACCGGCTGAAGTGCAGCATATTGCGCCGATTCCTGTTCAAAGACAGCCACGACATCAACCAGCATCGGCTGAATCACGAAGCTGTTGTAATAATCCCAGTGAAAATCCTTGCCGTCCCCGTAAACCCCATCACCCTTGTACCAGTCCATGAACATATGAACCGCATAACCGACACGCATCCGGTCATAGTCGGCATCACCCAATATATACAAAGCCGCTTCCACCATTGCACTGAACAGCAGCCAGTTGCTGCCGCTTGGAGCAGTCCGGCGCGTCTGCTTCAGCGCCAGTATCAGATTGCCTTTGACACGCTCATCCAGCCGGCCTGTAATCGCTTTCGGTGCGCGCACCAATGCATGGGCCAGGAAGGCCGCATCGACCAGCGGCTGGCCTTCGGTCCTGAACTCCATATAGTCAGGCGACTGCGGATCTACAGCCGCATCGAGGGCTTCCAGCATCAGCGCGGTATAACGGGCTCTAAGCTGTTCTTCTTCTCCCTCCAGGCCCTCAAGCTCCAGCCATGGGGCCATCCCGCAGGCCAGTCTCGCAAAGGCTTCCAGATGGGCAAACTGGCTCCGGTCACTGTGAAACTCCGTAGGCAGCTGTTCTTTCAGCTGCCGCTTGGCCAAAGCCTCCAGCACAGGCCCTCCGATCAGCAGCATCGTGTCCAGCCAGTATTTTCGCTGTTCCTTACCCTTCATTCACAATTCCACCCTTTCAGGTATTCTTCTTCTCTAGTGTAGTGTGGTATTATTGCAATGTCTTTGCGAATAATGATGTTTTATTGCGTTTGTTGCGATTAATCTGAAAGGGGCAATGACTATGAAGCATGCCCGGTATCATCAAACATTCAACGGCGATATTCTGGCCGGAATCGGCAATTCCCCGATCTCCCCGACCAGGGACTTCCATATCCATGACCACTATGAAATCTTCCTGTTTCTCGGCGGCAGTGTGAACGGATTCGTCGACCAATACAGCTATCCGTTGCAGCGGGGCAATGTTCTCTTGTTCAACAATCACGAGATTCATAAGATCATCAATCTATCCCCAGAGCCTTATGAACGGCTCACGATTCATTTCAAAGCTCCGCTGATCTATCCCTTCTGCACGGCAACGACCAATCTGCTCGCCTGTTTCCAGAACCGTCAGCCCGGAGAGAATAATCTGGCACAGATGGAGGAACCGCTGCTAACCGAATATATGACACTAGCTTCACTTCTTATTGCGGCACTGGAGAGTGAGCAATACGGCAGCGAGGTGCTGGCTCTGACTTACCTGATTCAGATTCTGGTAATCGTTAATGAGCTATACAGCCGGACCCGCTCTGCCGTACCCAGCATTATTTCCTCACATATTCAATCGGCCATGAGCTACATCGACAACCACCTGCATCTGAATCTGTCCCTGGAGCATATAGCCGGAGAACTGAACGTCAATAAATATTATCTGAGCCACTTGTTCAAGCAGCAGACCGGAGGAACCATCTACCGTTACGTCCTGCTCAAAAAGATAGCGTTATCCAAGCAGCTGCTGGCTGCCGGAAACTCCGTATCTGATACCTGCTACCTGTCCGGCTTCAATGACTACGCCAACTTTATCCGCACCTTCAAGAACATCACGGGCACCCCGCCCGGCAAATACAGCCAATAGCAAAGGTACCGTTCTTTTAGAGAATCAGTACCTTTGGGGTTTGGAACATATTCTTATCAAAATCACCGACCCATCAGGACAGCCACGCCCTCCTAGCTCCCGCCCGTCTGTCCTTCCTTGTACTCTGTGGGACTTGCGCCCGTGTATTCCTTGAATACTTTGGAGAAATAGTGCTGGTCTCCGAACGACAGCACCTCCGACAGCTCCTTCACCTTCATCTCCGGCCTCACTGTAAGGAGCCGGCAGGCTTCGGCAATCTTCAGCTGCATATAGTAATGCACGAAGGTCCTATTCGAATATTTTTTAATGACCCTGCTGATATAAGATGGACTCACATGAAATTTGAGCGCCACCTCGGCAATGGAAATCTGGGAGTAGATATGCTCCTGCAGGTATTGATCCAGCTGCCGGAACAGCTCCTCGCCACTTTTCTTCCTCTGCTGGTTCAGCCAGTCAAAGCATTGCTCCGTCCAGTCCAGCACCGCTTCCGTGAAAGCATCATAGTCCTCACTCTCCAGCATCTGCCAGACATCCTCCTCCAGCTTCAGCCCGTCCTCTGAATCCTGATCGGAGCTTATGCTGCCAAAGGCTTCTGCCAGCGACCAGATGAACCTTTCCAGCTCGGCAATCCGGATATTGGCCGTTCTAAAATGCATCAGCTGCTGTTCCAGCAGCAGCATACAGCGCTCCTTCTGCCGCTGTGCAATCATGTCTGTGAATTGCGCCGTCAAGCGCACAAAGTCACCACCGGGCAGTATTCCCTTTGGCAATGTGTACGCCGTGTCCATAAGGCGGCTGGACACAGACAGTTGCTCATTCATCAGCTGATCCAGCCTCTCATAGACCTTGCCCAGCGCCCGGTTCACTGCAGGCTGTGGCTCCACCGCTATGGACACCTCTATGCCCTGAAGCTGCAGCAGCGTATAGATTCTCTTCATCCATTCATGAACAGGCGGGTGTGCTTCCAGCACCTGGCTGCTTAAAACAACGAGATACTGAGCGGGCTTCAGGGCAGGAAATACCAGGCATTCATAGGGTGCACAGGCCTCGTTCAGAGAAGACCGAATGACCTGCGGATTCCAGCGGTCCGGTCCCGGCCAGGGTGTGAACGGCTGTCTGCGGAGGATCAGCATAATTTTGTCCCCGGCAGCGAAGCAGGTCTCAGGCGCTAGCGCCATGAGGAACCTCGGCTCGGCGATTCCTTCCAGAAGCTCCTTGATACTGCCCTGCTGCTCCTGCAGATGGGCAATCAGCCGCTGCATAACCTCGGCCAGCTGATGGCGCTCGACAGGCTTCAGCAGGTAATCGAATACCTGCAGGTTCAGGGCTTTGCGCGTATATTCGAAATCACTGTACCCGCTGATAAGTACTGCCTTCAAATTCGGATTCACCAGCTTGCACTGTTCGATCAGCGCAAGCCCGTCCAGCTTGGGCATACGGATATCGGTCAGCAGGATATCGACAGAATGAGCCTTGATATATTCCAATGCCTCCAGCCCGTTCGACGCCGTGGCGGTGATGACGATGGGCAGCTCCATTGACTGCATCAGAGCCCTGATATTCCGCAGGATCGGCTTGCTGTCTTCTGCAATAATAGCGGTATACATTGCGGTCCCTCCCGGTTTAGTAGAAGTCTTTACTCATGGATGCAATAATCTGAACCGTGGCTCCCCGGCCCTCCTCTGAATGGTTGTAGATGTTGAAGAACAGCCGGTTCTTGTACATCAGCTTCAACCGGTTCACTGTATTCACAATGCCCATATTGCCGATCCCCGAAGTATTATGCTGAAGCTCGTACACCCCTAAATCCGAGCCGTCGATTTTATCCAGAATTTCCTTGATTCTGCCTGGCTCGAAGCCCTCTCCGTTATCCCGGATTTCGATGGCCCACAGGCCGTTGTACACCTTCACCCTTACCTTGATATTCCATGGCGGATCCGTGTTCCTGAAAGCATGTTCAATGCAATTCTCCACGAACGGCTGTATGACAAGACGGGGTAGCTCGATCCGGTCAAACACCTCATCCTCGTCGATCTCCCATTCAAGGTCGTCCTCGAAATTGTGCTGAATCAGAGACAAATAATGCTGGGTATGCTTCAGCTCCTCCGTTAACGTGACATGCTGATAGGGGGAGGACACAATATAGCGCAGGCTGTCCGACAGATGCTTGCACATATCGGTTACGACCACATTCTTCCCCTCCTGTGCGGCGATACTGATGAGATACAGAACATTGTGGATGAAATGAGGGGCAATCTGCGCTTGAAGGGCAGAATTCCGCGACTTCACCTCTTCGTGCAGCGCAAGCTTCTCCCGTTCGATGGATTCCTGCAGCCGTTCTAGCAGCTCCTGAAAAGCCCCGTTCAATTGAATCAGCTCATTGTTGTGGGTGCGCGTATCCGCCTTTACATTCAGATTGCTGTAATTAATCCGCAGAATCTGGCTGCGCAGCTTACGGATGGGGAGCAGCAGGTTCTTCGTAGAGAAGTAGATGAAGATGAACGAGAATAGAATCAGCGCTGTAATCAGCAGAATAGAGATGTATTTCACCGAATTGACAGAACCCAGCACCACATGCTTCGAGGTCACAACATAGGTGGTCCAGCCCGTCTCGGCAGATCTATGATAGGCCACATAGCTCTGGCTGCTGCTTAAATAGATTCCGCTCGCCGCTGAAGCCGGGGCAAATTCCGGAGCCGCTTCCCCTTCCTGAAGCACCGGGGAGCTTGAGATCAGCTGATCGTCCGGATCAACAATGTATACCTTGCCGCCTGCAATGCCGGCCGCCGATCTTGTCAGATATTCCTGATCCAGCTGAATCGCCAGATAGCCGAACACCTGACCGTTCTGGTTCCTGATTGCCCGCACAAAGGAGATAACATCCGCCCCCTGACGGTACACGGCGTAACCGCTTGCATTCCAAGTCGCCAGCCTCCCGCTCTCCTCCAGGAATGGGACAAGTGAGGTCTGGTTGCCGGCATATCCGATATAGGAGGCTACCTCTGCCCCCTTCAGGTCATAGATAATCATATCTTCAATGTTCAGACTCGGGCCAAGTGCCTGGAACATGATATCCTTGAGCCTGCGGCTGCGGGTCAGTCCCTCAAGGGTAAGCTGCGAGTAATCACCGGCGGACAGCAGCGTGAAGACGTCTTTGTTCGACAGAATCCGCTGGGACAGCTGGTTCTGGTTATTGATATAGAGATTGAGCTGATCGCTGACTTTGGCGGCGGCCATCTTCATTTCATTCTCGGTCTTGTCCTTCAGCGGCTTGATGACCATGATGTTGACATAGACCAGGAAGCAGCCCAGCACAATCAGCAGGAGCAGCATGAAGGTTAAGAAAAACTTCGTTTGCAGACTGGCCTGAACCCTGCCTCTGCCGAATTTGTTGAGAAGGTTAGCCAAGTTGAATCCTCCCTGAACCGTTTGATGTCCCTACTTTACAACCAAACCGGCAATTGGACAAGCGGCCCACGAGTTCAGAATATTACACAGAAAGAGTCACGTACAAACATGTACCTTGCACAGGCATCAATCTATAATCAGAAATGTAAACGGATTCAAAGGCACCAGAAAAAAATCACTACGGGGGCGATCACATGAATGGCAAAATGAAAAAAATCGCAACAGGCGTGTTGGCGGGTGTAATGACCCTATCCCTGGCGGCATGCGGCTCTGACAATTCAGGCTCCGGCAATGCTGCGGCTACCAACAGCGGTGGAAATGGGAACAGCGGCAGTGGCAGCGGTGGCGGCAAAAAGGTAACCATTGAGCTGGCCATCTCCAAAAGCTCGCAGGATTCGGCGTTTGTGGCCCAGGATGTACTGGATGAGTTCGAACAAAAAACCAATATCAAAATCAATCTCCAGCTGCTTCCGGCAGAACAGACCGCCACCGTGCTGCAGACCAAGCTGGCGGTTGACGAGGTTCCCGACCTTATTCAGTACAATCTGGCCAGTGCCACCACGGATCTCAATCTGGAGCGTAACTTCGAAATTCTGGACAATGAGCCTTGGGTGAGCCGGCTGCTGAATAAGGACGTTCTCTCCGCCTATGGTCATGTATACAGCTTCCACTATAGCCAGGATACAGGCATGCAGGGAGTGGTCTACAACAAGGATATCTTCAAGGAGCTGGGGCTGAGTATTCCGAATACCTACGAGGAATTCCTGGCCGTATGCGAGAAGATCAAGGCCAGCGGGATTACACCGGTCTTCATGCCGTTCAAGGATAACTGGGCGGCGAATATTTGGCCGGCTGCCGCTTTTGCCGACTGGGCTGCCAAGAACGAACCTTCCCTGTTCGAGGACATCAATGCCGGCCGCAAGAAGTGGTCCGATGTTCCGGAATTCGCTACCTTCCTGGAGCAGCAATACGAGGTCTACAAGAAAGGCTACACCAACGCTGACATCCTCAGCGACAGCTACGATATGGCCGTGGGCAAATTCCTGAACAAGGAAACCGCGATGATGTTCATGGGAGACTGGCTGATTGTGAACGTGGCCGAAAAAGATCCGAATGTGCATCTGGGCCTGTTCGCCATCCCTTCCTCTGAAGATGCAAGTCTGGGCGCAAGCCCGCTGGGCGGCCAGTTGTTCATTCCGAAGAAAGCCAAGCATATGGATGAAGCGAAGAAATTCCTGGAGTTCCTCGCCACCAAAGAAGTCGCACAGAAAATGGTTGACAGCCAAGGCTCCGTCTCCAACTTCAGCGATGTCACTACGCCGAAGCTTCCGGAATACAAGCAGGAGATTGTCGATCAATATATCACACCGAAGAAGACTACACTGACTACCGATGCTTACATGATCGTAGACCGCAGCGAGCTGTACCGTCTGCTTCAGGATGAGTTCGCCGGCGGTCTGGACGCTGCGGGCGTACTCAAGGCCTGGGATGAGAAATTCAGCCAGCTGATGAAGGACAAAGGCGTCGAGGGCTTTTAATGTACAGCAAATAACCATTACAACAGGCAGAATAAAGTCCGGCCAGGGCTTTATTCTGTCCTGGGCTATATAGGAGTGTGAAGAGATGAAAATATCAAAGAAACTATACTCGTATTACCTCATCTGGCCTGCGCTGCTGATCTATTCCATTTTTTTCGTGCTCCCGGCGCTAACGGGTCTCTTCTATTCCTTCACGGATTGGCGCCTGGACCGGGAAGCGATCAAGTTTGTCGGCTGGGACAACTTTGAACGTATTTTCACCGACAGAACCCTGCTGCTGGCCATCAAGAATACAGCGATCTTCGCAGTAGTCACCGTCATCGGCAAAAACCTGCTCGGGATCGCGCTGGCGGTCGGCTTAAATATGAAGCTGAAATCCAAAAATCTGCTGCGGGCTATTTTCTACTCCCCGTCGATCTTAAGCGTTCTGGTCATCAGCATTGTCTTTACGCCTATGCTGCGCTCTGACGGTACGATTAACCGTATCTTCGAGGCTGTGGGTCTGCCTTCGCTGAGCCAGGCCTGGCTGACCAACCCGGCCATTGTCATCTGGACCGTTGCCTTTGTGTCCATCTGGCAGCATACCGGCTTCCAGATGGCGATCTACCTGGCCGGACTCCAGTCCATATCCAAAGAATATTATGAAGCCGCTACGATTGACGGGGCCGGATCATGGCGGAGCTTCCGCAGCATCACGATTCCGCTTCTGCTTCCTGCGATCAACATTAATCTGATGCTCACCCTGATCGGCGGACTCAAGGTGTTCTCCGAGGTATTCGTGCTGACCGGCGGGGGACCGGGCAATGCCTCCCAGGTGGTCGGTACCATCATCCTGCGCTCGTTCGGGGAAGGCAGCTGGGGACTTGGCACGGCAGTCAACACCCTGCTGTTCGCCGCTGTAACCATCATCGCGATTCCACTGCTCATCTTCATGCGGCGTAAGGAGGTATCGGAATAATGAGCTTTTCACGCAAAATGGCCTGGCGCAACTATCTGGTAGAGGGCTTCCTGATCCTTGCCTCCCTGCTGATTATCCTGCCGCTGCTGATCATGATTTTTGGCAGCTTCATGACCAGCACGGAGGTGCTGAAGTTCTCCCTTCGTCTCCCGGACAAATGGGTATTCTCCAACTATTCCACGGTCTTCCGTGAGGGCGGTCTGGGGCGCGCGTTCCTGAACGGGCTGCTGATTACCGGCGTGTCTTCGATTCTGAATATTTTCACCTCGTCGGCGGCCTCCTTCATTCTGGTCCGCAGGGAGACCAAGTGGTCTAATTTTCTGTACATGTTCTTCTTCATGGGCCTGATTGCCCCGATGTCCACCATCACCACAATCCGTGTGGTCCAGTGGATGGGCTTCTATGGCAGCATCACCAGCGTAATCCTGATCTATGCTTCGCTCAACACCGCGTTCAGCGTGTTTCTCTACAGCGGATTTATCCGCTCCATTCCCAAAGCTCTGGATGAGGTGGCTTTCCTGGAGGGTGCGAATACGTTCGATGTGTTCTTCCGAATCGTCACCCCGCTGATCGTTCCGGTCAACGCGACCGTAGCAATTATGGTCTTCATGTCCGTCTGGAACGATATTACCATTCCGCTCTACTTCCTGACCGACAGCTCGGACTGGACCATGCCTCTGTCAGTATACAATTTCTACGGCAAGTATAGCCGGGATTGGAATCTGATCTTTGCGGATCTGGTGCTGACCTCGCTGCCCGTACTCATCCTGTACGTATTCTGCCAGAAGTATATTGTAAGCGGCCTTACCGCAGGAGCGGTCAAGGGGTAACCCGTGGCAGAATACCTAGCGGTTCCGGCAACCCATTGTGCAGCAAGAGCTGCCCCTTAGCCATGAGATGGCTTGGGGCAGCTCTTGTTTTTTTTGATGCAGGATTTAGGTTAGAGGCACTCTGCGAACAGACCAAAGGGCCTGCTTTTGGCGGACTCTGAGGGATTTACCCGTTTGATTTCCACGCAAAGCCAACCGCCTGCCGTCCACAGCCAATGGACTCCGCACAATTCCTGATGTAGCAACATATTTAAACAACAAAAGACAGATATAATCCAACAAACGACTATCATCATTATCTAAGGCAACGACTTTGAATTCTCCCCCACTTAGCTAACGCTTGAAGTGGCGGATTCTTGCGAACAGAAGAGTACCCTCTTCTTATGGAGCAAGCGATCCCTGCGTTCCCGCAGTTTTACATTTTTGACGCTAGTGAAATCTTGAATTCTATCGTTTGGTTAGGTGGGGGTTAAACCGCTACTTGTTCAATATTGTGAGCGGCGTTTTCGTCACGGTCATGGATCGTCCCGCAGGCCGTACACGTCCATTCCCGAATGGACAGGTTCTTCACCTCGGGGTGGATTGTGCCACACACATGGCAACGCTGACTGGTCGGCTCAAACGTGTCGGCGATCCGAAGATTTCGTCCATACCATTTCGCTTTATACGTCAGCTGTCGCACCCACTCGCCCCAAGACGCATCAGCAATGGATTTTGAAAACTTGGGGTTCTGAATCATATTCGCCACACGCAGATGTTCGATACTAATCGTTTGGTTTTCACGAATCAGTCTCGTGGTCAGCTTGTGGAGGAAGTCATTTCGTTTATTGGCAATGCGTTCGTGAATACGAGCGATATGCTGCCTTGCTTTCTTCCAGTTGGAGCCGCCCGGAGTACGCCGAGCCATCCGCCGCTGCCAAAGCGCCAGCTTGTTCTCGTATTGACGGTAAAAGCGAGGATTGGCGATATGTTCGCCGTTTGAGCATACTGCATATTCTTTCAAGCCTAAGTCGATGCCAATAGGTGTATCCACTTGGGGCAGAGGGTTCTTTTGAACTTCGCAAACGAGCGAGACGAAAAATTTCCCGCTGGCGTTTTTACGAACGGTAGCGGACAATATCCGGCCTTCCAGCTTCCGGGAGTTTGCAAAACGTATCCAGCCGAGTTTGGGGAGCTTCAAGCGACTGCCCTCCATGGCGATATTCCCGTTGGTGAATTTGGTCGTGTAACTTTGAATCGGATGCTTTCGGCTCTTGAAGCGTGGCGCTTGATTTTGCTTCTTGAAAAAACGATCAAAGCTATCCGCCACATGACGAGCAGCCGACTGCAAAGCGATGCTATCGACTTCTTTCAGCCAGTCGTATTGTGCTTTTAAACCGGGGAGTTGTGTTGCACAAGCGTGATAAGACAAGCCTTTTCCCGTTTCCGCATAGCTTTGATTCCAAGCTCCCAAGAAGTAATTGAACACAAAACGGCAGCAGCCAAACATTCGACGAATGAGTTGCTGTTGCTCTGTATTGGGGTAGATCCGATATTTATAGGCTTGATGAACCAGGTGTTTCGAAGAAACCTCCTGCGCAGACACGAGCATGTGCAACACCTCCTTTTAGTGATCTCATCCATATTATAGCACATATGTTCGTATTGAAATCGAAAACTACTGATTCATCCCCACCCTATCGAGGGTGGGGTATTCTCAGCTTTTTTAGATAAACGTAGAGCAGCGGATCTCCATTAACTGGAGATCCGCTGCTCTGTTTGAACGATATGGTGTGGGGCATGAACCGCCTCGCTGGTGTTACAGCTGCCCCATTAAATTAGCGATGACTTGGGCACTCTCGGCGCGGGTCATGCTCCCCTGCGGCGCGAATTGCTGATTGCCGCGGCCCTTGATCAGCCCCGCCTGTAGGGCGATGCCGGCTGCGTTCTTCGCCCAGCTATGAATCTGGGAGTAATCACTGAACGCGCCTGCAGCTGTATCACTTGCCTGGCTTACCCGGCTTCCCTGTAAGTACTCATAAGCGCGGACGATCATGACCGCCATTTCCTCCCGGGTAATACGCTCATTCGGAGCGAAGGCATCCTTGCTGCGTCCGAGCACGATCCCCGCTTCATTTACAGCCGCAACAGCTCCGGCATACCAGGACTTGGAATCCACATCAGCAAATGACGGTGTACTTCCCGCCTTAAGGCCAAGTGCCCGTGTAATTATAGCGGCGAATTGCGCCCTGGTTACTTCACTTTGCGGATTGAATTCTGTAGCCGAAATGCCTTCGAGAATATGCTTCGCAGCCATAGACTTAATGACACCGCTGGCCCAGCTGGTGCTGCTGACATCCGAGAATGTCTTGTCATACTCCAGCACTGCATACTGGCTGAAATGATTGATTTCGGCGGTGAATTTACCATCTGTCAATGTTCCGCCCATGTATTCAAGGGCACCGCTGGCAGCAATATAGTAGACACCGAGCAAGCTGCGGTTCGCATTAGGATCTACAGTGAATGTAAGGGTAAGCGGCTTGTCAAAAGCGGTTACCGGCATGGCCGTGCCGTCCGCAGCAAGTACCTCCAGGCTGAAGCTGATTACATCACTTGCCGCCGATAGCTGAACGGAACCGTTGACAGCCGGATTCTTCATCAGCTGCTCCGCAGCAGCCTTCGCAGTCTTCACGGCTGAAAGCTTAATTCTCGCCCCCTCCGGTTGTCCTCCGGCACCCGCAGCCTTCTGCTGAATGCTCTTCAGCACTTCCGGTGTCAGGTCGACCGCAACCGTACTCCAGGCGAGACGCAGGGTATTCTCTCCTGTAATTCCCGATAATCCTGCCGGAAGCAGCACGGATTCTGTAGCATCCGTGAGCTGAACCGTTATTGTCCCGCCAGCCGGGGCCGCGAAATCACCAGGGGCAAGAACCTTCTCGGTCTGCGGCTGCGGAGCCGGTGATGGCGTAGCCGCTGGTGTTGGTGCTACCGTAGACACTGGCGCATCTGTAGGGGCCGGTGTTGCCGTTGGTGCTGTTGTCGGCTCCGGTTCCGGCGTCGGCGTAGGTGTTGGTGTCACCGGCGGCTGTTCTGCTTCGCCTACAGTCACCGTCCGGGTCACCTCAGCAGCGGCGTTGCCCGCTGTATCCGTCACATTATAATGGTACAAATAGGTGCCTGCAGCCGATGTATCCAGCGTCAATACTGACTCCCCATCCTTCGTAATCGTCTCCACGATGCGCTCCGTAATGTCGCCGTCACGGTCATCTGCCGCAGTAGCTCCGGCATCGGTATAGCTTGCGCCATTCTCAAGTTGCACGGATGCTTCCCCAAGCAGGGTTATCACCGGCTTCGTTACATCCGGATCAATGGCAACCACTACGGTTCTTGTTACTTCCTCCGCTGCATTCCCTGCGGTATCGCTGACGTTATAATGGAAGGTATAAATATCCTCTACCGCCGTATCCAGCTCTGTCAGGCCATATACTTCACTGGTCACTGTTGTAACGATACGGCCAGTTATATCGCCGTCCTGATCATCAACAGCCGTGGCTCCGGCATCCGTATATTCCGAACCAACCGGCAGATTAACGGTCGCCTCGCCACTCAGGGTAATTACCGGCAGAACCGTATCCGGTACCGGCAGCGTAATTGCTCCGCTGGCCGAGCTATCCGCCTTCGCCTCTCCCTTGCTCAGCGTAACAGAGAAGGTGAAGCTGCCATCCGTATCCTTCGTTGCTTCCTGGAATGGCGACAAAATGATGTCACCCATGGCAACTCCGGTAGCACTGAAGCCGGGCAGTGCGTTTATGGTTTGCTGCAGCCAGGTCTGGACAGCCTCCTCACTATTCGCTGTCTCCTTCTTCACATTGTAGGCCGCACCTTCAATGATGCTCTTCGCCTCATGTACAGCCTGCTCATTGGCAACGCTGACCTTATCTCTGGCTACAGCTACATAGCTGATTACTGCAGCCTGACTGAACGTATTGTACACTGCATAGGTCACGGTACCGCTCACCGGCAGCGTGAAGTCATGATTGACCGCTGTACCCGCAGAACCTGCAACCAGGCCGGTACGAACCTTCTCAGATACGGCTTTCCCCTCAGCCTCAGAATAGCTTAGTGTAACATCCATCGTCCGGCTGCTGTTATTCCACCAGTCCAGATGATAGGACGTAATCGTATATTTCCCTGCGCTTAAAGGCAGCTTGTAAATCAAAGGTGTATTCTTCGTATTCGAGCTGTATACTCCAGTCTGGGCTTTATCTGTAGCAACTACTGCTCCGCCAAGTCCCTTTGGACTGTAGTTAGCGGTGATGTTGGTATGTCCCAAGACCGTATCCCCTGTCGACAACTGATCCGCCTTGTCATTCAGCAGGCTGTCGCCGACGAAATTCTTGATGGTTGTATATGGCGGTGTTATCCCGTCAGCGGAGACACCAGGGTCCAGGAAATATACGAGGCCAGCAGGTACCACTTCCACATACGCTGTTGTCTTCAAATTTCCGAAAGTACCGGCTACAGCTACCCGCTCATATGGAGTGTCGAAGCTGACTGCGTCTACATTCCATTTCACAGCCACCTGCACCTTGGAGCCGTCAGCACGCGTTGCTTCCAGCATGGCCGGCAGGTTAGGCTTCTTCCCGGCATAAGTGGCCGTATCCTGAGGAGCGGCAAGCTCCCTCACATCGCCTACAACCAGTCCGATATAGGCCGAGGTCAAGCGCGCTTCAAGGTGCGTTGCTCCTTCCTGATCCAATCTGTACAGCACAGGATTATTCAGTGCTGCCTCAGCTGCACCTAGCGCATCTGCGAACAACTTCCAGTCACTCTCCGGAAATTCATCCTGCCGGGTAATTTCCTGCGCGTCCTTCACCGCCTGCTGAAGCGCAGCAGTATTCACGTTTCCTGCAGCTCCGCCGGAGATAGTTCCCACGGAATCCACTGCCAGTGTCCCGCTCAGCACCTTGATCTGGACCGTGTGCTCTCCGTATTCCAGCCCGCGCAGCATGAAGGTCTGATACAGCTCCTTCGATGCCGCAGCAGCGCCAGAGAGCACTACAGTCCGGCCGTCCACACTCGCCTCCAGCTTGGCGGAGCCGTCATTAGGCCCGAGAATATCCAATCCGGTGCCGGTAAAAGTATACTTTAGCACCGCACCAGCAGCCTGACTGGTCGAAAGGGAACGCTGGTACACATACATCCCTTTGCCATTCTCATGGGCCCATGCCCCCTCGTACACCAGCTTGGATTGCGGAACCGCAGCCAGATCGTGCATCTCCAGATTATCCAGCAGCTCTGAATAATAAGGAGTATAGCCGTCTACCTTCTCCACCTTTAGATTATCGAAGCGGACATGATAGAAGCCGCTCGCGAGCTGCACGCGTCCGGACAGCTTCGGATTCGGGTCGGTATAAGTTGTAAGCTCAACATGATCCAGATAGGCAGTGATTCTATCACCTGCAACCTGAAGAGCAATGTTATGCCATGCGTCGTGTGCGGTATCGTAACCCTCAAGCTTCACACCGCCGGTGCCAGTGGCGGCATTGCCGCTGGCGACAACAGTACCGCTGGACAGCAGCTGCCAGCCGCCATCGAACCAGAACTTCAGCGCATATGGCGTTCCGCTTAGCGTCTGTGACCCGCCCTGATAGCGGGCTCCGACTGCTGCGTAATTGTTGCCGCTATAAGTACTGTTCTGCTCAAAAGACACATCGGCACTGACCTTATAGTTGGTCCAGCGGTTATCACCGATCGCTGTGACCGGGTCTCCGCCGTTCCAGGCACCGCCAACTCCTGTTGTAATCTGATCCAGCTGCTGGCGCAGGACATAATTATCCGTATCGCCGATACGATACCCCTCGAAGGCTCCGTTAAGGTCCTGGGTATAACGCGGAATGACGCTCTGCTCACCGCCGCGGGAGCTGACATAACTCTGCTCGCCGGCAATCCCTCCGTCTTTGCCGATGACGGGAACGGTTTTGCTGCCGTAATTGAAGTCATCCGCATACAGAATTCCGTCTTCCGTATTCTGTACGGAACCTGTTGCATCGGTATCCAGCACCGTACGTTCTCCCTCAACCGGAAGCGGTGCCGGCGACTCTGCTGTAGCGTGATTATCCAATGTGCTTACAGTTACAATCGAGAACGGCTTCACTCTCACCGTGTATACACCGCTGCCGTCTGCAGCCGCATCGCCTAGATATTTCATATAATTGCTGTTAAAAGCCTGACCCTCATCAGCCGCACGGGTCTCCCATACTTCCAGGGAAGGGTTTCCTGTATAGCCCATGTTCACCGCCTGAAGCTTGTAGATCTTCTCATACTCGCTGTCATTGATGATGACTGTCGAGAATTCCTGCTTGCCCGGAGCAGCAAGTGTCATGTAGCTCGGAGTTCCGTTCCGTCCGCTGACCGGGTTCGTGCCGGATGCACCGGTGTAGCTGGCCTTGGGAACCGCTCTCCAGACTCCTGCTGTATTATCCCCATTCTCCCAGCCCGTCTTGGCAAACCCGTTGAAATGCTGGAGAATAACCAGCCCTGCGTCATAGTGTATGAAGCCCGACCACGGGTCCCGCGCGCTGACCAGCTCCTTGAAGGAATACTGTCCGCCTTCATAGAAAGAGCCGATCGCCGGCTGGTAGATGAAGTGTGTCCGGCGGGAATTCACGAAGCCCTTAATGATGGTATTGCCCATCTCCAGCGGACCGCCGGTGCCGCCGATGCCCGTTCCGGCCGCTGACGGGTCATTCATATTGTTGTTCGGGCGGAAGGCCGAGTTGCTGAAGGTCGCCTGCGCCTCACTGTTCCAGATTTCCTTGTCGAATTCTTCGGCCAGCCGTTTGAAGTTGCCTTTGCTGTCATCATCGGTGTTGTAATGATAGCCTGCGGCCGTTACCGCCTCCCGCAGCGAAAGATCGCTCACCATAGCATCGCCGAAGGTGCCGATTCCGACCTCGTCGGAAATAATCAGCTTGATGTCGTGATACAGCGCCTCCTCCTCAGTGCTCTCGAAGCCTTCAGTATCCGCTTTAACCTTGGCGCTGTATTGCTTGATCCAGTTCAAATCGGATGCATGCTCATTGACATCAGGATTGACATAATCCACCATATAACCGTATTCGCGGTAAGCGGCCAGAATCGTATTTTTGTACCATGTATAAATTTTATCGTTGTTGTTATTGGCCCAGGCCGGAGCATTCCAGCGCAGGAAGCTTACCTTAACCGCAGGATTGATGGCCTTGGCATCAGCCGCAAGCTGGAAGCCGGGATGCCGGGTAACATTGGCCTCTTCATTCTCCGTACGCATCGTCGAAGGGTCGGGACCTGTAGAGTTGTTGCGGTCATTCCCCATCTCAATCTTGACATGGTCGATCAGCGGACGGTCGCCGCCGAACAGGATCTGCAGCAGCTGCGCATAAGCTTCTGGCTGCTCAGACTTATAGTCCATCAGCAAGGCGCTGGTACTGTTTCCGCTCAGCACGCCGAAGCCTTTGAACGTCAGGCCGTTAACATTGTCTTCCTTAATATCGTTGCCGTCGAGCAGAACTTTGACCGTAGAGGCTGCGGTCTGCCGGGCATCCTCAAGCTCTTGCTTGATCGCACCTTCGGCAACAGCGAACCAGCTCAGGATCGGCTTCTCCCCGGATACTGAAGCATAGGTCAAGGTCATAGGACTGCTGACATCAACATCTCCGGGAATGGTGAATTCACCGGAAATAAACTTGGTCGTATAGGTGTCCAATTGCGTGAACGTGATCGTCTTGCTGTCCCCGGCGGTATTCTTATACTCCAGGCGTGGCTCTATCCCGCGGTTGCGCGTGCCGGAGTACCATTCATAGAAACCGCTGCTGAGTGTATACGTGCCCGCATTAAGCGCTTTCAATTTATAAACGATATTAGCGCCGGACGGATCTGCCCGCAGGCCGACCTTCCATACCGATGGCTCAGTGGCAGGGTCGGCCAGCTCTCCGGCCTTGGAGTTCTTCACCATATTGCCCGTATCATCGAAGCCCCAGTCTGTCGTTCCGCTGACGTATTTCTGATCCGGTAACCCGTTAAGCAGGCTGCTGCCGGACAAGGTTTTGACCGCCTCGTACAGGGGCGAGTCTCCAGGAGGATTCCCCAAGGAATCGCCGCCTCTGCCGCTGTCCACGAAGTAGACGAGCGGACTATCGGCCGGCGGAATTACTTCCACATTCGCCACCACCGGCCCGCCGTTCGCGGTTCCGTTCACGGTTACGGTGTCATACGGCACATCAAAGGTATCTTCGCCAATGCTCCAGTTCACAAGTGCACTCTGGCCGCCAACATCGACGCTTGCAGGCAGAGTCGTACCTGCCGTTGTCTTTGCCCCCATATAGGCCGCTGCATAGACCGTATTTACAGTGGCCGCAGATACGGCCGGCATACCTAGTGCCGGAAACATTCCGGCTACAAGTGCCCCTGACATCAACACAGAGAATAGCCTTTTCTTGACACGGGTTGTGCTGTTCATTCATTCATCCTCCTCTTATTCAACAAATAATCGTATACATTGCGTTGTTAGAAGAATATTTACTTGGACAGACCTTTGCCTTACCTCCATAGTGGTTATAAAAAACCCGGCAGCCACGAAAAGATGCAACTGCCAGGCGCGTTACTTGTTCTAGCCTTTAATCCCCGATGCTGCAACACCTTGCACGAAGTACTTCTGCAGGGCCAGGAATACAATCACTACCGGAATAATGGAAACCACACTTGCTGCCATGATCAGACCGTACTCCGCAGAATACTGCGAGATGAACATCCGCAGACCGATCTGAATGGTCTTGAGCTTCGTATCTGTCAGATAAATCATCGGCCCCAGGAAGTCATTCCAGGTGGCGACGAAGGTGAAGATTGTGAGTGTAGACAATGCCGGCTTGGACAGCGGCAGCATGATTCTTGCCCAGATGCCGTATTCACTGAGTCCGTCGATCCGGGCTGCTTCACATAATTCATCAGGTACTCCCTGATAGAACTGGCGCATCATGAACACACCGAATGCCGAGAACGCCTGCAGCAGAATGATCGCCAGGTGGGTATTATTCAGTCCCATGTAACGCATCAGGATAAACTGCGGCACCATGTAGGCCTGCCAAGGGATCGCAATCGTTGCGATATACCCCAGGAAGATAAAGTTCTTGCCCCGGAAATGCAGCTTCGAGAACGCATAGGCCGCAAAGCTTGAAGTCAGCAATTGCAGAATCGTTACGATAATCGATAATTTCGCAGTGTTAAAAATAAACCGTCCGAGCGGAATCCGCGTCCAGATATCCGTGAAATTCTCCCAGCGGGGGTTCGCCGGAATCCACTGCATCGGGAAGGAGAAGACATCCTTGTTCAGCTTGAGCGATGAGGACAGCATCCATATATACGGAACCAGCATCGCCAGCACGGTCGCAAACAACAACATATACACAAGAACCATGAGGCTGATTCTAAGTCCTTTACTTTTTCCAACCATATCTTTTGAATCCTCCTATTGTCCGTATTTCTTCTCGCCGCGGAACTGGACGATGGTGATGCCAAGTACCAGCAGAAAGAGTACAATCGCCATGGCACTGGCATATCCGTAATCAAGTGAACGGAATGCCGTATTGTAGATTTGATAGACCATAACCCTCGTAGAGTCGTTGAGCTGGTTATCGGCGCCGGCAAATAGGTTGATAAAGATATCGTAGACCTTGAACGAGTTAATGACCAGAATCATCAGAACAAAGAAGGTTGTAGGTGCCAGCTGTGGCACGGTGACATTGCGGAATCTTCTCCACGGGCCTGCGCCGTCCAGCTCAGCAGCCTCGTAGAGCTCAGGGTTAATTCCCTGGAGTCCTGCCAGATAGATGACCATATAATATCCCATATTTTTCCACACTGTGAAAAGAACTACGGTAAACATGGCCCACTGCTTATCCGCCGCCCAGCGGGGAAGATCCTCCAGCGGGATACCGGTAAGGGTATGCAGAATGTTGTTGATCGGACCCATGGTAGGGCTGAAGATGAAGTTCCATACCGCCGCAACGGCTACCAGGGAGGCTACATAAGGGAAGAAGAACACGGTTCTCATGAAATTACGGCCCATAATCTTCTGGTTCAGCAGAATGGCCAGCGCCAGCGCCACAATCATGGTCAGCGGTACGACTCCGATGGTGTAGACAATGGTGTTCCACAAGGCTTTGTGGAAGGTTGAATCTTTGAGCAGCCGGGTGAAATTGTCCAGCCCGATGAACTTCATCGGATTGGCCCCGTCCCATTTCACAAACGCAAGGACAAAGGCAAATATCATGGGTACCAGTGTAAACAGGGCAAATCCGATAAAGTTCGGCGCAATGAAGCTGTAGGCAATCAGGTTATCTTTAACCCCTCTTGACATACGTCTTTTTGGGCTCTTATTTGTATGCAATATGGTTTCGTTCTGCATTGTTTCTCCTCCAAACCTTATATAACATCCCCGCAAAGTATGAATTACTGTGATGCCTGTTCAGGTACTTTGCGGGAACCCCAAAGCTGTCCTTTGTCATATAGAGGGCGGGCCTTCGCCCGCCCTTACTAGCGACCGCCCTACTCAGAACGGTTAATTGTTCAAGAGCTCTCCTACACGTTTGTTCATATCCTTCAGGCCTTCATCAATCGAAGCGTTCTTCGTCATGATGTTATCGTGTGCTTCATTCAGGATAACCTCGATGTCTGCACTCTTTTCATGTATAGGCATTTCCAGATAAGTCTGAACAGTATTTAGTGCAGCCTTACTGTTCTCGTCTGCAGGGAAACCGTCGATGGAAGTAATGGAATTGATAACTTCATCGTTCTTGATGGCCGGAATGGTTCCGGTAGAAGCAATAACCTTCGCGCCTTCTTCACCAGTTACGAAGTTCATGAACTCCAGTGCGGCTTCTTTGTGCTTGGATTTCTGGTTTACAGCCAGGGAAGTAATCGTACCCAGAGTTGTACCGGCTTCCACACCGTCAGGGTGAGGGTATTTCACAATGCCCCATTCTGTTGATTGGGATTCGCCGCTCTTCACTTTCTCGATCTGGGTAGCAATGAACCAGCTGCCCATGTTCATCATGGCAACGGAGTTGTTGTAGAATACGCCGGAATAATGCGTGCTGGAAGTCTTCAATGTAGCGTAATCCATCACGATACCGTCTTCCTGCTCTTTCAGAATCCGTTCATAGGTAGGCTTCAGGAAGTCATAGTTGCCGCCGACCACCGTATTCTTGCCGTCAAGAATACCGAACAGTTGAACCGCGCTCCGCCAAGTGTGGTAGTGGGCACCGTATACTTTTTCGGAACCGCTGCCGGAGGTCATTTTGCGGGCGAGCTCATCATATTGGTCGAAGGTCATATCATTACTCGGGTATTCCACGCCTGCTTTGTCGAACAAAGCTTTGTTGTAATAAACCACCCAGAAGTCACTGCGGAAAGGAAGCGCATACACCTCGCCGCCCACTTCAATCTGCTCCACAGTACCGCCATACAAGGAAGGATCAATGGAATTTGTGCTCATGTAGCTCTTAAGCGGCTCCAGATGATTCTGCTTCACCAGGTTCGAATAACCGGGAATATCTTTAATGGTAAGAACGTCCAGGTCTGCACCGCCGGAGAGCTGTGTGCTGAGCATGGTCATATAGTCCGTGGAGCCAAGATCTACATATTCAATCGTTACATTCGGATGTGCAGCTTTATAAGCATCGATCAGCGGCTTGTAGTAAGCGGTTGCTTCCCAGTCCCACAGCGCCCATTTCAAAGTCACAGGCTCCTGACTTGGTTCAGCGGAAGCGTTTGCAGCGTTACCCGCCGCAGGTGCGGTAGTTGCAGCAGCTTCATTATTGGCGTTGTTCCCGGAACATCCGGCCAACATGCTCACGGAGAGCGCTGCGCTAAGGGTCATGCCATAGAATCTTTTTAAGTTCATTTAAATATCCCCTTTTCCTTCTTATGGTCAATCCGCGACCGGCTCAACCGGCCTTAGTTCAAAGTGTAAGCCTTTTCAGACGGGATTGGGATGCAATATCAAACACAGAACATTCACTTTTCTGTGCTCTTCTTCCCCTCGTCCGGCCTAAACCTGTAATATCCTATCCGAAACATGTAAAATTCTTAGCTTCTTCTCCTTGGTCTGTATTGAACGGCAGGAATATGATAAGGTAGATGAAAACGCTTAATATGTTTTCAACATTTACAAAGGAGTGTTCTCAACGGTAAGAAAATCTACTATTAAAAGCCGCATCATTCTGCTCATGGCCGTATTCGCACTGCTGATTGCGTCGCTGCTGTCTTTTTTCAGTTATGAATTGATTACGTATTATCAGCGTAAAACAACCATTCAGGCGACCGAGTTCAATCTGCAGCTGGTTTCCCATATTATTGAACAGGATTTGATTAACCTGTCTGGCCTGGCAATGACCTGCAGCACCAACTCGTCCACCAATACCCTGATCACGAATTATTTCGCGTCCAAGAACCCCAGCTCCAAGGAAGCCATTAACGTCTTCAACTCGATGCAACAGGAATTCCTGAATAACCGCTCGAACAGCTATGCCCGCCGCCTGATTGTTACGGATAACAACGGAAAGTTTCTGCAGGTGGATAACACCGGCACCTCCGTTCCGCTTACCATACACAATATCGGTCATATCGCCGGTCTTAATGCAGATGCCGAGGAGCAATGGGATCAGGTGATCAAGGACCCGCTCTCCAACACGAATGGAATCCCGTTTGTGTTTCCGATTTACGGCAAAGGAGCTATACGGGTTGGAACGGTATATATGTTAGCCAATACCTCTGTTATCACCGACAAGCTGAAGGGATACTCCCTGCCGAAGAATTCCCGGCTGCTGCTCACGCTCGGCAATCATCATTATCAGCTTACCGGCGATCAGGTCACAGCCATTACAGAACCTTATGTACCGGTAGCCTATACCAATGACAAACCTGTCGGCCCGCAAACCGAGCTGTCCATGGTCAAGCTTACGGATGATGAAGAAAGACATATTGTGGTATCTTATCCCGTACGCAGCGGAGTCATTCTGTCACAGACTTTATCGAACGACCAGTTCGCGCCCAAGGCAAACATATGGATTCTGGTGATGCTTGGCGTTGTCCTTCTGGTTATTGTCTTAAGCGCTATCATTACGCTGTATTTGACCCGTACGATCAGTCTTCCAGTAGAGAAGCTCAAGAAGCGCATCGATAAGATTGCCCAGGGTAATTTCCTGATTGACCGCAATATTGAGTGGAAAAGCGAGCTCGGCGACGTCGGACGCGGCATTAACCGCCTGTCTCAGGATATCGTGGCCCTCATGGACAGCCGGCTCGCGGACGAGAAGCAGAAGCAGGAGCTGGAATACCGGATGCTGCAGAGCCAGATCAATCCGCATTTTCTCTACAACACACTGAATTCAATCAAATGGATGGCCACGATCCAGAATGCTACAGGCATTGCAGAGATGACGACTTCACTGTCCAGACTGCTCCGCAGCATCGCCAAGGATAACCGGCGGCTGATGCCGCTGAAGGATGAGCTGAGCCTGCTCGATGACTATTTCCTGATCCAGAAATACCGCTATGGCAGCACGGTCACCATGGTCAAAGACATTGAGAATGAAGAGCTGCTCACCGGCCTGATTCCCCGCTTCACGCTTCAGCCGCTGGTAGAGAATGCGATCTTCCATGGCATTGAGCCCAAGGGCCGTGGCGATATTATCATCACGGTCTCCAAAAGCGGATTCGCCGATATCCTGGTCACGATCGAAGACAATGGTGTCGGCATGAAAGAAGAGCAAATCTCCACAATTCTATCCGTTCCTGAGGACGAATCCAAGGGAATGCTGGAGAATGTCGGACTGCGCAGCGTGAATGAACGTTTGCAGCTGGCTTTTGGCGGGAATTACGGCCTATCTATTGAGAGTGAGCTTGGACAATATACCATCATGAAGCTGCTCCTGCCCTTCCTGCAGAGAGAGTAGCTAAGTACAGACTGCGTTACCGTCCCTTTTAGGACTATACCTCATCCGCCCGACGTTGCCCAGTAACAGTAACTGTATATAAAAGTGCCGCTATGCTTAAGCAGAACCGCCCTGGCTGTGAAGCTGGGGAGCTGCTGTAGATTCGGGGGCTGGCGGCTGGAGCTGACTGCTGACTGAAGAGCTGGCGGCTGGCTGAAGAGCTAGAAACCAGCGGTTCCCTCAAGCAAGTGGAAAAATGTATCTTAATTGTTCGGTTTCGCAGGATTAGGGGCAATTAAGTGGAAAAATGACATCTACGACTTGAGGTTTCAGCTACTTTGAAAGAAATGAGATCATTTAAGTGCTTTTTATCCAACTGCTGTAATTGCAAGGCTCCCTCGCTCCTCAGCAAGTGGAGAAAATCCAACTGCTATCATACGTATGAACCATATAAACTCTTATATTTCAGCAGACTGAGCAAGGATGTGATGAGCTTGATCAAATTATTAATCGCAGATGACGAGGCCCTGGTCTGTATCGGCCTGCAGTCCATGCTGAAGTGGGACCAGTACAATATTGAGATTGTAGGCATTGCCCACAACGGCGCCCAGGAAGAGGAGATGATCGATACACTCCGCCCTGACATCGTCATCAGCGATATCAAAATGCCGATTAAAAGCGGTCTCGAGGTTGCCGGCTCGGTACGCAAAAAGTATGGCCGGCTGCCGCTCTTCATAATGCTGACCAGCTATGAAGAATTTCAATACGCCCGCGGAGCGATTGAAGTGCAGGCCACGGATTATCTGGTTAAGCTGGAGCTGACCCCGGAGGCGCTGTCCGAATCCATCCGCAGAGCGATCGGCATGCTTGAGACTTACCAGACGATGGAGAGCTACCCGAAGCTGGTCCACCGCGGGAATATCCAGGGCCAGCGCGATAAATTCTTCATCCGCCTGTTCAACAACCTGTTCGAGAACAAGAACCAGTATCTCCTGCAGAAAGAGGATCTGGACCTGGATTTGCCAGGGGCCGCCTATCTCGTCTGCACCTGCCGCATTCTGGGTCCAGATACGGTTCCACCGCGCGGCGATAAGCTGGTTGCCTTATGCTCCAGTACCGTACAAATGGCTAAGGATACACTCTCTTCCGTCAGCCCGTGTTATGTAACCAGTCTGGATCTACGCAATTTCGCCGTAGCACTGCCTCTCCCGGGCACCGATCCACAGCTCTGGATGCCTGACATCCAGAAGCTGCTTGGAGACATGGCCTCTGTGCTGCACAACTACTTCAATGTGACGATCATCGGTGCCATCGGCTTTGCCGTCGAAGATCCTTATCTGCTGCGGGAGAGTTATCTTGCCGCCCGGAAGGCACTTCCGGCCGCGGTTAAAGAGCGCTCCTTCGTCTTCTTCACAGAGGGCGAGACACTTCTGCAGGAGCATCTGATGTTCGATTTCTCCGAATCACGTTCGGAGATCCGCCGTGCTTTTGAAGAGATGGATACCCGGGCCTTGTACACCATTATCTCCAGAATGATCGAAATCTTCGACGGCCGGTCCGACCTGCTGGTTCCCGCCACCGATGCCGCCTGCAATATCCTGTATATGGCCACTTCCCTGCTTGCGGACGGGGAGAACATTGTGGAGCAGATATTTGAGAATGAGCCGGAGGGCTACCGGGCCATTTATCAGATGCATACTATAGAAGAAATCGCCGGCTGGCTGATCCAGTTCCGGGACGGATGCGAAGGTATCCTCTCCACCCGCAGACAGAGCTACAAGGAGCAGGTCGTGAAGAATGTCCAGGAATATATCAAAAGAAATCTTGGCAGTAAGCTGTCGCTCAATCAGGTGGCGGATGTGTTCAATTTCAGTCCTAACTATCTGAGCCATCTGTTCTCCAAGGTCGCCAAGGTAAACTATGTAGAGTATATCACAGAGATCAAAATCACCACCGCCAAGGAAATGATGGTCCGCGGGGAAGGCCGGATCTACGAGATCTCGCAGAAGCTCGGCTACGAGAGCGCCTTTTACTTCAGCAAGGTATTCAAGAAGGTCACCGGTCTCTCCCCCCGGGATTACATGCAGCAGATTGAATCAGGTACGGAGGATGTGCGGAGTCATTGAGCTGAACTTGGTTAGGCGGATGACGGAGTTGAAGTACATGAAGCGATCTGAGTCCGTATGCCTGCCGAATGGCGATATTCATGCAAATAACGGCTCTCCAATCCGCCAGGAATCTGCTGTGTAGCGTGACATAACATAAAACTGCTTCATGAGGGCTCATGTCCATCATGTCTCATAACGAGCCTGCTCCTGAAAGAGATTGCCCAAAAGCCATGTAATGGCGCCTTGGGGCAATCTCTTATTTTATAGTTAACGAAACTTTTACCCGGTTAAGGCACAAACTACGGCCATTGCACAGTTGAGGCAGGAGGAGCTCTCATCGACGCCCTCCTAATGTAAGCGCCTCAAAAATCCACTTGAAAGAACATGAAAGTAGTGGTAGGATAAAAGCGAAGTTTTAGTAAATATATTAACTAAAAAGGCGTGAAGCAGCTTGGCAACGATTAAAGACATCGCCCGTGAGGCGGGTGTATCAGCCGCAACCGTATCGAGAGTGCTAAATAATGACCTGTCCCTGGCTGTCAGTGACGACACGCGGAGCCGTGTGTTTGCAGTCGCAGAGCAGCTTGGCTACAAGCCCTCACGGTTAAGGCAGCTGAAGCGGGAGACTGAGCTGAGCAGCAAAGCTATTACGCTTCTGCTCTGGTGCTCGGCGGAAGAAGAACGGGAAGATCCGTATTACGGCTCAATCCGCCGCGGGGTTGAGCTGCGCTGTGAGGAGCTGGGGATTGTGCTCGGCCAGACGCTGCGCGGACGTAACCTCCTGCCCCCGCTCCGGGCCGATGATGGACTTATCGTCGTAGGCGGCTTCGACCCCAAGGAATTCGAGAGGCTGCATGCCGACAAAAGCACGACCGTACTGGTCGACCAGTACGAGGAACACCTGGAGTACGACTCCGTGCAGACGCATTTCCGTCAGGCTGTCGGTCAGGCGCTTACTCATCTGCTGGACCTTGGCCACCGGGATATTGCCTTCATCGGCGGCGGCAGTGAAGGCGAGCGCCGGGCGCATCACTTCAGCCGTATGATGCAGAGCCAGGGCTGCTACGATCCGGAACTGGTCCGCAAGGGCAGCTGGAGCAGTGCTGACGGTTACCGGATGATGGACGAGCTGCTGGCAGGTGGCAAGCGGCCAACCGCCTGCTTCGCGGCCAGTGACCCGCTGGCGGTCGGCGCCCTCCGCGCCCTGCACGACCACGGCGTGCAGGTGCCTGCAGAGATGGCCATTGTCGGCTTCGATGATATCGAGATGGCCGCCTACGTCCAGCCCCCGCTGACAACGGTGCGCGCCTATCCCGAACAGATGGGCAAAGCGGCTGTCCAGCTGCTCGCCGAGCGGTTCGAAGGACGCGAAGTGCCATCGCATACGATTATCGGCACGAAGCTGATCGTCAGGGAGACCAGCGGCGGGACACCAGAGTAACAGTAGCCCGGTACACACAGAAATCATGTAATGCATATCACCAGTACAGAAGGTTCTGACGGTTCAGACATCCGGACCGTATCTCACTTCACAAGGAGAGTATATGAATATGAACATTTATGCAGACGAAACACTGGGATTGTTCCACCTTCAATCCAAAGATACCAGCTATATTATCCAACTGGTGGAAGGCTATCCCGCCCATGTATACTGGGGTCCACAGCTCCGCCATGACAACAGCCTGACCGGGGCGCTAGAGCTGCGCGAGCGCGCATCCTTCTCCCCAACCCCGCTGCTGCAGAAGCCCACCCTTTCTCTGGATGCTCTGCCCCAGGAATATCCGCAGTATGGAACAAGCGACTTCCGCCGCCCTGCCTATCAGGTTCAGCTGGCTGACGGCACGCGGATCTCTGAACTCCAATATGCCGGCTATGCCATTACACCGGGCAAGCCTGTACTCGAAGGACTGCCTGCCGTCTATGTCGAGA
Source organism: Paenibacillus sp. FSL R7-0312 (assembly GCF_038004445.1). Taxonomy (NCBI): domain Bacteria; kingdom Bacillati; phylum Bacillota; class Bacilli; order Caryophanales; family Paenibacillaceae; genus Paenibacillus; species Paenibacillus sp. FSL R7-0312. Next base: position 3,576,894 of record NZ_JBBORE010000001.1, on the reverse strand, counting down.
ATGAAGCAGAAGCACAGTCTCTGGAGCTTACACTGAAGGATGATTACGCGGGTCTGAGCGTTAAGCTGATGTATACCGTCTTCGCTGACCATAGCGCGATTACCCGTTCTGTCCGCTTTGAGCATAACGGTGAGGCACCGCTACGGCTGGAACAGGCGCTTAGCGCATCCGTTGATTTCGCCGATTCCTCCTACGATACCCTGCACCTGAGCGGTGCATGGGCGAGAGAACGCCATGTTCAGCGCCGTCCGCTTACCCCGGGCGCAGCCTTGTCGCTGGAGAGCCGCCGCGGCTCAAGCAGTCACCAGACCAACCCGTTTCTCGCCCTGCTCCGACCGGGTGCGGATGAAGATCAGGGTGATGTGTTCGGCTTCAATCTGGTCTACAGCGGCAGCTTCGCCGCAACTGCAGAGGTTGAACAGTTCGGACAAACCCGGGTAAGCATCGGGATTAACCCGTTCGACTTCTCCTGGCTGCTGGAACCGGGCCAATCGTTCCAGACCCCGGAGGCTGTGCTCGTCTATTCCAGTGAAGGACTCGGCGGCATGTCACGCACCTATCACCGTCTGTACCGGACCCGGCTGTGCCGCGGCGTTCACCGCGACCAAGCCCGTCCGATTCTCGTCAATAACTGGGAAGCGACCTATTTCGATTTCGACGCTGACAAAATCGCGGCGATCGCCAAAGAAGCAGGCCCGCTCGGGATTGAACTGTTCGTACTCGACGACGGCTGGTTCGGCACACGTGACCGGGACAACAGCTCGCTCGGCGACTGGTTCGAGGACCGCCGCAAGCTGCCTGAAGGTCTGGCCGATCTCGCCAGCCGTGTTAACAGCGAAGGCCTTCAGTTCGGACTGTGGGTCGAACCGGAGATGGTCTCACCGGACAGCGATCTGTACCGGAAGCATCCGGACTGGTGCCTGCATGCCGCAGGACGCCGCCGCACGGAAGGCCGCAACCAGCTGATCCTGGATCTCTCCCGCCCGGAAGTATGCGATTATCTGTATGAGACACTCAGCGCAGTCTTTTCCAGCGCACCCATCACCTATGTCAAATGGGATATGAACCGCAACATGACGGAGATCGCCTCCGCCAAAGCCAGCCCTGAGCGGCAAAAAGAAACCGCGCACCGCTATATGCTCGGTCTGTATCATTTGCTGGAGCGCCTGACCTCCCGCTTCCCTCACATTCTGTTCGAGAGCTGCTCCGGCGGCGGCGGCCGGTTCGATCCGGGAATCCTGTTCTATATGCCGCAGACCTGGACCAGTGACAACACCGATGCGATTGAACGCCTGGCTATTCAATATGGTACAAGTATGGTCTATCCGGCCAGCAGCATGGGAGCTCACGTGTCAGCGGTACCGAACCATCAGGTGGACCGCATCACTTCCCTTGCCACCCGCGGGGATGTAGCGATGAGCGGCAACTTCGGCTATGAGATGGATCTTACCAAGTTCACGGAAGCCGAGAAGGATCTGGCTGCCCGGCAGATTGCCCAGTACAAGGAGATCCGCACGCTAGTGCAGCAGGGTGATATGTACCGTCTGCTGAGTCCGTTTGAGGGCAGCGGTGATACCGCCTGGATGTTCGTCAGTGAAGATAAGACAGAAGCTTTCGTAGCCTATTTCCGGGTGCTTGCCATACCTAACGCACCGATCTCCCGCCTTACGCTCAAAGGACTCCATCCGGAGCTGGATTATGTCATTGAGACGGGTGCAAAAGGCAGTATCGCGCATGTCCACGGCGGCGCAGAAGCCTCTGCACCTGCAGAAGGCGACAGCTCCGCTCCATTCCAGACCGCCTTCGACGGCACACCGCTCGGCGGCGACCGTCTGATGCAAATAGGTCTTGTGGTCTCCGACCTGCGCGGGGATTACGCCAGCTGCACCTATCGATTAAGAGCGGTACAGCGCCAATCCTAAACTTTGAAAAGGCTTCAGTCTCCCCGGGGACTGAAGCCTTTTGGTTATATGGGTCGGCGAGGCTCCCGCAATATCTCATCCATCAACTGAAATTGTTGTACGAAATGCAGCATTTCTGCTCCCTCAGTAGTAACTAACCAGGTGAGGGAAAGCGATTTTTTTGTAAAATTTTAAATATTCACTATTCAGACACTAATTGCTCATTGTGCAATCTTTCTCTTTGGGCAATAATATAGACTATAGATGATATCAATAGCCAAGTGGAAATGGCATGGCTGCCTTCCATAGGGGCAGCACCGTTTCAGCGGGAAAGATAAGGAGGAAGCATAGAACTTGAATCCCAAACTGACACTGCGGGACAAAAAAAAAGAAGCCACCGCCTACGCTTTAGCTATTGCCGCCTTCGAGCTTGCGGTTGAGCAAGGCATGGACGGCTTCATCGTTGATGACATTGTCCATAAAGCTGGTTATTCCCGGCGGACCTTTGCGAATTACTTCTCCTGTAAAGAGGAGGCAGTGGCGGCCTATTTCATCAGCAGCGCTGCCCATGAGCATGACAACCAGCTGTTCGACATTCTGCCTCAGGATGCTACACCTCTGGAAGCCATGTACAATCTGCTCAAGCTGCAGTTCACCTCCGAGTTTCTGCATAAGCTGCGGCAGTTCGTATCCCTGGCGAATCAGTACCCTTCACTGGAGCCTTACATCCTGAGCGTATTCCGCCGCCTGCAGATCGCAGCCGAGGAAGTGCTGGAGCTGTTCTCCCGGGGCCGTTACGATGACGGATATACCCACCTTCTCGCCGGTGCTGTCTACGGGGCATTCGTCCCTATTCTGGACGGACGCCTCAACGTCATGCTGCCGGGCGAAACACAGGATGAGCCCTCCAGTGCCATGCCGTTTGATCAATATTTGAATTCCATGTTTGCTTACTTACGCAACGGCTTCTAATTAAATTCACAGATAAAGAGGAGAAACCATTACATGTCAACATTTCTGTACCGCCTAGGAAAGTCGGCCTATTCCAAGCCCTGGTATTTCATCGCGGCGTGGATCGTCGTGCTCGGTGTTATAGGAGCCCTGCTTGGTGTCAATGGCATCCAGTCCAGCTCCGAAATGAAAATTGAAGGCACCGAATCGCAAAAAGTGCTGGATAAGCTCACCCAGGAGCTCCCTGCTGCTGCCGGCGGCCAGGCGAGCGTCGCCTTCACCGCACCAGACGGAGAACGTTTGGATACGCCGGAGCGTGCAGCTCTGCTCCAGAAAGCTATCAATGACGTCTACAATATGGAATACGTCATCAATCCTATGGAACTGGCAGCACAGGCTGCCGCCGCCGCTCAAGCCGCTGCTGCTGATCCTTCCGCTGCTGCCGGCCAAGCCGCCGCTGCTGATCCTTCCGCCGCTGCCGATCCTTCTGCTGCCGCCGCCGCGGGCCAAGCTGCCGCTGCACAGTCCGCTCCTTACGGCCCGCTGATGGCAGACGGCGCTCCTGTTCCCGGCGTGATGCTGTCTGCGGACGGGAATATTGCGCTGTTCCAGTTCCAGTTCACCGTGCAGCAGACCTCTCTGCCGTCGGATGTACCGGATAACATCATCGATACCGTGACTGAAGTCGAACAGTCTGGCTCCGGCATCACTGCGATTCCGAGCGATTCGCTGAAGAGTATGCCGGCCATCGGCTCCACTGAAGCTGTCGGTGTTGTCGTTGCGGCCGTTGTACTGTTCATGACGCTGGGCTCGGTCGTTGCCGCCGGCTTGCCGCTGATTACCGCCCTCCTCGGTGTCGGAATCAGTGTCGGAGGCGCGTTTGCCCTCGGCAGCCTGATCCAGATGAATGACATTACACCGGTTCTTGCCGTGATGATCGGCCTGGCCGTAGGTATCGACTACTCGCTGTTTATTGTCAACCGTCAGCGTCGCCTGATTCTCGATGAGAAATTAAGCGCCGGTGAATCCGCCAGCCGGGCACTGGGTACTGCCGGCAGCGCCGTATTCTTCGCCGGTCTGACCGTCATTATTGCCCTATGCGGCATGCTCGTTATCGGCATCGGCTTCTTGTCGACCATGGCCCTTGTCGCCGCAGCCAGCGTGCTGATCAACGTTCTGCTGGCGCTGACTCTGCTGCCTGCGCTGCTGGGACTGGTCGGCGAGCGGATTGTCACCGCCAAAGCCCGCACGAAGAATACCACAGCAGGCAAAAAAGCAAAGCACAGCTTCTCTCACCGCTGGGCCAATGCTACCGTGAAATACCGCTGGGCCATCATTATTCTTGTGATACTGGTGCTTGGAACAGCAGCGATTCCGGTAACCAAGATGGAGCTGGGCATTCCGTCCGGCGCCTCGGCGAACCTGGACACTCCGGCACGCCAGAGCTATGATGTGATCTCCAAAGGGTTCGGCGAAGGCTTCAATGGACCGCTGCTGCTGGTAGCGGAGCCGAAGAACCCGTCTGACAAAATCTCAATGGAACTGCTGGGCAAGCTGACCCAGGAGCTGCAAATGCATGATAACGTAACACAGGTGTCTCCGTTGGGGGTAAATGCCACCGGTGAACTCGCCATTATCAGCCTGATCCCGAAGACAGGTCCGACCGATACAGCAACAAGAGATCTCGTGCAGGAGCTGCGCGATCCGTCTTCCAGCCTGACCTCGGGCAACAATATTAACCTGGGCGTGACCGGCTTCACCGCCATCAATATTGATATGTCCTCCAAGCTGTCTGATGCCTTCCCTGTCTACATCGGCATCATTGTTATTCTCTCGCTGATCATCCTGCTGCTGGTCTTCCGGTCGATTATTGTACCGATTAAGGCAACCATCGGTTTTGTTCTCAGTATCCTTGCCACCTTCGGTGTGACCACTGCTGTCTATCAATGGGGATGGCTGCATTCCCTGTTCGGCTTCGATACAGGAGGACCACTGCTCAGCTTCATGCCGATTCTGGTCACCGGCATTCTGTACGGTCTGGCCATGGATTATCAGGTGTTCCTGGTCAGCTCCATGCGTGAAGCTTATGTCCACGGCCGCCGCGGCAATGACAGCGTCGTTCACGGCTACGATCTCGCCAGCCGCGTTGTACTTGCCGCAGGCGTAATCATGGTTTCCGTCTTCTTCGGCTTCATCTTCGCCCCTGATGCGATGATTAAGCAGATCGGCTTCGCACTTGCCTTCGGCATCCTGATCGATGCCTTCATCATCCGCATGACGCTCGTTCCTGCTGTCATGGCCGTCTTCGGCGACAAGGCCTGGTGGCTGCCGAAATGGCTGGACCGCCTGCTGCCGAATCTCGATGTTGAAGGCGATAAGCTGATCGCCAGGCTGAATGCCGAGAGCGGACAGAACAAGTAGAAACGGCTTGACCGTCCTTTCCAGGACGGTACCGTTTCAGCGGGAAGGGCGGCATCCCCGCCGTCCGCCCCGAAATACACAGAGCCTGCGGGATTGTCCGCAGGCTCTGTTTCACTTGCTAAACGTAAGCTGACCGCGTTCTCCGCTTCAAGCCTGTGCTTGTGACGCTCAGACAGACTTACCGGCTCAGACACGATATACATACATTATTCCCTCCGGTTTCGTGCAAAATTTGGACACTGCCAGCCTTGTTCTGCCGCTTCCGTCAGCCATGCCTGCATCCCGAGCACCTGCTGCAGATAACCGTCAGCTATACGCTCTTCCCGGAGCTGTTCAACTTCCTCACGGGTCCAGGGCTCACAGAAGATTCGCTCGGCCCGGATGACATTCTGCCAACCTTCTTCACCGTACCCCATACCAAATATTCGTGAAGCACACTGACCCAGCCCCCGCTGCTCTGGCTTACGTACATAACCGCCTTACGCTCCGGCGCCTCCAGATCAGGATAACCCAATACTTCGCCATACTTGCTGGCCAGCTCTCTTAAGGGTTATGAGATCTTCGGGGAAATTAAAGATTGTCCGCAGGAAGGCCACACGAAATATTGTCTCCAGAAAAGCCTGAAGACCGGGTCCTCTCCTTCCTGAGACGGCCCGGCGCTTCACGCGATCGGATTTCAGACTATACTGAAGATGACATGCTTCCCGGCGGCCAGCGCCTTCCTGTAGAAGTCCAGTAGCCTGGCTCCATCCATCTCCATCATACGCTCCAGGGTGTCCTCATCTACCATGACATATTGGCCCAGCATCCCCATTAGCTATTCCTCCTTCTACGAAGTGCAGTTGCTTACTCTTCACTCTCTTTACAGAATCGGCGACAGCAGCCGGGAGATTCCCTCCTTCAGCTTAATCATCAGCGACCGCTCCCTGTAGCGCTCAAGCGTAAGCTCAGAGCTTAGCTTGCTGTCGCTCAGGAACATATCCTGGAGCTGTGCAGCAATCTTCCGGTCATACACAATGGCATTGACCTCGAAGTTCAATCTGAAGCTGCGCGAATCGATATTCATCGTCCCTACGGAAGCCACCTCCCCGTCTGCCACAATGGTCTTGGCATGCAGGAAGCCGTTCTCATAGAGCAGGATCGTGGCTCCATAATTAAGCAAATCCCCGGCATACGCCCAGGTCGCCCAATACACGAACGGGTGGTCAGGCTTGTCAGGAATCATGATCCGCAGATCCACACCGGAGAGCAGGGCGATTTTGCAGGCATCCATGAAGCTCGTGTCCGGAATGAAGTAGGGGGTCTGGATAAATATGCTTTGTTTGGCCGACAGAATGAGCTTGATGTACATGTTCTTCAGATGCTCAGTTTCTGAATTGGGGCCGCTTGTAATGATCTGGACCGGGCTTATCCCGGAATGCTGCTCAGTGTAAAAGGCGAATTCCTCGTAATCCCCCCGCGTATGCTTCCCGGCCTGATGCCAGTCCAGAACAAATCTGCCTTGAATATGATTGACTGCATTCCCGGTGATCCTGAGGTGGGTGTCCCGCCAATAGCCGAATTTCTTGTCCAGCCCAAGGTATTCATCCCCTACATTGAACCCCCCGATATACGCAATTCTTCCGTCGATAATGCACAGCTTACGGTGATTTCTGTTGTTGATCCGGAAATTCAGCGGCTTCAGCACAGACGGGAAGAACACCTCAACCTCTCCTCCGGCTGCACGCAATTCCTGAAGAAAATGCCTGGAGATCCGCTTGGATCCAACCTCATCGTAGAGCAGACGTACCTTCACGCCTTCCAGTGCTTTTGCCGTTAATTCATCCCTAAGCCTCGTCCCCAGCGCATCCGGCTGAATGATGTAATACTGAATATTGATCTCTGTCCTGGCCGAGCGGATATCCTCGAATAAAGCGGCGAATTTCTGATGGCCGTCACTGTAGATGACCAGCTCATTATCACTGGACAAAAGGCCATGCGACGATCTGATGTTCATGGTGATCAGCTCTGCATATTTCTGCAGCAGCGGCGGCGCATCGTCAGCCTCCTGGTTCAGGACCGCCAGCTGCTTGTCCGCTTCCGCCTGGACATATTCCTGCTCTTCGATAAACAGATTATAGAAATTCTTCTTCTTCAGATTACGCCCGAAAAAGATATACAGGATAAATCCCAAAATAGGAATGAAGAATAGAACCATCAGCCAGGCCCAGGTATATCCCGCCTCCCTGCGTTCAATGAACAGAAAGCCCAATGCCAGAATGATATTGATCAATGTAACCACTGTCGTTATATTTGCAAATTCCATGACTTGTCCCCTTTCGTACGTCCGTGAAGTCCGGCCTAGAACTCCTCCAGCACTCTGGATTTGTCGCCATACACCTTGTCCAGATGCTCCTCACCCCAATAGCAGAGCAGATCCAGGGCAGGCTTCAGTCCCCAGCCGTAGGCCGTCAGCTCATATTCCACCCGGGGCGGGATTTCCTGATACATCTTCCGCGAGATAATCTCATCCTTCTCCAGGCCTCTTAGCTGGGTGGTGAGCATTTTTTGCGTAATACCGGGGATCAGCCGCATCAGCTCGGAGGTGCGTTTGTGTCCGGTCATAAGATGGTAGATAATCAGCGGCTTCCATTTGCCGCCCATCACTTCCAATGCCGCCTCAACGCCCACCTTATATTTCTTCGGCGCATTAGTTATCTTTTCCCCGCTCAGTTCACGATTTCCATTCTGTTCAGTCATTTCCGATTCCTCCGTTACCGCGGTTGTTAATGCCGGGACAAGATTAGCCTATGTAGGGAACTTCAATGTTCCTGTGGCACTTCGAGCTTCCTATAGCACATGAAAGTGCGTACTTCCGGATTATTAGATTCCTGTCTATAATAGCATCAGCCACTGAACATGGCTACAAACCTGCAGCTTAAGAAAGGTAGTGAAGATAGAGATGAACGTATTAATTGTTGTTTCGCACCCGAGGCAGGATTCCCTGACCTTCCAGGTTGCCCGCCGCTTTGCACAAGGTCTGACCGCAGCCGGACACGGCTATGAGATATTGGATTTGCACGAAATCGGGTTTGACCCTATTTTAAGAGAAAGAGACGAACCTGACTTGTCCCTTGCGGAGCAATCCTTCTCACCTGAGGTAGAACGGGAAATGCAGCGGATGAAGGAGCATGATGCCCTGGCGTTTGTGTTTCCGGTGTGGTGGTGGCATCTGCCTGCAATGCTGAAGGGATATGTGGACCGTGTGCTCAATAACGGATTCGCTTACGGCACAAGCCAGCTTCCCCATCAGCATGCCCTGTGGCTGGCTCTGGCAGGCGTAACGCAGGAGCAGATGAAGAAGCGTAATTATGATGAAGCCATCATGCAGCTGCTTAACGTGGGCATTGCCGATTATTGCGGAATCACAGACTCCAGGGTGGAGTTCCTCTACGAGACTACGAGTTCCGACCCGTCGCATTATGGGGTGCTGCTGGAGCAGGCTTATCAGGCGGGGTTGAATTACGGTAAGGGAGAGCACAGTCAGAAGTTCTTGTGAAAAATTGTCACATAGAAAAACAACCCAATCAAGCGAATTAAGGTATCCTCAAGATTCACTCTAAAAGGATGATTCGTTGTATGGGTTATAATTAACTGCCTAAAATTAGCTGACTTTATTATGTCTCCGACGAATATATTGGACATATGCTTTAAAACAACTAAACAAAATAGTAGTTACGTTTGCTATTAGCATCCCAATATAGACATCTGATGCTCTAGTTCGAAACACCCATTTTTTAACTCCTTGTCCGGTTACTCCTAATTTCATTAGATATGGTTCTAGTTCTTTTGTTGTAAGTTTATCAACGTATACTAACGGAATGTCAGTAATGTCATTTGTACCAATTTCAGGAGTGAATTCAACCCATAATTGTTTGGTCCATCTATCATATTTATAGGTGAATATCTCATCTGATTCGCGGTATTCCCACCTGAAATTCCCCATAACAATTAATATACAAAATGTAAGTATGCTAATTAACAAAATTTTATAGTTCATAGGATCACCACCTTAAAGATCAAAAAGTATATCCATGTAACACTGGATATACTTTTTGTTAATTATAATTAATCCGTTAATTCCTTTTTTATATTATCAATAAAAGCTTCCGCATCCAAACTCTTAAATTCTTGAAGAGCCTGAGCTTCTGAACCAGAATGAACACTTCCATTTATACGGTTCCATTTGGGCAAAAACAGTAGTACTTACATAAAGACAGCTAAACAAACCAATGAAAGGCTAATTATAAACCTTTTATTCTTTTTCATTTATAAACCTCGTAATTAATAAAACAAATCACCTCAATTACATTTGCCGATCATTTTTCCAAATTATAACATTTCATCGCTTTTTACAACCATTTTTTTACTATTATTGAAAATCCAAGATGGGAATACTCTGTTTTCACCATCTCTGCCTCCCTCCATTAAAAAAGCTGCCCCGACAAGCCTTGGTGGCTTGTGGGACAGCACTTAGCTTCAAACTATTAACTTCGTTCGCTAACCTCCGCGTCACCGTGCGGCTTCTGCTTCCCCAGCCACGCTAACTCCGCCATCGCGCCAAGCGGCCCGCGGATGCCTTGCGCCACTTCGGCTTCGCTCTGCGCTTCCGGCTTATCGCTCCAGATAGAGAACGTGCAGCCAATGAATTCACGCGGATAATCTCCGGTGTATTCCTGCTTGGCTTCCCCGGTACGGGCCGAGAATAATCCCGGATGCCAGGAAGCGCGGATTTTCTCTGCCGTCGGGTACGTGTAGCCCGCATGCTCGCCCAGCACGTAATACAAATAACCGTCGTTGAAGTTAATCACCTGATGGCCTTTGGCCACAATCGCGTCCAGCGGGGCCATCATAGGGTGCCACTTCGTCCAATACGTAATTTGAATGGAGGGTTTGGGTGCCACTCTCTGGGTCTGGTCGCCGCGGTACAACCCGTCATTCCAGGCGCGGACAATCCACCCCTTGGACTCCAGATGCTCAGCAACTCCGTTGAGGTAGTCAATGTAGGCATCCACGCCTGTTCCGCCGCTGATGTTCAGTACATTCCGCGCATATTCGGCGAGCTGCGGATACTTGTCGAACTCCGCAAAGTCGATGAATTCATCCCCGCCGATATGAAAATAGCGGCTGCCCGCAAACAATTCCGCATATTCGTCCATCAGGTCCAGAACGAACCTGCGGGCTGCCGGGCTCGTAATATCCAGCGCCCCCCGAGCAGCATTACCTGCCGAGTCCTTGAGCAGCCAGTCCGGATGTGTAAGCAGCGCTTGGGCCAGATGCCCCGGTGAATCCAGTGAAGGAATGATATCCACATGATATCGCTGGGCCGCAAGGATAATAGCCTTCATCTCTGTCTTGGTTAAAGCTTGATCCGACATCACCTCAGGATGGCTCTCACTCATCAGCCGGAAGCCTTCGTTCTCGGAGAAATGCAGCTGCAGCGTATTCAGCCGGAGCCGGGACATCTCCCTGACCCGGTCCATGATCCATTCTTCGGTATAGAACTTCCGCCCGATGTCAATATGCAGCGACCGCTCCGCCACCGCAGGATAATCGGTAATGGTTCCGCAGGGCACGAAGCCGTCAGCCTCCAGTATCTGCAGCAGCGTCCGCAGTCCATACATCACTGCACGTTCACTTGGCGCGGTAATCCTCGCATAGCTCCCGATGTCAATGACATAACCTTCCAGGCTGTCCATACCTCTGCTCTGTCCGCTGCTGTTCAGGTCAATGACAATGTCTCCTGAATCCGGTGTCTCACCTTCTCCATATACTACAGGCATGAGCCGCTCAGATTGCGTCAGACTGCCCGCATATTCCGAGAGAACAATAAAAATTGTGTCATACAGAACCTTGTTTCCATCCGAACTGGCATTGTCTGCGATCCTAACCCGGGATTGTGCCGACAGTCTCCATTGCCCCTGAGAGGCCCTGATATACTGCTGCACACCCGGGAACGGGCTTGGATCACCGGTTAGCTTCTCCATCTGCGGTTCACCTCTCTACTACAGCTTTATCTTCTGCATCTTCGTTATCCATGGATCAGCCAAGCCGGATGCCGACCGTTGTAATCTCATGTCCGCCAAGCTGAAGCTTGAGCGCGGCAGCGTCCCGGTCAGTCTCCAGCAATTCACCCTCGGCTTCCAGCACATTCGATGTATAGAAGGCGGCAACCGGCAGCGGGGTATCCAGCTTCAGTATACTGGACTCGCCGGTCATATTGAACCAGCGGAGCAGCAGATCTCCGCTGTCCTCGTTCAGCTTGAGTGAGGAGAACGCTGCCGTCTTGCCGCTCCAGCGGACAGCCGAGTACACGGCAGGAATGGTTCCAGCGTGAAGCTCCGCCTGCGAGCAGGTCCATGGAATCTGGAACTGGTAGGCCATAGCCGCCGCACCAGAGGCCACAACATCTCCATGATGCGGAATAAGCAGCATCTCGGCAGTCTGTTCACCCAGGCACTGGGCTTCCGGCGTAGGGAACCAGCCCCAGTCGCCCATCTCGCCGACACTGCGGAGCAGAGTCACGGCGATGGTATTGCGGCCGTCGCGCAGGATCTCGTATTCATGGAGTCCGAGATTGGCGGCCGTAAGTCCCGCCTGCTCCCCGGACACATCTACGAAGCACTGCTGATGCTGCGCATTGCTCGGGTTCAGCCACTCCGGCGCCGGTTCATTCGGACGCTCGGCCAGCTCGAACATCGAGTCCACACGGTGGGATGCCGCTTCAAGGTCGGTAGGGAACAGCATCCGCAGACGGTGGTCCTTCGCTGTATTGTCGATGTAGCTCTTCACTTCCAGGCCTTGGCCGCTGCGCTCCAGCCTTAATACCGTCCGCAGCTTAAGCAGCACTGTTTCCGAGGAGCGCTGCGCCTGCCGCTCCGGATAATAGACCAGCGCACGCTGCTCTTCTTCCAGCATGGCGTCAGCGGAAGCGGGAATCTCCCATTCATGGACTATCTCTACGGAGGCCCGGTATGGTGTATCTTCAATGACGCTGACCGCAGCCGTCAGCCCCCGGGTAGTCAGCGGAACTTCACCCGCAGGCTGTCTGTACATATACTCATTGCCGATGTCACCGGTGTTCTCATAGACGCCGAGATCGCGGTAGACTCTGCCGCTTGGCTTATGCTCCAGTGTGAAGGAACCGTCTGCCATCACCTCAACCCGCAGCGTGGCATTCTCCAGAATACGCCCGCCGTGGACAAGCGTCGCTGAGGCTCCGGCCACTGCCGGGTCTTGGCCGGACCGCCCGGCAGCAGCCTCTGCCAGCGGGTGAACCCAGGCATAGGTGCGGAGGCCCAGCGCAGGCACTGCCGCCGCTTCGAAGGTCAGCTGCACCTTGCGGCAGCTGTAAGGCTGCCGGAACCGGTCATCCGGCAGATCATAGCCGAACGACAGGCCCAGATCCTGAACCGTACAAGGAATCTCATTGCCTTGTTCATCGATTAGAATCCGTCCGCCGAGGTCCACCGCCTTCATCCGGCGGGCGGTCTCTTCAAGCGTGTGCCCTTCGCGCAGATACAACCGGACCGCATCAAGCTCCACGGTCACTGTCCCCGTGCGGCTCCAGCCGCTTGTATTGGTCACAACGAGCGGAATTGCAGCTTCATCATAGGCGGCGAAGCCCGAGGTGTCCACCGCTGCGGTGATGGCCTGCATGCTGTCCGCCACAATGCCCTCGGCGGTGTGGTAGCTCTTGTCGAACCGGGTAACCATCTCCCGGTGCACCTCATCCACACTGCAGCCGCAGATGGAATCATGCGGATGGTTCTGCATCAGCGTCTTCCACGCATAGGTAAACAGATGATGCGGATACTCCCCGCCTTGCAGCTTGGCGATAACAGCCAGAGGCTCAGCCACCTTCTCCAGCAGCGCCTGGCCCCGCTGGTTCAGCTGCTTCAGGTACACCCGGGCGGAGGCGGTATTGACCAGTGTGCCCCAGCCGTCAGTGCGCTGGCTTCTCAGCTCGCCCTTAACGGTGGAGAGGCTACGGCCGGCAAGAGAGTTCTGCACAGCCTTAATATAATCGGCAAAGTTCGAATGAACGAAGGATATCTCCGGGTGCAGCTGCTCCGCAGTACGGATCGCTTCCGGCAGATCGGTCTGCAGCGGCTGATGATCGCAGCCGTTCATGAACAGCAGCTGATCCGTGGCCGCATACTGCTTCGCATCTGCCAGCTTGCGCTCCCAGAAGCTCTTCGCCTCCTCTAAGCCTGCCGGAATCTCATTCCCGTTAGAATACCAATTGGCGAACAGGATACCCAGCACCTGCGACCCGTCCGGTCCTTCCCAGACCAGCTCCGAGAAGGAGGATTCATAGCCGTCGCTGGAGACCGTATTGTTGAAGCCTGTCGGCTTCACCCCGCGCCCGAAGAAGGCATTGGTAATTCCCGCCTGCACCATGAGCTGCGGAATCTGTCCGGTCAGGCCGAAGGTGTCAGGGAAATAACCGATCTTGGAGACTTCCCCGTACACACCGGCATCCTTATGGCCGATCTGCAGATTGCGCACATTGGCTTCCGGACTGGTCAGGAACGCATCCTGCAGGATGTACCATGGCCCGATATAGATCCGGCCTTCACGGATATGGCGCTCCAGCCGTTCCCGGTTCTCCGGGCGGACCTGGAGGTAATCCTCGATGATAATGGTCTGTCCGTCGAAGAAGAAGCTCCGGAAATCCGGGTTCTGCTCCAGTGTGTCCAGCAGGCTGTCCACCAGCCGGATAAGCCGGAGGTGATGGCGTTCATACGGGAGGTACCATTCCCGGTCCCAGTGCGTATGCGAGATAATATGCGCTGTCTGTTGTTTTGTCATAGCTGTTTACCCCTCAATCTCCAGCGGATATTCCTCCATATAGCTAATCAGCTCATCCACAGTGGTGAAGGCCAGACCTGTAACTGTATCTGCACAGCCATAATAGATGGCAATACGTCCAGTAGCCGCATCTGTCAATGCCGCGCAAGGGAAAGTTACGTTCGGCACATCGCCTACACATTCGTACAACGTCTCCGGGCCGAGAATATAGTTGCGCGAGCGGGCCTTCACCTTCCAAGGCTGATCCAGATCCAGCAGCGCACAGCCCATGCGGTAGACGAACCCGTTACAGGTGTTAATTACGCCATGGTAGATGAGCAGCCAGCCTTTGTCGGTTTCAATCGGAATCGGACCGGGGCCAATCTTCTTGGACTGCCAGGCGGAGGCATCGCCGTTCACTGTGCCCATTACATAACGATGTTTACCCCAGAAGGTAAGGTCAGGACTTTCGCTGTAAAAGATATCGCCAAACGGCGTATGTCCAGTATCACTTGGACGGCTGAGCATGGCATAATTCCCGCCAATCTTGCGGGGTAACAGTACGCCGTTACGGTTATACGGCAGGAAGGCATTCTCCAGCTGATGAAAGGTCTTGAAATCAAATGTATATGCAAGTCCAATTGTAGGCCCGTGATAGCCGTTGCACCAGGAGATATAATAACGGTCGTCAATCTTGCATACGCGCGGATCATAGCGGTATTCCCGCTTGATGATCTCTTCATCGCCCTCGAATACGATAGGCTCATGGTTGATCTTCCAGTTCACACCGTCTTCGCTGAAGCCGGCAAAGATATCCATGCTGACCGACCTGGAATCACAGCGGAACACACCTGCGAAGCCGCCTTCAAAAGGGATAACCGCCGAATTGAACACACTGTTCGAGTTCGGGATGGCATCGCGGTTAATGATCGGGTTAGCAGAATATCTCCATACAGGCGAATGGCTGCCCGCCGGTTTCTCCTGCCAAGGGATGTTTGCTAAGGGTTCTCCAATAATTGTACTCATGCTCAGGTCTCCTTTGTATATGAAAAAGTGCTTTACACAATCATAATTAGCTTCCTGTATTCTGTATTCATGCAGGCCGGACCTAGAGAATCCCTTCCTGCAGCGCCCGCCAGACCAGCTGGGAGAACAGGCTGTTCGACCAGGCGAACCACTTGCGGGTGAAGACCGACGGATCGTCGGCGAGGAAGCCTTCGTGCATATATCCGGTATCGGCGTCGGTTGCTTCAAGCATAGCGATAAGTGCAAGCCGTTCTTCCTTGTTGTCCGCCGTGATTCCCTGCATGGACAACGCCATATGCCAGATATAGCCCGGAGGGGTATGCGGGCTGCCAATTCCCTTGGCGGCTTTGCCCTCGAAGTAGAACGGATTCTCGCTGCTCAGCGCAAAACGTCTTGTATTCTGGTAGACCGGATCGTCATTCGTCACGTAGCCCAGATACGGAATGGACATGAGGCCCGGTGTTCCGGCATCATCCATCAGGCTGTAGTTGCCATAGCCGTCTGTCTCGTATGCGTAGATCGGCCCGAATTCCGGGTGGCGGTAGGTGCCGTACAGCTTGATGCCGTGGTCCACCTCCTGCTCCAGTTCCTTCAGCTCGGCCAAGAAATCCAGGTCCCGGAATACCCACTCGGCGAAATCCTGCATCTGGCGCAGTGCCACAACGGCGAACATATTCCCTGGAATGTTGTAGTGGAAATCGCAGGCA
The DNA here is from genome assembly GCF_038004445.1 of Paenibacillus sp. FSL R7-0312. NCBI lineage: Bacteria > Bacillati > Bacillota > Bacilli > Caryophanales > Paenibacillaceae > Paenibacillus > Paenibacillus sp. FSL R7-0312. The sequence continues at coordinate 3,561,056 of NZ_JBBORE010000001.1, read as the reverse complement.
TCGTCGCTGGAGCGGAAGCCGGACCAGATCATTCCGGTGTAATTCACCGGCATCCCAAGGCCGCCATTTCGGATTGAATCCTCCATAATCCCGTTGTTCCGCGTGAAGCGGTAAGGGGACTGCTCGGCGTGATGCTGCTCCCGCTTGAACAGATCGGTGATGACACGCAGCATTTTTTTGAAATCCGCGGTGAAGAAGTCGGTCTGCTTCGTCTCTTCCCAGTACGCATGGGCCAGCCGGATCACGAAGCACAGCGAGTCAATCTCGAACTTGCGCTCCCACACCCAGGGCGACATCTCCGTCACATCCCCGGCATTCCAGTGCCAGTCGTTAGCCGTTTCGTTGAATGCGTTGGCGTAAGGATCAATCAGCACATACTGCGTGTGACGCTTAATCAGCCCGCCGATAATACGCTGTAGGTCCGGGTCCTCTGCGGCAAAAGGCACATAATGAATGACCTGCTCCACGGAATCGCGCAGCCAGCAGGCCGGAATATCGCCCGTAATGACAAATGTAGTTCCATCGTCAAGCAGCTTGGTGGTAGTCTCCAGCGTGTTCGGAAAACAGTTCCGGAACAGACGTTGCAGCTTGGGCCGGTGGGCCAGCTTCTGTTCGGCTTCGGCCAATACGGCCTGAATGGATGACGGGAGCGGCAGCTCCGGCATCTGAATGCGGGGAAGTCTGAATTGTTCCAAGATGATAGTCTCCTTCGGTTTAATCTATAGTGTAGCTGAACTGAAGCTATTAACTTAAAGCTCGCTCGTCACTGCGATGAATATTTGGACTTTCGGCCGCTGTTGTCCCCAGATTTCTTGATTTAACCTGCTTTTCGCAGTTGAAATCCGGCGACAAAGGCGGTCGCTATCGCTCCTACAGTTCCAAAATCCCCCTCCGTTCCTTCTAGCTTTTGTTATCTTCAATTATTCAGCTTATTTAGAATGAATAACTTTCAGGGTCTTGATTTCAAAAGGTTGGAAGTCTAGCGTCAGCTCTCCAGCCTCACCCGGCAGCAGCTCTGTCTCTTCTTCCAGTGCGTTGGACAGATAGATCGCCGAATGCGGCAGCGGCCAGCCGAGCTTGACGGTCTCGCGTCCGCCAGCGGATTCATACAGCCGCAGAATACTGCCGCTTCCGTCTTCCGCAAGCTTGACCGTATCCAGCACAACCTGCTTCCCTTCATAGGGAAGGAAGGTGCCGACCGGCGGGCGCTGGCCCGTACTTGAATCACAGGCGACCGCATAGGAATTGTGATTCAACTCAGTGGCTTTGCGGAGGGTATGCGCCCCGCGCCAGTCGCCGGTATGCGGATACAGTGAATACGTGAATTCATGTGCGCCCTGATCCGCCGAATGATCCGGCCAGCGCGGCGCGCGTAGCAGCGACAGACGGATCGTGCTGCCTTGCGTGTCATAGCCGTATTTGCAGTCGTTCAGCAGACTTACGCCGTAATCATACTCCGACACATCGGCATAGCGGTGCCCGCAGACTTCATATTGCGCCTGCTCCCAGCTTGTGTTGCGGTGCGTTGACCGTTCCAGCGCGCCGAACGGAATCTCATAGGTCGCCTTGCTGGTCACTACATCTACCGGGAAGCCGACCTTGAGCAGCTTATGGGCTTCATGCCACTCCACCTTCGTCTTGAAGTCGATCCGCCGGTCACTGTGATACAGGATCAGCTCCTGCTCTATTTCGGATTGACCGATGCTCCAGCGGAAGTACAGCACATCGCTGACGGGGCCTGAGGACAACAGCTTCTTCTCCAGCAGTACTGCTTCTCCGGCAGGCTGCTCTTCATAACGGCTGTCTATATCCCAGGCATCCCATAGGATAGGGCGGTCATGGAAGAAATGCAGCCGGTTCAGGCGCTCTCCGGACTTGACAATCTCACGCCCGGCTTCCTTGTCGTACAGGCTGATGATCTCGCCCAGAGCATTGAACCGGAGACGGTAATAACCGGTCTCCCATTCCAGATCGAACGATGCTGCGGCTGCCGATATTGGCTCATCTCCGCCATTGTCGTCATGCGTGCCCTCTCCGACAACTCCGCTATCTCCACCATTTCGGGAATTAGCGACAGCTCCGCTGTTTCCGCTGTTTCCGCTGTTTCCACCGTTACCGTGAACTCCGCTGTTTCCACCGTTACCGTGAACTCCGCTGTTTTCACTGTTACCGCGAACTCCACCGTTCCCCGCCGGTTCCGTCTGCTCCTCTGGTCTCAGCCACACCGTAACATACCCGAAGGCCGGAACCGCCGGCACCCGGACACGGAGAACGGCTTGCTCTCCAGCAGTAACCTGCTCTGATTCCAGCCGTATTCCGCTCTTGTCATATACGGCTGAAGCGGTATGCTCCACTCCGGTCTGCTCCAGCTCTACCACCATATCCCGGGTCCAGCCCAGACCATTCAGAATGACATAAGGCTGTCCCTCTCCACGGGTATCAATATCCGTTACGGCAGCCTCCATGACCGACTTCAGGCTGCCCCCTCCAAGGGCGAAGATGCTCTGGTACTCCTTATCCGAGGTCTGATAGACCTCGGGGATCGACGAGCCGGGAATAATATCATGGAACTGGTTGAGCAGAATCAGCTTCCAGCCTTCATGCAAGGCCTGCCCGATCTCTTCCCGCCGCTGCGGCTGCAGATGGTGTCCGGCCAGCGTCTGCCATAGTTCCGCCTCCCTATAAAGAATCTCGGCCTTGCGGTTATTGCGCTTGTTCCGGGCATGTGTGGTATAGGTTCCCCGGTGCAGCTCCAGATAGAGGTCGCCCTGCCAGACCGGCAGCTCAGGCTTCGCTTGCTCAATGCCTGCGAAGAAATCAGCCGCCGTGCTGTAGCCGGAGGCTGGCTGGCCCACCATCAGCTCGGAGCGTGAGAGATATTCGAGCATCTCCCGGGTCACTCCGCCGCCTCCGTCGCCGTGTCCATAGAGCAGCATTTGTTCGCTGTGCACGGCTTTTTCACGGTAAGATTGCCAGTGCTCATGAATATCCTTCGGCAGCGTACTCTCATTCACTCCGTGGTTCATATAAGACAGAAGTTCGGTTCCGTCGATGCCTACCCAGTGGAACAAATCATAAGGGAACAGATTCGTATCATTCCAGCCCAGCTTGGTCGTCATGAAATAACGGACCTTGCCGTGCTTCAGGATCTGCGGCAGGGAAGCGCAATACCCGAAGGTATCCGGCAGCCATTCAATCTCGGACTGCCGTCCGAACTCCTCCTGGTAGAACCGCTGCCCGTACAGCATCTGCCGCATCAGGGATTCGCCGCTTGGAATATTCAGATCCGGCTCCACCCACATACCGCCAACCAGCTCCCAGCGCCCTTCGAGAATCCGCGCCTTCACCTTCCCGTACAATTCAGGATCATTGTCTTTCAGATAAGCGAATAGCTGCGGCTGGCTCTGGGCATAACGGTAATCGGGATATTCCTCCATCAAGGCATGAACCGTCGAGAAGGTACGACTGGTCTTCCGCACCGTTTCCCTCGTGGGCCATAACCAGGCAATATCAATATGTGACTGCCCGATCATATGAATGAAGCCCTCGCTGTTACCGCCGATGGCCCGCACACTTGCGGTCAGCGCCTGCTCAATGTCTCTGATCCTGCCGCTGCTGCCCCCATCTTCAGGTCGTCCCAAAGACACATACGCATCCATCGCCTGGTGTAGCGCTTCAAGGATACGGACACGCCGGAAGTCCTGCTCCGGCAGCAGCAGCGCCGAATCCCGGATGACGGTCACTGTATACATCAGCGACTGTACCGGCTGGTTAACCCTGACGAGCGCAGCAGTGATGAACCGGATTGGCGGCTGAATAACCGCCTGCTTGTTCAGCGGATCATCCGGCTCGGGAACCGGATCGTAGAGCTCGATCTCAAGCTCCGGGCTTCTTCCGTCGGAGGCAGGGTCAAGTGAAACGAAGGTATGATTGCGGTCCAGCCCCTGGCGGGAAGCTCCGCCTACACGCAGCAGCCCTTCTCCGCCGGAGTGGAAGATGATCCCTGTATCCGCACCGGTCCAGTCCGCCGGAATATCAAGCGTGGTGCGGAAGAAATAAGTCGTTCCTTGCACACTGGGAAACAATCCGAAGGATTCGCTGCCCGCATAAGGCTGTAATTCGTCATAATGCCCCGGCTGGCGGTAGGTTGTGGAGAAGACCTTCCAGTCTTCAATCGCCCGGTATTCCAGCCATTGCGCTTGCGAACATTCGCGGATAAATCTATCTATTCGTTCCGTATTCAATCGTTCCATATCTAACCCTCCATCACCGCAAGATCTGTACCCAGCGTATCGGTCACATTCCGGCCGACTCCGATCCGGAAGATCCCCGGCTCAACCACCAGCTTGTACTCCGGTCCGATATAGCTCAGGTGCTCTGCACTCAGCTTGAACGTAACGGTCTGCTTCTCACCCGGCTCCAGAACAATCTTGCGGAAGCCCTTGAGTTCCTTGGCCGGCCGGGTGACCTTGCTGACCCGGTCAGATATATAGAGCTGCACGACCTCTGCACCGCTGCGGGTGCCTGTGTTCTCTACTTCAACCGTAACCTCAGCCGTCCCGTCCGCCTGGATTTCAGCAGGCTCTACCTTCAGTCCGCTATAGCTGAATTCGGTATAGCTGAGTCCGAAGCCGAAGGGATACAGCGGCTCCGAATCTCTTTCAAGATAACGTGCGCCGCGTGAACGTTTGCCCAGATAATATACGGGTAGTTGTCCTACATCCGCAGGAAGGGAGAGCGTTAATCTGCCGGACGGATTCACATCGCCGAACAGGATGTCCGCAATGGCATGACCGCCCTCCTGCCCGGGATACCAGGCTTCCAGAATGGCATCCGCCTGTTCGTCAATCCAAGGCTCAGCAATAGGACGGCCGTTGATATACACGACAACTACCGGCTTGCCGAGCGTCTTCAGCTCCTTCAGCAGCTCCAGCTGAACGCCGGACAGATGTAGCGACATCCGGTCAATGCCTTCACCGCAGTCCATATCGCTAAGGCCATTCTCCGTTACCTTCGAGGCTCCGGTCCGCAGATCAATGCTGCCCTCGCCGAAGTCTCTGGCGCTCGACCCGCCCAGCGCCAGCACAATCGTATCCGCTTCGGCTGCCGCCTGGCGCGCCAGCTCGAAGCCCTCGGTGGAGCTGTCTTTGATCCGGCAGCCCGGCGCATAACGTACCCGTTCCGGTTCAGCGGCGAGCTTGGCCCGTATTCCGGCCAGTACCGTTGCTACCCGGTCACGCGGCTGCGGCGAGGTGTAATCCCCAAGCTGATTGTAGCCGATATCTGCGTTGGGGCCGATCACGGCAACCGTGCCTTTGTTTTTCGATAATGGAAGGATACCGTTATTCTTCAGCAGTACAATTCCTTCTGCCGCAATGCTCCGTGCCAGCTCCGCATGTTCCGGATTGCCGATCACCTGCTCTGCCCGGCCCGGATCGGCAAACGGCTGTTCAAACAGGCCCAGCCGGAACTTCAGCTCCAGCACACGTGCAGCCGCTTGATCCACCAGCTTCTCATCCAGCCGCCCGGAACGGAGCGCCTCCAGCAGATATCCTCCGAACATGACGCCGGACATCTCCATATCAATCCCGGCGGTGAGCGCCTGCACTGCCGCATCTTCTCCGCCGTCCGCTGTATCATGGCCCGAGGCCAGCATATCAATAGCGCCGCAATCGGTAATGACCATGCCCTTGAAGCCCCATTCGCCGCGCAGGATATCCTCTAGCAGCTCCTGATTGGTTGTGCAAGGCACTCCGTCAATCTCGTTATAAGCCGGCATGATGGATACCGCACCGGCTTCCACCGCTTTGCGGAACGGGTACATATCGACCTCCAGCAGCTCCCGTTTGCCGATATGCGCCGGACCGGCATTCCTGCCGCCTTCCGAGCTGCCGTAAGCGACAAAATGCTTCAGTGTCGCCCCCACACTGGACCCGCTGTCAAGCCGGTCGCCCTGCAGTCCTTCCACAGAAGCTACAGCGAATTCACCGATGAGATACGGATCTTCGCCGAAGCACTCCTCGGTTCGGCCCCAGCGCGGATCACGCACCACATCAAGCACAGGGGAATACGTTACCGCTCCCCCCTGTGCCCGGGTCTCCAGCGCTACCGCGCGGGACATCTCCCGATAGAGGTCTACATTCCATGTGCTGCCGATCAGCAGGGGAACCGGAAATACTGTCGCCCCGATCGCCATATGCCCATGCGAGCATTCCTCGCCGATCAGCAGGGGGATACCCAGCCTGGAATGCTCCAGCACATAACGCTGGATGGTATTCACCGCTTCGGCTCCGGCCCGCGCTCCAAGTCCGCTCTCCAGGGTGACCCCTGTCCAGGGATCTGCCCGCAATGTGCCGTATAATGCACCGATGCCGCCTTCGCGGATCTGGCGTTTGAAGTCTTCTGTAAGTTCTATCGTTCCTTCTGTATGATCATAGGTCTGCCACCCGAACAGCTGAACGAGCTGGCCTACCTTCTCTTCCGGCGTCATCAGCCCAAGCAGATGTTCAGTCCGTTCCTTGACGGGCTTCGCAGAGTCTTTATATAACATTACGGCTCCCACACCCTTTCTCCTGTTGTACTCCTCTAGACCCCTACTCTTTAACCGCACCCACGGTAAGACCCTGGATGAAGTAACGCTGGAAGAACGGATACGCAAAAATAATCGGCCCGGTAGCCAGTACCACCATCGCCATACGCGAGGTATCCTGCGGCATATTGCGGAGTGCCTCCAGGCTGAGCGAGCTGTTCTGCGAGTTCTGCATAATGAACTGCATACTGGTCTCAATCCGCATCAGCATCGACTGCAGCGGCACCAGATTCGGATTATCAATATAGAGCAGGGCATTGAACCAGTCATTCCAGTACCCCAGGGTGCTGAACAGCCCGATTGTAGCGAGGCCCGGCAAGGACAGCGGCAGCACGATTCCCAGGAAGGTGCGGAACTCTCCGGCGCCGTCGATTTTGGCCGACTCAATCAGGGCATCCGGCACGCTGGTGATGTAGAAGGTACGCAGGATCATAATGTAAAAAGCATTGACGGCCAGCGGCAGCACCAGTGCCCAGATGGTGTCCTTCAAACCGAGCATCTGTGTCACTACAATATAGGTAGGAACCAGCCCTCCGTTAAACAGCATGGTGAAAAACGCGAAAAACGCGAAGAAATTGCGGTATTTGAAGCTTTTACGTGAAATGGCATAGGCATAAAGTGAAATAATGATCAGGCTGACAAGCGTGCCAATGACGGTTACGGCAATGGTCACCCCATAGGAACGGAGCAGCGTGTCCCCAGAGCCGAATACATATTTGTAGGCTTCCAGACTCCATTTGGCCGGGATTAATTGATAGCCGTCCCGCGCAAGCGCCCCTTCGTCCGTGAACGAGATGAGTACGACGAACAGGAACGGGAAGATACACAGGATGGCAAAGCCCCCGGCGATACAATTGAAGATAATATTCCACACCGGCGACAGCTTGTGGAAATCGCGCGATTTCACTGGATTAGCAGACATTTGGATGACCTCACTTTCCTTCTTTTTCCCTAGAATAATGCACTGTCCTTATCGAATTTACGCACGATGTAATTAGAGGTAATGACCAGCACGAACCCTACAACGGATTGATATAAGCCCGCAGCCGTACTCATTCCGATCTCGCCGGTAGTCTTGAGTCCACGGTACACATACGTATCAATTACGTTGGTCACGCTGTAGAGCGTCCCCGAATCTCTCGGCACCTGATAGAACAGTCCGAAGTCGGCATAAAATATCTTCCCTATAGCAAGCAAGGTCATAATGGTGATGATCGGCTTCAGCATCGGCAGCGTAATCCCGCGGATCTGCTGGAATTTGCTGGCCCCGTCGATCATGGCCGCTTCGTAGAGGGACTTGTCTATACCCATAATTGCGGCGAGATAGACCACGCTGTTATAGCCGACGGCTTTCCATAGAAACACGAATATAATAATGAACGGCCAGTATTTCGATTCAGAGTACCAGGAGATATTGCTGCCGAACATGGCGTTGAGCAGCCCCCGCTCCGAGCTAAGGAAGCTGAATGCGAAGTATCCCACAACGACCCAGGACAGAAAGTATGGCAGGAACATGCCTGTTTGATAGAACTTGGCAAGCTTCTTGTTGGCAATCTCGGACAGCACCACCGCCATCACCACCGACAGGATCAGGCCAAGGATGATGAAGGCTAAATTATACAAAAGAGTATTACGTGTGATCAGATAGGCATCATTGGTGCTGAACAGAAACTTGAAATTATCCCAGCCGACCCATTTGCTATTGATGATGCTGGCCCAGAAGCCATCCCGGCTGAAGCGGTACTCCTTAAAGGCAATGACCGTACCCACCATCGGCAGGTAGGAGAAGAATAAAAACCACAGCGTGCCCGGCAGAACCATAAACAGCAGCACTTTATTTCTCAACACATCTTTGGCGGACTTTCCTATTTTCCCCATACTCCTAGTTCCTCCTATACCGGAAAATTCTTCCGTTGATACAAAAAGACCGGGCAAAGTCTAATCACCCGCCCGATCCTTGAATAGAATGCTACTTATTGTTCGCTGCTTTCCAGGCGTCGATCTGTGATTGGGCTTCGGCAATGATTTTATCCAGACCGGCGGCTTTTAGTTTCTCATTGGCCTTGGTCAGGTATTCTTCCGAATCTACAGATCCGGTCATCAGCGGTGCCCAGAATTCTTCCTTCACGTTCTGAACGGCGGCGATTTCATTCGTCACCTTGGAAGTATCGAAGTTGAAGCCGAGTAGCGGTGCATTGATACCGGCATCATTGAACTTCTTGAATTCTTCCCATTTGTTCTCAGGGTCGCCTTCATTCAGATAGTTGATCATAATGTTACCCAGGGAGAACGTCGGCATATCGTAGTTCTTCGCATCCGGGAGGTTCTTGATCATGTTGTCGCTGATTTTCTCGTAATGTACGCCTTCGATGCCTGAGTCAATCATGTTGCGCAGCTTAGGGTCTGTATTCAGCAGGTTCAGGAATTCCATGGCTTTCTCAGGATACTCGGAGTTGGCGGAGATCGCCTGCATGGAGCCCATGACGGACCAGTTGTAGATATAAGGCTGACTGGCTGGTGTTGACACAACCGGATACCCGTAGCTTACTGACCACAGATTGTCGGCCATCGGCTGGGTAGATGCGCGGTCAGTGAACCATTTGCCGGCTTTGTACAAGTCATCCACCGATGATGTAGTGGCTACTTCAGGAGAGATGTAACCCGCCTGATAGAATTTGCGGACCGTCTTAAGCGCTTCCTTGATCTCAGGAGTTTCAAGGATGTTGACCACTTTGTAGTCCTTGGTGTCCATATATACTGCCATCGGCATCTTCTCGATCACATAGTCAAATGGCATAATCGGCATGAAGTCTTTGACCATAGCGTACGGGGTCACTCCAGGCTCGTTTTCCTTGATGGTTTTGAGCAGCGGCTCCAGATCGGCCATCGTTTTCACGCTGGTCAGATCAAGCTTGTATTTGTCCAGCAGCTCTTTATTGAAGCGGAAGACTTCTTGAGCCGGAAGCTCTTTATTGGCCGGAATGGCATAGTTATGGCCGTCAACCTTGGAGCCTTCCATGAATGCCGGATCAATCGTATCTACAATGCCCTTGCCCTGGTTCTTCAGCAGATCATCGAGCTGCAGGAAGGCGCCCTTACGTGCATTCTGCACATAATCGAAGGCCCAGGAAGAGGTGAACAGGATATCCATAGGCTCGCCCGAAGCAGCCATGACCTGCATTTTTTGCGTATAGTCCCCGAAGTCGAGCATTTTGATATCGAGTGTTGCGTTGATTTTTTCAAGCGTGTATTTATTGACTTCTGCAAGCACCTTATCCATATCCTTCTGCGGCGGCCCGATAGTGTACCAGATCAGCTCTACAGGCTTCTCCGTAGACTCCGTAGCTTTGTTGCCTCCTGAAGCCGTTTCCCCGCCTGCATTGTTCTTAGTGTTCCCCCCACATGCGCTAAGCGCAAGTGAAACGGTTAAAAGCGTTGTCAACAACAAGGAGAAGTGTTTCTTTTTCTTACTCATTTGCCGTACCCCCTTTTAATTAGCCGTCCGGAAATTCAGGCCTGCCGGGCATTCCCGGCTGCAGGTTTCCATGAGCTATACCTTTACTTTATAAGATGAAAGCATTTTCAAATAGAAGAGAAACTATATATATTCAGGTATGAAATAAAGAAATTAAACCCCAAACATAACATATATCTATCAATAAGGAGCTGCTTAGAGCAGCCCCTTGAATTCTGTCGGTGAGATGCCAACGTATTTCTTAAATTGTTTATAAAAATAGCCCATTTCCCAGTAGCCGACACTTCGTGCGATCTCATGTACCTTGTTGTTTGTCGAGCGGAGCTGCTCCTTTGCTTTCTCAATCCGGTAACGGTTCATATATTCCGCAAACGATTCACCGGTCATTTTGTGAAATAGCTGGCCCAGGTACACCGGGTGAATATTGAACATGAAGCCCAGCTTCTTCAGTGACAGATCCTCACTGTAGGATTTCTCTATGTAATTCAGCACCTGGTTCACAACTGGACTCTTCAGCTCACGGTCCAGCAGCTCGATGATGCTTCCGGCCGTCTGCATGACTGCGGCGGACAGCCCGGGCAGCGAATTCGTCCTGTGGATCGCGGTCAGCCCCTGTGCAATAAGCTCCCGTTCCATTTCACTGCGGATTTCCTTAATCAGCATGCGGAAATACAGAATCCATTCCAGGGAAATCTCCCGGAGTAGCTCGGGTGTTAGGGACTCCATAGCTTTCCCGGAGAAATACAATTCAATTCTCTCTGTCAATGCTGGAAGATTCTTGCCCATAATCAGCTTGGAATATTCGCTCCAGTCCTCCGGCAAAACCGCCCCCAGATCCTCCTTCCGGTCCTTCAGCTGCTCATAATAAATGAGGCTCCGTGCCGGATGGATCTCCATGAATTCCTGGGTCTGCTTCGCCTGCTCATAGCTGAAGGGTGCAGCATCCACTCCCTCCACAGCCGAGCCTACGGCCGCCCGCACACCTTGGCCTGTAGCGCATAGGCCGGTGATCTCCTGGAGCATGACTGCCATCTGCTCCGCTCCCTTGGAGGCTTCTTCATAATTATGTATGAGCACCAGATCATTGTCGGAATCCCAGAACATGAAGAATGAGGTCTGTGCGCCGACCAGCTCCTCCACGTTCTTCCTGAAGGCTTCCGTAGCCGGTTCTGCCTGCACCAGGGCAACTTGAACATAACGCCCGCCGAGCGGCAGGCCGATCAGATTCAGCCGTTCGGACCGCTCTTCAGGATCAATCTGCCCCCGCATCCAGCGCAGCAGCACATTATCCTTCAGCACAGAGTTCGTATATTCCCACCACTGCGTACCCAGCCTGGAGACATCAAGCTTCTCCACAATCGTTTCCAGCGTGCTCCGGAATTCCTCCAGATTGATCGGCTTGAGCAGATAATTCTCAATCCCCAGTGACAGGCCTTCTTTGACATATATGAATTCATCATATCCGCTCAGCACAACCACCTTCAGCTCCGGACGGAATTCCCGGACCGCACGGATCAGCTCTAGGCCGGTCATCACGGGCATTGAAATGTCGGTAATGAGAATATCGGCAGGCACCTCCCGCAGCTGCTCCAGCGCCTCCTGCCCGTTCTCGGCTTGTCCCACAATCGCAAGGCCCAGCTGCTCCCAGTCCAATATATCCTGCAGGCCGCTAAGAATGAACGGCTCATCATCAACAATAAACACCTTATACATGATCTGTCTCCTCCTTGACGGGATATGGAAAAGTTATAGTGACCTCGGTTCCGGCTCCTGCTTCACTGGCCAGCTCAACCCCGTACGGCTTGCCGTACATCAGCCTTAACCGCTCATGAATGCTCCGCAGCCCGAATGACTCTGATCCGGACAATTCACGGTTATCCTCCAGGCCCAGCCGGAGCTGGTTCAGCTTCTCCCCGGCAATCCCCAGGCCGTTGTCCGAGACAACAACCCTTATATTGTTGTGATCATTCGGATGGACCCTGATGCTGATCACATTACCGGTTTGTCCGGTGCGCATGCCGTGCAGAATATAGTTTTCAATCACGGGCTGAAGGGACATTTTGAGTACAGGAATAGGCTCCAGCTCTTTACTGCATTCAATGGTATAGGAGAACCGGTCCTTGTAACGGATCCGGAACAACTCCAGATACATACGGCAGGCTTCGAGTTCATCCTTGAACGTATATTTCGCCTTCGGACGAACATACGATTTGAACAGCACAGACAGGCTGTAGATCATCTCGCCCACATCCTTCGCCCCGCTTGAAATCGCCCGCATCCGTATAACCTCCAGCGTATTGTAGAGAAAATGCGGATTCACCCTTGCCTCCAACGTAGCGATTTCCGTATGCTTCTGCTTGATTTCAGCTTTGTACACCTGATCAATGTACTGGTTCAGTTCATCCAGCATGCTGTTGAAGCTCTTGGCAATCTGGCCCAGTTCATCCTCACGGTTGTCTATAATCCGGGTGTTCAAATCCCCGTTTTTCACTTTCCGGGTGAAGCGGATAATACGGTGCGTCCGTTTGGCAAAATTCGAAATAAACATCGCCGGCAGCAGCACGGCGAACAGGATACAGACGAGGGCAATCGTAACAATAGTATTGCGTGCGCTGCTATAGGTTTCGGCAAGCTCCTTCTTGGAGATCAGACTGACCACCGTGTAGCCGGCCTGGCTCTGGGTCAGGCTGGTGACCACCATTCCGTCCATAGAGATTTCCTCCCCGGAGTTCGCCCCCTGCAGCTTCATATATTTCCGGCCGTACCCTTGACCCGAAGTGTCAAAGATGACTTCATTCTGGGCGGAGAGCACAAGAATCTCGCCTTTGAAATCCTGCTTATAGTTATGCATGGCCTGCCAGATGGATTCGGAGTCGAAGTAGACCAGCATCTGGCCGATATTGAGCAGCGACGACTTATTGTTAATGGGAATCTTCACCGAGAACATAGGGGCTCTCGGCATGCCGATGCTCTTCAGCACCCATATATTCGGCACGGAAACCAGGCTCTCTTCATCCAGAACCATCGAATCCGGGACAAAGGAATGAGCCGCATTGGTGGATACCCGGTCAAATTGCCTGCGGTTGTCGTAATAGTACATCACCTGCTGATTGGCGCTGTACAGCATCAGGCTGCGGATATCCGGATCATCGTCGATCTTGTTCTGGAAATACTGTACGGCGTTAGAGGTCGTCTGATCCCCGAGCAGGTAGCGGTCCAGCCTGTGCTCGACATATTCGCCGAAGGGGTGCTCCAGCAGAAATGTGGTATTGCTCGCCAGGCTGCCGTCCCGGTACACATCACGGATCATATCCTGGACGGACTGGTATTTGTTCTCCACATAGTTGCTGATACTCTCCATCGTCTTGCGCTGGATATCCATCTGCCGCTGCACCGCAGAATCCGAGATCAGCATCAGCACCAGATACGAGAAGGCAATAATCGTTGCAATGAAGATACAGGAGACAATAAGAGTGAAGCGCATAAACATATTATCTTTAAAATACTTGCGGTACAGGGAATTACTCCGCATAGTCCACCTCCTTAAAGTATGTCAGCTTACGCTTATCATTATGATACACAAGAAGCGCTCCCCCCTAAATGCTGTTCAGGGGGTGAGCGCCTTGTTTATGGCTTGAGCCGGCGGTATTTCCTTACCGCCCGCCAGGCTTAATTCAAATAATTCAGCAGCATCTGCGCAGCTTCTGCCCGGGTGGCGGGAGCTTTGGGTGCAAAAGTTCCATCAGCCCGCCCTTTCACGAGGCCAAGCGCAGCGGCTTCAGCCACCTGATCCGCTGCCCAGCCGGAGATGTCTCCAGCATCCTTAATAGACAGGCTGCCCGCTGCGGCCGGGATTGAACCCTGCTGCAGCCGGTAAGCGCGCATCAGAATGACGGTCATCTCTTCCCGGCTGATTGCTGCATCCGGCTGGAAGGACTCCGGCGTACGGCCGGTAATCAGACTGGCCTGGACCATGCCAGAGAGTGCCTGCTGATACCAGGCGCCTGCCGGAACATCAGCGAAGGAAGTGGTGCCGTTACCGCTTAGCTGCAGCGTACCGGCCATCAGCTGCACGAATTCAGCCCGGGTAATATTCCGGCCCGGCTGATAAGCCTGCTCCGATATCCCCTTGATCAGATGCTTCGCAGACAGCTCACGCAGGGCTTCAAAGGCCCAGTGCGTAACCGGAACATCGTTGAACTGCTTCGTATACTCCAGCAGTGCGTACCTGCCGCTGCCGTCAAGAAGTCCCGTAAATCCGCCGTCTTCAGCCGCTCCGCCCAGATAGGCGAGTGTGCCGTCACCTCCTACACGGTACAGGCCAAGCAGCTTCGGATGAAGTCCTTCACCGGCTGGCCAGCTTATCCTAACAGGAGAAGCGTAACTGCCGGGACGCTTAACGGTTCCATCTGCCAGGGACAGGCTCAGATCATAGTCCAGGAGTTGTCCCTTAAGCGATACACCGGCTTCCGTCTTCAGCGAAGCTTGTGCAAGTGCCTTGAATTCTGCTTGCAGCACGATCTTTGCACCGTTGCCCTGGGCAGCAGGCACGGCTTCGGCCAGCTGCTTCAGCAGGTCCGGTGTCAGCATCAGCCCGATTCTGTCTCCTTGCACACGCAGGGAATTCGTTCCCAGCAGCTCACCGGCGTTAACCGGAAGCTCAACTCTAACCGCTTGCTGTATCTGCACGGTAACTACACCGTTCACGGCCGGACTGCCCAACTGTGCGCCTGATATCACTGCAGCTGCAGTCGCAGGCGCCGGTGTTACAGCCGGTACAGGTGTTGCTGTTGGCAGAGAAGCCACCGGAGGATGGGTTGCCGTCAACGGGGGATTCGTCGGCGTCACCGGCTGACGGTTTACAGTCAGAGTAATAACCTCTGTATCCGCCGCGTCCACATAAGGGCGGCCGCCAACGATGCGGGTATTCTCTACACGCGCCTTATAAACGCCCGTATCAGAAAGTTGTGCCTTGGCAAGGGTCAGGCTGCTGCCAAGAGCACCCTCTATAACCAGATCATCTTTGAACCAGCTGTAGCCCAGTTCACCATAAACGGAATCGGCAACAACTGTAAAGGTCACATCGTTACCTTCCATTACCGACTGGCTTGTCGCCGTAAATGAAGCAATCGCTGGAGCTTCATGCTGCGGATGGACCTTCAGTGCCAGCGGTGAGCCAACGATACGCGCCGGGTCTGTGGCCTCTTTGCCGGTCAGCACAACACGATAATTCGTTCCATCCTCTTCAAATAATGGATTGAACCGGTATACCGCACCGGTAACGCCCGGAACCGTCTGCCATTCCTCATCGGCAGCACGCTTTCTTTCCCACTCAATCGAGGCAATATCTCCTGATGTATCGACGGCAAGCGCGATCGGCTCCCCGCCAACAGTCTCAAGTACCGATGGCAAGTCCATCACAAAGGCCGGGGTCATCCATTGGATTTCCGCCGGAAGCACCTGCAGGTTATATTCCTTCTCTGCGGTCAAGCCGCCTTCGCCGGTCACAATGACCTTATAGCGGTAACCGCTCATATCTTCTGTCAGATCTGTAAGTGTCAGCGTGTCGCCAGCGGCAATAACTTCACCGTATCCTTCTCCCTGATCGACATACCAGGCATAGACTAATGTGCCGGAACCTTTACCAACAGCGCGAAGCACCCCATCCTGTCCTGCCCGGAACGAGCCTTCACTGACCACCTGTACATCCGGCGGCAGCGCGGTCCATTTCGCCTGCAGCGTAAGCGGACCATTCACCGTGTCAGAGGCAAAGTGCCATCTCGCATTACCGTTATACCAGCCTTCCAGCACATAACCTTCTCTCGCCACATTCGGTGCAGTCACAAGCGCACCGTTCATAACCTGAACAACCTTCGCTTTCGGCTGGCCGCCGTTACTGTTAAAGGTTACATTGTACCGCTTATCCAGCTGCAGCGGCTGGGATTTGTTCCCGCTGTAATCCTCCATCACCACTGTTACTGCTTTGGTCGACGTAAAGCTAAGACTCGCCTTCGTGGTGCGGCCGCGGATAATCATCGGCTTTTGCGCTGCTGCCCCTGAGAAATAGGTTACCGCAAAAGATTTAGGAACTCCGTCTTCATAGACGTACATGTACCTCCAGTCCCGTGTGTTCGGCATTGGCAGGCTCAGTGTATTTCCATTCCAGGACCATGCTTCGGCATAAGGCTCCGACAGCTTGTCAATGAACGTACCATTATAGGTTACAATGTCGGAGTTGCCTGCCTGGATGGTTACAGTGTACTCGTCCCCATTAATTGGCATATCGCTGAACAATGCCGAGGTTGTCCCTTGCGGCAGGATCAATTGTCTGGAGACAGGTTCTGCGGTTGTAATCCAGTTTACCGATTTCACCGTCACCTTAACGTTCCCGGCAGCGTCTGAACCGGACCACTTGACCAGGAGATCCCCGTTCTCGCTTGATTCGGCTTCAATACCCGATACCGCCGAGTCCAAATTAAAGGACACTGTAGCCGCTTCCCCTTCTACTCCGTCCGCTCCTACAGGAATGACTTTAATTATACCGGATTTGGCTGGCAGCTGTTTGATGTAGAACGTTTCGTCATATTTGCCGCCCATAAAGATGTCGTTCACATATACATTGTATTGCTTCACCTTGGAATAATCGCTGTTTAGATCCCACTTCAAAATCATTTCATTCGTATTCGGCAAGGCCTGCGCAACCACCAGATGGGTTGGCGCGGCCGGCTTCACGGCTGAACCGTCCGAGATGCGGATTTGACCGATGTTTACCTGATAATCGGCGATTGTGCTTGCCCCCGGTGTAAACACCAGGCCAAAGGCCGCAATTTCTTTACCTGCGTAAGCCCCCAGATCTACCTCTGCCGTTACCCAGCCCATGGTTTGTTTACCGCTGTTCTCCACAGGAACCTTGACTACCTTGGACGGATTGTCCTTGAAGATCAGGCCTGCACTAAAGACAGAAGCATCGTCGGCTGAAGTCTTATTATAAGCAATCGACAGTTGGGACGTTGCCTGTACAGACAGGTCGCTCTTGTACAAACGGAGAAAATTCTCCTTGTCCAGCGCCCCGTTCACAACCAGTGAACTGCCTCCGTTGAAGCCGCCAATCTGCTTATAGCTCATATGTGAATTGTCTGTCATTGTATATTCCGGACCGTAGTCATAATCAACCGTCAAGCGGTTGCCCAGGGTATCCTGCCACCACTGCCACGTTACAGGAATATCCTGAAGGCTCATGTTGGACCATTCTTCCTGATTTGACTTCTCCCCGTTAACATAATAGGAGATACCATGTCCGGTATTGAAATTCGTATAGAAGTTGGAATTCTGTACCACTGAGCGTTCCGCAATGACCGAAGAAATTCCCGGCCAGTAGCGGTTATCCGCATAGACATCCGCCACCGTATTCGCGGGCGAAACAGTTGTATTGCCGGGATTCACATTCGGACCTGACCACCAGAGCTGCTCCCGCAGATTGGCCATCCACTG
The DNA here is from genome assembly GCF_038004445.1 of Paenibacillus sp. FSL R7-0312. NCBI lineage: Bacteria > Bacillati > Bacillota > Bacilli > Caryophanales > Paenibacillaceae > Paenibacillus > Paenibacillus sp. FSL R7-0312. The sequence goes on along the minus strand of NZ_JBBORE010000001.1, from coordinate 3,543,501 downwards.
GTAATCATTGTCTGTACGCCTCGAGACAGGCCACGCTTGTCCCATATCCTCGTCAAGACCGGCATGGACGAAATCGGCTCCGAGCGTAGCGATGCTTAAACGCGGAGCTCCGCCTGCTGTCAACTTGTCTTTCAGAGCTGTTCCCTGTACGCTCTTGAAACGGTCACGGCCTGCTTCAAGTCCTGCAAAGCCAATATCATACAGATTGTAATTTGTCCCTTCATCCTCATTCATTCCAGTCAAATAGCCTATCGCTGTATTAATATGGGTACTATTCACTCCGTAATCGAAGAAAAAGGAGTTTGAAACCGGCTCTTTTGCCGTTTTATCATACAGCATCGAAATATTGTTATTACTAAAGGTCCTTGTAAAGGTATTGGAACCGTTGTTCGTAGTTAAAGAATCGTACCACTGGACGTATAACCCACCTTTTTGCAGCACCTTCATGAAAGCAATGTAATCGGGAATATCGGCTGGAGCAACGTTCGGATTCAGCTCTTCCTGATTAAGGAAATAGCCGTCGAAGCCGAAGTAATTGGCCATTTCAATCATTTTCCTGGCCACCGGGAAGTCACCGTTCTCATCCTTCACAATCATTTGTTTGTACGATTGCTGTCCGCGGTCATTGTTGGAGAAAAACACACCGGCCAGCGACATGACCCCATTCTTGTGCGCGGCATCCGTATAGGTTGGATTCGGAATATTCAGCATGCCGAACTCAAACCACTTCTGCTGCCAGTCGGACTGGGCCAGATCATCGTAATATTCCGGCGGTGTATATGCCGTTGCCGTACCATGCCAATACGAATAATAATCAACATACTGCCAGAAATTGAAGTGATATTGGGCAAACTTGTTGGTATAAGGAGCATTTTCAATGAAAGCATTTCCATAATCGCCTGCGACATTCATCATTTTGACATCCGGACTCAGCTTTGGATTAGCCTGTGTAGCCGTGAAAGATGCAATCCGCTTCTGTAAAGGCACGCGGGAACGAAGCAGTTCCGCATCCGGATCGGTCTCAGGACTCCAACCCGCAATTTGATTGCTGGTATAGCCATGTACACTCGGCTGGTTAGCTCCATGCGCGCTGCCCCCTTTGAACGGCCAGGTATCTCCGGCCAGGACAGTCTGCGGCAGCAAGCCTGCAAGTAGCGCCGCACTTATTACGGTTGAAGTCAGCCTGCGAAGTTTTCGTGTTTGGGTATGAGATATCATGGTCCACTCTCCTCATGTAATGGGGATGTTCTTGGATTCTGCTTGCTCAAACGGCGCAATATTGGAAACGCATTCATAAAAACCCTGCTGTACCCCCCTTCTATTCTCTGTCCAAATTTAATATATAGCAGGAACTACCAGTCCAAGTAGAAGCGAAATTAAAGATAAACTGGTCAAATTAAAGGAAAGTCTGCAACAGCCCATAACCAAATAGAGCACATCTCCAATAGTCCTGAGGCATGCTCTGATAAATTATTCACTCTACATACAGCAAAAAAGCAGCCTCCGCGGGGAAGCTGCTGTTTGTTCTGCTGTCATACAGGCTGCTGTACTGGATGCTGCTGGGCTTGCGGATTACTCCGCTGATTCAGTAGAGGCCGGGTATGGATCAATCTTCTGAATTGTTCCGTCTTCATTATACTTAAGCTCGGTATATTTCACGCTGCGCTTATGGTTCACGCCACCCGATAACGAGCTGTCGTGATAGAACAGATACCACTTGTCCTCGAATTGAACGATGGAGTGATGAGTGGTCCAGCCAATGACCGGGGAGAGAATTTCTCCCTTAAAGGTAAATGGCCCCTGTGGATTCCGGCTGACGGCATATACCAGCGTGTGCTGAGTTCCAGTCGAGTAAGAGAGATAGTAATAATCATTGTATTTGTGAACCCACGGTCCTTCGAAATATCTCCGCTGCTCGTCACCGGCAAGAATCGGGTTCCCCTCTTCATCTACAATTGAGATCTCAGAAGGCTGCTCCTGAAAAGACAGCATATCCTCACTCAGCAGCGCCACACGCGGCCCAATCGCCGGCGCATCCAGCGCAGGCCCTTCCGCATCCGCCACGAATGTGCCTGTCTGCCATTTCTCCAGCTGCCCTCCCCAAAGACCGCCGAAATAGATATAAGCCTGGTTATCGTCATCCACCAATACAGCCGGATCAATACTATAGCTGCCGGCGATGTAATCGGGCTGCGGCTCAAACGGGCCTGCCGGTGAAGCAGAGGTTGCCACACCCATCCGGAATATTCCGTCGTGATCACGAGCCGGGAAGAACAGATAATAGGTATTATTCTTATAGGCTGCGTCCGGAGCCCAGAGCTGCTTCGAGGCCCAGGGGATCTGATCCAGATGGAGCGCCTGGCCGTGATCCACTACCGGTGACTCAAAATTATCCAGTGACAGAATATGATAGTCTTCCATCGCATACTGGTCCCCGTTATCATTATCCGGTCCATCGTGATCCAGGTCATGGGAAGGATAAATATAGATTTTTCCTTCATAGACATGGGCGGACGGGTCCGCAGTATAGATGTGGGTAACGAGCGCTTCATTAGGTTTCGGCAAATGTGTCATAAGACATCTCCTTTTGTATTTGTGTAATAGAATTCGGCAAAATAACCTGGAGCCGCAGCATCCGCACCCTCTCCCGAGGCGTGAAGTCCCAGGCAGACACCGGTGAATCCGCCGTTCACCTCAGGTGACAGGACAGATACATGTACCTTCTGCTCTGCGTCATGCCAGGAGAGGCCATCCTCAGAATACGAGCAGGTATAGACCTCACCGTCCGAACGGAGGCGGAGCCGAATCTCTCCCGAGCTCCCAACCGGGTAATGATATATCTGCTTCTGATCCCCGTCCTTGACGGTAAGCTCCATAACCCGTCTGCCACTCCGGCCCGAGAGTCCCCAGAAGAGATAGCCCCGGTTGTTCAGGCGGGCGGCCAGTCCGGCATATTCCCCATCCTTCGCCGGATCAAATTCCAGACTTACGCCCATCTCCATCCGGTGATGCTTCTGGCGGATACAGGCCAACACTGCCGGCGCCTCGTCATCCAGCGTATAGGCATTCCCCAGGATAGCGAGTTTACCTTCATGCTCCGTCCAGGAATACCGTTCCTCCTCATAGCTGCGCAGAAAAGCCCATTCCGGGCCGAAGCTGCCGCTCAGCTCCAAACGCTGAACAATGTCATCCGGACTGGAATTTTCAGCGGAGACAACGGTTCCTTCATTGTTGTCAATCACCGGCCAGCCTTCTTCGGTCCAGGTCACCGGAGCCAGGAAGGTCTCTCTGCCCAGCGGAGAGTATTTGCCGTCCACCGGACGCATGCCCAGAAAGACGGCCCACCACTTCCCGGACGTATCCTCTACCAGATCCGCATGGCCCAGGCATTGAACCGGATGCTCCTTCAGCCCGCGGTGGGTCAGTATAGGTTCAGGCTTATCCTCAAACGGCCCGTAAGGGTTGCTGCTGCGGGCAATGATCTCCCGGTGATCCCGGGCGGTGCCGCCCGATGCCGTCATCAGGTAGTAGACGCCCTTGATTTTATACAGATGCGGCCCTTCTACCCATGGACCCTCATCCCCACGCCAGATCTCCACAGGCTCAGACAGCACTTCACCGGACTCCGGATGAATCTCGTACTGGATAATATGGGATTCATAGCCGGCTCCATTCTGCACAGTCACGTAAGCGCGCCCATCCTCATCGAAGAACAGGGACGGATCGATCCCCCCATAAGGCAGCAGGACCGGCTCCGACCAGGGACCTTCCGGTTTGTCCGCGGTCACGAAGAAATTACCGATCCCCCTCACATCCGTAGTAATCATATAATAACGGCCCGCATGATGGCGTATCGTAGCGGCATATATACCGCTAGAGCTACGGCATGTCCGCAGGTTCACCTGGGAATTCCGGGTCAATACATGTCCTATGGGCGTCCAGTGGATCAGATCCTTGCTATGGAAGATAGGGACGCCGGGAAAATACTCAAAAGAGCTGTTAATCAAATAGAAATCATCATTTACACGGACTACACTCGGATCTGGATAGTAGCCGGAGATCACGGGGTTCCTGACATTTGTTGAGTACATAATAGCCTCCCTGAAATGGTGCGCAAGCGTTTACAAATCCTCAGTACCATTCTACAAGCCGAAATTATTTTATCCCATACGCAGAATAAAGGACTTCCCCCGAAAATTATGAGAATTGCCATCCTATTGAAATTGTAATTCAAACTGGGGACCACTGCTCGCCATTTTATTTGCAGGATTGGTCATTTTTTGCTGAATGTTTATCAAATGTTAATGAAATCTTTATGGACTGTTCAGATTAGCTGCGGTGAACGTTTATAACGCGCCGCTAGAATGAGAGAAAGCCGGCAGATAATTTAAGTACGTAGAAATCAAATGAGGTGGGAGAACGCATGAGCGAATATGTGCTTCAGGCACGCCAATTATCCAAGCATTACAAGCATCACCCTGCACTGGACCGTGTCGATCTGTCGATACGCCGGGGCAGCATCTATGGGTTCATAGGCCAGAACGGTGCCGGGAAATCAACCCTTATGCGGATAGCGGCGGGACTTTCCAGGCCAACCTCAGGTCAAATCGAATTATTCGGATATAAGGAAGGCGCACAGCTTGTACAGGCAAGAAAAAGGATGGGCACGACTATTGAGACACCCGCCCTTTTCCCTCATCTATCAGCCGCAGAGAACCTGGAGGTATTCCGGCTGCAAAAGGGAATCCGCGACAAGGCGCAGATCCGCCAAACCTTATCACTGGTAGGACTGGAGCAGGCCGGCAGCAAAATCGCTGCCAACTTCTCCTTGGGTATGAAGCAGCGGCTGGGACTAGCGGTTTCACTGCTCGGCCACCCTGAGCTGCTTATTCTTGACGAACCTACCAATGGACTCGATCCTGTGGGAGTTGTTGAATTAAGGGAACTATTGCTTCATTTAAACAGGGACAAGGGCATTAGTATTCTGATATCCAGCCATATTCTGAGCGAGCTTCATTTGCTGGCAACGGATTACGGGATTATTCATAACGGGCGAATGCTGGAGCAGTTGTCTGTAAGCGAGCTTCAGGCCAAGTGCAGGCAATACCTGCACATTAAGGTAGACTCACCAGAGAAGGCCATAGGAATTATACAAGAAGAATGGCAGACAACGGAATATGAAGTAGATGCTGACGGTATCATCCGCTTGTATGAACCGTTCGGCCCTCCCGGCGCACTCTCGGCTAAGCTGTTTGCAGCAGGTCTGGAAGTCCAGCAGCTCATGCCGAAGGGCGAAATGCTGGAACGGTATTATACCAAGCTGATTGGAGGGGCGGCAAATGGCAAATCTGTTACGGTCTGAGCTGTACAAATTATACAAAGAGCCCTCGTTCCGGATTCTCTGTTTCACTTTTATCTTCGTGGCGGTCATCTTATCCGGAGTTATCCATTATATGGGCTCAGATCAGAAGGTTTTCAGCGGGATATCCGGGCTAGGCCAAGGTGTACAAGTGAATGTGATTGTGCTTAAAATCTCATTAGCCGTAGTAGGAGGCTTCTTTCTCTCAGGTGAGCATGGCCTTGGGATTATGAAAATCTCGGTTGCTTCAGGGTACAGCCGCAGACAGATTTATACTGCCAAGCTGACGGCCTACTCTATCGGAATCATCATTTTGTCCTTAATCGTCCCTGTCATATGTGTGATAGCCGGCAGTTTGCTGAATGGCTTCGGCAGCCTCCCGGAAATTCCTGCCGCCCTATATTTATTTCGTACACTTGCCTTCACGATACTGTATGCAGCTGCCTTTGCCTCCATGGTTGCCGTCTTCGCTGTCACAACAACAATAAGCGGCATAACGATTGGCGCGGTGCTGCTGGTAATGCTTTTCTTCGACACCCTCTCAGAGTGGCTGAGCGGCAAATGGGCTGTGTACAGAGAATTTTATGAGCATTCCGTATTTAAGCTTAGTATGGATATCGCAACCCCAACGCCGACAACGTATGAGCTTACTCTCTTAATCCTGATTCCCATTGCGACTATTCTCGTATTTGCCTGGCTTGGGATCATGAGCTTCCGGAACATGGAAATCAAATAATCAATACATTAAATCCTAGGAGACCTGACTATGAAAAAACGCATTCTCTATCTGTTGATCATTGTTGCTGGCGCAGTTTTAATCTTATTATCCATGATCGGTTTTGAAACGTCCTGATTTACGGAAATATCCAAATCATATATGATGGTCACTAGAACAACAATCCTATGAAAACGGGTGTGTCCTTACTATGGCAAGTGAACGGATTATGATTGTCGAAGATGAGCTGGAGATCGCCGAGCTGATCAAGGATTATTTGGAGATCGAGCGGTATGAGGTGATCATCTGTCCTGACGGTGAAGAAGCGCTCCGGGCTTTCGGACAGTTTCATCCGCAGCTGGTAGTCCTTGATATTATGCTGCCGCTGCTTGATGGAATGGAGGTATGCCGCAGGATACGTACGGAGTCCGATGTTCCCATCATTATGCTCAGCGCAAAAAAACGGGATTCCGATAAAATTCTGGGCCTAGGTCTGGGAGCGGATGATTATGTGGTGAAGCCTTTCAGTCCAGGTGAGATTGTAGCCAGAGTTAAAGCTCAGCTGAGGCGTTTCAACGGGTTAACCCTACCTTCAAAGCAACAAAGCACAGTCGTATATCCCGGCCTGGAGCTTGATCTCAAAGCCTATGAGGTCCGGGTACGCAAGGAGACCGTTCATTTCTCAGCGCGGGAATTCGAGGTGCTCCGCTTTCTTGCGATCCATCCCAATCAGGTGTTTACCCGTGAACAGATCTTCGGAAGTGCCTGGGGAATACACGAATACGGAGATCTGAATACGGTAACAGTGCATGTCAAAAAGATACGGGAAAAAATCGAAATAGATCCGGCCAATCCCCGGTACATTCTTACTGTTCGAGGCATAGGCTATAAATTTTACGGGGGGATATAAATATGAAGAAACCGGGCCTCCGCTTTCAAATGGTTACTTCGATGTTTATCATTATCCTGCTTCCGCTGCTTCTCTTTTCTATATTTATCGGTACCAGTTACAGTAATAACGCACCTGCAGATAAAGCTTACACTGGAATGATCCCTGTGGTCATCCTGGTGTCTCTCCCGCTGATCTGCTGTACAATTTGGATGACCCGAACGATAACCCGCAAAATTCTACTGCCTCTCCGGGAGCTTACGCTCGCGGCTGAACAGATTGTGCAGGGCAACATGGATTGCCCGATCACTTACCGGGCCAACGACGAAATGGGCCAGTTCAGCACTGTGTTCGAGCTAATGAGAACCCGTCTGCTGGAATCCAAGGTGAACCAGGACGCTTATGAACAAGCACGCAATGAACTCATAGCGAGCATCTCCCATGATCTCCGAACCCCTCTTTCCTCCATCAGGGGATATGTGGAAGGTCTGCAGGATGGCGTCGCACAGGATAGAGTCAAATTCGAGCGTTATTTATCGATCATCCGGGACAAGACAGACAAGCTAAACGATCTGATTGAGGATTTGTTCCGCTTCTCGGAGCTGGAGTCGGGGCAGCTGCAAATGAACTACGAAGAGATCGAATGCGATCTTCTGCTGGAGTCCATCGTGCGGCCGCTGGAATATGAATTTGCTGAGGGCAGGGCCAGATTAAGTGTGGTCCGTCCCTTTCCGTCTGGAAGGGTGCGGGCAGACGCGGTCCGCCTCACACAGGTATTTAACAACTTAGTCGGCAATGCCACCAAATATGCAGGTGAAGAGGCACATATAACCATAGCCGCTTCCCGTACCGGGAAGCGGCTGAATGTGAGTGTGAGTGATAACGGTACAGAAATCGCACCCGAGCACTTGCCCCATCTCTTTGAGCGGTTCTACCGCGGGGATAAATCACGCTCCAGCCAATGGGGGGGAGCCGGCCTGGGGCTTGCCATCTGCAAATACATTATTGAAGCACATGGCGGGGACATCGGAGTTCACACCCTGCCGGGTGCCGGCAATGTTTTTTTCTTTTCGTTGCCGCTTACCTCATAGTATTACCGCCGCACCCGTCTGGCAAAATCCACGAACTGAAACTTATCCAGCCGGTGTCTGGATTCGGTATATTGGAACAGCACCGTATTCTCCAGATACACATAGTTCCGCACTACGACAATATGCGTATATTTCTTCAGATCAAGCAGGCGGTGATCCTCCTCCGTCGCAGGCTCAACGGATATCAGCTTCTTCGCATAACTGATTTTCAGCCCCAGCTCCACTTCCAGATATTCATAGATCGAGCCTGCCGCGATCTCTGCGCTTAAGAACGGCACAATATCTGCCCGGAAATAATCCTTGTCCAGAATGATTCGTTCTTCTTCTATCTCTCTGGCGCGGATCACCTTCCATACCGGAGTATCCTCCGGAACCTGCAGCTGTCTGGCCAGCGCAGAGCCGGCCGGCTCCATCACCGTTTCCTCTACCAGTGTCCGTGAGGGAGCACCGAGTGTACCTGCCATTTCCTTGAACGAGATCAGACCGGTAACGGGAAAATCCATCCGGGTCATATCCAGCACAAACGAGCCCCTGCCCTTGATTTTGTGAATATAGCCCTCACGGAACAGCAGATTCAGCGCTTTGCGCACCGTTTCCCGCGAAGTGCAGTACGCCTCGGCCAGCTCACTTTCAGAAGGCAGCTTGGTCCCCGGCAGCAGCTGGCCGGAATGGATCTGGTTACTGTATTCATTGTAGATTTGCAAATATATATTTTCTCTCATTATAGATCACCGCCCTATATTGTATCACGCCATGGCTCTGGACGCATGGATTCAATTCGGGGGCGGGTCCGGTCAACCCTTAAGATGAATAGTCAGAATACTGGTCTGCTTCGCCGCCGCTGGTCCTATCTTCTCCTCAATCTTCTCCACCATCTCCTGCCCCGCAGGAATGATGATAGGGGTAATCACCGGGTAACCGGCTGCACGGATAGCATCCATATCGAATTCCAGCAGAAGCTCGCCGGCCTTCACCTTATCGCCAATATTCTTAAGCTGGGTGAACCCGCTGCCCTTGAGCGACACCGTATTAATCCCTACGTGGATAAGTACCTGCACGCCGCTGGCATGCTCCAGTATAAGCGCATGTTTGCTCTTGATTACATGGGCGACTGTCGCATCAAACGGTGCATATACTTTCCCTTCGGAGGGTTCAATCGCAACCCCCTGACCCATCTGCCCCTCGGCAAAAGCAGGATCGGGTACCTGCGCAAGCGGTACTGCCGTCCCGTTGAGCGGTGCAGCCAGCTCCAATATGTTCACCGGCTCCTGTGAGCCTTGAACGGACCGGCGGCTGCTGAGTTCATCTTTTCCAGCCGGGGGGCTGAGCGTTGTTGGTCCGGTTGCAGCTGCTGCTGCCCCTGAACTCTTCTCGGCACGGCCGACGACGGCACGGCCATATAGCACAGTAGCCACAAACGGTACGATCAGCACAATCGCCATACCCACGAAGAATACACCCCACTGGTTCGGGAAGATGGACAGGAAGCCGGGAACCCCGCCAACGCCAATGGAAGAGGCGCGGACCTGGTTAATCGTGAGCAGAACCCCACCCAGTGCAGAGCCGATCATCCCGAAGATGAACGGATAGCGGTAGCGGATATTGACCCCGAAGATCGCAGGTTCCGTAACTCCGAGGAAGGCAGAGATCGATGACGTCACCGCAAGTCCCTTCGTCTTCTGTTCTTTGATGACGAACATCATCGCCAGTGCCGCAGCCCCCTGTGCAATGTTGGAGAGAGCGAGCATCGGCCAGAGGAATGTGCCGCCTTCACTGCCGATAAGCTGAACGTCAACGGCCAGGAAGGTATGATGCATCCCCGTGATGACCAGCAGCGCATAGAATCCGCCATAGATTAAGCCGCCTAGAATCGCGAAATGATCGAACACGTAGACCAGTCCGGAAGTGATCGCATTGGCTATGCCGAAGGTAACCGGTCCAATGATTGTGAACGCCAGAAAACCTGTAATCAGCAGAGTCACTGGCGCAACAACCAGCAGCTTCATCGAGTCATGTACCCTCTTGTTCAGGAACTTCTCAATGCCGGCCAGAATATAGGCCGAGACCAGCACCGGCAATACCTGACCCTGATAACCGATTTTCTCCAGATGCCAGCCGAACAAATTCCAGGTCGGAACTGTTCCTTCCGTGGAAGCACTGGCATAACCGTAGGCACTTAATAAATCCGGATGAACGAGAATGAGTCCGAGCACAATCCCGAGCAGCGGACTGCCGCCGAACCGGGTCACTGCCGCCCAGCCGATCAGGGCCGGTAAGAACGTGAAGGCCGTACTGGCAATCGTATTGATTATCGCCGCAATATCTTTCCACTGCGGATAGACATCGACCAGCGACTGGCTGAAGAAGATACCCGGGCCGGTCAGTATATTATTGATCCCGAGCAGCAAACCTGCGGTCACGATGGCCGGAAGGATCGGAATAAAAATATCGGCGAGCGTCTTGATCGCCCGCTGCAGAGGATTCTGCTTACGGGCCGCTGCCGATTTCACCTCATCCTTAGAAGAACGGGCACCGCCGGTCAGCTGAATCATTTCCTCATACACTTTATCAACGGTTCCCGGACCGATGACGATCTGGAACTGGCCTTGGCTGGAAAATTGTCCTTTGACAAGGTCATTGGCGTCCAGTGCTGCTGAATCGACCTTGCTCTCGTCATAGAGCGAGAATCTTAGCCTGGTTACGCAATGCGTCGCGACCTCAATATTCTCCTTGCCCCCAACCGCCCGTACAATATCCTCTACATTCTTGCGGTCAATAGCCATATCATCACTCCTTAAGTATTAGATGTTGTTAACCACATATAGGAAGCATATGGACTGAGCTGAAGCTCTTGTGTTAATGCAGGGGCATCGGCTGTATTACCGATTAGAGGCTTGTCCGTGCCAGCTTGGCTTAAGTCTGCCCAATACTTGTCCTCGAACCGGAAGCTAATTTCCTTACTGCTGAAGTTCGAGACCACCACAAGTGTCTCCCCGGTCCCTGTCCGGGCATAAGCGAACACCTCGGGATGACCTTCATCCAATCTGCGGAATACGCCTCGGGTGAATACAGCATGCTCTTTGCGCAGCGCAATCAGCTTGCGGTAATGATGGAGGATCGAATCCGGCCGCTCCAGCTCCTTCTGTACATTAATGTCCCGGTACCGCTCGTCGACCTTCAGCCATGGTGTACCGCTGGTGAATCCGGCATTTGGGCTGTCATCCCACTGCATCGGCGTACGTGAATTGTCGCGCGAACGTTCCTGCAGGATGCTGAGGGCCACTTCCGGGCTCTTGCCCTGTTCCTGCAGAATGCGGTACATGTTCAGGGACTCAATATCGCGGAATTCTTCGATGCCCTTCCACTTCGGATTCGGCATGCCGATCTCCTCGCCCTGATAGACATAAGGCGTTCCTTGAAGACCATGCAGCGTTGTAGCCAAGAGTTTCGCGCTAGCTTCACGGTAAACATCATCATCGGTGAATCTGGAGAGAGCCCGCGGCTGATCATGATTGTTGAAGAATAGAGCATTCCAGCCACCGCCCTGCTGCATCCCGGTCTGCCACTCACTGAACAGCCGTTTCAATGCCTCGAAATCATAGGGCATCAGCTCCCACTTCCGGCCGTCCGGATAATCCACCTTCAGATGGTGGAAATTGAAGGTCATGGAGAACTCCCGCTCTGCAGGGTTCGAGTAGCGTATACAATGCGCAAGGGTAGTGGAGGACATCTCCCCGACCGTCACCAGCTCAAACGGGCCGAACACCTCATCATACATGTCTTTGATATATTCATGAACGCGCGGTCCGTCTGTATAGAACTTCCGTCCATCCCCCGGCGGCACACTTCCGTCATCATTAGGGAACTGCTGGTCCTTGGAGATTAGATTAATAACGTCCATCCGGAAGCCGTCCACACCCTTGCGTGCCCAGAACAGCAGCATATCATTAACCGCTCTGCGGACCTCTGCATTCTCCCAATTCAGATCGGCCTGAGTCTTGTCGAACAAGGTAAGATAATATTGTCCTGAAGCTTCATCGAACTGCCAGGCAGGCCCCCCGAACTTCGATTGCCAGTTATTCGGCAGGCCGCCGCCTGGTGCCGGGTCTTTCCAGATATAATAATTACGATACGGGTTGTCCTTGCCTGAAATCGACTGTTTGAACCATTCATGCTCCGTCGAGGTATGATTGACCACGATATCGGTCATCAGCTTCATGCCGCGCCGGTGCAGCTCCTCTATCAGCTCATCGAAATCCTCCATCGTGCCATAATCAGGGTTAATATTCTCATAATCCGCAACATCGTAACCGTTATCATATTGGGGCGAGACATAGACCGGCTGCAGCCAGACGATATCAATCCCAAGCTCCTGCAAATAATCCAATTTCTCAGTAAGGCCTCTTATATCGCCTGTTCCATTGCCTGTCGTGTCCTTGAAGCTCTTCGGATACACCTGATACACTGTGGACCGGCGCCACCATTCTGAATACCGGGACTGGGTCAAATTAAGCACCTCCAAAAGAATTGCTGTCATTCAATCATTAAACTTGTATATACAAGCTCAAACACTCCACACAGTTTAAACCTGTATATACAGGTTGTCAATAGGGGTAATCCTCCAATAGCTTGTGTAGGACAAATGTTTGCGTAGCACGGATGTAAGCGAAGTACGGATGTAAGCGAAGTTCAGCTGTTTGTGCAGTATTGGTGTTTGCGCAGTACAGATAAATGATATTAAGACAGGCGATAATGTGTATGGGGGGGGCAGCAGCAACGCCATGATTGCGGTAACTGCGTTAACAGAAGCGTAGCGGTAACTGCGTTAACAGAAGCGTAGCGGTAACTGCGGTAACTGCATTAATAGCGGTGTTAGTTACTGTAATAGTAGCTTTAGCCACTGATTGACCGCATTGCGCTGGAAAGTCCCTCGTTATGCATAAATAACAGTAATATTTGGTTAAATCAAGGGTGCGTGAGCAATCTGCAGCGGGGAATTGGACATTTATCGCAGTAATGGCCCGTTTTGATAGGTTTGTCTCTAGCCCAGTATTAATTAAGTGGAAAATGTACAATTAAATTTCAATAACCAAACTGATTATTATATAAATTGAATTAAAGAATTACACATTTATACACAATCGATCAATCACTTCCATTGGATTCTGGTTTATGCGTTTCATAAAACTGCTGACAGCGGTTCGAATTTTGTATGTTTTATCGTAAAAAACGTTGTGGATGACATCACTTTTTAACCATTTCCAGAGTCCCTCAATGGGATTGAGATTAGGAGAATATTTGGGCAAAAACACAAACTCTAGCCGGGGTTCATCCTGTAGAAAACGTTCAATGGAAGCTGCTTTATGAATACGACCATTGTCCAGTACCATAACGATTTGCCCGGTAGGATATTCGGTGAGAAGTGAGTTCAAGAAGTGTTCGAACGCCTTTGCATCGTATGATTCGCTTTCTTGGTAAAACACTTTACCCGTTGCATAATCCAGTGTTCCAAAGAGCTTCGCGCCCTCATGCTTGCCATAGGTTTTAATCTTTCGTTGTTGCCCCCGAGGAAACCAATTGTACTGCAGGGATTGGTAGGCTCGAATCATGGATTCATCTTCAAAGAGCAAATGGGCGATTTGTCCGTCCATGAGCTTTTTTTTAAAGTGATTGCGGTCTTCTCCCGAAACCTTTGTTGCTCTTCTGGATTCGCAGCCGTCAAGGTATACGTTGCTTTCGTGTAACTGAATCCAAGTCGATGCAAAAGCAAAGATAGACCACGCTCGCTAAAAGTTTGATCGAATTCACGCTCAATATAGCCAATAACAAGTTTCAAGGTCCATGTGTATTTCGCATCAAATCCAACGTCAGCCGGACGTTTGTTGGTAAGCACTTTGGTGAGTTGGTCCGTCTGTGTTTTCGTCAGTTTTGGAGGTTTACCCGGTGAATGCTCCATCGCCAATGCATCCAGTCCACCATCCCGATATTTATGCAGATAGCCACCTATAGTTTTTCGCGTACGATGAAGAGTCTTTGATATTTGTTCAAGGGTCTGTCCTTCCAATCGAAGGCGAACTGCAAGAAAACGCTCGTACATTCGCTTATCTGTTGTCTGTTTCATCGCTTGTTCCACTGCTTCAATTTCTGTCTGAACTTGCATTTCCTTCACGTCCTTTTCAAATCGTCTTACTTTTTATTACCCGATTTTGGACATGAAGGTTAATTTGGGTATTTCTTTAGATCATTTTATATAACAATAAGTGGATAAAGGGCATCTAATTCACTCCATTCTCTGCGGAAGGTATATTCCGGTTCGGCCCCTTAATTATGGAGTCATTCTCTTGAAATCTCTGGTTCTTGCAGTTTCTTAAAGTGAGATGTTTACCTCTGCCACTTGGCCTGCTCTCCATGCCGCATGGTATTGGTTAGGACTCAATCGGTTTAAACTGCCGTGAAAGCGGCGTTCGTTGTAAAATTCAATGTACTCCGTGACAGTCTCGTAGGCTTCTTCAAAGGTTTCAAAGTACATTTTGCTGTAGAGATCTCGTTCTAAAATGCTGTGGAAGGACTCAATATATGCATTCATATTCGGCGTTTTAGGCGGAATCCGTTCATGAATCAAAGGTTCATCCGGGTCCATACACATCTCTGCAAAAGCATGACTGAGAAATTGAGGACCATTGTCTGAGCGAAGAATAGGCCTAGCCCCTCCAGGCTGTATACGGGCCTTCAACGCCTGCTTAATGGTCGTGCAGATCTCCTTTGCACTGCAACTTGCACCCAAGTGGTAGCCGACAATACAGCGGTCAAACACATCAATCATGTCAAAGATAAAAAAGAAGCGGTCGTAGCCATGAATGTATCCGTACTTAATATCTATTTGCCAAAGTTGGTTGGCTCCGGTAACCACGCGGTTTTGGGCAAGCCGTCTTGGATATCTCACTTTCTTGTCAGGTTTCTTTTGGAGCAGCCCTAGCTTTTTACAAAGCCGGTAGGCCTTCTTGTGGTTCAGAATTAAGTCATGCTGGATGTAGAGGGCATGCGCTAAGTTACGGTAACCGTAGCCGTGTTCCTCGCCTGCAACGAGTTCGCTAAGCCATTCTTCGATCTGCTCGTCGCTGACCTTCTGGCCGTCTTTCGTCAACGAATACGCTGGGATCGGTCTTCCGGCTGTCCCTAAGCTTACCGTAGATTTGGTGTTCTCCTTTTGACGCTGTTTGCGGGCATAGTAGGTCGATTCCAGCACACCCACCAGCCGAAGTACCACCGATACCGCATAGCCCCGCTTAATGCTTTCATCGGCTATTTCAAGTCTGTCTTGTAAGCGGGGTTGGTCTTTTTTAGCAGTTCACGCAGGAGTTCGATCTCCAAATCCTTTTCGCCCAGCAGTTTAATCGCAGTGTCCATTTTGGTCTCTAACTCTTGGACACGTTTGGCATCTTCAATACGTTCGTTAACTGAAGGTGTCGCTTGCTCACCAAATCGTTCTTTGTAGAACTTCACCCAGTTCGTAATCGTGCTGGGAGAAACTGAATATTTACGGGCGAGGAAAGAGAGCTTCGTCCCATTAATCGCTTCCTGGGCAACTTTAATCCGTTGTTCATCGTACAACTTGTTACTTTTCATGTCCTCATCCCCTTCTCTATTAGTGTACCTTATGCATCTTTAGGACTCCAATTCGATTAGGGGGCTTAAGAGATTCGGCAGAATTAGTTGTTGTTTTTCCACTTATTATCCTCTTTTTAGTATTGGATGAGATATTAAATGTTCTTTTTCCACTTATTTCGATTGGCCAGCATCGGGTCGGCGCGCGGGATCGCTCGGGATGAGCTGCGGGGCGGATTAGTCAGATTGCTGGCGCGGAGAGGTACGGAGCAGATTAATCGGATTGCTGGAGCGACGAGGTACGGGGCGGATTGGCCAGACTGCTGGCGCGGCGGCGGCGAGCGGGGTAGATGAACCACGCACAAAAACAGCGGCCTATCCCTGGTAACCCGGGAACAGACCGCTGCTTTCAAACCCGTATATTAACTACTCCAAATACCCCTTAACCAAACCCAGCGGCAGCAGCTTCGGCTGCTCGCAGCTGGTGGACAGCTCCGCGTAACGCTTAGTGTCCGAGCTGGTATGGAACGCATGCATGATCTCTAGGACATGATTCGCCAGCTCGCCGTTAGCGCGCGGGGTGTCTCCTGTCCCGATGCAGCGGGCCATATCCGCTACGCCAATGCCGCGGCTGTTCCCGGCATAATTGTAGATCAGCGGAATCTCCTGGAATTCCGTGCTGTGCGCCGGACGCAGCAAGACCGGACCGCCGAAGGTGTTCGGATCAGGCACGATCAAGGTGCCTAGTGATCCGTAGATTTCGATCCGTGGCAGCGTACTGTGCCAGACATCGAAGCTCGTAATCATCGTAGCCACGGCACCGCTGGCGAATTCGATGGTTCCGGCCACATGTGTAGGGACTTCAACGTCAACTACCTTGCCGAACTTCTTCTCACTGGTGATCGTCCGCGATGCGAATGAGGTTTTGGTGATCCCGCATACCGTCTTCGCCGGGCCAAGCAAGGATACCAGCGCCGTAAGATAATACGGCCCCATATCAAACATCGGGCCACCGCCCGCCTGATAGTAGAACTCAGGGTCCGGATGCCAGCTCTCGTGACCATGACAGAGCATGAAGGCGGTTGCAGCAACCGGCTCTCCGATATAGCCGTCCGCTATCAGCTTGGCGCAGGTTTGCAGGCCGCCTCCGAGGAAGGTGTCCGGTGCGCAGCCGACGAACAGATTCTTTTCTTTTGCCAGCTTAACAAGCTCGGTTCCATTCTCTAGCGTCAGTGATAGCGGCTTCTCCACGTACACATGCTTTCCGGCCAGCAGAGCCTGCTTACAGACATCGAAGTGGAAATTAGGCGTCGTCAGATTCACGACAATCTCTATCTCTTCCGAAGCCAGCAATTCCTCTGTCGTCCATACATGAGGAACTCCATATTTCTCCGCTGCCTGCGCGGCCCGCTCAGGGTCCAGATCAGCACAGGCGTAGACCTCTGTATTCACAAAGGTTCCGGTCAAATTCTCAAAATAAATGCCGCTGATATTCCCGCAGCCGACGATGCCTACCTTCACTTTACGCACAATGAGTCCCACCTTATCCCGGTTTATTTTGCTGCCCAGATGAAGCCTTTACGCATCAGTTCCTTGGCTTCAGGAATATCGAAGATATCCGCATGATGTCCAAGCGAATTATAGAATACCTTGCCCTGGCCCCAGCGTTTCGTATAAACCACAGGCATAGTGATCACACCGTTCGCCGAATGGTCGCCTTCACTCAGCACAAATGTAGTTGTCGCCAGTACATCAACCGCCGGATCCACATGCAGGTAATACTGCTCGGACTTCACCTTGAAATCAGGGATGCCTTCCACAATCGGGCTGGAGCCGGATCTTACGATATTCACTTCATAATCCACTCCGTCGTTGAAGGGATGAGCCACCCACTGTGACCCGGTCAAAAATTGCCATTCTGTATTGTTACGGAAGGAGTCGCACATCCCGCCGTGACAACCGGCAATGCCTACCCCGGAAGCCACTGCTGCAAGCACCGATGCCACCTGTTCACCCGCAATTTCACCCATTGTCCATACCGGCACAATCAGGCTCAATTCCTTAAGCGCCTCGGCGTTGTTGAAGCTGTCCAGCGTATCCGACACCTCTACCTCGAACCCTTCAGCCTCCAGAATACCGGCAAAAATAGCTGCAACCTCATTCGGTTCATGACCATCCCATCCGCCTTTTACAATCAATGCCTTCTTCGCCATATCAAGTTCTCCTTTTTATCCTGAAATCAAATTTGGTTTTGGAATGAATAGCACGTCTATACCCTGAAGAAATTGTAATCCAAACCGGTGGCGGATGCTCGCCAATTTGCTTGTATGAATGGTCATTTTTTGCTATGTTTAAATCTAAATAGCGGAAGATCAGAACAGGAGATATCATGAGAGCTTTTCACGAGAACAGAACGTATGGAACAGCTTTTCCCTTCACTGCATTTGTGTGTCAAAATATAGATTTCCTGGCCCACTGGCATAATGATCTGGAGATCATCTATGTACTGGAAGGCTCAATCCGGATGGGGATCAACTCGGAGACACGGGTACTGCATGCAGGCGATCTGGCCGTATGCAGCAGCGGAGATATTCACTACTATGACAGCAAGGACAACACATCGAAGCTTATTCTTGTCATCTTTAACCCGGCGCTGATCGGCTTCCCTGCAGGCTGGCCCCTGAATCTGCAGCTCACCTCCCCTTTCCGGGAGAACCGGCCGTCTACACCGGAGGATGAGGTCATTAACCGGCGTCTGTCCGCGATTATGCAGGAGCTGCTGCAGGAGCATCTTCTGAAGCCTCCGCATCACGAGCAGCTGATGACCGGCCTTTTGCACGAGCTGTGCGCATTGATTCTGCGGCATATGCCGCTGGGAGTAGTCAATCCTCATAAGGATAAACGGCGCATTACGAATATGAAGATCATGCAGGAGGTTCTGGAATATCTTGACGTCAATTACATGCATCCCATCACCCTGGCCGACGCAGCCAATCACGCCAACATGAGCCTGTTCTATTTCTCCCGCTTCTTCAAAAGCATCTCGGGCATGAGCTACGTCGCCTATCTCAATAGTATCAGGGTCAACCAGGCCGAGCGGCTGCTGCTGAATACCGGCAAAAGCATACTCGATATCGCGCTGGAATGCGGTTTCTCCAACATCCGCACCTTCAACCGTGTATTTAAACAGGTCAAGCAGCGGACACCGAGTGAACTGCGTTGATCATGAGTGAATGCTGCGGTTCTGCTAATCATCGCTTGCTTATTTACCGGGAAGTCACTACAATACACTTATTACAACTCTTTTAATAATAGAATTATAATCATCCGGGAGGAAGGTTACGATATGGTAAATCCGTCTCATAACACACAGCTGGTCAAGAAAATAAACGTGGAACTGGTTAAAAATATACTCCGCACATCCGGCACAGGCACCAAAGCATCCATCGCCGGGCAGACCCGGCTGAGTGTAGCCACCTGCGGCACCATTCTCAATGAACTGGTTCAGACCGGGGAGATTCTGGAGCTTGGGTGGGAGGAATCCAGCGGAGGCAGACCGGCACGGAAATATCAGTTCAACGCCAATTATTCCCTTATGATCTGTATGATCGTGCGTTCGGAGGGCGGGATTCAATCCATTAGCTATGCGCTGGCGAATCTGAATGGTGAGATCCTGGAGCAAACGGATAAGGTACATGAGCAAATTACCGTAGACACCCTCACGGACTGGCTGGATCAGATTATTGAGGTTCACCCGAATGTTCAGGCGGTCGGCATCGGCATTCCCGGTGTAGTCCAGCAGGACCGGATTGGGATCTGTGATGTTCCGGCGCTCGCAGATCAGCCTCTTGGCATTCTGCTGAAGGAGCGCTATGAAGAGGTTGAGATTATTATCGAGAACGATATGAATCTGACGGTTTACGGCTTGTATCAGCGGCTGTTTCCGGATGAGGAGAGACATTTTGCCGTGCTGACCTTCCCCAAGAACCATTTCCCGGGGGCCGGCTTTATGGTGAATGGACGATTGCTTAACGGGAACAGCTTTTTCAGCGGAGAAGTGTCTTACCTGCCTTATGGCATTCCGAGGGAGCAACAGCTGCAGCTCCTGCAGAAGGGCGGAGATCCCGGCAAGCTGGCTATACATGCACTGGTATCCATTATCAGCATCATTAACCCTGCTGCGATCGTTGTCACCGGTGACAATATATCCCCAGAGATGCTGGAGGATCTGCGCAGCGGGTGCCGGGAGATTATTCCGACCGAGCATATGCCTGAGCTGATCATCCAGAATGACACCCGCCGGGAATACATGGCAGGACTGATTACAACAACCATGGAAAGCCTGACCTACCGGTTCCAGCTGGTGGAACGGAAGTAAGCCAAACATTATTTTATCATCATTCAGGAGGCATCCCTTTGAAGGCTCAAGCACGCAATTCTACAGGCAAGCGCAACACGATCTATATCATGCAGCTCGTAACGATCTTTCTGGGCTTTGTCGTCTTCGGGATCTCGGAGAATATTAAAGGACCTGCAATCCCGCGGATTCAGCTCGCTTTCAATCTGGATGAAGGACAGCTGGGTACACTGCTCTCGCTGAATGCGCTGGGCTACCTGATCGCCTGTTCGTTCACTGCTATTCTCGTCCGCAAATGGGGCATCAAGGCGGTCAGCATTATTTCATTCGGTTCTATGGTTCTCTCCGGAGTACTGATTTTCCTGTCGCATACCTACCCTTTATTCGCTTCCTCCTACTTCCTGATGTACATCGGCAACGGGATGCTGGAGATTGGCCTGGCGATTCTGGGAGCACGTATTTTTGTAAAAAACACGGGGATGATGATGAATTTATCCCACTTCTTCTATGGACTGAGTTCGACTGTAGCGCCGCTACTGGCCACCGGGGTTATGTCACTAAGTGTGTTTGGACATATGCTGGACTGGCGCGGAATGTATCTGGTGATGCTGTCGCTCTGCCTGTTGCCGATTGTGTCGGCGCTGCGCAGTACGTTTCCCGGAGATGATCTGCCGCACGAGGACCGTACCTCCTTCAAGACCTTAATGCGCGATCCTGCGCTCTGGATGATGGTGATGATCCTGTCCTTCGGGGTTGTCTCCGAGCTCGCCGTGGGCGGCTGGCTGGTTAATTTTCTGGAAAAAGCCTACGCCTGGGATACCGTCAAGGCCTCCGGCATGCTATCCGCCTTCTTCCTGCTATTCTCGCTGGGAAGACTCGTAATCGGACCGCTGACCGACCGGATCGGCTTCGTGCTCTCGCTGATTATCTTCTCAATGTTCTCGGCAGGCTGTACCTTTGTAGCGCTGGCCGGCGGGGAAAGCCTGGCTTTTCTGTTCGCCTTGTCCGGGGCAGGGATCGCGATCATCTACCCTACCGTCATGGCCTTTATTGCCCGCCGCTATCCTAACGGGAGTGACACCGCCATTACTTTTGTAGTGACGCTAATGGGTCTCGGCAGTGTTATCGGGAACTATATTATCGGCTGGGTGATTGAACTCGTTAAGACGGTCTACGGCCGTTCAAGCGAGCTTGGTCTGCTGCGCGGCCTGCAGGCGGGCTATGGCTTCATCGGGTTATGTGCTGCGGTCTGCTCCGTGTCGGGAATTGTGCTGTATGTGTATTTGAAGCGGAGAGGGGAACTGATCTGAGGGCAGTTGTATAACTAAGCAGCGGTTCTCCTGCTCCGGAGGACCGCTGCTCTGCATTGTGTCATGCGCTTATAGATATTCTTTTAGATTATTAAGTACCACCATGTACCCATTCGCATACATATGAATCCCGTCCATCGTGTACTCTTCCTTCAGATTCCCTTCCTCATCCGTCAACCCTTCATTCACATTAATGAACGTATATCCATGCTGCGCTGCTAATTTCTCCACTTCGGCATTGGCTTCGAGTAACGCGGCATTTGTTCTGGTGCTGAACATTCCTGCCTTCATCTCTTGATCCACTCCGCTGAAATCAGCCTTAGCATTCACCGGATAGTACGCCATGACATACACCTTGCATGCCGGCAGCCTTGCTCCGATCTGCGTCAGAATCTCATTATAGTTCGCAAGCAGATGCCCGACTTGATATTCGCCGTCTGCTGAGCTGATGTCATTGGTGCCAATATTAATGAACAGCTTAGAAGGCTCCAACTCAACAATACATTCCTCCAGGGAATGTAACAGCTCACTGGTTACATACCCTGCAATTCCGCGGTTGTAAATAATCGTCTGCTTCTCCAGCGTCTGCTGTAATTCATTCACCGGAAAGTACTCCATCAGTGAGGAGCCGGCCATTACGGTCTGTCCTTTCTTGGCATATGTATTCAGAATCTTAACCTTTTTGACTTTCTCTTCTTTCTCTTTTCTCATATTATTGTTCATAATCTCGTGGATAAGGTCTTCCTGCGTCAATGTAATCTCCTCCATTCTACTATTGTTATACACTATAACTGAGCTTACAGCTCCCTCCAAATTGTGTCGGAAATATGGTAATTGATCTCAGTAAAACTAATTTGTTCTATGCACACGTGTTCCGAATATCCTATATATCGGGTGCGGGCAGAGGTGCACATCTGGTCAGGACACCTGCAAGATACCGGTTCACCGGATCTATACTCTACAGTTGAAGGGCGGAATATTATTGAAAAAGGTTGTGGGCTTACTCCTGTCGGTTGTTATGTTGTCTTCGTTCTATGTTGCCAGTCCGGCCAAGGTATCCGCTGCAACGCCAATTGTTGTCAGTACAACGATTGTAGTTCCAGCAGGAGAGACCTTTAACGGCAATGGCCAGACTTATGTCGCCAATGCCAGTACACTTGGAGATGGCAGCCAGGCAGAGAACCAGAAGCCAATCTTCCGGCTGGAGAAGAATGCTACACTCAAAAATGTAATTATCGGTGCTCCCGGCGCAGACGGGGTGCACTGTTATGGAAACGCTACAATCTCTAATGTGACCTGGCAGGATGTGGGCGAGGATGCATTGACACTGAAAGCCTCCGGTACAGTCAATATTACTGGTGGAGGTGCATATAAAGCTTACGATAAAGTGTTCCAGGCAAACGCTGCGGGCACAATCAACATTAAGAACTTCAGAGCCGACGACATCGGCAAGCTGGCCCGCCAGAACGGCGGAACCTCCTACGCCGTGAACTTCACACTGGACAGCTCTGACATCTCGAATGTCAAGGATTCCATCTTCCGTACCGACAGCAGCAGCAGCGCCGCAAAAATCACCAACACCCGCTATCACAATGTACCCACCCTGTTTAAGGGCTTCGCCTCAGGTAAAACCAGCCAGTCGGGCAACACCCAATATTAAGGTGAAGTAAGCTGGCATAAGTACAACCGAATAATCAATCCAACACTTACCTCCTCTATCCATAGAAGCCAAGCGCTATAATTGGATGAGGAGGTTGATTATATGTGTGGACGCTTTACCATTACAGTCACCCTGGAAGAACTAATTACGCATTACTTAATCGATGACAGCAAATTAGCTACGCTGAAACCCAATTATAATGTAGCTCCTATGCATAATGTTCCGGCGGTAATTGCCAGTGACGCGGGAACACGCTTGGGGGAACTGCGTTGGGGGCTGGTACCGTTTTGGGCCAAGGATGAGAAGATCGGCAGTAAGATGATCAATGCACGCGCGGAGACGGTAGCCGAAAAACCTGCCTTTAAACGGCTGCTTAAATCTAAGCGCTGTATCATTCCTGCTGATGGATTTTATGAGTGGAAAAAGGACGGGACCAGCAAGCAGCCATATCGGATCCTCATGAGTGATGGCAGCCTCTTCTCCTTCGCCGGATTGTATGACACTTGGGAAGATCCAGAAGGAAAGAAACTAAGCACCTGCACTATCATCACCACTACTCCGAACAGTTTGATGGAGGGTATTCATGACCGAATGCCGGTTATATTGAGACCTGAAGATGAGGCCGATTGGCTGGGGAGAGACAATGACGATGTCGAGTCCTTTTTAAAACTGCTGAAGCCTTACGATGCAGCGAAAATGCGGGCTTATAAAGTCCCTTCGGCTGTTGGAAATGTACGGAATAACTCTAAGGATCTGCTTGAGGATATTGGATGAAAAGCAAACCTGTCGGATCATACCTGACGGGTTTGTTTACGTTTTGTAACGAAAAGAAACCATTGAAGATTTAGATCCTTTATTTAAAAGCAAGAACCTTTACTCGGGATGGGTTTCAGCTTTTTATTTATATACATCGGTATTTATATGGCTTGCACAAAAAAAGCACACGAAAGATAATCTTCCCATGCCTTCTTTATATACAGGTAACAGAAATTGCGGGTTGCGCTGCTTCCTACTCCTGCTGCCCGCCCTGATATTCGGTTTCATCCTTGCGTATTTCCCGGCCCTCCGCCTTCGCCTGTTCGAGTAGCTCCGCCGCATCATCCTGAGGCTTGTATCCGATCAGCTCCTCCAGGTAACCGATGGTATAATAGTTGTCACTATTCGCCGAGGTCCCGTACAGATTCAAATATTGCAGTTCCTCATCCGCCTGGATACAGCAGTTGACCAGCTGCAGCAAATCACGCTCCGAGATCCAGATATGCCCTGCCCGCTCCGAATGGGGCCGGTCATCCCCGGGGAAGTTGCCAATCCGGATATTCAGTGAAGAAATCTTGCCTTGATCCGAGTACAGACGGCCGAGCAGCTCGATATAACATTTGCTTAATCCATAGAAGCTGTCCGGCCGGTAAGGGTCTGAAGGTCCCGTTGTCTCATCCGACTTATAATAGCCGGTCGCATGATTGGAGCTGGCGAATATAATGCGCCGTACCCCATTCTGCACAGCTGCCTCAAATAACTTATATGCACCCGCTACATTCCCCTGAAGCACTTTACCGAGGAAATCGTCTTCATCCTTAATCCAGGCAAAGTGGAGCACCGTATCGACATCCTTAGTAAGCTCCGCCAGCCGTGCTTCATCATTAATGTCCAGTTGAACGATTCCTTGCTCTTCATCCGCTTCTATATCCGCTCCGGTAACCTCGTATCTGCTGTCCTCGTTCAGCCCTTTGAAGAGTGCATTGCCGATTCTTCCAGCCGCTCCGGTCAGTAAAAGTTTGCGTTTCATTCATCCCATGCCCCTTTCCAGCCTGCTAGTCCTAAGCATTATTAACCGCTGGAGGGGAAAAGATTACAAACAGCTTGAATTTTACAGTACTAATGCAGTATTCGTCACTTGATGATTATCGTATAAATTATAAACAGCCAGGATGCTAAAAATAATCAGCATACCCAGGACTCCAAATTTCCTGCCTCTATTAAGAACAAATTTTACAATAAAGACCAGTCAAAATAACATAAGAAAGCCAAAAATATAGCAAGAAAACCGTGTTCCGGTCCCCGCCCCCTCTCCGGCTCAGCCAATCCCTCAAAATATCGCAAAACATGATGCGGAAAAACAGTTCCACTCTTATTTTATAATGGATGCGTAGCGCTGCAATTAATGGTAAGCGGTTTCAAGAAAAGCGGGGTTCATATCTTTGCGGAGGAGGGCAAGTGAACATATTTATTGTCAAAATGATCAGAAATTGCTTAGAAAAGGAGATTCATATGAGGAAAAAAAGCTTAAAGCTGCTCCCCCTGGTGTTGATACTTTCATTACTGCTGTCAGGCATCTCTTACGCGGATGTAACCTCTAATTACGTTAACCCGCTGATGGGCGGTGCTGATCCTACCGTGGCTAGGGCTGCTGACGGTTATTACTATTCTGCATCTTCAGGCGATAATAACATCACCTTGAAGAGGCATGAAACCATTCTCGGCGTATCTACGGCCAAAAGCAAAGTGGTCTGGAAGAAACCCGATAACTTCGGCTATGTGTGGGGTCCTTATATCTACCGGCTGGACGGCAAGTGGTATCTGTATTTCTCTTCCGGCCCGGAGAACAGCTTCGGATATGGGCATCCAAGCTCCTATGTTCTGGAGAACGCATCACCCGATCCTTTTGAAGGAACCTGGGAGCTGAAGGGCGAATCCGCCAATGAAGACAGCAACGGGCAGGTTACGGTCAAGCAGGGGCTGCTGAACACGCAGGGATATGGTTTGGCCTGCGGCGTAGTCTCCATTAAAGGGGAACCCTACTTCACCTATACCAAATACTATTATTTCAAGGACCCGCAGAATCCGGATAATACGAAATTCGATGAGAGTCCGACGATTGTCAAAATGAAGAACCCGTGGACCCTGGAGGGGCCGGAAGGCACGGTGGCCAAACCGGAATATGATTGGGAAAAGAAAAACGATAATATCAACGAAGGCGCTGCGGTAGTCGAAAGAAACGGTAAAATCTATTTTGCCTACTCGGCCAGCAGCTTCATGAATGATAACTATGCGGTAGGCGTATCCGTTGCGGATGCATCCTCGGATGTGATGAATGCGGATTCATGGGTCAAATATCCTGAGCCTGCGATGAAAAGATCGGACGAAAACAGCTCGTATGGCCCCGGCTCTCCCCTGTTCCTGAAGTCCGAAGACGACAGCGAGGATTGGATTCTGTATCACGGGATACCGACCCACGGGCAAGGCGGCGGGAACAGAGGAATCAGAGCGCAGCGGATCCATTGGGATGATAATGATTTCATCAATCTTGGCATTCCTTCCAATCCCGGCACAGTCCTGAACAGACCTTCCGGAGAAGAGAGAAGCGAAATCTATGAAGCCGAGGAGGCAAAGCTGTCGGGAGTAGCAAGAATCCCCGGAGCAACCGCTTATGCTTCGGGCGGCGTATACGAAAAATACAATAACAGCAGCACTAATGACTATATAGAATTTACAGTTAACACTACCGCTGGCGGGACCTACTCGCTGGATTTCCGATACAACAATAATACGGCGAATCCGGTTACTATGAAATTAGGCGTTAACGGGGGAGCAACCCGCGATCTATCCTTCCCTTCGAATGCCGGATTTGAGGCGAATTTCGATCTGAAATCCGTTTATAACCTTCCGCTTAACGCCGGAAGCAACACAATCCGCCTGTCCGGCAAGAGTGCTTTGGCTCTGGATGCCATGATTATCAAGCGCAGCACCTTGTATGAAGCAGAAAATGCCATACTGTCCGGAAATGCAAAGGCTGATGCAGATCATCCGGGTTACAGCGGAACGGGATTTGCCGGAGGGCTCTGGACCTCTAGCTCTGCAGTTACCTTCAAGGTAAATGCCGCTGCTGCCGGCAGCTATTCGGTTAAGCTGGGCTACAGCCTGGGATTCAACGATGACCGGACGCTGACTATGTATGTGAACGGGCAAAAGCTTAAGCAGGTCGATTTCTTCAGCCTAAAAAGCTGGGACCGCTGGGCCGACCGCTATGACAATGTTTTCCTTCAAGAAGGGGAAAATACGATCACATATAAATATGACGAAGGCGACACCGGCAACGTCAATCTGGACTTTATAACCGTAACGGAAGCAACTACCTGGCATTATGGAGCTGAAGATGCCAAGCTGGCTGGCGGGAACGATGCTGCAGTTGTTTACGCCAAAGACGGAAATCTGGGAACCGGTTATGTTACCGGGCTGTCCAAAGCGGGTTCGTCCGTAGAGTTCGCGGTAAATGTTGAGAATGCGGCATCCTATGATGTGAAGCTGAGATATGCCAAAAAAGCTGCAGGCACAACCTATGGCCTGTATTTGAACGGCACGAAGATTAAAAATATCACCCTCCCTTCTACCGGAGGACTTACCGTCTGGAAGGAGCAGCTTGACACGTTAAGCCTGAAGGCGGGTAAAAACACAATTACTTATAAAAATGAAACAGGAAACTCCGGCATTCTAAATATGGACAGTATTCATCTTAACAAGCGTACTCCGTGGAGGTATCAGGCCGAAGATGCCACCCGGCAAGGAAGCCTCAAGGTTGTCAGGGATCATTTATGGTATGAGGGCAACGGGTTCGTAGGCGGATTTGAGCAGACCGGGGACACGCTGAAGTTTGAAGTGAACGTCCCTAATACGGCTGACTATACGTCGACATTGCGGTATTCCGGTGTACAAAGCTCGAATATTACCCTGTCGATGATGGTTAACGGACAGAGAATCAAGCAAGTGTCCTTAACTCCGACAGCGAATTGGGATATCTGGGCTAACAGTACGGAGTCCGTGAATCTCAAAGCCGGTAAGAATACGATTGAATTCATCCGCGAACAAGGAGATACCGGCAGATTCAATGTCGACAGTCTCACAATTGATAAGACGAGCGGCGGGTTCATGAGCTCGATTGCGGGGAAGATCATTCCGGAGAAAATGGTCAAAATCCAGCCCAAGCACAGCGGAAAAGCATTGGATGTGGACAGAGTCTCCAGTGATCCGCTGGCGGTGATTAACCAGTGGTCCAACGGCGACGGCAATAATCAGCTGTGGAGATTCCTGGATCTCGGTACAGGATATTATCAGATCCAATCGGTCCAAAGCGGCCATGTGCTCGATATTCTTCCCGGTTCAGCGATCCAGCAGCTGTGTCAGAATATCAAAGCGTCCGGAACGATACCGGATACGCAGCAGTGGAAGCTGGAGAAGGACGGAGATTACTACAAGATCGTTAACAAAAGCAATAATAAAGTAATTACTGTAGAAGGAGCGTCCAAGAGTGACGGTGCAGTAGTGAGAGTAGCCGATGACCAGGCGAAGGATAATCAGCGCATGAAAATTGAAATCCGCAACCTCAGCAATAGCGAAATCAGTGCTCTGACCGAGTTAAACGGGCGCTATGATATTACTTTTGACGCGAATGGCGGAAGTCCGGCGCAGACAGTCGTTCAGGCTGCATACGGCGAACAGTTAACGGCTCCGGCCGTAATGAATAAAGGCTATGTGCTGGAGGGCTGGTACAACGATTCAGAAAAATGGGATTTTGCCAATCAGACCGTGCCGGGTGTAATGACGCTGACGGCGAAATGGACCCAAAAGGCGCCGGAGGTACAGATTGTCAGTGAGGGCTTGATGCGGGCGGGGCAGGACGGTATGCTCCGCGCCGCTGGTAAAGGTGAAGGAACACTCTCCTTCACCTGGTACCTCGACAAGGGCGATGGCTATGGTTATGGCGAGCCGGTCGGTTCGGGTGATAGCCTGACGCTGGCGGCGTTGACGGAAGCAATGAGCGGCTACCGCTATAAGGCGGTTGTGGCAGACGATAGCGGCTTAACCGGCGAGCAGGAATATATATTGCAAGTGCTCCCGGCTGCAGTAGAGTGGATTACCCCTGCCTTCGCGGTAGATTTACCTTCTGCGATGGACGCCGTTGAGGGCGAACCCTTGACGCTGCTTGTTGATGCAACAGGTGACGTGGAGTCTATCGGCTGGGAAATGAAGCGGCCAGACAGCGGCGATTGGCGGCCGCTAACGAGTGTTACCGGTGCAGTATACCGTTTCAAGCCGGGAATGGAAGAGAACGGTACAGCTTACCGAGTTGTGCTGACCGGCAAAGCGGAGGTGAATCCGGAACGTATCACCGGAACAGAGCTGGTGCTCAAGGTCTATCCGGCACATGAAATTCCGGTGATCCAGTCGTTCACGGCAAGTGTAAATCCGGTAAAGGAAGGGGATTCCGTTACCTTTAACGTTGTAGCCCATTCTGTGTATGGAGAGCTGAGCTACCGCTGGCTGAAGGACGACCTTGTGCTGGACGGTGCGGCCGGGAGCAGTCTGACACTGGATAAGGCTGCAATAACTGATGCAGGGGCATACAAGGTTGAGGTTACGAACACCCGTATGATCGCGGAGTATGCTTATGTGGATGCGGTCGATACAGAGAAGATTGAGCTGACTGTCAACCGTCAGCAGGTAACACCAACAGATCCTCCGGTGACAACCAGTCCGCCGTCATCTACGGCGAAGCCTGCGGCAACACCACAGCCTACCGCAACGCCAGGTCCTTCGGCTGCAGTCATTACTGCCGCTCAGCTGAGCAGTTCTGCGGTGAACGGTGTGGTTACTGTCCAGGTAGGGCAAGCGGCTGCGGTTGAGCTTCCGGTGAATGCCGGGACGCTGCTGGGAACCCATTCCCTCCGTGTACAGGGAGACGGAATAGAGCTTGTGCTGGCGCCGGAGCTGCTGAAGCAGCTGGCCGAAGCCGTGCCTGCTGCCGGGAGCAGCGGTGCCAAGATTGTGCTGAAGGCGCAGCCTAAGGCACTGGAAGCCGTGAAGCTGAAGACAGAAGCCGGCGTAGCGCTGAAAGGCAAGCTGATGGATTATGACCTGAGTCTGGCCGGGTCGGATGGAAAGGTTCACCGTCTTGCGGATTATCCGGTTCCGGTAAGCCTTAGCTGGCCGGCGGACGGACTTAATTCGAGGCTGCTTGGCCTGTACCGTGTAGGCAGTGACGGTACACTCTCCTATCTGGGCGGAGCAGCTGAAGCCGGCGGGTTAAAGGGACTTCTCGAGGGCAGCGGCACGTATGCGCTGCTGGAGTATTCTAAGCAATTCAGCGATGTTCCGCTTACACACTGGGCCTTCGAAGCCTTGCGTGAGCTGTCTGCGAAACATTTGATCAAGGGCATCTCAGAGCAGGCTTATCAGCCGGGCCGGAATATTACCCGGGCTGAATTCGTGCAGTTGATGGCCGGCGCGCTGCAGCTGGGTAGCAGCGGTAGCAATAATGGCAACGGCAGCGTGAACAACAGCGGGAACGATGGCAGCGGCACCAGCGGGAACGTCAGCGGGAACGGCGCCAGCAGTGGCAACACCGCATTCGCTGATGTTCCGCAAGATGCCTGGTACAGGGACGCTCTCTCCGGCATGGTGCAGGCCGGACTGATCACCGGACGGAGTCCGGTGTCCTTCCAGCCGAATGCAGAGATCAGCCGCGAAGAGATGACTGTTATTCTGATGCGGGCTTACAAGCTTCAGCATGGTGCAGCTCCGGAAGCTCCGGACAGCCTGTCCATGAAGGATGCTGCAGATATTTCGGGCTGGGCGGCGGATGGTGTGGCTGAAGCTGCTTCACTTGGCCTCGTGAAAGGGAGGGCTGACGGCACCTTCGCACCGAAGGCTCCTGCCACCCGTGCAGAAGCTGCGCAGATCCTGATGAATTATTTGAAATAGGGAAATGTAGAGCGGATTGTACCGGCTCTGCAAGACATAAACAAGGCGCTCCCCCTGGAACAGTATCCGGTGGAGCGCCTCTTTGTTTATGCTTGGATTACAAGCTCCCGCAGCCGTTATTATGCGAGACTTACTGCTGTCAACCTTTATGGAATCATACCATTAACTGGATATTGGCTTAAGAGGACTTGGTTAGTAGCCTAACCTACTCCCCCCTAAAGTTGTACGATTTTCAGGCGCGTTGATTCCCCGTAAAAAGGGGGCAAAAAGGCGCGCCATATCTGGTAGTGGTAAGTACGGACAACCCGAGGACTACGTGGATATAGGAACTAAAATGACCGTTGGGTTACTGAAGGCATTAAATTGAACATTCGATTCTGTATTTACTTTTTTATATAAGCTAAATCGGAAAAAATTGTCTAACAAAATATTACATTGTATAATTTGAAATAATAAATGCTAAACTAAATTTTTTCACAATTGTAACTGCGACTTTTGGTGTGTCAAGGTTTGTTGGTTTTTATTAAGGATATTGATATTATTGGAGGTTTCATATTGCGAGAATGTGTTTTTTGTGGAAAAAAACCAGAAGGAAAGAGTATGGAACATATAATTCCTCAATGGTTGTTAAAAATGACTGGAACTCCAATTAGAGAAGCATTTTTTGGTATACATCTTAAAGAAATCCGAGAAATTAAATTCCGTTTCAATTCATTTGTTTTCCCTGCGTGTACTATTTGCAATAATGATTTTTCAAAATTAGAGAATGAAGTAAAACCTGTTATTGAAAAAGTCTTAAATAATCAACCATTAATGTCAATCGAAATAAATTTGATGTTGGATTGGTTTGATAAAATTCGTATTGGATTATGGCTGGCTTTTTATAATTTAAATAATAACTTCGCTGAAATTGCTCCGAAATTTTTCATAAAAGATAGAATTGGAGCCCGTGATAGATTATTAGTTATTTACAAAGGAGAAAACATAACTGACGGTATAAACTTTTGTGGGGTACAATTTCCTCTGTTCCAGAACTTACCTTCCTGTTTTTTATTACGTATTAATAACACATTTTTTCTAAATATATCCAAGGAGTTTCTGTTTGCAAAAAATATTGGATTTCCATATCCAATAAGATACTTAGAAAACGTAAATAATTATCAAGCAATGAAAATAAGAAAAGGTAAAAGTCTCATTGTACCTCCATTTATAGAAAAACGATTTATTGATGGTGGATTTGAAATATATCAACCAATAATAAATCGGGAATTATTTGCTTCTGATCCAAATGAAAATGACTTATATGATAATGAATTTGTACGGAATCATATGTTGAATTGGGAAGAAGGAAAGGGAGCAATTTTTACTAAAACTGGCCACTTTATTTCAGTTCATAATTCACCAGAAGAACTAATCAATATACGGCCTTCAAAAATATATGATGCTGTTGAATTCTTTAATGAATTAGCAATTCATACATTCGAATTCCAAAACTTCCTTCTCAAACAAGAGATCGATTTATTATCAAATTTCGGAATAACTAAAGAGGATAAAGAGTATTTAGGAGTGGGGATAACTTTTAATGAGAAGATCATTGAGTTGCTAAGTTCACAATTGATTCGGTGACGATTGTGTAACATGTCATTTTCGCAAGTAATATAAGTATGTTTGAACCAAAAAACAAAGCCTTAGGTATAATTTGAGTTCTCGGGATCAATTTTTCTGTTTTCTAACAATTCATATACACTCATCCACGAAATATCTATTCTGAATCTCTTTGAAAGTTCTTAAAATATCTTCCAGCTGTAGCTGGTTCTCACCCATTCGGGCAGATTTAGTTATACAGACTACAATTATACGATGCAAGCTTGCCTTTTCGCTGTTTTTAATTGCACATTATACAATCACCTACGTGAGTAAGGAAATCCGTTCAGGTATAATGTCTGTACATCAAATACCCAGTTGCCGGCAGATTGCCGGCGGCTGGGTATGATTTATTTCTTTCTATAGTTGCTGAAATCTGCGCTGCATCCTCATGGCATCCATCAATCACTTTGCTGCACTTCGGATCATGTGCGCTAGGGTTGTAATCTCCTGCGGATCACGTGTTGCCCCTATGATGATCCAGCCGGTGCTCTGGCCGTGGGGGCCGATATAGACCACTTCACCATCGATCGTTTTTTGCTCCAGTGAATTGGGTCTGGTCTTGCAAGGCTCCAGCGCATACATCCGGTCACTGACCGCCCGCTTGGCGATTAGTGACCGGGGATAACATTGCAGCGAACGAATGACATAGGCTGCCGTATCCTGCCCGGCGTTCACCAGCATCTCGGCTGTCAGCTGCTCACCGCCCCCGTCTGCGCAATAGTCGCGGACCTGCGGTAGATCCGCAAGCCCCTCTACCGGCTCAGGAACGTATTGATAACAGCGGATCGGGTCCAGCCTCGTTTCGGCATCGTAGATGATTAACGGGTCCACCTCAGGCGGGGCAGAGTCGCGGAGCAGCATTTTTGCGGTGGAGACCGGCAGGATATAACTCCCCCCACCCGACATATAAGCTCCTGCCAGCTGAATATGATACCCGTCATCCACTGGCTGGGCGACATCCGTTAAATTCAGCACCGTATCCTCCCGGAACAGCGTAGCTGCCCCGTAACGGATTACGATCCGGACTGTTTTGGCATATACAGGCAAGGGCCCGTATCCTCTCACCGGAACATTACCTTCCAGGCAGATCTGCTGCTCATCCCAGGTCAGCCGTACCGATTCCGGCAGCGCCGGGGAATAGGACCCCGTCCCGTGGACGGTCCTCACCTCGTCCGGGGTACCGAAAATTTCTGGCCCTATGGCAGCCACCGCTGCATAGAAGCCTGAATCCCAGCCTGCATGTTCATTGTCGGACAAATCCACGTGATCCGGATGGAGCAGATACCGTTCGTCACGCTCCCAGCTGATTTTCTCCGCTTCCAGCCAGATTTCCCCAATGTCCATCCCCCGCTCCAGTATCACCGTAAAGACCAGCCGGCCATTGGATATAGTCAACAGGTGTATGTGCGAGCCGAAGGAGTCTGTAACAAGCGTCAGGGTGACAAAGCCTCCTCCAGGCAGCACCTGGGGAGTGTCCGGCTGCAGCTGCGCCAGCGTCAATTCGCTTCTTCGCTGATTGCTGTTTGGCTCATTACTTAGTCGTTCATCGCTTACTTGCCCATTGCTTACTCGCCCATTGCTCATTCGAACAGCCCCCCACTTCCGGAGGGACCGTTTAAACCAATGTGGCTAAGCAGAAACACGGGTTCCAGCTGTTCGAAGCTGGCGATGGTTAGATGAGCACGGGCAAGCAGTGCCCCGTCTCCGATGCCAACCACGCGCATGCCCGCCCGGATCGCCCCTTCTACACCGGCGGCCGCATCTTCAAACACAAAACAAGCGGCCGGCGCTACTCCAAGCAGCCTGGCTGCTTGCAGGAACACCTCCGGGTCTGGCTTCGCCCTGCCGATGGTGTTCCCGTCCGCCACTGCGTCAAACAGCGGTCTGATGTTCACCTTCTCCAGAATCAGCGGAGCATTTTTGCTGGCCGAGGCAATCGCTGTTCTGACTCCGTGTGAGCGCAACAGCCCAAGAAAGCTGCTTACACCGGGTAATACATCGTCCGGAGTAAGTGTCTCCAGTAGCTCCTTGTACCACTCATTTTTGCGGGAGGCCAGCTCCTCCTTACGTTCCGCTGTCAGATCTGTTATTCCGCCGGACCGCAGCAGAAGTTCAAGCGATTCCATACGGCTAACGCCCTTCAGCTGCTCATTGGTGCTCTCGCTGAAATCGAAGCCGAGCTCACCGGCAAGACGCTTCCAGGCCTGATAGTGAAATTTCGCGGTATCGACAATGACACCGTCCAGATCAAAGATAGCTGCCTCAAAGGGTTGTGCCCGCAACATAGCCCCTCCCTTCCAGCTTGTGCACTGCATGAGCATCCGGATGAATCGTGATCCGGTAGCGCTCCCCCTGCCAGGCAAGCTGGAAGCTCAGCTTCGTCCAGCCCTTAGGCAGCCGCGGCTCCAGCTTAATGTCCTTGCTCCACATCGCACTCTTCAGTCCGGCTAACCCGTATACGATCAGCTGCCACAAGCCGCCGCAATTCGCGATATGTATTCCCTCGGCAGCACCCTTCTTCTCCAGCGAAAGGTCGATATCCATCACCCGCTGCAGGAAATTTGCCGCCGCTTTCGGCTGATTCAGCCAGGAGGCCACAATGCCGTGAACTGCCACGGACAAGGAGGAATCATGGGTTGTAATCGGCTCATAATAGTCATAGGCCGCTTTCAGCTGCTCCCGGGAGAATTCATGCGGGAACAGCAGCATCAGTTCCAGCACATCCGCCTGCTTAAGCGCCTTGGACCGGTAATTGCGCTCCTGGGAGATGAAATGGCCGAAGGGTCTGGATCTGTCGGTCCAGATGCTATCGAAATCTAAATCCGCGTAAGAAGCAAAATCGTCAGACTGCGGAACAATATCCGTTCTGCTGTCATAGGGCAGCCGCAGCTTCTCCGCCGTGTGCCGGAACAGCTCCCGTTCCTCCGGAAGAATGTTCAGGCGCTCTGCCGCAGCCGCATAGCTGTCCGGTTTGCTGCCTTGCAGGCTGTCCAGGCAGGCAATCGTCTGCTCCAGACTGAACTTGACCATGCGGTTGGTGAAGGCATTGTTGCGGGTAAAGGGCAGATATTCGTCCGGTCCCATCACGCCGAGCAGCTCGCCCACTCCTTCCCGGTTCCAGTCTACCCGGTCACACCAGTACCGTGCCGTCTCCACCAGAATATCAATGCCGTAGTGCTCCAGGAAATCTTCATCGCCTGTTGCCCGCACATAATGGTAGAGAGCATACACTATATCCGCTGTTATATGAATTTCATGGTCGGCGTACTGCCAGTTGGCACATTGTTCATCCCCGCTTAACGAGGACTCCCAGGCATATCTTGCTCCCCGGTAGCCATAATTCTGCGCATTGCGTCTGGCTCCGTCCAGCGTATTGTAGCGGAACAGAAGCAGATTGCGGGCCGCCTGCGGGTTGGTATGCAGGTAGAAGGGCAGCAGGTTGATCTCCGTGTCCCAGAAATACCTGCCGAAATAGGCCTCACCGGCATACCCCTTAGCACAAATCGCCACCCGGGCATCCTCCGGTGCATTGGCACGAAGCAGATGATAGAGTGAAGCCCGGACATTTAATTGCGCCAGATCATCTCCCTTGATGATGATATCGGCCTCCTGCCACTTACTCTTCCAGCAAGCTGCATGCCGTTCATACAGCTGGTCCCAGCCTATCTCACGTGCATGGCTGAGCTGCGCAAGCACTCTGCTGCCGGCTCCGCCTTCCTCCATATCCCGGTCCGTGGTCACCGCTGTCAGCTTGCTGACAGTCAGCCGGTCCCCGGTCTGCACAGCGAACTCACCCCGGAGAGCAGCCGCCGCCAGGCTATTCTCCTCCTGCCAGATCACCGCTTCAGAGGCGTCCAGCGCAGAGTGCATGAAGATCCGGTTACCCTGCTCCGTCAGCGTTTCAAGCGACAGGCTGCCCCCAACTTCCGCAGTGGGAACCACACTATCAAAATGATTCATCCCATTGGTGCGTACATCTCCCCGAAGGGAAGCAGCAACCTCCAGTGTGCCTTCCCCTGCCAGCACCTCAACCTGTATGCGCTGGATACACAGATGGGTGTCCGCCATACTGATGTAGCGCTCGAAGGTGCACTGAAGCTGCATGCCCTCTGCTGTCTCCCAGATCAATGAACGGTGAAGACATCCATCCCTCAGATCCAGCCAGCGGCTGTAGCCGCTGATCCGGGAGCGGTCCATATCCAGGCTCTCGCCTGCAGATCGCAATTCAAGCCCCAGCATATAAGGAAGATTAACAATCTCCTCCTTCAGCAGCGGATGCTCTGCGACAATACCCGGGATGAACGTTCCCTGCTTGGACTTCGGATGCCGCGGCTTCTCCAGCGTGACGTTATCCGGAAAGCGCAGATACTCCTCATCCTGAGGGGCATCGCTGCATCCCTCCTCAAAGCTTCCACGGACATGCATATAGCCGTTCCCCTGGGTAAACAACCCCTCATAATGCTTATGCAGTCCGGCCTCATACCCGTTTTCTTTCAGGCACCACAGGTGTTCCTCATTCATCTGCAACCCCTCAATTCTCTTGTATCTTTCCATGGAATTCCTGTCCGCTCCGTCATCCCTTGACCGCTCCCGCAGCAAGTCCGGATACTACCTGCTCCTGCAGCAGGATATAGACTACAATACTCGGGATGATGACGACCATCGTAGCGGCAAACATAACGCCGTAATCACTGGCAAACTGGCTTTTGAAATAATAGAGCGCCAGCGGCAGGGTCCGGCTCTGATTGCCTGTCGTCAGAATGATCGCGAATTGAAATTCATTCCAGCAGAGCAGGAACTGCATGACTCCCGCCGTGCCGAAGCCCGGCTTCGAGATCGGCAGTATTATCCGGAAGAAGGTCTGAATGAAGCTGGCCCCATCCAGGTAAGCCGATTCCTCCATCTCCTTGGGAATCGTCAGGAAGTAGCTGGATAGAATGTAGAGCGAGACCGGCAATCCGAAGCCGGTATACACAATAATAAGTCCGATCAGCTTGTCATACAGCCCAAGCGCGTTAACCGTCAAGTACAGCGGCTGCAGCATCGCAGCGCCGGGAATCAGCAGCGAGAGGGAGAAGGCTCCCATCAGCAGCTTTTTACCGCGGAATTGAAAGCGCGCCAGGACATAGGCTGCCATTCCGAGCAAAAGCAGATTGAGCAGTGTTCCAAAAATCCCCACAATTACACTGTTGATGTAGAATCGGGATATCGGCGCGATCTGGAAGGCCTTCGTATAATTGGAGAAGCGGAAGCTGCTTGGCCAGCCGAGGGAATTGCTCAGAATCTCGGCATTCGTCTTAAACGAAGCCAGCAGCACCCACAGGAACGGACCCAGCGACAACAGGACAATCAGGATTACAAATCCATACTTAAGTACACCCAAACTTTTTTTCAACATTCTCACCCCATCCGCTCCATTCAGTTTTGGGAGCTGCCTATTCTGAACAGATTTCGGCATAGCAGGACAAAGATCAAGCCAAAGCCGATTAGGAAAACGCCCACGGAGTTGGAATAACCGAAGTTATTGTCCATGAGAGCGGTTTTGTAAATGTAAATGGGCAAATTCATCGTTTGATTGCCGGGTCCGCCGCCTGTTGTCATTAGAATAATATCCATCTTCTGCAGCATGCTTGTTCCCGACAGAATCACGCAGGTCCCGATAATATTGCGCAGCATAGGAATGATGATGTACAGGTTGATCTTGAAATTGCTGGCCCCGTCGATACGTGCCGATTCGAACAGACTTTCCGGAATGGCCGCAATCTCGGCCAGAATAAGAATCGTGACAACTGCCGCATAAGGCAGCCAGGTCATCGTGACGGATAGAAAAGCCGTGGCATAATCCATGAACCAGTTCTGGGAGTAATCCGCATTGCCGAATAAACGGACGATACTGTTCACCGCACCGAATTCAGGATTGAGCATACACAGGAACAGCATACCTACAGCTGCCCCTGAGATAATATTCGGAAACATGTACACCGTGCGGGCAAACTTCCAGTAGAATTCCTTCATACTAAGAATAACCGCGAACAGGGTGCCGATGGCAACGTGGATCGTAGATTGCAGAACGACCCAGATCCCCGTATTCAGAGCGCTTTGGCGAAAATCGGCATCGTCCGTAAACAGCTTGATATAGTTAGCGAGACCGGTAAACACCGGGCTGCGTCCGGCCGACCATTCCGTAAAGGATGTGCCGAACAAAATGACAAGTGAGACGGCATAGACAATAATAAACAATGCTACAGTCGGCAACAGGAAAAGCGTGATATACCCTCTATTTTTCCTAACCATCCATATGGTCCTCCCCAATCCTCAGCTTACATTACTCTTTATTTATTCTTAGCAGCAATCTCAGTCAGTTCCTTGGCAATCTCTTCAGCCGTTGCCCGGCCCGCCGCCAGCTTCGGATACAGGTTCTTCCAGGCATCCGTTACGTTCGGATAGACGATGGAGTCCAGGGTCCGGTAATGCAGCTGTGTCTTTTGAGCGACTGTGATCGATTCGACCATGATCGGATACTTCTCTTTAAGTGCATCTGATGGCTGAACTTCACTCGATACCGGCATGACATTGCCGTATTCAAGCGCGAGGGTCTGTCCTTCAAGCCCTGTTTTGAACTTGATGAATTTCTCCGCCGCATCGCGGGTTTCCGGCGTTTTGGCTCCGATCATATATCCAACCTCATAAGTGGAAATCAGGCTGTTATTCGGATACGCGGCAACGCCCACCTTTGCATCGAAGCCTTCACTGGATTTGGTCGGATCGCTGAAGTCTCCAATCATCCAGGGACCGTTGGCAATCATCGCTGCCTTGCCCTGGCTGAATGCGTTCGCTGCATTGGCATAGCCCGCTCCAAGCGCATCCTTCGTCGTATACTTCTCCAGCAGCTCCTTCATCATATTAAGCGCCTGAATCATTTCGGGCGTATTGAAGTCGGTAGGGTGCAGGGTGTTCATGAACGCCTTGCCGTTCTCCCCGTTAGTGCCGATCATCGCAGCAAGAATCAGATTGGATGTCCAGGCGTTCTCCCCGGTCATCAGGGCGAGCGGAACGAAGCCTGCCGCCTTCAGCTTCTCGTTGTTGCTCATGAATTCATCCCAAGTCTCCGCCGGTTTAATACCTGCCTTGTCAAACATTTCTTTATTGTAGAAGTAGCCGATATTCTGCTTCTGATCACTGATCGACCAGATCTTCCCGTCCCGGGTATTGGAAGCAAGTGCATCTTCTCCGATAGCTGCCTTCCATTCCGCGTCCTTGTCTAAATAATCATTGAAAGGGGTTGCAAGATTCCCTTTGATCAGGACATCATTAATTCCGTCCTTGCCCATAACGACATCCGGCACATCCCCGGAGGCTGCCAGAATCTTAATCTTATCCACGTATGCGGCATCACTTGGAATTTCTTCAACCACAACCTCCACTTCATTGCCATACTTGGCATTGAACTGCTTGATCTGCTCTTCCTCCATTTTGGCTGACGCATGCGTGCCGACCCGGAAGGTAAGATAAGAAATTTTGACCGGAGCTTTAGCCGCAGGCGCTGCTGCATTTCCTGAGCCTGCCGTTGCGGCTGCTCCATTATTCTCTGCTGAATTTCCTGATCCGCATGCCGTAATGGACA
Source organism: Paenibacillus sp. FSL R7-0312 (assembly GCF_038004445.1). Taxonomy (NCBI): domain Bacteria; kingdom Bacillati; phylum Bacillota; class Bacilli; order Caryophanales; family Paenibacillaceae; genus Paenibacillus; species Paenibacillus sp. FSL R7-0312. The sequence goes on along the minus strand of NZ_JBBORE010000001.1, from coordinate 3,503,489 downwards.
TGGTCAGCATCAGCATGCCTGCTAAGGTACAGCCGGCTTTGTACAAAGACTTTCGCACAATAAATCCCCCTTTAGAATGATGGCTTAAGCCAGGGCATCCCCCTGCAGCCAATTACAGTTGTTTACAGCTCTCATTGTAGACCAAAGAAAAAAAGGATAGAATTCGTTTTTCTGCATGATCTTTTATAATATCTTGAGCAAATGTGATTTGGCAGCGAGGTTGGTGTAAGGGTTTTCAGATTTCTTTAACTCTGTATCGTTATCTTTACCATCTGGCCGGAAACGGCACGATTTCACCCGGCTCTGCTATTCGCTGTCAAGAAATGAATATATAATGGCTGTACTACAGACTCATCAGCAAGGAGCAACCAACATGTCCAATCAGCATATCCTGAAGCGGATCAGCCTTCGTCCCCTACTCGGACGTTTCTCCCTAATTCCGGTACGAAATAAAATGGTCATTATTATCTTCCTGCTAATTCTGCTTCCGATGACGTTCGCCGGCTGCTACTTCTATTGGAGCATCTCCCAGATTCTAACGAGGAATGCCAATGATAATCTGTCCCTGCTGATCCGCCAGACCAACGACAATATCGAGAAGTCCTTTCAGATTATTGATAATACCTCCCTGCATTTCCTCTCTACTAAAATGTTAAGAAGCTGGTTAATCGACGATATGTCGCTAAGCGATGACTTCTACAAGAAATTCGTCAATAAAAGTGAAATGGAAGAGGATTTGAAGTACAGCCTTATGTTCAACAATGCTTGGAATATCAGCCTGCTGTCAACGGCCTATGTATTTTTTGATAACGACAACTATGTATCCGTTCTGAAGTCCCCGCCAAACATTGAGCAGATTAACCGGAATAATCTCGCAGTCTATCAGTCGGTTAACGGCAGAATGGTCCGCGGCAAAGAAATATTGACACCAAGTCCCGGCGATCCCACGCTCTATTTCACCCGGGTGATGTCCAATATTAATCTTCCCGAGCAACGCCTGGTGCTGATCTTCGGCACGAATGAAGCTGATTTAGCGGAGAAATATTCCGGACTGCTCGAATACCCGGGCGCCATGGCCTACATCATTGATAACCAGGGAGTCATCTATTCTAGTGCGGGTAAGCAGGAATTAGGTTCAACTGCTCCTCCCGATGTTCTTGCGCTGAGGGATCATACGGAAGTAAGTGAGGTCAAGCTTAATCAGGAGACTTATCTAGCCGCTTCCCGCAGCATCGGTACGACCGGGCTCACCTTCATTGCCGGTATTCCGAGGAAGCAGGTACTCGCCAAATTATCCGGCAGCATGCACAATTATATTTGGTTTATCGCGCTGATCGCGTTCGTCTCGCTTGCAGCAGGTGTGTTGCTATCGCTTCGCTTCACCCGGATTATCCGCGATCTGCTGCGGAGTATCCGTAAGGTCAAGAAAGGGGATTACAACACCAGAATGCCCGCTTTCAAGGATGCAGAGCTCAACCAGCTCAGTTCCACCTTCAACAACATGACTGACGAGATCAACTATCTGATCAAGGAAGTCTATGAGAAGCATCTGCTGGTCAAAGAGTCAGAGTTCAAATTTCTGCAGGCTCAGATGAATCCTCACTTTCTGTTCAATACGCTGATTACCATCGGCTACAAGGCAAAACTGTCCAAAGATGAGACCGTTTACAAGATGGTAACGTCCCTTACCGAGCTGCTGCAGGCAAGCATCTATTCGAGCAGTCTGGCCAAAATCCCGATCCGGCAGGAGCTGGATTTCATCCGATTCTATCTGTATCTGCAGAAGGAAAGGTTCGAGGACAAAATGGAATACACGATCCAGATCGAGGATGAGGCCATACTGGATCTGCTGCTACCCAAGCTGAGTGTCGAACCGCTGGTCGAGAATGCTGTCGTGCACGGGGTGGAGCGGAAGCTCGGCAAAGGAAACATCAACATCCGCATATACCGCGAGAACGATTCGGTCTATTTCGAGATCACCGATAATGGCAACGGGTTTGAGCATATGCCCAAGAATTGGAGTCATTTCGAGAGCGACACGATGCGCAAGCAGGGCCACAACAATATCGGCCTGATCAACACGCATAAACGGGTTAAGTTGCTCTACGGCGAGCCTTATGGAATTGAGGTCGAGAGCGAGCCTGGGGCAGGCGCGAGAGTCACTCTACATATACCGGAAGATCAGGGGGAACTAACACATGTATAAGGTTATGATTGTAGACGATGAGCCTGTGATCAAAAAAGGGCTGCAGTGCTTCATCGATTGGAGTATTCTTGAGTGCGAGGTTGTTTGTGAGGCGTCGAACGGCCTGGAGGCGGTCGAGCTGCTGGGCTATTACGATGTCGATATCGTTGTTACGGATATTCGCATGCCGGGAATGGATGGCCTTGCCTTATCGGATTATCTGCACCAGCACTTTCCGCAGACGAAGGTTATTATTCTTACGGCCTTCGCAGACTTCTCCTATGCCCAAACGGCTATTCAATATGAAGTTGTAGACTTTGTAGTCAAGACCAATCCCACAGAGCAGATTCCCCGGGCGATTGAGAAAGCCACGCTGCTGCTGGAAAAAGAACGGGAGCAGAAGCAGAAGGTCCGGCAGCTGGAGAGTAAAATCAACGATAATCTGTCCGAAATCAGCGAAAAATTCCTACGGGAAGCCGTCTATGGCCTGATTAGCGATGAAGCCGGTCTATTCAGCCGCTCAAGCGAGCTGGGGCTGCAGCTGGAGGACTATTTCGCTATCTATATGGAGGTAAAAGATATACCTGGACCCCATGGCTCTGCCGTGAACCCGGCGAATGACCATTACCGCTTCCTGGCCTCCATCCGCCAATTCCTTGCCCTGGCCTTCGGGGAGCATCCCTCTTATATTATGGCCATGGAGAAAAACACCCTGCTGGCGCTTGTCTCCATGACCGGCGGCAATACCGCGGTCTCCACCCAGGCCCTGCTCACGATCAGCAATGAAATTCTCGCCATGGCGGAGAACTTCAGGCAGTATCATGTCAATATCGGCATCAGCCTGCTGCACCGGGATATATCGACGCTGTCAACGGCCTATTTTGAAGCGAGAGAGGCGCTGCAGGGCAGCTTTTATAATGATAATTATGTGGCTGTATATATCCCTCATGCGAACCAAGCCCTTACGCCTGCAGCCCCTCCCCATCATGCCGCCGAGCAGATTGCCGGACATCTGCAGCAGGGAGACAGCGAGTCGGCCATCCGGCAGTTGGACCAGCTGCTGGAGAACTACAGAAGCATTAAAGAGCCGATTGAGAATGTGAAGGTAGCCTGTCTGCTGATCAGCTCCTATTGCTTCCGCTTGCTGAGCACAAGCCAGCCCTTCGCACCGGAGATGGAGGAGAGCCAATCCGCCGTGTATAAGCAGATTCAGGAGAGCAAAAGCATCCAGCTGCTGGCAGATATCCTGGGGCGCCTGATTCTGAGCTGCTCCAGGGCAGTGGCAATGAGTGACAGACAGCCTAATTACATCGTAATTGAATGCCAGAAATATATCAGAGAGCACTACAATCAGAATCTGAGCCTGCAGATTATTGCCGACCATATCCATATCAACAGCAGCTACCTCAGCCGCCTGTATAAGAAGGTCACCGGTGAGTCCATCATCGATGTGATCAACAAGTACCGGATTGACATGGCCAAGAAGCTGCTCCGGAATCCGGCGAGTAAAGTATTCGAAGTCGCGGAAGCCGTTGGCATTGAGACACCCGCCTATTTCACTCATGTGTTCTCCAAATACACAGGGATGAGCCCCAAGGAATATAAGCTGAATTATTCACAGAGCGAATTGGGATAAACGGAAGAAGTACACCAGACGTTGATCATATCGTCCGCTCCGGAGCCTTGAAGGCCGAACATAATCCTTCGCTCCGGTAGTACGCAATGGCTCCGTTCAATTCTTCCAGATCGCATTCGATCTCTGCCTTAGTCATTTCCCGCACGATTTCTTGTGCCTTCTCCACGGCATTCGCCTTGACATAACAGTGCAGGCACTCCAGGTACAGCCGGGGCTCTTTCTGTGAAGCCTGCTGCAGATAAGCCCCCTTCTGCCGAATCCACATGAACCTCGCCCTCCATCAGCCCTTCCAGAGCCGTGAACACTGACAGCTCATTGTGACTGGTTACCAGCTCCTCTGCCTTACCGCATTGCTCATTATTTAATTCTATCACCTATCACATTCCTCCTTATTTCAGGCCGCCTGTGTACCTGTTACAGGAATCGTATCAGATTACGAATTGAGATCTAATGGAAAAATTAAATAAAATAAGAGTCTGCGTAGCGGCAGGATTTGATTTATTTTGGACACAAATGTATTCCCCTACTCTATCGACAGTAACTCACATCATATGTTATTATGATAAACTGATAACGTATTAACGAACTAAAGCGCAGGCTGCTGCGTGTAATCTACTAGGGGGAATAGAGAGATGAAGAGACAAGGAATATTGAGTTTATTGGTAATTTTGGCGATTGCTATAATAGCAGGCTGCTCCAGTTCTGGAGGCAATGACGGTAAGCTGGTGATCGGTATAGATGATAAGTTTGCCCCGATGGGCTTCCGGGATGATAACAATGAAATTGTCGGGTTCGATATTGACTATGCGAAAGCGGCTGCTGAGAAAATGGGCAAAGAGGTTACCTTCCTGCCGATTGACTGGTCTGCCAAGGAATCGGAGCTGAATAGCGGACGCATTGATATGATCTGGAACGGCTACACCATCACGGACGAACGTAAGGATAAAGTATTATTCACCAAGCCTTATCTGGAGAACAGCCAGGTTGTAGTCGTGCTTGCGGATTCAGCGCTGTCTACGCTTAAGGATCTGGCCGGCAAAGAGGTCGGACTGCAAAGTCTCTCCTCCGCTGCCGATGCTCTGGATGCTAATCCGATTAAGGCAGAGCTTAAAGGTGTCTCCGAATTCACCGATAATGTGCTTGCCCTGACAGACCTGAAATCGGGACGTCTGGATGGAGTGGTCATTGATGAAGTGGTGGCCAGATACTACATAGCCAAGGAGCCGGAGACTTACAAGCTGATGGATGAATCGCTGGCCCCAGAGCAGTATGGTATAGGGATTAAAAAGGGCAATGAGGACCTGCTGACGGAGCTGCAGAAGGCATTGGACGCGCTGAGCAGTGACGGAACGGCGGCCGAGATCTCCACGAAATGGTTCGGAGAGAATAAAGTACTTAACTAGATGGTTTCCTTTAGGAGTCGGGTGAAGACATGAATATTGACTATATTATTAAAATTTCCGGACCGATGCTGGAGGGGGCACGGACAACGGTATTGCTGTTCCTGATCGTAATCGTATTGTCCATTCCGCTCGGGATGGTGGTCACACTAATGGCCAAAAGCTCGGTCAAGCCGCTGGCCTGGATCGCACATACTTATATTTATGTGATGCGCGGCACTCCGTTGCTCTTGCAGCTGTTGTTCTTCTGCTTCGGCCTGCCGCAGATCCCCGTGATTGGGCAATATCTGGTCATGGACCGTTTCGTTGCGGCCAGCCTTGGATTTATTCTGAATTATGGGGCTTATTTCGCAGAGATCTTCCGCGGGGGAATGCTCTCCATCGATAAAGGCCAGCATGAGGCCGCCAAGGTACTCGGGCTTAGCAAATGGCAGACGCTGCGCAAGGTCATTCTGGCCCAGATGTTCCGGGTGGCATTGCCTGCGGTAGCCAATGAGTCCATAACCCTGGTCAAGGACACTGCCTTGCTGTATGCCGTAGCTGTACCGGAGCTGCTCAATTTCGCCAAAACGGCGGTAAACCGTGATTTCACGGTGACCCCTTTTGTCGTAGCGGGCGTAATTTATTTGCTGATGACACTGGTGCTTACGCTGTTCTTCAAGACACTGGAGAAACGTTTCAAATTTGAGTAGAAGGGCTGTTTGGCTATGAGTTGTATGATTGAAGTATCGCAATTGCAGAAATCCTTCGGCAGCCTCGATGTGCTGAAGCAGATTACCTTTGACGTTAACCCCGGGGAAGTCGTTGCGGTGATCGGACCTTCCGGCTCCGGCAAAAGCACCATGCTGCGCAGTCTTGTGCATCTGGAGGAGGTTACCGGAGGAAGTATCCTGATCTGCGGCAAAGCGCTCGTGAACAATGGCAAATATGCCAGTAATGCGGACATTAGGGAAATTACCTCGACCATGGGGATGGTATTTCAGCACTTTAATCTGTTTCCGCATCTCACCGTAAGGGGAAACCTGGAGCTTGCCCCAAGAACGCTGAAGCGGGAGAGTATTCAGGATATCACGGCCAAAAGCGAGGCGCTGCTCTCCAAAGTAGGTCTTGCCGATAAAGCAGACGTCTACCCCTCCATGCTGTCAGGCGGGCAGAAGCAGCGGGTTGCCATCGCCCGGGCGATGATGCTCAGTCCGGACATTCTCCTGTTCGACGAGCCGACCTCGGCGCTCGATCCCGAGCTCACCGGCGAGGTGCTGCGGGTCATCCGCCAGCTTGCGGACGAGCACATGACGATGATTATCGTCACGCATGAGATGAATTTTGCCCGCGATGTGGCCGACCGCGTCTTCTTCATGGATAACGGCGAAATCGCCGAATCCGGCACACCGGAGCAGATCTTCGGCAACCCGCAGCTGGAGCGGACCCGGACATTTCTGAACCGGGAGTAACGGGAGTGGATTCAGGAAAGGGACTGCCCACTAGCCATACAATGGCTACTTGGGGCGGTCCCTTTTTTCTTATCGTTTGCCTTCGCAGTGGCATATTGTATTCGGTTTTTCGCATACATCTGGGTCGTTTGCCTTCGCAGTGGCATATTGTATTCGGTTTTTCTGTGAAAATACGTCTGGCACTGCGATAAACGCACGGCCTACGCGGCGCACCCAGTCCAATTGTGTTCGGTTTTTCGATTACATTTGGCCTACGCGGCGCACCCAGTCCAATTGTGTTCGGTTTTTCGATTACATTCGGCTTAAGCGGCGTACCCAGTCCAATTGTGTTCGGTTTTTCGATTACATTCGGCTTAAGCGGCGTACCCAGTCCAATTGTGTTCGGTTTTTCGATTACATTCGGCTTAAGCGGCGTACCCAGTCCAATTGTGTTCGGTTTTTCGATTACATTCGGCTTAAGCGGCGTACCCAGTCCAATTGTGTTCGGTTTTTCGATTACATTTGGCCTACGCGGTGCACCCAGTCCAATTGTGTTCGGTTTTTCGATTACATTTGGCCTACGTGGCACGTCCAGTCCAATTGTGTTCGGTTTTTCGATTACATTCGGCCTACGCTACCCACCCGGTCTAATTGTGTTCGGTTTTCCGTTAAAATTTGTTAAATAGATGAACAGACGACGTTCTGTTTTTTAGCCACGCTGCTCATTTTCATGCTGGAGTTGTGCCTTGAAAGACATGTTTGTTTTCGCATACATCTGGGTCGTTTCACTCCGCAGTGGCACATTGTATTCGGTTTTCCGCATACATCTGGGTCGTTTCACTCCGCAGTGGCACATTGTATTCGGTTTTTCGCATACATTTTGCTCGTTTACCTCCGCATATTTCCCACTTCCGGCCGATTCAGAGTCAGATTTGGCTTGTATATTTGGACCCGGAGAGACAGCATTTCGCCCCTATTTTTCATTTATTCCCTCGGGACAAATCAGAGGGGTTTACACCTTAAATTGGTGCTATGAGCCACTTTCGATGGATTCAGAGGGAGCCCTCTATTTTCACCATTTGGGCCATTCATTTCCGGCTCGGTTAATAAGCATCATCAAATCCAAAAGGACCGGAAAGCCTAATGACGGCCTCCCGGTCCTTCCCGTATTCCATTTAATCCCCCGCTTCCGCAGGGACTTCCGCTTCCTTATCCCAGCGCTGCCGGACAAACAGCTGATAGAGCTTGACCGTTATAATCTTCAGCATCATGTAGACGGGAATAATCAGCAGGATGCCGATAATACCGCCGAAATCACCTCCGGCCAGGACCAGAATGATCGTGGTCAGCGGATGGATATCCATGCTTTTCCCGAAGATATAAGGCGCCACCAGGTTATCCTGAATTTGCTGCGCGACCAGCACAACCACGATCGACCAGATGGCCGTGGACGGCGACTCGATCAGACCGAAGATGAAGATCGGTACAGTGGATAGAATGGCCCCGATAAACGGGATGAAGTTCATCAGCACAGCCATCAGTGTCAGCAGCAGCGCATACGGTAGCCCAATCAGCAGGAAACCAAAATACATCAGCACCCCCAGCGCCAGATTGACCAGCACCCTCCCGACGATGAAGCTGCTCATCACCCCGTCGATTTCAGCAATAACTGCAGCACCTTCCTCATGATACCGCTTCGGAAAGAAGCTCACGAGCTTATCGCCGAACTTCCCGCCCTCCTTGAGCATGTAGAACAGCAGGATCGGAAAGGTAAAGAGCACAATGGCGAAATTAGAGACAAAGGAGAATAACCCCGACACATAGACCGTCATTAGCGAAAAGCCTTTATTCAAATAATCCATCAGCTGGCTGGCCGGATTCATGTCCGCAGGAATCAGCTTCGACAACAGATCGCTGTCCTCCAGCTTTGTCAACTGCTCTCCCACGGCATTGAACACGCCAGGCATATTATTAGCCAGATTCAGCAGCTGAGTCTGCAGCGACGGCCAGACACCTACCGTGAATCCCAGCAGCAGCACCGCGATAACCAGATAGACCAGCAAGATAGCGACTGTCCGGTTCAGCTTGCGGGAGGCCAGGTAATCAATTAAGGGACGCAGCAGATAATAGAAGAAGACGGCCAGCATTAACGGCACAATGACCACACTGAACAGCGAGATAATAGGTGTGAAAATAAAGTCCACCAGTGAGCTTACATAGATAATTCCCAGCACCAGCAGCACTGCAATACAAATGCGGATAAACAAATTCAGTTTGGCCATGAGTGACTCCTGTTTTCATATTTGAACCGGTGGTTCTTTTCCCTATAATATAGAGCGTCATTCTTAATTCAGACTAAACAAAGCCTAAAGAAAAGCTAAAGATTTTGTCTTTAGCCTTTTTTTACATTAGAATGATGGGGAAACGCGGTCAAATCCGACAACCTATGGAGTGAAACCATGATAAAGATCCTTGTTGTAGAAGACGATAAGCATGTACGCAAGCTGATGAACGCTGTGCTGAAACGGGAAGGTTATGACGTGGTAACGGCTGAGAATGGAAGAGAAGCTCTGGAGGTTCTTGAAGTCCAACATATCGATCTGATTATTCTGGATATTATGATGCCGGAGATGGACGGGTATGAATTTGCCGAAGAGCTCAAGGAAGCGGACAATCGAATTCCCATCCTTATGGCCACAGCCAAACAGCTACCTGAGGATAAGAAAAAAGGGTTCCGGCTCGGAACCGATGATTATATGACCAAGCCTGTAGATACAGAAGAAATGCTGCTGAGAATCCAGGCCCTTCTCCGCCGCTCGCAGATTGCGAGTGCCCGCAAGCTGGTGATCGGCAGGGTTCATCTGGACTATGACACATTAACCGTGACCCGGGACGAGGACAAGCAGACGCTTCCGCAGAAGGAATTCTATCTGCTCTATAAGCTTTTATCCTATCCGGAGCGCATCTTCACCCGCATCCAGCTGATGGACGAGATTTGGGGCATGGACAGCGAAAGCACGGATACTACGGTGAATGTGCATATCAACCGCCTGCGCAAACGTTTTGAAGCCTATCCGGAGTTCGAGCTGGTCTCTGTCCGCGGGCTCGGATATAAGGCGGTGAGAACATGAACATGATCAAGAGGCTGACGGGTAAAATCGGCCTGTCGCTCTACTTCTCGCTTGCTGTATTTATCATCTTCCTCATTACCGTTCTGATTACCGGTATACTGGTCTATCTGCTGATGGTCTTCGGTGTACTCAATGAACGCATCATTCAGGATTTCAAAGTCCTCACCTTTATCACATTAATTGCCTGCATCATGATCGGCACCGTCACCTCGGGTCTGGCCAGCCGGAGGATGCTGAAATCCATCCGCACCTTCATCGATGCCACCAACCAGCTGGCAGGAGGGGATTTCACCACCCGACTGCGGCTCAATAACCCGCCCGAATTCAAGATTCTCTCTGCCAATTTCAACCGGATGGCGGATGAGCTGGGCGGCATTGAGATTCTGCGCACGGATTTCATCAACAATTTCTCGCATGAGTTCCGCACCCCGATTGTGTCGATCAAAGGGTTCGCCGAAATCCTCAAGGATGATGAGCTGAGCAAGGAAGAACGGAATGAATATCTGGATATTGTGATCGAGGAATCGACCCGTCTGGCCGCCCTCGCCTCCAACGTCCTGAGCCTGTCCAAAGTGGAGGCCCAGACGATATTAACGGGCCGCGAACCCTTCAATGTCGGCGAACAGATCCGCCAGTGTGTACTGCTTCTGCACACAAAAATGGAGAAAAAGCATATATCCATTACAGCCAACGTGCAGGACTATGAGGTGCCGGGAAATAAAGAGATGCTGAATCAGGTCTGGCTGAATCTGCTCGACAATGCCATTAAGTTCACTCCGGAGCATGGCGAAATCGAAGTTTCGATGAGGCAGGCCGAAGACAAGATCGAAATCACCTTCCGGGATAACGGTGCCGGCATCAGTGCGGCTGCACTTCCCAGGGTGTTCGACAAGTTCTATCAGCAGGATACCTCCCACTCCACTGCCGGTAATGGGCTGGGGCTTACCATTGTCCGTAAAATCACTGAGCTACACGGCGGAACCGTCACTTGTGATAGTGTTCCGCTGCAAGGGACCACCTTTACGCTGCTGCTCCCTGCCGTAAAGAAGCTTCCGTCCACCAAATAAAAGATCCCCACAAAGTGGGGCCTTATCTTCGGTGATTACTCAACAAAGGGCGGTCCACATGACCGCCCCCCTATTAGCCGATGGTATCCACAACATTGCCTTCCTGGTCTTTGATATACGTTTTTCTCACCCGTATCATCAGTTCCTTGGCCGTGGACAGCTTGAGCTCACTCTCCTTAGGCCTAAGCTTCGATTCCAGCTCCAGAACAGCAGCTTCACTTAGGCTGATGCGGATGATCCCGCCGTCTTTCTTGCAGCCGGTCTCTTGTGCCAGTTCCAGCACAACCTGCAGTTTAGGGCTGGTGAGCGTCAGCTTCTTGCCCTTCAGCAGGCGGCCGCGCAGCAGTCTGGCTACCGTTGCTGCCTGCTGCGCCCCCATGGCCAGGACGGCCGGCGCTTTGCTGAGCAGACGGTTCTTCCCAGGCTCCCAGTCCAATTGATCCACATACAGGATACCTGTCTGAGACCCGTCACGTTCAATCCCCTGCCGCACTGCATCCTCTATAACCGGAAGCTGCAGCAGTGAATCCCGTCCAAGATCGGTGATGTAAGCGGGAAGCACCTCATGGCTGGCCTGCAGGAATGCGTTGGTATTCCAAGACATCATGGCTTCCAGCTCATCGGCTGTAATCCCCACCATTTGCAGAAACTCTACCCGCCCATTCGGGGTATCAATAGCCGGAAGCTCCGGATCACCGGTAAAAGCCAGAGCAGTCAGCCTCGTGTCTGCACCCAGGCAGATAGGACCGTTCGCATCCAGATAATGTCCGGAAGCAAAAATATTGCCGCTGCTGAACACATATCTGGCCATATTCTGCAGCAGATTCATCGCCCAGGCCGGAGGCTCCTCTTCTCCTGCAGTACGTGCCAGACGGAAGGTCAGCTCAAATCCGTAGCCGCTGTATTCCGGGTCCTCTGATTCCTTGTCATATAGCTCAGAGAATCCGAAAGTTACAAAGTGCCAATGGGGATAAGGCAGCTCCGCCTTATAGGCACTGATTCCGTTCAGCGGGTCCTTCCCACCCAGCATGTAAGGCAACAAGGCAGCATAATGCTTCGGCTCCTGTCTTCCATACAATCCTGACATCTGTTCCTCAATAGCATCCCAGCCGGTTGCTTCCACTTCTTCTTCGCTCACTTTGGTTCCCTCCGTATTCGACTTTATGTATTTTTGGCCCATTCAAGCCCTTAATCTCCCGTTCATTACCCGGAATTTCTTGATCATAACCAGCTATGACCAGTACAAGATTTATCTGCCTCCAGGTGATTGCTCTGATTAACCCACCCCTCTTATTCATGTTACACTAAATGTACGAGACTTAAGGGGGCTACCAGAAGATGAATGTAGAATCGCTGCAACAATTTCGAATTATGGCCGATTTAAATGAGGGAATTGTTGTATTTTGTACAGGATTTTGATGACTCTTACTAAACTGAGGCTATCCCAAGCTGAACGGCCATCTCATGGCTGCTCCCGGGTTGGCCTCTTTTTCATAGCAAGTCTCATGGCTGCTCCCGGGACGGTCTCTTTTTCATAGTATTTTCAGCTTGTTTCAGCAAAAGTTAATTTTCAGTTTATCATTCTCCGGTACGATCATAGCAACAAACACGCAAAGGAGTCATTCTTATGTTGAAATTACTGAAGAACCTGGAGCCCAAAGAATGGTTCTTATTCGGCATCAGCCTCATGTTCATTATCGCGCAGGTCTGGCTGGATCTGGAGCTGCCTGACTACATGAGTGATATTACCCGGCTGATCCAGACCCCGGGCAGCCAAATGAGTGAGATCCTGACCGCCGGAGCCTGGATGCTGCTCTGTGCACTCGGCAGTCTGGCCACCTCGATTGTCGTGGCAGGGATTGCCGCCAGAATCGCGGCCGACCTGTCAGCCAGATTACGCGCTAATTTGTTTGATAAGGTGCAGTCTTTCTCGATGGAGGAGATCAGCAACTTCTCCACCGCCAGCCTGATTACCCGCTCCACGAATGATATCACCCAGGTCCAGATGCTGATTGTTATCGGCTTGCAGCTGCTGGTCAAGGCACCCATCCTTGCCGTATGGGCGATCCTCAAGATTACGGGGAAAAGCTGGCAGTGGACGCTGGCGACCGGCGCCTCTGTTGGGCTGCTGGTGCTGATTGTCGCCGTCTGCATCACTCTCGTTCTTCCTAAATTCAAGAAACTGCAGCAGTTAACCGACAATCTGAACCGTGTCTCCAGAGAGAATCTGAACGGTCTGCGGGTCATCCGGGCTTACAATGCCGAGAAATACCAGGAAGGGAAATTCGCCTCCGCCAACAACGAGCTAACCCGCACCAATTTGTTTGCCAACAATGTAATGACAACGCTGATGCCGAGTATTTCCCTGATTATGAGCGGACTCAGCCTCTCCATCTATTGGATTGGTGCTGTAATTATTCAAGCGGCTGACGGCACCGCCAAGATGGGCTTGTTCTCAGATATGATTGTCTTCTCATCGTACGCGATACAGGTGGTTATGGCCTTCATGATGCTGATCATGATCTTCATTCTGCTGCCCCGCGCCCAGGTATCGGCCAAACGTATTAATGAGGTACTGGAAACCGTGCCTAGCCTGAAGAACGGATCAGTCACTCATTTCCCTGTGAAGCGTGAAGATGAGCTTGAATTCAGAGGGGTCAGCTTCAAATATCCGGACGCAGAGGATTATGTGCTGGAGAACATCAGCTTCACGGCGAAGCAGGGGGAGACGGTTGCTTTTATCGGCTCAACAGGCTGCGGCAAGAGTACGCTTGTTAATCTCATTCCCCGTTTCTATGATGCTACCGAAGGCGAAGTGCTCGTGAATGGCATCAATGTCAAAGAATACGACCAGCAGGCGCTGCGGAATAAAATGGGCTATGTCTCCCAGAAGGCGGTGCTCTTCGGCGGAACGGTGGCTTCTAATATTGCTTTTGGCGAGAATGGCGCCGGCCAGGTGCTCAGCTCCGATATTGTAGATGCGGTGTACACATCCCAATCCTCTGAATTTGTGGAAAAGCTGGAGGGCAACTATGAGGCCCACATCGCCCAAGGCGGTTCCAATCTGTCCGGCGGTCAGAAGCAGCGGCTGTCGATTGCCAGAGCGATTGCCCGGCGTCCGGAAATCTTAATCTTCGATGATTCGTTCTCGGCGCTTGACTATAAGACGGACCGCAAGCTGCGCAGCGAGTTGAAGAAGGTTGCTTCTGCATCCACGATGCTGATCGTTGCCCAGCGCATTGGTACGATTAAAGACGCCGACAAAATCATCGTACTGGAAGCCGGACAAATTGCCGGAATGGGCACGCATGACGAATTAATGCACACCTGCAGCGTCTATCAGGAAATTGCTTACTCACAGCTGACCAAGGAGGAGCTTGCCTAATGAAGATGAAAACCAAGACCAAAGGACAGAATACCTGGAGCAAGCTGCTCCGTTACTGCCGGAAATACGTTCCGGTGATCATCATTGCGCTGATCTGCGCGGCGGCGGGAACCGTGCTCACCCTGCTCGGTCCGGATATGCTCTCCGAGATTACGGACAAAATCACTGCCGGTCTCGCAGGCGGGATCGATATGGACGGCATTGCTGCCATCGGCATCACCCTCGTCGTGATTTACGCCATCAGTGCGGTATTATCGCTCTCCCAGGGCCTGATCATGTCGAATATTACCCAGAAGGTCTCCAAGAAATTAAGAACCGATCTGGCTCATAAGATGAACCGGCTTCCAATCTCCTACTATAATAAGTCAGCCACAGGGGATATCCTCTCCCGGGTAACGAATGATGTGGATACCATCGGCCAGGCGATGAATCAGAGCATAGGTACAGTGGTAACCGCCATAGCCATGTTCATCGGTTCAATCCTCATGATGCTCCGGACCAATGTAATTATGACCCTTACCGCTATCGTGGCAACAATCATCGGCTTCGGCCTGATGGCGGTTATTATGAAGAAATCGCAGAAGTATTTTGCCAGCCAGCAGGAATTCTTGGGCAAAATCAACGGTCATGTTGAGGAAGTCTATACCGGACATAATGTTGTAAAAGCCTATAACGGTGAAGCGCAGATGCGCAGCACCTTCCAGGAACTGAATCAGGGGCTGAAGAACAGCGCCTTCAAAGCGCAATTCCTCTCCGGACTGATGCCGCCGCTAATGGGCTTTATCGGTAATCTTGGTTTCGTTGCCGTCTGTGTCGTTGGTGCTGTACTGGCCTTAGATGGAACTATTTCCTTCGGGGTTATCGTCGCCTTCATTATGTATGTACGTTACTTCACCCAGCCGTTATCCCAGATCGCCCAGGCCGCGCAGAACCTGCAATCGGCATCGGCCGCAGGCGGACGTGTGTTTGAATTCCTCGAAGAAGCAGAATTGGAAGACGAGAGCCGCAAAGAGAACACACTGGCAACTGCGGCAGGTAAAGTAAGCTTTGACCAGGTGAAATTCGCTTATGAGAATTCCGGGAACCTGGTGATCAAGAACTTCTCGGCCGATGTGAAGCCAGGGCAAAAGGTGGCCATTGTCGGACCGACCGGCGCAGGCAAAACCACGCTCGTCAATCTGCTCATCCGCTTCAACGAGCTGACCGGCGGAGAAATCTACATCGATGACACACCGATCAGTAGTCTGACGAGGGAGAACATCCACGATTTGTTCTGCATGGTGCTGCAGGAAACCTGGCTGTTTGAAGGCACAATCAGGGAGAACCTGATCTACAATCAGCAGAATATCACGGACGAGAAGCTCGTAGAAGCCTGCAAGGCTGTTGGGCTGCACCGCTTCATTCAGAGCCTTAGCGACGGATATGATACCGTCCTGAACGATAAGGTCAACCTGTCCGCCGGACAAAAGCAGCAGCTGACCATTGCCCGTGCGATGCTGAAGGATGCGCCGATGCTCATTCTTGACGAAGCTACAAGCTCCGTGGATACCCGGACTGAGCTGCTGATCCAGCAGGCGATGGATCAGCTGATGGAGGGCAGAACTTCCTTCGTCATCGCCCACCGGCTGTCCACAATCAAGAATGCCGATGTGATTCTCGTCCTGAAGGACGGCGATATCCTGGAAAGCGGCAGTCATACAGAATTGCTGGCGAAGAACGGATTCTACGCGGAGCTGTACAACAGCCAGTTTGAGCAGGCTTCCTAATCGTACGAACAAAGGCAGGCCCAGATGAATACCCGAGGTTAGCAGAATTACACTCAAGGTCATCCTAAATTTAAAAAGGGCTATCCCAAGCAGCCATTCTTGGCTTTCTGGGTTAGCCCCTTATAGCAGATGCAGTCAACGGCTATTGCCGTGCCTGCAAAATTTCATCCACCCGCTCCTTCGCCCCCTGCCAGGAGGTCATCAGCGGAAAGGCATATTCCTCCCGGGCCCGCAGGTTCCAGGGATGCGGGATACAGAGCACCTTCCTCCCTGCCTGTACAGCGGGCAGCAAATTATGCGGACCGTCATCAATCAGCAGATCGAAGCCGATCAGATGCTTGCGCTTGCAGGTGAAGAAGTTCTCGGCCGGGATATACGGCATGTGCTTTTGCATCCAGTTCCATTTCTCAAGCACTGTTTTGGGAACAGCGGCTGTAACAATAATGACATCATAAGCGTTGTGAAGCTTCTCCATCTCTTCGACCACATATTCATCGAACAGCTCCAGCTCTTCGTACAGGCCGGGTCTGCCGAAGAAAAGGTCCATCGTGCTGTCCGGATGGCGAAGGTGGTCTGTATTCCAGTCCATCATATCCTCGTAGCGGAGCGGATGCGTAGGAAACTCAATGTTGTTGTGGTATATCGCACGTTTGACGAGATGACAGATGGTATCATCCATATCGACGGCGATGATCGGTTTATTCATTGATTCTCCTCCAGGTTGCATAGTGATTACATTATAGGCATCCGGAGGGAACGTGTCCAGACTTGCCGGAAGCAGGACTAATCCTTAAAGTCTCCCTTGCGGGAGAATTCAAGGATTACGCACGAAAGCACGCGTCCCTATGAGGGTGCCGCGTGCTTGTGTGTTAACTGTTTAATTAAGTATTTGAACCCGCTCTTGTTTATGTCCTGTTAACTCCGGGATCGTCCCCGGAACAGGTTAATCACAAACAGTACCGCAGCGACAAATAGCAGAAGGTGAATCAGATTGCCCATAACATCAAAGATAAAGCCGAACAGCCATACTACGACAACAAGTCCGATTAATCCCCACAGCATAAGCTTACCGCCTTTCTCCTCGAGGGGTGTTTCTCTCTTTTTACCCTTCTGGAAGGAGGTTCAAACGGCTGTTCAGCAGACTGGAGGCCGTGATCCTGTGCCCAACCGGCAGCTGCCGTTCCGGCTGGTACAATGCCCATGGCTTCGGAGCTTACTAGAATAGCGGGCCGGCTGCACAAGCGGCAGGGCGATCCGGCTAAAGATCGTCCAGTGGCCGGCAGCATCAATACGGGCGGATTCAATAATCTCATCATGAATGCCGAGGAAAAACTGTCTCAGCAAAAAGGTTCCCAGCACACCTGAAGCGGCAAGCAGCACATGCCCGATATGACTGTCAAACAGTCCAAGCCAGCGGTACATAATAAATTGCGGAACGAGAATGGCTTGGGTTGGAATCATAAAGGTGGCTAAGACAACCAGGAACAGCATATCCCGTCCCTTAAAAATAACCTTCGAGAATCCATAGGCTGCCATGGCGGAAATAATCAATGACAGCGCTGTCGACATCAACGTTACCTTCGTACTATTCCAGTAATAAAGTGAGAACGGTACGGCTCCAGCCCATACCTGCCTGTAATTCTCCACCATATTCCATTTCGTTGGAAGCCATTGTTGGGATGGTACAGTACTCTCCATAATAGGGCTATAGCAACAAAGCTCGAAATGAAGGGCATGAAATAAATCACTTTGAAAAAGGTTTTGAAATACGTTGCTTTGTTAATTAATGCTGCCAGCACCAACGCCAGAAACATCGCTACTGGGACCACGGCAATCATAATAAGGTTGTTAATCAGCGAACGGTGAAAGGATTCATCCTGCACCAGCCTGGTGTAGTTGTCCAGGCCGACAAAATGAAACCCTTCCAGCCCGGACACAAAATCCCCATCCGAGAAGCTAATCACACCGGATAAGAGAATCGGAATGATCACCAGGGTTATGGTCAGAATTATCCGGGAGCACTCTCTGGAAAAAGCCACGCAATCCTTAACGATTGTGCAGTCACAGATTGATGTGATCTTCGAAGAGATGGTCTCGGTCTCGAATTTTGTCCACTTTGATCCGGAGATCAAGACCCTGCTTGAGGATGCCAAGACCAATCCGGTCGCCGCAAGAACCTTGACCAGCCGGCTGGAGCAGGTGGCTGGCGATACCCTCGACTTACGCATCACGCTTCTGGACAAGGAAGGACATGCCTATTCTGATTATTCCTTCTACGACTATGATCCGCGTCAATTTATTGGACAAGGCTGGTTCCCAACCCTGGAGAAGCTCTCCCCGTATGACACTTTATTCATGGGGCAGAAGCTAATTATCTGAACTCCCTTGAGCCTGAGAAGCCGTTTGTATTCATGAGAGCCCGGGCATTAAGAGAAGGGATTGCCGCTCCGCCCTATGCATACCTTATTGTCAGCCGCAGTGAAGCCTCCATTCGTGAGAGGTTTGCTTCATTAGAGGAAGATGTTTATCTGCTGAATGATAAGGATACGATTCTGTCCAACCGGAACCAGGCCCTGATAGGATCTGATTTCAATACCCTTTTGCCGATCGATGAGCTGGCGTTCCCGGATATCGTAGAATTTAAGAACGAGAACCAGCTTCTCCTCTCGCTGCCGCTTAAATATGCCAAATGGAGGTTAGTCAGCGTAGCCCCCTATGAACAGCTGACGGAAAGATTGAACGTGATCAACCGGACCGGCCTGATCTTTCAAACCGTATTTGCGGTCAGTTTTTTGTTCGCGTTAACGTATTTACTGCGAAGATTTACCAAGCCTGTACTTGTCATGTGAATAAAGACTTGCTGCTGGAGACCGTTCCGCGGTTTATTCTCCAGCCGATTATTGAGAATGCTTATAAGCACGGATTCGTACAAGGCGGGGGCAATATTGAGAGCCTTCACGGACACCGTACAATCGTACAATTAGTACTGCCTGTGAAGCGGATTGGAGTGGATTAACGTGTTATACAAAGTAGTATTAGCCGATGATCACTATCCCGTACTGGAATATCTGAGCGCCAGTATTCCCTGGGATACCTTAGGCCTGGAGCTGTCAGCTTCTTGCTCTGACGGCAAACAAGCCTGGGAAGCCTGCCAGCTGCATCAGCCTGATATTCTGCTCACAGATATCGGCATGCCGGCGATGGACGGACTGGAATTAATCCGGAAGGCCCGGGAAGTAAATCCCCAGCTCCAGGCGATTATCCTGTCCTGCCACGGGGAATTCGAATATGCCCAACAGGCAGTGAAATTGAATGTTGCCGAATATATATTGAAAGAAAGCCTGCAAATTGATCAGGTCATTTCAGTATTGACTGAGGCGGTTTCCCGGCTGGAGATCAGAATGATCTCCCAGAATAATTACCTCCAGATGCAGAAGCTGGTCTCGCAGAACCACTCTGCAATCCGGACGAGATTTATCCGTATGTTCCTCGAGCAGCCAGTCTGGGATGAGGCTGAATGGGTATGACTCCGGTAGAATACCGGAAATTGATCTAAGCCCCTCTTTTTGGCAAAGCCAACCATTGTGATTCAATAAGAAACCAAAGGGGTAAATTTAATCCGAAGTTATATCCATTAAATTTTAAGTATCGAAAAGACCTTCAAAGCGGAAGGTCTATTTTTCACGACAATAAAAACTTACTTAAGGAGGACGCCATGCATCGAGTAAACCTGAATCAGGAACGGTTCAACCAGCAGGTCATAGATAATGCCTCCTTTGGAATCGCACTGGTTGGATCAGAAGGTGTGATATTGACTGTTAACCCCGCCATGGAACGGATCTTTGGCTATTCCAAGGCTGAGTTTGACGGAATGAAGCTGCATGAACTTTTCAATCCCGATGATGAATTCGGAAATATACATGATCTTAGGGAGCTCTTGGGTGACCGAACGGATATACAGCTTGAAACGCGGTTTCTTTCAAAAAAAAGGGATCAGATGTGGGGAATGCTCACTCTCAAGTTTTTCAGCGGAGAGGCGGATCATCCATCGTATTACATTTGTCAAATCGTTGACATCACTAAGCAAAAGGAATCCGAGCAGCGCCTTCAGGAGTCCGTAGAGCGGTACACATCGCTAAAAAAATACAACCATGACTCCGTCATTTCCTTTGGCCTGGACGGCCGGATTATTAACGCCAACCGTATGGCTGAAAAAATAACCGGCTACTCCATCGAGTCTGATCTGATCGGTATGGAGCTGGCCCTTCTGATTGGACAGGAGAGTGTCCAGAACATTCTGGACAGATCTCTATATGATGAATCGGTTGATCAGCATATCAACACGCTTTACACCAAAAATGGAGAAGTCGTAGAAGTGCTTACCAGCATCGCACCAATATACGTGAATAATCAAAATATCGGATTCTACCTTATATGCAAAGACATTTCCGAGCAGAGACAGCTGCTGCTTGCCAAGGAAGCCGCCGAATCCACAAACAGGGCGAAAAGCGAGTTTCTGGCTATGATGAGCCATGAAATCCGTACTCCGATGAACGGGGTTGTAGGCATGACGGATATCCTGCTCGACACCACGGAGCTTACCGGAGAGCAGCAGAGCTATGTGCAAATTATCCGTAAAAGTGGAGAAACCCTGCTCAATATTATCAATGACATCCTTGATTTGTCCAAAATCGAGGCAGGCCGGACAGAACTTCAGGAGCATACATTTGATCTGCGCAAATGCCTCAAGGACAGCTTTGCTGTCATTTCCATGAGTGCTGCCCAAAAGAACCTGGAACTCTCCAGCACCATAAATCATGATGTTCCCGACCATATATACGGCGACAGCGAACGTCTAAAGCAGGTACTTCTGAACCTGCTCGGCAATGCTGTGAAATTCACGCAGAGCGGCAGTATATCGGTAAAAGTGAAGCTTGTCCGGGAAGCTCCGTTCATGTTGGCCTTCACAGTGACAGATACAGGCATTGGAATTAATCCCTCCCGGCTTAACGAGATCTTTGAGCCCTTCGCGCAGATTGACAGTTTTATGTCACGCCAACATGAAGGCACCGGCCTTGGCCTTGCTATCAGCCGCAGAATTATCGGCATGATGGGCGGCGAGATCTATGCAGAGAGTGACGGCAAAAGAGGCTCCTCCTTCACCTTCACGATCAAGCCCAAGAAAGCTGAAGACAGTTACAGCCAAGAGACTCCCTTGAACAAACTTCCTGCCACACGCGAGGTGAGCATCCTCCTTGCCGAAGACAATTATATTAACCAGCTGGTGATGACCAAGACACTTGAAAAAGTAGGTCACAGGATTACTACCGTAACAAACGGGATAGATGCAGTCGAAGCAGCATGTAAACAGCCGTTTGATCTCATATTAATGGATCTGCATATGCCGATTATGAACGGCTTCGAGGCGGTAAAGAGGATCAGAGAGGAGCTTAAGGAGAAGAGTCCGCCTATCATCGCGGTTACAGCCAATGCGCTGAAGGGGGACCGGGAAAAGTGCCTGGCTGCAGGGATGGACGAGTATGTCAGTAAGCCTGTAAAGCGTGAAGTCATTCTGAAGCTTATAAACCAGTTTGTGCAAAAATAGGATATGGATGCGCAGACCTTCACAGAATATACCGGAGGTCTGCTAATGCGTCTAGTATATGAATAGATATCTGGATAATATCCTGCACACCCAAACATAATAAAGATGATTTATATATGGAAGGGGTGCTCACAATGTCAAAAGAACGGCTACGGATTGCTGCATTAGGCGGTGTACACGAGATAGGCAAAAATATGTATTTCCTGCAATATGGGGATGATATCGTGGCTATTGATTGCGGGTCCAAATTTCCTGACGAGAGCCTGCTTGGGATCGACTTAATTATTCCGGATGTAGCTTTTTTATTAGAAAATATCGATAAGGTACGGGCCCTGGTTGTAACTCACGGACATGAGGATCATATCGGAGGCATCCCTTACCTGCTGAAACAATTAAATATTCCTCTCTACGCCTCCCGCCTGACCCTGGGATTAATCGAGAATAAGCTCAAAGAACACGGGCTTCTACGTCAAGCCAGCCTGAATTGCATCAATTCGGACTCCATCCTCACGTTCGGCCAAATCACCACTAGCTTCTTTAATACCAATCACAGTATTCCGGACTGCCTGGGTATTGTCTTTGATACCCCCGAAGGAACTGTTGTCCACACGGGCGATTTCAAATTCGATATGACCCCGGTGAACAAACAATATCCGGATATACATAAAATGGCGGACATTGGAAAAAAAGGTGTCCGGTTTCTGCTTTCGGAGAGCACGAATGCTGAACGTCCCGGATTTACTCCATCCGAGCAGCTGGTGGGCGCCCATTTGGAAGAGGCCTTCAAGAAAGCAGAGCGCAGAATCTTTGTCTCCACCTTCGCCTCCAATGTACACAGGCTGCAGCAAATCGTTGATGCCGCTATCCTCACGGGGCGGAAGCTTGCCTTGCTTGGACGGAGTATGGTGAACGTTGTTGCTGTGTCTAGGGAGCTGGGTTACTTGACCATTCCTGAGGGAATGCTGGTCGAACCTGCGGAGGCTGCCAAGCTGCCGCTGCATGAAATAGCTGTCCTGTGTACGGGAAGTCAAGGCGAGCCTATGGCGGCATTATCCCGCTTGGCGAATTCAAGCAACCGGCAGATGGAAATCGGTGCCGGAGATACCGTGCTCCTTGCAGCCAATCCGATTCCGGGCAATGAACGCAATGTATCCAGGATTGTAGACAATCTGTATCTCCTCGGCGCACGGGTGATTTATGGATCGCGCAGCGAGCTTCACGTGTCCGGCCACGGCAGCCAGGAGGAATTAAAGCTGATGCTGACCTTAATGAAGCCGGAGTACTTCATTCCGATTCATGGGGAATACCGGATGCTGCATCACCACCGCTTATTGGCCGAAGCTGTCGGGGTACAGGGAGATCATATCTTCCTGCTCAAAAATGGCGAGCTGGTGGAGTCGGCAGAAGGAGTTGTCCGCCAATCAGGAAGGGTGACTGCCGGGCAGATTTTTGTGGATGGCCTTGGAATTGGCGACATTGGCAATGTAGTCTTGCGGGACCGGCGCCAATTATCTGCTGACGGGGTACTGATCACGGTTATTACTCTTAGTCAATCGGATGGGCGGCTGTTGAACGAGCCGGATACGATTTCGCGGGGATTCATTTATGTCCGCAATTCAGACAATCTGATGGATGAGATCAATCAGTTGGTCAAGGCAACTCTTCAGAAGATGAGCGAGGCTGACTTAGGTCAGTGGAATATTATTAAGCAGACCCTAAAGGTCACATTAAGCAAATTTCTTTATGAGAAGACGAAACGCCGTCCCATGATTCTCCCTATCATTATTGAAGTGTAAACGGAATTTCAAAGGGGTAATATTTCTGTAATTTTTGCAGATTATCGGGAATGCTAACCCTGTTTCCATTTCAAAGATAAAGGAGCTTACTTATAACTTCTTGTTACCCCTCTCAATGGATTGGATTCTCCAAAACTGATTTTACAAATTTAAGGCCTGCGGATTCCGCAGGCCTTTCATTTTGGTTGTCCTACAAACTACTTTATCAGAATAAACTAACGGTATAACGGGGGTGGACAATATTAACATTTTTGTAGGTTATATCTTTCTGGGGTTATCCCTTTCGGCGCCCATCGGTCCCATTAACGCAGCACAGCTGGACAAGGGTCTCCGCGGAGGATTTCTGCACGCCTGGGCGGTTGGCCTTGGTGCAGTCAGCGCAGATATTATTTACATGCTGCTCGTCTATTTCGGCATGATTCATTTGCTGGATGCTCCGTTTGTCAAGGCTTTTCTGTGGCTGTTCGGATTCTTTGTCCTTGTCTACACAGGGGTGGAGAGCATCAAGAGTTCGGGTGAAGTTTCGGTAGCAGAACTGAGAGGAAGTGAAGCCTCACTGTTCAAATCCTTTCTATCCGGGTTTCTGATGTCACTGTTCAATCCCCTCTCTATTCTGTTCTGGCTAGGCATTTACGGATCAATATTGGCCGAAGCGGCAAGCCAGTACCCGATGCACCAGCTGCTGCTGTACAGCGGAGCCATCGTGCTGGGGATACTGCTCTGGGATGTCACCATGGCAGCGGCCTCCAGCATTTTCCGCAAATTCCTGACCGTCCGGGTGCTAAAAGCAATCTCTGTATGCTCCGGTCTGTCACTGGTCGGATTTGGTTTCTATTTTGGTGTACAGGCTGTTCAGCTGCTCTTTCTCTAGAGCATTCAGCATCCGCGAAGTGAGCGGACTTCCCGGAATGCGTTTCTGGACTTTTATCACATTTTTCAACAATCAAAATTTGTTCATTTTTTGTTCAGTTAAGACGTTTACACTGTTTCAATACTCTCACACGTATATGCAGATGAGAAAAGATTATCCCAATTAAGTATACGGAGCAAGGAGAGATTATTATTGAAGCCTCTACTGTTGGTGACCGGGTTAAGGTCAGTATTACGGATACAGGAGTAGGAAGGGATGATGAAACCACGGCCCGAATATTCAATCCGAATGAACAGGGGCAACAAACTGTTGAAGGTGGAATAGTCCCTTCATCACAGCAGCAGATGCACTTGATACCAGAAGATGCTTCATTCAATTGAACAATACTACCTCCAGGCTGTTGGAAGAGATCACGCGGGGGGCAGTGGCTGAGTCTAACATTCGAGAAAGGTTTTTTGGGTATTCAAAAAGGCACCCTGAGGTGCCTTTCATATCGGTGTTTGAAGAGTGCTTTGTCATTTCTCAGCACAGATCATGAACATCGGCGTTGACCGGTTCAGGACCTGCTGTTTCTCGTCCAGTACTTTGGCGTTCAGATTCTCTTCAGCATAGATAACGGAGTACCCTTCTTCCTTGAGAGTCAGTATATCCCATTCTGGACGCCACTCTCTGGTCAGGGGCAAAACAAGGCTCAGACGGTCAGTTTCCTCTATATCCTTATGATGCGGAAGCTCACCGAAACCCTTATCCACATAGGCTTGCTGATCCTCTGCGTGCTTCCGCTTCATCTCTTCGTCCCAAAGATGACGATTCCAGTTGGCATCAAAGACCAGCAGCCGTCCTCCCGGCTTAAGGACTCTTCTCCACTCTTTGTAGGCTGACTGCGGATGGGTGAGGCTCCAGGTGACATTGCGGCACACGATCAGATCGAAGCTCTCCGCAGCAAAGTCAAGCCTGTGCGAATCCATCTTGCGGAAAGTAACCGTCACACCCTCCCGGCTGGTGTGGGCCCGCGCTTCTTCCAGCATATTGTCGGTGCAATCAATCGCAGTAACCAGATGCCCGGCACTTGAGAGAATCACCGAGAAGAAGCCGGGGCCACAGCCTATATCAAGAACATGCAATCTTTCCTTCTGTGGTGCATGGGCGAGGATAAGCTTCAGCCAGGCTTCCCGCTGGAATCCGTTAAGCTCCTTTTGAATACCTTCACTATACAGCCCCGCTTCGCCTTCCCAATACATTTCCACCTCTTGTTGTATACTCATCTATCATTCACTCCTTCTTGGCAAGTATCATGAACCGGTTTACATTCTGATAGCCGTATTTCAAATAATTCAGCGGCATCGCACGGGCAGGGATAAAGTTCCGCTGAACATCAATACTGCGGAACCCGGCCAGTCTTAGTGCGGCCTCATCAGCTTCAGGCCGCAGTACATTAACAAAGGGCAGCCCGCTTAACAGCTCCTTATCTTGACTGCTCCGCTGGCGGATTCTTTGTTCTGTAAGCAGGATCAGTGTCCAGGATAAGGCATACCAAAGTCTGCGGAATACAGTCTTGCTCTCTTTATATAAATAGTTGCCGTCAAAAATAATCAAGGTCCCGCCCGGTTTCAGCACCCGGTACCATTCGGCATAAGCCCGCTGCGGATCAGGCAGCGTCCATACCACATCCCTGCAGACCACTGCATCGAAGCTATCTTCTAGCTCCATATCCAAGCCGGCAGCATCACCGACATAAGCCGGAACCTGGTATCCGTAACTTTTGAAATTCCGTGAAGCTCTTTCAATCATTCCCGGAGAAGCATCCAAGGCTGTAGGCAGATGACCCATCTGTGATAAGAGGATGGAGAAAAATCCGGGGCCTGTTCCTACATCCAGCACCTTTTGCCCGGGTTTTGTCCCCAGCCCTTTCATAAGCAGCTGCTTCCAGAGGCTGATGGTTTTTGGGCTGCGGAATTGCGTCTGTATGACTTTGTCATAACTCTCCGAGCTTGAAGTCCAGTATTTCGAGATCTCTTTCAGCATCATTCTTCACCTATGTCCAGCTGGTTCCAGAAGATTGGCGTAAAGGTGGTGTACCCCGGCCGGAATCCGGTTACTCTATTATTTACTGCCAATATATCATCAGGGAAATATATAGCTGCAAACATAGCCTCCTGATACATTTTGGAGAAAATAGAGTCATATGCGCTCTGACGTTCCTGAAGGCCGGTTGCTTCTACTGCGGTGTCAATTTGTGATTCCAATGCAGCATCAGACCATACCACTGCAGGGGCTTCAGCTGTTGCATGGAACAGGGACAACAGGAACGCATGCGGATTATAGGCATCATCATAAGTCCGGTACATGATCAGATCATAGGCTTTGCTTGTCCACAACGCATCGTAGTAGGCATTCGGCTCAAGCACCTGAAGATTGACGGCAATGCCAATCTCCCTTAGCTCAGACTGAATCAGCTCACTGATGGATTTCCATTCCGGATATTCAGCCTGCTGCAGCACGAAATTGAGCTCAAGCGGTATTCCGTCCTTCTCGGCAATCCCGTCTCCGTCCGTATCCGTGTAGCCGGCTGCTGCCAGCAGCTGCTCCGCTTCCTGCTGATCGAAGCCGTACCAGGTATTATTGGACTCCGTTACATAAGGGACCGTCAGCGGGAACAAGCCTTGGGCTTCACTGCCGATGCCGTCCATGAGATCTTCGACTATGCTTTTTTTATTGATTGCCAGATTGATCGCTTTGCGCACATTCAGATCCTGAAGAGCAGGCGTATTATAATTAAAGATCATGAAATGAGAGTTAGTTCCTGGTGCTTTTTGCAGACTTAATGAGGGAGCTGCTTCGATTACCGGCACACTTTCCACCGGGATTTTACCCAATTGGCCTCCAGCAATGTCAACATCCCCGCTTTGCAGTGCCAGTACTCTGGACTGCGGGTCAGGGACGACCTTCAGGATAATTTTGGAGAGCTTCGGCATTTCTCCCCAATAATTCGGATTCCGGACAAGTACGGCTTCCTGATCTGTTGTGTAGCTCTCTGCCATCCAGGCGCCAGTTCCGATCGCTTTGATAAATGTACCCGTAATATCCCCGGCAGGCTCCACAGCAGAAGGGCTGATCATCCGTACCGGTCTGGCAAAGGATAACTCCGTTAAGAACGGATAATAGGCTTTGTTGAATGTCATTGTAATCGTATGTTCGTCCACAACGTCAAGGGACTCCATTGCCGTAGCCACATTTAATGAATTGGCCGGATCCTTGATCCAGCGTTCGAAGGAGAATTTAACCGCAGCGGCATTAAACGCCGTACCGTCAGAGAACTTGACGTCCTTTCGGAGATGGAACGTATATACTTTTCCGTCTTCAGAAATATCCCAAGACTCCGCAAGCGCTGGCAGAATTTCGCCCCTTTCACCATACTCCACTAATCCGTCATAGATCATCGCGTGCACATTCATCGAACCATCATAGGCCCCGGCATCCAAGCGGTCTATACCAGGATCAGAGGATATGGCAACAGTGACAACCTTCTCCTGAATAGCAAGATCTTGTGCGGCCTCGTTATTCGCAGGCTGATTGGCATCAGCTGTAGACGGGCTGTTATTACTGCTACACCCGGATATCACCATAATTATTACAAGAAGCAGGAAGAATAATGATTTGGATAATAGGCTTGTTGTCTTAGGATTCTTTCTCATTCATGGTACACCCTTTCTTTACTTAACATCAAAGTCATGGCTGGTATGCCACTCTGTCCCTGGTCTCTTCTTCCTTAAACGGGGGTCCTGCACAGGTACCGAAGAGAGCAATGTTCTTGTATACGGGTGGTCTGCTTGACGCAACATTTGTGCGCCCGATTGCTTCTCCACAATTGCCCCTTGATGCATCACAGCCACACTGTCGCAAAACCGGTTTACAACTGACAAGTCATGCGTAATGAATACATAGGATAATCCCAGCTCGTGCTTCAACGCCAGCAGCAGATCCATCATCTGCTTTCGTAAGGTAACGTCAAGACTCGAGAACGGTTCATCACAGATGATCAGCTCCGGCCGCAGCGCAATCGCCCGCGCAATTCCAACCCTCTGCTGCTGTCCGCCGCTGAGTTCATGCGGATAACGGTGAATATGCTGCCGTTCAAGTCCAACCAGCTCAAGTGTGTCTGCTATCGTGGCCCTGCGGGCTCCGGCCTTACGCTCTCCGTAATTCCGAAGCGGCTCCCCGATAATCTGCTCCACTGTAAACATTGGATTAAATGAAGCCAGGCTATTCTGAAATACCATCTGCATCTTCCTGCGGATCATGCGCATCCCGCTGAAGCTCCAGTCCGTATAATCCTCGTTCTTGTATAGAACTCTTCCGGAGGACGGTTTCTCCAGTCCCAGCAGGAGTCTGGCCAAAGTGCTCTTACCGCAGCCGCTTTCCCCTACTAGTCCAAGGGTCTCACCGCTCTCTAGACGGAGGGACAAGTTGTTGACGGCATGGACATTCCTGGCATTACGTGTGAACCACCCCCTTTCCGTGCCGTATTTTTTATTCAAATTCACCGCCTCCAACAGCCTCAAGTTCACCACATCCAATTCATTAATGTAATATTATCGTTGTTATCTGCAATCCATTAAGTATTTAGTATAGGGATTCACCGGATTTGAGAAAATGTCAAACACATTGCCCGATTCAACAATCTTCCCGGACTTCATCACATACACATAATCCGCAAGCTCTGCAACCACGCCGAGATCATGCGTAATTAATAGAATGCCGACCTCGTTCATACATCTGATTCTGTCCAGTTCTTCGAGAATCTGGGCTTGAATGGTTACATCCAGGGCCGTTGTAGGCTCATCGGCAATAAGCAAGTGTGCACCGGTAACCAGTGCGATGGCGATCATTACCCTTTGACACATCCCCCCGCTAATTTGAAAAGGATACTGATTGAAAAGCTGCTCCGGATCGCCAATACCCGCCTGCTGCATCTGCCTCATGGCAAGCCGCTTCGCCTCTTTTCCCGATACCCGCTTATGCAGTTTAATCGTCTCCATGATCTGCCTGCCGATGGTAAGCACCGGATTCAGTGCATTCATAGGATCTTGAAAGATAGCAGCCATCCCGGTTCCCCGGAGCTTCCTTAACTGACGGCTGGAGTACTCCCGAAGATTGTTGCCCTTAAGCCAGATTTCCCCGCTCTCAACGATGCCAGGAGGATCTACTAAGCCTAGGATGGACATTGCCGTAACACTTTTACCGCTCCCGCTCTCGCCTACCAGCGCGACAATCTGCCGGGATCTCACCTCAATACTGACATCATCTACCGCCTTAATGGTATGACTCCCTGTGTGGAAGCAGGTGCGTAGATGACTGACCTTCAGCAGCGCAGTCTCTGCACTCATGTTCTGGACCCCCGCTTCCCTGCAGAATTGATATTATGCTCTGACCTCTGCAAGCCTTCTCCCAACAGATTAAAGCCCAGAACCGCCAGCATGATCATCACACCCGGGAAGAGCATCAGCCGCGGCTCTGTCTGAATATAGGCACGGCTGTCGTTCAGCATAACTCCCCATTCCGGTGCAGGCGGCTGAGCTCCCAAACCCAGAAAGGACAAACCTGCAATGGAGAGCATAATCGTACCCACTTCCATAGAAGCAAGAACCAGAATAGGCCGGGCAGCGTTCAGCAGAATATGCCTGAGAATAATTTGTGAATGAGAAGTGCCTGACGCTTTGGCGGCGGTAATATATTCACTTTCCTTGATTTGAAGCACCATGCTGCGTATCACTCTGGCATACCCGGTCCACCAGACTGCAGCGAATGCGATTAACAGATTCTTCATACTGGGACCCAGCATGGCAGTAATGGCAAGGGATAGAATTAAGCTGGGAAAGGCAAGCAATATATCTATGATACGCATAATCAAATGATCGATCCGGCCGCCGGCGTAGCCTGCCAGGAGCCCGACAGGGATGCTAATTGCAAAAACAACGATCAACACCATGAACGAATAATACAGGGACGTTCGGGTCCCATAGATTAACCGGGATAACACACAGCGTCCCAGATGATCGGTACCGAGCGGGTATTGCCAGGAAGGCATACCCAGTTTATGTTCCATATGTATCTGCAGCGGATCAGAGGGAGACAGCCACGGGGCAAAGAGCCCGGCACATATGAACACAAGTACGATACCCGCTCCTACCTTTGCTCCGTTATTCTTAAATAAGGGAATACGAAATATGATCATCCGCTCCTTCTACAGCGTCACCGCAGCCTGATTCGCGGATCCAGCAGGAGATGTAACAAATCTACTGTCAGGTTAATCAGGACAACGACAACAGCCATCCATAATACGTAACCCTGAATGACAATATAGTCTTTGGCAAAAATCGCCTCGATGGCATACTTGCCCATTCCCGGCCAGGAAAAAATAGTTTCAACAATAACAGAACCGCCCAATAATCCCGCTATATTAACCCCAAGGAGGGTAAGACTCGGAAGAAGCGCATTACGCAGTGCATGCCGAAGGATGATTCTCCATTCCTGGAGTCCCTTAGCCCTGGCTGCTGTGATGTAACGCTTGCCCATAACGTCCAGGAGACTAGAACGGATCAAGCGGATGTAGACGCCTGCCATTCCAAACCCCAATGTAAATGCAGGCAGAATGACACTGGCTGCCCCATCCATTCCCATCACAGGAAACAGCTTAAACTTCACCGCACCATAATAAATCAGGAGCAGACTAAGCCAATATCCCGGCATGGAGACACTGAGCAGTGCACAACCTCTTCCCAGCCGGTCAAACATTCTACCGGGATAAAGTGCAGATCCCACTCCAAGAGGCAGGGCAATAAGAATAGCAGACAATACAGAACAGCTACTTAGCAGTACCGTAGCCGGAAATCTGCTTATCAGCTCTGTGAACACTGGACGGCTGCTGCTGTAAGATATACCTAAATCGAGATGGAGCACCCGGTTCAACCACTGAAAATATTGCATATGTATAGGCCCATCCAGACCCAGAGCATGTCTGGTTGCCTCAATAGCTTCATGTGTAGGCTTAATGCCGTCAGCACGCAGCATGATCTCCGCCGGATCCCCGGGTGTTAAGTGCATCAGCGCAAAGGTAATGGCAGAGATGCCCAGCAGCACGGGAATGAGCTGCAATACGCGTTGTAAGAGATATTGTTTAATGGCGTTCAACTCCAAAGCCTTAATCGTAATATTTACGATTATATCATAAATGTTTTAAATTAATAGTCTTAAAATTATTTAATTCAATTCGCATATGATAAATTGTGTATATCTTCTAATAAAAAACAGCGGCAGACCAAGACTTAATAAATAAAGTCTTAGACTGCCGCTGTTGTCATCTATGCTATTGATTCAGTTCCAGATACTCCATCTTTCTATACCCGACATCCCTTATTTTCGAACGATTCATCAGTTAACGGGGAAAGAGGGTTCCGGAACCACCTCTGTCCTCCGGGGAGCAGTCC
This sequence comes from Paenibacillus sp. FSL R7-0312, assembly GCF_038004445.1. Classification (NCBI taxonomy): domain Bacteria; kingdom Bacillati; phylum Bacillota; class Bacilli; order Caryophanales; family Paenibacillaceae; genus Paenibacillus; species Paenibacillus sp. FSL R7-0312. The sequence goes on along the minus strand of NZ_JBBORE010000001.1, from coordinate 3,471,730 downwards.
GCTCATAAGTAACAGGATAGCTCTGGCTTCCCAGCAGAATCCGCTTCCCTTGGAACTCATCATAGATATTCACCCGCACCGTTCCGCCGGTAAGGGTCTTATACGCTTTGTTGTTCAGCGAGAAGGACAAGCTGCCTAAGGCTCCGGCCGGTTCTTCGCCCAGAGAGAGAAGCTTCTCCGAGGGCTGTCCGAACGGATCGATCAGCTGGACCACAAGCTTATGTTCGTTCGCTGCAGTAACATACTGCTCACTGCGGGTTACGCGGTAGTTCATCTGTGCCTCTATGGACTCCCGGTCTTCGGGCATCGTGGCTGTAGCCTGGGTCACGGACAGGGAGTACGGGAACAGCTCCAGCTTCTGAAGGGACGGCTGCGGTGCGGGATTCGCCGGGTTAAGCTCAAGGCCCACGGTATGAATGTAGGCGGTCGGCGCTCCCCCGGGTGCGGTCAGCTTGCCTCCAGAGATTCCTTCCCCGAGATAGAGGGTTAGCTCCGAAGCATTGATCTCCGGCGGAAGCTTGCTCCAGACAGTCACGAGACTTTTCTCCTTGGCATTCAAGGCCGCGGCGGACTGCGAGATTACCGCTTCGAAATACTGATGATCCGGGGTCCGGTAATAGCCCACCAATTGCGCGGGCTGGGTTCTCCGTAATTCCTCGTTTGTCATCACCAGCTCGGTATAGACCAGCTTGGAATCCGCGCCGGGATATATCCGTGTCTGTCTCTCCAGAACCTCTGCTTTCTTCCCGGTCAGCTCAAACTGGAACGGCTCTCCGGCCGCAACGGTTCTTAAGGTATTACCCAACTGGCTGGTGAAAAGTGTAAGGAAATTCGCCTTGGCCTCTCCCGAAGCATACTGGAGGATAATCTTCAGCTTCGTGAGATTATAGGAATAAGGAAGGTTCCCTGCGATATACAGCACCGCTGTTTCCTGCGGAGCCAACTGGCTCTTTGAACCGTCGATCACCATCTGCGAAGTGCCGCTGATATCCATATCTCCCGCCTTTAGAAGAGCTGTAAGCGCCGGGAGTTGTACACTCGCCACACCTGTGTTCCGGAGGCTGACCTTGGTCACTATCTGATCCTGGTCCGACCACGGCAGGCGTTCTACCGATTCGAGCTTCACTACGAAGCTACCCAGACTATTCTGCACAGGATATTCAGTCGCCAGCAGGTGATCCGGCTGCAAGGAATACGGAATCTGAAAATAGGCCGCCGGGAAGGCGATCCGGTTCGCTTCAGCCGGCTCAGTCATCTGTAGCTGGAGAACGCCCTGATTCAGCTTCAGAGGCAACTCTGCGCTGAGTTCTACCGTCTGCTCTTCCAGTGGCTTAAGCGTCAGACCCGTAAGCGCTTCATTACTCACAGGATAGCTATATCCCTCGGAAGCGATTAGGCTGAACGGGTAATCCGGCAGGGTCACCGCCTGGTTGCCTGTGTTCCGCACACGGAACTTCAGGCTCCATTTTGCCAAATTGTCCTCTGCATACACCGCCGCGCTTGCCAGTCCGGTCTCAATCGTATGGTTACCCACCTTGAGCTTGGCGACTGCGTTAACGGGTACGGTGAAGTTAGGCAATTCCGCTGCGGGCAGCTTATATTGAGCAACTGGAAGTTTCACTTGCAGCGTGCTGTCTTCCTGGACAAATTGCAGGGACATATTATCCAGCTTCGTATAGGAAGGGAGGTCTGCCAGATAGTACAGGGTTCTTTTCTCCTTGGGCTGAATCGGGTAATCAGCATGGTCAGCGTTCAGCTCAAACCTGGAACCGCCCGAGGATACCAGATATCCCTTGAGGCCTGTATCCTTAAGAACCTTGGCACCCAAATTGGACAAGGTCACCCCAACCCTGGCGTACACTTTTCCGTTCGTTTTAACAATCTGCAGGCTTTCCGCCTTGCTGATAACCGGCATCTCTCCCAGGACCAGCTTCTTGCTCTGGCCTCTGACGATTACCGTGGAGTAGGTGCCCGGAATTGTAAACATCCCCAGCTTCTTCTGGTAATTCGCCTGACTGAAGTCCCAGCCGAATAGGGAGATGCGGACTCCGTTTATTTTGGCAGCCTGACCCGCATTGACGTAATACGTCACCGGCTGGCTGCTATTCGCCGGAATGGACTTGATTGCAGCACTGCTTGTCACCGGTTTGCCCTGAATAACAGCGCCGCCTGAAGTGGTGACCTTGGAGAAATAATCGATTAAGCTTACGTTGCTGCTGCTCCCGTTGTGGTAATTCAAGGTGTACGTAAGAATATTCCCGCTCGCCTGGGGCTGAAGAGATGCGTCCAGCAGCTTCACACTCACGCCACTCTTCAATGAGACCGCCCCCAGTCCCTCCAGCGTGGACACGGCGGCTGAAGCCGCGGTTCCCGCTGAAGGTCCGGCCGCTGCCGTATAGGCTCCGAAGGCGATGGATTGGCTAAGAACCGCCAGGCTTAGCATGGCGACAGCATATTTTCTCGTGGAATGATACATGATTCTCTCCTCCCTTAACTTCGCTTAAGCTTGCGGCAGCCGCATCTCGAACCTTGTCCATATTTCATTACTCTCTACAGACAAACTCCCCTCATGCTGCTCTACGATATTGCGTGCAATGAACAGACCGAGACCGGTGCCGCCCTCCTGATGTGTCCGCGCCCGGTCCCCCGAATAATACATCTCGAAGATATGCGGCTGCTCTTCCGGCGGAATGGGATTTCCATAATTGATCACCTCAACCACTACTACGCCTGAATCGAGACGGCCTTTAATATCCACATACACGCCTTCTTGTCCATAACGGGCGGCATTGGTCAGCAGATTCCCTAATACACGTACCAGCAGATCCCCATCTCCATAGACGCTTAAGCCCGGAGTAACATTCAGCCGGGAGGTCAGGCCATTCCGCTCGAATACCGGGTACAGCTCCTCGTTCAATTGTCTCAGCAGCTCGCTGAGATCCAGGTGTGTCTTCACCATAGGCAGCGTGCCATAGTTCATCCTGGTGATCTCGAACAGCCCGTCAATCAGCTTCTCCAGCCGCTGGGACTTGGTGAAGGCAATGGTAGCGAAATGTCTGATCGTCTCAATAGGCAATTGCTTATCCTTAAGAATCAGATCCAGATACCCGAGCACGGAGGTGAGCGGTGTACGCAGATCATGCGCCAGATTGACGACAAGCTGGTCCTTGCTGCTCTCGGCGAAATCGCCCCTCTTGACCGCCTCCTGCAGTTTAGCCCCTGCCACATTCAGATCCTCGGCGATTGCGCTGAACTCATCCCTGGAGGCGATCTGCACCTGATTCTGAAATTCTCCGTTAGCCAGATGATGAATGCCCTTGGATATCTCGTCAAGATAGCGGATGTACGGCTGGGTGAACTTGAAGAAGAATATCAGCATCAAGGGGATAAACAGCATCAGGAACACATTGAAATCTCCGATCCTGAAGATCATCCGGCGTAATTCTGCCTCCGGGTCCTCCCACCGGACCCCGGCGTAATAGAGCTGGAGCAGCTTGAACAGTCCATAGATCATACTGCCTGACAAGAGCATGCTTACACCCAGTAACTGGACCAATCTGGCTCTGAAGCCCCGGAGTCTCTTAGGCATTGAATGTGTACCCGACACCCCAGATGGTTTTGATGAACCGGTCCTTATTCCGATCTTCTCCCAGCTTCCTGCGCAGGGTGCGGATATGTACCATCACGGTATTGCCGCTTTCATAGTACGCTTCGCCCCATACCCGCTGAAATATGCTCTCTGCACTAAACACCTGCTTGGAGTGGCTCGCCAGCAAATAGAGGATGTCGAATTCCTTGGGTGTGAGGTCAATCTCTTCTCCATACAGCGTAACGGTGTGCCGGTCAGGGGAGATGATGAGCCCGCCCAGCTCCAGAACTGAAGTCAGATGGGCAGCCGGAGGCTGGCTGAACTGCAGGGAACGCCGCAATTGAGAATTGACACGGGCCAACAGCTCCATAGGATTGAAGGGCTTAATCATATAATCGTCAGCTCCCATCACTAGACCGGTAATCTTATCGAAATCAGAGGTCTTGGCACTCAAAAAAATAATCGGCAGATTATGCTTCACCCGCACCTGGCGGGTGACCTCGTACCCGTCCAGCTCCGGCATCATAATATCCAGGATCGCCAGATCGATGGACTGGGATTGAATTGCCTGCACCGCCGCTTGGCCATCAGATACTTTGATACAGTGATACCCTTCCTTCTGCAAATGCAGGGCCACCAGGTCGGCAATCTCTTTCTCGTCCTCTGCGATCAGAATAGTGATTCTCTTCATACCGGAACCCTCCTAGGCCTAGATCTATTCGTTCAGGTATGTGGTCGCCTTATTCTGAATCAGCTTCGCCACTTCCTCCGCTGTCTTCTGTCCGCTGAAGAAGGCGCCCATCTCTTCTCCGAGAATGGAGAGAATCTTGAAATCCAGCATGGCGAAGTTATCCGCAGTATTCATCAGCTCTTGAAACTCCTTGAACTGCCCGTCAGGCACACTTACAGGCATGCCGCTTGGGAGCTTATACGTTCCGCTCTTCACCTGCTGCTGAAGCTCACTGAGCTGCTTGTCATTCACCGATTGGAGCAGGGAGAAGCCTTCTCTGCTCTGGAGGGACTGCGCTTCCTCAGAGAGCAGGAACTCTATGAACTTCCAGGCATGATCTGCAACCGGCGATTTGGCCTGTATCGCAAATGTAGAGGTCGGAATAATCCGCATGGCGCCGGAGCTTCCGCTATGTGGCTTATGCAGCAGCTTTGGATTGGCAAAATAAGTATACGGAACATTGACGAAATCGGCCGGGGTTTGCAGAACGGCGGAATAGAACAATTGATTCCCGGCTTCCGCCGGCTTCGAGGTCATCACTTTATCGTCATACATCTCTTTAATTTGCCTCATCATAAATATGAATGCAGGGGAATCAAACTTGGCTGTCCGCGCAGCAGAATCTACAAACTGGTTATAGCCGTCCACCACCATCTCCTGAAGAAGGACCTCCGGCGGATTCTCCGAGATCGCATAGCGATGACCGGAGCCTGCCTTCTCCTCGGCTTCAATCATTGATTTGACAATCGCATTGAATTCCTGCCAAGTCCAGCTCTTATCGTCTACGTTCGTGTGCTTGAGCGCTTCCCCATCTCCAATGAACGCTCTCAGATTGTACCCCGAAGGAATGATATAGGTGCCGCCATTCAGCTTCAGGGCATTCAATACATTCATTGCAAGATTATCCTGCTTCAGGGTTTGCGACTGCTTCAAGTAATCCTCCATATTAAGAAATAGCTGCTTGTTCACATATTCACTGACAGGCAGGCTGCCGGTTTCATAAATGTCGGCTCCTTTTCCCGAGAGCAGGGCCGTAGCGGTGCTTTTCAAATATTTCTCATAATCCGGCCCTTCCATAGTCTCGCCGATCCCCTTGTAAGCCTGAATCTGCAAATCAATCTCAGGATAGACCTTTTCAAACTTCTGCTCTACAGCACGGTAGAATTCAGTGTCCAGCTCAACGGATAACGTAACGACCGTCTTCCCGCCTGTGCTCGAAGCTTCCCCGCTGCTCCCAGGGCTGCATGCAGTCATTAGGGTGGTAAAAGCAAGGCTCATGCCCAGCCAACTCTTCTTCATCTTCATTTATAAATACCTCCTAAGATTCTTCGTATTGTATGTCGTACAACTGCTGCTTACTGGAGACGTACGCGATTCCCGTCCTGTAAGGGCTCACTGCTCTCCAGAATAATCATTTCATCTTCATACAGGCTATCCGTTTGGATGACGCTGTCTATACCATTGGTGGTACTGGACCGGATCTGAACTTCGCGGGCAACAAACACATTGCCTAATGCCCCCCTCTGCTCCTCGATCTTGTACACATAGCTGCGCTCCCCTGTCTGGTGGATAGCCTTACTCGGGACCACCAGCCCCTCTTGAAGAGACGGCTTCTTCAGCTTGATCTGAACCTGCTCCCCCCCCTTAAGCGAATCATCCTCCAGCACCATAAAAACATTCTTTTGAGGGATTTCCTCCGTCTTGCCGTTCTCCTCAGCAGGTGAGCTGCCGATACGCGCCTGAACATCCTTGATCTCCGTAACCTTCCCCTGTTCGGAGCGGACCTGTGGCCCCTCCGAACTCTGAACCTCCACCTCTAGCTTCTCTCCTAAGGAGACCCCGAGACTGGATAACAGCTCCGCATCCGCCGTAAAATCAAATTGATACCCCTTGCTGCTATTGGAGATGACCAGATCCGGCTCCCCCGCAGACAGCATCTCCGGAATGGCATTCACCGTGGTTACAATCCCGTCGAATGGAGCCTTCAGTTGCTGCTCACTGGTTAACTTTTCTCTCAGATCAGCAATTTTACGCGTCTGCATGGCCTGGTCAATCTTGCCCGCCTCAATCTCTCGTCTGGCCCTGCGAATCTGAAGCTCATCCCCCTCCAGGTACGTCTGAATGAACTGATCCTGCAGAGTTTGCTGTTCGATCTTCTGCTTGTCCAGGAGCGTGATTTCATCCTGCAGCTCTGATTCAGCAGTCTGGCTGTCATAGAGAATCAGCTTCTGCCCCTTCTTGACCTTGTCCCCCTCCTTCACAAGAATCTGCCGGACCTTCCATCCGCTGGAATTCAGAAGCCGCGCTTCGCTCACAGGCCGCAGCATCCCGCTGCCCTCCAGCGTGAATTCAAGGCTACGGCTCTCCGGTTTGACCGTCGTCACTTTGGGCAAGGTCAAGGACTGCAGCGTATTGCTGAAAAAGGTGAAGAAGAGCAGCACGCCCAAGAGCAGAAGGAAGGCCTTTCTGATTATTTTTTTGCGCCTGCGGTCTGCCGGCACCCCTGTAATCTCCATATCCCGTCTTTCTCCTCCTTCCTTAAAAGTTCCCTCACACGCGGGCATTACCCCTTAATCCCAGACAATTGGACACCTTCAATGAAATACGTCTCCGCATACAGAAAGAGAAGGACCATCGGAGCCATATAGATGGCAGAAGCGGCAAAGGCAAGCCCCTTCTCGCTGCTGACATTGGACAGATAGACCGAGAGGGGCTGCCTTAACGGGTCGTCCAGGAAGATCAGCGGCTGCTCCACCATATTCCAGTAATCGACGAATAACAGAATCGTGAGTGCGGCCAGGCCCGGCTGAACCATTGGAATAATAATGGTATAGAAAATCCGTAAATGTCCGGCGCCATCCATCTTGGCCGCTTCGATATAGGCATACGGAATGTCCAGCATGAACTGCCTGAGCATGAATACACCGAAGGCCGCAAAAATACCGGGCAGGATAATGGCAACTGAGCTATTCAGCAGCCCCAGCCGTTCCGCCATGATGTAATTGGGCACAAGAGTCACCTGAAAGGGCATGAGCATCGTCAGGACATAGATAAGAAACATGAATTCCCGACCCCGGAATCTCAGCTTGGAGAACGCATAGGCAGCAAGCGCAGCTATAAGCGTCTGTCCGGCAATGATGGGCACCACCAGGAATACCGAATTCCAGAACAACGACAGGTACAACGGGCTGTCCATCAACACCTTGCCGTATTGCTCCAGGGATACCTGATCCGGCAGCCATTTCAAATTTGCAAAGAGATCATTTCTCCCCTCCATAACCTTGTTCATTTGTCCGACAGGACCGTAATTGATCCCTATTTCACGGGTACTCATGAATGAATTAATGAGGGTCACCCCAATCGGGAACAACATTACGAGAGCAATCGCCCCCATCATGACGGTTAACGCTAGCTTGTGTATGACTTTACCAACTGGCAAGACCTCTCCACCTCTATTCCATATATCGCCGGTAGCGGCGTTCCATGGCGAACAACCCGAGTACGATGATAAGAATGCCGCCAACCATTAAGGTGGACGCAGCCGTCATCTTCGGGAGGTCGAGCGACAGGAACATATTGTTCATAAAGTGCTGCAGCATATAGATGCTGTCATACGGATAGGGTCCGGCAATCAGATATGTCTCCCGAAATACCTTGAAGGAATTAATGATCGACATAATGACGACAAAAAACATCGTGGATGTTAAATAGACCAGCGTAATGCTCCGGAACTGCCTTAGTCGGCCAGCCCCTTCAATCTGGGCGGTTTCGTAGTAATCCTTCGGGATCTGCTGCAGTCCGGCCAAGAACAGGATCACGTTATACCCGATGTTTTTCCATATATACATCGTTATGATTACATTCCGCGCTGCCTCTGTCTTCATCCAATCCACCCGCGCCAGACCGAAGCCGCTCAGCCAGGCATTCAGCGCCCCGTTCCAGTCAAACAGGATCTGCCAGACCAGGATAATGGAGGCGACAGGAACGACAAGAGGGAGTACATAGGCAGTTCTCAGCCATTTTTGACCATACAAGCTTCTATTGAGCAGCAGCGCCAACCCAAGCGACAGTACAATCAGCAGCGGAACACTCACCAGGCTGAAGTAGAAAGTACCCGAGGCTGCCTTGCGAAAGGAATCGCCCGCAATCAGCTCCCGGTAATTCTGCAGTCCCACATACTGCCCGCCCACCGTGCGGTCCATGAAGGAGTAGAACACGCCCATCCCAAACGGAATCAGGTAGAACAGTGCAAACCCTGCCACACTGGGTGCCAGAAATAACCATGCAATCGATGAATCCTTACGGGCCCAATTCTTCAAGCTACTCCCTCCCTGTCCTCAAGAATAGGAAAAACTGTTTAAGAAGAAGTCGGGTAAAGATTAAAACTTTCTTAAATTCTCTGATATTCCCAAAGCAAACTACCGCAGCCCGCCACATAGCAAAAAAGCCGCAAACGGATGCCTCATCCATTCGCAGCTATTTGTGCACAAATTCTTTGGCGGTAGATGCCTTTCCGCAAAACGAATCAGGAATTCTCAAATGACATACTTTTCCTATTCTTTACTTTTCCCTCCTGGGGATTCTCACCTCAACTGTTGTACCCTGGCCGATTTCACTTTTGATCGTAATCCCGTAGGTTTCGCCAAAATAAATACGGATTCTCTCCTGGGCGTTGAACAGTCCGTACGATTTGGATTGCCTGTTTAATACCGTATCCATGGTTTCCCGGGTCATTCCCGGACCGTTGTCTTCAATGCCGAATACAATGGTGTCTTCCTCAAAGCAAGCCCGCAGGCTTATCCTGCCGCGTCCTTCCCGTTTGTTATCTACACCGTGTTCAATCGCATTCTCCACAATAGGCTGCATAATCAGCTTAATCATTTGACAGCCCAGAACTTCCGGATCCACCTCGTACACCACATCAAAGCTGTGGTCATGCATAATCAGCAGCAGATCAATATAAGATTTCGTATTTTCCAGTTCATCATGAACGCTGATTACATCTTGCCCTCTGTTCAGGGTCGTCCGGTAAAATTTGGAGAGGGTCGTGGTGATTTTACTGATGTCATAGGCTTTGATAGCTATAGCTTTCCAGTTGATCAGCGACAGGGAGTTATAGAGAAAATGAGGATTAATCTGGGCCTGCAGCGCTTTCAGCTCCGCGTCCTTCTGCACAACCTTGCTGCGGTAGACTTCATTGAACAGCTCATTCAGGCTTTGCAGCATATCCTTGAAACGCGACGTCAGCTCACCGATTTCGTCATTCGAATCCACAATAATGTCTACATGCAGATCCCCGCGGGTCACCCTTTTCATCGTGCGGTTCAAGCGGTAGATCCTTCGCACAAAAGCATTCGATAACAGCCAGACCGCCGGCACCAGAATCAGCAGGCATATCCCGACCGTGAGTATGGTGGCGCGGAGAATTGTCTTGGCGTCGACGCCGATCGAGTCCTTGGGCATATAAAAGACAAGCTTCCAGCCCGTTGCGCTAAGCTCTTGGGAGATCACGATGAAATCATTCGCTCTGCCTTCCGCCGCCTGGGCCGATTCAAAGGGCGGCAGCCCATTCTGATAAGCAAAAACAGGCTCCTCCGCTCCATTCTCCACCAGAACGCCGTAATCACCGGAGACTACATTGGTCAGGCCCGCAAAAATATCCTGGCTGTCAAATCTTAAATAAATCAGGTTGTCATACTGCGTTCCCGAACCACCCACCATTCTCCGCACGGCGGACAACGCCGGACCTTCCTTGATCCATTGTGTCTGCCCGCTTGCCATCGCTGCTTCAAACCAAGGCTCCCCGGATATGTTGCCAATCGGCAAAATTGTATTTTTGCGTTCCGTAATATTATTTCCTGTATAAACCGTCAGCTGCCTGATTTCTTCGTTCAGAAACATAAGCGTATTGAACAACGGCTCCACGATGGTATTCAGATCATTGTACATATAATAATAATTATCGGAGTAATCATTGTTGAAGACGGACACCACACTGGAGTTAAAAGTGAACGAGTCCAGCGCGGCACTTAGCTTGCCGAACTTATAATCCAGATTGGCGGCGATTTCCGACACATTGTCGGTTAAGGTCAGCCGGGCCTGCTGAACAAGCAGATTCCTGGATTGATCATACGAATACCAGCCAAGCACACTGAGCGGAACAATGATAACGAGTAAATAAGAGACAAACAGCTTATGCTTAATTCTTAGATCCCTGATGAACCGGCCCAAGCGCTCCAGATCTACCCCTCCTGTCTTAAGCTCTTTTCCTTATAAAGTAGCATTGCCCCCGTCAAATAACAATCCACAGGCCGAAACAACAAAGGGGTGTCCCCAGCCATTTCCGGCTTAAGGGACACCCGTTTACATGCAATTTCCGCTTACTCTTTGACGGCACCAAGTACGATTCCGCTGACGAAATACCGCTGCAGAAACGGATAAATGAGCATAATCGGTATCATCGAGACCATGACCTTGGCGGCATTCAGCAGTTGGCTGGACATATTGGACAGACGCTTGATCTCTTCCGGATCGGTGGTGTTCATGATCGAATTCATGCTGATGATCAATTGCTGGATATAGGTTTGCAGCGGCCAATTCTCCTTGTGGTTCATCAGGATCATCCCGTCAAAGAATGAATTCCAGTGTCCGACGACCGAGAACAGGGTGACTGTTGCAAGTGAGGGAAGGGAAATGGGGATAAAAATCGTCACCAGCGTTCTCCATGCCCCCGCCCCGTCCATTCCGGCAGCCTCCTCCAGCTCCTTCGGAACGCCCTTGAAGAAATTCATCAGCAGAATCACATTAAATACAGGAACGGCGGTAGGCAGCACAAGCGCCCAGATGGAATCGAGCAGCCCGTAAGTATTGATCGTCATATACCATGGGATCAGCCCGCCGTTGAACAGCATACAGAAGATTACGAACCACATATAGATATTTCTGCCGGGAAAATGTTTGTTCGATTTGGATAACGGATAGGCCATCAGCACCGTAACCAGCAGGTTGATGACCCCGCCCAGCAGCACTCTTTGTACGGATACACCAAACGATATAAAAAAGTTCCGGTCCCTGATTACGGATTCATAGGCGGCCAGATTGAAATCAACCGGCCAGAAGAAGACCTCCCCCGACATGGCCGCCACTTTGCCGCTGAACGAAATAGCCAAGGTATTCAGTACCGGGGCCAATGAAAGAAAAGCAATCACGGTTAGAATACAATAAATCACAATATCAACAGTCCGGCTGGTTCCTCGGATCACAGCAAATCACCTCTGTCAGAAAATACGGTAGTTAGCAAACCGGGCGGCCAGACCATAGGACGCAGCAATCAATATAAAGCTTACTACCGATTTGAGCAGACCTACCGCTGTTGCCAGGCCGTACTGGATTTCAAGCAATCCTGAACGGTATACATAAGTATCAATGATATCTCCCGACTCATAGACAATCGGATTATATAAGTTGAGAATTTGCTCAAAGCCTGCATTAAGCACATTACCGAGGCTTAAGGTCGCCAGCAGAATAACCGTTGTCATTAAACCCGGAATCGTAATATTGGTTAACCGCTGAAATCTGTTCGCTCCATCGATGGCGGCTGCTTCGTACAGATTGGTGTTGATTGAAGTCAGGGCAGCAATATAGATAATCGTATTGAATCCGAATTCCTTCCATACATCGCTTGACACGACAACAACGCGGAACCAATGATTGCTCTGAAGGAACATAATCGGATCGCCGCCGAACCACCCGATCATCTGATTGACAATGCCGTCTAGGCTTAACAGGTTAATCAAAACACCCGAGAGGATGACCCAGGACATAAAATGGGGGAGGTACACAATCGTTTGGATGGTCCGTTTGAATTTCACATTAGCCACTTCATGGAACATGAGCGCAAATACAAAGGGAACAGCCAATCCGGCAATAATTTTCAGCAAAGCAATGGTTAAGGTGTTTCCGAGAATCAGCCTGCTGTCAGGCAGGCTGAACATGTAAGCGAAATTCTCCCATCCCACCCATTCAGAGTGGAATATGCCAAGCGTAGGCTGGAAATCCTGAAAGGCAATCACAATCCCGAACATAGGAATTACACTAAACGCTACAAGCAACAATATGCCGGGCAGCAGCATGATGTGGTAATTCCAGATAGAAGCTCTGTTTCTCATGGTGTCTCAACTGCCTCAGCAACTTCTTTGGTGATTTCTTCTCCTCCGATGCTTTTCCAGGTCTCGACGAACTTGTCGAACTCTTCAAGCGGAGAAGTACCGGTGATGATTTTCAAAAAGGTTTCGTTTTCGAGTTTTTCCAGATTGGCTCCCTTTTTGAGCATGGCATCCGTCTTGCCGTAGAAAATAGGCTCCACCTTCACAATTTCTTTCGCTCCGGTGATGGAGGCCGCTGTATAGAAGGCGAGTGAATCCGCATAAGCGGGAATGTCCTGTTTCGGATTTTCATTATTCTTCAATACGGCCTTGACTCTGGGCAGGATACGGGCCGGCAGATCGTCCAGCTTCTTATCCTGAATCGCCTTCTCATAAATCGGAACATCGCGTGCCAGGGAATCCTGATAATCCAGCTGCACATTGATCGGGTAATTGAGCCAGCCCACACCCAAATCCTTATACAGCTCCTGCGCCACCGGATCAATCAGGCGGATACCTTCATACTCCACACTGAGCATTTTCAAGGCGGCTTCCGGATGCTCTGCCTTTTTGTTCACCACAAGGAAGGTTCCGGACGGTGTGGAAGGCACGATATTCCGTTTGCCGTCCCCGTCCAGCGGTACTGCCAGCGGAACCCAGTCCGCTTCCGGATTGGCTTTCACTGCATCAGACAACGCCCAGCCTCCGAACCAGGGGGCAAACAGGATGCCTGCCCGGCCGCCGGACACCAGCCCGGCATTATCCTCGTATTTCCGGGTCAAAAACTCTTTGTCGATCAACCCGTCCGCATACATCTCTCTCAGCTCGGAGAGCGCCTGCTTGGTCTCTGGAGTCGTGGAACCGTAAATGATGTTTCCGCCCTCATCCTTGAACCAATTCTTTGGATAGGCATGATTGGCATTAAAGATCGGATCGAAGGTGAAGAAGCCACCGTCTGCGACCACCGTTTTATCGCCAAGAAGACCAACGGTATCCGCTTTCCCGTTTCCGTCAGGGTCCTGCTCCTTGAACGCTTTAATAACAGTCTTAACCTCATCCATCGTACGAGGCGCCTCAAGCTTCAGCTTGGTCAGCCAATCCTGGCGTATCCACAGGAGCTGGTAATTACCGTCGATATTGGTATTGGGCAGTGCCATCAGCTTGCCGTCAATTCTTCCCGTATTCAGCACCCGGTCTCCCGTATAGGAGCTGTAATAATCTTTGATCAGCGGAGAGGCATATTGATCGTATAATTCGGTCAGATCAGCCAGCATACCCGCTTTGGCCATTCTCTTGAACTGCTGCTCATCCACCACCAGAATGTCAGGCAGGGAATTGCTTGAGATTGCCAGGGTAACCTTCTGGTTGTAGGCGTCCAGGTCCTCCACCGAGAAATCGTATTTCACTTTTACGTTCAGGCGGTCCTCAACATATTTCAGATACTTGTTATTCTCAAGCGTATCTCCTGCCGGCAGATTGTTCCCTGATACCCCCTGTCTCCCCAGAGACACGGTAACGGGTTCTTCATATTTGCTGAAGGGTCCATCGTTCTCCTTGGCGGTGGCGGATGGTTCATTGCCTCCGGCATTCGTGGATTCACTGCCGGCGGGCGCAGCAGCCTTCTCCTCCTTTGGACTGCTGCCGCAAGCTGCCAGCAATCCAAGCATCATCACCATGGACAGCAGCAAAGCCATAACACGAATTTTCTTCAATCTCATAGATGCCCCTCCCGAATCTTTATTATAAAACGCTTTCATGCTTACAGTTAAATTGTAAATTAGCGCGGGATGGAGTGATATCATAATTTTTTTGGATTTGCGTCAAATAATTTGGAACAACAAGCAGACCGGTTAGATCCATAAGCAAAATTCACACCAAACAGCCCTACAAACTAGGGCTGCAGCTTCGGTGATTACTCCTGAAATGATCCTATTCGTCCAGCATTTCACGGTATTTCTGCGGACTGATTCCGTAATATTTCTTAAAGGTCAGGCAGAAGTAGGAGGAGCTCCAATAGCCGACATTCTCAGCGATATCGACGATCTTCATATTGGTGCTGCCCAGTAGATGCTGTGCACGTTCCAGACGCTGCAGGGTGATGAATTTGATCAGGCTTTGCCCGGTTTCTTTCTTGAACACATGGCTCAGATAGGTCGGATTGAGCGATACCCGTCCGGCGATGGCCTCCAGACTGAGATCATCCCTGAAATCCTTCTCCACAATTCTGATGACTTGCTGTACAAGATGGCGTTTGCTTTCACCTTGAGCGCCGCCCTCCGGTTCAATCTCAGAGAGTGCCTGCAGCAGCACTTCCTTCACATCGAGAATGGAATCGCTTTTGAAAATACGCTCCACCGTTTGCTGAAAATCGGTTTTCTGCCTGCGGCCCGATTGTTCAAACGCATTTCTCACCAGGTCGGAACATAGATACTTGACGTATATCGCGGAGGAGCTTCCATTTCTGCTCAAGTGATTGAACAGAAGCTCAATGCTTCTGGAAGCGCCCGCATGCTCTCCGAGATTAATAAACTGGTTGATGTCCGCAATCAGCGTCTCGGCGCTGACAATATCCGGGATACGGCCTGCAAAGTCATCCCCGGCAAACAGTACCACCGTATCCTCAAAAAAGAATTTATAGTCCAAGGTTTGCTCCATCTGCTCGTAGCAGGCTGAAATCTCCTGCCAATCGGAGATCACCGGACTGAATACGATGCAGCAATGCCGGTAAAACCGTTCCGCGATCCGCTCTGCCATCCGTTCGCTCATGCCCCTGATCTTCTCCCGGCCGCCACTGGGCGGGCAAGGGACAATCAGCACACTTTGATATTCATTCAAATTCAGCAGTTCATATTCACCGGCTGTGAGCTGTTGCACCGTTTCCTCAAAAGCCTCGTAATTGCGGTCAAAATAACGCTCTTTGAAATCAATCAGCATTAGCGCAGCCGTCCCCCCTCCAAAGGGCAGCGTGCCAGCATCGCTGATGACATTAACCCCGTTCAGCAAATCTGTCAGCCACTTCTCCTTCTCATATTCCAGACCCTTTTGATACCCCTGCATAATTTCGGCAGTGCGCAGCTGCTGCGTTGCCTTATCGGCACATTTCTGCATCACACCGGACATGACCCCGGCGAACTCATCCATATCAATCGGCTTCAGCAGATAACTGGAAGCATTGGTGTACAAAGCCCGCCTTGCATAGTCAAATTCCCCGTAAGCACTGTATATAATTATTTCCAGGGATGGCTGCGCCAGGCTTGCCTGCTCTGCCAGCTCCAGTCCGCCCATAAATGGCATTTTGATATCTGTGAGCAGAATGTCCACCGGGTTCAGGCGAAGATACTCCAGCGCCTTCTCCCCGTTCTCTGCTTCGATGACGTGAAGCTCATACTTCATTTCGGCTATCAGCCCTCTGATACCGTCCCGTTCAATTTTCTCATCATCCACAATCAATATGGTATACATAGAGTTCCCTCCTGATCTCTGATAGAATCAAAAGCAAACGTTTTCTATTCGTTGAAGCCTTTCATGATGAGGAGGTCCCGCCATGCGTCAGGCGTACCGGAAAGCCAATGCACTTCTCAATCAGCATATCTCAAATCTCAGTGACGGACAAACCTCATTTCATATCCACTACTGGGGCTTCATGCCGAATCATTATAATAATTCCCTCCACCGCCATTCTTTTTTTGAAATCTGCTATGTCCAGCAAGGCACGGGCTCTTACCTGGATGACGATGTCCTCTACCCCCTGGAGCCGGGAGCCCTGTTCTGCTCGCGCCCAGGTATCTGGCACCAGATCCGCAGCGAGCAGGGGCTCGTTCTGTTCTTCATCGCCTTTGAAATTGACGAATCCCGGACCCCTGCGGCTTGCCGCAAGCTGTTTCAGGATATCACCGCCAGTGGACAAGCCATAGCCTCGCATGAGAATGCCGCGCTTTCTGCCCGAATCTGGCTTACCCTCTTCAGTCTTGCCGAAAGCGAGGCTGCAGTGTCCAGGCTGCCGATGAACCATCTGGCGCTTGCCCTGCTGCATTCTTTCACGCAGGCGTTCTCTCCCGAATCTAATCCGCAGGCCGGAGCCATGGAGGAAGTCAGCGGGGAGCACCGCCATTTTGAGCGGGCCAAGCTTTATATCCGCGACAATTTGTCCTCCCCACTGCAGATGGCCCAGGTTGCCCGGGAACTGGATATTTCCCCGCGCCATCTGTCGAGAATCTTCCAGGTTCGGCTGGGCCAGACTTTTGTCCATTATATTCAGGAACGGAGAATCCAACAAGCCAAGGATTTGCTGCTGCACACCGATCTCCCCATCAAAGACATCGCCGAGCGCTGCGGCTTCGAATCTGTGCACTATTTTACACGCGTGTTCACCAAACAGCTGGGTGTCTCCCCCGCCCGGTTCCGCAGACTGCAGTTTGCGGACGGAAGGCAAAACCTGTAGCCAAACCGCCAAATGTCCGGATTGTACAAAAAATCAGACGCCCTTTCCAAAGAAAAACCCAGCCTTACTCCTTACAATGGTTGTAAACCTTTAGAAGGAGTGAGTGCCAAAATGTTTGAGAAACGACCGGTCAACCTTGTACGCAGTCCCCTCCCTGTTCCGCAGGATGGCTTACACTTGCCTGAACCCCCTGCGGTGCTCCGGGAAGGTTATTCCGCAATTGCCGCCTCCCTGCTTCAACTCGCCGGTGAGAAGGGAAGCGGCAGGCGGTATGTTGCTTTTGACGGAACACATGGCGCCCCGTTTCAGGCTGTTCTGCAAAAAGCCGTCGATGCCCTGGAGCAAGGGGGCCATTCGGTGACCCTCATTGGCTCGGGCAGCTATCTCAAGACGAGCGAAGAGCTGCGGACACATTTTGCCGCCAATATTACGGATAACCGCGCCTTTGGTTATTTTACAGAGGGTAGCCTGGAGGACTATTTCCGGGCCGGGGCCAGGGAAGAAGCCGCCCGCAGGCTGGATGAAGCGGCGCCGGGTACGGATCGGGCTTCATTCTGCATTGTTTTTGGCCCGGGGGCTTACTGGCTTGGAGAGGGCCGGTTCGATCTTTCCTATTATCTGGATGTCTCGCGTGAATACCAGCAGGCCGGCCACCGGCAGGAGCTGCTCAATTTCGGACTCAACTGGAACCGGGATGCCGTGGAGAAATATAAAATCGCCCTTTTCGTAGAATGGCCCATTCTGGAAACGTACCGTAAACAAATCTTGGAGCAAATGGACTATTATATTGACCTGAATCAGCCGAAAAATCCGGTCATGACACCAGTGCCGGCCTTGCGCCATATGATTTCGGAGATCGCTAAGTCGCCGCTGCGGGTGAAGCCCTTTTATGCACCGGGAGTATGGGGCGGGCAATTCCTCAAACAACTGGCTGATCTGCCGGAAGAATGGGTGAATTGTGCCTGGAGCTTTGAGCCGATTGCCCCGGAGAATTCAATCCTTTTGGATTATGAAGGCAAGCAGATAGAGATTCCCTTTCTGCTGGTCATGCAGAATGAACATACAACGATCCTGGGGGAACGGCTGACCGGCTTGTTCGGAGATTATTTCCCGATCCGCTTCAACTATCTGGACACGATGGACGGGGACAACTTATCCTGCCAGGTCCACCCCACCCAGGACTATATCCGCAGCCGGTTCAATGAATTCATGGCCCAGCAGGAATCCTATTACATCATGGAGCAGCAGGGAGATTCCGGAGTATATCTGGGACTTACGGAGGCCTGCTCACCGGAGCAGTTCCGCCATGATGTGCTTAAGGCCCAGCAGACGGGTATCCCGCTGCCGCTGACCGATTATGTGAACCGTTACGAATCACGGAAGGGAGATCTGTTCCTGATCCCTCCCGGAACGGTTCATTCCGCTGGAAAAGACAATCTGGTGCTGGAGGTTTCTTCGACCACCTGGTGGTTTACCTTTAAAATCTATGACTTTCTGCGCAAGGACCTGGATGGCAAACCCCGCCCGATCAATATGGACTACGCCTTCGATAATATTGACTTCACCAAGAAGACCGCCTGGGTTGAAGATCAGCTCATGCCCTCACCGGTACTTCTCCACCAGCAGGGTGAGAATGAAGAATATGTCCTGGGCCAACGCGCCGATTTGCTGTTCTATGTTCACCGGCTCCACCTGCGGGACCGGTGGCGCGATCATACACATGGCGAAATGACCATGTATAATCTGGTTGAAGGAGAGGCCGTGCGGATTGTCTCTGCTGCGGACGAAGCGGTGTTTGTTGAACTGCACTACGCCGAATCTTATATTCTCCCGGCTGTGCTTGGCGGATATACGATCATCAATCTGGGCTCAGCCCCCTGCAGACTGATCAAAGCTGGTGTCTCCAAAGCATGGGATGTGAGTTTCCTTGAGCCGTAATATTGTACTTGCGCTGGATGTGGGCGGAACCTTTATTAAGACCTGCGTGCTGGAGGACGGCCTTCCACTGCAAGGCAGTGAAATGGAGTTTCCCGCCCTGGCTGACCGGGACCGGGAAACGATCCTTGACCATTTTATATCTATCTTTCAGGCCCAGTACGACCTGTATCAGCACCAGCGCCGGGACGCGGTAACGGACTGCCTCTATCATATCGGGATGGCCTTTCCCGGCCCCTTCGATTACAGGCAGGGTATTTGCCTTATTCAGGGGCTCGGCAAATTCGAGGCGATTTACGGGCTGAATCTGCTCCATGCCTTCCGTGAACGCTGGCCCGCAGGCAGCTCCGGGAAGGCCGGCCCGCTGCCGGACATGGATATCCGCTTCGAGAATGACGCCCGCCTGTTTGCGCTTGGTGTCAGCGCCGAGTTCCCCCGGGCGCGGTTCATTGCCTTGACGCTCGGAACCGGCCTGGGCTCCGCCTTCATCGACAGCTCCCGGATCATGGAATCCGGACCGGGTATCCCGCCGAACGGCTGGTTGTATGACCAGCCCTATCTTGACGGCAGGGCGGATGACCTGTTCTCCAGGAGAGGCATCCTGAAGCTGGCCCGTGAAGCGGGCATTCTGGAGACGGCTATGGATGTGAAGGAGCTTGCTCATGAAGCCAGGCAGGGGAACGCTTCCGCGCGCGGGGTATTCGCCGAATTCGGAGCCCGGCTCGGAGAGCTGCTCCAGCCTTATGTGGGCGGCTACCGTCCTGACTTCATCATGCTGGGCGGGCAAATCTCCAAAAGCCATGACCTGTTCGGCCCTGCCTTGCTGAACCGCTTGCAGAGCTCTTCTTCCCCTGCCTTGACGGTCCGCACGGCAGAGCATGTGCTTGCCTATACCTTCCGCGGCATTGCCCGGATGTTCAGCGAGGTATAGGCGAGGGCTTCGCCATTGCTTCGTCATGTGCTTCGCCGGGCGTTTCGCCATGTGCATTCGCCATGTGCTTTCGCTGTGCGCTTTCGCCATGCCCTTCGTCGTTGCACCCGTCCAGCTCAGGATCACAAGTGGAAAAACGTATCTTAATTTGTCCATTTCCAGGGAATGTACGGAAGCAAGTGGATAAACTACATCTGCTATTGTGCGTTTTCGCTGCTTGGGGTGAAATCGGAGAATTTAAGTGCTGTTTATCCAACTACTGCCGCCGCAGGGCTCCATCGTCCATCAGCAAGTGTACAAAATCCAACTATTTCCGGTATCCGTTACAGCGAGAAATAGTTGGATCATGGTGAGGGCGCTAACCTACGGAGAGCCTTCCCTGAACTTGGCCGGAGTGACTCCATGATAATTACGAAAGGTCTGGATAAAGTAGGTCGAGCTTCTGTAGCCCAGCTTCTTATAGATATCGACGATCTTCATATTCGTTGTATTCAGCAGCTCGACGGCTTTGTCCATTCTCACCTGCGTGATGTACCGAATGAGACTCTGGCCCGTCTCCTTCTTGAACAAATAGCTCAGATAACTGGGGGTCAAATAGACCCTCTCCGCGATGCCCTCCAAAGAGAGGTCCTGATCGTATTCCTTGTCGATTACATCTGTAATGGTCCGGATCAGCTTGAGATTGGCGGCCTTCTTGGGGCTCGCTCCGCTGCCGGTTTCCATGAGGGACAGGATCGCAAACATATGATCCTTCAGATCCTGAAGGGAAACGGTCTTATGAATTTGCTCCAAGTAATGATTCATTTCCGCAGGCTCATGGTTTTTCTCTCTCGTCACCACCTTTTTCATAATTTCCGAACAGATGAACTTGGTGTACAGGGACGAGAATTGCCCTTTGGTTCTCAGGTAGGTAAACAGCAGCTCTATACTGTATTTCGCACCGGTAAAATCGTTATACTCCAGACACTGGTAGACCTTATCCAGAATCGGCTTCAATTCGATCTCATTGAAGCCCGCTTGCTCAAAGGGTTCATCGGCAAATAGAAGAGTATACTCATCCATGAAAAATTTGAATTCCAGCATCTGCTCCATCTCGGTATAGGCCTCATACAACTGTTCCGGCTGATTCACCGCTCTCCCGATCACCAGACCCACATTCAGATCCAGGCTCCCGGCGGTGCTGCGGATGATCTGATCTCCAAGCATGCGCAGCGTCTCTTTGGGGATGGGGCGGGGGTGCTTGACGAACAGCATACTTTGATGCTCGCTCAAGTTCACATAATCGAAGGCGTAGCTGAGGTTATCGTGTAACAGCCTAATGAATTCATCATTGTGAATATCAAAAAACTTCCGGCGGCAATCCACCAGAATCATATGCAGCCAATGCTTGTGATGGACATATTCCAGCAGTTCCGGAGACATCCATGCCTCCGCATTTATTTTCACTCCGTTTAGAGAGTCCAGCAGCATTTTTTCCTTCTCATACAGAAGTCCCCGGTTATACCCCTCCACCAGCTGTTCGTTCCGCAATTTCTCTGCCGCTTTGTCTTCACAGGCCTGGATCGCCTCGCTTACCACACTGAGAAACTCCGGGATATGAACCGGCTTGAGCAAATAATTCGATATGTTGGTCCGCAAGGCTCTTCTCGCATATTCAAACTCATGGTAAGCGCTGAAGATGATCATTTCAATATCCTGGCCCAGGCTGCTGACCTTCTCCGACAATTCCAGCCCGTCCATAAAGGGCATCTTGATATCTGTAATCAGAATATCGATCTTGTGCTTCCCAAGGATCTCCAGCGCAATCTCGCCATTCGCCGCAAGGAGTGTCTCCAGCTCCAGATGGTGTTCCTGTATTAATTGCTGAATGCCCTCTCTCTCAATGCGTTCGTCATCCACAATCAGAATACGGTACACAGCGCACACCTCCCTTTTTTACACAAGGCTCTCTTCTATATAGAGTGAACTTGTATTTCTTCTGATCCGGGATTGCCGTGACTCCAGAGAATGTTTGGCCCTCCGGCCGCTGTTGTCCCCAGATTTCTCGATTTTAAACTGCTCTTCGCGGTGGAAATCCGGTGACAAAGGCGGACGCTGTCGCTCCTACAGTTCCAAAATTCTCCTCCGTCACTTTTCCCTGTCTGTATTTTTTCCAAGTTCAATCTATATTGCTTGAAGCCTATTAACTAGACAAAAAAAGGGCTTCTCTATTAAAGATTCAGCCCTTCTTATGCCCGCCGGAATTTATGTGGTTCTGAATGCAACCGTGCCTGCATTGGCACTGTGGCACAACTGAATAGCTTGTTCTGCCGTATCTGCTTCGCTTCCCCATTGCAGCATATACCGGAATTCGTAGAATCCCCCGAGGGTCGCCTTGAAGTTCGTCTCCCAATAATTGGTCAGCACCCAGGCATACAATGAGGTATGGGCGTTCTCTTCTTGTTGGCCCTGCACGAGTCTTGGGCCATATTCCAAAGGTCCGGTCTGCATCAGCGGCGTATCCGGGGTCGCAATGGACAGCCCGCCATGAGGGGATATAACCGCAAGCCCTTCCTGAATACAATAGAAATCTGTACAGGTGCCCGGGATCTGATCCACTCCCGGCCTTAGGACAGCCCCGGCCTTCTCGAACCACAGTTCACTGCTGCCGCCTGCACTAAAGGGGAGGGCGACGTACACATTCTCCGGGTCCCACACACTATCCTTATGGATGCGGACGGAGACATCGACTCTCTTCCGGTCCTTGAACACCTTCAGGAATAATGAATAGTGGCTCATTCCTTGAACCTGATATTTCAATTCAATGATGCCATATACCGGTCCATTCGTTATTTCCTTCACACCTGAGAGGACACCCTCCGAACGCTGAACATTCATGCCTTTACGGTTCCTGCCCATGATTCTCCGCACGGTCATCTGGTCGTCTCCGCCGCCGGGGGTCACTTCATACACCGGTGTGAAGGCTCCGTGCGTCTGACGGGGATCAATGAATTCCTGGCCGGTTTGCTTATCTATCCAGGAGACGATGCCTTCACCGGCTCTCCACGCAATACGTACGCAAGGCGATTCAATATGATTCTCCGTGATGAACAGCCGTGGGGTCTCCTCTTGCACAGGAGGGTAGATATCCCGTATATCATGAATCCGGTCGGCTCCCCGCAAGCGGGTGCTGCTTGTCGTCACCGGGACGGTCTTCGAGGCTTCCCGGATACGGAACCGCTTCTCTTCCTTCGCGCCAAGCTTGACCATGACCGCAATCTGGTATCCTCTGCTTACCTTCTCCTGCTGATGGCTGACCACTTCTCCGCTCTGCTCATCGACCACCTCGAGCCCCTGCCGGAAATAATCCGCTTCCCACTGCTCCTCCAGATAGAAATGAGCCAGATCCTCTACGGGGTAATCGAAGGAATTGATTACTTTATAGGTGAATGCCCGGTCTGCCCGTAGCAGCACATCGCCCCGCGCCTTCAGAACCGCATCCAGCGAGGCATGAACCAGTCTGCTGGCATTGGCGGCATACGCCTCTTTGCGGACTGCCAGCTCCTGCACCATGATGTGCCAGGGCTCCGAGATGGAGGAGTGATATCCCCAGGTATGCTCGGCATACATCATTAACTGCTGCTCTGCCTGGGCAATATCGCTTGATGCCGCCATCTTGCGCTCCGGGTCCAGCCGCTTAACTACGTCCAGGGTTCGCTGGGCATTCCTGAAGATCTGGGTGTGCATCGCGGTCGAAGCCACGCCATCGGACCACCAGTCCGGCCAGTCACCGCTATAGACAGGAATCTCGGCCTCCTGCTGCCGCAACCGCTCGAAGTACCGGTTAAGCGTTGTCATTTCAAGCTCTACATGGTCCCCGTGCTTCTGATTCCATTCCTTGATGAAGGTCATGATTCTTGGATTTGGCGCCGAGTTATCCCGCAGCAGCCCCATGACATTCACCAATACAAAATCGTATGGATACTGCTCCTTCTCCAGCTGATCCAGATAGCGGGCAATCCGGGTCTCGGCCAGCTTCCAGTGATCTTTAGAGATCCCCCATACCGGGTCTTCGTCTTTGATGGTATAAGATAATGCCCCATCCGGATTGATCCCCAGATCATTCCCCATCATGTAATGCTCGCCGCTCCATACCAGCAGGCGGTTGCCTTTGGGTGTCTCCCAATAAAAGGGGAATTGCTTGCGCCCGATGGCAAACATCCCGTGATGTGTGTGGATACTGGACAGCAAATTCTCGACTCCTGCGTCTGCCAAAGCCTGTGCATAACCCCAGCTGTATCCATTAATATCTGCGGTCATGGCCGACTTCACCTGAAGCCCCAGCGGCCGGGCGAATTGCCCTGCCCGTGCAAGCATACTGCCCAGCAGCTCAAAATTGATCAGTTCCGTCATATTCAAGTAGGTGCCCGATAACTCGATATCCCCGCGTCTGAGCGCGGCTGCAAATTGTTCCTTCTCTGCTTCCGTGGCTTCCTCCAGAAACTTCTCCACGGCCCAGAAGGTTTCGCAGGTCCACTTAAAGCCCGCCCATTCTTTGCGGGCCTCCGTATGAGAAGCCTCGCATATAGCAACAGCCTGCCGGATAAAATCTACGTGATACTGCTCTATCTTCTCCTGCCGCTCGGTGTAACCAATATCCGTATGGGAATGATGAATAACAAATATTTTCCATTTTTTCTTGTTGTTCATTGTAGATTCTCCATTCAATATGGCATGTATTTTTTACATTTTTATTATAGCTACCAGGCTAAATCCAAAGATATATTACATTCTTTTGAATCATGTCAGTTTTTTGTGGCGTGGGTTACAGCTGGCCCCCATACCTCAAGCTCAAAAATCCGAGCCTGAAAATCATTCTGGGCCGGATAAGTGATATATAGCCTGATGTATCTGAACGAACAGCCGTCAGCCTCATGCGCGGTTAAGACAGACTCATTATTCCGTACAGCCGCTATTTGCTCCCATTGCTCCTTGTCGTTGCTGCCCTGAAGCTCATAATCCATCGTGATATAGCCGGGGGCAGGCGAATGCCTGATCACAAATCTCAGAAGTTCTCTCTGCTTCAGCAGATCCAGCATCAGCCAATGGACTGGCTGGGATTTGTCTGAATGCCAGGAATCCGTGATCCAATTCTCCCGCCTGCCATTTACGGCTTGGCTTGCTCTACATACGGTTTCCGGATCAGGGCTATACTCACTATCTGCCGATACCTCGGCGCAAGCCGCATAGTTAATTAAAGCCTGTGCGGCATTGCCAAGAACCTGCTGATTATGGTGCTGTGAGTGATGTAGGATCAGTTCCTCCAATAGAGAGAACAACTCCGTATCCAGTTGTCTAATCTCCTCTGTAAGCTGAAGAATTCTATCCGGCGGCATCAGCTTCCGTCTCAGCGTATCCGCATGGAGACTGGAGATCAGATGGTATCTGAATTTGATATATTGATCCCGGAACCCGCCGAATATCTGCCCCCATTCTTCATGAGCGGATACCCAGGGCAGCGCCTTCTCGAAGATATCAAACATAATGATCACCGAGCCGTGATAACTCCTGCGCATGCCTTCAAATTCAACCGCAATGGCATTTGCATCATTAAGCCCCTCCATAAGAGAGACATTGTCATTGAACCGTTCCACAGATTCTATTAAATGGCTGGAACGGTTCTTATAGCACTGTGCGAAATCCTCAACCAGCTCCAGATAGCTGTGAACCTCCGATTCGCCTATTTTCGCTACGCTAAACAGCTTGTTATAACAATAATTCCTGATTTCCTTGAAAGAAGCATTGGATTTATTCCAGATATCCGCTATCATCTCCTCGGTCAGCTGCAGCTTGAAAAAAGGCTCCCCCTTCATCACATTCAAGGTTACCTCTTTGTTCAGCTGATTCTCCCGGATCACGATCAGCCTTCTGGCTGAATCATATTCCGTGATTAACACGGCATGATCATCAATGACCGTCCCGTATTGGCTCAAAAAAAACAGATAGTTGTAGTTGGCAATCATCACGACCGGGCACTGCTGATCAATGTTCATGTGAATCACAGACAGCAGCCCAGCAGCATCCAGAACCTCAGTTACCTTAAGGGTCAAGCCCAGCTTGTTAAGAATGCTGCGTCTGGAGGCCACCCAGTCCCCGCCCGCTGCCTCTCCCCAATTCATCATGACGGCATACAGGAAGGTATAGTAGAAATAGTTCTCATACTGATGAAAGCCTGCGGCACCTGCCATGGGCAAATCCACACAATTGGAGTGCATGGTCCGGTAGCCCTCGCTGAAATAGTCCATCTCCAGGGCTACTAACATACAAGATCCTGTGAATCAATATATTCTCTCCACTTCTGAAGACTGTATAGTTTATCTATATCGAGAAATTCCGGGCTCACCTCTATTGAGAAATGCTCTTCCAGGACCACCGCAAAATGAATAAACAACAAAGAATCCATGCCATAACCTCGCAAATCCGCGTCCATACCTGCATTCTTCAGGTGGGGAGAACCGCCGGGCAATTGAGCGAGTAGCTTACGAATCTCCTGTTCTCTGTCATCCATAATTCACAGCCTCCCCGTCCGGTCTATCTTCCAGGGTAGGCTGCCCAGCATGCTTTTTCCTGGCAATCTCATAGATGGCGTTCATAGTTGCCACCCGTTCATAGGATTCGGATAAGGGGATATTCTCTCTGGTGCCCCCAAGAACCTCTGCCAAGAACCGGAGCTGGTTCACATAGTAATTCTGCGGAGAGTATACAAGCTTGTCTGTTGTTCCTTCTTCCGTATGTTCAACCTGAATGATGATCTTGTAATCCCCATAGCAAGGCTTAAAAAAGCCGCTGATCCTTACCCTAGCC
Source organism: Paenibacillus sp. FSL R7-0312 (assembly GCF_038004445.1). Lineage (NCBI taxonomy): Bacteria > Bacillati > Bacillota > Bacilli > Caryophanales > Paenibacillaceae > Paenibacillus > Paenibacillus sp. FSL R7-0312. The sequence goes on along the minus strand of NZ_JBBORE010000001.1, from coordinate 3,445,117 downwards.
CGCTCAAACTCCAGCCAGTGGGTGGCATTGTTCGGCATTTCAAAGGAACCCAGGAACTCTGCCTCGACGCCCCCCTCATATTGCAGCGCCGCGTGAAAGGTCCAGTCGCATTGATTGATGCCGGAGAATGTCGAGAATCCGTCCAGTGTCTGCGGCTTCAAGCCGATAATCTTTTGGATAAACTGCAGCCAGTACGAGCATTCGTCGATGAAGCAGCCACCGCCGTACTCAGGCTTGAACCGGTAATTATCCGCGCTGTAGTTGCTTTGCAGAATTTCAAAGGAGATCCGGGTTTTGATTTTTTTCAATTTGCCGTAGGTTTCAGCTGTAATCATGTCCGTTATATCCTGCTGCCACGAATGATGCTGCACCATTAGCGCTTCAAGGACATGCACACCCTGTTCCCTGGCCCGTTCATTGATGAACAGAACCTCATCGGCAAGCAAGGCTATCGGTTTTTCAATCAAGACATGCTTGCAAGCCTCAATCGCCCTCAGCGTCCATTCCTTATGCAGGAAATTGGATAACGGAATATAGACCACATCAATGTCCGCCGACGCCAGCAGCTTATCGTAGCTTTCAAAAACATGCGGAATCTGATGCTTCAGCGCATAGGCTGCAGACCGGTCCAAATCACGCGACGCTACACCATACGTTACAAATTGATCAAGCTCCCTGACCGGGTTAATGATCGAGAACGGAGCGATTGTGGAGCAGCCCAAAATACCAATCCGATATGGCTTCTGAGTATTCATATCCTTACCTCCTGTGATTCCGGATATCTAGCCGCCAGAGCTGTTGTAATTACGAATCGCTTTGGACCAGATCCATCTCGTGATTCCCAGCAACAGGATGGGAGACAGAATAGCCCAGAGGAAGAGGCCCGGATGTAACCGGTCCAGCACGAATAAGGGTGAGAAGTTAGTAATCAATAGAACAGGGACAACAAATATCCCTATTCGCTGTATCCATTTGGAGTAAATCATCATTGGCATGTTATTCAGCTCGAACAGGCCATTTGAGATGTCATTGACAGCACCAATCTGAATAAACCAGAACGATAATAATTGCGGGATCAGGAACAAGGTGTAGGTCATGAGCAGCCCCAGTACAAGGAAGCAGATGAACCCGCCTATTGAAGCGGCATCAGCCGGAAGCCCCAGTCTTCTCCAGCCCACCACAACCATGGTCATGCCGCCCAGCACATTCGGAATCGCCAGACCAAAGTCCACATTCCGTAACGTCATCATAAATTGCAGGGAAATCGGCTTCGTTAACAAAATATCAAGTGACCCGGTTCTTACATGCTCCGGGATCTGCACGAAGTTGATGGCAAACAGTCCCCAATATAACCCCGTCATCAAGGTGTAAGTGCCAATAAACAGCAATATCGCATCAATGGGCACTCCATCCAGCGTTAATCCCGCCTCATAGACAATAATCACATACAGGAATTTGGCGAACAGATAGGAGGTCTCCACCAGCAGGCCCATCAGGAAATTAACTCTATACTCCATTTGGGACATCAGGGAATTTTTGATGAACAAGGTATATATGAAACCGTACTTCCGAAGTGATCTGAGCATCGGGTTCACTTAACCCCCTACGGCAATATATTTCTTGATCGCCACTTTCCAAATATAGCGCGTAAGCAACATAATGAGTCCAATCCATAGCAGTTGCAGCTCTATCACATGCAGCGCCTGAAGCAGGGTCAGCTTGCCGTTGATTACATTCACCGGCATGTAGATCGTATACTTGAACGGCAGGTAATCGAAGACAGCCAGCCATGTCGCCCCAAAAATATCGAGCGGGAAAATCCCGCCGCTAAATATCTGAATCAATAACGCTGTAACATGAAAAAAGTAAGAGACATCGGTTAACCAGAAGGCAATCGCGCTGACCGCGAATGAGATCATGAAATTAAGCACAACCGCCAGCAAAAGCACGACACCAAAAACCAGTATACGCGATACGCTGATTGGCGCCTTGAAGTAATAAACCATGAACAGCACCACGCCCAGCAGCATGATTAACGTAATGGCAAACGAGAGGACCTTCCCCCCAAGGTAGACACATATTTTATAAGGAAAATAACCGACCGGCCGCACCAGATATTTATTGAGCCCCCCGCTCTTGATATCATGGTTAATGTCATATTCCAGACCCGTAGCCACCAGCCGCGAGATCAGGGCAGCTACGATGGTATAGACGATCATCTGGTGGTAAGTATAGCCATACAAGTTCATATTGGAGGCATGGCTATAGACCGCCTTCCACAGGAAGAGCTGGATGAAGATAGGGAAAAAGAGACTGGCAAAACCCATAAAAAAGTTAAAGCGGTATTCCATGGAGTTCTGGATTCCCAGCGAAAAGCTGACGGCAAATTTATTGTTCATCCGCGCGGCTCCGGCTGTTCATATAAACGTGCAATGGCTTCCTCCAGGGGAATGTCCTCCAGATTCAGATCAATGACGGGAAAGTGATCCATGGCCATTCTGGAATACTCTTTGAACTTCGCGCGCTCCACTTCGAGAATGACGTCATAGCCGCTATATTCTTTAATAGAACCCATAACGGCCAGATCCTTCCGGTCGACGATGGCCGAGAAGGTCAGCTTCATTCGTTTTTTCTCATTCATGACCTCGTTGATTTTGCGAATCTCCCCGTCATACACCAGCTTGCCCTGATTGATCACGATGGTCCGCTTACACAGATCTTCAATATCCTTCATATAGTGGCTCGTCAGCAGCAGCGTTGTGCGGAATTCATGATTGTAAGCCTTGAGGAACTCGCGGATGTTCTTCTGTGACACCAGATCCAGGCCAATCGTCGGCTCATCCAGAAATATAATCCTGGGCCGGTGCAGCAAAGCAGCGATCAGCTCCATCTTCATCCGTTCACCCAAGGACAGTCTTCGGACCTGTACATGCAGCAGGTGCCTGACATCCATCAGCGTCACTAATTCGTCAAGGGTATCCTTATACTTCTGATCGCTGATTTCATAAATACATTTGTTCAGATACAGGGAATCACTTGCCGGCAGATCCAGCCACAGCTGGTTTTTTTGGCCCATGACAATGGAAAATTGCTTCTTGAAGTCATTTTCCCGATCCCAAGGCGTGTAGCCCAGTACCTCAGCACTGCCGCCACTCGGATACAGGATGCCGGAGAGCATTTTCAAAGTGGTGGTTTTGCCTGCTCCGTTCGGCCCCAGAAACGCAACCATCTCGCCTTCATGAATATCGAACGAGACCTTGTTCACGGCATCCTTGGTTAATTTCTCCCTGTGGAACAGATTCTTGATGGAGTTTCGGATTCCCGTTTCTTTTTTGTAGTAGTCAAAGGACTTGCTTAATTGATCCACATGAATGACCATACCGGCATCCCTACTTTGCAATGGTTATCAATCTGATGAACGGGCTGTATATCCGGATATGCTCCGGCTGAAGACCAAATATATTCTGTGCCGTAAGCTCCGCAGCACTGTCCAGCTCCACAAGCTCCTCTGCGGCCAGTTGAAAGAGCTGATACTGATACTGCTGCAAAAACCGGAACAGATCACTTATCGAATTTCCGAACCGCATTGCCAGAGCCTCCGTCGCTTCCAGCATGAGCATGGGCTTCTCATGATGCTGCTGCAAATACTGTTCAAATCCCTTTAATGCTTTTAATTCGCCGCCTTCAATATCGATTTTCATCAGGTCAATGTGACTGATATGCTGCTGCTCAATGTACGTATCCAGAGTTTGCACCCGGCAACGGTAGGTTTCATGCTGCAAGGCCCGGTCAATCACCAACGCAGCATCCTCCGATCCGCTTCGTACAGGCAGGTAGATCTCCGCTTCCCCGTTATAGTCAGACAGCGCAAGCTGATTGAGAACTACATTCTGCAGGTTATTTAATTGGATGTTTCTTGCCAGTTCAGCGAAGGTGGGGCTTACCGGCTCAAAGCTATGAACTCTGCCCCCCTGCCCTACCGCTTGTGCGAATAACGTGGAATACCATCCATAATTCGCCCCGATATCCAATACTTCAAATCCTTCACGGATCAGAATGGACAATAACCGGCTCTCTTCGCGCTCCACAAATCCATCCCGCATGAGAAAACCAAGACTGTTCAAGTGCCCGGTATCCCAAAGAAACCGTCTCCCGTCCGTCAGCCTGATCCGGGTCTCCGCTTGATGAATTTCAATCTGCTCCACCTGCTCTTTAAGCACCCGTCTAAGCAATTGGACAGCCTCGACCCTCTTCTCCCAAAACATCCGCTGGATCTGCTCGTACCTGGTTTCTTCCGGCATCATCGGCCTCCTGTTGCATAGGAATGTAAATAAGCTAGCTCATCCTCCGCAATCTGCTTCAGATGATTCACGGTAGCCGTTACCCCTCTGTCCAAGCTTATCGTCATCTTCATGAAGCTCACTTCAAGCTTCCTCCAGGCTGAGCCGAGATGAGCGTAATCCATGGTGCTGCAGGTGCCGAAATGCCTTAACCGCGATAGAGCAATCGTGCGGATGCAGCCAAACTGTTGTTTGAACACAGGATTATCCATTAAATTCTCCGCCCCCCTATAAGCTCCAACATCCATGATCCGTTCCGAAATTTGGGCATAGGTGCGGGTGACCAACTCTTCATAGGGCTGTGTAGTTAAGTAAGGCCGGATAGAGTTCAGGTCAGGATTCAGGCTGAGGGGCGGGCTGATTTCTATAACCGGTTCGCTGAAGGTGCGCCATGCCTGCTCCACGCAAGTTCGGTCTGCCAATAGGCTTGTTGCGAAATAGGGATCTGTAACTCTCAGGCTCTGATCGTCTTCCGCTTCAGCCAGCACATAATGCAGCATATGGCCCTTCCCGTAGAATTCCTTCATGTAAGGCACATAATAGGCGTCCACCGGCAGCAAATACATACGTCCACTAACCATCGAGTCTAAACGGCAAGGCTCCAATCTAACTCCATAAGCACGCCGGATAAAGCTAAACAGTTCATTCACCGGCACCGTACTGTCGAACCAGTCATAGCCTGCATAATAATTAATGGAGAAATTATACCTGTACAGCGGATTCGGATCGGCATGATGCCTAGACAGACAGAATGTAACCGTATTCAATAAACAATCATAAGGACCCAGGGGAACCACCCAATCCATCAGCTCGCGGCTTACAGCAGAATTCTTCGTTGTAGCCTCCATCCTTACTTCCCGTGAAGATACAGCAGAATGCATTTGGAGCATACCGGCATCAGGCCGCATTGCAGGGTTTCCCGGACTCTTTCGAAATTCTCGCCATCCCATATCTCTTTAAGATCCTGATCCGCCAGATTCCCCAAGGAGAACTCTGGAAATAATTTGCAGGCACTGACTTCACCGTCAGCCAGCACATCCAGTCTGGTGCGGATCGACAAGCATTGCGTTTTATTCTGGGCGGGCTTCTCTGAACCCAATACAAAGTCCCGTACTTCATCCATTTCAAGCGCAGGCTGATACCGTGTTCTTAAGTTCCAGGTTCGCTGGTTAATCCTCTCCATCTGCGCAAGCAGCGGATCAATCCTGTCAGGGGAGATGCGATACTTGAACGAATGCCAGCTGTTGCGGTGCCCTTCCTCCAGATCATCTGCCAGCCACTTGAAATGCTCGTTGAAATAGCGGTCCATATTACTGGACACTTCGTCCGGCAAATACCACGGGAAGGTAATATACACCGAGTCAATCCCCTTTTGTTCAAAAAACTCAACAAAATCATACAGCTTATCGATCATGACATCGCTAATGGTCAGATGGATGGAGATTTTTCCTTGATAGATACCCTCCTTCTCCAGCTCCAGCAGCTTATCAATGCCCGCCATAACCTTCTTGAAGGTGCCTTTTCCCCGGATCGCATCATTCTCCGCTTCGAAGCCTTCCAGGCTGATCAGACAGACCAGACTTTTGGACATTTTGAGGATGGAATCCAGCTTCTCTATGATTTGAATTCCGTTGGTGCATAACACCGTCCATCTGGGGTCCTGCTCCAGCAGGTCGGCCAGTTCATTGAACCGGCTGTAGTATAGAGGCTCGCCTCCCCAAAGGAACATATTGGCGTTCGTTTCCCTTGTTTGCCGGAACACTTTTTCAATCACTGCAAAATCCAGTTCTTCTCTCTGCTCGGCTCTGCCTAAATCCCGGTGATACCCCTCAGAGTTCCATTCAAAGCAATGCTTGCAGCGCAGATTGCAGCCATTGGTTAATTTAAGCCCGACCTCGACCGGAAGATTCGTAGAATACGTTGGGTCAAGATGAACCTGCTTGTGCGTTACCGACATATGTTTAATGGTTTTCTTCAAGCGCTCAAAGGAATCCCGGTCCAGAACTACGGATGTTTGCGGCTGTCTCATGAAAGCACCTCCCGTAATGTAACACCTGAGTCTTATAGCTTCTTAAGTTCTCACTACATAACTCCAACATCTCAAGCGGACAACCCATACTCATCCAGCGCTCATACCTTATTCCAAAACCCAGCCGCTCCCATAGCTCCGCGTTGCAGGCTTCATGCTCACCCAGCGGCTCCAGGAAAATAACCGGCGTGAAGGATTCCAGCGAATCCAGCAGGGTTCCTCCCCCCGGCTTGCTGATAATAGCCTTCGAGTTACAGATCAGCTGATAGAAGCTATGCTTCACCCCGGTATCCTCGCAAAAACAATGATTGATAACTTCACCGAACGGCGGCAGTGTATATTCATGCTCTTCGTTCTTCATCCAGGGCGACCAGCCCGGCTTCACCATGTAATAACGGTGCTCTTCTCCATAAGCCTGATCATCCGTGAGCTCGTGAATGACGATGTTCAATTCCAGGGAGTGCTTCAGCTCTGCTGCCGTCTCCTTGTAGGTCCCCATTCCCCAGCCGCCGCCATGGATAACGAACCGGTTGTCACGTTCCTTATAGTCCTTAGGGGCAGCATGACCCATCGAAATACTGTAATTCACCCGCCCAGCCGCCCCGTCAAAAAACCAGACATCGTTCACCGTAAACAGATCATTACGGATATTGTTGGAATACAGCTTCCACGAAGGAGATATAAACGCATCCATATGAATCAGCTCTGCATGGACATCCTTGCGGTAATTCCTCGCATACTCCTCTACGACGGGCATCCAGAATCCTGAGAAAACCATAAACACCCTCCGGTTCTCTTCAGCCCACTTGCCTAAAAGCCGGGTTACCAGATGCGGGTCCAGATTCGGTGTGATATCCCTGATCATTCTGTGACCCAGCTTGGCTACTTCAAACCTCGTAGAGAAAACCTTCTTGTTTTCGGTTAATTTCAGTCTTGTTTCGGGCGGATACAGGCTTTCCAGCACTTCCAGATCGGCCTCATATGACCTGCTTAGCTCGTCACGTAACAGGACCGCAGGCGTGTAGACTCCCAAAGCGACAGATGAGCATAAAATGGTAATCATTTGTCAGCTCCCTCGTTTTACAATAAAGACTGGTCAGTTATAAATCTTAATCGCCAGAGACTTCAAGACATCCTTTACCCGGTGGATTAGAGTTAATGCTTCACTCACATTAGAGGCATAGGGAGCAGCTACATAAAACTTCCCCTTCCGCCATTCAGACTCCGCGTCAGGAAATGCTGTATTGCCGGAGCCGAAAAGCGTGTTTGCACCCAGTGGTATAATTCCTTGCCTGTTCTCTTCCGTAAACAACAATCCGCCTGCTCTCAGAACCTCTAGAATCTGCAGCATGGTCACTTCCGTGGAGCAGCCTGCCGAGATAAAGGTCAAAAAGCTGGACAAGGAATACTGCTGTAAATAGTTATTGAGATGATGATTAATCAGCCCCATGGACTTTCTGGCATTAATCTCAACGATGGGCACCAGCTCACCGCTTGCCAGCAGCATGGAATCTATACACACCTCGCCGTGATAGCCTGTCTCGAACAAGTCCTTGCAGGCATCTTCCATAATGCTGAAATAACCCTTGTCCCGGAGCATCCGGGTAAACCCGGAACCGGCAGGATAGGAGCCTACATAAGAGAAGGCTTCATTCACCATTCGTTGAACAGACAACAATTCCACTTCCCCCTGCTCTGTTAGGAACAGCTGACAGGAGAAATCCTCCGTTTTATCAAGCAGGGGTTCGATAATGAACTGTGTTTGTTTGCCTCTATTCTCTTGCTCTTGCAGATAGGCCGCAATTCTTCTCAGCATTCTCTCGCTTGAAATTAACATATTGCCTTTGCCTGAGACACCCAGCGGGTCCTTCACCAGCACTTGTCCGGTCCGTAGCAGCTGAAGCCCGTAGGTCAGCAGTTCCTCAGAACTTTCAGCTATCGAGGAACTATTGCGAATGCCCAATCTTTGTCTTAGTTCATGAGAATAAATCTTTGAATTCACAGCTCGAACTGTATCTAAGGAGGGAAACTGATTACCGAAATTGAACCTGCGCACTAACTCACTGGTATCAGAAAGAATAGAATAGGGAGAGATCAGAGCATCTTGCGGGAGTAGCTGCTGGTAGTAGCTTGCATCAGCCATTAGAAGATCAAACACATGCAGCCTGTAGTCATCCGCATGAACGGGATTTCTGCAATGAACATTGGTGAAGGTATAGCCGAGCAGCGATAAATAGCTTCTAAGAAGCTCGTCCATGGGCTGCCGGGTGAACAGAATGTCCTGCTCCTTGCATAACGGAAACAACAATTCATCCATACCCATCGTCACAGCTTGGCTGCTGTTCATAGAAGGAAGCATAGATCCATGCGGACTCCGCCACCACGCCTCTGAATCAAAGGTGCCTAGAACCACGGTTGACTTCATCCATGAAGCCCCCTTAAGAAGCGGTTTGCGTGGCTGTGATGAACCCCATGAAATCCCCGATAGACTGGAAATCCTCATAGGCAAAATGATCAAAATCAAACTCAATTTCGAATTCGTCTTCGATTCGGAGAATGAAATTAATCATTTGCAAGGAATCCAGACCTACATCATTCACAATATCGGTGGCTTCAGTGGCTGTGAGCAACAGCTCCGGATTGTTCTTAATTTCACTCAAGATCCGCACAATGGTATCCTGCATATCACAATTCCCCTCGCATGATGAATTTTAATAAGGAATTCCTTACCAATAATCATACAATCCTACGGCTCCAGCTTCTAACTCACATTTTTATGAAATGTATAGGTTTTTTATTGGATTAAAAAAAGCGTGCCTTAATAGGCACACTTCATATAAATCAAATTAGGCAGATCAATGAACTCCCGGCTAGGACACGGCAATGTCTGCACAGCAATTCTTGAATTTCCGGCCGCTGCCGCATGCACAAGGATCATTGCGGCCCGGAAGACGACCTTTAAAGTATCGCTGTACATTCTCCGCGAACAGCTGCCGCCGTAGCGATGCTCCCAGCGTCTTCATATGCTCATCGGCATAAGCATAAATGCGCTTGTAGCCGGCGCAGAAATAATCCGGGTCCGATACACTCAGATCATCTGCCCATTTGCGGTTGCGCGGACAGCCTCCGTGGCACAGCGGCTTGTATTCACAGCTGCGGCAAGCTTCAGGCAGCGTCTGCTTCATTCCAAGAAATAACTTCCGTGCGGGATGCGACAGCAATTCGTTCAAGCTGTCCTCGGCCACATTGCCGAGCCTCCAGTCATCGTGAATATAGAAGTCGCAGGGATAGGCGTCCCCGTTCTGTTCCAGTACCAGCATGGTGCTGCATCCGGAGCGGTGAACACATAACTCAGCCTCTCGGCCCGTATAGACACTAAGCATATTGTCGAAGATTCGAATTGATGTCCGCGGCTGCCCGTCATTATACCAGTAATCAAAAGCTTCACACAGGAATTGTCCATACTCCTCGGGTGTGATATCATAGCTGCCAGGCATGCCTGTTTCCTGAGAACGGAAGTCCATACAAGGAATAAATTGTACATATGTAAATTCTTCACGCTCATAGAATTCAATCAGCTCTCTGGCCTTATTGATATTCCCCCGGTGAAGCACTGTAAGAATATTAAAATCCACTTGATGCCGACGCAGGCAATCAATACCCTTCATAACCCGATCAAAGCTCCCTTGCCCTCGGGAATCCTCCCTCCGCTCATCATGAATATCTCTAGGTCCGTCCACGCTAATGCCAATCAAAAACTGGTATTCCCGGAAAAAAGCAGCCCATTTATCTGTGATCAGCGTGCCGTTCGTTTGCAGGGCATTACTGATTGCTGTATGTGCAGGGGCATACGCCGCTTGAAGCATCACGACCTCTTCAAAAAAATCCAGTCCGGCGAGCAGAGGTTCTCCTCCCTGCCAAGCAAAGGAGGCACTTCCCTTGCTCATTTCCATATATTCTTGGATAAATGTATTCAGGACAGCGGAATCAATCCGGTTGATCCGTGGACCGGGCTTCCCTCCACAGGTGCTGTAATAACAATAATCGCAGGCCAAATTACAATCCTCTGAAACGGTCTTCCACAATACGCCAACGTTCCCGTTATTTCCGTAATCGGTTGTTGAACATGTACCGGTCATAATACCCTCCTATACTCATTTGGAAATAATCTTCGGTATTTCAGGTGCCATTATCCAAAAAAATCCTCCATGTCCAGCGGCTGGCCTATAGCGATAAATTCACTTGGCGACATGGAGGTCAGTTGCTTAAACATACGAAAAAAATAGGAGCCATCATAGTGCCTGCGGAGATGCTTGCCAAATACGCCGGACCTGATAATCCCTTTGCGGTATTTATTGCCGTCGTTCTAGGAATCCCCCTTTATTCCAACGCTTTAGGTACAATCCCAATTGCAGAAGCTTTAATTCATAAAGGGGTGGGAATGGGAACCGCACTCGCCTTTATGATGGCGGTCACTGCGCTGTCATTACCTGAGATGATTTTGCTGCGAAAGGTGATCAAACCGAAACTAATCGCCGCTTTTGTACTGATAACTGGTATTGGTATTATTCTGGTCGGTTATTTGTTCAATCTTATTGTTTAGAACAGTAGAAACAAGAACAAGTAATATTATTATCTAACATGGGAGGAATTTATTAATGATTATCAAGATTCTAGGGTCTGGATGCGCAAACTGCAAGAAACTGGAGGGGCATGCTAGAGAAGCAGTTAAACAACTTGGATTGGATGTGACTTTCGAAAAGGTTCAGAATTATAAGGAGATTGTGTCATACGGAGTCATGAAAACACCAGCACTGGTTGTTGACAATCAAGTGAAAATTATGGGCAGAGTGGCATCGGTTGAGGAAATTAAGAAGCTGCTGTAAGTGCATGTATTTCAACTCTATAACAAAAAAGCCATCCCCCTTAGGAAATAGCTCTTTTGAATATGAATTTCACTTTACTTGGATGAATAAAAGCCCTTCAGTATATCACGCATATCCTGCTTGATGTTGATATCCGGACGCTTTTCTTTGGCCAAGGCTTCCGCCTCTTCTACATTCGCAGCATGGCCAAGTTCAAGCAGGACTCCTGTGGCCACAGTTCCTGTACGGTTCCGTCCGCCGGCACAATGGAAATACACAGTTTTCCCATCATTTACTGCTGCCGTAACTGCCTGGATTGCCGCTTGAACAGAATCTTCCTGTCCGCCCTCATCCTCCACGATCGGAAAATGATGACGGGTTACATGCTCAGGGAAGCCTTCTGCCTTCGTGCCGGTATCCCTTAAGTCAAACACATCGGTAATCTCTTGCTCCTGCAGGGCTTCTAGTAGCGCATTCTCCCCGCCGATGTATACTTTACCTTCGATCAATTCATGATAATTCGCCATTATAGTTCTCCCCTATCTCTATTCTCTAGCAGCAGTTGCTTTCCGCCACGAGAGTTCTTTAAGCTGCTCATACCCGGTTACTTCATTAGACTTCCAAGGGATGATTACCACATGCCCCTCAGCATTTTGTTCTACCTTCTGAATCCAATTCAGTTCGGCATGAGCCCGCCCGCTAAGCACTGGATCTGTTGTCCCTGCAGCAGCAAAGCTTTGATTAATCGCCCACCATTTCGTTGGTATACCCGCACGCTTCAGATCCTGTTCCAGGCGGGAGGCTTCATAGACCGGCGTTGCCTCCGCCAGCGTGACAATAACGACGCTTGTCTCCTTCGGATCACGAAGTCTCGGCAGTAAATGCTGCACGGAATCCGGAATGACGCCGGAAGAACGGGCGATTTCCTTATGGTATTCCTGAGTCGCATCCAGCAATAACAGCGTATGTCCGGTTGGTGCTGTATCTATAACTACAATCTCTTCCTCAGAGCGCTCTACCAAGTCAGCAAATGCACGAAACACGGCGATCTCTTCGGTACATGGCGATCTTAAATCCTCTTCCAGGAAGGCAAGCCCCTCTTCATCCAGGGAATCTGCATTCTGGCGGATCACCTCTTGCTGATATTTCTCTAGTTCCACCTTCGGATCCACCCGGCTTACGGAAATCTGATCGGAATGATCACCGAATACATATTCCAGATGAGCCGCCGGATCTGTTGTACTGAGATGAACCCGGTGTCCCCGTTCGGCCAGGCCGACAGCTATAGCAGAGGCTACAGTTGTTTTCCCCACACCGCCTTTACCCATCGTAAAAATCACCCGAATCCCGCTACCCTCCAAATCGGAGATCAAGGCTTCAAGTGAGGGGATGTCAGCGTTTACCTCTACCTGTTGTACATGATCTGGATTCCCTTGGACTGGAGCGAAGAATGCACGCAAGCTTGCGATGCCTGTAACATTAAAGGGAGCTAAGGGGATTGTGTAGCTTGCTAGAGCCTGTAGTTCAGCAGGCATATGTGACAGCGCCTTCTGTTGCCGCTCTACAAAGCTCTTCCCAACTTCATCTTCGTTGATAGATGAAGTAAGTACCCCATTAACCACAAGCAGCTGATTTTTTATCCCGGTTTCTTTTAGTTCAGATGATGCACGTGCGGCTTCCCTTAAGGGAGAAAGCTCCGGACGGGTAACCAGGATTAGGGTAGTCAGATCCTTGTCCGATAAGGATTTAACCGCTTCATGATATAGAACTTTTTTACCTTCCAGACCCGCCAGTGGACCCAGACATGAGGCACCATGCGTACTTTCATCCAGGAATCCGCTCCAGGCTGAAGGCAGCTGCAACAGCCGCAGCGTGTGTCCTGTTGGCGCAGTGTCAAACAGAATATGATCGAACTGTGCCTTCAATTTCTCATCCGTCAACAGGGTTGTAAACTCATCAAAAGCAGCAATTTCCACCGTACATGCTCCTGATAACTGTTCTTCCATCGACGCGACGACCGAATCAGGCAATACTCCCCGGTAAGGAGCAACCACTTTTGCCTTATATTCTTCGGCGGCAGTCTCCGGATCTAAATTAGCCGCAAAAAGATTGGGAACCTCTTCAATGGGAGTGGGATGGTTAAACAGCTCTACACCGAAAACATCCTGTAGATTGGAGGCGGGGTCTGTGCTCACCAGCAGAACCCGTTTGCCGGAGTCTGCCAGCGCAACTGCTGCCGCACAGGCTGTTGAGGTCTTACCCACCCCGCCTTTCCCTGTAAAGAACAGGTAAGGTGTCGGCAGCATAGTCAGTGGATCAAAGAGTTTAGACATGGTATGCCTTCTTTCTTTCATTATGACTTCGTCTTGATTTCAAGACGGATGCGGGGCTTGGCTGTCAATTCAGCTGCGGCAATCCCTGTCCACTGCTCTAACTCTTCATTCGTGGGGTAGCCCTGTTTCTTAACCACTTTCCCGTCTACAAAAGTAACAGGCAATACTTCAGGACCTTCATCAGCCAGCAATTGTCTGACTTCACCATTCGTAACAAAGGCATCCGGTTCACTGGTCAGATTATATCTGGATACATCTACAGCCTGCTTCTTCAAGTTATGAACTACAGCAGATATACGAATTAATTCAGGATCAGCTACAGGCCCACATACACCGGTGGAGCAGCACATCGCCGGATCATAGATTTCAATTCTTTTCATGAACTCCATCTCCTCCTTAGAAATACAGCCGGGAAGCCCCGGCTGTTACTCTGTCTTATTTTCCTGTTTCAGCGAATTGCTTGATGCGCTCGCCCACTTGATCACGAACCCGCTGGAAGACTGCCCACTTCTCTTCATCTGTTCCTTGCGCTTTCGCAGGGTCATCAAATCCCCAGTGCTCACGTTTCACTTGGGGCGGAGTAATTGGACATTTATCTGCAGCGTCTCCGCACAATGTAATCACAAGGTCAGCATTATTAAGCAGCTGCGGATCAATAATATCAGACGTTTGAGCTGAGATGTCAATTCCTACTTCGTTCATCGCTTGAACAGCTTTCGGATTCAGACCGTGAGCCTCTATACCTGCACTGTACACATTCCATTCCTCGCTCAAGTATTTCTTAGCCCAGCCTTCGGCCATCTGGCTCCGGCAGGAGTTTCCTGTACACAAAAAGTAAATGGTTTTCTTATCCATGAGTCGTAATCTCCTTTGATTTTAAAATAGATTTAACGTTATATAGAGGCCAAGCAGTGTGATAAACAGTGTAGGGATCGTCAGGATAATACCTGTTTTGAAATACGTTCCCCAGGATATCTTCACCCCTTTGGTCGAAAGCACATGCAGCCACAGCAAGGTAGCCAGTGAACCAATCGGTGTAATCTTCGGTCCCAAGTCAGAGCCGATGACATTCGCATATATCAAGGCTTCCTTAATCAGTCCCGAGGTATGCGTAGCATCAATGGCCAGCGCATCAATCATCACCGTAGGCATGTTATTCATTATGGAAGAGATGATTGCAGCAATAAAGCCCATCCCCATCGTTGCGGCGAACAGCCCCTGATCGGCCACAGCCTGGATGACATCGGCAAGGACGTCCGTCAGCCCCGCATTGCGCAGGCCATATACGACGACATACATCCCGATGGAAAAGAATACAATCGCCCAGGGCGCACCCTTCACGACTTCCATCGTGGGAACATTCGGGCTTCTTCTTGCCATGAGAAGGAAGAAAATTGCGATAACCCCGGCTACCACAGACACCGGAATGTTAAGGAACTCACTCACAAAGTATCCTACCAGCAGAACCGCTAATACCCACCAGGACAGTTTGAACATCTTCTTATCTTTGATCGCTTCCTGCGGATTTTTCAGCTGGGAGCTGTCGAATTTCTTAGGGATGCTTTTACGGAAAAAGAAGTACAGAACCAGAATACTTGCCCCCAAGGAAAACAGAGTAGGCATCAGCATCCGTCCAGCGTATTCCATAAAGGTAATCCCGAAAAAGTCCGCCGATACGATGTTCACCAGATTACTTACAACCAGCGGCAAAGACGTAGTATCCGCAATGAACCCGCTGGCAATGATAAACGGAAAGACCTTCTTCTCATCAAAATTCAGCGCACGGACCATAGCCAGCACAATTGGAGTCAGAATGAGCGCCGCTCCGTCGTTGGCAAAGAACGCGGCTACAATCGCACCAAGAATGGTGACATAGATGAACATCCGGGTTCCATTCCCCCGGGCAGCTCTGGCCATATGTAGGGCAGCCCATTCGAAGAATCCGATTTTATCGAGGATGAGCGAGATCAGAATGATCGCAACAAAGGCCAATGTGGCATTCCATACAATCAAGGTAACGTCCTTAACATCACTAAAGCTGACTACTCCGGCAAGTAAAGCGAGTACCGCTCCGCCGCAGGCAGACCAGCCAATGGACAAGTTTTTAGGCTGCCAAATGACAAATACTAAGGTAACAATGAAAATGAAACCCGCTAAGAATACAGAAACCAATCCGCTAACCTCCATTTAGTCACATGAAATTCTTAAGCCTTTCTTATCGAGCTCTTCTAATTCATGATCTTGTGAAGGAACGAAGGCAATCAGATTCTGAATTAATTCATGCTGGATGCTGTTTGGATTCACCGAGTAAAAAATCCACTGGCCTTTCCGGTTCTCCTTGACCAGCCCCGCATCCTTGAGCTTCCGCAAGTGCTGGCTCACAGATGGCTGACTAGTCTTGAAAATATCAACAAGCTCGCATACACAGCACTCCTGCTTCTCCAGAAGCTTCATCATCGTCAGCCTAGTTTTATCCCCCAGTAGCTTCAACGTCTGTGATACTTCATCCAGCTCATCCAGATCAAAACTCATCTTCAGCCCCCCTTTCACCACATCATTATATAACTATACGCTTATATAATCAAGTGAGAATATGATTCCCTTCTGTTCAATCCTTAATCACAAGCACATTCCGTGTACTCCCCTTTTAACAAGGACAGTAGCGTTTGGGTGTCAGGCAATGCACTTAGAACGGGTTGAATAAAGGAACCCTCTTCAATATTCAAGGAATAGTATACCCATTGAGCTCGTTTCGTCTCCTTCACTAGCCCCTGTGCCTTTAATTTCCTCAAGTGCTGGCTCACACCAGGTTGAGACATATTTAAGATTTCGACTAAATCACATACACACCATTCTTTATCTTTAAGCAATCCAAGTATCGTAAGCCTGGTTTTGTCACCCAATAATTTCAGCTTCTCAGCCATTTCCATGTTGTACATATGCACTGTCCTCTCCAGAGTACAAACCAAATGATACATAAATATATAATCATATATTAAAGTTCATTTCGTTTAAAATCAAGAAAGGCGAAAGTAGTTTGGCAAGAAAGCCTTATTCGTTAACAGGGACATTCATTTCCTTTAGTAACTGAAGCACCCGCAGCTGGATGTGGTCACGTGCAGCCCTCACATCTTCCAGACGGCCCTCATGGGTTAATGGATCCGTAATATCCCATTGTACATTCTTGATGGCAAAAGGAACAATCGGGCATTTTTCATTAACTTGTTCACATAATTTAATAATGACTTTCGATTGCATAAATGTTGTCATATCAATCGTTTTGGAGCTGTTGCCTGAAATATCAATCCCTACTTCTTTCATGACTTTGACCGTATAGGGATGAATCTCTCCGGATTCAAGTCCTGCACTTTCAGCGATCACATGCTCACCGCCATAATGTCTGGCAAAAGCCTCGGCAATTTGACTGCGGCAACGATTCTGGATACAGAGGAAATACAGACGAATGGGTTGTTCCATTTTCTCAGGCCCCTTTCTATTTATAGTTCATTATATAATTGAATGTTTATATTCAAGTCATTCTTTTTGTTTCCGTAATGTAAAACTTCCAATCAGATGATATTTAACTTGCAATTTGCAAGTATCTGAGTTATAACTAATACATGAGGTGAAAACAATGGAAACTCCACGAGAATTACTCCAAATCATGAGCAGGCGTTTGGGACTACTCAATAAGGATTGCTGCAGCGTAGGCGGATGTGATCTCTCTGCGACCCAAAGCCATCTATTGTATGAAATTGATCGAAGCCACAATCCCTCCATGCAACAGGTCGCCGAAACACTCGGGACAGATATTACTACCTTTAGCAGACAAGTCCAGTCTTTGGTGAAAATGAATTTAGTTAAGAAGACACCTGACCCTGCGGATCGAAGAGTCTATAACCTGTCGCTTACTCCCGAAGGGAAAATGGTGGCTACAACGATTGATCAACAAATGAATGAATACCTGAATGAAGCCTTCTCACACATGAGCGAATTTGAAGTAGAAACATTACTACGATCCATTAAGCTTTTCAATGAAGCCATGGGGAAATCCAGCAATTGCTGCGCACCTGTAAAAGGGTGATTTCTCTAGTCTTATATTTGCAATTTGCAAGTTATTCCACTATACAAGGAGTGTTTAATCATGAACAAACTTACTAATGACCAGATCCGCCAGAATGTACGGGCGCGCTATCAGACAATCGCTGTAAAAAAGGTCGAAGCTGCCTCTTCCTGCTGCGGACCTGCTGACAGCAGCTGCTGTGACTCCCCATCTGATTTTGATGCCATATCCGCTAAGCTGGGTTATTCCAGCGAGGATCTGTCTGCAGCTCCTGAAGGCGCAAATTTAGGCCTTGGATGCGGTAACCCTCAGGCTATTGCTGAACTGCAGGCGGGTGAACATGTTCTGGACCTTGGGAGCGGTGGTGGATTCGATTGTTTCCTCGCTTCCCGGCAGGTAGGTGAGCAAGGCCATGTTATCGGTGTGGATATGACACCTGAAATGATCAGCCGTGCAAGAGATAATGCCATTAAAGGAAAATTCAACAACACGGAATTCAGATTGGGCGAAATTGAACATCTCCCCGTCGCTGACAATTCAATAAACGTGATTATCTCTAACTGCGTGATTAACCTCTCACCAGACAAACAGCAAGTATTCCGTGAGGCCTATCGTGCCCTTCAGCCTGGCGGGCGTCTGGCGATCTCTGATATTGTAACTACAGCTGAGCTTCCCCCTGAGATCAAAAATGACCTGGGCGAACTATATTCTGGTTGTATCTCCGGAGCCTCTTCCATCGCTGATGTAGAGCAGATGCTTCGGGAAAGCGGCTTCTCTGAGATTAGCATTGAGCCCAAAGATGAATCCAGAGCATTCATCAAAGATTGGGTTCCCGGTGCGAACGTTGACCAATTCATTGTATCTGCTGTAATTAAAGCGAGAAAGTAAGCATTTGGAGGCTGTTCATATGATCACTACATTAACTGTTCGTCAGGCCACTTCAAAGGATACGGAAAGCATCCTTCGTATCTACAACCAGGGGATCGAGGACCGGATCGCTACGCTCGAAACGGAGACGAAAGACTCCTCCTATATGAAGGCATGGTTCAACGATCACCAAGGCCGCTTTAGTGTTGTGGTCGCTGAACTAGAGGGTGAAGTCATTGGCTGGGCCTCCCTAAATCCTTATTCGCACCGCTGTGCCTATCATGGAGTCGCTGACCTCTCCGTTTACATTGACCGCAGCTTTCGTGGGCAGGGTGTGGGTAGTTTTCTCTTAGAGTCCTTACACAAGATAGCCAAGGAAAACAGCTTTTATAAAATTGTTCTCTTTACTTTTCCGTTCAACCAAAGCGGTCAAGGGCTATACAAGAAAACGGGTTATCGGCAGGTTGGTGTATTTGAGAAGCAGGGGATTCTGAATGGAGAGTTTATTGACGTGATGATTATGGAGAAACTGCTTTAATTGTACCGTTCTCCCGGTGTTTAATAACCAACTTATCGATCACGCCAATGGCAGAAACATAATAGATAT
Organism: Paenibacillus sp. FSL R7-0312; assembly: GCF_038004445.1. Classification (NCBI taxonomy): domain Bacteria; kingdom Bacillati; phylum Bacillota; class Bacilli; order Caryophanales; family Paenibacillaceae; genus Paenibacillus; species Paenibacillus sp. FSL R7-0312. Next base: position 3,426,013 of record NZ_JBBORE010000001.1, on the reverse strand, counting down.
GAGCATTTTTCACTTCTCCATTACATTATCCTGGGTCAAATCCAGTTTCTTTACCAGCGGCTTGATGGTCAACCCTTGAACCAGCAGGGAGAACAAGACAATACTGAAGGTTAAGACCAGGATATTCTCCCTGCCTTCAAATGATGCCGGCAGACTCAATGCGAGTGCAATGGAGAGACTTCCCTTTAATCCGCCCCAATTCAAAACAATCTTCCAGGAGGCCGGAAAATTCTTCAGAAACCTGAGACTGGCATACAACGCAATGGTCCGTCCTGCCAGTACGATAAGAATCGAAGCGACAATAAGCAGCCATTTATCGGTAAAATCAATATTTCTAATCTCAAGTCCAATCATCAGGAAGATCAATGAGTTAGCCACCAGGGTGATGACATCCCAAAATGAATTGATATTTACCTTCGTGGTCTCTGACATACCTATCCGCGAACCGTAATTTCCAAAGATCAGCCCGCTTACCGCGACAGCAATAACTCCGGATACATGAAAGTGCTCCGCGATAAAATAGCTTCCAAAAAACAGCAGCATGGAGAATCCGATCTCCAATGGGAAATCATCATAAAGACGAATTAATTGCGAGAACAAATATCCCATTATCGCTCCGATAAGGATACCGCCTAAAGAAAATTTTAGGAACAGCAGAATTCCGCTGCCAACCCCTACCCAGCCCATTTCCATATAAGACAGCAGGTACACCGAAGAGATTTGAAACAGCACTACAGCAATCCCATCATTAAAAAGAGATTCTCCTTCTATAATAGTAACAATATTCTTCGGGACACCCAAAGATTTAAAAATCGAAATCACACTAATGGGGTCTGTCGCACTCATCAGCGCAGCAAAGGTGAAGGAAACAATAAGCGGAAGGCCCAGCCCCCAATACACAGCCAAGCCGATGATGAGAAATGACAACAAGGTTCCTCCAAAAGCCAAAGCCAGCACCGGCTTATGTTGCTCCCGAAGATGGGAGAAAGGAAGCTTTAAGGTGGCATCCCCCAAGAGAATCGGTAAGAATAATGAGATGATGATCGCCTGAAAGACATGCGACTGGGTGATGAAAGCCTCTGCTTCCACCAAAATAGGAATATGCACAAACCCCAGCAGCAGCCCCACCACTACAAGCGCGATGGAATAGGGCTGATTCATTTTTTTGGCAACTGCAATGACTCCCATGGATATGGCAAGCAGAATTAATATCTGAATAAATACATCATCAAACTGATTCATATAACACCCCATATATTGTTTTTTAGAGGAAAGATTTCTTCAGCGAATCAGTATCCACATCTATTCTATTATTAGCAAATCAGCTGGCAATAATCATCTATCTCCCTCCTACTTGCCGGCCGCCGCCCGCTGAAAACTATGCTGTTCCCTAAGATAATCCAGCAATATACGGTTGAAGAGCTGGGGTTGACACAAGTGACTCGGATACATGGCATCTTCAAGGATCGCTAGGCGGGCAGACGGATACTTGCCGGCTGTTCTTTTCACCTGCTCCAATGCCCATTCATTCTGATTCCCGGATACAACAAGAACAGGAACCTGCAGCCGTAACGCGAATCCGTAGCTGTCCGTTTGTCTAAGTGCCAGCCGCTGCATAATTAATTCAGTGGTCCGTTCATGCACAAGCTCTTTCCTGAGAATATGATAAGCTGAGAGCCATTTATTGTAGGTGATGCGTAAAGAACGGATAAACATTTCGGCAGGAAGATAATGGGCGGCCCATGCGCAGACCTCGAAGATTCCTTTCACTTTCCCGCCTCTAGCTGTGTATTCTCCCTGGAAATAGCTGTCCACCAATACCATATTAATCACCCGCTCAGGGTACAGATAGGCGAATTTCTGGGCGAGCACAGCACCACTGGAACAAGCTACGATAACAGCCCTCTCTACAGCCAAAGCGTCCAACAACAGCTTCAAATCTTCACATTGTGTGTCTACGATCCGGCTAATCTCCACATCCATTTTCCCCGATTGTCCGTTCCCTCTTAAATCGAATACGACCACTTTCGCACGCTTGCTGAAATAATCCGCTTGCGGGTCAAACAGATGATGGGAGGTCGAATAATCATGAATAAAAACAATGGGCAGACCGCTGCCCGACATCTCGTAATACAGCGACGTTCCATTCACTTCAATATGCGGCATAACCAATGCATCCTCTCATGAACGCTTGCGGGGTTAGCTGCCGGATTCGGGCCCTGAAAGTAGCCCTACTCGTTTATCCGAGATTCACCCCATATAACCTGGTTCCCCCGCTTCCTATAAGGAATTCAGCGATTAAGTATTATTTTGCAGACGTTTCCTGACTTTCTTCCCCCAGGACCTTCAGATCATCCTGTATGCTCCCCTTCCACAAGGGGACTCCGGAACGGTAGGCTGCCCGGCCATTTAAATGGCCTGCCACCGGTGAAGTGATGAATACAAAAACAATCGCCAGCAGCAGCTTGACATTAACCGTTCCGTCTTTAAACCAAAAGTACAGGAAGCCTCCTGTCAGCAAGCACAGTACCCCGAAGGTTGCACTTTTGGTAGCCGCATGTGAACGCAGGTACACATCAGGCAGCCGGACTAAGCCGAAGGCACTTAAACCGCAGAAGACTGCACCAATTACCACAATAATGGAGCTAATCAGTTCACCTGTCATTCGGGTTCCCTCCATCTTCTATAACGGCTCCCCGTTCAATATATCTGGCCAGTGCCGTTGTTCCAATAAACGTAAGAATACCGATAACCAGAATGACTTCTAGAAAATCCTGGGTATCCAGCAGCATACAGAAAACGGTGATCATAGCGAGTATATGAATGCCTATCGTATCGAGTGCGGTAACCCTGTCTGAACGGGTTGGCCCTTTCAGGAGACGGAACAGGCATGCCAGCATCGCCAGCGCCAGAATGATCATGGCCACAGTTAGTATAACTTGGATCATTACCGGGTCACCTCCATAATTGCCTGTTCGAAAGTGCCTCTAATCTGCGTGACCAACAGCTCTGCATCTTTAATATCAATAGCATGAATGTACAGCGTCTTGCCATCCTTCGAAACATCAAGGGTCAGGGTTCCCGGTGTCAGACAGATCAGGCACGATAACAGCGTAACCTCCCAAGCCGAGGTCAAGGCAGTCTCATAAGCAAAGATGCCGGGACGTATAGCCAGCTTCGGACGGATGATATGGCCGATGACCACGAAATTCGAGACCGTAAGTTCACGGGCAAAGATCAGCAGAAGCTTCAGTATAGCCCATATACGTATGAGATAGAATGGCCGGGTCCGGGCCAGGGATTTCGTCAAAATCAGCAATAATATAATACCGAGCACATAGCCTACGATGAAGCTTGAACCAGAGCCATTGTTATTTATCGCCATCCACAGAAAGGCAATCAACAGATTTAACAGGAATTGTAGGGCCATCTTCTCTACTCCTTCATTATGGCTTCAATGTATAGCGCAGGTGAAGCCAATACCTCTCCAGCCTGCGATACATAAGTATACACGGACTCGGCACCAACCCCCATTGCAATCACAAGCAGCAGGAGTCCGGCTGCAACAGCCGATGCAGCCTTCAAGCTCACTTTAGGCAGCTCTTTCACAGGTTCATTTCCCCAGAATGCCAGCCTGAACACCTTCATCAGGGAATACAGCACCAGTAAGCTCGATCCTAGTCCAATTAAGGACAACGTCAGCATTCCCTCAGCCAGAGCTCCGCGGATGATCAGGATTTTGCCGGCAAACCCGCTCAGCGGCGGAATACCTGTCAGGGCAAGCGCAAGAGTAAAGAACATCCAGCCGATGAACGGATACTTTTTAATCATCCCGCCCATACTGCCTAGCCGGTCAGTTCCAGCTGCGGATATAATTATCCCGCCCAGAATAAACATGAGTCCCTTGGCCAGCATATCGTGCAGCAGATAGAAGACCGCCCCATTCAATGAATCTGCTGTCCCAACAGCAAGTCCAAAGGCTACAAACCCAACGCTGATAATGACGTTATAATTCAGAATCCGCGGGATATCCTTATACGCGACTGCCCCCAGGCTACCGAGGATCATGGTAGCAGCAGCCATCCAGGCAATCCAGGCATGGGTGAAGCCGGGATCGTTAACAAACAGTAGCGTGAAGGTGCGGATGATTGCATAGAGTCCAACTTTGGTCAGTAGAGCACCGAATAATGCTCTGACAGCCGGCGGAGGCGCACTGTATGACCCTGGAAGCCAGAAGAACAGGAACAGCCCTGCCTTTAGGGAAAATACAATCAAGAACAAAACAGCAATCACATTAAGCACACCGCCTTGTCCCGCTTCAGCGATACGCTGGGACAGGTGTGCCATGTTGAGTGTTCCTACTGCTGCATAGAGATAAGCTACCGCTGCTACAAACAGTGTCGAGGATACGATATTAATGAGCAGATATTTCGACGTTTCTCTTAGCTGAAGTTTGGTCCCTCCGAGTGAGATAAGCGCATAAGAAGAAATCAGCATAACCTCAAAGAAGACAAACAGGTTGAAAATATCCCCGGTAAGAAACGAGCCGTATACCCCGACCAGCAAAAACTGAAAGAACGTATAATAATAGAACCTCTCCCGCTTCTCTCCGATGCTGCCGAAAGAATACAACAGAATCGCAAAACTGACGATCGAAGCCATCATTACCAGCAACACAGCAAACATATCACCTACAAATACAATGCCGTACGGAGGAGCCCAGCCCCCCATCTGCAAGGTCTGTATGCCCTCAGAGTGGACACGTGAAACCAGCAGCACTGCAACCAGAATGTTCAGCAGACCGCTGAGCGCACTAATCACGCGCTGAAGCCGGATCTTCTCTTTGAGAAAAATCAGGATGACAGCCGTAGTCAGCGGAATGAGAATCGGGAGTACCAATAGATTGCTCATTCGTTGTCCTCCTTAATGCTGTCCATTTCGTCAGTACCCAGCGTCTGGTAAGACCGGTACGCGAGTACGAAGTAGAAGGCGGTAACCCCAAAGCTGATTACTATGGAGGTTAGAATCAATGCCTGCGGCAGCGGATCAACATAAGTATCCGCTTTGCCCAGCACAGGGGCCGCACCCTTTTTGAGCCCGGCCATTGTGAGCAGCAGCAGATGGACACCATGCGTCAGCAGGGAGGTTCCCAGCACAATGCGCAGCAGGCTTTTGGACAGAATCAGGTATACACCGATCGTGAAGAGAATGCCGACCGCCACCGCCATTAGGAGTTCCATTTCTTTTCCCCTCCGATCGATAAAATGATGTTCATCGTCACACCGACTACGGCCAGGTATACGCCAAGGTCAAACAGGACGGCAGTCGCCAGCTCCGTATCACCAAGCACAGGCAGATGAAAATGGCCGAAAGCATGACTTAGAAAAGGAGCATCAAACAGGAATGAGCCTGACGCTGTTAGAATCGCCAGCAGGAGTCCGGAAGCTGTAAGCAGCCGGTAATTCACAGGGAGTACCTTGCGTACCTGATCCATTCCAAATGCGATTGTAATGAGGATCAGCGCAGCAGAAGTCATCAATGCCCCGATAAAGCCTCCCCCCGGATGATTATGTCCGGCAAAGAACAAATACAGGGAGAATATCAGAATAATGAGGACAATCCCCTTAGACATCGTCTGCAGAATCACGTCATTGCTGCGCAGCGGTAACGTCCCCTTCTTGGCGGGCTGGAGCGGCGGCAACTCCTCCTCCATTCTCAAATGAATCAGACCATAAATGGCCAGTGAGGCGATGCCAAGCACCATGATTTCAAACAAGGTATCAAACCCGCGGAAATCTACCAGGATGACGTTGACAACATTCTTGCCGCCAGCCAGGTTGTAGCTTTCTTTCAGGAAAAACTCGGAGATAGGTTCAAAAGGACTGGTACCCATAGCCGCCAGAGCGATCAACGTCATTGTAATACCGGCTCCAAGCGCAATGATCAGATTAGGCAGCTTAAAGCGCAGCGGCTCCCTCTGCTTCTTCAGCTTCGGTAAATACCGGAAACAAAGAAGGAACAGAATGACCGATACGGTCTCTATAATCATTTGGGTGAGTGCAAGATCCGGTGCCCGGAAAAGAACGAAAAGCAGCGTCACCATATACCCTACACCACCGGTGAATAGAATCGCGTTGACACGTGACTTGGCAAATGGAACCGCAAAGGCAGCCAGCAGCATTGCTGCTACAACAGCCGTTTCATAAAAAGACAATGAGGCATACTGCTCCATGCCGAAGCTTATGCCTGGCTGCCGCAGCAGAACTGTGAGTAAAGAAATGATGAAAAAGCTGAATATATAGAGCAGGTAATGGCGATTGGAACCTGTCATATAAGCATCGGTCAAACGTCTTGAACCATTCTCGAGCAGTCTTAGCGAGAAGTCATAGATACGGTTCAGCGTATTGCGTCCGCTTGCTTCGCGGTCCAGTACCCGCAGCCGGGTATAGATTCTAAATAACAGCGTACCTGCTGCTATAACGCCGAGGGTCATGAAGATTTCCGGTGTCCAGCCATGCCAGAAATGAATAGATACCTCAAAGGCTTCTTCCGGTGCGAGTAATCCCGTATGGATGGAAGACATTGCCGGTTCAATCAGCGTAGCAGAGACCAGGTCAGGGAAGAAAGCAAACACTACAGCAAGTGAAATTAGAATCACCGGTGACAGCAAGAGACCCAGTGGAGCTTCATGCGGAACTTTATCCAGTTTGTCTTCCCTCAGCTTGCCGCGGAAGGTCTTGAAGACAAAGATCATGCTATATACAAAGGTAAACACACTGGCAATCCAGGCAATTACCGGAAAGAGCTGCATCCAGTATCCTGAGCTCAGGATGTCAAACTCCCGGATATTGAGCACAGAGGTGAAGAACATTTCTTTACTTAGGAATCCGCTGAATGGCGGCAATCCAGCCATGGAGAACGCCCCGATCAATGCGACAGAGAAGGTGACCGGCATGAGAGACATGAGCCCTCCAAGCTTGCGCAGATCGCGGGTACCCGTCTCGTGGTCAATAATGCCCACAACCATAAACAGACTGCCTTTAAATACAGCATGATTAATGAGATGAAAGAGCGCTGCAGTAGTAGCCATCGTATAAAACACTGCATCCCCCGTGCCGGTAAAGAAGGCTGCCGCCGACCCGAGTCCCAGCAAAGACATGATCAAGCCGAGTTGGCTGATCGTGGAGTACGCCAGTAAGGCCTTGAGATCCGTTTGCCGGATGGCTTTGAACGACCCATAGATTAGAGTTACTAGCCCTGTGACAGAAACGAGCCAGAACCACTCGGATTGTCCGGCATATAGAGGGGTGAGCCGTGCTACCAGATAGATCCCCGCCTTAACCATGGTAGCCGAGTGAAGATACGCACTGACCGGAGTCGGCGCTTCCATGGCATCAGGCAGCCAGATATGAAATGGAAACTGGGCGGATTTCGTAAAGGCACCCAGGAGAATAAGCAGCATGGACGGGATAAACATGGCACTTTCTGTCAAGGCTCCTGCCTGTGCAACAATCTCGCGGATACTATAAGTGCCGGTCATTACATAGAGCAGATTAAATCCGGCAAGCATCGCCAGACCGCCAAACACAGTAATCAGCATGGACTTCATTGCCCCATAAGAGGATCTTTCCCGGCGGTGCCAGAAGGCAATAAGCAGGAACGAAGAAACACTCGTCAATTCCCAGAATCCGTACAGCACCATCAGATTATCTGACAGGACAACGCCCAGCATTGCTCCCATAAACATGAGCAGGTACATATAAAACTGGCGGATTCCCTCCATCAGCTTATCAAGATAATAAATGGAATAGAGCACAACCAGGGCACCCATTCCGGTGATCAGCAGGACAAAGAGCAAGCTGAGTCCATCCAGCACCAGAGATATATTCACCCCAAAGGACGGCATCCAGGTGATATTGTTTACAATAGGATCTCCAGCCCGGATGGCTGGAATTCTCGTCAGGAAATAAATGAAGAGAGCCGCGGGAAGGGGCAGAGCGATCCAGCCCAGGTGAAAGCGTTTATTTCGCTTCAGCAGCAGCATAAGCGCAGCCAGCAAAAACGGAAGTAGAATAATCATATGCAGCAAGGCTTAATCCCCCTTTCTAGTTTTGGTATAATCCGCTTAACGGGGCTTAACCCATTCGTTCTGAACAATTCTCAAATATTGCGCTTCACCGTTTTTGACGATTTTAAACAGGCCGGTATTGAAATCCGTATCGAGCTCACGGAAGAAGACCCCCTTCATGGCTTCATCTCCATCCGGTTCATCCATAAGGATATGACGGTCGCCCTCTTTGACCAGATAAGCAGAGAATCCTTGCTCATGGGACTTTTCGAGCAGCTCCGGATAACGCTGCACCGCAACGATATGAAGATCAATCGGTCCCATCCGCTCCAGCAGCTCATTGATGAAGCTTCCCCTCGTAATCTCCTGCCATAGCGTTTGGCTTGACTGTCCGAGTACAATTTGCGTTATTTTGTTATCCTTTGCAGTCTCCACAATCACATCAGCCGTTTTCTTGCCATTACATTTGCGGATCACAAATTGTCCGCCGGCCTCCTGGGTCTGTTTCTCCCAGCCAGACAGGTACTGCTGCTTCTCCCGGTTATATTCATTGTCTCCGGATGCATCTACTGTAAGCACAATCAGCGGAGCATTGAGCAATTTAGCCAATTGTCCTCCACGCTGTATTAACCGCTGCCCGTGGGGGCCATAATGCACACACACCATGATGCTCTCATTGTTCATTTCCATTTCAAAACCTCCGTGACAGTAAATTTATCCCAGAAAAAAAGCACAAAAAGAGCCCGCTGTTGGCAGGCTCCTCCGGTTAACTCCGTATACAATTATTGCAATTATATAGTCACCGGAGGAGAATGTAAAGGAATTTGCAGTGAATAATCCGGGAAGCATCAGGGGAGCTTGTGTGAAAAGGAGGAATCCCTCATGTTAATACGTAAAATAATATGCTGCATTTCCCTGTTCGCCGCCATGTTGATACTTGGCTGGAAAATGGAAAATTTATTAATTTCTCATACGGCAGTATCACAAATAAGCAGCTTTTCCGTTGAAGAATTTAGTTTCCATACCGAAAGCTTTACTGATCCGCCCCCAATCAGCGTACCCTATCTCCCCAGGGAATATGTGAGAATTAGACGTACGCTAAGATAAAGTGATTATGCTTCCCTCTGTTCACTTATTTCGGGTAAGATAGGGGTTAACCCTTGAATAGAATGGGAGCAGAGAGATATGTTGAGAAGAAGTACCCGGATATTAGAGCTAGAAAATGGGACAATCCTTGAATATACAATAGCCGGATCAGGGAAGCCCATTTTGCTTCTTCACGGTGGGCACTCCAATTGTCATGAAGAGTTTGGATACAAGAATCTGTTAGAGCAGGGCTATTCGATTATTACTCCTTCGCGGGCTGGTTACGGCACAACAAGCAAAGAACTAGGGCTTTCGTTAAATACGGCTTGTGAGGCTTATCTGCAATTGATCAATCACCTTGATGTATGTACAGTTCATGTCGTTGCTGTATCCGCTGGCGGACCCAGCGGCCTAACCTTCGCATCCCTCTACCCCCACCGCGTCAGCAGTCTTGTCCTTCAATCTGCCGTATCCAAAGAATGGCATACTCCTAAAGACACTATTTATAGAATGGCCAAACTATTGTTCCATCCGGCCACAGAAAAATATACCTGGAAACTTGTCTCCTTCTTCAGCCGTACATTTCCAAATTTCATTCTAAAACAGATGGTACCTTCATTCAGTATCCTTCCTGTACCTGAGGTCTTGCAACAGTTCAGCCAAGAGGATATCGAACAATTTATCGCCATGAATCAGCGCCAGCGCTCCGGCCATGGGTTTATACTTGATCTTGAACAGAGTGCAGCCTTTACCCCCTCCAAACTACAGAAAATTCTGTGTCCGGCCCTGATCATGCACAGTAAAAATGATAAGGCTGTTTTACCGGAGCATGCATTGTCTGCTCATCACCATATCCCCCAATCCACACTATGCCTTCTTGACTCATGGGGACATTTGATATGGCTGGGCAGTGGAGCCCGGAGCGTTGACACGGAAATGAATAAGTTTTTGAGCTCATTACCTACTGTCTGAGTCTTATAATGATTACTTTCAATCAATATCTGCTTCCAGTTTTTAGGCTCTAGCCCATTTTTGCAAGCTTTGCAATCTTTTATATAGGCAGATGCATATGATTAAAGTACACACTAAATCGTAAGAGGAGAATTGAGTATGTACCCTAATTCATGCAATCAAAGTTATCAGCCTCAATACTATAATAATTGTTACCCTGATGAAAAAATAAAATTAAGAGATTATGGACAATGTCCACTTGTAGTGAATATTGACCAGGCAGCACGTCAAAACCAAAATTACCGTACGGCCTTATGGACAGGGAAATATTTCCAAGTTACTCTAATGAGCATCAATGTTGGCGATGACATCGGTTTAGAAGTCCATCCGACAACAGATCAATTCATACGTATTGAAGAAGGCCAGGGACTTGTTCAGATGGGTGATAGGAAAGACCATTTAGATTTTAAAGTGATGGCCAATGATGACTATGCAATAATGATACCTGCTGGAAAATGGCACAATTTAACGAATACAGGAAACAAACCCCTTAAAATTTACGTTATCTATGCCCCACCTGAGCATCCATATGGTACAGTTCATGAAACAAAGGCAATTGCCATGAGTGCTGAAGGGTAGTATATGTTCATGCAAAAACAATCTTATTTCGTCCCAGCCAGAGCTGTGGGCGATTTTTTTCATCTTATTACAGTGCTCACATATAAAACCACACCGCTAACGATAGGGTTAGCTAAATCTGGTAATATCCATCTGAAGCATTCACAGAGGTCAGCATGATCGATAACGGTTAAATAACTTGAGCACCTTGGTAGACAGGCTATCCATATTGGCAATGCAGAACGTATTCGCCGGGATTTTATGATACATTATTAATGATGCGCTGCACGAAATGCAATGAGAATGGAGAATAGAATGAGAAATTTCACGAATGATACCGCCCACAAAATATTAGCCAACGAAATTAGCGTAGAAACGTTATTACAACAGTATCCGGAGTATCAGGCGGAGGTACTACAAGAACTAAGTATACTGAAAAGCACCAGGAATTCTAATCTTATCCCTGCCATTCTTGATAAATATACGGCAAGTGCAAAGATGGCCAATCATAAAATTTCCAAAAGCGGCTTCAATGAAAAAACCGTAAATGCCTTTCTGCCTAATGTGATTAAGGCCCGGTTTGCCATCCATCTGCTGGAGCAGCTAAATATAACGGCGTCTTCAAAAACTCCTGCCGGAAATGTAAAGTTCAACCTCTGGGACGGCGTGATCTTACAAAAGCTTTTATTCAAAAAGGGGCTTGAACGAAAGCCGGTTTCTCTGGGCCTGTTCAGGATGTGTTGGAGGATTCTCCTAAATAAAAAGATATTAATGCCACTTGTCAATAAAAAAGGCATCTATTGTTTCTATTCAAAACCTTTAATTAACGAACTCTCAAGCTTGATAGGCGATAAAAAATGTCTTGAAATAGCTGCAGGCGATGGTACGTTAACCAAGTTTTTGAACCAAAAAAACATCAACTGCACAGCAACAGACGACTATAGCTGGAAGCACTATATCGATTACCCCAGCTTCGTGGAACAGGCAGATGCCAAAGCTGCCCTTCATAAATACAGCCCGGTAGTAGTACTCTGCTCTTGGCCTGTACCCAAAAACCCGTATGAAAAACATGTATTTAAAACCGATTCGGTTGACTTATATATCGTTCTTGGCACAAAAGATCCTGCGGTGACTGGAGATTTCGACGCTTATTACAGCGCGGATAAGTTCACCATGGAGCTCAGCGAACGATTGTCCTCCCTCCTGTTACCCCCTTCGCCTGATAATGCTGTTTATATTTTCAGGCGGAAATCGGTTACCTCCTAGGATCGAAGCTTCAAAGTGACGCTGCAGGAATGATCTTCTGCAGCCTGACTTCATTCATATATTTCAGCATGGGTATGGTAAATGTTAAAAAAGGCTTTTGGTCACTTTTTGAGTTAAATGTTCTATTTTCGGCATCAACAAAGGTGAGAACTTCCAAAAGAATATTAAAATCGTTGATAAACTAGCGGAAATCGCCAAAGAAAAGAACTGTACGGTACCTCAACTAACAATTGCATGGACAGTAGAAAGAGGCACATTGCCGATTCCTGGTACGAAACGCCGTAATTATTTGGAGGATAATATCAAGGCACTTGACCGTATTGATGCTGTTAGTCCAAATGCATTTGGTGGTCGTTATTAATGTAATCGTCAAGGAGACTACGAGGCTTCTCTCAGTTATCTGCACCTTCTATTCCATCCATCCTGACCCTAATCACGTCGATGAGCCCTACAGGTAATTTCCCTTTGATTGTTTTCCTGTAAGATATACGTTCTTGTATAGGCTCCGTTTTTCGGGCGGGTCGCCCGACATCGCCGCCACCTCTGGTTCACTGCATTCCGGGCTGGACTTTGCCTGCAGGCCCCTCGGATTCTTCCTCATGGAAGAACCCTGTCTATCCGAGCAACCTTTTAATTTCTTTCAAGTGTCGCCAAGGAAACCATTACCCAGGGAGAAAACTTATTGGACATTTCGCCCTTAGGATTGTATATCCGGAAAAGAAAAGCTTCCCCCGCCTGATTCTTCCATACCATGTAATCCACAACTCCTTTATCACCTGTAGCCTGCAAATACAATTCTGCAAACCCGAGCGGATGTTCAACCAATTCCCCGCTATAATCTTTAGCACTGCCTGTAGCGGAAAGCTCAGTTTCACCTTGTTGCTTCAGCGCAGTGAGATCGTATTCAGAAGCCAAGCTTTCAATTTCCGCATAGTAGGCCGGATCCTCCTTAAGTGATAAACGGTTAGTCTGTACATTCAATGTGAAATCCCCAGTGATATATAGGGAGTATCCATCACCTTGCTCCAGTGTAGCCGTTTGCCCGCTAACCCCGCCCTCCTGTTCACTGAATTCCCGGGTCTCTGGCCGTTCAGAGGTCTGAGGATCAGTAGGGTCAGGAGCAGCAGACGCCGCCTCCGTGGCTGAAGGAGTGGCCGATGGTACAGGAGTGGCTGTAGCTTCGGCCACAGGCATAGTCGCTGCACTTGTTGCTGTTGGCTCTGTCTCATTTGTAGCTTCATTGTTGCTGCACGCGCCTAGAATTGAGGCGGATAGAATAATAGTGGCAGCTGCCGTAACTAATTGTTTGTTCATTGTATACCTCCTCCATCTGGATAATAGTTATTACCCAATATCTACAATCTCCCCCCAGAGCCCGCATCCGTCTGCATTCCAAGGATTCCATTTTGCATTTGATCCCCATGGTTGTTTGTTCTCTTTAAAAATGCTATATACTGTTGTGAATCTATTTATAGGACATTGCGCCGGAACGAAAGGGGTGGCATTCATGTATAGAGTAGCGATATGTGATGATGAGGAGAAGCAGCGAGAGCTTGTTAAGAGGACTCTGATAGGCTTATCCATCAAGACAAATATTGAATTCGAGATAGAGTTGTTTCACTCGGGCGAGCAACTGGCTGCTCATTTTGAGCGTGGCGAAGCGCCCTTCCATATTCTAATTCTTGACGTGGAGATGGGTGGAATGAATGGGATTCAGACGGCACGGAGAATCAGGGAGCTGAAGCACTTTGATGAACAGATTATTTTCCTTACCAGCTACCCTCAATATATGGTGGAGAGCTTCGATGTCATCACATTCCAGTATTTAATCAAACCGGTAGCGCCTCTCCTCCTGGAAGAGAAGATCACCAAGCTATGCCAATATTTTCAGGCCCAAGATAAGAAATTCATGGTCATTAAATCCGGTTATGATGAAGTTGTATTAAGATATGATGATATCCTTGCGATTGAGGCTGCCAAAAGCCTAACGATAAAAAGCAAGCTGCATGTGATCACCGAAGCCCAAATCTATGAGAGCAAGGGTATTATTGCAGATTATGCCGCAGCTCTAAAAGACAGTAACTTCCTGCACATCCACCGTTCGATTATTATCAACCTGCTGCATGTGAAGAAGTTCGCCAGCGGCTCCGTTCTCATGTCGAATGGGATGGAGCTTCCTATAGGCCGGTCCAAGATCAAAGAGGTTAAAGATTACTACACCAAATTTATGATCATGAAGGGTAATTCGTATGATTCTATATAACCTGCCTATAGTCCTCTGTGTGCTGCTGGTGATGTGCTTTCAAACCAACTTTTTCTTCACTTCCGTCTTTGACAAGTCCGCCAGGAAGACTAACCGGATCGTTTACTTCATCATTTACGGTTTGCTTTGTTTCATCTATTTAGTCATTCCGATGAATTCCTATGCAGCCTCTTGTGTCGCATTGCTGATGATCTTTGGTTTGGCGCAATCCTATGAGGTGGAGATTAAGACCAAGGTCATTTTTTCTATCCTGTATGCGGTTTTGATGACGATGGTCAGTTTTATCTCGCTTTATATTTTCTCAACCTTGGATGCCATAGATTTCACTACCCTGGATTCGGGTAACGGGCAGGACCGGCTGACCTTTACGAAGGCGTTAAGCCTTAGCTGTGTGATTATGTTTGCTGTGATTCAGGTGATCAGATTCATTTCCAAACGCAGAAGCTTCTCTTTGCCTTACCGCTACTACATTTTCTTCTTGATCGTCCCCCTGATCAGTATCTATCAGATCAATGTACTTACTGTCACCAGTGAGAAAAACATCTATTATTTCATGGCAATTATCGGATTCCTGTTCCTGAATGTGATGGTCGTCTATATTTTCGATACGATTATTGATAAATTTCAATTCATGCATGAGAATACGCAATTGCAGCACCAGATGAATTATCAGGATGCGAATTATGAGAAAACGGTGCACAGCTTCAAATCCATTAAGCGGATTATTCACGACACCCACCAGCAGTTTCTCTACATTGAAGAATGTATTAAACGTAATGATTCAGCGGCGGCACTGGAGCATATCAGCGTTACCTTAAATAAAGTCGAGGACGCCTACCAGCGGGTGAACACCGGACATCTCGTTATAGATGCGCTTGTCACGAATACCCTTAATATTGGACAGGCCAACGGGATCAGAATGGATACCAGGCTTCAGCTCTATTCGCTGGAAGTGAATATTGACCGTTATGACCTATGTGTCGTTCTTGGAAATATGCTGGATAATGCGATAGAAGCCTCTAAGAAGGTTAGGGTGGCAGAGGACCGGTACATGCTCATCCAGATTCATTCGAATGAATCGGCGCTGTTCATCCACATCCTTAATCATATGGACAAAGAGACCGCCCCCTTGCACAGCCAGAAGCCGGACCCGGAGTATCATGGCATCGGCTTAACCAATATAGCCAGAATATGTGATAAGTACGGCGGCAACATGACCATCGAGTCCGGACATAAAGTCTTTAACAATATGGTCGTCCTCCCCTTTCACACGGACAATCCTTAGACAATACTATTGTTTAGGGATTGTTTTTTTCGTTTCAGGGTACTTCGGATCTTCTCCCTCCTTCTTGCTTGTATGATGAATTCAGATTTAAATTTCGAGCAGCAACAGGAGGAGGAAATAAGGATGAAGAAGTTGATTGCAGCCGTATTGGCTTCGGTGTTAGTAATCCCCATGGCTCAGGCCTCGGCACAGGAGAAGGGGACCACCGTGGAAGACAAGGCCCGCGCGCTGGCTTCGGAGATCATCTCCAATTATGGGGTAAGCGGACTACAGTATGCCATCAGGGATAAAGGTTCTATCACCCTGTCCGGGGGTGCCGGTGTGTACGATAAAGCCACTCAGGCACCGGTAACGAAGGATACGATGTTTGGGATTGGCTCGGTCAGCAAAATGCATGTCTCTGCCGGGGCGATGATCCTGGCGGATTCCAAGGCTATTAATATCGACAAGCCCCTCACTACGTATTTACCGCAGTTTAAGATGGCCGATGCCAGATATAAGGACATTACACCGCGGATGCTAATGAATCATTCGTCAGGTCTTTACGGCAGCCACTATGGCAACAGCATGCTGCTGGATGACAACGACACACAGAATCATGATGAATTACTGTCAAGGCTGGAGTCCGAACATCTGAAATCCAATCCCGGAGAATATTCGGTCTATTGCAACGATGGCTTCCAGCTGCTCGAGCTCATGATTGAGCAGGTGAGCGGATTAAGCTATTCCGAATTCCTGGACCGGTACCTAAGCAGTCCGCTGCTGTTAAGCTCGACCCAAACGCCGCTCGATACGTTTGACAGACAGCAACTGGCCAGAACCTATTTCCCGGGGCTGGAGCAGGCTCTGCCCGTTGAGAATGCCAACGTCATTGGAGCAGGTGAAATCTATTCCACGGCAGAAGAATTGACCGAGTTTGCTGAAGTGCTGATCGGAAACCGTACGGATATTTTATCCGAAGCCTCGGCCAAGGCTATGCAGGCGCCTGAATATAAGAATGGAATCTGGGTACCGGATGAACGAAATACCTTCAGCTATGGTCTGGGCTGGGATGCTGTGAGCCTGGCCCCGTTCAGCGATTACGGAATCACCGCACTAACCAAAGGCGGGGATACCATTATGTATCATGCTGCGCTAACTGCAATACCCGAATCCGATATTTCGATTGCTGTACTCTCCTCCGGCGGGAGCTCGATCTTCAATACGATTTTCGCCTCGAATGTCCTGCTGGAGTACTTGAAGGATACCGGGAAGATTGACAAGCTCCTGCCGGCCCCAACCTTCGTGCCCCCGGTAAAAGCGGCCATGCCCGCTGAGCTACAATCCTATTCCGGATTATACGGTACAGTGGGCGCAACAACTGCTATAGCAGTTAAGGATGGAGAGCTTGACCTGCCTGCTCTGGAAGGCGGACTGATCCCCGCACAGAAATATATTTATACAGGCAACGGGCAATTTAAGAGCAGCGATGGCCGTTCCGCCGTAAGCTTCGATCCGCAGAAGAACGGCAAAACCTACCTAAAGCTTAATGCCGAGTTGGATTTCCCCGGAGCCGGCCAGATGGTGATGGTAACCTACGAATATCAGAAGCTGGAGTCCAATCCTCTAACCCCCGTGACGAAGCAGGCCTGGGAAAAGAGAAACGGGAAAAATTACTATGCTTTGGATGAGAAAATCAATTCATTATTTTATCTGTCCCCTGCGATCCTAACGAAGAATATCGCTGTGGATGAGGGATATGCCTCGGGCACCCGGATTGTGGATGAGCACCAAGCTGTCAATGCGGCTGAAATACCGGTCATGAACGGAAGAGATGCGTTTGATTTGAACTTCTATACGAAGAATGAAGCGGAGTATTTAAGCATTGATGGCAATGCTTATATCAGCGAAGATGCGGTTCAGCCTATCTATGGGGGCCGGTCATCAATCAGTACGGTATCCGCTAATGGTCAAGGGATATGGTTCAAGATCGGTGAGAAATCAGCCGGGAAAACAATGACTGTGACGGCTCCGGCAAGCGGCGGCTTCGCTGTCTACGATGCCGATGGAATGATCGTAAACTTCTCTGTGGTGACCAAGAACCCTTCGGCAGTCTTGCCGCAAGGCGGTATGGTTGTCTTTGGCGGTCAAGCAGGAGATGTATTTAAGATTAATATGAAATGACAGTTCCACTCTAAGCGAGCAATATCAAAACAGTCGCAGGGCACCGGCATGATGACGGTACTCTGCGACTGTTTCATACTAAGGATTCATAAAGACAACCTCGTAATCGGGAAAGTCTTCCGTCCATTTGGCAATCGTCTTCGGCAGCTCAGTTGTATTCGGCACGTTGGTGTAGAACCGGACAATGGCAATATCGAATTCCTCCAGGCTGTTCTCCTCATCCGTGTCGAGCACCGCTGCCCAATAGTGGCCCTGTTTGTCATACATAATAATCGCTTCTGTCAGTGTAAACAGTCCGCGCACGCCGCCTGAGATTACGCTTGCACCCAGACCATCCAGATCCTTCGGCTTATCCAGCAGCTGCATGCTGTACAAGAACAGATCATAATCATCGCCTACCACTGTGCGGAAGGCCTTGTCTGCTGCAGCTGTCTTGAAGACACCTGTATCCTTAAGCGTGTAGACACCCTCTTTGTAGGGACCTCGGGCATATTCGCCGGTGTAGGTTACATTCGCTCCCGCAGAGTACACTGGCGAAGGGCTGGTTACATACAGCTGGCCGTTCAGCAGGTAGAAAAAGACAACAGAACCGTCCTCTTCCTTATATACAGCCATCCGTTTGCGGACCACGGCCGACTCCTCATACAGCTGGCCGGAATGGCCGCCATCGAACGCATCGATGGAAAAGGTCAGCTTATCGCTCTTGACGTTGCTGAATGTTGCATAACCCCCATAGAAAGGCGATTTGCTCGCCATATACCATTCGCCGTTCCACTCAGCAGCTGCCGGAACCTTGACACTCTTGGAAGCTGTTGCCGTCAACGCCTCTACCGGCAGCTGGCGGGTACCGTCCGGATTGCTCCATACCCCGGCAAAACCGGTGCCGGCAATCCACCAGCCCTCGAAGCGGCCCGTTTCCTTGCCCTTGGCATCATATTCATACATATTGACTATTTTGCCGCTGACATCACCTGAGAGCTTGATCGTCTTTTTGTATTTGTCGTAATAATAACTGCCTGTCAGCTTCCCGCTGCTCTCAATCTTGACCGACATATGAATCGGCAGATTCCCGTTAATTGCGCCGGTCAGCGGCACCAGTCCGTTCGTGGCCGGACTCTGGGTTGTCGCCGCTGCGACCTGAACCGGAGCAGCCTTGTCTTGTACCGGAGCAGCCTTGTCTTGTACCGGAGCAGCAGCAGCAGCCGGGATAATGAAGAGTGCGGGCAGCAGCAGCGCGGCAGCCAGCAGTGTACCTATTTTACGTATCATAATGAACCCTCCCTTTCACGCCATCTACAACAGATATATTACACTGTATGCCATGAATTACCCTATAGTTGTCAGATAGACCCTCAGATTATCAAGACCCGGGAGAAAATTATCAGCAAGAGGGAACTATAGGATAGGCCAGGAAAGAGTTTGGGTAATGACAACTAAAGACAAGGACAAGGAGATGATTAGGGTTGCCAGAATCTCATCATGACAGACCGAAGCAGGATGGCTCCATAGAAACCTTCGCCTTCAAAGCCGACAAGCTGCTGCCGAATAATCCGGAGCTTCCGGCAGTTCTGTATAAAGGTGCATTTCAGGAGAATCCGGAAAGCGCAGAACAGATCTTCAATGACAACGGCTGGCTGAACAGCTGGGTGAACGGGGTATTCAGCTATCACCATTACCATAGCAATGCGCATGAGGTGCTCGGCGTAATGTCCGGCAGCGCCAGCCTGCAGCTGGGCGGCGATGCCGGCCGCAGGGTTGAGGTATCGGCCGGAGACGTACTGGTGCTGCCTGCCGGTACGGCGCATAAGCGGCTCACCTCCTCGCAGGACTTCCGCATCGCCGGTGCTTATCCCGGCGGAGCAGATTACAACACCCGCCGGGCCACGCCGGACGACTTCGAAGCGGCGCTCCCTGAAATCGGCCAAGTGCCGCTGCCGGATAGTGATCCTGTTTATGGTGAGGCAGGTCCGCTGTTGAAGGTATGGGGAAAGAGTTGAGCTTCCGGATAGTTGAAAGACTTTGCGAACCCAAAGAAAGAGCACATCCCTTAGAATGTGCTCTTCTTTGAGTCAAGATTATTTACCCGCTTCGCCGGATTTCTCCGCCAGTCCGGCTACGATCTGATTCATCGGATTCGTGAACAGGGCATACAGAATGGCAGCATTCTCCTGTTTACTTAGGGCTTCTCTGGACTTGAAGTCAACAGCGCCTTTGGCATCCGCCTTGATGTCCGGTCCGTATAATCCCAGAGCCACAGCCATCTTCACTGCCGGAACTGCCCATTTATCCGTATTCCCCGCCAGCTTCACATCCTGGAACAGTTTATCCGGGTATTGTGCACTTAGCAGTCTCCATACCATGACCGCCGCCTCCTGGCGGGAGATGACCCGGTCAGGCTGGAATTCTCCGCCCGCTGTTCCCTCCACCATTCCGAGTTCTACAGCCATTTGTATATAGCCGGCATCCGGATGTCCCTGCAGATCAGGGAACGCCAGCTTGGTAGTCTTGCTTTCTTTGACACCGCTGCTCTCCAGCATCAGCCGCACATACTCGGCACGCGTGATTCCCGCCTCAGGCTGAAAGCTGAGCGCCGCATCATTCGGCAGATAGCCCAGCGACTGCAGCATCATAACCGGGGTCGCATAAGGATGGCTTGCTGTGACATCGGAATAACCAACGCCGTCCGGCCCTTTCTGCTCATAGCCGTAAGGATTAAGGTACGGCTCTTTCAGATAAGCTCCTTGTCCGCCCGGCGTCAATTCAAAGCCGGTAAATTTCTTGGTAAGCTCATCGATGAACAGATTATCATCTACCTGGCGCAGCTGGCGGGTGCCAAGGAAGGCGTCACTAATGGTAAGTGCACCCTCTTGCATAGCAACTGTAGAGACCAGGCTCTTGAGCCGGAGATCCGCATAGTATCCGGTGAACGCATCCAGAGCTTCAGCGCTCAGCGGCTGGAAGGCGTCCAGCTTCGCCGGTGCGGCATATTGCGGGAAGAATGCCTGAATGAACGCCGGGTAGAACAGCTCCCGCAGTGCGCTCTGCTGATTATAGGCAATGAACACCCCGGTGTTCTGCTCCGGGATCAGGAACATATAAGTGCTGAAGCCGATTAAATCGCCTGCTTTGGTGATAATCTTGGAGCTGCTGCCGGCACCGGGAAGCTGAATCGGTGCTTCGAAGCCGTAGGTGGTATTCGGCAGCAACGGGTGGATGGAGGAACGGTATTCCTCCATGGCATCTACGGTACTTGCAGCCAGAATGCGGTTATTCCCGGAAACGCCCCCATTCAGAAAAGCCGTCATGAACTTGCCGATATCATCCGCAGTAGAGAGCATCCCTCCTTGCGGCATAACAGTCGGAGTTACTGTATACAGATCAAGCGCCTTGCCGGTGGCATCATAGGCGGTAGCAAGCTCATCTTTCAGCTTGCCTTCCAGCAGGAAGCCGCTTGAATCCATATTCAGCGGGGCAAACACATGCTTCTCCAAGTAATCCTCATAGGGCTCGCCGCTGGCTTTCTCCACCACCAGACCGAGCAGCATTGAAGCGAAGTTGTCATACATGTAGGAAGTCCCCGGCTCTCGGACAACCGGCGGCATATTCCGCAGCACATAATCCTCGATCGACACCTTGGTTTCGAAATCATCGTTGATATCTTCCGGCTGCGGGTCCTGAATCCGGAAGCCGGTGGTATGGGTCAGCAGATCCTCCACCGTTACCGGAACGCCGAAGGGATTGTCGAAGACAATAGGTCCGGTATAGACTTGAAAATCCGCTTTCAAATCGATTTTGCCTTGCTCTACCAGCTGCATGGCAGCAGCGGCAGTGAAGGTTTTGGATACCGAGGCCATGCGGAAGACCGTTTCATCTGGGTCTACCGCTGTTTTGGCAGCCTTGTCTGCGTAGCCGAAGCCTTCTTCAATCACCGTCTTGCCATCCTTGACCACAATGACAACCGCGCCGGCAAGCTGCGCTTTCACCTCATCCGAGCTGAAGAATTGCTTGAGGAATGCTGCGGCATTCTCCTTTGTTAGCGGCTTGGCTTGTCCGGCTACAGACGCCGGAGGTGCAGATACCGCAGGAGCGGCAGACGCTTGTACCGCCGGGGCCGCCAACGTTAGAATCAGGGCAGCAGCAAGCACTGTCCTCGTCCAAAAGGCCGAACGGTTACGCAATATAGACAACTTCACTAACATCACTCCATTTCCATTGAATTAACAGGCATAGTTGTTTCTACGCCATTTCATGGAAATGGGTTCAATTAATTCCCTACAATGGATGCAAAATATCAATATGCGCAAACTGTGAGAGATCCTCTACGAAGCCTGGATAAGAAATATTGATACAGCCGCAGTTACGGATGATCGAAGGCTCCTCCAGGCTGCTGGCCAATACAGCGGCGGTCATGGCGATCCGGTGATCGCCGCAGCTGTCTACAATGGCAGGCGATAGACGCTGTCCGCCATGAATGACCATTTCGTCCTCACTGCAGGTAGTTTCCACGCCGAATGCTCTTAGCACCCCTGCAGTGGTCTGAATCCGGTTCGTATCCTTGTCTCTCAATTCCCGGCAGTTCCTGATCACAGAATCCCCTTCAGCGAATACCGATACCGCAGCGAGCAGAGGAACCTCGTCTATCAAGCTCTGTATTTGCCCGTTGCCTTCAGCACAGACAGGGGACAAACGGGTTCCCGGCGTGCAACAGATATCTGCGATGGGCTCCCCGGATATCAGCTCCTGTTCCGCTTGCAGCGTCAAAGGAAGCCCCATCTCTGTGAGCAGACGGATGAATCCGCTCCGGGTTGGATTAACACCCACCCCCTTAATCAACAGGCTGCCCTTGCGCTCCATTCCCCGGATAGCATAGGCAGCCAGCAGAAAAGCCGCTGAGGACAGATCCCCCGGAACCCTTACATCTTTGGCGGAAAAGGCACTTCCTCCCTTCAGGAAGGTAACATCATTATCAGAATGAATATCTATGCCGAAATACTGCATCAGGCGTTCGGTGTGATCCCGACTTTGACAGTTTTGCCGGTAACATGTGATTCCGTCCGCATATAATCCCGCGAACAGCAGGGCGGACTTTTCCTGTGCACTGAATACGGTGGCTTCCATTTCTATGGGGGACAAGGGTGATGCCCCCTGAATCCGCAGAGGCAGACAGCCCTTCACCCCAAGATATTCAATCACAGCCCCCATGTCTGTAAGCGGCTGAACAACCCAGTCCATCGGTCTTGCCGAGAGCAGTGAGTTTCCCCCGAGTTCCGCTGCAAAGGACTGTCCTGCCAGGACGGACAACATCAACCGGGCCGATGTGGCCGTATTCCCGACCTCAAGTCTGCCCGCCGGTGCCTGCAAGCCCCGCAGCCCTCTTCCATTCACAGACAGATCATCCCCATTCCATGCAAACGTTACACCTAATTGGCGGAGAATCGCGATACAGCTCTGAGTGTCACGGGAACGCAGCACATTATACACCGTGGCTTGGCCTTCAGCGATAGCATTCAGGACGATCGCCCGCTGGGAAATTGATTTGTCTCCGGGAACCGAATCGAATTGGAAGGAACCCAACTCCTGCTTCGCCTTAATCCGCAAATCACATTTGGCCGGTAGCCCGACCCTGCTTCGTCCCAATTCCAATTCTGATCACCTCGTCATCCGAGAGTATTTGCGAGTAATCCATATCTCTTCCGGGAGCCAGCGGAATCCTCCGGTCGCCCATTGCTGCATAGCTGCGGTACCGCTGCCGTTTCCGCTCCAGTCCAAGGTTATTCTCAAAGGTGTAATCGTACAGCTTGACCGCGTTCCGGCGCACCGCAAGCTCAAGCAGGTCAGCTCCTGTCTTCGTTCGCACCATTACCGTGGAAGAGGCTTTGGCAGATATCCCTTCCCTGCTGGAATCAAAAATATTAGGATCTCCATCCGAAATCGAAATATCAGCAATGCCTGACCACCAGTCCGGACAAGCAAGACAGCGAAAGGTTTTAAACTTTTTGAATTCCTCCACCAGCCGGTAAAAGGGCAGATAATGCTCCTGCCCCTGACGGGTCCTGACCATGAACTGTCCCGGATATTCCCCTTCCCGGTATCGCATCAAAACTACGTCAGCCAATTCGATCCCCAAGATCTCCGTAATCAGATGCTCGGTCCCCCCCAGTGAAGTGTTGGAGGCGCATCCAAGCTCAATCGTGAACGCCACTTTGTCTGCCAGTACAGTGGACGGCGAGTGTTCCGGCAGATTTAGCAGCTTATGGATGCCTTGAATCTGGCAAGGTACGCCTATAATGCCGATCTTGTCATATCTGCGATCCTGCAGCAGATCCAGATTGGGGGTGATACAGTAGCTGGTCTGGGCACATTCGATAATCCGGTCCACTGAATCGGCAAGGTAGGCCTTCGGCACCCAGGGACGCTCCTTATCTCTTCCCACAACAATCACCGCGTCAGCAAGCTTCTCCTCCAGCGCGGTAACCGCCAGGATTGTCCCTGCCCCGCCGGCTGCCGCCCGCCCGAGAATCTCCGGGTCTGCCGCCGACAATTGACAGGTAGACAAGTAGATGCCGGTCCAGCGTT
The DNA here is from genome assembly GCF_038004445.1 of Paenibacillus sp. FSL R7-0312. Taxonomy (NCBI): domain Bacteria; kingdom Bacillati; phylum Bacillota; class Bacilli; order Caryophanales; family Paenibacillaceae; genus Paenibacillus; species Paenibacillus sp. FSL R7-0312. The sequence continues at coordinate 3,401,737 of NZ_JBBORE010000001.1, read as the reverse complement.
CAAGCTCTGAACGGTTGCGGCCGAAGATGCGCCGCTCGGATTCCATAACGCCTGTATCATAGCCCGGGCACACCTCCGAGCAGAGATTGCAGCTTCCGCAGGTGTCGGCCGCCTGGCTCTCCAGACCCTGAAAGACCGGGAGCGAGATGGAATCTCCGTTCATCGCAAGCAGACCTTGGGGACACACTGCAGCGCACAATCCGCAAGAGGCGCATAGCGATAGATCTAGAATCTCTTCCTTGAGCGTTATAAAAGATGTCATACCGGCATCTTCCCTTCCTTATAATCTCACGCCGCTCAGCGCGGAATAGACTTCTCTGGTTCTGTCAGCAATGGGGGTCCAGTCATACCGGAGCAGCACCTCCCGCCGGGCTGCTTCTGCAAGCAGGCTCCCCTCATCAGGCTCACGGAGCAACTGTAGAATCCGGCCTGCAAGCATGCCAGAATCCCCGGATATGCTGGTGAGTCCGGTACGCCCATGCTCGACAATCTCGGCCAGTCCCCCTTCTTCAGACACAATTACCGGTGTACCGCTGCCCATCGCTTCCAGTGCCACAATGCCGAAGGGCTCATATAAGCTGGGAAAGACACAGACATCGGCAATTTGGAACAGATAGCTTTTCTCCAGGCTGTCCACGAAGCCGGTGAAGTGAATGCTTGTACCCAGCTCAGCCGCACTGGCCTCAAGCTCGGCGAACATCGGTCCCCGGCCTGCGATAATACAGGTGCAGTGCGGGAATTCCCGCACTACCTCATGCATGCTTTGCAGCAGCACCTGTACTCCTTTTTCCTTCACTAGTCTTCCAATGAACAAAATAATCTTTCCGCCGTTCTGCGCATACTGCTCTCGTCTGAAGGAATGTGCGGGAATCAGCTCCAGTGAACGGAGATCAATGCCGTTCGGAATAATCACCGTCCTTGACTCCTCAAGACCATGCACAGTGCAGACCTCCCGCTGCATATGCAGGCTGCATACAATAACCTTGTCCGATGTTGAGACCAGTTCATTCTCAAGGGCATGAATCGTGTGCTGCTGAGGCGTGAATACTCCCTGGTTCCGTCCAAACTCCGTAGCATGGATTGTTGTAACAAGCGGTAACGACAGACGTTGACGGAGAATAAGGGCTGCGTAGCCGACCAGCCAATCATGCGCGTGAATAAGATCGAGGCTTACGTTCCCGATTAGCCGGGATACAACGTAATCTACAATCGCCAGATTGAACTCAAGCACCCAATCCTCGAAATCGGTCAAGTTCTCATAAGAATTCACACGGTGCACGTATACGCCGTTCTCCACTTCCAGAACGGTCCGCCCGGGAGCGCTGTTGGTGATTACATGAACCTCGGTCTGCCCGCTTGCCAAATGCCTGGACAATTCATAGACATGCGGGGCCATCCCTCCGATCACCATAGGCGGATACTCCCAGGACAGGATTAAGACAGATGCGCTGGACTTCATAGGTTGTCCCCTCCTAATCTCTCAATGTGTAGATAGTGAATATCCTGTGAAGAATTCCCACCATGTATTTTGCTCCAGCAGCGGAGGTGAAGAATGGTCTCTCTGGAAGGAAAGCCAGTCGGAATACTCAAGGCTGCCGTCATCACAAACAAATAACACATTAGATCTTAAAATTGGTACAAACGTTTGCACTTTTTTAATAATCCCTAAATCAGCATAATAGTAACGGTCTAGCGGCCTGGGAATCCGCATCTCCAGCGTTTGCCCGAGCGGCCTGTACACTGGGAACAGGAACTGGGCAAATTTGTTATCGGATGAGAGGGTGGTTAGCCGGACAGCCTGCTGCAGCTCAAGCCAGCCGCTTTTAAAATGCCAGGCAATCAGCCGCCTTGTCTCTTCGTCCAGTACCGTTCGGAAGATCAGACGCGTCCCGTCAAACTGCAATCTCTCATCCATACGCAGCATCTCCTTCGGATAACAGATTAGCTTCCTGGTGACATCCCTGCCACTCCACTATCATTTCCGATACACCCTCCGCAGGCGTATGAATGTAATGAGCCTCCCCTTGCTCCATGCGCACAATACCAGAGTCACCCCTTAGCAGAAAGTTGAACTCGATCCGGCAGTCTGCGGGCAGACTGATATCGCAATACCAGCTTGGATACCGGTAGACAATATGATTGTAAAACGGCCCTGCGGCCCTCTCTGCTTGCCATTCTCCAAGCTCATACACGTTTCCCGTCACATAGACCCGAGTATCATATTCGGTATGCAGATTCTTGACTACCAGCCTTACCGTGACCAGCGTTCCTGTCCACACCGTCAGTTCTTCCGCCAGCTGGAACTCGCTCTCCCCGCCTGTCAGACCTTGTACATAATGTGTTCCCGCCGGGACCGCCGGAATCTTGGCTACGATCTTCTCCGGTTGCCATGAGATTACATCAGCCTCATAACCGCCAACCCTCAGACGGCCGTTGTCCCCTAAATGTCTGCCCCGGATAATAAGCTCGCTTCCCGGCGCCGCTGCTTTGGGATAGAAGTGCAACGCATCCAGCTCCTCCAGATCTGACTCATGAACATAGATATAAGCAGACTGAGGTTCCAGTATCACATTTTGTATGTCCCCTTCGGCTCCGGCAACTGCCTGACGGTCTGGATAAATGTCCTTAAGCAGGCTGGAGTAAGCGCCTTGCGGCAGGGAAGTAACCAGCGGAGGCAGTGTATGTCCGCTTTCACCCTGATTAATTAGAATAAGTGCAACATCCTTCTTGTAGCTGCGCTCGAATACGAGCACTCCCGAATTCAAATACAGCAGCTTCGTATTACCGTAACCAATCGCAAGATTACATGCTCTTAAACGATTAAGCTGAGCCACTAACCGGTAGGCCGTAGTCTCCCTGCTGAAGGAGCTCATCATAGCACGATTGCCGGGATCATCCCCGCCGCTCATGTACTGCTCGGTTCCATAGTACACCACAGGCAGGCCTGCGGAAGTCAACAGCAGCACAAGCGCCAAATCCGTAAGCAAAGGATCAGAATCCCGGGTAAACCGGCTCATATCATGATTATCCAGAAAAATAAGCTGGTCATTCAAATGCTTATAGCTGCCGGAGGATTCGCATAGCATTTCAGCGAAAGCACCGAAGCCCTGCCGCCCATGAAAGGCCTCGCGGATCGCATGGGTGAACATAAAATGCAGCAGACTCATCCCGCTCCCATTGGCAAAGGCTGCATTGTCCTGTGTGTGGCCATGTGCTTCAAGAAACCACTCCCCGAACAGATAGGCCGGTTTCCTGGCATGGATGAAGCCGCTCAAGGAGGTTAGCCAGCCTGGGGGAATATGTTTGGCCGCATCGATCCTCACACCGTCCACCCCCAGATCCAGCCAGAAGGCAATCCCTTCCCGCAAAAGCTCATCCACTTGCGGGTTCATCTGATCCAATCCGGCAAGGTCATACAAATTCCGGTACTGCGAATCTTCGGCATCCCGAAAAGCAGTGCCGCCATTATGCAGAAATACACGCTCCAGGTCTCCCGAATAAGTAGCTACCAGCTGGCCCGCGCGGTATATTGCGCCATTCTCCATATAATCCGGCCGCAGTTCCAGTGCAGGGGACGTATGATTCGGTGTAAAATCAATAATTACCTTAAGTCCGTGCTCATGCGCTGTGCTCAGCAGGGCGCTGAATGTATCCATAGAACCAAAATAAGGATTGGGCTTCAGGAAGTCTCTGGGCCAATATCCATGATAGGAAGCCGTGCCTTCTTCATCGTCCGTGCACACATGAATGTTCTCTGCCGGCTGGGAAATCAGGATCGCGCTGACCCCCATACCGGTAAGATATCCGTCCTGAATCCTGGCAATAATTCCTGCCCAGTCGCCGCCGAGATATTTTCGCAGATTGCCTGCTCCAGAGCTGAAGAGCTCCGCTCGCGGCCGGCTGGCAGGGTTGCCTTCGCAGAACCGGTCGGTGACAATCTGATAGATGCATTCGCCCGGATTCAGCATGGTTACTTACCAGAAGCGGCCGGAATAGCATTCGCTTCCTCCAAGATAAGATTCACCGCTGCTTCTGCTTGTTCGGTAAAGAGGACATGAATATGAAATTTCTGTTCCAGTTCAAGCTTGCGGGCCAATCGTTGTTCAAGGGGATAGATCTCATAATGCCCATAAGAGGTTTCAAGCTTATCCGGCAGCAGCAGGGCAATCGGCCGCCTGGAGTAGATTCTTAAGATTTCAATCGCATCAAGTATAGCGCTGTCATCATCATAACCGGCAATCAGCAGAACATACTCCGGATCAAATGTCCGCAGCATCGCGTATCGCAGAGAATTGAAAGCAATATTCATTGTGGGGAGAATGGAGCTTTGCCCCGCCATAACGATCCAATCGCTGCCACTCTGCTGGGCTTGATGAATAACAGTATCGATATAATACGGGTACTGCTCCAACGGACGGTGCGCCAGGAATTTGAAGATATCCCCTTCAGGCTGCCCGAACAGGAATCCGGTTGGCTCTGTGATAAAGGCTGTAGCCGGAATGCCCAGCGCTCCGAACTGCCGATAGAGATTCATCTGCACGGTAAACTTGCCAATGCACCCCCGTGTAGCAAAAATACCCACTCTCTTAATCGTTCTGGGGCGGGCGAACATCAAGGCTTCCTTCTCAAACTGTCCCAGATAGCACTCAATATCTGTTCCGCCCGTGCTGTAACGCTCATCCATCTCCTGAAAGAGCTGCTCCTGAGGACTGTGAACCACATCGATTTTTAATTGCTGCTCTGCCATCCAGTTCAGGGTATCCCTGTCATAAATTTCATGAACACTGACTACCCTTAAGCCCCGGCCAGAAGCATACAAGACCAATTTCCGCCATAATTCCGCCAGATCATGCTCAGCGAATACACCTTTGTTCCCCCCAAAAGTAGTGCCGGGATCATTGAGAATCAGAGTGTCCGCATCCTTCAGACCAGCTTCCATAGACGAATGAATAAGAATTCCCGAATGCTTCCCGTCCACCTGCTCTCCGGCATCTTGTCCGTCTTCCTGCACGAAGTCGATCACCGACACAATGTCCACGCTCAACAGGTCACGAAAGCGAAGCAGACCCTGCGTGATTTTATTGAAGGGATACAGGACAACCCTTTCCATGTTCACCGCCTCCGCCCGGATCATAATTTGACAGTCTTCTTATAGCCAGCCAGCTTGGCAGCCAATCTGCCAATGTCCAGCACCGATTCAACATTCTCGGCTGCAAACCGGCTGCGGATCTCTTCCTTGCGCTGTTCTATTTCTTCCGGGGTCTTCGAGATGTATTCTCCGAAATCAACTTCGTATTTATCCGGAATCAGAATGGCAAACGGCCGGCTGCTATTGCCGTAAACGCGAAGAATATCGAGGCTGTCTCTAATCTGCTCATCATCATCGTAGCCTGCGATCAGGATCGTCAAATCGGGCTGTAAAGCGCGCAAATAGGAGACCTTGGTCGCTGCAATCACGAAATTCTCATTCGGAAGCAAGGAGCCTTGACCTGACAGCAGGACGTAATCACAGCCTTCCCTCTCTGCTTCCCGGACTGCCGCGTGAATGTAATACGGATATTGGCTCAGCGGCTTATTGGCAATAAATTTCATTATATCGCCGCCCGGTTGATTGAAGAGTGCGGCTGTGGGCTCGGTTATAATCGCCTGGACCTTCTCTCCTGCCTGCTTAAGCGCCCGGAATAATGACATTTGGGCAGTGAATTTCCCGAGGCATCCTCTTGTTGCGAATATACCTACCTTGCATATATTGCGGTTATAAGCGGTTATTTGTACGTCCATATCAAAATAAGATAAGTAAGTGGCTATTTCATCTCCAGGGGAAGGAAAAACATATTCTGTATGAAGCCGGCGCTGCAGACTTGCGGGGATTTGAGGCAGAATTTCAATCATGATTCCATTCTCGAGCAGCCATTCCAGGGTCGGACGGTCAATGATTTCGTGCACACTGATGATCCGCAGCTTGTGCTCATGGGCAGAGACAACGAGCATTCTCCACAGCTGGCTGAGCTTATGCTCACCGTACACACCCTCGTTATTTCCGAAGGAAGTTCCTGGATCATTCAGAATAAGAGTATCCGCTAAGCCAAATACCTCTTCAAAATTGTCCGTGACCGGAATTCCCGCCGCACGCCCTTCCACCAGCTCTGCTGCATCTTTGCCCTTATGCAGGACAAAATCAACAACCGCTCTTACTGTAAAATCCGTTAGATCCCTGAACCTGATGATCCCTTGCGTAATCTTATTGAAGGGATACAACACTACATTGTCCATACATAACCGCCTCCCAATAATAGAGTAAAGAATAGACAACAATCGGTAGACTTAACCGATTAAGCTGATACTACAATATTTTACATATTATATCAACAACAAGAAATAAAAGGTTTATTATGACACATCACATCCAGGATTGACGACTGATCCAGCTAATGTTAATCTTTAGGAAATCAACAGACAGGAGATTGGTGCGTTGAAAAAAACGACTATGAAGGACATCGCCATCCGTGCTAACGTATCCGTTGCCACCGTAAGCTATGTGCTGAATCGTGTGGATAATCAGACCATTCCTGAGAAGACGCGCCGCCAGATTATGGAACTGGCTAAAGAGCTCCGCTATATTCCAAACTTAGCAGCCCGCTCACTGGCAAATCAAAAAACCGGTCTGATAGGTGTATTGGTCCACAAATCCAAGTCATTGCCCTACTGGAAGCTGCATGCCCAGCTCGCCTTCATTCATGCTTTGGAGCAGCGGCTTACAGCGGCCGGTTATCATACGCTCCTCTATTCTCTGGATACCGACACCCCTTCGCTGGATATTATCGTTGAACGCAAGCTGGAAGCCGTGTTCCTCATTGATACACAAGATAATTCCTTCTACTCGATCTCCAGACACTTTGTCGAAGGCATCCCCCTGATTCTGATCGACAGCATGATAGAGGATAAGCTTTTCAAGCAGGTGGTGTTTAATTTCCGATCAGCGCTTGAAAAAGCTCTTCCCGAAGATCTGTCGCAGGTCTGCTTGATTTTGGAGGGCTTTAATAATTCGCTCCTCACCCGCTATATCCGCAGCAGTGTTCCTCTGGCTGAGGATGCCGTATTTGAGATCCATGAACTTCAGGATTTGCTTCCGGCCATGGAGCACCACCGCTTCAAGCAGGCAATTGTGATCAATGAATTCATTGGCAGCTACGTGGAGAAGTCTGGAAAGTTCGAGCATCTTACGGTCATCTGCACAAGTAATTCCCCGGAAATGCTGGGTGAAGATGTGAAGAAGATTGTTTTTCAAGGAGATAAAGCGGAGGTTGCCTATGAACTCATGCAAGAGCTATTGCACCATCCGGACTACTCCGAGCAAGTGAATAACTGTTATTATGTCGACTAATTTTTTTGAGGGTTAACTTAAGCGTTTAAGTTGAAAGGAGAGTAACTATGCCAGAACCCGTTATAGCCAGCCAGGCGGCCCCTGCGGTACACTCCTATCCAAAACTGTGGGCCAACAAAAAATTCATGCTGCTGCTCTGCTCCTTTTCCATTTCCCTGTTCGGCAATACCTTTCACAGTATCGCTCTCAGTCTCTGGGTGCTTCAGACCACCGGCAGTGCCAAGCTGGTGGCTGTACTGACGGTCATTAATCTGTTGCTCAGCTCGCTGCTCGGATCCATTGGAGGAACGTTTGCAGATCGGATCAACCGCAGAACAATCATGCTGGTCACGGATCTGATCAGCTGCATACTGGTAGTAACGCTCGCCCTGGTCCTCTCTCTCTCTTCCGCTTCCTTCATTATCGTAGCCCTGCTTACTGCGTTGACTACTGTATCTGCCCTGTTCCAGTCCCCCGCCTACCAGTCCTCCATTATCACCGTGGTTGGCAAAGAGCATGTCCAGCAAGCCGTAGGCATGCTTAACCTGTCAGAGAATATTTGCCGGACAGTTGGCTTTTCCATGGGCGGAATCTTTGTAGCGAGCTTCGGTGCGGCGGATGCCATTTTATTCGATGGAGTCACGTTTCTGGTCTCCTTCCTGCTGGTTCTTGCTGTCCGTTCCCTTCCCGTGCCGACACGCGTGAATTCCGAGCCCGGGCAGAAGAGGAATTTTATTCAGGACCTTGGGGAGGGCATACGGTATATCTGGAAATTCCCTTTTGCCAAGGCCGTCATCATTATGCTTCCGACGCTCACTCTATTCTTCATGCCCTCGCTGATGCTGACCCAGGTTATGGCCGTCAACGTCTGGAAGGCAAGCCCGTTCCAGTTCGGACTCATGGAAGCTTGTATCCCGCTCGGCTATATGATCGGCTCAGGCATAATTATGATCCTGGGCTCCAGAATCAGACGGAGAGGATTATTTATTATGAGCGGCCTGTTCTGTCTGGGCCCGATGTACATCCTGTTATCATTCATCCCTTCTGCGGCCACAGCCATTCCTATCATTCTCCTGATTGGATTCATGTTCTCGTTCTGCACGCTGCTGATCAATATCATCCTCAGGCTGGAAATATCGGAAGAGATTCAGGGCCGGGTCTTCGGAGTACTTGGGTCGATTATGAGTGTCGCTCCGTCGATCGGTCTAACTCTTGTCTCCTACCTCTCGGATTATTTCAGCCCGGGTCCTGTCATGGGTTCCATTGGTCTGCTGCTGTTCCTGTTCGCCTTATATGCTTCCACCAAGCTCAAGATCATTCGGGATTATAAATAAAATTCCGCAGCACTTCTTCCATTTTCTTCAGTTTTCTGTAAATAACCGAGCGGTCCACATTTAATTTCTTTGCCGCTTCTGTACCGTTTCCATAACAATCCTTCAGCACTTTTACAATATAACGTCCCTCTGCTACTGCAGTGAAATCCTTCAGCGCAGACAGGTGATGTTTGTTCTTGGCTATGAAGTGGTCGATTGCAAACCAGTCCGCTACCTGATCCTCTTCCTCCTGGCTAATTCCCATGTATTCCGTAACCACAAGCCGTTCGATATAATTCCTCAGCTCTCTCGCATTCCCGTGCCAGGGCTGACTCAGCATCTTCTCAAACTCTTCCGCACTTAAGACATATTTCTTCCCGTACATTTGATTGAAGCTGGCGATATAACTGGAGATTAGTCCTACAAGGTCCAGCTTGCGGTTACGGAGCGGAGGAATATGAATCGGGATCACATTAATCCTGTAATACAGATCTTCGCGGAATAGCCCTTTCTTCACCATACTCCACAGATCCCGGTTCGTAGCTGAGATCACACGGCAATGGACCGGTATATTCACGATGCCGCCGACGCGTCTTACTTCATTATTCTCCAGAACCCGCAGTAGCTTGGCTTGCATCTCAAGCGGCAAATCCGCTATTTCATCCAGAAAAAGAACCCCGCCACTCGCAATTTCAATCATGCCCGCCTTCACTTCCGTCTGTCCTTCCATGACTCCTTTTTCGTATCCAAACAATTCATATTCGAATAGAGCCGGAGCAATAGCTGCGCAATTAATCGCAATGAAGGGCCCCTTCCACTTTTCACTTCTTAGATGAATATATTTGGCTATTACCTCTTTACCGGTCCCGGATTCACCATAGATTAACACTTTACTGTCGTAGGACGCGATCTGGTTGCAGACTTTAATGATCTGTTTCATGGCCAGGCTTTCAGCTACAATCCCTTTGCCTTCCCCCGCTGCTGCTTCACCGAGCTGCTTGTTGATCTGCTGGGTTACAGGTACATTTGCTTCATAATAGGCGTGCTCCTGCTTGAATTCATTAGAAGTGGTGACTACCAGCTGCACCTCCCCATCCTTATCCAGAATAGGAATCGCTGTTGAGAAGATATGAAATCCTCTTGAGGTGATGACATTCTTCGAAACCTTTTGTTTACTTTGAATGGCCTCCATCGTAATTGAATGAGGATAATAGCCGGCCTTCACCAAGTCCTGGACATTCGCCTTCAGCAGCTCCTCCAATTGAACTCCGATGGTTAAAGCGGTAAATTCATTGGAGATTAATATATTTCCGTGTGGATCGGTAACAAATAAAGTGGACGGCAGCTCTTCCATAATTTCGTCTATCGTACGTTTACCTGATTTTTTATTTCTTTTGGTCAAATTTATCAGTCCTATACTATTATAGTAACGCTTACATCCTTATATAGAAAAAAGCCAAACGATATCATTACGTAAATGATACCACTTGGCTTATGATATGACACTTTATTATGCGCCTACAACTGATAATGGCCCCAGCTGTAAATGTCCCAGCTTCCCGAGGGTTTCCTGCGCCTCTTCGAACATAGTGGTAATCATCTCTTCAACCGTAGTAATCTTATTCACCATCCCGCAAATCTGTCCAGCCATTACGGAGCCCGTATCTGTATCTCCTTCAAATACGGCCCGGCGCAAAGATCCGAGGCTTAATTTCTCCAGCTCTTCGCGCGAAGCCTTCTCATTCTCAAGTCTCAGGAATTCAGCAATCATACTATTCTTGATGCTTCTTACAGGACCGCCCAGGCTGCGGCCAGTCACCGTTGTGCTAGTGTCATCTGCAGCAATGACGGCTTGTTTGAAGTTCTCGTGAGTAGGGCATTCCACTGTAGCCAGGAACCGGGTTCCAACCTGAACACCCTGTGCTCCGAGTGCAAATGCAGCCGCGATGCCACGGCCATCCGCAATCCCGCCGGCTCCGATTACCGGAATCGACACTGCACTGGCGACTTGAGGCAGAAGAGCCATCGTCGTGGTTTCACCCACATGTCCGCCTGCTTCGGTTCCCTCGGCAACAATTGCATCCACACCTAAGGCTTCCATTTTCTTGGCGATTTTGACCGAAGGAACTACCGGAATAACGATAATGCCATGCTCTTTGAGCGTCTTCATGTATGGAGCAGGCGTGCCTGCACCTGTGGTCACAATCTTCACGCCTTCTTCGATAATGACCTCAATAAGCTCAGGGATATTGTTCATCATCAGCATCAAATTTACAGCGAAGGGTTTATCGGTGCTTGCTTTCACCTTACGGATCTCATCACGAAGACGGTCCGCGGTAAATCCGCCTGAACCGATAATGCCCAGCCCTCCCGCATTGGACACAGCACCTACCAGAGGAGAAACTGCGATTTGAGCCATGCCCCCCTGAAAAATCGGATATTTAATCCCTAATAATTGTGTAATCGACATTGTGTTAACCTCCATTTATATTGTTCGTTAATGTAACTTAGTTATTCATTAATGTAACTCAGTTTCTTAAGCGGCTTGGGTAACTTCAGGCTGCGGCGGCTGTTGTTTATCCATTGCTTTGTACACAAAGGTTAGGGCAAAGCCCACCAAAGAGATCACCAGCGCGATGTAAAAAGCATTCGTGAACATTCCGTCATTGGCTGCTGCCACTTTACCGGCAATTCTCGGTCCGAAGAAGGCAGCTCCTGAATAACCGATAAAGGTTACACCATAGTTGACACCGTAATATTTCATCCCGAATTTCTCGCCGACAATCGAAGGGAAGATGCCCATGGTTCCGCCGAAGCACAAGCCAATGCCTGCGATGGCTACCGCAAATCCGGCGATGGATGTCGATAATGCTATTGTCAGCATCATGGCCGCAATGACCAGATAGATCATGAGCAGACATTTTACCCGGCCGATTTTGTCGGATACAGCGCCCCAGAATACACGGCCGATGCAGTTACTGAGTGAGTACAGACTTACATATAGTGCTGCGGCTGCGGCGGAGAGGCCAAACATCTTCTGTCCGATGACAGACGCATTGGCGGTTACCATCATGCCTGACAGGGCACCGATTAGGAACAGGCAGGCGATGACATAGAAAAGCGGCTTCTTGATCATTTCATGCCACTGTACATTCACGCCGCCCTTGGCAGCTCCGGCAGCCGGAGGCGTCCAGCCCTCAGGGGCATAACCGGCCGGTGCAGGTCTAACGAGCAGACCCAGGCTCAGAATAATTACCAGGAAGACGGCACCGAGCATGATCAATGCCGGCTGGACACCCTGACCGCTGATTAACGCGTTGGCTATAGGTGCGATAACAATGGTTCCGCCGCCGTAGCCCGCTGTAACAATTCCTGCAGCCAGGCCTCTTTTATCCGGAAAGAGCTTCACACTGTTGCCGATGGTCGAGGAATATACGATCCCCTGGCCGATCCCGGTAATAACACCGTAAGTGATATACAGCATCCAGGGCGCGGTTGCGAGTCCCGATAGAATGAAGCCGATCCCGAACATGGCTCCGCCAATAAAGATAGCCTTCCTCGCTCCCCCTTTATCGACCAGCTTCCCTCCCAGAATCATTGGAATTGGAGAGATTGCTGCATTGATCGTAAAAGCCATCATAATATCCGGCATCGAAACATCAAACACTTTGGTTAATGGAAGGGCGAAAATACTGAATGCGTATATTGCACCTACACAGATATTAATAATGGCCGATGCGATCAGTATCCTCCAGCGGTTTAACTGAATATTCATGAGATCATCCCTTTTCATAGTGTATTGAAGCATTGATAGATTAATATACTTCCAATAAGACCCGGTTTTTCTCGGCAATAATAGATTTCAGCTTCCCCCAGTGTTCGTGGAACATGGCTTGATCCATTTGCTTGAGTGCGGGTGAGATCACCGGTACAAAGTCCATCTGATCCAGAATATGTGTCTGCAGGTCAACACCCGGTGCGATTTCAGTTAAGGTTACTTTTCCATCCAGCAGTTCAAATACTGCGCGCTCCGTAACATATACAACCGGTTGCTCTACTTTGGCCGCATAAGAACCGCTGAACGTGATCTGCTGCACCTTCTTAATGAACTTTTTCACTTTTCCCTCTTGAAGGATGTGCAATTTCCCGTCTTCAACCTTGATCTCGAGACCGCCGGCGGTAAATGTACCTGCGAATACCAGCTTTTTGGCTGCTTGAGAGATATTAATGAATCCGCCGCATCCGGCTACCCGGGTACCGAATTTGCTGACATTTACGTTCCCGGATTCATCCATTTGAGCGAGGCCAAGGACAGATAAATCGATACCGCCTCCATCATAGAAGTCGAACTGTGCGTCATGATCTACGATGGCCTCAGAGTTATAAGCATGACCGAAGTCCTTCAGACCTGCGGGAACACCCCCGATAGAACCGGCTTCCGTGGTTAGAATCAGCTGGTCACTTACTCCCTCCTCTTCTGCTATGTTGGCAACATTTACCGGAATTCCAACCCCAAGATTCAGGATCGCATTCGGCTGAAGCTCAATTGCTGTGCGGCGGGAGATGATTTTGCGTTCATCCAGCGGCAGTGATTCAATAGATTCGGTAGGTACCTTAACATGACCGGAGAATGCCGGATTATATTGGGTGTTCTCTGTCTGGTAATGATTCTCCGGCTTGGACACGACAATATAATCTACTAGAATCCCCGGAACTTTAACATCCTTAGGGTTAAGGGTGCCGCGCTTGGCAACCGTCTCTACCTGGGCGATCACGATACCTCCCGAGTTTCGGACTGCCTGGGCGATGGGCAGGACCTCCATATGCAGGCCTTCTTTTTCCAGCGTCAGATTGCCATTCTCATCAGCCACGGTTCCGCGGATCAAGCCGACATGAATGGGAAAACACTTATAGAATAACCACTCTTCGCCATCAAGTTCGATAACCTTTACAATGTCTTCCTTCGTGGACGGGGACATTTTGCCGCCTTCGACCCGGGGATCAACGAACGTCTCCATGCCTACTTTGGTAATCACACCCGGACGCTTGGCTGCAATTTCCCGGTAGAGCTGAGTAATTACACCTTGGGGCAAATTGTACGCTTCACATTTGTCTTCTTCGATCAGCTTCGCCATCCCGGGGGAAGCAATGGCAATTCCGCCAATCCAGCGTTTAATCAATCCTTCATGGCCTAAATGGCTCATCCCTTTGTCGCGGCGGTTGCCGACTGCACTGGCGTGCATGACCGTCAGATTTCTCGGCAGCCCCGTTTGCATGAAGCGGTCTTCAATGGCTATCCCCATCTCTTCTGCCCAGCAGGATAATCCAAATCCGCTGGCTGCCACTGTATCTCCGTCTTTGATGAGTTCCGCTGCTTTGGCGGCTGAAATTACTTTGGTCATTTCATCTGCTCCCTTGTATGTGAATAATTTCACTTCGGTGATTAAAAAAATAAAACGGTTGCTTCATACGCCTTGAATGTATTGTGAAATATTTCGCAATGTCATCGTATTACAGAAAAAAGGACCGGTCAACCGTCCCAAAACGGCTTTAATTAAAGGTTTTTTTCTGTTGTTTTTTTGCGACTGGCTCTGTTGAACACACCCTTTTCAAGCAGGTTTTTTCTTCAATGCCTGATATGCAGGCCTGACTAAACAGCTGAAATACACGGTTGAATTTCCCCCACCCGGTCTAGAGGTATGAGTCGCAAAATAACCACACTATTTCATCCCTCTTAGTCTGGCCGTTAGTGACAACAACGCGGAGGCGGCCTTTCCTATCCGGCGGATAATACAAATTGATGCAGAACCGAAATTAAGTTATTCCGTATCTGTCCAAAAAAAATAAAATATTTTTCCGATATTGCGTAAATTGCATTTTTGCAACAGCAGATTGAAGCGGAAGTACTCAAAAAATAATTCAAATCCATATTTTGTAGACGTAACTTTCCTTTTCACTGGTGCACTAGACCTTAGTCAAAGAAAGGGCATTGCCATGCGCATGTCCTAAAAATGAACGGCCGCTGAGAATGCCCCTAGGCCTACATGATTCATAAGAACCCGCAGGAGAGCTTGGCTGATTACCTGTCGACCAAAGTGTTCCATGCAGAAGAAGGGCAGGTGGTAGCTCCGGGCAGCGTTGAGGTGGATGGCTTCGCCTTGTTTATGGAGCGTTACACGGAAGGACTGGCCATTGAGCGGGCAGCAGTAGATCATTTTGTGGAGAATTGGAAGAAGTGAAAAATGCAAAAGAGCAGCCATCTTCCCGTCAATGGGCAATGGCTGCTTTTTATTTGGGGCATATGAAGCTGTTCCCCTTACCTCACAAATACACAAACGGCTCCTTCGCATCCACGAACGTGACCGGAAGCCCGTCTACCAGCGGCGTCAGCCACTCCGCCATATACTTCATGCCCCACTCCTCGGACCGCTCATGGCCGATTACGATCATCGCTTTGTTCATGCCCAGCATGGCGGCATCATTCACATAAGCGCATAAGGTCCACTCCGTAATATCGCCGCAGATCATCACATCCAGGTTCTTCTCCTGCATCAGCTCCATCGGCATTTGCTCCCTGCCTAGCCCGAGGCTGCCGCCTCCCACCAGGATGCCGATACGGGCACAGGCTGCTTCCGGGTTACCGACAATCTGAATGACCTTCATGCCCAGCCGCTGCTTCAGGAAGCCGGCCAGCGCACCGACGGTGGTCCCTTCAATCTGATACCCCCAGGCATCCTTATCGTCCAGCTTCTTGTCCTCCCAATCCAGCTCCTTGAGCAGACCGTCATAAATCCGGTCCGTATCGGCCAGGTGCATGTGGTCATGGAACCGCCAGATCGTCATTCCGTGTTCATCAATCAGCTTCTTCTTGGCCAGATATACCGGGTCCTGCTGAAGCCAGTCCAGCGAATCCATTCCGGTAAAATAGGTGGGCTCATGGGTAATAATCAGGTTCGCTCCGATTGCAATGGCTTCCTTGATCACATCCACAGTCGCCATGAACGTTGTGACAATCCCTGTGACCTCCATGTCTTCCTTGCCGCTGGCAAGCACATCACAGGTCTGTTCCAGCTTGCGTCCTCCGCAGCAATCGAGTAGAATCCGGTCAATAACCTCCTGGACATTCATCGCTCATTCTCCTTTTCATTTCAGTTGTCAGCCTTTGACAGCACCAATAATCACGCCGCGGGTCAGGTATTTCTGCATGAACGGCAGGACGAACAGCACGGGCACAATGCCCAGCACCGCCATTGCCATCCGCACGGCTGTGCTTGGAAGCGATACGGACTCCGCACCCAGCACGTTGCCGGCCTGACCGGAATTGAGGAATTGAATGTTGCTCATGAGTTGCATCAGCAGATTCTGAATGCCGTATAATTGCGGCTTCGATACAAAATATAACGCATTGATCCAGTCATTCCAATAGGCCAGGCCCATGAACATCCCCACGGTAGCCATCACCGGCATGGACAGGGGAAGCATAATGCGGAAGAAGGTCCGCAGTTCTGAAGCCCCGTCGATCTGGGCAGCTTCGATAATCTCCAGCGGAACATTATTCTTGAAATAGTTACGGACCAACAGCACGTTGAAACCGTTCGCCAGCAGATTGGGCAGAATCAGCGCCCACAGGGTATTTTTGATATGGAAATATTGGGTCCACATGATATACGAAGGCACGATTCCCCCGCTGAACAGCATAGTGAAGAAGACGACAAACGCCAGCACATTATGATATTTGAAATCGGACCGCGACATCGGATAAGCAAGCATACTTGTTATAAGCAGTCCAATGGCAGTTCCCAGGATCGTAACCAGAAAGGAAACGCCATAGGCTCTGATGAAGATGTACGCCGAGGACTTAATATACCGGTACGCTTCAAGACTGGTATGCTCAGGGAAGAAGCTGTACCCGTTGCGGATCAGGGTCGTCTCATCGGTGAACGAGGCAATGACAATCAGAAGGAAAGGTAAAAAAGCAAAAACCGTCAGCAGGAACATCACGACCGCAGAAAACACAGTAAACGTCCGTTCTCCTCTTGTTTGGATCATCTGTATTTCCTCCTAGAACAATGCATTTTCTGGATTAACCTTCTTGACGATGGCATTGACCGTAAGCACCAGGGCAAAGCCGACCAGCGACTGATACAGACCGGCTGCCGCCGACATTCCAATATCATTCAGCTGCATCAAGGCGCGGTAGACATACGTATCAATCGTCTGGGTTGTGCTGTACAGCGCACCGGAGTTCATAGGCACCTGATAGAACAGGCCGAAGTCGGAGTTGAAAATCCGTCCCATAGACATCAGCACCAGCACGATAATGGTCGGCTTCAGCAGCGGCAAGGTAATCATGCGGATCTGCTTCAGCTTCCCGGCCCCGTCAATTTTGGCAGACTCGTAGATGCTCTTGTCGATGCCTGCGATAGATGCGAAATAGATAATGGAACCGTAGCCTGCCGTCTTCCAGATCTGAATAAGCACCAGCAGATAAGGCCAATATTTCGCCTCCGAATACCAGTTAATCTCCGGAATCCCCAGCGGCCGGAGAATCGAATGATTCACGAATCCGCTGTCGGCGTTCAGAAAGGCGAAGACGAGTAACGAAAGGACGACCATCGAGATCAGATTCGGAAGAATCAGTCCGGTCATGAACAGCTTCGAATAGAGCTTGTTCAGCAGCTCCGACATCAGAATGGCGATGAGAATTGAAACTATGGTTCCAAGCGCGATAAAGGCCAGATTATACAAGAGTGTATTCCGGGTCATAATCCAGGCATCGCTGGTCTGGAACAGAAAGGTGAAATTCTTGAAGCCGATCCAGTCACTGCCGAAGATGCCCTTCGCATAGTTGACATCCTTGAACGCGATGAATACCCCGAACATGGGGAAGTAGCTGTTGATTAGAAAGTACAGCAGGCCCGGGCCCGCCAGAATTAATAAAGGAAGTGTTTTTTTGAGTGGTTTGGATTTAGGTTTGGCTATCATGCCGGATTCACCTCCATTGCCGAAGGCTGAGCCTCCGTTAGCGGCTCAACCTTCAGCAGGCTTAATTAAATTACTGTTTTTGCGCGGCAAGCCATTGATCCAGTTGTTGCTGCTTGCTGTCTATAATGTCCTGTGCACCCGCATCCTTCAGCGCACTGTTGAATTTCGCAATAATGCTCTCAGGGTCTACCGATCCGCTGACAAGCGCCGGCAGGAATTGATTCACTACGTTGTTCACAGCACTCATCTGCGTCTTCACTTGGCCTTGGTCAAAGATAAATCCGAAATACGGGGATCTGGTGGTATCCTTGTTCTCCTGGAGCTTCAGTTCCACATCCGACCAGTTGATTCCCTCCATCTGATACTGGAGGGACTCGGAGCCTACGATCCCGGAGCTAAGCATAGCTGTGTAAGGGACTGTATTGGCGTCCATGCCCTCAGGGAATTTCACATGATGCTCATCCACCTTGAGGTAATCCTCCCCTTCGATTCCGAAGAGAATGGTGTTGATCAGCTCTTTGTCGGTGTACAGCAGGTTCAGGAACTTGACGGCAGCTTCCGTCTCCTTGGAGGTACTGGAGACCATCCAGGTTACGGAGTTCACGGCACTTGTATCGAAGTAGAACGGGGCGATCCGCTTGGTCTCAATGTTTTTCCCGACTTGCGCACTCAGCTGCTTGCCAACCTCCATACCGCTGTACCCTCCCAGGAAGGAGAATCCGCGCCCGGAGGAGACCATCTCCATCGCTGTAATCGTCGTAGTCGCAGTATCCTTCTGCAAGTATCCCGCATTGAACCACTCCCGCATCATCTGTATCCCATTCTTGAATACATCGGATTCGTAGAAGTTTACGACCTTGCCGTTGTCGCCGATGACCACACCGACTCCGGTGGTATCGGTCAGGTAATCCACCTTGCTGGCACCCTTCATCCAATTCACAAGTCCCGTATCTGTCGGGTTCACATTAATCGGGCCAAACGGAACCACATCGGGCAGCTTCTTCTTCACGGCAGCGAAGACAGCGGGCAGATCCTCCACCGATTGGATCGTGTCAGCCGAGACTCCTGCGTCTTTCAGCATATCTGCGTTGTAGATGATATTCGTAGGTAAAGCCATCCCTTTATTTACTGGAATTCCATAGATATGCCCATCCATTGTAGTGCTCTTTAGGATATCCGGACCGAAATCCTTGTCCAGAATGGCGGATAGCTCCTTACCATGTTCGGGAAGCAGCTCTTCGAGCGGAGCTACCTGACTCTTGGACACATAGTTGGAGAATTGTCCTAGCGTGGTGAAGATATCCATTTTCTCTCCGCTCTGGAGCGCCAGATTGACCTTCTGGGCATAATCCGCCGGACCGAAGAGCCGGAAATCTACTTTGACACCGATCTTCTCGGTTGTAATGGCATTGATCGCATTCGTCACCTTGCTCAGATCATCAGGAATCCGGTTGAAGGACGGCAAGGCAAACACAATCTCAGCAGCCTTGGCCTTAGCTTCTGTATTCCCGGAACCCTCGGACGTTGTATTGGAATTGCCGCCGCAGGCGGAGAGCAGGGAACCGCAGATTACCATAGACAACAGCAGTGAACCTAACCCCTTTTTATTATTCATGATCATGCCTCCTGTTCTATATTTACATTCTCATTGTACTGGTCCTGGAGGGGGGCAGGCTTTCAAAAAGACGGGCTGTTTTTATAAAAAAACGTACTGGAGCGTGATTCTCTGGCGGGCGGCGTGACCGCCCTGCTTCGGCCAAGCAAACAAGTGGAAAAAGGCAGCTTCGTTTCTCCATTTCTACGAATGATGCCCAAGCAAGTGGACAAACAGCATCTATTATTTGAAATTTTTCAACTTTACAGGAAATGCCGCGAATTAAGTGTTGTTTATTCAGCAACAACTGTATACAATCCAACTAAAATCTCTATAGCAAGAAGCTCCGCTTCTCACGGGGAGATACGGAGCTTCCTGCTATAGAACAGCCTTGTGCTTGGCACGATAAGCTGCCGGTGTTTCGCCGGTCCATTTTTTGAATACTGTCGAGAAATAGGAAATCGTATCAAACCCGGTATCCATGGCGATCTCCCCTATGCTGGCCGCACTCTCCAGGAGCATCTGCTTCGCCGCCCGGATGCGGCAATCGTTCAAATATTCCTTGACCGTCTGCCCGGTCCCGTTCTTGAAGACCTTCGCCAAATAGTCCGCTGTCAGATAGACGCTTGCGGCAACATCCTCACGGCTGAGGTCTTGAGTATAATGGTCCTGGATGAACCGTTTGGCCCGCTCGACTACGCCTTCCGACTGCAGCACTTCCCTGATGGAATCCACCGTCTTCTCCGTAAGCACCTGCGCCCACTTCATGAAGTCGAACACACTGCTCTCGGCATCCTGGGCCAATTGCTGGCTGAGTTCATCGGCAAACAACCGGTGTGCCTGAATATGATGCCGGGAGAGCAGCGAATAGACCACCTGAAGCAGATCTTCCCGGATGGCATGGAGGGTTGCCGAATCCAGCTTGTTCCGGCTGGTCAGCAGCTCCAGCTCCTTCTTCAGCCGGTTCACAATCTGCGCCTTCTCCTTCTGGACGAACAGCAGGGTGAACAACTCGGTATCCAGGGTATAGCGCTCGGTTAGATCAACATAGAAGGGTTCGTTCGGCAGATGGACCCTTCCCCTGAAAATAAGATTCGACTCATCCGCCTGCTCCAGCTCCGCCTTGAGCTGCGAGAGACCGGAGATGGCCGATGGCTCACTGAAATAACAGGTGGCGGTACACTTCAGATAATGTCTGCTGAGCCGAATGATCTCTCCGGCACTCGCCTCCAGCCACTTCTTATCCACCTGGCTCTCGGCAAGAACTGCATTATAGAACACCTTATCGACCTGGTAGGCGATGATCCGCCCGCCGCTCACCTGGCTGCTGAGAATTTCAGAGACGAGGTTCGAGAGCGCGTAATGGAAGATACTTTCGTCCCACTCCCGTTCAATCTGGGAGCGGGGAACACTAATCAGCAGCAGCCTATAATCCGCCAGTACGGAGACAGGCAGCTCCCGCTTCTGCACTTCACTCTGAATAAGCCGGATTCGGGGAGATATCGTCGCTGTCAGGACCTCACTCCAGAAGCTCCGTTCCATCAGATCCTGATTCTTGAGCCATGCCTGACCCATTTTGCTGTATTCACCCATCATGATTTTGTTCTTCAGCGTATCCATGGACTTGCGCAGGGCCGCCTCCAGCTCCTGCTTGTCCAGCGGCTTAACCAGATAAGAGTCGGCATCATACGAGATGGCCTTAGAGGCGAAGCTGAAGCTCTCATGACAGGTCAGGAAGATGAACCCGCCTTCATATTGGCGGTCTCTCGCCCACTGGATCATATCAATCCCTGAGCCGCGCGGCATTTCGATATCGCAAATGATCAGATCCGGCTCGGCTTGCCCGAATAACTGCTTCGCATCCTGTATATTATGGGCGGCCTGCACTTCCGTAATCCCGAATTCATCCCAATTGACAATCCTGCGCAGGGCTTCTACGGTTGGAATATCATCATCAATCAACATACAACGCATATTTATCCCCCCTCTGATATGGGCTGGTCCACCCGGTTCACAGGTATCCAGAGCTCTACTCTTGCGCCTGTAGACTCTGCATTGGACAGCTTCAGCAGATCATCGCGTTTGTAGAGCAGCTTGAGGGTTTTGCGGATATTGGCGATTCCGACCCGGCCTCCATCCTCCGTCACCTGTACGGACTCCGGCGAATTCAGCCATTCGGCAGTGAAGCCTGCTCCGTTATCCTCAATCACAATACTGACAAACGGACGCCCGTCCCTGGTCTCTATCCGCACCCTGATGAAGATGGACAGCATCTCCTGATAGAACATGGCGTGCTTGAAGGTATTCTCCACAAAGGTCTGAATCATGAATTGCGGTATCGGTACCTGCCGGGCTTCCTCCTGGATCTCGATCATGAAGAAAATTTGATCCGGGTAACGGATCTCCTGCATCCGGATGTAATTCTCAGTGTGCCGGATCTCTTCCTCCATCGTAACTTCCATCAGCCCGCCTCTGAACATATACCGGAGATGTTCCGACAGGCAGTGGATCAGGCGCCGGATTTCTTCATTCTTATTCTGATAGGTTAAGCTGGTGATCGTCGAGATCGCATTCAGGAAGAAATGGGGCCTGATCTGCATCTGCAGATATTTGATCTCTGCGCGGCTGATCTCGATCTGTTCTTCATAAGATTGAATCTTCAGATCCTTAATTTCACTGACCATGGATTCCAGCGCATGGAACAGCTTCATGAATTCCAGGGAGTACGGTGTATTCTGGGGAATCTGGTATTCCAGCTGACCCTGCTCGACGGCCTTGGCCGCCTTCACCAGCTCCAGAATCGGCCTCAGCACATCCCTGGTCAAGAATCTCAGCACTAGCGGTACAACAATCGCCGAGAGCACCGCCAGCAAGGCGATCCCCCACTGAATAAGCTGAAGGCCCGAGAACAATCCGCCCTTGGGGACCATATTGGTCATCTGGCCAAACTCGCCGATCGGTTCAGACACAATCAGGAAGCTGCTCTGATATTGCTCCGTTAAGCTCTCCAGGGTTGTGTCCGCCTCATTCAGGGAGATATTATTGGCAGCCAGTATTATCCCCCCTGCATCACTCAGTACATACCGGTTCTGATCATTGGCCCCTCTGTCTACCATAGACAACAGGTTGTCCGCCTTCACCAGGGTTCCGAAGCTGACGTCTGAATAGGTAATGTATTTGAACAAATAATATTCGTCCCGGATCTGGAACACCTTCCATTCCCCGCTTTGCGCTACCGGAGCCGTATCGAACTTGTGCATATTCAGAAAATCAACCAGAGCCAGCTTATCCCCGGACTCCATCCG
This sequence comes from Paenibacillus sp. FSL R7-0312, assembly GCF_038004445.1. Taxonomy (NCBI): domain Bacteria; kingdom Bacillati; phylum Bacillota; class Bacilli; order Caryophanales; family Paenibacillaceae; genus Paenibacillus; species Paenibacillus sp. FSL R7-0312. The sequence continues at coordinate 3,379,177 of NZ_JBBORE010000001.1, read as the reverse complement.
GCTATTGAACTGCTCCAGCACCAGTTCTCCGGAGAGTCTGATGAACATGCCGTCACTGGAATAGCCGCCCGCCATTTTCGCCTGCAGGTTGGTTTTGAGCTGCTGGACCTTGAAATACCGGCTGCTCTCATCCATACCCGCTGTATTGACAGCGGTATCTATGTTATGGTCGAACACCTCAATCAGATCCTTGGAGAAATTGTTGAAGTTGTTATGAATATTCGCCTGATAGAGGGCAAGTGTATTCCGCGAGCTGGTCAGCGCATTACTTCGCACCACCTCCAGGGAGTATATATTGCTCAGCACAAGGATGGACAGCAGGATCACAAGAATCACGGTCATCTGCAACGAAAATTTGAAAATGATACTGTTCGTTCGGATCATCCCCACCTCCTCCTTCCCCCGGAATTCAGCAAGCCCCTGAAGCCGATACGAACTCGATGGGCCCAGGGGCGTGCAAGTATGCAATTTGCTGTTAGATAAACTGAACTTAAGATCCAAACTTGAAGCTCTGTCGTCACTACGGTGAATGTTTGGCCCTCCGGCCGCTGTTGTCTCCAGATTTATTTAATTTTAACCGTTATCTATATTGTTTAATTATCCGCCCACTCCAGCGCAGCTTCAATGTGCTTATCCCAGTACTCCCAGTTGTGGTCTCCCGGGCCTTCCACATAGTAGTGTCCGGCCCCTTCACCCTCAAGGAACTGATGGAACCGGCGGTTCACATCCAGCAGCATATCCTCTGTTCCACAGGCCATGTACAGCTTCGGCAGCGCAAGCCCCTTCGCCTTCACATCCAGCACAAGCTGCTCCGGGTCTTTATCACTGCCCAGCAGCCGGCTCAAATCACCGAACACACTTGCGTAATAGGAATAGCTGGCGATGCCATCCTTATAGTCCGGGGGAATGCCCGCAATCCGGTAAGGGATCAGCGCCGAGGACAAAGCTATAATCCTGCCGAATTGCTCCGCATACTTCAGGCCGTTGCGGATCGCTCCGTAGCCGCCCATGGATAAACCGCCGATCCATGTATCCTCGCTCGCCGCAGACAGCGGGAACATCCGGCGCGTGAACTCTACCAGTTCCCTGCCGACATATTCACCGTAGAATGCGTCTCTGTTCTCATCATCCACATAGAAGCCATTCTCACCGGCAGGCATAAATACCGCAATCTGATATCTGTCCGACAGCTCCCTGATCCGTGAGAAGCTCATCCAATCATTATGGCTCCCGGAGAAGCCGTGCAGCAGATAGAGGGATCTTAAGGGCTGGCCCGCCCATACCGGCAGCCCCAGACCCTCAGGCAGATCCACCGGCAATAACGCATTGAACGTCACTTCCCGCTTCAGACATTTCGATTGCAGGCTTATTTGCAGTGTAGCCATAATCATTCCCCCTTAACATGATTAGGATTAGACCCGGTAAACCGCTTCCTGTCCTTGCTCATCCACATATTCAATCACAGTCTGGTAATTCTGCAGGTCAATGAACAGTCGGCAGTAGTCTCCGCCATGCTCCCACATCAGCCGGATCTCATGGTCTGCCGCCTCCAGCACCCGGAACGTTCCTCCGAAGGCACTGTAGGTATTGCGGAAACGAATCAGCTTCATCAGCCGCTGCACCACCTCCCGCTGAGTTTCTGCTTCAATCTCCTCCAGCGTATAGTTATGGCGGTTGATCTCCCGCCCTTCACCCGTCAAGGCTACCTGCTCCAGATCATTACTGCCGGCCAGCAGGCCCACATAATAGACCTGCGGGATACCCGGTGCGAAGAATTGAATCGCCCGGGCCGCCAGATAAGCATCGTCATCTTCATTCAGCGCGCTGTAATACGTGCAGCGGATCTGATGGACATCGAAGCCGTCCGGAGCCTTATGCTCCTCCGACAGAATCAGGCTCAGGTTCGCCCCCCGCTCCACGCAGAGATCCACCAGCTTCTGTGCTTCCTTCGTATCAATCAGATCATCCATATCCGGCTTCACCGGAACGCCGTCGTGACAATCCAGCATCGTGAACTGCTTATGCGGGCGGGTCTGCAGATAGGAGTACAGCTCCTTATTGGATCTGCCGGTCAGTGCCTCAAGCACCCGGTAGGGAAGGATGAAGTCGTAGATCCAGCAGCCGTATTCCGATAGCTTGTTCTGTATACTGTAATGTGCATGTACCTCGGGCAGCAGCTCTATATCCAGCGAATCCGCCATCGCTTTGATCCAGTCCAGAAATTCATAAATCTCCGGCTCCACAAAAAAACAGCTGGTGCCCAGCTTCTTGATCACATATCCCACCGCATCAAGCCGGACGATCTTGACATTCTGCGCTTTGAAATTCTCAAAGAACCGCTGCAGCAGCTCCCGGGTGAGCGGTGAATGGATATCGAGATCAATTTGCTCGGAGGGATCGGTTTTGCCAAAGGTTGTCCAGACCTTCTCTTCCCCGCTCCCCGGGGTGGAGTAGGTGGAATAGGGCAGAGGCCGCCGCAGGAACATCTTCTCAATATCCGCCTGGACAGGCTGGCCGTCCGCCCATATTTTGTCCAGGGTAATGAATAAATCGGCATATGCGGAAGCCCGCCCCTTCTCCAGGAAGTCCTGGAAATAAGGCGATTGCCTGGAGATGTGATTCACCATCAGGTCTACCAGCACATCGAATTCTTCCCCTATGCTGCGGATATCCTCCCACGTGCCGAACTCCGGCTCAATCTCCAGATAAGTCAGCGGAGCGAACCCGCGGTCCCCGGAGGAAGGAAAGGGCGGCAGAATATGAATTCCGCCTGCAAACAGATCAGCGAACGGCCCGCGCAGCACCTGATGAAGCTGCTTCAGGTCGCCGCCCAGCGAATCGGGATAGGTAATCAATTGGACTTGATTCTTCAGTGTCATCTTCTTCCTCCTACAGGTTATATTCTTGTTGTATGACTTCCAGGGCAGGCAGATTCACTACGGCCCCTGTAAATTTCAATTTGTACGCGCTGACGGCAAACCCCAGCTCCAGCGATTCTCTGAGCGTATACCCTTTAACGACTGCCGCATAGAAGCCGGACCAGAAGGCATCTCCCGCTCCTGTCGTATCTTCGATCCGGGTAGCTCTGGTAGCGAACGCCAGCGTTTCCCTTCCATTGGATACCAGAGCGCCGTCTTTGCCCAGCGTCATAATTACCAGCTTGGCTCCAAGCGCCAGGAATCTCCCGACTTGCTCTGCCGGAGTTCCGGGTCCGAACAGACGCTCGGCATCATCCTCCGAAGGCTTGATGATATCCACCTTCGGGATCATGCTTTTGACATAGGCCACCCCGTCCTCACCCTGCTGCCAGATCAGGGGATGATAATTGGGATCGAAGCCGATGAGCAGGTTATGCTTCCTGGCCACCTCAATCACCCGTTCAACCGTATCACGCGACGGGATTCTTGAGATCGGCCAGCAGGAGAAATGAATGATTTTAGAATGAATGACCGCCTGCTCAAGCTCATTATTATATTCCAGCCCGTAATCCGCCCCGCGGTAAAAGATCGGAGTCGGCGTGCTCTGACTCTTCGTAATCACCACCATACTGGTAGACGCGTCTACCTGCTGGATTCCGCTGGTATCCATCTCCGCACTTTGCAAGCCCCTGATCAGAAACCCGCCCAGACCATCCTTCCCCACCGCCGAAGCGACATGAGACCGGATGCCGAGCCTATGGACATTAATGGCAATATTGGATGGCGATCCGCCGGAATATCTGGTATATCCATTACATGCTGTGTCCTCGCCATACTCATTGGCAATCATATCAACGAGCAGTTCCCCCACCGTTAACACATCGTTCGTTTGATCTTCAAACGGTATTGCCTCACCGAGATTAAACACCCGTACTCCCCCTTGCCCTACAATATCCCTTCTTCATATCCATTCTATGGTTTCTGTAGCTGGTTTACTTTCAAAAAACCGTTCTCTTTTTTCAATTTAAGTGGAAACGGCTTTGCCGTCCTTCTATAGGACGGTACCGTTTCAGCGAAAAATGATTCCAGATGTCCGGCCATCCCTCACGAATTCAAGGCCCTTGCCAGGGCATGAATATATTCTTCCCTGGCTCTGCGGCTAATTCCGGCTGTCGGAACGACATGCTCGAAGCCGTGATAGCCCCCGGGATAGAGATGGAATTCCACTTCTACACCGGCCTGTGCCAGCCGGGTGACATACTCAATCGTCTCATCGCGGAACGGGTCCAGCTGTCCGACGCAAGTATAGGCGGGCGGCAACCCCGCCAGATGCTGCGCACGGCCGGGCGCAGCATATGGGGAGGTAGCTTCGCCTCCGGCAGGTCCGCCCAGATACATCTCCCAGGCGATCAGGTTGTTGGCCCGGTTCCACACTGCCGGATGCGTAATCTCATGACTGGAGGGTGTAAGATTGCGGTCGTCAAGCATCGGGTACAGCGGAAGCTGGAAGCAGAGAGATGGACCGCCCTTATCCCTTGCCATCAGTGCCAGGGCAGCAGCCAGTCCCCCACCTGCACTCGCTCCGCCGACTGCTATCCGGGAAGCATCAATATGAAGACCATTTGCGGCACCCGCCAGCCACACTAACGCCGCGTAGCTGTCTTCTATGGCTGCCGGGAACGGATGCTCAGGAGCGAGACGGTAGTCGGGCGATACAACGACACAGTTGGCCGTCTCTACGAAGCTCTCACATAACCCATCATCCCCGCCGGGATGACCCAGAATGTAGCCTCCGCCATGGGTCCAGAGCAGAGCGGGCAGCGCATGTTGTTCCTTTCTCTGCGCCGGTTCGTAGATTCTGACCTGCATCTGATGGCCACCGGCAACGGTCAGAACCTGTTCTGTAATGCGGACGCGCTCCGACTTCACGGCAGGCAGTGGAATGTTATTTCTGGCGGCAGCCAGATCCTCCGGCAAATGAAACGGCGGTAATTCGGCAATCCCCTGTTGTAATTCCGGGGCTGCCCGGTGAATGAATTCCATCTATGTTTCCTCCATTATTGTTCGTATGTGAATGAATCTTAGGTTCCTCAAGCTTAAGTGGTTCTCTTCTCCGCTAATCGGACCGGAAGAATCGTCTCCAGCGGGACCTGCTCACCGGCAATCTGCTGAAGCAGATAATGCACCGCTAATTCGCCCATCTTCTTGATCGGCTGGACGATGGTCGTCAGATCCTCAGCATCTCCTGCCGCAATCCCATCATAGCCTATCACCTTCACTTGCTCAGGCACCGTTCTGCCGAGCCTCCGGCATTGCTTGAGCACCTGCAGCGCCAGCATATCACTGCTCGCAAATACACCGTCGAGCTCAGGACATTCCTGAAATAGGCTGCTTACCAGCTTCTCATACTCCTTATACTTGAAACCGTTCAGATCCGTTTGTTTCACGATGAACTGGACATCTTGTCCGCTGACCTGCTCCAGGAAGGCCTCATGTCTCTGTTTAGCCAGGAGACTGAGCCGCAAATTCCCGCTGAGGTAGGCTATATTCCGGCATTTTTTCCGCAGCAGTAACCGGGTAGCCAGTACGCCTCCCTGATAATTATCAGAGGCAATAAACGGAATAGACCTGGAGATCTGCCGGTCCAAGGAGACCAGCGGCAGGTTAATCGACTTATAATCGTTCACGCTCATTGTATGGCTGCCCATGATGATCCCATCGACCCGGCTGGCTCTCAGCAGATCAATATATTCTTTCTCTTTCTTCTTATGGTGCAGGGAATTGCACAGCATGAGCTTATACCCGTGTTCGTAGGCATAAGCCTCAATATGCTTGGTGACCTCTCCGAAGAACGGATGGGAAATATCCGGGAGGATAAGACCTATAATATTGGATTTCTTGCGCAGCAGGGAGCGTGCTACCTCACTCGGATGGTAGTTCATCTCCTCCATGACATCGTTCACTTTTTGCTTCAGGCTGTCACTCAGATATCCACGGTTATTGAGCACACGGGAAACGGTTGTGACGGAGACGCCCGCCTTCTCTGCAATATCTTTGATCGTTACAGCCATCCGTACCCTCCTCCCCGGAATCAGCTCTCCTCCTTCGTTAAGGGAACGGGAGAGATCCTATATTAACCGGTTAATATATAAGTGTAAAACGGGTTCGCCGTCCTTAAAAGGACGGTATCCGTTTCAGCGGGAGCTTGTTTCTATGTCGTACCTCGTTCCACCACTGTCACCGGGAACGTGTTCACCATCGTAACGGCTTCGCCTTCAATCTGCTGAACAGCCAGCTTAATGATAGCTTCGCTCATCTCCTGAACCGGCTGCCGGACCGTGCTTAGGCGCGGTGAGATCAGCGAGGCGATCTGTACATCATCGTAACCTACGATTCGGACCTGCGAGGGAATATTCTTGTTCAGCAGGTTGCAGGCATGAATCACATCGGCGGCAATCACATCACTGCTGGCAAAAACACCGTCGATCTCAGGATGCTCCTGCAAATAGGCGGTAATGTCGGTGTTGCTTCCGGCGTAATTGCCCCCTTCAGCATCGAGCTGCAAATGCAGCGGCTGCAGTCCTGCGCGCTCCATCTCCGCTTCATACCCTTCCCTTCTCTGGCCCGCCAGCATCAGATGATGCTGGGGACCGTCAATTCCCCGGTAAATATAGACCGGATGAAGACAGCCCTTGCCGATTAATAACCGGGCAGCAAGTCTGCCGCCCTCCAGATTATTGGAGGTGACCACAGGAATCTCCACCGAGATTATACGGTCGAAGGAGACAATCGGCAGATCCAGGTTCAGATAATGCTGGACATCCAGCACCGCACTGCCCATGATGATGGCATCGACCTGATTTTTTTTGAGCATCTCGATGTATTCCACTTCCTTGGCTACGTTGCGGTTGGAATTGCACAGCAGTAGCTTGTAGCCCTTAAGATCAGCATAATATTCCAGATAGGAGGTTAGCTCGGCAAAAAAAGGATGCGAGATCGTCGGTATGATCAGCCCGATCATATTGGATTTTTTGCGGAACAGGGCCCGGGCCATTTCATTCGGCTGATAGTTCATTTCCTTCATCACCCGGTAGACCTTCTCCTTCGTCTTCTCACTGATATACCCTCTATTATTAAGCACTCTGGAGACGGTATTGACAGACAGGCCCGCTTGCTTGGCTACGTCTCTTAGATTCGGCATAGAAACCACCTTGTTTTTAGTTTCAATTATAGATGAATTCTGCCTGCATTACAGCTACATCGTTCTACCTCTTATTTCAAAGCACCTTCCGTAATCCCCTTGATGATCTGCTTCTGCAGGAACAGATAGATGACCAGCACGGGGATAATCGTCATGATCAGCCCGGCCATCAGCGGGGCATAGTCTACCGAATAGGAGGAGAAGAACGTGTAAGTCGAGAGCGGAAGCGTCTTCTGGTCCGGCGACAGCAGCACGAGGCTGGGCAGAAGATAGTCGTTCCAAATCCAGAGCACATCGAGCACCAGCAGCGTTACGAATACCGGCCTCAGCAAGGGGAGCACAATACTGAAAAAGGTCCGCAGTGTGCTGCTGCCTTCGATAAAGGCCGATTCTTCCAGCTCATAAGGTATCCCTTTGATAAATCCGTGGAAGGTGAAGACGCCAAACGGAACCCCGAAGCCCAAATACATAAACAGCAGCGTCAGCTTGGTATTGAGCAGCCCCATATTCCCGTATAGCATAACCATTGGAATCATGAGTACCTGAAAAGGAAGCGCCATCGAGGCCAGCATGAGGAAGAACAGGATGGAGTTCACCTTCCATTTGTAACGTACGAATAAATACCCGGTCATGGCCGAGAAGATAATAATGACAAATACCGAAATCCCTGTAATGATCAAGGAATTCATGAAGCCCTGCATAAAGTCCATATTCTCAAAGGCGCTTGCATAGTTCTTGAAATCTATCGTTGTCGGTAGGGACAAAGGACTCTCGAAGAATTGCTGGGTGGTCTTGAATGAGTTCATAATAATCAGCAGGAACGGCGTTAAAAAGGCGAACAGCAACAGGTATAATAATCCTGTTTTGAGTCCGGAGAGGATGCGCTGGTTACCATTCATTAAGATTCCACCTCCAGTTTCTTGAGCAGATAGGACTGAGTCAAGGCTATAATCGCTACGACGGCAAACAAGACCACGGCTTCTGCCTGGCCGACACCGTATTGATTGGACAGAAAGGCTTTTTGAACGATATGGTAGGTGGCAAGCTCCGTCGAATTGAACGGCCCGCCTTTGGTCAAGGCAAGGTTGATATCATACGTAAGGAAGGAGCGGGACAGTGAGATGAAGATACAGATGACGATCGCAGGAACCGTAAGTGGCAGAATGATTCTGCGGATTACCGCATACCGCCCTGCTCCGTCGATACTGGCGGCCTCCAGAACATCACCCGGCACGCCTGTGAAGCCGGCAATGTAAATGATCATCAGATATCCGACGAGCTGCCAGGCTGTCGCAATGATCAGTGCCCAGAAGGCGGTCCCTGTGTCTGTAAGCCAGGAGGTCTGGAACAGATCCCAACCGTACTTATTGCCCAGGTAAGGCAACACCTGTGAGAACAAGGTCTGCCATAGATATCCGAGGACGATCCCGCCGACCAGATTGGGGGTGAAGAAGCCGGTGCGCAGCCATTGCTCCCCCTTCCCTCCCCGGGTCAGTGCCAGCGCAATGAAGAAGGCAAACACATTGGCAATCACCACGGTAAAGAATACATACTTAAGCGTGAACCACAATTGGCTGAGGAAGACTTTATCCCGGAACACTTCCAGATAGTTCCCGAAGCCGATTAGGCTGCTGTCCCCTGTACGGACATCCCAATTCGTAAAGGTCAAATATAAGCCGACGATGAACGGTATGATCACAACGGCGGTAAAGGCAAAGATGGAGGGACCTCCGAAGACTAAGAAGGTCCCCGTGTTCTTCAATGATAACTTTTTGTTCATAGTGCTGCCCCCTTTCCTCCATAAAAGATGGGCTGGGGCGCCGCCCCAGTCCCATCCAATCTTTTATCATAAACCAGCGGCCTCTTTATTTCCCCGCATAAGATTTCCAATAATCCTGAACTTCCTGCGCCAGTCCCTGGCGGTCAGTATTTCCTACCAGATACTTCTGCATCGCAGCGCCGGTCTTGGCCCAGTAATCCTGCGGCAAGTAATTAATCACACCGATATTGATGATGTTCCCTTGCTCTACGTATTTGCTGACGGCATTGGACATGATGTTGGTGCTCTGTGCCTTAAGATCCTTATACGGCATGGACAGCCCCATATCGGTAATAATGGCCTTTTGCCCGTCCTCGCTGGTTACCATCCATTCGATGAACGCTTTGGCGGCTTCCTGCTGCTCAGGTGTGGACTTCGAGTCATCTATGGCGAATAGCTTAGGTTCGCTGTAAGCCACTTGAGCGTTGCCGAAGTCTTCAGGGTTATTGCTGATTGGCAACGGAAGGATGCCGAATTCCTCGTCGCGGCCTTCAAGCGGTCCAATGACCGCCCAGCTCCAGTCTCCCATGAAGTAGAAGGCCGCGTCCCCTTTGGCAAAATCCGCGCTGTCCCGGTTATAATCGGATACAAGCGGGTCGCTCTTACGGGCGTTGTACGTCTTCAGCAAGTCGAAGGTATCCATCAGACCGGTAAATTGCGGATTCTCGGTTAGATTGACCTGCCCGTTCTTCAGCTCTTCCACGAATTTACGGTTGTCCTCCACCTTCTGCGATTGTAAGGAATAGGTCAGTCCCAGATAGTGGGCACCCAGCGACCAATCTGCTCCGTGGACCATCACCGGTGCCTTGCCTGCCGCTTCGATTTTCTTAAAGACCGCTTCCAGATCGTCGCGGGTCTTCACGGATGCAGGATCAAAGGTACCGCCAATGCCCTCCTCTACCGCACGTTTGTTGTACAGCAGGCCGTAGCCCTGGGCCGTCCATGGAATACCCAGGAATTGTCCGTCCAGCAACGCTCCATCAATGGCTCCCGGATTTGTCAGCGCTTCATACTTCGCCTTATCCGGCTCCAAGTTCAGAAAATCGTCCTTATATTGAAGTATCGTTCCTGCATCAAGGTTAACAATCGTTGCCGGATTACCGGAAGCCAGCAGGGATTGGAACTTTTCAAGCTGTGCCCCTCCGATCGGCGTAGGAATCAGTTCAATGGTTACCTTCGGATTCAGCTCGTGATACTTCTTAAACATCTCCTCAAACACTGTATTGACTTCTGCAGAGGTATTGAAGAATGTGAGCTTAACGTCTTTGGCGGCTGGCTGTGTCTGTGCTGCGCCTTCTTCCCCTTTGACAGCGCTGGTTCCTGAATTACCCTTGGAGCAACCGGCCAATAGCCCCATAGCCACCGTTAGACCCATAACGCAGCTTGCAAGCTTTCTCAATTTCAAATGAATTCCCCCTTACCAATAATGGTTTGAATGCGCATTCATTTCGGATGCAACTTTATGATAACCGGTTAACATATTTATGTCAATCGGTTATCATATTTAAATTTAATCTATTACAAAGGATTACAAATATGGTGTGGGCTGTTGTTTTTAAAAGAAAAAATCACCCTGCGGGGTGATTGAGGTAAGGACTTATGCGGCGCGTGCAGCTTATAAGACGAAGTGCATTTATCCATCTGCTGTTTACGATTACTTTGTATTTCATTTATTCACATTGTTCTCTAGCTGGCTATGGACAACTTGGGTCGCCAAATTTTGACCCATCCCTCTGCAAGTAGAAACGGCACCCGGTGAATTCAAGTGCTTCAGCTTTTGCCGGCTTCTTTCATCCATACAATCACAGCTTCCCCCGGTAATCCTGGGGCGTCATGCCGAATTGTTCTTTGAACACTTTAATGAAATATTGGCTGTTGGCATAGCCGAGCTGCTCGGAGATTTCATAGATTTTCATATCGGAATTGCGGAGACATGCTACGGCCTGCTCCATCTTCATGTTCAGAATATACTCGCTGATGCTGATTCCGCTGACCTGCTTGAACAGTCTGGAGACATAAGCCGGATGAAGCGAGACGGCGTCCGCTACGAACTGCTGGCTGGCTTCTGCCAGATTGGCGGCAATGCAGCTCTGCATCTCTTTGATAATGCCCAGCCGGTTATTCTGGGTATCCCGTTCCAGCTTGACCTGCAGGGTATCCACCAGCGTTTCGCCCCAGCTGATCAGCTGGGATACGGAGCGGAAGAGTGTTTTATCCAGAAGCTCCCGTCCAACCAGGTCTGACAGCAGGGAATGATTCTTATGGGCAATATAATGAAAAGAGCCCAAGATCATACTGCGGATCTCCTCAATATACTCTTCATTATAGGCCGGCAGATTATTGCTGAGCTCCTTCATCTGCTGCAGTCTTTCTTTGTAGCCTTGCCACTGGCCGGTCTCCAGCAGATGCATCAGCGTCGGAGAAGCATATAAGTCCTTAAGCGGCTGTACCGGCGAGCTCCTCTGCTTATCCGTCAAGGAGATGAAATATCCCTTGTCATTCCCCACCTGCTGTCTCAGCGCCGACTGGGAATCCTCGTACATGGAGCGTATATCCAGCGGAAATCCCCCCGGGTAAGACAGAATGACCGAGATCCCGCCATTCAGATATTCGTTCACACTGCTATGCAGCTGATGGGTGTTATGGGTTAGCTGCTTCAATATTTTGTCCGCGTCCATAGCTTCCTCATCATTGCTCTTCACAAGAAGCACCAGATTCTCGTATGTATCCCGGCAGTGCCACACCTCAAAGCCTGCACCCAGCAGTTCACAAGCGATATTGGTAACCGCATATTCAAAGAGCAGCTGGCTATCCAGCCCGAAGTTCGTGAAATGCTCCTCCAGGCGAATCAGGATCAGGAAGATCCGGTCTTTCTCCTGAAAATTCAATTGATATCCGCTCAGCTTCTCCTTCAGCCGTTGCTCTGGATAAGCTTTGCCCTGAATCAGCTCGGCCAGCAGCTTGTCCCGTAGTGCCGGAAGATGCTCCCGGAAGGCCAGCATCGCCTGCTCATAGGACGCCGTTGTGTCAATCTCCTTCTGAATGATCTTAATCGTGCTCTCCAGTGCAGCACGCAGCTTATGATGATCGAGCGGCTTGACCAGGTACTCCACCACCCCGTATTGAAGGGCTTCCCGGGCATATTCAAACTCGGCATAGCCGGTAAGCAGAATACACTTGACTCTCCGGTGGGTCCACCGCATCTGCTTCACCAGCTCAAGCCCGTTCATTCCGGGCATCGCAATGTCGGTAATGACAATATCAATCGGGTATTGCAGAGCGATCTGCATGGCTTGGGCGCCTGAGTAGGCTTTGTATACTTTTTCAATCCCGAAATCCTGCCATGGAAAAGCAAGCTCCAGGTCATCTACGACATATTGTTCATCATCTACCAGCAGAATTTGCAGAATGCGCTTCTCCCTCCTTATCAATCCGTATCCGGTAACTGGTGCCTTCGGACAGCGCAGAGTCCACGGATAACCCGGAGTCCTTGCCAAAATATAAGCGCAGCCGCTGATTCACGTTCCTCAGTCCGGTTCCCAGCATTTTATTGTTCATTAGATTGTCGTCGATATGGCGGCGGACTGTGCCGAGCCTGTCCTCGCTCATGCCGATTCCGTTATCCTTCACGGTAATCAGAAGATACGAATCCACTTCTTCCGCAGTAATCGAGATAATTCCGGGACTTAAATTCGGTTCAATTCCATGCTTAATACAATTCTCAACAAGCGGCTGCAGAATCATCCGGGGCAGACGGTATTTCCCCGCCTCTGCCGTGACACTGAACTCAAAGGCAATCTCTTTTTTGCGCAGATGGACCATATGAAGGTAATGCTCTACAAATTCCAGCTCATCCTGAAGGGTTGAGTCCAGCTGTTCAATCTTGTGAATATACCGGCAGTACGAGGCCAGATGAAGCGTCATCGCAGTAACCGCCTGATGGTCTTCAATGCTGGCTTTGCTCTGTATGAAATTCAGGCAGTTATAGAGAAAATGCGGGTTGATCTGCGCCTGATACTGCTTCAGCTTCGCTTCCTTGACTTCAATCTCCCCTACCAAGACCTGCTCTATCAGAATTTGGGTATTCTCCGCCATCCGGTTGAAGGAATTGCCCAGCACCCTGAACTCATTGACCTGCAGATCAACGGCGCGGCTGGAGAAGTCGCCCCTGTCGAATCTGTCAATGGCCTTGCGCAGCGTAATCACGGGCTTCTGCACCTGCCTGCGAAGCAGGAGCGTGTAGAACATAATACCCACAAGCACAATCAGCACCGCATAGAGGAACAGCCTGTTGTTGCGGTTGATCGGCTCAATATACTGTCGTTTGGGATAGGCGTCAATGAAATATAGATCCAGCATGTCCGACTTCATGTAATTGATCAAGTACTCTGCATGATGCTCATCCGCTGAAATCGTGCCGCTATTCCCGGTGATCCGGGGGATCATAGACTGCAGTAACTCCTCGGGAAACACTGCACCGGTCTGAATGAACGCCTGCTGAGAGGCATCATATAGGATCGGCATCCCCGACACATATTGCTCCATCATTTTCACAAGATTATCCAGAGAAATCCGCACTTCAATTAACAGCGAGCTGATATGACTGCGCATGATATTGGAGTAATACCCCTTACCCTCCTTATCCATATGCAGAGTCCAGCGGTTGTAGGTTTGCTCCGGAGGGGCAAAGGAGCTGAAGGAGAACGACGAGTCCGAGGATACCGTCTCCTTCTCATCTTCATAATACAGGATAACCGTGTTCTTCCAGGTGGTGGAAGCCGTGTTCAAAGCCAGCTTATCAATGATGGTCAGCTTCATCTCATATTTGGAATACTGATCCCCGAACTTCAGAATATACGGATAACCCCGCACGGACTGATCCTGCGACAACGTAATTGTGTTGGCCAGCACCTGTTCAAACTGCGTGGATAGCTGGGAGGTCATGAATTCAACCTCATACATTTTATTCTTCCTCAGCTCACTCTGAATGTCCTTAACGTTCAATCTGTATATGATCCAAAAAGCCCCAACGATGATCAGAAGCATCAACATCAGGACAAACGACAGCCACTGAAAGATAGACAGACGATATTTCACCTTGGCTCCTCCGAATGAAAGGACGGCCTTAGGGGCCGCCCTTGTCTCCTGTTTCTTTATTTCTGAATGGATTGATACCATTCATTGACCTCTTTGGTCACTTTATCGCCGCCCGTTGTTGTCCATTTCTCTACAAAGGTATCGAATTCATCCACCGGCGCTTTGTCATAAATAATCTTGTTCAGAATTTCTTTCTCCAGCTTCTCCAGCATATCGCCACGGGACAGCTGGGTTTCAGTAGGCGTACCCGTGAACATCTCCGGCATTACGCTGTCTTTTTGGTCGATGATGATTTTGGCCGCTTTGATCTGTTCAGGAATCCGCTCAGACAGATTCTTCTCATATTGGTTCGACGGCTCTGCACCTTCTGCCAGCTTAGCCAGCGTATTCATCATCAGGTTCGGAATAATGGCTCCGTCGTAGGTTAAGGTATAGCGGATCGCATCCACCCAGCCGCCTGGAATCTTATCGCTGTCCTGCTCTTTTAGAATGGTTCCGTCTGGAGCAATATCATAGTCATAGCCTTTGGCGAAGCCATTGACGAAGGTCGTGCTGTCCGGATTCGCCCAGTTGTCAAACAGATAATTCTGATAGACGAAGAAGGCATCCTTATGCTCCATATCCTTGTTGATGAGAACGGCCCCGGAGGCAATCTTCGTGCCGTGTCTGCCTACCTTGCCATCAGGTCCTGCCGGAAGCGGATAAGCCTTGAACTCGGCATCCGGAACGTTCTTCTGCAGATCCGGGAGCGGCCAGCCGGTCATCCAGTAAGGGCCGACAATAATGCCGGACTTGCCAGCTGTGAAGGCTTCAGTTGCTTTGGCTTCATCATACAGGCCGGATTCGGAGGAGATATATCCTTCCTTCATCCACTTCTGCATCGTCGCCAGCCCTTGCTTCATCTCCGGCTGGACAGAACCGTAAGCGAGCTGGTTATCAGCCGTCTTGTTCCACTGGTTAGGCATGGCGCCGAACATTCCAAAGACCCAGCCGGCTTCAGACATCCAGGTATTCAGGTTATTCTTAAATCCTACAGATAGCCCTGTAGTATCCTTCTTTCCGTTGCCGTCCGGATCTTGATTCGTGAAGGCATCCAGCACAGTCTCCAGCTCCGCGAGGGTAGACGGCGCCTTGAGATTCAGCTTCTTCAGCCAATCCTCTCTGATATACATAACAGGATCATTATTATAGGCATTCTCCAGAATCGGAATCCCCATACGTTTACCGTCTCTCATGTACGGATTCCATACGCTTGGCTCCTCTGCCATCGCTTGTTTGTAGATATCGGAGGCATATTTGTCGAATAATTCGCCGGCATCCGTGAACTGGCCGCTGTCAATCAGATCGGATATAAGCGATGGACTACCCCGGAAAGAGATAATGTCCGGCATTTTCTCCCCAGATGTAAGCATCAGACGCAGCTTGGTTTCATAGGCGTTGTTCTGGTCACTGACGGTCCAGAGATACTTGATGTCGATTCCCATTGTATCCTTTGCCCATTTGGTGTGCACGTTATTTTCAATATTTTCGCCATTTTTGAATTTCAGGCTGCTCGCAATGGGAAATACAGTCGTGATGGTCACGGGCGTTGTATATTTACCATTCTCAAAGGGAGCTGAATACATGGAGTCTTCACTAGCTGCCGGCTTGTTGTCTCCTTCTGCCTTCTCCTTATTGGTGTTGCCGCCGCATCCCGCTAGCAGACTCGCGAGCATGGCTGTAGATAACACCGCCATAGCAGAGAATTTCATTTTCTTTATCATTAATCTTGCACCCCTTTAATCAAATTTTAGCAAAAGTTATGGATGAGTACATCTTTTTTAGCGTTTGCATCACCCCCTTTATAGGAAAGGCAGCTATTCCTTAACCGCCCCGAGGACAATTCCTTTCACAAAAAAACGCTGCAGGAATGGGTAGACGATGAGGATCGGTGCCATTCCGATGAAGATTTGGGCTGCTTTGACTGTTCTTTGCGAGATATTCTCAAGATCCTCCGGACGTACCGTCACCTTACTGAAGTCCTGCTGGACAATGACCGTCTGCAGGAAGGTGGCCAGCGGATAGTTCCGGTGATTGGTCATATAGAGCAAACCGTCGAACCAGGAATTCCAATGCCCCACAATCGTAAACAGGGATAAGGTCGCAATCGCCGGCATGGAGACCGGGAGATACACGCTGAACAATGTTCTGAAATGACCGGCTCCGTCAATAAAGGCTGCTTCCTCCATCTCTTTGGGGACCGCTCTGAAGAAGTTAAGCAGCAGGATGATGTTCCATACCGAGACGGCTCCGGGCAGAATCAGCACCCATAACGTATTCATCAAATGCAGCTTCTGAATCAGAATGTACATCGGAACCAGACCGCCGCTGAACAGCATGGTGAACACCAGCAGCCAGATATACAGATTCCGGCGTCTGAACCGGGCATTCTCTTTGGATAGCGCATAGGCGGCCAGAATAACTACTCCCATGCTGAATGCGGTTCCCAGCACCGTCCGCTGCAGCGTCACCCAGATGGAACGGGTGAAATTCTCATTGGCTATGGTCTTGGTATAGGCATCCACGGTGAAATCTATCGGCCACAGACCTACCAGATTGGCATTGGCTGCAGCCTTTCCGCTGAAGGATACAGCAAGGACATGAATGAGCGGAATAACACACAAGACCGAAATCGCAATCATCAGGATATAGTTGAACACGGTGAAGATACGGTATGGTTTTGTCTTATGATACATGCCACGTTGGCCTCCATTCTAGAAAATACGGTAGTTAGCAAATTTATACGAAATGCGGTAAGCTGACACGATCAGGACAAAGCTGACAACCGATTTGAACAGTCCGACCGCTGTGGAGAAGCTGAACTTACCGTCGACAATTCCCAGTCTGTAGACAAACGTATCAATGATATCGCCTTTGTCAAACACAAGCGCATTATACAGGTTGAAGATCTGATCAAACCCTCCGTTGAGAACGTTTCCAAGTGCGAGCGTTCCAACAACGATCGTGATCGGCAGCATGGCCGGCATCGTAATCGCACGCGTCTGCTGCCAACGCCCCGCTCCGTCCACTTCAGCGGCTTCATACAGAGCCGGATTGATTCCGGCCAAGGAGGCCAGGAATACGATGGTATTGAAGCCGAACTCTTTCCATACATCACTTACGACAACGACAAATCTGAACCAATTCCCGTCGCCCAGGAAAAATATCGGTTTGATTCCGAAGACACTCACCAGCACCTGATTGATGAGGCCTCCGTCTCTCGCCAGCAGGTCGGACAGGATACCGCCCAGTATGACCCATGATAGAAAGTGAGGCATATAGACTATGGTCTGCACCATTTTCTTAAATGCCATTTTCCTAACTTCATTAAGCAGCAGCGCGAACAGGAACGGAACGATCAGGCCGGCAATCATCTTCAGACCGGCAATAATCAGCGTGTTCCAGATCACCTGAACGTTCTCGGGAATGCTGAACAGATACTCGAAATGCTCCAGCCCCACCCATTTGGAGGCATTGAATCCTAATCCCGGCTTGTAATTCTTGAAGGCAATGGCAAGGCCGGTCATAGGAATATAAGCAAAGATCAGGGTTAAGATCAACGCCGGCATGACCATCAGATCAAGACTAAGGCTTGTTCTCCATTTTGATTTCTTCCGGGGACTCCCCGCACTCACATCCAGTTTCTCGCCTTTCACGCTGGCAGGCGTAACCAAGTTTTTCATGCTTCTGCTCCCCTTTGCTGGTCAACATGTATCTCTTTACTGTGGTTTATAGATTTATCATAACTAGTAGAGACTTTCAGATATATAATAAATCCAGAGCATAGATAACAATTTGATAACCATGATAATTGTGGGTACATGAGGCAGAGCGAGATTACCCTACAGCCATGACACAGCGAATCGGGGCGGCGCTGTGTTTGGAGGAAGTATAAATGCTGGCACTTGGGTGGACGCTCCGGGTTGCTTCGAGATGCTTGGGCTGTTTCGAGCAACTTGAGCCTGGAACAAGAGTTACACTCCCCTCTGGCAGCATTAGTTGGAAAAACATATCTTAATTTGTCTGAATTGGTGTATTAGAGGAATTTAGTTGGAGATATGTATCTTATTTTCGTGGAAATCTTCTTTTTTGTGCCAATACAGGTATAGTAAGTGCTGTTTTTCCAACTACTGTCTGGCCATGGCCATTCTGCCCGTCAACAAGTGTTGAACATCCAACTATTTCCTGACGCCAACACCGACGCCAACGCGACACCAACTCCAATGCCAACTCCAATGCCGGTGCAGCCGCCATAAGCTCACGCTGCTCACGCCATCGGTACCCGCATGCCTCAGGTGCTATACTCTACTTCAGGTGTCTCTCTCAGCTTCAGGTGACACCCTCTACTTCAAGTGTCACACTCACCCCATCACAAAGAGCAGCGGCCCCTATCGGGAGACCGCTGCTCTGCTCAAAAGATCCTATAGGCTCGCTGACACTAATCTACGGATTCAAGGCAATTATCCGGTACACCACCACAGCAGCCTGTTCCTTGGTCATCCGGGCCTTTGGCAGGAAGTAGCCGTTCTGCGCGCCTTGAATCACTCCGGCAGTCCGCAGCTTCTCTATTGCGGCCGAAGCCTCCCCGGTCAGCAAGTTTAGATCCTTGAAGCCTTGAACAGCAGCGGAGTCACCCTTCAGCCCGATCTGCTGCAACTGGACAACCCGATACATCATCAGCGCCATTTCCTGACGGCTGAGCGTATCGCTCGGACCGTAGAGCCCGTCTGCTCTCCCTTTGACAATATCCAAAGCTCCGGCAATGCCGATGGCCTTGGCATAAGGGGAATCCATGCTGACATCTTTGAAGCCTGGAGCGTCAGCAGCAGTCTGAAGGTCAAAGGCATTGACCAGCAGCTGGGCAAATTCTGCCCGGTTCATCAGCGCACCTGCCTCGTAGGAAGCCTCTGCTCCCAGAGGAAGTATTCCTCTTGCAGCCAGAGCTTCAATGCTCTCGGCGGCCCACTTGCTGCCCTTCTGATCTGTCAGCTTCACTGTAGCGACTGCATATTGGCCCAGTACTTTCGCCTGGAAGGAGACATAGCCTGTGGCCGAATCATATTTACGGTCCTTCACCATCACAAGCTTGCCGTTCTCCAGAACCTGATACACCCCAATCTGATGTGCCCGTTCTCCTGCCTTAAGCTCATAAGGGAGCCTCACGGTGAGGGTAGCAGCGTCAACCTTAGTCGTCTTGACTCCATGGATAGTGAGTGCGAAGTCTAGCACATCGGCTCCATTCAAGCGGTCCTTAACTGCCGCAGGCCATCCGTCCTGCCCCGCACGCTTCACCTGCAGCAGAAGGAAATCTCCGGCCTGTATATCCTGCAATTTCAGCAGTTGCCGGTTCAGGCTTAGGACAGCCCCCAATCCGGTTTCAATCTGAATTTCTGTAATATTCGGCTGTGTGCTCAGGCTCTGCAGCGGAAGCTGGAGCTGCAGCTCTCCGGCTTCTGCAGCCGGCTTGACCGCAATCTTCAGGATGCCGCCTCCGAGCGACTGGAGCACTGCCTGCTGCACACCCTCAGGCGACAGCTTCACATGAAGGATGCCATCCTTATCCGCTACGGGCTGAACAACAATCCGTCCTTCGGTGAAGGTCTCGGCCGGAGCAGGGGCCCGGGACGTTGGAGCAGAGCCTGAAGATGGGGACGGGGACGTCCCTTCAGGCGGAGCCTCCGGTGCCGCCGTAGGCGACACAAAGCTTAGAATCCCGAAATGGGAGGTATCCCGCCACGTATCCTCTCCCTTATCATTCCATTTGCTTGTACTGCGCTTCCCAGCACCTTGATCATCATTGACCTGGATATCAAGCCCGATAGAACTGCCCGGTGTTGCCTTGACCGTTCCGAAATCAATTTTGGCTTCTACACGATACCCGGTGTCCGTGTGAACGACCGCGCTGGTTAATCTGCTCACCGAGGCCCCTCCTCCAAAGGAAGCCACATTATTGATATTAATCCGGTATTGACCGTCGTCCCCCTCATAGTACGGAGTTCTGTTGAAATTCTCATCAATGAAGATTTCAACGGAATCCTGGTCCCATGGATTCACGGCATCTGCCTTGAGCAAGGCATCCTTCACATCTAAGATCAGATATAGGCTGTCCTCCGTCCACAACGATCTCGCTTCTGCGGTGGTGCTGTAAGGAGCGGCAGACATTTTTACCTGAAAAGGCTTCGCTTTCTCCCATTCCGCATCCATCTGTCCGTCGATCTTCACCTGACCTTTCACCGATTCCGCAGCATTAGGCATCGCGGTGTAACGGATGACCCCGTAATGACTCGTATCCGTATCCTGGGATCTGCTTCTGTCATTCCAGTAAGCGGGTACGGCCTCCGGAACACCGGCATCGCTCACCCGGATATCCAGACCCATCTCCAAGCCTGCGGAGCCGCTGACCGATACGAGCGGAATCTTCGCTTCGATCGTATAGCCACCCCCCTGCCCGGTGCTTACGAAGCTGATCCCTTCTGTCCCGGTGCCTGAACGCTGGAGTGTAATCTTCCGGTCATCCGGCTCATAGGCAGAGGTCTTGCTGTTATTCTCATCCAGGAAGATTTCAACCTTATCTTCTCCGTTCAGACTTGGGTCGGTAACGTCTACCTTCACATATAGGTTCTGCGGGTCCCACAGGGTATGAACCTTGGCAGTTACAGTACTCCCCTGTTCAAGCGGAACCGCCGCTGTCTTGTTCCACAGCGATTTCCCGGCTTCGCCGAACTTTGGCGTGCCTTCCAGAGCCAAAGCTACATTATGCAAGGCCGGGAGCTTGGAAGGATCAACTGCGCCCCAGTAGGCCGGCTTCGCTTTTAACTGCTCGTCGAATAACATGGCATGGTTATTGTAGCTTTTCTCATCCTGCACTCCCCAGATGGAGACCGAGGAGATGTTGTCCTTATACTTCTTGTAAAGTTCAAACAGATCCTTATACCGTTTCCCTTGCTGCGCAGCGATACCGGCCGGTAGCGGCGAGTCAGGGCTTATGCCTGTATCCACATCCAGCTCGGTGATCTGAATATCCAGTCCCAGCTGCGAATACATTTGAATGGTTTTTTCTATCTCCTGAGTGCTCGGGGAGTACAAACCATGATGTGACTGGAGGCCCACACCGTCAATCAGATTCTTCGCCTTAAGCCGCTTCAGCAACTGATAGATATGCTCACGCTTTTCCGGTACCTCGGTGTAATAGTCGTTATAATAGAGTTTCGCTTCCGGATCGGCCGCCCGGGCAAATTCAAAGGCCTTCTCGATATAGTCCGGACCAATCAGGTTATACCAAGTTGTCAGTCTCATTCCATTGGGACCGCCGCCATTGTCGGCAATCGCTTCGTTCACTACATCCCAAGCATAGATCTTGCCTTTATAGCGCTGCATGACGGTCTCAATATAGCTCTGCAGACGCTCCAGCAACAGCTCTCTGCTTGCCGGCTTCCCGGCATCGGTGAACATCCATTCTGCGGCATCAGTGTGCCATAGCAGCGCGTGTCCCCGGAGCCCCATTCCGTTCGCTTGGGCAAAATTCACATATTTATCAGCCCCGTCAAAGACATAGGTACCCTCTTCAGGCGCAATAAATTTAGGCTTCATTTCATAGGTTGCCGTGATACTGTTGAAGTGCTTCTTCAGCAGCTCCCCGTAGATCCCTTCCATTTGCCAGGAATACGCAGCGGCTCCGATCGCGAAGTCGTCAGCGAAGACCTCTTTTAACCCGGGAATATCCTGTTCAATACTCATCTCCGGGGCAGGCTCAATCAATACATCATCGACATAGAAGGATAAGGTATCTACGGTATCCTCCGTAATGTAGGGAGTCTCCACGAAAAGGTTCATTTCAGACGGCTGGTCGCTGTACTGGAATTTGCCCTTGAGCAGATGCCATTGCTCCCATTGATCCGCCTTAATACTAACCTTATCAATCGCATTCCAGCTCTCGGAGCCGGCTTTCTTATACACGGTCATCTGCAGGCTTTGGTCTACCTCCGGCTTCTCCTTAAGGCGCACAGCCATAGAGATCTGGTAGCTTTTGCCCGGCCGCAGATGCTCCTTCACACTCAGGCTTGGGCCATAAAAGCTGCGCTGTCTCTCCTCTACCAGCATACTGTGAGTCCCGGTGTTAGCGGCTTCCTGGCTCACCGTAAGCGATTCCGGTCCAATCCGGTTCTTCCAGCCCTGCAGCGTCCCATCTTCAAAGTCCGTGCGTAGCCCTTCCTCCCCGTCCGGAATGTCAACCGCTGCGGCAGAGATCTTGACATCGTCCACGTAGAATGCGTTTCCTGCTGCGGCTTCTGCATAAATCTCCGTGAAGCCTACATTACTACCTGTAATAAAAGCACCTTCAAGATAAGTCCATTCCTCCGACCACTTCGCTCCGTTAAATTCCGCTACTGGCTTCCAGTCCTCGGTTTCACCGATTTTGGTATGCACCGTAAATTTGACCGGCGCCGGAGATTTCACCCAAGCTCCCACGGTGTAGGCTGTATTCGGAGCCATGTGATCCGTCAGAACCTGATTGGGCCCTTCCCAATCCTTGGTACGTCCATCCACATACAGGCTGTAGGCGCCCCCATGATAGACCGCCTTCGTTACTGTAAGCTGTTCGTCGCCTTTCTTGGTCCAGCCCTGTACGGTGCCGTCCTCATAATCAGAAGCAAGAATAACGGCCGGGCCTCCCTCAGCCGCAGCATGGACCGGAGTCCGCATGGGCAGCACTGAAGCAGCGAAGACCATCAGCGCAAGAGCCCCTATCATGATTTGTTTACGACCAAACATTCGTATCCTCCTTCGGTTCATCCCTATCCAGCGGATTCCTGATTGAATTATAGCCGTTTGGAAAACGTTTACAAATAACAATATGGATGGATAGATAACAAAATGATGAGCGGAGAGAGGAAATTAACCTGCGAGGGGGAAAAGCGGGCGACGGGGAGACCTGTTCTGCATTATAAGTGTGTTTTGTAGAACGAAAACCGGCCCGGCCCACGCACTCCAGCACATTGCGATTGTATTCGGTTTTTCGCATACATTTGGTCTGGTTACCCTCACAGCAGCTCATTGTATTCGGTTTTTCTGTGAAAATACGTCTGGCACTGCGATAAACGCACGGCCTACGCGGCGCACCCAGTCCAATTGTGTTCGGTTTTTCGATTACATTTGGCCTACGCGGTGCACCCAGTCCAATTGTGTTCGGTTTTTCGATTACATTTGGCCTACGCGGCGCACCCAGTCCAATTGTATTCGGTTTTTCGCATACATTCGGCCCACTTGCCTGCATGCTGCCCACTGTATTCGGTTTTTCGCGTACATTCGGCCCACTTGCCTACACGCTGCCCGTTGTATTCGGTTTTTCGCATACATTCGGCCCACTTGCCTACACGCTGCCCACTGTATTCGGTTTTTCGCGTACATTCGGCCCACTTGCCTGCATGCCTGCACATTGTATTCGGTTTTTCGCGTACATCCTGGGCTCCTCGTTTATCGTTTGGCCTGTCTGGTGGAATCCGGGCAGTGTCCGCTACAACACAAAAGCAGCACACCCCATCCACCTGAAGTGTACTGCAATCTGTATGGACTATTATTTACTCTGCATTATTTACTCTGCCTTATTTACTCTGCATTATTTGCTCGCCATACTGTACGACTATACGGTCCCCCGGCTGTGTCTGTAGACTAATCAGCCCGTCCGGAGAAGGCTCCAGGCGCTGTTGGTGTTCCCCGCTCATAACCTTCACAGGGCGTTCTGCCAGAATAGAGCATATTCCCCCGTGATGAGACGTAATTTCAACTTGCCCTAGGGCTCCCGCAGTCCAGGTCAGGCTTACTTCAAAGCCGCCGCGTGCCCGCAGTCCCTTCACCCTTCCCTCACCCCAGCTTGCCGGCAAGGCGGGCAGGAACTCCAGATACCCCTGGTGCGATTGCAGCAGCATCTCGGCAATCCCTGCCGTAGCTGCAAAGTTCCCGTCAATCTGGAACGGCGGGTGGGCGTCGAACAGGTTCGGATAGACACCGCCGCGTTCATTGTTAATGGCCTCCGGCTTGACCAGTGTTAACAGATTGGAGATCAGCTGCTTGGCCCGGTCACCCTGTTTGAATCTGGCCCACAGTCCGATTTTCCAGCCCAGACTCCAGCCTGTTCCTCCGTCCCCGCGATTCTCAAGTGAGGTTCTGGCCGCTTCATACAGCCCGGGAACCAGCTTCTCTGTAATCGATCTTCCGGGATAGACCCCGACCAGATGGGAGACATGGCGGTGATGCACATCCTCGCCCTGCAGATCAACCGACCACTCCTGAAGCTGGCCTTGCGCACCGATCTGCAGCGGCAGCAGCCGCGCCTTGGCAGCTTGCAGAGTCCGAGTGAATTCTCCATCAAGCTGGAGCAATTCCGCAGCCTGGATACAGTTTGTGAACAGCTCCGCAATCAGCGTCAAATCCATCGTCGCCGCTTCACTGACCGCGTACCGCTTGTCCCCGTCTACGATTTTGTGTTCAGGGGAAGTGGATGGGGAAGTAATGAGATACCCGTCCTTGTTCTCAATCAGCCAGTCCAGGCAGAACATAGCCGATTCCTTCATCACAGGGTATGCGCTCTCCCGGAGATAGGACAGATCACCGCTGAATGCGTAGTGCTCCCACAAATGCTGGGTTAGCCATACTCCGCCCATCGCCCAGGATGCCCATACCGGATCGCCATCGCCGAAGCCGCCAACGGGAGCCGTCTGCGCCCAGAGATCCGCATTATGATGGGCTACCCAGCCGCGGGCGCCATAGTTCGTGCGGGCGGTCTCCCTGCCGTTGACTGCCAGCCTCCGGGTATAGTCAATCAGAGGCTGATGCAGCTCCGCCATATTGCAGACCTCTGCCGGCCAATAATTCATTTCCGCATTGATATTCAGCGTATAGTTGCTGCTCCAAGGCGCCCGGGTATCCTGATTCCAGATGCCCTGCAGATTCGCCGGCTGCGTTCCCGGACGGGAGCTTGCAATCAGCAGGTAGCGGCCATAATGGAACAGGAGCTCTACCAGACCCGGATCATTGCTTCCGTAGGCGGCAATTCTCTGATCCATCGGCATACCCTCCGGGGCCAGGCTCTCTCCAAGGTGCAGCTCTACCCGGTCAAACAGCTCACGGTGGTCGGCAACATGACGGCCCAGCAGCCCGGCATAAGGCTCATAAATAATGCGCTGCACAACTTGCGCAGTGTGCTGCTGCACATCGTAATCCGTCTGCACGGTTCCCGATTCCGCATCGAAGGAGGTCGCTGCGCTGAAATAGAGAACGGCTTCCGTCGCTCCCGTTACACGGATACCCTCTGCTGTGGCTTCAAGGGTTCCCCCGGTCTGCACAGCGGCCAGGCGGCCGTGGAACTCCAGACTTCGCGGAGACTCCCCGCCATAGCGGACCGGTTCATCCACATCGTAGTAATTCGGTGCCACATATTCCGGGGCATGTCCCGTGATCGTGTAATGCTCCCCCTCTGCTTCCGAGCGGAAGCGGAGCGGACTGTCCAGCTTCGCCCGGAAGCTGATCGCATGGTCCTTGCTTGCCGAGAGACGGACAACAATTACCTGATCGGGATGAGAGGCAAAGACCTCACGGCTATACCGGATACCGCCGATCTCATAGGAGACGGTGCCGATACCCGTTGACAGATCCAGATTCCGGCTGTAGTCTCCTTGAATGACCTGTCCATGCTCCATCGTAAGGAGCAGATCCCCGAACGGCAGATACGACTGTACATACGGACCCATCATTTGCTTGCACAGCTCATCTGCTTCTTCATTTTTGCCTTCTGCAATCAGTGCCCTTACTTTAGGGAGAATCTCCTTGGCCCCGGGGTTATTCCAGTCTGTCTTATATCCTGACCACAGGGTATCCTCATTCAGAGCCAGTCGTTCCTTCTCGATACCGCCAAAAATCATCGCTCCCAGTCTTCCGTTCCCGACTGGAAGCGCCTCCACCCAATAAGTGGCAGGCGTATTAAATGAAATATTCATTGCGCAGACTACCTCCATACACCTTAATTTCTATACTGCTGAACCCTTCAATCCTGACAACACTATCATTATATAAGCTTCTATCAGGAAAGACGAATCCGCAGTGTATAATCCAGCGGTGTTATCAGTGTCACAATGACCTTCTGACAGCCGTCCGGATAGCTCATGCCACGGATGTCCGCCAAGTGATGCTCATGGCAGCCCTGGTCGAGCTCCATCCAGTCCTCACCGGAGCTGTAGCGCAGCGTGCCGTTTGTCCAGAATGCTGCCCCGTTCATTCCCGGCACCGGCGTCAGCGCAGAACCTTCAAGTCTGCCCTCGCTCCCAAAGAGCAGGACGATCTGGGTCAGCACATCCACAGGGGATGGTGCAATGAAGTGCAGATCCCAACCGGCATCGTTCTCACTTACCTGGACGGAGACTCCGCTTACCTGAGAATGGGTGAGCGCTCTCTCTCCATGAGGCAGCAGATACCAGGGACTGCAGGGAAAACCGGATCGGGAAGGCAGCTTGTCCGCCGGAATCGTACCGTAGTAGCCCTTCTCAGCGACTGACTCAAGTCGGAAGCCGGTCTCCATCTCCGCAAGCGAGTCCATGGTAATCAGTCCCGGCTCGAAGCTCGAAGCCAGCTGAACCCCAAGCAGCTTTGCCCGGCCATGCCGCAGAGAGAACAGAGAGGAGGCTTCGGTCATCACACTTACGCTTGTCGCTCCGCTGCGGACCCGGGCGACCGGTGCGCCGAATTCCGTATGCTGCTTGCTGTGGCGGACAGGGCCACCGTAACCGTCCTGCCCGATTCTGCCCAACAACTCCTGACGGCCCCACATGCCATTGATTACCTTGCGGTACCGCTCAGGCAATTGTCCCGGTTGAACAGAAGAGGCCTGCATCTGCGGATACAGCAGGAAGCCCAGCATAATCTGATTGGGCAGCGAACCCGGATGTGTAATCGAGCCGCCCGCCAGGTCGGCGAGGGCAGCGAATTCAGGGTCGCCGTCATGCTCAGCCATCAGCTTATAGCACAGGTAATAATCTGCCAGTGAGTAGACACTGCCGAAATCCTGCCGCCCCGAATAATCGGTTACTACCTCCCCATCCGGATGAACCAGATATTTCATCATACCAAGGTTCTGGCGGACCGGCTCCAGCAGCTCAGGCCGGCTCAAATCCTGCGCAGCATAATAGAGCATTATGTCACTGACCGTGTTATAGATTCCATTACTCCGTTCTGTCCACTCTCCATCCGGGGTGATATCCATCCCCTCCTGAAGCCATTCTCCGGCCCTGGATTGCAGTGATTCCAGCGCGAATATCCGGTATAAAGAACCCAATGCCGCTGTCAGCACCCAGCGGTGATTAGGTGTATGTACGCCGCCGCTCAGCATCGCCGGAATCGTCCGCTCCAGGAAGGTTCTAATCTGCCCAGCCACCGGCATCAGCGGTTGCCAGGTCTGCCGCTCCAGCAGCGTGAGGATATTGGTTAATCCGACTACAACAAACGCCGTATCCGGCGGGGAATGATAATTCGTCCAGCCCGGTGATATCGTACCATCGTCATGCTGAAACCGCAGCATGAAATCCATTGCCACATGCAACTGCTCCAGCAGCACCAGATCCCGGTAATATCGCGACAGAGGATTCACCAGCGCAGCAGCCCATGCCGCAAGGTACTGGGCCGTACCTGTGTGATTCGGCCAGGCAACACCGCTTAGCGGATCACGCACGCCCCCGAAATACCGGCTCTCCCGGTCACCAATTTGCTGCTCCATGGATTCCTGTGTCCATTTGTCATTAATGGCAGTTACCTTCTTGAACATCTGCCTGTTCCCCCTATCCGTCAGCCATTTTTGGGTATGAATACTACAACACCTGCTCCAGGCGAGAGCCTCAGCCTTTCACGGCTCCGGTCATTACACCCGAGACGAAATATCTCTGCAGCCAAGGATAGACTAGCAGAATAGGAACGGTTGCGAACATCACCGTTGCTGCCTTCAGGCTCTCAGGTACAACCGTGCTGATCGCGTTCCCCTCCATCCTCATCAGGTCGGACACCTGGCTGTTCTGAATCATATGATAGAGCTTAAGCTGCAGCGGGTACAGCTCCGGTTTCGTAATATACATCAGCGTGTCCTGGAAACCATTCCATCTGCCCACAGCGTAGAACAGGCTCAAGGTGGCAAGCACCGGCATGGACAGGGGCAGAATAATGCGGATCAGTGTACCGAACTGGCTGCTGCCGTCGATCTCTGCGGACTCCTTCAACGCATCAGGAATACCAGCCAGAAATGAGATCAGGATAATCATATAAAAGGGGCTGATCAGCCCGGGCAGAATGAGCGCCCAGATTGTATTGAGCAAATGCAGCTCACGCGTCAGAATATATTCAGGAATAATCCCGCCGCTGAAGAACATCGTAACCACAATCACAAACATGAAGACCTTGCGGCCCTTCAAATCTCTCTTCGACAGCGCATAACCGGCCGCAACCGTCATCACCATGCACAGAACCGTAAACAGCACGGTCAGAAATATAGTAAAGGCCAGCGAGCGGATCATAGCGGCATCACTGAACACTTTTTTGTACGCCTCAACATTGAAGTCCAAAGGGAATAAAGTTACTTTTCCCGAAGTGATCGGCACCGTTCCGCTGAAGGATACAGCCAGAATATGAAGAAACGGAATCAGACATGCCAGCACCGATAGGGTTAGACAGATCACAATCCATGTATCAAACGCCTTGTTAGCTGCTCTTCCACTCATAATGTTCACTCCATATCCAAAGGTTGATTATAGGATGCTCTCGTCCGTAAGCTTCTTGGAGATATAGTTCGCCACCAGCAGGAATATCAATCCGACCACCGCCTGGAACAATCCGACTACCGTAGCCAGAGTATACTGCCCGGATTCCAGGCCGATCCGATAGACAAAGGTACTTAGCACATCCGAGTATTCCATAACAGCAAGGTTACCGATGACAAACGGCCGTTCGAAGCCGATGGAGATCATATTGCCCAGATTAATAATCAGCAAGGTAACGATCGTCGGCTTGATGCCCGGAATCGTAATATGCAGAATACGCTTCAGCCTTCCCGCCCCGTCTACCTCAGCAGCCTCAAACAGCTCCTTATTAATCCCGGTGAGTGCCGCCAGATAGAGAATCGTCCCCCAGCCTGCGCTCTGCCAGACACCGGTCAGCAGGTACGTAATCAACCAGTAATTTTTGTCGGAGAGAAAAGGAATCGCATCCAGCCCCAGGCTCATTAACAGATTGTTAATCATCCCGGACTGAACCCCGAACAACTGGTATACGATGCCGCCGATGATTACCCAGGAAATAAAGTGCGGAACATACAGAATCGTCTGGGACAGCTTCTTGAACCAGACCACCTTAAGCTCAAACAGCATAATGGCAATAATCAAGGGTGCGGGAAAAGAGACGATCAGATCAAGAAAATTCAGCATCAATGTATTACGCAAGGTTACATAAAAATCCTGATTCGCAAATACCTCACGGAATCCATCCAAACCAATCCATTCACTTCCGCCGATGCCTTTGAAAAAGTTGAAATCCTTAAACGCAATTTGCACACCATACATTGGACCGTATTTGAAAATGATAAAGAACATAATGGGCAGCACCAGCAATGCGTACATCTGCCAATTTCTGCGGAAATAACGGGTGTGTTCCACAACGATTCCTCCTTCACTGTGCCTTGGGCTGTAAAGGGAGCGGCAAGACCTGCTGCCCCGCCGTTCTCCCTCCCGAACCCTAATTCATTATTTCTGCTCGCTGTAGGCAGCCTTGCGTTCATCCAGAATAGCTTGTCCGCCGCTTGACATATAGTCCTTCAGCATACTCTCATAGGTGACTTCGAACTCACCCGGTGACACCATAATCGACTTCACCATCAACTGCTTCGCCTTATCGCTAAGCGTAGTACCGTATTTGCTCTCAGCTTCAATCGGGCGGCTTGTGAACACAGGCTCAACTACATCGGTAGTTGAAATGGCCAGTGATTTCGCAATAATGTCCTGATATTGAGTTCTGAAGCTCTTCACAAACGCTTCATTGTTCTTCTCCTGACTCTCGAAGATCCGGCCGTTGGCAATAATTCCGATATCCCCGCCGCCCATCAGCTTGTTGGCAGATTCTACAGACAGATCCGGTATGGAGACAGGCACTCCATCTTCCAGCTTATAATGCTCTCCTTCAATCCCGTTCTGAATGTACTTCAGATGGTCATCCGAAGCCATCCAATTCAGATATTTGACCGCTTCTACGGCATGTTTACTGGATTTTGGAATCATGATATACATCCCGTTCGGAGCAGACACCGGCTTCGCCTTCTTGCCTTCACTGTTCGTAAACGGATCTATGGCCGTCAGCACAGCGTTAGGATTGTTCTTCGAGAGCACATCATAAGTACCGTCTGGGTAAAAGATCGCGTCGTTATCGTCACTGAATGCACCCACTAGGCCGTTGCCGATGTTCTGTGTAAGGGTCTCCTTATTCTCATCCAAGGCAAAATCCTTGCTGATCAGCCCTTCATTATACAGCTTGTTCATATATTGGACGGCTTCCTTGAATCCGGGCAGCAGAATCGGGAAATCACGGGAGCTCAGGTTCTGCGTAAGCTCGAAGCGTTCCTGCTCGCTGACCGGCTTGATGAAGGACCAGACCAGAGAGTCGTATTGTGCCACAGCAATCGTCATGCCCAGCGGAATCACCTTGCCGCCGGTTTCGCCCGGGTCCTTCTCCTTGAATGCCGTCAGTGTATTGTATAGCTCCTCCGTGGTTGCCGGAACCGGAAGCCCCAGCTTATCCAGCCAGTCCTGGCGGACAAAGGATGCATACTTGCCCACTGTAGACCGTTTGGCCGGAATACTGTATTGGACACCATCATATTGGCCGTAGCGGAGTGTATCCTCGCCAAGGAACTTTGTCAGATTCTGACCATACTCCTTCAGCAGCGGTGTCAGATCTGTCAGTCCGCCTTGTTCAGCATATTTATTGAAAGTCCCGGAATCATAAGTAAAGACGATATCAGGGACATCAGTTCCGCTGGCCATCAGGACGTTAAGCTTCGTCACTTCCTCCGAGCGGGGGATAGGAATAAATTCCACATTGATATTGTTAGTTTTACCGAAATTCTCTTTAACGTAATTGGTTAAAAAGTTGTCAGAAGCTGTCAGACCCGCAGGAGCATTGCCACGGTCAAAAATTTCGATCTTCAAGCTGCCCGCTTGCTCTGACCCGCCGCTGTTTGCAGCGGAATTCTCTGACGAGCATGCCGATAATAAGAGGGATGACATCATAACCGCTCCGAGACCCAGAGCCACTTTTCCTTTAACGCTATCAATTGTCATATTTCCTATCACCTATCCCTTTCGAAATCTTGTTTGATCAGCCTTTAGCTCTATTATGTTATGTTTCAGGCTTGATCATGGGATGAATTATTACATTTTGTTCTGAAATGTACAATAAACATGTTTCTAGTTGTTTTTTCATGAAAAATCAATCAAAATACAGCATTTTTCATTTCAAATATACAATTATCGTGAATGTTCAGCTCTAAAAAAACAGAAACATCAGAAATACATAACTTATACATAACACATTAAGTTATATATACAGTTAGAAATCAAAAAGCGCAAACCCGGGATAATCAGAATTGGGTTTGCGCAATCACTATTGATCTTCATCTTTATAGAGCTTCAATTTACGGTAATCTCCCGGCGTCATTCCAGTAATGCGCTTGAAGACTCTTCCGAAGCTGATGGAATTAGCATATCCAATCTGCAGCGCGATATCCTGAATACTGTCCGAGGTCGTATCCAGCAGCTCCTTAGCCTTCTTCAACCGCAGCTCCGCCAGAAAGTCCACAAACTTCATATTAAATTCTCCCTTGAACAGATAGCTGGCGTATTTCGCGGAGATCTGGAACCGCTCGCTCAAATGGCTCAAAGAAAGATCCGGGTTGGCATAGTGCTCCTCAATATAATGTTTAACCTCCATGATCATGACGCGGTGGCTCTTAAGCTCATTGACCGACACATAGACATGATAGGTTTCATTCAGCCATCCGGTCAGCAGCAGCCTGATCTCCTCCAGATCAGTGCATCCCCGGATGCGTTCCCGCAGTCCTCCAGTCCATTCTGCCGCGAGTTGCCGGTCCAGCGTGTCCGAAATTCCCTTAAGCTCCTGCTCCAGTGCCTGCAGCATAACCTCCAGAAGCATGTAGATCTCTTCATCCTTCATATGATCCTTACGGAAGGAATCGAAAATTTCGTCCAGCCGGATTCTCCAGTTCTCGCCTGACAGCCGGAATTCCCGGACAAGCTGTGTAAAGCTCCCAAAATACTTGTAGCTCTGTAGTGCAGAGTCGTCATTCTGCCGGTCCATAGGGACCGCCGCTATATCTGTGCCCATCGCGAGCCGGTGACTCAGCACTTCAGCAGCCGCTGCATAAGAGTACTGGATATCCTGCCAGGACTCCACCACCGAACCAATCCCGAAGGTAAGGGGCATCCGCAGATTATCGAGAATCCAGCTATGGCAGCCTTTTGCCAGCTCAAGCATGGTATCCTGGTTATCCTCTGCAGATCGGTACCGGAGACCAATAATGATCCCCAGCCGCTGCCCGCTTATCCATTCAGACCATGCCTGTAGCTGCTTATCCGCCAGCAGATCCCTGAGTACGTTGGTCAATGCAAATTTCAGCAGATTCTGATCCTGCAGCGATAAGGCATGCCATTCCTTCTCCCGGTTCAGCTCTGCCACAAATACAACAAAGCCCTCGAACTCGTAGTTGCCCTCGAAAGGGTCCAGTGCTGCCAGCCGCTCCGCTGCCTCCTTCGGCCGTTCACCCCCGAGGAAATCCAGGAACAGCTCCCGGCGCTGAATAACCAGATTCTCATAGCGCTCCCGTTCATAATCCGTAGTCATTTGCACCAGCCTGTCCAGCGCATTATGCATCAGGACCAGCTCATCCGAATCAACGGCAGCAGCAGTATGCTGGACTTGCGGCTGTAATGCCTGAATCCGCACCATCAGTTGATGGATCGGCCGGTAATTACGCCTTGTGATATAGATGATATAGAACACGCCCAGTGCAATGGTCAGCAGCCCTAGGATGAACCAGACATAAGAAATAACAGAGATCCAATCGAATAAGCGGCCAGCCTGGAGTCCGCTCTCGAAGGTCCAGCCCAGATTCTTCGCCTGGACCTTCGAGAGTGTTCTGTTATTCTCACCGTCTGCGGCTGGAGAGGAATCATAGATCGGAGTACCTGCCGCATCCTTGATCCGTAAGAATGACAATTCTCCATTTGTTAAGCTGTCCACCAGACGCTCCATGCGGTGTACGCTGACATTAATCACGATATAACCATCGGAGCCCCAAGGTATCGGAAGCCTGCTGGCCAGACTGATGACCGGTCGCAGATCCTGGGAGTTCCTAGGCTGGTACATCCGTACAGCACTCCAGCCCTGCTGCTCCTTGTGCGCGGATAGTTCATCCAGGTAAGTATCCTCAAGCGTCTGCTCCGAATTCATATACCCGCTTTGGCCCAGCATCAGCTTGTCCTTGTTGCGGTAGACATAGATGGAATCAATGAGACTGAAGCGTTCCGCGAGACGGTTCATACTCTGAACCACTTCATAGGAGCCATTGACCGGCGGGGCATTACCGGAGGAATCATCCAGGAAGTCATTATAGGAATAATTATTCCCGATCTCCTGCAGTACCCCAAGCTCTACATCGCTTAAAGTCCGCTCCACTGTATCGACAATATAGCTGGTGGAGATATAATTGGCTTTTGCAGTCTCGCTGCGGGACAACTCTGTAACAATCATAAAGGCCAGAAATATAAGTACGGTAACTACAAGCAGAAAGACAGGGAAGTATGAAAATAGCATCCGACTATACCAACTGCGCTTCATAGATCTTCCCCTTCCTTTTATTTATGATATTACTGCTTCTGTGACATGGATTTGACCCTGTACAGCAGCAGCGCACCAAGCGCGGCACTGACCGTGCAGGAGAAGTACATTAGCCCCGCACCACCGGTCTCAAGCAAATAGCCATTGGGCAAGTTTCCGGCAATGCCTCCGAGTCCGACGAACACCATATTGAACAGGCTTTGCCCTGTGGCCTGCAGTTCCTTGCCCGTTATGGAGGCTACATACTCCACGGCAGCAATATAGAAGAAACCAAAGGACAATCCATGCAGCGTTTGGACTCCCATCATAACACCAGGAATGGGAATGAGCCATTGGATCGCCCACCGGAGCATGTAGACCGCGGAAGCCAGCATCAGCGTTTTTTCATAACCGTATCTCTTCAAGACTCTGGATGCAACCAGCATAGCAGGGACACTGGTAATGGAAGCAATCAACAGGGCAATCAGATTAAAGAGAAGAAACGGACCCCAAAGATCTGTAACTCCCATCCAGTTCAGATACATCCCGCCAAAATACCCTCCCAGTGCAGTGCCGATACTGCCGAACAGCCGGATGGTCCCAAAGGAGGTTCCTGCCGCAGAAGCAGCATTTACTGCATACGAGTCGGCAATGGGCGTCTGTGTACTACATCTTCAGGAGCACTTCGCCCTCCCTGCTGCTAACAGAGAATCTCATTATACTTGTTCCAGGTTTCATATTCATACCCTCAGTTCTTTCCTGTGCCCGCAGCCAGTCTGCTTCTTGCCGCAGCTGCGGCTCCTATCGCTCCCGCCTGGTTGCCTAGCACAGCCTGCCGGAGTATTAGGGATTGCTGAGGAGTGTAACGGCTAACTCTTGCCGCAATCTCCTGCACATAGCCCGGGTTCTTCTCCACGACTCCGCCGCCCAGAATGACAAGCTCCAGATCCAGGGTGAGGGCTATATTTTTCACAGCCGCCGCCATCTGCTCATACGCCTGATCCAGCAGCTTCATTGCCGTCTCGTCCTTGCGCTGCGCTGCAGCAAATACATGCTCCGCCCGGATCCTGCCGCCTTGCGCCAGCTCCCGGATTAGCGAGTTACTGCTGTTCTTGTACAGCTCGGCAGCAGCCTTAGCCCCAATTCCCGTGCCGGATACCTCCATTTCAAAGGGGCCAAATTCGCTGTATTCAGGATCAGTAGCGTTAGAGACCACCCCAGGCTCAACGATCAGATAGCCGATCTCGCCTGCGGCGAAGCTGGCCCCCCGGTACAGCTGCCCATTCAGGAACAGTGCACTTCCTACTCCCGTCCCTACCGTGATCATTATGAAATGCTCCGAACCGGTAGCCGATCCGGCAGCATATTCTCCCATTGCAGCCATGTTCACATCATTGTCAAGCGCCACCAGTCCCGGATAATGCGCCGCTATAACCGGACGGATATCGGTCATTGCAGGCCAATTCAAGGCCGGTGCGCTGGTCAGCGTGCCTGTACGCTCATTCATGACTCCCGGGAACCCGATGCCCACTCCCTGCAAGGAGGAGAGCGTAGTTCCATTGCGTCTGCAGAGCTGCTCCAGTTCACCGAATAACCAGCGGAAGAACACCTCCGGCTCCCGGCTAAGCTGTGTCTCCAGCTTATACTGTTCAAGAACAGTTCCATCCTCATCCGTTAGACACAGGAGCGTTTTGGTTCCGCCCACATCAATTCCAGCCGTACACCTATTCATTTAGGATCCCTCCAGCAGTTCTGTAGTTTATAAGCTTATGTTGTTTCTATTATCACGCATATGCCGGAACGCGGACTGGACTGCGACTTGAACGGCTCCAAGGACAACATCCTTGTCCCCGTGGCCGGAAGCAGACAACCGCGGCATGCGGTGAAGCCCGTCCAGCTTGACTTCCAGCCTGTGCAGCAGTACATCCCCGTGACTGCCAAGCCCGCCACCGAGAACAACAGTATCGGGAGCCATCACCGTGCAAATACTGCCAAGCGCCTCTGCAAGCAGACTGCAATAAGTCTCAATGATCATCAGAGCCAGAGACTGGCCTCTGCGTACTTCATCCAATATCCGCTCCGCCGTGACCCCGGGAGCGGTCAGCACATGTTCCGCGTCTCCGTGATGCTCCCTTACCAACCGTGCGGCCAACTTCAGGAATCCGTCTGCGGACAGCACATCCTCCAGTCTGCCTGCGCTCAGCATCAGGTTAGCCAATTCTCCTGCACCGCCGCCCAGGCCCCGGTATATCTCCCCATGGATAATGAGCCCGCCTCCGGTTCCCTCGCCGATGGAGAAGTACAGAAGAGAACCGCTTGCTGCCATACCGGATGAGGTATATTCCGCCAGGGCGGCAAGATTGACATCATTCTCCGTCACGACAGGCACAGGGAAGAGCTGCGCCAGATTAGCCAGCCTCAGAGCTGCTTCGATCCCCCGCAGCGGTGCAACAAGATCAGACACTCCACCGTCTGCCGGGTCCACAACGCCAGGAATCCCGAAAGCCGCTGACTGGATCTTCTCCCAGGAGAGCCCGGAGTCTGCAAGAAGCCCTTCGATACCCTGTACCAGAAAATCCTGAAATGCCTGCTCGGTCAAAGAGTCCTTCGGCATTGAGAGCTGCTTGTAATGGCAGATCTGTCCGCTCATATCTGCGAGCGCCATCCGCAGTCTGCTCCCCCCCAGCTCAGCTCCTATGATATAGAAGCATTTCGGGTTGAATTCAACCAGTATGGCTTTGCGGCCCTGGACGTTCCCGGCTCTGCCAGTCTCTCTGACCAGTCCACGTTCGAGCAGATGGGCAATAGCCGAAGATACAGTAGGCTTGCTTAAGCCGGTGTACCGGCTAAGATCCGCTCTTGATTGCGGTCCACCGGCGATCATCCGGTCCAGAATCAGAAATTCATTCAGATTGCGCATGACCTTGGGAGTCCCTGCAGTTTGAATTTTCATGATTCATCTCCGTTCTATATATAGTTAATTAAGTTTACTAACTTAATATACATAAATCTAGACGATTTATCCAGTCCCCGGCTTCCTTCCAATTCTGCTGTTCTGCCTGGATTCGTTCGTCCACACGAAGTGCAGGAGCACCCGCGCCCCTCTTGTACTAAGCAAATGGAAATATGTAGCTTAATTCTCCCATTTCCGAAGAGAATGGGCAAGCAAGTGGATAAACAGCACTTACAACCCGACTATAACTCCGCCCCTAACCTCCCGGCTTGCTATCATCATTTGCGGTAGAAACCAAAAATTCCCGATCCTCAAGCGGATCGGGAAGGCGGCGCACTAGTCCAGCAGCTTCTCCATATGCAGCACTTTGGCAAAGCCCGCTTTTGCCGTAAACAGCCGGGTATTCTGCACCTTGAAGGTTCGGAAGCCGAGCCGCTCATAGAGCTTCTTGGCTTGCGGATTGGTATCAACGACCTCCAGCAGCATCTTGCTGCGGTTCGCCTGACGGGTTATGGCAAAGGCCGCTTCCAGCAGCCGGGTTCCGATTCCCAGCCCTCTTGCCTCACTGGAGACGACAAGCGGATCAATATGAATGGAGTCCTTCGGAACGCCGCCATGAAACATACGATATAGACCGTAAGCTGCATAACGCCACGCACCGCCCGCTAAGCCAAACGAATGTCGTAGAGCCCCATAACCCAGTTTTGCGAAGAATCCTTCTCCTTTTTCCAGACCAATGAATCCAATTACCCTTCCCTCGCGTACCGCATACAGACCGTTGTCATAACGCAGGCTCCGGCACAGCACCTCCACGACTTGCTTCTCATTGCGGGTAAAAATCCACAGGGCATTGAACTTCAAGGCAAACGCCTGATAAAACAGTCTGGCAACCTCGCGTTTCTGCACTTCGTCCAGGCGGTTGACAATCTCTACGTCTAACATTGACATACAGCTTCCTCCTTAATGTGCTTCAGCTCCCGCTTCGTCCCGGGGCACCGAAGCCTTGAATGACGGTGGATACCAACAATTGCGGAGCATCATTCTTCGCAAGGTTGCCATTCTGGATCTCCTGCCAGGCGACGAACAGCAGATTATACATGACGGTGATCATCCAGTGGGCGGGCATCGCGGCATTCAGCAGACCGCGAGTCTGCCACCCTTCCACCGCTTCCCGCAGCGGTTGCTTGATGCGGGCTTCCTCGGCAAGAATATTAGGATTCTCGTCAACCGATGCCGCGAAACTTAGAAAAGACATCTTGCTGCCCAAAGGAATCAGCACCTCGAACACCTCCGTCAGGAAGCGGAGCATATCGCTGTCATCATTCATGATTCCTTCGAGCGCTTCATCCACCAGCCCGATGGCATTCAGCGCCAGTGCATCCAGCAGTAGCTCCCTTGTGGAGAAATAACGATGCAACGTGGCAATCCCGATTTGTGCATGATCTGCAATCTCCTGTAGCGTAGCCGTCGGCTTCAACGCCAGCAGCTCTGTTGCTGCGTCCAGAATAGCTTTTCGTTTATTGTCCTTAACACTGGGTTTCATGAACATAGACCTGCCTTTGCGGTGGATTAAGTGATATCTTTATGAATACAATGATATACTTATCTATCATTTATTATTATTTTATACTGGTGGGCAGCTGGTGTCAAATTGTTGATGTACATTAAAAACCCCCTTGAGGAAGCGTCATAACGCTTCCTCAAGGGGGTTAGGTCAGGGGCTATTATGCCCTGCAATACATTTTCAGCACATGAAAGGACTTAGGCCCGATCTCATAGACCATGGAGCCCGCGGTCTCCAGCGGATAGGAATGCGGAGCGATGCTGCGGGGAGTCCCGATAGAGTTCACATCCTCCTCCTGCCCCTGCATGACATACGCCTCACCGAATCCGGTCAAGGGCATCCCGGTCTCCAGTTCCACAGTTACACTGCGCTCCAAGGTATTCACCAGTTTCACGTAGATTACTTGCGCCTCTTCATCGTAAGAGACAGTGAACGGGATCTCTTCCTGCTCATTCACAGTCTGCAGTAGCTTCGTTCCCATTAGTGTACTGTACATCTGCTGCACATAATAGCTTGGCGTGCCATAGCTGTTCTCCCCATCGAACCAGATCATGTCAGGCGACCACTGGGCGTAGCCGAGTCTGGCGAACAACGGTGCATAGGAAGCAAGCACCACAATATCGGCGTTACGCTCAAGGCCTGTCAGGAATGCGGCCTCTGCCAGCGCCGCTCCCCAGCTGTTGAAGTGCGGCGCATTCATCCCGTTGCCATAGTGACCCGCATATTCCCCGGCGAACACCTTGATGTCTCTCGGATACTGATCATAGAAATGTACATTGTCGCACAGCCATTCCGGCTTCACATAATAATGCTCATCGACAGCATAGACGAAATTAGGGTTAGCCTTGGCCCGCTTACGGTAATAGTCCCACGCCCGGGTGTAGTGTTCCGAGTTGACATCCGGCCCTGCGGAGCCGATGAGCTGTACGGACGGGTACTGCGCATGAATTGCCTGCTCGAACAGGTCGTACCGGGTGAAGAAATCCGCATGCTCCGTCTCCCACTGTTCATTGCCTAGCCCAATCAGCTCCAGCCCGAACGGCGCAGGATGGCCCATCTGCAAGCGGAGAGCGCCCCACTGCGAATCCACCGGCCCATTGGCGAATTCCAGCAGATCCAGGGCATCCTGAATATACTCCTGAAAATCCTCATCATGCACGCCCACATGCTCAGTAGACTGGAACTGGCAGGCCAGCCCGACGTTCAGCACCGGAATCGGCCGCGCACCCAAGTATTCGCAGAGCAGAAAATACTCAAAGAACCCAATCCCCAGGCTCTGATTATAATGGCTATACTCGCTGGTGTAGTGATTCTCTTCATTGTTTCCATGCATCGCCCAGCGGCTGCTATTATTCCTGCGCTGCTCGGCGGCACCCACACTCTGCTTCCATTGGTACCGGTTATCCAGCGAATAGCCCTCTATAATACACCCTCCCGGAAACCGCAGGAAGCCGGGCTTCATCTCTTGCAGCAGCTCAACCAGATCCCGGCGGAATAAGCCCAGCACCGCATCGGAGGGAATCATGGATACGAAATCAAAGCATACCGTACCCGGAGTATCCAGCCGGATGACGAAATCCCCATAAGACACAGGTTCACTACAGCTAAGCTGCGCCGTATAGCGTGTCCATTCCCCTCTTACCGTTGAGGCAATGACAGCCTGTGCCATAACCGTGCTATTTTTCTCAACCGAAACTTCAATTCCGCCTGCATACCCCTCTGCTCTGGCATAGAAGGATACCTGATACTGAATCCCCGGCTTCAGAGAGACTCCATCATAGGCTTTATTGTTACAAGCATTCTGACGATCGGTGGCCGTAAACTCCAGATAATGGGGATTCACCTCATTCCGGGGATGCTCCGTTTGAATCTGCAGCGTTGCCCCGCTTGACTCTGCGGGATAAGCCGTCCAGCCATAGAGGCCGTCATAGCTCTCGCTGAAGCGCCCCTTGTCCCCCTTCGCTTCCATGAACTCGAAGGAACGGTTCTCGATCATCTCCGCATGCAGCCCGCCGTCCAGGCCGTAGTTGATATCTTCGAAGAAGAGGCCAATCATCCCCTTGTGAATAGATATTCCGGGTTTATCAGTAATTTGAATTCTCATCTATAGGACCTCGCTTAGAAAAAAGTAATTATACTTTCTATTAGCCATTTACAAATAAGAGATAATCTCCGTCGTAATGCTGCTGTCGTAACGGTCCGAGATGCCGAAGGACATGGATTTATAGGTCCACGCTGCCCGGCCGATATGATATTCTTCAAAAATAGCATGGACATCCTTATACCAGTTCACCACGCTAGGCGAGGGGGCATGTTCAATGACTCCGTATTCCCCGCAGTACAGATACACGTTACGCTCCATTGCAACGTCGATGGCCGTCTGGATCAGGCTGGTGATGTACTCAGGCCCCATCTGGCTGACGCCGTCTCCCTGAAGCCCCGATCCGAAAGCGCCGATGGCGGCCGAAGTGCTGCGGTACACCGCCAGTTCACCCAGATAATCCATGCTGCTCTCTGGCATCTGCTCCACCCATTCTGCACGCTGGTGAGTGAACAGGAACGGCTCATAGAAATGGAAGGTATATACGATATTGTCATCGTAGGGATGATCCAGTAGCTTAAGGGTATGTACGCTGTTCCATTGAATGCCGCCGACAATGATTTTGGTCTCCGGCGCATACTGGCGAATCTCGGTAATCGTCCGGCGGGCCAGTGCATTCCAGCGGCTGCTGTCCTGCTCCACAATCTCATTCAGCAATTCAAAAGCCACAGTATCCTTATAAGCTGCGTAACGGATAGAGATCGCCTTCCACAAATTCAGGAACCGGAGCTGGAGCGCCGGATCGTCGAACAGGGAATTTGCGGCCACACTGTCGAAGGAGAACCCGGGCGTCTTATGCAAATCAATAATGAGATTCAGCCCGTTGGCAGCGCACCAGCGAATACAATTGTCAATATGCTTGAATCCTGCATAGGCCTCAGCGTTCGAGGACTCTTCAATGACTTCATAATCCACCGGCAGCCGGACATGGTCCAGGCCCCAGGAGGCAATCGTTTCGATATCCTTTTCCGTAATGAAGGTGTCATAATGTGCCTGCTGATACGGACACTGGGACAGCCAGCCTCCGAGATTAACCCCTCTTGAATAACCGATCCATTCATTCATAACCTATCATCCTTTCCGGCTTCCGCCTTCATCATTTGCTTCCGGTGCTGCTTCTATTAAGCATAGATAAACCCCGCTGGCAGTACAATTACACATCGTGCGTATATACTAACTTATTGTGCAATCCTTCTTTACAAGCCGGCCTGCCGGCTTCTACAATAGACCTATCTGCTGCACTGGAGGCTCATATGAATATACAGAATATCGGCTACAACCATAGCCATGACGCGGATTTCATCATCAACCGGCCCCAAGGATCCGGAGACTACATGCTGCTGCTGCTGAAGACCCCGGCAATCTTCACCTTCGCAGGGGTGAACCAGGTAACAGAACCGGGTTCTTTCATTCTGTACAGTGACTACACCCCTCAGTTCTACCGGGCTTACGGGCCGCAGTTCACCAATGACTGGTTCCATTTCCGGCTGGACAAGCCGGGCGACGCTGCACTGCTGGACAGGCTGGCTATTCCCAAGAATGAGGTGATCCCGGTTGGCGATTTGAATGAGCTGTCGATCATCATTAACAATTTGTGCTATGAGGCTTATTCCTTGAGCCCGCATAAGGAGGAGACGATGGAATTATATCTGCAATTATTCTTCATCAAGCTCAGCAACCGAATTCACTCCGCCCAGAAGGAAGTCGGCAATACACATTACAACAAGATGTCCCTAATCCGCACCAAAATCTATAATCAGCCGTTCCTGAACTGGACGATTGAAGGACTATCCCATGAGCTGACCATGAGCCGATCGTGTTTTCAGCATTTGTATAAGGACTTCTTCGGGGTGAGCCCGATGGCGGACGTCATTGCCAGCCGGATAGAACATGCGAAATACCTGCTTACCGCTACCGATATCTCTATCAAAAAAATTGCAGAAATGAGCGGCTACGCAAGCGAGATCCACTTCATGCGGCAGTTCAAGCAACAGCTGGGGTTGACTCCGACCCAGTACAGGGCGCACCAAAAATAACCCCACAACGTGGGGCATTGCTTGGTTACATTATTTCGCATCCAGAGATTCGGACAATGCCGACTAAAACAAATCACTTAGTAAGTCCTGCTTTATCTTCTCTAAAAATTGTAATTGTACTTCGCACTGTTTATACATATTTTCAAAAATTAATAGCACATTATTCGAAATTTCGGAATACTTTTCCTTTTCTTTTTGCCCCGCTTTCA
Source organism: Paenibacillus sp. FSL R7-0312 (assembly GCF_038004445.1). Lineage (NCBI taxonomy): Bacteria > Bacillati > Bacillota > Bacilli > Caryophanales > Paenibacillaceae > Paenibacillus > Paenibacillus sp. FSL R7-0312. Next base: position 3,336,326 of record NZ_JBBORE010000001.1, on the reverse strand, counting down.
TTTCATCATAAATATTTTGGATCGCCTGTTGCTGAACCTCCACTGCTCCTATGATGTCTTCTTTCGGCGCTTCATCCATGAATGTAAGAACTGTATACAAAGCGGTTGGAAAAACAACGGAAGCTTTCTTAAATGAGCTAATCAACATCCTGTCAAATTCAAATTTCCCCTTAGATGTGATCGAATAAATGGCCTTTGAGCGGTTCCCCGTTTGCTCAAGCCTTTCCAAACAAACTAATCCATCTTTGTCAAGCTTCCTCAGAGCATGGTAAATAGATGCAGGTTGCACGTATGCCCATTTATCTGTTTTCGCAGATATCATCTTTTGTTGAATTTCATAGCCAGACATCGGACCAAATTTTAATAATAGTCCAAGAACCATTTCATTTGTCATAATCTTCACTCCCATTCAGACAGTAAATTTATAGTATTTAAATTATAATACTTATTGATACTGTTTAATACAACATTTGAACTTATCATCTGTAAAGATAATTCATTACAAATTTGCATCTCCCTTTACACAGTAAGAGTTAGTTGTTATAATCCATTCAGAAAGCACATACTAAATATTTAGTATTAAATATTTATTATCCTAATCACTAAAACTCAAGGAGGGTCTAATGAACACGATTACCAAGTCAAAACAAAAAGCAGCTCTGTTAGTTGTCGGGATAGCCATTTTTTTGGATATGTTGATTTATGGACTTGTGGTACCTATTCTCCCTAAATATGCCAGCTCTCTGGGGGCATCCCAAACTGAGATCGGATTGCTTTTTGGTAGCTACGCAATCGCATTGTTTATAGCAACACCTATATTTGGCGCTTTATCGGACCGAATTGGCCGACGTGCCCCTATGCTTTGGGGATTACTTGGATTGGCTGCAGCTACACTATTGTTTGCATTTGCAGAAGAATATTGGATGCTGATAGTAGCAAGAACCTTGCAAGGGCTTGCCGCAGCCGTGACCTGGACATCGGGATTAGCCATACTTGCTGATCTTTACCCTTCCAAAGAACGCGGCAAAGCCATGGGACTTGCATTGTCAGGACAGGCCGCTGGAATCCTTCTTGGGCCAACTATAGGCGGTTGGATGTACCAGTTAGGCGGTTACAAACTTCCTTTCCTGTTTGCAGCAGCTCTGGCTATAGCCGACGGAATGCTTAGGATCTTTCTGTTACGTGATCTACCGGAGAAAAAGTCCGGTGCGTTTCTCTCATCTTTCGGCTTACTTCGAAATCGAAGTCTTTTGCTAATTAGTGGTGTTGTTATTATTGGTGCGGCTATTCCTAGTGTATTGGAACCAACCCTCCCACTGCATTTGCAAGAGAAATTCAACGCCGAGCCTGGTTTTATCGGAATGTTATTCGCTATTCCTACATTATCTTACGGGCTCGCCACCCCTTGGATCGGTAAGTTATCCAGCAAAATAGGATATAAGAAAGCAGTACTAATTGGACTTGTAGTGGTTGCGATAAGTTTGCCGCTCTCAGCTCTGCCCAACTCCATGTGGATGCAGGCAGCTTCTTTAGTCCTACTAGGCCTCAGTATGGGCATGGTCCTTGCACCTTGTCTTCCCGCACTTGCGGACATTTCGGAGAAAAGTGGTCTTCCTTCTTACGGGATCACCTTTGCCATCTATAACACAGCTTATTCGTTCGGAATGATTTTAGGGCCCGTGAGCAGCAGCATTCTGACCGATGCCATAGGGCTCAAACTTTCATATCTCTCTATTGGTTGTGTTGCACTTCTTTATATGTTTATCATGCTTCCAAGTGTCCGAAGAACTGAAGCTACTCGGTTAACCAGCAATGTTCAACATGACCAATCAGGTTGTTACAACGCCAGAGCTAGAACGAAGGGTCGAAGATCACTTTAGTATCGTCCCCTTATTCATCTTCCGGTTAATCCCGCTCATATCCATCTGTTTGTCGACCCCCCGCAGCAGTGCGGCCTGCAGACGGTTTCTGAACGCAGGAACCCCTTGGTTGGCGAGTGCGGCGGCATAGAAGGATGCATGCTGATCCAGGTACTGGAACGTGTAGAGCAGAGCGCCCTCCGTAGGAAAAAGCAGGGATAGAATATTTCTGTACCATCCGATTACTTCACCTTATTAAAAAGGACAAAACCGCACCTTGGTAAAGGTAGCTGCTTTGTCCTTTTTGAATGAAGTTTACTTTTGAAATAAATCGTCTTAGTTTTTTATATGTGAATAGAAAGTCATCAATCTCAAGCAACGTGCTGATCTTTGAATAAAGAACTCACTCCCCCAAACAAAGCTTGATTAGATCGTCCACATGGGCGGTAGCCAGGCATACCACCGTGTCGGCGGCTCCGTAATAGATTTCCACTTCACCGTCCTCCTCCAGCACCATACCGCCGGGGAAAATGACGTCATTGCGGAAGCCCCCTTCCATCTCGTAGGGCGCTTCAGGCGCAAGCAGCGGCGATGCGCTCATGCCAAGGATTTTCTTCGGATTGTCAAGATCAAGCAGCATAATGCCGGCAGTATAACGCTTCTTCCAAGATGGCTCCCAGCTGTTTTTCCCTCTTGCAGGATCGATATCCACCGCATGGAACGTAGTGAGCCACCCCATGTCCGTCTTCACGGGCGGTGCGGCAGGGCCGATCTTGTCATTGGCAAACGGCACCTGCTCCACCGCCAGCAGCAGCTCGGAACGGCCCCAATAGATCAGATCCGGCGACTCCGAGATCCAGGCGTCGAACGGGTCCCTTCCTCCTCGGCTGTAGACGGTGAACGGCCGTTCCAGCCGGACATAGTTGCCGTGAATCCGCTCCGGGAACAGCACCATATTGCGCAAGTCCGGCGTCGACAAGCTCAAGATTTCAAAGGATTCGTCGCGCAGCTTGAAGACCGGCTTCGGCCCCGCCGTCCAGTGAATGCCGTCATCACTGAAGGCGATGCTGAGATCCGTTGTATGAGACGGCTCGAGGGTCTGCTTTTCCAGCGAGCCGTAGTCGTTGCGGAATACCATGACGTAGCGGCCGCCCAACTTGGCGACGCCCGCGTTGAAGACAAGCGCGGCGGAATACGGCACGCGGGCCGCATCCAGCACAGGATTGAATATCCAAGGTAGTCGTCCCAATCTCCAGTTCCAATCCCAATATTACATACCTAGATTTCATCAAAAACATCAAATTTCTTCTTTACATAATCTCTTGTCGCCAATTGGGTGTGAATGCATGTTGGAGAGGAGTTCCATTCTCCGGCATCCAGAGCAGCCGTTCATTGACCTACCTTGTCAAACCTTGCAGGCCTAAGCGTCACTTCCTGAGAGGTTATAATCCTAGATTCCTACAATGCTGTCCTGTGAAAACAACGTGCGCACTACTATCTGTGCACACGTTGTTTGAAATGACCTTTGATAATGGAATTCTAATTATTGCTTGGTTTGATCGAATGTACTGACTTTGGGATTGAGCCTTTAAAGACTCTAAACTCCCGATAATTTTTGTACCGTTGTGTGTGATCCTAACGCTCTTATCCCAAGTGCTAAGGCCCCACACAAGCCGGCATTATCGCCGAGCGTAGGTGCGACAATGTAATGTTCGATCTCCGATACAATAGGCTTGGCACTCACGTATCCATTGAGAATGCTGCCTACCTGCTCTCGGATTATCGGGAATAACTGGACTTGCTTCATCACGCCCCCGCCTAGAATGACTTTCTTAGGGGATAACGTCAGGATGACATTCGATATGGCCTGCGCGATGTAGAACGCCTCCATCTCCCATGCCGGGTGGTCTTCCGGCAGTGTATCGCCCTTAGCCTTCCACCTTGCTTCCAGCGCCGGGCCGGCGGCCATTCCTTCCAGACAATCACCATGATAGGGACAATTGCCGCCAAAATCATCGTTCGGATGCCGCCTTGTGAGGATATGTCCACCCTCTGGATGAACAAGTCCATGTACCAGGTTACCTTCGGTATATACGCCGACTCCTACGCCAGTCCCGATCGTATAGTAGACACAGCTATTCAATCCTTGTGCTGCACCCCATTTGGCTTCGCCCAGCGCGGCAGCATTAACGTCCGTATCCCAACCGACTGAAACATCGAAGACCGATTTCAGCGTACCCACGAAATTATATCCGGACCAGCCAGATTTTGGCGTTGTCGTCACATAACCGTAAGTCGGACTGGAGGGTTCGAGGTCGACCGGACCAAACGATCCGATCCCTATACTATCGACTCTCTTATCCCGGAAGTAGGCGAAGACATTCTCCATCGTCTCTTCAGGTCGACGCGTTGGAAAGTGAATCCGATCCTCAATCTCCCCTAATTCATTCCCGACACCACAGACAAACTTTGTTCCGCCTGCTTCAATTGCCCCGATACGCATGAGCTACCTCCTTGACCTCATCTCTCCATATGCTTCCCAGCTCATTGATCTGGAGCGATACCAGCTTTACGTTTCCGCCTACCGCGTAGAGCTCAAGTCCGTTGCTTTCGGAAGCGGGGAAAATCATGTCCGAGATGACCGCTGTACCCTCACCACCGAACACTTCTATTGAAGACCAATCCATGAAGATGGACATGCGTATACGGTTATTCACAGGCGGCAGCGGTGCCTGGTGCTTAGCTGCGAAGTCCGGATGGAAATTCGTAGTGCCTGATTTCGTGCGATCGACAAACAACTCCATCTTTAGGGTATCGTACCCGACCACCGTTTCTTCATCTGCAGACTTTCTAACCTTCATTCCGAACTCCGTTGCGGTTCCAATTTCGAATTCCGCGATCAATTCCGCTTTATTAATGGTGATGTCGGCCAGCGGATTCGTATCCGGAACCAAGGTCACATCCTCCAGAGCCATAAGCGGTGAACTTATCCTTCTCAATTCTTCAACCGGTTCTTGCACCAGACGAAGGCCTTCCCGATAGGTTCTCAACTTCAACTCTCGTGGAATGGATGCATTTCCCCGCCACTTGTCAGTCGGAAGCGTCCCGGCATACCGCCAGTTGTTCATCCAGCCGATCCATAGCTTACGTCCGTCTCCTTCCGGTATATCGCTCCAGGTGACGGCTGCATAGAAATCAGACCCGAAATCAATCCATTTCACATCATGAATCGAAAGAATAGGCTCATCCAGTGTAAATGTCTTACCATTGAAGCTGCCGACGAAGTACATCATACCGGAGCCTCCTGCCGGTGGTTCAGGCTCACTCGGGTTCACTCCATTACAATCGCCCACACTTAGAATGAGCACCCACTTCTTCTGATTTGGATCACCATCGACATTCATCGAGAATAGATCCGGACATTCATAAACGCCACGATGCGTTCCGATGACATCGGCGCCAAATGCACTAGCAAATGCCCATTCCTTCAAATTTGGAGAGGTGTAGAATTCCACACGGTCTTGAACTGCCAGAGTCATAATCCAACTAGATGTATCCTCATGCCAGAATACCTTCGGATCGCGGAAATCAAGCGTCGTCTCCGGAAACAAGACCGGGTTCCCTTCATATTTCGTCCAAGTCCGTCCCTTGTCTCTGCTGTAGGCGATGCTTTGAACCTGCGGCTTACCTGGTTGCACCTTGTTGTCGTTATTCGTATAGATTGCCACAAGCCCTGACCCATCCTCATCAAAAAAACCACTTGTGTTATGTGTATCGACGACCGCGCTTCCAGAGAAAATCGCACCGTCCTCACCTGGCGGCAAGGAAGGTTCAAGCTCCTCCCAATGGACCAGATCGGAGCTTACCGCATGCCCCCAATGCATTCTCCCGAAATCGGGTTGGCTTGCGAACGGAGTGTGCTGATAAAAGAGGTGGTACTCATTCTCGTAATAAACCATTCCGTTCGGATCGTTCATCCAGTTTTTTTGTGGCGAATAATGATACTGCGGACGGAACTTCTCTGTATAATTCATGTTTCTCCCACTCCTCCCCATAATACTCATTTGCAAAACATAAATGTGATTTTGGATACTTCTCTCGCGAAAGTAAGTGCTTCCATAAGTCACTGTCAACGGCTTAGCAAATTCAATTTACAACATCACGATTCCTTCGTCAAGACTTTTTATGACTATAAAAGTAAACATATGAACACAACAAAAACACCATTTCATTTCAACAACGTAAAATTCATTGGTTTTTATGCTTAAAACAACGAAATATTAGTTTTTTATTATGAAAAAGCCATAACGAGGTGAATGCACACCGTCCATTTTTATTGTGCATTTGTTTACTTTTGAACAAAATGTAAACCTTATTAATCTCTCTTTTTACTTTTTATCTAATTGTTCATTTGTAACAATTAAGTTGACAATTACATTATTTTATACTACGATTATTTTGGTTGAGAACGCATTACTTCTGCTAAAGGAGCCATTATCTTTGAACAAAGAAAAAGTAACCATTCAAGATATAGCCGATTCGCTTGGACTTTCTAGGAATACTGTATCCAAAGCATTAAATAATAATCCCTCTATACCGGATGAGACACGCAGCAAAGTGGTTAGGAAAGCTATCGATATGAATTACAAGCAGTTCGCCTTGTTCGAACAAGAAGGCACTCCTGCCAAAAAAACCGGTAATATCGCCCTGCTTACTGCAAATATGCCGAACAATTCACATTTTGGCACATCACTGCTAAGCGGCCTCGAACAAAAAATCAGCTCCGAAGGCTTCAATTTGTCAATACATATCGTTCGAGAGAATGAACTCGATTCGTCGGCTCTTCCTGTGAATTTCGACAAAAGTAAAGTAGATGGCATTGTCTGTATCGAATTGTTCGACAAGAGCTACTCGGAGTTTATTACGTCATTCGGGATCCCGACATTATTCATTGACGCTTCAGCAGAACTGACATTTTCTGAGATGAAGGCAGATCTACTGCTGATGGAGAACATTCACAGTACTTTCAGTCTAACGAAGAAGCTCATTGATGAAGGAATTACGGAGATCGGGTTTATCGGCGATTCCCGCCATTGCATGAGCTTCAACGAGCGTTGGGACGGGTTCACCAAAGCCATGTATGCCGCCCGGATTGATCTTGATGAATCCTTCTGCATTCTCGAAGACGACCGGCATATCGCTGACTATAAGTGGCTTAAGCAGCGACTAGCAAGCATGACTAACCTTCCACCCGCGTTCGTATGCGCCAATGACTACATCGCTATTAATGTCATTCGTATCTTAAAGGACCTAAATATTCAAATTCCTGGTGAGGTTAGGGTCTGCGGATTCGATAATTCCCCCGAGTCGCGAATCGTGGAACCCCACTTGACCACCGTTCATATCCACCGATCCGAAATGGGCTTTCTTGCGGCCGAGATGCTTCTTTCCAAAATCGAAAATCCCGGTAGACCTCCACTGGTTACGCATGTTAAGACGATGCCGGTTTTCCGTCAATCGACGGGTCATGAGGAGTAGACAGTAGAAGAATGCCGTGGACTACGCGTTGGCAGAAGAGGAGTATTAAACGTGTCGGGACATATTCTTTCTAATTCCGGCGATTTGTAAAACAAACAAGGGTTCCAGCTCTAATGAGCTGAAACCCTTGTTGTTGTAGTGCCGAGGACGGGGGTCGAACCCGTACGGTACTCACGTACCGCAGGATTTTAAGTCCTGAAACAGGCTTTTTAACCATTTCTTAAAACCATAGAACTCTCGAATAAAAATCCTTTATCCATGCGGGTTAAAGGCACTTTTTTGTGTTCCTCATCTTCTAAGTCCAAGATATGTCGGACAGATTTATGTTAGCAAAAATGTTAGCAATATGAAGGGTAGAAACTTTGTATTTCTGCCCTTTATATGACAATTGACATCATCGCTGCCAGCGATGCGCTCTGGCGTGGTGGTCAGGGGCACTGCCCGAAAAATCTTAAATAGAGACTATTTAGAAGCCAACCTTCCAAAATCAGGAGGTCTATGAAAATACTTATTATCTCCTTGTTTAGTAACACCAGTTTCTTGAACCTTTTCAACTTCACTCAGAGGCAAATGTACAGATACTGCAGCCTGAATGTGATTGCCGTTTATTTGAAACACCTGCCGTTTATTGCGATCTCGCAGCGGAGTGAAAGCCACAGATCCACCATAATATCCTGTATTACAAATTACTACATTACATAACAACATTCGTTGCATAGTATCAGCTATCGATATAAACCCTGCAACGTCTGTATTATATGTTAATACGAAAAGTGTTTGAATCTGACTTTGTAAAATAGCTTGAACTGGGAGATTAAGAAAGTCAAAACATATGAGCACTGCAAAATTCCCTAATTTACTACTATTGAACTGATATATTCGATTACCGTTGATAAATTCAAAACCATGTCCCGATAGAAGATTTTTTTCGTCTGGAGCAGGATGTAATTTGGGAATAGTAATTACGGTCGCATTCCCATTTTTAATTTTTCTTTTTTGGTAGAGATTATCAGGTATAACAACAAAAGCCTCATTGTGCAAGCGGATTTTCCCTGTTGGAGATGGATAAGGCTCTGCTCTATATTCTAATCCGCCCATAATAATACTACCATATCGTACGGCCCTTTCTTTAATATGGCTAAATAAGAACCTACGGGGAAGAAAGAGTTCAGGTAGCATCACAAAATGAGCGCCGTCCTGTTCTGATACTTTTAGTATAGAATCAAGTGAGTCCAACTGTAAATGTGGTTCTGAAAATTTGAATCCATCATTATGATCAAGATAATAAAGTATATGGTGTTCGTGTATGGACTGTCCAATAGTGACAATTATCTCTTTTAATAATTCATTCTCCATCAACTTACTCCCTTGTCAACTTATCAATATCAATGAAGCGAATTTCACGTAATCCTGTATCACCAATAAAAAATCTATTTTCTAAAATAGAAAGATGTATTTTTAAACGCGTAAGATAGTCTGAAAATTTTTCTATTGGCTCTTTTTCAAGGGGGAGTAAAGGGAGTTCTTCTCCGAGTTCCAAAAAAGTGTTTTTATAAAATGACTTCTGATAGTTCAAAGACCCTGCGATTATTTCAGCCAGTTCGGTAGAAGGGAATTCCGCTTGAGCAATAATATCTGAAATTCTTTTCCACCCCTTCAGTTGGCTTATACCAGCAGACCAGGACTTGAAGTGTCTGTTTGATATAAGTCTCAGTAATAACATAGAAAAAGAATAGCAAAGTAAATACTCGTCATTCTTTGCAAAAGATACTTCTGTGTATGCCCATGCACTTAAGTAATACTCTGAAAAAATCACGAAATCTTCAGAAAATTTAAATTTACATAAATTTTTATCTGCTCTCCAATTTTTCCAGTCATTTATATTAAATGCAATACGGTTTAAACTCACTTTAGAAATCAGAGGATTCTGAATATTAAAGATAGACACCAGCAACTCATTCTGTTCACTGTTACGTTCTTCTAATTCAATAGATAACACTCCACCAATAGAGATTAACAAAGAGGTGATTTCTCCTTCGGTTAGTGGTAACAACACTGGAGGTATATCTTTTACTTCTAACCATTGCGGGAGAATATTAATGATTTCCAACCAATCCTGAAGCGGGATATCCTCCACATCTAGGTCCACTGCAGATGAAGGAATATCATCATGAGTTTCTCTATCTAATGAAAAAGCCTTTTTTATTTTGTTAATATTTTCAATACGTGAATTTAAGTATTTTCTAACACGATGTTCTGTTGATACTTTTCCCAAGGCACTTGATAAACGATTGGCTGTTAAGACATCCGATTGACTGGCTAATAAAGTGATTGCTTGATTAAGTATTTCCATAACTCCGTTATAAATAGGTATAACGTCAATTGAACTCTCTTTTAGTAGATGATTATCCTGATAGAAAGTGTATAAGTATTGTTCAGCCATTTCAATTAATTTGTGATAACCGTAAGTTGTAATTTTCCCTTCACGTCCACCAGCAATTTCAATCCAGACACGTCCATGCCTTTTTTGTTTCCAATCCCAAGCCTGAGTATTAGTCGAGTCCAGCCTCTCCCAGACCCATCCGATCCAGCTTTCTTCGTCTAGATACTCTCCCACTCTTATTCCTCTTGGACGATTACGTCTCCATATCTCACTCATAGTGGCAATTAACACAGCATCCTTACCATGTCCGGCTTTTTTATTCATAATTCTAAACAGACTATGGGCACGTCTAACACTTTTCATTGAGCTTTTTGTAACCAATTTTAAATCAGTAACTATTTTAGTGTTTGCAAATAGCCAATAGACAGCATATTGTTCGTGCCATGTTGGAATATTTGTTTGATACCATCCTGATACTTGTTCAAATATAATATCTCTCATCCGGTTACGGTTCTCTTCTGAAACATTATTCCAATTTTCAGCAATAGCAAATAAAATTCGTGTGCGGATGTATGCACCATAAAAACCTGGCTGAGTTATATCATTAGTTTTTTTTGCTGATTTGAACATTTCAATAATTAGCGCCTCAGTAGTTTTGACAAAGGGTATCTCCATCAAATGAAGTACATAACAATTGAGTAATGATATTTTGTACGGAAACTTCATGAAAGATCTTCTTAAGGTTTGCGTTACATTTTCATTAGCGTCCAACTCTCGGTATTGTGTATCTTTTGCCACTTTTCGAATTTTCCAAGCTGCAAACGATGACTTTGTATCACCCCTAATTTCCGCATCAGCAAACTCAGTGTTAACTAAGTCCATTAGCTCAGACAAATATCCTTCAAGTTCTTCTCCTCTCATAGCTCTAACTTGTTGGTCACCTAATTGCGATAGCTTGTCAATCAATGCTGTAGAACTCGGCAAGGTATCAAAACGGCCCACTCTAGGACAATAAATCTCATCCTGAAAAATGCTATTTATCAGTTCATTGGCTTGCTTATTGGATATACCTTCTACACTTTCTTTTATTCTTTTTATTAGATCGCCCTTCAACCTTGGTTTTGTTTTGTCTTCAGAAATTTTTAAGTCGATAGGTTGAATTAGCTCTTGAATTTTGTCTATAACTTCACGAATAACTGTTTCATCAGAAGATATAATCATGATATCGTCAGTATAACGAGTTAAATAAGTAACATGACCTTTTTCAGTCTGTTCATTCATAAACTCTTCCATTGGATGATCTAAAATCTCAGTTAATACACAGTTTGCGAGGAATCCAGCGGCGACCAGCCCTGTTGGTAATGTATCACATATAGAATCTTTATTACTCATATCTAACCCTATACCCTTAATCTCATCATCTTCTAGATAAGTAAGATCAGATTGAATATGACAGATTCGCTTCAGAACTTTAAACCAATTTTTCTTTGTATCGAGTGTTATCACGCCATACTTACATAATTCAGTTAATCGAACTTTTAGAACTTTCTCAACTACCCTCATTTTTAAACTAGGATAAAACTTTGTAATATCAGCTTGTCCATAATATGCAATCGGAAAGACATCAAGCACATGTTTAAAATAGTCTTCTTGCTTTTTCCGTTGTAAACGAAGACTTCTTTGGAAACTCTCATATAAATCATTATGCGTGTAATTAATCATAAGTCTTTGAAAGGTGTTGGAACCATTGTCAACAAGAGGATAATATTTCCGTCGCAACCGATTATTACAACTCCAATTAACCATCCATTGCAAATTATTAATATTTGAATTATTCTCATCTGAATTTAATGAATATTCGTTAGTATCAAACCATTCACCTAACGTTAAAACAACCGTGGCCCACGCCACTTGGTCACGAAAAGAAATTTTTGACATAGGGCGCAACTTAAGATCGTCACCCTTAGCTCCCTTAGGAAAACCATAAATAATCGGAGGTGTCATGCTGTAGGAAAAAGAACTAAGTTCATCCTTAATACTTAGAAGATTCATCTCCAACTCAAGCTCAAACTCTTTAATTTCGATTGGATCGTAAAAACCTTGCTGCTTAACAAAACTCTTAGCCTTTTTCCAACCAAAATAATAATAGTGCAGTGGTATTTCATTAGGAGAAAATAATATTTCGCTCAAATTGTGCCTCTCCATTGGTTCATATTTGTGATATTCGCTTCTCCATCTCTTTAACCTATCAACCAACGACAACCCATTAATCAACTTAATATTTAGTCTATCCGCAGCCTCTTTCGCCGCCTTCGTAAAATTACTCGTTGTAACAATCCAAGTATCATAACAACCATGCACCTGCTTACCTGCCTAAAATCTTAGTACAATGTCATTTCCAACATCCTACTTCCAGCGCTTATACTGCACAGCTATTTTATACCCCTATTTACCTTTTCAGGGTTAAATCGACTTCGTGATCGCCGGAACCGCCGACTCGTTGTAAGATATATCCTTGATCTATGTAATATAGCTCCATTAATCACTCGAAATCTCTACCGGTTCTGCATAATAAGTTCTAGCTATTACCACTTACACCATGCTTAATATATATCGAGCCACCGAACCCTAGAGGACTATGTACCTAAAACTTATTGACAATATATTTGATCATTCTTCTATAACTTCTAAAATCATGCATTATCCTCTCTACTATATCATAATAATGGGTATTCTTGGTATGATAAAAAGCCCTCTAGTGATCCTGAGGGCCTATCAATATCTACTTATATTTAGTTAACTACAGATTTTACTACAGATTTTAGTATAAGTTTCTAAGACTAGACTTGATTATCTTTTTGATGAGACAGAGTTTGGACGATGCCGCGGTTTGAGCAGTAGTACGAGGTTGAAAAGTAACATAGAGGATAACTCAAGACGAAGGTGATTTCTGGAAAAGGTTTAGGTTTAATTTCTTTGGGCCGCTACCGATATAACACGCCAGACGTATTTTGCATGAGTTTGTTAATCAACATTTATTGAATATCGTAGGAGGGCAAATCTTAACCAAACATAACAGCTTAGAATATAGCAAAATATACAGTGGATAAAGCATACAGTAAATCAGGTGAATTAACTGTATACTCACTGTTGATGATGAGTCAGATAAGTTTGGAACGGACCCTATGCAACTATTTGCTCAATTCCACCCCGATTATACCTGGTGAAGAACCAATAAGAGCTCTACAGTCCGCATGCATTGCTAAATGAGCCAAATACCTAAAATAAGCGCTGTACCTGTACAGTCCGTAGTGTTCATATTGAGCAAGTCAGAGCAATACAGGACAATTCAGGAATTTAAATTCCCCACACTCCTAGTGATTAAGCCAAATACACGATACGGATCGGAATTGGGTGCAGAAAAATCTTCAACGCCAGTCTGACAGACTCTGTTCAGCTTCAGTAATGCCTTACAAAATATGTGATTACATTAGCAGCTACGTTAATAATTCAGATAGCCTTTGACTTCTAAGTTTGCTATTTCTCCTACGCTCCGCCCTCTCATTGCAAATTCATAAACAGAAAAAACCCGGCATTTCTGCCGTTTTTTAGGATGACTCTCAGGGGCTCGAACCCTGGACAAATAGATTAAAAGTCTACTGTCCTACCAACTGAGCTAAGAGTCCATAATATGAAATTTGGTGGAGCCTAGGGGGATCGAACCCCTGACCTCAGCGATGCGCTCTCCCACGGATGGTCATTTACACACCCATAAAGCATATGGCTATGCTCTTAGAACAAGAAAGACTATAGTATGAAAACAAGCCATACCTTTTAGCAACACTTACTTATAGTTGTACCCTGAAACTAATACACAAAATAAATTAGTGAACTCTGGATATTTAGTGAAGTACTCATCTTTAATCAGTATGTTAAATATTCTTGCTGCGTCATCAACATTTCCTGAAATGTCAAGTATATGTAAATTTTTCTGTAAATTCTCTAATTTCCACACAAAATCTTCATAACAAGCCTCATCTATTTTGTCCTTTACAGACTCTAGGAAATTCATGCTTTTTTGAAAGTCTCCGCTTTTTAAATAGGCCATAGACAATTTATCAATAATCCATACATTGCTCCTATCTTGCTTCCAAATCTTTTCAAGAATGTAGACACGTTTTATTGGAGGTAGTGAACTGAGTATTGTAAGTACTGGGCCTTCAGTACCTATTCTATGTTTCTTAAAATAGACGACAAGCAAATCTTCAAATATGGTTACCGCATGATGAACGGCGTTACTAATTTCATTAGGAGTAATTCTTTTAGCAGTATAATGAGCGCCTTTGTTTCCAATATTTTTAATTTTAAAATACTTATTAGCTAGATCTTTATCAATATGTTCCTTAACCAAAACAATTTTGTCATCAAGGTCACTCTTTCTCCATTCGCTCTCTGAGATGTCAGCCAAACTTAAAAGTCTATCTTTCAGAAGTAAATCAATAGCGCCCTCTAAATATCGACGCAAACAAGTAGCTTGAACTACTTCTCTTAATGCAGGATTAATAAAATCCCTATATTCCTCCATTAGTTCAGATGGAATCAAAGGTGGAATAGTAACAGATAAAATATTTTCTTGACTCATATTACACCAACCTTTTCTATTAAATGTGAGGTAGCTTCGATTTAATAGTAAATAAGCTGAACACATTATGTCTCTCGGTGTGATACATACGAGCTGCAAAGTACTGGTTAGGCTTAAGCAAAAAAAAGATGCTTCCAGAATTAATTTCATATTACCATAAAACAAATTTCAGCAAACAACCATGTAAAAATAGGGCTCAACCTAATATTCATTATTTGACAGAAAACAGAGCTTAGTGAAGGGGCAGAGAGATTCTGAAGAAACTTCAGTGTTTGCTTTAAAGACCGATTCCAACCATAGACCCCATAAAATAGAAGGAATCGGACTTTAACGGCGGTCAGAAGAACTCTTTGTCCCGCCGCGTCTCACCTTGGTTGAAGTCAATTACTGATTTCTGGTTAGAACCTTATTATTTAATTATAAATTCATCAATTTCTTGAGGCATCGTACTAAGCAGACCATTAACTGCATTTGACACTGTTCGATTTATAACGCCGTAATATATGGATGCAGCATGTTGAGCCTTACCTAAATCTACACCGAAAATGGCGTTATTATTTATTTCATTTCTAACATTTTCATAAGAATACTCCCATGCGTAAAAATTACCTTTCCAAGGGCCAGCTTTATCTGATTCTTTATCATAGGCCAAACACAGTTTATCATAGTCAATATACGCTGTATAACCTTCTTGATATCCTGCTAATTTACCATACCTACAAATATCTCTACGAACTTTCCTTATAATAAGCTCAATTTGAGCGAAGTCCAAATTGGGAATTCCATCACGCTGTAGTTCTTCAAAACATTTTTCGAGACACACATAGCTGGAAATTGCTAATCTATCATAGTTGTATGCATAGTGCCCCGTTGTACCACCTTGTGGACCATGTATATATCGATGAACAGTCTCAATGAACTTTGAAACACTTTGAACAGTCTTGTCGAAATATACTCTTTGCAAGTCCTTATCATTAACTACTGGTGAAATACTTGCTTGCATAATATACTTATTACATTTTGACAATATATAATTTCTAATTTCCGTACTTGTCTTTTCATTAGTCATTTTCTCGATTAAACCTTGAACGGACTCATCCTCTTTAATTTTTGCATAAACAGCCCGTTGTAATATATCTTCAACGATTTTGCAATAAATATCTTTGGAATTATTGCACATATGTTCAGTAACAATGGTTTTACCTGTTTTTTCGTTTTTGCCCAAAATATGAGGTAATGTCCTGAAAATGTCGTCATCTAAAAGGTATAGTTCCATCATAGACTTATCTGAATTTGTTTTAGTTTGAATAATTCCTGTTTCTTTTAAATATTTTTTGAGTTTTGCCGCTGGAGTTGTTTCCTCTGAAAAAGCATCAGCATAATTTTCATTAAAGAAACTAACTACATTATTGCTTTCATTTATTTCATTTATTTCATTTTCTCTTAATTTTTGTCCTCTTGCACATAATATAGTTGGTATTTTCTTTACTTGATCAGTAATTGTAGATTCCATATCTTTATAATCAGAATCAATGTACTTGTCTGATATCATAAATATAGTCGCATCTGCTTTTGGGACTTCATAATGAATTAATGAGGTTGCATCACCAAATCCTTTAGTATCAATAATAGAAAAATAGTCCAGCTTATTTTTATCAATGATTCGCTTTGCAATATCAGATGCTTGTGTATGTACAACAATTAGTTCTATTAAGTCTCGCAAATGAGGAGATTGTTCAGATAAGGCTAGAACCTCTACTAGTTTTCGTTGACTCAGTTCATCTATATATTTTTTTACAATTTCATTAAAATTATTTGGCAAATCAATTAGACTACTTTCATGTAAGTTTTTCACTTCTGGTATTATATCAGCAAAATTTTTTTCGATTTTTTTTAAAGCTACTCCCATTTCTTCAACTTCATCAACATTTAACTCGGATTTCAAATAATAGTCTAACAACTTTTCATTTTTTTTAATTTCAAATGTGGTATTATCACATTCTTTATATAAACAATATTTAGCGTTTAATTTAGTTTTTCCTTTATCATTATTTTGATGTAAACTATTTCCTAAGTCTATATCAGCTAATAGAACTGATATGAGTGTTGATTTACCAGCATTCGATCTTCCCAAAACAGCTAATTCGATGGCTTTACCCATATTATCTCCTCCATTTTTAATACGAACCTAACTTAGGATATATAAATGTGAATAAATGAACATCCTATAAGTCAGTGTTAATCATATCCTATCTTCCATCAAAATTCCAGAAAATATTCCCAAAATCGACAAACAAAAAGACCCCTGCAAGCCGCCAGGAGCCTCATCTCAATCTAGTTTTATATACCCTATTCTAGCACTTTATCCGAATCCACTAGACCGCCAGCCTCGACACCCATCGTACCAATAAACTGACTGATTCGCAGTTTGAAGTGTACCTTGATTCCATCTCTACGGATCTCGAACCGCCAATGATCGTCCGAAGCATCCATATCAAGATGATCAGAGGTTCAAAATACTCGCCTTCAGTGTTCCAAGAAATGTAACCATTCACTAAGTCAGCTTCAAACTCGTAACTCGATCCAAAGTATCCGCCTATATAAGCTTCATTTTTTTTGATATTGTTATATTCCTGATTCAATAGCTACAATCCCAAACCATTAACAAAACCCGCTGCGTAACAATCTCTTCCTTAGTCCACGAGATACCTTTGCCCATTTTCTCATGATCTGGCGACAATTCACGGATATCATACTTAGCTTCTTTATCATTCCAGCTTATCCTTCTTAGTTCCTTTGTCCAACCCTTGAAGATTCCGACAATCTGCCGTCTATTTGAGTTGCTTTATATTTGAATTCTGCCATTTCTCCACATTGTACTTTCTATTTTAGATCTATTAAATCTTTCCACCTACTCCCTTAAACTTATCTACAAAGGCAGAGATTTTCTGAAAAACGCTCTGCTTTTTTGTTAAGTACAGAGGATTAAGAGGACTCATTTTAGGAAGAATTTCATTAAGCTCCGTTCCATTTTCACTGGCATATTCTCTTTTTAATGAAGTTAAAATATATCTTTTTGCAGCCTCTTCATTAAGTTTTTCAGTATTAATCAATTCTTCTGCTTCAGGCCTTTGCTCAGTTTGAGCAAATGAGAAGAAGGCATCAATAATACTCGCTTTATCTTGAATATTGTCTAAATCCGTTTGATTGATAAAATCGACTACTAAACTTTCTTTCGCACGGTTCCCCACACTAGAACGAATTAAACGACGTACCTCTTCAACCAATAAAACCTTATCTTTTACTTTTTTGTTATTTTCAAAAATAAGTTCAAGAATGTAATCTAAATTGATCTCTTGGGATTTTAAAAGATCTACTTCAAAGACAACATCATCCCCATCGATAGAGGAATTATCTTTTTCCTTTCCATTTTTTTCACGACGAAGCCAATCACGAATATCATTATATGATGAACGATAATCCTGTATTTCTAGTACTTTAATCTCTTTCATTGCAACTATATCCTCATCACTTACATAGTGATTAGATTTAAAATCCCCCAAAGCCTCAGGGTCATTAATATCTACTGTTTGTAAAGCTTTTAGACCTGAAAATTCATCATAATTCCGCAAAATATTGTCAATACGTAAATATTCACCAAAGAGTTTCGCAAACTCTTTTTTATCCTTTTCAGTAGCAATATCTTCAACATTAGGAAACCGCTCTTGTAGCTCTTTTACAATGTCTACATAACCACGACGAGCTTCACCCGTTGCCACATCAGTGAATCCTTCCATATACTCTCTATAACTTTTTTCCAGCACCACATTTTTAGTGTTGTCATCCCCAAAACATTTAATCGCATCAATAGTGGCTTGTTCTAAATCCCGGAAAGTAACAATATTTCCAAAGGTTTTAGTCGAATCATAGATACGATTTGTTCTCGAAAAAGCTTGCATTAAACCATTATACCTAAGATTTTTATCAACAAATAAAGTATTTAGTGTAGGTGCATCAAAACCAGTTAAAAACATTCCTACAACAATCAATAAATCAATCTCTTTGTTTTTTACTCGTTTAGCAAGGTCACAATAATAATTTTGAAATTCCTTACTTTCTACGCCATATTTGGTTTTAAACATGGCATTATAGTCTTTAATGGCTAAACTTAAAAACTCTTTTGCGCTACTATCCATTGCTGAAGGTTCAAAAGTTTCATCAAGAATTTCACCTATAGCATTTTGCTCTTCCTTAGCAGTAAAGGGAGAAGATTGTCGCAATCTTAAGGGGTTTACTGCTTCCCTTTTGTAAGTTATTTAATGATTCATAGTAAAGTTTGGCTGCGTCAACATGGCTCACAGCAAACATAGCATTAAATCCTTTTCCATTCGCATTTAAACGATGGGTTTTTATTTTAAAATTATTAAGAATATATTGAGATATTTCTTTAATCCGTTCAGGATGTAGTAATGCTTCTTTATTTTCTGCTGCCGATAGCTTTTTCTCATCCTGTTCTTTTTCAATCGTTTTAAACTTGGGACGTACATCGATATAATCTACTTTGAACTTTAAAACTTTTTCATCTCTAATGGCATCCGTAATTACATAAGTGTGTAACTCTCGACCAAAGACAGAAGCAGTCGTTTCAGAACCTAATGCATTTTCTAGGAAGATAGGCGTACCTGTAAATCCAAATTGATAGAACTTCTTAAACTTTTTATTAATATTTTTTTGAGCTTCACCAAATTGTGAACGGTGGGCTTCATCAAATATAAATACCACTTGCTTATTATATATAGGTAACTCTGTTTCGCTTTTAATTAGGTTATTCAGTTTTTGAATCGTCGTCACAATAATTTTATTATCATCTTTTTCAATGTTACGCTTTAATCCTGCGGTACTTTCTGAACCATTAACACTATCAGGAGAAAAACGCTGATACTCTTTCATCGTCTGAAAATCCAGGTCTTTCCTATCTACAACAAAAAATACTTTATCTATAAAATCAAGTTCAGTAGCCGAACGAGCTGCTTTAAAACTCGTAAGCGTTTTTCCCGAGCCTGTTGTATGCCAAATATATCCGCCACTTTCAAAAATGAGACGCCGTTAGCAAAATGTTAGCAAACCTGCTTAAAAAGAAACAAGGGTTCCAGCTCTAATGAGCTGAAACCCTTGTTGTTGTAGTGCCGAGGACGGGGGTCGAACCCGTACGGTACTCACGTACCGCAGGATTTTAAGTCCTGTGCGTCTGCCTGTTCCGCCACCCCGGCATGGTATGTGCGTGGTTAACGCGACAAGAAATATAATATCACGTATTATGGGGATACGCAACAAATAATTGCCATTAATTATTCCTGCATATAGACAAACAGCCCGATCAGCCGAAACTGATACGGGCCCTTTGCAGTCATTAACCCGATTAGTGGCGTTCGCGCTCGCCGCTTCTGCTCCGCATACCGACCAGCCCCAGAAGTCCGAGCAGGCCGAGCCAGCCCCAGTTAGAGCCGTTATCGTTATCGTCTGTGGTGCTCTGTGCCCGGTAGATGCCGGTTGGTGTAGTATTGTTCAGAGGGGAGACGGAGCTGTTGTCTCCGGTACGGATTTTATCCCTCATGATCGTCTCGTTCCTGTGCATGGTGCCTGTGGTCTGGTTCATCATGGTATTGCCCCGGCCGTTCATCATTGGTGTGCTCCGGCCATCCATGTTGCCCATGTTGTTGCCCATAGTGCCCATTCGGGTATCCGATGTTGTGCTGTTGGTAACGGGTGCTGTTCCGCCCATTCCTGTCGTGCCAGCCGCAGCAGATGTGTAACCGGCCCCGAGCAGACTCATGGATAATACTGTGCCGCATGCAAGGCTTGTAATCAGCTTGTTCAAGATGGTATGCCTCCTCTGTAGTTGTGGTTTATCGCTGATAATTTCCCCACACGGCACATCATCTATGCAACGCAGATTATTTCTTTATGATGTTCACGGTCTTGCTGAGCGCATCATAGGTCACTTTGGCTCCAAGCGCTTCGGCAATGGCGCGTACCGGAGCATACGTGGTGACGCTATCCAACACGCCGGTCGTGAGCTTCTGTCCGTTCAATGTGATATTTACTTTAACCTCGGTATTCACCTCTGGGTCACCTCCGTTCATCCGGCTTAATGCGTCCTTCACCTGCTGATCGGTGGGGTGCTTACCGGCCCGAAGCTCAGCTGTGGTTAGTCCGAAGGTCATCTGCAGATGAGAGTAATCCTTGAAGGAACTCCAGTCCCCGCCCCACTCGAAACCAAGCTTCTTCGCCTCCTGTGCAACCTCCAGCCAGTCCGCTACCTTATCCCCGTCTCCGTCACGCTTCATATCCCAGGATACGCTTTTGCCATCCGGCAGCAGCAGTGCGAAGTCAATCGCCAGTCCGTAATTATGATAGCTGCTGCCGCCCCTGGCATTGGTGACAATAGCGCCTTTCTTGGTTCTCCCTTGTGCGTATAGTGCATTCTGTTCGGCAATGGTACGCATTCCCTGGGTAATAAGGATCGGAATCCCTCTGGCATAACTCCGCCGGATGAGTTCAGTAGCACCCGCCAGCAGTACCGGATGCAGATTGCCAAGCTCCCCTGCCGATTTACTCTTTACTTGATCCAAAGTCAGCATATACTCACCCCCTGGTATAGTAAATGCCCCCTTGTACTATGTTGCCTGTACACTTCCCCCCTGCATCCGCCCAAGTTCGCCGTTTCCCTGAAGCATACGAAATAAGCCCCCAGGGAGTCCTGAGGGCCTGAATAAGGCATGATCTTGCTTAGCGTAAACAAGAGAGCCAGCAAGCATGAATTGCTGCACAACAGGCCAGAATAACATTGAGTACCGTTTAATCCTTAATCCTGCAAGGAAAGGTGGACAACCATGGATATTCACAGTGACAGCTATAAGGTGGCCGCGCTTAGCGATCAGGAGGCTGTTGTCGAAGTGATCCGCGAGGCCGAGTCGGCCATTGCTCGGATGACCGGGAACCCCGGAGTCACGCTGATTGCTTATGAAAAGACGGAACCTGCCGGGAGAGATTAACCGCTCAGTCCGCTCTAGCCAGCTTCGCCTGCACACTCAGACGATATAGGCGTCTATAATATCATCCACGTTCAGCCACTTCCATTCCTCCGCCCACTGCAGCTTGAATTCGCGCGAGTGGGTGTGAATGGAGGTCACAAATCCGCTAAGCAGCTTGTGCTCAAGAGGGTCAAACAACACTATAGTAACCCGCACATGACTCCGCAGCGACAAAGCCAGCGTATGCTCAATCTCCTCCAGCTTGTGCTCATCCGGAACCGGCCTGACACTCTGCCACGTCTCCCGTTCACCTCTGCTGATTATACGCATCTGCTCCGGCAGTACGGTCCGGTTACTGTCCCACAGGTTATTGCCCTCCAGCTTTTTGCCCATTGCCGCTCCCCCAATCTATGGTCTATATTCAATACCGCAATACGTTGTCCGCTCATGTACCGAACGTATGTTTGTATTATATCCGTGATCTTACTTTTTAAGCAAGCAGAAATATATGTAAGCACCAAGACCTGGGAGGAACCATACCGGACTCCGCCCGCACAGCAAAATAACCCCACAGCAGTGGGGCTAGCTTTGAATTCGATCTGATAATTACTTAGGCACTAAACGGGGATGAATACTTTTTAATTGGCCGTGTTTCCTGACGTGCTCTCTGTCGTTGCAGCTCCCGTACCCGTCTTCGCAGCGGTGTCCGCCTCTGACGGGTTGACAATCAGGCCTTCTGTGCTCTCTTCCGGGTCAATCAGTCCTGCGGCCGCTCTGGCTTCATTCAGCTTGGAGATGCCGTACAGCATCGCTACATCCGCCTGCTGGTTCATCTCATTGAATTCCTCGGCAGTTACATCGGGAGAAACAGCGCTTTTGGAGGCCTGCTCTTTAATGGAATACGCACTTTTAAAAGCAATAATAGAATCTCTGAGCAGCGTCTGGATCGTGTCCGGCAGGCTCTTGGAAATCTTCACGTCACTAACCTGGTTGGCAATATCAGAGGCTGTATCCTGGAACTCGTCCACGGCCTTCTGCAGCTCCTTGTCGGTCGCATCTCCGGTTGAATAAGAAGTTAGGGTGGTGTTGAAATTTTCCAGCGAGGATTTACCCATTTCATCGAATTTTGTCATTTCATTGTAAAAGCTCTGAACTGTATCCTGCACTACTTCCTGCGAAGCAGGTTCTGCGCTGTCATTGCTGCAGGCACTTAGCACTACTACGATCATAAGTAATCCTGCAAATAAGAATCGTCTCATATTTTATATCCCTCCACTTAACAGAATAATATCGATTTTTGTTAAGTGCAAATGAAATTAATGTAAAATGGCCTGGGATGAAACATTTTTCTGCGATAAAGCGTATTCACAGAAAGTAACACAAGAAGAACCCGGTAGTGACTGGGAATTCTTGTTATACTATAATCAAATTATCCGTTATACGAGAGGAAGATATCCTATGCCTTATTGCACAGCCTGTGGTGCGGAATACAAGCAAGGTGCCAAATTCTGCGGAGAATGCGGAGCAGGTACAGAGGACAATAATGCTCCGGCAGCAGCACGCCGTCCAGCGGCAGGCCGGGTCTCCGGAACAAGCACAGAAACCGAGCTGTGGCAGGGTAAGCCCGCGGGCATATCCGACCGGCTCAAGGGGCTTATTGGACTCAATAATACCAGATACACTATTACAACACAGCGGATTATGGTGAAGAGCGGACTGATCGGCAAGGATGTCGAAGAAATCGAGCTGCTGCGGGTCAATGATTTTTCCGTCACGCAGTCGATTCCGGACCGTATTCTAGGCATTGGAACCCTTACGATCCTCTCGGATGACGCTTCGTCGCCGCAGCTTCCTTTCCGCAAAATCCGCAAGGTTCAGACCGTAAAAGACGTGCTGCGCCAAGCCGTCCGCAACGAAAAAGTCGCCAACAACATCAGCTACCGCGAACAAATTTGACCTAATACCTTCCCCTGTTAAGGAAGATACAGCGCCCCTGCCGGAATTACGCTTTTGACCTGGCTGGGGCTCTCCCACATCAGCACGGCCCGCGCATCCCCCTGGTTCTCGTAATACTCCACCTTCAGCTCATGCAGCTTACCCGCAATCAGCTTCACACTGCCTTGCCGCTCCTGCCCGCTCTGCTTCATCCAGCTGTCAATAATCAGCTTGCCGTCGATCCAGACCCGGATGCCATCATCCGAAGAAGTATAAATGCTGTAAGTCTCACTGTACACCGCACTCAGCCTGCCGCTCCAGCGTACCGAGAACAAATCTGCGCGAATAGCCGGATCAGGTGCTGCCTGTCTCCAGATGAAGTTGATGCTGGCATCCGTCCGGGTAAGAGCGGGCGTACCGCTAAGCGTAAGGTTATTGTAGTATTGCCCATACAAACCCGGCTTTGGCATGACGCCTGTTGATGGATCTATTGCTGCCGCCTTCGCTGCATATTCATCTCTGGTGAGCACGAAATGATCCTTCATGAAGGCCTTGATCAGCGCATCACTGTTCTTCTCATACAGCAGCTTGCCCCAGGTCATCTGGTAGCTCCATTTGTTCTGGGAACCCGCCAGCAGGGCTGCCGGAGGAAGCTCCCCATTCTCGCCAATGGCGATCAGCTTGCCGCGCCCCAGATCCCAGAGGCTGTCATGATGGCTCCCCTTGAAGTCCGCGTCATAGATATCCAGTGCCAGCACATCTACTCTTCCGCTGCCCGGGTAATATTTTGCTGGTTCATCACACCACTGGTTCTTCGCATTTGGACACCACACCCACAGCAGATTATGCAGCTTGTGATATACAGTATACCGCTCGAACATAATCTCCCAGAGCGTGCTGAAGGAGGACTTCTGCCCCCACCAGAACCAGCCGCCGTTCATCTCATGGTAAGGTCTCCAGAGCACAGGTACACCGGCATCCTTCAGTTTTTTGAGATAGACGGCTACTTTGTCCAGCTCTGCAATCATCGCTGTGTATTGGGCCGTTCCCGGAGTAATATAGCTGCTGAAATCTGCTTCGCTGAGACTCATTGAGACATTCGCCCAGACCGGAGCGGTTCCCGGCAGATTGGCATGATAGCTCATCGTTACGATCCCCCCGGCCTGATGCCAGCGGATTGCACTGTCCGTGACGGCCTGCCGCTGGCTGCTGATTTGCTGCTCCGTCTGGTTGCTGATGGCACCCATCTCATAGCCGTGAAGGCCCGCATAGCTCCCGCCAGTATTCTTCAGCTTCACGCTGAATTCATCCGGGCTCTCCAGATAATCATGCTGTCCGCTGATCACGCCTTGCCCCTGCAGCCAGTATAAGGTGTTCAGCAATTTACGCGCCGGCAGGGCCAGCTCCGCATCCGCAGGACTCATCAGCACACTGCGGAAGGCAGCCTGCCATTGTACATCCCCTACCAGCCGTGACGCGGAATCCAGCAGATCTCTGAGTACACGCTGTTCCACTTTTCCCACCATCCTTTTCCACCTGTTTGTACATTTTATGGCGAATTATGTAACATCAGCACGGCGGATAGACAAGAATCCGGTCTGTTCCAATTCCGCAGTCATACGCTATACTATTGTGAGCTAGGCTTCCGAAGCGAGTATTGCCGGAGCTTATCACTTGGAAGCTATGCTAACAAAACTTTTAAGGAGCAGATATGAAAGCCAAAAAATTCATCACCAGTCTCATTATTGTTGTTCTGCTCAGCCTCGCTGCTTATTACTTCGAGGAGAACGGTCAGCTCCCGTCCCAGACACCGTCTTCTGACAATTCGGAGGTTGTCCGGCTGGAATTCCCGTCTGACCGTTATCCGGAGACCGCCAGACATATTCAGGAAGCGATCAGGAACGGCGAGTCCTCCATCTGCACAATTGACCGGAATGAAGCCGAAGAGAACCGTAAGGAATCCCTGAAGGGCGTACCCACCAAAAAAGGTTATGACCGCGACGAATGGCCGATGGCGATGTGTGCAGAAGGCGGAGCCGGCGCAGATATTGAATACATAACCCCCAGCGATAACCGCGGGGCTGGAAGCTGGGTCGGCAATCAGCTGGAGGACTTCGCAGACGGTACCCGCGTAGAGTTCATGTTTAAATAGGCAGAGTGCCTGACTACTCCCGCACTACCGCTACCGCAAATGATTGCTGATAAGTAACAGATCTCATATTAGCCGCTCTCCTCTCCGTCATATAAGGACATTTGGCATGCCTGTTATGCGAACGAAAGTTCTTTATGCAATTTCATCCGGATAAAGCGTAAAATAGGGTGGGATATTATTCCATAGACGGAGAGCCGGGAGTGTTCTATATCTGTTATCGGGGTAAAAGGCTGTACGGCCCTATGTCCGAGGCTGAAGCCTTACAGGAATGGTTTGCACTTGCAGGTACAGTCAAGGAGTTGTATATCATTGAAACGGATGAGCATACAGGCAGAATCAAACGCCAGATCGGTCCGGCGGCACGCAAAAAAAAGAAATAGCCCCATCCGGCCTCAGGCCAGACAGGGCAGCACTTCTTCAATGCGGTTCTAGAACAAACAAGCTTTAGTGATAATAACCAGCAGAATGAACAGAACCAGAATTGCACCAGTCGAAGTCCAAGGGCTTACAACCGGAACAATCGGAGGACCCTGATTAACTCCACCGACGTTATTTCCACAACCGCAACCATACTCTGCTCCCATAATTTAATTCCTCCTCTTGAATATTGAATACAGCACAGAATATGTGGAAATCTAACCCCTGGCATGGGCCAATCGGCAAAGAAATGCCATCCACCTAACGGCCAAGCCCTAACCGGTCGATATAAAAGGTGGATGCGTTGCTTCAAAAAATTTTGGAGGAGGAACAAAAATGGATATTGCTGCACTATCGGTTGTCATGAACCAGTCCTCTTTACTGCAGGCTGCGGGATTACAGGTCATGAGTATTGCCAAAGATCAGGCACAGACCGATGCCCAGAATATGGTCCAGATGCTGAGTCAGGGCGCACACCCCACCTTGGGAAAAACACTTGATATTCGCGCCTGATTGCTTTATGCTTACATACATAGGAACACCCGTTCCATATTCATTCAGCTGCTGACTATTGAGTGTGCTGATTGCTAAGCCCTTCAGGGCTTTTCTTTTGACCATCAATACGAACATACGATCTTATATTGAGGTGATTGATTATGCAATCCTATTATCAGATGACTGCCTTGGAGAAATGGACAGAGGATTTATATCAGCGTATCGGTGTCCGCCAGCCGTCAGACATATCTATTGAATACATAGCCGAACGGCTGAATATCTGGATTCATTATCTGGATGTCCGAAGCAAGAGCATTGAGGCCAGCGCCGGAATGTACAGCATGTTCATCGACAACAGGCTCCCTCCCGAACTGCAGCGGCTGGAGTTCCTCCATGAGCTGTGTCATCTGCTCCGCCATGCCGGCAAGCATACTCTTATGCCTGAACAGTTCACACAGTCGCAGGAGGATGAATCAGAGAGGTTTATTCTGTATGCCGCCATGCCCTATTCCATGATCTCTGCACGGACACTGCCTGAATTGCGTGAGGATGCCGTGGCTGAGCTTTCCAGCACCTTTCAGGTACCTGTGGAGCTGGCTTTGCAGCGGATTGACCAGATCCAACGGCGTATTTTCCAGGGGCAATTAATGGCCGTAATGGAAAGAAACGAAGACAGAAAATTAATCCATAGACATATTCGCTAAGCGCTGCGGGGATAATACCGGCATAGACCTAAGAACAACAGATGTACCTCTATGCATGGTGACATTTCAACCGTAAAGGGGAGCGACATGGAAGCCATAAAAGTCATTCAATTATTGCTGACCCATCCGGAATACAGCGTAGATGCAGTACATCCCGAAATTCCGGATTTTGTCGGCATCGAGACCATTGAAGTGGACCACGAAACGCAGACCTTCTCCATCTTACTGCAGGAACCCAAGGAGTACGATTAATCCTCTGAAGCAGAATAATCAGCATATAGCCAGCACCGCTCAGTCTGTAACCTTTCACCCTATAAAAGTGACCCCGCCAACGTCCGGCAGGGTCCAAGGTTTCTATCAGGGGTATGTATACAATATACTCACCGTTGCTTAAACCAAACTTAAATTAGGCTGAGCAGGTTCTGATTATGGGCAAAGGGTCAGGGGACTGCAATTTTCAGTTTTCTCTTGTGCTACCATATTGTACAATAATGGGAGTAACTGCAATTTATTATCCCCGCGGACGGAGTGATTCTATCACTATCAGCACAATCAAGAAATGGATCGTAGCCGCTCTAGTCTTTCTAAGCCTATTGCGTATTCTTTACTATTTACTATCCAAGGTCGTATTCGAATACATAACGTTCTCAGATCCCTATAATAATATCTTTCAAATGATCGCAATGGGCATCATGCTTATTGTAGCGCTGGTCTGCACTTCTCTGCTGATTAATGACAAGAATAACGACTAGCCGCTGCTGACAAACTGGATAATCCCGATACCCGCCATTGCCAGGAAGATTCCGAGTATTACCGCAAGCATGATCCAGACTACCTTTTTGGAGGACTGCGGGGGCGGGTTATAGTTCTCCATCACAGCAATCCGTTTCTCCAGCGCAGCAACCCGCTTCTCCAGTTCAGTTTTGTTATCCTCTGCTTCGCTCATTGCCACTCTCTCCTCCTTTCCTTTGGTTATATATTTTTAATTGTTTCATCATGATTCTGTAACTTATATCCAGTTGCCTTCCCTTACTATGGACAAGGGAGGTGTTTGTAGTGGAAATTTTAAGAAGTGTTTGGTTAATGCTGCAACTTGTAGCTGGTCTTTGGGGGGTCACATTTAATTCTATGCCCGCACCAGCCGCTGATACAGGTGCTTCTGTGTCTACAGAGAACATTCAGACTTATCAATATAATTTGGATGAGATGCACGGTTGGAAGGTCACTTCTGCCGGTTCCGGGATGTTCAGAGCTGATAATGCGATCTACCAGACGGCCGATAGCGGCAAGACCTGGGATAAGCTCAGTGATTCGGAGAACGGAACCTTACCGTCCGGACCGGTTGGAGCATTTACATTCAGTAGTGCGGATAACGGCTGGCTAACCATCAACACTCCGCAGCCAGGGACGCAGCGGCTGTACACAACCGGAGATAGCGGAGCGCACTGGACCCAAGAGAAGCTTGAAGTGCCTGATCAGTGCGCCTCTTCCATGTTTGATCCTGCACCGCCTGTTTTCTTCAGCTCAACATCCTATGGAATCATGATTCCGGATCACCCGGAGATACAGAATGCACAGGGCGGAAACACTTCGTTCTTCCTTTTTTTCGTAACCCAAGATTACGGGCAGCACTGGAATGCTATAACTGACCCTACCGCGGGTACATGGAACAGTTTGTCCTGGGATGCTGCTGAAATTCAGGATAAGGAGCATTATTCTTGGGAAATCCGTATTGGCCATGCCCTTTGGACTTCACCGGACGGCAAGCAATGGGCTACCTCCACGGAAACAGCACATCAAAGATCTTCGTTCCATAAATGACAACCGAAACTCTATTTTGCTCTTCTGCGCGCTAATAGCCAATCGAACAATAAACCAAACCCTAACCAGAAGAAGAAGTGAATGCCGTATAGTATACACTGGAACAGAAGTTCATTATCCATGTTGTAATGCAGATCTGTCAGCTGAGGATTAAGCCATAACAGCAAAGGACTTGTCAAAAAAAGCAGCAGGTTTTTATCATCTTGTCCTGACAGATTAATCATACTTACCGCTACA
This sequence comes from Paenibacillus sp. FSL R7-0312, assembly GCF_038004445.1. NCBI lineage: Bacteria > Bacillati > Bacillota > Bacilli > Caryophanales > Paenibacillaceae > Paenibacillus > Paenibacillus sp. FSL R7-0312. The sequence continues at coordinate 3,307,109 of NZ_JBBORE010000001.1, read as the reverse complement.
GACAGGACCGGCAACCACAAACCCAATCTCTTCATTAATTTCATTTAAGCCCCTCCATTTACTAAATACTACCATATAATGATAGGCGGGGCCCATGACTATAAATCTTAATGCTTTTGACTATAACGCCTCCAAAACCTCCAACCATGCAATGACCGTGGCCATGGCGATTGAATGCAAGGACAGCGATACTCAAGTATTCGCCGTCACACCTGGTTTCACCAAGACGGATTTGAACGGCAATGCCGAAGGCGGCAAATCCAAAGCTGACGGTGCAGCTATTATTGTCGGCTACGCAACGGATGGTAAACGGCATAACGGTGAGTTTCTCGATGTAAATGGGGTTTATGTCTGGTAATGAAAAACGCCCGCCAACGGATTACGGTTGACGGGCCACAATATAATAGACTAGCGTGTCACTTCCATGAAAAACTGCTGTAAATCCAATTCGGATTTTATATTTTCAATCACATTTTTCAAACCAGGAACCCAGAGCAATGTATCTTGCCGAATATAGTTTAAAACTAAGGCGCAACTCCGTTCAAATTTTTCAATATGGGGGCTGTGCTCATTTTTCAAAACTTTTCTGATCTTATCTGCTAATTCTATATAATCAGAGTCAATGTGATCTTGCTTATATATTTCAGCGGGTTTTAATTTAGACCAGGCGTAAGCTCCTCCAGCCACTACTTCTTCAGATCCCTCCACATATTCCAGAGACGAATCGTCGTTAATGAATTCATTAATCCGCGCCTCTAAACCTTTGAAAGTTTGGACAAAATCAATTACGTCTTCCAAAAAGACACCTCCCAAATAGATAAGAAGATGTGATTTTCCGCTGCTGTAAAATTCCATCAGTTAGCAATCACAATCTTATGTAATTCCAGTGTATCGCATTTTGAAACAAAAATATATTGTGAAAATTTGAACCTTCTCCAGAAACTCACATTAGATGCTAAAACAAACCGATAGAGAGCGAACCATTCCAAGCGAAGACGTTTAATCAGTTTGATAAAATTCACTACTGCAATCATTGCTACTATGAAGGATGCCGCAAAGCCAATTAACATTAGAAGAATATCGTCAGAACTCAACAAATCAGGCATTGGAACAGTCCGATTCCGAAGGCTTGTTTATAGCTAATCCCATCCATCATAACCGATCACGACAGGAGTAGGGCTGAATAAACGGCTTTTTATCGTGTCCTTGAAGAGGAGATACAGGATTAATGCAGGCAACACGGCTAATATCATATGAATGATGTTTAATTTACCAGTATACGGGGGACATCATTATTTCCAAATCGATTGACCTTACATTCTTCCATTCAGCATGACATATTTGTCACATTGATCATTCTTGTATTCATGGAGTGATAAGCACCCTGCTTGTTATAAATCATGAGCAGACAGATCTTCACGCTTGATATAAGGATCGTAGTTAGCCACGATCAGAATATCCATATGTCTTGCCGTACGGAGCAGCTTTTGAATAACCGTTCCTTCCCATATTCTTCTCCACACTGGGCGGTCACATTGACCAATAATTAGTTGGGTGGCCCGGTGCTTATCAGCTTTCTCCTGAATCACTTCAGCCAGCTTGGCGGAAGGAGCCGAGAGGATCATTTCGAAGTTTCCTCCCAGCCGTAGGGTCAGGTTCTCAATCGAATCCTTTTTCTTTCGTTCCTCTTCTGTCATCTCTTTGCCTGCATGTACGTACAACACGATCCATTCAGCTTTCATGCGAAAGGCGGATCTGAACCCCCGGCGGATAAGTTTTTCTGCATTCGGACTCAGCTTGACACAGACAAAGATCACCTCCTGCTTATTCCATGGTCCACGCAATGAATTTTTACGCTCCCATGATTCCAGACGCTCATCTACATCATCTGCGATCTCCCGAAGTGCGAGTTCCCTTAAGGCAATTAAATTTCCGATTTTGAAAAAGTTGCCCAACGCCTGATCTATTTTTTCCCGGGCATAGATCTTCCCCTCCTTCATTCGGGCTTGCAGCGCCTGAGGCGCCACATCGATGAGCTCGACCTCATCCGCCAGACGCAGAATGGAATCCGGCACCGTCTCTCTTACCCGAACTCCTGTAATTTGTGCTACAGCATCATTGAGGCTCTCCAGATGCTGAACATTGACGGTGGAAATCACAGAGATCCCGGCATCTAGAATTTTAATGACATCTTCATAACGCTTTCTGTTGGCGCTCCCTGGGACATTGTTGTGGGCCAGCTCATCCACGAGAACCAGTTCTGGGTTTCGCCGGATAATGGCCTCTGTATCCATTTCCTCCAGCACCGTATCTGAGTATTTAATTTGGGCTCTCTCAATTAAAGGCAGTCCAGCTACTTGCTGTCCAGTCTCCAACCGGCCATGGGTTTCCAGAAGTCCGATTACCACATCTACGCCCTTCTTCAGCAGGTGATTGCCTTCCCGCAGCATGGTATACGTCTTGCCGACACCAGGAGCTGCGCCAATCAAAACCTTGAACCGCCCCCGCTTGATTCGCCCAATCTTCTCATCTACTTCCCGCGAGCTGAGCCGGTGATACCTCGAATTATCCACCGGAGCTGCCAGCTTGGCCGGCATGATCCTCTCCCCCTGATGTTCTGCCCGGTCGGCAACCATAAAGATATCCATATTTGTGGACTTGCGGAGGATATCATTGACGACTGAGCCCTGCCAGAACTCCTGCCACCTGGATTGACGGGAATGTCCCAATACAATCCGGGTCACATTGTGCTCAAGAGCGTAGCGGATCAGACGGTCCGGCAATCGTCTCCTTGAATGGAAGGATAGCTCCTCGAAGTCTGCCCCAACCTTCTTAGCAAGCTTAACGAGCGAATCCTTAAAGGCAGCCTGTTCCTTCGTCAGCGGATGCTTCCTGCTCACAAAGGTAACCACAATCAGCTCTCCGTTCAGCCGCTTGGCGACCTGCTGACCCCGCCGCACATAAATGGAGCCATTCCAGTGATATTGGGTAGATACCAGGATGCGCTCCGCCGCTCCTGAAGGTCCAAGCATACCCATCTGCTCCCGGTGCTTCTCCAGGGAGTCATTCACCCCTTCGGCTACCAGCCGGAGGGCAAGCTCCCGCAGCACGCCCAGCGTTCCCCGCTGAAACAGGGGAGAGGCCTTGCTGTTTCGCACATGTCCTTCCGATACACGCTGAAGCAGCGTTTCCGGGGTAACATCGATCAGTCTGATCTCATCTGCAATCTCCAGCGTGTGCGCAGACACGGTTTCTTCTACCCGAATGTCCATGAATTTCTGAACAAGCTCCCTGACGTCTTCCAGCTCATACACATTGACAGTCGTCATGACGCTGATTCCATGACTCAGCAAGAAATGGATATCCTCTAATCTTGTCGGCCGCTCTGCACCTTGCCGGTTCCGGTGAGCCAGACCATCTACCAGCACGACCTCAGGATTCCTGCTAAGGATAGCCTCTATATTCAAATCCTTTTTTTCCATGCCTGCTTTCGTCCAATGAATACTTGGGATCCGTTCCAGTTCACCCACCTGTTCAATAGTTTCCGGGCGCTGCAGGGTAGAGACCGCACAGATTACCACGTCTATTCCCTGCTGTTGAAGCGTCGTACCTTCCCGCAGCATATGATACGTTTTACCCGATCCGCTTACAGCACCAATGAATATTTTGAGCCGTCCACGATGCAGCTTGGAGATGGACAACAATATTTCCTCTGGACTTTTCCGTTTGAAGTTCTCCACTTGGCCTTTCCCCCCACAATATACGCAAAGATCCGGCAAGAAATACTTGCCGGCGTCTTCGTGTATAACTTGATTAATCCCTTATTAATTTCATTTTCCACTAACCGTCTTCTGCACATCGATATTGAGCATAAGAACATTGACGGTCAGTTCACCAAAGATTCCAAGCTCTCTTTCTTTGGTATGTTGTGCGACCAGCGCATTCAACTCAGCTTCCGGTATACCCGTACTTTTACTGATACGCGGGATTTGAACCTGAGCAGCCTCCACACTGATATCCGGATCTAACCCGGATGCTGAATTGGTGATCAGGTCAACCGGCAGCTTGGATACAGGCACACTAGGGTTCTCCATCTTCCAGGCGTCTACGGCTGCCTTCGTACGGTCCAGCATGTCGGGATTGGAAGGCGCATAGTTTGGTGTACCGGAAGATGCGGCATTGTATTCAATACTGGATACCCGGCCATGAAAGTAACCGGGAGAAGTGAAATTCTGTCCGATCAGCTTAGAGCCGATGATTTCATGGTTATCATTATAGATTAAGCTGCCATCCGCTTTCTTCGGCATCACTGCCTGGGCGATCCCGGTCACAACCAGCTGATAGGCCAGAACGATGACCATGAGTATGATACTTGTTCTTATTGTAACAGCTATGCTCTTCATTTCTCATTCACCCTTCTATACCCAAAATTGGACAATCAAGTCAATCAGTTTGATTCCAAGGAATGGAACAACTACGCCGCCCAAGCCATATACAATCAGGTTGCGGCTCAGGAGCTGCGATGAGCTCATCGGCTTGTAAGCAACCCCCTTCATAGCCAGAGGAATCAGCAGCGGGATAATGACTGCGTTGAAAATCAAGGCCGAGAGGATAGCAGAGAGAGGGGAATGCAGTCTCATCACATTTAATACTTCCATTTCAGGAATGGCCACCATGAACATTGCCGGGATAATCGCAAAATATTTGGCGATATCATTTGCAATACTGAATGTGGTTAAGGCTCCGCGGGTCATCAACAACTGCTTGCCGATCGAGACCACTTCAATGATTTTGGATGGATCGGAATCAAGGTCCACCATGTTGGCGGCCTCTTTGGCAGCAACTGTTCCGCTGTTCATGGCAATCCCTACATCTGCCTGAGCCAATGCTGGAGCATCATTGGTGCCATCACCGGTCATGGCTACCAGTTTGCCTTCCGCTTGTTCACGACGGATCACGGCAATTTTGTCCTCCGGTTTACTCTCAGCGATGAAATCATCGACCCCGGCCTCAGCCGCTATAGTCGCGGCAGTCAGCGGATTGTCACCCGTACACATAATCGTTTTGATTCCCATTCTCCGCATCTGCTCAAAACGTTCCTTCATCCCTGGTTTTACCGTATCCTTCAAGTAAATGAGGCCGTACATCGTCTGATCGACAGCTACAGCAAGCGGTGTCCCCCCCGCCGATGCAATAGCATTGCTGTTTGCCAGCAAATCATCCGGGATCATCCCTCCCTGACCGGTAACCCATTGTCTTACTGCGTCTACCGCTCCTTTGCGGATATGGCGTCCATCCGGGAGGTCAATACCACTCATACGGGTCTCTGCCTTGAATTCAACGAACTCCGCACCTTCAGCTATGGACTCCTCAAAAGAGAGATTCTGATTCTTAATCAACTCCAGCACAGACCGCCCCTCTGGCGTCTCATCCCGGACCGAACTTAAGGCTGCCCAGGCGGCCACATCTTGAATAGAATGCTTACCGACCGGAATAAATTCGCTGGCCATACGGTTACCGTACGTGATCGTTCCTGTCTTATCCAGAATAATCGTGTTGATGTCCCCGGAGGCTTCTACCGCCTTACCGGACATAGCCAATACATTGAATTGAGTGACCCGGTCCATTCCCGCAATACCGATCGCTGACAGCAATCCACCAATAGTGGTTGGAATCAGACAGACCAGCAGTGCAATCAGTACTGGAACCTCCAGACGGATATCCAAATAATCCGCAAAGAAAGGAAGGGTAATCACTACAATCAGGAAAATAATCGTCAAACTGACCAGTACCGTATTTAAAGCAATCTCGTTTGGCGTTTTTTGACGTTTGGCCCCTTCTACCAATGAAATCATCCGATCCAAAAATGACTCGCCGGGATCACTGGTAATGCGGACCTTAATCCGGTCGCTGACTACCTTGGTTCCTCCGGTTACTGAACTGAAGTCTCCGCCGGCTTCTTTAATGACCGGAGCAGATTCACCCGTAATGGCCGATTCATCGACCGAGGCCAAGCCTTCAATCACTTCCCCATCCCCGGGGATCATTTCACCCTGGGCTACAATTACAACATCACCTTTACGCAATTCTGTGGATGGCACTTGCTTGACCGAGTTTCCACTGACCTTGTTTGCCGTGATCTCTTTTTTGGATTTCTTGAGCGAATCTGCCTGCGCTTTACCACGGCCTTCTGCCAGTGCTTCTGCAAAGTTGGCAAAAAGCACGGTGAACAGCAGTATGAACGCAACAGCCAGATTAAATCCAGAGGATACATCTCCGCCAAATGCCCCAGGTACAAAAACAAGAAGTAAGGTAATGATAAACCCCATTTCCACCACAAACATGATTGGATTACGCATCATAATGCGCGGGTCCAGCTTGATAAAGGACTGTTTGGTAGCCTGCATGACGATATCTCTAGTTAATGCACTTTTTTTTGTACTCATTTCATATTCCTCCATCCATAGCCTCTTAAGGTTTCAGCGTCAAGAATTCAGCAATAGGTCCCAGGGCAAGCGCCGGAAAGAATGTTAAGGCTCCGACAATTAGCACTGCACCAAGAAAAACAGTGCCGAACAATGCATTGTCTGTACGGAATGTCCCAGAGGTCTCCGGTACAGATTTCTTGACGGCCAGCGAACCGGCTACGGCAAGCATTGTAATGATTGAGAAATACCGGCCTATAAACATTACAATCCCAGTGGATATATTCCAGAACGGCGTTGCATCTCCAAGTCCCTCAAAGCCAGAGCCATTGTTGGCGGCAGATGAAGTGAATTCATACAGCGCCTGTGTCAGTCCGTGAAATCCGGGATTTGAGAGGGTATCCGACTGAGTCATAAGAGCCAGGGCCGTAGGCAATAGAATAAGCAGAGGATTGATTATCAAGGTAATCGCAATCAACTTCATTTCTTTACCTTCAATTTTTTTGCCGAGAAACTCCGGTGTTCGCCCTACCATTAGCCCGGATAGAAATACAGCAATCATCGCATACATGAGCACATTGACAAAACCTGCTCCGACACCGCCAAAGACGGTATTCAGCATCATATTCCCAATCGTTATTAGACCACCTATAGGCGTTAACGTATCATGCATCGTGTTGACTGCTCCGGTCTCCGTTGCCGTCGTGACCACAGAGTAAAGGGCAGACTGCGCCACACCGAACCGCATTTCCTTGCCTTCCATGGAGCCCTGCTGATGCTGAATGCCCAGAGCATTCATTACCGGGTTTCCGGCATTTTCACTGGCTAGCGAAATTCCCAGGAAGACAATGAACATCATTGCCATGGATACGAATAGTACCCGGCCCTGTTTTTTATTGCCGACCATTTTCCCATAAGTGAACGGCAGTGCCGTACCCAGCAGCATCATAAGTAAAATTTGCAGCAGATTGCTGATTGCACCCGGATTCTCGAAAGGATGGGCAGAGTTGACACCGAAGAATCCGCCCCCGTTGTTGCCCAGTTCCTTGATAGACAGGAACGAGGCAACCGGCCCGCGTGCAATCTCTTGTTTGACACCTTCAAGCGTATTGGCCACAGCTGTGGGCTCCAGAGTTTGCGGTACACCGAGAGCTACAAAAACAAAGGCCAGGACAAAGGATACCGGCAGCAGAATGCGTGTAATTCCTCGAATCATATCCACGAAGAAATTCCCGAGTGGTTTCCCGGCTAAACCGCGGATAAAGGCAATCGCTACCGCAAGCGCTGAAGCCGGAGCGGCAAACATCATAAACAGGATTCCTAGCATTTGCGACAAATATGAAAGTCCGCTTTCGCCGCTGTAATGCTGAAGATTGGTGTTCGTCATGAAGCTGATAGCTGTATTAAAGGCAAGTGTCGGCTCCATCGAAGCCACTCCGCTTGGATTTAACGGCAGGGCTCCCTGAAATCTGAAAATCAGATATACCAGTAGAATCATCACTGAGTTGCTGAGCACCACAGCCAAAGCGTATTGCTTCCAGCTATAATTCTCCTTACGTATTCCCCCGATAGCATAGATAGGTTTTTCGATCCAGCCGAACCAGCGGTCAAGCCCTGTTTTCTCATAATTGAAGGCTTGCGCGATATACAGCCCCGCAGGACGCGCAAGCAGCAGAGAGAGTAATAAGGTTATTGCAATAGCGATAAAAGACATCGTTGTCACTTGAATCCCTCCTGAAATCGTCTAGAATTGTTCCGGATTAAGAAGCGCGTAGGTCAGGTACACAAAAAGAGCGGCTATAAGGATTGCAAGTACCCACATCATCCTTGGTCACTTCCTTTGTCAACAGTTCCAGACGCCCATTGGCCCAGCCCTATCATCAGTAGGGTAAGGATTACTAGAGCAGCAATCATATATATATCCAGCATGTGAATGGCCCCCTTTAATTCATTTTCACTTATCCAGCAGAAAAGAAAGATTATCGCTGGTCGTTCGTATAACGTAATTCGCACCCAGTGCCTTATAGATCATTTGCGGGTACCGGTTCTTGGTAATGACGAAAATCGTACCTAACGTCCATTTCCGGAGAGTTTCAATAAGCCCGCAGCATTGACCCAGATCTTCTTCAAAAATATATACCTTGCTGAACTCATTCTCCGGAATGCTGATCAAGCACTTTTCTTTAATATCCACTTCAACAACATTTTTTACTCCCAATTCAAGCAGATGTTGTTTTTGTACAGGGCTACAGGACACCGCAGCAAAGCATTCACTTGTTCCTAGCGCCTGTATAAATTGATTCTCTGCCACATTAGGAGAGTACACTAACATCATGGCATCACTGCGACCCATACCATTCCCTTCTTTCTGAGATTAGCAGCACTGCACTGATAGCATATCCGCATAGTCAATCATTTTTTTCACGAGTTTCACCACAGTCCATCCCCCATACCTTCTTTCCTCTCTTTCAGCGACTGTTTATTCGCAAAATGCTTCGTTTTCATTCCTGTTTCAGCGTAACATTTCCAGCATTAGTTTAGGATTAGGGTTTAAATGAATGTATTAAGATCACCTTAAGAAGGATATTTCACGTTGAATAAAAAAAGCTATGCTCCCAAAAAGAGCATAGCTTTTTTTATGATATCCACCTTCTCAATAAAAGGCTTATTCATGAACATCTACCTCCTCAGCTTTCAGGGTGAAGGAAAAAACTGTACCATTCGGAACATTATCCTTGACACTAATATTACCCCCATGGGCATTTACAATCGATTTGCATAGGGAAAGACCCAGACCGAGTCCGCGGCGGCCATCTCCGCGTATATTATTTGCCGTGTAGAACATCTCAAATAACCTTGATTTATCTTCATCTGAAATACCGGGACCATCGTCAGAAACCTCCACCACAACCCACAGCTGGCTCCTCCTTACATGTATAGAGATCTGGGATCCCTCCTGGGTGTACTTGATTGCGTTATCCACAAGATTAATCAGCACCTGGACAATAAGCCGGGAGTCCATCCGGGCCATCATCAGTTCATCATCCAATAGGGTTCGAATGATATGCTTCTCACTGTTCCGGTTCACATGAAGCAGAGCCTCCGAAATGACCTCTTCCATTAATTCCGCCTGGAAATTCATGTTCAGCTTATCATTCTCCATCCGGCTAATGGACAGCAAGTTTTCCACCAGATTGATCAACCAAATGGAATCGTCATAAATATCGGAGTACAACCCTTTTTTCTGTTCTTCGTCCAGCACCCCTGCGTTTGCAACAAGAATTCCTGCATTGCCCGAGATGCTGGTAAGTGGAGTGCGGAGATCATGGGAGATTGAACGAAGCAGATTGGCCCGGAGATGCTCCTGCTGGATTTGCAGCGAGATCTCTTTTTGTATCTCATTCAGTCTTTCTTTCTCCAGCGCGAACGCGCACTCTCCAAGCATGGCAATCATCAGGCTTTTTTCAAAGACCTCCAGTGGCTCCTCCTCTTCCATGACGATGGCTGCTACTGCAAAAACAGTATCTCCTCCACGCACGGCATGGTATAGACAACTGGCACCAAAAAAAGTATCCGTGGTAGCTCCCGCACGTTTGTTGTTCTTAAATACCCATTCTGCAACTGCACGTTCATTGCTTCCTGTATAAGCCGCCGAATCGAATGCAGCTCCTCTCTTTGGAAATACCTGAGGTGCGGACAGCCCCTCCCGCTGAACCGGATAGAAGATAATCGTTCTGTCCAGGAGCTTCACCATCTGTTGCGCCATAGCATCAATAATCTCCTGTGAATCCTTCGTCTGCTGCAATTTCCGGCTTGTTTCCAAAAGCACCTCAGTACGATAGGCTTTTTGCGCGGATTGGCGTGCCTGTTCTCTAACACGCATGGTCAAAGTACTCATGATTAAGGAGGCGGACAGCATGACTAGAAATGTAATAGGGTATCCGGAATCATACGCAAGTAGAGAGTAATAGGGCTCTGTAAAAAAGTAATTAAATACAAGAACACTCATGACAGAGGAAATAACACTGTATACTCTGTCCTTAGTGACTAAAGCGCTTAATAAAACACCAAGAATGTACACCGTAATAATATTCGCTTCCCGAAACCCCAAATTTTTGAACCAGATACCAATGATCGTACAGACAGTCAGTATGGTAAGAACTTTGGCGGTGTCGACCAAGGAGAGCTTCGGATATTGGTTGTATAAAGGACGTTTTTTATAAAAAGTGGAATCGGTATACGGAATAATAAAAATCTCAATATTGGGGAGGAAGGCGGTTAATTTATCCACAACATTGGATTTTGCAAATCCCCTCTTTTTATTCGGAGAACGACCTAAGACAATTTTTGACACATAACTTGTTTTGGCATACTCCGCAATTTGCCCTGGAATATCCTCACCGTATACAGTGGCGATGTGTGCCCCCATTTGTTCGGCAAGTCTAATGTTTTCTCTCAGTTCTGTTTTATTCTTTTGAGTCAATTTTTGGGTTTCCGGTGTTTCAACAAACAGCGCTGTAAAATGACCGTGAAACGCCTCAGCCATTCTTGCTGCTGCCCGGATCACTTTTTTATTCGAAGCAGCAGAAGACAAGCAGACCAAAATATGATCTTTAATATCAAGCTCGCTTGTTTTCGTCTGCTCACTGATCTGCATCGCGATTCGGGTTAACTGGCTTGCTGTATTACGCAAAGCTATTTCACGAAGGGCGGTGAGCTTCTCTTTGGTAAATAAGCCGGCAATCCTAGGATCGTCCTGACGATACATGCTTGCCTTATTCAAGCGCTCAATTAAATCATCAGGTTCTATATCAACCAGTTCCACCTGATCTGCACTGTCAAACACACTATCCGGTATTCGCTCCTCAACCGGAATACCTGTAATGGAGTACACAATGTCTGCCAGGCTTTCAATCTGCTGGACGTTAATGGTGGTATATACATGGATTCCAGCGCGAAGAAGCTCCTCCACATCCTGATACCTTTTTTTGTGACGGCCTCCCGCCTCATTTACATGTGCCAGATTGTCCAATAAAACAAGTTCAGGGTTTCTCTGAAGGGCACGATCCAAATCAAATTCTGTGATGGTTGAATTATTGCTTGTACTATCCATGGAAGGCAAAACTTCCAATCCCTTCAATAGATTCAGGGTATCCTTACGGGCATGGTAATCAATATATCCAACAATAACATCCATCCCCTCTTTTTGATCTTCATGAGCCGCACTCAGCATAGTATATGTCTTGCCGACGCCGGGAGCGTAGCCAATAAAAATTTTCAATTTTCCCATGACCGCCATTGTAAGCCCGCTTTCCACTTTCATTTTTTCGAGATTTATTTGAAGTATATCATGGGCCATATCATGATCGTGTTATGACTTCACCCATTGCATTAAGATTGCATTAAGATAACTTATCCATACTATTCAGCAAATACTCTAACAATATGGAGTTTCTCGCTGCTCATCTCGGTGGACTCGCCAAGTTCACTCAGATCCTGGCCACGGTGTTCATGTTCTTCTTGTTTCTCTGCGGCCTCAATGCCCTCAAACAAAGCATGTACCTTTTCTTGGAATTTGGCCTTATGCTTACTAACCGCTTTGCCGCACACGAAGGTATAACGATTCGCGTTGGCCTCTATCTTGGTACCGTTCACAAAAAAATGCTCAAGAGAGATGTACTTTTCATCGGCCAGGAACTGAATAACCGCAGTGAATACGGTTTCGAGAACATCTTTCATCCGCTCGGAGGAATAGATACGCTGAGTGTAGGCATAAATGATAACTTGGTGAGCATTTTAGGGTGGTAGCTGTCACGGCCACCGCCGGGGTAGGCAGCGTCAAAGATGGTATCGTCAAGCCAATTAACGGTTGCGTTAACGAGCGCGATCGAGGTGGTTTTCTGGAACGTCTTCTTCCAAGTCCATTGGCAAGCAAAGTGGGTCCATGGACTATTGAATGTACAAGGAAATCGCTCCTTTTGGGATGGTTGGTGGTACTTCCATTTTATTAAAAAGGCGATTCCTTTTTTTGTATTTTTGTTGAAGTTGGTGTATTCGTACCCCGCTTAAACAGCGGAGAGGACGGAACGACCCGCGGAAAAGCGGAAGCGTTCGCCTTGGTCTCCGGATTTTCACCGCTAAGGGAAATGAAAAACCCTCAATTTTCATCGTGGAATTTACATGCATTCCGTTCGTAATGAGCAAGGCTACTACAACTCCAAGAATTGCGATCTAACTGATAATAAACGGCCATGGTTTGTTATAGGCTGATTTGCCCACTTTGTACAATAATGTAGACACTGTAATGGTTCCTTATTAAATCGAATAAACAAATCTAAGTCATCATTCCGTAATTAGGCTATCTACAGCGTAAAGCCGTGGTGCCTTTATGCCGTGCTTTCTGGCCTCTGATATAACTTCCTGTACGGCATAACCAACCTTAAAGTGGTTATGCTCCACAAGTGCATAGGGCATGCTTTTAGGTGAATAAATAATGTTACTCATAAGAAATCCAACAACACTCGGTGGTAGGGTGCTCACCACCCTTGTCAAAATATCAAGTTTTGATCCTTTTGCTTTCAAAATAGGGATCAATTCTTTCATATTACGACCTATTCCAGCGAGGGCTTCGGGTGAAGAAATGACTTTTTTAAAACTGCCACTTTTTAATACTTCGATTTCCATTGCAACGTTTAATGCGAAGTGATTCCAGAGCCAACTATGCGGATCCTTTTGAACCCTTATCTTGAAGCCTGCCTCAACAAAAAGCTTGCGAACCTCTAAATCTCTTTGGGTAGGCTCGGATTCAAATGTTCCAAACTGAACCGTCTTGTAAACACCACCGTAAAGAGTATTTCCTTCAAATCCGCCCCACCACCGGGGAAGCCAAAAACAATTTGATTGACCGGAATCGGCTGAATAGCGGATTGAGGATCTTGCCAACAGTTATTGAAAAACAGAACTGTTGCATTTCCAACTCGTGGAGCAAGGTACTCAACCACACTTGATACTTCTGGGCGTTTGGTTCAATCAGTGGATTAAGTATCAGAATAAAGAAAAAGAATTAGGCCTGGTTATATACTAAAGCCACTATTTATCTCTCTTTATTTTGAATTGATGATCAATTGTACATGCCCTTATTAGCGTAAAACTGGTAAGGGAGTTAATTTTAATGGGCATTGCTTATTGGATTTTTATAGTTTCAGTTATTATTGTTATTGGTGGATTAGTTGGTCTTAAAAAGCAGAGTAATTAGTAGGAGCTATAACAAACCCTACTAATTACTCTGCCGGTATGTTCGCCATCCTCCGCTGTGTTATCTCTTCGTACTGTGCAACAATCGTTAAGACTCTCGATGAAAAAGATTTATTAAGCTAATGGGCAGTTTAGATTTTTATGAAGAAAAGCGGTGTTTGTGGTATTATTTGTAATTATGGGTTATGAAATAAATGGATTTTTTCAAAATGGGGGAATCAAAATATGGAACGTAAAATTCAACTAATGGAAACCTACGTAAATATCGACCTTGGAAACTCACCCTTTTTAAAATTAGATAAAGGGTTGCAAATTCCATACTCTTCAATCATAGGAATAACAACAGGTAGACCGATACCAAATGCTTTTAAACTATATGGTGCTTTATTAGGAGGAATGAGAAATGGGTTATTTAGATCAAATGGTGGTTATCAACTGCACTTTTTTGAAAATGAGCTCGAAACTCTTCATTTAGATTTGAATAGCTTTAAAGTTGGTAAGTTCAAAATATCAAAGTTGATCATTGGTGTTGAAAATCCTGAAGAAATAAGTAAAAATATTTCCGAAAGAGTGAAGTGATAATTTGTTGATGAACTGTTCTTTCAACTAACAGAAACTTTAGTTCAACAATACAGCGACAGTGTATGACTCTAATTTCTAGTTCTGAGCAACCATCGATAAAAATTTTGGGCTAACGATTCCTCTCCCTCACTGCGCAGTTTGCGTCAACCATGAATCACACACAGTTTATAGAAAAATCTGTTTATAATCCTTGGAATCGAATTTCCCCGTTTCTCGATCTACAGCGACCAGGCCGATATCTGTATGAAAAAAACAATTCACCTCCTAACCAGTTAAGTTTTCGCACTCTAGTGCCCCTTCAGATAAACTTGATCTTATTTTGCTCGCGAGCCCATAAAAAGCAAAAAACCCTTACAGGGTAAGGGTTTCGTTGAAGTGGGCCCTACAGGACTCGAACCTGTGACCAATCGGTTATGAGCCGACCGCTCTAACCAACTGAGCTAAGGGCCCGGACTAGGATATCCGTATTTTACAAGTGCTGTCTGATGAAATAAAATTGGTTGCGGGGGCAGGATTTGAACCTGCGGCCTTCGGGTTATGAGCCCGACGAGCTACCGGGCTGCTCCACCCCGCGTCAGTAATCATATTCAAACAGCGACAATAGATAATATACAATATAAGCATGGATAAAGTCAAGGATGAATTTGGTTAATTTATTTATGGCAGAAAACGCACACCGTAGCGGCCCTTACGCGAACGGTAAATTTCCACAAAACGCGGATCATGATAGCCGTAGATCCAGCCGTCCTGCTCGAGTCTTTTGGCCAGACAACCCGCTTGAAATCTTGTCCTGAACAATTTTGCGAAGTATATCCAATTCATGATGCCCTTCTCCTTTTTCGTATTCATGTATGCTACTCTGATCATTATCATGCCCATTTTTTCATTAATAACAGGAAAAAAGTCCTGCGGAACGGTTGGCAAATTCTGCAACGCAATTCTGTGATTATTTTCCACCCAACAATTCAGAGGATAGTTGTATAATGTACAGGCCTGTTGATTCCCCATATTATGGGATGGATATAATTTCCAAAACCCCTTTGTTCCTGAGCAGACTAAGTTGAACCTGCCACTCCAGCGGAAGACTAAATATACGCCAATGCTGCATAAATTCCCAAAGGGTCAGTTGAGCAAAGGCAGGCACGTTGGGGTGGATTTCATCATAAACGCGTTTCAGAAGCACATAGACAGCAAGGGCCACAAACAATTGGCTGTATACCGCATTTTCGGTGGTTCCAAATAGACATGGCACGTTCAGATGCTGTTTAATCCAGCGGAAAAAGACTTCAATTTCCCAGCGTGCCTTGTAGATTTCAGCGATCACATGAGCGGACTCTTTTCTCAAATCGGTCACGACCCGTACGACTTCACCCCGGTCATTTTCAAATTCTACGACCCGGTGGCGCTGAGCAGATTGGCACTTCCCTTGACCGATATAACAAGTAATATCACGAACAATTTTCGTTTCTCCCTCTGCGGGTCGCTGGAGTTCTCTTGGCTTCACCAAATGGAGATTGTCTTTGAGCCGAATCACAAACGACTGGCCCTGGAGCACATATTGATCCAATCTGCTGATTTTTCCATACGCCCGATCCTGTACCAAAATGTAGTCCGTATCTGCCAAGACTTCTCCAAACGGAGCGTCATTGCGCTTCGCGATCGATTCCTTCACGTTCAGGGGTGAACGCTGGCCATGCGAAAGAGCAACATGCAGCTTAATACCCCCTCTGAATTTTTTGTACGAGGCCCAAGGCATTCGAGAGTTCGCTGCCGTGACCGTAGTCGAGTCAATCAGCAAAAGATCTTTAGGAAGATTCAAATGCCGCCGGGTTTGGCGGTTACATTTCGTGACGAGCAGTTGAAAGATACGTTTGAAGATTTCGTAAGGGACTTCACCGGCCTTGCCGGAAAGGGTGGAGTAATGAATTTCTGGCAAGTCAAAGCTTGGGCCTAAGCGGGCACTCTGCCGGAATCCGTCCCATTTGTGGTAGCAGGCTTGGACAAAGTAATCGAGCAGCAACCCGACGGTCATTTTGGTTCCTCTATCCACGTAGTCCTCGGTTTGTCCGGTCACCATTTGGACTTCTTCCGGTGTTAACACTTGTTTGAAAACGGCTAAAAATGGGGTATATTTATTCATGAGGTCGCCTCATTTCGGTTTGGTTTGGTCGTACTTACCATTACCCGAAATGGCGGCCTTTTTCGTCCCTTTTTTTGGGAAATCAACACGCCTATATAATGTACAATTAAAAACAGCGAAAAGGGATGCTTGCCTCTTATAACTGTAGTCTGTACAACTAATTCTGTCCGAATCAGGGAAAACCGTCTGAAACAGGAAGTTTAATTGCACGAAATACAACTAAACTCTTAAGCCCCCTAATCGAATTGGAGTCCTAAAGATGCATAAGGTACACTAATAGAGAAGGGGATGAGGACATGAAAAGTAACAAGTTGTACGATGAACAACGGATTAAAGTTGCCCAGGAAGCGATTAATGGGACGAAGCTCTCTTTCCTCGCCCGTAAATATTCAGTTTCTCCCAGCACGATTACGAACTGGGTGAAGTTCTACAAAGAACGATTTGGTGAGCAAGCGACACCTTCAGTTAACGAACGTATTGAAGATGCCAAACGTGTCCAAGAGTTAGAGACCAAAATGGACACTGCGATTAAACTGCTGGGCGAAAAGGATTTGGAGATCGAACTCCTGCGTGAACTGCTAAAAAAGACCAACCCCGCTTACAAGACAGACTTGAAATAGCCGATGAAAGCATTAAGCGGGGCTATGCGGTATCGGTGGTACTTCGGCTGGTGGGTGTGCTGGAATCGACCTACTATGCCCGCAAACAGCGTCAAAAGGAGAACACCAAATCTACGGTAAGCTTAGGGACAGCCGGAAGACCGATCCCAGCGTATTCGTTGACGAAAGACGGCCAGAAGGTCAGCGACGAGCAGATCGAAGAATGGCTTAGCGAACTCGTTGCAGGCGAGGAACACGGCTACGGTTACCGTAACTTAGCGCATGCCCTCTACATCCAGCATGACTTAATTCTGAACCACAAGAAGGCCTACCGGCTTTGTAAAAAGCTAGGGCTGCTCCAAAAGAAACCTGACAAGAAAGTGAGATATCCAAGACGGCTTGCCCAAAACCGCGTGGTTACCGGAGCCAACCAACTTTGGCAAATAGATATTAAGTACGGATACATTCATGGCTACGACCGCTTCTTTTTTATCTTTGACATGATTGATGTGTTTGACCGCTGTATTGTCGGCTACCACTTGGGTGCAAGTTGCAGTGCAAAGGAGATCTGCACGACCATTAAGCAGGCGTTGAAGGCCCGTATACAGCCTGGAGGGGCTAGGCCTATTCTTCGCTCAGACAATGGTCCTCAATTTCTCAGTCATGCTTTTGCAGAGATGTGTATGGACCCGGATGAACCTTTGATTCATGAACGGATTCCGCCTAAAACGCCGAATATGAATGCATATATTGAGTCCTTCCACAGCATTTTAGAACGAGATCTCTACAGCAAAATGTACTTTGAAACCTTTGAAGAAGCCTACGAGACTGTCACGGAGTACATTGAATTTTACAACGAACGCCGCTTTCACGGCAGTTTAAACCGATTGAGTCCTAACCAATACCATG
This sequence comes from Paenibacillus sp. FSL R7-0312, assembly GCF_038004445.1. Taxonomy (NCBI): domain Bacteria; kingdom Bacillati; phylum Bacillota; class Bacilli; order Caryophanales; family Paenibacillaceae; genus Paenibacillus; species Paenibacillus sp. FSL R7-0312. The sequence goes on along the minus strand of NZ_JBBORE010000001.1, from coordinate 3,289,200 downwards.
CGGCATGGAGAGCAGGCCAAGTGGCAGAGGTAAACATCTCACTTTAAGAAACTGCAAGAACCAGAGATTTCAAGAGAATGACTCCATAATTAAGGGGCCGAACCGTAAACAATTAATTGGTTATAAATCAGACGATTTAGTTGTACAAAGTACACTTAATCATACCGGATCGGATATACCATAATTGGGTTACTACAAACCATTGGCAAACGATTCTCCAAAGTGGTTCTCACTTGTTTAAATCTGATGCTATCCTACTTGCCCTTCACACTTCGCTCCAGCCAGCCGTTGTCCAGATTGAACAAGACTGTGGGATCCTTGCGCATCGCGTTAAGCATATGGTTGCCCTGCTGCTCCCAGGCCTTGAGGGCATTCGCTACCGTCCGTTTGCCTTGAATGACTTCGCTGAACAGCATTTGTCCGGCCAGATTAATCTGATAAATATTAGGCATCTTGTAAGCCAGACTCTCCACATTAGCGTCCGTCAGCGGCACAGGCTTCAAATTGTAAAAAGGTTCAAGGCTTACTCCAGCCTTCTGTGAACGGTTGAAATCCATACGGGAGGTAAGCTGATAAGGATTGGCCGCCTTGATTCTGGCTACTTCGTTGCTGTTCACAAACTTGATCAACTCCCAGGCATCCTCTTCATTCTGCGCGGTACTGCTGATGGCCAGCAGCTGATCCAGTCCAGCACCGACGGCCACGCCCGGCTTCTCGGCAAACGTAGGTACGGCGGCGATTCCCCAATCCACATGTCTGAAATTAATGTTCTTAATCAGGAGCGCATTGCGGTCCGCGGAAGCCAGCTCGTTGATATAACCATATTCTCCGATGACCATTGCCGCTTTGCCCGTCAGAAACCAGTCACCCAGAAACGGGTTAAATCCGGTCTCTGCAGGTTCGGCAACAGCTGCGGCTGCGGCTTCAATATCATCCGGGCCGGGGATAATCTTCTTCTGAATCAGATTGCTGAAGGTAGTCCAGCCTTTACTCCACAGCGCATTGTTCACTGTCATTGCCCTGCCTTGGTTATCGTACATAGCAGCTTGCAGAGGAGAGAGATACGCCTGCATATCCGCGAACGGATCGCCGGCATAACGGCTCCTTGAGAAGCCATATATCCGCTCATCCATCTGCTTGGAGGTCTTCGTCACCATACCTGCAAGCTTGAAGAATTCATCCCAGGTCATCCCGTCCGTTGGATAATTCACTCCGGCAGCATCGAATATCCCTTTATTATAGAAAACTACACTTGCGTTGAAAGTAGGTGCCAGCGCAAACAGGTGGCCCCGGCCAAGCTGACGTACACCATACAGCATCGTCGGTGCCATATTGCTGATATCATAGCCGTCACGGTCAATCAGCGGCTGCAGAGGCTCAAGCATGTTCTGGGCTGCCAGACTCCTGATCAGGCTGCTGTCTCCTATGACCACATCTACCGGATTACTGCCAAGCATGATGTCACGCATATGCCCCAATGCTTCCGGTCCTTCCACCATGTACGTGTTGGTGAAGCGGAACTGCTCCTGATCCACCGCCGGAACAAACTCCAGCTTCACGTCCGGATGCGTGAACTCATAGAGGTCAGTCAGATTTTGGCGCAGATAGGTATCATCGCTGCTACTCCACAGACTGCCGATCCGCAGGACCCGCTGTCCGTCCGATGGCTGCGTCACCACGGATGCCGTCAAGGGTTTGGCCGAAGTGGCAGAGCTGACAGGGGCTGCCGCCGCTTCAGCCGAAATAACAGGCAGCAGTACCGCCGTACAGAGTGCCAGCGGAAGCCCGCGCCTGAGCAGAAGATGAATCGTTGATTTAGCCATATTTATAGCCCCCTAATGAAATATCATACACCTGGACAACCGGCAGAGCATTCCTTTATTTAGCATTATATAGCCTAATTCGAATATCGGAAGTGACATCCCGTTTAAACTAAAAAGACAGTTTGTTCACCTTGGCACAGACTGCTTTTGACTAACGCAAAAAAGAAGCCCTGCTGTACCTGTGAAGGCACGGGGCTTCTTGCTGTATTTCTGGCCTGCTTCCGGGCGGCGGCTGTTGTCGCATGAATTTCCCGATTCATCCGCCTTCTATGGTAGAGATCCGTTATCATTACACAAAATCCTGCCCAAAATACAACATTTCCCTCATCCTATCGGCCCAAATCGAAGATTGTTGTAGAAAATGCAGCATTTCCTCTTCACCAAGCAGCTTAACGGGAATATTCTTGTATTTCATACAACAATCCTCCTGAACACCTGGCTATCCATGAGTCAAAGTTGTAAAACGTACAATATTTGTGTCCACACCGCTCAATAAGAAAACTCCAATGGGCAAGTAACAAATCAAGTGTGAGGAATAACAGTATTCAGCCGTCCTGAACCTGCTGACAGCCCACGAATCCCGCTTATACGCCGAACGCTGCAGGATCTTTGCGCCACGATTGCAGCAGCGCTACATCCGAATCGGCGATCGTGCCTTGAGCTAGCGCCACATCAATGAGTGTGCTGTAGTTGGACAGGCTTTGCAGCGGGATATCCGCAGCGGCGAAGGCATCTACGGCGCGGTCCAGCTCGTAGCTGAAGATGGCCAGTACGGCCAGCGGTACGCCGCCCGCTTCCTGCACAGCCTGCGCGGCCTTGATCGAGCTGCCGCCGGTGGAGATCAGATCCTCGATCACGATCACCTTCTGGCCGGGAGCGATCAGTCCTTCGATCTGGTTCTGCTTGCCGTGGCCTTTGGCCTTATCACGGATATAAGCCATCGGCAGACCGAGCTTATCGGCGACCCAGGCCGCGTGCGGAATTCCGGCGGTTGCAGTTCCGGCAATCACTTCAGCATCCGGATAGCTGCCTCTGATCAGCTCTGCGAAGGCGTTGGCAATGTAGCTCCGGACAACCGGGAAAGACAGGGTCAGGCGGTTATCGCAATAGATCGGCGATTTGATGCCGGACGTCCAGGTGAACGGCTCCTGCGGACGCAGGGCTACCGCTCCAATCTCCAGCAGATAACGTGCAACTTGTTCACTTTTATTCTCTAATGGGCTCATACTTCGCTCATCTCCTCAATAATGGTAAGTGCTGCGGCGCGCGGATCTGCCGCCGCTGTAATCGGCCGGCCCACTACCAGGTAGTGGCTGCCCTGCCGTATAGCTTGTCCCGGCGTCATAACCCGGGACTGATCGTCCAGCGAGGCACCGGCAGGCCGGATACCCGGGGTCACTGTGCGGAAATCCGGTCCGCAGGCTGCTGCGATCACCGCTGATTCCTGCGGCGATGCCACCACGCCATGCAGCCCGGCTTCTGCCGCAAGCATGGCGTAACGTACTACGGTGTCCGTCACCGTACCGTTGATGCCGATTTCGCTGTTCATAACCTCCTGGCTGGTGCTGGTCAGCTGGGTCACCGCAATAATGAGCGGAATATGCAGCGACGGATGCAGGCTGACGGCCTTGGCGGCACCTTCCAGTGCAGCAGACATCATGGCAGCTCCTCCGGCGGCATGCACGTTGAACATATCAACGCCCAGCATGGTTAGGCTCTCAGCCCCCCCCCGTACGGTGTTCGGGATATCATGCATTTTGACGTCCAGGAAGACCGAATAGCCGCGTTCCTTCAGCTCCCGGATGAAGTCCGGCCCGGCAGCATAGAACAGCTGCATGCCGACCTTCATATAGCAGGGGATACCTGTGAGCTGTTCCATTAGAACCCTAGCCTGTGCTGCGTCCGGATAGTCCAGGGCAACCATCAGCCGTCCGGCCATTTCATTACGCTTTTCTACTTGTCCGATGTTCTCATGTTCATGTTGCTGCTGTGCTGCGGTCCCATCCATTTGCCAGCCTTCTTTCTTTGTTCAAGTGATAACAAGCTCTGCAAGGTCCCGGGCATAGGTGAACGGCTTGCGCTAACGCAAACCGTTCCTATAGCAGCCTGTAGCGGCTGCCCTCACCCTATATGTTATTGTCCGACAAAAGCAGGCATCGACTGTGAAGAGAAGTTAATCGTCTGCAGCATTCTCAGCAGTGCGGTTACGGTATCCAGCGAAGTCATACATACAACGCCGTTCTCTACTGCTTCCCGGCGGATACGGAACCCGTCACGCTCAGGCGTCTTGCCTTTGGTCAGTGTATTGAAGACGAAGTTCGCCTGACCGCCGCGGATCAGATCCAGAATGGTCGGCTCACCTTCATCCAGCTTGTTAACGTTCATCACGTTCAGCCCGGCCTGCTCAAGTGCCGCTGCTGTACCGCCGGTAGCGATGATTTTGTAGCCCATGGCATGGAAGCCCTTCATCAGCTCAACCGCTTCAGCCTTGTCTTTGTCTGCAACGGTAACGATGATTGCTCCGGTAGCTGGAATCTTCATTCCTGCGCCGATCAGCCCTTTGTACAGCGCTTTGGCATACAGCTTGTCGCGGCCCATAACTTCGCCGGTCGATTTCATTTCCGGTCCAAGAGTCGGTTCCACTCTGCGCAGCTTGGCAAAAGAGAACACAGGTACTTTTACAGAAACGTAGTCGCTTTCCGGCCACAGCCCTTCTGTATACCCGTCTTCCTTCAGCTTGCCGCCGAGGATGATTTTGGTTGCCAGATTAGCCATTGGAATGCCTGTCACCTTGCTCAGGAAAGGAACCGTACGCGAAGAGCGCGGGTTAACCTCGATCACATACACTTCGTTCTGATAGATGACAAACTGGATGTTAACCAGTCCGATCGTCTTCAGTTCCTTAGCGATCTTGATCGTGATCTCAGAGATCTTCTGCTTCAGGCCTTCATCCAGGTATTGCGGCGGATAGACGGCGATGGAGTCACCGGAGTGAACCCCTGCGCGTTCTACATGCTCCATAATTCCCGGAATCACTACGGTCTCGCCATCGCAGATCGCGTCGACTTCAACCTCTTTGCCCAGCATGTAACGGTCGATCAGCACCGGATGCTCCGGATTAACCTTCACCGCTTCAACCATGTAGCTCAGCAGCTCTGTATCGTTGTAGACAATCTCCATCGCACGGCCGCCGAGGACATAAGATGGACGAACCAGCACCGGATAGCCCAGCGCCTGGGCTGTTTCAACGGCTTCGTCAATGTTGATAACCGTTTTGCCTTTTGGCTGTGCGATATCCAGACGGGCCAGAAGCGCTTCGAATTTCTTGCGGTTCTCCGCTTCATCGATACTCTCCAGGCTGGTGCCCAGAATGTTCACACCAGCTGCGGCGAGTGGCGCAGCCAGGTTGATGGCTGTCTGTCCACCGAACTGTACGATAACCCCGATCGGATTCTCCTGGGCGATCACGTTCATCACATCCTCGAAGAATAGCGGTTCAAAGTACAGGCGGTCTGATGTATTGAAATCCGTCGACACCGTCTCTGGATTATTATTGATAATGACGGCTTCATAGCCGGCTTTCTGGATCGCCCATACTGCATGCACGGTAGAGTAGTCGAACTCGATACCCTGGCCGATACGGATAGGACCGGAGCCGAGCACGATAACCTTCTGTTTATCGGAATGAATCACTTCATTCTCGGTCTCATAGGTCGAGTAGTAGTATGGCGTTGAAGCTTCGAATTCGGCGGCGCAGGTATCGACCATTTTGAATACCGGAACCAGACCCTGCTGCAGACGCAGCACGCGTACTTCGGATTCCTTGGTGAATGCCCCGCCCGGACGCCCTTCGGCACGGATCTCGGCAATCGCCCGGTCGGTGAAGCCCTTGCGCTTGGCCTGATAGAGAATTTCTGCGGACAAGGTTTCTTCCGCGCGGATCTCGTCCTCGAAGCTCACGAGGCCTTCGATCTTGGACAGGAACCACCAGTCAATATTCGTCATATCCTGAATATCCTGCAGCCCGTAGCCGCGGCGGAACGCTTCTGCGATCAGGAACAGGCGCTCATCATCCGCTTTGGCGAGTCTATTACGCAGTACACTGTCTTCAAGCAGCTCTGCGCCAGGCAGACGGAAACGGTGCACACCGATCTCCAGCGACCGGATCGCCTTGTGAATCGACTCTTCGAAGGTACGCCCGATGGCCATCACTTCTCCGGTTGCCTTCATCTGGGTACCCAGCTTACGGTTCGCAGAGATGAACTTATCGAACGGCCAGCGCGGGATTTTGCTGACGATATAATCCAGTGTCGGCTCGAAGCAGGCATAGGTCTGTCCGGTAACCGGATTGACGATTTCATCGAGCGTGTAGCCGAGGGCGATTTTGGCAGCCATCTTGGCAATCGGATACCCGGTCGCCTTCGACGCCAGCGCCGACGAGCGGCTTACGCGCGGATTCACTTCAATGACATAGTATTGATAGCTCTGCGGGTCCAGTGCGAACTGCACGTTACAGCCGCCTTCGATATTCAGCGCGCGGATAATCTTCAGTGAAGCGCTGCGCAGCATCTGGTACTCACGGTCAGACAACGTCTGGCTTGGCGCCACTACGATACTGTCGCCTGTATGTACGCCAACCGGATCAAAGTTCTCCATGTTGCAGACTACAATACAGTTGTCGTTCTTATCACGCATCACTTCATATTCGACTTCCTTCATGCCGGCGATGCTCTTCTCCACCAGACATTGGCCGATCGGGCTGTAACGGATACCTGCTTTGACGGTTTCGCGCAGCTCTTCCTCATTGTCACAGATCCCGCCGCCTGTTCCGCCTAGCGTGTAGGCCGGACGGACGATCAGCGGATAGCCGATGCCGGCGGCGAAGCCCATCGCTTCTTCCACACTTGTGATGATGGCACTCTCAGGAACAGGCTGATCCAGCTCACGCATCAGCTCGCGGAACAAGTCGCGGTCTTCTGCTTTCTCGATGGATTCCAGCTGTGTACCCAGAAGCTTCACATTCTCGGATTTCAGTACGCCTGCACGGGCCAGCTCCACTGCCATGTTGAGGCCAGTCTGTCCGCCCAGTGTCGGCAGCAGTCCGTCCGGACGCTCCTGACGGATAATCGCCGTTACGAATTCCAGTGTGATCGGTTCAATATATACTTTGTCAGCCATATTGGTATCGGTCATGATCGTAGCCGGGTTGCTGTTAATCAGCACAACCTCTACGCCTTCTTCTTTGAGCGCCTGGCAGGCTTGTGTGCCCGCATAGTCAAACTCGGCGGCTTGGCCGATGACAATCGGACCGGAGCCGATAACCAGAATTTTTTTGAGTTTATCGTTCTTAGGCATGTTATAGTGCTCCTTTCACGGCTTCAAGCTGTGCTGCAGGTTTCGGTGCCGTGATTCTGGCATTGGCCGCAAGCTGCGCCTGGCGCGAGCCTGCCGGCAGTTTCGCCTTGTGGTCTGCGATCATCTGCAGGAAACGGTCGAACAAGTAGCTGCTGTCATGCGGTCCCGGCGCCGCTTCCGGATGGTACTGCACCGAAAAAGCGGGGTAACGGGTATGCTTCAGTCCTTCGACGGTCTTATCATTGTTGTTAATATGCGTAACTTCCAGATCCGTGTTCACTACGGATTCTTCATTAACCGTATAGCCATGGTTCTGCGAGGTGATGAAGCAGCGTCCGCTCTCCAGCTCTTTGACCGGATGGTTACCGCCGCGATGTCCGAATTTGAGCTTCTCGGTGTCAGCGCCGCATGCCAGCGCGAACAGCTGATGACCCAGGCAGATGCCGAAGATCGGATATTCGCCGAGCAGTTCGGATATGGTCTTAACTGCATATGGCACATCCTTAGGGTCCCCAGGGCCGTTCGACAGCTGGATTCCGTCGGGATTCAGGCGGCGGATCTCATCTGCAGTCACATCGTGAGGCACGACAACCACATCACAGCCGCGGCTGTTCAGCTCGCGCAGAATGCCTGTCTTCGCGCCGTAATCTACCAGCACGATACGTTCCTTATTACCGGGACTGCTATATGTCTTGGTTGTGGAGGTACGTGCTACCTGATTGCGCAATTCTTCAATTGTAGTATCGCCCATCATTTCCATCAGTTCTTCCACACGTTTATTCGAAGTGGTGAGGATCGCCTTCATCGTGCCGTGGTGGCGGATAATGCGGGTCAGCATCCGGGTGTCAATCTCGCTGATTCCGGGAATGCCGTATTCCTTCAGCAGATCGTCTACACTGTATTCAGCACGCCAGTTGCTGGGCACAGTCTCGTGACGACGCACCACAAAGCCGTGCACAAAAGGGCGCACAGATTCGAAATCATCACGGGTAATGCCGTAATTTCCGATCAGCGGATACGTCATGGTGACGATCTGGCCGCAGTACGAAGGGTCCGACAGCACCTCCTGATATCCCGTAATTCCTGTGTTAAATACAACCTCGCCCGTCTTTTCGCCTTCCGCGCCAAATGCGGTGCCTGTAAACAGCGTTCCGTCCTGAAGCAGCAATCTCGCCTGCATTCCCTTCCACTCCTTCTTGTTTCTGTAGTCTGATGCTTATGTCACGGCCGGCAGCCTGGCTGCCAGTAACCGTCAGTTATACTTCACTCCATACGGCTCTGCCGTCTACCCAAGTCTTCACCGGCCAGCCCTTAAGCTTCCATCCGCCAAAAGGAGTATTCCGCCCTTTGCTGGCAAACGTTGCCGGGTCCACTTCCTTCTCTTCATTCATATCAATCAGTGTCAGATCGGCAGGCGCGCCTACTGCAAGGCTGCCAGTGTTCAATCTGAACACCCGGGCCGGATCAGCGGTCATCCGCTGGACCAGCAGGGACAGATCCCATTTGCCAGTGGCCACAAAAGCGGTATACAGCAGCGGGAAGGCTGTCTCAAAACCGACGATGCCAAACGGTGCAAGCTGCATGCCTTTTGCTTTCTCTTCCGCACTGTGCGGTGCATGATCGGTAACGATGATATCCAGCGTGCCGTCCAGCAGGCCTTCGATGCAGGCTTCCACATCGCGGCGCGAGCGAAGCGGCGGGTTCATTTTCCAGTTCGCGTCCATGCCCGGAATGTCTTCCTCCGAGAGCAGCAGATGATGCGGGCACACCTCAGCGGTCACCTTGATGCCGATCTGCTTAGCCTGACGGATCAGCCGTACCGATTGCTCGGTGCTGACGTGGCACACATGGTAGTGAACGCCCGTAGCTTCAGACAGCAGTATGTCGCGCCCTACATGGATGGCTTCCGACTCATTCGGAATTCCCTTAAGTCCATGCTTGTCGGCAAACGTACCTTCCGCTACCGCGCAGCCCTCAACCAGCGAGTTGTCCTCGCAGTGGGCAATGACCGGCATATCCATTCCTGCCGCCAGCTTCATGGCATCCTTCATCATTTGTGCGCTCTGTACGCCTACACCGTCGTCGGTGAAGCCAATCGCTCCAGCCGCTTTCAGTGCCGCAAAGTCAGTCAGCTCAAGTCCCAGCTCATTCTTCGTAATGGCCGCATAAGGCAGCACCTTCACGAGTCCGGCTTCACGCGCCTTATCTTTTACCAGTTGGACGATCTCTGCACTGTCTGTTACCGGGCGTGTATTCGGCATGCAGGCGATAGTCGTGAATCCGCCTTTGGCCGCCGAACGTGCGCCGGTCTCAATCGTTTCCTTATGTTCAAACCCCGGTTCACGTAAGTGCACATGCATATCGATCAGTCCCGGGATCAGCAGCTTGCCTTCCGCTTCGATGATCTCTCCTGCTTCATCTACCGCTTCAGCGGCATCCAGAATCTTAGAGATTACCCCGTTCAACACGACAATATGCTTGCGCTCCAGCACGCCTTCTTGGCCCAGTACACTGGCGTTTTTAATGATCACGGTTATGATTCTCCTTTGTGCCTCAGGCCGCAGCCGTAAGCTCTTTAGTTATTATATAATAAAAATTCATCTTTGTGTATATTTATTAGTAAAGTTATGTGAGGTTTTTTTACGGAATCTTGCTACTGAAGTGCTCTCTCCATCACTGCCATCCGTACCGGAACTCCATTCGCCATCTGCGGGAAAATCCGTGACTGGCTGCTCTCCACCACTGCATCATCGATCTCCACATTGCGGTTGACCGGCGCCGGGTGCATGATGATCGTCCCCTTGTCCAGCTTCGCAGCGCGTTCTTCAGTAAGTCCAAAGTGTTCGCGGTATTCCCCCGCCGACAAAATGATCCCGGATGCATGGCGCTCCAGCTGCACTCTCAGCATCATAACCACATCCGCTTTCAGCGCTTCTTCCATTGAAACGTATGGAGCGTACGCGGCAAGCTCAGGAGCCTGCATATTCGCCGGTGCGCAGAACTGGACGCTTGCGCCCATCTTGGTCAATGCCCACAGGTTGGAGCGTGCCACCCGGCTATGCATAATATCTCCGATAATCGACACTTTCAGGCCCTTCAGTTCTCCGAAATACTTGCGCATCGTGTACAGATCCAGCAGCGCCTGTGTCGGGTGCTCATTGTTGCCGTCTCCGGCATTGATCAGCGGGATGCTTACCTTCTCGGCCAGCTGCTGCAGCACGCCTGCAGGCTTCAAACGCACAACTCCGGCATCGATCCCCATCGATTCTAAGGTGCGTACGGTATCGTAGATCGACTCGCCTTTTTCTACACTGGAAGCTGCCGCCGTGAAGTTCAGGACCTGAACGCCCAGCCGTTTCTCGGCCATTTCGAAGGAGAAGCGGGTCCGTGTGCTATTCTCAAAAAACATGTTGGCAACAAAATGCGATCTCAGCACCGGCGTGAGCTTCTCGCTCTGATTGTCCCAGTAAGCCGTTCTGTTCAAAAGCTGGCTGATTTCCGAAGCGTCCAGTTCCTTAATCCCCAGCAGACTGCGTTCCTTCACTTTGGTTGCCGTCATCATTGTTATCGTTCCTCCCGGTTTGAAATAATGTACACTTCGTCCTTGCCGTCGAATTCGGTCAGTGACACTTCAATCTGCTCATGCCTGGAGGTAGGTACGTTCTTGCCAATATAGTCAGGGCGGATCGGAAGTTCCCGGTGTCCGCGGTCAGCCAGTACAGCAAGCTGGATCATCCGCGGCCGTCCGCAATCCATCAGCGCATCCATCGCTGCCCGGATCGTTCTGCCGGTGTACAGCACATCGTCGAACAGAATCACTTTCTTGTCCTGGATGCCGCTGCTGCCCGGGGGCAGGATCAGATTGCTGTTGACCACAGCCTTGTCCATCGACTCCCTGTTGTCGCCGCCTTCGCGGTCATCGCGGTAATGCGTGATATCCAGCTCACCGTAAGGTATATCCACGCCTTCAATCTCCTTGATGCGCTCCGCAATCCTCTGGGCCAGATAAATCCCTCTCGTACGGATGCCGACCAGCAGACAATTCTCAATACCCTTGTTCTTCTCCAAAATCTCATGTGCAATGCGTGACAGTGCCCGGCGAATCGCCGTTTCGTCCATAATGACATTTTTTTCAGTAACCATCATCGTGCCATCCTCCTGCTTGATCGCCTGTTCAAGTTCCCGGATAAACAAAAAACTCCTTGCCCGAAACAGGCAAGGAGTGAAATCCGCAGATTCAAAAAGATGGCGTGTCCGCGCGCATAAAAAGGCCCTCCGTACTTATACGGATTCCTTCAAAATGTCGCGAACCTCGATTCACGTTACCTTGCCAGCCTCACGGGACTGATTTAAAGGCGCATATTCAACTAAAGGGAATTATGACAGAAGAAAAGGGTGGTGTCAAACTTTCTGCAAGATTTGTTTTGATGAATGGCGCGGCTGCGGTGATTTTGGACTTCCGGCCGCTGTTATGTTTGGATTTCCTGATTATTACCGCCGCCGCGGTAGAAATCCAAACATAAAGGCGGACGCTCCGCTCCTTCCAGTTCCAAAATCCCCTCCGCCGCTTCCACCTAAACAGGGTGAAAGATTCCACCCCACCCCGAGTTGGGTGGGGCAGGAAAGGCGGTACTATAGCGCTGCGCTGATAGTGCATACTCGGAACTAAAGCTATGCTGAAAAGCGAATGAACCTTTTATTCAGATTCCTTCCGCAATAATGTCAAGAGATTATCGAAGATTCCGGGTGTAGCGAATACGGCCTCTTCACCATTGAGTTCATTAGGGATGTGATCAGGCACCATATGTACATTGCAACTTAATGCTCCCGCCTCCCGTGCAATCAAGCCTGCGGCGGCTACGTCCCACGGTGAAAGACTTTCCGTATGCGCATCTAATTTACCGGACGCCACATAACAAATGTCTACTGTTGGTGCGGCAAAACGCCTAATGTCGCGGCAGTTCCTTCTGAGTCGGTTCACTCTTTCGATTGCTGGCTCCACTTTTGCTGGATCATGCGGAAAACCTGTGCCTATGACAGCATCTAGCAGCGAAGTACATGTACGAATTTGTAAACGCTCACCATTGCAATAAGAGCCTTCTCCTTTAATCCCAACATAAGTACAGTGCAAATCTGGCGCATATACTGCTCCTGCCAGCACTATGCCATCAAGGGCAAAAGCCAATGAAACGCCGTAATGCGGCAGGTTGCGAGCAAAATTAACTGTTCCATCTAAGGGATCAATTACCCAAACCGGACCGTCAAACTTGAAATTATCCCAATTATGTACTCCATTTTCCTCAGAAAGAATTCGATGACCTTGAAATTCATCCATTATGGCTCCTTGAATGATTTTTTCCGATAACCAATCAGCGGATGTCACAAGTTCACCATAATCCTTGTAATTCACTTCAATTTTTTCCCGGATGCGCAATTTGGAAATTCTGTCACCCGCTTTTGTTACAGCCTGCTCTGCAAACAACGCTAATTCACGAAGGTCGAACTTCATTTCGTTCACATTCCTCCTTATAGTGCGTTTCTTTTATGTAATTTCTTAAATACAGTGTTGATTAGGTATCTGCTTAATATGGAATCATCAACTATTTGAGAGACAACTTGATGACTCGGTTGCTTCAATTTAATCATACCTTCAAAAAATAATCATTGCGTAAATTCGCAGAATTATCCAGCTTATAAAAAATTCGTGAAATGATTGAACTATCCTGCCCGCTGGCATATTTTCGTTCCCGCCCCGCCTCTGCTATGATAAAAATGGAGGCGAACAGATCATGGACCTGGAGTTTATTACAGTAGATAAATGGGATGAACAGCTCTGGAAGCAGATGGAGCCGATGTACCGGGAGGCTTTCCCGAGCTGCGCTAAGTCAAAAGGGATTCTCCGCAGTATGCTGGAGCGGAAGATTGCTTATCTACATGCGGGACTTGATCAGCAGGGGCAGGTTGTCGCTATGGCCGTTACTGGGGTCGTGGGAAAGACTGACGATAAGGTACTGATCATAGATTACTTGGCGGTCGATAAGGAGCTGCGCGGGGCGGGTATGGGAACCTGGTTCCTCGTACAGATCAGGGACTGGGCTGTTCAAGAACACAACGTACGGGGAATCATCATCGAAGCTGAATCCGGAACCTCGGATACACACAAGGAGCGCATTCATTTCTGGGAGCGGAACGGATTCGTCCTGACCTCCTATGTCCACCAGTATATCTGGGTGCCCGAGCCTTATCAGGCGATGCTGCTGCCGCTGGATGGTAGCGGAAATGTACCGGACGATGGCGAAGCGCTATTCCGTTATATTAATTCCTTTCACAGCAAGGCCTACCGGAAAGGTTAGGCTGCTGTTCCAGGTCAGCCGGGAGTTTCCGGCTGGCTTATCTTTATATTCGAGGCTGCTAACTCCACCTTACTCTCACCGTCACATGCATACTGTCCCCCCCTGTTACCGGCCTGTCCAAGTAATGTTGCACATTTTACAGGATTTTTGCTCCGTAAATGCATCATTGGGTTTAATGTTGTATTTTTTACAGCATTTAGTATGAATATGCACTTACCTCTGAAGCGGATTGTTGTAAAAAGTGCAGGATTTGCGCTTTCAGTGCCTGTTTCGTCTGAGTAAAGTTGCAGTTTGTAACATTTGACCAGACCGAAGTGGATAGTGAGGCTCGGGAGCGATCGGCTGTCATAATAAAAAGCCGCCGCAGATTCCTCTGCAGCGGTCTCATCAACCAAACTTAAAATTCGAATTCAACGTCGCTAAGGCGTCTTTGAATTTCAGAAATTACACGCTTCTCATCTTCTTCACCTTTGGCGACGAAAGTCACGGAGAAACGCACGAACGCGCCGGCATCATCCCAAGGCACGGTGGAGATCAGCTTCTCGCGGATCAGGAACTGCGAGAAGTCCTCGCCGGATTCGAAGCGGCGTCCGCCTTTGACACCTTTTGGAGCAGCTACATACAGGAAGAAGGACCCCTTCGGTTTCTCTGCCTTGAAGCCCAGGCTGTTCAGTGCATCCACCAGCATGTTGTGGCGGCGGGAGTATTTGGCAGCAATCGCTTCGGTAATCTCTGGATGAGACAGACCGTATGCGGCAGCTTTTTGAATCGCGATGAATTGGCCGGAGTCATTGTTGTCCTTCACATCACTGAAAGCCTTAACGATCAGCGGGTTGCCGGCAACGAAACCGATTCTCCAGCCGGTCATATTGTAGGACTTGGACAGGGAGTGCAGCTCCACGCCGACATCCTTGGCCCCAGGTACGGACAGGAAGCTCAGCGGCTTCACGCCATCATACGTCAGTGCTGCATAAGGAGCGTCATGGATAACAACTACATCGTATTTCTTCGCCCAGGCTACTACTTCGCTGAAAAATTCAGGAGTTGCGCTTGCGCCTGTAGGATTGTTCGGATAGTTCAGGTAGAGCAGCTTCGCCTTGTGTGCTACATCCTCCGGAATGGAGTTCAGGTCAGGCAGGAAGTTATTCTCCTTCTTAAGCTCAACGGAGAATACTTGTCCGCCCAAATACTTGGTGTGGGTGCCCAGCACCGGATAACCCGGAACGGTCATGATCGTGATGTCGCCCGGATTAATGAAGACGGACGGCATCATCGCCAGCGCAGGCTTCGAACCGATGGAATGTACGATTTCATTTACCGGGTCGATGCCGTCTACCTGGAACACTTCCTTCAGATAAACAGCAGCAGCCGCTTTGAATTCAGGAATCCCGTTGTCAGAATATCCGCGGTTTTCTTCTTTGGCAGCTTCAAGGGCAAGTCTTGCCACAATGCCTTCATCCGCCATTTCGTCCGGCTCACCGACGCCCATGTCGATCAATTCAATGTTAGGAAAATCCTGCTTCGCCGATGCTTTGGCGCGTTTGATTTTCTCGAATTTGTAGATGGAAGTGTCCTTGCCATATCCGGCGCCGCCGATGCGGTCCGCAAAATTAGTCTGAATGAATGTATCCTGATAGTGTTCAATACTCATAATCTTCGTCTCATCTCCTGGCTTTTGTTGTGAATCCATGATCTAAATATGAAGCAAAGCTGCCTTAGAAGCCATGGACTTATAATCTATTCATTTGTACTTATCTGCTGCGCAGTGTGTACAGCACTTCTTCCATATCTGCCGGAAGCGGCGCGCTGAACTCCTTATACTCTCCTGTGGCAGGATGCACAAATCCCAGTACAGCAGCATGCAGAGCCTGTCCAGTCATCGTCGTACCTTTGCTGCGTCCATAGATTGGATCGCCGACCAGCGGATGGCCGATGAACTTCATATGCACACGGATCTGATGCGTCCGTCCGGTCTCCAGCTGCAGCTCAAGCAGCGTACAGTCGCCGAACCGCTCAAGCACCGTAAAATGCGTCAGAGAACGTTTGCTGTTCTTCTCAGTGACCATATACAGCTTACGGTCATGCGGATCACGGCCGATTGGGGCATCTACTGTGCCTTTATCATGAGACAGATTGCCATGCACCACTGCGATGTAGCGGCGGGTTACACTGTGCTCCTTCAGTTGGGCGGCAAGTGAAGCATGACTGGCGTCATTCTTAGCAGCCATAATCAGACCGGAGGTATCCTTGTCGATACGGTGCACAATGCCCGGACGAATCTCGCCGTTAATACCTGACAGGTCCTTGCAATGATACATCAGCGCATTGACCAGGGTGCCTGAGGGATGTCCTACTGCCGGATGCACCACCATACCGCGCGGCTTATTCACCACGATAACATCGCTGTCTTCATATACAACCTCAAGCGGGATATTCTCCGCAATTAAATCCGTAACTTCGGCTTCCGGCACCGTAACAGCCACCTTATCGCCTTCATACAGCTTGTAGTTTGCTTTGACAGGCGCGCCGTTCACCGTCACATGTCCGCCGCTGATCCACAGCTGAACCTGCGAGCGGGAAACCTCTTCTTCCCAAGACTCCGTAATGTACTTATCAATCCGTTCCCGGGCATTCTCCGCGGCAACCATCCATTCGGTGACGTCTCTTTCTTCTTCGAGGGCGCCAGACACCGCCTGCTCATTGACGTCTTTATTCAAAATCATTCATTCCCTTCTTTGACTTCCTGTGATTCCTTAACTTCGGTGACTTCCTGCTCGCCTTTCACATCCAGCAGTGTATCAAGAATGATCAGGGCTACCCCTACCACGATGCAGGAATCGGCTACGTTGAAGATCGGGAAGGTATAGCTGCCGAAATTGAACATCAGGAAATCCACAACTTCACCGTTCAGAATCCGGTCGATGAAGTTTCCGATGGCTCCTCCAAGCACCAGAGACAACGCCGTAGGCAGCAATTTGCGGGTCTTCCGGGCCTTGTTCAGATACCAGACGATACCGGCAACAACTATAACCGTAATTACAATGAAGAACCACTGTTGTCCTTCAAGAATTCCGAAAGCGGCTCCACGATTGCGGTGGGACGTGATAATGAAGAAATCCTTTATAACCGGAATCTGCTCTGCGATCTCCAGCCGGGTAGCAATCAGATATTTGGTACCCTGGTCAATCAAAAATACAATTAGCGCAATCAGAAAGTACACCACAGAAGTTGTCACTCCGTTCTTATTTTTCCCGCGGTCCGCGGTACGAATACTGTATAAAGACTTGTATATTGTAGCACAGGCCTCAAGATACAGTCCATTGCATGGCACTCTTTACCCTCCAAAGTACGGGTACTATTTTCCATCGCTAAAAAAGGGCCCCTGCGGCCAAGCTATACAAGCGGAAACGGCTTTGCCCTCCTTAATAAAGACGGAACCGTTTCAGCGAGGATTAAGCCACCGAAAGGAGCTCACAGCAATGAGCCATCTGACATCAACCCAGCTCTCCGGGCTGCGCGCATTACTGCTACAGCAGCAGGAGGACATCAAGCACAGGCTGCAAAATAATGAGCATTACGGACTGCAGGAAGCTATGCGCGATACTACCGGAGAGCTGTCCGAGATCGACAACCATCCCGGCGATGCCGCCACCGAGCTATATAACCGTTCCATGGATATTTCCCTGCTGGAGCGGGACGAGCATGAGCTGGACGATATCGAAGCGGCGCTGCGGGCGATGGATGAAGGCACCTATGGCATTTGTATAGCCAGCGGCGAACCGATTCCTTATGAACGTCTGGCCGCGATTCCATCCACCCGCTACACCAAAGAGCATGCACCACGCCAGAGCGCTCCGTTTACACGCCCGGTGGAGGAGGAGCTGTTGTCACCACCTTTTGGACGGACCAGCCTGGATGAGCGGGAGGACCAGAACGGCTTCGACGGGGAGGATGCCTGGCAGATTGTAGAGAGCTGGGGCAATTCCGATTCCCCTGCCATGGCCGAAGGCAACAACATCAGCTCCTACAATGATATGGAGATCGAAGCGGACGAAACCGAAGGCTTCGTGGAGCCGTGGGAGAATTTCGTCGCTACCGACATTACGGGAAATCATCTAACCATCATCAAAGGCAACAGCTACCGCCATTACATGGACGACGGGGAAGGTGACTACCTGCTGGACCCGCTCAAAAAAGAAAGGGAGTAGCCCCGTGCTGCTCTTTTTTAATTTGGACCCGGGTCAGAAGGTCTTCAGCTCCAGCTGATGCTGCACGATCCGCACAATGTCCGCAATATAGTCCCCGATAATCGGCAGATTCAATGCCCCAAGCACCTGAAGCACATAAATAATCGTCGCCGCAAAAAAAGTAAACCCGAGCGCAATCCCCAGCCCCCGGGCTACTCCGGAAAAAATATTCAGCCATATCAGCCGGAACGGCGAATGCAGCAGCTCCGTATATTCTGCAATCCGCGATTTCTCCATCTGCTGGGCCAGCTGGGTGGTCATCCGGTACAGCGCGTTCAGCTTTTCCTCCTGCGGCAGATCCGCCGGATCACCGGCTGCTGCGAGCGCGGCTGCAGGCTTTTGAGAAGAAAATGGTGTCTGTATACGCTCCCCGGAATGCAGGAATTGGCGCTTCTCCTCCGGTACTTTACCGGTATCCATGCTGCTGTCTACTCCCGAGGTCTGAATTGAAATTCTGCCCGGCCCTTCCGGCCTCTCCGGCTTCCCGCCCTCCGTATCTCCATCTTTCCATCCGCCCATGCCTCGGCACCTCCCTCGAATCTCTATGACCCGCAAAGCAAACGAGCCCGGTTAAAGAGACTTCTCTCTTTAAGCACGGGGCTCGTCATTTTGCATTCTAACCCATAGAATCTTTTCTTTGCAGCTAGTATATGCCATATAGGGACAAGTGATGCAGGGTGCAGGTTTTACTTAAGCGCCGATATGAATTCCGATGCTCTTGCCGCCGGCATCCACAGTTTCATAGGTATAGTCTCCGTCAAAATCAACCGTAGTCACCAGTACATTCTCGCGCAGTATATGCTCGAATGCGGTAACCGCAGCCTTCAGCTCGTCATCCACATGCAGCGTAAGAGCAATCCGTTTGTCGATCGGCAGATCCAGACGTTTACGGTAATCCTGCACGGCACGGACCACCTCGCGTACCCAGCCTTCCTGCACCAGCTCCGGTGTGATTTCGGTGTTCAGCGCCACCGTCAGTCCATAACCGGAAGCCGAGGCAAAACCCGGTTTGGCCTGCTTCTCGACCAGCAGCTCCTCGGATGTGATCTGCAGCTCTTCCCCGTCCGGCGATACAATGGCGAGTCCGCCGTCCTGTACGGTTTTGCGGGTAGCGTCACTGTCCATGGCTTTGAGGAAGCCCTGCAGGAAGCCAACGTTCTTGCCGTATTTCTTGCCTGCGACCTTCAGATTCAGCTTCAGGGTGAAGTCTACAAAGCCGCTGTCGCTGTGCTCGATCACAATATGCTTCACATTGATTTCGTCTTTGATCAGCTCTTCATAATCTGCCACATTGAAGTTATCGTCAATCGAGGCGATCAGCTCAGACAAAGGCTGGCGGGTCTTGATGCCGCTCTCGTTTCGCACGTTGCGTGCCAGCTCCACGATCCCTCTGGCGCTCTCCATATCCTTTTCCAGTGCAAGATCGATCAGGCTTTCATCCGCTTCCGGATAATCTGCGAGATGCACACTTTCTCCTCCGCCCAGGTTCGTAAAGATATCCTCGGACAGCATCGGTGTGAAAGGTGCCATCAGCGTAGCTGTGGTCAGCAGTACATGCGTAAGTGTGCGGTATGCATCCAGCTTCTCTTCGCCCAGCCCGCTGCCCCAGAACCGGTCACGGGAACGGCGGATGTACCAGTTGCTCAGCTCATCCACGAAATTCTCAATTGCTTTGGACGTATTCACGAAATCGTTAACGGCAAGACCTTTATCCACCAGCAGGATCAGGCTGTTCAATCGGGACAGAATCCAGCGGTCGAGCTTATGCCGAGGCAGCTTGAACGGGTGATCCGCAGGATCGTAGCCGTCGATACCAGCATACAACGTCAGGAAGGCATGCGTGTTAACCAGCGTATCCACAACCTTGGACTTCGTCTCTCCCACCAGACCGCGCGAGAACCGTTTGTTGTTCCATGGCGCACTGTCGGACAGAATGGCCCAGCGGAACCCGTCGGTGCCGTATTCGTTCATGATCTCCCAAGGGTCGATGACATTGCCTTTGGATTTGGACATCTTCTGGCCGTTCTCATCGAAAATATGACCGTGGGCGATTACCGCTTTGTAAGGCGCTTTGCCCGTGAACAGCGTCGATACGGCAAGCAGGCTGTAGAACCAGCCGCGTGTCTGGTCAATCCCTTCACAGATCATATCTGCCGGATACTGGTCTGCGAATCTGTCCTCATTCTCAAACGGATAGTGACTCTGGGCGAACGGCATCGAGCCGCTGTCGAACCATACGTCGATGACTTCCGGTGTGCGCACCATTACGCCGCCTTCACTGAAGGGACTCCGCAGCTTGATGTTGTCCACATACGGCTTATGCAGCTCGATATCCTCTGCTACTTCGCCGATCGCCATCGATCTTAGTTCAGCGATACTATGCGGTGCGAATTCCTTGCCGGTGTCCTGGCAGACCCAGACATTCAGCGGCGTGCCCCAGTAGCGGTTACGGCTGATATTCCAGTCCACCAGCTCCTCCAGGAACTTGCCGAAGCGGCCTTCACGCACATGGTCCGGATACCAGTTCACACTGTTATTGTTGGCGATCAGCTGATCCTTGATCGCTGTCGTCTGGATGAACCAGCTGTCTGTTGCATAATAGAGCAGCGGAGTATCGCAGCGCCAGCAGAACGGATAGCTGTGCTCGTATTTTTCTTTACTGTAGAGCAGTCCACGTTCGGACAATACCTTCACGATATCGAGGTCGACGTCTTTGACGAACCGTCCGGCAAAATCGCTCACCACACCGGTATATTTACCGGAGGTATCCACCACGTTGACGAAGCTGATGCCATTCTCGCGGCAGCTCTTGTAGTCATCTTCACCATGTGCCGGAGCCATATGCACGATCCCGGTACCGCTGGAATCTGTAACAAACGATGCGCCTACGATCACATTATGCTTCTCTGCCTTAATATAATCGAACGGCGGAGTGTAGCTCTGGCCGATAAAGTCCGCACCCGTATGGGTGGACAGGATCGTATACTTGCCTTTGAGCACCTCATCCACGAGATTCTTGGCCAGTACATATACGCCGTCTTCCTGCTGGGCACGCACATATTCCATATTCGGGTTCATTGCCAGCGCCATATGCGCCGGTAGTGTCCAAGGCGTGGTCGTCCAGGCCAGCACATAATCGCCGCTGCCGTCCAGCTTGAACTTAGCTGTAGCACTCAGATCCTTGACTGTCTTGTAGCCCTGCGCCACTTCATGGGAGCTCAGTGTCGTCTGACAGCTCGGGCAGTACGGGCTGACGCGGTGTCCGCGGTACATTAAGCCTTTGTCATGTACTGTAGCGAGGATATTCCACACACTCTCGATGTAGGTGTTATCCAGCGTAACGTAAGGGTTATCCAGGTCCGTCCAGTAGCCGATCGCTTCGGTGAACTCACGCCACTGCTTCTCATAGCCGAATACACTTTCCTTACATTCCTTGATGAACTTCTCCACGCCGTATTCTTCAATATCCTGTTTGCCGGAGATTCCAAGCTTCTTCTGCACACCGAGTTCAACCGGCAGGCCGTGGGTATCCCAGCCCGCTTTGCGGATCACACGGAAGCCTTTCATCGTCTGGTAACGTCCAACGAAGTCCTTGATGACCCGGCCCAGCACATGCCCGATATGCGGCACGCCGTTCGCCGTCGGAGGTCCTTCATAGAACACATAGTTCGGGCGTCCCTCGCGGTTCTCCATGGATCTGCGGAACGTATTCTCGTCGCTCCATTTCTTCAATATCCGGACATCTCTGGCCCGTGCTTTTTCTTTGACATCTACTTTATGCATGATGGTCAATCCTTCCGTTTAGTCTTTAAACCTTATTCGGATTTCATCCGAGCCTTCTTTAAAAGCTTTCAAACCTATCAAAACCTTTCAAAGCTTTTCGATCCCTCCCAAACCCTCCCTTCGCCAAGGGAGGGCCCCAAGGGCTCCGCCCTCTGGACACCCGGAAAGTTTGTCGATCTCCAGGGGAAAGGGGTTTGGTAAGTTAATTTTGTTGTAATGCCCGCTTACGCCGCAAGCGGCACGCTCTACCTCAAGCTACCGGCCCGCGATCCCGTTAGGGCAGCGCCAGGCCGGGGGCCGCTATTGCCGGGCTTCGCCCGGGGTCTGTCGGTGTAGTTGAGGCCCCGCAGGCGTACCCGTCAGGGCAGCCTAAGAAGGGCCGCGCCCTCCGCCGCAGTAATCCTTCCCCTTCCGCCATCGTCACTCCCCATTCGGAGCACTTGTTGCAGGTGTCTAGAGGGCGGCCAGCCCTTGGGGTCCCCCTTGGAAAGGGGGATTTAGGGGGATGTAAACACAAATGAGCGCCATCCCGCCCCCACAGGGGCGAGACAGCGCTCGCGATACCACCCTAATTCTGCACCTCACGCACATCCTTAAGGGGAGTGTATTCAGTACAATCTCAGTTCCGCATGCAGAAATGCCACACGGGTCCGGGATAACGTCCGGCAGACGGCATAGCTTACACACGTATGCATATACGCTTCAGCTTAGCTTCTAGGGGAGGATCTTCCGGCAAGGCGTGAACGATCGGCTCGCAGCAAACACCGACTCTCTGGAGAACGTTACCTTATCGTACTTGTCCCGTCATCGAAGTTCTGTTCAATGGGATATATGCTATAGTTATAGACTTTTTCGAACAAATTGTCAAGATTCACTATAATAACTGCTCCCAGCTTTTCAAATCTTTTTTCATTGGTTTTCCCAAAAGCAGGTCATAGTATTTCGGAGCTAAGCCATATTCCGGACGTATGACTTTAATATTGTCCTTCGCGGCGTAATTGCTGCTAACCTTATGCTTGATGAGCTGTACAAGATATATGATATCCAACAATAAGTAACTGACTTCATATGGACTCAGGTTGTTTAGTACAAAACCCGGAGCAGCTGACTCTTGCGAAATAGTTAGAGCTATAAACGGCATTCAGAACATCCTGATCCGGCATGGTCGTCATTGGGAAATTGCGCAAGAAATTAAGCATTTCTTCATACAGGTTTGATTATTGCGGATATTGTTCAGCTGAAACAGAATGACCCCTGAGTTAAAATACAGCTCCCCATTCAGCCCCAGTGAGACGAAGTACTCAAGCAACTTTTCGCCCTGGTCCAGCACTGCGCCCAAATAACGTTCTCGCAGGTCGATGCTCCACAATTCGTTAATATCCATATTGACCAAAATGTCGCAGTCCATATAGATAACCCTGTCAGCCTGAATAAATATCGGAAGCAACAATCGGTACATACTAGCCATTGTCCAATAGTCGATTTTATGCACGCCAGCTGAAATTTCCTGCATATCCCCAGGAATTGTAACATGATAAAAAAGATGTTGTGATGAAATACATCAACCAACTGAGTGAGCTTTAACTTGTTCTCTTCACTTAGGGAATCATCATGCACAATGTGCACATTGATCGATTGCTGGGTATTGTAAAAGACTGATGCAAGAACAACACCCGCATGTTCCGTATAACTCCTTCCTTTATTCTTAATCGTCAAAACCAGCTCAATTATTTCTCAAGGACCACCTACCCTTAAAAGGTATGTTTACCCTGGTGACTGGAGTGGACTATTTCCTAGTACGTATTCTATTTATTTTGAATCGTTCTGCAAGTCAGCTTAGATTCTTGTGACCGTCGCATGATCGCCTAGGATATGACGGGCTGGCTGCTCCTGAATTTCTTGTTCAGCCAGATGAACATATGATCCAAAAACACTTCCCTCCGCATGAATATGGGACAATTTAACCTGATCGGTCAAAATGCTATTGGTCAGAATGCTATCTTCAACCACGCAATTCGGACCAATATACACATAAGGCCCAATTACACTGTTCGTTACGCTTGCGGTCGGATCAACCCTAACTGGAGGAATCCATAGAACAGACCTGTGAATGCAGGATGGATCCGCAAAGTTCTGTGTATCTCGATCCATCTTGTAGCGGTTCGCTTCAAGCCAGCGTTCGTGGGTCCCGATATCAAAAAACGCTGCGGTCGTTATGCTGTACGCAACATGCCCGCCCTCTGAAATTAACATTTGGATGGCATCCGTCATCTCGTATTCTCCTCGCGGGGAAGGCACTAGCCTGTCTATTACCGCCCAGATAGCTGCAGTAAGAGCATACACGCCGACAATAGCCAAATTGGATTTGGGATAGCGGGGCTTCTCTTCCAGATTGACAATTTGCCCATCATTAATGACGGCAACTCCAAATTGACCAGGTTCCTTAACCTGCTGAAGCAGTATCGACGCCGCAGCCTTATCTGCGTCCAGTGATCGGATTAATGGCTTTATATCACCCTCATACAAATTATCGCCAAGCATCAATAAAAAAATGGAATCCTCCACAAAAGGCCGCGCGCTTTTGACCGCATCCGCCAGTCCCTTAGCTTCTTTTTGCAGCAGAAAGGTTAAAGAGGCGTTCCACCGCTCCCCATCCCCAATCATTTCCCGGATCTCTCCTTGAGAAGGGTTCACTACGACTCCAATATCGGAAATTCCGGCCGCAACAAGTTTTTTTATAATTGAGACAAGAATATACTCCCCGTTAACAGGCAGCATGCACTTTGGTTTGGTATAAGTCGAAGGCTGCAGTCTCGTCCCCCGGCCGGCGCACAAGATTAGTCCTTTCATAAACGTCCCCCTACTCATTAAATTAGCAAACTGCGAGACTTGGTGCAAATGATATATATATATATTTTATGCACAAACTATGAAAGAGCTTGGGTACATATTAAGCAGCAATAACCTATTAAACTTTGATCCGGAAGGCATATGCCTTATGCAAATCAGGGGAACAATCGGGCTGCAAGCAGAAAAAAGCCCCAACATCCATATGTACATGGATATTGAGGGCATACCAAGGGGCTTCTTCGTACTTTGCTTTCTTTCGGATCCAATACCATCCCTGTTGAAATAATCATCGGCTTTCCTTTTGATGTGACCTTTCTTAATAAAGGGATATCATTATTTTCGAAGGGTTTCTAAAAATTCAATGTTTTTCTACGGTATAATAAACATCTTTAATATGGTCATAATTTGCTGCAATTTGCCGTAAAGTATCATTAGCTTTTAAATCAGCGGCAATTACGGTATCAAAATGCTGACTAATTCGAATCAATTCACTTTTATTTTCGTAAAATATAAAATGAACTGCTTGATGTGGATATATTTTTGTAAGATATTCTTTAAAATGAAAAGGTACAGCCAATTTTAGAAGTATATTATCTTTATACATTCTTTTGGTTTCTTTTATCATCGTTTCAAGGTCGCTATTTTTTTCCGGATCAGAGCAGAAAAGCAAAATAGCCCTATTGTAATCATACATACAACTGCTATTAGTTAGCGCTAGATCAATTTCTTCCCTTATTCTTGCAAGTTCAATGTTATTTTTTATTTCAGTGTAATGATGTTTAACAATTGTTGGTGTATGTTTTTCCCGTAGAAGTCTCCCTGCATTTTTCCTTTTCTCGTTTTTTTCTTCAGTAATATAACTTTTGGATTTATAATGATAAATATAGCAATCATCGGCAACCTTTAGTTTAAACCCTGCATTGACTGCCCGAATACAATAATCATCCTCTCCCCCATAGCAAGGAAAGTTTATTTCATCCTGATCACCTATTTTTTCAATGACGGAACGGTTAATCATATAACAAAACCCATTCACTTGATTAACAACCGGAAATATTTTTTTTGATTGTTGTTCTATAAAATATGCCATTTGTTCAATGGTTAGCTCTTTACCGCCTAATTTCTCTAATTCGTTTACCGTGCCTCCATTTCCATTAACATCCTTAGGTACTGACTGATAGCTGGCCGAATTGGATAAAGGTCCAACAATCCCTGTACTGCTTTCAGATTCCATACAATCCATCAGTTTTTCTAACCAATGAATAGATACAATTGTGTCACTATTTAATAACACACAATATTTTGATGTAGACAATTTCAGTCCTTGATTTGATGCAATTGTGTAATCAGTCTTTGAGTGATTAGTTTTTAATTTACAATCATATTTCCTTGCGAAAGAAGCTAAATAGTCTTTTGTTTCTTTTTCACTCCCACTATCCACAATAATTAAATTGAATGGAATGGTTTTTTTGGCTATCAAGGATTCTAAGCACAATTTGACATACTCCAACGCGTTATATACGCAGACTATTACATCTATAGTATGAGATCTGTTTAAATTACCACTTTCCAATAATCTCACCTCTACCTCTATTTTTTCTCCCTTTTAAAGACTAAAAGTTCATTCTATATAAGCGATTTCGCATTTTAATAATATCTGGACGTCTTTTTGAAAGACTTAATGAATCAACAATAAAAGTTGAATTAGCAGTTGGAATTAGTTCATGCTTAAACCCCTGTGAATAAGTGCGTTTAAATATTTCTTGTGTTGCCCCACCATATTCATCAACACGCTCACAGAACATGCCAGCTTTTATTAGATCATTTCGGTAAACACAGGAGAAGTTCTCAACAAATCCTTTTATTGTTCCTTTTGTACCAAATAGCCATTTTTTAGGCATAAGATTTTTGACAAATTCACTAATAGCATTGGAATGCATACTTATACGCTGATCGCAAAATACTAAAATATCACCACTTGCCTCTATGATCCCTACATTACGAGCTCTAGCTAGCCCATAATCATTTTCCTGTCGGGATGTGTTTCGATATACAACTGGAAAAGAGACTGAACGTGCAAATTCCTCTATTACTGACTGATTATCACTATTCGGATTGTCATCACAGATAATTAACTCTTTATTAACATAATCTTGGGCAGCAATAGATTGTAAACAATTAAGTATTGTATGATTATATTCATAAATTGTTACAATTACAGAGACTGGGGTTCCAGGAAAAAGGGAACGGTAAAGCTTTTGATAATTGTATGCTCTGCGTTCATCTGCTTGTTTTGAGCCAATTTGCCAAGCTCTCTCGCGCATAATTAAGAGCTCTTGCTCATTGCTCAGAAGATTCTCAATAGCATTTGTCAATGAAGCGACATCATTTAATGGAGACTCTAATAATCGCATACAATTCTTTTTGTTAAGTTCTGGCACATGTCCGACTAAACGGGAAAGAATGGGCACCCCAGTGATCATGGCCTCTAATATTGAAACAGGTCCAATCTCACTTTCATCCGAATTACAAACGAATAAGGTAGATTGATAATACAATTGTTGAAGTTCTTCCTTACTCATCTCTTGTCGGTAAGTAACACTTCCAGTTTCTAACACTTTAGTTAAATAGCTTTCATCCGATTTTCGACCAACCAATAAAAGGTTTAGCCCAAGGTTACGGCATGCAACTGCTACTTCAAAAACTCCCTTTTCTTGCTTTATTTCATCGGTAACCATAATCAAATTTTTATTCTTCGTCCACTTGTCATTAAAAGTCCAGAAATTAGTATCCACTGTTAAAGAAATAAACACGCTGCCACGTATTCTTCTTTGCATCGTTTTATTTGAATAGACTACTTTATCAAACACGCTATATTGACTGTTATTTAGATCATCAGGAATATGGTTGGTTAATATTTTTTTCTTTTCTGAAAGCCAGGAATACCTGTTTAATAGCAAAAGCGCAATATGAGGATGTTGAAAATCAATAATGTCTGCATCCTTACCGTATTTTTCGAATCGCATAAGTTGAGAAGTACTTGGGGTTGTAGGATGTACATCGAAAACTTGGTAATCATAGCGATCCATATAGGGCAATAAACCATTAGCTAGATAATCTATATCTGAACCGATCTGGTCAATTACGCTAACTATTTTCAACAAAATTATATCCCCTCCTTTCCTCCCGCTATAAAATAATAAATACTCTTGTTTACTCACTCGTTCTTAGATTTTCCACTCACATCCTCAATTAACTTATGTCTCAAATTTAATCATTGTCACTTCATTTGAAAAAAAAGGCTACTGATTGTATCCCCCCCGGCCACATCAGCGGGTATATCTTAAAAATTTTGCCGGGTTACCAACAACTACATTATTTTTCGGAACATCACGCAAAACGGCACTATTCATC
The DNA here is from genome assembly GCF_038004445.1 of Paenibacillus sp. FSL R7-0312. NCBI lineage: Bacteria > Bacillati > Bacillota > Bacilli > Caryophanales > Paenibacillaceae > Paenibacillus > Paenibacillus sp. FSL R7-0312. Next base: position 3,261,375 of record NZ_JBBORE010000001.1, on the reverse strand, counting down.
CCAACAAGTGAAAAATCACCTATGGATACATTTTGTTTTATTGAGCTATTTGTTCCTATATAGCATGATTTACCAATTGCAACAACCCCGGAAATACAAACTCCACCTGCAATACAGGAGTAATCGCCGATAACATCATCGTGACTTATCACTGTATTTGGAAGGATGATTACATGATCACCAATTTTAACATTTGATGTGATCGTGACATTCTGGAAAATAACCGTCCCCCGACCAATATCAGACATGTTTGATATATGGGCAGTAGGATGAATAATAGTTTCGAATTTTTCGATACCGACTTTCGTCTTGGCTATAATAGATTCTTTTTCCCAAAAATTCCGGGGACTTCCTATACCGTTCACAAAAAAATGCGATGAAGGAAGATCTATGGCAGTGGGAAGCGGGCCAAGAATGGGTAACCCCGCAATCCTTTGTCCCCAATGATCGGGGTTATCATCAAGAAATCCGACACATTCATATTTTAATTGAATAGCATTAATGTCATTTATTGTATCCAAAATATCAATACAGTTTCCACCTGTACCTAAGATAACAATGGGTCTGATTGTCATTATTACACCCTCCTTGAAAGTCGATTAGTTATATTAATGTATGAGGCATTAAAAATGTGTTTTATCGGAAATTCCATTCATGTCTATGGAATGTTAAACATCCAATGCATACTATAATTTTGAAACTTGTAGATAGATTTTTCATGAGTGGATTGTATTGACTAATTTGAAAGGAGTAGCTTATGGAAAAACTCAAGATATTATATATTAGCCGTGATTTTTCCAAAAAGACAGAAAAACATCCATATTATCTCTCTCAGGCATTGTCTAAGGTAAGCGATTTAGTGCTATGGAGTGAGCCAGGGGATATTCAAAATATCCTGAAGCATATCAGGTTTAGGCCGGATTTTATATTGATCAATGATCCGGTTGACAATCGTTCTCCCGTCATCACCGGACTCTCCTCTCTTAATATCCCATTCGGTGTTTTCATGTATGATCTTCATCGACTCGTGCAAGAACGTATCCTTTTTATTGAGCAGAATCATGTTCCATATATTTTTACACTTTGTCGAGATTACTTTATAAATAGGTATCCCAAATATCTACAAAGAATGAGGTGGCTGCCTCACTTTGCCAATGAAGAGGTCTTTAAAGATTATGGGTTACCTAAAGACATCGATTGTTTAATGATGGGGGTAGCAAGGCGGTATTATCCGTTAAGAAAAGTCATGTATGATGCTTTAATCGATAAGCCTTTTTTTGTTTATCATCCACACCCTGGTTACGAAAACCAGGATGAAACCAGAAAAAATATTATTATAGGAGAAAAATATGCTAAGGAAATTAATCGAGCAAAATTATTTTTAACATGTGATTCAACCTTCCATTATCCATTAGCAAAGTATTTTGAAGTTCCGGCTTGCAACACTCTTTTGCTTGCGCCCCCCTTAAAAGAGCTAGAGGATATAGGATTTATACCGGATGTACACTTTGCCTCTATTAATGAAAAGAATTTCATGGAGAAGATTGAGTTCTATTTAACCCATGATCAAGAACGGGCAAAGATGGCAAATGAGGGTTATAGAATGGTTCATACAAAACATTCAGCGACGGTACGCGCCTTAGAGTTAGTAAATATGATTAAGGGTATCTTAGGTACTCACAATTGATATAAGAAAGTGGAGTTACATTTTTTTAATTTGATACCAAAAAGAGGGATACAAATGATTGATAGATTTAGAGAGAATGCAAATATAGGTGAAATGGTCGTAATTCAGGAGGATGTCGTATTAGGGAAAAACGTTTCTATCGGGCATCATACGGCTATTTTGGGAAATACCCGAATTGGGGATAACGTAACGATAGGATCTCACTGTATTATCGGGGTTTATCCCGGTGGAAATGCAAATATGCGAAAAACGGAGACTACTTTACCTCCACTTGAGATCAAATCTAATGTCAAAATAGGAAATCATGTTTCGATTTACACGGGAACTATAATCTCTGAAGAAGCATTCATCGGGGATCAAGCAAGTATCCGTGAAAAAGTACGGATTGGAGCGAATACTGTCATAGGTCGAGGTGCCATGGTTGAATTAAATACATCCATTGGTTCGCATTGCACCATCCAAACCTTAGCTTATGTTACGGCAGATACTACGATTGAAGATCACGTCTTCATTGGTCCCTGCGTTTCCATGTCCAATGATAAATATATGGGAGCAAAAGAATATACATTGAGAGGTCCTTATATTAAGGAAGGAGCAAAAATAGGCAATAATGCATCATTGTTACCTGCCATCATTATAGGTAAGAATACTGTAGTTGGTGCAGGGGCCGTTGTGACAAAAAATGTGCCGGATTTTGAGACAGTTGTAGGAAACCCGGCAAGAAAAGTACCGGATGAAACTACCTTGTAAAGGAATGAAAACAAATGATACCTCAATTGGATTTGAAGGCGGAATACGAGAGTGTAAAGGATGAGATACAGAAGTCAGTGCATGAAGTTCTGGAAAGTGGATCCTATATTCTAGGGAATAAAGGAAAGCAAATTGAAAAATTGTTATCCGAATACGTAGGGACCTCTTATGGCATTGGGGTTGCGAATGGGACAGATGCACTCCTTCTTTCATTGGAAGCCATGTCTATTGGGGATGGAGATGAAGTCATTACTCCCCCCTTTACCTTCTTTGCCACAGCAGAGGTTATTGCTCGTGTCGGGGCAAAGCCTGTTTTCGTCGATATTGATCCCATAACGTATAATATGAACCCCGCTTTGATTGAACAAGCGATAACAAAAAAAACGAAAGCAATTATGGTTGTACACCTTTTCGGACAATCGGCAGATATGGAAAAGATTATGGAAATAGCCAAAAAATATCGTTTAAAGGTTATTGAGGATGCATGCCAATCCATCGGAGCCACTTTTAATGGAAAAAAAGTAGGATCATTTGGTGATACAGGTTGTTTTTCGTTTTTCCCTTCCAAAAATCTCGGAACATATGGAGATGGAGGTATGGTAGTAACGAGTGATAAGGATTTATATGAAAAAATTAAAGTATTGAGAAATCATGGAAGCGAAAAAAAATATATACATTCTGATATCGGTTTAAACAGCCGGTTAGATGAAATCCAAGCAGCCATATTAGAAGTGAAATTGAAGAGACTAGATGATTGGAATCAAAAAAGGAGAGAAATTGCGAACCGCTACTCAGAAAAGTTGATAGGTTTGGTTAAAACCCCTATTACGGTTAAGAATCGGGAACACGTCTTTCACCAATACAGCATTGAAACAGACAATCGCGACGAATTAGCCTCATACCTAAACCATAGAAAAATTGCTACAGGCATCTATTATCCCCTACCCCTTCATCTTCAACCTGTCTTCCAGGAACTCGATTATCAAAAAGGAGACTTTCCAATAGCAGAAAAGGTTTCGGAAAAAATCCTGGCCCTGCCGATTTATCCAACGTTAAAAGAATACGAACAAGATGATGTAATATCCTCAATTAAAGAATTTAAGGGTGATAGTAATGGAATTAATTAATATTGGGGTAGCCGGAGTCGGAATTATGGGCATGAATCATTGCCGGACCCTGGATAAGATGAAAAATGTCCATTTTGTTGGTGTTTATGATAACGATATGAAACGGTGCCTGAAAATAGCTAATGAGTACGATGTTTTTCCTTTTGCGTCATTTAGTGAATTATTAAAAAAAGTGGATGCAGTCATCATTTCTGTTCCAACCAGTTTACATTTCACTTTCATCCAACAGGCATTGCAGGAAGGAAAACATGTTTTGGTTGAGAAACCATTCGTCAGTTCGATGAAAGAGGTGGAACAAATCAAACCATTAATCAAGGCTAAGAATGTCATTGTTCAGGTAGGACATGTGGAAAGATTCAATCCGGTAATTCAACAGCTAAACAAAATTATCAATCGCCCCAAAATGATTTCCATTGAAACGAGGCGATTAGGGTCCCTCAACCGAGTGATAGACATAGATGTTATTTTCGACCTTATGATCCATGACATTGATATTGTCTTAAGTTTGGTCGGAAGTCCGATTCAAAGCCTTTCTGCGGTAGGTTATAGCCTGACGGAATCTGGGCAGATGGATGTGGCTAATGCTGTGCTTACTTTCAAAAATGGGGTCATAGCAAATCTGGTAGCCAACCGCTTATCCCAGGAAAAAGTAAGGACGTTGACAATCACCGAAAGAGATCGGTTGATCAAATCTGACTATATGACCAAAGAGTTATTTATCTATCAAAAAGTGGATTCTGTTATAGAAAAAAATCTATCCTACCGACAAGAAAGTATAGTTGAAAAGATCATCGTTCCCAACACTGAACCCCTTTTGGCTGAAATCGATCATTTTGTACAATCCATTCGAATGAAGCATTGTTCCATTGTAGGACCTGAAGAAGCATCCAAAGCCTTGGAAGTCGCACAGATGATTAGAGCATACATCGAGGGGAACAAGTAACAAGTGGAGGTGGACTATGAGGCCTAAAATAAAAAATAGCACGATATTAGTTACCGGCGGTGCGGGATTTATAGGGAGTCACTTGGTAGAACAATTAATGATGAATGAAGCGAAACAAGTCATAGTTGTTGACAATATGTTTTTAGGAAACAGAGAAAACTTATCAGACGCATTGTCCAAGGGAATGGTCTTATATGTAGATGATGCTGAATTAAAAGGCTCTCTGGAATATATAATTGAAAAACATAAGATTGATATTGTTTTCAACTGTGCCACCAAGGCATTGAATTATTCCTTTATCAATCCATCGAATGCCTATATGACAAATGTGATCGTTTTAAATAATCTGCTTGAGTTACAGAGAAAAGGAGCATTTAAAACACTCTGTCACTTTTCATCATCTGAGGTTTATGGCAGCGCACAATATGAGCCGATGGATGAACAGCATCCGATACTTCCAACTACGGCCTATGCTGCAGGCAAGGCCGCTGCTGACACCATGTTACACAGTTATGTTAACATGTTCGGTCTGGATGCGTTTATCGTCAGACCCTTTAATAATTATGGTCCTAGGCAAAATTATGAAGGCCCTCTATCAGGAGTGATTCCTGCAACGATTATGAAATTGTTAAATGGTGATGCTCCGGAAATCCATGGAACCGGTCTACAAAGTAGAGACTATATTTATGTAGTAGATACAATCGATTCTATAATCAAGGTTTATGATGTGATTAAACGTGGAGATTGTGTAAATATTGCAGCCGGTAATCACATTTCCATTAAAGACATTATCTTAAAAATATCAAAAATCCTCAATTATAAAGGTCCTATATTATATAAAGATTGTCGAGCGGCAGATGTAGCCTGTCATCATGCAGGCAATCAAAAGATCAAGTCGATGATTGATTTTAATGTAGTGGATTTTGATGAAGGGTTATTAAAAACGGTGCGATGGTATAAAGAAATATATAACAAGAGGAATGTTCTTAAATGATAAAATTAATAAAACCTTATATTACCTTTCAAGAAGTTGAAGAAGATTTCAAAAGAATATTTGAATCTGGAACTTTTACCAAAGGAGAATATGCAAACAAATTCTTACAGGAAATAAAAACTTATATAGGAGTCGATCATGCCTTCCTGACCACCTCTGCGACTACAGCATTGACAATGTGCTTAAAATCACTCGGAATAGGATTGGGAGACGAGGTGATCGTATCCGACTTTTCTTTTCCGGCAACCGTAAATGTTGTAGAGGATATCGGAGCGATGCCAATTTTTGCGGATGTGGATCAGGATACTTTCAATATGAAACCGGAAGAACTAGAAAGGAAAATAACCAAAAAAACAAAAGCAGTCATATTCGTGGATGCGTTCGGAAACCCAAGCGGAATATCTAAAATAAAAGGGATATGTGAAAAACATCAAATACCGTTGATTGAAGATGCTGCTTGTGCCATCGGGAGCAGTGAAAATGGAGTCAAAGTAGGTACAATCGCAGATCTTACCTGTTTTAGTTTTCATCCCCGGAAATTGCTTACGACTGGCGAAGGAGGAGTGATTACAACCAATAAGAAAGAAATCGCGGAAATTATGAGTGTTAAATTAAACCATGGAGCGATTGTCCGAGATGGAATGGCTGACTTCATTAATTATGGATATAATTACAGACTATCGGAGCTTCAGGCAGCAATGGGAATACAACAATTAATTAAATTAGAATCAATTGTGAAAAGTAGGAACTGTATAGCTGACGAGTATAAAAAGAGACTCCATCTTTTAGGTTTTAAAAGGCAAAATTCACTGGACAATGTGATTCATAATATTCAATCCCTCGTTTTTAGGGTTCCCGAAGGGATGAATAGAGATCATTTAATCGCTTATTTAACGGAAAATGGAATTGAATCCACAATAGGAACGTATTGCCTGAGCAACACAACTTATTATAAGAACAAGTATAATAGTGTTCAGCCAATTGCAAAATATCTTGAAAAAAATACCGTAACTCTTCCTTGTTATGATAACGTGGATCACAAATATATTAGCAACATAATAGAAAAATATGTGAGGACTCTCGAGGATTAAGCAGTCCAATGGGATGGCTGCCGATTTCTTCTATTTGAAAACACCCGTCAAGGCTAAATGAACGCTTCGTGGCCTTGACGGGTTTACGGTCCCGGACAACTACTCCAGCTATTTTCGGACAACCCGCCCCATCCTCTTTTGGACATTATGTGATACGTAAGTTATCTTAAGCGATCATTCGCTAATAGACTTGAGGAGGGCATACTATGAAGGTAGTTGTTTATACTTCATTATTTGGTGATCATGATTCCGTTAAAGAACCCTTATGTATAGATAAAAGTGTGGATTATATTCTGTTTACGGATGACCCGAGCATAAAGTCTGAAAAATGGACGATTAAAGTATTGGAAAACCAATTTGAAAGCCCAAGAAAAATGGCTCGTTTAATCAAATTGTTATCTCATAAATTTCTACCAGAACATGACCTAAGCATTTATTTGGATGCAAATTTCAAATTAAAAGCAAAAGATATTTATGAGATGATAGTGGAATGTCTAGAGGGCCAAGATATTGCCTTATACAAGCATCCAAGACGAAGCTGCACCTATCAAGAATTAGAACACTGTTTAAAAGTCAACAAAGTAAGCACCGAAATTGCGGACCGTGTAAAAATAAAGTATCTAAATGAAGGATTTCCTCGTGATTATGGATTATTTGAGAGTGGATTTATTATTAGAAAAAACACGGAAAAAATAAACCAGTTGAATGAACTTTGGTGGAACGAAATCGCTACTGGAAGCGAACGAGATCAGTGTTCTCTAGTGTATTGTCTGTGGAAATTGGGAATCACTGCAAATGAAATCAAAATTGGCCAACAAATTCGTATAAATCCCTATATCATTGGGTATAAACATAAAAATAATTCATAAAAAAACCTTTTGTTTCAAAAAATTCTTGAATATATTTTGCAGACCGTTTAGGCATTTTAATTAAGCATAACAAAATTTAACGCATATTATTATATAAGACTATTTTGGGAGGGGAGTAAAAGTGGGAATAAATCCGATTAAGATAACATTCATCCCAAAAAGAAGGCCTTTTATAAAAAATGCCACATCAAGACTTCGGGCTTTATATCTAATAGATCATCTTCAAAAGTTATTTCCCAACAAGTATATAGCTAATCTTGATGATCCGGAGAATGCTGACATTATTGTTGTGAATCAAACCGCTTCACAAGAAAATTTAATAAAAATTCTAGATCAAAAAAAGAAACGAAAGGTTTTTCTCATCTATGATGTGGTAGGGCGGCAGTACGATGATGCCAGAGAATCATTTAACCAAGTTGCGCAGCAAGCTGATTTAATTACTGTTGCAAATGAAACTCAAAAAGCGCGGATAGAGGAATTGAAGCTAGGTAAACCTTGTTGCATTTTGAATGATGGTATCGATTATGTTGAACAATTGAACCCTTCCCTTTCACCGTTTAACGGAAAAGTAGTTTGGTTTGGTAATCACCAACTAGGTAATTTAGAATCAGCCATGTGGGCAATTGATTATATATCCGCGCAACCTAAATATTCAATAGGTGTTATAGGCAATAAAGACATTAAATTAGACAATGTTGAGTTAATAGAATGGAAATATGAAGGATTTATTAATAATCTAAAACGCTATAGTCTATGCTTTTTGTCTCACGATAGTTTGGAAAAACAAAAGAGCAATAACAGATTGCTAGTGACGATTGCAAATGGTATTCCCACAATTGTATCAAATTCTGCTGCTTATTCTGAGTTACTTCGTAAGTTCAAGTTAGATTATGCCATTGTCAATAATGAAAATGAATTACAAAAGGCTCTTTCCATCCTTAGTGATGAGGAACAAAGACAAAAGTATTTAAGTGAGATACAGCCTTATATTTTAGAGAACTACAATTATAATGCTGTAGCAAAAAGGTTTGATCAGATATTAAATCTCTACTACTTAAAAGGTATATAAGAGGTGTAATTAATGTCCAGAATTGCCGTAGTAGGTACAGGTTATGTTGGTTTAGTGTCGGGAGCAATCCTGTCAGACTTTGGCCATAAAGTTACATGTGTTGATATTGATCAAAACAAAATTGCTCGTTTAAAACAAGGGATTATGCCCATATATGAGCCAGAATTAGAAACAATGGTCGAAAAAAATTATTATTATAAACGACTATATTTTACAACTAATATCCAGGATGCTGTAGAAAAAAATGACATTATCATCATTGCGGTTGGAACACCGCCAGCAGATGACGGAAGTGCTGATCTTCAATATGTTCTTACTGTTGCCGAGAGTATAGCGACTTACATGAATGGATATAAGGTGATTGTCAATAAGTCGACTGTACCCGTAGGAACAGGACAAAAAGTCAAGTCACTGGTGCAAGATGCTCTAAACGAAAGAGGGGTAGACTATACTTTCGACGTGGTTTCAAACCCTGAATTTTTAAGAGAGGGCTCTGCAGTTAGAGACTTTACTCATCCCGATAGAGTAGTTATCGGTGCTGAGAATGAAAAAGCTATCAATCTAATGAAAGACGTATATCGAGTCCTATATATCAATGAAACTCCTTTTGTCATCACGAACATTGAAACGGCAGAAATCATTAAGTACGCATCAAATGCCTTTCTTGCCATGAAAATCACCTTTATTAATGAAGTAGCTAATCTTTGTGAAAAGGTGGGGGCTGACGTTCAAAAAGTAGCTAAAGCAATGGGAAAGGACGGACGCATCTCCCCCAAATTTTTACATGCAGGTCCTGGTTATGGAGGAAGCTGTTTTCCAAAGGATACCAGATCTCTCGTCAAAATTGCCCAAGATAGCGGTGAACCTCTCTCTTTAATAGAAGCTACTATAAAAGCTAATGAAAGACAAAAACTTAGAATGGTAGATAAGATCGTGGATGCTCTGGGTGAAGTTGAGGGGAAAACTATAGCGGTTCTAGGGATTACTTTTAAACCTAATACAGATGATATGAGGGAAGCACCTTCATTAGTCATCTTACCAGAATTAGTGAAGTATGGCATAAAGCTAAAGGTATATGATCCAAAAGGACGTGAAGAAGGTACATGGCGTCTTCATGATATAAAAGATAACCTGATTTGGTGTGAAGAAACTTACGAGGCTATTACAAATACGGATGCTACTTTGATTCTCACTGAATGGAATGAATTCAGAAACCTGGATTTTGATAAATATGATGAACTGAATAGTGGAAAGTATTTCTTTGATTTTAGAAATATTTACGATAAACAAGAATTAACCGGAAAAGGATTTAAATACTATGGTGTAGGTGTGTAAAATGAATTTAAAACCTGTGGATAGCACAAAAACATATCTTGTTACAGGTGCAGCCGGCTTTATTGGTATGCACCTTTCCCAAAAGTTATTGAGCATGGGTTGCAAAGTAATAGGATACGACAACATGAACGATTATTATGACGTGAACCTTAAACTTAGCCGTTTAAACATATTGAAGAAATTTGATCATTTCACTTTCCATAAAGCAGATTTAATTGACAGGGACTATCTTGAAAACTTGTTTTCAAAAAACAATATTGATATAGTAATCAACCTGGCGGCACAAGCAGGTGTAAGATATAGCATTGAGAACCCACATGTTTATATACAATCCAATATTGTGGGATTCTTCAATGTTCTCGAGATGTGTAGACACCACAAAGTAAGCCACCTGCTTTATGCTTCCTCAAGTTCTGTGTATGGTTCTAATCAAAAGATACCATTTTCAACAGAAGACATGGTTGATCAACCCGTTAGTTTATATGCAGCTACAAAAAAGTCTAATGAACTAATGGCACATGCTTATAGTCACCTTTATAAAATACCTGCAACCGGATTGCGTTTCTTCACAGTTTATGGTCCGTATGGAAGACCTGATATGGCATATTACTCTTTTACAAAGGCTATTATTGAAGATAAAATGATAAAAGTATTTAATAATGGAGATATGTACCGGGATTTTACTTATATTGATGATATTATTGAAGGTGTCACTAGACTTATAGAAAACTCTCCTGCAATAGTTAATAAAACCTTACCCTACAAGGTTTATAATATTGGGAATAATAAACCTGAAAGACTAATAGATTTAATTCAAGCGATTGAATATTCAACTGGTAAAAAAGCGATTAAAGAATATTATCCAATGCAAGCTGGGGATGTGTACCAAACCTATGCTGACATAAAAAATTTATTTGAAGATGTAGGCTTTAAACCAAATACATCCATTGACGACGGTATCAACAAATTTATAACCTGGTATAATCAATATTACAATCAAGTGGACATGAATTAGGGAATTGACTTATGTGTATTCTGTCAATTCCCTTTTTCTTTATTATTTAACATATGATCGAAAAACTGATACAGCGAAAGACTTGCTTTTTCTATCGAATAATTTTTAGCAGTTTCTATTCCATTGAAGAAAAATTTATTTCTTATGCTTTTATTTTCTACTAAATAACTTATAAAATGAATAACCTCTTCATTATTAGCAGTATCCACTAAAAAACTGTTGTATCCATGTACCGCATATTCATATATTCCTCCTATCTTTGGAAGGATAGTAGAGCACCCCATTGCCATTGCCTCTAATCCTGAACGTCCAAAAGCTTGATAAGTTGATAAATCAATAAAAATATTGGAGTCTTGTAAAAGCTCTGCAACTTGTTCCCTATGGAGTATCCCCTGATTTTTAAAATCAAAATTCAAAGGAACATTTAAAGAGTTCAATTCATTATCAGAGCAACCAAATATAGAAATTTCTATTTTTGAATTATATTTTTCTTTTATCGCTTTCAACACATTCATTGTTTCTTTAGGCGATCTTCGAGGAGTTTTTGGCCTGACCATTGCCACAATATGAACAACATCTTTTTTACTATTATTTATTGTCACTGCAGGTTTAAAAAGCATGTTGTCTAAACTCGGAGCAATTTTATAAACCTCAATTCCATGATTTTCTTTTATTATATTACGGATCCAATTCGTTTTGGCAAAAGCATTATTATTTAGAATTAATGTATAAGATTCTATCGCTTCTTTATACCAATGATGATCTTTATCAAACATCAATGGTTCATAATCTTGTATATAGTAGGAGGGTTTTATATAGGGGTGACATTCGATGATGTTTTTTAACATTTTCACCGTTGTAAATACGGTAGCTACTACGATGTCAAAGTGTTGAGAAAGGCGAATTAATTCATCTTTATTTTTATAATAAACACAAAATTCATCAACATTTAAGTATTTTTCGGAAAATGGAATCTTATGGTTAAGATTGTTGGCTATTTTTGCATTTATATTCAATGTACGAAGTCCCATTGTTTCCTGTACAACTGAGTGTGATCCCCCATCTCCTCCTTTTGTTGGCAAAATAAATAAAATCGAGATATTACTTCTTTTAAACTTTTCACCGTTTTCTATCGCATTTTCAACTTTTTCCCTCAAAGTGTTTAGTTCCTTATTTTCTTTTAAAACTGTCATACAATCTCTTATTTTTTTACTGGAATACTTTCTGCAAATTAGCTTATCTGCTTGTTTTTTCAACAATTTTTTTTGGTCACTCGTGTAACTACTAGATTTATAATGATACAAGTAACAATCATCGGCTACTTTTAGTTTGAAGCCAGCATTTTTTGCTCGGATACAATAATCATTTTCTTCGCCATATCCTTCTGAAAAAGTCTCCTGATCAAAATAACCAATTTTATCTATAACCTCTCTTTTAACCATTAAACAAAATCCATTTAAAAGTGGAACTTCTGGATAACATTTATCGGACTGGTTTTCCACTACATTTGACATTTGTTCCAAGTTCATTTTTTCTGGGAGTGAATTTATTGCCCAATCATTTTGATCAAACAATTTTGGTACGGATTGCCAAGAAGCTGCATTGGAAAGAGGACCTGCTATACCTACAGCCTTCTCAGATTCCATACATGCAATTAGCTTTTCTAACCAGCGAAGTGTAACGATTGTATCACTATTAAGTAACACACAATATTTAGAAGAGGATGCCAGCAACCCTATATTAGCGGCAATTGTATATCCTTGTGCATAATCATTTCTAATAAGCTTACAATTATAGACTTCAGCATATGCCCTTAAAAATCTACTTGTTTCCTTGTTACTGCCATCATCAACTATAATAATATTAAAGCTTAATGTTCTCTTAGCAATTAATGACTCGAGACATACTTTTACTTCCTCTAAAGCATTATGCACACAAATGATTACATCAATTTCTTCAATATTAGTTTCATTACGTTCATCATTACTTATTAGATTTTGCTTATTCAGTCTGTCTTCTTCTAAAATCAAACTTATTAAGCCCGGTTTTTTTTCAGTCATTCCATTATTCATATTTTCGTAAATTTGTCTCTTTGTTCTAGCATAATCCCAAATTCTAACATTAGTAATTTCACCAATAAAAAAACCGTAATTACTCAGACCCCCGATTATCCCTGAAGCAAAAACATTTGTTTTCAGGCTTTTCAAACCCATTTTTCTAATCTCACCATTAATAAAAAGATATGGGGTTTTATCACGATAAACAATTGCAATGTGAGTCCAGTCAGTAATCCTTGTTTCATATACTAAAGTAGCTGGCAGATGATTTGCTGTATGTTCAAAAACTGAAATACCATTCGTCCCTACTGACACTCCTGTTCCAGCAGACTCATTATCGCCCCCATAACCAGCTGCAATAACATACCTTTGATCTGAAATACCTGAAGCACCTATAACTGACTCTTTTCTAATTTGATGAGTTGCTTCAGGCTTAACCCAGAATTCATATGTGAAGTTATTCATTACTTCCTTAAATATGGATTGAATGGTTAATGTATCGCTACCACCGAACCTCATTTTATTATCACCCTTTTTCTTTGACCATTAGCATTGCATCGAGCTGTCCATGCAAGTAACTGTCACTTTCGCTTAGAGAGCCCCCTCCCCGGCTGGCTCTCACTTATTAACTCAATGGCTCTATCCCACCGAAATATTCATTCTTCGTGACTTTAATACTTCGTATTGACATTAGATCAAAGATTTTTTTCGATTTGTCTCATGGTCGTGAATTCTCCATTTGAAGTATTTATTATCCCTAATGTAATCATCGAGAATAGAAAAAGGGGTATTATACTTCCAAGCGATATAATTAAAGCTCATCTGATCTCTTTTACTGAAGTTTTCAACTTCATTCCACCAAGCGTCCATTGTTTCTATAATTTTTGGATCATTGTGTCTCCTTAGAATTACTCCAGTAGAAATAAGGCCATTATTTTCTGGATATCTCTCTTTTTCATATTTTTCAGCTTGGGCAAGAATGACATTTTTGTCATCTTTGTTTCTCCGTATGCAAACTTCTGCCTCTTTATATATGCAGTTTCTTCCATCAGAGTGCCTAAAAAAGACAAGTGAAGATTCCTTCAAATAATTTTGCAGCAACTCGTGTAGATCTCCAACGATAGTAATATTTGCATCTACCCATACACTGTAGTTATAGTCTTGAAAAAACAAGTGAGGTTGTATTTTTACATATCTTGCCTTTCTTGTCGAATCAAGATTCTCACGCGGGAAGGGTATTATCTTCCAAAAATTTGATTTTATATCCGGATTATCAGTGAAGCATACATAATCAAATTTATCGGATTTATACTGGGGTTCATAAAGATTGTCATAATTAGCTGTGATAGCAGTATAAACGACAACTTTATTTTTATTAATTTGACCGACTGAAGTACCTACTTCAGATTGATATATTATTTTGTTTTGCTCCATTAGTAAATACCTCCAGTATGTTTGCTAATCTAAACGTGTACCACTTACACAGCGTCTGCTAACGCAAAAGTCTGAGCCAGGTACCTGTTATGCTGAATGAAGCTCAGCAACCTGGATGAGAATCTCCGATCCTTACAATGTTAGGTTTATCTATATTTTTAAAGGCATTTCTTGTATCCATAATTAAGTTGGAATTTTCCGAAATCTCGTGGTAGTTATAAACATTATGGTTTGTTAATAAGATAGTACAATCAAAATTACGAAGATTTTGATGATCCAATTCAATGGAATGTACAATATTTCCTTCATTATCTGTAAACTGGGTTGCATAAGGATCATTGTATTCAACTATAGCGCCCATTTCTTTTAATGTATGATAGATCGAAAGACTAGGAGATTCCCGTAAATCATCAATATTCGGCTTATACGCCATGCCTAGTAATAATATTTTAGAGTTTCTGACAGATTTATTAACCTTATTAAGCGCTATTTCAACCTTATTTAACACATACTCCGGCATATAATGATTTATTTCATGTGCTAATTCAATGAAACGGCTATAAAAGTTTAATTCTCTTGCTTTCCATGATAAGTACATAGGGTCAAGAGGAATGCAGTGTCCTCCAACACCAGGGCCAGGAGAAAAGGGCATAAAACCAAAGGGTTTTGTACTCGCCGCTTTAATTACTTCCCATATATTTATTTCTAATTTTTCGCATAACATGGCCATTTCATTAATGAATGCAATATTCACACTGCGAAATGTATTTTCTAAAAGCTTACTCATTTCGGCTATCTTAGGGGAAGAAACAGTCACAAGTGATTGAATGGCATCCTTATATAACAAGGTTGCTATTTCAGTACAGAATTTTGTTTTTCCTCCAATTACTTTTGGTATGTTTTTTGTATTATATTTTCCATTACCAGGATCTACTCTTTCTGGGGAAAAACAAAGAAAATAATCCTCGCCAGCTTTATATCCTTTTTGGGTCAATTCATATTCGATCAATTCCTCTGTTGTACCCGGATAAGTAGTACTTTCTAAAATAATGAGTAATTCTTTATGCATATATTGTTTTACTTCTTCAACTACTGATTTTATATACGACATATCCGGGATGTTATCCTTTGTTAAAGGAGTAGGAACACAAATGTTAATAGAATCTAAAGATGAAATTACTGAAAAATCATTTGTAGGAATAAATTTTTTACTGTTTATCACTTCGTGTAAATCTTCTTTATTTACTCCTGACATATAGAAATCCATGTTCTTTAATCTACTGATTTTTTCTACATTAATATCAATTCCATAAACTTGGTAACCTTTTTTTGATAATTCAATTGCTAAAGGCATCCCTACATAGCCAAGTCCAATTACGCCAACTTTAGCCTTTAGAGAAATTAATTTTTCTTTTAAATTAGAATATGGTGAGTTCTTCTCCAATTCTAAAACCTTCCTTCTTTCTACTTTTCACTTATAATTACATTATTTTTTAGTTAAAATGGATTGAATGGATTGCGTGATATAACAAGCATATTGTAACTAGCATAACGTTCCACAAGCCCCATAAGCCAAGGCATGGGTTATCTCACTGGTTTGTCAAAGGCCTAGGAAGATTGGCTATTCGTATGAGGTTTGGACGCAGCGTCTTCTGGCTAAGTACGTTCGAGAACATGCAGTGGCTGAAGGGTATGAATGCAGGAGCGTCACCGGAGTTGTGAATTGTTTATAGCCATGAATTACGCATCCAAATCATACTGGATAACCACTCTGCCCATATTTCCAAAGAGACCAATGCCTATCTAGCAACCTTACCTGAACGGTTTGAATTTACGTTCACACCAAAACATGGTTCATGGCTAAACGTAATTGAAAGCTTCTTTGCAAAAATGACAAAACAAGTTTTAAGGCATCTTCGTGTCAAATCGAAGGAAGAGCTCAAACAAAGAATTGAGTTGTATCTTGAAGAGGTCAACAATAATCCTGTCCCGCATCATTGGAAATACGGGTTAGAGCATTAAGCCTACGAACGTTATTTTATGAGCGTTCTACTAGTCATGATTATAGGTACCCAACATATAACCTCCCTTGCTGTTTACTCCCTATAATATGACTAGAGAACAAAAACGTAATAGGTTAGAAGACTAAATTTTCAACGATTTACATAATGTTTTTTTGCATATACAGTCGCATAGTAAAAAAACGCTTAACAGTTTTCCTGTCAAACGTTCTTTTATCCCGGGAAATTATGATCTTTAAGATTGAACTTTCAGCAACAAGTGATGAATCCGATGCTGAAAAGTATGTGAAATCAGAACACGTTTTCTAGCTTCTTCAGCAATTTGTTTGCGTTCTTCGTCATGTGCAATATAATAATGAGTCTTCTCAAGTAAATCATGCTTATCCTGGTAAGAAACAACTTCTTTCCCTTCCTCAAAATGATTTGCCAGCTCTTCTTTGAAATCTGTAAGCTGGAATGCTTCACAACTGGCAGCGTCAAAGGTACGGTTGTTGATACTTTTAGCAATAATACCTATACGATTTTTATTGTATTTCTCATTAGAAAGACGGTGACAATTTAAAACGATCTTGGAACCATTATAGTAATTAACAACTGTTTCAGGCTTTACCCATGCATTCACCAAATCTAAATCCCGGTTTTTTTTAACCCATTCATTATAATACTTCCCCCACCCTCTCCCAACGATTTGTATTTGATAATCTGTTCTCTCCAGCAAGAAATCAATAAGCTCAATCCGGTTACTGTAAGGCACTCCCACTAAACAAATATCACTTGTGAACTCATCAGAGACTAGTACGTGATGAAATATTTCCGGATCTGTTCCCAGTGGCAGATGATACACCTGTGGATGCCCAAGTTGTGTATATTGTTCTAATGCAGCTTGATCAATGGTGAAAATGTAGTCAAAATAAGGGATTAACGGAACGGTCCAATCCATATAATATGGATCCTCCGTCATCCAGATGGCTGACTTTACTTTTGTTTGTTTTATGAATTCCAGCATAGGTTTGGAGATTTTCAAGCCGGCCATGACCAATATTAGCTCTGGCTGCAAGGATTGCTTCTTAAGCTTTAATGCATTTAAGCCATTATTTAATGTAAAAGATTCACAATAGTGACCTGCATTATGTAATGCTTCTACTATAGTTTGCTCAAAAAAGGAATACACTGCTCGAAAACCCGAAGTAATAAAAAGAATTTTCATTTATCTTCCTCCCTTGAAAATATAAGATTTTTTTTAATTTATAGGATATTGCCACAAGCATAAAATAATAATCACCATATAATGCTTCTATGAAATATGTGGAGGTGAACTTATGGCACATACTTTAGTTGAATTTGCTAGAAGTCTACAGACCAATTTACACAACGGAGTAATTGTCCCAATTGATGCAACACCAACCTTGATATTAGCATTTGGTATGAATGTTCCTACTGCAACCAATTTTGTAGAACTCACTACTATAGTAGGTTGGCAGGTGACAAACGTTTTTGCTACACCACCAGATCAGCCGATACTATTACTTCAAGTCCTTATGGATGGAGTGGCAGTTGGTAGTACTGAACATGAGTCCATTTCAAACGATGAAGATGGACCACTTGAAATGACCACAACGTTCCAGACTATTCTTACGAATGTCTCCGTTGGATTCCATGCATTTCAAGTGTTTGCCACAAACGAGGAGGACCTTCAGGGAGACATCACTATAACAGGCCCAGTGAGTATCACTGGTAAAGTATATGCACCTGCTTAAAAATCCAAACAAAAAAACTCCTTTGTAGAAGTCTTGTTTATTCTAAAACAAACAAGATCACTTCTACTAAGGAGTTTTTTACTCACATGCGTTCCGAATCGTCCCGGAGGTTCGGATCATAAGACTGTATCCGCGCTCAAAGCGCGTTCTCGCTTACCTCGCGGCTCTCAAGCGCATTCCAGTCATCCTGCGACAGCAGCTCCAGCTGGGCTTCCAGCAGGGTCCGGAAACGGGTGCGGTAGATGGAAGCCTGCTTGCGCAGCTCCTCTGTCTCGATCGCTACCTTGCGGGATTTGGACAACGCTTCGTTGATGATCCGGTCCGCATTTTTCTCCGCTTCCTTGAGGATCAGCTGTGACTCTTTCTTGGAGTTGTTCTTCACATCATCTGCTGCCTCCTGAGCCACGATAATGGTCTTGGACAGGCTTTCTTCAATATTGACAAAATGATCAAGTCGCTCCTGAATGGATAAAAGCTGGTTGTGCAGCTCTTTGTTCTCTCGAATAACGCTTTCGTAATCCTTAATGACCTGATCCAGAAATTCGTTGACCTCATCTTCGTCATAACCGCGGATTCTCCGAGAGAATTCCTTGTTATGTATATCGAGCGGTGTTAATGGCATGCTGTGCACCTCCTAGAAATTTCGGACATCCATTGTCCCTGAACGATATTCCGTCCGGAAGACAAAGATGAAAGACTGCTTGCTTGGATATCCCCAAGTGTAAGGGGGGTGTTTCCCTGAGAATATCAATTTCGACAAGCACGCCTGTAATCCTGCAAAGAACTCAGACAAATTTGCCTACCAGAATCCGGTAACGGCCTTTCTTCGTCAAGCTGCCGATCTCCAGCACCTTGAACCGTCCGAAACCCTGGATAGAAACTACATCACCGTCTTTCAGACTGCAGGACGGATCTTCCTCCACTTTCCAGTTCACCCGCACACGTCCGGCTTTGATAGGAGCCAGAATTTTGCTCCGGCTTAGCCGGGTCACATCTGCTGCAATTCCGTCAAGTCTCAGAGAAGCCACAGTGAAATCCATCGTTTCGAGCTTAACCTGGCTGCTGCGTAAGCCGGATAGCGTCAATATCTCTGTACTAACGCTGATCCGGTGCACACCGGTCAGATTCATGGACAGATAATCGGCAATATCCTCAGCTACCACAACGTGACAGCCGTCCTCCAGCACATGAATATCACCGATCTTGCCTCTTTTGATGCCGAGTCCCAGGATGGCGCCCATATAATCACCATGCTCCAGCGCAAGGAATTTCTGCTCCCCCGAGGTAATGGCCAGCACTTTCAGCTCCATGTCCTCACCCGTGAGATCACGGTAATCCGGCGCAACCATAGCCCGCTTCCGCTCGGCATCGTCAGAACCGCCCTCCCAGCGTACAATGACATCGGGATGGCGGTTCACCAGGCTCTGCAGTATATATCCCTGACGGGGATCGAGAAATTCGGTCAGCTTGGTCTCATGGTACTCTCCTGCATTCGTAACCCATTCCCAGGCCTTGTCCACAAATTGCCGTTCATCCGGGTGGAAGTGGCCGTAAATTTCATTCTTCATGTGATTAGCCGAACACCAGGGCCACAATGGAATGAAGCCCGCCTACCGCAAACCGGAGCACGACAATCGCAATAATCGGGGAGATGTCGATCGTTCCGAATAGCGGAGGAATAATCTTCCGGAATGGCGTCAGATACGGCTCGACAAGCTTGCCGAGCAGTTCACCGATAAAGTTCTCACGCAGATTAGGCAGCCAGGACATGAGAATGTATACGATAATCATGTAATAGTAAATTGTAAATAGCATGTCTATAATCGAAGATATTTGATCCAAAACCTGCTCACCTCATTCTGTTGTAGTCTTGATCGTCACCAAGAATTTCTGTTATGGAGCCTTGGATTTCCACTGTATCTGGAGTGCACATAAATATATTGCCCCCAATTTTGGATATTCCTCCACCCAGGGCATAAACTGTTCCGCTTAAAAAATCAATAATCCTCATTGCCTGGTCGTTACGCACCCGCTGCAAATTAATAACTACCGTGCGGTGAGCACGCAGATGGTCGGCAATCTCCTGGGCCTCGTCATATGAACGCGGCTCGTAGAGCACAACCTTCACATTTTTTTGCGAATGGATACTGACGACGTTAGCCCGCTGATTTTTGCGTGTTTCTACAGGGGCGGGTTCGTATTCATCCTCATCACGGGAGATTTGCTCCCGCTCCACTATTTCCTCTTCCTCCTGCAAACCCAAGAAACTCATAAACCGGTTCATCACGCCCATCAATCTCCCTCCTAATGACCTACTAGTACCGTACCCAGGCGCACCCGGGTGGCTCCTTCCTGTATCGCCACTTCAAAATCATTCGACATTCCCATCGACAGCTCTTGTATAGGCTCAGGTGTCAAAGCAAGCTGATTAAGTGAATCACGCAGCTCACGCAGCCCCCGGAATACGGGACGGGTAAGCTCCGGATCTTCCTCATGCGGGGCCATGGTCATTAGTCCGATTACCTTCACACGGTTTAGCGGGGCGATGTCCTTCAGGAACCCCTCCACCGCTTCGGGCGGTAAACCGAACTTTGTATCTTCTCCGGAAATATTCACCTGCAGGAACACCTTAACATCCAGTCCGGCGGCGTCCGCCTTCTTGTGGAGTTCCCGTGCCAGCGATAGCCGGTCGAGCGAGTGTATATATTCAAATTTACCGATAACGTCTTTTACCTTATTGGTCTGCAAATGCCCGATAAAGTGCCAGATTCCCTTGTGTCCAAGCGCATTCCATTTAGGCTCTGCATCCTGCCAGCGGCTCTCCGCAATCTCCGTGAGCCCTGCTTCCAGTACAGCAGCTACCGTGTCCAGAGGTACATATTTCGTCACCGCGATAACCTTGACGTCACTCACCTCACGGCCGCTGACCGCGCAGGCCTGTGCGACACGTTCCATGGTGATGGCGATTCTTTCCTGTAATGAGGCCAACATTCAACTCTCCTTTATTCCGATCCAGCTCGTCATTCTCCCTGTAACCCCATTTTCCTTGCGGTACGAAAAGAACAGATCACTGTTACAGCTTGTACACCAAGATGTACATTCGATATGAGTCGGCAATATTCCTGCTTTTATCATAATGCGTTGATTCATTTCTTTCAAGTTCAGCATACTTTTGCTGCTGTCCTTATCCGAGCTTCTATATAAGTCCGGCGCCCCTTCCACCATCATCAGCGGGTTCAGCCCGGCCTCCAGCCGGCGGACATGGTCCATTACATAATCATCTACCTCGTAGCAGCATTCGCCAATCGAAGGGCCTATAGCAGCCTGGATATCCTCCGGACGGCTTCCATACTCCTGTTCCATTCTGTCCGCCATCGCTGCTGCGATCTCTGCCACAGTCCCCTTCCAGCCTGCATGTGCCAGCCCCACAACACTGTACACGGGGTCATAGAAGTATAGCGGCACACAATCCGCATAAAAGGAAGTCAGCAGCACACCCGGCATATTAGTCAGAAGCCCGTCGGTAGCCTGAAAAGCTGTAGACCGGTCCAGGCTGCCTCTTCCGCGGTCCTGTTCTGTAATTACAGCTATATCTTTACCATGGGTTTGTTCTCCGCAGGTCCAGGACTGGAGCCCGAAACCAAGACTTTCGGCCAGCAGCTTCCTGTTGCTAAGCACAATAGCCGGATCATCACCGACATGAAGCGCACAGTTGAAGCTGTCATACGGCTTCGTACCGCTGCCGCCCTCTCTGCCTGTGAATCCTGCTGTGATTGCATTATACTTCTCACGCCACGGCTCCAGATGAAGCAGCCTAGGCGTTCCGTCAATCCGCATAAACGGTTCCATATCTTCACCTCCGCTTAAGTGTAACATAAACTCAGCCCCATAAACTCTACCCCACAAACTCTACCCCACAAAGTGATGTAACGCTGCACTCTCCTGAGCCCACCCTATGCCTTTACCCATATACGCAGAAAAAAGACGCACCTGTTCAATAAGTGCGCCGCTCGCTGCGTTCCGGCCGCTCCAAATACATCATCTCCCGCTCTTCCTGGCCCTGAGGCATCCGGGATTCCTCAATCTTTACCAGGACGACATCGGCACCGATCTTGACGATATTCCGCCACGGGATAATCAGATCGGCACCGCCTCCGAACAGTCCCATGAACCTTGTATATCCCGGTACGATGATGGCATCAATAACCCCCCGGCGCAGATCCAGCTCCAGATCACTAATCTGTCCGAGCCGCTTGCCGTCCACAATATTAATAACATCCTTGGTTTGAAAATCAGAGATTTTCATCTTTTTGCCTGACCCTACGGAATCTTCATTCATCCTGCCACCCCTGTACATTCAGACCTATAGCTCCAGTATATGTCCTTAAGGCTTGGCAACATGTCTTAATTCATTTCCGGCATTCGTTGTTACATACAAAAGGATACCCCGGGCAGCCGCTTACGCGCCTTCCGGAATATCCCCCGCTTATCTATAGCCTGCTGTTTAAGACTTCACATGCTTTTGCATTTGCTGGATAGCCGACTTCTCAAGCCGCGATACCTGCGCCTGTGAGATCCCAATCTCATCCGCTACCTCCATCTGGGTTTTACCTTCAAAGAACCGCATGGACAAAATACGTTTCTCGCGCTGTCCCAGCCGCTGCATCGCTTCACGAAGAGCAATCTCTTCAATCCAGGATACATCCTTGTTCTTATCATCGCTGATCTGATCCATCACATAGATCGGATCACCGCCGTCATGATAGATCGGCTCGAACAGGGATACCGGGTCCTGAATAGCATCAAGGGCAAAGACGACATCCTCTTTAGGTACACCGAGCGCTTCTGAAATCTCGAGGATCGTCGGTTCCCGCGAATTCTGATTGGTCAGGCTGTCACGGACCTGAAGGGCCTTATAGGCAATATCCCGCAGCGAGCGCGATACCCGGATCGGGTTGTTGTCACGCAAGTAGCGGCGGATCTCTCCGATGATCATCGGCACCGCATAGGTAGAGAACTTGACATTCTGCGATAAATCAAAATTATCGATGGCTTTCATGAGTCCGATGCAGCCTACCTGAAACAGATCATCCACGAACTCCCCACGATTATTGAACCTTTGAATTACGCTAAGAACAAGTCTAAGGTTACCATTTACCAATTTCTCTCTGGCGGATCGCTCGCCCTGCTGCTGCAGCGAAGTGAACAATGCCCGCATTTCCACGTTCGTAAGAACGGGCAGCTTAGCGGTGTCCACACCGCAAATCTCGACTTTATTTCGGGTCATGATGATTTACCTCCCAAGGAGAAACATTACTGTACATTATCTCCCCGGTCCGGCATTTTATTCCTCGGTTCCCTCAGCTTACACCATCTTGTTGAACTCCTTGCGCAGCCGCTTGATAATTCTTTTCTCCAGCCGCGAGATGTAGGATTGGGAAATGCCAAGCAAATCAGCGACATCCTTTTGGGTTTTTTCCTCACCGCCGCGCAGTCCGAACCGCAGCTCCATAATTAATCTTTCCCGTTCACTGAGCTTCTCCAGCGCCTTCTGCAGCAGCTTGCGGTCCACCTGTTCTTCGATATTCCGGTAAATCGTGTCATTCTCCGTTCCCAGCACATCCGATAGCAACAGCTCGTTGCCGTCCCAGTCAATATTCAGAGGTTCATCAAACGAAACCTCGCTTCTAGTTTTGCTGTTGCGCCGCAGATACATCAGAATTTCATTCTCAATACAGCGTGAGGCATAGGTGGCCAGTTTTATTTTTTTCTCCGGATCGAAGGTGTTGACGGCTTTAATCAGTCCTATCGCCCCGATGGAAACAAGATCCTCGATATTGATCCCTGTGTTCTCAAATTTGCGGGCGATATACACCACCAGCCGCAGGTTGCGTTCAATCAGCATGGCCCGGACCGCTGCATCACCGCTCGAGAGCCGCTGCAGCAGGAATTCTTCCTCTTCCCGAGTAAGCGGAGGAGGCAGCGCTTCACTGCCCCCGATATAATATATTTCCTGGCTCTTCAGTCCCAGCAGAAACAGCATGCGATAATACTGCAGTTGCAGCACAAGTTTGAATTTGACCATTTATTGTTCCTCCTATATGTTCCTTAACTCATAGCCTTGTCTGCCGGCGCCTCTACAGCGCTCTCATTGTGGGTCAGGTCAGGATGTATGACCGCCCGGTACGCCCCGTCTCCCGACAGTGTCCCGCCATCCAGCCCGATGAGAACCCTCTTGCTGTAGAAGGTTTCGCCGCCAAGCTTTATCATCACTGAATCCGGCTTCAACGCGAGCATGAAGGATGCCCCGCGGTTAACGCCTCTGTACGGCACCAGCCGTATTCTGTCCTGCCAGGCGAACGACTGCCCGTCCGCTTCCAGCACAAGTGTATCTGCCCCCGTCTGTGTCAGCCTCCCTTTCCATGAGGCCGGCAGATGGCCTTCCCATAATGAGGATTCCATAACCATGACCGGAATTCGCGTAAGCGGATCATTCAGCCGGTTTCCGGTATCCAGCAGCCCGGGGCAAGTAACAATAACACCGTCAATCTCCACAGTCACTTCACCGATATATGTCTCCAGCTGCTCCCTGCGCCTGCGTGAGGCTTGAATCAGCTTGAAGAGAAGTAGCACCAGCGGAAGCATCGCAAGTACGAACCAGAATCCAATCTTCAGCCGGTAAGCTTGGCCGCCTGAAGAAGTAAAGATAATGCCGTTCCAGATGTCGCCTGAGCTTTGCAGCAAATAATGAATCCCTACTATACCTCCTGCCGCCGCAAAATTAATGATATAAAATGCCCCCAATGCACGAAGATAGCTTTGCAGACTTCTAAATCCAAACGCGATCCACAGCATCACTACCGACAACCCAAACTTGATGAGGAAGGTGTACATGAAGGACAGCTCCGGTACAAACATCATCACGACATAGAGCGCGCCAACCAGCGCAGAGAGAGACAGGCGCCACCAGGACACCTTCAGCTTGACCAGCCAGCTGGTCAGCCACAATAGAATTCCGTCGATCAGCAGATTGGCGGCGAAGATCAAGTCAATATAAACAACCAGTGTTTTCACCTGCCTGGTAACGGATATCTAGCCGGAGGCCAGGGTGAAGGCTCTCTTTTTAGACGATAAGATTAGTATAGGAACTCTCGCATTCAAAGTCTGTCTAAACTTGGGGGGCGTACTTACGTTTTTTTTGTCGAGTTATAGGTCAGCAGAGATATTAAGAGGATAAAACAAAAAGCCAGCCTGTAGAGGCTGACTTCAAGTTCGAATATTTATTTAACTAATAGATTTCAATTCTTCTTCAGTCAGTCCGGTTGCCTTCATTACAGAAGGAAGATCCATCCCCATAGCCAAGAGATTCTTGGCTATTTCCAGCTTTGCCTCGAGCTCACCTTCTGCTCTGCCTTCTGTTCTGCCTACTTCTCTGCCTTCCGCTATGCCTTTAGCAAACCCTTCTCTTTGTGCACCGTCTCTCTGCGAGGCTTCGTCAAGCAGAAACTTCTGGCGGTCCTCATATTTACGCCGGGCTTCCGAATCCTGACTCAGAAACTCCAGGGTTTCCATCGCCTTCCTCAAAGCAGGCTCGTTCATCAACAGCACCTCCCAATCCGAGTGGTTTATTCCCTTCAAGAACAGCAGCCAGTTCACCAGGCCGCCTTGGCCGGGAACCGCTGGCTGATTCAGCTTGGGTAATTCCAGAAAATGAATTTCAATATCATCCGTGAGCGGCATTCCGGTTGCATCCTCCCGTAAGTGAAACACACTATGCGGATGTTCGTTAGGCAGCACCTTATAATTCAGAATGTTGATTGTTACGCGTTTCTTGAGGTCTGTGTATTTGCCGCTTACCTGAAGCTGGCCCGCGTAACGTTTGCTCCAGTAATATAAGGTCCTTTTCTCAATATCATATTTGTTGAACAGCTGCATTTCAATATTGATCAGCTTGCCGTCTGCAGACTTCGCCCAAATATCAAATATTGATAGCTTATCCAGCGGATCATCCTTATCTGTATAAGGATTGAGCAGCACTACTTCCTCCAGCGGCGGATCTCCCGCATCCATGAATATCCGGTTCAGAAAAGCCAGCAGCACATCCTTGTTACTCTCGCTTGCAAATATCCGTTTAAATACAAAATCCACCCGGGGGTCCAGCAGCTCCATTCCATCGTCTCCCGTTATCGTTATTATAACAGCCTGAAAAACAAAAAAACACCGTATTCGTCCCGGCTCAAGGCGGGTTGAATACGGTGCTTCCGTAAAAAGCTATGCAGTTCATTGCTCTTAGTTCTTAATCATTGTTGCCGCGTGTCCGGTTGCGCAGGAAGGTTGGAATATCCAGCTGATCAGAGGTTGTCTGATTGCCGAACGGACGCAGATTCGCATTCTTATCCTTGTCCGCTGCCGGCTCACTGCTGGATGCAGGACGGCGAGCAGGCGCTACAGGGGAAGGCTTATGTTCAAAGCCGGTAGCAATTACCGTAACCTTGATTTCGTCCTTCATGCTCTCTTCGATAATGGCACCGAAGATCATATTCACTTCGGGGTCCGAAGCAGAAGTAACAATCTCAGCCGCTTCATTAACCTCGTACAGGGAGAGGTTAGAGCCCCCTGTGATGTTCATGATTACACCGCGCGCACCTTCAATCGAGGTTTCGAGGAGCGGGCTCATAATGGCTTTGCGGGCCGCCTCTGACGCACGGTTCTCGCCGGTGGCAATTCCGATGCCCATAAGCGCCGAACCGCGTTCTGTCATGATGGTCTTCACATCGGCAAAGTCAAGGTTGATCAGGCCGGGAACGGCAATGAGATCAGATATCCCTTGCACAGCCTGGCGGAGTACATTATCCGCTTCACGGAAAGCCTCCAGCATTGGTGTTTTCTTATCCACAATTTCCAGCAGGCGGTCATTCGGAATCACGATCAGCGTATCCACTTTTTCTTTCAACGCTTCGATTCCCAGTTCTGCCTGATTGGAACGTTTTCTGCCTTCAAAAGTAAACGGACGGGTCACGACGCCAACCGTCAATGCTCCGCACTCTCTGGCAATCTCAGCAATTACAGGCGCTGCGCCTGTTCCGGTACCCCCGCCCATACCTGCGGTTACGAATACCATATCTGCACCTTTAAGCGTATTTGAAATCAGATCGCGGGATTCTTCAGCCGCTTTCTTCCCCACCTCAGGATTGGCTCCAGCGCCAAGTCCGCGGGTCAGTTTATCCCCGATTTGCAGTTTATGCTCCGATTTGGCCATATGCAGCGCTTGGGCATCTGTATTAACCGTAATGAATTCAACACCCTGAACGCCATTTTCAATCATCCGGTTTACAGCATTGCTTCCGCCGCCGCCTACGCCGATGACCTTTATTTGGGCTAAGCTCTCCATTTCAAAATCAAATTCCAACATATTGTTTCCATCTCCCCCTTGAGTAGTGCTTGGATGGCCAGTCCAAGTATATCTGGACTTACACTTATATGAACTCGCTGAACATATTCTTTAGACGTTCTACCAGCCCCGGCTTCTTGGAAGAATCCTGGCTAGGTGCAGCACTTTGCTTGCTGCGGTTAACCGTCTTCTTATTGGCGCTTCCGCCGCTGCTTCGTCCGCGGAATCTGCGCACAACGGTATGGAGTATACCTACACCGCCGGTGAACCCGGGGTCACGTACTCCAATATAATCAGGTACGGCAATACGTACGGAGGCTGCCAGCTCAGTCTGGGCGACCTTCAGGACACCCGGCATCGAAACGGTGCCACCCGTTAGTATATAACCTCCCGGAAGCTCATTGTAACCAAGCCGCTTCACTTCCTGGCGGATCAGATGGAAGATTTCTTGAACTCTGGGCTCAATAATCGCCGCCAGATCCTCCTGGTTGAATTCCTTCTCAACATTGCTGCCGATCCGCAGAACCTTGAACACGACATCCGAGGCGGCGTCATCAATCCAGGCACAGCCATATTTCAGCTTGACCTTCTCAGCCTGATCGGTAAGCGTTCGCAGACCGTATGCAATATCATTGGTTATAAATTCTCCTCCGATCGGAATCGTAGAGGTTGCGCACAAGGAACCTTCTTCATATACGGCTATCGTCGCCTGGCCGGCACCGATATCCACCAGTACTGCTCCCATTGATTTCTCATCCTTGGAAAGCGCTAATCCGCCTGCCCCGAGAGACATAAGCACAAGATCTTTAACCTTCAGACCTGATTTCTCCACGCAGCGCAGCAGATTATGTATTGGTGTCTTAGCCCCGGTAATGATCGTTGCTTCAACCTCGAGGCGAACTCCGATCATTCCGCGCGGATCTTGAATTCCTTCAAGCCCGTCGACGATATATTGCTTGGCGACAACATCAATGACTTCGCGCTCAGGAGGCAGTGCTATGACCTCAGCAGCCTTGATTACGCGGTCGATATCTTCTTCGCCGATCTCACGGTCTTCATTCTGCACGGCAACTACACCGTGACTGGATTGCAGGCCGATATGATTACCGGATATACCGACATACACCTCGGATATTTGAATACCGACCATTTGCTCCGCATGCTCTACGGCACTCTTGATCGATTGCACAGTCTGATCGATGTCTACAATCGCACCCTTGCGTATTCCTTCCGAATCAGCAGATCCAACGCCAATAATATTAAAGGTTCCATTGGTAACTTCCCCAATTATTGCCCGAACTTTGGATGTACCGATGTCCAAACTAACAATGATGTCATTGTTGCTCAAGCCCTATGGCACCTCCTGTTATAATCATAATGAATTGTGAAGCCAAATAAATAGAAAATGCGCTTTGATCCCGGTCCCGGGAAACTTCTCTGTACATATTCAACATCCCTAATCCTTTCCCTCTTTTTTCTACAAATTTTTTGAATGGAATAATATAACAGCCTTTTGGCATGCAAACAACTGCTTTTAATTTTTTCTAAAGCATATAAGTTCTACCTTTTAAGAAATGACAGCTATATCCATGAATGTATTTCAAAAAATCCGCAGAAAAAAGAGGGAGGTTGCTTATTGCCCGTAAAACCGATTGTAGCATTTTTTCCGCTCTATTAGTAGGGACTATTTACTCTTGTGTGTCTGCATCCTCCCCGGAATCCTCCGCTTCCGTATGAAATGGGACATAAGAATCGGCCTCAAGCATCTTGATCAATCCCGGCTGCTCATTTTCAATTACTTGATTTAGGTATTCCACTTTGTCCTTAAGCAGTGAAATTGCCGTAATGACCTCAAACCGTGAACGTGTATACAGCTTAATACGGTCCGGAAAAGACAAAGTCGGGGAGGGGACGATCTCGGATATATCACTGGTCAGTTCATTCGGAATATCAGCCAGCGCCTGGCACAGCTTCGTCTTGTACGGATCATCAGCCTTCCAGTTGGTTAATATCGGCTTTTCAACGGCAATCCCTGTATCCTTGACAGATACTGCAGCTCCGCTGGACAGAATCGCCTCAAGCGATCCAGCCTCATCCAGCTCGTATGCCACTGCGGGGAATTCCTTAATGCTGATGTTAATCACACCGGGGAAACTCTTGTCCACAGCCGCTTCCTGAACCGTCTTCAGTTCTGTCAATGCACTTTCCACGGAATCTCCGGAGACTGCGAAGAACTGTCCGCCGATCGTAAGACCGCTTGCGGCAAGCAATTCCTCCCGGGATGTATATTTATCCCCCTGGAAATGGATAGCTGTAATCTTACTGACGGACGAACGGAAAAATATCACGGCCAGCAGCGCAATAAACAACAGTAGCAGGATAATGGTAATTTTACGGCTCATTCTCTTACTGGGCTTGTCCTCTTTAAGAAGAGGCATTCGGGTTTTAGGCATTCTCATATCTCCGTAATAAGGCCCTGTCTCCTTCCCGCGCACTCGGGCCGAAGGAGACAGGGAGCTTTAATTGGCCAAATCCAGAGGGTCCGGCACAGGTACCTTGCGACTAATCCGTGCACCCAGCTTCTGAAACAGTACCTCAATGCCATCATATCCGCGGTCAATATGATGCGCCTGCTCAACAACGGTAGTCCCTTGAGCGGCAAGTCCGGCGATAACCAGGGCAGCTCCGGCACGCAGGTCGGTAGCTTCTACCGTAGCTCCGTACAATCTCTGCACTCCGCGTATAAAAGCCCGGTTCAGGTCAATGGAAATGTCGGCTCCCATCCGCGCCATCTCCTCTACATGCTTAAAGCGCCCTTCAAATACAGTTTCTTTAATCACGCTGAATCCGTCAGCCAGGGATAAAAGGACCATCACCTGGGATTGCAGATCTGTAGGGAACGAAGGATAAGGAGAGGTTACAATTCTTTCTACTGCACGCGGACGCCCCATACAGCTGATATTAATTATATCATTGCAAACTGTAATTTGAACACCGGCACGCCTCAGAACATGGATCAGAGAAGTCAAATGTCCTGCGTTGGTGTGGGTCAGCGTCACATTCCCCCTTGTAGCTGCCGCAGCGATCATTACGGTCCCGGCGACAATCCGGTCGGGAATGACCTCATAATTGCACGGATACAGCTTGGAGACGCCCTGGATGGTGATCGTATCTGTTCCTGCACCGATGATTTGCGCACCCATCGCATTCAGGAAATTCTGCAGATCCTGGATTTCCGGCTCTCTGGCCGCCCCAGACACCGTCGTTGTCCCTTCCGCCATAGCGGCTGCCATCATGATATTCTCCGTGGCTCCAACGCTTGGATAATCCAGATGAATATCACAGCCCGTCAGTTTGGCAGCCCGGCAGCAGATCATCCCGCTGGTTTCCTCAATCTCCGCCCCGAGCAGCTTCAGACCCTGCAGGTGAAGATCAATTTTGCGTTCCCCGATGGCACAGCCGCCCGGCTGATAAATCGTCACTTCACCAAACCTGGACAGAAGCGGTCCCATTAGAAAAATGGAGGATCTCATCTGCCGCATTAAATCCTCCGGAACATGCGAGGTTGCGACGTAGGTTGTATCGACCGTAACCGTTTCGTCTTCATGCACGGCCCTGCAGCCCAGCCTTTCCAGAATATCCAGCATAGTTTCGATGTCCAGCAGCTTCGGCACATTATGCAGTGAGTGAACTCCTTCGGCCAGCAGGCTTGCCGCCAGAATCGGCAGGGCCGCATTTTTCGCTCCATGGATACGTATGGTGCCTGACAGGGGATTTCCACCCTCAATCACCAATTTGTCCAATGTATCACCTCCGAGATTACCGCTCACCCACCGTTGGGCACTTCCTGTACACAGATCAACAGAAATAGGCCGGGAAGCTGCCCGCTCCACATTTCATGAACTGGAAGTGCTCTGGGTGATTGTCACGATTATAGGATCATCCTATGTTCGTGACCTCTCGTGTGTGACAATGTAAGCCCGGATTCTAGCGTTTCCGGCCTGCAGCCAGTCTGCGGAGCTCGGCGACAACCAGCGAGGCGGAATCTCTTTTACCCAGCCGCCTTGAGGCATCAGACATACTGCGGCGTGCAGCGTCCGCTCCGATAATCTTATGCACCGCTGCGAATAGTGCCTCGCCGCTCAGATCCTTCTCCAGCAGCACAACGGCTGCCCCTTCACGTTCAAGCTGTCTGGCATTCGCTTCCTGGTGATTATTCGTCACATTGGGAGAAGGGATAAGCACAGAAGGAATGCCAAGCGCAGTAATCTCTGCAAGAAACGATGCCCCCGCCCGGTTCACGATGAGTGAAGTACAGGCCAGCACCTCGGGCATATTATGAATATACGGAAGAATATGCAGGGAGTTCGGCAAGCTTCCGAGCTTCTCGCGCACAGCTTTACGGGTTTCCTCGAAATAAGCCTCTCCGGTAACATACACATAGTGAACACCATTACCCTTACCCACAAACGGAGCCATTTCAATCATCGCCTGGTTAATTGCCTTGGCGCCTCCGCTTCCTCCGACTACCAGCACAACCGTACTGCCTTCAGGAATCCCAAGTGAAGCGAATCCCCGCTGCGGGTTGGCAGTCATTACCGTAGTTGCCCGGGGGTTGCCCGTGTAGATTACGTTCTTAGCCCCTGGAAAAGCGGGCTCCGTGCCTTCAAAGCTTACGGCGACCGTATCGGCATACCGGCTTAGGAAACGGTTGGTCAGGCCCGGAATCGCGTTCTGTTCATGGATAAGGGTCGGGATGCCTAGCCGGGATGCAGCGTACACTACCGGCCCGCAGACATATCCGCCGGTGCCGATGACGACATCCGGCTTGAACTCCCGCAGCATGGCTTTGGAGGCCTTCACCCCCTTCAGAAAACGCATTACCGTCTTCACATTGTCCATCGAGAGCTTACGGCGGAAGCCGGTAATATCTATCGCTTTAAAGGGCAGATTCTCTTGCGGAACAAGCTTGCTCTCCAGACCGCGTTTACCCCCGATATACAGGAAGACGGATTTCTCTTCTTCGCATTCCAGCTGTCTGGCTACGGCTACGGCCGGATAGATATGTCCGCCCGTACCGCCGCCGCTTAATACAATACGCATGTCTTTCACCTCGCATAACGGGATAAATTAAGTAGAATGCCAAGGGCTGTAAGCATCAGGGTCAGCGATGAGCCTCCGTAGCTGATCAGCGGAAGCGTAATGCCGGTAACCGGCATGAGGCCGATAACCACACCGATGTTGATGATCACCTGAATAGCGACCATACATACGATGCCTACGGCCAGATAGCTGCCGAAACGGTCCGGCAGACTCATTGCTACCTTCATTCCGCGCCAAATCAGAATCAGGAAGAGCAGCAGCACTGCCAGCCCCCCGATAAACCCAAGCTCCTCAGCCAGTATGGAGAAAATAAAATCGGTCTGCGGCTCCGGCACATAGCTGTACTTCTGCCGGCTCATGCCGAGACCCAAGCCCCCCAGTCCGCCGGGTCCAATCGCGTACAGTGACTGTATGATCTGATATCCGGCCCCGAGCGGATCGGACCAGGGGTCCAGGAAGGCCGTAATCCGCTGCAGACGGTAGGGTGCGGCGGCAATAAGCCCCACGAACCCTGCGATACCCAGCGCGCCCAGGGAGAGCAGATGCTTCATCCGGGCCCCTGCCGTGAAGACCATCATCAAGGCAGCCCCGAACATGACAGTGCCTGTACCGAGATCCGGCTGGAGCATGATCAGCGCAAAAGCGGAACCGATCAGCGCAAGCGGCGGAAGCAGTCCACGGGTGAAGCTGGAAATATCGTAATCCTCTGTTCCGAGCCATTTGGCCAGAAAGAGGATCATCCCCATCTTCATGAACTCCGAGGGCTGGATGCCGAAGGAGCTGATCCCCAGCCAGCTGCGCGCACCGCCGCGCACGACCCCTATGCCGGGAACCAGCACCAACACCAGCAGTACGAAGCAGACAAGCAAGACCGGCCTGGCGAACTTCTTCAGCACCACATAATCCGTATTCGCGGTGATGAACATGGCGATAAGACCCAGGCCTGCGAACAGCAGCTGTCTTTTGACAAAATAAAACGAGTCGCCATAATTGCGGAAGCCTAAAACGGACCCGGCGCTGTATACCATTACCATACCGATGGCCAGCAAAGCCAATATCGGAAGCAGCAGCCAGATATCGGGCGCATGACGGGATTTGTTCATCAGGAGCACACCTCTTGCATCCGTAGTAGGGGCTTATCCACCCCCCTACTTAAAGGTTATGCACCGCCTCTTTAAAAATACGCCCGCGCTCTTCATAGGATGTAAACATATCCCAGCTGGCACAGGCAGGAGAGAGGAGAACTACATCTCCTGCTTCCGCAAGAGCGGAAGCCTCCCGCACGGCCTCTTGCAGCACGGCGGCGGCGCTCTCCCCATTATCGACGGAGATGATTGTCTTTACTCCTGCCAGCTGCGCAACCACGGCCAGCTTGTCCTTCGTCTCCCCAAGGGCCACCAGGGCCTTGACGTTCCCTCCGAGGACAGGCAGCAGCTCCATATAATCAGAACCGCGGTCCAGACCTCCGGCAACGAGGATGACCGGCTTCTTGAAGGACCCCAGCGCCATGGCTGTAGCTTTGGAATTGGTAGCCTTAGAATTGTTATAGTAGGCGGCCCCCGCCTTGTCTGTCACATATTCCAGCCGGTGCTCCACACCGCGGAAGGAAGCCAGCACTCCGCCAAGCACAGCCGGGTCCGCGCCTGCGGCAATGGCAATGCCGCAGGCGGCCAGCGCATTCTCCACATTGAAGCGGCCCGGAAGGCCAATCGAATCCACATCGGCTATTTCAGTCTCGCTCTCCGTATAATCCCGGTAGATGATGACCCGCTTAAGATCATCTTCTGTCTCCGGCAGATAGGATGGACGGACAAAGATGCCCTGAACCAGCTCTTCGGTCATGCAGAAGGGCAGGATGCCTGCTTTGATATAAGGAACCAGCTCGCGGCAGACCGGATCATCCCAATTCAGTACAGCAGTGTCGCCCGGCCCCTGATTCGCGAACAGCTTGGATTTGGAGGCCACATAATCCTCCATCCCCCCATGATAATCCAGATGGGTCTCGGCAACATTCAACAGGGCAGCGACCTTAGGCCGGAAGGCTTCCGTCCCCTTGAGCTGGAAGCTGCTGAGCTCGACAACCATCCAGTTGTCCACGTCAGCCTCCTGAGCGGCCTGACAGAGCGGCGTACCGATGTTCCCGGCAACTATAGGCCTCATCCCCGCTGCCTCCAGCATACGGCCAACCCAGGTCGTTGTAGTCGTCTTCCCGTTGGAGCCCGTAATACCGATCATAGGTGCGGCGCAGAGATGGTAAGCCACCTCTACCTCCGTTACGACTTCGATGCCAAGCTCAAGAGCCTGCTGCACCGGAGCCACGGAATAGGGAATCCCCGGATTCTTGACAACAAGTGCAACACCCTCATGAATCAGCCCCTCCGGATGCCCGCCGCATATAACATAAATTCCCAAAGATTCCAGTTCGGAAGCTTCGGGACTTTGATCTCTTTCCTTTTTATCATTGACCGTCACAACCGCGCCGCGCTCATGCAGCACCTTGGCCACCTGGACGCCGCTTTTGGCGAGCCCCAGGACGACCACTTCTTCACCACGGTACAAATCCGGATGCTTCATATGTTACAACCCCTTGATGAGATATAGTCCAACAGCCGCAAGCACCAGGCTCACCGCCCAGAAGGAGACAACCACACGCCACTCCGACCAGCCGCCCAGCTCAAAGTGATGATGGATCGGACTCATTCGGAACACCCGTTTGCCGCGTGTTTTGAACGAAGCGACCTGAATAATTACGGACAGCATTTCGACTACGAAGACACCGCCGATCACCACGAAGAGCAGCTCGGTCTTCGTTACAATGGCAATCGCGCCAATGGCACCGCCGATCCCGAAGGAGCCGAAATCACCCATGAACACTTTGGCCGGATGGGCATTGAATACCAGAAAGCCAAGTACTGCACCAATCATCGCCGCAGCGCAGACACCGGCAGCAATGGAGGTTGCCTGCATGGCAACTACAGCAAAAGCAGCGAGCGCGATCGCACTGACACCGGACAGCAGTCCGTCCACACCATCCGTGAAGTTAACCGCATTGGTTACCGCCATCATCATCAGGACAATAAACGGATAGTAGAACCAGCCGCCCCAGTCAAAGCTCACCGATGTTCCCGGAATGCTGATGTTTGTATGATGTCCGCCGGAAATGAGCAGGGCGCAGAGAACGATACCGACCAGCAACTGGCCGGCAAGCTTCTGGCGTGCAGTCAGTCCTAGGGAACGTTTGAAGGCAATCTTAATATAGTCATCCAGGAAACCGATCAGACCGTAACCCAGCGTAGCTACCAGAAGGACGTAGAAATCCGAATTAATCACTGAAAATTTCAGAAAAGACAATGTGAACGCCACCATGATGATAATTCCGCCCATCGTAGGCGTTCCCGCCTTCTTCAGGTGCGTCTGAGGCCCGTCATCGCGAACCTGTTGTCCGAACTTCATCCGGCGCAGTAGCGGGATAATCAGCGGAGCGGCAATGACCGCAAGGATAAAGGACACAGCAATAGTCAGTAGAAGTAATTGATAATCCATGGGTACACCCCCTCCATTAGTTTAAGTCAGCTTCAGAATATTCTTTCAGGCGGTGAAGCACTTCCTCCAGACGCATCCCCCGGGACGCTTTGAAGAGTACTACATCCCTGGAACCACATTTGGTGTTCAAGGACGTGATCAATGCTTCTTTGTCTTCAAAAGCAAATACATGTCCGGCCCCGAATCTCTCCGCCGCAGCCGCAGCAATATGAGCAGCGAGCGGTCCGTAAGTGTATACCGCATCCGTCAGTGCAGGATCGAGATAGCTGCCGATCTGCTGGTGGAACTGAACTTCATCAGGCCCAAGTTCCAGCATGTCCCCCAGCACCGCGATTCTGCTCCCGCTGCACTTCATGGACTGCAGCACATCTATCGCTGCTCTCATGGACGTAGGGCTGGCATTGTAAGCATCGTTCAGCAGCGTCAGCCCGTTCGCCGCCTGTATCACTTCAATCCGCATTCCGGTCAGCTTAAGCCCGGCTAATCCGGTCTCAATATTCTCATCAGTCACAAGGAAGTGGCGCGCAACCGCCAGTGCGGCGAGTGCGTTAATGACATTGTGACGCCCCGGCAGAGGCAGCGTGAAGGCACGCTCGGCATGAAGATGCGAAGTGAAGGACATTCCTGCTCCATGAGTCATGAGACCTGTAGGATAGTCATCATTGTCTCCGGACTGCCCGAAACGGAAGCTGAGCATCCCTTCCGGCGGATTAAACCCCGGCTCTGCCATAACTTCTGCGAGCAGCGGTTCATCCCCGTTATAGATGAGCAGGCCGCCCGGCTTAAGTCCGTCCACAATCTCAAGCTTCGCCCGGGCAATTTCCTTGCGGGACCCGAGCTGCAGCAGATGGGATTCACCCACGTTGGTAATCATAGCCACATCAGGGGCAGCTATCCTTGACAGCAGGGATATCTCCCCGCGCGAGCTCATGCCCATCTCCAGCACAGCAATCTCAACATCACTGTCCATGGAGAGAATCGTAAGCGGCAGACCGATGTGGTTATTGAAATTCCCCTGTGTTTTGTGTACCTTGTACTGCACTTCAAGAAGAGCGGTAACCATATCTTTGGTCGTTGTCTTGCCGTTGCTGCCTGTCACGGCGACTACACGCGGTGCGAGCTCGCCCAGATATGCCGAGGACAGTCTCTGCAAAGCGGCCAGTGTATCCTCCACCAGAATGACAGGACCGCCTTCAGGCGCAGGCCCCTTATCCCGCTGCCAGAGCGTAGCGGCCGCTCCTGCCGCCAGAGAAGCAGCAGCGTAATCATGGCCGTCAAAGTTATCTCCGACCAGAGGAACGAACAGGCAGGCAGGCGTAATTTTGCGGGAATCGGTTACGACCCCCGCAATTTCGATATTGTTATCTTCAGCAGAGGACAGCTTTCCTCCGCACATTTGCGCGATAGTATACAGCGTTCTTGTAATCAATAGCTTCGGCCCCTTATCACTTCTTTGGCTACAATGCGGTCATCAAAATCATGAACGACTCCGCCGATTAGCTGATAGGTCTCATGACCTTTCCCCGCAATCAATACTACATCGCCGGGGCTTGCCATTTCAATAGCTTTTCTGATCGCTTCCCGCCGGTCGGGAATCATCTCATACCGTTCCTGTGACACGCCGTCCTCAAGAAGGCCCGCTTCAATATCGCGCAGAATCAGCAGCGGATCCTCTGTCCGGGGATTGTCGGAAGTAACCATGACATGATCACTGTATTTGGCAGCTATCTTGCCCATCAGCGGCCGTTTGGTCGTATCCCGGTCTCCCCCACAGCCAAAGACGGTAATGACCTTGCCGGCAGCGAATTCACAGACAGCCTTCAGCACATTCTCCAGACCATCCGGCGTATGCGCGTAGTCTACGATGACCGCGAAATCCTGTCCGGCATCCACAGACTCGACACGTCCGTCCACACCGGCTACGGACTCCAGACTGGCTTTGATTTCTTCCAGCGGCACATCCTCCAGCAGCGCAGCAGTAATGGCCGCTAGTGCATTATAGACATTGAACTTACCGACCATCCGGAGCGAAATATCTGTCTTCCCCTTAAACGTATCCACATGGAAAAAAGTTCCTTTGGACGTGATCGAAATTTGAGTGGCCCGGACATTTGCAGGGGTGTCGATACCATATGTAATCACTTCCGCAGCGGTCTGGTCAGCAAAATAGCTGCTTGCTGCATCATCCGTGTTGAGAACTGCATATTTACGTTCTTCCTTCCACGGAGAGATCACATTGCCAAGCCGCGAGAAGAATAGTGCCTTAGCCGCGCGGTACTCCTCCATCGTATGGTGATAATCCAGATGATCCTGAGTCAGGTTAGTAAATATTGCCGTGCGGTAATCCGTTCCCTTCACCCGTCCCTGCTGAAGTGCATGGGAGGATACCTCCATCACACAGCACTGCACGCCTTTGGACGCCATATCGTTCAAAGTACGCTGAAGCTCAAGCGATTCCTGCGTAGTACCGGACATCGGATAGCTTTGTCCGTCATAACGCATCTGAATCGTCCCGATCAGCCCCGTTTTCACGCCATGGTCCTGCATGATTTTCTCAATCAGATACGTAGTCGTGGTTTTGCCGTTGGTCCCGGTAATCCCAATCATCTTCATCCGGCTGCTGGGTGAGCCGAAGAACGCATTCGACAGCACGGACATCGCAAACCGGCAGTCATCTACCACGATCTGCGGCAGATCGATCTCCAGCTTCCGCTCACAGACTAGGGCAGCCGCACCGCCTGCGGCTGCCTGCGGTGCATAATCATGTCCGTCCACTGTATGACCGGGCAGGCAAATGAACAAATCGCCCGGCTTAACCTTGCGGGAATCCACCTGCAAATCCATAATCTCGGTCCCACCCTCCCCGTATAGACGCGAAGCGGCAAGACAGGATGACAATTCATTAATTTTCATAGTAATCCCTCACTCTACATTTGTCAGACTACCCTATTATTCACTGGAAGTTCCCATATAAATCCGGATGGTTGAACCCTGCTCCACTCTTGCCCCCGCTTTGGGTGCCTGATTAATCACTGTATTGCCTGATCCGGAGCGGGCCAGCATGAAATTCATGTTCAAATCCTCATAGATATCCTGAACAGTAGCTCCTGTTAAATCGGGAACTGTCACAATCGGAGTCTCCCCATATTTATAGGTCTTCGGCAGCTGATCCTTGCGCTGCGGAACCTTCAGATAATGAAGCGAATCCTCAAGAATATTCTGGACGATCGGAGCCGCTACCACACCCCCAAACTGAATTCCCTTGGGATTGTCAACTGCGGTGTAGACCACGATCTGCGGATCATCCGCTGGTGCAAATCCGATAAAAGAGACGATATGCTCCGTAGGAGAATATCGGCCGTTAATAACCTTCTGTGCCGTCCCAGTCTTGCCGCCCACACGGTAGCCGTCAATAAACGCCGGCCGGCCTGTGCCTTTGGCAACTACGCTCTCAAGGGCGGCCCGCACCTTCTTCGAAGTCTCCTCAGAAATCACCTGCCGCACTTCTTCCGGCTCTACCTCGGATACGACATTACCGGTATCCGGATTAATCCAGGCTTTGGCAACATGCGGAGTATACAGCTTGCCGCCATTAATCGCTGCAGACACCGCAGCAATCTGCTGGATCGGTGTTACGGATACCCCTTGGCCAAAGGCCGTGGTGGCAAGTTCGACCGGCCCTACCTGCGCCGGCTTAAACAGAATTCCGTTCGCTTCACCGTTGAGGTCGATCCCTGTCTTCGTGCCAAACCCGAAATCACGGATATACTTAAAAAGGGTATCCTTGCCAAGACGCTGGCCCAGGGCAACAAACCCGGGGTTGCAGGAATTCTCCACCACTTCAAGGAACGTCTGGCTTCCGTGTCCGCCTTTTTTCCAGCAGCGCAGCTTGGCTCCGCCCACTTCAATATATCCCGGATCGAAAAAATGCTCATGCTGCAGATCAACCTTCCCCTCCTGCAGCGCAGCAGCCAAAGTGATGATCTTGAAGGTGGAGCCCGGTTCATACGTCATCCAGATCGGAAGATTCCGGTTATATACTTCGGCATCGTATTCCTTATAGGAGCCCGGCTCATAACCCGGCCGGCTCGCCATGGCCAGTATCTCACCATTGCGGGGGTCCATCGCAATCGACCAGGCACCTTGCGCCTGATACTTCACCATGGCCTGATCGAGCTCGCGTTCCATGATTGACTGAATCTGCTTATCAATCGTCAGCTGCAGACTCAGCCCGTCCTGCGGCTCTGTATACTTCTCCGAGGAGCCCGGCATCAGCCGTCCTCCGGCATCGGACAGATACGATATATTGCCTGCGCTGCCCTGAAGCAGCTTATCGTAGATGCTCTCTATCCCGGTGATTCCCTGATTGTCGATGCCCGTGAAGCCGAGAATATGTGCGGCTAAATCACCAAAGGGATAATACCGTTTGTTATCCTCAGCCACAACGATGCCCGGCAGCTGCAAATCACGGATGCTCGCGGCAAGCTCCATCGTAATTTTGCGGCCGCCGGGCTGCAGTTTCACCGAGGCTTTCTTTTGGGTCAGCAGAGTGACCAGCTTCTCCTCGGTCATACCGAGCAGCGGAGCCAGCTGCTTCGCGGTCTGTTCCTTTTCCTTCACCTGCACAGGAATGGCATAGATCGTTGGCGAGCTGATATTATATGCCAGGGCAACGCCCTCTCTGTCCAGAATCTCGCCGCGTTTGGCGGTGAAGGGAATATTCCGCCGCCAGGATTCCTCAGCCTTGGCGCTCAGCTTCTCCCCTTGTGATAGCTGTACATAGGCAAGACGCACGGCCAGCGAACCGAACAACACGGCCAGTCCCAGCAGCGTCCACAGCATTCTCCGCCGAGTTACGACTTTCGAAACCTTCATTCCGTTCTCCCCGCTTTCGCTCGTATAGACATGATCTCTTATCTTCATGACTATTCGGGACAAACAGGGGTTAGAACAAGCCTGTATACGCGCTACTCCGCAGTCTCCTCTGCATCGGGGTCAACGTTGACGGCCACAGGGATATTCTCCCCGTATTCATTCAGGGGACTGAGCTTCAGAGAAATATGCGTTTTGCTGTTATTCTTGGTCTGCGTCTGCTCTGTGACATAACCTTCGCCCTCAACCGTAATCCCTACTTTGAGCAGATTGAGAATTTCCAGAGCATCGCGCAAAGATTCTCCCTTCAAATCGGGAATGGTCATTGCTTCATCCTGTTGGGTAAGCAGATAAATCCGCTGTCCGGCGGCAAGTTTTGTGCTCTTATCCGGATATTGGCTGATTACCTTTGCCCCTGTACCGACAATCTCGAAGTCAAAGCCTTGATTAAGGAGCAGCTGTCTGGATTCCTTAACCGTTTTGTTCACGAGATCAGGTGTACTGCGCAGCTCTGAGGAGTCTGCCGCCAGCTTGACTGACGTTTTGCTTCCCACTGCGTTATCTGATTCAACTGTTTTGGGTACGCCCATATATTGCAGGGACTGCGAGACAATCTCTTTGAAAATAGGTCCCGCTGCGGCTCCCCCGCCGGCAGCATCCGCAGGCTCATCAATTACGACGAATACCGCGATCTTCGGATTATTGGCCGGAGCGTAACCGAGGAAGGATGCTAGTACTTTATCCCGGTCATACCCGCCCTTGCCGTCAGGCTTAATCGCCGTCCCGGTCTTGCCGGCTACGCGGTACCCTTCGATATAGGCATGCCGTCCGGTTCCGATTACCTGGTCTGCCACGACCTGCTCGAGGTAGCTGCCGGTTTCGCGGGCGCTTTCCTCTGAAATCACCTGCCGTACAACCTCCGGCTGAGTCACCGTAGTCTTGCCTGTATTAGGATCGGTAACTTCCTTCACTACATGCGGTACCATCAGCTTGCCGCCGTTCGCAATCGCAGCCATCGCCGTGAGCTGCTGAATCGGTGTAACCAGCAGCTTGCCATGGCCATAGGCCAAGGTAGCATTCTCTATCGGCCTGTTCGGATTCGGGTTGACAATACCGGTGGTTTCGCCCGGGAGGTCAATA
This sequence comes from Paenibacillus sp. FSL R7-0312, assembly GCF_038004445.1. Taxonomy (NCBI): domain Bacteria; kingdom Bacillati; phylum Bacillota; class Bacilli; order Caryophanales; family Paenibacillaceae; genus Paenibacillus; species Paenibacillus sp. FSL R7-0312. The sequence continues at coordinate 3,219,177 of NZ_JBBORE010000001.1, read as the reverse complement.
CCCGTCTTTTCCGTAAAGCCGAAATCCTTGATATATTTCAGCAGCTTTTCCTGGCCCAGCAGCTCATAACCAATCTTGACAAAGGCTACGTTACTTGAACGTTTAACCCCTTGAAGCAGGGTGATATCTCCATAACCGGCTCTATTCATATCATAGATCGGTTTGCTGTACCCTTTGATCCGGATAGAGCCCGAATGGACGGTCTCTTCCGGATTAAACAGCTTCTCCTGAACGGCTCCGGCCAGCGGTACAATCTTGAACGTGGAGCCCGGCTCAAACCTCGACATGATCGCGTGGTTATAGAAGCCAGCCGCATCCTGATTAAGGTCATAATATTCATTTGGATTGAAGGTCGGCATATTTGCCAGTCCCAGAATTTCCATCGTATTCGGATCGGCAGCAATGACGCTTATCGACTTCGGTTTGTACTCGGCATAAGCCTTCTTCATCGCCTCTTCGATATAATGCTGAATGGTGCTGTCGATGGTCAGCTTGTAATTGCTTCCGTTCACTACAGGCTGGTAGCTATCCTGTGAATCGGGCAGCTTGATTCCCTTGCCGTCACTCTGATAATTCAGCTTGCCATCCGTACCGGAGAGCTGTTTGTCGAAGTACTTTTCCAGACCCATGACCGCATTGCCGTCCCTGTCGGTGTAGCCCAGAATATGCGCAGCCAGCGAATCCTTCGGATAATAACGCTTCTGCTCTCTCACGAGGCCTACGCCCGTTTCCAGGGTATCATGCTCTTTCTTGAGTTTGTCCACAAAAGCCGTAACCTTATCGGCCAGCTCCTGATTAATCTTCCAGCCTTCGTTGCGGATCTCCCGGTTCTTGTAGTAATTGCCCTTATCGTCTTTGGCCTCTACCAGCTTCTTCAACTGATCTACAGGCTTGCCAAGCAGTTCATGCAGTCCCTGGATGACCTCTTGGCCGATCCCCTTCTCCGCAATGACCTCGGGGTCAACCACAACGGTATAGGCAGGAACGTCACTGGCCAGAACACTGCCGTTACGGTCTTCAATCACGCCGCGGACCGCCTTGATGGTTGAAGTATGTGCCCACTGCGTAGCTGCTTCCTTCTGCCACTTCTCACTCTGCATTACCTGAATCCAGAAAACTCTGCCGACTAAAACAAGAAAAAAGAGGGTAATACACCCTCCTATAAACAGCGTGCGAAGTTTTATTCTTTTTACCATAGCAAACCTCACAGATTCTATTATTGCGATTGAAGTCAATCGCTGATTATTTTCCAGCTTTGTCAGTGACCTGGTTGCTAAGCAGTACATGGATTGTTGAATCTACAGGAGGAGTCTTATATCCCATCTCTTCTGCCCGCTTGACCACCGTCTGTTCAAGCGTCTGCTTCTCCATCTGATAAATTGCAATTTGCTTCTTGCTCTTCGCGATCTCGCTGTCCAGCTTCTGTGCCTGCAAGTTCAAATCATAAATATGGACGTAACGCCAGATCAGGGCGGCAGATACCAGGATAAAGGCTCCCAGCGTCATCATATACAAAAGCTTCTCCTTCAGCGGAAGCACTCTCCGCCTGGTGACGACTTTTGTCTTCTCACGGTAAAGCGGGTTTACCTCTTCTTTTCTCTTGGGTTGAACTGCTAAATTGCCGCGGGTATAGGCCATCTCTGACTCTCCTTTATCGTCATTTACAATTTCTCTGCAATGCGCAGTTTGGCTGAACGGGCACGTGAATTCAGCTCCAGTTCTTCTTCTCCGGGTACGATGGGCTTGCGGTTAATCAGTTTCAGGGTTCCTTTGGCGCCGCACACGCAGTAGGGCAGATCAGGCGGACAGGTACATCTGCTTAAATAGCTGCTGAAAATCTGTTTGCAAATCCGGTCCTCCAGCGAATGGAAGGTAATTACGGATACTCTTCCCTCAGGTGCAAGGCAGCGTACTGCAGCATGCAGTCCATCCTCAAAAGCTCCCAGCTCATCATTGACAGCAATCCGCAGACCCTGGAAACTGCGTTTGGCAGGATGTCCTCCTGTCCTCCGCGCAGCCGCTGGAATGCCCTCTTTAATCAGCTCAGCCAGTTCTCCGGTACCTTCCACCGGGCGTTCTTCCCGGCGCTCCACAATTTTGCGGGCAATCCGCCGTGAGAACTTCTCTTCTCCATACTGAAAAAGCACACGGGCTATTTCCTGTTCGCTCCAGGTATTGACGATATCGGCCGCAGTCAGCTGTGCCGACTGGTCCATCCGCATATCCAGCGGAGCATCGTGATTGTAGCTGAACCCCCGCTCCCCTTCGTCAAACTGCGGAGAAGATACCCCCAGATCGAACAGAATCCCGTCCACTTGGGGAACTCCGTCCTTTTGCGGAACAAAAGGCAGTTCCTTCAGTACTTGCTCGAGGTCACGGAAGTTGGTCTTAACCGTAACCACTTTGTCTCCGTACTCGGCCATTCTCTCTTTGGCATTGTTCAATGCCCAGTCATCCTGGTCCAGACAGATCAGCCGGCCTTCGCCGCTAAGCTTGGATGCAATAAGCGAACTGTGCCCGGCTCCTCCGAGCGTACAGTCCACATATATACCATCCTTCTTGATGTGCAGCCCTTCTGTCGCTTCTTCCTTAAGCACCGTGATGTGGTGAAACAAGCTGCATCCCTCCAAGGCAGTAATTCGAATTGTATGTTTTATAGATCAAAATTGAAATCAACCAATTTCTCGGCAATCTCGTTGAACGATTCCTCTGACTGTTCGAAGTACTGCTCCCATAGCTCCTTGTTCCAGATCTCCACCCGGTTCGAAACGCCCAGAATAACACAGTCCTTGTCCAGCTTGGCATATTGCCGCAGATTCCCCGGCAGATTCACCCTGCCTTGCTTGTCCCATACACATTCGGTCGCTCCCGAGAAAAAAAAGCGGCTGAAGGCACGGGCATCCGATTTCATCAGTGATAGGCTTTTAAGCTTTTGCTCCATGATTCCCCATTCTTCCATGGGATAAACAAACAGGCAGGAGTCGAGGCCACGGGTCGCCACGAAGGAGGTTCCGAGCAATTCACGGAATTTAGCCGGGATAATGATCCGGCCTTTGTCGTCAATGCTATGCTGGTATTCCCCCATAAACATGATCTTTCCCCACCCCTAAGTACCGATTCCCCACTTTGCCCCACTTTTCACCACTTAAGCATAATAGATTCGCCATTAAAAATCAAAAACCTTTTTCCTAAGCAAGGTAATTTTTTCTTGTTTGTCAAGTGTCTCTGCAATATTCCGTAAAAAATAAAAACCCGGGCCAGTTGATTGGCTCCGGGCTATTGCAGATCCATTCCTTAGTCGTTCAGATTCCAGCTGTCCAGGTAGTCCACCTGTGCCTGCGTCAGGCTGTCAATGGCGATTCCCAGACTCTCCAGCTTATAACGCGCAACCTGCTCATCAAGCTCATACGGAACATTCTCCACCTTGACGCCGATATCTTTATAATTGTCATTCACATATTTGAGGGATAAGGCCTGCAGCGCAAAGGTGGTATCCATAATTTCTGCCGGATGGCCATCGGCTGCCCCCAGGTTCACCAGACGTCCTTCCGCCAGCAGGTACAGCTTGCGGCCATCCTTCAGCAGATACTCTTCAATATTCTTCCGCACCGTCCGCTGGGAGGTGGAGCGTTCAGCCAGTTCCGGCTTGTTCACTTCAACATCGAAGTGTCCGGCATTGCAGAGGATCGCACCATCCTTCATGACATCATAATGCTCGCCGCGGATAACATACCGATTTCCGGTTACGGTTACGAAGAAGTCGCCGCGCTTCGCTGCTTCCAGCATTGGCATCACATGGAATCCGTCCATGTGGGCTTCTACAGCCTTAATCGCATCCACTTCAGTAACAATCACGTTCGCTCCGAGACCCTTGGCCCGCATCGCTACACCTTTACCGCACCAGCCGTAGCCCACCACAACCACTGTCTTGCCGGCTACAATCAGGTTGGTTGTGCGAACAATGCCGTCCCATGCCGATTGGCCTGTGCCATAGCGGTTATCGAACAAATATTTACAATAGGCGTCATTTACAGCCACCATCGGGAACTTCAGCATGCCTTGCTTCTGCAGCGCCTTCAGCCGGATAATTCCTGTAGTTGTTTCTTCAGCACCGCCGCGGATATTCTCCATCAGGTCAGGACGCTCGGAATGCAGCAGGGTGGCGAAATCTCCTCCGTCATCGATAATCAGATCCGGCTTGCTCTCCAGCGCCTTGATGTTAAGCGCCTTGAATTCTTCAGGAGACGGATTATATTTGGCGAACACGGTGATGCCGTCCTCAACTAACGCGGCACACACATCGTCCTGTGTAGACAGAGGGTTCGAGCCGGTTATCGTAACTTCGGCCCCGCCCGCCTGTACTACCTTGGCCAGATAAGCGGTCTTGGCTTCCAGGTGAAGCGTGATCGATACCTTAAGGCCCTTGAACGGCTGCTGCGCTTCGAACTGCTCGCGGATACGGTTCAGTACCGGCATGTGCTGGCGAACCCAGTCGATTTTGAGATGCCCCTCGGGCGCGAGAGACATATCGGTTACGATACTATTTTCCTTGGACAATGAACTCATGTTATAACCTCCTATAATATATTCCTACATATAAATAATGCGGTGTGTTCCGCTGTAATCGGCTGGTACAGCCATTAGTTCCTCCAGCCAGCCAAGGCCGTAACGGTTCAGATAATACATCATATTATATACTCTCTCCTGCAGTTTACCCAGAGGCATAACGGACAGCTCAATCCGTTCCCACTGACGCAGCGCCGCCTCATTCTGCTTCTCCATCGCATCCAGTGCTTTGCCCTGCAGGAAGGAAATCTGATCTATAATCTTGTCCTTATTGCTGTTCCCCAGCTTCAGCAGACCTGCCTGAATTCCGCCAAGCTGCTCAATCAGCGGCTCGTACATCGCGGAGAATGCGGCTTTGGTCTGTTCAAACCGTTCTTCAATCTTCAGCTCATCCTGTGCAGTTAACCACTCTTTGCGTTTATCATCCAGACCAAGACGCACATCCGTGAAGGACAGTCCGTATTTATCCATATGCTTGTTAAGCGTTCCCTCTATGACTGTAAAAGACATGCGCGGAATAATCAGCGGCATTTGTCCGCCCATTACCTTAAAGGCCTGATGCGGAATCGCCCAGTAAGCCATTTCTCCTTGTCCCAGCACCGTAGCCAGCACAGGCAGTATATAGTCCTGCATCAAGGGACGCGTCAGCACGTTGTTGCTGAACCGCTCAGGATGGCTCTCCAGCAGCTCCAGCAGCTCTGTACGGGAAAAAGATACCACGGATTTCCGGTCTGCGAATCTGTCCCCCTCCTTATGAAGCAGAAGCCGTGCGCCTTCATGTATATAAAAGAGGTTAGCATTCCCGGGTGTCACATCCGCCTGCAGCACGTAACCGCCCGCAGCAATACGATCAGCCGCTGCGGTGTAGGCAGCCTCGAGCTCGTCATTACGCTCGATCATTGCAGCAAACATTGGCATTTCAAGTCTGCGCAGCGCGGAATCGGCAGAATCCAGCAGAATCAGCCCGTATTGACCAAATAGAGAACCCATCAGCTTGGCAAAAGCGGCAGTCATATTGTCCGCACCCAGCGAAGCTGCTGTGACAAACTCCATCACCTGCGGCTTGAATTCGCTATCCTGCAGCAGTCCGTCCAGCTGCCCTACAGCCTGAAGCCAGCTCTCTGCTTCCACCTTGATTTCACTGACAGAAGAACGCGGACCTTCGCCTTTATCCAGCTTAATCCGCGTAATTTCGCCCGTCCGGTTCAGTACATACGTATGATTGACTTCATCCCAGTCATGATCTTCACCGGCAATCCAGAACAGCGGAACAACGTGGCGCCCAAGCTGGGCTGCTGCTTCCCGCGCAGCCTGAATTGTAGTAATTGCCTTATATACTACAAAGAGCGGACCTGTGAACAAACCGCTCTGCTGGCCGCCTGTGACCACCAGCGTATCCGGCTGCTCCAATAAGTCAAGGGAGCGCATTACCGCTCCATGGGCATTATGCTCTGCGTTATAACTGCGTAAGTATGAAACAACCGCGGTACGGTCTGCACGGAGGCTTGCCGTTCCATCAAGCCATTCCGCGCGCTTAACCCGGCTCTCCAGGTTGCGGAAATCCCCGCCGTACAAATGTCCTACAGTTTCATATTGATGTATATAGTCACTGGCGAGCGCAGATCCGCCCGGAAGTGGTTCCGGTACAACATTCATATGCATTTGCCTCCTGTTCTACTATAACCTGCTGTATGTAATCATAAATCGGTAAACCCTTTATGATTGTATCCAAAGTTAGGTGCGGCGTCAAAGAAGAAGCGCCGGCATGGAACTATACAAGCATATATTGAAAGAATAGACGAGAGCTAAACGCTCCCGCCTACGGTGATAATGCTGTTAAATTTTAAGCGAACTGTTTAGCAACAAAATGTCCCTTGGACACTTCGACCAGCTCATAATCGCTATCATTGGTTTTTTCATTTGCACTATAAATTGGGCTGCCCAGCTCATCATGCAGATGAATGCGTTTCTTGTTCGCTTCCACTTCCGGATCCGGAACCGGAATCGCCGAGAGCAGCGACTTGGTGTACGGATGGATCGGGTTAGCGTACAATTCTTCGCTTTCCGCAAGTTCAACCATTTTACCCAGGTACATAACAGCTACACGGTCACTGATATGCTTAACCATGGACAGGTCATGCGCAATGAAGAGATAAGTAAGTCCGAGACGATCCTGAAGTTCTTTGAGCAGGTTGACTACCTGTGCCTGAATGGACACGTCCAGTGCCGAGATCGGCTCATCGCAGACGATGAACTTAGGGTTAACCGCAAGGGAACGGGCAATACCGATACGCTGGCGTTGTCCGCCGGAGAACTCATGCGGATAGCGGGTGGCATGATCATGGTTAAGTCCAACCATATCCAGCAGCTCTTCAATCCGCTTCTTGCGTTCCTGCCGGCTTCCGGCCAGACCATGAATGTCCAGGGCTTCACCGATAATGTCCGATACCGTGAACCGCGGGTTAAGCGATGCATACGGATCCTGGAAGATCATTTGCATATCACGGCGCATCGCCTTCATTTTGCTGCCGGACAATTTGTAGATATCTACACCATTGTATTTCACGCTTCCTGCAGTCGGCTCGTACAAGCGGAGAACCGTACGGCCTGCAGTAGTCTTACCGCAACCGGACTCCCCTACCATACCCAGGGTTTCGCCTTCGCGAATCGAGAAATTAATATTATCAACAGCCTTAAGAACTCTTCCTTTACCTACATTGAAATACTTCTTAAGACCTTCTACTTCAATCAGATTCTTACTCAAACGAACTGCACCTCCTTGGCCATCGAATGCAGATTCCAGCAGCGCGCCATATGCGTTTCGCTGAACTCTGTGGCGCCGGGATCGATCTGTTCGCAAACATGCATTGCTTCGCTGCAACGCGCTGTGAACGGGCAACCGACCGGCGGCTTAATCAGATCCGGGGGAGTACCGATGATCGGAATCAGCGGCTCACCCTTCTTTTGGTCAAGACGCGGCATCGACCGCAAAAGACCTTTGGTGTAAGGGTGCTGGGGATTCTTGAAAATCTCCCAGCGTGTCCCTGTTTCGACCACTTCACCAGCATACATTACGATGACCCGGTCACACATGCCGGCAACCACGCCGAGATCATGTGTAATCAGGATGATGGAGGTCCCTAGTCTTTGCTGCATCTCTTTCATAACTTCCATGATTTGCGCCTGAATGGTTACGTCAAGCGCCGTTGTCGGCTCATCCGCAATCAGGAGAGCCGGGCGGCAGGCCAGAGCAATGGCAATCATTACGCGTTGGCGCATCCCGCCGGAGAATTCGTGGGGATATTGGTTAAAGCGAGCCTCCGCATTTTTAATGCCTACTAATTGCAGCATTTCAATACCTTGCTGTTTCGCTTCGGCCGCTGACATATTCTGATGTTTGATCAAAACTTCGGTTATCTGTTTGCCCACTTTGATAGTTGGGTTCAAAGAAGTCATCGGGTCTTGAAATATCATGCCAATATCTTTGCCGCGAATCGATTCCATTTGTTTCATGCTTAGGTCCAGCAGATTCTTTCCTTGAAAAACAATCTCGCCTTGCTTCACTTTGGAGAGCGGGGCAGGAAGCAGCCGCATAATCGACTGTGCAGTGACACTTTTGCCGCTGCCGGATTCACCGACAATAGCAACGGTCTCGCCTTTGCCTACTTCAAAGTTCAACCCGCGTACAGCCTGAACTTCTCCGCCTTTTACAAAAAAGGAAACTTGCAAATCCTTGACTTGCAGAATGGGTTCCATCATTGTTCACCTCCTATTTCTTCAGCTTGGGATCCAGTGCATCACGGAGACCGTCACCAAAAATATTAAAGGAAAGCATCGTTAAGCTGATCAGGATAGCCGGGAACAGGAAACGCCACGGATAATAAAGCCAGCCAGTCAGTGAATCATTAATCATCGATCCGAGGGAAGCTACAGGAGCCTGTACACCAAGTCCGAGGAAACTCAGGAACGCTTCAGCAAAGATGGCATTTGGTACAGACAGTGTAATGGTTACGATAATCGGACCAACCGCATTCGGCAAAAGGTGTTTGAACAACAGTCTTTTTGACCCTGCACCCATCGAACGCGAAGCCAGAACGAACTCACGGTTCTTCAGCTGCATAATCTCTCCGCGGACAATCCAGGACATCGTAATCCAGCCCGTTATCGTCAGCGCCAGGATGATCGTCCCAAGGCTTGGTTCAAGCACAACCAGGAGAAGGATAACAACCAGCAGGTAAGGAATGGAGTAGAGAATTTCAGATACTTTGTTCATGATATTGTCTACACGTCCACCGAAATAACCCATGATTCCGCCGTAGATAACCCCGATCAAAAGGTCAATGGCAGCGGCAGCCAGGCCGACAATCAGTGAGATACGTGCACCGTACCAGGTACGGACAAAGATATCGCGACCCAGATCATCTGTACCAAACCAGTGCTCGGATGAAGGAGGCTTGTTGGTACTGAGCAAATCATTGGAGTAGTAATTGTACTTTGAGAACAACGGAGCGATAAGCGCCGCAAGGATAATTAGTCCGAGAATACCCAGTGCTGTCATTGCCATTTTGTTCTGGCGCAGACGTTCCCAGGAATCCCGCCAGGCAGACAGACTTTCGCGCTGAATGACTTCAGCTTGCCGTTCATCAATTCCGATTTTACGGAAATCTTCCGGTTTCAGGTTCGCATCCTGCGATACCACATTTTTGTCAGAAGCCAATTTTAGCCCTCCTTTCCACCACTTAGTTTGATACGCGGATCTACAAACACATAAGCTATATCCGTGATAAAGCGTGCTAGCATGAGCAATACGCCATAGAAGATCGTAATCCCCATAATAACGGTATAATCACGCACGCCAATCGCTTCGACGAATTGCTTACCGATACCGCCGACTCCGAAGATCTGCTCGATAACTACAGAACCGGTTACGATGTTAGCCGTCATAGGTCCCATGTAGGTTACAACCGGCAGAATTCCGTTCCGCAGTACGTGACGGCTTAGGATTGCTGCCCAGCTTAGGCCTTTGGCCTTAGCCGTCTTGATGTAATCTGCATGCAGCACTTCCAGCATACTTGAGCGCGTTAGCCTCGCTATAAAGGCTATCGGCTGTGCCGAGAGTGCGGTTACAGGTAAGACATAATACAGGGGACCCTTAAATCCGGAAACCGGGAACATGTGGAACTTATAGGCGAACACATATTGAAGCAGCGAGGCGACTACAAAGCTCGGAACTGCAATCCCCAGCACCGCCAGCACCATGGCCGCGCTGTCAATAAACTTGCGGTGATAGAGTGCCGCCATCATGCCGAGAAAGACTCCGACAATAACCGACACTATAATTGCGATAACCCCCAGCTTTAGAGACGCCGAGAACGTTTGTCCGATCAAGTGAGTTACATCCTGATTCAGACGCTTCATAGATACACCCAGATCACCCTGGACAATTTCACCCAAATACTTGAAATACTGATGATAGAGCGGCTTGTCCAATCCATATTGCTCGTATAAACGCGCTTTTATTTCCGGCGGAACTTTCTTTTCAGAAGTAAACGGGTCCCCCGGAATGGCTTTCATCAGAAAAAAGGTCGCTGAAATTAGCACAAACAGCGAGACAAGCATATAGAAGAACTTATTGGCAACATAACGAACCATCCCCATCAACACCTCCTTCGACATTTTTTTTGAGACACATAATTAGATTTTATGAAAAAAATGGCCATTTGTCTAATTTCTTATTTTGTAAGTTCGTGAAATCTTTAACAAAAAGCCTGAAATGCAAAAAAAAGGGATATATATGGAATTCCACATATATATCCCGAAGTATATTGCTACCTTCAGACAACCACTATTCAGTTAAGCTAACCGAAGGTTCTACAATTCTTAGTGCTCAAGCAGGTAAGCACGAGTGAAGTCGATTGCACCGCTGAAGTCAAGAGTTACACCTTTGAGGTACTCTTTAGTCAGGGAGTTGTTTGTGTAGTAGTAGAACGGAATCAGAATCATATCATCTTCAATGATCATTTTTTCAGCTTTAGCAAACATTTCTTGGCGTGCTGCCAGGTCGGAGCTTGCTTTAGCGTCATTGATCAGCTTGTCGTATTCAGGGTTAGCGTAACCAGTATCATTGTTACCGCCGCCTGTTACCCACATATCCAGGAAGGTCATTGGATCATTGTAATCCGCAGTCCAGCCAGCACGTGCGATCTGGTAGTTCAGGTTTTGACGGTTGTCGATGAATACTGCCCATTCCTGGTTAACAGTGTTTACAGTGATACCCAGAGCTTGTTTCCACATATCAGCTACAGCCAAAGCGATTTTCTTGTGGCCTTCACTTGTGTTGTAAGACAATTCAACCGGTGGCAGTTCAGTCAGACCTTCTTCAGCCAGACCTTCAGCCAGCAATTTCTTAGCGGCTTCTGTATCTTCTGTGAAGTAGCTGTCTTTAACTGCTGTACGGAATTCACCGTCAGCGCCAGCGATACCCGGAGGTACAAAGCCGAATGCTGGAAGTTGTCCACCCAGTGTTACGTTGTCGATCAGCGCTTGACGGTTAACAGTCATCGCCAGGGCTTTACGGATTTTAACGTTGTCGAAAGGTTTTTCAGTGATGTTGAATTCATAGTAGTAGGTACTTGCGATACCTTTTCTCTGGAATTCGTTAGGAAGCTCTTTTTGTACAATTGGAATCTGTTCTTGCGGGATTTCACCGTGTGGTGCACCAGCACGGTCAAGCTCACCGTTCTTGTAGCTGAGCAGTTCAGTTGCGCCGCTGTTTACCAGGGAGAAGTCAATTTTAGCAAGCTTGATGTTAGCAGCATCCCAATATTTATCGTTCTTGCTTACTTGCAGGGATTGGCCGGTAGTCCACTCAGTCAATGTGAACGCACCGTTAGTGATCATAGTATCTTTGTTTGTTGCCCATTTAGTATTACCCTCAACGGATTTGTGTACAGGGTAATAAGTATAGAAGGACAGAAGGCCAAGGAAGTATGGAGTTGGTGCTTTCAGCGTAACTTCAAGAGTTTTCGCATCAACAGCTTTTACGCCCACTTCGTTGAAATCTGTAACTTTCTTTCCATAATATTCTTCAGCGTTCTTCAGGTAGTACAATTGGTAAGCATAAGGTGCAGTTGGATCTGTGTTAGGATCCAGCACGATTTTCCAGGCGCGAACGAAGTCAGCAGCTTCTACAGGGTCGCCGTTGCTCCATTGTGCATCACGCAGTTTGAATGTATATACCAGACCGTCAGGGGAAATTTCCCAAGATTCGGCAATTCCCGGCTCAGCTTGGCCAGTTTCGTCATTCATGCGGGTCAAACCTTCATACATAGTTTTCAGGACGGTATTCGCTTGGCTGTCCTGAGCTTGAGCAGGGTCAAAAGTAGGTGGTTCTGCAGTCAGGTTGACTCTAAGTGTCTGGTCAGCAGCCAGTTTCTCGTCACCGGTTGTTCCTGTGTTCGTGCTACCTTCATTACCGGCTGCATTTGTTGCTGCAGCATTGGTGCCGCTGTTAGCATTGTTATTGTTTCCGCCGCAGCCAGCAAGCACTGTGCCGATAACCAAAACTAATGCGAACATGAGCAATAGACTTTTACTCTTCTTCATCTAGCAGTTCCCCCTAAATAGAATGTGGTATATGGTTTATGATTATACAACCAGTGGTCAAAAAAATCTAGAGCAATATTTTCTGAAAACGACTTTTTTTTAATTCTTTAAAATTTTGTGACGTTGACGCTTCACCGGAGCAGTGGAACATTACATCGCTTGTGATATGTATCGTATGAGGCCTACAATCATAAATATTACGTAACTGGTCCCCATAAAAAAGAACGAAAGCCGCCAAACTGCCCGTAATAACCGTTTTCCGTCGACCGATCCCTTAAGCCGGTTTTGCGCGCCTCCAATCAGTCCAGCGGATATTAATACAATAAGTAGTATAAGAAAGAACCCGAAATTCGAATGAAAGATCGTATTAAATAATCCTGAAACTGACAGCAGTAAAAATAAAGTAGTCACGTCCATCGCCAGCAGAAAAGTTTTCCTCTTCTCTTGCTTAAGACCGATGCCCGCGAAATATACGATTAAAAAAGGAACAATCGGAATAACGCTTAATACGCCGAACGAATTCCGCAAAAATTCCAAACAGCCTCACCTCTCCCTCACAGTCATGCCCTCTACCAGTCCGCAGATCCAGCGGTGCAGCGGAACCTCCACCCCGTGCTGCAGCCCCATATTCACAATGCTTCCGTTAATCCAGCGGATTTCCGTTTCCCTTGAAGCAAGCACATCGGCCAGCATGGATGAAATATTGCCCGATGTAGCCCGGCAAACTTCAAGAATGGCCTCCCAGACATGCTTCTCATAGGTAATCCCGCAGGCATCATAGGTCTGTACAGCCTCTGTGTACAGTTCCTTCATGATCTGTACACGCTCAGGTGAAGCCAACAGCCCGCCGTTTGGGACCCGCCATATTGCGGTTAGAGGATTAATTACAGCATTGATCAAGAGCTTCCGGTAAATGATGGTATCCACTTCTTTCGACAGAGAGGCGTTGAATCCTGCTGTTGCAAGGGCCTTAGCAAAACTTATTGTGCCGCCATTACCCCAATCCTGTGCGTTTGATTCATTGTGATGTAGAGATTGATTGCTTTTCCCTATACAGATTTCCCCTCTACCTGCATGAATAACCTCTGTTAATGTTTTCCTCTTGGCAGCCTCAGTGGTTACCGCCACCCAGAGGGAGGATTCCGGCAGAAGCTCCTGCAGCAGCTCTAAGTGTCCACAGCCGTTCTGGAAACATATCATTGTAAGATTCCGTTCTTGAAGCGGCCGCAGAATCTCCGGAAGCTCATGATGCAGCACCGTTTGTTTGACCGTTATCAGCGTAACCTCTCCCGGATCAGCCAGCTGCCGTTGCGTATACTTACTCACTGGTTCAGCCGAGAAGCGGTCACCCTTAACGAATATTGCCTCTCCGCCGTCCTCATAGCTGACTGTTAGACCACTGCTTGCTAATTCTCTGCACTGCTGCTCACTCCGGCACCACAGTCTGACTTCGCTCCCCGCACTGATGAGCTTGCCGGCAAGCAGGAGGCCGAGCGCCCCCGCCCCTATGATATCAATCTTCATGCATACGCCTCCTCCTGCCGCCGGTAATTTTCCTAATTATATCCTGCACCTCCGCTCAAAGCAAAACACAAAAAATCCTGCAATGCCGGTGCCGTGAGGCACTGGGATGCAGGATTTGCGGGATTCATGTTCTATTCGATCCGTTCCAGGTTTCCATTCGCGTCCATTTTGAAGCGGGTTTTTTCCTCTTCTTCTTCATTTAGAAATGCGAGTCTGCGGGCCCGGTCCATAATCTGGATCAGCGCTTTGTAATCATCATTGACTACACGGTAATCGCTCTGGGCTAGATTAACTTCCTTGGATAAGCGTTCATTCTCTGCTCTCAGCTCCGTCAGTTCATCTTCCTTCTCTCGCAAATCCCGCTCCAGCATCTTCAGCTGCCGCCCAGCCTCCTGGAACGTGCCTTTCCATTGTCTCAGAAACCGGATTACCGCATCAATCGATAAGCTGTTCTCGCTTAACCCTTCGCTTCGTCCGTAATCCTCTTCAATGTCTCCGAGAATCAGTCCTGCTACCTGCGCACCTCTGGAAGCCGGCTGTTTCTTCAAATAACTTCGTTTCTGACGCTGGCCTTTTGCAATCCCGATAGCATCCTCGTAACTTTTGCGTACGCAGCTGTTCCAGCGGAAACCGCAGGCAGCCGAGGTTCTGCCGATTTTTTCACCCACCTCTTCAAAAGCAGCAAGCTGTGTGCTGCCCTCACGGATATGACGCAGCGTTATTTCTGCCAATATCAGATCATCTTCCGCACTCCAAGCATCCTGTCTAACGGCTGTCATAAAGCCTAACCCTCCTAACAACATCATGAAATAACCATCTTCAGAACCGGCAGCTCCGCCGGGTAGTGAATAGGGATAAAAGCTGCTTACTCCATTTCTATGCCTCTATTAGAGTTCATAGAATCTATTTGATACTAAATTGTATTGCCATTTTGGCTGAACATCATACTTACAATGCTATAAATTCTTTAATTCCACGAGAAAAGCTTGTGTCAATTATAAAAATCATAAATATTATGATTTCCTGCTTTTTTTTCAATGAATTCGTTTACAGTGTTTTGCCGAGCCGTTATAATGAAAGGTAAGCAGCAGTAGCCGGATTCATACTGGAAGGGGGACTCTCTCTTGGACCGCATGTTTCGCGTATTGGGATTTTTCACACTCGTTATCGGACTTATGGCTTTCGCCGGTGATCTTACAGAAATGGCCCTGCTATTCTTTTTACAAACCGCTTTTTTTGTGATCCTTGGCTACATGAAATTCACGGAAAAGACCTACATTCTGCTTTTCTGGGGTTATATGATCCTGACCTTCTCGGGCTTCAGCTATTGGACAGTCTTTCAGATGGGTCTGCCGCTGTAACGAATATACAGTACTGAAACGGATAGTGTTCCTTTATCTCAAGGAGCATACTCCGTTTTTTTATTTTGAGAATTGGGGTCCCCGCAAAGTACCTGAGTAATCCCCGAAGCTAGGCCCCACTTTGTGGGGTAATTTTGTTTGTCCGAATGTAGTTCCCGGATGCCGAAACAGGGTATGATATTTTAACAGGCAGAAACATATTATTAGTACATACCTATTACTCAACTCTGTTCAAGGTGGTGATGTGGTGTTATTCCGCAGTTCCTTACGCCGGTTATTTGCAGCTCTACTCCTTCTCACCTGCACACTTCTGCCGCTGGCTTCACCGGTATATCTGTCCGCCGACCCAGGTTCCGGCCTCAGTGCTTCAGCACCTGCCGTTCCGGATAATGAAGAAACCCGCAAGCTGCTCGAACAGACTCTGTCCTCAGGGGAAATTGAACGGGAGATTGTCCGGATTACGGCAGAACAACAAGCACTTGAAAGTGAAGTCGCCACGCTGACCCGGCAGTCGGCCGCCAAACAAACGGCCATTGCAGATCAGCAGGAACGCGCAGGCGCAGTTGTGCGGGCTTATTATATGGGGGAACGCGATGGATTGCTTGCAGCCTTACTGTCCGCCAAAAGCATCAGCAGAGTACTCGCTCTTTATGATTATTATGAGATTATTATGGGGCAGGACCGGGACACGCTGTCGCAGTATGAAACACAATACAAGGATTTGAAAAAAACAATTGCGGCCGTACAGCGCAGCTCTGAAGAGCTTGCCGGGCTCAAAACAGCACTCCAGGAGCAGCAAAAGCGTGTGCTTGCTTTGAATGAAGAAATTGAGGGCGGTATTCAGGCCAGTACAGATCCTGAGCGCATGGGGGTACTGCTGGAGGAATTCAGTAAATATTGGGAGAATATCGGAATACATGAGGTTAAGACTTATTTCAAGGCGTTATCCTCGGCGATGAAGCATCTGCCGCAGTTCGTCCAGGACCGGGACGGTGTGCTGGTACGTAAGGGGATGACTTATAATCTTGCGCTGAAGGAAAAGGATTTGAACGAATTCCTGGTCACGCAGAATACGCTGTTCAAGGATTTCGCTTTTCATTTCAAGGATAACGAGATTACAGCCACGGGCAAGAGCGGCGGGCTGTCACTGACATTGACCGGTCATTACACCATTCAGGAGGAACCGGTCAACGGATTAATGTTCCATGTGGACCATGTGGTCTTCAATGGACTGGAGCTGCCGGATACCACCCGTCAGGCGCTGGAGGAAGAGTTCGATCTGGGATTCTATCCGTCAAAAATCGTCTCATTCCTGCATGCCACGGAAGTATTCAGCTCGGACGGCGTGCTCCATGTCAAGCTGTCCCTCTCATTCTGAGGCTGCGGCCGCGGCTTGGTATCCCGCCGCATCCAGCTTGCCGGTCAAGAGCAGGATTGCCGCTTCCGCCTTGCGGCTCCACTCGCCCTCAGAGTCTGACTCGGGGGCATTGTCATCGGTGAGGAATAATTTGGAGTCGAACGGAAGCCGGGAGATTTCAGGCAATCCGGAGCGGTACAACTCATCCAGTGCAGGCAGATGGTCGGTATTCTCCAGCCATTCCAGCTGAGCCGAGCTTGAAGTCACATAAGCCAGCCATTTGACCGCTGCTTCAGGGCTGCCGGATTGTGCCGGGAGCGCAAAAAAGCGGCTATGGATTGCCTCGTAGATGTTGTAGCCCGTCTGTTCCAGCGGCGCTTGGACCGCCAGTGTGGAGTTTCCATATTTTTTCCATTCGGAGAGCGGCACTACGGCCACCGCAAGCTTACCATCCTGCAGCATATCCCAGATATTCTGATTAAACCGGCTGGTCAGAAAAAAATATCCTCGGGCAGCTTCGGTCCACGCCGCTTGCGCTTCACTCATAGACAGCAGTCTCCCTCCCATGCTATGCAGTACAGCAGCATAACCATAAGGATTCCGCGTATCCATTGCCAGCAGATAATGTTCCTTCGTCTCTTCCCCGTTCAGCCGGCCTAGCAGTCCATTCCATTCTTCCAGACTTGAAGGTGCCCCGGAAAGACCCCACTCCGCAAGCCGCTGCGGAGAATATACCAATACATAGGGATCAATATCGAGCGGAACGCCCCAGTCGTATCCGTTCCACTGCATTTGCTGGATCAGCATGGTAAGAGGGGTGCTCCCGGGAACACTCTGGTATATATCTACAGGCAGCAAATATCCGCGGGAAGCCAGATCAAAAATACTGTGGCCGTCCAGCATCACAATATCCGGACTATCCCCGACCGTCAGTTCCTCGCGTACCTGAGCTGCCCCGTCTTCTTCAGCATCCACATTGGTCAGCTGTACGCTGACCCCGCTCGAAAGGCTGTAATTTTGGCTGATCCGCTGCAGTACACTAAATTCCAAACTGCTGAGTGATACGCGGATGGTCAAGCTCTGCTCGTCCCCAAGTTCACCTGAAGGGGGGCGCTTCGATTGGTCCAGCGGCTGTCTGGGCGGATAGCTTCCCTCATCCGTGTCCAGCTCCATGCCGGGTGACAGGCTTGTCAGCGACAGCAGCAGAACAGCAAACAGCAGCCAATAGTTTTTGCGTCTCAGCACGTGCTTCTCTCTCCTCCCGCGATCCTCGTCTTCCTCATTTTAGCAGACATATACGTGCTTGTCTGCGTTTGTGAAAACGTTCTCTTTCTATTATATAGGTGTGAACGGCGTGAGGGGGTGAGTCTGATGAACCGGTCGCCGGTTGGGCGGTATTCGCACCTGCGGTGAATATTTGGACTTCCGGCCGCTGTTGTCTCCAGATTTCTTCGATTAGTCCGCTGTGCGCGGTTGAAATCCGGAGACAAAGGCGGACGCTCCCGCTCCTACAGTTCCAAAATCCCCCTCCGGTGCTCCCGCCATATCGGCTCAGCTCTTACAGCCTGACCCCCCACCGTTCCGGGGGCGGGGCAGACAAAAGCCGGGAGTGGTCATCTCCCGGCCGTGATTGTGCTTATCAACCGGCGGACTGCCGGCTAATGAAGCTGATAGAGCTGTAGTGCATAAAACCATAGTGCATAAAGAGTTAAAACTAAGCAGCTACAGCAAATCCGCAGCCAGCTGAGCCAGATGCGAACGCTCACCCTTCTCAAGCGTGATATGGCCGCTAATGCCCTGCTGCTTAAATTTCTCAACGATATAGCTGAGCCCGTTGCTCGCGGCATCCAGATAAGGATGGTCGATTTGCTCCGGATCTCCCATCAGAATCACCTTGCTGCCTTCACCGGCGCGGGAGACGATCGTCTTCACTTCATGCCGGGACAGGTTCTGCGCCTCATCAATGATGATGAACTGCGACGGAATCGAACGTCCGCGGATATAAGTGAGCGCCTCTACCTGGATGCTGCCCAGGCCCATCAATATTTTATCGATATCTCCGGCTTTTTTGGTATCAAACAGGAACTCGAGGTTATCATAGATCGGCTGCATCCAGGGACGGAGCTTCTCGTCCTTCTCCCCCGGCAAATATCCGATATCCTTACCCATCGGGACTACAGGACGCGCGATCAGGAGCTTCTTGTATTTATGTTCGTCCTCCACCTTGAACAGTCCGGCGGCAAGCGCCAGCAGCGTCTTCCCTGTACCCGCTTTACCGGTAATGGTCACCAGCGGAATATCATCATTCAGCAGGAGCTCAAGCGCCATCCGCTGCTGGGCATTCCGGGCGCTGATGCCCCACACCGCATCATTGCCGAGGTACAGCGGTTCGAGCCGGCTGGCATCACTGTTCACCTTGAGCAGTGCCGATTTGCCGCTGCCAATCTCATCCTTCAGAATGACAAATTCATGAGGGTAGAGCGGGTAGGACAACGACAGCTGCTTGATAGACAAGAAACGGTGACTATAATATTCATCGATCAGCGAAGGATGCACCATCAGCGACTGGCAGCCGGAATACAGCTCATTCAAATCTCCGGTTCGGTCGGATAAATAATCCTCCGGTGTTATGCCAAGCACATCCGCTTTGATGCGGACGAGTACATCTTTACTTACGAGTACCACAGGGCTGGGGTCAGCCTTTTCATTCTCCTCATGGAGATAATTGAGGGCAACAGCCAATATGCGGTTATCGTTCGAGACCTCCCCGAACATCTCCTGTACCTTTACGAAGCTGCGGTGGTTAAGCTCTACCTTCAGCGTGCCTCCATGTTCCAGTACCACACCACTGTGCAGGTGGCCCAGTTCCCGGAGTCCGTCTAACAAACGTGACACGGTGCGGGCGTTGCGGCCGATTTCATCGGCATTACGCTTCTTGGAGTCGATTTCTTCCAGGACTACAGCGGGAATGACAACTTCATTCGCCTTGAAAGCAAAAATCGAATTGGGGTCGTGCAGTAGCACGTTAGTGTCTAGTACGAATATCTTTTTCATGGTATCCCCTCCACAGCGCCTGGTTTGATTGATCATACATAACTCTATTCAGCAAGGGCAAGATAAAGTAAACCACTGAACTATGGCTGAAAGGAGTAAGCACATATGAGAAAATCAATGTGTCTGTTGCTGGTACTGCTGCTGCTGACAAGCTGCGGTATCGCTAATAAAGAGACATCACCCTCTCCTCAGGATAAACAATCGTCAAAGGCCTTGAGCAGCCAGGGGAATCGCGGAGTACGGACATTGTCCGAAGATGGTACAGCACTTGAACCTACAGCAGAGAACGGACAGCCTTCTAACGTTAAGGGCGAAAGCAATGTTGCACTTAAGGATTATTTTGAACAGTTAGCCAAAAGAGTTCCCGGTGTAAACGGAGCCCACTGTGTCGTAATGAACAACATTGCCGTTGTCGGCATTGATGTCGACGGATCGCTTACCCGCTCACGGGTCGGAAGCGTGAAATACACGGTAGCGGAAGCTATCCGCAAAGACCCGAGGGGTGTAAGAACGCTCGTTACTGCCGATATGGACCTCACCAGCAGGTTAGCCGAGATGGGAAAGCATATTACTAAGGGAAACCCGGTATCCGGCTTCGCCTCAGAAATGGCCGACATTATCGGCCGGATCATCCCGCAACTGCCAGAGGATATCAAACCGCAAGGTAACGGACAATAAGCTTGAACATTCCTGTACAAAGCACTGGATCTGGAGACAAAAAAAGCCTAGTGACGGCACACTAGGCTTTTTGCATGGCGGCAAATACTTGTCCGTCCAGCTTCTCAGCCGCACGCGCATCGTATACCTTCGCATATTTCGGAGCAGATTCCAGATGAGCGCCGTAGAACAGCGCATTGCGGACCGCTTCAATCTCAACATCAAAACAGCACATCTTAAAAGGAACATCCGGCAGAGGGTCCTGCTTCACAGAAGCACGCCCGTTGATGGCATGAACCGTTCCCTCACCAAACACAGTAATGGTTACCAGCGGATTGACCTTCATGTTGTTCACAAGTCTGGAACGGTGATCTACCGATAAGCGCACAATAGAAGGGCTCACTGCATAGATCCAGGAAATCGCAGTAGAGGTAGGGCCACCGGATTCAGCATCCACAGTGTTTAGAAGAACAAAGGTTTCCGACTGCAGCATAGCTAGCAGTGTTTCGCCCAGCTGAGCAACGGCTTCGGACATAAGTACAGACCCCCAATCGCAGCGTGAGTGCATTCAATTTATTATATTATAGCACAGGATGAAACTTGCATTCAATTTGTAGATTCTTTCCTGCTGCTGCTTATGGACTGTCTGCGGCTGCAGAAGCAGCGGTGCCAGAGAGGCCGGATATCTGGTCCTGAAGGCTTTTCTTGGCTGCGTCCAGCTCTTTATCGTCAATATATACATAGGGACTGCGCCAGGTTCCTGTCACCGGCACAAATTCTACATTCTCCTTAGATATATTCCAGTAAGTAGCTATCATGCTTTTGATCTGGGCATTCTCAATATCGCTTGCCAGATTATCGTCCACGGCATCCAGCACCTTGCCGATTTTGAGCACCCCTCCGAGTGATTGCATCTGTGCGATCAGCGAATTAAGCACTTCATTCTGGCGTTTATTGCGGTCAAAATCGTCAGAAGGCTTCGTTGCCGGACTGCAATTGGATTTACGGTAACGTACATAATCAAGCGCCTTATCCCCGTTTAGCTGGGCTTGGCCTTTCTTGAGATTAATATCGGTTCCGTCCACACTGTCCGTGTAGCACATATTCTCGCTGATATTGACATCTACACCGCCGAATTCATCCACGATATCCCGGAAGCCCTGGAAATCAAGCACAGTGACATAATCGACCTGAATATCGAGATATTTGCTCATCATGGTCTTCATTTCATCCCCGGCCAGAATCCCTGAGGTCTTCTCCTTGCTCTTGAAGCGGGAGTAGAACGCATTGATTTTGGTTTTCTTATAGCCACTAAGCTCTACGTAAGTATCGCGCGGCAGTGAAACTACGGTTGCCGATTGGGTCTCCGGGTTCAGCGCCGCAACCATGATGACATCCGTCAGATTGGACGGGTGCTTCGGACGGTTGTCAGTGCCTAGCAGCAGCATTGTCAGCGGCTTCTCTGAAGCAGACTGCCCGGCCTGAACCGGCTGGTCCACGCCGAACCCTCCCTGATCAAACTTCCAGTACAAGTACCCTGCGTAGCCCAGCGCCGCAATTACGGCAACCAGGAGGAGGATCAGCAGCAGTCTCATCAGCCGGGCGAAAAACCCGCGTTTCTTAGGCTTCTTCTTACTAGATTTCGTAGATTTGGTTGATTTCGTTGATTTGGTTAAGGCAGCGGGTCTAGACTGCTGTCTGTTGGTTCCTTGCTGGCCATTCGATCTGGGTGGCAGACTGCCCTTGCTTGTATTCATAATTGAATTAGGTCCTTTTCATTCAGGTAGAATTAGATAACTTTATAATAACTTAGACGATCCGGAGCACTAAAAGTTGCGCCTAGTGCCGTTTCGCAGCAGCTGCAGCTTTCCGCTTCTGCCGGGCCTCTACCAGGTAGCGGACCCGCACGAGCAGCATTAACCCTACCGCCACCAGCAGGCACTGGATGATCGGAAGTTTATCATGCTGGAAGATGAGCAGCATCCCCGAGCCTATAGCCATCATAATATATAGTACGATCTCTTTGCCGATGGGCAGCTTCTGGTTGACGCGAAATACACGGTTATACACATAGGTCAGTAGAATAAAGATGACAATGTAAGCGACAATTGGATGCTCAGCGAACCAGCTCTGCACAGCTCGTCACTCCTCCCGGATATAAGTATCGTTTACATTATATCATCCTCAGCAGTTTTATACTTCTTTTAATCCCTGCAATTTGAACGATCTTCTGTCCGGGAAAATAAACAAGAAAAGCCGCCGGATTGTTCATCCGGCGGCTTGAATGGGTTACAGCTTACGCTTGGCTGGCTTGCGCCGCTTTACGCTGCTTCTCTACACGTTCGCGCTCACCCTTGTTCAGGATCTTTTTGCGCAGACGAACGGATTTAGGTGTAATTTCGCAATATTCATCATCATTCAGGTATTCAAGCGCGCCTTCCAGAGAGAACATACGCGGAGTCTTCATTTTAACAGTCTCATCCTTCGTTGCAGAACGAACGTTGGTCAGCTGTTTTTCTTTGCAGATATTTACAATGATGTCATTATCGCGGGTGTGCTCACCTACGATCATGCCTTCATAAATTTCAGTTCCCGGTTCCAGGAAGAGAATACCGCGGTCTTCTACGCCCATCATGCCATATAGAGTCGTATTGCCGGTTTCACTGGATACGAGTACGCCTTGGTGACGTCCGCCAACCTGTCCGCCAATCAGTGGAGCATAGCTGTCAAACGCATGGTTCATAACGCCATAACCGCGGGTCAGGGTCAGGAAGTAGGTGTTGTAACCAATCAGACCACGTGCAGGAATCAGGAACTCCAGTCGAACCTGGCCCGTACCATGATTAATCATGTTGACCATTTCTGCTTTGCGTGTTCCCAGACTTTCCATAACAGCGCCCATGCTTTCTTCCGGAACATCAATCATCAGGCGTTCAAGCGGCTCCATTTTGGCTCCGTCGATTTCCTTGACGATAACTTCAGGCTTGGAAACCTGCATTTCGTAACCTTCGCGGCGCATGTTCTCGATCAGGATACCCAGGTGAAGCTCACCACGGCCGGATACGACAAATGCATCAGGGGAATCCGTTTCATCTACACGCAAGCTGACATCCGTTTCCAGCTCTTTGAACAGACGTTCGCGCAGCTTACGGGAAGTTACCCACTTGCCTTCTTTACCGGCAAACGGACTGTTGTTCACGAGGAACGTCATTTGCATTGTAGGCTCGTCGATCTTCAGAACAGGCAGCGCTTCTGGATGCTGCGGATCGGCAATGGTCTCACCGATGTTGATGTCCTTGATACCGGCAATCGCTACGATGTCGCCTGCACCCGCTTCTTCAGTCTCAACACGCTTCAGGCCCTGGAAACCAAACAGCTTCTCGATACGCGCTGTTTTGCTCTTGCCGTCACGCATAATAACAGTTACGGACTGTCCCTGCTTGATTACACCGCGGTTAACACGGCCAATGGCAATACGGCCAAGGTATTCATTGTAATCCATCAGAGTTACCAGGAACTGCAGGGGCTCTTCAACTTTTTCAGTTGGAGCCGGGATATGTTCAACAATGGTTTCGTAAAGGGCAAGCATCGTTTCATCCTGCTTCTCAGGGTCCATGCTCGATGTGCCGTTAAGCGCTGAAGCATAAACAACCGGGAATTCAAGCTGATCGTCACTGGCTTCAAGCTCAATGAACAGATCCAGAACTTCATCAATAACTTCCTTTGGACGTGCAGCCGGACGGTCAATTTTGTTCACGACAACGATAGGTGTAAGGTGCTGCTCCAGTGCTTTGCGCAGAACGAACTTAGTCTGCGGCATGCAGCCTTCATAAGCATCCACAACCAGCAGTACGCCGTCAACCATCTTCATGATACGTTCTACTTCACCGCCGAAGTCGGCGTGTCCAGGGGTATCTACGATGTTGATCAGGAACTCTTTATAGGTAATTGCTGTATTTTTGGCTAGGATAGTGATTCCGCGTTCCCGCTCCAGGTCGTTCGAGTCCATGGCCCGTTCTTGCAGGTGCTCGTGAGCGCTGAAAATTCCTGATTGCTGCAGAAGCTGATCGACGAGTGTTGTTTTACCATGGTCAACGTGGGCAATGATCGCAATATTGCGAATATCTTTTCTTGAATGCATGATTTGTATCCAAATCCTCTCATTTATCAAATTAAAAATGTTTAAATTTATAGCATGTCACGGCAGTCTCACAAAAGAAGCGCCAGGCAGAAACCCGACGCTCCAACATATCCTTAATAGTATCGTGAAAGCACCATGAAAAGCAAGTCTTTTTCTGAAAAAAACGTTACCAACTTCGTTTAATTTTTCTAATTTTGCCTTAAGTCAAATTCTGCGGTGTCCATTCCCTCAATCGGTGCCGTATGCCCGGCTGTCTTACCAGCCGCCGTTCCACTTCTTGCGGCCGCCCGGTCTGCCCCGGCCCAGCATCAGCCATAGGCCTGCGGCAACCAGAACGGCACCCAGCAGATACAAGGCACCGGTCCCGAGCAGGGTGAAGATGAACAACACAATGCTTAGCAGCCCCAGGATAACAGCGGTTGTTGTTAGTCCTCTGGTTCTGGCTGAAGAATACAGCGAATATTCATAAAGTCCAACCGCAATGCCCAGCAGCAGGATAGGCCATAAATGCCTCATCAGGTCCCAGCCCCATGTATTACATAATCCAAAGAGCAGACCGTATACCGTTAATATGCCCGCAGGTATTAATACAGATGCAGAAGCACGGCGGGTGAAGAATAGCACATGCAGGAACAGGCCCGGAACCAGAATTACGAGCGGCCACAAGGCATGTCCAAGAAATCCGAACACCCCCAGCTTCCCGAGCAGAATCACAATGCCGGCGGCGGCGATGAACATACCCAGTTTCATGTCGTTTTTGGAAGACATCTTTCACCCATCCCTTCAAAATTCGCGTCTTTTCTCTGGCCCTCGTCATTTTATATTTTATCTGAAAAATAATTAAAACACCATCATTCTTCGTGCATTCGGGGGAACTGCACAAAAAAAGCTGAACCAAAGCTTTCCAGCTTTTGGCACAGCCTCTAGTATTGCCGCTTCTTATCCCGCAGATACCATCCTCCGCTTAAGCATACCTGTTGCTACGACAATAATCCCCAGCACCATCGGAAGCATGGAGTGGAATGTAGGCAGCATGAAGGAAATGACCGCACCAAACTTGGCATCCTGCAGCAGCATATTACCGGCCGTATACGCCAGAATATAGGCTCCAATGAAGACCAGCACAGGGAAGCGGTGCAGCCAGCCCACGATGATGCCGCTTCCCCAGACTACAATAGGAATGCTGATGGCAATCCCGATTACGATAAGTGCCAGATCTCCTTTGGCCAAGCCTGCAATCGCCAGCACATTGTCCAGACTCATGATGAAGTCCGCGAGCAGAATGGTGCGCACCGACTTCCATACGCTGGAGCTCCCCTCAATCCTAAGTTCCTCCTCCTCCTCCAGCAGCAGCTTAAAGGAGATCCAGAGCAGCAGTATCGCGCCTCCGGCTTCAATATAAGGAATTTTGAGCAGCAGCACTGCGGCAAAAGTCAGGATGCAGCGCAGACCCACTGCCCCGGCAGCTCCCCACCATACCGCTTGCCTGCGGTGCTTCTCCGGGAGATTCTTGCTGGCCATCGCAATGACCATCGCGTTGTCTCCGCTCAGCACCAGATTGATCATCAGTATTTCACCCAGCAGCAATAAAGAATCCATTCTCTTCAACCTCCCTGAACTCCATGTAAATACATGTATGCCTCAGGGTGACAAGCTATGCATTCTGTCCGGCTTTTTCAGAAACTACGCATGAGCGGGGCTGTTCCAGCGTATACAAAATTATAGCCTGCCTGCCGCATGTCAACAAAGCCCGTATATCTTTCCAACAAATTCGAGGAGTGACCCCTATTGAATCCATCCGTTACGGATTTCATATTATCCCTGCTGAATATTGTCTTCCTCGATCTGATTCTGGCCGGTGATAATGCCATTGTGATCGGCCTGGCCGCGCGGAACCTGCAGGGAAGTTCACAGAAGAAGGCGATCCTGCTGGGCACTGGCGGCGCCGTGGTGTTGCGGATTATCGCAACGATTCTTGTCGTGTGGCTGCTCAAAGTGCCCTGGCTGCTGCTATTCGGCGGATTGCTGCTTATTATGATCGCCTATAGGCTGCTGACGGGGGGAAATACGGAGGACACGGACATACAGGCAGGAGGAACACTGTGGTCGGCCGTACGGACGATCATTGTCGCAGACGCGGCGATGGGGCTGGATAATGTAATCGCGATCGCCGGGGCAGCCAAGCACAATATTACGCTTGTGGTGCTCGGGCTGCTGATCAGCGTGCCGATTGTGGTCTGGGGCAGCACGCTGTTCATCAAGCTGATCAACAGATATTCCTGGATTATCTATATCGGCTCAGCCGTGCTCGGTTTCACCGCAGCAAGTATGATTACCAGTGAGAAGCGGATTGCCCCCTTCTTCGAACAGCAGCCGCTGCTCCACTATCTGTTTATTGCTCTGGTGATTGCAGGCATCCTTGCCGCCGGCCTCTGGCAGCGCCACCGCGCTCAGGGCAGAATTCCGCATAGCGGCAACTCTACCCGGTAATGCAATGCATATATCCCCATATATTAGAAAGAGGTGCCCCGGCCAACCATTATTACTGGCTGCAGGGCACCTCATCTATAGCTATTCTAGAACCATTCTTCCTGTAAACCTGCCTGTGCAGGGATCACATCACTCGGCTTCTCATCACCGTATGGTGTAATCGATACCGTCTCTGTTCCGGCAACCGCCGCTTCCAGGAGTGCCTGATACCCGGGCAGTGTAGCTTCAATCTTATCCACAATCCGCATGTTCGGATTCGTCGTCGGCGACTTGGGCACGAACAGCGTGCAGCAATCTTCATAAGGAAGGATGGACAGGTCATAGGTGCCGATGCTCTGTGAGATTCCGACAATCTCACTCTTATCCATCATCACCAGCGGACGCAGCAGCGGCAACTCAGTGGCCCGGCCAATGACATTCATGCTTGGCAGCGTCTGACTGGCGACTTGCCCCAGACTATCACCGGTGATCAGGGCCAGCGCCCCTTCGCGTTCAGCAAGAGCGGTAGCAATCCGCAGCATGGCCCGGCGCATTAGTGTAATAATCAGATTATCCTGACCAATTCCGGTAAAAGACGTCTGGACCTCCGTGAACGGAACCAGGTGGAGCTTAATCACTCCGGCATAACGCGACAGTACCCGCGTCAGATCTACAACCTTCTGCCGGGCAAGCTCGCTGGTATACGGGTAGCTGTAGAAATGCACACATTCCACTTCAAGTCCTCTGCGCATGGATGACCAGCCCGCAACCGGGCTGTCAATGCCGCCGGACAGCAGCAGCATTGCTTTGCCGTTCGTACCGAGCGGGAACCCGCCGACACCGGCAATATTCTCGCAGAAAATATAGGTATGCCCTTCACGAATCTCAATTCTCAGCTCCATCTGCGGAGATTTCACATCCACAAGCAGCCCGGGATACCCCTGCAGCAGAGGAGTGGCAATCAGCTTGCCCATCTCAATGGAGCCATACGGAAAGTCCTTCCATACCCGGCGGGCACTAACCTTGAAGGTTGTTCCTGCCGCCGGGGCAATAATATTCAGGAATATTCTGCTGGCTGCAAGAATCTCTTCAAATTCCGACCTGGATACCTTCACCGGGCTAATTGAAGCGATGCCGAATACATTCTTCAGTGCATCCGTTAACTCTCCCGCCGGCTCACCGTTCAGTTCGACATATATCCGCCCGAATTCTTTGCTCAGCACCACGCCGGGATAGGGTTTAACCATCTCCTTCACATGACGGAGCACTGTTTTTTCGAACCGGCTGCGGTTTTTTCCTTTTAAGATAAATTCTCCAAAGCGCAGCAGAAGCATATCCGCATATTCAATGCTGCTTCCAATTCCCGCAGCCTTAGCTCCGTTGTCAGACTCTATAATTGTCATTTATTATTTCACGCCTCCTTCAGCAATCTTCAAAGACTGGACAGCGGCAAGCAGCGCCTGCTCCAGCTGCTGCACCTCCTGCTTCGTATGGCTGTCACCCAGACTGATACGGATGCCGCCAAGCGCAGCAGCCCTGTCCCTCCCGATGGACAGCAGAACCCGGCTCGGTTCGGCCAGCCGTGACGAACAGGCGGAGCGGGTGGCAACGGCCATTCCCAGTTCCTCCAGCTTCCGGGCCATAACCTCCCCCTTCATTCCGGGGTAAGAGAAATGGACAATATGAGGCGCCCCGTCTCCGCTGCTGTTCAGCACAAGCTCCGGAATTCCTGATATATAATCCTCCAGCTGTTTTTTTAGCGGCGTAATACAGCGGGTGAATTCCTGCCGCCGTTCGCCGCTCATGCGCACCGCCTTGGCTGTGGCTACAATATTCGGCACATTCTCTGTTCCGGCGCGGTTGCCCATTTCCTGAGAGCCCCCGGTAAGCAGAGGGAACAAGGTTACGCCTTCCCGTACATACAGGATTCCTGTTCCGCGCGGGCCGCGGATTTTGTGCGCTGACAAGCTGTACAGATCCGCCTGCCATTCCTTCAGCCGGGTCTCCAGCTTGCCATAGCCCTGCACCCCATCGACATGAAACAGTGTCCGGCGGTTCACAGCCTTGACCTGCCGTCCGATCTCTTGCAGCGGCTGCACCGTGCCAATCTCATTATTCACATGCATTACACTGACCAGCACAGTATCCGGCCGGACCGCAGCGGCAACCCGCGAGGGTTCGAGGACTCCGGAGCTGTCCGGTGCAATAAAGGTAATCTCCCAGCCCAACTGCTGCAGCTGAAGACAGCTCTCATAGACTGAAGGATGCTCCAGCTCGGTAGTTATTATATGGCGCCCTCTGCCCTGATATTGCAGCGCAGCTCCTTTGATGGCCAGATTATTGCTCTCCGTAGCTCCCGAAGTGAACACAATCTCCTGCGGCTGCACGCCAAGCGCTGCCGCACACACTTCCCGCGCACGCTTGATCAGCTTATCCGCCTCCGCCCCTGCACGGTGCAGAGAGGAGGGATTGGCAAAGTGCTGCCTCATGACTTGTTCCATAGTCTGAACTACCTCCTCATACGGCGGAGCAGCAGCGGCATAATCCCAATACAGCATATATCGGCGTTCTCCTTTGCTTATCGTTTCAGCATTCCCATTCTGCCAGGCATATACGGCTACGCCGTTCTTGGTGGACGGTAGCCTTTCAGCGAGAAAGAATAAGTATAGCAAAATTCATACTTTATTTATATGTTGCAAAAAGGATCAAACGGGCTGCTGCCGCCGGAGCGGCTTGATGCAGATTCCGTTTGATCCTTTATATTATACCGCGTATTGCGCACGGGCGCGTTCTATTTTGGCAATATAGGCCTGAGTTTCCTTCGGAAGCCCTGAGAGATTCGCCATAAGCTCTGCGTCGTTATTGACGCCCAGCTTGTTAACCCGGCCCGGTCCGGCATTATAAGCGGCCAGTGCCATATTCTCCTCACCATTGTAACGTTTGAGCTGATATGAGAGGTAACGCACGCCTCCGTCAATATTCTGGGCGGGATCAAACGGATCGGAGACCCCCAGCCCGTTCGCCGTTCCATCCATTAATTGCATCAGCCCTTTGGCCCCAGCAGAAGAAACAACATTAGGATTAAACGAGGATTCCGTATCAATTACAGCCTTGATCAAATCAACAGGAACGCCATATTTCGCACTGGCCGTCTGGATCAGCTCTTCGTAATCCGTCGGCACTGTGTGCGTTATTTCCCCGGAAATGCTGTCGTACGTTTCAGCTGTTCCACCGAGCTGCTGCCAGAGCAGATTACTTAGTGAAGAAGTATCCGTGAGTGAGGTTAAAGTGCTTCCGCTGCCGCCGCCGGTTGCGGATTGCAGGGCCGCCTGCTGTAGTAAAGCGGCGAATTCCGCTGCCGAAGAACCTGTTACCCCGGATGAAACCTTGCCGCTTCCGCCTTTCATGCTTGAACTCCTCAGATCAACCCATTTCAGTTGCCCGGTTCCGCTTGCTGCAGCGGGGTCGATTGCCATGCTCCCATTCCCTCTTCCATAATAAATCTATATAAATAAAATAAAGCATTCTATTTAAATTTGAAATACGGCTTTATTTTACAATTTATTTGCAGTAATTACTATATGCCAAACAGAAAAAACAGACCTCAGACCCGCATAGTTAGGTCTGAAAGCCTGTTTTGAAACCAAATTTCTGCATGCATTTTACTCTAACGGGCAAAAGGAATTAAGACAAAATAACTTAAGGTAGAGACAATTCCCAGTCCCATGGACCAGGCGCCAGCAGTTTTTTGTCCCCTGGCATAGGCATAATACCCGAGCACTGCAGCAATAGGCCCCATAATTATTGACCAGATAAATAAGGAAACCACACCAAAACCGAGGCCAATATAACCGATTGTCCGTTCATCACTTTCCTTTACACTGCCGGTTGTACGTTCTGTTTCCCTGTTGGCGGTACTGTGGACCTGCACGGGAAGCGGACTGATTTCAGCAGCATATTCCTCGTTGTGACTTCTGTCCCGCCGGGGGTAATCCACTCTGCGCGGACGCAAAATAATTTTCCTGCGTTCCGAACGGTCCACTTTGGGTTCATCATTCTGATTGTCCATAAGGGCCTCCTCTAAGCGTTCGGCTTGAACGTCAGACAACAGGTTGCAGACGAAGTTCCGGCATGATCATGATGATTGTTCGCCGTAAGCTCTTCAGCATATTCTTCTTTGAAGTGGCTGCCTGCATGCTTGTCAATTTCAATTACAATTTCCTCGGCACGGCACAGGTTCTGTTCTCCCCAATAATGACAGTTGCTCACACTGCATTTCACAAGCGGTTTTGCGTTTGTCATAATGATCACCTCGGCTTCATTATGTCCTCTCCGCTTTACTGCTATGCGGCTGAATGGTTTCCAGCTGATGAAACGGCGCCGTTCATATAGGCACACGCAAATGTGCACGCAAAAAAAGACCAGGATGTCATGTTGCTCATGACAAACCCGGTCCTTTACCCGAAACTGGCAGATCCGGTACTACACCTGATTCTGCATCCGTTTCTCCGTTAAATAATCGTTCTCATAATAAGCCAGATCATCGCGCAGCTCTTCATAGACCTTAGTAATCTCCATAATAATATCGCGCGCCGGACGAACCGGCTTCTTGCGGAAACGGATCGCATCCTGACCTGTGTAGGCATAGCGTCCATCTTCGGAGTAGCTTTCATTCTTAGGATAGAAGAAGTTGTTCACTCCAAAATGATATACATTATATAGCGCTTTTTGCGCGAAGGCTTCATCAAAAGTGGCGCGGCGCAGAGCAACCCCAAGCTTCTCATAAGACATCTCCGAGAACACCAGCAGATGGCGGAGATCGGACAAGAACCCTTGATAGAAATGCAGTGTTTCTTCACCCTCTTCGGCAACCAGTTGCGGCAGCGCATGCTCGTTCAGGAACAGTTCCATTTTTCCGATTACGGATTTAAGTTTTTCTCTCGTCGATACACACAATTTCTGCACATTAGCTGCTGACATGGCGATTGCTCCCCCTTATTAGTCCTTGCTTTGTAGTCGTTACGACATAATCATTTCGAATAGTTCTATCTTGATAGTATCACAAAACTTCACCGGTCTCCACCCACCGCAGGTGAGGAGAGTCATCCCGGTCCAGCAGACCGGATACAAGCCCCGGAAAGCGCTTATTTTCTGATATTAACATAAAACCCTGTACGGCGGTATCCTTTTCTCCGATGCATAAAACCAGCCCTCTCTTCTAAACCTAACAGGTATTACAATGCCAGGAAGGAGCGGAAACCATGTCACGAAAAAACTTAACCGTCGCCGGTCTGGTCACTGCTGCGCTGACGGTGGTGCTGCTTACTTTTGCCCTGCGGCCGGAAGACAGCGCCATAAGCAGTACCCTCAGACAAGCCTCTGTGCCGAATCCCTCTCAGGAGAAAATCATCAAGAAAACAGCCCTGGTACAGGATGTGAGTGCTACTGACCGCCTGAACCGCGTGGATGTAAGCAAACATCTTAGAACTATGCTATCGGATACCCACGGCGCTTCGCCTGAGGATATCTCAGCATATGCCAGGAACTTACAGCAGGGACACGGTCATATCACCATGCTGATGCTGATTGATTTCCGCACGCAGAAGACAACTACCTATAAATCCTCTCTTCCGGAAGGAACGGACCAGGAGAACAAGCAGCTGCTCAAATACCTGAACACAGCCAAGTCGGCCATCAAGGGGCATCAAGCCTATGAGTCCCCGTCTTTTGTAATCGGCAGCAAGAAATATTATTTCGTGGCACAGCGTGACCAGGAGGGCCAGCTCGGCGTCATTGCCCTGATCAATCAGAAGATTCTTGACCGGGTAGCCCAGCACCAGCTGAAGAATCTCCGTCTGATCCCTTACCCTAAGGAAGGCAAGTACCGCGTAGAATCCGTTCATGCCGATACGCTGCAGGATCTCACTGTCAAGACAGGCCATGACAATGAGAATGCCAGCCATTACTACGAGAACGAGATCGTCGTCCGCTTCCCTAACGGGCATCCTACAGCAGGCCAGCTTCAGACCATTGCCGCAGATATTCAGTGCAAGGAGCCGCGTAAGCTGGGGTATGCCTATATTTTCCGCTCAGAGAAGATGAACTATTCCCAGCTCAAAACCTACTTCGCTTATAAATGGCACCCGCAATACTCCGAGCCTCACTATATGTATTTAACCAATGATACAGTGAGCGAAAATACAGGTGCCAATGTTATAACGCCTAATGATCTGCTCTTCTCCACCTATCAGTGGAATCTGCCGGCCATTGAAACAGAATTGGGCTGGAATCTGTCCAAAGGCAGCAAGGAAGTCGTTGTAGCCGTGGTGGATACCGGAGTTCAGGCGGACCATCCCGATCTGCAGGGCCAGCTGCTGGCCGGATATAATGCGATAACTAACGGTGGAGCGCCGGATGATGATGTCGGGCACGGCACGCATGTCTCAGGCATCATCGGAGCGTTGACCAATAATGAGGAAGGTGTGGCCGGCATCAGCTGGTATAACAAGATCCTTCCGGTAAAAGCGCTCGACAACTCCGGGGCTGGCACCACTTATTCTGTTGCCGAAGGCATTATCTGGGCTGCCGACCATGGCGCCAAAGTGATTAATCTCAGCCTGGGCAATTATGCCGACTCCCAGTTCCTGCATGATGCCATTAAATATGCCTATGACCGCGACGTTGTCATTGTCTCCGCTTCCGGCAATGACAATACCGAGCGGCCGGGCTACCCGGCGGCCTATGAGGAGGTAATTGCCGTGGCCGCAACCAATTCCACCGGAGAGAGAGCGTCTTTCTCCAATTACGGGGATTATATCGATGTGGCCGCCCCCGGGGAAAGTATCGCCAGCACCTATCCTGATAATCAGTATGCGGCATTATCCGGTACCTCGATGGCCAGCCCCCATGTGGCAGCGCTCGCCGGGCTGGTACGCTCGCTGAACCCCGGGCTGACCAATAAGGAAGTAACCGAGCTACTGACCTCAAATGCGGTGGATCTGGGTGATGCCGGACATGATAAATACTTTGGCTGGGGTCAGGTAGATATCTACCAGACCCTTCAGGCTGCCGGCGGAGGCCAAGTTCCCCTGCAGTTATTCCCTCAGAATGTCGGTAAACAGCTGAAATCTATGCAATGAGTTACACGCTTGTCCGCCCGGCCAGACGCGTGAGGCTTATTGGCGGATTGAACGCAGATGCCGGTCCAGCAGGCGCAGGAACTGTCTGAGCCCGCGCTCCATGTCTTCTTGCGTAAGCTGCGAATAACAGAGCCGGATATGGCGGGAAGGCGTGTCTCCGGCATAGCAGACATCTCCGGGCAGGAAGGATATCCCTTCCTGATCAGCCAGCGCATGCAGCTTGTCTATCCCGGGGGATTCGGGCAGCTGCAGCCATAAGTTCAGGCCGCCCTCAGGCAGCGTCCAGCTGACTCCGGCCGGGGCATACTGCTTCAGAAGCATCGCCGCCGCTTCCTTGCGAAGGCGCAGGGCGGTCCGCAGCTTCGCCGCGTAGGCCTCATACCTGCGGTCGATGAACGGCAATACTGCCCGCTGGGTCAGCAGCGGACTGCCCAGGTCACTCGACGACTTGGCGGCAATCAGCCTGGACAGGATATTGCCTTCAGCGGCAACGCAGGCGATCCGGCATCCGGGCGCGAGCACTTTGCTGAAGCTCTTCATATAGACTACATGCCCGGCGCCATCCATCGATTTGATCGACGGCGGAGGCGGCTGATGGAAATACAGATCACTGAACGGATCATCCTCCACAATGAGACAGCGGTAACTGCGGGCAAGCTCCAGCAGCCGCTGTCTTCTTGTTATGCTCATCGTAGCGCCGCTGGGATTCTGAAAGGTAGGGTTCGTATAGATGAGCTTCGGCGGTCTGCGGTCACACATTGCAGTAAGCCGGTCCACCCGCATCCCTTGCTCATCCATCGGAACGAAGATCATCTCTGCCCCCCGTCCGGCAAAAACATCAATGGCACCCGTATAGCTAGGCGCCTCCAGATATACGGTATCCCCGGGACCGACGAAGGTCCGGGCCACCAGATCGATTCCCTGCTGTGAACCGCTGGTAATCATTAAGTCATTGGACCCAATCGCTATGCCCCGGCTCTGCAGATGCCTGCGCATCACCTCCCGCAGCTCCTGATCGCCCTGGAAATTCCCGTAGGAGGCCATCAGCTCTGGCTCTTCTTGTACCAGAGCCGCCATAGTGGCACCAATCGGTTCAAGCGGAAGGAGGCTGCTGTGTATCGCTGCCAGATGGAAGGGATACTGCACTTCCGAATAATTGAAGTTGCGCCACAGCTGTGCCCGCGGCAGGTAGTCGTCATAAGCGTCCTGCCATCCGGCTGAAGTATCGGGCACATTCCGCTGCCGCTCCGCTACATAACAGCCTTTGCCCTGGCTGCAGATAATATGACCGCGGGTTTCCAGATCAGCATAAGCCTTGCTGACGGTTACCTGGCTTACCTTCAAGGAGGAGGCCAGACCTCTTACGGAGGGCAGCTTACTCCCCGGCTGGAGCAGTCCGGAAGTGATCCGCTGGGCTATGGTCTCACTGATCTGCTGTGGCAGAGATTTAGTGCCGCTGCGGAGTAAATCAATACGCATCCCGTTTCCCCCTTGACTGTTATATTTAGCGCTTTACTGTTATACTGCTATACCGTTATGATACAACAAAATTCAGATTAGCGGGGAGCATGAACCATGAAGATTAATTATGCTGAGATGACGAATCACCTGGGGTCCTCAGCTGTCCGTGACATTCTCAAAATTACGCAGGGCAAAGATATTATCTCGCTGGCGGGCGGCTTGCCTGCTGAGGAGCTGTTCCCTGTAGAGGCTGTCCGCGATGCCTATAACCGTGTACTCGCCAGTGATGTTTCAGCGCTGCAATACGGCTTAACCGAGGGATACCTTCCGCTGCGTGAAGCGGTCGCTGCAAGATTGGGACAGCAGGGCATTCCGGTGTCCGCACAGGAAATGCTCCTCACCACCGGTTCCCAGCAGGCTATAGATCTGCTCTGCAGAATACTTATTGATCCGGGTGATGCCGTACTGGTGGAAGCTCCTACTTATCTGGCTGCCCTGCAGGTGCTGGGAACTTACCGCGCAGACATCCGCGTGGTGGACAGCGATGAACAAGGTATGCTGCCTGAGCATCTCGAAGAACAGCTCCGTAAGCACCGGCCTAAGCTCCTGTATGCCGTCCCTACGTTCAACAATCCTTCAGGTGCGACCTGGAGCAAAGAACGCCGCGAACAGGTTGTAGGGCTATGCCGGAAATACGGCGTGCTGATATTGGAAGACAATCCGTACGGGGAGATTACCTTCGATGAAATTCCTGGAGCTTATCCGCCCACACTTGCCTCCATCGACAGAAATCTGGATGGTAGTTCCTGTGTGGTCTATACAGGCACCTTCTCCAAAATCGTGGCACCAGGGCTGCGCACAGGCTGGATCATCGGCCCTTCAGAGCTGATCCGCATCATCGCTAAAGCCAAGCAGGCTGCTGATCTGCATTCCAGCGCCATTGATCAGCGCGCCCTGCATGAACTTCTGCAGAGGTTTGACCTAGAAGAACATATCCGCCTGATCTCCCGTGAATATCAGTCACGGATGAAGCTGCTCTCGGCCGAGCTCTCCTCACGGAACTGGGAGGGGGCCAGCTTCCTTGAGCCGCGCGGCGGCATGTTCCTATGGCTGACCCTGTCCGGCCGCATTAATACTGCTGAGCTGCTGCCGCTTGCCGTAGAGCAGGGCGTCGCCTTCGTTCCCGGCGAGGTATTCTACTCCGCCGGGCCGCTGAAGAATGCGATGCGCCTCAACTTCACCCATACGCGGCCGGAGCTGCTGCCCCTTGCGGTGCAGCGGCTGGAAGTAGCCATGTCCCGGTATGAGGAACGTCTGCTTCCTATGTAGCCATTGCTCCGAAAGTTACCTATAACTATATACAAAAGGCGGCCCCCTGAGGAGGCCGCCGTCTTAATGTCTGTAAGTGTATTGAGTTACCGCACAGTGCTTATTCGTTGTCAGTTAGGAAAGTTTGCCGTAAGCCGGGTTCTGTGCTCGTTGTGGTTCAAACGGGAACTACCCTCCCACCATAAGCGACAATCATCTATCTAGGCCATACATTACTGCACAGCTCCAGCGACCAACCTAGACACGCCTCAGGCGAAGGCTGCTTCTCCCGGTTAGGGAAGATGCTGCGTCTCATTAGGTCTTGCTCCAGATGGGGTTTACCAGGAACGAAGTCACCAGCGTTCCTCGGGGTCTCTTACACCTCGGTTCCATCCTTGCCTGTGCTGCCCGAAAGCAGCCATCGGCGGTCCATTTCTGTGGCACTATCCTTCGGCTCGCGCCGACTGGACGTTATCCAGCATCCTGCCTTATGGAGCCCGGACTTTCCTCCCGCGGCGTTCTCACGCACACCGGCGATTGTCTGTCAAACTTTCCGGAACAACATTGTATATTATACAGACTTGCACCAGCGGACACAAGTGTTAATAATTTCAATTACAGCCGCTTAGAGGAAATTGAAAGGCTCGGTGTCCAGCTTGGAGGCATACACCACAGTACTGCACTTATGCTCTGTCAGCTTGCCGGTAAGAAACTCCGCAACTTTCTCCTTCATGATCTTCTCTGCATTATGCCCCGGGTCAATCAGTGCGATGCCTGCCAGGTGTGCATCCTGCGCCGTATGGTAATCGATATCACCAGTCACCAGCACATCCGCTCCTTTGAAGATGGCACTGCTGTAATACTTGGCACCGGACCCGCCCATAACAGCTGCCTTGCGGATAGGCCGGTTCAAATCACCAACGACACGCACATGGTCAACATCCAGACCGCTCTTCACGGTCTCCACGAACTCTCCCAGCGTAGTTGGCTCCTTAAGCTTACCCACTCTTCCAAGGCCGAGGCTGCGTCCCTTGAGGTCCATGGAATAGAGATCATAAGCCACCTCTTCATACGGATGAGCCTTCAGCATAGCCTGCACAACCTTATTGCGGATCGGATGCGGCACAATGGTCTCAATGCGGATCTCTTCAGCCCGTTCCAGCTTGCCTTGCTTGCCGATATAAGGGTCTGTTCCCTCCTGAGGAATGAAGGTGCCATAACCTTCGATGTTGAAGCTGCAATGGCTATAATTGCCGATCCAGCCCGCACCGGCATTCAGAATCGCATCCAGCACCTTCTGATGGTGATCCTTCGGCACAAAAACAACGAGCTTGGACAATTGCTCCGTATGAATATCCTTGATCGGTGCACCGTTCTCAATACCCAGCGCTTCCGCCATCCAGTCGTTCATTCCGCCTTCCGCCACATCCAGATTGGTATGGCTGATATAGACGGCAATGTCGTTTTTGATCAGCTTCTCATACAGCCGGCCCATGGGAGTGTCTGTGAGAATGCCTTTGACCGGCCGGAAAATAATCGCGTGATGGGCGATAATCAGATTACAGCCTTGGGCAATCGCTTCGTCCACGACACTGTCATTGACATCCAGTGCCACCAGTACGCCGATAATCTCCTTCTGCAGGCTGCCCAGCTGAAGCCCGACATTATCCCATTCCTCCGCCAGATGCTTCGGGGCAAGCTGCTCCATATATCCAATTACAGTCTGTCCTTTGGCAAACATTCCAGCACCTCCGCTATCCGCTTGATTTGTGCATTGATCTTGCTGCGCTTCTCTTCTGCCGCCTCCTGCTCAGAACGCGACAGTGAGGCCAGAATTCCTTCCAGCTTGGAGATTTCCCCCCGCCACTTCGCCGTGAACACTTCATTCGGCGCTTGCAGCAGCCAAGGCCCCATCTGCAGGAGCAGGGACTGATCAAGGACCACCCCGCCGCCGGCGAGCGCTTGTTCCCGGTATAGCTGTTCATTCGTCCGGCCAGCTTCACTGCCTTCAGGGACCGCTGTCAGGATCTCATAAGTTTTGCCGTCTTCCTCCAAAATATGCTCCGAGATCAGCACCCAGCCGTTACCAAGCAACCAGCGGCGCAGAATATCCTCGCCCACATTCGGCTGCAGCGCAAGTGTCTTCACCCCGGCCAGCTTCCCCTGCTTCTGACCGCGATCAAGAATAGCGGCGATTAGCGATCCGCCCATACCGGCAATCGTGATGCAGTCTGCTTCTCCCGGCTCCAGCACCTCCAACCCGTCCCCGCGCCGCACGGCAATCTTCCGGCTGAGGCCAGCTTCAGCTACGCCTCTGCCTGCTGCTTCATACGGTCCCAGGTTTACTTCCCCCGCAATTGCCGAAGGCACACGCCCGCTCTCCACTGCGGCTACAGGGAGCAAGGCATGATCCGAACCGATATCGGCAAGCCTGCTTCCTTCCGGTACCTGCTCCAGCAGAAGCTGAAGCCGGTCTGATAATTTTATATTGTTCATGAGGCCACCCACGTTATCCATTTTTTTCTGAAGATGAACAGCAGCGCTAAGCCAACAGCGATCTTCAGTATTAATACAAGCGAAGTCCATTCCGGGAATCCCGATCTGAGCCATAGCGCATCGATTTCCGGCATCAGCCAGAGTGAAGCGCCGACGCCCAGGTATACACCTGAGACCCCGCTAACCCGATGATACAAAAGCCAGCTTAGCCAGATCATCAGCACACAGAGCGGAAGCCAGAGCAGCTCCAGCATGAGAATGGAAGCATCCGGCCTCGCCTGGCCAAAGAATCCGGCATACAGCAGCGCCCAAAAAGCAAAACCGCAAAAATGAAGGAGTCCGATACGCAGAAAGAATCCAAGTACACACCATAGGAGACCGCAGGCTGCAATCAGCAAAGGTCTCCAAAAATCGGGATCCAGATCATGCAGTGCAATTAGCCACAACCCGAACCCAAGGGTTAACACGCTGCCGATTCCCGCCAGTACCAGACTAATCATCTTGTTACGGTCCAGATAAATAGCCGAATAGCCATAACAAACAATTAATACACAGAGCGCCGTGGCAAGTTGCAAAGGCCAGGGAAAAACGCTAAAATAAAGACTAATCAAGAAAATCAAGGAAATTATTCCAAAACCAAACAGCCATATTTTGATGCTTCCCTGCTGGAGATTCCGCAGCGACACCGGATTGCTATCCTTAATTTCTGCTTGATCATCATACAGGTTGGTCAGGAAATCACAATATTGCTCCGGCAGCAGCTTGCTTCTTCTCCAGTACTGAATTTCTCTTAAAATAGTGTCACGTTTCTCCAAATTCAACGGCTCATCCCTCTTTCCAGATCTTGCCTCCGGCCTGTTACAAAACTCCCCGCAAAGTGGGGCTTTAGCTTCGATGATG
The DNA here is from genome assembly GCF_038004445.1 of Paenibacillus sp. FSL R7-0312. Lineage (NCBI taxonomy): Bacteria > Bacillati > Bacillota > Bacilli > Caryophanales > Paenibacillaceae > Paenibacillus > Paenibacillus sp. FSL R7-0312. Next base: position 3,179,139 of record NZ_JBBORE010000001.1, on the reverse strand, counting down.
ACTCAGGTACTTTGCGGGGACCCAGAATATACACAAAGGACCTCCTGCCACCGTGCAGCAGAAGGTCCGGCCCTATACGTCTATTCGAGGAAATCCTTCAACCGCTTACTGCGGCTCGGGTGACGCAGCTTGCGCAGTGCTTTGGCTTCAATCTGGCGGATACGCTCGCGGGTAACGCCGAACACCTTACCCACTTCTTCAAGCGTTCTCGTCCGTCCGTCATCCAGTCCGAAGCGCAGGCGAAGTACATTCTCTTCACGCTCGGTGAGCGTGTCCAGCACATCCTCCAGCTGTTCCTTCAGCAGCTCATATGCCGCTGCATCCGCAGGCGCAAGCGCCTCCTGATCCTCAATGAAATCTCCCAGATGCGAATCATCTTCCTCACCGATTGGTGTTTCCAGTGATACCGGCTCCTGGGCAATCTTCATGATTTCCCGAACCTTCTCTACGGTCAGTTCCATCTCAGCCGCAATCTCTTCCGGCGAAGGCTCACGTCCCAGTTCCTGCAGCAATTGGCGGGAAACCCGGATTAATTTGTTGATGGTCTCCACCATGTGCACGGGAATACGGATCGTCCGTGCCTGGTCGGCAATCGCGCGGGTAATCGCCTGACGAATCCACCAGGTTGCATAGGTACTGAATTTGAAGCCTTTATTGTGGTCAAATTTCTCAACGGCCTTGATCAGACCCATGTTGCCTTCCTGAATCAAATCCAGGAACAGCATGCCGCGTCCGACATAACGTTTGGCGATACTGACTACGAGACGCAGGTTTGCTTCTGCAAGTCTCCGCTTCGCTTCCTCGTCACCATTCTTGATTCTCATTGCCAGTTCCACTTCATCGTCAGCCGATAACAGCGGAACACGCCCGATTTCCTTCAGATACATCCGGACGGGGTCGTTGATCTTGATGCCCGGAGGCAGCGACAGATCGTCGTCGAAGCTGAAATCATCACTGTCTTTGTCCTCATTATCCTCACTGGGCCGGAGGCTGTTGACCTCTTCATCATTCTCATTGACAACTTCGATCCCCAGATCGCTCAGCTGCTCGTAGAATTCCTCCATCTGCTCGGGGTCTTGATCAAACGGCGATAATTTCTCCATAATATCTTTGTAGTTGAGTGATGATCTTTTCTTACCATGATCAATAAGCTGATCCTTAACCTGATCCAGAGTAAATTCCGCTTCCAGTTCAGTATGCTGATCGTTCGCCATAATTCGACTCCCTCCTCCCTAGGTACATCCTGTCAATGTCTCATTGTCTCTCTAGGGCTAAAATTTCACTTGCTATTTGTGCTGCACGCAAAAAGTCACCGGATTTTTCCGCCTGAATCATCTCTTCACGCTTGGGTTCGATTTTGCGCTGCAGAGGATACTTCTGCACTTCACGAATGCAATCGTCCAGAACCTGGGTATTCCAGTCCGGAGGGGTATCCATCATGGAGATCGCCGTAGCAGTCTTCTCCAGACGGTCATCCTGAAGCGATGATAGAAACCGGCTGATGCCGGGTGGTTTGCCTTGCGCATAATAGGCATATAGATAAGCAGCAATTGCCGCATGATCATCAATATTGAACTCTTCCCCGAGGCGTTCGCCCACATAGGCCGCCGCCTCCGGATCTTGAATCATCAGTGATAAAAGGCGCCGTTCCGCAACATGGTAAGCAGGCAGCAGCGTAGGTGTCTGCACCTGCCCTTTTTTATGCCTACCATTATTCCACCTTTTGTCGTTATTATCCCCTTCGGGAATGTTTTTTTGCATGGACGCCCGAAGTAAATTGCAATCCTGCTTCAAGCTGTCATAGGACAGCTCCAGCTCGGAGGCGATTTCCCTCAGATATACCTCACGCTCCGTCGAAGAATGGAGTCCGGCAATAATCTCCAGAGCCTCCTTGACATAGGCAATTTTGCCGTCTTCCTCTAGGAGTATATGGTTTTTTTTCAGATATATAAGCTTAAATTTTATGGAGGATACGGCGGAGTCAATCACCTGCTCCCTGAATCTGTCCCCGCCATGCCGGTTGATGAATTCATCGGGGTCCAGGCCGCTCGGGAGCAGCGCAACCTTAACTCTCAGCCCGCTTTCTTCGAGCAGCGGAATGGCCTTGAGTGCGGCAGCTTGTCCCGCCTTATCTCCGTCATAGGAGAGAACTATCTCATCCCCCAGGCTTTTCATCAGCGCCACATGGCCCTCGGTGAGCGATGTACCCATGGTTGCCACCCCGTTATGCACACCTGCATCCCAAGCCGAAATGACATCACCGTATCCCTCGAACAGGACGATTTGCCGCGTTTTGCGGATGGATGCTTTGGCCTGGTGCAAATTGTACAGGATCCGGCTTTTGTTGAATAACCGGCTCTCTGGGGAATTCAGATATTTCGGCTGCCCTTCACCGAATATTCTTCCGGCAAAGGCGATGGTCTTGCCCATGCGGTTAGCAATCGGAAAAATGACCCGGCCGCGGAAACGGTCCAGATAACCCTTGCCTTCCCCCCGGGCAGACAGCAGTCCGCCCTTCTCCATTTCGGCGAGATCAAAGCTCCGTTTCTCCAGAAACTGCAGCAGTGTATCCCAACGGTCCGGCGCATAGCCAATTTGAAACTGGTCAATCATTTTATCGCTGAACCCCCGGGTTCTTAAATAATCCATGGCGGCTGTGCCGTATTCCGTGTTCTTCAGCAGATAATGATAATACTTCGCCGATAAATCATACGCCTGAATCAGCCGATCCCGCTCTGGATCGGGTGGAGCGAGCGCTCCACCTCTGCCCTCGGGCACGGGTATATCACTTTCTTCCGCCATTATTCTGACTGCTTCGGGAAAGGATAATCCTTCGATCTCCATCCTGAACTTGATGGCATTTCCACCCATACCGCAGCCAAAGCAATGAAATACTCCCCGGTCAGGGGTGACGGTGAAGGAAGGGGATTTCTCCGAATGGAACGGGCAGAGGCCCCATAAATATTTCCCCTGCTTGGACAAATGGACAACCTTACCGACTGTATCGACAATATCATGCCGCGCCAGCACGCTTTCGATAACCTCTTCCGGAATATTACCGTGTCCGCTAGCCACATTAGCCACCTTCATCTCTTAACAAATAAATATAATTCGCTATAGCTGTACATTCTCCTGCAAAAAAGTTAAAAGTTTTGTCAGTTTATGTTGAAAATAAATTTTTTCCTCTGCGGTAATCGCTTTTGGACCCTTGGAATAGTGGCCGCGCCTGCGCTCTACCGCCCGGGCATGCCTGCCCTCCAGCATAAAATCCATTTTGGAATCCTCATACTCCTGCCCCCGGTTCGAGAGCACCCTGCAGCGTTTGCCCAGCGCCAGCGCCGCAAGTCCATAATCCTGCGTAATTACGACATCTCCCGCAGAAATATGATTGGCGATATACAAATCGGCACTGTCAGCTCCGCGGTCCACCTGGACAACCGTGACACCTTCTTCAGCTTTGAGCACATGGTCGTAAGAAGAAACCATCAGCACCGGTATGCCAAAGCTGCGGGCCACGGTATTAATCTCCTGTTTGACCGGACAAGCATCCCCATCAACGACGATCTTTCTTTCCTGGGACCTTACCATGATTCTCACCAAATTCCCGTGTAATATATATACGCTCCGCTTGGCAGAAATCCTTCTTTGTAAAGCATAAATACGGAACGAGTGTCAACTTACACATTGGCACCGTTCCGTATATTTATACCCTAAACCCTCGATCTATACCATAAGTTACAAACAATAATTGAATTTCAACCCTTGATTACCACACCAGCTTGCCGAAATCGGCAAATAATCTGGAATCTACGTTAATCGCAGACAAGAGTGCCAGACGGTTAGCGCGAACCGCCTCGTCTTCAGCCATAACCATAACGGAATCGAAGAATCCGGTAACGGCATCCTTCAGCCCCGACAGAATCTGCAGTGCTTCTGCGGCATGCAAGGCAGCCAGAGCTTCGCGGTAAGGATCATGAATACTCTGCCAAGTCTGATACAGCTTCTGTTCGGCTTCTTCTTTGAGCAGAGAAGGGGCGATTACCGTTCCCTCGGCTGCTTTGGCCGCCAGATTGCTGACGCGGGTCAGGGAATCCACAGTGATTTTGAAATCAGCTACGTCTGTTACTGCATTCATAAGCGCAAGACTTCTGCCTACCACATCAACGATATCATCGAAACCGGCAGCAGTAGCTGCATCCACAACATCATAGCGGACATTGTTGTCGGATAATAGGCGTTTGACGCGCAGACCAAAGAACTCGTAAAGGTTTATACGCAGCTCAGGGGTGAAATGTTTCTCTGAACGTAAACTTTCATGAACTTCCAGCGCTGCAGCAAAAATTTCCTGCAAACTGAGGCTGAGCTGATGCTCCAGCACCATCTGTACAATTCCTGCCGCCTGCCGGCGCAGCGCATAAGGGTCCTGGGAACCGGTCGGGATGATCCCGATCGAGAAACAGCCTACAATTGTATCGATTTTATCGGCAAGGCTGACTACCAGACCTGCCTCCGTTGAAGGAACGGCATCCCCTGCAAAACGCGGCTGATAGTGCTCGAAGATCCCTTTAGATACATTATCAGCTTCACCGGCCTTGCGGGCATAATCTTCACCCATTGTACCTTGCAACTCAGGGAATTCACCCACCATTTGCGTTACCAGGTCGAATTTGCAGATATCCGCTGTCCGGCTGACTTCAGCGGCAGCACTTGCCGGCAGCGCAAGCTTCACTGCCAGGCGGTCGGCAATCGCGCGGATACGGCGTACTTTATCCCCTACGCTGCCCAGTTCTTCGTGATACACGATATTCTCGAGCTTGGCCAGCGCATCGTTAATCTGCAGCTTCTGATCCTCTTCATAAAAGAACTTGGCATCCTGAAGCCGGGCACGCAGCACCTTCTCGTTACCCTTGGCGATTACATCCAGCGATACGGCATTCCCGTTACGGACAGTTACGAAGAACGGAAGAAGCTTGCCGCCCTCCCCGAACACCGGGAAGTAACGCTGATGCTCGCGCATGGAAGTGATCAGTACATCCTGTGGAATATTCAGGAAAGCTGGGTCGAATGTTCCGAACAGGACGGTCGGTGTTTCTACCAGGAACAATACCTCTTCGAGCAGATCTTCCTTGATCGCAATCTTCCAGCTGTTCTCTTCTGCGAGCTTATTGATTCCGCTCAGAATCAGCTCTTCGCGTTCCTTCACATCTACCAGCACATGCTGGCTGCGCAGAGCTTCCACGTACCCGGCAGGCTCAGCAATCATAGCTTCCTCGCCCAGGAAACGGTGGCCGCGGCTCACGTTGCCGGCTTTGACTCCGGTAATCGTAAGGTCAATAATCTCCTGGCCGAAGAGCGCGACCATCCAGCGGATCGGACGGACAAATTTGAAATCATAAGCACCCCAGCGCATATTTTTCGGGAAAGTCATTGCACTGACAATACCTGTTAGCCCTTCAGAGAGCAGGGAGGCCGTTTCGATTCCGGTACTGCTCTTGGTTACATAGATATATTCTACGCCGGCCAGTTCCTTGAACGTAAATTGCTCCGGTGCTACGCCTTGGCTGCGGGCAAAACCAAGTGCCGCCTTGCTCCACTCACCGCTTGCGTCCACTGCGATTTTGCGGGACGGGCCTTTGACTTCTTCACTCACATCTTCCTGCCGCTCAGCAGCATCCTTCACCAGTACAGCAAGACGGCGCGGTGTTGCATATGCGGTAACGCCATTGTGGCTAATCCGCGAGGCTTCGAGCCACTTGGCTGTTCTATCCTTCAACTGTTCCATGGCGGCGCGGATGAAGCGGGCCGGTATTTCCTCGAGACCGATCTCGAACAAAATGTCTTTAGACAAGGTCAGCACCTTCTTTCTTCAGCAGCGGGAAGCCGAGCTTCTCGCGTTCCTCCAGATATGTTGCCGCTACGGTGCGGGCAAGATTGCGCACTCTTGTGATGAAACCCGTACGTTCGGTTACACTGATCGCTCCGCGCGCATCCAGAAGGTTGAAGGTATGCGAGCATTTCAGCACATAGTCATAGGCGGGGAAAACCAAATGGTTGTCCATCGCTCTGCGCGCTTCCTCTTCGTAGGTGTTGAACAGGGTGAACAGCATTTTGACATCCGAAACTTCAAAAGTATACGTGGAATGCTCCACCTCCGGCTGATGGAACACATCACCGTAAGTCATTCCGTCTACCCATTCCAGGTCGAATACATTTTCCTTATCCTGAATGTAGGAGGCAAGACGCTCCATACCGTAAGTAATCTCAACCGCTACCGGGCTGGCTTCAATTCCGCCTACCTGCTGGAAGTAGGTAAATTGCGTGATTTCCATTCCGTCCAGCCACACTTCCCAGCCGAGGCCCGCACAGCCCAGAGAAGGATTCTCCCAGTTGTCTTCGACAAACCGCACGTCATGCAGCAGGGGATCTACGCCCAGTGCCTTCAAGCTATCCAGATACAGCTCCTGAATATTGTCCGGGGACGGCTTGATGATGACCTGGAACTGGTGATGCTGGTACAAGCGGTTCGGGTTCTCCCCGTAACGGCCGTCTGACGGACGGCGTGAAGGCTCGACATAAGCGACCTTCCAGGGCTCCGGACCGAGTGACCGCAAAAAGGTCATGGGATTCATCGTGCCCGCCCCTTTTTCCGTATCGTACGGTTGGACGAGAATACAGTTCTGGGCTGCCCAGAACTGCTGCAGGGTCAGAATCATCTGCTGAAAGTTCATACTACCGACTCCTTCGCTTTACAAGTGTGTACTGCCTCTTTACTTATGACTGGCTCTTGCTGCTGCGCGATGGAGGCGGCATCAGCTTTATGTATCCCTGTAGCAGATTATGGAGAGTATATCCTTCATAAGTCCGCCGCAAGTCAAAAAAGCTCCCGCCCCCATGCCTGATTAACAGACATAGGGACGAGAGCCTATAATTCTTCTCCCGCGGTTCCACCCTACTTGATTACGCTACGCGAAATCCACTTTTCATACTGCCGCTTCCGTACTCCCGGGCGCCATGTTCATGAACGTTGTCCTGCCAGGCTTCCACTACCCCCGGCTCGCTGAAGCGACAACTCGATTCATTACTTTCCCGATCACTGCACTCTCTCCATGTCTGGAGCAATCACGGCATTCCTATAAATTGATGTAAAAAGAAACTGAACTTATAGTAACGGATAATTCGCATTTCGTCAAATATTGTATTTATCAAGCTGATCGAGGAAACTCTGCGATTTCAGCCGGAGCCCCAACTGCATATCCATAAATGCCCGCATAATGGCCTTGAGCTCTGCGCGTGTCTCTGGCTTCACATCCACATTGCCAAGTCTGGTCAGATCAAGTAGCGCGAATAGACGCAGCAGCTTCAGTGCACGCGGAGAAATCTCCATCGCGGGAGGATCATTATGCCGGCAGCTGCGGCAGATTACACCGCCAAGACGCGGACTGATTCTAAGCTCCTCATCCGGCTTGTCCATATCGCAGACTACACAGGTATCAAGCTGCGGGCCATAGCCTGCCGCCTGCAGCACTTTCATTTCAAAAACATTTATGATGATGCCGGGCTCTTTGTCTTCTTCAAGTGCATTCAGGCAGGCATTTAGTTGACGGAACCAAAAGCTTCCCGTTTCTTCATCATGCAGTACCCGGTCAAGCAGCTCGCAGGCATAGGATGCATACGCCGCTTTGACAAGATCCTCACGCAGCGGATGATGGGACTTCGTAATCTCCCCGGCATTCAGTGTTCCCAGTCCGCCGTTGTTGCGGAAAAACACAAACTCTCCTGTTGTGAACAACTGGATCAGGGCAGCATGGCGGCTTTTCACCTTCTTGGCGCCCCGTACCAGAACCCCTACTTTACCGGCGTTCTCGGTGCAAAGCGTAACAATTGCGTTCCCTTCGCCGTAGTCCATGCTGCGGATGACGATCCCTTCCACCCTGTATAGCATGCCTCTTCTCCCAACCACTCGGCAAGCAACCAGTCCTTATTGTGCTTCTTCATCAGTGACCATCTCTTCCTCCGCCGGCAGCGGTCCGCTGCTCTCCGGCGAATCCCCAGCTTCTCTGTACAGCAAATAAGCATCGACATCTCCAGTCATTGCAAAATACTTCCACGAAAAGTTCCGCATTCGTATTCATCCTTTCTTCGGAAACACGATGTCTCTTCAGAAGTAGGATGTACGAAGCTCAGGGATCTATCCTTGCAATTCCTGCCAAGTACAAGAGGCTTTGCTGTCCAGTTCAAGGACAGTACCGTTTCAGCGAGAAATATAAGGTTAACGTATAGTAAAACATATACTTTCTTATATTTCAATGCAGCAGCGGAGGGAAGGTTTATTGGTCTTTATGGAAGCCCAAATCCCGCAGTACGCGGTCCTGATTGCGCCAGTCTTTTTTCACTTTTACCCATAGTTCCAGGAAAATCTTCGAACCCAGCAGGTTCTCAATATCCGTCCGCGCACGCCGTCCGACTTCCTTCAGCAGGGCACCCTGCTTGCCGATAATGATCCCCTTCTGGGAATCGCGCTCCACAAAAATAACCGCTGAAATATGCACTACGCCATTCGGTTCAACGCTCATGTCCTCAATCGCCACCGCAATGGAATGCGGCACCTCTTCGCGGGTCAGATGCAGAATCTTCTCGCGGATCAGCTCCGCACAGACGAACTGCTCCGGGTGATCGGTAATCTGGTCGTCCGGATAATACTGCGGGCCTTCCGGCAGATACTTCTGCACCTGCTCCAGCAGCGTATTGACATTGCTGCCCATTTTGGCAGAAATCGGCACGATCTCGGCGAACTCATGCAGCTTGTTGTATTCGGTAATCATCGGAAGCAGCGCTTCCGGCTCGATCTTGTCAATCTTGTTCATCACGAGAATGACCGGTGTCTTGATGGAGTTCAGCTGTTCCGCGATATAACGGTCACCGCCGCCCATGCCCTCAGAAGCATCCACCAGGAACAACACAGCCTCCACTTCATGCAGGGTGCTCATCGCCGTCTGGTTCATGTAATCGCCCAGCTTCGACTGTCTTTTATGGATGCCCGGTGTGTCCAGGAATACGATCTGTGAATTATTAGCGGTATATACCCCGTGAATTTTGTTTCTGGTGGTCTGCGGCTTGTCCGACATAATGGCGATCTTTTGGCCAATCACCTGGTTCATCAGTGTCGATTTGCCTACGTTCGGTCTGCCGATAATGGCGACAAACCCTGATTTGAATTTCATATAATCCTCCTATTTATCTTACAACTTGGTCAAGCTGGAAACCTTGATACTAGGTCAAAAGCGCTTCGATCCCCCTAATTCCCCCTTCGCCAAGGGGGACCCCAAGGGCCCCGGCCCTCTGGACACCCGGAACTGGCGTGGGCACAGTGTTGGCACGGAGAAAGCGGGGTTGGAGCATGAGCGCTTACGTTCCCTGCGGGAACACGCTTGACTGCGGCGCTGGAAAGACTGGTTACTTGGACACCTAAACCTCGAAAACAAACTTAATTGTATTTTGTGCACTTATTCTGTTTAGACTCAGAACCATTACAGGTTTAATTGTACAAAATACAATTAAACTATGAATACAGGCATAATTAACCCCAACTAAATACTTCACCTGTCTTGCTGCCTACTCCGGAGCCTGGCCCTGCTCCAGGTCCGCGGGACCGAAAGCGCCGGGCAGCAGGTCACGCACGGTAGTCTCCACGATGTCGCCCTTCAGGTTGCCGAGAATGACCGGCATATCAGGGCCGCACAGCTCAACCATTACCTGGCGGCAGACGCCGCAAGGCGATACAGGCCCGTCCGTATCCGCGACTACAGCGATAGCCCGGAAGGTACCCGGCTTATGCCCGTCGGCAATCGCGCGGAACATAGCAGTCCGTTCCCCGCAATTGGTCGGGCCGTAGGCAGCATTCTCAATATTACAGCCGTGGTGAACATTCCCGTCCTGGTCCAGCAGTGCAGCGCCGACCCCGAAACGGGAATAAGGTATATATGCATTGGCTCTTGCCTTGATCGCTTCCTGAAGAAGTAGGGCTGAATCCATAGTTGTCCTCCTAAAAAGTTTTGTGAGCATATACTGCTTCGATTATTCTCCGTACAAAACTTGCTTCGTAAGCATAACCTTAGTTTTGTGAGTATACACTGCTTCGATTGTCCTCCGTACAAAACTTGCTTCGTAAGCATAACCTTAGTTTTGTGAGCATACACCGCTTCGGTTATTCTTCGTATAAAACCCGCTTTATAAGCATGCACCGCATCCATTATTCTTCGTACACTACCGGCGCTTAAGCATGGCCTGGTATTGTGGTTCTAAGTAAAGATGACGGAGCGCACAAAGCGGATCCGCCTCTCCCTAAGCTGAAGTTGTAAACTGATTATGACATAAGACTTGTGATCCAGTCCATCACGGGATGATAAAAAACATAGATTCCCGTAATAACAGCAAACACCGCCGTAAGCAGTACAGCTCCTGCGGCGGTATCTTTGGCCTTCTTGGCCAAGGGATGAATCTCCGGCGACACCAGATCAATCGTCGCTTCAATCGCCGTATTCAGCAGCTCGGCGGTCAGCACCAGCGTAATCGCCAGAAGCAGCAGCATCCAGCTTGACACAGGGAGCCTGAATGCAGCGGCGGCGGCCAGCACTATAACAGCAAGGCCGCTGTGCACCTTCATATTCAGCTCCGACCGGAAAGCCGCAGCAATGCCATGAGCCGCAAAGCGAAAGGAATGCCAGAATTTTTTGTGGCCGACCGCCGTGTTCTTGACCATTAGCGTGTCAACCCGACCTGAGCCAGAACATTCTCCTGCTTAGACATCATCTCGGCCTCAGATTCCGGATCCTGATGGTCATATCCCAGCAAATGCAGGAATCCGTGAACGAACAGGAAGCCCAGCTCGCGCTCCAGCGAATGACCGTACTCCAGCGCCTGCTCTTGCGCACGCGTTACGGAGATTATAATATCTCCGAGCACGTTAGGTACTTCCTCCAGTTCCTCCCCCTCACCATCGGGCACAGCATATATAATTTCCGGCTCATCTTCTCCGGTCTCATTCATCGCGAAGGACAGCACGTCCGTTGGACGGTCGATTCCCCGGTACTCCAGATTCAGCTCATGGATGCGTTCGTTATTAACGAAGGTAAGATCCACTTCCCCCTCATCGATCCCTTCAGCTTCACCCGCTTTCTGCAGAATAATCTCCAGCAGGGCGATCAGATCGCTGTTAATCTCATGCTCTTCCTGTTCATTGCTCCAAACGACGCTCAGGCTCATTTTTGATGGCCCCTTCCTCTTTTTTGGGCTTGCGCACATCCTCGGGATACTCAATCCGGGAATGGAAAATACCCATTACAGTCTCTTTAAGTGTCCGTGCAATAATGTCCAGCTCTTTGATGGTCAGGTCGCATTCATCGAACTGATGGTCATCCAGCCGGCTTTTGATAATCTTCTCGATCATCGTTTCTACCTGCACAACGGTAGGCTTGCGGAGGGAGCGGACCGCGGCCTCCACACTGTCGGCGATACCGACCACTGCAGATTCCTTCGACTGTGCCTTCGGCCCCGGATAACGGAAATCCTCCTCCGTGAAGTCAGGCTCTACACCCTTCTCCTCCGCAATCTTCAGTGCTTTATGATAAAAATAATGCAGGAATGTCGTACCGTGATGCTGCTCCGCGATATCCCGGATCGGCTTCGGCAGCTTGTACTCCTTCTGCATCTCCACCCCGTCTCGGGCGTGGGCCACAATGATGGATTTGCTCAGCTTCGGCTCAATCGAATCATGAGGGTTCTCCATATTGTTCTGGTTCTCAATGAAATAGAACGGCCGTTTTGTCTTGCCGATATCATGATAATACGAACCCACCCGGCACAGCAGGCCGTCCGCCCCGATCGCTTCAGCCGCAGCCTCAGACAGATTCCCGACCATAACACTGTGATGGTATGTTCCCGGTGTCTCCGTAAGCAGCTTGCGCAGCAGCGGATGGTTCGGGTTAGATAACTCGACGAGCTTCAGCGCAGACAGGATGCCGAAGGTAGCCTCGAAGAAAGGCATCAGCCCAATGACCAATACAGCGGTCAGCAGACCGCTTGCAAACGAGAAGCCAAGAGCGTACAACGTCTGGGTCTCATTCCAGACTCCCCCTCCCAGCATGGTCAGTATAGCTACCGTGAGAGTGCCAAACAGGGAAACCATAATTCCGCCTTTGAGGAGCGTAGAGCGCTGACCAGCACGGTGGGTGGCGAATATAGCAACATAACATACGATCAGTGCAAAGAACCCGAAGGTGAAATCAAATAGGGTATTCTGCTGCACATTCAGAATAATACTGGCAAGAACACTGAATAAAATAGAACAGAAATAGGCCAAAGTCATATCCAGGAGCATGGTGATCAGCATCGCACCTATAGCTACCGGGGCCAGATAACCGATATATGAACGGACATCCGTCTGCAGAAACGCCGCCAACTTCATTGTAAGTATGGTAATTATAAACACCAGCACCAGCATGAGCAGCTGGGAGTTATTATACTTGAAACCGGATGTCCCGCCGTTATAGCGGATGAATGTCATCAGACCAAAAGACAGCAGCACTGAGAGCAGCAGCAGTCCGAATTGCGGCCAGTAGTTGACTTCTTTGCTCAACAGACCGTTCTCGTCCAGCAGGGCATACAGCTCCGGGGTAATCTCCTGATTCTTGGCAACCAGCACGTCCCCCTGCTCAATGAACACATCCGGTGTATTCTGGCGGGCCTGCACCTTCGCTTCTTTGGTCGCATCCTCGTCATAGAATTTGTTGGCGGTAATGACCAGCCGCACCAGCTCCTGCACCACCTCACGGGCGGTCCGCTGGCTCAGCGAACTGACGCTGACCTGCTCAGCCACCTTGGCGCGGGCGGTCTGGGCATCGGTTATCTGATCATTCATCAGCTTGGTGACAATATCCCGGGCAACCGGCTTCATTTCAATGATATCCTGAGAGGTCAGCCGCGGAATCTTAATATACGTCTCTTCCGGAATCACATACGTCTGATCCTTGATGACCGACTGCATTTCAGTCAGCAAATGCTCTGAATACGTTCCCGCTTTACTGCTGGCAGCAACAAAATTAAGTATAAAATCATTGGCACGCCGTGGAATCTCCTCGCGGTATATCTCCGTCTTATCGCTTTGGGATATCGTATCATCCTGATTCAGCCGGTCGATCCGGTCGAGCAGCAGGGTTACGAGATTCTCAGCCCGCATAGGAATAATTGCATACCGGTTGGCTACGTTCTCAGCCGCTTCTTCCTGGGCTTTCAGCTTGGCATTGGTGTCCATGATTTGCTTGGGTGCTGTGATTTCCTTGGCACTGCGTGTTCCCTCTTTGATATCATACTTTTTGGGCAGCAGATCAGAAGACAGGCTGAAGTAGAAAACAAGCCCCAATAACAGGAAAAGAGCATAGCGCGAAACCGCGCTATACTTCCATCCGCTGGAGCTATATACAAATCCGCTTAATTTCGATGGTTGCTTTGAGGCCATGAAGACAATCCCCTTTTTTATTGGAGGTTTTCGGCAGAGCGGTCATAGGCAACGATAATTTTCTGCACCAGGGAATGCCGGACTACGTCCTGTTCTGCAAAATAGACAAAGCCGAGCTCCTCAATACCGGATAATATCGTTTTGGCTTCAATCAGCCCTGACTTCTTGCCGCGCGGCAGATCGATCTGGGTAACATCGCCCGTAATGACCATCTTGGAGCCGAAGCCCAGCCGGGTGAGGAACATTTTCATTTGTTCTGGTGTCGTATTCTGGGCTTCGTCGAGGATAATAAAAGCATCCTCCAGCGTACGCCCGCGCATATAGGCAAGCGGCGCGATCTCGATCAGTCCGCGCTCCAGCGCCTTGGCTACCTGATCAGGCCCCATAACGTCGTACAGGGCGTCATAGAGCGGCCGCAGATAAGGATCTACCTTCTCCTGCAAATCTCCGGGAAGGAAGCCCAGGTTCTCGCCTGCCTCCACTGCCGGACGTGTCAGCACAATTCGTTTGACAGAGCCTTCCTTGAGCGCCGTGACAGCAAGCACAACAGCGAGATAAGTCTTACCCGTTCCTGCCGGCCCGATGCCAAAGACGATATCACGCTTTTTGATCGTTGTCACATAATGTTTCTGGCCAATGGTTTTGACGCGGATCGGTTTACCGCGGAAAGTTGTTGTAATCTCACCTTTGAACAGATCAAGCAGCTGATCGGCACGGAAATCCTTCGCCAGCTCTACAGCATACTGCACATCGCGTTCACTTAGTATGTAACCGCCCCGTACCAGGGACAGCAGCACATTGAACAACTGGCCCAGCATGTCCACTTCACGCTCTGCTCCGCGTATAGTAACCTCAGCTTCACGCGAGTCGATCACCGCCGGAATTTCTTTCTCGATAATTTTCAGGAATCCGTCCTGCGGGCCGAACAGGGATTGAGCTTCTCCCGCATTTTGCAAAGATATACGAATGCTTGCAGTCTGTTCTGACAAGTAGCCTCATTCTCCTCAATTGTTTACTATCGGAAGTTCTTCCGCGATTCTCTCTTCCACTTCAAACAGCACTTTCATATAAACTTTACCATTCTCTTTCTTCTCATGCAAAATTTTTTGACTTTTGATGACGCTGTCAGTGCCGTAACGTGCGAATATATCACCCTTGGCCCGCTTCAGTCCTTCCTCCCGCGCGGCCTCCGGAGTCAGCATTTCAGTGGTATATTTAATTTCCATTTCCTTCTCGGTCATCAGGCCCAGCGGCAGCTTAAAGGACCGCCAGGACAGCATATCGGGCTCCGTAAGCGTGCGTGACTTCTCAAAGCCGGAATCCCCGTACCCCCATAGCTGCACCGCCCATTTGCCGAGAACGAGATACGTGCGGTCTTTGCGTTCTCCTGTATAGGAACTGCCCGTTCTTTTGAGGGGCACCTCAAGATTATATTCATGCCATACCAGGCCTTTAACATCGCCTTTTGCTACTACAAACTCTATATTCTCCTCGTCCCCCAGTGCTCCGGAGATGAGGATGTCCCCTTTTTTGACGCGGGAGTTTCGGCTCACCACAGGTCTGCCCTGCTCCGCATAGATTTCGGTGACAACCGCATCCGTCCTGCTGATCAGATGGCGCTTGCTGAGTAGCGGCTTAGTCTCCGGGCGGTCGGCTTCGACAACCTGGATCGTAATGCTCGTCCCCGTCCGGTGAAACCCTGCCCACGTCAGCCCCGGAACAAGGGTGGTCAGCTCCCTGGAGAGCTTGTCCGACTCTTCCATCCGCCAAATCCACTGAAAAGGGTACACCCCCTCCTTGCGTGCGGCTTCGAGAATGTCCTCGGTGGGAATGCGGGTATTCCCTTCAACCTTGATGCTCCACACCATAGAGGACAGCAGCAGCAGCCCGACACCAAAGACCAGCAGTCCTGCGGCAAAAAACTTCCGCTTCCATAAGCGGGCCGCCCGGAAAGGAATTCCGTTACGGGCCGTAACATGCATGCGGCAGCCTGTCTTCTTAAGGAGCGGACGGAGTCTGAAAAAATCATCCAGTAGCAGGTTCAGCGAAGCGCCGTCCCCGGCAGGCCTCACATCCCAGATGACGATGCCTGCTCCGGTTACAGCGTTGATAAAGATCTCCACCTGCGGTCCCGTCACATGCAGTGTAACGAACCCCCGCAGCGATGACAGAGGCGGCTCTTTCATGGATTCTCCCCACTTTCCTTATACCTGATTTCACCGATAATACCTTCAACGGCAAGCTCCTGGCCCAGAATATTGCGGATGACCAGCCCTTCACCGGAAATCTCTAAATATCCTTTGGCCAACGCCAGCCTGAGCTGCTCCGATGAGAAATGCAGCACGCCGCGGTGGTTCTCAATATACAGTTCCTTATTGCCGATCAGGGTGATCCGGGGCATCTCCTGCAATACATCCTGCGGAAGATCCAGTACCCCGTTTGTCCATCCCCGCAGCCTGCGGCCAATACGGGTCATATATAGACGCTCCCCCTTCCTGCCTTCTGTACACCTTATGCGGAAGGGCGTTTTTTTATGAGAAGAACTCACATCATTTGTGCCGGGACACACCTGCGGCTCCAACCGCCCGGCAGCGGTAGATGCAGCAGATTCTGCAGGATAAGTCCACGGAACCACACGGCAAAAAGCCCGAATTTGCCCCTAAGAGGAGCAAAGCCGGGCTTTCAGGCTGAGCATAGATATAACCGCAGTGCAGAGTAGCCGCTCATCTTCCGGATGTTCAGCCTTCCTTGCGGACAGAGACATGCGGCTGCCGGGAACGGGGCGGTCCCAGAATCTCCGCCCATATCAAGCCGCTACGCAGCGCTTCACGGTCCTGCGCCAGCGGATGCTGTCCTATACCCGTCTGAGACGGGCTGGCACCCTTTGCGTCACTCATTGCGCCTGTGGACGGCACTGCAGCCGCCACGCCGTCAAAAGCCGTCTGCAGCCGCTCCAGCTCCCGCTGCATGCGTTCTGTCCGCGCCTGCACACCGTCCATACTGCCGGTCTGCTCCAGAGACACCCCTTCGCCTGTCTCATAGTCAGGCGAAGGCAGCTCTGCCGGCTCCGGCCAAGCCGGCGAAGCGTCGTACTCCCGCTCTTCCGACGCGGAGTCAGGCCGACCCGAAGCCCCCCGGCGCCCGCCGGGCTCCGGAAATCCGCTGCCCGGGCGTTCAGGGCGTCCGCTATCCGCTGCCTCGGCGGGAACACGGGGGCGGCGCAGCGGATTGCCTTCGCCCCCGCCGCCAAAGGTAGGCATGCCGCCGCGCGTGGAGGACTTGCCTTTATTTTTGTTCCAGTTGGTGAATATCGCAATTACCGCAATGACCACAATGTAGATTATGCTGCTCATGGGGAATCACATCCCTTTATTTGTGGGGCGGACGGCTGTTGTCGTCCCCGTCGTTTAATTTACCGAGGGAGCCGCGCATCTGCGTATCGGCCTCAATATTTTTGAGGTTCATGTAGTCCATTACACCAAGCTTCCCGGAGCGCAGCGCCTCCGCCATAGCCAGCGGAACCTGGGATTCGGATTCAACCACCAGCGCCTTCATCTCCACCACCCGGGCCTTCATTTCCTGCTCATGGGCGACAGCCATGGCTCTGCGTTCCTCCGCTTTGGCCTGGGCGATGCGTTTATCCGCCTCTGCCTGCTCGGTTTGGAGGTACGCGCCAATATTCTTCCCAACATCAATATCCGCAATATCTATAGACAGAATCTCAAAAGCCGTACCGGAGTCCAGACCTTTGGACAATACCGTCCGCGAGATAGAGTCGGGATTCTCCAGCACATCCTTATGTGAATCACTGGAGCCCACTGTAGTTACGATCCCCTCGCCGACTCGGGCAATAATCGTTTCTTCACCGGCACCGCCGACGAGACGGTCGATATTGGCCCGGACGGTTACCCGCGCTTTGACCTTGACCTCAATCCCGTTCTTAGCCACAGCCGCAACAATCGGAGTTTCGATCACCCTTGGGTTAACGCTCATCTGAACCGCCAGCAGCACATCGCGTCCCGCCAGATCGATGGCTGCAGCACGGGTGAATTCCAGCGGAATATCCGCTCTCTGTGCCGCTATCAGCGCATTAACTACCCGGTCTACGTTCCCTCCGGCAAGGTAGTGGCTCTCCAACTGGTTGATATTCAGCCCCAGCCCTGCCTTGGTAGCCTTAATCAGCGGATTGACAATCCGGCTTGGCGTTACCCGGCGCAGCCGCATCGCTACCAGTGTAATAATGCTGATTCGAACGCCCGATGCCCAGGCCGATACCCACAGCATGACCGGGAAGAAGCTGAAGAAGACGCTTAGTACAATGATCACGACAACCGCGATCAGCAAAAAAGTAATCATAGATGCTTCCATCATACGCTTTACAACCTCCGTTATTTTTGGGATTAACCTTATTCCATACAGTATTACACGTTGCTGCCAGCTCATAACAGAGGTACAGCTATTTCACGGATTCCTTCACGACCACCCGGCCGCCTTCGACCTTTACCACCGAAATAGCGGTTTGCGCGTCGATGAATCCGCCCTCTGTCACCACATCAATCCGCTCGCCGCCAATGGCGGCAGTTCCGGCCGGGCGCAGCGGAGTTACGCTGATTCCGGAAGCTCCGATCAAACTCAGCTTCTCTGCCACAGGCACAAACCCCTGCTCCTTGGTGAGGCTATCCTGGAGAATGAACCTGTTCCAGATCCCCCGCTCCTTGAAGGCCACCGCCACAATCACAATCACCACTGCCGCTGCTGAAAAAGCAATCCCCAGACTGAACATCGCATGTGTAAAGCTGTAAGCAGCTCTTACAACACCAGCCACAAGGCTGACGGAGCCCAACAGCCCCAGAATACCAAAGCTGGGCACAAACAGCTCGAGCACCAGCATTACGAGTCCCAGAATGAACAGCAGCAACGTCTCCGCCCCAGCAAAGCCAGCCACATAGTTCCCGAAGAAATAGAGAGCGAACGCCAGCGTCCCAATAATTCCGGGCACCCCAAAGCCGGGTACCAGCAGTTCAATGAACACCCCGGCGATGCCGACGAAGAGCAGAATCGTCATAATAACCGGATTCGTCAGAAAATGCGACATTTTCTCCGCACCGGTATGCTCTACGCGAAAAATGTCATCTGTGGAATAACCCAGCCAAGTAATGGCCTCATTGGCTGTACCCGCAATACGGTCGGCATAACCTGCCTGGAGCGCTTCCTCACTGCTCAGAGCGATGATCTCCCCCTGCTCCTTGGACACGCCAAGCTCGGGCTTGTTCACCACCAGGTTGATGTCCATCATCCCTGCAGCCACTTCCGGATCACGCCCGTTCAGCGATGCGGCTCCTACCATCTTGGATTTCCAGTAGGATACCATTTTTGCGTCATCTACGCTCTTGCCATTCCTGTCTACCAGTGAAGCGGCACCGATCATACTGCCCGGCTTCATGATAATGGCGCCAGCATTAAGCGCTATGTAACTGCCGGCGGAAGCGGCGTCGCCTTTGATATAGGCCGCGGTAGGAATTTTGCTGTCCCTGACCATATTGCCGATTTGTTCAGCAGAATCCACCCGGCCGCCCGGTGTGTCAATCTCCAGCACAATCAGAACCGCGCCGTAATTGGCAGCCTCCTGAAACCCGCGTTCCAGAAAGCTCTGCAACCCGCGCTCAATCTCCTGATCCACCGGAATGATGAACACAGGCCCGCCCACAACCGTACCCGCAGCCGCAGCCGGCGCGCGGACCGCTTCATTATCTGCATGGACCCTGCCCGCTAACGGCAGAACCAGCAGAATCATCATCGCGGCAATGCAGGACAAGACCCCTATGCGTAACTTTTTCAAGCTTGCTGCCTCCCTTCTGCACGAATTAAAACCACCTGCATCCTTATCATATAATAAAACGCAGCATATAATCCTTAGTACGCCAGTTTCTGCACAGGCGTTTCAACAGCCTGTTGTACAACTATATTCTGCCGGCAAACCGTACAGGTAATTTAGGATGATAAATAGCGATGGCAAAAAGCGAAGAATTAAATGTATTTTGCTTTGATGAGGGAAGATAGGAGGGGTGATAGATATTGAGAGGCTGATATTTTCGAAGCTATTACTACGTGGAGTCGGCAACTCTCCACATAACGAAAAACACCCCTAATTAAAGGGGTGCTAGCGTTATATTATTGCAGAAATTGCTGAACCGCCTGGTTCACGAGTTTACCATCGGCGCGACCTTTGACCTTAGGCATCAGTGCGCTCATCACCTTACCCATTTCACTTTTCGAAGAAGCACCGGTTTCCTGGATGGTCTGCTGTACAATTACTTTAATTTCTTCTTCGGAAAGCTGTTCGGGAAGATATTGAATGATAATCTCGATTTCTGCCTTAGTACTCGCGGCAAGCTCTTCGCGACCCGCTGCTTCAAATTCTTGGAGGGCATCTTTGCGCTGTTTGATTTCACGACTAAGGATATCAAGCACTTCGTTGTCGTCTAATGTTCTCTTCAAATCTATTTCAAGATACTTTATTGTAGAACGAACCATTCGAATGGTGGAGAGTCTGAACTTGTCCTTACTCTTCATCGCTTGCTTCATATCTTCGTTTAATCGTTCGCTAAGATTCATGCGTGGGTAATCCTCCTAAAACTTTCTCTTACGAGCAGCCTCAGACTTCTTCTTGCGCTTTACGCTTGGCTTCTCATAATGCTTGCGTTTCTTCACCTCAGCCAAGACACCATCTTTAGCAATGGAACGTTTAAAGCGACGAAGTGCAGCATCAATTGTCTCGTTTTTGCGAACTTTCGTTTCAGACACCAGTTTTCCCTCCCTCCGACCAGACCGTCCAAGAGCATAACAACACGGTTCATCAAATTTCATTATAGGTCAAACCTAAATAAGGTGTCAACCTTCGTGCTATTATTTTTTAGCAGGTCTGTTATATTGAATTCCTGATTATGCGTGGGAAGCAGAATTCCCGACGAGGGCACCGAGTTTGGCTCCGCCCAGCAGATGATAATGCAGATGAGGCACCGCTTGTCCGCTGTCCGGTCCGCAGTTGTTAATCAGCCGGTATCCGGAATCAGCGATTCCCAGTTCTACCGCAATTTGCTGTGCTACAGCATGGATTTCGCCGATCAGCGGCAGATCTTCGGGCGTGACATCATTCATCGAAGCAATGAACTTCTTCGGGATGATCAGCACATGCACAGGGGCTGCAGGCTCAATATCGTAAAACGCCAGAATCCGTTCATTCTCGAATACTTTGCTCGCCGGGATAGAACCTTCGATAATTTTGCTGAACACAGTTTCCATACAACGCTTCCTCCCCAAAATTTGTAATGCAGAAGCTTGCATCCGGCACTTTCCGCGGTAAAACCTGTAGCACCGACAGTTCTTATGTTGTAAAAACAGGCGTATTCACGGCCATTTCCCTCCATAAAAATCCACCGCTCACAGGGGCATACCCTGTAATCATTAGCTCAGCTTTTGGCCGGCGGGGCACATTAGCCTGAATCTGTTGGTTATTCCGGCCTGATCCGCTTCGCGACAAATATTGTTTATGACTCTAATCATACAGGAAATTGAACGATAACGAAAGGCGGAGTCCAAGCATACAGGCTGCTCCAGGGAGAAGAAAATGAAATAAGGACAAGGAGGACAAGTCTGTATTATAACAGGCAGCATAATTCTGGTGCGGTGGAGTGAGGGTGTAACGCATAGGAATTTTCATTCAAAAAAAGACAAAAAAAAAGAAACACCCTTCACAGCTCATATGAGCTGCTTCGGCGGCGGACGTATGAGAAGGAACAAATTCCCTGTCATACGTCCGCCGAGGTGTTTCAAATGATGTCGGCTTAGCTGTATTATAACAGGGGGTTGAAAGTGTATCTGTGATCGTTGTCACATTCAACCCCGACTTTCACATTTTTTCCAAAAGAATGGTTGAACCCCCGCCGCCCTGCTCTGCCGGTACTACAATCAGCTTGCGCGGCAGACGGGCACGAAGCTCCGGAACATGGCTGATGATGCCTACGGACAGCTGGTCATTGTGCAATCTTTCCAGTGAGGTTATCACGGTATCGAGCAGATCCGGGTCCAAGGTACCGAAGCCCTCATCCAGGAAAAAGAATTGCAGCGGGTATTGTCCGCGCAGCTGAATCTGGGCTGACAGAGCTAACGCCAGCGCAAGAGAGGTCAGGAAAGTCTCTCCTCCGGAAAGCGTGGATACCGGCCGTTTCATCCCCCCATTCCCATCATCACGGATGACAAAACCTCCGCCGGAGTCCACTTCCAGCGCATAACGCTGCTTGCTCAGGAAACGCAGGCGCTGTGAGGCAGCCTGACATACCTGCATCAGCTGTTCTTCCGCTATATATTCCACAAAGGCGTTGCCGCGCAGCACCGTCTGCAGCTTGGACAAGCGATCCTGCATAGCAGCATGTCCTGCCCGCTGGCCTTCAAGCTCCATCCAGCGGATGTGCCGCTGCTGCAGATCCTCCAGATCACGCTCCGCACGTGCGCGGGCCTGAAGTGAACTCTCATCCTCTTCCCTGCACTTCTGCAGTGACTCCTGGCTCTCCTGCCACGCCTCACCGCTAAGCACAGCACCACCCAGCTTCTCCTCTATGCTCCTCAGCTGCAATGCACACTCCGCTTCCTCCTCGCGGTGAGCCCGCACCCGTTCAGCCGCCTGAGCCCGCTCAGAGGTCTCCAGCGACGCAGCTTCAACCTCAGCGGCTGAAGTAAACGCCGAAGTCTGCAGCGCCTCCTTCCACTGGGAATCGGCTGCCGTATAATGCTCATGGGCAGACTCTGCAGCCTGACGGGCAACCGCCGCTTCCCGGGTCTGCTGCTGGGCGTTGTCCGCCGCCTGGCGGTGCTCCTGCCGGCTGCGTTCAAGCGCAGTCTGAAGCTCCAGCAGCCTGCGCTCGCAGTCCGCCAGCAGCGCCGCCGGCGGACGTCCGCCGGTCCATTCCCGGAGCAGCTGCTCTTTGTCACGTGCGAGCGCTTCTTTGCCTTCAAGCTGGGCGTCCCACTGCGCGAGTTCCTTGTCGAGTCCGGCCAGTTGCTCCTGCAGCGTCTGTACAGCTAAACTCTTCTCGTCCAGGAACTTGACGCTGATCTCCAGCCGGCTTCGGATCTCCTCGGCCCGCTCATCCTTGGCGAGCAGCTCCTGATAGGCTTTCTCCGCCTCCTCAGACGCAAGCTCCGGAAAGAGCCCGTTCCATTCTTTCCTAAGCTTATTCGCCGAGGCAGCAAGTTCCTCCGCCTTGGCGGCCAGTCCCTGCACCCAGGTCTGCTCGGCTTCGGCACCGGCCGCTTCCTTGTGATACAGCTGCTCCAGCTCCTGCATGGAGCGCTGCCAGTCTGCGGCCGCACGCCGCAATTCTCCGGAGCGCGCCTTCAGCGAGGACAGCCGGGCATTCAGTCCGGATAATGCTGCCTCATCCGGAATGTCTGCGGCTGCAAGAGACTGATGGGCTCCAGGTGACTCGAGCGGTGCAAGAGAGTCACACACGGCTGAGGACTCGAGAGATGCAAGAGAGTCGCGGGCAGCTGTGGACTCGAGCGGTGCAAGAGAGTCGCGGGCAGCAGTGGCAGCAGACTGGTTCATCGCCTCTTCAGACGCTGCTCCGCCCAACTGGGCAAGCCATGATCCGTCCTGCTCCAGCAGGCTGCGGAACAGATGGCGCGTCTCCAGCGCCTGTCGGGCCAGAACGCGGACATGGCGGAGCCGTTGGTCCAGCTCCTCATGTTCCCCCTGCTCCTGCTTAAGCGCAGGGGAGGGATGGTGCTGGCTGCCGCACACCGGGCAAGGCACACCCTCCTGGAGTTCACGGGCGAGCGCCAGCGAGAGCCTGTGAACCTCCTGCTCCTTCAGCGCAGCTTCAAGCGCGCTGGTGTGCTGCTCCAGGCGGCCGGCAGCGGCTCCCGCTGCACCTTCGGCCGCCCGCAGCTCTTCCTGGTGCAGGGCAGCGGCGGCCAGCAGCTCCCCGCGCCCTGCCCCAAGCGCCTGCCGCTGCGAAGAAGCAGCGGCCAGCCGAGCCTGCGCCGCAGCGAGCACCGCTGCGCGCTCGCGGTGCTCGCGAGCTGCCGACTCCCGCTGGAGCTCGGCAGAACGCAGTCCCTGAAGTCTCTGCATGGCTTCCTGCAGAGACTGCCGCTCCTGGGAGCGGACCGCGAGCGGCTGCAGGCTCTGCTGCAGCTCGTGCTGTTTCTTTTGGCCACGGGCCAAAAGCTCACGCTCCCGGGCCAGGCTCTCCCGCCCGGCGGCAAGGCCCCGGGCGGCTTCGTCCCCCCGCGCCTGCAGCGCCGCGCGCTCCCGGCGCAGCCCGCCGAGCTCGGCTTCCAGCTCGAGCGCGCGGCGGAACAGGCCCTCCTCCTGACGGAGGGCCGGCTCCCCGGCGGTAAGCGCGGCCTGTGCCGCTGCTTCCGCCTCCGCCTTTACCGCCGCCTCCTGTCCGGCGGCGGATGCCAGAGCCTCCAGGCCCTCCGCGCGGGCATGACGGCTCTTCCAGGCCTCTTCCGCGCTTCGCCAGGCCTTCAGCGCGGGCAGTCTTTTCTCGGCATCGTCAGCCTTGCCGAGCTTCTGCTCCAGGAGGAGAATCTGCTCCTCCTGGGCCTGTAGAGCCTGCCGCTGCTGGCCCCGGCGGGCTTGCTCCTCCTGCAGCTCACGGATGCGGGCGAAGCGCTCTGCGCGCGCCGCCGCTTCCGTGAGCCGCTTGCGGCATTCCTCCGCATGCCGGACTGCCTCCTGCACCCGGACAGCTGCCGCTTCCACGTCTGCCTGGCCCGCGCTGCCCAGTCCCTGCTGCTCGGCCTCCAGCGCGCGCAGTGCCGCCTCGTTCTCTTTGACGCGGCGGCTGAGCTTAAGGGCCAGCCCGTCCCCGTATTGCTCCAGATGGAACAGCCGCTGAAGCATCTGCCTGCGATCTACACCGCGCAGGGACAGGAACTCGGCGAATTTGCCCTGCGGCAGCACCACCGCCCGGGTGAAGTCATCCATCTTCAGCCCGATATGCTCCTCCACACAGCGGGTAACATCCGCAAGCTTATCGGCCATCACAACATAGCCATCATCCTTAACCTCGATGAACCGGCTGATGGTATTACTGACCGATTGCTCTCCGGTCCGCTTAAATTTGCGTTCCACCCGGTAACGCCGCACTCCGGAAGAAGAGGTCAGCTCGAAGGTGAAGGCTACACTGAGCTGGTCCTCAGAATGGTTCATAATGCCTTGAGTCCCGTTTACTGCGCGCTCCACTTTCCCGTACATTGCCAGCGTGATCGCATCCAGCAGACTGGATTTGCCGCTGCCGGTCGGACCAAAGATCCCGAACAGCCCGGTCTCGGTAAGACTGGTAAAATCTATTTCCTGCTGCTCTCTATAGCTTTGCAGTCCAGATAGTTTCAGTAGTATCGGCTTCACTTCAGCATCTCCTCCCCTTCCGCAGATTCCTGCTGTTCTTCTTCAGCGAGCTCCAGGAACAGCTCAATCAGGCTGTCGTCCGGTTCCGCACCGCCCGTCTGGCGCTGGTAGAACTTGCGGAACAATTCCTGCACAGGCATGCGTGAACGTGCCATCTCTTCCAGCTCCTGCTCCATCTGCGGATAAACCGGACGGATATGTACGATGCCTTCCCGTGACTTGCGCAGCCGCTGGATATCGTTCATCGACATCGCTTCCGTCAGACGTAGCTCCAGATCGATGAAGGCCCCCGCATCCCTGCCTTCATCCAGCCAGCTGTAGACCTCCTGCAATCCGCCGGTTGACTTCCAATTAACCAGCGGACGGCCGCAGCTCAGATAGATTTCTTCGAAGACCGGCTCCCCGCCGGGCGCAACATCTATCAGGGCAACAGACTTTGCCTGCCCTGCCTCAGAGAAGCTGTAGGCGAGCGGCGATCCGCTGTAGCGGATCATTCCGTCGCCCTTGACCCGCTGGGCCCGGTGAAGATGCCCGAGTGCCGTATACTGTGCACCGCAGGAGAGCGCCGAAGGATCTACGGTATAGGCACCGCCTACCTGGATCGGGCGTTCAGAGTCGCTCTCCACCCCGCCCAGCACATAAATATGGCTCATCGCCAGATTGACGGTCTGCGGCGTAAACTCCCGGCCGAGCAGATTCATCAGCCTGCCGACTCGTGCGCTGTAAGCCAGCCGCAGTTCAGCCTCTCCTCCGTCACCGGCGAGCAGCTCGCCAAGCCGGGCTTCGGAGGGGTAAGGGAGCGCAGCGATTTTGGCAATCTCACCAGTCCTTGCAGCATGCACCGTCACCGGCTCTGAGGTCGGCATCCCTACAAGTGTAATCCCCTGGCTGCGGACAAGCGGAGACACGGAAGCTACACGCTCCGGCTGATCATGATTGCCCGAAATGACAACCAGCGGCCTGCCGCCTGCCGTCAGTCTGGCCGCAGCCTCGTAGAACAGCTGCTCCGCCGCAGCTGGAGGATTGACCGAATCATAGACATCTCCCGCCATCAGAATCAGATCCGCCCCGGAGGAATCTGCAATCTCCACCAGTTCATCCACGAACTGCTCCTGCTCCTTCTGCCGACTTCTGCCCTCCAGCGTCCGCCCCAGATGCCAGTCCCCCGTGTGCAATATGCGCATTTCCGCCCTCTTTTCCCCGCCTATCCGCGGCAATCATAGATTTAGATATAGATGTTTGGATTGCCTGCTGCTGTAGCCAGAGCAATTTCGGATAATCTGCCGTTTGTGTTGACCATCCGCGTATTTTGTTGAAATCCTGCACGAAATACAACATTTTCCTCATAATATCGATCCTAATCCGGAATTGTTGTATTAAAGACAATTCTGCTTCTCCAAGCGGATCAGCAGGACAATTCTTGTATTACGTACAACAATCTTTCGAATAGTTGTGAATATAAGAATTCAAGTTGTATAACGTACAACATTTGCTTGTGTGTAGCGTAAATATAAAGATCTCATTGCTGCCACCTGCAAATCAAGTATAAGAATTGAAAGATTCGGGGTGACAGATCATCGGTGGCCGGTTACTTGTTTGTTTACAGACTAAGCGTTGGTTATATAGATACTCTTTGTCAGTCTATCAGGTCAGTCTATATCGTGACTCCAGAGAACCCTTGGCTCTCCGGCCGTTACCCGTCTGCAGATTTCTTGAATTAAACCGCTTTTCACGGTGGAAATCCGCAGACAAGCCATACGCTGACACTTCTATGTTCTCAAAATTGTCCCTGCCACGTTTGCCTCTATCTATATATTTTCAGGTTCAAACTATATAGGTTCTTAATCTCTTAATCTCTTAATTTCTTAGTCTCTTAGTCTAATTTCATTCTTAGCCTCTTAGCCTCTAATCCATATTCTCACAGCCTCACAGCATGTCCGCCATCGAAAAAGTACAACCAGACCTCGCTGACCGGCTCGCCCAGAATATCAAGCAGCGCCTTGCTGTACAGCTCCAGCTGGAAGCGGTATTTCTCAGTCAGCGTTTCGAGCCCTCCCTCTTGCACCGGGACGAAATCTGTTTTGTAATCAAGCAGAATCAGGCGCCCTTCCTCACGGAACAGACAGTCGATTACCCCTTGAATCAGAACGGTCTCATTGAAGGCTCCGCTGGCGCCGTCAGCCGGGAGTCCCGCTGCCGCTTCGTCCAGGTATGCAAGTCCCTGGTAAGCCTCGTCTGCAGGAACGCTATAACTGAAAGGCTGCTCTCTGGTCTTCCAGGAAGACTTAAAGAGTCTGCGGCCCAGTTCACTAGTACAGAAATCCTCTACTTCGCCCAGTTCAACCGCGTCTGCCTGCTCCTTGCTGAGTATGGCAAGCCGTTCAAGTCGTGCAAGCGTGGCCTCGAGAACAGACCGGTCCACCGGCTCATCCAGCGGAATATGCTGCATAACGGTATGATACGCGGTTCCGCGCTCAGCAGAGGTAAGTCCCCGCTTTTCCATAAATTTCGGGCGCTGCAGATGCAGGCTGTCACCATATCCGACACCGCCGCTTCTTGCGTTCTGCTCCCCATGAATATAGGTATCTTCCAGCAGATCAAGGGAGGGCTGTTCCTGCATGGACAGCAGTGCCTTCAGCTCGGTCACTGATGTTTTGGCGGGAATACCTGAAGCAGCCGCATACGGATAGGTCCACTGCAGCCTGTCTGCAATCTCCCCTGCTGAGGCAGTTCCCAGCGAAGGCACAGTCCTGCCCCGGCGGAGCGCCTCAAGCGCCATACGGCGTTCTTCATTCTTGTCACTGTCACCGTCTGCTGCCAGAAAAGCTCCGGAGCCAAGCTCCGCAGCGCCGAGCACCGAAATGCTCCAGTTGGACTCATCGCCGTGAAGTACCGTAGACACCGTGCCCTCACTTCCCGCAACCTTGCGCAGAATAGCTGCTGCGGGATGGCGGATCAGCGCCGGTCCCACCCAGTCCAGATAGCTGCGGCCCCGGGCCAGCAGATGGTCTGCCAGGAGCAGCTCCTCCCGGCCTTGCATAGCAGTCCAGCCAGATACTGTGCGCGGCAAATCGCGGACCGTGCCTACCAGGATCATTTTGTCGCGCGGACGGGTCAGTCCGACATAGAGCACGCGCATCTCCTCAGCCAGCAGCTCCAGCCGTGAACGGCGGTTAATGGCCAGGTATGGCAGCGTCGGGTAGCTGACCCGTGTCTCCCTCTCCACGAAGCGGGGGCCGAAGCCGAGTTCCTTATGCATCAGGAACGGGGAATGCAGATCCTGCCGGTTGAACATTTTGGCCATGCCTGCCAGGAATACAACCGGGAACTCCAGACCCTTGGACTTGTGGATCGTCATAATCCGGACGCCGCCAGCCTCCTCGCTGCTGCCCCCGGCAACGCCCAGATCCCCGCCGTTCTCTCTCAGCCGTGAGATAAACACAAGGAAGCGGAACAATCCTCTGGCTGAGGTCTCATTCTCGAACTGAACAGCCCGGTCATACAATGCCTTCAAATTGTTCTGGCGCTGAAATCCGCCGGGAAGTCCGCCAACCCATTCCAGATATCCGCTTTCCCGATAAATACGCCAGATTAGTTCGCTTAAGCTTCCCTGCCGGGCGGCGTTTCTCCAGTCCTCCAGCATGTCCCGGAAGGTCTTCAGCTTCATCCGTAGCTGCGGATGAATAGCCGTCAGCGCTGCAGAGGCTTCTGTCTCGGCAGCCCTGTCTTCAAGCAGAGTCTCTTGCTCTGATGTTGTGACAAGATCATACGCTGCAGCAGTCTCTGCCGTTAAATCACCGCCTGCATCGCCTGCTTGCTCCACCCGCAGGGCAGCACCCGCTGAACCCATCGCCGGAGGATTGTCCCCCGGTATATCCGCAGCTTCTGATGCCGCAACCAGCGCATCATAGAACGTTCCGGTGCTGCATAGGCGCACCTTAGCCAGTTCCTCCTCGCGCAGATTCACCACCGGCGAGCGCAGTACACCGGCCAGCGGAATATCCTGGCGGGGATTATCGACAATCTGCAGCAGCGAAAGGGCGATCTCCACCTCGGTAGCCTGGAAGTACCCCTTGTTCTGGTCGCCGTATGCTGGAATGCCTTCATTCCGCAGCTCTTCAATCATCAGCGGCGTCCACACACGGGCGGAACGCAGCAGAATAACGATATCGCCGTATACTACCGGACGCATGATGCGCAGCGCCTTATCATAGATCATCAGCGGTTCCCCACCGGTCATTCCTGTCATCTGCGAGATGCGCCGGGCAATGGCCCGTGCTTCCAGCTGTGCAGTCTCACTCTCTACTGCCTCATTCTCCTGCTGGGGCAGCTCATCGTCCTCCCCGGCTTCCTCGGGCTGTCCGGATGCAGAGGTCCCCTTATCGATCAGCAGCAGCTCCGGCGCAAAATAAGTATCCGGCCCTTTCTCCGCCGTTCCCGGGAAGTTGGCTCCATAGACCAGCTCTGCACGCTCGTCATAGCTTATCTCCGCAACATTGCTGTCCATGATCTGCCGGAAAATCATATTTACGGCATTCACGACTTCCAGCCGGCTGCGGAAATTGCGGGCCAGATCGATGACTGAGCCGCCGGCATTATAGCTCTGCCCGGGACTTGCTTCAGTCCGGGCATCCGCTTCACCGGCAAGCAGGCTACTGCCGTTACCTTCAGCAGACGGCCCAGCGTTGAACCTGCGGTATTTGTCCAGGAACAACCCCGGTTCAGCCAGGCGGAAGCGGTAGATACTCTGCTTCATATCCCCGACCATGAAGCGGTTGCCGGGGAACTCACGGGAGATCAGCCGGACGATCTCCTCCTGTACGCTGTTGGTATCCTGATATTCATCCAGCAGCACCTCATCGAACTGGCTGCGGTATTCCATCGCCGCATCCGAGGGCAGGGAATGTCCCGGATGCGAGTCCGGATGGCGCAGGATCTGCAGGCAGTAATGCTCCAGATCACTGAAATCCACCAGCCCCCGGCCCGCCTTCTCCAGCCGGTAACGTTCACCGAACCCGATAACCGTCTCCGCCAGCTCGTGCATCAGCGGTGCCGCTTCATGGAGTTCACCCAGGAAAGATTCCGCCGGGCGCCCGAATAAGGATTTCTGCAACTCCAGCAAGCTCTTCTTCACTTGATCACGGGTTGCCTTAACACTCTCCTGCAGGCCGGGATCAGTGGAATCCTTCTTGCAGGGCTTCAGCTTGCCGAAAGAGATTTCCATGAAAATATCATAGAGATCAGCCCATGGCTGCGATTCTACCGCATCCCGTAACCCCTGTGCCATATCCAGATCGGCCGTCAGGTTATCCGCATAAGGAGCCGGTCCGCCGGGTTGAAGCGCGATCTCGCGGGCCTGCAGCAGCTGGCTAATGGCACCATCCAGCGTCAGCCTGGCTTCGGCAAGAATGCTCTGCACCCATGGCGTATGGCTCAAGGCCTCCGCATCCGGCAAAGAGAAGTCGGCAGCGGTATCCCGCAGCCACTGCGCCGGCCAGGGATGGCTGCGCGCGAAATCATGCAGCCGCTGAATCAGCGAATGCACCGCATCATCACTGCGCTCACCGCTGAACCAGTCCACAAGCCGGACAAATACGCTATCGTCCCCGTCTTCAGTGACCTCACCGTATTTCTCCTCCATCAGCTCTTCCAGCAGCTCCTGGCGCATCATTTCCGCCTCATGCTCATTGAGTATACGGAAGCCCGGATCAATCGGAATCAGCTGATAATACCGGCGGATCACTTCAAGACAGAAGGAATGCAGCGTAGTAATAGAGGCTCTGCCCAGCAGAGCAAGCTGGCGGCGCAGATATTCGTTCTCACCGCTTGTGTCCTCTTCCAGCTTGCGCTCCAGCGCCTCCCGGATCCGCTGCCGCATCTCGGAGGCTGCAGCCTTGGTGAAGGTCGCTACCAGCAGCCGGTCCACGCTGAAGCCTGCTTCCTCATTGCTGATTTTGCGGATAATGCGCTCTACGAGTACAGCTGTTTTACCGGAACCTGCTGCTGCCGCGACGAGAATATCGCTGCCGCTCTCGGCAATGGCGCGCCACTGGTCGTCACTCCACAGACTCCCTTCCGGCTTCGCTTCCGTTACAGGATGTATGCTCACAATTTCTCTCCTCCTTTGCGGGACAGCAGATCCCAGATTACTTCTTTGCCAGGCTTACTCAGATTATTGTAGCCATTGCCCTCCACAGCCTCGTCGAACTGGCAGACCGGGCGGAAGGAGCAGAAGGTACAGGCGGTCTCCTGCTGGATGCGGTAAGGCTGAATGGCCACATCGCCTTCCGTAATACGCGTACCGATATCCGAAATCGTGCTGCGCACTGAAGACAGCAGCTGACCCCATTGCTCGGGGGTAGCTACAGACGCGCTGCTGTAAAAGCTGCCGTCGCTCTTTAGCGCTACCGGAACAATTGAGGAATACCCTTTGTCGAGTGTGGTATCCATCAGTGAGACCACTTCACGGTCTGCCGTCAGCAGACCCTTCATCTTGAAGCGCTTCATCAGTTCCTGCTCCGCCTGCTCCCGGTTCATCCCGTTGGCCGAGGTCAGCAGCGGATCATGAACATGGAAATAGAGCGCGCCTGCCGGGAGTGCAGCCTGACCAAGCCATTGCTCGGAATAGGTGAGCAGCACATCAAGATAGGTCAGCATTTGCAGCGACAATCCATAGTAGACCTCATGCAGCTTGAGATCCTTCTGGCTTGATTTGTAGTCGATGACCCGCAGAAGTATACCCTGCTCGCCTTCAGCCATATCCACACGGTCAATCCGGCCGACCACCTCCATTACGCAGCCATTCGGCAGTGTAATTCTCAGTGGAGGCAGATCCTTTCCCGGGCCAAAATCCAGCTCCAGCCCGATTGGCTCGAAGCTCCCCCTGCGCGAATGCTCGCCGAGGATCACTGAAGCGCGGCCGACAATATTCTTCAGCTTGCGTGAGATATAGCTGTAACGCTTGCTGCTCATCAGAATTTCGCCCTGCAGCAGCGGGGACAGACGGTCTACCGTCTCGCCCGCCTCACGGCGGCATTCTTCGGCCGTCATACTGCCCCAGCTGCGGCCCTCCTTCTGCAGCCGCTGCGCCATTTGGCTTAGAGCCGCATGGAACAGCTGCCCGATATCCGGGGCCTGGAGCTTATAGAGCTGGCGTTCCTTCAGCCTTAGCCCGTAAGAAGCGAAATGAGAGAAGGAGCAGGCGACAAATTTCTCCATGCGCGACACGCTGCCGCGCAGTGTGGAGCCGCCATACAGCCGCAGACTGGTCTCCCGCTTCAGCCTGATCCCTTCGTTGCGGTAGAACAGCGAGCCCAGCAGCCGTTCAAGCTGCAGCTTCATTGAGACTTCCTCCTGCTCATCGGCCGCAAACCAGTTATAGACATCCCACCACAGGCGGGGAATCTCCACCCCCTGGCGCCACTGCCGGAGCTGAAGCATCAGCATGCGGAGGGTTTGCTCAGGATGGCCGATAAATTTCATGTGGACCGCTTCCGCAGACGCGCATTCATCAGCTGCCTCCCCTCCCTGGGGGAACCCTGACAGATACTTCTCATCCAGCCCTTCAGGGAACATGCCCTGCAGCTGGCGGATAATCTCCGAGGGCAGCAGCGCTTTGCCTTCATCATCAGCCGTTGCGTAACTAATCCACAGTTTCCTGCTGGCAGTTGTAAGCGCATTGTAGATCAGGAAGCGCTCATCCAGCAGCTTGCGGGATGAACCGGGGGCGAGCTCCATACCGGCATTCTCCAGCAGCAGACGCTCTCCCTCGGACAAGATCCCGTCTTCCTTGAACTGTGCCGGAACCACACCTTCATTGAAGCCCAGCAGGAAGGCATACTTCACTCCAGACACCCGCGTACGGTCCATCGTTCCCACCAGCACCTGATCAAGGGCAGGCGGGACTAGCCCCATCTTGAGCTCAGCCAGCCCTGTTTCCAGCACGCCGGAGAACAGTTCAAATTCCATTTTTTCCCTGCCCATCATCTCGGCAATCTGATCGAGCAGGTCCAGCACAGCACCCCACAGCTGGTTATGCTCACGGGCAGCTTCCGGGCGTCCCTGTTCCAGAGACTCCGCCCCCATCCGTTCCAGCTTACGCGCTGCCTCTGTGTCCTCAAGCAGCAGATATACTGCTCTGCACAGCTCCAGGCCGCTGCGGCTTGATTTGACCCTCTGCTCAAAAGCCTGCAGCGGTCCTGTGATCGCGCTCCGGCAGGCTTCCATTCTGGCCAGCATGGCTTCATCTACGGCCTCACTGCCCTCCAGCGAGAGACGGGGAATGCCTTTCCAGGAACGGCCGTCAGTCCACCGGTACCCGTGAATACCGCAGGCCAGCACATAATTCTCCAGTTCATCCATATTGGCGCGCGTAATACTTCCGTCCAGCGGAAGCAGCAGCTCGGTCTTCACGCAGCGGAACACATCCTCATAGCGCCAGCGGCGGCGGACTACATCCAGAGCGGAACGGATGAATTCCACCAGCGGATGATGCAGCTCATTCAGCTTCTGGTCCAGGAAGAAGGGAATGCCGAAGTCCTGGAACAGCGGAGCAATCAGCGGCTCATAATCCGTCATATTCCGCATGAATACAGCCATCTCACCATACTTGGCCCCTGAATCTCTGGCCAGGCTCAGCATCTCGCGCAGCACGCCTTCAACCTCGGTCCGGCGGGAGGCCGCAGCCCGGATACTGACTGCCTCCTCCACTTGCCCGGCTGCTCCGTTCCAGCGCAGCCGGCGCTGGAATCCGCGCTCCAGATGGGCGAGAGCCGGACTGTCCTTGAACCTTGGAAGTACAGGCGGGGCCAGAAGCTGGTCCCAGACTGTAAGGCCCATCTCCTCAGCCATTCCCCGCAGCTTGATATACGTAACCGCAGCCGGGTGAAACAGCTCCAGCTCATGCGGTGCCTGGCCCGAAGGATAGATCCGGTCCAGCGTCAGGGCAATGTTGACCCCCGAGGCATATTGCATAAGCTCACGCAATACGATGAATTCCTGATTGGTAAACCCGTGGAACCCGTCTACCCAAATCTCGGCTCCCCGGATATAGCCCGAATCTTGAATATGCTCGGCCAGCTCCGCAAGCCTGTCCTCCTGATCCATGTACAGCTGTGACATTTCCTGCTCCAGCTCACTGAAGACCAAGTGCAGATCTTCCAGCTTGCCGGCCAGAATCGGACTTCCTCCCAGCGCATCCCGCATTCTGCCGAGCTGTTCTTCTAGGTCACCCGCTCCAAGGCAGCAGCGCTTGAGCTCCGTGTGCAGGCTGCTGAGCCGTTCCACGAATCCGGGCCGGTCCGAGGAGGCGCCGAACAGCTTCAGTTCCTCCTTGCGCCGGTTGACGATCTTATAGATCAGCATCTTCTTGCCTTCCTCGCTGATCGGCAGACTCGCACTGCCGCCGGTCTCCTGCTTCACCCTGTAGGCCAGCCGGGAGAAGCTGAGTGTCTGAGCGCGGATGCTGCCCTTGACGTTGCCCGCAGCCAGCAGCCCGCGCTCCGCACCGAATGATCCCTGTTCAGGGACAAGTATAATTATCGGCGCTCCAAGCGGCTCTGTCTTCAGCCGCGTAGATACAGTCTCCCATATTGTAGTTGTCTTGCCGCTGCCCGAGCGTCCGATCAAAAAGTTAACCGTCATATCAGCAGACTCCTTCCGTGGCGGAGAATTAGAATGCAGGCCGCCCTGCTGCTGCACACACAGAAGCGGATTGCCTGATGAATATCAGAATCTATGAATAATCTCGTCCCAATAGTATAGCATACCTCCACCGCGCGCTCCAGAACGTACGTTTGCCATTGTTTGCAAATACCTGCCGCTTTTTTTCAGGCCACGGCTACCTGGCAACAGCAAAGAAGACTCTCCCGAAGCCATGGATCGGCTGGTTGGGAGAGCCTGGATGAAGGATAAACCGGATCATTAAATGGAGAAAATCCAATAAAATCAGCAGAGTCACTCCTCCGCTGATTCCATAACCGGGCGTACAGCCCTTTAGCAGCCAGCAACTCAGCAGCACTTCGTACCGTCTTATTCGGCCATTCTTGCAGCACTCCGCGCGGTTCCTCTGCTTTGTTCATGATCCCCACCCCGGGAAGCGGACTGAAATTCCGTTATATGAGCAGATCAGGCGGATTCGCCGGGCAGACGGACTCAGATTCCGCTAAAGGACAAGTCAGAGCTCCTAATGGAATCCAGCAAGCAACATAACGGAATTCCAGTCCGCCTAGACCCCATTCTGAGGTTTTTTGGAGAAATAGAGGCCCCTCAGTCCGCTTCTCTCTGCTGACGGCTCCCTGCTACAGTACCAGCAACTTCTCTGTAAGAAAAAGAGAGCCTCAGTAGCTGAGACTCTCCCGGACAAGCCCTCCGGCTTGAACTAACATCATTATTTGCTGCGCACTTCGAAGATGGCAAACTTCAGATAATGCCCTTCGTCCACGCCGAGGATCTGCGGGTGATCCTTGCCTGCGGCCCGCCACTCGATCAGCCGGAGCACTTTGCCGGCATCCTTGGCCGCTTCCTGAATGGTCTCCAGGAACAGCTGCGGCTGCATATGGTACGAGCAGCTGGCCGTAACCAGATATCCGCCTTCGTTAACCAGCTTCATGCCGTGCAGATTGATATCCTTGTAGCCGCGGACGGCGCCTGCTACAGCACTTTTGGTTTTGGCAAAAGCGGGCGGATCAAGAATAACCACATCCCACGTGCGTCCGCCGCCTGCCGTCATCGGCTTCGCGGTATCCGCCTTGGCAGCCGGTTTAGCGCCGGGTTTGCTCTCTGCCGCCGGGCCTGTCGCCCGCTCGGAGCGTTCTTCCAGCCCCTTAACCTGATTGCGCAGGAACGCAAACGCATCATCCACTACAAATTCCACCCGGTCGCTGAATCCGTTGATCTCCACATTGGCTTTTGCACTTTCAATCGCATGCGCGGACACATCGAGGCAGGTTACCTTCTTGGCGCCGTATTTGCAGGCATGCAGGGTGAAGCTGCCGGTATGCGCGAAGCATTCCAGCACGGTTGCGCCGTCCCAGAATGGGAAGGTGACCGGCTTGCCGCTTTTATTGACCGGCAGCATCTGGAGCGTACCGTCCTGTGCCGCTACCTCCTGCAGCGTAATTCCGCTGCGCCCGCCCCAGCCCTTCATGAGCGGAGCGATGGAAGCTCGATTCTCCCGCTGATCGAAGAAATAGCCTGTCTTCTGGCCTTCTTCAATATCGACAATGACCTTCAGTCCATTCTCGCTCACCGTGATGTGGCGCGGGCATTCCCCGTAGAGTACGCCTGTGGTCTGTTCAAGGCCTTCCAGTTCGCGGACGCTGACATCACTGCGCTCATAAATGCCGCGCGGAGCCATTACCTGCACCAGCGCTTCCACGATCTCGGAGCGGTGCTGATCCATGGCCAGGGTCAGGAGCTGCACGACGAGAACCTCCCCGAAGCGGTCGATGATCAGCCCCGGCAGGAAATCCGCTTCCCCATACACCAGGCGGTAAGCATCCGCACCCGGCAGGAAACGCTCCCTGTGCTGCAGGGCGGTTGCGAACCGGCCGGCAAAAAATGCAGTATCCATCGCTGCAAGCTTACTCTGCGACAGAATTCTTACCCGGATCTGCGAGGCCGGATTGTAATAACCCGTGGCCAGATAACGGCCCTGGTGATTCAGCACATCCACAATTCCCCCTGCCAGCGGCTCTCCGTCTACCGAGGCCACTTCGCTGGCGTAGACCCACGGATGTCCCTGTTCCAGTCTTTTCTTACGGTTTCGTTCCAGAATTACCGATGCCAATGACTTCAACTCCCTGTTCTTGTTGCTGGATTTGTATACATGTCCTATGCAATGCCTTCATATATTGGTGTACAACCCCCGTCCAAAAAGGAGCCTGTCCTTATGATCCGTGACCTGCTGTTCCCTGTCATTTATGGCCTTGTCATATTTCTCGCCGGCATGAAGGTGATGGAAGCCTCCTTGTCGAGGCTCGCCGGCCCGCTGCTAACCCGGAGTCTGCATAAGGCAACCTCTACACCGGCAAAAGGCCTGATTGCCAGCAGCCTGCTGTCCGCACTGCTGCAGAGCAGCACGGCCGTAACCGTGCTGACCATCGGCATGGTTAATGCCGGGCTGCTGACGTATGCCCGGACGCTTGGCATTATCCTCGGCAGCAACATCGGCACCTGCCTGACTACAGAGCTGATCAGCCTGCAGATCAGCACACTGGCAGCGCCGCTGCTGGCCGCTGCATTATGCCTCTGGGCGGCCGCAGTGATGGCCGGCGAGCTATCCCCGCAGGCATGGCGGCTGGTTGAAGCCTGCCGCCGGATCTCGGGGCCGCTTCAATTCATCTGCCTCGCGGTAGCCGGCTTCGCCCTGGTCCTGTGGGGCATCGCGGTCATGCAGTCGATCGGCCCCTCCCTTGAAGGCAGCGAATTGTTCCGCTGGTTCCTCGGGCATGCCGCCACCAGCGCACTGTGGGGACTGGCAGCAGGTGCCGTGCTGACCGCGATGGTGCACAGCAGCGCGGCGGTGATCGGCATGGCGATGGGCCTCGCCACCAGCGGCGTCATGCCGCCGGAGCTGGGGATCGCCATCGTGCTCGGCGCGAATATCGGCACCTGCGTCACGGCCGTAATCGCCGCCATCGGCAGCACGCCGTCTGGCGTATTCGTTGCCTGGTCGCATGTGGCGCTCAATGTCGGCGGCGCCCTGCTGTTCCTGCCCTTCATCGGGCCGCTGCAAAGCCTGTCCTCCTGGATCGGCGGCGGGCCTGCAGCGCAGCTTGCGCATGCCCAGACCATTTTCAATGTCGTGTGCTCGCTTGGGGTACTGCCGCTATGCTACCTGCCCGTATGGACCAGGCTGGAGCAGCGGCTTCAGCGGTAATCCACAACGTCCGGCCAGGATTACAACTGTCTTATTATACTTCAATCCGCTCCGCAGTTCTACGGAAGCTCCACTTCCAGCATCCCCCTCAGAAAATACTATAAAACCGCGAGCCGTCATAAAAAGTAATAATCGTCGCGGCTGCGGCTATCCCCACCATCAGACACAGCGCAGTATAATCGCTGCGGGTAAACAGCCGGGCCTGGTACCAGGTCCGGCTGCGGCCTGTTCCGAAGCCGCGCAGCTCCATTGCAGTGCTGATCTTCTCAATCCGCTCGATACTGGTCAGAATCAGCGGCAGCAGAATGGATACGATGTTTTTCAGCCGCTTTGGCAGCTTCTCCTTACGGGAGATATCAATGCCCCGCGCCTGTGCCGAGAATGAGATGTTCTCATAATCCTGCTGGATGTCGGGAATATAGCGCAAGGCCAGCGAAACGGAATAAGCGATCTTGTAATTGACCCCGACCCGGTTCAGCGAGGCGGCGAATTCACTCGGATCTGTCGTCAGCAGGAACAGCAGGGCCATCGGAATGACCACGGCATACTTCAGAGCGATATTGAATTGGTAGAAAAGCTGCTCCGCAGTCAGTGTATAACGTCCCGCGAGATGCAGCAGATCATGCCGGGTGCCGTAGATGCGTGTTCCTTCCAACGGTGAGAAGGCAAAGATCGCGATGTGATTCAGCAGGAAGAAGAGCAGAATGAAGTAGAGCACAAAGGCATAGTCCTGAAACCGGACCCGTGAAATGCGGAATACGGCCAGGCTGAAGAGCAGCATCAGCAGCAGGCAGCGGGTATCGTAGGTAATCATGGCAGAGACCGACCATACGGCAAAAATAATCAGCTTCGTTGCCCCCGTCAGCCGGTGCACCGGTGAATCCTGCCTGGTATAGGTTAGCATCTTAGCTTTCATCTGCGGCGGTTCCCCCTGTCAAATTCTATAAACCGCCGGACAAATTCTACCGGCTGGTCAATTCCGGCCTTCACCGCCAGCTTGAACAGTGAAGTCTCCTTCAAGTTAGCGCTGCTCACAATATTCCTGTCCGTCAGAATCACCTCCGGCCGGGCATCCGCCAGCTTCCTGCCCTCCGCCAGCACAATCGTCCGTTCCGCGTACTCCAGCATCAGGTGCATATCATGGGTAATCATAATCACCGTGATCCCGGAGCTGCAGAGTCCGCGCAGAAACTCCATAATCTCGTTATAGTGCCGGTAATCCTGCCCGGCGGTCGGTTCATCCAGAAGGAGCACCTCCGGCTCCAGCACCAGGATGGAGGCAATGGTCACCCGTTTCTTCTGCCCGTAGCTGAGCGCTGAAACCGGCCATTCGCGGAACTCATACAGTCCGCAAACTTGGAGCACCTTATGTACCCGCTCGCGGATTTCTTCTTCCGCGAAGCCCCGCAGCTTAAGTCCGAGGGCAACCTCGTCATACAGCAGCGTCATGGAGATCATATGATTCGGATTCTGCATTACGAAGCCGATATGCTCTGCCCGCTCCTTGATCGTATCCGCTGCCAGATCCCGCCCGTTCAGCAGAATACTTCCCGCTGACGGCCGGTAGAACCCGCAAATCAGCTTCGACACCGTTGATTTGCCCGCTCCGTTCCTCCCGGCAATGCAGAGCATCTCGCCGCGGCGGACGCTGAAGGACAGTCCCTGCAGCACCGGAGCCTGCTTGTCATAGCCAAAGGTAATATTCCGCAGCTCTAGCAGCACAGGTGCTGCTTCCTCCTCCTGCGGCACTTCGCTGGCCTCATACCAGGCAAGGAGCTTGGCAGCTCCTGTCTCCAGCTTAATCCCGTCCAGATGCTGCGGGTTCATCTCCGGCGTAATTTCGCAGCCGGCATATTTGAGCGCGGTAAGATAGAGCGGCTCCCGGAGGCCTGACTCTGCAAGCAGCGGTGAACTCAGCAGCTGCGCAGCCGGCAGGTCCGCCGCAATCATTCCTTCATTCATGACAATGATCCGGTCCACCGGCCGGTGCAGCACTTCCTCCAGCCGGTGCTCAATGATAATGACCGTATTGCCGGTCTCACGCTGCACCCGGTCGATCAGCTCAATCGCCCCGGTTCCCGTATAGGGGTCCAGGCTGGCCAGCGGCTCATCGAACAGCAGGACATCCACATTGCTGACCAGCACGCCGGCCAGCATAGTCTTCTGCTTCTGTCCGCCGGACAGCTCCTGCGGAGAGGCTGTCAGCAGGTCCTGAATATCGACCGCTCTTGCCGCAGCTTCCACCCGCTCATGCATCTCCCGCACCGGAACCGCTGCGTTCTCCAGACTGAAGGCAATATCCTCGCCTACGGTCAGGCCGACAAACTGCCCGTCCGGGTCCTGCAGCACAGTCCCCACCACCTCCGACAGGCCGGCAATCCCCAGCTCCTTCGTGTCTCTGCCTTTAACGGTCAGGGTACCGCTTATTTCACCGGGATACGCAAAAGGAATCAGGCCATTGATACAATGGGCCAAGGTGCTTTTGCCGGAGCCGGAGGGCCCGACAATCAGAATCTTCTCACCTTCATGAATCTTCAGGTTAATTTTATGCAGTGTAGGTTCCTGCTGGGCCCGGTATTTAAAAGTGAAATCGGTGAATTCTATAACCGTTTTGCTCATGGGTAACCTTCCTCATATGCTGATTTACGTATCATAACTGACCCGCTCAAACAGAAAGGCCGGTGACGGGCACCGGCCTTTCTGTTTGAATTATATATTATTGTAGTCTTTTCAGGCTACCCTGTTTCGTTCTCGTCTTGGAGTAGGCTATAGCGAGCAGTGTTCCGATGACCGCCACCGTTACAATGTTGGACGCTCCGGCGATCAGCCCCTGGGTGAAGACCTTGTTAGCCGGTTCCGCGTAGATAAGAATATCCAGCAGCGGCGCTACCACGAACCAGGCAATGGCGTTAGCTGCAATCTGCGCAAGATTGAAGGCTATGATCTCTTTCCGGCCGAATTGACCGTCCCTGATCAGGATTCTGGCCACCAGCAGCCCGATAATCAGCCCGACTAGTCCCGAGGAGATGACCCAGCTGAACCAAGGCGAGCCATAGAAGATTGCATCCTTCAGTGTATGCCCGATCAGTCCGATGAAGAGCCCCGCAACCGGTCCGTATAGTAGCGCAAACAGCGCCAGAAGTGCGTATGTAGTCTCAATGTTGGTATTCGGAATACCTGAAGGAATGGAACCGAACCTCCCCAATATTACGAACAACGGCGAACCGATGCCGATTGCCACAATCGTTTGAATGGATAATGCCTTGCGCTTAGTCATCTGCTTCATCTCCCTTAATGGACTTTATTGTACGCTTTTTCCGAATTATACATTGGTTTACTCGGGATTACTATAGTGGAGAAGAAATTATCTGATCCACCAATACGTTAAAAAACCTGAACACCGCCGCAGAGGCCATGTCCAGGTCTAATGATCTTACTTATAGCAGCAGCCAGTACAATACTATTTCACTGAAACAGATACCGTAACTGTCTTGGTGCCCAGCTTACCTTTAACCGAAGTGGTTCCCTTGCTTACCGCTGTAATCTGCCCGGAGGAATTCACTTTAGCCACAGAAGGTTTGGAACTGGTCCAGACTACGCTTCCTGTGACAACAGCGCTCTTGCCTGTATCATACAGCGCGGTTACAACTACGTTTTTACCTGCACCCGGTGCAAGAATCAGCTTATTCTCACTGACCGTAATCTTCATCAGCTTCGGCACCACTGAAATTTTGACAGTAGCAGGAATTCCCTGGTAGGTACCACTCAAGGTTGCTGTGCCTTCAGCGATCGCTTTGACCGACGTCCCCTTCACTGAAGCCACATCCGGATTAGACGATACCCAGTTCATTCCACCCGAGAAGTTCGCAGTTTTGCCATTTGAGAAATATCCGGTGACCTTAATCGTCTTGGAGCCTTTGATATTCATCTCAAGTACAGCCGGTTCCACAACGAGCTTCACAACCTTCTGCTCAATCGTTACCGGAACACTGATTGTCTTATTGGAATACGTACCTTTGAGTGTTGCCGAGCCTTTGACCAGACCTTTAATGGTCTTGGCAGCTGCCGATTGCTTGAGAACCGCGTTACTTCCGCCCAGTTCCCAGACAATGGTGTCTGTCACATCGAGCTCATCACCGTTCTCCAGTACGGCCTGAACCGCAGGGAGCGGCGTTTCTTCACCGATGACCAGACCCAGCGCATCCTCCGGTCCAATCAGCACAAGCACTTTATTCTGAACGGTTACTTTGTATTCAACGGTCTTGGAGCGGATCGCAGTCGCAGAACCTGCAGTTACTGCACCTTCCTTGATCTTGCCCGTCAGGGTAGCTGTGCCTGCCTTGCCGCCGGTAAGCTTCCCGTCCTTAATCGAGACAATCTCTTCATTGGCCGAGGTCCACACGATTTCATCGCTGATATCCAGCTTGGTTCCGTCATATTTGGTTCCGTTTACCTTCGGCAAGCCGGCAGAGTCTGCTGTGTATATTTCCTGTTCCGTCTTCTCAAGGGTCAGCTCTGTCAGGGTTGGATAGACCGTTACCTTGAAGGTTTTGCTGATTCCGAGGTGATCTGCTTTGATGACAGAAGATCCTACCGCTTTGCCTGTCACTGTAGCAAAGGCTTTGCTGGCATCCGCAACATTTGGAGTCACCGAAGCTGTCATCAGGTTATCAGAGGTCCAGATAGCCGATGCCGTCTGGTTCGTGGTCGAATTGACCGCATTGCGCATCGTTGCTGTTACATTGAGGCTTTCTCCCAGGAAAATGGACTGGTCGCCGGATGGTGTCAGTAGAAGCGCTTCATAAGGCGCCCGCACATAGACGTCAACGGACTGGTCCACACCCAGGTAGCTTGCTGTAATGACAGCCTTACCCACGCCAAGAATAGTAATCATGCCGTCTTTTACTGTAGCTACGCTCTCGCTTGAGCTGCTCCAATCTGCCTCTTTCTCGATAGGGAGCTCATCACTCACCGCTGTAGCTTTGGTTACTGCTTTCAGCTGCACCGGGTTGTCTCCAACCAGCATTTCAAGCTCTTTGACTTCCACACCGCTCACTTTGTCTTTAAGCATGATTGCCGAATACGGAAGCTCCACATCCGCCTTGAAAGTCTCAGTTAATCCCTTGTACTTGGCAGTAACTGTCGCCGTCCCTTCGCCAACCAGCGTAATCTTACCCGCTGTAATCGTCAGTACGCCTGAATTCGAGCTGCTCCAGTCGGCATCCTTCGTCACATCTTTCTCTTCAGTGGCGGATTCGCCGCCCTTGGCCGTTGCGGTAACTAGGAGTGAGGCTTCTTTGTCTCCCAGTTTGTAGCTGCCCTCCGTGCTGCGTTTCAGTTTCAGATCTTTATACGGATACGTAACAGATACCTCAACAGTATCAACCGCATTATTACTGTAAGTAGCTGTAATCATTGCCGTCCCGTAAGCAAGCGGCTTGATCTGACCGTTAATTACGCTGACAACTTCATTCTTGGAGGAGGTCCATGTGGCGGCTGCCGTCACATCCCTCTTGGAAGAAGAACCTTCAACACTGGCATATACCTTAAGCTGCTTCGGTGTCTGGCCCACGGTTAGCTCTATTTTGTCAGAGCTGTCGATTTCAATAGAGTTGATGTCTCCAGCAGCGGCAAAGACGTTTACCGGAAAAGCTGCAGCAACGAGCAATATCATAATGAGGAGCGTTTTTGTCATTTTCCTGTACACGGTCATCTGTTCTCTCCTTAGACGGTCTTATTATCGGTGGCCTTTTACCACACTCTTCCACTATATCGACAAATAGAGCCCAAGTCTTTACCCTATTTTCAGTTTCAGCCGAATTCAGGTCTTTATAACTATATAAATTGCGCTCTATATCTATACATTTAGTTCCAGCAGGCAGAACTGAACTGATGAGCCTCTGCCGGCGGGCGGTAAGCCTGTAGACTTATCCGCTATAGATCAGGAAGCCAAAAAGGGAACCCATAGAGCCGTTACCGGCTCCTAAAGGCATCCCCCTTGGTGTTGTTTATCCTTGTGTACGCTTACGCGCGGCGCGGTTCTGCTGCAGCTCTGCTTACGCTGACAAGCTCACCGCGGCATTCATTCACGCCAGCTTCTGTCACCTTCACCTCGCAGAGCTCGCCCTGAAGCGAATCATCCCCGCTGAACAGAATCTGCAGATAGTTGTCGCTGAAGCCGTGCTGAATGCTGCGTCCCGGTGATCCCTTGGCTGCACGTTCCGGAATGACGGACAAGGTCTTGCCGACGAATTTCTGCGCATAAGCCAGCTGCATCTCCTCAGAAAGATCAATCAGCTGCTGGACACGCGCATTCTTGATCTCTTCATCCACTTGGTTCAGCATCCGTGCTGCAGGCGTACCGGTCCGCTTGGAATACGGGAACACATGCATCTCAGAATAGTTGACCGCCTTCATGAAGTCATAACCGGCGCGGAACATCTCCTCGGTCTCGCCCGGGAAGCCGACGATAACATCGGTTGTAATGCCTACATCCGGCATCGCCTGGCGGATCAGCTGCATTTTGGCATAATACTCTTCAGTCGTATATTTACGGCGCATCGCCTTCAGCACGTCGTTATGTCCGGCCTGCAGCGGAATATGCAGATGGCGGCACATCTTGGAGCTGC
Source organism: Paenibacillus sp. FSL R7-0312 (assembly GCF_038004445.1). Classification (NCBI taxonomy): domain Bacteria; kingdom Bacillati; phylum Bacillota; class Bacilli; order Caryophanales; family Paenibacillaceae; genus Paenibacillus; species Paenibacillus sp. FSL R7-0312. The sequence goes on along the minus strand of NZ_JBBORE010000001.1, from coordinate 3,134,698 downwards.
GGTTCAGCACCTCAAGCAGCTTCTCATCAATCTGGCTGGCTTCAATCGAGCTGATGCGGACCCGCTCCAGGCCATCCACCTGATCCAGCTCCCACAAGAGATCGGCCAGACGGTAATTCTCCAGATCATCGCCGTAGCCCCCGGTATGAATCCCGGTCAGGACAAACTCCTTATATCCCGCCTCCACAAGCTGATGTGCTTGGGCGACAATCGATTTCGGATCACGGCTGCGCGATAGCCCGCGCGACCAGGGAATGATACAGAAGGTGCAGAAGTTATTGCAGCCGTCCTGAATCTTCATGAATGCACGCGTCCGGTCAGCGAATCCGGGAACGTCCAGCTCCTCGAACTCCCGGGTCTTCATAATGTTGCGGACCGCATTCACAGGCTGGCGCGATTCCTGAATATTCTTCACATGGGTCATGATATGCTCGCGGTCCTGGTTACCGATGACCAGATCGACGCCGGGGATATCGAGTATCTCTCCGGGCGAGGTCTGCGCGTAGCAGCCGGTTACCGCAACGATGGCTTCAGGATTGCGGCGCACCGCGCGGCGGATCATCTGTCGGCTTTTTTTGTCACCCGTATTGGTAACAGTACATGTATTGATCAGGTAGACATCGGCGGAACCTTCGAAATCCACCTGCTCGTACCCTTCATTTTTGAACAGCTGCCAGATGGCTTCGGTGTCGTAGAAATTGACTTTACAGCCTAATGTATAAAAAGCTACGGATGGCATTGTTTAAGCTCCCCCCATTTCTCCGGATTCATATAGAATGCAGGCGGCGGCGACCATACCTGCGGTTTCACAGCGCAGAATGCGTGCTCCCAGACCTACGGAGACCGCACCGGCCTCTTCGGCCGCGCGGCATTCCTCCGGACTGAAGCCGCCTTCCGGTCCGACAACAATCATTACCTTGGCAGTAGAATCCTGCGGCAGCGAGAACAGCCAAGGCGCGGCTGCGCTGCGGAGCTGCAGCCCTTCTTCTTTTTCATAACAGAAATACACCGCGTCATACTCACTGAAGCTCTTCAGCAGCAGCTTCCAGCTCAGCGGCGAATGCACTTCCGGAACGATATTCCGGTGGGCCTGTTCAGCGGCCTCCTTGCAGATTTTGCGCCAGCGCTCTACCCGCTTGCTCTCCTTGCGTTCATCATACTGCACAATTGTCCGCTCGGAGAGGAACGGGGTGAAGGCAACCGCACCGATCTCGGTACATTTCTGGATCACCGTCTCCAGCTTGTCCCCCTTCGGCAGGCTCTGGGCTACAGTAATCTTAATCCGCGGCTCGTGGGTCATGGCCAGATTCTCCAGTATGCTCACGGTTACGAGGCCAATCTCTATTTCAGCGATCTCAGCCAATGCCTCGCGGGAAACGCCGTCGCTGACAATCAGCTTATCCCCTGCCTTGCCGCGCATTACCTTGGCGATATGCCGGGCATCTTCGCCGTCAATGCTTACCTTGTCTTGGCCGAACTGCGCCGGTGTTACGAAATAACGCTGCATCTTTTATCATCATCCTGTCTCTTATTCAGCGTAAAAGCGGCGGCGTTCCCGTCAAATCAGGTCCCGGCCGCCGCTTCACTCACATGATTAAACCTCGAAAATACCACGTTATATTGTACAACGTTTAGAGCTGCATGAACATCCCTCAATCTGAATTCTAGCCGCCGAATAATCCGTAAAAGAATTGCACGGCTCCGGCGCTCATTTGATTGGCCCAGTTATCCAGCGGTGTAATCGTGTAGGCACGCAGACCCGGGATAAACAGAATCAGCAAGAAGATGAAGACTGCCCACTGCTCATACTGTTGCAGTCTCCCGCGGATCGGACGAGGAGCCAGATCCTCCACGATCCGGTAACCATCCAGCGGCGGCAGTGGAATCAGGTTGAACAGGAACAGGAAGAAATTAAGTTGAATGAAAATGCCGAAGAACCAGTAAATAGCCTGAAGCACGCGGTCATTGCTGATAGATTCCAGCACTCCGGTCGCCGCCAGAGCCGAATAAATCATTGCTCCGAGGAACCCCAGCAGCAGATTGCTGATCGGACCGACAGCAGATACGATAACGCCCATCAGACGGGGGCGGCTGAAATTGTCACGGTTGACCGGAACCGGCCGCGCCCAGCCGAATCCGGCGACCACAAGCAGGATAATTCCGAAGAAATCGAAATGTACCGCCGGGTTCAGGGTCATACGGCCGAGCAGGCGTGCTGTCGGGTCACCGAACTTATTCGCAAAGTAAGCATGGCTAAACTCATGTACTGTAAAGGCGATCAGCAGGGTAATAAGCAGGAACGGAAGCTGTTCCAGCGGCATTCGTATAAAGCTCTGCAGAAATTCCATCTCTACCTCTTTCCGGCTGTGAACGCCACCCAATCTTCTTCACGGGTTACTTCTATAATCTCGAAACCGGAAGACTTCAGCGCTTCCGCCACAAGTCCTTCCTTATCCTTGTAAATACCGGAGGTGATGTAGATTCCTTCCGGCTGGAGTGCACGGTACACATCATCCGTGAACAGCACAATAATCTCGGCCAAAATATTCGCTACGACAACCCTCACCGGCAGGGTAACTCCCAGTCCGCCGGCAGCCGGAGCAGCGGCAGGAACAGCTTCCTGTCCAGCCTGTCCAGCCTGTTCAGCAGTATAGCCTGGTCTGGCCGAAGGCCACATATCTCCGGCTGTGGTATCTGCCGCCCGTTCACCGCCGAGCAGGGAGAGCAGATCGCTCTCCTTAACCGTGATGGCAGCTTCAAGCCGGTTCAGTGCCACATTCTCACGGGCGCTCTCCACCGCCACCGGGTCCAGATCCAGGGCCAGGACGGATTTCGCGCCCAGCAGCACCGCGCCTACGGCAAGGATACCGGAGCCAGTGCCGACATCAATTACTTCATCGCCGCTGGCGACATGCTTCTCAAGTGCGCGCAGGCACAGCGCCGTCGTAGGGTGCGTCCCCGTTCCGAAGGCCATACCGGGGTCGAGCTCGATAATCTTTTCATCCGGGGAGGCCGGGGTATACTCTTCCCATGTAGGCTTAATGGTCAGCCGTTCCGATACGCGCAGCGGCTTGAAGTACTGCTTCCAGGCATGGGCCCATTCATCCTCATCCACCGTCTTCCAGGAGATCAGCGCTTTGCCGGGATCGATCCCGAACCCTCTCAGCTCTTCCACCCTTGGCGTTACCTCCGCCACAATCTCGTCCATTGCCACGGTTTCGGCATAATAGCCCTTAATTACCGCTTCCCCCTCGGGGATGTCATTCAGCGGCTCATCGTATAATTCACCATAACGGGTATCCCGTATTTTATTCAGCGTCCCGGATTCCTCAATGGAAACACCGCCCGCACCGGCCTCATACAGCAGATTGGATATCATCTCCTGTGCTTCCTCCGTTGTATGTACCGTCAATTCGTGCCATAGCATGTTAGTAAATCCTCCTGAAAGTTTTGTAGCATATGCTCCGTTGGTTCTGCTTCGCAAAACTTGCTTCGAAAGCATAAGCTTAGTTATGAGAGCCCAGTCTCCCTGAAATCACTCCGCGTAACTGGATTCGAAAGCGCGGGCCTAGTTGTGTGAAGCATATCTAGGATAGTATAGCATTTCTTACCCGTGCAGCGCCAAACTGCGGGTCAGATCCTTTAATCCGTCACACCGCTGCGGCAAAAGCAATCCAGGACATGGTCGTCCACCATCCCCGAGGACTGCATGAATGCATAACAAATGGTTGAACCGACAAACTTCATCCCCTTGCGCTTCAGCGCCTTGCTCATGTTGTCAGACTGCGGAGTGGTAGCGGGAACCTCCGATCTGCTCTTCCATTGATTCACCACCGGCGTTCCGCCTATGAAGCTCCAGAGATATTCTCCGAAGCTGCCTTCGTCCCGGCCAATCTGCATATAGGTCTCCGCATTGCGGATGACCGCATTAATCTTCAGCCGGTTGCGGATAATCCCCTCATTCTGCATCAGCTCGGCTATCTTGTCCTCCCCGTACAGCACAATCTTCTGCGGATCAAAACCGTCGAAGGCTTCGCGGAAATTCTCCCGCTTCTTCAGTACCGTATACCAGCTCAGTCCGGCCTGCATGCCCTCCAGCATCAGCAGCTCGAACAGCTTCAGATCATCATATAGCGGCTTGCCCCATTCCTCGTCATGATAAGCAATATAAACAGGGTCCTCATTCACCCAGGCGCAGCGTGTTATCGTCAAGTATTGTTCTCTCCTTATGCATTGAAATGGAAATTCAGGATAGTTGTATTATGTACAATTAAAAACAGCGAAAAGGGATACTTGCCACTTATAAGTGTAGTCTGTACAACTAAATATGCCCAATGGCCGAGAACCCGCCACATAGAGCCGTTTAATTGTATGAAATACAACTAAACGGATAATCGGTTGTAAATCAGACGTTCTAGTTGTACAAAGTGCAATTCAGTATACCGCATTTCCCGTAATCGGGTCACTGCCAACCCACTATATATATCTACTGCGAAATCCATCCACTAGATGACGCCTGAGAGCCTTCAGCATAAAAAGAGCAGCCCCGGCCGGGCTGCTCTTCCTGTTGGACTTGGACTTGTCTATTCCTATACTCGCTATAAAATGCGCCGATTATTCCATGAGCTTATCCATAAGGCGGAGGATCATCACTACCGATTCGGCGCGGGAAGCCGGTTCCGCCGGCTTGAACTGTCCATTGCCTTTTCCTGTTACGATACCTGCTCCAGCAAAGGCATTGATTGGTCCTGCCGCCCAGCCCGCTGTGACATCGGAGAATGGAGCACTAACGCTGCTCACATAATTCGTCAGACGGGACAGCATCGTCACCATCTCCGCCCGGGTGATCTCCTGCTTGGGATGGAAGGAGCCATCAGCGTACCCGGTGATCACTCCATTGCCTTGAAGGGCAATAATAGCTTCCGAAGCCCAATGCCCCTGCGTATCGGAGAAGCCGGTGCCGCCCGCAGCGCTCAGACCAAAGGCCTTGAACAACATCGCTGCAAACTCAGCGCGGGTTACTTTGGCGTCAGAGCGGAAGGAACCATCCGCATAGCCGGTTATAATCCCCATCCGGGCCGCACGTTCGATGAATGCGGCACTCCACAGAGCCACAGGGGTATCCGGGAATGTAACTGCAGGAGCGGTTTGCCCTTTTGCCATGATCGCTTTTACCTTATCAAGATCTACTCTGTCGTTGAACACAGGCTTCGTCACGGTTGGCAATGTTGGCCCCGTAGTTACAGCCGGTGTAGGCGTTGCTGTTGCAACTGGTGTCGGCGTTACCGTTGCCGCCGGAGTTGGCGTTGACGTTGGCCTTGGAGTTGCTTCAGGTACCGTTCCTCCTTCATTGTTGCCTGTAGCCGCCGTTACGGAGACCTGAATCTCCTTGCTTACTCCTCCGTATGAAACTGTGATCTTTGCCGTTCCTGTACCCACTGCTGTGACTACCCCCGCTTCGCTCACAGCTGCAACCGAAGGATTGCCAGTGGCATATTTCGCTTCCAGGGTCTTGAGGGTGCTAGAAAGGTCAGAATACTTTGCCGTTACCGCTAAGCTCTGCGTTTGACCTGCCGTCAGGGAGAGCGAAGCTGGAGTCACCTCCAAGTCTACCACTGCCGGAGCGGAAACCTCCGTAATCACAATCGGAACCGCTACGGACTTGCCTCCGAACGAAGCCGTGACCGCTGCTTCGCCTGCCGCAACGCCTGTAATAAGCCCCTTGTCCGATACAGAAGCAATCGCAGGGTCAGAAGATACCCAAATGACTTGATCCGTAACTACCAGATTCTCTGCATGATCATATACTGCCGTTATTACAGAAGCTGCAGACTGGCCCACTTGGAGCCTATGAGTGCCTGGATCAGCTGTCAGTTTCAGCAGAACAGGAACCGTGCTTTCCGCCTGAACTGTTACAGCAATGCTGACTGCCGGCAAATTTCCATATTGTGCCTCGATTGTAGTACCGCCTGCTGCTACCGCGTGAATCACGCCTGTGGCATCTACCGTAGCCACATTGTCATTGGAAGATGTCCAAATCGCTTCATTCGTGACCTCTGCCGTGGACTTATCGCTATACGTAGCGGTGAGAACTGTCGCGCGTTTCTCCCCGGCCTGCAATGTCAGCTCCGTAGGCGATACCGCCACGGAAGTCACCGTAAGCTCATCCTTCTTCTCAATAATATAATTATCTATTAATGCATCGCTTTCTGTAGTACGGGCCTGGATGGTGATTTGGTCATGGCTGACTTGAATGGCAGAATACACCGGAACGTCCTCGTCAAACATGAAATTAAGATACTCATACTGCTTACCATCGTAGAATTTCCAGCCGGAGGCGCCCCCGTCCAGATAGACCGTCCCGCGCTCGCCGTTTAGTAGCGGCTTTCCTCCATTCATCGGATAGGTGCGCGCATACACATGGTCATGGCCTTCCAGCACCAGATCTACTTGCAGTTCCTCCAGAACAGGTGCAAAATACGTTTGCGTGTATTCAATTACATTCCCGCGTCCATCTTCGGTATGATAAGCAGGCTTATGGAACATCACAATCTTCCATTTCTTATCACTTGCCTGAAGATCCGCACGCAGCCATTCGGCTTGCTTAGCCATGGTTACTTCGTCCGCCTCAGAGTTCAGCACAATGAAATGTACCTCACCCGAATCGAAGGAATAGGCGTACTCCTTCTGAACGTCCGGGCCGTTCTCCGGCAGATCAAGTCCCTTGGCAAAAATCTCCTTGCCTTCACCCTTCACATCATGATTCCCCATCGTGTAGCCTGAAGGAAGGGAGGAGGCATAGACTGAAGAAGCTTCCCAGAACTGGTTCCACTCATTCAGGATTCCTCCGTCGTCAACCATATCGCCGCCATGCATAATAAACTGGGTGTCCGGATAACGGGTTAAGGAATCACTGATCAGCTGCTGATAGATTTCAAGCCCGTTATCTCCCTTGGTATGCGAATCGGTTACGAATACAAAAGAAACAGGGGTGTCCGGAGCTGCAGCCAAAGTTTTGTATTCATACCAGGCACTCCAATGACCTTCATAGCCCACCCGGTAATGATAAGCCGTACCCGGCTCCAGGCCGGTAACCAATGACTTGTGGAACTTAATTTCACCCAGCGGTCCGCCCTCCACTTCATGGATGACCTCCACTTCAGTAAGCGCAGACTGCTCTACCGCCTGTTGCTCAGCATTGCCCAATCCTTGGTCTACCAGGCCGCTGTCCTTCACATATTGAATCGAAGTTGCTTGAACTCTGGGGGCTGTCTGCCAGCCCACGCTCAGCATCGTACTCATATCTTCGGTAACAAAGGTCTGGACATATTTCGGATCATCTCCGCCGAATTGGGTTACAACGTTCATGCTGAAGCTCTCACTGGTACCGCCATCCTTGACCGCCTGCACTTTCCAGGTGCCGATCGCGAGATTGGCCAGCGAAGTATGAATTTCGCCCTTGGCATCCGTCAGTCCCAATCCTTCGGTAAGACTCTTCTGCTGTACATCAGCAGAGGCGATGTAGCCTGTCCCTGTTCCATCCGGAAGATATACCTTGACGAATCCGGCGTTGCTTCCTGCTGTAGCGAAGAATTGCCCGTTGTTCTCTGCTGTAAGCAGCACAGCGGACGAATGATCAGCGCTTGTATATATACTCGAATTGGCGGCTGTTACCGTCACATAGGTCTGAGGGCCGCTTGCATCGGTAAAATCGATCTCCGCCCCTTCTACCGGAGCTCCTGCATGGGTAGTAACGGTAATGATATTCTTCGTTTGCAGGCCCGATCCCTTGACGGTTAAGGCATACGGGAAACCAATCTTATAATTAACCGGAGAGGCAAAAGAGCTTACGGCAGTCCCGTTGCCATACCCAAAGCTGCCTTCCGCCATAGTGATATGCTTGTAGATTTCGCCACGTTCCATTTTTGCGGACCGGCTCACGGCGAAATCGATGCTGGCCAATGCATCCGCAGAATCTCCCTGCAGTCCTTCTGCGCTAAATTCAACGTAGCCGCCTATATTGTCGATGGTGCTCTTGACGTTGCTTAGACCGTCACGTGCATGCACATTGTCAGCCTGAAGCGTGTGCGGGTCGAACTTAATCTGGGTCAGCACGCTGGTTGCTTCACCGACACCCTTCGCCGCCAGCTTCAACCGGTAAGGCTCGTTGCTGACCGCTTCCTCCGGCCCATCCAAGGTGAGCATCGCCCCATGCTCAATAGTAAAAGCATACTCTGCTGAAGCCGGATTGCCGGCCAGATCCTTCACTTCGGCAACCACTTGATGATAACCGCCATCCAGCGGCACCTCCGGGTGATAAGTAATTGCCTTAGTGTCCAGATCGTAAGCGTAAGCGGCCGGTGCAACGGACTGGCCATCCACAGTTAATTGGATCGAATCTGGATCAATACCCGACTTCGCATCATCCGCCGACAGGATGATATCGGATACGGGAGCAGTCAAGGTTTGATCTGGTGCGGGTGAAACCGGAGCCAGCACGGGAACATCCATATCCTCATCCGCTGGCTCATCATAAATAAGTCTGACATCGTCGATCCAAATCGAGCCTTTGTTCTTTTTGCTCATTTGCCGTTCTTTCATCTGGAAGTAGAACGCCACGGTACCGGGCAGCGTCAGATCACTTCCTATTTCGGCCTCAACATACTTCCAGCCGCTCCAGTCTATCCCTGTCTCTTCGCTCCTCATTTCATACGTCTTGGACTTCCCGGTGGCTGAAATATAGAACTTGGAGGTTAGACCATGCCCTTCGTTATTGGCGTAAATCCACATGCCGATTTTGTGGGGCGTTCTGCCTGTTAAGGCTAACTGCGTTGCAGGCCCGACTGCAACCTGGGAGGGATTATCGGTTATGCCGATAAAGTCATAATCAATCCGCAAGGATTTTGCCCCGTCACGGACGTATTTCGGATCACTTTCAAGCGCCATATTGCCGCTGTAGATGCGCGCACTGTCAAACTTCAAGTCTGCCAGACTCACATTTTCAAAATCCTCCAGCATAACAACACCGCCAGGCTCAACTGGATCCCCATACACGGTCGATGAAGAGAAGGAAGGTGGAATGAACGGAATCAACACCGACATTGCCAATATCCCGGTTAATACTCTCTTTACAAGCGGATGCTGCTTACTCACTGCCTGCCACGCTCCTCGTTGTCTGTTCTTGTTCACCTCTAAATCGCAATTTTAAAATTTAAATTTTAAAGGAGAAGTTATTCCAGCATAACGCGGCAACGTATTCGTGAGATCATCGCAATGTAAGCACAATAAATATTTCAGCTATATTATTCTCCGGGCTTCTCCTATGAAAAAAAAGGCGTCCGCCCCTTTTCAGGTTTGGACTGCCTTTTAAGGCTGCAATTGCACCCGCGTCTCTTTGTCCGGCTCGTTGGTGGAGTAGAAGAACATGTATATAGAAGCTTCTGTTCCTTTGAAGTCCTTATACACATCAATGCTGTGGTTTTTTCCTTCTCCCCGGAAGTTCACTGTCACTATTTTACCTAAAATCCGGTCTTTCCCTATGCCGATATGAGTCTGATTCACGCCGCCAAAATGGGGATCAACGCTCTTCGTCTCCACATAGAGATCCGCCCCCTGCATATAGTAGGTCCACTGTACCGGATAACCGCCGGTTTCCCGGATCAGCGTCTGCTTGTCGCTGGAGATGTTGGTCAATTGGAGTGGTGTCTTATCATCCTCATGCCGGGTAACCTTATATTTCCCTACAAGCGTCATTGGCGTCGTCTTTGAAATCTCAAGATCTGCCGGTCGTTCGAACCGCAGGGTTGTCAGATCTCTGTCCCCGGTTGTCGAATACCAGCTTCTCTACCGGGGGTTCCGGACTCCCCTTGAACAAATGCAGATTAGCCATCAGCTTCTGCTGCAGACTGTTCCTGCGTTTCAAGTGATTCAGGCAGGTATTAACCGTGACTTTCATAATCCACGCCTTATTGTTTGGAATACCTTTATAACAACCGTGGGCTTCAAAAGGTTCATTTTCTACTAACAATAAGCAAAAAAAGCATGTCTCCACGTAAATACCCGGGATACATGCTGTAAAAGGAAATTCTATGTTGAACTGGAACAGCATTCGGAGAAAGCCACCGTCAGACGATGTTCATTACTTCACGCGCCTGATTGTCCAGTTCCTGTGCGGAGGATGCAATCAAAGTGAATTCATTCAAGGCTACCTGAATCTGCTGCTGGCTCACAGCCACATTCTCCTGAACCAGATTAAGTCCGTTAGATATTTTTCCTACTTCCTCTGTAATGGCCTGGACACTGTCGCGAACCTCTGTGATCTGATCCTGAACCATTGCGGACAGCTTTCTTACTTCTTTGGCCACTACGTCGAATCCCCGGCCGAACTCACCGGCATGGGCAGCCTCAATTGCCGCATTAAGCGCAAGCAGGTGGGTCTGTGACGCAATATTACGGATCGTCTGCACCACGCCGTGAATGGCCGCTGCCTGCGTCTGCAAATTCAGCAGCGTATCCGTATTTTCGCTCGATACTTCAGCGATTTTATCAATACTCACCAGCAGCTCCTGACTCCGCTCAATTCCTTTTTCTGCACGCTGATTCAGGCTGTCAGCCATTTCCTGCAATTGTTCCACTACACGGTTCATATTATTCTGTCTGCCAGTGATATTGGTCGCCACCTTCGACACGCCAATGACATGCGTATCTGTCTCATCAAACACCGGCATATACGTGGCTTCGAGCCAGACTGATTCCCCGTCCGCGTCCATCCGTTCGATTTTATCCTGAAAGCTCCGGCCGGCAAACAGATTCTGCCAGAATATCTCATAATCAGGGCTGTTCACGAACGAGGGGAAACACAGCTGCTTGTGCTGCATTCCGTACATATCCTCCACCCTATATTTCACCGAGCTGGCAAAGACCTCATTTACATAGGCGACACGGCGGTCCAGATCAAATCGGATCATAGCGAGATTCTTTTCCAATGCTTTGACAACCAATTCGTCTGTAACTAATTGGGCTGATAGATTCTCCATTATGACTACTCCCTATAAATCTCAATTTTTATTTTATCCGGCTTTTTTATTGGTTTTGGTATTATTCACTTTACTTATATTAACGGATATCCGGGCAGTTTGGATTATACTAATGAATTAAAAAAATCAGCGTAAATGAAGCAGCTGCACAAGGAAAGCCTCCCGATGCCAGTCACGGTCCAGCTACACAGAAAGCCCCGCCCCCCGGCTGGCGGAGAATGGGACTATCTTTCTTAGAATGGGCTTATGAGTCTATTGAGACATTAACCGATGTGGCCATCCGCATATATGTACAGATTCCGCACTATTTCCTGGGTCCGTAATCCCCGATCTTAATTCCCCATACACTATCCTTGTGGTACGCAGCCGCTTCCTGCAGATCCGGGAGTCTGGCATCCTGGGGATAATGGCGCTCCAGATACTGGACGAAAGCCCGGCGCAGACCGATCTCATTCTCCAGCTTATTGAACTCATTAGGGTGCTTCTCCATTTCGGCAAGTGAAGTCTCCCAAGCTTCCAGATCAGCAGCCTCCGATTGCCCGGTGCGGACTTTCGCAGTAAGCTCCCGAAGCTCCCGGTAAGCCTTTTTTACTTTGGAAGAATAGACTTGCTTCTGGTTCAGGAAGGTTAGCAGCGCAACCAGTAACGCCAGTCCAACCCATAAAATAACAGTATCCACGTAAGTAACCCTCCCGGTTTGGCATATCTCTTCATTATACACGGCTGAGCACAAAAATACCCCACTTCTGTGGGGCACCCGCTACAACATTTACATCATGGCCTGACCAAATTATATGCTGGAAAAAGCTCCTGTTTAAACTCGCGCCAAGTTCACATTTTAAGGAAGATTTCCGCTATTCCTTCTTCAGAATCTCCTCCATCTGTCTTTTATCAGCCTCCCGGGAGCGATCCATTGCCTCTATATCATCGTGATCCGCTTCAGCCGCTGAGAATTCAACATCCTCTGCCTTTGCCTCATAGAGCATCTTCAACTTTTCCGTCTTGGAGAAAATTTTCGAGTTTTCTCTGTCCACTATTAATCAGCCTCCCAAGTAGTGTTATCTGACAATCAAATCATCCCGCCGGCTTCCTCAATGAGTGACAGCGCCTGATCATAAATGGTCGAATCTACAATTACAGTCAGCAAAATATTTCTGCCTGTCGGTCCGCCATCCCCGCCGTGACTCATCCCGCTGCCGCTCGTATGCGATGCAGAGAGGATGCCCGTATGCTCACTGGCTGCGGTCATGGAATCCATACTTGCCAAATTGCCGGTAACCGGATTCACTCCGGACTGCAGCCCGCTTCCGCCAAATCTGCTGAACCTGTCAATGGAGACCTCTTCTACCCGCAGCGCCTGAAGCTTGCGGGAGACCCCTTCCGCTTCTTCCGGAGCCCTAAAGTACGCCAGTATATATCTTTCCAAGACCGTATCCCCGCTCTCTTGAGATTCAAGCTCTTAGTTGTACATGTTTATGTTGTCTTGGCAACGCCATTTTTATGCTTTTATTTCAATAGCCGAGTATATGAATCGGATTTCGACAATTTATTCAGCACTTTACCGTAATATGGTACTAAAGTAGTATATTCCAATCTGTAAATTGACTGTAAAATAAATGTAATTTTCACTATTATTTTTCTTCAAAGCAGTTAAGCCACTCGGAAGGGAGAGAACCGGTTTATACGGTTGCTGAAATGAAAATCAAATACTACTGGGGAGGATATTAAATGTTCAGACGCTCCATTCGCAAATTTGGCATAGCCACTGCAAGTTTTAGTCTAGCGGTTTCCCTTCTGCTTCCTTCCGCATCTTTCGCAAGCAGCACTTCGTTTTTACCGGCAGCACCGGATCTCAAGAATCATATCTCTCTGCTTAACTCCAGGCTAGGCAACACCCCGGACTCCTTAAAATCATCCATCCAGAATTACACTTCAGTATTAAACTCCAAACCGCAGAATTATGCGGGCAACATCACTACTTCAGCGCCTGTAACTTTCATTGTCCAATTGCAGAATGACCCGGTCAAAGTAGCTGAGAATCAGGGCGCCAAGAGTAAGACACCTGCTTTGCAGCGTAATATTCTCCGTACGGAGCATAACAGCTTCGCTGCCGCTGCCGCTGCGATTGGTGCAAACACCGGCCATGAATATACGGAAGTGTTCAACGGCTACTCCGTAACTCTGCCAGGTAATCAAGTGGACAAGCTGCTCACCTTGCCGGGCGTGAAGGCGGTCTTCCCGAACCAGAAGGTTCATGCGCTGGAGACTGCAACAGATTCCTCCACTCTTACTGAGACTCTCAAGGATACCGTGGATGCCACTAAGGTCGGCAACGGGGATATCTTCGGTTCTGATGAACTGAATGAGGATGGCATCACTGGTGAAGGAATTCAGGTTGCCGTAATCGATACCGGTATCGATCCCACTCATCCTTACCTTGAGGATTTTTATGAGGATGGTCACGGTTATGATGTCGTCGATGGTGATTCTCAGCCATACGAAACAGAACCTGACCCTGCTTACAAGCCAATCAACGGCAATCCTTATGAGACGGCTCACGGCTCACACGTATCTGGTATTATCAAGAGCGTAGCGCCGGATGTTGAGCTTTATGTGTACCGCGTACTCGGCCCATATGGAAACGGCAGTACGGACGACGTTATTGACGGCATTGAAAGAGCCGTTGCTGACGGTGCTGACGTTATCAACCTCTCGCTCGGTTCAGATGTGAACCAGCAGTATTCGCCTGATGCCATTGCAGTGGATAACGCCGCTGACGCCGGTGTCACCGTTGTACTGGCCGCAGGGAACGCCGGTCCCGAGGCTGAAACTGTCGGAACACCTGGTAGTGCACACCGCACCATATCAGTCGCCGCTTCTACGACACCTGCTGATGTTACTTTTATTAAGGTGGGTGTTACCGACATTGTCTATGGTATCCAGGCGTCCGAAGCTGGATTTCCCGAAGAAGCCAACGGCTTGGAAGTTGTCTATGCCGGACTTGGACTTACTGTAGATGATTATATGAATGCAGATGTAGAAGGTAAGATTGCTATCGTTGACCGCGGAAGCAACACCTTCGTGAACAAATCAGCAAATGCCCGCTCAGCAGGGGCTGTCGGCTTGCTGATCGCTAACAACAGAGCAGGTGAGCTCAATGCCGCTACTGATGCTACCGGAGTCCCTACTTACGGCATTACCCAGGACGAAGGCAAGGCGATCAGGGCTGAACTGGCAGCGGGCCATAATACGCTCTCATTCTCTGTGGGTCCAGATAAAGACAACCTCATCGCCGGGTTCAGTTCGCGCGGACCTGCACTTCCGGACTTCACCATCAAGCCGGATGTATCGGCTCCTGGTGTAGCCGTGAATTCATCAGTACCGGTATGGGAAAGCGAAACCGGCTACGCCAAGTTCAACGGAACCAGTATGGCCAGCCCCCATGTGGCCGGGGCAGCTGCGCTGCTGCTGAGCTCAGGTAAAGAGGCTAATGGACAGGCGTTAACCCCGGATCAGGTAAAAATCCTGTTAGCCAATAATGCCACTTCGCTTACAGACCGTAATAATAAATATTACAGTGTATACGAGCAGGGTGCCGGGCTGATTAACCTGCCTAAGGTGCTGAAAGCTTCAGCCATCGCACGTGTCCCTGAGGTGCTTGACACTAAGCGTCCGGAAACAGAAATACCTAAGGTTAAATACGACACAGGTTCCTTGTCCTTCGGACTGGTGACTGCGGCGTCCACTGTGACTAAGACCGTGTATGTAGACTCCCTGGCTAAGGAACCCAACACTTTCACTATTGGTGTGGAATGGCGTACTCCAACCCATAAAGGTATTGAGTTTGCCAATCTTGAAACCTCTGTTGAAGCAGATGATTACTTCCAGGTACCGCTAACGGTAGCTGCGGAAGCTGTAAGCGGAAAGTACGAAGGTGTACTGACGCTAACTTCAGGTACAGAGACTCTGACTCTGCCGTTCAGCGTGGTAGTAGGTGTGCAGTACAAACCTGATACAATCACGAATTTCGAAGTCGGTGCAGAGAATTTCGAGTTCATCTCACCTAACGGTGACGGACTTCTGGAGAGCACCTACCTGACCTTCTCTGTAAATGAAACCGTAGAAAACCTAGCGTTAGAAGTTGTTTCATTGGATGGTTCTACAACCGTTGTCGGAGACGTATACGCCACAGGGCAGAAATTCTACCCCGGCCTCTATGAAGAACCTGAATGGACTGGCATCGTTGATGTTCAGGGTGAGTCTTATGTATTGCCTGACGGCATATATTCCATAACCCCTGTCCTGGACGGCGGAACGACCCGGTTCGATGATCTATCTGCTATTGTTATTATTGACCGGGAAGCACCGGAAGTCAGCGGTACAACAATAACGGAGCACGCCCGGACGAATGAGCAGGAACCACGAGGTGCAACCATTAGTGGCGTCATTGTTTACGATCTGATGTTCGAGCTGATCGATGAAGAGACGGATCCGAATGAACTGCTTGCAGTATCTGCAGCCTATGAAGAACCGGATGGCACTGTAAAAGAAGCGGATGGCTATATTGATTCCAACGGTTATTTTGAAATTGAGGTTCCTTTGACCGAGGGCTTGAATCAGTTCTATCTGTACGCTTACGATTACGCTTCAAACGGTTGGATCGATTATAACCAGCTTCTGCGCTACAACACAGATCAGACAGTTGCTACGGTCTCACCTACAGCTTCCAGTGCAACTGTAGAGTTGGGCACTTCAATCACCATCGACGCTGGCTTCTCCGTAACTGAGAATGTGTACGGTATCTACGGAGCCACTTTCAATTTGCTCTACAGTAATAGCCTGGCTCAGCCAAATATCAAATCAAGCGTACAATTAGCAACATATCAGGAAACTCATTTTCCTGGTGTACCATTGCTTGAGTATACGAACCTGATTCATTTGGAGGATGGACGCGATGTCCAGCAGTATGGCGTTCATGTAACAGACGGAGCTTATGATGGAATTGGTACCGGATCATTAGGACAGTTCACATTTACTCCGACTAAAGCCGGAACTTACACCTTTGAATTATCGGATATCAAGCTTTGGAGCGACAATTACTCGGCGACAATTCCGGCAGGTTCATCGACTGTGAGTGTTGTCGTGAAAGAACCATTATCAAGCTCAAGTAATCCATCACCATCTCCAAGTACAATAGCAGCAGCTTCAGGCACAACTGCGACTTCCGGACAGCTTACTGTAACAGCTGATCCTGCAGGTGGTAAGCCTACAGCGAGCCTGGCTGTTTCCGACTCCATTCTGGATGCGTCATTGAAGAGTGCGGTGAATAACAATGTCGTACTGAGCATCACTGATGTAGACTTCTCCAAATACGGACAAGTAAGCATTGTGCTCACATCTGCCCAGGCGGACAAGCTGAAGAGTTCCGCAAGTGCACTCAGTCTGAACGGTAAGGGATTCTCCTTAACCATTCCGGCTGGCACACTTCCGGACTTCATTACCGCCACTGGCCTAACCGTCACACTCGGTTTGCATGAGGAAGCGGATACCGCTCCGCTAAGCGGCATTACCGGAAGTATTGATATCGGCTCCTCCTCACTGACCCTCAAGAACGGCTGGACCACAAGCAAGCCTGTATTTGTACAGCTTGCCCTGAACCCTGACGGCTTGAAGGATGCCCGCAAGACAGGGGCTTATAAAGAGTCTGCTGAAAACTCTTGGAGTTATCTGCAGTCCGGAACTATTCCGGCAGACGGCCTGCTGCAGTTCAGCATTACCGGTGACGGTACCTACATTGCTGCCGCCCGTAATACCAGCTTCTCCGATATAGGGATACACTGGGCCAAGGATGCCGTCGAAGTTCTTGCCGCTCACGGTATCGTAGCCGGTAAAGGAACTACCGCTAGCTTCAAGCCTGCTGACAGCCTAAATCAGGCTGAGCTGTTGACTCTGTTCGACCGTTTGCTCGGCAAAGGTGACACCTGGACAACACACATCAAGGAAAGCGGCTCCCGCGATGTCCTGACCCGCGAAGAAGCAGCGGTAATTCTGGCTGAGGCACTCGGTGCCGATGTTACTTCCTCAACGCTGACCTTTAAGGATGCAGGTTCTATCTCGGCTAACGCCAAGAACGCAATCGCTTATGCAGTAAGCAAAGGCTACCTACAGGGAGTGGGTAACAACACCTTCAACCCGAAAGGTACCCTGACCCGTGCCCAGGCTGCTGTCATCCTGGAGCGTGTGCTCGAGGATCTACGTAATCAGTAAGCAAGTAATCTGTATCGTAACTAATATGCCCTATTAAAGCGGCGGCAGCATCCTGATTTGTGGATGCTGCCGTCGTCTTTGTGCTGATTTCAAATCGTTAAGGTAAACAAACCCGAGTTTGCCTGCCTCTTTGCCAGGTGACTTAGACAATAAATTCAGCCAACAGGCAGTAATTTTTAATTATAGACAAATTATATCGACCCTATAGGATAGGATCCAATTAGAATAATATCAGGATGTTTTGGAGCAGCCGGGATACTTAATTGAAAAAAAACGGCCTAAATCACACCATTGAAAATACTGCTTACCAGAAAGCTAAGCTAACGGAACAATAGTTAATTTATGAGGAGGAAATAACTCTGCAAATCATAACTGAACGGCTAATCATTACTGCATTTGACCAACAAAATTACAAGAAGGTATCTGAAACGTACCCTATCGGGAAGCATACCGCCGGATATTTAGCTCATCTTGAGGAAGACCCTGAACTGCTGGGCTGGGGAGTGTGGTTTGTAACATTAGCTGATAATAACCAAATTATCGGAGACATTGGATATAAAGGGAGACCGGATATTCAAGGAATTGTAGAAATCGGATATGGAATAATTCCGGACATGCATAATAAGGGGATAGCTACAGAGTCGGTGAAAGCAATAATGGAATGGGCATTCTCTTCAGGACAAGTGAAGAAAATTGTGGCAGAATGCCTTATAGATAACCTTCCTTCCATTAAAGTTCTGGAGAAATTGGAAATGACCAGAGTTAGAATAAAGGATGGAATGATTCATTGGGAAATAACAAATAACCGGCATCGTTGAATTAAAGGAGAAAAAAAACGCCCGCCTCCAATTCCCTGGAGGCGGGCGCTGCTATGCGGCTCCGTAGGGCCGCAGGATTGATACAATTATGAAGATCAGTCCCCGCGGAACGCACGCTTCACGCGGTCAAAGAACGATTGCTCCTGCTCATGAGTGTTCTCCCCGTTGTGGGAGGCGAACTGGCGGAGCAGGTCTTTCTGCTCATCGCTGAGCTTGCTCGGCGTGACCACGATGACACGGACATGCTGATCGCCGACTCCGCTGCCGCGCAGATGCGGAACACCTTTGCCTTTGAGGCGGAAGAACGTGCCGGTCTGTGTGCCTGCCGGAATCTTGAGCTTCACTTTTTCGGTAAGTGTAGGGATTTCGATCTCGTCACCAAGCGCCGCCTGAGCGAACGTCAACGGAACCTCGCACATAATATCATCGTTCTCGCGCTCGAAGAAATCGTGATTCTTGACGCGGAAGACAATGTACAGATCTCCGGCCGGGCCGCCGCGTGTGCCGCCTTCGCCTTCACCGGTCATGCGC
This sequence comes from Paenibacillus sp. FSL R7-0312, assembly GCF_038004445.1. NCBI lineage: Bacteria > Bacillati > Bacillota > Bacilli > Caryophanales > Paenibacillaceae > Paenibacillus > Paenibacillus sp. FSL R7-0312. The sequence goes on along the minus strand of NZ_JBBORE010000001.1, from coordinate 3,116,046 downwards.
AGCTGTGCGCCGTCATCGACACCGGCAGGAATGCGCACATGAATCTTGCGCTGTTTCTTAACCTTGCCCTGGCCTGCACATGTTGTACATTTTTCTTTGATGATCTTGCCGGTGCCGCTGCAATGAGAGCAGGGACGGCGGTTACGCATTTGTCCAAGCGGTGTATTCTGCACGAATTCCTGCTGGCCGCTGCCGTGACATACGGAACAGGTCTCCGGCTTCGTTCCGGGTTTGGCACCGGAGCCAAAGCAGGTATCACAGGTCTCCGTGCGCGGAATGGTAATATCGGTTTCTTTACCGAATACCGCTTCCTTGAATTCAATGGTCATCGTATACTGCAAATCGCCGCCGCGCTGCGGTGCATTCGGATCACGCCGTCCGCCGCCGCCGAAGAACATGTCGAAGATATCGCCAAGACCGCCGAAATCTCCGCCGCCGCCGCCAAAGCCGCCGCCCATGCCCTGGTTAGGATCAATATGTCCATATTGGTTATAACGAGCCCGCTGCTGCCCGTCACTGAGGACGTCGTAAGCTTCCTTAACCTCTTTGAACTTGGCTTCTGCATCGCCCGCTTTATTCACATCCGGATGATACTGGCGCGCCAGCTTACGGTACGCTTTCTTTACATCTTCGTCTGAAGCATCTCTTCCGAGGCCCAGTACCTCATAATAATCGCGTTTATCTGCCACTGCTTTCACCTCCGTACATCGTTATTCTTCTGCCCTTAACATGGCAAGTAGAAACGGCTACACCGTCCCGCGGGGACGGCACCGTTTCTTCGAGAAATGTAAGAAGAAATTTATGACGGGAAACCCATAAATCCTTACATTTTAAAGGGAAAGCCAAAACACGGGATGCCCCGGTTTTGACCTTCCCCTCTCACCAAATAGAAACTTATCGTTTAAGGTTAACCTTGATTCTTCTCATCGTCAACCACTTCATAATCAGCGTCTACCACGTTGTCTTTCTTGGCATTGCCTTCAGAAGCTCCCTGGCCGCCTTCAGCGCCTTGCTCAGCTTGTGCAGCCTGTTCATACAGCTTCACAGACAACTGCTGTACGATCTCATTCAGCGCCTCTGTAGCGGCAGTGATTTCTTCCAGGTTGTCGGTTTCAAGGGAAGCCTTCACTTTGTCTTTGGCTTCATTGGCTTTCTCGATTTCGGAAGCATCGACTTTGTCAGCCAGGTCCTTGATGACTTTGTCCGTGGAGTATACGAGCTGGTCAGCGTTGTTCTTTGCTTCTACCAGTTCTTTACGCTTACGGTCTTCCTCAGCATGCAGCTCGGCATCCTTCATCATCTGTTCTACTTCAGCATCGCTCAGGCCGCTGGAAGAAGTGATAGTGATCTTCTGGCTCTTGTTGGTGCCTTTATCCGTAGCAGATACGTTAACGATACCGTTGGCATCGATGTCGAAGGTTACTTCGATCTGCGGTACACCGCGCGGTGCCGGTGGAATCTCGTTCAGCATGAAGCGTCCCAGTGTCTTGTTGCCGTTCGCCATCTGGCGCTCACCCTGCAGCACGTGGATTTCCACGCTTGGCTGGCTGTCAGCGAAGGTCGAGAACACCTGCGATTTGCTTGTAGGGATCGTAGTGTTGCGCTCGATCATCTTCGTGAATACGCCGCCTGCAGTTTCAATACCGAGGGACAGCGGAGTTACGTCAAGCAAGACTACGTCTTTAACATCACCAGTCAGCACACCCGCTTGAACAGCAGCACCAAGGGCTACTACTTCATCCGGGTTAACGCCTTTGTGAGGCTCTTTGCCTGTAAGCTTCTTGATTGCATCCTGTACGGCAGGAATACGAGTGGAACCGCCGACCAGCACGATTCTGTTCAGATCAGCAGGCGTCATACCGGCATCGCTAAGCGCTTGACGGGTTGGTCCCAGCGTACGCTCTACCAGGCTTGCAGTCAGTTCGTCGAACTTGGCACGGGTCAGGTTGACCTCCAAATGCTGAGGTACTCCGTCAACAACCGTGATGAACGGCAGCGATACAGTAGTTGTCAGTACGCCAGACAGCTCTTTTTTCGCTTTTTCTGCAGCGTCTTTCAGACGTTGTACAGCCGCTTTGTCCTTGCTCAGGTCAATGCCTTGCTCTTTCTTGAATTCAGCCACGAGATAATCCATAACCAGCTGGTCAAAATCATCCCCGCCCAGACGGTTGTCACCGCTGGTAGCTTTGACTTCGAAGAAGCCGTCGCCCAGTTCGAGGATCGATACGTCGAATGTACCGCCGCCAAGGTCATAGACAAGGATCGTCTGGTCTTCGGATTTCTCCAGACCGTATGCAAGTGCTGCTGCCGTTGGCTCGTTGACAATACGCAGAACTTCGAGACCGGCAATCTTGCCCGCATCCTTCGTAGCTTGACGCTGGCTGTCATTAAAATATGCAGGAACCGTAATAACCGCCTGGGTTACTGTCTGGCCCAGATAGGCTTCGGCATCGGATTTCAGCTTCTGGAGAATCATCGCCGAAATTTCCTGTGCGGAGTAGTCTTTGCCGTCAATGCTTTCTTTGTGGTTCGTACCCATGTGGCGCTTAATGGAAGCGATGGTACGGTCCGGGTTCGTAATGGCCTGGCGTTTCGCTGTTTCACCGACGATACGCTCGCCGTCTTTCTTGAAGCCTACCACCGACGGGGTTGTACGCGCGCCTTCCGGATTCGGGATAACGACGGCTTCGCCGCCTTCCATAACGGCAACGCAAGAGTTGGTGGTTCCAAGGTCAATACCGATAACTTTACTCACTGTAATTTGCCTCCTCAGACATAAGGTGAAGCCCCGGGGCTTCAACCATTCATATTGTTATTGTGGTGTAACGTTGTTTTCATAAAATAATGCTCACTTATATAGACAGAACTACATGCTGACTTTGACCATGGCCGGACGAAGAACTTTATCTTTCAGGAGATAGCCCTTCTGGACTTCTTCTGTCACGATGCCTTCCTCGTGCTCCTCGCTCTCCACCTGCATGATCGCCTGATGATATTCAGGGTTAAAAGGCTGTCCCACCGTTTCCATAGCTGTAAGTCCTTCAGACTTAAGTACCCCGTCCAGCTGACGGAAAATCATATTGATGCCTTTGGTGAACGCCTCGGAATCTGCGCCTGCCGGAGATGTAGCCAATGCACGCTCGAAATTGTCGAGTACCGGAAGCAATTCAGTTACGAGCTTGGAAGTCGCATATTGCGCCAGCTCTTCCTTTTCCTTCTGTGTGCGGCGGCGGAAGTTATCGAAATCAGCCTGTACACGCAGTGCGCGCGCCTGATGTTCATTCGCAAGCTCCTGCAGCCGTCCGAAATCCTCTCCACTGCCTGAAGCCGCCTCGCCGGCCTCTTCAGCCGTAAATGTGCCAGTGCCTTCTGCAGCTTCCGCCTCATCAGCAGCCTGGTTCTCATTTATGGAGGGATCATTCTGTTCTTTCATTTCCTGAACCTCTTCCTCTTTCAAGTTGTCTTCACCTCCTTATCATCATTCACCGTAATCAATTACGCTCTGTTCACTTATACCAGTGTGCCAGCATCGCTGTCAAATCCCGGGACAGAATCCCCAGAATGCCCATTACGCGCGCATACTCCATCCGGGTCGGACCCAGGATACCGATGCTCCCCAGCGCCTTGCCATCCAGCGAATAGGTAGCGGTAATCAGACTGCAGTTCGCAAAAGCATCATGCTTATTCTCTGTACCAATGCGCACTTGCATCCCTGTTCCGCCGCTTGCCGGGGTCAGCATTTTGAGCAGGGTTGGCGTCTCTTCCAGCAGGTCCAGAATATTCTTCACCTTGTCGACGTCCTTGAACTCCGGCTGGGTCAGCATATTCGTTGCTCCGCTGAGATAGATGCGCTGTTCATGGTCACTTTCGAGCGCCGTGTCCAGCACCTGCATTAATTCTTCATAGTGGGAGATGTGACGCTGCATTTCCTCACCCAGCTCGGAATAGAGCTGGCTCTTCAGCTTATAGAGCGGTACATTCACCAGCTTGCTGTTCAGCAGATTGACAACCTTCTCCATCTCGGATACAGAAATATCCGGAGGAAGGTTGACGATCTTGTTCTCCACCTGCCCCGTGCTGGTAACGATAATCGCCACCGCAGTGTTGTCATCGAGCGGAAGCAGCTGAAAGTGGCGCAATGAAGTATGAAAAACCTCCGGTCCCAGCAGGATGGAAGTATAATTCGTCATATTGGAAAGAATCATTGCCGCATGTTGGATAACCTGCTCTGTCGCATTCAGCTTCTCGGCGAAAAAAGCGCGGATCGTGCCCAGTTCGGCCGTTTCGGCGGAATTCCACGGTACCAGATGGTCCACATAATAGCGGTAGCCCTTATGAGAAGGGATTCTCCCTGCCGAAGTATGAGGTTGTTCCAGGTATCCCAGGTCCTCAAGATCAGCCATTTCGTTGCGGATCGTTGCAGGACTGTAGCCTACATCGCCGCGTTTCGAGATACTGCGCGAGCCTACCGGCTCAGCGGAAAGAATATAATCATCTACGATTGCATTCAGTATCATTCTCTGGCGTTCAGTTAACATGTTATTCCCTCCTATCGGCTGTGGCTCCGATTCGTTAGCACTCTAGTCAGATGAGTGCTAACCACTATTACAAAAATACCAAACTGACCTTGGCATTGTCAAGTCAGTTTCACAAATCACAAAGCACTGCCGGATGCATTTTTTTCAAGATAAAACCATTATTTCGGATATGCCCCCGCAACCATTCATCCGCTTCATCGTCAGATAGAACAGGGGGTGATGAAATGCGCTTGATGAAATCATGGTTATTTGCCATATCCGCAGTGATCCTATGTGTGCTGTTGCTTACGGCCTATACAGTGAAAACTACTCAGAACAAGTGTTACTTTGGCGAAGTGGATTATGCATCCGTCCTGCAATGGAATGGTGTCCTCTATGGCGGTGATACGGATAGTGATCTCAGCGGACTGAGCAAAGGGAAGGCTATCGGCAAGGTTACCTACAGCAAAATCGAGCATAGGTGTCCCCGTAAGAAGATGCAGGATGGAGATGCCACGAATCTGAAGACAGGTACACCGCTCTATGAAGTGAATGGATATGAACCTTCGGCGAGAATCTGGGCGGGTGACCAGCTCTATGAGGCGTACAGCAACCCTGCAGCCAGAACCCTTAACGATCTGCTGGATGTCACCGGCAAAATACAAACCGTCCGTTTCATCAGCGGGAATGACGGTTCAGACCTGATGAACTTTACTCCGGAGGCCAACGCCATATTTATCCGTGAATTCCCCAAGCTGGAGTACATCCCGCATGAGGAGCTGTCCAAACAGACCAAGAGCTGGGTAGGCAATCTGTACTGGATGGAAATCGAAATGAAAGACGGGTCCACCAGAAGGATTACCTATAATACAATGTTCCCTTCATTTCACTCTGCCTATGCCACTCCGGAGCTGGCCGAGCTGATAGAGCAGCAGCGCAAGCTTATTTATGCCAGGTAACCGGTCAACAGCATGTGTGCGCGAAGCGGAATTGTTGTATGTTTTACAACTTGGACTCTTAGATAGGCAGGTGTTTAGGCGGATTGTTGTACGAAATACAGGAATTGTCCCGCTGAAGCGCTTGAAGGCGGAGGATTGTGCCTTTCGTACAACAATTTCGGATTATGGGTAAGATTATGAGGTAAATGTTGTATAATGTGCAGGATTTCTCATCGAGAAGTTCTTGCGACAACAGCAGCACAGATCCAAATATTCACTATATAGAGTGAAGTGTAACATCCACATATCCGCGCAAAAAAACCACTCCCCCCGGAGCTTCCGATCCGTAGGCAGTGGTTTCTTATTATATAGGTTGCCGCAGAACCTGTGGCCCCCGGGTTAATCCAATCTCTTCAGCACAGCGATTTCATCGCAGGCATGCTGCTTCTTGCAGTTCACGCAATCTGTCCAAACCTTCTCGGGGAAAATCTCCTTCTCCACCACATCGAAGCCGTTTCTGAGGAAGAAATCCACAGCATAGGTCAGCGCCATAATCTTCGGAATTTTCTGGCGTCTGGCTTCTTCGGTCAGCTTCTCCAGAATCATCGAGCCTACGCCTTTGCCCTTGCCTTCATCGCGCAGACCGATCGAACGTACCTCTACGAGGTCGTTTCCGAGTCTGAACAAGGATCCGCAGCCGACAAATCTGCCGCCGATTTCGGCAATCACGAACTGATCGATCTGGCGGGCCAGTGCTTGCCTGGAACGGGGCAGCATAATTCCGCGCTGAGCGTATTCCTCTATCATCAGATACAGCGGCTCTACATCCTCCACTGTAGCATTTCTGCATATCACTTGCTCATCTCCCGCAGGAGAAGACTGGCGGAACACATCCGTTTTGACAAGCACTTTGACTCACCCCTCGTTGTTAATATGAATAAATATACAACAGAGTGAATTACAATTCAAGGGGTATTTTAAAATTAAACTTCTGTCAAAGCACCGACAAATTCTCCAAATACATCGTTGCCGAACAGGATTCCCTGCTTGCTCAGACGATAGGTGTCCCCGGCCTGCTCCAGCAGCCCGGCCTTAAGCATTTTATGCAGCGATCCTGCAAAAATATCCTCCAGCGACTTCCCGAATTGTGAGCGGAATGCCGTATCCGACACCCCTTCGCGCATCCGCAGGCCGACCATCATGAAATCCTCCATCGCCTCCTGCTCAGAGATAGGGAAGCTGTCCAGACGGGGTAGCCCGCTACGCGTAGCTTCATTATACGGATTAACGCCCTTGATATTCATATGCCGCTGGCGGCCCACATATCCGTGCGCCCCGGCACCGAGGCCATAATAATCCTCGTTGCGCCAGTAGGTAATATTGTGGCGGCTCTCCAGCCCCGGCTTGGCAAAATTACTGATCTCATATTGCGTATAACCCGCAGCCTCCATGGTGGACATAAGCAGCAGATACATCGCCAGCTCATCCTCTTCATTCGGCAGGGGAAGTTTGTTCTTATTAAATAGGGTGTGGAACAGCGTGTTCTCCTCAACCTTAAGACTATAGATAGAATAGTGGGGAAGATCCAGCGCCAGCGCCTTGTCGATGCTCTCTCTCAGCATATCCACCGTCTGGTTCGGCAGGCCGAACATCAGATCCAGCGAAAGATTATCCAGCCCGGCCGCGCGGGCATTCTCCAGACTGCGGTAGACATCATCCACATCATGAATGCGGCCGATTCCGCTCAGCAGCTCGTTCTGGAACGCCTGAACGCCGAAGCTGACCCGGTTGACGCCGCCTTCCTTCATTACTCTGAGCTTATCTATATCGGTAGTGCCGGGATTAGCTTCCATAGAGAACTCGATATTCTCATCCCATTGCGGGAAGTGTCTGCGGACCGATTGCAGGAAATAGGCCATCTCATCCGGTTTAAGCACTGTAGGCGTACCGCCGCCGACAAAAATGGTCTTGATTACACCGGGAGGCGTGTTCTTCACGGTCAACTCCATCTCACGGTCAAGGGCATACAGATACTCCATGACCGGCTGATCCTTCAGGACATAGGAATTGAAATCACAGTAGAAGCACTTATTGGTGCAAAAGGGGATATGAATATATACGGCCTCAGGGGGACGGCCATTGTGTGCTGTGTTCATAGCTGTCTCCTTTGTTCTATTTAATGTAAAAGCTGTTTGCAGCCTCTGCTGCTGAAAAGTAAGAAGAAACGGCTGCGCCGCCCTGCTTAGGACGGCACCCGTTTCTGCGAGAAATAAGCGATGATTATTATCTTAATCCTGTTCCTCCGGGAAATATAATATTCCCAGAAAAGGGAAGCCCTACGGCTTCCCTTGCAGGTCTATAACCCAGCTGTCAGCTCCAAGGAGCTTGCACACTGCTACTCAATCTGAAGCACAGCCATGAACGCTTCCTGCGGCACCTCTACGCTGCCGACTTGCTTCATGCGCTTCTTACCTTCCTTCTGCTTCTCCAGCAGCTTCCGCTTACGCGAAATGTCACCGCCGTAGCATTTGGCCAGTACGTTCTTGCGCATCGCCTTAACGGTCTCGCGCGCAACCACCTTCGTGCCGACGGATGCCTGGATCGGCACCTCGAACATCTGGCGCGGGATAATGCCGCGCAGCTTCTCGCAGATGACCCGGCCGCGGTTATAAGCGCGGTCGCGGTGAACGATGAAGGACAACGCATCGACCTGCTCATTGTTGAGCAGGATATCCATCTTCACCAGATTCGACTGGCGGTACCCGGAAATCTCATAATCGTAGGAAGCATAACCCTTTGTTCCCGATTTCAGCTGATCGAAGAAGTCATAGACAATCTCGGACAGCGGAATCTCATACGTAATGGTTACACGGTTCGTATCCAGATACTCCATGTTAACGAATTCCCCGCGTTTGTTCTGGCATAGCTCCATAACTGTACCCACGAAGTCGTTCGGTACAATAATTCCTGCCTTCACATATGGCTCTTCAATGAAGTCAATCGTCCCGATCTCCGGATAATGCGACGGATTGTCGATCTGAATGGTCTCACCGTTAGTCAGCTTGATGCGGTAAATAACGCTTGGCGCTGTAGTAATCAGCGGCAGATTGAACTCGCGCTCAATCCGCTCCTGAATGATCTCCATGTGCAGCAGTCCAAGGAAGCCGCAACGGAAGCCAAAGCCCAGAGCACTGGAGCTTTCCGGCTCGAAGCTAAGGGAAGCATCGTTCAGCTGCAGCTTCTCCAGCGCTTCACGCAGATCATTATAATCAGAGGTCTCAATCGGATACAGACCACAATAGACCATCGGATTGATCTTGCGGTAGCCCGGCAGCGGTTCAAGCGTCGGATTCTTGGCATCCGTTACCGTGTCACCGACACGCGTGTCGCCAACATGCTTAATCCCGGCCACAATGAACCCGACATCGCCGATGTTCAGCTCAGGCACAATGGTCATACGCGGCATGAATGCCCCGACTTCGATAACTTCAAAGGTCTTGTCGGTTGCCATCATCTTAATCTTGGAACCGGCACGGATACTTCCGTCCATAACGCGGACATAGACGATAACGCCTTTGTACGGGTCATAGTGGGAATCGAAGATCAGAGCCTTGAGCGGTTCTTCGGAGTTGCCTGTCGGCGCCGGAACCTGCTTAACGACCTGCTCCAGAATCTCCTTAATGCCGATGCCGGCTTTGGCGGAAGCCAGAACCGCTTCGCTCGTATCCAGCCCGATTACATCCTCAATCTCCTGCTTCACCCGGTCAGGGTCGGCATTCGGAAGGTCAATCTTGTTGAGCACCGGAAGAATCTCCAGATTGTTATCGAGTGCCAGATACACGTTAGCCAGGGTCTGGGCTTCAATCCCCTGCGCTGCATCCACTACCAGCAGTGCGCCTTCGCAGGCGGCAAGACTTCGGGATACCTCATAGGTGAAATCGACATGCCCCGGTGTATCAATCAGATTCAGATAATAATCCTGTCCATCGTCGGCACGATAGGTCAGGCGTACAGCCTGCAGCTTAATGGTGATGCCGCGTTCGCGCTCCAGATCCATTTGGTCGAGTACCTGCTCCTGCATTTCACGCGAAGTGAGCGCACCTGTATACTCCAGAATGCGGTCAGCCAGTGTCGATTTGCCATGGTCTATATGTGCAATAATCGAGAAATTGCGAATTTGTTGTTGTCGTTTCTGAACGTCAGTCATTCCTTACCCCCACAGACAGCCTAATGTTAATCCTCTTATTATAACAGTACGGGCTTCACCCATCAATCCCGCCAGCTGCGGGAAAATAAAGAAACACCCGGGGCAGCCAAAAATCACAGGAGAATCCGTAAAAAAGAACGGCTGCACGCTCCAATTCAGCGGCAACCGTTGCATAATGATATATTAACCTCCAAAGTCTGTCCGGCTGCACACGGGCCCCCTTCACTCCTCCGATGAATCGAAGAGGGAGACTACCCAGCGGATGCTTTTCTGCGAAGCCTGCTGCAGCAGGCCGGCCGTCTTGTCCGCGAGCACATCTACGGTCGGCTTCTGTTCCTCAGGAATCAGAATCTGCTCAGGACTGAGGGTAGTGTAGTCCTTCACTTCCTGCTGCGGAAGGCTCCCCGTGCCGGCTGCTGTATCCGTACCAGCTGCAACTGGCTGCTGCACAGGCAGTACCTTGTAGGCCCCGGTAGCCGGATCAATGACAACCGGCACATACACATAGGCTTGCCCGCCCTGAGCCCTACCCGCGGCCGGAAGAGACGCGGCTCCCGCTGTACTGCTCTGCCCAGCCTGGAGCTGTCCACCGGCCGAAGAAGTATTCCCGGCCATAGTGTTCCAGCCCGGCAGCACGCCGGAGACTCCTGAACCGCTGCCCCCGCCGAATTGCAGACCCACCAGAAGCCCGACTCCCGCCCATATCCCGACCATGACCAGCTTTTTACCGAACCGCGTCATATTCTCCGCTCCTTTTTCAAGTGAATTAGCTTAGGAAGCACCGCCTGCGGATGTCTTCGCGCTCGTGCCCTCCAGTTTGACATCGCCCTGTTCAGGCGCCGCCGCTTTCTCTGCATCCCGGCTGGCCCAGTACACATCAGCGATGGCATCTGCCAGAATATCTGCTGTCCGCTTCAGCTCTTCGGCAGAATTATCGATTCCGCCTACCTCAATCAGCACGCTGTTCGGGGATAGTGTCTGGTTATACTCCCCATTATTCCCGTTTCCTGAGGATTTCCCCCATATGCCACGGGATACTCCCGGATAATTTTTCTCCAGCAGCTGATGAATCTGATTGGCGAAGGCCTCATTTTGCTTCCAATTCTTATTCGCATGCCCGAGGATGAAATACACCTGCGCATAATTTTTACCGTTAATTTCTGCAGTGGTTTTGCCATGCCGCTGCGAGTCGCGGTGGATATCGATCAGCTCGCTCATTTCCTGATTGGCGGCCATCGCCGATTTAACAGTCATTCGTGAATATTTATAGGAGAAGTTCCAGTTATAATCCGGCACCTCCGTGGCGTAATCCTCCTGTGCATGGACAGTTCCTATCCCACGGGCTTCCAGCCGCTTGGCAATATATGATCCTACCAGCATTACATTCTTGGAAGGAACCGCAGAGCTTGGATTATCGCTTACTGCGCCAAGCAGAGGATTATAGGCCTCACGGGGATGGGAATGATAGATTAGGATACGTTTGATCGAGGTATCCCCGGTACCGTTCTCCGCATCTCCGCTCCCGGAATAACCTTCACTCTCACCAGGGTCTGTAACCGTACCGCCTGAATCCGGTGCAGGCGTAGCCTCCGGCTGCACAACTTCTCGGCCCGGGTTGTCCGTTTCGCCTCCGGCAGGCGGATCATTGGTCCCCGCCTCTGTGCCTGGGCCCAGGTCCGTTCCCGGATCAGCACTGGTTCCCGATTCCCCACCAGCCGCTAACTCATCGACACCGGGATGATAATCCGCAGGCGCCCCCGCGGTACCTGTCCCCCCGGAGCCTTCCCGGAGCAGGAAGGGATCATCTGCTGCAAGGCCGGGCATCTCACGCGATACCAGACTCTTGGGATCGCCCGGGTCCACACTGGTAAGCAGCCGGAATACGAAGGAGGTGACCTTGTCGCCCGAGAATGCTGAAGGCTCCTCACCCTGCGGCAAATGCGGAACCTCCATGCCCAGCAGCTCCATGAAGAAGCCGCTGGAGAGTGATGCAGCCAAGCCCTTCATAGAGGGAATGGGTGAAGAGTTCAGCTTCTGTCCGGCCAATCCGCCGGCTCCAAGCAGCATGAAAAATACAAGTGAACCTCCGGCCAGCAGCAGCATCGTTCTCCCCAGCGACAGAACATCTAGCAGCCTTCCCCGCAGCCGGCCAATATTCCATAGCTGAAACCATTTTCTGTTCATGATTGTTATGTCCTCCTCTAAGCCCTCTGTAATCTCTCATACTCCAAATCTATGAGCGAAAGAGTAATGCTAGAACCTTAGAATGAGAGGACATAGAGAAGACCCGCAGGCAGTGCTGCCTTGCGGCAGACTGTGCGGGCCTATGAAGAACGGTGCAGATTAGTGAGTATAGGCTCCAACATTGCCCGGATCTACCGCTTCATGCAGTGCAGCGTTGAGTCCACTGGCGACAATATTGGCGATCTCTTCAATGAACTCGTCGATCTCCTTGGGGGTGACGATCAGGTCATGCCCCAGCGGTTCAAGCACTTCCTTAACCAGCGCCAGCCGCTCCTGCTCGGAGATATCATCCAGCAAGCCCATAATCTCTTTGGTATGGGCACCGCCGCCTTCCATATTCCCGAAATGATTGCTCATCATCTCCAGCACGTTGTTGACGATGGTAGAGGCGTAGCAGACAGTAGGGACACCGATGGCGATGCAGGGAACACCTAGCACCTCCTTGGTCAGACCCCGCCGTTTGTTGCCGATGCCTGAACCCGGATGGATGCCGATATCGGCAATCTGGATCGTTGTATTGATTCTTTCCAGCGAACGGGAGGCCAGGGCATCAATGGCTATAATCACATCCGGCTTCGTACGGTCTACAATCCCTTGTACAACCTCACTGGACTCAATGCCGGTCAGGCCGAGCACACCAGGGGCAATCGCACTCACATTCCGGTAGCCGGGGGAGACCTGATCAGGAACCAGTTCATAGAACTGCCGGGTAATCAGCGAATTCTCTACGACCAGCGGCCCAAGAGAGTCCGGAGTTACATTCCAGTTGCCAAGCCCCACAATAAGTACGGAGGAGTTCCGGTTAATGCCGATCCTGTCCAGAAAATGCTCAAATTCACGGGCAAACACAGTGGAAACCTTCTGCTGCAGGCCGGTATCGCCTCCGCGCAGTGCAGGAACCTCCAGCGTCACGTAGTTGCCGATGGCCCGTCCGATCGCCTGGGAACCGGCATTGTCTGCTACAGCAAGCCGGGTAACCTTGATGCCATCTGCTTCTTGCACTTCTTCATTGACGCCGGGAATGGGCACATTGGACCGCGCCTGAGCCATTTCCTTTGCTTCCACTGCCAAATCCGTTCGTACCGAATACAGCTGAAGATCCAGTTCCATTATTAGTTCAGCCTCCTTAAGCATATTGCCGATAGTGTGCGAGAGAAAGCCGCTGTTTATACAATCCCCGGTGCTATAATTCAAAAGCTTTTAGTGTTGCTTTTTGCTACCCTTCATGCTAAACTATTTTAAGTTGTGAATCATATGATGATTTCGAATGTCTTCCAGGAGGTGAATGCAATGCCAAATATCAAATCCGCGGTTAAACGCGTCAAGACGATCGAGAAACGCCGTGCACTGAACGCTTCCCAGAAGTCCGCGCTTCGTACAGCTGTGAAAACTGCTGATGTAGCACTGACAGGTACGGAAGTGGAAACTGCTCACGCTGCTTTCCAAGCTGCTTCCAAAAAGCTGGACAAGGCTGTAACTAAAGGCCTGGTTCATAAAAATGCGGCTGCCCGCAAAAAATCCCGCTTGGCTAAGAAATTGAACGCTCTGAAGGCTCAAGCTTAAGCCACGGGCGACAATCATAACGAGCACTTGAAGAACCTGACCGCTATGCTGCATACGGTTAGGTTTTTTTGTGCTCTTTTTTCATATACCGGAACACCCCAAGAGCCTGTCCACCCGCATTCATACGGAGCGGACAGGCTCTTGGGCTACCCTAACCTGTACCTGATTACACGCCAAGACGAAGCATAAACATCTCCAGCCCCAGCACTTTATCAATTGCGCCTGTCTTCATCTGATAATCAAGATCGGCCAGTATGCTGAGAATCTGCCGTAGACGCTGACTGCCGAACTTATGGGCCTGCTCTCCCGCAAGCTTGACTGCATACGGGTGCAGCCCGAGCTGGGAGGCAATCTGCCCTTGCGAATAGCTCAGACCGGACAGATCCTTGACCTGCAGGATGATCCTGAACTGCCGCGCAATCAGTGCCGCGATCTTGATCGGCTCCTCCCGCTGCTTCAGCAGCTCATAGAGTGTATTGAGTGCCTTATCGAGGCGCAGATTCGCAATATCCTCCACCAGCGTAAATATGTTCTGCTCCGTGCCGCGGTGGACCAGACTCTCTACTGCTGCAGCATCTACCTTACCGCCAGTACCCGCGAACAGACACAGCTTGTCCATCTCAGCCGACAGGCCCTGCAGGCTGGTTCCGGCACTTGCAATGAGCACCTCAGCTGTGCCCGGAGCAGCCGTACAGCCCCGGTCGCGGAAGCCCTTTTCCACCCAGCGCAGCAGCTCTTCCGCACCCAGCGGATTGAAGGCTAAGACGGTGCCGGAGGCCTTGGCGGTTTTGACGATTTTTTTGCGTTCATCCAGCTTGTCATTATTCACCATAAATACAATTACGCTGAATTCGGCAGGGTGCTGCATATAATCGCTCAGCAGCTCTACACGGTGTTCAATCTTGGTGTTCTCCTTACCTGCCGTGAATAGGGCGGCATCCCTTACCAGTAGCAGCTTGCGCTCTACCATAAACGGAACCGTCTCTGCTTCTTCTATCACGGCCTGCACCGGCGTTTCGGAGAGATCGAAGGGAATCACCGCGAAGTCACGGTCCTCTTTGGCTATCAGGTGTTCCTCCAGCATGGCCGTGAATTCATTCATCCGGAATTTCTCGCTGCCATACAGTACATACAGCGGTGAAATTTTCCCCTGTTTGATGTCTTTGGCCGCCGTTTTGGCATCCATCCCGCCACTTCCTTTTCCATTTCATTGCCTGGTTGTGTACAACGTACAACACATACATTCATACATTTTAACAAAAAAACGCCTGCAAACATAGACAAAAACGGAGCAACCTCGGCAGCCAGGGCCAAAGTTGCTCCGTTTCAGCGGCGCATCTATATAAACGACGGAGAGGGAAGCTCTAGAAACTTACCATCCGCCGGTCATACCGATGATACTCGCAAATCCAGTAATTCCTATCCTCATACCCTAGCATATTCCGCAGGTGCTTAAAAAGTTCCAGTTCGCGATTATTTATTGGACGTTGCCGCGTCCGGAGTAATCACGGGGCTGGACTGGGGGGAAACGGAAGCTGATGGAGCAACGGAAGGAACCGGTGCTGATGTCTCTGCCGGAACCGTATATGTCTTCGTTGCCTGCGTACCATCCTGCAGCTGTGTTACATAGGTGAACTGGCTGCTATCCTCCGACCACACGCCGGAGACCCACGTCCCTTCTATGGGCAGAGAATTCAGCGCAACCCGTCCTCCCTCTGCACTGCCTGCCGGAGCGCTGTAGATCACAACCTGCTGTCCTGCCAGCTCTGCCGTATAACGTCCATCCGGAGAAGACCATGAAGGCTGGGAAGCTACCAGCGCAGGCAGCAGACCCATTGCTCCAGGCTCCGCTGCGTTCGGGTCCTGCGGAGCACCTTCCTCCGGCGCTGCGGTATCAGCTGCTGCATCCTCCTGGACCATGCCCATGAATATCTGGCTCTGGGCGGCCGGATCAGCAGCACGGTTATTATTCCCGCTGCTGGCCTTCCGGGAATTCTCTGCCGGCGGTGCTGTGGCATTGCGTTTGGCGGAAGGAGCTTGCGTTGCCGGAGGCTCCTTGGCCGGAGCCGGACCTGCGTCTGCTCCGTCAGCATTGTCTGCAACATCCGCACTATCCCCGGCAGCAGGCCCTGTACTGTTCAGAGGAGCACCTTCTTCAGCATTCGGCTCCGCCGTGGCTTGTTCTGAGAAGAAGATCTCAGCGCCGCCGTCAGTGCTGTTGTTCTGTCCTGCATCTGCCGGAGCTGCATTGTCTGCGGCTCCCGTTATCATCTTAGAGGAAGCTTCACTTCCTGCTGCATTATACGCCTGATCCATATCCGCACCCGGCATGCTCTCCGGCAGGTTGAAGATAGCGAATAACAGAATCACCGCTGCCGCAGCAGCGCCGATGCCTGTCCGTGTTGCTATTGAAGCGCCCTTGGGCTTCTTGCCGCGGGTGCTTTGGCGTGTAAAGGGAACAATCTTGGGATCTTCAGATCCCACCATAACAGGCTCCTCCCGGACGCCGCGGTCCAGCTGTTCAAGCTGCGGCAGGATAGAGTCGACCAGACTGAAGGGCGGCTTCACATCCGGTAGCTCCTCCAGTTGCCGGGAGAGCATCGTCAGCCGGTCAAAGACTTCCGCGCAGGAAGGACAATCGTCGATATGACGGAACATTTCAATCATTTCTTCCTGACTGAGATCATGATCTAAATAGCGGTGCATCCATTCCATCACCTCCGCGCACTTCATCCTGACACACCACCTTTCTGATACTCCTGAAGTCTATTCTGCAGCTGTGCCCGGGCCCTGAACAGGTAGGATTTCACCGTGTTTAAAGGCAGATCCAGACAGTCTGCAATCTCGTTGTAAGAAAAATCCTGTAAATACCGGAGTACAATCACCGTCCGGTGATGCTCAGGAAGCTGATCGATTGCCTCGCGGATATCCTCCGCCAGGTACCCCGACATCACTTCGCGCTCTACGTTATGCTTATTATCCTGGAACACCATTTCGTGCTCATCGATAGAAACAGTAGGCTTCGTTCTCCGGAACTTGTCAATACAGATGTTCGTCACAATCCGCTGAACCCATGTTTTGAACTGGGCCTTCTCCTCATAGGAGCCGATCTTGGTATACACCCGGATTAATGCCTCCTGGGATGCATCCAGAGCATCCTGTTCATTATGCAGAATGTAGAAGGCCGTCTTATACACATGTCCTTCAATTTCTCGCAATAGGGTGATTAGAGCGTCGCGATCGCCCGCTTGAGCGGCTCTGATGAGTCCCTGCTCCACCACGAAGGTTCCCCCTCTCTATGCAATCTTACTGACGCGCAAGACTGCGAATTTGTTGCAAGCCTGTAATCAATATTTTTGGAATACCAAACTTGGATAATAACGCCATAAGGAAGACCTGGTTTCCGTTTCCTGCGGCTGCCGCAGACCGGTCCATAATCCTTACTAAGCATACAGGGGATGCTTCAATCATTCAAATACTCTTTTATAGAAGTTTGTTACAAAAATGACATGGAAAACAGGCAGACCCGCGCGATAACCCCCCGCGAATGAAGACTGCCCTATAATTTATAAAGTGTAGCTGCGCACAGCAGGAGGACGGCATAATTCTCTCTGGAATCATCATCAAGCACATATACTTCGCCCTGCGTAAAAAGTTGCGGATGATTATAGTTCCGGTGCAGCTTATAAAAAGCCCCTGCAGTCACCCTGCAGCCGTGTACAGCGGAGCGGATTTCTATATACTCCGCCTCTTCCATATTCAAAGTGGGATACAGCTTGCTACGAATATCGTCGCCCGGCATGGCATCACCTTTCAGGAAAGCTCATCAATTTCGGCAGGTGCTTCAGCACCCCAGTCCTAGATGTAAGTATTGCCCTGATCAGCCTTTTTCCATCATTTACACATCCGGGAAATCAAGTAAACCAAAAAAATGCCCCACCCAATAGAGGCAAGGCATTTCACATGGTATAAAGCTTCAGATACGCGAACGGCTCTGCCAGCTTACAGACCCTGGATCTCTTTGAATTTCGCCACATACTGCGCAGCCAGTTCTGTGATTTGGTCATAACGGCCTTCTTTGGCCGGTGCAGTCAGGTTACCCCCGATGCCGACAGCGATACAGCCGTTCTTGATCCACTTCTCCATATTGTTCAGATCCACGCCGCCGGTAGGCATAATGTTCACATGCGGCATCGGGCCCTTAACTGCCTTGACATAATCCGGTCCGAACGCACTGCCAGGGAACAGCTTCAGTACATCCACGCCCAGCTTCAGGGCTTCCTTCATTTCATTCAGCGTCATGCAGCCCGGCATATAAGGAATGCCGTAAAGATTACACATCTTGGCGGTATCTTCTTCAAAAGAAGGGCTGACTACAAATTCCGAACCGGCCAGAATAGCGATTCTTGCGGTAAGCGGGTCGAGTACTGTACCTGCACCGATCACAGCGCGGCTTCCATATTCGGCAACGAGGCGCTTGATCGCCACATCCGCATCCGGAGTCGTGAAAGTTACTTCAATGTTGTTCAGTCCGCCTTCAATACAGGCTGCCGACATTTTATAAGCATCATCGGCATTATCCGCGCGGATAACGGCCACAACGCCAACAGACGTGATGTTCTGCAATACTTTGATTTTCTTCATTTAGAAACTTCCTCTCTGGGTACATTCTGATAAGAATATTTATTTAGATAAACTAATTTATCTAATTTACTAACAACAGGCTTTATCCTTCTAAGAAAATAGTAATAATATTGTTGCCATCAGTCAATATATATTTATGTGAACAACGGAATTACACTCTAAGGAAACGTATAAAAAGCTTATATATCAAGGAATTATGGCTTAAGGTACGCAACTTCCTAATAAAATAGGACCGCTGAATGAGTAATGCCATATTGTACAAAACCGTTTTATGTGATAATTTCAATTTATATTCTATCCCAAACCTTTATACGGGGTTCATTCTTTTAGGAGGAACTATTAATGAGTAAACAGCTGGATGCAGTCACATTCGGGGAGCCTATGGCCATGTTCTACGCTAATGAAGCCGGCCCCTTGCATGAGGTTACTTCTTTCTCGAAAGCGCTGGCAGGCGCGGAGAGCAATGTGGCCATCGGATTGTCACGCCTGGAGCACCTGACCGGTTATGTGACCAAGCTTGGCGAAGACAACTTCGGCCAATTCATCGCCTTGGCGCTGAATAAAGAGAAAATTGATACGGACAGCATTACAACAACCAAGGAGTTCTCCACCGGCATGCTGATCAAATCCAAAGTGCTGACCGGAGATCCCAAGGTTGAATATTTCCGCAAAAATTCCGCCGCCTCCAAGCTGAGCCTGGCTGACTTCAACGAGGATTATTTCGCTTCTGCAGGTCATTTGCATGTGACCAGTATCTCTTCCGCCCTCTCGGCTTCCTGCCATGAGTTCTCGCTGCATGCCATGGAATTCATGAAGCAGCGCGGCAAAACCGTCTCGCTCGACCCGAATCTGCGCCCGACCCTCTGGCCGGACAAAGAAACCATGGTCAATACCATCAATGACCTGGCGACCCGCTGCGACTGGTTCCTGCCGGGACACGGTGAAGGCAGAATCCTGACCGGCCTTGATACTCCGGAAGAGATTGCCGGTTATTATCTGGAACGCGGCGTATCCCTGGTTGTCATCAAGCTCGGTCCTGAAGGCGCTTATTACAAAACGTCCACCGGTGAAGAAGGTTATGTGGACGGCTTCAAGGTGGAGCAGGTTGTGGATACAGTCGGCGCCGGAGACGGCTTCGCCGTTGGCGTAATCAGCGCCATGCTGGAGAAGCTGAGCGTAGCCCAAGCTGTGAAGCGCGGCAATGCGATCGGCGCGCTCGCCGTAATGTCGCCTGGTGATATGGATGGGCTTCCAACCCGTGACGGGCTGGAGAAATTCATGAACGCTGGCGTATAATAGGCAGTTATCTGAAGCTGCCAGAACAGCCTCCCCCAGAGAAGTGTGATACAGCAAACAAGGGTGCCCAGGAGCCAGGCTAATGGCTTGGGGCACCCTTGTTTGGCAGAGCGGGATTGCGGCAGCTGCTATGAAATGGCGGCATCACGCCCAAGCAGTATCGTTGCGGACTGGAGAGACGTTATTCCGGCGATTCCGGCGATTCCGGCCATTCCGCTTACCTAACGGACTCAGTGCAGTTAGAATAAAATATGTCAAGGTACCGTTTTATTAATCAACTAACAGGAAACGTTTGTTCAATACATTTATTCATTCAATTACCTTGGAGGTTACCATGATAACTAATGAAGCGATGTCTACACTATTGCTTAAAACCAAACCTTCAGGGGCTAGTAATAACCATGAATACGCCCATTTTGTTGAATGGGATGGCTGTATTTTAATTAGTTGTTTTGCAAGAGATTTACCGAGTAGTTTCGATAAAACAACTTACTCAGACCGTACAGACTGCGAGACATCGATAAACCACTTGCACTTGGAGAACCTCTCTATAGCATTAGAATTAATTGACGTATGGGAAAAGATACTCCGTCGTAACTTCGCAGGGGAAGAACTTAATATTGTAGTTACTTGTGAACCTGATGGTAAAGAAGCTGTTGCTCGTTTTTATCAGCTAAGACCGGAGGAAGTTACCTGGTTGAATGAAGAAAATGATCTCGAGAATTATAACCATGAAGCAATACTTCTTCTAAAGGTGCATTAACCTAAAGGGAAACGAGAGCACCACGACATGATGGCAACGTCACTTTGGGGAGAGATATGCGTTGGTTCGATTTCATTTTAAGACAACCCAAGAATCAGAAAGTTTCTGTTTGGAAATAGTCTGCTACATGATTGAGGAGTTTGGTATCTCGGAGGAAGAGGCTGTCGACAGGATAAATGATATGTGGGAAGGAGTCAACTGGAATGATGATATCGAATCCGAAAATTATGATTTAAGATATCATGAGCATCCGAAAGACTGGGCGTGTATTATTTATTTTGGACATGAGTCACAATGGTGGAGAAAAGAGAAACCTGAATTAACTCCACGACCCTATAAAAAGTTGCGCTAACGGAGAACGATAGCATTCCTGTAGAGCGTTAATTACGAGCTTTGCAAAAAGAAAAGCGCCTCGGTACGATGGGAGTACGCAACGGGTCATAGCCCTTAAAATCCCATCATCCAGGAGGACGCTCTACTATGAAGTTTAAAGCCCAGGACAAACAAAATCAACTCATTGAAAAAATCACCCCTCAGCATCTCGTCGTCGGAATCGACATCGCACAGCTAACTCACGTCGCTCGTGCGGTGAATTTCCGCGGGATCGTCGTTGGCAATCCACTATCTTTCTCAAATGACGAAGAAGGGTTTCAGATCCTTCATCGCTGGATCCAATCGTTGCAATCAACCCATAACCTAGACTCCGCAATCATCGGTATGGAACCAACGGGGCATTACTGGTTAAGCGTCTCCAAATGGCTATCTGAGAAGCAGTTTGAAGTTGTTCTTGTTAATCCTCATCTCGTGAAAAAGAACAAGGAAAACCGCGACAATACGCCATCGAAGAGCGACAAAAAGGATGCTCTCGTCATCGCAGACATGGTGAAGAACGGCTACTACTCATTCATTCGCAACACACCTGAAGCCTTTGAAGAGCTTCGTGTCTTTCTCTCCAATCGAGACTCCGTCGTAACGAGACTCGTTAGTGCAAAGAACCAGATTCATCGTTGGGTTGACGTCGTGTTCCCCGAGCTGAGGCAAGTATTTAAGAATCTGATGTGCAAAGGCTCATTGGCGACACTACGTCTTTTCTCGACGCCTGATGAACTGAGTAAGTTAACACCTCAAGACGTGGTAAGGGGCTGGAAATCCATTATGCAACGGCAACCTGGGGACAAAAAGGCTCAAGCCCTAATCGCTCTTGCTAGCCATTCTGTTGGCTCTAAGCAGGCAACGCATGCGTACAAGCTCCATTTAATGCAGCTTCTCGCAGAATATGATCTCGCTTGTGAGCAACTGCGAGTCGTGGAGGCAGAGATTATAGCAGTTTTAGACCGTATACCTTTTGCTAAGTCGATGCTTGCTGTAAAAGGGATTAATGCAATCTCACTAGCTGGTATTCTTGGAGAGGCTGGGGATTTAAGCGGCTTTGTACATGGCAATGCTTTGCTGCGTCATGCTGGCCTCAACCTTGCGGAAGCAAGCTCGGGCAAATGGACCGGACAGATGAAGATTAGTAAACGCGGACGATCTCGCCTCCGACGTTTCATCTTCATGATGACCCTGAGCTTAACCGCGAATAATCCGGAATTCAAGGCGATACATGCGTACAATGTTCAGGTAAAAAAGATGAAGAAAATGAGGTCACTAATGAAACTGTGCGGTAAACTAGCTCGCATTCTCGTGGGGATGGCTCGCAGCAGTGAAGCCTACAATCCACATAAAACGATGCCACTTCAGCTAGCAGCTTAAGCGATTTCTCACCGTTTCGTCGTACGAATTTTGGCTTATTCGCGGGATTTCAAAAGAAAGCACGGAGTACCGGATATATTGAACCAAAGGGCACCGACCCGTAACGTTAGCATGACCGGCCTCCACCCTTGGAAAGGCGTAACGAAGGAATGAGAGGGCAATGACCCGTTGAGACA
Organism: Paenibacillus sp. FSL R7-0312; assembly: GCF_038004445.1. Lineage (NCBI taxonomy): Bacteria > Bacillati > Bacillota > Bacilli > Caryophanales > Paenibacillaceae > Paenibacillus > Paenibacillus sp. FSL R7-0312. The sequence goes on along the minus strand of NZ_JBBORE010000001.1, from coordinate 3,093,946 downwards.
TGGGAGTGAAAACCTCCAGGGGCGGCGTGGAGAAGCGTGCAGTATATGGAAGGATATGGGGTTTCAGCATCCCCCTCTATTTCCTCACGCCTTCATGTTGTCCTGGTTCTCAACCGGGTTGCTCTAACAATCTTTCGGTAAATCCGAAAAGGGTGAAATCCTGCGAATAAGTGAGCATTCGTGAGAAAACTGAATCGTACTGAGGGAGCTCAATAATACCAAGAAAGCAGCTGATTCATGTGATCGGCTGCTTTTGTTCAATTAAAGGGCAGGACATTTAGTTGAACAAGAGAAGTGGAGGTTTTATGTCGCATTTGACGCATATTGCTCACTAGTGATTTCCAAAAGAGAGCTCGTTTTGAGGGACCCAATATAATAACCAACAGCTGTCTTAAACTGATACATAAAGTTTAGACAACTGTTGGTTTATTGAAATAACGTTTCCCTTTAGTGGAATGTGCGGCTCTGAGTAAAGAAATTCATATTTTTTCTGCAAATATACTTTTTAATATCAAATCTGCACATTCTTCGGAGGTGTTTAAATGAGTGTTGACAGTACAATTATATTGGATATCTTTTGCCATGATTTTATGTTGCCACTCAGATTGATCTTCAGTTCTATTTTCTCTTACAATATTTCTCTGACGGCAAATATCTAAAGGGCAAAATACTTCAACAATGAATAGTGGGTGCTCAGAAAATATATTCTTCACTTTTTCATAATGTGGTTTCAACTCAGGTCTTTCTACCATAATGCCATCAATAAGAACATTTTTCCCATGGTCAGAAAATAATTTAGCTGTATGATACATCATGATAATTGCTTCACTTAAATACTTCCAATAATCTTCACGGAGATAACGTTCACCTATCATTTCTTCAAAAAGGTCATTAGCAACAACATAAAAAAATTCGTTCGATTTTAACTGTAAAGCATCTACTATTGATGTTTTTCCAGCACTTGTAACACCGTTTAAAAATACGATTTTACCTCTGTCCATTCTTTCAATACTCCTTAGTAGTTAAATTAATTCCATTTTAACATTGAAATCAAAAGTTTGGAAATAAAAAACAAATAGAATATAACTATACTCCCCGTTCGCTAAAGAAGATCTTTCATCGACTCGAGAGTCATAGTGATCGTTGCACAGTACGAAGATATTCTGTAATAAAAGAAAGCGTGCTTATTCAACGGGGAACGATAGCAATAAACCGCCTTTCAACGAAGGCGGTTTTCTTATGGTTAAATATCAACATTAGAATTTAACATAGCCAATAAAAAAGAAGCGCCCCATGAAGCCACAGGGCTTAAAGGACGCTCCTTTTGGTACAATCGTTTATAAACCGTTTTATTTCTTCAGCACTGGCGGGCGGACCGACTGGCCCTGCTGCAGCGAAGGCGGAAAACGGTAGGTAATCGGCACAGAGCCGTCCGCATCGTTGATCAGGGAGAGCATAATCTTCGCAGCCTGCATGCCCATCTCATAAGCCGGCTGGCGGATCGTAGTGATGTCCGGATTATAGATCCGGGCGAACTCAGCATCGTCAATCCCGATGACGGACAGCTGGCCGGGAATGGCAATGGCATTACGGTTCGCGTACTTAAGGATCTCGCCCAGTACAAGATCATTGGCGGCAATCAGCGCTGTCGGCGGCTGGGGAAGCCGCAGCAGCTCATCAAGTGCGGTGGCGATTTCTTCCCGCGGCACACTGCGCATATAGGTATCCTGCAGCGGCAGGCCTGCTTCCTCCATAGCCTTTTTGTATCCGCTCATCCGCTCTTTGCGCGGGGTAATAGCGTTCAGGCCAAGCGGCAATGACAAAATGGCGACTGCTTCATGCCCGTGCTTGGTCAGCTCCCTGACCGCTGTCTTCACCGCCATCTCGTTATCGAGCAGCAGGCTCTGGGTCGAGATCCCGTCTACCAGCCGGTCCATGAAGACCAGCGGGTATTCCGCTTCAATCAGCTTAATGTATGGCGCAGGCTGATCTCCGGTCGGGAAAATAATCAGACCGTCCACCTGGCGGGCGACCAGGGTCTCCACATAAGTATTCTCCTTATCCGCATTCTCGTCAGCGTTGCAGATAATGACCTGAATTCCGTGGCGCTGCAGCTCATTCTCAATCGCCCGGATACACTGGATGGACAGCGAGTAATCAATATTGGCCACAATAATACCCACCATATGCGTACGGTTCTGCTTCAGGCTGCGGGCCAGTCCATTCGGCTGGTAGTTAAGCTCATCAATAACCTCAGCGATACGCTGTCTGGTCGCTTCACTCATATATTTGAACCGTTTATTCAAAAATTGCGAAACTGTGCTTTTCGATACGCCCGCTTTCTGGGCCACATCTTCTATGGTCAGCTTTTTCATTTACCCCGCCCCACTCTTCTATATAGAACCAGATCTAGTTGTTACATTACCACTAAGATTACCTAGTGATAAACGGAGAAAAACTTTACTTTCTGATATTACCAAAAAGTATAGCTTTTTTTTAGTAAATTATCTAGAGGAATTGAGCTGAGGGCGCGAAAATTGGAACTATGCGGTGTCGAAGGCTAGGGAAAGGCGATTCGGGATTGGGTGGATAGTGCCGGGGCATTAGCGGCGGGCAGGCGATGGCGATTGGCTAAAGAGAGTGGGCTAGCAGTGAAACATTACGATTGTGATTGCGGGTAGCAGATGGTGTGATATTGGGGTCGGCGGCCGGTATGGGCCAGTGGCGTGATATTGATGATAGGCTTGAGGTAGAAGACAAAGGGCGAACTTACTAAAAAGCGCAGCCAGCATGATAGGATCGGACTGAGATGCGCTTATATTCTCAAAAATCATCATTTCGCCGTGCTTGCGGACTCCATGGCTCTTATTCACTGTAAGTCACCCAAAAACTGCGCAATTGGGAAACAATAAGCGCACTCCAGTCCGCAAGAGTGGTCAAATGTGCCAAATAGAGATAATAAGCGCTTTACAGTCCGTAAGGGATAGGAGTTTGGGAGCAAACCGCAGAATGTGAGAAGCTGGGGTGCTGAAGTGCTGGGGGCTAGAAATCTGAAAATCCGGATATCAGGAGTTGGGGCTTGAAAATTTGGATAATTTAGGAAATTAGGGGTTTGGGAGCAAAAAGAAGAGGTCCCCCGTAATCTCACCGGGCTTCCTCCTGCATCTCCTCGCATGCGTCAGCTCCGGAGCCTCGGGCAGCATCAGTCGACATCTAAGGCAGCACCAAGCTCCAACTCGCGCAATTCATAAATGCTCAATTTCCTTTTTGGGCTGGTGCAACTCAATGTCCGTACACCATGCTCTGCCAATCGGAGTCGGAATACCACTTCCGGCCGAGGAGGATCGCTACTTCCGCTTTACGTTTTGTCCCGTTCACTTCATAAGTAGCCGTCTGCTGCTGCCCCTGAATGTCCATGCCGATCTTGCTGTCCACGTCCTGAATTCCGCCTGTTGCCATGTCGTATAGCCGGCCATGGACGTCGTAACCGTTATGACTATTGTCGCTATAATAGACGAGCAACATATTATCATTCACTTTATCGATTGCAAGATAAGATCTGTATTCGAAGTGTTCATTCTTCAAAGTAAACAGATCAACCGGCGTAACGGTCTCACCGGCTGCGGCCGCAGTTACGTTAACGGCTGAGAGTTTTACCGGGGTTCTGATTCCGCCCTTGCCTAACGTATATGTGCTGCTGGTCATAACCACATGATCGCCGCCGGCAAAGATTACGCCTAATTCATAATAGCTCTGCGAACCTCCCGCATAGAGCGGAAGGGTATAGATCCGCTTTGCCGTAGCTTCTGATAGCTCAGGCTGACCCTTTGGAGACAGATATAATGTGTAAGGCTCAGTAGGATGTGTGTATTTGGGCTTACTGTAATTTACCATTGGCGGCGGAGGCGACCAGACAATTCCGGCTGATGTCTCGATGGCATGCGCTTTTGTCTTATCTCTGTTCGAAGGCAGCGGCATGTAATACTTCATCCCGCCAAACTCAAATTCCACAGAGCCAATCGGCGGATTGTAAGATTGCGGCGATGCGGAAGAAGTGGCTGCAGGAGATGCCGAAGGCTGAACTGCCGCTGCACCAGAACTTTGGTTGAAGATCGCCGCCAGCTGCCCCATCGGATTGCTGTCCCCCCATTGTCCGAACGGCCAGAGCAGCACGCCGAACAGCAGGACCGCTGCCAGTCCTCCCAAGCCTGCTATACGCCCGAACCGTTGGCGCTGCCCGCTTTTTCCCGAAGAACGCTTCTCGGCAGCCTGTTCGATCCGCGCCATTAGCTGTGGTGTAAAGCCCGGCTCGGCCAGCGGGTTGCGTCCAGCTTTGTCATACCAGTCCTTCGTCCCGCTCATCACATGTACTTGTTCGTCCCCGTACTCTCTCTTCACAGGTCTTCCTCCTTTATCGCCGTTCTCACTTTATTTCTGGCCCGGCCCAGCCGGGATTTGACGGTCCCCTGCGCGATACCGAGCAGAGCGGACATTTCCGCTACTGATAAGTCCTGCTGAATATCCAGCACAAGCACCTCTCTGTACTTATCCGGCAGCTCCATAATGATCTCCCAGATACGGTTGGCGTATTGATTGCCGATGGCTTCCTTCTCAGCGGACAAGGCTGCTTCTCCGGTATCCTGCCGGTCGCCAAGCGGAGCAAATTTCCGCCAGAAGCTGTTCCGCCTCCAGCTGAACGCGGTGTTGCGCGTGATGGTCAGCAGCCAGGTTTTCAAAGTGGCCTGGCCCCGGTACTTGCCGACACTCTTATATGCCTTAAGGAATACCTCCTGACTGATGTCACTCGCCTGCTCCCGGCTGCGGGTCAAGAAAAAAGCATAGTTCCACACATCCGGGCCGTAAGTCTCCATCATTTCCCGCAGGGTCATGGACGGAGCGATGGTCACGCTATAAGGCATCTCTCTACTTTGCATGCTTCTCTCTCCCCTCTCGCCCAATTAGACTCAGCAGATCAGAAACGGTTCCCAGTAAACCCCATATTCATGCAAAAAAATTATTTGCACATAAGAGATGCTTACGATTGTCCTCAAATTTACGTTAAAAAAATTTATTTTTTACGTTGTTTTTTACGTTTTTTATCGTAGATTCCTATGGAATGGATGATTATAATAACAGTGCCGGAAGCGATATACTGCGGCAGCACGATAAAGCGGGGGATTCTTTTGAAGACTAAAAAAGTAACGATCACACATATCGCCCAGGCCATGGGCCTCTCACCTGTATCAATCAGCCGGGCACTCAGCAATCAAGCCGGAATCAGCGACGAGCTGAAGGCAGCCATTGTACGGAAAGCAGCGGAAATGGGCTATATTAAGCCCAAAAAGCATACGCCTGCCCGAATTCTGGTGCTGCACCAGAAGCCCTATTCGCATGATAACAGCAATTTCAGCTATATGGTACAAGGGATTGAGCTCGCTTTGCAGAAGGCGGAGACCGATTACAGCATCGAGTTTCTGGATAAGGAGAATCAGAATAAGCTAATTCTGCCTTACCGCCTGAGCCGGGGTTTCAAGTTCGACGGGGTTATCCTGATCGGCCGGTTTAATCTGGAATACGCCTCATTTATCCATGAGCAGATTCCGAATCTCATTTTCTATACCGGTTATTCGCCGGCCTATGACTACGACAGTGTATGGTTCAGTTTTCTGGGCGCCGGCTATAAGCAGTGTAAATATCTGCTGGACCGCGGGCACCGCCGGATTGGTTTCATTGGAGATCCCAGTGCCTACCGCAATAAGGAAAAGAAAACAGGCATCACCTCTGCATTGGAAGAGCATGGGGTGCCGGTGGATGACAGGCTTTTTCTGGGGCGGGATGAGACTCTTCACCTGAGACTGTCCGGCCTTATTGCAGACGGCCAGCTGCCCAGCGCATTCATCTGCGATCATGATTTCACTGCGGTTGAACTGCTTCGCGAGCTGCAGGAGCATGGCATCAAGGTGCCGGGAGAGGTGTCGGTGCTCAGCAGCGGCAATACCGAGGTCTCGGCCTTCTCGCTGCCCGCTTTGACCACGATGGATCTCAATATCGAATATTCATGCCGCACAGTTGTCAGCACGCTGCTGAAACGGATCGCTGAGCCCGGCAAGCCTGCCGAGAACATCGCCATTCTCAGCACACTGGTGGAGCGGGACTCCGTGCATGAGCTGTGATTTTGTAAACCCGGGCTCTTTATTTAACATGCGCACTATCTATAACAAGGGTATTGTAAAGGTGGGAAACCGATGAATTCATCTGTATTACTGCGGTTCTTCAAGTCCCGCAAGCTAAGCTACATTATAGGCTTCGCCTTCATGTTCGCCGCCTCCTTCATTCAAACGCTGTTCCCCAAGGTGCTTGGCAGTGCGGTCGATCTGATGAAGGATAACGGTTTTGAGCCGGGGCAGGTGCTAACCCAGGTCTTCTGGATGGTGCTGATTGCCGCTGTTGTCTTCCTCTGCACCTTCCTCTGGAGAAACATTATTATCGCGAACGGGCGGAACCTCGAATGCTACATCCGGGAGGAGCTGTACCGGCATTTCCTGAAGCTCTCTCCCGGATTCTTCAGCAGCCGCAAGACCGGTGACCTGATCGCTTATGCCATCAACGACATTTCAGCGGTGCGCATGACCTTCGGTCCGGCTACGGCGATGTCTTTTAACGGAATTGTTATCTGTATCTCCTCGGTCTATTTCATGTTCGCGTCAGTCAGCCCCAGCCTCACTCTACTCACATTGTCCCCGCTCCCCTTCATCATCCTCCTGATGCTCTTCAGCGGCCGCAAGGTTCAGACCCGGTTCAGAATCGTACAGAATCAGTTCGGCGCCGTCTCGGACAGGGTTCAGGAGAACATTTCGGGCATCCGCGTCATTAAGGCTTATGTACAGGAACGCTCGGAAATGGAGAAATTCAGTGAGTTGAGCAGCCGTATGAAGCAGGCCAACCTGGATCTGATCAAAGTCTCCGCCGCACTTCCTGCGATGATTGAATTCGGCTTCGCCGTCTGTTTCGTCATGAATCTGATGTTTGGCGGCCGAATGGTGCTGCGGGGGGAGATCAGTATTGGTGACTTTGTCGCTTTTAACGGCTACCTCAGTCTGATTGTAAGTCCCATTGTGTCGATCGGACGGATCGTGACGATATTCCAGCGCGGGTTGGCTTCCCTCGGAAGATTAAATGATATTCTGCGGGTTCAGCCTGAAATCATGGATCTCCCGCACGCTCTCCCTATTCAGCCGGAAGGATCTATGGAGCTGCGCCAGCTGACTTTCTGTTACGAAGGTTCCGATGTTCCGGCATTGCGGGATATTTCACTCGTTCTGCCAAAAGGACACACGCTGGGAATCATCGGCAAGACCGGCTCCGGCAAAAGCACCCTGGCCTCCCTCCTCTTCCGCTTCTTTGGCGTGGAGCCTGGTCACATTCTGCTCGATGGGCGGGATATCAACGATTATGCCCTGGACCCGCTGCGGGAGGGGCTTGGGGTTGTGCCGCAGGATACCTTCGTATTCGCCGCCTCCGTGAAGGACAATATTGTCCTGTTCAAAGACGGCTACACAGACACAGATGTGCAGCATGCCGCAGCGCTCAGCCAAATTGCCGGAAGTATCGAGGCGTTCCCGGAGGGCTATGATACTCTGCTGGGTGAACGCGGTGTGAACCTGTCCGGCGGACAGAAGCAGCGGCTCGCAATCGCGCGGGCACTGATCCGGAAACCGGCCATCCTGATTCTGGACGATGCGCTGTCAGCGGTGGATGCGGTAACGGAAGGACAGATTCTGAACAGCCTGCGGCAGACCCGCAAGGGGAAGAGTAATATCCTGATCTCTCACCGGGTATCGGGCATCATGGAAGCCGACGAGATCATCGTGCTGGATAAAGGTCGTATTGCCGAACGGGGCACCCACGAGTTGCTGCTGAAGAAAGGAGGCATGTATTATGACATCTATACCGAACAGCTTGAAGAAGGAGAGGTCTGCTAGACGGGACAAATCCGAAGCTGGTGCAGTGAGGCTGCTGCTGCGGTTATCTGCCCCTTACAAGTTCCAGCTCCTGCTTGCCTGTCTGTGCGTGGTGATTGTAAATGGCGCATTTCTGATCCAGCCGCTGATTCTGCAGCGCGTGATCGACCACTTCTTGATCGGAGGCGCCGCTCAGAGCGGACTGAATTCGATTGGAGGCTTAGCCCTGCTGTATGTGACCGTAGCTGCGGCTGGCGGGATCTTCTCGTATCTTCAGGCGCTGATTGCCGGCAAAGCGGGACAGAGCCTGATCCATGAGCTGCGGGTCAGAGTGTTCTCCATCATTGAACGGCTCCCCCTACCTTATCTGGACCGGACCTCCTCCGGGCGGCTGATTACCCGGGCCACCAACGATACAGCTGAGATCAGCGAGCTATACACGGATGTGGTCATCTCGCTGGTCAAGGATGTGCTGCTGCTGCTGGGGATCATCTACGCCATGCTGCTGCTCAGCCCGTCCTTAACGCTGGTTTCTTTTACCGTCATTCCGGTGATGGTCTTCCTGGTCTTCTTCATTAAGAACCGGATCAAAAAGAACTTCTTCCATATGAAGCACTTTATTGGACAGATTAACGGGTTCATTGCCGAGAGCCTCTCCGGGATGCGGGTCATTCAGAGCTTCCGCGCCGAGCGGGAAAAAGAGGATCAATTCCTGAAGCTGAACGGGGAATATTTCAAAACCACCCTGATTCAGGTCCGCCTCAACAGCGTGCTGAAGCCGGCCTCGGATATGTTCCAGAGTCTTGCTGTGGCCATCCTGGTCTGGTTCAGCATCAGCCGGATCTCCGGCGGCACCCTGCAGATTGGTGTACTGTTTGCGTTCACGACGTATATCAAGCAGTTCTTCAGCCCGGTCTCCGATCTGGCAGACAAATACACCTCCATACAATCCGCACTTGTATCCACAGAGCGTATCTATGAGCTGATCCGTGAGGAGGACCGCCTGGAGCAGCCGGATCGCGGCATATCGATGGACCGGCTGCATGGGACGATAGAGTTCCGCCACGTATGGTTCTCTTATAACGATGACGACTGGGTGCTGAAGGATGTCAGCTTCGTGATCGATAAAGGACAGACCGCCGCCTTCATCGGCGAGACCGGTGCAGGCAAAACGACGATCATCAGTCTGATTAACGGCTTCTACCGCGTGCAGAAAGGCGAGATTCTGATTGACGGGGTCAATGTGAACGACATCCGGCTGGATGATCTGCGGCGGAATATTTCCGTTGTGCTCCAGGATGTGTTCCTGTTCTCCGGCACGATCCGCGACAACATCACCCTTGGAGATGACATCGCGGAGGAGAACGTGCTGGAAGCGCTACAGGCGTCCTGCGCGGAAGAGTTCGTGCTGAGCTCTCCCGGAGGCATCGAGGGGCCGGTCACCGAGCGTGGAGGCACCTTGTCCGCAGGCCAGCGGCAGCTCATCTCCTTCGCCCGGGCCATTGCCCATGATCCGGCGATCTTCGTGCTCGATGAAGCCACCGCCAACATCGACTCGCATACAGAGAAGTTGATCCAGAAGGCGATCGACAACGTCGCCAGCGGCAGAACGACGCTGATCATCGCCCACCGATTGTCTACGATTGCCGGTGCGGATCTTATCATTGCGATGAAGGAAGGCCGGATCGCCGAATCCGGCCATCCGCGCGAGCTGCGGCAGCGGGGCGGCTATTATGCCGAGCTGCTGGAGGAGAGCCGAAATCATATTATGAGTTCGTGAGACATTCGTAACCTTCGGAGTCTGCTAATTGCACTTTCTGCAATAGAATCCGCAATTTGCTAAGCTAGATCTCATTCTGCTGTATTTCGTACAACTGAATTCTGGAATTCTGCCCAGGAGTCCCTCATTTACTGAATTCTTATGTACAAAATGCTACAGATTCGATTTTCCTGCGGATTCCGGGTTCATCTAATGTATGAAGTGCAACAGAATCAGAATCCAGCCTTGTCCGAACTCCATTAGCCAACATCAGCATTTGAAAAACTCCACGCCACCAGTCCCCCGGGCGGCTTACCGCCCGGGGGACTGGTCTGCCCACTTGTCCGCTGCCGGGGCAGCCAAAAATCAGCGGCTGTCACGGGCAGCTCCCCCTCCTTCAGGTACAATTTCCGCCGGATACAGGCGCAACAAAATACTTAAAAAAAATACTAATAAATTATAAGAGAATAGAATGCAGGCGGGGCTTGGTTTTATCCCTTTTTAACCAGCTAATCAGGGGGTTAGAAGGACCTGTGGGTCTATTGACTTTTCAATATATGGTAGTAAAATGATTAAACGTTACTAAATATAGTGTATATAATAGAAAAGCCAATAAATCTAGTGAAATGGCCCATCATCATTTGTCAAGTAGAAAGAGCTAATGTTATAGGAGGTTAGGGACCATGTTGATTGCTTACGATTCCAAGACCGGCAACGTTAGAAGGTTCATCAATAAGCTGAAGCTTCCCGCTGTTCAAATCGAAGAGCATATGACGATCGACGAGCCTTACGTGCTTGTTACATACACCACGGGATTTGGACAGATTCCAGAGAAGGTATCCTCATTCTTAGAGAAGAACCATTCCAGGCTCAAAGGCATCGCCGCGAGCGGCAACAAAAACTGGGGTGAGCTATATGCGCATAGCGCAGATTTAATTGCACAGCGTTACAACGTACCGGTGGTCGGCAAGTTTGAGTTGTCGGGAACATTTGGTGATGTACAGCGCATAAAACAGGAGGTGGACCGGGTTGCGGCATATTGAACTGAACAACATGTTGATGAAGAGAGACGAAAGCGGCTTTTTCCAATTGGATAAGGACCAGGAGGCAGTAGCCGAGTTCATGCGGGATGTGGAGCGGCGCAGCCTGACTTTTAAGGATACGAAATCCAAAGTGGATTATATGATTGCCAATGATTACTACGAGGACCTGTATGACCGTTATTCCGCAGCTGAGATGGAGGACGTCTACCGGATTGCCCACGAATATAACTTCCAGTTCCCTTCCTATATGGCGGCTTCCAAGTTCTACACAGACTATGCCGTCAAAAGCAATGACCGTAAGCAATACCTTGAGCATTACCCGGACCGCGTAGCTGTAGTGGCCCTGCATCTGGGACGCGGCAACGTGGAGACGGCCCGCACGCTGGTCCGCTCGATGATGGAGCAGCGCCTGCAGCCGGCTACGCCGACCTTCCTCAATGCCGGCAAGAGCCGCCGCGGTGAGATGGTCTCCTGCTTCCTGCTGGAGATGGACGACTCACTCAATTCGATCAACTATGTACTGAACACCTGCATGCAGCTGTCGAAGATCGGCGGCGGTGTGGCCGTCAATCTGTCCAAGCTGCGCTCGCGCGGCGAGACGATTAAGGGCGTAGAGGATGCGGCCAAAGGCATCATGCCTGTCCTGAAGCTCATGGAAGACGGCTTCTCCTACGCGGACCAGATGGGTCAGCGCAAGGGTTCGGGCGCGGCTTATTATAATATTTTTGGCTGGGACGTACTAGAATTCCTGGACAGCAAGAAGATCAACGCCGACGAACGGACACGCCTGAAGACGTTGTCCATCGGCCTGATCGTGCCTAACCGCTTCTACAAGCTGGCGCAGGATAATCAGCCGCTGCATGTATTCGCTCCTTATACTGTATTCCAGGCATATGGAACGCATCTGGATGACATGGATCTGGACGTGATGTACGATACCTTGCTAGCAGATTCACGCGTGAAGAAGAAGGTTGCCATGAGCGCACGCGACATGCTGACCAAAATTGCCATGATCCAGCTCGAATCGGGCTATCCATATATTATGAACAAGAGCAATGCCAATAACGCCCATGCCCTGCGTAATGTGGGTCAGATCAAAATGTCGAACCTGTGCACCGAGATTTTCCAATTGCAGGAGACTTCCGAGATTAACAACTACGGAGAGCAGGACGCGATCCGCCGTGATATCAGCTGCAACCTGGCTTCCCTCAACATTGTGAATGTGATGGAGCACGGCAAGATCCGTGAATCCGTTCATGAAGGCATGCTCGCTCTTACTGCAGTCAGCGATATGACTACGGTATCTAATGCTCCTGGCGTGGCTAAAGCGAACAAAGAGATGCACTCCGTCGGCCTGGGTGTGATGAATCTGCACGGTTACTTTGCCAAGAACAAGATTGCTTATGAGAGTGAGCAGGCCCGCGATTTCGCGCGCACCTTCTTCATGACGATGAACTTCCATTCGATTGAAAAGAGTATGCAGATCGCTGCTGAGACGGGTGAGACCTTCCACGGCTTCGCAGCATCCGATTATGCGTCCGGCGTGTATTTCGACCGCTACCTGACCACGGACTACCGTCCGGTTACTGCAAGAGCGCAGGAGCTGTTCCAGGGCATCTACATTCCTACAACCGAGGACTGGAAGCAGCTGCGTGATGACGTTATGAAGAACGGCCTGTACCATGCCTACCGTCTGGCGATTGCACCGACTGCGAGTATCTCTTATATCCAGAATGCCACGTCCAGCGTCATGCCGATTGTAGAACAGATCGAGACCCGCACCTATGCCAACTCGACGACCTACTATCCGATGCCTTACCTGCGTCCGGACAATGTGTTCTTCTATAAATCCGCGTACCAGATGGACCAGTTCAAGGTCATTGACCTGATTGCGGAAATTCAGCCTCATATCGACCAGGGTATCTCAACGGTACTGCATGTGAACAGTGATGTAACGACCCGCGAGCTGGCCCGCTCTTACCTGTATGCGGCACACAAAGGGCTGAAATCCCTGTACTACACCCGGACCAATAAACTGTCTGTCGAGGAATGCCTGTCCTGCTCCATCTAAGAGCGAGCGCAGGTACAGAAAGGGAGAATATACGAATGAGTGCTATCAAAGCCGTGAACTGGAACCGTCCGGACGACGACTACTCGCTGATGTTCTGGAATCAGAATATTATGCAGTTCTGGACCGACGACGAAATTCCATTATCCGATGACAAAATGTCCTGGCTCACGCTGAGCGAGATCGAAAAGGACTCTTATATGAAGGTGCTGGGCGGGCTGACCCTGCTCGATACCATCCAGGGCGGCGTAGGCATGCCGCAGATTATGGAGCATGTGAACGGCTTGCAGCGCAAGGCGGTCCTCGGCTTCATGGGGATGATGGAGCAGATCCATGCCAAGTCTTACAGCAGTATTTTTACGACACTGGCTTCTACTGAGGAGATTGACGGCATCTTCCGCTGGGTGGAGGACAATACGTTCCTGCAATTCAAGGCAGAGACCATCTCTGAATATTACAAGAAGATTGAGTCGCCCAAAGACCTCTATCTCGCGATGGCTGCCTCTGTTCTACTGGAGAGCTACCTGTTCTACAGCGGCTTCTTCTACCCGCTCTATCTGGCCGGCCAAGGCAAAATGACCTGCAGCGGCGAGATCATCGATCTGATCCTGCGCGATGAGAGCATCCACGGCGTCTATGTCGGCGTACTCGCCCAGGAGATCTTCGAGGAGCTGTCCGAAGACGATCAGCGTGATGTCTATCAGACTATGGTCGGACTGCTGCGTCTGCTGCATGCCAACGAGGAGCAGTATACCGAGCAAATCTACGCCCAGATCGGCCTCGTAGATGAAGTGAAGGCCTTCCTGCGCTACAACGCTAATAAGGCAATGATGAACCTGGGGCTGGACCCGCTGTTCGAAGAGGAAGAGATCAACCCGATCGTCCAGAACGGCATCAGCACCCACACCAAGCAGCATGACTTCTTCTCCAAAAAAGGCAACGGCTACGTCCGCGCGATGAACGTGGAGCCTTTGCGGGATGAGGATTTCCGGTTTTAAATAGATCGAACTTGTAATTTTTCTATCCTAGGATAGTCATGGCTACAGAGAATGTTTGGACTTCCGGCCGCTGCCCGTCCCCAGATTTCTTGATTAATACCGCTGCCCGCGGTGGAAATCCAAACCGAGCATATGCTTCCGATGCGAGCTTTCAGGCGGACGCTACCGCTCCTACAGTTCCAAACTTCTCTTTCGCCATTCATCCCTTAATTTTTTATTTTCCAAGTTCAATCTATTATGTTGTATGTAAGAAAAGCACCCGTCAGCTGAGAGACAAGCTGTCGGGTGCTTTTTTTTGAGTCTAAATCCATGCAGGAACGTACAAGTAGAAGTGAATTTGATTTTGTGGAAGAGGAGTGTGCCGGTGTGGCCTTGCATGTTCAGGAGTATGGAGATCAAAGCGCATCTTATCTGATGGTATTCTTACACGGTGGCGGAGTGAGCGGCTGGATGTGGGATAGACAAGTGGAATATTTCGCCCATTATCATTGCATGGTTCCAGACTTGCCCGGACACGGGTTAAGTAATGATGACGTTATATTTTCAATTCAAAGCAGTGCAGAACAATTGAACCAAATAATCGGAGAACAAGCAGGCGGAAAGAAAGTCGTCCTGATCGGATTCTCTTTAGGTGCACAGGTTGCTGTCCAGATGGTTAGCCTGAGACCTGAGCTCATTGATTTTGCCATAATAAACAGTGCTCTGGTCAGACCCATGTCGTATGCTAAAAAGTGGATTCGACCGGCAGTCAGACTAACCTTCCCTTTAATTAAACAGAGATGGTTCTCCAGGCTTCAGGCTAAGACACTATATCTAGGCGATGAATACTTTGAACGATATTATGCCGAGAGCTGCCGGATACAGCCTGTCGCCTTGATCGCAGTGCTGGAAGAGAATATGACGTTCACTATTCCATCCGGTTTCAGTGAGGCCACAGGCAAGATACTGGTTACAGTAGGTGAGAAAGAAAAAGCTGTGATGAAGCAATCTGCTAAGGATCTTGTTGCTGCGAGCTCCAATTGTAATGGCGTGATCATCCCTGGCCTTGGACACGGGGTCTCTCTGGCGATGCCTGACTTCTTTAATCAAATGGTCGACATATGGGTGCATAAAGATGACGTACCCAAGGAATGTAAAAGGGTTTGATGTATTTGTTTTGTTCATCGTAAATAGTTTATTCCGTATCCTTCATATTAAGCTTATGTCTCATTATTATCGCTTCCTTACCCACCATAAGCTGAATCTCCCCCTGCTGATCGGTCCGGTATACCTCTGTATTTGCGTCCTCCAGCCGGGCTAGTACATCGCCGTTCGGATGCCCGTACAGGTTGTTCACCCCTGCTGAGATTACAGCCGCTGCCGGATTCCAGAAGGTGAGCCAGTCCGCACTGGTGGCGGTTTTGCTGCCGTGGTGGGCGACCTTGAGGATGTCGGTGGGCTTACCTGACTGTATTCCAGCCTGCTGTGCGGATTGCAATATCGCTTCCTCCGCCGCCTGGTCCATATCGCCTGTGAAAAGAAAGCTGCGGCCGTTCATCTCCAGCCGGAACACGACCGATTCGTGGTTCTGATTCTCCACTTCATCCGGAAAATGTTGCCCCTTCGCCGGCGGCTCCGGCCACAGGAAGTTCAGCTGCGTAGCCTCATCCGGAGCCAGCGCCATGCCCTGCTGTACCGGATACAGCCGAACTCCTGCGGCAAGCGCTGTAGTCATCAGCTTAGTGTATGGTTCCGTATCCGCCAGCGAGCCGTTGAACAGCAGCGCCGACACCGGCATTCCCTCCAGCACCGCCTGCAGCCCTCCGGCATGATCCTGATCGCCATGTGTCAGGATCACCGCATCCAGCCGGTGGATGCCCCGCTGCTTCAGCAGCGGCAGCAGCGTCTTGGCCCCGACCTCGAACGGACTGCGGCGGATTCGCCAGGCCTCCTTCTTCCCGAAGCTCACCGTTCCACCGCCGTCCACCAGAATATGGGCTCCGCCCGGCGTGGTAATCAGGATGCTGTCCCCCTGCCCCACATCCAGGTAGCT
The DNA here is from genome assembly GCF_038004445.1 of Paenibacillus sp. FSL R7-0312. Lineage (NCBI taxonomy): Bacteria > Bacillati > Bacillota > Bacilli > Caryophanales > Paenibacillaceae > Paenibacillus > Paenibacillus sp. FSL R7-0312. Next base: position 3,078,085 of record NZ_JBBORE010000001.1, on the reverse strand, counting down.
GATGGCTCCCGCACCGTTCAGGTCTCCCGCATTGTAGCCTCTGTACAGCAGAAGCGTCAGACCGGCAGCGAACTGCACAGCGGCAAGGCTGCTCCAGCGCGTAGCGTCTGGCTGCGGAAAGGCCTGGAAGGCTAGCACGGCTCTTCTGCTGCTCGCAGCTGCCGCTGGCGCCGCCTTGCTGCTGCTGGTATTGCCGGCCTTACCGCGGCTGTTTCCCGGCAGCTCCAACTCTTCCAGCGGCCGGGTCTCATCCTCCATATACTGGGGAACAAGCATACTCTCTGTCCGTCTCTTCATCGCATACAACAAGCCGTAAAGTAGCCCGTAGTATAGGCAAATCCACAGTAATGAAGGTGAAGCCCAGATCAGCACACCTGCCGTAAACCCGTTTACCCACTCCACTGCCTCAAACGTAGCATTATTCAGCAGCTCTGCAAGCTGCACAGTTAAGAGGGCGGCAGTATTCCAGAACCGTCCAAGCAGCAGCGCCAGCGTACCAAGCGGCAGCACCAGGAACGTGATGAATGGAACGAGCAGCAGATTGGCGGCAAAGGACAGCAGCGAAAATTGGTTAAAGTAATAAATCGTCAACGGGAAAGAGACCAATTGTGCAATGAAGGTTACCGAGAGGGTGCTGCCCAGCCAGTTAGGTAAATGTCTGAATAATGGCGCGGCCAGCGGCGTATATACCATGAGACCTGCTGTCACCAGAAAGGACAGCTGAAAGCTGACGCTGAGCAGCAGATACGGGTTCCAGACCAGCATCATCAGCGCTGAAGCGGCCAGAATGTTCATTCCATCCTTAAGGATACCGAGCCTTGCGGCAAACAGAGCAATCATGCTCATCAGCCCGGCGCGAACCACTGACGGTCCGGCACCGGACAGCAGTACATAGGCTGGTACAAGCAGTAATGTTACCGTGAGTGCTGTTTCTCTCGTGAAGCGGCAGCGGCGCAGAAGAAACAAGATCACCCCGACATAAACCGCAACATGCATTCCCGAGATCGCCAGAATATGAGTCAGCCCCAGCTGTGAGAACTGCTTGAAGGTCTCCGGGTCCAGATCCTCCTGGATGCCGATGACGAGTCCCTTCATATATCCGGCATGCGGCTCCTGGAATAAGCGCTCCATCTCTGCACCGAGGGTGGCGCGCATCCTATCATTCCAGCGCAGAATGCCGGATAGCTGCCACGATGCCGGAGGTTTAGCCGTTACACTCGCAGTTCCGGCCCCTTTCAGCAGCCAGTGAGTCTTTTTCGTGAGCAGATAGGCCTGGTAGTCGAATCCGCCGAAGTTACGCGCTATCTGCGGCTGGGCCAGCTCTCCTTCAATGACTACCCGGTCTCCCCGCTGCCATAGGGCAGCTACAGCGATTTCGCTTTCTTCCTGAAGCTTGATTTGAACGGCAACCAGTTCCCCTTTTGCTTCCTCTTCTGCTCCTGTTGCGTCTGCCCCTACTCCTGTTTCAGCATCTGCTTCTGCGCTTCCTCCTATTTCTGATTCTGCTTCTGTTCCTGCCTCTACCACGACAGCTGATTTTTCTTTTGTATCTACATTAGCTCCCGTTTCTACATTCGCAGCTGTTTCCGCCTCCTGACCTCCCTGCCGATCCAGTCCGATCCGTGACAGCTTCATCGTAAAATCAACCCGGTCCCCGTCCCGCTGCACCGGAGACGCAATAACGCCTGCGGCTGTTATATAAGCCTCATTCAGTTCGCTTATCTGTTGTCCCAATACCTTCGGCAGCAGGCTCACATTACGCGCCTCACCCCACTCCCAATACAGACCTGCTGCAGCAATTGCCAGTCCGAACACAGCAGCCGTTCTCCAGCGTATGCCGCCGCTGACCGCCCAGATTGCAGGCAATAACAGCAAGCCTGCGAGGTAGATCAGCAGACTACGTCCGGAGAACAGACAGCCTGCCGCACTTCCGGCAATCCAGCAGATCGTGAAGCTTAAGAGCGGCCTTCTGTTCATATACATCCCCTCCCTCCATAATTGCTTCTACTCCCTTATCGCTCTCCGCTCAACTACAACCACAACAACCATAACAAAAAGAACCCCTGCCTACGCAAATACAGCGTGTGCAGAGGTCCTTCCCCTGAAGTCTAAACCTATTCTTATCTTATTCCAGCTGCAGATGCTCAGCCGGTTATTCCGATACCGAGATCATCGTTTCCTTCGGCGGCTCATAGTTCTCCAATTGGCGGAACACAATTCCTTTGGAGGACAGCATGGCCTCCACCTTCTCCATATCCTTGCGGTACGGACGCAGATAGACAATCTCTACAATCCCGCTGTTGGCCAGCATATTGGCACAGGTCCAGCAAGGTTCATCCGTGACGTAGACGGTACTGCCTTCCCGGTCACTCCGGTCTGTGAACAGCAGCAGATTCTGCTCGGCATGGATCGTGCGGATACAGCGCTGCTTTTTCACCATGGTCTCTACGCCGTCAATAATCTCACGCTCATATTGCTCGGAGACCATACAGCCTGCTTCCGAGCAGTCCGGAACACCCATCGGTGCGCCGTTATAGGCGGTGCCCAGCAGCTTCTTGCCCTGCACCAGCACAGCACCGACATGACGGCGGGGGCAGCGCGAACGGGTGGAGACCATGCAGGCAATATCCATGAAGTATGTATCCCAGTTCTTGCGGTAAGCCACAGTCATCAGCAATCTCCACTTCCTCTTAGATAGTTGTTCATTATTGTAACATAATGCAGCATTCTTTCACTATACAGCTTGTCCTAACACTAGCCTGCCAACCGTTTTCATTACAGCATCATGCTGCCTAAACCGCAATTGCTGATACAAACGTCGATTCTGGCGTTAAGCTCAGTTCTCCGGCAGCCTCAAGCTAGGCCTGTTACTAGTCCTTTTCGGTTTCTGGCCTTAACTGTATTCTGTACAACTAAAAAGACCGAAATTCTGATAAAAAGCAGTTTAATTGCACTTCGTACACTTATATCTCGATCTGCTGAGCTAAAATCGCCACAACGTATTTTAATGGGTCGAAGTGCAACTAAATTTAAGAAATTAGTAGTTTTACTGTTTTTAGTTGTACCCAATACACTTATCTGACTGGCGGAGCATACGGTTGGGCAGGGCAGGGTAGACTCGGCTCAATCAGACAACCTTGTGTAACAAAACAACCCCCCCCGGCAATTCCCTGTCAATTGTAGTGTATACAAGCTTCAGTATGAATGCTGCCGCCCGCTCGAATCATCCAGCGGGTCCCTGGACTCAAAATGCCACCAGCGGCTTCAGCTGCTCCAGCAGCTTCGGCCCGATCCCCTTCACCTTGCCCAGATCGGTCAGGCTGCGGAACGCTCCCTTGCTGCTGCGGTAGTCGATAATCGCCTGCGCCTTCTTCTCTCCGATACCCGGCAAGTCCATCAGGGCTACGGTATCGGCAATGTTCACGTTGACCCTGCCGTCAGCAGCCACTGCTGCACCTGCGGCACCTGCTGGTCCCGCGCCCCCTATTGCACCAACAGTCCCTCCATTAGCGGTTCCATTCTCAGCTACTCCTGCGATCCCGCCACCAACCGCCGTTCCTTCCTTACCATCCGCATTTCCGTCATTCCTACCTGCCACTGCCCCGGATGTCCCCGCCGGAGCAGTAATCCCGGCGCCATTAACCACTCCGGCGTTATCACTTGCAGCACCGGCCTTATCACTTACAGCACCAGCCTTACCAACAGCCGCTCCATTCACATTGCCGCCTTCCCCCTTTGCCTTCACCCCGGCTTCCCCAGTCATAGCACCAGCTTCACCACTCTCCCCTGCCGTTCCCGCCCCGCCATCCGCCACCCCCAGCGCCTGTGCCATCCCGGCGTTCAGGGTCTCCCACCCGGCGATGCCGTCCTCCGCCCTGTGGTCTGCAGCCCAGACTAGAGCGCCGCCCAGCAGGGCAGCGGCAATAGCGCAGCCGATCATTCTTTTGCCCATGAAGCTGTCCTCCTTCAGTAAACTGGAATTTTATTCAAAAACAAGCTTAAAACCTGTCATTTGTCCAAGACTGCCGTGCATACATTGAACGAAGAGTATTCCTGTAAGCCCAGAACCCAGCAACATTAGAAAGGAGGCAACCACAGGATGAAAGTGGGATTTATCGGAACAGGCAGCATGGGCGGTCTGCTCATCGACGCCTTTCTTCGTTCGGGAGCCCTTGATCCGTGTGATGTGCTGGCCAGCAACCGCAGCCCGGGCAAGCTGAGGGAGCTGAAGAAGCTTCATCCCGGAATCACTGTATGCTCGGGCAACATCGAAGCCGCGTCCGAGAGCGATATCGTGTTTCTGTGTGTCAAACCTTTGCAGTTCAAAATGTTAAGCGATGAGATTGCCCCTTACCTGCGCAGCGAGCAGATTGTCGTATCCATTACTAGTCCAGTTCAGCTGTACCATCTTGAATCCGTACTGCCCTCCAAAATTGCCAAGATTATTCCCAGCATCACCCATTCCGTCAAAAGCGGGACTTCTCTGTGCATTTTCGGAAGCAGATTAAATAAAAAAGACAGGCTGGTCCTGCTCCGGCTATTCTCATGTATTGGTGTTCCTGCGGAAATCCCAGAGAACCATACGCGGATTGCCTCTGATTTCTCCAGCTGCGGCCCGGCGTTCATCAGCTATTTCCTGGAACGGTGGATCGAAGCGGCTGTAGAAGCAACCGGCATTGATGAGGCCCTGGTCAGCCGTCTGGCCGGTGAAATGCTGCTTGGTACAGGCAAGCTGCTAACGGAAGGCTCCTTCACCCCGCAGGGGCTGCAGGAACGGGTTGCCGTCCGGGGAGGCATTACAGCGGAAGCGCTGAACCACCTGCGCACGAGCCTGGAAGGGGTGTTCGAACGCCTGATCACCACTACGCATGACAAATACGATGAAGATGTGGAAAAGCTCGACGAGCTGTTCGGGCGCAGCAGCATCGTCAAGAGCCCTCTTGACCGCTAAGGCAGCTGCGGCTATAGCCTGCTGCCAACGTCCATTGACCATAGCTTATTGCAAGGGCCGTATGCCTTGCCATCGTCCTTCCCCTCTTGCCATTCCCGCCTTAAGCTACGCTCTGCCGCTCCATTCTCCGCTTCCGGAGCACTGCCGGAAACCAATAAAACCCGCAGCACGGAGTCATCCGTTGCTGCGGGCACTGTTGCGTTCTTCGCTTAACCCACTACAATATTTACCAGCTTGCCGGGAACGGCAATAATTTTACGTACGGTTTTGCCTTCGACGGCCGCCTTCACGTTCGGCAGAGCCAGTGCATGATCCTGCATTTCCTGCTGAGCCATATCCAGCGGAATCAGGGCGCGCTGAACGATTTTACCGTTAACCTGCACGACGATTTCCACTTCCGCGTCTACGGTCCAGGCTTCATCATAAGCAGGCCAGGCGACATAGCTGATGCTTCCTTCGTGACCCAGCAGCTGCCACAGCTCTTCGGCAATATGCGGTGCCAGCGGCGACAGCATCTGGACGAACTGTTCTGCTGCTTCCGTGGACAGGCTCTCCTGCTTGTAGGCATCGTTGATGAAAATCATCAGCTGGCTGATCGCCGTATTGAACCGCAGATGTTCAAAGTCTTCGGTTACCTTCTTCAGTGTCTTGTGCCAGGTCCGCTTGAATTCATCGGTTCCGCCATCTGCCGAGATCTTCGCGCTGATGCTGCCGTCTTCGTTCACGAACAGGCGCCATACGCGGGAGAGGAAGCGGTGGATGCCTTCCACGCCTTTTTCGTTCCAAGGCTTGGTAGCTTCCAGCGGCCCCATGAACATTTCGTAGACACGCAGTGTATCTGCGCCGTACGCTTCCACGATCTCATCCGGGTTGATGACGTTGCCGCGGGATTTACTCATCTTCTCATTGTTGTTCCCCAGGATCATCCCCTGGTTCACCAGCTTGTGGAACGGTTCCTTCGTATCGACTACGCCGATATCATAGAGAACCTTGTGCCAGAAGCGGGCATACAGCAGGTGGAGCACCGCATGCTCGGCTCCGCCGATGTACAGGTCAACCGGCAGCCATTCCTTCTGCTTCTCCGGTGAACACAGCTCCTGATCATTGTGCGGATCAATATAACGCAGGTAGTACCAGCAGCTGCCGGCCCATTGCGGCATGGTGTTGGTCTCGCGGCGGGCTTTCATGCCAGTCTCCGGATCAATCGTTTCGACCCATTCGGTTACATTCGCCAGCGGGGATTCACCTGTGCCCGAAGGCTTGATCGCATCCACATCCGGCAGTACCAGCGGCAGCTGGTCCACAGGAACGGTCTTCATGGTGCCGTCTTCCAGATGCAGAATTGGAATTGGCTCCCCCCAGTAACGCTGGCGGCTGAACAGCCAGTCGCGCAGGCGGTAGGTTACTTTGCCCTTGCCGCTGCCCTTCTCTTCCAGCCAGGCAATCATTTTCGCAATGGCTTCAGTATTGGACAGGCCATCGAGGAATCCGGAATTCACATGCAGGCCGTCGCCGGAATACGCTTCCTCTTCAATGTTGCCGCCCTGTACGACTTCCACAATGTTCAGGCCGAACTGCTTGGCGAACTCCCAGTCACGGCTATCATGACCCGGAACAGCCATAATCGCTCCGGTTCCGTAGCCGGCCAGCACGTAGTCGGCAATCCAGATCGGCACCTGTGCGCCGTTCACCGGATTGATTGCGTAAGCACCGGTGAAGACACCGCTTTTCTCTTTGGCCAGATCCGTACGTTCCAGATCACTCTTGCGGGAAGCCTTGTCGCGGTAGTCCGCAACGGCAGCCTTCTGCTCTTCTGTTGTAATTACATCAACCAGCTTATGCTCCGGTGCCACAACGCAGTAGCTTGCTCCGAACAGGGTGTCCGGACGGGTGGTGAACACTTCAAGCGTAGCCTCATGCCCTTCAATGGCAAAAGTCACCTCAGCGCCGGTCGATTTGCCGATCCAGTTGCGCTGCATATCCTTAATGCTCTCTTCCCAGTCCAGCTCATCCAGATCCTCGAGCAGACGGTCTGCGTATTCGGTAATTCTCAGAATCCACTGGCGCATCGGTCTGCGGACCACGGGATGGCCGCCGCGCTCGCTTTTGCCGTCGATCACTTCTTCATTCGCCAGGACGGTCCCCAGCGCTTCACACCAGTTCACGGAAACCTCAGCTACATAAGCCAGACCGCGGTTGTACAGCTGGATGAAAATCCACTGCGTCCATTTGTAGTAACCCGGATCAGTCGTGCTGATCTCGCGGTCCCAGTCGTAGGAGAAGCCCAGCGACTTGATCTGGCGGCGGAAATTATCAATGTTCTTGAAGGTAATGTCACGCGGATGCTGTCCGGTATCCATCGCATACTGCTCAGCCGGAAGTCCGAAAGCGTCCCAGCCCATCGGGTGCAGTACATTGTAGCCGCGCATCCGTTTGAAACGGGAGACGATGTCTGTAGCGGTATACCCTTCCGGATGGCCTACGTGCAGCCCTGCGCCGGAAGGATACGGGAACATATCCAGTGCGTAGAACTTCGGTTTGCCTGCTTCTTCACTTGTCTTGAATGTCTTGTTCTCGTCCCAGAATTTCTGCCATTTCGGCTCGATGGTCTGGGCGCGGTAGCCGGCTTGGGCCGGTGTGCCAATGTTGTCGCTCATCTTATGCTCCTCCTTGGAGTGTTGCTGTCTTAGATCGTACTATTGTCTTTAAAAAAGAGTTAAGAGATAGTCTCCACTGCAAAAAGTTTTGGGCTTCCACCCGCTGTTATACTCGGATTTCCTGATTGGAACCGCTTATCGCGGTAGAAATCCGAGTATAAAGGCGGCCACTACGTTGCTCCAGCTCCAAAATTTTCTCCGTTCCGTTCTCTGTAACTTTTATAAACCCCATCTGTTCTCCTGGCGGACCAGCAAAGTCCAAGAACCCACAATGATTAGCTGGGCCGTTAGGGCCTGCAAAGCCTAAATACGCGGTTAATTCGCCGGGACGGCAGAATCCGCAAGACCCATAACCCGCTTCCGATTCGCCGGTCTGCTGGAACATCCTTGATCCCGCCGTCCGCCAAGCTAACCGCAAAAAAACCTCCCATCCCTAGCGTATTATCGCTAGGGACGAGAGGTTTGAATTCCCGTGGTACCACCCTAGTTAGCGGCGGACATTCTTTGTCCGGCACTCACTTTGACACCCTTTAGCGGGGGTGAGGCGACGACGGTTCACACGCCGGTCCCCTTATTAATGAAGCTTAAGGAACCCTGCGGCTCGCGCCATTACTCCGAGGTGAGTTCACTGCGGTCCGTTAACCGGCTCGCACCTGGGGTGCCGGCTCTCTGCAATAACGGTCTCACGAATTAATACTCCTCTTCATCGTACTGCTATGTGCACTGCTCTTTACTCGTAATATTCACCACATTATAACCAAAAGATACATGTACAGTCAATGATTTAACGATATATATCCCTTTATGCCGGCCTTCTGCGGATATAATAGGCGACGATATGCTGAATGACCACTTTGCCGGCTGCGAAAAACGGCACCGCTAGAATCAGCCCGATCATTCCGGCGATCTCCCCGCCGACCAGCAGCGCGAAGATAATCAGCAGCGGATGCAGATGCAGCTTCCGCCCAACGACCTGCGGAGAAATGACGTTGCTCTCCAGCATTTGGCATAGCGTATTTACTACTGCTACCATCAGGACAAGGCGCCATGAGAGGGTCGAGGCCATCACGATGGCCGGAGCTGCGCCCAGAAACGGACCCATATAAGGAACTATGTTGAATACCGCTACTACACAGGCGAAGAGCAGCGCATAGGGCATGCCGATAATGGCATAACCGATATAGGCCAGCACACCAATGATAATACAGACAAGAAATTGCCCGCGGATATAATTGCCAAGTGCCTCATCAATATCCTTGAGCAGGGTGACAATCGACTTACGGCGGGACCGGGGAAGGCACGACACAACGGTCCGTTCGAACACATCGAAGTCCTTCAGGATGTAGAACACCAGAAATGGCACAATGAACGCATTGAACAGGATGCCAATGGTTGAAGCAATATTATCAAGGAAGTGGGAGATGCCTTCGGCCAGGCGGTTTTCCAGCTGATAGAACCAGTTATTCATTCCCGTCTCCACACCGGGCGGAATCAGTCTGGAATTCATGCCCCGCATCAGGCCCTGCGCATGCAATGTCATCTCCGGCAGATGCTCGTTAAGCTCCTCCAGCTGCTCGATGAACATTGGAATCAGGTTGATCAGAATGACCGCCAGTGAGGTGAGAAATACGGCATAGATCAGCAGGACGGCCACGCTGCGCGGCATTTTTCTCCTGGAGAGCATGGAAACCACGGGATTCAGCACATATGAGATGATCATTGCCGCCAGGAACGGGGCGAGGATCGCTTTTAGAAACAGGAAGATTCCCTCCAGCATGGGGCGGAGCAGCCAGACGAAATACAGAATGATCAGGGAGAGCAGCACGCCGATCATCCAGCGGAACCATTTATTTTGGGACCATTGCTCCATAATACCCCTCCTGAACATGTACAGCCCTCTAACAGTCATGCAATATTAGTATGTGTGAGAGGGTAATGAAATACTCTTGCCTGCAAAAAATTGGTTTTTTGTTATTTGAGTTGGAAAGTTGGTATAGTGGCCGGCATCAAGGTCCGCTAAAATCATATTGTAAAACGCTTTCATTTCGAGGAGGGGTACTTTTATTATGAAAAGGTTAAAACGATTATGCGGTGCAGGTATGACGTTGCTGCTTGCCGGATTGCTCGCTGGAGCTCCGTCTGTTTCGGCAGCCACCATCTTTGATGAGCCTCTGACCTACTTCAATTCCGCCACCTGGCAAAAAGCCGACGGCTATTCTAATGGCGGGATGTTCAACTGCACCTGGCGCGCTAACAATATCTCATTTACAAGTGGCGGACAGCTTCGTCTGGCACTGACCAGCCCCAGCAATAATAAATTTGACGGTGCAGAAATGCGTTCAGTCTACAAGTACGGCTACGGTAAATATGAAGTCAGCATGAAGCCTGCCAAGAACAGCGGAATCGTCTCTTCCTTCTTCACCTATACCGGACCCTCCGACGGCACGCCCTGGGATGAAATTGATATCGAGTTTCTGGGCAAGGACACCACTAAAGTTCAATTCAATTATTATACAAACGGGGTTGGCGGTCATGAAAAGATCGTGAATCTGGGATTCGACGCCTCCCAAGGTTATCATACGTATGCCTTCGATTGGCAGCAGGGCTACATTAAGTGGTATGTGGACGGCGTTCTGAAGCATACGGCCACCAGCAATATTCCGTCCCATCCCGGTAAAATTATGATGAACCTCTGGAACGGAACGGGAGTGGACTCCTGGCTCGGTTCCTATAACGGAGCCAATCCGCTCTACGCTTACTACGACTGGCTGAAATTTACAGGCAACTAAAAACGAAATTTGGACTCCGGCGGCGCACAGAGCGCACCTGCCGGAGTCCTTTTACATCTGCCCGGAAGCCGTTATCTTCAGAATTTGTTATCCGGATTGACACATTGGTATAGCGGCTAGAGCCTGGGTTCTGTACGATAAAAGCAAGAAACATCATCACAGGAGGAACAGAATTGATACGCAACAGGTTAATCAAAGCATCCGTAGCCGTAGCTGCTCTGTCAGCAGCAGTATGGGGCCTATGGGCCTTCACTTCAGCACCCCGATCCGAAGCAGGAGGTGCGAAGGACAATTTTACAGAATTCAATTCGGAGTTCTGGAAGAAAACGGATGGCTATTCCAACGGAGACATGTTCAACTGCACCTGGCGAGAAGATAACATCTCATTTGCCGGGGATGATCTTATGACCCTGTCTCTTACCAGCCGGTCCCCCGGCGAGTTCGACGGCGCAGAATACCGTTCGCTGCAAAAGTACAGCTATGGCAAGTATGAAATCCGTATGAAGCCGGCGGCCAATCCCGGTGTAGTCTCTTCTTTCTTCACGTATACCGGCCCTTCGGAAGGTGAGCCCTGGGACGAAATCGATATTGAATTTTTGGGTAAAAACACCCGCCAGATGCAGTTGAACTACTTCACAGACGGCATCGGAGGACATGAAAAGGTGATTGACCTCGGCTTTGACGCGTCAGCAGAATTTCACTGGTATGGTTTCGAATGGAAGAGGGATTCCATTACCTGGTATGTAGACGGCCGCCCTGTTCATACTGCGACCGAGAGTATCCCCCTTACTCCGGGCCGTATTATGATGAATCTCTGGAACGGAACAGGCGTGGATTCCTGGCTGGAGGCTTATGACGGCAAGGCTCCGCTACATGCTTATTATGACGAATTCCGCTATACGCCAGCCCGGGGCGAGTAAGAAGCTCCAGCGCCTCTCCGACAAGAAACCGCCTTCAGCAAGGCGGTTTCTTGTCCCTGTGGACTCATCGGCGGCTGCGGTCCCAGGCATTGACCTCCGAGGTTTCGGACAATCCCCCGTACGCCTTCCATTTGCCGACAAACTCGTCAAATTCCTCGATACCGCTGTCCGCAAAGATTATGTTTTGAAAGCTTTTTTGTTCCAGCTTCTTCAGCAGCTCACCGTCGCTCTTCATCGTCTTGGTGGGAGGTCCCGTGAACTGTTCCTTACGGGAAGCCTCCTTCTGGCCCAGCAGCACCGGGGCAATATCCTCCGGAATCTCCTTAATGACTTCGGAAGGAATTCTCGCCCCGTCGAAGGTCAGTGTGTAGGAGGCCACCCGGATCACGCCCATCGGCAGCGCAGAGGGCTCAATGGTCGCCTTGCCGCCCGCCATTGCCCAGTCATAGCCCTCTGCAAGACCATTAATGAACTCGCCGGTGGAGGTAGCATAGTAATCAAACATATAATTCTGATAGGTAAAAAAGATTTCGGGGTGCTTCATTTTCTTGTTAATCAGTATGGCTCCGTTAACAGGTAAGGTGCCTCTTCTCATAGCGGTACCTTCCGGTCCGGAGGGTATCGCAACAGCCTTGACAGACGCCTGCGGATCTGCGGCAGTCAGGGAAGACAAGGGCCAGCCGCGCATCCAATACGGGCCGGCAATCATGCCGGCCTTGCCGGAGACGAAACGGTTGGCGGCGCCCTCTTCATCAAGCCAGGCACTGTCGGTCGACAAGTACCCCTGCTGAACCCAATGCTTCATAAGCGCGACAGCCTTCCGGGCGCCGGGCTGCACGGAGCCATATTCCAGGGTTCCGTCACTCCGGCGGTTCCATTGCTCGGGAACCGTGCCGAACGCTCCAAATATCCAGCTGCTGTCCCCCATCCAGGTACTGGGACCGTTACGGAAACCTAAAGCAAGGCCGTAAGTGTCCTTTAATCCGTTGCCGTCCGGGTCCTGGTTGACAAAAGCGTCCATGACCTGTTCCAGCTCATCCAGCGTCCGCGGTGTTTCCAATTTCAGCTTGGTAAGCCAATCCTGGCGAATCCAGAGCAGCGGATCGGAGTTGTATTCGTAATCCATGATGGGAATTGCATACTTATGACCGTCCCGCACGAAGGCATTCCATGCCGAAGTGTCCTCGGCAACAGCCTTCTTCCACACCCGGGAGGCATATTGTTCAAATAAACTGCCGACTTCCATGAATTGCCCGGAGTCAATCAGCTCCTGAATGATGGCTGCATCCCGTGTAGTGACAACATCGGGCATATTGCCTTTGGCCAGCTCAAGCCTCAGCTTGTTGGCATAGTTCTCGGAGGTTCCGGAGATAGTCCAGAGATAACGGATACGGATTCCCAACCGTTCCTCCGCCCAGGCCGTATGCACATTATGCTCAAGGCTCTCGCCTTTTTTAAAAGTCAAATTGGGGTTCACGGAGCCCACTGTGTACAGGTCTATGGGCGGATTATATTTACCTGCTTTGACTTCAAAGTGAGGCGCCGTGCTCTCCGGGGAAGCTGCCGGGAGAGTGGCCCCGGAACTGCGGAAGGTGCAGCCCGATAAGATCAGGACCAGCGCGAACAACGGCAATCTGAATTTCATGGAACCACCTGCTTTTCGTAATGTTCTGGAGGGCCGGACAACTTGTATCATAAACTTCTTCCGCATCCCATGGTACACTTCTTTTATTACGGCTAACAGTGAAAGCTTCTGAAAAGGATGATTTTATGGCCTGGCGTCCGAGTTTGTTTATTAAAATGGTTGCTATCCTGCTATCCCTTATATCAACCACACTCTTATTCTACGGATTATCCTACCGCAAGGATATCGGAGTCATCACGAGTCAGATCAAAACAACTGATTTGAATCACCTGGAGTTCCTGACCCAGCAGATGGACAACAATATCAATCAATTGGCGGGCAGCATGTATGCTCTTCAGAGAGACCCGACCATCCGTGACTACGAGCAGATCCGGCAATTGGGCCATCTTATTGACCCCGCCCAGACCATTATGACCGTGCTGGAGAAGCTCTCCCTTCAGACCAGCTCCAGTACGTGGGAGAACCGGATTGTCCTGTACAAGCCGCACAGCGGTGAGACGTTGGGGTCTGATTCCTCACTCTCCTTTGATTCCTCCGTACTGGAGAAACCGCTCCCGGCCGGCTGGGAGTATATTTCAGAGGACAGGGGCAGCACTGAAGCGGGCTTCCGCCTGCTGCTGTCAGATCCCGCTACAGAAAGCAGCCCTCCAAGAGAGGCGGAACTGCTGTTATCGATGTATTTTCCAGTATCCAACATTGAACGAATGTTCGATGCCTACCAGTCGCAGAACAAGGGCGATACCTTCCTGTTCCATCCGGTTTTCGGGATGATCCTCTCCCGCAATACCGACCGGGAAATGGCTGAACGGATCACCGCAACGCTTGATTCCGCAGACGGACAGGGCATATCGGAGATCCTCAACCTTAAGAAGGGCAGCTTTCTTATCAGTTCGGTTCCTTCATCGGCCATTAACTGGCGGGTCGTGCATTATTCGCCGCTGAAGCAGATTCTTCAGCCGATCCGCAGCAGCCGTTATTTCTTCCTGACCGGATCGGCTTTTCTCCTGGTCATGAGCCTGTTGTTCTCTTTGCAGCTATATCGTCAAGTGCAGCGTCCGGTTAGCCTTTTATTGCGTTCGCTCAACAGGATGAAGGAAGGACGATGGTCTACCCGTATTCATACCAAGTCCAATCCTGAGTTCACAATGCTCAACGAAGAATTCAATGAAATGGCAGAAAAAATTCAATTGCTGATTGAACAGGTCTACCTGGAGCAGCTCCGGGCCAAGGATGCCCACTTGAAACAGCTTCAATCGCAGATTAATCCGCACTTCCTCTACAACTGCCTGTTCTTTATTAAGAGTAAGGCCGTTGTCGGCGACACCGATTCGGTGGAGGCTATGGCGCTTAACCTCGGAGAATATTACCGCTACATCACCAAGACAGACCATTCCCTCACTACGCTGCAGGACGAGCTGAAGCTGCTGGAGAATTACCTGGAGATTCAGAATTTGCGGAAACAGCGCATCAGCTATGAGATGGATATCGCGGAAGATCTGCTGGGTCTGCAGATTCCCCGGCTGCTGATCCAGCCCTTGGTGGAGAACAGCATCATTCACGGTATTGAGAAAAAGATCGGCCCAGGCTCCATTCGGATCACCGCCTCCCATACGCAAGAGAGTGTCATAGTCACTGTTGCAGACAACGGAGCTGGCATGACGGATGAGGCAGTTAACGCTTTGCAGGCCCGAATTTCCGAAACGGCGCGTGAGGACGGAGGCTGCGGGCTATGGAACATCCAGCAGCGCCTCAGGTCCCATTATGGTGATTCATCCGGCCTTCTGATCGCCCCTTCACCTGAAGGCGGCTTAAAAATCACTCTTCGCATGGAGAAGAAAGAGGAACCCTATGCATCAAATTCTTCTGATTGACGACGAACCTTATGTCGTTGACGACCTATCCATTTCGCTTCCTTGGACGGAAATGGGATTTGAACAAGTTCACACGGCTTATTCCGGATACGAGGCACTGGAACTGCTTCAGCGTTATCCTATCGACATTGTTGTCACTGACATCAACATGCCTGAAATTTCAGGCATCGAACTGATCGCCTCCATCCGTAGCCGCTGGAAGCACATCCGGGTCGTTATGCTGACCGGTTATGCCGAGTTCGAGTACGCCCGCAAGGCGATAGAAGAGCAAGCCAGTGCCTATCTGCTCAAGCCAATTGCCAATGACCAGTTGATTGCCGTTATTGGCAAGCTCCAGGAAGAGCTGCGCGGCGAATGGGAGACTCGGTCCTCCTATCAGCGGACAATGCAGACCTTCCGCGAGCATCTTCCGCTCCTGCGGGACCGGCTGCTCGGCGAGCTCCTGCAGGGGCGGAAGATGTCCAGGCCGCAGCTGCACGAGCGGCTCTCCCAATTCGATCTGCCGTTCTCCACCAATCTGCCGGTATGTCTTGTAATCGTCAGACCGGAGGAATTCTTCCGGCGTCAGGACATGGGCAGCATGCTGCTGTTCGAATACGCCATTATTAATATCGCGCAAGAGCTGTTTCAAGACCGGTTCCACATCTGGTCAAGCAAGGATGTCCATGATTATCTTGTATTTCTGCTGCAGCCCAGGGAAGACATTGAACCCCGCCTGAATCTCGCAGATGATATCACCCAGGCCGCCTATCAGCTGCAGAATCATGTCAGCACGCTGATTGGAGGCGGCCTTTCTGTGGTCACTACGGGTTGGGGCGGATTCCCGGATCAGGTGTACACTCTCTATCAATCCGGCATCTCCGCTATCCGCCAGCATATCGGCAGCGAAACAGGCATCTATCTGGATGCCACGGACAACAGCAGCTTTAACCCTGTAGAAATTCTCCAGCCGCTCTACGAGCCTCCGCTTTTCTTTCATTTATTTGAGGCGAACAACTGGCAGGGGATCGAAGACAAGCTGAATGCCATCGCTTCGGAGCTGGCCCGGAATCCGGACCACTCTCTGGAGCATATCCATGAAGCCCGTCTGCATCTGGAAACGGCTTTCTATTATTTCGCCCATAAGAATAAGAAGATGCTGGGCGAGATCGTGGGCAATCCGCTGATGAAGCAGGCCCCCTTCCAGACGGCTGACAAGCTGCGGGAATGGGCGCTGGAGATGGTTACGCTGCTGAAGGAGCATTTTGAGTCTGAGCGGCGGGACAGCCGGACAGTCCTGATTCGGAACGTACATGAATATATCGACCGCAATATACATTATGTCTCACTCCAGGCCATCGCCGATCATGTCCAGATGCATCCGGTATATCTGTCCAAAATGTACAAGCTTGAGACAGGCAAGCGGATCAGCGACTACATCAGTCAGGTTAAGATGGAAAAAGCGGCGTATCTGCTCATTCATACGCCGCTGAAAATTTATGAGGTTTCCGCCGAGCTGGGCTATTCCAATGCCCATTACTTTATCAAGCTCTTTAAGGAGTACACGGGGATGACCCCGCATGAGTTCCGTGACCGGGCATTATAACATCTTTACTCTTCAAATCGCAGCTCCACCTCGTGGGTGAGCCCGTCATCCGGAGTCGGAATAAACCCATCCTCTAGCGCCCGGCCATCCAGTGTCAGACGGGCATCACCGCCGTTCATCCGGCGGAAGCCTTCCGGTTTACTGATCCGGATACAGTACGAAGATTTGCCAAGCTTCAGAGTGTAAGAGAATTCTGTCTGCTCTTCCCGCAGGATCGGACTCAGTGCGATGCCCTGCGCCGTATATTCAATGCCTAGCGCTTCCATCAGCGAGAGGGTGAGCCAGGTCGAGGTGCCGCTTAGCATCGGACCGATATTCTCACCGGTCTCGCTGTTATTATATTGAGTGCAGAATCGCGGATTTCCGCAGACTGCAAACGGATCTTCCATCGTCTTGAACGGCATGATCCGGTCCAGCAGCCAATAGCCGAGGCGGCCCAGCTCGGCAGCAAGCCCTGAATCCGAGACTTCCTTGGCACCCTTGAACATCGCAGCTGCGGCCATCATGCAGGCATGCTTGAATACGCCGCCGTTCTCCCGGTCACCCGGGAAGTATTCGTCCGAAGCTGTGTGGGTAGAGACCCGGCCCAAAGCAACCGGGGAAACCAGCTTCAATCCGAAAGGAGTCATAAGATGCGACTTCATAGTGTCCAGCATCACCGAGATCTGCGACTCATCGGCACAGCCCGACAGGATGCTCCAGCTGAAGGAATTTAAGAAGTAAGAACCCTCGGATGCCGGATCTGCTGACAGACCGTCTCCGGCAGCTCCCAAATAAGTATATTCGCCATTCTGGTACCGGTTGAAGAGCACGCGGGCGAAGAAATCGCCCTTCCAGGCATGCTCCTGGATACGCTCGCGCAGCTTGGATCCGAAGCGGTTCAGCTCATCGGCATCATCCTGCTCCCCTTTGCGGGCAGCCAGAGCGGACAGTTCATCTACTGCTACCTTCAGCAGGAAGGCGTTCATAACGCTCTCGGAATAATCGCTGTCCAATGAATCCCCGAAGACCCCGCCTGCCTGCAATTGCTCCCGGTAGAGCTTTTCCTTAGCTGGACCGTTCAGATACGTGTCATCCAGCTTAAGACAGTCGTTCCAGTCTGCGAAGTCCAGTAAGGGCAGAGCGTGGCGGCCGATTGAAATCTTCCCTGAATAGACAATAATCGCCTTGAGTGTCTCGAAGACCGGCCGGCTGGCTTCTTGTCCCGCTACCGGACAAGACTCGTCCAGGAACTCGAGATCGCCGGTAAGCATTACATAGCGGTAGACGGCTTGAACAAGCCATAACGCATCGTCGGACCATTTGCCCGGCTCCTTGCCGGCCCAGAAGAAGTTATGATAGGCATAGCCCAGTTCAAACACCATACCGGTCCATTCTTTAAGCAGACTTTTCACCAGAGCGCTTTGTCCCATACCGACAAAATAATACATCGATGCGTATAAATCCTGGATTTCGCGGAAGCCAATCTCCCTGTAGCCCTTCTGTGTCTGGCAAAAGGAACGGGAGACAAAGCTTTGATAGAGCACCTGAAACGGCAGATTGCGGTTGATAAATACATCGAAATTCTTGTCATCGGAGAATACCTGCAGGAACTTGCTGTAATCCCGCACGAACCCGGCTGATTCCGCCAGCGCTGATTCCGCCGCGCATGGGTCGGAGAAACGGGTGACCAACGCCCCCACTTCATCCGCCAGCACCGTGTCATTCCAAGGCGCCCCGCTCTTGTCGGAGACTAGGCCGGTCAACTGGTCAACAGCTGTCTTAGCTCCCGCAGCCACTTGAATTTCCCCGGCTACTGCGAAGAACCCTGGCCCCTTACGGTGCAGAATGTTACTCAGTCTGAGCGCGCCGGACGGACGGTGAAGCGAACCTGTACCGACAAATTCATTGTAGCTGACGCAGTATTCACGCGGCAGCACCGGTCCTTCTGCCCCGTGAACGATCATTGTGTGGAAGCGCAGATCATGACGGCCGCCTTCGGGATAATAATCCGGACTGATGGCTGCCACGGCTCCCGTATTATCCTGGAGCACGCCGCCCTGCATAATGACGTTGCTGTACAGCACATCCTCGAACAGCGCCCCCGGAGCCGCTGAGCCGAACATTCCCGTGTAGACGATCCGCAGAACTCGGTCGGCTTCTCCATGGTTCTCAATCTCAATCCGCTGTAATTCGGTAGCCAGAGGCAGGCCCTCGTATTGAGGCAGAATAGAGATGATTCGTGTAATCTCCAGTCCGCAGCGCGTCCGGCAGGTGATTCGGGTTACATTCTGCGAATGCCGGCAGACCGCCGACTCTATCCCTTCATCTCCGGGGTCCGCGGAATAGAAGATCTGCTTCCCGTCCTCGAACAGATAGAATTGCCGGTTAGCCGGGAACCCGTTCTCCTCCTGACGCATATCCCAGCGGGTGGCCAGCACCTGGGTGGCCGCATGTGAACGGAAGCTGCCGCCGCCCAGCCGGTCAACAACGCTCTTCGGGGTAGTCTGAAGCGGATGGGGAAAGCTCAGACGGTTGCCCATAAGCAAATTGACCGCGAAATGCGGACCCGGCACAGGTGAACGCAGATCAATTACGTGCTCGCCCTCAGCGTTAAGCGCCCCTGCCCAGCCCGGAGCGGCCTGCAATTGCGCCAAAGCCAGGCTTGCGGTAGCCTCCGGTACGTCAACAGTCTGCTCCTGTCTTCCGGCGTGCCGGATATACAGTGACAATTCCGTGGCTTCTTCGTTTACGGCGAACAACGCGGAGGCACCCGCTTCACCCGGCAGCAGCGCTGCCACAGCGGGGAGCTTGAGCAGCTCCTGAATGGCAGGCAGCCGAAACGGCAGACCGGCTATGCCTACGGCCCCCCGTCGTTCCGAATCCGTAAAGAGGGCACTGATGTGCGCCCCGGGGCCAATCCGGTCTGCGAAGGCTTGTCTCAGGATCTCTTCAGCCGAAGCCATCGCTTCTCTTGCGGTAGTAAATTTCAGCATGATTGCTCTCACCTTTCCTGGCATGCTACGGGTCAGCCCTTGACGGCCCCCGCGGTCATACCGCTGATAAAGTATTTTTGGGTCATGAAGAATATGACCATGACTGGCACGGTTACCACCGTGGAGGCTGCCATCAGCAGGTCGTAGCGGGTATTATATTGCCCGACAAACAAGCGGATACCGACCGGAATCGTCTGTACATCAGCGCTGGTTGTCAAAACCCAGGCGAAGAGGAGCTCATCCCACGCCGTAAGGAAGATGAATATGCCTGTCGCAATAATGCCGGGCAGAGACAACGGCAGAATGATTTTGTAAAAAGCCTGAAATTTCGTACAGCCGTCAATCGTGGCCGACTCTTCCAGGTCTCTTGGAATTGAGACAAAGAAACTTCGCATAATCCAGATACTGATTGGGGTGTAGAACGCCGTATAGACGAGAATCATTCCCCAGTACGTATTGATCATCGGCAAACCGAACGTATTCTTGATCCACAGGAACATCAGGTAAATCGGGAACAGGAACATAATCCCCGGGATCAGCTGGGTGGATATGATACTCATGCTGAACAGCTTCGATCCGGGAAAATCAAACCGGGCCAGCGCATATCCGGCCAGAACGGCAAAGGAGCCGGCAAGCAGGGTTGTCGCACCGCAGATCAGAAGGCTGTTGCGGAAATAGGTGGCAAAATTCACCGTATCCCACATATTGATATAATTGACCCACTGCGGCTTCGGCAGGCTGAAGGTAGTGATCCCGTTCAGAATTTGGTCATTGGAGTGCAAAGAGGTGAAGATCATCCACAGAATGGGAAATACCGTCAATACAACGATAACCCAGGTCAGTGAAGTCAGCAGGAACGAACTGACGGAACGTTTACGGTGTGTACTCATTGGGCATTCAACTCCGATCTAAAGACGCGGTACCAGACACCGACGACCATCAGCATGGCAAACATCAGCATGATTGAAGCGGCAGAGCCCGAACCGAAGGACCAATAACCGAAGGATTGGCGGGTCAAGGCTGTCATCAGGAGGTCTCCCCATTCCCCCGGATATCCGGCACCGTTGCCGAACATCGTGGAGACGATGTTGTAGGAGTAGACATTGTTAATAATCTGGAATAAAAGCTGTACCGCAATAACCGGCTTAAGCATCGGCAGCGTCATGTTCCAGAACTGGCGGAATTTGCCCGCACCGTCAATGGTTGCAGCTTCATAGATATCTTCGGGAATGGTCTGGAGTCCAGCCAGGAAAATGACCATCAGGAACGGCCAGCCGCGCCAGATGGTTGGGATAATGATCGCCCAGATCGTATTCGGCCCCAGCAGCCAGAAAGGCTTCTCATTGAAGAGATGCAAGACATCGACCAGGAAATAGTTGATAATGCCTTCCTTCTGCCACATGAAACCCCAGAGCACACCGACCACATAAGACGGAACGACCCATGGGAGCAGCATGGCTGTGCGGGCAATGCTGCGTCCGGGAAAATCACGGTTCAGCAGCAAGGCCATCATCAGGCCCATGATCATTACACCGATCGTCACAATGACCGAATAAATCGCGGTGTTGCGGATGGCAAAATTGAGCCCCTGGCGGACCGGGTTATCGGTGTTGAACAACAGGCCAATATAATTGTCGATCCCCACAAACGGCGCCTTGAGATATTTGCCCAGTGTAAATTGGTTCAGCTTCAGGAATGACATCCAGAATCCCTGAATCATAGGGAGCAAATGCACCAACAGCATGAAAATGATGGTCGGCACCATCAGCATGTAAGCAAATTTATTCTCTCTGACCCGTTTGCGCCATAGTCCGCGCTTGTCGGAAGCAGCCTTCGCAGGCAGATTTTTTTCAGTATGGAGCCCCATCTCTTATCCCTCACTTTACTAATGGAAGAACCGCCGCACCCTATCGCGCGGCGGCATCCCCCTAATCCTCATCATTATTGGTTAATAATTGCTTTGACTTCGGCCGCTGCAGAATCCAGCTCTTGCTTGACGGTTTCTTCACTATATTTGCCCTTCACACCGGCAACAATATCCCAAATGTTGGCAAAATGCTTTTGCAGCGCCGTTTCCGTAGGTCCCCATTGGGGAATGGATGGATAGGTTCTTCCGTATTTCGTGGCTTCCGAGAATGCTTTCATGCTGGCATCCAGATCAGGCGATTCCAGAAGTGACAGTCGAGCCGGGAGCTGGCCGGATACGGCAGCATAAGCCTTCTGCGCTTCATCGCCGGTCAGGTACTTAATCAAATCCCAAGTCGCTTCCTTGTTCTTCGAGCCGCTGAATACGGTCAGCTCGCTGCCGCCGACGAAGGTAGCTTGTCCGCCCGGACCTGCAGGAAGCGGAGCCACCGCGAAGTTCTTGGCCGCTTTCTTGTCATCCATACCGCCGTTTGCTTTCGGTGTCGCAAAGTTCTTGGCGAGCCAAGGGCCGGAGATAATGACCGCCGATTTACCGTCGCCGAAGTCGCTCTCAATCTGCGACGAATTCTTCTCAAGCGAAGATTTATCCACAAGGCCTTCAGCGGCAAGTCCGGTGTAGAACATCACGCCGTCAAGCCCCTTCTCTTCGTTGAAGGCAACATTTTTGTTATCTTCCGAGAGAACATCGCCGCCTGCAGCCCAGATCCAAGGGAAGATATTATGCACTACGTTCCAGTCGTTTTTACCTGGAAGTCCGAGTGCAGCGATCTTTTTGCCGTCAACGGTCTGTCCGTTGACCGCTTGCAATGCGCTTTTGAAGGAATCCCAATCTTTAAAGGCTGTTGCTGTGTCCACACCGGCTTGCTTGAATACATCTGTCCGGTAGTATATTGCCCGCGCATCCACGAACCACGGCACCCCGTATACCTCGCTGTCGCCCGCGATAGAGGTAGTCGTCCAGATGGCCGGCAGGAAAGCCTCAGCACCGCCTACATCGGCTACTTTGTCCGTCACTTTGTCAATACCGCCCATGCTGGCGATTGCCGGTACCCAGGTTGATCCAAGCTGCAGCAGGTCCGGACCTTCCCCGCTTGTAGCCGCTGTCGTAATCTTGGTCCAGGCAGAGCCCCAGTCAAGTACCGTTACCTTCATGGTGACATTCGGATGCTCTTTCAGGTAAGGTTCAAGCGTCTTCAGGAAGTCTGCATCCGGCTTGGGACTGTTCGGCATCACCCAGGCGTTTAGGGTAACAGGGTCTGTGCTTGGCGTAGCAGGAGCGGCAGTTGCACTGGAATCTTCTTTCTTTCCTCCGTTGTTAGCCGAACTTGATTGGTTGTTATTGCCTCCACATCCGCTGACCACTACTGAAAATGCCATGAGTAGTGCGGTGATGGATACTGCTGTCTTTTTCACAATAAATCTCCCCCATTGTCGTCTGAAAATCATGGAGAACGGCTGCCCGTCCTCCATGTACTGATTATAAAAGTGTTTCTTGCCGGTCTAAATACCAAATCGCAAGCCTGGATAACAAATTCTAAAGCTTGTTCAAGGTGCAGCTACGGTTCCGTTGTTCGTCAGCACAATGTCATCGACGTCCACCGCAAGATGGCCTGTACCGCCATCCGTTATATTCCCCAGCTCAAAAGAAATCCGGCCGATGGAGGTGCTGCCTCCGGCAACATCGAATTCCAGGGTATATTCCGCGTATTCCGTATCAAGATCTACCACCTTGCTCGTATACCCGTTCCAGGTGTAATTGTTCGCGACATCCAGCCAGCCGATGCTGATGTTCATTTTGCGCGCTGCTTCTGCCTTAGCTTTGAAGGTAAGTGTATAATGATTGCCATCGTTGTAGGCTACTCCCTCGTAATAGACCTGCCGGTCCCAGCTGTTCGTCCCTGTGGAACCGACCTGGATCTGCAGCGCCCCATTCACATTGTCAATGGACAGCTCGCCGCTGTCGGAGGAATAGCTGCTCCAGCCCTTAAGCGGAGCCGAGAAGTCTCCGTTTGGAATCAGATTCTCCCCATACGCCTCACCCGCCATGACCGGGCTCACCTGCAGCAGGGAAATATTGCTCAGTCTAACCGTATGCTCTCCCAGCAGCCCGTTAACCTTGCCCAGACTGAACTGCAGCACAGCAGCGGGATCGCTTGCCGGAGCAGTGAACAGATATTCATAATGTCCGCCCGCTTCGCTCAGACTTACTGTCTCGTTCGTATACGGGGTCCAATTATTGTCCGAAGTACCGTCATGCTGAACAAGCACCCGGATATCTCTGGCTATTGATGCCTCCCCATCGAAGCGAAGCAGGTACTTCTTGCCCAATTCTACCGGTACTCCCCCTTGCTTCACCTGTACGTTCCAGTCTTCATCACCGGTGCCGCCAAGGTCAACCCGCAGTGCACCATACACAGCGTTCATTACGGTGTTCTTCACCGGATTACTGTCCCAATCCCTCTTGTACAGCGTCCAGCCTTCGGTAGAATCGCCCTTGAAGCGGCCGTTCACCACCAGCTCGCGGGTCAGATCCAGCCAGGCCAGATTATAGCCGCTGCCGCCAAGACGGAAGTAATAGATTCCGGCAGGCAGCTCAAGCGGTGCCCCGATGATTGCGCGGTAGGAATGAAGTCCTCCGGTATCTCCGATTGCCGTACTATAGACAGAGGTCGTCACTACACTCTGTTTGCCGGCATCCAGAACCGACAGCTCCAGCCCGGAGTCTGCCTGTATACTGGATACCCGGGCCACGGGAACAATGCTGGCAGCCTGAGGCAGCACCACTTTGTATTCTACATAGTCGCCCTGGTCCATATCCGTGATGTCCTTGCCGCCTTCGCCGCTCGGAATCAGGCCGGTACCCGATGATCTCCAGTTCTGGTCCCCCCGCAGATGCAGGTAGTTAGTGAATACAGGCGGATCAATCATCCTTACCAGACGTACATTGTCAATCTCGGTCTGCCCCGGAGCCTGGCCCAGAAGGAACGATAATGTACCTTCAGTTCCGGACGCGCCGGACAGCTCTATTTCCGCTGTATAGCTCTTCCACTCCGGCGTCAGAGTGAATGTTGCCCCGTCAGGATAGACGGTCTTCCCATCGCCGCCGTCCAGCTTGATGCCGACCGGCTGCTCCTGCTCCGATCTCGCCTCGAACGTAAGCTGATAGACTCCCCCGGCTGTCACAGGGATTCCTGTCTGGATCAGCGTCACATCCTCAGCCGAGCCTCCGGCTGTCTGGACATCTGCCTTGAATTCACGCTTCATCAGCGGCAGTTCCAGAGCATTGGTTACACTGGCTTTCGCAGCAGCGCCCGATTCCGGCTTAACGGCGAAGGTCCAGTAGCCCAGCCGCCCTTCTCCCAGCTCGAATCCGCCATTATAGATCAGGTTGCCGTCAGGCAACGGAGTACGTACCACTGGCAGGGGCTCCGTCTCTACCACCCTGACATTGTCGAAATAGGCTGCAATGTCGTTCAGACCAAGATTGAACTCGAAACGGACATTGTTATCGGAACTCTTCGACATGTTGAAGGTATATTCATACGATTGCCAGTTCGGCGTAAGCTGGAAATTGCGTTCCATGGAATAAGCCGTCCATCCGCCGCCGAATTCGGTCAGCTTGCTCATCAGCGGTCGGGCCGCATCCGCCTTGGCATCGAATGTGACTTTGTAGGACTTGCCCTTCTCCAGCAGAAGCGGCTTCTGAGCGAGCTGAATGGAATAGTTCTGGGTTCCAGCTTTGCTGACAGCCACCTTCACCGCCTTACCCTTTTCTATATCGTCAACGACGGAAGCTGTTCCCTCACCCCCCGCATTCTCGATCAATTCCCAATATTCCGGCGGGCCTTGAACCGCTTCTGCACCCGTAAAGTCACCGTTATAAATCTGGTTCCCGTCGGCAAGGGCAGGGCGCTGCGGAGTCGACAGCTCCGGCTTTGTCGGCCGTTGTCCTGTTACGTCCGGCCATTGATCGAGCTTGTTGTACTTGTAGACCCGGACATAATCGACATACATTTTGTCCGACTGGAAGTCAGCTGCCGGGTTACCCGGCCAATCGCCGCCCACTGCCAGATTAAGAATCATATAGAACGGCCGGTCAAACGGTGCGGGATAGGTATAATAATCCGGCTGGCCTTCAGCCTTCGTTCCCCAATCGCTTGTTTCAAAATACATTTTACCGTCCACATAATACCGGATCAGTCCCGGGAGCCATTCCAGTGTGAAGTCATGATAAGCATCAGCGAACGTCGTGCCCTCCGGCAGAATGTAGGTCTTGGACTGTGACGTATGCGGGATGTCGTAATGAAGCGAACCATGAACCGTTCTCGGGTACAGATCAGCCTTCTCTGCATCACCGGCCACCGGTCCCGTTAATTCCATAATGTCCATCTCGCCGCTTCCCGGCCAAGGTCCGTACTGCTTCTCTTCGTCGGTTGGCATCATCCAGATGGCCGGCCACATGCCCTGCTGAATCGGCAGCTTGGCGCGCACCGTGAATTTGCCGTAAGTCCAGTCGCCCTTCAGCTTGGAGGTCAGCTTGCCGGAAGTATACGACTTCCCGCCGTATGCTTCCTTCCGTGCTTCCAGTGCCAGCACACCCTGTCCGCTCTCGGTTTCGAGCGAAGCGTTGTCCGGATGATAATATTCGAGTTCATTGTTGTATACCGTTCCGGTATCCTGCACATTCCATTTGGTCTTATCTATGGAGCTACCGTCGAATTCGTCGTTCCAGACCAGCTCCCATGGATTGTCAGGGGTTGGCGGAGTAACCACCGGTGTTGCAGTCGGCGTTGCCCCAGCTGTCGCTGTTGGGGCAGGTGTCATAAGTGCAGGCGTTGGCATCGCTCCGCCTGAATCCCCTCCGCTCCCCGTAAAGGTGGCGGCTGCGCTTGCCTGCGGCAAAGCTCCATTACCGGACAAGCCCCGAAGCGTCTCACCAGCCTTGAGTGCTAGGCCGTTGAGCAGCACACGATCCGCTTGGGTCTCCAGCAGGCCGATGTCCCCCCGGTTCATAATCTCTGATCCGGCAGCGCCGGGACCGATAATCAGTGCTTCCACCCTTGTGCCGGCCCCAATCTCAACCTTGGCCGGCTGGAGCAATTCAATCCGGGCTACGGAGCTGCTATCCTCCAGCACGAGCCGTACCGGGGCTTTGGGCTTGTTCAGCTTGATCTGTCCCAGTGAAGATTTACGGAAAACTACCGAATGGTCACCACCTCCCGAGATATGAGTGGTTCCCTGCACCTTGATTCCCGAGAACGATACCTCTCCCTCTCCTACTCCGGCAGTCACATAGAGATTCCCGCTAACCGGTCCGCCTTCGATCTGTACATTCGCCCGGTTCACAATTACATTGCCGGACACCCCGCCAATCGAATAGCTTCCTTCGCCTGAACTGATCCACCCGATCATCCGGCCCAGGAGCTCCGCCAGTTCAGCCCGGGTCATCTGCGTCTGCGGATTCAGCTTGCCATCCGGCCCGCCGTGCAGGTAGCCTGCGTCAAGCATGGCACTCACTGCTTCCCGGGCATAGCCGCTGACCGCTGATCCGTCAGGCTGCGCGGCCAGCGTAGTTGGCGAAGCCGCCTCCAGGCCGAAAGCCCGGCTCAGCATCGTCATGGCCTCCTGCCGGGTTACAGCCGCTCCCGGCTGAAACCGTCCGTCCGCGTAACCTTGGATTATGCCGGCTGCACTAATCCCGCCCACATCCTTGCCATACCAGGAAGAAGCGCTTACATCACTGAACACAGCCGTTCCCGGAGCTGAGTAACGAAACACACGGCCCAGGATAACCGCTATCTCTGCGCGCGAGATTGCACGGCTTGGTCCAAATCTTCCCTGCCCATTCCCCTGCAGGATTCCGGCGGCTGCCAGCCTGTCCACCGCTGGCGAAGCCCAGTGCTGATTCATATCGGCAAATGCTGCCTTTCCGGCTACAATAGCGCCGCTTGTGCTTGTGCCTGCGGCTGATACGGGAAGCTTTTCCAGTCTCTCTGCTCCTGCCACTCCCGTGTTTCCCGGAAGCTGAATCCCTGACAGCAGCATACCGGCAATCAGCAGCTTGGATATTCCTTTACGGTACATTCAATAATCCCCCTTATGCAGAACCTTGCAGAATCCGGCGTTGCCGCCAGTCGATTTCAGTATAGAGCCCGTATCCCGGAGGCGACATACCAATTCGTTAGCACATATAACAAAGATGCAACTTCCTCATTTATAGGAGAAGTTATCCTGTAAACAGACGCTGTCCAGGGTCCACACACAACAAAAACCAGCTCATCCTGGACCAGGATTGGCTGGTTTTTGTGTTGTAGAAGATTGAAGACCCGTTTCGTGGAACATCCACCGCAGGCTTGCGGATGAACTGCTTAAGAGCAAACAAGGCTGACCCAAGCATCCATTCGATGCTTTGAGGTCAGCCCCACGGCGAATCTATGTAACTTTATCCGGGAATGAATCAGGCTAATGATCAGGAGGATGCATGGATCTGCGGGAAATCCTGTGCAACATCTTCACCCGAGAACAGATCGTCAAGCGAACTGAGCGTGCCATCTTCTTCAACCTGATAAACCGACATTTTCTCGCCGTTGACCGTAAGTTCGATGAAACAGCCCCAGCAATAGAACTGGTGGGAACCGATCTTGCCGATATCCTTGGAGTTGCAGTTTGGACACTTCATATAATACATTCCACCTATCCGTTAACAATATTAATGGCTTTTTGAAGCCGTTCTTCGCTCATCGCAGGAACCAGTACCGAATTCTCCCCGATAGACATTCCTTCAGAACAAGGCAGCCATTTGCGGCCTTCGATCAAATCAGTTACAAGCCCGTCACTGATTTCCAGCGCTACTATTGTGTTTCCCATCTTTTGGTCAAAATAAACATCGGATATTCGTCCAAGTATCGTTCCGGATGCTGTAAGCACCTGCAAATCCTTCAACTTGTTCTTTCCCAAGAGGAAAGTATACGGTATATGGTCAGCGTCGGTCTTAACAATCGACTCTTTGTTGCGGATCATGACAGCATCTTCGCCATAAGCGACAATATCATCCCATGCCACAACTTTCACATGACTGGAGAAAAAAGTTTTGCTTTCCAGTTCAATACCCGTAATGTTCCAGTTTGAATCCAGTCCAATATCGATTATTTCACCGACTTCAGTACCTTCTTCAACTTCATATACGGTGAGGCCAATCATATCTTGAAGTTTCATGGCGTTCAAAGTCCCCTCACCTTAAATAGTGCTTACGAGTTCCCTGAAGCTAGAAACCTTCCAAGCGGATGCCAGACCGCAAAAATGCCTAGTCTTTAGTACGCAGCCGGTTTAAGATGGTTCCAACTTTTTGGGCAACAACCTGCATTTCTTCATTAGTATTACCCAAACCTGTACTAAAGCGAATCGCCGAGTTCAAAAGTTCTTCCGGAAGCTTCATCGCCTGCAGGACATGCGAGATTTCCAGAGAGCCCGAGGTGCAGGCTGAACCACTGGCGGCCGCAATCCGCTCCATATCGAGATTCATCAGCAGCACATCTGTCTTCGCACCCGGGAAGCTTACATTCAGAATTCCGGGCACCGTCTGCTGTTCATTCCCGTTAATTACATATCCGCCGGCTCCGGCATGCTTGTCCAGCTCCTGCAGCAGTGTACTCCGCAGTCTGACAGCCTGCTCATGATGCTCCGCAAGTCCGTCTACCGCCAGCTCTACTGCTGTGGCGAAGCCGGCTGTACTTGCCAGGCTCTCCGTACCCGCGCGTCTGCCGCGCTCTTGAAGTCCGCCATGTTGTCTTGGCTGCAGCGGCGCTCCCCGCCGGACATACAATCCGCCAATCCCCTGCGGACCGCCAATCTTGTGGGCCGAGAAGCTCATATAGTCGACAGGCAGCTCGCGGAGCACCATAGGCAGCGTGCCCAGGGCTTGTACAGCATCCACGTGAAAAAGAATGCCCCGCCCGCCCGCTAATCTGCCAATCTCTTCTATAGGCTGTACAGTTCCCACTTCATTATTCACAAACATTACGCTAATCAATACTGTATCCTCACGCAGGGCAGACTGCACATCCTTGAGAGAGACAAGTCCTGTGGAATCTACGGGAAGATAAGTAACCTCGAAGCCCTGTTGCTCCAGTTGTCCGCACGTATGCAATACCGCATGATGTTCTACTGCTGTGGTAATGATATGTTTACCCTTATGAATAGAAGCATAGGCTGCGCCGAACAGAGCGAGGTTATCGCTCTCTGTACCGCCGCTGGTGAACACCCACTCATCAGGGGAACAGCCCAAAAAGCCCGCGATCCTGTCGCGCGCTCCATTTACGATTCTTTTGGCCGACCGTCCGAACTGGTGCACACTGGACGCATTGCCATACTGGTTCAATAACATATTGTACATAACCGTTGCCACCTCCGGATGAACCGGTGTTGAGGCGGCGTGGTCCAAATAGATGGGTTTCATGACGAGATTCTCCGCTTCTTGAAATTCAGGATTTTCTTACAGGACTACTCGATTATACTGCTGAACGGTTTCTTTTACCACCTGTTAATAAACACAATATTGTAACATTTGTCCATGGACCGGATCTTCATTTTCAGCTGGGATTCAGCGTATTTTCAGCCTGCACTCAGCTTTCTTTCCGATGATGTAACGTGGGCTTTTGAGAAAATAAAGAAACATATATTGAGAGGAGACGCCAAATGTCGCTATCGATTAACAATTATTACAATAAAAAGTACTATGACAACTACGATCTCACCAGTGGCAGCACAAGCGCTGCCCGCAAAAGCGCCGCCTCCAACCAAGAAGCAAGCAGCTCAAGCCTTACAGATGCTGCGGATTTCAGTGAAATCGCCAAGCTGTTCTTCAATCTGGAGGGAACAGATGATGCCGGAGAAGACGAATACACGGAGCTATATTCGCCAGCCTCGCTGGGCTCCGCAGCGGGCTCTCAATACGGCGGGGATATGAAGTCTCTGCTGGCCCAAATTCAGTTGGGCCTTGGGCTTACCGAGACGGATTCAGCAACAGGGGTTACCGGTGAATCCGGCAGCAGTCTGGGCTCTTTACAGAGTCTGCTCGGCAGCAACGGCCTCTCCTCTTTAAGCGGGGACGGGCTCTTCTCCTTGGTTCAGTCCGTTACATCTGATTCTTCCGCGGCTGGATATGCCGGAATTAACTCTTTGGATACAGCTAATGAGACTACGGGACTTCCTGCAATGCTGCAAGCCATGGGCGGATTCCCCCCTCCTTTGGGCTGGAGTTTGGATAGCCAGGACAACTCAGACAGCTCTGTTAGCACGGATAGTACAGACCGCGCTAACACGCTCAACGGACTAACCTCTCTTGAAGCGGGTCTCACTTCGGAGGATATGATGTCCGTGCTGGCCCAGCTGCAGAGAAGTCTTGGAGCATCTGCAAGCAGTTCAAGCACAGCTGACAGCAGCAACAATCCGCTCGCTGCAGTTCAAACCATGCTATCCGCGAAGAACTTCTCTACGATGACCAACATTGAGCTGTCCAGCTTGTTCGGCAAGGTCCTCGGGACGCTCGCCTAAACAGAACCGGTTTGCATTTCATAGGAAGCCCACAACTCACAGAAAAAGCTGTTGCAGAGGTTCGAAACCCCTGTAACAGCCTTTTTGTGCAAGCCGCTCAGCAGCTATTGCACCGGAGAATCCGGTTGCTTCAATCTGGAAGCGAGCTGGTCCTCCGATATCACTTCAATCCCGTGCAGCCGCAATAGAGCGGAAGTCACACCCTCACCGGGTATTTTCACACCGGCAAATGCTCCGTTATAGATCATGGAACTGCCGCAGGACGGGCTATTTTCCTTAAGCACCACAAGAGTCGCCGCTAAGCTCCTTGCCTGCTCCAGTGCCGCATAGGCTCCCTCTATATACATGGCAGTTACATCATTACCTGTTCTGCCGACCACCCGGGCCCGGCCCTCCAGCACATCCCTGCCGCTGCCGCCTACGATCTCGGCAGGCTCCCGCGGGGTAGAGAAGCCTCCCATCAGCTCGGGGCATACAGCAACCGCCTGATGACTGTCCAGCAGATGCCGGATGCTCTGATCCAGACAATCCGTGCCGTTATATCTGACCTTCATCCCGGCCAGACAGGAACTTACGATAATCATAGCAGCCGCCTCTCCTTCGCAATCCTCAGCTTCATCCTATATAATGCTATACAAGATGTTCTAACATGAGAAATATAGGGGAGCATAGCACGAAGCTGCAATACTGTAAATGCTGTAATCATTGATTACTCAGGGGGGCACGGGCAATATGTGCGGAAGATATACCATTACCGTAACACTGGATGAACTGATGACAAGGTACTTTATCGGCGATACTTCCTTCGACCAGTATTCACCGAAGTTCAATGCGGCTCCAATGCAGTATATTCCGGCGGTCATTCATGACGGCAAACAGAATAAGCTTGGTCAACTGCGCTGGGGACTTCTGCCTTCCTGGTCCAAGGAGGACAAGAACGCCGCCAGGCTGATCAATGCCCGCAGTGAATCGCTGCTGGAGAAAGCCTCCTTCAAAGGGCTGGTCGCGTCCCGCCGCTGCATCATTCCGGCAGACGGCTTCTATGACTGGAAGGTCTATGAGGGCGGCAAGCAGCCGATGAGAATCACCCTGCGGGACGGGCAGCTTTTCTCTATGGCCGGCCTGTATGATATTTGGGTCGACCCCAGCGGCAAAAGAATCGCTACCTGCACCATCATCACCACCGCATCGAACAGCCTGATGGAGGAGATTCATGACCGGATGCCGGTCATTCTGAGCAGGGAAACAGAAGCACAGTGGCTGGACCGCAGCAATCAGGACATTCCCGCACTAATGAAGCTGCTGCAGCCTTATGACGCAAGGCAGATGCTTGCTTATCCGGTCTCATCAGCCGTAGGCAACGTACGCAATGACTACCGGGAGCTGATTAACAGAGCCGGGGCAGATGCTGTATAAGCGTGGCTTACAGCACTCTGTCTGGGATAGTCTCCAGTTCCTCAATCTGCCACCCGGCATCCGTTTTGACCAGATGAAGATGCATGGCATGCTCCTTCTTTTGCTTATCGCCTTCTGTATACGTCAGCGAGGCTTCCGCCTCCAGTCCATCCTGTTTAATATCAAATTGGATCTCTGAATGATACCCCTCTAAGGCTTCCCTCCAGCCGGCAAGATCCTCTCCGTTAATCTTAGCCCCGGCGTTATCGATGCGAAGCCGGGCCAGACGCTCCTCCGTTTCCGGTGACTGCTCAATCTTAAGTACACTCAGACTCAAATACTGCAGGATCACATCCTGAATTTCCTGCGGGTACTCTGGAATAACGACTTTCGTCGCTCTCAGTACCGCTTCTCCCTTCTCCAGTATGTAAGTACGGTCCAGGGAATAATAAAAAGTGCTATAGTCATTTCTGTACTGCTTATAACCGTCATATTGACCGTCCCGGTCATTGTCTGATATATAATCCTCGCCCTGCCCGGTCGCCGCAGCACTGTACACCTTCCGCACCACCTGATCTCCGGAAATCTCCAGCACCGCGAAGCCTGACATTCCGCCACCATTGGTAAGGCCGCAATAAATGAAGGTCTGCGGCAGATCCTGCAGCCGGATCAGCCTGAATCCCAGCTTCTGATATCCGCCCTCTAAATCGTGTGTCAGCTCCTCGATCTGTCCATCCCTGTCTCTCAAAACATGCAGCTCCGAAACGATGGAATATTGCGGATCCGCCTTATCAAGCTCCCCGTATCCAAGTACAATTTCATCATTTCCATCGAGATCCAGATCTTGTTTGGCGGAGAACAGCAGCTCTCCCCTCATGTCCCCATGAACAGCATCCATGTATTTCTGGAGCGGCTGTGCTTTTCCTGGGAACCAGGGGCTGGAAAGAACGCAGCCGCCGGACTGGAAGCTGGCTGCCCGGTCTGTCCGGGAGCGGGAGCTCGCGCCGGCGATAGCACGGGCTGCCCAGAAGCCGCGGACACCGGCGGTTCAGAAGATTCACTTAAGTCTGGCGCTTCCGGAGCAGCCGGTGAGACCGCAGCAACGGAAGATTCCGCCCCTGCAGAAGTTCCTGCTGGAATCAACTTGTCCGCAGAACATGCCGCCAATAACAAACTTAAGAAGAATAATGAAGCAAGTTTCCATAGCTTGGTATTCAGAACTAGCCACCTCAAATTTCTCAGTATGCAGGAAGTAAGGGATCCCTGCTGGTAAAATATTCTACATCACTGTTTAGAATCCCTTTTCTGGGTAATCCACCCACCAGCCTGAACCCCGTCTCTATAACCGTTCATCTGGTGTTTAAGTCCTATGTACCCCGGGTATTAACTAAAGCTCATTCATTTGTTCATAATTCAGTATCCACCACATTAATCCCAGGAGGAATAGACATGGCTCTTAGCAGACAAGCACTGACCACAACACCAGGCACATCCATTGAGCTGGAGTGTCTCTACCATTCTCCGCAGGGCAAATGGGCGTATCCGTATAGCGAGAAGATCTTCCATTTAAGAGTCCGCAGTAAAAAGAACAATGTGGAACGGGTTTTTGCGCTGACGGGAGACAAATACGACTGGGAGCATCATCATCAGGAGCTGGAAATGCTCAAGGTGGCAACAGATGCGTATTTTGATTATTGGGAGGCTGAGATCGTACCTGAGCGTAAACGTTTCTCTTACGGCTTCAGGTTCGAGTCGGGGAAAGAAACGGTATGGATGGTAGAATCCGGCTTCCATACGAAAGAGCAGCCTGCACCTCCCGGAGGCTATTATGAAATGCCTTATATCCATGAGGTTGATCTGCTGCATGTTCCCGGGTGGGCTGAATCGGCTGTATTCTATCAGATCATGCCGGACCGGTTCGCCAACGGAGATCCGGGGAACGATCCGGAAGGAACGCTTGAATGGGGCGGCACACCGACGACCGACAGTTATTTTGGCGGGGATCTGCAGGGGATCATTGATCATCTGGATTATATTCTGGAGCTTGGAGTGACCGCGCTGTATCTTACTCCGATCTTTGAGGCACCCAGCAACCATAAATACGATACGGTAGACTACGGAACGATCGACTCCAGCTTCGGAGATGTGGAGCTGCTGAAGCAACTGGTCAGCCTGGCTCATTCCAAAGGGCTTAAGGTAGTGCTGGATGCCGTCTTTAACCATACAAGCGCGGAGTTCCCGCCATTCAAAGATGTAATTGAACATGGGGCAGACTCCAAATACGCCAATTGGTTTCATATCTATGATTATCCGGTTAAGGCGGAAGGTAACACCCCCAATTATGATACGTTTGGCTTCTTCGGCGGGATGCCCAAGCTGAATACGGCCAACCCGGAAACCAAAGAATATCTGCTGGACATTACCCGCTTCTGGCTCAGTGAGGTACATATCGACGGCTGGCGGCTGGATGTGGCCAATGAGGTAGACCATGTATTCTGGCGCGAATTCCGCCAGGCGGTCAAAGAGATTAACCCGGAGGCGTTCATCATCGGTGAGGTATGGAGCGATTCCCTTAGCTGGCTCCAGGGGGATCAGTTCGATTCCGTAATGAACTATCCTTTCTCTGACCGGCTGCTGGAGTTCTTCCAGGGAGATGAGATGGAGCCGGAGGCCTTCGCCTCCCACATCTACGGATTGCTGATGCGTTACCCGCGGCAGGCAAATGAAGTACTGTTCAATCTTCTCGCCAGCCACGATACCCCCAGAGTCCTTACCCGGCTCGGCGGGGATACCCGGAGACTGAAACTGACAGTCACCTTCCTGCTTACCTTTACCGGAACGCCGTGTATCTTCTATGGAGATGAAATCGGACTTACGGGAGAAGATGACCCGGATTGCCGTAAATGTATGATCTGGGAGGAGGAGCGTCAGGACCGTGAGCTATTCAGCTTCTATCAGCGCATGATTGCCCTGCGCAAGAACCATGAGGTACTGCGTACCGGCCACTTCCGTTTCCTGCAGAGTGATGCAGATAGCCGGGGCCTCGTGTACGAACGTTTCAATGACAACAGCCGCTTTACCGTCTGGATGAACAATTGTAGCGAACCGTTAACCCTTCAGCAGTCATTCACCGGGGGCAACTGGCAGGATGCCTTCAGCGGTGAACCAGTGGCGATGGATGGTGAAGGAATCAGACTTACGCTGGAGCCGCTGGGGTTCAGGATACTGCAGAGCGTGGTTGAGGCTGCGGATGACAGTGCGAAGCCTGAGAATTAATTGATCTGGGCAGCCTGCCCAAAAAGGAGGTGCTCCTGAAGCCATTACTGGCTGTCCGGGACACCTCCTTTGCGTGATTACAGGTAAGTATGCGGCTATGAACGCCTCCGCACTGTAATCGCAGGGACCTTCCGACCGCTCACGCCTTCGTCTCCCTACTCGCGCACACTATTCGGTTGCTCACTTTGTCGATTCTCCTTACTGCCTGGACAATCATATAGTCGCCTTGCACTTCGTATACCGTTTCGCGACTCAAGTTCGCCGTACGCACCGTAGACACTTGTTGGTCGCCAGTTTTGCCACACTGCCCGAAATAAGTGGATTTTCAGCATCTATTCATCTCTTGGAACTCACTTTACGGGTAACAAGTGGATTAATTCCACTTATTTCCATCCCATTCCCTGTTATTAGGCAGCGCCAGTGAATATAAGTGTCGTTTATCCAACTAATCCTGCGCAAACAGCAAATCCCCCAACTTTAGATGTCGTTTATCCACTTATTTCCCCGGCGCAGATAGCGCTACTTATATAAACCCCATCCGCGCTATTGATCTCCGGTCTCGCGGTATAACCCAGGCTCTCATAGAAGCCTACGACCTGCTTTTGGCTGGTAATTACGCTCCGCTGAATGCCTAGCTTCCTGATCCATTGCTCGGCGGCCCCGATCAGCTTCCGGCCATAGCCTTGGTGCCGGAGGAGAATGAGCACGCTGTCGCCACCGCCCGGATTAATCTGAACCATTGGAAATACGCCAAGATCGTCCATGACTGTCATCCTTCCGCCAATGCCGGGGGATGCGGAGCATTTCTTTCGTTTTCCTATAGGCGAATTTAACGAATTGGAGATTCCAGGCGGGGACGTTCTCCCGCATGCAGCAGATACAAGCACAAGCCCCTCAATTGCGGGTAACTATATTCTTGTCCTATATTGTTAAATGAAAAAGCCGCAAATAAGCGGCTTTTGATTTTCGGCTTATGCCTAGTGAATTGTAATTACAGGTTGATCTTTACGATGAAATTGTCATAGCTTTATGCACGCTAAATCTAAGGTATGAGGAAGCTACCCGAAGAAAGGCTATGTGCTCTGAGTGGGTTTCTTACGTATGCTTGTGAGTTCAAATGCCTCTTTAGGAATTCCCAATTCATGAGCCTTCTTCTTTTTAATCACCATGGCTTGTTGTAAGCTTGTAGCTTGAAATTCAATTGTAGTGCCAAGCGGATCCGCAAATGCATAGTAGCTTTTTTTATTGGACATTAACTTAGGGCCTCCTCATCTTATTCTCTAATGATTGTGCAATTCAAAGCCGCTCACCGAGTTTCCGGGTAGCCGGAGCTTATCTGTAACTGCTTGCAATGAGGCTGGATGGCAAATCACCCTAATAGTGTGCGTCTCCTCTTAGAGAACTATTCGCGAAGACGGCCTTTAAACAAGCCGCCCTTTCAGTTTCTTGTTTCACGCGTTTCACGCACTCAACTGGCTAAAATCACAAAAAGAAACCGTCCTTTGGAAAATGGAGTTGGGGACCACAACCATTTCAAAGGAGAGGTTTCTTTTGTACGTTCAATATACTAATGGACCAACTTTGGCCGAGACTGCTGAAATATGAGCAATACCAAACCCATTAACCGAGCGCCACTGTACCGTATTTCATCGTTATTCCCATTCCTTTCATTACCCTTTCACACCGGACATCGTAATGCCCTGAATGTAATAGCGCTGCAGGAACAGAAACAGGATCAGAATCGGAACCGTGGAAATGGTACTTGCGGCAAGAATCTTAGACCAATCTGTTCCTTCCACCGAGGAGAACGTGGCAATGGCTACCTGGATCATCTGTTTCTTTTCGTCATTGATAACGATTAGAGGCCACAGATATGAATCCCAGTTGCCAAGAAAGGTCATCAGCGCCAGGGTGATCATCGGCGGGACAGCCGCAGGCAAGACAATACTGGAAAAGGTCCGGGACATCGAGGCCCCGTCGATTTTGGCCGCCTCCAGAATCTCATCTGGAATTTCCGCGAAGAACTGCCGCAGCAGAAAGATTCCGAACACAGACAGCATCGAAGGAATCACCAGCGCCTTATAGGAGTTAAGCCAGCCGAAATAATTCATCAGCAGATAGTTTGGGACCAGCGTTACTTCACCGGGAATAATCATCGCCGACATGAATAGTGCGAAGACAACCGCTTTTCCACGGAAACGCAGCTTGGCAAAAGCAAACGCCGACATCGAATTCACTAGCAGCACCAGCAGGGTTACAATCCCAGCAACAAACAGTGTATTAGCGATATAGCGGAGAAAAGGGTTGCCCTCACTGAAGATAACCTCTTTGAAGTTAGCCAGCGTCGGCTGGACAGGAACGAACAAATGAATATTCAGGCTGGAGGAGTACTTGAACAATTCCTCATAAGGGCGTAGTGAACCCGAAATCATCCAGAGGATCGGGATAATTGAAATGACAGCCAGGACGGTCATAACCGTATACTTGGCAATGCTTGCAAAGCGGTTCATGTGGATTCCTCCTAGTAGTTTTACGAACAGCCGCTTCCTTAAAATTCCCCTGCAGCAAAATTGACTACAGAAGCGTCTCCATTAATGTTCTGCGTTCCGGAACAGTCTCATTTGCACGAGCGAGATGGCTAGAACAATCGCGAACAGAATAAAGGCGGCAGCGGTGCCGTAGCCCATCTGCATCTGCTGGAAGGCCATTTTATAAATATAATAGACTGCGGTTTCGGTAGCCCCGTTGGGTCCTCCACTGGTCAATACAAACACAAGGCCGGACAGCTTAATGGCATCAATTGTCGTCATAATCACAACAAAGGCCGTGGTACGATTCAGCAAAGGAAGCGTAATGCGGAAGAACTGCTGTATTTTTGTAGCACCGTCTACCCGGGCCGCCTCGTATAAGTCTTGCGGAATGTTGTTCAGTCCGGCCAGGAAGATAATCATGAAAAAGCCTACGCCTTTCCATATTCCCAGCATGATCACGCCGTTCATCGCCGTATCCGGGTTGGACAGGAAATTGGTAGTGGGCAGATGAAGCGTCTTCAGCACATTGTTCAGAATCCCAAATTCCTTGTTGTAGATCAGTTTGAACACCGTTGCGGCCACTGCCGTAGAAATGACAACCGGAATGAAATAGAGTGTGCGGAACAGACCGGTAAGCTTGAACTTTTTCTGGATTAACAGTGCTAGGCCCAGTGAAATCGCGGTCTGAATCGGAATAACAATGATGGCAAAATGAAACGAATGCCTAAGACTGGCCAGGAAATCCCTGTCCGTCACCAGAGACCTGTAATTGTCCAGCCCGATGAAGCTGCGGGTCGATCCTACCAGGTTATAATTCTGAAAGCTGATCACAAAGGCTTGCAGCATCGGATAGAACACAAAGATGAGCAGCAAAGCAAAAGAAGGCAGCACGAACCACCAGGCGGTTATTTCTTCTCCCCGCAGAAACCGGCGGGGCTTTTTGCTTGATGGGGCAGTTTTGGAGGCAGGCTTAGCTGCCGCTGTAACGCTTGTCATGATCTTTTCACTCCATTTCAATCCGGTTTATAGACGTACACGTTCATTACGGCATATATTTGCCCACCCGGGGCAAGAGCTTTAATCTCCGTCTGGCCTTCCTTCAGCCCCTTTACGACCGCGGTTGTTCCGGAACGGCTCTCCACCTGTGCAACGGCCTCATCACTCGACACCCAAGTAAGATCCTGGGGAGCTGCTAGCGGAACGACCGCCGCTGCCGCTTCCATAGTGCCGCCAAGCGGAACATCCACACTAGATTGGCTAAGCAGGACGCGAAGCGGTTCCGAGCTATCCGGATCCTCATTCCGCCATACACTGTCCATCGGATAAAAGACGGCCTTGTCCAGCGTCACGTCCCCCTTTTTCACATACAGCTCCAATCCATTGCTGGTAGCCCCCGGGAAAAGAATACTGGAAACCACAGTCTCGCCGTCTGCGCCGAACACCTCCAGCGTCGATTCATCTACATAGATATGCAGCCTGATTTTACCGTTTACCGCTCTTAAGGGTGCCTGAACCGTTTCGGCAAACCCGGCTTCAAATGAACTGTCGCCGGACTTAGTTCGATCCACCGTCAGTGTTGAATTAACGTTGTTATAAGATATAATTGTCGCCTGATCTCCGCCTTTTCTCAATTTGAATCCGAATTCCGCCTCTCCCTTCACGGTGAACTCGGTATCGATTTCATAGGAAGTCCCGTGCAGACTGGCCAGGGGATTGTTGCCTGGCTCGAGCCGCTGGGTTCCCACCTTGACCGCTTGGCCACGCAAAGCTCCCAGCTCTTGCACCGGCTGCTGGACGAGGCGTAATCCCTCACCGGGAATGTCGCGCAGCTTCAGCTCCCGTGGCAGCGACATATTCCCTTTCCACGGAGCGCTTGGCATAGAGAACGGATAGCGCCAATTGGACATCCAGCCGACATAGATCCGGCGCCCGTCCGTCTGCGGAATATCAGAGTAGGACACTGCGGCGTAGAAGTCTTTTCCGTAATCGGTCCACAGCACTTTGGAGGGCTCATTCTCGTTCTTGAATGTCTGTCCGTCAAAGCTACCAATAAAATATTGCGCCGCCGAGCCACGGGTTGAGCTGTTATTGCCGATGCTGAGCGCCAGCACCCACCGGGTCTCCTTGCTGCCTTCCACGGGAAGCTCAAATAGATCCGGACATTCCCAGACGGCGGCATGTGAGCCCTGATCGGCGCCGAATTCGCTGGCCAGCTGCCAGGTCTTCAGGTCTGGAGAGGTATAGAATCTCACACGGTTGTCCACCGAGACAACCATCACCCAAGCGTGTGAAGGCTCATGCCAGAACACCTTGGGATCTCTGAAATCCTTGAGTCCTGAATTAGGAATCACGGGATTGCCCTCATATTTGATCCAGGTGCGTCCTTTATCAGAACTGTACGCCAGGCTCTGCGACTGCATTCCTCCTTTGAAATGGGTGAAGATCGCAACCATTCCCGCTTTTCCGCCAAAAAAACCGCTCGTATCCTTCCAGTCCACCACGGCACTGCCCGACCAAATCTCCCCGAGCGAATCGCGCAGGAGCGCTACCGGCAGATGCTGCCAATGGATCAGATCCGTGCTGACGGCGTGACCCCACTGGCCGCTGTTCTGGTAGAACTGGTGATATTCACCTTCGAAATAAACCATTCCATTCGGATCGCTCATATTCCCGCTTTCCGGCGACAGATGATACTGCGGACGGTATAGCTCCGTGTAGTAATTGGGAATCGCAGAAAACTGAAAGGCCGCAGGTGCAGTATTAGAGATAGCATTGGACGGAGTTTTAGAATCAGAAGTATTGCTGGTATGATTGCTGTTGCCGCCAATATTGCACCCAGCGATAACCAGCAGTACAACAGCCACACCTGCCAGTTTGCTTGTAGTTTTGATCTCTTTATGTGCTTGCTTCTCTCCAGAAACATTCATACTGCATACTCCTATTCCTTGTTTAGTTGACCCTATTGTAGCTGAACGGCTAGAGAAATCATTTCAATATGATCGGCTCAGAAGTTGTGATGTTTTCAGGGGTGATTCTTCAAATACCATTCACGGTAATCTTTGGGACTTTTGCCGCTGTTTTTCTTGAAAGAGGTGCTGAAATAGCTGGAGCTGGAATAGCCGACAAGCATAGCGATATCGGTCAGCTTCAGTTCGTTCTCTTGCAAAAGCAGTTCCGCCTTGGCCATTCTCAGCCTGGTGACATAGTCGCTGAACGTAATGCCCACATGCTGCTTGAACAGCCCGGATAAATAGGTCTCATTCAGATGAAACATTTCGGCGAGGGAAGAAAGCGTCAACTCGTAGGAGAAATTCTCCTCCACATATTTTCTGACCGCTTCGACCATATGCTGTCCGCTGGAGAAGCGGAGCTTCTTCACTTCATCCATGACAAGCTGCGCCAGCTCATCGATCTGCCCCCGTACGCCTTC
Source organism: Paenibacillus sp. FSL R7-0312 (assembly GCF_038004445.1). Classification (NCBI taxonomy): domain Bacteria; kingdom Bacillati; phylum Bacillota; class Bacilli; order Caryophanales; family Paenibacillaceae; genus Paenibacillus; species Paenibacillus sp. FSL R7-0312. Next base: position 3,036,582 of record NZ_JBBORE010000001.1, on the reverse strand, counting down.
ACGCGACTGGTAATCGGCAATGGTCATCTGACAGTTCCACAAATACTTCTGCAGGGCGGAGCCGCCGAGCTCGAACTTTTTGGCGATGGAGCTGAACATCAGCAGCATCCGCAGGGCCAGAAAGGTGAACGCAAACATCGGCGTATCTCTTTCGCTGCTGAAAATGGTGTCAAGCTGCTGGCGGAAGGTGCTCATGTCCAAATTTTCAATCGCCTGCACCAGCTTCCGCTCCATCTCCGGGGTAAAAGCCTGCGTAAGCTCCATCACCCGGCTCCGTTCGCCCTCTCCATCTTTATACACGGTGCTTTGGCTCCAGGACAGCATGCACGAAGCATAACCGTTCTTCAGCCGCTTGAGTCCCTTCACTTCCTCGCCAATCCCCGTTACACATTCCAGCTTCAGGTAACTGGCGATGTTCCGTTTCAGTTCTTCTACGAACCGGTCCGTTCGACCCGCATGCTCCGGCCCCGACTTCATAATAACCAGAAAATACATCATCGCTGAATTGGTGACATCGCTGAATGGATAGATTCCTTTCCGCTTAGCAGCCGTCTCCCGGCATAACATCTGAAAAGCCAAATTGAGCAGATCCCGGCGCTCCTGCCGGTCCGCCATCCGCCCCGCCGGCACTCTCATCTCCACAGCGACAAACTGCAGCTTCAAATCATCCGCCGTCAGCGGGGTCAGCTGGAGCTGCTGCAGCCGTTCCTTGATAGCCGCCAGGCTGTACCACTCGTCTTTGACCATTTGCAGCAAAAAATTCTCCTGCAGCAGCCGCAGCTGCTCATTTTTCTGCAGCAGATCCTGCCGTGAGGCCCGCAGGTTTTTTTGCTCCTGTTCAATTTCTTCACCCAGCTTGCCAAGCAGCTCATTCAGTTCTGCGCGGGCTACCGGCTTCAGCAAATAATCCTTCACGCCAAGCTGTATGGCCGATTTCAGATAATCAAAGTCGGAGTATCCCGACAGCACAACCGTCCTCAGGAGCGGATACTTCTTTTTGCAGATGCGGATAAATTCAATGCCGTCCATCTGCGGCATACGGATATCGGAGATGACCAGCTGCGGCAACGGTCCCTGCTCCAGCAGCTGCAGCGCTTCATTGGCGCTTGAGGCCTCCGAGACAACCCGGAAGCCGGCGGCTTCCCAATCGATTTTGGCTTTGATACTGTTGCGGACCCCCTTCTCGTCATCCACCAGCATAATCTCATACATGATTATCACCTCTCTATCAGCGGCAGCTTCAGTGTAATGGTTGTTCCTGTATATAGCTTCGAATCAAGCACTGCTTCAAACTGCTCGCCGTAATACAGGCGGCAGCGGGAGAGCACATTGCGCAATCCGATGCTGTCCCCTTTATGATTTAAGATTCCCACACTGTTCCTAAGCTCCGTATCGGCAAGAATGCTGGCGATCAGTTCCGGTGTCATTCCTGGACCGTTATCCTGTATCTGCAGGTGCAGGCGCTCTCCACACACACTGGAGGTGATCGCCACCTCGGCGACCCCCCCCTTTTCCAGGCTGTACTTCACCGCATTCTCTACCAGCGGCTGCAGAATAAACTTGGCGATCAGCAGCTGATCCGCGGCGGAATCCTGCCGGACCGTCACCATCAGATGATCCTCATGCCGCAGCTTTAGGAGGAACAGGTAGTCACGGATGTAGCCCAATTCCTCGCTGACTTGTACCAGATCCGTATCGAGACTCAGCGAATAACGCATCATTTTACCCAGTGCTTCCGTGGCGTCCATGACCAGATCCTCTCGTTTCATCGCCGCCAGACCGCTTATGATCTCCAGTGTATTGTTGTAAAAATGTGGATTGATCTGCAGCAGGAGTGCTTTGTATTCGGCATTTTTCCGGCGCAGATTGGTCTCGAATTCTGTCTCAATCAGATACTTCAGCTGATGGGTCATCTGCTCAAATACACCGGCCACATAGTCCACTTCGCTCTGCCGTGATCTAACCTTTGGCATATCCTTCATCGCCAGCTCGAACTGCCCGTTTTTGACATGCCGCATGGCCCGGGCCATGGCACTTAGTGGCTTCGTTATGTCGGTGGAGAGCCACAGCGCGACAATAATCACAAGGATCAGTAGAACAAAGCTGGCAAGGAGCAGCGTTTCTTTGAGCTTGGTGATGGTGGCATACAGCTCCGCCTCCGGCACCTCGCCGACGATCAGCCAGTTCTGTGCAGGTAACCTGCGGTAAAAGAACAGATAGTCGGTCCCCCCTTGGCGAAGCGGAAAAATGCCGCTGGTCTCACCTCCGCTATGTTTCTGCAAAGCAGCAAGTCCGCCGCTAAGCACCTGCTCAGCTCCTGTCAGATCCTGATGGAGTACACTTAGGCCTTCAGCCGTCAGTAAAAAGGCTTTGCCGCTTTTGCCGAAGCTGATTTTATCCATATCCTGGCGCAGCAGTTCCGTAGGATAATTGATTTTGATCACTCCGACATCCTTAAGGGACTGGAGCTGCACCAAAGGGAGCACAAGGCTATTGATCTCCCGCGAACGCATGCTGTCGTCGGCCTGATCCCTGTCCTGGTGAGCCTGTGTCCAGCGCACGTCCTGCTCCTTAAACTGACTGTACCAGCTGCTCTTCAAATAGCTCAGGTCCTGTGTCCATAACCCGCCCTTTCCCTTCGCAAAGGTGGAAATGGAAATCACATTCGAATTATTGATCGCATAGGAGGATAACAGCTCGCGCAGCTTTTGCTTGGCCAGATACTTTTCACCCTTAGTGCTCTCATTGTTCAGATCGGCGGTTATCCATTCTTGTGTGATGCCGCTGCTCAGCACCTGGTTGCCCATATCCTCAATTTGCGTCAGCAGCGTGCTGACATGGGAGGCAAATTGGTCTATGGTCTGCAGAGTGGAAGTCTGGGTAGACTTTCGGATCTGCTCCGCCGATTCCTTGCTGAGAATAAAGACAACCGCCGTAATCGGAAGGATCAGCAGGATCGAAAAAGCCAGCATCAATCTGCTGCGTAACGAGTAGAACATGACAACCGCGCCCCTTGCTATCATTATGGTCCAAAAATTCAAAAGTACCCCACAACGTGGAGCTAAATCTTGAAGCTTCTTTAAGCTGAAAGAAGAAACAGCTTTACCGCCCTTTTTATAAAGGGCGGCTGCCGTTTCTACAATGTTTGGTAATTTAAATTATTTTTGCGGTAGATCTGCATACGCCTTGTCAATCTTTTTGATGGCGTCGGCAACGGATGCATCCACGTTGCGTCCGGCGATGGTCACTTCCTCAATCATCTTGTTTACCGCTTCGGACATTTGCGGGAAGATCGGTGTAATTGGACGCGGTCTGCCGAATTTCTGATTCTGTACGACAAAGATATTCTTCGGATATTGACCTAGCTCAGGGAACTCCTTGGCTACTGAATAGCGGGCCGGAATATCTTTTGTGATAGAGCAATAGGTCTTAGCCCCTTCAGAACCAGTCACCCAGTTTACAAACTGCCAGGCAGCTTCGGCATTTTTACTCTTCGAGGAAATGGCCAGCGACCAGCTTCCATTCGCGACAGCCTGCTGGGTTTCCTTCGGAAGTGGCGCGATATCATAATCTTCGCCTAATTTGAAATTAGGAAACTTGTCGGCATAATTGCCCAGTGACCAGGAGCCGTCAACCGTCATCGCCAGCTGGTTGTTCGGGAACGGATCTGGCGGGTATTCCAGAGAGGACACTTTATCTTTATTATACAGGTCGGAGAAGAATTGCAGCGCCTTTTTGGTCTCTGGCTTATCCAGGTAGCCTTTGGAGGTTGTTCCATCCGGGCTCATGATATCGCCGCCAAACTGCCAAATAATCGGATATTTAAAGTATGCTGTTGCTCCAGCATTACCGAAGCCTTGTGCCGGATCAATGCCGTACACGCCTTTGGCCGGATCGTTAAGCTTTTTAGCTGCATCCAGCACCTGATCCCAAGTCCAAGGCTCTTCCGGGTTCTTGGAGGGAAGAGGAATTCCCTTCGCTTCAAACATTTTTTTATTATAGAAAAGAGCAATGGAGGATTCGGTGAGCGGAGCCATGTAAATTTCATTATTATAGGTGTACGTGGCAATGGTCGATTCCGGAATATCCTCCAGGTTACCGTCCTTCTTGAAATAGGTGGTCAGCGGCTGTAAGGCACCCGCCTGGGCGTAAGAAGCCATATTCGGGCCGTCGATGGCCATAATATCAGGCGGATTGCCCGAAGCAATAGATGTTCTCAGCTTGGTGTCGTAATCGGCATACGGAATCGGACTCATCTCAACCTTGATATTAGGATGCGCTTCATTAAACGAGGCCACCAGCTTGTCATAGGCTGAATTTTCGGTGTCATTGCCCGAGTTTCTCCAGAACGTCAGAGACACCTTCTCTTCTTTGGGTGCTGACGAAGCTCCCGCCTCCGGCTTCGCGTTATCCCCTTTGCTTCCACATCCGGCGAGCAGTCCGCATGCCAACATCGCGCTTAGTACCACTTTACTCTTACTGTTCAATAATGCCCTCCCCTTTCAATCTACTGTCTGCGCTTACATCTGAATATTATCAGACATGCCCGATGATAAAATTCATTATCCTCTGCACTAAACTTTCAAAATGTTCGGTATTTCTAGCACCTGAGTGGACGCTGCGCGAACGGACCGTTGTTCCAATCGCTGTTTAAACGGGAAATGGACAATATTTATAAAAACGCAAAGCAGCGATCCTCTAAATACCAGGAGAATCGCTGCTTTGCTGAGATTTACCGTTTAACAATGAAGGTTTGCTACGACTCTTCACTTTTCATCATATGTTCTTCTCTATACTGGCCGGGACTTACGCCCACAACCTTCTTGAACACCTGGCAGAAATACCGCTGGTTATCATATCCGACATTTTGGGATATTTTGAAGATTTTGAAGCTGCTTTCTCTCAGCATCTTTTTCGCTGTCTGAATGCGCAGCAATGTAACATATTCCAGAATGGTCTGTCCAGTCGACTTGGAATACAAGTTGCTTACATAGGAAGAATTGAGCCCGAATCGTTCTGCCAATTGATCCAGCCCAATATTTTCATGGTAATGGGATTCAAGGTACGCTTTGATTTCTTGAACCACTTTTTCCTTCATGGTAGTCTTGGTTACACTCAAATAAAATTGCACACTCTTCGCTAAATCCTGCAACTGTTGCTGCAAAGACGCCCAATCCGGCGTTTCCAGTATCCTGTCCATCAGCTGCGTGCGGGCTCCGATCACTTTCTCAATCTTGATTCCAAAGTCCTGTTCGATCAGATCGAGCATCCGGTTTCCCCACTCTATGCCTGCCTTCTTCAGCAGAACAGGAGCCATCAGCCGTCCCGTCCCCCATTCCGTCCAACGTTCAAGCATCTCCTCGAACTCTTTCTGTTCGTAACGGATGAAGGATTGGATGTAGTCAGACCAATGGGTCAGCCACTGCTCAGATACGCGGGTAATCTCCTCTAAGCCGCTCCCCTCCATAACCGGAACCCCAAAGAATACCCCCATTTCACATGCCTTATCGGCTGCCGCAAAAGAGAGGTTTGCCTGTATGATTCCTGTTACCACCGGCCCCAGTCCAAACGACAATGAAATATCGTCCGCTGAGCTGTCATTCGAGAAGGCTTCGGCTGCAGCCAGCAAAATTTCTGTTAATGGCTCATTGTCCTCCATGGCCGCCATGCATAATAAGATGACTTTCTGCTGCTCGTACAGCAGCTCCACAACGATTCCGCGATTCGTCAAAAAGCTAAGGAGAGCATCCGTAGCGCCATTGTTCTTCATTCGTTCGAGCCACAGCGTCTCCGTGCTTCCAATCACGAGGACCGCAAACTGGTTATATCGTTCGTAGGGGGTCTGATCAAACGATGGGCGTTTGGCATGGACGATTAGATCTGTAAACGCCGCCCGGTCCAAGGCTGCCACATTCCGAAGCTCAGGGCGATTCTCCGTTGGATCCGCTTTACGCTCCAGACGCTTGAGCGCTCTCGAGACAGTCTTGGCTACTTCCTCCAGCTCTGCCGGCTTGATCAGATAATCCACCGCCTCCAGCTCAATGGCTTCTTTGGCGTATTCGAACTCGGAATACCCGCTAATGATGATACATTCCGCCTTACGGCCTTTCTCCTTCAAGGCACGGATCAGCTCCAGCCCATTCAGGCCGGGCATCCGAATATCTGTCAGCACAATGTCCGGATCGGACTGAAGAATCCGTTCCAGGGCTTGCTTGCCGTTAGTTGCCGTCCCCACGATCCCTATCCCATAAGCATTCCAGTCGATCACGGCCGACAATGTCTCCACCACCAGCTGCTCATCATCCGCTATAAAAAGTTTATACATGATGTAATCCCACCTTCATATAGCCCGGTCTTAATCCATTATTCCGATCCTTAGAGTAACTTTGGTTCCGATGCCTGGAATGCTGTCTATGCGCAGCCCGTGGTTCTGGCCATAATGCAATTGAATTCTTTCCTGGATATTCCTTAATGCATAGCCCTTAGGCTTCGTAACCGCAGGATCAAAGCCTACTCCATCATCCTCGACTTCGAATACAAGCGTATCTCCTTCGATTCGTCCCCGAATGTAAATATTCCCTTGGCTCTCCTTCAGCTCAATTCCATGAAAAATCGCATTCTCCACCAGCGGCTGTATCAGGAGCTTAAGCATGCGGATATGTTCAATTTCCGGTTCGAGCTCAATGGTCACCTCGAATTTTCCGTTATAGCGGATATTTTGAATCTCCAAATAATTTTTCACCTGGTCGATCTCATTGCGGATAGTGGTAATATAGTCCCCATTATTCAAGCTTAACTTAAACATGTTAGACAGCGACATAACCATTTTCGAAATGTTTTTGGCACCGATTCGTTCAGCCATTAGATATATGGAATTCAGCGTATTGTACAGGAAGTGAGGGTTGATTTGACCTTGCAGCGCGTGCAGCTCTGCTTCCCTCTCCTTCAGCCTGGCTTCTATTAATTTGTCTGATAATTCGGAGTTGGTGCGGAAGGTCCTCAAGAACTGATTGCCTATTTTCCCAATTTCATCTTCCTCCTGAAAGAGGATTCCTTCGATCATCTCCCGTTTGGCCGCTTTTCTGGCGACGGAGGACAGTAAAGTCAATTGCTTCGTGATACGCTTCGAGATCAAATACGAACCATAAGCGGCCAGCAGGAAAGCCACCATTGTCAGCGTGAGCGTAACATTACGTATCCAGACAATCTCCGAATTGATGTTAGAATAAGGGATCATGCTGACCACTTTCCACTGGGTTACCGGATTGGTATCGAAGGTGATGACATACCGTTCTCCGCCCATCGTTTCGATGCGGGTGCCCCGTTCAGGCAAGCCATAGAGCAGATTCATTTCTTTGGGAGGAAGCTGTTTCAGGCCGGCAGTGCGGGAATTATAATAAATGACTTTATTTTGCTCCAGGATCATCAAATTCCCGTTTTCCGCATTGGAAATATTTCGAAACATTTCATCGAAGACCCGCCTGTCGATTGAAATAATTAACATGCCGATCGGTTCGAGCGTCTCCAGGTTGTTTAACTGTTTACCGTACAGCAGCAGGTTCGGACTGTCCTTGACCAGCCGGACTTCATCGCTGTTCAGCCACAATCCCCGCCCGCCCATACCTCCCACCTGTTGATACCATTTCGTCCGTGAGACCGCCTGGTAGATATTGTCGTACGTTAACCTGTCCCATTGGTTCGTGGTAATCAGTTCCCTTTGCCCGCTGCCTACGTAAACGTAACGTATATAGGATTTGTTGTTGGTAATATTGACGATCAGACTGCGGGTCGCATTTTGAAGGTCATAGATCTCCTTGAAATCATTTTTAGTATAGGAAAGGAAATTCTGAACGTCACGGGAGGACAACATCAGCTTCGAGATCGCCTCCACATCATTCACGAACGTCTGGATATTCCAATTGATGGAGCCCAGCAAATTGGAGGTAGTATCGGACATCTTGTTTTCGATCACTTTGCTTAAATAGACGAAGGTTAAGGAAGCAATCAGGACAAGCGGCAGCAAGGAACAGGCGATGGACAGTATAATGATTTTGCTTCGGATGCTGATCGACAGGAACAGCCGGTGTATTTTCATGAGATCCCCCTGACCCAGCAAAGTTGCAGCCTGGTACTTTCAGTATACCCTCTGGCCAAGGGATGCGGGAGATCAACCTTTCGTTGCTCCTGCGGTCATGCCGGAAATAACGCTCTTGTTGAACATGAAATAGACCACCATCGTCGGAATGGTCGTGATGCTGATGGCAGCAAAGGTCGCTCCCCAATCCGTCAAACCGTACTGTCCAATATAATCCATTAAGCCAACTGGAATGGTCCGTGATTTCAGATCATGAATAAACGTATTGGCGAATATAAATTCATTCCAGACGAATATCAGATTCATAACGACAACTGTAACTATCGTATTCCGGGATAGAGGGAAAATCATCCGCCAGAACACCTGGTACACACCGCAGCCATCCATTACAGCGGCCTCCATGATCTCATTCGAAATGTATTTATAGAAGCTTACGAACAGATAAATCGAGATCGGCAGGGCAAAACCTACTTGTGGCAAAATAAGAGAAGCGAGCGTATTGATAATTCCTATTTTGTTATAAAGAATGAACAGCGGGATGAGCACGACCTGAATCGGAATCATAATGCCGCACAGAAATAAGAACAACACACTTTGGCTCCATTTAAAAGACATCTTCTCGATCACAAAAGCGGCCATGGCACTGAATAAGATCACAAGCACGATGGTCGTCACAGCGACTATGAAACTATTGGAAAAATAAGTCCCCAGGTTCCCTTTGCTCCACACATTGAAATAATTATCGAAAGTGTATTGGCTTGGCAGACTGAGCGGATTATCCCCTGAAAAATCATTAGGCCCTTTAAAACTGGAGATGAACACCCAGACCAGCGGATACACTTGAATGACAAGCAGAGCAAAGGAAACAACTAGAAGAACCGCCTTGGAATAGCCAGAAATTTTCATCATCAGGTCTCCTTACTGTCCATCATCCGTCTGATAAAGGCAACTGCAATGAGGCTTTCAATGACGATAAATACAGCCATCGCGCTGCCATAGCCGAAGTCCAGACTGGAGAATGCGGTTTTATACATATAGGTTGGCAACAATTCTGTTACGCGGCCAGGACCCCCGTTCGTCATGATATACGGGATGTCGAACCCTTTCAGCGCCCCCGTAGTAGCCATAATGATCGACACCATCAGAACCGGCTTGATTAGCGGCATTTTGATCGAACGAAACAGATTCCACGAAGAAGCTCCGTCAATTCTGGCCGCCTCCTCGATATCGGCAGGAATGGAAATTAACGCACTATACAGGATAATCATATAAAGACCGATATAACGCCAGCCTTCAGGTACCGATACCGCACTCAGAGCCCAATTCAGGTCGGACAGCCAAGGCTTGCTCCAGTCTCCAAGACCGATCTGCTGCAGACAAAAGTTCAGAATTCCGACCGGCTCAAACGAGTACACATTTTGGAACAACTGTGCTATCGCTACTGAGGTGATGATGGCAGGGGCAAAATATAAGGTTTTGAACAATTCTCTCCCTTTGGTGATATTGGTCAGCAAGATGGCAACCAACAAACCGAGCAACACCTGCATGGCTACAATAATGGAAACATAGATCAGATTGTTGCTGAACGCCTTCCAGAATGTCTTGTCGCCGCCGAACATCTTCGTGTAATTGTCAAAGCCGATATAGAGCATATCTGAAACTCCGTCCCAGGAGAAGAAACTGAAATACATCGACCAAAGGATAGGCGCCAGCACGGTGAGCAAATACACCAATAATGCAGGCAGCAGAAAGACGAGAGCGGCTTTGCGGTTGCGCAGGACTTTATCCATATGCTTGCTCATTCCCTAATTTTAGTTTTTTTATTGTACTTACAGCAGCCAACCGGCTTGCGGCTGGCCGCCATGTTTAGAATCGCTATTTGAAGTATTTCGGCGCGTTTTCTTTAATCGCCTGATCCATTAGCTCGGCAAACTCTTCCGGAGTATGGGCTCCCAGAGCCAGGGCATTCAATTCATTGCCGAGCAGCTCATTCGTGGCCGGATCAAGGCGCGTATCCCACGGGACCGCAAAGACGTTGCCGGATTTCGCGATTTCGTCCTGAATTTTATAGAAGAGCTCCGGCATCCCCTGCTCTTGATCCAGTGAATAATTGAAAGGCGAGAATTGGCCTTTTTCCGTATAGGCCTTCGGGTATTGCTCCAGAAGGAATTTGACGAATTCCTTCATCGTATCATCGAAGGTCTCCTGGTTGAAGGCAACGCCGATACCCGAGTTGATAAAATAATCATTGTCAGCCGTTGTGGCACCTTCCATCATGGGAAGCCGGAAAAACCCGATATTGTCCTTCATTTCTGCGCTTACTTTATCATTTACAAAGTTCATAGTTTCCCATGAACCCATGTAATACATCCCGGCTTTGCCGCTCAGGTACAAATCGCGCGCTGCGGTGTAATCCGTTGCAGTGAATCCTTGCTGAAAGTACCCTTTGGTGCCCAGATCGTGAACGAACTTAATCCCTTCCATGCCGGCCGGGTCCTTGAAGGATGCTTTGCCTTGCTTTACATTTTCGATAAAATCATTGCCTGTCATGCGGAACGGTTTGTACGCCAGGTACCGGAGAACCGGCCATTTATCCTTGCCGTCGACGGCAATCGGCGTAACCCCGCTTTGCTTCAGCTTCTCGGCAACCTCCATGAACTCATCGAACGTCTTCGGCGGCTCCAGGCCAAGATCCTTGAACATCTTGATGTTGTACCAGAATACCTCGATTCCATATTCTAGCGGGAAAGTATACATGCTGCCGTCTGCGAACTGCTGATATTGCAGGGCCACCGGACGGAAATCTTCATATTTCCCCAGCTCCTCCAGCAGTTTTTTCATATCGACCAGTTTGCCTTGCTCCACGAGCTTGGAAGCATAGGCATCCGGATCTGTATCAAACATGGCGGGCATCTCATTGCTCGCAATCAATGTCCGCAGCTTCTGCAGATAGGACGGGCGATCACCCGTGCCCTCCAGAACCAGCTCGAATTCCGGATGCGTCCTTGAGAACTCATCTGCAATCTCCTTTACAGTAACAGCCGGAGGGCTGTCTACGCCGCGGGCCACGAACCACTTGTATGTTTTCTTGTCCACCTTCTGCGGATTCGCCGATCCGGTTTCTGAAGCGCCGTTATTAGTATTTTTGCCTCCGCATGCGCTCACCATCGCCGCCAGGACAACCAGTGATAACGAGAGAGTCAGCCATTTGACATAACGTTTCATTTATAAGACCTCCTGTTAGTTGGGAACCGAAATGGATGCCTGTTCAAAATTCGCCCGGCCTTCCTGAACAAAACAGCCCCAGTTGCCGGTTTTTAAATTATACAAACGTGTAGTCAAGGCGACCTGGTCGGCCAAGTATACGACGCAAACCGAATTCTCCACAACGATCTCGATATTATAATCCGTATCGGCATGCAACTCTATGGGTACTTCCAGCTCTACCGCATGCGGGTGGTCTCCTTTGATATGCCACTGCATCTCACCCTCTATCCGGCGAGGCCACATATCGAACACCAGGCGGTTATGAATGGGTTCAAGGCGAACATAATAGGCATCGTCGTTGTCCTCGCTAACACGAAGCATAATACCGCAGCTTCTGGTTCCTTCGGAGAAGGATAACCGGGCCGAAATTTTGCAGATTTCCGGCATGGAACCCGCAGATACGCAAGAGAAGGTCTCGTCAGCCACCGCCGCTATGCCTCCCTCTGACTCCTTCCAATCCCCAAGCCGGGAGCCCCACACGGCAGCCTGTTCATTTGAAAAATGATGGGAGACTGTCTCCGGGATACGAACCGTTAATGTTCCATCCTGTTCCTGAACAAGTTCGTGCACGACCAAATTCCCCGCCCATTGCCAATCACCGTAGTCATCCTCGTTTTCCTTGCTGGGGTCCCAGCCAAAAGCATATCGCTTGTTCCCGTCACTCCATGTTTTGGCGGCATAGAACGCCCTGGCGTCAAACGCATCGTTTCTCGGTGCCGTCCAAGGACCGCTTAAAGATTTACTCATGCGGTAATGGGTGACAAACCGCTCCGAGAACGTGGAGTAAACCAGATACCACCATTCCCCGATTTGAAATAAGTCCGGGCATTCGTGCGTCACGTACATTTTCGGATTCCAGAACGGTTCGCGGATTTCCCATTGCCTCAGATCCTTCGAAGCACAGAGCCCGATGCTTCCCCGGCGCCGGGAAGGACCTTCTTTGTTCCTTGCGGCGAGAAGCATCCAGTACTCCCCCGCCTCTTCGTTCCAGAATACAAAGGGATCGCGCCAGTCATGCCTTTCATATTGAATTCCGTCGGAATAGAAGGTATCCTCGGGGATTTTCCGCCACTGCTCCATATCTGTGCTCACGGCGTGCATGACGCATTGGAGCGGCACCCCGTTCTCTACGAATTCCGGATTCGGATTGAGGCCGGTGTAGAACAGATGATATTCTCCCTGGGCTTCGATGATCGAGCCGGTGTAACAGTTGAGATCCTGCTCGCTCACACTTCCATGCTTCAGCATTTCGCCCATTTCTTCATAGTGTACAAAATCGCTTGTGCGGAGCTCAAACCAGGAAGTTCCCTCCCCATGAATACTCCTATTCTCCCTCCAGTCATGAAGATAGAACAAACGGAATGTACCGTCTTTATAGTAGGGAATGAGATCTCCCACCCAGGCTCCTGCCGGCCTGTAAAACAAATTCGACAATGTTTGCAACCCCTTTCTTTTAACGTGCCTTGAGTATATAACATTAAGAAAGCGCTTTATATTCCAAGTTCTTTATCCTGTGTTCAATATTTTTGGTTTTAAAAAAAACCTCCGTCTGCCATCACAAAGTGGCAACCGGAGGTTCTTTTGAATTATTATTTTAAAGTATTACCTCAGACGAAAATAGTGTGACAACCAATACTGTTCTCATGGAAGCGCTGCTCCAGATTGCCCACGATGCCTTCAAAGGGTCTGACGACAAAATTAATGGGCAAGAAAAAAAGGCCTCCTTAGAGACCTGTAATATAACATGAGATTACTATACTCGAAGGAGGCAGGGCTTCAGTATACAAGAGTTTCAACATGCAATGAAGTGGCAAAAAGACTGTTCTGACTCCTTGGGACCTAAAAACGTTGGAGCACCACAGCACCGGCTAAGCTGCTGTTATAATTTCTGATGATCCTTCAGTGCTGCCCCGAGCTCCGCTGTATATTTGGTCAGCCGTAAGCTGATCTCAGTGCGCATCACATCACGCGTAAGTCCGAACCGTTCCTGATATCCCCGGCAAAAGATTTTGTGATACACCAGGAACTCCTCCTGCTCGTCGGGCAGCACTTTGATATTGCGCTGCTTCAGCTCTTTTTGCAGCTGGTAGGTATCCTGCATGATCCGGCGCTGTATCGCTTGCCCCGCTATCACAAAGGCGCGCTTAAGGATGCTGCCGGACAGCTCGATCTCCTTCAGGCTCCGGCTGACCATAGTATCTATGTAGGGGAGCAAAATGAGGTCACGCACCATCGTCCGCTCCTCGACAGTGATCATTTTTCTGACCGTATCCTCCTGCTTCTCCTCAAACTGATCCACATGCTCACTCATCAACATCTTAGTTTTCCACCGCTCATTTCCGTTTAATTTGCTCATTTATAATGGCCCCCAATCTGCTGCGCCCGTTCCAGTGCAACCCCGGATTCCAGCAACGAGGATGCGCGGATAAGCGCCCGGCTGCCGTATCTGGTTTTGATCTGATCCACTGCCCGTTCTCTGCTCAATGTGCGGATGCGGTCATCGAATAAGGTGAGCTGTATGACACTGTCATCGGTCAGCTGGGAGATAGAGATCGCTAACCGGCTTAACGGCATCCCCGTCCAATGATCCACAAATAAGCGGTAGGCAGCCGCTGCCACCTCATGCGTTAAAGACGACGGCTCCGGCAGTGTCATTTGTCTGCTGTAGGAGTTAGATTTGTTACCGTCCGTCTCTGCCACCACGATAGACACCACCGACCCCATATACCGGTATTTCCGCGCCCGCTGACACACCTCGATCACCAGTTCCAGCAACACAACTTCAATCTCCGGCAGCCGGGTATAGAGGTTCCAGCGCAGCGCCTTCCCGTGTCCAACCGACTTGATCTGGTGCCGAATCCCGGTAACAACCGGGCTGGGATCGATCCCGCGCGCCGTCTGCCAATAATATTCCGCTTGAATATCGCTCTGCTTACCCATGGTTGTGCGCATTCTCCGCTTGAATTCCCCCAGCTCCATCCGCGCAATATCTCCAATCGTAGTAATCCCCATACGGTAAAAATTCTTGGTCATCCGTCCAGCCACCATAAACATTTCATGCACCGGCAGCGGCCAGAGCTCTGTGTCTATATTGCTGTAATCGAGCCTGAAGACCCCTCCTTCCTTCTTCTTGGCAAAGTTGTTAGCCATCTTGGCCAGAATTTTGGTCGGTCCGACTCCCACCCGGGTCCACACCCCCGTTGACAACAGGACATGATGCTGGATGGAGTGAATCATATCTGGCAGATCTCCTCCAAAAACACTCAAGGAACCGGTCACATCCAAAAACTGCTCATCAATGCTAAAGGCCTCAACCTGGTCGGTATACCCCTTGTAGATTTCTGAAATCATCAGCGAGATCTTGATATACGTACTCATCCGCGGGCGGATCACTATGAGATCCCGGCATTTGGTCATGGCCTCACCCACGCGTGAAGCGGTGGTTACACCATGAGATTTGGCGATGGGGCAGGCAGCCAGGACAATACCGTTCATCCGCGTGGGATCGCCGACTGCGACAGGCTTATCTTTATACTCGGGATGCGCAGCCTTTTCGACACTTGCATAGAAGGATTGGCAATCCGAGAGCAGAATGATCCGGTCTTTAGGCATACTTCTGCCCCCGTACCGGGTGCCAGGACAAGAAGCTGTCTGTCAGGAAAACACGGGGCAGGCCGGTGCTCAGACAGGTAGCCCGTATGCGGCCGTCACGAATCCCGTGCACTTCAATCTTCCGCTGCGTAATCTTGCCCGCTTTGTCCAGGTATATCATTTCAATCGTTTGGCCGATGCTCATTTTCATGACTGATCGCCTCCGGTAGAATAAGAACATTTGTTTGTATTATAACCAGGATTGAGATTTTTAAGCAATGGTAAAATAGAACATTTGTTCTTATTGGAACAGTATATGCAGCTAAGGGGAATCGGTAGAACCGGGAAGGGAATTTAGAGGTAAAAAAAGCCGGAGAGGGTCAACCCTGTTTGCAACGGCAGCTATTCCAGTCTCGGCTAATGGATGAATTACAAGTATGTTGACCTGCACGGCCGCTGCCCGCCTTGCTGGACCGGCGAGGATCGCTTATACTATGTTATCCTGCAAGGGACACTAAACTGTGTGATAAAGAGAGGTCAACCATCATGCTTCAAGGCAAAAAAAGGTCTGCCGCCTGGATCGGCTTGGGCCTGTACACGGGCCTCACCCTATTTTTCTTGTTTGCCGGTTTCAACCGTTCTTCGGCTCTGCCAAAGACGGACTTACGGTATCACCTGGTCTTTGACGGGATTCCGTTGCAATTTCCGGGCGGGGGTTATTCGAATCTTTGGGTCTTCAATCTGGGTAACTATCTGGCGTTCGTACCGTTCGGCCTGGTGGTTCCGCTACTGATCCGCTGCCGCTTCCTGCCGTTCCTCTTAGTCTTCTTAGCTGCCATTACCGGGGTTGAGCTGATTCAGATGGTAACGCATTTGGGTGCGTTCGATATCAACGATATCGTCATTAATACGCTCGGTGCGACTGTCGGCTACGGCGCCCAGCGGCTGATCCGCCGCGATCGGACAACGCCAAGAGGTTTACTCAAGCTCCTGTCCTCCGGCGCGGTCTTGACGTTGATCGTCTACTCCGCCGTGAGCGGTCTCAATTATTATCTGGATCATGGCCGCGGAGAGATCAGGGCAATGGACCGGCTTTCCCTTGAGCGTGGTGAAGTACGGTGGGAAAAGAAGCTAAACAGTTTCACTGTAGCGCAGGAGCAGATCGAACCGGCGATCAACCTGTATAGCCCGGATAATCCGGAACGCCACGAATTCTCACTGCGCCTTGACGGACAGTATAAGGAGCTTGCCGGGAATTTCGGCGTCCCTGACGATGCTATATTTGCTAAGAGCAACGGCGGCAGCAGCGTCATTATCAGTGCCGACGGAGAAGAGCTTTACTCCCTGAATGTGAATATCGCACCGGGCGAGAATCAGCCGCTGTCTTTTCAGGTGCCGCTTGAAGGCAGACAGGAGCTGACCATTGCAGTCATCACCGATGCTGCCGACCCCCGAACCCATGCGGTATTGTGGGACCTTACACTCATGGAAGCCAATGCAGGCCAAAAGCTGGCAGCGCGGCTTCATCGGTTGCTGGGCGGGAGATAACGCATGTCAAGCATGTTCGAAAAAAGAACAAAATCACCTTATCCATAGCAGACGAAAACTATAATTTCCTAAACTAGAGTAAAGGGCTGGATTCAACCAGCCCCTCCTCATCAAACCGTACGTGAGGTTTTCCCTCATACGGCTTTCCGATGTCTGTCATTCATGGGCATGCAGATTACAATAGCGTTTATAGTCCATATTGTCTGGCAATATACTTTACCTCGGATAATGAATGAACCCATCCACCTTCTTGTCGATGCGCTTTTACACACAGATTTCGCCATGCGCAAGCCTCCTAGCTACAAAGGTGGCTTGGTCCCTCCTTTGGTTGGACTTTCACCAACTAGATAATGCGTGCCTCTGGGCACGCCAACAATAAAAAACAAGTCTCTCCAAATTTCTTGAAAAGACTTGTCAGAAGCTTTTATCCAGTTGAGTGAGCGATTAAGTTTTTCAACAATCCCTTTGAAATCAACAGGTTGCAAGCCCCTGTTAAATATAAAACATATAATTATCCGCTTGACTCTCTTCCTTGAAGTTGATCAGGTCGGATAAAGTGGTGGAGTCCAGCACATCGGCGATGCTGTCGCGGATGCGCAGCCACAGGTCGCGCTTGGCCGGGTCATCTTCTTCTGTGAAGTCCACAGGAGAAATCGGGCCTTCGAGTACGCGGATAATGTCTCCGGCAGTAATGGTGCTGGTCTCGCGGGACAGAATATACCCGCCGTATGCGCCGCGGATACTTTTTACAAGTCCGGCATTACGCAGCGGGGCGATCAGCTGCTCCAGGTAATGCTCGGAGAGTCCGTTTTTCTCGGCAATGCTCTTAAGTGATGTTGGCCCTTCGCCAAATCTCAGGGCAAGCTCCATCATAATGGTTAATCCGTAACGTCCTTTGGTTGATATTTTCAAAGGGGCACCTCTTTCGGTTTAGTTGCTGGTTCTGTGGTTCCTGTTTCGCTGGTTAGACATGAGATATGTCATATCAACGTATTCCGATGTTTGCTCTCAGCTTATGTTATCATATCTTTGGACACATTTGGAACACCCAACGGGAATAATTCGCGATTTTGTTCACCAGTGGTGGACAAATTGTCAATTTTGAACCGTTTTTCGCTATATTTTATAACAGCCTTCTCCTGTTTGGGGTAGACAGGTATGTTATAATACACAATGAGCCGGGTGTTCAGTCAGAACGCCGGTATTTTGTGCATAGAAAATGGTGATCACGATGACAAAAGCTAATCAGGATATCCGTGTCGTCGTCGGTATGTCGGGTGGGGTCGATTCCTCTGTTACAGCGCTTCTGCTGAAGCAGCAGGGTTATGACGTCATCGGCATCTTCATGAAGAATTGGGATGATACCGACGAGTTCGGCGTATGTACGGCAGAGACCGATGCCGAGGATGTGCGCCGCGTGTGCGAGCAGATCGATATTCCTTACTATACCGTTAATTTCGAGAAGGAATACTTTGATAAAGTCTTTTCCTATTTCCTCGAAGAATATAAGGCCGGCCGGACACCGAATCCGGATGTGATGTGCAACCGCGAGATCAAGTTCGGGGAATTCCTGAACAAAGCGCTGCAGCTTGGCGCAGATTACGTGGCTACCGGACATTACGCCCGGGTCATAGAAGAGGACGGCATGTTCAAGCTGCTGCGCGGTGTGGACAACAACAAAGACCAGACTTATTTCCTCAACGCACTGAACCAGTATCAGCTCTCCAAGGCCATGTTCCCGATCGGGCATCTGCCGAAGCCGGAGGTGCGGAGAATTGCCGAGGAAGCCGGACTCTACACCGCCAAGAAAAAAGACAGCACTGGCGTCTGCTTCATCGGAGAACGCAATTTCCGTGAATTCCTAAGCCAATACCTGCCTGCACTGCCTGGCAATATGGTCGATATCGCCACCGGCGAAGTTAAGGGCCGTCACGACGGACTCATGTATTACACGCTGGGCCAGCGTCAGGGCCTTGGTATCGGGGGCTCCGGCACAGGCGAACCCTGGTTCGTGGCCGAGAAGGATCTGGCAAGCAATACCCTGTATGTTGTGCAGGGCGAGAAGCATGTCAGCCTGTACTCCACCAGCCTCACGGCTTCAGGCGTGAACTGGATCGATGCAGCTACACTTGGTGATACGCCGCTGAAGTGTACCGCCAAGTTCCGTTACCGCCAGCCGGATCAGGGCGTTACGCTGACGAAGCAGGCAGATGGAACCGTGCATGTTGCTTTTGATGTTCAGCAAAAGGCGATCACGCCGGGACAGGCTGTGGTGTTCTACCTTGGTGAAACATGTCTCGGCGGCGGAACCATTGAGGCTGCCGAGAAGGTCGTGCCGCTGCCGCAGGCGTAACTGCATCACCTGCCGGAGACGAGCCCCTAATGCATACAGAAGAACCTTCAACACCACTGGATCGTGGAGCTGAAGGTTCTTTTAGTTCGTTATTGTACGGAATAATGCTCAGACAGAATTACCTTAACTTTACCGGATTTCAGCTTATTACGGCTGAACCCCCCATACCCTTACGCCATTCAAGTACAGCGGTACCCGGTTCCAGTCTGTATAAGCCGTTTTGGTTGAATCATAGGAATAATCTTCAGCCTCATTGTAATTGCTCCAATCGGATTTGTTGATGCGCAGCTGAATCTCACCGGTGTTCGCGCCGGGTGCCAGGCTGCCTGCGCCGGCACTGAAGGCAATCTCCACGTAATAGTCCGCTCCTGTAGCCGCAGGATCGAGCTTCACGAAGCTGCCGAGCACATTGCTGCCGCCGAGTGTTGCATAATCGACATTGAACTGCTGAGGTTTCTCTCCGTCAATCGTGTAATAGTAACGGAGCTTGACCTTGCTGAGATCTACCGCTGTCGTCCCGTTGTTGACAATCCGCAGCTGCGGGCGGAACTGCGAATCAGTGGCGTTCGTATCCGTTGTACGGTATTGAACCACCAGGTCCGCCGCAGCAGGCGTAGCCGTTGGCGTGACCGTCGGTGTAGCCGTTGGCATTGTCGTCGGCGTAGCCGTTGGCATTGTCGTCGGCGTAGTCGTCGGCGTAGTCGTCGGCGTAGTCGTCGGCGTAGCCGTTGGCATTGTCGTCGGCGTAGCCGTTGGCGTCGGCGTAGATGTTGGTGTGGCCGTTGGTGCAACTGTCGGCGTGACCGTTGGTGTAGCTGTCGGTGTAGCCGTTGGCGTTGCTGCCGGTGTGGCCGTTGGCGTTGCTGTTGGCGTGGCCGTTGGCGTTGTAGTCGGTGTAGCTGTCGGTATTGGACCGCTGCCGTTATTGATTAGCCGGTCGTATTCCGCATAGGCTGTAGCGATGTCCACCTGTGACCAGAAGCGGTGGTAGGTGAACTCAGGTGCGCCATTATCCCATGTTTTGGTTGTTTTGTTGTACGAGCTATTGTACTTGCCTTCCAGGTAACTCCACTTGGGATCATTTGTAATATCGGGAAGCACATCGGTATAGCTCGCATAAACTCCGTTTCCGCCTTTGGCCGGATCAGAAGGTACTGTCGCACTGCCCGGTATAGTGTTTCCTTGGCCGAAGGTCCCCGTCCAGCCCGCAGGGAAATAGACCTCTTTGGTGAAGAACCGGAAATAATCTGCACGCTTCTCCAGTGTGGTAATGCCCACTCCGTCATTGTAGCCCCAGGCCGTATCCAGCAAGGACTTGGCTAATTGTGAAGCGGTTCCGCCGAGCGCAGTATTGCTGCCATGCTCCGCTTTATTCCCTGCGGCAAAGAAGGTGAGCGCTTTAATGTAACTGCCCAGCACGCCGCTATCCTGTCCCGGATCTTTGGTCACTGCCTTCAGGCCGCTGTTGCCGTTAAACGAGCTGAATCCGCTCCAGGTATCGGGTTGTCCGTGCCACTCCACATTGCCCGGAATCCAGAACTCGCCGGGTGCGGATACGGTGGCAACCTGCGGATCATCTCCGCCCAGAATCCGGTTTCCCTGCTGATCCAGATAATAACCGGCGGCATCGGATACCGGACGGCTGTCCACGAAGGCATAATCTGTAGACCAGTCAATCCAGTTCTCAATGGCCCGTTTGGCCATTGAGAAATTAGCCGAGGTGGTATCCCCGCTGGAAGCCAGGATATAATACAGCTCTGCTACCCGTTCCATGCTCCAGGACTGCATCCCGAACCAGTTGTTGGATGGCGGGTCATGATAGACAGGAGCCTCGTCGTAGGCCATGCCGTAGAAGGTGCTTGTGCCGGCTGGATAAGCGCTGTAGGAGCCGCCATAGCTATTGGTCGCTCCGCCCGCAATGGCCCCTTCAGAGGATTGCAGCCAGTTGTAGAATTCCAGCTGGCGGGTCAGCGATTTGCCCCAGTCCGTTCCGGCTGTTGCCGAAGACGGAATCAGCCCTCCGGCTGCGGTCGACAGCGCATAGGCTGCAACTACATTCTGATACCCCTGGTGCGCATGGCTGGCGCCGATTCTCCAGGCCCAGTCTCCTCCGGTTCCCAGGCCGCCGCCCCAGGCCGTATACCAGGCCAGCAAATACTGGCTGGAATCCTTGCCCGTTCCCGCTTCAGGTGTGCCGTCAGCAGCACTGCCGACCTTCTGGAAGTACTTATCGTACATGCCGTAACGCAGGAAGTCGCCCATTTTCTTAGCTTTGTTCAAATAGACCGTATTGGTGTATCCAAGGTCCTTGGCCCAGTACATCGCTTGCACAGCGCGTGCATCCGCGTCTGTAGCATTCGTATAACGCCACTGGGCGGAAGGTGTACTATTTTCCTTGGTGAACAGGCTCATGAAGCCTTCATTCGTCTTGCCGAACGATTTGTCATCCTGTGAAGGATGCGCCACCGCTTCCCAGACGGATTCCTGCACTCCGCGCTGGAAGGTATTCACATAGGCAGCGGTATGCGCAGGATTCAGCAGATTACCGAAGCCATACCAGTTGTCCACATCCACCAGCCAGTGCATCAGATAGGTCTGGTTATTGCCGTAGGTGGACTTCAGCTCCGCATCCAGCGGGTCCTTGCCCGGGGTGTACTTGCCGTTCAGCGCACTTGGATACAGATCCGGCTGGGCATGCTCCGAGGCGTAGGTTGCCGGACTGTTCGGGTTGTAGCTGCTCATTGTCGGCTGCTCCTGCACACCGTCGCCTTCATTAACCGGGATGATGTATTTCTCCATATTGTCCCAGGCCGCTTCGAGCTTGCTCCAGTCTCCGGTATTATAGCCATACAGCACTTCAAGCCACATCCAGTAGCTGTAGGCCTCGGAGGTGGTCATATGCCCATAGTTGGGCGCCTCGCTAAGCAGGGTCTCCACCGCGTGATACGGGATACCTTCAGCCGAGAAATAGCCGCTTGCCGGGTTTTTCAGCTGGTCATATAATTGCAGAAATCTTGTCTTCTCCACCGATGCCGCCTTGGCTGTCCCGGGGTTGAAATTGAAGATCCCGCTGGTGAGGGAAAGGGTCAGAATGGCCGTCATAACTATGGAGGCCGGTTTCTTGAATGAACTTAACTTCATCATTTCGGCATACTTCCTCTCTGGAATGATTTAGGGTTCCAAGCCCCATACGAGCGTTCCTGCACGGTAAAGTGTAACTTTCTCCCAATCCGCGAAGGTCTGCTGGGTTCCTCCATAGGAATAGTCGTTGCTCTCATTGTAGGCCGTCCAGTCTGCCTTGTTGAACCGCACCTGGATCTCCCCGCTATCCGCCCCCGGAGCCAGGCTTCCTGCTCCTGCGGCAAAGGAAATCTCAACATAAGAATCAGCCAGGGACACCGGCGCGTCCAGCTTCACAAAGCTTCCGCTCAGGTTCCCGCTGCCGATGGCAGCATAGTCACAGTGGAATTCCTGCGGCTTGTCCCCGTCCACGGTGTAATAATAGCGCAGCTTCAGACCGCTGAGCGCAATGCTCTCGGTTCCTGTATTGACAATCCGGAACTGGCTGCGGACCTGCGAATCGCCAGGACTTGTGTCATTGGTGCGATACTGCACACGCAAGGCTCCTGTCGTCGGCGTGGTGGCCTCGCGCGGCCGGGCCGTGGCCTGTGCAGACGCCATACTCTCCCCCACACTGTTCGATGCGGTCACCACGTAATAGTAGTCCACTCCGTTCGTCAGCCCGCTGTCGCTGTAGACTGCTCCGTTTGCCGTGCCAATCACCGTGTACGGTCCGCCGCTCACCAGAGAGCGCTTAATCGTATATTGTGAGGCGCCGCTGACCGCATTCCAGCTCAAGGCCACGCTGGCATTGCCGGGTACCGCCTGCAAGCCGGACGGACGGCCCGGAACCTGGGGTTCGCCGGGTGTTCCGCCGCCAGTGGGCAGCTCCCCGTATACTTTGACACCCGCATCAAATACAGGTATATACGGATTCTTTGTCGCCGAGGAAGCACCTGGTGCCACTCCCTTGAACGAGAAGTCGTTGCTGTTATCCCAGAAGGTGGTGTTCAGCGGCCCGGCAATCCGGAACTGGACCTCCTTGCGGTAAGCGGATTGTCCGCCTGGATAAATCGGTGTGCCGGAGAAATCTACTTTGGTGTAATAGATATGATTGGCTTCATCGTAAGGCAGCAGCTGCGAGACGGTTGCACCCTGGTTGTAGCCTCCCGCCTTGACGGTGATATCTGCTGGCCCATACCCTGCAGCCACAGCCTCACTTATGTCCATATAGTAGTTGAAGGACATTTGACTGCTGGAGCGGGCAGGCCATCCCGAGCGGTTATTAAGTATGGCCCGGATTTCCACAAAATTGCTGCCGCTGGCGTTCACAGAAGTCTCAGTGAACATTTCATCCTCACGCGTTTCGGCGGGAGGGAAGCTCGCAAGCGGCTGCTGGCCCTGTCCGTGGAGCAGCATCATTTTGGCCAACGCGCCGGTAAAGGCTGAATTGTAATCAGTCGCAACCTCATTGGAGACATAATCGCTGATCGTATCGGTGTAGCTGTCTGTCTTGGAAGGTCCTCCGACCAGTGCGCCGTACAGCACATGCCGGTGGTTCGCAGGAGTGGTCTGGCTGTCACTCCAGGAGCCGTGCGAGGTGCGGTGATGAGGATGCTCAGGCGAATTTGCGCCGAAGCCGATCACATAGCTGCTATTGCGCGGATTATCACCCAGCATATAGGTAATCTGCCGCTCCGCAAAGGTCTGGGCTGTGCTCTTCTTCACCGGGTCAGTAACCCAGTCCGCATAGACAAAAGCCATAAATGCCTGGTTGGCCGCATACCGCAGCGCCCCCCATTGGTCCAGATGGGCCAGCCCCCCGGGAGTGTAAGCTACCCGGTCAGAGGTACCGTTCACCCCGGTAGTCCAAAACTGCATATTCCGTTCAGTGGATTGAATGAATTTGGGATCACCCGTAATGCGGGACAGCAGGAGCTGCGCACCGTAATGCTTGTCATCCCAGGATTGGGTCCATTGGTAACCCCAGTCTCCGGCTTGGTTGGTGCCCCACAGATCACTTGCGGCAATCGCCTTGTCCAGATAGGTCTGCTCGTCGGTCGCTAAGTATAGCCAGATACCGCCCCAGCTTAATTCATCGGCGTAGCTGCTCCACGAATTGTAATACTGCTTGGCGTCAGTGATTGTATCGGAGTAAGCTCCGCGGTACGTATCGGCAAAATTGTATAATTGCTTGGCATGGAGCAGCAGCTTGTCCGCATATGCGGCATCCGAATCCCTGAAAATAATGGAAGCTGAGGCAAGTGCGGCAGCGGTCTCCGCAGCCAGATCAGAGCCTGGATGCGCGGCATCAATCTTATAGGAAGGACGTGCCATCTGCATGACCTCCGCCGGTCCCCACCAGTTATGATCCGCCGTGCCGTTGCCGACCTGTCCCCATAGCTCATTAGGAGCGGTATGCGCTTTCACAAAATAGTCTGTTGCCCAGCGGATATTGTCCAGAATCTCATCCAGCTGCCCCGATTGCACGTAGCCATCCTTGTATTCATAGACCGACCATGCCAGCATAGTGGAGGTGTACGCCATAGGAAAACCGAATTTAACATGATCCCCTGCGTCATACCAGCCTCCCGTCAGATCGTGGCCGACATCCGCACCGTCCTGCAGCCCCGAATCTCCCCGCCATTCCACACGATTGTTCGCCGGCAGATCACCCGACCGCTGGGTCTCATAGAAATAAATAGATTTCTGCAGTGCCTCTGCATAATTAATCCCGGCGGTTGCGGCTTTGCTGACTTGCGGATGAATAACAGTCCCTGAAGCAACAGTGCAGGTTAGCATTAAGCTCAGTGCTGCGATACAGCCTGTCTTCCGTCTCGTTTGCTTCACCTTAACTCATCTCCCTTCGATTTTTACATTTCAGCCCGATCGGGTGACTCACGCGCAGATACCTCCCCAGCGTCCATTGAAGACATTTCATAAGACATTCTATTCAGTACGTTCCATCCCCCACCCCCACTTACAAATTAAGGAAATAATCTTCCTATCTACACATATACCACATATAGTAATTTAATTCTATATATTTACAATTAATTTCACCGAAAACAAACTCATTTTGTCAAATAATTTCCATTTTTATCATATTTACCGTGCCCTCATCCGAAAAATACGCTAATGTATTTCAGATGCACAAGCGGATACGCAAATAAAAGACCACCGCCATGGAGTGCAATGCGGTGGTCTCCCTTTACTTCTCATCATTTATTGGTCTTCCCATGCATCTGAGTGAGGCACTATTGCCCGCGCCGCAGCTGCTGGTTATGGCGGATCTTCGCCTCGTTGCCCTGCTCGGTCGCCTGATAGAACACCCTCCGGGAGATCGCCTTCGGAAGATAGTCCTGCTTCACATAGTGACCGGGGAAATTATGGGGATACTGGTATCCCTCATGCCCCAGCTGGGCTGCGCCTTTATAATGTGTATCCCGCAAATGCAGCGGCACCTCAGCCGACTTCAGATCCTCCAGGCTATCCATGACGTTCGCGATTGCCATCACCACGCCGTTTGATTTCGGGCTCTCCACCGCAAACAGGATCGCCTGGGCGATATTCAGCTTGGCCTCCGGCCAGCCGTTATTGCGGTAGGCATCCAGCGCACTGACGGCCTGGACCATCGCCTGCGGGTTAGCCAGGCCAATATCCTCGCTGCTCGCGGCGATCAGACGGCGGATGAAGGTCATCGGGTCCATGCCGAGCTTCTCCACCGCGTAGAGGAACCAGAACAGGGCGGCGTCGCTGGAGCCGCGGATGCTTTTGTGAAAAGCGGACACCACATCATACTGCGTAGACTCGTCCGCTTTGACAATTGGCCGGCGGATGGACTCCTCCGCCACCTCCAGTGTGATATGCACGCTGCCGTTGCTCTCCGGGGCAGTGGTCATCGCTGCCAGCTCCAGCGCGTTCAAGGCGCGCCGGATATCGCCGTTAGCCATCGTGGCAATATGCTGCAGCGCGTCCTCATCCGCCTTCAGATCCATGAACCCCAGGCCCCGCTGCTCATCGGCGAGCGCCCGCTTCATGGCAATCAGGCTGTGCTCGCTGGTCAGAGACTCCAGCTGGAACAGCGTGGAGCGGCTCATAAGCGCCCCGTTCACATAATGGAACGGATTCTCCGTCGTTGCGCCTATGAAGGTAATCGTTCCCTTCTCCACCGCCGGCAGCAGCGCATCCTGCCGGGAGCTGTTGAAACGGTGTACCTCGTCCAGAAACAGAATCGTCTTCGATCCATACAGCGCCTTGTTGCTCTGGGCGCGTTCAATAACCTCGCGGACATCCTTCACCGAGGCTTCCACCGCGTTCAGCCGGACAAATTCACCTTGGGTATGATGCGATATGATATGAGCCAAGGTTGTTTTGCCGCAGCCCGGAGGCCCATACAGCAATATAGAAGAGACCTGATCGGCCTCTATGGCTCTGCGCAGCAGCTTGCCGCGGCCTACAATATGCTCCTGTCCAATATATTCATCGAGATTCACGGGCCGCATCCGGTCTGCAAGCAGCCTTCCGCTCCCATTCCCGTTATCTTCACCCAGCGAGAATAAATCCATAACTCCACTTCCTTGCTAGTAATCTGGTATTTTGCTATTTCTTCGATAGAAATAACTGGCTGCCTTCTATCATACCATACCCGCAGCTTTCATTAAAAAGAGCATGACCTCGCCATCACCGGCGGGAGCATGCTCTTTGTTCTATTCTTAGAACTTATATGTTGTGGGGTTGTTTCAAATATTCAGGCTAGCTGTTCAGCGCCAGCCGCATTTTTGAAATGATTTTGCGGATGCTTTCTTCGGATAAATGATATCTCTTCTGCAGCTCGTTCACCGAGCAGCCACTGCTGTGACTACAGAAGATCTCTTCATTGCGGTTCGCAATTTCTTGCCGGGAGCCGCTGTTCTCGCCCCATCGTACCCGCTCTTCCGTCTTCTTCGGGATGTATAGCAATTCACCCTGGATGTAGCCCTGTAGCTCTTCGAGCAATCCCGGGGGGAGCACATCCTTTCCATTTACGTAACTCACGTTCTGGTTCCTCCTTCAACAGGTGTGTTCCGTTAAGTCCGATCACTGCGCTGTTCTTGATAATCATGCCACCTGCCTCCTTTCTTCTCCTCAAATTTGGTAAATAACCTAAATTCATTATATTAAACCCTGCGGTTAGCGTCTACATTCATTGTTTATCAGTACCCTATCAGTGGTTTGTCAGTGTACTTCTATATATTTTAGCTAAGCCTGAAATATATAGCCGCTATCTATACATAAGGAGGCCTCGCGGCCTCCCCTTAAACAGGCTTCCGTCTTAGACGGAAACCACCTCGTATTCTGAAAACATTGCCATCAGCCTCCTTCCAGAAGTAATCTTGCCCGGCCGGACACTTATTATTAAGCCACAGGTATCCGCAGGTTACAAGTTCAAGAATAGTTATAATCGTTCTCCACCTTGAGCTCACGTTAATCATAACTTTCAGGAGGAAGGCATAGCGTTAATTTCAGTCAAAAAAATTTTGACGAAAAACTAATTTTTAGTCGATTAATGTCGAAATATATATTAAATTATCTATTTACTTCGAGATATGGAACTTAATTTAACCCCATCCATTCAGAAATTCAGGAGGAACCTTCTATGACAACCCCACGGAATCCCTTAAAGCGTGTATTTCACATCACCAAGCTGAGAACTGAATTGATGCTGCTAATCATCATAGCTATTGTGCTTCCCTCCCTTGCCCTGGTTGTCATATCCACGGAAACCTCAGAGTCGGCCTTGCGCTCCAAAATGGAAGAAACCACAAACTCAAGCATTCATATTCTCAATAAAACCCTCTCGCAATTAATCCAGCTGGAGAGTGCAGGCGTCAACGAGCTCGCCTACCAGATTAGCAGCACTGATCTCACGGGCAACCCTGCAAAAGCACGCAGTTTGCTCGACAAATTCAAGCTGGAGCATCCGGAAGTGGATATCATAGCTCTGGGCAACGACCAGGGTAAATACATGTTCGCTCCGGATTCACAGCCGGAGGATTATGATCCCCGTACGCGCGACTGGTACATAGATGCACTAAAGACACCGGAGAGCACATCGGTTATTGACCCTATTTTCTCCAAAGTGACAAACAGCTATATCCTGCCGGTTTCCCGGGCTTTGCCGGACGGTAAGGGGGCCGTTACAATCAGCATCAGCATGAACGAGCTCATGGAGCTGACCAAGAACGTCAGTCTGGGTGACAGCGGCTATGTATATATTCTAGACGGCAATAACAAGGTAATCTATCACCCCACCATGGAGGTGGCCTCTGAAGCAACAAGCCAGATGCTGGCTGAAATGGGCAAAGGCCCAGCAGGAAAAATCTCCTACAAGGACGATACAGCCAATACACAAATGGACGGCTTCTACATTACGAACGAGCTGACCGGATTCAAAATGGCCGGCGTGCTGCCGGAGAATGAATACACCAAGGCTGTATATCCGATTCTGTACAAATCAGGTATCGTCCTTGTCGTCTCTCTGCTGCTTGCTTCGATCGTAACGTTCCTTATCATCCGCCGCATTACCGGCGCTGTGGAACGCTTGAACCGTTCAGCCAAACGGGTAAGCGAAGGTTATCTGGATGAGTCTGTGGAGACAAACCGCAAAGATGAGATCGGTCAGCTGGCCGGCAATTATAATGAAATGGTGTCTTCGCTCCGCAAAATGGTTCAGGAGGTCGCTGAAACGTCTGGCCACCTGGCGGCAGCCAGTGAACAGCTGACAGCCAGCACCGGCGAGAACAGCAAAGCGGTCGAATACGTGACCGAGCTGGTCGAGGAATCCACCCGTGGTGTGGAAACCCAGGCTTATGCTTCCGCCGAGGTGGCCATAACGATGGATGAAATGTCAACCGGCATTCAAAAAATCGCCTCCGCCTCAGAGATGATTGTCAGCGCCGCAGTACAGACGGAACAGGATGTCTCCACCGGCAGTGCCAAGATGCAGCATGTCGGAGAACAAATGAAGACGATCCGCGAATCCGTACACCAGTCCGGTACGCTGATTGCTGAGCTTAACGGATTAAGTGCCAAGGTGGCGGAGACCAGCACGGCCATCTCTGCCATTGCCAAGCAGACCAATCTCTTGTCGCTGAATGCGGGCATTGAAGCTGCACGGGCCGGAGAACACGGCAGAGGCTTCGCTGTAGTCGCCGGTGAAGTGCGCAAGCTGTCCGAAGCTTCCAATGTCAGTGCAGGACAAATCCATGAGACGATCTCTGAGATGGTGGACCTGATTGCCAGTGCCTATGATGTGATGCGGCATAAAGTGGTTGGAGATGTGGAGCAAGGAATGGAGCTTACACAGGAAGCCAGCGAGGCCTTCCGCCAGATCGAGCAGTCCACCCGGCATGTAGGCGAGCAAATTCATGAAGTATCCGCGATCACCGAGCAAATGTCAGCCAGCAGCGCAGAAGTAGCAGCGTCTGTTCAGGAGATGGCCAAGATCGCCCAGGCGGCGCTCGAATCCTTCCAAAGTGTCACAGCAGCGACGGAAGAGCAGCTTGCTTCCATGGAGGAGATCACTTCATCTTCCGCTGCGCTCTCCGCCATGGCATCGGATATGCAGGGACAGGTGGAACGGTTTCACTTCGAGCCGAAGGGCAAGGCTTAAGGGCATACGGCGTAATGAGGAGCACTTATGCCCCTCATTTGCTCATTCGGCCCGCTTCCAGTGAATTCAGGGGCACTAATGCTCCTCATTTGCTCATTTGGCCTGCTTCCAATGAATTCAGGGGCACTTATGCCCCTCATTTGCTCATTTTGCCCGCATCCAGTGATTTCTGGGGCACTTATGCCCCTCATTTGCTCATTTTGCCCGCATCCAGTGATTTCTGGGGCACTTATGCCCCCCATTTGCTCATTTGGCCTGCTTCCAATGAATTCAGGGGCACTAATGCTCCTCATTTGCTCATTTGGCACCAGTCCAGTGAATTCAGGGGCACTTATGCCCCTCATTTGCTCATTTTGCCCGCATCCAGTGATTTCAGGGGCACTTATGCCCCCCATTTGCTCATTTGGCCCGCTTCCAGTGAATTCAGGGGCACTTATGCCCCTCATTTGCTCATTCGGCCCGCTTCCAGTGAATTCAGGGGCACTAATGCTCCTCATTTGCTCATTTGGCACCCGTCCAGTGAATTCAGGGGCACTTATGCCCCTCATTTGCTCATTCGGCACCCGTCCAGTGAATTCAGGGGCATTAATGCTCTTCATTACTCTCCTTCAGCCACACTCGGCAAAATCAGAAGGATTGATCCCTTTGATCTTACCGTGTGCCGACTCCCGGCGGCTTCCGAATAATTGATGGAGTGAAACAAATAAATCCTTATATATGTACAAAAAAACCTCTCCTTTGAAATGGTTGAACACATTTCACCAAAGAGAGGTTTCTTTTTTGCGTTTATTAAGATTGCACACGTTTCCCGCTTAAACAGTGGATCGGACAGGACGACCCTCGGAAAAGCGTTAGCGGTCGCCTTGTGTATGGATTTTCACCGCTAAGGGAATTTAAAAAATCTGGACCAGGGATCGACTGGAATAACGTTCCGTTTGCCGAGTGTTCTCACCAAGCGCAACCCTCTATCCCATTCCAAAACAGGGGCTGCCCTTACCCAAGATAATGTAAACCTTAATTCCCTTCGGGTACCGGCCAGCCGGAGACCGTCTCGTCTCCAAGCAGCTGCACGTAAGCCGGAAGCCCGCCATTATGCAGCAGCCACAGCTCATGCAGGGCACGTGTACAGCCTACATACATCAGCTTGGCGTCCCAGGCCGCCCCTCCATAATGCGCGCTATCCGCGTCCGCCAGGATGACGGCATCGAACTCCAGTCCCTTGGACAAATATACAGGCAGTATGGACAAGCCGCCGCGGTATTCGGTGATGCTGCCGTCAATGAGATGAATATCCTCGAACTGTCCGGCAAGCTCAGCGTACAGCTCAGCGGCTTCCCGCAGGCTACGGGTCAATACAGCCACAGTGCGGTATTCGCGCCCGGAGAGCGATGACAGGGCGCTTCTGACAGCGCTGAGCCGCTGGCTGCCGCCTGCAGCCGGTTCCGGCTGCGCATCCTCATAGGAAATCAGCCGCACAGGATTACCGCTGCGGAAGACCGGCACGGCCAGCAGCTCGCTGCCGACGCCAGCGGACAGAATGCCGTTGGCGAATTCAATAATCTCCATCGTTGAACGGTAGCTGCGGGTAAGCGCGTGATACGCGGTATACTCCTCGGCAAACAGCGTCTGCATTTCTTTCCACTCATGTACCCCTTTATAGGCATGAATCCCCTGGGACAAGTCACCCAGAATCGTGAAGGAATGGCCCTTCACATACAAATCCAGCACGGCAATCTGGAACGGGGAGAAATCCTGCGCTTCGTCAATAACAATATGATCGAAGCGTTCGGTTCCCTCATTGCCGTTCAAAAGATAATGGATATAGAGCAGCGGCGGAAGATCCTCTTCGCGCAAAATGCCTTTCTTCAGCTCTTTCACCGTTTCCTTCAATACAGCCTGCGGAATTTCTTCCGGCGCCTCAGCCGGCCAGTCCTCCGGAGTCTTCGCCGCGCGGAATATCTGCTTGTAGATAGCCAGCGGATCATATTTCGGCCACTTGGCGCTGTAAGCCTTCTCGCGGGCTGCGCCTTTTTTCTTACGGTCCTTCAGCGCAGCGGCCGACGGGCTCTTCTTCAGCTCCATCTCGATCCAGCGGTGAATCCGCGCCATCACGCGTTCCTTGCGTTTGGCCGGCGGATACGGAGCGTATTCTTCATTATGCCAGCGCAGAATCATCGAGCGGCGCAGCACAGCCCCGTCCCACGGGCTGAAATCCCCTTCAGGCACGGCGCTGGTCTCCAGCAGCTTAATGCTGGATTCAATGACACTCATCAGCACCGTGGAGCCTTTGAAGCGTCCCGGGGTCTCTTCTGTAATAACGGGCATCGCTCCAGCCGTTTCAAACCAGCGGTTCATCGTTTCCGAAGCATCCTGCTCCGGCAAGGTCACACCCAGAACATCCGCAGCCCAGTCCGGGAAGGTGCTCTGGGCAATATTGCCGACACCGAGCTCCGGCAGCACATCTGAAATATAATCCAGGAACATCCGGTTCGGAGCGAAAATAATCATTTTCTCCGCCGAGACCTGATCCTTGTATTGGTACAATAAAAAAGCCAGCCGGTGCAGCGCGACGGTGGTTTTACCGCTTCCCGCTACCCCTTGAATAATCAGCGCCGTGTTCTTCGCTGCCCGGATAATCTTGTCCTGCTCCTCCTGGATCGTCGAGACGATATCACGCAGCCGGTTGTCCTTGTTCTCACCGAGCCGGTACACCAGGAATTCATCCGACACCGCCGGCGCATCACTGTCGCGGTTATACGTATCCGCAACCCGCTCCAGAATCTGCTTGCGGATGACCACGTTGCGTTTGAGGTAGACGAGCCCTTCAATCAGCCCTTCCGGTGCTTCATAGGAGGCCGCTTCTGTCCCTCCTGTAAACGAATAGAACAGGCTTGCCACCGGTGCCCGCCAGTCAATGACCAGCGGACGGTCGCTTACCTGCTCACGGTCTACGCCGATTTTACCAATATAAAGTGCCTTGCGTTCTTCCTCGTCATTGCCCTGAAAATCAAGCCGTCCGAAATAAGGCTCCTGCCTAAGCTTGGCAAGATCTTTGCGCCTCTGTTCCCTGGAGTCCTCCAGCACTTGTTCCGTATACTCGTGTCCCGTGTACACCGGAGTGCTGCGCAACCGCTCAAGGGTAGAGTCAATCTCTATAAGCGCGTGGTTCAGCCTGTCTTCTTCCTCTTGATAGGCACTTTGAAAGTTGTCTTCCAATTTCAGTTACCTCCTAAAAGTGATGTGAGCAGTACATCATATCACAACAGGACAGGGAAAGCCATATATTTCAAACTGCCGTATAGAACGGCTCACCTGCCCTATATGAGGCGCATTTAGCCCATCAGCGCATGGAGCACAAAGTTCGCTACGAACAGCCCGGCAATCCCGTACAGCGCCGGCGGGACGTCCTTGCCTTTGCCTGTAGCCAGCTTCACAACCGGGTAAGTGATGAACCCAAACGCCATCCCGTCCACGATGCTGTAGGTGAATGGAATCATCACCATAATCAGAAATGCGGGGAACAGCTCCGTCATGTCGCTGAGATCCATCTCGCGCACACTCTGGACCATAAGTCCGCCGATCACGATCAGAATCGGCGCAATTGCGCTGTCCGGCACATAAGCCAGCAGCGGAATGAACAGGAATGTCGCCCCGAACAAGAGACCGGTGACGAGCGAGGTTAAGCCGGTGCGTCCGCCGGCAGCGATGCCGGCTGTAGATTCGGCAGCGGCTACTACGGGACTGCTGCCGAACAGGCCTGCCGCGATGTTAGCGATGGATAGCGCCCGCAGACTGCTTTTGAAGCGTTCCGGACGGCCTATCATCAGCGTCTGCGAGGAGATCAGGCCGATGTTCTCGAAGACAACGATCAGCAGCAGCAGGAATACGGCGATCCAGAAGACCAGGCTGATGAATCCGCTCCATTGCATACTGGCGAACACATCGCCATATCCGCTGAACACATGTCCGGATTCGGTATTCTCAGGCGCATGAGCCGCTCCCAGCAGGTAGGCCAGGCCTGTCCCCGCCAGCATGCTGATCAGCAGGCCGCCGCGTGTGCCGCGGATGAACAGGACCAGGGCGAGCAGCAGCGTCACCACCGAGGTAATGACCGCAGGATCGCTGAAATGCCCGATGGCGACAAATGTCGTGGCATGGGCAATGACAATCCCGCTTTTTTGCAGGCCGATAAACGTCAGAAACAGACCGATTCCGACAGTTATCGCATGCTGCAGATTATGGGGTATGGCATCACTCAGTATGCGGTAGAGCGAAGTGAACGCTACAATAGCGAACAGCACACCCGTCACCACAACAACGGCAAGCGCCTCACGCCAATGCAGCTTCATGGAATGCACCAATGTATAGGTGAAAAAGGCATTGATGCCCATGCCCGGGACGACGACAATCGGCGTTTTCCCGCCAAAAGCCATCAGCAGACAGCCTGTAATCGCTGTCAGCAGTGTGGCCACCATCCCCGCCCGCAGCGGCATGCCTGCATCATGCAGAATCGCCGCATTGACCATAACAATATATACCGAAGCGAAATACGATAGGATGCCTGCCGCCCACTCCCGTTTCCAGTTGTCGCCCGGCGTAAGTCCCACGCTATTCCGCCAAAAATTCGATTTCATCTAAAAACCTCCACTATAGAACCTGAACTTAAGAATGTTATACAGATGCTTCAATAATGCCTTAAGATCAGGTATTAATTGCAGCCCCACTGCTCCATTCTTAAGTTTTCTTATATTATGATGTTAAGTTCCGCTGGCTATTACCCCGTTTGTCTGATCTGTAATCAGCCATCTCACGAGTATGCTGCTCCAGGCAGCAATAAAAGGGCATGCAGCGGGGAATCAGCTGCACGCCCTTGAATCCTGTCAAACCCTTATTCAAACGTGATACCGCCGGTTTCCAGCAAATCACGTACCGTAACACTAACCATAATCAGACCGACTACCGGAGGCACGAAGGACGTACTGGCCGGAGGCTGCTTCGCTTTGCGCCGGTCCGGCGCATTGGCAGGAACAATCTGCTCGGTGACATCCTCGCGCGGCTTCACAGGCTTTTCGGTCGAGAATACAACCTTAACGCCTTTCTTGATCCCTTCCTTGCGCAGCTTTGTGCGGATCACCCGCGCAATCGGGTCCATACTCGTCTTGGAAATATCGGCTACCTGGAAACGGGTAGGGTCCATCTTATTCGCCGCTCCCATGCTGGAGATCAACGGGATCTTCCGGGTCAGACATTCCTTGATCAGATGTATTTTGTAGATAATCGTATCCGAAGCATCAATGACATAATCCAGCTTGTATTTGAACAGCTCCTCATAGGTCTCTTCGGTATAGAACATGTTTAGGGCAATCGCTTCGCAGTCCGGGTTGATCAGCTTGACGCGGTCCACCATCAGATCGGTTTTGTTCTGGCCGATCGTCGTCGTCAGCGCATGGATCTGGCGGTTAATATTGGTGATATCGACCGAATCCTTATCAATCAGGATGATACGTCCGATACCAGTACGGGCGAGGGCCTCTACAGCCATCGCTCCCACTCCGCCAATCCCCAGCACAGCCACTGTGCTGTTCTTCATGATCTCGAGACCTTCCGGTCCGATCGCCAGTTCCGTACGCGAGAACTGATTCAGCATGATGTCAGCCTCCTTTAACAAGCCTGCGGGGCATAGTCGCTTAAGTCCGCTCTATGCCCCGTCAGCCATTTATGTTTTATTTCTTTTCTTTTTCCGGTTTTGGCGCCAATTTGATATGCAGCTGCTCGAGCTGTATAGCATCTACCGGGGACGGAGCGTCCATCAGCAGGTCGGTTGCACTTGCGGTCTTAGGGAAGGCAATGGTTTCACGCAGGTTCGTGCGTCCGGCCAGCAGCATGATCAGACGGTCGAAGCCGAAGGCAATCCCGCCGTGCGGAGGCGTGCCGTATTCGAAGGCATCCATGAGGTAGCCGAATTTCTCATACGCGAGTTCCTGTGTGAAGCCGAGAGCTTCGAACATTTTCTCCTGAACCTCACGTTTGTAGATACGCTGGGAGCCGCCGCCCACCTCGTAGCCGTTAAGCACGATGTCATAAGCCTGTGCGCGGATCGCGCCCGGATCCGTATCGAAGAGATGGAGGTCTTCATCCATCGGGCGTGTGAACGGATGATGCTCCGCCATGTAGCGCTTCTGGTCTTCGTCATAGCTGAGCAGCGGGAACTCTGTAACCCAGGCGAATTTGAACACACTGTCGTCGATCAGGCCAAGCTGACGGCCGATCTTCAGGCGGAGTGCGCCGAGTACATCGGCAACGACCTTCTTAGTGTCGGCGGAGAAGAGCAGCAGGTCGCCTTCTTCAGCACCCGTGCGTTCCTTCACGGCGGCAATTTCTTCTTCGGAGAAGAACTTCACAATCGGTCCTTTGAACTCGCCGTCTTTCACTTGAATCCAGGCCAGGCCTTTGGCGCCGTAACGTGCAGCGTAAGGTCCGAGATCATCAATTTCCTTACGGGTCCAAGTGCCGCAGCCCTTGGCGTTAAGGCATTTCACTTCTCCGCCTTTTTCGATCACGGAAGCGAACACCTTCACACCGCTGGCAGCAACGATATCGTTCATCTCTACCAGTTCCAGGCCAAACCGCAGGTCAGGCTTGTCCGAGCCGTATTTGCCGATAGCTTCAGCATAGGTCAGCCGCTGGAACGGAGTAGCAACCTCGACACCAATGGTTTCCTTCAGCAGTCGCTGCATCAGGGTTTCCATCATGGACAGCAATTCATCCTGCGGCATGAAGGAGGTCTCGATGTCGAACTGGGTGAATTCAGGCTGGCGGTCTGCGCGCAGATCCTCATCGCGGAAACAGCGGGCCATCTGGTAATAACGCTCGATGCCGCCGACCATCAGCAGCTGCTTATAGATCTGCGGAGACTGCGGAAGCGCGAAGAATTCCCCTTCATGCACACGGCTTGGCACGAGATAATCACGTGCGCCTTCCGGTGAGCTTTTGGTCAGAATCGGCGTTTCCACATCGATGAAGCCTTCGCTGTCCAGGAAGTCGCGGAAGATCTTGGCCGCTTTTGAACGGAGCAGCAGCGTCTTGTGCATTTCCGGACGGCGCAGATCCAGGTAACGGTATTTCATCCGCAGCGATTCATCCACTTCCACACCGTCTTCGATGAAGAACGGAGGCGTCTTGGCAGCATTCAATACTTCAATATCTGTAATCTGCACTTCAATCTCGCCGGTCGGCAGGTTGCGGTTGATGGTTTCATCATCCCGTTTAACCACTTTACCCGTTACGGCAAGCACGTATTCACTGCGCACCTTATCGGCAATCTGCAGCGCTTCTCCGGAATAGTCGGGGTTGAATACAATCTGTACAATCCCTGTGCGGTCGCGCAGGTCAATAAACAGCACGCCCCCAAGGTCACGGCGGGTCTGCACCCAACCGTTCAGTGTTACTGTCTCGCCGATGCTCGCCGTTGTTAATTGTCCACAGTTATGGCTTCTGGTCATCTTTTATCCTACCCCTTCATGGTTAAAATTACATGTAATTGACTGCCGCTTGCTCGCGGATATATCCATACTTAAATTCTATTTCAGCGCCTGCGCCAGCTCTTCCAGCTTGACGGTCCGCTGCTCGCCGGTTTCCATCGACTTCAGGGCGATCACGCCGCTGTTCAGCTCGTCTTCGCCAAGAATCGCCGTATACCGGGCCGACATGCGGTCCGCCGACTTCATCTGTGCCTTCATCTTCCGCCCCAGATAATCGCGTTCTGCGGAGAAGCCCAGGCTGCGCAGATGGAACAGCTGCTTCGTGATCTCCAGATCTGCGGCTTCACCAAGTGCGACAAAGTACACATCCAGCGGCTTCACTGCTTCCAGCTCAACCCCCTGATTCTCCAGAATCAGCAGAATACGCTCAAGGCCGATCCCGAAACCGATACCCGGCTGATCCGGTCCGCCGATCTCTTCCACTAGGCCGTTATACCGGCCGCCGCCGCCCACCGTGTCGATGGAGCCGATGCCTGCCGCTTTATACTCAAACGCTGTATGCGTGTAATAATCCAGGCCGCGTACCAGACGGGGGTTAATGCTGTACTCCACGCCCATCACGTCCAAATGGCCTTTCACCTTGGCAAAATGCTCTGTGCACTCCTCATCCAGACTGTCCAGAATTGACGGGGCACCGCCGAATTTATCCTGATCGACCTTGCAGTCCAGCACGCGCAGCGGATTACGCTCCATCCGGCGCTGGCAGTCGCTGCACAGGCTCTCTCTCATCGGTCTCAGGAAATCCAGCAGCTTCTCCCGGTACGCCGCGCGGCTAGGCGCGTTGCCCACGGAATTCAGCTCCACTCTCACATCCTTCAGCCCCAGATCAAGATAGAACTGGTACCCGAGCGAAATCACTTCCGCATCGATTGCCGGGTCCACTGCACCGAAGGCTTCGATGCCGAATTGGTGGAACTGGCGGTATCTGCCTGCCTGCGGACGTTCGTAGCGGAACATCGGGCCGATATAATACAGCTTGCTGACATCCGGCTCACCATAGAGCTTGTTCTGCACGTACGCCCGTACGACACCTGCTGTCCCTTCGGGACGCAGTGCCAGATCGCGGTCGCCTTTGTCCTTGAAGGTATACATTTCCCCTTCTACAATATCCGTTGTCTCGCCTACACCACGCTCAAACAGCCCGGTGTGCTCGAACAGCGGTGTGCGGATCTCCCGGTAGTTGAAGCGGCGGCAGAGATCTCTTGCTTTGCCCTCAACGTACTGCCATTTCTCTACTGCACCCGGAAGCACATCCTGCGTACCGGTTGGTTTCTCGAATCTTTCTTTAGCCACAGCCTATCCCTCCTGAAAATAACCCCTCTTGTTCCTCATGGAACCCATTGTCTCTGCTTCTAAAAACAACAAAAAATCCCCCGCCCTGTTTAATTACAAACAGGGACGAGGGATTATCATAACCAATAATTCACCCGTGGTACCACCCACATTCCGGACTTAAGCAGCTATGCTGCTCCAAATCCGCTCTAAGCGGTTAACGCCCGCCTACGCGCAATCGGCTACTGACTCTAGGCAACCTGCTGCTGCCTGCTTTCGCCGTGCGTTCTCGGGGAGGTCATTCATCCGTTCATCAACAGAATCCTTACAGCCGTGCGGATCAGGTGTTGCCGTCCATCACTTGGACAGCCGCCGGATCAGCGGGATTCCTCTCTGGGGTTGTGGGTTACGGATTACTTGGTCCCGTCATCAAAACAATATAACATACCGTATATTGTTAGATTCTACTGAACCACTGCGCTAAAGTCAAGGAATGAATTGAGTTCAGTTTGTATCCCGGCTCGCAGCCAGGGTGAGTCAGCTGGAGCAGCGCAAGCGCACATGGCCTGCGCAAGTACTGGGCGCAGCTCCTCAGGTTACTGCCCGACAGGAGGAATGAGATTCCGCTATTTGAACAAATCCGGCGAATTCGCGGGGCAAGCGGACTCAGATTCCGTTATGCGTCCAGAGATGCCTCATTTCGAGCTATTTATAGCGCGAAGCATGTAAATTCTTAGATTTCAAAAAAAATGACCTGCAGCCGATTGCTGCAGGTCCATCATCATATATTATAAAAAAGGGGGTCATGCTTCTATTATAAACACGCTATATTAAGGAATCATGAATGTAATATTACAGTTGCATTACAGAAAAGAAAGCGTTTTATTGAGTCGTACATGCCTGTGCCTGAACTCTACAAATTAGGTTACACTACAACCCTATTCCCTGTCTAGAGAATTCATGCCCTTCCCGCTTCCCTGCGGGCAAATAAATAGCTCCAGCCCCTCCTTAGGGGAGGACTGGAGCTGAATTGGTTACCCGGATTAAGCAGAGCCTTCTGCTTAATCAAAAATCTCCACATAGGCCTGCTTGCCGCGCAGAACCTCCACAACCTCATTGTAATGATTCTCAGCCACTTTGAGATCCATGACGTAATGCAGGTTCTCCAGATCACTGTTTGTCAAATCAGAGTCCCTGTGAACCTCACCCGCCGTTCGTTCATCATCTGTCCGGCCCAGATCATCATCAACAGTAACTCCAGGCACAATGGCTGCTCCTGTAAGCGGCCCTGTCGCGCCCCCTGCTGCGTAGACCCCTCCGGCAGCTGTAGCCGAAGTATTATAGGGAGCCAGCGGCATCAGAATATTGCGGCGGTTGTTTCCGCCGGTATCCAGAGGATCCGTCAGTGCCGACACTTCAATTCCTTCCACACCGTATGGAATCAGTGCAGTCTTGGCACCTTCCGCTGCATCTTCCGTGCTGAAATAGGCTTGGATTCTTTTAGTCATTGTAAATCCCTCCCAGTGGTTTGTTTAAATGTATTACAACACCTTAAGCAGCTCACGCACAAATGCGGGCTCATCCTTGGGTGTGCGTGAAGTAATATAATTGCCGTCCACGACGACCTCTTCATCCTTGAATTCCGCACCAGCATTGATGAGATCATCCTTCAGCGGAGGGTAGGAGGTAAGCGTACGGCCTTGTACCAGACCGGCACTGATCAGAATCTGCGGCCCGTGACAGATAGCAGCTATAGGCTTGCCGGCATTGTCCGCATCTTTTACAAATTGCAGGATATCCTGGTCAAGACGAAGGTTCTCCGGCGAAGATCCGCCCGGGATGACTACAGCATCATAATCTCCGGCTTTCACCTCGCTGACCGCTTTATCGGCGGCATAAGACACGCTGCCTTTTTTACCGAGCAGAGTCTCATTTTTCTTCAGACCAATAATCTCTGCCTGATGTCCTGCCTGCAGCACTTCTTCATAAGGCACCTTCATTTCGGAATCTTCAAAACCATTAGCGAGCAGAAATGCTACTTTACTCATTGAGATTAATTTCTCCTCTCTACGCTATTCTGTTCTCGTCATTCTATTACCCGCATTCCCCGGCTTTCTAACGAGCCCTCACAGGTTTCGCAAATTCCCGCCGGCTAAACACCATTTGTACGCTCCAAAAAACAGATAAATAAGCCGCCTTCCCTGCACTCATTACGTTCGCGGCAGAAGATTGCGGCTTGTTCCCTTAAGCACCGGCAGATCCCTCTGATCCCCGGCTCCTCTTGCCGTTGCAGAAGCTTCCGTCATCGACCCCGCCGTATGGCCCTGTATACTGTTCCATATCCATGCTTTCTGTGATTGTCTCATGCTACTGACTCCCCGCAACTTGTGAATATTATTGGTTCATCACTAGTTTATCCAGCAGGGGAGACCGTTATCCTATATCAAAAAAGACCCCACAACGTGGAGTCCTCACATCTAGCTGTAAAATTAGACCGGCATATCATGTCCGTTCTGCTGCCGCCTCTTTCAATGCCTAGCCCCGGCTGTCCAGCAGCAGGGTAACCGGTCCCCAGTTCGTCAGGGAGACGTCCATCATCGCTCCAAAAATACCGGTCTCCACCTGAAGCCCGCCTCTGCGCAGCTCCTGGTTGAAGTAGTCATAGAGCCGCTCTGCCTCCGCCGGAGCCGCCGCAGCCATGAAGTTGGGCCGCCGGCCTTTGCGGCAGTCCCCGTACAGGGTGAACTGGGACACGGACAGGACACTGCCTCCGGCATCCGTTACGCTGAAGTTCATTTTACCGGCGTCATCCTCAAAAATCCGCAGTCCGGCTACCTTGTCAGCCAAATACTTGGCATCCTTCTCCGTATCTCCATGGGTTACGCCGACCAGCAGCATCAGGCCCTCTCCAATCGCTCCGGTCACTGTTCCGTCTACCGTCACACTGGAATTCTTGCAGCGCTGCACAACCACTCTCATAACATCCTTCAGCTCCTTGCCTGGTTACCTTCATGCCTTAGCCTTATTGCATAATGCGGTTAACCGTATATACATCCTTCACGCGCTTGACCTTATCCACCACAGACTGCAGATGATCGGTGTTGCGGATCAGAATCGTCATATGAATCATTGCCATCTTGTTCTTGTCGGAGCGTCCGGTAACCGCCGAGATATTGGTCTTGCTCTCCGATACGGCCTGCAGCACTTCATTCAGCAGTCCGTTGCGGTCATGACCCGTAATCTCAATATCGACGCTATAGTTAGCCTCCATGCTGCCTTCCCACTCCACTTCGATGACGCGGGCTGATTCCTCCCCGTCCCCTTCACCCGGAATGTTCGGACAATCCTCACGGTGTACGGATACACCGCGTCCGCGGGTTACATAACCGATAATATCGTCGCCCGGCACGGGATTACAACATCGCGCGAAGCGTACAAGCAGATTATCTATCCCCTTAACGCGCACGCCGTTGGTCGGCTGATTGCGCTTCTCTCCGCTGGATTTGATCTCCTTCATCTCTGAAGTAAGCTCCAGATGACCGGCAGCTTCTTCCTGGTCCTTACGCAGCTTCTCGGTCAGCTTGGAGGCAATCTGCGCGGCTGTAATCCCGCCAAAACCTACTGCGGACAGCATATCCTCTACATCATTAAAGGCAAATTTCTTCGCCGCTTCTGACAATTTATCTTCCGTCAGCCAGTCAGAGATCTCCACG
Source organism: Paenibacillus sp. FSL R7-0312 (assembly GCF_038004445.1). Lineage (NCBI taxonomy): Bacteria > Bacillati > Bacillota > Bacilli > Caryophanales > Paenibacillaceae > Paenibacillus > Paenibacillus sp. FSL R7-0312. Next base: position 2,994,488 of record NZ_JBBORE010000001.1, on the reverse strand, counting down.
TTGAGGCGCTTCAGCTCGCGTTCGATCGCTTCGCGGCCTTTTTCAACGTTCTCTTCCCGCTTCTCCTTCTTGAACCATTGCTTGATCTTGCTGCGTGCATGTGAAGACTGGGCAATCTTCAGCCAGTCCCGGCTCGGCCCGTACGAGTTCTTCGAGGTCAGAATCTCCACGATATCCCCGGTCTTCAGCTTATGGTCAAGCGGTACGATGCGCCCGTTGACCTTGGAGCCGATCGTCCGGTTGCCGACCTCTGTATGGATACGGAACGCGAAATCAAGCGGCACAGAGCCTGCAGGCAGCTCTACAACCTCACCCTTAGGCGTGAACACGAAGACGAGGTCGGAGAAAAAGTCCATTTTGAGCGATTCCACGAATTCTTCGGCATCCTTGGCTTCATGCTGCAGCTCCAGAATCTCGCGGAAGAATGGCATCCGGTTCTCCGGATTCACATTGTTGCTGCTGCCTTCCTTATACGCCCAATGCGCGGCAATCCCGAATTCAGCAGTACGGTGCATCTCCCAGGTGCGGATCTGCACTTCTGTAGGCTCCCCGCCCGGACCCACTACCGTTGTATGCAAAGACTGATACATATTCGCCTTGGGCATGGCAATATAATCCTTGAACCGGCCAGGCATCGGCTTCCAAAGAGTATGGATAATTCCTAACGTAGCATAACAATCCTTAATATTGTCGACGATAATGCGGATGGCCAGCAGATCATAGATTTCGTTGAACTGCTTGTTCTTGGTGCTCATCTTGTTATAGACACTGTAAATATGCTTCGGGCGTCCCGAAAGATCGCCTTCGATGCCCATTTCATCCAGCTTGGCGCGGATTCGCCCGATAACGCTGTCGATAAACTGCTCACGTTCTGCCCGTTTCTTGTGTACAAGATTGGCAATCCGGTAGTACTGCTGCGGATTCAGATAACGGAGGGCAATATCCTCCATCTCCCATTTAATCGCAGAGATCCCCAAGCGGTCTGCAATGGGACAAAAAATCTCCAGAGTCTCATAGGAAATACGGCGCTGGCTCTCTTCCGACTGGTACTTGAGCGTGCGCATATTATGCAGACGGTCCGCCAGCTTGATCACAATGACCCGGATATCCTGAGCCATAGCGATGAACATTTTGCGGTAATTCTCGTTCTGCTGCTCTTCCTTGGAGCGGAACCGGATGCGTTCCAGCTTGGTCAGACCATCCACCAGCATTGCGCAGGTATCGCCAAATTTCGCGCGGATCTGGTCCAGTGACACCGTCGTATCTTCTACAACATCATGTAACAGCGCTGCAATAATAGATATAACATCCATTTGCATATTGACGACAATATCTGCGACCGCCAGCGGATGCAGAATGTATGGCTCCCCCGATTTCCGAACCTGCCCGTGATGAGCCTGATCGGCAAACTCATAAGCTTCCCGGATGCGGAGAAGATCTTTTTCTTTTATATAGGCGCCGGCCTTTTCGGTTAATTGCTCTATGCCCATTCTCGTCGTATCCGTTTCCCTTCTATAATAAAATGAACCCGCAAGCCGTGCAGAATTTGCAGGTTCCATATGTTCCAAACTGCACTACGCACAGATTAAAGTTGTCTATAATTATGACGCTTACGGAGGATTACGTCAACACTTGCCATAGCGTGGTATTCCTGTAAGGGAAAGGGACAAGAAAAGACAATTTTGTGGCGCGCGCAAAAATGTTGTTGTAAAAAGGCGCCGATCTATTTAATCTAGTAAAGGCGGTTTTTTAGCGCCAGGCTTACATCAAATTAGATCAGAAAGAGAAGTGAACTCCATTGCAACGCGAAATTCAAGTTAACGAAAGACTCCCTTGGGGCCCGGGTTTCCTCCTGAGTCTTCAGCATTTGTTCGCCATGTTCGGCAGCACAGTGCTTGTTCCCAACCTGTTCGGGGTAGATCCCGGCATGATCCTGCTGATGAATGGTATCGGCACATTGCTTTACATTTGGATCTGCCGCGGCAAAATCCCCGCATATCTTGGCTCAAGCTTTGCTTTTATTTCGCCGGTACTTATGGTCCTGGCTAAACACACAGACGATCATGAGCATGGATATTCGCTTGCACTTGGCGCATTTATTGTTACCGGTGTTATTTTTATTCTAGTCGCTTTGATCGTGCGTTATGCGGGCACCGGCTGGATTAATGTCGTATTTCCTCCGGCAGTTATGGGCGCTATCGTAGCCACCATCGGACTGGAGCTCGTTCCTGTTGCAGCACGCATGGCCGGACTGATTGCTCCTGAAGGTGTGGCCGTCACAGACTGGATTCCGGATGGCAAAGCTATTACCTTGTCAATGGTCACGCTTGGCGTTACCGTACTCGGCTCCGTGTTATTCCGCGGCTTCCCCAAAATCATTCACATCCTCATCGGTATCGTTACCGGTTATGTACTCGCTTATATCCTGGGTCAGGTAAATACTGGTGCTATCTCTGAAGCCCATTTCCTGTCCCACCCAACGATTATCACCCCATCCTTCGACTGGCAGGTTATCTTGACGATCATCCCTGTATCGCTTGTTGTTATCGTTGAGCATATCGGCCACCTGCTGGTTACCAGCAACATTGTCGGTAAAGACCTGACCAAAGATCCCGGACTGGACCGCTCACTGATGGGTAACGGGATTTCCACGGTACTCTCCGGATTCCTGGGGTCCACCCCGAATACCACTTATGGTGAAAATATCGGCGTTATGGCGCTGACCAAGGTGTACTCGGTATATGTAATCGGCGGCGCTGCAGTGATTGCCATCCTGCTCTCGTTCTCCGGTACGTTCTCGTCCGTCATTGCCAATATCCCGCAGCCGGTCATGGGCGGTGTATCCCTACTGCTGTTCGGTGTAATTGCCGCATCGGGTCTGCGTATTTTCGTAGAGCAGAAGGTCGATTTCTCCAAAGCCACCAACATGATTCTGGCTACTCTGGTACTGGTGGTGGGTATCAGCGGCATCACATTAACGGTTGGCGGTGTACAGCTGAAAGGTATGGCATTGGCAACTATCGTCGGTATGCTCCTCTCCCTGCTCTTCAAGCTGTTTGAAGTTCTCGGCTTGTCCAATGAACAGGAAGCAGATAAATCCGCTCATTAAGCCCTGAATACTTATATATAGAAGAAACTTGATTATACAGTACTTTTGCAGCTCTGCAAATGCAATATAAATGGCTTCTCATATTTAATCTAAAAAGCGGACTGCTGTCCTTAAATCGACAGCAGTCCGCTTTTTATTTCCCGGGAAAAGTTATCCGGGTGAATTAATCCTCGTAAGTCAACAGGGTAACCACTTCAATATCCGACAGCTTATTGCGTCCGGCCAGAGCGGTTAGTTCAATCAGGAAGGCAGCGCCGACAACTTGTCCGCCAAGCTGTTCCACGAGGCTTACTGAAGTAGCGATAGTACCGCCGGTAGCGAGCAGATCATCCGCAATCAGAACCTTCTGTCCCGGCTGGATAGCATCCGTGTGTACAGCAAGGGTATCTTTGCCGTATTCCAAATCGTATCCCACTTCAATCGTCTCGTAAGGAAGCTTGCCGCTTTTGCGGATCGGCACGAAGCCAACACCCAGTGCATACGCCAGCGGTGCGCCTACTACAAAGCCGCGCGCTTCCGGTCCGGCAATGACATCAATCTCCAGATGGGCAACGAGAGCCTTAAGCTCATCAATAGCCGCACGGTACTTGGCGCCGTCTTTAAGCAGGGTAGTAATATCCTTAAAGCTGATCCCCGGCTGCGGGAAATCCGGAATCACACGAATACTGTCTTTGAAATCCAAAAGTATCATCTCCTAAAAGTTATGAGGATAGGATATCCTCACCTGAATTCTCTGTAAAAGCTCTTACTCCGAAAGCACGCTACACCCTTTACGAGGCGCCTAGCCGGCGTGACAGCATGAATTCCTGAAGTTCGCCGCGGCTGCCTTCCATGAAATACTGCTCCATTTCAGCAGTCTTGCCCAGCCTGACGAAGTGCTCTGACGCCGTCAGGCTCTTGGCGGCAGGCTGCTTGACAAAGGTAATGCTTCCTCCGCTGCGTTCAATGAAATCAAGCTCAGCGAACACATCCAGCATCCTGCCCAGCATACGCACACCCAGTGCAGACTGGCGGCTGAGCCGCAGCAGCACTTCATGCTCGGGGGTTGCGGTTATTGCGATCGAGGCGATCAATTTATATAACGACTTGAAATGATCCCGCGTAGGAACCTGCAGCCGGTCACGGCCGTCGCGGATCGAATGCAGCAAGGCAATATTCTCTGTGCGGGGAAACGCAGTGAACAGTGCTTCCAGCTGCTCCGGCGTTTCCGGCATATCCAGCAGACAGAGCAGTGTTATCTCTGCTTCGTCATTCCCCGGCTCACCCTGATGCACCTGTGAAATTCCGGCATCCTCATCGTAGACCCACAGCGACATGCCCTTCAGCTCGCGCAGTGGAGACCTGCGGCTGTTCTGAAAGACCGCTGCTGTCTTAACCGGGCTGCTGCCGCTGTACGAACGGAGCAGCTCCTGAATATGCGCCGCCTGCTTAACCGCGTCAGCAGCACCGCGCAGGTCGAACAACTGCGCGGCAGGCACTGCAAGATCCTGCAGCATCAGCTGAGGCTTGCGTGAGCCGTTCCATTCATTGACCGACAGCTCAGCCAGTACATCAATGACTGTACCATCAGGCAGCAGATCAGCCAGGGAACCCTTACCGAAGGCCACCGCTTCGATCGTCACCTTATCCTGCTGCAGGACAAGCTTCAGATGCTTGCCGTCCTGGCCCATCTTGCGGGTCTCCTTCACTGCAGCTCCGCGCAGAATGAATCTCGGCAGCGGGTTAGCCATCCCGAAGGGGGCAAGCCGCTCCAGTTCAAGCGCAGCCTGCAGTGACAAATCAGCAATCGAGACCTCACCGTCTGCAGCCGTCACGGCTACAAAGTCCTCTGGTGTCAGGATAGATGCAGCATATGCATTAAGCGCTGCATCAAAATCTTCCAGCTTGTCCTGCGGCAGGCTCATTCCGGCCGCAGCCGGATGCCCGCCGAAATGGTCCATTAATCCGGCGCATGAGGATAACGCCGCATAGATATCCAGTCCGGGGATCGAGCGGGCAGAGCCTTTGCACATCCCTGTATCCGGGTAAATGTCCAGAATAATAACCGGACGATAATATTTTTCCAGCAGCTTAGAAGCCACAATCCCAACAACGCCGACATTCCAGCCCTGCTCAGCCAGCACAATAATATCTGGAAGCCCGGTTTGACTGATTCTCTGCTCCAGCTTCTCCGTAGCTTCCCCTACAATTCTCTCGACGACCAGTTGACGTTCCTTATTCAGGAGGTCAAGCTCTCCGGCAAATTGTTCTGCCTCTTCAGCATCTGCGGTAGTGAGCAGTGTAACCGCCCGCCCGGCATGGTCCAGCCTTCCGCTGGCATTAATGCGCGGAGCCATGCCGAAGGCAATATTAACAGCACTCACCGTACTCATCGTAATTCCGCTGACGGAGAGCAGCGCCCGAATTCCCGGAAACGGCGAATTCCGCATGCTGGTTAGCCCCCGGCGTACTAGACTCCGGTTCTCCCCAAGCAGCGGCATCAGATCCGCAACGGTACCGATAGCGGCAATCTCACACCATTCTTCAGGAACTCCGCTGCCCAGAAGGGCCTCCGCCAGCTTGTAAGCTACACCCACTCCGGCCAGCCCCTTGAAAGGATACGGGCAGTCCGGCAGTTTCGGATTAATGAGTGCATAAGCCTCAGGCAACAGCTCCGGCGGCTCATGATGATCCGTGACTATGACATCAATGCCCAGCTCTGAAGCGTAAGCAATCTGATGGTAGGCACTAATACCAGTATCCACAGTAATAACGAGAGATACTCCCTGCTGCAGCGCCCAATCGAGCGCATGATTATGCAGACCGTAGCCTTCATTGGAACGATGCGGGATATAAATGTCAAAAGAAGCACCCAGATGACGCAGAAGAAAGATCATCAGCGCAGTACTGGACACCCCGTCTGCATCATAATCGCCATATACCAGAATATGTTCTTCATCTTGCAATGCCTTTCGAATCCGCGGCACAGCCTCGGCCATTCCTTTGAGCAGGAATGGATCATGACTATCCTCCACTCCGCCATCCATGAATACCAGCGCCTTATCGGCAGTATCCATGCCTCTTTGCACGAGCAGTGAGGACAGAAGCGGAGAAATAGAAAGGCTCCGGGCCAGTTCCCGGTTTTTCTCGGGATCGGCTGCCGGAGATTGCCATCTTGTTTTTGAATGAAGCAATACAGCTCACCTTTCTCTCACCTTGCAGACTACTGAAGCAGCGTGGGAATATCATTATCCACGAGCTCATGGTTGCTTTTATAGGGATAACCCGGGTCATACGGCACAACATCCATTTGAACCTCGCCAACATGAACGAACCGGTGCTGCAGCAGCTTCCGGGCGCATTCCGAGATATCCTGAGCTTCCAGCACGCTAATCCGCGGATTTACGCTGATCGTGACATGAAGATTCACATAACTGCCTTCCTCCATTGCCTTAAGCTGCTCCACCCGGATGACTCCATGCACACGCTGGACGGTCTCAATGAAGCTGGCGGCTTCCTCGGAAGGAAGCTCCTGAATCTTTTTGCTGTAGACAGAGGAAGTAATTAGAGAATAGCCTTTGCGGATAACCAGACATCCGGTCAGCAGTGCGGCAATCGGGTCCATATAAAGCATTGGATGCCAATTGAAATACCCGCCCGTCATGGCCAGAGCAATACCAATAAATACGGTTATGGAAGTATATAGACTGAAACGGTGGGTATCCGCATACGCGGCATGACTGCCATCGTTCTTTTTTTTATAATAACGGTATTGATATTGAAAGATAGCCTCTTTGAACACAATGCAAATCAAGACGGTTACAAGTGCCGACTGCCCAGGTGCCGATAAATGTCCTCGGGTTAAATCACGAATGGCCGAGAAAGCAATCTGCAGCCCGCCCATAAGAATAAGCACAGAAAAAAGAATGGCCGCCATCGGCTCTTTATTTCGTTGACCGGCCCGGCTGCCCGATGATCCTGCATACTTGTGACTCTGCTTCGAATTCCACGGAATAACCCCTGCCAGTTTGGCGGCGGCATCTGCTCCGGAATAGATGGCGTCCCCCATCAATGCTTTGCTGCCTGAAAGATAGCCGAAGGCGCCTTTGGCCAGAGCCAGCATAATATCACTGAGTATTCCGGTCCAGGCAACGGTGTCTCTTGCAGCTAATTGTTTGTCATTCATAACGAGGCCCTCCTTACCACTAGCAAGTAATCTCATGATGATGAAACCGGCTTAAGATGCTGATCCAAAGATTCCGAAAAGCCGCGTCGCTTGTGACGCGGCTTTCCTGAAACTTAAGTTTTAGGCTTTGGCCGGATTGCTCTTTACCGGCGTCTTCTGGCGTTTTTTGAGCAGCAGCCAGAGCGGACTTGCAATAAAGATCGAGGAATAGGCTCCGAAGAGCAAGCCGATTACCATGGCAAGCGAGAACATTTTGATCGACTCTCCGCCCATAATCAGCAGGAAGAATGCGGCAATAAATACCGTAAAGGCTGTATACAGGGAGCGCATAAGGGTCTGGGTCACACTCTTATTGACCAGGGACTTAAGATCCTCATACGACTTCTGTTTACCGAACCGCAAGTTCTCGCGGATCCGGTCGAAGATAACGATCGTATCATTAATGGAATAACCGATTATGGTCAGCACCGCGACAATGAAGGTTATGTCTACCTCCAGACGGAAGATGGAGAAGATCGCTACAACCATAAATGCATCATGGAGCAGCGCCACGATGGATGCCATTGCGAACCGCCATTCAAAACGGATACTCACATAAATAATAATCCCGATACTGGCCAGAAGCACTGAATAGATTGCATTGCGGGCCAGTTCCTTAGCCATTTCTGTATCTACTGTGTTGATCTCAAAGGATGCCTTATCATCAATCTTGTTGATTGACTTCTTAAGGGTTTCACTTTGTACATCATCCAGTTCTTCATCGTAGCGGATGTTGACACGCTGATCCCCGATGGTAATTGTCGGATCATGCCCAATCCCAGCTTCATCCAATACAGGCTGTAGCTGAGCCAGGGTGATGCTCTTGGAGAGGGCAACGTCCACGTTGGACCCGGCCTTGAAATCAACGCTGTAATTCAGGCCGAAGGTTGCCAGAAAGACCAGACCCGCCACTGTAATGGCGATTGAGAAGATATAGAAAAACTTGCTTAAATGTACGAAATCAAGCTCTTTCTTAAAGCGCACTGATGTCACTCTCCTTTACCCCAAATTGCTTCGGCTTTTTGAGTGCGCCGGCTTTAACCAGCACTGTCAGCAGCCAGTGGGCAAAATAAAGGTTTGTTACAATACTAAGTACAATTTCCACGATCAGAATCAGCGCGAAGCCTTTAACGGCACCTGTACCGAAGGCGAACATGACAGCCGCTACAATGATCGTAGTGACATTCGCGTCCATAACGGTACGGAATGAAGTCTTGTTACCTGCTTTGACGGAAGATAAAATACTCTTACCGCTGCGCATTTCTTCTCTAATCCGTTCATTGGTAATGATATTGGCATCGACTGCCATCCCTATACCGAGAATGAACGCGGCAATACCGGGAAGGGTCAAGGTGAAATCAGCTATAACGAACACCAGAATCAGCAGCCAGGTATGAAGAATCAGCGCGAAGCTGGCCAGTACACCCGGAAGACGATACATGAACATCATGAAGACCAGAATGATCAGGGAACCTACAATACCTGCTTTAACCGTTTGGTCAAGAGACTGTTTACCAAGTGTTGCCCCTACGCTCTGGGAATATTTCTCCGTTAGCTTCAGCGGCAATGCACCGAGATTGATCGTATCTGCAATCTCTCGGGCTTCATCTAGTGTATATCCTCCGGAAATAGAAGCTTTACCATCGGTCAGGACTGCCCTAACATAAGGAGGATCGGACAACAATGTCTCATCCAGATAAATGGCGAGCTGCTTACCCAGCAGACGCTCGGTAATTTCCGCAAATTTATCCTTGTCCTTAATAGAGATGCTGATCTCCGGACGGTTGAGGTTATCGCGTTGCACGTCTGCCGCGCCTTCAACAAAATCACTGCCTACCAGTTCAATCTTGCTGAAGACTCCGGGTGCATCACCATCAGCGACACTGCGGAAGGTTAGAACTGCAGGTTCTTTCATTTTTTTGCGGACCTCGGCTTCGTCAGTAACGCCCGCAATCTTCAGACGGATGCGGTCCGTACCTTCGGTTGTAACCTCAGGCTCGCTTGTTCCGAGTGCATTCGCCCGTTTCTCCAGGCTCTCCGCTGTTTTTTGCAGCGAAGCACGGGTCAGGGTTCCTCCCGTATCCATGGGCTCGGCGTGGTACAGAATCTCAAATCCGCCCTTCAGGTCAAGACCTAGACGGACCTTGTCCAGCAGCCCGGGAGTTGTAAATCCCATGACGCCGGTTAGAACGACCACGGTGATGATAAAGCTCAACATTCTCTTCATGCTCTAGCTAGTTCCCCTTTCATTACTCAATATTCCTATTATAGCTACGTGCGAAATCACCGTCAATTCAAGAGGAATGACGGTGCCGGATCCACACAAAGAAACGGCCGGTTCTGCTTCTGGGCGCAAACCATCCGTTTGAATAGGAACTGTTGAATTACTCTTCTCTTACTTTACTGCTTCCTGTAGCCGTTTGCAAAAGAAAATCGTTCCTTTTGGGCAAATTAGGCCGTCAGTTCAACCCCCGGTAGGCTGCAATGGTCAGATAATTCATGTAACTGCCCGATTTCAGCGAATAAATATCATTGACCAGTTTATGCAGAGGAGGTCTTCCTTCCTTAACATAATTACGGCTGACGCAATCCCAAATATCCTTACCGGTTACATATTCATAGCCGAGGAGCCGGAATTCCTCCGCTTTGCTGATGCACATGGCTTCGATTTCTTCACTAAGCTCGTCATATCTCCATTGTTCCGATTCCACGTGTTGACACCTCCAAAGATTCCCCGTTACGTATGCTCAGAGATTAATATTCGCTCCCTCTGCCACTCTTTCCTTCTTTCGGCCAAAAACTTGTCATATGGAAAGCTTGTCATGGAGTTGACCTGTAGCAGCATATCCTTATACAAGCCTGCTTGGGAGAGGAACAAATTCACCGGAAGTTTTCATCTAATTTGGGAAGAAGGAGTGCCCTTTGAGGAAACAGACCTTTATACAAGGAACATTAATCCTGTTATTTGCAGGCATCATTAACCGGATGCTTGGTTTTATTCCCCGGATTGCTTTGCCGCGAATCATCGGCGCCGAAGGAGTAGGACTATATCAGCTTGGATATCCGTTCTTTATCGTATTGGTAACCGTCATTACCGGCGGGCTGCCGCTGGCAATTGCCAAAATGGTTGCTGAAGCAGAAGGAGAGAACCGGCCGGAGCAGTCCCGCAAAATCCTGCATACGGGCCTGGCAATCAGTCTGACACTAGGAATTTTTTTCACCATTGTAGCTCTGCTCAGCGCCTCTTGGGTATCAAGCGTTATTCTGACCGACCAGCGGGTATATTACACCTTTGTCAGCATGACTCCAATGATTGCAATCGTGGCCGTTTCGTCCATCTACCGCGGATATTTCCAGGGCAGGCAGAATATGCTTCCCTCGGCGTTCTCCTCTGTGCTGGAATCAGTCATCCGGATCTTCTTCATGCTTTGGTTTTCCTGGTTGCTGCTCCCAAAAGGAATTGCTTTTGCGGCGGCAGGTGCGATGCTGGGCGTTACTGTAGGTGAAATAGGCGGAATGCTGGCCCTGCTGCTGCAATATTATTATATCGTCAAAAAGGACAAGAATGAGGCTCCGCCTCCTGCCGGCACGGCTGTTCCGGGTAGTTCTGCAGAGTCCGGAGATGAACCGCAGAGACCACCCGGGGGTGTGTTTAAGCGGCTGGTCGCCATCTCTGTACCTGTAACCGCCGGACGCCTGATCGGCTCCTTCTCGTATCTGCTGGAATCCATTATTACCGTGCGCAGCCTGGCGCTTGCCGGAATAGCCGCCGCAGCCGCAACTGCACAATACGGTTCTCTGCAGGGAATGGTTATCCCGCTGCTGCTGCTGCCGGGTGTGCTCAGCTCCTCGCTGGCCGTTTCCCTCGTCCCTTCCTTATCCGAGGCAGCTGCCCGAAATGACCTGCCCACGATTCATAAAAGAATGCATCAGGCTCTGCGGCTGGCTATGGTAACAGGCGCTCCGTTTGCTGCTGTTATGTACGTTCTTGCCGTACCTTTATGTACACTGATGTACGGCAATGCAGCGGATACGGCACCTATGCTGAGGATGATGGCACCGTTCGCATTATTCCTCTATGTCCAGGCCCCGCTGCAGGCTGCACTTCAGGCAATGGACCGCCCCGGCAAGGCACTGATTAATACACTGATTGGTGCGGTCGTCAAAATTTTGCTGATTCTGCTGCTCGCCTCCAGGCCGGAATACGGGATTCAAGGAGCCATCATCGCCATTATTGTCAATAGCCTCCTCGTGACTATACTGCATGGATACAGTGTTATCCGGCTGACAGCCATGTCCTTAAGATGGTCGGATCCGGTCAAAATTATAGCGGCTACGATCATCATGGCTGCCGGAATGTCTTACGTCTATACCTCAGTTCAAATCTCCTACTCACAGTGGATACAGTTTCTGGCTGCCGCTGCCTGCGGGATGGGCGTATACTTTAGCATTTGCCTGTTATCGGGCCTGATTTCCAGGCGTGATCTGGAGCGTGTGCCCTTCTTCAGACGCTGGCGGAACTAGACCTCACTTCCTTATCGGGGGCTGATCGGGTCAATATAAATCTGCCCTTTATGATCAATCGAGCATAGAAAGACATCACGGAAATCGGAGACACCCTTCTGGCGGATCTGGGTTCTAAGCCAGAAGCGGTTCTTGCCGATCATCTCCAAATTGTCGTCCTGCACCTTTCCGTCCATAATCAACGGAATCGGGAGACCTTCGTAGCGGATTTTATGCTTAGGAAGCTTAACCGTACTGGAGCTGTCAGATTTATCTGAACTGCGGGAGCTTTGCGGGTCTCCGCTGTTCTGTTCTTTCTGCTCAGCGCTTGAGCTGCTGTTGCCTGTTTGGTTGGACGAGGATACTCCTTTGTTCTTCTCAATTACAGTAAGCTGCCCGCTGGTTTCAAGAATGGCGAACTCCACATCTGCCGGACTGTCGATGTTCTGCCCCCGGAGCTGCAGCAGAAGATCATCTATATTATATCTCTGTTTACGCATCTCGCCCCGGTGCAGCTTACCATCCGAGATTAGAATACTCGGCTTGCCGTCCACCAGCAGGCGCAGCTTCCGGCTCTTCAGACTGAGCTGTGCAACCAATACCTGAATCAGCACCAGGGTCGCCATGGGCACGAACCCGTCATAGATGGGACGCTCGATATCTTCAATCACAAAAACAGCGATCTCGGCAATCATAATGGAAATCGTGAGATCAAAAACCGACAGCTTACCGATTTCCCGTTTGCCCATGATCCGCATACTTAGGAAAATGAAGATATACATCAGCACGGTCAGAAAGATGTGGGTAGTAATATGCTGGAACATATTCTCTTCGCTCCCCTTCCGCTTCTCACCCGGCAGCTGAGAGCCGTAACGGGTGGATTAATGTACCCCTATTCTGACCTGCCTGCCAAGGGAACATTCGGAGGCCTGCTGATTAATTACTGGTAAAAGTCCAGTCTGCCATTCTTGTACTATTGGGGCAAGCCTTCCCATACAATGATTAGTACCAGCTCAGGCGGGACACTTTTTCAAAGCCCAGCCCGAAAGTATCGCAAACAAACTTAGCGTATGCTTTCCAAGCCCGTTTGTAAGCAGTCCGTCCAGGAAGTAACGCAAACAAACTTTTAGGAGGTTTTACCATGTCGTTAATTAGGCGTCTATTCTCATGGAAAATATCTAGTCCTGTATTGTCGGGTTTATGCCGGTCGTTCCTGTGGATGCTGCTGGGCGCATTCGTTCTCTCCCTGCTGCTCTGGGGCAGCGGACTGCAGGAACAGGATCTTACCATGTATACCTATATTGTACACGGCATAGCTGCCGCTTTCGGAGGCTTGACCGCAGGCGGCAGAGCTACAAGCAAAGGCTGGTATCAAGGAGCACTGACCGGCGCATTCTATGGATTGATTGTTCTGCTGATCGGATTCCTGGCTCTGGACAGCGCACCGGCAGGGTTTGATTTCCTTTGGGTACTGGCTGCAGCAGGCATTGGTGCACTCGGGGGAATATTTGGGGTTAATTTACAAAAATCCTAATTAATATAATTTTCGAAATTTGAAACCTATCCTTGAAAATATGTTACACTAAATGCATCTGACTTCATATGAGGGATTTATCAAGGAGGCTTTGAATGCTTTGCTTTACCAGTCCATGAATCTTGTAGTTGTATACACCGTTGCCATTGTAGTGGTTTTGATTTGGATCGGCGCCCGGCGCAATCCGCTAATGGCCCTAGTTGAAATCGGTAGAGAGCTCCTGCGGTCCTATAAATTCACTCTGATTATTATAGGAATGTTCAGCGTGCTTGCTGTGAATAAATATGAGCTGCAGATCGAGCAGAAGATGCACCTGACTTCGGATTACACTGCCTTTGTCTTTGGTCTTGAAGGCTACTTTGTCAGACATGTGCAAGAGCTGTTCTATACGCCTTGGCTGACCCCAATTATCGTCTTCTTCTATATCTTCATGCTGCAAGCAGTGCTTGCCGCCTCGCTCGGTATCTATCTGCTGGCTAAGAACCGCGTGATGCTCTATGCGACCTGCTACACGATCATGATAACCTATGCCGTTGCTATTCCATTCTATCTGTATTTCCCGGTAAATGAAGTGTGGTCCTATCTGCCCGCAGGGGTGCGATTTACCATGCTGGATGTTTTTCCGAAGTTTGAAGAGGAGTACCGGCCGCTATCGGGCCTTAACAACTGCTTCCCTAGCCTGCATACTGCCATTTCCGTATCCATGGCGCTGCTGGCCTACCGTTCCGGCAACCGCCGCTGGATGGTGATTAGTACAATCTCGGCCGTTGCTATCGTCTTCGGAATATTCTATCTCGGTATCCACTGGCTGACCGATATGCTCGGCGGCACTTTGCTAGCCGTTCTGTCCACAACTGTCGCAGTGCAGCTTGCCAAATTTACCCTTCGTAGCGGGGAAGAACGGCTGAGAGTACGAAGCCGGGCAACGGATGTGCGATAATATCAACCTTTGAACTGTATAATGTAAAAAAACCGGCGTTTCTCTCACGAGAGACGCCGGTTTTTATGTAATTTAATGCAGACAAATCAATCTTTGTCTTCTACTTCCACGACAGAGTGACTGATCGAACCCCGGTCAAAGGTCAATCGGGTCACGTCATTAACCCGCAATACAACGATGTCATCAGAAATCTCCATAATTGTTCCGTGAAGACCGCCGATAGTAACTACCTTATCGCCTTTTTTCAAAGACTTGAGCATTCCGTTACGTGCTTTGGTTTTCTTCTGCTGCGGACGAATCAGCAGGAAGTAGAAGACAACAAACATAAGTACAAATGGACCTACCAGGCCAAGAATATTGCCTCCGCCGCCTGAAGCTGCTGCCAGTTGAAAATGTGACATATCATTCCCCCCTTTCCAAAAAATTTAACATATCACTCAGTACTTTTAGAAGCCTTTTAGATTATCATATAATCCGTATTGTGCAAAAAACTCATCGCGAAAATCAAGCAGCCGATCTTCCATGATGGCTTCACGCACTTTACGCATCAATTCCAGCAGGAAGTGTAAATTATGGTATGTCGTTAACCGCAAGCCGAAGGTTTCGTCGGCTTTGATCAGATGGCGCAAATAAGCGCGGGAATAATTCCGGCAGGTGTAGCAATCACACTCCGGATCAAGCGGCCCGAAATCACGGGCATACTGCGCGTTGCGTACAACGAGTCTTCCCTGACTGGTCATCGTCGTTCCATTGCGGGCAATACGGGTAGGCAGAACACAATCGAACATGTCTATTCCGCGGATTGACCCTTCCAGCAGCGCATCCGGTGAACCTACGCCCATTAAATAGCGCGGTTTCCCTTGCGGCAGCAGTGGAACTGTATAATCCAGCACTTCATACATTAGCTGCTTGGACTCTCCGACGCTGAGCCCTCCAATAGCATACCCCGGGAAATCCATGGAAGTCAAATCTGCCGCGCTCTGACGGCGCAGATCCTCATGCATGCCCCCCTGTACGATTGCGAACAGCCCCTGATCATTAGGACGTGCATGGCTCTTGAGGCATCTTTCTGCCCAGCGGGTGGTGCGTTCAAGTGACTTTTTGACGTATTCATATTCTGCCGGATAAGGCGGGCATTCATCGAAGGCCATCATAATATCGGAACCGAGTGCATTCTGAACTTCCATCGCTACTTCCGGCGAGAGAAACTTCTTGTCCCCGTTTAAATGGGAGCGGAAATGAACGCCTTCTTCGGTAATCTTACGCATGTCGCTCAGAGAGAATACCTGGAAGCCGCCGCTGTCAGTCAGGATGGGCCGGTCCCAGTTCATGAATTTGTGCAGACCGCCGGCTTCGCCGATGATCTCATGGCCCGGGCGAAGGAACAAATGGTAGGTATTACTCAGAATAATCTGCGCATTCATTTGCTTAAGCTCTTCGGGGCTCATTGTTTTGACGGTGGCTTGTGTGCCTACCGGCATGAAGGTCGGTGTTTCAATAATTCCGTGTGGAGTATGCACTCTTCCAAGCCGTGCTCCGGACTGCTTGCAGGTCTTAATGTGTTCATAAGTGATTGCTGCCATAGGTTTAACCCTTCCTCTTGCTTAATAAATGAACATTGCATCGCCAAAGCTGAAGAACCGGTACTGCTGCTTAATCGCTTCTTCGTAGGCGGCGAGAATATGCTCCCGACCGGCCAAAGCGCTCACCAGCATGACCAAAGTTGACTTTGGCAGATGGAAATTGGTAATCAATGCATTGACGACAGTGAATTCGTAGCCGGGATAGATGAAAATATCCGTCCAGCCGCTTGATGCCTTCAGCGGTCCGCCCGCCGCTTGTCTCCCGGCCGTCTCAAGGGTCCGGCAGGAGGTTGTGCCGACAGCTATAATTCTTCCGCCTCTGGCTCTCGCGGAGTTCAGCATCTCTGCCGTCTCTTGGGATAATTCGTAATATTCGGCATGCATCACATGTTCTTCCACGGTTTCTACCGACATCGGACGGAATGTGCCAAGACCTACATGCAGGGTAATATAAGCGATATTCACGCCGGCCGCTGCAATCTGCTCCAGCAGCTCTTGGGTGAAGTGCAGCCCCGCCGTCGGCGCAGCCGCCGACCCTTCGTGCCGCGCGTAGACGGTCTGATAACGTTCGCGGTCATCCAGAGTTTCCTTAATGTACGGAGGAAGCGGCATCGATCCGAGCCTGTCCAGTATTTCCTGGAAGATTCCCTGATAGATAAAGCGCAGCGTCCGGCCGCCCATATCCGCTTGGTCCTCTATTACGGCGCTAAGCTCTTCGCTGAAGATAATCACCGCTCCGGTCTTCAGCTTTTTGCCGGGCTTAACCAGCGCTTCCCAGCGGTCTTCACCGAGATTCTTCAGCAGCAGAACCTCTGCCTTCGCCCCGGTATCTTCCTTGACACCGAACAGTCTGGCCGGAATAACTCTCGTATCATTCAACACCAATGTATCTCCCGGACGGAATTGCTGCAGTATATCTGTGAAATGCCCGTGTTCCAGTTGACCATTCTCCTTGTTTACGAGCAGCAGTCTGGAAGAGCTGCGGTCAGCAAGCGGAGTCTGGGCAATCAGTTCCTCCGGCAAATTAAAATCATAATTATCTACATTCATGATGGGATCTTCATTCCTTAACTATAGTAACGTTATTAAAATAGTGTTGCAATATTTGACGATAATCATACCCGCTATCCGCCATGCCTTTTACGCCCCATTGGGACATGCCCAGGCCGTGCCCGTTGCCCCAGCCGATGAAATAGAATCCTGGACTGCTGGTGACCACTCTGGAAGATTGATCAGCACCCATGACTACGGTTCCGCTGCCATTTGCAGTTACTTTGCCGGTTGCAGAGAGCACTCCGGCGCTTGCCACACTGCCTATAGTGGCTGTAGTGCCGTCAGCGCCTAGTACAGTATAACTGCCTGCCGGGACAATATCAAACAAAGTACTGGGCAATCCGCCAAAGGAAGAACGGAACAGATCCGGGTATTTCACCTGCAGAATTTGGCCGTTAGCCTTGACTTCCACCGCTCTCCCCGAAGGGCCGCGCTTAGTCACCTGGAGACTGGTTATGGAAGACGGAAGAGCGTTGCTTGTTTTGCCGGACAGGCTTTTGAGCAGCTCTGCCGAGGTATACGGCCCTTTGATCCAGCTGTAGCTGCCGGATTCGTAGACCTGGCCCAGCACTACTGCGGTATCGCCGGGATTCAGCTTGCCTGCCGGATTGGCACTGTTATCAATAATAGGCAAAGGCCGGATATTCACATCCTTGGTGGTTGCCGTAGCCAGCGGAAGTCCGGCTGCCGTTGTGTTCCCGGTTAATTTGATATTGTCTTCACGGGCATATCCGGAAATACCGCTGTTCAGCAGCACATAATACCACTTTTTAGATGAAGCAACTGCCGCAGCATCCTCGCTGCTGACTACACTGACGAAGGTATCGCCGCCGTTGTTCCACACCTCAGACGGGTCTGCGGTAACGCCGCCGCCGTTGGAGGAGAACACGGCTTCTACTATTTTGCCGCCGCTCATCAGCACTTCGCCTGCGGTAGCATCCACTGCCTTGGTAATGACTGGAGCCTCAGCGCCTATGCCGTTATACACCTGGCTCAGCGTGGTATCGACAACATTGGCTACATCGAAGCGGTTGCCCTGGGCCAGCGCATAGCTGCGCGCCGCAACGGCCTGGGCTTTGAGCGCCTCTTGCGGCCAGCCGGAT
The DNA here is from genome assembly GCF_038004445.1 of Paenibacillus sp. FSL R7-0312. Classification (NCBI taxonomy): domain Bacteria; kingdom Bacillati; phylum Bacillota; class Bacilli; order Caryophanales; family Paenibacillaceae; genus Paenibacillus; species Paenibacillus sp. FSL R7-0312. Next base: position 2,976,459 of record NZ_JBBORE010000001.1, on the reverse strand, counting down.
GAAACTTCTCCGCCGACAACCGCATACAGATATTGCTCCAGCGGCACTACGTTGATTACAGACAATGAACCGTTCAGATTGCCCAGCTCCAGATTGCCGCGGTAAGTACGCTTGGATCTCTCCGTAAGAAGAATCCCCTTCTCATTGCCGGCGGCTGTGAACTTCGCGTCGCTTCCGGATAACAGATAATGAAAGGCCTGCACTTCACTGCTGAAATCAAGTCCTGCGTCCATCCGGATAATTAGTCCCGCTGTACCTGCCGCCACCGGCGACAGAACAAGCTGCGGGAGCAATCCAGCTGCCGCAGCAGAGACTGTTGCAAGATCGCTGTCGTTCGCCGCTTCGCCTACCCAAACTTCAGTCCGTGCACTGCCGCCTTCTCCGGACACGAATACCGGCCAGGCATCGAACCCGGCAGCAGTAAGGCTGCCGACAACCGCCTGCGCTTCCTCCAGCGTCGCGTAGGAACCTGCGGACAGATGTTTGGTCCCGGCAACCGCCGGTGTCTGTCCTTCCGGAAGGCTTACTCCGGCTTTCATCACGGAGGTCAGCCCCGATTGGGCGGCAGCTACACTGGCATAGCTTCCAGTGTAGAGCTGATACACCTTGGCTCCGCCCCGTGATGCCATAAACAGCTGGGGTTTATCGGAGGTAGCCTGCAGCTTCTTGGCTGCATCCGCTGCCACCTGCCAGGTTGGCGTTTCCAGCACCTTCACCCGGTAGCCGTCCAGACTGACACGTACTTTGTTCTGGGGAGGAACCGACAGCAGAGGTGTTCCGGCCTGCGAGAGCAGGCTGAAGCCCAAATCGGACTGCAGTGTGACCAGCGGTACGGTAGATTTATATTTGCTGCCAATATCGGCATACAGTGCAACCCGGATCGCCCCGCCGGTATCGGCGTGAGTGGTACCCGCAAAGGTCAGAAGGCTGCCTGCTACCAGTGATGCGGCCAATACTCCGCGGCCCAGCAGCCCTAACCCTGTTTCTTTCCACCTGGCAAGATTCATTGTAGGCCTCCTAAAAATTTTGAGAGTATCTGCTGCCTGACTAGGCTTCGTTCCAAACCCGCTTGGGAAGCATACTCTTAATTGTGTTATATAAAACGAACTTTAGAATGCACTTATGTGACGAGTGGTTTATTCAACTTCTCGCATCTAATCCATTGCAAAGAGCATTCAAATTCTTAAGTTTCTCACCTGTATAGGCTTAATTGTTGTACGTATTGCAACTTGATCCCCTAGATATCTGGCGGTTGGGACAGATTGTTGTATGAAATACAAGATTTGTCCCGCCAAACCGCTTGGAGGAGAAGGAATGCTGCCTTTTATACAACAATTCGGGAATATAGCCGGGAACATACGAAAAATGTTGTATTATGGGCAGCATCAGTTCTGCTGCGGAGGGAGCGGGAGTCCCAGATGATGATAGGCGGCCGGGGTCACTATGCGCCCGCGCGGCGTGCGCTGCAGGAAACCGATCTGCAGCAGATAGGGTTCGTATACGTCCTCAATAGTCTGGCTCTCTTCTCCTATCGTAGCAGCGATGGTATCGAGCCCGACCGGTCCGCCGCGGAAGGAGCTGATCATCGACTGCAGCATCTTGTGGTCGATGCTGTCCAGTCCGCGCGGATCTACCTGAAGCATCTTCAGCGATTCAGCGGCAATCTCCGGCGTAATAATACCGTCGCCGCGGACCTGCGCATAATCGCGCACCCGCTTCAGGAGACGGTTGGCAATCCGCGGAGTCCCACGGGCCCGCAGGGCAATCTCTTCCGCAGCATCGCCCAGAATCTCGATGCTGAGCAGCTCGGCGTTACGGGCTACTATGAAGCTCAGCTCATCGATCGTGTAGTACTCCAGCCGGCTGACTACGCCGAAGCGGTCGCGCAGCGGAGCGGATAGCAGCCCCGCGCGTGTCGTCGCTCCAATGAGCGTGAAGGGCGGCAGGTCCAGCCGCACTGAACGGGCACTCGGGCCTTTGCCGATCATAATATCCAGCGCGAAATCCTCCATCGCCGGATACATGACCTCTTCCACCGTGCGGTGCAGACGGTGGATCTCATCAATAAACAGCACATCGCCTTCCTGGAGGTTGGTCAGCAGCGCGGCCAGATCGCCCGGCCGCTCAATTGCCGGGCCGGAAGTGGTCCGCAGATTCACACCCAGCTCATTGGCAATAATATTCGCCAACGTTGTTTTGCCGAGACCCGGAGGCCCGTACAGCAAGACATGATCCAGCGCTTCGCTGCGCATCTTGGCTGCTTCAATATATATTTTCAGGTTTTCTTTCACCTGGTTCTGGCCGATATATTCACCCAGATAACGGGGCCGCAGACTTAATTCAACCGCCTGCTCGTCCATCATCAGATTTGCTGATATAATCCGGTCATCCATTATTCCTCACTCCGTTCTTCAGGGACCTATTTGGCTATAAAAAGCAGCCCCAGCGCCTTCTTCATCAGCACATCAACCGGTCCGGTATCCGTTCCCTCTTGCTTCATCTTCAGCCACACGCGGTCCAGCTCTGCATCGGTATAACCCAGTGCCTTCAGGCCGTCACGAGCTTCTTCCCATGGAAGGGCCTCCACCTTAGCCTGGGCCTCAGCCGCCACTGCGAACAGTCCTGTCTGCAGGGCAGCTCCGCCGAAGCCGTCCAGCTTGTCCTTCAGATCCAGAATCATCCGCTGCGCCGTCTTCTTGCCGATGCCCGGCAGCTTCGTCAGGAAGGTGATGTTCTCCTGATAGATCGCCGAGATCAGCTGATCCGGCGTTCCGCCGGTCAGAATGCCCAGCGCCACACGCGGGCCGATGCCTGACACCTCGATCAGCTTGCGGAACAGCTTCTGCTCCTCACGGGTCGGGAATCCGAACAGCAGCGTCGCATCCTCACGGGTCTGATAATGAATGAAGATGGTCACCGGACCCTCCACCTTGGCAAAAGCATACGGATTCGGGCAGAAGACCCGGTATCCTACGCCTTGAACATCCAGTACTACATATTCTGACTCCAAATGTACAACCGGTCCTCTTAGGAAATCTATCATTTTCGCAATACCTCATTTAATTTGGAATTAAGACTCACGGAATGGGCGTGGCATACCGCCACCGCCAGTGCATCCGCCACATCATCGGGCTTCGGTACAGCCGACAGCTTAAGAAGCAGCTTGACCATCTCCTGAACCTGTTTCTTCTCCGCCTTGCCGTACCCTACTACTGCCTGCTTCACCATCATAGGGGTGTACTCCGCCACCGGCAGCCCGCGCTGCACGGCCGCCAGAATCAGCACTCCGCGCGCCTGCGCCACCGGCAGGGCCGTTGTCACATTGCGGCTGAAGAATAGCTTCTCTACCGCAACCGCATCCGGTTTATATTTGTCAATCAGCTGCACCATGCCTTCATAGACATGCAGCAGACGTTCTTCTTCCGGAGTATGTGCCTCAGTCTGGATGCAGCCGTACTGGACCGGAGTCAATTTGTTTCCAACCTTATCTACAAAACCAAAGCCGACAATCGCCAGACCCGGATCAATCCCTAAGATGCGCAAGATCCTTCTCTCTCCTCTATGCCAGGGTAGAATACCCCCTGCTGGTTCATCCATGAATCCGCCCTAAAGCGAACATATGTATTCCTTCTACCCATTATAGCAAAAAAAAATCCCCGGGGAGACAAAATCTTTGTCCAGGGGAAATTAAAATCAAGCGGCTATTTCAAACAAAAAAACCCGTGAGCCTCCTGCCCACGAGTCTTCAAACAGTTATGTCCTTCACTTCATTCCGCATGCATCACCTGTTCCGCTGAGTCCCGCGCATAGTCGCTGAAGGTAGACAGTACACTGTTGTACTCCTCCATGTCTTGTACCCGGATGCCCTGATGAAGCTGCTCCCAGATCCCCTCCGGTAAAGAGGATTTCATTGAGCCCATATCCAGCTGAAAGAAGGTCTTCATCACCTTTTCCGACGTCGGCGGTCCTTTGAACAGCGTCAGATTCCCCTGCTCATCCACTCCGAAGTAGGCCTCTTTTTTGGTGAGCGGCGACAGATCATTGACTCTCTGCTCCAGCCACAAGTCGCCTTCCCTGCTGAGCCAGCCGTTCCAATCGGAATGCTGTCCGATCATCATCTTCAGCTGGGCCGGTGTCTGCTTGCCGGGCAATGTCTGAACCTCTTCACCGGCTACATAAATTATCTTCAGGTGCACCGTTCTGCTGACCGCATCCCGGCTGACTGCTTCAAGCAGCTCTTTGCTGTCCATCACAGCAGCTTCATCTTCTGCTTCAATCCCTGTATGGTTATAAACGGCTGCCACAGCCGGAATACTGCTGCCGGGTTCCCGGTTCTGCTCCTCTGTTCCGCTTAATGTTCCAGGCAATGTCCAGGCCGTATGCTCCAACAGCAGACTGATCTCTTCCGGAACCTTCATGCCACGCCAGGCCAACAGCGTAAGCGCAATGCATGCAGCCCCCACCCAGGGAGCCTTTTTCCAACGTCTCCACCGCCGCCACAGTTGTTTTTTCAAGCGAAAAGCATTCACGTTAATCCCTTCATTCTGGTTTTTCCCTATTGTGACCTGTGAAGGGAGCATTTATGCGTATTTGCTTGAAATTCATTCCAAGCGGAATTAATCTGTGTCCAGCGGATTCTCAATGGCTCCGAGGAACAGGACCACCTGAGTCTGCACCTCCTTGATCATGAACAAAAACGCCCGGTTGACCGTCATTTGAAAAGGCGTATCAGCAGGAGCCCCAATTGGGAAAAGTTGCAAATTACCAGCTGATTAAGTCCCCTCTAATAGAAATTAGGAATCACCGGCAGCTTAATATGGCTCGGATACTCCTGGTTATGGTAGATCGTCTGCTGCACAATGACCGCTTCCGTATCTTCATACGGATTGTTTCCGGTGTTTGTGTTAGGAAAGGCCACGAATTTGCTGGAAGAAGTGACTGTGAAGCGGACCCGGTGTCCTGCGGCAAACGAGTGGGCAATGTTCTGCAGGAAAATATCATACCGCTCCACCTGGCCTGGCACCAGCAGCTGAGGCTGCTCCAGCCCATGCCGGTATTTCGCCCGCACGATGTAATTGGACAGGCGGATGGAATCGCCTTGTTCATTCACATCACTCAGCGTCACGACCCAGTCCGTATCCAGCCCCGAGCTTGCCGCATAGATGACCGCAGACAGCTCTCCGGCAATGGTCAGCCGCTCTGCCAGCGGCTCACTGGTATAGACGACAATGTCGCTGCGCAGCTCATGCTTCCGCATGTTCTCCGGCTCCCGCTCTCCGCTGTCGGCAACCGGGTCAGCCGGATTATAGATGTAAGTGTCTGCTGCTGAATGTTCCTCCGGCTCCATAACCAGCCGTCCATCGCCCAGGGATGAATTCGCCCGGCCGTCTCCACCCAGATAGAACGGAGTTACCTTTGCTTCTGCCGGTGTCCAGTCCTCCGAGGTTCTCCAGCGGTTCTCGCCCACCACATAATAGGAAGCCCGCGGCTCCTGGTCGATGCCGTTCGGAATATCCTTCAGGAACCGGTCGAACCAGCGCAGCACAGATATATCATAATCGTACACCACTGCATCATTGCCGAAGGATACGCCAAGCAGATCCCGCGCCCGGTTCGGTCCGTGCTCCCAGGCGCCGAGACGGATTTTGCGGCTCTTTACATCATGCTCCGTCAGCATCCGCCAGGTCTCCGATACCCCTGGACTGTCACCGTCATACCAGCCGGAGATCACATACATTGGAACCTTGACCTGATCCCCGCGCTCAGTGAAGGTGCAGTTTCTCCAGAAATCATCATACTCAGGATGCTGGCTCCACAGCTCCCACGGCCCGGAAGTGCAGCCGATCATCTGCTGCGGAATATCCCTGATCGGTCTGGCATCGACCGCCGCTTCAGGGTCCACTGTAATGCCGCCAAAAATATCAAAGTCCGTCCGCGTCCCCACCGACTGCGCAAGCGTCCAGGACAGCAGCGGCCAGGAGCAGAGCGTCCCGCCTTTGCGCGCGGTGTCCACGAACGGCGATCCTACATTAACCTCATCCACAACCGCCAGCAGGTTCGGGTGGCCGCTGGTAGCTGCTGCTACAACGACATAGCCGAGATAGGAGGCGCCCCACATCCCAACTTTGCCGTCAGACCATTCCTGGGCGATAATCCAGTCAATGGTATCGTAGCCGTCATCGCGTTCATTATAGAAGGGAATCAGCTCCCCTTCCGAGTCCGCACGGCCGCGTACATCCTGGGAGACCACGGCGTAGCCTTTGTTCGCCCAGCGCATGAAGATTTCTTTTTTACCATTCCGGTCGTAACAGGTTCGTACCAGAATAGTCGGCACCTTCGTTCCCGGCTCAAGCCCTTCAGGAAGAAACACATCCGTAGCCAGCTTCACGCCCTCCCGCATCGGCACTAGGTACGTACCCAGATCATTCACCCCGTATTCCGGCTGCGACAGCAGCGGTTCAGCATAGAGGGCGAGCGGGGTCAGCTCCTCATATCCTGCCTTAACGATCAGCTCAATGCCATAGCGGTTAGGGGTCAGAAAAGCGACTACCTCCCCGTCCAGCGTTACAATATCCAGCGCCGTGCCCCCGCGGTAAGCCCATACCTGTGAGGTCCGCATGATACCGGCAATCTCCGCCTGATAGGTAATATGCTTCTGATATTTGTCCCCGTTCCTCAGGATAACCTCGTCCCCGGCCCATTCCGCATCGGTGTACACATGAAGCTGCCCCGCGATCCGCGCCAGAGGAAGAACATATTTCGCGCCAGCATCCAGCACATTCTCCTGCATCTGTGTGCGTCTGCGGGTGTCAACCTTGGCATGCATAACCTCCTTGTCCGTGAAACGGATTGTTCCGCTATATATTCCCGAGCAATAGAAGTTGAAGCTTGTCTGCTGTAAGTACGTATTCATCAATATGAGTCCCCTATCCGCAAATTTGTTCGAACACACGCAGCCAGTTGCCGCCCATAATCTTAGCGATCTCTTCATCGCTGTACCCGCGCGCCACCAGTCCCCGCGTGAAATTGCTGAAATAACTGTATTTCTCAAGCCCTGCTACGGTTTCCGTGGAGGGACCATCCCCTTTGACGAACCCCAGCTTAGGTGCAATCTGCTCCTTAAAAAAGACCAGTGACCACTCCAGGTCACTCATAGGCCAGTCCGTTCCGATGCCCACATGCTCTACGCCTACCAGCCTGATCACATATTCAATATGATCCAATACATGCTCAATCGTGGTATGGTCCGGATCTTCATGCACAAACCACGGCATCGCAAAAATACCAATCACCCCGCCGGTGGCAGCAATTGCACGGATCTCCTCGTCACTTTTGCAGCGCATATGCGGGTAGAGGGCTTCCACACCGGTATGCGAGGCGATAACCGGTGCTTTCGAGGCTGCACAGGCATCCAGGGTGGTCTGTCTGCCGCAATGTCCGGTATCGACGATAATTCCCAGCGCATTCAACCGCTCCACAAACCGCAGACCGTATTTGGACAGCCCGCCATTGCCCGGCTCCGCACAGCCGGAACCTATCAGATTCTGGTTGTTGTACGTTAACTGCAGAATCCTTAGACCAAAGCCATGCAGCGCGTCAAGCAGCTCCAGATTCTTCCCAAGCGCATCCGTTTCCTGTGCCGTTACAATACCGGCCTTCCTGCCCTCACGCTTAGCCCTGCGGATATCCTCTGCCGTCAGTGCCTTCACCAGCCAGTCCGCGGAATCGAACTGCAGCTGAACCTCGCCCATGCTGGTAATCATACTCTCTATATCATTCAGGTGCAGTTCGCGGTTGCCCGCCGTAATGCCTGACTTGTACCATTCCTCTTTGTACTCCGCAATCTCACCGCCGGCCGACAGCCGGGTAATGATCTGCGCCGGCAAGGCGCTGTAGACCATCGGTTCATCCTTGTACGGCTCGCACAACTCCTTCACCTTAAGCGAGACGCTCTCCGGGATAGCGCTTGGGGACAGCGGCCCCTGGAACAGCAGATCAATATTGATATTCTCCTCATGCAGGCGTTTCGCCCGCTCCTCCTGTTCAGCACTCAGTCCGAACTCATACCAGCCTTCCCGTTCCTGTAAGCTCACTTGATCCAGCCCCTCCTCTATTAACAATAGATATCAACTTGATATCTGTCCGTTATCGTTTTTGCAATGTTCATATATTCCATAGTTAATATATTGTCAGATTTAAACTAGATAGATTGAACTTGTATTTTTTCTATTCTGGGATTGCCGTAACTCCAAAGAATGTTTGGCCCTCCGGCCGCTGTTGTCTACAGATTTCTTGATTTGTACCGTTATTCGCGGTGGAAATCCGCAGACAAAGTCGGACGCTGTCGCTTGCTGAAAGTTCGCAGTGACCCGATTACTGTAAGCTTAACTGCACTTTGTACAACTAAACCGTATGATTTTCAACCGATTATTTGTTTAGTTGTATTCCGTGCAATTAAACTGACTTATTGTAGAAGGTTCCTCACCCATTCGGGCAGATTTAGTTGTACAGACTACAGTTATAAGCGGCAAGCAGCCCTTTTCGCTGTTTTTAATTGTACATTCTACAACTATCACTGAAGTTTCACTTGGAGCTGAATACATCCATTGCCACTTGCTGCATTATTGAATCAACTCACTTCTTTATTTCTGATGCTGGACTAGTTACTCTTAACGTTACTCCTAATATGACTTGTACACGCCGTGCTCTGCGGAGCCGGTCAGCGTCAGGTTCGGTCTGGTTACAATGCAACTTCCACACCCTTATGCAGAGCAACCGCCTGTTTATAAATATAGAAGGCTGCGGCAAGATCCTGAACGGCAAGCCCCAGTCCCTTAAAAAGCGTAATTTCACTGCTGCTTCCCCTGCCCGGAACATGCCCCTTCAGCAGACCGCCAATTTCGCCAATGATATGGTCCGCAGTGATCGCCCCTTCGCTGAGCGGGATCAGATAATCCCCCGCTTCATGGACCGCCGACTCCAGCCGGTCCACATAGAGCCTCGCCCCGGCTACAAGCGCCGTGTCCAGCTCCCGTTCATGCGCCCTGCATGCGCCGATCGCATTGATATGCGCGCCTGGCTTCACCCAGGCGCCGTGCAGCACCGGCTCCCCCGCAGCCGTTGCCGTACAGATAATGTCCGCGTCCACCACCGCGTCCGCTACAGACAGCGCTGCCGTGATCTCCGCGTTCCACCGGCTGCTCATGGCATCGGCGAACGCCTGGGCCTTGCCCGGCGTTCGGCTCCAGACTTTGGCGCGCTTGATCCCGCGCACCTGCAGCATGGCCTCCAGATGGCTCCGGGCCTGCTCCCCGGTGCCAAGAACCGCCAGGGACTCCGCCTCTTCCCTGGCGAGCAGCTTCGTCGCTGCCGCACTGACCGCCGCCGTGCGGATGGCTGTAATCGACTGGCCGTCTACCATGGCCAGCGGCACGCCGTTGGCGGCGTCGAACAAAGATACCATCCCCTGATGCGACGGCAGGCCGCTCCCGTGATTGCCAGGGAATACACTGATGATCTTAGCACCAGCGACCCCTTCACGCCGCAGATACCCGGGCATCAGCCCCAGCACATTCCGCTCCTCCAGCGGCAGGACCTGGCGGAGACTCTGCACGGCCTCCCCCTCCGACAGGTCAGCGAGGACGGTCTCCATCACAGCGATGCAGGACTCCATGGTTAGAATCTCCGCAACTTCCTTCCCGTTTATCATCAGCACATTTAGAACCTCCCAGATTCTTGATAACGCATGTACATTCTTATCTTTTCAAAAAAAGATTCTAGCTTATCTTTCTATGCCATCATTTGCTATACTCTATATTAGCGAAAAAAGTTAAAAACTAAAACAAAGGGGATATCCTTGATGATTATTCAGCCAAAAACACGCGGCTTTATCTGCACGACTGCTCACCCGGAGGGATGTGCCGGACAAATACAGGAACAGATTGACTATGTACGGGCACAAAAGAAACTTACCGGCCCGGCCAACGTGCTGGTTATCGGCGCTTCTACCGGCTACGGACTGGCTTCCCGAATTGCGGCTGCATTTGGCGCAGGTGCCAATACCATCGGTGTATTCTTCGACAAAGCTGCTGAAGGTGCCCGCACAGCATCCGCAGGCTGGTACAATTCCGCTGCTTTTGAGCAGGAAGCGGCCAAGCAGGGGCTGAAATCGTTCAGCATCGTTGGCGATGCCTTCTCGGATGCCATTAAGACTAAGACCATCGACTTGATCAAGGCTGAACTCGGCACCGTTGACCTGGTTGTGTACAGCGTAGCTTCCCCGCGCCGCACCCATCCCGTTACAGGAGAAGTCTTCTCCTCGGTTATTAAGCCAGTGGGGGATGCTTATACGAACAAGACGATGAACTTCCACACCGGGGAAGTATCCACGGTTACTATTGAGCCGGCAACGGATGACGAAGTCCGCCAGACAATCGCTGTTATGGGTGGAGAAGATTGGGGCATGTGGATCAATCAGCTGCTGGAAGCAGGCGTGCTTGCAGTTGGTGCAACAACCGTGGCCTATTCCTATATCGGACCTAAGATCACCCACCCCATCTACCGGGACGGAACCATCGGCCAGGCGAAGAACCATCTGGAACAGACGGCGATCGCGCTGAACGAGCAGCTCTCTGCTACAGGCGGACGGGCCTACGTATCCGTGAACAAGGCTCTGGTTACCCAGTCCAGCTCCGCCATCCCTGTGGTGCCGCTGTATATTTCCGCACTCTATAGAGTAATGAAGGAAAAAGAACTGCACGAGAACTGCATTCAGCAGATGTACCGCCTGTTCGCAGACCACCTGTATAACGGCGGCGAAGCGGCAGCAGATGGCAGCCACCTGATCCGGATTGATGATTGGGAGATGCGCGAGGATGTGCAGATCGAGGTCATGAGACGCTGGAACGAGCTTGAAACGGATAATGTTCCTGAACTTGCAGACCTTAAGGGCTACCAGGATGACTTCTTCCATCTGTTCGGCTTCCGTACCGAAGGCGTGGATTACGAAGCAGAGACTGATCCTGCTGTCGCTATTCCCAATATGGTATAAGCGTTCCGTCTAATACATGAAGCCGTTCCCTCACCGGGAGCGGCTTTTTGGCGTGCAGATTCCAGGTTATCGCTCCAATTCGGGCATAAGCGCATAAGCTCCCCCAACAGTTCATTTCATTAAATAAGCTTTGACTTTATGTGATCCTTGCAGTATTTTATATCTAAAAGATATATCTTACAGATTGGATGCGTGCATATGGCTGCTAACAGGAGCAAGACAGGATATGTGTTACTGGGACTATTAAACGAAGAGAACTTAACGGGGTATGAGATCAAAAAGATTGTAGATACCCGGCTTTCCTTTTTTTGGAGTGAGAGCTTTGGCCAGATCTATCCGGAACTGAAGCGGCTGGCTGTGGGGGGCTTGATCGCTGTGTGTGAAGAACCTGTTTCTGCAGAGGGCAAGAACAGCAAACCAAGCATCAAGTATCAGATAACCGCATCCGGTAGGTACGAATTACAGGAATGGCTCAAGACACCGGTGGAAAAAGAAACCGTACGCTACGAGCTGCTGCTCAAGCTGTACTTCTCCAATTCCTCCTCTTCCGCCACCATGCTGGAGCATGTCCGGGAGTTTGAAATCAACCACCGGCGGCAGCAGCAGCTGTTCGACAAATTCGAGGCGCAGCTGAAGCAGAATCTGGATGTCCATAGTAATCACAGCCGAATTCTGATGGTCCTGTCCTTTGGCCAGAAGCTGTGGGAGTCTTATGCAGACTGGTGCGGGCAGACCATAGCTTTGCTGGAACAGGAAGTTTCAGAACAGGGGACTCCGCAGAATGAATAAGACCGTGGATTTGTATTACTTTTCAGGCACGGGCAATACGAAAGCGATTGTAGACTTTGTGGTTAGAACCCTTAAGACCCATAACATCCGCACATCCCTGAATCTGATCGGCAGCGGATCTATGCCAAGCAGTCCGGTTAATGACCTGTGGTTGGCCTTCCCGGTCAATTCGCAGTCCGTGTCCCCGTTCATCTGGAGATTCCTCCGGCGGCTCCCGAAGAGCCAAGGCACCAACGTATATGTGATCGCTACGCTCAATAACTCAGCCCATATTTTGGATCCGCTCTATACCCTGCTGAAGAATAAGGGCTACATCCCTGTCTCCGCCTGCGAGATCAGTATGCCTAATAATATGCTGGATGCCGAAGCAAGACCGGAGGATGATCAGGCCCGGCTGAGTGCAGCCTATCAGAAAGCTGAGACTTTTGTCCATCAGGCACTTGCCGGTGAATCCGCCTGGAAGTCAGAGTATCCCGGGTCGAAGGCCGTCTCCGTTCTCTCCAGAAGAACCGTGCTGCCCTGGATGTCGATGCGGCTGATGCTCAGATTGCGGACGGTCCCCTCCAAGTGCATCAGTTGTGAACTATGCGTTCTGCAATGTCCCACTGGTAATATAGTAGTGGTCGATGATCTGCCATACCATAGGTACAAATGTGATTTCTGTATGAAGTGTGCGGCGAACTGTCCGCGGAATGCAATCATAGTATCAGGCAAAGACAAGCTTCACTTCCGCAATGCCAGGATGCATAAATCTACTTTGGAACTATAGGATGGAGAGTTCACATGGGTCTGCACATTAAAGGATTGATCATACCCTTATTAGTATTGCTGCCGAATCTGATCTTCATTTTCTTCCCGCCCCGGAATACTCCTGATTCTTTGGCCTCTACACCGCTGATCTTCACCCTGTTAGAGCGGGCAGGCCAGATCACATGCTTCATGATGCCTATTCTACTGGGCCGTAAGCTTGCAGAGCAACCCATTGGCCCGTCTGCTGTGCTGATGGCTGTCTGCCTGCTGATTTATTATGTATGCTGGGCCCGCTTCTACTGGAATGCGAGAGAATTTGCCGTGTTATTCACGCCTTGGCTTGGAATTCCTATTCCTATGGCCGTCTTTCCGGCAATCTATTTCATGATGCTTGGATTCTGGCTTGAGTCCTGGCTGCTCCTGATCCCTGCATTCCTGTTTGCCGTGGGTCATTTGGTGAACAGCTGGAATGTTTATACTCAGGTCCGCTAGAAGCCCGCTGGTACCCGCCTCATAACATATCGATCCTGTCTTTCATAAAAAACCGCCATTCCCATCAGGCTGAAGTTTTTGCAAACTTGCCCGGAGGATGGCGGTTTCTTTGTAGATCTATTAAGCTTCTGATACAGAAGCTGCAAGCCAGTCCGTTAACCGTGTCGGCGCAATTCGCGGATGGTCTCCGGCCGGAACAAGCGAGTGATCCTGCAAGGCTGTTCCGAAATAACGTGCCTCCGAATCGCCGACCACCTGACGCACATCCCCCTTAGCCTTCAGCGCTTGCCGGACGAATGCATCCAGAGGCAGCTTATCCGGTCCGGCCAGCTCGGCTATCCCTTTCACTGGGGCTTCAAGGGTATAATCAACCAGCGCAGCTGCTACATCCTCAGAGGCTATGGGCTGTACCCAGGCTGAAGGCAGGCGGACGACATCCCCTTCTGTAGCGGTATAGGCAATGCCCTCGGCGAAGTCGAAGAACTGAGTCGCACGCACGATGGTGTAAGGAATGGGGGAAGCCTGGATCAGCTCCTCCTGAGCCATTTTTCCGCGGAAATAACCGCTCTGCAGCAAGCCGTCAGTACCCACAACAGATAATGCCACATGATGCTTCACTCCTGCCTCAATTTCAGCTGCTAACAGATTGCGGGTCGTTGTCGCGAAGAATTCCAGCACAGCATCGTCTGCGAACGAAGGTGAATTTGCTACATCAACAACGGCATCAGCGCCTTTAAGCGCTTCTGCCAGACCCTCACCAGTCCTAGCATTGATGCCCAGAGAAGGGGATGCGGCCACAGTCTCATGACCCAGCCCCTGCAGCCGGCTCACCAATTGCTTTCCAATAAGTCCGCTCCCGCCAACCACTACAATTTTCATGTCTATTTCCTCCTGGTTTATAGCCTATATCCATAGGCCGGTATTTGGTAAACGCTTTGCAACAGACACAAACCGCCCTGCCACGGGCGCTCTGCCTCCGTCCTATTTTCTTTGCTGTACATCCTGTAGACAAACTGGGACGAAGTTCTGTGACAAACTCCACTCTCCCCGCGTAACAGGCTCCGGACCCCATTCTTTCTAAACCGCAATTCACCTATGAATTTGCGCAACAAACCAACATATCAGTAGGATTATAATGAACATAAGAACAATATAGCGATATTATGGAGGTTATTATGAACTGGAAAAATGCGATTGAGCACACGCTCTCAACCACCCGCCTTAACATCAAGCGCTTTGGTGACAGTTCTCCAATTGTCAGCCTGGGCGACGGCAAATATCATCTGACGGACCATACCAGCTGGACGGAAGGCTTCTGGTCCGGTATCCTGTGGCTGAGCTATGAATACAGCCAAGATCCTGAGATTCACGCCGCAGCCATCCGGACGGTTGAGTCCTTCAACAATCGCATGATTGCCGGGAAAGAGCTCGATCATCATGATATCGGCTTCCTATATTCACTGTCTGCCAAAGCACGCTGGATCACCGATAAGGATGAGGCTTCGCGTCTGCTGGCCTTGCAGGCAGCCGATGTACTGATGAAGCGCTGGCGCTCTGCCCCCCAGCTCTTTCAGGCCTGGGGACCGGAAGGTGATGCAGACAACGGGGGCCGGATTATTATCGACTGCCTGATGAATCTTCCGCTGCTCTGCTGGGCCACCGAACAGACCGGAGATCCCAGCTACGCCGAGCATGCCCGGATTCACGCCGAGAAAAGCCGCCGCTTCCTGGTGAGGGGAGATGACTCCTCCTACCATACTTTTTATTTTGACCAGCAGACGGGAAATGCCCTGCGCGGAGGAACCGCACAAGGTTATCAGGACGGCTCCACCTGGACGCGGGGACAGGCTTGGGGGGTCTACGGTTTTGCCTTAGCATACCGCTATTTTAAAGAGCCTCATTATCTGGAAGTCTCCCGAAGAATGGCCCGCTATTTCCTGGAGCATCTTCCCGCCGACCATGTCGCGTATTGGGATTTCGATGCCCCGCAGGAGGAGTCCACTCCACGCGACAGTTCAGCTTCCGCCATCGTTGTATGCGGTCTTCTTGAGCTGCTGGAGCACCTGCCCGAGGGAGATCCGGACCGGGCATGGTTTGAAGAATCCATCAACAAGTCGATGGATTCCCTGCTGAACCGCTACTTTACCGCCGGCAGCCCGTCGGAAGAAGGCTTTCTGCGCCATGGCTCCTATTCAGTCAGAGGGAATTCATCTCCGGATGATTTCATGATCTGGGGGGATTACTTCTTCCTGGAGGCGCTGCTGCGTCTGCAGCAGGGTGTTCCGGGGTATTGGTACGAACGAGGATAGCAGGTACTGCATCTTCATTGACTAGATTCTGATCTACTGGTGCACAGCATCAACTGTGGCACCCGGTTGATACCCTTTATACCGGCAGGCTCTATTACAGAGTCCTGCCGGTTTTTGCTGCACGAAATACAACATTTTCCTCATCAAATCGTCCCATCATACAACAATTCTCCCGAACACCCAGGTATCTGGGAAGCAAAGCTGTATTACTTACAACATTTTGGAATAGAGGATGGGATTTCCACAATTGCCCTGGTGTCAGAGCCATTGATCGGATCAGCTGGATGTTTGCTTTGTTGGTTCGTTCGTTGTTTAGTTAGTTGCATACTTGCTTGGTTCGTTAGTTGTTGGTTTGTTGCTTGGTTGGTTCGTTGGTATTCGTTCGTTGCTTGGTTGGCGATTGTAGTCTTATAAGTGTGGCCGAAGTCGCAGTTTTATTTTTAGCAGCCTTCTATTTATACTGAAGTTAGCAGTAATGGAATTAATAGCAGTGAACTATGGTTGATAAGGGAGCGTCGCATGAGCATGGACAGAAATAGGAACAATCATCCGACCCAGGGAATGGAACCCGGATTGTTTATGTACAAATATAAATATATTGACGGCGAATCCCTCTATTTTCATGCGCATAGGGGAATTGAAATCCTGTACATTTATAGCGGCTGCGGTGAGATCATGGTGGAGAATCAGACCTACCCTATTGAGGATCATACACTGGTCTTATTTCAGCCCTATCAGCTGCACCGTGTAATGGTTCCTCCGGCAGAAGGCCGTTCCTATATCCGGACCAATCTGACCTTTGATCCTGGTTTCATGGACCATTATCTTTCCGCGTTTCCTATCCTGGGGCAATTCTTCCGGAACCTGTGGAGGGGCAGTCTGCGGCAGCCGGTATTCTATGGCATGAATGACACCCGGATTCCCGAGGTGCTGAAAGAGCTGCATCAGTGTACCGAGCACGCTGCTGCCGGACAGGAAGAGAACACAGGACTGCTCATCCTCCAGCTTATCCGGCTGTTTCAGACCCGGCTGCCTGGTGTCCTGTCCGAAGACAATCTCCTTCATTCACGCGGCAGCTCACATGTCCAGCGGATTACCGAATGGCTGGATGAACATTACAAGGAGCCCTTCAGCCTTGAGGCGCTGGCTGCCAGCCTGCATCTGTCTCCCTACCATATTTCGCATGTATTCAAACAATATGCCGGCATCACACTGTCCGAATATCTGATGCAGCGGCGTGTCAGAGAAGCCTGTATCCTGCTCGCCAACACCAGCCAATCCATCGGAGAAATTGCGGTAGAAGTAGGCAATCTGTCCCCGTCTTATTTCAGCCAGATGTTCAAGAAGAATAAAGGAATCTCCCCGGAGAAATACAGGAACAGCATCCATTGAATCTATAACGCGGTGAACCGCTTTAAGGGGTTTTAAGCTAACAGGCAGGTTAATGAAACCTCACCGTTCTTCGAATCGTATAACCATTATTCAAATTTTCCCAATACGGCTCATACGGAGGTGAACTTGACTGGAGCATTTTTATGACTTGGTTCAATTGGCTTTCTCAATTGCTCTCATCTCTTCCTTAGTGTTAATTCCATTCGCCCATTTTTCTTTACAAGAGGTACACTGGGGTCATGAAACACTTGCTGCAGCCGGTTCAACCTGGTATGTGGCTGTCAGACTGTCTCAACCGAACAGCATTCAGAAGTGGATAGTTCGTACCGTCAGACGAAGAGAAGCACCTGATGATGAAGACCATAGTCCTTCCCCACATTGAATTCCATACTTTCAATTAGGGAGGACAACGATGAAAAAGATTATGTTGCTACAAAAATGGGCCAAGCCCATTCTCGTCATCTTGATTGGAGTTATTCCGGTCATTATGCTCAGCGGGTGTTCGGCAGCATCCCAATCCAACCCGATTAATGCCGGTTCACCAGGGATATTTAACCATTTTTTTATTTATCCATTTTCGCTCTTAATCAAATTCTTTGCGGATACCTTTCATGGAGACTACGGGTTAGCGATCGTGCTCATGACCTTCATCATCAGACTTGCGATCCTGCCGCTCATGATGAATCAAACCAAGAAACAAATAGTTATGAAAGAAAAGATGGCCGTCCTCCAGCCGGAATTAACTGCGCTTAAGGAGAAGTATAAGAACGACGTCGGTGCGGATGCCAAAAAACAAGAGCAAACCGAGATGATGCAGCTCTACCAGAAGCATCAATTCAATCCCTTAAACATGGGTTGTTTACCGATGCTTCTCCAATGGCCGATCACCCTCGCATTTTACTATGCCATTCGCCGTACCCCGGAGATTGCCGCTCATGATTTTCTGTGGTTTAACTTGGGGACAACAGATCTGATTTTGCCGCTGATTGCCGCTGCGGTGTATTACGTTCAGTTCCGCGTATCTCAATCCGTTTCAGCGCAGGTTCAGAACAATCAAAATAACCAAATGGCTTTTATCGGGTTGTTATCACCGGTCATGATGGGTGTATTTTCATTTCAGATGCCCGCCGCATTGCCGTTATATTGGGTGGTGGGCGGTATATTCATTATCGTGCAAACGATCATACTCAATAAAATGTACACAAAGCCAAATGTAGCGGGTAAAAACATACCCTCCGGTGTAGAAGACCAGTCATAGAACAATACTAAATACAAGGCATCTGAGGCGCAGCCTCAGATGCTCTTTTTTACCTTGGTGGCTCGTTAACATAAACGCTCCTCTTAGATTCCCAGCCTGCTCAACTGTAAAAGCGCCCTTCCCGCAGGAAGAGCGCCTTTTACCATTTACGGCAATACCGAGAAGATAATATCGTCGAACAGCATATAAGCGAAGCCGCTGGTATAGAAGCCGACCTTGCCGGACGGGCGGTGACCCGGATCACTGCCGGAGAGCCTTGGCGAGCCGTCAACAGATACGGCAATATCTCCGTCCCGGGCCGTCACCTTCACGTCATACTCCGTATCCGGCAGCAGGTCATGTCCAGGCAGGACCGTCTCGGTCAGCTTCTGCCAGGCTGTGTCGTACAGTATCCAGCCGGAAGATCCGTCTGCCCGGGTACGGTAGCCGATCCGGGTGGAGCCAGTGCTGTCCTGGCGGTCGAAGATGTACAGGATGCCGTTATCGGGCATCACGGATGGCGTCTTCAGCTTGAACTCCAGCTGATAAGAAGTGAAGCTGCGGTCGAGCAGGCCGGTAGCACCGTTCAGCAGCTTATAGCGGCGGTTGCCGTCCGGATCAGCGGCGATGCTGCGGTTAGGGTCCACCGGCCAGCCGTTGCCCCCGTTCTCGAAGTCCGTCTCATGCATGATACTTGAGACGATTACTGTAATGTCCGCCTTAATGAGCGGATTTACCGTAGACACGGCAGAGATGAGGGTCTCGCCTTCGTATACGGCGTGGACCACTCCCGCGCTATCCACCGTAGCCACCGCCGGGTTGGCCGACTGCCAGGATACGCCTGTATCCGGCGTATCCGCAGGGTCGAAGGCCACCTGCAATTGCCGCTGTTCCCCGGCGGCTAGACGCACCTTGCTCTCCGCCGGAATGATTCCGGCCAGTGTAGTCGTAAGTGCCTTGAACTGAATGTCATCGAAATGCATCTGGCTGACATTGCTGACATAGAAGCCGACCTTGCCCTCTGTGTTATGCCCCGGATCATTGCCCTTCAGGCGGAAGGCTCCATCCAGGTAGACGCTGATGTCGCCGCCTTTAACAAGCATTTTGACTGCATACTCCGTATTCGGCTGCAGGTCATGTCCCGGCAGCTTCACCTCCTTCAGCACCGTCCAGGCTGAATTGTACAGCAGCCAGGCGGAGCTTCCATCCGCCCGGGTTTTGTAGCCAATCCGGCTGGAGCCGCTGCCGGCCTGGCGGTCGAAGATATACAGGGTCGCATTATCCCCTATAACCTCCGGTGTCTTCAGCTTGAAGCTCAGCTCGTAATCGGAGAAGGTCTTGGGACTGAGCGCTGAGGCTCCGTTCAGAATCTTGTACCAGCGGTTTGGCCCAATCTTCTCAATGCTGCGGTTCGCATCCTGCAGCCAGCCGTTCGCTCCGGATTCGAAATCCGTGAAGTCCATCACGCCGTCCCCTGCCTCCACGTTCACCGTAACCGTGGCAGTCAGCAGCGGATTCTCCGCCGAAGCCACCGTAATGACTGTGCTGCCGACCGCCTGACCGGTAACTACGCCAGCAACATCCACAGACGCGATGCCGGGATCGGCTGAAGTGAAGGTCAGGACGGGATGATCCGCATTCCACGGAAGCACCGCCGTGCGCAGCTTCAGCGTTTTCCAGCGGTCCACGGTAACTTCGCTGTCATAGACGGCTACCCCCTGCACAGGATAGCTGTCTGTTCCTGCCGTTGTACCGGCTTTCCCTGCTATACCGATCTCTGCAAACGGGATGTCAGGAAACCCGGGAATGATATCGAAGACATCCGCATCCGGCCGCAGCGACAGATCGCCTCCCGCTAGGTCGGTGAAGCCGGGATCTGCTGCGCTCACCCAGTTATTGGCGTACTGCACAAGCCCAAATTTGTCGTATGCCCCGTACACATTGGTCGTTACGCTGCGCGGAACCGACGGATTGTAGACCACATTCCCCTGGAACGTATTCGTGTCGGGATAATACCGGTTCTCCGTGAAGAAATCCGCCAGCTCGGGGTACTTCGTCAGATAAGGGGTTCCGGTGAAATTATTGTTCGCCGTGAACAGCGCCTGCCACTTCGGCATGTAGTTCAGCGGTACCTGATCATCTGGCTCATCGCCCAGGAACATATCCGCATAATCATAAGGAATTTTGCTGTCGATAAAAATATTGTTGCGGGTCAGGATATGTGCACCGCCATTGTTTTTAATGGCCGAATTGCCCATCTTGTAAAAAATATTCTCGTCGATAGTCAATCCCATCGTGAAATTGTCGGGATATATGCCCTCCACTCCGGCTTTGCTCTCGCCGATGTTATGAAAGTAATTGCGCCTGATGAACGTTCCGCGCTCATGGGGCTGCTCGCCGGCATTCATGTAGATCGCGCCGAGATCCGAGAAGGTGGTGCATACATCATAGATCTCGTTATACTCCACGGTATGATCATTGCCGAAGATCAGCACGCCCGGATGGGGCGCATCATGCAGCTTATTGTGCGACATGCGGTTGCCGACGCCGGACAGCAGCACCCCGGGATTGTAGGCTTTGTGATAGTAGGCAAAATCGTGAATATGCGAATTCTCCACCACATTGTTCCCTGGCGCAAGCGTCGTTTTGTTGCCGCCTGTCAACGTGACGGCAGTGCCGCCGATATGGTGAATATGGGTGCTGATGATGGCGTGGTCCGTTCCCGGTGCCCCTTCAAAGTTGCTGTAATAGAACCGGCTCTGTGTGTTAACCAGCACCCCGCTGTTGGTGAAATTGCGGATCTCGCTGTTCAGAATACGCATATGGCTGCCGCCCATGAACACTGCAGCAGAATCGCGGCCATTCTCAAGCACAAGCTCGGAGAAGTCAATGTACGAAGCATTGAGCGCGTTAATCATCGGACTCTTCAGCATCGTCACTTCAATATCCGGGTTATCCGCTGCAAACTCAGCGTTCGGCAGGAAATACAGCTTGCCCGCCTGGCGGTCGATGTAATATTCGCCCGGCATATCGATTTCCTCCAGCAGATTTTGCGCAAAATGGAAATCAGGGTACCAGTTTTTGAAGATGCCGCTCATTTCCCCGTAACGGAGGGTGATGCTTCGGGCAGCCGTGTCAATGGAAGCAATCTTGTTATACGACCATTCCCAGCTGTAGCCGAAGATCCCGTCCAGCCAGATATCGTCTGCCTGCGTCCAGTACTGGGGCCGGTCATACGTATAGGTGAAGGTGCCGCCGCGCGTATGCACCTCCCCGTTCGGGTCCTTCCTTGTCGGACCGGGATCAAGGATTTCATCCATCTGAACGGTGCTCTCATTGGGCCAGCGGGCCAGCGTCATGCCCTGTCCGGCCACATACAGCTCCATTGGCGGCACCTCGCTCAGATCATTGGCCAGATAATAGCCATGACGGCTGAGCTGACCGTAATCGGTGATCCCGAGCGCTGCCAGATCCGCCTCCAGCACTTTCGTTCTAGCCTCTGTACTTATAATACGGCTGAGCACCGACGTGTCCGTAACCGGGACGAACGCTGACTTGGCCAGCTGCTCCGACCCTGACAAAGTCACGGACTCACCCGGATAAGCCGTGTAAGTGACCGGCTTGCCGGCTTCGCCTGAATCCTGCTGCCGCAGCTCGAAGCTGGACGTCCGTTCATACCTTCCTTCGCGCAAATACACAGTGACGCCGCCCTCCGGCAAGCCATCCTCCGCTTTCAGCGTCCGGATGGTATCACGGGCTTTTTCCAAAGTCAGAAACGGGGCATTCTGCGTCCCACTATTGGAATCGCTTCCATTTGTGGCGACATAAATAACCGCCCCCGGAGACCCTCCCTCCGCCGATACAGTACCCGCAATCGGCGGGGCAGGATTGATCGTGAACAACATACTGGCGGCAAGGGCGGCAAGCAAACGTTTTTTCACCAAGGCTCCTCTTCCTTTCCGGTTGGAATGATAACGGCTCCGCCGGTATTATATCTTGGCGAAGCCGTCCATGAGCAGCAGGTTCCTGTGATCTCCTCCAAAGGTGCAGGTATATTCTCTATGAGGCTTATTTCTTCAGGCCTTTATCCTTAAGGAATTGCTCGAATTGTTTGGTTACCTCTGCTACATATTTCTCTTCGCCCGCTTCCTTCAGCTTGCCGTATAATGCAGGCCAAGTTTCTTCGAAGTCAAGTGTTCCGGTAACCAGTCCCCGTTTATATTCACCCCAGACCGCATTCAGGTTGGCGATCTCCGTATTCACCGGCTCGGAATTGAACTTGAAGGCACCTACAGGATTGACCTCTGAATTGGAATTGATCTTTTTGGTCTCTTCCCAGACATTCTCCGGCTGACCTTCTTTCAGATAGGAGTTGAATACGCTGCCAAAAACCCAGTCCATATTCGGCAGATAACGGGAATCCGCCTTTGCCTTGATGTAATCCCCATTGGTTGTGTCATAGTGTTCACCGGCAATGCCACTACAGAGCAGATTGTACAGCTCTTTGTCGGTATTCACCAGATTGAGGAACATCATCGCACGTTCCGGATTAGGGGCCGTACGGCTGATCGACTGGTTAGTCGTAGCCGAATAGCCGTTGGAGAACCAGTCGCTAAGCGGTACAGTAATAACATCGTTGCCGCCGTTTTTGGCCTTCACCTCAGCCTCCACACCCGGCTTGAGAGTAACGTTGAAATCGACTGCAATTTGGCCTTTGGCCAGGTAATCATTCGCTTTTTCGGTAGCGGCATCCTTGTAAATATAGCCTTCCTTATACCATTTGCTGGCCAGCCGGAAATTGTCCAGCTCTTCTTCCGGATAACGCTGCAGCGTATACGTAGGATCATCCGTTTTGATATAGAAATGGTCATCCAGCCCCGGAACTACCCAATATTTGTCGTCATGGGACTGCGGATTGATGAAGGAAGTGCCGAATACGCCAAACGGAATGATGTCCGGTTCATTTTGCTTGATTTGAGCCAGGAACGGTTCGATATCCGCTATCTTCTTGATGGAAGCGGTATCAAGATTGTACTTGTCAGCGAAACGTTTCTGGATAATAAATCCGTAACGGGAGCCGTTAATCTGCTGGTTCGGGATACCGTAAATTTCCCCGTCGACCGACAGACCGTCCCACATCACCTGCGGCACATCCGCCTTCAGCTCCGGTGCGTATTCATCCAGCAGGGCATCCATCGGCTGGATGGCTCCTTTGCGCACCAGCTCTTCGGGCTTCAGCATGTAGCCGGTCCAGAGAATGTCGAACTTCTCGCCCGCCGCAAGCACCGTGTTCATCTTCTGCACATAATCCCCAATCGCAACAGGCATCAGCTTCACTGTAGCATTAATCTTTGCCTTCACAAGCTTGTTGACTTCCTCCTGCACCTTCTCCTGATCGGCCTGCAGTTGCGACAGCGGATAATACCAGGTCAGTTCGACCGGCTTCAGCTCACCTGCGTTTCCTGATTCCGGAGCCGCGCTTTGCGTGCTTTCCGCTCCGCCGCTTCCTTCGGTACCTTTCCCGGCATTACTATTGCCGCCGTTATTGTTGCCTCCGCAGCCGGATAGCACCGATCCAACAAGCAATACAGATGCCAGAACTCCAAACAGCTTCTTTTTCATGTAAGTGACCTCCTGTACTTTGTACATGTAATTGTATGTTAACCCTTTAGGGAGCCAACCGTAAGCCCTTTGACGAAAAACCGCTGAAAAAACGGGAAGATCACCAGCATCGGTCCGCCTGCCAGTACGGCAATCGCCATCCGCGCCGAGCTGTTGGGGAAACTCGATAGATCGATGCCCAGCTGTCCGGTAAATTCAGAGTTCGTAGTTAGAAATTCGATGCTGTTAAGCGTACGCACCAGCAGCAGCTGCAGCGGCACTTTGTTCGGATCGTCGATGTAGAGCATCGCATTGAACCATTCGTTCCAATACGTAAAGGAAATCAGAAGACCCAGAGTAGCCAGCGCAGGCGTCGACAGCGGCAGGATAATCTTGAAGAAAATGCGGAATTCCCGCGCCCCGTCAATTTTCGCCGATTCAATGATCTCCAGCGGAATTTTGGACATGAAGCCTTTCATGACCATGATGTTGAACGGCGACAGCAGAATGGGCAGAATCAGCGCCAACAGGCTGTCTTTCAGATGCAGATATTGCGTAATGAGAATGTAGGAAGGAACGAGTCCCCCG
Organism: Paenibacillus sp. FSL R7-0312; assembly: GCF_038004445.1. Classification (NCBI taxonomy): domain Bacteria; kingdom Bacillati; phylum Bacillota; class Bacilli; order Caryophanales; family Paenibacillaceae; genus Paenibacillus; species Paenibacillus sp. FSL R7-0312. Next base: position 2,952,251 of record NZ_JBBORE010000001.1, on the reverse strand, counting down.
CTGAACAGCATGGTGAAAAATACATAGAACGTCGTCGCCCGGTTATACCGGTAATCCTGCCGAGAGATCACGTATGCAGTCATCGCGGTCAGCAGCAAGCCGGCCAGCGCACCAATAATGGTCACCGTGAAGGTCACTCCATAGGCGCGGAGCAGAATGTCAGGAGCATCCAGCAGATAGCGGTAGGCATCCAGACTGAAATTTTTGGGGATAAACTGATACCCGTTTTCGGTCAGCGACTTCTCATCTGTCAGCGACACGGCGATGACCAGCAGAAACGGCAGGACGACCACAATCGACAGCACCGTAAACAGCAGATTAATGAACAGCTTGGAAAATTCGAATTTCTTGCCCACTGTCAGGGCACCTCCTTACCACAGGGAATTATCAGAATCAATTTTGCGCACGATTCCGTTTGCCGTCAGCACCAGCACCAGACCCACAACCGACTGGTAAAAGCCTGTAGCCGCAGACATGCTTACATTACCGACTTCACGCAGCGCACGGTACACATAGGTATCGATGATATCCGTAGAGCCGTAGAGAAAACCTGAGTTGTTCGGGATAAAATAATGCAGGCCGAAGTCGCCGCGGAACATGTTGCCGATAGACAGGATCAGCATAATGATGATGATCGGGGCCATCAGGGGGATTGTGATTTTGAACGCCATCTGCCGTTTGGTCGCCCCGTCGATCCGCGCTGCCTCGTAATAGTCGCTGTTAATGCCAATAATGCCGGCAAAATAAATCAGCGTGTTGAACCCCACCACCTTCCATAATTGAACCAGAATAAGAATCACCGGCCATGGCCCCGCATTCTGGTACCAGCTCACCGGATTCAGCCCGAAGGATTCCAGGGTGCGGTTGATAAAACCATCCGAATGGTTCAAGAAGGCATAGGCCACATAACCTACAAGTACCCAGGAAAGGAAGTGTGGCAGAAACAAGGCTGTCTGGTAGAACTTGCTCCACTTGGCCTTGATTTCGTTCATCAGAATCGCCAGCAGCAGCGCTGCCGAGGTACCTACCACAATGTAGGCGGTATTATATAGAACCGTATTACGGGTGATCCGCCACGCCGTATCCGTAGTGAATAAATAACGGAAATTATCCAGTCCCACCCACTTACTGCCGAAGATGCCGAGATCGTACCGGTAATTTTTGAAGGCGATAATCAGGCCGATCATTGGAATATAGGCAAAAATCAATTTGTACAAGAGTCCCGGCAGTGAGAGCAGAAACAGCTCCCGGTTGTTCCGGAAATGGTGAAGCTCTCTTCCAATCCACGTTCTTCTGCGCGTTCCCGGCGGCGCACTTGAACTTGCTCTTTGTTCCGCTAGTGGAACCTTATTCAACATAACCAAAGCCCCTTCCTTTCCTTCCTTAGCTGCAGCTGTTTGCCTGTGTATCAGGCTTTGCATGACTAACCATAGCGTAGAATCAGGCTTCGGCGTTACTGTACAATTGCAAGATTGCTGTAAAGAGGGGCTGTATAGTTGCCATTTTCCTGTTCCGGCCGGGCGAAGCCATACGTGGCGCAGCAAAAAGCCCGCTATAGGAACAATGTCCATTAGCGGGCCCGGCTTAAGGCTGAAAAAACTTGTTTATTTTCTTTTTTTATTTGCTGCGGTCAATGGCAGACTTCAGGCGGTATTCCTTCGGTGTCGTTCCGTAGCGGCGTTTGAACAGACGGTAGAAATAGCTTTCGTTGCCGAAGCCGACCTTTTCCATAATCTCTGTAACGGTCAGCTCCTTCTGCTCCAGGTACTCTTTGGCATAGGCCAGGCGGGCTGAGTTGATCTGATCCACCACTGTCGTGCCTTCCTGCGCTTTGAACACCTGGCCCAGATAGACCGGGTTCATCTTGAGCATATCAGCAATCCGCTGTACATTCAGATCCGGATCGGCGTAATGCTTATCAATAATTTCCTTCACTGTTTCGGCCAGCAGCCGGTTCTTATCCTCCCGCCCGCTGCGCCGCTGCTCTGCCACCTCGCGTACAACCTCCAGAAGTACGGCCTCAATCTCATCCAGCGTCTCTTTTTCCAGAATACGCCGGTTAACGGCCTGCAGGTTGACCGATACCGGGTTGACGTTGCGGTTATTCATCTCGCCAAGCGTATTGCTTAAGGTAACCGCAAGATGAAGAACCGCCGAGAACATATTCTCGTAGCTGAAGCTGCCGAGCAATTCCCTCCATTTGCGGATCGTCTGCTCCGTTTCTGCCAGATCCCCGCCCTTCAGTCCTTCTGTCAGTTGCCGTTCCAGCTCCTGCGGGATACGCAGCGATTCATTCCGCTCATTCTCCCGCAGCATTTCAGGCTCAATCACTGCTCCCTTGCCGAAGACCATCCGGTAGTTCGAGTGACGCATGGCCAGATTGTAATGCCGGGAGATACAGCGGTAATCCGTGAACACTTCGCTCAGTGTAACCGTAAAGGTAATATGGTAGTAGTCAAAAATCGTCTGCTGAAGCTCCCGGAAGCGCTCTTCCAGCTTCGCAAGTGTCCCGGCTCCGCTGCCGGTGATGAAGACCAGATGGCCGCTTTTCATATCTGCCGCTTCACAAGTGCCTTCCAGCCGCAGCTGCTCCTGGCCGATATTGGCAATGGCAAAGTACAGCAGGGATTCCATCGGCAGCCCCGGATCTGCCGCAAGCCCCTGCAGATTGTCGATCTGCACCAGCGCCAGCCGCAGCGGCGACGGATAAGCGATGTCTATTCCGTGCTGCTCCCTGATCTGCAGGAATGCCTGTTCATCGAGGCTCTGGCTTGACCCGATCAGGCTGCGCAGCTGGTAGAGCTTCGCAATATTGGACTGCGAGGCCCGTTCCAGCTCCAGCCCCTTCAGCTTGCTGATCATCTCGGTTACATTCGCCGCAATCAGCGACAGCTCATCCTTCGCCTGCGGAGCACCGCGTACATCCTGCGGCACCAGCGTCAGCAGCTGGCCCACCGGCTTATACAGCCGCAAGGCAAAGAACACGGATAGCAGGATAGCGAGCAAAGCAACAGACAGCGTGACCGCTATCTCCGTCCATTTCATCTGCCGGACGCTGCCCAGCACAACATCATAATCCTGCATGCTGACAATCTGCCAGTTATTCAGCGCTTTGCTCAGATAAGTGACCTTGTATTTCCTGTCTCCAAACGTTTCGTTAAAAGAATTAAGCGGCGCAGACGAAGTAGCAATCCGCGGCAGCAGGTCCGCCTTGATATTAAGACCCGCAGGAAGCAGCCCGTCGGTTGAAATAAGCACCTCACCGTCACTGTCCGTAATGAAGAGTACATCCTCTTCCCGCTCCGCCACATGATTAAGCGCTTTCATGTTGTCCAGCATCCATCCCGGCTTCACTGTCAGAATCAGCACATTGCCATTAATAGAACCGAGGGTGTCCCCGTCATATATAAAGATCGCAAATACATCTATCCCCTCATCCTTTCCGTCAAGGTCCAGCGGAATCAGCTGCAGCTTCGGCAGATCCGCCCGGGAGGCCATGTAGTCCTTAAGGGAATCGTAAAGCAGACTATTATTAATTTCATGATTGAGCGACGAGAAGAACCGATGCTGGGCCCCGTTGTAAAAAACGGCAGCATGCAGATACGGGGAAGCTGCCACCGTATGGTTGAGGCGCTCAATCTTGAGAATGCTCTGCCTGTAATCCGCACCGGACTTCAGCGCGAGCAGCTCTTCGTCATTGTACAGGGAAACGGCCAAATCCTTCACGATACCATTCATGTTCTCTATATTGTAATTGATTTGGGTCAGCAGCTTGCGGTCGGCTTCGTTCTGCAGGCTGAGCACCTTGCCGCGCGCATTCGAATTCACAAATAGCGAAGCCACAGCCAGCGTGGCGACAACAAGCATAAAGCTGAGTATAATCCGCTGTAAATATTTCCGCGAGCGGATCGTCTGCAATACATTCATGGGTGATCTCTCCCGGCTCATAGGGTGACCTTAATATAATCCCGCGCCATTTTGATTGTCAATCCGCTTGTCTGGGGGCCGCCTCCCCGAATTCCTCCGCACCCAGCAGCGTATCCAGCTCTGCTGCGAATACATTCCGAAGAAGTGTCTGTGCGATTACCCCGTGTCCCGCTGCGTCCGGATGGATTCCGTCGCCATATCTATACGAGGCATGGAGTGACCGCTCCTGCCGGATATGCTCCAGCAGCGGTGTGCGCAAATCGATGATGCCCACCGCAGGACATTCACCGGACAGAAGCCAGCACGCATAACGTTCCAGTACATCATCGTAATTCTGGTAAGGAGCCAGATAGCTGAAATCAGCCGCATCCGCCGGCTGCAGCTGGCCGTTCATTGACGGGGCATCAAATGGCGGCGGTGTCATCAGCACAACTGCGGCGCCGGCTTCACGGATTTGTGTGCTCAGCTGCTGCATCCCCGCCTGATAGGCTGCGAAACGCTCTTCCGACAAGGGATGATAAATCCCGTCATTCATCCCGTAGCAGGCTACGACCACACCCGGTGACGCTGCCGCAAGCTCTCTTGCCAGCCGTTCATGGATGCAGGGACGCGGAAACGGATGCGCCGCTTCACTCAGGCCCGAGGCCGTCTCGCTGGGGACACCGCATGGGATGAGCTCCACCGCCAGATCCGGACGGTGCTGCTTCAGCCATTCCCGGATTAAGCGGATATACAGGCCATCCGCCGTAATGCTGTCCCCGAGGAACAGAATCTTGAGATTCGCAGATTTTTTTGTCACGCTATCGATAATCGTATTAATATTTAAAGGCAGCATATCTTCCCTCCTGATCATTGCGCTATTTCCCCGGCTTAGCCTATGCCAAGCGGTTCTTCTTCTATCTAATGGTAGCGCCACCTGCCCATTTCTGCCTTAACGATCCCGACTTTCTTTAGCATGATATCGACATGACCGTGTTAATAATAACGCAGGCATTCGACTTGAGCCTATTTGCTCCAATCTAGTACCGCTATAAAATGCAGCGCTCTTGGCAGCACCCGAAGTGGCCCTTAGATTTCCTCCGTTTCGGTAGAGGCAGCCGTATCTTGCCTCTGACGCAACCGTCGTCGGTACGCTCCGGGAGTCAGTCCAAACCTCGAACTGAACAGGCGCGTCAGATAGTTAGGATCTTGAATGCCTACCCGTTCGGCAATTTCCGAAATACCCAACACCGTACCGCCCAGCAGCTTTTTGGCTTCTTCCAGACGCAGACGGAGTACATACTGCAGCGGCGTGGTGCCGATATGCTGTTTCATGCACCTCGTAATATAATCCGCCTGGAAATGCAGCTCCTCTTCAAGTCCTGCAAGATTGAACGGCTGTCTCCAGTGGACATCCAGGTAGCCTGCCGCTGCCCGGGCCAGCCGGACCGCCGGCTCCGGCTGTGCAGTCCGTATGCATTCTGCCTGAAGTGCCTCCAGCAGCCCGGCCAGCAGCAGATGGAGACGCAGCGCATTTTCTGCACTCAGCCGGTTGTGAATCTCGTTCATCTCATGCAGAATCGGCTCCAACGCTTCTACATCAACTGTGGCGTATTTGGGCATATACAGACGCTGCTGTGCAGAAGGCTCCTCATCATCCACCGTTCCCTTGTCCAGCAGGGATGACCAGGGAATATCCTCCCGCCGGATATACGCCGGCTTAGATTCATGGATAAAGTGCACCCAATAAATTTCTGTATCCTCCTCACACACCTGGTAACCTTCATGCGGCAGTCCCGCCTCCAGCACCAGCAGCTTACCCGGACCTACCGCATACTCCTGGTCCTCTTCTCTCATATAGAGCGTTCCGCGCTTCACCAGCAACAGATCATACACACCGAAGGTGCGGGCGAAATGCCGGTCCCCCGGCGCCCAGACGGCATGTCCCACCGTGACGAATTGCGGCAGCGGCGGAATCGCTAATTCCAGACACAGCACTGGCTATCTCTCCTGTCCAAGTCGATTTTGTGCTATTCAAAGTCTATAATATCACTGGCTGCCCCGGCATAAAAGAGTTACATTGACTGGGAATCCGCTTTTCATCCAAATCGTATAAGGGGCTGTGTATCCATGCGTTTTCGTCAGGTTCACCTGGACTTCCATACTTCTGAATTCATTCCCGGCATCGGCAAAGATTTCTCCAAATCCCAATTTCAATCCATGCTGCATGCCGGTCATGTTGACTCTATTACGGTATTCTCCAAATGCCATCACGGCTGGGCCTATCATCCCAGTGAAGCCAATGAAATCCATCCGCATCTCTCCTTCGACCTTCTGGGGGAGATGATGGGTGCAGCTCACGAAATTGGAGTCAAGACACCGGTGTATCTGTCCGCTGGCCTTGATGAGAAGCTGGCCCGCCGCCATCCCGAGTGGCTGATCCGTGATGCAGAGGACCGCACACGCTGGGTGAAGGACTTCATGACGCCGGGTTATCATGAGTTTTGCATGAATACACCTTATCTGGACGTTTTGCTGGCCCAAATCCATGAAGTAGTTTCCCGTTATGATGCTGACGGTATCTTTCTCGATATCGTCGGCGTCCGTAAATGCCGCTGCCAGTATTGCGTCTCAGCACTGCGGGCAGCCGGCCAAGATCCCCGCGATGAAGCAGCCGTCATGGCCCTCGGTGAACAGACTTACCTGAATTATGCACGCCGTGTCCGGGAGACGATTGACGCGGTAAAGCCAGGCCTTCCGGTCTATCATAACAACGGTCATCAGCAGCGGGGCCGCCGTGATCTTGTCCAGGTTAACAGCCACCTCGAGCTGGAATCACTTCCGACCGGAGGCTGGGGCTATGATCACTTCCCGCTGTCAGCACGGTACGCCCAGACCCTGGACATGGAATTTCTCGGCATGACCGGCAAATTCCATACCTCTTGGGGCGAATTCGGCGGCTACAAGCATCCGAACGCGCTGCGGTATGAGGCCGCGCTCAGCCTTGCCCACGGTGCAAAATGCTCCATCGGTGATCAGCTTCACCCTTCGGGCTTCATGGATGTAGCCACCTATGCCCTAATCGGCGCTGCCTACGCCGAGGTAGAGGCGAAGGAGCAGTGGTGCAGCGGAGTTGAGTCCGTTGCGGACATCGCTGTCCTGTCCCTGGAGGCGGCCCGTGAAGCCTGCCCTGACGGACAAGCGCTGAAGGGACAGCGGAATCTGGCTGATGCAGGAGCAGTGCGTATACTGAGTGAAGGACACTACCTGTATGATATCGTGGATACGCTCAGTGATTTCGCCGCGTACAAAGTGCTGATTCTGCCGGATGAAGTGCCCGTATGGCCGGAACTGGCTTCCGCTATCGAAGCCTTTACCGCTGAAGGCGGCAAATTGTTGGCCACCGGCCGTTCAGGACTCAATACGGCAGGTGATGCTTTTGCGCTGAATCTGGGAATCAGCTGGCTGGGAACCAATACCTACCGGCCTTCTTACTTTAATCCGTATTTCACTCCAGGCGCCCTGCTGCCTGCTTCCTATGTAATGTATGGTGAAGGTCAGCTGGTAGAATTGCAGGAAGGACAATCGCTGGGTCACCTGGAGAACCCGTATTTCAACCGCGATGTCTTTACTTTCTGTTCGCACCAGCATACACCAGGTACCAGAGAAGATAATGGACCGGCCATGGTTGAGAGCAGTAGCGGAATCTACATCGCCTGGGATGTGTTCAGTGACTATGCGGAAGGCGGCCACCTTATCCTCAAAGAAATGGTGCTGCATGCACTGTCCCGGCTGCTGCCGCGTCCCACCCTGCGCACTTGTCTGCCGGCCCGGGGAATAACGACCCTGCAGTACCAGCCGGCGGAGAAGCGCTATGTGCACCATCTGCTCTATACCGCCCCTGCACTGAAAGGCCGTATCGAAGTCATCGAGGACATCGTGCCGCTGCGGGACATTTCTGTCAGCCTGAATCTTCCGTCTTCCGCCTTGGTCCAGCGGGTCTATCTGGCCCCTTCTATGTCTGAATTGCCGTTTACGGTAAGTCCGGAGGGTGAAATCTCATACACAATTCCTTACTTGGAGAATCACCAGATGGCAGTGATAGAGCTGGCCCGTTAAAAAACAAAATTCACCCTACAGGTGAATCCAGATCATACTTATTGAGTGTGTATCGCCTCCCCTGAATTTTACCGGGCTCTAGATGAATTATCCGCTCATCATGCGGACTGAGATTCCGTTACTTGAGCAGATCTGGCGAAATCGCGGAGTATCCGGACTGAGATTCCGTTAAGTGTTCTGATATGCCACATTTTAAGCCCAAATGAACAACATTGCGGATTCTCAGTCCTCTTTCACCTTAGGAGGCAAGTTTTCGGCAAAATAACGACTTCCCAGTCCGCTTCAGCAAGGAATTCCGTGGGTTGCATAAGTAGTCACAGTCACCGGGCTCTTATTAGTTACTGAGGGTCGTCATAACCGAGTAGTCATAACAATGAAGAAAACCGGCGGCGGATGCCGGAAGAATCCGAGGATTGTACCGCTTGGAATAACTGGCTTATTTGGAGCCAAGTTAAATGGTTATTGATAATAGTTCAACCTGTACAATTACCTTAAAGAAAAAATAGGCTTACAAATTTGCCCGAAAGCAAATCTGTAAGCCTATTTATGATGATACCGGCGAGAGGACTCGAACCTCCACGGTTTCCCTCTCGATTTTGAGTCGAGCGCGTCTGCCATTCCGCCACGCCGGCAAATTATAAGTATAAATCCATTACGGACACTTTGATTATTCAATAAGTAAATATGGCGCGCCCTGAGAGATTCGAACTCCCGACCTTTTGATTCGTAGTCAAACGCTCTATCCAGCTGAGCTAAGGGCGCAAAATATGGAGCGGACGACGGGAATCGAACCCGCGACCCTCGCCTTGGCAAGGCGATGCTCTACCGCTGAGCCACGTCCGCACACGGTATGTATTCAATATGTTACTTAAGTAATAATGGCGGAACCGACGGGATTCGAACCCGCGATCTCCTGCGTGACAGGCAGGCATGTTAGGCCAACTACACCACGGTTCCAAATTAATTGCGGGGGCAGGATTTGAACCTGCGGCCTTCGGGTTATGAGCCCGACGAGCTACCGGGCTGCTCCACCCCGCGTCAGTAATAAATGTATTCTCTTCTATCTTGCAAGTCTCCATGGTGGAGGCTGAGGGGTTCGAACCCCCGACCCTCTGCTTGTAAGGCAGATGCTCTCCCAGCTGAGCTAAGCCTCCATCGAAGAAGCAACTTAATGATCATAACACATTCTCATGAGATATACAATCATTATTTATTTCAACCTTAGAGATTGAAGAAGAATATGGTGACTCGTATGGGATTCGAACCCATGTTACCTCCGTGAAAGGGAGGTGTCTTAACCCCTTGACCAACGAGCCATATCAACAAACAATCTTTCGACAACAAAAAATATTATATCAAATATATTAGTATAGTGCAATAGAAAACACAATAATTATTAAAATCTATTATCCTTCCACTTCAACACTAATCTGAACCGCCATTGCAGATCCCCCTTTTCTATTCCCCGGTCTCCAACAGAGACATAATAATTCCAGCTACCCCTGGAATGGATATCTGCTCAGTGTCCACATAACACTCAAAGACCTTGTTCTCCAGCCCTGTAAGACATCTCTCCATCTGTACAGCAGCCCAGGATTCCCTGCCTTCACCACGGCCCTTCAGTCTGCTATGCAGGGCCTCAGGGGAAGCAGTCAACGTGAAATGACGAACTACTATCCCTTCGTTTCTTAATCTGCCCACAATCTGCATAAAGTAGTCTGGATCTACTAGGGTCATAGGTACAATAATCGTTCCATTATACTCTGAATCTATGTATCTAAGCATTGAATACGTGAGCTCACGCCAGAGCGGATGGCTCTGAAAATCGTTTTTTGACATGCCTGCTGGAAGGTTCTCACGGATATAAAAGCCTGCATTCTCCGGATCGAAAATATACGAATGTGGAATACTCTGGTGGAGCTCAATTGCCGTTTGCGTTTTTCCTGAACCAAAGGCTCCATTCAGCCAGATAATCACATAGATACCTCCCTGTTATATATCCCAACTATAGTCTATACACAAAAAACTATATAACCCTGAGCTCATAAGTTTCGTTTTTGTTTAGGCTAAACTGTTGTACATATTACAACTTCACTTCTTGGATTCATAGGAGATCGTACAGATTGTTGTATGAAATACAACAATTGTTACGTTGAAGGTGCTTAGAGGAGGGAATATGCTGTTTTTCATACAACAATTTTGGATTATAGCTGAAATCATAAGGAGAATGTTGTATTATGTGCAGGATTATTGAAAGGCAATCAGATTTTCACCTTAAGACGCAAGCTAAAATCGTGAGCTTCTTGCATTCTCAACAGAAAAAAGTCCACTCTTTACCGTGATGAACGTTAAGTTTTATGTGAATCTTTTTGTTCGGCATATCTAAAACAAAAAACCACCGTTGCTAATCAACAGTGGTCTTAAGTGCTTGGCGGCGTCCTACTCTCCCAGGACCCTTCGGTCCAAGTACCATCGGCGCTGGAGGGCTTAACGGTCGTGTTCGGGATGGGTACGTGTGGAACCCCTCCGCTATCGCCACCAAACGGGCATTTGATATACAAATGCTATGATTCAGGTATCAGCATCGCCAAATGCTGAAAACAAATTTTCTCTATAGAACTGCTTGAGCTCTATAAATTACAATTTGATTCCTGAAAACTGAATCCGAAACGAATCTGCGTTGTTCGAAATTTGGATAAGCCCTCGACCGATTAGTATTGGTCAGCTCCGTGCATTGCTGCACTTCCACCTCCAACCTATCTACCTCGTCGTCTTCAAGGGGTCTTACTAGTTGGGAAATCTCATCTTGAGGGGGGCTTCACGCTTAGATGCTTTCAGCGCTTATCCCGTCCGTACGTAGCTACTCAGCCATGCTCCTGGCGGAACAACTGATGCACCAGCGGTACGTCCATCCCGGTCCTCTCGTACTAAGGACAGCTCCTCTCAAATTTCCTGCGCCCACGACAGATAGGGACCGAACTGTCTCACGACGTTCTGAACCCAGCTCGCGTACCGCTTTAATGGGCGAACAGCCCAACCCTTGGGACCTACTTCAGCCCCAGGATGCGATGAGCCGACATCGAGGTGCCAAACCTCCCCGTCGATGTGGACTCTTGGGGGAGATAAGCCTGTTATCCCCAGGGTAGCTTTTATCCGTTGAGCGATGGCCCTTCCATGCGGTACCACCGGATCACTAAGTCCGACTTTCGTCCCTGCTCGACTTGTAGGTCTCGCAGTCAAGCTCCCTTATGCCTTTGCACTCTGCGAATGATTTCCAACCATTCTGAGGGAACCTTTGAACGCCTCCGTTACTCTTTAGGAGGCGACCGCCCCAGTCAAACTGCCCGCCTGACACGGTCCCCGTACCCGCTTAGGGTACTAGGTTAGAACCTAGATACGATCAGGGTGGTATCCCAACGGCGCCTCCGCAGAAGCTTGCGCTCCTGCCTCAACGGCTCCCACCTATCCTGTACAGATCGTACCCAAATTCAATATCAAGCTGCAGTAAAGCTCCATGGGGTCTTTCCGTCTTGTCGCGGGTAACCTGCATCTTCACAGGTATTAAAATTTCACCGGATCTCTCGTTGAGACAGCGCCCAAGTCGTTACGCCATTCGTGCGGGTCAGAATTTACCTGACAAGGAATTTCGCTACCTTAGGACCGTTATAGTTACGGCCGCCGTTTACTGGGGCTTCGGTTCACAGCTTCGGGTTGCCCCTAACCACTCCCCTTAACCTTCCAGCACCGGGCAGGCGTCAGCCCGTATACTTCGCCTTGCGGCTTCGCACAGACCTGTGTTTTTGCTAAACAGTCGCTTGGGCCTTTTCACTGCGGCCCCCTCGGGCTATTCACCCTACCGAGGCACCTCTTCTCCCGAAGTTACGAGGTCATTTTGCCGAGTTCCTTAACGAGAGTTCTTCCGCGCGCCTTAGAATTCTCTTCTCGCCTACCTGTGTCGGTTTGCGGTACGGGCACCTTCTCCTGGCTAGAGGCTTTTCTTGGCAGTGTGAGATCATGACCTTCGCTACTACAATTTTCGCTCCCCATCACAGCCCAGCCTTATTGATGTGCGGATTTGCCTACACATCAGCCTCACTGCTTAGACGGACACATCCATCAGTCCGCGTCACTACCCTCCTGCGTCACCCCATCGCTCATAGCGGATTACGGTGGTACAGTAATTTCAAACTGTTGTCCTTCGACTACGCCTTTCGGCCTCGCCTTAGGTCCCGACTTACCCTGAGCGGACGAGCCTTCCTCAGGAAACCTTGGGCTTTCGGCGGATCAGATTCTCACTGATCTTTTCGTTACTCATACCGGCATTCTCACTTGTATGCTGTCCAGCGCTCCTTACGGTACACCTTCAACCCACATACAACGCTCCCCTACCCCAGATACAAAGTATCTAGCCATAGCTTCGGTGGTGTGTTTAGCCCCGTTACATTTTCGGCGCAGAGTCACTCGACCAGTGAGCTATTACGCACTCTTTCAATGGTGGCTGCTTCTAAGCCAACATCCTGGTTGTCTGTGCAACTCCACATCCTTTCCCACTTAACACACACTTGGGGACCTTAGCTGATGGTCTGGGCTGTTTCCCTTTTGACAATGGATCTTAGCACTCACTGTCTGACTCCCGGCAAGAAGTTAATGGCATTCGGAGTTTGACTGAGCTTGGTAACCCTTGCGGGCCCCGCACCCAATCAGTGCTCTACCTCCACCACTCCATTCACCGAGGCTAGCCCTAAAGCTATTTCGGGGAGAACCAGCTATCTCCGAGTTCGATTGGAATTTCTCCGCTACCCCCACCTCATCCCCGCATTTTTCAACATGCGTGGGTTCGGGCCTCCAGTGCGTGTTACCGCACCTTCACCCTGGACAGGGGTAGATCACACGGTTTCGGGTCTACGTCCACATACTCATTCGCCCTATTCAGACTCGCTTTCGCTGCGGCTCCGTCTTCTCGACTTAACCTTGCATGTTAAACGTAACTCGCCGGTTCATTCTACAAAAGGCACGCCATCACCCAGTAATAGGGCTCTGACTTTTTGTAAGCACACGGTTTCAGGTTCTATTTCACTCCCCTTCCGGGGTGCTTTTCACCTTTCCCTCACGGTACTGTTTCACTATCGGTCGCCAGGTAGTATTTAGCCTTAGCAGATGGTCCTGCTGGATTCATACGGGGTTTCACGTGCCCCGCACTACTCGGGATCCGTCTCGGAGAGAACACAGTTTAGGCTACAGGGCTTTTACCTCTATCGCGGGCCTTTCCAGACCTCTTCACCTACCATATTCCTTTGTAACTCCATGTGAGACGTCCCACAACCCCAAGGGGCAAGCCCCTTGGTTTAGGCTGTTCCGCGTTCGCTCGCCGCTACTGACGGAATCACTATTGTTTTCTCTTCCTCAGGGTACTTAGATGTTTCAGTTCCCCTGGTCTGCCTCTGCGTATCCTATGTATTCAGATACGAGTAACTGCGAATTACCACAGCTGGGTTTCCCCATTCGGACACCCCCGGATCAAAGCTTGCTTACAGCTCCCCGAGGCAGTTTCGTTGTTCGCCACGTCCTTCGTCGGCTCCTGGCGCCTAGGCATCCTCCGTGTGCTCTTATTAGCTTAACCGTCACTCCGGTGTTTCGCTTGCTTGCTCATCTTGTTTTGAATACTGCTCATGGATTGCTCCATTCACCAACACATTCAAAGCCAAAGGTCGCTGCACAATCGAAAACCTTCGTTCTGCACTAATAACTATTTCAACTTGCTTACACAAGTTTCAGCTAAAAGATGTTCTAAAACGCAAATTCGTTTCGGTATCCAGTTTTCAAGGATCAAGGTGCTGAAATTTCGGGACAATCACGACTGTGATGTTCGAAAATTCAGACAGTTTAAAGATGAGAGCTTAAACTCTCAAAACTGACCAACGAGTGAGTGTTTGAACCCTAAGGTTCATTGTGGAAGCTTTAGCTTCCGATTTGAATGTTTCCGTTGCAGGAAACGATTCTCCATAGAAAGGAGGTGATCCAGCCGCACCTTCCGATACGGCTACCTTGTTACGACTTCACCCCAATCATCTACCCCACCTTCGGCGGCTGGCTCCCTTGCGGGTTACCCCACCGACTTCGGGTGTTGTAAACTCTCGTGGTGTGACGGGCGGTGTGTACAAGACCCGGGAACGTATTCACCGCGGCATGCTGATCCGCGATTACTAGCAATTCCGACTTCATGCAGGCGAGTTGCAGCCTGCAATCCGAACTGAGACCGGCTTTGCTGGGATTGGCTCCACCTCGCGGTTTCGCTTCCCGTTGTACCGGCCATTGTAGTACGTGTGTAGCCCAGGTCATAAGGGGCATGATGATTTGACGTCATCCCCACCTTCCTCCGGTTTGTCACCGGCAGTCACTCTAGAGTGCCCAGCCTTACCTGCTGGCAACTAAAGTCAAGGGTTGCGCTCGTTGCGGGACTTAACCCAACATCTCACGACACGAGCTGACGACAACCATGCACCACCTGTCTCCGATGCTCCGAAGAGGGGCACTATCTCTAATGCTTTCATCGGGATGTCAAGACCTGGTAAGGTTCTTCGCGTTGCTTCGAATTAAACCACATACTCCACTGCTTGTGCGGGTCCCCGTCAATTCCTTTGAGTTTCAGTCTTGCGACCGTACTCCCCAGGCGGAGTGCTTACTGTGTTAACTTCGGCACCAAGGGTATCGAAACCCCTAACACCTAGCACTCATCGTTTACGGCGTGGACTACCAGGGTATCTAATCCTGTTTGCTCCCCACGCTTTCGCGCCTCAGCGTCAGTTACAGCCCAGAAAGTCGCCTTCGCCACTGGTGTTCCTCCACATATCTACGCATTTCACCGCTACACGTGGAATTCCACTTTCCTCTTCTGTACTCAAGTCACCCAGTTTCCAGTGCGACCCCAGGTTGAGCCCAAGGTTTAAACACCAGACTTAAATGACCGCCTGCGCGCGCTTTACGCCCAATAATTCCGGACAACGCTTGCCCCCTACGTATTACCGCGGCTGCTGGCACGTAGTTAGCCGGGGCTTTCTTCTCAGGTACCGTCACTCCGGTAGCAGTTACTCTACCGGACGTTCTTCCCTGGCAACAGAGCTTTACGATCCGAAAACCTTCATCACTCACGCGGCATTGCTCCGTCAGGCTTTCGCCCATTGCGGAAGATTCCCTACTGCTGCCTCCCGTAGGAGTCTGGGCCGTGTCTCAGTCCCAGTGTGGCCGTTCACCCTCTCAGGTCGGCTACGCATCGTCGCCTTGGTGAGCCATTACCCCACCAACTAGCTAATGCGCCGCAGGCCCATCCCCAAGTGGCAGATTGCTCCGCCTTTCATTCTCTCTTCAGGAGAGGAAAGAAATTATCCGGTATTAGCTACCGTTTCCGGTAGTTATCCCAGTCTTGAGGGCAGGTTGCCTACGTGTTACTCACCCGTCCGCCGCTAAATTCATTTGAAAGCAAGCTTTCAAATGAACTCCGCTCGACTTGCATGTATTAGGCATGCCGCCAGCGTTCGTCCTGAGCCAGGATCAAACTCTCCAAATTGGTTTTAGAAAGAGCGATTGCTCATTTTGAAACATCTGACGAGAATTTTCATTCTCTTTTTTGGATCTCGCCGAAGCGATCTCCCACTCACTCGTTGTTCAGTTTTCAAAGATCAAGCTCGTTGTCAGCGACGACTACCGCGTCACCAGCAACTCTTATAATATATCATATTCATCATCTGGATGCAACACTTATTTTTCAGAAGCTGTTTGCATACTCTTGAGAGAAATATGTCCAATCTTGTGAAAAGGCTTTCGCCCTGTGACTGGATTTATAATATACCACGCATTCATTACTAAAGACAACCCTCAATATTTACCATTTTGATGATGGTTCTATAGAACTCCATAGTTATACTATACGAGTCTTTGTACCTGCAAAACTCTAAAAAAGTGCAGCAAGCCCGCATCCTATGCGTGACCTGCATGCACTCCATAATCGATCGTTTCAGACTTAGTTAGATATCCATGGATTCTTTTTCTTTTTGGCTGTACTTGAACGTTCATTTGAGCTTGAACCTGTTTTGGAAGAAGTCTTAGCTTTGGCTGTGGTTGTCTGGCTGGAAGTTTTCACTTTTCCCCCTGCCGCTTTGGAAGCTCCGCCCTTGGAATTCTTAACCGACTGTGCTTCGGCGCGTCCTGCTTCAGGAGCCTCTGCCGCTTCCTGTCCTGCAAGCTCCGGCACCTGGATTTCCGGCACACGATTATGGGCATAGTTCTCCATACCAGGGTAGGACGGATAAGGTGGGATATTCGATACCATCGGCTGATCGTACATCGGCGACACTGCATTAGGCATTGAATTCATTCCCGCTGAATACGGTGAACCCATCATTCCCGGCTGCGGCATGCCATACATCGGATACATATTGTACATTGGCTGCATCGCCTGTTCATACGAATATGGCTGAATGGACATTCCGCCGCAGCCGCAGGAAGGCCAAGGAAGATTGACCGGCTGGCCGCTATACTGCGGAGAAACAAAAGTGGCATTATCACTGGCCGGACTCACTGCGGACATAACGGCGTTATTATAGTCTGGCGCAGCATTAGGGTACCAGCCTCCGGGATATTCATTCGCAGGATAGATACTGGCAGGATAAGCATAGGACGGCGGGCAATCCGGCATAAAAGCCGCAGGCTGAATGTAGTTAGGTGCAGCGTTTATATCCATCATCCCCATTGGCTCATACACAGGATACACTGGCGGACAATTCACGAAATACGGGTTCTCATTCAGACCGGGATAACCTTCGGTCTGGTCGCAGGGAGAGACTTTACCATCGTTCCATGCCGCTGGCTGAACCTCAGTTTTATGTGCTTCTTTGGGCATCTCATATGTGATGGCTTCTTGTGCCGGAACTGAGATCTGTACATATAAGCTTTGTTTCTCATGAACGATTTCCTGAATCGGCATCACTTCGGGGGCTTTATTGGGTGCAGGATTAGGTGCCGGTACATGAGCAGCAATGGGAACCGGGACTGCTTCTGCGGCAGGGGACACGACAGGAGCCGGCTTTTCTATGGGCCCAGTATAGGTTTTTCCGCCAATAGCTGTTTTGTCTACGACTGCAGGTGCTGTAGATTGTGCCTGAATGGGAGTAGTATTAGCTTTTGCCGGAGAGACAGACTGAGCCTGAATAGGAGAAGCAGCATTAGCTTTCTTAGGGATATTTACAACTTCCCCAGTCATCAGAACATTGGGATTCTTAAGCTGGGGGTTGGCATCAATCATGTCCTTCAGCGTAATTCCCCATGCTTTGGAGAGCTTCCACAAGGTGTCGCCTTGCTTGACGGTATGCTTGTAGTAGACCTCACTGTTATCTGGTACAGGTATCGGGGCTGCCGGTATTTTGACTTTATCTCCGACAGCAAGCACATCTGGATTCGTGATTTGCGGATTGGCCTCGATTATTTTTTGCAGCGGCACTCCATACTTCTGCGATAACGCAAACAGCGAATCGCCTTGCTTAACAATGTGTATTTTCACGCAGCATTTACCTCCTAATAATTATCTGTTATCGACGTTGCCCCTAGTTCAGGGATTACTGCACTCCAGCATGGTATATGCGGTACAGCCGCCTCCTTCGTTACTACATCTTATGCAGCCCATGGGCGAATGACATCCCTAATACAAAAAAAATCCTCCCATGACTCCATGGGAGGATTGCTGCTATGTTCATTCATTGGTTTGCGTAATAACTATTAAGGAACTATTCCCACACCTTATAACCGTCTTTATCCACAACATTGCGGAATTCTTCAAGCAGCTGCAGGGTAATCGGACCGGCATGACCAGAACCGATAATCCGTCCGTCGATTTCACGGGCTGCAATAACTTCGGCTGCAGTACCGGTGAAGAAAACTTCATCGGCAATATATACATCATGCATTGTGAACGGCTCTTCCTTCAGCGGCAAGCCCAATTTCTCACATAGCTCAATAATCGCCAGACGGGTAATTCCTTCAAGCGCGCCCAAATAGCAGGGAGGTGTGTAGACTACTCCTCTTTTGATAATGAAGATGTTGTCGCCTGATCCTTCGGTTACATATCCTTGCGCATTCATCATAATCGCTTCATCGGCTTCCGCCAGATTAGACTGGATCTTCACCAGAATGTTGTTGAGATAGTTCAGCGATTTGATCTTCGGATTCAGCGCATCCGGGATGTTACGGCGCTGGGATACCGATACGGCACGGAGTCCGTTCAGATAAGCCTGTTCCGGGTAGATCGCCAGCTGCTCTACAATAATAATGACACTCGCTTTGGGACAGCGGCGCGGATCAAGCCCCAGGTTACCAGGACCGCGCGAAACGATCAGACGGATATACCCGTTGCGCATTTCATTAAGACGGATTGTCTCAGCCATAGCCGCCAGCATCTCATCATAGGTCAGCGGAATCTCCAGCATAATCGATTTGGCCGAATCATACAGCCTGTCCAGATGCTCTTTGCATTTGAAAATGTTGCCGTTATATATACGGATTCCTTCGAAAATACCGTCTCCATATAAAAAGCCGTGATCAAATACCGATACCTTAGCATTGTCCTTCGTTACATGTTGTCCATCCAGATAGATCCATTGTTCAGCCATGAACTTACTGCACCTCCGCTTTCTCTTCCTCATAGGTGTATGTGGGATAGGACCCCAGAATCCGTACCTGACAGCCCAAGGCCTTGATCTCTTCAATTGCCCCCGGGAGCAGTACCGACTCTATCGGTTCCAGCACATCAATATAGAAATAATAAGTACCCAGTTTCTTCTTGGTCGGCCGTGATTCAATCCGCGACAGATTCAGCTTCCGCCAGGAAAATGCAGCCAGCACCTGATGCAGCGCACCAGGGAAATCCTCAGGCAGCGTCACAAGAATACTCGTCTTGTCTCCACTGCTCTCTAGCGGGAGCTCCAGCTTCTCCTGGCCAACAAGTACAAAACGCGTGTAATTGTTGTTATGGTCTGTAACCTGCCGCTCCACAATCTCCAGCCCGTGCGTTGCTGCCCCCAGTGACGTACCGATGGCGGCCCAGCCCTTGCCGGGATTATTCTTTACAATTTCAACAGCTTCGGAAGTACTGCCCACCGATTCCAGCTCCGCCCACGGTGCGGCTTTGCGGATGAACTGCAGACATTGTGCCATAGCAACCGGATGGGACAGGATTTTGACAATCTTCGTATAATCCTTATGCCCGCTCCCATCCGTGAATTCCTGCGGATTACCGATCAGGTTCTGCACCGACGGAAAAATCCACTCCGCCTGCATCGGCAGATTCACCTCATTAATGAGCCAGTCAATATGCAGGCTGACCGAGCCTTCAATCGTATTCTCAATCGGAATCACACTGTAATCCGTAACTCCGTTCGCCGTAGACAGAAAGACATCGGATATCAGCTTATGATGCTCAATATTTACCGGGTTACCCCCAAATAAATGCAGCAGCGCTTCATGTGACACCGAGCCCTGCGGCAATACCGCTATTGATTTCATGACTGTAATTCTCCTTTTATCATATCCAAAAATGATCCGTTTTGCATCCCGTTTCTTTCAAGCAGCTCCGTAGTAACACCTGAAGTACATGGCGACAGCCATACAGTCCGGGAAGGAATCCCATTCTCCTGCATCGTCTCTGTCAGGAAATGCTCCAGCTCCTGCTTCTTATCGCTGCTACGGTCCACCATACATAACAATGTAGGGCCTGCGCCGCTTAGCGCAATCCCCAGAGCACCACGCCCGGGCGCCTCAGCAAGCAGCTTCTCCATCCCAGGCACCATGGGTGCACGGTACGGCTGATGCAGGCGGTCCTGCATCGCTCTGCCAATCATATCGAGCCGGCCGGCGGATAGTGCTGCAGTTAACAGCGAGGTACGGCTGATATTATGGACTGCATCGCCCATTGTAACTTCGGCAGGCAGTAGTCCCCTTGCTTTGACTGTCTCCAGCTCAAATTCAGGAATAACCACCAGCACTTCCAGCGCCTGTGGAGGCTCTATCCGGATATAATCGGCATGCTGCCCATCCCATGCTGCTGTGATAATCCCTCCGAAGATGGAGGCTCCAACATTATCTGGATGCTTCTCAAGCGCTGTAGCCATATCAAACAGCTTCGCAGACCCAAGCGGTGAACCAATCATAGCATTCGCTGCGGCCAATGCGCCAACAATCGCGGAAGCACTGCTGCCGAGACCCCGGGTAAGCGGAATTTCTGAATACATCGAGATGGATAGTTCGGGGACCGAAACCCCGGCTTCTGCAAACACCATCTGGGCTACCTTGTACAGCAGATTGCTTTTGTCACAGGCGATACCCTTCATCTCATCACCATAAAGGTGAAAAACCGTTTCTGCCGCCTCTTCCATCTCAATCCAGGCATACAGTGACAGTGCCATGCCCAGTGTATCGAATCCCGGACCGAGATTGGCGGTGCTGGCAGGGACTTTTACTCTAGACCTTCCGTAAATACTCATGGCGTGGGAAATCTCCTTCGTTATATTTGCGCGCAGCCGATGAATCTCGGAATGCGGTACTCAGCCTTCTACACGATAATGGCTTTTGATGCGGTGAATGACATTCAATTGCTCTAAATGCCGCAATACTTTATTCATACTCGCCTTGCTGGCATTGTGCGTTACAATAATGATTTCTGCATCCGGGTTATTGGCATTAGCCTGCTGTACAACGGAATCCAGACTGACATCATATTCGGCAAACACTTGAGTAATCTTCGCCAGCACACCCGCTTTGTCATCTACGTGCAGGAGGAGGAAGTTCTTGTAGAAGATATCTTCATCGCTCTTCAGCTTCTTCTGCTTATAGGGGACAATCTGCTTGAGTCCGTTCACACCCAGCTTCAGATTCTTGATCACAGCTACAAGATCTGCCACAATCGAGGTTGCGGTAGGCATCGCGCCTGCTCCGGCACCATAAAACATCGTTTCCCCTACGGCTTGACCATACACATATACCGCATTATACACTCCGTTCACGGATGCAATCGGATGGCTCGCACGGATCATCGTAGGCTGCACACTGATGCTGAATTCTTCATCCTGCCGTTCGGCAATGCCGAGCAGCTTCATCTCGTATCCCAGCCGTTTGGCAAAAGCAATATCTTCTTTGCTCACGCCGGAAATGCCACTCACACTGACATCGCTCAGTTCAACGTTGGTCCGGAAGCCAAGGGTACCCAGGATAGCCATCTTACGTGCTGCATCCAGCCCCTCCACGTCTGAAGTAGGATCCGATTCAGCATACCCGAGTTCCTGCGCTTCCTTCAGCACATCCAGATAAGACGCGCCTTCCTGGCTCATTTTGCTAAGTATGTAGTTAGTTGTCCCGTTAACGATACCCATAATCTTCATAATCTTGTCGGAGGAGAATCCTTCAATCAGTGTACGGATAATCGGAATGCCTCCCGCCACGCTGGCCTCATAGAACACATCGCACTGCTTCTCCTGAGCTTTGGCGAGAATCTCCGAGCCATGCAGGGCCATCAGGTCCTTGTTGGCTGTAACGATATGTTTGCCGCGCTCCAGCGCCTCTAGAATGTACTCTTTCGTTCCCGCAATACCGCCCATGACCTCAACAATGACATCAATTTCCGGGTCGCGGATAACCTCCCAAGGGTCATCGGTGATCTTGGATGGATCGACTTCAATTTCCCGCGGCTTCTCCGTATTCTTCACGGCTATACGTTCAATCAGGATCGGCGAGCCTACCTGGCTGCTCAAATCCTCCTGATTCCCTTCAACGATACGGACTACACCCGTACCTACTGTACCTAAACCCAGTAATCCCACTTTAACCGGCTTCATTTGCATCCTCCTAAAAGTTTTGCGAGCGTCTGCTCCTTATATTCACTTCAAGCAAAACTCACTTCGTAAGCATAGGCTTAAGTTTTATGAAGCAATACTAGCCCTGTCCGATAATTAACGCCCGTTTCACACCCGAGATTGCCTTTAGACTATCCAGTAAATCGCCTAATTCTTCATTTAAATGAGAAATTTCGACAGAGATGACCACGTTGGCCCGCCCCTGCAGCGGAATACTCTGGTGAATCGTCAGCACGTTGGCCCCGTGGACAGCTACAGAACCCAGCACTTTAGAGAGCATACCTGATTCGTGCTCCAGATCTATCGAGATGGTTACTATACGCTCACGTTCCAGCTGATGAATTAAATGAATTCCATCTTTGTATTTATAAAAAGCGCTGCGGCTAAGCCCAACCTGCTCCACGCCCTCGTGTACCGTTTTGGCATCTCCTGCTTCCAGCAGCTGCTTGACCTGCATGGTCTTCAGTACAGCATCGGGCAATATGTCCTCCCGGACCAAATAATAGCGTTCTTTCACGAACGTCCTCACCCCAAAGACTTTTGTATGTACATAGTGGACATTATACGGGATTGAAGACTTAAATTGCAACACTTTTTCCTCTGAAGGCAAGTGACCTTCAATTTTCAAAAAAGGCTATTCCGCCCGTTAATCAGGAGGAACAGCCTTATCTTAACTGTAAGAGACGGTCGTACCGCAGTAGTCACAGCTCTTGGACTGGAGAGGGGAGACGGTATTCTGCGCACCACAGCCAGGGCAGCGTATGGCCTTCGGCTGCTGCTGCGGTCTTGGCGGCTGATACACCGTTTGTCCGCCCGGGGAAGAAAAGGGCGATGAGTCCGCTTGATTAACCGGAGCATCAGGCTCAGTATCCGCGCCCTCACTGAAGAGCAGCCCGGAGTCCAGCACCCCATACTTCTTGAGGTAGATCAGATCCCTAGTCACATCCCCCTCACTTTGCCCGGTACGGTCAGCCAGATTTCCAATATAACGCACTCTGCCGGCAGTGATTAGCTGCACATATTGATTGGCGAGCTGGGAGAAACGGAATCTGGCTTTGGCCGCCCTTTTGGCAAAAGCTGACGCGGGCAGGAGCAGAACAACAGCAAAGAGGATTAACAGTATAATTAGCGTCATGACATCGATCCCGTCGTCACTATATATCGAATAAAGGATAAAGCCCATCATCTGCACAAATCCCCCTACAAAAACATGATACAGCAGGCTGTAGTTGACGGGTTTGCGGTAATTTTTGTAATGTGTTCCAAAGAAGCGGATCAAAGCCAGCACAAGCCCGAGCGGCATCACAAGGTAGCCCACTCCGATAGTTACATAGTCAAATGTTGTCCGCTCATATTTGGGCAGACCGTCAGACGGCTGGCCTTCCCGGCCCGGCAGCAGTCCCTCTAGCTCATTCACGATACCCATTCCGTAATTTTCCTCCTATTTAAGTGCCGCCAGCTCCCGGTTACGCCGCTGGAGCGTGCCGGCAATACTATCCGCCAATTCCTGTGTTTCCGCTTCCCAGCCGGCTGGCAGCTCCTTCAGTACAAGCAATAAGGCAACATGATCATGAAGCAGAGAAATCTGCTGGCTTATCATATCCTCGGTTGCTGCCAATTCCGGATTCGAAACCGGATCACACTACTGGAACTTATCCTCCAGGGAACCCACCAGTTCAGTCAAACGAATGGATTCCGGATGCTTCCAGCTCCCCGCAAGCGCTCTAATCTCACGCAGCTCCTGCCGGTAACTCCGCAGATTCCTTGAGGCATCGGCATCCCTCTGTTCCTGCGACGCTGCATTCCGGCCATATAACCTTATCGCTTCAAGAACAGCCACAGCAGTAACTAACATGATTAGCTGCACTCCCGCATACCAGAGCGGGCTCAGTTCCAGAATCCAGTCAAGCAGCACAGCTAACGCAATTACCACAGATACATATAGGGCAATAATCCAAGCCCCGCTCAGGAGTAGCGGTGAAGTCCTGCTGACATCAGGAGCGGAACGCAGCCAAAATACGCAATAGCCATATACGGCAGTCTCAGCAATGCATACGGCAAGCAGGGTCACTATGAAACGCACCAGCGACTCAGAGAATCCAAGCATGAAGAAGGAGAAAACAGTGACCGCCAGAACAGCAACATAAATGACAGTGATAAGCCCTGTGTAAGACCTCTGTTTATTCATCCGGCTCACCCATTAGCCGCCCTTGTTCCGCATTCCGCGCAGAATTTCTGGCCGGGCTGCAGTTCATGCCCGCAACCCGTGCATTTGATGATCAGACTCCCCCCGCAATGCGGACAGAATTTGGCGCCGGGAATTACCGGCTTGCCGCAGCTGTGGCAAGTACTGCTAGCTGCCGCCGGCACCGGCTGCAGGCTCTGACCACAGCCGATACAGAACCGCGCATCTGCCGGGTTAAGCGTTCCACAGCCTGCACAGGATTTGGAACTTGCTCCCGGTGCTGCCGCCGTACCGCCGTCCAGTGACATGCCGCGTGTCATCCTGTTCATCATATCAGTCGCAGGTCCGGCAAGGCCAAAGCCCATACCGAGCCCCAGGCCGGTATTCATCATCCCGGCGCCTAAATTACCCGGATTTCCTGCGGCTTCCTCCATGGTATTGAAGCTGCGTTCCTGCTGATAAGTGAAGCCGATGATGTCCATCTCTGCTTTTTTGGCTAAAGCCTCTTTCAAGCGGAGTATGGCCGGATCATTATCAGGTATGTTAATGGAATCAATAAAGAAGTTATTCAGCTCGATCCCGCTATCCAGGAAGGACGACGCCAGACGGCCTTGGATATGCTTCGAAATTTCTACGACATAGGCATTGATCTCCAGAATGCTGATTTTTTTGTGCACCAGATAAGAAGAGATCAGTTCATTAATATTTGACATCAGCAGCCCGCGGAAATAACTCACCATAGTGTCCTGATCAAATAGCGGCAGCGTCCCTACCAGCTTCAGCAGGAATTTGCGGGGATCCTCAATCTTGACTCCGAATTGGCCGAAGGCGCGGACAGAGATCATGATTTGGTATTTGGGATCCTGTAGCTGCAGCGGCGAACTTGTCCCCCACTTGACGTTCATAGAGTTCATCTTGTTCACGAACCATACTTCCGCTGTAAACGGTGATTTGCCGCCGAACGGCAGATTCACTACATTCGACAGAATCGGGATGTTCGCCGTGCTGAGCGTATGACGTCCTGCTGTGAAGGAATCGAGTGCCTCACCGCCTTTGAACAGAATCGCCTCCTGGGATTCATTCACAATCAGCTGTGTCCATGTCCCCAGCTCCTGATTAGGATATTTCCAGGCGAAGACGCCTGCAGGCCCGTCATATTTGACTACTTCAATAATTGCCATCTGCCTATTCCCTCTTTCATGACAGGTATGTATTTATATTATCGGTTGGTTCAGCTGGAAATTAGTGCCCACATATGATTGTAGTAAATTTAGCCAAATATTTAAAGCAGACTTTATACAAAGCCGTTCTTTTATGCCCTGTCTATTAAAAAAGCCGGCTGTGTCCCCTCACGGGAAACACAGCCGGCATATTCGAAGCTGCTTGACAACGCTCAGCAGCAAGCGCAGATATTTAATAGTAGCTGCTGTTCTCAACAAACTCGAATTCAAAATCAGCAATGCGCACAATGGTGCCTTCTACAGCACCGCGCTTGCGCAGTTCGGCATCCACACCCATGTGACGCAAGGTACGGGCCAGCTTGAGGATAGCATCATGTGTACTGAGCTGCATCCGCTTCAGCATCCGCTCAATACGCGGACTGGTGACCACAAATGCTTCATTGTCGCGGGTAATGGTGAAGGAATTATCTTCTTCCGCTTCCAGCTTATACACCTTGCGCTCAGTAGTTTCAGCCACTTCTTCAACGACCGGTGCGACAGGAATACTATCCAGTACGTCCGTTGCCCGGTAGAGCAGTTCCTGCACTCCCTGACGGGTAAGCGAGGAGATCGGCATGATTTCAAGATCCGGACGAAGCTCCGCCACACGCTCACGGAAGGCCGCAAGATTCTCTTCGGAATCAGGCATATCCATCTTGTTCGCCGCAACAATCTGCGGACGGTCAATCAGGGCAGCGTTATATTGCCTCAGCTCGTCATTAATCATCACCCAATCCTCGAAGGGATCACGGCCTTCAGAACCGGACATATCCACGACATGAATGATGATACGTGTACGTTCAACGTGGCGCAGGAACTCATGTCCAAGCCCCACACCTTCACTCGCACCTTCAATCAGGCCCGGCAGATCCGCCATAACAAAGCTGCGGCCATCCCCAACGTCAACTACACCAAGGTTTGGTGTAATTGTTGTGAAGTGATAGGCACCAATCTTCGGCTGGGCAGCAGATACTACCGACAGCAATGTAGATTTACCCACACTCGGGAATCCTACCAGACCTACGTCTGCCATTACCTTCAGTTCCATTACGATATAACGCTCCTGGCCTTCTTCGCCGTTCTCGGCTAGCTCTGGCGCAGTGTTGTTTGCCGTCGCAAACCGGGTATTCCCCCGGCCGCCACGACCGCCGCGTGCCACAACGACCTGTTGTCCATGACGGGTCATATCGGCAATGATCTCCTGGGTATCATCATCGATCAGCACAGTTCCCGGAGGAATGCGCACGATCATGTGATCGGCGTTAGCCCCGTGCTGGCTCTTATTGCGTCCCTTAATTCCCTTATCGGCCTTGAAATGTCGCTGATAACGGAAATCCATCAGTGTACGCAAGCCTTCATCTACCCGGAAAATCACATCTCCGCCGCGGCCGCCATCGCCGCCGGCAGGACCGCCCTCCGGCACATACTTCTCACGGCGAAACGCCACGAGACCATCTCCGCCGTCGCCGCCCTTAACATAAATCTTAGCTTTATCTACGAACATTAATGTTCACCTTCCTTACATCTCCAGCGGTAAACGCAGTTCTACAGAGCTTGTGCTCGGCTGAAACTGCTCCGCCTTCATGATTTTTCCTTGTACTATATTATAAATTTGCCCCTGCAGCAGTTCAGGATTGCCATGATCTCCCTCACCTTCGAAAGAGATAAGAATGTCTCTTCCCTCCTGTGAAAATCCGAGCCGAAGCTTCCGCGCTTCTCCTTGCGGAACAAGTCCGCTGTACTGATACGCCCTTATGGTCTGCATAATCACAGATGTCAGCTCATCACCTGTTTCGGGAGTCAGCTTGTCCTCCAGCTGCAGCCCTTCCTCCACTTCGATCTCCAGCTCCAGGCTGCTTCTGTAGGTACGGAAGGATTGCAGGTAGAATACCAGTGAAGGAACCCCCAGCTTGGCGATACGGCTGTCCAGCGCGATACGCTCCTTTATTCTTTCCACACATAACACGGATTTATCAGGCTTGCCCAGCTGGATATATCCGTAAAGTACTTGCAGATCGTTCATCCAATCATGACGATGGTGATTCAGTGTCCGGTTTGCCGCCTGCTGCAGAGTCTTCTCCTGTATACGCAGTTCCTCTTCATAATGACGCCGGTTGTAAAGAAAGCTGAATGCAAGCACTGCCGCTACCCATACACCGAGCAGCAGGCATGTGAAAAGGGAGGGTTGCCAATACACGAGACCTAAAGGAAGCACTGCGGATAACATGACAGCCCAGACGATACTTTTCCAGGATTTCATTCTTTCTCCCCGTCCCTCGGTTCGCAAAATTGATTCCAATGTCGCTATTGCTCATCTTGCTCGATATTTTCCATTTTCCAGTATAACACAGGCTTTCTCTGCAATCACCAGCATTCCTGCCGGGCGTTTGACTTGAATTCTATAGGTGCGAATATTTTCAAAAAAAGCCCCCGGCACTCATGCCGGAGGCTTCTCATCTAAATAGGTTCCGAAAGCTTACGCTTCCAGTGCCGCTGCTACCGGAGCGACATCAACCGGGTACACGCTCACTTTTTTGCGATCGCGGCCCCAACGTTCGAACTTCACTACGCCGTCCACAAGTGCGAACAGTGTATCATCCTTACCGATGCCCACGTTAGTGCCCGGGTGGATTTTTGTTCCGCGTTGACGAACCAAGATGTTGCCGCCGGTTACTGCTTGACCGTCAGCACGTTTCACGCCAAGACGTTTAGAGTGGGAATCACGTCCGTTCTTTGTGGAACCTACACCTTTTTTCGATGCGAATAATTGAAGATCCAATTTCAACATGTTGTCAACCTCCTTCTTCAAATAATGACTTCCTGTATCTGAACAAATTTTCTGTAAGATTTAGCGATATCTTTGAGCATCAGCACCATGGATTCCAGCAGAAGCTGCACCTTGGCGGAGACTTCAGGATCATTCACGGGAACCAGGGTTCCACTCAGAAATCCATCCTTCATCGAAGTATCCAGGACTACACCGGTCAGGCTTTCAATCGCATTCACTGTTCCAACCGTAACGGTCGAAACGCCCGCGCAGACGATGTCTTTACCATTCCTTGCGTATTCCGCATGCCCTTTGACGGCAAAACCGACAATGACACCTTGAGCAGAAGCCCGTGTAATCCGCACGTTAATCATTAACGCACCTTCTTACGCCTGAATCTTCTCGATAGTTACTTTGGTGTACGGTTGACGATGGCCTTGTTTCTTGTGGTAGTTCTTCTTAGGTTTGTATTTGTAAACTACAACCTTATGACCTTTACCATGTTTCTCGACTTTGGCTGTTACAGACGCGCCGCTTACCAGCGGAGTTCCTGCAGTCAAACCACCTTCGTTAGAAACAGCCAAGACACGGTCAAACGTTACGCTTGCGCCGTCTTCAGCTTCCAGCTTCTCAATGAACAACACGTCGCCCTCTTGGACTTTGTATTGTTTACCGCCAGTTTCGATAATTGCATACATTGTACTTGCACCTCCTCATGTCTCAGACTCGCCTAGTCTAGGTGGCAACCCCCGGAGGAATTACACTTGATATACCCGATCGGAGCGGTTACAGCATGTGCAGGAATATAATAACCAAACACATACTTGAAGATATTATCATACTTATTAGTCCAAGTCAAGTAGAAAGCGGCTTTATCATCCTTTTAACAGACGGTACCCTCTTAGCGTGAAAAACTGGCCTACTCCAGCCATGTCCCTACTTTGCCAGTCCCGCCGCAGCATTGACAGATCACCGGAGCAAATCCGGCCGAATCATGCCTTGCCTTCTTGCGGGTCATTTCCAGCAGGCCCAGATGGGTCCAGCCGAGAATATGCGTCTTGGTGCGGTCACGGCTGATGATGCTCTCCAGCTTCGCGATGACCTGCTTCCGGTGTTCCTCCCGCTCCATGTCAATGAAATCAACGATAATAATGCCGCCCGTATCCCGCAGACGGACAAGCCGCCCGATCTCTTCCGCCGCCAGCAGATTGGTCCGTGTTACCGTATCCTCGAGGTTTGTCCCGCCGGTGTACTGAGCCGTATTCACATCAATAACGGTGAGCGCCTCTGTCTCATCCCAAATGAGCGTAGCCCCGCCTTCAAGGATGATTTTGCGGCTGAAGCTCTTATGGAGCTGATCCCCTACACCATATGCCGAGAAGATGGACTCTTGTCCACGGTAGAATCCTACAGGCTTGTACCCTTCGGGAGCCATATCTGTAAGGAATGCTTCCGCCTCTTTAACCGCCTTGCCCGAATCAATCATCAGCTCATCACGCTGCGGGTTGAAGGCATCCCGGATAAACCGCTGAACGATGCTCAGATCACAATGCAGCAACGCCGGCGCTTCCAGTTCCTTGGCCCGCCGGGTAATTACTTCCCACTGGGCCCGCAAAAAGGCCAGATCCCCTTCAACAGCCTCCACAGGCTCGTCCTCGGAGACTGTACGCATAATGATTCCTTCTTCACCCTGACGCAACCGTTCGCCGATTCCTTTAAGCCGGCTGCGCTCGGATTCGCGGCTAATTTTTTTGGAAACCCCGACATACTCGGCAAAAGGCATATACACCATCCAGCGTCCGGGCAAGGTATAATGAGTAGTCACCCGCGCTCCCTTGCCGCCACGCGGCTCTTTTCTCACCTGGACAACGATCTCCTGGCCGGGCTGCAGCAGCGTCTCAATAGAGGGCTTCACCTCCGGCTGCTTCTCCAGATGGGGATGCAGTACATCGTCTACATATAGAAAGGCATTCTTTTTCTGTCCGATATCTACAAAAGCCGCCTGCATACCCGGCAGCACATTCATAACCCGACCTTTATAATAACTCCCGACCAGACCTTGCTGCTGATCGCGTTCAGCCGCATATTCCACCAGCCTCCCGTTCTCCAGAAGTGCCATACGAGTAATATGTTGTGTGCAGTGAACGATCATTTGTTTCATGGCTTCACCTCTGGTTTGAATCATTCTAGCTTTATATTCCGAAATAAGAAGAAATCAGACGCTGCTCAGGGAGAACAGCCACTATATCCCTGTCATCGTTCATTACATAGATAAAATGATAATGGTTACGTTTAAATAGACGCAATATATCATCCAAAGGTTTCGCAGAGAACGCAACTATTGGCCGGGCAGCGCCCTCTGAATGCAGATACCGCTCATAGATCTGTTCCCTGTTCATCAAAAAAGCAACAAACCGGTAAGGCAGGTTGCGCTGGTCCGTTATATTGGAATAGAGCAGAAAGGCACCAATCATCAGCAGGTTAAGACGGAGTCCGCCGCCGGTTCCCAGCGGAAGCAGGGCGAACACCACAACAAGCAGACTGGCTGCAATACTGACTCTGCCGATCCACAGCAGGGTGTAATAATACGGAAGCAGCAGGCTTAGAGCGGCCTGCAGGATTTTGCCTCCGTCGAGCGGAAGCACCGGCAGCAGATTGAACAGCGCGATCATGGCATTGGCCCCGATGAAATAATCCAGATAAGCGCTGCTGCCATACTCCGCTTGCTTGAGGGCCAGCGCCATCAGGATCATAATTCCGTTCTGAAGCGGTCCGGCCAAGGCAATCCCCATTTCACGTCCGGCTGTCAGCCGCCCATGATCCTCAATGACCGCAACTCCCCCGAACGGCAGCAGTTGCACGGACTTGACGGTAACCCCGGTCAATAGTGCCGCACATACATGTCCGAGTTCATGGATAAATACAATCGAAAACAGAGTAATAATTTCAAGGAACTGTCCGGTAAGCACGGAGAGAAAAAGAATCAGCACGAAGAGCGGATGCAGTGACAGTTCAACACCGAAGATCCTAATCAAACGATACCACTTCAGCAGGATCAATATAAGACTTGTCTTTCATAATCGCAAAAAAAAGCATCGGAATCTGTGCATCCTCTGTCCCCTGAATCCAGCCCACCGTCTCTCCGCTCTGTACCCAGTCATCCACCGCGAGCCGCGTCCCGCTCAAATGACCGTATTCCGCCGTTATATTTCCGGTATGGCGGACGGTGATCCGGATGCCTCCCTGGGCTTCTTTGGACACGGACAATACCCGGCCCGTATCTACACTATCCACCGTGACACTTGAGCCTGAATCATCTGCCGGTATTATTTCTACCCCCTTAAGGGATTCGGCAAAGGGACGCGCAATGCTTCCCTCCAAGGGGGCGCTCAGTTCATGAACGGCTGTCACTTTCTCTGCCGGCACCTCTTTATCTCCGAAGATCGGAATGAACGAAGGGGCTCCATTGAAATGCTCCTCATACCATACCTGCACTGCGGCGAAATCCATATCATTACTAAGGGCGCCAGTAATGAAATACTGCGACTTCACTGCCCATGGCTCACTCACTGCGAAGATTCCCCACACCGCTCCAAAGACAAGCAGGCTGGCTACGGTCCGCCGCATGAAGCCTGCGCCAAAGCGCGGCCCATCCCCGCCTTCGTCCTCCCAGCTGCTGCGCTGCTTCTTCCACATTACCTCAGGGTCAGGTTCCGTTGAAGCAGTGAATTCATTTCGGGAACTAGCCCCCCATTCCCTGAATGGAATAGTTTTGTCAGGCAGAGTGAAAAGCGCTGGCGCTGATCCCGCTTCGGTCTGATCCTCTAATAAGCTCTGTATACGTTTCTTACGGCGATTTTTGATATCTCTCTCGTATTCCATATTGATCCCTCCGGGCGGGCTTGTTTTACTTCCATTTTATGAGTAGCGGAAGGTGCTTTAGAACAAGCCCTGTGGGGAGATAGCTATCAAGCAGAAGTGGTGTACCGGCCTTATTTCGTATATTCGCACAAAAAAACCCGCCAAGCATTTCTCAGCAGGCGGGTCAAAACGAAAGATCGCTATAAATAAGTGCCTGGCCACGGTTCAGCCCATTCCAAAAAATTTCTTGAACTTCTTAAAAGCACCCGGTTTCTGGTCCAGCTGCATGAGCGGCACCGCATCGCCAAGAATACGCCGGGCAATATTGCGGTAAGCAATTGCTGCTGAAGAATTCGGATTCATCACGGTAGGTTCACCGCTGTTCGCCGCCTTGATGACCAGCTCATCATCAGGTACAATCCCGATCAGATCAATATTGAGCACCTGCAGAATATCCTCGATATCCAGCATATCGCCGGATCTCACCATTCCCGGACGGATACGGTTGACCACCAGCTTCGGTGATTCCACATGTGACTGCTCCAGCAGACCGATGATCCGGTCCGCATCCCGCACCGCAGCATGCTCCGGAGTAGTGACCACAATAGCTTTGTCGGCCCCTGCAATGGCATTGCGGAAGCCGTGTTCAATCCCGGCCGGACAATCGATCAGAATATATTCGTATTCCTTCTTGAGTTCAAGAATAATATCCTTGACCTGCTCCGGTGTGACTGAGGTTTTGTCTTTGGTCTGGGCTGCAGGCAGCATATACAGCTCTTCAAAACGCTTGTCTTTGACCAGCGCCTGATTCAGACGGCAGCGGCCTTCCGCCACATCCACAAGATCGTAAATGATCCGGTTCTCCAGCCCCATGACTACATCCAAATTCCGCAGTCCAATGTCAGTATCTACTAGACATACTTTTTTGCCCTGCAATGCAAGTGCGGTCCCAATGTTGGCTGTTGTGGTTGTTTTGCCAACTCCGCCTTTGCCCGAGGTTACGACAATCGCTTCTCCCATGGAGGCTACACCCCTTTAAACACATTTAAATCCTGACGTAATTTGACTATATTATGAATTTTGTCGATTTGCATAGCACCACCTGATAAATAGGCAAATTCCATGCTGCTCTCCCGCGTTCCCCATTCATCCGGCGGCCTGCTGATAATATCAGCAATCCGGAGCTGGGTAGGAGCCAGCAGCGAAGCCGCAATAATCGCTTCCTGATTGCCGTTGATTCCGGCGTGTGCCATCCCTTTAAGCGCTCCAAGAATATAGATATCCCCCGAGCAGGTAATGGTTCCTCCCGGATTCACATCGCCGAGAAACAGCAGATTGCCCTCATGATGCAGCACCTGGCCGGAACGGAGCATTCCGCTCATCATAAATAACGCTTCCGTATCCTTCTCTTCAGGGTCCTCCAAGGCTTCAACGGAACGGATTAATAAGTTCCCCTGGCTTTTGAGAATCTCCAGAACTGCCTCTTTATCTTCTTCGGTAACAGGACGGTTGCCCAGCTTGATGTCCACATGCACAATCGGTCCGGTCAGGATATTTTGATGGCTGTGCTCCAGCTTATAGCGAAGCTCGCTTAAGAGATCTTCAAAGGGACACTTGTCGTCTAGCAGGAATACCAGGCCATCCTTGATGCCCTTAATCCTTACATGCTTGGATTTAACTGTCATATGCCTGTCCCCCCATCCTCATTCATTCGTGCCGGGCCGGGCAAATTCCTTCTTTATAGGATAAGAAAATGCAGCAGCGGCTTAAGCAGCTTCTTCTTTGCGGGTCTCTTTCTTCAGCAGCTCCAGCTGGCGCCGGAGCGGGATGTAGAGAAGCAAGCCGATAGCAAAATGAAACAGCATAGTAGGCAGCATATGGTGCAGAAGCGCCCAGTTATAGGGTTCTTTACTCAGATTAAAGACGCTGTAGATGGCAAAAAGCATGCTGTCCTCCAGCAGACTGCCCAGCAGTACCACCGTCATCATCAGCGGCAGCGGTGCACGCGGAATCTGGAATATCAGACCAATCAGATATGCGGATAATCCCATTGCAAAAGAATGTGCCCCAAGAATGCGGCCATAGAACACCACATCATGCAGCATTCCGAAGGATAAACCAAGAATAAGTGCCGTATGCCGGTGATGGTATACCGTCACAAACAGGATTACGATGAACACGAGATCAGGGATAATCCGCATCTCCCAGGCATTCGGAATCAGCCAGGGGAGAATAGTGTCTTCAAGGATAAATAAGAGTAGCAGCAATAAAACAAGCACGGATCTGCGCATATTCACTATTCTCCACGCTCCTCCGTAAAGACAACGAAGAGTTCCTTCCAGTCCTGGAATCCTGCCGCCGGCTTGATGATCGCTGTAGAAGTCAACCCAAACTCCCCGGTCTTCACTTCTTCAACCGTACCGATAGTCATTCCACGCGGATACAGTCCTCCAATGCCGGACGAGATGATGAGATCTTCCTTGGCAATCGGATTACCCGCGGGAATTTTATTCATCATGAGCATTCCGGTCTGCTGGTCGTAACTCTCTATCATCCCAAAGGTCTCGCCTTCCTTATTGAAGGCAGTAGCCGAAATCGGCGGCTGGGAGTTGGGATCATTGATATCCATCATCGTCATCAGCTTAACGGTAGAGGTGAAATTACTCACATTACTAATTACCCCGACGAGCCCTTCGACAGAAGTTACAGACATGTTCAGCTTAATTCCATCCTTCGCTCCGAGATCAATAACAAGCGTGTTGTTACCCGGCTCTGTCGTCAGACTGACTACATTAGCGATATGATATTCATAGTTATATAGATTCGTTTGTGCCTTAGTAAATTCAAGATCTTTTTTATAGCCTTCATTCTCGGACTTGATAAAATTATACTGCGCCTTATCCCGGGCGTATTGCGCTGCCAGAATTTTGAGCTGCTTATTCTCTTCAGCCAAATCATGCAGGTTCCCGATATCTTGGAACAAGCCCGCTACGTATCCAGCGGGCTTGTAGAACAAATTCTGCACGAAACCGGTCGTATCTCTGAGGAAGTTCTCCGGCCAGGACAAGTTTTTCCTTTGTCCCAGGCTGAAGCCCATCACCACGATAAACATAACCAGTGTAATCAGCAATATAAATAAACGTTTATTATTAAACAGCTTAAACAGTTTCAACACCCTCTAACAACCGAATTTCTCCCACATCAGGGGTTGACGTTCACAGGTCAGAATTGTCTTAGCGTTTGGAACGGAGACTCGAACTGCTGCGGCTCTTGAACAAATGAATATTCTCGAGTGCCTTGCCGGTACCAATAGCTACACAGTCCAGCGGATTCTCGGCAACGATAACCGGCATTCCGGTCTCACGGGCCAGCAGCTTGTCCAGGTTACGCAAAAGCGCACCGCCGCCTGTAAGCACAATACCGCGGTCCATAATATCGGCAGCAAGCTCAGGCGGACATTTCTCCAGCGTTACTTTTACAGCTTCAACAATAGCGTTCACTGTATCCGACAACGCTTCACAGATCTCATCAGAGGTAATAGTCAGCGTCTTCGGAAGTCCCGTTACCAGATCGCGGCCGCGGATTTCCATCGTTTCGGCTTTCTCGAGCGGCAGAGCAGAACCCACATCCATCTTCAGCTGCTCCGAAGTGCGTTCCCCGATCATGAGATTATACTGGCGTTTGATATATTGGATGATGGACTCATCCGCTTCATCGCCGGCTACACGGACAGAACGGCTTGTTACGATACCGCCGAGTGAGATGACCGCCACTTCGGTAGTTCCGCCGCCGATATCCACAACCATGCTTCCTGTAGGTTCCCATACCGGGAGATCCGCTCCGATGGCAGCGGCAAAAGGCTCTTCAATGATATAGGCCTCACGCGCTCCCGCCTGCTTCGTTGCATCTTCAACGGCGCGTTGTTCAACAGCCGTAATTCCGGATGGTACACAGACCATGACATTCGGGTGGCGCTGGAACATCGAGCGCTGCTTCTGTGCCTGGCGGATAAAATATTTAATCATTGTTGCCGTAGTATCAAAATCGGCAATGACCCCGTCCTTCATCGGACGAATGGCACGAATGTTGCCCGGTGTGCGTCCGATCATTTTTTTGGCGGACTCCCCTACAGCTTCAATCGTCTTAGTATCAGTGTTAATGGCTACCACGGAAGGCTCTCTTACAACAATCCCTTTACCGCGCACGTAGACAAGCGTATTCGCTGTCCCCAAGTCAATTCCTAAATCTTTCGTAAAACCACCTAACATCTTGTATGCTCCTTTTCCTTGTGGATCTAGACAATTGTATTACATATAACCTTTTTCTTTCAAACTTACAAAGCTGCTGTCACCAATAACCAGGTGATCCAGCACGTCGATGCCGACGATTTCACCTGCCTGCATCAGCCTTGAGGTCAAGGAGATGTCTTCAGGACTCGGTGTCGGATCACCGCTCGGATGATTATGTGCGCATATAATAGCTGCGCTGCTGCATTTCATGGCTGCCCGGAACACCTCGCGGGGATGCACAATGGAGGCGTTAAGGCTGCCCATGGACAATGTTTCCTGCGCAATAACATGATTCTTCGTATTCAGAAACAAGCAGATAAAATGCTCCTTCTGCAAATAACGCAGCTGCTCGGTCAGAATCTCCGCCGCGTCCTGGGGACTGCGGATGATAACCGGTTCTGTAAGCCGGGAGTTCGCCATGCGTCTTCCCAGCTCTATGCCTGCTTTCAGTTGCACGGCCTTGGCAGGGCCAATGCCTTTGATTGTTGTCAGTTCTTCAATGCTCAGGTCCGCCAGCCCGCGGAGGCCGCCTGTAATCCCCAGCAACCGCTGGGCGATATGAATAGCCGATTCATTCTGCGCACCTGTGCGCAGCAGAATAGCCAGCAGCTCCGCCTGACTTAATGATTCCGCCCCATAATGCATCATGCGCTCTCGTGGTCGTTCTTCATGGGGGAGGTCACGCAGCATAAATGATTGCGACTCCATCCCTAACCCTCTTTCTTCCGCTATCCTTGCCGGTTCAGTACAGAAATGCCGAACCCGGACAACATGCCGCTTAGCAGCGACAACGGCAGACCAACCACGTTAAAATAACAGCCTTCAATTTCGTCCACCAGGGTGGCACCAAGCCCTTGTATTGCATAAGAGCCGGCTTTGTCGGCAGGCTCCCCGGTCGCGATGTAGGCGCAGATTTCATCTTCGCTCATTGCTCTCATAGTTACAGAGGTTACCCTGTGATCTACCAGGGTCCGACCCTCTGCAAGACCGATACAGGCCACCCCGGTATATACCTGATGTGTTCTTCCTTGCAGCATGGCCAGCATCTTAGCGCTGTCCTGCTCGTCCACCGGCTTGCCGAGCACCTTATCATCAAGCACGACAATCGTGTCGCTGCCGACAATAACAGCATCCCGGTCTCCGGCTGCAGGGATTACTGCCTCCGCTTTGCGCACGGCCAGATTACGCACGATGGTCTCAGGCGTCCATTCCGGCGGCGTAGTCTCATCAGCTTCACTGACCAGAACCTCGAAAGGCAGGCCAAGCGAGGCTAACAGTTCACGCCGCCGCGGCGAACCCGAAGCAAGAATAATGTATCGCGTGTTGTCATGCTCCACTGTAATAAACGTCCCTTCTAGATGCCGGCAGCGAACGCTACAGTCTGCGGTACAGCCATACAGCTGTTATCATTCCGGCAAGACTGAGCAGGCACAATTTCAAATGGATAGTGATGTCATAGGTTATGATGTCCAAATCAGCTTGCGGCGACCACTTGAGTACAGTCGAGGTTGTAAGAAAAGACAGAGCTTGCACAGGTTCCAGCAGCTTGGCAATCCAGGCTCCGGCCAGCCAGCCCAGAATTAGAAATAACAGCAGTGTTCCTACATTTTTCTTCTTCATTTTGGTCTTCCCTCGCCATTTTTTGACACCCTAATTATTATACGGTGAAACGGAGTTCAATACAAACGCAAAATCCGTTCAGGGAATGTTTACCACAGCCTTGCCGCATAAAGCCCGATTTCACCGTCTCCGCCGGGTGTGGTCCACTAACATTATCCGACTCCGGCACAATAGGCAACTGATTTATCATGAAGCAGCTATACTGGCGAGCCACACAGCAATCCCCCGTCCGGCAAACAGCCGGTACGGGGGATGGGCAACACCTTATACAATTGGGTGGATGTTCAGCTTATCGCAGACAGCAGACTTTTCTGGCCGGTCAAAAAGCTCATCATAGCCTCCTGCACTTCCCAGAGCAAGCCCTCTGCCTTATTCTTGCCGTACTCGTTCAGTGCGGATATTCCCCGGCTCATGGATTTCTCCAGCCCGGCGGCAAAATTCTTCCCTTCCGTCGACAGCCCCGACTCCAGCTGCTTGACGGCTTGGGTCCACTGCATATGAAGATCACTTACCGCTGAGCTGTCGGTACTGCTGGCCGCACCGCTCAGCAGCGAAGCAGACAGGCCGCTCAGCTCACTCAACAACTGGCTGCTGACCGCAAAATAGCTGTCCACCACTTCCGCCGTTCCGTTAAAGCTGACCTGATCTACAGCGGGTAAGGCCACTTCCCTTACATACAGCTCGATCCCCTGATTCTTCAGACCGCTGCTGAGCAGCTTGGCCTGCTCACGCTCAGGCGACATCCCGGCGTACACCCGGTTGCCGTCCGCCGGGTCCAGACCTGCGGCAAGCCCTGCGGCCAGCAGCTCCTGCTGAGCCTGCGCAGCACCAGCCGGTGTGCTGAATACGCCGTATTGGAGCAGATAATAGCTTTGCGCCGCAATCTGTACCGGAACATGCGCTGCGACCGCCTCACTGGTTCCTTCAACCGGCACGCCGGTGATATCTGCTTCCACTCCACCGCCAGTATCATTCTGGCTCTGAACGGCCCCCGTCTGAACAGCAGAACTGCCGCTTCCATTCCCGGTGCCCGTCCCTCCGCCACTGATGAAGGACAGCGCTGCATAGCCGAGCAGGATTCCCGTGCCTAATGCTCCCGCTACTGACAAAGCAAACTTCCACCAATAAGATGGGCGGCGGGTATGGTAGGAGCCTCCATACAGATTCCCGTGCGTGCTGAACTGCCCAAACCGCTCCTGCTCAGCGCCCCGCTCATCCTCAAACAGCGGGTAGTTCTCACCTGGCGGTGCATTATCATCGTCCCTGTAAACCTCCGCATAAACTGGAATTGTGCGTGTTCTTGAGTCTGGAAGATATGGATACTGTCCAGTATCATACTCTCCATCTGAATCATCCCAGTTCCGGCGGCGCGGACCAGAGGATTTCATATAAGATACTTCAGCTGCACGGGGGATTTCCACCCGCTCCAGATCAACGATGTATTCAGCTGCACGGAGATCGAGGGCCGCTCTGATCTCCTCACGCTGTTCCCTGTCCTCAACTTCCAGAGTTCTAACAGGTTCTCTTACTATACGGCGGTCTGCCATTTCTGCCTTACGTTCTGCCGTCTCCTCATCAAACCGGAATGTCATTCTTCCGCTATTCAATGCTCACACCTCGCTATCTTCAGTTCTATACTGAAACATATGATAGAGGTGAGATAGATATGCTATATTAATATATTTATACCAGACTAAGTACTTTCTCCCTAACCCCTTCCGCCGCGTAGTGCTTGAGCAGTGTCCGGTAAGCCTGATCCGCAATAATGTAGCCGAGCTCCGGCGTTGTCAGCAGCTTCACCAGCTGGCCCGCAAAGACTGCACTCGTGCCTGCGAGCAGAATATCCCGTCCCGTCTCACAGATTAATTCCTCCGAACCGCTCAGGCTGCAGACGACCGGCGTCCGCAGCGCCCAGGCTTCCAGGATCTTAATCTGCCCCCCGCAGCCTTCGCGCAAAAAAGCTGCCACAGCGCTGGCCCGCCGGATGTAATCGGCTGTATGTTCATATTCCCTGACAATTTCCATAGAAGCATCATTAAGGGCTAAGGCGGCAACCTCCGGATGGACTTCCTCACTGATCAGATAACACCGGAAATCCGGCACCTCGGCTTTGACCAGAGGGTATATCTTCTTTAAGAACAATAAGGCCACATTCTTGCCCTGGCTGGTATTCATATTCCAATGAAGGACAATGGATTTCTCTTTGTTTACTGTCTCACCGGAGGCATAAGCAGGCTCCTTCAGGTCAAT
The DNA here is from genome assembly GCF_038004445.1 of Paenibacillus sp. FSL R7-0312. Classification (NCBI taxonomy): domain Bacteria; kingdom Bacillati; phylum Bacillota; class Bacilli; order Caryophanales; family Paenibacillaceae; genus Paenibacillus; species Paenibacillus sp. FSL R7-0312. The sequence goes on along the minus strand of NZ_JBBORE010000001.1, from coordinate 2,912,142 downwards.
ATAAGGCGGAATTACATGAACCTTGCCTGCATCCGCAAAGGATAACGCCTTAAAGGAAAGGGCATCCCATTCTGTAGCGGTCAGCAGCAGACTGGTCTTGTTCATTAATCTCCGCTCTTCCCGGCGGATCAGTGCAGCATTCAGCTTATGATAGCTTTTGCTAATTCCGCGTTTGCCGGCCGCCCTATTCTCCAGCATTCCGCTCCCGAAACGGTGGGCATCTGTAATAATGACTGCCTCCGGAAGCAATGAGGATACAATATCCAGGCAATTACTCAGCATATAATAGGAAATAAACACATGACTGTATGTATTCAAGCGGCACATCTCCGTGATTTCAGACCGCAAAGACTTATCATTACCGATCAGCGGAGAGTGTGAGCGCAGCTTGCTCAGCGGGTGCAGCAGTGACCTCTGTGAAGCAGAAGACCTCTTCACCTGGTGCACCGTAAGTGCAGGCCCAGGCTCTACCGCCAGCTCACGGCGGCAATGACAATATTCGAGCAGATCAATATCAAACCGCTCCAGCAGAATATCAAGAAAATTCTCTGTTCTTATTTCTCCTTCTAAATCTTCGGGATAACGACTCTGGGCTGATAGGAACAGCATTTTCTCTCTCATGGCTATAGCTCCTTGGTTCTATGTAAATGGTTATTGTTGTATACAAAGAAAAATAGGCCGGATTACATCCAGCCTTCATTTATGAATCTTTAGATGTAGATCAATAGTAACGCAGTTCCCGGAAAAAGATTGTCGATTTATGGGATGAAATAATTTTTTTTTGTATTCCCCTTACAATTAGACAAGACTTAGCAGCTTTTCCCGGACACTTTCCGCCTCATAGTTAGCCAGCAGGGTCTGGTAGGCACGGTCCGCAAGCACTACTCCCTTTTCGTGATCCTGAAGTAATTGAGTCACGCTTTCGGCAAACGTAACCGGATCATCGGCAATCATAATATTCGCGGAATGCTCATACAGCAGCCCTTCTGCTCCTTTGGTGGTTGAAACGACAGGAGTCTTGAGCGCCCAGGCCTCCAGTATCTTCAGGCGTGTTCCGCTGCCCTCCTGCAGAGGGGCGATCACAACCTGCGCCTTCCGTATATAGTCCGCCACACTGTCGACATATCCGGTGATGATGATGGAAGGGTCCTGGTCCGCCAGAGCAGCAACTTCCGGATGCACATCCCGGCCGACGATATACCATTTGATGCCCGGAATCTTGGCTTTGATGAGCGGATAGATCTGACGGTAGAAATAGGTAGCTGCATTAATGTTCGGGAAGTAGTTCATATTGCCCGGGAGGATAATCCACGGCTCTTTCGGAAAAAGCGTATTTGTCCGATAATCGCCCATCCGGATGAAGTTAGGGATTACGTGGACCTTGATAGAATTTGTAAAAGAAAGTGCCTTAAAGCTCAGCCCATCCTGTTCGGATGTTGTAAGCAGCAGATTGGTCTTGTCCATCAGCTTAAGCTCATCTCTGCGCGTCCATACCGCATTAAGGGAATAAAAGAGTTTGGCGATCCCCCTCTTCCTGCGGGCAAGCTGTGCAGATAATCCGCTCTCAAAGTTATGCGCGTCTGTAATAATAACTGTGCCAGGCAGGGAACGGCGCACAATGTCAATGCAGCAGCCGAGCAGACTATGGGAAATAAAGACATGGCTGTATGCATGCTGTCCGCAGAGCTCTGTAATCTTCTCTTTCATATCCACATCTACATGGCTCATATAAGAGCAATTGCGCCATTTGTACAAGGAGCGAAGCATCGCCTTGCGGTAATTCATTGTGCGCTTCACCTCATGCACGGTAAGGGACGGTATGGCCTCCGTATCTTTGGAACCTGAATACGTTAAGAGATCCACATCGTATTTGGCGAGTAAAATATTCAGAATATTGCCCGTTCTCAGCTTGCCACCGCTATCCTGCGGAAATGGATTCTCTGCAGATATGAACAGCAATTTTTCCCTCATGGCTTCTTCTCCTACTCTCCATTTATCTATCTGTCTCTGGCAATGCCAGGTATCTAGCATATATTACCCCAAAGTTCTAAGAAGTTTTGTCGTTTCTTGGCTAATGCAAAAATAATTTCAAAAAACTGTAATTTTACGAAGCCCGGACGCAAAACAGCGCTGCTCCAATAACAGGAGAAGCGCTGCGCTGCTTAGATATGTTGTTCTATATAAAACGCATTTTAGATGACAACTAATCAAAAATGTTGTAACAGCGGGTTGAACCCGTGAAACCCTTGCACATTCAGGAATGTGCTTCAAACTCCCTCGCTGCATAGCCATGGCTACGGACCACACAATTGCGTCCGCGCTGCTTCGCCTGGTACAGGGCGGTATCGCTCAGCTTGTACAAAGTATTGAGCGGGACGCGCTCGCCCGAGACAATCGTAATCAGACCGATGCTCACGGTATAAGAGAGTGTTATGCCATCAATGGTGGCGTCCAGCACGGACCGGCGCAGCCGCTCAGCCACCTCCTCACTGGCTTCCTCATCCGACCGGTGCAGCAGCACAGCGAATTCTTCGCCGCCGAACCGTCCGAACAGGTCCCCGTTGCCGAGCTGACGCTCAATTCTGCGGGCAAAGTCGCGCAGCACCTTGTCGCCTGTATCATGGCCATAAGTATCATTCACCTGTTTGAAATGGTCCACATCCAGCAGCAGGAAAGAGAAGGGCGCCATCTCCTTGGCAGCCGCAGCAATCAGAGGCCGGACACGCAGCACGAATGCTCTGCGGTTAAGGATGCCGGTGAGTTCATCGTATGTGGCTGCACGCTCCAGTTCCGCATAGGACTGCTCCCTGGAGAGCAGCATGAAGCCGGCAGTTCCGAGAAACATCAGCAGGTATATTCCAATATAGAAAAAGACTTGAATCCACTCACCAACGGGTGAGCCCTCAGGCGGAAGATATACCAGTCTGCTTGCATAGCAGAGCATCGAGAGAATAACAATTCCGTATAGCAGGCCCATAATTTCCTGAAGCGGTGTTTTTTTCATTTTCCAGCATAGTATATACGCAGGATAACTCAGCAGCAGTGCCCCAGCAAGCGAGGCAGACGCAATTAGCCGCGGCTCGTCCGGAGACAGCAGATACTGTAGAAGCAGACCAAGCGCGGCACATCCGGTTAGTGTATAATAAATCCGTTTTATCCGTTCGGAATAGTCCTCCAGCATCTTGAGCAGCGCGAAGATTTCTGCGGTTCCTCCGGCCAGATTCAAGAGAAGAATGCAGGGGAGCACAGTCATAAATACACGATATTCCCTTAACAACAGAAGGATCATAATCACCAGCTGCAGAATTTTGGCGGTCAGGAACAGCAGGGATGTACCATCTTTCGGAGAATGCGACCGGTAAGCCAGAGTAAGCATAACCGTAAAGAAATTACCAAAAAAGAGACACGCCAGCAGTGTCTTGAAATCCAAACTGGCAACCATAGCGTCGCACCCCCATGCTCATCGATGTCATATGTATGATGTGTATAATCCCATTCTTTTACCCGGCTCTGACCACACGGTCCCGTCCGTCCTGCTTCGCCTGATACAGGGCTCTGTCACTAAGCTTGTACAGAGTATTCAAGGCGGTCTGCTGTTCAGGAAGTATTGTAATCATTCCGATGCTTACGGTATACCCGCCGGCAAGACTGTCTCCCGAAGCTGCCTTGACGGCTTGGCGCAGTTCTTCCGCCTTGCGGCTGCTGTTCTCCACATCCTGCCCATAGAGCATAATGGCAAATTCTTCGCCGCCAACCCGGCCGAACAAGTCACCGATTCCCAGCTGGCTCTCAATGGTAAGCGCGAAATCCTGGAGTACTACATCGCCCTTGTCATGTCCATATGTATCATTCACTATTTTGAAATGGTCCAGATCCAGCAGCAGCATTGAGCAGTATTCACGCTTTCTTGCTGCCATTGCCAGCTTCAGCTCAGCTTCTATCAGGAAAGCCCTGCGGCCAAGGATTCCGGTAAGGCTGTCATAAGCGGCTATGCGCTTCAGCTTCTCATAAGAATGCTCATTGGAGAGCAGGATGAACGCTGCAATTCCCACGATCAGCATCAAAAACATCCCCAGGTAATACAAGTACTGTGCCGGATTACCTGTCAGCGGTCCCATCTCCGGCTCCAGAATCAGCGCGACAAAGGACCGCAACAGCATCACGGCAGCAATGGTATAAAATACGCTTCCCATTATTCGCTGGAGCGGAGAACGTTCTTTACCCGCTGTCAAACGGTAACCAGGGTAGATCACAAACAGCATTACCCATAGCGAGGTCGTGGCCACCCTCAGGTTCGCATGGTTGAAGAATAGCGCGACGATAGAAAAGCTCAGAACACTGCCCACAACCAGCCCCCAATAATAGAGCTTCGCCTTACGGTCCATCATCCCCATCATCATCAGCAGGGCCGAAATTTCCAGACCTCCTCCAGCCAGAATGAGTGCATTGCTCACAGGTATGACGATCCAATGGGGAATATAATCCCATAGCAGAATAGAGCCCCAGAACACGACCTGAAGCCACTTTGCAGTAATAAACAGGACCGAGGCGGTATCCTTGGCGAAATGGTAGCGGTAAAAGGTAATCAGCAGACCGGAAAACAAGTTTCCCAAGATGAACAAGTACAACAGTGTATTAATATCAAGCTGAAAGCTCATGAGTACACCACCAAATATACGGGAATACCTTCTCTTTTATGGAGGAACATATCATTCACAAGCTATATCGGCAAAATGGCGGTTAATTTTCACTTCTAATTTTCCAGACGGGCCAGATGCCTCCAGACATAAAAAGAAGAAACGGCTTCGCTGTCCTTATTCAAGGAACGGAAACCGTTTCTGTTAAAATACCTACCTATCCTATTAACGATTCTTCAGATCATCCGCCAGAGCATACCCGACCTTCCAGATATCACCCGCACCCATTGTAATCACCAGATCACCGGGAGCAATGCGGTTCTGCAGGTCAGCCAGCACAGCTTCCTTCGTCGGCAGATGCCGTGCACCGGCGTTGCTGTTCTGCACAATCAGCTCTACCAGCTTCGCAGAGGTGACTCCCTCGATCTGTTTCTCTCCGGCAGGCGAGTAGATATCGGTAATAATCACTTCATCCGCTTCGCTGAACGCACGGCTGAACGCATCCAGCAGGAAGAAGGTACGCGTGTAGCGCTGCGGCTGGAACACGGCGATAATCCGTTTGCCTGTAGCCTTGGCAGCACTAATGGTAGCCTGAATCTCCGTTGGATGATGCGCATAATCATCAATGACGAGAATCTCGTTGATCTCTCCCAGCACCTGGAAGCGCCGCTTGGCACCGTGGAATTTCACGATTGCTGCAGCGATCGCTTCAAAGGCAATGCCGGATTTCAGACAGGAAATTACCGCCGCCATTGAATTATACAGATTGTACTGCCCCGGAATAGAAAGCTCAATACGGCCCAAAACCTCTGTACCGCGATTCATCGTGTACGACACCTGGCGGTCGCCCAGAACGATGTCGGTCGCCGTGTAATCTGCAGTCTCCGAATGAATTCCGTAGGTGATAACCGTACCTTTTACTTGAGGCAGCAGAGATTTCACATTCTCATCATCCGCACACACAATAGCCGTTCCGTCCTCACGCAGCTGGTTCATAAACTGCACATAAGCTTTCTTCAGTTGGCCGAAATCACCGCCGTAGTTCTCCAAATGGTCGGCTTCAATATTCGTTACAATCCCCAGCCAAGGATGATACTGCAGGAATGAGCCATCACTCTCATCCGCTTCGGCTACAACGAATTCCCCTTGTCCTGCCTTGGCATTCGTACCGACGTTCATGATCTCCCCGCCAATAATATACGTAGGGTCCACTCCACAGTCTTCCATAACCAGAGCAATCATCGACGAGGTAGTCGTCTTGCCGTGCGCACCCGCAACAGCTACACCCTTGCGCTCATTCAGCAGGCGGGCAAGCATCTGCGAACGGTGAAGAATCGGTATTTTGAGACGCTCCGCTTCTACCCATTCTACGTTATCCGACGCAAGCGCCGTAGAATATACGACCAGATCCGCGCCTTTGACCTGTTCGGCCGTATGTCCGATGTAGACCTTGGCACCCTTAGCAATCAATTTCTCCGTTAACTCTTGGGCAGCTACGTCAGAACCCGTAACTGTATATCCCATCTCCAGCATCACCCGGGCAATCGCGCTCATACCGTAGCCGCCGATCCCTATAAAATGCACACGTTCAGTAGTATCCAACAGTTCGTCACCAGCCTTTTTCAGAATCGGGTTGCCGTAAAAGCGTACTGCGTACATCAGAAATCAAATACAGCGTTCCGGACACGACCGCAAGGTCATCGTCCGCTGTGATCGTCTGCAGCAGATGCAGCGCTTGGCCCCAATTACGTTCTACTATGATTTCCAAGTTTTCCTTGGCATATTTATTCCGCAGACTTTCTGCGATGGCCTGCAGATCTTCCGCGTCCATTTTCTTCCGGAAATCCGGTTCGGTCAGGATGAGCGTATCCACTATAGGCAGTATATGCTTGAGATACGACTCGTGATGCTTATTTGCCAGCATCCCCATGAGCAAATTTAATTTACCGTATGGCCCAAACTGCGGAAGACTCTTGGCCAGGCTCTCTGCACCTTCCGGATTATGCGCTCCGTCCAGAATAATTCTGGGCGAAGTGCCTACTTCCTCCAGCCTGCCGGCCCAGAATGTACCGCGGAATCCCTCCAGCACATCCTCGTCCTCCAGCATGAAGGCCATATACTGCCGCAGCACCTCAAGGACCATCATAGCTCCCGCTGCATTCTCCAGCTGATGTTCGCCTTTCATAGCGATTTCCAGTTCAAGCGAGCGGAATGGACCCACGAAGGTGAAATGCTGGTGGCCGTCCCTGAGCTCTACGCCACTATAGCTGAAATCTTCTCCAGCCAAATATAGAGTAGAACGGGTAGACGCCGCTTTAGCCTTCAATACAGCAATGGCTTCCGGCTGGCTCACGCAGCTGACTGCAGGAACGCCCGGCTTAATGATTCCGGCCTTCTCACCGGCGATCAGCTCCAGTGTATCCCCGAGTACATCGGTATGATCATGTCCGACATTCGTGATTACAGACACTACCGGAGTAACAATATTCGTTACATCCAGCCTTCCCCCAAGACCTGTCTCCCATACGACTACATCCGGATAACAGACTTCGCCATAATAGAGAATGGCCAGTGCCGTCGACACCTCGAACATGGTCGGCGAACCCAGTTCGCCGCCTGCGATCTCCTGAACCAGCGGACGAAGTTTATTAACGAGTTCCAGCAAAGTCTCTTCAGGTATATCGATCCCGTTGTACTGGAAACGGTTGGTGAATTTCGTGATATAAGGAGACGTAAAGGTCCCCACCGTGTACCCGCTCTGAATCAGTACACGGGTCAGAAATGCACAGGTAGAGCCTTTGCCGTTCGTCCCCGCCACGTGAATGAACTTGAGCTTGCGGTGCGGATGACCCAGCTTCTCCATCAGAAGCTCTATCCGCTCCAGCCCTGGCCGGATACCGAAAGGAATCAGGCTGTTGATCCAGTCTACCGCTTCTGTATAAGAACTTAAGGGAGCGGTACTGCCGCTCCGGGTGATCTCTTCCATATCCCTTATCCTCTCAGCTCTGCGATACGGGCGAGCACTTTCTCGCGTCTATCCGAATAGTCCGCCTGCTTCGCCCGCTCCTCTTCGATGACTTTCGCTGGCGCCTTGGCTACAAAGCCCTGATTGCCGAGCTTTTTCTCCACGCGTTCAACTTCGCTGTTCAGTGTCTGGACTTCTTTTTCCAGACGGGCAATTTCCTGTTCAATGTCGATCAGTCCTGACAACGGCAGAAGCAGCTCGGCTCCTGCAACCACAGCGGACATCACTTTATCCGGTGTCTGCGGCGCAAGGCCTGCTTCGAAGGAAGAGGTGTTGCAGAAGCGCCCGATGTAATTGTCGTTGCGGGAAATAATGTCCAGGGTTTCTTGACCCCCGGCTTTGATAATCAGTTCTACCTTCTTGCTCATTGGCACGTTCACTTCCGCACGGATATTACGAACGGCACGGATAACATCCATCAGGAGATTCATCTCTGCCACTGCCTGCGGATTCTCAAGCGCAGGTTCATACTTCGGCCATTCGGCCAGCGTGATTGTGTCGCCCTGATGCGGCAGATGCTGCCAGATCTCTTCCGTAATGAACGGCATGAACGGATGAATCAGGCGCAGCGTGCGGTCCAGTACATAGGCCAGAACCGATTGTGTCTTGGCCTTGGCAGCCGCATCCGCTCCGTACAGCGAGAGCTTGGCGAATTCGATATACCAGTCGCACAGATCATCCCAGATGAAGTTGTACAGCAGCCGGCCGGTCTCGCCGAACTCGTACGAGTCAATTAGACGCGTAATATCGCGGGAAGTTTCGTTCAGGCGGTGTAGAATCCAGTGATCTGCCGTGCTGAGCTCACCGGTAATGTCGATATCCTCAAAAGAAACACCTTCGAGATTCATCAGTGCAAACCGTGAAGCATTCCAGATCTTGTTGGCAAAATTGCGCGCCTGCTCTACCTTTTCCATCCGGAACCGCAGATCCTGGCCGGCCGTGCTGCCTGTAGAAATCATGTAGCGCATGGCGTCCGCACCATACTGTTCAATAACATCCAGCGGGTCGATCCCGTTGCCGAGCGATTTGGACATTTTGCGTCCTTCCGCATCGCGTACGAGACCATGCATCAGCACATCAGAGAATGGCTTCTCCCCGGTGAATTCCAGCGCCGAGAAGATCATGCGGGCTACCCAGAAGTAGATGATATCGTAGCCGGTAACCAGCACATTGTTCGGATAGTAACGCTGATAGTCGCTGCTGCTCTCATCAGGCCAGCCCAGCGTGGCGAACGGCCAGAGGTTCGAGCTGAACCAGGTATCCAGAACATCCTCATCCTGCTTCAGGTCCGTTAGACCGCTGATTCTGCGCGCTTCTTCTTCATCATTCGCAACAACGATCTCACCGGTAGATTCGGAGTACCAGGCCGGGATGCGGTGGCCCCACCACAATTGGCGGGAAATACACCAGTCGCGTACGTTCTCGATCCAGTTCAGGTAAGTCTTCTCAAAGCGGTCCGGTACGAAGTTAACACCGCTGCCATCCTTCTGCGCTGCGATGGCCGCTTCTGCCAGCGGCTGCATCTTTACGAACCACTGGGTGGACAGGTAAGGCTCAACTACGGCTCCCGAACGCTCGCTGTGTCCAACCTGATGTACGTGGTCCTCAATGGATACAAGTACGCCCTGCTCTTTCAGGTCAGCAATGATCGCCTTGCGGCAGTCGCTGCGGTCCAGTCCCTGGTATTTGCCTGCTTCCGCATTCATAATTCCGCCTTCATCCATCACATTAATCTGCGGAAGATTATGGCGCACGCCCATCTCAAAGTCGTTCGGATCATGTGCCGGGGTAATCTTCACCGCGCCGCTGCCGAAGTCCTTATCTACATAGTCATCAGCGATAACCGGAATTTCCCGCAAGGTAATCGGCAGGATCAGCGTTTTGCCGATAAGATCCTTGTAACGGTCATCCTCCGGATGTACTGCAACCGCTGTATCGCCCAGCATCGTTTCCGGGCGGGTTGTAGCTACCGTAAGGTAACCGCTGCCGTCCTTAAGCGGATAGCGCAGATGATACAGATGACCGTTCACTTCTTTATATTCAACCTCGATGTCCGACAGAGCCGTGCGTGCAGCCGGATCCCAGTTAATGATGCGTTTGCCGCGGTAGATCAAACCTTTCTTATACAGCTGAATGAATACCTGGCGGACGCCGCTGGACATTCCCTCATCCAGGGTGAACCGTTCACGCGAGTAGTCCAGCGACAAGCCCATCTTGGCCCATTGCCCGTGAATCGTCTCCGCATATTGCTCCTTCCAGGCCCATACCTGCTCCAGGAACTTCTCGCGTCCCAGATCATGGCGGGAGATGCCCTGCTGGCGCAGCTTCTGCTCTACCTTGGTCTGCGTGGCGATACCCGCATGGTCCGTTCCCGGCAGCCACAGCGTGTCAAAGCCCTGCATCCGTTTGGTACGGATCAGAACATCCTGCAGTGTGAAATCCAGCGCATGACCGATATGCAGCATTCCTGTTACATTCGGCGGAGGAATAACAATGCTGTAAGGCTGCGCATCCGGACGTTTGCCTGCTTCGAAGAAGCCGTTCTCCATCCAGTAAGCATACCATTTCTTCTCCGCTGACCCCGGATCATAGGTAGTCGGCATATCGCTTTGCTTGTGATGCGCAGTAGCGGTGTCTTCTGCCGCTTCCAGCTGGTTCGTCAGCTCTGCTGCTGTATTGTTGTTATCAGCCATTGTGAACCCTCCATTAGAGAAAATGATGAGAAGCTTTTTGTATTCTGTAACGATCTGACAAGAGGAAACGGCTTTGCCGTCCTTACTACAGACGGTACCGTTTCAGCGAGAAATATAAGGATGATTGATCGAGTGAAACATACAAATCCTTATATTTAAATACAAAAAGACCCTTCGTCTCAAAGGACGAAAGGCCATTCTTTCGCGGTACCACCTTTGTTTCGCGCTAATCAGGTGTAAACGGCTGCGCCGTCCTTCATGGGACGGTATCCGTTTCAGAGGAAATACAAGGATAATGTATAATGTAAAACCTATACTTTCTTGTATTTCAAAAATAACCCCCTGCCTCAGGGCCCTTTTACAGGTCCGGAAGCTTAGCGCGACACTCATGCAGATAACGGCTGCGTCCGGCCACATCCTAACCTGGTCTCCATAAATGTGGAGGCAAGCTCAGAAGGGCGACTCCGGGGCGACTTCGGGGGCTGCATCCTGCGGAAATTCACAGCAACTACAATTCCGCTCTCTGAAGGGCTGACCGCCTACTCTTCCCGTTCCCAGTCTTTATGCTAGTTATTACTTATTTCAATAATACATTCAGTCCTAATCCTAGTCAACCAGCATACACACAAAGGGCAGAGTTTATACCACCCGGTTCAAAAAACTGTCTAAAGGAGTTGTAGGCTTCCAGCTTAACGGAGAATGTGCTTTCTTGGCATCGATAATACCCTATGTAAAAATAAGGCTGCCCCAAACAGCCATGTACATGGCTTGTGGGACAGCCCCCCGCAACTTCCTGCTAGCATCCCCCGGTCCATCTTAGGGAATATACAAAACCTGGCCTTCTTCTACATTCTGTCCGGAGAGCCGGTTGTACATGGACAGCTCTCTGGTACTAAGCTGATATTTCTCGGCAATCGTATCCAGTGTTTCTTCCCGCTGAACGATACAGAGCCGAACTTTGCGGAACAGCTCTGTACCGCCAAGGCCGCCGATGAACCGGCTTTTCCATTCGGTATCATTCCCTGCCTCAGGAATAACCGCCGCTTTGGAGGCCACCTCCTCGGAATGGAGAATCTCCTGCTCTTTGCGCGCGCGGCTGGAGCTGAGCAGCGAAGAGAAGGTCAATGGCTCCTGTTCGGCAATTGCCGGATCTTTTTTGCTGCCCAGCGCAATCTTGAGATCCTGCTTCTCCTCCTGTGGAGGTAAGAATTCCTCGGACACGAAGCTCTCATTGTCTATAGCCTGAACCTCTTCAGGCACTTCTTCATTCTCGGCCAGCACCGCAGCATCGTCACTGGCTGCGGATGTGAATACCGGCTCTGCCTGATTGGCTGCATGAAGATTGGCAGTACCCCAATGATCAACGGTATTCAAGGCGGTTGTCCCTGCCGGGAGCCCTGCCTCCTCCGTACCTGCCTTGAACGAATCATTCACCGCAGCAGGCTCTTCTGTCTTCTCGCGGGTAGGAAGAAAGTGACTGGAGACCGGTTCAGCCGCAGATTTGCTGTGATTCTCCCCGGAATCCGCTATTCCGGATAGAGCGGTTGCGGGCGAGGAATCCAGGCTATGCGTCCTTACCTTGGCTTCCTTGTCCTTCAACTGGGCGGATACTGAGGCCGAAGGCTGAGTGTACAAAGAGCCTTCCAGGAATAGCGGATTACCTGCAGCTTCCACGGATTCCGCATATTCCTGATCCTCCACAGAAACCTCCGCTACACCTTCCCCGTAGGTCCAGAGCGAATTTTCATATAGCGCATCATTCTCCGGCCCGCGGTTACCCTCTTCCGCCTTGTGGTCTTCAGCCTCAGGGGAATAGGCTACTGTATACTCCTCCTGCTGCCAGGCCGGCTGGGTATCCGCGTTTCCGATTCCGCGCAGCGAGAGCACCCCTGTTATGTTGACGGTTCGCATCGTAAGCAGGTCAATATCGAAATTCTCGATCTCAACCCCTATGTCTTCAAGTGAGCTGACCCGGGTCAGCGGGACTGTAATTTCAACAGGAATCGCGTGCTCCAGACGCTGTGTACGATCATCTTCCCCCCGGTAGAGTCCGGTGAGCAGCAGTTGCCCGTGCAATTCCGCCCGGTCCTCCCGCTGGATTACCTGGATGTCGGGAATCAGCTCGACTTCCTCCAGTTCAGCTATTCCCGGAAGCTCTTCCGAAAGGTGAATGCGTTCATAAATATCAAACCGCAAGCCGTGTGACTGGTCAAACACGGGAAATGTCCTCCTTCTTGGCATAATCTATCCCTGAGACAAGCCCAGAGCATAAGCCCAAAATGTTACTCCACTCATGTATATGCTTCAATCAGGAAGGCATGACAAACTTTGCCGCCTACTTCGGCGGACAGGAGATTATTTCGGATCGGTGAGTACTGTAAGAGGGTCCGGAATGGAATAATCGTGCGGGAGCCTAGCCCGCATGCTCGCTGCCAGCGGAATGCCGGGATACATCGCATTCAGCACATCGGCTGGATGGAAGGCTCCGGGAACCGGTCCGGCCGCCGGCTCTGCTCCCAAGATTGAACGGACAGCCGGGCTTTGTACGCTCTCACGCATACTTATGGCTTTACGGTATACATTCAGCGTTCCGGCCGCCATGACATCCAGTGAACGGCTACGCTGCGCCCACTCCCTTGCCTGGAAGCCGGTACGTACTCTCAGCTCCTCATTATCCAGCAGCTGCTCCAGCAGCCGGGCCAGCAGGGTGGCATCACCGGGAGGAACGATCCAGCCGGTCTCCCCGTGGCGGACCATTTCCGGCATACCTGAAGTGCCGGCAACAATTGGGGCAATGCCGGCAAGCTGAGCCTCGGTGACCGAGAACGGCTGTGTATCCTGCAGCGAAGGCTGCACATAAATATCAGCCTCGCTTAAGGTTGTCGGAATATTATCCAGCTTACCGGCAAAGCGGATATGCTCCAGAATCCCAAGCTGGCGCGCCTGTTCCCTGAGTTCTTCCAGCAGGCTGCCTATGCCGGCCACTACACAGGTCCAGTCTGTACGGTGCTTCTGCAGCATTCCTAGAGCCTCGATCAGCACATGCACGCCTTTGATATATTCGAGGCGTCCGGCATACATGATTACTTTGGTTCCCCCTCCGATCTTAAGCGGTGAAGGCTTCGCCGCCCTGGCCGCATACTGCTCCAGATTCACTCCATACGGCAAAGTATGAATCCGTTCCCTGCTTACACCGAGCTCCTGGGTCAGCTGACCCATCCAATTCGAAGAGACCATAATCAAGTCGGCCGACCGGGCCGCGAGCGCCTCCATCCGCCGGAAATACCGCCAGATCGGCCGCTGCTCATATTCCTCGCGGGTAAGTCCAGGCACAAGCCCTTTGTATTCATAATAAGCCTCCCGGGACAGTGCCCCGTGCACACTGGAGACGAGCGGAACCGGACGGCGCATAATCCGCCGCAGCGCATAGGAGGCAATGGGGTCCTGGGCATGAATGACATCGTAATTCTCCAGCCCCAGAACCGCCGCTCCACCCTCAAATACATAACGCCCCAGCTCAAAGCTGAATATGCCATGCTCCAGATGCAGATGCGGGAATAAAGTAATATCGAGGTGCGGGAGCAGCAGGGTGTAGAAGGCTTTTTTATCAAAAGAAGCATTCTGCCCCAGCAAGTACAAGGTGTTGTTCTCCACATGGCTTCCCATGAGTGTAACGGAGTGTCCCTGTTCGCTCAGCTTATCGGCAAGCTGTCTCATATACGTCCAGATCCCGCCCATATTGGTAAGGCCCCAGTAGGTAACCAGCAATATTCTCATAACTTCCTCTCCCCGACTAATAGATTCACTTCTGCACGAGAGCAGACGGCTCCACTTTAACAAAGTATTATATGAGCGCTGCCGGATATAGGACATGGGTGTATGGTTCAATCTATAATAATTTCAAAATAACTTTATAATCAAAAAACGTCTTTTCGGTTATAATCGGTATACATCCTGAAAGGAAAACTTCTGTCATGTCTAAAGCACGGGTATTTGACCTTTCCCTGTTTGCCGCTTCCGTTGCTATAGCTTTCATTCCCAAACATGCTATAGTTCTGGACGATACATATATCAAGGCGCTGGTGCTCTATACGATCTTCTCCAGCTTCTACTTTCAACTGCGCATCGTGACCCGGAGCGGGAATTCTACGATAGATTATGCTATAAGCTATACCTCTTCGTTCGGAATTTTTGCCGGACCGCTAGGCACCCTTCTGTTCGAAACCGTATACCGCTTCATTGTATTTTTCTATAAAAAGTTGACAAAAACCGCCGATCCGGGCGAATTTCTGGATACGTTCTACAACATTGGGTCCTTTACACTGGGCGGTTCGGCCGCGTATTATCTGTACACTGTGCTTCACCCTTTTGCGGAGAGATTTCCGCTCGGATACTGGCTCCTGTTTCTCCTGGTCGTCTGTGTCACCACATTGCTGTCCTCCACTTTCCTGATCATAACCTTCGCGCTCTCAGGAGACATCAAGACACGTAAGGAAGCCCGTCACCTGCTGTTCCGGAGCCGTAACCTGCTTGATTTCAGCAAGGTAGCTCTGACCAATGCACTGCTCCTGCGCCTGCTGCAAATGGAGAAATGGGAAATGCTGATTGCCCTCTTCCTGCTCAATTACATCGTCAGCCTCTCCTTCTATTCCAAATCGCAGAGCGCCCAGCACAAATATGAACGCGACAAGTTCGAGCAGATGGCTTACCGTGACTTCCTGACAGGAACTTATAACCGGGCTCACATGGATAAGATGATGAAGGAGCTGAACCAGAGCGGGGAATATATCGGAATTGTAGTGGCGGATATCGACCGTTTCAAAAAAATCAATGACTCCTTCAACCACGCCGTCGGTGACCGCGTCATTATTGATTTTGCCGATACACTGAAGCAATTTCTGCAGGAGGAAGACATCCTGTTCCGCAGCGGCGGGGAAGAATTCACTGTGTTTCTCAGGAACCGAACCTTTGAGGATTGCCAGTTACAGATTCAGGCAATCCTGGACAGCCTTCACGGACACTGCGTAACCGCAGAATTCGAGGAACAGATGATCCGCGTGCCATATTCCGCCTCGTTCGGACTATATTATTACAAGGCAGACCCCGGCCAGAAGACTTCTATGGAAAAAGGGTATGTCTACGCCGATCAGCTTCTGCTTGAATCCAAAAAACTCGGCCGGAACCGGCTCTCGTACCGCAATGACCTTCGTCCGTAGCCGGACTTTAGAACGGTGAAGATCAGGTACGGGAGCGCTGTGCATTGCAACAAAAGAACAAAAACGCAAAGCAGCGATCCTCCAATAATAAGAGAATCGCTGCTTTATTGACATTTAAAGCTTTTGAGAGGATAAAGGGCCTGTCTTCGCCAGTATAAACCAACATCGGGACGGATACCGCTTGCCTCTACAGCTCAGTGGCATTAAAGGTATCTCCGCCTTCAATAGTGCCGGAGTTGAACCCTTTGTAGAACCAGCGTTTGCGCTGCTCGGAGGTACCGTGAGTGAAGCTGTCGGGCACCACATAGCCTTGTGCCCGCTTCTGGATCGTGTCGTCACCCACCGCGCTCGCCGCGGTTAAGGCTTCCTCCAGATCCCCTTCCTCCAGCAGGTTCATTCCTTGGGCATGCTTCGCCCATACCCCGGCATAATAATCGGCCTGCAGCTCAAATCGGACCTGATATTTGTTAAATTCGGTCTCGCTCAGGCTCTGGCGCAGCGAATTTAGCTGCTCGGAAGCCCCCAGCAGTGTCTGCACATGATGACCCACCTCATGGGCAATTACATAAGCCATGGCGAAATCGCCCGGCGCATTGAATTGCTGCTGCAGCTCGTCGTAGAAGCTGAGATCGATATACAGCTTGGCGTCCCCGGGGCAATAGAACGGCCCGACTGCCGAACTGGCGGTTCCGCAGGCAGAGTCCACACTGCCGCTATAGAGTACCAGCGTAGGATCCTGGTACGTTTTTCCCTGCTCCTGGAAGACCTCAGACCAGACATCCTCGGTATCGGCCAATACTACGGAGACAAATTCCGACAACTCCTTCTCCTGTGCGGTCTGCTCGTAAGGAACATTAGAGCTGGTACTGGAGCCTGTGGAAGTCAGATTGCCCATAATGTCACCGATATTCCCGCCGCTCAGCAGCGTAACAATCACCACAATAATAATCCCGCTAATTCCGCCGCCAATCAGCTTGCCGCCTCCGCCTCTGCTTCCTCTGCGGTCTTCTACATTCGAGCTGCCTCTTCTGCCCTGCCATTTCATGGCCCAACCCCCAGTTATGAATTCCGGTTTACAGGATGTATTTCATCTTAATACTGTTATACCCATAAACGCAGGGGTCCCACTCGCCGGGGTATAAATTGCTTGAAAAAAAAGACCCCTCCGCAGCCGCAGCCGTGAAGAAGTCTTCTAATCGGATTATTAAAAAGGCAGCCTATTTCGCAGCTTTAGCAGCTTCCAAAATGGCTTTCAGGTAACCTTGGGTATCCACCAGAGTAGCACCGCTTACAGCATCAACTACTTGCTCAGCGGTCTTGTGTGTAAGAGTCATTTCAAGAGACTTGATAGTTTTGCCTGTAGCGAATTTCTCAACGGCAGCCAGGTTCTTGTCATAAGAAACTGTGGAGCCTGCGGCTTCAGCCATATGCTCGCTGTAGTATTTAGTGTTAGCTTTCTTGGAAGCCAGAACCACGTTAGGGTCTTTGTAGCCGTTCAGACCAAATTCTTTATCCGAGTTAGGAACGCCAGTTGCTACATCTGTACCCAGGAATTGATAATCATCCAGCGAAGCTGCAACGATTACGCCGTTCTGTACTACAGCAACAGCTACTGTGAAGCATTTGGTACCATGGGCAGCCGCTTCCACCCGGCCTACCTTAAGTGGTGCGCTCGCTGCAGATGTTACACTGTTCAGGGCGCCGCTGTTGCCTACCCCTACAAGTGCCAAAGAGATGCCAGCTACGAGCATTAGTTTTGTTACTTTTTTCACAAATATTCCCCCAGTTAATGTTATGAGATACGCTTACATACTATATTTATCAATATATTGGATACACGTCTATTACAAATGTTACTAGTTAACTGCAAATAATTGGGATATGTATTTTTAACAGGGAAATGAAGGGATAAATGGAGGTGAAACGCAATAAAAGACAAATTCCCCTCCATCAAATCAGCAACAATGTCAGCTGCAATTCTCTTTCACAGTCACTTTATTATTTGTTATCGTAACCTTGGAATATCCGGATAAAGATTCGGTGTAGGAGCATACCCCTATGGTCTGAAGGACATCCGGCGCTCTGGGATCTGTATATTTCAGATAAATGCCCCCTTCACCGCTTAAGCTAAGCCGGGGTCTAATTTTGATTGTTTTTCCGCTGCTGAGCGTTTTCCCGAGTTCATCTGTGGAAGCGCCGGCAGCTGCGCCCGTAACCACACCAGTCTCAAGGATGCTCAGATCAAAATCGGACTCATTGTTTACTGTCACCCTGAAGCTCTGGAACTGGGCAGCCATACTCAAAATGCCGTATTTGCTGTTCACCTGTGCGGCCAGTATAAATACGGCGGCAATAACCGCTGTACCCAGTGCTGTTGCCAGGACTACTCTGCGATTGCTTCTCATAAACTCATCTCCTTTACAGTAAGACGAACTGCATCGCGGAAATGTATCAGCCGCCCTGCGCTCCGCAAGAATATTTACAGCCGGATAGGCCTGGGTAACAGAACAGCAAGAGCTTGAAAAGAAATAGCAGCGTTGGCCTTATTCAGCCAATCTCTGTCGCTTCTATCAAACTGTTCTGCAGAAAGCAAAAAAAAGCAGCGCCCCTCCTATGAGAGAATCGCTGCTTTGCTTAATTTACATAGCTTCGCGGATGGAGATTAGCTGCTATATGAAATTCCATTTCAAATGGAAACTCGGAAACCTTCTATAACCGGCAGTTTAATTGCACGAAATACAACAAAAAGGGTAACCAGTTGCTAATCAGACGATTTAGTTGTACAAAGTACAATTAAGCCATACTGCGTACCTTAGGCATTATACTAGTTCAGCGGCTCCCCGCCTAATTGCACGCGAAGCTTCCGCATATCCTCCGGCCACGGATCAGATACTTCGACCCTGCTCCGGGTCCAGGGGTGAGCAAAAATAAGCTTCTCGCCATGCAGCGCCTGCCGGTCTGCACCTTCCGGCTTCGCCTTAGCCTTAAGCTTAACCTCCGGCCTGCCCGGACCAGCCAGCTTACCTGGCTCCAACAGTCCCGGTGTAATGCCCGCCTTCTCCTGCTCTTCGAACCAGGCTGTAATGGCCGACTTCACCTTACCCGGCTCTGTACGCAGCGGCAGCTTATCGTTCTTGCTGCCACCCGCACGGACACTGGCCGTATGCCAGCCGGGTCCGCCGTAGAGGTCATCCCCGTACAGCGGATGGCCCGCATGACTGAGGTGGACACGGATCTGGTGCGTGCGCCCCGTCTCCAGCTGCACCTTCAGCACAGTTCCGCCAGGCAGCGCTTCCCGCCCTATGATTCGCGTGACCGCCGCCTGTCCTCCCGGCGAGACCCGCCGGCGCGCCGCATGATGGCGGTCACGGCCGATCGGGGCATCAATCACGGTAAGCTCAGGCGGCACACTGCCTTCCACAATCGCCGCGTAAAGGCGGGATACGGTTTTGTCGCGCATATCCTCGTCCAGTACAAGCTGGGCGTATTCGTTCTTCGCATAGAGCACAGGTCCTGTTGTATCCTTATCCAGCCGGTGAATATGGCGGACGGCTACCCCTCCACCGGAAGCGGCATAATGCGCTGCGACGATATGATCCAGCGTTACGCCTGCTCCGCTGCCATCCGGATGAACCGCCATGCCCGCCGGTTTATGGACCACGAGGCAGAAGTCATCTTCGTACAGTACTACAAGCTCCTGCCATACCGGCTCAATACCCGCTTCCCGGTAAGGGAACAGGGATAGCATCAGCCGGTCGCCCTTCCACTGGATGCCGCCTTCGCGGCGCAGCCGCGCATGCAGCTTCTCCGGCATCCCGGCCGTGCCGAGCAGCCAGGCGTCAATGGCTGCCTGCCTGTCGGCCGCAGCCGTAATCACCCGGCCTGGCATGACTTGAAGCCACTCTCCGCGCCGGATCCATTTGCCGCCGCCGGTGATGTTCCTGATGACCGCGCCAGTATTCCCTGTACCTGCAGCCGCTCCACCAGGGATATTTGTGCCGGACAACTCCTCCGGCCCGCCTGTCATAGCGACTTCAGGGCATTATAATGGCCCTCAATCGTATCATCAATATCCTGCTCGCTGTGCACAGCGGATACGAACATGCCTTCAAACTGGGATGGCGGAACGCTGATGCCCTGATCAAGCATTTTGCCGAAATAACGCTTGAACAGATCCAGGTTGCTGGTCTTGGCCGTCTCGAAGTTGACCACCGGTCCTTCAGTGAAGAACGGGCAGACCATAGAGCCCACACGGTTAATGGTGAGAGGGATGCCAGTTTCCTGCGCGTTACGCTTAAGGCCGGCTTCCAGACGTGCACCCAGCACCTCCAGACGGGTATACACTTCAGGTGTCAGCAGCTTCAGCGTGCTGTAACCCGCCGCCATGGCCAGCGGATTCCCGCTGAGTGTGCCTGCCTGGTAGATCGGACCAGAGGGGGCGATTTGCTCCATAATCTCTCTTTTACCGCCATAAGCACCCACCGGGAGACCGCCGCCGATAACCTTGCCGAAGCAGGTCAGATCAGGGTCCAGCCCGAAGAGCCCTTGCGCACAGCCGCGGTCCACCCGGAAACCGGTCATCACTTCATCAAAAATCAGCAGCGCGCCGTACCCCGTCGTCACCTTGCGCAGACCCTCCAGAAAGCCCGGAAGCGGAGGCACTACACCCATATTCCCGGCAATCGGCTCAACAATCACAGCGGCAATCTCATTGCCGTAACGTTCGAACGCGATTTTGACCCCTTCCAGATCATTGTATGGCACCGTAATGGTGTTAATGGCTACGCCCTCCGGCACACCGGGGCTATCCGGCAGACCCAAAGTAGCTACCCCGGAACCGGCTTTGATCAGCAGGCTGTCGGCGTGGCCATGGTAGGAGCCCTCGAACTTGAGGATTTTGCTGCGTCCTGTATATCCGCGGGCCAGCCTGATGGCGCTCATCGTAGCTTCCGTTCCCGAGTTCACCATGCGCACAATGTCCACCGATGCTACACGTTCCACCACGGTTTTGGCCATTTCCGTCTCCAGCAGTGTGGGTGCGCCGAAGCTTGTCCCTTTAACCGCAGTCTCCTGCAGCGCCTTCACCACTTCCGGATGGGCATGGCCCATAATCAGCGGTCCCCACGAGCAGACGTAGTCGATGAAGCTGTTGCCGTCGATATCGTAGATGCGTGAGCCTTCGCCTCTGTCTACATAAACCGGGGTCAATCCTACGGATTTGAATGCCCGGACCGGGCTGTTCACTCCTCCCGGGATATACTGTTTTGCTTCTTCAAAAGCTATGCGGGAAGCCTCTTCCCTGCGTGTAAGCGGCACATTGCCCATACTTCTTCACTCCTGCTCTGCTGAATTTATACAGCTGAATATAGTCTAGCCGCGCAGCCAGCGCGCTGCATCCTTGGCGAAATACGTAATAATAATATCTGCTCCGGCGCGCTTCATGCCGGTCAGCATTTCCAGGACAACTGCCTGCTCATCGATCCAGCCCTGCTGTGCGGCCGCTTTTACCATTGAATATTCACCACTCACGTTGTACGCCACCAGCGGCAGATCGAACTGGTCGCGGATCGTCCGGATGACATCCAGATAAGCCAGCGCCGGCTTAACCATCAGCATATCAGCGCCTTCCAGCACATCTGAATCGGCCTCACGGATCGCTTCACGCAGATTGGCCGGGTCCATCTGGTATGTCTTGCGGTTACCGAACTGCGGCGCAGAATCCGCTGCTTCCCGGAAGGGGCCGTAGAAGGCGGATGCGTATTTTACCGAATAGGACATAATCGGCACATGCTCAAATCCATTCTCGTCAAGGCCGCTGCGGATCGCCTGCACGAACCCGTCCATCATATTGGAAGGCGCGATAATATCCGCACCGGCCCGGGCCTGGGATACCGCCGTGCGGGTCAGCAGCTCCAGCGAAGCATCGTTGATCACATCGCCATGTACTACGCCGTCAACTGTATGGGTATGTACCATACCGCAGTGGCCGTGGTCGGTGAATTCACACAGACAGGTGTCGGCGACAACCAGCAGCTCGGGGTACCACTGCTTAATCAGCCGGGTAGCCTCCTGCACAATGCCATCCTCAGCGAAACCGGAGGAGCCGATGGCGTCCTTCGTTTCGGGAATGCCGAACAGCAAGACGGCCGGAATTCCCAGGGAGACAATCTCATCCACTTCCGCCTTCAGAGTATCCAGCGAGAAGTGGTACACGCCGGGCATGGAGCCAATCTCATTCTTCACACCGGTACCGTAGGTCACAAATATCGGCTGGATAAAGTCCAGCACGTTCAGGACGGTCTCCCGCACCATTCCGCGGATTCCGGCTGTACCGCGCAAGCGGCGGTGTCTAGTCATTGGAAAGCTCATTGCTGTTTCCTCCTGTACAGTAAGTATTTAAACACATCTATCTGTCTCAAGCATTATTCGAATATGAAGTCACAAAATGCAGCGTTAAAATGATGCGCTCAATCGCAGTGCTCAGATTGCATTAACGGAATAGCGGAAACCAGGCTGCAGGTTATCTGAGCCTCGTTGTTTCATTCCAGCGGCAGAGCTCCTGCACCAGCCCTTCGATCGTCGCTTCGTCCGGGAGCAATCCTGGAGTCAACCCGGCCTCCACAGCAGTCTGTTCGGTTACCGGACCTATGCAGGCGATTTTGACCCCCGCCAGCAGCGTCAGCGGATCTTCCAGACCCATCCGTTTCAGGATAGAGATGAAGTTGCGCACCGTGGATGAGCTGGTGAAGGTGACTGCATGAATCCGTTTCTCTTCGAGCAGCTTCACCAGTTCCATATCATCTTCACCAGTGACCACAGTCTCATACGTATCCACTTCAGTCACTTCCAGCTCCAGCTCCCTCAGCTTGCCGGGCAGCCACTCGCGCGCCAGATCGCCGCGCGGCAGCAGCACCTTCTGCCCCGGCTGCAGCTGATCGCCGAAGGCTTCAATCAGCCCTTCTGCCTGGAACCGTCCAGGCAGCTCTTCGGCGAGCAGCCCGCGCGCGGCAAGCGCCTCAGCCGTAGCCGGTCCCACCGCGCAGATCCGCGCGCGGTGCAGACCGCGCAGATCCGTCTTCAGCTGCGTCAGATGCCGCATGAAGTAGTCCACGCCGTTCGGACTGGTGAAGAACACCCAGTCGTACTCTGGAAGCCGGCCAAGCGCTGAAGCAATCTCTGCCTGCTTGTCCGCATCACGCTGCATAACCGTCTCAATGACAGGGAACTCATACGGTTCGCCGCCAAGCTCCTCGATCCGGTCTACCAGTTCGCTGGCCTGGCTGCGGGCCCGCGTCACTACAATCCGCTTGCCGAACAGCGGCATCGCTTCAACCCACATGAGATGCTCACGCTGGAGCACTACATCGCCGACAACGATAACGGCCGGCGGCTGGAAATCGGCCGCCTTGACCTTCGCTTCAATGTCGGCAAGCGTGCCGGTCAGTGTCTCCTGATCGGCACGTGTCCCCCAGCGCACCAGCGCCACCGGCGTTTCCGGCGGACGCCCGTGCTTCATCAGCTGGGCGCTGATATATCCGATTTTGGCGACGCCCATCAGGAACACCAGGGTTCCTGTGGCGTTCGTCACCTTATCCCAATGAATGGAATGATCCAGCTTATCCGGGCTCTCATGTCCGGTAATGATCGACAGGGAAGACGCAGCCTCCCGGTGGGTTACCGGAATACCGGCGTACGCCGGGACGCTGATAGCCGAGGTAATACCCGGCACAATCTCGTAGTAGACGCCATGCCGGCGCAGCAGCTCCGCTTCTTCACCTACCCGGCCAAAAATCACCGGGTCCCCGCCCTTCAGACGCACTACCGTTTTGCCCTCCAGAGCGAGATCAACCAGCAGCTGATTAATGTCCTCCTGCTTCATCGTATGGCGGTCCGGCAGCTTGCCTACGTATATTTTCTCCCCGCCCGGCTTCATCCACTTCAACAGCCTTGGACTCGCCAGCCGGTCATAGACCACCACATCTGCCTTCTGGATACACTCCAGACCTTTGACCGTAATCAGCTTGGCATCCCCCGGACCTGCACCTACAAGATAAACCTTCCCCGCCATCTCCGTCATCCCCTTATCCCCTTATCCCTGAACATCCTGTCCCTTTACATCCGCCAAAATCTTCTCTGCGCCCCTGGCAATCAGCTTGCGTGCAACCTCCGCACCGAGCTGCACCGGATCCTTCCCGGTACAGGTTTCTTTAAGGATTACCGACCCGTCCGGTGTTCCCACCATTCCGGTTAAAGTGATTAACAGGCCGCGGTCTTCAGAAGTCCCGCCGGAATGAATAGTCCCGATTGTTCCCGTTGTCCCGGCCTTCTCCGTCTCCAGCACAGCGTAGGCGCCGATCGGCACCTGACAGCCGCCGTTCAGGGCGCCGAGGAATGTGCGCTCCGCCGTCACCGTAAGAGCGGTGCGCTCATCATTGTAGAGCGCGAGCAGCTTGCGCAGCTCCTCATCGTCCTCACGGCATTCGATGCCGAGAGCTCCCTGGCCCACAGCGGGCAGACAGATTTCCGGCGGCAGATACGCCGTTGCCCGGTCCTGCCAGCCCATCCGCGACAAGCCAGCCGCTGCCAGCAGAATCGCGTCGTATTCGCCGCTCTCCAGCTTCTTCAGCCGCGAGTCAATATTGCCGCGTACCGGCTCAATAACCAGATCCGGCCGGAGCGCCGCCAGCTGGCTGGAGCGCCGCAGGCTGCTTGTGCCTACCCGTGCGCCCTGCGGCAGATCCTCAAGGCCGGCTCCGCTGCTTGAGATCAGGCAGTCACGTGGATCGACACGCTTCGGCACTGCACCGTTAATCAAGCCTTCCGGCAATTCGGAAGGCATATCCTTCATACTATGTACTGCCATATCGATTTCTTTGACCAGCATGGCCTGCTCAATTTCCTTCACAAAAAGACCCTTACCGCCCACCTTGGACAGGGTGACATCAAGAATCCGGTCGCCTTTGGTAACAATCTTATGCACCTCAAAAGTAAAATCAAAGCCATGCTCCCCGCTAAGCCGCTCCAGATCGGCAATTACATGCCCTGTCTGCGTCAGCGCCAGCGCACTCTGTCTGCTGCCCACAATAATCTTCCGCATGAACCATTCCCCCTGTTCAAGTTACCTGCATCTGCACCTGCCCGCCCTGTTTCCTGCACCATACCTCTCATTCGCTCATCCACGCCAATTTTGCCGAAATCAAGGGCACTTTTGCCCTTCATTTGCTCATCTGAGCCAATTTTTCTGGAATCAAGGGCACTTTTGCCCTTCATTTGCTCATTCGCGCTAATTTTGCTGAAATCAAGGGCACTTTTGCCCTTCATTTGCTCATCTGAGCCACTATTGCTGAAATCAAGGGCACTTTTGCCCTTCATTTGCTCATTCGCGCCAATTTTGCTGAAATCAAGGGGATTTATACCATTAATTTGCTCATTTCGGCGGATTTGACCGAATCAAAGGGATTTATACCACTAATTTGTTCATTTCGGCCGATTTTGCCCGAATTAAAGGGATATATACCTTTAATTCACTGCACAACAGTAGGCTTTTGCCATTCCAGTCACATTCCAGCGAATCCGTCCTGTTCAACGTTATAAACACATTCAATTAGTCCACTTATTCGTCCATAAGTTTTATCATTCGGCCGTTCGTCCATTCAATCGTCGATTCGATATGTGGGCTGTCAGCATCGACATTTCGTTAGGGAACACTTCAGTAGCACGATTCAATCGACAACTTGAGTCAATTTCTGCCGCTGCTTATGTCTTTGCAGACTTAGTTTGAAGCAGTCTTAATGATTGCCGAATTCGTTTTAAAGCAGCCAGAGCAGATGCAAACTAATCCGAAATCGCAGCAGTTATACTTGTTGCCTGCTCCATCTGCTGGTTTGATCTACGCCGTTTACCTACTCCATCCGCTCGTTCCATCTACGCCTCCCGATGAGCTGCTCCACCCACTCACTCCATCTACACTTCCCAATGGCCGACTCCACCTGATCATTCCGCCTACTTCTCCCGGTTACACTCAATCCAGGCTTCGACCTCTCCAGCTGTCCATGGTATAAAGGTGCCCTGCCGCATCTCATCCAACACATCAAGCTTCCCCAGCCTCCGCAGCAGCCGGGCGCGAATCTCAGCTACAGGCTCCAGCCGCTTGATTTCGGTGCGCAGCTCGTGCAGGAAATCCAGATAAGGCTCGTATTCCTCGCCCAGCAGTCCAGCGATCTGCGCCGTGATCTGCGCAGTAGCGGACGGTCCCGCCCCGGAGGTCGAGACCGCAACCGTCAACCGCCCCCGCCGAAGGATACCGGGCGTGATGAAGCTGCCCGCCTCGGCGTGGCTGGCCACATTGACCGGCAAGCCCAGCACCCGGGCCTCCCCGGCCACCGCTTCATTCACCGCCCTGTCGCTGCTGGCGGCATAGACCAAGACAGCTCCCGAGAGATCTCCGGGAGCATAGGGGCGGCTGACCCATTGCAGCCGCCCCTCCGCAGCCGCTGCGGACAACGTCCCGCTAAGCGCAGGACTGACAATCACGAGCTCCGCTCCTGCCTCCAGCAGCGGAGCCGCTTTACGTTCAGCCACAGCTCCGCCGCCGATCATTACCACCATTCTGCCCTGAACATCCAGCATAATGGGCAAATATCTGCTCATCCCGCCTCACTCCAGCATCTGAATATCAACTATACTCCACACCACAATAATCCAGCTTGCTCAACTAAGAAATCCGTCCCAGGTTGCCACTAATGCAGGACAGCAGTCCGGCGCGCATTAGATTAACTTACTCATTAACCGCCCATTATCACTTCAGTACAGTCGCTCGCTTCGTTATCCACCATAACACTTTAGTTCAATCACTGGCTCCATAGCCACTATAGTACTCCATGCAATCGCCTGCGCTCCTTAGCCGCCACAACATGCCCGCATAACTTCCCGTTTCTTGCCTGTACATTCCAGCATAACCTCTTGCTTCTCATCCACCTGTGCTCTCGAGCACAATTCAGCCGCCTCTGCACGTCAGCACACCAGCCGCCTCTACACTCCAGCATACCAGCCGCCTCCAGCACTTCAGCACACCAGCCGCCTCTGCACGTCAGTACACCAGCCGCCTCTACACTCCAGCACACCAGCCGCCTCTACACTCCAGCACACCAGCCGCCTCTACACTCCAGCACACCAGCCGCCTCTACACTCCAGCACACCAGCCGCCTCTGCACGTCAGCACACCAGCCGCCTCTGCACGTCAGCACACCAGCCGTCTCCGCACTTCAGCACACCGGGCGCCTCCGCACTCCAGCACCCGGCTCGCCAACTTTACTACCCGCCCCAGCCATGGAACTCAGACCATGAATTCAGCAGGAAATTAAGAATAATAAAGCCATAGCCGGTGATGGCCCAGCGTGCCATCGCAGTGCCGCTTCTGCGGCCGGAAACCTTCAGTACTATATAGAGTATGTAGACTCCGAGGCCGGTAAGCGTAGTCAGCACTTTCAGATCCTGAAACAGCGGCGTCCGCCCTTCTGCAATAATCGATAAGCCAGCCAGAATAAGCGAGGCCAGCAGCAGCGGCACACCGGCAAGGATAGCGGTATACGAATATTTGTCCATTGTCTCCAGACTGGGGAACCTGCGGACACGGTCATCCCACTTCTTATTCTTAAGCTTGGTATGCAGAAACAAATACATTATCGCAAATACGGTCCCCAGTGTCAGTGCGGCAAAGCTCAAATTGGCCAAAATCACATGCATCGCCAGCCAGCCGTGCACCGCACTCCAGCTCTGCAAGGCATGATCCTCTGCGGTCAGCCATACCCGGTTCAGCAGAAACACGCTGAACCCTGCCATGCTGAGCAGCAGAATCGTAAACTCGCCGCCCCGCGTGTACGCAACGGCAAGCGAGATCACCACCATACTGAAGGAGAACCAGAACAGAAAGTCATACGGTGTGAAGATCGGCAGACCGCCCTCCTGGGAGAAGCGGATCGCCAGCCCCGTGAGCTGCAGCAGGCCCACAACAGCAAGAAGCCCTGTGCCCAGCCGCTTTCCGCCCGGATTGCGCCGAAGGCAATCCGAGAAAACAAACAGCAGGCTCAGGGCATATAGCAGCAGAGCGGCATCATATATTCCGTTCAGCAGTTGCATGTCGCTCACCCGCCCAGCAGGCCGGCCGGAGCAAACACGTTCCCCGGCACCGCGAACTTTCCGCCGGAGGATACTTCAGCAGGCGCCTCCTCAACCGGTACAGCACTACGGTCATCCGGACTCGGGTCCAGCTGCTCCTGCAGTGCAAAAATCTGGGTGAAGTACTCCAGAGCTTCATTCCCCTGCTTCCCGCCGGACAACTCCTTAATGACATTAATCGGATCATGCATCATCTGGTTCACAATACTTTTGGTCAAGCGGCGGATAACCTTGCGCTGATGCTCATCCAGTTCAGGCAGCTTGTTGAACAGGCTGTCCATCGTTTCTTCATATATCCCGTTCGACTTGTCCTGCAGCGCACGGATCACCGGTCTGACACCGAGCGTCTTCAGCCACAGCTGGAATTCATCCATTGCCTCACTAATCATCACTTCAATCTTGGCCGCTTCACTGCGGCGCATTTCCAGATTACTCTCCACAATGCCTTCCAGATCATCTATATCATAGAGGAAGACATCTGGCACACTTGCCGCAGCCGGATCAATATCGCGGGGCACGGCAATGTCGATCATGAACAGCGGCCGGGACGGGCGGCGCTTCATCCCCTCAGCTACTTGGGCAGCCGTCAGCACATAACCGTCCGCTCCCGTGGAGCTGATGACTATATCCACTTCATCCAGACGCTTCAGTGCCTCTTCAATCGTGGTTGGCTTGCCGAGGAACTTCTCGGCCAGCTCTACGGCCCGTGACAACGTACGGTTGGCGACAATCACTTCCGCCGCGCCGCTGCTGTACAGATGCTTGACCGTCAGCTCGCTCATTTTGCCGGCGCCGAGAATAAGCACTCTTTTGCCGGTAAACATGCCAAAAATCCGCTTGCCAAGCTCCACCGCCGCGTAGCTGACCGAAACCGCGCTTTCACCGATAGAAGTCTCGCTATGCGCACGTTTGCCGAGCGTCACCGCCTGTTTGAACAGCCGGTTGAACCACGTTCCGGTTACGCCCTCCGCCTGGGCAGTCAAAAAAGCACTGCGTACCTGTCCCAGGATCTGCGTCTCGCCGATCACCATGGAATCCAGGCCGCAGGTTACACGAAGCAGGTGTGCAATCGCCTGCTCGTCTTCATATATATACATATGCTGCGCAAATACATCACTTTTTACACCGAACCACTGCTCCATGTAGCTGCGGATGAAATATCCGCACATATGAAGGCGGTCCACGACCACATAAATTTCCGTCCGGTTACAGGTGGCGACTACGACCCCTTCCAGAACGCTCTTCGTCTGCATCAGCTGATGAAGCGCAGCAGGCAGATCCTTCTCGGCAAAAGCGAACTGTTCTCTCACCTCTACGGGAGCCGTACGGTAATTCAGGCCAACGACGACAATATGCATCGCTTGTTCACCATCCTAATCTCTATTCATTGGTGTAGGCACTGTTACTGCTTATTAGCATGTATTAGTATCAATTTCACAAGATCTCAAATCGCTGTGTTAAGTATATCACATCAAAATACGGCTTTTTGCAAAACCTTTGAACTATTTATGAATTGCAGATAATAATTATTATAAATAAAAATCCGCCAAAGCACCATGCTTTAGAATGGGTTATTTAGAGTTTTTTTATGAATCCGCTGGTTTATCTGTATAACTCAAACACTTTAATGTCACCTTATATAACATCTAAACAAAATATTGACACACATTATTGCGAATGATAGCATATAACAAATCACATGCGTAATATTATATAACACAAACATTGAAAACAATCATTCAGAAACCATCCGAGTCACTAATATGTCAGATTCTCTAATTAAACATCTCTTGTATAAGCTCGTTAATTTGGAATGAGCGTATCTACAGGCAACCGTAAATTGCCCCAGGCTACAAGAGGCCAGATAAGACACTGGAGCAACCAGTGAAGGGAACACGGCTAAGCCGGTCTTCTCCTCCTGACGTACCTGTCTTGTCCTGCGCCTCTTGGTCCTGGGGTTTTTGGCATTTATATTTGGCATTTATAATAGAAGGAGTGAGGGCAATGAGTGCATCCTACGCACGGTTAAGTGAATCGATCAGTCAAGCCAAGAAT
The DNA here is from genome assembly GCF_038004445.1 of Paenibacillus sp. FSL R7-0312. Classification (NCBI taxonomy): domain Bacteria; kingdom Bacillati; phylum Bacillota; class Bacilli; order Caryophanales; family Paenibacillaceae; genus Paenibacillus; species Paenibacillus sp. FSL R7-0312. The sequence continues at coordinate 2,882,339 of NZ_JBBORE010000001.1, read as the reverse complement.
GTGAGGATCTACAAGAATAAAGATACCGCCTATGACTTTAAGCTGTACCCTTTCGGAGAACGAGGAACCTACATTGCCCCTGAGCTGATCAGTGAGATTACCGATAGTCTGGCAGAGGCCGTTACGGAACAATTCCCGGATTTCGATTACATCGTATCGCCTGAACCGGGCGGGCATACCTGGGGCATGCTTGCGGCCTACAAGCTGATGAAGCCGATGAACATTCTGCGCCTCAGTACAGAGCTGTATGAGAATTACGAGGTCAGCATCAAACGCGAGACGGCGTATAATGAGAATTATATTTATTTTGACGGCTTCTCTTCCGGTGACCGGGTGCTGCTGCTGGATGATGTCATTAGTTCAGGCGCTACCATCCGCTGCATCGCTGAGCAAATGTCCGTTATGGGCGTTGAGCTTGTAGGTGTGCAGGCGATTCTGGCTAAAGGTGAACACTACAAGCAGCTGGAAACGGACATTGGAGTGCCGGTAAGGTTTCTATCCCAGGTATGAAGTCTATAGAACTGCAATCGCAGAATTGATGAAATTATAACAGGGGAGTGACAAGCCATGGCTTATTATTATGAGCAGCCTTCAAGAACCTTCAGTGAGTTCCTGCTGGTGCCCAGCCTGACCACCAAAGAATGCATCCCGGGGAATGTCGATCTCCGGACGCCAGTAACCAAATTCCGCAAGGGTGAGACTCCGGCGCTGACGATGAATCTGCCTGTTACCTCTGCGGTAATGCAGGCGGTATCCGACCATAACATGGCGATTGCCCTGGCCAAAAGCGGCGGCATCTCCTTCATCTATGGCTCGCAGTCTATCGAGCAGCAGGTTGAGATGGTCCGCCGGGTCAAAAAGTTCAAAGCCGGCTTCGTCCTCAGCGACTCCAATCTGAAGCCGGAGGATACACTGCAGGATGTACTGGCGCTGAAAGCGCGCAGCGGCCACTCCACCATTGCCATTACGGACAACGGGGAACCGACAGGCAAGCTGATGGGCATTGTCACAAGCCGCGATTACCGCGAGAACCGTCTGCCGCCGGAGTGCCTGATTACTGAATTTATGACGCCGTTATCTTCACTAATCTATGCCGAAGAAGGCATCACCTTAACTGAAGCCAACGATATGATCTGGGATCATAAGCTGAACTGCCTGCCGATTGTTAATGCCAGCGGTCATCTCGTTCACCTTGTGTTCCGCAAGGATTATGACAGCCATCAGGAGTACCCGCTGGAGCTGCATGATGACAACAAACAGCTCATTGTCGGCGCAGGTATCAACTCCCGGGATTACAAAGAGCGCGTACCGGCGCTGGTGGAAGCCGGAGCAGATGTCCTGTGCATTGATTCCTCTGACGGTTATTCCGAATGGCAGGCCGAAACCATCCATTATATTAAGGATACTTTCGGGGAGAAAGTGAAGGTCGGGGCGGGCAATGTCGTCGATAAGGAAGGTTTCCTATACCTCGTGGAAGCCGGGGCGGATTTCGTCAAAGTCGGCATCGGCGGCGGTTCCATCTGTATTACCCGGGAGCAAAAAGGGATCGGACGCGGCCAGGCCTCCTCCGTCATTGAAGTCGCAGCCGCCCGCCAGGAATATTACGAGCAGACCGGCATCTATGTCCCGATCTGTTCCGATGGCGGGATTGTCCATGATTACCATATTGTGCTGGCGCTGGCGATGGGAGCTGACTTCGTGATGCTGGGCCGCTATTTTGCCAGATTCGATGAAAGCCCCGGACGCAAGCTGCTGGTCGGCGGGAACTTCGTCAAGGAATATTGGGGTGAGGGGTCGAGCCGCGCCCGCAACTGGCAGCGTTATGACTTCGGCAATGCTGACAAAGAGAGCAAGCTTGAGTTCGAGGAAGGTGTGGATTCCTTCATTCCTTACGCCGGACGGCTCAAGGATAATCTGGATCTCAGTATCAGCAAAATCAAATCAACCATGTGCAACTGCGGCTCGCTGACCATCCCGGCACTGCAGAAGCAGGCGAAGATAACACTGGTTTCCTCCACAACCATCTTTGAAGGAGGCGCACATGATGTTATGCTGAAGGAAAAGGACAGATCATCCTCCTGATCACATCCTAATCCATAAGGAGCGTCAACCATGACACAAATTACCAAAGTTCTGGTCAGCAAGCACCAGCTGCAGCAAAGAGTTCAAGAACTGGGCGCTGAAATATCGCGTGACTATGAAGGCAAAGAGCTTGTACTTATCGGCATTCTCAAGGGCGGCGCTGTATTCATGTCCGACCTGATGCGCGAAATCACTTTCCCGGTCGGCATCGACTATATGTCAGTGTCCAGCTACGGTGCAAGCTCCACCTCCTCCGGTGTCATCACGATCAAGAAGGATATCGACATGGATATCCGCGGCAAGCATGTCCTGCTCGTCGAGGATCTGATCGACACCGGCCTGACTCTGCAGCATCTGAGGCAGCTGTTCGCCCTGCGCGAAGCTGCAAGCGTCCGTATCTGTACTATTCTAAGCAAACCTTCCCGCCGCCTGGTCGAAGTTCCGGTCGAATACTGCGGCATTGACATTCCCGATGAATTCGTTGTCGGCTATGGTCTGGATTACGCCGAGCAGTTCCGCAATCTTCCTGAGGTATGGATTGTGGAGACGGGCGATTAGACTAGGATTAAGAAACCGTCAATTCTCCTATAGCTGGAGAATTGACGGTTTCTTTGTTCAGCAGAGAGATGGTTCCGCAACTGTCTCCCCTGTCAGAAACGGTCCCAGCAGCCGGATTTGCTCATAAGGTGCCAGCGGATTGGCAATCCGCCGCAGCATCAGCTCTGCCGCCCGCTCCCCTGCCTCCTGGACCAGCAGCGCCGGGCGCGACAAGCCGGGACAAGCCTCCAGTTCCCCATGCTCCATCGCAACAATTGATATCTGCTCCGGAATATTAAGTCCCCATTCCTGCACCTTCCGCAGAATGGGCCAGGCTTGTCCATGATTCGCCGAGAGAATAGCCGTAGGGCTTCCTGTCTGAAGAATGGCCGATAAGTCAGCAAGCCATTGAGGATCAGCGGGGTTCACATGATACATCTGTTCAGCAGCGGAAATTCCCCGGCTTGCGCAGGCGGCCCTGAAGCTCTGATAGCGCAAGCGGAATCCCCTCTGTCCGTCCGGCTCACCCACGTACAGAATTCGGCGATGACCGCTGCGGCAGAGCGCATTTACCGCAAGAATGATCGCATGCTGGACATCCCAGATTACACTGTCCACCTCGGCCCCTTCGGGCGGGAAATTGATCATTACCTTCGGAAGACCAAGCTGCAGCAGAATGGTCTCCGCCCAGACGGGCAGCAGCGGCGATAGAAACAGTCCGTCGCAGTATAGAATGCCGCTCTCCTCCAGCCAGTCCGCCAGCTTGTCCGGCTGGTGTCCCTCAAACGGCAGCAATACGGATTGTACCTGATGGCCCAGCTCATCCATGCGCTGATGCAGACCATGGAACTGCAGATTCAGAAGAGAGTGGTCTGCAGGCATCAGCATGACGAACCGGCGGGGCTTGCCCGCCGCATAGGCAATGGATTCAGCGGCAAGCCCCGCTTCCTGCGCTTTGGTCGCATAATTCATTGCCCGGGCAGTAGCGAATACCAGCCTGCGGGTCGGTTCCGACATGCCCGGCAGCCCGCGCAGCGCTTTGGATACTGTGTACACGCTCAGCCCCAGGCGGTCCGCCAGATCCCGCAGCGTGACCGTTTTTCTCTTTGACACACGACTTCCCCCTTTTACTTGGCCATTCCATTCTTCCATAGCTCTCCTGCAATGCAACCCCACAATCCCCTAAGTACAACTAAAATCAAGCTATAATCCCTTGTTCCATATATCTATTATAAAGGTAAGCTCTATATAGAAAGGATGAATATGGTGAAAAAAGAACAGATAAATCTGCAGGTGGCCGCAGAGATATATGAGGAGGCCGATGTCATAGTGATCGGGGGCGGTCCGGCCGGGACAGCGGCGGCGATCTCCGCCGCCCGCTGCGGACAGAAGGTAATACTGCTGGAGCAATCAGGGCAGCTTGGAGGGATGGGAACACTGGCTAATGTCAGCATCTATATGAGTGTCGGCAACGTGACCGGCATCTACCGTGAAATGCTTGAAGAGACAACTCCCGAAGCCGTTCCCGGCTCCCACCTGATATCGCTGCACTCCCGGAAGGACCAGTATTCCCCCTTTGCAGTGCGCCATTATCTGAACGGAAAACTGCACCGGGAGAAGGTTAAGGTCTTCTACCACACCGTCTATGTCCAGCCCGTCATGGAGGGGCAGCGGGTACGCGGAGTACTAGCCCGGACCCGCGAAGGGCTGAAGGCCTTCATGGGCGGGATTGTGCTGGACTGCTCAGGGGACGCCGCTGTGGCCAGGGATGCCGGAGTGCCTATGCGCTACGGCCGGGAAAAGGACGGATTAACACAGCCTATGACCCTTATGTTCACCATGCAGAATACCGGCAAGCCAGTTGTCCCTTATCTTCCTGAGGACTGTGAGATATATGAGTCCGTAGACGATCTGCCGCAGGGACGCCACCTGTACTGGGAAAAAAATGATGACGGCACGCTTCTGGTCAATATGACCCGCGTTAAGGGCAACGGTGCCCGTATTGAAGACGTCAACTTCGCGGAGCGCGAGGCTCTGCGCCAGGTTTTCTCAACGGCCCATTATTTACAGCGCAACGGCTTTGAGAATTACATTATTGCCCATATTCCCGGCCAGACCGGTGTGAGGGAAACCGGGCAAATCGTTGGTCTGTACACCTTGACCGAACAGGATTTGCTTGAAGCCCGCAGGTTCGGGGATGTCGTGGCGCAGACCAATTATGAAATCGATATTCACAGCCCTGACGGGCAAAGAACGACGGAGGAGCGCCAGCTGGGAAGCTACGATATTCCGTACCGCTGTATGGTACCTGCCGGTGTGCAGGGGCTATTGGTAGCGGGACGAAGCATTTCGGCAACTCATGTAGCCATGTCCTCCATGCGCGTGCAGGCTACCTGCTATGCACTGGGTCAGGCGGCCGGAATCGCAGCAGCTGTCGCCAAGGAAGAGGGCACCGTCCATATGGCGGATATTTCAATTCCGCGGCTGCATCAGCTGCTGGCTGAGCAGGGCGTACAGTTTCATGGAACTGTGCTGTCTGCCGGGAACAACGGCCAGCGGGTTGCCCCTGAATGTTCCGGGAAATTATAAGACTTTAACCACCGCCCTGCCGGAGCAGCTTACGGTAACGGCCCGGCGGTACACCTGTCAGGCGTTTGAAGCTGCGGCAAAAATAAGACAGATCTTGAAATCCGGCTGTCACCGCAACCTCGATCAGCGGTATACTCTCAGCTTCCAGCAGCTCCTTGGCACGGTTGATCCGGTAATGTGTTAAATATTCCAGAATCGTAATGCCGGTCTCCTGCTTAAAGATCCGGTGCAAATAGGAGCGGGAGAAATGAAAATAACGGACCATCTCTTCTATCCGGAAGGGGAGCTTGTAGTGGTCGGCAATGTAGCCGGTCATCTGCACCGCGAGCAGCTTCCTGCGCTCCTCCGCTTGCCGGGAAGGCGGACCAGCCTTCTCCCGTGTCAACACAGCGAACAGCCGGAGCAGAAGGCTTTGCACTTCTAGGGTATACGCTTCCCTCTTGCCTGTAAGCTCGCTCTCCAGCTCGAGCAAAATAGCCCGGACGCTCTCCAGCTGTCCGGTGTTTAGCTGCCAGAGCACAGAAGCAGACGCTCCATCGGGCAGCCATTCGCAGACCTGCTCCGCCGTGAAACGGTCTACGCCGCAAAGCCTGTCCAGATATCTCTCGTCTACTGAAAGAATCTGCCGGTGCAGCAGCTGGCCATTGGCCGGTCTGGGCATATGCAGCACGGACGGCCTCACAATAATCAGGCTGCCCGCGAAGATCCTGTAGGCTTGATCGCCTGCAATGAATTCCCCGCTTCCTGCCAGGCAGAAGTACCATTCATAACCGTGATGCGAGTGCAGTTCCGCCTGCTGAATGCCATTAATGCGCTGTACACATTGAACCGGGTAATCTACAAGCGCCCTGTTCGTCATATCATCGATCATATAGGAATTCTGCTTCTTCAATCCCGCTGAAGAAGCAGAATTCAACTCATTTACAGATCTCATTCCAGACATGCCAAGCTTCCTTTCCTCATCAGTATAAGTGTACAATCCTCCAATACATTGGGCAGGATCACCCAAGAATTCATACAGGCAAGCCACTTATACTGCTTAATATAAGTTCAACTCTAGATCACAGGAGGACTAGTAGATTATGACAACCTTACCTTCATCACAAACACTTGAGCATGCAGCAAGCAAGGTATATTCATATATGCTCCTGGAACATTCCGGCAATTGGGGAATGGACATGGCGCATTGGGATTGGGTTCCCGGCGTAGGTGCTGCCTCTATCCTGGAATATTATCAGCAGGACGGCGGCGATGAGATTATAAGCCGGCTGTCAGAATGGGCCCTTGCGCATTTGCACCAATCCGGGCATGCAAAGGTTATTAACTCCATGGCTCCGTTTGCCATCTTTCCCGCACTGTACAGCGTCACAGGGAATCCTGTCTTCAAGGAGAGCGCGGTCCGTACCGGTCAATACATGCTGCATGAAGCGCCAAGAACCCGGGAAGGCGCTTTCGAGCATACGGTGACCGAACAGGCAAGCTTTCCGGAGCAGGTCTGGGCGGATACCGTGTTTATGGCTGTGCTGTTCCTGGCCCGGCTGGCCCGGCTGACCGGAGAAACCGGGTATGCCCGGGAAGCCCTCAGCCAGCTGGAGCTTCACCTGAGACTGCTTGAGGATAAACAGAGCGGCGTGCTGTTTCACGGCTGGAACTGTATCACCGGTGACCATATGTCTGCAGCCAGATGGACAAGAGCCAACGCCTGGATTGCCCTTGCAGCGCCCATGATTCTGCAGGAGGTGGATGGCCTGCTGCCTGTGCCTGCCTCCATTCCGGAGAGATACCGCCGCTTGATGGCGGCCTTAATCGGTTATCAGAGTCCATCCGGACTCTGGCATACAGTCATGGACCGGACAGACTTCTATCTTGAAACCTCCGGGAGCGCCGGCATCGCAGCCGGGATATTCAAGGCTGTACGGATGGGCCTGCTCGGCGAAGCAGCTATGGGACCTGCCAGAGCTGCACTTGAAGCGGTGCTGGGCACGATCAAGGCCGATGGAGAGGTCAGCGGCGTCTCCGGCGGCACTCCGGTGATGCCCACTGTGGAGGACTATAATGAAATCTCCTGCATACCCACTCTCTACGGTCAAGGACTGGTGCTCATTCTTCTGGCCGAAGCCATGAAGTGAAGGCTGACTCCGTTCACAAGACCCTGCCTATGCGGGGGGAAGCCAGACCAAAGGCACCGCAATCCTGCGGTGCCTTTGGTCTGTGCCGGGCTTGTATACCGCAGCACTAAATGTTCAGATACCGAAGATCAGTCTCCGGGCCTCCTTGAGCCTACCCCTTAGTCCTGTCCTCTGAGTGCTTCCACCATGTCCGGCTTCAGCCGCAGGTTAAGCACCAGTTCCCCATCCTCCGTACTCCAGCTTGCAGCAACTTCTTCCCCGTTGCCTGCGGCCGACATGGTTACGCAGAAGGAGTCCGGGCTGCTGTCCCGTCCCTCATCCTCGCGTACCGACAAGGTAAAGACGACCATTGCCTCGTCCAGAGCCGTAAAATCAATTCTCCGGCGTTCACCGCTGTACAGCACCAGATCAAGGCAGAGGGTATCGCCGCTGTGGACAACTTCCCATTCCGGATTCTGGACCAGCGAAGTTGCCCCTCCGGCAAACCGGGTATACAAACCGCGAAGGGAAAGCTTCACCCCGCCTATGGATACCACCGCCCCTCCGTCCACGGCATTGGCGGTTACACCGTCAAGACTGCCGCCGATTTCCAGTCGCAGGCGCAGATCCTCTGCCTGGATGCCGCCGTCGATCCGGTCCAGACCGATATGCGTATCCCCGCCGTTCAGCGAGAGCTGAAGACCGCACAGCACGTTCCCCTTGCGCTGCTCGGCGGAAAAGACGGGGGCGGAAAAATCATAGCCGTCATGCAGCATCCGCAGCGCCGCATAGACCGTTCCGCCAGGACCGTCTACATAGGCCAGCAGATTGCGCCGCTGATTCCACATGACTTCCTTGCTGGCCGAACCAAGCGCATAGCGCGTAGTCATGTAAGTAACAGCGGTTTTTTCATAGCCGTCTTTACTGCGGTAATACACCTCGCGTACTTCCCTTTCAGCGGCTTCCCTGAACAAGGCGCGGTAGGGTTCGGGACAGGAAATACCAAGGTTGTACCATTCCAGATCGTAGAACATATCCGCTGGAGCACAAAAATCCAGTTCTCCCTCCAGCGCCAGCTGCAGGAACGCCCTGGCTGCATCTGGCAGCAAGGTGGAATAACAGCGGCTATGTGGTCCCGCCCATTGCCCTGTGGATGCGTGAAAATGCCGTGCCACCCCCTCCCAGGCCAAATTCAGCATATCCTCGCATATTTCCAGCGCCCGGCTAACCTTGGTCGCGGAGCGGATGCGTGATAATTCAATAATCGCCACCTTGGTGTACGTCGGACTGTTGTATTCCTGAAACGTCCGGGTTCGGCTGGCATATTGATGGAAGGCCTCGAATTTCTGCAAGCCATAATCCAGATAGCGCGGATTCTGAAAGACTTCTCCCGCGAGCAGCGTCACAAACGATCCCATAATGGAAATATTCGTATAATGCGGACCCATGTTGCGCCGGATGATGGATTCGCAGGCGTGAAATACCGATTCCCGCACCTTCTCCAGCAGCTCCGCAGGCATCCGGTGTTTATGCCGGATTACTGTTGTTAGAAGTGCTTTTCCGATAAAATCCGCCCAGTTCCAATCCGGGGGCCTCATGCTGGACAAGGGCTCTTCCAGATAATACGACCAGATGCCATAAGTCACGCTGGCCGGATCATGGTCCTGAAGTGAAACGATTTGCCGGATCACGGCAAAAGCCCTATCCTCAGCATCCGTAAGCCCGGTATCCAAAAGCCCTTGGGCATATTCAATGGAAGAACGTATGGAATGCACCTGTTCCACATTCTGAAGTGCGGTGTGATAGCCGTTGGTTGTATATTTCTCTTTGATCATCGAATGCAACGGGCTGAATTGATTCTCCAATTGTTCAAGCCTCCACCGCAGGAGAGCCTGTTCTTCAAGCATATTGTTCATTGTGATCCTACCCTTCATATAGGAAGGAGAAGCCGTCAATGCCCAGCTCCTCCCGCTCCCTGTTACTTGCGCCGCTGCTCCCGGTATTCGGAAGGCGTCAGCGCGGTGAACTTTTTGAAAATGCGGACGAAGCTGTTGACATTGCCGTAGCCGACCGCTTCGGCAATATCCATAATTTTGCCGTCCGTCTCCTCCAGCAGCCGTTTGGCCTCAGCCATGCGCAGCGCCATCAGATAGTCGATGAAGTTGCCCTCGGTCTGCTCCTTGAACAGCTTGCTCAGATGGGACACGCTGACCCGGAATTCCTCAGCCAGCAAGTTCAGCGACAGTTCGGTTCGGCTGTAATTGTCATGAATATAATCCAGCACCTTAAGAATCAGGCCGTTTTTCTCCCTGCTGCTCCGTTTCTCTTTGATGGCTTCCATATGCCCCTGCAGGGTCTTCATTAGAAATTCCTTGATCTCTTCCAGGCTTTTGTGCAGATTCAGCGACTCCTGCAGCTCCTGGGGCATTTGGATATTCTTGTGGCCGATGCCAACATCCTCGGCGATCTCCGCCGCCTTCATCAGGCATTGAAGGCTGAGCTGCCGGATGATCTGGGGCGGCACGCCATATTCGGCGAAGGCTTCGAACCATCGTTCCACCTGCTCGCGCAGCTTCGTGCCGTCCAGCAGCTTCAGCGAATCCATCATATCCTCCGTCATCGCCACCAAACGGTAGAAGCGGGGAGAAAGATCGCTGTGAATATCCTCACGGGTAATGATCGAGTTCGCGCCGAAGACAAGGCGGTAGGACAAGGCCTCTTTGGACTGCTTAAAGGACTTGTGAAGCTCTGTCATGGACTCCACCAGCCCCCCCACCCCAATGGAGATGGTGCGCCGGAAATTCTCTTCCACATACGATTTGATCAGTTCCGCCACAGCCACCGCCCGCAGCTCGGCATCGGCATCATCGTCGGCAAAGCTGATGATGATCGCACAGGTGCCATTCTCCAGCTCAATGGCAGCGCCCTTTCCCTCAGCCAGAATCAGCTCCTCGGCCAAATTGCAGAGCGCATAATTGTACAGGTGCACATCCCGGATCGCGGCAATCTCCTCCCGCCGGTCCAGCTCCGCATTTAGCACGACAAAACGGTTCGGATGAAACTGGATTCCGAGCATTTCCATATACTGCACAACGTTGGAGATATTGATCTTATAGTTGGAGAGCAGCTCCATCAGCAGCTGCCACTTCAGCATGGGGCGGGTCTCCTGCATCTGCTTGTGCAGCTGGTCGCTCTGGACCAGAATCCCTTCAAAAGCGGACTCCAGAAATTGCAGATCATCTGCCCGGTCTGTCTCCTTCACCTGCGGAGAATATTCGTTCAATTTGACGGAGAGTGTGTGCAAAAACCGGTTCAGCGGTCTAAAGGTCCACTTGCCGAGCGCCAGGCCCATGGCGGCAGCGGCAATGAGGATCATCGCCGAAATCACGGCCAACGTATTGCGGAGTGCAATAAGCGGCTGGTTGAGCTTAAGATCGGAAACGGTGCGGATCAGCGTCCATCCGGTGTAGGGAGAGTCCGTATAGAAGACCATCGACGGCTTCTGATCCACCTGTGAGTGAAAATTCCCCGTTCTGCTCTTGCGGCTCAGCGCCTCATGAATGTATGAGGACTGGCCGATGTTCTGCCCCAGCTTGTTCTCGGCGGGATGAAGCACGATCTGCCCTGTCGCATCCACAATAAAGGTCTCCCCAAGATCCTCATCCTCATTGTGAATCAGCGAAAGCAGCATTTCCGTCTTCAGATTCAGTGCCATCGCCCCTTTGCGGGCACCCACGGAATGAAGCAGCGGATAGGTGCGGACCAGCGTGACCACATTTCTGTAGATCGGCGAGGTGGACCGGTTAATGACCAGCTGGCGGCTCGGCAGCCACTCAAAATAGCCATCGAACGTCTCGAACGTATTGATCCAGCCGTAATCGTCCAGCTTGCGCTCCTCAGTCAGCACATCTCCGGAAACCAGCCTGCTCTGGCTGTAAGAATACATATCGATGGAGAAGATGTAATCGTCGCTGCGAATGAGCCTGTCGATCTGTCCGCCCAGCCGGAAATCATTGCCCGCCGCTTCCTCACTGGGAAGCTTTTCATCAAAAAACTTCCGGACCTCATCATACTGAACGAGCTGCACGGACTCATTGTCCACACTTTTCAGCACCAGCTCCAGCTTCTGGTTCATATGCTCAAGCAGCTCCATATTCGTCCGCGTCAGGCGGTCCTTAAGATCGCCGGTGAAGATGAAATAAAACAACAGCCCCGATATGCACACAATCAGGAACAAAAGAATCAGCAAGCCCGCCATCAGTTTTTTTGCCCATTTATTCTGCAAAGCTCCCCATCCTTTAGTTCCCGACTGATCTCAGCCGTTACTTAAAACTGGCCTTGTTCTGCTCGTACCATTCCTGCGCCTGGATCTCTACCTGCTCTCCGCCGAGCCGTTTCCATTCCTTGCGGATTTCCTCAAGCGCCCAGACACCGGTATACTTGCTTCCCTGTGTGGTAACCTTGGCGCGGATCTCATTGATATAAGGCGTCATAGATGTCTGGATTTCATTGAATTCCACAAAGCTTGGCTGATATGGAATATCCCGTCTGAATTCATTCTTCATCGCCAGCTCAAGCCCCTGCTGGCTGAGCGCGGCGAGGCGCTGGGAAACTTCGTCCGAAGCGGCCTTTACCAGCAAATCTTCCGGTTTGAACGTATTGTTGCGCAGGATGGCGTATTCTGCGGCGTATCCTACTTCTTTCTTGAATTTGTCAGCGTCGATCACCTTGGCGACTCCGTTCACATCGGTGTAGTGCTCGCCCTCAATGCCGTTGTTAAGTGCCTTCCAGCCTTCATCCACCATCCAGTCCAGATAATTCACAGCCGCTTCGGGATCGGCCATATCCTTGTTGAAGGCAACATAAATGAACGGGGAAGTCTCCTGATACAGGCCGAATTTCCCGTATTTCGTGGATACCGGCTCCAGCGGCACAGGCTGCGCATCCGGCACATTGGCCAGCATATCCTTCAGTTGAGATTCCATTGTTCCGCCGCCCCAGTTGGCGATATAGATGCCTGCCTTGCCGGTGGTCCAGAGCTGGATGGCCCGCTGATTGTTCTTGTCGGTCAAATATTCCTTATCGACCAGCCCCTGCTCGTATAGCTGCTTCTCTAGGGACATGACATCGCCGAACCGGTCAAGCAGGGCACCATACGCCATCTTGCCGTCTTCCAGATACCACTGGTTGTTCATATCCGCATAAATGGCCGAATAGAAGTCAAAGGTGGTTGAGCCTACGATCGGCGTCGTATCCGCGGCGCCGTTGCCGTCCGGGTCTCCATCCTTGAAGGCCTGGGCGACCTGAAGCAATTCGTCAATGGTGGTCGGCATGGCCAGTCCAAGCTTATCCAGCCAGTCCTGGCGAATCCAGGCGCCGTGATTGGCAACAGAATTCATGGTCCGCTCCGTGGCGACTGCATACATTTTTCCGTCGAACGTCAGGTACGGCTTAAGTTCTGGATGCGCTTCCAGATAGGCTTTGTAAGAGGTGCTGTACTTCTCGATATATTCATCAATCGGCTGGATCGCCCCTTGAGTAACCAGCTTTCCGATATAACTGCGGTCATATTCCCAAATCAGGTCCGGCGCCTGGTTGGAAGCGATCAGCACATTTAATTTATCCTGGGCCTGTGCCCGGGGAACCGGAATAATCTTCACGTCTATCCCGCTCTGCTCCTTGATCCATTTCACCCAGCGGTTGTCCTCATACGTACCCTCATCACTGGAAACGCCGCCGCGGTCGAACATTGAAACGCTTACAGCCTTGGGCTTGCTGTTTGTCGCCTCGGGGCTGGTGGTTGCCGGCGAATCTGTCTTGGTATTCGCCGTGTCCGTGTTGTTCGCGCACCCGCTCAGCAGCGTGGCCGCCGCTATCCCCAGCGTCAACGCTGAGGACAGCCATTTGGTTTTGTGCATTTTCATTTTTAAATAACCTCCCTTATTAATCTAGCATATCTTCAAGCTTGTGGTAAGCTCGTGATATCAGCCTTTGACCGAACCCAGCATAACGCCTTTGACAAAATGCTTTTGCAGGAACGGGTAGACACAGAGAATCGGCGTGATTGAGAAAACAATAGATGCCGCGCGTATTCCCTCCGGTGTAATGGAAATCTGCCCTACGCCTTCCCCGCTCTTCAGCAGTTCGGGACTGACCATTTCGATCATCTGATACAATCTGACCATCAGGGACATTTTGTCGGTGCTCTGGATATAAATCAGCACATTCATATAAGAGTTCCACCAGCCCACTGCATAGAACAGGGTCAGAGCCGCAATGACCGGCATGGACAAGGGAAGGATAATTCTCCAGAGTATGGTCAACTCATTGGCTCCATCGATAGCGGCGGATTCTTCCACCTCTTCCGGGAGTCCCTCGAAAAAGGATTTCATGACAAACATGTTATAGACGCTGATTAATGCAGGCAGCCAGAGCGCCCAATACGTGTTGACCAGCCCCAGAGCGTTAATTAACAGAAAATGGGGAATCATCCCGCCGCCAAACAGCATGGTGAACAATACAGCCATCAGAATAGCGTTTCTTCCCCGCAGCCTGCTTTTGGACAAGGGATAGGCGCACAGCACGGTGAACAGCATGTTAAAAGCAGTCCCCGCAACGGTGATGAACACCGTATTTTTCATGGCTACTACCAGTTGCCCGTCGTCAAACAGATTGCGGTAGGCGTCCAGATTAAAATCAACCGGCCAGAGGAAAACCTCCCCGCCGCTGATCGCCCGGCTGCCGCTGAAGGATGTGGCGATAATATTGATAAAGGGAAACACTGTCGCCGCGGCAAACAAGGCAAGCGCGATATAATTCAGCCACCGGAAAAATACGGATGAGAACTCGGCTTTGGCTTTCATAAATGTAATCGACCTCTTTCTGTAAGCATGATTCCTCCTACCACAGGCCCCGCTCTCCCATAGTCTTGATTAACCGGTTGACCGAAATGACCAAGATAAAGGCGATAAGTGACTGGAACAGCCCCAGGGCCGTTGTATAGCTGTATTGAAGATTTTCGATCCCGCGGGTATAGACATAAGTGCTGATAACCTCGGCAACCTGGCTGACGGCGCTGTTCTTCATGGCGTAGACCTGCTCAAAGCCGACGTCCATCATTTGGCCTACCCGGAGAATCAGCAGAATTGCGGCGGTACCGCGGATACCCGGCAAGGTGACATGCCAGATTTGTCTGAATTTACTGGCTCCGTCGATTTTGGCCGCCTCGTACAGGGTAGGGTCAATGCCGCTTATAGCCGCCAGATACAGAATCGTTCCGAATCCCGCCTCTTTCCATATGCTTGAAGCAATGAAGGATACCGGCCACCAGAAGGTGTCTGCCATGAAATAAATCGGCTCCAGACCAACCATTTGCAGCAGCTGATTCACGATCCCGGTGGATGGGGACAGGATGGCGATGACGATGCTCCCCAGAACCACCCAGGAGATGAAATGCGGGATGTACAGCAGATTTTGCAACACACGCTTGTAGCTGCTCCGGGTCACCTCGTTGAGCAGTATAGCCAGAATAATCGGCACCGGGAAAGCAAATACGAGACTGTACAAATTAAGCAGCAGCGTATTGCGCAGTACTGTATAAAATTCCGGGCTGGCAAACAGCTTCCTGAACTGCTCCAGACCTACCCATTCGCTCCCCCATATTCCATCCGCCAGCCTGTAATTTTTAAATGCAATAATTTCTCCGAATAATGGGGCGTATTTGAACAGCACAAAAAATACAGCAACCGGAATAAGCATGAAATACAAATATTTATCCCGCTTCAGCTGTTTCCGGAATCGGCTTTTGGATACTGCGGCTCCGGAGCCTTTCTGCATCGCCGGTGGAATATAGGGCTCTGCGGATTGTGACAAGTTAATCTCTCCTTTCTTGTTTCTTGCTAAAGGCTCGCTCAGTAAGCGCATCCCCTATCTGAACGGCTGCCCTCAAATTAGCATGAAAGGAGGAGCTTTCGAAACCTTCACTTTCCCGTTTTCTACACCATTTCCCGATCCGGCACCCTTCATCATTTGTTCCAACCTTCATTTTTTAAGCCGGGCAGTACATTGGGTTCCTTTTTTGGAAGTTTATATAGCACAAATAGCGGCATTCCCGAAGGAATGCCGCCCATGCAATCATTGTAAAGATTCGCCGCCCTCTACGGTTCCCAAGTCAAGCAGCAGCGGTGAGAAGGCATCAAGTGTTACGGCCGATGCTCCAAGACTCTTGCCCTGGATCAATTCCTGTATGCTTTCCGGCGCCTGTCCATTGAGAAGTATATTTACCTGTTTGGCCTGCCAGCTGTAATTGGCGATATTCAGCAGCAGTCTGCCTTCGTATACACTGGTTCTCCACTCCACATTGGAGACTGTTTCTCCGGTTTGAGCATCCGTCAATTCCACCTGAAGCAAATTTTGCTGTCTGAGCAACGGAACAAGCTGCGCTTGCAATGCCGGGAGAGTCGGCGAAGTTAACGCGGTTGCAGTTCCTGTTACAGGAATAACTGCAGCATGCGCCATAATGTAGCTTCTGGCCGCTTCCGGATGCGTCTGGTTATGAACATCCCGGATAAAGGAATCCTGGCCCAGCACAACCGCCTGGCCCCCTTGCTCAATATAGGCTTTGACGGCTTCTATAGTCTCTGCGTCCACATTCCGGGCATCCGGAATAATCAGCAGCTTGACGGAAGACAGCTTGCCTTCCCCGATCTGCTTCTCACTGACAAAGCCGACCTTCTGCCCGGAGAGGGACAGAGCGGAATAGGCCCGGTCCACCGCCTCCAGATAAGCCGGACGGTACAGGTTGGACGCCTTAGAATACAGAACGGCCGTTTCTGCGGGAGCGTTCTGGAAGGAGGTCACCTCACGGGCCAGACGGTTCAGGTCCATGCCTGTTGTGCCGATAGCCGAAACGACATCCGGACGGTACAATACACTGCCCTCGAAATCGCTGGCGGGATCAGTGGTTCTTTCCCATACCCAAATGGTGGAAGCGCTTCGTCCATGGATAGCTCCCTGCCATATATCGTTGCGCACATGGGACGCCTGTTCAGGCACATAGCGGCTGTCGCGGTCGGGAATGATGTGGTCTTCCGAATTGAACACAGGTGCCGTTTTAAAGGAGGACAGCAGATCATAATATTTAAGCTTCTCTATAATCGTCGCTCCCTCGTCATGCAGATAATTCCAGGCATCCAGACCATTCAGATCACTGAGGCCGGATATCTGCTCCGGATCTATCCCCCAAGATAACGGGGACTTGGCCAACTGGGACTTGGCCAGCACTCCACCCATGATTTTTACACTTACAGGAATATCCGGCGCCATTTCATGGATAATATCTGCCATCCATTCATGCCACTCAGCAAACAGCTGGTCATTAAAGCTGATCCAGTCATAATAAAGTGCTGTCCGTTCCTCCGCCTGCGGCATCGCAACCTGCTCAAAGGATTCATAGGCGGTATTGTACACGGCATTCAGCTGTCCAATATCCGAATACATCTGCTTCAGATAAAACTGCCATGCGGGCTTTTGCGCAGGATCTTTATAAGAGATGAACACCGGCTCATTGGACAATACGATATTCTGGAGAGCAGGATAATCCTTGACCATGGGAATCAGGGTGCGCAGATAATCCTCAATCGCCTCCCTTGCTTTCGGATGATTAAAGTTGAATTTGATGAAGCCGCTGTTAGTAGAACGGATTTCAGGGTACTTTTGCAGCAGGAATTCCGGGAAATAATGCGGTGACAGCAGCAGGCTCACCGCCTGATTATGTTCACCGGCACTTTGCAGCGCCTGCTGGATATCATTGCGGATGGTGGCCGTAGAGATGAGATAATCCTCTTTCACTACAGTACCGTCATCCTCAAATCCGGGATACGCCGCCAGATTGGCGGTGGTCCCGCTTTCCACAATGCCAATACTGTCGATCAGCAGAGAATCGGTTATATTCTCGGACACGATGCGGAAATCGAGCGAGGTCTCGGCACTGCCCGTGCGATAGGTTTTGGTAATTTTCTGCCAATCATAGGTTCCTGCCGGGATACCCAGCCGGGTTGCGAAGGTCCCGAACCAGACGTTGTTTACATTGGCTCCTTTGACCCACATGCTGAATTCATAATTGGTGTTTGGCTTGACGGCTATTTTCTGCCATACCGTTCCGTACACATTTGCAGCCTTGGGCGTAAGGTTGACTATCTTCAAGGCCCGGCTTCCTTCGTGAACCACTTCTGTCCCGTAAGAAAAGCTCGCCTTGGCTCCCCCCCTGAGCTCCGTGCTCCACCCAAGTATCGTATTGGGCGATTGGAGGATACGGTTAGGCCCGGTCTCCATCTGGATCATGTTCGACCCAAGCTGGGACAGAACAGGAATATCCTTTTTCACCTGGGCAAAATGCCCGTAACCGGTAAAGAAGACCGGTCTTGACTCCTCTGCCCCTGTCTGCGAATTGATCGTGTTGCCAATGAAAGATTGCTGGTCGATAGTCACATTGCCGGTAACATAATGCGGAACCGGGAAACTGGTCTGTGTCCCAGCCAAATAAGCCTCAAGGCGGTCCTCGGTCTGCTGGTACAACAGCAACAGCTGGTCCCTGACATATTGCGCCCGTTCCAGTTTATTTTGGGAAATATCTTCCTTGCCGTAAGGAATAAATTTATCGATGACCGCGATATCCAGCTTTTCATAATCCACTGCGATCCCCTGCGCCTCCACCTGCTCCAGCAGCGCTTTCAATTCACCCATATTTTCTTCAAGCTGCTCTATATCCTGTTCAATCTGAGTGCCGGAAGGAAGAATGTCGAGCTCCCACTCCAGTGTCCTCTCCTCGCCCGTTCCCGTTTCCCTAACCTCTGCCGTGAGCGATTGCTCTCCGGTTCCGGCAAAGGAGGCCGTAATCGGATACTGCAATACGGAATGCGCAGGTACTGTAATATTCCTCCATGCCGGGTCCACTTGAGCTATCTTTGTCTGGAATTGCTTCGCCTGATCTGTGGAATTCACCAGCTTCAGCTGAAAGTCCAGCGGCTCATTCTGCTCCGCTGTGTAGCGGTTCTCTTCAGGCTGTATATAATCACGGTCCAGCCATGCCGCCCACGTACTGTTTTGCGGGATGAAGAACAGATTCCCGAAGCTGTACTGGTCCTTCAGTTTCCCTATGCCCGGCGTCCATTCCACCCAATTCTTCCGTCCGGCTCCGTCATTGTCATTCAGCACAAAATTGAAAGGCATGGATGCCCCCGGTTCATCCGCATGGAGCGCACTCCAGGGAATTTCAGCCTCATAGATGGTTTCGGAGCCAACCCGTTTGGTCTGCAACCGGATAGGCTGCTTATCGGCGGGCGTATCTCCCTGATTCCATGTCCATACCTCAGGCGCTCCGTTCACCTGGGCGAATCCATACTCCGGACCATACAACACACTTGTTCCCGAAGCGAACTGGATACTGTCCCCTGACCACATCGCTGCTCCGGCCACACCGGATTGCACATCATCACGCACCTTCGCGGCAAAATAGAGGTGATTCTGATTATAAGCAAAATATACTCTGCCTAATAAATCGTCTGGTCCCTGCCAGCTGGCCAAATTGGCCTGGCCGCTTCCGGGCAGCGGCAATTCGATGTAGGAGGCTTCGTCCCATTCACTTAAATCACCGTCCAGGATGATCCCGTCCGCATAATAGACAGGCACCGCCTTTCCTTCCGCCAGACTTCCAAGGAAAGTCTGTTCATCCATCACCGTGCATGCCCCGGCTCCGTTTACGCTATAGCTGAAGGTTGAGACAGAACTGTCTGCATATCCTAGGCTTTTTGCATACGCTTTCAAAACTAATGAACGATCGATGGCGACCGGCCCGGTGTACCATTGCTTTGTCGGAGACAAAACAGGGTCCGTGCTATCTGTTGTGTAATAAACGGCAGCAGAGACGGTTGCTGTAGCCAAGCTGACAGTTGTGCCTGATTCCACGGGTCCAGAAGGAGGATCGGCGCTGACGGCCGCAGCTTGCGGCACAGTCTCAAAGTCCCCGTTCTGCAGCAGATTGGTATCCGTTCCTGCCTCCACCATCGTCAAATCATCAAGCCAAAGCGCCCCTGTTACGCCCTCGGAGAGAACGGTGAACGGGTAAGAGGTGGCGGAGGCATCTGTTGTAATATTAAACACCATAGACTGCCAATCGAAGGTTCCCGTCGGCAGAGCCTTTTTTAGCGACCAGCCGGCATTTAGTGCGATACTTGAGTACGAGGCTTGAGTCCCCTTGACCTTCAGGCTCACCTGATAGGTGGTATTGGGCTTCACCGGAACATGCTGCCGGATCGCCAGAAACACATTGCTGGCCTTGGGCGTCCGGTTGACTATTTTTAACGAGGCCTGACCCGCACTGAATACGGTTTGGTCGATGTAGACTTCCCCGTCCACCCCATTGTTATTGTAGCTTGTTGGCCAGTCTGGAATATTGGCGATCGGCGCAGATGCGGCATATGCAGGAGGGATGTTAATCCCGCTGCCCACGATCAGCAGCACACTGAGCAGTACGGCAGCAACTCTTGCGGAGTACCTTTGGGTTCTCAAAATCGAATGCCTCCTTTGTAGCTATTATTGGCTTCGCTTATTCTCGCTCTCCGTCCGGAGCTCCGGATGCTCCTCCTTTCTTTCAGGGTCTAAAGCACCTATAACCTACCATCTGGCATCGTTTTGTGTTATCTGCACCTTTTGTGACGGTCTGCTTTATTTGTGATTTTGAGGTTTCTATTTTTGTGCTTCTCTCTATCTAATGCTAAAGATGCGGGATGACTATTCAACTGAGCCCCATTAATCCATAGAAAATAACACCCGCAGCAGGAGATCTATCGCATCTCCATTCTGCGGGTGTTATCGTATATCTTGCTTATAGCTAGTAGCTGCGGCTGTCCTGAACATGAATATAATTAACGCCTTGCGCAGTCAGTTTAGAGCCGCTTATATTTGCGACTCGGACCGCCTTCTTGCCTTTACCGCTGAGGGAGAAACTGATATTACTCGCCAGCTTGTTCTCTGCGATCTGCTCCAATGCGCTGTGAAAGCCCCCGATTGTCACTCCCTCCAGGTTCTCCAGCACCGGTTCTTTGCCCTCTTCAATCGTCTTGAGAATCTGATAGATCAACGACTTGCTTCCGTCCATCTTCCATTCGCCTCCCGGGTCTATTGTGAGCGTTTACATTTCTTTCAGCCGCGTACACAAAGTGAATACTTTTGTATATGTATGTCTTATTCGACAATGTATACCCATTCCCTCTTATTGGAAAAGCGAAAAAGGTTGTTCAATAGAATGTTTCGTCCATATGTTTGCCGTACAGGCTGGAGGTTCCGACAAGTCTGAATTCCCCATTTACTTTGGCATACGTATAGTTCACATCTGGCTCATCTTTGAACAGTACGTCCGCATCATAGTCGCCCGATTTGAAGCTGTAACCTCCCCGGATTTCCTGAATATTGGCAACCGGGTACAATCTTGTATGAACCAGATATTTTTTCACTTCACTAGCCATCTGACTTTTTTTATGAGGAAATCCGGTAAGCGATATATATATCCCTCCGGCCAATATAGTCATTACCACTAACACAATAATTGAAGTCCTGTTTTTAAACCCCAAAGGAGAGCCTCCGTTCCACACTGGAATTTCAAATATGCGATAGAATAACATATTTTTACATCCACTTTCATTTTAGCATAATGGCTCTTGTGAGGCTAACATCAAAAAAAAGCACCGGTTAAGGTGCTTCTCACATTACAACGCGCTTATGCGTTCTGCTGGTAAACCGGTGCACCCAGGGGAGAGCTGCCCGCTCCGCCGTCTACAGCGATATCGGCACCTTGGATATACGAGGAATCATCCGAGGCCAGGAACAGCGCCACCTTGGCAATCTCTTCCGGATCACCCGCACGGCCCAGCGGAATCGAACGCGACATGCCTGCCTCCACCTGGCTCCAGTTATCCATCGCGGATTGTCCCCAGATAGGTGTGCGCGTCACGCCAGGGGCAATGTTGTTAACCCGGATGCCCAGCGGGGAGAGCTCCGAAGCCAGCACTTTGGTCATGCTGCTGACCGCCCCTTTACTGGCGGCATATGCAGAGTTGCCGGGTCTGCCAGCCTTAGCCAGCACGGAGCCGGTCAGAATGACTGATGCACCGGCCTTCAGATGAGGCAGTGCGGCCTGAACAGTGAAGAAGACACCGGTCACATTAATCTTGAGCACTTCCTCGAAAGTCGCCAAGTCTGTGCTGCCGAGCGGTGTTGAAGCCGCTATGCCTGCATTGGCATAGACAACATCCAATCTGCCGAAGGCCTCAATCGCTGCGTTCACAGCCGACACAGCGCTCTGCGGATCTGTCGCATCCGCCTGAACCGCAATGGCATGCTCCGCACCCAGTTCTTCTACCGCCGCCTGCAAAGATCCCGGATTGCGGCCGGTAATAACGACTTTGGCACCTTCAGCAACAAACAGTTTGGCGGCAGACAACCCGATTCCGCTATTCCCTCCTGTAATCAAAGCAACCTTACCCTCAAGCTTTCCCATTCTGAACACTCCTTAAGTTATAAGTTTATTTGTTGTTACTGTGTAATCAAGCTTCTGGCTGATGTTTTGAGACCGAACGTTCTATTATTATCAAAAAAATTTATCCGTCTCACATTTGCAATCTTAGCATATTGAGAACGAACGGTAAAGTATTATTTTTACCGGTCGTTCTCAATAATTCCCCTTGGTTAACTCTCTCTATGAATTTGCCTGGCCACTGAGACTTCCAGCTTCTCAATAAAGCGCAAAGCCTGATTGTTGCCGGGTTCAAGCTCCCGCAGTTTACGGGCTATCCTTAATGCCGTCTCGTAGTCTTTCAGTTTAGCATGGCAATAGATGATGCTGGTCATGCACTCCGTTTCATCCGGCTGAATTTTGGCCGCCAGCCCGAATGCATCCAGCGCCGCCTTAAATTCACGCATTTCAAGAAGAACAAGACCTTTATTACGCACAGCATCATAACAGGACGGATCCAGTTCATAGGCTCTCTCAAACTCCTTGAGGGCTGACTTAGAATCAGACACCCTTGCGTAACACATTCCCAGGTTCAGATGGGCTTCAGACTGCGCTTCATTGAGCTTCAAGGATTGCTCATAACATTGCCGCGCCTGTGCATAGTCCTCCATCTCATAATAATAGGTACCCATATAATAAAGAGCATCCTCACTGGCCGGATTCATTCTCAGAGCTGTCTCATAGTAACGGAAGGCTTTGTCCAGCTCCCCCAGTCTGAAATACACCCGGCCGAGATTAAACACAGGTCTTTCCCACTCCGGACTCTTCTGCTGAAGACGTTCAAAACAGGAAACCGCCGCCCGATACTCTCCCAGTGACAAGTGGCAGCAACCCATATAATTCAGACAGTCACCGGAATGCCCTAACTCCCACTCCTCCGTGAACAGCGCAAGCGCGCGAACGAAATCCCCGCTGGCATACGCTTCTTCACCCTGATCGTAAAGACTATCCACTTCCATACCCCCTCCCCTGTATCCAGCCCCTCTATATAGCCAGCCGTGCAATAAAGAACAGATAGCCCGCGATCCACAGCAACGCAGCAATAATAATTAAGGCCCTATGTACCCCACCCAGCTGGCCGGTTTCCAGTTAAAAAACGGGTCCGCCCCTCGCCAGGACGACACCCGTTCCTTCATTTATTAGAAACCTTACCGCCCCGTAGTCTCAAAGGAAAACTTGGACGTCCAGGTGGCACCTGCATCCTTCGTCACATAAAGTGCCGAGCTGTTCAGGTCTCTCACCGCTAGCCAGCCTTGATTATGATCGGTGAAGGAGATCGTCCCTTCGAAACCGTGAACCGTCATCCGGTTACTCCAGGCCTGCCCGTTATTCTTGGTGACCCCGATCCCCACTTGTTCCGCTGCAGGCTGGAATCCCACCAGGAAAGCGGTTGTTGTACCGATCACCACCAGATTGCCGGGGCTGCCCGAAGCCGGCCCCTTCTTCACCTTGGCCGCACCGCTTCCCGGAGCCGGACCGCCTCCGGCCGTCTCTTGAGCAATCACCCGGGTCCAGCTGCCGCCGGAGTTAGCGCTGCCGTAGAGCGAATACGAAGTCTGCGACATTCCGTAACCGCCGTACAGTACGGCATACACCTGACTGCCGTTCGCATAGACTTGTCCGTATGAGGGTTCTGCGTAGGAAGATTTCAGCATCAGCTTCCAGTTCGTTCCGCCGTCTGCCGTCCGCATCACCCGGTACCCGCTGCCCGGTACAACGACCACGGCCCATCCGCTGCTCAGGCTGGTGAAATAAGCTCCGCGTGTATTCGCTGGTGTCTTAATCAGGCTCCAGCTCTCTCCGCCGTCATTCGTATAATAGGTGGACGCACGGTTGTAGCCGAATCCCTTGCTGCTGTCCAGGAACTCTACCCTTTCAAAGGTCACGGCTTTATTCGACAGCCTTGTCCAGGTAGAGCCTCCATCCGTGGTCCGGATCAGATATTTAGCCTGACCGTCATTGACCGCGGCAAGCGCCCAGCCATGAACATTATCAGGGAAGTCGATCTGCTGAAAGCTCCACTGCCCTTCATAAATCTTCTGGAAATGGCATCCGCTGTCCGAGGTTCCAATCAGGAATCCGTTCCCGGCTGCCCGCCCTGTATCAGCACTCAGAAACTCTACATCAGAGAAGCTAAGCGGGATCGCATCTGCTCCGCTGTGTGCTGCCTGCAATTCCTGAAGCAGTCCATGATCTCCCGTGCCGCAGGACGAAGCCGGGGTTGGTGCCGGTGCCGCTGCCTGCACCGGAGAAGCCGAGGTCCCCCAGCCCAGTAGAGTAATTAGACTAGCGGTAAGGAGAGTTAATGTGATCTTCTGCAATCTGGTTGTCCCATTCATTGGTGACACCTCCTAGAATATATATACCCTGTATGCGGACTGCTACTTCGCGCTATGTAATTGCTTGTCCGCCACTTTTATGAGTATATTAAGCGTAGAACTCCTGACAATTCAATGTAATATAATAAATGGTACAAAACTGTAACCAATTGAACTGTTACGTTATTCCTCTATGGTTTAAATAATAAGTACAGAAGCTTTCTAACATACAGCAACTAGTAGCAACTAAGGGAAGTGAACGAGTATGATAAAAAAGGACATTCAACATGCGCTCCTCTCCAATCTGTGCCAACGCGTTCACTTGATCAGCGGAGAAACTTACACCGGAGTATGTAAAATAGATCACTCATCAGACGCACTGCACATCGCAACGAACAAAGGCACCTTCACTGTTCCTTACTGGACAATCAAGCGTTTCGTTTAAGGACCAGCTTCCGGGAACTGTCATCATAATAAAGGATCTGCCTCTGTTTCCTTCGCCGGACACACTTTTGGTTTTGGCGGATGAATCAGGGGTATTTACGCTTCTGATTGCCGCGCCGGACTCATTATGAGCCGAATCCGATGTCCATGTTCCCTCCGTACGCCGAAATTTCTGACGGTTGGGCAGCTTGAAGTCCTGTATTGTTGTATTTTCTGCAAGATTCCTGGCGGTGACCTATACTCCCCTCCTTCCCTCGTCATTCCCGCCTCACTCCCGCGCTGGCGTGTCCTGCTCCCGGCCAGCCCGCTTTCACTCCCCTACAGGGGGAGTAGTTCCAAATACAACAAAGACCCCATCCTCCACATGCGTGGATAACGAGGTCTTGTTGTCGTCAAAGTCAAATCACCGGATTCGGCACAAAGCTGCCTCCGCGGCAATTCTTCAAATAATTCAGGGCATGCACCTGGCCGGTCATCTCCAGCTCATCACGGTAGACCGGATCATGCCAGCCTTCGATGTCGATCGTGCCCTTGTAGCCGCCCTGGCGGAGAATAGTGATAATATCCGTCCAGTTGGTATCGCCGAAGCCTGGCGTGCGGTCCCATACATAAGGCTTCGGACCATGAATCCCGTATTCCTTAACGATATCCCAGGCAATTGTGGCATCCTTGCCGTGCACATGGAATACCTTATCCACCCATTTGCGCAGCTGCGGAACCGGATCAATCAGCGCGGTCAACTGGTGGGCAGGCTCCCATTCCAGTCCCAGATTGTCCGCATTTACTGCATTGAACATCTTCTCCCAAGCTGTAGGGTTATGCGCGATATTCCAGTCGCCCTTCTGCCAGCTGCCGCCCATCGCACAGTTCTCAAAAGCAATCCGCAGACCCTTGTCCGCGGCCCGCTTCGACAATCCTCCGAATACCTCTGCGAATCTAGGAAGAGACTCGTCAATCGAGGAGCCCGGCAGCCGCCCGGTAAATCCGCCTATAATGTCCGTGCCGAACAAGTGGGCATGTTCAATCAACTGCTCCCAGCCGGCAAGGGTATCCCCACTCTCGGGGTTGCCGCCAAGCGGATTACCATAGATCCCGACAGCAGAGATCACGAAGTGATGCTTAAGCGCCAGCTCCTGAATCCGGGCCGCTGTCTCCGCCAGATCGGTATCACCAATCGTCTGCCAGAAATTCAGTTGGAAGGATTCGAAGCCATGCTTCACCATCTGCGGAATGACCTGGACGGCTTCACCGCCCCGGACCAAAGTGCCTATTCTCAAAGATTCTTGCATCCTGGATATCAACTCCAATACGTTTATAGTCAGCGCCCTGCTGTTATCGGCTCTTGATCATTTTGCAAGAGCCCCGTTTGAGCAATACCGCATCATAGACAATATGCTGATGGTTCGTGCGATTCGAAATAAGGTCAAATAATACCCCTACACTGGATAGAGCCATTTCCGTACCCGGCTGGCTGATCGTATCCAGCGCAGGATGATAATATTCTGCCATCTCAATGCCGTCAAAGCCGATAATCGAAATATCATCAGGGATGGACAAGCCGGCGGTAAGCACAGCCTTGGCCGCACCGATGGCAATGGTATCGGAAGCAGCAAATATTGCGGTCACCGCTCTGTCCCGGTTAAGCAGTCTGCGTGCAGCGTTGAAGCCCGAGCTCGGACTGTATTCACAATCCTCTACAAGTCCGGCATTGTAAGGCAGATTATTTTCTTCTAATGCCAGCTTATATCCCAGAAGCCGCCGGCTGCCCGTAGTTTCATCCAATAAAGGTGATTTGGCCAGGAAGCCAATGTTCTTGTGTCCAAGTGAGATTAAATAACTGGTCGCCTTATAGGCCTCTTTCGATTCATTGATGGTTACGCTGGAGAATATGGCCGGGTCCACTTCCTGGGATGTAGTAATCGTCGTCAGTACAAACGGAACCGTCAGCTGCTTAAACTTCTCTTCGGAATGATTATACGTACCGCCCATGAAAATAATCCCGCTTAAGTTCTTCTCCTTCACCAATTGAATCGCCGCATTGATCTCATCGGTTCCATCCTCTACCTGATGGATGAGAAACGGATAGCCGCGCAGATTGACCTGCCGTTCAATTTCCTTGATCATGATGGCGAAGAACGGATTGGTAATTCCCTTGACCATGAGTGCAATGTTCTTGGATTGCGTGGTTTTTAAATTCCGTGCGTTGGAATTCGGAATATAATTGTATTCCTTCACGACACTCAGAACCTTCTCGCGGGTCGCATCACTCACCAGTCCCTTATTATTAATAACCCTGGATACAGTCGAGATGCCGACTCCGGATATCCGCGCGATATCCTTAATATTAACGTCCACACTACTCCCCCATTTATAGGTAAGGGAGCTATAGACTATAGCTCCCAGGTACCTCTACATTCCTTTAGTTGACGGGTACAAATTCTGCCAATTGTTTCTCTACTTCGGCAATGACCTTGTCAATTCCTGCTTTTGTCAGCTGGTCACGGTATTCTGCAACGGCTGCTTTTGGATCTTTGCTTGTTTTACCCAGCATCAGCTGAATACCGAGCTGTGCATTGACGTTCGAGATCGAAGCAATTTCAGTTGTTACATTCGAAGGATCGAAGCTGAAGCCGTTGTAAGGATCATCGATTGCTTCTTTATCCCATTCAGCAAACAGGTCTTTACGGATCGGGTTCTCAGTATCACTCGGAATCACGAACTTGTCGTTTCTGAGGGACCAGGCCGAGAAGCCTCCGCCATCTGTTTTTTCATTGAAGCCTTCCGGCTGCTTCTTCACGCCATCTTCAATGACGTAGTGCTTGCCTTCGATACCGTATTGCATCAGGTTGTAGTAGCTTTCATCGGTCATGAATTTCTCAATTACCATCAGAGAGCGCTCCGGATTAGAGGAATTCGCGCTGATTACTGTCGAGTTGTCTACACCCATTTTACGCTTGATTTTCTTATTCGCTTCAGCAAAAGTATAGAAGCTTGTAGGAGAGTCAGGCAGTGCCTTGATATCTCCGCCGTACTGCCCGATCCAGTCCTGGGCATGAGTCAGATAACCCGCAGAGTTCGCTGCTCTGAAGTTGTCCTTGCTGCCGAGGGAAGCGGACAGAACGTCTTTGCCCCAATAGCCCTTGTCGCCCCACTCACGCATTTTCACAGCCCAATCCTCGAATTCCTGGGTGAAGGCTGGATGCAATACGGTCTTGTAATCCTCCGGGCTCTTGGTGACCAGATTCAATTCATTCAACGAGATACCAGGTGCGTTCAGCCACATGTCTGTAGTATCTACGAGCATTCTGTACATGTTCTGTGCATCCTCAGCCTTACCGTTAATTGGCGGGAAGGATTCGTTGGCAACCACATTATCCATGTATTTAACCATATCATCGATTGTCTTAATTTCGGTCATGCCGTATTTCTTCAGCAGATCCGTACGGTATGCATAACCGGCAGGCGTGTATTCACTGAACAGACTCGGTACGCCGTAGATTTTGCCATTGACCTTGGTGTTCTGCCAGGAGGCTTCAGGAATCTCCGCCTTCAGCTTAGGCGCCACCTTGTCCAGCATGTCGGTAATGTCAGTCAGCGCCCCTTCAGTAGCCAGGGTGTAGTAAGACACAGCGGCACCCGGAGAAGCATGCGACAGATCGAACGATTCGCCGGAAGCGAACAGCAGAGGATACTTGGTAGCTACGTCCGGCCAGTCAATATACTTGATTTCAAGTGTAGTATTCAGATCAGCCTTAAGCTTCTTATTGATCTCAGCCAGAATTTCTTTATTGGTAACTCCTTCACTGCCCCACAGGTAGTACACCAGCTTTGCTTCCTTAGAGGTGTCTACTCCTCCAGCATTGGTGGAAGTGGATGGAGTGTTCGACGAACCTGAATTATTTCCATTTGCATTATTGCTTGACGAACAAGCGGATAGCACTCCAGTAAGCATGAGGACAGCAGCTAGAGAAGAAGCAATCTTTTTACCTTTCATTCGGTAAGCCTCCCTTTTCTTTTCTATATTATGGATATTGCATCTATAACAAACACCCTTCTATTGAAGCAGGCGTCCATTAACCTTTAACAGCACCGACGGTAAGACCGGTTACGAAGTAACGCTGAATGAATGGATACAGGAGAATGATCGGGCCTGTGGCCAGTACGGCTGTAGCCATTTTAATGGATTGGGTAGGCAGATCGGCTGTATTAATGACCGCTCCCGAGTTGATGAGACTGCCCATATTCGCCTGGTTGATCATGCGCTGCAGGAAGTACTGGAGCGGGAACTTGGTCGGAGAGTCCATGTACAGCATCCCGTTGTACCACTCATTCCAGAAGCCCAGCGCCGAGAACAGCCCGATAGTCGCCAGTGAAGGAACCGCCAGCGGCATGAAGATCCGCCAGTAGATGCGGAAATCGCCCGCGCCGTCAATCGTGGCTGATTCATACAGGGAATCCGGGATCGCCTTCATGAAGTTACGCATCAGGAAGATCGACCACGCCCCTACCACAGCCGGCAGAATCATGGCGAACAGGTTGTCCTTCATATGCAGATGCTTGACCATCAGAATATAAGTCGGAATCAATCCTCCGCTGAACAAGGTTGTGAAATAGATCAGGAAGGAGAAGAAGTTACGGTATTTGAAATCCTTGCGGTTCAGGACAAATCCGGCCATGGACATCATGAACAGCCCGAGCACCGTACCTACGACTGTGATAAAAATCGTAACCTGATAAGCATCCACCAGCTTGGAGGAGTTACTGAGCAACAATTCGTAGGCCTTGAAGGAAACTTCATTCGGAATCAGCTTATATCCCTCGCGGACAATCTCCTGCTCATTCATGAAGGAGGAGGAGATCATCAGCGCAAAAGGAAACACACAGAACAGTGCAAAGATCGAGATGCAGATGTAACTGATCACTTTTATGAAAACACTGCCGGAATCCTGTTTGATTTTAATAGATGTACTTGCCATTTTCATCACCCCTGTTTCGTGTCATGTCTTAGAACAACGCGCTGTCCGGTTCAACCTTGCGTACAATAAAGTTAACCACAAGCACCAGGACCAGGCCGAATAAGGATTGGTAGAATCCTACTGCAGCACCCATCGAGAAGTTAAATTGTCCCACCAGGGAGCGGAAGACATACGTATCTATGATATCCGTCTGCGGATACAGCACGGAGTTTGTGCCAATGAGATTGTAGAACAGGTCGAAGGAGCCTTTGAGAATCCCGCCCATACCGAACAGCAGGAGCAGTATAAAGGTCGGCTTCAGAATAGGTAGGGTCATGTAGCGGATCCGCTGCCAGGTAGTAGCACCATCCATGTAGGCAGCCTCGTACAGATCATGGTTGATCCCTGTGATCGCAGCCAGATAGACAATCATACCGTAGCCGGTACCAGCCCAGATCTTGAAGGCCACAATAATGTATTTCCAGATGCCCGGATCATTATAGAACTCATAACGGTCCAGCCCTGCCCCCGAGATCATCGTATTGATGAATCCGGAGTTGAAGTTGAAGAGATTGTAAGCAAACACACCAACGATAACCATCGAAATGAAGTTTGGCAGGAGAATAACGGACTGGGAGATCTTCTTGAACCATTTTCCGGTAATCTCCGACAACATGATGGCAAACACAATCTGAATAATATTGCCTAAAGCAAGGAATACCAGATTGTAGAGCAGCGT
This sequence comes from Paenibacillus sp. FSL R7-0312, assembly GCF_038004445.1. Lineage (NCBI taxonomy): Bacteria > Bacillati > Bacillota > Bacilli > Caryophanales > Paenibacillaceae > Paenibacillus > Paenibacillus sp. FSL R7-0312. The sequence continues at coordinate 2,851,998 of NZ_JBBORE010000001.1, read as the reverse complement.
ATTCTTGGTGATATTCCAGAGTTCTCCGGTCTGCACCAGGAATTCAAAGTTCTTCAGACCGATGAAATCACTTCCAAAGATGCCTTTGTTGAGCTTGTAATCCACGAATGCAACATAAGCGCCGGGCATTACCGCATAGTGAAAGACCGCGAAATACACAATGACAGGCAGCAGCATGAGATACAGCACTTTGTTCTTAAATAGTTCCCGGACGATATTTCCGCCCGCATGTACAAATCTTGCCAATGAGCCCACCTCCAAATTGAACGATGCATTCTTACCGCATGCATATCTTTGTTTCACTTCTTGTCCCTGCAGCTGAATGACAACTGCGTGCATACCTTTAATATTTAACCGTATTGGACAGTATAGAAACGTTTCCATTATTTCTTTGTGTTTCCCCTTGCTCAGAGCATACTCCCAAGTTGTATACGCTGTCAAACATTTTTTATTTTCGAATTACAAGTAAAAAAATTACATTCTTCATCGCAAAGATGATAATTAGGTCGTTTTTTCGTAGATAATTGACTTTTTTTCGTCTTCAGACTAATATCGAGATGTATCACTTATGGAAACGTTTCTATTTATTCTTTACACGGACATGTCACCATCTAATGATGAATTCCCCCTAACCTAATTCATGTCCCAATCACGTACTGGAAAGAGAGGGTTATTATGATTTTCAAACAACAATCAAACATGATTACCTTAACCCGGGATGACCTTAGTTATACGTTCCTGCCAACAGGAGACATCTTCGAGTTCACCCATGAGTCTACTCTCATTAATCAGTTCCAAGGCAATCCTGTAGATGGTTCAGCTAATAATATCTATCTGCGCGTGCATACGGAGCAAGGAATCAGCAGCTATCCTTTACTCGGAATCCGCTCGGGCTCCAAGCTGTCCCATAGTCAAGACCAACTGATTTTTGAAGGTTCTATAGAAGCAATTAGCTACCGTGTCACCTTCGCGCCGGCCCGGGATGGAATCTGGTTCTGGCATATTCAGCTCTCCGGCAGCGGTGAGACCGTGGATGTGGTCTACGGACAGGATATCGGTGTCGCAGGCAAAGGCGGCGTGCTGGCCAATGAGCTGTACATGAGCCAATATCTAGATCACAGCATCTGGGAAGGCACGAACGGCTACGCCGTGTGCTCCCGCCAGAACCAGCCGCAGGGAATGGCCTTCCCTTATCTGCAGCAGGGTGTAGTGGGTACCCGTGCAGTAGGCTATTCTACTGACGGTATGCAGTTCTTCGGCGTGTCCTACAAAGGCAGCTATGTGCCCGAGGTGCTTAGCGGCAATCTGCAGAATAGCAATTATCAATACGAGCTGGCCTATACCGCGCTGCAGACAGAGCTTATGACGCTGTCCGCTCCAGCTGAATTCGCCTTCTACGGGCTCTTCCGCCCTACTCATCCGGCTGCTGTTACAGAGCTTGAGTTCCAAGCCGAGCTGCAGGCAGCTTACGATGAAATCGACTGGAGCGCGGGTGAGGCTGTGCCGAGCAGAGATGTGCCTGTGCTAAGTACTGATATTGGCGCACCTTATGTCTCTGCACAGTGGACCCAGGCTGAGATTGATGCGGCTTACCCTAACCGGAAGCTTGAAGAAATCGAGAACGGGGAACTGCTCTCCTTCTTCACGGATGAGCATGTCCATGTTGTACTGCAGCCCAAAGAGCTGTTGGTCGAGCGTCCGCACGGCCATATCATCACTACGCTGCTTGATAAAAGCCAAGTCGATAACAACCTAATTTCTTCCACTAACTATATGTACGGAATCTTCAACGGCCAGACGGTTGTCGGCAATACCTCTTTCCATAAACTGCTCTCCACACCACGCGGCCTGCTGAATATTCAGCGGAACAGCGGACAGCGGATCTATATCCGCCTGGATGGGGTCTACCGGATTCTTACGCTGCCGGCAGCTTACGAAATGGGCGTTAACTTTGCCAGATGGCATTACCAGGTTGATGATGATCTGCTCACGGTTACCGTCTTTGCGGCAGCAGCCCAGCCGGATGTTGCCCTGCAGGTTCAGTCTAAGCTCGGCAAATCCTATGATTATCTGATCACGAACCAGCTTGTTATGGGTGAGCATGAATTCCAGCATCCGGTGAGAGTTGAAGCCAGGGACGGTATTCTGCAGGTTCTTCCTGACGAAGCGTCCGTGCAGCAGCTTCCTTATCCGGGTCTGCATTTCGATATCCAGCTTCCGGGAACTGCCTATACGTACAGCGATGACCGGATGTTCTATACGGACAGACAGCCGCGCAACGGAACGCTGCTGACGATTTCCGTCACGCAGTCGGCAAGCTTCCAGCTTGTAATCCAAGGCCGGCTCACACAGGCCGACAGTCTTCCCCTGGTCTCTCCTTACACTCCGGAAACCGAGGAAGCGCTGTTTAAAGGCTTCTATGAAGCATTTACTTCGGGCTTCCACCTCCAGCTTGAAGGAGAAGAGCAGTCACGGATTGATATTCTGAACGAAACGGTATGGTGGTACACCCATAATGCGATGACCCATTTCATTATGCCGCATGGCCTTGAACAGCCGGGCGGAGCCGCATGGGGCACACGCGATGTATGCCAGGGACCGATGGAGTATTTCCTGATGACCCAGCATTATGAGCTGGCCAGAAATGTAATGCTGAAGATCTACTCCCATCAGCTGTGGGAGAGCAAGGAATGGCCGCAATGGTTCATGTTCGACCAGCATCCGGTACAAGCCCATGAATGGCATGGCGATGTCGTACTCTGGCCGCTGAAATGCATCAGCGATTATATTACGGCTACCGGAGACTATTCGATTCTTGAGGAACAGGTTGGCTATCATCACCTGGCAGATGCTCTGCCAAGCCAGCGGACTGAAACCGTGCTTGAGCATGTCAAAGCTGCTGTAGAGACGATCCGTGAACGCTTCGTACCGGGCACGTCCCTGATCAATTATGCCGGGGGCGACTGGGATGATACCCTGCAGCCTGCTGATGAAGCCTTGAAGACCAAGCTCGTGAGTGCCTGGACCGTCGCTTTGGCCTTCCAGGTCATCCGCAACCTGTCGCAGGTCACTACAGCCGATGCCGAATTCTCCGCCAGCCTTGCTGTAATGGCCGAAGAGATGAAGGAATCCTTCCGGACGCTGCTGATCAAGGATGGCGTCATCGCCGGCTTCGCCTACTTCCAGGAGGACGGCAGCATTGATTATATGCTTCACCCGCTGGATCAGCAGACCGGCATCCATTACCGCCTGCTGCCAATGACACGCAGCATTATTGCTGAGCTGGTGACCCCGGAACAGGCGATTGCCAATTTCCGCCTGATTGACGAGCATCTGAATCACCCGGATGGCGTCCGTCTGATGGATCGTCCCGCCCGCTATGAAGGCGGCGTAAGTACGATCTTCCGCCGTGCCGAGCAAGCCGCCAGTGTCGGCCGCGAGATCAGCCTGCAGTATGTGCATGCCCATATCCGCTATCTCGAAGCTTCCGCCAAGCTTGGCGAAGCTGACCGCGCCTGGGAAGGCCTGTTCCAGATCAATCCGATCAACATCCGGCAGAGCGTCCCGAATGCCCAGCTGCGCCAGAGCAATATGTACTTCAGCAGCTCGGACGGGAATTTCCCTGACCGTTACAGCTATCAGCAGAACTTCGATCAGCTGCGCGATGGCAGCGTAGAGGTTAAAGGCGGCTGGCGGCTGTATTCCAGCGGCCCCGGAATCTATCTCAATCAGCTCATCTCAGCTATTCTGGGTATCCGCTTCAGCGATGAAGAGCTGATCATTGATCCGGTGCTGCCCGCCAGCCTTGACGGACTGCGCTTCACTTATGAGTGCTTCGGCCGGCCGTTAACCTTTGTCTATCACATCGGCTCAGGCCCGGCCCGTACTCCGGAGCTGCATGCAGCAGGAGTTGCGGTTACCGGCCAGGTCCTGTCCAATCCGTACCGCCCGGGTGCCGTAAGCATTGCCAAGAACAACCTGCTTACGCTGCCCGGCAATGAACTGCATATCTATTTGGCACAATAATATATACAGACGATAACTTTCAGTACGCTTAACGAAGGAGTTAGCTATGACTAAACCGTTTATCCAAGATCTCGTGAACGATATGACACTAGACGAAAAGATGGCCCAGCTAACCCAGCTCGGTCCTTACTATTGGGGTCTGGATGATACCGTGGATTTAACGGGTCCATTCAAAGAATTGAATATCAAGCCGCAGGTAATGGAGAACATCGGAAGCGTTCTGAACGGCATTGGCGCACGGAATGTTATTGAGCTGCAGACCCGGCATCTGGAATCCAGCCGCCAGAAGATTCCCCTGCTCTTCATGGCGGATGTCATTCACGGCTACCGGACTATCCTGCCGATTCCGCTGGCGATGGGCAGCAGCTTCGACCTTGAAGCCATCGAACGCTTCGCTGAAATTGCAGCCAGAGAGAGCGCCGCTGCCGGTATTCATGTCACCTTCTCCCCCATGACTGACCTCGTGCGCGATCCGCGCTGGGGCCGGGTGATGGAGACCTCCGGTGAGGACCCTTACCTGAACGCCCGCGTGACCGAGAGCATGGTCCGGGGCTATCAGGGGACAGACCTGAAGGAGCCGGGGCGGATCGCAGCCTGCGTGAAGCATTTTGCCGGCTACGGCGCGCCTGAAGGCGGCCGTGAATACAACACGGTGGATATGTCCACCGGTGTACTCCGCGAATTCTATCTGCCAGCTTATAAAGCTGCAGTAGATGCCGGTGTCGCAATGGTCATGGCCGCGTTCAATACCATTGACCGTATTCCGGCCAGCGGCAACAGCAAGCTGCTCCGCGGTATTCTGCGGGAGGAATGGGGCTTCGGCGGCGTCACCATCGCCGACTTCAACTCTGTCAATGAGCTGGTGCCCCATGGCGCTGCGCAGGATGGCCGCGAAGCAGCCCACAAAAGCCTGGCCGCAGGCCTGGATATCGAGATGATGTCCACCCACTATCTGAACCACGGGGCCGCACTGGTTGAAGAAGGGCTGCTCGATATCAGTCTGATCGACGAAGCGGTCACCCGGGTACTGGAGCTGAAGGATGCCCTCGGGTTGTTCGACAACCCGTTCAAGGATGCCGATCCGGTGGCAGACGAAGCGGATAAGCCCAGCGCTGAGCATCTGCAGGCTGCACGGGAACTCGGTGCAAGCTCGGTAGTACTGCTGAAGAACGAGAATGAAGTGCTGCCGCTGAAGCGGGGAATGAAGCTCGGTCTGGCCGGTCCTTTCGCCACCTCCATACATGTACTGGGCGGCTGGGCCGGAACTGAGAAAGATCCGGCAGTCTCCCTCTACACCGGCATCACCGGCAAAATCCCGGCAGCAGATATTATTACTGCAATGACCGGCGAGCTGGGAAGCATGCTGGAGGGTGTCTTCGATGTGGAAGACCACGCTGAGGAAGCCTTCGAACAGCTGAAGGATTGCGATGTCATTCTTGCCGCTGTCGGCGAGAATCAGCAGGATACCGGGGAAGGCGGCAGCAAAGCCAGCCTGCGGCTGTCCGCGAACCAGGAGAAGCTGATCCGGCGTCTGAAGGATACCGGCAAGCCTGTTATCACTATCATATTCAGCGGCCGTCCGCTGGAGCTTGCCCCTGTACTTGATGCCAGCGACGCGCTTGTACAAGCCTGGTTCCTGGGCAGCGAGTCGGGGAATTCCATTGCAGATGTACTGTTCGGCGATTATAATCCGTCCGGACGCCTGTCCATGAGCTTCCCCTACTCTGTAGGACAGATTCCTGTGTATTATAATGCTTATCAGACGGGACGCCCTTATGATCCCCAGTATCCGAATGTACGTTACGTAACCCGGTATCTGGATATCCCGAATGATCCGCTGTTCTGCTTCGGCTATGGGCTGAGCTACTCCAGCTTTGCTTACAGCAGCTTCAACGTTGAAGCTGATGCTGATGTCCCGGTGCTCGCCTCCATTGAGGTAGAGAACACTTCGGAGGTTACAGGCAAGGAGACCGTCCAGCTCTATATCCGCGATGTTACAGCAAGTGTGGTCCGTCCGGTGAAGGAACTGAAGGGCTTCAAGCAGGTTACCCTCGCCGCGCATGAGAAGCAGGTTGTAACCTTCGAGATCACCCGCGAGATGCTGACATTCTACGGCCAGAACGATGAGCTTGTGTTCGAGCCTGGAGAGTTCGATATAATGATCGGCCGTAACTCCGGCGATCACGCTACGCAGCGGATCTGGATCGGCTGAGGTGCTGATTTGGGCTGTGTATAGCTGCATTGAGTTGCGTCTAGATGCATCAGATGCGTATGCTTCAGACAGGTGAGCACTGCTTCAGGCAGCTGCCTATAGCCAGCTAGCGGCACACCAGAAAGCGCCAATCTTCCTCACCTTAGGGTGTACGAGGATTGGCGCTTTTTTGATTTTTCTATGCGGCTTCTGTAAGTTATGCTCCTGTATGTTATGACCCTGTCAGCAGCTCTATATCCAGCCGGGCAAAGGTATCCTTCCATTCACTTGAGCAGCCGCTGTCGGTCAGGACCATGGAGATATGTTCCAGCGGAGCAATCTGGGCAAAGGTGGTCACTCCGAATTTGGAATGGTCCGCAACCAGAATCGATTCCTCGGCCCGTTCCATCATTTTACGGGAGATGAGCACTTCTTCAAGATGATAATCGGTAATTCCTTCCGAGAGTGACAGACCCCCGGCAGAGATAAAAGCCTTGTTCACCTTGAACTGGTCCAGCAGCTCATGAGCGGTGATGCCTACAGCCGCCTGATAAACGGCATTCACCTCGCCCCCGGCAAAAATAATCTTCCCCTGAAACTGTTCCAGCGCGCAGTTCAGGACCGGGACTGCGTTGGTAATGACCGTCACATGGGCGCGGTCTTTGAGCTGCCGCATAATCTCAAGCGTGGTCGTCCCGTTGTCGAGGATTACCGTCTCGCCATCCTGAATAAGCGAAGCCGCTAGCCTGCCAATGGCCTGCTTGTCCAACAGATTCATCTGGGAACGCTTCATGAAGGTGGGTTCATTATTCCCGGAACGAATCCGCACGGCCCCGCCGTACACCTTACGCAGACGCCCTTCCTTCTCCAGACGGTCGAGATCACGCCGGATTGTCTCTGTGGTTACAGCGAACCGCTCAGCCAAAAAATGCACCTGCACTTTCCCCTCCAGATCCAGCTGGGAGAGGATGGTATGCCTGCGTTCTTCATAGGTCAGGGACATGTATGATTCCTCCAGTTATAGTCTGCTCGTCAATGCAAATTGCATCATTTAATACAGGTGTCTATGTATATGTAATGTTGTTTTGAGTGTATTGATGTTGATTTCCTCAGTATATGGAGCCGAATTCCACTTGTCAATGCAGCTGTTTCTATCAAAAGATTGCTCTAGTGGACAAGTGTATCTCCTTACGCTTACGTACCACAACCTTAATTCCTTAATTCCTTAATTGTCTTGCTCCACCACCGCTCCCTTGTACTTAGCATCATTATCTTCTGTTCACACATATGCCTGCGGTTTGCGTGCGTATCGAAGCTGGCGAATAATTGAATAGTTGTATTTCGTACAATTAAACGTTAGCTAAAGCGTGAATTTATTGCGATAACTGTATTCTGTACAACTAAACATAGCGTATAGCAACCATTCAGGGAATGGCGGTCTATTTAATTGTATAGAGTGCAGTTAAAATGATCTGGCGCACCGTATCCGGCAACTTTAGTGGTACAAAATACAGTTAAAGCCTGCGGAGCGAGAAAACACTCTGCTTCAAGCAGGAGTAAGGTTTCGCACCGGTTGCAGTTCCAATTATAGTTCAAATGCACTTTCTGCAGCAGATAACCCCTAAATCCGCCGAAAAATAGAATCTATTGCACTCTGTACACTAGAATTTTGTAAAAGGAGTCTTTTAGGGTGAAATTGGAGGAATCAGTTGTATGAAATACAGCAGAATGAGATTTCATGCCGCTTTGAGCGAATTCTATTGCAGAAAGTGCAATCCATCCAATTATAGATTGACAGAAACGGATTATGATCCTAAAATCAACATGAAACAACATAAAGAAATATAAAACAACATGAATGCACTTGAATACCCAATGAACTACATTCATAACTTTATTCAGGCAGAGAGGGGATTTTCACATGAAGCACAATTTATCATTCCGCCAGGATGGAACCTTTACCATCGTACAGTTCACCGATCTTCACTGGATGGATGGAAGGGCTGAGGATCAGCGGACGCGGGAGCTTATGGAACGCGTGATGGAAGCGGAGCAGCCGGACCTCGTTATTTTCACAGGAGATCTGATCTATACTGGACCTGTCCCGGAAGGAGAACAGGCATGCGAGCAGCCCAAGCAGGCGTTCCGGGAGGCCGTGGCCGCTGTAGAGAAGAGCGGTACTCCCTGGGCCTTCGTCTTCGGCAATCATGATACCGAGCAAGGTGTCTCCTACAGTGAGCTGATGGACATTGCACTGGAGCATCCCCACTGCCTGGCTGAAGCAGGTCCGGCAGAGCTGGCCGGTTCTGGTAATTATACGCTTGAGATTGCGGGCACCGGCACCAGGGCGGGCGCCGTTCTCTATATGCTGGACACTGGTGCCTATTCCGGGCTTGCGCAGATTCCCGGCTATAACTGGGTCCGGCAGAGCCAGATCCGCTGGCTGACAGAGCAATCGGCCCGGCTGAATCCCCTGGCAGGTGAAGCCAAGCTGCCTGCGCTGGCATTCTTCCATATCCCGTTGCCGGAATATGCCGAGATGTGGTCCACGCAGACCTGCTACGGCCATAAATTCGAGCAGGTCTGTGCTCCGGTGCTTAATTCGGGACTCTTCACAGCTATGGTGGAAATGGGCGATGTGGCAGGTACTTTTTGCGGACATGATCATGTGAACGACTTCACCGGCAGCCTGCATGGCATCCGGCTCAGCTATGGCCGGGCCACCGGCTACAATACATACGGGCGGGAAGGCTTCATGCGGGGAGCGCGTGTCATCCGGCTGACTGAGGGCGATAAGCAGTTCGAGACTTGGCTCCGGCTTGAGGATGGCTCGGCTCTGCTGGAACAACCCTCCCATCCCCCTGTACCTGCCGCTGATTCAGAACACTAATGATTTCCTTGAGGGGTTGAAATTTAATGCTGCTGCCAATTCTTTTGGTTCTGGCTTCCGGGATGTGTCACGCGGTGTGGAGCATGTTCACCAAAAGAAGCCGGGACAAAAGCATCTTCCTGTGGTCGATCATGATGATCTCTACTATTCTGCTGCTCCCTATCCTAATAACCGAGCTGTGGACTCAACCGCTTGCAGCCGGAGCTTATGCCCTGCTGTTGCTGTCTGTGGCGCTGCAGGCCTTATATTCCTGGCTTTTATCCAGAACCTATGAGATGGGTGACTTATCACAGATATATCCGGTGATGCGGGGGACGAGCACGCTGCTTATCCCGCTGATCGGTGTTCTTTTTCTGGGCGAATCGCTGTCTGTCTATGGATGGGCCGGTATTGCCTTCATGCTCGGCGGATTCGCAGTGCTCAGCGGACTGGGCTCCAGAAGCTCAACCACATCCCTATCTGCATCCCTATCTGCTTCCGCATCCACCGCCTCCCGGAAGTCCGGGTATACACCGATTCTTATGGCGCTCTGCGTGGGACTCTGCACAACCTGCTATGTATTCGTCGATAAGCTGAATCTCCAGCACATGTCTCCGCTGGCGCTGCTTGAGGTCACCAATATCGGTTTTGTCGCCGGTCTGACTCCGGCGGTTCTGAAATCGCGCAAGCTGCTGGAGGAGTGGAAGAGCAACAAGTTCACCATCCTGCTGGGAAGTGTGCTGAATCCGGGCTCGTATCTGCTGTTCCTCTTCGCACTGCAGCAGGCGCCGCTCGCCCATATCAGCCCGTTGCGGGAAATTGGGACCATATTCGCTACGTTCCTGGGCATCCTCCTGCTCAAAGAACAGCAGGGCTTGCGGCGGATTCTGTGCTCTGTAGTCATCTTTGGAGGCATTCTGCTTGTCGGGGTATGGGGGTAGAGCAGGAACCCGCCATTTCCCGGCAGGATAACATCGAAACATGTCGAATAGAGAACGTATGATGAAGACTAACTTACCGAAGCAAACCATGATCAATACCACAAGCATATTGAATCTCAAGCACGCTCTGTTGCTGCTGTTATATCTGACCCTCCTGATTAGCATACGTTATCTGTGGTTCAACGCGTATGAGGCGCCTGAGCATCAGGAAGCGAAGCAGGGCGTCCTCGATATGAGGGGCTGGGACTTCGAGAACTCCCGGTCTGTGCGGCTGGATGGTGAATGGGAATTCTATCCCGGCCAGTTCCTCACCTATGAGAGCTTCGCGGGGCAGCCCCCGGCTGCGCAGCAGGTTGTGCAGGTTCCCGGCGACTGGAGCAGCGGCTTCCCTGAGGAGGGGCACTCCTCCTTCGGCTACGGTACTTACAGGCTACGTATACTGGTAGACCCGGGGCTGCAGGAGCCTTACGGCTTCTGGATTCAGCGTATCCAGGCGGCCTCCAGCATTGAGGTTAACGGGCAGACCGAAGGCAGCTTCGGGCAGCTGGCCGCAAACCGTCAGGACTATACACCTAAGGCAGTCTCCTACACAGCAGCCTATAATGCTTCAGGGCAGCAGGAGATCACGCTGCTGGTCCGTGCGGCCAATTACGACCACCCGATTGAAGGCGGGATTGTCCGATCTATCCGTTTCGGCTCCCAGGCAGCGGTGGATACGGAAAGGATGTATTCTATCGGCTTCCAGCTGGTCACTTTTGTGATCATGCTGCTGCATGCGATGTATGCGGGAATTCTATTCTTTTTCAATCGCCAAAAAGCGTTTCTGGTGTTCTGCCTGCTGCTGCTGGCGGTAGCCGCTTCTGTAGTGACCGATAACGATACCCTGCTGCTGCTCTGGCTGCCGATCAATTATACCTGGGCGCTGAAGCTCAAAATGCTGGCTTATCTTGCGGTCTCCCTGTTCATGCTGCTGCTGACCCGAAGCTTCTCCGCGCAGAAGCGGCCTGTCCGCTTACTCAGAGGGTACCTGCTTCTCCTGTCCCTCTATACCGTCTATATCCTGGTGATGCCTGCGCAGTACGCCCTGTATGCAAGGCCCTTCTTCACAGTGCTCTACCTGCTTCCGATCGCAGGCGTCGTATACTCCATTGGCCGCATGGTTGTCCGGCAGGAGCAGGACTCCGTATTTCTGCTGTTTGCTGCCTCAGCTATCGGCTCCAGTGTCATTGGCGGATCCTTCGAATCGAGAAGCCAAGCAAGTATTCTGTATTATCCGGTAGATGTCATCGCAGCCATCATCTGTTTCTCCGCATACTGGTTCAAGCGGTATTTCCGCAATGCAGAGGAGAACCGGCTGCTTAACCAGCAGCTGAAAGAAAGCGATCATCTGAAGGATCAGTTCCTGGCGAATACGGCACATGAACTCAGAACGCCGCTGCATGGCATCATCAGCATCGCCCAAACTGTAACAGCGAAGGAGAAATCCCTCCAGGATCATCAAAGCTACCAGGATCTGGAGCTGCTCATTACCATCAGCCGCCGGATGTCCCATATGCTGAATGATCTGCTCGATGTGACCCGTCTGCAGGAGAAGCGGATTGTATTACAGCGTGAACCGCTGGCCATCGGGCCGCTGGTAACCGGAATTCTGAATATGTTTGAATTCATGACAGACAGCAAACAGCTGCAGCTGCGTAACGAATTACCCGCTTCCCTGCCGCCCGTCTGGGGCGATGAGAAGCGGATTGTGCAGATTCTCTATAACCTGCTGCGCAATGCCATCAAATACACGCAGGCCGGAACAGTCACCGTCTCTGCCGGGATTACCGGCAAGACTGCAAGGATTAGCGTGTCCGATACCGGTATAGGGATCGACACGGAGACACAAGCGAGGATCTTCTCGCCTTATGAGCGAGGCAGTAAGGGCATCAATGACGGAGGCGGAATCGGGCTCGGCTTAAGCATCAGCAAGCAGCTGGCAGAGCTTCACGGCGGAGACCTTACTGTGGAATCCGAACCCGGGAAGGGGTCCGTGTTCACCTTCACAATCCCCCTTGCATCTGCTTCTGAGGTCCGGCATATGCCGGAAGAGGCGGCTGCTGCAAGGATGAATAGCAGCCTGAACATGGAAGACCTGCTGCTTGAACAGGGGGGACTGTTATTCCCGCAGCCTGATACCAGCGGTATCTCTGCAGCTGCATCACAGAAGATCCCTTCTCTCCCTCAGATGCAGCTGCAGGAGACCTCCATGACGGCCAAGACTCTAATTCTCGCCGTGGATGATGATCCGGTCAATCTCAAGGTACTCGCCAGCATACTCTCGGATGAACAGCATCAGCTGGTCACTGTCACCAGCGCCCAGGAAGCTCTGGATCTGCTGGGCACCGAACCCTGGGACCTGCTGATCGCCGATGTCATGATGCCCCACATGTCCGGCTACGAGCTAACGCGGATCGCCCGTCAGCGCTTCTCTGTCTCAGAGCTGCCGATCCTGCTGCTCACTGCCCGCAATCAGCCGGTGGATATCTATACGGGATTCTTATCCGGAGCCAATGATTATGTCGCGAAGCCTGTGGACGCCCTGGAGCTGAAATACCGGGTCCGCTCCCTGACCGGACTGAAGCAGTCCATTAATCAGAGCCTGCGGCTGGAGGCCGCTTACCTGCAGGCGCAAATTCAGCCGCACTTTCTATTCAACACGCTGAACGCACTGCTGGCCTTAAGTGAATTCGACCTCCCGAAGATGCGTGATCTCGGAGAGGCGTTCTCCTCCTATCTGCGAATCAGCTTCGACTATATGAACTCACAGCAGCGGGTCGGACTGTCCCATGAGCTGGAGCTGGTAGAGTCCTATCTGTTTATTGAGAAGGCCAGGTTTGACGAACGCCTGCAGATCGAATGGGAGGTCGAACCAGGGATTGAGCTGCTCCTCCCGCCGCTTACCCTCCAGCCGCTGGTCGAGAATGCGGTCAGACACGGCCTGCTGAGCCGGAAGGCCGGTGGGAGGCTGCATATCCGCATTCACCGCCGGCAGGGGTACACATCGTTTGAAGTAGAGGATAACGGCAAAGGGATGCCTGATGAGCAGGTTCGTCATCTGCTGGACGACAGCGGACTCGGCTTGCCTTCCCGCGGCATCGGACTGCTGAATACCAACTGGCGGCTGACACAGCTGTATGGCCAGGGACTGGTCATTCGCAGCCAGCTTGGAGCCGGCACCACCGTTTCTTTTGTAATTCCGGAGCGGGTGAATCTGAATTCTTAGAATTCAATTCACCAGAACGTATAAGGGCCGTGGATCAGCATTGATCCGCGGCCCTTTTATGCTTTTAGGACATCAGCTTGTCCCATAGCTCCTGATGAGACTTATACACGTGCGGGTACTTACGCTTCATGATCCGGATGCCTTCAGTCATGAAATAGTCACCGTGTTCTGCCCCGCCGGACGGCCACATCCCATCTGGAGGAGCCTGATCCAGCCTCTCTGCCGGATGCCTATACCCTTCCGAGGTGAAGAAATCATTGGCTTTGGCCTGTACGCCCGGATACATGCTTTTGTCTTTGATGAGCCGGTCGGTTTCCAGGAGCAGCTTATTTCCCCCTTGAGCCAGCGTGCGTTGCTGCTGCACAGCCGGATTGCCGGGATCTATATAGTGGGCAAGCTCGGCGAAGAGCAGCGCTTCTTTGTAGGCTCTGTTCTCTGCCAGCTCACGGCTCTCTTCCAGCAGACGTTCCACCGCTGATTCTCTCTCTGCCCCCTCAGGCAAGGAGCGTAGATAAGCCCTTATTTCCTGCTTAACCTTATGCCAGAACTGCATTTTATTCGTGTAGACCATGATTTTGATCCAATAAAAATAGAACTGTAAAGTATCTCCCTTCAGTTCAACATCATTATTCTCATTCAGGTCCTCATTCAGGCCCTCCTTCAGTTCTCCAGCCATCTCTTCATATATTCCCCAGGCTTCATCTCCCAGCTGATTCATCATCAGCACATCGGTATAGTCCGTCAGATAGACTCTCCGCCAGGCACGGTGCTTCTTATCCAGCGCACGCGCAACACTTAGAGCCTTCTCATATCGCTCGTACTGCAGCAGAACACGGATTTGCAGCATCGTACCAATAACACTTGACCGCGTGCTGGGACTGAGCGCCTCTACCTTCTTCCATACTTCATCGAACATGCTCAGCTTATCCTCGGCAAGATACACTGAGGATAATGCAATGCTTGCCCCGGAGTGATCCGGCTTGAGTTCCAGTACCTTGCGGTACAGCTCCTCCGCCAGCCGGAAGTCCCCTTCAGCGAAGGCATCCGTGCCTTTATCAATGAGGGTATCCAGTTTCTGTGTGCTGCCGTTCTTGCGGGTGAAATCATATTCGTCACGCCGGATTGGATCACTCAAGTTATCATAAGCCTCGCGGATCTTACGGAACTCCTCCGGATACTGCTCTTGAGGAAATTCCTTAATCTTGGCCTCATAACCCGCTTCAATCGATTTCGGCGTAGCATTCACCCGTACACCCAGCTGCTTGTAGTAATTCACTGTCTCAACCACAACCGGCTTGCTGCTCGTCCGGGTACCGGATGGTTGCTGATTTGCTGTTGCTTTCATCTTCCAGCCTCCCTATAGTTCAGCATTAATCCATAATAGAATTCTTATAATCAGAACCTCACCAACACTATGTTAACTTTATTATATACAAAATTGGCTGGGGGCTCGAGCTATTTAGGGGGGACAACGGCTGCAAATCCTGTTCCTCACTGCCCCGAGCAGGACGGATATCCATCAATAAAGAATATACAACCAGCTGAAGTAGTATATTGAAATAACTATTTTGTACCATTGTCCCTGCCACTCATATCCGATATCGTAGGCTATAACACACCTATGGAAGGGGCAGATGTCACCCCATGCAAGCATCACAACCATCATTATCCGCAGGAAATAGCAGTACGCCGAAGGCCACACGGTTGAAGGTTATCGATATGGTCCGCGGCATCACCATCCTGCTGGTCGTCGTTGGACATGCCGGCCTGACTCCAGCTGTACTGAACGATATGTTCAGAGACTTCCGTCTTCCGCTATTCTTCATCGTCTCCGGTTACTTATTCAGCGCCTCCAGGTATTTTGACAATCTTAAGCTATTACTGCGGACCAAGCTCCTGACTCTCGTCCTCCCCTACTTCACAGCCGGGCTGCTGACTTACTGCCTCTGGGCACTCCTGCGGATGCTCGCCAGCGACCATAGTCCGGATATTGGATGGGTCCAGCCGCTGGCCGCCCTCCTCTACGGCAACTATTCCAACGGACTGCTGCTGAACATCCCCATCTGGTTCCTGACCTGCCTGTTCGTTACACAGATCGTCTTCTGCATCACCATGCGCTACATACACACACGCTCCTGGCAGCTCCAGCTCGGGATCATGCTTACCTTAAGCCTGACCGGCTATGGCCTGGGACGGGTCATCTTCCTGCCCTGGAACATCGATGTGGCCCTAGTGGCCCAGCTCTATGTGTTCATTGGCTATAAGCTGAAGCAGCATCAGGTACTGAGCAATATCCGCATTTTCAACCTCAATACCCTAATCCTGCTGTTCATCTTCCTGGCTGCCGCTTACTTCAACTCCTATGTCGACATGAACAACCGGGTGTACGGCAACCTGCTCCTCTTCTACCTCGCCGGTATCGCCGGAAGCCTGCTGGCCATCAAAGGCACCCAATTGCTGTCCAAGTCCAAATTATTCGCGGCCCTCCTGACCTACATCGGCCAAGAGTCCCTGGTCATCCTGATCTTCCATTACGGCGTCTTCATCCTGCTGCTGAACTTCCTCGAACATTATGTTCTGGGGACCTATCTGGGCTGGTTGCCGACCACTATAATTGCGGTAGCCGGGTCGCTCGCCTTGAACCTGGTGATTCAGAAGGTCCCGGTGCTTAGCTTGCTGATTAGCGGGAGGAGGGAGAAGGGTAGTAGACCATCATCCTCTGAGCCTGATGGCAGAAATGCTATTACACTAACGGGTGGATAAAAGTAATGATTTTCCTATACAACGAAAAGAAGACCTTGGGTACTCTCACCAAGGTCTTCTTTAGATTATTTTAGTTATATAAATATCCAGAATTACATCAGCTTCTTAATTTCATCCAGTGGTAACTCAACGGCTTTGGATACAGCTTCCGGAGTAAATCCATGAAGCAACAATTTACGGATAATCTCCGCTTGGGCTTCTTCTTTTCCTTCAGCTTTTCCTTCTTCGTATCCCCAACGTTTCCAGTGTGGCATCAACTCCATTATTGCTTCACCCTCCTCCGGGTATTGTTTCATTAATTCTCTTAGAATCTCTTCATCCTGTGCACGATCCTGCTTGAAATACAAATCTGCCACGGACATAATGAGCGCCAGCCGTCCCTGATCCAATCGTGCTTTTAGCTGCATGAACATTCGCAGGAACTCCCCGCGTACTTCTCTCGCTTCTCTTGTAGTATAACCCATTTTGGCTAGCAACGCAGCAGCCACTGCATTATCCGAATTAATAAATTGGCGCCAGTTCTGCTTACGGAGCTCCACCTTTAGAAACTGGAAGCGCAGGATTTGGTGCTCCGGAATACTCATTTCCAAAATGTCCTGCTCCTCCCTGATCTCGTCTGAAGTAAAAATCGCAATTGGAATAATCAACTTATGCTCTTTCCGGTAGCGCTCGAATAGACGGCTGAAGTAAATAAACATCCGTTCGTGAAACTGTGTGTCTCTATACGATTGCGGCTCCAGCAGCTTCTTAAAAGCTTCATCATGCGGTATGGATATTTCTGTCGCCTCCCGTTTCGAGAAATCCAGCTTATTCCATGCGATTATATTCCATTTTACTGGATTCGTATACGATAAAAAGAACAAACGTTCGATTTGACAATAAGCCCAAAGAAACCGACTTCACCTCAACGGCGGTCAGTTTCTTCGGGCTCTACTTATAATTCGACTTGCAAGTTACTATTTCAGCTGATACAAACGATAGATTAAGGCCGCGGCTTCTGCTTTGCTGGCGGTTTGAGCAGGACGGAAGCTCTGATCCTCGAAGCCTTCGAATAAATGAATGCTCTTAGTCAACGCCACGCTTGAAGCAGCCCATTTCGATATCTTGGCTGCATCCTTAAAGGCTGCATTCACTGCTGCCGGCTGGGCAACAGCCGATTTACCGTTATTCGTTGTAATTGCCCGTGCAAGCATCGTTGCAATCTCTTCACGCGTGATGGTTGCCTCAGGGTCAAAAGCAACCGCCGATTTGCCGTTAATGATCCCCGCTGCATAAGCAGCCGCAATCTCATCCGCATATGGATTCGTTGGCTTAATATCCTTGAAAGGCAAGGCTACGCCTTCCCCATTCAATCCATAGGCTCTGGATATCATTGCCGCAAACTGCTGGCGGGTAATCTTGTCGGATGGAGCAAACACTCCGCCCTCATCCAGGACGCCCTTGGTCAACAAATAATTGATCTCTTTAACTGCCCAGTGAGTAGCAGGAACATCCGAGAAGGCAGCGGATCCGAGCATCACTGTGTACTTACTGAAATGTCCTCTCGGAGCAGTTACAGTTTGAGTAACAGGATCATATTTACCTCCAACGGCTTCCCAAGTAAGACTCTCCTCATTAAGGACATACACGGTCAGATTCTCAAGATTAGCCTCTGAGTATTTCGAAGTATCAATAGAGGATACATCAAAAGTCACGTCTATCGGCTTGGCGAAACTTTTAACCGGTTGACCTCCAACAGATGCACTGAATTCCATCACAGGGATGTTTGCCAGCGGTTCTGCCTGACGAGGTTTGTTAATAACAGCATTCTCTACAACTTCTGCTGCCAGATTAATCTTCTGGCCTGCCTCAATTTTACCGAAGGTATCAGGCTCGATGGTGAATGCCGTTTGGTCCATTTGGATCTTCAATCCGGCAATATCATTCTCCTTCACCAGTGTAAGAATCTCTGATGGAAGTGTGGTATTCAGCTTATGAATCCCTTCACTCACCGGAGGTACTTTAACCGTTAGGCTCAGCTTCAGATCAGCAGCGGTCCCGGCTCCAAGCTTGCTTGTCAAATCTCCAGAGACAGAGACCAACGCCAGCTTCGCCGTTTCAATCTGTGCACTGATTAATCCCGAATCCAGCTGTGAAGAGACGGCGTTCCCTTCCACGGTTACATTTTCTTTGGCGATCGTGACCTCACCAGCTTTGTTAAGTGCAGCCTGACTGGAAGAAATGACAGCGTCTTTTAACTTCTGAACTTCTTCCGCCGTGATGCCCTGTGCATGATTCAGCACTGCAGCCGCATTCTCAATAAGTGCATGGGCGACTTCAACTGCCTTGTCAGAGCTGTCCAGTTTGTTCAGTAAATACGGAGCACTGCCTACC
Organism: Paenibacillus sp. FSL R7-0312; assembly: GCF_038004445.1. Classification (NCBI taxonomy): domain Bacteria; kingdom Bacillati; phylum Bacillota; class Bacilli; order Caryophanales; family Paenibacillaceae; genus Paenibacillus; species Paenibacillus sp. FSL R7-0312. The sequence continues at coordinate 2,833,570 of NZ_JBBORE010000001.1, read as the reverse complement.
AACTCTGTAATAGAACTTACAATCTTCTGTTTCTCTGCAGGATCCTGAATGGTTTCCAGGAGTTGTGCTGCCGTATCCATAGCCAGAGACAGACTCTTACTGTTCTGTTCAGCTTGTGCAGGAGTGTTAACCGATTTGAGTGACTCCGCAATGCTCGACAGCGCATTCTGTGCTGCCGAAGCCTTCTCGGCTGCTGAACCTGAAGTATTCTTCAACAGGTCTTGCAGCTTGTCATTCTGCTGCTGTACATTCCCATTACCCCCTGCTGTTGCTGCAGGAGAGGAAGCAGCCGGAGTGGCAGCAGAACCGGAAGTTCCTGACCCGGATCCCCCTGGAGCTGGTGTCGGCGTTGGCGTTGGCGTTGGAGTAGTACCGGCGTTTCCACCACCTCCAATATCTGTTCCCGGCGGATTCTGACCTGGATCAACCACAGTGCCTGTAGCCGTCTCCAGAGTTACTTTTTTGTCCAGTGTATAGATTTGTCCGTCAATGGTCAGGGAAGCTTTGATCAAGTACGTACCGTCAGTCAAATATCTGCCATCTGCATAATTATAAGTAATTGCCGTTAGCGGGTAGCTTAGTGAGATCTGTGAGGACAGCACTTCCCCCGCTTCGTTCTGGAGTTCATAAGAAGCATGTTCAGGATACAGACTCTTGCTGCCACTGCTCCAGCCCCCATTGGCAACCAGAATTTGCGGCTTCTTAATTTGTGCAATCTGATTGCCTGCCGCATCGACCAGTCCAATCTCCAGCGAGGTCGCACCGGCCGGGCGTATCAATTTGCCGTTCTGCAGTCCTACAATATCTATTCCTTGCAAGGCTTGTGGTGCAAGCTGAGTGAGCGTACCTGCCTGCAAAGTTCCAGGTGCGAAATGAATATTATACTGGTATTCTATAGCACCCATGATTTGGTCTACATACACCGTTACATCTCCTGGTGTCACTTGTACCTGATTGGCATTGTACGCATAGCCTTGAAGTTTCGATTTGTTGGCTGTGGTATATTCAACAGCATAGATGGTTCCGGATTCTGGTGACACCAAGGAAGCCAGCCCGGAAGCAGAATCATCCATGGTTAAGCTATTGTCTCCTGCATTGATTACAACGTTATCACGGTATACAAAAGTGCCCGATTGGGTCTGTGCCATCATACTGTAAGTTCCTTGCGTAGCGTAGAAATAATTCTCATCTACAGCGTTGCTGTCGATAACATGGGGAACATAACTAGCCCCGGCTAAATCCCTCCGCACCACATACAGTTCTTCTGTCGGCTTATCCAGAATAACCTTGCTGACTTCCTGAAGTTCTTGTCTTGCGTCCAGCACCAGCGAATAATCCTTGCCGGGTTCTGTGCTAATGGAACCATACATGTAGTAACCATATTTGGCCTCTACTCCGGTATAGCTTCTGTCGTAGCGCATGAAGTCAACGCCTACCACTGAAGGAGAATCCACCACCAGAAACCCCTGTGATTCAGAAGTGCTAAGGTAATCAGATGTAACTGAATAAGATCCGTCACTTCTTCTAACTGTAGCCTGGATGTTGGCATAATCCAGTGGAACCCCGCCCTCATAGCCAGTACCTTCAGCTTTATCCAAGCCCCGCACACGGATTACAGCTTGAGATTCCGGATTAATGATCGCTACATATACCTTTTTAGTTAAATAATCAATCTTGTTGAAGTACAGTTCACCAATATAATAAGCCTTGTCATCAGGAATCGTGAACGTTCCCTGCTCATCGGTGGTACCGAGCACTTCATCATAACGGCTGATCTTTACTCCAGCCACCGGTTGTCCCTGTGCACCAGTATCATGCTGGCGTACTGTAATCGTTACCTTCTGCGCCTGGTCAACGGTCAGGTATGGCTTGTCTACCAGGTCAACCAGTTTGCCGTCTGCGCCTCTAATTTCGATATCAAGCTCGTTCTTCGGCAGAACCTTCAGTTCAGCCTCGCCCAACAGCGCCCCAAATACATATCCGCCATCTTTGTATACATACGGGAATAATTGAACCTTATAAGTTCCCGATTTAGCAGGCTTCCAATCCCGCTTGTTTATGCGCTGCAGATTACCTTCCTGTTCTTCACTAGTCCAGCTCAGGTATTCGTTCGAAATGACAGTGCCACTCTCATCCGTAATTACCAGCCTATAATTACTGCTCACATCAAGACTATTGCCATGCTCATCTGTCACTTTAACCAAAGCTTCTACACTCTCGCCCAGGACAATCTGACTCCGCATTTCGGCTTCGCTGTAATAATAACTAGTATCCTGCACCCTGAAGCTAATCTGAGTCTTATAAGTGCTGCCGCCATGGAAGGCATAAGCATCAGCAGTCGGAGTGAAATACGAATCCAGTGCAACGGCATTCGTATTAGTGTCGCTGGCATAAGAACTTCCCGAAGCAATGTTTGTGGTCAGGCGGTGAATTTGTTCACCTTTAGGTACGTATACATCGCTGCCAGCCGCAGGAGCATACATACTGATCTGGTTGTAGTTGAATCTTCCATTCAGATAAGATACTTGAACTTTTGCCTGAGTTCCATCCATAACAGGTGCTTGAATATTCAGCTTACTGAAATCACTGGATTTCGCAGCAAGCGCTACCTCATGGCTGGCTTCCACCGGCTTGAATTTGTTCCGGAACACAATCTTACCTTCCACACCGGCGACTCTTCCAAGCGTTGTAAATTCATATTCTTTGTTCTTCTTCAGGTAGACTGTGTTTCCATAGAAAGTTGGAGCACCACTTGTACTATTAATCTGTTTGTACAGACTGTTATCAATTAAGGAGTAATAGTCCACAATCACAGGTTTATCATCCCAGGTGTACTGGAGATTCACACGGCTGAACTCGCTCGCATCCTCAATAACTTCTTTATGAACCCCGTCTACTGACGAGTACAATGAAGAAACAGGTGTCTGGAACAAATACGTTTCATTATTATTAAGTACATAAGAGCTGTAATTCCCTGATACCTCTCCAGTTCTGAGTACCAGCATAGCATACCCCGGGACAGCACTCTGATCGTCGAGTCCGCTTAACCCGTAGATATTTCTGCTCTGATCGCGGAACAATCTTCCCTTGGCATCAAGATAACGAATAGCTACAGTATAAGTACCTGCTTTTTGAAGATCGGTTATATAGATAGGCTTAGCTTCGTACTGCTCGCTTCCCTGCTTCAGTAATACAAACATAACCGATTTATTGAGCACCAGTTTCGTATTATCCTTAAGCTGGATCTGCCCGCTCGCATCCGTAGTATAATAGTACGAACTATAATTACTCCACACTGCAACAGATTCACCCGCAAGCGGAACACCATTATTCAGGATGGTAAGTCTTACATTCTTATCATCACTGCGGATTTCCGAAGTAGAGGAACCTTCATATGTATTAGAATCTTTGGTCATTCGTTCCAGCGAAATATCAATTCCTGTAGCAGAAGGTACACGGATGCTCTGGGATGGTGTCACAATCGTCCCTTTCTCGCCTGCATATTCTGCATGCAGGAAGTATTCCTCACCGGCTGCCAGACCTTCAAAAGAAAGATTGTTGTACGTCATAGATGTATAAACTGAATCCAGCACAGTAAGCTGGGCTACATTCCTCGCCTTCGCCAGACTTGCTATCTCGATGTCGTCCTTCTTAAGTACGAACTTAACCCCCGTTAGAACCTTAAGATCGCTATAAGTCACGTCTACCACACTGTTGACCGTAATCTTTTGTTTGCCGTCCGGCAACCGTTCATTTGAGACTACCCCCGCTTTAAACGAGGCTGCAGATACCTCAAGCACACTCATAAATGATAACAATAGTACTAACATCAGCGAAACCGTAGTTCTTAATTTTTTCGAGATCATACGTTGTCTCCTTCTCCCCAGTTCATTCATCATAACCTTTAATCGGAACTACAATATCCCTCCATTCCCAAGTAATTCTATTAAAAAGTTTCATAACAAAGATGTTACATTTTTCTAACGAATATGTCTATTAATTCCTTAATAAGGTGTCGAAAAACATCCTTACTACTACGGTTTTGTCACATTTTGTCTGCAATTCACACCATGAGTACGCAAAAAAACGACGAAGACCTCTCAAGTCCCCATCGTTTCTATACTATAACAGAGCAATTCCGCTTAAACTTAGCAAAAAGCAATCAAGCCCGCTCCCGCACAACCTCCTTCAATGCTGACTCCCGCCGCGCCGATGTACTTGCCGACATCAGGCTGGAGAGCTGCTTATAATTCATGGCGAACAGCATACCCAGCGCCGCCTCCATCAGGATGATGAGGTCCCTGTTCGGGATCACGAGCGGAATGGCAATCACACCAATGACGATGATCCCCCAAGGCAGGAGGTGTTCCAAATACGGCGCGATGAAGCGGTTAAGCCACAGCAGAATATGCATGCCAACGTAGGTGCAGATCAGCACCAGCCCCCATATCAGCACAATGTGCAGACGGCCCAGACCCAGCCGGTCAAACGCGAGGATTAGGAACAGATGGATAAACAGAAACAGCAGCGAATGCCTGCCGACATACAATAGCGGACTTGCGGGAGCATAGCTTTTGATGCTTCGGAAGAGAGAGAACGCCCCGAACAGCACAGTCATAGACAACAGCAGGTAGGGCATGGACATATTATATTTGACGTAATCCGCCTCACTCACGCCACCGTAACTAACAATCCCCAGCAGTGCGGCGGCAACCAAAGCCATGATGAGGTTCACCCGGTTACTGGCCCGGTACGCAAAGACTCCCGCCAAGAAAGCAAACAGCCAAGGAAAATACGTAAAGCAAACACAGCCAGCGACAGCAGCAGATACAGATAGAGCGGGGGCTTAAGATATTTTTCCAGCAAATAGACACTGAGGACGCCAAGCGCGATGATCTGGGGAACATCCATGATGCGAAAAGCCTGTACATCCGGTCTCCACATCAGATTGTTGGCGAACCCGATGACCGCGAACAGCACATAGAAGCCGAGCAGGGAACTGAAACTGCGCCGCTTCACCTGCAACGTAGTAGTCACACCTGAGACCGCGAAGAAGAGGACCGGGGCTACACCCGCAACAATCTGGAACACCCGTTCAAGCCTTCCATAACATTTTTGCGTATATGTGTAAGGTACAGAGAATGAAAGGGCACTTGAAGCCAAAAAAATAGAGACCCCTCAGGTCTCGTTAGGTCTCTGTCGTTTCGATATCCCGTTTGCGAAGCAGCTGCCTCCGCTGTTTACCCCGTTTAATCCACATCCGATTCGCATCATCGCGGTAAAACCGGATCTGTATCCATCGCAAAGGTGTCCATATTTCCCTAAAATGATAATTAGGCATGGTCCATCTCTCCCAGACTATAAATAGATTTGCTTCTAATTATAGACCGGGATACCTAGTTTGTTTGTCGGTTTGTGGATGGTGAGGCTAGAATATTATGTTCGCTATAAAAGAACAACGTTCCCGGTATTCCGGGAACGTTGCTTAGTCTGCGGATTAATTTTTGCTGCCCGGTAAGCATCAACCATCACCTAAACCGTGTCCCATAGTTTGAATCAGAGCTTGAGTGCTGATGTTTGCTACGGGCTCAGTAGTACCAACAGCTATAATAATTACAATAGCCAGACTACAGGAAGCTAGAAGCTTGAACAATTTTCTTTTCATGTGAGTCCTGCACCTCTCTAATTAGGAGTTTGTATTGCTCTTTCTCTTCTTCATCTGCCAGCTGCCGATGCTGTTCGAATAGATCAACACATTTGAGGATATTGCTCTCGTTATTGATTCTAGCAGATGATTCCAAACTTTGCAGGATGAATCTAATTCCTTCTTTGCGCTTATCATGTAAATAATAGAATGCCATTTCAGCAAGAAATCTGGCGTATTGGTTGGCTATGACTTGTTTGTTATGAAGAATGCCATACTCTGCAAGATTTGTCCGGTAAGGAATATAGGAAGCAAACCGCTCCAGAATAGAATCAACATTCCAATCATAGCGGTTAGCCGATGAGATAATATTGTATAACGCAATGAATATCTCATCTGGTCGCTCTGAGATATATTCGACATATGCTGAGAGCGCCTCATACTGTCCTGCCATCACCCGATAGAGCAGTTTGTTCGCCGTACCCCAATCCTGGAACTGAGCCACAGTCCGCTTCACTTCTTCATTGTCCTCCTGTATCCAGCTTCCATCCATATAGAGGGACACCCAATCTAATGCCGATGGGTAGTCTCCTATTTCCTCACACACATTTGAAAGGATAAGCTGTGCGTACAGGATGTAGAAGTACAGGGGTTTCTCAGTTTTTCTCTCGTTGTCCTCTCTGCGGTCCGACTGACGCTGGAGATTATAACGAAGAGTCGCTAATTGCAACATCTCCTTCGCCAGCTCATCTACCTTATGCCACTTATGCATAGAAACATATACATGAGCGAGATGCTTCAACCCATCCAATTGATCCGCTTCATTCAGCCGGTCCAGGTAACATTCGAAGAGATGTGCCGCCTGCAAATTCCGCGTCTGGTCGTCACCAATGGCGATTCGGAATAGACGATATTGGCATACCGCGAGTCTCTCGGAATTCTGGTACTTCTCACTGGCACTCACATTCTTATACAACAATTCGGCAGCTTGCCACAGCCCCTCTTGAAACAGTCCTTCAGCTACTTCGAACAGCATGGGAGCATAGACCAGATTCTCTAGCAGATTCTGAACCACCTGTTCAATACAATCCAGACGGCCTAGTGCAGCCGACCGCACAAGAAAGGGCCGCAGACGCCGCCAGGTTGGTGACGAGTAATAGAAACATTCATCCACGTATAAGCTGTAGAAATAGTCCTCCGGCAGATCCATCGCCTTGGTAATTCGCTCCAGATGGTCCATAGCAATGGGCTGCTGACCACTAAGTATCCGGCTGAGCGTTCCTGAATTAATTCCGGATTGTCTGGAGAATTGATTAATGGACATTCCCTTCTGTGACAGATACATTGCTAGTGCATCGCGAATCATAGTTCTAGTAGGGACCACGCAGACACCACCTAACTGGAATCCAAATATTATATATTTGTTTATAGATGTAATAATATGTCACATTATTCCAATGGTCAATAGTCTAGAATATTGCAGATTAGTCGAATCCGTGAACTGCGGGCCACCCACTTGCCATTCTCACTGGTTTTACTGTGAATAGATTGCGATTCCCGGTTATGGCAAAAAAATAGAGACCCTAATGGTCTCGTAAGGTCTCTGTCGTGTCGATATCCCGTTTGCGAAGCGGTTGCCTCCGCTGCTTACCCCGCTTCACCCACAGCCGATCCGCATCATCCCGGTAGAACCGGATCTGTATCCATCGCAAAGGTGTCCATATTTCCCTAAAATGATAATTAGGCATGGTCCATCTCTCCCAGACTATAAATAGATTTGCTTCTAAGTATAGACCGGGATGCACTATTTGTTTGTCATTTTATGGATGCAGAGGCTAGAAGATTATGAGGGGTTTTGTCGGACTTCCCTCACCGGCGAAACCAGCGTTTAATCTGTTCAAGCGCACTCTTCGCTTCCGGGCCATTATAGCCGAAGGCATTGCCAATCATCTTAGTATATTCGTTAAAAGTAGTCTCCCGGCTGTTCCGGTCACTCCACCATGTCTTAGCCTTATAGCCTGAATCAGCACCTATATAGGTCAGTTCAATCCCTGACTTCTTATAGACATGATCGAAGATAAATTTCACCCGGCGCATATGGAAGTCAGAGGACACAACAATGGCAGACTTGAAGCCGTGCTGCTTCATAATAGGAAGCGTGAACTGGGCGTTCTGATAGGTGCTTTGAGCAGCGTCTTCAGTCAAAATGGCCTCTTCCGGGATGCCCAAGGCGAGGGCGGTTTGGTGCATGTCGCCGGAGGGGCCAGCATTTTCTGAAACTGCCGATAACAGCATATACGGTGCGATGCCCTCCTTGAAAAGCTCGACCGCTTGCTCAACCCGCCCACCACCGCCGCTGAGTACGATAATAACATCGGTCTGCTTGGGAGCTTCAGACAGTGGAAGGAAGCGCCCCGCATAAAGGAATAACATGACTATTAACAGAACAGGCAAGTACAGAAAGAGGATTCTCTTTCTACGCTTGCCCATCTTTTTACTGGTTAATTTTCTGCTCATAAGCTACTTCCGGTACTCGCCGCTAAGAATTTGCTCCCACCACTCAGCATTCTCTGTATACCACTGAATCGTCTGAGCAATTCCGGTCTCAAAAGTATAGGTGGGCTTCCAACCTAGCTTCTCCAGCTTGGTCGGATCAATAGCATAACGTTTATCATGCCCCAGCCGGTCTGCAACGAATTCGATCAATTCCTCAGATTTCCTTAAGGTATGAATAATAGTCTTCACTACTTCGAGATTCGTACGTTCATTATGGCCGCCTACATTGTATACTTCACCACTTACCCCTTCGTGCAATACGAGATCAATGGCAGCACAATGATCCCAGACATGCAGCCAATCCCGGATGTTAGCACCATCCCCGTAGACAGGAACCTTCTGTTCATTCAAGACCTTCGAGATCGTAAGCGGGATCAGCTTCTCAGGGAAGTGGTAAGGGCCGTAATTGTTAGAGCAGCGTGTAATGTTCATTGGCAGGCCAAAGGTTTCATGGTACGCGCGAACCAACAAATCAGACGATGCCTTGCTGGCACTATAAGGGCTGTTAGGTTGCAGCGGTGTCTCCTCTGTGAAGAATACCGTAGGATCGAAATCCAGTTCGCCGTACACTTCATCCGTGGACACATGAACAAATTTCGCCACCCCAATAGTCCGTGAAGCATCCAGCAGCACCTGGGTTCCCATTACATTCGTGAGGACAAATATAGCCGGATCTGTAATCGAGCGGTCCACATGACTCTCTGCGGCGAAATGTACCACATAGTCGAAGCGCTCTTGTTCAAAAATCGACATGATCGCATCACGGTCAGCAATATCCGCCCGGATGAAATGATAGTTATCTCTATCTTCAATCTGCTTGTGCTTGGTTAGATCACCGGCATAGGTTAACAGATCCAGATTATAGACATCATAATCGGAGTATTTATCCACTATATATTGCACAAAATTCCCGCCAATGAAACCGGCACCTCCGGTAATCAGCAATTTCTTCCGACTCATGAATTACACCTCAGAATTATTCGATTTAGTATCTACTCTGCTTCAGTTATTATAGGTAAAGTTCAGAACAGCATCTTTCAACACAGGAGCCTGCTCGTCTTTGCCGGATAGAACCGGAGTAACATGTAACGGCCACTCTATCCCAATAGCAGGATCATTCCACAGAATGCCGCCATCACATTCCGGAGCATACAGCTCATCACATTTATACTGAACTTCAACGTCCTCGGTCAGCGTCATGAACCCATGGGCGAACCCTTTGGGGATCAGCAGCTGCTTCTTATTCTCGGCACTCAGCTCAATTCCAAACCACTTGCTGTACGTAGGACTGCCTTGTCTGATATCCACCGCCACATCGAATATGACTCCACGAGTGCAACGGACAAGCTTCGTCTGAGCTTTAGGATTCAGCTGATAATGTAGTCCACGCAAGGTTCCTTTGGTAGCTGAGTACGATTGATTATCCTGCACAAAAGCTATATCAATACCCTGCTCTCTAAATTTCGCATCACTGAACGTTTCCATAAACCATCCCCGATGATCACCAAACACCGCAGGTTCCACGATAAATACGCCAGGGAGCGCCGTTTCCGTCAATTTCATATCCTCCACACCTTTACTGCTTAATATTGAATCTTCCCGGTAGCTACCTTGATCAGATATTGGCCGTAGCCCGTCTTGCTTAGCTTCTGCCCGCAGCTTAACAGGTGTTCTTTCGTAATCCATCCATTAATATATGCAATCTCTTCAAGAGCGGCAATCTTAATCCCTTGATGGTCTTCGATCGTCCGGACAAAGTTCGTAGCATCCACAAGACTCTGATGAGTTCCGGTATCCAGCCAAGTGAAACCACGCCCCAGGAGTTCAACATCCAGCTCACCCATTTTGAGATAGGCTTCATTAATCGAAGTAATCTCAAGTTCACCTCTGGAGGAAGGCTGTACATTCTTGGCAATCTCCACAACACGGTTATCATAGAAGTAGAGACCCGTGATCGCATAATTAGACTTAGGCTGTGTCGGCTTTTCTTCCACGCTTAACACTTTGCCTTCCTCGTTGAATTCAACCACACCGAAACGCTCCGGATCTTGTACGTGATAACCGAACACAGTCGCACCTTGTGCTTTGTCCGAAGCACGCTGGAGCATTTTACGGATTCCATTCCCGTAGTAAATATTATCTCCAAGAATCATAGCCACAGAGTCATCTCCAATGAACGATTCGCCCAAAATAAAAGCCTGAGCTAAACCGTCAGGACTTGGTTGAACTATGTATTGTAGGGAAATACCGAACTGAGACCCGTCGCCAAATAGACTTTGGAATCTCGGAGTATCTTCTGGCGTGGAGATGATAAGGATCTCATTAATTCCGGCAAGCATTAAGGTAGATAATGGGTAATAGATCATGGGTTTGTCGTAAACGGGTAGAAGTTGTTTACTGGTTACCATGGTTAATGGGTAGAGGCGGGTTCCGGAGCCACCGGCTAGGATAATGCCTTTCAATTAAATTCACTCCTTCAAAATAATGTGAATTATTTGGTGGAAATTAAAAAGATGTTCAAAATCCCTCAAACCGAAAAAGCATATCCTTTTATTCTGTGAGTTAGGACCTTAAACTATTTGTAATTTTAAATTTTTAAAGTTTCCTTTACAAAGCCAATCTAAAGTGGCACTTTAATAATCAATATTAATTCACATATAATCCAACTCTATAAAATCGATCTGGTAATTCGAACATTCTCCATTTGGGTTATATCCTTTGAACTAATTATTAATCTCACATTTCTAAAAGTTTCAAAGATATCTTTACGCTTTATAAATAGATATATTAAGTAGGCACTTAAATATATTAGTACTCCAAAGAAAGAGTTTATGAACCAGCCTACTACCATGAATACTGATACCATTATTAATTCTAAGATGACATCTTTATATACAGGTACCATTAAAATCCTAGATATATATATTTCAGACAATATACATCTAAATGCCAAAATAATAACAATAGATAATATAGCCAAGTTCAAATTATTAAGTATAGAAGTAGTTATTAATGTGAAAATCAAACTTAATCCAAATGATATTAAATTGATTTTCAGAATTAATTTTTCTTTTCTCATTGTTTTTAAAAATGTATTAATCAACAATGCCATTTTCCCTTCGTAAACACACATAGGGAAAACCAATGCCATATAAACTAAACTATCAGAATATTTTGGTAGCCAAGCGGAGAGTATGAATTTAAGTGGATAATACGCAATGAGCGTCCCCCACAATACGATTATCAGGATATCCTTAATTGTAATGTATATATTCGCTAACTTTTCTTCGTCTGTCCTTCTTAATAATGGAAACATAATTATTCCCACAGCATTTATAAAAATCATTATAAGGTTACATACATTTAATGTAAGTGATATCTTTCCAAATGTGGATACGTCCCAAGTTCGTTCTATCCCAACTCTAATTATACCAATAATTAACATACTTGCAATATTTGCGAACATTAGTTTTATTCCAACACTGGTATTTTCCAGAACTTCTTTAAAATCGAAATAAAAGCTGGATATTTTTCGAAAAACAATATCTTTACAAATATACATAGCATATACCAATGATAATCCTTTACCAATTAGATCAGCTATCACCAATAACTGATATTCTCTGATTCCAACTAATAAAAAAGAAAGGATCAGAATAGAGTATAAGATACGATCTGCTATCGTTATTTTTGCATATTCCTTAATTCTATTTGTACTTTGTAATATATACAGTAGCATATATCTAACATTTACAATTATCATGCATAAAACAGTCATACATATTATAAATATCCTATTGGAATCACTTATAAAGTACTTGGTGAAAATAAGTACTACTGTAGCAATTAGTAGTTGTAGAATTATTAACATATAAAACTGAGAGAAAAATTTTCTTTTGTCAAGGTCCTTATATTCTTTACCGCCATATCTCAGATAAATTCCATCATTCCATCCAAAGTGCAAAAACCCCACATAAGCAGAATAAAATATAAATAACTGCCAATAACCGTACTCTCCAAGTCCGATTAATTTTGGTACTATTAGTATCACTAAAGTCGATACCAATAAAGATACAAAGTTAGAGACTAAAGTATAGGAGAAGTTTTTAATAAAACTCTTCATTTTTGTACCTCAACATTCTTAACCAGTTAGTTAAAAGAAATTAATAAAGCAATTCACTTAATAAAGTAAGAGATTCAATTTTTTTTAATTAAGATTCGATAAAAAACAACAATAAATAATAATTCAAAAATTTGAGTAACAGACATAAATGATCTGAGTAGTTCATCTTCTATAGCTTGTATAGCCAAGCCATAATTTAAATAACCATAAATTATTATAAATATATAGTTCAATCCACCATTTTTTATATTCGTATAGTAAAGGGAAAAAAGTACACCCATAATAAATTGTATCAAGATCATTCCAGTATATCCGAAGTCAAAAATATAAGTTCTTAATGCAGTATATATATTCGTTCTGTATCCATTAATGAAATCAACAAAACTAAGATGAATTGTATCGTCTGGAAAATTTAACCCCAATTTATTTAAGGTTGAGTACAAACTATGAAAACTTTCACTTCCAAATATATTTCCATTTACACTATTATTATCTAAAAATATATTTAAAGCTGGAATTGAGCTGCCTGAATAAATAGATAGCATATCTAATGTCGAAGCTTCACCTGTTTTACCAGTTAAAGTTCCTAATAATTGAAATGCTATAAAAAAGGCGATTACTGCGAATATCGCTATCATTAATATTCTTATAACATAGGACATTTTCAATTTTTTTATGTTTTTCTTTTCAAACCATAATAGTACTGCTATTGTCAAAATCGCTACCATAAATCTTATGAAAACTGTTCGACCTGTTCCCATAGTAGCAAGGATAATATATACTATGACTGGAAGGAAATATATCATTTTTAGTGATTTTTTACCAAAATATATGAAATTATAAATAAGGATGAAAACAAAAATATACCCTAAACCACCAACCATAAATCCAAGAATAGCTAAAATATTTCCAACAGAAATATCGGTATATATATATGCGATTCTAGCATACTGTAGCATCGTCATGAATCCACCAGTATTCCCCATGATTAAGCTAATTTCATAAGTTTTTTTCACATGAAAAAAGGTAATAATAATCATAAAAAACAAGATCAATATCACAACATTAGGTTTTATGTAAATTAGTTTTTTATTTAAAGCATAAATATTTTCTTGTTTAAATTGATGGACAATCTTCTTTTTGCCTATTATATTTTTCACAAAAAATGCACCTATACTAAAAGCAATTAACCCAGTTAATATGACAATAATTGTGTAAGCAGAGTATTCAACACCCCATTTTTTCTGATTTAACAGAGCAACCAAAGTGCTCAATGTAAACATTTCACTAGACAAACTACTAGGAGCTAATGGATCACCATCATTAAGGTATAATAATATGCAAGTCAATATTAATAAACTAACAAACAATATAAATAACATGATGTACTACTCCTCATCTTGAAACCTTTTAATCCATTCACTAAATTCATATTTATCAATTATATTCTTCTCAATCAGCTTAAATGGAGTGTTAATAAATTCTTTCAGTCTTGTAATATCGTCTACATCTAAAACAAAAATATTTTCCTTACAGTAGAAATCACAATCAATTATACTTTTGTTATTGGTAATCATTTTCTTTGAAAAGAATAAAGCTTCCATTGATCTCAATGTTTGTCCACTTTGCCCCACTTGAACAATATCTAAAATCACCCTACTCTCTCCAATTAATCTTAATACCTTGTCATATGAAATCAGCGGTTTATATTCATGCTTTTGTTCAAGCAATTTATTACCATTAACTATATGAAAATACGTTGTTATTCCCATTGAATTCATAACGGTTTCAAGCTCATTAAGATAATCGAGCCTGCCTTTTTCCCTTCCAATAAAGAAAACATCGTATTTAATATCTATTTCTTCTTCCAACTTAAATGTTGAAAAATAATATTGAGAATTAAAATGCATTTTATAGTTTTCACAGTCTAAAGGGTCAAAAGACCAAATTTCACACAAATCATTTCTTATTTTTTTCGGATGCACACATGAACTAACTGGATTCCAATACCAATATATAATTCGCCCTTTATATTTTTTTTTACGTAACCATTGTGGTAATGTACTATTAATTATATTTGCATCAATAATGATAACGCTATAATCATTCATTTTTTTATACCAAGAAGATAAAAATGGACGGATTGACACGTTTATTTCCACAAACAGTCGTCTTAATATTCTAAACATTTTATTACACGGCTTATATAATGTTAAAATATCAATGTCTTTATTTTGTTTTGCTGTTTCTGTTGCCCAAGAATCATTTTGATCTGGACAAAGCATCAGAATTCTATTGTTACTTTGATGTTGTGATATTATTTTTCTCACCATGTCCTACCTTTCCATCAAACATATTCAGTTAGCCATCTTCATATATATTTGTTGTATCTTTTCCACATTTTCAACTATATCAAAATCATTAGATTCAATTTCCTTTGTCATATCCGTTCTTAAATAATCTGCTGACTTTTTTAGAATGGTATCAGCCCAAAGAGAACTTGTTTCCTCAATTGATAAAAAATTCACTAAATCCGTTATTTTAGCTTTACTAGAAATATTATTTGAAACAAAACATGGTAATCCAGCTGCCTGAGCTTCTATTAATGCGATTGGTAGACCTTCAAATAAGGAAGGAAAAACAAAAACATCAAATGCTTGTAATAGATCTGTAACATCTTGTCTCAGTCCTAAAAAGAAGACATTTTCACTAAGGTTCAGCTGATTTACCTTCTCTTTTATAGAAGGTAATAATTCGCCATCTCCAATTAATATCAGATATGCTTTGGGATTTTGATTATAAATCCCATTGAAAATATCGATTAGAAAGGCATGGTTTTTTTGTTCAACAAATCTTCCCACGTGACCAATAACAAATCCATTTTCTAACTTCATATCATGCCTAATTTTCTTCTTTATTTCTTCATTAAAAATATATTTTTTTGTATCAATGGCATTATTAATTATTTCAAATTCCTTCTTTTTAAACATCCATTCTCCAGCTTCATAACCACATGAGAAATAATGTGTAGCTAATTTACTAACAAACAATCTATTAAAACGATGAATTTCCTTATACAACAAATGTTTTTCCGTTGCTGTGTTGTGGCTATGTAATATTCTACTTTGAATTTTATACTTTTTTGCTAATAGAAAAGGAGTTATATATAATAAAGCATTTGCATGAACATGAATAACTTTATATTTATCATGATGTTGTTCGAAAAAATGGTCCGTTGCTTTATAATTAGCAAGAGGATATCTGGGGAATTCTGGTGTTATATAAATCTCCCCCCCCAGTCTACTTACTTCATCAATTAAAAAGGGATTATTGTCTTTTGACCTCAATAGAAAATCAAATTGAATAATATCCCTATTTATATTTCTATACATATTAAAAATAAAAGATTCTGCCCCACCATTGCCCAAAGAATTTAGAATATGCAGTACTCTAATCGTCATTGTTTAATCTTACTCCTTAATAGCAATGTCCTTGAAATTAATTATAATAGTCGAACCATATTATTTATCTTGATAGATCCCACTCATTATTTTATTGACTTTCTGAATCTCGAAATTTTCAACAACACTCTGATTATAAATCCCCATTTTCCTTCTTAAATCTGCATCACCAGCTAACTGTTCCATTGCTATTCCGAAGCCATTAATATCAAAAGGATGTAAACAGAATCCTGTTTTACCATCTTCAGTATAATCTCTAATTCCATTAATATAAGAGGATATCAAGGGCAAACCAACAGACATTCCCTCAAGAGCTGCCATACCCAGACCTTCCCTTTGAGAAGGGAATATATAAATATCTGATGATTTACATAATTCCGCAATATCGGTACGATATCCCAGTAGCAGAACATTCTTCTCTACCCCAAGTTCCTTACACAAATTCTTAAGATATTCCAATAGATGCCCTGTACCACATATGACATAATACAAATTTTTATTATTAATATTTGCTAGTGCTCGTATTGGAGTTTCATGATTTTTCCTACTATCTAATTCACCTACTGATAAGAACATGATCGCATCTTCTGGAACTGCTATTTCACGTCGCTTTGCTTCTTTATCTACAACTATACTGTTAAACTCCTCGGTGTTTAAACCTACACTCGGTATATATTTTACTTTTTTTGCCTTAAATGATTTTGAAGCCCTATTATAATCCTCATGATTTATAGTAATTAATACATCAGTATAATTCGCCAAAGCTCTCTCGATTGGATAGTATAACAGCCAATTCTTCAATGGAGCTCCTTTAAAGAAATGAAATCCATGAGCAGTATAAATCACTTTAGTACGAGTTCTTTTTGCAGCTATACGCCCACAAACCCCTCCTATAGGAGAGTGACAGTGAACAAACTCATATTGGTTCTGGGACATTAATTCAGCTATTTGTCTGTAAGCTAGTATATGAGAAGAAATACTAGTTACTTTTCTTGAGAAATCAATATGATAGTGTCGAATCCCCAAACCCTCAAGCTCTTTTTTAAACTCAATAATACGATTCTCCGAACTAGTATTACTATACTCAAAATTCGCAGCAATATGCACTTCATAACCCAAATCCATAAGTATTCGGATATTTGACATATTAAATTTTTCAATCATTGAAGCCACTGAAGCTAACATTAATACTTTTTTCATTTAAATACCTAACCCTTCATTCTCTTTTCTTCCTTATAATAATATTTAAATATATTTCCATATAAAAATTGCGAAATATATTATGCACTAAGTATAATTTTCACATTTAAATCATTACTGCTTTAAAAGACTCTTGTATGTTTGAGACTACTCGCTCTACATCCTTTGTGGACATTCCAGTCCCGCACGGAAGACAGATACCTTCTTCAAACAAAGTTTCTGATAATATATTATAATGGCTAAAAAATGTACACTTCGCAAAAAGAGGCTGCATATGCATTGGCTTCCATACTGGTCGAGCCTCAATATTTTCTTTTTCAAGTTCTTTCAAGACAAGGTCTTGAATTCCATTATTCGGCACTACAATCACAGACAACCAATAGTTCGACTCACCATTACTATGAACAGGCATAAACTCAATAGGCAGTTTACTTAGTAACGACTTATATTTAGTATTAATGGCTTTTCGTTTATTTACGAAACTATCTAACGCCTCTAATTGTCCTCTCCCAATTCCAGCACAAATATTGGACATTCTATAATTATAACCTATTTCCTTATGTTCATAGTGTTTTGCAGATTCTCTTGATTGTGTTGCCCAAAAACGCATTTTCTTTATGGCCTGCTCGTCATTGGATACAACCATCCCTCCACCAGAGGTAGTAATGATTTTGTTTCCATTAAACGAGAAAATACTAATATCACCAAACGTGCCACACTTTTTCCCTTTATAGGTTGCACCTAACGCTTCTGCAGCATCCTCAATTACTGGTACACCGTATTTTTTGCAAATAGGAAGAAGTTGATCATAATCAGCACTTTGTCCATAAAGATCTACGATAATAACAGCTTTAGGCATTTTATTTTCTGTTTTTGCCCACTCAAAAGCTTTTTCGAGTGCAATCGGAGACATATTCCATGTTTCTGGTTCAGAGTCAATAAATACTGGATTAGCATATTGGTATAAGATCGGGTTACAACTGCCTGCAAAAGTTAAATCTGAGCAGAATACATAATCCCCCGGGCCGACTCCGTAGTATTTTAATGCCAGATGAATCCCAGCAGTGCCTGAAGAAAGGGCTAATGCATGATCCACCCCAACATATTCACACATTTCCTCTTCAAACTTGTCTACATTTGTTCCTAAGGGTGCTATCCAATTCGTATCAAATGCTTCTTGGATATATTTCATTTCATTCCCGCTCATGTGAGGAGGAGATAGGAATATACGTTCTCTAGTCATTTTATCGTCACCTTTTATATTAATTAAACTTTATAGGTTTAGCTGGCGAACCTACCGCCGTACAATTCGCTGGTAGATCTCTAACTACCACAGCACCAGCTCCAACAATAGTTCCTTCTTCGATGGTTATACCTTGTATCACTTGAGAGCCTGTTCCTAATTCTACATTATTGTTAACCAAAGTATTTCCAGAGAGATTAACACTTGGATACAACGTAGAATAATCGCCGATTACAGCATCGTGTCCAATAGTGCAATCTAAGTTAACAATAACATGGGTACCTAGTGTGATATTTACTGTTAGTATAGAGCCTGCACATATAATACTGCCTTCACCAATTTCTACCCATTCCGACATTACTACAGAAGGATCTATTAATGTCACGTAATTGATATTTGAGAATCTTGATAATTCAGAAATTGATTTCCTTCTGGTCTTAGCATTGCCTATAGTGGAAACTACTGAAATATTTGCTTCTCTTGTACCGAACCATTCCACGCCCCCCAAAACCGGAATACCATTGATAGTTTCACCTTTAAGGGCTGAATTGTTATCTATAAATCCAATAAGGTTCCAAGTTTCCTTAACTCGATTAATATTACTCACTAACCAGGCAACTTCTCTTCCGAATCCACCTGCTCCTATAAGTACAAGGTCCTGCATGGATACTTTTCCTCCTAGTCTTTACCTAATACAAATGTATAGTTTGTAGTTGCTGATCCCCCAATGTTTAACATCATCGCATTTTTGGCATTCTCAACTTGATAATCTCCAGCTTTATTGGCAAGTTGTTTATACAAGTCCAACAACATCCTTACACCAGAGGCTCCGACCGGATGACCTCCTCCTATTAATCCCCCACTTGGATTTACTGGCTTATCACCTTCAAAAGTGATTAATCCAGATTCAATTGCTTCGTATTCCTTTCCAGGTTCCGTTAGACCCAGACATGATAATGAAGCATATTCACTAGATGTAAAGCAGTCATGCACTTCAAATAAATCCATATCCTCAACTGTCAAACCGGATTTTGTATATGCATCTTTAACTGCAACCCGAGTCCATTTAAGAAGATATGGATCGTTTATACTTTCCTTTATTTTCGAGTCAAAAGTTAGTGGAGCATTTCTATGTCCCCATCCTTTAATATATGGAAGCTCACTAATTTGCAGGTTATTCCTTTTACAATAATTATGAGCATACTCTTCTGAAGCAAGGAATACCATTGCTGCCCCATCTGTCGTTTGAGAACAATCACTAACAGCTAATCGTCCGCCCACAAGTTGGTTAGATTCTGTCTTTCTCATTTTAGCCTGCGCTTTACTCATAAACCAGTTTCTAGTTTGAGCTTTAGGGTTCCTTTTAGCATTAGAATAGTTAATATAAGAAATTTCCGCCAAATTGTTCATATAACGCTCAGTTTCAAGCTTATATTTTTCAATAGTAGCATCGGCCAGCTTACTAAACAAATTAGGAAATGGAAAGTCGATACCCTGCGCTTCCTTCTCGTAGTATGATGCACTCCCAAGAAAAGCTCCACTAAGCTTACTGTCGACCGTTTTCATCATCTCGATACCCACAACAAGTGCCAAGTCATATTCTTGACTCTTAATTTTTGCTACTGCAGCATCAATGGCAACTGAACCCGATGCACAAGCTGCTTCGTATCGGGCAGATGGAAGACCATAAAACACATCATCAACTTCAGTCAAGAATGCACCTAAATGGCCTTGCGACAAGTAGTTTTCTGCTGCAAAATTCCCTACAAAAGCGCCGACTTTATTCTGAATATTTAATTTCCCTATCTCTTCTACTGATATATTGGTAGATCGTAATCCATCTTCTATTATTTCTCTAAACATCCCAGTAAGAGACTTGCCTTCCTTACTCCAGTTTCTTTCATAATCACTTTGTTCTCCACCAAGTACGTATACTCTGCTCATTCTTATCCTCCATGATATATCTAGAATTTGGCCCTCAAGTACCTTCTGTAATTTAGCTTTGAAGGATAAATTTCCGTTTCACTGAATGCTGATATGAACGGGAGTAGCCTATTATCCGTTTTCATAGATTCAATTATTGCTTCTTTACCACCAAACAACTCAAGTAGGCCAAGCGGTGGAACCCAGTTGAACCCATATGACATTACGGTATCCGCATCATGAATACTATCCGCAATTTCTTTTGTGACAAATACAGAATAGACAACATATTTTATCAAGAAGTAAGTAGATATTTTCGCTTCTTCGGAGTCATTATTAAGGAGTATTCTAATAGCTTCCTCGTATTTAGACTCTTTAATTGCAGCAACCATCTTCTCGACGAAATAGAATGAATATTTAATCTTAGCTCGATAAGTCTGAGATTTAATATCGTAAACGAATATATGCTTTTTACCAGTACTGTCTCTATCAAGTTTATATAATCCCTGTCCACATTTCCTTCCCAGCTTACCCTCGTTAATAAGACTATCTACAAATCGAGGCAAGATAAAGGAGTTACTATATAAATCTGAAATACTATGATAGAGATTATCTGTAATTGCTTTATAAACATCAAGACCTATAAAATCAACTGTTACTAATGGAGCCATTCCTCTGCCTGTGAAAGGGCCTAAAATAGCATCGATATAATCAATACCACCTCTATCTTCATAGAGTTCGGCAAATTGAAGTGCTTCATTCATGAATTGGAACCCTATACGATTCGCTAGAAAGGCTGGAGCATCCTTCAGTACAACTACTTTTCTGATTAGAACTTGCTCTAGATATAGTTTAAGTGATTCGATAGTATCCGCATCGGCAGACTCATTAGGTATTAATTCACATAATGGCAAACTATACGGAGGATTGAAAAAATGAGTCACAAAATACAAAGATTTAGCCTCTTCATCAAACACATTCTTTAATTTTTCTATCGAAAGCCCTGATGTACCTGTACTAACAATCGTTCCTGGCTTTCTATATCTTGCAATAACAGTATTAATTTCATCTTTAATCTCATAATCTTCAGCTACTGATTCAAATACCCAATCGGACTCATGGATACATGCCGCTAGGTCTTCATATGTACGGGCAACCAAATTACTCCTGATGGAATCTGCCCTAACAGATTTAACCGCTTTTTCAATTCCTTCCAGAGACTTATTAAGCGTTCTGCTTACCATATTTACTTTAACATTTCCAAAAGAAGCAAAAATACCAGCTACCGCTGCTCCCATAGCACCATTAGCCCCTATAACTGTCACTATATTAATGTTTAGCATAGAATCCTCCATACGAGAATATTCAAAGAATTATAAGTTGTGCTTTCTTAAAGAGGATAAAGAAGACATAGTAACGACTTCTGAACTATTAATGTTTGTCTTCCGAATAACATTTAATAATGTTTTGATAACTATTTTCAAGTCAAGAAATAAACTAATATGATCAACATACCAAAGATCTAATTTAAACTTTTCATCCCATGATATTGCATTCCGCCCATTTACTTGGGCCCATCCCGATATCCCTGGAGTTACATCATGTCTGCGTAGTTCTTCTTTAGAATAGTAATCTAAATATTCAACAAGGAGAGGTCTTGGTCCAATAAAACTCATATCACCCTTCATGACATTTATTAATTGGGGCAACTCGTCAATACTACTTTTTCTCAAAAAAGATCCTATCCGTGTCATTCTCTCTATGTCAGGTAATAAATCACCATGCAAATCTCTTTCTAATGACATCGTTCTAAACTTTAGCACCGTAAAAATATTGGCATGTTTTCCGGGACGCTTTTGACTAAAGAGAATAGGACCATTAGAACTGACTTTAATAGCTATTGCCGCTATTAGCATAATAGGAGAAGTAATGATGAGTAGTATGCAAGCAAACAAACAATCGAGTATTCTTTTTACAATTAAATACGGCTTCATTTTACCCTCAACCTCTTCTATGTAAGAATAAGAGGCGGAGATTAGTCCGCCATACCTGCAACTGCCTGTAAGCCATTCTGAAGCTCTGACTCAAAAACACTTCTATATTGAGCAATTATATCTGTACTGTATCCATTTGCTTTGAGTTGTACTTCGGCATCTGCAACGATACTATTAAAACTTGCTGTGAAGGATGCCAATTGCTGCTTCCCTTTTGCAATAATGTTCTGCTTACTAGCATCGTCCTGAGCAGCAAGATATTCCATAGCGGTACCAAATAACGTTGACTCACTTTGCGATTTCAGGGTATTAAGTCTGGCTTCTGTTGCACTGGTTATAGATTCATAAGAAACTTTCTCAGGTTTTTCTTTTGAAGTATCCGTCTGTGATGGCGTGGAAGTAGCTGAAGGTACTGTTTCTTTATTACCTTCTCCAATTTGTGCTTGATATGCCTTAGAGGTAGCCGTAATGACTTTTGCCTTCTGATCCCACTTAATCGAATTCCCTGCCGACTCTGAAAGGAATCGAAGTGGCACATATAGAGTTCCATTTATTATATAACTGGACTGGCTGTTAGGAATTGTTTTGGCAGCTCCATTAAAAACATAGCTAGCCTTCACCTCAGATAATGTAACACTCTTGGATGTATCCAAAGTTCTTTGGATATTCGCTGCATTCATTAAATACTCTTTAATTATGACTAACTCCGTACTGTTTGGTTCGTTTACTGAGACCTTAAGATTATTAGCATCCCATGTTACGCTCTTTTGAAGAGCGTAAGACATGAATCTTACGGGTACATAGGTTGTATTCTTATGGATAAATACTAATTGTCCTGACGGCGGAACCATACCTACACCATCAAATATCATCTTAACATCCATATTTCGAACTTTAATTAAGTCAGTTTTCACAGATGGAGTTGTTACTGCCGCTACTGATGCAGCTGAGGCAGATAAAGGCGCTGATGCTGTTAATGGAGCGGCCCCTATTAATAAAAGCAACAGCAAAACTGTTGCCGGGATTTTAATTTTGTTCATTGCTATTCACTTCCTTCTTCCACAGCTTTTTCTTCTGCTATAACCTGTTCTTGTGTCTTTCCTTCACTCACTCCGTACTTCTTTGCAATTGACGAAAGTTCATTATATTGATCCGCCGAGACATTATCAAGAATGATCTTGCGTGCTTCGCGTTTCTCTTCAATGGTTAATCCACCAGAGGCCAATTCCTGTAATCGTTTGATATCCGATACACTTAATTGACCCATTACAATCGAAGCAACATCCGCTTTTTCTTTCACAGTAACATTTTCTTGAATCTGCTTAGCTTTATCAGTTGAGACCTGCGCAGAGTATCCTCCGGTTTCTGTCACTTTCTCAGAAGATGGAGTACTAGCAGGTTGAGTAGTTGAAGCGGGAGTAGCCGTTTTCACACTCCCCCCTGAAGTATTAGGAGAACTTATAGGCATATTCTCCTCATTTGTAACCGATGATGCTGAGGGTACAATCTTTTCAATATCATTCTTCCCAATAGTAGCTGTATTTGCCGGTTCAGTAGTAGGTTCCACAATAGGTTCAATAACTACACTCTCGCTATCGGAAGTGTTATCCTGTTCTAAATCCAATCCACCAGCCATTGAGGTCATTAATTTATCAACCGCATAGTTTGCAGCGAACAATCCACCAATCACTATTACTAAAACTACGGACAGAGACCACACTAGCACTTTCTTCCATCTCTTGTTGAACATCGTTATCCTCCGTTAATGTTAGTTAACTAATGGCGGCTTGGGCAACAGGCTGCATCGGAACAATCTGATTAATTACCTCGCGAATTGCACTTGGCTCTTCAGTCAGAACTCGTTCCAATCGTTTGAATTCTAGTTCCAATTGATTCTGACTTATAACGTTAGGTCTGCCAATGAATATACGATCATGCTGAGTGGAGCCAAGATTCTCTTCGTCCGTAAGTAGCTCCTCGTACAGTTTCTCACCTTCACGAATACCTGAGAAGGTAATATCAATATCTGTATAAGGCTCATAACCGGATAAAGTAATCAAGTCCTCTGCTAAATTCAATATTTTTACCGGTTCACCCATATCCAGTACAAACACTTCGCCACCCTTGGCAAAAGAACCCGATTGAATTACCAGCTGAACTGCTTCCGGTATTGTCATGAAATAGCGGACCATCTCGGGATGTGTAACGGTGACTGGACCTCCAGCTGCGATCTGCTTCTTAAAAGCCGGAATTACACTACCGCGACTACCAAGTACGTTACCGAATCGAACGGCCGAGAACTTCGTATGGCTTGATGCATTTAAACTCTGTACATACATTTCTGCTATCCGTTTTGTTGCTCCCATAACACTGGTTGGGTTAACCGCTTTATCCGAAGATATCATTACAAAGCGTTCTGTTCCATATTTGTCAGCACAATCCGCCACATTCCGGGTACCGAACACATTATTTTTTATTGCTTCCGATGGATTACGCTCCATTAAGGGAACGTGCTTATGCGCTGCCGCATGAAAGACGACATGCGGTTTGTAACTCTGGAATACGTCCATCAATCTTATACGATCCTGAACATCAGCAATAATCGTAACAATGTTCAGATAAGGGAAGTTCTTACGCAATTCCATCTCTATGGTATAAATGCTATTCTCTCCATGTCCGAGGATTAACAGCTTATCAGGGGCAAATGGAGAAATCTGACGGCATAGCTCTGACCCGATTGAACCACCAGCTCCTGTAACGAGTACTGTCTTATTATGAACATAACCCAGAATACTGTTCATATCAGCTACTATCGGCTCACGGCCTAGTAAATCTTCCACACTAACATCGCGGAGCTTCTTAACAGAAATCTTGCCAGCGATCAGATCATTCAAGGCAGGGATAATCTTCAGCTTAGCACCGGTTGTCTTAGCTAAGTTGATTATCTCCGATATTTCAGTTCTGGAGACTGAAGGCATCGCAATAATAATCTCATGAATATCCTTCTCTTTCACCAGACGAGGCAGATCATATCTGTTCCCTAGAACAGGCAGGCCCAGGATAGACATATGATGTTTATTCGGGCTGTCATCAATGAAGCCTACTAACTTCGTATGCGCAAACGAAGGTCCCATCATTTCCTTGGCGATTAGCATTCCACAATCCCCTGCCCCAACAATTACGGCGTGGGTCTCAGTATGCTTATCATTCATTCGTTCCTTACGAAGAAATCTCCAGAGAAAACGAATACCGCCAACAAGAACCAGTGTTGTCTCCATAACCCGGACTTCGACTCCAAAAGGTACCCGTGCCGGTAGAATTATCAAAGATATACCATAAGCAATGATAGCCCCAAAGACAATAGCTTTAAGAATAGATACTATTTCTCCGATACTGGCATATTGCCACATCCGGCGATACAGCCCAAAATAAATTAAAGTCCCTCCGATAGCAACCGTAGAAATCGATCCAAACTGCAGCATTTGGACAACATACTCATGAGGAATGCCATCGAAGAAACGAAACATGTAGGAAGTAACTACACTGAACCAAATTATCGCAATATCAATCATAAATAACATTAAGACTCTAGTTTTCGCTGTCATTTTTAGTGCCTCCAAAAATAACAATTTTCTTCAATAGGAAACTTAATTGCCATAATAGTAATAGTAGTAGCCTTCACTAGCCTTACGCTTAACATTGTTCAGTACTACGCCTAGCATTCTTGCTCCAACCCGGTCCAGACCTGCCTTCGCCTTAACGGCAATATCCCGCTTCACCTTGCCGTAACTCACAACCATAATCACACCATCGCTCTTGGAGGCCACAATCTGCGCATCTGTAACTGCCAATAGTGGCGGTGTGTCAATTAGAATAACATCGAACAGCTGGCGCAGCTCCTGCAGAACCGCACTCATGCGGTTGGAAGCCATCATCTCTGCCGGATTTGGAGGAATCGGCCCAGATGTCATCAGCGAAAGGTTATTTATACCGGATTCTTGAATGACTTCAGACAAATCCGCCTGCTGGGATAATAGTGAAGACAATCCGTAACGGTTACTGAGCGAAAAAGTCTTATGTGCTGTTGGCTTACGCAAGTCACCGTCAATGAGCAGCACCTTCTTATCCGCTTGAGCATAGGCAGCGGCAAGGTTAGCTGTCACTGTAGACTTTCCTTCCTCAGGCCCGGAGGAAGTGACCATAATGATCTGTATCCGTTCATCTACCGAAGAGAAATCAATATTCGTACGCAGTGCCCGGAAAGCTTCAGATACAGGTGAGCGCGGGTTGGTCACGGTAATCAGATGGCGTTGTTTATTTGGCTGCTGTGACATGTTCGAGTTCCCCCGCCTTTCTGGTCTGCGTCTGTACTTGCTGTTCCGTAGTCTTCGTTTCTTCTTGTCCAAGCCGCGTAATCATTGCGATCGTTGGAAGTCCAAGGTATTTCTTAATGTCATCTTCTGTCTTCAGCGTATCATCTAAGTATTCCAGCAAGAAGGCAATTCCCAGACCGATCATCAAGGATACAATGAAGGCAATCGCGAGGTTCATCACCACATTCGGTTCTACCGGTCCTGGAGCAACCGAGGGATTAAGCTTAGCTTCATTGAGGATGGACACATTCTGCACATTGAACAGGGAAGGAATCTCCTGCTTGAACACAAGTGATATGGCATTCACGATTTCTGCGGCTCTCTGGTATGAATTATCTCGAACGACAAGTGTCATCACCTGCGTATTATTTACGGAACTCACATTAACTTTCTTCAGCATCTCCTCTGCAGTAATAGCGAATTGCGGATAGTCCTTGGCCACAACATCGAGGATTGCCGGTGTCTTAATAATTTCCTTGTACGTATTAATCAGCTGAATATTCGTATTAATCTGGTTCAGATCCAGCTGCCCTACTGTAGATTGAGTAGGTGTCTGATTAACGATAATCTTCGTTGAAGCCTCATACACCGGATTCTTGATGTATAAGCTGTAGACCCCGGCAAGTACACATGCCACGATAACAATACTAACAATCATCCACAGTCTCTTCCTGACAATCTGGAAATAATCGCGCAGATCCAATTCTTGTGCTGACAAGTGAATTTCCCTCCAAGCTGTTTCTGTAATATTTCGTTCCACTTAAAAAAGCGCCCCCTCTCTAATAGACGAGAGGAGGCTCTCCACACTTACTATTTACTTACTTGAAGTTGATTGTACGGTAGATAATAACTGCTGCTTCTGCACGTGTAGCAGTGTTGTTAGGATTGAACTTACCGGCGTTACCGATAACTAGGTTGTTGCTGGCAGCGAAGGCAACTCCATCTCTCAGCGATGCACTGATCTTAGCAGCATCAGAGAATTTGCTAAGTGCACTTGCGCTTGTAGTTGCAGCAGGGTTAACCGACTTAATCGCACGGGAGATCATAGTCGCCATTTCTGCACGGGTAATCGTTGCATTAGGATCGAACTTAGCCGCGCTGCGTCCGGTAATGATCCCCTTCTCAGCAGCTACAGCTACGTATGGAGCATACCAGGAAGTGGAGCTCACATCGCCGAAGCTCTGCTTAGCGGAGTTGTTCTCCAGGTTCAGTGCACGAATCAGCATCTTGGCGAATTCAGCACGGGTCACATTGCTCTTCGGAGCAAAGTTGCCGTTACCCACACCTTCGATTGCGCCCTTGGCAGCTACAACGGCAATTTGTCGTCCAGCCCAAGCCTGTACACTTGCAATGTCTTTGAAGCTTACTTTGTTCTCAACTACTGCGTAGGAAGAGAAAGTGTCGCGTGGTTCTACGATATAGTCACCGTCTACAACACCGCCCTGGAACTGCAGCGCGCCGTATACAACCTTAGCCACGGAGAGCAATTCTTTGTCAAGGCCAGTTGCATTCTTCAGTGGCAGCTTAATAGTGATTGGCTGCTGGAAGGTTGTTGTTGCAACGCCGCCTACCGTCAGATCAAATTCATATACGCTGGATGCCAGCTTCAGGCTGGAAATCGAAGTCACTGTAGAATCAGCAATTGTGGATGCTGTAAGTGTAATAGCTTCACTGAATTGACCTACTGGAATCGTTACGGTCAAGCCGTTGAAAGTAATTGCGATATTAGCAATACCTTTAGCCTTGGCAGCTTCGATGATTGCTTTGGACAATGGAACTTCCACTGTTGCAGCATTCACTGTACCCAGGTTCAGGGTGAGTGTAAGACCTGTCTTACCGGCATTAGCAGCAACTAAGGCATCAAATGCCTTCAATACATCTGCATCAGCCAGCTTCAAAGTAGCTTTATCTCCAACAATAGTGACCAGCTTGGATACATCATACAGGCCTGGTGTCGCTGTAGGGTTGGTAACCGGAGTTGTTACTACAGTTCCACCGCCACCACTCCCGCCGCTTCCACCATCACTGCCACTGAAGCCGTAAGCTTTGATATAAGCAGTAGCAAGGGCTTTCACTGCAGGCTTCGCTGTTGGGAGTGTAGCATTCAGGTTCTTCAGACTGAGCTTCACATCAGCAGGAGTAATATTAAGATTGTATACTACTTGGCTAACTGTAAGGGCTCCTGCACCTGTTCTGTGGTTAAGCACAGTTGTAATAGCATCGTCCAGCAAAGCGTCCTGGCTTGTAGAATTAGCGATAATCTCCAGCAATTGGGCACTTGTCTTGCTGCTGACCAGTTTGCGGAGTTCTGCTTCCACACCATTGTCACCCAGCAGGAATTCAATCAGATCGTCAAATGTAAGCTCAGCCACGCCAGCTTTGGCTGCGATTCTGTTGAGCAGGTCCACATTGTCTACATCATAGCGGATAGCCTTGATCTCAGCAAAATCGTTAGCATATACATCATAAACTACACTGGATACGCTCTTGAATGCTTTATGGGCAGTTGCAACATCAGCTTCATTCAAAGCAAGCTTGTCCAGTACTGGCTTAAAGATATCTCCGAAAGTCGAAAGACTAATATTTCCTGCTTCTAATTCATAAGCCAGAAGCTTTTGCTTGTCTGCTGGAGTGAGTTGAGCATAAATCTTCTCCACTTTTGTCTTCGCGTCTGCGTGGGTAACCGCTGCCGCAGAAGCCGTTCCTACGATCCCCAGATGCTGGGCCAGGCCTTTACTGCTGAACGGGAATCCGGCAACGGATGCCGCCGCCATGCTTACTGCTAATGTAGATACTGCTAATTTTTTCTTCAAAGTCACTTGTCATCCACCTCTTTGTATGTAGTTTTATAAAATTTATAGCTTTAATCCAGTAATACCCATTCTACCATTAAAAACTAGGAAGGTCATCCCTTACGAGAAAAAAATCCGAACAATCTATGAAGTTTGCTGTTGGATTGAACAGGATTAACTCGAATGATCTCCTCATTAGCAACAATTCTACGCGCATTTTGTAGAAAAAAGTCGAATGTCTCATTTCCCAAATGTTTCTTCACGACTTCGTAAGCCTCGCTTAAACCAAACGGACGATTACTAGAATCATGCGCATCTGATGCAATCACATGTATAGTCCCCCGCCGGCACAAGTCTAGCGACAGCTTCTGCAGCTTACTCCCGAAGGTCCCGGCAAGACTCTGCGCCGTCAGCTGTCCCAGTGCTCCCAGTTCGGTTAACCGCTCCAGCTTGGACGGATTCTCGGCAACCTCGGCATTACGCTCCGGATGGGCAATCACCGGTACATAACCTTGGATAATCAGCTCATGGCAGGTCTCTTCCATATTACGCGGCACCCGCGAAGAGGGCATCTCCAGCAGAATGTATCTGGAACCGGCAAGCGTCAGCAGTTGTCCCTTCTCGAGATCATCCAGCAGATCCCCGTAGATACGAATCTCCTGTCCGGGCAGTACCTGAAGCGGATTGCCAGCCTCCTGGAGCTTCATGTTCAGCAGCCGCACGGCTGCTTCAATATCCGGAGCCGGATTCATATAGACTCCGTTCGCATGATGCGGCGTAGCAACTACAGTTGTAATACCATTGTTATGGGCGTCTTGCGCCATGGCGAGAGCGGCGTCAACATCAGCGGCTCCGTCATCTATGAAGGGTAGAATGTGGCTATGGATATCTATCATATGTAGTTTATCGGTCCTTTCGTAAAGGATATGTATAGTTTTCGCAAAAAAATACAACCATTTCACTAGGAAATGATTGCTAATTTAATACTAGTTATCACTAAGCTTCTAACTGAAACAGCCGATAAGTTGCCCTCTTAAGCTGTTCATCTACTTCACGGATGTCCGCTACCTGCTGATAAGTATTGCGGAGATCCAGCAACCTATTAATCTTCCGGCGCTCCTGCTCTATCTCCTGCTCTACCGTCTGCAGCTTGTAAATAGACATCATCTCTACCAATGAATATTTATGCTGATAGATCAGCTTGGTGCCGCCGGGTCTCACTTCCGAGATCCGGCGCACCGAGCCACCCTCATAGTAATACATCATTGTTAATTCCTTATAAATCCGGTTCACGGTTCCCGTGCCCTTATACATGAAGAAGAGCTTGCGGACCGCATTGATCAGATGAGGATTCACTACCCTGCAGGACAAGGAACCAATATAGATGCCGCCTTTGCGTTCAAAAGACAGATGTACCTCCTCGCCCCCGGCCTCTTCCAGTACAATCTCCTGTTCACCTGCGCCAAGGATCTTCACGCGGTGACTGATATAGCTGGTATCGGCAGTAAGCAGAAACTGGTTCAGCTGAAATTCGGTCATTTGCATTGTTGCATTCACATATTCCATAGCCAGACGCTGAGCCATAACCATCCCTCAATTCTATGACAAACCCTTAAGTCTCAGAAGAGTCTTCGTGCTGTGGTTCATCCCCGGAATCCTGATCGTCCGGTTCTGCAGGAGGTTCTTCTTCGGTAGGAAGAGTATGTCTATCGATAAGTTCCCATAGTTCGTCTTTGCCAAGTCCAATCTCTGAAGAATAGGCAATGAAGTTATCACCCGGCAGCACACCAAGCTCCTGCTTCATCACTTTGATATGCTTCGGCCAGCGGGTCTTCGGAATCTTATCCGCCTTGGTTGCCACTACACAGAGCGGCAGATCATAATGCTTCAGCCAGTCGAACATCATCTTGTCATTACCGGTTGGCGGATGACGAAGGTCTACAACGAGCAGGACCATCTTCAGCGTTTCGCGCTCGGACATATATTTCTCAACCATTTTGCCCCAGGAGGCGCGCTGTGTCTTGGAGACCTTGGCGTAGCCGTAACCCGGAAAGTCGACGAAATACATACTTTCATTAATACGATAATAGTTCATATGCTGCGTCTTACCCGGTGTAGAACTGGTGCGGGCGAGATTCTTGCGGTTAATCATACGGTTAATCAGAGAGGACTTCCCTACATTGGAGCGCCCTGCCAGAGCAATCTCTGGCAAGGCATCCTCAGGGTACTGATCAGGGCCCACGGCACTGATCACAAATTCGGCATTGTTAACTTTCATAGGACTTCCTTTCTAATGCACACTACTAGGCGCTTCAATACTTATTTCTGTATCCTTATCTGTGTCTCTGCCGCTGACGGCGCCGTGATCCACAAGTGCATGCTTCAGCACCTGATCCATATGGGATACCGGCACAAACTCCACATCGTTCAGGACACTCTCGGGAATATCCTTAAGGTCACGCTCGTTGTCCTTAGGGATGAGGATCTTCTTATAGCCTGCACGGTGGGCAGCCAGCGACTTCTCCTTGAGGCCCCCGATCGGCAGCACACGCCCGCGCAGCGTAATCTCGCCGGTCATCGCCACAGTTTTCGAGACATAACGTTTCGTCAGGGCGGAGATCAGGGCTGTTGCAATCGTAATCCCTGCGGACGGACCGTCTTTGGGGATCGCACCTTCGGGAATATGGATATGAATATCGTTCTTCTCATGGAAATCCGGTGCCAGTCCCAGCTCCTCCGCCTTAGAGCGGGTATAGCTGAAGGCGGCCTGCGCCGACTCCTTCATGACATCGCCCAGCTGTCCGGTCAGCGTCAGCTTGCCCGTACCTTGCACAACCGTTACTTCGATCAGCAGCGTATCGCCGCCAACCTCGGTCCAGGCCAGCCCGGTCACGGTACCAATCTGATCCTCCAGCTCCGCCATTCCATAGCGATACTTGGAGGCGCCCAGATAATCCTTGATCTCTTCCGGAAGAATGCTTACGCGTTCCTTCTCTTCCGAGACAATCTGCTTAGCGGCTTTGCGGCATAGGGCAGCAATCTGCTGTTCCAGGTTCCGCACCCCAGATTCCCGGGTGTACTCGCGCACAATCTTCAGCAGCGTATCGTCCTCAATGGACAGCTGTTCCTCTTCCAGCCCATGATTCTTGCGCTGCTTCGGCAGCAGATAGCGGCTGGCAATCTGCAGCTTCTCCAGCTCCGTATAGCCCGGAATGAACAGCATCTCCATCCGGTCCAGCAATGGACGCGGAATATTATGCACGGCATTCGCTGTCGTTACGAACATGACATTCGAGAGATCGAACGGCAGCTCTACGAAGTGATCGCTGAACGTATTGTTCTGTTCAGGGTCAAGCACCTCCAGCAGAGCCGCCGACGGATCGCCGCGGAAGTCCGCTGCCATCTTGTCGATCTCATCCAGCAGGAAGACCGGGTTGATGCTGCCCGCAGTCTTCATCCCCTGGATAATGCGCCCCGGCATCGCCCCGACATAGGTACGGCGGTGACCCCGGATCTCCGCTTCATCCCGAACGCCGCCCAGCGAGATACGGACGAACTTACGGTTCAGCGAGCGGGCGATGGAGCGGGCGAGCGATGTTTTACCAACGCCCGGAGGACCTACCAGACACAGAATCGGCCCCTTCAGACTCTTGACCAGCTTCTGTACAGCCAGGTATTCCAGTACGCGTTCCTTCGGCTTCTCCAGACCGTAGTGGTCTGCATCCAGCACCTGCTCCGCCTTCTTGATATCCAGATCGTCTTCGGTCGATTCGCTCCACGGCAGACCCAGCAGCCAATCCACATAGTTGCGGATGACGCTGCCTTCAGCCGAGCTTGCCGGCATCTTCTCCAGGCGGTCGATTTCTTTCTCGATCTTCTCCTGCACACGCTCCGGCAGCTTCTTCTCTTCCATCTGGGCGCGCAGCTCATCTGCTTCGCCTGCCCGGCCTTCCTTCTCGCCAAGCTCCTTCTGGATCGCTTTCATCTGTTCGCGGAGGTAATACTCCTTCTGGGTCTTCTCCATCTGCTTCTTCACGCGCTGGCTGATCTTGCGTTCCAGCTCCAGTACTTCACGCTCATTATTGAGGATATCGAGCAGCTTCTCCAGACGTTTGCTGACGTCAATGGTCTCCAGAATCTCCTGCTTCTCCTTAATCTTAAGCGCCAAATGACTGGTGATCACATCGGCCAGCCGGCCCGGCTCCTCAATATCGGAGACAGCGGCCAGCGTCTCGGGGGTCACCTTTTTGGACAAGGTGATATAATGCTCGAACTGGCTCAGCACGGAACGCATCAGAGCATCGCTCTCTTGATCGACATCCTCCTGCTCCGGCAGCTCACGCGCCATCACCTCGTAGTACTCCTCGTTGTCTGTATAATGAATAATCTCTGCCCGCTCCACGCCTTCGACCAGCACACGGATCGTGCCGTTGGGAAGCTTCAGCATCTGCCGTACATTCGCAACTGTACCCACCCGGTAAATATCTTCCCGACCCGGCTCCTCTATATTCACTTCCGACTGGGAGCAGAGAAGAATCAGGTTATCTTCAACCATAGCTTTTTCCAGTGCCCGGACGGACTTCTCGCGGCCTACATCTAAATGCAGAACCATGCTGGGATATACAAGAAGACCTCGGAGCGGTAATAAAGGAAAACGACGACCTTTGGATTTGCTTTGTATCATCGCTTTCGCACCTCCCATGGTTCATAAGTAGTGTCATATGCATTCATTCTAACAAAAGCGGCATGAAAACACCAACAAGCCTTGTGCCGCGGCAAATGCTGTGGCGCAGTCGTCTTTTAGTATTCGCTAAACTTAAGTGTACTATGCCGTTGCCCTTACTTAAAGGGTGCCTGGTTAATTAAAAGAAAAGAAAAGAACGCCCGGCATGGACGTTCCCCGAATGTATTGTTATTTTGCACGATTAGCCCTAATTACGCATTTACACTTTGTGCCTTACGGTCCTGCCTTGCATGCAATGTCTTCAATGTCTTCATTGCCAATCTTGCGATCGGCTGCGCAATCAGCTGTTCAATCCAGAAGGCTATCCAATAACCGACAGTGAAACCGATCATACGGTAGCATTCATTGAATTCTCCCCCACTTAGCTAACGCTTGAAGTGGCGGATTCTTGCGAACAGAAGAGTACCCTCTTCTTATGGAGCAAGCGATCCCTGCGTTCCCGCAGTTTTACATTTTTGACGCTAGTGAAATCTTGAATTCTATCGTTTGGTTAGGTGGGGGTTAAACCGCTACTTGTTCAATATTGTGAGCGGCGTTTTCGTCACGGTCATGGATCGTCCCGCAGGCCGTACACGTCCATTCCCGAATGGACAGGTTCTTCACCTCGGGGTGGATTGTGCCGCACACATGGCAACGCTGACTGGTCGGCTCAAACGTGTCGGCGATCCGAAGATTTCGTCCATACCATTTCGCTTTATACGTCAGCTGTCGCACCCACTCGCCCCAAGACGCATCAGCAATGGATTTTGAAAGCTTGGGGTTCTGAATCATATTCGCCACACGCAGATGTTCGATACTAATCGTTTGGTTTTCACGAATCAGTCTCGTGGTCAGCTTGTGGAGGAAGTCATTTCGTTTATTGGCAATGCGTTCGTGAATACGAGCGATATGCTGCCTTGCTTTCTTCCAGTTGGAGCCGCCCGGAGTACGCCGAGCCATCCGCCGCTGCCAAAGCGCCAGCTTGTTCTCGTATTGACGGTAAAAGCGAGGATTGGCGATATGTTCGCCGTTTGAGCATACTGCATATTCTTTCAAGCCTAAGTCGATGCCAATAGGTGTATCCACTTGGGGCAGAGGGTTCTTTTGAACTTCGCAAACGAGCGAGACGAAAAATTTCCCGCTGGCGTTTTTACGAACGGTAGCGGACAATATCCGGCCTTCCAGCTTCCGGGAGTTTGCAAAACGTATCCAGCCGAGTTTGGGGAGCTTCAAGCGACTGCCCTCCATGGCGATATTCCCGTTGGTGAATTTGGTCGTGTAACTTTGAATCGGATGCTTTCGGCTCTTGAAGCGTGGCGCTTGATTTTGCTTCTTGAAAAAACGATCAAAGCTATCCGCCACATGACGGGCAGCCGACTGCAAAGCGATGCTATCGACTTCTTTCAGCCAGTCGTATTGTGCTTTTAAACCGGGGAGTTGTGTTGCACAAGCGTGATAAGACAAGCCTTTTCCCGTTTCCGCATAGCTTTGATTCCAAGCTCCCAAGAAGTAATTGAACACAAAACGGCAGCAGCCAAACATTCGACGAATGAGTTGCTGTTGCTCTGTATTGGGGTAGATCCGATATTTATAGGCTTGATGAACCAGGTGTTTCGAAGAAACCTCCTGCGCAGACACGAGCATGTGCAACACCTCCTTTTAGTGATCTCATCCATATTATAGCACATACGTTCGTCTTGAAATCGAAAACTACTGATTCATCCCCACCCTATCGAGGGTGGAGTATTCTCAGCTTTTTTAGATAAAATATTCAGGAGAACCCTGGCATTAAATCCGTCGGCCACATGAATGGAAGGATCTTTGCTTGGACGGTGAATCAAGTACTTTACGGGGGGGCCCCCAAGAGCTACATTCTGCGGACAAAAGGGGAGATGCCGCAGGGATACCAGCTGATGCCACAAGCAAGTGGATAAAGGTATCTTAATTTGTTGATTTCGGCGGATCGGGAGCAAGCAAGTGGAAAAACAACATTTAATTCGGATGATTTCTGCTACTTGGGTGAAATGCGATGATTTAAGTGCTGTTTATCCAACTGCTGTTCTCGCCGGGTTCATTCGTTCCTTAGCAAGTGTAGAAAATCCATCTATTTCCGTAATACATAACGAACAAGCTGAAACAGCTCCGCCATTCTCCAAAGGACGGCACCGTTCCAGCAAGTTTCGCAAAAAAAGGTCCCCCAGTATATGATCTGAGGGACCTCCTTCATAATAGAATGCTGCTATCCCGGCATACTCTCCCCCGAAGCATCCGCCTTCAGCAGCGAAGGCGCCGAAGAGAAGGTCTCGCCCGACACGGCAGGCATTCGCACGTCTGCCGTCTCCGCACCGAACAGGTGGCGGAAGACTTCTTCGACGGTGTCCATCGGGATGACCCGCAGGGGGCCGAGGTCGGCGAACAGCGACTGCCAGTTCTCCTTAGGAATCAGCACGGTGGTTGCCCCGGCCTGGAACGCGGCCTCGACCTTGGCGACCACGCCGCCAACCGGCTTCACACGGCCATGGATGCCGATCTCCCCGGTAATCGCTACCGTGTTATCCACCGGCAGCTGCCGGATGGCGGAGACGATAGCGACCGCCATGGCCACTCCGGCGGACGGGCCGTCAATCGGCGTGCCGCCGGGGAAGTTAATGTGCAGGTCGTAGTGGTCCGGCTCCAGCTTCATCGTACGCAGTACGGTCAGCACATTCTCGATGGAGCCTCT
Source organism: Paenibacillus sp. FSL R7-0312 (assembly GCF_038004445.1). NCBI lineage: Bacteria > Bacillati > Bacillota > Bacilli > Caryophanales > Paenibacillaceae > Paenibacillus > Paenibacillus sp. FSL R7-0312. Next base: position 2,796,816 of record NZ_JBBORE010000001.1, on the reverse strand, counting down.
GGCCATACTCTTGCGCCGGGTTGTCCGTGAGCCGCCGCGCAGCTCCTCTTCATCAACCACACCGGTTATATTCAGTCTGCCTTGTCCATGGGCAGCAGGGGCAGCGGAGACCTCGATCTCCAGCAGCGTACCCATGCCCGGCCCGTAGACGGCAAGGCCGTTAACCAGCCCGATCTGCGGAGACGTTGGAATCTTCCGCTCCGTCCGCAGCGGCAGCTGGCTGCTGCTGGCTACCCATTCGACCTCTGCTGCGCTGAGGGTATCCCGCCCTTCCGTCAAGGCCAGTCCGGCGGCCAGCTGGATCATATTCACGGCCTCACGGCCGTTCGTGGCGTATTGCTGCACTACTTCTACAGCTTCGGGACTCGGCTTCAGCCCGATCTTCTGGACGGCATCCCTTCCGATCACCGCTATCTCCTCCGGCAGCAGGGGCCGGAAATAGATCTCCATACAGCGCGAACGCAGCGCAGGCGAGATTTCGTCCGGCGAACGTGTCGTTGCGCCCACCAGCCGGAAATCGGCGGGCAGGCCATTCTGGAAGATATCATGGATATACGCAGGCGTGTTGCTGTCCTCTGAATTATAGTAGGCACTCTCCAGCAGCACCTTGCGGTCCTCCAGCACCTTCAGCAGCTTGTTCATCTGAATCGGATGCAGCTCTCCGATCTCATCCAGGAACAGAATCCCGCCATGCGCCTTGGTTACCGCTCCGGGCTTAGGCTGCGGAACTCCGGCCACCCCCATGGCCCCCGCACCCTGATAGATTGGATCATGCACCGAGCCGATGAGCGGATCGGCAATTCCGCGCTCATCGAAGCGTGCGGTAGTGGCATCGATCTCGGTGAATTTGGCCTCACGCTTGAACGGGGACAGCGCGTTCTTCTTCGCTTCCTCCATAACCACACGCGCAGCGGCTGTCTTGCCCACACCGGGCGGGCCGTAGATAATGACATGCTGCGGATTGGCACTGCAGAGCGCGGCCTTGAGCGCGCGCAGCCCGTCCTTCTGTCCGACGATATCATCGATGGAGGCCGGACGTGTTTTTTCTGAGAGCGGCTTGGTCAGTGAGATCATCCGCATCTTGCGCAGCTTATCCAGCTCCTTGCGTGATTCCCGGTCTACCGCCGTCTTGTTGGTCTTCTGTCCCCGCAGCAGATTCCAAAAATAAACGCCGATGACCAGCGCGAAAAAGAGCTGCACGATCATCAGCAATATACTTAGTTGCATAGCACACCCTCCTATTTCCTTCCGTCTGCCTGTCCAGTATTTAACTACTACTAGGTAGTATAGCCGTTTCAATCATTCGTAAACGCCTGTGCCAAAAAAACAGAAGAGGTCCGCAGATTGCATACGATTTCCATTAAGGGAAACACTATACCGGATGAAAGGAGGCTGGCCCATATGACACAGCTGGAGCATGCAGGAGCACCACAGGAGAAGCTGCCGGAATCGTTGTCTCTCTTCCAGGAAGGGTTACAAGTCCGCCTGGGCAAAAGTACAGATATCATCTACCGGTTCATCACGCTCGGACCTTTGTCTGCTGTGCTTGTATATATTGAAGGAATGGCTGATCCGCAGAATCTCATCCAAGGGATTCACGAGGATGCCAGCCTGTTCCATGAATTGAAGGAGTTTACGCCGTTGACATGCCTCAAGCTGCTACAGGAACGGACGCTTACCTTGAGCAAGGTTGGAGAGATCAGCAACTATACAGAGGTTGAAACGGAAATTCTGGCGGGCAACACGATTCTCTTCATTGAAGGCAGCGTTACGGCGCTGTCTGCCGGTACAGAGGCCCTCAAGCAGCGTGCGGTGGAGGATGCGGTCTCCCAGTCGGTAGTCCGCGGGCCCCGAGAAGGATTCACCGAATCCTTACGGGACAATACCGCTCTGGTCCGCAGGCGCATTCAGAACCCGAAGCTGCGGATCGAATCACGTAAGCTGGGGAAGCAGACTCAGACGAATGTCGCAGTAATGTACATTGAAGGCAATGCTGACCCCGTAGTGCTGCAGGAGCTGCGCAAACGGCTGGATGATGCCAAGCTGGATAGCGTACTGGAGAGCAATTACATCGAGGAGATAATTCAAGACAAGCGGTATAGTCCTTTCCCTACCGTCTATAATACAGAGCGTCCGGATGTCACCGCATCGGCACTGCTGGAAGGGCGGATCGCCATTCTGGTGGAAGGGACCCCGTTCGTGCTCGTGGTTCCCGCGCTGCTGGTGCAATTCTTCCAGTCCAGCGAAGATTATTATCAGCGGAGCGACTTCGCCAGTCTGGTGCGGCTGCTCCGGTTCTGTTGTTTCGCTATTGCTCTGCTGACCCCTTCCTTCTACATCGCCATCACTACTTTTCATCAGGAGATGATCCCTACTACACTTCTGATCAGTCTGATCGGCCAGCGTGAGGGGATTCCTTTTCCGGCATTCCTTGAAGCGTTCATTATGGAGATTACCTTCGAGATTCTGCGCGAGGCCGGCATCCGGCTGCCCAAATCCATCGGCCAGTCCGTATCCATCGTCGGAACCCTGGTTATCGGTCAAGCTGCGGTTGATGCCGGACTGGTCTCGGCTGCCATGGTTATTGTAGTGTCCATAACAGCGATTGCCAATTTCGCACTGCCTGCCTTCAATGTCGGAATCTCTGTACGGATGCTGCGGTTTGTGCTGATGGCAATCGCCGCTTCCTTCGGCTTATACGGGATGATTATTGCGTTGATTATCCTGGGGCTGCATTTATGCAGCCTGGAATCTATGGGCGTTCCTTACATGACCTCGTTTGCGCCTTTCCGCTGGCAGAGCCAGAAGGATACCTTCATCCGCTTCTCGCGGCGCAGCATGAAGAAGTATTTCGGACGAAACTAGGATTTGCCGCCCGTGAATCTATAACGAAAGGAATGCTGCCTGATGCGGGGAAGACGCGCCTTAACCCTCCTCCTAATTCTATGTCTTACCTCTCTTACCGGATGCTGGAGCCGCAAAGAGTTAAATGATCTGGCGCTCGTCATGGCGCTCGGCGTTGATCTGCACCCGGAAGGGTATGAGGTATCTGTCCAGATTATGAATCCCAGCGAGACTGGCACCCAGAAGGGTGCCTCCTCCGGAAGTCTTCCCGTCGTCACCTACAAATCGGTGGGCCGAACGATCCCCGACGCGCTGCAGCGGATGCTGAGCATGACTCCCCGTATGCCGTATCTGGCCCATATTCGCATACTTGTGTTCGGGGAAGCGCTGGCCCGTGAAGGGGTCAGCGATGCACTGGACTTCATCTCACGGGATCATCAGCTGCGCAACGATTTCTATCTGCTGGTAGCCAAGAATATGAAAGCTTCGGATATCCTGGAGATCATCACACCCTTCGAGCATATTCCGGCGAATTCCTTGTATTCTTCAATTCTGGTCTCCCATAAGAACTGGGCAGCTACCGGAAAAGTCACACTCCAGCAATTCATTACCGAGCTTGAGCGCGGCGGATCGAATCCCATAATGTCAGGGGTCCAGCTGCTAGGAGATGTGAAGGATGGGGGTACGCCAGGGAATGTGCAGGGCATCCGTCCGAAGACCTTGATTCAGCATGCCGGGATCGCCATGTTCAAAAAGGACAAGCTTGTCGGGTGGCTGGATGAAACGCTTAGCAAGAGTGTAAATTATGTGCTGGCTGACGTGAATACAACCGCCGGAAGTGTAACCATCCCCGGCGGAGGTACCGTAGGCTTCACCGTGTCACGGGCAGATAGCTCAGTGGACATCAGGCTTGATGATCAGGGCAGACCTGAATTCCTCATTAAGCTCAAAATCGAAGCCGATCTGACAACGGTGGAGGGTACGCTTGATCTCAATAAGCCGTCCAGTATCCAGGCCATCGAGGAGGCTCTGGTGAACAAATATAACATAAAGATGTCCAGTGATATCCGGACAATCCAGCAGCAATATAATACGGATATCTTCGGCTTCGGGGAAGCGCTGCACCGGCAGTATCCCCATCTCTGGAAGGAATACCGCAGGCATTGGGAGGACAGCTTCAAAACCGTCAAAATCGATGTTCACTCCAAGGTTACAGTCCAGCGTATCGGCTCTATCATACAGCCACTCAAAGGGGAGCTTGATGAGAAATGAACTGGAATCTGCTGTTACTCTTCTTCCTGCTGTTTGTACTATTCCTGAAGACACCCGGCATTCTTAAGCTGCACTCTGTGCGCGATGCCGCTGCATTCTATGGAACCTGGACGCTATCCGTCATGGTTACTCTCGCGGATTGGGCAGATTGGCCTCAGCTTAGGCCGCTAGACTGGGTGCGCAGCGTTATGGAGCTGATGTCCTGAACATTTTACCCGGGAAAGGAAGTGAGACAAAGGTGAAGAGCCGCACTGGCATTGCTCCAAGGCAGTTCTATATTATGACATTTGGTTTAACCATCGGAACCTCGATTCTGGTCATCCCGAGCGGACTTGCGAGTACAGCCAGGGAGGATGCCTGGATTGCCTCGTTATTCAGCCTGTCGGTCAATCTGGTTATGGCGTTGCTGTATATCTTCATCGCCCGGCTTCATCCCGGCAAGAATATCTTCGAGATTCATGAAGCTGCCTGCGGCAAATGGCCGGGTAAAATAATCTCGCTGCTGTATCTGTTCTACTTCATGATTCTCACTGGTACTTTGCTGGGTGACCTTGGTTTCTTCATGTCCAGTGAGATCATGCCGGAAACGCCGATTGAGGCGATCCAGATTATATTCCTGATTGCCGCCGTCATGAGTGCCAGTATGGGAATTATCGCACTCGCGAGAGTGGGGGAGCTGATGTTTCCCTGGGTGCTGTTCCTGTTTCTGCTTCTGGTTCTGACGCTGAGCCCGCAAATTGAATGGAATCATATCAAGCCTATACTGGAGGACGGCTTCGGTCCTGTCCTTCGAGCCGGCCTTCATTCCGCCATGTACCAGGAGCTCATTGTACTCATGACCTTCCTGCCCTTGGTGGGCAAGCGAAAAGGCGGGGAAAAAGCATTACTGTGGGGAGCGGTCACAGGCGGTATCGTGCTTTCTCTTATCGTGCTGCTCAGCATCCTTGTCCTGGGCATTGAACAGACGGAGAACAATACCTTCCCGGCATACGCACTGGCCAAAACGATTAATATCGGGAACACTCTGCAGCGCGTCGAGGGAATACTGATCACCCTCTGGATATTAACCTTTTTCATCAAAATCTCACTGCTCTACCTTTCCATCCTGAGAGGTATCCAAATCGTCTTCAAGCTCAAAGCACCGAATTACCTGATCTATCCGCTGGCCGTATTGTTCATTCTCATCGCCTGGAATACATATATCAACACCGTCTATGTCAACGAGATTATTGCCAAGGTATGGGGGAAATTCTCCTTTATCTTCCAGGTATTGATTCCGTTCCTGATCTTTTCGATAACCCTGCTGAAAAGGGCTCTCCGCCAGGGACGCACTTAAAAAGCGCCCCGCTGCAGAATGTCTGATTGAACAGACCGCTGCAGCGGGGCGCTTCATGTATATAAACATTGTTGCTAATTGAATAGGATACGATAGAATCAGTTCAGTTACTTGCTACCCTCAGGATTACCAACAACTACCGCAGGAGCCAGTCCCGCATGCTTGCGGCCGGGAATCTCGCCCGTTTCTTCAAAATGGGCTACAATGATGTCAATTTCCTTCTTCAGCTCGGAGACCAGCTCCGCCTCAGGAACCTTACGGATCATCTTACCGTAACGGAACAGCAGACCTTCCCCGCGTGCGCCGGCGATGCCGATATCGGCTTCCCTGGCTTCACCCGGTCCGTTCACTGCGCAGCCCAGTACAGATACCTTAATCGGCACCTTCAGCTTGGAGATGTACTCTTCTACTTCATTGGCAATAGAGAAGAGATCAATGTCCAGGCGTCCGCAGGTCGGGCAGGAGATCAGCGTAGGGGCGTTCGAGATCAGACCGAAGGTCTTGAGCAGCTCACGTGCCACCTTCACCTCTTCTACCGGATCAGCACTCAGGGAGATACGTACCGTGCTGCCAATCCCCATAGAGAGCAGCGCGCCGATCCCGGCCGAGCTCTTCACTGTTCCGGCGAACAGCGTGCCGGATTCGGTGATGCCCAGATGCAGCGGGTAAGGAATAACCTCCGCCGCCTTACGGTAAGCCTCAATAGCCATCGGCACATCCGAAGCCTTCAGCGACACGATGATATCGTGGAAGTCCAGCTCCTCCAGAATGCCGATATGGTACAGGGCACTCTCGACCATAGCTTCCGGTGTAGGATAGCCGTATTTCTCCAGCAAATGCGTCTCCAGGGAACCGGCGTTGACTCCGATACGGATTGGAATCCCTTTGTCCTTGCAGGCCTTAACTACTGCTTCCACCTTATCGCGGCGTCCAATATTGCCGGGATTGATCCGCACCTTGTCGATGCCGTTCTCAATCGCCAGCAGGGCCAGCTTATAGTTGAAATGAATATCCGCTACCAGCGGGATATGAATCCGCGCCTTGATCTCCTTAATTGCCGCCGCCGCTTCTTCATTATTGACCGTCACGCGCACGAGCTGGCATCCCGCTTCCTCCAGCCGCAGAATTTCGGCTACGGTCGCTTCCACATCGGCGGTTTTGGTCGTGCACATGCTTTGGATAGCAACCTCGTTGTTTCCCCCAATAATAACCCCGCCGACATTGACGGGACGGGTCTGGTGTCTCAAGAACATGGTTTTCTCCCCCATAACGATCAAAGCTCCACCCTCTCCGCTCCCGCAGGTACTGCGGGGTGTGCGGGAGAAAGTGGAGACCCTGAATTGTATTGTTAAGCTGCACTGAGCAGATGATTACTCATTGCTTAGGCACTTTCTTCTTTTTTCTTGTCTTTCTTGAGACTAAGCTCCGGCAGGGACTTCTCCTGGACTACCTTCTCGGTAATGACACAATCCTTGATGTCATCACGCGAAGGCACCTCATACATCACGTCGAGCATAATGCTCTCGATGATTGCACGCAGTCCGCGGGCACCGGTGTTCCGTTTGATCGCTTCCTTGGCAATAGCTTCCAGGGCAAGCGGTTCAAACTTCAGCGCCACATTATCCATCTCGAGCAACTTAACGTACTGCTTCACGAGCGCGTTCTTCGGCTCGGAGAGGATACGTACCAGGGTGTTCTCATCAAGCGGCTCCAAGGTCGAGATGACCGGCAGACGGCCGACAAACTCAGGAATGAGGCCAAACTTGAGCAGATCCTCAGGCAATACCATGGAGAGGTATTCGCCGGCTTTGAGATCCTTCTGGCCTTCAACCGCTGCGTTGAAGCCGATGACTTTTTTGCCGATACGGCGTTTGATCATTTGCTCCAGGCCGTCAAAAGCACCGCCTACGATGAACAGAATGTTCGTAGTATCGATCTGGATGAATTCCTGATGAGGATGCTTACGTCCGCCTTGCGGTGGAACAGAAGCCACTGTACCTTCCAGGATCTTCAGCAGAGCCTGCTGTACACCTTCACCGGAAACGTCGCGTGTAATGGACGGGTTCTCGGATTTACGTGCTACCTTGTCAATTTCGTCTATATAGATAATGCCGCGTTCGGCCTTCTCCACATCATAATCAGCCGCTTGAATCAGCTTCAGGAGGATGTTCTCAACGTCTTCACCGACATAACCTGCTTCCGTAAGGGAAGTGGCATCTGCAATGGCAAAAGGCACGTTGATGATCTTCGCCATCGTCTGCGCCAAGAGGGTCTTACCGGAGCCTGTAGGTCCGAGCAGCAGAATGTTGCTCTTCGTCAGCTCCACATCTTCAATCTTGCTCTGGCTGTTCACACGCTTGTAGTGATTGTATACGGCAACGGAGAGCGATTTCTTCGCTTGCTCCTGGCCGATTACGTATTGATCCAGAATATCGCGGATTTCCTTCGGTTTCGGAATATCCTTCATATCCAATTCTTCTTCGTGACCGAGCTCCTCTTCCACGATTTCAGTGCACAGCTCGATGCATTCGTCACATATATAAACGCCAGGTCCCGCTACCAGCTTACGAACCTGCTCTTGCGATTTGCCGCAAAAAGAACATTTCAATTGCCCTTTTTCATCATTAAATTTAAACATCTTACCACCCCTTTAAGATATGATCGGTGAAGAGAGTACCTGGTCAATGAGCCCGTATTCCTTCGCTTCTTCCGCGCTCATGAAGTTATCGCGGTCCGTATCCCGTTCGATTTTGTCAAGGGGCTGACCTGTGCGCTCTACATAAATCTGATTCAGCTTCGCCTTCGTCTTCAGAATCCAGTCGGTATGGATCCAGATATCGGATGCCTGCCCCTGAACGCCGCCAAGCGGTTGATGAATCATAACTTCGCTGTTGGTCAGCGCAAATCTCTTGCCAGGCGCTCCAGCTGTAAGGAGCAATGATCCCATACTGGCAGCCATCCCTACACAAATCGTTGAAACATCCGGTTTGATATATTGCATCGTATCATATATACCCATGCCGGCTGTGACAGAACCACCGGGCGAGTTGAGGTACAAGTGAATGTCTTTTTCGGGGTCATCTGCTGCCAGGAACAACAACTGTGCAATAACCAGATTGGCGACATCATCGTCAATCGCACTGCTTAGGAAGATGATGCGATCCTTGAGCAATCTGGAATAGATATCGTATGAGCGTTCTCCCCGACTTGTCGTTTCCACAACCATTGGTACCAGACTCATGCCACCAACCTCTTTTCTCTATACAGATTAGTCTTTCCGTTTCAGAAATATTTTAACACGTTCAAAGCGGGATGTCATTTATTCACTGCTGCTCTCACAGCCGCACTGCTCATGTGCATGCCATTATATCGCAATTCCGCGGGCAATGCCAATTCCTGATTCGTGGTATGTACTCACATAACGTCCGCCCCGATAAAAATAAGGCACGTAACAAAAACTTACGTGCCTTATCTGCTCTTATGGAGGCCTATTGGAAATGGCCGTACTAGGTAAAATTTCTAAAGAAGACTACTCAGCAGAAAACTACTCAGCGCTTGCTTCTTCTGCAGCCGCTTCTTCAAGAGGTGCTTCTACAGCAGGAGCCGGAGCATCAACTTCTACGCTATTGCTAACGAGGAAATCAATAGTCTTGCGCAGTGAAATTTCGTCATTCAGGCTGCTCAGGGAACCATTGGCCGCCAGAATGCTGCGGATTTCATCAGGAGTACGTTTGTAAGCTTCTGCCATAGTAGCAAGCTCTTGCGTAACTTCCTCTTCGGAAACTTCGATCTTCTCTTCCTTAGCGATGACTTCCAGAACAAGGTTGTTGCGAACGCGCTTCTCGGCATCGCCCTTCATTTGTTCCTGCAGGTCTTCACGTGTCTGGCCGGAGAAGCTGAGGAACATATCCATGTTCATGCCCTGCTGGCGAAGACGGGTGTCGAAATCACGAACCATGTTCTCTACTTCACTGGCGATCATAGCTTGAGGAATTTCAACTTCAGCATTAGCAGCAGCTGCATCAACTACTGCAGTTTCGCGAACGCCTTTGAGTTCTTCCTGCTTGCGGGACTCCAGCTGTGCCTTCAGATCTGCCTTGTATTCTTCCAGAGTGTCGAATTCACTTACATCCTTAGCGAATTCATCATCCAGTGCAGGAAGCTGTTTGCGTTTGATTTCGTGCAGCTTCACTTTGAATACAGCTACTTTGCCGGCAAGCTCAGCAGCATGGTAAGCCTCAGGGAAAGTAACTTCAACATCTTTGAAGTCTCCGGTGGACATGCCAACTACTTGCTCTTCGAAGCCTGGAATGAAGGAGTTGCTTCCCAGTTCAAGGGAATGACGCTCAGCCTGTCCGCCTTCAAAAGGAACGCCGTCAACGGAACCGTCGAAATCAATTACAGTGATGTCGCCGTTAACTGCTGCTTCATCTTCAACAACAACAAGCTCAGCATGACGCTCTTGCAGACGTGTCAGTTCAGCGTCCAGCTCTTCATCAGTTACTTCAGCCTTCTGTACAGGAACTTCCAGACCTTTGTACTCGCCCAGCTTCACTTCTGGTTTAACAGTGATCTTCGCTTTGAAGATGAACGGCTGGCCTTTGGCGAATTGCTCGATGTCTACTTCAGGACGGTCTACAGGGAAGATGTCGGTTTGTTCAACGGCTTCGCCATAAGCTTCAGGAAGAAGAATGTCGATGGCATCCTGGTACAGGCTTTCCACGCCAAAACGGGATTCGAAAATCGGCCGCGGCACTTTACCTTTACGGAATCCAGGTACGTTTGCTTTCTTAACCACTTTATTAAAAGCTTTGTCGAGTGCTGCAGCTACACGGTCTGCTTCTACTTCGACTTCAAGAACTCCAAGGTTCTTCTCTATTTTTTCCCAGGTTGCTTTCATAATATACTTTTCCCTCCAAAATTGATTACATGTTTACTTAAAAAAAGTCATACAATTCACGCACAGAATAACCATTATATTATATACAACATTACTTTATTTATCAAGTAGAGAACTCTTTACAAATCCTTTGAGCGAACGGTAGGCCCCTTCGAATTGAAAGCGCATGCTGTCCGTGATCCCGTACATACTCCGTGTTTCCTCTTCATTCCGGTTTCCGTTCAGGCTCTCCGACACCATCTGGTGCAAGGCTCCGGCCCAAATATCCAGCAGCGAATACTCTCCGTCCAGCAGCTCGCGGTATTCCTTCGTTCCATAAATCGACATGATGAACTGCCCCCATAGCTCCTGGGCAAAATAGTACAGCGTCGGCTCATGCACCTCGGCCTGCTCCGCCACCCGCTCCAGCACCTGGCTTACCTGCGGCGGGAACTCGTCATTGTGCAGCGGCACTGCCTCGATCTCCACCTCTGCAGCTTCGTAGCCGCGGCTCAGCCTGACCGCCCCCTGGGCCCCACGGCGGCGGAGCGTCTGCAGCGTGCGAAACTGCAGCAGCGGATGCACCTCAGCCTGCTGCAGCCAGCCGGTCAGCGCTTCATCTACATGGCTTCCCTCCAGGTAGGAGAGCTGCTCCAGCGCTAGCACGGTCGCTTCGGACAGCGGCTCATTCATGATCCGCTTCAGCAGCTTATCGGGATAATCCGCATCCTCCTCCAGCTTGGATTTGGCCAGAATCCGGGCCATATCCTCTTCCTTCAGATCCTTCTCTTCTGCAGAGGGGGCACCATCCGCATCCCCGCCCTGTGCGGCGTAGGGAAAAGCCGCTTCCAGCCAATCCAGCAGCGACTGCCACTCCTCGTAGTGCCGCTCTTCCTGTCCTTGGCACTGCAGCAGAAAACGCAGCAGTTCCATCGCTTCCCCGTAACGTTCACTTTCCAGCATTACCGTAAGCTGGATCTGGTAATAATCCAGCGTCTTCGGGAACAGCACGATATTCTCTTTGGCAGGGGAATTGAATTGATTCATGAGGGCACCTCCTTTTCTCCGTTCCTCTTCATCCGAACCCTAATCAATTGTAGATTATAGCATATCCCCGTACGGTTTCAAAAAAACAAGTTGAAAAAATATTCTATGTATGATAACATAATTTTTGCTTGCTTTTCAGTCAGGCACCATGTCCCGGTAGCTCAGCCGGATAGAGCATGCGCCTTCTAAGCGCACGGTCGGGGGTTCGAATCCCTTCCGGGACGTCATAGAACAGCCTCCCTTCGGGGAGGCTGTTTGTGCGTCCGGGGGATGAGAACCCTTGGCGACAGCCGGGGTCGTTGGAGCATACACTTCGTTAGCACCTGCTCCGCAATCAGCCCGAATGGGCTGTATCCCTTCGGGGACGTCTGTGCCAGCACATAGCGTAACCCTTGCGGACTGGAGGGCCCTTATTTGGGCGGATCACGCCATTCCGCAGGCCATGCGGACTCAGATTCCGTTAAGTAACCAATTCCACCTCATTATGAGCTCCAAATTACAATATAAGCGCTCCTGAGTCCGCATCGGACAGATAAGCAGCCTTTTTCGCCAAATAAGGTCATCTGTGTCCGCATAGTTCTGCCGCCTCCCCCCACTTCTCCCACCCTGCTTCTATATCACTCACAGCAATACTCCGCGCAGATCCTAACAAACTCTCACTACTCGTATCCCACCGTGGAACTCACAATAATATTTCCCGCTCCCGGCACGATTATGTTCCCACTAAGCACCGCAGCATTTCTTATGCTTCTTCCCGCTTCCGCAAGGACAAGGATCGTTGCGGCCTACTTTTTCCGGGCTTATATATGTTTTTTCAGTTCCGTTTAATCTGTTATAAGTTCCTATGGGGGCTTTAGTTCTAAACATCCGGTCCGCTTCTGCCTTACGCTTGGCCAGCCTAGCCTCCTCCTGATCAAGCTGCTTCTTCCAATCCTGTAATGAAGGATGTAGTGTGTCTGAGATTACGCAGTAAGCATATATCGACTCCGTGAGATTCAATAATCCGCGGTCGTAGTCTCCTTCCAGCATAGCCTGGACTATAGGAAGCCCCTTATTTGAACCAAGTTCACAAAGACCTTCAGCCAATATAGTCGCGTTGGTGAGATCTCGTTCTCCCGGCAACAATCTGAGCACTGCCTCTTCTGAATCGGGCAGCTTGATTTTACCGAACACACCAGAGGCATACAGCCGGTAGCTCTCCCCTTCAGCAATAGAATATTGCTCAGTGAGCGTCGTAACCACCCCGGCTGTCCCGATACGAACGAGCGCCTCTTTGGCATTCTCCAGAAGCAAGTCATCCTGAGAACCGAAAAAACCGCACAGCACAAGAATAGCCGCCTCCAGCTTCATTAGGCCTGCCAGCTGGATAAGATAAGGCACTTCATAGCTTGGGTCGTGAGGATCATTGTCGCGCAGCCTCTGCAGCACAGCTTCGGTATCCATACATCTGCGGCGGGACAGCTCATTTACGATTTCGTCCCCGTAAGCCGTATCAAACTCACCCCAACTTTTCCCTGTGCTTTGTTCAATAAACACTTTGAAGACATCCAACAGTTCCTGGTCATCCAGGTTCGCAAGATTACTCTTTTGAACCAGCAGCTTTTGCCAGCTCGGATCTTGCTCGACTAACTCCATAAAGGGGATGGACTGCTCAGGACTGCAATGACGCAAGATGATCTGCAAATGAAATTTCGTATTCTTATCGATAGTAGGCGACTGGTATAAAGCCAGCAGCTCGCGGATCACTTCTTCAGTTAGCGGGAATTTATAGGTATGGGGCAGGTGAACCGTCCCGGCATCCCCGGATTGCTTCATCCTTTCTAGCACAAGCGGCATTAGAGTAGTATCGTTCTCATATAAAAAGCTGTCAGCAAAGTATTGCAGGGCAGTATTACTTACAATTGGCTCCGGATGGAGGATGAAACCTTTTACTTGTTCAGTTGTAAACATCAGCATGTCCCTCTCTTATTATGATTCTTCCGGCTTCTTCAGCACATAATGGGTAGCGTAGCTTGTTTCAATATTGTAATCCCCGGAACCCGAGCCTTAAGAATACATCCAGCGGACTGACAACGCCCTTCTCCGAAATGAGACCATTGACTATTCCGTGTACTTTCTTGCGCAGCTCTAGCCTATTCACACCGATTCCCTCTCCTCCTGCCTGCAATAAGAACATTTCTCCGGAAAATGAAGCCCATCCTCCTTGTAACAGCGTTGAAGTCAATGGGTTCCCACTGCTGCAAATACGGTATGTACTTCTTATCACCTGAACATAAAATTTTAAACAAGAGTATGAAGATCATGCCACGGTTTCGTTCCTTCAAATATTCCATGCTGACCGGCGTAATCCCGTTATCTAGCCATTGATCCCATTCCCGCAGAAATTCTTCCGCCCGCCGTTCCCGCTCAACCGCCCACCCGCGCGGAGTGAACACGATCATCGGGAACTTGCCGGAGTACTCGGTTCGCAGATAATCGGCAGCAATCAGTTCATCTACTTTCTCCACAATCTGCTCATGCGTGCTATCACGGTAAAATCAATTTTCACATAAGATTATAGCATATCCAGACAAGTGAATCGTCACGATCCGGATGCCTCCTTGCGAACTGGAAGGCCCTTATGTGGGGCGGATCACGCCATTTCGCAGGTCATGCGGACTCAGATTCCGTTAAGTAACCCGTTCCCCCGCATTTTGAGCTCCAAAAGACAATATAAGCGCTCCTGAGTCCGCATAGGTCCGCGGAACCCTCTGTTCTATCACAGAGCACTTCTCATTGCTATCAGTCCCCTCCTCATTCCTCTCGCTCACTCCTCACTGCTTCCACCTCACCCCCTCACCGCTTCTTCTATCTTGCCTGTTACTCCCTGCAACCTATATCTATCATCCTGCCGCTTACCCTCACTTCCCGCCACATCCCCTCACTTACCTTCATCCCTGCCACCCGCACCCGCATCCCCGCACTCTGACGTTCTCCTTCACGTGGCACCTTGCGCACACTGCTCCACAACAAAGAGCGCCCACGCAGCCACAAGGCATACGGGACGCTCCCTTTATTATACTAACCCTCTCCCGGACTCCGCCGACAGCTTCATGCTACGCAGGCTCTCGGCGTCGAAGACCAGGTTCTCCACCGGCTCGGTGATGTCTGCGGTATAGCGGTCAATGGTGACTTTACCCAGGTACATTTTGCGCACAGAGATACTTTGTTTGGCCTTGAGGTAGGATTGTGCGCCGCTCTCCCCGCCGACATAAAAGGCAGCAATGCTGCCCCCGGCCTCAAGCTTGGAGCCGCGGCAGACGGAGAATGTTTGGAGAAACGTAATATTGCCCGAAGAGAACAGCTCACTCTGCACGATCCCGTCCCGGTGGATGATGATGTCGCCGTTGGATTTCAGCGTGCTGTTCTGGCATTTGCCAATGTTAACCTCGACCTTGGTCTCCTGCATCCGGGCCACCCCCCTATGCAGCTCTTCCAGCATACTGATCACTCCGCTGAGCGATGCTTCACTCATATAATCCACCAGCTGGGCCGGCTTCAGGAACAGATTCAGGAAATGCAGCGTCTGTTCCAGATCCTGATGGTAAGAGGCCTGAACGGTTGCCAGCACCGAGAGCAGCTCTTTGATCAGCTGCGGGATCTTCTGGAACTTGCTCTCCAGCAGCAGCAGCACAGCCTGTCCGTACTTCACGCTCTGCTTCCGGCCTTGAACGGCCTGGACCAGCATCCGGACCGCTGTCTGGAGGATCTTGGTCTCTTCAATTAGAAGCTTGGAGCAGTTGTAGATCCGGTTATACATCACGCCGAAATACCCCGAGTACAGATTGCTGTTGACCACATTGCCTTTGACTAGAATGCCGCCGGTGGCTGTGATGGTGGAGTTATAGATGCTGCCGGCAATATAGACATTGCCCAGCGATTCAATGATCATATTGTCCTCGACATCGCCCCGTATAATGACATCGCCCGAGAATACAATATTGCCGGATTTAATGTTCACATTGCCGGGAACAATGTAGGACGTGCAGATGTCGAAATATTTGATCCGGTCACCGGTCACCCGGGGCCGGCCTTCACGCAGGGCGCGGATTTCATTGCCGATCAGCAGGACTGTATTATTTTTGGCGAGAATCGAAAGGTCTGCAGGTGGCGGCGGATATAGAATCTCTCCATACACGTCATAGCCGGGAATCCCCTCGATAACCGGAATTTTGCGCGCCAGCACTTCACCGCGGATCGCGGAAGGAATACGCAGATGGCTGCGGTAATCCACCTGGCCTTCAATCTCGCTGAATTCATTCTCAATCGTCTCGGAGAAAAACAGTTCCAGATGCGCATTCTCCCCCGGCACAGCCGCTCTGCCCCGGGCAGCGGGAATTGGCTGATAAGTCGGATTCTGCAGTTCAGCATGAATTCCGGAGATATTCAGGTTCTGAATGATTCCCCGACGCTCAAAGTCGGAAATAATCTGGTTCAGGCCCAGAATTCCGACAACATTCTCCGTATTCATCACGGCGTCTACTTCCACCATGCCGGCGGAGTAATGATCATTCAGCTTCCAGGAGAATTTCTTCGTGGAATGAAGGGTGAAAAAAGCCAGCAGACGATCCTCCGACACGGTAATCGAGTACAGCGGCGGCTCCGAGATTTCCCACTCTATAGTATCCTCCGAAGTCACCTCGGCCGGGCCGGAAAGCGGCTCGCCGTTGATATATAGTTTAACCGGAAGAACTCCCATAATCACTGCGGGCGAACCGCCGGGCAGCGGGTCCTGTACGAAGATTTTGTCAGCCCGGACCAGCAACCGCCCCCCGTGGTCATGATCCGGGTCATCGGATACCATAAATGAAATATCAAACTCTATATCACCGTCACCTTGTGACAGCTCCAGCATATTAATCAGCTTATTCAGTTCCTGCTCGGACATACGGTCAGGCATTCGGCATACCCCCTGTTCCTATAACCGCTTTCATTCTAGTATTATTATAATTTTAAGCAATGGAAATAGATAGGCTCCGCCGTGAAAAAAGCCCCCGGCGGCTGCGATTCTCTCCGCTGCTTGTCACGTCAAACAAACTGCCCTGCCGTGGACCCTCCACAGCAAGGCAGCCTGTTATTCAGATATTCAGGCTTCAAGTCTAAGTCTCAGCGCCCCCGGCGGCGGTTCCCCAGCCACAGCGGAAAGCGGAAAATAAAGTTAATTAGCAGGACTATGAACACCAGCACCGCAGCGGATTTGTCCGCGATCTGCTGCGCATCCTCGACAATCGCCTCGGACTGCACGTACCACAGATGTACCGCCAGCGTCTCACCCGGCGAGAACAGATTGAAATCCCACATCTCACCGGAGGTGCTGAGTCCGGCGGTCAGGATAATAACCGCCGATTCCCCGAAGGCGCGTCCGGCCACAAGGCAGACGCCGGTAACAATTGCCGGAAGGGCTACCGGCAGGACGACCTTGCGGATGACATGGAACTTCGTCATGCCGAGGGCATAGCCGGCTTCACGGATCTCGCCGGGTACCGCACGGATGGACTCTTCGGTAACGCGGGCCAGTGTCGGAAGATTCAGCAGCGCCAGGCTGACGCCTCCGCCGAGAATCGTCAGGCCGACACCGAAGTACTCGGCGAAGATCGCCAGGCCCAGGAGGCCGAACACGATGGACGGAACGGAGGCCAGGGATTCTACACAGATGCGCAATGCGCCTGTGAAGGCATTATCCGGCGCATATTCCGCCATATAGATGCCTGCCCCGATCCCGATCGGAACGGAGATCAGCAGCGAGATGATCAGAATATAGAAGGAGTTGAAGAGCACGGGGCCAATCCCCCCGCCGGCATCCATCTCTTCCGGCTGCTTGATCAGGAACTCCGGCCGCAGCGCGGGCAGTCCCTTGCCAAGAATGGTGAACAGCAGCCAGAAAATCAGCAGCATCACCAGAACTCCCAGCGTATAGAAAGCGATAGTAGCTATCTTGTTATTGCGTTGCGACCTTGCCGAATGGCGGGTACGGGTAAATCCGTTCATCAGGCATCCCTCCGTTTGCGGCCCAGCACGCGGATAATTAGTATCAGCACAAAGGAAATCAGCAGCAGCAGGAAGGCCATCATATGCAGGGAGTAGTTCCAGGTAGACTCAAACTCAACATTGGAGATCTGCATTACGATGTTGCTGGTCAGCACAGAGGTCGGCGTGAACAGGGTCTTCGCCAGCTGCGGCGTATTGCCGATCACCATAACCACCGCCATGGTCTCGCCGATCGCACGGGTCATACCGAGAATAACAGCCGAGATAATCCCCCGGCTCGCTGCCGGCAGCACAACACGCATAATGACCTGAAGACGGGTCGAGCCCAGCGCATACGCGGCGTCACGGTATTTGCGCGGAACGGACACAATCGCATCATCGCTGATCCGGCAAATGGTCGGCAGGACCATCAGCGCCAGCACGAGGGCTGAAGCGAGCAGTCCGTCCCCCAGCCCTTCTCCGCTCACTCTACGCAGGAAGGGAAGCAGTACGGTCAAGCCCAGATAGCCGTATACAATAGAAGGTATGCCGACCAGCAGATCCAGTACCGGACGGATGAAGCTTGTCATCCATTTGGGGGCGATCTCCGCACAAAGCACGGCCATGCCTACCGAGATCGGTACAGCAATGACCAGGGTCAGTGCCGTCAGCGATAATGTATTTACAATAAAGGCAGCGGCGCCGAAGGCCTCCTCTTCCGGTGTCCAGTTGAACGAGAAGAAGAAATCGAGCGGCGAGATGCTCCCGAAGAGCAGCAGTGCCGTTTTGCCGATGAATACAATAACTAGTCCAAGCACCAGACACAGCGCAAGGATACTGAATAAGAAATAATAACGGGATATCGTATTGCCTAGCAGATGTCTCTTATGTCTTCTGGTATTTACTTTAACTTCCTCAAGGCTCTTCTGTGTCTGTGCTGTCAGTCTATGAACCGGTGCCCCCATACTTTCCCTCCTGTAAGAGGCCAACCCCGCATGAAGCTCCGGAGCTGGCCGCTGTTACCTATCAGTCTGTTACCTTGTACTAGGATTGATCCTAGGATTGCATGGCGGCAATCGGAATGAATTTAAGCTTTTTAAGTGAACCCTGCTGGAACTTCTTGCTCTGCACGTACTCGATGAATTCTTTAGTAGCGCCGGTAGGCTGGCCTTTGGTCATGTAGTAGCCGTAAGCCCAAATCTTGTACGAACCGTTGATAACATTGTCCGTAGTCGCTTCCACTCCGTTGAACTTCACGGCTTTGATGTCACTGCCGGTCACGTAGACAAGGTCGATGTATCCGATAGCGTTCGGAGTAGTGCCCACAGCTGTTTTCATATCGCCACTGGAGCCGGCTTCCTTGTAATTCTTCTCTTTCTTCACAATATCTCCGCCGGCAAGTGCCTTCGCCTGATAGTTGACCCGGGTACCGGAACCGAAGGCACGGGTGATAACCACGATATTGGCATCTTCACCGCCGACTTCCTTCCAGTTCGTGATTTTGCCGGAGTAGATTCCTTTAAGCTGTTCTGTAGTCAAGTTGTCTACACCTACGTTTTTGTTCACGATGGTTGCAAAAGGAATGACCGCCACCTTGTTCGCTACCTGTCCTTCAAAGGCTTTGAAGCCCGGAACATCCATACTGGCATCCCAGTCGCAGGCGCCGATGTCCGCAATGCCTTTCTTCACGGCTTGGGGGCCGGTTACGGAGCCTTTGCCTGAAGCTGCGATTTTCACTTTAGGGTGAAGCTTCTGGAATTCTTTGGCGGCTTGCAGCGTCAATGGAAGCAGTGCGGTCGAACCGTTAACGGTGATTTTACCCTTGAGACTGTCCGCAGCAGCGGCAACCCCTGCAAAAGCTGCGGTAACCGCGATAACCGCGGTGAGCGCTGTTACTGTTAATTTTCTGAAAACCTTCATGTCTAAAATCTCCTCCCGGCGGCCAGCGCCGATAAATGTTGTTATGAATCATTGTTACTCAGTATTAGTTATTAGTTGGACAGCTGTACTGCTTTGCCGTTCTGAATGACAAGGATTTTGCCGTCGCTCACAATTGCCACTTTGCTGCCGTCATTCGATACAGACACCTCGGACACATCCTCTGCCGTACGGAATACTTCAACCGGAGCCGCTCCGCCCGCAATAGAGTAGATTACTGTGCTGCCGTCCGCTGCCAAGCCTGCAACCACCAAGCCTGTACTCACTCCAGCAGCCCAGTTGGCTTCAGCACTCAAGGTGATATCTGTGCTGGTACCGTCTGCTGTAATCGACTTCAGGGTATTGGCGGCAGTGCCCTCCGGATCTGCACTCAGGTACACTACGCTGCCGCCCGCAAGAATCTCCGGATACAGCTTGTTGTCGAGCGCTGTAGTCAGGGCTGCCGGCTTCGCGCCTTTGGTGGCCAGATCCAGCTTGTACAGCTGTTCTCCGGCTTTGCTGAAGTCTACAGTCAGTGAATCTTCAGTACTGTCGGCATCATTCTTGGCTGTGCCTGTTACATTGACAATGTACACAGCAGTTTTGCCGTCCGCCGATACGCGAAGCTCCGATTTATTCTCCACTTTATCCTCAAGCAGCGCTTTGACCTCTCCGGTCTCTACAGAAATCTGCGCCAGCTTCTCCTGCTTGTCGCCTTGAATGAAATAGATCGTCTTGCCGTCGCTGGACCATACGAGGTCCGTCTTCACGCTGGTGTCTTTGCCAAGGGTAGTGATCACTCCGCTGGACAGGTTGATCAGTTGCATAATGCCTGTCTCATTGCTGAACGCGCCCCACTTCTGATCAGGAGAAACTGCATAATCCATTACACTGCTGTTGGAAGAGAACAAGTCATAATTGCCTGGCACCAGGCTAAATTTGTAGATCATTGTCGATTCAGCATCGCCTTGGTTCGCGATCAGTGCGCCGTCGGCATTCCAATGAAGGGTGTCAAATTGACCTGTCGGCCGGGCGAAGCTCAGGATGCTGCTGGTATCCGCCTGCAGCTCACCGCCAAGTGCGGTAACCAGCTTCGTGAGTTCTACATAGGTTTTGTTGTTATGAACGACAGGTGCTACTGTAAATTCCTGTGCTTGACCATCAACCTGATAGCTTTTTACACCCGCCTGAATCTGTACATTATGTAGGCCCTTGCTGTCATTTAATAGAAATCCACTGCTGCCGAGCACAAGTCCTGCTCCAAGCTCCCCTGCCACCTGGCTTAACGAATAGAGTTTATATCCACCGCTGTTGATTGTGCTGAGCGCAACCGGCGTACCATTGATACTCCATGTAGTACTTCCCTCTTGAACTGCGGCTGTCTTGACGGCGGCGGCGCTCACACTGCTGCTTGTAGCCAAAACACTTACTGATCCCCCTGTTACGAGAAGTGCTGAAGCCAATGCTGCACCGATCCATTTACTGTTTGTCAATTAGATTCACCCTTTTCCTATAGGTAACTGCTAATGTTATTTTCATCTACGAATGTCAATTCTGTTGCAGAGGAATGTTATGGAAATATTAATTGTAAAAGTAATCACATTTTCGCTCTCCTAAATGGATTGAACTTTAACCTTTTCGAGAAAAAACCAGTCGCCACTGCGGTGAATATTTGGACTTCCAGCCGCTGTTGTCCCCTGATTTCTTGATTGTTACCGCTATACGCGGTGGAAATCCGGGGACAAAGGCGGTCGCTCCCGCTCCTACAGTTCCAAAATTCCCCTCCGTCACTCCTTTTCTTTCTCAACTTGTCCATCCAATCTATTAAAAAAAGCAAAAATGTTTATGGGGAGGAAAATACAACGGCGGACCCCGGAATAACTCCAGGACCCGCCGTTTGTAAAAGTTATGTTAATTCAGTATCCACGTCACGATAATCTCATTACCGCCGGACTTAGAGTCCGAGCTGCTGCCAATAATAGAATATGAATAAGAACCGCTTACCTTGCCATTAATTAGAATGTTGTTGCTGTCGACAATCTCTGTTCCGCGTTCCAGATCCTTGTCCCTTACATATTTCTGATATGTACTTCCAAGAGCGGTCATACTTTCCTCTGTCTCGTAGATCAGCATAGAGGATTTCTTCCCTTCTGCCACCTCACCTTGAGTAAAAGTGATGCCCGCGCCTTCCGGTATTGGCAGATCGTCAGGCAAATACTGCTGCGCGTCCGCATTCTCTTCCGCCAGGGTATGAAAAGCTCCGCTGTCCGCTTCTGCACCGTCTGAACTGCTGCAGCCGCTAAGTCCGGCCGCTGCGAGAAGCACTCCCAGAGTAAGGAGCAGCTTATGTCCTGCCATGATTCGCACCACCTTCTAATGGAATGGGTTCAAGTTGCCGGTAATCTCCAGTATTCTCCTTATTACCCTGATAACCGGCAGGTGGAAACGGGGAATACCTAAAATTTAATATGATTTATGCGGCGGCAGGCGGAGACGGGTCCGCGTCCTTAAGACATTGTGCATGTGGTGCATGTGCCCTGCGGGAGCCTGACACAGCTTTTTCATAATCTGTCCGCCGGTCAGGCGGACTGACAATCAGCTATTGCGGGCACAACATCAGATTCCCAGGCTAACCGCAGTCTTGTCCGCAATAGAGGATATCATTCGCACTTCAGATTTATATTTTTGTGTACTTGGAAAAGAGATTTACTTTTACCAAGAGAATCATTATGATAATGAGTGAGTACTCACTCATAATGCTAAGAATTGAGGAGATCACAATGAAGCAAGCCCTCCCAGTGATTACAGTAACCCATGTTGACCGGGCTTTCGGCAGCAAGAAGGTATTGAAGGATATTACGCTGCAGGTGGAGCAGGCGGAAACCTTCGGAATTCTGGGCCCGTCCGGCTCCGGCAAAACCACGCTGGTCAAGCTGCTCACGGGCATAGACGAAGTTACCTCCGGCGAGATTAACGTCCTTGGGGTACGGATGCCGAAGCTTGCCATGCTGCAGCAGATCGGCTATATGGCCCAGTCCGATGCACTATACACTGAACTGAGCGCCAAGGAGAATCTGGAGTTCTTCGCTTCCCTCTACGGTCTGAAGGGCGGCAACCGGACACGGCGGATCAGAGATGTAATGGAGCTGGTGAACCTGCAGGAGCATTTGCGCAAAAGAGTAGACCAATACTCCGGAGGCATGAAACGCCGGCTGTCCCTGGCTATCGCGCTGCTGCATGAGCCGCCGCTGCTGCTGCTGGATGAACCCACAGTCGGGATTGATCCAGTGCTGCGCCAGTCGATCTGGAAGGAACTTAAGGCGTTGAACCGTAAAGGCACCACGATTGTACTCACCACACATGTTATGGATGAAGCGGAGAAATGCGGCCGGCTGGCTATGATCCGGGATGGCGTTCTGCTCGCTGTAGACACGCCCGCCGGACTGCTGCAGGCAACCGGCTCCGCTACCATTGAAGAAGCCTTCCTGTACTATGGAGGTGTGCGCTCATGAGAATCCGTGCGATTACCCTGAGAATTCTGCAGCAATTCATCCATGATAAAAGAACCATGGCGCTGATGTTCATCGCCCCCCTGCTGGTGCTCAGCTTGATGAGCCTAGTCTTTAACAGCGACGTTTATAAGCCGAAGATTGGCGTAGCCTCCGGTGCTGCAGTGTTCAGTACCGCGCTGGAAGCCCAGAAGGCTGAAGTTACCAGCTATGATAATGATGAATCCGGCAACGCCACCCTTCAGTCCGGGGACATTGATGCTTATATTACAATGAAGGGAACCACTCCTGAGATCATGCTGGAAGGCAGTGACCCGACCGCTAACCGCGCCGTCATGATGGCCCTGCAGGAAGCTATGCAGAGTCTGCAGCCGTCAGCGGCAGGCAGCGTACAGCATCAGCCGCAGATCAGCTATCTGTACGGCGCCGAGGATATGAAGACGATCGACCGTTTCGGCCCGATTATGATCGGGGTATTTGTATTCTTTTTCGTCTTCCTGATCGCGGGCGTCTCCTTCCTGCGCGAGCGGACCACAGGAACACTGGAACGCCTGCTCTCCACTCCGCTGAAACGCTGGGAAATCGTGCTAGGATATGTCTGCGGCTTCGGTATCTTCACCGTCTTTCAGGCGCTGCTGATCTCCTGGTTCTCGATCCAGGTGCTTGGCATTATGATGGCCGGAAGCTTCGGCTACGTTCTGCTGATAACCTTGCTGCTCTCGATGTCGGCACTGACACTCGGCACCCTGCTCTCGGCATTTGCCGCTAATGAGCTCCAGATGATCCAGTTCATTCCCCTGGTCATTGTGCCGCAGATTTTCCTGAGCGGATTATTTCCGATGGATACCCTTCCGCTCTGGCTGCAGCGCGTAGGATTGGCAACCCCCATCTACTACGGCGCCCAGGCACTGATGGATATCATGATCCGCGGCAAGGGATGGAATGATATCGCTCTTGATGTATTCGTGCTGATCGGCTTCTCCCTGCTGTTCATGCTGCTGAATGTGCTGGCCTTGCGTAAGCACCGCAGAATGTAACTTCGAATTCGCAGTATGGGCTGTGGTACACTTGAAGGTAAGAGCAAGAGAGTTGGAGGGTCCATTATGGAGAAAGACAAGGCTGCAGAGCAGCAGGGGCAGGAGCAGTGGATTCAAGAGCTGCTGGCCCTCAGTGAAAAGGAACAAATGACCCCCAAGCAGAGGTCCATTCTGCAGGCGGCCATTGATACATTCTCGGAGAAGGGGTTCTCAGCAGCCGCCACCAGTGAGATCGCCCAGAAGGCGGGTGTGGCTGAAGGAACGATCTTCCGCTACTACAAAACCAAAAAAGATCTGCTGCTGGCCATCGTAGTCCCCACCATGAGCCGGATGATCGCTCCGTTTGTGATGCGTAATTTCAGCGGTGTGCTGGATGTACCCTTTGAGAGCTATGATGCCTTCCTTAAGGCATTCATGGTGAACCGGCTCGATTTCGCCCGTAAGAATCTCAAAATTATCAGAATCCTTATCCAGGAGATCCCCTTCCAGCCCGCGCTCAGAGAACAGCTAGTCGAGAATATTCTGAGCCAGGTGCTGGAGCGTGTCACTGTAATCACGGATCATTTCAAGGAGCAGGGCCAGCTTACGGATGCTCCCACTCCTGCGATCATCCGCTTCACCATTTCCTCGGTCATCGGCTATCTGCTGGCCCGCCTGCTGCTGATGCCGGACCATGACTGGAATGACGAGGAAGAGATTGAGCAGACCGTCAGCTTCATCATGCACGGAATTGGCGGGGCAAGGTAAAAGCGCAGGCCATATGTAACCCGGCGGGGCAATATACAATCCCCGCCGGGTTTTTGCTTTGTTTTTTACCCATTCCCCTTTTGAAGGCGTACGCCTGTTCTGTTATTATGGGTACTATAACGATTGTCCAACGGGACAAACCAGGTCTTAGCTTGAGAGCAAGTTAGCCATCAGGAATAGAAGGAAGTGAGGATTACATTGGGTTTCCAGGTACCGGAACGGGTAATCAAGCTGCTGTGCGGCAGAGCCGCTTTTGATCAGGGGGTAGCTTATTATCACGCTCATAAGGTTGATCTTATCTATTCTGAGCACAACGATGACGGGGAATATTCGAAATACCGCGCTGCGGTTCATGGACTGGAGAGCCATGAAGTAGTGCTAACCATAGATAGTGACGGTGATATTAACGGGGAGTGTACCTGCCCGGCTTACTACCGCGGCGGACCTTTCTGCAAACATATTGCAGCTGCACTGGTTAGTGTCCTTTATCTCGGCAAAGATAGGGACATGGACCAGACTCCCGATTCGGATGGGCAAGTGCCGGAGGCGTTCACGGGAGAGACCGGTATACTTACGCCCCGCCATTCCGGCTCTGCCGGAGACGGATACACCGGACGCAGCGGTGACCGGCAGTTGGTGAGCAGCATGCTCGGGATGTTCACCGGAGTGCGGCAGCGGCCGAGTGGAGCCGGAACTTATATGGATCTGCGGACACCGCTTCAGGTAGAGTTCATCTGCAAACCTTTCTCTTACAGCTTCGGCAGCACAATGCTGGGCATAGAACTGAAGGTTGGTCCTAAGCGCCTCTATATCGTGCCCAAAATCCGGGGGTTTCTGGAACGTGTTCACCGGGGTGAACCTTTTGAATTCTCCAGACATTTCAGTTATGATCCCGCCCTGCACAGCTTCTCGAAGGAAGATAATGAGGTGCTCATGAAGCTGATTGAAATCATGCTGAATGAAAAAATATACCGCAGCAGCATCAGCCCTTACACTCCGCATACCGGCACTTCGGGAAATGAGCGGCTTCTGGCTATTCCCCCCTTCTTCTGGGAGGGCCTGCTGCCAGCACTCACGGCCGCCCCTGCAGCCCGTCTGCAGCACGGCCAGATCCTGCACGAACGCTTGTCTCTCTCCGCCGAGGCTCTTCCGCTGAGCTTCCAGTTCGATCAGGCGCAAGGAGAGGGGTACCGGCTGGATGTCCAGGGGCTTCAGCAGCTTACGATTCTGGAAGATTACGGGCTGGTATTGTCAGAAGGCAAGCTACTGAAGCTGCCGGTGCAGGAATGCGGGCGTCTCGCTGAGCTGAAAAAGCTGCTGAACCCCTCGCGGCAGGATGGAATTGCCATTGCCCCGGAGCAGATGGAGCCATTCATGGAGGGCGTCATTCCCGGACTCAAAAAATTGGGCCAGGTGTTTATTGCCGATGCCATCGCGGACAGAATCGTTCAGGCCCAGCTTCACGCCAGACTCTATCTCGACCGGGTCAGAGACCGGCTGCTCGCCGGACTTGAATTCCAATATGGCGGGATTGTCATCAATCCGCTGGAGGAGAAGGCGCATGAGCGGAGCAATGAGGTGATTCTGATGCGGGACGGGGAGGCCGAACGGCGGATTCTCGACCTGATGGCCCATGAGTCATTCGCGCGGACGGAGAGCGGATATATCATGCGGGATGAGGACGGGGAATTCGATTTCCTCCACCATACCATTCCGCTGCTGGAGCCGCTGCTTCAGGTCTATGCCACTACTGCCGTCAAGGAAAGAGTGCTTACGGAGCATGCCATGCCCAAGGTCAGCCTGAGCTGGAATGAGAAGACCGACTGGCTGGACTTCAAGTTCAGCATGGATGGTATTCCGGAGAAGGATATTGTGCTGGTGCTGAAATCCCTGCAGGAAAAGCGTAAATATTACCGGCTGCCGGATGGTGCGCTGCTGCCGCTGGAAACTGCAGAATTCCTGGAAATTATCGCCCTGATGAATGAGCTTGGCGTTCAGAACGGAGAGTTCAATCACGCAGAGTTCTCCCTGCCGCTGGTCCGGGGTCTTCGCCTGCATGCGGATACCGGCAAAGGCGATTCCGTCCAGATCGGCCGGTCGTTCCGGCGGCTGCTGGCCAATCTGGCAAGTCCCGAGAACCTGGACTTCCCTGTGCCGGAGAGTCTGGCCCCTGTACTCCGCGACTATCAGCAGTACGGCTTCCAATGGATGAAGACGCTGGCCCACTACCGCTTCGGCGGCATTCTGGCCGATGACATGGGTCTCGGCAAAACGCTGCAGAGTATCACCTTCCTGCTCTCCGAGCTTGCGGATATCCGTCAGGGCGGAGTCCCTGCGCTCATTGTCAGCCCGGCTTCGCTGCTCTACAACTGGCATAATGAGCTGAAGCGTTTCGCGCCGGATATCAAGGCAGCCATTGCCGACGGCAGTGCGGACGAACGCAACCGGACGCTGCGGAATTCAGCCGGCCATGATGTCATCATTACCTCTTATCCGCTGCTGCGCAGAGATGCCGTGGAATACGCCAAGCGGTCTTTCCATACCCTCATCCTGGATGAAGCGCAGATGATTAAGAACCATGAGACGCAGACTGCCCAGGCCGTTAAGCTCCTGCAAGCCCGGTACCGCTTCGCGCTTACGGGAACGCCGGTGGAGAACGCGCTGGAGGACCTGTGGTCAATCTTCGGCGTGGTATTTCCCGGGCTGTTCCCCGGCAAGAAGGCCTTCCATGACCTTCCCCGGGAGACTGTGGCCAAGCGTACCCGCCCCTTCCTGCTGCGCCGCCTCAAAAGCGATGTCCTGAAGGAACTGCCGGACAAAATCGAATCACTGCAGGCCTCTGAGCTGCTGCCGGAGCAGAAAAGGCTCTACGTCGCTTATTTGGCCAGACTGCGCAAGGAAGCGCTCAAGCATCTGGACAGCGACAGCTTCGGCAACGGCCGGATCAAAGTCCTCGCCGGTCTCACCCGGCTGCGCCAGCTGTGCTGCCACCCTTCCCTGTTCGTGGAAGGGTACACTGGTGGATCGGGCAAATTCGAGCAGCTGCTGGAGATTATCGATGAATGCCGCAGCTCCGGCAAACGGATGCTGATCTTCTCACAGTTCACGCAAATGTTGGGGATGATCGGGCGCGAATTGGCCCTGCTGGGTATCCCGCACTTCTATCTGGACGGACAAACACCGGCTTCCCAGCGTACTCAGCTATGCACCCGTTTCAATGAAGGGGAACGCGATCTTTTTCTGATCTCGCTGAAGGCGGGCGGCACCGGTCTTAATCTGACCGGTGCCGACACGGTCATTCTCTATGATCTGTGGTGGAATCCGGCTGTCGAGCAGCAGGCGCCGACCGTGCCACCGGATCGGACAGAAGAAGGTCGTGCAGGTCATCCGCCTGGTTGCGCAGGGAACCGTAGAAGACAAGATGTACGAGCTGCAGCAGAAGAAGAAGAATCTGATTGATGAAGTGATACAGCCGGGACAGGAAGCCCTGTCCAGCCTGAGCGAGCAGGATATCCGCGAGATACTTGCGATATGACCGGAGGCGAAGCGTGAGTTGTGGGCGAATGGAGCGGAGGCTGACTGCGGGGTAGGACGTTTTGCCGCGGGCAGGTACGGGTTAGGCGTTTTAAACTGCGGGCAAGCTGCGAGCAAGGTATGCCAAGCGTCTACGTTCTTAGAGCCTCCGTTCTAATTGCACTTGATACAGCAGAATTCAGTGAAACTGGTGGTTTTCAGTGAAAATATGCTGAAGATCCTATCCTCTACGCCATAAATAAAACAGGGATGCTCCTGAGCCTATAGGCTTGGGAGGTCCCTGTTTTATTTATTTCTATTGGCTTGCAGTGCTGGGTTTAGACAATTGTAATTCCGCCGCTGGCATAACGGTCAACCGTTGTCGCTACATCAATTCCGGCTGATACCGTTGCCGAGAAGACCAGCAGCAGACCTCGATAGGTCCTGTTGATAAAATCGGCATCCCGTCTCATTCCTCCTTCCATATCTAGCATTTACGGCGTGAAACTCAGTTACTAGCGACGGTTGATCATTAATCGCACAATATAATAATATTCGTGCGTCCTCTAGTCAGTGTGTACATAAGACAGGTTCCATTCACCAATATCTGTTGGGACGCATATCTTTTTATTAAGGAGAGACCGCACTTGCTGCCGCTTTCCCGAAGAATGCCCAACGGAAGAAGGGAGTCCTATGCCCCCTCCTGGAAGAGGAAAAAGACCTGCCGCCAAAAAACCACCGGCCAGCTCCAAAACACAAACTCCAAAAGGGCTTGAGTTCGCGGTAGCTGCTCTTCTTTTGACCGGCAAGCTGAAAGTAGACTCCATCCAGATGTACACGGACGCATCGATGTTCGTCAGTCTGGTAGGCAAATATAAAACCTTAAGTGATCTTAGCAACGACAACGTCGATAAGCTGGTCAGCTTCCTTGATGACAACAGCAGTCTCACCCTGAACGAGATTATGACCGCTTTGAAAAAGAAAGCTGAAAACTCCTGACCACCTAATTAGAAAGTGAAAGTGAGGCGCGGGGATATGGACAGTTTTGACGGAGAGGGTTTCGCTGGCGGTCTGCTGCTGGTAATTGTAATTGCCCTGCTGATTTATGGTTCTACGGACATCAAGAATCTGACCGGTGCGCCTACTGCGGACTAGGCATTTCCTCTGTCAGAGATTCTGAAGAGGTCTGCTTGCCGAGCTGGCTTTGTAGTCCATTGCCAGGCGGCATCTATGTGATTACTTATGATAAATAAAGCTGCCCTAACTATACTGGGGACAGCACCCTGTTTGTGAGGCAGGGATCAAAATGCCTGGCAAGTTTAAGCAGCCCGTCACCGAAAATCCATCGGTGACGGGCTATTTAGCTTCACTGGAATCCGAATTTATCTGAATTCTACTCTGCCAAGCTTAGTTTATTTTTTGAATCAGGATTGAGGCATTGGCATTGACTTGTGTTCCGCCTGACAGCGTCTGCAGCGAAATTGCCGCTGAACTGGAATGATTGCGCAGAGTCAGGGAATCTCCCGCGCCGCTACAACAATCACCATTCCGGGATTGGCCTGAGTTCCGGCGCAAGAACCATATATGCCGCCTGCAACAGAAGTACCATTTTGAAAAAGTGAAAATTGATTGGGCTCAACTCCCGTTGCGTTGAACCAAACTGCATAATCTCCAGCAGTACCTATAGGAATCACAGAACTTCCTGCCGTGTATGTAATTGCCCCAATTATAGGAGCATTATTACTAAAAGTAACATCGGCCTCCAAAGGAACCGTTTGGGCAGCCGAATTATAAATATACGCATACTCGGAAAGACCAGCCGGACTGGTCCCTGTCGCTCCCGTCGCTCCCGTAACCCCAGTCGCGCCTCCTTCGCCTGTGGTAGTTCCCAGAAGTTCAGCAGAAACCAGTCGGTGTGGCGTTACTAAGCCGCCTGAGCTATTTTTTCCCCAGACTGAGACTTGCACCTGTTCATCAATGGTTCCCGAAGTGACAAAAATAAACTCAAATGCATCCAAATCCGCATAATACGTGGTTGTCACTACCTGATTGGGCAGTACATTCAACGTTTCACTGACATATAGCGTGCGGGTTCCATCCAGATAGTAACCCTCTACCGTCACCAAGGAAGACATGGTATCACTTCGGTTATCGATTTTGACCGTGACCTGCTGGGTAGGTCTAAGCCCGCCTACCGCATTATTTTCAATCGGTCCTGTAGATAAAAAGCTCATCTTGAGTTCTCCTCTCCGAATATTTTAATTGTGACAACAACTTACTATATTCGAGCCATCACTGGAGGTGTGGACAAAGCCGGATATCTATTGCAAATACCGGATGTTATGGGTAGCATTTTACGGAAACAAGGTTCAGCTTGACATTCCGCTATTGCTTTCTTCCAGAAATTCGCTATACTGATAAAAATCATATTGAATCAATGACCGGGAGAGTAATGGCCCTGAACCCTAGTCCCCAGCGAGCCGGGAGAGTGTAAGCCGGTACAGATCAGGATTATGAAGCGCACCCGTGAGATGGACTTCTGAACTAAGAGTAGGAAGCCCCGGCCAAGGACCGTTAACCTGTAAGGTGGCTGAACTGCAGGTTCGGCAACGAGAGTGGTACCGCGAGCGCATAAGCCTCGTCTCTTTTGAGACGAAGGCTTTTTTTGTCGTCTATTCTTTGTTCATTAGAATTCTGCACTAACCTACGGGCTTTAGCCGCCGCTTACACTTTTCACAACTATAGGAGGTATTTACTCATGTTAATGCTAAGCCAGCTTATCAAGAATAGTCTGGAACAATGTATTCACAAAGTATCTGAAGACCTGGGAGTTCCCGGCAGCACTCCGGTAAAGGCGGCTCTGGAGCAGCCGGCCAATGCGGAGCATGGTGATTATTCCAGCAATATTGCCATGCAGTTGGCCCGTACTCTGCGCAAAGCCCCGATTGCTATCGCTGAACTAATTATCGCTGAGCTTAAACAGTCTGGTTCTGTAAACGGCCTGCTGCAGAGAATCGAGGTTGCCGCACCGGGGTTCATTAATATGTACATCGATTGGCAGGTATGGGCCACGACTGAGTTCAAGCCGCCACTGGCGGCTGGCGAGAAGGTTATTGTGGAGCATACTTCGGTGAACCCGAACAAATCCATGCATATCGGGCACCTGAGAAACTCCTGTATCGGGGATGCGCTGGTTAGAATTCTGAGAAAAACCGGCTACACGGTCGAGGTACATAACTACGTGGATGATCTGGGCAATCAGCTTGCAGATACTGTAGTCGGCCTCTTGAATGTCCCGCTGGCCGGAGAGCATGTCCGTTTCGGAGATTACTGCTGGGATATTTACGCTGAGATCAACAAGGAGTACGCGGAGCATCCGGAGTCTGTACATAAGCGGACTGAAATACTTCACGCGCTGGAACAAGGTGACGGCAACACCGCATGGATCGGCAACCTTGTCGCCGGTCAAATTGTGAAAGAGCATGTGGAGGAAATGCGCAACTTCGGGATTAACTATGACCTGCTGGTCTGGGAGAGCAGTATTCTGAAAGGAGGCTTTTGGTCTTCCGCCTTCGGTCTTTTGTCGCAGACAGATGTGTTCGTTCAGGAGAGTGAAGGCAAGCTGGCCGGGTGCTGGATTCTGAAGCAATCCGCTGGCACTGGCGCACAGGATGCACTGGAGACACCGGAGACAGAAGAGGAGCATCAGAAGGATAAGGTGCTGGTGCGCTCGAACGGGATTTTGACCTATACGGCCAAGGATATCGCTTATCATCTGTGGAAATTCGGCCTCTTAGATAAGGACTTCGCCTACCTCGAATTTAGCAGTGGGCTGTGGACGACTGGCTTGAGCGGTGAGGTGCTGCCTTTTGGACATGCAGATAAGGTCGTTAACGTGATCGATTCCAGACAAGAATATCCGCAGGCGATGGTGAAGCAGGCGTTTCAGGCACTGGGATACCACGAGCAGGCGGAGCGGCTGCATCATGTAAGTTATGGTGTGGTTTCGCTAAGTCCGGCTTCCGCTGCCGGGCTCGGTCTGGATACATCCTCCGGTAAAAGCTCCTATGCCATGTCCGGACGCCAGGGCATCGGCATCAAGGTCACTGAGCTAGTCCGGCTTATGGAGGATTCCATCGAGGCTACCCGTTCCGACAAAAACGGCCTGTCCAGCCGGCTCATCGCCACCGCTGCCATCCGCTACTATCTGCTGCGCTTCAATCTGGGTACTGAGATTGTGTTTGACTTCAAACAAGCCATGGAGATTTCCGGCAACACTGGCGTTTATCTGATGTATGCCTTTGCCCGGGCAAGCCGTGTGCTCAGTAAAGGCAGCGCCCTGGCGGAGAGCGGTACCGGGAATAGCGAAGGTAACGAGCTTGACGGGAGCCGGGAGTATGGGGGGCACGGGAATATCGGGGATAGCGGGAGCAGCGCGCATGGCTCGAGCAGCGGGCTTGACGGGAGCAGCGCACATGGTGAGCTTCCGCTCTTTCCGCCGCACCTTGAAGCAGCCGAGCTCGCCCTGCTGAGACAGCTCAGCCTCTGGCAAGACACCCTATATACGGCAAGCCGGGAGCTTACGCCGAATACGATCTGTAACTACGCGCACAGTCTGGCGTCGCTGTTCAGCAA
Organism: Paenibacillus sp. FSL R7-0312; assembly: GCF_038004445.1. Lineage (NCBI taxonomy): Bacteria > Bacillati > Bacillota > Bacilli > Caryophanales > Paenibacillaceae > Paenibacillus > Paenibacillus sp. FSL R7-0312. Next base: position 2,764,074 of record NZ_JBBORE010000001.1, on the reverse strand, counting down.
CTTCTACTCCGCCTGCCCGATCCTCCAAGGAGAGGCCTCCAGCATCGCCTTCCGTCTCTGGCTGACCCAGAGCTTCACCGATACTTTAGGAGAGGCGCTGGATGTACTCGGGCTGCCTAAGCCGGAGCGGATGTAAGCTGGGGCGAAGAAGCTGTACAGAGTCCCGCATAGTTCAAGTAGGGCTTATAGTAGATAACTGTACTCATTGGGTGTAAATGATGTTGGTACTTGGGGATCGCTGTAGGCGAGCAGGAATTTGGGTTTGAGTAACAATAGTCTAGCGGATCGCTCTACAAAGAGTGACTTGAATGCTCAGACAGCAGGGATTTCAAGGATAATTGTCTGCACTGTACAGACGAAATATTCTGCTTAGCTATGCGGACTCAGATGACGCTATTTGGTGAAAAATCCTGTTTTTCTGACCGATACGGACTCAGGGGCCCTTATATTGTACTTTGGAGCTCAAAATGAGGGGAAACGGGTTAGTTAACGGCATCTGAGTCCGCATGGATTGCGAAATGATGTGATCCGCCGAAATAAGAGCACCTCAGTCCGCAACGCTGCTTCTATACGTGATGTTCTCGCTTCAAAGTAATCCTCCGGACGACAAAACAGCCTTCCCGAAGGAAGGCTGTTACTTGACGTCCCGGAAGGGATGCAGCCATACTTCGGCTGATTGCGAAGCGAATGCTCACGAAGCGTATGCTCCAACGTCCCCGGCTGACGCCTAGGGTTCTCATCCTCCGGACGACAAAACAGCCTTCCCGAAGGAAGGCTGTTACTTGACGTCCCGGAAGGGATGCAGCCATACTTCGGCTGATTGCGAAGCGAATGCTCACGAAGCGTATGCTCTAACGTCCCCGGCTGACGCCTAGGGTTCTCATCCTCCGGACGACAAAACAGCCTTCCCGAAGGAAGGCTGTTACTTGACGTCCCGGAAGGGATGCAGCCATACTTCGGCTGATTGCGAAGCGAATGCTCACGAAGCGTATGCTCTAACGTCCCCGGCTGACGCCTAGGGTTCTCATCCTCCGGACGACAAAACAGCCTTCCCGAAGGAAGGCTGTTACTTGACGTCCCGGAAGGGATTCGAACCCCCGACCGTGCGCTTAGAAGGCGCATGCTCTATCCAACTGAGCTACCGGGACAAATGAAGAAACATGCTATAAAGATCATATGTATTAATGCAACGTTATTTATTATACCTGATTCACAGAATTTATCAAGACTAAACTCTCCCAGCCGGCAAATGAGGTCCCCTACACCCCACCGTTGAGGCCACTTCTGAGCGATCCAGTGGATGTCCTGATATACGAACCCCAATAAAAAAGAAGCCTCCCGCATCCTGAATGCGGCAAGCTTCCTGCTCTATGGTCCATCCTATAGGTTATTGGTTGGTGATCGTGCAGTGAATCTTCGTTGCAAGAGGTCCCGCCGGAATCAAGAGTACTGCCTGAAATGTTCGCCCAGCTGCTTCTTCAGCTCTCCGAAGATCAGCAGCTCGCGCTGAAATTTGGACCGTTCATCTTCCGGACTCATTACGGTGCTGCCGGTGAAGCCGCTGACCGTCACGTCCTTAAAAGCATCATGCAGATTGTTATCGAACCAATCGGTGGCGGTGTCCGCGTCGTTCGTCAATATACGGACAATTTCGTATCCCTCCTCGCGCTGGTCCTCAACAATATACACCAAAAGTGCGGAATCGCCCACAGCTCCAGGCAATACGCCAACCTCTGCACAAGGTGCTCCGTCATACTCGGTCATTCTGCGGATTTTGGCGTCTTTAATATAATACACTTGTCATCCATCCCTCCTGGCAAATTTCCCTCTCCCCTAGTGTTCGGATAAGGACATACATTTTATCCCTTCAATCGGCATATATCTGTATTACTTGGCAAAAAAGAAAGGACAGACAACAATCGCACAAAAGAGAGGATGAACCAGACATGTGCGGAATAACCGGATTTGTCCAGTGGCGCGGTGATCTTACAGGGCACTCGCAACTGCTTGTCAGAATGACTGAAACTTTAGCGAACCGCGGACCGGATGCAGCCGGAACCTGGATTTCAGGACCCATTGCCTTCGGACACCGCAGACTCAGCGTCATTGATCCTGAGAACGGCGCACAGCCGATGATTGCCCGCCATGACGATAAGGTGTATGCAATTGTGTATAACGGCGAGCTATATAATGCCCCTGAGCTCAAAAAAGAGCTGAAGCAGCGCGGCCATCATTTCCTCACAGAATGCGATACTGAGGTACTCCTGCATGCCTATATCGAATGGGGACCGGACTGCACGGAGAAGCTGAATGGTATCTTCGCTTTTGCCGTCTGGGACAGCTTGCGCGATCAGGTATTCCTCGCCCGTGACCGCCTGGGCGTGAAGCCTTTGTTTTACAGCCAAGTGGACGATGTCTTCGTATTCGGATCTGAACCCAAGGCGCTGCTCCAGCATCCCAAAGTCCAGCCGAAGGTTGGACCGGAAGGCCTTGCGGAGGTTTTCATCATCGGTCCGGCCCGTACACCGGGACATGGTGTATACAAAGATATATTCGAGCTTCGTCCAGGTCATGCCATGATTTACAGCCGCAGCGGCATCCGCACTTATGCGTATTGGAAGCTGGAGAGCGACCAGCACACGGATAACGTGGATGAAACTGCAGCCCGGGTGCGGGAATTGCTCCAGGATACGCTGGAGCGCCAGCTGGTATCCGATGTTCCAGTCTGCTCCCTGCTCTCCGGCGGACTCGATTCCAGTGCCTTGACTGCGCTCGCCGTAAATTATTACAACCGGACCGGCCAGGGCCGGATCGATACCTTCTCTGTAGATTATGTAGACAACGATAAGCATTTCAAGAGCCATGCCTTCCAGCCCGGAGCAGACGGCCCCTGGATTCAGCGGATGATTGATGAGCTGAACACGAACCATCACTTTGTTGCTTTTGACACTCCAGAATTGGTAACGGCACTCGACAACGCCCTCTACTCCCGTGATTTGCCGGGTATGACCGATGTGGATTCCTCACTTTATTTATTCTGCCAGGAGATTAAAAAGAAGGCGACTGTCGCTATCTCCGGCGAAGCTGCGGATGAAATTTTCGGCGGCTACCCCTGGTTCCACCGTGAGGAGATGCTGTCTTCCGGCACCTTCCCCTGGTCGGTAGCACCCAAGATGCGTGCAGGTCTATTGTCACCGGAAATGAATGAGTGGATACGTCCGCTGGAATATTTAGGTGACCGGTACAGCGACGCCGTGGCTGAGGTGCCGAAGCTTGACGGTGAGACCGGCAAACAGGCACAGATGCGCGTGATGTCCTATCTCAACATTACCCGCTTCATGCCTACGCTGCTGGACCGCAAGGACCGGATGAGTATGGGTGTGGGCCTGGAGGTCCGTGTTCCTTATTGTGATCACCGCCTGGTGCAGTATGTATTCAATATTCCCTGGGAGATCAAGACCGTAGGCAACCGTGAAAAAGGCATTCTGCGCAAAGCGCTCGAAGGCGTGCTGCCGGATGATGTCCTCTACCGCAAAAAAAGCCCGTATCCCAAAACGCATAATCCCGCTTACCTGAATCAGGTGCGTTCGCAGATGCTGGGCATCCTGGATGATCCTTCTTCTCCAATCCTGCCGCTGATTGATCCGGCCAAAATCCGGGAAATCGCCGCCTCGCCGGAGTCCTCCAGCAACCTGCCGTGGTTCGGCCAGCTGATGTCCGGCCCGCAATTATTTGCTTATCTGGCCCAGGTGAATCTGTGGCTGCGGACCTATAATGTCTCCATCGGCTGATACAGTTTCAGGACAACGTCAAATTATGGGGATTCCGTCTGGAATATTGTGATCCTTGCCACAGACCAAATGGAGCATAACCTCTACAACTATAGGTGAAGTATATCCTACAACTTAGGGGTTTTATCCAATGCATTCCTTAGTCAAATCCGATTCTTCCTCTACAAAAAAACTGATTGTTTTTATCCTCGTGACCTTCGGCTTCACCTGGCTCTGCTGGCTGCCGCTCCTGCTTAATAAGCAGTTCGAAGCCGGCTTGCCGGTATTGCCCGGACAATTCTATCTGGGATCCTTCGGACCGCTGCTTGGTACATTGGCCAGCTTAAAGCAGCCTGGAGATGAGGGCTTTGCCGCCTGGTGCAGAACTGCATTTTCGCTGTCTTTCCCAAAGAAATGGCTGATATTGGCTGCAGGACTGCCGCTTGCATATGGAGCGGTAGCCATTCTGGTGCATACCTTAATTACCGGCCATCCGCCGGATATGCGACAGTTCGGGCTCACCTCCGATCTTCCTCCGCAGTTTGGCATCTGGATGACCTCGCTCGTGTGGATGCTCACCTTCGGGATCGGGGAAGAGAGCGGCTGGCGCGGCTACCTGCTTCCGCAGCTGCACCAGCGCTACTCGCTGTTCACCTCCGCCCTGCTGGTTGCTGTGATCTGGATGGCTTGGCATCTTCCGGCCTTCTGGTTCAATGAGAGCTACCTGGGTATGGGCTTCGGTGTGCTGGGCTGGGCGATCAGCCTCACCTACGGTTCGGTCGTTCTGGCCTGGATCTGCGCCGGAAGCCGCTGGAGCATTGTTCCGGTGATTGTGTGGCATGGCATCTTTGATCTGCTGACAGCCAGCGACCAGGCAGCCGAGATTATGGCTATGGTCTGCAGCATGCTGGTCATCATCCACGGTATTCTGCTGATGAAGATACTGGGCAAACGCAGAGCATAGCAAACTGCCGTGGTTCGGCGAGCTGATGTCCGGCCCGCAAAGATTTGCTTATCCGGTCCAGGCGGATCTCTGGCTGCGGAAGCAAATGTCACCACCACCTGATCATGCTTATTCTGTATCCCGCCCGGGCCGAGTGCTTCACTGCTTATAAACAAAGCCGCCCAGACCCGGATCTATTAGGGTCTGAGCGGCTTTTCGAGCATGACATAATATTAGAGCAATTCCTGTTCATATATAGCCTGCAGCCTGCTGCCGATCACCTTTAGATCGTTATCCAGCACCACTTGATGGCCGTTCTCTGTCAGACTGGGTAATCTCCGTTCTGCGATTGCCGCAATTTTATTCCGGAATTCTTCGTTCGTCCTGCCCTTATAGACCGTTTCATCCGCTGTCAGCCACTCTGAATAGATGGGAATATCCCGGATCAGGATGGGAATTCGGCTGGCCAGAGCCTCAAGCAGCACAATCCCCTCTGTCTCCTCATGACTTAAGAACAGAAACAGATCGCTTCCGTTATAAGCATCCTTTAATTCCTGCCTGTCCACATATCCGGGAAAATGGAGGTTCGGCAGTTTGCGGAAAATCGCCTTCTTTACCTCCCTCGGTATAATGTTCAGATTGGTATAGCCGAACCAGTAGAACTGGTATTCCGGCATCTGCTCCGCAAGTGCCACGAAATCCAGAATTCCTTTGCGCTTAATATAATGCCCTACGGAGATAACGGCTTTCTCGTCAGGCCTCAGCTTGTATTTACTGCGGAATCTGGAGCGCGACGCCTCATCCGGCTTGAAGAACTCCGTATCTATACCGTTGGACAGGCTGTAGATAGGACGCTTCAAGGCATAGCCCTCCAGCAGTTTTTCCGAATAACCCGTCGGTGTAATGATGATGTCACCGCTGTTGTAACAGAGCTTAATCCACAGTTTAAACAACGGTGCTACCAGGTTGGAGCCGCGGAAAGAGTTGCGGAAATCCTCCATCGTGGAATGTGCATAATACACTACCTTTTTGCCTTTCCGCTTCGCCCGTCTGCTCATGAGCAAGGAGTCCGGGAAAATCGTGTTCAAGTGAACCACATCATAGCTTTCCTTGGCATTCATTGTGCTGGGGATATTCATCATTTCCAGAGTTTTTTGCTGATGGCGTATGGCTTGTCCGATACCGCTTGCTGCTACCAGCTTCAGCAGCCCCGAATAGATTAGAACCTTCATGATCGTATCCCTCACCCGTGCAGCAGTGCCATGATATTGTGGGATAGCAGACTTAGCCCAAAGCTGTAGAGTGCAATGGCTATAGGTTTCCCGAATATGATAACTGCCGTGGATTTTTGTAAAGTCATCTTGGTTGTTCCTGCCATGTAGCATAAGAAATCATCCGGTGCGACGGGCAGAAAAATAGCGATCGTGACATTTTATCAAAGTTCTTATTGTTCTCCGTCCAACTCATATATTTACGGTACAGTTGGCGCCGAAACGGGCGAAGAAGCCCTGCAGCGCAGTTTCTCAGTAAAAAATTCTGGCCTGCACCTCGGGAGACTGGATTTAGCGGACTGGGGTCATGACAAAACAGGGTTCAAGCTCCTGTGGTGCTTCGGTTACAAGCTTCGTGTAGGTTTCCTCTATCTTGGCCGCAAAGGCTGCGGAGGAATAGTTGTTTACAGCATGAGTTCTGGCATTTGCAGATAATTCCCTGTACCTTTCCTCACTCTCAAAAATAGCATCCAGCTTCTCGCAAAACTGTTCGAAGGACGTATATTGCCAGCCGTTCACACCATCGAGTATGACTTTGTCCAGACAAGCGTCCTTCCTGCACAGCGCCGGCACACCGCTGGCCAGGGCTTCGACATAAGTAAGCCCCTGGGTCTCGCTCTGGGAGGCACTTACAAAGATATCGCCCATGCGGTAGTAGGCAGCCACTTCCCCCGGTGGAACCATTCCGGTAAAAATAACCTTGTGTGCCACGTTCCTTGCCTGGGCAAGGCTCTCCAGATTCGCGCGGTCGGGTCCGTCCCCAACAACGAGGAGCGTAATCCTGCTGTTATTCATTCTAGCCACAAAATCTATGATTTCTCCCAAATTCTTCTCTTGTGCCAATCTTCCTACAAACAGAAGTACCTTATCTGTAACGGGAATGCCAAGTCTTCGTCTGGCCGCTTCTGTCTCAGCCTGCTGCACAGGCAAGTCAAAACACCCTAGATCTATGCCTGTAGGTACGACCCTGATATCTTGGGTTACCCCATACTCCTTGAGCAAGGTGAATACCTTCCCGGTCGGTGCAATCACACACTGTGTCCGCTTCAGGATGTTCCTGGAGAATGCTGCGACCAGTGCCTTGCCCCACTTCTCATTCAGCAGGAAATAATGAGTGTAGTCTGCATACACCGTATGATACGTATGGACAATGGGAATATTCAGCTTTTTGGCGATTCTGCGTGCCATGACAAACGTACTAAATTCACATTGGGAGTGAATGATCTCCGGCTTCCACCCCGTCAATTCCTCCATATACTTACTTGCCAGGGCTGTTCTGAACCGTGCTCCAGGATAGATCATTCCAGCCCCGAGCGAGCCGATATAGGTGATGCCATTCTTGCAGTAGGATAATCCATTCTCAGAAAGTGTTAATACCCGTACCTCATGACCCAATTTCATAAGCTCTCTGCGCAGGTTTACTACTGAGGTTACAACTCCATTTACAACAGGCTCATACCAATCAGTCGTTATAAGAATTCTCACAGGTAGCTCTCCTCTGCCTTCACTGCATGTGAAACCTAATTACAGGGACAACTTTTCCTTTTTTTGGCTATTTATATTGTATAATAGTTTTATTAATTTTCTCTTAACAGTTTATAAACGGGGTATTAACATCTCTGTTTCCCGCTGCACTATATTCTGAAATGTTAAGCGAGACGTTGATATTGAATCTGACAAGGAGCTGGTCGTCTGTAAATCCTATTATGTATGTGACCATGTACGGGGTTTCGATGTAGAACAGCGTAAGCTTAAGGGTCTCCTCTGCCAGCCAGCTAGCGTAAGTGATTACCTGTTGCCGGTGCAAAGCGAGGTCTTTATAGAACACATCCTCAGCGCATACCGGCTTGGTGAGATCGAAGGGCAGCACATTGTCCCGTTCATCCCCGTATACCATTTGAAGCGTGATCTTCAGCTTGTTCTTTACAGTAAAAGTAATCCTCTTCAGCCCATGGGGGTTATCGCTGATCAGATATGTGCCGCCGAAACCGGTAACCGGCCATTTCCCGGGAAACGCCGGCTGCAGCACAGGTAAGGCTGAAGTGCTCCAATCGGACAGCAGCTTCTGCAGGCTGGCTTGATGCCCGGAATCCGGCAGCAGGGCCGGGCCAAGCGCATCGAAAATATACTCAAAGACCAGATCCAACAATACCTGCAGGCGGCTCATATTCCCGAAGCCGGCGGTTGCTGCAATGACAATATTCTGCTCCGGAGCCACCAGGCATAACTGGCCAAAAGAGCCGTCCCCCCGGTAGCAGCCTCTCCGGCACAGATGGAACTGGTAACCATAGCCCTGCGCAGAGTCGATCCTTTCCACTCCTGCACGGTTATCGCTCTGCTCACTGGCCGCCCGTTCTATGTACTGCGCTGATACGATTCTACGCCCGTTATATATTCCTTTGTCCAATAGCATCTGGCCGAATTTGGCTATACTCTCTGTGGACAGACTGAGTCCCATCCCGCCTGCCGTAATGCCCAGTGGACAAGTCTCCCACGAAGGCCGCGGGATATCCAAGGGTTCAAACAGGCGCGGCATCAGATAATCGGTCATCTTCTGCCCGGTGACCCGTTCGATAATGGCCGCCAGCATATAGCTGGAGGGGGTACTGTAGCGGTAATAGCTGCCGGGCTCATGCTCTACCTGCTGTGCGAGAAAAGCGGTGATCCAGTCCTGCTCCTTCACCACAGCCGGATAAATATCGCAATGGTGGCCCGCATTCATCGAGAGCAGATGGTGCACAGTCATGTGCACCAGATTAGGCGTCACAACCTCCGGCAGCTTGTCCGGGAAAAAGGAAATCACCGAATCCTCCAGCTTCAGCAGCCCTTCGTCCCAGGCAATGCCAGCCGCTATGGAGGTAAAGCTCTTGCTTAGCGAATACAGCAGCTGCGGGGTTCCCAGGCGGTAAGGCATCCGGGTAAATTCAGCGGTGACCTTGCCGCCCTGCAGCAGCATGAAGCTGTTAACCTCAAGCCCCTGTTCCCTGACCTCCATGAAAAAACGACTTAATGCCTGCGAAGATAATCCGTGATTCTCCGGTAGATCTCTGGCGATGTCCGTCATACTTATCCTCCTGTTCAATTCTTTCTGCTTTTATCATAGAAGCTGGAACAGCGGCTGTCGATGCGCTTTAAGCGCCTAGTAACTTGGCGGATTATCGCCAAACGCAAAGAGCAGATCACCCGAAAGGATCTGCTCTTTGCGTTTATGGCTTTACGCCTCCACCTATATAGATTGCACTGAGAATAAGACAATACAAGATGAAAGTACGGAGGGGAATTTTGGAACTGTAGGAGCGTCAGCGACCGCCTGGAAGCTTTCCGAAGGAAAGCTCGCAACGGAAGCATAAGCTGTCCCCGGATTTCCACCGCTTATAGCGGTAACAATCAAGAAATCCGGGAACAACAGCGGCCGGAAGTCCAAATATTCACCGCAGTTACGACCAACATCTAAATTGTAAACTGTTCTTCGTCAATCTATCTCAACCTCAGAAATTGAAATTATCCGGGTCCGGGCCAAAACGGTGATTCTGATTCAGGTCCTCAATAGCCTTGACATCGTCATCGCTGAGGGTGAAATCGAAGAAGCCGGCATTCTCGATGATCCGCTCAGCATGCACCGATTTCGGAATCGTGATGACACCCTGCTGCAGATCCCAGCGCAGGACAATCTGCGCCACGGTTTTGCCGTACCGCTCCGCCAGCTCCTTCAGCAGCGGCACATCCAGGTTCCCCTGCATCAGCGGGCTCCAGGCTTCCAGCTGAATGTCATGCTCCCGTGAATATTTAAGCAATTCACGCTGGGTCAGCAGCGGGTGGAACTCGATCTGGTCTACGACAGGCACAACTCCGGTATCATCGATGATATCCTGCAGATGATGGGTCTGGAAGTTACTGACGCCGATCGATTTGACCAGGCCTTCCTTTTGCAGATGAATCAGCGCTTTCCAGGTCTCTTTATATTTGCCGGCAACCGGCCAGTGAATAAGGTACAGATCAATCTGCTCCAGACCCAGCTTCTTCCGGCTGACTTCAAAAGCCTTCAGCGTAGATTCATAGCCCTGATCAGGATTGCGCACTTTAGTGGTAATAAACAGCTCTTCACGGGGTACCCCGCATTCACGAATGGCTTGTCCAACGCCTTCTTCATTGTTGTACCCGGCTGCCGTATCAATGCTGCGGTAACCGGTCTCCACGGCAGCTTTCACTGCCTGGATAACTTCATCGCCATCCTGGGTCTGCCATACGCCAAGACCCAGCCAGGGCATGGTCACTCCGTCGTTCAAGGTAGGCCCGCCTGTAAATGGTGCGTTCAATTGACTCATATGTTTACCCTCCAAGCCTAATTTGAGTTCATCAAGCATCCTTAACCTTAAAAGCGCCTTCATAATCATCCAAAATCAGAATCAGTATAGAAGATCGGTGAGAAGCCGCCAAAAGTGACAGAAGAATGTCTGATCATCGTTGGCTGCTTCGGATACAAAAATGGAGTACAGCCTATCCTACGGCTGTACTCCATTTCATTCCTGCCCTTATTTCTTGTCAATCAGCTTGAAATCATCAAAGTGGAACTCCGGTGACACGATGCAGGAGACCAGCACCGGCTCTTCACCGAGCGGACGGGCTGCCTGCCATACTCCTGCAGGGATGACTACCTGCGGCTGCTGGCCTGCGGCGATGTCCAGCCCCAGAATCACTTCCGTCACGTTCTCCGGCTGTTCACCGCTGCCCCCCAGGCTAAGCACAATCGGACTGCCGGAATGATACAGCCAGATTTCGGAGGACAGCACAGTGTGCCAATCTGAAGTCTCGTCAGCATGAAGCAGGAAATAAATCGAGGAAGCTGAAGCACGCGGCCCCGAATAGCTTCCGCCCAGAGTCTCCTTAGGAATCTCGAAGGATGAATTCCAAAGTCTCTTGTACCATCCGCCTTCAACATGCGGCTGCAGCCCCAGCGTTTCTACGAGCGGTGAAATCTCTTTTTGCGTCACAGTATCTTCTCCTTAAAGTTTTGCGTAGCAAAACTGTCTTCGTAAGCATAGGCTTAGTTTTGCGTAGCATGCTTCGTAAGCATAGGCTTAGTTTTGCTTTTAACTTTAACGGAATGTGCCGCAATTGTAAAATAGCCCTGCGCTTATTTGCCGTCCTTGCTTGCCTTGAATACTTCTGCAATAGCTCCGAGACTGCCAAGCGTTTCAACTGCACTGGTCGGCAGGAACACTTTGTTTGCAGGTCCCTTGGAGATTTCAGTCAATGCTTCGAAGGACTGATAAGCCAGGACTCTTTCATCCAGTCCTGCACTGGCGATCAGGGCAATCCGCATCTTCTCGGCTTGCGCGACTGCCTCGATCGCCTTGGCCTGGCCGAGGGCTTCCAGCTCCTGCGCCTGACCGAGACCTTCCGCCTGACGGATACGCGCTTCCTTATCCCCCTCAGCCTTCAGGATCTTACTCTGCTTATCCCCTTCAGCGCGGAGGATCATATCCTGTTTGGCGGCTTCCGCCTCCAGTACAATCGCACGCTTGCTGCGCTCAGCCTTCATTTGTTTGTCCATCGCTTCCTGGATATCCAGCGGCGGCTTGATGTCGATAACTTCTACACGCTCAATCCGCACGCCCCATTTCTCAGTAGCTTCATCCAGCGCGAGACGGATATCCGAGGAGATTTTTTCACGGCCGGACAAGGTTTCATCCAGCTCCAGCTTACCGATAATCTGCCGCATGGTTGCTGTAGAGATATTACGTACACCATAGACATAATCGGAAATTCCGTAAGTTGCTTCTTCCGGTCCTACCACTTGATAGAAAATAATCGTGTCGATCTGTACCTGCACGTTATCCTTCGTGATTACCGTCTGCGGCGGTACATTCGCCTGTTGAATCCGCAGGTCATGATAGACCCGCACCTGATCAATTACCGGAATCAGAATATTCAGACCCGGTGTAAGCAGGCGGTTAAATTTACCGAGACGCTCCACGACCCCCACTCGTTGCTGCGGAACAATCTTGATAGTCAGTGCGATAAATACTACGACAACAACAACAATAATTCCGATAATAGCTAACTCCATCAGTACATATCCCCCCATCGTTCTACTTCGATAATTGTGGTGCCTCTTCTAACGACTATCACCTGTTGATCCTTGCCCAGCGCTACTGTAGATGTTGCACTCCATGTATCGCCGCCAACCTTGACCTGCCCGTAACGGCCCGGCTCAATCGGTTCGACAACCAGACCCTTTCTGCCGACAATATCGGTACCGGTATCCTTGAAGCCCCTGGAATTGCGTAATCTTTCTGCCAAGGGTTTGGTGAAAATTGTCAATATCAAGGCCACCAGTGAACCGGCCACCACTTGCAAGAGCAATGCATCCGGGAGCAGAAGCGCGACCCCGCCGGCAACCAAAGCTCCAAGACTAAGCCATAATAAGTAGAATGTGAACGTAAACATTTCTACAACAAACAAGACGCCAGCGGCAATCAACCATAATACCCAAACAACCATCGGTGAATCCACCACCTTCCGCTATATACTACTATAACGAAATAAACGGCATCACGTTTCATAAATAAAATGAAACAGGGACAGCAGCCTGCCTCTTCATTATATTTCAGCTTATGGAAGCTTATGAACGCTGGCAGTACTTCTATGTATTACAACGCATAATTTCCGCCTAAGTATATGTAAACATTTAATTATTCAAACGAAGCAGCGTTGCCGGATCTTGCATGAAGGGGCAGTGCCAGCCTTAAGCCGGCACCGCCCCTTCACGTGAGTTTGCTATTGCTGCCAATACCTGTTCAGGTTCAGTTCAGCTTCCAAAGAGCCGGTGTAGTAGAGGGCTCCCAGCTTACCAGCGAGGTATGTGCCTGCAGACAGGTGTACGATTTCCCGCTGTAGGTTACAACATCACCCGCTTTATAAGCAATTCCGGCAGCCCAGGCTGAGGCACCCGGGGTTGCCGTCACCACAGGTGTGGCGGTTGGTACCGCTGTCGGCGTAGCCGAAGGACTTACAGTAGGAGTGGCTGTAGCAGAAGGCTGCGGCGTAGTGTTGCCGCAAGTGCCGATAACCCTCCAGACTCCGAAGGCACCGCTGAGATCCGGCCGGTCGCCCTGCGTCCACCACTGGGCTTGATAGAGCAGTCCGCCGTAGGAGGCCTGCTGTCCTTGAGTGTAGACAGCGGTTGAATTCCAAGCCGCTGCCGTACATTGGCCTGGCGTTGCAGTAGGTGCAACTGTTGCAGTCGGTGTGGCACTCGGCTTGACCGTTGCCGTAGGTGTAGGCGATGGGGTTGCACTCGGTGTTGCCGATGGTTTCACTGTAGCTGTTGGCGTAGGGCTTGGCGTTGCCGATGGCGTTGGTGAAGGAGTCACCACTCCGCCGCCAAGATCAGCGCTTAGCTTCGTCTGCAGTGTCCGGTTACGATCGCCGCTGGTCTCCCAGAACATGGCTCCGGCAAGGCCTTTGGATTTCAGATAAGTTGTTTTGTAGCCGATGGATTCTACATCATCATAGCTTATAAATGTCTGGTTTGAAGGATTATAAAGATAAGGAACCTTGGAAGTATTGTTCCAGTAGCGGGTATAGCCGTTCTTATTGATATAGTTGGCTTCCAGATCACTGAAATCATAATTTCCCTTCTCCCAGGTGCCTGTGGAGGAGATTCCCGCCGAGACCTGGTACTGGCCATTCCCCGCAGCCGGAGCACCGCCCCAGCCTCTGCCGTAGAACGGCATGCCAAGCACCAGTTTGTTTGCCGGCACGCCGGCACTCAGATAGCTGGTAACCGCTTTGTCGATATTGTAATTCGCCGGTTCGGTCAGCCCCGAGGAGGCTGCAGCCGGATCATAGTAGAGCGGCGCGTTATGGCCGGTAGTCGTGTTCCAGCTTCCGTTGAAGTCATAGGTCATGATATTAATCCAGTCCACCACTGCTGCGATTCCGCTAAGGTCATTGTTCTGGATATAAGCTGGTCCTGCGCCGGAAGCGATGGTGAGAAGATACGTTTTGCCATCGGCAGTTCCTGCAGCATTCAGCTTCTCGCGGATCTTCTGCAGCAGCAGAACATAGTTCTGTTTATCCTCTGCACGGTAGCTGTTGCCCGCCAATCCTCCGCTGACCGGGTATTCCCAGTCCAGATCGACGCCGTCCATCTTGTATTTGAGGATGAAATCTACGGCGGAATTGGCGAATACCTCACGGGTCGCTGCAGTCGCAGCTACATCCGAGAAGCGGTTCGACCATGTCCAGCCGCCGACGGAGATGACTGTCTTCAGGTTCGGATTCTTCTCCTTCAGCTTCCAGAGCTGCTTCAGGTTACCCTTGATCGGGTCATCCCATTTATCATCGCCGAAGCTTTTCTGGGCATCGATCCAGGGATCACCCAGCACAATGGTGCCGTTCGGGACGCTAATTGTCTGGCCTTGCTCGTTCTGACAGGACCAGGTTACCGGATTCGGACCGGTTGGGTCTGGATTGCCATGTATCCCGTTCCAGCAAATATCCGCAAACGCATAGTTGATTACATTCATTTTATTAGGATCAATATCCGTAACATTATACGCCCGCCCGTAAGCGGCCCAGGAAGCATAGTACCCGACAAGCTTGTAATCCGAAGCTGCATTAGCCGTTCTGGTATTTGTACCGAAAGCCGAAAAAAGAGCAAGGAAAAGAACTGCCGCCAAGCCAAGTACAAAGGGTTTACGAGATTTACTTTTGATAAAGACCATTTCGTTATTACCTCCCCGGTTCAATGCGTTACCCAACACAAAGCTTCAGCACTCACCTCCCGGACCCTATTGACCCACACCCTGTTAATCTATTAAATACATAACTAGCAGGCTGAAAGCTATACTCCAGCCCAAAAAAAACGCAGCTAAGCTGCATACCTGCGGATCTCGTGCTCTCTTGAAGGGTGCGTACCTGTAACTATGGCTTATGCTTGTGTAGTAAGTTTTGCGTCATTCAGCTAGGCTGCCTCTGTTTGCAAAACTTGTGAAAGGAATGGGGTAGCGGAAGAATGCAGAATGTTCGAAAGGGGTGAAGTCAACTCTTATTCTCATACAAAGCACGCCGCTGCGCCAGGGGGAAATTTCCATACTGAGGGGGATTATCATCTAATTTCCATAAAAAAATCCGGAAGCCCCGTGCATGTTACGCATGCATGGAGGCTTCCGGATAAGTTGCAGCTTCTATTTCACGTCCCGCTGCGCGGCAGCAAGCTTCTCCGTCAGCAGGCGCAGTGCCGCGCCCCGGTGGCTGACCGCCTGCTTGTCTTCCAGGGTCAGCTCCGCCATCGTCTTCTCAAACTGCGGAAGATAGAAGAGCGGATCATAGCCGAAACCGCCGCCGCCCGCAGGCTCCGAGGTAATCCAGCCTTCCACTGTTCCTTCCGCCGTCAGCTCGCGCCCGTCCGCCGGATCATACAGTGACAGCGCACAGACGAAACGGGCCGGACTGAGCAGCGGCTGGCCGGTATCCTCACCCTGCTTCAGCCTCTCCAGCTCGCTCAGCAGCTTCAGGTTGTTCGCTTCATCATCTGCAGGCTCCCCGGCGTAGCGGGCCGAGTATACTCCCGGACTGCCGTCCAGCGCTTCCACGCATAGACCGGAATCATCCGCGAGCACCGGAAATCCGAGTGCATCCCCTACCGCCCGGGATTTTTTGAAGGCATTCTCGGCAAAAGTCACCCCGTCCTCCACCACATCCGGCAGATCCGGGTAATCGAACATGCTTTTGACGGTGAGTCCAAGGGGAGCAAAAGCGTGCTGGAACTCCCGCACCTTGCCTTTATTCTTCGTCGCGACAATCAGAATCCCGCTGCCGGACTTCATATTACACCTCTTGGCCAGACTGGCCGGAAGGAATTTTGAGCGCAATCGGGCCCAGCACTTCTTGTTGAACGGCGATCAGCTCGTAGATCCCCTTCTCGCCCAGACCCAGCAGCTGGTCAAGCTCCTGGCGTGTAAACGGCCGCTCTTCGCCGGTACCCTGCACTTCAACAAACGCACCGCCGCCGGTCATAACCACATTCATATCAACCTTCGCCTTGGAATCCTCTTCATAGTTCAGATCGAGCAGCGTTCTGTCGCCGACGACACCGACACTGATCGCCGCCAAGTAATCCGTAATCGGAAATACCGCAAGCTTGTGCTGCAGCGCAAGCTTATTAATGGCAAAGGCCATCGCTACAAAAGCGCCCGTAATCGAAGCTGTCCGTGTCCCCCCGTCTGCCTGAATCACATCGCAATCCAGCGTAATACTGCGTTCGCCCAGCGCCTGCAGATTCACTACGGAACGCAGTGCCCGTCCGATCAGACGCTGAATTTCCATCGTCCGCCCGGTAAGCTTGCCGCGTGCTGCTTCGCGCTGGTTACGGGTCTGGGTGGCCCGGGGAAGCATGGAATATTCGGCAGTGACCCAGCCTTTGCCTTGTCCTTTCAGAAACGGCGGAACTTTCTCATCCACGGTTGCCGTGCAGATGACTTTGGTATCTCCCATCTCAATAATGACAGAGCCCTCTGCATATTTATTGGTCCCAGTGGTTATCGTCAGCGGCCGGAGCTGGTCTTCTTGGCGCCCGTTTGATCTCATCTTTTCTGCCTCCTACATCGTATAGCCCTAAGTTTGTGTACACGAATCCATCCCTTATCTTTTACGCAGAAACGGGTGCCGTCCTCTGCTTCAGAGAACGGCACCGCTATTCCTGTCAAGATATCCGGATCAATGAACCTTTATTCTATCAAAGAGTAGGCACAAAAGCATCTTTTAAGCATGCATATCCTTCTACAGCGGCAGCTCGTTCACATATTCCGGTGCCGAGACCGGCTGGCCGTAATCGACATTATTGGTTCCCGTAACTGTTTCTTTACCGTTCAGGCGGATCTGCACCAGGGCATCGTCCGTATTCTGTGCAACCGTCAGCACGACCGATTCGAGCATTTCCTCAGGTACGCTTGTGCTGCCTTCGAACATCTCATCCTTCAGGGAAACGGTAACTACCCCATTCTGGCCTGCTTCCACGGAATCAACCACCGTGCCCTGCGTCATGACCATCTCCAGGCCATTCTCGGACTGTGGACCGGCAATCAGCTCGTTCAGAGCTGCCTTCACCGAATCTCCCCCTGCGGGTACAAAGCGCGTAACCGGAACATAATACTGGTGAATGCCATCCGGCGAAGCAGCAGAGAAGTAGACGGTCACTGCGCTGGAGTTCATCATGAGCGCACTCTGCTTCGGCAGATTAATGCCCATGGCGCGGGACAGCGGCCGATCCAACGGAGTACCCTGCAGCGGCATTTCGGTAAGCTTTTTGCCATCGACCCAGAGCTGTACGCCCTGGATGTCTTCCTGACCCGTCAGGGTCCAAGTGACTGCCTCCAGAATTTTGCGTTCATCCGCCGGATCATAGTCATTGAATGCCGAGTTGAATTCAACGATGGCCACCTTATCCTGGCCGATAGATACATTGTTCACTTCCGTCCCTGCGGGCAGTACACCCTGGAAGCCTTCAGGCAGTACAGATTTGTATGCCCCCTTGCTGACTAGCGCAGTAAGAGAATCCTCCAGCATTGCTGTGCCCCCCCCTTGCGGAAGGGCCAGAGACACCGGTGCCAGCAGGCCGTGCTGATCCTCCAGGAATACGGTTGTCCGTTCTCCAGCCGCAGCGGAGGCTGCCGCATCTTTAACCCCTGCTGCGAGATCACTCTCATCCAGCGAGACCGGTCCCAGCACCCCGGTGTCGAGTGTGCCCTCTCCGCTGACCTGCAGCATTTGTGCTTCAACTTCACCCGGAGGCGGGTCTACCGCTGCCGATTCCGAACCGAACAGACTGCAGCCGGAGAGTATAATCGGAACGGCCAGCAGGCAAGCCGCGGAAACCCCGCGGATGTGTTTCATAGGCTTATTCAATCTTCATTACCCCTTTCAACGCTAAGATCAGTTTGTACTGCTATGTATACGAGCCCTTAGTCCAAAAAATAACAACAGCTTATCCTAAATTGCAGAAGTTCTGTCCGGGTGGACAGATGCAGCCAAAGTCCGGACCGATACGGCCAGACACAGCTCACGAATCCGCTCGGTTCTGGACATCAGCCTGCCGCTTGCGTACAATTTAGTACAAACAGCTATCCTAATTGACTTACGAATGGAGGATTTCTCATGACTGATGCCAAAATCCCTTACAGCCTCAACAGCAAAGCTGTCGCCGAAGCCACCCGGTACTGGCTGCAGAAACGCGGGGTAACCATACTTGAGATTGCCGAGCTTGTCATGCTGCTGCAAAAGAAGTATTATCCGAACCTGACCATGGAGGAATGCGTTCATAATGTGGAGATGGTACTGAGCAAAAGGGAGGTGCAGAATGCGGTCCTGACCGGTATCCAGCTTGATGTACTGGCTGAGGAAGGCAAGCTGTTCGCTCCCCTGCAGGATATGATTGAGAATGATGAAGGGCTGTACGGGGTAGATGAGATTCTGGCGTTCTCCATCGTGAATGTATATGGCAGCATCGGCTTCACCAACTACGGCTATGTGGACAAGCTTAAGCCCGGAGTGCTGGAGCGGCTGAATGACAAGACGACCGGCCAAATCCACACGTATCTGGATGACATCGTAGGTGCCGTGGCCGCAGCTGCCAGCAGCCGCATTGCCCACCGGAAGCAGGCAGAACGTGAACAGGAGCTTGGGCTGCCCCATGCGCCGGAAGATGTTGAAGAAGCCGCGCGGAGAAAGGTTCAGGAGAGTGAGGAGCCGGAGTAAGACGATATTATATTGATTTTATTTTGAAAGGTGCGAAGTATGAATGACCTATTCGTTTGTAGTTGAGCCTGTGTCTGTTCTTGACTTTGACAGTGAAGATGAACTGATTGACCGGTGTAAGGAATGGAATCTCCTGCCCGCTACAGCCACCCGGGTCAAAACTTATCAGTATAAAAGAAACGGCCTGACATTGCCCGTAGAAATTGTAGGGTACGTGGACAGTCAGACCGTGGTGATACAGTTTGAGAATAAACAGCAGCACTGCATACATCCCGCTTATCTGAAAGAAATGCAGACCGCCGCCTTTGGACAACGCACGATAGCGCCAGTTGAAGCTGCTAAGGCGGAAGACTCCGCAGAGATGCCGGAAGAGACTCCGCCAGCGGAGAACATCCCGGAAGAGCAGGCAAGCCCGGCAGGACCGGAAGCAGAAGCAGCAATCGGGGAGATTCCGTCTGCGCCGGACAGCACAGATTCAGCAAAGCAAGAGACACCGGTAGCTCCGCAGAAAAAAGCAGCCGCCTCCAAAAAGAAAGCCGCTGTCCAGCTGCCTGAAGACAAGCTCGTGATTACCGCTAGGGTCAAAGAGTTCACAACCGTCCCCAATCATTTCTCGGACAACGATGATGAAGTTATTATATACGAAGCCGTTTCGGTAGAAGGCCATGACCTGGCGATTGAGGAGGTCTGGTCCAGCCATAGCGCAACGCTGAAGAAGCTGGAGCTTAATACCGGAGATAAAGTATCCTTCGAAGCCAAAATCGTTGCCAAGAAGCTCTCGCAGCATCCGGTTAAATATAAGGTCAACAACCCGTCCAAAATGAAAAAAATCGATCCGGCTTTGCTTACTGAGGATTTACAGTGACCCGATATCCGAATTAGTCGGTATGCTTAATTGCAACTATCACTGAATTCCACTCGGAGCTACTATATCAATTGCTGCATATAAACAGCGGGATGTATTTTTTTCGGAATAATATTGCAACCTACCAGCTTCTACAGATCTATTGCACAGTATCCAGCGGCCGTGGTGCCATTTGATTGCGCTCCATCAGAGCCAGAATGTCTTCGATCATTTCTTTGGCCGGGTATGGCATCGAATGAGTGATCCACCACTCCATAACACCTACTACAGCCGATGCCAGGAATTGGATCAGCATCTCTTTGTTCATCCCTCGGTTCAGTCCGCTCATGTCGATCTGCTCACTCAGACCCTGCAGCAGAATCGCATGCAGACGGGTCCTGAAGGCCGGAACGCCTTTATTGTTAAGCAGTGTAGTGAAGACCCTTGCGTGCCGTTCCAGATATTCGGCTGTGCGCAGCAGCGCGCCTCCGGAGGCGATATGGGCGTTCTCCCCGCCGGCCAGGCAGCTCTCGCACAGCTGCTCCATTTGTGTCTCGATACACTGATCCAGCAGATCGTACTTGTCTACGTAATGGAGATAGATTGTACCTCTGCTTACATTGGCACGCGCTGCGATCTCATTTACCGTAATCTGCTCAAAGTTCTTCTCGGCCATCAGGCTGATAAAAGCCTCAAAAATAGCTTCCCGCGTTTTGCCTATACGTCTGTCCATATGCTTCTCCTTTTCATCTGTCGTCCAGTTGCTTAGTTGCACTTATTATATTTAACAGATGTCAATAAATCAACAAGTGTGCATGTGACACCGTGCTATGCCCTACCACCATACTGCGCTATTGGCGCACAGCGGTTCAGCACAACGGGATACATTGGGCCTGGATACCTTCGCGGTAGCCTAATGTATTCGATTTTTCGCATACATTAGGCCCAGATGTCCACTTCCGGCGGATTTAGAGGGATTTATACCTTTCACTTTCTCCTATCACCCGCTTCCGGTGGATTCAGAGGTACTTCTTGTTCCCACCACTCAGAGTAACTTGGTACTTTTCTAACTAACACCTAAAAACGGGTACCCTCCTTGGCGGATGGTGCCCGTTTCTCTTAAGTATGCTGTATTCTGGTCGTTCTTTGGTATTGGAAGTAGTCGTAATAGTAATAGTAATTGTAGTGGTAGAAGTAGTGGTAACAGGAAAGGGTAAGGTTCCCGCGACTGTTGTAAGAACCGCTTCAAGAGAGTCGGCAACGTACACAGATGGACTTATGTCTGCAACAAGCATCCTATTGCAGCTTATCCGGACACCGCCGCCGTGAACAATATACTCCCGCCGGGGCCGTCCTCCGTCTCGGCCGCCCGCTCCCGGCGCACCAGCTCGGCCAGATGGGCCAGCGCCTCGCTCATCGCGAACCGCATCTGATGCGCGGTCGCGATCCGGCTGCGGAACAGCCCCTCACAGACGGCGAATCCGCTCAGCGGTCCGCCGGCAAGCAATGCGGCTGTTGTATCCAGCCGCTCCTCATGATGCCGGAGCAGGCTGTCCGCCCGCGCCGTGAACCCGCTGAACGGTTCCCGGTGGCCCGGGAACGCCAGCTCCACCTCAAGGCTGCGCAGCTCCCGCAGCCCCTGCAGATACGTCCGCAGCGGCTGCGGATCGCTGCCCGGCTGCAGCCCGACATTGGGCGAAATCTGCGGCAGCACTGCATCGCCGCAGAAGAGTTGCCCGCTGCCGCCGTGGTAGAGCGACACATGACCCGGCGCATGCCCGCCGGTCATTAGTACCTGCCATTTGCGGCTGCCCATCACAAACGGCTCCGCCTCATTGATATAGGTGACCTCCGGCTGCGGGGTCACCTCCGGCCGGAAGCTCTCCAGATGCTCCCGGACGCCCTGAATCCAGACCTCCGGCATGCCGTGCCGCAGGAAAAACAGCGGCAAAGCCTCATCCAGAATCGCCCCGCTGCCCCAGGCCAGGCCGGCTTCAGCATGAGCCCGCTCCGACATCCAGACCCGCGCCCCGCTGCGCGACTGCATCCAGCCGGCAAGACCATAATGGTCGGGATGATGGTGGGTAACGACGATATCCCTCACCTTGGACCAGGACAAATTCAATTCCTCCAGCACACCCTGCCAGGCAAGCTCTGCATCCGGGGTGTGAGGGCCCGGGTCAATCACCGTAACCCTGCCATCCCGGTCAGGCAGAATGTAGCTGTTCACCTGACGGAGCGGCAGCCCCATCGGTACAGATACCTGCAGAACTCCGCCATCCCAAGATTGAATATCCGCCTTGTGCAAAATCCTCTCTCCTCCTCCGGCTCTTCTTCCCGCCGCCATCTAAGGTCTAGCTCCTGTGAAGATCATCCGTGTTGAGGACTCAGCATCATATTTTTCTTCATCGTAGCTGCCATGCACAGCTTCAAGCCGCAGCCCGGCAGCAGCAATCATCTCGCGGAAATTGTCTACCGAATAGAGCTTCACCCGTTCATGATATTTCCGGGGCGGCCCCCCGGCCTTCGAGATCAGAAGGATATCCTTCTTCACGTAACCCTCCTCAATCCGGCGTGATTCATCGATCAGAGTATCCCCATCCTCACGGACAGAGTGGGGTACCAGATGGCGGATGACATAAGCCGGATTCAGAAAATCAATAATAAATTTGCCCTCCGGCTTCAGCATCCGGCAGATTTCCTTCAGCACCTTGATCTGCTCCTCGTCTTCTTCGAAATATCCGAAGGAAGTAAACAAATTGACCACTGCATCGAATCCGCCCCCCAGGGAAAGCTCACGCATATCAGACCGCAGCCAGGTTACGGCTTCCGCACCCGCCTGCGAACGTGCTTCACGCAGCAGCGCCTCGGATAGATCAACCCCGGTCACCTCATAACCGGCCTCCGACAAAGCCAGTGAATGGCGGCCCATACCGCAGCAGAGATCAAGCACCCTGGCATCTCTGGGCAAGTCCAGCCAGCCGATCATCGTCTCCACCTCATGGCGTGCACCGCCGAAGTCCCTGTGTCTATAAACGATTAAATAGTCCTCGCCAAAGCTAGTTTCGTACCACTCACTCATCTCTCTATTACTCCCTCCACAGCCTTTTTCCCAGTACAGTCTTATGCCTCTCTTTAATAACGCTTATTGTACCGTCTTTTACTGTGGAAACAAAGCGTCAGGATCACAATTCAGCCGGAACATAGATTGAATAATTATTTATTTTCGTTAAAAAAAACAGCAGTCCCTGGAGAGCGCTCCCGGACTGCTGTTTGTGTTCTTCAGCCTGCCGACTGCCGAATCCAGTCCAGCCTACGGTTTGCCGCTTAAGCGCTGCAGATATACACGCGCTTCAAACGGACGCAGCTTCAGATTGCGCAGATCATCCTCTTTGGCTGCAGGATAATTAGAGATCAGCAGCTCCTCCTTCTCCGCCGCCTGAAATTCCTCCGGAAGCTCAAATACCGGCTCGCGTTCATAGAAATTCAGAATGACCAGCAGACGCTGGTCCGCAAGCGTCCGGGTATAGGCATAGATCTCCGGATGCTCCTCCAGCAGCAGACCATATTCGCCGTAGACGATCACCCGATGTTGTTTTCTAAGATGAATCAGCTTCTTATAGTAATTGTAGATGGAGTCCGGGTCCTTGACTGCATTAGCCACATTAATCTCCCGGGAGTTCGAGTTCACCCTGATCCAGGGCACCCCCGTCGTAAATCCGCCATCCTCACTATCATCCCATTGCATCGGTGTGCGGGCATTGTCACGGCTTTTCGTATGAATAGCGGCCATAATGTCGGCTTCGGGAACGCCGGCGGTCCGCTTTTCCTCGTAGAAGTTCAACGTCTCTACATCCCGGTAATCATCAATCGACTCGAAGGCAACATTAGTCATCCCAATTTCTTCACCCTGATAAATGTAGGGGGTGCCTTCCAGCATGTGGATGAAGGTCGCCAGCATTTTGGCTGACGGGATGCGGTAGAACAGATCATTGCCGAACCGCGACACTGATCGCGGCTGATCATGGTTGCACAGATAGTTGGCGTTCCAGCCCCGGTTATGCAGAACGGTCTGCCAGTTGCTGATGATCTTCTTCAGCTCGCTCAGCTTCCACGGCACGACATCCCATTTCCCGCTGCCCGGTGAGGCGGCATCCAGATTCATATGCTCAAACTGGAAGGTCATGTTCAGCTCACGGCGTCCGTCGCCGACATAATCCAGCGCCTGCTCCGGCCCGAGGCCCGAGGTTTCTCCCACCGTCATAATGTCGTAGTAATAGAGCACCTGATCATGCAGATTCTGCAGCAGCGTATGCACATGCTCCAGGTTCGAGAACATATCATACGCGCGCACGGTCGGCGTGCCGCCGGGATTCAGGGCATCCGGATAACCCTCGGCCTTCACAATATGGGCAATCGCATCAAACCTGAAGCCGTCAACCCCCTTCTTCAGCCACCACTCCACCATCTCATGCAGCTTGTCGATCACTGCGGGATTCTCCCAGTTGAGATCGGGCTGAAAACGGGAGTACAAATGCAGATAATATTCATCCGTACGGGGATCGAGCTCCCACACCGAACCGCTGAAATAGGATTCCCAGTTATTCGGCGGACCGCCGTTTTTCCCTTTTCTCCATATATAATAGTCCCGTTTTGGATTATCCTTCGAGCTTCTGGATTCGACGAACCACGGATGCTCATGCGAGGTATGATTCAGCACCAGGTCCATCATCAGCTTCATCCCGCGGGTATGCATCTCGCGCAGCAGCAGGTCAAAATCATCCATCGTGCCGAATTCCTTCATAATGTCGCAATAGTCGCTGATATCATAGCCGTTGTCATGGTTCGGTGATTTATAAATCGGGCAGATCCAGATCACATCTACGCCGAGGTCCTGCAAATAATCGAGCTTCGATAACACTCCGCGCAGATCGCCCTTCCCGTCACCACTAGCGTCCATGAAGCTGATCGGATAAATCTGGTAGGCCACGCTCTCTTTCCACCATTTGGGGTTCAATTTAGCTTCCCTCCGCTTCTATTGGTTCCTGCCTCTGTAAGACATATTAATATATCTTAACCAGACCGAAGGAAGAGGATAACAATTTAATCAAAAAGCATGTGCCTACTCCGCCGCATTCATTCCCCGTATGGCTGTCTTCAGCCCGCTCTTCTGCTGAAGCGAAGAAATATAGCGACAGCTCCACTTCGTCCATGGAATATACCTGCGGTTGACGCCCGTTCAATTGCAGCTGAAAATTGCTCTATTGCACTATTCCTGCATCATGCCTTTACGGAACCTCTCTAACTAACGGAGCCTTAGGGTTATAGCTTGCGGCGATACCCTATATTTTGTAATTCCCTGCACAACAAAAAGACAGGATACCCTAGAACCGGTACCCCGCCTCCCTCCAAACCTGTTCTGTAACCCTTCAATTCACTCTGCTTCCTGTTACTGCTAGGCCAGCTGCTTAATTACAATCGACGCATTGACATTCGCTTGTGTTCCGCCGGCCAGTGTCTGCAGTGTGACTGCAGCAGCCGAGCTGTGATTTCTCAGCGTCAGCACATCTCCTGAGGATAGGGCAAAAATGGCCTGCCCGGTATTTTGCTGAGTGCCTGCACCCGAACCGTATACCGTCCCTGGAACCTCTGCGCCGTTCACGAATAAAGCAAACTGGCTTGGCTCCACGCCGGATACCGAGAAATTAACCTCGTATATCCCCGCATTGGTTACCGAAATGGTTGTTGTCCCCGGAGCATGCGTAATCCCCGGCGTAAGAAAACCATTCGTATCAAACGACACATCCGCCTCAATCGGCACAACCTGCGCGCCGAGGTTATATACATAACCGAACTCTGCGATTCCGCCAGCCGCCCCCGTGGCTCCGGTTGCACCTGTTGCACCAGCCGGACCGACGGCGCCCGTCGCTCCTGTTGGACCAGCTGCCCCTGTGGCACCTGTGGCTCCAGCTGCGCCTGCTGCTCCCGCTGGTCCTACTGCTCCGGCTGCGCCTGCTGGTCCCGCTGGTCCCACTGCTCCGGCTGCGCCTGCCGGTCCTACAGGTCCCGCAGGTCCTGCCGGTCCTACAGGTCCCGCAGGTCCTGCCGGCCCTGCTGGACCGACCAGTCCGGCAATTCCCGCCGGACCGATCCCGCCCAGCGCTCCCGCTGCACCGGCCGCTCCGGCGGCACCCAAGGCGCCAGCGACTCCCGCAGTCCCGAGTGCGCCTGTGGCTCCAACTGCGCCTAGCGCTCCAGCGGCTCCGGCCGCTCCCAGCAGCCCGGCGGCTCCTACGGCGCCCAATGTGCCGGTTGCTCCACGGGCACCCAAGGCACCCGCTGCGCCTACAGCGCCCAGCGCTCCGGCCGCGCCGACTGCGCCGAGTGTTCCGGCGGCGCCCGGTGCACCGAGCGCTCCGCCTGCACCTGCTGCGCCAAGCGCACCTGCCGCACCTGCAGCGCCAGCCGCTCCCAGCGCTTCTACAGCTCCGGCAGCACCCAGGGCACCTGCTGCCCCGGCTGCTCCCAGTGCCCCTAATGGAATATTAACGCGTACGATCTGCTTTTTAACAATAATCTTCTTGCAGCTGCATTTGTTGTTATGCAGTTTTCTTTTCGGACGTTTAATTTTTGGCAGCGGGCACTCCAATACATCGTCTTTGCAAATACGTTTTTTTCTCTTAAGTTCCGGACGACCCATAATTAGCACCTCCAATAGACTTTATGTATCCTACTCCGTTTACCCAGATAGGGCATGGACATTCATCCCGTAGGCAAATATTTATTTTAGGAAAAACGGGTTGTTTGTACCGGCCGGACAACCTGATTTCAACCCGGGAGGGCCAAAATTGTTCACCCGCCTTATCACACCCCGTCCACCAAAAACATATACTAATGGCGGACAACCTGCCCTTTGGAAGTCGGGCGCACACAAAAAAGAGCATCCTACTGCACTGTCTGCATTAGAATACTCCTCAGGTACCGCTCTCAGGCCAGGTAACGCCCGGCTTCCGCTTACATCATCATCCCTGCCTTACAGCAGTCCAACCATCTTCAAGCCTTCGTAAATCCCGTCCTCGCTGACATGCTTCGTTACGTAAGCGGCAGCAGCCTTTGCCTCAGCCTCCCCGTTGCCCATGGCAATGCCATAACCGACAAAACCCAGCATCTCCACATCATTCAGACCATCGCCAAAAGCATACACATCTTCCTTCTCCACGCCGATTACCTTCAGCATTTCCGCGATCCCGTTAGCCTTAGAGCCATTGCCCGGCAGCACATCCATACACAGCGGATGCCAGCGGATGAAATTCAGCTCCGGATACCGCTCGGTATATGTAACCTGACTCTCCTGCGGACAGAATATCATCGCCTGGTAAGTCTCATTCTTCAGGAAGTATTCGGCATCATGCGTCGGAAACACCAGCTTCAGCGAACCGATGCTCGTCTTGATATACTCATGATCCGCTACGTTCACTTTCATCCCTACAGTATCTGTGTAAGCTACCGGATGATCCAGCTTCTCTGCGAACAAGGTAATATCCTTCAGAGTAGACTTGTCAATCGGATTGCTGTATACCAGCTTTCCTTCATAGACTACATATTGCCCGTTGAGCGAAACATACGAGTTAATTCCCAGCTCCTCGCGCAGCTCCTCGAACATATAGTCCGCTCTGCCGGTAGCAATCGCCACATTATGGCCGTGTCTTTTCAGTTCGGCTATCGCTTCTCTGGTGGAGGCGGGGATGTTCTTGTCATCATCATAGATCGTGCCGTCAATATCAAAAAAAATCGTTTTCTTCAAAGTCATAGCTGCCCATTCTCCTTGCTTTCTTCCGAAGTAACATCCTGCTCAGATTGTAGATGCTTCCTGCAAACGATGCAAGCTTCTTTTCAGAAAATTCCATTTGCACTGTAAAAATTCACACAAGCAGAAACGGCTTTGCTGTCCTTTTAAGGACGGTACCGTTTCAGCGAGAAATAGAAGGATAAGTTATCGTGTGAAACATATAAATTCTTATATTTTCAAAAAAGCGGCGCCAGCCTTCCGCAAGGAAAACCGCCGCCGCTTCTATAATCATCAGCCTTATCAGCATCTGCAGCCCCGTAATGCTCTCTTAGACAGCATTCTGAGCCCGCTGCTGCTCTTCCATCAGCCACTGCACCAGCATATATTCCGGCACAGTGCCTTTGCGGGCTTCCGCGTATTCACGGACCTTCTCCAGCAGCCGCCCGGCCGTGTCCGCGCTGACCTCAAGTCCCCGCTGCTCCAGCACATGCGTGACACCGCCGCTGCCGGAATGCTTGCCGAGCACGAAGCGGTGGGCCCGGCCCACCTCCGCAGGATCGAAGGACTGATACGTGGACTTCTCCTTCATCAGCCCGTCCACATGAATTCCCGATTCATGGGTGAAGGCAAGCTGCCCCACAATCGGCTTCGCGTCACCGACACTGCGGCCGGAAGCGGCAATCACCTTGTCAGCCAAGCCTTTGAGCAAATCCAGCCGGACCGCACATTCCCCGCCGTACAAATAGCGCCAGGCCATGGCAACTTCCTCCATGGCCGCATTGCCGGTCCGTTCGCCGATGCCTGCCACTGTCGTGCTGGCCCATAACGCCCCTGCAGCTATGCCGCTGAGCGTGTTGGCACAGGCCAGCCCGAAATCATTATGGCAGTGCACCTCCAGCTCCACATCACCAGGCACTGCACCCAGCAGCCGGCTCACCCGGTCTGCCATCTGCCCCGGATGATGTGCGGAGACGGTATCCGCATAACGGAACCTGCGGATGCCTTCCCGGTACAAGGTATTCACTACTTCGACCAGATAATCCATATTCGCCCTGGAGGAATCCTCCATGCCTACCGACACCGTCATTCCCTGCCGCAGCCCATATTCTACTGTACGAAGCAGCTTGTTCAGACCTTCCCGTTGCGACAGCCCCAGCTTGCCCTGCAGCTGAATCTCCGAGACCGGAATGGAGATATGGCTCCAGCCCACTCCGGTAGCCCTTGCCTTGTCAATGTCACCGGGGACCGAGCGGTTCCACGTCATCAGCTTCATGGGCAGACCCAATTCAGCGATGGCCGCAATATCCTCCTGCTCCCGTTTGCCCATGGCAGGAATCCCAACCTCTGCTTGCTCTACTCCGCACTCCGACAGCAACTTTGCGATTTCCAGCTTTTCCGCCCTCGTGAATGAAACTCCAGCCGCCTGTTCACCATCCCTCAGTGTCGTGTCACATAGCTTGAGACTTTTCACGGTGTACCTCCTTCTCCGCAGCAAGCGCAATTCGGATTACGGGTAATATGGACGCTGTAACAGGCGAAGTCGAGTGAGCTGAAGCGATGCATTACGCCCGCATAAGTTGTCCCTACCCCTGTAATCCATTTTACGGCTTCCAGCGCTGCCAGACAACCCGCAATCCCGGAAGTCGCACCCAGAACAGGAAACCCAAACGGCTCCCACTGCGGCTGCACATCCGGATACAGGCATTCGAGGCAAGGCGTTAATCCTGGAATCACAGTAGTCAGTGATATTTCAAAGCCATACATTGCAGCTTCTACCATAGGTGTATTCGTATCCACACACAGACGGTTCAGCGCATACCGTTCAGGGAAATCATACCGGGCATCAATTACAATATCGGCATCCTCCACCCAAGGTCTGGCCGCGTGATATTCAATTTTGGAATTATAGCCTTCAAGCTCCACATGCGGATTCAGCCGCTTCAGCTGAGCGATTGCCGTACTCATCCGCTCCTGCCCCAGATGATCGCTGTCCATCAGAATTTGCCGGTTAAGATCCGGTGCAAGAATGATTCCCTCATGGGCCAAAATAAGCTTACCCACGCCTGCCGCTGCCAGATAGAGCGCAGCTGTTCCTCCAAGGCCGCCGATTCCGGCCACCATGACCGTCGCATCCTTCAGCGCCTTCTGCCCGTCTTCCCCGAGCAGCTTCAGCTGCCGGGCATACCGTTCCAGCTCCAAACCTCCGGCAAGCTGCTCCATCCCTGAATCCCCCTGTGACTGTGAATTGATTCTGCTTCAGCCCTCCAGGCTGAGCAGGCCGTGCTCTGAAGTCATTTCATTATATTTCTCAAGAAAAGCCAGCCCCTCTTCTATGCACTCCACCCCGTAACGGATCGTCTTCTCCGTGGAAGTGAACGGGAAGGGAAAGCCGGCCCGCAGGCTTTTGAGCACCAGAATAACCCTGCCGCTGTAGAGCAGTCCCCTTCCGAAGCCCTCGCCGTTAATCTCGGCGGTGCTCTGGATCATGAGGCCGGTTCTTTCTTCCATCACTCCCGCCATTGCCTGAAACAGCAGCGGCACCTGCTGGCGTACCTTCGGCGACACCGCACAATTGAATTCAGATTGATCCTTATCCTCGGCGGAAGCCAGGAACAGCTTCCCGATCTTCTCCTGCGGCGGAAGCAGGGCGCTACGCCCGAAGAAATCTCCGGCGTCCAGCAGATGGCATAACCGGCGGACCAGAGCATCCGCTGTCTCCTGATTCAGCTCCTTACGCGCTTTCCGGCCGCGCAGTCTCGTTGCCGCAGCCTCCGGAATTCCTGTATCCTGCAGCTCAGCATTCTCATTAGCCATGGGTTCCATCTGCTTCTCCCCCTTCGCTCTCGCCGGTTTCCTCCGCCCGCAGAACCTTAGCCAGCCACATAGGCGGCTTGCCCTGAAGCATCTCCACCAGCCGTTTCAGCTGTTCCTCTATAGGACTGCCGAAAGGGACCTTGACCGGCATAATCTTGCGGCGCGTCACCCGCGCAGCCGCTGATGCGCCGATCTGCATAATGAAGATCAATGTACAATCGCTTACCGCATCCAGACGGCTGTCGATTCTGCCTGCTTCATCCTGGTTCAGCACCGCCGTTAGCTTACGCAGCTCAACCAGTGATGCCCCGGATTTCGTTACATTATATACAGCAAACATCGGACTTTGTCCGAAATGGGCATTCACACGGTTTCCATCATCTGTGGCGAACGCTACTTTCACGGTGTCCTGCCTCCCTTTGCATTAACAAATTCCCTGCTTTATTACTCCATTCCATAGCGCCCCGGTACCCGACCGAGACAGACATATAAGCACCCAGCTCATTCCAGACCGGGAATCCGGCCGGCATAAATGCTGCCTCGATCCGCTGCGCACCTGCGAGCCCGTGGGAATTGCTGATCCACAAATCCGCTCCCTGGCCCAATATCTCGGCATCATCCAGATCCCCCACCCATACCTCGCGTTCCATTCCGGCAACGAGCGGAGTTTCGTATGAGGTTATCAGCGCCTTCTGCTCTACCCCCAGCTCCTCCAGCCATCCCGAGACGGAATACAGATGATCCGGTTCCAGTGCAGTCAGAGCCGACATGCCGGCGAACTGAAAATGGGCATCCAGCATACTATCGAGCAGATTCTCCCTCTGCCAGCAATACCGCAGCGGCACCGGCTCCCCGCTGATCTGATGCAGGAAATGCAGCAGTTCATCGGTGGCTTTGAGCCCCATAGCGCCTTCGAATACCTTATACGGCGTACCCAGTGCATTGTGCAGCCGCCGGGCCGGACGCTCCATGCTGCCCCCGATGGCAATCGTCAGCCCGGACTGCAGGCTCTGCAGCATGGAATCCAGCGGAACCCCGCCCCGGGTCAGCGGCGAGAAACCTGTCAGCAGATGGCCGGACAAGGAGGTCGAGATATCCGGCAGTGCAATCACTTCGAACCCGAAGGAGGAGATGATCTCCTTCAGCTCCATTACATCAGCCGGGGTTAAGAAAGATCCCGGCAGCAGGGTGATCTGCCGGGTGTTTACACTCCTGGACCCCCGATGTCCGACCTGCTGGATCATCTCGTCAATCATGGCTTCTACCGTAGAGCTGAAGCCCGATTCCAGTGATCCGCGAAAATCAGGAAGCACGACAGAGAAGGCGAGACCGCCGCGCATATTCCGCTCTCTTTTATACGTCTTCAGCATGTTCTGATAATCCACTCCGGCCACATCGGTCAATTCGGTTCCAATAATGCCGATGATATCGGGACGATGCTTACTGAGCACCAGATTCAGCGCCTCTTCCAGATTGCGGTTGGCATCGAAGATGACATCCATCTCCTGGAGCGCCGAGGTCTGTACGGCAATCGGTTCCCGGAAATGCCGGGTCAGCAGCGCCTTCGGAAAAGCGGAGCAGCCCTGGGAGCCGTGAATCAGCGGCATGGCCCGGTAACAGCCCTGCAGTGCCAGCACGGCACCCAGCGACTGCCCGATCTTCATCGGGTTGACCGATGCCGGCTTTTTTCTCCGGTTAACGGTCATACGGCGGAGCCTCCTTATCCCATGGGGCCGGGCTTGCGGCCAGCTTCCAGATTGGATTGGCCAGGGAATAAGTCAGTTCTTTGGCCAGCCTCAGCAGTCCCTCATACCCCGCATAAGCCTTGTGCCGCTCCTGGTTAATATCTATAAAAGGAATCTGCTCTTTCATCGCCACGTACATATTTCGTCCGCCGGCAATCATAATATCCGCCTTACGTTCCCTTACGGTCTTAATAATCCGGCTTGCTCCGCCTTCGGGAATGTATTCCGTATCATCGCCCACCCGGTCGGCAATCCGCCGCACATCATCCTCAGTGCTTTTGTTCGTACCTACCCCGACTACCTGGACGCCAAGCTCCTTCAGCGCCGAGATCACCGACCAGCTTTTGACGCCGCCGGTATAGAGCACTGCCCGTTTCCCTTTCAGCAGCTTGCGGTACGGCCGCAGATCCTGGCTTAACCTGGCTTCTTCCCGTTCGGTGAGCCGGTCCACCCGCCGCTCCATCTCACGGTCATTCATCAGAAATGCCATTTGCCGCAGCGAGTAGGTCGTTTCCTTAGCACCATAGAACGAACCTTCGAAATAAGGAATGCTGTATCTGGATTCCATTTCCTTGGCAAGGCCCAGCAGCGCCCGGCTGCAGACCACCATATTCACTTTGGCGCGGTGCGCATAGGTAATCTCCTTGTAACGGGCGTCGCCCGTTATCCGCGAGGTTACCGTGATCCCGGCGCTGTTCATCAGCTTCTCGATATCCCACATCTCACCGGCGATATTATACTCACCGATCAGATTCACACCCAGAGGCGACATCGGCTCCGGTTCTCCTGTACCGATAACGTACTGCAGCAGGGCATCTCCGGCCAGACGGTTGCCGAGATTCTTGCTGCCGACGAAGCCGGGACTGTTCACGGGGATCACAGGGATCCCGATCCGCTCAGCCGCCGCCCGGCAGACAGCATCCATATCCTCGCCAATCAGCGCTGTCACACAGGTTGAATATACAAATATTGCCGGAGGCGCAAAGCGCTCGGCAATATAGTCGATACTGTCCTTCAGTTTCTTCTCGCCGCCAAAAATAATATCGGAATCCGTAAGATCCGTAGCGAAGCCGTATTGGGACAGGGAGGGGCCGCTTGACAGCGTTCCTCTGCTCTCCCAGCTATTTCCGGCACAGGCAATCGGTCCATGGACAAGATGTGCAGCGTCCATAATCGGCAGAAGCGTAATTTGGGCTCCGTCGAAGGAGCAGCCTCCAGCTGCTTCACCCGGTTTGGGCCGTGGACAGGGCTTTGCTTTTGGGGCTATGCTCCCGCAAGCCTCGGAATCAAATTCGTTTTTTCGAACAGGGTCCATCGGCTCTTCATCTCCTTCGCTTAAGATGCTGTATTTCACGCAAATCTTGCGCTGCTCCTGAGGCGGCATTTGCACCTGATGGCAAGAATCCCGGCCCTCCGCCGTCCCCGGATGCCGGTTACAATAACCGTTGCCGAATATTCCGGGGACTTGAGAGACCAGGCGAGGTATTTTTTACATTTATTCAAATGGTTGTATTTATATAATAAATTTCATTTCAGAAAGTTTCAGTAATTCTCATCACTTCGCGTGATCAAATTACCTTAGATAGCTGATAAATATGCGTTTAGCGCACCAGTTCGAAATTAAATCCGGAATTATTATCATCGAGCTGCTGGAGAATCGTGTTCACAATTAAGCTAAGCAGATTCAACGTTCCCTGGTACCCGATAATCGGATAACGATGCATATGATGACGGTCAAAGATCGGGAATCCGACCCGGATCAGCGGCACATCGGCATCCTTGGCGGCGAATTTCAGATGCGAGCTGCCAATTGCCAGATCAACCGTATCATTCAGCAGCAGCGAGCGCATATGCCACAGGTCTTTACCCACATGCACAGTTGCTTCGGAACCGTACGGACTTGCCGCCAGAAGCGCCTCGGCTTCATCCTTGAACTTCACTTCATTGTAATCAACATCACCGTTCGAGCAGACGATATGCACCGGCTCCATCCCGGTTTCCAGACAGAACCCGATCAGGCCGATCAGCAGATCCGGATCACCTACAAGCGCAACACGCTTGCCGTGGAGGTAAGGATGACTGTCCATGAGCGCGTCTACTACGCGGCCGCGTTCTTCGGTAAGTGAGGCGGGAATGGGCAGACCCGTCAGTTCACTGATTGCTTCAAGCAATTTATCGGTACCTTTAATGCCAAGCGGCGTCGATAATGCGGAGATTTGCTGGTTCCAGGTTCCGCTGATATATTCCTGAGTCTTCTTCAGCGTATACTTTTGCAGGGACAGAGTCCCCAGCGCATTGGCTGCCTGCGGAACATCCTCAAGCTTCGTGCCGCCATAATAATATTCGTATTCTCCCGTGGCCGGTGAGTCATAGTTCCCGCTGTGATCCCCCAGGATCGTGTACTTGGTATCAAACGCAGCAAGAATCTTGCGCAGTTCCGCGAAGTTACCGGTGTAAGGCTCGAAACCAAGCATTACATTCAGCTTCTCCCCGCTTTCTGCACCGCTTCCCGGCTTACTCTCGATTCCTGAACGGGTGTAGAGGTAGCTCAGAATGCCTTTGATCATGGCATCATAGCCTGTAATATGCGAACCGACGAAGCTCGGTGTATTGCAGTAAGCTACTGGATATTCTTCACTGATAACCCCTTTAATCCGGGCGTTGCCGATAAAAGAGTTCAGGTCATCCCCGATAACCTCAGCCATGCAGGTGGTACAGATCGCAACCATCTCCGGTTTGTAGAGCGCGACACTGTTCTCCAGACCATCAATCAGGTTGTTCATCCCGCCGAATACGGCAGCATCCTCAGTCATTGAAGTGGAAACAGAAGGTGTAGGCTCTTTAAAGTGACGGCTGAGATGGCTGCGGAAGTAGGCATTGCAGCCCTGCGAGCCGTGAACAAACGGCAATGTTTTCTCAAATCCGAGTGCGGCCATCACTGAGCCGAGCGGCTGACAGGCTTTATGCGGATTAATGACAACATTCTGGCGGTTAAAATTCTTTTCCATATATTCAGCAGATTTGGAGTATGCGAGCGCTTCGGCAGTCTCCTGCTCGCTGCAAGGCGCTTCGAACTGCTTCTTGTTCTCCCGCTGCTGAACATAGCGTTCTTCCTTAAACAAGCTGGTATTATCTTTAATGTTCAGTTCATCCTTGCTCATATGCTCGCCTCCTCTGGCTCCATTTTCTCTTTTCGGGTCACCAGATCCCACACCGGACTGTTCACCGTCATATCCATGTCCTTGGCAAATACCTTAAAGCCGTCGAAGCCATGATACGGGCCGCTGTAATCCCATGAGTGCATCTGACGGAACGGAACTCCCATTTTGTGATACACATACTTCTCTTTCACACCGGAACCTACCAGATCAATGTTCATTTTCCGGGTGAGCTCTTCCAGCTCGTAGGCTGTTGGGTCATCCATAATGATTGTTCCTTCTTCCAGCATCGGAAGCATCTTCTCATAGTCATCCTTATGGGCGAATTCGTAACCGGAAGCCACGATATCCATTCCCAGATCTTCATAGGCTCCGATCGTATGGCGTGAACGCAGGCCGCCGATCATCAGCATGACGGTTTTGTTCTCCAGGCGGGGTCTGTATTTACGAATAATGGCATCCATTACCGGCTTATATTTGGCGATCATCTTCTCGCAGTTCTCCTGAATCGTAGTGTCGAAGAGGGCTGCAATCGCCCGCAGGCTCTCATAAGTCTTGGTGGGTCCGAAGAAATTGTATTCGAGCCATGGAATGCCGTATGCCTTCTCCATATGATCCACCATGTAGTTCATCGAACGATGACAGTGAATCAGGTTCAGCTTCGCCTTGTGAGCCACTTCCAGCTCATTGAGGGAACCGTCGCCGGACCACTGGGCAATTACGCGCAGGCCCATTTCTTCCAGCAGAATACGGGAGGCCCAGGCGTCACCGCCAATATTATAGTCGCCGATAATGTTGACATCGTACGGACCGGTCTCCGCCAGTTCCGCACGGCCCATGACGAAATCGCGGATCGCATCGTTTGCGATATGGTGACCCAGCGATTGGCTGACCCCCCGGAACCCTTCGCAGCGTACCGGAACAATCGGCATATCCAGCTCTTTGGACATCTTCTTGGATACCGCTTCAATATCATCACCGATCAGACCGACCGGACACTCGGATTGAACCGAGATCCCTTTGGCAAGCGGGAACATTTCGGTAATTTCACGCATGATTACGGCCAGCTTCTTATCTCCGCCGAAGACAATATCCGTTTCCTGAAAATCACTGGTGATCTGCATAGCCGTAAAGTTGTCGATCCCCAGCGTACCGTTGGCAAAGTTACGGCGCGAACCCCAGCTGTATTGTCCGCAGCCTACAGGGCCGTGACTAATATGGACCATATCCTTGATCGGGCCCCATACCACCCCTTTGGACCCTGCATAAGCGCATCCGCGCGGCGTCATCACACCCGGACGGGATTTGATGTTAGACTTCACTGCACAAGTTCCGCAATCTATGGCATTATCTGTAGCCACCTGAAAATGCTTCTCGCGGTCTTTCTTCGCTTTTTTCGGGTAGGCTTCAAGAACTTCTTCTATCAGTTTTTTATTGTCTTCGATATTCAGTCCCATGTATTGACCCTCCTTATTCTTGATGCAGGACGCCCAGGCCGCCTGCGTGGCTAATGCCACTGGAGATGAACCGGTGAAGGCCGTCTCTCCACTCCCGTTCACCGGTTCACTCTATAGATTACGGCATAGAGCCTTATTGACCGGAAGCCTGCAGTTTCTTGATCGCAGCTTCTTCATCTTCAATGATCCCGAATTCCATCAGCAGCTCTTCCAGCTCTTCCATGGAAATCGGAGTAGGGATGGTCAGCATTTTGTTATTGAGGATTTTCTCAGCCAGTGTTTCATATTCTTTCGCCTGCTGATGGGTAGGGTTATATTGGGCAACAGTCATTCTGCGCAGCTCGGCATGCTGAACGATATTATCGCGTGGTACAAAGTGAATCATCTGTGTGTTCAGGCGGCGGGCCAATTCCATGATCAGCTCATCTTCACGGTCTGTGTTACGGCTGTTGCAGATCAGGCCGCCCAGTCTTACACCGCCGCTGGTGGCATATTTCAGGATACCGCGGGCGATATTGTTCGCCGCATACATCGCCATCATCTCACCGGAACAGACGATGTAGATCTCTTGGGCCTTGCCTTCACGGATTGGCATTGCGAAACCGCCGCATACAACGTCACCAAGGACGTCATAGGATACGAAGTCCAGATCCTGATAGGCGCCTTCCTGTTCCAGGAAGTTGATGGCGGTGATGATCCCGCGTCCCGCGCAGCCTACACCTGGTTCTGGTCCGCCGCATTCTACATTGATAATGTCGCCGAACCCTGTCTGCAGTACATCTTCAAGCTCCAGATCCTCTACCGAACCCAGTTCAGCTGCCAGTTCAAGCACCGAGTTCTGGGCTTTCGTGTTCAGGATAAGACGGGTAGAGTCTGCCTTAGGGTCACAACCTACGATCATTATTCTTTGTCCGAATTTTGTAGCCAGCTGAGCCAGGGTGTTTTGTGAAGTTGTCGATTTACCGATACCGCCTTTACCGTAGAAAGCTATTTGTCTCATTGTTCATCATCCCTTCGAAATGTTTATATTTTCAAAATAAGAGCTGTACTTGACGCTTTCGAGAATGGCTTCCTGAATTCCGCCTTTGCGGACTAGTGGCAGGACTCCGATTTTGTTCAGGCTGGCCCTCGGGGCATCGCCGATACCGGAGCAGAGAAGAATACGGCAATCACTTAAAATAGATATGATTTCTTGCAGCGTGGCGGCTTTATCGCCGTTGCAGTCTGCTTTGCCATGACAATAAGCTTGTATCTTGCGGACACCGAGCAGTTGTACATCAACTCCGTCGGTATCATAAACAAGGAACTCTGTGGCATGCCCGAAATGCTGGTTGACCTTATCGCCGCCTCTTGTAGCAACCGCAACCCGTGTCTTCGGTCCGCCCTCCACTATACGTCTCGCCTGTTTGGCTTTGACGCGCTCGCGGATTTTGGTATCCAGTTCACTCTGGAACATTGCCCTGGCTTCTTCATTAATGACCGGTTCAGCTTCCATCGCTTCAAGCGGGAAATCCTGATTACGGTCCTGGCCCAGCAGCCCGATGGCATCAGCCCGGCATTGCCGGCAATGGCGCATGACCTTCATGCCGTCACGGCCAAGAAGCTCCTGCAGATTAAGCAATTCCTTCGGACGGGGCGCCTTGCGCCCATCCGCTTCGTACTGGCTGCCCGGTGCGATAATCAGCGGTGTTACATTATGCAGCGTGGCCCCGAGTTCTTTTACTCGTTTGGACACTGCGGGCAGATGATGATCGTTGACCCCCGGAATCATAATGGAATTCACTTTAACCAGAATCCCCAGCTTTGCCAGCATTTCAAGTCCCTGCAACTGACGGCTGATCAGCAGCTCGGCTGCTTCTCTTCCTTCGTACCGGACACCTTCATCGAATACCCAGGGATAAATCGCCTGGCCGACATCAGGATCGATGGCATTGATGGTGATAGTGACATGACGGATGCCAAGCTCGATGATCTCATCCACATGCCGATAAAGTGTAAGTCCGTTGGTGCTGAGGCAAAGGGAAACGTCTGGCACATACTTCTTGACCCGGGCAAAGGTATCAAACGTCTGCTCCGGATTCGCCAGAGGATCTCCGGGTCCGGCCACACCCACTACCGAGAGCTGCATCAGCTGAGCGGCAACGCCTCTCACCTTGCGTTCCGCTTGCTCCGGAGTAAGCACTTCACTGACCACGCCCGGCCTGCTCTCATTCACACAGTCGAACTTGCGGTTGCAGTAATTGCACTGGATGTTACAGGCGGGAGCAACCGGGATGTGCATCCGGGCATAAAACCGGTGGGCCTCCTCGCTGTAGCAAGGGTGGCGGCTAATCTCCTCCTCCGCTTCACTTGATATACATGACGGCTGCATCATTTCCCACCTCCTAAAAGTTTTGTGAGCTTAGCTTCCTGTACAATCTGCGTACAAAACTCGCTTCGGAAGCATCCGCTTTGTTTTACGGAGCATTACTACTCCTTCGAAACCACTTCGCAGTAAAACTCGCTTCGGAAGCATCTGCTTAAGTTTTGTGAGCTAAGCTTCCCTGACATTCCATCAGCGACAGTCAATTGGATATTCGCTTAGTTGTGTTATGTTTAATAACATCAACCTCGCTTGGCTGCTTTAATTAGTCTCATCATATTTTCATAACAGGGTATCGTCAATTAGGTTAAAGCTTAATTCGCCCTTTATTTCCTTAAGTTTGCAGTTTCGCCATATCAGATGTTAAGTAATATAACTCATACATTCCATGGTTCCGTTTTCAAAACAATCATTTCCTGATGATATTTATTCTCATAAACATTGACAACGCCTCTCAACTCATATATGATACTTTTAGTTAGATACGTAAATCCTAAAATTTCATATATCCCGTAAAGGGGAGTAGCTGTTAGATAAAATCGTCAATACGAGAATATGAGGATATTCTCCGGTTTTATCGGCAATTCATTTTGTTAGCGAGACCTTTACCAATCAGGTTACCTTTATTCCAAAGGCTAATCTGTTTGGTAAAGGTCTTTTTTATATAGTTTTGGTTACAATAATGGTAATAAGGGTATTTTTATGAAAAGTACCCAGAGCCACATGAGGAGGAAACAGCAATGGATTGGGGATTATTATTAGAATACGGATGGGTATTGCTCGTTCTGGTCGCACTGGAAGGGCTGCTTGCCGCAGACAACGCACTTGTATTGGCAATCATGGTTAAACATCTTCCTGATGAGGAACGTAAGAAGGCGCTCTTTTACGGATTGGCAGGAGCGTTTGTGTTCCGGTTTGGATCACTTTTCGTCATCTCTTATCTGGTCGACATCTGGCAGGTACAAGCCATCGGCGCAATTTATCTATTATTTATCGCGGGGAATCACATCTTCCGAAAATTGCTGTTCAAGAAACCAGTCACGGATGAAGCAGCTGAAAGCGGCACTTCCGGGGCTGTCAACAAGAAGAAATCCAGCTTCTGGTTCACCGTATTTAAGGTTGAGATTGCAGATATTGCCTTTGCAGTAGACTCCATCCTCGCAGCTGTTGCCCTCGCCGTTGCTCTTCCGCCAAGCGGAATCGGCCACATTGGCGGACTTGACGGCGGACAGTTCCTGGTAATCTTTGCGGGCGGATTCATCGGCCTGGTCATTATGCGGTTTGCCGCTTCTTTCTTCGTCAAATTGCTCCACACACGTCCAGGTCTCGAAATTGCCGCCTTCTTCATTGTCGGCTGGGTAGGGATTAAGCTTGCCGTCATCACTCTTGCACATCCTTCGCTGGGTGTATTGTCTGAAGACTTCGCGCATAGCACCTGGTGGAAACTGACCTTCTACGTGGTTCTGATTATTATTGCGGCTACAGGCTGGTTCATGAGCAGCATCAAGACCGAAGACAATGTCGGCGAGAATCCCGTCAAGGAAGTCGACAAACAGCTCGGCAAATAAGCTTCTTCACTCCATATGAGACGTCAAAAAGCCCGTTTCTGCCATAGTGGCGGAAACGGGCTTTGCTGTGCTTCATTCTCTATTGGCCGATCACTTGATCGGTTCTGCCCTGCAGCTCTACAAGCTTCATGATTACATTAGCTGCCTGCGCCTTGGTTACAATCTGCTGTGGATTGAACTTTCCGCTCTCTCCCTGCAGCAATCCCAGCTTCACAGCCAGCGCCACTGCCCCTTTATCCTGAATGGCCGCATTGTCACTGAAGCTGGTTATGACAGAATCATTACCCAGAAAAGCTGAAAGCTTATCGTACTTCAGGAAGGAGGCAAGCAGAACAGCAAGCTGTTCGCGGCTTAACTTACTCTCAGGCTGCAGCGCAGCCTCTCTGCTGATCCATTCACGCTCTGCCGCATAGCTGACAGCTTCATAATAAGGACTGTCCGGACTCACTCCAGCCACGGCTTTAGGTTCAGAACCATTCGAATATCCTGCATAATACGGTGTTGAGGATCTGGCAATCAGGGTAAACCAGTCTCCGGCCGTTATCTCCTGGTCCGGATTCACCTTCTTGTCCGCATCTGTGCTCAGCACGCCGTATTTCAGCAGCTCGGTCAACGCCTGCTCTGCTGCATGCCCCTTAAGATCAACTGCCTCCGCTCCACTCCGTGACTGCAACGGGCTCTCGTAGGTCGTGACCCATTCCTTAGTTTGCGCATCCAGTACCTTATAGGTATCCTGAGAATCTGCCGGAGTCGGAGCATATACCAGCTTAACTACCGGTTCAACATACTTATTATTTATGTTATATCCGCCTATACTGCTGTACTGCAGTTTAAGATCGTATCTAGCGAGATAGCTCTGAAGTGCTTCCGCCCCGGAAACTGCCGGAACAGGCTTATCTTTGAGCGCTTCATAACCGGTGTTGCCTGTATTCGTGTAGCTTTGCAGTCTGCCGTAAACATCCATAGTCATGACTATATTACTGTCACTAACCGGAATACCCTGATAATAGCGCAAGAACTGGTAACGGTACCCCTTCCCATCTTCAAGGATACTCCACTTCCCTCCATGCTCAACCAGCTTAAGACTTCCGCTAGCCTTAGGATACAGACGGTTGATAAGCTCTATCGCCCTCTCCTTGGCTTGTGCCTGCGTCAGTTTGGTTCCGCCTGCAGGTGCAGGCTGTTCCTTCAATGCCTGGCCTCCATACTGATCCAGCTGGAATTGAATGATTTCTCCGGTGCTGGAGTCTACTTCAGCGTACGTACGCTCCGGCATTGCCATATTAGCAGCCGTGCGGCTTGCTTCCCAGGATAATCTCCAGAGCTTTTGCTTATCATTCTGGGAATTCACGCCAGAGTTCTGGCCTGACAGCTTGCGTTCTGCAGGAATCGCGGCGACCTGCTGTACCAGCTTCGCCGCTGCAGCTGCGGTTAGCCCGGCGGCGCTTGACGGCTGGAAAGCATTCTTCCGCTCTGGAACCGCCTCATAAGTAACAGCTGCCGTAATTGCCTCGCCTTCGTTATCTATGCTTTTGCCAGTCTGGGCATCTACAAGGAACAGGGACTCACTCTCAGGGCGCCAGCCCAGAATCCAGCGCACTGCCGCGCCGTCTTTATATAGAGGAATATAATAGAGCCCAATCTTAAAGTTCCCGGCAAATTGCTTGGTTGCTGATTCCAGGGAGACCGCCGGCTTCGCTGACGGATACACTAAGTCTGTAGCCGGTTTGCTGAATTGAACGATATTCCCGTTTCCATCTACGGCGATGTTCAGCATATCCGCTGCTGAGGGAAGCCCGTTTCTCATGATTCTGAAATGAAACCTATATTCAAATATACCAAAGAGCGCGTCTCTGCCCATATAAGTCGGGTCGTTATCATCCAGTACAAGGTCCGTCGCTGCCAGGGATGGTGCGGCCATGGCAATAAAGCTGCGGGCTTTCGCCAGCGCCTCCTCCCGGGAGAATTCCGGAGGGTAAAAAGCATTCTCCCTCAACATAGGATAAGAAATATACGTATTCACCAGATCACCTGTCATCGCATCAACCAAACTGGAGAACCCGTAACCTGAGCTGCCCAGCTGATACTGCCACTGGACATTCCACACCATCTGGTTCCCGGAAGGAGGGTAAGAATCCGTGCCAAGCCGTACATTGGATACCGTCGCTTCCTTCAGAACGGGAAACCACTCTCTTAGCTTGGCAATGGACTGCTCCTGTGTGATTTTGGCCTTGGCCGGGTCCGGGGCTGCGGAATTGGCGGCCTGTCCGGCAGCTGCTGTAGAGAGAGGCGGCGTCACCGAAGTGTAGCTGGAATCCGCAGCAGCCAGCCCGCCAGGCAGCAGTAATGCAAGCGTTACCGAAGTAATCAGGGCTGTCCGGGCGGTTTGCTGAATAAATTGATTACGTTTACTGTTCAAAACATTTCATCCTCCTCAAATAAGCAACATGGATATTCTAATTATAATTATATTTAGATATATTTACCATGTTATATTTGCGACAGGAAATTACAGCATTCTCAAACAAGTAGAAACGGCTTTGCCGTCCTTTTAAGGGACGGTGTTGTTTCAGCGAGAAATAGAAGGATAAGTTATCGTGTGAAACATATAAATTCTTATATTTCAAAAGAAACGGGCACCGTCCTTATGCGGACAATACCCGTGTACAGACTACCTCCGCCACTTCATAAACCGGTAATCCAGCAGATCCACCAGCAGGAAAAGGACAAAGCCTACCAGACTGAACAGCATAATTCCCGCATACATCTCCGGATAATCCAGCCGCAGCCAGGCATCCATAATGAAGAAGCCCATGCCATGCTCCGTACCGTAAATTTCGGTGAAGAACAGCACCGATATTGCCGTTCCAAGAGAGATACGAATGGTGCTGAGAATGACCGACAGTGCACCGGGGAGCGTCACATTCCAGAACTTCTGCATGGAGCTGGCGCCGATGCTCGTCAGAACATCATATGTACTCTCAGGGATTGCCTTCACACCATCACGTACGGATATGATTATCTGGAACAGCAGGATCAGCATGATCATCAGCACTTTGGAGATCTCCCCGAGGCCGAAGAACAGCATCACTACAGGCAATAGCGCAATCTTGGGAATCGGATAGGTCAGATACACCACCGGATCCAGCAGCCTGTTCCAGAGCGGAGAGCGGCCCATCAGCAGGCCTACCATCAGTCCGAGCAGCAGTGCCAGCAGCACACCCTCGAAGATCCGGAGCAGGCTGTAGCCGACGTTCAGCGCCACATCACGCGCCCCGAGATGAAACATAGCTTCATAGACTGCACCCGGACTTGGCAGAATGGAATGATTCATCAGCAGATAGGCTATATACCAGATTACATTCATGCCCGCAAAAACGAACAGCAGCCGCAGCAGGTGAGGGAGATGCCGTTTTTTCACCATTTCTCCATCATTACCCTTCTGATTCTCTTACTCTGCTCGAAATACTCATCGCTCTCCCGCTTGTCCACATGCTTCATTGCAAACACAGCAGAGTTATCGAGAATCTCCGGCTCCTGTTGCCCGGGCAGCATCACGATAATCTTCTGTCCCAGGAGAATCG
Source organism: Paenibacillus sp. FSL R7-0312 (assembly GCF_038004445.1). Taxonomy (NCBI): domain Bacteria; kingdom Bacillati; phylum Bacillota; class Bacilli; order Caryophanales; family Paenibacillaceae; genus Paenibacillus; species Paenibacillus sp. FSL R7-0312. Next base: position 2,720,007 of record NZ_JBBORE010000001.1, on the reverse strand, counting down.
CTTCTTCTATGTCATGGGTGACGAACAGCGTGGTTGCCGGATGAGCCTGCCAGTTGTCGATAAAAATCTGCTGCAGCCCTTCCCGCGTGATGGCATCTAGCGCTGAGAACGGCTCATCGAGCAGCAGAAGGGTCGGCAGAATGGCGAACGCGCGGGCAATAGCCACCCGCTGCTGCTGCCCGCCGCTCAGCGAGAGCGGAAACCGGCCGGCCAGTCCGGCTATACCCATGGACTCAAGCCAATGCATGATTTGCCCGTCCTGCTCCTGCTTATTTTGGCTCACGCCGCCGGGGCGGGCAATTTTCATGGCAATCCGGATGTTGTTACGGACTGTCTTCCAGGGGAGCAGCCCATAATTCTGCGGCACCAGCCCGATCAGCGTGTCCTTGTCATGGACGGATCTGCCGTTGAAGAGCAGCTCCCCCTCATACCCCGGCAGCAGGCCGGCAATCGCCCGCAGCAGCGTGGATTTGCCGCTGCCCGAAGGACCTATTACTGTATATATCCCATGCTCCGGCAGGGTTAGATTCATATCCCCGAGCGCGAGCTGCCCATTGGTGTAAGCTACATGCAGGTTATGAATCCGCAGTCCGTTATTCTTTAAACTGGACATCGGAGATCACTTCTTCAGCCGATATATTTTTGGTGAGCAATCCTTTTTCACGCGCCCAGGCGAAGGCAGCCTCCACTTCCTTCACATCCACCTGGTAAGCAGGCAGGTATTCCGGCACTTGAATCTCATTCTTCAGGGTGTCCGGATAACCCACTTCCTTGATAATCAGATCGATATATTCCGACTGGTCATGCGTTTTCATATAATCTACAGCTTCATCATAAGCGGCATACATATCACGGATTGCTTGTCCCTTGGCATCAATCGCACTCTGCGGGAAAGCCAGCACGAACGGGTTAATCCCTGCACTATGGGTCGAGCTGAGAACGCGCAGGCCTGCAGTTTTGCCCATCGTCACGAACGGCTCCGGAAGGACGGCTGCATCAGCCTTATTACTTTTCAGCAGCTCCAGACGGGTTGGAATCTGTGGCACTTCGGTTACCGTAATATCGTCTTCGGTCAAGCCGGCCTGCTTCAGCATCATCGCCACGGTATATTGGGTCGAGGTATTCTTGGACAGTATGACCGTCTTGCCCTTCAGATCCTTAACCTCTTTGACTTCATCATTTCCGGTCAGCAGATCAAATTCACCCGTTGTAGTGCTGGTGATTTTGACATCCAGTCCAGCTTCATTATAGATCGAAATTGCTACGAGATCTGCGCTGAGGCCATCCACTTTGCCGGCTTGAAAAGCTACATCGCGGTCCTTGGCGCTCTTGAAGGTCTGGATATCGAGGTTAACCTTATGCTGTTTATCGAAGCCTTGCTCATGTGCAATAATAAACGGAATGGCATCAATCGAAGGCAGCAGTCCAAGCGATATGGTAACCGGCTCAGCTGGAGCTTCCGCAGCATTTCCGGAGCTTGCATTATTGGCATTGCCTGCATTATTCGAATTTCCGCAGCCAGCCGCTACCAGACCAACCGCAGCAGTCAACATTACTATTTTCATAAGGTTCTTCCAGTTTTTTCTCTCCATGAATCTTAATTCCTCCGTCTCTTTTCGCTTCATCATTTTGCTGTTGCTTCGCTTCTGCTTCCGGGAACAGGATCATCCAGTGGTGTAGTGCGGCATTGCCTCTCAGGCCAGAGGTCCATGCGCATTTATTCACATATAGGCATACAAGTAGAAACGTTGAAGCCGCCCTTCCAAGGGCGGCACTCGTTTCTGGTGTACATCTATTCAAGTCGTATGCTCCGGGAAGACCTAAGTAATGCAATTTTACACCCATTGCCCTATTTTGTATATTTATAAATTGAAATAATTAGGGTAGTGCCTACATGTATTTCCCGTAATCCTTGATTGTCACCTTGGCCTTGCACGCTATCTCCACCTGCGGATATACCTCCCGCCAATTCATTTGATTCCACTCTTTATAACTCAAAGAGTTCCTTACCTGTATCCCGATTCCGAGACTATCCACGTTATGCTGCTGCATTTGCAGCACCATTTCTTTGGCTTTGGCCATAATCACGTCTGCGATATCCCGCTCCAGCTGTTGCCTTATCCCGGCCTTATTCAGAGAATGGTGTCCGGTATATTCAAGCACAGAGCCCTGGATGTTCGCCAGAAGCTCGACTTTGAACCGGTCTGCCCCCAGACGATGAACCTTCACCTTGCGTGAATTCAATAATGAACTGAACATCACTACCGCCGGCCGTCCGGCCTCTTCGCCCAAATGGAGAGCAACCTCTCCCTGTCTTAGATCATCACGGAACAGTCCGAAGAATATCCCGTCTTGAGCCGGAATCTTCATTCTGTAACGGTCCTCCTGAAATAAGGCAATACCGTCAATAACGGCTTTGTCCCCGCTATCCCTTACTATCGGTGCCACCGGATCTATGCCATCGTCATTATAGTCGCGGGAGAATTCATACAGTGTGGTATTGGGAATGCTGTTGCCGGCCGCCTCTTTCTCCAGCAGGTGATTGATATATCTTCCGGTATCCGTATGCGGCTTGTACTCCTTGGCCAGAATTTCACCGGCATCTCCGTTAATAATCGTAACCTTGACGCCAAGGGCTATAGAGGGGTCCCGCAGCAGGGTATCAATGTAATCCCCGAGTCCGGCTTTGGCCAGCTTCAGGCCAAACAATGCATCTCTGAGCTGCCCGCTGACAACCGTCAAATCTGTCTGTCTGGAGAACATGATTCCCGCTTCCTTAATGCTATCCGAGACAGTAGACAGCAACTCGCGGCGTACGGAGGAATTCGGGTCAATGACCGGGACGCAGGAGGTAACTTTGATCCTGTTATTCTCTGCAAGATCATAGCTCGCCGTCTGCACCAGGCCCAGCTTCTCAAGGATTCTCTCGTCGCTTTTGCATCCGGTCAGCAGCAGAGGAGGCAGAAGCAATAGAATCAGGAACAACCTTGCCATGCTATAGTTCTGTCTATGCACGGACCTCTCCCCCTTTCCGCTGAATCAGCAGCAATAGAAGCAATAGTACCGGAAATCCGAAAGCAATCCCGGTCACCGCATACCCCAGATTAGTGATCCAGACCCCCACTGCATCCAGTGTCTTCGGAATAAAAGAGATGCTGTAGGAAATCGCAATCAGCAGGAAGGTGAGCAAGGATAGTTTTATCCTGGGAAGTATTCTTCGCACCGACTCTTGTGCCGCCCACCAGTACATTACAACAGTGACCAGAACCGGGAACAGAAACAGACCGTACAGCAGATTCTCCAGCCTCTCTATAAACGGGAATTGGATATACGCCAGCAAATCAAGCAAGGGATAGAGCAGTTTTTTCAATTGCCCCAGACTGAAGAACCCGAAGCAGATGATCGCCAGCGAGATATATAGCACAGCTAAATAGAGATTTCCCGCATGGACACCCGCCATAGCCTTTTTGTTCTTGTTCACGTAAGGAAACAGCAGTATCGATAATTCGTAACCGAGAAAAGCGGAATAGATCTCCATGGCTCCTTTAAGCTGATCATGCCCGCCTTTAAGAATAAACGGAGTCAGGCGTTCCCAGCGGAACGACGGAAAAAACCACAGCATGAGCAGATACATCCAGGCGGACAGCCAGAAGAACAGCGTAGCCGCTTTGGAGATGGAATAGATTCCTTTGGTAATCATCAGAAAGGCCAGAATGTCCATAGCCAGCTTGAACACCATGGGATTCGTTGTTGGGAAGGACAGCATTTGGAAGATTAGCACGTATTTCTTGCCGATCATGCAGCCAAAAACAAGCCAGACCGCAGCCAGACCGCCATAAAAAGGATACAGCACCGCCCTTGGAATCGACTGCTCCATAATTTCAAATACAGACCTCCCTTGACCAAGCCGGAAGACCAGTGAAATTAAATAGATATTGAAGGTAGAGACTACGATACACGGCACCAGAAAAAGCCATCCGTTGGTACCGAAATATTCAGCCAGATTGCGGGGCAATGTGAAGATTACAATTCCGGATTGGGTCAAATGCATTAGAACGGCAATATGAAAGGGGCGCAGCTTTTCGGGCATAACGTCCACTCCTACTTTTTGTTTTTTTGCCTGATAGAATTCATGGTCTTGCTCTGGGACGGACGGCTGTTCAGCTTCGAGAAAGGAGCACGGATAAATACATCCTTCCAGTCCCCCGTCTTCATAGGAGCAATAGGGGTCAGATAGGACGAGCCCAGACTCGTCAGGTTGGATAAATGAATTACGATCAGGGCTATACCCATTACAAGTCCAATATTGCCCCATATTCCGGTGAGTATTATGATTCCGAAGCGGATCAGGCGGATGGAGGCGCTCATCATATAGCTGGGAATTACAAAAGAGGCAATGGCAGATGAGGCTACTGCGATAATAAGCACATTACTTGTCAGACCAGCCTGTACAGCCGCTTGACCAATCACAATCCCGCCTACGATCCCGATCGTCTGGCCAATTTTGGTTGGCAGACGCGCTCCGGCTTCCCGCAGCAGCTCGATCATGATTTCCATCAGCAGCGCTTCATAAACAGGAGGAAACGGCACCCTGTTCCGTGATTCGGCCAACGTTCGGAGCAGTGCTTCCGGAATCATCTCATAATGAAAGGTAGTTACCGACACATACATCGCCGTGAATGAAATCGTTATTACAAGAGCCAGAAACCGGAGCAGCCGCAGTCCCGTTCCCAGTGCCCAGCGCTGGTAGTAATCATCCGGTGATGAGAAGAATTCAAAAAAGGAGGATGGCGCACTGATCGCTGTGGGACTATTGTCAACGATGGTGATGATCCGTCCGGCGGCCAGCTTCGACACAGCCACATCAGGTCTTTCCGTAGTCAGAAACTGCGGGAAGACCGAATTCGGCATATCCTCAATGAATTGGGTCAGCGTCCCCCCGTCATTAATCGCATCTGTCTCAATCCGGTTGATCCGGTTCTGCAGATCCCGGACATATTTAAGATTGGCAATATCCTTGATATAAAGGATGTACACAGTTGTTTTGGAAATTTCTCCGATCTCACACTGGATAATTTTCAGATGCGAGCTTTTGATCCGGCGGCGGATTAAGCTCAGGTTCGTAGGAGCGGATTCTACAAAAGCATCGTGAGGGCCGGCAATTACCGTCTCCGTTTCCGACTGCTGTACACTGCGGCCTTCCTGGCCGTAGGCGTCCAGTAAGTAGACAGCTTCCCCGTGGAAGACAGCTACACAGCCCTCCAGTATGCCGACCACCACAGCTTTGGACTCCCTTGTCTCAACAAATTGGGACTGGAGGAACAACTTATCCAGCCCATCCGCTTGAAGCCGGTCAAAGGGCCGCAATATTTCCTGGATTAGCAGATTGTTATCCACCGTATGCGGGAAATACACAATATCGGCGGAGAGTTCAGGAAAGCGCCGGTGGCTGAGATCCGCACACTGATCGAATTCATTAAGAATATGCCGCAGGGTAGGAATATTCTGTGTGTCCGGTTCCATAGATGCCCTCCTTCCCCGTTCGTTTGGTATAGTATACCCAAGATTTTCTTGGATATTTAAGGCTGCCGCAATAAAAAACCCTCTTTCATCTCGCAGGATAAAAGAAGGCTCTTAGACATCCTCTGGTTAAAACATTCATTATTAGAGATTTTCTTTGCTCCAGGCAGGATTGCCGCGCTTCAGCTAGTTTGCTCTTTTTCCTCGGCCTGTCCCCCCGGCTTATGCTATAATAATTAAACATAATCCAAAAAGTCCGCTTCTGATGTAATCCATATTTGAGGAGCTGTGACGATGAGCGATCCGATTTTGCAACAGATTCTTACGGAATTACAGGGAATGAAATCTGATCTGAGCGAGGTTAAGTCCGATCTGGGCACAATGAAGGCTGATATTGACAGCATCAAAGAAGACACGAAGCTGATCCCGCTGATCCAGCAGGCTGTATCCGAAGTCAATGCTGAAGTCATTGCAACCAGGGACACTCTCGAGCGGTTAGACAAACATTAACCATACATGATTCTACACTGGACATGCTGGCCAGACGTTCTATTGATGAGGAAGCCGCATTGAAACGTATAAAATAAGCTTGCCATACAGGAATTTGCTGCAAGCGACCGCCATTTCCGGCAGTCGCTTGTTCTTTTACCATTCCTCATTGCCTATTGTCTCCCCCACAAGGACATAACTCCTTTCACAAAGCACAAACCCTCTCCAATTCACACTTTGTACTCTTTTGTTGTCTATTTCACACGGACACACCTTTGATTTTCAACTGATCCGTGTTATAATGAAAGCGTAAACAAAAGTGATCGAAACCCTATTAACCATCGGATTTCATCGCCAAGGAGGATGAATGCAATGCTGGCAGGAATTAAGGAACTGAAGAATTGGGTAACCGGAATGTGGCAGCCTGGGATGGCTTCTGGGGAAGAAGACTACCGGAAAATGGAATACAGCGTAGAGCGCCATTTGCACACACCGCAAACGCCAAGCCCGCTTACTTACGAACAGGAATCACGGATCAAGACTGTCAAATTCCATTAATCTAACCGGATGTATATAGATTGAACTATTTTTCAACTTGAAAATCCACACTCAAACAAGGCCGCAAGCAACCGGATCATCCGGTTCATGCGGCTTTTTATTTACTCTGCTCAATTCATTCCTTTTCGGAGAATTAAGCACTCCTGAGTCCGTATAGGAGGTCTTCCGTTCTTCCTCCGCTCTAAAATAATCTTCTCAGCCACTCCAGAACAGTCTCCACTGCTTCCAGATACCGCTGCCCTACGAGCAGACCGGTATGGGTGGTGTTCCACAGGCCTTTATATTCTGCATGAAAATGCTCTGCGTTTACTTTGCCCCTGCGGTCGTCCTCCGCACTGTTAACAGCATGGATAACCAGACAAGGGCAAGTAATGGACCGGCTGTCTACCGGAATTCCGTCCGCACCGTAATGATAAGAAAAAGCGCTAAACGCCTTGGCAGACTCCATGGTCAGGTACTTCCTTTGGAAAGCTATATCCTCTGCCGATTCATCTATGCTTGTAAGCTCCTCACGAACCGGGGCAGGCACTACGAGGCCAGGTTGTGTCCGGACGATGTCCCGGTAAGGCACCCGGTCATGAACCTCCTTACAAATACTTGAGTCGATCAGCATAAGCCCAGCTAGAACTGCCGTTTCCGCCAGCTTTTGGCTCAGAATCCCGCCCATGCTGAACCCGATCACAATAGGCGGAGCCCCGCACTCAGCGATAACCTCGCTGATATCCTCCAGATAGTCCCCGAAGGTTATCTCCGTCATATCCAGCACTCTGCTTCTGTAATGGCTTCTCAGATTCATGACATAACAGGTCCAGCCTTCACGGATAAAATGAGGAATGTATTTGCTCCACATCCAGCTTCCGGTAAAGGCACCATGCACGAATAGTAAAGGTGGCCTGCGGTCAGCGTCTTCCGGGAGGTTCCTTCCTGCAAATATCTGCAGATACAGATCGTTCTCTCCGATGTATTTCTCTGTATGCGGCGGCAATTCTGTCGTGTAATCTCTCACAAGTATTTCCTCCTTTGAATTTTAGTTTGATATCAAACTATATAATATATTTTTTTAGAAGTTGTTATTGATTTTAATTAAAATGCTCAGCAGCGCCTCCTTCTCCTGTTCGGTGACATTGAGGTAAAACTGCTCCAGCATGTCTGCGGATATCGCCTCAAAAACCGTTTCCAGCCCCCTCCCCTTCCCCGTCAGAGCAACGTACACAAACCTGGTGTCCTCCTTCTCCCTTTCTTTCGTCACCATACCAAGCCGGACCAGCTTATCCACCAGTGCCGTGACGGTCGATTTGTCTTTATTAATTTTGGCGGAGATCTCTGCCATAGTAAGCCTCGGCTTCTGCAGCAGCGCATAAATAATGTCCCCGTGCGAAGTGCCTATCCCCTCTATGCCCTGCTTCACCATCTCTTGGGCAATGAACCGGTTAACCTTCTCTCTGATCTTGGAGATCAGCGAAATCACATCTCTAGTTTCCATACATGGATTATAGTTTGATGTCAAACTATTGTCAATGGCGGTCATTTTATATAGTGAGGGAACGCAGGTTTACTAATCGTTCGGAATATTTTCCAGCAACATCACTTCTTCACCCTGCTGCTGTCGAATTGCAATGTTGGCTCTGCCCCATGAACACATTACGTCAATAATTCCATTGGCTGTTGTTCCATATTCCGTTATATAATATTCAACTTTGGGCGGCATTTGATGATAGACCTGTCTGCCGATCATTCCGTCCCTTTCGAGTTCGCGGAGCTGCTGGATCAGAACCTTTTGCGAGATGCCCGGGATAATGCGCTGTAATTCACTTGTCCGTTTCTTACCCGACATTAGATTACATATGATTAACGCTTTCCACTTTCCTCCGAGAATTTCAAGCGTTGCTTCTATGCCTAAATGATATTCTTTCATTCCTGCCACCTCATCACACCCTAATTAATTTAGCCTAACTTATCTTATGATTTCTATCATGCCATATAACGAACCTTAGTCCAATGCACACTTTGAGGTAACCCTGTTACTTTATTGTGTGTATTTACATTTTTACTGGCTTCCAAAATAATATAAACAGCTGCATAAAGCAAATCCCCGCCGGAAAGGTGACTGATTATGAAAACCCTTGTGATCCTAGCACATCCAAATATCGAAGCTTCAAGAGTAAACAAAAGATGGAAACAAGAGCTGCTGCAGCATCCAGAGGAAGTTACGGTCCATGAGCTTTACAAGGAGTACCCGGACTGGAGCATTGATGTTCCGAAAGAGCAAAGTTTACTCGAAGCACACAGCCATATTATTTTTCAATTTCCTTTATATTGGTATAGTTACCCGCCTCTACTGAAAAAGTGGCTGGATGACGTCTTCACCCACGGCTGGGCGTATGGTTCAAACGGGAATAAGCTGAGTGGAAAGAAGCTGGGAATAGCTATGTCAATCGGTGATAAGCAGGAAAATTACCAGACAGCCGGTTCCGTTTCTTTTACAGTAGATGAGGTTATAGCCCCGTTTAAAGCCAGTGCCGCGCATGTGGGTGCGATCGCATTACCCTATTTCGCCGTCTTCGGAGCCTCCTTTCAGGCTAGTGATGAAGAAATCAATCAGAGCGCAGCGGACTACTTCCAATATATTATTGAGTATAGATAATACTCACAGGCCTCACTTGTTCCTTTTGTGAAAATCCTACCCAAAATACAACATTCCCCTACTCATCTCGGCCATAATCCAATCCTAGCGAATACACGGATATCTAGGCCTCAGAGTTGCAATATGTACAACATTAATGCAAGTAGGGTGTGATTAACATATATGCATTACCCAGATTGCCTTTATGATAACATCTAGCCGATAATCCAATCGATTTCCTCAATAGCAATGACTTCAATGTCATTACAATAGAAGTTAAACCGGTCCTCATTCTCAAAATCCCTGACAAGATATTTAACCGATTCCCAGCCCCTATCCGAAATATTCAAAATCTCAAACAAGCTTAATTGGATTACTGCTCCTCCAGCAGCTAGTTGAAGACTCCCTACTTTTTTGAAATGAATGGTGACCTTATATGTTCGTTTATCCCCTTTAGACAATAAAATAAAGTTGATCAGCAGCATGGGAATATTGTATTCATCAAACAGCTGCACCGTATCCACTTCAACCCAATATCTGAAATCCGTAATTAACTTCAGATCATTAACTGTAAAATCATTTACTTTGGCGGTGATCCAATCCAGTTTTTTAATATCCGGCATAGTTTATCAGCTCCAATATCACTTAATAAATGGCTTATATTCATTTCGAAAAAAACCTTCCCTCACCCCAAAGGGTAAAGGAAGGTTTAACGCATCGCCCCAGAAGACGGCAGCTATACTTTCAATTCGCCAAGGCAGCTATTCCCGTTTCTTCCCCACTGCGCCAAGATAGATAACAAACTCCTCATCACCGTCTAACTCCAATACCTCATCAATCAGCTTCTGATCATAGATGCCAATGGCGCAGGCGCCTGCACCGATGGATTCACTGGCTAAATACAGGTTCTGGCAGACATGTCCTACATCGATGAGGATTTTTTTGTGAGCGGAAATATCATATTTCCATTCGGAGCGGTACGGTGTGGTACTCCAGGCAAACAGCACGGAAGCCTTGCGGGCAAAGTTAGGGACAAAGGGTTGATCCAGAGTGATCGCATCAATCTTCTGTTCCAGCTGATCTAATTCAAACATGAACAAGAGCTTATGCTCCACCGGAAGGTATCTGTAGATCCCTTGAGGAATGCCCTCTACCCGCATAATCATTAAATAGGTTTCAAAGGTGTGTGTTGCCCCACTGCAGGGCACGGTCCGCAGCGTAAGCCCGTTCTTGCTCATGCCGGTAATCCCTTGGGTAGCCCATAATAAATAGGACAATTCCTCCAGACTCAAAGTGTCGGCAGAATAGAAGCGTGTACTTCTTCTTTGCCCGATACAATCAAAGATATTCTCTTCACTCACTACATCTCTGCTGACCTTCGGCAGATCAATAATTAGTGATTCCGGATCAAACGGCTTAACCATTGGCGACTGGGCCATTCCTTTGATCTTGTCTGTTTTAATATGTTTGAATTCATGAAAATTGGATTTCAGAAAATTTCTTTGTTGTTCATATCTGCTCATAACAAATCCTCCCGGATTAACTTGATAGCTTTAATTTACCACTCCGGCAAAAATAGATTGTGATTTCATTCACTTTTCACATTACAAAAATACAAATACCAAAAAACCTCCCCTTCCCCGAAGGGTAAGGGAAGGCTTAAACGTGTCGTACGAAGCACGGCCGTTATATTTCCAGCTTCACCAAGCATGATGAGTCAGGGGAGACGTTTACGCTTGGCTTATTACTTTACTGCTTGGCACTGTGCTCTGCCGATTATATTCCAGCCTCCGCATCCACCGTCAGCCGGTATCCGTCCTTTCCTTCCCTGACAGCAAATCCCCAGACTTCGGCGGCTTTCCAGGCGGGATCACTTCCCAGCCGGACCTCAAAGGCCTGACAGGCTTCAGCCCGCTTGCGCAATTCTTCATCGGCTCCGGGCAGAGGCGTGCCGGCAACCTTCTGCCGCAAGGCTCTCCACAGCTCTACATCCGCCAGCGCTCTTTGCAGCCAGGGCCCTGCCTCTTCCTTAAACTTGGAATTCTCCATTTCAAGTAACCGGTAGGAGACGCTCTCCAGGCGGTCGAAATACAAATCAAGCCTCGGGATATCCTTGCTCTGCAAGGCCTCTTTCAGTTCCTCATATCCACCGCTATAGAGCTGGCTATTTAGATTCTGGCTGCAGAAGAACATCATATCGTCTGCCAGCTCTCCGGCGAACTCCCGGACCGACAGCTCCCAGGAAAGCTCCGGCATATAACGCTCACTGTTCCACATGTAGTGGGCCATTGTGTTCAGTGTAATCTTGGAGCATTCCCATTGAACCATCGGATTCGCTACCACTGCCTGGTGTCCGGTCTGATCAAGCTGCGAATAACGTCCGCGAACCGGGTCCAGAAACAGCCGGTCGTAGTCGGCATCATTGACGGGTATGTTGTCCCACAGCCACAGCTCATGTCCGTAATAGCTGTAATTATTCCGTGCATCCCTGCTTCCGACTTGCCCGGCAAAGACGGCAGAGCCGGTCCAGAATACCTTGATGTCCGTATGCAGCTTCTCGCGGATATCCCGCTTATATTCGGTATCCCAGGAGGACCAGTACTCAGAGGGGCACATCACCAGAGTAACCTTCTGCAACTGACGGCTCAAATAGTCATAGACACGGTTGGCCACATAGGCGTGCGCCAGTCCGGAGCGCTCCAGGTAATGGAGGTTCTCCCCAGACAATGCGTAGTCGATGTCGTCCATGAGCAGAGCGAAATGCCGGACACCGATGGCGATCATCGCCCCCAGCTTCGCTTCCAGACTGGCAAAATCATCTTCACTGCGAAACTGCAGATCGTTCCCCGGACTAATGCAATAATAGAAGTCTACCAGTTGGACGTCACATTCCTGCTTCAGCTCACGTATCTGGGCAAACATAGCCTCAGGATAAGGCTCACGCCACAGCTCACGGTGATAGAGATCATCCTTGGGAGCATGCATGAAGGCGTTCATGCGGTGAGCCGCCATATAGCGCACAGCATCCATCCGGTCATCAAAGCTCCACGGCGTGCCATAGAAGCCCTCAATAATGCCGCGGACCGGAAAAGAAGGCTCATCGTGAAGGGTAGCCACGGGCAACCGGCACTTCCCTTCATCTATGCGCAGCAGGTGGTGCAGAGCATCCATCCCATACCTTAGTCCTCGCTTATTGGAGGCTGCAATTGTAATTTTTCCGTCCTTACGGATGTCCAGCCGGTAGCCATCCGCCTTAAGCGATCCCTCATATTCAAGCTCCAGCGTGGCATTGCCCGGTGCGGGTGCCTCTCCTTCTTGTAGCGGTTCAATAATTACAATCGGGCCATCCGCAGCAAGCGGCCACTCCCACTTCTGGATCATGGAGAACTTTGAAGTCAGCCCGATTCTCAGCTGCTGCCCTTCCAGCACCAGCTCCTCACCCTGATCGTAGTAGTCCCGGAAGTAATACTGCCGTTCCCGTAGCGGCATAGTCATATTCACGCCTCCTTCGGCCTCACTATATAGCTCATATTGGTTCTGCGGCTCTTATGCTTAGGCTTAGTCCGTAACCTTCACATTTCCAAACACGGCCTTGCCCCGCGAATCATTCCCCGGATTGCTGAGCGCTATGCCGATATACACCTTACGTTTCATGGGGATCTGAACCGTTCCGACCGTCTGCCAGCTGCTCCCGCTTGCCGAAATCGACCCTTTGAACGTATTTCCGGTTCTGGTCAGCTTCAGCCATTTCGGAGCCGAGGCGGCCGCCGTATGGTCGGTCATATCGCCTGCGGTTTCAGCACGATACTGGAAGGTCGCCCCATTCCCGGGGGTAAGCATCATATCCGCGTGCTTCGAATTATGGACCAGGGACTCCCGGATCATAATGCCAGCCTTGGCCCAGCCGTCCAGCCAGCTGGTGGACTGCACCTTAACAACAATCTCCGCATTGCCGCTCACGGGCTGGTATATATAATTCAGCTGATCCGCATTCCCCCAAATATCCGTCGAGCTGCTGCTGAGTGTAAATTGCTTATTGGAAGCATTGTAGGTGGCGTTCCCCGGCATGGAACCGATATTCCGCGCCTTCCACACAGCGGGCAGCTGGGCCGGATAGTCTTGCTCTACCGGAGCCGTCCAGCCTGGTGTCGGCCAGGTCTCACGTTCATGGATGTTCGCCAGCTCATCTTCCGGCCAGGCCCCGTAGGCAAAGAACGCCAGGCGCTTCACGTCCGGATAATTCTCGCGGATGCCTTTGTAGACCTCCTGATATTGATCATCGGTCCAGTCATTATCCAAGGTGGCTACGATGTCCGCAGCACTGCCGCTGATCCGGTCGCTCGTATCCTTCAGGATGCCGTAGGAAGTGCTGTATACCCAATCACTGTTGAACTCCCAGTCATCGAAGTACGCCATCGGTGCGACAAAGTCGATCTCGTCCTTGAACTTGGCTACATTCTGTCCAACCTCTGTAAATTCCGGCGGCAAAATATACACACCAAGCTGCACATCCGGATTCGGGGATGCAGCAATATCCTCACGGATATCGCCTACATACTGTCCAATTTGTTCCGTTCTCCATTCGTTCCACTGCTGACGCTGCGGCGAATCCGTATCAAAGTCAATGCTGAGCGGCGAATACCCGAACTCCGCCTGATACTTCGCAACCGTGTAATCACTAACGTCCATGTTGTAATTGTCGAAGCGGATCCAGTCCAACACAACCCCGTCCACATCATAATTCTCAATCACTTCCTGAATGATGGAACGCTCATACTGCTGCACTTCATGATGAATTGGATTGACGAAATATTCGTTGCCGTTAGAGCCTGTAAACGGAGTCTGAAGCCCGTCCACCAGCGCCTGCATCTGCCATTCATCGTGAGCCAGGAAGGCCTGCTGGTCATGGAACTGGGGAATCCAGGCATGAACCTTAATTCCTGCGGCATGAGCTGCCGTAATGACAGCCTGCAGGGCATCGAAATTCTGGTAGCCCTGGGCAATGGGCGCGATATTACTCTGATAAAATACACTGCCGGACGGAACCTCATCATCTTCATCCTGCTTCACGTTCATGCTGATGACATCGACCCCGTAGCTTGTGGACAGCCCGATGAAATTCTGCACATCCGCCATGTTCTTGAACTGGTTCACGGTCCGTACAATCACTTCCGTCTCGAAAGGGGGATTGCTCTGGTCCTCGGCCTGGGCCGGAAGGGGAAGGGAACCACCCGCTACCGAAGAAACCAACACGATACCCAGCACTGCCTTGAACCCCGATCTCCGTGCAAATGTCATAATCTCGCCTCCACATCATAGTCTTATTGAACTTCTAACAAGAGTTATTTCGTAGCGTTGATTTTCTTAACATTTTCCTGCCACTTTTCGGTTCTGAACTCAAGCAGCTTATCCAGCCCTGCCTTTGCGGTGTTCTTCTTAGCCGTCTCCAGTGCCGCCAGCACCTCTTCATCCGACTTCGCCTGAACCATCTGCGCGTAAGCAAGGGTATAGATATCCGCGACATTCTGTGCGATGATGCCGGTCTCCGTATCGGGAAGCGGGTCGGTATTTACGAATTCCGTAATGTCGAGCGCGGTTTTCCAGGTCACCGTAGACTGCGCCACGGTCTCCCATGATTTCTGGTTCGCCGAGAGCAGCGCCTCGAGGCTCATTTTCGCCGTATCAATGAAGGTCGTATTTCCCGCCCAGTTAAAGTCCTCGAATTTTCTCATCGTATCCGTACGCTCGTTAGCAGGGGTGGTCTTGTATTTCTCATTCGGAATAGGCGCTCCATCCGCGTCCTCTTCATCCCAGTATAAGCCCTTAGGGCCGAAGAACAGCACCTTTTGTCCCTCTGGACCCGTAATCCAGTCAAAGTAAGCGAAGATAGCCTCCGGGTCCTTGGCTTGTTTGGTAATGACACTGACGTTCCAGCCCAGCGTCTCAAAGCCGCTTACAAATACTTTGGTCTTGTCTATTCCTGCTTTGTGGACAGGCCAGATAATTTCATAACCGCTGTCCGGATTGTTCGCCGTCAATGCCCGGTGTCCCTCGGCTCCATACGTAGTGATATTGGATTCGACCATGACCGCTACCCGGCCGGTATTGACCTTTTCCTTGACCGCATCCTGGGTCTGCTGCAGCGCGTCCTGTGTAATCAGCCGCTCGCGGTACAGCTTATTGATGTACAGCACCATCTCCTCGTAAGCGGGATCGTCCAGGATAGATGTCAGCTTGTCGCCTTGCGGATGCCCCATGAGTGTAACGAACTTGCTGGTGGAGTTCTCCCTGAAACCGCCATACATAATTTCCAGACCTGCCCCCTTCTCCCCAACCTCCAGAGGGACTACATCCGGGTACTTGTCTTGCACCATGAGCAAATACTGATATAAGTCATCAAAGGTCTCCAGCACCGGTCTGCCGAGTGCGTTATAAATATCCTTATTCACCATCCACCCGCCGTTTCCGAATTGCCCGGAGGTATACCAGTTCGGAATTTGATAGATTTGCCCGTCATCTGAACGGAGCAGATTCAGGGTCGATTCCTTCACATATTTCTTGAAGTTCGGATATTTCTCATAATATTCATCCAGTGCAACGAGCTGCCCTGCCTGCACCAGCCGTTCTACTGAGGACCCCCGGTCCGTAAAAATAACATCCGGCAAATCACCGCCGACGATCATCGTGTTGAGCTTTTCTCCGGCTGCTCCTCCGGATTGTATCGGTTCAACCGTAACCTTGCGGTTCTCCTGAATCCACTTGGTCGCCTCGTTCTCCCCCCAAGGTGAGGTCGTAAGCCAGTCGTAGTTGCCATAGAAGCTGAAGGTGACAGGCTTGATCCCGCTGCCGTCATCTGTGGCGGCCCCAGAATTCAGATTGTTCTGCGAAGTGTCAGAATTTCCCCCTCCGCTGCAAGCAGCAAGCAGAAGCACCAGCGAAGTCAGCAAAAGAGCTACCCATTTTAGGCGTTTGCGCATTCTTTTTCCTTCTTTCTACGTAAGATGGGGAGTGCTATTCTTTCAATGAACCGACCATTACACCCTTAACAAAGTACTTCTGGAGAAAAGGGTAGGTCAGGATAATCGGAATGGTAGCGATCATCATCGTAGCCATAGTCAGTGACTTCGTGGTAATCGTCCGGTTCCGGTTCATATGATCCAGCGCGATCGCATTCGAGGAGCCAATCTGGGTCATAATGTTGGAGTTCATCACCTGCCGCAGCAGCGTCTGTATAGGAAGCAAGTGATCCTTGGTAATATAGATCGCTCCCGTAAACCAGTCGTTCCAGTAACTTACTGCGGTGAATAAAGATATCGTGGCCAGCACCGGGCCGGAGACGGGAATCACGATCCGGAAGAAAATACCGTAGTTGCTGCTGCCATCGATTTTGGCGGATTCTTCCAGTCCCTCAGGTAAAGCGCTGAAGAAGGTGCGGATGACAATCATGTTCCAGACGCTGATGATGCCGGGAATAATCAGAACCCAAAAGGTGTCCAGCAGGCCCAAAGAGCGAATGAGTAAGTAACTGGGGATGAGTCCTCCGCTGAAGAACATTGTAATCATGAAGAACACCATATATGGTTTGCGGAAAAGCAAGGTCTTCTTGGACATGCCGTAGGCTAACAGGGCCGTGAAGAAGACGGATAATGCCGTGCCGCTTAGCGTTCTAAGAATAGTGATCAGAAACGAATTCAACAGGCGGTCATCCTGAAACACAATATAATAATTTTCCAGGGTAAATGCTCTTGGCAACAGGGTTACACCGCCGAGCGCCGTATCGCTCCCCAGATTAAAGGAAATGACGAGCGCATTCCAAAACGGGTACAGCATGAGTAGCGCCAGCAGTGTCAAAAGGATATAAATAGTCCGCTGCATCACTTTATCGCCCAGGCTTAGTCTCAATGTTCACCCCTCCTAAAAGGTTTATGGAGCATTACTTACAGTCGATACATCGCAATAAAACTTGCACCCGGAAGCATTCGCTATAGTAGTACCTACCAGAGACTAACATCTGCCCGGCGGGCGATTGTGTTGGCTGTCACCAGCAGAATGACACTGATCACCGCTTTGAACAGCCCTACCGCTGTCGCATAAGAGAATCTGGCATTTAATATCCCGACGCGGTACACATAGGTGTCGATAACATCGGAGTAGGGTCGCAGGATTGGATTGGTTGCCAGCAGCAGAATATCCTCGAAGCCCGCACTGAGCAGACCGCCGATGGCAAGAATCATAAAGATGACGATAATGGGGGTAATGCTGGGGAGTGTAATCAGGTGAATTTGCTTAAACCGGCTTGCTCCGTCTATGGATGCAGCCTCATACAGGGTCGGATCAATGCCGGCAATCGCAGCCAGATAGACGATGCTTCCAAACCCGACTTCCTTCCACACATTTACACTTACCAGAATGGACCAGAAATACTTGGGTACCGCCAGGAAGTTAATGGGCTCCCCGGCCAGATTGAACCGCTCCAGCACGTAGTTTACCGTTCCGTTATCTACGGATAGCAGCGAAAATACGAAACCGGATACAATAACCCAGGACAGGAAATAAGGTAAATAGCTGACGGTCTGGATCACGCGTTTGAAGCCCATATGCCCGACTTCATTCAGCATCAGCGCAAGCAGTATCGGGGCAGGAAAAGAAATAATCAATTTAAGCAGGCTAATCACAAGGGTGTTTCGCATCACATTCCAGAACTCCGGCGCCTCGAAGAACATTCTGAATTGCATAAAACCAACCCAGGGGCTATTCATCATGCCGCCGAAAATATCGTATTGCTGGAACGCCATCACCACGCCATACATCGGAATGTAGCTAAAAATGAATACAAAGATAATGCCCGGCCAAACCATGGACTGCAAATCCAACTGACTGGTAAATCTCTTCCACCTGCTCGCTTTTCCGGCCGTGTTCATCCGCTTTACCTCCTCTGGACGATTCTAGTGAAACAACGGTAAAAACGGTTTGTTCTTCTCCAGCATTTCATCCAGCAGCTGTTCAGCTACGGTGACTGATGGCATGAGCGGATGATGGACCATAGCCTGCAGAGCCACATCCCGGTCTCCGTGAACAGCCGCCTCGATGGTGAGGCTCTCATATTGCTTGACCGCAGCCAGCAGGCCTCTGACGGACTGGGGAACTCTGCGCAGCGGAATCGGCAGCGGACCCTGCTTGGTGACCATACAGTTCACTTCAATCGAGGCATCGTCCGGCAGGAAATCAATAATTCCGTTATTCCTTACATTCAGCGTCTGGATATCGCGGGAATCATTATGAATGGAGCGCATCAGCAGCACTGCCGCCTCCGAGTAATAGGCTCCGCCGCGCTGTTCCAGCTGCTTCGGCTTCTCCTTCAGCTCTATGTTCCGGTACAGCTCGAACAACTCTTCCTCCACCTTCTTCACGACTTCAGCGCGTGATCCGGTCGTTGCTGCTGCTTCCTTCTGTTCCGCCAGCATCTCGTCTGTCATATAGTAATAGCTCAAGTAGTAAGAGGGAATGGCCTGCAAACTGTTCAGAAACCGGTGGTCCCAGGCATCAAACGGCACATTACTTGCCTTATAGCTCTCGGGGTAATCAATAAGCTCTTGCAGCTTGCTCTTCCCGTCAATCACGACATCGGATACCCAGTGCAGATGGTTAATGCCGACAAACTCCGCATAGATTTTCTCCATAGGAAGTCCGAAGAACCCCGAGAGCCACTTTTGGAAACCGATCGGTGAGTTGCACAGGCCTACGCTTTTGACCGATGAATACTTGTGGACAGCCTCAGTCACCATCCCGGCCGGATTCGTGAAATTCAGCAGCCAGGCATCCGGAGCCAGCTCCTCGATATCCTTGCAAATATCCAGAATGACCGGGATGGTCCGCAGGCCCTTCATCATTCCTCCGGGACCGGTCGTCTCCTGACCGATGACACCGTACTCAAGCGGAATCAATTCGTCCCATTTGCGTGCTTCCAGCATCCCTACCCGGATTTGCGTGCAGACGAAGTCCGCTCCGGCAATGGCCTCCCGGCGTTCAAGCGTCTGGGTTACGGTAATCGGCAGTCCGGACGCTGCAATCATGCGCTTGCTCAGCTCCGCAATCGTATGTAGCTTCTCTCTTCCCTCTTCAATATCCACCAGCCAGATTTCGCGGACAGGAAGCTCCTGATGATGCAGGATGATCCCTTCAATTAATTCAGGCGTATACGATGACCCCGCTCCGATAACAACCAGCTTCAATGTTTCCTCCATGATAATTGCTCCTCCTTACCCTGTGATAGATGATCAAGAACCTCATGATTCACATGCATACCGCTGCTTTCCATCGCCAGAATGACCGACCCTACAACCGGCTCCCGGGTTAGAATCCTTAATGTGCCATTCGGAGCCGCCTGCTTCACTCTTCGCTCAATGGCCCGCCGGATGATGCCCGAGCGGTCTCCCTTGGTCAGCAGGCTGCCTGCAAGCACGATATCGAAGATGTCCTCCTCCATGGCCAACCGGCGGATTGCCGAAGCCGCAGCCAGACCCAGCTCATCCCCTTGCTTGACCAGCAGCCCGGTGGCCACCGGGTCTCCTTCCTCTGCGGCCTGAAACAACAGCTCCGCAATTTGGGGAGGCAAGTCTCTGAAATGATCGAGGTAATCCTCTCTTAACTCTGAAACGGTGGTATAGCCCAGCAATTGAGTTAAGCGTTTGCTTAACACTGTCTCCATTTCTCTTCCGTCATCCGCCCTGAGGACGCTGCGGAACACTTCCATACTCAGATCATAGCCGCCGCCGAAATCCCCGAACCGGTAACCGAAGCCGCCGCATTGGTAGGTAGCACCAGCCGGATTTTGTCCACTGCAGTTCACGCCCGATCCGCAAATCAACACGATCCCATAGTTCTTCTCTGTACCTGACCGCAACGCATTCCAGGTATCGCAGGAAATCTCCGTCCGGGGAAGGCCAAGGCTGCCGATGATGGGCCGCAAAATTCTAAAATCAGCTTCTCTGTCTGCTCCCGCCAGGCCGAACCAGGAGTAATCCAGCTGATCCCTGGTCAGCCCTGAGGCCATAATGGCTTCCGATACAGCCTGCTTCAAGCTGTTCTCCGCCTGCTCACGGTTCAGCTGATGATTCCCGTTCCCGCCCTTGCCCGCACCAAGAATCTTCCCCTGTTCATCTGCAATCATTGCGTAGGTCTTACTGCCCCCTGCATCCACTCCCAAAAAATACTTCACAGATAGTTCACTCCTAAATTTCAAGTTAATCGAACAGAAGCGGTAGATTCACGAATGAGAAGCTGAGGCGCAAGCTTCGTTACCGCAGGCGGCATCACCTCCCCATGGATCAGCTTCAGCAGGATGTCAACACCGATATTGCCCATCTGCGCCTCGGGCTGCCTGACTGTCGTGAGCCGCGGGTAGAATTCACCGACAAACTGCTGATCATCAAAGCCAACCACTGAGATATCCTGAGGCACCCGAATCCCTTCCTCCCGCAGAGCTTGAACAACCCCAAGCGCAATAAAGTCGTCTCCGCAAAAAATGGCCGTCGGCAGCTTATCTTCACGAATCCATCTCTGGGCCACCTCATACCCGCTGCTTACCGTAAATCCGCAATATTCCGTGCCGAAGGGCGTTAACCCCGCTTCATTCAACGCCTGGACATACCCCCGTTTGCGCTCCGTTACACTGAGGAACTCCGGCGGGCCGCCGATATAGGCGATCTTTGTGTGTCCAAGGCTGATCAGGTGCCCGGCAGCTTCATATCCTCCTTGATAGTTATCAACGAGCACACTTGGAACATCTTCATGCTCGTACTGGTTATCCAGCAGGACCACCGGAATGTTCTTTCGCTTCAGCTCCTCCACATATTCCTTCTCCTCCAGCGGAGACAACAGGATAATCCCGTCCACGCGGTCCTTCTGGAACAGGAAGTTGACCCCATCATCGTCATTCTCAGCGATAGACAGGGCCAGGAAATAACCCTGCTCTGCCAGCTTCCGGTTCACCACGCGGATCACGCGGTCATAGAAAGAGTCGTTAAAGTTGGTAATCGACATCCCAATGACTCCAGTCTTGCCGCGTACCAGACTCCGCGCCGCTGAATTGGGCTGATAATTCAACTCCTCAATAGCACTCAGCACTTTCTGGCGGTTGCCCTCACGTACAGAGGGTGAATTGTTTAGAACTCTGGATACGGTCACTACAGAGAGCCCTGACTTTTTGGCTACATCATGAATGTTCATCTAAGCATCTATGCCTCCAAATTCAAAAGTTTAATCGATTTAACTTTTAGAGAAATAAAAAAGATTTACTCAGTATGCTAAACTTGCAGCCTGACTGAAAAATCGTACATTGTACGTTAGGTTTAAAATCACTAAAAACATAAAATCCAATTGAAAGTTTAAAGGTTTATACTTTACACAGATTTTACAACCAATTCCCCCAGCCGTCAATCCATAAAATGCAGAAGGCTTAATATTCGCTGATTATTGAAAAATAGACCAAATGACGCCTCCATACTTGGACTGCAGTCACTTAGTCTATTCCTGTTTATTTTTCAAAAAAATCATCCGAAACGATAATTCCATTTACTGAGATGAGCTTGTTGAACGGATTATTTTGCTCAGAGACCTGTGTGGCAAACTCGCCTCCGAAATGCCCCATTTTGAACATATCGCGTAGTAACTTGGATTTCTGTGAGGTTGTACTTTGAGCAGCACCGTAATATTCACATATGTCATGCACAGAAACGTAAGGCTCAAAGCTTTTATCAAACAAAAAGTTAATCGTCCCAATGGCGTGAATAATGCCTGCTGCCCAGATTTCCAGCTTTCCGCTCATAAAAGGAACCGTCCGTTTGCGTCCCAGCTTTTCTACCATTTTGCAGGACAGCTGTCCATAATCTTCATCCAGATATTCCTGGCAGAACCCCCGCACTAGCTGCAGCAGTTGTTCTTTCTTCTCTAACATCTTCGGGTCTTTCATTCTCGGCCTCCCTATTCACAAATTCCGCATCCCCTCACCCCCAAGGATAAGAGAAGGCTTAAACGCCATCACCTCTGAAGCATGGCAGCTAGATTTTCAACTCCCCAAGCTTGTCGTCTGCTGAAGTTCTGGAATGCAATACAATTCCTTTTTTATGAGCGAGTTTCTCCAACCATTTACTTTTTTACTTTGCTTCAAATAGTTCTTCAAGAAGTTCATCTGATTATCATCTAACAATTGAAATAATCGATTAACTTCCTTCTCTGTTAAAGGGATGACCTATTTTTTTCTCCATTTAAAAATAGATCTTATTAACTATATCGCACCATATAATTACAATTGCTTCACTCACTTCCGTCATCCTTAAGCATCTATGCTATACTGAAAAGATGATAAACTAAGCGAGGTGAAGCCAATGAAGTGGGGAGAGATTACAGAATTACACCCAAGCCGCTTTGTACTGGTGGAAGCAATTAAAGCAACCTCAAGTAACCGCATGCGTCATTTAGAGGATATCGCAGTCATACAAGATTACGATAACCCGCAAGAAGCTTGGAGCGGCTATAAAAAGCTGCATAAGCATCATCCAAACCGTGAACTGTATGTATTTCATACAAGCAGAAATGATGTTGAGGTTGTGGAAGAGTTTTTTTCAGGAGTACGGCAACAGATATGAAGTTACACCTTCTGCATGGCCTGCCTATTGTTTCTTTGACTCTAACTCACCATGTTCAATCCATTTCTTTTAAAAATCTTTTATTTGATACTGGCTGTGCTGCAACCGTTTTTGATTCCGATATACTAGCTGTAATAGGTATCGATATTGATTTTATTAACGGAAGAGCCAAGCGGATGTATGGAGTAGGGGGAACGAGTGAAATTTGTTATGAGCAGCAGATTCCCGGCTTTTGCATTGAAGGTATCGATTTGAGTGATTTCCCCATACAGCTTGGTTCGATTCAAGAGCCTTACGGCTTTGATGGAATTATTGGCATTGATTTTATGATGAGAACCAAATGCCAAGTGGATTTTGAAGCGATGATTATCCAGCTTGAAAAATAGACCAAATGACGCCTCCTCACTCGGACGGCAGTCACTTGGTCTATTCCTGTTTATTTTTCAAAATAATCATCCGAAACGATAATACCATGTACTGAGAAAAGCTTGTTGAACGGATTATCTTGCTCAGAGACCTGTCACAACAAAAAACCTCCCCTCACCCCGAAGGGTAAAAGAAGGCTTAAACGCGTCACCTCTGAAGCACGGCAGCTATATTTTCAGCTCCCCAAGCTTGATCAGCTCGACAACCGCTTGCGAACGGCCTTTTACGTTTAATTTTTGCATGACGTTCGTGGTGTGGTTTGAAATACACCTTCTTGTTGTCAAGATTTCAAATCATGTCACATCCACCATTCTTGAATGTTCGTTCTGAAAGCTAAACTATAGTTGTGTCGATCATTATCATCTTTGAACACCCAAAAATCCCCAGTTATTTGAACATCTTCAAAATTGTCTGGGTCGATAATTCCTCCATGGTGAATCAATGTATTTAACCACCTCTCATTTACTATTCCGACTACCCATAAATCATATCCAAAGTCTTTAGCACATAAATACAACAAAGACACTATCATAAGGCTTAAACGATTAAATTTTGCAAACGGAGGGATAACTATACCTGTCAATTGAACATGTTTATATCCTTCATTATTTGAAAACGTAAACTGTATTACTAAGAGTTCTTTCTCCTCAGTTGCTGGATCGATCATTTCAACTTCAAATCTCATACCATTTTGTCTATCGTA
This sequence comes from Paenibacillus sp. FSL R7-0312, assembly GCF_038004445.1. Classification (NCBI taxonomy): domain Bacteria; kingdom Bacillati; phylum Bacillota; class Bacilli; order Caryophanales; family Paenibacillaceae; genus Paenibacillus; species Paenibacillus sp. FSL R7-0312. The sequence goes on along the minus strand of NZ_JBBORE010000001.1, from coordinate 2,696,042 downwards.
AACTTTTATATTTTTTGAAAATATTTTAAAAAAACCAAGTAAATATATCACAGTATATAACTCATTATCTTCAAGGTTAGCAAAGTAACCACTTAATTTAAAAGTGTCATTTTGCTCTTCAGACAACGGGGGATACGTGAATTTCAACCTTATTCCTTCAATCGACTCTTTTGAAAAATATAATGAAGCATCATCTTCGTTCCATTGTTTTCCTACTTTCAGGCTTCGCAAAAATTCTGAACCATTCATATCCATCACCTCTTACAAATTATTGTTTTTCTATACAAATTGAACTAATGACATTAAATGAAGTCTCAATAAAGTGGATATATAGAATAATTTTCCCACAAGTATTGGCTTACGCTGCTTACCTGTCAAACTTATTCAAGCAGCTCAAAACAGCTTATTTAGCCATCACTTTCGGAATGTAATGGGTTTCTCTTCACTACCTATGTAATTTAGTAACTAAGGATATTAGCTATGGCTTCCGCCCATTTATGTTTCAATAAAATCACATTACGGTGGTCATTCTAACATGAATTTGATAAGCCCTTATTGTAAACATCTGCATAATACGTACTTATACGCGAAAAGCGATTAGTTTATAAAGCGGAAGAAGTTTTTGCATCTTTGTTACAATCTGTTGTGTGATTACATCCATATCCTGTATACCTTTGTCGTCCCACTTGTACAGGCAAGATAAAAATGATTCTCGACCATCCAGATCATATGCAGTGTAAAAGGATGAGAAATTTTCTTCTGGCTCTTCGTCGATAACATAGATAAATTCCTTATCTAACTGGTTATCAAAAATAATCCACTCAAACCCTTCACCTTTTAAATTTGCAATTTCTCGGTTTAGCTTATCTTTAAAATGTGGATTTTTATCTAGTTCACCATGCAAGTAGGACCGATCATGGGCTTTATGTTCTACGGCATGAAATAAATTGATCTCAAATCCATGTCTAGTGATTGAGAACTGTAGACAGGCATGTTTTTGAAAACCATAATCCTCTCCATATGTATTTTTTACATTTTGTGTTGCATTTATATAATTGACTTGTTTTGGTGACTTACCATAGCGTATCCCAAGCCATGTAACTTGTTCTTTATTATACGAATTCGGTCTGGCAGAAGAACAGATGTATGCCTCATCCTTATGACAATATAAGTTGAACAATTTAATATGTTTATTATAGATATGTTTGTGAATGTTAAGCATTTTTTCTTTGACTCGATCACGACGCTCATTAATATATGTATCGTTTTGTTTGAAATTACGTGGGAAAAACACCTCATAATCTTCAAAGTTAAAATAATAGTCTTCAATATCATATTCTTCTTCCATAAAGGGATCATCTTGATGCAACGATTGTAAAAGTTTACGTTTCAATTTTCTTTCGTTCGCAAGGAGATCCTGATAAATCTCATCATGCTGTTGATAAATGGAAATCCTACTATCGTCAACCGTTTTAGATTTACTTTCGCAAAATTCAAAGAAAATTTGAAATTTAAAGCGATCTTCTTCTGAATCTAAATCATGAATCGCATCAAATTCAAGGTTCTTCTCTATTCCACCTGCCGTGAAGTTCGATGATCCAAAAATAACGTATTGCTTTTCTTTCGCGTGAAACCAGTAAACTTTCGCGTGAAATGGGATACTATCTACGATAAAGACCGTCGCTATTTTATGAAGAGATTCCAGCAGATCGCCTGGTTTTTGATATGAAAAATTGGGTGATAAGTATAGTTTTACATTTTCCCGCTTTAATTGATTTCGATCAATAACCGTTTTTAATAGTTTAAGTCCATACTCCGAAAAATAGGCTGTTGCGATAAGAAGATATTCAAGATCTATTGCGTTTTGAAACTTGTTTATGACCTTATCTCCGCGCCAATAATAATCCATAAATATGCTCCTTAGTTAGAGTGAAGGAATGACTGAAACGAAACTACTTTACAATGAACGTAATTAAATGGAATTTCATTCTGTACTCTGAAATGAGTTTATATAATCGGGTGATATGCGACTTAAAAAGGGGTAAATCAACAGTTTACCCGAATACTCCTATAGTCCTAAACTCCGTCTCCTCAATAAACAATCGTGATACAGGAACTAATTGTTGAGAATAACCTGATCCAATGCCATTAGCATAGAGTGGCTTCTCGAGAATTCCACCAACAACCCCTTCAGCTTATTAGAAGCAGTCCACCATTGCGGTATATGATTTGAACTAATTTCAGAATTTCTATCCCAATTCAATAGAGATTTAAATGGTTGAAGAAGATTACTTTCACTAAATTCATCTTGTATAGTTGGAGCTGATAATGTACTTCCACTCACATTTATAAATATATCGAGGTTCAGGAAATTAAAAACCTTCCCTCGCCCCGCAGGGTAAAAGAAGGTGTAAACGTGTCACTTCCGAGCACGGCAACTAATTTTCCAGCTCCCCAAGCTTGATCAGATCGACAACCGTTTGCGAACGGCCTTTTACGTTTAGTTTTTGCATAACAGAGATGTGTTTTGAAAACTTGATAGGTGGGTTTCAAGCGTAAAAAAAATTCCAATTAAATAGCGGTTCAGTAAACTACCACTTTCTGTAAACTTAAAGGATTTTTCATCTTCCTCTTCAACTTATTACTTAATAACACCTTCACGTTTTAAGACACGCCCCAACTCGTAGAAAGTCTGCTCTATATTATCACCAGTGAAGCCTATATATTGAAGTCCATCTACATTAGAGAAGTCATCTAATCCTTCTTGCCTAAGCAAAATTGCCTTTTTAAATCCTAGGCGTCCTTGGAAAAGTCCTGCTTCGTGAATAACATTTTGACGTGCCCGTATCTTACCTTCATTTGTCTCATCCTCTGCTGTAAGAACAACAATCGCAAAAGCTGCTTTATCTAAGAATCCCTCTAAAATTGGAACAATCGATTCGCCTACATGAGTTTCGGACTCAAAAGAAAAGGAATCTATTCCATAATCATCGTGTAGAAATGTTTTAAGCCTAGCCCATAGTTTACTTCTACCATGACCAATAAACACAGATACTGGCTTTGAAGGTATGTCTTGTTTTATAGGATGGACAAACTGGGGTAAATCCACTGCGATAGGAATAAGTTCTAATCTTCCGATGATGGACTCAAGCGTTGTTAATTTTTTTTGGAATTTTCTAACGAAATTTTTGTAACTATCCATCCACGACGTTGCAATGGCATATGCACCTGTTCCTTTGCTATACTCCTCGGAAATATCCTCTACTGTAAAAATTGTTTTTAATAATAACCCGTTAAAATCGTCCCATTTTGTAAAATGTGGGATTAATGCCTTGTACGCTTCCTCCGAACCTATCGGGCTTTGAAGTAACTCCTGCCCTTCATTTACCCGTTTTGAAAGGCGATCCGCTGCCTCTTCTCTTGAGACAGTAAGTTGTAAGGGTTCCTTGGGCGGATTAATCCCTGTTGTTTTCTTTACCATAAGCTCATTTTACCCCTTTGGTATCCATAGTATTAGAGTTCCAGCATTCTGGATCATAACTATGATTATATTGGAAAAATAGGGGATATAGAAGAGAAAACACTCACAATGGAACATCTCATATCAATTTCCACATTCCATACTTTAGGAAGTACAGCTCCATTGCCTGCATAGATTTAATATCATAATCAACAATAAGTCTTATCATTGCACTATAAAAGGGGATTACTTAAGATCCCAATTGACCCAATGGAGTATAAATCTCCACTTCACCATCAATACTCACAACCAACTTCTCAATCAGCTTGGATATAACTATTCTCATTTCGTCCAAATGAGCGAAATCCAGATCAACAAGGCTTTCCAATGCTGCTCTAATCTCATCGTAAACTTTGTCCATATTGATTTGTTCTTCCTTATTCTGAGATGTCTTTGCTATTAAAGATTGCAGTGAGACAATCTCCTCTTCATACTGTTGTTTTTCAAACCGATATTGTTCTTCATCGATCTCCCCGAGAATGTTCTGTTTTCTCAATTCGAACAACAACTTACGGTTTCCTTGGATAGCCTTCTCCAACTTCTTTAGATCCTTATCCATATCAATGGCTGACTTCTTCCTCAAAATTCTTTCTTTACTTTCCGTGGTTTCTGTCTCAACGTTTATCACTCGCTTCAACTTCTTGCTCACTTCATTGATGACGGTATCTCTAAAATTGTTGTAAGGAATCCAGGCATTGTTGACACAGCCTGTCTCTCCTTGCCTTCTCCTGGTGGAGCAGATCAAATAACGGTATTCTGGACCGTCCTTCCTCGACTTCCCTTTACAGGTCACTAGAGAGGCCCCACAGTGCTTGCAAAAGATGATACCAGCAAACACATTCACTCGATTCCTGACGCCTCCACGCCTTCCTCCTCCACGTTTTAAGCGAATCTCCTGCGCAAGTTCGAACGTTTTATCGTCAATTATGGCTTCATGAGTTTGTTCGGCTGATCTTTCCCATTTTGCCTTTTCCCTCTGTACTTGTTTTTTGCTTCGGTCAGACATGTTGTTGATGTCATTATAGACCTTTTTCACTTCGTATTTACCAAAGACATTCTGCCCTGTATACACCTCGTTGGTTAGAATTCTCTGAATTGTCGTAATACCCCAAACTCCACCTTTCGGAGAAGGAATCTCCATATCCTTATTAAGGTACTGTACAATTGCCTTTTCCCCCATCTTTCGGGATACATATAAATGGAAGATGAGTTCGACGATATAACTATAATTTTCATCAGGTGCAAGAGTCTTTTTATCACTACTCACGATTTTTCTATATCCAAAAGGAGCAACACTTCCTGTAAAATTCCCTTTTAGCGCGGACTGCCTAATACCACGTTTCGATGAAAGACTGATCTGTTCGCTGAGTTTCTGATTCACTGCGGAAATGATCTGAAATTTGAGCTCATCATTATCCTTTAGCGAATCAAAGCCTTCTTCAATAGAAATCAATCGGATGCCTAAAGCATCCACCAAGATCCTCTTTAGGTTAAGTGAGTCAAGCGTGTCTCTTGAGAAGCGTGAAAGTGAAGCGAATATTATGGTACCAAAATACTTGGATTTGGCATCCTGGATCAATTTCTGAATCTCTTCCCTTGCTACGATGGATGTTCCTGTGTCACGATCTTCATAAGAATACTGTACATCTAAGTCAAGCACTCTTGCCTTTTCTTCACAGAGCCCCCTCTGGTGCTCAGGGCTGTCTTTTTGGGAGTCTTTTGTGGTAGATACACGTACATATATGGCTGTTACATTAGGATTTATCATCTGAAAATCACCTGATTCATCATGGTTGTCTGTCCTTAGAAGTCTCCCTATTATAGCTCATACCAGGATGTTTGGAGAGCACCTTGCGAATGGTATCATCAACCAATTCTTCAATAATTCTTTCAAGTGCCTTTTCCTTTTCAACGGACTTAAAAACGACCTTAAGCTGCACAGACATCACCTCTGGTTATGCCTATTACGAACTAAGATTGTCCTATTCCATTAGATTTCGTATTCTAATGTGTTCAAAGTGATAATGCTTTCCGCTGCTCCATATAATCTGATAACGAATATATTCCAGAGTAAATATGAAGTTAACTCAGTTAACCTGGATTATAAGGTAAACCCAAGTTAATCTTCATATAGAGAGGGGGTTAACATGGCATCAGAAACATTGGAGTTAAGGTGAACCCAGAAATTAAAGAAAAAGTCTCACATGATTGCGGTATCAGGACTATCCAGCAAGGAATGGTTTGAAAGCGTGATTACCTTATATGAACTTCAGACGTACAAGCAGCATGACAGTGCGAAGAAATATTTAAGTGACTTGGAAATCCTTCAGGAGCACACCTCACGAATTAATGAAATATTTTCCTCTTTAATCAAAAAAGTTATTTTGATGATAACAACTACACCTCAACAGAGATTGCAAAGGTTACCCTAGAGAAGCAGGGAATTATTGAAGAACTTGAACAACTAGTACAATTTCTGAACAAAGAATTAACTGAGGTCAATCGTGAATTATCAGAGACTCATAAATCGTGGAAGCAATTGGATGAACTGTGTAGTGCACAGAAAGAGACAATATTCCATCTACAATCTGAACTTGAACGTCAGAACGCTCGAATCTCAAAGTTCAATCAGGAAGAATTCGACATGTTGACCAATGAACTTAGGGGATTAAAACAAACGCTAGAAATTGCAACATTGCGTCATGAAAAAGAAATTCAAGAATTGATTGCTCAACACCAACAGGAAGTTATTGAGAAATATTTGAGCAATTCGAAATCAACTGGAGAAAGACAAAAAGGAAGGCCACCGAAGAAGGCAGTTCAGGAAGCGTCTTTGCCTATAGAAGTGCCGTCGATTCAGGAAAGTTCGAGTAATAACGCCTACAACAAAGATCATGATGACGAAAGGTAACCGTTCTCAAATATCAAAGGTGACAGCCTATGTCTTATAATGAGCCATCATTTTTTTAAATTGAGAAAAACAGAAAAATGGCACGCAAACTTATATTACGTTTGCACGCCATTTTTCTAATTAAACATTTTCTTAAACCAAGTACCTTATTGATTCTAGATAATTCTCAAGTCGATTGACTTCAAATCTCCGCTTTTTGAACCACTCTTGTGACCAAATTCTATAAATTTTCCATCCAAGCCCCTCCAAAACTTGCTGACGAAGTCGATCTCTATCCCGCGCGACTTTTGAACTGTGATAAGCCTTTCCATCGCATTCAATGCCCAACAGAAACTTATTGTCATTGAGTGGATCAACAATAGCTAAATCAATTCGATATCCTGAGCAGCCAACTTGAGTTTTAACTTTGTATCCCATGTCCGTAAGAACGTTGAATACATCCTCTTCAAAAGGTGAGTCAAACTCCATCTCTTCATGTGCTGTCATGCTGATCGGCAACTTGCCATCCATAGTGGCTTGCATATAATCCTTTAGCAAACGCAAACCAGTATTCCCGCTTACTTTTGTATCAGATAAATCAGATGGCTTTAAGGAACTAATTAACTTCATATGATATTTGGCTCTGGTAACAGCTACATTTAACCGTCTTTCTCCACGAGTTTTGCTTAATGGTCCAAAATTGTAATGCAACGTTTGATCAGCTGCCTTAGCATAGCCCACACTTAAGAAAATGACGTCACGTTCATCACCTTGAACATTCTCCAGACTTTTGATGAAAAACTCTTCATGAGCCCCTTCTTGAAAGAAACGTTCAAATAACGTATTTGCATTTCTTAGTATGGTCAGTTCATTCTCTATAGCAGAAGCTTGAGCCTCACTGAACGCAATCACTCCTAGAGATTGATTAGGGTGTTCTTTAAAATGCTCAATTACTAAATTAGCAATCTGTTCTGCTTCTTTTTTATTCGTTTTATTTCCGCCTCGATCGTAAACACCATCTTTAACATAAACAAATTCTGTTCCCAGATAAGGTCCATTATCCGAACTTGGGAAAGTAATCAAATTGTTGTGATAAAAAGCCTCATTCGAAAAAGTGATTAACGACTCATGTTTACTACGATAATGCCAACGTAAATTAATCGGAGGGAGAACATGAGCGCACTCATCCAGAATACTTTCATATGAAACTTCTTGATCCTCTTCTTGTTCGTCATCGAAATCTTCTTCTATCGTACTGCTATGGAAAAAATTCGTTGGAGGTAATTGTTTAGTATCACCTACAACAATCAACTGTTTTCCACGTACAATAGCTCCGATTGCATCCTCTGAGAATATTTGTGATGCTTCATCGAATATCACTAAATCAAACTGAATTACAGAAGCATCCAAAAATTGACTTACAGACAACGGGCTCATAAGTAAACATGGTTTTACCTCCATGAATAAAGGTGCTGTAAGATTTAAAAGTTTTCTTATCGGATAGTGTCTTTTTTTCTTTCCTATTTCCGCTTGTATGATTTGAAGTTCTCTACGAAACGCAAGCGAATTTATCGCGTGATTTCGATTTGATTCTAATCTTTCCTTTATACGGAGGACGTTCAACTGATTGCTCTTTACATCCAGTTTTCTAAAAGAAGTCACATCAGTATTCATTGCGTCTGCATCAAAGTCAAATAAAAGCGGTTCATTTTTATAAATTTTATCTAGCCAAAGTGTAAAGAATCTCTTTTGGAATAGATCTTTAAACGTGAAATCGCCAATATTCTCATTTTTTATTGCAAGCATAAATTTGCCGAGACCTAAATTAGATGCAATGTCTTCAAGACGTCGATATCTGATCCAGTCTTCCAAAAGATCAATTGAATCAATACGTATTTCCGAAAAGTGAATAAGATCCTCCAATTTGAGCTCAGAGAAATCAAATTCTTTGAAGATAACAGATACAGTAAAATACAAATGCAGATTTTTTTTTAGGTTCATGTTTTTTTCATATTCTTTTTCCGCCTGCTCTAACCACTCCATGATGTGGACTTTTTTTCCTTTTCCTTCTGAAGTAACATAATTCAGCAACTTAGACGGCATCGCCATATTAGCAAACAAGTTATGCCATTCATCCGTCCATGCTAGTGCATCAAAGATTTGTTCCCAATTCGTGTTGTACCCAGTGAATCGATCACCGAATACAACTTTAAGATTCTCCAATTCACTATCGATAATCTGTTTATACATTTTGACTTGGACTGCCATCTCTAATGTATTTTTAATCTCGTCGAATGTTAAGTCAGTGTCCACAAAATATGAGCTAAGTTTAGAGAATCCATACTGCCAATCTTCGACTTGGCGTTTTATTAATTTAAGTGTATTTCCAAATTCAGCATATGGCCAATATAATTCTGGACCTTCGTAACCCGAAAAGAATTTTGGCAGTGCCTCCCGATACTTTGGAATTTCTTTTTCAATGGTACTTAAACATTGCACCAGGGGAGTTACATCAACATGAACTCCCTCTCCACAGAGCATTGTTGTTTTAAATTCTTTAGTAATCTGAACATTACTTTTAAATAACAAAGTGAATTCTTCGATAAACCTAAAAAACTTATCCCATTCCGTATCATTACCTTTAAAAGAACTCCCCAGAATATTAATGTTATTTTCGAAACTTTCGTCTAGCTCCTTGGATTGTTGCTTAAGGATAATCTTATTTTTCAAATCTTGTTTTAAGGAAATCACACTCAGATTCATTGGATTCTGAAGATGACAACTAAATTCATCCACAAAATTAAAATACGCATCCACATTTTCCGATTCAATTTGAAGCTTAGTAAATAATTGTTCTGTATTAATCTTTGAAGCATCCGAACCAAATAAACTAATTAAATTTGGATACTCATTGTGAATTCGATTGATGATATGTTTCAAATCGGCACATATTTGTTTCAAATGGGCAAAAGAAGACGTCAGCAACTCGACTTTACCCGCAGGTCTAAGTAGTAGTTCTCTTAACGATACAGTTAGGCTACGTCCTTGATGCCATTCTACAATCTCTTTTGTAGTTGATAGCGCTTGTTCGATGGAAGACCAACTTGTATCAGACAACTGGTAATGCCACCCCAGCGATGTTTGAAATTCAGATTCCTTTTTTTCAATGGACTTCTTGTAATCCAATACTCGTTTTATGTTACGAACGTACTTTTGAAACGTATCAAAGTCTAATTTCTCATTGGATTTCAGATTAGCCCTTAGCCATTTTAAATCCTTTTTATAGGAACCATTAAAGACCCTTAAAAATGACTGGTATGGTCCCTCACACCGTTCAAAAATATCGTAAATGCGCTCATCATACACTTCTTCTTCAAATAATTTAGTGGATTTATCAAATTCAATTTGATATTTACTAAATAACTCCCTACCCTCTCGAATAGTCGTTTGTATACCATGATAATTATTTAAGTTGAACCAACTTTCCTGTGGCTTTGGAGATTTCTCGATAAATCGAATCACAATTTCTAGATTATCAATCAAGGAGATGTTGGTTATTTCCATTCCGAATAGTGACTCAAATTCTGTTTTATATGTGTTTAATAATTTAGTTTTACTGAAAAAATCCCCGAGTAATCCTTTCACCTTTGATTTTTGATCATACAAAATAACATCCTCTGTTCCTGATCTTTGAGTGTTTCTAAATGGCTCAACTAGGGACTCTTTAACTTCGAAATCAATCAAAGCCTTTTCAGCATTGATCTCTAAAAAAGATGGCTTATATTGAGATAACAAATCGCCTCGTAATGCTGCATTCTCTAAGTACTTTTCCTTTAATTTCATGGCTTGATTTAAAACATTTGCTAGATGGTTTACATCGAACCAGATCTCTGTTGGAGTTACACTTTGGTTTAGCAAAGAAAGATAAATTAACAACTGGTTTAGTTCTTTAGCATCTTTCAACTCGTGTATTCCAAGACTAGAGGCTATTTCAGCATAATTAGAGGCATTGGAGAGAACAGGCAGGATATCTTCGATCCCATTTATTAATGCACTTTGGGTTAACAAAAGTTCGTTCAGTTTTGTTTCAGGAATCATCGAAATAAACTGTTCATTTTCAATATATAGTTCGTTATAAAAATCTTGAAGGCGGCTTTCCTCCAATATATCTTCATTGACCTTTGTGGTTAACTCCTTTTTTTCATCAAGAAATGTTGAAAATCTCTCTTGATAATTTTTAGCATCATTAATGATCTGGGAGATATTCCCCCTATCAAACCAACCCACTGGAGGCATGGGAGAATGCTTAGCCATGTCCAATATGTTAGTTGCCTTCTTTAATTCATCTAGCGTAGAAATCTGTAACCCAGTAAATGATTGTATATTTGATACAACTTCAGTCGTGTATTCCAATTGATTTTTCATCTTTTCAAGAAACTTTTTCACTTTAGATTTTATTTCAAGCGAGAAGCTCTCGTCGTTATAGCCTTCCCATGGGTGAAAGTCAGATTTATACACAGTGGCCCGATAACGTTCAAGATCAGCCAGCAATCTATAAATTGATTCAAGCTCAGTAGTTGGGCTAATGTTGAAGTCCACTGTGAATTCAGGGACGTTTTGCAACCTAGAAAGTATTCCGTGTATTTCGTATACTGTCATGTCATACGGTTCTCTGGCTAAATGAACCTTTTCTGAATATGTATTTAGTTTTTCCCTGATGACGTTTATTTCGCCGTATACTTCTTTGGATATTTTCCTATTTGATCCCTGAATATTTAACACATGGTTTATTTCATCTAAAACCTGTCTTTTATTGGCTTTTTGACTATGCATCTCAATACAAAAATCTCCTAACCCTTCACTCTCTAGGCGACTTTTCACTACATTTAATGCGGCCATTTTCTCACTTACAAATAGAACCTTTTTGTTGTTTGCTAAGTTCTCTGCAATAATATTGGAGATGGTTTGGCTCTTCCCAGTGCCTGGTGGACCCTGAAGAACAAAGCTCATCTCATTTTTAGCAGCCAATATTGCTTGCTGCTGGCTTGAGTCCGCATCGAGTATATTGAATATTTCATGGGAAGGGACCTCCCGATCCATACTGGTTTCATCAGGAATTCGTGTGTGATCGAATGTTTGTTTTCTGCTTTCCTCATTAGAAACACCTGCAATTTCTCTGATCAGTGGATGACTTTCGATTATATTTTTATAAGTCTCCATGTCTTTGTACATAACCAGCTTGTTAAAAGAAAACAACGATAAATAAACGTCCTCTTCGACGCCCCAACCCTCAAGATTAATAATAAGTTCTCTTATTTCTCCCCATAATTGATTAACGTTAATACTTGCTGGATCTTCAGGGAGCTCAGGTAAGGTAATACCATGCTGCTCTTGCAACATATGTGCTAAGAAGGGATTGATCACAATCTCATCTTCAAACTGATTTAATGTAAACGGGGCATTCGCACTAATTCTTTTTAAGGTTACAGGCACCAGCAGTAAAGGCGCAAAGAAATCTGATGTAGACGAGAGCTGTGTTTCTTTCCATTTCAAAAGTCCAAATGATAAGTACGAAATATTTATCCCTTGTTCGTTCATTCGGGTCTTTGCAGCCGTTCTAAGTTTATTTAAGGTCTTATTATAATTTTGAATTTCTTCGGCAATTCGTTTCTTCTTCTCAAGTTCTTCAATCGCCATTAATTTGATTTTTTCAACTTGCTGAGTATATTGGGTAACCAATTTATTACAGTCCAATTGCTTTTCTTCCCCAACGAGTGACTTGTATAAGTATGAAGGGGTATCTAAAAAATTTACGCTATTGGTTTTCTTTGGCTTAAAATTGAGCAATGTGTTCCTCTTACTCATATCGATGAGGTTCTTTTTCCAATTCGCTATTCGATTTGATAACTGCTGTTCGATTTGATTGTCCATTTTTATCCACCTATTCGGTATAAAGTCTGCTGACCAGCACCAATACATTCAGCCAGTCCTATGATAATTAGGTAAATTGTACCACGCAGCTCATAGTAATAGAATACAGAATACTAGGAACGGTTAATTAATCATTACCTAAGAACCGAGCTACTTATTTGGACGGTCATTCGATTATAACTTTTGAAACTAAGAAGCCTTATATACCGTAAGGTTTAAGGGGGGACGAGCCCTTTAAAAACTCGGTTTAATACAAGCTACGGGATCGAAAGGCTAATAAAAAACCGAGTTTTTATTTCACTACTATTCTAGCTTTCAACCCAAGAACCGAGGTAGAACAATAAAAAGACTTGCTTCATTATAGAAACAAGTCACTTTATTACTGTGTATAATAAGTCATGCCGTGCTGTGATTCTAACATTCCCTATAGGATCAATGGTAATCTCTTGTACAAACTCAAATAATAAACCACGAAGCAACCTCGAATCGTACTCAAGCTTTTCTTGTTGCTTCATCTGTTGCCTCTTTAATTGTTCCAACTTTATTTGTTCCAGCTTGCCTTTAACGCTTTCTTGATTAAGTTGTAATTTATGAATTTGTTTAATTTGATTTTGATGCTGTATCAATTGTTTATCAACCACACTAATCTTGTGTTCGTAACTTTCTTTAGACAGTGTCAATATTCGAATAAGTGTCTTTACATTGTCCCTGATTTCTTCCATTTCTTCCACATACATACTATGGAGAAAAATAAACTGTTGATCAATTTCAGACTTGACCTTACACAGTTGGTCCTTATAATTTGAAATTGTTTGGCTGAGCACATCACATTTTCTGCCCAAGTTAATGATGTCATCTTCTATGCTCATTAAAACTTTCTGAATGATTACACTTTCATGTTGTTGTCTCAAATTTTTCAAAAGAAAATCAATTATTTCATGTGCTTTGCTCAATTCCACTCTGTAATCGCAAGAGGAACACCAATAAAACTTAGTTCCATATTTTCCTCCTGATTTTCCCGTGGTAGTTTTATCTTTGCCTACAAAATAACATCCACAAGTTTCACATTTAAGAAGATCCTTTAGTAAAAAACTCGTTTTAAAATGCCGTGGAGGAACCTTACCATTGACCCTCTTATCATATAGTTCCCAACATCTCTCCCACTTTTCTAATGAGATAACTGCTGGAATTCTATCGCTGTGTAGCATCTCCCATTTCGATCGGTCATTAAATGAATTGTTTGCTCGTTTTTTCTTTCTTCCCCGTGTCAAGTATCCCGCATAAAAAGGATTCGTTACCACAGCCCGAACAGCCTGGTCTGTCCATTTACAGCCATCATAAGAGTTAGAAGGCAATTTCTGAGCAATCTTATCAAAGCCAAAGTATTCTAAATACATGTTAAAGATATCTTTAATTAGCAAATGCTCGTGTTCAACTGCTTCGAAGAGCTTTGTTTCTGAATTATAACGATAGCCAAAAGGTGGTTTACCTCCACGCCACTTACCTTGTTTGAAAAAAGTATACATAGTATCCCTAGTCCGAATGCGGGTGTTATCTACTTCAAATTTTGAGTTGCCATCCTTGATTAGATCAACTAAAAGATCCCCTGAATCATAAAGACTTTCTGTACTCGCAATGATTACGGGAATTTTATATTTTTTTAAAGTTGAGCGTATCTCTTGGTGTTCACTTGGAATTCTTGCTAGTCGATCATGCTGCGATATAACTACAAAGTCATATTTATCTAAATGAGCATCGGCGAGTAAATATGATACACCGTTGCGTTCTTTCAGCTCCTTTTTCCTTGCCGAAACTGCTGTATCTAAATACTCACCAACAAATTCACATTCATATTTCCGAATAATATCTAAGGCCATGCTTCTCTGGGCATCCATCGTTTGCTTGTCTGTAGAATGCCTTCCGTAAACCCCCCCCCTCATTCCAGGACTAATCAACGTTTTTAAATGCAATTGTAATTTCACCATCCTTGATGTTTACTAATTCAAAAAACGGATGTTTTAATTCAATTCGGGGCGAAAAATCAGGAGGACCAATTTCAATTTTACCTACAATATCTTTTAATACTTCAGCTAACTCTACACTATTCATCTTGTCGAGCTTATCTTGAACGTTTAACTGTGTCCATATAGCTTGGATTCTTGCTGGAAACACCTTTATATAACTCTGAGTTCTCAAAAGTAACTTCTTTTGGTTCTCGTATTGAACTAATTTTGAATACTCTGTCACCATTTCCCTCTGGGTATTAGGATCTTTTTTGAGTATCCACTTTTCCGTAAATCCAATTACGTTATCGTTCAATATTTTCATTTTTTGTTCTAACTCTAAGAGTCTGATTGCACTTTCTGCATTCACTCGATTGATCACATCCATAAGAATTACGCTGTTTTGAGAACAAGCTATGTTTTGGACCCACTTACTTACTTCTTCTAAAACGTACTTCTCTAATACTTGTTGAGGAAACTTGTTTCGATAATGAGCGCTGCAATAATACATAACAGATTCTTTTCCAGCCATTGAAATTAGCTTTCTTTTTAATGGTTCATTACATGTCCTACAGAAAACAAGTTCATCAAGCATACTTACTTCAGATTTTTGCTTACCTCTACTCTGTATTAATCTTTTAAGTATCATCTGAGCTTGGTTCCATTTATCCTCGTCTATAATTTTCAATCGTTTTTGTTCAATTTCTATAATATCCTCATTGAATTTTGCTCTACGGAAGCCCATATATTCAGGCGTGGTGATATACTTTTTAATTTTGTTGTAATTGCTTTTGTGCTTTTCAATAATTCTCTTAGACTCTAAATTCCTAACAAATTCACTGAATGTACGACATTCAGTGAATAATAGTTCATTGAATATCCTCTCAATTTTTTCTACTTTTATTGGATCGGGTTGTATTTCTTTTTTTGAATCAAGGAAGTATCCAAAAGGCAACTTTCCCCCATGATTTTTCCCATCAGAGAATAAAGCAAGTTTAGTATCTCTGATTCGAAGTGCAATCTGATTCACCTCACGCTCGTTAAATCCAGCAATGATCAATTCAAAAAACTCCCCTGCTGGTGAATATTGCAGGGGGAGTTCATTACTAGCAGAAAAAATAACCTGAACGTTATATTTCTTCAATATTTCGTAAATTTCTAAATGCTGTCCAACATTACGTGCTAAGCGATCCCGTTTGTAGGCTATCAAAGTTTTTACATTACCTCGTTTAATGTCAGTAAGTAATCGGGCAAGATTGGGTCGGTCACTAATTTTATTTATACGTGCAGAGACCGCTATATCAATATATTCTTCATCAATTAACAATGAACGCTGAGCAGCGACAGCTTCAGATATGGTTCTCTGCATGGAAATCGAGTTCTCTTGAGATTCAATAGATGAGCGACAGTACAGGACAGTTTTCACAAATCCCTCAACTCCTTCTCTAAAAGGGTATGCTCATCCTCGCCCAAATTTGCTATTTCTGAGTTCAAAGCTTCTTTAAACATATTCACATATAAGGCTAACCATTTTTGCATTGCTTCTGGATCATGAACATATGTGATATTTGTTATTTTTATTTCGTTTACATCAGACTCCCTCATTAAATCCTCCTTTTTGTTCGTTAATTACCATTCTCAATTTCTTCTTATCTCCTTTAAATCCCAATTTTTGTCGCGTATAATTATAATTAGGGGGTGTTCCATGAGAACATTGGGGCAACAGGTTAGAAATATGAGGCTTCAAAGAAATATTGGGTTAAGTGACTACGCTCAAGAGCTCGGAGTGTCTACAGGCTATCTTAGTAATTTTGAGACTGGTAAAACTGAAACAATACAATTAACAATCCTTGAAAAAATACTTAATGACCTGGGACTTGGGAGCTCGGACGTAGAAGTAGATTCAGCAACTGAGCAGCAATTAAATCGAATTAACTCCTTGCTCATAAAATTATATAATGAATCACCAGAGGCATTTCAGTATTTCACTAACAATTTAGAACAAGGGATTGAGTTATTTAACAAACCTAGTAATAAGTAGTATGGTTAATAAAGCGAATGTTATTCATATTAATGAAAAGTTATTTCATATTTATGAAAAAAGAGCCCGTATTCGTTTAATTCGAATTCGGGCTCTTTTTGATATTTAATTTTATAATGAGATGTAATGATTTGAAGAACAGCAAATTATCATCAATAAATATTAAAACGAATATTTTTCTCTTCTTCTCTTGAACGCCTCCTCCGAACCTTCCATGATATGTAAAACAGTATCCCTAACAAGAGGTGTCTCCAGTCCTCCTTCAGCTCTAACTTTTCCCTTTCCCATATTGGCATAAAGAGAATATACAAGTTCTGAATCACCATTTACAGGAATATTCGCATTATGTGTCGATACAATAATTTGTCGCTTGAGCTTTACATTACGAAGTAAAGGCACCAATTCGTTATATATAAAGTCAGAATCAAGTTCATCTTCAGGTTGATCAATGATAATAGGATTATTACCATGTGCAAATAGTAACGCAAGTAGTGCAGTGTTTTTTTGGCCATCGGAAAGCCCATTATCCTCCCATGACCCAGCACGGGTATTATCACTCCTAAATAATGTAATATTAACTTTATCGTTTACTCGAGTTCTCTGTAAGCTTTGCCAGTATTCAATTTGATCTTCTTCAAGATACTTCTTTAGCTCGACGTGTAATGTTTTAACTTCATCCGATGCGATAGTAGGATCAATTAGCCATTTGTTTAGTACTTCCCAAGGGCTAGACTTATCTGACTGAATAAAACAATTGAAAATAGATAATCCAATATCTTCCCAATGCCTACCCAGTCGAGTGTTTCCTCTCAATTGTGGAGGAGAATCCCAAATTTCACAAAAATGATTTTTATCTTGACAGTAATAAATATCTACAGTTATGAAAGCTTGTCCCGATGCAACTGTTGGAATAGAACCTGAACTTAGTATGCCATCAAGTTTGCTCCGCTTTAATTCTGTTTGAGCTTTCCAATTAAGATGGAGATTATCTAAACTAATATATAAATCCTCAATACTTTGTGAAAGAGTTTCTAGGAGCGCTTCTTTTTCATCTAATTGAGTATTTTTCTCGCTTAGATTGGCTTCCAACCCTCTCAATAGTTCAAGCTCTTCAGGCTTTAGTCCTTGCTGTACACAAGCGGATAAAAAGTCCATTTCTGTTTGTTGAAATGCTCTTTGTACAAGTTCCCATTCATCATGTTTGATGGTTAATTCATCTATCTTATTCGAGTAACTTAGAAGAGCAGATTCAATCTCAGACGAAAGTTTAAATTTCGCGTCAATCAACCCTTTATTAAGATCACTAAAATAACTACTCTCTATCCACTTTTGTTCTAGCAATTCTGAATGAGAATCTTTGAATTCTTTAGTTGTATTAGTCCAGTTTTCAAGTAAACACTGTGTCTCAGAAAGTATTTCAGCTATATAAGCATTTGCTTGATTAGCCTGCTTTTTCCGCTCATTCTCAGTGTTTACAGCCACAAAAGAATCCCACTGTCTTTGCAATTCATTTTTCTCCTGGATGATTATTCTTCTGTCCGATTTTGTTCGTTCAAGCCTGTTACTTATCTGAAATAGCTGGTTTATTTTAGATGTTAATTCAAATTCATTTGATTTTAATTGAGCAAGGTCCACACCTGACAAAGTATCTATGAGTGTTGAAAGTGAACTCTGTTGTTGAGCTATATTTGATAGTTCTCTTTGACTATAAATTTTCACATTCATGTTCTTTAATACTGCCGTGGGCTCTTCCACATCTCTACTTATAATCCTTGGTAAAGTTCCACCATCTATTTTAAATTCTATTTTATCGATCAGCCCGTTCTTGTCTTCCCAAACTAATTGAAGTAAAGAGTTTCCTGTTAAAGTCTTCCGAACTCTGTTTAATTGCTCATTAGTCTCATCATTAACGTGACTTGTGCACAATCTTATGTACTCAAGAATTGAAGATTTACCTGATCCACGCCCACCAATTATACAATTGAGATTAGGTGAAAAATTTATTTCTTGATCATCAAGAAATTCA
Organism: Paenibacillus sp. FSL R7-0312; assembly: GCF_038004445.1. Lineage (NCBI taxonomy): Bacteria > Bacillati > Bacillota > Bacilli > Caryophanales > Paenibacillaceae > Paenibacillus > Paenibacillus sp. FSL R7-0312. The sequence goes on along the minus strand of NZ_JBBORE010000001.1, from coordinate 2,677,631 downwards.
GTATTAGATAATTTAATCGAAACTATTTTATCATGACGCACATCATTTTGAGGAGACTCTGACTGCAAACTAATTCGATCTGTATCTAAAAAGGATTGTTTAAGTGACTCTATACATGGGTGTGACATCTTAATCCAAGTTGCTCTTTTCCCTATGAATCCTTTTTCTCCTTCATTAAGACGGTAAGCATCTGAAGACATAACTGCAGCAATTCTTCTTTCTCTTCTCCACTCCCTATGACAGTTAGAATCCGCTGATATCATCCGTTGCCAATTTCTCGATAATTTCCCAAGCGGTTTTGGCACTTCCATTGCTAGCAGTTCTGAATTAAGGAACATCTCCCTTTGGAAATATTCCGAAATGAAGCTATCATTTAATAAACCACTCTCTGCCAGTGGGTGTGCCGCAATTATTAGTCCATCATTATCGTTTTGTACTTTTCTAACAAGTTCCTTAAAAATAATATCCACAGGAACAATGTTACCGTCTATAACACGCCTATTTCTAATTAAACCTATGTTTGACACTAAATCATCAATGTCTTGGAGAGATTTATCATAATTAAAGATACACAGAAGATGTACTCCCAGGCCCTGTGATATTTCTATCTCAAACCCAGGAAATATCACTATTTCTTCTTTTTCGACTTGTCTTGCTATTACTCGGTTTCTTTCTTGCATCATTTCCAAATATGCCCGTCCAATAAAATTATGATCTGTGACACAAATAATATTTAAATCAATCTCATAACAACGCTTTAAATATAGATCTACTGAATTAATGAGTTGTTCTTGTGTATGCTCTGCGGGTAGATAGGCTGGGTCATCGTGACACCAATTATGACAATCTCCTGGTGTTTGCATTTGAAAGTCGCATTTAAGCCAATTCATTCCTTTGTATGACATTTTCACCCTCCTTTTGTAGATTCAATTATAATTGAAAAACATAGTTCGAGCGATAAATTATATACATGTTTCTTGCTTTTTTATTTTTTTGTCAATCGACTCACTGACTCTGCAATTAAATCCAAAACAATGTAGAATCTCTAAGTCAAAAGTAAAATTTTTACATGCCCCGTGAAAATAAAATAATGTATTTGTTTCTCTATCTCACGGAATGGTTAGAATCCCCATGGTATAATTGCATCAAAACCTTCGTTAAGGAGAGTGTGTTAGTATGTCTTGGGCAATACCAAATCATAAAAAAAGCTACACAGAAGCAGAAATTAAAATGTTAGACTGGATTACCACTAAAATTGCTACTTCTGAAGAAATGACAGCAATCGCCCCAACTATAGCAGAAGCAATGGGACGTGGTGAAGGGGCAATAAGGCAACAAATTGAAGATCGAAAGCAAGCATCTGGAGATAAAAACTTCTTTTGGGCTCAAACGTAAGTTAAGAAATACAAAAAGAGGTCACTTCATACAAGGAAGTGACCTCTTTTTGTATATTCATTATAACATTATTTCACTAAACACTCATTATATGGTTCTAATCACTCCTATAACATATCCCTCATTAAAGAATTGTTCTTTGATACAGAAAGAACCATTATTATATTTCTCTTATGTAATATTTTAACAATTTATATTAGTATGTATTTCCCAATCAACTCCCGTTGAGAACTTTTTCTTTTCATAATCCATACAATCTATATAAAGTGGGGACTCAGCAAGTATTGCAAGAACTGGTGTGGAGACACGAAGCCTATCCGAGCTTTTAATATCATTTATGACTACGATAGGAATATTTATTTCTTCCTGATTTACAACAGTTTTTTTTAATTGGATATTTATTACTGGGTTTAACCTATAGATAAGAAGTGGTTCAATTAAATTAAGTATTTTATCACGGTAACTAGAATGAAACCATTCAAGTGGCATTTCAAATTCTATTTCCCTCTCTGTTTGATTTATAAATTCATGTATTTTAATCACTAAATTTACTTGAGCCATATAAATTTTCTTATCACCTTCCCATATTGGATTATGTAACTTAGTTGTTGCATTGTGTCCATTTTTGAATCTGGCTTTTGTTGAGTTCGTTTTACCGATATATGCAATTTCCTCAGTTAGTAGCCTTAGTGAGGAAACTTGGCTTAACCCTAGTTTTATTGCTGTCATAAAGTAAATCGGGTTAAAGAACTTATCTTCAGAAGGGACCTTCGACAACTTCTGTGATGTAATATTTCCCGCGTCATGTATCCTATGTATCTCCTTAATCTTTAAAACGTACTTCAAAATAGTTGGCTCACCATTAAATCGAAAGTTACCTCGGAGTCTCGAAAAATCTTCTTCAGTAAACCTTACAATCCTGTCACTGTTTTCATAATAACTAAGCTGAAGATCAGGGACTTGATTATTCTCATGTGTTGCTAATACTTCACAGTGATATTCCCATGACATTACATCTAACCTCCATCAACATTGTATAATAATGTATTTTATAATAAACTATTATATCTAAGTTTCATAGAATATAAGATATAATGCAAAAAGTTATTAATCATAACTTCAAGATATTCTGTTACCAATTTTCGATGTCAATCTCCTGATAGAACATTTGTAGTTATCTCCACTTACAACATCATTATTATAATCAAGTTAATGCTATCTGTATTTCAAACCACATCTCATTGGAGATGTGGTTGCGGACGGTTTTTTCGCTAATGAATAACAGTCCGGCAATATCCCGTGTAGTTTTGTCCTGCACTAGAAGCTCGAATACTTCGCGCTCACGATGCGTCAACAGAAATTTGCTATGATGTTCGTTCCCTTTCAATGGTGTCACCCCTCCTTGCTCTGGGTTTGTTTGGTATAACAAGGTAAAGGGATACAGTCAAACCATACTATGTGGGGGGGCAGTTAATGGTGCTGTTGCAGCATTAATTTGGGCGGGGACAAACGCGGATCATGGACAACCAAAGCGTTCTTGACCAAAACGCATAATAAAAACGGCTTCAGCTCCTACCTTAGGGGCGTCATCCGTTGGGGAAAAGTCTATAGAAAGCACGCTGCTAAGTAATAATTAGGCAGAAAATGTTGCTGGAAATCCGTCCGCCCGCAGCGTTAAGCCGCAAACTTTACCGGTCCGTCACGCCCTTTCGGTCACGCCGGCTTAATCCGGTAAGGCTGCTTACAACCCCAGTGTAATTTATGAAATGGATTCCATAGCAAGCTTTTTTATATGCGAAAATGTAAAAATTTCTATGGTAAAATAAAACCATTCGAATTCTGACTTGGAGGGCAGCATACGCCATGGCTAATATTAAAGAAATCGCCCGGATTGCCGGAGTTTCCGTAACGACTGTCTCGCGGGTGCTGAATAATCATCCTTATGTCAGCAAAGACAAAAGAGCCACCGTCCTCGATACGATTGAGCAGTTAAACTACACCCGCAATATGAACGCCGTCCACCTGATTACCGGACGTACCGGTGCAGTGGCGGTGATCCTTCCGTATATCAATGCTTTTTATTTCTCGATTATTATGAATGGCCTTGCTCATGAGGCACTGCTCGCGCAATACCGGCTGATTCTGTGCCAGAGCAATTATTTGGCAGATGAAGAGATTAAAGTCTTGGAGATGCTGCGCAATAAAGAAATCGATGGTGTGGTCATTGTATCGACTGCGCTCAAGCCTGAAATCATTGAGGAGTATACCGCGTACGGTCCAATTGTAACCTGCCAGGACAGCGGGCAGCGCCGTTATTCCTCTGTATATATTGAGCATTATGCAGCTTTCCTGCAGGGGCTGCAGTATTTGAAGGGTAAAGGGTACCGAACCATCGGCTATTGCGAAGGCAGGCAGAATGGCAGCAGCGCCTCTATCCGGCAGACTGCTTTTCGCGAATTCATTGCTGAGCACCAGCTGGTTTTTCAGGAGGAATGGATGATCTATGACTGCACGACGGAAGAAGACGGAGCGGCTGTAGCACGGTCGCTGCTGGAGATGCCGAAGCGGCCTGAAGCTATGATTATTACGGGAGATCATGTGGCAGCCGGACTGATGATTGAGGCGCGCAAAGCGGGTCTCAGCATCCCCGGAGACCTCGCGGTTATGGGCTTCGATAACCAGCCGATCGGCCGGTTGCTGGAGATCACCACCATAGATAACCACCTGTATGAGATGGGTGCATCCGCCTTCCGTATTATTCATGAGCAGATTCGCTCAGACAACCCTGACCCGGTCTACCGCAAGCTGGATTACCGGATTATTGAGCGGTCCACGGTGTAGAATCAGCGATCTGGGATCACTGCTTGTTGCTGCAATAGTTGTGATAGGCATGTCCAACACGCGCTCAAGGTTATACTCGTCCTAGCCAAGCGGTCAATTGCCGGTGGGTAGGCGGAATAATTCGTGCTGAGTTAATCCAGCGTTGTCACGAATGCTTTAAACTTCAATGTGCGGAAAGTTTAAAAAACATTGCGTATACCAGGCATTCCGCCGGGGATTACGCTGTTGTCTCTGGGACACCCGGCAGCAGAGCGAGCTTAAAGTAAGATAATTAAGTTTTGCTTCGGCCAGTAAGGGCATAATGTTGTACGTAGTGCAACTCCGGTTCATGAATGCCCGGGTGTCCGGGAGGAATGTTGTACAGAATACAGGAATTCCCCCGATCTTCTGCTGGAACAAGAGGAATTGTTGCCTTTTCTACAACAATTCTTGAGTTCGGCCGTTGTTATGAGTAAATTGTTGTATTTCGTGCAGGAATCAAGTAGAAACAGTAACGCTGTCCGTTTAGAGGACGGTACCGTTTCAGCGAGAAATAGAAGGATAAGTTATCCGGTGAAACATATACACTCTTTTGTTTCAAATAAACAAGCTGCGTCTTCCGCCTGTCGGGAGGCGTTTTTGGTGTTTTATTTGTGCGAATCCTCATGAATATGATAATTATCACATTTTTATTGACAGGTACGGTATAGAGATTTATGATAGGTCCATCATTGATAACGATTATCATTTACATAAAGAATAAGGGGTGTTCCAACAGAATGAAGATTGGTTATGCAGTACCCGCGGGTTTGCTTGCGGCTTCCCTCCTGTTTGCCGGCTGTGCATCCAAAGATAACAATAATAATGGCAACAACGGCAATAACAGCCATACCTCCGGGAATAATGCTGCTGCCCAGAAGGGCAATGGGTCAACCGGCGCACCGGCCGCAACTGCAGCTTCAACTGCTGCCGCTACGGCGGATTTCACCACGGCCATCGACGAGTACCGGAAATATGTAATTGAACAATGCGACGAATTCGTGAAACAGACTGAAGGCTTCACCGATGCGGTGAAAGCAGGCAAGCTTGAAGAAGCCAAAGCACAGTATGCTCCGGCACGCATGTATTATGAACGGATTGAGCCCATTGCTGAAGCGCTCGGAGATCTGGATCCCAATATTGATGCCCGCGAGAACGATGTTGACGCTGCGGACTGGCGCGGCTTCCATAAGATTGAACAGGCCCTCTGGCAGAACAATACCACAGATGGAATGACTGATGTTGCGGACCGTTTGCTGAAAGATGCGCAACTGCTGCGCGCCAAGGTGGAAACCGCTGAGATTGATGCCAATCTGCTCGTTACCGGAGCCGTAGAGCTGCTGAATGAAGTATCCTCCTCCAAAGTAACCGGTGAAGAGGAACGTTACTCCCATACGGATTTGTATGATTTTGTCGCCAATGTGGAAGGTGCCCAGAAGATCTATGAGCTGCTGAAACCCGAGCTGGCCAAAAAAGACCCTTCGCTGGAGCAAACGATTGGCGAACGGTTCACCGCACTGCTGAATGAGCTGGCGCCGTTCAAATCAGGTGATGGTTACGTTTCCTACGAAACGCTGAAAGAAGATGAGGTTCGGAGGTTAAGCCAGAATCTGGATGCCTTAGCTGAGCCTCTATCCAACATGGGAACTATTCTGGGAGTGTGACCGGTATGAAAAAGAAAGATAAGACTTCCAGGGAAACTCCCGCTACAGAGAGCGGTCTCTCCAAGGATGCTTCTAAAGATCAGCTATTATTCGATAAAAAACTAAGCCGCCGCGATATGCTGCGGCTTACTGGCGCCTCCGGCCTCGGCCTGCTGCTGGGCGGCGGCGGGGTAGGCGGCATTCTGGCGGCACGCAAAGCAGCCGGGCAGCCGGGACAAGCAGTCTCTTCCCCGCAACTCGCGGGAGCGGACATTATTCCATTCTACGGGAATCATCAGGCGGGAATCATTACGCCTGCGCAGAATTTCCTGTGCTTCGCTTCATTTGATCTGACAACAACCAAGCTCAGCGAAGTCAAAAAACTGCTGGAGGCCTGGACTACCGCCGCCGCTGCCCTTACTTCCGGTACGCTGATCGGCAGCGTGAATGACAATCCCAATCTTCCGCCTGCCGACACAGGCGAGGCAGATGGCCTTACCCCCTCCAAATGTACACTTACCTTCGGGGCCGGTCCTGCCTTCTTTGACAGCCGGTTCGGGCTGGCTCCGAAACGGCCAGCCTCCTTCACCGATCTCCCGGCATTCACGGGAGACAGCCTGGAGCCGCAGTGGTGCGGCGGCGATCTCTGTGTGCAGGCCTGCGCCGATGATCTGCAGGTGGCGTTCCATGCCATCCGTAATCTGGCCCGCATCGCCCGGGGCACAGCCGTACTGCGCTGGACGCAGGAGGGCTTCCAGCGCACCGGCAGCGCCGACCCGGCAGGCGGCACACCGCGTAATCTGCTCGGCTTCAAGGACGGCACGGGCAATCCCGACGTCACCGATGACTCCGAGATGCGGAGTGTCGTCTGGAGCGGAAGCGGCGATGGCCCCGCCTGGATGAATGGCGGCACGTACCTCGCACTGCGCCGTGTTCGCTTTCGCATTGAGGTCTGGGACCGCTCTACGCTGAGCGATCAGGAAGCAACGTTCGGGCGTCACCGGCAGAGCGGCGCTCCGATTGGAGCCCGGGATGAATTCGCCGAGCTGAATCTGAAGGCGGCGGATGCCAGCGGCAAGCCTGTCATCCCCCCGGATTCCCATTCGGCCCTCGCCCATGGGGATGGTTCGGTCAAAATGCTGCGCCGCTCCTACTCCTATTCCAGCGGAATGGATCTCAAGACTGGACAGCTGGATGCAGGACTGGTATTCATCAGCTTCCAGAAGGATCTGGTGAAGCAGTTCGTGAGCATTCAGCAGCGCCTCTCGAAGAATGACCGGCTGAATGAATATATGGTCCATACCGGCAGCGCCGTATTCGCCTGCTTCCCCGGTGTACGGGAAGGCGGGTATATCGGGGAGTCGCTGCTGGGGTGAGGTACATTGGAAGCACTGCCCGGATTCAGTATGTGGGATAAACGCTGAATTTTGGTGCTGGATATATCCGGGTGCGTAAGGTTGCGCAGTGTGACCAGAAACAGCGGGATGAACGATGAGGGACGGACGTTCAGGGACGGATGTTCAGGGACAAATAATGCAGGGCAGACTGGAGATTTGAGAACAGGATGTGTGACGGGGAAATTGCGGAAAGAAACGGAGCAGCGGCGGGATTGAGTACATGGAGGGGCGGCTGGCAGCTGGCACGGCGGCAAACGGAATCAGGCAAAATGTTGCACTGGGTACAACTCGAATACCGAGTTTCCTGCCAATTTGGACGGATTGTTGCATGAAATACAACAATCGCTTCGTTTACCAGCCTGGAACCGGTGGAATGCTGCATTTCATACAACAATTTTAGCTTAGGGGCAATATTTGAAAAGAAATGTTGTATTTGGTGCAGGATTGTTAGCGGAGAATCAGGTACAACAGCTGCTGCCGCCCCGAAGTCCCACTGTTCACTGCAGTAACAACCACGCTTCAGGTTCAACTCTTAAGTCCGCCTTCTATAGAGGAAAGATAATAGCATGCTTATTCGCGAAGGGAATGATCCCGATGATCATAACGGTTAAAATCAGTCCATGGCGGCAGATCCAGGCAGCGCTGCTGCTGATCTGCCTGCTTCTGCTGCTGACCGGCGCGCCGGCTTCTGCGTCAGGCGCGCCGCTCGATGAGCTGCTGCCGCCTGTAGGCAGCGCGCTGGTGGAAGCCGGCCAGAGCCGCTGGGACGCGGCGGCGGCCGATGTGGAATCGTTCGCGGCGCTGTGGCGCAGCGCGAACGAAGGCACGCCGGACCCGGCACTCGCCGGTCCGGCAGCTGAAGTCGACGCCGCGCTGGCCGGCCGCGGCGCAGGCCCTTGCGGCCGGCGGCGGAGCGCCCGCCAAGGCCGCCTTGTCCACGCTCGCCAGAAGCGTGGACGCGTACGTCACCGCCGCCGCAGGCGGGGCGGCGGTGACACGGGCGCCGCCGGCCGCGCAGCGGCGGCGAAGCTGCTGCCCGCGGCGGAGCGCACGCGGGATGCGGCGCGCAGCGCCGACTGGACGGCGGCGGCGGAAGCCTACCGCGCCGTCGTGAACGGCTGGACGCCGGCGGAGCGCGGCATCCGCGGGGACAATCCCGCCGTCTACGGTCTGCTGGAGACGAAGATGAGCCTACTGCGCATTGCGCTGCAGGCTGAGCCGCTCCGCGAAGAAACCGCGCTTGCGGAATCTGAGGCGCTGGTTGCGCTGCTGTCCGGCTACAGCGAGGGCAAGGCGGTCGATACCGGTGGTGCGGCAGCGGAGCCCGCCTCCATTGAAGGGCTGATCAGCTACCTGAACCAAGCTTCAGCCTCAGCCAAAGCCGGAGACAGTCCGGCAGCAGCCGCGGTAATGGAGCAGTTCATCACGGCTTGGCCTTCAGCAGAAGGTGCCGTACAACTCGCCTCACCCAAGGTCTATGCCAATATAGAGAATGAGAGCACCGCCGTCACCGGCTATCTGCTCTCCGATCCTCCGAAGCTTGCCGGTGCGCTGGAGATCATGGACAATATGCTCGCCGAGCTGACTCCGCTGGCCGGAGAACAGACGTATACCGCGTGGGATGCGGCACTCATTCTGCTGCGTGAGGGGCTCGAAGCGATTCTTGTGCTCGCCGCACTCCTTGCTTATCTGCGCAGGGAAGCAGAGCCCGCAGCCCGGCGCTGGGTCTGGTCCGGGGCTGCTGTGGGGCTGGCCGGAAGCATCGGCATCGCCGTGTTGTTGACCTATACCATCTCGCAGGCAGCCTCCGGGGGAGCACGTGAGCTGATCGAAGGCATTGCCGGGCTGGTTGCCGTGGTCATGATGCTCACCGTCGGCCGCTGGCTACACGGTAAATCCAATACGGCTGCCTGGAATAAGTATGTGGACCGCCAGATGCAGGGTGCGCTCGCCAAAGGCAATCTATGGTACCTGTTCTTCATCGCTGCGCTGGCCATCCTGCGCGAAGGAGCGGAAACAACGATTTTCTACGCAGGCATGGCCCCGGCCATTGCCACATCCCAGCTGCTGCTCGGGATTGGCGGCGCACTTGCGGTACTGATCGTTCTGGGCTATGCCATCATTGCCCTGAGCGCCAAACTGCCGATAGCCGCCTTCTTCCGTACCGCCACAGCGCTGATCTATTATCTCGTGTTCCGCTTCCTGGGTGAGAGTATCCATGCGCTCCAGGTAGCCGGCAAAATACCCGCACATGCAGAGAGCAGCCTGCCTTCCATCGGCTGGCTCGGCCTGTACCCGACCTGGGAGACCTTTGTGCCGCAAATGCTCATTCTCGCTTTCATCCTCTGGGAGCTGCTTCGCGGCAGACAAGCTTCCCGCAGAATGCGCACACCAAACCGGCTAACCAAATAAACAAACGAATTAAAAAGCCGCAAACTGCTTGAGTGACCTCAAACACAAACACGCAGTTTGCGGCTTTTGATTCTCCGGTTTGCCCTATCAGATTATCCCGCGAACCAAGCACAGAAGCACCGGGGCTTGCCGTTCCTAATTTTCCAATCCGGCACATTACATTCCCCCTATAATCTCTAACCGCTTTCTGTTCTCTGCTTCTACCCTCTTTTCTCTGCCCTACCCTCTTTTCTCTGCCCTACCCTCTTTTCTGCCCCTGCCCTCTTTTCTCTGCCCCTGCCCTCTGCCACGCTCTGCTTACTTTCTGCCTATCCTTCCTCCGCAATTGTTTACTCTAACGTACATTCAGCCCTCCCTCCCTGTTGTACCCTGCCTGCAAAGGAGAATTAAGTGGAAAAACGTCATCTAATAATGGAAGCAACCCTGTTTGCAGTATCATAGTTGGAATAACAACACTTAATTTCACTCAAATAGGAAACAACGAAGATATGAGTAGAATTAAGTAACATAAATCCACTTAAATTCAAAAAAAAGCAGAATATAACTGGTTTAGATAACGAAAATCCAACTAATTTCCCGGCGGGCGGTCGTGTCTCCAGCAGATGCATTATCGGCACATTTCCAGCAAACGCCCTCTTCGGAGAGCCGTCCCCAGACAAGCGCATCTCCGGCGGACATATCTCCAGCAGACACGCTTACATCAGACGACCTCCGGCAGGCAGGTCTACGACTAGGTGCGTCCCGGCATACGCGTCTACGCCAGATACATTTCCAACTGGCTCCCCTCCGGCGGACATATCTCCAGCCCGGCATGGCTCCCGCGCACTTAGGGCAAACTCACTATTGCATCCTTGAGCGATTTGTTTTATTCTGATTATGAAAATAATTTTCTTTATTATTTGTATATTTGTTAAAATAATTTCAGATATCATTTCAGCTTCACTGCTCATCTATTCCGCAACACACAGAAATCAGCGTCAGCTTTAGCGCAACATAAGTACAAACAAACTACAGGATTACAAAGGAAAGAAAAGAAAGAAAAGAAAGAAAAGAAGGTGAGTACTTGTCTCCAATTCTGCATGCCCTGGAGCATGACAAGCCCAAGCTGTCGCAAATGGAACGCAAGCTGGCAGAGCGCATACTGGCTTCTCCTGGGGAAATTGTTCATATGGGGATTACGGATCTGGCCGAAGAGTGCGGCATCAGCCCGGCAACCATTACGCGGTTCTGCAAGGTGCTGCATTTCAAAGGGTTCCCTGATTTCAAAGTCAAGCTGGCGGCTGAGCTCGCCCATAGCGACGCTTCGCCGCAGGATGGCGGCTCCTCTTACCAGGATATCGTGGCCGGCAATCCGCTGCCGTTCATTGTGGAGGCGATGCAGGCCAATCATCTGGCCTCCATCCGGGATACCACCTCACTGCTTGATCTCGGACGGCTGCAGAGCGTGATCGATCTGCTCTGCCGGGCACGGCGGGTGGATCTGTACGGAATGGCGACCTCATCCATTGTCGCCCAGGATTTCTATCAGAAGCTGATCCGCATCGGCGTGAACTGCACGGCTTTTGCCGATTCGCATATGCAGATTACTTCCGCTTCCTCGCTCGCGGCCGGTGATGTCGCGTTTGCGGTTTCTTATTCGGGTGAAACCCCGGAGACGATCGATGCGTTAACCTGTGCTGCGGCAAGCGGCGCGGCGACTGTCTCATTAACCTCATACGGAAGCAGCACACTGGCAACACTTGCCGATATCCCACTGTTCTCTTCCTCGCTGGAGCAGGGAATGCGGCGCGGCGACATGGCATCAAGAATTGCCCAGCTGCATATCATCGATATTCTGTTCACCGGCATGGTCAGCACCCGGTTCGGGGATTTCATTCCCAAGCTGGAGCAGTCGTATCTGAATGTACAACACTACCGTCATAAACGGGGAGGACAATCTTAATGAATATTTTGAAATTCCAGAACGAAGAAGATTTAGCAGTAACCGGGGCGAACCTGATTGCCAGCCTGCTGCAGAGCAATCCCAAGGCCGTGCTGGGTCTGGCTACCGGAAGCTCTCCGGTGGGCGTATACGCGAAGCTGGTGGAGATGCACCGCAAGGGCATTGTGAGCTTCGCCAAAGCCTCCTCCTATAACCTTGATGAATACGTCGGTCTGCCCGTAGATCATCCGCAGAGCTACAGAAGCTTCATGAACGAGCATCTGTTCAATCATATCGATATTGACCTGGCCCGCACCCATGTCCCTAACGGAAATTCGCCGGATCTGGATGCCGAATGTCTGGCTTATGACCGGATGCTGGAAGATAACGGTCCTGTGGACCTGCAGATTCTCGGCATCGGCAGCAACGGCCATATCGGCTTCAATGAGCCGGATGCCAGCCTAAGCAGCGGCACGCATGTCGTTGACCTGCTGGAGGAAACACTGGAAGCGAATGCCCGTTTCTTCGATAAGCTGGAGGATGTGCCCCGGCAGGCCGTAACGATGGGGATCGGCGGTATTCTCAAGGCCAAGCAGATTGTACTGCTGGTGCGCGGAGAAGAGAAGGCGGAAGCGGTAAAAAATGCGCTGGAGGGTCCAATCACTACCCAATGCCCCGCCTCGCTGCTGCAGAGTCATCCGAATGTAGTGGTCCTGCTTGATAAGGGAGCAGCAAAATGGCTGAAATAAACGTTTCATCCGCTGAACTGCTGTACGGCAAAGTACTTACTCCTGACGGAGTCATCCAAAAGGGCGTAATCGCCGTCTCCGAAGGCCTGATCCAATATGCCGGGGAGGCCGCCTGGCTTCCGGCAGCCTATGCTAACTGGCAGAAGGGGACTTCACCTGAGCCTGAAGGACTGCTAATTCCCGGATTTGTTGATGTACATGTGCATGGGGGAGCCGGTCATGACTTCATGTACAGCGATGCGGATTCACTGGATACCATTACACGCTTCCATGCTTCGCAAGGCACAACATCTATGCTGGCTACAACTATGACTGCCGCCAAGGATGACATTGACCGCGTGCTGTCTGAAGTGAATGCTTATCGTTCCGCTGAAGGCGGCATGCCTTATGCCCAGCTGGCAGGCGTACATCTGGAAGGTCCGTTCATCAGCCCGAAATGGCCCGGGGCTCAGAATCCCGGGCATATTGTTCCGGCCAATACGTTATGGCTGGAGGAATGGGAAGCCCGGTATCCGGGGATGATTCGCCAAGTTACACTGGCCCCGGAACGTGAGGGCGCTCTGGAAGCTATCCAGTGGCTGCGGAAGCATGGAATTACGGCAGCGCTCGGCCATACGGATGCCTCGTTCGAAGAGGTTATCGCCGCTGCAGATGCCGGCCTAAACCAGGCTGTGCACATGTTCAACGCCATGACGCCGCTGCATCACAGGAAGCCGGGAACTGCAGGTGCCGTCCTGTTCGATCCGCGCATCCGCGCGGAGGTTATTGCCGACGGCATACATGTTCATCCGGCAACGATCAGTATTATCGCCCGGCTTAAGCACGAACATAACCTGCTGCTGATCACAGACGCCATGTCGGCGACCGGACTCAGCGACGGGGAATACGCCATCGGCGATTTGCCCGTTATTGTCAGCGGCGGGATTGCCACGCTGAAGGAGCATCCTGAGTCGCTCGCCGGCAGTACACTGACCATGATCCGCGGCTTCCGCTATCTGGTTCAGGAGATCGGCCTAAGCCTGCAGGAGGCCTCACAGGCAGCAAGCCTTACCCCTGCGGTGTCGCTCGGCATGCAGCGGTCTATCGGCTCGCTGGAGGCAGGCAAACGCGGCGATATCCTGCTGCTGGATGATGAGCTGAATCTGCGCGGAGTGTGGATTGGCGGACGCAAGCTGGAGGCTGAGGCTGAAATCGGGTAAGCTGCGAGCTGTTTCTGCTGTTGCCCTGATCCATTCTATATATGTATAAGCAAGCCAAGCAGAACATCGGTCCCGGATTCGGAAGCGGTGGCTGCTTGGCTGTTTGTTTTCTGTGCTATGCTATGCCCTCATGCTGAATAAGCATCATATTCCTCTGGAATACTAGCCTAATTGAGACAGGGCAGTTTACTTAATGCTTAACGCTTCACCCTTAATGTTTAATGCTTAATACCCGCTGCGTGTAGGGAAAATCCGTTCGACCATCGTGCGGAATTCCTGCGCAAAGCCTTTAAGCGGACGCCCTGCACGGAATTCCTGCGCGTAATAATCTGCCCGCTCAACGAAATCGGGGTTGGCCGAGACATACACATTGTTAAGGTCTGTCTTCCCCTTTTTAACTTCTGCGGCGATTTTATCCTTCATGTCCTGGGTAAGCGTGTCTTTATCCGTAATCGCGGTTCCGTTACCCGGCGCCACATTGCGGATTCCGATGGTATTGCCCAGGCTTTCATCGATGTCGCGTTTCATTTGGCGTCCATCGACCATATTGCTGCGGGACATGATACCGTTGTTGCCGTTCCCCAGATAATTCTCCGGATCTGCAATGCCCGTACCACCTACAGTACCCGTACCTGTCATGCTTCCCGGAATTCCGGCAATAGAACCGCCTGTTCCTGTCATGCCCGGATTACCGGCTGCAGTTCCTCTACCGGTACGCATACTGTTATCCATTCCACCCATTCCGGCGCCTATCCCTGTTTCCAGTCCGCCTGCCGGTTTGCCCGTACCGCTCAGCATCCCGGATGTGCCGCTGCCGCCGGTACTGCCATAGCTGTACGACTGGATTCCCCGGGTATTCTTGGCATGGACTCCTCCGGACGCATCTTCCAGCATTACGGCTACATAGGCGCTTTTGCCTACCAGCATTACATTAGCTGAACGGACTTCCGGCATGGCCGCCACACGGTTCGCCAGTTCCTCGCTCATCTCCATACTGTCAAAGGAATTCGCACGCATTCCGTTCTGAGCAGCGTTGACGTGAATACGTCCGTCCGTCCCCCGTACATTTTTCGTTTCCACCGTATTGCCTGTTGCAGAGTTATTCGCACCGCATCCTGTAATACTCACCGCGCCCAGCAGCAGCGCAGCAGAAACCGTTAAACCGAATTTCGATCGTAACATCCGTTCATCCCCCGTCATAGAAAGTTAAGTGCAGCGTAACAAGCTTTAGCATGGCCTCTGCCCTGCCAAGCTATCCTGAAAGGATTTGGCACATCGCTCTTTAACCGTCACGTGTAAGTGAAACTTGGCGTATCTTATAAACAGCAGACTGTGTTTCTCCGCAGGGTTAATGTCAGGAGGGGTAATCTTGAAGGTTTTATTCACGTTTTATGTACCAAGCGGCGGGGTAGAGACACTGAACAAGCTGCGGTGTGAGAATCTTCAGAAAAGCGGCATCGAATGCCATGTGCTCTACCTCATGCCGGGATCCGGAAGCCACAACCAGGGGAACTTCCCGGTGTTTATCACATCAGAGGATGCAGGAATCAAAGCGGTGCTGGATAAGCATAATTATGATGCCATTATTGTAACCTCAGACTATTTACTGCTGGAACGTCTGCGCCGGCTGGGGTATGACCGTATTCTGATATATGAATCTCAGGGACTTGGCAAGCGCAGTGATGCGAGGAATCTGATTATTGATGCTGTACCTTTTCTCCGCTCCTACTGCAATGCCGTACTGATTCCCCCCACAGATCATTTACTGGAGCTGTTTATCGAGATCTGTCCCTGGCTGCACCGGTATGTCATTCCCAACATTGTGGATGTGCAGTCCTTCCAGCATATCCCCGGTGAACCGCCCCGGGATCCGGTCATCGC
Organism: Paenibacillus sp. FSL R7-0312; assembly: GCF_038004445.1. NCBI lineage: Bacteria > Bacillati > Bacillota > Bacilli > Caryophanales > Paenibacillaceae > Paenibacillus > Paenibacillus sp. FSL R7-0312. The sequence continues at coordinate 2,662,175 of NZ_JBBORE010000001.1, read as the reverse complement.
CTGGGTAGGGCGGCTGGAAACCAATAAAAACTGGAGTGAATATCTGAAGGTCGCCCATCAGATCCGGCTCCACAAGCCAGATCTTCATCTCTGGATGTTCCACGATCCCGATCTCGCTGCAGATGACCAGAAGGAGCAATTTAACAGAGAGCTGCAATCCCTGGGTCTGAAAGGCCGCCTTAGTGTGTTCACAAACATTCCCAATCATATTATGCCGGTCTATTACTCATCTATCGCCGGTTCAGGAGGCTTCCTGCTGTCGAGCTCCATCACAGAAGGCTTTGGATATGCTGTAGCCGAGGCCATCTGCTGCACCTGCCCTGTACTCAGCACAGATTCTGACGGGGTCAGATCGTTCATTACCCATAACATTACAGGCAAATTCTATCCGATCGGCAATGTGGAAGCGGCTGTAAACGAAGGGCTGGAGCTGATGAACAACCTACCGCTGCGTGAAGCCATCCGCAGGCAGGGCCGGGAGCATATGGTATCCCGTTTTGGATTCGAACAGTATGCCCGATCCTTCCGTGAAATGTTGAATTCCTTCTCCATCTTCTGAAGGTAACGTGAAAAAGAACCCTCAACCCCGTACCGCTTCCGGGTTTTGAAGGTTCTTTTGGGTTATCCGCCCTGTTTAGATACAATCTCAAACAGCTCTGTCTGAAAGATCTGCATGCTTCTCTCCCAGGTGAAGCGCCCCGAGTCGAGCTCCCCTCTCGCGGACAGACGCTGACGGAGCTTTTTATTGTTAACAAGTGAAGAGACATCCTCGGCCAACCGGTTCTCGTAACGGTACGACATCAGGCAGTTATGCCCGTGTACACAGTATTCGAGATTGCCCCCGGAATATACGGTGACCAGCGCGGCACCGCAGCGCATAGCTTCCAGCCCCGGCAATGAGCCGGTGTCGTGGGTGCTGGAGCTGACAAATATGTCGCTCTCATTGTAATGATACGACAGCTCAGAATCATTGCCCGGAGTACGTATTTGAAACCGTCCATCCCCGAGCAGCGCCTGCAGCGTCTCTGAGGAAGCATATTCCGACGGGGGCGTAATAATATATATCTCCACTTCAGGATGTCGCTGTCTCACTATGTCCAGCTGCTGAAGCAGATAATCCTGTTCCCGGTGACTGGAGAACCCGCCCTCGGGACGGCGCATAATGGCCGAGACGACAATCTTGTTCCCGCCGCTGCCGCGTAAATGGGTATTTGTGAAAACAGGGCTTAGACCGATTGGAACAATTCTGCCCTTAATGCCATGATTAATCCGGATGATCTCCTGCTGCCAGCGCGAGAGTACAAGCAGGTTGCGGGTGATATTATAAGAGGCGAACGACAGATTGTTATTGGGTAAAAAAGTCGGCTCATAGCATAAGGCCAGCCGGATATGCAGCCCCTTGCCCTGTTCACTGGCCCGCTCTGCAACCGGCACCGTTGTATAGTAGTTGGAGATGATCACATCCCCGTATGGAAAATCATCTTCAGTCAGCATCGTTGCCGGTGCTGTAATAATGGGACATTTCATATCATATTCCACAATGCCGTGACTGGGTATAAGCACAACCACCTCATGGCCGATTTCCGCCAGACGGTTGGCCAGCTCGGCCAGCATCCGTTGTGCACCGCCTCTGGACAACGTCAGAACCGGGAATGTCAGTCTCATTTCCCTCTCTCCTTTCTCAGCAGCTGCGTCAGAATGCCCTGATGTCTGCTCTGCACCAGAGCAATCTCCCGGTTCTGCGCTTCACTGTGTATGACAGAGCCCATTTCTTTGTGCACACGGTAATCCAGGAGCGGCTCCTCGATATAGGACCATTCATAATGCGGCAGGATACGCAGCCACAGATCATAATCCTGTGTATACAGGAATTTCTCGTTAAACCGTCCTACCTTATTGAAAATCTCCATGTCGAGCAGAACCGAGCTGCCGTTTACCGGACAGCCCGACATCATGGTCTCAATGAGATCGCCCCTGTTACGAAACGGCTTGCTCGTGACTCCTGCGAACCGCTCTCCGAGCTCATTGATATAGTAATAGGCCGTATGGCTGAAGGAGGTTCCAGAGCTGCGGATGGCTTCCATTTGCCTTTTGATTTTATCCGGGTGGAACAGGTCGTCAGCACTTAACCAGGCAAAATAAGCTCCGCTGGCCGCCTGGATTCCCATGTTGAGCGCCGAGGCCGTGCCGCCGTTGGTTTTGCGGATATACATTATATTGTCCTTGTAAGCCTCAAGCTTCTCCAAATAGCGTGTAGAACCGTCATCGACAACGATCAGCTCAATGTCCGTGTAGCTCTGAGCCAGTACACTCTTCACCGCCAGATCCACATAAGGGCAATTGTAGAAGGGAATCACCACCGAAACCTTGGTTTTTGGAATCATGTGCTTACCTCCTTCCCGATTCGTTTTATACTGTTTTGCAGGCCAGCAGAGCATCCAGCGGTGCGTGATTCTCGCCAAACGCTTCACGGAATGAAGGATTCTCCGCATGATGGTAGCCTTTCAGAACGGTTACAGCGTAGCCCAGCTTCAGGAAATCCTCAGGCTCCCAGCCGCTCCAGTGCTTCTGGTAAACCTCTCCGTGCAGGTTGAAATGATCCGTTCCCTCCTGCGGGAAGAACCCCCGCGGCGTAAATACGACTACCCGGTTCGAAGCAATGATCTCCGCTTTCCGCAGCAGCTCCATGCCCTCTCTCATCGAGAAATGCTCCAGGGAATCAATCAGCGTGACCGCAGAGAATGTTCCCGGCAGAAACAGCTTATCAATATGGCTGGCATCGGCATGTACCGGAATGATATGCGGGGACTTGTATTTGCGGTGCAGCAGATAAGGTCTGTGGATATCCAGCCCCAGCACAACAGCCGCCTCATATCGTTCCAGCAGCGTACCGGTACCGCTGCCGATATCCAGGATACTCTCGGAGAATTTCAGCTGCTCCAGCAGGACCGGCAGGAAGTCTTTCACTTCTATTTCCCGGTACATATGCTTTCCCTCCTAAAAGTTCTGTGAGCCCGGCTTCCTGTGAATTTGCTTCTAAGTGGAGAAACGGCTACGTCGTCCTTAATAGGCCGGTATCCGTTTCAATTCACTTCCGGAGCATGGGCTTAATTCGTTGCACCCGCTTCTTTCTTCTACCCCTGCTTAACCGCCCATGGAAGCAATCAAGCGACTCAGCGGGGCATGATAGCGGGCATTGGTCGCAGCGGCTTCAGCCATGACGACATCATAATGTTTGATCGTCCCCATACCGTCATGCCGGCGGTAAGCCGTTAATGACTGATTAAGCATGACCGGAGCGTAACCGTTCAGGATAGCCCGGTACCACAGATCGTAGTCATGGGTATACGGAAGACCTTCATTGAACAGGCCTATGGCTCCGAATATTTCCCGCTTGAACATCACGGTGCAGCCGTTGATGGGATTACCCTGCAGGAAACAGCGCAAGTAGTCCAGCTGGTTATGAAACACGGCTGCTGCATTCAGCTGGGTCAGCTGCGAATCCCCGTTGATGAAGTTGAAATTGGTGTATGTGATCAGCAAACGGTTCTGCTCCATGAAAAGAACCTGGTTGTTGATCTTGTCACGATAGAACATATCATCCGAGCTAAGCCACACCACATAATCCCCTGTAGAATGGGCAATACCGTGATTCAGTGCGGAGGCAGTACCACCATTGGCTTTGCCCAGGTAGTGAATATGCTGCAAATATGGGGTAATGCGCTCTGCATGCATGAATGATCCGTCATCAACCACGATAATCTCATAAGGCTGCCAGGATTGAGCCAAGGCGCTTTGCAGCGCCTGCTCAATATAAGGGCAATTATAAAAGGGAATGATTACCGATACTCTGGGCTTCATCATATTCTTCCTTCCTTGCCGGCCCTTGTATAGCCGATAATGTCCGCAAGTGACCGGTCCAGACCGATCCCCGGCTTCCAGCCGAGAACGGCGGCATTGTCCTCAGGTTCTTCCTGCAGTACTTCTCTATCAGCAGATGCAGAGGAAGGCTGCACTGGAACGGCAGATGCTGGGGAACCAGCAGCCTGACCTTCCTCTGCATGCTGCGGTCCCCAGTCCATCTCCACCGGAACCGCCGCATGAGCCAGCAGCTTCCCGGCAATCTCCCCAAGCTCCCGCTGCGCCCCGGAGTCGATCCGGTAGATCTTCCCGGTCTCTCCTTGATCCAGAATATAGCCATAAGCTCTAACGGCATCACGCACATCCAGAAAGTCGCGCAGGACATGCCGCGAGGACAGCCTGAATGCTGCAGGCCGGGCTTCCCCCTTAGCGGCCGCCTCTTCACTGCGCACAATATGCCGTGCCAGTAAGGAACAGAAGCCGGTGGACGGTCCGGGACCAATCAGATTGGAGGGCTCCGCCATCAGAACAGGCTGTTTGAACAGCGTCCCCCAGGCCAGCGACACCAGTTCCTCCAGCGTCTTGCTGAGACTGTAGGGATGTGGCGGACCTGCCGCGGAATCCGGTCTGTATTTAAGCCGGGAGCCGGCCACCAGGATACGGCTGGCCGGCTGGAAACGCAGCGCCTCAAGCAAATACAATGTAGCCATTACATTAGTCTCCATATAGAGCAGCGGGTCTTGCCAAGACTCCGGAACCGAGTTCTTGCCTGCCAGGTGCAGCACCTGATCCGGCATGACCTCTCCAATCATCCCGGCGACAGCCTTACGGTCGCCGAGATCACAGATATATTGCTGAACGCCTGCCGGGAAGACGGAAGCTTCCGCTGCGCAGCGGCGTACCACAGCGGTCACTTCAGCTCCCTCAGCCGCAAAATAAGCTACGGCATGCCTGCCGGTAAAGCCGGCGGCTCCGGTTATCAGCAGCCTCCGGCCCTTCATGTCGGCATCTCTGAGCCGTGCATAAAGTCTGCGAGCTCCGCAAGCATCTCGGGATAAGACGGTAATTCGAAGTTCACGTCGCTCCTGGTGTTGACCAGCGTCCGGTCCTGAACATGTATCCGTTCGGGGATGATCTCGACATCCTCCTTATGAAATGCAGACTGCATCATCTGCAGCAGTTCATATTTGCTCACCGGCCGGGGATGGGCCAGATGGATCAGCCCGGACAGATCAGCGTCCAGCAGGGAACTGATCACTTTGGCCAGCTCCAGTGTGGTGACTCCGTTCCACATCACACGTTCATAGCCGGTTACCCGGCCCTTCTGGGCCAGGAACCATTCCATGAGCCCGATGCCGCCGGAGCGGATTTCGGGACCAATAATGGAGGTGCGGATCGTCAGGTGGCCGGGGTCACGCACTTCTCCAAGGCTTTTGGTGATGGCATAAACGGATGTGCCGTCAGTGGCATCCTCTTCCGTGTACCCGCCGCGTGTTCCTTCGAACACGCAGTCGGTACTGATGTGGATGAGCCGGGCATGGACGCTGTCCGCTGCCCGCCGCAGACGGTGGGGAAGGAATCCGTTGACATGGTAAGCGCCGATTACGTCACGTTCGGCGAATTGATTCAGTACACCCATTGCATTAATCATGCAATGGGGAGAGACGATTTCGACCAGTTTCTCTACGCCGGCAATATCATCGGCATCCACATACAGCCCGCCAAGATCGTTCTTATCCCGGGTTGTATGGAAGACGTGATGTTTGCCCTGGCGGCGAAAAAAATCCGCCAGCATGTGACCCGCCATACCGTTTCCGCCGAGGATAAGCAGCTTCACTTGAGGAACCCTCCCCGGATCAGAATGTCCTTGATCTCTGCCTGATCCATCAGATTGTTCTCCGAGCTGAAGCTGTTGAAGGACACATGCGGATATTTGCGGTAGTGCTCCTTCAGCTCCGGCATATCCAGAGTAGGAAGAATAACCAGATACTGCTCATCGTAGACAACGGTAGTTAAGCTCTCGAAATCACTCATGAGGATCTCATGGATTTTTTCCCCCGGGCGGATTCCAGCCTCGATCATACTGACATCTCTTCTGCCCGAAGCTTCGATTAGTACCTCCGCCAAATCCACAATCCGGCAGGTTGGCATGGTCATGACGAAGATCTCGCCGCCGATGCTGACCTCAGAGGCTTTGAACAGCAGCGTGATGGCATCGCGCAGGGTGAAGAAGAAGCGGGTCATATTCATATCTGTGATCCGCACTTGTCCCTTGTCCTTGATCTGCTTCATGAATAAGTGAACGACACTGCCGTTCGTACCCAGAACATTGCCGCCGCGCACCGTTACAAAGCGGGTGCCTGAACCGATCAGGTTGGCGTATACGAACAGCTTCTCACCGATCGCTTTGGTCATGCCGTAGAAGTTAGACGGATTCGCTGCTTTGTCGGTGGAGATGTAGATCGCTTTTTCCACATTATTGGCAATCGCTGCTTCGATTACATTCTGCGTGCCGACCACATTGGTCTTCAGCGCCTCGTACGGCTGGTCTTCACAGACAGGAACATGCTTGAGCGCCGCCAGATGGAACACATAATCCACTCCACGGCATGCAGCCACGAGGGCATCCTTGTCACGAATATCGCCGATGACGAAGCTGAGGCGCTTATCCTCATATTCACGGCTCATGGCTACCTGTGCAGACTCGCTGCGGGAGAATACGATGATTTCTTTGGGATGCTGCGGCAGCAGTTGCCGGATAAGCTCATGCCCCCAGGAACCGGTACCGCCTGTGACCAGAATCCGTTTATTATTGAACATGCAGGTTCCCTCCAAGCAGAAATTTAACTACTTTAACCGAGACATCGGGGGTCAGGTACCCTTCCGGCGCCTCCCAAGCAGGCTTAAGCGACGTCATCAGCCGGGTGCAGCGCAGAATGCTGTTGTGATCTATGCCGGACACTACATTACTTCCGCAATCGACCGTCTCCGGACGTTCTGTGGTCCGGCGGATGGTCACTGTCGGCACCCCCATCAGGCAGCATTCCTCTTGAACGGTGCCGCTGTCCGTAATGGCGCACAGCGCATAACGCTCCAGATGGACAAAATCAAAAAATCCGAAGGGCTCATGGAATTCCACCAGCGGGTTCATCGTCAGCGGGAACTGCTCCGTAAGCTTGGAGCGTGTACGGGGATGGATGCTGCAGATCAGGCGGAGTCCATAATGTTCAGCCACAAGGTTAAGTCCCGACATAATATGGAGCAGGGATTCAGGATCATCGACATTCTCGGCCCGGTGGGCAGTCACCAGCAAATACCGGCCTGCTTCAAGGTTCAGCCGGGATAAAATATCACTGGACCCGATTTGCTCCTCATAATGCGTAATCACCTCATGGATCGGATTGCCGGTTAACACGATACGCTGGCTGGGAAATCCTTCGCTGAGCAGATGTCTTTTACTCTGCTGGGTATAAGGCATATTTATGGTCGAGACGGCATCTATGACACGGCGGTTTTTCTCCTCCGGCACTTTCAAATCGTAGCAGCGGTTGCCTGCTTCCATGTGTACGACAGGAATACCCATCCGCTCGGCAAGGATTGCACACAGTGCACTGTTGGTATCGCCGAGCAGCAGAATCCGGTCCGGCTTCTCCTGAAGCAGGATACTCTCCAGGCTCCCGAACATGGCGGCCAGCTGGCCCCCGAGTCCGGCCTGCTTATCCTGCAGCACATAGTCCGGTGCGCGGAGTCCCAGCTCGGCGAAGAAAATCCCGCTGAGGCTGGCCGTGAAATTCTGTCCCGTATGCACCAGCAGATGCCGCTCCGCATGCTCATCGAGCAGCGGAATGATGACGCTGAGGCGGATGATCTCGGGCCGTGTGCCCAAAATCGTCATGATCTTCATGGGTTCACTCCCCTTTGATTATGGCCTGCCCTTAAGGAAGGGCAGGCGGTTCTGTCAGAGCTGGCGCCGGTCCGGCGCAGCGGCGGTGCCGGCTCGCCGCCAGGAGCGGTGGATTCAGGGGCATTTATGCCCCTGATTGGGGCGATTCCGGCGGGTGGAACGGATTCAGGGGCATTTGTGCCCCTGATTAGGGCGATTCCGGCGGGTGGAGCGGATTCAGGGGCATTTGTGCCCCTGATTGGCGCGGTTCCGGCGGGTTGGGCGGATTCAGGGGCATTTGTGCACCTGGTTGGCGCGGTTCCGGCGGGTTGGGCGGATTCAGGGGCATTTGTGCCCCTGATTGGCGCGGTTCCGGCGGGTGGAGCGGATTCAGGGGCATTTGTGTCCCTGATTGGCGCGGTTCCGGCGGGTTGGGCGGATTCAGGGGCATTTGTGCCCCTGATTGGCGCGGTTCCGGCGGGTGGAGCGGATTCAGGGGCATTTATGCCCCTGATTAGGGCGATTCCGGCGGATGGAGCGGATTCAGGGGCATTTATGCCCCTGATTAGGGCGATTCCGGCGGGTGGAGCGGATTCGGGGGCATTTGTGCACCTGATTGGCGCGGTTCCGGCGGGTTGGGCGGATTCAGGGGCATTTGTGCCCCTGATTGGCGCCGTTCCGGCGGGTGGAGCGGATTCAGGGGCATTTGTGCACCTGGTTGGCGCGGTTCCGGCGGGTTGGGCGGATTCAGGGGCATTTGTGCCCCTGATTGGCGCGGTTCCGGCGGGTTGGGCGGATTCAGGGGCATTTGTGCCCCTGATTGGCGCGATTCCGGCGGAGGCTGGCGCAGCGCCGGCAAAGTGCCGGTCCGCGGACTCCCCGCGGACCTCAGGCCGCCTTGCGCCGCCGTCTTCCCCGGCGGCGCGCATGGCCCGCGCGGCGGTGCTTGCCGCCGCCGCTGGACTTCCGGCGCGCGGAGCCTGCCGCGCGCTTCTTACGGCGCGGGCGCGTTCCCGCCGCGCGCGCCCGGGCTTTGGCGCGGCGGAGCCTGCCGCGCCGGAGCCTCGCGCCCCGCAGCCGTGCGGCGCGGCGCGAGGGGCGTACCCGCGGCGCCTCTGCCGCGGGGGCGTCCTCCCCGCCCGCCGGCGGAGCTGCGGGCGGGGCTTCTTCGGCGCCGCTGACTTGCGGCGGCGCGAGGCAGTAGCGGAGATGCCACCTCTCCGCTAAGCCGTGCAGGCGGGCGCGGTAAGCCGCCGGGCCGTAGACGGCCTCGATGCGTTCCCGCGCCAGGCTGCCAATGGCCGCCGCCATGGCCGGAGCGGCCAGCAGCGTGTTCACCCGCTCGGCCAGCGCACCGATGTTGGCCGCAGGCACAAGCAGCTCACCGCAGCCCGCAGCGTTCAGAATCTCCCGCAAGCCGCCGGAATCATAAGCGACCACCGGCTTGCCGAAGGCATAGCCTTCGAGCGCCGTCATGCCGAAGCCTTCACGGATCAGGCTGGGAACGACCAGCAGATCCATGGCGCAGTAGGCTGCGGGCAGACATTCTTCATATCCGACAAATCTGAACCGGGAGGTTAGCCCCTCCAGCTTCACTTTGCGGACACAGCGCTCATAATAGCTTTTGTCTCCAGGGGAGCCCACTACAATGTAACGGGCTGCCGGATGCTGCTCATGCACAAGGACAGCCATTTTGACGAAATGCTCCAGACCTTTTTCTTTATTAATGAAGGAAGAGACATAACCGATCAGCGGTTCCTCCGGTGCTATCTTCAGTTCATTCCGCCGTTCTCCCCGGAGCTTGCTCCAGGCCTCAAACATCATTTCCGTTTCATTCCAGGAAGGGGGAAGCTGGGTTACCTTGCCTTCACGGATATCCTCGGGGAAGCAAGCCGCAGCCGTCTGCGAGATAGCCAGAATCTCATCGCTGTAGTTATGGATCAGCTCCACGCTGATCGGAGTGAACTCGTTATCCGTAATAGTCTCGGAGATCTTCCAAACCACCGGAATACCCAGCGATTTCGCGGCCATCGGCGGCAGCGCGTGCACACAGGTACTGGAAATAATGAACGACGGGCGCACACCTGCAAGCCAGTCACTCAGCTCCTGATACTCCCGGCTCTCCTGAAGCTTGCGGATGTCTGCCGGAAGGCCGGCATATGGAGTGTACATTCCATAGACAAGCGGAATAGATAACAGCTGGACATCGATTCCGTAGCTCCGGGCCAGGCGCGTCAGCTTCCCGTCCTGCGGGGCTACGAGGATACAATTAAAGTAAGGAGACAGCTCCCGGCTGAAGAATAACAGCAGCTTCTCCGCACCCGTAATACTGCGTGTATTGGAAACATGGGAAAAGAGGACGATTGTAGCTTTGTCGGCCATGGTGTCTCGGCGCTCCCCTGCGAGGGGCTGTGGAGCAGCCATTCACCTCCCTAAAAGTTTTACGAAGCTTAGCATCAGGCATTCTCATCGCAGTAAAACTCGCTTCGGAAGCATAAACTTAAGTTTTGCGAGCATTCACCGCAGAGCATTTCTTCGTGTAAAACTCGCTCCGTAAGCATCCGCTAACGTTCACGAATCATCACTGCGTCTTACTTACTTTCTTTCATCCGGAGGATATCCGCCGCAAGCAGGCTAACATCATAACCCGGTACTCCATCCAGTATATTGAGGGGGCACAGATGCCGGCACGACACCTGTCCCCTATGATGCGCACATTTTTGAAGCATTCTGCGGGAGATTTAGCCGTAAATGACCGCCAGCAGCTGGTTCAGGCGTATGGTGTAGGTGTGGTCCTTCAGGGTCCGTTCAAAAGCGCGCAGCGCCATATCCCGGCGTTCCTCCTCATGCGTCAGGTAGAAACGGATTTTGTCCATCATTTCCTGCGGGCTTGAGAAGGTGTCAATCTCTTCCCCGACCTTATAAAAGGAGCCCATGTCATCCCGGGCGTCGCTGAGCTGCAGCGTGCCGCTGGCGGCGATTTCGAAGGTACGGGGATTCGGCGATGCAGCCGGAATATACAGCGTATTGTTATTGGCTACTTCATCAATGTGGGAACGGTGCAGGTTGATGACAATCTTCGAACCGCTGTAGGTGACTGCCGTTTCCTGCGGAGACATCCATTTGCCGATCTCAATCCGGTCACCATAGATAGGCGCTTCCGGCAGACGGTCCCACCAGATTCCGTTAATTACCGTGTTGTAGCTCATCAGCTCCGGCATGATATCGCGGAAGAAATTGATCCGGTTCCAGTAAGCAGACCCGATGAAGCTGACATCGCGGCTGACCGGCGAACGTCCGGTAGTCGGGCGGTAATGCTCGCGGTGGGCGGCAAAAGGCAGATAATGAACTTCCGCGCAGCCAAGGCCGCGGTAGATTTCTATGCAGTTACGCTCCAGGGTGAATACATAGTCATAGTGTGCAACGATTTTCATAGTGAAGTCCGTGTAGTACGGATCATCTGTAAGCCATATCGCCGTCTTGATTCCTGAGCTGCGTAGAATAGCAACCTGCTCCAGCGGTAAATCCAGACCGTCCAGAACCAGGACCAGGTCCGGACGCTGAGCCGAAGCCAGCTCTACCAGATTCTGACGGACATCGGTAATCGTCACTTGGGTGGTCAGTCTTTGCAGTGCGAAGAGTACCGCATCATCAAGTGGGGAATACGGATACCCTTTGCCTGAAGCCACGTACATGACATGGATATTGCGCACCGGAAGCGGTTCTTCCGGCCGGCCATCCAGAATCGCCAGGCGTCCGCGCAGGTAACCTTCGTCGTATCCAACCTTGAAGCCGGTCAGGCGGCCACTCAGTTTCTGCTCTTCTGCAGGAGTCCGCGGCAGAGGCGGCGCAGGCATTATAAATTGATTATTCATGTTTATTCGCTCCTTCTATCCCATAATGGATTTCACCCTTGTGCAGCAAGAACTCCCAGCAAATGAGGCAGACGCGCGGTAAACGTGTGGTGGCGCAGTGTCGTCTGCAGTCCCCGCAGCGCATACTGGCGGCGCTCCTTCTCATGCTTCAGGTAATAGTCAATTTTGCGCTTCAGCTCGTCGGCAGAGGCAAAGGTCTCCAGATCATGACCCGGACGGTAGTGGCTGCCCAGATCCTCACGGATATCAGTCAGCTGCATCGTTCCGCAGGCACTGATCTCATAGGTCCGGGGATTAATGGAGAGAGACGGCAGCTGGAAGGTATTCCGGTTGTCCTGCCCGCCTTCCCACGGACGGTGAATATTAATGACAAGCTTGGCACCGCTGTAATAGTTGGCCGTTTCCTCGGGAGGGATGAAGCCGCTTTTGATGAATGGAGACAGTTCTTCGAAGGTGTTCAGCCGTTCCCAGAAGCCGCCGGCGATCATCACCTTCTTGCCGCGGAGGAACGGGGCCAGCTCATCGAACAGCTCCGTCCGGTTGCGGAAGGCATTGCCGATAAACACAACATCGTATTGATACTGCGGTCCGGTACGGCGCGGGTAGAACATCTGCGGGTTGACACACAGCGGAAGGTAATGCACTGAAGTCACACCCAGCGAACGGTAGAATTCCACGCAGCCCAGTTCGTGGGTAAATACGTAATCATAGTGCCGGCAAATGACAGATGTGTCCTCGGTAAAATAAGGGTCATCCACAAACCAGATTGCTGCCGGAATACCCAATTTTCTTATTTCCGTGATTTGTTCCAGATGATTCTCGGGAAACACATGCAGCCCGTTCATCACAAGCACCGCTCCCGGCGACTCACGCGATGCCACCTCCAGCATGGTTTCCGGAGAACAGATAATTAGCTCACTGACCAGCTGCCGCAGCGCTTCTGCTACTCCCGTGTCTATCGCCTGAAACCCTTGGGGAACATACATCAGCTTAAACGGCCGGCATGCACCTACTACAGGAGTATTCAGACGCTTCACGGCTTCGCACAAGCCGAGATGGTACCCTTGCGTGTAACCGTCTCGGTAATCCCGCGGACGCACGTTTCTCTTTTTTGCTTTCACGGCCTTCACCCTGCCCCGTCATATTCTCAAGACAGTGTACTATATGCGGAGTCAGCATCCGCCTCATGGACATCTGTCTGTATCGCGGCGAAATTGGCACATGCCCCCTGTCTTTCGCCCGCATGGCCCGAACCTTTGCAGATTTCATCCACTCCAGTTCCCTGCAAAGTGAGGGGTTAGCGCCGAAGCCTTCAGTCGGGTACTTTGCGGGCACCCCAAAATTCATATAGAATCAAAAGATCAACCTTTCCATCTATCCGGCTAAGAGGAGGGATTTAGAAATGAGTTCGATGTATGACCCGATGCTCTATCTCCGCCATGTAGACCTGCTTCGTGAACAGGTGCCTTCCTTTGATACCTATCCGTTTAATCTGCCGGTGGTGCGGGCTTTGGAGCGGATTGCTTTTCAGAAGCAGGTTACATTCCTTGTAGGGGAGAACGGAACAGGGAAATCGACTGTACTGGAGGGAATCGCAGCCGCCTGGGGGTTCAATCCGGAAGGCGGAACGCTGAACTTCTCATTTAACACCCGAGCCTCGCATTCGAGTCTCTATGAATATCTGCGGATTGCCAAAGGGGTCAAGCGGCCGAAGGACGGCTTCTTCCTGCGTGCGGAGAGTTACTACAATGTGGCTACTTACATCGATGAGCTGGACGAGGAGCCCGTGGCGGGCTCGGAACGTTTTATCAAAGACTCCTACGGAGGTAATTCTCTGCATGAGCAGTCCCACGGAGAATCCTTCTTCTCCACTTTCGTCCACCGCTTCGGCGGACAGGGCATCTATATTCTGGACGAGCCGGAGGCCGCCTTGTCCCCCTTGCGGCAGATGTCGCTGCTGGTGCGGATGCATGAGCTGGCAGCACAGAACTCCCAGTTCATCATCGCCACTCACTCCCCGATTCTGATGTCCTACCCGGGTGCGGATATATTCCTGCTGGAGGGAGAGAATATCACGCCTGTGGCTCTGGAAGACACGGACCACTATGCGGTGACACGGGCCTTCATGACCGACCGGCAGAGAATGCTCCGTGAGCTGTTGGGTGATGATTATGCTTCGGATGCTTCGGACACATAATAGAAAACCTGCTCCAATGTCCAAAGAAGCTTATCCACAACAGACGAATATCTTATTTTCCTATACACTCAAAAAAGACACTTTAGCGGCACATCTGCCGTTAAAGTGTCTTTTGAATTTGATTCTCTAATAAAGCTGGTCGTCCTTCTCTGTATTGCAATCACTGTATTCATTTAGGAGCGCATCCAGCTTCACCGATTGGCGAAGCACCCTTACATCCTGCATCCCGTGTTCCAGGGCTAGTTTGTTCAGTTCCTGCCTTGCCTGTTCAATTCTGTCCTTGTAATCATCATTACGCATAGCGGCCCCCTTGTAGGATGAGGCTGTTCCAAGCCATTTTCCACTCTTTTACTAAAGTTCCAAACACATTGTATTCTATATTCTCAAAAGGGTCAATTAGAGGTTTTCAGCGCAAATAGGTTTCAGAAACATGACCAGCTTGTGCACCACCCAGCCAAACATAGCCACAGCCATCATATCGAAACAAACATTGAACAAAAACAGATGCTTGCCGATATCCGCCCGGCCGTCGCCGAGGATTGGCACCAGGAACGAGAATAGTCCAATCAGCCCCAGCAGCAGCAGCAGCTCTCCGGCGATCCGCCCCGCCGGTTCTTGTGCCCGGAAATAATGGTACAGCACTCCCGCGTAATAAACGAGATAGAACAAGACCAGGAAACCTAGCGAATTCGGAACATGATTATTTTTGAATTCACTCCACCCGCTGTATGCATAGGCTACGGCCCCTGCCGTCTTGCCCTCACTCTTCTCATAGCTTCCGAGATAATAGGGACGGATGGACATGCTGTTCCTGGCAGCATATTTCATGTTATCTATCAACCGGTTAGGATGCTTCATATAGAAGAAAAGTACATCTTTATGGGATACCCGGTCATAGAAATCTGTTGTAAGCGAAGGATCATCCTGCTTGATCGCTGTATCTCCCTGAAAATAATTTGTACCCGCCAGCACTTCCAGCCGCTCCGGCAGCCCCAGATCGCGCAGATCCCCGCGTACATCCGGCGACTCGTTCAGAATTCCGAAGAAAACCGTCTGATAGAGGTTGATATGCTTGAGTTCCTTCGGCGCAGCCACATACATGATTACGGACACGAGCGCCGTTGCCACCGCGAACCGCAGCGCCAGCTTGCGCCAGCTGCCTGTTCCATTCAGTGTCCGCAGACGGAGGAAGATCAGCGCAAACGCCAGGCCGACGGGTGCATTCTGAATTTTGGAGCAGATCAGGAACAGCACGGCGATGAAGAAGAGCGTCAGTTCTTTGGGTGTCGGCCGTTCCTGCCCCGTCAGTCTCAGACCCAGCGCAAAGGTAAGCAGCATGAATACCATGGATACCGGTTCGCCGAATAAGGAGTTGAAATAGGCCAAATATCCGATATCATAAAAGACAAACAAAATGCCCGCACCCAGCAGCAGACCCGTAATATTGGAGCCTTTGGCCACCAGCTTCACAATCAGCCAAGTCGCGGTAAGCAGCAGCAGCCCATATACGCTGCCCAGCAGGCGGATATCAAAATAACTCCCGTGAACCAGCCCGGCGAGCAGTCTCGGAATCAGCACAATTAGAATCTGCGAGGAAGGATAAAAGCCCGTGAACAGATTTTCATAGGAAAACCTGGAATGACTGAAGCTGAAAAAGCGGTCGGCATAGCTCTCCGCAGCATCATAATAATTCAGTCCGATCGTATTCATCATCCGCAGGAAATCGCCGTTGTCCGCAACTCCAATGAATGGCCTTATGAACAGCAGGTAGATGATCAATATGGAGCCGGCCAGGGTTATGAGATATTCCGGTTTTAATAGTCTTTTCATAATTCCTCCTAGCGCTGCGGAAGCAGCTTCACATATTCATCGGACAAGCCCATCAGCTTCAGGATATAGTCATAATCGGTCTGATATTTACTGAAATCCTCCACCGGCTCATACGTATCCAGCGAGATGGCCTCTCCGTCCGCGAAGCTTTTCCCGGGCACGAACATCACCTCATCATTAAAAAAGGAGCCTGTAGGCAAATAATAGCGCATCCCTACCACATTGCTGTCAATGTTCAGCAGATCATGCCCAAAAGCGGTAAAGCCTTCATCCTTCAGCGATACCCCCAGCAGGTTGGCCACAGTAGGAAGCACATCCAGCTGTCCGCCGGTCCGCTCCACGGCCTGCCCCTCCTTCATGCCAGGCACATGAATGATGAGCGGAATATTGAAGCGGCTGATCCGGTCATCATACGGGATTCCTAGCGCTTCCTCCACCTGCTCCGCCGGGACATCCTTCGGCTGCAGGCCGAAATGGTCGCCGTACAGCACCAGCACAGTATTCTCCCACATGCCCTGCTGCTTCAGCCCGTCAATTAAAGTACCAACCGCATAATCCGTATAATTCACTGCAGTCAGGTAATCGCCCAGCATCGTGCCCTGCAGATCCTCCGGAACCTTAATCTTCTTGAAGCTGTCCGGAATCTGGAACGGATGATGGCTGGAGGCTGTTACAAGCTGGGCATAAAAAGGCGTACCCTTCTTCTGCACCGCTGCCAGCTTCTCCACGGCAGTAGCATACAGCTGCTCATCGGAAGCTCCGAAGGCGTTAAGGTGGTCATTCTTGAAATATCCCTTGTCATAATAGCCGTTGAAGCCTAGCGCCGGATACAGCTGATTGCGGTTCCAGAAGCCAACCTTGTTCACATGGAAAGTGTACGACTCATACCCTTTATCCCGCAGCAGACGCGGCAGGCCCGGCAGCTCCCGGTCTCCGAAGCCCGTTGACATCGCAAGTGTTGCAATCGGATAGATTGAGGTGTTGCTCATGAATTCCGCATCCGAGGTATTGCCCGGACCGACCTGCTGGAAGACATGCGGGAAATAAAAGCCCTCTCCGGCCAAGCCGTTCAGCACCGGTGTCAGCTCCTGCCCATCCAGTGACTGATGCAGCGGGAAATTCTGAAAAGCTTCCATTTGGATTACAATTACATTTTTACCCTTTTGCGATCCAAAATAATCCGGCAGTCCCCCTGCGATATCCTTATATGGATAAACAGCTTCCAGCGCCTCCACCTTGGCTATCGTTTCATTAATATCTCCTGTGCCGGTGAGGCCGTTATCCTCCTGGGCCTTGATCGCCGCAACCACCTCATAGTTCAGAAATCCGGCGCTTTCCGCCTGAACCAGCTCATTCGTAATTCCGCGTGCAGAATCAATGGAATAGGCCGACAACGAACCGCCGCCGATAATAGCCACCAGCAGGGCGACCAGATAGACTCTCCGGGCTCTGCGTGAAGGCTGACTGCCACGCTGCTGCTGTACCGAACCATTCTTCCATCTGCGGAACAGCAAGTAGCTCATCATGATCACCAGATCGGCAAAAAACAGATAATCAATTAGCTCAATCGTAGATTCTACGCTTTCTTTCACCTGGAACACCTGATTCAGCTCATAGAGCGCCAGATAGGTCGGCACCGAGCCGAAGTGGTTGAAGTACACACTGGCCCCGAACAGCAGCAGCGACAATAAGCCGTTAAAGCTCCAGTAGACAGCCTTCTTCATCCGCCCGGGCGTAATGACTGCCAGCACACCCATAATCAGCAGCACCGGTGCAATATCCACAGCAATCCATTCCCAGGCGATCCGGTCAAAAAACAAACCTCTCAGCAGCAGCAGCTTCAGCCAGACCAGTCCGATAACGATATAGAAATGAGCCTGCACCGGCGCATGTTTCTTGTCGTTCATAATAATACGATCCCCTCTTACTCTCTTTATTGAAAGTCTGTGTAAACTCTATTGCACTTTTCTGTAAAAGTTCAGATTTCTCTAGTATAGCAATACTTGAAATAGTTATCAAAACTGGAGATTCTATTAAAGTAAAAAGACGCCGCCCTGGCGGGGCATGCGTCCTGGTTAAAGCACTATTAATTCATTTGAAAATCAGGAATTCTATTCAGGGCTCATATTAAAAGATTATTCGACAGCGTCAGTCTGCTGCATCATGTAAAAGACTCCGTCCAGATTATACGAGCCGGTAATCACAGTTGCTCCGTCCGGGCTTTTGAAGGCAATCGTACCTATGCCCGACATCTCTTTGACAAATGTATAATCCTCCAGCCGGATGCCGAACATTTCATCGGCGATGGCAGCAGCCGCAAGCTGAAGCTTGGCCTTATCCATATCCAGCATATCCATCAGATTCGTATTTGGATCGGCGGAGCTGAATGACTTCTCATCGTAGAGTGAAATATCGAGTACTTGAATTATTTCTTGTGTAGCATAGTCCATAAGTACTGTAGTAGCCCCATGTTCACTTTCTCCATAGGTTAGAACGAGTATATCCCACTTCGTGGCCACGGTGCGGCTGATTGAGTATAAGTGCTCTGTTCCCTGCTCTCTAAGCAGCTTTATCGATTTAAGACCCGCCTGCTTCACTTCCGCAGTCACCTCATCCTCGCCCATTCTGAACGTCGAGCTGCGGTAGACGCCGTTCTCGTAATCAATCTGCCCTTCCTCTGCTATGAGACCGTCATCGGTCTGTATGCCCTGCTCATCAGCGTTTGTCCCGTAGTGGACGGAATGGTGAAGCGCGGTAACTGTGAATTCCCCCTTGTAACCAGCTTTCCGCAGCTGATCCATCGCTTGATCAATGAATTTAGAATCGATTTCTTCAGGAGTGAAAAAGGTATCCATATACGTCCGCACTACCTTGCCAGTCTCTGTTTCAAACCAGATTTTAGCAAAACTATCGCCATCTTTAAATTCAGCCAGGGTTTCTTCTTCCCCCTCGAGCTGCTCTAGGTTCACAAAGGGAAGCTTCTTTCCCAGCTGCTCAAGCATTACCTGTTCAGCGGTCGCCCTGAGCCCTTCATCCGTAAGATCAACCTGGCCCGCAACCGGCGGATCGATTATTCCGGTGCTGCTTACCTGTAACGGATTAAAGCCGCCAGACCGCCCAAACCCATCGCCTCCCAGAACCAGCGCCCCGGCTCCGAACAACAACAGGAGGATGACGGCGGCGGAAAGTATCCGCAGGCGGATCACCCTGCGCTGCCGGCCGGATGACAGCACCTGGTGTAGTGAGGAACCGTCCATTCCAATCTGCCGGGCCACTCTATCGGCAGCTTCTTCCGTAAATTTCATTTCCGGAAACGGGCCTTTACGGGCCAGTTCATACCACTGCGGCTCCCGTTCACGCTTATCCATTACTCCATCCTCCTTAGTTTGTCCTGGATTTTATGACGCGCGCGGTGCAGCCTCGATTTGACGGTGCCGGGGGATATCCGGATCAGCTCAGCGATTTCCCG
This sequence comes from Paenibacillus sp. FSL R7-0312, assembly GCF_038004445.1. Lineage (NCBI taxonomy): Bacteria > Bacillati > Bacillota > Bacilli > Caryophanales > Paenibacillaceae > Paenibacillus > Paenibacillus sp. FSL R7-0312. The sequence continues at coordinate 2,643,060 of NZ_JBBORE010000001.1, read as the reverse complement.
GACCGACAGCTCTGCCTTAAGATCAAGCACCAGCACCTCACGCAGCTTATCCGGCAGCTTCATTATCATGCTCCAGATCTCATCCACCTGCCGGTTACCGAGATATTCCATCTCCGCCGAACGGGCAACAGCCGCCTGCCCCGCAGCATCCTGCCGCTCCTGAGGCGCAGCAGGTAACGGCTGCATCCCGCCCCACAGCCCAGAGCGGAAAAACCGCGATTTGCGGTAGGAGAATACCGTATTGCGGGCAATCGTGAACAGCCAGGTTTTGAGCGAGGAAGCTCCCCGGAAGGTTCCGATCCGGTAATAGCATTTGATGAACACCTCCTGCGTGAGCTCGTCCGCCTGATCACTGTTGTTAGTCAGAAAATAAATATAATTCCACACATCTTCCCCATAAAGCTTCATTATCTGCTGCAGCTGCTCTTCACTGATAGCCTCTGCCTGCTCCAATCCATCCAGTTCCAATGGGTTCACCTCACTATATTTGACCTCAAGAGTGGAAGGTGGGTTCACTTTTTCTAATAAAAATTTCATTCATCCTATCATCCAGCCTGCCTATAATACAATATTTCCGCTGATACAGCGTGTATTTTACCAAGTAGAAACGGCTACACCGTCCTTTTAAAGGACGGCTTCCGTTTCAGCGAGAAAGATAAGGAATATTTATTGCGCGAAGCATATAAATTCTTATCTCTTCAAAAAAAACAGAGGACCGGGGTCCCCTGCATCGTATTTAGCTTGAACTAGAGCTTTGCCCAGCGTTCGCCTAGACTTGTAGCTGCGTTAAAATGCCAGCCGCTACCCCAGCGGGGTGTTCACCAGCAGTCTTTTGATGGAACGGTTAGCTTCATGGAGCACGGTTTCCTTATCGACGGTCTTCAGCAAGCCCTTATGCATCAGGATTTGTCCGTCCACAATCGTCGTTTCCACATCCGCACGGGTGGCCGAATAGACAATCCGCGAGATTGGATCTACATCATAGGAAGGGAAGGTATGGAAATTGTACAGGTTGAGGATTGCCAGATCCGCTTTTTTGCCAACCTCGATACTGCCGATTTGATCCTCCATGCCCACCGCCTTCGCGCCGCCGATCGTTGCCATCCGGAACACACTTCTGGCGTCCATCGTGGTCGGCCCATGCTGCGGCTTCTGGATCACCGCCGCCAGACGCATTTCATTGAACATATCCAGGTTGTTGTTGCATGGGGCACCATCCGCGCCAAGGCTAAGATGGATGTGATCATGCAGCATTCCCGGAGTGTCGGCGATGCCGGAGGCCAGCTTCAGGTTGGAGCCCGGGCAGTGGCTGACATGAACTCCGCGGTCCCGCAGAATCCGCTTCTCCTCCTCATCAAGCCAGACGCAGTGGGCCAGAATCAGGCGCTCATTAGCCAATCCCAGATGATCCAGATACACCACGTTACGCATACCGGTCATCGCCTGTACAATCTCAATCTCCCCCAGATTCTCGGAAGCATGGGTGTGCACCTTGACCCCGTAATATTCCGAGAGATTACGTACCTCTTTCAGCAGCGGCTCGGTGCAGGAAATGACAAAACGCGGGGAAAACGCATATTGAATCCGCCCGTTGCCATATCCATTCCACTTCTCCAGCAGATCCACGCTCTCCTGAAGAGAAGCTGCGGTATCCTCCTGCAGCGCCGCCGGTGCATCCGCATTCTTCTGATCCATCATCACCTTGCCGGACAAGGCGCGGATGCCGCTTTTTGCGATTGCCTGGAAGGCAAAGTCTGTATGATTCACCGTCTCCATATCCACAATGGTCGTTGTGCCGCTTGTAATTAACTCCCCAATGCCGAGCATAGCGGAATAATACAGCGACTCCTCATCATGCGCCGCCTCCAGCGGCCAGATCCGCTTGCGCAGCCAGTCCATCAGCTCCAGATCATCGCCTTTGCCGCGGAACAATGTCTGGCACAGATGAATATGGGTCTGCACAAAGCCTGGAATCACCGTGCGGTTCTTGGCATCAATTACCGTCTCTTCCCCCTGCGCCTCCAGGCCGCTGCCGATCTCCACAATCAGATTATCCTTGATGCGGATATCCCCGTATATAATCTCCTCTTGCTTGTTCATTGTAATAATCTCCGCATGCTTGATCAGGATGTTCGCCATAACCCATTCCCCCTTGTTCTGTTGATGTCCAGCTGATGACTAACACAAAAAGGCCACAAAAATATGCCTCAGCATATTTTCGTAGCCAGAAATTTACGGTTCCCGGTAGAGACCCTTAAACCAATTATTAAGGATATACGAAAAGGACTATTCAATTGCTTCTGAATAATCCCATCATAAAGTAAAGACAACTTTTCTGTCAACACAAGTTATAAATATTAACATAAAACTATTTCGAACAGATTAAAATGAAATATTAGCTATTATTATCCTTATACATGTAATATAACATTACATAAACTACCCAGTAATCTCCTTCAGCACCTTCTCAAATACAGGAAAAGCCGCTACCCGGCCGGGAAAATGAATCTCGCCTCTCTGCACATAGCCAAGTGAAGGATAAATCTTCAGTGCCCTCTCGTTCTTCGCATAAGTGTCCAGCCGGATGCTGCTGTACCCGCTGCTGCGGGCGAGCTCTTCGGCGAATGCAATCAGCTGGCGGGCAATCCCTTTGCCCTGAATCTCAGGATGCACTGCAAGCCGGTGCATCATCAGATGCTGGCCTGTCTGCTGCGTCCATTCCACAGCTTCATATTGCTCAGCCTGATTCTCATCCAATACAAGAATACCGGCAATGGCCCCGTTGTCTATACAGACAAATAATGTACCTGCATCCATATCCCCCATAAGGACTTCGTGGTTCGGGTAGCTCTCATCCCACTGATCGCTTCCGCCTGCCTGCATAACTTGTACACATTTAGAAATCAGATCCATAATCTCCCCGATTTCGCTGCTCTGTGCTCTACGTATCTCATTCAGAGTCATGTATAGCCCCCGCTTTCCTACCCGGCATTTGAACCCGGTAAAGTTCTGTTAAGAAGTCTACCATATCCGGGCGAAAATTCCGATAGGCCGCCATTTCCAGTCTCGTCCATAGGCTATAGAGGCGGCAGGAGAACTTGCCAACCTCTATAGCCGTTCACCTTCTACTTCTAGGCCACGGCCGCTGCTCTCTCAGCCCAGCTCCAGCTTATGCCCGTCCTCGAAGCCCTTGGCGAAACCTGCGTCGAACCCCACGTTGTATGCTTCGGTGTAGCCCTGCTGAAAGGCGTCTCCCGGCGGCAGCTCCGGAGGGACGCCCAGATCCGGGGGGAGCGGGACTACCTGCGCTACCGGCGGCGCTTCGACTGCCGGAACAACCTGTACCGGCGGCTGAACCACATGCACCCTGCGGACAAGCCGGCGGCGGAGTCTTCTTTTCTTACGCAGCAGCGGCGCTCTCTTGCCCGTCTTGCGGATCAGTCCTCTGCGCGTTTTGCGTCCAAGGCCTCTGCGCACCCTGGTCTTCCGTGACAACAGCAGTGTGCGTCTGCGGCCCTTGCTGCCTGAGCGCAGCTTGCCAAGTCTCTTTCTCTTCATCTGTCTACTCCTCCTGTACTTCATCTACTTCTTGCAGCGGTACCCTCTGAGCAATCCTTGCTCAGCCATGGCGCAGCAGGAACTCCCTGTTTGGGCTCATGCAGTGAAATACCGGATATCATCCGGCACATTGAACTCTGGTACCCGCTCAGAATCCTGATATTGTCGCTCAGCTTGCGGGCTGTCAGCTCCGATTGCCCTGTAACTTCGGCAATGCTCTCGAGGATGGCTGCGAGCGCGGCTTGACTGCGGGCGATCGAGCGGATCATCTCCAGCTTGACGGCATGTTCGGAGAGAAGCCCGCCGCTCATTTGCTATCGTCTCCGAAGCTGAAGCCATCCCCGCCGTCTCCGCCGAAGTCACCGCCGCCCTCATCTTCACCGCTGCCCAGTACTGCTTTCAGATTACTGTACAGCCCGTTCTCCAGCTTCGTCAGCCCCTCCACCATCTCTACGATCACTTCGTGGATGGAGAGTGATTCCTTCAACTGGTCATCATGGGAGTCGAATGCTCTAGCGTGGATATGATGATGGGTCCACTGCTTCACTTTTTCCGCTTCCACCGCTTTGGCCTCGAGAATCATCGCGATGTTCCACTGGATTACAGCGGTCGACTCCAGCATTTGCAGATAAGCCTTTTCTCTGCTCATCTTCCGCCTCCTTGCGCAGGTTACGCTTTACTCTTCTTCCTGACCGTTTAGTTCCTTGATCACTCTGCCTACTCCCTCTGCCATCGCTTCTTCAAGATCGGCAAGTGCATTCAAGTAAGCAATAATGTTCTTGTTAACCTGACCTGAGCTTTCTACCAGCCCACTGAATCCGCCGAAATCAGGGTCCGCATCCGGCAGATCGTGAACTATTTGCGACATACGGACGGCTACGTGGCGTTCGGCGTCGAGAATCCGAGCCATCTGTTCGTGCGTATGGGCCATGTGCTGCAGGACTTTTGTAATTTTACTCTGCACCTTCATGTCTCCTTTGCTCAAACGCCCTGCTACAGCATATGCGGCATCAGCCGTGACGGTGCCGGAGATACTCCGCAAGTTATGAAGGACCGCGTATTTCAAGACAGCTTAGAGCTGCGGCTCCAGAGGCTGCGGCTATTAAGTGGAAAAACGTCACCTAAATTAATCGAATGACCGGGAATCAGAGCAACAAGTGGAAAAAGAGCAACTATTTCTATATTGGCTGGGAAAAAAAGTACATTAGGGAAGAATTAAATGCCTTTTTTCCACTTAGGGTGGATACAAAAGACAAAACGGGATTATGAAGTGGAGAAAATCCAACTGCTTCCTTCGAGACGTACTGGAGGTGCAATGGCGGGGAACTCGTGGGGACTGGAGCGGATAAGGCCACGGCTAACGGGAAGGTTACCGGCTGGAGGATATTGACAATCAGCTCAACAGCAGACTATGCTTGGTTGATATTGTAGCTTTATTATTGTTGTCCGGATCTATGTATCCGGCGTGGAACTGGAGGTAATCTATGAGACTTACAGACAACCGTCTGAATCTGCGGCCCCTGACTGCAGCTGAACTGGCGCTGGCCTTGGACAATTACGCGGCGGCGGAGCAGTCGCTGGGCTTGAACGTAACCGCATCCCCAACTCTGCTGGACGACGAAGAAATGCGTTATGCTATGCGGGTACGGCACACCAAGGTTCTGCAGGATGAGCAGAACTATCCGTGGCTGACCAATTGGGCTATTATTCATCAGGAGGAGCAGCGGATTATCGGCTTCCTAATCCTCAAAGGCGGGCCGAATGAACAAGGCGAGGTCATCCTTGGTTATGTCATCGATGAGAGGTACTGGGGGCAAGGCTACGCTACGGAAGCAGTGCGGCACATCACGGCCTGGATCTTCAACCATTCGGATGCACGCTGGGTTATTGCGGATACCGAGAAGGATAACACTGCCTCGCACCGCGTGTTGCAGCATCTGGATGCAGAGCTGTACCGGGAGACCGAAGACCTGCTCTGGTGGAGAATCCCCCGGCCCGCCATCGGCTTTAGCTCCGCTGAGAATACAGGTACTTTGCAGGGACCCCAAAGCATATAAATTCTAATCTATACTAAAAAAGCTGCCCCTCAGGGCAGCGTATCTCTCAGCTTTTCTCCGGCTTCGCGCAAGGACTGGAACGTTCCCGCGTCACTCCACCAGCCCTTGAGCACATCATAACTAAGCTTGCGCTCTGCGGCATAAATATTGTTCACGTCGGTAATTTCCAGCTCCCCCCTGTTGGAAGGGGATACGCGGCGGATAATATCGAATACCGCTTCGTCGTACATATAAATGCCTGTCACACAGAATTTAGTCTTCGGACGCTCGGGCTTCTCTTCGATATAAGCAATCAGGGACGAATCTCCGCTGTCAAACACCGGAACCCCGTATCTCCGCGCATCATCGACCGGTTTCAATAACACCTTCGCCGACCCCTGCGGCTGCTGCAGATAACTCTCCACATAAGGCTTCAGATCATCCATAAAAAGATTGTCACCAAGCAGCACAACAAACCGTTCCCCCGGCAAAATAAATCCTTCTGCCAGCTCGAGCGCTTCCGCGATGCCTCCTGCAGCTTCCTGGATTTTGTAAGTCAGGGATACTCCGAATTCCGCGCCGCTGCCCAAGAAGTCGGTGTACTGTCCTGCAGACTGTTTGCTGATCACCAGGAGAATATCGGTTATCCCCCCCCGGCGCAGCCGGTCAATGCCGTAACACACCATAGGATATTTGCCGACCGGAAGCAAATGTTTGTTCATAAGCCGGGTCAATGGGTAAAGCCTTGTTCCTGTTCCGCCCGCCAGTATGACTCCTTTCACTTACTTTCCTCCTCTTTATCTATGTCTTAAGCCTTTGGCCTGGCCCCTCAGATGAATTGTGCGGGATCTACATGCCATTTCTCCATAAATAATCTGCGGTTACGCTCCACCAGCTCCTGAAGTGAGGACGAGTAGACTTCCTTGAAGCTGGCGCTGCCTTCATGATGTACCAGACAATCTCCCGCGATCAGCAGCCGGTACCCCCTAATTCTGGCGCGGTAACAGTAATCATCATCCTCGTAATGTCCCGGTGAAAAGCGTTCATCCAGCAGGCCGATGATATCCATGAGCTCTCTTTTAAATAATAAGCACAGCCCTACAAGCCTTCTGGTCTCCAGCCGTTTCGCCGCATCCGGAGCATTCGCCAGACAGGCTTCAGCATGATAACCTGCAATATCCGTATAACCCGTCTCCACCTGCTGCCGTCCGCTGGCATAATTGGTCACCGGACCGACCATCCCGATATCCGGGGCGCAGTACAAGGCGCTCTTCAGATTCGCCAGCCAGCCCTGCGACACAATAACATCATTGTTCAGCAGCAAAAGCTCATCTCCCGCAGCCAGCTGCAGCCCCAGATTGCAGGCCAGCGGAAAGCCGCGGTTCTCCGGAAGGGAAACAAAAGTCAGCTTATTCGTGCGGCAGTAAGCATCCGTTCCGTCACTTGAAGCATTGTCGACTACAATAATTTCATAGGGTGAATCCGTATACGCCCTAATTGATTCAACACAGGAACGCAGCAAGCCGAGCCTGTTATACGTTGGAATAATAATGCTGGTCAGTGTCATAGGGCATTCCTCCACGCGGCCATCTGCCGGCGTTGCTCCTGCAGATGGCCCTCGGACAACTGCCCGCTTGCCTGCTGCTCTCCAAGAACCTGGGCCAGCGCCTCGGCATGATCACCGGCGATTAGCTGTTCCATCGCATTTCCGGCTCCTGTGTTGCTCTGGCGCAGCCGGTTATGCTTGATCACATTTACCGTGCCTGCCTTCTCCACCCGCAGCTGCCGCATAATCGAGAGCGCATGCGCTTTCGGCGGCACCATAAGCTCACGATAGCCGATAAGCTCCAGCGCCTTCCTTGACAAGCCATGGGGAACAGCTGTCATCGAGCTGACGCCCAGATCACTACGGCCCAGTACGGCATTCAGATACATTTTGCAGCGGGTAACCGCATCACTGAGGGCAAAGGGCGGCAGCAGATGATCAAGATCATTCAAGGCTACATCAACACCGCCATCCACCGCCTCCGCAAAAAGAGACATCTTCCGGGCGGGAATCACCATATCCCCGTCCAAGAACAGCAGAATATCCCCCCGGCTGAGCTTGGCACCAAGCGACCGCCCCACATCATGTCCGGCAGATTCCGGAATATGCACAATTGTCGCCTGGGGGCACAGCCGGGTATGCTGGAAGCTGCGGTCGCTGCAGCCGTTAAGCACAACAATAATTTCCAGCGGCTTAAGCCGGGTTACCTGATCAAGCAGCTTCAACAATGTCTGCTCCTCATTCCTGGCCGAGATAACCACGGACAATGAACCGTGCAGAGCCGGCAGCTGCTGTCCTGCTCCGCTGCCGGCAGCATTGCGGGCGGTAGAAGCCCCTGCGGCCGTGCGGCGGGAACCCGCTTTACCGGCCGCCGGCCGCCGGACAGCTGCGGCTTTGGCGGCGATGCTCCGGCGGGGCGAAGTACCGGCTGATTTGGCCGCCTTACTCCGGGAGGCGGAGCTGCCCAGCCGGGTACGCCGGGCAGAAGCCCTGCCGCTGCCCGATGCTTTTACACGGGAAGATACGTGAAGCTCCTGCCGATGTCCGGGTGAAGGCTCCAGTGCTGCTGTCATCTCACCATCCCCCTTCGCCGGTTGCCGTCAATGAAGCCTGCTCGTTCGCCTCTGCGCTGAAGGACCAGACCTGCCGCATCCAGATGATCTGTGAGAATAACCTCACGCAAGGGATCTGTTCCCGCCCGCTTGGGCCGTACGGCATTCAGCCTGCCGACCGGCACCTTATGCACGGCCTTCACCTGCAGGCCCTCAAGTACCGCCTGCGCGTGTGCCAGAGGCGGCCGTGACAACAGGCCGCTCCCCAGAGAGGCAAGAGCTCTGCGGCTGAGTGCATGAGGCACCGCCGTCAGCGAACAGCCCTTCAGGTCCGGACGGCCAAGCATAATGTTGAGCACATGCTTGGAGAGTACCACCGGATGCGGGAATTCCTGGCGGACCGGACCGGAGTAATCATTCAGAGCCACATCTGTTCCACGACTGACTGCGGCCACAAAGGGACGCAGCTGTGAAGCGTTAAGCACAAAATCCCCGTCAATGAAGAGCAGGACCTCTCCCTTGGCCGCCTCTGCTCCAACACTGCGGCCCACATCATGACCGAGCGGCTGCTCGAAGTGAATGACATGTGCCCCCAGGGACAATGCAATCTCTGCCGTATTATCGGCAGAACCGTTAACCACAACAATAACCTCACAGCGGGGATGGACTTCCCTGGCTCCGGCAATCACCTTGCCAATCGTTCCGGCTTCATTCATAGCCGGAATGATCACCGACACATAGGGAGCGGGGTGATTGGCCGCAGGGAACGGCACGGCAGGGCGCACCGGCCGGGAAATCCGCCGCTTGGGTTGCAAAGCCCGCCGCCCCGTGCGGCGGGCAGATGTACGTGTGTGCTTCAAGCTCATCCACCTTCCTTGCAGGGCATGGTCTCCGGGCTGAGGGTTACATCACAGTCTATGTAATCCGCTGTCCCGGGTAACGGCAAGTGTCTCCCTTCGTGCAGAAATTTGGACAAATGCCCTCCCGCTGCCGGAGTCCGGTTGAACCCGGATTTCGCAGGCCTTATCAACACAAAGAGCGCAGCCGGGGGCTGCGCTCTCGCATTGTTTATCTTCCGCTCTAATCAAACACACGATGATCTGCAGCCGGCTTCACCAGAGGCGAACCGAGGGCGATCCAGGACAGCACTCCATAGAAGTGAGGTGTTTCGCGCAGGCGCACTACTTCAATCGTCGCGTCCCCGCCCGATCTGTTCTTCAGCGAAGCATGGAAATACGGCTGGTTGGTCATGGCGACCAGCACATAGCCGGTATGGCCGAAGCTTTCATCAAAAGAGACAGAAACATCAACGCTCTGTGCGTCTCCATTAAACATGAAGGCCGTCATCCCGAACTGCTGCAGAACCTCCCGGTTCCCGGCACTCTGTACCGGACTGAATGACAGATGCTCGGCATTAATTGATCCGGGCGCCAGATGGTCTCCGGTCACCACTCCTTGAGCAATATGATAGCTCTGCACACTGTCTTCTTCCAGATGGCGGGATTGAATGGCAAATGAAGTGATTTTGGAAGCATCCACCGCTTCATCCTGAAGCTCAGCATTCCCTACTGTGCCTTCTGCCAGATGTTTGGTTCCGATGCTGCCAAGTGCAAGCTTCTCACCGGTAACGCTGCCGTCTGCCAGCTGCACTGCACTGCGAGTCTCCGCTGCGAGATGTTCAAGCTTCTTCACAATGCCGCTGCTCAAATGACGCTCTTCCAGTGCACCGTCTGCCAGATGTCCGCTCTGGATGCTCTGCTCCTGCAGATGCTGAGCACCTACAGCGCCTACCGCCAGCTTGCTGCCGGTGATGCTGCCGTCTGCTATCTGCCCTGCATTGCGAGTCTCCGCTGCGAGATGCTCCAGCTTCTTCACAATGCCGCTGCTCAAATGACGCTCTTCCAGTGCACCGTCTGTCAGATGTCCGCTCTGGATGCTCTGCTCCTGCAGATGCTGAGCATCTACTGCGCCTACCGCCAGCTTGCTGCCGGTGATGCTGCCGTCTGTCAGATGTCCGCTCTGGATGCTCTGCTCCTGCAGATGCTGAGCACCTACTGCGCCTACCGCCAGCTTGCTGCCGGTGATGCTGCCGTCTGTCAGATGTCCGCTCTGGATGCTCTGCTCCTGCAGATGCTGGGCTCCTACTGCGCCTGCCGTCAGCTTGCTGCCGTTGATGCTGCCGTCTGCCAGCTGACCTGCATTGCGCGCTTCCGCTGCGAGATGCTCCAGCTTCGTCACAATCCCGCTGCTTAAATGACGTTCTTCCAGCGCACCGTCTGCCAGATGTCCGCCCTGAATGCTCTGCGCCTGCAGATGCTGGGCACCTACTGCGCCTGCCGCCAGCTTGCTGCCGGTAATGCTGCCGTCTGCCAGCTGACCTGCATTGCGCGCTTCCGCTGCGAGATGCTCCAGCTTCGTCACAATCCCGCTGCTTAAATGACGTTCTTCCAGCGCACCGTCTGCCAGATGTCCGCCCTGAATGCTCTGCGCCTGCAGATGCTGGGCACCTACTGCGCCTGCCGTCAGCTTGCTGCCGGTAATGCTGCCGTCTGCCAGCAGCTCGGAGCTCAGCGTATCTTCAGCCAGATGCTCACGCTTGATGCTGCCCGCGCGCAGGTGGCGGCTGTCCACTGCTTCCGGTGCCAGGTGACCGCCATAGATGCTGCCGGAAGCCAGATGAACAGAGCCCACTGCGCCTGCCGCCAGCTTGCTTCCTCTGATACTGCCGTCCGGCAGCAGCTCAGAGCTGCGGACTTCCTGCGCCAGATGTTCCAGCAGGATGCTGCCGGAGGCCAAGTGATTCCCTTCCAGCGACCCATCCGCGACATGCTCTCCGTGGACGCTCTGCGGCTTCAGATGCTGCGGCCCCACTGCCTCTGCCGCCAGCTTGCTGCTTCCAATACTGCCGTCAGGCAACAGCTCAGCACTTCGTACTTCGTCTGCCAGATGCTCCAGCTTAATGATACCCGAACTTAAATGCCGCTCCTCAAGCGATTCACCCGCAAGATGCTCGCCGTGGATGCTCTCCAGCTGCAAATGCTGTGAATGTACAGCTCCTACAGCCAGCTTACTTTCGTCAATGCTGCCATCCGGCAGCAGCTCGGCGCTCAGCGTCTCGGAGGCCAGATGTGCGAGCTGGATGCTGCCGGTGCGGATATGGCGGCTGTCCACTGCATCTGGAGCCAGATGACCGCCATAGATGCTGCCCGCAGCCAGATGGAAGGAGCCCACCGCACCTGCCGCCAGCTTGCTTCCGCCAATACTGCCGTCCGGCAGCAGCTCCGCACTCCGGGTTTCATCTGCCAGATGCTCAAGCTTGATCAGGCCGGAATGCAAATGCCGTTCCTGCAGTATACCGTCAACCAGATGCTCGCCATAGATGCTCTCCTGCTGCAGATTCAGCGAGCTTACCGCACCTGCGGCCAGCTTCTCGCTGCTAATGCTGCCATCCGGCAGCAGATCTGAGGTCAGTGTATCCTGGGACAGATGTGCCAGCTGGATGCTGCCGGGCCGGATATGACGGCTGTCTACCGCACCTACAGCCAGATGCCCGCTGTATACACTGCCTGCTGCCAAATGGAAGGCCCCGACAGCACCTGCTCCCAGCTTGCTGCCTACGATGCTGCCATCCGGCAGAAGATCTGCACTGCGCGTTTCTTGTGCCAGATGCGCCAGCGTGATCTCGCCAGCACGAATGTGCTGCCCTTCTACGGCTTCCGGCGTCAAATGGATAGTCTGCACACTGTCCGGGGCCAGATGGACGGATTCCACAGCCCCCGGGGCCAGCTTCTCCCCGCTGATACTGCCGTCTGGCAGAAGCTCGCCGCTGCGGACTTCTGCCGCCAGATGAGTCAGGCTGATGCTGCCGCCGGCTATATGCTGTCCTTCTACCGAGGATTCAGCCAAGTGGCGCCAGCTACACTTCCGGCCGCGAGATGGCGGGAGGCTACAGCACCCTCCGCCAGCTTGGCCGCACCGATGCTGCCATCCTGAATCTGGATAGAGGATACAGAGCTGGGAATGATATGTCCGTTACCGACGGACATCGGACGGATATGCGCTCCGCCTACACTTCCCGGCGCGAGATGTCTGCCCTGCACCGATGTATCGCTGATGGAATCCGGTCCAACGGCACCTGCTGCTAAATGTTCGCTCTGCACGGCTAAAGCTGCCAGCTTTGAAGCACTCACACTGCCGTCAGCCAGCTTGATCGAGGTAACCGATAGATCGCCAAGTTTGTCTGTCGAAACACTCTCCGGCGATAATTTCAATGAAGTTACCGCATGGTCGGCCAAATGATGCGGCTGTACAATACTCGCAGCGAGGTGTGCTTCCTTCACTGCTCCCGAAGCCAGCTTATCTCCCGATACCGAACCGGACTGCAGGGCGGATGAAGTTACACTATTTTCCCCGAGATGCCTGCGTTCTACAGCTCCCGGAGCCAGATGTTCAGCGTGAACCGCTTCCTCCTGCAGCACGCGGTCGCTGATGCTGCCATCGGCCAGATGCTTCTCTTCAACGGCACAGACGGCGATATGTTCTCCGCTTACCGCTTCTCTGGCGAGGGCATTTCCGCCAACCGCACCGCTGGCCAGCTTGGCGGAAATGACACTCCCGTCCGCCAGCTTGGTTGAGCTGACACTCTGGGGACTAAGATGTTCTCCCGTAACAGAGTCATACGCCAGCTGCTCTTCCGTAACGGCCCCGGGAGCCAAATGCCCAGCAAGAACGGCATGCTGCTGGAGCTGCGCAGATCCGACGGATTCCATAGCCAGGTGGGAATTGTCTACGGCTTCGCGCTGCAGATGAGCCGAGGTGATGGCCTGCAGGGCAATTTGCGGTCCGCGTACTGCGGATTTAGCGATATGGCGTGTGGTTACCGCTTCATCTGCCAGCTTATGCGGCAGGATGCTCTGGTCCGCGATCTTGGAGGAAGTCACCGCCTGCTCGATCAGCTGTGTTGTACCCACTGCACCCTCTGCCAGCTTCACGAATGAAATACTGCGGTCCGCCAGATGCCTACTTCAATTTCCCCGTCAGCGATATGCTCCGCATTTACGCTCTCCGGGCTTAAGTGCTGGCTGCGGACAGCCTTCTCCTTGATCTGCCGTGATCCAACTGCTGCGTCCGCGAGATGCCCGCCGTCAATGATGCCCGCCTGAAGCTGCTCTTTCCCAATCAGCCGGGTAGCCAGCTGCTCCCGTCCAATTGCGCCAGGAGCCAGATGCTTCGATGTAATGACGCCTTCACCTACGTGGCGGCCTTCAATCACAGCGTCGCCCAGCTTGACGCCGCTGATCTCTCCATCGGCGATTTTGTCACCGGTTATCGCTTCATCTGCCAATTTCGAGCGGTCAATGCTGCCGTTGCCGATGTGGCGGCTGACAATACTGCTGCTGAGAATTTTCTCTCCGGTAACCGCACCGTCATCCAGCAGCTCCGCCGTGATGATGAACTCACTGAGATGCCGGTGCTGATGGCTCCGTCGGCAATCTGCCCTCCGCCAATAATCCGGTCCGCCAGCTTCTCCGGACCGATGCTGCCATTCTTCAGCTTTTCTCCGCCAATGGAATGATCCAGCAGCTTCCCCCGCTGATACTGCCTTCCGCCAGATGCTCACCGACAATGGATTCCGGAGCAATCTTAGAGGAAGTAACCGCCTTGTCCGCGATGTTAATGTTCTGCACGGCATAGTCCTGCAGCCATGGTGTACCAATGATGCCGAACTTCAGCTTGGACCCGTCAATCGTGCGCGGAGCAATCTTGGCACCGGTGACTGCCGCATCGGACAGATCATCGGTATAGACGGGCTGCAGGCGCTCTTTTTCCACGGGTACAAGGACAGCCGGCTCCACCAGAGATTCAACATCCTCATGCTGCTCCTGATCCTCTTCCACTACCGGTTCCTGTATAGCCTCTGGTTCAAGCAAAATCTGCCGGACCGCCTCCGGTGCTTCCAGGGTTTCCACCCCGCTGACCTGCAGCGTCCGGTCCACTGTATCCACCGCTTCTACAGCAGCAGATTCTTTGCCTTCTAGTATTTTGGGACTGCTTTTCAACATGCTAAGTTCAGTCTTATTGGGATCATCTACATAATAGAGCCGTTTTTTTGAACTGCGAGGCTGATTTCTTTTGGAACTCTTCACAAGCAGTCTCCTCCTTCCATCTGTTGTTTCTCCTAGGCATCATATGCAGTAGTATGGGCTGATGACACCATTCCTCCGGCTAAGCTTTCTTAAGAAAAAGATGAGCGTATAAAGGAATTCCATTCTCGCCTTTCAAAAAAAGGGCATCTGCCGCCGCGCATCCGTCCAACCCTGACGGGCACGTACACACATACAATGACAGGAGACGAAAAATCAGCCGGGAAGCTACTTCAAGATAACGGGAGGAACGAACATGGGGCAAAAGCTCGTTGGGATACTGCTAAATGCCGCTGTGCACGGGGGCGTTCCCCGGTTAAAAACCGGACAGGAATCTCTGGCTAATTACGAGGAGGCCGCCGCCGCATACGGATTAACCCCTTGCTTTCTGAAGCTGTCCGGCATCGATACGCAGACCGGCTTCAGCAGGGCATATATAAAGGGTCCGCACGGCTACCGGAGTCAAGTCATTCCGACGCCGGAGGTCATCCATAACCGGGCGATCTATGACCCGGGCAGCAGCGGCGTCCAGCGGCTGCTCCGGCAGGGTATTCAGGTATACAATACATGCAACCGCTACGGCAAGGATCAGATTCATGCCCTGCTGGAGCAAAACCAGGAACTGCAGACGGTCCTGCCAGTCACATCCGCCGGAATGTCCGGCCTGAAGGAAATGATGGACAGTTATCCGGATCTCATTCTCAAGCCTTGCCGGGGAAGTGTAGGCAACGGGGTTATGCGTCTTACAAGGATCAGCGGGGCCGGGCGGTGGAAATGGAGCTACTCTCCTACCGGCTCAAGACGCTGGTACAGTGTGCCTCTGAATCAGGGCGCCATCCCCCGGGCACTCCGCGCCAGACTCTCTTCGGTACCGTACCTGGTGCAGGAGCGGATACCACTGGCTGAGATAAACGGCCGCCCCTTTGATCTGCGCATTACTGTACAGCGCGGCTGGGGCGGAGACTGGCAGGTGACCGGCATGTTCGCCAAGCTGGCGGCACCGGGCGGCTTCGTATCCAACATCGCCAGGGGAGGCGAAGCACTGAGTTCATCCTTCGCTCTGGAGAAGGCTTTCCCCGGCGAAGCAGCCGCTCGGATCCGCATGTCGGTCCTCTCCCTCAGTCTCGCCATTGCCCGTGAGCTGGAGCAGAGCCTCCCGGGCCTTGCCGATATCGGTC
The DNA here is from genome assembly GCF_038004445.1 of Paenibacillus sp. FSL R7-0312. Taxonomy (NCBI): domain Bacteria; kingdom Bacillati; phylum Bacillota; class Bacilli; order Caryophanales; family Paenibacillaceae; genus Paenibacillus; species Paenibacillus sp. FSL R7-0312. The sequence goes on along the minus strand of NZ_JBBORE010000001.1, from coordinate 2,627,547 downwards.
TGGACATCGGCGTTACGGGGAGCGGACGCTTATATTTCATCGAATGCAACGGGCGCGACCAGCGTTACGGCTTCAAGAAAGCCGGGCTCGGCCCCATCTGGAAAGAAAGCTACCGCCGCCCGATGGGCTATGCCAGATACCTGTATGAAGAGGCTGCACGGCATAACTCTTATTGATTTGTCTTCTATTCTATGTCAATATAATGCAGAGCGGGTGAGGTCCTTGGCTACCGGGACCTTGCTGCTGCATGATGGAAGGGAGATGGGCATGGTTAAACAATTGCTGCGGCTGATGACCGAGCTATCCTCACACAGATGGCTTTCCCGGGTAATGGGCGCTTTTTCCCATAGCAGACTCAGCCGCTTTATGATTCCGGTATTTATTCGTTCCTATCATATTCCTGCCGCCGAGGCGGAGAAGACTGCCGGAGAATACCGTACACTTAATGAATTCTTCAGCAGACGCCTGAAGCCGGGAATGCGGCCGGTGGCAAGCGGTGAACAGGCTGTGGCCAGTCCTGTGGATGCCATGATTACGGCAATGGGCGACATTAACTGCGGAACAATAATGAATGTGAAGGGTCAGGATTATACGCTGGAGGATTTGCTTAATCATTCTCCACACCTCGAATTGTATAAAAAAGGCTACTATTTCGTCCTCTACCTGAGCCCCACCGATTATCACCGGATTCATTCCCCGTTAACCGGACAGCTGCGGGAGAGCGATTATATCCGTGGGCGGGCTTATCCCGTGAATGATTTCGGCATGCGGCATATGAAGAGTGTCCTGAGCCGTAACGAACGGCTGATTACTTATATAGCCGGCAGCTATGGCGAAACCGCCGTGGTCAAGGTAGGCGCAATGAATGTGAGCAGTATCCGCTACACGGATGAATCCGCTACTGAATGGCAAATAGGCGATGATCTGGCCTATTTCGAATTCGGCTCTACCGTAGTTCTTCTGCTGGAGAGCGGCACCTTCACCCCGCGCCATGGGCTTACCGTAGACACGAAGGTGAAGATGGGCGAGCTGCTGGGTGAGATGCAGCGGGCTACTTAGCTGCCGGGCAGAGTCCGGCTTGAATGAAACAGCTCAAGATGAAACCAAGTAGAGCTTTCTGAACAGACAAAGCCCCGCACAAAGATACGTAAGTGTATCTTGTGCGGGGCTTATTTGGGGTTGAAGAAACCCTTCGCAGAATCCCGGATGGTTCCTGCGTTTATCGTATAATTTATCGTATAAAAGTGTTTTTACCTGCTTCGCTCTGTGAATCAGTATACCCCGGCTTACATTTGGCTCATCTACCCAGTTGCTGGTGCATTGTACTCGGTTTTTCTGTGAAAATACGTCTGGCACTGCGATAAACGCACGGCCTACGCGGCGCACCCAGTCCAATTGTGTTCGGTTTTTCGATTACATTTGGCCTACGCGGCGCACCCAGTCCAATTGTGTTCGGTTTTTCGATTACATTTGGCCTACGCGGCGCACCCAGTCCAATTGTGTTCGGTTTTTCGATTACATTTGGCCTACGCGGCGCACCCAGTCCAATTGTGTTCGGTTTTTCGATTACATTTGGCCTACGCGGCGCACCCAGTCCAATTGTGTTCGGTTTTTCGATTACATTTGGCCTACGCGGTGCACCCAGTCCAATTGTGTTCGGTTTTTCGATTACATTTGGCCTACGCGGTGCACCCAGTCCAATTGTGTTCGGTTTTTCGATTACATTTGGCTTACGTGGCTTACCCAGTCCAATTGTGTTCGGTTTTCCGTTAAAATATGTTAAATAAATGAAAAGACGATGTTCTGTTTTTTAGCCACGCTGCTCATTTTCATGTTGGAGTTGTGCCTTGGAAGACATGATTGTTTTCGCATACAATCGGCTCATCTGCCCTATCGTTAGCGCATTGTATTCGGTTTTTGGCATACATTCGGCTCATCTGCCCTATAGTTGGTGCATTGTATTCGGTTTTTCGCATACATTGGGCCTGTTTACCCTATCGTTGGTGCATTGTACTCGGTTTTTCACATACAATCGGCTCGTCTAGCCTACTTCCAGCGTAATCAAAGGAATTTATCCCTCTAACTATCCGGATCACTCCGTAACCTTACTCTGATTAGCCACCTCGCGCGCTTTCTCCTGCACCTCTTCCGGCTCGCCGAGATAGAAGCGGCTGATCGGCTTCACATCATCATCCAGCTTGTAGACCAGCGGGACGCCGGTTGGAATATTGAGATCCAGCAGCGCCGTCTCATCAATATCCTCCATGTATTTGATCAGGGCCCGCAGCGTATTACCATGCGCCGAGATCAGGACGCGTTCCTTCTTGCGGATCAGCGGTACAATCCGGTTGCCCCAGAAATCGCCAACCCGGTGCACGGTATCCTCCAGGCTCTCACCGCGCGGAATATCGCCGGGACGCACTTCCTTATAGCGGATATCATTTCTGGCATAACGCGGATCATCCGGCTCCAGCATCGGAGGCCGGACCGAGAGACTGCGCCGCCAGATATGGAGCTGCTCCTCGCCGTATTTCAGTGCAGTTTCACTTTTGCTGAGGCCCTGCAGCGCTCCGTAATGGCGCTCATTCAGCTTCCACGATTTCTGCACGGGAATCCACAGCAGGTCCATCTCATCCAGCACATAGTTTAGTGTCTTAATTGAACGCTTCAGCACCGAGGCGAAAGCAAGATCGAACGTGTATCCCGCATCCTTCAGCAGCTTGCCTGCTTTCTTCGCCTCTTCCACACCCTTCTCCGTCAGATCGGGATCACTCCAGCCCGTAAACAGGTTCTGCCGGTTGTATTCGCTCTCTCCATGCCGTATCAGTACTATTTCGTACATAAGTCCTCTCCTTCTCCCGTGTGTTTATTCAGCTGCTCTTAGCGCCAGCTTCTCAGGTCTTATGCGGTTCATCCTTATATTCTGTCACAGACGGATGCTCTCTTCAACTTTACGCCCCCGGCTTCCCTGTAGCCATTGTAATAGAAGAAACGGCCCCGCCTTGAATGGGCGGGCCGTTCCGTAAGAACTCTATACTATCTATTCCCCAAAAAGCCCTGCCGGTAATCCGGCAGGACTGGCCTTCTCCTGCCTGGAAGAGAAGGGCTTACTTACTATTGCTGCTGTACTCCCGGGCCACCAGGCAGTTCAGCAGCATTAGAGCACGCTGGTTGTCAGCGTATCTCCGACGGGCTTTTCCCCGTGTGCTGCTTGAACTGGCGGCTGAAGAAGAATATATCGCGGTAGCCCAGCGCATCCGCCACCTCAGTCACGTTCATGCCGGCGTAGAGTAAGAGGTGCTGGGCACGTTCAATCCTGGCGCGGATCACATAGGACTGCACCGAGGAGCCGGTGATCTCCTTGAACTTGATTGAGAAGTAACGCGGCGACAGCCCCGCCCGTGCGGCCAGATCCTCTACCCGGTGCGAAGCACCTGGATGCTGGCTGACATAGTTAGCCACCTCGTGGATCACCTCAGCCAGCTGGTTGCTGACATGGCGCTCGATCGGCACGACCTGGTCCTGCCGCAGCAGATGAATCATCAGCTGCTTCAGGATCAGGCGGCCTTCTTCCTCTGCAGCGTAGGTCTGCACCAGGAATAGTCGGACGTAACGGGCCAGCAGATGCTCGAACTCCACCGTCTCCGTCAGCTCATGGTAAGGCGCAGGAATCTCCGTCACCTCTTCGGCAACATCGAAATGTATATATGTAAGCACAAGCGGTTTTTGCGGATTATGCGTAGCACTGGTGTGATCCCCCGGGCGGAACAGGAAGCAGCTTCCCTTCCCCACCTGATAGGGCACCCCGCTGCGCACAACGGTTCCTTCCCCGCTCCAGACATAGAACAAATCATAATTTTGCAGCGGCTTCTCTCTTTTTTGCCACTTCCAGCCCGGTTCACAGACGATCTTCGCCAGGGCCGGGAGGATTACAAAAGAGGATGGCGATGCATGCAGCATATTGGTCCCTCCTAAAGTTTTGTGAGCATGCCTTCCCTGTATTCCTTCGAACAAAACCCGCTTCGAAAGCGTAAGCTTACTTTTCATAATACCTTGTCCGGTTCCCTTTTGTACATCTTCCCCTACCTGCAGGACTGTCCCTATCCCCCCTCTATCTGTTAAAATATAGTAATCATCCTCTATAGATCGGCGGGAAGTATATGGACTACCACTATCTCTTTCACTATTATGATGAATCCACCGGCCCCTTCCGGAATCTGTCTGACCTTTCGCCTGAATTAGCGGAGACGGTGCTGCAGGATATCCGGGAGCAGAGTAAGGGCTTTGCCAGCCAGCGTTCCGCCGATTATCTGCAGATCCGCAGCAGCCTTGAACAAAGGGCGAGAGAGCAATTTATCGCCAAAGGAGGCCAGCCGGTCCGCCGGCATCCGCATTACATGACTTTGGGGCGATGCCCCTGGCTGCAGCAGTGGTATCCGGAGGGGATGGAGCTGAAGATCCCGGTTGCGGCCTTCAACCCTGAGCGGATCAGCTTCACCTACGGCGATTTATTTCCCACAATGCGCTATGCGGACGGCAAACCTTACCGTGGGCAGGTCTACACACTGAAAGAGATCCTTGAGGTAGTCCGCGAATACGGCCTGCCGCAGAAATGGAACGCAGCAGGAGACTCTGGCCCTGAGCGTTACGTCGAAGTCCAGCTCTGGGAGGATCCGCCCGGCTTATTCCAAAAGTATTTATGAAAACGCGGCATTCCTCAGTGACGGCGGCAATTCACGGTGATATAATGTTAGGCAATGTTAGCGTATATATCCCAGAAGAATACCGGAAGGATGAAACTGATGAATCCACTGGCTGGACAATTGAATGACAGCATCAAGGCAGGCAATGAACATGTGTACGATATGCTCTCGAATCTCGGCAAAGCAATCTATTTCCCCAAAGAGGGAATCCTGAGCCAGTCTGCAGAAGCGACGGCTCATGCTAAGAAGTATAATGCCACCATCGGTATTGCTACCGAGAACGGGATGCCGATGCACCTTGGTGTGATCCAGGATAAGCTCTCCGCCTACAGCCCCAAAGACCTGTACGGCTACGCGCCTCCTGCAGGCAAGCCGGAGCTGCGCACGGTATGGCGGGAGAAGATGCTGCGGGAGAATCCGTCGCTGGAAGGCAAGTCCTTCAGCAACCCGGTCGTTACGAACGCCCTGACACACGGGCTTAGCATAGTTGCCGATCTGTTCGCAGAGCAAGGGGATGCCGTCATCTATCCGGACAAAAACTGGGAGAACTACGAGCTGACCTTCGGCATCCGCCGTCTGACCGAAACCGTTAACTATCCGCTGTTCACCGAAGATATGAGCTTCAATAGCGAAGGACTGCTGGATGCACTGCTGGCCCAGAAGGACCGCGGCAAAGCCATCGTCCTGCTCAATTTCCCTAATAACCCGACAGGGTATACACCAGGCGTTAAAGAAGGCGAAGCCATCGTTGCCGCAATCCTGCGTGCCGCTGAAGAAGGCGTTAATGTCGTAGTCGTCAGCGATGATGCTTATTTCGGACTCTTTTTCGAGGATTCACTGAAGGAATCGCTGTTTGGCAAGCTCGCGAACCTGCACCCACGTGTGCTGGCAATTAAGATTGACGGAGCCACTAAAGAAGAATTTGTCTGGGGCTTCCGCGTTGGCTTCATCACTTACGCTTCCGAGAACAAAGAGCTGCTGGCTGCCCTGGAGCAGAAGACACTCGGTATTATCCGGGCCACCATCTCCAGCGGAGCACATCCGTCCCAGACCTTTGTACTGGATGCGCTGAAGGCGCCGGAATTCGCTTCCCAGAAGGAAGAGAAGTTCCAGATCATGAAGGGCCGGGCCAATAAAGTGAAAGCACTGCTGGACAGTGGCAAATACGGCGACGATGTATGGACTTATTATCCGTTCAACTCCGGGTACTTCATGTGCCTGAAGCTGCTCACCGTGCCGGCTGAAACCTTACGGCTCCACCTGATCCACAATTACGGGCTGGGCACCATCGCCCTCGGCGAAAGTGATCTGCGCATTGCCTTCTCCTGCATCGAAGAGAATCAGCTTGAGGATCTGTTCGATCTGGTCTATGCAGGCATCCGCGATTTGGAGAAAGCCTGATTCCCAGCCTTTGCATACGTAAGTCAGCTCCGGATTTCCGGGGCTGACTTTTTTTTGCCCTGCCCTATGGCATTGGCCTATACACGTTCTTCCCTCCGCACATACAATACGATGTACTCAAGTACAACAACTCAAACGCGAAAGGGGAATGAACATGAGCGAAGAAGTTAGAGGCGGATACGGATACGGACACGGTGCATTCACAAGCACAGGCGCAATTCTGGTTCTCTTTATCCTGCTGGTTATCATCAGCCGTTCACTCTTTGTCTAACCGGGAATAAATCCCTGGAGGGGGCCCTGCGCTCTCTCCGCTCCCCGTGTTGCAGCATTCCCTGTTCCAGCCAAGTAGAAACGGCTTTGCTGTCCTTTTAAGGGACGGTGTTGTTTCAGCGAGAAATAGAAGGATAAGTCATCGTGTGAACATATAAATTCATATATTTTGAAATAAAGAGGAGAACCCCCTCTATTTAAAAATGGCCTCACGCTCCGCGTTAGCAGAGTATGAGGTCATTTTTCATGTGCATATTTTTGTTGATAAAAAGAGTCTGTTCTACAAGTCATCCTCATCCGTCCGGGCTTCCTTACGGGTGGAATAGGCCTTGAACAGATAGGCCAGCAGCGCTCCGCACGCCAATGTTCCCAGAACCGGCAGCGGACGCGCTCCCGCCTGAAGCAGAAGAGGCAGTCCGGTCAGCAGGGCCAGCACCAGATGCGCCCGGAATACAAACTGGATGGTTCCCTTGCCCTTGCTGCCTTCCGGCAGCGGATACACGGTCAGCCAGAACGACTCGCTGTGCAGCTTGCGCAGCGCCGTCAGCTGAATCCCCATCAGGAAGAGGAAGAAGATATAAATGCCGCTGCCGGTGTAGCTGTCCTGATTCATCCAGACCAGGAACAGGTCCAGTACGGCAATCCGCAGGACGATTCCGAAGATATCGCCTCTGGCGAAGCTTTTGGTCAAGAGGAACCGGTAGGCGGAAGACCGCTGCCAGGTTATGCCGCCGCCCCACCGGGACAAATAGCGCCGGGCATAGACCCGCTGCTCACGTCCTGGGACATCAACGAACCAGCCGAGGACCATAAGCGCCCGGGTTCCCTGATTCTTCTCCATCGTAATCAGGCGCTCCCACGGAACAGAGTGCCGGCCGGGTACGGCCAGCGCGGCCGCGTAGGCTGCGGCCAGAATCACGATAAAGATCAGCGCGCGGACAGAAGGCTGCCATACCCAGGCAGCAACCATTAGGATGCCCACTGCCCAGCGCAGCAGGTTGTAGCCTATGGCGGCCGGACGGGAGAGCATAGCAGTCTCCCGCCATAACCCGTAGCTGGCGAGCAGCTTCACCAGGATAAGGACCAGCAGCGTAACCAGCAGTCCCTTATGGGATGTATCCGTGCGTATGTACAGCGGCCATAACGTAATCAGTACAAAAGCCAGGCGCAGGATCTTCCACACATTCCCGCTGACCCATGAAGGGGCGAAATACTCCTTCATCCGGTGGCCCTGCGGCAGCAGGAAGATCGTATCCGGAGTCTGCAGATAGGTCCGGAAGCTGCTGTGCACCGCCGCAGGCACCAGCAGGACCAGCATAATCCAGCGGATGGGAATGCCTGCCGGAATATCGCGCAGCAGTGCAGTATACCAGGCCGAGAAGATAATCAGGACCAGCAGAAACACCATGGCTACACCGCTCTGAATGATATAACCCATATAGGGGATCAGGCTTCCTGTGAACCGGCTGCGCCGCTGCCGGCGCAGCTCCTTCAAATCCATATCATTTCCCTCCCTGAACCAGCTCGTAGAACAGCTGCTCCAAATTCAAGCCCTGCAGCCCGGCCTTCGCCGTCATCTCGGCAAGTGTTCCCTCGGCGATGACCATCCCGCGGTGAAGCACAATGAACCGGTCACAATAGTTCTCGATGGTGGAGAGAATATGCGAGCTAAGCAGAATCGACGCCCCGGATTTCTTCAGATCCAGCATGAAATCCAGCAGCGAGCGGATGCCCAGCGGATCAAGGCCGAGAAACGGCTCATCGATGACATAGAGTGCCGGACGCGCTACGAAAGCGCACATAATCATTACCTTTTGCTTCATGCCTTTGGATAGATGGGAGGACAGGGTATCCATCTTGTCCTCCATATTAAAGAGTGCGGCCAGCTGGCTGGTGCGCGATTCGTAATCACTTCGCTCCACGCCATAAGCTCTGGCAGTGAATTCAACATGCTCGCGGACTGTCATTTCCTCATAGAGCAGAGGGGATTCCGGTACAAAGGACAGTGCGCTGTGATAGCTCTCGGGGTCGCTGCTGCGCGTCTTGCCCTGTACGGTAATCTCACCTTTATGCGGGGACATCAGACCAAGAATATGCTTCATGGTTGTACTTTTGCCCGCACCGTTCAGACCGATAAGCCCGACCATTTCACCGGGCTGCACCTGCAAGCCGATATCATGAAGCACCGGCTTGTTCAGGCTGTAACCTCCGCTTAAACCCGTAATTTGCAATACGGGGGCTGTGTTCATTGACCGTCACCTCTCGGGGTTTTGTTCTTGAGCCACTTCGGGGCTCCCTTATTCTTGCGGTTCTTGTCCCGCTCCGCATTGCTGCGTGCCTTGCCCGCAGGTGTCGCCGCGCTGCGCGTGCCCGCGGCAATCCCCGGCCGGTGCTGCTCACGCCGCACCGTAACACCGCTGCCAGCCGCTGCGCCCGGCTGCCCTGCCGGCGCTTCGCCGCCCGTCCCTCCGGCTGTGCCAGCCGCCGAGGTCCGCACCTGCGGCTTGCCGGCGCGCGGCGCAGCTTCGCCGCCGCGCGGTTCAACCCCCTTGCGGCGAGCGTTCCCGCCCCCGCCGCTGCGGAATTCACTGCGCTCGCCCTCCGCCAGCGCCTTCCCAAAGGCCATTTCCCGCTCGTCCAGCTGGATATCCAGCTCGCGGGCGAATTTGCGCATGATGAACGTCTGCTGCTCCGTAACAATCGTTACGGACATTCCGCGTTTGCCCATGCGCCCCGTCCGTCCGGCACGGTGGACATAGTGCTCGGAGTCAAAGGCCGGATCGAAGCTGACGACCAGCGTCAGATTCTCAATGTCCAGGCCTCTGGCCGCCACGTCGCTGGCGACCAGCACCTTGAGCTTGCCGTCACGGAAGCGGGCCAGCACGTTTGCGCGCGTAACCTTGTCGGCATCCCCGTACAGCGCTGCGGCAGGAAGCCCCAGATGGTTCAGCTTCGCGGTCACTTCAGCAATATCATCGGTAGCATTGACGAACACAATCGCCCGCTCCGGCTTGTAGTGGCGGATCACCCGGCGCAGCATATCCACCTTATTCCGCTCCTCGGACACCACGTAGTGATGTTCAAGACTCTGGGCCGTCATCATGCCGGGATCAATACCCACCTCTGCGATGTTCTTCATTTCCTTGTTAGCCAAGAGCTTGGTCTCCGGTCCGATGGTCGCGGACAGCATAACCAACTGGCGTGTGCGCAGCGCGCTGCTGACGATCTTCGTCACTTCGCCCGCGCCGCTGAGCTGGAACATCTGGTCCGCCTCATCGAGAATAATCGTCGTCACCTCATGCATCTTCAGCTTGCGCAGCCCGATCAGCTCCCGCACGCGTCCCGGCGTCCCCACAACCAGCTGGGGATGCTCGCGCAGCTTGTCAATCTGGCGTTTGATCGCCGCCCCGCCGATCAGCCCCATCGCCCGGATGCCCCGGTGTGCTCCGTAGCGCTCTGCTTCGCGGAGAATCTGCATCGCCAGCTCCTGGGTTGGTGCCAGCACCAGCTTCTGCACCGCTTTCTGGTCCGGATGGATCCCTTGCAGCAGCGGCAGCAGGTAGGCCAGAGTTTTGCCTGTCCCAGTCTGGGATGCAGCCAGAACATCTCTTCCTTCCAGCAGAAGCGGGATCGTCTGCTCCTGTACCGGGGATGGTTCGGTGATGCCGAATTCAGACAATCGGGCAACGAGGTCTTCCTGAATGCCGATGGCTGCAAAAGAAGCTTTATTCATAATAGGTATTCATCCTTTTCGCTTAAGATAATATGTTCATTATATGCCAAAAAGGCCTCTCCACCAAATGGAAGGCCATAAGTTCCAATCTACGCCATATTTTATTTATGTAATTCCATCCTGCATGCAAAAGGGGACAAGCCGTTTGCTTCATAGCTGAGTAATCATTTTCTGTTCATAGCGTTATAGGTCAGCTTATCCGCCAGCCGCGGGAACAAGCCGTATAGACGAATTCCGAAGGCTGCCAGACCGGGCAGATCCACTTCTTCCTTGCCTTTCTCCATCAGCTTCACAATCTTCGCAGACACATGCTGCGGAGTCATCATGATCCGGCTTACGCTTTTCTCATAATTGCCTGAAGGGTCGGCGGTCTTGAAGAATTCGGTGGCGATGGGTCCGGGGTTCACGGCCGAGACAATAATGCCGCTCTTGCGGAGCTCCTGGCGGAGCGCATTGGTGAAGCCGAGAACAGCATGTTTGGTAGCCGTATAGGCAACCGCACGGGCTGTACCGATTTTGCCGGCCATAGAGGCCACATTCACGATCTGACCGCTGCCGCGCTCCAGCATATGAGGCACTACCGCCTTGGTGCAGCGGACAATCCCCATATAGTTCACGTCCATCATGGCATCGAACTCGCCGGGCTCCATCTCCGTAAAAGCCGCAAACTTGCCATAACCGGCATTGTTGAGAAGAATGTCGATTCTGCCGTACTGGCTGAGGATTTCCCCGAAGGTACGCTCTACCGCAGACTCATCGGTCACATCACAGACGAACAGTCCAAAAACGCCCGGTATTCCGGCCGCGGTTTCTTTCAGCTTGTCTTCCGAACGGGCCAGCAGAATGGGAACGGCCCCACGCTGGCTGAGCATCTGTGCCGTAAGCGCACCGATGCCGCTCGAAGCTCCTGTAATAACAACAACCTTGCCTTGTAATGCCATGGAATGTGTTCAGCTCCCGATTATCCGCCTAAGAGATCATAACCTGAATATCAAGCTCCCCGATGCCCTCCATCAGAAGCGGAATACTAAGCGCTCTGCGCGGCAGGATGGACATGCTCTCCGACTTCATCAGCTTCGGCGGGGTAATGTCTACAGATACCCCTTGATTGGAAAGAATAGTACTGGCATTGCCGCTGATCATGTTGCCAAGCTCCGAAATGGCACTCTGGCCCATCTCGTCCATTTCCGTAATCACATAGCCGCCCATCATGGCCGACACCATCTTAAGCGCCACATGCTCGGCGATTCCGAAGATAATATTCCCGCTGAGCTGACCTGTCATTCCCACTTGAATCCATATATGATTATCGATCAGTTCAATGTCCTTAATACCCAGAATACCGGTAGACGGCGAGACTTGTATCACCTGTTCAATAACAATTCGTGCAGACTCTAGAAACGGATTGATTACTTCTGCTTTCATGAAAGTGCTGTCCCCCCTCGACCAGGCTTTAGTCATATACCAAAAGTCCTAAGCAATAATGATTTATTATACTTCATATATCGGCATTATTCACCAAAAATTAATGGTCTTGTCGAATGATTTCACAAGATAGTTTGGACAGCGACATTGCCCTGCCGGGTGTAATCTCCTATAATTTAATCAAATGCCAACACTGAACGTAAGATTTGCGGCGCAATTCCTTCCGGGTGCAGCACTCACTGCGTATTTCCCCCCACATTTTCTGGCAGACAATCCGCAGCATGCAGACCCTGGCCCATCAAGCTGTTAACGGCGCAAACGTCCTCTGGAAAGTAGTCACTTTCCCACAGCGATACAATATACGGCGGCACCAATCCGGTAGCCATTAGGGGGCAGTCCATGAATATCAGCCAGCTTGAAACACTGATTACCATTTCCAAAACGATGAGCTTCCGCAAGGCGGGAGAACTACTCAATTTGACCCAACCGGCGGTTTCAGCACAGATCAAAAGTCTCGAAGAAGAATTCAAAACCCAGCTTGTGGACCGGAATCAGCCTGTAACCCTGACAGACCGGGGCCAAGTATTCCTCACGCATGCGGAGCAGATTGTAGGTATCGTTGAAGAACTTAAGCAGCGTCTTGCGGATCTCGAGGAGAATCCCCAGGGGCACATTATTCTCGGAACGACCACCTCCATTGCCATTCAGATTTTGCCGCGGATTCTGTCCTATTTCCAGGACCAGTTCCCGCATATCAAAACCTCGATCTCGTCCATGTCCTCTTCACAAATCTATCAGCATGTCGAGAATGGTCTTGTTGATGTCGGAATCGGCTATCTGATCGGCCGCAGTCCCGGAATGACAACTTCCGTCCTGTATTATGATACCTTTGAACTGGTCGTCTCGCCCCGCCATCCTCTGGCCCAGGTCAAATCGGCCGGTATTGAGGCGCTTGGCAAAACACCGCTTATCCTGCTGTCCCCGGACACCGTCGGCCGGAAATTCGCCGATGAAGTACTGGCCAAACACGGTATCCAGCCCCAGGTCATCATGGAGCTGACCAGCAGCGAAGAGGTGAAACGGATGGTGGAGCTGGATCTCGGGGCAGCCGTTATTTCCAAACAGTCTGTAACCGCCGAGGTCCGAAACGGCACGCTCAAAATCGTCCCGATCATCGAGCTCGAGGTCACCCACCCTGTAGGCGTCATCACCAAATCCGGCAAGTACGTCAATTCGGCCATGAGGCAGTTTCTGAGCGATCTTAAGGGAATGCCCGAAACCCAATTCATCGGCTCAGAGTAACTAATAATCACCAACCTGCAACCTATTCTGCCACTTTGGCCTAAGGAGATGTTACCTCTATGAATTTCGACCTGCATACCCATCATTTCCGCTGCGGTCATGCTGACGGAAGCATCAGGGATTATATTGAAGCAGGGATAACCGCGGGTCTTGATGTGATCGGGATTTCCGATCACACGCCCTATTTCGGAAGTCCGTCCGAGCAGGCTTTTCCGCGTATCGCGATGGCCAAATCGGAGCTTGTCCACTACGTGGAGGAGGTACTGGCTCTGCAAAAGGAGTACGAAGGCCGTATTGATGTCCTGCTCGGCATTGAGTCCGACTATTTCCCCGAGCATGCAGAGCTGTACCGGAAGACGCTTGCCGCCTATCCGTTTGACTATGTGATCGGTTCGGTGCACAGCGTGGACGGCAACAGCATCTTTAATAAAAGCCGCTGGAAGGGTCTGGGCCCTAAGCAGAAGCTGGAAGCCAAAGCGGAGTACTACCGGCTGATCGCCGAATCCGCGCGCAGCGGCATGTTCCAGATCCTCGGACACATTGATGCGATGAAGGGCAATTATCCGCAGTTCTCGGAGATCTCCGCTCCCCGGGAGATTGATGAAGCCTTAAGCGCAATCAGCGAATGCGGGCTGGCCATCGAGATCAACACCTCGGGCGGCACCAAGCTGTGCGGCGGCTGGTATCCGTCGGATGAGATTCTGGAGCGGGCGCTTCATTTCGGCGTGGAGGTCAGCTTCGGCTCCGATGCCCATAAGCCTTCCCGGGTGGCTGATCAGCGCAATAACGTTGCCGTGCGGCTTAAGGAGATCGGATTTAAGCACTGGGTCTACTACAAACGGCGTGAGAAGATTACAGTAGGACTATAGCTGTAGGATATTGGGGCGGCTTAATCCCCGGCTGGACAAAAATAAATGCACCGCATGCGGTTACGCTGTTGACGATGATTGCCATCGTCCGCCGTTACCGCTGCGGTGCATTTTTGCTATGGTTGTTCCTTATTGAGATTATCACAGGTGAAGCCCTGCTGCTTCAGCGTCCGCCCCGCGTCTCCGTACTGCGGATTCAGGGCATAGAAGCGGGCAATCGTACTGCTCCAATCCCTCCCGGTCAGCCCTTGAGCCCTAAGCGACTCACGGTGGGTCTCATTGTACTCCTGGATCAGGGCCTTCTGATCAGGGTTATAGGTTTCTTCATGATACACAGCCGCCATAGGAAGACGCGGCTTCTTCGGCAGCTCTTCGCCCGGATAGCCGATACACAGGCCGGCTACCGGGAATACATATTCGGGCAGCTGCAGCAGCTCGATCACTTCCGCTGTGCGGCGGCGCACGCCGCCGATCGGAATAATCCCAAGTCCCAGCGACTCCGCAGCAGCCACCGCATTCGCTAACGCAATGCCGACATCGGTTGCACCGACCAGCAGCGCATCCACATCCCCTGCCGCTTCAAACGGCTGGTCTTCCAGCTCTGCCGCCAGCCGGGCCCGGTGAAAGTCCATGCAGAACACCAGGAATACCGGCGCTTCGGCCACATGCTTCTGGTTCCCGCTCAATACCGACAGCTGCTGCTTCCGTTCTTCGCTGCGTACCGCAATGACCGATACCTGCTGGCCGTTCACCCAGGATGGAGCGGCCTGGGCTGCCTCAATTATGGTCTTCAGCTTCTCTGGTTCTACCGCCTGCCTTGTATATTGCCGGAAAGAGCGGTGGTTCGTAAGTAGTCTAATCACTTCGTTCAAGAGCTATGTCCTCCTCGCCAAATGCTGTTTCTGTATATCCATCATAGCCTAATGACTCCGGCTACCGCCAGCAGAAACAAGCGAAACCGGATTCCGGCATAGTGCTCGCCACAAAAAAATGGACCCGAATCATCGGGTCCCAACAGCAGTTATATTTTCAAAAGGGGGTCATGTACTTAGTTTAACCGGAGACTGTTAGAGTTTGATAACGGCATTATTTCATTTGTGTAACAATATCAGCCTACCCACAGCTAAACAGTGGGATTGTAAGTAATACCTGAGTACTCCTACGTTCGGCTAGCTGACAATAGCCCTTCTCCTAATATTAAGAGAAGCATTGTAGTCGGCGTTAGCAACGAATCCGCACGACACACATTCAAACTGGTCTTGAGTTTTTCGGTTTTCTTTGTCTGTATGACCACAGGAAGAACATTCTTGGCTTGTGTACTTCGGGTCAACGAACACAACAGGAACGCCATTCATTCGAGCCTTATATTCTATGAATTGACGTAACTGGAAGAATGACCATCTGCTTAATCGTTGTCGTTGCGACTTCATAACCGTCTTACTCTTCTGCTTGTTTTTTGAGATACCATTAAGGTTTTCTAATGCAATGACAGAAGAGTGCCTTTGAGCCTTTTCAACGATATTCTTAGAGATGCAATGGTTTATATCACGGGCCATACGACGCTCTTTTCTAGCACGCTGTTGTAACCTTCTTTTCGCAGCCTTAGTTCCTTTGGATTGCAGTTTGGTGCGCAGACGGGAATATCGCTTGCGAAGGTTATTGATCTTTGCACCACTAAAAAATTCACCTTTACTATCTGTTGCAATATTAACAATACCTAAATCAATACCTAATACTTCAGATGTATTGATTCTTTCACCTTCAGGAATTTCTAAAACTAATAAAAGGTAGAAAACACCATTTACAAAAACAAGATCCGCTTGACCTCGAATACGTCTATCTTGCATGACGGAAATATGGTAGCCACTAATAAACATAGGAACTTTAATACGACCTTCAACGGTAGCTAAAGAGACATTTCCCAATCCTTTTAAAGATAGGATACGTTGGTCATACACAATGGCACCGTCTAATTTGAATTGACATTTTGTTTTTTTATTTAACTTGTATGCTTCACAAACCTTGGCGATTGCACGAATAATCAATTGAGAAGAAAGATTTTCAAATTCTATACGAATTGGGTAATAACACAATTGCTGAAGTTTTACTTTAGAAAAGCAATTACTCTCGTAAGCAATTATACTAATTCGATTACATGCCTGGTTAAACTGTTCCATTGTACGTTTAAGTGCTTGATATTGTTCTTGTTTCGGCAATAATTTTATTTTTGTTGTAATAAGGATTCCATTCACCTTCTCCAATTAAAAAGAATGAGCTTCTTTGCGATTTGAGTTTGTGAATACTTTCATTACATCGCCCGAGCCGTCCGCCATCGGCAGTGTCCGCTCCAGGGTCAGACCATTCTTGAGCATCACCTGCTCTGATCTGAGGTTGTCCCCGCGGCAGCGTCCCTCCACCTTCAGCAGTTCCAGTTCGCGGAACCCGTAGGCCAGCAGCAGCCCCAATGCTTCAGTGGCGAAGCCGCGCCCCCACCATGTTGGATTAAGCATATACCCCAGCACCGCCTTGCCCTCATGCCGGTTCCAGTTCTGCAGGGAGACCGACCCGATCAGCTCCGGCTGTCCTTTGAGATAGATGCCTGCATGCAATGCGCAAGGGTCATAACCATGCAGCATCCGGTTCACCAGCTTATCCAGAACGCCCTGCTGGGAGGATGAGCCCTGGCGCAGCTGAATATGCGGCTGCACCTCCGGATGGGAGAGCAGCGCCCGCAGCACTGCGCCGTCAGCGGATGTCATACTTTTCAGTTCTACCGCCGCTCCCTGCAGCGCCATACCCATAATCGCTTCATAAGTGCTCATGAACTTCACCCTCTTCTGCTGCTCTCGTTAAGCCGCATCCTCAAGCTCTGCCGTCTTACTCCCGGCGCAGAGTCAGTACAGTAAGCTCCGGCCGGCACATGAAGCGCAGCGGCATCATGGTTTCGCCGAATCCCCTGTTCACATACACCGGCATCGCCTTATTCTCTGTGTAATACAGGCCGTCTATGTATTTCTGCGAGCCGTAAGGCGTGAACGGCGCACCCAGCAGCGGCAGACGGATCTGACCGCCGTGGCTGTGCCCTGAGAGCTGCAGGTGAAACGGATACCCTTCCGCCGTATCGGCGTAATCCGGCTCATGCATCATCAGCACCGTGAACGTGCCGTCCGGGATGCCCTCGATTGCGGCCTCCGGGTCCGGCTTGCCATGCAGCATATCGTCGAGTCCAGCCACCGCCATCACGGCTCCGCCCTGCTTGATCAGGTAGGACTGGTTCCGCAGCACACGGAAGCCGGATTCGTTCAGCAGGCGGGTAAGCAGCTCCGTATTCTTGTAATCATGGTTGCCTAGGATGGCATACTTGCCCAGCGGAGCTTCAAGCTCTGCCAGAATAGCGACCGAGTCTGTCAAATCCTCGGCATAGCTGTCCACAATATCCCCGGTGAAGCAGATCAGATCCGGCTTCTCCTCCTTGATGTGCTTAGTCAGCCGGGCCAGATCATGCGCATCCTTGTTGAAGCCCAGATGCACATCGCTGAAATGAACGAGCCGGGTTCCGGCAAAAGCTGAAGGGAGGTCCTTCAGAGGCAGCTCCCTCCGCGTAATCTCCAGCCAGTTAGGCTCGCCCTGCCAGGCATAGCCGCCGGTAAGCAGGCCGGCGCCAACTACGGTTGCCGCCCCCCGGGCGAGGAACTGGCGGCGGGTCATTTTGCGGCTGCCAGCCCCCTCTTTCTGCGGAGGGGTATAACCGCCGGTACCTGCCGCCGGCAGGTCAGACCTGGGAGAGCCCCCGGACGATTTTGTACTCATAGGGAGATTCTCCTTTCTATCCTCAAATCTATTCGGTTAATGCCGTTTATGTTCGTATACTGAGCATGCTGCGCTTATTGGCAACACTTCCAGTTCATCCGTCAGCGCCTGAGATACGGCTAATCGTCAGGCTAATCTGCGGGTTAATCTGACCCCTTATCGCTTCCAGGCCGCTTCGGCGGAATTCCGGCATCCTGTGCTTCCTGTTCATCCTGTGCTTCCTGTTCTTCCTGCTCCCTCTCCTCATGCTTATCTGTTACAGCTTCTTCCACTTTGTCATCAATGTCCACTTCTATGGCCGCTTCAATCTCTTCTTCAGTGGTGTCGGGTCCGAGAATTTTGCGGAACAAGCCCAGCATGGACAGGGCATAGGCAACGGTTATGAAGCTGAAGCAGATCTGCATGACTACAACAAGCCGCGAAGTGTTATCTATGGGAGCCACATCCCCGTACCCGACTGTCGTAAATGTAGCTACGCTGAAGTACAGGAAGGTGATCAGCTGGCTGAGCAGATCCTGGCCTATCCCCTCGCCCTGGAAGGAAGACTGGCCAAACAGCTTATATATGGATGTATATACAACTGTAAAAAAAATAATGCAGCTAAACGCAGCGATGCTGATCCGGACCAGTGTATGCTGCAGCCTGACTTCCTTGCTGTTGGAGTCCTTGATCTCATGAAAAATAAACAGAATATAAAATAGGACCGAAGCCAGGACAAAAATCAGAATCAGACCGCGCAGTCCCTTGTTGCCGGGCACAATGGTGCCTAGATCGATCAGGTCCAGCAGATCCTCAACCGAAATCAGGGCATAGATCAGAATGGGGGCCAGCAGAACTCCTTTGCCCATCCAGCTCAGCTTGATCCGGAGAGACCACAGCGCCAGCAATATGATTACAGCAAAATTGAAAATCCATATCCACCACGCCATGGCCTTTATTCTCCTGTTCTCTGCATCCGGCAAGCTTTTATCGGGAAAAGTTACCGGTATTCCGCTGATAATGCCTCACCGCTCATAACCGCTTATATTCCCCACTTCCATTAGCCCGTTGTGTGCCCGCCAGCACCGGACTTCACCTTCGGCTCTTCTCCGGGTCTGCTGGTTACAGTAATCCGGCACTCTTCCTCAGGTGTCTCCCTGTAAGCTGCAGCGATGCCCTTAAGCTTAATGTCCTTCCGGCTAACCCGGCGCTGCTTAAAACATATCCCGACATCCTTGGTGAATGGGAACGGGTCCAGAATCAGCGTGGACTTATCCTGCCACTCTGCCTGAATAGCCTTGCCTGAGGTGAAGCTGAATTCCTCGCTGCCCGAGAAGCCGTCTGCGAACCAGGGATGCTTCTCGGACTCGGCGCTGCCCGGCTCGCTCAGCGCCAGAAACAGCGACAGGTCATCACAGAACTGCAGCAGTCTGGCGTCATAATACAGTTCGCCTTCTTCAAGCGGCCGGCTCTGCTCCAGCTCGCGGTGGATACGGGCTCTGCGCTCCGCTTCATCCTGCAGATACTGTGTCAGCTCCGGGCATTCCTCACCGGATACTTCGATCAGCCGTTCGAAATGCGAGCTGCACAGCAGCGCCCCATAAGGTGTATCTGATTCAACCTCGTCGATGCCCCGTCTGTAGAAGGTCAGCTTAGGCACAACGGGGAAGTCGATGAAGCTGTATGGCGCCCCCTCTGCATCGTTCCAGAACGGCGTCTCGTCGAGATCAATCCAGCCCCGGTCATGATTGCTCACCGCCCGCAGCACTTCAGCCCGGCGGCCTTCCGCAGGCGTATGCTCTTCCTTGAACCACTTCGCAAATTCCCCGGCCAGCAGGCCGTGCTCATGCTGCTTCACCATCACAAACGCTCCGTCCTGTTCACGACAAATCACTGTAATTCCTCCCCGTTGTCCACTGCTTGAATACTGCATTTAACTATATGGATTATAACATAATTCCCTATATTGATTAGAATCCGGGTGATCCAGCCACTCTATGTATGATCATGACCCAGTAAGAAGACTGTCTAAAAATGTACCCGTTTAATAGCCTGAAAGAAACATATTCTGCTGCAATAGCCCTTTCCAGTTCCAACCGGAAAAGGAAATGAACTCCTGGCGCAAACAGGCCGTTCAGGAAATACTCCTGAACGGCCTGTGATTTAAGGACAGCAGCTGATTACACTGCCGCAGATATAAATCGTAAAGAAAATGCAAGCTGTATAGTTACACGCCCAGCCAGCGCTTGAACATATGCTTAGTCGTCTGCTTATTGATCTCGGCAATGGAGGTGGTCAGCGGAATTCCCTTCGGGCAGGCGCGCACGCAGTTCTGCGAGTTGCCGCAGCCGTCGATGCCGCCGTCTTCCATCAGCGCTTCCAGACGTTCGTCAGAGTTCATCTCGCCCGTAGGGTGGGCGTTGAACAGGCGCACCTGCGAAATAGCCGCAGGACCGATGAAATTGGTCTTCTCATTGACATTCGGGCATGCCTCCAGGCAGACACCGCAGGTCATGCACTTGGATAACTCATAAGCCCACTGACGCTTCTTCTCCGGCATCCGGGGTCCCGGACCCAGGTCATACGTGCCGTCGATCGGAATCCAGGCCTTAACCCGCTTCAGGGCATTGAACATCCGGCTGCGGTCAATCACCAGGTCACGGACCACGGGGAAGGTCTTCATCGGCTCAATGCGCACCGGCTGCTCCAGGTTATCGATCAGCGCTGCGCAGGCCTGCCGCGGCTTGCCGTTGATCACCATGGAACAGGCGCCGCATACTTCCTCCAGACAGTTCGATTCCCAGCACACCGGGACTGTATTGTCACCCTTCGCGTTCACCGGATTGCGCTGGATTTCCATAAGCGCGCTGATCACATTCATTCCCGGACGGTAGGCAAGCTCGAACTCCTCCGTATACGGGTTCGTTTCCGGCTCGTCTTGGCGGGTAATGATAAATTTTACGTTTTTGGGAGCTGCTGCAGTTTCCGCCATGTCAGTTACCTCCTAAAAGTTTTGTGAGCATAAACCTCATCGCATGATTTCGTACAAAACTAGCTTCGCAAGCATAAACTTAGCTCCGGGTATATTACTTCTATGCAATCAGTCTTGGTCAGTTCGTTGCAATTGGAGATGGACTTAGTATGGATGCGAGTTCTATTGTATTTCATACAATCAAATCAGGTATTTCCGGCCTTAAATTGCATTCTATTGCAGTTTGTACATTTGAATTTTGCAATTAGCCCCTTTTGAGCTCCTGCAGCCAAATTCTGTTGCACAGAATACATTAGATTGCCTTTTAAAACGCTCAACCGGGCGATTCTGCTGTACAAAATACAATAGAACGCTACAACCCTGTTAGTCCTTCGAGTAATCCCGCACCCGCGGAGGAATCAGCGACACATCCACTTCCTCATATGAGATCTGCGGGCCGTCAGCCGTCCAGGCGGCTTTGGTCGTCTTGAGGAATTCCTCATCATTGCGGGTAGGGAACTCCGGCTTGTAATGCGCGCCCCGGCTCTCGTTGCGCAGCAGCGCTCCGAGGGTCATGGCTTCTGACAGCTCCAGCATATTCCACAGCTGGCGGGTGAAGGCTACGCCCTGGTTGCTCCAGCGTGAAGTATCGCTCATGTTGATGCGGCCGTAGCGTTCCTTTAGCTCTTTGATTTTGCCGATGGTCGCTTCCAGCTTCTTGTTCTCACGCACCACGGTCATGTTGGCCGTCATCCATTCGCCAAGCTCCTTGTGGATTACGTAAGCATTCTCCGTGCCTGTCATCCCCAGCAGAGACTCATATTTGTCTTCTTGCGTCTTGTGGAAGCTGTCAAACACCGTGGAGGAGATATCCTGAACCGACTTCTTGAGCCCCTTGATATATTCCACAGCCTTCGGCCCCGATACCATGCCGCCATAGATCGCCGATACCAGCGAATTTGCTCCAAGGCGGTTCGCCCCGTGATATTGATATTCACATTCCCCTGCGGCGAAGAGACCGGGAATATTCGTCATCTGGTTATAGTCGACCCACATGCCGCCCATCGAATAATGCACAGCGGGGAAGATTTTCATCGGAATTTTGCGGGGATCATCCCCCATGAACTTCTCGTAGATCTCGATAATGCCGCCCAGCTTGACGTCGAGCTCCTTCGGGTCCTTATGCGAAAGATCCAGGTACACCATGTTCTCGCCGTTAATGCCCAGCCCCTGATCCACACACACATTGAAAATCTCACGTGTTGCGATATCGCGCGGCACCAGATTGCCGTAAGAGGGATATTTCTCTTCGAGGAAATACCACGGTTTACCGTCCTTATAGGTCCAGATACGTCCGCCTTCTCCGCGCGCTGATTCCGACATCAGCCGCAGCTTGTCATCGCCCGGGATGGCTGTCGGGTGGATCTGGATGAATTCCCCGTTCGCATAATGCACACCCTGCTGATATACAGCGCTTGCAGCGGTTCCTGTGTTGATGACCGAATTCGTCGTTTTGCCGAAAATAATCCCCGGACCGCCGCTGGCCAGAATGACCGCATCCGCCGGGAAGGTCTGAATTTCCATCGTCTTCAGATTCTGGGCGCTGATGCCGCGGCATACGCGTTCGTCATCGAGAATGACGGAGAGGAACTCCCAGTTCTCGCTTTTGGTCACCAGGCCTTCGGCTTCCCAGCGGCGCACCTGCTCATCCAGCGCATACAGCAGCTGCTGGCCGGTTGTCGCTCCGGCGAACGCTGTCCGGTGGCGCTTCGTCCCGCCGAACCGGCGGAAATCAAGCAGCCCCTCCGGTGTGCGGTTGAACATAACGCCCATCCGGTCCATCAGGTGAATAATGCCCGGTGCGGCTTCGCACATCGCTTTGACCGGAGGCTGGTTGGCCAGGAAGTCGCCGCCGTAGACGGTATCGTCGAAATGCTCCCAGGGCGAGTCGCCCTCGCCCTTTGTATTCACAGCGCCGTTGATGCCGCCTTGCGCGCAGACCGAATGCGATCTTTTGACAGGGACCAGTGAGAATAGATGTACATGCGCGCCGGATTCGGCGGCTTTGATGGTAGCCATCAGGCCGGCCAGACCGCCGCCCACGATGATAATATCGGCTGATGCCATGATTGTTCCCTCCTAAATTACGCTTAAGTTGCTCCTGTATTCCTAAATAACGCTGCTGAGCGACTGCATCGCGGTGGCTGCGGTTTGAAATTCATCATCACGGAACGTCACCAGTGACAGTACGAACATGAAGGTAACCAGTACGAATACACCGAGACAGAGGATAGAGGACACCCGCTGTGAACGCGGCCCCACAGTGATACCCCAGCTGATGAGGAAGGACCATAGACCATTGGAGAAATGGAAGCAGGCTGCTACGATACCGATGATGTAGAAGGTCATCAGCAGCGGCTGGGTTACAATGTTATGCATAACTCCGCCCAGCTCATCATGCTCTACATTGCCAAGCGCCACCTGGACACGGGTATCGTACAGATGCCAGACAATGAAGATGAAGGTGACGATTCCGCTGATACGTTGCAGCGTATAACGCCAGTTTCTTTCCAGATTGTAGCGGTTCAGGTTCGGCTTCGACTGATAAGCGATGTACAGACCGTACACTCCATGGTACAGCAGCGGCAGCCAGATGCCGAACAATTCCAGGAAGAAGACCAGCGGCAGGCTGTTCAGCCAGAGCACACTGTCTGTGAAACCGGAAGCGCCACCCTCTACTGCTGCGAAGTTCGTCAGCATGTGCTCAAGGAAAAAGGCCCCAAGCGGGATAACGCCGAGCAAGGAATGAATCTTTCTGGAATAAAATCCTCTCATAAAGTGTCCCCTTTCCAATTAAAACAGCGTTTTCACAAGTGTCTTTTTAAAGAGCATACACCGCCGGGAGTACAGTTGAAACAGGGCAGCGGCAGGCTGCAGCAAGCAGCAAAATGTCTATTTGCACCACTTTTCATTGTTTTCCCGGACTTTGCTTTATTATTCACAATATGTGAATATCTTGTGTCACTTTTCATGTTACTCTTTTTTCGCTTATAAGGGAATTGCAATCTAATTATTAATCGTTATACAATAAACGCATAAGAATATTTTTAATATGATAATAATTCTCATTTAGACTGCGTATTCACTTCAGATTCAGCCGAATTCTCATATAAATCAACGATCTCCCGGCTCCCGGCTATGCTTTTTATCACTCATTCATTGGAATTCTTAACCAGCAATTACCTAATACAATCCGCTGTTTACAGATTGGGACAAAGGAGTGCTTGTAATGTACGATGATTTAGACGCTTTTGCTGCAGTTGTGGAGCATTCCAGCCTGAACCGGGCCTCCCGCCAGCTCAACCTGTCCCAGCCAGCCCTATCCCGCAAAATATCCAAGCTGGAGGAACGGCTCGGGGTCGCCCTGTTTCACCGTTTCGGCAAGCGGCTGGAGCTTACGGAGGTAGGACGGCTTACTTATACCTATGCGCTGGAGCAGCGGCAGCAGCGCTCCAAGTTTCTGGAAGCGTTGTCCAAGTTCAAGGAAGGCGAACCGCAGCTCGTCACGCTGGGAGCCAGCCTGACCACACTGCAAACCACGCTGCCTCCGCTGGTGAATGCCTACATGGAGAAATACCCGGCGGCTGAGCTGAAGCTGATCACCGGGAAGACGCATGAGATGGTTACCGCAGTCAGCGAGGGCAAATGCGATGTCGGCATCATCGCCTCCCAGGTTCAGGAGCCGGGGCTGCGCTGTATCCCGCTGTTCGAGGACCAGCTCCGGCTGGTCGTTGCCGAGCACCATCCGCTGGCCCAGTCTCCGCGGCTCACGATGGAGCATCTCTCCCGGCTGCCGATGATTCTCTTCTCCAAGGGCACCTGGTACCGCCGGACGACTGATGATCTGTTCCAGCGCTGCGGCGTTGATCCCGATGTGCGGATGGAGATCGACTCCTTCGAAGCGATTGTCCGGCTGCTGCCGACCATCAAGGCCGCTGCGCTGCTGCCGAAGTCTTACCTCCGCCCGGAGCTGCTGAACGGCGGGGGACTTGTCTCCCTGCACATCAAGGAGCTCGAACAGACGCAGCGGACCACTTGCCTGATCTACCAGGGCAGCGGCGGACTTAGCACTGCAGCACGCTGCCTCGTGCAGGTGACTGAAGAAGTATTCCTGTCCGGACGCGAATAACAGAAATCACCCGGCAAGCTTCCATATTGCTACGGATTAGCTTGCCGGGTGAATGTGTTACAGAGATTTTATGACATAGAATTAGCGGAACTTACCTGCATCAATGGCAGCTTGCTTCTCATCGAGAACTTCCTGGTAGCCTGCTTCAAGGTAAGTCTTCTTGGCTGCTTCATAGGTGGCGTCGAATTCAGCTTCCGGGGAGAGCACGACCTTCACGTACAGCTCCTGGAACAGCGTGTTCAGGTCCGCCTTATACTCGTTTACCTTTTCAAGCACTACATTGAACAGCGCATCCGGCGTGCGGAATTCCGCAACCTCGTCGTAATATTTCACTAAATCATCAGCAAGCGTCTCGTACCCGGCTGGCGCCCAGTTACGCAGGTTAGCCGTACGGGTTTTGGCCGCATCAGGATACTGTGCAATTTCAGTCACAAGGCCCCAGTAGTCCTTGTTATTGTTCTGTGCCA
The DNA here is from genome assembly GCF_038004445.1 of Paenibacillus sp. FSL R7-0312. NCBI lineage: Bacteria > Bacillati > Bacillota > Bacilli > Caryophanales > Paenibacillaceae > Paenibacillus > Paenibacillus sp. FSL R7-0312. The sequence continues at coordinate 2,602,428 of NZ_JBBORE010000001.1, read as the reverse complement.
GGACAGATTCGCCTTTGAAATCAGGATTCTTCAGAGCGATGCCATCTGCGTCAAGTGTGTAGTTCTCCCCTTCGATACCGTTCTGGAACTTGAACAGGTTCTCCGGCTGGCTCAGCCATTCGAGATACATCCATACCGCAGCACGTTCCTCAGGTGTCGATTCATAGTTAATTCCCATGATGAAGCCGAACGGCCAGTAAGCGCGTCCTTGAGGCTTGTTACCTTCCGGAACACCTGCGTAAGGAGGCACTACGGCAAATTCAGCTTCCGGGTTGTTCTGCAGGGTAGCTGCAAATACATCCGTATTGTTTGCCAGGTAGAACGCGAAGTTCCCTGTTTTGCCGGAAACAAATTCAGCTTTGACTTTAGGCTCGTCGTTACGCAGATAGAATTCCTTATCAAGCAGACCGTTATTATACTGATAGTTCAGGTTTCGTAGGTAAGCCTCTGTATCAGCCGTGGTAAGGTCAGCTACGCTAAGGTCGGAATACAGCGCACGATATTTCGCGTCAACCGGCCATTCACGGAAAGCATAGTTAAAGTTGTAGAAGTTCTGCAGCAGGTTGCCGCCGGTCACACCGAGTCCGGCCTCTTTCCATTTCGCCAGCATCTCGTTGTACTTCTCCAGCGAAGTCAAATCCTCAACCTTCATGCCAACCTTTTCAACCCAGTCCTTGCGGATAATGTTGACGAAGTTGTCGGCTTCAGGGCGGGCAGCGAAGAAGAAGGTTTTCTGATCATCCACTGTACCATACTGCTCAATAGTAGGACCCATGTTTTTCCAATACGTTGGTGCGTAATTTTCGATTTCAGCATGGTCCAGCGGCTGCATAACATCCTCACCATAATAAGTAAGCGCTTGCGGCATATCGTAATGGAAGATGATATCAGGGGCTTTATGCGATGCCAGCAGCTGCTCGTAATCTGTTACCTCTTTGGCGCGGGTAATCGGCACGTAATTGACTTCGATATTGTACTTGTCGCCAAATTCCGCTTGTACCCAGCGGGTATAATAGTTATCGGACACATTCCAGCCCTCATACGCCCGTTCGTAGACCGGAATATCCAGCGAGACCTTCTTCTCGAAGCCCTTGGAGTAATCAGGGAAGCTGCCTTCAGTCTGGTTCGTGGCTGCTGCTGATTCTGCCGGGGCTGTGGTAGGATCAGTGTTTGCATTTTTAGCGTTGTTATTTCCCCCGGAGCATCCGGCCAGCATGCCAGCCGTCATGACTGATGCCATCATTAACGAATACATTTTTCTTTTATTCATCAAAATTCCCCCATTCTAATTTTCGGATTCAAATAGAATTACTATATACTGGAGCCCCAGATTACTCCTTGACCGCTCCGAGCATAACACCTTGAACGAAGTATTTCTGGACGAACGGATACACACAGAGAATAGGCAGAGTAGCAAATACTACAACGGATGCCTTAAGGACCTCCGGATTACTAAGCTGGACCTGGGTGGCTTCCAGCTGGAAGCTTTCACTCGCCTGGATAACCAGATAATAGAGCTTGAGCTGCAGCGGCCGCAGGGAGATCTCATGCTTAATATAGAACAGGGCATCCTGGTAAGCATTCCAGCGGCCGACTGCGTAGAAGAGCGCCAGTGTCGCCATAATCGGCTTGGACAGCGGCAGGACAATGCTGAACAGGATCCGGAAATGCCCGGCACCGTCGATCCGCGCTGATTCTTCCAGACTTACCGGTATACCGTGTGTTAGCGAAGTCTTCATAATCAGCAGATTGAAGGCACTGAACGACAAGGGCAGAACCAGTGACCAGATCGTATCCATCAGTCCCAGATTGTTAATGTTCATATAGTCTGGGATGATGCCTCCACTGAAGTACATCGTGAACAGGAAGATGAAGGTGATGACCCGGCGGCCCTTGAACTGGGCTCTCGACAGCGGGTAAGCGGCGCAGATGGTCAGAATCATCCCCAGAATGGTGAACAGTACAGTCACGATAACCGTGATATACAGTGAACGGAGGATACTGGCATCCGCGAAGATTTTACGGTACGCTTCGATGGTGAAGCCCTGCGGCCACAGAAAGACCTTATTGGCAATGACAAAGGAGTCAGAGCTCAGGGATTTCGATACGACATGAATAAACGGCAGCAGGCATATGAGCGAGACTACGATGATTGCGAAGCGGATCAGAAATTCCCAGGTATCTATACGTGCTTTATGGGGTGCGGCAGAGCCCCCGGCTGTTGCTTTCATGGTTCCTCTCCTTTCTACAATATTCCATCCTCGCCAAGTTTCTTGGCTACACGGTCCGCGGAGATGACCAGAATAATACCGATAACGGACTGGAATAATCCGATGGCTGTCGCCCGGCTGAAGTTGCCGCTCTCGATCCCCCAGCGGTATACCAGCACCGGAATGGTCGTTGTGAACTCTGTGGTGGCTTTATTCTGCAGAGCGTAAATACGCTCGAAGGAGCCGTCCATCACTTTCCCCAGAGCCATGATCAGCAAGGTCACAATAGTCGCACGGATGGAAGGCAGCGTGATATTCCACACTTTTCTCCAGCGTCCTGCTCCATCGACCGTAGCCGCTTCATACATCTCAGGGTTAATCCCGCTCATCGCCGCCAGGTAGATAATGGTACCCCAGCCCATACTCTGCCACACGCCGATGGCCAGATAGCTGATCAGCCAGTTATTGTCCTCCTGCAGGAACGGAATACGGGTACCGCCCATGAGTTCAATCAGATTGTTGACCACACCGCCTCCCTCACTGAGAAGCTGGTAAGCGATAGCCCCGATAATGACCCAGGACAGGAAGTGAGGCAAGTACAGTATCGTCTGATTAATGCGCTTGAAGCGTATGCTTTTGACCTCATTCAGCAGCAGCGCCAGTACAATCGGCATCGTGAAGCTGAAGCAGAGATCAAGCACATTGAGCAGCAGCGTATTCCGGACGGCCTTAATGAAATCAGCCTTGGCGAAAAGCTCCTGGAAAACCTCCATTCCGGCCCAGTCACTGCCCCAGAAGCCCCGAGCAATTTTGTAATCCTTAAAAGCGATTACAAGTCCGGTCATCGGCAAATATTTGAATACGATTACAAATGCCAGCGGAAGCATAACGAGCAGGTAGAGCTGCCAGTCACGCTGCAAATAATATCCGAATCCCTGTTTCTTTTTTAGTAAAGGACTGTGATTTGTTTGTGAAGCGCTCGCAACTTTCAAAATTGTCACCTCCTGCCTCCAATGTTCTTCTTGCCGGCCAATGTCCTCCGGCTCGATTTCTATGCTAGCCCCTTTGCCTGATATTGAAAATCATGAGTATTGATGATCACCATCAAATTTGATTGAAGTGCGCTCTCAAAGGCCTCTGCAGCATTATAATGATCAAATATGATAGGCATTCCCAAAATTAAAGCGCTTTCAAGAAGTAAAGAAAGCAGCCCCTCCGGCCAGGAAAAGGCTCCTAGGAGCTCTTACTCTTGGCCGATTTGTAGCTGCTTGGCGGCATGCCTTCATATTTACGGAAAAAGCGGTTGAAGCTCTGAACATTATAATAGCCAACCTCTGCTGCGATTTGCTTGATTGAGCATTCTGTATCGAGCAGCAGCTCTTTGGCCTTCTCGATCCGCAGCTGATTCACAAAATCAATCATGCTATTGCCGGTTTGCTCATAGACGATCTTGCGCATATAAGAATAGCTGATGCCGATTTCCTTGGCCATATCCTCGAACACAATCTCTTCACGGAAATTTTTCTTCAAATAATGAATGATTCGTTCTGCATGATTGGTTTCACACGTGCTGCGGTCCAGGCTCTGTACGATTTCAGTGAAGAAACCATGCAGATATTCCTCCAGCTCATCCAGTGTATCCATTGCAGCAAGAATGGAGTACACATTCCCTCTGCCCATAACCATCCGGCCTGTGCTGATATGATTCTCGCGGAGGTGCTTGATCGTTGCCCCCATCAGCTGATAGTAGATGAACATAATATTATCGTAGGAAATATTCTCTTCCGAAGCGATCTGGCTGCGGATGCTCTGAAGCTCTTTGAATATCCCCGCCAGATCACCGGCATCCAGGAAGTTGAGAATCCTCCGCTCACTGCTCTCGGAATCGAGATATTTGCGGCTGCCCTCCTCTTCATCGTGCCAGTACATAATGCTTCCCGCCCCGTTGATCATCCGGTGTTTGATGACTTCCATCGCTTCAAACAGCCGCAGGGCAACCCTCTCGGGTGCATCAGCCAAATCACTTACCCCGATCGTGACTGAATGCTCCAGCATTTCGAGGGATTGATCCCGGATCTGCTCCAGCGCCTGACGGAGCAGCTCCTCCTTCTCCCCGGACTCATCTGGAGCAAAGTTCAGCACAATCACTATACAGCCATCGTTATGATATACACTGCGGGCGAGTATCCCCTCCGGGAAGAAGCTCTCATACTTCGCATTGAGCAGATACCGGTGATAGCTGCGTGTCTCCACATTGGTATTGCCTACATACCGCCGGTACTGGTCGATAGACACCACAACAACTCTGTAGCATACTTCCGGAAAAGCCTCCGTGATCCGAGGCGGAATCTCACCCCGCAAAAGACGGTGAACAGCAAGACTCCGGGTATCCTGCTCACGCTCCTGCAGCAGCTGGAACAGGCTTTCCTCTTCCTCCTGCATGCGTTTGAACGCCATATTCAGGAAGGCCAGCTCATTCTTATTGACCACACCCAGGTCGCTCTTCGAGCGGATCGTCCGTACCAGCTGCCGGAGGGGCCTGGACAGCCAGGTTGCAAGAAAGATGGCAAGCAGCGTCCCGAGCAATATGATAGCTCCGGTAAGCAGAATGATATTCCCCTTCATATCCCGTGATCTGATCATCAGCTCATCCATGGAGCTCCAGCTTACATTCCACCATCCGGACAATGCCGAGCGGCTCCAGGCGTACACCATCCGCTTGCCGTCCAGTTCGCGGAAAGTGTAGCCTTCACTAGCTCCCTGGTTCAGTATTTCCTGAAGGAAAGGCAGCTTTAGGCCGTCGGAGAGCAGCAGGGACTGGTCATTGAAGGAAATGACTTTGCCGTCCGAGTCCAGCAGCAGATAGTTGCTGTCTCCGCTCTCTGTTGCATGCAGATATTTGCCGATCTGGCTCTCTTTCAGGTTGACTACGATAATTCCGCGGGTTGTGGATGACAGACGATTGAGGGGATACACATACGATACAACATTTTCTCCCGACTCCAGCTTACGGGGAACCCAAACCCCGCTGATACCTCTGCGTCCTTCAAGCGCTTCATTGATCCAATCGATGGACTCGTACCGTTCCAGCGTCGTGATGCTGTTGTCAGTAGAGAACACATAATCCGAATCATTCAGATAAAAGTACGAAGAGTACACACCGTCTACCCGGCGGTTCAAGTTCAGCAGTTCTTTCGTTACGGAGAGTGCCAGGCTCACGTTGTTGTAATTTGCGTTAATTTCATCGTAGGTCTCAAAGCTGCGGATACGGTCAAAAATATTCGTCGCCGCCAGACGCGACGTGTCCTGAGCCAGATTGGCAAGCGCGTTCTCATTTAACTTGCGGCTCGCATTCAGCCCGGCAAGCGTGGATTCTCCAATGGCTACCTCTGAGTTCTGTATAATCTGTGACCCGCTGTACCATGTCAGAATCGCTGTCGGAATTGCCATGATGCAGAATAGAATCAGTGCCAGCTGCAGGATCATCGGTGTTTTTTTCATATTTGTATCCCCCTAAGGATGTCTCTATATGTAGCTGCCTTGAAATTATCTTATGTCCATATCTCAGCTGGCCGTATCGATATGTTACCGCTTACATTTAAATTTTCCAACCCCCTGATACAATTATTCTGTGCCTCGCGGCAAATCTCTCCGTCCGGATCACTTCAATGTTTTTAGTTTAACATTTCAAATTACTTTTTACATATGTGCATAGGAAATTTTTTCAAACAATTTCGAAATATTAGCAAGCCACCTGCCACTTATTCCTTAGCCGAAGCCCATTTCCGTCTTTGCAGGGGATTGTCACTTGACACCGGACCGATTTCCAACTAAGGTTAGTTACATAAGTAATTAACCAGTTAGGTGGTGAAGCGGTGGGTATCCAGATGGATGACAACCGGCCGATTTTCGTGCAGATTGCGGAGCTGATTGAGAATAACATTATCGATGGAACCGTGCCTGAGGAGACACAGGTGCCTTCCACAAACCAGTTCGCAGCCTTTTACAGCATCAATCCGGCAACGGCGGCCAAAGGTGTGAATCTGCTCGTAGAGCAGGGAATCTTGTATAAAAAGCGGGGGATCGGAATGTTTGTTGCAGCGGGAGCACGCTCCGAGTTGACGAATAAGCGCAAACAGCAGTTCTATGAGCAATATGTGGTGGCAATGATCCGTGAGGCCGCGAAGCTGGGCATTACTACGGAGCAATTGTCTGAAATGATCCGTAAGGGGGATGAGAACCGATGACGGGTACGGAGAAGAAGCATGAAGCAGCGGTAATTCCATCCGGCGCAAAGCTCGATTTGAGCCATGTGAGCAAGATTTTCCGCGGAGGCCAGGGCGTACATGATATCTCGCTGAGCCTGGAGCCGGGGATGATTCATGGACTGATCGGAGCCAACGGCAGCGGCAAAAGCACCCTGCTCTCCCTCATTGCCGGCCAGAGGTTCGCAGACAGCGGACTGGTCACGTATGGCGGCGTTCACGTGAATGAGCATGCAGCGGCACTAAGTCAGATCTGTCTGGTCAAGACCTATGAACGCTCCTGGGAGAACTACTCCTTGAAGGAAATCTTCAAGTTCGCCTCGATCTTCTACCCCTATTGGGATGAGCCGCTGGCCAGAGAGCTGATGGACAAATTCCAGCTTAAAGGCAGCAAGAATTACCAGCAGCTGTCACGCGGTGGCCAATCCATGGCAGGGATCATTAAGGGGCTGGCCAGCCGTGCTCCGCTGACGCTGCTGGATGAACCGGTAATCGGCCTGGATGCCTCGATGCGCGAAATCTTTTACCGGACCCTGCTTGAGGATTACAGCAATTATCCACGCACCTTTGTAATGACTACACACCTGATCGAAGAAGCGGAGAACCTGTTTGAACGGATGGTTTATCTCAAAAGAGGTCGTATCGCCTTCCAAGGTCCTGTAGAGGATTTTGCCGCCAACGCCGTCTATGCTTCCGGGCCCGCTACCGTGCTGGAGAAGCTGCTGGGGGATGTCCGCGTACTGCACAGTGAACGCCTGGGAGGCAAGCTGCTGCTTGCGCTTGAGAATCTCTCCGGCCCCGCCGAACACAGAATGCTCCAGGATCAGGGCATTGAGCTGTCTCCGGTTCCGCTGCAGAAGCTGTTCGTATATCTGACGCTGCGCGATGCAGAGAATTCGCAAGGAGGCGGAAACCGATGAGCTACCGTAGTTTAATGATGTTTCACCTGAAGGATTACCGCAGAGGCGCCTTGATTCTGCTGAGTATATTCATTTGTGTGGACACCGCCCTGGTACTGATGATGAAGTTTCTGCCCGCCTGGGATATGGGAACGGCGGACAATATCTTCAGCGTGAACCGGAATATTATGTCTATCTTCATGATCGTCAGCATGATCGTTACAGTGGCTATTACCTTTCCGCTGATGAGCAGCTTCAGTGTGACCCGCCGCAATTTCTACGTCAGCTCGCTGTTTGCCCTGCTGGCCTTCTGCATAACGGCTGCGCTGGCGGAGACTGCCGTGTATCTGATCGGCCGGGCTGTTCTTCCTTCGATTGGACTCCCGGTTGATGTGGACCGGCCGCTCCTGCTCTCCGCGTACATGTTCATGCTGACGCTGCTCGATGTCTCGGTAGCCACCTTCCTGATCGGCGCCTGTTTTTACAGATTCAGAGTAATCATTGGAACCCTCCTGGCCATCGTGTATTTCGGATCTGTCGCCCTCATTTCCCAAATGTTCCCCTCTATGGAGTACATGGAGAACTTCGCATTATTCTCGACAGATCCCGCAATGTTCGAGCCTGGAACCACTCTCCTCCTGTGGGGGATCATCGCCCTATGCGCGGGGGCTGGGTGGATGGTATACCGCCGGACTGACATCCGGATGTAGCCGTCTTTCTGAAGAGCAAAAAACGCCCGGCTGCACGTCAGCCTGGCGTTTTTTTGCATTCTCTTATAGAGATACGCAGACTGGAATTCTGCACCTAATCCGCATTCACCGCTTCATCCTCGAACTCCCCGATGCTGTCATTGGAGCCGATCACCACCATGATATCCCCCTGATGCACATAGTCGTGTGCGGTCGGGGCAACGATAATGCCGTCCTCGCGGTTCAGGGCAATAATGCTGCAGCCGTATTTGCCCCGTGTGTTCAGCTCTGCGAGGCTTTTGCCGTCCATGCAGGCAGGCACCGTCAGCTCAACGATCTTGTAGTCCTTGGAGATCTCAATATAGTCCAGTAAGTTTGGTGTCACCAGCTGGTGGGCCACACGGATTCCCATATCACGCTCCGGAAAAATCACCCGGTCCACGCCCAGCTTCGACAATGCGCGTCCATGCAGAATCGAGATGGCTTTGCCGACCACCTGCTTGACGCCGAGCTCCTTGAGCAGAATTGCAGCCAGAATGCTCCGCTCCATATTATCCCCGATCGCCACAACTCCGCAGTCGAAATTACGCACCCCGAGGGAGCGCATAATCCCTTCATCCGTAGCATCCGCCATCACCGCATGGGTCAGCTTGCCGGTCATCTCCTCCACCCGCTCCTCCTGGTGGTCAATCCCAAGCACCTCATAGCCCATGGACATCAGCTCAAGCGCCAGACTTGAACCGAAGCGGCCCAGGCCGATTACAACAAATTGCTGTGCTTTCATGTCTCGATTTCCCCTTATCCAATTATCATTTTGCCTTCCGGATACTTATACAAAGGTTTACCCTGTTTTGGCCCTAGTGCATAGGCCAGCGTCAGGAGTCCAAGCCGTCCGGCGAACATGGTCAGGCAGATCAGGATTTTGCCGACCTGAGTAAGCTCCGGCGTCAGTCCCAGACTCAGCCCCACGGTGGCAAACGCCGAGGTTGTCTCGAATAGAATCATCAGAAAAGCGCGGTCCTCCGTGGTGGAGAGCACCATCGAGACCGCAACGATCAGCAGCAGGGCCAGCAGCGTAATGGTCAGCGCCTTGAACACACGCTCCTGGGCCAGCCGGTAACGGAATAGTACGATATCCTCCCGCCCGCGCAGCATAGAGATTACAGCTCCGACCATCAGCGTGAAGGTCGTCGTCTTGATTCCGCCGCCGGTTGAACCTGGAGAGGCACCGATAAACATCAGAATGATAATGAAAAACTGCGTTGCCTGCCGCAGCCCCGTGATATCAAGCGTATTGGCCCCGGCCGTCCGGGGAGTGACCGATTGGAACAGGGCAGCCCACAGCTTGCCCCCGAAATTCAGCGGCCCAAGAGTGCGGGTATTGGTGAACTCGAAGATGAAGATGACGACCATCCCCGTAAAAATAAGTCCCCCGGTCATCGACAGCACCACCTTGCTGTGCAAAGACAGCCTGCGCGTACGGCGGAATTCCACGAGATCCGACATGACAATGAAGCCGATACCGCCGGATACAATCAGGAATATCGTTGCAAGATTTACCGCAGGATCAGCTACATATCCGGTCAAGCTGCGATAGCCGCCAAAAAGATCAAACCCGGCATTATTAAACAATGATACTGCATGAAACAGACCATAATATAGCGCACGGCTCAGCGGCATATCAACGGCCCAGCGGATGGTCAGCACGGCTGCTCCGGCAGCTTCAATCACCAGGGAATATACCAGCACCTTGCGGATCAGCCGCACGATTCCCTCCATCGAGCTCTGATTCATAGCCTCCTGAAGAATCAGCCGGTCGCGCAGCGAGATTCTGCGTTTCAGCAGCAGCGCAAACAGAGTGGCCATGGTCATGAAGCCCAGTCCGCCAATTTGAATGAGTACAAGAATGACAGCTTGTCCGAATCCGGTGAAATAGGTTCCCGTATCCACAACGACCAGTCCGGTCACACAGGCTGCAGAGGTAGCCGTAAACAGCGCGTCGATGAAGCCCAGTGGATGCCCGGTTACACTGGACAACGGGAGCATAAGGAGCAGGGTACCTATGCTAATCATAGCAGCAAACCCAATCACCAGAATTTGCGGCGGAGAGAGCTTCAGAAATTTGAATCCTTTAATCTTTGAGAATGGTGAAGCCAAACCTCTCATCCTTTCACAGTATCCATATTAGCTATTACGAATTCATCAATATCAAATAAACATACAAAATTATATACGTTATTGCCTGACTTCACAAAGATTCATTTTCGATACAAGCAGAAGCGGCTTGTGAAGCATATAAATCCTTCTCTTTCTTATAATACGCTTTGAAAATAAACAAGCATAAGTCTGGACCTCTCCACGTAAAACGATAATACGGCATTTTTTTGTAACTGCCCGGCAAGTAATACTATAATGGAAATTACAAGAGTACTTCATTTCAAGGAGGCGTTTCATGAATTCCGTCGGCCAGCCCCTACAGCAGCGGCCCCTCACCACCAAACTTATCCTTGCTGGAATTCTTGGACTTATTGTGTTTGTCATGTTCCAGGTCGCCCCCCAGCTCATCCAGGGCTCCGGTGAGGACACAGCAATGATCAGCAAAAGCGAAGTTCAAGACAAAGCCGCCGCATTCGCAGCACAGCAGCTCGGCCACGAAGCTGGGGTCAAGGATGAATGGATTGTCCTATACAAGACAGATGCCTCTTTCTACGGCTATATGTCCCGGGAGAAGCTGCTTGAGGATTACACCAAGAACAAGCTGGATCAGCGGTACCCGTATGATGTCTACCATGCGGCTCTCTATACTGCAGGGGAGGCGGATGCCCTGCTCTCGGTGGATGTCAATATGTATACAGGAGAGGTAGTGGCTTTTGCCCGGGGAGCCGATGCCGATGCTGCTGCAGGACTAGATTACGGGGAAGTGCCTGCAAAAGTTGTAACTAACCCTGCTTCAACAGCAAACACTGTAAGCAGTGAAGCGGATCTTCCCCTTGAGCGAAAAGAGAATCTGGCCCGCCCATGGCTGCAGTTATGGGGAGCAAACCCCGCCAAGCTGCAGATAGAAGCTAACAGTGCTGAATACGGGCTTGTCTATACGGAGAGCTCGGTGAAGGTCGGAGAATCTACGTTGCACTATAACTTCAACTTCTCCGGCGGAGAGGTCTCCTATTTCCGTGCCGGATTCTCTGCTCCCGCCTGGCATGATGCTTACGTAGACGAACAGACCTCTCTGGCCAACAAGCTCACCTTATTCGGCTATGGTCTGCCTACATTGCTTCTGGGGATTCTGGCGCTGATCTACAGCATTCTACGCCGGGAACATACCTCTTGGAGGCGCGGGATCTTCCTGAGCTCCGCCCACTTCCTGATTATGATGGTCAGCAGCTACAATGTACTTCCTGAATCAGGTGGAGACAGTGCCACAGCGCGTATCACTGCCGCTCTGATGTTCATCATCTTTGTTCTCTACAGCCTGCTGATGTCATCGCTGCTCTACTTCTCACTGGTCGGAGGCGATGGGCTGTGGCGCAAGGAGGGTCTTAATCCCTGGCCCCGCGCCAAAGAGCCCGGTTACGGCCAGTATGTACTGGACAGCATCCGTGCCGGCTATGTATGGGCATTCATCCTGCTCGGCGTGCAGACGTTCATGTTCATCATTCTGTCTTTCGCCTTGGATAACTGGTCCACCACGGATGCCAGCCAGTCTCCCTACAATATGAAATACGCCTGGCTGCTGCCGATTGTCGCCTGGCTTGCCGGTCTCTCTGAAGAGGCTGTGTACCGGTTGTTCGGTATCCGGATGCTCAAGAAGCTCGTGAAGAATACCTTCATCGCTGCACTGATCACTACGCTGATCTGGGCGCTCGGACATACACTCTACCCGATCTATCCGGTCAGCTCACGGCCGATTGAGCTTACGGTAATAGGTTTGCTGTTCAGCTATATCTTCCTGCGCTATGGCTTCATCGCCGTGATGTTCAGCCATGTGGTGTTTGACAGCATCCTGATGGGGGCTACGCTGATCTTCATGCAGGATAAGGTGAACATCGGCGCCGGTATTGTCACGATCATCCTGCCGTTCATCGTCGGCTACATCGTGTACCGCTTCAACCCTCCGCGCAATACGGAGCAGGCAGAGCCGGTCCAGCCTCTGACTTAGACTTAGACGGAACCCGTTGATCCGCCCTGCATATCCTAATGGGGCTGTCCCAAAGCCATGAAATGGCTGCTTGGGACAGCCCCTTCTGCTCATAATCCGGTAGGCACACCGTTTCTAGGCCTCGTCCTGCACAGATTGATACGGGCGGCAGGGAAACCGGAGCCGGATCAATGTCCCTTCACCAAGCGAGCTGTGAATGGCTACGCCATACTGCTTGCCGTACTGCAGCTGAATCCGCTGATCCACATTGCGGATGCCATAGCCGATTCCTTGGCCCGCAGGCTCCAGAATCTGCCCGATTAGCTCTTCCTTCATCCCGAGCCCGTTATCCTCCACCTCGAAGATCATATCCGCACCTTCCCGGTAAGCCCGGATGATCAGCGAAATCTCATCATCGTACCAGGCATGCTCCAGCGCATTCTCCACAAACGGCTGCAGAATAAACTTCACGCTCTCGCTCTCCAGAACCTCCGGTGCAATATCATAAGCCACCTGGATACGGTCCACATTCTTAATCCGCTGAATATCCAGATAAGACTCGGCAATCTGCAGTTCCTGCTCCACGGGAATAATCATCTCCCCGCGGTGCAGCGTCAGCCGGTAGAACCTGGCCAGCGAACGGATGACCTCATGCAGCTTATCGATCTCCCCCAGCTTGGCCATCCGGCTGATCGAAGAGAAGGTGTTATACAGGAAATGCGGATTCATCTGGGAATGCAGTACCTGCAGCTCGGTCTCTTTCTTCTCCAGGTTGACGACATAGACCTCGTCGATTAACCGCTGTATAGTTGAAGCCATGTCGTTAAAAGCACTGCCGATTTCCGCAAACTCATCATTGCCCTGCACCGGCATCCGCTTGTGGAAATCCCCTTCCTTAAAAGACTTCAGGGAAGCGATCAGCTTCTGGAAGCTCCGTGCAAAATACTGGGACATCACCAGACTGATCAGAAAGAGCAGGATCAGAGTGATCAGACAGATGCCGATGGTCACATTTCGGACCTGCTGTGAATTCTTCTGCAGTGAAGAATAGGGAATCCAAGCCACCACGCTGGCGGGCATATTCGTAACGGGCTGTCTAATTTGCATATAGGATTCCGGCTGCTGAATATAGCCTGAAGCGGCTGAGGGCAGCAAATCCGGTTTAACCTTGTTGCGGGAGCTTATGAAGAGCAGACGGTTGTCATTATCCACGATGAACAGGATGCTGTCCTCGCCCAGCTGCCCGGAGCCGGCATCAGAGAAGATATACTTCATATTCGCCGTCATCTTGATCAGGCCGTTCAGCTGCAGTGTATCGTAATTGATCAGGGGACGCAGGTAGGAGATGCTCGCGTCCATCCTGTCATTGCCCACCTGCCGCCATTCATAGGAGCCGTAATGCAGCTTTAGCCCTCTATACCAGTCTTCATTCTTAATACGGTCCATGTGAAATAGAGAGTACTTACGGACATCGCCCGCTGCACTCTCGTTGTAATAGAATTCTCCGACATTAGGGTTGCTGACATATACGGACAGCTTGACCTCCGGGTCCGGCAGATTCGCAGCATTCTCCAGCCTGGGAAGAATATACTGCGACATGATGCTATATTTCTCCCAGCCGGAATGATAACCTGTCAAATAACGCGAGAGGGTCTGATCCGCGTACAGCTCGTCGGTGCTGCGGACAACATCCTTCAGCCGGTAATCGACGTTGCTGGCAATTTGCCTGACAGCCACCTCCAGATTGCTTCTGGTGTGCTCCTCAGTGGAACGCACGGAGGAGACATAGGCGTAGCTTCCGATGCCGATAACCGGTGTCAGCACCAGCAGCAGATAGGAAATAAGCAGCTTGTAGGCCAAGGGCATGTATACGGGTTTCGCACGCTTCTTCTGCATGCCGGATCAGCTCTGCTTTCTGTAATCGGCTGCGGTAATATTGAAATATTCACGAAATTGCCTGCTGAAATAAGCAATATTCTTGTAGCCCACCTTATCAGCCACTTCGTAGATTTTGTATTGATGCTGATCAAGCAGGAGAATCGCTTTCTCCATCCGAATCCGCACAAGGTACTCATTGAAGCTCTCGCCGGTGTGCTCCTTGAACAGGACCCCGAGATGGTTCGGTGAATAGGCGAAATGGCTGGCCACCAGCCGTAAGGTAAGATTCTCCGTCAGCCGCTCCTGAATATAGACCTCAATTTGCTCCATCAGCCGGCGGTTCTTATGCTGCTTCTTCATGAACAGGATCTCGGAAATCTGGAACAGCGTATACCGCAGCCAGCGCTTAATATCATCCACCGTCTCCAGATGATGAATGGCGTCCATTTGCTCCAGACTCTCATAGGTTTCGTTCAGCGTCCCCAGATAGGCTTCAAGCCGGGTGACAATATGAATGGAGAAATGATAGACCTTCACCGGATGCTCAAACAGGGCCGCCATCGCGAACAGCTCATCGATGCAGTCGCAAATATCAGCCAGCCTGTAGCCTGCCATAGCCCCGAACATTCCCTCCAGCACAACGCTCAGCTCTTTAATATCCTGGGTCATTCCCGGCTTGTTCATTACGGGGGGAATCACTCTGTTCTTGCCGAGGAACATTTTGCCGTTCATATATGCCTTGGCCTGGGAAAAAGATGAGGTCAGCGCCTCCAGAGCACACACCTCAGCTCCATAACTCACAGTAATAGTGTAAGCAGTGTGCCCGCGAACCTTCAGCACCAGCTGCTGAAGCCACTCCTCCAGCTCCAGACGCTGCCCGGTATACACGAAACCAAGCTGCGAACGGTTCAGCCGGCACCATTTCCCGGCACCGGCGGATTCGATCTCTGTCCCAATATATTGGAACAGCCTGTCCAGACCGGCATAGACCTCCTCCGGATGCTCCTGCACCCGCCGGAGGACATCATCTGCCTCAATCAGCACCGCGGAGGCGCTGGAGAAGGCCAGATCCAGCGGATACCGGGCCAGAAAGGCCCCCAGTGTCGCACCGTCAATACTGCCCTCCAGCAAGTGCTGCAGCACATCATTTTTGATGAAATCAAAGGACGCCATCACGCCGCCGTCTTCCGGACCTTTGCTCCGCTCAAGATTCAGTTCAGCCGTCGCAGTGCGCAGCACGCCGATGAGCTCCTCATCATCAACCGGTTTCAGAATATAGGCATGCGCCTTTAAATCAAGCGCCTGCTTCGCATAGTGAAATTCCTGGTATCCGCTGATGAACACGATCTTCAGCACCGGATTCAGCTCCAGCGCCAGGCGGGACAGCTCCATGCCGGAAACCACGGGCATCCTGATGTCCGTAATCAGCAGGTCAATCTCATGATTCTCGATATATTGAAGAGCGGCAAGCGGATTGCTCTCGCTGCAGACCACTTCAATGCCAAGCTCACTCCAGGGAATCAGGCAGCGCAGACCCTCCAAGTCATAATTTTCATCGTCCACCAAGACGGCTCTGTACATCGCAATCAGCACTCCTTCATGCGGAAAAGAGGGTACGTATCGTATCCCTCTTCTTTCCAAACGTTTAGTATTCCGGGGAATAGGCCTTGATCTTCTTAAGATTGTTCCGCCATACACCGGTTTTCCAGGCGAGCAGCCTGTCATACCCCAAACCCGCTGCTTCCCTGTCTGCTTCCTCCATCAGCTGCCTGACCTCTTCCCCGCTTGCCGCAAAAATCATCCGGGGGATTACCTGCGCATACTGATCTTTCAGTCTTTGCAGAATAATCCCCTCTTCGGAGGCAGGCGCCGGATCGAGATTGGAGAATTCGGTGATGTTCATCGCCGTCCTGAACGTTACATTCGCTTGCCCGAGTGTTGTCCAGTCCCGGGCCTCCGCAGGCAGCAGCTTCTCGCGTCTGGCTTTGGCTGAATCAATATATGAGGTATTACCGTACCAGTTGAATTCTCCAATCTTCAGATCATCGTACTGCTTCAAATCACGGCCAATATAGGAATTATTTGGAACAGGAACTCCATCCTCCACTTTATCATAAAACATACCCTGCGGCCCGAAGAAAATAATGCGCTGTCCCTCCGGGCTCGTCGCCCAGTTCATATAGGAGAAAATGGCTTCCGGATCTCTGGCACCGGTTGTAATCACATTGACATTCCAGCCCAGTGTATTGTATCCGGAAGGGTACACCTTATCTGGATCAACGCCTGTCCGGTGCACCGGCCAGATGATATCGTATCCGTCTTGCGGATCTTTGGCCGAGAGCTGATTATCCGCCTCACGGCCGATCCCTTCCACGATGGCGTCATACGCGCCGAATACAGCGATCCGGCCGGTTTTGAGCTTCTCCAGTACCTGATCCCGGGTTTCGGTTAATAGATCCGGAGACGTCAGCCCTTGACGGACGAGCCGGTTAGCCAGCAGCAGCGTCTCCAGGAATGCCGGATCCCGGTACACAGAAGTCAATCGGAACCCGGTGGGCACGCCGAAGATTTGTCCTGAACCTGGAGAGATGAAGCTTGGTGTCCGGTTATCCCCCGCACCGCTGTACAGCATGCCGATCATCTGTATATCCGCTCCGTCCCGGGTCTCCCCGAAGTCAATCGGGACGAGTTCAGGATACTTTTGCTGCACCCGCTTCAGATAAGCCTCCAGATCATCCCATGTCTCCAGCTTAGGAGAGCCAAGCGCCCGGTAGATCTTCTTCTCAACCAGGAAACCGGCGTTACCGCTGCCGTTGCTGCCGTTAATATACCAGTTCGGAATCTGGTACAGCTTGCCGTCTTCACTGCGCAGCATGTTCAATGTATCCTCGCCTATGGTCTGGACAAATTCAGGATATTCCGTCAGATAAGGGTCGAGTGCCACCAGCTTGCCTGCTTTTTGCAGCCGCTCCACTTCCTTGCCCCGGTCCATGACCAGCACATCGGGAAGCTGATCCGAGACAATCATCGCGTTCAGCTTCTGGGCGGCAGCCCCGCTGGATTGTACCGGAGTGAGCGTAACCTTCAGATTATCGGTGATCCACCGGCTATGCGGCCTGCCCTCCCAGGTCGGCGCCGTATACCAGTCATAGTTCACAAATACGGTGAACTGGACCGGCTTCACCTTGGCAGCCAATGCTGAAAGGGCGGTAGCCGGATGAAGTGCAAGCAGCGTATTGCCGGGATCACCGGAACTGCCGGAATTGCTGCGATTAGCGTTATCAGCATTACCAGTCCTGTCAATAGAATTGGCGTTACCAGTGCTACCGTTTGAGCAGGCAGCAAGACCACCCAGAACCAGCATGACTAACAGCAATTGCAGCAATTTGCCTCCTTTCACCCCATTGCAGGCAGGCCGGTTCTGCCCCTCCTGCAAGAACCGCAATAACATTGACCTATGCATAATCCTCACCATTTCTTTACGTTGATGCCTCTATTCTATCGCCAATGCCGCCCTGATTAATAGACCGACATTTCCCATAAAGAATAGCCGTACTGTGTGCCCCGCTCCGTACCGTTCACCTTCACATACCGCGCGCTGACCGGGGTGAAGCTGATATCGTCCAGTTCCCCGTCCCCGGTTGTCGCCGAATAGGCCGTTGTCCAGTCCGTGCCATCTGCCGAAGTCTCAATGGTATAGGATTTGGCATACGCTCCCTCCCAGTTCAGCAGGACGCGGCTGACCGTCTGAGCAGAGCCGAGGTCGACCTGAATCCACTGCGGATCACTGAAGGCCGATTCCCAGCGGGTGCCAAGGTCCCCGTCCACTGCACCTGCTGCCGGCTGTTTCGGATTCTCCGAAGCGGTAACTGCCTTATTCAAGGCGAGATTCACGGATGGTGTTCCACCGGTAATTACCTGCTGCACGGAAGCATCCGCATAGCCTGCTGCCGTTACAATAATTGTGTAAGTCTTCGCAGCAGGGAACAGTGCGGTGTTCAGCGTAATTTTACCGGCTGTCACAGTATAATCCGCTGCCGCCGCTGTAGTTCCATCCACCTTCACCGCGCTGATTGCGCCCCTCCAGGCTGCATTATCCGTGAATGTCAGCTCAACCGGCTGGCCGGCTGCATTCTGCGTTGTATCCGCTGCAAGGGCAAGAGGAGCAAGCGGCGTCACGGTGCCGCCGCTGCCGTACACCTCCAGTTCCCACAAGGAGTACCCGTACTGTGTGCCGCGTTCCGTGCCGTTCACCTTTACATAACGCGCGCTGACCGGCGCGAAGCTGACATCATCGATGGCCCCATCTCCGGTTGTCGTAGAGTAGGCTGGTGCCCAGTTCGCACCATCTGCTGAAGTCTCGATCGTATACGACTTGGCATACGCTCCCTCCCAGTTCAGCAGGATACGACTGACCGTCTGATTAGAACCGAGGTCGACCTGAATCCACTGCGGATCGCTGAAGGCCGATTCCCAGCGGGTACCCGGATCTCCGTCCACTGCACCCGCAGCAGGCTGTTTCGGATTCTCCGAGGCGGTAACCGCCTTGTTCAGGGCCAGGTTCGCGGAGGTTGCTCCGCCAGTGACCACTTGCTGCACTGAAGCATCGTTATAGCCCGTTGCCGAAACTGTAATCGTGTAGGTCTTCGCCGCAGGGAACAGCGCGGTATTCAGCATGATTGTACCGGCTGCCACGGTATAATTCGCTGCCGCCGCTGAGGTTCCATCCACCTTCACCGCACTGGCCGCGCTTCTCCAGGCCGCATTATCCGTGAATGTCAGCTCAATCGGCTGGCCAGCTGCATTCTGCGTTGTATCCGCTATCAGGGCAGGCGGAGTAAGCAGCGTCCCCGAATTCACCTTCGTCGGGTCAACCTTCACCAGCTTCTTGGCTTCAACTACAGCTGAGCCCGTAATTCCTCCTGCATTGCGGAATGTAACGGTAATTGCCGCATTCGTCGGATTCCAGACCAGTGCACTATATGCCGATCCTTTCTTATACACAGTTGCACTATACCCGTTCGCTGCCCAAATGTCTTTGGTGCGTGATCCAAGAGTTGCCATGTTATGCACGAACCAGTACGTATTGAACAATTCATTCTGCTGCGGAAGTGCCGGATTCCATTTATTCAGAACAGCTTGCGGATCGCTCAGCGCTTGAATCGGCCAGACGATATGGTACCAGTCCGTTTCCGGACCGCTGTTATCGGCTACGAAGCCGCTGTATAATCCGGCAGCCTTAGCTGTGTCGAACCCGTAGCTGGTTAAATATTCAGCCGTTGGCAGCCAGTGAATACCATAGACATACACCGGATTGCCGTTGAAAAAGGTTCCGAAGAAGTTCGAGCTTCCGTAAATCTGCCCGACAGATTTATGCGTATAGCCCGGCAGCCAGTTATCCTGGTCGTAGTTGAACCAGTACTGCTGCACTGCTCTAAGCTCCGTCGTGAAGCCCATAATGGACGCATCCCGGAACGCTGTGTTGCCGGTCAGTGTGCTCCACATATACTGGCCTACCCAGCCGAACAGGGATTCCCCTGCAGCTTCCTGGTTATTGCCGCTGTCATTGTCGGCATAACCGCCAGCCCATGAATGTCCTTCATACGGGTCGAAGTTGCGGAAGTACGGATATTTCGGATCGGTCTTCGAGGGATTGGCATAGTCACGGATCAGCTCATCAACCATCCCGCTGAATTTGTTTCTGAAGTCAGTATCGTAGGTGGCCAGTACAGCGGAAGCAAAGACATAATAGCCATACGTGAAATGATGGTCCGTTATACCGGAGTTCGCGCCGAACTCGCTGTTCTTATAGATCAGGGTTCCCCAGTCGGAGTTGTAATCGAAATAGTAGTTAGCTTCTCCTGAAGTGTACGTGTACCAGTCTGTAAGTACCGTCTTCATCCGGGAGAGGAACAGATTCTTATAGCTCTCGCTGCCGATTTGATCGGCGATCAGCACACCCATTGCCAGCGGATGCAGCTTCTTGCCCTGCCAGTAAGCATCGGCTTGCATCAGATTGGTGGCGGTGTCCGTATCCAGCAGCGCCAGATAATTAAGCAGATCCTGACGGGAGTAGCCGGAATCACCCGGCTCGGTGAACTGCGGTACAATGCCGTAGAATTTATCGGCAGTGGCAAAGGAATTACCCTCCGTAACCTTCATCGTTCCGCGTATGGACGGGAAGGAGACAGCAGTCAGCGGCGTAGTAGTAACCTTCCACTGGTGGGGAAGCTGCGCCATCAGCGCCACATTCGGAAAGCCTGAACGCTTGAGTTCTGTAGTCGCATTGAAGGTGGTAGTGACATCCGAAGTGGTCTCATTGAAGGTATAAGCCACCTTCGTATCCGTCACGAATGCATATCCGTGCTGGTAGAAGTAATTCAGATTTGCGGGTGCCGGAAGAGCCGATAAGCTCAGGTAGTTCTGGCCTCCGCCCAGCTGGATTTTGAGCTTGGCGCCGACTTTCTTGAAGGTTGTACCGGCCGGTGCATACAGCCCATAGTTTCTGGTAACCATTACGGGCGTTGGGGCGCCATTGGAATTCGTGACCGCAATGCCGATATGGTCTGCAGTAACCGTGGCACCGTCAGCCGCCAGAATCGCATTATTGCTGTCATCGAAGAAGCGGGCCGTTGCCGGCAGGTACAGTTCAGGACTGGCCGGATCGCTGAATTGTGAATAGAGATAAGGCGAGCCTTTGACGAAGGTCGTCTTCATCTTCTCAGCAGTACCATCGCTTAATACGGCAGTTGCGGACCAATCACCGTAAGCGGTTATCCGGTTCGACATCCCTGAAGTATTAATATTACTGGCCATCAGGAACAGATCCGGGCTGCCTGCGGCTTCCTGCGCCTTGCCATCGGCGCTTAAGTAGCCTGCGCCCGGGTTCAGAACGCTTAGTCCCTGCTTGGTATATTTCGATTTGAGCGGAAGGGTAATAATGCCGTTGCCGAGCTGATTGATCATGATCGACTGCCACCAGTCGTTGGAAGGCAGCGGCGCAGTCAGTGCATCCGATTTATACAGCGGATATTTGGGCTGGGGAACCGAGAGGTCATTCGCGGCATAGCTGCCTTGACCTACGGCCACTGTTGTCAGCGCCGGCAGTGCCGGAATGTTATAGACCGGCTTGGGGTCGCCTGTCACATAATCATACGCCTGGAATTCAAAGATCGAGTAACCGAAGGAGGTCGCTCTGCTGATGCCGTTCATCCGCAGATAGCGGCCGCTGGCATAGACCGGAAGGTTAAGCGTGCCTCCGTCGCCGTGAAGCTCCCGGTAGATTGTAGTCCATGAACTGCCGTTATTTGAAACCTGGATATCATAGGTCCGTCCGGCGGCAGCCTCCCAATTGATGATGACCCGGCCAAGTGTCCGTACGCTGCCAAGGTCTACGCTAAGCCATTCATTATCGGTGGCGTTAGAGGACCAGCGTGTAGCCAAGTTTCCGTCCACTGCCAGTGCCGGCAATGTGGAGCCAGCAGGGAGATAGTCAGCCACCTGATAAGACGACGCCGTCGCCGGCTTGTTCAAGGCCATATTCGGCCCCAGCACTACCGGAGGAGGATTAACGCCGCCCGTGCCGTAAACCTCGAACTCGAAGAGGGAGATGCCGTATTGCGTCAGGCTGCGCGCGGTTGCCAATACCCGCACATAACGGCCGGTGCCGCTGAGTGTGAGATCATCCACACTGCCATCTCCCGTAGTTGTGGAATAGACATCACTCCAGTTCAATTCATCCGGAGATACCTGAATTTTGTAGGACTTGGCATATGCCCCTTCCCAGCGCAGGACAACGCGGTCTACTGCGGCAGATGCCCCGAGATCAACATAAATCCAGTTCGGATCTGCCCCCCATGCACTGCTCCAGCGGGAACCCGTATTGCCGTCCACCGCCAGATCCGGGGTATTGTTGCCCTCTGTGCCCGACGCATAAGCAGGCCGGTCCTGGGAGAGCAGATAAGAGCCAGCGGCATGCGCACGGCCGGGCGGAATGACCATTACGACACTTAGCAGCATGAGTATGCTCAGAAACAAAGCGGTGCCGTTTATGCCTTTCTTGCGTTTTAACCTTTTGGAATATGTCATTACCCTTAATCCTCCTCATGTCTATTGGTATACAGCCATCCAGCCCATAAACAAAATCTTTCCCGGTGTGATCATCAGCCTCCTTTACCTGGGTTTAAGCAGTCTACATCACTACATATATAAGCGCTTTCATAGATTCAAGATAAGCGTACCTTTTACCGAAACCGGTTGCAATTATACAAATCAACGATTTTATGCAGAAAGTAAGGATTAACTTATTTTCGCAGCAAAGATATCCCGGAACCTTCATCATCTATGTACAAAATCACCCACAGTTACTCATTGTGTTCGATTCTCCACATACATCTGGCCTGATACCCCCCACAGTAGCTCATTGTATTCGGTTTTTCGCCTACATTTGGCCTGATGACCCTCACACTAGCTTATTGTATTCGGTTTTTCGCCTACATTTGGCCTGATACCCCTCACAGTAGCTCATTGTATTCGGTTTTTCGCCTACACTCCCCCTCCTTTGGCCCGTCTTCAGGGGGAATCAGTGGGATTTCCGATGATACTATCAGTCCCCAACCAACCAAAAAACCGGCCCCCATGGGGCCGGCCTATGTTTCGTTACCGTTTGAGCTTATTTATAATGACGGTTCCTCATCCTTGAGCGCATCCAGAATCTGCCGGGCCAGCTTCTCGCCAATAGACAGAACACGGAAATCTTCCACGGAAGCTTCCTTGATCTTCTTCAGCGAGCCGAAATGCTTCAGCAGCGACTTCCGGCGCTTCTCCCCGATTCCCGGAACCGAATCCAGCTTCGAGGTGACCATCGATTTGCCGCGCTGTTCGCGGTGGAACGTAATTGCGAACCGGTGAACCTCATCCTGAATCCGCTGCAGGAGATAGAACTCCTGGCTGTCCCGGGCCAGCGACACCGGTTCGGCGGAATCCCCGACTAGCAGCTGCGCCGTTCTGTGCTTATCATCCTTGACGATACCGCAGACCGGAATGAACAGACCCAGCTCATTCTGCAGAATATCGATGGCCGAGGAGATCTGGCCTTTGCCTCCATCGACCACGATCAGGTCAGGCTGCGGCAGATTCTCCTTAAGCACCCGTTCATACCGGCGGCGGATGACCTCACGCATCGTCTCATAATCATCCGGCCCCTGCACAGTGCGGACCTTATATTTACGGTACTCTTTGCGGGCCGGCTTGCCGTCAATGAACACAACCATCGCCGAGACCGGATTCGTTCCTTGGATATTCGAGTTATCGAAAGCTTCAATCCGGTTCAGCGAAGCAAGTCCCAGACTCTGCCCCAGACTGCTCGCCGCACCGGAGGTGCGCTCCTCATCCCGCTCAATCAGGCGGAACTTCTCATCCAGCGCCACCCGGCTATTCTGGCAGGCCATGCCGACCATCTGCTTCTTGAGCCCGCGCTGCGGCACAAGTACCTTGATGCCCAGCCATTCCTGCAGGGCTGCCGCCCCTCCGGCCGCATCCACAGTTCCTTCAGCAGCCGTCTCCTGTTCCGCCGGATACTGCGGCTCCGCTGCAACCTCCGCCCTATCCTCCGCTTCCAGCGCTGCCTGCATCTCCTTACTGCCCAGCATGCCTGCAGCAGTCTGCAAGCCCGTTACCGCAGCACCTGTACCGGTCTCTGGCGTGAGCGCTTTGACAGCTCCGTCACTCAGCATATCCGGCAGCAGGATCTCCTGCGGCAATGCTGGATTATCGCTGTAATACTGCGTCACATAGGACATGAAATCACTGTACGCTTCCCCGTAGAACGGAAAAGCCGACGAGTGGCGCTGAATCATTTTACCCTGCCGCATATACAGGATTTGCACACACATCCAGCCCTTATCGACTGCATAGCCGAAGACGTCCCGGTCCTTGGTATCAACCGTGTTGATCTTCTGCTTCTCCATCAGGGCATCGATGTGAATAATCTGGTCCCGCAGCTCCTTGGCCCGCTCGAAATACAGCTCTTCTGCGGCCTCCTGCATCTTCTTCTGCAGATCCTTCTTCACCGCATCATGCCCCCCGTTCAGGAAGGACGAGATACTCTGCGTAATCTCCTCGTAAGCCGACTTCGGCACTTCCTTCTCGCAGGGAGCCAGACACTGGCCCATGTGATAATACAGGCAGACTTCCTTCGGCATCACCCCGCACTTGCGCAGCGGATACATCCGGTCCAGCAGCTTCTTGGTCTGCTGGGCCGCATAGCTATTCGGATACGGGCCGAAATATTTAGCTTTATCCTTCAGCACCCGCCGCGTGACCTCAAGGCGCGGATGCGCTTCATTCGTTATTTTCAAATACGGAAAAGTCTTATCATCCTTCAGCAGCACGTTGTAACGCGGCATATGCTTCTTGATCAGATTGCACTCCAGAATGAGTGCTTCCATATTGCTCGATGTGACGATATATTCGAAATCAACAATATTGGCGACAAGCCGCTGCGTCTTGCCGTTGTGGCTGCCGGTGAAATAAGAGCGCACGCGGTTCTTCAGCACCTTGGCCTTGCCCACATAAATAATCGTACCCTCATCATTCTTCATCAGATAGCAGCCGGGCAGATCAGGCAGCAGCGCCAGTTTGTTGCGGATATTATCCATATAATCCATGAGTTCTCCCCCACCTGTTACTACACTGTTATAAGGTAAGTTTAGAATAGAATGTACTACAGATTCAAGCCTTACTATAGAACACCCGTTTCTATTTGACAGACAAAGCGCCTTCGGAGAAACCGAAGGCGCTTTGTCTGAAGGAGCCGCGAGGCTCCGGATACCGCAGATTATAATCAATTATTGATGCTTAGCTACAATATTCTTAAGGGAATCCTTGGAGTTCAGTCCTACGACTTTGTCCACGGGTTGACCGTCTTTGAAGAAGATCAGAGTAGGAATACTCATTACTCCAAAGCGGGAAGCCGTTTCCGGATTCTCATCCACATTCAATTTGGCGATTTTTACGCTGTCTCCCAGCTCGGTGGACAATTCCTCCAGAATAGGGGCAAGCATTTTGCAAGGGCCGCACCAAGGTGCCCAGAAGTCAACTACTACAGTACCTTGACCTTCTACTTCATTACCGAAGGATTGGTCAGACACGTTCACGATAGCCATGATATTGTTCCTCCTCAAAAGTTTTGTGAGCATCCGCTTCCTGAAACAGGATCGTGCAAAGCTACTTCGGAAGCATGCGCTTAAGTTGTACGAAATAAGATCCGCTTCTATAGCCTGAGCCAAGTCCGCGAAAATTACTCCGAGAATATAGCGAAATAAAATGCTGCATGTAATATGATAACCAGATTACCTATTACCGACACATTAACAGTATAACATAATTGCAATGCATTTGTTATATATTTTATAAAATTATATTGTATAAAATCAATTTAGCCTAAGGTTTAACTTCATTGTCCGGGAGGTTCCGGATATCCCGAAATATTCGAATCCAAGCTTGTCATATAAGCGGACGGCCGCCTGATTCTCCGGATCTACACTAAGAGAAACCGATGGGTATCCATCGGATACGGCTTGCTGGATGATGGCCTCCATAAGTCTGATTCCCAAGCCCCGCTTTCTATAGCCGGGCCGTATAGCGACACCTAATTCCGGGGTTTCAGCATCCACGAATCCATAGCCTTGGTTCGTCTCTTCAAACAGTCTGTACCAGGCTGCACCTGCGGGCTGATTGTCAATCAGAGCGATTAGTGCCCTATCACCTTCTTTTCCCCAATTCTCGTTGTACTTCACGATATCCGGTGAACTCAGCAGCTCACTCCTGGAGGGCTTTCCTTGGACTATATTGATTGACTCATAATGCATATCCATTAGAAAATCGTATTCCTGCGGTTCCATAGGTCTAATACTTATCATCGAATCACCTCTTTGCATCTCATACAAGGCTAGGCGCCGATCTTATCTTTACATCTTCCCGGCAACTTCGTATACTTGAAGAAAGCGCATTAATTGTCAATGACTTCTCTCACATGTATAACTGTAACTCAACTCACACAGTCATGCAACAGCAAGGAGGAAGAAGCGATGGATGTCAACGCGCAAGTCCGTGACCCGCGGGAGCATGTCAACGAAGAGCCCCGTAACGACCTTGGCGACCTAATGGCCGGTTTTTTTGGAATGACAGGATTTATGACCGTAGTTTTCTTCGGGATGGTTATCATCAAGTTTATTATGTCCGAATAAAGCTGCAGGCAGCAGAGCAACACCGAAGTTTACGCAAAAAGCTAGATGCATACAGAGAACTCATACCAAACAGCGGCGGGGCCAGGGACTTCAATGTCCGGGGTTCCCGCTGTTTGTGTGCCGGCGAGCGGCACGGATTTGAATCGTTGAGTAACGCAAAATCCTGCACCAAATACAACATTTCCTTCGCTAAAGCGGTCCAAATCGGGAATTGTTGTATGAAAAGCAGCATTTCCCCCCACCGAGCAGTTAAGCACGACAATTGCTGTATTTTGTACAACATTCCCCACAAACACCCCGTTTCTTATGCTTCCAAGTTGCATTCCTTACAACATTTAGGCCTCTTAAGCAACAAAAGACAGACCACTCATAACCTCCGCAGCCCGTAAGCGGCGGGATTATAAATGATCCGTCCAGTAATATATATCAAGCAGCGGAATTTATCTTACCGTACCCCGCTGATTGTCCCCATGGAGTGGAATGACATCCACAAACGGGGCGATCCGGTCCATCAGCCGCTGGCCCTTGTAGACCTCTTCGCCGTCCTTGCTGGTGATGCTGAGATGCTTCTCCAGACCGTCGAGCGGATAATTCGAGGTATAGAAGGTTGGCTTGCGGTTCATCCGGTAGTTAAGAATCGCTCCCAGCACATGATCACGGGCCCAGGGATTCAGGTTCTCGGCACCAATATCGTCAAAAATGAGCAGATCGCAGTTTTTCATCGTATCTACCATTTCCTTAAGCTTCTGGTTATCCATCATGATTAGCTTCAATTCTTCAATAAAGTCCGGCATGTACACAATCACGCCGCTGTGGCCGGCAATCGCTAGCTCATGGAGCAGATAGCACATCAGGAAGGTCTTGCCTGTCCCGAAGCTCCCCTGCAGGTAGATTCCCCGGGAAGTCAGGCCCTCTGCCCGCACAGTCGCAATATAATCAAATATTTTATTCACGGCACTGGCCCGCCGGGGGTCCTTGCCCATAATGTCCATCTCGTCATATCCGCCGTTCAGCACCCGCTCATCCACATAGAAGCTGCGGATCCGCTTGCGGATGTTATCCTGATTATCCTGCGCGATCTTCAGCTTGCAGGGTGTCTTGCGCTCATACAAATCCGGTATTCCGTTAACAGTCTCCACCGTGAGCTTGCTGTAATGTCCCTGGAAATCATTCGGACAGTTCTCAAGGCCCGGACAGTTCTTGCAGTGGCGGTCCTCCTCGACATACTGGTAGAGCCGGCTTAAGTGCAGCCGCAGCCGTGACTCATCCAGCTCGGGATGATCAGCCTGAAGCTGCTTGACCAGGGGATTATTAAACAGTCCCTGCTCCAGATCACGGGAGCGCTGGCGCAGAGCGGAATTGTTCATCGAACGCAGCACTTCGCCCATAGACTCCATCGCCGCACCTCTCTTTCTTTAGGGCGTTCTCAGGACGCCCTTTTTCTTACTTGCCTTAATCTCGGCCGCTTTCTTCATCATCGCCGCGAATTCCTCATCCGATACGGTCCCGGCACTGCCGTCATCCAGCACAATCGGGATCTCCGGCTTGCCGGAACGTCCGGTGTTCTTCGTATATGAACGCTGGCGTGTCCCCGCCGCAGCCGTGCCGGCAGAGCCGGAAGCCGCCCCCTTGCCCTTCACCTTGGACTGGTCGCGGATATAATGCACAGCCTTCTCATAAGTATTCACCTGCTTAACCAGCATGTTGGAGGCAATGGCCTCCACGAAATTGCGGTTCATCCGCTGGTCGCCGCCGGAGGCCACCATTGTCATCAAATAATGAATCAGTACATTGATAACTTCACCATTGAGCTTGTAGTTCAAATCGATCTTCTCGAAGATATCCATCAGCTGGCCAGGAACAGCCCCGGGGAAAAACGTCTGCAGCAGACGTGTATAAGGTTCGTTACGCAGCATCATATTATATTGGTGAATGTCGCATTTGGACATAAATTGCGGAGGCACTTCTACATAGAACTCCATTTCGACAGACTGCTCCACCGGCGCACCGGAAGGATCACTCTCATCAGCGGCAGCAGAGCGCAGCGATACCACCTTGGCAGCGGCGATCTCACGTTTCTCCTGGCGCTTCATATCCTGACGGAAATGCTGGCTGGCCTTGTACTGCAGTGTATCCAGAATCACCTCGCCATCCGGCGTGAAGACATCATCCTCGTCCAGCAGGCGGCATAGATCCTGCGGGCCAAGCTCGTACTTGCGGGCCACATAATTAATAACACCCATCTGGTTATGATCGAAACGCAGCTTCTCCACATGCGCACGGTTGAGCGACTCACGCGGGAACCGCAGAATGATGTCGCTGTAGCCGATACTCGGCTCGCCGCCGTCAACTGTTCCCGGCTGACGCACGGTAGCTACCTCGGCCAGCGCCTGCTCCAGTTCGTAATCAATTACGTGGGTATTCAGCTCGAAAATATCATAAAAGGGCAGCGAAATATTCTCTTTACCGATCGACCGCCGGCTCCATTCTTCCGGTTCCCGGTTCCAGAACTGCTCGCGCAGCGACAATACAGCAAATTTGCCGATTTTATCCCTTAGCAGCAGCGTTAAATGCTGGGTCGCAAAAAATTCCGACGGCGACAACGGCGGCATTAATTCGTACTCATACATATAGTCATCGTTCTCCGCGGCATAAATCCGGCAGGTCTGCAGCAGCCCCACCGCTTCCAGCCGTGAAGCCTGGTCAACTAAATATTTGCGGCCCTTCTCATTAGGCTCTACGCCCAGAGTCATAAAGAGCCTGCGCTGCTGCTCCACACCGGAGTAGCCGATGGATTCAGCCGGTATATGCTCGAACAGCAGTCTGTACAGGCTGATGGCAAAAGCGCCGACCATCGGCTGATAGACCGAACCGAGCATTCGTCCATCCACATGGCTTAGACCGAATTCGCGGGAAACGCAGTACCGATGATGTTCGGTGAAATGATGCAGGTTGCTCATACGCATCTGCGGAAACCTCCCCCTCTTCTATACGAAATCATATAGATTTCTATTCTATCACAAAACACCCGGCCGGAAATGTAAAAAAAGGCCCAAAAAAGCTGCTTTTCCCCCTATTATCGACAGCTTGGTAACAGTTGCTGATTCTAGCGGAAAAGATAAGAAAAAAACGGCTTCCCCTTAGTTTTGAAGGAGATCAGCCGTTTGTTGTCTTGCCTGCTCTGCACTTTCCTCAGAACATTTTGTATCCGCCCAGCCGCAGCTTCTGAATGGTCCAGCCGCTCAGCACAGCACCGGCAAGGCCGGCTATACCGGTCAGATAGTCGACTACATGAAAGGTTGAGAGATGCTCCCATAACGACATGGAGCTCCGGTCCCAGATGGAGTAGACCACTACGGGAAGAATAACGATTATGAACAGGTATGCGGGAAACCACGTAGTCTTCATTAACATGTTAAGGATAAAGCCAATGCCAAACATCATGACAAAGAACAAAACGGCCAGAACAAACACTGGAATAAATCCCATCGTACCGCCATCCCCTCTCTCTATAAAGAACCGCACACCAAACCTTATATAATAGTAAGTTTACTAGAAAAAATGTAGCGAAGCAATGAACATTATCGTCCAGTGGTTTGTGATCAGCGCAAACGGCGGCTGCAGAGTTTGCTCTTGGCCGTTCGCATGCGATACAATGCAAATAGCAAATGGAAACGGCTGCAGCGTCTTCATAAGAACGGTGCACGTTTCTTTTCGAAAATATGTTTATACATATTAAACGTATGCAAACTTTAAAGGAGTGAGAACATGAACGAAGCCGCTTTGACACTGGAAGGCTGGTATGCCCTGCATGACTTCCGCTCTCTCAATTGGACTGCCTGGACGGCAGCCGATGATGAAGAACGCGCTGTTGCCCTGGAGGAGCTGCATGCTTTCATGCAGGAGTGGGGGGCCGTGGAAGAAGCCAAGGAAGGCAGCTCCACCGTGTATTCCATCGTTGGCCAGAAAGCTGATTTCGTGATGATGTTTCTGCGGGAAAGCCTGGAAGCATTGAATGCACTTGAGACTGCTTATAACAAAATCGCCTTTGCCCAATATACTACCAAAGCCTATTCATATGTAAGTATTGTTGAACTCAGCAACTACGCCGCAGGAGGAACTGCGGGAGACGGCAGCGATCCGATGCTGAATCCGCATGTTGCCACCCGGCTGAAGCCTATTCTGCCGCAAGCGAAGCATATCTGCTTCTATCCGATGAATAAGAAACGCGAGCTTGCGGACAACTGGTACATGCTCGACATGGACAAACGCCGTGAGCTGATGCATTCGCATGGCCTGATCGGCCGCGGATATGCCGGCAAGGTGAAGCAGATCATCTCCGGCTCCGTCGGATTCGATGACTGGGAGTGGGGCGTGACCCTGTTCGCTGAAGATGCCCTGCAGTTCAAGAAGCTGGTCTATGAGATGCGCTTTGATGAAGTGAGTGCCCGCTACGGCGAGTTCGGTCCCTTCTATGTCGGCAATCTGCTGACTGAGGAATCATTCGAAGAGATGCTGAAGCTCTAAAAGCGGGAAATAGCCACAATTATGTAAAGGTAAGGTTTCCTCGATGGAAGCCTTATTTTTATTTGGTCTTTCCAAGTGGCCGCCCTATTAACTTTTGGTTCGCTTATGGCAGCGCTGCTGTCCAATAAACGCAAATAGACCGCCCCTTCGCAGAGGTATGCGGTCTGTTTGTCGTGTTTACAAATTATTAAAATCACTTATGCCGAAGGTTCTTTACCGTCCTCATCGTCCTCATCGTCATCATCCCGCAGACTCTCCAGATATTCAGCCGTCGCCCGGTCACGTGCGCGGCCTTTATCCTTCAGACGCTCTATCGCCGGGAGAATGAGAATGTCGATTTCCTTCTGGATGTTGTAAGCCAGATCATACCGTGTCTGATCCTCAAGATAGGAACCCACCTCAATCAGAGCATTATACCGGTCCAGCTCCTCACGCGTGAGCAGTCCGCGAACTTGTACGCTGCAATGGCGCATCTTAGAGGAATCTTCCTTTTTTGAGTACCAGCGGAATGCCGCCGATAATGAGCAGGTAGCGCATGTCTACAACCTTCTTCAGCTGCGCCGCTGTCCAGCCCTTATAGGTCTTGTCGCCCACTACTGCAATCCCCTGACCTTTGCCCAGCGAGGCTACGGTGCCTTTGTTGCTGAATGTAAACTTCTTCGGCTGCTGGCTGCGGATGGCCGCTACAAGATTATGCGCACAGCATTCTCCCTGCTGCATAGCAATCTGTGCCGTTGGAGGGTAAGGACGTCCTTCCGGATTAATCATGAGGGAACCGTCACCAATGATGAAGATATTCTCATGTCCTGGAGCACGCAGGTATTCGTCTACCTTCACACGCCCGCGCATGGCTTCGAAGCCGGCAGCTTCAATCAGACGGTTGCCGCGGATACCACCGGTCCACACGATAGTGGAAGCCTTGATTTCTTCACCGGTTGCAAGAATAACACCGCCAGGCAGGCATTCCTTGATCGCCACGCCGAACTTGAAGGTTACCCCCTTCTTCGTAAGCACTGTCATCGCATGCTCGACAAGCTCCGGAGCGAACCCCGGCAGCGCAGTAGGGGCAGCCTCAATATTGTAGATGTTAACCATGCTTGGATCGACATCATATTCTTTGCACAGCGCCGGAATCCGGTCTGCCAGTTCGGCCACAAACTCAATGCCGCTGAAGCCCGCGCCGCCCACAACAAAGTTAATATGCTCCTGTGCATTATTCTCATTCTTGTATTTGGCAAATTGATACTGGGTATGTTCACGGATCAGCCGCACGGAGTTAATGCTGCGGATAGTCAGCGCATATTTGTCGAGTCCCGGAATTCCGAAGGTTTCAGGCTCGCCGCCAAGTGCGATTACGAGATAATCATACGAGAGGGTTCCATCTTCCAGAATAACCTTCTTCTGCTGGGTGCGGATCTCCTGTACGGAAGATTTAACAAGATCGATTTTGAATTCATCGATAAGCTTGGAGATGGATACGCGTGTATGCTCGACGCTGTCCGTTCCTGCTGCTGGCATATGCAGATGGGTCGTGAAATAATGATATTCATGGCGGTTGACCAGAGTTACATCCGCTTCATTATAGTTCAAAGCTTTCTGCAGCCGCTGGGCGGTCAAAATACCTCCATATCCCGCGCCTAGGATAACGATTTTGGGAATACTGCTCATGTTCCGGCTCCTTCCAACAGGTGAATCTGTCTATGTGTTATTTTTTGTAAAAAAAATCAGGTTTCTTTTGTGAATTTATACACTTAAATTCAGAAGAATTTCCAATAAAACTTAAAGGATTTCTAAAATAACCATATCCATTGTAAACCTTAGTATCGTTTTAATCAAATACAATCATACAACAAAATGTCACATTTTTCAGCGAAATCAAAGCCTTTGCAGCAGGGTCCTACAATGTTTATAATGAGTAGGTACGCTAGTATGGCAATTTGAAACTATCAACTCGGAGGTGTAATATTACGTGACACTAGAGCAATCCGTTCCTATGAGCGATCTGATCATCATAGGCGGGGGACCAGCCGGTATGTTTGCCGCTTTTTACGGCGGTATGCGCCAGGCTTCGGTAACACTTATTGAAAGTATGCCCCAATTGGGGGGGCAGCTTGCTGCTCTTTATCCCGAAAAATATATTTACGACGTGGCCGGTTTTCCTAAGATCACCGGACAGGAGCTGGTGGATAACCTTTCACGGCAAATGGAGCTCTTCCAGTCTGATATCCGTCTGGAGGAGAAGGTAGTATCTGTTGTGAAGCAGGACGAGCGCCACTTCGTCGTCACCACCGATAAAGCTGAATATCACAGCAAAGCTATTATTATCACAGCAGGTGTAGGGGCATTCGAGCCGCGGCGCCTAGAAGTGCCTGATGCGCAGCGTTTCGAGAAAGCCAACCTGAATTATTTTGTAAGCGATCTGAATGCATATAAAGGCAAGAAGGTGCTGATCAGCGGCGGCGGCGATTCTGCCGTGGACTGGGCGCTTATGCTTGAGCCTATCGCGGAGCAGGTAACCCTGATTCACCGCCGGGATAAATTCCGCGCACATGAACACAGTGTAGAGAATCTGATGGCCTCCAAGGTTAATGTAATTACGCCATCTGAGATCACTGAGCTGCACGGTGATGAGTTTATAACCAAGGTAACCTTGTCCCATATTAAGACCAAAGAAACTCAGGAAATCGAAGTAGACAGTGTAATTGTCAATTTCGGCTTTGTCTCCTCACTGGGACCGATTGCGGAATGGGGAATTGAGATTGACGGCAACTCCATTGTGGTAGACTCACGCATGGAGACCTGCATTCCGGGTATCTTTGCCGCAGGCGATATCACTACCTATCCAGGCAAGCTGAAGCTGATTGCTGTTGGATTCGGAGAAGCGCCGACTGCTGTGAATAACGCCAAGGTATATATTGATCCGGAAGCGAAGCTGTCCCCGGGACACAGCAGTAATCTCAAACTCTAGAATTGCGTATAACCTAAAACCTACAATAAAAGGGTATCCTTTCAGGTTGATTCCACCTCAACTTGAAAAGATACCCTATTCTGTGTTACTTGCGGTTTGATTAATTCTGGGTGCTGTAAAAGTTTGCTCTGATCTTTAGTGAAGAACCGCATGAACTGGAGAGTGTAAGTTCCGTTTGCGAATTTCAGCGAGTAACAGAGCGATGAAATCATGCTCCAATTGCAGCTCTATCGCTCTATGATAAGAGTCCAGCAGCATCTCATCCGACAATTCAACCATAACGTTCACCTACCTTTCCTTTATTTGGATCTGAATCTATCATAGCAAACTATCATTATTCGAACAAGCGTTCTCATTATCCACAAGCTACTGTGGAGATCCTGTGCATAATATGTTAGTAAGGGTTGCAATGTCAGGTGCTGCACGGTGGACTATGGGGATAATAGTTATGCACAGGGGAAGAGCTCCCGCTTATCCTTAAAAATAATTTTTAGAATGTTCATAATTGGCTGGGATTTTTATGTTCATATTACCTCGGATTTGACATGACTAAACGCAATATTATCTCATTACTATATTTATCGTCAATTATTAAAATTTCCTTAATTAATTTTTGGTTATTTTGGTCTTGTATTTACTTCCAGAATCCATATTTTTCCCCGATGATCTACAGCATAATCGAAACCAAGCTCGCCGATACCAGGGAAATGCCGTTCCAGCAGTTCAATGCAGACTAAAGTCAGCCGGCGCATCTCCGCTTTCTTCGCAGAGGTCCGGATTCCGGGGAGCGACCTTCTCAGTCCATGGCGGCAGCTGAGCATTGTTCCCCCTTTACAGAGGTTAGTTACGAACAATCCCGGCCGGGCTACCCTGCCTACCATGGAGCGGAATTCCCAATGATCGCCGTTCTTCACCACTTTGACCCGGTAATCAATCGGACGCCCCGAAATCCGGGCAAGTGAAATGCCTTGCTGGATCAAATATCTCCGCTTTACCTTGAACCGGTCCAGCGCGTACCTCATCGAAGCGAAATCACGATATATACGTGTATTATGCATATAAGTGAAGCCATAACCCCGGTGATCCCGGAACACCTTGATCACCCCGTAGCCTCCGCCACCGACAACCGGCTTAATTACAACATTCCCGTATCTTCCCAGCATCGCCAACAATCCGGCAGCACTATATTCCCGGGTTCTCGGAATGTAACCGGCAACCCGTGAATCGCTAAGCAACGCCGCGGTCTTCAGCAACTTGCTTGCCAGTTCTCTCCCCGCCATTTTTTCGCCCTCTCCTTTCGAATTCCCAGCCTACCCTATAGATTACTCACAAAAGACCGCACCCTCCTGTATGATTGTCCGTGGTAATGGAGTTCACAGCAAAAAAGGGCATATAGCCCCAAGGGCCGTATGTCCCGGTGTTCCGTTTATTCCAGAGCTGGAATATTCTTAAAATTCGTTGTATTATAGCCTGGAGGGGAGGGTTTCCTAATGGCACAGTTTTTTGAAATCCTATATTGGTTTGCGATGATTGGCATGTCTGTTGTACTGGCAGGAACCACAATACTCGTCTTCGCGCTGGGCTTCAAATTCATCAAAGACCGCCGCAGAGTTCTGGGCGCCGGCTGTATTGCCTTTTCCCTGGGGGCCGCTGCCCTGATCGTGTTCATGATTAATTTCAAATTCATACTTCCGGCCTGAACCAAAGCTCCCGGCAGCTATGGCAAAAGACATCCGTAGTGCAGACTGCCTTTTATCATTGCTGCCTTTGAGCGGAATCTCAAGTATACATGCTTCATAGATTTGCCTGAGATACTATATTCTATTAAACCGTGAAGGGTTGGCCTGTGCCGATGGACAGCTTCATTAGCTGAATCTTATCCTGCCCTTAACACCCGGCTGCTCTCCAAATACTAAATCCATCCCCAGACCCGCTATGAATATGCCTCGCGGCTCCAACCCTGCTTATCCCATTCTGGCTTTTTAAATTTTCATCCATAATTTCACATTATCATCATTTTACACAATATACCTTAAATGGATCTATGTTAAGATTAGTAGCGTGGATATTCGAAAAAAGGAGAATTTAACGTGTCGAAACCTGTATACGGCAAACAAGCGGCTCCTTCCAAAATGACCGAAAAGAATTCCGGACCCGCATGGGCGCTCTGCATTGCCTTCATCCTGTTCCTGGGCTGGACCCCCTTCCAGGTTGGATTGTTCAACGGAATGAGAGTGGAATTTGAGAAGCCCATTTATATGGCTGCCTTGCTGAGCGGTCTGCTCCTGCTGGTCTGTGCTGTCCTGTACTTCAAGACCTTCAGGCTGGATGGGCAGCGCGATCTGCTTACCTTAGCCGCAATTCTGCTCCCGTTAACTTACGCCTTGTCCCTGTGGGGGGCCGCTTCACATTATATGGCGATGAACATGCTGTTCACCCAATTCACTTATGTGGCGGTCTTCATTACCAGTGTGTATCTGCTCCGCCAGAGGCAGCTCAATAATGTTATTCAGCTGGGTACTCTCGCAATCGCTTATGTGATCGTCGGTTTCGGTCTATTGAACTGGCTCGGAAGCTGGAAGCTTGCCGGCAGTCTTGTAGGCTGGTTCTCGGATACTGTGGTCAACGGCAAGTACACTGAAGCGGTGATGACCGATTCGAACGGGCTTCGCCTGACTTCCATTTTCCAGTATGCCAATACATATGCAGCGTTCCTGATGGCTTTTCTGTTCGTCGCTTTATTCGCGCTGATCCGCTCCCGGAAATGGTACGGACAGCTGATGCACGGATTTATGCTGGTTCCCTTCATCGTCTCCCTGCTGCTTACCTTGTCCCGCGGCGGTCTGGTCCTGCTGCCTGTGGTACTCATTA
Source organism: Paenibacillus sp. FSL R7-0312 (assembly GCF_038004445.1). NCBI lineage: Bacteria > Bacillati > Bacillota > Bacilli > Caryophanales > Paenibacillaceae > Paenibacillus > Paenibacillus sp. FSL R7-0312. The sequence goes on along the minus strand of NZ_JBBORE010000001.1, from coordinate 2,565,735 downwards.
TCCTGCTGCTTTTCCTGAAGCCTGTGCAGCAGATACTCTGGATTATCAATCTTGCCATTGCCGGCGTATTGTCTCTGCTGATCACGAATCCGGTGACCGGACTGGGCCTGGAGCTGAATACCTCCTTCACTTCCACGGCAGCCCTGCATGGCTGGAGTTATCTGCTGGGGGCGTCCGCTTCTACTGCCACGCTCTGCTGGGTTGTCCAGCATTACTTAGCACCTTGGCTGGGCCGCAAGCTCGGCAGCATAGAATCACGCCGCTGGAGCGGAGCATGGATTCCTGTGGTGTCTGTCGCCGGTGTGTTGATTCTCGCCTTCCTGTTCATCGGGACCAGCGCGCGCAATATTCTGCCGGCGAATATCAGTACCCGGCTGGAGAATATCAACTTCAAGCAGCACAGTGTGCTCGAACGTTTCACATTTTATATAGATGCCATGAAGGTGGTCAAAGATTATCCGGTACTTGGCACCGGAGGCGGGGGCTGGGCATCACTCTATGAGCATTACCAGAACAACCCTTACCTGAGCCGCCAGGTCCACAACTTTTTCCTGCAGTACCTGATTGAAGTGGGCATCCTCGGCTTTATCGTGTTCATGGGCTTCATCCTGTTCATTTTCTATAAATATATCAGGGGATACCTGAAGCGCGACAAAGACGATTATAACAACGGGTTTTTCTATCTCATCATCGCGTTGTCGATTCTTGTTCACAGCCTGCTTGATTTCAATATGAGCTATGCGTTCATGGGGATTCTGGTCTTCCTCGCTCTGGGAGGGATGACCGTTGTCATGGAGAGCAGACCGCTCCGTCTCAAGTGGAACAAGCTCTGGATCAGAGCCGGGTATTTCGGGCTGCTGGGAATCGGCACCGGGTATCTGCTGTTCCTGTCTCTGGGGTATATCAGTTCCAGCTCTGAAGCCTATGCAGCCAAGAAGCTGGTCAACGTCAGCCAATCTTATGATGAGATCAAAGCCCCTCTGGTAAAAGCACTCAAAACCCGCCCGAATCATCCCGAATCGGCGGCATATCTGTCCATGCTGGATCAGCAGGTATTTACACAAACGCAGAATGAACAATTTCTGGACGAATCCTATACGGTGTTAACCCGCGCACTTGAAGGTGAGCCCTATAACAAAGACCTGCTGTCCCAGCTGGCGAAATACTATGACCTGAAGGGCCAGAGTGAAGAGTCTCTACAGGTCTATCAGGATAATGCAGACAAGTTCATGTGGGATATTAACTGGTATGATCATCTGATCAGCCGTGCCTCCCTCCTTGGGCTGCAGGCATATGCCAAGCAAGATGAGGCAGGGAAACAGAAGTACTTCAATAGCGCCCTGGCTTCCTACAAGCATGTAACGGACGGCATTGAGCATTTGAAGACTCTTCCACCCGAGCAGCTTCAGGGCCGTGAATTCTTCGTTACCTCAACGATTGCCCTGAATGCAGGCCGAATCCAATCCCTGTCCGGAGACGGGGAAGCTGCTGAGGCAACGGTGAAGCAAGGCTTCATCAATGGTTACGAAGATTTGACGGATACCAGTACACTCTGGACTACGGATTGGTACAACGGAGTGATCAGCCGTTCCCAGGAGTTAGGAGCCGCAGCTCTGAAGCGGGCACTGGATGCTTATGCACTGGGCCAGACGGATCTGGGGGATCAGGAGACGGTTAATAAGGAGCGGTATTTCAAAACCGGACTGGATGCTTATGCCCATGCGGCTGCGGATGAAGAATGGTTCAGCACCCTTCCGGCTGAAGATCAGCAGGGACGGGGATCGATGATTACTTCAGTTATGCTGCTGAACGCCGGTAAGATCCAATATTTATCGAAACAATGGCAAGCCGCCGCAGCCACACTGCAGCAAGGGCTGAATGAGGATTATAACGATGCCGTCAACCGGGAAACGGCCCGCTGGTATCTCGCTGTACAGCAGAGAACACAGAGTGCCCAGGATCAGGCAGTGTATGACAAGCTGATTGCAGCTGATCCCGAAGAGGCAGTCAAGATTAACGAAGTTGCAGGTATGCCGCTCTAACTATACTATTCCCAGACTAGAGAACAGCAAAAAGAGGCTGTCCCAAAGCCGTAAATGGCTTCTGGGATGCCTTCTTTTTTGTGTAAAGATTAACGTGTACACTTGAATGGACGCTCATCGGCGTTCCTGTGGAAGATTGCATCAACCAGATTAACGAATTATTATTTATATCAGGTCTGGTTGTGTCTGGGAGGTAGTCAAATGTCAAAAACGATATTAGTAGTAGACGATGATGAAGAAATCGTAAAACTCATCACCAAAAGTTTAAGGTACGAGCAATTTGCAGTAATCACAGCCCGTTCCGGGGAAGAAGCCTTATCTGCAGTGGATGATAATCACATTGACTTCATCGTTCTGGATATAGTGATGCCTGATATGAATGGACTTGATGTTTGCAGAAATATCCGGACATCCTATAATGTTCCCATCCTTTTTTTAAGTGCGCGTGATCAGGACATTGATAAAATTGTCGGTCTCGAAATAGGAGCAGACGATTACATGACCAAACCTTTCAGTATTCAGGAGCTGGCCTCCAGGATAAAGGCCCATTTCCGGAAAGTGGACAGGCTGCATAAAGAGTGGGATGAGCTTAGTCCCGGGAAAGAAAAGGCGGATGCTCCGCTTATTTTGAACGATAAAACGTTTGAAGCCTTCCTGCATAGCCGGAAGCTCGACTTATCCACGAAAGAATTTCAAATTCTGTCTATCCTTATGCGTCATCCCAATCAGGTACTCAGCCGTGAGCAGATCTATGAGAAGGTCTGGGGAGACGAGTACGGAGAAATCAATACCGTAACGGTTCATATCAAGAATATCCGTAAGAAGCTGGGGCCTGAACATAACTTCATTAAAACCATTTGGGGTATAGGCTATAAATATACGGAAAGAGAGCAATAGGATGAAACTGAAAATAAAACTTCCCCTCTTATTCCTGCTGATGCTTCTCATTCTTATGTTTTCCATTGGAATCTACCTGAAGTTTATCTTTGCAGTGTATTCTCCTATACGCACCACATTGCTGGACTCACGATATATAGCATTGCTGCTGCCCATATTTGCCATCGCGGGTTGCATATTTTTCATTCTGATCATCTATATTTATAGAAGCATAGAGAAGCCCATCCGGCGGCTGAATACCCGGCTGGGGGAAGTCAATGTGGTCCATCCCCTGCCTCCGCTGGCTTCGAGGAGTAACGACGAGATCGGAGAACTTTATAAGCACTTCAATAAGATGGAGCACAGGCTTCAGCTCGCCCACAGAGAACAGACTGATATGATTGCAGCCATCGCCCACGATTTGAAGACACCCCTGACCTCTATTAACGGCTTCACCGAACTGCTGGCTACACATAAGGACTTACCCGACACTGAAAAGCAGGAATATTATGAACTGATTCAAAAGAAGTCAGCCTATATGGTTGAGCTCCTCAATGATTTCTCCCGCTTCACCAAAGAAACACTGGAGCTGGAATCCATGGTGACCACACGTGTAAAGGCAACAGAATTATTTGCAGACATCGCCTTTGAATATGAGTACGAGCTGGCGGGACTTGATATTGAACTGACTTGCCGCCATTCCTTCACGGACAGCATCGGGCTGACGGTCAATGAACCGATGATCCGCCGGGTGTTCGGCAACCTCTTCAGCAATGCTGTAAGGTATGGAGGGAAGCCTGATCTGAAGGTGTACATGACCGGATATTTGCGGGAGCATCATGCCTATTTCCAGATTGAGGATAACGGAATCGGCGTACCGGATAAGGATCTCTCTTCTCTGTTCCTTAAATTTTTCACGGTGGATAAATCGCGGCAAATCCAAAAGGGCGGACTTGGGCTGGGCCTGGCAAGCTGTAAATCTATTATTGAGCATCACGGGGGAGAGATTATGGCCTTCCCTTCCGAATATGGCGGTTTGGGAATAAGATTCAGCCTCCCCCTGGCTTCACTTCACTGATTGTATTTACGCACTTCTTCTTCAACAACAAAAGATTAAAGGCTGTTGTCGGGTGTGACACCCAGGCGACAGCCTTTTTGTTTTTTTAGCAGTTTATAGTTTTTTATATTCTCTTTATAAACATTTATTTTTCTTTTACCGAAGCTTCATCTTCGAATGTAAAAATAACTTCTAGTAAGATAATCACCGGTACCCGACAAGGAGGATGTTAAAATGTCAATTGAGTTCAGCCGCTGGCCCAATAATTACATGATGTCATACCAGGTTACCAAAGCTTTGGGTATGGCAAGCCTCGGCGCTACGGATGTCACCGAAATCTACGAGGCCTGCAAAAAAATCGACCCCGATGACAAAGCTACGTGGCACAGGGAGTGGCTCATCACCGCTCAGGCATTGGAAAAACACGGCAAGGAGGCCGAAACGGCCGGAAACTGGTATACCGCGCGGAACTGCTACATTCGTGCCTGCAATTACTACAGAATCGCAGAGTATGCGGTGATGGATGATGATGCCGAGAAAATCTGTATCTTTAAAAAGGTTAATGAACTCTTCGAAGCCGCCGGACAGTACTTCGATGTCCCCCCGGAGAAGATTGAGGTTGATTACGAGGATGTCAAGCTGGATGGATACTTCTTCTCCCCTTCCTGGATCGAAGGCCCAAAACCGACCGTATTTGCGCTTAACGGTGGTGACGAGTGGTCCATTGAGAATTATTTCTGGCTGGGTCCTGCCTTCCTTTCGTGCGGATATAACTTTTTGGTCTATGACCAGCCCGGCACCGGTCTATCGATGTACGAGAAGGGAAAGGGGCGACGGGCGGACAGCGAGGCTTTTCATTCCCGGGCCATCGACTTCCTTCTCACACGGCCGGAAGTTGATCCTGATAAGATTATCGTGCACGGGGAGAGTTTTGCAGCCTACGACTCCTTGCGGTTCGCTTCGTTCGATCACAGGATTGCTGCCGTGATCTCCGACGGCGGTACGCATGCCTTCGACTGGAAAGCCATGCTGTCATGGATGCCGCCAAGTCTGGCCGCACACGGCATGAGAATTCTGGGGGCGGAAAGCCTGGAGGATTTTGCGGAGAATCCGCGTTTTGCCTATGATCTTGAAGGCGTACTCCACCAGATCGAATGTCCGCTGCTTGTCATGCATGGAGCGGAGGAGATATTGGTTCAGCCCAATCCGCTGACACAGGCCATGAAGAATTACGAGCAGGCCGGTTCGACAAACAAGACATTCTTCGCGATAGAGGATAGACGGCTTGGCGGATTAGAACACTGTCAGGTGGATAACATCAACGTGCTGCATGAGGTAGCGCTGAATTGGCTCTGTTCTATTGGGCTTGGGCCAGCCGCCCCCGCCAATCTTAGGAATTGTCATAGGAGGAGTTAGGAGCTATGCAAATTTTATCAAAGAAAAAAAGCAGCAGCACGCCCGCTATACAAATTGACGGTGTGCACAAAAAGTTTGGCGACTATACCATATTAAACAATCTTTCGCTGGAGGTGAGCCGCGGTGAGATTTTCGGATTCCTGGGACTGAATGGCGCCGGGAAGACAACGACCATCAAGATGCTCCTAGCGATGCTGAAGCCAAACTCCGGCAAGCTCTATATGTTAGGTGAAAAGGTCGATGCCGGAAACTATAAATTATGGAGTAAGGTTGGATATTTGGAGGAGGCTACTTTTTACCCTGATCTGACTGTAGTTGAGAATCTTGACATCGCAAGGCGCATGCAAGGGGTACCTGACAAGGATGCCGTACATCAGGTGATCTATAAGCTGGGACTTGAGCCGCACCAAAAGAAAAAAGCAAAACATCTCTCTTTGGGTAACAAACAGCGCCTGGGACTCGCCAAAGCGATGATTCACAATCCGGAAATTCTAATCTTGGACGAGCCGATCAACGGTCTTGATCCCGCAGGCGTGGCGGAGATACGGAATATGTTATATAATTTGGCAACAAATTTCGGAATAACTATTTTTATATCCAGCCATCTGTTAGAGGAGCTCTCGAAAGTGTCCACACGCATTGGGATTATTCACGGAGGCCAGCTTGTTAAAGAAGTCGCAATGGATAAGCTGGAGCAATCCTTACAGAAAAGCCTGGTCGTGAACGGACTGAACAAACCTGCCTTAAAGAAGGTGCTGGAAGAGCATGGCTATGCCTTTGAGGATACCCCGGACGGCTCTATTAAACTAACCAACGAACATGCGGCAGATCATCCTGAACGGCTGGCCGAACTGCTGGTTCAGCGCAATCAGCCGCCAACATCGCTCCGGGTGATTACGGAGGATTTGGAAGGTTATTTTCTCCGCACCATTGGTATGACCAGGGGGTTTAAATAATGAATATTTTATCTGTTTTACATTGTGAGATTCGCAAGATTATCCGCTCTAATGTGTTCTGGATCATGTTTCTTGTGTTAGGCTTCGGGCCCATCATGATGGGCGTCGGAAATGTATTATCCAGTGACGCCGGCGGTGTCAACTGGGAGCAGTATTTAACCGGATTGCTGGATACACTTGCCCCGCTGGGACTTATCGGATATACCTTTGTTGCGGCATGGGTATTCGGACGGGAGTTTGCGGATAGAACCATTAAAGATTTGCTGGCAAAGCCCGTGTCCAGAGCGAAAATTGTATTGTCCAAATTCCTTGTCATTTTAGCATGGTGCCTGTTACTTTCCGTCTATATGTTTGCCGTAGGTTTTGCCGTAGGGGCGATTATGGGAGTTGAGGGCGGGTCCGCTTCCTTCATTTCGAGCTTGTTCTTTAAGTTCCTAATCACCTCTCTATTGTTCATTTTTGTGACCGCACCAACCATTCTTTTGGCTAACGTGACCAAGGGCTATCTGGCACCCCTGGGGCTCATCCTGATCATCGTCATTCTTTCCAATGTGCTCTCCTCTTTTGGATTTGCACCCTATTTCCCATGGACCATCCCGTCGGTATTTCAAAGCACCGGTTCTTTACAGCTCAGCAGTATATTGATACTTGCGTATACAGGAATAGTCGGAATAGCCGGAACATTTGCCTGGTGGAGATATGCGGAGCAGCCATAAACAATCCAGTGCAGCAAGCAAAGCAAAAAGAAGCTGTCCCCAAAGCCATAAAATGGCGTCAGGGACGTCTTCTTTTTTTGCGTAAGATCAACGTATGCACATGAATGGACGCTCCGCGAACGGGCTGTTGTTCCAATTCAGCCGCGTGCCGCCATATACTCGTCCTTCAGGATAGAGTATTGGTAAGAGTCCAGCCACTTCCCCTTATGGCGCATATGTTCTCTCAGATGCCCTTCGTATACCATTCCTATTCGTTGCATGACTCTGGCAGAGCCGGTATTCTCCGGGCGGCAGGTCGCGTAGATCCGGTGAAGATTAAGGTCATTGAAGCCCCATTCCAGCAGCACGGCGGCAGCCTCACTTGCAATACCCTGACCCCAATAGGAGCGGTTATAGCAGTAGCCGATCTCCCCCTGGCCTTCTCCGCTGATATGTATCCCGCAGCCGCCTATCAGTACATTCCCCTGCTTCAGAACGACTGCGTACTCGAACCCCTGGCGCGGCTCCTGCTGTTGCATATCCAAGGTCAGCCGGATATAGCTCCGGGTATCCTCCAGGGAATTGGGTCCCCAGATCATATACTTGGCCACTGCCGGATCGGAGGCATATTCATGTACCCGCTGGACATCCTCAGACCTGAATTCCCGGATCAGCAGCCGGTTTGTTTCAAATTGCATGCTTGGTCACATCCTTATGCTTACTGTTGTAATCCGGGGTGGCTTCATGGCTTAGCAAGTTCAATTCTTGCATATTGCTCTGCGAAATCTTCCCCTTGGTTCAACGCTTGGATTAACTTGAGGAGCCCCTCTTCTCCTGCACTAGAGAACCACCGCGTAACTTCATAACAAGCCAAATTGTAATTCTTCCATGCTTCCGGAGTTCCATAACTGAAGGCATCATACGAGTCTAAAAGGCCGTAATCCACAGGCTTCTTCCCTTTATCGGTTACCTGTTCCCATAGTGCTGTGCTATTAGACAATCTCCCGTCTACCATCGAAGCCAGACCTTCATCAAACCATACGGGCACTACCTTGCGGTTGCGCAGTCTTTCCCTCAATTCAGCGTGGGTGAATTCATGCGAAATCACATTTTCATTAAACCCGTCCGGGCCGATCACAATATAGTTATTCCAGGGCAGGTAATAGGTTTGTCCGGTCGGATTCTCAGTGTATTTTCCCAGACTCCTGGAAGTTAACGCCACAATTAAATTCGGAGTTGAAGTTCGCTCACCCAAAATAGCCGCGACCTTCTCTTGTGCAAGCGCAACGTAATATAGCAGCTGATCCTGCAGATCCTTTGACATATCCGGCTCTATATAAACATCCGGTGCCACTTCAACCATGTTAGAGTAATTGACCAAGGCCGCATGCATCGGCTTGGCATAGACTCCCCAAGAGATCATCAGCAGTGCTATGAACAATATACTCGACGCAGCTATTACCTTCATTTTTCGGGTCAATTTCAGCATTTAGTTAAACAGTCCTCTGCCAATAAAGTTAGCCGTAACCGGCGGCTTCCCGATCTCCCGTGACCATACAGACAATTGACCGGCGTGATGGATCTCGTGGGCAATCAGATGCCGCATAACTTCGCCGTATCTGTGGAGTTCGCGTTCCCCTTCATCCGTGATATCAATCATGATCCGGTCTTCCATGCTGTCATTCCAGCCGTACACGAATGGAGCCAGCTCCTCATGACACCGCGCGGATAAATCCTTGACCTGCTGCAAGCTGGCTACTTCCTCGAATGAAGGAATCTCAATCTCTTTTTCTTGTATTCCGCCACAGATCCAGCCATACTCCACTGCCACGATGTGATATAACGTGGGGAGGATATAGCCTATACCGCCGGTGCGTAATTTCATCAGCTCTCCCCCGTCAACCGTACCGCACCAGTCGAACCAGTCTTTGCGCACTTGCCAATTATACTGAAATAGCTTCAACATGCCGTTGCCTCCAATACTCGTAAATTTCATTACGCCTACTATTCATGATTCGCGATATCTCCCCCCACTCCTGCCGGTGATTAACGTCAACCAAGTGTCCATGTGACGAAGCCGCCATGCTGATGTACCAGATTCTTATGCGAAAATAAAAGGAGAACCCCAAAACCCTAGTGGTTTTTGGGGTTCTCTATATGGTATCTAGAGACTGCAGAGCTTTCGGTTCACATATTCAGCTAAGTCATCCACCAAATCAAGTTGGGCTTTCATCCAATACTCCCCTTATCCTTGCTTCAGTTTACCGCTCCATGCGTTTAGTCCGCCTTGCAGGTGGACTAGTCCTGAATAACCGTTTTTCTGCAGAATTCTGGCTGCGTTCTTGCTTCGCATTCCACTTTGGCAGTATAGAAAAACCGTTTTATCCTTGGTTATTTCCCCTAGGCGACCGGATAACTGGGATAATGGGATATTCTTCGCACCGTTCATATACCCGGTCTTATATTCTCCCGGCTCCCTGACATCTACGAGGAAGCGTTGATCCGTGCTCTCCATCATGTTTTGGAAATCCTGTGGACCCAGTGCCTTTAAACCTTTAGCCGGTCTTATACGGGAATAGACAAACCAGAGCAGCAATACGATCAATACAATATTAATGATTGAACCTGTGTTCACAATATCTCTCTCCTTTTGCTGGTGCAATGTGTACTTTTCTGCAGTACTTTCAAAAGTGCTGCAGCAGCTGATCGTACCCAGGCGCTGCAGCGCGGAGTTGTGCGGGGTTAGTCACGCACCAATTCATCCGTCCATGCACTAAGTCCACCTGTCATGTTCACAACAGTAAACCCCTTTTCGCCCAGCAGTTCGCAAGCCAGGCCGCTCCGGCTCCCGCTTCGGCACATAACAATGATTTCTTGTGCAGGATCCAGTTCATGTTGCCGTTCCATAAGCAGTCCAAGAGGAATATGCTTAGCACCGGCGATGTGTCCCTCCGCCCATTCTCCAAGCTCGCGAACATCAAGCATATTAAGAGGCGCCCCCTTCTTGAGCTGCGCTGCTACTTGCCGGGGTGTAATTTCTTTTGAAATTTTGAATGCCATGTTAATCTCTCCTTAATTGTATATAGTTGAAATTCGTTATAACCTGCACTCCAAATCATAGTTATTTGGATCATGCATTGACTTTAACATTATACCCCTAGGGGTATACGAATAATAATAGATCGGTTGCTCTATGTTGTCAACAGTATTACACGTATCTTATGATTGCATTATATATCTATATATCGTAATATTACGTTATAACGATTTAACGAATCGAGGTGATTGCTCATCCTATGGACAAACAATTTAAAGCTTATGCTCAGGCGGCTGAGTTACTAAAGGCTCTAGCCCATCCGGTTAGATTATGTATTGTAAAAGGAATTATTGATAAAGGAAGCTGCAATGTAACCTACATGCAGGAATGTCTGGAGCTTCCACAATCAACGGTTTCACAGCATCTCCAGAAGCTCAGAGCATTCGGTATTGTAGAGACTGAGAGAAACGGTCTTGAGATTATTTATTCTATTAAAGACGAAAGAACCAGACAACTGATACAAATATTAATGGAGGAATAGACATGAATAAAAAAGTACTGATTGTCGGCGGAGTTGCCGGAGGCGCATCCGCAGCAGCCCGATTACGCAGATTGGATGAAGAAGCACATATTGTGATGTTTGAGCGTGACCCGTATATTTCTTTTGCTAACTGCGGTCTGCCCTACTATATCGGAGGCTCTATTCAGGATCGTGCAAAATTGCTGGTACAAACACCTGAAGCCATGCATAAGCGATTCAATATTGATGTGCGCATCCAGAGTGAAGTAATCTCCATTGACCCGGCTGCAAAAAAAGTCGTTGTGCAAAGCAAGGAGCTTGGCTCATATGAGGAGAACTATGATGCTCTCATTCTGTCACCGGGTGCGAAACCCATCCGTCCTTCCCTGCCAGGAATAGAGAGTTCTAAAATTCATACGCTGCGGAATATTCCGGATACAGACAAAATCAAAACGAAGGTAAGTGAAGAGGGCACACGTTCGGCGGTAGTCATCGGCGGCGGCTTTATCGGCGTGGAAATGGCAGAAAATCTGAAGGAAGCCGGTCTGGAAGTCACATTAATTGAGGCAGGACCTCAACTGCTGGCCCCCTTCGACTCCGAAATGTCTGCCATGTTGTCCAAAGAGCTGGAGGCTCACGGGGTAAAGCTTGTTTTTTCAGACATGGTGCAGAGCTTTGAGGAGGCCGGTGAGCAAATTCAGGTACACCTGGCAAGCGGCACAGTTCTGCGGAGTGAACTAGTCCTGCTGGCCATCGGCGTTTCACCGGACACCTCCTTCCTGAAGGATAGCGGCCTTGAATTCGGACCCAGAGGACATATTCTGGTCAACGAGAGAATGGAAACGAATCTGCAGGATGTTTATGCCGTAGGGGATGCTGTAGAGATCGTGGATTTGGTTAACGGCCATAAGACAGCTGTTCCTTTGGCTGGACCTGCCAACAAACAAGGACGCATTGCTGCGGATAATGTCAGCGGATTAGGTACCACTTACAAAGGGACTCAAGGCACATCCATCATTAAGGTCTTCGGCCTGACTGGTGCATCCACCGGGAATAATGAAAAGACCTTGCAGCGGCTTAGCATCCCGTATCGTGTTGTCTATGTTCATCCAAGCTCCCATGCTTCCTATTATCCCGGGGCTACTCCGCTATCCTTAAAACTTCTTTTTAATGAAGCTGGCCGGGTTTTGGGTGCGCAAGCTGTCGGCTACGACGGGGTGGATAAACGAATCGACGATATTGCCACAGTAATCCGGTTTAAGGGGTCGGTTACGGATTTAACTGAACTGGAACTCTCGTATGCTCCCCCCTATTCCTCAGCCAAAGATCCGGTTAACATGGCCGGATATACAGCCGAGAATGTAATTAACGGATTGACTGAAGTCTTTGTACCCGGGGATTTATCCGGCCGGAATAGGGACACCACAATACTGGTGGATGTACGTAGTGAACTAGAGCATGCGAATGGACATATTGAGGGTTCTATTAACCTTCCTGTTGATGAGCTGCGTGCCCGTCTGGACGAACTAGATCTCAGCAAGGAGATATGGGTCTATTGCCAGGTCGGCTTGAGAGGCTACACAGCATCCCGGATTCTAATGCAAAAGGGCTTCAAGGTTAAGAATCTGACAGGTGGGTTCAAGACGTATCAGATAAGCAAATATGCTGCGAGCAAGCAAGCAGAAACGGCTTTGCCGTCCTTTTAAGGATGGTACCGTTTCAGCGAGAAATAGAAGGATAAGTTATCGTATGAAACATATAAATTCTTATATTTTTAAAAAAACCTCTTGAAACGTGTAGCACCTACACAAATCAAGAGGTTTTATCTGTCCATCATTACTCTGGCAATCGTCTATTCAAACACATATTCCCCTTCACCCACATGCAGGGTCTTTCCCTTAAGCAGAGGCGAATCGGTCCGGAGAATGACCTGGCTGAATTGATTCTCCGCGCCCTGCACGAATTCAAAGGTCTGATCTCCCGCCTTAAGAATGAAGCTGCCGCCCACAGGTCCGGTAACGGGAAGGCTGAACAGCTCACTCCAATGCTTGGCTGCAGCAGCGGGATCGCTGACACGGAATACCGCGCTCACGATGTCCACATTACCCGCAGGATGGGGCTGGTTGATTCCGGCGGCGGTCAGACTCTCCAGCCGCTCTTCATCTGTTCCGCTCCACTGGATAATGAACGGATAGACCAGTCCCTGGAAGTCACCGTCAATGGTCATCATCCGCCACTCGATTAATCTGCCTTTGTTATCGAGACGCCGGCCGTCAATGATGGGCGATAATATCAACCCCGCTGTTTTCAATCTGGCCTCAACGGCTTCAATGTCATCCGTCCGCAGGACCACTCTGCTTAAGACCTCATGCTCCGGCAGAACGGTAACCGCATCCCGCACGACAACATTATGTTCAGTCGCCCGTGCGAGCTCCAGGTTCTCGATTCCGAGGAACTCCAGATAGGTCAGCCCGAAGTAGCTTAAGGCGTTATAGGTCCCCCAAGCCTTATGCGAGCCGCCCCGGAAGGCCACCAGCCCATGCTCCGAGAAGAGCTGCACCGGCTGATCCAGATCATTCACATAGTGTACCAGGTGATCCCATTTCAGCACCGCCATTATTTCTTCACTCCCAGCTCTGTGGTCCGCTTCACGGCTGCCAGCACACTCCGCTGCAGTCCGGCCGCGAAATCACTGTTATTCAGCTCGTATAACCCGTGCATGCCGACCCCGCCAGGCGAATTGTTGATATCCAGCAGCTGTCTCGGATGCAGTCCGGTCTGCTGCAGCATCGCCACCGCTCCCAGCATATTCTCCAGCGCTACCTTCCAGGCCTGTTCCCTCGGCAATCCGGCAAGAACGCCGGCATCTGTGAACGACTCTATGAAATAATAGATGTAGTTGGGTCCGGCTACCCCGAATCCGGTGAAGATATCAATGTAGGACTCCTCCAGAACCTGCACCTTGCCGAAGCCAAGCAGGAATTCCTCCACCTGCTCCAGGGAAGCGGCTGTATTCAGAGCTACACCGCTATATCCGTAGCCTGTATCGGTCAAAGTATTCGGAATGACCCGGACAATCGGGCGTTCCGCTCCGAAATAATCTCCCAGCCGGGCAATCGTTACCCCCGCCACAATCGATATGATAGCGGCAGCAGGGGATGCGGATTGCCGGACCTGGGCTCCAAGAGCGGTCAGGTCATCCTGCGGACGAACCGCAATGATGATCAGCTCTGCTGCCTGGAGTCCTTGTTCCTGCGTACTCTCCGTGTCTACACTGTATTTAGACTTCAAGTGCTGAAGCCGTCCCTCGTTGATGTCCGATACACTGATTTGATCCCCAGCCAGCGTACCGCCTGCGATGCAGGCGCGGATGATCGCTTCCGCCATCTGCCCGCCGCCAATGAAATGAATCTTTCCTTTAATCACTTCGGCTCACTCCCTGATTAATTATTTGCCCAGGCTTCCGGCAGAATGAACCCGGCATATTTCTCTTGCCCCAGGATGTATTCCTCGAATTCTTTGGATTCATACGCAGCCTTCAGATCCTTGGCCCACTGGGTATCCGTATCCTTTTTGTTAACCGATACGATGATTCTGTGCTGCATGGGCGTATTCTCAATTTTAAGGGCATCTGTAATCTTCCGGTCCGGAGCATTGGCAATGTAGTTCCCGTTAACCACGCCGTAATCCACATCCTGCAGCGAGACCAGAATCTGCGCCGGGTCCAGCACTTTAATGTCAATGTTGAACTTATCCGGCTCAATGCTGTTAATATTGAAGTCCGCTACGCCGGCTCCCTCTTTGATTTTGACCCAGCCCAGCTCCTCCAGGATACGCAGCGCACGCTCCTGATTGACTGGATCGTTCGGAACAGCAACGGTAGTGCCGTCTTTCACATCATCAAGCGTTGTATGATTTACGGAATATAGACCCTGAGGCGCACCCGGAACATAGGCAATCCCCACCATATCTGCACCGATTTCTTCATTGATAGCTTCCATATAGGCTGTACTCTGGAAAATACTCGCGTCAATCGAGCCCTCCTTCATCGCCGGGTTAACCTGCATATTCTGCGAGAAGGTTTTGATGTCTACTTTATAGCCCTTCTCCTCCAGAATCGGCAGAATCGATTGACGGAATTGCTCTTCATAAGTACCTACACCGAATCCGACCTTAATCTCTTTCTTGTCCCCGGAGCCTTCCGCTTCCTTATTATTGCCGCAGGCAGCCAGCACCGCCATCGCACTAATCAGCATCACTACCAGTAATTTTTTCATTGTCTTCATCTCCTATTTGAGTACTGTGTTTTTAAAATGCACTAACGCCTCGTCTGTTACAGTTAACGGAATAGCACAGTTGGGCGAAAGACTAAACGGCTGATCCTTCATCTGCTTCAGGGCTTCCTCAGCCTGCAGTCCAATCTGTTCCAGATGGTTCCCTGCAAACAGCCCGTGATCCACTCCGCCCACCTTCGTGGCCTTGAGGTTCGCTTCCAGTCCGGGATTTCCTTCGGCTATCGTATCCCAGCTAATCCCGTCGATACGGTAATCATTGAATTTCTCCGGCTGGGAATAGGCACCGCAGGTATGCAGAATATTCTTGCCGTCGCCGGCAGCCTCCAGGACGATGGAATCATAGGGTCTGGACAGCTCGTCGAACATCGCTTCATCGAATAATCCGGGATGTGCTGTACCTGTCACAGCGTAGAACAAGCCGTCTGAACCCGCGTGCTTAAGCTCCTGGACATAATCCGCTAAGGTTAAGGCAATGGCATGCAGGGCGTGGTGCGCAGCTGCCCGGTGTTCCTTGAAGAGCGATTCCAGCGTTACCGGCTGCTCAATGCCGAATACGGTTGTCGTAACATAAGCGGAACGCCCCACGATGAACAGCAATACCGTGAGCGGTGAGAATACCGTCTGGATCAGCGGGGTACCCGGCAAGCCCTGGCGGATCTTCCGGACGGCCTCCAGATGCTCCAGCAGCGAAGCGGTCCGGGTTGCTTTTTTCACATCCAGATCCCAGAGATTCTTGGCTTCCGGGATAACCGTAGTCAGCTGTCTCGGAAATACAGTCCTATAGTCTGCGAAGTCGTACTGATTCCCCCAGGCTTCCGCCAGATAGGTCGCCCGCGGATTGATCTTCACCCAGTCCCAATCAAATTTCTCCGTAAAAGAAATCGTGGACTCTGCCAAATCCTCTGCATTCTGTTCCTTGTCAATAAAGTGACGCCATCCGCTGACAATCGGACGATCCGCAAGCTCTCCGGATAATATCGCCTGAAAACGGTCCTGCTTACTCCATACACTCATCTGCCAGTCTCCTTTTCTATATGTAACATCTAGTAACGGCGAATTTTACGGGCCAATGTGTTGCCCAAGGATTGAATGCCCTGCACCAGAATGATGAGAATAATTACGGTAGCGACCATGACCACCTTGTCAAAACGTTGATAGCCATACACGATGGCTAAATCACCGACACCGCCGCCGCCCACTGTTCCAGCCATCGCGGTTGCCCCGATCAATCCGATCGTTGCTGTGGTCAGGGAGAGGATTAACGACCCTATCGCTTCTGGCAGCAGGAAGTACCATATGACTTGCAGCGGAGTAGCTCCCATCGCTTCAGCTGCTTCAAGAATACCCGGATTCACTTCCAGCAGCGAATTCTCTACCAGCCGTGCGATATAAGGTGCGATGTAGATGATCAGCGGAACAATGGCTGCACTGGTTCCTATGGATGTATTAACAATTGCCCTTGTTAACGGAATAATAGCTACCAGCAAAATGATGAACGGAAGCGAACGGATGATGTTGATCACCGGATTAAGCCCGGTATAGAGCGCTTTATTCTCCAGTACCCCGCCTGGACGGGTAATGACCAGAAGGATGCCCAGAGGAACGCCCAGTAGCGAGCCTACAAAAAGGGATACGCCTACCATCTGGATCGTTTCGATAATGGCTTTAAGAAATTGCTCACTTGTGATCGATGTCGAGAACATGGGATTTCACCTCCTCTATCCGCACTTCATGCTGCTTCATGTAATCCAGAGCCGCTTCAATCTGGGCCGGATCACCCTGCAGCTGAACGATAATCGTACCCAGCGTCGTTTCTTGAATCTCCGTCGTATTCGCAAACAGAATATTGACCTTGACTCCATAGGCCCGGATGATCTCATACAGAACAGGCTCAGATGCGCTGTCTCCGGCAAAATTCAGTTTATAGAGCCGGCTTCCATGCTCTGCTCTGAGTGTTCTATGGACGCTGGAAGTCATGCTGTTCTGAATGACGGTCTTCACGAAATTCTGCGTGGTCTCATGCTTGGGCTGACCGAATACATCCAGTACGCTGCCCTGCTCGATAATCCGTCCCTCTTCCATAACGGCTACCTTGTTGCAGATCTCCTGAATCACCGACATCTCATGCGTGATGATCATTACTGTAATGTTGTATTCCGCATTGATTCGTTTGAGCAGCTGAAGAATAGATCTGGTAGTCTGCGGGTCCAGTGCAGAAGTAGCTTCGTCGCAGAGCAGAATAGAGGGATTCGAGGCAAGCGCCCGGGCAATCCCGACCCGCTGCTTCTGTCCGCCTGACAGCTCACTCGGATAGCTTCCGGCCTTGTCGCTTAATCCAACAAATTCAAGCAGTTCCTCGACCCGCTTGCGGATTTCAGCTTTGTTCTTTTTGAGCAGCACGAGCGGAATGGACACATTGTCGAACACTTTTTTGGACTCCAGAAGGTTAAAATGCTGAAAAATCATGCCGATGTTTTTCTTGGCAGCCCGCAGCTCTTTGTCGCTGTACGCGCCCAGATCATGCCCGTCCACCAGCACCTGTCCCTCAGACGGTCTTTCCAGGTAATTGACCAGGCGGATCAATGTGCTTTTACCTGCACCGCTGTAGCCGATGACACCGAAGATATCCCCTTTGTCTACCTTCAGGCTGATCCCCTTCAGAGCTTCAATCTTCACCTCTTTGCGGGTGAAGGTCTTGTACACATCCCGTAATTCAATCATGGTTGTTCCCCTCAATCATCTGTTAATTTAGGATTCAGGCTTCGGGCTTGTACCTGCAGCTTCGCAAGGGCCTGTTCCGCAAGTGCAGCAAAATACTTAGCAGCCGGCAGGATGGCCGCCTCATCTACATCAAACCCGGGATGATGCAGCGCATGGTTCGGGCCGGCTCCGATGTTCACAAAAGCACCCGGTATCTTCTGCAAATAATAGGCGAAGTCCTCCCCGCCCATTTGCGGCGGAATATCATGAACATCATAGCCTGCATGGGCCGCGACCTCTTTGGTGAAGTCTGTCCATTCCCCGTGATTGATCGTAGCCGGCGGCCCGGGATACCAATGCAGCTTCGCCTCTGCTCCGGCAGCTGCCGCAATTCCCTCAATGATCCGGGTCATCTGGTTCGGAATGCTGCTGCGGATTTCTTCATTGTAGGTGCGTACCGTACCCTCAAGCTCAACCTTCTCCGGCAATACATTCCAGGTGAAGCCTCCGTTGATTCGGGTCACACTGAGCACTACAGGCTCCAGGGGATTCTTTTGGCGGCTGACCACAGTCTGCAGCATGGTAATAATCTGCGCAGCCGTGACTATGGTATCTACCCCCTTTTCCGGAGTAGCGGCATGAGCACCGACACCTTTTACCGTAATTTCAAAGCGGTCTACCCCTGCCGTCAAGGCTCCCGTTCTTGTACCGAACGCTCCCGTAGGCAGCTCCGGTGAATTATGTATGCCGAATATAGCTTCCACCTCGTCCAGTCCCCCTGATGCCAGCACGCCTTCTGCACCGTGACCTGTCTCTTCTGCGGGCTGGAACAGAATTTTAACCTTACCCGGCAGTTCATGCTCATGCTGCTTCAGCAGGATGGCGGCTCCCAGGATGACTGCGGTATGAAAGTCATGACCGCAGGCGTGCATCTTTCCGGGAATCTCTGAGGCGAACGGCAGCCCCGTCTGCTCCTCAATCGGCAGCGCATCTATATCACAGCGGATCGCCACAACGCTCCCTTCCCCTTGTCCGACCTCCGCTATAAGTCCGGTCTCCAAGGGAAGGTCCAGGATATGTATTCCCTCTTCGGTCAGCCATTTGCGCAGCTTCTCTGTGGTTCTGAATTCCTGATAGCTAAGCTCCGGTTCGCGGTGGAGGTTCCTCCGCACTTCCGTTAGCCGGGCTGCCAAAGCCTCTTCCCTCTCGTGCAGTGGTTTCATAAGTCTGCTACTCTCCCTTCGTTACATTTGCTCAATTCCTCTAATCCGTTCAAGTGCAGCAGACAGGCTGCTTAAGATATGCTCCCGCATGGCTTGCTCTGCACCGTCTTCATCCCGGGCTATGATCATTTGCAGAATCGCAAGATGCTCTTCATCCGCCTGTGTGTTCCAGTCCCCATGAAGCGAGACATAACGGCAATAACGGAGTGAACGGTCTCTTAATTGGTTCAGCACCTTCTCAAAGGTCTTCAGAGCACTTATTTCCGATAAATAATCATGGAATTCAAAACCATAGGAAACAACATCCTGATTGTCACCCATCTGAAAGGAGTGCTTCAGCTTCTCCAGAATCAGCGTTAATCGCTGAATATCCTTAGCCGTAGCGTTCCTGGCTGCATTTCTGGCAATATGGCCTTCAAGCATGCTGCGGATCTGGAAGATTTCTTCAACCTCCGTAATCGTTAACGGAGCTACACGAAGCCTTCCGTTTGGCTGGCGCACCAGGAAATCCTCATTCTCCAGCCGCTGGATGGCTTCTCTTAGCGGTGTACGGCTGATCCCGAGGAGTGCCGCCAGACTCTCTTCGTTAACCGCCTGGTCCGGCTCCAGCTCGCTGTCTATTATTTTTTGCTTGAGTGCGTAGTAGGTATTATCCTTAGACAATCTTCGTGAGCGCATTTCCATAAGGTTCATTGCTCCTCGCCATTCATTTGCGGGTCGCCCGGACAATTGTATAATTGTATACAATTATTATGTAATCACTTCACATCTAGCGATGTGATAGGTGATCGGTGTGGAGTGATCAGTTTGATGTGATCCATGCGGGATGAAATGAAAGATTTCTGTGGAAATCTTTCTTTGTTTAGCAAGCTTTTTTCATACTATAATCCCATTATTCCCACTAGTCAAGTATGTTTTATGAGAGAATAGGATATAGTCACCAATCTGACAATTTCGGGTGCTCAGGAGGAGTGCCTGGAGCATAAAAAAAAGCCCCTGCAATGATTACAGGAGCTTGCTTGTACCCTCGCCCGGGGCCAAATATAAATCACCCTGACGGGTGAACGATGTTGGTCCCTTATGCCTCTCTTAAGCGATACCTCACTTTTCTCCCTCCGCCTGCTTTCTGACGGCTTCCCGCGTTAGTCATGAGGAGTATGAATGTTCCCCAGTCTATTGTGTGTGGTTTTTCGCATACATTGGGCCCGATGACCTTCGCGCCAGCACATTGTATTCGGTTTTTCCCTTAAGCGTCCGCAACAGTATGTTGGCGTTGTATCGGTTAGCCCGACCGCTGATTTTCTTCGGAAACTCCTTTAGCGTGCGGGCTCCTTTGGGAACGCGCCGCGTACGTTTATTTAACGTTACAAAAACGACCTCCAATACGCATTAGTCCGCGACTAATAACGTGGTAGAGGTCGTAATCCACAACCCACAAACGGCATTTTCCGGGTTGTTAACTCCGGGCCTTCGGGGTCGTTAACGTTCAATTTCACCGCTCAATCCGCAATTCCAAACATGTTCGCGGGTGGCTGGCGCATCGGCTGCCGTACAGATCAGCGTTGTAAAAACGTTGATGCAGCGCCGTTTAGCAAGGCTCCGCCGCCGGATTCCCTGCTTCTTCCTTCGTGCGGAAGGATGAACCACATCCACAGGTAGCGCTGGCATTCGGGTTGTTGATGGTGAAGCCTCCGGTCATGCCGGATTCCTCGAAGTCGATCTCCAGACCGTCGAGGTAGCGGATATCGTCTTTGCTTACGACCACCTTTAGACCCTCAATGTCCATATACACATCCTGGTCGCTTTCGTTATCATCGAAGCCCATAGCGTAAGAGAAACCGCTGCAGCCTCCGGGTGTTACGCCCAGACGGAGAAACATATTAGGTATTTCCTGCTCAGCAAGCATGGTCTTCAATTGGCCAGCTGCTGTTTCACTTATGTTAATCATTACTTTAACCTCCCCAAAGTTTTGTTAGCTTCTGCTTCCTTGCATTACTTCGTACGAAACTCGCTTTGGAAGCTTAAGCTTTTTTATCAACCAGCCTTCAGGCCTTAAGGAATGAGCAAAATACGAGTAATATAAGGTAAAACAATATGATGAAAATCATTTTACTGCTTATATAAAATCAAGTATACTCCACTATTCCTCTGCCCTCAAGTCGTAAGCACTCCGCAAAGATGCAATTTCTACCGTATGGCCTGCGTTTTTCGGCGGTTGCTCACCCTCCGGGAGAGGTTTATAATAGGAAAAGCGATATACGTAAAAATTCGGAAATTTGTCACGAGGTTGTCTCTGACCCCAATTCACACGATTCTGCGATGCAACTGCCTCGCCAACCTTCAGGAGGAAATTATATGTCTACCCTTATAACACCCCACATGGATGCCCGGATGGCGAACATCATTGAGAAGGTCCGCGGCGGAGAAAGATTAAATTTGGAAGATGGCGTTTATTTATATGAGAGCAATGATTTATTAACGATTGGGCAATTAGCCAATGAGGTTAACCAGCGAAAAAACGGGAATAAAGTATATTTTATCGAAAACATGAGTCTATATTTCACCAATGTCTGCGAATCCCGCTGCGCATTCTGCAATTTCCGCAAGGATGACGGAGAAGACGGCGCTTATACCCTTTCCGGCGAGGAAATGGTGCAATATGTGCAGCAGCATATCCATCCCGGCGTACGCGAGTTCCACATTGTCGGAGGCCATAATGATAACGTGCCCTTCCAGTACTATGTTGATTCGCTTCGGGCCTTGAACGAGCACTTCCCTGACGTCACTCTCAAGGCCTACACCGCAGCAGAGATCGACTTCTTCACCCGCATCAGCGGCCTTAGCATCCGTGAAGTGCTGGAGCAGCTGCGCGCCGCCGGACTGAAGACACTTACCGGGGGAGGGGCGGAGATTCTATCCGACCAGTACCGCAAAAAAATGCGTGTGGACAAAGCCAATGTCGAGGAATATCTGGAGGTTCACCGCACTGCTCATAATATAGGTATGAGAACACATACGACTATGCTGTACGGCTCCATTGAGTCCCGCGAGGACCGCATCCGCCATATGCTGCAAATCCGCGACCTGCAGGACGAAACGGGCGGATTCATGGTGTTCATACCGCTCTCCATGCAGCCTAAGAATAAGAATGCAGGCATTATGCGCCGGAACTCTGCTTATGAGGATCTTAAGACGATTGCAGTAAGCCGTCTGATGCTGGACAACTTTGACCATATCAAAGCCTACTTCATTAATATCGGGGCACAGCTGACCCAGGTCGCCCTCAGCTTCGGAGCTTCAGATGTGCATGGCACGATTCTCAAAGAACGGATCAGCCATGCCGCGGGCGCATTGACCCCTGAAGGTCTGACACGTGAAGAGCTGATTTGGCTCGTCAAAGGGGCCGGTCGGATTCCGGTTGAACGGGATACTTTCTACAACGAGATTAAAGTATACGAGTAACAACTAACCGCACCAGCCTATACCCCTGCGGAACTGCCTTGCCCATCTCGCACCATACATGAAAGGAAGATCGGTTCGCATGAGAACTCTACTTGTCCTGGGCGGCGGCTACGGCGGTCTTGCCCTCATTCAGCAACTTCTTAACAACCATCTCCCCCATGATGTGGAAATCGTCCTGGTTGACCGGATGCCGTATCAGGGAATCAAGACGGAATATTATGCACTGGCCGCAGGAACTGTAACGGATTATCATCTGCGGATTCAATTCCCGGTTCATCCCCGCTTAACGATCCGCTATGGTCAGGTGGGCTCCATCGATTTGGAGAGCCGGGTGATATTCCTCGATACCGGGGAGCCGATATCTTATGATATTCTGGCGATAGCGCTCGGCTGCACCGATAATTTCCATAACATCCCCGGAGCCGAGCACTATGCCTGCAGTATTCAGAGCTTTGCCGGGACCCGCGAAACCTACCGCCGGCTGAACGATGTGAAGCCTTACGGAACGGTCAACATTGTAGGCGGAGGACTGAGCGGCGTTGAGATTGCCTCAGAACTGCGGGAGAGCCGGCCTGATCTGAACATCTCCATTCTGGACCGCGGGGAACGGGTATTGTCTTCTTTCCCGGCCAAGCTGTCACAGTATGTGGAGGAGTGGTTCAATGAGCATCATGTGGAGACCATGGGACGGGTATCCGTCTCCCATGTAGAAAAGGATGCCATCTTCAATGGCACCCAGGCAATTCCTGCTGATGTTACGGTCTGGACTGCCGGCATTCAGCCGGTGCAGGTGGTCCAGCAGCTTGAACTCCCCAAAGACCGTGGAGGACGGATCATTGTGGGCGATTATTACAATGTGGCCGACTATCCGGAGGTGTACGTGATTGGAGATTGCGCCAGTCTCCCCTTCGCACCGAGCGCACAGGCGGCAGGTGCACAAGGAGAACAGGTCGCACAGATTATTCAGGCCCTATGGCGTGGTGAGACCCCGAAGCTGCATAAGATCAAGCTTAAGGGCACTCTCGGCTCACTGGGTAAAAATGCCGGCTTTGGCCTGATGGGCCGCCGCTCCGTCATGGGCCGTGTTCCACGCCTGCTCAAAAGCGGCGTTCTCTGGATGTCTAAGCGTCATTTCGGGTAGGACAAACGGCTGCGGTTTAATCGATCTCAAGGCTATCCCATGCCTCAGCCTCTTTAATGGCTGCTTCAATCGCCTCTTCAAGTCCGTCGGCGGATTCGGCTTCAATAATCTCCCCGTCGACCATGGCGAAGGGCTGCAGATAACATTGTCCGCAGTTGTTCAGACAGCCGTACTCCACCACATCGTATTCGGGGTTTTGCTCCAGCTTATTTTTGAGCTTTTCTGTACCATGTCCGATATTACTGGCACAAAATTCTATAATTGGTCTCATGATAATCTCCCTATTCTGCGCTAACCATTTTATTTTTTAACTTTTTGTACTATAATAAACATACGAAAGGAGTGATTGAGAAATGAGTGAGAATGTACAAAGTGCAACCATGTACGATGAAGTATTGGAAGTGCTCGATAAACTTCGTCCGTTCCTGCAGCGCGATGGCGGTGACGTCGAACTGATCGATGTAGAAGACGGCATCGTGAAGTTGAAGCTTATGGGTGCCTGCGGCAGTTGCCCAAGCTCCACGATCACGCTGAAAGCCGGGATCGAACGCGCTCTTGTTGAAGAAGTAGAAGGCGTGGAAGAAGTTATTCAAGTATTCTAATCCCGTATCATAGATCATCCCGGCCTCCGATGAGAAGGCCGGGATTTTTTTTATTATAGAGGATTTCTCATGTAGGTTCAACCTCTAGGCAGAGAATAGATGTATTAACAGTTTCTGCTATACGGCTTGCAAAAAGACCAGAAGCTGCTCCGCAGCCATTTCTGGCTTACGGGCGTCCTCCGGTCTTCACTTATTAGATATTCAGCTAAGATTCAAGCTTAGAATGCAGGGATAATTGCACCTTCATATTTCTCATCGATGAAGGCTTTGGCTTCTGCAGAGTTCAGGGCTGCAGCCAGCTTCTGGATCGCATCGGAATCTTTGTTGTCCGGACGGGCTACCAGCAGGTTGGCATAAGGGGAATCCGTTCCTTCGATGAACAAAGCATCCTTCGTTGGAACCAGACCCGCTTCCAGCGCGAAGTTGGTGTTGATCAGCGACAGATCTACTTCGTCCAGCTGACGCGGCAGCATCGCTGCATCCAGCTCAATGATTTCAAGCTTCTTAGGGTTCTCGGTGATATCGGCTTTGGTGGAAGCGATATTGGTATCATCCTTTAGTGTAATCAGGCCATTCTTGGCCAGCAGGATCAATGCGCGTCCGCCGTTAGTAGCATCATTCGGGATGGCAACCTTGGCACCATCAGCCAGTTCGTCGATCGATTTGATCTTCTTAGAGTAAGCGCCGAAAGGTTCAACATGAACCGCGGTTACAGATACAAGCTCCGTGCCGTTCTTGGCATTCTGGTCATCCAGGTAAGGCTTGTGCTGGAAGAAGTTCGCATCCAGCCCCTTCTCGGCAAGCTGTGTATTCGGAAGGACATAATCCGTGAATTCTTTGATCTCAAGCGTAATGCCTTGTGCTTCAAGCAGCGGGGCAATAGCTTTCAGAATTTCCGCATGCGGTACAGGAGAAGCTCCAATGACCAGGGTTACCGGTTCTGCAGCAGGTTCAGTGGACGGTTCTGCAGCAGCTTCCGTTGGCGCCGTTGTAGCCGCAGAGTTTGCCGCATTATTCGCAGTGTTATTGTTGCCGCAAGCCGCGAGCACCAATATCATGGTCAGGCTGAAGAATGTGAGCAGTACTTTTTTCATTTGTAAATCCCCCTCTAATCCGTATGTTTTGTATGAATAAGGCTATATGGACGTACCTTATTTCCGTGTAAAATGTCTTACCAGCCGGTCGCCTGCCATTTGCAGCAGCTGCACCAGAATGACCATCAGGGCCACCGAGATAATCATGACTTCCTTCTCATAACGGTAATAGCCGTAGCGGATCGCCAGGTCACCCAGACCCCCGCCGCCTATCATCCCTGACATTGCGGTATAAGAGACAAGCGTAACAACGGTTATGGTTACTCCGGCCAGCAGGCCCGGACGGGCCTCCGGCAGCAATACGCGCATAACGATCTGCTGCGTGGATGCTCCCATACCCTGCGCCGCTTCGATGATCCCCCGGTCAACCTCCCGCAGTGCGGTCTCTACCAGTCTGGCGAAGAATGGAGCCGCGCCAATCACCAGCGCCGGAATCGTTCCAAGTACACCTATCGAGGTACCCATAATCGACTTGCTGAACGGAATCAGGGCAACCATCAGAATAATAAAGGGAACTGAACGCAGAATATTTACGACGAACGATAATACCGAGTAAACAGCCCTGATAATAGTGTTATTAGATCTGCCCCATAAATATAACACAATGCCGAGCGGTAAACCAAGGATAATTGTGAATATTCCTGAAAAAGCTAACATTTTCATTGTTGCAACCGTGGCATCAAGCATTTCTTCCCAGTTAATCGCGCTAAAATCCAGTCCGCCCATTAAGAAATCACCTCCACATCAAGGCCTTGAGCCGCAAGTTCGGTAAGTGTTGCTTCCACGGCACCGGATGGCCCTTCAAACCGCACAATCAGCTGACCATAAGGGACATCCTTAATAGTAGAAATGGTTCCCTGGAGAATGGCGAAATTAACTCCGGTTCCCTGCGCCACATGCGAAAGGGTCGATTCGTACGTCTTTTGCCCAAGAAAAGTAATTTTGACCGCCTTAGTATATCCGGCATGTACAGCATCAATCGCTTGCCGCAGCGGTCCGTCTGCCTGAGTTTCACTGCGGATGAATTCTTTCGTAACCTCATGCCTTGGTTTCAGAAAAACCTGGGAAACGTCGCCCTGCTCCACAATCCCACCCCCATGAATGACAGCCACCCGGTCACAAATGCTCTGAATGACATGCATCTCATGCGTAATTAGCACAATGGTCAAGTGAAATTTCCGGTTAATATCCAGCAGCAGGCGCAGAATTGAATCCGTTGTCTGCGGGTCCAGCGCTGAAGTCGCTTCATCGCATAGCAGAACATCAGGATCGCTCGCCAGAGCACGGGCGATCCCGACCCGCTGTTTCTGGCCTCCGGACAGCTGAGCCGGATATTTGTTCCGGTGCTCCTCAAGTCCGACTAGAGCCAGCAGATCCCGAACCTTCCGCTCAATCTCCGTCTTGGAGGTTCCGGCCAGCCGCAGCGGAAAGGCGATATTGTTATATACAGTTGCCGAGGAGAGCAGATTGAAATGCTGAAAGATCATCCCGATCTTGCGCCGCTGCTCCTGCAGCTGTCCTTGGCTGAGTGCCGTCAACTCCACCCCATCTACCCATACTTCACCCTCGCTCGGACGCTCCAGCAGATTAATGCAGCGGATCAGCGTGCTTTTGCCGGCACCGGAGTGACCGATTACACCGAATATCTCCCCCTTCTTAATCGACAGGCTTAGTCCGGAAAGCGCCGTCGCGGCCTTGCTTCCTTTACCGTATACTTTCGTCAAATCTTTCAGCTCTATCAATCGCCCCGTCCTCCTTCTTCCCTGCAATTTATAACAAAAAAGACCTCTTACGATCCGTGCAGATCGGAAGAGGCCATGTGTGTGAAGTAAACAATGCCGTCTCATCTGCCAAGACCGCAAACTCAGCGGCATTGTAGGAATTAGCACCATGACATTTGCAGAACAGCAGCTATGCTGTGACAAATCGGTTGCCGGGCTTCATCGGGCCTATCCCTCCGCCGCTCTCGATAAGATTATAGTATGAAGTTATATATGCCGTTTCATGTTAGAAGTAAATACTTGCATAAGTATATTAAGTTTCCGGTTCTTTGTCAAAGGTAAGTTTTTACGGCTGTACGTGCTCTGAACGCTTGCTGGATGCAGCTTTATTCTTGTGCCACTGCTCATTGCTGTACCTGAAGGCAGCCGACAAAGATTTGCACACCATCTCCAGGCTCTGCTTCAAATCCTCCAGATGGCTGTCAAGATCCTCCAGTTGGATTTTGTCATGCAGCCCCTGATGGCGCTGCCAGAGATCATCCGTCATCTCAGCGTTCATGTAGTGAATCTCGGCATTGCGCCGTTTGCGCAGATTCTCTATCGGTTCGCGGTAAGAGTTCCTGATCCTCTCCAGCTCATTGGCCAGCGGGTTGTGCGCCTGAAGCAGCTGAAATTGGCGAAGCACAGTGAAGTATGAGAAATGTGCTTTGACTTTCCCTGTATTCAGATCATACAGACTGTTCAGGACCGTACCCAGCTTGTCCAGCAGGGAG
Organism: Paenibacillus sp. FSL R7-0312; assembly: GCF_038004445.1. NCBI lineage: Bacteria > Bacillati > Bacillota > Bacilli > Caryophanales > Paenibacillaceae > Paenibacillus > Paenibacillus sp. FSL R7-0312. The sequence goes on along the minus strand of NZ_JBBORE010000001.1, from coordinate 2,538,125 downwards.
AACACCCGGATGAAGCCGTCCTTATAAAAATACACATACCTGGCGTACTCCCCCTGCTCCGTGGGCGACATATCATCCATATAACCGGCAACTACCGACCTCCGGTAAAAGGCGGCGGCGAACCAGCTCTGTTCCAGCTCGTCCAGCGATGAGATCAGACCGCGTGTCCATATTTCCAGCTTGCGGTATTCATGGTCACGGTCTTCATGTGCGTTCATCTCCTTGCGCAGCATGGAGGCGACCTTCGCCATGTTGTCCATGGCTTCGGCCAGTACCCCGCTATTCTCGCGGGGCGGCTCTCCCAGTAATGTCCGCAGCATATTTGTCCTCCTCAGAATACTTAAGATCTAAAAATGAGGGAAATAACGATTCCAGTTCCGGTTCACCAGTTCAACCGTGTCCTCATGAGGAACCAGCTCCTCCGGGTATCCCGGCTTCATCCGGGCATCTATTACAATAGGCAGCGAATAGCTGATTGCGTTACGCAATACATGGGTCTCCGCATAAATATCATCCGCCGGATTAAACCGGCTGAACACTGTCCACAGGAAGGACGTTTGTGTGCGCACTGCTTCTGCAGCATCGTCCACCAGAACAATCAGCGGCCAGGCTGTGCCCTTCTCCTGGAAGGAAGCGGCCAGCCTGACGGGAAGCTCAGGGTCTTCTATATAGGATGCTCCGGAAACGGCTAAACATCCGCCGCAATAGGGCACGGCGTCGGTGATTGCTGGAAGGTGACCCTCCGTATAGGTTCTAGGCAGTTCACGCACCGGGTTGCCGGTGCCCATCATCACAGCCTTACTGCCATGATTCAGCTTGCGGCCGGTATAGTCAAGGGTATCCATGGAGGTGTTAGCGAAGATCACCAGATCTGATGCCGGATTAAAGCGTTCAAGCACGGTTTCCAGCAGTTTGGGGAAATCCGTAAGCTCAACCGCTTCATTCGTCAGGAGCAGGAATTTCGTTAAAGAGAGCTGGCCTTCCCCCAGGATACGGAAGGCCGAAGCCAGTCCCTCACGCGGATAGCTCTCTCTCATCACCGCAGACGCCAAGGCGTTCGAGCCGGATTCCGAGTACGCCCACAGTGCTTTTACAGAAGGCATCATTAACGGATAGGCCGGAGCCAGCAGCCGCTGCAGATAATCCTTCAGATAATAATCCTCCTGTCGGGGTTTGCCGGTAATCGTGGCCGGAAAAATCGCATCCTTGCGGTGCCACATCCGCTGCACATGCATTACGGGAAAATCATGCTGCAGCGAATAATAGCCGGATTGACTGCCATACGGGCCTTCCGGTCTACGCTCAAACGGAGACACCCGCCCGCGGATGGAGAATTCGGCTTCTGATGGAATACGGTGACCGCCTAGGGGGTCCTGCACCATAGGAAGCTTCCCGCCCTGCATAAGGGATGCCAGCATCAATTCCGGAAGGCGCTCTGACACCGGGGCAACAGCGGCCGCAATCAGGGCAGGCGGCCCGCCGATAAAGACAGAGACCGGAATCGTCTCCCCCAGCAGCTCAGCCTGACGGTGATGGAAGCCCCCTCCTTTATGAATTTGCCAATGAATGCCGGTGGTGCTGTCATCATAAATCTGGACCCGGTACATCCCGAGATTATGGTCTTTGGGGTTGGTTATACTCTCTGTATAGACCACAGGAAGGGTGATGAACGGCCCTCCATCCTTAGGCCAGCTGGTAATTCGGGGCAATTCCTGTAGCGGATTACTGCTGCGGCAGATGCCTAGTACCGGTGCTTCACCTTGCGGTATATTTTTGGTTCCTGCTCGGATCAGGTCAAGCAGCAAGCCCTTTTCTCTCCAAAGTCCGGCAGCTGATGGCGGAATCATCGTCTCCATAGCTGCCGTCATGGATTTCACTAACTGCTCCGGGCGGGTCCCGAAGGCCTTATTCACCCGGCGGACAGTACCGAACAGATTGGTTGCAACCGGGAACGGCGTTCCTTGTACATTTGTAAACAGCAGCGCCGGGCCTTCCTCAGCGGCTACCCGGCGGTGAATCTCGGCCAGCTCCAGATGCGGATCAACCGGAGCATCAATCACGGCAAGATCCTTGTCCCTGCGGAGCTGTTCGATCCATTGTCGCAAATTACCGTATCCCACTAAACGTTCCTCCTCGAACCGGGCCCGAACCTTACCCATGCCCTTAACGGTAATCTTATAATTTCTTGCCTGTTCCGCTTAACTGCCAGACACGGACACTCATATAACATAGAACCCCAAACAAGCCGGCAATCAGCAAAATATGCGACAACGCGGTAAAGATGTACAGTCGTTCATTATACAGCGTATGAACCACAGCAGCTCCACTGAATACCTGCATCAGGCAGAGCAGTACTGCGGCAACACCCAGAGCCCTCAGCTCCGTCAGCTCTTTGTATTTCCAGAAAGCCAGATGTCCCAGAATAGCAGTCAGCAGGAACAGCAGCGCCGCTGCAAGCCGGTGTATGAATACAATGCCCACCCCGCCAGACAGCTCCGGAATCCATTCCCCATTGCACAGCGGCCAGCCTGAACAGCCCCCCTGCGAATCGGTATGGCTTACATAAGCCCCAATATACACGACCATATAAGAATATAACGCAGTAAACCAGGTTAAGTTACGGAAGCCCCTGCTTACTTTCGGTTCTGCAGTGCTATTTTCTTCCCCCGAAAGGTAGATCCGCCCTGCTCCAAGCGCAAGCATCAGGGAGCTGGCGAACGCAATCAGCGAGAATCCCATATGTAAAGCCATCACTCCAGCAGACTGCGACTTGATTACCGCAAGCGCTCCCATTCCGCCTTGCACCACTACGAATATAAGGGTTAACAAGGCATAGGTAAGCAGATCCCTGCGCTTACGGGCATAACGCCAGAATGCAAACATGGAAGCCAGTGACATTAGGCCCGCAAGTCCGCTGAACAGACGATGGGTATATTCAATCAGGGAGCCTACGGTATAAGCCGGAATCAGCTTTCCGTGACACAGCGGCCATTCATTACCGCATTCCAGCCCCGAACCCGTCTTAGTAACCACCGCTCCGCCGAGCAGCGCCAGAAACATAACGAGGCAGGTTATATAGCTAAGCCATTTTAATTGAAGGGTCGTCAATGTTATCACCCGCATTTTATAGGAATGAATTAGTATAATGATAGCGCCCGCAGACAATTCTAGAAAAAAAACACCGCTTCTGCTCGGGTAGGGCGAAAGCGGTGCTGCTTCATTACTTGTGGATGCTAAGGTATACATCCAGCGCCGTATTCAGGAAATTCTCAATTTCCTCACGGGACTTACGAAGCTTATTCACGAATCTGACCAGTTCCCGTCCATCGGTATACGCGACAAAGCTCGGAATGCCCAGAATATTCTGTTCCTGGCTGACGTCGCCTACGGCATCGACATCCACTTCAACGAGTGTGAGGCGGTCACTATATTTCAGTTCCACATCCGGCATAAACGGATCCATGAATTTGCAATCCGAGCACCAATCCGCCTTGAATACCGCCACCGTTAAGCGCGGAGATTGTATTGACACCTGAAACTCAGCAGGAGAACTAATTTTGTCCATCTATTAACCATCCTTTCTCATTTAACCGTTACCCATGACTCTTCTCTAAGTGAAGCAAAATGTACGGAATAAGTCAAATAAAAAAGACAAAATAAGACAATGATCACAGCTTTATTCGTTTGCACGCACATGCGCCGGCTGCAGCTTCATTAGAGGATTCAGCAGTTTGCGCAGCGGACGCGGGTAACCTGCGATTTCCTGGCTGCTCAGTACGCCCAGAACAATCAACAGTACCAGATAAATGATAACCACGGCAGTTCCAACCACCAGACATGTAATCAGGAATGCCAGTCTTGCCGGCATCAGATGAGTCAGCATAATCCCCGCTTCATTGAGGCCATAGCCGATCCCGGCCGATGCGAGTACAGCGATTGAGAATCCGCCCCAGCGTTTGCCGAGAATTTCGAAGGGAATGATCTTTTTGAGCATCCGCAGATTAAGCAGCGTAATGACAATGAAGCACAGGGCCGTAGAGCCGATGATGCCATAGATGCCGAATAGCTGGCTGAACAGGAAGTTGGAAGCGAACTTCACGATAATCCCGACAAGCACGTAATACATCGAAATCCGCGACTTGCCCATCCCAAGCAGAATAGAGTTCGTAGTCATCATAGTGATTTGAAAAATAGTCCCCAGCGTCAGCATCGCTACAATCCCGCTGCCGTCCAGACTGCTGAAGATCAGTCCATTGACAGAATATGCCGCCACAACGAGAGAGAGTACAATTGGTGTGCCGGTAAGAATGGAAATACGCATAGCCAGGGTAACCTGGCGTTTCAGATGCTGTTCATCTTTGCGGGCGTACGCCGCTGAAATAATCGGAATGAGCGACGTACTAAGCGCGATAGACAACACCGGCGGGATACCTGCTATACTCTGTGCACGGCTGCCGAATATCCCCAGGGCCCGGGTAGCTTCCTCCATTCCGATCCGGCCGCTGAGCAGCGGTACAATAAAGGAAGTATCGATAAAGTTCACAACAGGTACTGTGATCGAAGATAATACAATTGGAATGGACAGTTTGAAAATATCTTTATATATTCCAAGTAACGGAAGGCGTGCCTCATTTGATTCATAAAGAGCAATCTGCTCCTCGCTGCGGCGCATCTTCATCGCGTAATACAGCATAACACCGAAAGCGCCGACACTCCCGAGCACACTGCCGAAAGAAGCGCCTGCAGCCATCCATGTGTTGCTGTAGCCTTGGCGCAGCAGAATAAAAGCCAGCAGAATTGCCGTCGATACCCGGGCAATCTGCTCAATAATCTGTGAGATACCTCCGGCCATCATATTATTGCGCCCCTGGAAATAACCGCGCATCATCGCGATTGCGGGGAACAGCAGCAGCGCCGGGGCAATCGCCCGGATGGCCAGCGTACTCTCAGGAACTTTGGTGTACTCCGCATAATACGGAGCGGCTATGTACAGTATTGTACTCATTACAACACCTACAACAGCTGCAAAGATAAGGGCGGCACGGTATACCTGCTGTGCTTCATGCGGACGGTTCAGAGCATAACGCTCTGATACCATTTTGCTCAGCGTGCTGGGTATTCCTGCGGTCGCCAGCGGAAGGAGCAGCAGATACACATTGTTAGCCTGAGTAAAGGATGCATTCCCTATATCATTGAATAGATGTTCCAGCGGCACCCGCTGGGCAAGTCCAAGGATGCGGGCCACAAGTGCGGCCGCAGCCAGAATAAGCGTGCCTTTAACAAAAGATTCTTTCTTATTGGACAAGCTGTTTCGCCTTCTTCACAATAAATTTAATACCGTCCGATCCAGATAAAGAAGAGGACGACCATAACAATTTGCAGAATAATTTTGACTACGGTACTGCTGAATAGCCCCAGCAAGGAGCCGAAGCTGACCTTGACCGCCTTACCCGGCTTAGAGCCTGCAATCAGTTCACCGACAAAGGCCCCGAGGAACGGGCCGATCAGCAGACCAAAGGCCGGAATAAGAAAGGGGCCAATAATCAAGCCGATCGTGCTGCCGATGACGGACGCCCGTGAGCCGCCGAACTTTTTGACACCCCAGGCCCCGACTACATAATCGGCAACGAACAGAACCACCACAATCAATGTCTGGGCAATCCAGAACCAGGGACCGAAGGGGTCGAAGGAAAAGAACCAGCCGTATACGAAGAAGGCCAGATAAATCGCCAGCGCGCCCGGCAGGATTGGATATACCGCTCCTGCCAGCCCTACTGCAAACAAAGCAATGATCAGAATCCAACCCAGGATCGTCAATTCCTTCAACTCCTCAAGTTTTGATAGCAATAAAAGAACTCCAAAAGGTGTCGCTCGTAACTGCGGTGAATGATCGAGCTTCCGGCCGCTGTTGTCCCCAGATTTCTTGATCTATACCGCTATTCGCGGTGGAAATACGGTGGCAAAGGCGGTCGCTACCGCTCCTACAGCTCAAACTTCCCCTCCGTTACTCCCACCAATTGTTGTCTTCCAGATCAAGCTATAAAAAATTTGATAATCCCAAACTCATTACTACATCTACTAAGCCTGCTTTGAAATTCTACCAGCCGAGGTTCCGGCCTCCGACAGAATATACTTCTCGATCACTTCCGCGATCCCGTCATTATTATTCGTAGCCACAACAGCATCGGCTTCCTGCTTAACGGTCTCCTGGGCATTGCCCATCGCTACGCCGAATCCGGCCTGCTGGATGGCCGCCAGATCATTCAGACTGTCGCCGACGGCCACAACCTGGGACATGTTAATGCCGAGAAGCTTGCAGACTTCCAGAATGCCGGATGCCTTGTTAACGCCAAGCGGATTAATCTCCAGATTGAACGGCGAGGAATTCGTGATCTCCAGCCCGCCCAGCTCCTGCAGACGCATCAGCAGCTTATGGCGGATATTATTATCCTCGGTAGAATAACCGAACTTCAGCCATTCCCTGCTGTCAATTTCGCCGTCCCAGGTGTCGCGGTTGTATACTTCATCCACCGAATATGCCCAGAACCAGATATCGAACTCTTCGGCAATCTTATGCATCTGTTTGACCAGTTCCACATCCATCAGGGACCGGCGGTACAGCTCCCCCGGTGCGCGCCATACTTCACTTCCGTTTACCATAATCATCGGGGTCTCCAGGCCAAGCTGTACGGCATAAGGCATCGCACTCCGGGACGAACGTCCGGTAGACAGGCAGACATGTACGCCGGCATTCATCGCTTTTTTGATCCATTCCACCGTTTTGGGGGTAATTTTCTGTTCATCATTCAGTAGGGTTCCATCCATATCCAATGCAAGCAGGCGGTATTTGGCAGTCATTTGCCACCCCTCCATTCTTGTATGTCTCCCGTTCGGGAGCTGTGTATTTGTCAATCAGGCTACGGCGGTTCGTCAGTTTGTGTTTACGGCCTCTCCATTGGCCGGATCTGCAGTCTTCACATTTTTCTTCGGGTTGCCATCCAGCCCGTACTCCCAGTCATACGCATCGAATATTTTACGCGCGACCGGCGCGGCACTGTTGGAGCCGAACCCGCCTTCAGGGATGACCACGGCAACTGCTAACTTAGGATTATTACGCGGGGCAAAAGCAATAAATACCCCGTTATCACGTAGTTCCCCTTTACCCAGCTGTTGGGAGGTACCTGTCTTACGGGCAAAATCATAAGGGAAATCCGTAAATGCAGTAACCTTACTGTTCATGCCCTGTTTGATTTCTTTCCAGAAGGACGGGTCAAAGGTCGTTACCTCATCAAGCACCTCGCGCTCAAACTTTTTGACCACATTGCCTTCAGAGTCGGTGATCTTGCTGACCAGCTGCGGCTTGATGCGCACACCTTCATTGGCAAGCGTGGAAGCGTACTGTGCCAGCTGCAGCACCGTATAACGGCCCTGCTGCCCGAAGGAGGCATAGACCAGTGCGGCTTGCGCACTGCCCGCTGCCTTGATATCGGTATAGTTAATCTGTCCCAGATACTCATTCGGAAGCCCGCTCTGTGTGGAGACGCCGAGGCCGAACTCCTTCATATACTTATCCCAAACTTCAATCCCCTCGCCCTTATATTGCTCATAAAGCTTCTTGCCGACCATATCCACCATGAATACGTTGGAGGAATCCTCAATCGCTTTGGCCGGGTCCATTGGACCGTAGACATGTCCGGAGGAATTGCGTACGGAGGATTTGTCATCCTTACCGAAATAAGCGATCCCTTTATCATTATACCGGTAAGAGGTGCTGAAGAATCCTTCGTTCAAGCCCACAAGCACACTCAGCGGCTTAATGGTTGACCCCAGTAATACGGTAGAACCGAATCCATGGCCGGACATCCCCGAAGAATACGGAGTAATCGTCCCATTCTGATAGTTACCCATAATTTTATTCCAAGTATCGGAATCCAGCTTCTCCGCCGTCCAGACATTGGTATCATAATCCGGCATACTGGCCATGGCAACAATATTGCCTGTATCCACTTCCATGGCTACGGCATAACCCGTCAGTGCATCGGGGTGGGTTTTGCCCTGTACAGCATGACTGTGCAGCCAGCTGATCTGCTCCGTAATAGCCTCTTCCGTCTTGAGCTGGACGTTCTTATTAATCGACATCCAGACATCATTACCCTTGACCGGCGGCACAACCTCTTCAACCTTCTCGGCCATATTCTGCGGATTCACTGAAATGACCTGATAACCATTCTTGCCGCGCAGCTCCCGCTGATATTGCAGCTCCAGACCGTCAAAGCCGACAAACTCATCATCTTTATAGTTCAGGCCGGGATCGGCATCGATCTTCTTCATTGCGTTCTGTATGTTCTTATAGATATTAAGTGTACTGGAAGATTTGAAGGGCTTGATATACCCGACTGTCTGCACAGCAACCGTGTCCTTGTCATAATGCCGCACGCCTTCTTCAACAATCTCAAGACCGGGGAACTCGCTTTTATGCTCCATGAAATAAGCAACTTCCTGGGTGGTAAGACCGGATTTAATCTTGCGTGCCATATAACCCGAATATTTTTTGAAATATAAATCCAATGAAGTAATCACATTATTCACCGTCAGCTTCTCGCCGTCCGGATCACCATGTTTATCGAATTCCTCGACCAGCCGGGTTGCCAGCGCATAGGCGTTTGCTCTCGATTCCGGCTTCAGTGCACTGATTCCGGTCTCCTTATCCACGGCTTTGGCCGTATATTCCTTTGTCAGGGTGATATACAGCGATTGAACGGAGGTCGAATAGGCAATTTCTTCTCCTCCGGCTGCGCGAAGCGCACCACGGATGGACGCGAGCGGTACACTTTTGGTATCCCGGCTGGTCTCCACCTCAGTCAGCTTAGGTCCTTCCACAAACTGCACCACAGCCAGACGGATAATAATTACGCAAAAAATTACAAACGTGCTGAAGAAAAACACGTTGAGCCGCAGGCCAAGCGAACTCTTGCTGTCCTTCTCATCCGGGGGAGAGGCCTGCTTTCGGAAAACACTCACAGTTTTTCACTCCTCTACATCTCAAGTGGAAACGGCTTGGCCGTCCTTACTAAGGACAGCACCGTTTCAGCGGGAAAAATAATATAAATCTCTTAGTTGACAGTCGATTCTTGTTCCTGCGCTACTGGCGGAAGATTTTTTTTGGGAACTCCATCGAGCCCGTATTCTGAGTCATAGGCTTCAAATATTTTACGGGCCACCGGTGCAGCACTGTTCGATCCAAAGCCGCCTTCCGGAATAATCACCGCTACAGCAAGCTTGGGATGCTCACGCGGAGCATAAGCAATGAAGACTCCGTTGTCACGGACCGCACCGTACGCATCCATTTCAGAGGTCCCTGTCTTGCGGGCGAAGTCATACGGGAATCCGTCAAACACCTTAACTGTCGTGTTCATCCCCTGCTTGATCTCCTTCCAGTACGAAGGATCAAACGTAATTTTGTCCAGAACTTCCCGTCCGAATTCCTTAACCGTATGGCCCTCGGCATCTGTAATCCTGCTGACCAGCTGCGGCTTGATCCGTTCCCCTTCATTGGCAAGCGTTGCTGTATACTGGGCAAGCTGCAGTGCGGTATACTTGCCTTTTTGACCGAAGGAAGCAAAGACTAACGCCGCCTGGACAGAGCCCGCTTGCTCCGTATTGATATAATCGGCAACTCCGGCACTCTCACCCGGCAGTCCGCTTTGTGTCGACACCCCAAGTCCGAAGGCCTTCATATACTTGTCCCACACTGCGATTCCTTCACCCTGATACTTCTTATAGAGTGCATTGCCGACCCAGTCTACCATAAAAGCATTGGATGACTCCTGGATCGCCTTAGCGGGATCAAGCGGCCCCAGGACGTGGCCGGAGGAATTGCTTACGGAGGAACTGTCATCCTTGCCGAAATACGCGATTCCCTTGTCTATATAAGTGTCAGTCGTGTTGAATAAACCTTCATTGAGACCAATTAACACACTTAACGGTTTGATTGTGGAACCCAGGAAAATCAGTGACTTCAGGCCATTCCCTGAGACACCGGAGGTATTCTGGTTAATCGTGCCGTTCTGGTTATTATTCTTAATCTTCTCATACACTTCCGGCAGCAGCTTCTCGGCGTTCCAGACATTTGTATCATAGTCCGGCATACTGGCCATTGCGACTACATTGCCTGTATCGACTTCCATCGCAACCGCATACCCGGTCAGGGCATCCGGATGATATTTGCCTTGGACCGGATTGGTATGCAGCCAGCTGATCTGATCCATAATGGCCTGCTCTGTCTTCATTTGCACGCTTTTATTGATCGTCATCCAGATATCATTGCCCTTGACAGGCGGAACGGATGCAATGACTTCCTCAGCCATGTTCTGCGGATTAACGGAGAGGGTCTGATAACCATTCTTGCCCCTAAGTTCTCGCTGATATTGCTGCTCGAGACCATAGATACCGACAAATTCATCTTCCCTGTAAGCCAGGCCGGGATCAGCGCCCGTTTGTTTCATGGCATTACGAATATTCTTGTATATATCATAGTCCTCTGTCGAACGGAACAGCTTCATATAGCCTACCGTCTGAACTGCCACTGTATCCTTGTCATAATGGCGGACGCTTTCTTCCACAACAGCTAATCCAGGATAGCGTTCCTTGTTCTCCATGAGATGAGCGACTTCCTTCACCGTCAGGCCCGTCTTGATTTTGCGCGGGACATAGCCGAGTGATTTCTTATAATCAAGATCCAGCAGAGCAAGGATATCCTCCTGCGAGAGCTTTTTGGCGGAAGGATCACCATATTCATTAAAAACTGACGTGAGCCGCGCCACCAGTGAATTCGTACTTGCCTTGGCTTCAGCAGTGAAGTCATATACTCCGGTGTCCTTGTTCTTGGCTTTGGCTGTATATTCCTTGGTTAAAGTGATATATAACGACTGTATGGATGTGGAATAGGCAAGTTTCTCGCCGCCGGCAGCATGAATAATTCCCCGGATCGCCGCAAGCGGCACATCCTTGGTCTCCCGGCTGGCCTCGACCTCAGTAAGCTCAGGACTCTCCACAAACTGCAGCCCTGCAAGGCGGATAATAATGATGCAAAAAATAAAAAAAGTGCCGAAGAAAAACAGATTTATGCGTAAACTCAGGTAGTTTCGGGCAGAACCTCCATCCGGGCGGGAGCCCGGCTTACCGAACCATCTCACAGCATGTCCTCTCCTTGTATGTTATGCAAAACCGTATATCCGGTAGTCCAAAGGCAGAGCTCTTCTTACACGCTGTTATTGTACCATAGATGGAGGAGCTCCCGCTTCTTGTCAGAGGATGTTTTCCTTGATATGCGTTGAATCGAAATCCTTGGTATTGAACCAGTTCCCGCTGCTGGCCCAGGTAGAATCCAGCGGAATCCAGGCTTCCCTGCTGCTGATATAGACCTCATTCCAGGCATGGGGACCATAACCGCCCTGCCCGTCATAGCCCCTGCCGGTTACAACCCGCACCTGAAGGCCCTGCGAACGGGCCATCATGGCATAGAGGCGGGCATAATCTATACATACCCCCAGCCGGGTATCAAAGGTATCCTGCGGGGTCTGCTCATGCCAGATCCGTTTCTGCTCATAGTTCTCTGCCTTGGTATAGTCATAGGTGATGCGTGAGCCGATCCAATCATAGAGCAGCTTAGCCTTCGCTTCATCCCCGTCAGCCTGTCCGGCAATATCTGCGGCTGCACCAGCGATGTCCGCGGAAATATCATGGTCGATCACTTCATATTTGCGCCGCAAAATATCATTCATCTCGGCGGCTACCGCCTTGGTCAGCACCGGAAGCTTACCCCGGACCTGTTCACCGGCCAGCGGCTCAAATACCGCCGCCGCACTCTGGCTGTAGATCGGCGAGGATTCCACGTAGCGGCTGAAGCCGCTGTCCGGATTTAGGCCTACGCCGATATAAAGCGCAAAGACCAGAACAAGTGCACGGGCGAGCCCGGCGGCAAAGCCTAGAACGGCTCCGCTTAAGTGGCTGGCCCCCGTGATCTTCCCTCCCGGCCTTGACGAAAACCGCGGCAGGCGGAAAGGCAGCAGCAGGAACAGCAGACCCAGTATTAGGCGGATCAGACTGTAGGACAGGAGGAGGAGGAGGAGGAACCGCACAAGCGGCGAGTTCGCCAGCACCGATACAGCTGTATAATACACCTGCTGCCACTGGCTCATCCGGATGTCAGGCAGAACAACGCCTGATGCCCACTCCCCGGCTAGTGGCGAGAGGTATACAGCGGCCGGAACAGCCATAATCAGGGCCGCGATCGCCATTATTCCGGAGCCGAGCAGTCCGAACAGCCCTCCGGCCGCTCTTTTGAAGCCCCGGCCCCATCCCTGCAGTACGGAGAACAGCACGACCACCAGCAGGACGATCGAGATGATATTGGCCTCACTAAGACTATCTATCCAGCTGTTCAGCATCTCTCTCGCTCCTCCTTCTGTGGCTATTTAGCCTTTGGTTCAACTGCACTATTATTTGCCGGCCTGTTTCCGGGCTTCGTCAATAAATGTTTTGGTAGTATCTGTTACACTCCACTTTCCAAGACTGACCCCGCGGAAGATCACTTCAACCTTATCCTCTGCGGCGGAGCCTTTCACTTCGAGATTGGGAGTCGTAATTGTAAAAGTACCGTCACCGCCGGAGGTATACACCGCCTCCTGCGCTTCCTTAAGCATAACTTCCTGCGCTTCCTTCTTCAGCGTGCTGACCGTCCCGTCCGCCACTTTGTTAACAGCATTACCTATCTGATCCATGGTCACCCCGCTGTAGATGAACAGGCCTGCAACGATAATGATAACAATTGCCCATTTCAGTACAGTCTTAACGAGATTAATTACTGCAAACAGCAGGACAAGCGCAATAACGATAACAAGCCAATTCTCTCTGATAAATTGTGACCACACTGCCGGATCCATCAATTTCACAACACCCCTATCGCAAATTTCGCCACGCCGGGACTCCTGTCCCGTCTGACATATCCTTAATAATAATGATTATACATGAATGCCTCTTATAATTCATGGTTCCCGGGCTGCAGAAGCGCATACTGGGATTGGCCAAGAAAATGGTATAAGCCCCCTCCGGCGCACGTAAAGTACAAGTAGGCCGTTTCTTCCAAGTGAATCCCTTCCCATTACTCATCGGCTGGCCAACAACCTGGAGGTGTCACCCGTGAAAACCGCACTGTGGCTGTATCTGTTTCTATTTCTGGCATTCTTTGATTTGCACGCCCAGTATCCCATTCTGACGCCGTTTGCCATGTCTTTGGGAGCAGGCCCTGCCTTCATAGGCTGGATGATGGGAATGTATTCGCTGACCCACCTCCCCGGCAACCTGCTGGCCGGTGTACTGGTTGACCGCAACGGCAGCCGCCGTTACATCGTCTTTGCTCTTACAGCAGCCGGGCTAATTCTGCTGCTGCAGGCCCATGCCCAGCTGCCCTGGCATCTGCTGCTGCTGCGCGCAGCAAGCGGCTTCGCGCTGGCCTTCCTCTCGCCTGCCTGCATGACCCTGCTGGCCTCTCTCTCCTCTGACCCGGCTACCCAGGGCAAGTACATGTCAGGCCATGGGATCATCCACACGCTGGCTTCTGTGGTCTCACCGGCGGCCGGTGCATTCATTGTTCTCAAGGCCGGCTATTCCGGCACCTTCAGTACCCTGGGCTGGCTGCTGATCTTAACAGGCGTGATGGCTTACTTCAGCGTGCCGAAGCATTCTCCTGCGCTGGCTTCACACGCACACGCTGTGCCGCTGCCGCAGGAGAAAGCGGCGATTCCACTGACAGCTGACATTCCAGTCTCTAAGCGCTACTATCTGCTGCCTTTTTTCGTATCCTGTTCCCAAGGGGTACTCTTCTTTGAACTTCCGCTGTCTCAAGGAAGAGACGGAATGATTTCAACCGGAATTCTACTGTCGCTGCTCAGCCTGGGGGCACTCCTGACCCTCAGCCTGTTCTTCCTGAACCGGCTGGCCCCTGGCATCCGCATTGCTGCTGCACTGCTGGGAATGGCCATCTGCTTCTTCAGTCTGGCCGCCTTCCGCAGCATACCGGCCGGAATCATTCTATTCATACTTGGCGCAGCCAAAGGTGTGTTATTCCCGGCGATGGCCTCCCTGTTCATCAGTCTGGGCGGTGCAGGCCGGATGGGACGTACCTTCTCGCTGCAATCCATCGCCATGTCTCTAGGGGCATTTGCCGGGCCGGTAGCCGCCGGACAGCTGAGGGACTATGTCTCCCCTTACTTCATTGCCTTCGTGCTGCTGATGACAGCCCTTCTGCTGCTTCCTCCCGGAAGATCCGGCAGTCCCGCTGCTTATTCTCCGGGCTTGAACAGCCACGCCGCCTGATTCCAGCCGCATTCGCCAGCAATCACCCGCATTTTCCCTGCCGGGTGATTGTTTGTTTGATGACGTTTGTTTTTACGACATTTCCCGGGGAATGAATACATATTGCTCTTTGAACTGTTAAAATTGGCGAAGCTTAGGTACAATATCGTCATAACCAACTACGATCCGGGAGTGAGCACCTATGTCCATCACCATTATTGTCGAAGGCAAGAATGACCGCAGCCGGCTGAGACGGCTGCTCGCGCCGGAGGTCGACATTCTGTGCACTTTCGGCACCTTGAACACACTCAAGCTTGAATCCCTGCGCCGCACCGTCGGTGATGGAGAAGTATACCTGTATCTGGACAATGACAGCTCCGGCAAAAAAATCCGCGGCGTTCTGCGAGACGCCTTTCCCGATGCGGTGCATATGTATACCCGGCGGGGTTACGCCGGTGTCGAAGGCACTCCTGACGAATACAGTATCACACAGCTCGAAAAAGCCGGCCTTGAGGAATATATTCTCTATCCGCAGCCGTTCAGTAACAGCTAGCTGCTCCTCCGGTCTGTAGTTCAACACCAAAAAACGCCTTGCTGGTCCCTCCTTAAGTGGAGGGGGTCCGGCAAGGCGTTTGGTTTATTCCGGCAAATCTATTCACGGGCCAGCTTCTTAACCGATTCAGCCAGAAACTCCGGAGTCACATTCTCCGTATCCCCGGCATCATATAATGCCCTGAGGCGGTTGGTCCGATCTACCAGACCAATAAGGTTGGCATGGGCGAAATCATCCTTACTGTTGCCGTAGATCAGAACCTTGAATGATTCAGCCGCCAGCTTACGTACCTGCTCCTGATCCCCGCGCAGGAAATACCAGCCGTTATAATCGGCATGAAACTTGTCGCCAAATGCCTTGATCGCTTCACGTGTGTCGTTCTCCGGGTCAAAGGAAATGGAGACAAATTCAATATCCTTGCCAAAGCTGCCATCCTTCACCAGCAGATCCTGCGTCTGTGACAGCATGTAGGTAGTAATAGGGCACACATCCGGGCATTCGGTAAAGAAGAAATAGACCAGCCTTGCTTTGCCTGCCGTATCCGCCAGGCTCACCTGCTGTCCATCCACATTCTCCAGAGAGAAGTCCTGTACCTCCCCGATGACCGGCAGCTTCTTGTCTCCGAAGCTGAGCGAATTCACTGCCAGATAGATGGCCATAATTACCGCTGCAAGCAGCATCAGCCAGGTCCATTTATAGCGTTTCAAGGTCTGCACAGGACCCCTCCCCATTCATCATAAGAATCCGTACTTCCACCGTGTGTATCTAAAAATTAACCGTGGACCGTATTCAATACAAGCACAATCAGACTTATGGTCAGATAGTTAATGGAGAAGAAGAAATTTTTCTTGGCCCAGGCATCATCATCCTTCGCCTTAAATCCGATTAAGGTTAAATAGAGCCAGGCCAGCGACAAAGCTGACGACACAATGAGATAAAATATCCCTGCATAGTCATACATGTACATCAGTACAGGAATGGGCAGCAGCAGTGCCACATAAGGGATCATCTGGAACTTGGTACGGCGTGTCCCTTTGACCACTGGAAGCAGGGGGAACCCTGCCGCCCTGTATTCCTCTTTGCGGCGGATACCAAGTGCCCAGAAGTGGGGCGGCTGCCACAGGAAGAGCATGGCGAACAGCAGCCAGGCACCAAGGTCTACGGTTCCGGTAACAGCAACATAACCGATTACAGGCGGCATGGCACCGGAAATGGCTCCCACGGAAGTGCTCCAGGTAGATGTTCTTTTGAGCCAAAGGGTATACACTACAACATATACGAACATCCCGACGATGCCAAACAGTCCGGCCAGTACTCCGCAGAAAGCAAACAGCACCGCCAGGCCGGCAATACCCAGCCCAATGCCGTACAGCAGCACTGTCTGAGGCTTCAGCCTACCTGTAGGCAAGCCCCGCTCACGGGTTCTTTCCATCTTCATATCCAGATCCCGGTCGAAATAATTATTGAAAACACAGGCAGAGGCCATAACCAGCATTGTGCCAAGCAGGGTAAGGATTAATCGTCCATACTGTACATCCCAGCCTGAAGCCACCCAGTAGCCTGCAAAAGCAGCGATCAGATTGGAACGGATAATACCGGGTTTCGTCACCGTAATGAAGTCGCGCCAGCTTGCACCTTCCGGTGGAGACTTGGCAGACATTGATGCGGAATCGGAAGAAGCTTGATATCTCAATTGATTGTCCACGTATGGTGTTCCTCCTTCTAAGGGACTTCTTAACGTTCCGCCGGAGCCTGAGTAACTGTTCGGCTGTACCCTGGATAATATTACTCGCTCCGCTATTAACTTTATCATAGCAAACTGGGAAAGACTTTGACAATCATTGACCATGATGTTCATCAATTCGACAATTACGTGACAATATTTATTTCCTCCCCCTAAATAACTTGGCGCTAAATTGGGTAGTTATTAATAGGGAACTTCCGTATAAAGGAGATCTGGCCAAATGGATACCGCTACACATTTTGTTATGGGACTGGGACTCGCCGGTCTGTCGTTCGTTGATCCTTCTGTCGCCTCGAATGGGACACTTGCCGGTGCCGTGATGGTTGCTACTGTACTCGCTTCTCAGGCACCGGATGCCGATACTGCGCTGCGGCTGAAGGACAACGCGGTTTATATCCGCAATCACAGGGGAATCACCCATTCCCTGCCCTTTTTACTGTTATGGCCGGCTCTGATCACAGTGGTCATAGGTCCGGTCTTCGGATTAACGGATCTCCATGCCTTAAGCCATATTGCGCTTTGGAGCTTTATCGGCGTTGCCATCCATGTGTTCTCGGATCTGTTCAACACTTATGGGACCCAGGCGGCACGCCCGTTCACCGAGAAATGGATTGCCTGGAATATTATCCACATCTTCGACCCGTTCATCTTCGGCAGCCATGCGGCAGCGATCATTCTCTGGATCAGCGGGATTGTGCCTCCGGCACCCTTGTTCATTACCCTATATGCAAGCATCGTCTTGTATTACATCTGGCGGACGCTCGTACATGCGCGTATCACACGTAACATCAAGAACAAGGATGTGCACCATAATGCTGGTGACCGGTACTATGTCATCCCTACGATTTCGCCTACACGCTGGAACGTGGTCAAAGCCAAGCCGGATGGCAGCTACAACGTCGGACTGCTGAACAACGGCAAGCTGGAATGGTTCAGGCATGCGGTGTGCTCCACTCACCCCGCTGTGGAACATTCGAAGTCCCATCCGGATATTCAGGCTTTTCTGTACTTTACCTCTTACGCTGTCGCCGAGGTCGAAGAGCTACCCTCCGGTTATATTGTACGCTGGGGGGATGTTCGTTATTTACACCGTAAGCAATTCCCGTTTGTTGCAGTACTGGTCATGGACAACCAGTATCACCCGCTGAATACTTATGTAGGCTGGCTCAGCAGTGAGAAGCTGGATGAACGCTTCGCCATTGATCCGGGAACAGTTAAGACCTAGCAGCGTAAACAATGCATACCTGAAGATGGCTGGCATCCGCCCTTGCGGATGCCAGCTTTTTAGTTTATGTGGCAATGAGTTGAAGTTCACCCTGTATTGTCCGGCCGGGATGTTGAGAATGTTGTATATAATGTAATGCAACTCTGAGCCTTAGATATTGGGATTACTTTAAGAATTGTTGTATGAAATACAGCAATCCCCCCGCTTAGCGGCTATGGAGGAGAAGAATGTTGCCTTTTGTGCAACAATTTTCAATTAGGGCGATTTAATAAAGGAAATGTTGTATTCTGTGCAGGATTCCGTCATTGGACCTTTACATAAACATTCCTATCTCTAGCTAAGCTTAACCAGCAGGTTAAATCTTCCTGAGGTCTATTTCTCTTGCCACCTCTTGACGCCCCGGACCGCATAAGGCACAATCACAATAAAGCGGTTACAGTTAATAGTTCATGATATGAATTGAAAATCCCGGGGTGCAGAAAGCACTCCGGGACTCACTCCACCGCTATTGCAGCAGAAAGGAAGGCTGGAACATATGGGTAAAGGTCTGTCACTGTGGTTCGCCTGCTCTTCAATTCTCATACTTACGGCAGCTTCCATTTCAATCAGCTATAACATTTGGCTGGCACTGCTGCTCGGTACCCTGTGCGTGCTCAACATTGGCTGGGGCTTCATCATCAAAGCCCGGCTGAGACGCAAGGCCGAGCGCAAGCTGCCCTCCTCTTAACGGTA
Organism: Paenibacillus sp. FSL R7-0312; assembly: GCF_038004445.1. Classification (NCBI taxonomy): domain Bacteria; kingdom Bacillati; phylum Bacillota; class Bacilli; order Caryophanales; family Paenibacillaceae; genus Paenibacillus; species Paenibacillus sp. FSL R7-0312. The sequence goes on along the minus strand of NZ_JBBORE010000001.1, from coordinate 2,519,516 downwards.
AGGCAGGAAGCCCATCCGTTCCTTCACGCCTTCCAGTGTCCGGGCAGCACTGCTGCGCGCGCTTTCGGCACCTTGAGCCAGAATATCGCCCAGTGTGCCTGAGCTGCGGATCTCATGGTATCTCTGCTGGATGGGTTCAAGCAGGGCAACGATTACTTCGCCAAGATCTTTTTTGAAGCCGCCGTACATTTGCCCTTCATACTTGTCCGCTATCTGCTGGAGGCTCATTCCCGAGCATTCGGCATAGATACTCATCAGGTTGCTGATCTCAGGCTTATTGGCCGGATCAAATACCACTTCGCGTCCTGAATCCGTGGTTGCGCGGCTGATCTTTTTACGGATGATATCCGGCGGATCCAGCAGACCGATTCTGCTGCCGGCATTAGGGTCGCTTTTGCTCATTTTTTTGGTCCCGTCATCCAGAGACATAATCCGCGCTCCGACTTCAGGAATATACGGCTCAGGAATAGTGAAGAAATCACCGAACCGGTGATTGAAGCGCCCCGCCAAGTCGCGGGTCAGCTCCAGATGCTGCTTCTGGTCTTCACCCACCGGTACCAGATCGGCGTTGTAGACCAGGATATCTGCAGCCATCAGCGATGGATACACGAATAATCCGGCTCCTACGGATTCTTTGCCTGCCGATTTATCCTTAAACTGCGTCATCCGTTCCAGCTCACCCATAGCAGTCAGTGTCGTCAGAATCCATCCCAGCTCAGCATGCTGAGGCACGTGGGACTGCATGTAGACATGGGAGATGGCAGGATCAATGCCTGCAGCCAGATACAATGCAGCTACCGATTCCGAATTCTCACGAAGGGCAGCGGGATCTTGGGCAACCGTAATGGCATGCAGATCCACCACCATAAAGTAACATTCATATTCCCTTTGAAGCTTGACGAAATTCTTGATCGCTCCGATGTAATTTCCGAGTGTGAGCGAACCGCTGGGCTGAATCCCCGATAATACCTTTTTAGCCATGATCTTTATCCTCCATCATCTGTATATTCCGTGTGCGCCAGGACGCAAAAAGGCCCCACATCCGCAAGGGACGTGAGACCGTGGTACCACCCTTATTCGCTGCTCCTAAGTCATCCCTGGGGGACAGGCAAGCAGCCTTAGCTTCCGTTAACGGGGAAGAGCCGGCCGGTCTACTGAAGGCTTATTCAGCCCGTTCGATCGCGGCGCTCAAGGGTCCATTCGGTCAGAGGTGCACCACCGGTTCACATCAGCCACCGGCTTTCTGAAGGTACAGTCCATTGCTTACTTGTCCCTGTCATCACGTTGTTGTCATTCATTGTTGCCTTCATCATAGTGCGTGCCGGAGAAGTTGTCAAATCTCTAACCACCGTCACTTAAATCTGGTATGATAAGGATATTCGTGTATGATCTGATTACAGTTTATCAAAGGAGCATATCTCTTATGAAACAGGTGACCAAAGGGCAGTGGAACGGTTATGATACGTACATTTTGCATAGCCGTGAGCTGGAAGTCACGCTTTTGCCCCGGCTGGGGAACAATGTAATTTCCTTATGGGACCGCAAGGAGGAGCGGCAAATCCTGCGCCAGCCTGATGAAAGCGACTTGGCTTTTTATATTCAGAAACCTTATCACTTTGGCATTCCGCTTCTGGTACCGCCCGGCCGTATCCGAAACGGGCAGTTCGCGTTCGATGGCACCAGCTACCAGTTCGACCGGAATTCAGGCGATCATCATATTCACGGCCTGCACCGTACCCAAGCCTGGTGTGTCAGCGATATTGAAGAAGACGAGGAAGGCTGCGCGGTAACAACCGAATTCACAACTACGGATGATCCGGAGTGGATCAGGCAATTTCCCGAGCCGCTGAAGCTTGAGATGACATTCCGCCTGCAGGGGCCTGACCTGGTGCAGACACTTAAGGTTACCCATCTGGGCGGCAGTCGCATTCCATTTGGTATCGGCTATCATACATGGTTTATGCTTGACGGCGCCCCTGAGCGCTGGAGCATAACACTCCCTGTGCAAAGCGTTTATGAGCTAAATAACGAACTCCTGCCCAGCGGACATTTATTACCGCTCGGTGAACTCGATAGTCTTAACAGCCATATGAACCTCCAAGGCAAGAATCTGGATACGGCCCTGAGGATGGATGATCATCAGCCTGCCGAAGCGTTACTCATGCGCGATGACGGCTACGGACTGCGTTATTCGGTGGACAAGGAACATTTCCGCCACTGGGTCCTCTATACCAAAGGAGAGGCTGACCAGTTCCTCTGCATTGAACCGCTCACCTGGCTTCCGGATGCGCCGAATCTTCAGCAGGACGCTTCCTTCACAGGAATGCTTACGCTTGAACCGGGCCAGACACTGGTGCTTGGCAGCAGCTTGCAGATGATTTATCCCTGAGGGTAAATTTCATATAATTACCAGCCTCTAAACCTTCGAAATTCGTGCATGAATTCTCTCCCTAGCGCTCATACTATCTTCACAACGGGCGAAGGAGGTGAACAAACATGGGTCAAGCAGGTCAACAAGGTCGTGGTAGCCGTTCTAACAACCTGGTCGTTCCTCAAGCGAATGCAGCGCTGCAGCAGTTGAAATATGAAGCAGCACAAGAGCTTGGAGTAACTATCCCGGCTGACGGTTATTATGGGAACTACACTTCCCGCGAAACCGGTTCTTTGGGAGGATATATCACCAAACGTCTGGTGCAACTGGCAGAGCAACAACTGTCCGGTCGTTCGTAGTAACAGCCTTATCATAAGTATCCGGCCAAGCCTCATAGCTTAGGCCGAGCAGCTTCGCAGCCCTCCCGCGCTTCTCGTCGAAGCGCAGGGGGGCTTTTTATATGGGTATGCAAGATATATATAATCGGGTAATCAGCCAAAGGACTGGTCGGAGACATCTCCATGGTTACTGCGGGGATAGCGGATCATCAGGTTGGCCATATTGTAATTAGACTCCAGTGTCGCATCCACCACCACCATCCCCTGGCGGACGGCAAATTCATAGCTGATCTCGCCATGAGTCCAGCGCTTCTTATACTTCAGGCTCTCCAGAGCCATCACCCGGAAAGAAGATTGCTGACCCTTCGTTAATCCTTCCTGCTCCGCTGCATAGCTCCCGCTGCGCCCGGCAAGCGGATTATGACGGATGCCGAACTTGCCGATGATGTTATTTCTGATTTGTACAAATACGATACCGGAAGTCAATCCTGACAATTCTTCCTGCAGTTCCTTAAACACCAGATCGATTTGTCTTGCCAGCGATAGTTGTTCCGTTCTCAACATACATATCCTCCTAGAAGTTTTGTGGGTGATACAAGTTCCATGATTCAGCTTCACAAAAGCCGCTTCAATAACCTATGGCTTAAGTTTTGTGTGTAAAAATACAGAGTAGTAAAGTATCAGTCTAACAGCCCTTATATAAGGCTTTAGGCACATTATAGGTCACTAATTAAATGCATACAACATTATTCAACATAATTGGGTTATTATCCCTATGAATGCGCAAATTTCTTAATATCATTAGCTAAATCCATCCTTTTATCGCCTTTTTTCGACAAAAACACAACTAAAAAAGTCCCTGTATCCAGGGACTTTGCGTATTCGTACCATATTCTATAGCTATTGTTTTACTGCAAAAAAATCAATTCGCCTTATTTCCGACAAATTCTTAGGCCAGATGTGCTGTCATTTCCAGGAATTCATTAATATCTGCAGCAATCAAATCTGCGGCCCCCTGCCAGAAATCCGGCTTGGACAAATCCACGCCAAGATGCTTCGACACCAGATTCTCCAGTGTCATGACTCCGGTATCCTTCAGCAGGCTGTCATATTTATCAGCAAAGGATGCACCTTCCTGCAACGCAAGCCGGTACAGTCCGGTACTGAACATATATCCGACGGTGTAAGGGAAGTTGTAGAACGGCACATCCGTGATATAGAAATGAAGCTTGGAGGCCCAGAAATGCGGGTGGTACTCCGAGAGCACACCGCAGAAGGCTTCTTTCTGCGCTTCTTCCATCAGGGCAGACAGTTCTTCCGCATTCACCAGACCCTCTTTGCGTTTCTCGTAGAAGCGGGTCTCAAACAGGAAGCGGGCGTGAATATTCATGAAGAACGCTACGCTGTTCTGAATCTTCGCTTCAAGCAGCGCCAGCTTCTCCTCAGCATTGCCTGCGGATTTCACCTGCGCATCAGCCACAATGACTTCGGCGAAGGTTGAGGCCGTCTCAGCCACATTCATGGCATAGTTCTGATTGAACAGCGGCTGGTCATCCAGCAGGAACGAATGATAGGCGTGACCGAGCTCATGCGCAAGCGTCGATACATTGGACGGAGTACCGCTGTAGGTCATAAAAATGCGCGATTCTTTGCTCTCCGGGAATGATACGCAGAATCCCCCGGGACGTTTGGCTGCACGGTCTTCGACCTCAATCCAGTCATTGTCGAAAGCTTGTTCGGCGAAGTCCGCCAGCTTCGGACTGAATTTGCGGAACTGGGTGACGATGTCGGCTGCCGCTTGTTCATAAGGGATTTTGCCGGAGGACTTGCCTACAGGCGCTTCCACATCAACCCAAGCCAGAGATTCCAGACCAAGAAGCTTCGCCTTGCGCTGCAGATAGGACACAATTGCAGGCTTGTTCTTCGTAATAACCTCCCACATCACATCGAGCGATTCCCGAGTCATACGGTTAATGCCAAGCGGCTCATTCAGCACATCCTCCCAGCCCCGGCCTTTGTAGAGCTTCAGGCGGAATCCGGCCAGATGGTTAAGGGTGTCGGCACAATAATCAGCAGCGCCGGCCCAGGCCTCTTCCCATTTGCGGAACATGGCGCTGCGGACCTCAGGGTCCTCGTCATCCAGCTTGTTGAAGGCTTGACCGGCAGATAGCAGCTTCATGCCCTCTTCATCCTCAAAAGGAATCTGGACCCGGCTCACGATCGTTTCGTAATGCTCGCTCCACCCATGGTATCCATCAACTGCCAGTTCAAGCGCAAGGCTCTCAAGCTCCGGGCTCATCTTCTCACGGGCCAGATCACGGCTCTCACTTAGTACGAAGTTCAGCGGGGCAATCTCCGGCCGGTCCATCCATTCAGCCCACACCCCATCCGGAGTCTGGCGCAGCACATTATCGAATGCAGAGCTGACGCCCTCAAAACCGGCCCGCATGCCAGTTACCTTGGACGACAGCCTTACAGCCCCTTTGTCCTGCTGGTTCTGGGCTCCCAGACAGCCGGTGAATTCTGAAGCCTGCGTGAGCCGTCCGGCACAGCTCTGCAGCAGTTCGATCACACCGTCCAGCGACTCCGTGGACGCAGCATCGGTTGGCGCAACTGCCGCAGCGACCTGCCGGCGCAAGCTTTCAATGTCTTCTTCCAGATGGTTCAAAAAACTCTCAAACTGGGGGGAAGCCGAACCTCCAGGGAAAATGGAATCCAGTTCCCATGTCAATGATAAAGGCTGTTTCATGTATTCTCACCGTTCCTTTGTTCATATTGGTTTTCTTTGTATTTGTGCTGCAGCCATGGTAAAGTGAATTACGATAGTCCACCAATGTTAAGGAGGCCACCCTTGTGAAGCCACTGCAAATTTCGCCGGAAACGGCCATTACGTTATCCAAACAACTCGGCGTTCCGCTGGAACACCTGATGCATATGCCTCAACATATCCTGCTGCAAAAAATCGCCGAATTATCCAAGAAAGCAAGTTCAGAGCAGGACAAGCAATGATTCCCTTCAGCCATACCTGGCCTTATGATATTATTCTGGGAGACATGTACGTACAATATTGCCCGTTCTGCGACCAGGAGAATGTTCTTCTGCCTATGAAGCCCAAAGAGCTGCAAATCGTGCGTGACGGCAAAAAAAAGCTGCTGGTCTTCCCCTGCTGCAGTGCCAGCCCCACGGTCATCGACAATGACGGGGACTATCTGCTGTTCGATCGGGCTGTCCGCTAAACAGCGGAAGACAGTTCCCCCCGGCTTCAGTCACCAAATACCAGGCGTATGAGGAGTTTTCTCTTCTACGCCTTTTCGGGGTCCGGATGACTCCGGACCGACCGACATTCATAATCCAAGTGCGGTTCTCTATGTAGCCGACGGAAGGCCGTCCGGATCAATCTCTTCTCCGCGCATCTGCTCCCGCAGAATGGCCCACTGTTCACGTGAAGCGCGGATCATAGCCGCATCCACAATTCTCTGGTCATTAATCACACGGGAGAACCACCTCACAGCCATAGCGAAATCGCCGACACGGCGGTTAAGCTCCCCGATCAGATACATCAGACGGGCATCATTTCCTCCCGAGGAATCATTCTCGAACACCTTCACATACTCATCAAGCGAGTAACGCAAGAAACGCTGCTCCTGTACCATATCCCCTTGATAGCGGTATAGCCAGGCAATATGGTGCAGCAGACTTGCAATGATCCGTTCCTTGTCCTTGATGCTTTGTGCGCAGATCAGGGCCAGCTTGTAAGTCTCCAGAGCGACCTCCCAGCTGCGCTTGTCCCCAAAGTCACGGGTTACCCAGCGTCTGCCCACCTGCGCTTCGAAAGATTTGCGCTGCCATTCCACCAGTTTGTCTGCTGAATTCTCCGTGGATGCGAACCCGCACTTCGGACAGACACGTACAACATAATAGTCAGGATTCTCATCCTTGTAATACGAGCAGAAATCAGCATCACGGCGGATGGCTTTTTTGAGACTGGGACGTACTCTGGATGTTGAAAATTCATGTTCGCAGTTGCAGCATACAACCTTAATTGAATACAGGGGGATTAATTCCGGCAAAACGCCCTCATCCTTTCACAGCAGCTCTTATTCATGGGGCATATTGACAAAATGATGCGCAGGACCCGCCAGCCGGCTTAGTACGAACGAACGCAGCGGCTCTTCCACACCGGTCTCTTCAAGTGCGGCCTTCATGCAGTTCAGCCAGTCATCCGCCCGTTCCGGAGTGATGGGAATATGCATATGCCTGGCTCTCATCATGGGATGGCCGTGCTGCTCCGAATAAAGGGCAGGACCACCAAAAAACTGGCTTAGAAACTGATATTGCTTCTCCAGTACAGGAGTAATATCTTCGGGAAATAACGGACTTAGCTGCGGGTGGAGCTGTACCTTGGAGTAGAACACTTCCACCAGACGGTGAACTCCCTCGGCACCTCCCAGGTTGTCAAATAGACTCTCATTCGAATTCATTGGAGGCTTCAGCCTTCTTCCCTTTTAATCTGATAAGCAGTTATTTTATTATACCAAAAAATAAGCTCGACAGTTATCCCTGCCTTAAGACATGCACCCTAAGGGAAAAAACACAAAAAAAGGCGCCAAACCTAAGTTCAGCGCTCGTTAACTACTGTAGTCAGTAAGTTCTAAATTCTTCATCACCAGGCGGGACAAGAGAGACCCGGATTACATATACAAAAGCACAAACAAGAACTCCGGCAACTACACTCATCACCATCACTCCATCCCTTAAATCATTCTTGATCAAATGTGCATTATTTAATTTTTATAGTATCATAATTCCGGTGAAAAAGCACCGGTAAATGTAACCGCTTTCCGTGTTATTTTTGTGCTGTTTGTCCCACTTCCGGCATACAACTAAGCATAGAATTGGAGGTGCCACCCGATGACACTGAACAAAATTGCCGGTCCGCTGCTCGGTATCGTGCTGGCGGCCTGCATGCTGCTGATGCTGATCCATCCGTCCAGCTCTCTGGATGCGGCACTTCGCGGGCTAGCCGTCTGGTGGGACGTGCTGTTTCCTTCATTGTTCCCCTTCTTCGTCATTTCCGAAATCATGCTGGGATTTGGCATCGTCCATCTCTTCGGGGCGCTGCTTGATCCGCTTATGCGCCCCCTCTTCAATATACCCGGCAGCGGCGGGTTCGTGGCTGCCATGGGATATGTGTCAGGATATCCCGTCGGGGCCAAATTAACCGCCAAGCTGCGGGAGCAGGGAATGATCAGCAAGGTGGAAGGGGAACGGCTGGTGGCCTTCACCACTTCCTCAGACCCTATTTTCCTGCTTGGCGCCGTATCCGTCGGATTCTTCCATGATGCCTCCCTCGGGCTTATCCTCGCCCTTGCCCATTACGGAGGCGGATTCATCGTCGGCCTGCTGATGTCATTTCATGGCCGCAGCAGGACCGGGGACTCCGGGACAGCTCCCGCTACGCCCGCAGCACCCTCATCTGCAGCCCCGTCAGGACCAAGTTACGGCAGACTGCGCACCGCGATGAATGCCATGGCTGAAGCCCGCCGTAAAGACGGCCGAAGTCTCGGCGAACTGCTTAGGAACGCCATCCAGTCCTCGCTGCAGCTTATTATTGTCGTTGGAGGGCTGGTAGTATTCTTCAATGTGCTGATGGAGCTGCTTGCCCGCGCCGGAATTATGTCCATGCTGTTCAGTACCACCGGACAGCTGCTGTCCCTGGCCGGATTACCGCCGGGGCTCTCAGCCGCTCTGGTCAGCGGGTTATTCGAGGTGACACTCGGTGCCCGCTCGGCCGGAGAAGCGGCTGCAGGAATTCCGCTGCAGTTCAAGGTAACCGCTGCAGCATTTATCCTCTCCTGGGGCGGATTATCCGTTCACGCCCAGGTAGCCAGTATACTGAATGGCACCGGACTGCGTTACCTTCCCTTTATGATCGCACGGTTAGTGCATGCCCTCCTCTCTGCCGGACTTGTTCTTCTGCTCTGGAAGCCGGTGGTCAGCTCAGGACTGGCCGGACAGTGGGGTGCGCTGCCCGTTGCCTCCGGACTGGCTTCACCGGATTCGGCTCTGTTCAGCAGCATCAGCCTGCTCTGCCTGCTGCTGGCCTGTATGCTTGTGCTGTCGCTGCTGATGCTGTTGGCGGGCAGGCTGCGGCGTTTTTAACTTGATTCAAATATTGTGTTCCGGGTCAAGATTGATTATGATCGGTGTATGACTGAATCATACAAAGGAGCCTGTACATCTTGAGATATTATGTTCTGGACCGCGGAGATGAATTGTCCATCCAACTAGCGGAGCAATTTCACAAGCTGGCGGCGGAGCGGGATTTGGAGCTGGATGCCAAGTCACCGGAAATTGTGATATCGATCGGCGGGGACGGCACCATGCTGCATGCTTTCCATACGTTTATCGACCAGATTCCAGATTTGGCTTTTGTCGGTGTGCATACCGGGCATCTGGGCTTCTATGCGGACTGGCAAGCTGAAGAGCTGCCGACCCTGATTGATTATATGTGCGGAGATATTGGGCCGCATAACCCACGTATGGTGCAGTATCCGCTCCTTGAACTGGAAATTCACAAGAAGTCCGGTTCAAGCTCGCATATTGCCCTGAACGAATTCACACTTAAAGGCGTAGACGGAACGGTTGTCATCCAGATTGATATTAACGATGTAACCTTCGAAATGTTCCGCGGTGACGGCATTTGCATCTCTACCCCCTCCGGCAGTACCGCTTATAACAAAAGTCTGGGAGGCGCCATGGTGCATCCCACGATTGAGGCGCTGCAGATTTCGGAGATTGCTTCGATTAATAACCGGGTATTCCGCACGATGGGTTCACCTCTGCTGCTGCCCAAGCATCATCACTGCGATATTTTCTCGCGCAAGGATCAGCGTCTGCTGCTGACCGTGGACCATAACAATATTCCTGTGGATGACCTGATCTCTGTACGTTGTCAGGTGTCCGACAAAAAAATCAGTTTTGCCCGGTACCGCCCTTTCCCTTTCTGGAACCGTGTCCGTGAAGCGTTTCTAGTGTAGAATTTCTGGGGAATAGAAGGATATCCGAACCAAATGATACGTCTGCTATCCATTGCTCTTACAGCCGGAGATGCCCCGCCTCTCCGGCTTTATCATGCCGCCTGTCCGGAGTCCTACTACCTCCGGAGCATCGTTCACAAGAAATGGACAGAGGGAATTTTCAGATGGTATAATGAACCTATTTTACAAAGTTTTCTAATTAAAAGGAGAGAATCTATTGAAAAAACTACTATCCCTCATTGGCGTGAGCCTGCTGGCCCTCGTACTGGCCGTTCCCGCCTTTGCAGCAGAGAAACCTATCAAAGTCTACATAAACAACAGCAATCTTACCTTCACCGCCGGAACCCCTTATCTGAAGGATAATACGGTGCTGGTGCCTTTCCGGGTTATATTCGAGAAGCTCGGGCTGCAGGTGCTATGGGATTCCAAGACTGGAACTGTTACAGGGACAGGGACAGGCCTGAATATCAGCCTTAAGGTCGGCAGCAAACGTGCTACTGTCAACGGTACCGTCAAGCAGCTTACGGTTGCTCCGGTTTCTTCGGCAGGTACAACTTACATACCGCTGCGTTTCATAGCTGAAGCCACCGGCGGAACAGCCGTCTGGGATTCAGCCAGCCGGAGCGTGAAAATTACCGTACCGCAATCCTCCTCCAGCGATGAGAAGGATATTACAGCACTCATTCAATTATCCAATAAATATTATAATGAAGAAAAAGCCATCAGCTTCTACTCCCTGGTAGATTCCGAATCCGACAATATGGAATCTGTAACGGATATGAATTCCCTGTTCGAGCTGTACGACCTCAAGAATACTATTAAAAGCCTTAAGATTCTGAGTCTTGCCGGAGACGAGGCTACTGTCTACACTGTCGAAAGCTCGGTTAGAACTGGCGGATATTATATCCCGGATGAGCAGTTCGAATATTTGTACACACTGGTCCGTAAGGACGGGTCCTGGAAAATCTCCGGAATGGAGGTACAGGAATCCACAGTGCTGCTTACACGTGAACAAGGCATGAAGCAGGCGGTGCTTCCACAGAATGACGCCACAGTAATCAAGGATAATCTCAGCAAATATTATCAGAATATGACTACCCAGAATGTTGATGGAACCCAGGCACTAATGACCTCTTACGGTGAGGAATATGACGCTGCCAGTGCAGCCGATCTGCAGGATCTGTTCGATTCCTATGATCTCAGCTACTCGCTGACGAATGCGAATATCTACTATTATGGGGCCGACGAAGCTGCCGTCTACACGGAAGTCTCTATTAAAGACGGTGAATCGGGAGAGAGCTACACCCAGTCCCTCATCTTCATTCTGAGCAAATCGGAAAGCGGCGCATGGACCATTGACGACACTTATCACATCAGCTTTGATAGTGCGCAATCCTAGCATTTCAAAAATATATCAAAAGGATGTATGAACTTATGAAATCAGCCAGAATCCTTACTGCAGCCCTCAGCGGCTGCTTGGCTTTATCCATCGCCTGGGCTCCTGCCGCTTCGGCCGCAGACGCTGCTGCTTCCACTGAAGCTGTGCAATCCTCCAAAACGGATATCATCAATGAAATTATGGAGTATCTTGAGTACTACAATGTGGAGGGTATTGATCAGGATACGCTTATCCGTGGTGCGATTGACGGCATGGTAAGTACGCTGGATGATCCCTACAGCCAATATTTCGATCAGGCGGAAGCTGCGGACTTCGGCCATGCGGTTGATCTGGAATATGTCGGCATCGGCGTCCGGCTCGTATATACGCCCAAAGAACTCTACATTGAAGAGGTGATGAGCGGTTCCCCCGCAGAGAAAGCCGGTTTGAAACGCGGGGATACCATTCTTAAGATCAACGGTGTACGGGTAGATGATACGGCAGGCGATGAGCTTGCCGGCGCGTCTGGCACGAAGGTCTCTCTGCTGATCCAGCGGAACGGCGTTAGCAAATCCTACAGCGTTACCCGCAGTGAAATTACCACAACATCCGTTACCGGCACAATTATCGGGTCCAAGGTTGCCTATATTGCCATCAACGGCTTCACACAGACCGCTGACGAAGAGTTCTCCACAGCGCTGGATAAAATGCGGGCAGCCGGAATGAAGTCACTGGTGCTCGATCTGCGTGACAATACAGGCGGCTACATGGATAGCGCCCAGAACATTGCCGCCAAGTTTATGGATGCCGGTATTATGATGTACACCTCCGATCAGAGCGGCGTACTGACACCTGTAACGATCACAAGCGGCAGCAAAATCGGTGTTCCCGTTGTTGTACTGACCAATGAATACACCGCCAGTGCTTCCGAAGCTTTGACCGGGGCACTCCGCGACAACAAACTGGCTACAATCGTCGGTACCCGTTCGTACGGCAAGGCGCGGATTCAGAGTCTGATTCCTATGTCGGACGGCGGCGAGCTGAAGCTGACAACGATGAAGTATCTGACTCCAAGCAAAGAGGATTTCAACCACATCGGACTCGCTCCTGATATTGAGATCAAGGGCAAAACGGCCCAGCTGATCACCGCTCTGCAAATCGCCGGACTGACCGGAATCACAGCCTCCGGTGACAATCATATTCTCGATATCGACGGTGCTGCTTTTGCCGGAAATGTCGGTCTGATCAAGCAGGGGGATAAAGTCTATGCCTCCTCCCGCGTACTGTCCGCGCTTGTAGAGAGTGAAGTAACCTGGGACGCGAAGAACAAGAAGGTGCTGATTACGACTGGAGCCGGCAAAAGCTCCGGATTCACCCTGGCCGCCAAAGAGGCGCTATACCAGGACGGCGAAACCTTCATCGAGCTGGGTGCCTTCAAGAAGAAGTTCCCGCTGCTTACGTGGAGCTACAACGCTGCCCAGAATCAGCTGAAATTATCGGTTAAATAATTGGATTTCATAGCTAAAATACAGCACTAACATCGAAAGAGTCCCTCCAGCCATATGGCTGAAGGGACTCTTTCAGTTATCAGCAGCGTCTAAGCGACACTGCCGGGAAATGCACCGAAACAACGGAGAAAACCTGGAGAATACCCGCACCGGGAACAAGCGTTGCCTACCCTTGGCTGTTATTCGGATTCTGGCTGCTCTGGTGATCCTGTTTGTTTTGATTGTTTTGATTATTCTGGTTATCCTGCTTGCTCTGGTTGTTCTGTCTGTTGGGACTGTTCTCTCTGTTTTCTTTGTTCTGCTTATTTGAGTTACCTTGATTGCCACCCTGATTCCCCTGCTGCTGGCCTCTGCCCTGGAACTCTTTATGGTTCTTCTTGCCTTGCTCCTTGTTGCGGTGATTCCGGCTCTGGTGCTCACGCACAGGTCTGTCTTTGGCAGCATGCTCCCGGCCTGAACCGCCTGCGTTATCCTTATCCCGGTTCCCTGCCTTAGACGGGAATTCGCGGTGATCTTTCACATTCCCTGCCGGCTCGGCAGACTCCTGCTCCAGTTCTTCCTCCGTTCCCGGTTCAGGAACTTCCTTTATCAGAATATCCTTGAAGGTTCCCTCCTGCGGAGCCTCCTTCAGCTTGTGCAGTACAAAATACGCACAGCCAAAATTACAGTATTCATTAATATAATCCACCATGCCTGAAATAGCCGTATCCCGGTTCACCTTGGGGTGATTATCCCGGTAGAAGCCTTTCAGACGCAATTGGCTGTACCCCCAGTCGCCGATAATATAATCGTAGCGATCCAGCACCTCGCTGTATCTACCGCGAAATGCTTCCGGGTTCCAGCCGTCCTTATGATCGAGCATGAGCTCGTAACCTTTTCCACCTATAACGATCAAGCGTGTGTCGCCTGCCTTTCTATGAGAGGGTTTGAGGCGTTGATAAGCCGTCATTCCGCGGGATTTTGAGTTTCCGGCCGCTGTTGTTGTCTGATTTCTTCATTTCAAACCGCTGGGCGGTTGAAATCAGCCAACAAAGGCGGACGCTATCGCTCCTACAATTTCAAAATCCCTCTCCATGACTCCATCAACGTGAGGGGGTGGGTAACCGCAAACCCCAGAACCTCGTCGCTATCGCAACATCGGTTCTTTGCCCCTTTATTACAACACTAAACTAAAAAATAAAAGGCTTAAAGCTTAGACCTTAAAACAAAAACCTATCCCCCGTGACTCCGTCACGAGGCAAATTTGCTCAGCAAATTTCGGTAATGCTAAACATTATAGAACGCATACAAAATTAGCACGAGATGACATAAGACCTACTAACCCTGGGAAACCGAACGCGCCTCACGCGCAACCGCAGCAGACTTCACCTGATCATGCGCATGATAGGAGCTGCGCACCAGCGGACCCGCCTCCACATGGCTGAAGCCGCGCTTCATTCCCTCTTCCTTCAGCATAGCGAATTCTTCCGGCGGGTAATACTTCTCCACATTCAGATGTTTCGGTGAAGGCTGAAGGTATTGTCCTAATGTCAATATATCACAATCTACTGCTCTCAGGTCATCCATCGCCTGCAGAATTTCGTCCCACTCCTCGCCGACACCAAGCATAATGCTCGATTTCGTTGGAATATCCGGCTTAATCTCCTTCGCACGGCGCAGCAGCTCCAGGGAACGGCGGTATTTGGCTCTGGCCCGGACACGGTCCGACATGCGTTCCACGGTCTCAATGTTGTGATTCAGAATATCCGGATTACTGTTCATCACGATCTCCAGACTCCCGCGGTCTCCCAGGAAATCGGGAATCAGCACCTCTACGCTGCACAGAGGAAGACGCTTACGAATCGCGGCCACCGTCTCGGCAAAAATCTGCGCCCCCCCATCCTTAAGGTCATCGCGGGCTACACTGGTAACCACACAATGCTTAAGCATCATCCCTTCTGCAGCTTCAGCCACACGTTCGGGTTCGAGCAGATCGAGTTCAGTCGGTAATCCTGTATTTACAGCGCAGAAACGGCAAGCCCGTGTGCAAATATCACCCAGAATCATGAAGGTTGCCGTACGGTTCGCCCAGCATTCATAAATATTAGGACAGCGCGCTTCTTCACATACGGTATGTAACGTCTTGGAACGCATCATGCCCTTAATTTCCTGATAATCTTCACCGGTGGTTAACTTGATTTTGATCCAGTCTGGCTTGGGCTGTTTGGCTGTTCTATTAGTCAAAATGATGAAACCCCGCTTTCGATCTGAATGTCATTTTTCATAGTTAAAAGTTGCTGCCTCATATTATAGCATGTGGAATAGTCGTTTGCCTGTTTTTGTGAACCTTTGGGAGGTAACGGATAAAAATAACGCTTTTGCTTCAATCTAAAGAAAAGCACCTGCAAGGTGCCATTTCATGAGGATGTTATAGATGACTAAGCGTCCGGAACACAGGAGGTTGAGATTATGCCTGCCCTATTCAGAAGTTATAACACCCGGAGAACCCTTATATGCATGTCGGCAGCCGCCTTGCTCTGGGGCAGCAGCCCTGCTATGAGTACCCCCGCCCACGCTGCCCGTTATCATAAGCTGCCGGAGCTGACGTCTAGCGGTCCCGTAGCCGGAGACAGCAAAGAAGCCGCCGCTGCTGCCCGCAAAGTGCTCTATGAACAGATGAGTGCTGCAACCGGAATTCCCTGGTTCCGGTTCGCTGCGATTGATCAATATGAACGCTCTGTCGCCAAAAAGAAAAAAAGCCCTGCGGTGTCAGAAGCAGACCCCGCAGCAGCTCCGGCCCGGCTCACCGGGATCTCCATCCCTGCACCCGTGTGGTCCGGCCCCCTGAACCCTAATCAGGAGGATAAGTTCCCGGAATCCATCACCTTCTTCGGCGGCTTCGGCCGTGACGGCACGGGAGATGGCATTGCCGATCCCGGGAATGATATTGATGTACTCTATAGCATGGCAGAGCATCTGCTTAAGTACGGCAGATCGGCCAGCGACTTCAGCATCGGTGTCTGGGAGTACTACCATAACGGCCGTGCGGCTCAGCGGATAGCCCAGTTCGCCAAGCTGTATGAGCATTTCGGGCGGCTTGACTTGTCAGGCAGCGCCTTCCCGCTGCCGATAGGTACGAACTACGCCTACCGCAGCACCTGGGGAACTGGACGGAGCTGGGGCGGGGCGCGCATCCACGAAGGGACGGATTTGTTCGCACCGCATGGCTTGACCGTCCGCAGCACCTGCTTCGGAGTGGTGGAGACCAAGGGCTGGAACCGTTACGGTGGCTGGCGGATCGGCATCAGGGATATCGAGAACCGCTACCATTATTACGCTCATTTGATGGGTTATGAGAAGTCCTTATCCCGGGGAGATATTGTGATTCCGGGCCAGACCATCGGCTGGGTAGGCAGCTCCGGATACGGCAGTCCAGGCACCCAGGGCAAATTCCCGCCCCATCTGCATTACGGGATCTACCGTGACCGCGGAATAACCGAATGGGCCTTCGATCCCTATCCGCTGCTCAAACAGTGGGAGAATCAGGAATTCCGGCAGCTCAAAAAAAGCAAAAATAAGAAATGAGCCTCTGCTTCATACAGATCTTCATTTAGTACAGCATCAGACAGCCAAACGGCTCAATTTCCACCAGTATCCGCTTATCGGTGCGGATGGTGAGTCCACTCAACAGATCAACCAGCACGGTTTTGTCCGAGCGGTAATTACACAGCTCAAGCTGGTACGCATTAGGAGAATTATTGATTATAAGGCCCATCCGGTCCTGTTCACTGCGCCGCACATAACCTAGAACATTGCGGGGTTCGTCTGTAAACCACGGGCGGAATCCGCCTGTCCGCAGCACTTCATGTTCTTTTCGCAAAGAGATCAGCTGTTTGTACCATTCCTGCAGCAGGATATTCTGATCCTGAGCTTCCCAGACCATCGGCTGCCGGCAGTGGGGATCCGTAGCCCCTTCCATTCCAACTTCATCGCCGTAATAAATCATAGGCAGACCGATATAGGTCATCTGGAAAAATACAGCCAGCTTCATCCGGCTTAAGCTTGTGGATTCCCGGTCCCAGCCCCTGCCTCCCTGCTTGCAGGCAGTCAGAAAACGTAAGGTGTCATGACTGCCCAGCAGCTGGAACATGGCTGAATTAGCCTGATCATTGTAGAGAGCTTCCTGGTGCAGCACCTGCTCCATAAAGCGGACCGGGCCCGCAGATTGTCCGGCAAAAAACTCCAGCACCGCATCCCGCAGCACGTAGTTCATCCCGCCGTCGAACTGGTCTCCCCGGAGCCATGGTCCGGAAGCATGCATAATCTCACCAATCAGCAGGAGCTCGGGGAACTCGGCCTTCAATTCCCGGCGGAACCTCGGCCAGAAGGCCGGGGTCACTTCATTGGCCACATCCAGCCTCCAGCCGTCGATTCCCGCCTCCCGTACCCAATACTTGGCTACCTCTATCATATAGTCGGCTACATCCGGATGATCCATATTCAGCTTCGGCATGCTGGCTTCCGCTTTGGCGAAGGTCTCGTAGCTAGGAACCGGCGCCTGGCGTACAGGGAAAGAACGGATATAGAACCAGTCTTTATACGGGGATGCCTCTCCACGCTCCAACACATCCCTGAAGGCAAAGAACGTATCCCCGGCATGATTGAATACCGCATCGAGCAGAACCTTCATCCCGTGTCGGTGTGCTGTATCAACCAGCATTATCAGATCCTCCATCGTACCAAAGCCCGGGTCCACCTTGTAATAATCCGATGTATTGTATTTATGCTCAGAAGGCGATTCGAAGATCGGAGTCATATAAATGGCGGTCACACCCAGCCCGTGCAAATAGGGGATTTTGTCCGCAATGCCTTGTAATGTCCCCTGGTTGAAGCTGCTGGGATAAATCTGATAAACAATCGCATCTGCTGTCCAGTAAGGCAGCAGGGTTGCCTGCGGACGGTGAATATATGCATATTGAAAAGCCCCTGCCTGCTCACGGTTCTCAGATATTCCCCTCTCTCCATACCATACATTTTCCCCTGTGGAATTCTTGATATGGAACTGATACCGGCATTTGCCGGTCTCCGTCCGGAGTACCGCCTCATGAATGTCATATGCCCCGGCAGAACCGGTCCGCTCCATCTCCTGCGGAAGCTCGCTGCCAGGTGAATCGTAGCGGTCGGAATGGATAACGGTACAATTGAGCGACTGTCCGCTCTGCACAAATAAACGCAATTTAAGGGTGCCGGGACCTACAGGGAAAGCGAAAGGGTCTTCGGCTGTATGGTAAAGAAATAAATGCTTGGACATTAGGTTCATTCTCCTTTGGTACTGCATAGAGTAGCTTGCACAATCTGTGTTATTATGGCAGGTAGAACGAGTTCACTGTCATGGATTACAAATACCGTTATGACCGAGAGGGATCGCTATGAAAGTTACGATTAAGGATATCGCCCAGGCGGCAGGGGTTGCCAAATCCACCGTATCCAAGGTAATGAATGACTCTCCCAAAATATCCGAGGAAACGAAAACCCGGGTCAGGGATATTATTAAACAGATGAACTATACTCCCAGCAGTATTGCCACCGGACTTGCCAGACAAAGCAGTAATACGGTCGCAATATTGATCGATATGTCTAAGGAAAGCGAATTTCTGAATCAATTCTTCTATAACATTATCGGCGGGGTGGAGAGCGTCATCGGACCTCTGAAATATGAGCTGACCATTGCCAATATTCAGCATGATCAGGCTGAGGGGCATTTCCTGCATAGACTGGTGCTGAATAAGCGGGTGGACGGTATCATTGCCAACACTTCAGTTCTGACTCCTGAGCTATGCGCAGAGCTTAACAGGCTGGAGTTCCCCTATATCTCGATCGGTGAGATTAATCCTCCCGGGACATGGGTCGATTGTGACAATGAGCTTGGAGGAACTGTGCTGACTGGGCATCTGCTGGAGCAGGGGTATTCCTCTGTTGCCTTTATTGGCGGAGAACAGAACGAGCCTCTGTTCCTCCGCCGTATTGCCGGTTATAGGGCCACACTCCGGCAGGCGGGACTTCCGGTGCGCAGCGACAGGATTATCAATGGCAGAGCGGCTGAGGAGGATGGCTATGACGCGGCTATGCAGCTGCTGCAAAGCGCAGAACCGCCCGATGCTATTGTCTGCATGAGTAACTTTTCTGCTTTTGGAGTGCTTCAGGCTGCCAGGGAATTGAATGTTCAGATTCCGGCGCAGCTGGGTATTGCCACATTCGATGAATATCCGCTGTCACCCTATACCACACCTCCGCTAACTTCACTCAATATGGATACCTTCCAGCTGGGGGTCTCTGCAGGACGGTTATTAATGGACAAGCTTGGCACCCAGATCACTACCGTGAGCGGACAGCTGCTGGAGCCAGTGCTGCTTCCCAGGTTGTCTTCCCTGCGAAGAAGTAAGTAGTCTGCGGACTGAATAGATTAAATGAGGCAATTCGTCCGAATGAATAACCCGGACTGGACTTGGTGGACTATCCCGGCCCCACTCACGGGAAACCGGTTTCCTTAAATTGAAATTAACACGCGCTACAGGCAATGTCAATGTGAAATCATACAATAGAAACTGCATGCCGAAGAGCCCCTACCACTGAATTGTGAAAGGGGCTCTTCAGCTTGTCCGTTTATCATCCCTGAATTAATGACCGGAGCTGCGGATGAACTGCAGCACTTCCCTCATCATCGCCGGGCTCTCCTCGCTGTGGCAGACCATATGCCCGCTCTTTTCCATAATCAGCACCTGCTTGCGGCCGGAGGAGATGGTCTGCTCCAGATAACCTGCACTTTTGAATTTCACCAGATGATCCCGCTTGCCCTGCACAATCAGGGTTGGCAGATCCATCTGCGGATAGATCTCAAAGCTCTCGCGGACCAGACGCTGAAATTCTCTTGTGGCCTTCACGGGAGTGGAGCCCCATTTACGGATGTAATTCCTGATCATCGCCGGCTGCCCCAGCGTCCGCAGGATCTGAACCGGATTCAGCGGAAACACAGGGGTGGACAGCAAAGTCAGTGATTTGATTCTGGCCTTATATTGAACCGATAGGTGGGAAGCAATCAGAGCGCCAGTAGAAAAACCTATCAGATGTACGCCCTCTGTCCGGGTAAGCAATGTACTCAGCTCATCCTCGGCGCTTTGCCGCCAACCCTGGCGGTCCGACTGGAGCAGATCACTCCGGCTGCCCCCGTGTCCTTGTAACGTAAACGTTCTGGACAGGCAATCATGTGCTCCGAGAAACTGGGACAGTGGAGCAATCTCATATTCGCCTCCGGTGAAGCCGTGTATAAACAAGCAGCTATTCATCATTTCTCCTCATTTCACACCTTATCAATATCCATTTATAGAAAAATAAACCTTAATTGAACTGAAGTCAAGGTTTACTCCCTGTTCTGCTATTTTTGGATTTTGGCCGGTATCCTGAGAGAAATGCGGAAGAAGCCCTCCCGCTGCATAGTCCGCACTGACTACAATATCCGCCTGGCTATGCTGCAGGACTTCCACCAGCTTCTCGATGTAACGGCTGTCATATGCCGCAGAAGCAGATAAGTAGACAATGACTTCGCTGCCATAGAGAGCCGAGATATTCTCCAGCGCGTGCAGCCAGGGCTTCTCGCCATGCACAGTAATCACAGCGTCACGCTCATGAACCGGGAATTCGGGAAAAGACTGGCCCCAGCTGTCCCGGACCCACACCCAGCGGATATTGCTGTAGCTCTGGCCTTCCTGCAGCGTCTGCTACCGCTCACGCGAATCCGCTGCCGTCCAGTTTTCTTCGAAAAAGACAACAGTGGTCACAAGCGGCGTCTCCGCCGTATGCCGAGCCAGCGGAATTGCCGGCTGCGGCAGACAAGCAGACAGATCACCGGGAATCTGGAGCAGATCCGCATCAGCAGGATTGCCCTGCAGATTCCATTTCCGGCGGTATGCCCGCTCCCCCGGTGCAAAGGACGCATTGCCTGCGTTAATCACAGTTCCTTCCTCAATCGGGTGAAGGACATGCACATATACCGGATCACTGAGTGCAAGACTTGCCCCCTGCATCCGGGCCCGCAGACACCAGTCGGCAATGATCAGCCTGCGCTCCACCAGTGATGAATCGAAGCCTCCTACCCTCAGCAGCAGCTCTCTTGCTATAAGCAGACAGGACCCGCCCAGTACCTCCGCATACCTCCATTCCCCTTGCCTTTTGTCCAGGATGTGGGCTGCATAAGCTGACAGTTCAGAGTATCCGGCAAAATGCAGCTGTTCCTGCCCCTCTCCCCGTTCACTGGGGGAACGCGGAGCCACCACGCCCACCGCCGGATCATCAATAGGCGGCCATAGCAGATTCCCAAGCCAGCCGGGGGACACCATCACACGGTCCTCCAGCAGAACGACAAAAGAGGTCTCAGCATAAGCCAAGGCCTCATTCACCCTATAATTCCCGGCGGTAAAGGGGAGAAATACCAGATTCGCCTCCCCGAGAACTGCTCTGACAACCATTGCAGCGGAAACTCAGCAGTCATCGGAACGGCAATCAGCCGGACAGAAGAACCGGAGTGCCGAAGCAGCAGCCGTAGACACTCCGCCGACCACTGCGCATGCCGCAGCTCCACTACAAGCGTAACCCCTCCCTGCACCGGCAGCGGAAGCAGCCCTTCCCGTTCCAGATAGCTGTATCTTCCGGCCAGACGTTCCGTGCTGACAGCTTTTACAGTATTCATGGTTTTAATTGTGTTGATTGCATCCATCGCTTCATAGGACAACCAGACTCACACTCCATTAGTCATAACTGCGCTGTCTGTAGTGTATGAGCGGGATAGGGCAGGTATCCCTGTTTATGCCGTATTCGGCAGATAGTCCGCAAAGCGGATACCCACGTCAAGCTGCAGCGGTCGCACTTACCACCTGTCTGTCATCACTACCGGCTTGATTCCATCGGCATCGAATTCCATTCTGTCGACGCATAACATACGGTTGCCCGGCTCCGGGTCTCCGATAAGCCTCCGGTGATAGACGATCAGCCATTCATCGCGGTCAGGAAGATGTAAATATCCGTGATGGCCGGGACCTTCCGCTAGAGGCTCCTGCCTCTCCAGTATGGTCCCTTTGTTATCGAATGGTCCCAGCGGATTATCGCTTACGCCGTAAGCTACCCGGTAGGTCCCGTTGGTCCACCCGCCCATCGACCACATCAGATAATATAGACCGTCCTTCTTGATCATGCACGGTCCTTCCACATAACCCGGCGGGGTAATAGAGCAGATCATTTGTCCGTCCGGGAAAGGGACAAAGCCCGTCATTTGCTCATTCATCCGGGCCATGTTGCAATGTCCCCAGCCCCCGTAATACAGATAGATTGCACCGTCATCATCCTTGAACAGATGAGCGTCAATGGGCTGGGCACCGTGAATAAACTTGCCGATCAGCGGCCTGTGGAGGTACCCCCTGTAGGGGCCTTCGGGAGCATCCGCAACGGCAATCTCCAGCCCGCCGGCTTCACCGTCCTTCTGGATATCGTTCGAGGCAAAGACAAGATAATACCGGCCGTTATGCTCAATCTGGGTCGGAGCCCATACCGCCCTCCAGATCCAGGGGAAATCATCCATTTCAATAATGCTCTCATGGACCTTCCAATGGATCAGGTCCCCGGAGCTGAAGGCATCCAGATTCATCTGAAGGGTATATTCCGTAAATGATCTGGTGGCATAAATATAATGCCTGCCTTGATAGGTCCTGGCTTCGGGGTCTGCATACCAGCCCGGCACGATCGGGTTCGTAATTCCTCGCAAGCGAACCTCCCTCCTTTCTCCGCAACCTGCATATTAACAGCTGTATAGTCCGTTCTCTTCCTGTTCCCGGATCCAGACCTGCATGAAGCCGGACGCTCTGTTGTCCCAGGCGTAATAGGGAATGAACCGGAGCGGTCTGCCCTCTTCATCCCGGCTCTGCAGCACCGTCACCCCGCCCAGCAGCTCCGGCAGGTGTTCCACCCGGAATTTCGCACGGGGCGGAATGGAGCAGGCATCATAGAACAATCCGGGATGATCCGTCTGCTCCAGACAATACACAATGGGTCCCCGCTGAACGGCAACCCTCCCTTTGTCCGCCTCCACTTCCGGCCTGGCCCGCACAAGATTCACCGGCATATCCAGCTCAAGCACAACCGTATCTCCCGGCGACCAATGCCGGTTAAGCACCAGATACCCTTGATCCGTCAGGGCTCCGGCCCCGCTGATGCTGACGCCGCCAGCCTCCAGCCGGTATCCCCTGCACCATTCCGGCACACGCAGCCGGATGCTGAAGTCAGCAATTGCTGCAGGGTTCACCTCAAGCTCGATCCGGCCTTCCCAGGGATACTGTGTGCTTTGCTTCAGCCTGACGCCCAGTCCGCTGCCCAGCACAAGCTCTGCCTCGCTGTTCATGTACTGATTGACCACCAAGCCTTCTTCTGCAGTAGCATAGACGTATTGGCCCAGCGAAGGCAGAAAACGGGCCAGATTGGTTGGACAGCAGGAGGTTTCGAACCAGGGCACACGATGATGCCCGCCCTGCGAAGCAAGCGGATTGACATAGAAATACTTATCCCCGGACAGGGATATTCCCGACAAGGCGCCGTTGTACATTTCACGCTCTACCACATCGGCGTATTTGCCGTCTCCGAACGTCAGGTTCATCCGGTGATTCCAGAACACCATGGCAATGGCGGCACAGGTCTCGCAATAGGCGCTTTCATTGGGCAGGTCATAATCGAAGGTGAAGCCTTCGTTATGCCTGGACGGCCCAATGCCGCCCGTTACGTACATGTTGCGCTCTACGGTATGGGCCCAGACCCGGTGCAGCGCCTCCGCATAAGCGGAATCCCCTGAAGCATGGACAATATCCGCCATGGCCGTGTACATATACATGGCACGGACAGCATGCCCGGTCACCTGCTTAATCTCACGGACAGGAACATCATCCTGACAATAGGCCGGCCCCCATTCCGGATTGTCCCAGATCGCGCCCGCGCCATATCCATGGCCGCGCTCCTCCAGCAGCCACAGCGCAAGCTTCCAGTAGCGCTCGGCCCTGGTCACGCGGTAGAGCTTCACCAGCGCCAGCTCAATCTCCTGATGCCCTTCCACCCAGTGCCGCTTGCCGGGGCCGAACACCTCATCATAATGATCGGCCAGACGGCAGGCCACCTCCAGCAGCCCGCGCTTGCCGGTCGCTTCATAATAGGCAACCGCCGCCTCAATCAAATGGCCGCCGTTATACATCTCGTGCTTCTCCATGTCCGTCCATTTGCCCTGCGGATGCTCCAGTGTGAAGTAAGCACTAAGGTATCCATCCGCTTCCTGCGCTGCCGAGATCAGCCCGATAATCCGGTCGGCTTCAGCTTCCAGCGCCGCATCCCGCCCCGACATCAGCGCATAGGCTATGCCTTCAAGCACCTTGTAGACATCCGAGTCATTATAATATTTGCCTTCGTAATGCCCCTCCATTAAGCCCCCGGCCTTGGCGAAGTTATCGATGCGCCCGGTATCCTCACATTTGGACAAGCAGTCCGGCAGAGTGATCTGCCGGAGTACGTCCAGGCGCGGCTTCCAGAACTTGTCATTGATTGTTATGCTCGTAAAAGACACACCCTGCCAGGCGTGCAGCTTCGCTTGTTGCTCTGCCATTTCCGTTACCCGCCTCCTTTATCCTTTTAATCCCGTTAAGGTAATACCCTCCAGAAAGTAACGCTGCCCGGCCAGAAACACAATGACGCAGGGCAGAACGACGGTGGCCGAGGCCGCCATCAACAGATCCCACTGCGCGGTGTAGGTGCCCTGGAACATTTGCAGGCCCAGGGCAAGGGTGAAGAGACTGTCGCTTTTCAGGTAAATCAGCGGGCCCATGAAATCGTTCCAGGAGGCCAGGAAGCTGAATAAGGCAACCACGATGATCGCGGAACGGCTTAAGGGAAAGATGAGCCGGGTATAGATTTGCCAGTAATTCGCCCCGTCCACAAAGGCCGCTTCATCAAAATCGCGTGGAATCGTCAGATAGAATTGCCGCAGCAGGAAGATATTGAAGATTCCGCCGCCGAAATAAGCGGGTACAATCAGCGGATACAGCGTATCGTAGAAGCCCAGCGCCTGCCAGCCGAGAAAGCTCGGGATAATCGTTACCGCTGCCGGCAGCATCATGCTGGTCATCAGGATGGCAAACACCGTATCCCGGCCCTTCCACTGAATCCGTGAGAATCCGAAGGCTCCGATGCTGCTGGTAATTACGGTCCCTACAAGCACCGTAACCACGATGATCAGTGTGTTCTTGAAGAAAACATCGAACGGCAGCACCGTAAGCGCCTTATGAAAATTACTCCATTGAAACGGCTTCGGTATCCATTCGGGAGGCATGGTAAATATCTGCGATAAATTCATCAGAGAGCTCCGGATCAGCCAGACAAACGGAATGACGAACATGGCAGAGATCAGGATAAGCGCTCCGTAGCTTGCGGTAAGGGAAAGCTTCGATGGCCTCAAGCACGGTCCCCCCCTTCGTAATACACCCATGACTTCGAGGTTCTGAAGACAATAAAGGTAAAGAACAGAATAATGATGAACAAGATCCAGGCCAGCGCGGACGCATATCCCATCTCGGCATCCCGGAAGCCTGTTCTCCACAAATAAAATACATAGAAAAGACTCCGGTTGTTCGGTCCGCCCTGCGTCAGAATATAAGCTTCGTTGAAGACCTGAAAGGAGCCGATTATGGTCATGATTGTATTGAAAAAGATCGTAGGGGTGACCATAGGAACTGTCACGTGGCTCAGCTTGCGGAACCAGCCGCCTCCATCCACCTCAATCGCTTCGTAATACTGCCGGGGGATGCCGGAAAGTCCGGCGAGAAAAATAATCACCGTGCTGCCGATGCCCCATAGCGTGGTAAGAACCACTGACGGGATGACACTGCTCTCCCCATACAGCCAGTCGCTGGTCGGCAGATGCAGCCGGCTGAGCAGCGAATTGATGAGGCCCAGATCGGGATTGAGCAGCCACATCCAGATCATGGCCGAGGCCACCGCAGGAACGATGCTCGGAAGGTAGATGATCGTACGGAAGATGGCTCTTCCCTTTACATTGAGATTGAGCAGAAGCGCGATGCCGAAAGAAATAAGAATAACTGCAGGCACACGCAGCACGACGAAATAAAAGGTAATCCCCAGCGATTTATAGAACAGCTCATCCTTACCTGAGAACAGCCGCACGAAATTATCCAGACCGACAAAAGACGTCTGATCCTGGAACACATTATAGTTGGTCAGGCTGAGCACCAGGCTGGCGATCATGGGACCCAGCGTAAAAATGGCAAACCCAAGTATGGCGGGGGCGGTGAACAGCAGCCCATAGAACATTCCCTTTCGCATACCGGCCTCCAGTCTCGAATTTCGCAAGTAGAAACGGCTTTGCCGTCCTTTAGACGGACGGTACCGTTTCAGCGTGAAATAGAAGGATAATTTAAAGCGTAAGCATATAAATTCTTATATTTGCAAAAAGAACGGCGAACGAGGGTTCGGACGCCGCTCCCTGCTACTAGTTTCGCAGTTGTTTATTCCTTGATATCACGGCGTCCCTTAATTTGGGCCTGAGCCTTTACGGCGATTGAGTCCATCGCTGCCTGGGCGGTTTGCTGGCCGAGCCATACCTTATCCAGGGCGGGATTAACCAGATCCATAATATTGTTGAAATTCTTCACATAGCCGGTCGGCGTCTGGTGCCCTTTGGTCAAGATTACATCGACAATGGCTTCTTTATAGCCGGAGGGTCTGGCATCCAGATTCTCTGTCCATTTGGCCAGCAGCACCGGATCGGTGTACCAGTCCTTGGGAGAAGGCATCCAAGTTCCGGCTGTAAGCATATCAATGGAAGCTTCAGGATCGAGCAGCGCCTTCAGCAGCTCCCAGGTCTCCTGTGGATGCTTGGTGGATTTGAAGATGGAGAACATGCCGCAGACCACGGTGGTTACCGGCTCTTTCATTACAGGCATGACCCCGACGTTAAAGTTGAACTTCGACTGGGCGAGGCCTGCGCTTGCCCATTGCCCGTCCACCGTCATCGCTACCTTCTTGGTCTGGAGGGCTACATTCGTTGCCGGAATATTCTTCGACTGCACGGGTGAAGGGGATACGTGGTGCACATTCATCAGATCGGCTATTTTCTGGAGGGCTTCAACAGCTTCCGGCTGGTTAAGCGCGAAGGTCTTGCCATCCGCCGAGATGAAATCCCCGCCGTTGGAATAGATAAAGTTGCTGTATACCCCCCACCAGGTGGAGAGATTTGCGCCATATTGCTTAATTTTTTTGGGATCGAAGTCCGGGTCGGCTGCTGTTTTGCCATTGGTGTCCACAGTCAGCTTCTTGGCGACCTCGACGAATTCATCCCAGGTCCAGGCATCCGCCACATTCGACGGGGGAGGCTCTATTCCAGCTTCCTTGAAGATATCCTCATTGTAGAACAGTCCGAAGGATTCCGGCCCTGGTCCGATTCCAATTACATTGCCCGGCTCCAGTGAATAGGTAATATTGGGAACCAGCGTATCCGGACTGATATCGGCATCCGTATCGAGAAATTCCTGGAGATTATAGAATTTGCCCTGCTCCGCCATCGGAAAGGCAATCGTACCCGATTCCATCATGGCAATATCCGGAACATCATTTCCGGCGACCATTGTCGTCAGCTTGGTATCATAATCAGCGGCAATATGCTGAAGCTCAACCTTGACATTTGAATGCTTGGCCTCGAAGTTCTGGATGGCTTTTTTGTAAGGAGCCACTTCTTCCGGTGATCCCCATACAGTCATCCGCAGCGTAATGTTCTCCTTCGATCCGGCATTTCCGGAAGGCGCGGAAGTCTCAGGGCTTGCTGTACCCGACTTCGAACACGCAGACAGCACAGCGGCTAGCATCAGAATCAGAGCCAATGTAATGAAGACCGATTTTCTTGGTAGCAACATATTCCGAGCCCCTCTCGATTTCTAAGTTCAACGGGTTCATAGCTGCAGTCTATGATGCCTTTATTATAAATTACAGGATAGCGCTTACATAACCCTAATCTCTTTGGATTGGTGGACTGTGATTGGGTTTACAGCGGCAGTGTAATGGCCACCTTTGTGCCTTTTCCCGGAGTAGAGAAGATGGAGATTCCGTACTCGCCGCCATAGGTCATCTGAATGCGGTCAATGGTATTCTTAATGCCCACGGAAGATGCTTTCTGGTGCAAAATCGCATTTACAGTCGCCTGGCTCATGCCACGGCCGTTGTCGGCCACCTCGTAATGCCGGGTTCTGCCGTTAATCCAGCCGCGGATCCCGATGATGCCGCCCGATTCGGTCTGATCGAAGCCATGAAGAATCGCATTCTCCACAAAAGGCTGGAACAGCAGCCGTGGCACCTCGTATTCGAAGAGCCGCGGGTCCATATCAACCTCTACAGTAAACTTGTCCTCGAACCGGATCGACATAATATAGAAATAGTTATTCATCCAGTTCATTTCTTCGGACAAAGGAACGGCGCCCCATGTCTTCCTCGAGGTATAATGCAGCATATTGGACAGGCAGACAAGCATTTTGCTGAGCTCCTGCTGATCATTCTCAATCGCCGTCCAGTTCATCACATTCAGGGTATTGTACAGGAAATGGGGATGCATCTGCATGTTCAGCGCCTGAATCTCGGCTTCCTTTTCCTTCAGCTTGGTCTCGTAATTCTCTGTCACCAGCAGATGGATCCGGTCATTCATCCGGTTAAAGCGCTGCGTCAGAACGCCGAACTCATCATTGCTTACCACATCCACGCGGGTCTGGAAATCTCCTTCGCCCACCGATCTCATCGCGCTTAACAGCCGCTTGATCGGTTTGGTAATTTTGCCGGCAATGAAAAAAGCGAGGATAAGCGCCACTATCCCCATCACAACGGCCATGACAGTAATGGAAGCGCGGATCACCGGCACAAAGCTGCTCACCAACCCTGCCTCCGGAATCCACACGACAGACATCCAGCCGGTAACCTCCGAGCGGTCAAAGCAGACGATCACCGCTTTACCGTCCAGCGTCATTCTCCGCGCCCCGCTTTTCTCCTGCTGCAGCTCGTCCAGCCACGCCTCCTTATAGGTCTGCGCAACAGCCCCCGGCTCACTGCTGGCAACCACCTTATCATGCGGATCGAGCACCATATAGCGCGAGCTTCCCGGTATGCTGTCCTCATACAAGGATTTAAGCACCTCGGATTTGAAGCTAATGGCAAGTACAGGGCGTTCCACCCCGGCATCCATTTTCTCCAGCTTCGTATTGCTGAGATACGTGAAATCAAGCAGGCGCGCGGCCGAGAACAAATAACGGAACTCCAGATTCCCGTCCTGCAGATAAGGCTGGTTGAACATGGATACGAAATCATAGGTAGGAATCCACACCAGCTTCCCCCCTGCCTGCCGGGCCAGATCGTATATATCCGATTGAACCGGGTCTCCTTGCGGCAGCGTTTGTCCGAAGGTAAAGTAGGAGGTCCATAGCTGGTAGGCATAGATATCCTGGTTCTGGGAAAAGGTTTTGCTGAGCACTGCCGTCACCTGCCGGTCCGCTGCAAAAAGCTCCACTTGGTTCGCGGGGTCCAACTGGCTAAAAATGCGGAACAGATCCTTATCGAGAAATAAGGACATGCTGTTCTGGTCCACGATCCGCAGCTTCGTGTCCATGACTTCGTTATTTTTTTTGACAATCTCATACACATTCTTCTGCGCCTGCTCCGTGATAATCTTCAGGCTGGTCCGATAGAACAATGCCCCCAGTACGAGCAGGGGAACCGCGATCAGCAAGATGTAGCTTGCCAGCAGCCGGTAACGGAAGGTAATCTTCATGCCTCCCGTTTCCTTTGCGAAAGTACGTGCTTATACGCTTTTGGCGACATGCCATGATACTTCTTGAATACACGGCAAAAATATTTCGTATCCTGAAATCCGCATTCCAAGGAAATTTCATATACTCTGAACCGCTCCGCTGCAAGCAGCTCTTTGGCCCGCTTCATACGGACCGCCGTCACATGCTCGGAGAAGGTCTTTCCCGTCCTGCTCTTGATCAGCGTACTGAAATAGGAGGGGTTAAAGTGAAAATGCTCCGCTGCCCGTTCCAGTGTAAGGTTCTCTTTCGTATGCCCCTGTATCCAGCCGAGGCATTCCGCGATGACCACCTCACTCTTATCCTGTCTGGATAAGGACAGGGCTAGATGCGCTTCCCGGAGAGCATGGTTAAGTTTGGTCATTAATTCCTGATATGAACGGCATGAACGGATCAGCATCGTGGCCGTATCGGTCAGCATCTGCCCCGTCTTTTTGTCCAGAATATCCTGATGGTCACTCCGGATCTGCAGCAGCATCAGCGAGGCTTGCTCCTTCAGCAGCATGGGACTGGCCTGTCCGGCGTCCGCGAGCTGATAGACGGTCTCGGCGCAGACTTCCTGAACAAGGGCTGCATCGTCCATTTTCAAAGCATCGTACAGCCTGCCCCAATCGGTAGTCCCAGTCCCGGGGGTTACGATCAGCTCATCCGCAAAGAGCAGCCCCTGCCGGAAATCGTAGAAATTGTAGCTGTTGGCCGTCCTGGCTGCAAGATACGACCGCGGCGCTTCGGTAAGCAGGGAATGGCTTTGCGGCCCAATCCCGTGGACAAGCTGTCCCGCATGCGCCCACTCCGCCTCCAAAGACTGTGCGATGTAGCGGGCCTCCTCCCGCTTGCATTTGGTAAGTTCTTCCAGCGTAATCAAGGTCACGGCCGCCTGAACGCCGTCCTCCATCATCCCGCTTAAGGGAACGGTTATAGCCTCCCCCCACTCAGACCAGGCCTGCTCCAGAGAGCGGGCGAAGGAGCTGCTGTCCTGCTGCTCTCTGCTGTCCTGGCGGTGCTGCAGCTCCGAATACACAGCCACACCGCTCTCCCGCAGCCATTCATATCGATTCAGCTCCTCCAGCTCCTCCGGGGCCGCACTGCCGTTCAGCCAGGACAGTATCAACCGGCTCAGGTAGGCGGAAGAAGCCAGCTTCAGGCGTTGCTGCAGCTCTTCTTCTTCGCGGTACTGCTGCTGTTCCGCTGTCAGCTGAAGGTCAATCCGGCTTAAGACATCCACAATTTTCTCAATCTCCACCGGCTTCAGCAGGTAATCAAAAGCGCCGTGACGAACCGCCTTCTGCGCATACTCGAACAGATTGTAAGCGGATACCATTACAACCCTGGTTTTAATGCCATCTACCTTAAGCCGTTCCAGAAATTCAAGTCCATCCATGCCAGGCATGCGGATATCCGTCAATATGGCTTCCGGGCCATGGGCTTTCACCAATTCCATGGCCGACAAGCCATCCTTCGCCACCACCACCTGGTCCTCCGGCCGCAGCCGCCCAATCAGATTGACCATCCCTCTGAGATGTCTGGGCTCATCATCCACGATCAATATTCTCACTATGCTCAGCCCCCCGAATTGGTGTGAATTACATATCAGCCGCATCTTTGCCCTAATTATAAAAGCCGTTCCGGCTTATTCATAGTGCATTAATATTGGTTTGGTGGAATATTATTGGGAGCGTGCGCGGAGTCCTGGAGAGAAGCTGTTTCTAAGCTACGTTGAGAGAGGCTAACGTTCCAGATACGTAAACAGCAATCTGGTACGATGGTTTCACGTTTCTATGCCACGTTAAGAGAGGCTAACGTTCCAGACACGTAAACAGCAATCGGTACGATGGTTTCACGTTTCTATGCCACGTCAAGAGAAGCTAACGTTCCTGTACAAGCAAATACAGAAGAGCCGCCCATTTCTTTGGCGGCTCTTCTGTATTTGCGGATTATAGTCTTTTTCATTTTCGCTTCAACGGCCCGCAGGCCCGCATTATCGTTGTCCCTGACCCTTCAAGGTACAGCAGTTGGATTTTCTCCACTTAATCATTCCGGTTTGCTTGCTTTACAGAAATTAATTGGATTTATGACACTTAATCCTGCCTATAACCCCGCCGTCAGCGAATCCCGCTGAAATTAAGTGCCGTTTTTCCAACTAAGTCCCCGGAATCAGAGATTCTACCAACAGCAGATGGAGTTTTTCCACTTATATGTCCTACCCATTTATATGTTCTACTCATTTATATGTTCTACCCGTCAAATATCCCATTACTCTCCTCCCGCATTGGCCCCGGCATTCCCCGCATTTGTGCTGGGCGCAGAGTTGCCGCTCCCGGCCGGTGTGTTATTCTCTCCGCTGTTCGTATTCCCCGCCCCCCCGCTTCCCTCAACAGCTGTACCGTCCGTGCCAGTGCCGCTCTTCTCTGTGTTCAGTGAAGGTGCGGGAATAGCGATTCCCGGCGCGCTGCTGCCGTTCTCGCCGACAGGCTGGCCCTGATTGTCGTAATAGTACATCGGGACATCGCCGACAACCATCAGGTAGGAGACAGGAATTTCTGTATCCACGATCTGCGGCTCCATATCAAACGGAATGACGACCGCAACCTCGGTCACAATATGAATAAAGACTTCAACGAGAATCATGTTGATGCCGGCATTTTGCTGCCGCGTGTTCAGCTCCACCTTTACCGCGCCCTGCGGTTCGATTTTGATCGGAATATCCGGCCCAAATGAAGCAATCAGCGGACTGCCCAGCGCCTGGCCCAGCGGAATATGCTCCGTCTGGTTATGCAGCTCCTGCAACGTGGACTGAATGACCTCGGCCGCCTGTGAAGTAATCCGCATATGCTCCTTATAGTTGAGCATGAACCCGGATATTTTGCCGTTCTTATCTGTCTTCCAGTCAATCAGCGCCTCCGCGTTCCCCCCGTCCGCAACCTGGGAAGTAATCGCCTTGTTAATGGATTCCGTAGCGATTTGCTTCACCCGGATCTGCGCCAGATGGAGGATCGGCGGCTTCATATGCTGCTCCACATAACGCAGCCCCTGAAGCACAGCCAGAATCAGCAGCAGGCTCAGGATGATCCAGAATCTGCCCCGGCGGCGCGGCTTCCGGCCTTTCCCGGCCACGGCCTCCTGCTTCTTCCGCTCCCGGCCGCGGAACAGGCTGAATCCCCCGCTCCGGCTGGCTTTACGCCAGACACGGTAGCCCGGAGCGCCTGCTCCTGCACCGGGCGAAGCCGTCTCATAACCCGCTTCCTTCCTGTCCGGCCGGATTCCCGACCTCGAAGGCTTCGCCACGAATACACCGCCCCGGCTTGATGCCCCTGCCCCGGACCTGGACGGCTTCGCCGCGAATCTTGCTCCCGAACCCGGCGGCCGGAAGACTGCCTTCGACGGTTTGGCCTTGAACGCCGGGCTGCGTCCGGCTGGTCTCGGCAACCCGCTCCAGCTGAACCTCGGCAGCCGCAGACGGCTGAAGAGTGATGCGCCTGCCCGCCGGTTCCCCCATTTTCTGATTCTGCCCATGCCTTGCAGTCCCTCCCGACATTCCTGCGGTCAAGCCGCCCATGTACTATAGGCTATTCGGGACGAACGCAAAAAAGAAGAACATCCCTGCGGCAGAACACCGCAGAAACATTCCTCTTTGGAGAAGTAGATACGGCTTTACCGCCCTTGTATAAGGATGTTACCGTTTCAGCGAGAAATAGAAGGATAAGTTATCGTGTGAAACCTATAAATTCTTATTTTTGAACAAAAATCACCCTTACGGGTGAATTCAGCCGGAGTTTATGCGCTTATATTGATCTACTCAGACTACTTCTGGGAAGCCCCCGGGGAAATCAAGCACAATAATAATAATGCCCTCATTCCTGCTTGCCATCCACTTTCAGCGGATTCAAGGGCACTTTTGCCCCTCATTTCCTCCTACCGCCCACTTTTGGCGAATTCAGGGGCACTTTTGCCCCTCATTCCTGCCTGCCACCCACTTTCAGCGGATTCAAGGGCACTTTTGCCCCTCATTCCCGCCTGCCACCCACTTTTGGCGAATTCAGGGGCACTTTTGCCCCTCATTTCCGCCTGCCACCCGCTTCCGGCGGCTTCAGCGGGATTACCCATACATAATTTACCAGCCAACAAGTTGAAACGGCTTCTCCGTCCTTCTAGAGGAGGAGAAGCCGTTTCAGCATATTTTAAAGATAAACCTAATGCCCCATCCGCTTGCGCTTATCCTCCTGCAGATGCCCCCAATGACGGCGGACAAAAATAGCGATCAGAATCACCATAAACACCGCATACCACGTAAGGAATCCGTTCCATTCCTCCCGGGGGACAATCAGCGAGGAGCTGATCGTTCCAAACAGCCAGATATAAGACAGGTTTCCAAGCACCGTCCCCCAGATAAATGCAGCAGGCTTAATCGGAGAAACAGCCGACATCAGATTGATTATATTGCTCGGCACAATCGGAATCGTGCGCAGCAGCACCAGGGTCCAGATGCCATAGCGGTCCAGGTACATCTGCCATTTGTCATAACGCTTCAGCTTATATCCCCATTTCCGGTCAAACCACTCAAAGAGATAACGCCGGAACAGGAAGTAGACGAGCACCGCACCAATATTACAGGCCAGCCAGCTGACAATCATCCCGCCAATAACATTAAATACAGAGACATGAAGCACAATCAGGATCGCGAGTGGGAAAAATCCGAACAAACTTTGCAGTACCGCCAGTGGAACGGTAGCGAATAGAATGGAAGGGCCGCTCAGTCCAAGACTCTGCAGCAGCCAATCGATCCAGGCATTAATGGTCTCAGTCACGGAGTTCTCCCCTTTCCTGACTCCTTGCAGCAGCTGTCTCCTGATTTCATACTGAACATAAGGGAATCGCTCATTAACGTTTGTTTCGTGAATCTCAAGTGGAAACGGCGTTGCCGTCCTTTAAAAAGGACGGTACCGTTTCAGCGAGAAAGATAAGGAACATTTATTACGCGAAGCATATACATTCTTATCTTTTCAAGAAAAACACCCCTCTCGGGGTGTTTGTTGAATGAGTTTGCTTATGATATGTACATCTAAAGAACAGTCGTTAGCGTACAAGTTACAGAATTGTAGCCTAGTTCTTTCAATCATAGCACACATCGTTCTTCTCTGCCAAATCACTGATTAACGGAACAATCTCTACAAATTCACTCCGGTAATCCACTCATTCACCTTGGCTTCATTGTTATCGACCCAATCTTTGGCCGCTTCCTCCGGCGATTGTCCGCCTTGAATCTTGACCATAACCTGAGCCATATCGTCTGCGGTCCACTTGAATTGACTTAAGAACAGATAAACATCAGGCATATCATCCTTCAGACTTTTCCGTACCATAGTATGGATCTGTTCAGCACCGCCGTATACTTTCTTGGGGTCATCCAGATATTTCAGATCCATATTCGCGAACATCCAGTGCGGAGTCCAGCCGGTAACTACAATCGGTTCATTGTTGTCAAAAGCCTTCTGCAGCTCCTGTGCCATCGCCGCCGAAGAGCTCTCAAGCAGCGTATAATCGCTTAATCCGTACGCTTCAATTGCGGCTTCGGTAGCCGTCATAATTCCGGCCCCCGGTTCGATTCCGATAATCATGTTATCCAGCGAAGCTGCAACTTCTGCATTGTTCAGATCTTCAATGGAATTGATATCCATATATGCAGGAACGGCAAGTCCAGTCTTCGTTCCATCCAGATTCACACCGGCATCTACGATATCATTGCCGTATTTCTCCAGATAGGAAGCATGGGTACCCGGCAGCCAGGCGGCTACCATCGCATCCGCACTTCCATCAGCAATCCCTGCCCACATTGGACCGGCATCGACCTGGAGCATTTCTACCGTAACGCCAAGCTTCGATTCCAGTACTTCCTTAACCACGTTTGTGCTGGCAATTTCCGAATCCCAGGCTACATAAGCCAGCTTCACCGAAGAATTATCCTTGGACGAGCATCCGGAAATAACAACAACCATCATCAATAGCATAATCAAGCCGAGCTGGCTCAGTTTCATCGATTTAAATTTACTCATATGAATTTTAAACACTCCTCTATCCTTGTTGTTTGGGCTTGAACAGCTTCTGGGTCAGACGGTCCAGCAATATCGCAATAATAACAATGGCAATTCCCGCTTCAAAGCCAGCCCCTGTCTTGGCCTGTGATACCGCACGGTACACATAGGCTCCGACACCCTGGGCGCCGATCATAGACGAGATTACAACCATCGACAGCGATAGCATAATGGTCTGGTTAATGCCGGCCATAATCGTAGGCAGGGCAATCGGCAGCTGCAGCTTGAACAGCTTCTGTCCTGCTGTCGATCCGAACGCATCCGCAGCCTCCACAAGCTCCGGCGATACCTGCCGGATACCCAGGTTCGTTAGACGGATGGTTGGCGGGATAGCAAATATAATAGAAGCAATCACCCCGGGCACTACACCCAGAGAGAAGAACGATACCGCAGGCAGCAGATATACGAACGCCGGCATCGTCTGCATAAAGTCAAGTATAGGCGTAGCAATGTTCTGGAAGGTCTTGCTCTGTGCACAGAGCACACCCAGCGGAACCCCGATAATTACAGCCAGCAAGGAAGCCGTCAGCACAAGGGCCAGCGACTGCATTGAGGGGTCCCATAATCCGAGATTATCAATCAGCAGCAGCCCGATCACTGCGAACAATGCCATCCGCCATTTGCCGATCCAATAAGCCAAAGCGGCGATAAGTATGGTCAGCACAATCGCGGGCAGGAATGTTAGCGCCGCATCAATGCCGCTTACCATTCCGCCGATCACAGCATGAATGAGATCGAAGAAGGGGCCGAAATAAGTCGTCAGCCAGTCTTCGAGCCATTCTACGCCCTTTCCGAGCGGTATTTTGGGTAAATTCATAAACCAAGTCCTCCTTCCGGAACCGCATTACCGGCAAGTGCGGACAGCACGGCTCCCTTGATGACAATGCCCTTCAGCTTGTCACCCTCGTCTACTACCGCAACCGGCAGATGCGTCTCCGACATCATCTCGAACAGGTCATTCAGCAGGGTATCCGGCCGTACACGGGGAATCTCCCGCTGCATGACTTCCAGAATGCTGCGGTTCTCTTTCAGTGCCTGTGCCGCATTCTCCGCTGTAATTACACCTTGGAGCTTCATTTCATTATCTGCCACATACAGGCTGGATACTCCGCTGTCCCGCATAAGCTGCAGGGCTACCCGGGGTCCGCGTTCCGGACGGATCATCTCCGGCTGGCGCATGACATGAGCGGCGGTCAGCACCTTAGACAAGTCGACGTCCTCAACGAATCGTTCTACATATTTATTTGCAGGCTGAATGAGGATTTCTTCCGGCGAACCGATCTGGACAATGACGCCGTCCTTCATCAGTGCAATCCGGTCACCGATCCGCAGCGCCTCATCGAGATCATGCGTGATGAATACAATGGTCTTCTTCACCCGGGCCTGCAGCTCCAGCAGCTCCTGCTGCATATCCTTGCGGATCAGCGGATCAAGCGCACTGAAGGCCTCATCCATCAGCAGAATATCCGGATCATTGGCCAGCCCTCTGGCCAGACCGACACGCTGCTGCATGCCGCCGCTCAGTTGATCCGGGCGGTGATGCTCCCAGCCCTTAAGGCCGACCAGCTCAAGTGCTTCCATGGCAAGACGGGTTCGCTTGCTTTTCTCCACACCTTGCACTTCCAGTCCGTATTCCGCATTGGCCAGCACACTACGGTGCGGGAACAACGCGAACTTTTGAAAGACCATGCCGATATTCTTGCGACGGAACTCTCTTAGCTGCTCCGGATTCATCTGGACAACGTCCTTGCCCTTGAACAATACTTGGCCCCCAGTGGGCTCAATCAGCCGGTTCAATAACCGGACGAGCGTGGACTTACCGCTGCCCGACAATCCCATAATGACAAATATTTCTCCTTCTTCAATGCTGAATTCGGCTTTGTTCACGCCAACCGTCAGCTTGGCTTCCCGGGCAATCTTCTCTTTGGACCAGCCTTGTTCTAATAATGGAAGTGCCCGTACCGCATCATGACCGAATACTTTGGTAAGCTGTTTCACCTCTATAATTGCCATGGTGACCTCCTTCTCTCCCCTTAATATTTCAGGTTAGTTCTCCTGACCTAGTGTAACGGACTTGTGAAAAGAGACGCAAAGCGCATATTCGCTTAAAATTTAGTGTACAGTTTTAACTTTACGAACTTTACGTATAGAATACTCTGTTTAACGCCATATTCCGTTCCAGATGAATTCTTTACTTATAGCAGCGGATTTGATTACAATACATTGGAGAGGTTTGTTGCCTGTCAGCCTATTCCTCAGGAGGGACATCATGAACGATTTAGAGGGGCTTCTGCCCGAACAAATAGAGCGAATCAGCAAAGTCCGAGAGCGGGTCATCGATTCCATCGGTAAAAATATGGATTTGTACGGGATTACCCTGTCCATTGGACATTTATACGGCTACATGTATTTCAATCAGGGTCCGGTTACACTGGACGAACTGAGCAGCACTATGGGGATGAGCAAGACTTCGATGAGTACCGGCGTGCGCACGCTGCTGGATCTGAAGATGATCGATAAAGTCTGGGGAAAAGGCACCCGCAAGGATCTGTTCGAGGTGGTCCCGGACTGGCATCAGAACTTCAGCGACTACTTCTCCATTAAATGGAGAAAAGCAGTCGAGGGTAATATGACTGCACTTAACAAATCATTGTCCGAGATCCAGCAGATGAAGCAAGAATATGCGGACGAGCCGGACATCCTGCGCCTGCTTTTGACCGATGAGGCCAAAATTGAGGAAGCGATCAAATATTACCGCTGGCTGCTGAAGCTGATCGAAGCGCTGGAGACCGGCAAGATTTTTGAATTAATCCCTAAAGAATAATATCAACC
The DNA here is from genome assembly GCF_038004445.1 of Paenibacillus sp. FSL R7-0312. Lineage (NCBI taxonomy): Bacteria > Bacillati > Bacillota > Bacilli > Caryophanales > Paenibacillaceae > Paenibacillus > Paenibacillus sp. FSL R7-0312. The sequence continues at coordinate 2,481,044 of NZ_JBBORE010000001.1, read as the reverse complement.
ATATACGTTAATCCTATTCCGCACAAATGAAAACGGCCGCGATCCTTATATTCAAGGATCACGGCCGTTTATCATTGTCTGTTAATGTACCGTTACGGAATCTCCACCAGGCTGACATCATCGATATAAATATGGTTGCCTGCCTGGATAGCCGTGTTGGTCTCTGTGCTATTTCCGTCAATGAGCCCCATAAGGAATACCAGATGTGCACCCGCATCGGTGCTGTCATTCATAGTGAAGGTGTAGCTGAAGGGCTGCATTTCTCCCGTTAACGCTACAGCGGTTGCCGGCAGATATTTCGTGTAATCTCCACCGAAATGTTCAAGCGCCACTTCAATCAGACGGTTCACATCCGAGCGGGCCTTGAAGCTCAAGGTGTAGCTCTTGCCCTGCACCAGCCTCAGATCCCTGTAATCGACCTGGGCGGCGTAGTTCGCAGATCCTGTGAAGTTCAGCAAGACTTCCAGCTCTCCGTCCCTGACTGCGGCATTTCCTGCACCTTCAAAGTACTGGGTCCAGCCCTTCATGCCTTCAGCATCGAAGGTCCCGTTATCCAGCGTGCCGCTGGCGGGTTCAATGACCGGACCGCCTGTAACCTCCCGGACCGCAATGTCGTCCAGAGAGATCGTATGCGCTGTGCTGTTGGCCGTTCCGTCTTCGCCCAGCGTTTTGCCGATCAGATAGTTCAGCTTCAGCGGATTGTTGTTGGTAACCGTGAACTGTGCACTGTAGGTCGCCCAGGTTGCCGTGACATCGAACTTCGCTTGGGCTGGCTGGGCAGAGGTGCCGCTATACTCCACGATCATCTGCCGCGGAACCGTAGATTTGGCTTTGAAGCTCAGTTCATAGGTTTTGCCTGCTTCAAGCCGGATATCCTCCTGATAGAGCTGCGTATGCCAGACTTCTGATCCGGCAGCATTAATCTGCACATCCGCTATACCGCCAGCCACTTGAAAGGACGACATGCCCTTGTCCGGGGACCAGGTTGACCAGCCTGCATCGCCTGCGCCGAATGAACCGTTGAATACCAGATTATCGCCGCTTGCCAGAATGTACTGGACCACCGACGCTGCGACATATCCATCGGCTTCTACAGAGATGATGTAGCGGTCCTCTGCCGGAAAAACCGCCGCATCGATCCGAAGGGTGCCGGATTGAACCGCGTACTGCTCCTTCCCGAGCATTGTTCCGTTTACCTTCACTGCCTTAATCTTACTTGACCAATCCTCTTTCTCTGCAAAGGTAAGCTCAACCGGCTGCAGCACCCGGTTATTGGTGCTGTCCGCAACCAGCTCCTGCGGCTTGGCCGGAGCATCCTTAACCTCGAATTTCACATTGTTGATCATAATATCATGAGCCTGCGCAATGCTTACACCCTCCACTTTGCCGAGCAGGAACTTCAGCGACAATGTATCCTTGGTCAGTTGCGTAAATTCCAGTGCGTAATGCTTCTTTTCCGGTGACAGCTTCACAATCTTGCTATGCGAAGGGGAATTTTGTCCATTCTCTGCCCTTACGCTGATCTCACGGGCTACACTGGAACTGGCATCAAATTCGATGATATATTTCATTCCGGCAGCAGCCTTCAGGCCATTCTGGAACAGCATGACCGAATAGGCCTGATTGCCGGTATTCGTAATGCTGAATTTCGCTACTCCGTCTGCAACTGCCGCGGTACTCTGGCCGCCTTCTTCCGCAAGCAACCGCTCCCAGCCATTAAAACCATTGCTGAAATCGCCGTTCTTAAGCGGGAAGTAGTCAATGTCGGGATCGTAATAGAAACTCGTGCGCAGCAGCAGGAACTGATCCAGCACCACGGTTCCGGCATCGCTGCCAAGCCGCAGCACGAACTGGCCCAGATGATCCGTTGCTCCCGCGAGATCAGTGAACACGGCTTCGACCTTGTGCTTGCCTGCAATAAGCTGCACCGGCTGTGAAGCATATACTGAGCCGTCATGGCCCCGCAATTCAACTGTGGCCGTCCGGGCGGAGGAGCTGTCGGCCTCGAAGGTCAGCTTGTAATCATGCCCCTGCACCAGGAAGATTCCTTTCTGCAGCAGGGTAACATCAGCCTCCGCGCCTCCGTTGCCTGCAATCTCCAGCTTCAGCCGGCTATCCTTAACAACCGGGCTGACCTCTGCACCTCCCTTACCTTCGATATGCCAATAGCTGCGTCCGTTCACTTCGCCCAGATCAAAGCTGCCGTTGTAGAGATGGTTGCCGCTGCCCAGCGGCGTTTTGGCACTGTCATGATCGAACGGAATATGATCAATCTCTTCGAGCCGGGCATTTCCGAGCCATACCGGTGAAGTATTGGTGCCCATATTGAACTCGATCCGCGCTGCGTTATCCGAGCTCTCCTTCATTTGGAACATCGTCTCGAAATGCTGAATCTCCGGTGTCAGATCAGCTTTGAACGCCGGTGAATACGCCGGGAATCCCCGCGGCGCCCCGCCTGTCAGCCGGACGCTTATATCACGCGCCGTATCCGTCTTGGCATCGAAGCTCAGCTTGTAGTATCTTCCCTTCGCCAGGGAGACAATGGCCTGCGGCTGGATGGAGTAGGTATTGCCCCCGGGCTTGCTGATGTTTACCTTAAGGAAATTCTGCCCGCCTATCGGCTCAACCGATAGAGCTGCATCCGCTCCTTCATCCTTGTACAATACCCAGTGCGCTGTATTCGGAATGCCCATTCCGGCATCGCCATCCACTTGTTCGGTGAAGCCGTTGTTATGAATGAAGTTGCCGTCCTCAAGCGGCAGCTTAGCTCCCTCCAGATAAGGCTCCTTCTCAAACTCAACCGGTACCGGTTCCCGGTACTCGCGCCCGGTCAGCTCGTATATTCGTACATAGTCAATTTCCATGGAACTCGGAAATACAGTCTCTTCCGTAGGGTTACCGTCAAAATTGCCGCCTACCGCCAGGTTCATCAGAAGGTGGAATCTCTGGTTGAACGGTGCCGGATACGCATTCATTGCCGGCTGGCCGCTGCTCTTGCTGTACCAGTCATTCTTCGTGGAGTATAATACGCCATCCACATACCAGCGGATTTCCCCAGGCTCCCACTCGATCGAGTAGGTGTGATAATCTTCAATCGTGGAATTGCCCGGCAGCACATATTCCTTGCCGGAATAGACATTATCCGGCCACTGGGAACCATAGTGAATGGTTCCGGCAACCACATTCGGCCGGCTGCCCCAGCCTTCCATAATATCCAGTTCTCCGGAGGCAGCCCAATTGCCGTAGGTGTAATCTTCCGGCAGCATCCAGATCGCCGGCCAGAGCCCCTTCCCTGTTGGCGCCTTCGCCCGGATCTCGAATTTTCCGTACATTTTGCTGTATAGTCCGTTTGTCTTGATTCGGGTGGAAGTGTATGGCTTGCCGCCCACGGCTTCCTTGCGCGCTGTGATGATCAGCTTACCATCCTCCTCCTTCACATTCTTCCCGTCATTGGTGTAATACTCCAGCTCATTGTTACCCCAGCCGGGATTGCCGACGGTGGTTCCGTCTCCAAGGTCATAGGTCCATTTGGCCGGATCAATGACATTATCATCGAATTCATCATTCCACACGAGACTCCACGGATCGCTGGTCGGTGCCGGAGTTGGTGTGACTTCCGGTGCCGGCGTCACAGCCGGTGTAGCCGTAGCGGCAGTCTCTCCGCCGCTGGCAGCAGCAGGAGGCTGGCTGGCCTGCGGTGCAGTCGGATTCAGATTCGTGCTGCTGCCCTGCTTGAGGGCAAATCCGCCTACAGTAACATCATCCGCCTGATTCAGTACGGTGCCGAAGCTGCCGCTGCCCGTGAGTGCCAAGCCTTTAGCCCCGGCTTTAATGAGCAACTCGGCCACCTGCGCTTTGTCCATCAGCACAATTGTACCGGAGGCCCCCCATACCAGCCTAGTGAGCTTGCCGGAGATGTTCAGTGCAATGCGGCTTCCTGCAGGATCTGCGGTGGACACCACTCCATAATTCCCTTTAAGGGTGACCGTCTTCTCCCCGGCTGACAATTCAACATTGGTGAATCCTTCTCCGGTGAGATTGCCTTCTTCAAGGACGCCACCAGAGTTCAGCTGTACGGTTCCCGCTGTTGTAGTCCCGCTGGCAACAATGCGGACTGTGCCGCGGGGCTTCGCAACCTGAATAGTGCCGAGGCTGCTGTCCGCAAGGGTCACGCTGTGTTCACCGCCTCCGCGGATATAGGTTGTGCCTTTAACCTGCACACCTTGAATCCGGATATCGCCTTCTCCGATACCCTCGGTAAGATAGAGATTGCCTTCAATTACGCTTTCCTTGAGCGTAGCTCCTTCATGGTTCAGCACCACATTCCCCTGTACCGTTCCCAGCTTCACTTCCCCGCCGGAGGACTGGAGCTCCTGCACCAGCGTATCGGCCATCTTGGCCAGCTCGGCGCGGGTAATGTTTCCGTCCGGCTTGAACAAGCCTCCCGGATAGCCCTGAATATAGCCGGCTGCAGTTAATGCATCCGCTGCTGAAATGACCTCGCTTCCTGCCCCGGCCAGATCGCTATACACCGACCCTGCATGATTGACAGTCTCCAGCCGGAAAATCCTCTGCAGCGCCACAACCGCTTCCCCGCGCTTCAGCTTAGCCGCAGGCTGGATATGGTTATCTGCTCCTGCATTTAGATAACCTGCCGCTACCGCCTTGGCGATATCGTTCTTGTACCAGGCTCCCGCAGGTATATCCTCCGGGAGTGCGGCTGCCGCTTCCTTGTAGCCAAATATGCGGTTGATGATGGCCGCGAATTCTGCCCGCGTCACCTGATGATCCGGCCGGAAGCTGCCGTCCCCGTAACCGGAGATCACACCACTGCGGCTCCAGCGCTGTATGGCATCCGCCGCCCAATTGTCCGTGCTCACATCAGTAAACGCTTTCATATCAGCGGCAGCCAAATTTCCGTTCTGCACCGCAGCTGTTGCATTCCCCGCAGCTGCCAGCTTACTCTTCACAGGCAAGGCGCCTGCCGCTCCGCCTCCCAGCGGTGACAAAAGACCGGTAATGATCACAGCGGCCGCTAACACCGCAGATACATTTCTTTTCATATCCTTTAGGCCTCCTCTAGTTTCCAGTCTCACCCGTTCACAATTGCATGGCCGGGTATTTCTCAGCTGTAATAATCGAAATCGGTTTCGATAATATCTATACTTATCCCTTGAGCGCAATAAACCTTTGACTTGTTTCGGCAAGTTGAATAGACTCTAGAAAGAACTATTGCTTAGCAGCAGCCGAGTGTCCGATGAACGGCCCTATAGCCTGAGAAACCCTGGCATACCCGTCTTTTGGCCCTGTTACAACTATTAAACGGGGGTGACTTTAGCATGCAGATGAATATCAAAAAAATTGCCGAAATGGCCGGGGTCTCTGTATCCACGGTTTCGAAAATAATGAATAATTACAGCGATGTTTCCGAAAAAACGAAGCAAAGAGTGCTGGAGATTATCGAACAAACCGGATATACCCCCTCAAGCTCCGCTAAGACACTGGCTACCAAGAAGTCCAATCTGATCGGGGTTATTTTTGCCGGTGAGCTGAATGTGGAGTTTACCCATCCTTTTTTTGTAGAGGTACTGAATTCCTTCAAGAAGCAGATGGGCGTGCTGGGTTACGACCTGATCTTCTTTTCCAATGAGAAATTCATCAGCAGCGGCGATTATTTCTCGCGTTGCCTGCATTTCCATGTGGATGGCTGCGTCATTATCTCCGGACAACAGATGGAGCCTGCCATACAGGATCTGGATAGGAGCAATATTCCCTGCATCGGCGTTGACCTGGAGCTGACTGGCAAGAAATCCGGCTATGTGATGTCAGATAATTACCAGATTGCCTCCAAAGTGGTGGAGCACTTCTATCTGCTCGGCCACAGGGAGCTCGGCTTCATCGGCAGTACGGCCGATTCGGATATCTCCAACCGCCGGGAAGCGGGCTATGTCAAAGCCATTGCCGGTTTCGGTCTGACGATGAATCCCAATTGGTTCGTGCATGGTGACGATTTCTTCGAGCCCAGCGGCTACACGGCCATGAAGCAGCTGATCCAGACCGGCAGTCTGCCGCAAGCCATCTTCGCCGCCTCCGATCTGCTCGCCCTTGGAGCGGTCCGCGCCTTGAAGGAGCATGGCCTCCGTGTACCGGAGGATGTCGCCATCATCGGCTGTGATGATATCGAGGCCTGCCAGTATACCAGTCCGACACTGACTACAATCCGCCAGAACAAGGAACGGCTGGGTGTACTCGCGGCCCATATGCTGTTCGATCTCATTAACAATCAGTCGGAAGGCGGCTCCTTCGTGGTTGAGCCGGCGCTGATCATCCGTGAATCCTGCGGAAGCGGGTTGAACCGCTGAGCTGCGCCTTCTTCCGGGTGCAGATTACTACCTCCCCTCTGTTTCTTCATTCCGCTTACCTGAAGCATACTGAAACCGCTTTCGATACTATAATCTCTCATTTGATGGGATGGTTCAAGGTACCGTTTTTCTGGTTATGGGGACCATTTTTCGGCTTGGTCCCCATTATTTGTGTTTAAAAGAGAACAGGCCGGACCAAGTTGCAGAGATGGTCAATACCGGTGAGGTGGAGATGGAAGAGCTTGTAGAGTTAGCGCCGTTTGAAAAAGCAAGCGCTCTGCATAAGGTTACAGAACGAGTAGACAGCAGCAGCCTTACCTTAGAGGTGATCATGCGGCTGGCTCCGTTCCTTGGAACAGGTATACTGGATGAACTGGTTCATCAAGATGAGGGCAGCGTGAGCTGGAATTCCGTTCAAGGGCTGGCACCCTTTATTAGCAGAGAAACGTTAAGCCGCTTGGTAGACCGGGCTACAGATGGTACCATCGATGCGAATCGGATCATAAGCCTCGCAGCTTTTTTGGACAGGGAGAATCTCGAGAAGTTGATTATTGGAGTCGAAGCTGAGCAGCTTAGCCCAGATCTGCTGGCAAGCCTTGCTCCTTTTGTCGATCAAGGGACATTGAGCAGAATGGTGACAATCTTATTGAATAAAGTAAAGTAGACACGTATAGCGGAGACCGGAGAATGGTGATGCCTCCCTGCAGATCCTTATTTTTTCATGAACTTTGTGAATATGACGTTATCTAAAAGTGCGCAAAACTTATATGTGAGGGTGATTCGTTTGAAACAAGGACTTATTATATTCTTGAACGGAACTTCAAGTTCAGGAAAAACCAGTATTTCTATGGAATTGAAAAAGCAGAAAGAGATTCCTTTTCATCATTTATCCATAGATGATTTCTTTGGTAATTACAATGATTTTATTGATAATAAATTTCCAGATATTGAACCTACAAGAGAAGTGGATAATGTCGGACAAATTCTTTTTGATCCCATAATCTCAGTATACTTTGCAACAATTAAATTGTTTTCAGAAATGGGGTTGAATGTAATCGTCGATACCGTAATCGACAATGACAAGCGGTTTAATGATTACCTTGATCTATTGTTCGATCATCCTACATTTTTTGTATGCGTATTATGCTCGAAAGAAGAACTTACAAGTAGAGAGCAAATCAGAGGAGATCGAGAAATTGGGCTAGCGAATTCCCAGTACGACACAATATATTCCTTTGATGAATATGACCTTGAAGTAAATACGGAAGAGTTGAGTCCCGCAAAATGCGCGGATAAAATATTAAGTTATATTAAATCCGATCAGGATTACTCTGCATTTAAGAAATTAAGTAAAAGAGAGATTAGCGTTTCATAGAAGGCGAATCTATCAGATAACAACATATTTAGCAGCATTGGTGCTATTGCCCCCTCGGTCTGCCCGAGGGATTTCGAATTAAGCTCTAACAGGAAACCATATCTCATTAAAACAGCGGCAGGCTGGGACTTTGTTTTCTCGTCCACGGCTGCCGCTGTCTTCCATAGTTGTGGCTATTCTAATACATATCTCACGATATCTGACGATTTAATAATTCGGTAACCGCCTTGATATAGAGTGCACTCTAGTTGATATGCTTTAAACTAATTTCATGAGAAAGGAGAAATGTCCGATGTGGATCTTCTTATGAGTGTTTTCTGCTGACATTAAAGAGCTGTTGGAGCACCTACCTGCGGGTCCAGTGACAGGCTGACCAATTGGCCCGCGTGGGTGAGGCCTGCACCGAATCCGTACAGTAATATCCGCTGGCCATCCCGCACTTTCCCTTCGCGGATGCCAAGGTCGAGGGCAAGCGGAATACTGGCCGCCGAGGTGTTGCCGAAATATTCCAGACTGTATAGCGCTTGTTCGAGCGGATAATTCAGCCGTTCACAAATCGGTTCAATCATCCGCAGATTGGCGCTGTGCGGGATGAACCAGTCCACTTCCGCAAGATCAACTCCTGCGTTCTGCAGCACCTGCTGCACCCCCTGCGGAACTGTCCGGACCGCCCACTTGAAGACCTCACGCCCGTTCTGTACCAGCATGCCAGTAGCGGCAAGCTCCACTCCGTTCACCTTGTCCGCCAGCCCCGTGCGGTAGACATGCTGCGCTCCGCTCCCGTCGCTGCCGAGATTGAACCCTAAGAAGTGATCTGTATCCCCGCCGCTCTCCACAAGCACGGCCCCTGCACCATCGCCGAACAGAATACTGGTACTGCGGTCCGTGTAATCCGTGATCTTGGACAGAGTGTCAGCGCCGATGACCAGCACTTTATGATGCAGTCCGGAAGCAACCAGCGCATGGGCGGTGTGCAGCGCGTAGACAAACCCGGCACAGGCGGCGCTCATATCTATCGCTCCCGAAGTAAGCGGAATGCCGAGACGGTTCTGCACAATGGCTGCCACGGAAGGAAAAGAGAAATCGGACGTACTGGTAGCCACGAGAACCATATCGACATCCTGTACGCTTTTACCGTAACGCTTCATCAGATCCTGCACGGCGGCTGCACATAAATCACTGGTATATTCATCCGCGCGGCTGATTCGGCGCTCCCGGATACCTGTCCGCTGAACAATCCACTCGTCATTGGTATCGACCATTTGCTCCAGATCATGATTCGTAAGTCTCCGGGACGGTACATAAGAGCCGATCGCTGTAATTCTTGCACCCTTCATGAATATCACCTCATTTTTTATTTTAGCATCTGATATTAGTACTTGGTACTAATAATAACTTAAAGCGAATTAATTTGCAAAAAAATTACAGGTGAAATGATTTCCAGATCGCCTTGTATGATCAATGTATCTTATCATCGTAAAGATTCGATGCTACAATCTTTACAGTGTAAAGATAACGGAAAGGAAGGCTGCAGGAAGTGACGGATAAACCCTACCACCACGGCAATTTACGGAGTCAGCTTATAGAAGCTGGCATTAAGCTTATTAACACAGACGGCATCAACAGCTTTTCCCTACGCAAGGTCGCAGCCGAATGCAATGTCAGCCACACCGCCCCCTACAGCCATTTCAAAAATATAGATGAGCTGGTATCCGCCATGGGTGAGCATGTCACAGAGCAATTTATGGAGTCCCTGCGTGCATCCGTTCAAGGCCAGGAGGACCGCCAGGAAGCGATGTTCCAGCTGGGGCAGGCTTACATTGATTTTTTCATGGAGCATCCGCAATATTTCCAGTTTTTATTCTACCACTCCGGCTTAGTCATTGATTTAGACAACTATAATTCCGACAGTTATCCGCCATTCGTTCTATTCCGGACCACTGCCTATCAATTGTTCACAAGCATCGGACTGCCGGAAGCAGAGTTCTCCCGTCAGTTGATATCACACTGGGCGATGGTGCACGGTATTGCTTCACTGCTTACCAATAACGGGGTGCGTTATTCGGGGAACTGGCGTGATTTGTTAGCGCTTGAATCTGTAGTTAAGGAGACATGAACCATGAGAACGATTGTGCACGATCTGCAGGAGCAGGAATTCGCAGGATGGGCAGAGGGCGGGCAAGGAGAGCTGACTGTTATCTCGGCCAATGGCACCATCCGGCAGTGTATGGGCTGCTTCGGCTGCTGGACCCGGACGCCCGGCGCATGCGTGATACGGGATGGCTATAACCATCTGGGTGAGCTGTTCTCCAAAAGCGATGAACTGATTATCATCAGCAAATGTATGTACGGCAGCTAATATCCAATCCAGAAGCGCAGATGAATCCATGCTGTTCAGCCCCAACTTCCCGCGCTTCGCCTGGAAATTCGCCGCGACCCACTCCTTCTGGAACGCTACTGCGAAGAGGAACGGGTTGAAGAAAAAAGATATATTGAGAAGGTTGAGCAAATAAAAGGCTCCGTCATTGTACAAACAGCTTTCAGGCTACCGGCAAAAAACGGAATGGCTTGCCATCACCGGACTAAACCTACTGGACCTGATGACGCTTAAATGCACGCCCGATAAAAGGAAGACTTACTAAACATATCACCACATAAAACACAATCCTCATGGTGATAATGTCTACCGTCAGTCCGGGAAACGGATAAGAAAAATACGAAGTATACTCGGCGGGAAATGCGGGCTGAACCGCCATGTACGGAAACAGCATCAGAATATGATTCAGTACGCCGTTCGACCCGCTAAGTCCCAAAAAGACAGGAAGCAAAATAATCAGCACATCTATTACAAGCACTACAAACGCTGTTTTCATTTTGGCGGACAGCAGGAGGGTTACCGAGACCATCCCAATCAGTACCGAATAAAGAACCGCTAGGCATATCAATGCTGCTTCCAGCAGGGAGAACGGGTAGGGAATCGTAACATTCAAAATTTGCAGCGGCAGGTTCCAGCCTCCCGTTCCAAACGCAACAAGCTGAATTCCGACAGCCAACAAAAGATTAACGGTAAAGACCAGCAAGGCAAACAAGAACGCCGCTGCAATCTTCGCCTTTATTAATTTGGATTTGCCGTATCGGGTGGACAGAATGACGCTGTCCGCACCTGTTTGATATTCTCCTGCGAAAACAGGAGCAATACAAATGCAGATAGCTATAATGGAAACAATCAGCAACTCGAAACACTGGAACAAGCTTTTCCAGCCGGCATGGTAGCCGTATACATAAGGAGCTTCCACTTGGCTGTTCTTGGCATTCCAGAATTCCTTCTCTTGTGAGGAATAGTTCCAGTCGGAAAAATCAATATTCAAATAATTCTTCACCTTGTCCGCACGAGCCTGGTAGAACCCTGCGGGATCCCGAGCTTCATATCCCGGAGCACCGTAAGTCCATTATCTGTAACCTGCGGCTCCAAAAAAGCATCGTCAATCATTTTGTAATAAGAGTAATACGGCAACACATAACGGGCATAAATGTCATCCTTCAGATTCACCTGATTCCCGTCTTTGAGCACATGCTCAGGCTTGGAGAATAATGTTTGATAGGCTGCTATGTCCTTTGCTACCCGCTCTTCAGTGAGCGTACCTGCAAGCTCTTGGCCGTACTCCTTCTCAAGCCGGATGGCGGCAAGGCCATTGATCTGACGTCCATCCCGCTCCAGGGAAATGTAACTTTTGACAGGTAAGATAAATAGGAACAGGGTTAAGCACAAACTGACCAGAACCACGATCAGATTCATTCTCTTTTTGGCAATTTTCATAAACTCGTATTTGAATAAATTGTTCATTTGATCCCCCTGTATTCAGCAATGTCATTTTGAAAATGATACAAGTACAAATCCTCAAGCGTAGGTGCCTCATTCACGGCTCCCTCAAGCGGAATCTCATCGCTGAGCACACGGAGTATAACCGTATTGTCATCTCCGTGATGCAGATTGGCCACACAGAATAAACGGCTGACCTCTTCGGTCTTCTCTTTCTGCACCACACATCTCCATACCTTGCCGACCATTTCGTGAGCGATATGGTCGGCCGGACGGTTAATAATCAGCTTTCCATCCTTAATCATTAGAACCGTGTCGGAAATATATTCGATATCGGATACAATATGAGTAGATAGTATAACGATCTTGTCTTTGGAGAAATCCGCAATTAATTTACGGAAATGCACCCGCTCCTTCGGGTCAAGTCCGGCTGTGGGTTCGTCCAGCACCAAGATGCGCGGGTCGTTAAGAACTGCTTGAGCAATTCCCAATCTTTGCTTCATCCCACCGGAAAAAGTGCGAATTTTTTTAGCTGAGACTTCAGTTAGTCCAACCAGTGCCAACAGCTCTTTGCTGCGGCCCCTGGCCTTCTGCGGGGGAATTCCCTTCAGCGCGGCAACATAGAGCATAAAATCCTCGGCGGTGAAATCCGAGATAATATCCAAAATCCTGCGGAAGGTATCCGAGGAGATTGCGATAATCCTCCCCTAGATCCTCCACAGCCCTTCCATCCAAAAAAACAGTGCCCCGAGTAGGTTTCAGCACACCGCAGATCATGCGCATCAAGATTGTTTTGCCAGCCCCGTTCGCTCCCAGCATGCCGTACACTCCGGGCTTCATTCGAATCGTCACTTGATCAACTGCGGTTTTACGTCCAAATTATTTGGTCAGCTTATCCAGCACCAATTCCATATTCCGTCCTCCCTGGAAATCTTGTATAATTGCCATTACAAACAAAAATCTGCTTACCCGGTATTTATTCTACCGCAGGCAAGCAGATTGAACTTTAAGATTGCATCGTCATTTAATATAGAGAATCCTAAGAAAATATTAATTTTCGCTGTTATCGGAAGATTACTGCCGACCTTTGAGAGTACGCTTATGGTGCTGAAGGTAACGGGAGAACCCCGCAAACAAGGCATAGCCGAGTATTCCTCCCAAAAAGTTCAGGATAATATCATCGATGTCTGCAGCTGCCCCAAGAAAATATTGCAAAAATTCAATAGAGGAGCTTGCGGCAAATACTATTAATGCCGTTCGGCCGAAGGACCGCAGCCGTAAAAAGACCGAGGGCAGAAAAAAACCACAGGGCAGAAACATAATGATATTGGCAACGGCCTGCACAATCATTTTATCCTCTGACATTCCTTCCGAGGCTTCTAACCCGCTTAAGGGAATGAGATTCAAATGATAGTGCTCCGGGTGAAAGGCGTCTTCCCCCCAGGCCGAAAAGATAGTAGCGTACAGCACAACAAGACAGGACCCGGCAAAAAACAAAATGCATAGTTGCCGGACTGAACTTACCCGCCCCTTCAGCAAGAAAAATACCGGCAGATAGAGTACCATGACCGCGACGATCAGAATACCTCCTATGATAAAATAACCCATTAAATCAGCCATCTTGACCTCCTTGTGAAATAAGCGGCAGCCTTACACGAAATACCGTTTTCCTGTTTTCGCTCTGCATATCGATCTGTCCCCCATGACGGGTTACAATTTCCTTAGCTATGGCGAGTCCAAGCCCCGAGCCTCCGGTATTCGTTGAACGGGCATCATTCAGGCGGTAGAATTTCTCAAATATTTTATCCTGCTTATCAAGCGGGATCATCGCTCCGGTGTTCAGACAGGTAATCGTTGCCATCCCCTCATGAACCTTCGCTGATACCTCAATCGTGCTGTTATCATCGCTGTAGGCAATGGCATTCTTCAGAATATTGTTGAATGCCCGTGCCAATTTCTCAGAATCCCCATGGACCGTTATAGTATCTTCTACATCAACAATCATCTTTTTACCGGCAGGCGTGAGAGAAGGGTAAAATTCATCCGGCATTTGGATCAGCATATAAGAGATATCGACAATCTGCTTATTCAGCTGGATCGTTTGCTGGTTATACCGTTCAACTTCAAAAAAATCGTTGATTAAACTCTCCAAATGATAGGTTTTATCCAAAGCTATTTTCATATAATGTCGTTGCTGCTCATCCGGCATTTCCGGGGCTTCATTCAGCAAACTTAAATATCCCAGGACTGAAGTCAGCGGTGTTTTGATATCGTGGGCCAGGTACATCACCAGATCTCGTTTATTTTGCTCTGCCACCTGTACTTCCAGCGCACGGTTTTGAAGAGTTTGCTTAACAAATATCAGCTTTTCTTCCATTGAAGACATCTCCGGCGACAGCTTAATCTCGGCATCATCCTGAATTAAGGCATCAATTCCTGTATTGACTTCATTAAAATATTTAGTAAACCATGATAAAGAAAAATAGAAAAATAGTAGAAAAAAAGCCGATATGGCTATCAGCATAATAATTTCCCAATGTTCACGAAGTACACTTTCATAAATGGAAAGCGCGTGTTTATATTCGTAGCCAGTGACGTATTGCAACAGCCGGATGCCACCCTCTCCCAGCCGTCCCCGCACTAATAGATACAGTCCGTCCACTGCCACAAGAGCAAGGAGAATCAGCATAAGCATCCGAATAAATACTTTCATTCTTAGTTTTGCATAATTCACAGTCAATTGTTTTTTACTTTTCAATTTTATACCCCACCCCCCATATCGTCCGAATCCATTTCGGATGATCCACGGAATCACTCATTTTTTCCCGCAGATGCCTGATATGCACAGTGATGGTATTGTTGTTTTTATTGTAATATTCATTGCCCCATATCGCATGAAATAATTGTTCAGAGCTGACCACTTTACCTTTATTCTCACACAGCATCCTCAAGATTGAAAATTCCGTGGGCGTAAGGGACAACGTTTCTTCGTTAAGCCAACACTCATGCGTGTTCACATTCATAACTAATCCCGAATACGATATGATACCTTCGTCCGGCTTTGACATGGGCTGATATTTTTTGTATCTGCGCAATTGTGCCTTTACCCTTGCAACCATTTCAAGCGGACGAAACGGCTTTGTCATATAATCATCCGCCCCCAGAGTAAGACCCGTAATCTTGTCCGTTTCTTCATCCTTGGCCGTAAGCATAATGACAGGAAAATGATGATTTTCCCGGATACGCTGGCACACAGTAAACCCGTTCATATCCGGGAGCATAACATCCAGAATAGCGAGGTCAACCTTTTCGCGCTCAATATATCTCAGGGCATCTTGCCCATTATAAAATTTAGTAACGTTGTAATTTTCATTTTTCAAGTAGATTTCGATAAGATCGGTGATAGCTTGCTCATCATCCACCACCAGTATATTTTCAATCATTTGGGTATCGCCGCCTTCACTGCATGAAATACAGCCATTGTATCAGAAAATCCCAGAAGCTTTTGTGGTATTTTTCTTATTAAATTCTTAAGATTATCCTAAAATCGTGGACAAGCTTCCATCCGGCCAACCTTCGTCAACTACAATAGAAATTTCTTCTCCCATGTCGAGCCAGGCCGATAATTGCTCCAAAACTTGCTCGCAGGATATTGTATCTAGAATTGTACAATATTCCTGTTGTGCATATACCGGTTCGTTATATAAGGCAAACGATATTAGTTCTTTCATAACTAAGTCTCGTGTGAGTGAACTTGGTGACATTTGGCTGATATAGGTTTTCATCGGCTGCGCTGCCCTGATCATACAATAAGAGCCCGGTCCCTCAACAGGACCAGGCTCTTATTGTTCAGCTTGCTTGCTAAATCCGGAAGATTTCATCCCCGGGATTGCTGAAATTCATCACCCCGCCAGTTCCACCGTAACCTGCTCCACCAGCTTCTCCGGCTTAGCCGTATTCCTCGAACGGCAGTTCATAAACTCCACATCTTCCCCGTTCTCCACATAAAAGGCCGGTCCATCGTGGTTCTCAATACTGACCTGCTGAAACTGCACATCGCGGACATTGCCCAGGTAGAAGCCCCGGCGCTGCATATTCTCCATGCCTGTCATCATATCGGGATGGCCGGGCACCGCATGCTCCGCCATCGAAATGTAAATATTAGTGAAGGTAATTTCCGATACATACTGCTCGGCAAGCCCATACAGGAATCCCGCCGCAGCGTGGACATTGCGGGCCGTAATATTGGCATAATGAATCCGCCGGAACTGCGGGGTCTCCTCCGTCACCGGATACGGGTTCTTGTCCCAGACATATTTCTCCTTACCCCGCGGCCCGCAGAAATAATACAGGTTAAGCGTGAAGGGACAGATGACATCCTCCATCACAATGTTGCTGACACGGATATCTTCAATGATCCCGCCGCGCCCTCTCCTCGATTTCATGCGGATGCCGCGGTCCGTCTGCTTGAACACACAATTGCTGATCGTCACGTTACGGATATCGCCGCTCATCTCACTGCCCAGCACCACCGCTCCGTGGCCGTGGACCATGACGCAGTTCGTAATCGTGATATTCTCGCAGGGAATCCGCTCCTTGGTGTCCTCGGTGCCTGCCTTGATGGCAATGCAGTCATCGCCCACATCGATGTGGCAGTTGCTGATGCGGACGTCACGGCAGGACTCTGGATTAATGCCATCCGTGTTCGGCGAATCCGCCGGATTCAGGATGGACAGATTATCGATCATTACATTGCTGCAGCCGATCGGATTCACGGTCCAGCTCGGAGAATTGATCAGCTGGACATCCCTGATCGTTACCCGGCTGCAGTTGTCGAAGCCGATTAATCTCGGGCGGGGATACTCCAGCTCTTCCGGGTGGTTCCGGTGCTTCTCCCACCATGGCGCACCGTTTCCATTGATCGTCCCGCTGCCTGTGATGGAGACGTTGGTCAGACCCGCTCCATATATGCAGGCCGCGTGCACCTCCTGCTTCACCCCTTCCCACCGTGATTCCACGGCCGGGTAATCCGCAGGATCGGTACTGAAGGACAATACCGCTCCCGCACTTAAATGCAGCTGAATGTTGCTGCACAGGCGCACTGCACCTGTCACAAATGTACCGGCCGGAACATACACCGTGCCTCCGCCGGCGCTGTACGCCGCCCAGATGGCGTCCGCAATCGCTGCCGTTGCCGGAACCCCGCTGTCCCGGAGCGCTCCGTAATCCGCAATATTAAACACTGTGCGCCTCCTTTCTACTAATCCACTGCTGGTCCAGGCCGTCTCAAGCTTTGCTTCGCTTTCCGCTGGATACAGCCACTTCAAACTCCACTACGATTCTGCCGGACCCGCCGCCAGCCTCAAACGCTGCTACACCCTTGCCGGATACAAATCCTGCATCTCCACACAGGCCATTACCAGTGCCCCTACTCCGTGCAGGTCATTGCTGACCTTAGGACGGGTTATATAGTTACGGTAATCCCCTGCTGAGGTCCCGATGCAGATATCCGGCAGAATCAGCCGGTCCTGCTCATCCCACTGCAGCACCTGAATTAAGCCTTCGTAGCCTTTCCGTGCCGCAGCTGCCGCAGCGACTTGAGCCTCTGCCGGCATGATTCCCAGCTTCACTGCTTTGGCAATCGTGTAGACGAACAGGCAGGAGCCGGAGGTTTCCAGCCAGTTATCCGGCTCATTCCCCTTATCGACCACCTGATACCACAGGCCGCTCTGCGGGTCCTGATAGCGGATAAGTGCCTGCACGAAGCCGCTAAGTTCAGCGGCAAGCTCTGCGCGGCCAGGCTCCTCTACCGGCAGCTCATCCATGAACTGTGAGAGCGCCAGCCCGTACCAGCCGAGTGACCGGCTCCAGAACTCCGGCGAGCAGCCGGTTTGCGGATTCGCCCACGGCATACGGCGGCTCTCATCCCAGGCATGGTAGAGCAAGCCGGTAGTCTCGTCTTTCATATATTTGCGCATCAGACGCTCCTGATGCAGTACCGCTGCGCGCAGGCTTTCTTCTCCATAGGCATTCGCATACTTCAGAGAGAAAACCCCGGCCATATACAGCCCGTCAAGCCACATCTGATTCGCATATTTGTCCTTATGCCAATAACCGCCTTCGGAGGTCCGGTTCAGCGTCAGCAGCAGATTACGGAGCTTGGCCGCAGCCTCCCGGTACTTCTGCTTCCCGGTCCGTTCATGCAGCGTGAAGAGCAGCAGCCCCGCCTGTACAGCATCCAGCTCATCCCGGGCAAAATAGAAATTGCCGTATTCATCCACCAGATCATCCACATACTGCTGGATGTACTCCATATAGCGCTCCTCGCGGACAGCCTCCCACAGCAGCTCCATTCCGCATAGAAACACGCCTTGGTGATAATGCCAGCGGTGCGCAGGCGGAAGCTCCCCCGCTTGATACGTATCCATCAAAGAATCACAGGCCTTTTGCGCCCATTCTAAAGGTGTTTGCGGCAGACTGCCTATCATTGTTATACCCCTTTCATATTTCAGAATACCCGGCCTGCCCTCAGCATCAGCCCTTCATAGAGCCCAGCATCGCGCCTTTGGCGAAATGCTTTTGCAGGAACGGATACACCATCAGAATCGGCAGCGTGGCTACCACGATAACAGCCATTTTGATCGTCTGATCCGGCGGCGGCACCGATCCATCGAGCGTTGCACTGTGATCCATCCCGCTGGCCAGCACGACAATCTGTCTCAGCAGGACCTGAATCGGCCACTTGGCGCTGTTATCCAGATACAGAATGGCGCTCATATAAGTGTTCCAATACGTCACCGCATAGAACAGGGAGATGGTGGCAATCGCCGGCAGCGATAGCGGCAATACGATTTTGAACAGAATGCCGAAGTCATTGCAGCCGTCGATTTTGGCCGATTCCTCCAGCCCTTCAGGAATGTTCTGAAAGAAGTTCTTCAGGATAATCATATTGAAAGCACTGATTGCCGATGGGAGAATTAATGCTGAATACGAGTCGATCAGGCCCAGCTCTTTGACCACCAGGAACGTTGGAATCATTCCGCCGTGGAACAGCATCGTGAACACCACTAGGAAGTTAAATACCCGGCGTCCGTCCAGATCCCTGCGGGAGAGACCGTAAGCCATCAGCGACGTGATGAACATACTGAACAAAGTCCCTATAAGCGTTACCCCGATGGACACACCCAGGGCTCTGAAGATTGTATTCGTTGAGAAAATAAATTTGTAGGCCTCCAGGCTCCACACTTTCGGAATCAGTACAAATTTGTTGGCTGCCAGCTCTGCGCTGGTTGTGAAGGACCCTGCTACTACATGGACAAAGGGAAGCACCGTTACCAGCGCGATGATGGCAAGCAGTGTAAAGTTGACAGCGGAGAATATTCTGCCGCTAATCGTACGGTCTTCTACCATTTCAATTCCTCCTGCGGCATTTTAATAAACGCCTTCTTCTCCTATTTTCTTGGATACCTTGTTGACGGTCACCACCATGATTAGACCCACAATCGACTTGAAGAAGCCGATGGCTGTACTATAGCTGAACTGCCCTTGCCGCAGGCCGGCGGTGTAGACATACGTATCGATAATTTCCGCAACTTCCCGGTTCATGGAATTGAGCAGCAGGTAGACATGTTCGAATCCAAGATCGAGAACGGAACCGATTTTCAGAATAAACAGGGTAATAATGACTCCGCGGATCGCCGGCAGTGTGATATGCCAGACTTGTCTGAGCCTTCCGGCTCCGTCCATACGCGAAGCTTCATAGAGTCCGGGATCGATCGCAGCGATGGAAGCCAGATAAATAATCGTACCCCAGCCCGCTTCCCGCCAGATGACCTGAATGATGTACATCGGTCTGAACCAGCCGGGACTCAGCAGGAAATTGATTTTGGAGAATCCGAAGTAAGCCAGCAATTCGTTGATAATCCCCCCGTCCATCGTCACCATGACGAAGGAAATCGAGACGACGATAACCCAGGACATGAAGTGAGGCAGGTAGACCAGGGTCTGGAAGAATCTTTTGAAGAAAGTGCCTCTGAGTTCATTGAGCATCAGGGCCAGGATAATCGGAATCGGAAAATAAATCAGAATATTCATCCCGAACAGAATCAGGGTATTCCCCAGAATGTTCAGGAAATCAGGTTCGGTGAACAGCCGGCTGAAATGCTTCATTCCAACCCACTCGCTCCCTGTAATCCCTTGGTAAGGCTTGTAATCCTGGAAGGAGATAATCAGCCCGTACATCGGTAAATATTTGAAGACAATGAAATACAGCACTCCGGGGATCAGCATCACATAGAGTAATTTATTTCTCCACAGCCTTTTCTTAAGCTCGCTGCTGCTCTTATAGCTCTTAGGCTTCGGTTCGGGAACTACACGGGGCTGGGCGGTAACTTCCTGCATGATTCTCTTCCTTTCTCTGTAAATTCTTCTATATTTGAAAAAAAAGGCTGCCGAAGCGCTAACCCGGGGCAGCCTTCTTTCATGTGGTCAGCCTGCAGTCAAAGCTGCTGCGTTCTGATTATTTTTTGTACGCGGCGTTATATTCTTCGATGATTTGGGCCCCGCCCCGGCTCTTCCAGTTCTCGACTTCTTTCTCGAATCCGGCTTTATCGAGCTGACCGTACATGTATTTATAAGTGGCATCCGTAATGATCTGCTGAAGCTCAACGCCCTTGGACGTATAGGTTGCCGAATCGAGTGCCGCCGTAGGATCTGCGACCCCTACCTTCACATTCTCCAGCACCAGCTCTTCCGCATGAATGCGGCCCGGCAGCACGTTCAGACTCTGATACATGCCGTTCGTTTCGTATTCGCCGATTACGCTGTCTTTGAAGCCTTTGACTTCGCGTTCGATCAGCTCTTTATTGTCTGTAGCTTTGGCCTTGCCGTCCTCAACGGTATAGTGTGTTCCTTCAATCCCCCAGTACATCAGGTTGGCCACTTCAGGGGTCATCATTTTGTCAAAGAAGGCCAGGATCTTCTTCAGCTCTGCCTCATCCTTAACCGCTGATTTCGGGAACAGCACTACGTTGTTATAGCCTGGAATCATCCACTGGGCGAACTTGCCGTCAGGTCCGGCCACCATACTGTGTGTGTCCAGCACAGCATCCGGAACGTTCTTGATCAGGTCCTTGTTCAGGGAATCGATATCCTGCATGGAACCGCCGATATACAGTCCTGCTTTGCCGCTGGTGAACATATTTACCGCATCCGTTTTACTGGTTGCTGCAAAGTCCTGATTCATGTATCCGCCGTCACGCAGGTTTTTGAAGAAATCCATGGTGTCGAAGTACTGCGGGAAGGTGAATTCCGGTGCCAGCTGGCCGTCCTTCTCCGCCCAGTTGTTCGGTGTGCCGAACCAGGAAGAGACGGTTTTGAATGCGCCGTACACCAGCTCATTGCGGTCAACAAGTCCGATCGTATCCTTTTTCCCGTTGCCGTCAGGGTCCTGCTCCGTGAACGCTTTAGCCATTGTGAACAGTTCCTCTGTATTGGCAGGTGCTGCAAGTCCCAGCTTATCCGCCCAGTCCTTACGGTAGATAATCCCCTGACGGGCCAGCGGACGGCCGATATACAAGGTGTACAGCTTGCCGTCTACCTTGGTGTTACCCAGGATTTCCGGTTTCAGCTTATTCAGGTTAGGGAATTCGCTAAGGAGCGGCCCGATCTCCCAGAACTGTCCGTCCTTGATCGCTTCCTTCATCTGCAGGAAGGTCGTCTGATTCTTCAGATACGTAACCTGCGGCAGTGAGCCCGTGGCGAAGGAGGAGTTCAGCTTCTCTTCATACGTATCTGCCGGGAAAAATTGATAGGTCAGCTTCGTATTCGTCAATTTCTCCACTTCCGTCTTGATCGTGTCCGGCGGAGTATCTGTCGTGTTCAGCGGGAGCATGATTTTGATTTCTGTCGGTTTCTCCGGCTCTGCTGCCGGTTCTGTTGCCGCCGTGTTGGTCCCGGTGCTGGTGCCTGGATCTTTGGTTGCCGCCGCCTCATTATTGTTGTTGCCGCCGCAGGCGGACAGCATGCTGAGTGTCAGCAGTGAGCTGAGGAGCAAGGTGAAGGATTTTTTCGTCATTCCTTTTTGACCTCCGTTTAACTTGTATTGGTTACAAGCCTCACATTACAGTTCATGGAGGATTACGAATACAATCATTTCCTCATAAAGGCTCGCTGGGGCTGGGGGTGTGGGTTAATGATTATCGTGTGATTGGGGGGATATACATTGAAAGGAGCTTAGTTGGAACGGTGAAGCTGAGGGGTAACCAGTGGAGCTGAGAGTACGGCAGGACTTGGGAGCGGCGGCGGGCGGGACTGCGTGAGCTTTGGACTTCCGGCCGCTGTTAGGTTTGGATTTCTTGATTCGGACCGCTGCTTGCGGTAGAAATCCATACCTAAAGGCGGACGCTATCGCTCCTACAGCTCCAAACCTCCCTCCGTCCCTTTCTGCCGCTCTAAGGGGTGCACTTCACTCCACGGATGGGGCCTTTCAATGTATATCCTTGAAAGGGGAGGCAAAGGAAAGCCCCGCCGCTGCCAGTATGCAGAGGGTTTGATTTAATTTGCGTTCGCGGTGGAAATCCGCAGACAGCTTATGCGTCCAATGCTAACCTAATCTCCATTTGTTTCAACTCTCAACATTAAAAAAGCAGTTCTTTGCACGCCAAAAAAACGGATACCCATTCGTTTTCGCAATTGGATAACCGTATTGGTATTGTTCACTCATCATAAAATATCTCTAAATTGAAAACCCGGTTATTATTTGCTGTTTTGCTCCACAAACGATTTGAGAAGACTTTCTTTATCCGCATTTTCCTTTTTCCAGTTTGTAAAATCATCTTGAGATTCATTATCAGTAAGATAATCCAATGCAGGAGCTAATTCTTTTTGTCCTTCTTCAATTTTTTGTGATATATAGGGAATTGCAGGTGTTCCCAAATCCTTTAATTTATTGACTTTTTCATTGTCACTAATGCCTTCATTTGATATTGAGTCTACTTTATCAGGAATCTCCTTTACATGGGCTGTATACTTTGCTGAAAAATCCTTCGCAGTTTCCCAATTCACTTCTTTTCTAAGATCAATTTTAGATATCTTCTCAATAGCAATTGCGTAAATATATTCAATTAAACCGCTCTGTTGCGAATTGTCCAACATGTTTTTGAGTACAGGCAACGCTGGATCACCCAAAGCAACAATGTCATCAAAATCCTTATTGTTTTTAATATAAGAATATGGGCTTGAGCTAAATGCTAAATCTGTCGAAGATGATTTCACAATGAAATCTTGAATTTTATTTATACTTGAAATTATTTGTTCTTCAACACTTGCATGTGCCTTCAAATTTGAAGTCAAAGAAAATACCACAACAAACGAAACAATGAATAGTAAAGCAGCAATTTTCTTCATTCAGATACTCCTTGTATAATTTAGTTATAATATCTTTGTGCCGGTCCGTATGGCCCCGTCGGTTTATACGGATCCCAAGAAGTCTGCATCAGTTCTGCTTCTCCCCATTTTGCTTTAGCAACATAAGCAGCGGTAGCTCTTGCAAAGTGATTTATAGAATTTGGACCAGGTCCGTATGAGATAATCCCAGGAATTGAGTAAACATATCCAAAAGGACTACCTGAGTAACCCATTTGACTTAAGTAAGTATCCACTTGGGACTGCGTTGCAGTTTCACTGTTCCATGGCCAGACCCGTGGAGAGGATCTATGCTCTTCCGCCGTATCAAACAGCAGGGGAGCGTACATCAGGTTCTCCATAATATGGCGGGCAATTCTCTGAATGCAGTCCAGCTTGTCCAGATCTGCACAGCGGAGCAGCAGCGGACCAATTCTACGCCAGTGAAGAACCTTCGATAATGTAATTATCTATACACAAATCATAGAAGAAGCCTTCCTCCTGCCCTATAGCCTGAGTGATCCGGTCAAGCTGCTGCATCGCAATGAGCTGGTGCCCATGAACGATATTACTGAGTGTCCCGGAATGAAGCTGGGAGCGCTTGGCGAAATTGGGTTATCGTCAAAGCTTCTGGGTGGACAAGCTAAATATGTACATTTATCAATTAATCCTCGCTAGCCCGAGCCTTAGCCTCCGCCTCCATATATTCCTGGATAATCATACTGCCGCCGCTGGTCTGCCATTTCTCGACCTCACTGGCGAAGCCGTCCGCATCAATCTTGCCCAGAATATAATTATAGGTAGCATCCACGATAATGGCTGATAGCTCGGCGTTCTTCTCATCATAGGTAGCGGAGGTTAAACGTACTGTCGGGTCATCGACCAGGAACTGCTCATTATCCTGGCTGAGCTGGTCGGCAAGGGCCGTCAGCTGCTCCTTCTGCGCGACCTCCATAATATTATTGTTGCCGATATCGGCAATCATCAGGGAATAGAGCGGATTCACCTCGAATACGCGCAGCTGGGAGGTTTCCTCTGGAAGGATCACCTTCCCCTCCCCATCGAGCTGATAATGCCGGCCCTCGAAGCCGTACACCATCAGGTTGGCTACATCCTTATCCATCGTGCGGTCAAAGAACCCGAGTACCTGTTTCAGTTCCTGCTCTGTGGCAATGGCTTTTTTGGAGAAAAGATACAGGCCGTTGTACTTGGGAATTGACCATACCTTGTACCCGTCCGGCCCCTTAATCCGGTTAATCAGAGTAAGCTCTGCCTGGGGATTAATTGCCTTGGCCTCAATGGAGAGCCGCTGCACGTCTGTCATACTCCCGATGAATATCCCTGCCGTCCCGCGGATGAACTTATCCCGCTGCACCTCCTTGCTCGTCAGGGCGAAATCCTGGTTGATAATCCCCTCGTTATATAATTTGCGCATGAAATTCATCGTGTCCATGTATTCAGAGGTGGCGAATTCCGGAATGAACCGGTTGTTCTCAATCTTCCAGTTATTCGGCGTGCCGAAATAGGAGCTTAACGTCTTGAATACCCCGTACACCAGGTCATTCCGGTCTACCAGTCCGAGGGTATCCGCTTTGCCGTTCCCGTCCGGATCATTATAGGTGAACTGCTTCATCACCTCGTACAGCTCATCCAGTGTCCCCGGGTGACTCAGGTGCAGATGCTCCAGCCAGTCCTTACGGATAATAATTCCCTGCCTGGAAGCGGGTCTTTCCGTATAGAGGCCATAAATCCCCCCGTCCACTGTGGTCTGCTTAAGGATAGAAGCATCCAGCTGGCGCAGATTCGGGAACTCCTCCAAGTACGGGCCAATCTCCCAAAAAGCGTCGGAACGGATCATATTCTTGACCGGATTATAATCGGTGAATTTGACAAATGTAACTTTGCCGAGGGCACCGTTGGTCAGCGCCGTATTCATTTTGTCCGAGTATACGCCCTCCGGCACCCAGGTAATATTCAGCTGCGTTCCGGTCAATCTCTCAATCTCGGCGATAAGATCCTTGGAAGGCGTTTGCGGGAAATGCAGCGGTGCCAGAATCGAGATAGACGGTTTCTCCCCGGAAGTATCTGAAGGGGTAGAGTTATCCTCACTGCAAGCGCTTAACAAACTGAACGAGAGTAATAGACTTAAGCAGCATACAAGAGTCACCTTCCTGCCCGCCATTCCTTTGAACATTTCATAACCTCCCAAAATCGAAATATTTATATACATTAAGGCCCTATTTATTGAATAATTTAGTATGTAGAGAGATTATTAGAGAAAATGATTATTGCGGCACCAGATGATTATTGTTATTATCCTTCGTGATGCATACACTTAAAGCAGCGATTACGACTACTTCAAGCAAAGGTGCTGAACCCGGTGAAACATTTAAGCTTTCTGAGTAAATTAACGATGTTCGCTTTTGCCATCAGCATCCTGCCGGTGCTGTTCATTGGTTCTTTCTCTTATTTCACATCCTCCAAGGAAATTCAAAAAAATGTTAACGAAAGCAAAATGGAACTTATTTTACAAATTACCTCAAATGTAGAACATAAGCTTACCACTGTCAACCAGACCTTGAATCAGGTAGTGAACTCCTCTGTGCTGAAAAAAGCGCTCAATAACCCGCTAAATGTAACCGATTTCATTTTATATAATGACATAAGAAATGAAATCCGCAACATGCAATCTTTCGATACGAAGCTGGAGGATGTCATTCTATTAAATCAGCGGCAGAACTGGATGATCAAGAATTCCGGACTCTACCGCCTGAATGAATACCAGAATTACGAGCAGCTCACGAACCTGATGAATATTCAAGGCACATCGTCCTGGGTGCTGAATCCCTCCTCCCTGTTCTACAGCGAAGAGAGTATTAACGTTACCGGCTGCAATTACAGCATCAGCCTGATTAAGAAGCTCCCTACCACCAAGCTCCAGAAATACGGGCTCGCCATGGCCAATATTCCCGCCTGCAGTCTCCAGGATTTCATCAACTCCGATGTGCAGCCGCTGGACAGCATTATTATGCTGGACGAATCCGGTCGGATTCTGCTCCATCCTGATCGTAACCTGATCGGCCAGCCCGCCGAAGCAGGGGGATTCACGGGCTTCCAGCGGATTGCCGCAGCAGCCGAGCCCTCAGGGCAATTCAAAACCGAAATCAACAAAGAAGATTATTCCATAACCTATATGCGCTCCCCGCTCAACGGATGGATCTACCTGTCGGTAACTTCCATTGAGAGTCTGACCCGTGAATCCGGCAAAATCGGCACCTATACGGTAGTTGTCTGTACGTTCATGCTGCTGCTGTCTGTGCTGCTGGCGTGGCTGGGCTCCCGGCGTATGTACACTCCGATCGAACGGCTGCTGAATCAGATGGGACAGCGCCGTCCGGGCCTGCGGGCAAGGCATACGGATGAATTCCAGCTCATCGGCGAGCAGGTGCATTCCCTGTTCCAATCCAAATCACAGCTGGAGAAAGAGGTCAGCCAGTACATCGGGCAGGTGCGGACCTTCTTCCTGATTCAGGCCTTTCAGGGCAATCTGAGGAAACGTGAGCTGCTGGAGGAACTGGAGCAATACGGGTACCGCAAGCAGGTGGAGGAATGGAAGACGATGGCTGTCATTACGCTGAGCATCGACTTCTCCGAGGAGAGCAGCTATGAGAAAAAGGATCTCAATCTGCTGTTATTCGCGGCGCATAATATGACCCAGGAATTGGTATCGGAGGATAACAGGCTAACCCCTGTGATGATGGGGCATGCCCTGGCGACCGTAATTGGCAGCAGTGACGGCAATACGGAATCTTTTCACCGTACGCTCTATGCCTTGACGGAGAAGCTGCAGCAGGAGATTAATAATTACCTGAAGCTGCAGGTCAGCATCGGGCTTAGTCTGCCGTTCCACTCTTTTGATAAAATGTCCATTGCCTACAGGGAAGGCCTGGAAGCCTTGAAGCACCGGATCACGCTCGGCAAAGGCATCATCATCCAGTACGAGAACATTAACTCCGGCAAACATTATCTCAATCTGAACTACCCTACCCATACCGAAAATGACCTGATGGATGCCATCAAGCTGGCGGACAGCGATAAGGCGAAGGAATTGCTGCATAAGCTGTTCAAGTGTATTTTTGCGCTGGGGCTCTCACCGCAGGAATACCAGATTCCGCTGACGCGGCTGCTGAACAATACGCTCATTATGATGCAGGAATCGGGGATTACGCTGAATCAGATCTATCATGCCAACGGTTCATTGTTCGAAGAGCTGACGGATCTGCATATTGTTGCGGAGATTGAAGACTGGTTCTGGACCATCGTCATCCAGCCGGTCATCGCCATCTTCCACAGCAGGCAGAATGCCCAGTATCATAACATCTCCGAGAAGCTGATCGACATCGTCCAGCATGAGTATGACAAGGATCTAACGCTGGAGGAATGTGCTTCCCGGCTGCATTATAACGCCAACTATATCAGCAGTGTGTTCCGTAAGGAGACCCAGTATTACTTCAGTGACTACCTTACAATGTACCGCTTCAAAATGGCGAAGAAATGGCTGGAGGAAACCGATATGCCGGTGAAGGATATCGCCTCACGCCTCAGATACAACAATTCGCAGAACTTCATCCGCTCCTTCCGCAAGCAGGAGGGGATGACTCCCGGCCAATACCGCGACAACTTCAGCTCGAGGCCTAAGGCTGTGCCCGATGATTATTAAAGGCAGGGCCCCCAGGCGCGGATTTGGGCTTACGTGATTTTTTTGACCGGATAAAGAACGTAATAAGTACGCCCAGAATCAGCAGGAGGCCGCCGCCAGCGATCGCAATATTCCTGATATCCGGCACGTATACAGCCAGACGCAGCGGCTCGGAATCCGCAAGTGAAATATGCCACGTTAAGGTATTGCCGTCTTGTTCCGCCGCATTATTAGGCCCGTACAGATCATAGGGAATCGTTAATTTGAAATCCACGGAGAAGGTCCCCATCAGCAGCCGCACAAGAGATTTAGGCACGCTTAAGCTGCCGATGCCATCAATAATTTCATCCGAATAGGCGTTCAGCTTAGGCTGGGCCACTACATCGTAACGGGTATACAGCCATCTGTCCGTCTGCCCGACCTCCGCCTCCACTATATCGAGACTGCTGCCGCTGGACTGCAGCTCCTCGATCGAAGCATAGGATTTCAGAAACTGATATTCTGTAGATTTACCGCTTGCCGTTTTGTTCAGCTCAATCCCTGCGGCCGCGAGCCTTGTGGTCAGGAGCTCCTCTATTTTACCGCTGACCAGCTTCTCCGCCCGGGAATCCAGCAGCAGACTGAAGGCCAGATCGAGAGAACCGTTCTTCTTCACCGTCATATGGGCCGTTCCCTGCGCGCAGCCTGTGAGCAGCAGCACAAGCATCATCATCATTAGTACAGTCTTAACTTTGAATCCGTTCAAACCCTGTTCTTTCAACCACTATCCCTCCATCCGCTGCCTGTTGCTATTGCTTAACCGAACCGGCTAGAGGCGAATCTCCTATCATCCGGAAGGTCACAGTTTAGCTTACCATATGCTCCTGTTGGGAGAAAAGCAAGATTAGCCTCAAGCTTATAAAAGCCCCCGGCCTGTGGTCATCCGTGGCTGGGGGCTTTTTGCGTGCAACAAGCAGTTATTTTTTCAAATGATAAGGCACAGTAGTGATAATTACATTTCTGCGGTACAGCAGGTGCGCGCGGATCAGGAGGCTGGATTGGTTATGCAGGATGTTATGCCAGCCTTTCTTCGGAATGAATTGCGGAACGATTACAGTAACCTGATAATTCGATTCGCTTGCTTTGCGCTGGACGGTATCGATGAACTTGGTCAGCGGATGAATGATACTGCGGTAAGGCGAATACAGCGTCACCAGCCGCACCTCGGGATGGAATTTCTTCCACTTCTCCTCGAATATCACGTCATCCT
Source organism: Paenibacillus sp. FSL R7-0312 (assembly GCF_038004445.1). Lineage (NCBI taxonomy): Bacteria > Bacillati > Bacillota > Bacilli > Caryophanales > Paenibacillaceae > Paenibacillus > Paenibacillus sp. FSL R7-0312. The sequence goes on along the minus strand of NZ_JBBORE010000001.1, from coordinate 2,452,136 downwards.
CCCGTTCAAACGGAATGTGTACCGCAATAATCTGTTCAGCGCCCAGTGATTTGGCATACCGCAGGGAATTCTCCACTACATGCGTAATTCCGGCCACCGGCAGAATAATGATATTCCCTTCAATTGCGAGCGGTGGCTCACCGCAGGTTGTAATCCGAAGCTGATCAGCCACCGATTCATAATGCTTGTGGATGCGGTAGAAGAACAGGATAATCAGCGGCAGGAAGACCAGCACCGGCCAGATTTGCGGGAATTTGGTCAAGAAGAACATAATAGTAACAATGAAGCTGATGAGTGCCCCGGTTGTGTTGATGATCAGCTTGGGCAGCCAGCCCTCCGGCTTCTGCCGGATCCATTTAACCATCATGCCGGTCTGTGAGAGCGTGAAGGGGATGAACACCCCTACCGCATACAGAGGAATCAGATGCTCGGTCCGCCCCTTAAAAGCAATGATCAGAATAATCGACAGGACACCGAGGCTGAGAATTCCGTTAGAGTAGCCCAGCCGGTCGCCGCGGACCGTGAACATCCGGGGAATGAATTTATCCTTGGCCAGATTCACGGCCAGCAGCGGAAACGCTGAATATCCGGTATTGGCGGCCAGGATCAGAATCAGTGCCGTGGTCCCCTGAACGAAGAAATACATGAAGTTCCGTCCGAAGACCTGCTCGGCAATATCGGAAACCACCGTAACCTCTTCCCGTGGAGCAATTCCGTAATAATAAGCCAGGAAGACAATCCCTGAGAATAACAGCGCCAGAAGTATGCCCATCGAAGCCAGTGTCTTGGCCGCATTGTTCGGAGCCGGCGCCTTGAAGTTAGGAATGGCATTCGATATGGCCTCCACACCTGTCAGCGCGGAGCTCCCTGAAGAGAATGCCTTTAGGAGGAGGAACAAGCTGACTCCGGCCACCGGTGTACCCAGGGAGGTATGAAGTTCAGCCGGTACATTGCCGGTCACAATGTTGAACAAGCCAAGCCCGATCATAACGAATAGTGCTAGGACGAACAGATAGACCGGATAAGCCAGGAAAGAGGCCGATTCCGTAACGCCCCGCAAATTCAGTGTCGTAATCAGGAGAACAAAGATGATGGCAATAATCACATTATAAGAATGAAGACTGGGAAAAGCAGAAGTAATGGCATCCGTTCCGGCCGATACACTTACTGCCACGGTCAATATGTAGTCCACCAGCAGGGAGCCGCCAGCCACAAGCCCCGGATATTTGCCTAGGTTCTCCTTGGATACCATATACGCTCCGCCGCCTTGGGGATAGGCAAAAATAATCTGCCTGTAGGAGAGAATCAGCGCCGTCAGCAGTACAAGTACTCCTGCTGCAATAGGAATCGAATACCAGAATGCGGCTGTACTGATCGTAATCAGAACCAGCAGAATCTGCTCGGGACCGTAAGCAACCGAAGACAAGGCATCCGAGGATAGAATGGCAAGAGCTTTGGTTTTGTTTAATTTCTGTTCACCCAGTTGCTCCGACTTCAGCGGCCGTCCAATCAGGAATCTTTTTACCGAAGACTTCATCAGCTCACCCGACTTTTTTTAGGTTTATATTACCCACAGAAAATAAAAAATAATCTGCGTCCCTTATTATACGCTTCTGCGGCAAAAACGGATGATTTTCTTATCACGCTTCCTCTTAGGCTTTCTCTTGGGCTTTCTCTTGAAGCTTTCCTTCGCTACAGCCAGTCCTCTTTAAGCAGCATTCGCAGCGTTTCTGCGTGGTCTTTGCCAATTTTGGCTGCAATCTCCGCTTCAATGCTTTGCTTGATCTTCTGCATACTCCTGCAGACCTTAGCGCCACGCGGAGTGAGTACAATCTGCTTGTCACGGCTGTTCCCTTCCTTGGAAGCAGTGTCTACATAGCCCTCAGTGAGCAAATTGTTGATCGTTTTTTGCGTCCCCTGGCGGGAAATGCTGATCAGTCTGCTAATCTCCGAAATGGACAGCATGCTATGCAGCTCAAGCAGGGTGTTCAGCAGGCCATCTCCTCATGGCTTTGCCGAACACCCTTTTCCGGGATTAACGCTATGAATTATTTATTAGGTGCCTGCCCCGCAGCTGTACACTGCCGCCAGTAGAATAGAAGGTTGTGCATCCAGAAGGATACGCAGGTTCTTCAGGCTGCTGATTCACCCGGTACTGCCTTTGTCGGAGCCCTGCTCTATGAGATCAGCCGGCTTGCCCAGCGGTACAAACATGCCAAGGCCTCCTAATACCTTAATCCGCTTGCCCTTAAATTCCGTCTCAAACACCCTGACAATTCCATAATCGGATACCACAGTTCCTTCATTGATCATCCGTTCACCAAACAGTGATAGACCGAGCCCCATTAACGGATTGGCCCCGCTTGCTCTTTCCGATACCTTGTCCAGCACCCAGCTCTTATATCTTTCCTCGGAGGGCTTGGTTGCAGACATTACTCCGCACAGCACCAGAATCGCTGCTGCAGCATACACCAGCATCTTCTTCGCCTGCTTCTTCATAAGCTACAACCTCCGCCACTTTCCTAGCAGACTGTAGACTACCGGAATGAACACCAGAGTCAGCAGCGTCGAGGTACTGAGCCCGCCGATCACAGATATAGCCAGACCTTTGGAGATTACGCCTGAGCCTGACTGGGACAGGGCCAGCGGAATAAGGGCACACACCGTGGCCAGTGCCGTCATTACGATCGGACGAACGCGAACTACGCAGGCTTCCATCACAGCTTCAGTAATCGCCATGCCTGAACGGCGGTTGGTCTCAATTCTCTCCAGCATGACTACGGCATTGGTAACCACAATCCCGATGAGCATGAGCATGCCGATCATTCCGCTCATGGACAGAGATTCTCCTGCCAGATACAGCGCACCAAGTGAGCCAAATGGAACAAACAGCAGCGAAGACAGGATGACCACCGGAGTGATACATCCGCCGAACGTAATGAACAGAACTATAAATACCAGTACAACCGCAAGAAGCATTGCCGTTCCCAGGTCCTTGAAGCCGTCCTGCATCAGCTTCTGGCCGCCTCCGACTTCCCAGCTTACGCCGTCCGGCAGGGACAGGGCTGCCATATCTCCTTTCAGTTCCTTGGTCACAGTTCCGATTTCCTCACCGCTGCTCATGGCTGTCAGCTTCACAGCCAGTTTACCATTCTGATGCTGAATGGTAGCAGGAACCTCTATCACCTCAGCCTCCGCAAGATCTCCCAGCAACGCCGGACCGGACGCGGTAGCAACCTTTATACCCATCAGCGCTTCAGCACCCGCGACATCCTGATTGTAACGAAGAGTGGTCTGATAATGCTGATCCTCCAGATTCAATATGCCTATGGATACCGGCTGCAGCCGGTCTTTGACCTGCTGATAGATTAGCCCGGGACTTACACCTTTTTGCCGGGCGGTATCCTTAAGTGTCAATGTATACTCGTTCTGAAGCTGCGCTGCCGAGGTCGACTGATTCTTCAAATCAGACTTCTGCTCCATCATATCGTAAGCCTGCGCCGAGGCAGCAAGCAGATCGGTCATACTCTCTCCGGACAGAATCACCTCCACATTGCTGCCCGAAGGCGGTCCATCCTTCACAAGCTCATCTATGGTTACACTGGCTGAGGGATACCCGGTTTGCACCAGTGCCGGAAGGCTCTGCTCCAGTTCTTCACGGATACTCTGCATTTCACTTTCACTGCTAAGTCCTACTTGTAATTCAGCGGTATAATCTCCTGTTTTATTTTGCTGCAGCCTTTGAACATTTCCTGATGAGCCTACGAAGGCCTGGACGTATTCCACCTGCTCCATCTTCGTTAACTGATCCTCCACTTTCCGGGCCATAGCATCAGTCTGCTCCAGGGATGCAGTCACCGGGAGATCCAGCCGGATCTTAAGTGCCTGTGAAGCTTCAGAGGGTAAAAAGGATTTGCTTATCGACGACGCAAAAAAGACAGAACCGGCGAGCATTGCCAAGGCTACCAGTAGTACCATTGCCTTGTGAGCTACCGCCTGCTGCAGGAGCCGGGTATATCCTTTGCTGAGGCGGGTGGATTCGCTGTGCTCCGGCAGCTTCTTGAACAGGAGCGCTGCCAGGACAGGAATCAATACGAAGGCAATCAGGAGTGACAGCAGAATGGACACAACGACAGCCAGAGAGAAGGGACGGAAGAATTCCCCGACAATACCCTTCACAAAAGCCAGCGGCACAAATACTACAACGGTTGCTACAGTGGAGGCTGTAACCGCGCCGGCCACCTCTTTGACGGCATGCACCAGAATCTCCGTCCGGCTCTTGTCCGGTTCCTTGCGCAGCCAGCGGAAGATATTCTCTATGACCACTATGCTGTCATCGACAATACGGCCGACAGCCACAGCCATACCGCCCATCGTCATAATATTAAGCGAATAGCCCATACTTTTCAGCACGATAATTGTCCCCATAATGGACAGCGGTAAGGAAATTACCGCAATCAGCGTCGCTCTGATATTGCGGAGGAACAGGAGAATGACCACGATGGTAAATAGGGCACCAAATGCGCCTTCATGCAGAAGGGATTGAACCGATTCCGTCACATCCGCTCCCTGATCGACGATCGTATTGGATTCGAAGGAGACTGTGCTATGGAACGCTTCCAGCTGCTCCTTCACCTGATCCACTACTTCAGCTGTATTGCTGTCCTGGGTTTTGTATACATCCAGCAGTACGGCAGGCTGCCCGTTGTATCGGGCAATATTGGCCGCCAGCTCCGTTTCGGTAATTGTGGCAATATCCCACAGGCGCAGACCCGGTGTAGTTTTTGAGGGAAGCGGCGTATTTTGCAGCGCAGCAAGATCCGCCACCCGGCCCTCCAGATTCACCACAGCTTTGCCGTTCTGCTCGGCAAGAGTGCCCAGCGGCAGGATATATTCCGACTGCTTCAAGGCGGTGCTGATATCGGACAGCATAATTCCATTGGCGGCAGCCTTGGCCTCATCAACGCTGATGACAAGCTGCCGTTCCGACAAGCCGCTGGCATCCACCGAACTGACCCCATCCACCCGGCCAAGCTCCGGCAGAAGGGAAGCAGTAATCTGCTGCTGCAGTCCGGCAGCATCGGCAGAAGCCAGTGCTACCTGGTACACCGGTCTGGCATCAGTGGATATCCGCTTGTATGCCACTGATGCACCTTCAGGAAGTCCCAGCTTCGCTACGGCGCTTTCCACCTCCTGCTCCAGCTTATTCATATCGGTTCCAAATTCATAGGAAGCCTGAATAATGACACCGCCCGCAGACGTTTGGCTGGTTAAGGCATCATAGGGCTGCAAATTTCCTATTGTACTCTCAACAGGCATAGTAATATCACGTTCTATTTCTTCTGCTGAATGATTAAGATACTTGACCTGTATCACAAGGGCTGGCATCTCCACATTCGGATATTTCTCCTGCTGTATGCCAAAGGCCGACAACACACCGGATACGACCAATGCCAGAGTGAGCATAATTACGGAAGAACGGTTTCTCAATATAAATCGCCACAAGCTATTCATGAAGATTTCTCTCCTTTCGGTTTGAAATCTATCTTAGAATGCTATTGTGTCCTGAGAATGTCCTGCTGCAGCATAACTGTCACAATCGTTCCTTCACCTGAGCGGCTCTGAACAGCAATGGTGCCTCCATGCAGCTCCACGATCTTGCGTACAATTGACAATCCCAGTCCGCTGCTCTTCACTGATCGGTCTCTGGACTTGTCCCCCATGTAGAACCGGTCAAAGATGCGGGGCAGATCCTCCTCACTGATCCCCTGTCCGTTATCGCGGAAGACTACGGTTACTTGTCCCGCCGCTTCCTCTGCGCTGACGGATATCTCCCCGCCGGACGGCGTATATTTCACGCTGTTGGACAGGAGATTATGCCAGACCTGCTCCAGCTGATGCTCATCACCAGCAATTCGTACGGGCTGCAGGTCAGACAGATTAATCTCCAGGGATTTGCCCAGCCACTGGGGCTGCAAAGAAAGGAATACCTTGCGTATCTGCTGGTCCAGCTCGTACTCCCGGACATTCAGCGGACTCTGCATACTCTCTAGTGCAGACAGATGCAGCAGCTTGCTGCTTAACTGGGCCAGCCTGCCGCTCTCCTCTTCAATAATATTCAAATAACGGCGGTTCTGCTCTTCAGGCAGCCGGTTATCGCGGATGGCCGCCGCGAAGCCTTTGATTGAAGTCAGCGGAGACTGAATTTCATGGGATACATTGGAGACAAACTCCTTGCGCAGCTGCTCCACCTGGCTGAGCTCAGCGCTCATCCTGTTGAAGCTCCGGGCCAGCTCCCCGATCTCGTCCTGCCGCTTGTCCGGCACCCGCTCCTCGAAATGACCCTCCGCAATGCGTGTAGTCATTACCGTCAGCCTTTTAATAGGCTTCACCAGCCAGTGAATGGCAATTACATACAGCATGCTGCCGATGAACAGCGCCAGGGCCAACGCCAGAATAAGTGAATTCTTAAGCCGCAGCAGCGCCCCTTTGTACAGGGGTTTCAGAAACAGGGCATAGCTATGGCCGTTCATTTCAAAAGGCAGCCCAATGGTCCGTGTACTCTGGATACCCCGTTTGGAGAAATCAAACCGGTGAACGCCCCCGTTCAGCACCTTCTCCACATCTTCCGGGCTGGCAAAGCTCTCCGCCTTGGCTGTACCCAGGAATCTCTCCGACCCGTCGCTCCCAAAAAGCACACCCTGTGAGCGCATCGTATAGATTTGCGGCAGCAGTTCATTCCAGTCACCAGTCCGGTTGGACTTATACAGCTCAATCATGGATTTGCCAGACTGGATCAGATCATCCTCCAGCTCATGAAATATCCGGTCTTCATTGACGTTATAGCTGACCACAAAGGCCACAGACAGGCTCACAGCCACCACAATGATAAAGGTTACGATTACGCGGACGTATAGCGTTTTAATCATCGGCGGCTCCTGTCAGCCTGTAGCCCAGGCCGCGGATCGAAGCAATTTCGAACGGCGGCGGGTCGCCTGCGAATTTTTTGCGGAGCTTCTTCACATGTGTATCAATCGTCCGGTCGCTGCCATCAAATTCAAGCCCCCATATATCACTGATCAGCTGCTCTCTGGAAAAGACTTGGCCCGGGCTGCTGGCCAGCTTGAACAACAGTTGAAATTCCTTAAGCGGCAGCGTGACGTTCACACCGTTCCAGACTGCTTCCATAGTCCGTATATCCAGTTTTACGCCGCCAACAGAGGCCAGACCTGTCTCGTTGACCTTGGATCTGCGCAGAATGACCTTGACCCGCAGGATCAGCTCTCTAAGATCAAACGGCTTTACTACGTAATCATCCGTGCCCAGCTGAAATCCTTTCACCCGGTCCTCGCTTTCCCCCTTGGCCGTCACCATCAGCACCGGCATATCGTAACGCTCACGGATTTCCCTGCACAGCTCCCAGCCGTCTTTACCGGGCATCATAATATCGATAATGGCAAGCTGGAAGGAATGCCTCTCCATAAGGCCGGAGGCTTCGTTGCCGTCTGCTGCCTGAACTACTTTGTAACCCTCCATCGATAAATACAGCTCAATCAGTTCCCTGATATGGGCATCATCGTCAACAACCAGAATTGAAATCATCCGCTGCCCCTCTCCGCCTCTGCCTCTGCCTCTGCCTCCAGAAGCTAATCATTCACAATATTATAGTGGATTCCCGTTGTAGAATGCACCTAAGATATTATATTTGAACAATCCAGTCATTCCCTGCTGTATTCATCACAGACATATGGGTATAGTGCATAATATGATAAGCAAATATCATACGACTGAAGGAGCAGCTTTTGCATGAACACGAAACAAGAATTCGATAATCTCATGGCATTTGCCAAGGATTTAATCAATGAGAATCTCGGTTTTTATTACGATATCAATTACGGCTACTTCCAGCCGGAGACTCATCCGATTGTGGACTTCATAAGGCTCATAGGCAGACGGATTCAGAGCCAGCTGATGCTGATGCCCGCGCTCTACGGTGAGATCGACCAGATGGAGCGGATTTTCTCGGACAACCTGTTCTTTGATGAGTGGGCAGAGGTTACAGAGGACAGACAGAGCTTCCACTTCCTGATGAGGCAGATCGACAACAGCAGCAGGATCATTAACCTGGCGCGTGACCTCGTCTTCCCCTCCCCCTGGATTCCCCGGAAATTACGCGACAGTCTGATCCGCATAGGGGAAGGCACCCTGAACGGCAGCTGGAGACAAGATATAGGCCATGAAGTCACACTGTGGCTTCCAATGGGCATCTGCTTCGTAGAAGGCTCCGGACATCATTCGGTGGCTGCGGGAATCATCAAGGGCGAAGGGGAGCTCTACCCCACTTCGGTATATGACATCAGTCCAATCTATGATCATGTGTATACCGACGGCAAGTATTACTACAGAACGCATGATCATTCCGTGATCTCCGAGGTTCACTTCGCAGAGTGTGCCGCTATCTTTGAAATCGGCCGGATTATGGCGGCGCAGAAGATTATTTTCTGAGGCCTGCGGCAAGTTACAAGGGCTGTGTTAAGCGCCAGGATTGGCTGCTTGTCACGGCCCTTTGTTTGTACGGGACGCCCCGCTTCCGGCGGATTCAAGAGCACTTCTGCTCCTTATTTGCCGCACACTTTTGAGACTACCCTCTTGCGGGAACACAAGGAACGATTGCGGGCATAGATAGCTGGACCGGGTGCTGCAGCGCAACTAGTCACTGATAATTCTCGAAGCCACTCAGGTGCGGTACCCGCCGGACGCGCCGTTGCGGACTCAGAAGCGCTTATTTCCCGTAAAAGGGCCTTTTCGCTCGGCTTGCGGACTCCTGAGTCCGCTGGCCCGAAGCAATGTGCCGAATCCGGAGGATAAGCGCACTGGAGTCCGCAACTTCCCACTCCTCCTCTTATCCTCCTACCTACCCAACCCTTCATCCGCGCACGGCTTAGACGCAAAAAAGCAGCCGCATTTGATCCACGGCTGCTTCAGAGCTCAACTTTACTCCTTACTACTTACTACTTACTACTTACTACTTACTACTTACGCTTACTCTCGCTCTTGCTCTTACTGTCCACCCCGCAGAGACAAAATGTTGTATAAACTACAGCTTCGAGCCAGTGAAACCCGGGTGCACAGGCGGATTGTTGTATGAAATACAGGAATTTTCCCGCTAATCCGTTTAATAGACGGGGATTGCTGCATTTCATACAACAATTTTCGATTATAGTCGATATGACGCGGGAAATGTTGTATTTGATGCAGGAATAAAGTTACTTTGTCACTTTATCAATTGTCACTTGCCCCTTGTCACTTCGTTCTGCGCCGCCCCTACATCTCCCGGCCCAGCGCCGCCGGCCAGGACCGCAGCCGCTTCCCCTTACGTAGTAGCCCGCTTCACCAGCTGAAACTCCAGCTGCTGCTGCTCCGCTTCCGTGCCTTTGAGCCTGCCGAATATCAGCTGAAAGGCATTCTGCGCCTGTGCGGCAATCGGATTATAGATCGAGGTAATCCCCAGCGTATGAGCCAGCTCGGTATTATCGAATCCGACAACCGCCAGCTCCTCCGGCACCTTCACACCCATCCTCCGGGCCTCGTTCAGCACACCTGCCGCTACCAGATCATTGGCGCACAGAATGACATTCGGTCGCTCGCCCGGATTCAGCAGCAGCTCGCGGACCAGCTGTTCCCCCTGGCGGATAGAATAGATGCCGGTAGGCGACCAGTCCGGATTAACCGGAAGCGCGTATTTGCGGGCAATGTCTTGATACGCCTGCATCCGCCCGGAGGTATTCATGCTGGTCGGCCTGCCAAAAGCATTGGCGATCCGCGTATATCCCTGCTTAATCACATGCTCCAGCCCCAGCATATATCCGTCATATTGGTTCATGGCGACGCTCTGAATTTCCGGCCGCTCCATCCGCTGCCAGGACACCATCGGCCCGTACTTGCCATAGGAGCTGAGGAGCTCCAGATCGTTGACACAGGTGCTGATGACCAGCGCATCAACTCTTTTCCGCCGCATATCCTCGAAGGCCTGCAGCTCTTTGGCCGGATCACCTCCGGAAGTATAAATGATCGTCTGGTAGCCATACTGGCTGGCGGTCTCAACGAAGCTGTTCAGAAACGGCAGCATCACTTCGTTGATCCCTTCCGTAACCATACCGATCTGTTCCGTCTGCCCTTTGGATAAGGAAATAGCATTGCCGTTCGGCACGTAATCCTGCTCATCCATGATCTTCATGATGGTATCCCGCGTCGCCAGGCTCACATGGGGGGAATGATTCAGCACACGCGACACGGTGGCTTTGGAGAATCCCGACAGCTTGGCAATTTGATCAAGATTCGACATGAGGCTTCTCCTTATATAAATTGTTATCTCCCAAAAAAACACTTGACATGTAACGCGTTTCAACATTTAGCATTCCATTATAGGACATATTATTAGCTTACCATATCTGAATCCATAACTATAAAAGGCGGGATATTGCATGAGTATTAAGTTTCCTGAAGGCTTTCTGTGGGGCGGCGCTGTAGCTGCCAACCAGCTTGAAGGCGCATATAATGAGGACGGCAAAGGCTGGTCGACCCAGGACGTCGCTCCGCAAGGGATCAAAGGTCCGATTACTGAAGTTCCGACTGAGGATAATATGAAGCTGGTCGGGATCGACTTTTACCACCGGTACAAAGAGGATGTGAAGCTTTTTGCCGAAATGGGCTTCAAAGTCTTCCGTACCTCCATTGCCTGGTCGCGGATTTTCCCGAACGGTGATGAGCTGGAGCCTAATGAGCAAGGCCTGCAGTTCTATGATGATCTGTTCGACGAACTGCATAAATACGGCATCGAGCCGCTCGTTACCCTCTCCCACTATGAAACTCCGCTGCATTTGTCCAAGCACTATAACGGCTGGGTTAACCGCGATTTAGTCGGCTTCTACGAAAGGTATGCGAGAACGGTATTCACCCGCTACAAGAACAAAGTGAAATATTGGCTGACCTTTAACGAGATCAACTCCATTCTGCATGAACCGTTCATGAGCGGTGGTATTTACACGCCGAAGGAGCAGCTCAGCAAGCAGGATCTGTATCAGGCAATCCATCACGAGCTGGTAGCCAGTGCGCTGGCCGTGAAGCTCAGTCACGAGATTAACCCGCAGGCCCAGATCGGCTGTATGATCCTTAGTATGCCGACTTATCCGCTCACTCCGAACCCGGATGATGTAATCGCAGCGATGAAGTCGGAGCATATGAACTATTTCTTCGGAGATGTTCATGCGAGAGGCGTATATCCGGGCTATATGAAGCGTTACTTCAGAGAGAACGGTATTGAAATCCATATGCAGCCTGGCGATGCCGAGATTCTGAAGCACACGGTAGACTTCATCTCCTTCAGCTATTATGTGAGCATCTGTGAAACGGGAGACAACAATAAGCGCAATCAGAACGAAGCTAACCTGTTCAGCGGTGCAGCCAATCCCTACCTGAAGGCTTCCGAATGGGGCTGGCAGATTGACCCGCAAGGTCTGCGTTATGTACTGAACATGTTCCATGACCGTTACCAGAAGCCATTGTTTATTGTAGAAAATGGTCTCGGCGCCAAGGACGAGCTGATCACCGGCGAAGACGGTGTGCCGACCGTCAATGACGACTACCGGATTGGGTATTTGAATGACCACCTGGTGCAGGTGGGTGAAGCAATCGAGGACGGCGTAGATGTCATGGGCTACACCTCATGGGGCTGTATTGACCTGGTCAGCGCTTCAACCGCACAGCTCAGCAAACGTTACGGCTTCATTTATGTTGACCGCCACGACGACAATACCGGCACACTTGAGCGCTACCGCAAAAAATCCTTCCACTGGTATAAGGACGTTATTGCGTCCAATGGAGAGAGTTTGCTGCGTTAAGCTCTTTCTCCCCAAAAAAGGCAGCCATTCCGGCTGTCTTTTTGGTTGGAATAGGCTACTTCATGGTAATTTCCATAAGGTTAGTCCATTCTCATTGTTGAGCATAATCGCCTCCGGCCTTCTTTCGGGTTCATATGAACATGATAGTGGTCCACACAGTCCGCTTCATAGGGCACGCAACTGAGACGCGTCCCGCTGTCCCTTCCTGTCCCTCCCCTCCGGAGCTAAGCTGAAAGTATATATTTCAGAGGAACAAAGGTTATAACCAGAAGCGGAAGGACCGGAGGGGAAATTTGGAACTGTAGGAGCGATAGCGTCCGCCTTTGTTTCCCGATTTCAACTGCAAACTGCAGTCTAGATCAAGAAATCAGGAAACAACAGCGGCCGGAAGTCCAAATGTTCACCGCAGAGACGCCGCAGCTTCCCGTTAGCACCTTAGCTTCAACGCCTATAGATATTCAGATAGCTCCTTTACCATTTTGCAACTAATTGCCAGAAAGGTTGGGATATACTAGCCACAGATGAATCATAAGGAGAGTAACTGGATGAACAAATTCATACCCGGCCTGAGCGGCCTTCTATTCTTAAGTATAATCACCTCCGGCTGCGGCACCCTGAAGACGCCAAGCGATCTGCTTCAGGCCCCGGCACAGGGCAATGCCGATGGCACATTAACCGGGATCGTGAAATTATATCTTCCCGCCAATTCGCATTTAACAGTGCCTGTCCATTCCGAATCCGGCAGCGCCATTCAATTGCAGGATCTCGACAAGGACGGACAGGATGAGCTGCTGGCCTTCTATAAGACAGACCAGACCGATTATGAAATCAATACCCTCCTGCTCTCGCACAAGGACGGGAAGTGGAGTAAACTCGCCACTCTGACCGGGGTAGGCAGTGAGCTGGATTACGTGGCGTTCACCGATGTTACCGCAGATGGAGCGGAGGATCTGCTGCTTGGTTATAGCGGCGGGGAAGGACTAAGTAAAGAGTTATCTGTCCACAGTCTGAACAGCGGCAAATTATCCGAGATTCTCAAGCAGCCCTATGATCAGGTAGTGGTTGGGGATCTGACCGGGGAAGGGCAAACCGACATTGCTGTACTCCAGGGAACCTATATCACAGATGCACAACCCGAGACGCACCTTCAGCTGCTCCGGCTCCAGGGCGGTACGCTGCAGACCTTATCCGATCAGAAGCTTGACGGGAACGTGATAGGCGCCCAGTTCGCCAAGGCATCTCCTACCCGCAGTGCCTTATTCATCGATGCCGCAGTGGGTGCGCACTCCTCTTACACTTCGCTGCTGACTTGGGAAAATAGCAAATTTACTGATATACTGGCATCAGATGATTATCAGCGTACTGCGCTGGCCGGGAGCAAGGATCTTGTACTCAAGCCGCTGGCACCGGCGCCTGACGGAATGCTCGGCAGCAATAACATGGCCATCAAGGATTACCCTCTGGACAGCACAGATATTAACGGTGACGGGATTGTCGAGATCGGCTTTCTCGTACCGCCTGCGGGCACCGAGAGTTACGCCCCGCTGGCCACTCCGTTCATCACCAAGTACTATCAATGGGATGGCGGAACCGGCCTGAAGTTCGTGGAAGAACAGTTTGACCGCTGGGGCTTCAACTTCCATATTCCTAAGAGCTGGGCTGGCCGTACCCTTCTGGAGACACCGGGAGAGTCACCGGCGCCATGGGAGAATATCCGCTTCAGCTACAAGAATGCCGAATCTACCCAGCAGGCTCCGCTTCTCGAGCTTAGACTGCTGGCTAAGAAGGATTGGGCTGCAGCAGAGACTAAGCTGAAGTCAGAGAATAGAGAATATAAGCTGCTGTATGAGCTGCACAATACCAATGATGATACGGCGCCAACGGTGTTCGTTGCGGTCATGCCCGCTGCCGGTGCAGCAGCCAAGCTGCAGGGCGCTTCCCTTCAGGAGTATAATCAGCTGAAGCTGACCCTTGAGGAAGCAGTGCAGCTGGCCGGCACACCGCAGAAGCCCCGGCAATAATAAGGAGGCTGTTCATGAAAGTGCTGATACTGGAAGATGAGAAGCCAATCCGGGATCTTCTGTGTGTGAATCTGAAACGTGCAGGCTTCGAAGTCGCTGAGGCTTCTACCGGTGAAGAGGCTCTGCGAAGCGCAGGGGAACGGAAGGATTTTGACATCGCCATTCTGGATCTGATGCTTCCCGGCATGAGCGGCTTCGAGGTATGCACCCGCCTCCGGGGACAGTTCCCCCGCCTCGGAATCATTATGCTCACAGCCAAAAGCCAGGAAGTAGACAAGGTCATGGGCCTTGAAGCCGGCGCAGACGACTACGTGGTCAAGCCGTTCAGTCCGGTTGAGCTGGTCGCCCGGGTGCGCTCCCTGTACCGCCGGATGTATCCGGGAGAAGCTCTGCCGCAGGAGAACAACCTGGAGCTTCCGCCTTTTACCCTTCTGCTCGATGAACGGAAGTTACTGAAGAACGGGCAGGATATCCCGCTGACCCCGACCGAATTCATGATCGTCAAGCTGCTGATGGAGCAGCCGAACAAGGCGATGAACCGGGACGATATTCTGACAGCCGTGTGGGGGCAATATTTCATGGGGGATCTAAAGATTGTAGATGTGAATATCAGCCGAATCCGCCAAAAAATCGGGCAGGAGTCCTCCGGGCCGCAGTTCCTCGAAACGGTGTGGGGATTCGGCTATATATGGAGGGGCTAACTTTGCTGAAGGGAATCAGGTCCAGGCTTATCGTCTATATTACCCTTATGCTGCTCCTGATCGTCCTGCTGCTGGAGGGAGTTTTTATTGCTGCCGTCCACTATTATTATCTGGGCAGCGCGATGGAAACGTTGAATTCCCGGGCCGCTACTTCAGCGACTTTTTTCAACAAGTATCTGGAGGGTTATACCCTGAATGAACGGGCACGTTATATTCTGGAGAATCTCTCTCCTGAAGAGAGCAGTAAGGTGGAAGTGCTGAGTCCGGCCGGGAACGTCATTATTAATTCCTTCGGCTTCTCAAGTCAGGAGAAGGTGAATACCCCTGATGTAAGAGCAGCGCTGACCAGCGGTAAAGGAAGCTTCCAGAGTCTTAAGCCGTTACAGGGTGAGCGGATTATAGCCGTCTCGATTGCACTCAAGGAGTCCGGAAGTACGATTGGTGTGCTGCGTTACTCTGTTTCTGCAGAGCCTTTATATGCCGTTATTATGAGAATTGTGCTGAATGCAGCCGTAGTCGGCCTGCTTGTGATTGGATTCGGATTCGTGATGAGTCTGCTGATCGCCAAAAGAATCGTGGGTCCGATCCAGCAGCTGACCGGGGTTGCGAAGGATATGGCCACCGGCAATTTCACCGTACGGGCGGCCAAACAATATGATGATGAGGTTGGTACGCTCGCGGTAACACTGAATTATATGTCCGAGGAAATTCTCAAAAGCGAGAAGATCAAATATGATTTCATCTCCTCTGTCACTCATGAGCTACGCACTCCGCTTACTTCGATCAAAGGCTGGGGCGAAACGCTGCTGGTGGGTGATTTGTCGGATAAACAAGAGACCCTGCAGGGTCTTGAGGTCATGACCGGGGAGACCGACAGGCTCATCGGACTGGTCGAGGATCTGCTGGACTTCTCCAAATTCCAGGCTGGTGAGATCAAGATCGTACGCCAGCCTTATGATCTCAGGGGACTGCTTGAGGATCTGCTGCTGCAGTTCAGATACCGGGGGCAGACCAAACAGATCCGCCTCTATCCCGAACTTCCTGATCAACCCCTGCCGGTAGACGGTGATTTCAACCGCCTGAAGCAGGTTTTTGTCAATTTGCTGGACAACGCCTTCAAATTCACTCCTGCCCAGGGAGCCATCCGCCTTACAGCAGTGTTACACGGGGAGCTCATCATCATCACCGTAGCCGACAACGGCGAAGGCATCGAGGCCGCAGACCTGGCACAGCTCGGTACCAAGTTCTTCAAAGGACGGTCCCGCCAGTCCGGAAGCGGCCTGGGCCTGGCCATCTGCAAGGAGATCATAGAGCTGCATGACGGGCGGCTGCGGATCGAGAGTGAATTCACCAAAGGTACCTCCGTGATCGTGGAGCTGCCGCTTTACCGGCTGGAGCAGCATCTTCCTCCGCCGGTGTATCTGTGAGCTTAGACCTCCCCGTGCGCAGGAATGCCAGTTGGAGGATTTTCGGGCATCATTTTCCTGCCCCGGCTATTTCAATTACAGGCTGCGTCTCAATCGAGACATTCCCTGCTACAGCTCTGGAGATCATACAGGACTCTTCTGCCATATGTGCCAGCCGCTCTGCCTTCTTCAGCTGGGCCGCTGTCGCATCTGCCTGGAGCACCAACCGCGGCTTGTGCACGATCCGTTCGTACATAAATACATTATTCGTGACATCTACCGTTGCCTCTGACTCCAGTGTCAGTTCCTGTGGTACAATATCTGAACGCTCGAGCATCGCCGCCAGCGTAATCAAATAACAGGTCGAGGCTGCCCCCAGCAGCATTTCGTCAGGATTCGTTCCGGTTCCCGGACCGCCCATCTCCTGCGGAATCGAGATGACCGTCCGGAGTCCGCCTGCTTCGATATGCCCCTCACTGTTACGCCCGCCATTCCATACTGCCTTCAGGTGAAAAGGATGCTTCATCTCCCTCAATCCTCTCTTGTTCATTGTAGCTGCTGAATCCAGTCTACCTCATTAACAGATATAATGCATGGGTCAGAGCTATCCCCAACACAATAAGTAAGGAGATTAATATTTATATCGCTTAATTATTAATTAGATGAGCGGAGCGCGGCAGACTCCTGCATTAATCCCCAAGCTGTTATAGTGCTGTTTGATGTTAATAATCGCATGCCCGCTTATGACCCGTGATACCAGATCCTCGACCGGTTTAGCGTCAACCTGTTTATGCTGAAGCAGCTGTTCGACGGTATGTTTAATTTCCTTCGGATATATATTACCAGCCACACTTGAGAGACCATTACATCCGCCTGTGACGAAATTGTCCACCAGCTTAACATCTCCTGCAGCAAACATGATGAAATCGTCCGGGTAAATTAGCGGCAGATGACGCTGCAAATCCCCTGTTTCTTTATAGCCTACAATGTTGGGGTATCGGTTAATTAACGAATGAAGCGAGTCTGGAGTCAAATCGAACCCGGTCCGGCCGGGATTATTGTACAGGGCCACCTGCTTGGTTGTATGGCTGAGCAGCTCCTCCACATAAGCAACTGCCTGCTGCTGCGTGGGCCGGATATACGGAGGGAACCCGATCAGAATTATATCAATTACAGAGGCCTCCAGCACCTTTACCAGACGTACAGCATCCCGTGTTCTTATAGCGGAAGCCCCGAAGACAAGCTCAATATCCTGAAAGCGCTGCTGGTCAAAATATTCAATGATCTGCAGTCTCTCCTCTATGCTCATGGAATGCTGCTCACCCGTACTTCCAGAGACAAGCAGTGATTCTATACCGTTCTGCTTCTGATACTCTACAATGGCTCTAAATCCGTCAACATTTAAGCTTTCATCCTCCCGGAAAGGAGTCGGTATAGCGACATTTATATTTTTCATGCATATTCCTTTCTGTGGCGAGCCAGACAGCTATGATCTGGACAGGAATTTGTCTTCCATTGCATCGAGGAGCGTGAACATCAGTTCATTGGAAGCTTTTACTTTCTCAAGCTGATTCACCATCTCAGACTGCGCTTGAACATACTCCTCCCGCTCCAGCTGCTCGGCGCAGTTCCCGATGATTTTCCGGATGCTGAGGTCATTAACCTCCAGATGAAACTGCAGGCCGGCTACATAATCCTCATATTCAAAACACTGATTGGCACAGCCCAAGCTGAACCCTAGCCTCTTGGCTCCGGCGGGCAGGCTGAAGGTATCCCCATGCCAGTGAAACGGTATAAACTGCTCCGGGAACGCTTTGAAGAAGGTAGACGTCTTGGCATCCCCGGTCAATCTCACTGGGAACCAGCCGATCTCGTTCCACTTGTTTTTATAGACTTCACCGCCGATTTGTTCGGCAATCAGCTGGGCTCCCAGGCAGATTCCAAGCGTCAGCTTACGCGAGCGGATGGCTGCATTAATAAAAGCTTTCTCCCCCTTCAACCAGGGGATCATTTCCTCATCATTGACTCCCATCGGTCCGCCCATGATTACGAGCATATCAAACTCATCAATAGACGGCAGAGCCTGCGCTTCATACAATAAGGTTGTTGTAAGCTCATACCCTCTGTTCCCGGCCCAAACTGCAATTTCCTCCGGCGCTTCAAAAGGGACATGCTGCAGGCAATGAATTCTCATCTCTCCACCTCATTCAATAAATTTTCTATTCCCTACACTCACACCATCTTCCTCTAATGTAAGTATGTTCTGCGTTGCTTGGTGGAGTCCTCCCTTAATAATAAACAATCCTATGTTTTTTCCTGCCCCAAAGTACCAAAAAGTCCTGACGAATCAAGGGCTGCTTGATCATCAGGACTGTCTTTCTTGTAGCAAAAGGTATGGCTTTCTTTTATTTTTCTTTTACGGCAGGTTCATAGATCAGACAGCGCAGCATCTTACTCGGATAGCGGAACTCAGCATTATATTTGCTGCCGTCTTCTAATAACACATCCACTGCTACCATCCCGCGTTTGTTGTTCACCTCAGTATCGGTCAGATAAGCTTTGACTATCTTTCTTTTCTCTCCCTGCTTGTCCTTCACGACCTGAGTAGCTTTATTGATCCAGCTGTTATCCTTTTTGAGGACAGCTGCGGCTGCTGCGTCGATAGGCGTTCTTTTCAACGTCCCATTAATGGCTGTCGTATCTACTACAACCCCGGTTTCCGGATCGATCCGCACATCGTATTCCCAATATTCCTGGCCTTGTCCGCGCAAGGTACTAGACTTGTACGGAGCAGAGTGAACCGCCCAGGTGGAACGTATGCCATATCCCGGTTCCACTAATATAACCGTCGTTTTTAGCTTAGATACATCGGCATCGAACAATTTACGTACACTTTCAGCCGCCAGCGCCTCTACTTCAGACTTACTATATTTCTGCGGAAGGGAAGGCGCAGTCACATATCGTTTGGATAATACATAATTCATCCGGGCGTACCAGTCGATCAGTTGCAGATGCTCTTCATCGGTCCAGGTCTGCTCTGGATAGTAGTACGTATTGGTATCCATATCCAGATACAATGCCCCTTGCCCCGGCTCTAGGGGCATTGGCTTATGTGGCCGCACGCCATCATACACATACTGATCTTGCAGCACCAGATTGCGTTTGATTTCCGAATCAGTCATTTGCCGGCCTGAAACATTGGGATCACCGGGCTTCTCTATATAGTCATAGATCTGCTGCATTTGCGTCTCGGACATCTGCTCAAGCAGATTATCATTCACGGTAGATACCGGCACAGGCGCCTCTACTTTCAACACAGGAACAGTACTTCCTGTCAGACTTAGCCGGACATTGTCCTGTGTTGCCGTGCTGTTCTTAGAGACGACTGCAGAGTTCACCAGGCTGGGGACGAGAAATGCACTAGCTGCGAATACACCTCCAGAGACTAAGATGACAGCCACCGTAGCCGACCATTTCTTTGTTTTCAATTGTATTACCTCCATCGGATTAAGATATTAACTCTGTCTATACCTTAATCCCGGGATGTTATAGAGTAGAGGGTCAGTTGTTATGGAGTTGTAAAAAGATACGGATGCTTGTCCCCTGACCAACGACAGATTGCAGCTCAACCCTGGCCTCATGCGCCTCGGCAATCTGCCGGCACAAGGAGAGGCCGAGGCCAGCATTGCCGTAGGTCCGCGAACGTGCCGGGTCTGCGCGGTAGAACGGCTCGAACGCACGCTTACTCTGCTCTTCCGTCATGCCGCCTCCACTGTCTTGCACTTCCAGCACCCCTTCCCCGTTCTGCTGAAAAGCCAGCAGGCGGATGGTGCTCCTTGGCTGGGATGCAGGAATGGCATTCTCAATCAGATTTACCAGAAAGGATGCCAGAAGATCCGCATCTCCCCACACGGCGGGAATATAGCTGTCCATCTGCAGCAGTAATCCGTGCTCTGCTGCCTTCTGCTGCTCGGTCTGCGCTACCGCCTGGAACAGGGCTGCCACATTCACCTCTGCCTGCACCAGTGGCTGATGCCGCAGAACGGACAAATCAAGCAGCTTGAAGGCCAGATTCTTAAGCCGGACAGTCTCAGTTAAAATATAGTGACCGGCCTTGATCTGATCCTCCTGGCCAATGTTCGCCGAGGTGAGAAGTTCAGCAAATCCCTGCATGCTGGTCAGCGGCGTCCGCAGTTCATGGGCAAGATTATCGACCATCCGCTGTTTATCCTCGGCCATGCCTGCGAGGTCCGTCATCCGCTGCTCCACCACAGCAGCCATCCGGTT
This sequence comes from Paenibacillus sp. FSL R7-0312, assembly GCF_038004445.1. Lineage (NCBI taxonomy): Bacteria > Bacillati > Bacillota > Bacilli > Caryophanales > Paenibacillaceae > Paenibacillus > Paenibacillus sp. FSL R7-0312. Next base: position 2,431,821 of record NZ_JBBORE010000001.1, on the reverse strand, counting down.
AAAGTTGAAGGCCAGCTCCCCGAATTCATCCCTGCTGTTCAGCTCCACACGGTTAGAATAGTTACCTTCGGCAATCGTTTTGGTCGTCTCGGACAGCAGCTTGAGAGGCCTGGTCAGGTGCCGGATCAGAAGGTAGAGCAGCAGCACCAGCAATGGACCAGCGATCCAGTTAATCATCACGAAAAAGCGGTTAAGCTCCTGCTGCTGAGCATACAGCCCGCTAATGTCGCGCTTGTAAGTCAGCTCCAGATGCTGATAAGGAGCAGGGAGCGGCATAGCAAGCGTCATGACATGCTCTTCCTGCACAGCGCTCTTCCCTGCCTGATTGGGGTAGATAAGCTGTCCGTCCTCCCGCAACTCCAGTCCTATTCCCTGTTTGCGGTAGTGTTCCCCATACGACTTAGCCACACTGACCATAAGTGCAGGGGTGAGGGTTAGGCCACGTGTCCGGATCGAATCCAGATTCTCGTATATATTGTTGGTGATCAGCAGCTGTTCACTGGCCGCGCGCCTGGTTTCGCTATCCATATTCAGCTGCCAGCTTTTTTTCATCACCATTATCACACTTACATCAAGAGCGGCTATGAAGAGAACCAGGACAGCGAGGAGGATCTTATGCCAGAACCGCATGGCTAGACCTGAACTTCCAGCCGGTAGCCCAGCTTGAATACAGTTTTGATCCGTTCTTCCCAGCCGAGCTTTTTGCGCAGCTGGCGGATATGAACATCCACGGTGCGGGTGTCTCCGGCAAAGTCATAACCCCAGGCCAGCTCCAGCAGCTTTTCTCTCGAAAGGGCGATATTCCGGTTACGTATCAGTACTTCGAGCAGCTCAAATTCTCTGGTGGTCAAATCAACCTGCTGCTGATCTACCCGGACCTGCCGTTCCGGAAACCTGACTTCCACCGCATCGCAAATAAAGGCAGGGGCAGCTTGTTCATTCCTGCGCAGCACAACGTTAATCCGGGCCAGCAGCTCCAGGATTTCAAACGGTTTTATTATATAATCCTCCGCACCCAGCTCGAAGCCTCTGATGCGGTCGGAGAGTGCATTTTTGGCCGTAATCAGAATGACCGGAATCCGCAAATGAGCGATCTGCTGCATTACTTCAAACCCGTCGAGATCGGGAAGCATCACATCGAGCAGGATAAGATCCGTACGCTCCTGTTCCAGCATTCCGGCAACCTCTGAGCCGGTATACACTTTGGAATACGTGTGTCCAACCAGCTTAAGATTCATAGTTATCAAGTCGCTGATCGGCTGTTCATCTTCAACTACTAGTATATGAGCCATCTACTGAATATCCTCCTGATTCCTGTAATAGCAAAATGTTCCGTTAACTATTTAACCTTTATCATATCAGATTTCAGAGCGTACATGACATTTCACGGTGTACTATGGATTCTATTGTTATAAAAGTGGCGCCAAACACAACAAAAAAACCATTGTCGATTGCTCAACAATGGCTTCATGTGCTTGGCGGCGTCCTACTCTCCCAGGACCCTTCGGTCCAAGTACCATCGGCGCTGGAGGGCTTAACGGTCGTGTTCGGGATGGGTACGCGTGGAACCCCTCCGCTATCGCCACCAAACGGGCATTTACAGCGTAAATGCTTCAGGAATTGATTCCTGAAAACTGAATCCGAAACGAATCTGCGCTCTAAGAAATTTGGATAAGCCCTCGACCGATTAGTATTGGTCAGCTCCATGCATTGCTGCACTTCCACCTCCAACCTATCTACCTCGTCGTCTTCAAGGGGTCTTACTAGTTGGGAAATCTCATCTTGAGGGGGGCTTCACGCTTAGATGCTTTCAGCGCTTATCCCGTCCGTACGTAGCTACTCAGCCATGCTCCTGGCGGAACAACTGATGCACCAGCGGTACGTCCATCCCGGTCCTCTCGTACTAAGGACAGCTCCTCTCAAATTTCCTGCGCCCACGACAGATAGGGACCGAACTGTCTCACGACGTTCTGAACCCAGCTCGCGTACCGCTTTAATGGGCGAACAGCCCAACCCTTGGGACCTACTTCAGCCCCAGGATGCGATGAGCCGACATCGAGGTGCCAAACCTCCCCGTCGATGTGGACTCTTGGGGGAGATAAGCCTGTTATCCCCAGGGTAGCTTTTATCCGTTGAGCGATGGCCCTTCCATGCGGTACCACCGGATCACTAAGTCCGACTTTCGTCCCTGCTCGACTTGTAGGTCTCGCAGTCAAGCTCCCTTATGCCTTTGCACTCTGCGAATGATTTCCAACCATTCTGAGGGAACCTTTGAACGCCTCCGTTACTCTTTAGGAGGCGACCGCCCCAGTCAAACTGCCCGCCTGACACGGTCCCCGTACCCGCTTAGGGTACTAGGTTAGAACCTAGATACGATCAGGGTGGTATCCCAACGGCGCCTCCGCAGAAGCTTGCGCTCCTGCCTCAACGGCTCCCACCTATCCTGTACAGATCGTACCCAAATTCAATATCAAGCTGCAGTAAAGCTCCATGGGGTCTTTCCGTCTTGTCGCGGGTAACCTGCATCTTCACAGGTATTAAAATTTCACCGGATCTCTCGTTGAGACAGCGCCCAAGTCGTTACGCCATTCGTGCGGGTCAGAATTTACCTGACAAGGAATTTCGCTACCTTAGGACCGTTATAGTTACGGCCGCCGTTTACTGGGGCTTCGGTTCACAGCTTCGGGTTGCCCCTAACCACTCCCCTTAACCTTCCAGCACCGGGCAGGCGTCAGCCCGTATACTTCGCCTTGCGGCTTCGCACAGACCTGTGTTTTTGCTAAACAGTCGCTTGGGCCTTTTCACTGCGGCCCCCTCGGGCTATTCACCCTACCGAGGCACCTCTTCTCCCGAAGTTACGAGGTCATTTTGCCGAGTTCCTTAACGAGAGTTCTTCCGCGCGCCTTAGAATTCTCTTCTCGCCTACCTGTGTCGGTTTGCGGTACGGGCACCTTCTCCTGGCTAGAGGCTTTTCTTGGCAGTGTGAGATCATGACCTTCGCTACTACAATTTTCGCTCCCCATCACAGCCCAGCCTTATTGATGTGCGGATTTGCCTACACATCAGCCTCACTGCTTAGACGGACACATCCATCAGTCCGCGTCACTACCCTCCTGCGTCACCCCATCGCTCATAGCGGATTACGGTGGTACAGTAATTTCAAACTGTTGTCCTTCGACTACGCCTTTCGGCCTCGCCTTAGGTCCCGACTTACCCTGAGCGGACGAGCCTTCCTCAGGAAACCTTGGGCTTTCGGCGGATCAGATTCTCACTGATCTTTTCGTTACTCATACCGGCATTCTCACTTGTATGCTGTCCAGCGCTCCTTACGGTACACCTTCAACCCACATACAACGCTCCCCTACCCCAGATACAAAGTATCTAGCCATAGCTTCGGTGGTGTGTTTAGCCCCGTTACATTTTCGGCGCAGAGTCACTCGACCAGTGAGCTATTACGCACTCTTTCAATGGTGGCTGCTTCTAAGCCAACATCCTGGTTGTCTGTGCAACTCCACATCCTTTCCCACTTAACACACACTTGGGGACCTTAGCTGATGGTCTGGGCTGTTTCCCTTTTGACAATGGATCTTAGCACTCACTGTCTGACTCCCGGCAAGAAGTTAATGGCATTCGGAGTTTGACTGAGCTTGGTAACCCTTGCGGGCCCCGCACCCAATCAGTGCTCTACCTCCACCACTCCATTCACCGAGGCTAGCCCTAAAGCTATTTCGGGGAGAACCAGCTATCTCCGAGTTCGATTGGAATTTCTCCGCTACCCCCACCTCATCCCCGCATTTTTCAACATGCGTGGGTTCGGGCCTCCAGTGCGTGTTACCGCACCTTCACCCTGGACAGGGGTAGATCACACGGTTTCGGGTCTACGTCCACATACTCATTCGCCCTATTCAGACTCGCTTTCGCTGCGGCTCCGTCTTCTCGACTTAACCTTGCATGTTAAACGTAACTCGCCGGTTCATTCTACAAAAGGCACGCCATCACCCAGTAATAGGGCTCTGACTTTTTGTAAGCACACGGTTTCAGGTTCTATTTCACTCCCCTTCCGGGGTGCTTTTCACCTTTCCCTCACGGTACTGTTTCACTATCGGTCGCCAGGTAGTATTTAGCCTTAGCAGATGGTCCTGCTGGATTCATACGGGGTTTCACGTGCCCCGCACTACTCGGGATCCGTCTCGGAGAGAACACAGTTTAGGCTACAGGGCTTTTACCTCTATCGCGGGCCTTTCCAGACCTCTTCACCTACCATATTCCTTTGTAACTCCATGTGAGACGTCCCACAACCCCAAGAGGCAAGCCCCTTGGTTTAGGCTGTTCCGCGTTCGCTCGCCGCTACTGACGGAATCACTATTGTTTTCTCTTCCTCAGGGTACTTAGATGTTTCAGTTCCCCTGGTCTGCCTCTGCGTATCCTATGTATTCAGATACGAGTAACTGCGAATTACCACAGCTGGGTTTCCCCATTCGGACACCCCCGGATCAAAGCTTGCTTACAGCTCCCCGAGGCAGTTTCGTTGTTCGCCACGTCCTTCGTCGGCTCCTGGCGCCTAGGCATCCTCCGTGTGCTCTTATTAGCTTAACCGTCACTCCGGTGTTTCGCTTGCTTGCTCATCTTGTTTTGAATACTGCTCATGGATTGCTCCATTCACCAACACATTCAAAGCCAAAGGTCGCTGCACAATCGAAAACCTTCGTTCTGCACTAATAACTATTTCAACTTGCTTACACAAGTTTCAGCTAAAAGATGTTCTAAAACGCAAATTCGTTTCGGTATCCAGTTTTCAAGGATCAAGGTAAAGATGAGAGCTTAAACTCTCAAAACTGACCAACGAGTGAGTGTTTGAACCCTAAGGTTCGTTGTGGAAGCTTTAGCTTCCGATTTGAATGTTTCCGTTGCAGGAAACGATTCTCCATAGAAAGGAGGTGATCCAGCCGCACCTTCCGATACGGCTACCTTGTTACGACTTCACCCCAATCATCTACCCCACCTTCGGCGGCTGGCTCCCTTGCGGGTTACCCCACCGACTTCGGGTGTTGTAAACTCTCGTGGTGTGACGGGCGGTGTGTACAAGACCCGGGAACGTATTCACCGCGGCATGCTGATCCGCGATTACTAGCAATTCCGACTTCATGCAGGCGAGTTGCAGCCTGCAATCCGAACTGAGACCGGCTTTGCTGGGATTGGCTCCACCTCGCGGTTTCGCTTCCCGTTGTACCGGCCATTGTAGTACGTGTGTAGCCCAGGTCATAAGGGGCATGATGATTTGACGTCATCCCCACCTTCCTCCGGTTTGTCACCGGCAGTCACTCTAGAGTGCCCAGCCTTACCTGCTGGCAACTAAAGTCAAGGGTTGCGCTCGTTGCGGGACTTAACCCAACATCTCACGACACGAGCTGACGACAACCATGCACCACCTGTCTCCGATGCTCCGAAGAGGGGCACTATCTCTAATGCTTTCATCGGGATGTCAAGACCTGGTAAGGTTCTTCGCGTTGCTTCGAATTAAACCACATACTCCACTGCTTGTGCGGGTCCCCGTCAATTCCTTTGAGTTTCAGTCTTGCGACCGTACTCCCCAGGCGGAGTGCTTACTGTGTTAACTTCGGCACCAAGGGTATCGAAACCCCTAACACCTAGCACTCATCGTTTACGGCGTGGACTACCAGGGTATCTAATCCTGTTTGCTCCCCACGCTTTCGCGCCTCAGCGTCAGTTACAGCCCAGAAAGTCGCCTTCGCCACTGGTGTTCCTCCACATATCTACGCATTTCACCGCTACACGTGGAATTCCACTTTCCTCTTCTGTACTCAAGTCACCCAGTTTCCAGTGCGACCCCAGGTTGAGCCCAAGGTTTAAACACCAGACTTAAATGACCGCCTGCGCGCGCTTTACGCCCAATAATTCCGGACAACGCTTGCCCCCTACGTATTACCGCGGCTGCTGGCACGTAGTTAGCCGGGGCTTTCTTCTCAGGTACCGTCACTCCGGTAGCAGTTACTCTACCGGACGTTCTTCCCTGGCAACAGAGCTTTACGATCCGAAAACCTTCATCACTCACGCGGCATTGCTCCGTCAGGCTTTCGCCCATTGCGGAAGATTCCCTACTGCTGCCTCCCGTAGGAGTCTGGGCCGTGTCTCAGTCCCAGTGTGGCCGTTCACCCTCTCAGGTCGGCTACGCATCGTCGCCTTGGTGGGCCGTTACCCCACCAACTAGCTAATGCGCCGCAGGCCCATCCCCAAGTGGCAGATTGCTCCGCCTTTCATTCTCTCTTCAGGAGAGGAAAGAAATTATCCGGTATTAGCTACCGTTTCCGGTAGTTATCCCAGTCTTGAGGGCAGGTTGCCTACGTGTTACTCACCCGTCCGCCGCTAAATTCATTTGAAAGCAAGCTTTCAAATGAACTCCGCTCGACTTGCATGTATTAGGCATGCCGCCAGCGTTCGTCCTGAGCCAGGATCAAACTCTCCAAATTGGTTTTAGAAAGAGCGATTGCTCATTTTGAAACATCTGACGAGAATTTTCATTCTCTATTTTGGATCTCGCCGAAGCGATCTCCCACTCACTCGTTGTTCAGTTTTCAAAGATCAAGCTCGTTGTCAGCGACGACTACCGCGTCACCAGCAACTCTTATAGTATATCACACCCAACCGATCAATGCAAGCTCTTTTTTTCAACTTCTTTTCGAGCTCGGCGTTGATGTTTCGCGGCCAGAAATAGAATATATCATGTATAGATTCTTTTTGCAAGCAGTATTTTAAAGGGACATTCATATGTCGAGTGACTCCTACAATAGCAACTCTCTTTATAGTTCATATATTTATCGAATAGCTGAGATTGAAGCCTGAAAGATCCTGCAGTAAGCATATCTATTATATCTGTATCAAACTTTAACCCTACTATCCATCGAGCTTTGCCCCTGAAACAGGAACAGACCCTGTTCATCCCGGCATCTGCCGCTAGAACAAGGTCTGTTGCATAATGCGGAAGAACCCCCTGTATAATTACACCTGTGTATATACCCTAATCTAAACTCAACTTCTGTTGGAGTAATACAACCAGATCCTCCGCTGTATCCCAGACGAGTGGACGGATCTCTTGCAGGTGTACCCGAAGGTTGTTGGCATCACAGCTCTTAACAGCCCAGATCACCGGAATGCCCCTCCCAAGCGCGTATCCCGCTGTATAATACACTTCAGGAGATTGACCCGTTATATCTGCGATAATCAGCTTGCTGTCCGCAACGGACTCCAAAGAATACGTTTCGCTGCTATATGCTATCAATCGGGGAAGATAACCGTACTGCTCGATTTTGGGCAAAAGCTTCTCCTGCCATTCCTTGCGCAATTCCTCTTCTTCCGGCAGGAGAACGACGCATGGCTTTAATTTCTTACCTCCGCTTGTTGCAGCGGCTTCGCTCCATCCTTGTGCGGTTAATTTAAAGGTTAAGCCTTCTCTTATAAGCAGCTGGTCGCTTCCAAGCTTATCGATGATATAGACCAGCTCTTGCAGGTTGGGAGAGTATGTCAGGTTATAGCTGCTGGAAAGGGGTTGAATAACCACAGGCTCCAACGGCCCTTCGGAATGTCTATACAAATGTTGCAGCAGCCTGTTTCCTTTATCCTCAATAGTCACAGGGATGGCCGGAGAATTCACAATAGAATCCAAATCTCCGGCATTAACACTGACCTTCTCTCCACGGTCTGTCATTTCCCGGATATACGCTGATACCAAATGGAGCATGTCGCGTTTCTGTTGGTGTGATAACGAAAGTATCGACTCATAGCTGTCTCTCAGCAGCTTATAGAACCCCCCGGGTGAACAGGAGCAGTCTTCATACCGATCATAATCGCGTTCAGCTGTAATCGGGACAATCTGATCGCAGAACAAACAGTGTTTTTTGAGCATGACAATTTACCACCTCTTATGAATAGCAATTCTTCTAACCTTACCAAGATTGCCTGGAAAAGTAGACAAGCAGATATTTCCTTTAGGCCGGGAATAACATTACAGGCTTCTGCTAAATCCTCCTAAAGTATAATAATCGGCCTTTGATTCCGTACCTTCTCCAGCACTTGATAAGACTTGCGTATAAGCATTATCTTTCCGAATCTCCTCTATTACAGGTGCTAGAATTACACAAAAAAATCCTGATAATCAAGGTTATCTTGACTATCAGGACTGAAATTTGCGTGCGCATCCAAGAGGCAAACGACGCCAAAGAATCTGCTTCCTAGCTACTGCCAATCACCTCCCCGAATTCACCTCTAACTCCGACCGGATGGTGAATACCCATTGCGTGAATATGGTGCTATCGAAAGTTAGTTCTTCTATGTGTTACCTTCAATCAATTCAGTTTGCGGAAAGTGATCCTTCCAGTATTCTTTCATGGTTAAAAGTACTTCAAATTTCATTTTTAAAGTTATACCATAATCAATAAAATCAGTCTTCTTCCAGTATGAATAATTCATAAAAATATATTTCCAGAATTCTTTGATTTCACAATAGAAATCCATTGAGTTGTAGTCCAATATTTCTTTCCAAATAACGAATTGTTGTGTTGGATTCTTATCTTCAAAAATGGTTGATTCAGGGGTAAGCCCTCTATAGTCATAGCCATAAAACACATTGACTAACTTAATCTGACCATCAATATTATTGTTAAGTTCGTCTATATCTTCAGCAGGATCCATAACTCATTATGATTTCTTGATCCTACAATTTGTTCTCCATATCTATCAATAAAAGGGCTGGCAACAATAAACTCTGTTACGAATCCAACGTTGCCTGAGAATTTATCCTTAACATTCCATTCCGCTGCAATCTGGTCTGCATAGGTTTGATTTAAAACTGGATAGAAAATTGGCTGCTCAGGTAACCTTGGAGGAAATCCCCTTAGGTTTAGATCTAGGATCAATTTCATTTCCGCAAGACCGACAGGTCGAAATAGAGTCTTCATATTTATTATCCCCTCAGCTGATTTTCCGATAACCAAAAGTTATGCCATGAGTTTCCTAATCCAAAATCAGTTTTGACATTAGAGCCCATTTGATAATACTAAAAAAAAATTTAAAAAGTCCTGATAAATCAAGGGTTTCTTGACCATCAGGACTAAAATGCTTGTGCCGAATATCGTTACAAATCTATACCAAACTACGATCCAAACGGTGACAAGATGACTTACAACTCACAACATGAGCTGAGTCTACTTCCCGTGACTCCCCCGCTGCCGCATCCCCTCAAACAACAAAATCGTCGCCGCCATCGCTGCATTCAGCGATTCGGCGCGGCCGGCCATCGGGATGATAATGCTCTTGTCGACGAGGGCTGCCGTCTCCGGCGAGATGCCTTTGCCCTCGCTGCCGATCAGCAGCCACTGGCTGCCATGGAAGTCATGGGTGTAGCAGGAATCTTCACCTGTCAGCGAAGTGCTGACCAGCAGCGCTCCGCGTTCCCGCGCCTGAGGCAGAATCGTGCCGAGATCTCCCTCCACCACCGGGAGATGGAACATGGAGCCCATCGTGGAACGGATGGTCTTGGGATTGAAGAGATCGGCGCAGCCTTGGCCGAGGATGACTCCGTCCGCACCTGCCGCATCGGCACTGCGGATGATGGTGCCCACGTTACCGGGGTCCTGGACCCCGTCCAGCACAACAACCAGACTATCCGGCTTCGCCAGAATAATCTCCACGCCTTGCTGCTCCTTGCGCACAACGGCAAATACCGGCTGCGGTGTATTCGTGCTGCTGCACTTCGCAATCACCGCTGCCGACACGCCAATTACCTCCATGCCCTGCACGGCTTGAAGCAGAGGCTTCAGTTCGGAAGGCATGCCCTTTTCCAGATCAAAGGCCAGGCATTCCACATCCGCTTCCGCCTGCAGCGCCTCCTGCACCAGATGAATGCCCTCCACAATATATTTCCCGGATTTGTCGCGGTGTTTCTTCTCCTGCAGCCCTGCCCATTCCTTCACCCGCGTATTCTGCGGCGACATAATTTCCATGAGGTCCTACCTTTCTGGTGCTTGCAGATTCCTGATCTTAAGTATGCTAAACCAATCGAGTGTTTTAACTGTAGTTAGTACAACTAAAATTAGCGGTTGGAGTAAGATTCCGCTATTTACGTGATTTTAGTTGTACCCTATTTGCATATAACGGATTAATTCAATTAAAATAACTGCCCAAAATACAATTAACCTTGCCTGTACCTGCACTCAACCATACAGCCCTATTGATAAGCCATTTCCAGCTTCGTCAGGTTGTCCTTGCGTCCGACAATGACGAGTACATCACCTTCAGTCAGACGGTCCTCCGCTCTGGGGGAAATATTCATTTCCTCACCCCGGCGGATGGCCATCACGTTACAGCCGTATTTAGCACGAATATTAAGCTCCTGCAGATTCTTACCGAGCATCGGCCCGGAGACCTTCATGTCCAGGATGCTGTAGTCCGGCGACAGCTCTATATAATCAAGGATGTTCGGCGAGGCCAGATGATGCGCCACCCGCATGCCCATATCCCGTTCGGGGTAAATTACCTTATCCGCTCCGATTTTACTTAATACCTTGCCGTGCAGCTCGCTTTTGGCCTTAACCAGAATTGCAGGCACGCCCAGATCCTTCAGGATCAGCGTGGTTAGAATACTGGCCTGAATATCCTCGCCAATCGCGACAACTACCACATCGAAGTTACGGATTCCGAGTGCACGCAGTGCCTCTTCATCGGTCGAATCCGCGGATACGGCATGAGTAACAATATTCGAAATTTCCTGGGTGCGTTGCTCATCCGTATCAATGGCCAGTACATCAAAGCCCATACCACTGAGCGCCTTGGCTACACTTGAGCCGAAACGTCCCATTCCGATGACGGCATATTGTTTTTTTGCCATAATTGTTGTACCTCCCGCCGCATTTTGCATCTCAAACAGTATAGCATACGTTGTCATAAACTTGAATTTTCAGCGCGGCCGCAGGGCACCTTATAACAAGGCTGCTCACAAACCAAAGCCCACGCTCCCGAAGCCAGTTTTGCAATGCCGACCCAGGGAGCGAATGCTAACAAACTTAAGGAGGCCGATATGCCAGTCACCATTGATTTGCGCCAGGCTATTGTACACAAGATTCACGGACAGACCGAAGAAGGCCTGCGGGAAGTGATCGAGAATTCCGTGGACGGACCGGAAGCCGCGCTTCCAGGACTCGGCGTTGTCTTCGAGATGATCTGGAAGGATCTCGATCCCGCCAAGCAGGACCGGGTGCTCTCCATGCTGCACAGACATCTGGAGAAGCTCACACCAGGATCCATCACCTCCTAAAGAGCTTCACTCCGCCAAAAACCTCCGCAATCCACTGTGCAGCTGCACTATGGAGGCGGAGGTTTTTTATAACAAACAATTGAATAAGCGGTCAGCTTATCCTACTTCAACTGTACATTTCAAGGCGCGGTTTCGAGGAACTTGGCCGTTGGATTCTTCTCCATTGCGGTCCGCATGGCGTATTCATTCTCGAACAGCACCACAAAATTGCCCTTCTTATCAGTAACCAGGGTGGAGTTAATCCGGAATTTGCTTGCGTCCGGCTTGTTGTCATCCACAATCCAGCGCGCGAACTGGTAGCTCATCCGCTGCAGCTGGACATCTACACCATACTCGCCCTTCATCCGGTACTCGAACACCTCGAACTGCAGCTGTCCGACGACACCCAGCAGGATATCATCGAAGTTCACGGTGCGGAACACCTGGATCATACCCTCTTCGGTCAGCTGGTCAATACCCTTCTGGAACTGCTTCGATTTCAGCGCATTCTTAATGCTCACTTTGGAGAAAATCTCCGGCGAGAAGGTCGGCAGCTCATCGAATTCAATATCCCCTGCCTGACTCAGCGTGTCGCCAATCCGGAAGATACCCGGGTCAAACAGACCGATAATATCACCCGGATACGCCTCTTCAACAATATCTCTATCCTGGGCGAGGAACTGCTGCGGCTGGGACAGCTTGATGTCTTTACCAGCCCGCACATGCTTCACGCTCATCCCGCGCTCGAACTTGCCGGACACAATGCGCAGGAAGGCAATGCGGTCACGGTGAGCCGGGTTCATGTTAGCCTGGATTTTGAAGACATAGCCGGTAAATTTCTCATTTGTCGGTTCAACAGAGCCAGCTGTACTGCGGCGTGGTTCAGGCTTCGGTGCAAGATCAAGGAAATTATCCAGGAAGGTCTGCACGCCGAAGTTGTTGATCGCACTGCCGAAGAATACCGGGGTAATCTCGCCGCGGAGTACTTTCTCATAGTCAAAAGGATCGCCCGCTACATCCAGCAGCTCCAGATCTGCGCACAACTGGTCATGCAGGTACTCTCCGGCCATCTCGCGGATAATCGGGTCACGGTAGCTTTCCACTTTTTGTACTCTGATCACGGAATGATCGTCGCCCTGGAACAGCTCGACCTGATTCTTCATCCGGTCATATACGCCGCACAGCTCACGGCCCATGCCAATCGGCCAGTTCATTGGCACAGAGCGGATACCCAGTACATTCTCCAGCTCTTCCATCAGCTCAAATGGATTGCGGCCTTCACGGTCCAGCTTGTTGATGAAGGTGAAGATCGGAATGCCGCGTTTCGCACAAACCTGGAACAGCTTGATCGTCTGTGTTTCCACGCCCTTGGCAACGTCAATCAGCATGACCGCACTGTCAGCCGCAGTAAGCGTACGGTAAGTGTCTTCACTGAAATCCTGGTGACCCGGGGTATCCAGGATATTCACCCGGTGGTCCAGATAATCAAACTGCATGACGGAAGAAGTGACGGAGATCCCGCGCTGCTTCTCAATTTCCATCCAGTCACTTGTCGCATGCTTGCTTGCCTTACGGGCTTTGACTGTACCTGCTAAGCGGATAGCGCCCCCGAAGAGGAGCAGTTTCTCGGTCAGCGTTGTTTTACCCGCATCGGGGTGGGAAATAATCGCAAAGGTTCTGCGTTTGTCTACTTCACTCTGAAGCTTGTGGTCCGGTGCCTTATTCATTACACATATCCCTTCATATATATATTCATCCATGCTTCTGCTTCAATTACCGGATTTCATCAAATCGGTGCACTACTCATTCGTCCAGATCCTTTCACGTAGAATTCATCGTTACATCGTTGAAGTACGGTTTATAGGATATTTTATGGCGCCTTGCCTAGAAATTCTTTATTTTGAAAGCATCCTTTTTAGTATAGCAAAATCCGGCAAACATTATCTACAAAAAAGCTCCGCAAGTCAAATATCTTGCAATATTATGTACAGAAACTCCGGCTTTGGTGGATATTCGGCTGACTGGTCCGCCGGAAATCCGTTATTCCGCAAAAAGATCCCCCTGCAACGTATGCAGAGGGATCTCCAACAGTTCTCTTATTCAGGGCTTAGCGGTTAACCTGCCAAACCACATTGTCTTCATCCTGGCCGTTGACCGGCCACCAGTGGAAGCCTTCGCCAGCCAGCAGCTGATCGGCTTCGACCGGCCCCCAGGAGCCGGCAGGATAGGAAGCGAGATCGTTACTCTCTTCCTTCCATGCCTTGGCGATACGGTCCACGAAGGACCAAGCCGAGGACACTTCATCCCAGCGGGTGAAGTAAGTGGAATCGCCGCGCGCAGCATCATGCAGCAGGCGCTCATAAGCTTCCGGCGAGTTGATGCCGATCATGCAGCTCTGGCAGAAATCCATCGCCAGCGGCTGAATTTCCGATTCCGAGCCCGGCTTCTTGGCATTGATCTTCACGTAGATGCCTTCCATCGGATTCACACGGATGACGAGCAGGTTCGGCTCCAGATTATGCTTCTGGCCCAGATAAACGTTGGTCGGCATTCCCTTGAACTCGACAACCACTTCCGTGGTCTTCACAGGCAGACGTTTGCCGGTACGAATGTAGAAGGGAACCCCTGCCCAGCGGAAGTTGTCTACAAATACACGGGCTGCGAAATACGTCTCTGTATTCGATTCCGGGTCCACCTTGTCTTCCTGGCGGTAAGCCGGAAGGGTCTTGCCCTTGTAGAGCCCTTGCGTGTATTGACCGCGCACCACGTTCTCGCGAACCTCTTCCGCCGTAGCGTAAGGACGCAGCGAACGAAGCACCTTCACTTTCTCATCACGGATATCTTCAGCCAGCAGACGGCTTGGCGGTTCCATAGCGATCATTGTCAGCAGCTGAAGAATATGGTTCTGGCCCATATCACGCAGTGCTCCGGCATGATCGTAATACCCACCGCGCTCTTCAACACCCACGGTTTCCCCGAGTGTGATCTGAATGTTGGCGATATGCTTGTTGTTCCACAGCGGCTCGAAGAAAGCATTAGCGAACCGGATCACTTCAATATTCTGCACCATTTCCTTACCCAGGTAATGGTCAATCCGGTAAATCTCTTCTTCCTTGAACACCTGGCGGATTTGCTCATTCAGCTGTTCAGCGGACTCCAGATTGTAGCCGAATGGTTTCTCGATCACCAGACGGTTCCAGCCCCGGGTCTGCAGCATTCCGCCAGCCTTAAGGTTGAAGGAGACACTGCCGAACAGTTCAGGTGCGAGCGCCAGATAGAACAGGCGGTTGCCCGGAATATGGAACTTCTCTTCGAGCGCTTCCGTCTGGGCATTCAGCTCACGGAAACCGTCAATATTGTTGATGTCCAGAGACTTGTATTCAAAATGCTGTACGAACTCGTTCCATTCCGCAGCATCTCCTGCCTGGTAGCGGCAGAACTCGCGGATGGACTCCTTCACATCTTCCCGGAATTCATCCTGGGTACGGGGACGCCGAGCCACGCCAATTACCGCAAAATCATGTGTCAGCTTGCCTTCACGGTACAAACTGTAAATCGCCGGGAAAAGCTTACGCCGGGCTAGATCTCCGGTTGCCCCGAAGATAAAGAATACAGCACCGGGTGTATGCAGTGCATCAAGGGTTTGATTTTCAGCCATGGCTCCTCATCTCTCTGTATGTAATATAGTTGACATTCATTCTCAGCGGCGGTCATGATATAAAATACGCATGACGGCGTGATGTCATTTTATCATAATTGCACTAAGGATGCTATCACATTCCTGACAGTTTTTCTCGGGATTTCGTAATTTTCTATTACTCTTTCTTATGCTTTCACATGCTCCCGCTTATACTACCGATATTATACCGCCCCGCCAAAGGCTCCGCAACGTGGAGCCGCTGCGGAGTAAGCCTGGAAATCCCCGGCTTCAGTATTCGATCGTGATCAGCGGGAGTCCAAGGGTCATGCGGTTTCTATCCTCATTCCCGTCTCTGTGCACCGCCAGCTGGAGCGCGAGCTCATGTCCGCCGCTGCTGACGGTGCGCTGCAGGCCGGGCACACTATATGAACGGCTGGATGTAGTCGCATCTGCGTAATTCTCCTCCGCGTGAATGCCGGGGAGCTGCGCTGCAAGGTTCTGCTCTGTGGCCAGCAGCGCAGCCTGCGGTCCGCTCTGTTCCTTGGCCGGAGCCTGGAGCGAGATATTCCACGCTGCAGCGATACCCGCCTGAATCATCGCCTTTCCCGCGTCTCCGGCTGCTGCCGGAAGCTCGGGCGAGCCCAGAAGATCCGCCGTCTCGAAGGTAACGATGCAATAACTCCGTCCGCCGCCGAGCTCGCTCCAGAACAGGGAGATCTTCGTGCCTCCACTGAGTTCCCGATAGGCGCGGGAGGTCATATGGCCATCCTCATCCGTACGGCTGATTTCACCGAGTCCGAGCTTGGCAGCCAGCTTCTGTACCGCAGCTTCAGCCGGCAATCCGCTGCTGTATTCCCCCTGCCACTTCAGCACGAGCCGGAGCGGAGCTCCAGCAGCGGAAGCCTTACTGCCGAGAGAGGCCAGCAGAGCAAGGGAATCCTGAAGTTCCCCGGAAGCCGCTGATCCGGCACCGGCAACCTGGTTCAGACTGCTGCCGGAGAATCCGGCGTCCCCCCCGGCGTTGACCGTAGCTGATACTGTAGCGGATGCGCCAGCAGCACTACCTCCCAGGGCAGTTCCCGCGCTGCGGAAACCGCTGAGCAGCATCGCCACCACACATAACCCGGCCAGCAGCAGCATTCCCTTGCCTTGTCCTCTGTTCCCCATTCCGCATCTCCCTCTCAATCCGTTCTAGTAATCTACTAGACAGGATACCCAGCTTCAGAGAAAGATATACCCCGCTGAGAGAGACTCTCTGAGACTCCCGATCCGGTAGCTGCATAGTTCACTTGGAATGCAATGAGATTCCAATCACTTCCACAGGAGTATTTATTAGTTTATATTTCCATTAATAGAATTCGCATAATATAGATAGAAGAGGTACTCATACAGCATGCTTAAAAAATGGTATCACCGAAACAGCGCTGACTTCCGTCTTGTCAACGATCTGGTTGTCCCCATGCTTTTCCTCCAGATCCTCCAGCTTCTCTTTCAACTCGGCGACCAGGCGATTATCGGCAGGCTTGGCGTTGAAGAATTTGCCGCAGTGGGCATCGCCTCATCTTTTATTTTTCTAATCACCGGAACGATCGGCATTCTATGCGCGGCCTTCAACATCATCGGCGGAAGATTCTTCGGCAACAATGAGATCCCTAAGTTTGGCCAAGCTTTTAATACAAGCATGACAATGTCCATCATTATCGGCATCCTGTTCGAACTGCTGCTGTTAGGGACTGGCAAATGGATATTGGGCACGGTCTATGATCTGAATTTCTTACCTGCCACTCATTATTTGTATATCAGCGGAATGACTATGGGCATGAATATGGTTCTGTTTAATTTCTCAGCCTATTTCAAGAACATCAACCAAGCCAAGCTGTTAACCTTCAGTTTCGTGGCAGCAGGCATCGTTAATATATTCTTCGATTATGTGCTCGTCTTCAGCAAATGGGGCTTTCCTGAGCTGGGCATGAGCGGTGCCGCTGTTGGCTCTGTCGCAGGCTATGGTGCGAGCATTATAGTCTGCATCTATTTTTTCCGCAAAAGCAGGTTATTCAGCTTCTCCCTTCAGATCAGCCGCCCCATCGCCAAGCAGCTGCTGAAGCTCTATTTCCCGATGGCCCTTCAGGACCTTATTGAATACACTTTGTTTGCAATGGGCATCATGGCGATCATCTCCAGAATGGAGTCTGAATTCATCGCGTCATACACCGTTGTGACCACTTTGCTTGAGATCATTATGATTCCGATGTACTGCTTCGCAGGCAGCTGTATGACAATTACTGCCCAGGCCTACGGCAAGCAGCAAGAAGGGTACACCAAATACTCGCATTTGTCGCTCCAGCTAATGTTAATGATCAGCATTCCGCTAACCTTGATCCTGATCTCATTCTCCTATCCGCTGATCACCATCATCACAGACAATGCTATTGTCATCTCCTTTGTCCAGCATGTTCTTCCCCTGGCGCTTGCTCTTAATCTATTGAATGGTTTACAGATGATTATGCGCTCCACCCTGCAGGCGATTGATCTGGAGAAGTGGGTGCTTGTTTACTCGGGGGTGGTGTATGCAGTATCCCTGGTAATCATATATATATTTATCTCGAAGCTTGATTTAACCTGTGTTTATCTCGGGTTTGGGGTAAGTTATCTGCTCTTATCCTTAGGTTATGTATACAAACTGCAAGGACGCGAGCCTTACGCGCACGCAAAAACACTTTCAAGATAATCCCCCGTCCTTCCCAGGCCAGGGCTAATTTCTCTTGAAAGTGCGTAATAGCTTCTATGGTCTATGGCTTTATTCCGCCAGTCCATTCTTATATGCGTAAATAGCTGCCTGGGTCCGGTCTTCGACGCCCAGCTTGGCAAGAACATTCGTGACATGGAATTTCACTGTCTTGATTCCAATAATTAATTGATCGGCAATATCCTGATTGGACTTTCCCTGGGCCAGCAGCTTCAGCACTTCCATCTCGCGTTCGGTAAGCTCCTTGTAGGCCGGAGACTCACCTCTGGCATTCGAGCGGAACCGGTTCATCATTTTGGAAGCCACTTGTGATTCCAGCACGGACTGTCCTCTTGCGGCAGCCCGGATTGCATCCGCGACTTCACTGGCCCGCGAGGTTTTGAGCAGATAGCTGAACGCGCCGGCTTCAATGACCGGGTACATTTTCTCATCATCCAAATAACTGGTCAGCACTATAACTTTGCAGTCCGGGTACAGCTTCAGCAGTTGTCTTGTTGTTTCGATCCCGTCCATGCCGTCCATCACCAGATCCATGAGCACCACATCCGGATTATATTCCTGTGCCAGCCGGATTCCTTCTTCGCCGCTTCCGGCTTCACCTACAACTTCAATCCCATCCTCGGTGCCAAGCACCGCAGCAAGTCCGATCCGGACCATTTCGTGATCGTCCACCAGCAGGACCTTGATCGCTTCCGCTTCCTCCATCTCCATGGTTACCCTTGCCCCCTATTCATTGACTACCGGTACGGTAATATCAATCCGCATTCCTTTGCCGGGAGCGGTGATGAACTGGATCGAGCCTCCGATCTCTGTTATCCGCTCCTGCATATTCGAAAGTCCGTAGGATGTCTGCTTGCCCTCATCCAGCTCAAAACCGATCCCGTCATCGCGCAGCGTCAAACGGACGGTATCACCGCGGCGGTGCAGGCGGATCTCCATCTTCTCCGCTTTGGCATGACGCAGCGTGTTCGAAATCGCCTCCTGCACAATGCGGAACAAATGATTCTCGACGCCTTTGAGCAGCTGCACGCCCTGATCCATCTCGAACACAATATCGATCGGAACCTTGATCTTCAGTTCCTTGATCAGCTCCTGCAGCCCTTGCTCCAGCCCCTTACCTTCCAGATATACCGGCCGCAGGTGCAGCAGCAGTGCCCGCATCTCCGACTGGGCTACGGCAGACATCTCCTCAATCAGCGCAATTTGCCGCTGCGCCTTGTCGAAATCCTTCTCCAGCGTCCGGCCTACAGCCGTTGCCGTCATCGAGATCGCGAACAGCTGCTGGGATACGGCATCATGCAGCTCGCGTGCCAGCCGCTGACGCTCCTCGATAATTGCCGTCACCCGGGCTTGCTCGGCAAGCTTGGCATTATTGGTGGAGAGCCGCTGCAGCGTATTCACCTGATTCTCCCATTTGCCGCCGATCCGTCCGAGCTGTTCCCCTAGCCGGCCCAGTTCATCATGGCCCAGATCCGGCATCACCGGGGTGAGATTGCCCTTCTCCCAGGCTACCAGCGTCGCCCGCAGCAGCTCCAGCTTGCGCTTGCTGCGGAAGCCCTGATAGAACCCGTACCCGATGCCGAAGGCCATTGGCAGCAGAATCAGCGTCATTGCCGTTCTCACGCCGACCTTCCAGTCCTCAAACGGCTGTAATAATCCATATGTATACATAATGTATGTAATAACAAGCAGCATGATCAAAGAGAACAGAGCCCCCTCGCCCATACTGCGCGTTACCATGTTACTGCTTTTTTTGCCCATGCCCGGGAGCCCTCCCTTCCATCTCTCTGCTCATATGCTGTATGCATCAGGGAAACCGTATGTCCAGATCGCCCATCAGATATGAGATATTGAATTTCACTTTATGCTCGCTGCTGTCGTAGTTGGGTGACTTCCAGTTCAGCCGGTTCAGCATCCCCGTGTCCCGGTGACTGCCGGATTCGATAGAGCCGAACAGCACGAAGGCTTCGATCTCTACCCCGTAATCCTCGGACATCAGAATGTCTACATCGCCAAAAATGCCCTGGAACAGCATAATCGTCTCTTGTTCTTCCGCCATTGCCAGCGAAAGATCCACGTCCGCTTCACCCAGCACATGCCAGGCGCTGAGGCTGCGCATGACCCACGGCGAGAGATCCCAGTCGAATCTGGAAGAGAAGCTTTGTTTCTGCATAAACCCGGCCTTACGCTGCATTCTTTTGGATTTCACAAAGAACATGCCCAGCGAAATCAGGCAGATTCCAAGCACCAGCAGCAGATGGTCCAGCAGCAGCAGCACCGCGCCGATCCCCAGAAGCTTATACCCTTGCTTCACCTTGCCTGACGTTGTCCGGTAGATCCCCAGCAGCAGGAACAGGAGTGCGACCATGGAGAAGAAGCCGATCCATTTGCCAAAAATCATTAAGCAGCCGACACCAATCAGTCCGATGGCAATCAAACGGTTCCGTTTATCCATTCCGCACCTCCTCATCTATAACCGCTTCCCGCTACAAAAGCCATACCGGTATGGAGAATCCATACCGTATGGCTTTACCTTGTTCAGCATATCATACCTGCCTATTCTTTAGGAACAGGCATTATTCTTCTTTTTTATCAAGTGAAGGAGCTGCCGGAGCAGAATTCAGCTTGCTCTTGAGTGCTGCGAGCTGTTCTTCCACTTTGAGCTGCTTCTCAGGATCTACCGGCTTAGCATATGCGGTTGCCGAAGGGCTGTACGGAGCGCGCATAACATCTGCTTCCGCTTCTAGCTGCATGATCTTTTCTTCCATGCGGTGGAATCCAAGGGATGCACTTCCGCTTTCAATGGAATGTACACTGCTGATCTGGGACATTTGCTTCTTGGCTTTAGCCATTTGAGCGCGGGAGACCAGTTCATTACGTTTGTTGCGCAGCTTGTAGAACTCATCCTTCATATCATGAAGCTGCTGCACCAGTTCCTTGGCTTGAACTTCAGCCTGGGCGTGAAGCTCGCTGTATTCAACATGCTTTTGGTCGAAATAAATCTTCTCTTCCAGCAGCTTGCGGGTAACTTCCTCCTGGCCGTTCTTAAGCGCAAGTTCCGCTTGTGCCGCACGTTGTCCGGATACCTTAGCGGCTTCGTCCACACGCTGCTTCATACGGCGTTCATTGGCCATCTGCTTTGCTACCGTTACTTCAGCCTCATGAATCTCAGCCTCCATATCGCGCAGATATTGATTCAGCATTACGATTGGGTCCTCTACCTTATCCAACATGTCGTTTACCGACGCTTTAGTCATATCTTTAATCCGTTTGAATACTCCCATGATTTACACTTCTCCCTTCTCGTATTTAGACAGTTTTTGTTTGAGCTCTTCTACTTCTTTTTGCAGTGCCTTCTTCTCAATATCCTTCATCATGGCATCCAGACCGGAATCGGGAGCCGTGTAAGCGCCCGCTTTGTCATAGCCGGGATTATAGCCCGGCTGTCCGCCGTAAGGGCCATATCCTTGCTGTCCCTGCGGTCCGCGGCCATGCTCAGGTCTTCCTGAGTAAGGACCGCCATACGGGCCGCCCGGCGCACCGGGTCCAGGTCCGAAGGGATTGTACTGGGTAGGCTCCTTGGGAATTACCATTGCTGCGATAAGGTACACCAGGATAGTAGCTCCTCCGCTAAAAGGAATGCTGACCACCAGCAGAATTCTGAACAGTGTGGAGTCGATGCCGAGTGTCTCGGACAATCCGCCTGCCAGCCCTGTCATTACCCTGTCTCTGGTTGAACGGTACAATCGGGTCATAGTACTACTCCTTTCTGCCATCATTGTTCAGCTTCTCCTTCAGGCGGGCCATTTCTCTTTCGAGCACGGTCGCCACCGTCTCACCGGCCTGCACTGCATATTCCTGTCCCATCCGGCGCAAATCGCTCAGGCTTTTGGCTTCCAGCTCCCAATCGGTCATCTTGTCTTCCAGACGGCCGAACATTTTGGGGACATCACCGCCGCCATAAGCACTCGCTCTTTGATTCATTCGCTGCTGCAGCCGAAGTGATTCCATCCGGGCTGCATAGAATTGGCGTTTGCTGTATACCGTCTGATACTCAATTTTGAGTTCATTCAACTGGCTTTCAAGCTCAAAGAGTGATTGCTGGCTGGTTTCCAGTAGCCCGCTGTATTGCTCCAGCTTTTCCTCGTGGATAATTTTCTCCTGTAGTGCCAGTTTGGCGAGATGATCTTCACCGGCCTTGAGCGCGAGGAGTGCCTGCTCTTCACGTTTGTTTCTCATGGCGGTTGCCTGATTCACCTGCTGCTGCAATTGCTTCGTATGGGAAGCGTACTGCTGATACAGCCGCTCTGCCTCCCCTATTTCTTCACGGGTTGAATGTAGAAATTGATCAATCAGCTTCACGGGATCCTGACTCTGCTCCAGGCGTTCATTCAAGTTGGCTACGGTGATATCCCTCATTCTGCGAAAAACACTCATGATTTCCTGTTCCCTCCCTGCTTCTTATTAAGTAATTGTTCTACCTCTTAGTATGTTCTGCTCCGTTTACCCCGGAGTACCGAGATGCCCCACACTACCAGCGCTACACCGAGCAGCGGTCCGATAATCCAGGAAAGCTTGGAGATCAGGGACATGATACCGATGAACAATACTACCCAGCCGATAATTTTGTGTCCGCTCTTAATTCCGTAGTATCCGAGAGCAACCAGCAATACCGGGAACAGGATGCCAAAGATGCCGTGAATCAAATTAGGCAAAATCCCTAACAGCATTACCGCTCCAATTGCAATCAGCACAATCGCAAGTCCGTTACCTTTTCTTTGCATTTTTTCTCACCGCCTTTCGTTGATCTCTTTCTTATATCCTTATTCTAGGGTAAACCGCAGATTTTCAAAACAGACTGTGGACGGTTTTATGTACTGGACCTTAGTCGGGGACTTATGCACGACCGCAGACCGCGGGGTCTTAGCAGATATTCTGCTGGGGATCAGCTTTTGTACTGTCTCTTCCAAATATGCGGCATCATACTCCCTTGCAGGATCTCCCAGTGATGGCCATAATATTGAGATAACGCTTCATCCACACAAAGGAGTTACGCCCATGAAGACACTGCTGATCGTTGAAGATGACCGAAGCCTGAACAAGGGGATCGCCCTGTCCTTGGCTCAAAACGACTTAATTATAGAGCAGGCCTATACTGTGGCGATGGCTGATCAGATGATCTCGTCAACCCAGATAGATCTCATTCTGCTGGATGTGAATCTTCCGGACGGAAGCGGACTCGATTACTGCGAGAGAATCCGCAGAACCTCACAAGTGCCGATTATATTTCTGACTGCCAACGACATGGAGCCGGATATTGTTACCGGCTTTGCGCTGGGAGCTGATGACTATATTACGAAGCCATTCAGTCTGATGGTTCTGCGGGCCCGGGTAATGGCCGTCCTGAGAAGGAGCGATGCGCCTGCCAGTGACAGGATCGTTATCGGACCGCTGGAATTTGATTTTGGCAAAATGGAATATTTCAAGAACAGCCGCCCCCTGCTGCTGAGCAAGTCCGAACAGAAACTGCTGCGCATACTGGTAGCGAACAGAGGCAACATTCTGACCCGAGAGCAGCTGATCGACAAAACGTGGAGCCAGGAGGCTGTCTTCGTGGATGAGAATGCATTGACGGTAGCGATCAAAAGATTGCGGGCCAAAATCGAAGCTGAACCCTCCTCGCCCCAATATATTAAGACCGTTTATGGTTTAGGGTATACATGGACAGAAGGGCCGACTCTATGAAGGGACAAGAACGACTGCCGCATACCCGGCTGGTAAATCTGGGGTTTGCTGCGGCTTTTATCATTCTGGTGCTGGCTTATGTGACTTGTATTCTATTACTGGATACCACTGGCTCATCCCTCCTCGGACTCTCCCTTCTGTTTATACTCTGCATGCTGATCCTTGGAGGGGCCTGGTCCTGGTCGCTCAGGCATCAGCTCACTTCTTTTATGGAAAAGGTAGAGACACTGGTAGACAACGCTACTCTCGGGCGTGAGCCATACTATAATTATGAAGAAACCCTTCTCTCCTCCATAGAACATAAATTAATGCGGTACATAGAGATTGCCAGAGTGAACGGACAGAATATGGAAACGGAAAAGAACAAAATTAAAGAACTGATCTCCGATATCTCTCATCAGACCAAAACACCATTATCCAATATTATGATTTACAGCCAGCTGCTTGAGGAGAATCTGGTGCATGATGAGCATGCGCTCCCGCTTGTTCTCCAAGTTAAAAAGCAGTCGGAAAAGCTCGACTGGCTGA
Source organism: Paenibacillus sp. FSL R7-0312 (assembly GCF_038004445.1). Classification (NCBI taxonomy): domain Bacteria; kingdom Bacillati; phylum Bacillota; class Bacilli; order Caryophanales; family Paenibacillaceae; genus Paenibacillus; species Paenibacillus sp. FSL R7-0312. The sequence goes on along the minus strand of NZ_JBBORE010000001.1, from coordinate 2,407,857 downwards.
TCCAATCCCTGGTCAAGCTGTCCCGACTGAAGACGGGCATGATTTCTTTGCACATGGAGTCTTCTCCTGTGATCCGCGCCGTTTCTGAAGCAGTTTCGCAGATTTTCATCCAGGCAGAGAGCAACTGTATCACTATCAGTATAAGCTGTGAAGCTCACATCACCGCGTACCATGACTCCAAGTGGACAACCGAGGTGTTATTCAATCTGCTGGAGAACGCCGTGAAATATACAGAGCCGGGGGGCAGCATCCATATCACCGCTGAAGCGAATGAGATGTTTGTACGCCTGGATATCGCAGATACCGGCCGGGGAATCTCCCAGGAAGAGCTGCCCCGAATCTTCAAGCGGTTCTACCGGGGAAATAATGTGCGCGATATAGATGGCGCGGGAATAGGACTTTTCCTGGCGCGGGAGATTATCACTGCACAAGGCGGACATATGAAGGCTGCATCTGTGCCCGGGCAAGGCACTGTGTTCTCGATCTACCTGCCGCTATGCTGAATATGTCCATTCCGTCAGATTTCAGACACTCTCCTGTTAGATTTGTCTGATACCTTGAAGATGTGAATAAGAACATACGCACAGGAGGAATCTAACATGCCTATTCTGCGAATAGAGAATCTCAAGAAATATTATGGAAAAGGAGCGCAGACGGTCAAGGCTCTGGATAACGTATCTATGAATGTCGAGAAAGGGGAGTTCGTGGCAATCGTCGGCACGAGCGGCAGCGGAAAAAGTACACTGCTGCATATGCTCGGGGGTCTGGACCGCGCCACCGAAGGCAAGGTGTATGTCAACGGGCATGATATTTTTCAGATGAGTGATGAGAAGTTAACCATTTTCAGGCGCCGCTCTGTCGGATTCGTCTTCCAGAGCTATAATCTGGTGCCGATCCTGAATGTGCTCGCGAATATCGTCCTGCCCATTGAGCTTGACGGAGGCCAGATCGACCAGGAGTATCTGAACCTGATTATCACGAGTCTGGGACTGCAGGAGAAGATTCGCTATCTGCCTGCTGCACTCTCCGGCGGCCAGCAGCAGCGCGTGGCCATCGCAAGAGCGCTTGCGACCAAACCTTCCATTATCCTTGCTGATGAACCCACCGGCAACCTGGACAGCAAGACCAGCCAGGAGGTGCTTATCCTGCTGAAACAGCTCAGTGTCAAATTCGACCAGACTATTGTTATGATTACGCATAACGAAGCCATCGCCCAGATGGCGGACCGGATCATCCGCATTGAGGACGGCAGGATCGCCTCAGGATTAACGCAGGCCCCCGGGGAGAGCCGGTTATGATCGCTACGAACAACCGGAAGACCGTATTCAACCTGGCGATGGCCAGCCTGCGGGCCAACCGGTTGCGAAATTTGGCGGCCATCTGCGCTATTGTGCTGACTACACTGCTTATTACTTCCATTTTCACTATGGCGCTGAGTATCAACCAATCTATGCAATATGCACAGATGAAAACAGCCGGAAGTGACTTCCACGGTGGCTTCAAATACCTTACTCCGGAAGAAGCCGCTACGCTGCGCAAGCATCCTTCAATTAAATTATATGACTACTCGCTTAGTTCCGGCAGGTTGGGGAATACAGAATTTAAGCATGATCCCGTTGAGGTGCTGCAGATTGATCAGGTCTATGCGGATCACAGCTTTATCGTGTTCACAGAGGGAGGATTGCCTACTGGAGAGAATGAGGTTGCCCTGAACACCTGGATTCTGGACAAGCTGGGGGTTCAGCCGGTGCTCGGCAAGGAAATCACGCTGCAGATAGATATTGGTGAGCGGATAATCAGCCAGAAGTTCACTCTGTCAGGCTATTATGAAGCGGACAAGGAGCTTGCGATGGCGGGACTGGCCTTTGTCTCGAAAGCTTTTACCGATAAAAACCTCTCAGACATCGATCCCGTACAATCAAGGGACAGCGGCTCCTACGTTAACACCTCAAATCTGAGTGTCATGTTCAGCAATTCCTTTCATATTGAGAGCAAGCTCAACAAGGTCCTGGCAGACACGGGAATTACGGCTCCTATCGGAATCAATTGGGCTTATTCCAGTGTATCTTTGGCGGAAAATGCAGTGAATATCATTCCATACGCCGCAGTTATCTTCATCATTATGCTTAGCGGCTACCTGCTTATTTATAATATTTTTTATATATCGGTGGTCCGTGATGTGAAGTTCTATGGCCTGCTGAAAATGATTGGCACCACCCCGAGACAACTGCGGAGAATCATCGCTATTCAAGCCAGGCTGCTATACCTCATTGCCCTGCCGTTCGGCCTTGGCTTCGGCTATCTAATCGGCAGATGGGTTACACCTCTGACCACTTCACTATCGGGGGAATTTAAAGGAAGTTCGCTTTCGTCCAGTCCATGGATTTTTGCAGGCGCAGCCCTCTTCTCCTTCCTGACCGTGTGGATCGCAGCGCATAAGCCTGGACGGCTGGCAGCGGACATCGCTCCCGTGGAAGCCGTTAAATTCTCAGGCGTTCAGAATGGCGGAGTGAAGACTCTAAGGTCCTCAAACCACGGGGCCAAGCTGCACCGGATGGCGTTCTCCAATCTGTTCCGGAGTAAAAAGAAGCTGAGCCTGATGTTATCTTCCCTCTTCTTAAGCATTCTGCTGTTTAACACGATATTCACCGTGATCTCCTCCATGGATGTCAATAAGTACCTCAGCGCCTATATTCATGGAGATTATATGATTCACAACAAGGGCATTATCCAGCCGGAGGGGGAACGCTCCGTCAATGAAACAGAGCTGTCCGAGGAACTGTGCGGTCAGCTGAGTCATATAGACGGGGTGAACAGTATCGATAAAGTCTATTATAGCCTGCTCACCGTTCCTCCGGATGATATCATCAGCGCTTCACTGAAGTCGTCATCCAATCCCCAGGGCATCCCTTCCCGGGTCCACACTCAGCTCTTCGGACTGGATTCAGGCTGGTACGATCTCGCAGAACAGGATGTGCTCGAAGGGGAATTCAACCGGGAACAATTTGATTCCGGGGACTTCATACTGGTGACCCAGACTCTTACAGAGCCAGGCGCCTATGCAAGCTACTATCATCCCGGAGATAGGATCAGCTACCCCGGATTGAAGCAGAGCTACGAAGTGATGGCCGTGCTGAAATATGACGCTTTCTTCGCGGCAACCACCCAAACGTATTTCGGCAACGGCTACAATGCCTTCCTGCCTGCAGCCAAGCTCCGCCAAGCCACTTTGGAGAGCGGGACTCCAGCAGACATCCTCTCGCTTACCCTGCATGCAGATCCCGCCAAGCTTGATGAAACGGGACAATTGCTCAGGGAGGCTATCCGCCCGCTGGATGCTCTGCAGCTGAAATCCAGAGAGGATTACAGGCAGGAGTTAAGCGATAATATCCGTATCTTTGAGATTATCGGCTATGGCCTGAGTCTCGTAATCGCCCTTATAGGTCTGCTGAATTACATTAATTCTGTCCTTACCGGGGTGATCGCCCGCAGGCATGAATTTGCCGTGCTCGAGAGCATCGGGATGACTAAGAAACAGCTCAAACGGATGCTTGTTTACGAAGGCTTGTATACTGTACTGCTCACCGCTCTGCTTACCTCTACTATAGGCGTGCTGCTGACTTACGGGATCGCCAGGAATATTGCCGCGGGCATGGCCTATATGGAATTCCGCATGATGTGGCTGCCGTTCATTCTGGTCATCCCGGTACTGGCTGTCTTGTCTTATCTCATCACAATAAGTGCCTACAGACCGCTCGCACGCAGCCCGATCGTCGAACGGCTGCGTGAAATGGAATAAAGGCATGCTAAACGGGGCTGTCCCATAAGCCATGAAATGGCTGCTTGGGACGCCCCTTGTCTTTGGAGTCAGTTAAACGGTTGTGCTTGTGAGGACGCTCCGCGAACGGACCGTTGCTCCAATCGCTGTTGTGTCCAGATTTTTTGAATTCCCCTAAGCGGTGAAAATCCGGACACAAAGGCGACCGCTACCGCTTTTCCGCAATCAGTCCGTCCTCTCCGCTGGTTTCAGCGGAAAAACCATACTCGAAATCTTCATTGAAATCACAAAAAGAAATCGCCCTTTGGTAAAATGGAAGTACCAGCAACCATTTCAAAGGAGCGATTTCTTTGTACATTCAATATACCATGGACCAACTTTGCCTACCAATGGATTAAGAAGAAGATATCCCGAGCCATCACCTTGTTCGTGTCGTCAATACCGCCGTCAACCGCCTAGACGACGCTATCTTTGCCGCAGCGTACTGTGCGGGAGAACATCCCCTTCATGTGGCTGGCGGGTCGGCAGCATCCAGATTTCCGAACCCTCAACCGGTTCTGTTCCCACACATGAAAGAGATTCTCGAAACCGTGTTTACTGCCGTGTTGCAGTTCTTGGCCGAGGAAAAGCACGTCTCCCTAGATCATTATTTTGTAGACGGGACGAAGATTGAAGCGAATGCCAATCGGTACACCTTTGTTTTGGGGAAAGCCGTTGTTAAGCACAAAGCCAAATTGCAAGAGAAGGTGCATACCCTTTTTGCTACCATTGAGGCTGACGAACAGCGGGAAGAGCAAATTCAACAAGGCAGTGACCTAGCTGAACTCGGCGAAGGAACCGAATGGACCGGCGAGAAGTTAGAAATTGCCATTCAAAAGCTGGAAGCTCAGCTCCAGGAGAAATCGAAAGATAAACCACTGAAGAATAACCGGGGATTCCGGCGTTTCCTGCTTCGAGGGTTGTCAAAAGTGACGCTCGAAATCGGGTGGCTTTTGCTTGCCCATAACCTGCTAAAGCAGGCCACTACGGATCAAAAACGAAAACGAGTCAGTCTCCAATAACCCGGAGACTGACTCGTTTTTTTTCTTTTGCAGCTTTGAAGTGTCAAAAAACCGTCTCATACGTGAACAATATCTTCTTTTGGGATAGCCCCGTTTCAGCAGTTATTTGGCGAAGGCCCTCGACACCCAATCGCCCAGAATATCCTCATCGAGGAAGGGAGCCAGCGGCAGGAGTGCTGCCGCACCTTCTTTTTGGAAGATACGCTCAGCCAGTCCGTTCAGCGCCTCTTCACTGAGGAACGGAGCCAAGGGGAGCAGCGCTCCCGAGCCTTCCTGCTCAAAGACTGCCTCTGCCAGTTCATCCAGTAGCTCTTCTTCGAGGAACGGAGCCAGCGGGGGTAGCGCTCCCGGACCTTCTTTGGTAAAAGCGAGCTTGGCGCATTCCTCCAGCCCCTCCTCACTTACAAACGGGGCAAGCGCCACAAGTGCATGTTTTCCTCCTGCGGCATAAGCTTGCTTGGCAAGCTCGTCCAGCGTTTCCTCGCTCATAAACGGGGCCAGCTTCAGCAGCGGCTGAATCCCCTCCCGCTCAAACACCTCCACGGCGCATTTATCCAGCGTCTCTTCGCTTAAGAATGGCGCCAGTGCCAACAGATCGTCTACTGCCGCACCCACCTTCACATGCTCAAACGCTTCGCCGATCTGTTCATTTTGCAGCAGCGGGGCAAGGTCCGAAAGGTCTTGTGCCGTGCCTTCCCCCCGCTGGAAATAATCCCCCGTGGTCTGATCCAGCACACTTTCGATAATCCGGGAGCTGTGCCCCTGTCCTTCACCGAGGATCTCTCCGATCCCTACGCCAAAGATTTCTGCTAGCTCCGGAAGCTTGGAGATATCCGGCATACTTGCGCCTCTCTCCCAGTTGCTGACTGCCTGATAGCTGATCCCCAGCTTATCTGCGAGCCCCATTTGCGTAAGCCCGGCAGCTCCTCTCAATCTAACGATATTCCTGCCCACCTTCAACATGTCAAACATGCTTCCACCCCTTCGGCTAAGATGACCTCAGTGTACCGACCGCTGCTGTTTTTGTATATCAAGCGCTGCTTGAGTTGCCGCCCGCTGGGGCCTGCCACGGTAAATAGTTACCAGAACGACCGCTGCAATAATGATCACGGCTGCAATCAGTGTATTCAAGGTAAGCTGTTCACCGACCAGCAGCCAGCCAAGCAGTACCGCCACCACCGGATTGACGAAGGCATAGGTTGAGACGAGAGACGCGTCGGCATTCTTAAGCAGCCAGATGTAGGCCGTGTAGCCGATGATGGAGCCGAAGACGACCAGATAACCGAGTGCCAGATACGAGCGCATAGAAATGCCGGAGACATCAAGCCGGGACCAGTCCCCGGTGAAATAGGAGAAAATCATCAACAGCGCCCCTCCCGTCAGCATCTGTGCTGCCGTTGACATCAGCGGGGAATCCGGCATTGCAGCACTGCGTGAATACATCGACCCGACTGCCCAGCTTATGGAGGCTATTAATAAGGTAATAATACCGATCAGATCGGTGGCGGTCCCCGTATCTCCCTTCCCCGGCTGGAAGACCAGCACGGCAATACCCAGCAGCCCCAGTACAATCCCGGCGATGACACCGGTATTCGGACGTTTGCCGCCGCGGCCAAACCAGCCCATCAGCATCATCCAGACGGGAACCGCTGCAACGATCAGTGAAGCGATGGATGAAGATACTCTTTGCTCGGACCAGGCCACCACACCGTTGCCTCCAAGCAGCAGCAAGGCGCCGACAATCGCCGAAGACCGCCACTCGCGCCCGGCCGGACGCTTCGCTCCGCTTAATCTGGCAATACTATAGAGCACTGCACCGGCTGCAAAAAATCTCACTCCAGCCATCAGAAAAGGCGGCATCGTCTCAATCGCAATCTTCATGCCGACATAGGTGCCTCCCCAAAACAAATAAACGCACAATAGTGCAATACCAACCACGTACACCGGATTCACTTTCTTCTTCTGCGGCATACCGCTACACCCCCTTCAATCCGTCCTCATATATAGTAGATAAAATAAAAGTGGTCGAGGTTTCCTTAACGTCAGGAATACGGAGAATCTCGTCAAGCAGGAGCGTAAGCTCCTCCGGCGAGGTCACCCTTACCTTGAGCAGCATGCACCACTCTCCCGCCAGCCGCTGGCATTCGATGATGCTCACACCGGGGATTTGGATGCGGATAATCTGTTCTGCCGCCTCCTTAAAGCCCTGGCTGACCACCTTCACGGAGATCATGACCTTAATCTTCTGGTCCAGCTTGCTCCAGTCCACAATTCCCCTATATCCCTTGATCACTCCGCTTTTCTCCAGCTTGCCGACCCTTTGATGCACAGACGGCCGGGAGATATGCAGCAGCTTGCCGATCTCTTCATGAGACAGTCTCCCGTTCTCTTCCAGCAGCTTTAGAATTCTGACATCGAGTTCATCCACAAGACCGCCTCCTGGGCAAAATTATAGCATGATTTATATGAATAATGACTAATCGTTAGTGTTCATCAGTAGATTCAAACGTTTCGTAAGAAAAACAGGCAATAATATCGTTAATCGTTATAATAACGTCTCAAATCTATCAGGAGAATAACGAATCGTAGGTACGTTGGAACACGCCAAAAGCTCAAGCCATGGACCCTCAGCCGGAGAAGCCTGCTTAGGCCGCTGCTTGAGCGGGATGATGCTCGAGGATATTTGCTGCGGAGCTCCAGATTGGGGCGAAGGCGGAGAGAGCGTACAATAACCAGTTGGCTGCATGAGTAAACAGACTGGACTTGGTTGGGTTGGGTTGAAACCCTTCAGTCAAAACCAAACTATACTTAACCGGACTGACAGGACCCTATTTTACGAAAAGGACTGCTTTGTCCGGGCAAACGGACTCAGAATCCTCTATTTACTTCCGGGCACGCCAAAACAAGGGTCTTTGAGACATTTAGCGGAATCTGAGTCCGCGTAGGCTAAATAACAGGGTATTTTCGCCAAATAGGGGATTGTCAGTCCGGTTCCCGCAGGATATCGGTCTCCCCACAGTTGTGTACCCATGTCACAGATGAACTGGAGACGCAGACCTTCATTGCTCCGTCCGCAGCGACAGCGATCAGCAGTGACAGTGATCAGCAGCTACTTCTGTCCAGCGTCGGCGGCTTACGCATCCCCCGAACTACTTCTGTCCGGGCGCCAGCGGCAACTTTTTAACCGAGCACAGCAGCTACTCCCTGCCCGGCAAGCCGCCGCCGAATACCGTTCCTTCCGCAAGCCCCGACACAAACTGCTGCAGCCAGACATAATATTCAGCCGCATGCTTCAGCTTGTCCAGATCCTTGAGGCAGGCCAGCCGTTCCTCCTCCGGAGTGTCCTCCGCATCGATTAGCGCCTGCAGTTCAGGCACCACCGTCCCCATCGCCTCCTGCATCACATCAATCTCCCGCTGAAGCTTCAGCGTGAAGAAGTTCCGGAAGGCCTGGAAGAAATCCGTCTCCGCCGCATACAGCTCCTTTCGCTCACGCTTCTCCTCCAGCTTCGTAACCATCCGCGAAGCGATCAGGGAGCGGACACCGTAGCTCATATTGCTTTTGCTCATATTCATGACCTGCTTCATTTCCTCCAGCGTCATCGGCTTGTCCTCAAAGAACATAATTCCGTACAGCTGCCCGAAGGAATAATTCGCTCCATACAAATCCATCGTCTGCGCTATCGCATCAATCATCGGGCCGAGCAGCTGTTCCCGTGGCGAACGATGCGGGTTGTCCTCGCCAAATGCGGCCTGCTTCATCAGGGTAGCACCTCATTTTCGCATAGAATCTTCTCTCTACATTACACAAAACTGAAGCTTTGCGGCAGACTTACTACAAATTTTACACAAATTCCGAAGTATGTTTACTCCCGCTTGACCACAAGCCTCGCTCATGAGTGTACAATTTTTTTTGAACAGAGGAGCTGTCCTCTGCATTATACCGCACCAAACAATGTAGATGGAATGGGGTATTGGAACGAAAATGACACGTTCAAAGCTTATTAGCGGCCTTAAGCCCGTGCTATTCACGCTGCCGGCAATGGTCCCGTTCGCCCTGTTCTGGCTGGCACCGCTGCTGTATGTACTGTATCTCAGCTTCACGGAATGGGATTTCATGAGCCCGGAGAAAACCTTTGTCGGCCTGCAGAACTATACTGATCTGCTCAGTAACCCTGCCTTCTACAAAGCGCTCAAGGTAACCGTGCTCTTCTGCGCCGGCAGTGTGCTGCCGATCATTCTGCTCGGACTGGGGCTTGCCCTGCTGATGAACCGCAAGCTGAAAGGCTCCGCACTCTATCAGGTGCTGCTGTTCTCGCCATGGGTCACACCTACAGTAGCCGTCTCTATCGTCTGGTCCTGGATATATGAGCCTGATGTCGGCCTCGCCAATACAGTGCTCGGCTTCTTCGGCATTGAGCCGATCGGGTGGCTGCAGGACCCCAAGTGGGCGCTGATTGGCGTGCTGCTCGTAACGATCTGGAAATCAGTAGGCTGGGCGATGATCTTCTATCTGGTGGCGCTGCGTAATGTGCCTTCGGATCTGCTGGAAGCCGGGGAGCTTGATGGCGCAAGTCCGGTGCAGAAGTTCCTCCGCATCACGCTGCCGCTGATCTCGCCGACCACACTGTTTCTGTTCGTGGTACAGCTCATCTCGGCGCTTCAGGCCTACGATCAGATTAATGTGCTGACGCAGGGAGGCCCGTCCGGCTCTACCCGCACCTTACTGTATCTGTATTATCAGTCCGCCTTCGAATCGTTCCAGATCGGAGAGGCTTCCACTGTAGCTGTCGTTCTGGTCTTCCTCTGCATGCTACTGTCGGTGTTCTCCTTCAGCATCAGCAAGCGGACCACCCATTATCAATAGTAGTTATCTTTTCTTATCTTTCGTACAAGGAGGTCTCACCGCTTGCGTATGCTCACACGGCTCAGCGGACCGGCCCGCCAGATTTTTTTCGCCGCGCTTGCTCTGCTGATGGCCTTTCCGTTCTACTGGATGGTTACCAGCGCACTCAAAACCAATGATGAAATCTGGCGTTCCCCGCCCACGCTCTGGCCAGAGGTACCACTCTGGGGGAATTTCGCTGCAGCCTGGAATGAGGCCCCCTTCGCCAGATATATGGGCAACAGCATCTTCGTGGCTGTCTCCATCGTCATCCTGCAGACGATCAATTCCGGGATGATGGCGTATGCGCTGACGCATATGAAGTTCCGCCTGAAGGGTGTTTTTGCCGGAGTGATTCTGTTCGGTTACATGGTTCCGGCTACAGCCGTCTATCTGCCCGGATATCTGGTATTGTCCGAGCTGCATCTGCTGAACTCCTATGCCGGCCTGATACTCTCTAATTGTGTAAGTATCTTCTCCATCTTCCTGATCAGACAAGCCTTCCTGCAGGTGTCGCATGAGCTGGTGGAGGCGGGTGAAGTGGACGGCGCTTCGCATATGCGGATTCTCTGGACGGTGCTGGTGCCGGTTACGCGGTCATCCTTCGCCGTACTGGCGCTGATTACCTTCATTGATCAGTACAACAATTATTTCTGGCCGATGCTGATTACGAAGGACCCGAGCCTGCAGCTGGTATCAGCCGGTCTGCGCAGCTTCTTCGTGGAAGGAGGTGCGTACGGACTGAAATGGCCGCTCATCATGGCCGCCAGCGCCTTCACGATTGCCCCGCTGCTGCTTGTCTTCCTGCTGGCGCAGAAAACGATTATGCAAAGTGTCAACATGACCGCAGGCTCCAGTAAAGGTTGAAATCTAACACTTCCAAACAAAGAGGAGAATGATGATGAACGTATTCAAAAGGTTGTCTGCAGTATCCATGATCGCTGGACTTTCCGTACTCACTGCCTGTGGCGGTAATTCTGCTTCGGGAAATGCTACGGCGGCTAACGGTGCAGCTACAGTACCTGCTGCCAATGCTGCTCCAGCCTCAAGCGCTGCTCCGGTCTCAAACGAACCGGTAACCATTGAATTCTGGTATGGACTCGGCGGCAAGCTAGGTGAAAATATGGAATCGCTCATTCAGAAATTCAATGCCTCCCAGCAGGAGGTCATCGTCAAGGGCATTGTGCAGGCAGATTATACAGAAACCGAACAGAAGCTTCAGGCAGCGATCGCTACCGGGCAGGTTCCGGCAGCCGTGCTCTCCTCCAATATAGACTGGGCCCGCAAAGGCTACTTCGCAGCGATGGATGAGCTGATTGCCGGGCAGCCGGATTTCAATCAGGCGGATTTCGTCCAGACCTTCCTGAGCCAGGGCCAGGTTGACGGCAAGCAGTACTTCCTCCCGATGTATGGAACGACACAGGTGATGTACTACCGTAAGGATGCTTTTGAGAAAGCCGGCATTGATGCCAGCCAGATTAAGACCTGGGAAGACCTCGCTGCAGCTGCCAAGAAAATGACCGTCACAGAAGGCGGCAAAACCAGCTTCTACGGCTGGGAGCCAATGTGGGGCTCCGGCAATATGATTGACGCTGTCCTCAGTAAGGGCGGCAATATTCTAAGTGAGGATGGCAAGACAGTGACGATCGACTCTCCTGAATGGATCGAGACCTGGGACTTCTTCCGCCAGTCGATTCATGAAGACAAGACTATGCGTATTCACTCCGGTGGACAAGGCTGGGAGTACTGGTACAAGACGATTGACGATGTAATGAAAGGCCAGGCGGCCGGATACACCGGCTCCAGCGGCGACCAGGGCGATCTCGACTTCAGCATCGTCTCCGCGATGGAGCAGCCGGGCTGGGCCGGAGTCGGCGAAGGCAAACCTGTAGCCCAGGCGATCATGGCTGGTATTCCTGCCAAGGCCGGAGATGCCGAGCAGCAGGCCGCTATGAAGTGGCTGGCCTACTTCACAAACTCCGAGAATACCGCCTTCTGGTCAATTAATACCGGATATATTTCCGTACGCCAGTCCGCACTCGAAGATCCGGCATTCGTCACCTTCAGTGAGACTAATCCGCAGATCAAAATCCCGTTACAGCAGGCATCCCACGCCTCCGCTCCTTTCCAGGACCCTACCGGCGGCAAAATCAACGATGCCCTGACGATCGCTGCGGACAAGGTGCAGATTGAGAATATTTCGGCGGCTGAAGCTCTTAAAGAAGCGCAGCAAACCGCCCAGGCGGCGCTGGATAAACTGAAATAACCGGCAATTCAGGCTCTAAACACTTCAGGCAATGAACTATCAGATACAGGAGGACAGCAGCATGCCTACGCTCATCACCCCGCACGGGGAGCATTCCATATCCGCCATCCTGTTCGACAAGGATGGCACCCTCCTGGAGTTCGTCTCCCTCTGGGGCAGCTGGGGCGAGTGTTTCCTCGCCCGGTTCTCCCGGCAGCTCCAGCAGCGCGGCCTTGAATTTCCGGCGCAGCACCTGGCCTCGCTGCTCGGGACCGTTCACGATGTTAACGGCAGAATTATTGATTATGACCGTAACGGCCCCTTGGCCATGGGCACCATGAGCGATCTCTATGCCATTCTGTCCTGGCAGGGTTATCTGCTTGGCTTATCCTGGGCAGAGTCGATGGAACTGACTGACCGCTGCCGCCAGGAGGCGGATGCATTAATGGAGCAGAGCAAGCCAGTGCTCCCGCTCCCCGGCCTGCTGCATTTCCTTGACGAGTGCGCAGCCGAAGGAATTCCGCTGGCCGTAGTCACTGCCGATGAAACCGCAGCGGCGGAGAATCATCTCCGCTGGCTCGGCATCCGCGGGTATTTCAGCGCCGTGATCGGCACAGACCAGGTGGAGCGCGGCAAGCCCTTCCCCGACATGGCGCTGCTGGCCTGCGAACGGCTGGGGATACAGCCGGCCGAAGCTGCCGTGATCGGCGACACGAACGGCGATATGCGGATGGCCAAGGCTGCCGGGGCAGCTGTGGCCATCGGGATTGCCGGCAATGCGGCAGCCGGGACGGCAGCTGCTGCAGCTACAGCCAGAGTAGGTGCAGCCACCAGCCCGGCTGGCGCGAATGCAGCGGCAATAGAACGGGCTGCTGGCAGTAGCCGTGCGGCAGATACACGGCCTGTACGCAGTCTTTTGCCTGATGCAGATTGTTTGGTGCAATCTTATGCGGAGCTTGGTATAGGAAGGATCGCACGATGAGGGCCGAGGGGGCCTTAGCCTGGGTGTTTCTCGCAATGGCAATTGTGTTCGAGCTCTCCGGAACCCTCTCCATGAAACTATCCCACGGCTTCACCCGGCCCTGGCCCTCCGTGCTGATGTTCCTGTTCTACGGGATCAGCTTCACCTCGCTCAATGTTGCCCTTACCTCCATCAAAGTTGGAGTGGCTTATGCGGTATGGTCGGGGGCAGGCATCATCCTGATCTCCGTGGCGGGCGCGCTTTTTTTTGAAGAACGGCTGACCTTCTCCTCACTCTTGTGGGTGACCGTAATCGTAGCCGGCATTGTGGGCCTAAACATCAGTGCCAAAGGGCATTAGGAAGATATTCACACATCATCAAAGGAGGCTCACCCTGCGAATGAACACAAGCGGACATGGCGGACAACCGCCGCTGTTAACCTTCCAGATTATTACCGACACCCACGTCACGGCCGATCCGGCACATGAATACAATCTGAATTTCGAACGGGCACTGCAGGATTTGGCCGTCCATGCGCAGGGCAGCAGCGGAATTATGCATATCGGGGATATCACGGATCATGGCTTCGTGGAGGAATATGCAGAGGTCCACCGTATTCTTCAGCTGCATCAGGCATCGCTGCCGGAGATCCGCTACACCTTGGGCAATCATGATGTGGGCCTCGGCCACTGGGAATCCCGCCTGGCGATGTACACCTCCCGTATGGGTATGCCTGGTCCCTATCATGACCATTGGACCGGCGGGTATCATTTCATCTTCCTTGGAACGGAGGAGGGTCTGCCCACGTTCTGTAATCTGTCGGACGAACAGCTTAAGTGGCTGGACCGTAAACTCGGAGAACGGGCACCGGACAATCAGCAGCCTGACGGGCAGATGGAGCTGGAGCTCGGTGCAGCCGCGCCGCCGGATCAGCCGGTCTTTCTCTTCCTGCACCAGCCGCTGAAGGATACGGTGGCCGGTTCACTGGAGTCACAGGAGTGGTATGGCGTTACTCAAGACAAAGAGCTGCGCTCCATTCTGGCGAAGTATCCACAGACGCTGCTCTTCACCGGACATACCCACTGGGAGCTGGAGGCCGGCAATACAATGTACCCCGGCAACGGGGAGATAGCTACCATGTTCAACGCCGCTTCTGTCGCCTACCTCTGGACGAATGCGGATGAGCACAAGACGGGCAGCCAGGGCTTCTATGTGGAGGTCTACGCTGACAAGGTGCTTGTACGGGGACGCGACTTCACTACGGGAACCTGGGTGGAAGCGGCGCAGTATGAAGTTGTTAACACTGTTAATGTACACCGTTAACTCGGAGTATACAGGTACATTGACAATAAGCTATAAAAAAGCAGCCTTCTCCCGTTAGTGGATTAGGCTGTTTGCGTATCCGCATTTATTTTCGGTACATGTCCTCGAGATAGATTCTCTCAAAAAATTTTCTAATCTGTTATTTTTGCAATCAAAACTCAGTAAATATACACTTTTTTCCATATATTTGGATTGAAATGGAACGAAGAAGAGCTATGATTTATTGTACAAATGGAAAAAGAAGGTGATAACCCAAGTTAAACATTGTATCTTTCTTGTACATTGGTTCCCCCAACAATTCAATATTTCAAAGGAGAAATAATGATGAGTATTAAACAGGCAGCAAGAGCAGTAGTTTTATCTGTGATGCTGTTATCTAATGCCTCTCTAGTTTATGGACAGTCTTCACAACCTTTTAAAATTGACCCTTCATTTATAAACACCAAAACGATAGACACCTCTCAGGGCTTTCAAAAGAAAACTAACTCTTTAGATATTCCCGTGTTGAATAAATCTAACACGCTTCCCTACGAAAACCCTAACGATGTTGTTGAAAGAACTAATAAAATATTTTTCAATTCTGATGAAGAATTCACAAAAGCCCGGAATGAGAACAAAACAACTATCTCCATCGAAGCTATTGCAGAAGATAAACAGTCAACGATTCAATTAAACGAAGAAGAATTTGAAAATCAACTTAACATTCTTTTTAAAAGCGAATTAACATATCAAAAAGTTAGTAACCGAACTTATCATATGGATGTTACTAAAGAACAACTGGATATTTTGAAGGGAATGAAGGAATTAAAGTTTGTCATTATTCAATCCAAAAGTGATAAAGGCTCATTTATTGCAGAATCCGCAGGGGAACAGATCATTACTCCTTATTTAAATGCAGCCAGTGAGATTCGGGAGTTACAAAAGCCCGCAGTGATTTCAAAGTAACCGGGGCCTTAGACGGCATGGAGACCACTTATACTAAAAGTGATGTTGTAATTGCTGTTGTCGACACTGGTATTGATGCCAATCATGTAGATTTAGATGGAGGCAAAGTAATAGGATGGTACGACTCCGTTAATGACAAATCCCAACCTTATGATGATCATGGGCATGGTACACACGTAGCAAGTATTGTAGCAGGTACAGGTGAAGGAGATCCTAATATTCAGACTGGTGTAGCCCCAGGTGCTGCTTTAGTAGGCGTTAAAGTTCTCGACAGTAGTGGCCACGGTTCTAACGCCGATATTATTGAAGGATTGTAATGGCTCTACAACAACATAAATTCCTATAATGTAAAAGCTGTTAATTTTAGTATAGGGACTCTAAAATCATATCAAGACGTATCCGATGTAATTACCTGGATCAAAAAAATTGAGAATGCAGGCGTTCCTGTATTCGTTGCGGCTGGAAATTCAGGTCATGGCTATAATGGTACGGTATTTTTAGGTAGATATTACGATACACTTAGCACATACGCCAAATATACATTTACATCCATAGCCAGTATAAAAGACCCTTATGAAGACGGTTGGGGTTTAAGCGTCTTTTCATCCAGAGGTACAGGTAGTACTGGTCCTTATCTTTCTGCACCAGGAGAGAGTATTAGGGCCGCTAAGGCAAACTCTGGAAGTGAATATATCACTATGAGCGGGACCTCTATGGCTACCCCTTTTGTAGCGGGAACCTACGCACTGATGTATGATGCAGCTTATTCAAGAGGAATATCAAGCTCTATTAGTTTTTCTGCATTTGACATGGGTACTCAGGGATATGATAAGTTGTACGGTAATGGTATATTAAATGCCTATGAGTCCATTAAAAATGCTGCCCAAGGACAAGGTAGTTTCAATACTTATCGTTCTTTGATTTCTGTACCCAATGGACATGTGGCTAAAGATTATATCGATGTATATGCAATTAAACAGAATGCAACAAATGCAGATCTTAATGCTACATTGTTGATCATAAACGAGAATAAAGAAAATCTGGATTTAGCAATATGGGAACCGGGGGCTGATCCATACCAAGGTGCTCCTGCAACCTATTACATCGGAGACAACACAGACCTCCCTCAAGAAAATATCAACATAAAGTCTCCTAAGCAGGGTACTTATTATTTGGGAGTGTTCGGGAAAGATCATAGTGCTGACCACACAATGTAAATAACTGGTAATAACATTACTCCTTGATTTTATTAAACGTAAAAATACTCATATTCCACAATGGTATGAAAAAATAATTTTCAAAAAAAAACAAAGCAGCCTCTTCCCATCGAATCATTAGTGGGGAAGGCTGCTTTGTGTATCGGTTATCTATTGCTTTCTCTAATGCATTCTATTCAAAAAGCAGGCAGCGCGATATCCGCGTAATTATCCTCAAGGAACTTCTTCACTTCCGGGCCGCTGATCGCCTTAGCCAGCTTCTGAATCGCCTCGGAATCCTTGTTGTCCTCACGGGCAACAAGCGTGATCGTAAATGCGGAATCCTCACCTTCGGTGATCAGCGCATCCTTCTTGGGGGTCAGGCCGAGCGGGCTGGCATACGCCGGAGTCATCGCCACCAGGTCCGCATCATCCAGCATCCGGGCCAGCATCAGCAGATCGACCTCCTCGAACTTATAGTTCTTGGTATTGGCGGTAATGTCCGCCTGGGTCGCCTGAATGCCTACGCCTTCCTTCAGCGTAATCAGTCCGGCATCCGCGAACATTTGCAGGGAGCGTCCGATATTCGAAGGATCATTCGCCATTACGAGGGTTGCTCCATCAGGCAGTTCATCAATGCTCTTATAGCGTTTGGAGTAACCGCCATAGATGGCATCATATACTGGCTGAACCGCAACGAGCTTCGCATCTTTGCTGGCATTGAACTGCTCCATGTATGGCACATGCTGGAAGAAGTTCGCGTCCACCTCTTTGTTCGCCAGCGCTTCGTTCGGCTGCACATTATCGGACAGCACCACAACCTCCATGTCCACGCCTTCTTCCTTCAGGATCGGCTTCACGATATCAAGGATATCCGTCATTGGCGGAATCAGCGAGGCTACCTTGATCTTCACAGATTCAGTGCTGGTGGCAGCCGGTGTCTCTTCTGCTTCCTTGTTGTTTCCGCAGCCCGCAAGGGCAAGTACCAATACGAGCAGTGTTAATCCGAAGGCAGCTTTCATTCTTGTTGCGGCTCTCTTAACCGTTCCGTTTCCTGCAATTATCGACTTCTTCATTATTATCTCCAGCCCCCATTGTTATATAGTTACTCAGCGTTTATCCAGCAGTCTTGCCAGTGTACTTCCTGTGAACTGAATCAATTGCACCAGCACAATCATGACGAGTATGGCGTAGATCATCACTTCTGTCTCGAACCGCTGATACCCGTAGCGGATCGCGAAATCGCCAACCCCGCCGCCGCCGACCACACCCATTACTGTTGAAAAAGAAATGAAGCTGATCGTAGAGGCAGTCAATCCCAGCACCAGTCCGGAACGGGCCTCCACATACAGAAACTTAAAGATCACTCCCAGTCTGGATGCCCCCATGGATAACGCCGCTTCTATCGTTCCTCTGGGAACCTCCAGCAGAGACTGCTCCACCAGCCGTGAATAATAGGCAATAGCGACGATAGACAGCGGCACCGTTGCCGCCAGCGTGCCAATCGCCGTTCCCACTACCAGGCGGGTGAACGGAATCAGAGCCACTACCAGCAGCAGGAACGGAAACGAACGCACCACATTTACGATGCTGTTCAGTATGAGCGACAAGCTTCTATTCTCATACAATTGGCCTTTGCGGCAAAAATACAGCAGTGTCCCCAGCGGAAGCCCCAGCAGCAG
Source organism: Paenibacillus sp. FSL R7-0312 (assembly GCF_038004445.1). Taxonomy (NCBI): domain Bacteria; kingdom Bacillati; phylum Bacillota; class Bacilli; order Caryophanales; family Paenibacillaceae; genus Paenibacillus; species Paenibacillus sp. FSL R7-0312. The sequence continues at coordinate 2,389,782 of NZ_JBBORE010000001.1, read as the reverse complement.
CGCAGACCCCACGGAGATTCCGACCATCACAAAGGTCTCTCCGATCGACTGCCACATCTGATCCTGATACTTCAGCATGCTCTCAAACATAGGGTTCCCCCGTTCTTCCCGTAATTCTCTCCCGGTAGGAGCCCAAATGGCTCCCCGGCGGAAGAAAGCCGACCTCCTCCCGGGAAAAGAAATCAACCATCCGCCCGCTCTCCATTACAGATACCTCTGAGCAGATGCTCCGGACGACATCCAGCTCATGGGTAACTATAACGACAGTAACACCGAGCGAATCATTGATGTGGCGGAGTACACCCAGGATATCCGCCGTGGTGCCCGGATCAAGCGCGGAGGTCGGCTCATCGCACAGCAGCAGCTTCGGATTGTTCGCCAGCGCCCGGGCAATCGCTACCCGCTGGAGCTGGCCGCCGCTGAGCTGTGCCGGATACTGATTAGCTTTGTCTGCAAGCCCGACAAACTGCAGACATTCCAGCGCCCGCTTCATCCGTCCGGCACGCGGCACTCCGGCAAGCTCCAGCGGAATCGCCACATTGCGGCTGACGGTGGCATTGCCGACAAGATTGAACTGCTGAAAGATCATGCCGATTCTTTGCCGCTGCCGCCGCAGCTCCTTGTCCGGCAGCTCTGTAAGCAGCTTGCCGTCTACAGTAACCGTTCCCCTATCGGGCCGCTCCAGCAGATTAATCAGCCGCAGAAGTGTAGATTTTCCGGCACCGCTTGCCCCGATAATGCCGTGTATAGCACCCGTCTTCACTTCAAGCGATACATTGTCCACAGCAGTATAAGGGCCGGCCTTCAGAGCGAAGCTTTTGCTAACCTGACTCAGTGATAAAATATGAAGCCCTCCTCAATAGACTGCCTGAACTACAGCTCTCCACCTTCGGCTGTATTGTACTATAATTATTTAAAATCTGTTTTGTTAAAAATCTCTTTAAATAATAAGGCATTTCTTCCGCTGTGTCATCATTTTTCTCAAAATGATTGTTAAGCGCTCCGGAAGAGAAACCCATTATAGAGGATGCCCCTGGTCCGTTTGGGATTATTCATATATATAGCAAAAAAGGATGCGGCCCTAATAGGACCACATCCTTTTTTGCTATTTTACAAGTAAAATCTCCTCCGCTCAGCCAGAAACACGGCTTCATAGCGCTCTGCCTGCAGCTCAAGCAGTTCCGGTAGTCGGATCAGGTAGAGCAGCGCCGTTCTGTCCGCCTATTCCTTCACACTGCCGACATTCAAGCCCACTACAAAGTACTTCTGCATAAACGGATACACCAGCAGGATAGGCACAGAGGCCACGACTGTGATAGCTGCCCGTATAGAGAGTGGTGTCACCATCGCTCTTGCCGAATTCTGATCCATCCCCACCCCATTCTGTACGGTTGGGTTACCGTTGGAATTCATCGTTGAGGACAGCAGCTTCATCAGCTCATATTGCAGCGTACTGAGATTCTGTCTGGATGAGGTATAGATAAAGGCATCGAACCAGGAGTTCCACGCGCCGACAGCCACGAACAGGGCGATGGTCGCCAGCACCGGCTTGCAGAGCGGAAACACCACCCGCATGAATATTCTGAAATCCCCGGCGCCGTCTATCTTCGCCGATTCCAAGAGGCTCTCCGGAATGGTTCCGATATAGGTACGGATGACGATCATATTGAATGCGCTGATCATCGAAGGGAAAATATACACCCAGAAGCTGTTTAACAGGTGCAGATCCTTGATCAGGAAATAGTTCGGGATCAGACCGGCGCTGAAATACATCGTAAGCACAAAGATAACAGTAATCGGCTGGCGAAATACATATTCCCTGCGGCTTAAGGTGTATGCAAGCATGGTGGTCAGAAAAATATTGAGTATCGTAGAAATCACTGTACGGGCTACTGAAACCAGGAAAGCGTCAAAAATAGTTCCCGTGGCAAAAATTGCCCTGTAATTCTGAAAAGTCCATTCTCTCGGCCATAAGTAAATACCGCCGCGGATTGTATCGTTCCCTTCATTAAACGAAACAGCTATCGTGTTGATGAATGGATATAATGTCACAACCACCAGACAGACCATAAAGAGCGTATTGAAGGAAGTGAACAGAATCGGCTCAAGCCTTCCGGTACCTAGACTCCTTTTCACCGTATAGCCTGCATTTGGCCCAGGGCTAATGTGTCGGTTATCCATCATTATAACAACCTCTCTTCCCCAAGCCGCTTGGAAATCCCATTAGCCATAAGCAGCAAGGTTACACTGACAACTGTTTTGAAAATCCCGCCCGCAGTGGCGAGTGAATAATTCCCTTGGGCAAGCCCGTATTTAAGCACGAAGATATCTATCGTCTCCGCCCAGTCCACTACCAGCCCGTTGCCGAGCAGATACTGCACTTCAAAGCCTGCTTCCAGGACATGTCCTATGGACATAATCATCAGAATTACAATCGTTGCTTTGATACCAGGCAGGGTTACAAACATCATCTTCTTGTAACGGTTCGCACCGTCAATTTCGGCAGCTTCATAAAGGGCAGGGTCAATGGAGGCAATGGCCGCCAGATAAATAATGGTATTCCATCCTACTTCCTTCCACACATGCGAAGCCCCTACGATTCCCCAGAAATACTTTCCTTCACTAAGCCATAGAATCGGCTCTTTAATCAGATGCAGCTTCATCAGAACGATATTTACAATCCCGTCGTTAATGGAGAGCGAGGTGGCCACAATGCCGGTAACGATAATCCATGACAGGAAGTGGGGCAGATAAGAGATTGTCTGCACAGTCCTTTTCCAGAAGACCTTCTTGATTTCATTCAGCAGCAGCGCAAGCACTATGGCTGTAACAAAACCGAGGATCAGATTGATAAGCCCCATCGCCAGCGTGTTGCGCAGTACACGAATAAAGTTATCATCTGTAAACAGAAACCTGAATTGCTTGAGTCCCACCCATTCCTGTTCACCGAAGGACTTCGCGGGCTTGTAATTCTGAAACGCCATGGTCCAGCCCCAAACGGGAACATAGGCAAAAAGAATAATGTATAGCATCAAAGGCACAGACATCCAAATAAGCTGATTCTGGTTTCTGATCAAGCGCCAGGTAATCGGCTGTTTTTTCTTCTTTCGGTTCTTCGGATGCCGGACGACAGTATCTATTTCTAGGGTCTCATCCATATTCGTTGTCTCCTACTCCATGAAATTAATTTAGCAAGTGGAAGGCCCTGATCGGCCCTCCACCTTCTGATCCCGGAAACAGCGTTCCGTCATTTACTCCAGTTCTCAATTCTCCACTTAATCTGCTCATTGATCTTGTCTTCATATGCCTTCACATTAGCCTTTTCGATCTGTCCGGTGTAATCGGTCCATACGGAATCGAAATCTGCCGGGTCGGCAAGGATGGCTTTAGGCAGGAATTTGGTCTGCAGTTCATTCAGCTTGGTACTGGCTATTTTGGCATCCGATCCTTCAATTAAGTCGATGGACCAGGCAGGATAATAGACCGGATTGGCAGGAGGCTCACTGAAGAAGTCCACGTAAGAGTCAAAGCCATAGGCATCAAGCACTTCCTTGTCGAAAGGCTTCAGACCTGCTTTGTATTCTTCCGGCTGTGCAGCAGCATCCGTTGAGTTGCCGTCACTGAAGCTTCCTTCTGTTTTGGGAAGGTAATCAAACATCGCTTTGGCTTTGTTGGCCAGCTGCCAGGTGGCATCGGCTGCATTGTCACGCTGTTCCTGGGTTCTCATAAATCTGCCGTTCTCCACGATATAATCTTCGCCTTCCACACCCCAGGAGAACATTTTCTGCCAGTCTTCCTGGATCAGAGTGTCGAGCAGCTTGATGATCTGCACGGCATTTTTGGCATTGATACTGATACCGAAGCCGTTGTTAAGGTTAAGAACGGCAAGATCGCGGTAGTAGTCTTTGGTCGCCTCTTCGTATACGAGCGGAAGACCAACATAGGTGCGTTCAATTTTACCTTGGGTCGTCAGAGAATCCTCAGCAGCGTTGAAGTTCCAGTGCTGGTCGAACATCCCCAGTACGGTACCACTGGATATTTTCGCCATATACTGGTCATAGTTCTGTACAAAGGTCTCTTTATCGATCAGACCCTTCTGGTTGATTTCATTCAGCTTCTGGTAGTATTGCTTCGCATAATCTTTATTTGCAAACACTTCAGCTACGCCGTCATTGACAACCACACCGCCATCATTTGGATGGCCGATCAGATGCTGCGGCGCATTGAACAGACCCCAGTTTTTCCAGTCATAGTTCAGAATTTCGAACCCGATCGTCGGGCTTCCGTCGATTTTAGGATATTTCGCCTTATACTGCTCAATCAGGTCAAAGTATTGATCCAGTGTCTTCACCTGCGGATAATTGAATTCCTTGAGGACAGCTTTTTGAATCCAGAAGGCAGGTCCCGAATACCAGGAGCTGTTGACCTTACCATTGTATACACCGTAGTTAGGCAGGATATAAATATGGCCGTCGTTCGGGTCCTTCATCATGTTCCAGTATTCGGCATAATGCGCTTTCAAATTTGGCGCATGCTCCTCAATCAGGTCTTCCAGCGGAATATATGCCCCTGCTGCTGTAAGCTTGGTATTCCCGGTCATGAGGTCCGGGTAATCCTGGCCGGCAATCATGACGCCCAGCTTCTGGTTAATGTCACCTGCCAGGAATTCCATATCGAAGCTGGCTCCGGTTTCTTCCTTGATCTTCTTGTAAATCTTATTGTCCGGTGTCGGCTGTTGTCCAGCTGCGCCGATAAATACGCTTACCTTAAATGGTTCTATCTTTCCTCCTGTGTTAGCTGAAGCCGTTCCTGCCGCAGTTGTCTCTTCAGCTTTGCCCGCAGTATTGTTGTTGTTGCCCCCGCAGCCGGATAGCGTAAAGCTTAGGGATAACAGAACAATCAGGGAAAACTTGTACATCGCTTTCGACTTGCCCCCCATAAAGCACCTCCATAATGTGTTGGTCTTTAATTTGTAAGCACTTACATGTATGAATTATAGAGGTGATCCGCCGGCTAAAATACGACCGAATTAAAGGTATACCCCCATAAAAGTTTAGAACTTTGCATGGCGGTATTCATTCGGGCCCATGTGCATCTCCTTTTCAAACCGTTTCAAAAACTGACCGTAATTGACATAACCCACACGTTCAGCTATCTCCGAGAGCTTCAGCTTGCTGCCGCGCAGCAGAACCGCCGCCTCCTGAATCCGCAGATGATGCAGCTGCTCATTGAAGGTCATGCCGTTCTTCTTAATCAGCAATTGCCCCAGATAGACGGGATGCAGGAAGAAGACCTCTGCCAGCTTCTGAATGCTCAGACTCTCCTGAAAATGCGCACCGATATACTCATTAATCTCCTGCACAATGCCATGCGACTTTTGATTCTGCTCACGCATCAGGAGATCAATTGCCATTTCACCGCACATTAATAAGCGGCTGAGCAATTCATCCAGCGGGATCATGGCCTGCTGGATCTCCGCGATTCCAGACCCAGCCGTCACCTGCTCCCCGCCTCCGTCCTCCGCCCCGGGCGCGAGCTCGGTGATCCGGTACATGAGATGAATCACAATTTTCCGAACCACCTCCGGCGCCACCTGCTGTGCACGGAAGCTGCAGTCCGCTTCCTCCAGCGCTCTGCGGTAACCGTCCGCATCGAGCAGATTAACAGAATCAAGCAGGGCATCCATTAGCCGGATATGATCATAATGATAGCTGAAGGGATGGCCCTGTATCCCGCGGTAAGCCAGAATCCCGGCATACTCAGGATTATAGAAAAAATGCTGCAAAGCCTCTTTGGCGCTGCGGTAACTCTCAGCAATTCCCGGCAGGGAGTTCTCCGGAGCTCCAATGGCCATATAGATCTGTCTTCTGCCGTATTCCTGCCGGAGGAAATTCAGCCCCTCTTCTATTGCTCCGCCTTCAGGGCTATCTGCCGGCATACCGTATACAATCCCGAGAATGCCCGCCTCCAGATCCATCATCACCATGGCCGGATAGGCAGCCAACTGGGTAGCCGCCCTTCCCCGCAGCTCTGTATACAGCTCCGGGACAGTCTGAATCAGACAAAGATTCCAGAGCCCGACCCCCTGAAAGCCAGGCAGACGATCCAGCAGCTCCTGAAGCGCCGGGTCTGCTTTTTTCCCGTACAGCAGTCCTCTAATCAAGGCCACCGCCTCTTCTTCAGAGGCAATCTCATGAATCATTCTGCGGTTCGCTTCCTGTTCCAGCTCCTGATGAATTTCCCGCAATTCCTCAGCGGCCTCCTCCGGAAAGACCGGCTTCAGCAGATAATGGCTGATTCCGTAGCTGATGGCCGTACGGGCATATTCAAATTCACTGTAGCCGCTCAGAATCACGAACTTGGGTCTGCCGGCATCCTGCTCTTGCCAGGCCTCTATCATCTCCAAACCATTCATGAGCGGCATGTTCACATCTGTAATCACCAGGTCCGGCTCCAGCAGCTTCATCAGCCGCAGCCCCTCCCGGCCGTTGCCGCAGGTTCCGCACAGCTCGAAGCCGAGTTCCTCCCAATCGATCCACAGCTGCATGCCTTCGAGGGCGCTCGGCTCATCATCAACTAATAATACTTTGTATTTCACAGGTTACACCTCGCCTTCCAAGGGATGATTCAACTCCAGCAGCCTGAGCGGAATGCCGAAGGTGACCAAGGTCCCCAGACCCGGTGTGCTGGATATCTCGAAGCGCACCTGATCGGCATAATATAGTTCAAGCCTGCGGTAGACGTTGCGGATTCCGATATTGGTCCCGGAGGAGTCCTCCTTGCGGATGGCATACAGCAGCTCTTTAAGCTTATCCGGCTCTATGCCTTTGCCGTTATCCGATACGCTAATCTGCAGCCGGTTATCCAGCACTGCCGTGCTCACCCGGATAATGCCAAGCCCTTCAATCGTCTGCAATCCATGCTTACAGGAGTTCTCGACCAGCGGCTGCATGCTCAGCTTCGGAATTTTATATTTCAGTGACTGCTCATCAATCTCAAACACATAGTCGAATTTATCCCTGAACCTGAATTTCTCAATTTTGAGATACATCTCGATGAATGTGATCTCCTCCTGCACCGACACCAGGTCTTCCTTCCAGCTGAGCAGCCTGCGCAGCAGCTTCGACAGGCTTTTCACAATATCCGTAACATCGGAATATTTATTCTTGGTGCAGACCACCAGAATCGCATTCAGCGTATTGAACAGAAAATGGGGGTTCATCTGGCTCTGCAGGAAGTTCAGCTCCGCCCTGACGCGCTCCATCTCCAGATTCTTGCTCTGGATCTCCAGCTTATACACATCGTTGATCAGCGAGTGGATTCTGGAGGTCATCCGGTTGAAATTGTGAATTAAGCCGCCAATCTCATCCCGCCCCTCATCGATGGTGATCAGCTCAAACTTCTCGTTAGACACCTTTTGCATATGGCGGGACAGGCGTTTCACCCGGTAATTGTAAGAGCGCAGCATAATATAGATGAACCCGCTGGTCAGCAGCGTAAGCGTTGTTGCCAGCACAGCCGCGTACAGACGTATATCCAGAATCGCTTTAGAAATCCGCTCACCCTGGGTGATCCCGGCAATTCTCCAGCCTTTGAGATAGTTAGCCGTGCCTACAGGTACTATCTGAACATCCTCCTCTTGACCGCTACCCAGCTGATTGAATACAGGATAGGGCTCTTTGGTGAGCCGCTGATAGCCGCTGTCCGCTGACATGACAATCTTGTTCTGCTCATTGATGAGGTAGAGACTTAAGTAATCCTTCTCCCGGACAATAATGTCGTAGATCTCATTAAGATCCAGATCAATGCGCAGCACTTTCTCATACTTATTCAAGTTTCTGTAATTATCCATCGTTTGAACTACACTTAGCGTAGGGATTGACGATGCCAGATTCTTATTCTCACTCGTCCGGTAGGCGGTAACAAACACCTGGGTACTCGCATTCTTCGCCTGTCTATACCAATCGCTGGCCCACACCTTGTCATTCATGACCTGATAATTCCCGCCGGATACAATGGTGCGGTTGTCCGTGTAAATGCTAATCCGCTCCAACTGGTTGTTAACAGGCATGTAGCTGTTCATCCGGTCCCTCAGCTGTTCGTCGAACATACTATAGAATTCTATGGAGTCCGTGTAGGTGCGTTCCAGCATCTCGTACAGATTCTTATCCGTAGACAATGCATAACCGACGGAGACCCCCCCTTCGATGAAATCAAGAATATCCTTACGCGCCCGTTCCAGAGAAATCTCCAGATTCTGCTGTTCTCTGGATTTGATAAGATCCGTAATGCGGTCCAGAAATACAAGATTAAGCACCATGATAGGCAGGAGTACACCGACAATATAAATCAGGTAGAACTTGTAATTGAGCGGGATATCGTTAACAATCGTCGTGAATTTGAATCTTTTTCTCCACATGCCTTATGCACCCGGCTTTCTTATCATTATAAAATTTATAAGATCTCGGGGTCCCCGCAAAGTACCTGAGTAACCTTCGAAGCCAAAGCCCCACTTTGTGGGGTTATCTCATAGCTGCTTGTTCTTATTGGCATTCTTGTAGACTGAAGGTGAAGACCCAACCCTCCCCTTGAACTTGTCGATAAAATAATCCGTATTCGAAAAGCCCACCTGCAGTGCGATATCCGATATCTTGAGCTGGGTGCGCTTAAGCAGGCTCTTGGCCGCTTCAATTCGTTTCTCATTCAGATAATCGCTGAAGCTCCGGCCCGTTTCCTTACGGAACAGTTGGCCCAAATAAGCCGAATTCATATGAAACTGTTTGGCAATATCCTGAAGCTGCAGCTTACTCCGGAATTCAAGATCCACGTACTGAATGACATTATAGATCGTATCCCCCTCATTATCCGCCCGTAATTCAGCCAGATAAGCCGCTGCCTGCAGGCAGAGCTTGTCCACATACAGACTCAGCCTGTAATAATCGGCGAGTCCGCCCAGATCGCCATACTCCGTCCGCATCGCATTCATGATTCGGTCGGGATCTCCCTGCATTTCTGCGATGCTCCGGCATAAGGTCATCTCCAGATGGGCCACCTCGGCCTGGGCTGCATCAATCCTCAGCGGCTTGGCCGTAATGGCAGCGAATGCTTCCCTGACACAACTCTGAATCTGCCCAGTCTCGCCTGCCTTGACCTTCTCCAGCACACAGGTGAAGTGCCCTTCAGCTAATTCCAGGGACTGGCCCTTTGCTCCCAGGTCATTATAGTAGAAGATCCCCCCCTTCTCCCGGCGGCACTTCAATCCCCAGACCTCAAGGCTCTGTGTGTACAGTTCCTGGATAGAGCCCGCCCCTCTCCGCTTGCCGCTGATCAGTACGGCCACAGGTACGCCAAGCTTCTCCGACTGTGCCCTCTGCACCTGGGCGGCGGCTGCCTCAATGGCTTCGGAGGACATCCCCGCACACCGCACAATAAGACCCGGCCTGCCCGCTGGGTCCTGAAAGACATAGCCAAGCTCACCCGGGAATCCTTCCCCATCCCCTTCATTCAGGCTTATTGTGCTTGATACAGCAGCAGTAAGGATACACTGCAGCTCTGTCTCAGGCTGAAGATCCATCAGCCTATCCGCTGCGCGCTCCAGCTCTTCGCTCCATTCCCCCTGAATGAACCGGTTGATCAGATTATGGACCAGGAAGTTCTGCTTCTTGCGGTTCTCACTTCTGGAAGCGATTTCATTTTGGATGATGGCTTTGATCTTCAAGAGCAGCGTCCCGATCTCTTCATCATCGACCGGCTTCAGCAGATAGCCATCCACCTTCTGGCGCAGCGCAGTTCGGGCATAGTTGAAGTCGTCATATCCGCTCAGAATAACGAATCTGGGCGGGTGGTCCATCACTTCCTTCACGGCAGCAATCAGCTCGAGTCCGTTCATTACGGGAAGGTTGATATCCGTAAGCAGCAGGTCCGGCTTATGCTCCTGAATTAACCGGAGGGCCTCCACAGCGCTAAGCGCTTCGGCGCATACTTTGTAACCGGATTTCTCCCAGTCGACCATCGTCCTAAGTCCTTCAAGCACCCACGGTTCATCGTCAACAATCATGACTTTCAGCATGAGCCTCGCTCCAATCCCCGAATCTAAATTTTGTCAGTAAATGAATTACAAATAATGCTAACATACAAGTTCAATGATGTGAATTACAACTTAATCAGATACCGGAGTCATATAAAGTAACATTGATCATTTACTTTTTGCGGATATTCTCTATAATTAGGGTTAATTTTATTGATTATCCGGCATTATCTCACACAGGGAAGTGATATGCTTGACGGTAAACAGTCTTCTATCCTCCAATGAATTCAAGAAGCGCCTCTCCCGCTGCTACAATGAAGTGCATAGGGAACTGTATGGGGTAGGTGTCACACAGCTGAGAATTGATGCCGCCGGCGAATCGATGATCCTCTTTCTGGTGAAGCATCAGCGGGTAACTGCGCTGCGGGCACTGGAAGAGAACTATCCCGAGCTGAAGCAGTCGGTGGATGCTGCGCTCCATCAGGAGTTCAAGCGGATCTTCCGGAAGAAGCTAGCCGATGAGCTGGATTTGCCTGTCACCGGTGTACTCCGGGATTATGATCCGGGCACAGGGTGGGCCAGCACGATCATTATCAGTGAATAACAAGATCCCCCACAAAGTGGGGCTTTGGCTTCGATGAAGCGAAGCATGTACCTTCTTATCCTATAACCGGCTGCATCCGGATTGTATCCTGATGCGCTGACTACGCCTATGGCTCGCCAGATTTCTGTTTACAGACTGAAGGAAGCCGTTGATTAGAGGATCCCCTCTATTTCAGCGGCTTCTTTTCATTTCAAAGGAGCATACGCCATGAAAATTATTGTCGGCATTACCGGAGCCAGCGGCTCCATTTACGCCTACTCCCTGATCCGCAGCCTGCACCGGCTTGGGATCGAAACCTATGTCATCGCCACAGGTGCCGGAGAGAATGTGATGAAATACGAGTGTGGTGCGGATATGCAGGAATTGGCCGGATATGCCACTGTGCTGTCCAATACAGATCTGTTCGCTCCTGTAGCCAGCGGCTCCTTCAAGACAGATGGGATGGTGATTATTCCCTGTTCAATGAATACGCTGGGAGCTATCGCTAACGGCATGGGGGATACACTGCTTAGCCGGGCAGCCAGTGTGGTGCTCAAGGAGAAGCGGCGGCTGCTTATCGTTCCGCGCGAAACCCCGCTCCATCTGATTCATCTGGAGAATATGGTGCGGATTGCCCGGGCGGGAGCGGATATCATGCCCGCTTCGCCGGGCTTTTACAATCATCCGACCGAGATCTGGGAGCTGGTGAACTTCATGAATGCCCGTGTTCTAGACGCGCTGGGGATTGATCATCAGCTGATGAAGCGCTGGGGGGAAGCTTAGGAGGGCTGTGCTGGCCTTCTGCCGAAACAGGGAAGCCCGCAGCCTGTGTGGCATGGCTGCGGGCTTCCCTGTTTTTTTGAGATACAATATTGTAAGAAATAATCCTATTCTCCCAGCTCTGCCCGGATCTTCAGGAACACCTGATAGCTCCGCTCGGCAACCTCCGAAATCGCAATCGGGTGGAAGCCCGGCAGATCCGCGTACAGCAGATCATTCAGCGGTGCGGTCCAACTGGCGGGAAGCCGGGCTGCGCCCAGCTTCGCTCCCATAATGGAGCCGACTGTGGCACCGTTGCAGTCTGTATCCATCCCGGCAGAGACAGAGGTAACCACGGCTTTCTCGAAGTCATTGCCGCCGTATATAAGCGAAGCTGCAACGATAGCGGCGTTGTTATTGGTATGCACCGGGTCATAATGGCTGAACTCGTTCCATAGTGTGCTAACCAGCTCGCGCTCACTGCCTGCCTGCTGTGCGATCTCCATACCCCGCCGCACATCCCGGGTCAGCCTGCTGGTCTGCGGTATCTCGCTCAGCCCAATCTCTACAATCTCTTCATTATCCAGGCCCGCGAACGCAGCAGAGATCATTGCAGCATTGAACATTTCGCCGTAGATCCCGTTCTTCACATGGGAGAAGGAGGCATCCCGCCAGCCCAGCTCCGCCGCAAGCTCGGGGTTCCCGGCCGCGCCATAGGCCAAGGCGTCCGCACGGATGGCCGCCCCGATCCATTCCCGGTACGGATTCAGATGCATGCGCACCCGCTCCTGCCGCAGCGGCCAATCCTCCGGCTTCTCACCGTGCAGATGGGAGGTTTCGCCGGCAAAGTTCATATAGGCCTGTGTTTCTGCTGTACATACCTGGCTGTAGGTCAGATGCCCGTGCCACAGCTTGCCGATATCCCAGGAGTCCCAGTCCAGCCCCTTTTGCTCCAGCAGCATCAGGCCAAGGACGGTATAACGGATATCGTCGTCACTCTCCATGTAGCTGATCTTCTCGCGTGTACTGGTGAAGGACCAGTCGCTCAAGCCCAGGCCGTATTCAGCCTGTGCCGTAGAGTACTCAGGTGTATACCCTGTAATCGGCCAGGCATCGGCACCGCGGAACCACAGCTCGATGTTCTCCCAGCCGGTACGGCCGTCCTTTCCGTACAGATAATCCCAATACTCCAGCGGCTTGCCCAGCGCGCAGCCTACACTCCGGCCAAGCCAGGCTCCATAGAACCTGTCCCTCCACTCTTCCGGTGTCCAATTCACCGCAAGCTTACGCGGACCTCCGGGGCGCAGCCGTCTGATCGATGCCAGATCCGAAGGCTCCTCGTAAGGAAAGTCGGCGCCCACCGGAAGGGCCATCAGCTCCCGGTATACCTCCATGAGCTTGCCCTCATCACTTCCGGCAGCAGCCAGCTTCTCTGCCAGACTCCCTGGCTGGCAGCCTTCCTCTATCCGCTGCTGCAGCTCCAGCCGCACCGTCTCCTGCAGGCGTTCCCAGCCTGCCATCCGCTACAATTCTCCCGCCGCAGGCAGGGACCCGCGGTCTAACCGCTCCAGTGAATCAAACAGCAGCTTGATAAAAGCTTCACGGTCTACACCGAGCAGCACCTCTGTATTGGCAGGCTGCTCCGGCTTCTTGCGCCGGTCAGCTACAGTCATCCCCCGGGTCAGCTTCCCTTCGGTTTCCACTGTTACATGCAGATGCTCCGCTTCGAAGAGCTCCGGATGCAGCAGCCAGGCAATCGCGCACGGGTCATGCAGCGCATTGCCGATATAACCCATCTTTTTGCCGTAGATCGAATAGAAATCCAGCAGCTCTCCGACCATTACGGATACGGGTCCACGGGTTTTCAGCTCCTGAATCTCCTCTTCAAATATCGCCGCCTTATCCGTTACATCCAGTCCGCTCATTACAATGGGAATTCCGGATTCAAAGACAATCCGTGCCGCCTCCGGGTCGACATATATGTTGAACTCCGCCGTCCGGGTCACATTGCCATAGGCGAGCCCGCCTCCCATCAGGGAGATCTTCTCAATTCTGTCCTTCACTTCCGGATAAGCAGTAATCAGGAGGGCGATGTTCGTCAGCGGGGCTGTAGGCACCAGGGTAATCTTCTCTTCAGAAGACCGTATAATATCCAGCATGAATTCTACCGCTCCCTGTTCCACCGGCTTGAAGCGGCTCGCCGGAAGCGCGGGGCCATCCATGCCGGACTCCCCATGTGCTGCTTCTCCGGTTACCAGCTTGCCGAGCAGCGGTGCCGCCGCTCCTTTGGCAACGGGAATATCGGCATTTACAAAGCTGAGCACCTTGAGTGCATTATCGGTGATTTTATCCAGAACCTGGTTGCCACCAACCGTGGTAATGCCCCGGATCTCCAGCTGCCCGGGATGAGCCAGCGCAAGCAGAATGGCAATCGCGTCATCATGCCCCGGATCGCAGTCGATTATGATAGGTGTTGGCATCGTTGTCGCTCCCTTGTAAGTTGATTTCTAATCTAAAACGAAATTGAAACTGCTCCTATTGTGGTTGATAGTAACTAGGCTGCCCTCATAGCCTCAACTATTTGGTCGTAGTAGTCTTAAGCTTCTTGTTCTTCTTCCGGGTCTCCGAGACCGCGTATATAATCAGCCCCACTACCGTCGCCACGTAAGGAAGCGTAGCGATCAGCTCCGCCGGAATCTTCAGCACCTGCAGGGCATTGGAGAGCGCATCGGCGGCGCCGAAGAGCAGCGAGGTCAGCGCTGTTCCTACGGTGGTGCTCCGGCCCATGGATTCTGCAGCAATCGCAATCCAGCCCCGGCCGGCCACCATATCACGGGTAAACAGCGACAAATAGCCCATCGACATGTAGGCTCCGCCCAGACTGGCGAAGAAGCCGCTGAGCAGCAGCGCCGTGTACTGGATCCGGACCACGCTGACTCCAACCGACTGGGCCGCATGCGGATTCTCGCCTACCGAGCGGATACGCAGCCCCAGCGGGGTGCGGTTCAGCAGATAATAGACCACAAGCACAGACAGAATCGAGAAGTAGGTCAGAATGTGGTGTCCCGACAGAATCGGACCTAGCACCGGAATATCCTTCAGCAGCGGAATCTGCACACTCGGCAGCACTTTACTCGCCAGGGAGGTCGATGAACCCTTGTCCCCGCTGAGCAGATACAGAATAAACACCGTTCCGCCTGAGGCGAACATATTAATCGCCACACCGCCTAGAATGATATGCGTCTTGAATTTCAAGGTGAAAAAGGCCAAAATCCCGGCAATCAGCGTTCCCGACAATACCGCACCCAGCAGCCCGACCCAGGCGCTATGCGTATAGGCGCTGACAATAACACCGGCCAGAGCCGAGACCAGCATAATCCCTTCCATCCCGATGTTGATGATTCCGGCACGGTTCGAGATGAGTGCTCCCAGTGCAGCGAACAGGATAGGTGTGGTCACACGCAGTACAGAGAAGGCAAAATCCGTCGTCAGAATGACATCCAGCAGACTGTTCATGCTTCCTTCGCCTCCTTCAGCAGCATGCGGTTCTTCCAGAACTTGAGGAACTGCTCAGCCGAAATCAGCAGGATAATCACAGCCTGAATGATCGAGATCATCTCGGAGGGTACGTCGGACAGCCGCGCCATCAGATCGGCTCCAATACGGATATAGGCCAGGAAGAGCGCAGAGACAATGACAGACAGCGGATTGTTCTTGGCCAGCATCGCCACCAGGGCACCATCGAGGCCGTAGCCCGGCAAAGACGTCCACTGAAAGCGGCTGTACATCCCGAGTACTTCCACCGAGCCGCCCATCCCGGCAATAAACCCGGCGATCAGATGCACGAGAATGATAACCTTGGCAGTCTTCATGCCAGAGTACCGGGCAAACTCCCGGTTGACGCCTGTCATCCGCAGCTCATAGCCCCATTTGGTCCGGTAGAGGAACAGATGGGCCAGTACAATCAGCACCAATACAATAATAAGTCCGGTATGAATCCGTGTGCCTGCAAAAAGCTTGCTCAGCTGCGCAGTTTTCTCGAATTTAAACGAGACGTTGGCGAAGGCCTTGGCATCCCGCAGATGATAGTTCAGCAGGTATAGCCCCACTCCGAACAGGATATTATTGAACATCAGCGAAGTCACCAGTTCATTGGCGTTCCACTTCGCTTTGAGAATTCCGGGAATGGCTGACAGCAGCGCCCCTGTGATAGAACCTGCTAATATCGCCACCAACGGATGCAGCCAACTGTTCAGGCTGAGATGAATCGCTAGTACAGAGGCCACGACACCGGAGAAATAAAAGATTCCCTCTGCCCCCAGGTTGAACATATTGGCCCGGAACAGCAGCGAGACGGCAAGGCCGGTGAACATCAGCGGAATGGCCATCTCAATGACATTGCCGATATGCCCCTTGGTGGAGAACGGCTCCAGCAGGAAAATGCCAATCGTCTTGAGCGGCTGGTCACTGACCAGCGAGATGATCAGGAATGCGATAATCAGCGCAATGACAATAACCGCTGCCGTCCGGACCGCCTCAAAGTATTTTGCTCTAAACATGATTTAATGCCCTCCCGGTCTGCTCTTTGTCCTGCCGGTTAATGCCCAGCATATAGAGTCCCAGCTCTTCCTCACTCACGGCAGAAGGATTATCGAAATACGCAACGATCTGCCCCTCGTACATCACAAGGAGACTGTCGCTCAGCTCCAGAATTTCATTCAGATCGGCAGATACCAGAACTATGGCGCATTTGTCCGAGCGCAGCTCCAGCAGCTTCTGATGGATGAATTGTGCAGCACCGATATCGACACCCCGTGTCGGCTGCT
Organism: Paenibacillus sp. FSL R7-0312; assembly: GCF_038004445.1. Lineage (NCBI taxonomy): Bacteria > Bacillati > Bacillota > Bacilli > Caryophanales > Paenibacillaceae > Paenibacillus > Paenibacillus sp. FSL R7-0312. Next base: position 2,373,587 of record NZ_JBBORE010000001.1, on the reverse strand, counting down.
CGGCGATCAGCAGCTGCGGATTCGTAGAGCACTCTCTTGCAACGACTACCTTCTGCATATTCCCGCCCGACAGCATGCCGATCGGCTGCTGAGGACCGGAGCAGCGCACTTTGAATTCTTCCACCAGCGAAGACGCCAGAGCAGCAATTCTGGAGCTGTGGAGAAAAAGCCCCTTATTCATGTCCTTCGAACGGTACCGCGTAGAGATCAGGTTGTCGGCAATACTGGCTTCTCCGGCGGAGCCCTGCCGCATCCGGTCCTCCGGGATATAAGATACGCCCAGGCTGCGGATGCCCAGAATATCCAGCCCGCGGATATCCGTCCCTTTTACACTTACCGCCCCACTGCCGGAGACGCCGCGCAGACCGCCGGTCAGCGCTTCAATCAGCTGCGTCTGTCCGTTCCCCTCAACACCGGCAATGCCGACAATCTGTCCTTCACGGACCGAGAAGCTAATCTCTGCGAGGAGTGCTTTGCCCAGACTGTCGGATACACTCAGCCCATCCACCGTAAGCACCGGCTTGCCATGTGGGATAGTGCTCTTGTCGTACTTCAGTACAACATCCCGGCCGACCATCAGCCGTGATATTTCCTGCTCTGTCACCTCGCGGGTCTCGAAGACCCCTTCGCTTCTGCCGCCTCGCATGATGGTGATCCGGTCACATATTGCTTTGACCTCCTTCAGTTTGTGCGAGATGAACACAATCGTGTGCCCCTGCTCCTTCAGCTGCTGAAGCTCGCGGAACAGCTCCTCTGTCTCCTGCGGAGTCAGCACAGCGGTCGGCTCGTCGAGGATGAGGATTTTGGCCCCGCGAACCAGCGCCTTCAGAATTTCCACCTTCTGCTTCATGCCGACCGACAGATCCTCCACCTTAGCCCTGGCGTTTACCGAGAGGTTATATTTGCGCGCCGTTTCCTCCGTCAGACGCACCGCTTCGCCAGCATTGAAGCCCACACCTTTTCGCGGCTCCATGCCCAGCACCATATTTTCGGCCACAGTAAAAGAAGGCACCAGCATGAAATGCTGATGAACCATGCCGATGCCGCGGTCAATTGCGTCCTGCGGGGACTGCAGCTTCACTTGTTCTCCCCGGATATAGACCGCGCCTTCACTCGGCTCCTCCATGCCGAACATGATCTTCATCAGAGTCGATTTCCCGGCTCCGTTCTCACCCGCAATCGCATGGATTTCGCCCTCCCGCAGGGAGAATTCGACATCCTTATTGGCAACAACGCCGTTCGGGTATACTTTGGTGATTCCCCGCATTTCCAGCAGAGCATTTGCCATGGGTCATCAACGCCTTTCAACTTGGGTGGTCTGCAAAAATAGGCAGCTGGAGTTCTCCCCAAGGGAAGAGCCTCCAACTGCAGAGCTGCATAAGCCAATTTCATTATATAAAGCTATCTTTGATCAATCGTCTTAAGGCTTCACGGCATTGCGGATCGCTTCGACTTCAGAGGTTTCCATGCCCATTGCATTGTCGACCGTAATTTCCTTGTTAATCAGCTTCTGCTTCACTTCTTCCACCTTGGCCTGCAGATCTGCCGGGAATACGTCTTTGTATATGTCATTCTCTGCAATCCCTACGCCGTCTTCAACGAAACCGAGCACATCGCGTTTGCCCATCTCAAGCGTCCCGTCCTGCAGTTTTTTCACTGCGCCGAGGATAGCCATATCGATCTTTTTAATCGCGGAAGTGACAATCAGGTTTGCCTTCTCACTATCGGTATCTTTCAGCAGCATCGCCTGGTCGGAATCGACACCGATGGCATACTTTGTCTTTTCCTTGGCTGCATCAAAGATTCCCAGTCCCGTACCGCCGGCTACGTTGAAAATAATATCCACACCAGAATTGTACTGGATCAGCGATAATTCCTTGCCTTTGGCAGGGTTCACGAAATCTCCGGCATAGGATACCGCTACCTTCACATCAGGATCAACATACTGCGCCCCCTGGATGTAACCCACCAGAAAGGCATTAATGCCGGGAATATCCATCCCGCCCAGGAAGCCGATTACGTTCTCCGGGTTGGCGTTTGGCATATCAGACTGGGTAGCAAGTGCCGCTGCCGCCCCTGCCAGGAATGAGACCTCATTGGTCGAATAGGACATGTTGTACATATTTTCAGGTGCTTCCTCGATGTCCGTATCATAGTTGATGAATTTTTTATCCGGATTCGCCTCTGCTGTTGCATTGAACATTTCCGTGATTTCCGAGCCGCCCGAGATGACAACATCCCAATCTTCGGCAGCGATATCATTAAAAGTTGGTTCCCACTTCGTCTTGTCGGCGCCCATTTCAACCACTTTCGTTTCCGCGCCGAGCTCGTCCTTCACTTTTTGCAGGCCGCTGTTCGCCGCATCAAAAAACGACTTGTCGCCTAGCGTTCCCGGAATAAGCAGCACAACCTTGAGCTTGTCCCCTGCAGCCGCCTCTCCGCCTTCAGCATTCGTTCCGGAGTTGACCGTATTTCCATTACCTGACGTGTTGTTTCCGCATGCAGTGACCAGTACCATAACCGTCATCAGTAATAAAGCGAGTATATTCTTTTTCATTTTCTAAGTTCACACCCCTGTTTGTAATAGATCAACGCTCATAAAATAGCATAAAGTTCCAATTACACGTTTTGTCTGACGGATAGCATCGGGCAGCATGAATAAAAGACTGTTGAAATTCTGAAAACAAGCAATTTACTTTGAAAAACAAACATTACATGTTACATTTCTCAAAAAAACCGCATAAATCCGAACAAGATGGCCAGTCCAGTTGAGAATCTTCGGTTTAATTGATAAGATCATAACAAAAGAAAAGATAAATATTTATATATTTTCGGTCATCTTTTTGTACGATTCGGCTAAATGACGATAAATGGAGGCTCATCATGGACCGTGTTCTATATATTGTAAATGCAGAGCATGAAGCAAATACGTATATCCCCCCGCATCAGCATGAATGTTTCGAGCTTGTGTATTATATCCATGGTCATGGGACCTGCAGCATTGGACCGCGCAGCTATCATTTCCGGCCCTTCACCTTTGGCCTGATTCCGGCGGGTTTCAAGCATGACGAGAATCATCAGCCCAGCCCGGAGGTGCTGTTCGTCGGCTTCCACTGCGGCAATCCGATTATCAATACGCTATCCGGCGTTTTTGACGATGATAAGGAACATACCGTACTGCAGACCCTGCAGCGGATGAATGCAGAATTCAAGCGCAAGCGTGACGGGTTCGCCGAGCTGCTGAATCTGCAAATGAGCGAAATTACCGTGTATCTGCAGCGGCTGCTCGCCGCCTCGGATTTCCATTCCCCGGCAGAGGATCAGATGCAGTATGTGCTGAATTATATGAATGAGCATTACCGCCATAAGCTCTCCGTGTCCTCTCTGGCAGAAATGTCCGGTTATAGCTACGACCGCTTCCGGCATCTGTTCAAGGAAAGATTTGGACATTCCCCGCACCGTTATCTTGTACTGAAGCGCCTGGATTATGCCAAATCTCTGCTGCTGCATACCCAAATGCATATTTCCGAGGTCTCTTCCGCTGCCGGATTCGTCAATGATGCCCAATTCTGCAATATGTTCAAAAGAGAGAGCGGACTCTCCCCGCGAACCTTCCGCATCAGAAGTAAGGTCATGTAATATAACATTAGTCATTTACTTTTTGCTTTTTTTCACTATAATGGAACTTAAGCTTACGTGATGATGACTTATACCGGCTGATCCCGATTATATCCAGATCCGCTGCCCCAATATAAGGTTTGCCCCATTTCTGTTCACAGAATGAAGGAAGCCGCGATTTAGAGAATCTTTTTTCTCTATGTCTGCGGCTTCTTTTTTTATTCCCTTTTTTGGAAGGTGCGCGAGTCAAGGCCCGCTGAAGCTTACAACGGCGAGCAGTTCAACAATGAACGAGGTGAAGGAGGTGCAGCCTGGATGGCATTCATGAATATGCGGCAATTGCTGGAGCACTGGGAACGCAGCGGCAGACTGCTGAAGGTCCGCAAGGAGGTGGACCCCAAGTTTGAGCTTGGGGCCGTGATTAAGGCCGTGAAGGGCAGGCAGCCTATGGTCTTCCAGAAGGTAAAAGGCTATTCCGTCCCGATGGCAGCCGGTCTTGGAGGCTCCAAAGAGCTGCTCGCCGAGAGTATGGGCATTCAGCCGGAAGACTTGCTGCCACGGCTGATCGAGGCCGTTGTTCATCCGTTGCCTACGAAGAACCAGGAGCAGGCTCCGGTACACGACAACGTCATTACGAGCCGGATTAATCTGCGGGAGCTGTTTCCGGTCTGCACCTATAACGCCTTGGACAGCGGAGCTTATTATGTCTCCGGGGTGATGGTCGTCAAAGGCGCGGACGGGCAGAAGCGCTACACCTCCATCCGGCGGATGCAGCTGCTGGACGGCAACCGGACCAGCATCCTGATCTCCTCCCCTGAATTATTCCAGCAGTACAGGGAATTCGAGGAACGCGGCGAGCCGATGGAGGCGGCATTCATGTTCGGCATCGTCCCGGCCGTCGTGCTGGCTTCCCAGGTCAGCACCCACCTGTTCCATGCCGATAAGCTGGAGGTCGCCTCTGCCCTGCTCGGCCAGCCGCTTGCGGTCGTCCGCTGCAAGTCGATCGATCTTGAAGTCCTGGCAGAAGCCGAGGTTGTGTTCGAGGGCCGGATTCTTCCCCGGGTCCGCGAACCGGAGGGTCCGTTCGGCGAACTCGGCGGTTACTACGGCCCGCGCACCGAGCAGCCGGTCGTCGAATTCTCCGCTGTCACCTACCGGAACAATCCGGTCTGGCAGACCATCCTCCCGGCCAGCTACGAAGAGAAGCTGCCGATGGCCATTGCACGCGAGATTGCCCTGCTGGGCTCCGTCCGCCAGGTCGTCCCCGGTGTTACAGACGTTCATATCACTATGGGCGGCGTCGGGCGCTACCATGCGGTCATCCGTATCCGAAAGGTACAGGAGGGCGACGGCAAAACCGCCCTGCTCGCCGCCTTCGCCAGCGACAAGGACCTCAAGCATGTGGTCGTTGTCGACGAGGACGTCAACCTGCTGGACCCGCTTGATGTGGAGTGGGCGATCGCCACCCGTGTCCAGGCTGACCTGGACACCTTCATTGTCACTGGAGCAAAGGGTTCTCCGCTTGAGCCCTCGCACAACCTGCGCGGCGTCACCGCCAAAATGGGCATCGACGCCACCTTCCCGCTGGCTGAAGCGGAGCATTACCGGCGGACCTCCATCCCCGGCCAGGAGGAAATTGAACTGGCGAGTTATTTATAGACGATGAAGCCGGATCCATGGATACACAATTTAGCTTAGCAGGAGGTGGATTATGCAAGCGATCGGATTGATCGAGACCCGGGGACTAACTCCGGCCCTTGAAGCACTGGATGCGATGTGCAAGGCAGCAAATGTGAAGCTGGTCGATTTCAAGCGTGTCGGCTCCGGACTTATAACGGTTATCGTCGAAGGCGATGTCGCCGCAGTCCAGGCGGCCGTGGAGGCCGGTATCGCCGCTTATCCCCGGACGGGGGGACAGCTGATTTCCTCCAACGTTATCCCCCGGCCGCACCCGGATCTGGCGCGGATGCTGCTGTAGATGGATTGAATTATAGAACTATATGCATGCACCTAGACTATAGCTAAAAGTCAGCAAATCAGCGGTGACCGGAGCAAGCCTTGGTTATACGGACGGGTAGCAAGGACTGCAAGAAACGGTTCTGCCGCTGTATGTATACAGCCATGAGATACGCTGGCTATACAACTACACGTGGCACTCCACCCAAGGACTAACGCGTTACTCTGCGGCCCGCGGCCCGGCAGCGAAGCGAGCTAACTTAAGTACATCTGTGAGTACTGTGAGTACTACTGCAAGTACATCTATGAGTGCTACCTTCTAGCCGCTACTGTAAGTACGTCTGTAAGTACTGTGAGTACTACTGTAAGCACATCTGTAAGTACTGGCCAAAAAGTTGTACGTTTTACAACTTAGATACCCCGATACTAGGGAACTTGTAAGGATTGTTGTATGAAATACAACAATTCCCCGCTTAGCAGCTTGAATACGGGAGGAATGTTGCCTTTTATACAACAATTACGGATTACGCTCGATTTCACGAGGAGAATGTTGTATTTCGTGTAGGATTTTCGTTAGTGTCTTTAAAGTTTAGCTTGTACTGCACGCTATTTAGGACTCTTCATATGATTAGTGGACGTTTTTCCGTTTGGCAGCACTTCTCTGCGTGTGAACAACACGATCCCAAGTTGTCTGAAAAATTGTCTGAAGGAAACCTATACTGCGCGCATTAATACCTAGTTTAGGAGGTGATTTCCCTTGTCCAATTTCATGAAGAGCATTGTTGCCGAGGTTTTGGAGCGAAATCACCCTGCTGCTGCTGCTCTCACTTCCGTTACTTCACCCGTTACCGTTACTTCACCTGTTCCCGTCCTTGCTGAAGCTCCGGCACCGGCACCTTCTTCTGCTCCCATTCCCGTTCCGGCTTCTGCTCCCTCTCCCGTTCCGGCTTCGACTTCTGCTTCTGCTTCAGTCGGCCCTTCCTGTTCAGCGGGCAACTGGTCGGACTGCCTGGACACTTGCAGCAGTCCCGTGGATTGCCCGAAACCACCGGGCGGGATCAAGCGGATCAATTACCAGAAGGAGCAGGCCGGGAAGCGGCTCGCATTGTTTGGTCTGCCCGGTGATCCCGGCTCGACAGGGTCACCGGGGTCACCGGGATCATCAAGGTCACCGGTATCACGAGAATCACTAGGATCACACCAATCACACGGATTGCCCGGCGCATCCCCTACTCCAGCCCGGTTACCGGCTGCGGATGCGGCTGCACAGCTCCGCACCTCACATCTTTTTCAAGAGCAGCAGGCAGCATACCCAAATACGGCACGATCCCCGGCAGTCAATGTGCCTGGGGATCATCGGAGCTTTGCCGAACGGTATCTGTCCCCTCTGCTCTTGCGCACCCTGCCTGCCGGGAGCGGGCAGGCTTCGATTCCAACCGGTACTCAGCATTCGGGCACGAATTCAACCGGAGATATTCCCTGCCGGTCCGGCGGTATCCCGGGGGCTGGCCCCACCCGGACGATGGATTCACTGGCAGTGTCATATGACCGGAACACTGCTTCACCAGACATTCCAGTCCCCCTCATCCGGGATGGAACTATGGATGCCTGGCTATTCCCGGTAATCAGCAGCAGGCTCCGCACGCTGCTAGGCACTGCCGGCCGCAGCTACAGCTCGGCAGGCATACTAAGCGTTCCTCTCTGCCATCCGGGCCAGCTGTTCGCCGCAGAAGAACTGCTGGGCAGTGACCCTGCTCTGGAAGCAGATATCCAGTGGGGCGCCAGCGGCGGGAGCTTTGAGCTGAGGCTGTTCAGCAACGATTCCTTCAAACTGGACCGCTTGCTGATAGAGCTCACCGGAATCCTGCAGCGGGATTCCACCCGCCGGGTTCGGGTATACACGAGCCTGCAGCCCGGTCCGCTGCTTCGGCGGCATCTGGCTGCAGGCCAGCAGGAGGCCATTGCCGTAATCGATGCCGCCTCGCGCTGGAGCAGCATCGGCCTCGCGGAACAGCTGCTCGGCAGCTGCCCGGATGCAGGCCTCAGCCTCCGCGCCGAGCGCAGCTACTGCATAATCAGCGGAACCCCCGCTCAGATGGCAAGCGTGCTGCCAGGGTTCACACGCTTTGCTGACTAGCAGCAACTCTGAAAAAGCAATCCTGCCCTGTCGCCCAAGCATCTCTAAAGACTAAGCCCATTAATAACAAAGGAGGTGCCGGTGATGCAGGCACTCGGATTAATTGAGACTCTTGGATATACCACCGCCGTCTCCGCCGCAGATGCAGCCTTGAAAGCGGCGGATGTGCAGCTGATTGCGGTTGAGAAGGTTATCGGTGTCGGCGGTTCACTCGGCGTAACCATTCATTTAAGCGGTGATGTCGCTGCAGTCGGCGCTGCGGTGGATGCTGGCAAAGCGGCAGCCCAGCGGATAGGCACAGTCATTTCCGCCCATGTCATCGCCAAGACCCATGAAGATGTAAACAGCAAAATACTGGCCAGATTCCTTCCGGGCCTGCCCGCAGACTCCAAGACGACAGACGCCGGAACTACATCAGACGGAGCCAAATCTGCCGCATCTGCCATACTTGCCGAAGCTGATCAAACCGACCAAACCGGAACTGCCGGAAGTGCCAGTACCACTGCTCCGGATCTGCCAGAAATTGAATAAGCATTAACAATCAACCTATCTATCTGTCTGTCTATCTGTCTACCTATCTACCAATCTACCAATCTACCTACCTACCTAACTAACTATCTGTTCGTCTATCTATCCGTCCGCCTGTCTATCTGTCTTATCCACTTACTGCGTGTCTCGTTTCCGGCAGGGCATTTTTGAATTACAACTAAATTATTGGAGGTTTTTTATAATGGGAGAATCACTTGGATTAATCGAAACTAAAGGTCTGGTAGGCGCAATTGAAGCAGCCGATGCCATGGTGAAGGCAGCAAACGTGGAAATCTGCGGGTATGAAAAAATAGGCTTTGGTCTGGTCACGGTTATGGTACGCGGGGACGTAGGCGCCGTAAAAGCCGCTACGGATGCGGGAGCCGCCGCTGCCAAACGGGTCGGTGAACTGGTATCCGTTCATGTCATTCCCCGTCCGCACAGTGAAGTAGAACGTGCCTTGCTCTCTAAGGGTATTGAATAAATACTCCCATGGACAGCCGGCATAGTACAGTTGCAGAGAATGCCCTGCTGGGATTGTCATACCGCTCCAGAACGGCAGCGCTGAATGAGGAATATCCCCGGGTGCTGGTGCTGCTGGCCGGCCATTTCATTGGTATGGAGGAAGGTTACGCTGCGCTGCGGAGCTTAAGTACGGAGAAACTCAGGCTACGCTTATGGGCAGAAGATCAGCTGCTCGGGACAAATAACGCCGGAGAACTTGCACGCCAAACCGGAGTAGATGACCTGATCCACCCGGGGCAGGCCGATAAACTCTCCCCTGCCGATGCCGACGCCTTGTTGATCCCTGTTCTGTCGCTGTCATTCCTGTCCCGGCTCGTTCAGTTGGATACCGGGCATCCCTTCGTGAGACTGATTGTTGAGAACCTGTGTGCCGGCAAGCCCGTGGGCGCGCTTACTCTTGGAGCGGAGCCGGAGCATTACCGCTGGAGCGAGCAGGGTTTATCTCAGGCCAGTCCGCTGCTGAAAGAGAAAATGCGCAGCATGGTGACCGCAATATCCGGCTATGGGATCAGACTACTGGCACCGTCCGATGCCTTAAGCTGGCTGTCTGCAGGTTCTGCCCCGCTGAGGAGGCAGGTACTGACGGAGGAGGATATCATCGCAGCAGCCAAGCTGGGCAGAACCTCCATCACTCTGAACAGCCCGGCAGTAATTACTCCCCTGGCCAGGGACACCGCCCGGCAATATGGAATTGAGCTTAATCATGCAGGATTTGAATAGAAGAGGTGACCATCACATGAAGCTGGGAATCATTACTGGACACGTTGTGGCTACGCGAAAAGATGAGAATCTCGTCGGAGCCAAGCTGCTGATCGTACAGCCCATTCTCCCTGACGGGACGCCTGCCGGACAGCTGATTATTGCTGTCGACACCGTTGGCGCAGGCATCGGGGAGACCATTATCTATGCAGTGGGCAGCGTCGCTTCGAGGGCGTCAACGCATCCAAATGCCCCTATAGATGCCGCAATTGTCGGAATCGTAGATAGTGTGGATTGTCCCAGAGCAGGAGGATTGTAGATGATGCTGACTACCGATATCAAAGATGCGATTCAGCGGCGACGGATGATTGATGTGCTGCTATCCGGCCAGCTCCATGCCGACCTGGTGCTGAAGGGCGGCTATATTATCAACGTAATCACCCGGGAGATCTACCCCGGGGATGTAGCAATTAAAGGTGACCGGATTCTGCTTGTCGGCGAGGCTGATAAACTGATCGGTCCCTCCACAGTAGTAGAGGATATGCGCGGCAAATTCATCAGTCCGGGCTTCATCGATTCACATATGCATTTTGAAAGTGCAATGCTGACGGTTACTGAGTTCTCCAAGCTGTCGATTCCAACCGGAACAACCACGCTGGTGGCTGATCCCCATGAGATTGGCAATGTACTGGGCGTTCCCGGAATGAAGGCCATGATTGAAGAAGCGAAGACCTTGCCGAACCGCGTGCTGTTCACCGTCCCGTGCCTTACACCCGATGTGCCCGGCCTCGAGACCGCAGGCGCAGATATCGGCTCCAAGGATATGCAGGAACTGCTGAATGACGACCATGTTCAGGGAATCGGTGAACTGCAGGGGTTCAGCAATGTCCATCCTGTATACCGCAACGCTCCTTACCTGATCGATGATCTGCTCGCTTCCGTCTCCTATGCCAAGGCTATCGGCAAAAGCATTGAGGGCAACGCCCCCGGCCTGTTCGGCCAGGAGCTGGCTGCCCATATCATCTGCGGCGGAGGCCATATCTCCTGCCACGAGACAACAACCAAGGAAGAAATGATGGAGAAGCTGCGCTACGGGGTCAGTGTATTCATGCGCGAAGGCTCCTCGCAGCGCAATATGGCGGAGTGCATCCGGGCAATCACCGAGGAAGGTATGGATTCCCGGCGGGCCATTCTGGTCTCCGACGACATGGTGCCGGAGGATCTGCTGAAGCACGGCCATATGAATGATATCATCCGCCGGACGATTGCCGTCGGTATTGATCCGGTTGAGGCGATTCAGATGGCCACGATCAATCCGGCCACCCATTTCGGCTTCCAGGATATCGGCGTGCTGGCCCCAGGCAAGAAGGCCGATATCGCGGTCATCAGCGACCTGACGAACATGACCATTGCCGAAGTCTATATCAGCGGAGCCAAGGTTGCCAGTGATGGCGAGCTGACGCGAGAGATCCCCTCCTATATCTATCCAGACTCTGTCAAAAAGTCTGTGAAGCGCAAGCCGGTTAAGCTTGCTGACCTTCAGCTCTCCGCTGAAGGTGCCCAAGGAACCGTCCGGGTCCGCGTCATCGAGGTCATCCCCGACCAGAATCTGACCGGCTCCGGCATCTACACCGCTGCCGTGAAGGATGGCGTTGTGCAGCCCTCTGTCGAGAACGATCTGCTGCCCTTGCTTGTCGTAGAACGGCATGGCTGCAGCGGTAAGATCGGCAAAACCTTCGTCCGCGGCATGAAGCTGAAGGCCGGGGCCATTGCAGAGAGCGTGGCCCATGACACCCATAATATTATCGTCACCGGCACCAATTACGCCGATATGGTGACTGCGGTCAACCGGGTTATCGCGATGGACGGCGGCATCGCCATGATCGAAGGCGGCAAGGTGGTCGGCGATCTGCCGCTGCGCATTGGCGGACTGATGACCGATGAGCTGACCGGCAAAGAGATGAGCGCAAGAATTGCCGAGCTGCACCGGCTGGCCCGCGAGGAGCTGGGCTGTACACTGCATGTGCCGTTCATGCATCTCTCCTTCCTGTCGCTGGTCACCAGCCCGGCCTGGAAAATCACCGACGTTGGCCTGATCGACGCCGATGCCTTCACCGTGCTGCCGCCGCTCGCCTGAGCCCGCAGCCCTTGCGTCTGCCGTCAGGCTGAGTCTGCATCCTGCCGCTGCGCACGTCAGCCTCGCCTAACATCCGGAGCCGGTCAGCCGGTCATCAGTTACGCAACTAACTAATTCCCCTGTGAAAGGAGCACCTCTTATGGGCATTCAAGTGATAGATCTTTCCCAGGAAATCTACCAGGGAATGCCGGTCTTTCCGCCGCATCAGAAGACGATGATCTTCCCCAATATGAGTCACGAAGAGAGCCGCCGCAGGCTCGGCTTCGAGTTTGCCACGAACAATCTGCTGATTAACGAGCACGGCCCTACCCACAGCGATGCGATTTACGAATATGATCCGCATGGGCCGACGATTGATGAGATGCCGCTGGAGTATTTTTACGGACCGGCTGTCTGCCTGGACCTCTCCCATATTTCACCGGACGCCTACATTACCCGGCCTGATCTGGAACAGGCACTGCGCAAAGACCACCTCCATCTGGATAAAGGCGATATCGTCCTGCTGTACACTGGGCATTATAACCGTGCCTACGGCACTGAAGAATGGCTGACCCGCTATACCGGCCTGGATTATGAAGCGGCGGGATGGCTGGCGAAGCAGGGGATCATTAACATCGGCATTGATGCACCCTCCATCGACAATCCGCTGGACCCGCTATTTTCCGGCCACCTGATCTGCCGTGAGTACCGGATGACCAATACCGAGAATCTCTGCAATCTGCATCTGATCGCCCAGAAGCGTTTCCTGTATTTCGGACTTCCGCTCCGGATCCGCCGAGGCACCGGCTCCCCCATCCGTGCAGTCGCGGTATTCATAGAATAAACAGATTAGGCAGGTGAATGTACCATGACCACCGACAAGGTAATTGAAGAAATCCTGGTACCGGCTTACGAGGGAAGAAGTGCACGCGTACGCAAAGGCCAGACGCTCTACATCATCGATACCGAGGGCAAGCAGGTGGGCGATTTCGTCTGCTATAATGCTGAGGACCCTGACGAGCATGTGTCCCCTGTGCATATGAGATCATCGCTCAGCAGTATAAGGCTCAAGCCCGGCGACGGCCTCTACAGCAACCGCCGCAGACCGCTGATGCAGCTTACGAAGGATACCGTAGGGAAGCATGATTTCTTTTTCCCGGCGTGCGACTATTACCGTTATAAGATCGACTTCGGGCTGGAGGAGCATCCGAATTGCCATGACAACCTGCAGAAGGCACTGCACAAATATCAGCTGGGTCACAAGGAGCTGCCCGATCCCATTAACTGGTTCATGAACAATGCGCTGGATGAGAATCTCGACTACGTCATCGAAGAGCCGCTCTCCCGGCCCGGCGATTACGTTGCACTCCTGGCGCTGACCGATGTGATCGTCGCCCTCTCCTCCTGCTCGCAGGATCTGGCCCCGGTCAACGGCTTCAAGGTAACCCCGCTGATGATGCAGATTACCGAACCTGCTGCAGCCGTATATCCGCCGCACCGTGAGGCTCCCTACCGCTGACCATCCGCTTTCCCGGGTAGCTTTTGTACACAAATCTTGCATTTGTTCACTGCCGGATTATCAAGCCTGTTCACTGTTGTAATCTTGTTCCACTGTCCCGTTCATGCTATGAAGCTTATAATTGTTCTATGAACAATATAGACAGGACGGTATCGCCAGAGTACACAGTGAGACAGGGGGCTTTATATGAGACTGAACAAGATTGGTAATAAAAGAGCACTGTACAGCAGATTATTAGCCAGCATTACGCTTTGCGTCTCCTTAACTTTTCTTGTCTCCACCATCATCTATTACAACTATTATATCGGCGTGGAAAAGAAGCAGGCTTTCCAGTCGGACCTCGGTAACCTCACGCAGACCAGCAGGGAAGTCGTTAACATGACCGATGCTGCGCAATCGCTTTCTTTTCAAATATACCGCAACAGTACGATCTCCAAAATCGTTTTCTACGATAAGCCTGATATCTATGATGTCACGGCAGCCATGTCCGAGCTGGGCAATTATTTAAGCTCCATGCCTTATATTGAGTCCATATATGTCTATAATCCCAAAAGCGGACAGCTGTATATTGCCTCTTCCCACGGGCAGAACGGTGTCTTTACTGAGCAAGAGCTGGTAGACACCTCTATTCTTAATATCCTGGGCCATTATCAGGACTACAAGGCCTTCACACCGATTCCCAGAGTGTATTCCAATGGTGCGCGGGAGAATGACCAGGTTCGTGCTTATACTTTTTTGTGTCTGGATGCCATCGGCTGGGACCGGGCCATCAACTCTGCGGTAATCGTCAACATCTCTGCCCCCTGGATCAATAAGGAGATTACCAGTCCGATTAATTCTGCCAGCGCCACTTACATTCTGGACGATCAGGGGGCTTTCCTGTCCGGCAACAGCCTGCAGCAGCAGGAGCTCTCCCCTGAGGAAGCCGGATGGATCGAACAACGGATCAAAGGACAGGAGGCGGGTTATTTCATCGGGTCCTTCGGAGGCGTGAACTCGCTGATTTCTTATACTGCACCGGATGACTTAAGCTGGCAGTATGTACGGATTACGCCCTACGACATCATTACAGAGCAGACCAACAACATCCGCAACACCACCCTGCTCATTGCAGCACTTGTTCTGGTGGCCGGCATAGGCCTCTCCTGGATCATGTCCAGAAGCCTCTATCTGCCGATTGACCGGATTGTCAGCGAGATGAACATTCTTGAAACGGAGAAACGTGACAGCATGTTCATGATCCGGCAAAATACACTGCGTGATCTCATTCTCGGCCTCAAGCCGTTGCAGTCTATTCAGCAGGTAGAGAAGCTGCGCCAGCTTGGAATTCATTTCACCTTCAATGATGATTTCCGCCTGATCCTGCTAAGGATTGATCACTACAAAGAGTTCAGGGAAGCCCGCTCTTCCTACCTGCTGGCCTCGAAGTTTGCCATTATGAATATCGCTTCGGAAATTTGTGGCCAGACGTACCGCGTCGAGACTGTTGATATGAACGATGACGGCATCCTTGTGCTGCTGAACATTATCGATCCCGTGGAGTATACGGATACCGGGCTGATTGAGGCGCTGCTCCGGCAGATCCAGCAGGCTTGCTCCGATTATCTGAAGCTAAGTCTTACGCTTACCTACAGTCATATTGACCGTAACGCTGGCCAGCTGCACCAGCTCTACAAGCAAGTCCGGGAAGCGTCGAATCACCGCCTGTTCTACGGACATGGCTGTATTATTAACGCCCAGCACATATGCGCTCTTGAGTCCAGCACTTATCACTATCCCACCGACAAGGAAAAGAAACTGGCCGACGCGCTGCTCAGCGGTAAACTGGAGGACGCCGCCGAGCAGTTCAACAGCATTATCCGGGAGACGGAAGCCTTCCCCTTCCAGACGGTGCAGTTAACAGTATCCAGACTCAGCGTGACGGTCAGGGAAATCGCGAATACTGTGCAGAAACGTAACCGTTTACAAAATGACGGAATCAGCGGACTGCCTTGCCTGGAATCCATTGAGACCATTGAGGAGCTGGAGGAAGCCTTCTCCACTCTCTTCACTGCATTGCGCGAACAGCTGGACGAGAAGAAGAACTCCAAGCAGCATGATCTGATCTGCCAGATTAATAACAAGATTAACGAGAATTACATGAAGCCGAACCTAAGCCTCAACCAGATTGCCGATGAGCTCGATATGTCGCCGATCTATATCAGCCGCCTTTACAAGCAGCAGACCATGAACAGTATCGTCGATGTCATGCTGGAGGTGCGGATGCGCGAGGTATGCGCCCTGCTGGAGAATACCGACCTGCCGGTAACTACCATTGCCGAGCGCTGCGGTTTCACCAGCAGCTCTTATCTGCACCGGATGTTCAAGCGCAGCTTCGGTACGACGCCTACGGATTACCGGCGTTCGAAGAATGCTTAGATAGTTGACTCATTAATGTTCCGGGAGTTCGGGGGGTTCGGGTTATGCTGGCATTTACGGCAGTTCTGCTGTAGCAGTACTATTTCCAGCTCCTGTTCCTGTTCCCGCTTCCCTCGCGATTAGCCGCTAGAATGAAGCAAAATGCTGCATTTCATACAACAATCCCCGCTTAGCTGGCGCATATTGAGCTGGAATGTTGTATTTTGTACAAGATTAGTCTCCAGTACACGAAGACCCCTCCCGCTTTGGTGGTTGTTCTCACGCTTTGGTGGTTGTTCTCAGCTTTGGTGGATGTTCTCACGCTTTGGTGGAACACCAAGCCAGTCTCTAGCTACGCAGAGAACTCCCTCCGCTTTGGCCAGTCTCCATATACACGGAGACTGGCTTTTCTGCTCTCCTCCCCCATGGAAGACGGTGTCTAACGCGGCTTTTGCTCTTTGAGTGCTGTGTGCAGGTCTGGCTACCGCTTAAACAGCGGAGAAAACGGAATGAATGTGGAGAAGCGGCAGCGTTCGCCTTTGTGTCCGGATTTTCACCGCTAAGGTAAAAATAATAAAATCCGGACACAACAGCGATCGGAACATCATTCCGTTTTCGGAGCGTTCACCTGGCGCGCCTCCGTTGCACCTGCACCAGCCCCCTGCACTCGCACCTGCACCAGCCCTGCACTCGCACCTGCACCAGCCCTGCACTCGCACCTGTACCCTCACCTACCATCTGCACAACAAAAAGCCCCAAAAGCCGTTAGGCTTCCAGGGCACTCCTCTACTTGATTCCTTTTTCAGCAGTATAAGCATTC
The DNA here is from genome assembly GCF_038004445.1 of Paenibacillus sp. FSL R7-0312. Lineage (NCBI taxonomy): Bacteria > Bacillati > Bacillota > Bacilli > Caryophanales > Paenibacillaceae > Paenibacillus > Paenibacillus sp. FSL R7-0312. Next base: position 2,357,272 of record NZ_JBBORE010000001.1, on the reverse strand, counting down.
CACTGCTTCGTCCACTCCGCCTGAATCTTTTCAAGACCCGCCTGTTTGGCCTTCTGCATGAAGGTTTCCAGCCCTTTGTCTACATCATCCACGAGCCCGGCTTCCAGCGGGAACAGATATTGCTTCTCCACCTGCTCAAGTGCGGCTTTCTCCGCCTGATAGGAGGTGTAATCCTCTGCAAAGCCCAGGAACAGGTCTGGCTTCTGGATCTTGTCTAGCTCGTCAAAGATCGCCTTGACCCCGTCGAAGCCCTTGTCGAACAGCATGAATTCCGGATTTCTCCACGCCCAGCCGTTCATACCCTCACGAGTGAAGCCATTGGAAGTGCTGGTACCGACCAGCTTATAGTAACCGTCTTCTACAGTGTAGTTTTTGCCTTCAATGCCGTATTGCGTCAGCTGGTTATACCGTTTGTCCAGGACCATCTTCTGATAGAAGGCCAGCGCTCTTTCCGGGTTTTTGCTGCTCTTTGGAATGGCAAATCCATTATGAATCGGATGTACCGGTGTAGCGTAGCCTGTAGTTAAGCCGAATGGAGAATAAGCCAGCTCCCAATCCGGATGTGTGGTGCTGATCTTCATTTTCATATCATTGAACCGGTTAGGGTTGTCTCCGAACATGGTGGCCGCTTTACCGGAAGTAACCGGGTCCTGCATCGTATCCTTAATATTTAGCACGTTCTTCGGAATGAAGCCTTTGTCGGCCCAGCGCTTCATCGTTTTAAGCTCTTCTTTTTGCTCATCGGAGCCCCAGTAGGAGTAGACCGTTGTAGGAGATTCATATTTCACGCCCATACCGTAAGGCAGAGCGCCGATCATCTTGTTCAGCTCCGTATAAATGTAGTGCAGGTTATTGCCCACATCACTGTTTAGGGACATTGGCATCATATCCGGCTCATTTTTGGTGATGCCGTCCATATAGGCCTCATAGCTGGCCAAGTCCTTCGGCTCCGGAAGATTATATTTCTTGCGCAGATCCTCGCGGTAGACGAAACCGTTGGTTACATATTCTTTAAAAGTGGCAGGAACCGTATAGATTTTACCGTCTACCTTAACATCCCCCCACATGCTTTCAGGAACGAATTTCTGCAGCTCGGGAGCCGCCTTAGGCAGAAGGTCATCCAATGCCAGGAAGGCACCGCGCTTCGCATAGGATTGATACTGGGTCCAGTCCGCAGTGAAAATCAGATCAATGGCCTGGCCGGAGGACAGCAGCAGCTTGTATTTCTGATCCCAGTCCGTCCAGCTTGTATAATTGAACTTCACGGTTGCATTCAGCTCTTCCTCAGCCATCTTGTTGATCTCGGCCTGGATTGCCGGAAGATCCTTCGGAGCGTCGCCCAGCATGTAGAATTGCAGCTCCACCTTCTTCGAGGTGTCAATGCCGGTATCTGCTGCGGCTGTGGCTGCAGCACCGTCTGTTGCATCCGCAGTGTTGGTTGTATTTCCGTCTGTTCCAGCGCTGTTGGTATTGCCATTGCTATTGCCCCCGCCGCATCCCGCAAGAAGCGATAGAGCGAGCACACCAGTCGTAAGCGTTACCAGAGATTTTCTGCCTACTTTCTTTCTCATTAATGAACCCTCCTAAAAGTTTGGTAAGCGGTACAACTACGCTTCAGCTTCAAGTACAGCTGCTTCGGAAGCGTACACTTGATTGTGTAAGCTACTCTTTCCGTTGGCTTCACAACACTTACTGCGAAGGCATAATCCCGGGCCGGGTAAGCTTACTTCCATCCGTTTTGACTCTATGTTAGCCGAAATAACAGACTCATGATAATGGTACGTTCTGTCAAACGGTTCTAACCTTTTACAGCTCCGATCGTCAGGCCTTTCACGAAATAGCGCTGAATGAACGGATACAGGAACAGAATCGGTCCGGTAACGACAATGGCCATGGCCATCTTGGTAGATTCCGTAGGCAAGTCGCTGCCCAGGCTGACACCGGTACCTGCGCCCATGTTGGCGATGAAGGACGCCGAGTTAATTACATTGTACAAATGGAACTGCAGCTGATACTTATGCGGATCATTGATGAACAGCGAAGAGGAGAACCAGTCATTCCAGTAGGCCAGGGCGAGAAACAGACCGACTGTAGCGATGCCTGGCATCGACAGCTGAAGCACAATTCTCCAGTAGATTTTGAAATCTCCGGCACCGTCAATCTTGGCCGATTCGAACAGCTCCTCCGGAACGGCGGAACGGATAAAGTTCTTCATCAGGATAATCAGGAACGGGGTCATCAGCCCCGGAAAAATCAGCGCACCATAGGAATCGGTCAGATGCAGATATTTAGTGATCATAATATACCAAGGCACCAGCCCTCCTCCGAACAGGGTCGTGAAGTAAATATAGAATGAAAAGGTATTGCGGTATCTGAAATCCTTGCGGGCAAGTACATAACCGGCCATTGTCATAAAAAATAATCCCAGCGTGGTCCCTGTCACCGTAGTGAACAGTGTCACCCCATACGCACGCAGCACCTCATCGGGAAATGTAAACACCGTCTTGTACCCTTCCAGCGAGAACTGCGCCGGTATCAAATGATAGCCATCCTTGATGATCGATTCATTGGCCGTCAGGGAGGCGGAAATAATCAGCAGGAACGGAATCAGACAGGCTAGGGAGCCCAATATGATAACTGTGTAGGCTACTCCCTGCAGCAGCCTGGTATAGTGATCGTCTTTGATTTGCATGTTCGTTTTCTCCTTCCGCATCATGTTCAGCACATTCTAGAACAAGGCATATTCGTCATTTATTTTACGGATAATGTAGTTTACCGTCATAATTAGGAAGAACCCGAACAAGGATTGGTACAGACCGGCCGCCGTTGCCATCCCGACATCAAAGGTAACCTTGAGCGAACGGAACACGTACGTATCCAGAATATCTGTCGTATTGTAGAGCACCCCGTTGTTGCCGATCAGCTGGTAAAAGAGGTCAAACTGCCCCTTCATGATGCTTCCGAGCGAGAACAGCAGCAGCACGACAAAGGTGGATTTCAGCATCGGCACCGTGATATACCAGATGCGCTGAAAAATATGCGCTCCGTCAATTTTAGCTGCTTCATAATATTCATCGCTGATCCCTGTGATGGCCGCCAGGTAGATGACCATGCTGTAGCCGAGATTTTTCCACAGATAGAACAGGATAATCAGGAAGATCCAGATCACCGGATTATTGTAGACATCTACCGGATTGGCTCCGAATTGCGATAGCAGCGTATTCAGGAAACCGTTATCATAATTGAACACGTTATAGACAATAACGCTCAAAATAACGAAGGATACGAAATACGGCAGGAACATAATCGATTGGGTCAGCTTCTTGAACCATTTCACCCGCAGCTCGCTGAGCAGTATGGCACACACAATGGCCAGTATGTTGCCAAGCAGGATGAAAGCCAGATTGTAGCCGATCGTATTGAGCGTCAACTTCACCAGCGTGCCGGACTTCCACAGAAATTCAAAGTTCTTCAGGCCCACAAAGGGAGCATTGAACAGCCCCGAATTGAAATCAAATTGGGTAAATGCATAATACACCCCGACCATCGGAAAATACGAATTGACCAGGAAGAACAGCAGCGTCGGCAGCAGCATCAGAAAAAGAACACGATTATGAACCAGCTCATGCAGAAATCCCTTTTTTCTTTTCTTCCGGGCGCCGGATTCAGTGTGTGGTGACAGCAGTCCGCCCTGTTCCTTCACAGGAAGCTCAATGGCGAGCAGCATACTATTCTTGCGCTTGCGGTGTCTCAAAGTCTTCACTCTCCTATGCCTATATATAAGTTGCGGCGTCACTAACCCCCGAAGCCCTCCTTCCGGAAGACCTGTTGGCTTCGTCCAATGTATGACCTGAGTATAGAAGACACCTCCAGAAGTTGAACAGTGAACCTTACAGCTATTCCTGTATTTTATTGCCAACCCCAGGGTGTACATTTCATACTTTTGTGCAGTAACCGCAGCTTGAACGCAAATAAGCCCCCGGATTACTCTCCTTCAGGAGAAGAATCCGGGGGAATGGTGTGCGTACTGCCTCGCTTATATCATCAGATAACCCTTAAAGCTCTACCGAACATGCCACGCCCGGCTTCTCCTTCACTCCCTGCCGGCGCCCGGCAAACTGCGATTCGGCCTGACTCAGCACCTTCCGTTTCCGCCAGCGCAGCAGCACCAGTCCTCCTCTTGCCGCTTCATCGGCAATCATACAGCAGTAGATCCCCAGCAGCCCCCAGCCGGACGAAATTCCGAGCCAGTAGGAGCCGCCTACGCCAATCAGCGTCATGGAGATCATCGAGACCACCATGGTATAGCGGGTGTCGCCAATCGCATTAAGCGAGTTGCCTATGGCCATATTCAGCATTTTGCACGGCTGCAGCAGCAGATTAAGCGCCAGCAAGGATACGCCGATAGCGACAATCTCCGGATCGGCAGTGAAGAACCCGAGCAGCGACCGGCCGAACAAATACAATAGCAGCACATTGGCGCTGACGATGGCCAGCCCGATGTATAGTGTCCGGTATGCAGCACGATAGGCCTCCTGCGTCTGCTTGGCACCGAAGAGATAGGCGATCTGAATCTGCCCGGCCATGGCGATGGCATAACCCAGCGTGAAGCAGAAGGACTCCAGCGTGTTCAGATAGGTACGCGCAGCCAGCTCCTTGGCACCCAGCAGGGCGAGAAAAGAATAAATCACCAGCTGCGACAATACCCAGGAGGAGGAGTTCAGTCCCAGCGGCCAGCTGATCCTGACGATCTCCGCGAATAATTTGCGGTGGAAGGTCCGGAAATCCGGCAGCCTGATTCTGCGCTCAAAAGCGCTGCTGAACATATACAGCAGTACAGCCACACCGATCAGCCTGCTGATCATCGTGGAGACCGCAATGCCGCTTAGCCCCATCTCCGGCAGGCCGAACATGCCGAAGATCAGAATATAATTGAGCAGGATATGAATAACATTCACAGCCACTCCCGTATACATCGGCCCGCGCGTATTGCCTGTATTGCGGATTGCAGAGCCTAGAGAGGCAGTCATTCCAACCATGAACAATCCGCCGCCCACATAAGTGAGATAGACATGAGATAGCGGAATCAAATCTCCTGAAATGTGAAGCATCCGGGCAACCGGATCGGCATACAGAAACAAGCTGACACTGAAGGCAACCCCCAGGATAGTGCTTACGGTAACTCCCATGATCGCAATCGTACGCGCCTCTTCATTGCGGCCGGAGCCGAGCCGCTGCGCAATCAGTATACCTGCACCTCCGGCGAACGTGGTAAACAGTGTTATCAAAGCGCCAAATAACTGATTCGAAATGCCTACCACGGCAACGGCATCATCAGAGATCCGGCTGACCATGATAGTGTCCACTGTCCCGAGCAGCGTTTGCAGAAATATTTCAATAAATATTGGCCAGGCCAGCATCCACAGTCCGCTCTTCCCACCCATGGGTTTCATGGAATAAACCCTCCTCTGCCAATATGCGGCTGCTATAACCTGTGTAATCAAGCCTTGCAATTCAAGCTTGCTCGAAATAAATTATAGATGATATACTCTGGAAAATGTACCATATCTCAAACCTAAACTTTCAATAATCAAACCATCCTGCTGGAGGCTACCTAATGAATCCGCTCCTATTCCGCATTCCTCCCCTGCCGCATTATATTGCAAGCGGCTTCAATCACTACCCGCCCGGCTATCAGCATCCGAACCGCCAGCATATCAAAGTATTCGATCTGCTCGTCGTCCGGCAAGGCTGCCTGTACATCGGTGAAGAGGAGCGGCGGTTTACGGTGAAGGCAGGAGATGCCTTAATCCTTCGCCCGGACTGCCACCACTTCGGAACCGAGGGCTGCCGGGAGGAGACAGCCTATTATTGGCTTCATTTCCAAACCTTCCATGACTGGCCCGCACTACCCGGTTCCGCGCTGGATTACGGCAGCCCGAATGAGCCGGTTGGCGGCCTGCCCGCTTCGTTCTTCAATATCAGCTTCTTTAACCTCGCGCTGTCGCAATTCGTCACTCTGCTGCAGGCGGCCAAGGTAGAAGAACTGTTAGCCCAGCTGGGGCAGCTGCAAGCCACTGCCCACCTGGAATCGGTCCGCTTCCGGCAGCAGACTCTCTTCCAGGACATTCTGCAGCTGCTTGCTGCTTCCGTGAAGCCGGAGCAGCACAGCTCCCAGTCCACTGTATGCGCCGAACAGGCCGCCTCCTTTCTCCGCGCCCATTACCGCGAAGAGATCACTACGGCGATGCTCGGAGACAGCCTTAACTTTCATCCGGTCTATATTGCCCGCTGCATGAACAAGGCGTATGGCTATTCACCGATGGAATATCTGCTCCGTTACCGGATCGAGCAGAGCAAGCTGCTGCTGATGCAGACCAGCTTCCCTATCGCCCGAATTGCCGAAGAGGTCGGCTTCAACCAGGCGCCTTACTTCAGCTCCACCTTCATGAAGCTGGAGGGACTGTCACCGCGGGAGTACCGCCAGCGCTTCTCATGAGAACAGGCCATCAGCGGTTTCCTCCGCTGATGGCCTGTTTCACTGGTTAAGAATGTATATATTTCGGGGTCTCCGCATAGTACCTGAGTAATCATCGAAGCCAAAGTCCCACTTTGCGGGGTTATTTTACTAATGCTTACTCTGTCTCCGGCACCGCCGCAGTCATCCAGAACTCCCATTCCAGCTGCTGGTCCGCAGGTATCCGGTATTCCGGATGCACCGGCGCGCCCCAGCTGTCATCACCGCCGACACCCATTTGCTGCGCGGCAATGGTGACAACCGTGTAGTGCACCTTGGGCAGCTCATAAGGATGCGCTGCCTGCTCCAGCTCGAACGCTGTGTATGGCGACAGCGTACATTCCAGCGGCTCTCCCGCAGCCGCCTGAATCTGCAGCCCGCGGCCGCGCTCGTCCGTAATGCGTACCTGGCGTACGCCGGTACGGTTGCCGGACTCCTGCGGCACCAGATAAGGTGACGGCAGCTCCGTCACCTTACGCCGGAAACGTCCCAGACGCGCTCCAGACGCGCGGTCACTGTAATTCTCTTCCGGCCCGCGGGCATACCAGTCCGACTCTCCATAATCGGCGGACATCCGGAAGGACACGGCCACAACCGGTACATCCGGCAAGCCGGCTGTTCCGGTATAGACCATACGGACCCGCAGTTTGCCGTCTGCGTAGACCGTATATTCAATACGGGTCTTCAGCTCCCGGCTGATGCTGAATTCATAGTCAAAGCTCACCGTGGCCCGGTCCTTCCCGGTCTCAAGCCTTACCGCCACACAGCTGCGGGCAAGACTGGCCGCGAGCCAGCCGCCTGCGTGGTAAGCAAGCGCAGTTCCCTTATCATTGTCCGTGGTTGCCCGCCAGAACAGCGGAGCAGGCGGAGTAGCAATCATCTCGCGCCCCCCGTAGCAGAGCGACACCAGCGAACCTGCCTGCTTGGAGAACAGGGCAGTGAATCCGCGGCCGGTTACGCCAATATTCACGTCTCCTTCGATCACCCTGAACGCTCCGGCCGCAGGCAGCATCACATCCTCCTGATCCGCTGTAGATTCAGCCGCTTCAACCCGGAAGATGTATTCCCCGAAAGCTGTCTCGAATCCCGCCTCAGCCCACAGCTCCGCTTCCTTCAGCAGCAGGCTTGCCGCCAGCGTGTACTCTCCCGGAGCTCCTGACACCTGCGGCAGCGCAAGCGGAATCCGCGCCTCTGCCTGCGGCGCAACTGCAATCTCCTGCTGCCCCTTGAAGATCTGCCGCCCTTCCCGGTACAGCCGGAACTCCAGCCGTAGCCGCTCCGTCCCCTCGAACAGATTACCGTTGATGATCTTCACTGCATCCCGTTCAGGCATAATCCGGATGTTCTGGTAGAGGAACTTCACCTCCTGCATCTTCGGCGTCACGGTCCGGTCGGCGTAGACAATCCCGTTGCCGCAGAAGCTGTAATCCGTCGGCCGGTCATCAAAGTCACCGCCATAGGCCAGATATTCTTCTCCGTATCTGTCTTTGGCCACCAGCGCCTGGTCGATATAATCCCAGATGAAACCGCCCTGATACTGCGGATACCGGCTCTCCAGCTCGATGTATTTATGGAGCCCTCCTACCGAGTTGCCCATAGCATGCATATACTCGCAGCTGATGTATGGCTTATCCGGCTGACCTTCCAGGTATTCTGCAATATCCGCAGGCTTGGCGTACATCCGGCTCTCCATGTCACTGGTGTCATTGTATTTACGGTTATGGAACACCCCTTCATAGTGCACCAGCCGCCCCGGATCGGTCTTGCGGAAATAATGGGACACATTCAGAATCACCTCACCTGCATACGATTCATTGCCGCAGGACCAGATGAGGATGGACGGATGGTTCTTATCGCGCTCCAGCATCGACATTGCACGGTCCATTACAATATCCTGCCACTCCGGCTGATCACCGGGAATGTTCCAGGACGGCTCAACCGCGCCCATCTTTTGCCACGAGCCATGGGATTCCAGATTCATCTCGTCAATCACATAGACACCGTACTCATCGCACAGCTCATACCAGAGCGTCTGATTCGGATAATGGGAGGTCCGCACAGCATTGATATTATTCTGCTTCAGGATGATGATGTCCTTAATCATGTCCTCTCTGGAGATGTTCCGTCCTCTGCGGCTGTTGAACTCATGACGGTTGACCCCTTTGAATATAATCCGTTTACCGTTCAGCAGCATCAGCTTGTCCTTCAGTTCGAACACGCGGAACCCCGCCCGCTGCACAATCGCCTCCACCAGTTCTCCGCGGCCATCGAATACAGAGATACAGACGCTATAGAGATACGGATTCTCTGCGCTCCACACCGATACCGTACCTGCCTCCAGGGTAAACGCCGCCTTACCAGCCGCAACCTGCCCCCCGGTTTCCGCCACAACGACTCCGGCCGCATCCTTCAACCCGATTTTCACAAAAGCGTCCGCCGCCGTTGCCATGCTAAGCTCAGCAGTTAACGTTCCCTCCTGGAAGGCAGCATCCAGCCCCGCGTGAATCCGCAGATCCTGCACATGGAGCTCCGGCACCGTATACAGATACACCTCGCGGAAGATACCCGAGAACCGCCAGAAATCCTGATCCTCCAGCCAGCTGCCCGTGCAGCGCTGATAGACCTCAACGGCCAGCTTGTTCACCCCCTCCTGCAAATAAGAGGTCAACTCAAACTCTGCAGGTGTGAAGCTGTCTTCACTGTAGCCGACGAATTGTCCATTAAGCCAGACATAACAAGCCGCCTCTACGCCCTGAAAAGAAATAAAGACCGGTCCGTTCTCCATATTCGCCGGAACTTCAAAATACTTCACATAACTCCCCACCGTATTGCTCTCCTCCGGAATCGCCGGCGGCCGCACAGCATCAAGCCCGTCCCAGGGATACATCGTATTGGCATATTGCGGCTTGCCGTACCCCTGAAGCTGGATATGACCGGGCACCTGAATGTCCCCCCAGCCTCTGGCATCATAATCCGCCTTATAGAAATCCTGAATCCGGCTGGCCGCATTCACCGCGTAGCTGAATTTCCAGTCTCCGTTCAGGGAATGACGCAGCTCCATTGGGACTTGTCGCTCCGCTTCCTCCATGGTCTTGTAATAACGATGGTCCGAATGCGCTTCCAATCGGTTCACCTTAAAAACCGAAACATCGCATAACCATTCCAGACTGGGCTCGTTGCTGAACATTATATTTTCCTCCTTATTGGTCTCTCACAATGATTTTGTTCTCTTCCATGATTCCCTTACCTTCTGCGTCAGCAGTTCCAGCTTCATTTTACCCAAGACCTTCGCAGGTTCATAGTGCAGGATCACAACTAAGGTGCACATAGCTGACTTTGAGGCATTTGACCCTGGCCTCTTACTGCATCTTAAGCTTTTAGCAGCCGCTAATGGAATAGCATATTTACCGTTTTTACTGGATTATTTATCTGTGTATTAAGAGGAACACCCTCCCATCCGCCTTCACGCAAAAAGCCCCAGCTGAGCGGCACCGCCGTACAGCATGGAGCTTTTATAGTATCAGGTTCAGTCTTTCAGTCTTTCAGTCTTTTAGCCTTTTATCCTTTTAGCCTTTTACAACAGCATTAACCTCTTTATACTCGGCCAGGGTCAGCACTTCTCCAAAAATCCCGATATCCCGCAGACCGGAAATATGCATCTCCTCATCCTTGGAGGCGCAGCAGTCGCTGATACACTTGACCTTGTAAGTGTGGTACATCGCGTCGGATGCCGTAGAGCGGACACAGACGTTGGTCCATACCCCAGTAACTACAACCGTATCAATCCCCTCCTCACGGAGAAAAAGATCCATATCCGTATAGCTGAAGGCGCTGTGTCTTCTTTTCTGCACGATATAATCGCCCTTATCCGGCTGCGGAGTCAGCTCGGCAATGAAATCCGATCCCCAGGTACCTTTGATCGCGTGCACCGGTCTTACCCTGAAGTCAGCATCATTCTGCCGGTGCGCCTCCTGCACGAAGATCACCTGAATATCATTCTCGTGGCTGAATTCGATCAGCTCTTGAATTGCTGGCACGATTCCCGCACCGTTCGGACAAGTCAGCGCTCCATCCGGATGGATGAAGTCATTCAGCATATCAATAATTACTACCGCGTGTTTAGCCATTATGCTCACTTCCCTCTCTTGATTTCCACTTCGTATCCCATCAGCCTTCTGCGCATTCCCCAGCCTCTCCGATGCTACCGCCCTAGTATTTAAGCAAACGCGGAAGCTCGCTGATCGTCTGCCGTTTAACGAACTCGCCATAGCCCGGTTTACCGACCACACCAAGCTCGTCATCGTAGACTAATGTGCCTCTGACAATGGTTTTATCCACCTTGCCTTTCAGCTTCATTCCGTGGAACGGGGTGTATTTCGGTTTGCAGTGCATTTTATCTTTGTCGAGCGTCCATTCCTTCTCCAGATCGACAATCGTGAAGTCGGCATCGGTGCCGATTTCAAGGGCGCCCTTCTTCGGATACAGGCCATAATGGATGGCCGGATTCGTACACAGCAGCTCCACCAGGCGGGACAGGCTGAGTCTGCCTTTGTTGTAGCCTTCACTGATCATAATCGGCACCAGCGTTTCTACACCCGGAATCCCCGGGAAGGAAGTCCAGACATCCATGCCCGGCGCATCCTTTTCCGTAGCAATCTCATAAGGAGCATGGTCGGTAGCCATGAAGTCAATCGTTCCGTCCACCAGCCCCTGCCATAGCGCTTCATTATCTTCCGGACGGCGCAGCGGAGGTGCTATTTTGGCAAAAGTCCCAAACTCCGTCATCGCATCCACCGCATTCAGTGTAAGGTAATGCGGACAGGACTCCGCGGTCACCTTCACCCCTTTAAGCTTCGCTTCCTTGATCAGCTGATTGCCTGCCGCCGTACTCATATGCACGATATGCAGGCGGGCTCCTGTTTCCTCCGAGAAGCTGATGCCCAGCTGGATCGCCGCTTTTTCCGCCAGAATCTTGCGCGCTTCAGCCCATGCCGGATAATCCATCCGTCCTTCCTTCTTCAGCTTCTGGGTATAGTAATCGCAGATGGCATAGTTCTCAGCGTGAATTCCGATTGGCATTCCAGTTTCGGCTACAGCATAGAAGGCTTCGAGCATCTCAGGGTCCGTCACACGCGGGTAAGATGGTACAGACGGTGTCATATATACTTTAAAAGCAACCACGCCCTCAGCAGCCTGCTCCTTCACAATATCCAGCACATCATTGCGTACATCCTCGCCGGTAATCCCGCCCCACATGGCGTAGTCGACGATTCCTTTGCCTTCGAGCGCATTCAGCTTGTTATGCAGGTTCTCCACCGAACGTACAGACGGTACGCTGCAGCAAGGCATATCGACTATCATCGTTACCCCGCCGGCCGCAGCGCTGCTGGTCCCTGTAACGAAGTCCTCACGGTGTGTGAACCCCGGATCATTAAAGTGGGTATGCGAATCAATGACCCCAGGCAGCACCAGTTTGCCCTGTGCATCAATAATCGTATCGGCCTCCGCGTCAATATCCTTGGCAAACCCCACGATAACGCCATTGTTCACCAGAATGTCCGTCAGCACCTGTCTGTCGCCTTGCGGAATACTCGCATTTTTAATGATCAGTTCATAACTCATCAGTACACACCTCTTCTTTATGATTTGGTTGAATCCTCACTCTGGCCGGACGGGACAAGATCAGCTCTACGCTTCTGTACACAACAAAAAACCCAGGGTACAAAAGGCACATAATAGTAAACACTGCCTCACACGGATTCCTCCGCACAGTGAAAAGCAATTCCTATCACGTACCTCCTGTAGCCTGGGGCAATTTACGGTCGCCTGGTCGAAACGCTCAAACCAAATTATTGAGCTTATACAAGAGCAAGAGCTTATTTGATTAGTCCATCTGATAAGCAAGCAGCCCCGGCATTATCATGTTAATTAATATAACGTAATATCCGGAATCGGCATCCTTAAGTACCTTTATCATATCATCAAGAGGCTTCCCGTCAAGATTATAAACCGCATTGTCAAGAAATAGTCAATTTATATGTCACTTAACATTACATTAGCAGTCTTTGCATTCCATTTTCCTGGATATCCCGTTCTTTCTGCTGCCCTTCTATCTACTGTATAAGCAACTAAGGATAACCCGGGAACCCGGTCTCCGCAAGGATTTCAACCCAGTATAAGGCCTTACTCTATTTATAATTCATCTCATTCTTATACCGGCTTTGCTACAGTTTTAAGTACTGGCTGCAGCATTTCCAATCCTTCATTGCAGCGACAATAATCATACGGCCCTACGGCTCAAGATTAGGGTCTGGCTGCTTTCGCTTCATTCTCCAGGGAGGCAAAATAAGCAATTTTGTGGTCCACCTTTTGCGCAAAGCTCTGAAAGAATTTAATCTTCTCATCAATATGCACTTTATGCTCCTGCAGCAGTCTGCGCTGATCGGGCAAAGCACTTACCCCTTCTTTGGAAAGCGCAATGAATTGTTTGATATCGGCAATCGCCATCCCTGTATCCTTAAGACAGCAGATTAACGAAATTAACTCCAGATCCTCATCGTCAAAACACCGGTTTCCGTTAGCATCTCTTGCCACAACCGGCAATACGCCCTCCCGTTCGTAGTAACGCAGCGTATATTGGCTTAGTCCGCTTTTTTGTGCTATGGTTTTGATGCTGTATCCCATTATTGCAGCTCCCTTCTGTCAGCTGGTATCGGTTTCACCTCTTAAGGTAACACCATTTGGTTTCTATGAAAAGCCGCTCTATAAATCTATTGACTTACACCTAACTCTAAGGTCTAAGCTTAACACTGTACCTTCATTTAAGGAGTGAATAATTAATGGTAAAAAGAATTAATGTTGCTAATGGTGCGCTTGAGGTTGCTGAAATCTCCCTGGGCTGTATGCGGATTGCAGATCTGTCGCCACAAGAGGCCGATATACATATTCACAGCGCCCTGGAGGCTGGTATAGACTTCTTCGACCATGCTGATATTTATGCCGGGGGTAAAGCTGAAGAAGTGTTCGGCAACGTTCTGACCGCCAATCCCGGCATGCGGGATCGTATGATGATTCAGGCCAAATGCGGTATCCGCAACGGCTTCTTCGACTTCTCCAAAGAGCATATTGTAACTTCGGTTGAGAACAGCTTGAAGCGGTTACAGACCGATTATGTCGATGTACTTCTCCTCCACCGCCCTGACACGCTGATGGAGCCTGAAGAAGTAGCCGAAGCCTTCGATGAGCTGGAAAGCAGAGGTTTGGTTAAACACTTTGGCGTTAGTAACCAGAATCCCCTGCAGATTGAATTGCTCAAAAAGAACGTCAAGCAGCCCCTGCTGTTCAACCAGCTTCAGCTTAGCATTATGGTTACCGGCATGATTGACTCCGGCTTCAATGTCAACATGACCAACGCCGGTTCTGTAGTCCATGACGGAGGCATCCTGGAATACAGCCGTCTGCATGACATGACCATCCAGCCTTGGTCCCCGTTCCAATACGGTTTCTTTGAAGGCGTATTCCTCGGCAATGAGAAGTTCCCGGAGGTGAATGAAGTCATTAACCGTCTGGCTGCGGAAAAAGGTGTAGCAGATACCGCCATCGCAATCGCCTGGCTACTGAGACATCCGGCTAAGATGCAGCCGATTGTCGGTACCACCAACACTAAGCGTCTGCTGGATATCGCCAAAGCTTCCGATATAACCCTCAGCCGCCAGGAATGGTATGAGATCTACCGCGCGGCAGGGAATGTGCTTCCTTAACCAAGAAGGCAAAAAGAAAACACCGCCAGCTTTAGACGAAAGAGGTCTAGAGCCAGGCGGTGTTTTCTTTAACTACCTCGCAATTGGGCTTGCCTTTTTACCCATCATATAAATTCCAATCCAGGCAAACATTAATACTATCTGAGCTAGAACGACCAACCACAGTACTTCCGTGTAGCCTCCTATAAGGCAAAATATAGTATTAACCAGGGGGAACCCCAAGAACGTAAACATGATCGGAAAATCTTTTTTGGGAGTGATTGAATAATTAACCTTCCGGTCCCAGAACTTTAGGAAAGCTAATGCTAAAACTCCGATTGTAATTACAGAAAGTGCAATCAAATTCACCCATTGCATATTAGAGGTTCTTTCGAAGAATGGCCCCATATAATTAAAGAAGTTAGATAAAGGTGAGAACATACAAGCCAATGACGCAATTGCCGCCAGAAACGGATAAATGTAACCAACGGATTTACTGTAGCCTTTCTTTTTATGCCACCATTCACCAATTAGAATAAAGACTGTCCAATATCCCGCTATATAAATCCATCCTGTAAAATTCATCACAGGTTCCCCATAGATTTGAGGTTCACCGGCCAGCGGATAATACGTCCATCTTGCAATGCTTCCTTCCATGGTCTGAAATATCTGTTTAACGGCCACCGGATCCAATGAAAAGTCAAACACCATAGCGCTTAATCCCGTAATAAAGGGTTTAGTCCAGGACGGTATATTTACAGACTTTAGAACACGCAAAGTTGAATAAATGATCAGAAACTCAATTATAGGGACAGTAATAGGTATATTAAATAACATTAAAATACTCCGCCCATAGGCGTAGAAACCTTCCCCAAGAGATGACGCAGTAATTTCAAAAACAGCTGCGTAAAAAAACACAAAACCTATAAATTGCATTAGAACCGTTTTAGGATGTTCTTCCTTATCAAGGATATAGAAAACCATTAGAACAGCAGCAATTAATACCATAATATCTTGAATAATCCATACAGGGACTACAGTTATATCTCCCATATTTTACCTCCATTTAATTTAATTTGAATCGAACGTTCAAATAAATTATAATATCACCATGTTAGTAAAACAACAGGCTGTTCGTTTGAATTATGTTAGTTATCATACAAATCACATTAGTTTTGTTCATTTTTTATTTTATATGGGGAGGATATTATGGCAGACAAAAAAGCAGATCACAGAGTGAGATATACAAAAATGGTTATAAAAGAAAGCTTGTTGAAGCTTTTGACAGAACGGTCTATCAATAAAGTTACAGTGACCGACATTTGCAGCGAAGCAAACATTAATCGCAACACCTTTTATTCACACTATGCTAATCAGTTTGAGCTTCTTTCAACGATCGAGAATGATCTTTACGAAGAAATTAAGCAACTTGGGATTAATTCTTCTGACGTTAAAACTCCTGAAAAGCTATCTTATGAATTATGTAAATATATAAAAGCGAATAAAACGATTTGTGAGGTTCTGTTCTCAGAGCATGGCGATAAAGAATTATTAGAAAGAATCCTTTATATCAGTCACGATTTAACCATTGAGCGATGGAAGCAGGAATTAAAATATTTTGATCCACAATTATTTGAGTCTTGGTATACGTTTGCCGCTCATGGCAGTATAGCCATTATAAAAAAGTGGGTGAGTAGTGGTTTGAAGGAAAGCCCCAGTAAAGTTGCAGCTTTTATTGATAAAGCCACAGAGGCAGTATCCAAAGCATTTTATTCCGAAGAATTATAAATTATTTAAAATGAAGCGGACGCTCATTTTTGAGGGCCGCTTCTCTGCTCTTCTGCTGAAGACCAGGCAAGGGGATGGGACTTATGTCTGCTCCTCCAGTATTTTGGGGTCAGTAATAAGAAAAGTGATTCAGCATACCGATAAGTTCGAGAGCCTGGAGGTCAGAACATGGTTTTGGAAACGAAGCAAAGATGCGGCTTTTATCTCGACTCCTATGACCTGATTTATCAAGCCATTGCCAATCAGGATGGTCATAAAGCTGAGGAAGCTGTCCGTCTCCAGAACCGGTATTCGCAAGCAAGCGACACTCTGGTTCATGATCGTAGGAATTATTTTTATCGCAGCGAATTTGCGTGCTCCCCTCACATCGGTGGGACCATTGCTGTTCAGTCGTAATCGGGCGGAGTGACCTTGTATGTTGGAACTGCAATTCTGAGGTTTGCTATTCCCCTATGTAATGTATTACTTCCGAGCCTGATCAAACGGGAGTTTCCGCAGCAAATGGGTACTATGGACAGTGGGATATTCTGTTTCCCTGAATCTATGCGGGGCGGTAGCTTCCGGTATTAGTGTTCCCTTAGCTGTGGGGGCAGGCATGAGGTATCGTTGGTCTAGGTGCGGCTAGAAATCAATTTGTTGGTTCTGATAAAGATTGCCTGGATCTTGATAGTTCTACGCATAACTGGAGTAAGAGAATACAGCTCAAATAAAAAGAAAAAAGAGCCCACCAGAGAATATCTCTGATGAACTCTTTTAGCAGATACCGGCGAGAGGACTCGAACCTCCACGGTTTCCCACTCGATTTTGAGTCGAGCGCGTCTGCCATTCCGCCACGCCGGCATATACATATTATTTACAATTGATTCTAAAATAAAATGGAGGTGCCACCCAGATTTGAACTGGGGATAAAGCTTTTGCAGAGCTTTGCCTTACCACTTGGCTATGGCACCAAAAAATGGAGCGGACGACGGGAATCGAACCCGCGACCCTCGCCTTGGCAAGGCGATGCTCTACCGCTGAGCCACGTCCGCATATAATGGCTGGGGATATAGGAATCGAACCTATGAATGACGGAGTCAAAGTCCGTTGCCTTACCGCTTGGCTAATCCCCAACATTTGATTTAATAAAATGGGGCGACTGATGGGTCTCGAACCCACGAATGCCGGAACCACAATCCGGTGCGTTAACCCCTTCGCCACAGTCGCCATATGAAGCTTATTTAATTGCAATGCCTTATAACTCTTATAAAAGAAATGGGGCGACCGATGGGTCTCGAACCCACGAATGCCGGAACCACAATCCGGTGCGTTAACCACTTCGCCACGATCGCCATATTAAATTTTATAGGATATTACTTGGCAGGGGCAGCAGGAATTGAACCCACACCAACGGTTTTGGAGACCGTTGTTCTACCTTTAAACTATGCCCCTAAAAATGGTGGAGGCTGATGGATTCGAACCACCGAACACGTACGTGAGCAGATTTACAGTCTGATGCGTTTGGCCACTTCGCTAAGCCTCCGAGGATGGTGCCGGCGAGAGGACTTGAACCCCCAACCTACTGATTACAAGTCAGTTGCTCTACCAATTGAGCTACACCGGCGTATTAAGTTGTAAGAAATATGGTGGCGCGGGAGGGAATCGAACCCCCGACACAAGGATTTTCAGTCCTTTGCTCTACCGACTGAGCTACCGAGCCGAACATTTTTTCATAAAGATGGCGGAACCGACGGGATTCGAACCCGCGATCTCCTGCGTGACAGGCAGGCATGTTAGGCCAACTACACCACGGTTCCAAATTGGTTGCGGGGGCAGGATTTGAACCTGCGGCCTTCGGGTTATGAGCCCGACGAGCTACCGGGCTGCTCCACCCCGCGTCAATGTTAAAGATCTATTCTATTAAAAGATAGATGGTGGAGGCTGAGGGGTTCGAACCCCCGACCCTCTGCTTGTAAGGCAGATGCTCTCCCAGCTGAGCTAAGCCTCCATATATGACTCGTATGAGATACTCTCCACTCCGTTACGAGATTGCGATGTATTCCTTACGATGCCTATGCTTCAACGAACCCAGGGAATTCTCATCCCATTAATCGAAGAAGAAATTGGTGACTCGTATGGGATTCGAACCCATGTTACCTCCGTGAAAGGGAGGTGTCTTAACCCCTTGACCAACGAGCCATGCTGTTAACTACTTGTAAAGTAAAGCTACGGAGAGAGAGGGATTCGAACCCTCGAGACGCTTGTGGCGCCTACACGATTTCCAATCGTGCTCCTTCGGCCAAACTCGGACACCTCTCCAAATGGCTCCCCGAACAGGACTCGAACCTGTGACAACTCGATTAACAGTCGAGTGCTCTACCAACTGAGCTATCAGGGAATATACATATCAAGCTTGATCGCCTGAAAACTGAATCCGAAACGAATCTGCGCTCTAAGAAATTTGGATAAGCCCTCGACCGATTAGTATTGGTCAGCTCCGTGCATTGCTGCACTTCCACCTCCAACCTATCTACCTCGTCGTCTTCAAGGGGTCTTACTAGTTGGGAAATCTCATCTTGAGGGGGGCTTCACGCTTAGATGCTTTCAGCGCTTATCCCGTCCGTACGTAGCTACTCAGCCATGCTCCTGGCGGAACAACTGATGCACCAGCGGTACGTCCATCCCGGTCCTCTCGTACTAAGGACAGCTCCTCTCAAATTTCCTGCGCCCACGACAGATAGGGACCGAACTGTCTCACGACGTTCTGAACCCAGCTCGCGTACCGCTTTAATGGGCGAACAGCCCAACCCTTGGGACCTACTTCAGCCCCAGGATGCGATGAGCCGACATCGAGGTGCCAAACCTCCCCGTCGATGTGGACTCTTGGGGGAGATAAGCCTGTTATCCCCAGGGTAGCTTTTATCCGTTGAGCGATGGCCCTTCCATGCGGTACCACCGGATCACTAAGTCCGACTTTCGTCCCTGCTCGACTTGTAGGTCTCGCAGTCAAGCTCCCTTATGCCTTTGCACTCTGCGAATGATTTCCAACCATTCTGAGGGAACCTTTGAACGCCTCCGTTACTCTTTAGGAGGCGACCGCCCCAGTCAAACTGCCCGCCTGACACGGTCCCCGTACCCGCTTAGGGTACTAGGTTAGAACCTAGATACGATCAGGGTGGTATCCCAACGGCGCCTCCGCAGAAGCTTGCGCTCCTGCCTCAACGGCTCCCACCTATCCTGTACAGATCGTACCCAAATTCAATATCAAGCTGCAGTAAAGCTCCATGGGGTCTTTCCGTCTTGTCGCGGGTAACCTGCATCTTCACAGGTATTAAAATTTCACCGGATCTCTCGTTGAGACAGCGCCCAAGTCGTTACGCCATTCGTGCGGGTCAGAATTTACCTGACAAGGAATTTCGCTACCTTAGGACCGTTATAGTTACGGCCGCCGTTTACTGGGGCTTCGGTTCACAGCTTCGGGTTGCCCCTAACCACTCCCCTTAACCTTCCAGCACCGGGCAGGCGTCAGCCCGTATACTTCGCCTTGCGGCTTCGCACAGACCTGTGTTTTTGCTAAACAGTCGCTTGGGCCTTTTCACTGCGGCCCCCTCGGGCTATTCACCCTACCGAGGCACCTCTTCTCCCGAAGTTACGAGGTCATTTTGCCGAGTTCCTTAACGAGAGTTCTTCCGCGCGCCTTAGAATTCTCTTCTCGCCTACCTGTGTCGGTTTGCGGTACGGGCACCTTCTCCTGGCTAGAGGCTTTTCTTGGCAGTGTGAGATCATGACCTTCGCTACTACAATTTTCGCTCCCCATCACAGCCCAGCCTTATTGATGTGCGGATTTGCCTACACATCAGCCTCACTGCTTAGACGGACACATCCATCAGTCCGCGTCACTACCCTCCTGCGTCACCCCATCGCTCATAGCGGATTACGGTGGTACAGTAATTTCAAACTGTTGTCCTTCGACTACGCCTTTCGGCCTCGCCTTAGGTCCCGACTTACCCTGAGCGGACGAGCCTTCCTCAGGAAACCTTGGGCTTTCGGCGGATCAGATTCTCACTGATCTTTTCGTTACTCATACCGGCATTCTCACTTGTATGCTGTCCAGCGCTCCTTACGGTACACCTTCAACCCACATACAACGCTCCCCTACCCCAGATACAAAGTATCTAGCCATAGCTTCGGTGGTGTGTTTAGCCCCGTTACATTTTCGGCGCAGAGTCACTCGACCAGTGAGCTATTACGCACTCTTTCAATGGTGGCTGCTTCTAAGCCAACATCCTGGTTGTCTGTGCAACTCCACATCCTTTCCCACTTAACACACACTTGGGGACCTTAGCTGATGGTCTGGGCTGTTTCCCTTTTGACAATGGATCTTAGCACTCACTGTCTGACTCCCGGCAAGAAGTTAATGGCATTCGGAGTTTGACTGAGCTTGGTAACCCTTGCGGGCCCCGCACCCAATCAGTGCTCTACCTCCACCACTCCATTCACCGAGGCTAGCCCTAAAGCTATTTCGGGGAGAACCAGCTATCTCCGAGTTCGATTGGAATTTCTCCGCTACCCCCACCTCATCCCCGCATTTTTCAACATGCGTGGGTTCGGGCCTCCAGTGCGTGTTACCGCACCTTCACCCTGGACAGGGGTAGATCACACGGTTTCGGGTCTACGTCCACATACTCATTCGCCCTATTCAGACTCGCTTTCGCTGCGGCTCCGTCTTCTCGACTTAACCTTGCATGTTAAACGTAACTCGCCGGTTCATTCTACAAAAGGCACGCCATCACCCAGTAATAGGGCTCTGACTTTTTGTAAGCACACGGTTTCAGGTTCTATTTCACTCCCCTTCCGGGGTGCTTTTCACCTTTCCCTCACGGTACTGTTTCACTATCGGTCGCCAGGTAGTATTTAGCCTTAGCAGATGGTCCTGCTGGATTCATACGGGGTTTCACGTGCCCCGCACTACTCGGGATCCGTCTCGGAGAGAACACAGTTTAGGCTACAGGGCTTTTACCTCTATCGCGGGCCTTTCCAGACCTCTTCACCTACCATATTCCTTTGTAACTCCATGTGAGACGTCCCACAACCCCAAGGGGCAAGCCCCTTGGTTTAGGCTGTTCCGCGTTCGCTCGCCGCTACTGACGGAATCACTATTGTTTTCTCTTCCTCAGGGTACTTAGATGTTTCAGTTCCCCTGGTCTGCCTCTGCGTATCCTATGTATTCAGATACGAGTAACTGCGAATTACCACAGCTGGGTTTCCCCATTCGGACACCCCCGGATCAAAGCTTGCTTACAGCTCCCCGAGGCAGTTTCGTTGTTCGCCACGTCCTTCGTCGGCTCCTGGCGCCTAGGCATCCTCCGTGTGCTCTTATTAGCTTAACCAATCGCTCCGGTATTGGCTCATTCGCTCATCTTGTTTTAAACAGCGCTTCCGGATGAATCCGTCCGCTAGTCTGTTTAAAGCCAAAAGTCGCTCATAATCCAAAACCATCGCTCAGCATGACTAATAACTATTTCAACTTGCTTACACAAGTTTCAGCTAAAAGATGTTCTAAAACGCAAATTCGTTTCGGTATCCAGTTTTCAAGGATCAAGGTGCTGAAATTTCGGGACAATCACGACTGTGATGTTCGAAAATTCAGACAGTTTAAAGATGAGAGCTTAAACTCTCAAAACTGACCAACGAGTGAGTGTTTGAACCCTAAGGTTCATTGTGGAAGCTTTAGCTTCCGATTTGAATGTTTCCGTTGCAGGAAACGATTCTCCATAGAAAGGAGGTGATCCAGCCGCACCTTCCGATACGGCTACCTTGTTACGACTTCACCCCAATCATCTACCCCACCTTCGGCGGCTGGCTCCCTTGCGGGTTACCCCACCGACTTCGGGTGTTGTAAACTCTCGTGGTGTGACGGGCGGTGTGTACAAGACCCGGGAACGTATTCACCGCGGCATGCTGATCCGCGATTACTAGCAATTCCGACTTCATGCAGGCGAGTTGCAGCCTGCAATCCGAACTGAGACCGGCTTTGCTGGGATTGGCTCCACCTCGCGGTTTCGCTTCCCGTTGTACCGGCCATTGTAGTACGTGTGTAGCCCAGGTCATAAGGGGCATGATGATTTGACGTCATCCCCACCTTCCTCCGGTTTGTCACCGGCAGTCACTCTAGAGTGCCCAGCCTTACCTGCTGGCAACTAAAGTCAAGGGTTGCGCTCGTTGCGGGACTTAACCCAACATCTCACGACACGAGCTGACGACAACCATGCACCACCTGTCTCCGATGCTCCGAAGAGGGGCACTATCTCTAATGCTTTCATCGGGATGTCAAGACCTGGTAAGGTTCTTCGCGTTGCTTCGAATTAAACCACATACTCCACTGCTTGTGCGGGTCCCCGTCAATTCCTTTGAGTTTCAGTCTTGCGACCGTACTCCCCAGGCGGAGTGCTTACTGTGTTAACTTCGGCACCAAGGGTATCGAAACCCCTAACACCTAGCACTCATCGTTTACGGCGTGGACTACCAGGGTATCTAATCCTGTTTGCTCCCCACGCTTTCGCGCCTCAGCGTCAGTTACAGCCCAGAAAGTCGCCTTCGCCACTGGTGTTCCTCCACATATCTACGCATTTCACCGCTACACGTGGAATTCCACTTTCCTCTTCTGTACTCAAGTCACCCAGTTTCCAGTGCGACCCCAGGTTGAGCCCAAGGTTTAAACACCAGACTTAAATGACCGCCTGCGCGCGCTTTACGCCCAATAATTCCGGACAACGCTTGCCCCCTACGTATTACCGCGGCTGCTGGCACGTAGTTAGCCGGGGCTTTCTTCTCAGGTACCGTCACTCCGGTAGCAGTTACTCTACCGGACGTTCTTCCCTGGCAACAGAGCTTTACGATCCGAAAACCTTCATCACTCACGCGGCATTGCTCCGTCAGGCTTTCGCCCATTGCGGAAGATTCCCTACTGCTGCCTCCCGTAGGAGTCTGGGCCGTGTCTCAGTCCCAGTGTGGCCGTTCACCCTCTCAGGTCGGCTACGCATCGTCGCCTTGGTGAGCCGTTACCCCACCAACTAGCTAATGCGCCGCAGGCCCATCCCCAAGTGGCAGATTGCTCCGCCTTTCATTCTCTCTTCAGGAGAGGAAAGAAATTATCCGGTATTAGCTACCGTTTCCGGTAGTTATCCCAGTCTTGAGGGCAGGTTGCCTACGTGTTACTCACCCGTCCGCCGCTAAATTCATTTGAAAGCAAGCTTTCAAATGAACTCCGCTCGACTTGCATGTATTAGGCATGCCGCCAGCGTTCGTCCTGAGCCAGGATCAAACTCTCCAAATTGGTTTTAGAAAGAGCGATTGCTCATTTTGAAACATCTGACGAGAATTTTCATTCTCTTTTTTGGATCTCGCCGAAGCGATCTCCCACTCACTCGTTGTTCAGTTTTCAAAGATCAATGTCTCATCTTTTGTCGCCGTTATTTGTTTCAGCAGCGACCTTTATAATATATCACAGCGCCCTCGTTTTAGTCAACCTTTTTTTTGATTTCTTTTTTTGGCTGATTTACGACTGCTTTGCAGCGCATCGTTATGTCAGAGGGACGAGTTATAATTTATCACATAAGTTGCGTCCTAGTCAACCCTAAATATTCCCCTCATTATCTGCGCTCATGCAGCAAGGAACAAATAAAAAAAGAGAGTACACTACCTCTCTCCATCCTCCTGCTTACTTTTTCTATTATAGGTCTATTCATGTCCGTGGACAGCCACCTAACTAAAGGGTATACCGAATTGCATGTCCGTCCCCGGCCTCTACAGCCCAAGAAGTAATTTCTCTAATTAATGAACGCGATACAAGCTTGCGCAGAACAAGCGGTAGCTCTGCCTGGAGCTGGCTCAGTCCTGAATGCTGCAGAAGTTCCTTGATACTCCAAGCCTCCTTGCGGCTGCTCAGGATATGGAGCAGCATGGCGCAACAATCCGCCATTTTTGACATTAACGCAAACTCGCAGGCCAGCAAAATCAGTTCGACTCTCTGCTCCAGCGTTTCTGTACTTACTGTCAGTTCTTCATATAACTTATGAACCGGAGAATTCAAATTTTTGACCTGTCCCCACACTGCGGGCTCCGGAAAATATCCGGCCTCGCTCACTTCAATACGTGCCCAATGATACAGAGCGATCAGCACGCAGTTATAAGCATCCATAGTACAGCCTGCTTCAAGGTAACGTTTCGACTTCACATACATATGTAGGAACCGGGAGAATTCCATAAACAATACCCGCTCTTTCAGCGGACCTTGGAACTGAATGAGTTCCTTCCGCATCTCCGCCAATATTCCCTTAGGGTCCCAGATCACCTCACCGGACATTAAACTGGTAAGGAGTTCATTATTGTCCCCTGCCATCACAGCGCGTTCCAAAGCAGATAGACCCACATGCACGGATTGCGTCCGCCGGTCCCCGGCAATGGTGTGGGTTATAATTCGCTCTGTCTCCTGTTCCTCATGCAGCATGAGCACCATCATATCAAAGTCATGCAGCAGCGCGCTCTGAAATGTATCATTGCCTCTTTGCCGCAAAGCAACGGCTCCAAGAACATTCTCATCAAATGTCTCCCCACTTAATAGGGTCAAATTGGACAGTTCCATACTTCCCTCCATCAAATTTGGCGATTTTGCATCCAGTCAGTTATAATTCTCTTTACATAAATGATATTCTACATATTCATGTCAGTTCCTCCTGGATAACCGAACTATATTTCAGTTAGGAGATAATACTCATGAAATTTAAATCGGCCAAAATCAACGCTTTTCGTACATGGGGACTGCTTCTTACGATGCTGGGTATGGGCCTTATGATTATGGGAACCGCAGGCATTGTATTCTGGGGGTCTGCAGGCAAGGTTGTCGCTGCTATCGGTCTCGTCATTGGTCTAATCTCCATGATGGCCAGTCTGGCCATCTACTTCTGGGCGGGCATGCTCTCAACCAGTGCTGTCCAGGTGGAATGTCCCGAATGCCATAAGCTGACCAAAATGCTTGGCAAAACGGACCGCTGTATGTTCTGTCACACCATCCTCACGATGGACCCTGCACAAGCCACAATTACCGCTGAAGAACTTGAAGTCCAGCAATTGAAGCAATAATCGAATTCATATGTCTTTACAGAAATAATCTCCTGCCGGATACAAACAAAAACGGGTGTCGTCCTCTACTGGACGACACCCGTTTTATATTTAATCCCCCTAAGCATTATTCAACAATCGCTTTGAGTGCTTCCCACGCTTCCGGATTGGCAAAGCTCCGATTCCATGAGGCTACCCCGCCAAGGCCGAAGGACTGCGCCAGATCGACTCTGGCTGCCAGCGAAACTTTATCCTCAATCCATATTTTGCGCAGAGCACCCTCTTCTTTGTATTCCACATAATTCTGTCCTGCTTCCTTATCAAGAACCGGTGTCAGCTTCTTCTCGGCAAGTATCTCCTGAACCGCATTCATACTGACGGCCTTGGAACTTACTTTGTTTTCACCTTTCTCGGTCTTCTCGGTCCAGATACGAGTGTACAATGGCACCCCCAGAATCAGCTTCTCGGCAGGCACTTCATCCTCTTCAATAATCCGGCTTATAGAATTCCTCACCCACGGCAGGGAAGCTACAGAACCGGCAACCGGACTGGCCGCCCAATGCTCATCGTAAGCCATCACGATCAGGAAATCCGACACGGCTCCAAGCGCCCGGCGATCCAGGAACAAGGACCACATTTCACTGTTTGATTTCGGTGTTACATCAATAGAGACAATCAGATTCCGGCTCTGTGCCATGGGCTTCAGTTCCCGCATGAACTGGGTTACATTAGGTCCGTCCTTGGTGTATACATTCTCAAAGTCGATATTAATACCGTCCAGGTTGTACAGATCCGCATACTTCAGCATTTGCACAATTGTATTCATCCGTCTGTCATACGTGGATAGTGCCTCCGTAGTCAGGTCTGCCTCAAAGCTGTTGCTGAGCAGTCCCCATACCTCCATGCCCTGGGTGTGAGCCCACTCTACATAGGCGCTGTCAGCCTGGCTGCGTACATTACCATTAACATCGATAATGCTGAACCAGGTTGGACTAACCACATTAATTCCTGGCAAATCAGCAAATTTCGCAGGATTCGGCTTGCGTTCGTAGACTGCCTCCCAGAACATATTAACGGGCTTTCCTTTCCAGCTGCGTTCGGCACGGGTAGGAGCCACAGGCTGCTGCACTACTGTCCTATTCCCGTCTGCTAGAATATCGTCCGCCTTGACGAAGCCTGTATATCCGCTCTCCAGCTGCACATACAGCCAGCCTTTGATGTCTGAATTCCAGATTCTCACTGTGGCTCCCGGCGGCATATCAGCAAGGATTGGCGCATGTACGGAGTCTCCGCTGCGGAGCGCTTTGGTCCGTCCGCCTTCCTTACCCTTCACTTTGCCTAACGGCACCGTTTCGCCGGCAGTCATTAACAGAACGGCACCGGTACTGCTATCCTCGTCTACCTCAAAGCCATATAAGTCCTCCAGTGTATCTGCCGGAAGATATGTCACCCCATCCTTCTCTTCAGGCGCAAGACGAAGCTGCAGGGGCTCATTGTTCAAACTTGCTGCTGTTGAATCCTCCTGCATATATAAAAGACTGCTGTCTGTCGACAGAATCACAGACTTGCTCTTTTCCTCGTAACGGATAGATGAATCTACGTATTCCTGTAATAGCGGCAGTGGTAATAGCAGGCTGTCCCCTGTACCTGAGGCTGAGTATCCGGTAAGCTCTCCCTTAACAAAAACAGGCTTCTCCAGCCCCTTCCAATCCGGATCCAGATGCTGACGGTTCGGTAATACATAATAAACAACCCAAAAGGCTGCGGCAGCTATAATGACAAGTCCCAATAAGCGGCGAAAAAGACTTCCACGCTTTTTGACGCGTCTTTGTCTCTGTCTTCTGTCCAAAATATATCCTCCAAACAGTATGATAAATTTATAATCAGATAGCACTTCTGTTAAGTATACGACATCGCGGCCCTATTGGTTGCGCCAAACTGCTGGAAGCTTTGTATTTTTGTAACAGCTCCATAGAAAAAAGCGTGTACAATCCGCATTCGGATTCTACACGCCTGCAATTCCATATCTTAGTGCTGCTTCTCGTTGCAGCATTTGCAAACACCATACAGTTCCATACGTAATCCATGAATCTTAAAGCCTGTAGCCAATTCGGCACGCTCCTCTACCTCATGGAGAGAAGAATAGCTGAAATCCTCAATCTTACCGCATTCCTGGCAGATGACATGATAATGATCAGACACATTGGCATCGAAACGGCTGGAATTATCACCGTAGGTCAGCTCGCGGACCATACCCGCTTCTATAAACATCTTAAGATTGTTATACACCGTTGCCACACTCATACTGGGAAACTGAGGCTCAAGCGCTCGGTAAATATCGTCTGCCGTAGGATGATTCATCGCTTCCATCAGGTACGTAAGAATCGCATGACGCTGAGGCGTAATACGGACACCGGTTGTCTTCAGTTGCTCCAATGCATGCTGTACGCCACTACCCATCCATGCCACCGCCTTTAATTATACAACTTAATAATAACTCTAATGTAATTGTAAGACCGGGCTTTCAATGTTGTCAACGAAGTCCTTACATTATATTTATTATTATATAATAAAAATTACTTAATTCAATATTTGCTCACATTTAGATTGCTGTTTCCATCCACACGAAGCTTGAACTCACCCGTTCCGATCTGGCCGGAGAGGTTTTTTTTGTCGATTACAAGTCCCGGCAGGTCCGTTACAATATCCCCGTACCCGCTTGAACCCTCCACCGTATAATTACCCGTAAGCGGCAAGTAGAGATCGATATCTCCGACAGCACTGTAGATATCCCAGTCTCCGCCGAAGTCGTTCGAACGAATGTTGATTCTGCCATTCAAAGATTCGGCATGCAGCTTCGATCTGGCTCCGGCTACCTCCACATTGCCGTTCTTCGTGGACAGATCCAGCGCATCTCCGCTATCCGTTGCCGATATATTACCAACTGCCGATGAGAGCTTCAGAGCCCCGCTAACCTCCCAGGCCCCCATATCACCACCGCTTGTAGTCAGTTCAACACTCCCCTGTACGTTTCTGGCGCGTACTGCTCCATTGAGGGTTTTACCTTTTACATTGCCGTAAATACGGTGCAGAATAAGTTCCCCGTTCCCTGTCTCCAGAGAAATATCTGAAATAGCCTCCACGTTCTGCAGAGTAATACCGCCGTTCATCGTACGGACCCCCAGATCAAACCGGCGGTCCTCGGGGAGGGAAATGTCCAGATCTATCCGCGGCTGGCGTTTGCCGGATTCACCGTACACCTTCCCCTGGGGAGTGATCTTGATCGTCGTGTCTTCTGTCACATCGACAAAAGACTGATCCGCTATGGATTCGGCAAGTACGCCGTCCAACTGATCCACCCAGACTGTTGCTGTAATCTCAATATCCTCCACTGGAGCCCGGTGGATCAGAATATCTCCGTTAATCGCATCAATGTTGATTCCAGACGTATTCAGTTCAACTGGAACAATAAGCGGAGCCTTCTCATAACGGCTTCCTTCAGCTTCTCCATAATCAACTGCCGCTACAGTCAAATTAAGACTAACCCGGTTCCACAGATGCAGATAATGCTCCTGCTCCGTTACGATAAATACGCATGCCGAGAGCAGGATAGCCGAGAACAGTCCGCGCAGGTCCATACGGGCTCTGGCAATAGTAGCGTTCTGGCTGCGGCGGCGGGAAAAGAAGTGAATTAACAAATACTCCGCTCCCCATAATACCGGAATGACAGGCCACCATTTCAGCAGCATCATCATATAATCTGTTCCTTCACGCCAATCCACGAGCAACAGAACTCCGACAGCAATCAGTACTGCGGATGCAGTGTATCTGCCCACACGCCGGCTCCGCCGTTCCTTGCTCAGACGTGCGCCTGAGTCCTTAGCAATCTCCCGTACACCCAGCAGCAGGCCCAGAATCATCAGCAGAACCGCTACGGTTGCACCAGCGGAGTTCTCAATGAACACTTGAAGCCAGGGCGGCTTCTGGCGGAAGAGGAAGAGCAGCGTCCCGCCAAAGAGCAGCAGCAGACCAAAGGAAACCCCCGGCTCGCTGATTCTCACCCGGCGCCCTGCATTCTTCGCAGAATCCTTCATATCCGATAGTTCAGGGTCATGCTCTTCAGGGAAGCGCAATATCCGGTCTGCAGACTGGAGCACATCGAACACATTATAGAAGTACAATGCCGGGATCAGGAGCGCCAGCAAAATTAGAAGCGGTACATTGATCTGCATCCCGATAGAGGAGAAGTACAGTAGCGCTACAATATCCAGCAGAATAAGAAAAATAAACGAAATTCCTTTACGGAGCAGCCCGAGATACAGATGTCCCGTGCCGGGAATAACTGCAGCCAGCAGGCCGGCTATAAATTTGCGTTTGCGGGGACGCCGCTTTTGGCGGGGAGGGATATAAGGGGCCTTAGGTTCTCCGCCAGCTTCAGCTTCCTGCAAATCAGCTTCCTTCTCTTCATCCTGCACGGGATTATTCTCATGATCATGTTGACCTGAATTCATCTCGGCACTCCTCCTTTCAGAACGTTTGCTCCGCTTCTCATTCAATCCTGCCGCTCCGGTGAAATTCTATCAGCTCCACACCCGGAGCTACCTCTTCAACACCTGCAGGAATAAACCCGTGTTTGGTGTAGAGCGTTACTGCCGGAATATTCAGCTTCCCCGTTGATACGATAAACTGTTCCATTTCCCCATAACGGGCAAAGATAAATTCTAACATTCTGCCCGCCACCCCTTGGCGAAAATGATCCGGACTTACCATCATGCGTGTAACGGTCAGCTTACCGGGAGCCTCTTCCATCACTGCAACAGCCCCCATGAGCTCCTCATTGTCGTCGAGACAGCCGTAGAAGTCCTCTTTAACCCGGCTCAGCATGTCTCTCGTCTCCAGCAGCGGCGGAATATCACGGAACCCTATGATCTCCGCTTCCAGGCGGTACGCCTTATGCTGAAGACTCCAGAGCTCATCCAGCGTTATCTCATCCTGCAGATCCAGCTTCACTATTGTATCCATCCGTACAGTCCCCTTATATACTGCAGAGGGCCTGCCGTTGCCGACAAGCCCTGTGCTAATGATTCTATGACTTATTACCCAATCTATTACCCAAAAGCAGTCCCTAGCTGTTCAATACGTCAGCGAGCAGTGTGTTAACAAGACCGGGGTTTGCTTTTCCTTTGCTTTCTTTCATAACCTGGCCCACGAGGAAGCCGATCGCTTGTTTCTTGCCGGCCTTGTAGTCTTCGACAGATTGCGGATTAGCAGCGATCACATCCTGGACAATTTTTTTGATTGCCCCTTCATCACTGATCTGGACCAGCCCCTGCTCTTCAACAATAACTGTCGGCAGCTTACCGCTTTCCAGCATTTCTTTGAAGACGGTCTTGGCAATTTTGCTGCTGATGGTTCCGCCTGCGATCAGGCCGATCATCTCACCCAGCCCCTGCGGCGTAATCTTCACCTGGGATAATTCCAGATTATTGCTATTTAAATATCCCAGCAGGTCTCCCATCATCCAGTTAGCGACAGCTTTGGCATCTTGGGTGTAGGCCAGACTGCCCTCAAAGAAATCAGCGAGCGGTTTGGATGAGGTAAGCACTCCGGCATCATAGGGAGTCAGGCCAAATTCTTCACTGTAACGGGCCTGCCGGGCATCCGGAAGCTCCGGAATGGTGGCACGGATCTGTTCCTTCCAAGACTCGCTAATATGCAGCACGATAAGATCCGGATCCGGGAAATAACGGTAGTCATGCGCTTCTTCTTTACCGCGCATAGACAAGGTCTTGCCTCCAGCTTCATCCCAGCGGCGGGTCTCCTGCACAACGATCCCCCCGTCGTCCAGAATCTCGCCTTGACGGAACTGCTCATACTCCAAACCTCGGAGTACGCCGCGGAAGGAGTTCATGTTCTTCAGCTCTGCCCGGATGCCGAATTCCTCCTGGCCTTCCGGCCGCAGGCTGATATTGGCATCGCAGCGCATCGAGCCCTCTTCCATCTTCACATCGGATACATCGCAGTACTGCATAATGGCGCGGATTTTCTCCAGATAAGCACGCGCCTCTTCGGGCGAACGCAGATCAGGCTCTGAGACAATCTCAATAAGCGGAGTACCCACCCGGTTGAAGTCAACCAATGAAGCAAATCCACCGTCCACATGAGTCAGCTTACCGGCATCTTCCTCCAGATGAAGACGGGTGATCCCGATCCGTTTGGTCTCTCCATTCACTTCAATATCAATCCAGCCGTTCAGGCCGATAGGCTGGTCAAATTGCGAAATCTGGTAGGCCTTCGGGGAATCGGGGTAAAAATAGTTTTTGCGGTCGAATTTGCTGACATCGCCAATCGTACAGTTAAGCGCCATTGCGGCTTTCATCGCGTACTCTACGGCCTGGCGGTTAAGAACCGGCAATACACCGGGGTGGCCGAGACAGACCGGACAGGTATGTGTATTGGGCGGAGCGCCGAATTCTGTGGAGCACCCGCAGAAGATTTTGGACTTGGTATGAAGCTCCACATGAACTTCCAGCCCAATGACCGTTTCATATTTAGACATAGATAATCTCATCCCTTAAAAGTTTTGTGGGCATATACTTCAAACTGGCAGCTACAATTGGGGGCGGGCCTTGTGATGCTCTGTATGTTGTTCAAAGGCATGCGCAACGCGCAGTACCGTACTCTCGTCAAACTCCTTGCCGATAATCTGCAAGCCGACAGGCAGGCCTTCCGCGAAGCCGCAAGGGATGCTGATGGCAGGAATACCGGCCAGACTGACAGGAATGGTAAGGATATCATTCAGATACATGGTTAGCGGATCTTCAGTCTGCGAGCCCAGCTTAAAGGCTGTCGTAGGCGCAGTCGGACCGATTACGACATCATATTTCTTGAACACTTCATCAAAATCCTGCTTAATCAGCGTGCGGACCTTCTGTGCCTTCAAATAGTAAGCATCATAATATCCGGAGCTCAGTGCATAGGTACCCAGCATAATCCGCCGCTTGACTTCAGGGCCGAAGCCTTGACTGCGGGAGTTATGGTACAGGTCAAGCAAACCTCCGCCATTGTCTACACGAACCCCATAGCGGACGCCGTCAAAACGGGCCAGGTTAGAGGAAGCCTCCGAAGAGGAGAGCAGATAATAAGCGGCTACGGCATATTCAGTATGCGGAAGAGAAACTTCTTCCCACACGGCGCCAAGACCTTCAAGTACTTTAAGCGCTGACAGCACAGATTCGCGGACCGATGCATCTACGCCTTCGCCGATGTATTCCTTCGGCACTGCAATACGCAAACCGGAGATATCGCCGGTCAGCGAGCTCAGGTAATCCGGAATGCTGACCTTGGCCGAGGTGGAATCCTGGGCGTCATAGCCTGCAATCGCCTGCAGTACATACGCGGAATCCTCAACGGTCCGGGTAATCGGGCCAATCTGATCCAGTGAGGAAGCAAATGCCACCAGACCGTAACGCGACACTAACCCGTACGTTGGCTTAAGGCCGACCACTCCGCAATAGGAAGCCGGCTGGCGGATCGAGCCCCCGGTGTCGGAGCCGAGGGTGAAGAACACTTCTCCGGCCGCAACCGCCGCTGCCGAACCACCACTCGAACCGCCGGGAACACGCTCCAAATCCCATGGATTACGCACAGCGCCGAAGCTGGAATTCTCATTCGAGCCGCCCATGGCGAACTCGTCCATGTTCAGCTTGCCGATCGTTACCGCATCGGCCTGGCGCAGCTTGGAAACTACCGTGGCATCGTAAACCGGCTGGAAATTGGTCAGGAACTGGCTGGCACAGGTGGTGCGCAGACCTTTGGTGACAATATTATCTTTGATTCCGGCAGGAAGTCCGAACAGCAGACCGCGCGCGGCTCCGGTAACCATCTTGTCGTCTAGTGCACGTGCTTGATCACGGGCACCCTCTTCATTCAGTGTCAAAAAAGCATGAACCTTACTGTCATGCTCCGCAATGGCAGAAAGCGACGCTTCCGTCAGCTCACTGACCGAGACCGCTTTACTGTGCAGCATGTTATGTACTTCAGGTAATCGATATTGAAACAGGCTCAACTTGCTTCCTCCTCTCAGGCTTTAGTTATTCCAGAACAGCGGGAACCTTGAAATGTCCTTCTTCATCTTCCGGCGCGTTAAGCAGTGCTGCCTCCTGGGACAGGCTCTCCTTCACCACATCGTCACGCATCACATTGCTGACCTGTAGCACATGAGTGGTCGGCTCTACATTCTCCGTGTCAAGCTCATTCAATTTCTCGGCATATTGTAAAATAGCATTCATTTGTTCGGTGAAGGTAGCCTCTTCTTCCGGGCTTAATTGCAGGCGGGCCAGCTTGGCCACATGCTGCACATCTTTGACGGTGATGCTCATAATGAATATCCCTCCTGTTTAAAGGGCTAAAGCGCCCGGATAACGTTTTTAATTATATTGTAGACGGCCTTACAATTCAATGCGCTTGTCGATGGAGGGCGATATATGAGGTGCAGGCCGGGTGGCGGTGGGTGCGAATAAGGCGGGAACGGTGTGCTGGGACGGTGCGGCGGAGCAGAGTGCCGAATAGCGGGATCGCGGGGAACATTGGAGTTGAAAAAGTATGGATCCGGGGATATGAGGGGCACTAATGCTCCTCATTTGCCTCCTACGGGTAACGCACAGGATAATCAGTGGGATTTTCCCCTTTGATTTTCCCGCAACGCTAACTATCAGCGGAATCAGTGGGGTTCCTGGAATATCATAATTTCCTAAATAACAAAACAAAAAGCCGGCTTTCGCCGGCTCTACTTAAATCCAAGCGCGAAGATTCACCTGTTTGATGAAATCCGCCTGGGACAAACTTTCTTTGGATGTTGTCTCCAGCTCTTCCGCTTCAACTTCCTCACCGTTCATCAGATGATGGAACAGCTTCTCGTTGTACGTCGATAGAGCATAATCTATCAAAGCTTCGTGCGTGGCTCTTTCAGCTTCTAGTACCAGCAATTGCTCTTCGGCCTCAATATCCTCTGCCGTAACATAGAAATTTCTATTGGCCTCGGGAACACGAATGACATAATCAAACGCATTATCTGGATTGCGGTCGTAAGCAATTAGGTAGCCGTAGTCTCCGATAGGAAGACTCTGCTCAAAAGCGTCCGCGACAATGACAATCTTCTCTCCTAAACGCAGCATCGTCCTACCTCCTGACCAAAATCTATCATGGTTCTGCTTGTTTCAACAGTCTACTAAAAAAAGATAGAGCTGTCCAGCCGCAGGAGAGTAGTCCGATGATTTTTCGCAGAAAATACTCTGAAAATTCTTGAAAACGTGCTATTCTATTGCAATTTTATCAATTCGGCAATTTATTCCTACGAATGAGCAGCGAAGCTCCTGCAATACAAGCAACGATTAACAGCACTGCTGAGATCATCGGCCCGCCGGTTACGCTGCCTTCTGCAAGCAAGCCGGCAGACATTCCGGGCAGAGCGGCAGGCAACCAGGCAGTCCTGGAAGGCAGCAGGCTGTGGGCGAGACTCATCCCCGCAGCCAGCAGGAGAGCAAACCCGGCAGCAGCAGGTCCGCGCAGCCAGGCGCTGAAGAGCAGCGTAAGTGACACCGCACACAGCAGCCAGAGTGCATAGAGTCCGGAAGCCGCCGCAACTGTGCCCCAGGCCAAGCTCCCCATAAGCTGCACTGTATAATAAGCCGCCCCCGCTACCCCCAGTACCAGTGCAATTACCAGCACTGTAAAATTTGCCGCCCATTTGGCAACAACGATCGATACCGGTGAAACAGGTCTGGCCATCAGCAGCTCGGCTGTCCCGCTGCTCCGCTCGCCGGCCAGGCTGTTCATTGTCCCCAGCGTCAGAATCAGGATGCCAATCGTGCCGTATTGGCCCAGAGCCTGGGCCATTACCGCAGCAGCACCAGGCATCTCGTAGCTGTCCATAAACCCTGCCGGGACATTTGATGAGGCTGCCAGTATATCAGCCATATAAAAGGTGACTAGCGGCTGCATGATGCCTAGAATAATGAACACTACAGGTATCCAGATCAGCTTATAGCTGCGCACTGCCTCCAGCATCTCTCTCGAATACAGGGCCCAGAGCTTGCTCATGTTCCCACCACTTTCATAAACAGATCCTCCAGCGTTGAAGAACCTGCTTCAAATTGCAGCAGCGGAATATCCAGCCCTGCTGCTTCCTGCAGAATCATCCGGCGCGCGAGCCCGACATCGCTTACGTTAAAGACTGCCCTGCCGTCCGAAATACTTGCTTCTTCAATAAAGGCTTTGTGCCTAAGCTCCTCCAGCCACCGGACAGCCTTGTCTTCCTTCGCTATGGTTATTCTGATAACCGGAAGACTGTACTCCGCCCGGAGACGGGCCAAGGTCCCCTGCACAGCTATAGCTCCCCGGTTCATTAATATGACGTCATCACATATCTCTTCCGCATCATGCAGCACATGGGTGGAGAAAATCACAGTTGTCTCTTCCCGGATGTCCCGCAGCAGCTCCATCACTTCCCGGCGCCCTATAGGATCAAGCGCGGAGACAGGCTCATCAAGCAATAGCAGACGCGGGCGGTGCACTAAGGCCTGGGCCAGCCCCAGGCGCTGCTTCATACCGCCGGAATATCCGCCGATCCGGCGGCGCGCTGCAGAACTAAGCCCCACGCGCTCCAGCACTGCGCCCGACACCGCCGCAGCTTCTTTGGCGGCCATGCCGCTAAGCTTGGCGGCAAAGATCATATATTCGAGACCGCTCATCCAGCTGTAAAAAGCCGGAGACTGCGGCAGATAACCAAGCTGCCGGCGGTAATCCGTTCCGGGAGGAGCGCCGCCAAAGGAGATGCTCCCGCCGGTAGGCGGCAGAAGACCGGCAAGCATGCGCAGTGTAGTGGTTTTGCCGGCTCCATTGGGTCCCAGTAAAGCGACACAACGCCCGGCTTCGGCCCCGAAGCTGATGCCGTCCACGGAGGGATGTCCGCCAAAGCTTTTGCGGAGATTCGTAACTTCAAGCAGCGGCATCAGAGTTCTTTCCTTCCCAGTGTGAAATAAGCTATACTTCCTAGCAGGTTGCCAAATACCAGGAGCAGCACCCACATCCATTTGGGCCCGCGAACCTTATCTGTCCTGGCCAGCGAGATCAGACCCACAACCGCCAGCAGAACCTGCAGCGCCAGCAGCGGCGCAATCAACCCCCAATTCACTTTATCCATCTGTACACCCTCCATACTCCAGTTTGCTATTCTGAGACCGCCTTCCCTGTCCGCCTTCAGCGCTTCTGCCCGGCCTTCCGCCTGCCCGGGAGAACTACAAACAGCAGATAACACAAAGCCGGTGACGGGAAACCGGTAAGGCCCCAAATTCCCCAGAACCAGGCCATTCTGCCCTTCCCTCTGCCCTGAGCATTACGGAACAGCCAAGTCCCCTGCAGCATCAGTACAGCAGCTATACAAAGCCACAGCCACAAAGGCGCCTTCTGCAATTCACTCACTCTTCAGCATCCTCCCGTCCCAGCCTGATCCGTGCTACTCCCAGACTGCCAAGTGCTGCCAGCGGAAATAGCGCCTGCAAGCCCCAAAACAGTGCCGGGGCAGAGTTTAGAATAGACAGCACTACGCTGAGCAGGAGTAGAGCCACCAGAGAGAATATCAGCAGTTCCTTGCGCTGCCGCTTCACTCGGCGGATTGCTTCTGCCGCAATAAGCTGCTCCAGCTCCGGCAAGGAGGGAGGCGCCACATCGTCGTAATGCTGATCCAGAATCTCCAGTTCTGCTGACAGCTTATTCAGCAGCTCTTCATCACTGTTAAACCTCATCCTCGTCCAGCTCCTTTCGCAGTTGATTCAATCCGGCTGCTACCCTTGATTTGGCCGTGCCGGAAGGGATCTGCAGCATCTGGCCGATTTCATCATAGCCGTATCCGTAATAATGCTTCAGCAGTACAGCCATTCTGTGGGCAGTAGACAGGCGGGATAAGGCATCAAGCACTTCACTCCACTCCATATTCCGGCTCTCAAACCTCCAGCGGATACTGCGGCTCCCCTGCTCCTCAGTCTGCTCCTTCTGCCACTTCAACTCACGCTTCCACCGCCGCTTGCGGTCGATGTAGAGCCGGCTGGCAATCGTTATCAGCCATGAAGAAAATGCAGAGGTTCCATTGTAACTCCCCATCTTCTCCAAGCATCTGACCATTGTATCCTGAGCCAGCTCTTCCGCAAGTGAAGGGTCCATTGTAGCTTTAATCAGATACTTGTACAGGAAGGGATAATGCTCCCGCAGCAGCATAGCTGTTGCCTTGGCATCCCCCTGCTGCGCCAGTCTGATCTTCTCCAGCGTCCCGTCGCCCATAGTCCCTCCTCTTTCTCTTCCTCACCTCTGTAATACGATTATGTATTGTAGATCGTTCATTCAGGGTCAGAATTATTCTGCAATTCCCACAGCCTGCGCCTCCATGGCTGGACGGCTCCCTTGCCTCTGGGGAAGCGCCAGAATAGAGAGATCTTATTATCCCCATTCTCTGCAGCATACTCTACGGAATTCTGCTCCGCCACACCTTCCCCGTCTAGTCTCAATTCCCCATAGTCCAGTTGGTGATGCATATCTTCCTTCATCTGCTTCCTCCCATGAAATTAAAGACATATAGACAAAAAAAAGAACGCAAACCGGGATTATTCCACAGTCTGCGTGCTTCGCGAGGTAAATGTTACATTTAATTAACATTATTGTAGCAACTCTGTATCTTTTTGTCCATGTCTAATTTCCCGAATTATGTCATAACCGGCATAAACACGTCGTTACATAGGAACGTATGGGTTATTTAGCTTCTCAAACCCGATAGAGGTGCGCGGACCATGTCCTGGAAATACCCTCACTTCTTCATCCAGCCGGTACAGCTTACCGCGGATCGAATCAAACAGATCACGTTCTCTGCCGCCGGGAAGATCGGTGCGTCCTACTCCCATTTTGAACAATACATCACCGGAGAACAGATCATTTCCGCACAGGAAGCTGACACTCCCCGGAGAGTGTCCAGGCGTATGCAGCACCCGGAAGGTTAAACCGAGCAGCTTCAGAATCTGGCCTTCCGCCAAATCGTATTCAGCCGGATCTGTACTGACCGGAGGAGATGATTCGGGCCACATCAGCGAGCCGTTCAGCTTGGGACTGCCCAGCCACTCACTCTCCAGAGCATGTATATACACTGGGGATTTCTTGGCCTTACGGACCTCATCCAGTCCGGCAATATGATCAAAGTGGGCGTGAGTCAGCAGGATAGCCTCTATTTCCATACCTTCAGCAGCACGGAGAAGGGCAGCCGGATTGGCACCGGGATCAATAATCACACCTTTGGCAGGGTCGGCTCCTGTCAGCAGATAAGCGTTCGTCTGAAGTGGTCCAAGATTATAAGACCTTATATTAAGCATCGGCATTAGAATCCGGAGATCAGACTGCGCAGCTCTTTGGCAATAACCGCGTGTGATTCCGTTCCTTCTCCGTAGGCTTGGCCCATGGCTTTGCGCACTTCGGTGATTTTGCCCTCATAATCCGCAGCCTCGCGGTCCGGGTTCTCCTGTTTGAACTCTCTCATCAGTGACTGTACATGCTCCGGACGCGGTCCCCAATGGCCCAGCACATAGCCGCCGGTATCGGCAAAAATCACGATTGGAACCGAACGTCCACCCATGGTCAGGAAGTTATCCATAACATCCTGATTCTCTTCCAGAATCAGCACTTCAGTCTTAATGCCTGCCGTCTCCAGGATGCGGAACACCACAGGGACATTACGAACCACATCTCCGCACCAGTCAGCAGCCAGAATCAGTACCCGCAGATCATCCCGGTGATTCAGGCTCTCGAAATATTCCCGGTCACTCTCATCTGCCCAGGCAAACTTCTCATACCAGGATTCAAAAGCCTGCTGGTTCTTCGTCATGCCTTCCACGAACTGGCGGGGCGTCAATCCCTGACCAAATTTAGAAGCAACATTCTGTTTCATACTGCACTACCCTTCTTCTTGGATTTGTACCACTTGAACAGGAAATACAGAACAATAACCGCAAGTGCGGCAAGAATGATTTCATGCGTATACTTAGCTGCGACTTCATCAATAGTCTGCCATTTATCGCCGAGAGTATATCCGAGATATACAAACAGTGCACTCCATGGAATAACAGCCAGCGTGGTCAGCATAGTGAACTTACCCAGCGGCATGCGCGAAATACCAGCGGGAACAGAGATCGCATGACGGACAACCGGGATAAAACGGGCGGTGAAGATTACGCCGGTCCCGTATTTCTGGAACCATTCTTCAGAATGGTCAATATGCTTCTTTTTGATAAAAATATACTTGCCGTACTTCTCCAGCACCGGTCTGCCGCCATAACGGCCGATCCAATACACAAAAATCTGGGCGACTACCCCGCCAATTGTACCAAACAAAACCGCGCCAAAAAAATTAATATCTCCCTGCGAGACCAGATAGCCGCCAAAAGCCAATACAATCTCACTTGGTATGACTTCAATCATCAGGCCAATCATTATTCCGAAGTAACCCAAACTCTGAATCCATTCAAATAATTGCGAAATCAGTTCAGATATAAAATGCAACTGCAGCTCTCCTTCCGTGTGTTGCGTAATCAGCCTGGCATTCTGCAGGCAGAATCCTAAGCCTCGTCCGCTCTATGTATCCAGCTTCTCTTAGCCTATTCTAGCATATGCGGGCTTACGACTTCTACTTATGGAAAATGGACATTCGGTTCTCTGCTATAGAAAAGCAGGTATTCCAGCATTGACAAAGTGTGGAATAAAGATCTATTATGCATTTAGATAATTACCTAAATATTGAAAGGGGGCTGCGGAGTTGAATGAATCCTTCAAGGCGCTGGCCGATCCGACCCGGAGGCAGATTCTCCGCCTGCTGCGGGAAAAGGATAGGACGGCCGGGGAAATTGCCGATTTTTTCAATATGTCCAAACCCAGCATCTCCCATCATCTAAATGCATTGAAGCATGCGGGACTGGTGCAGGACGAACGGAAAGGCCAGTTTATTCTCTATTCGCTGGACTCCACCGTGCTCGAAGAGGTGCTGGGCTGGTTCCTGGAATTGACGGGTACGGGTAAGGCCGGTACGGAGAGTAAAGCAGTTGCGGATGAACCGGCTGAAGATTCGTTAGGCTTAAAAGGCGCAGGTTCAAAGGGGACCAGGGGACGGGAGCGATATTTTGACACGGAGGGTGAATCAAGATGAAGGATTTCCAATGGAAATGGCAGGACACACTGATTGTAATTCTGGGATTGTTCTCGCTCGGCTATGCACTGTTGAATTACGGCAAGCTGCCGGATCAGCTTCCTGCCCAGTTCAGCATTACAGGCAAGGTTAACACTTACTGGAGCAAGGGCTCCCTCATTGCTTTTTTCTCCTTCATGGGACTGATCTTCCCAATAGCCATGCAGTTTATGCGTACAATTGATCCCAAAAGAGAGAACTACACTAAGTTTCAAAGCGCTTATAAAATGATCCGCCTGGCAGTGGGCATCATATGCGATGCTGCACTTGTGCTGTCGGTCACACAAGGTCTGGATGAGCAATTTGCCGCCGGGAAGTGGGCTACTGTGAGTATTGGGCTGCTGTTTATAGTGATTGGAAACTTCATGCCGCAGATCAGGGATAATTATTTCACGGGTGTCCGAACACCCTGGACGCTGGCTAACCCTGCGGTGTGGCGGAAGACCCACCGTCTGTCCGGAATGATGTGGGTGATTGGCGGACTGCTGATTGCACTGGGGGCTTTTATGCCAAAAGTGCTGTCGGTCAGCATGATCATCACTGCCCTGGTTATCGCCATTATCGTGCCTTATGTGTATTCGTGGCTGATCTCGCGGAAGATCAAGGTCTGAAGCTGGCCGCCGCACTGCACCGAGATTCGGAAGAACGCTACTGGAGATGCACATCTAATGAATTCAGCCGACTGAGTGCCTGCTTAGTGCTTCAGTGTTCAGCCGGTCACTAACTTCTTCGGCTCATCCTGTATGGCTAGCGCCTGCAGAGCTCTCAGCCGAAGGTAAACCCCTTCGGCTTGTTCATTGATCCCGAAGCCGCGGTCATTATGCCGCCGGCCTGCGCTATGCTCCCTGCCGGCAAGCAGGCTGTATTGCCGCAGCAGTTCCAGTCCGGCAGCTGCGCTGTCTGCAGCCCTCTGCCTGTTCCCTTCCGCCAATCCGCGTTCGGCCATTTTAAGCATCCCTTCAATCGCCGCCAGTCTTTTGGCGGCGTTAAATATGTCGGCCTTCAGGCTGCGGCGGACCCAGTACAAGGCCTCTCCCGGATCGCGGCCTTGCAGATAACGCTCTGCAAGTTCCCAGTGCAGAGCAGCATCTCCGGGGGAGAATTGCATACTGCTCTGCAGCAGGTCCATTCCCTGCTCCTCTGGAAGCAGCCGTGATAATGCGGCCGCCGTCTGCGGCTCTCTTGGATTCCACGCCAGCGATTGCCGCAGCAGCACAGTTTGTGCGGCAGGATCAGTGCTTGTACGGGCAGCCTGCTTATACAAAGCAGCCCCCCTCATCGCCTGATAGGATAGGATGCTTAGCATGAAGGTCAAGGCGCAGAGAACAGCGATTCCTGCATACGGCCATGATCGACGCAGCCGTGTAAGGATGGCGGTACCCTCCGCAACTGGCCGAGCTATGGTTTCTGTAAGAGCCCATGCAGGCAGCAGCAGGAGCAGCATCCATATCAATCCGTAGCTCCAGTCAAAATCAACTGCGCTATGCAGGATGATGACAAGCAGAGGCGGAAGCAGCCTAGGTGACGCCTTGAAGACGAGCCAGCCTGCGGCCAGCAGCAGCAGGAGGACAGCAGCCAGACCGGCTGTCCCCAGATTGAGCAGGATGTCGAGATAACCGCTGTGCACCTGGCTGCCTACATAGGGGCGGGACTGGGCGGCGAGGTACGAATGCCGCCAGGTCTCGCCCCCGCGCCCCAGCCAGGGCGCCTCTGCCGCGAGCTTCCAGGCATCGCGGTAGAAGAGTCCGCGCGCGGCGGCCGTCGGGGACGGCCCCGTGATCCGCGCGCGTACCTGCAGCAGGACGGCGCTGGCGGCCGCCGTCCAGGCCACCGCCGCCAGCGCCAGCATGGCGGCGCGGTGCCAGCCCGCCGCGCGGCGCTGCGGCGGTGCAGCCATAGGCCGGCCAGCAGCGCGCCGGCCCAGAGCCCGGCCAGCAGCAGCAGGCCGGGCAAGGGCTCTGCCGCCAGCCCGGTACGGGCCAGCTGGCGGTACAGGAGCGCCGCGGCGGCCACAGGCGCGGCGCCGGCAAGCAGAAGCAGCGCGGACAGCTGCCGCTTCCAGAGCAGGGCTGCGGCGCCGGCGGAGGCCGCAGCCAGCCATGCGCCGCGCGACTCGCTGAGCAGCAGCGCGGCGGCGTACGGGAACAACGGCAGCAGGCGCGCCGCTGTCCGCCGTAGCTCTGCGGACCAGCCCAGTGCACGGCCCACTCTGCCAGCTATAGCGGTCTCACCCGCTCTGCTTCCCGCTCCACCCTCCGCTTCACCGCTGGCTATGTTCTCCTGCTCCGCTCTGCTTACCGCTCCACCCCCCCCTTCACCACTAGCTATGTTCTCCTGCTCCGCTCTGCTTACCGCTCCACCCTCCGCTTCACCGCTGGCTATGTTCTCCTGCTCAGCCCGGTTTACTGCTCCACGGGATGCTTCCACCTCTCCCTCTGCGCAGTCTTCTCCACTCACGGTTCCCGAAGGACCGGTCAGCCTGAAGCCATAAGCAGCAGCAAATAGCCGCTCCAGCAGAAACACAGCCATCACCGCGCCAAAGGCATTCGGATACTGAAGCAGTCCGGCCAGCCGGGCACCGGTAGCACTGACCTCAGGTGACTGGCTGTAGGCTACCGCGTAAGGAACCGGCAGGCCACCGCATACCGCCAATAAGGCAGACAGGCTGATCACGAGACCCAGCAGATGCCAGACCGCTGCAAGAAGAGTTCCTCCCCGGCGGTTTCCCGCCACAAGTACAGCGAAGAGAGCAAAACTGGTGTAAAATGCCCAGCGCAGCAATTCATTCAATGTTCCCTGCGAGGATAGGGGGCCACGGAATGCATGAATAGCGTAAAGAATACAGATAACAATGCAGCAGCCCGGCAACAACCATACAATCGCCCTCAACCTCGTAACTCTACTCATACTGCTATCCAACATACGGCCACTCCCGGACACTGCCTCAACTGCTGCCTGCGTTATCTCGGCCTTCCCGGCATGATCTGTCACCAACCGTCCACTCCCGGCTAACCTCTCAGCTTCAGCTATATCTCCCTTTACGACACCTCCAGGTAGCGCCCGCAGGGTCTCCACCTTACCCGCCAGATCCCCCTTCAGCTTTAGCCGCTTTGCCCTGCCGGAGGCGGCATACAGGACAAGTCCTCCTAGGGTTAGAACTCCGCACAACACAAACCATACGGTCAGGAAGAGATACATTTCCTTGGCAAAAAAGAATCCTCTCAGCACACAGGCCGCTCCGCCCGCTGCTATCAACGCCAAACTGCAAGCCAGAGTGACCGCCATTCCTCTGTACTGCTGAAACCGATTTATCCGCATTTCTAAATCCCCTATTCCTATTGTTGCTTACAGTCTTCCCATATCTATAGCAATGCATAAGAAAGTCGCTATATGAACCACACTTAAGTCTAAGATTGGGGAAATAAACGCTTAAGAGCTGGTGGTCAAGCGGGATTATTCGAAATGTTGTAAGTATTACAACTTTGATTCAGGTATAGCCGGGAGTTTGTACAACAATTCCCGATTAGAGGCGGCATAATGAAAGAATTGTTGTATTTGATGCAAGATTCTAATTCAGGGCATCACAGATGGCCCTACAAAAGTACGAAAACAGCACTAAAATAGCACTAACAATACGAATTCACTACAGATGCGCTACAGCAGCATCACAGTACCACAGTTAGCACTACATCAGCGTCTACAGCAGCACCACAGCTGCACTCCATTAACACCACAGCAGCACCTTAATAGCGGCCGAAGCTTCCAATAGCAATCCCAAGTGGAAACGGCTTTGCTGTCTTTTGAACGGTAACGGTTCAGCGAGAAATAGAAGGATAAGTTATCAAGTGCAACTTATAATTTCTTATATTTGCACAAAAACAGCCGCCCCCCGCAGGAAGCAGCCGTTCTGTCACACTTTGAACTATTAAGCTGATTAATTAAGC
Organism: Paenibacillus sp. FSL R7-0312; assembly: GCF_038004445.1. Lineage (NCBI taxonomy): Bacteria > Bacillati > Bacillota > Bacilli > Caryophanales > Paenibacillaceae > Paenibacillus > Paenibacillus sp. FSL R7-0312. The sequence goes on along the minus strand of NZ_JBBORE010000001.1, from coordinate 2,312,911 downwards.
TCCGCATTTCCCACGGGCAGCAGATCAGAGCAGACGCGCTCCAGATAAGGCTTGGCACCGAGAAAATCGCGGAACGCGGTGTACTCGCGCCATTTGGCGGCGTTGTCGCCGCTGTCGCTCCGCACGGCACGGATTAGAATGTTCTTCGGTGTATGCTCCATGTCGATGAATTCCAGCAGCTGGCTGCGGTAACCCATCAGATCGAGCAGCTTGGCCCGGATTGCATCCGTGGCCAGTGCCGAGAAGCGTTCCTTCAGGATTCCGTGTGACAGCAGCGGACTCAGCACATCGCTCTGCACCTGGGCGAACAGCTCATGCTGGCAGCAAGGCACCGAGAGGATGACCGATGCGCCCCAGCGTACTGCCTTCTCGAGAGCGGCATCTGTCGCTGTATCACAGGCATGCAGGGTAACAACCATATCCACCTGGTCCAGTTCATTATAGTCAGCGATATCACCGACCAGGAACCGGAGGCGGTCGTAGCCCAGCTTGGCAGCGAGGGCACCACAGTGCGCAATGACATCCGCCTTCAGATCAAGACCGACTATTTTCAGCTCCCGCTGCTCACGGACGGCCAGATAGTGGTACAACGCAAAGGTCAAATAGGATTTGCCGCAGCCAAAATCAACAATCGTCAGCGGACGGCCTGCCGGAAGATCACTGAGCACATCCTGGACCATCTCCAGGAACCGGTTGATCTGGCGGAACTTATCATATTTCTTAGCCAGCACTTTGCCTTCGCTGTTCATGATGCCAAGCTCCACGAGAAACGGCACCGGTTCTCCTTCGTCCAGAACATATTGCTTCCGGCGGTTATGCGCCAGGTCCGGTGCCTCCTGTTTGCTGGCAGACTTGGTCAGAATGGACACCTTGTATTTTTTGCTGATCAGCACCTGGTAGTCGGCACTGGCGGTACAGAGCAGGCCTTGGCGGAAGGTCTCTCTCAGCAGAGTCAGCATTTCTTCAGCGGCATCCTCTGCCGGAATATTGCGGTGTTCGACCTTGGGGCCGATATAGTAGGCGAACTGATAGTGCAGCTTGCCCTTTAATTCAACAGGTTTGATCTGCACTTTGCTGTAGGTGACCCCACCCTTGCTGCGCAGCTGGCTTAGCGTAGCCATAATCAGCGTACGGCCGGTAATCACTTGATCGATCAATGCTTTCAAAGATTCCACTGGGTACATCTCACTTTCGAATTTATAAATGGAGCACGCTGTCTCCTGAATATCGTTATATTATAGCATTAACCGTAAGCTTGCTCCATTCTTCCCCGCCTTGCTGCACTTCCTCCAGAGGAAGCCCCCCCTGGGCCAACAGCTCCGGACTTAACAGCAGCAGCCGTCCGTACAGCTCCCTGCCCTCCGCCGCAACATCCTCCCCTTGCTCCCATAGCCGGTACAGGCTGTTCTCCGCTTTGGCGTAATGTCCCAGGGATTCCTGGTAGGCCATCAGCAGCCGCTCTGTTTTGGCCGGAAGGCGGTAAGGCTCTACTTCCTCTAATAGCTCCTTGATATCGCCCGTCATGTTTAGCAGCTCACGGTCGGCACCATGCAGATCCGCATACAAAAACAGATGCAAGGACCGCATCTCCCTGAAGAGGGCTTGATCCTGATCCCCTTTTGCCGCGTAAATACCGCCTTCCTCCTTCAGCAGCCGGGCTACCCCTTGCAGCTTATCGGACTCCAGCACACCGCCGAGACGAAACATATCAATAATGTCCTCTACGGACAGCGAATTGAGCAGACGGGAATTTATGCGGAAATGCCGCATGAGCAGCTCGTCCACTTCCCACAGGGCTTCTGTTGTTTTTTTATCCTGCTTCAAGGTCATTACCTTGGCAACCATTGCCGTCATATCCTCGATCATGCGTACGATATAATCTCTCCGGAACATGCTTGCTCACCCTTTCGCCTTTGAAATCATCTTAAACCATTCCACCCGCCTGCGCCACCTGGCATAACCCCTGTCCTTCAGCCAACACTTGTTATCACTGCTACTGATTGTTCTTGACATAAAACTGGGGCTCAAATACAATACAAACAACTAATCTGGAATCCAGATCATACTGTTACACAGATCGATTATAGGAGGAAACGTGATGTCACAACCCGCCGACCCCGGGCAAAGCCCGCCGGAAGCAGCTGCTTCAAGCTATTCTCAACTGGAAGAAAACGTGCAGCCTTTGAAGGTCACCCCGGAACAGGATAAGCTGCTGGAAAGCGCCTTGCGGATTAAGATCATGCATACGCTGGCGGGGGAACCCCTCACGTCCAAGCAGGTTGCAAGGAAGCTGAACAAGACACCGGGGAACATCCACTACCACATCGTCAAGCTCTATGAGGGCGGGCTTCTGGAGCTTGTCCGCACCGAAGTGGCGGGAGGTATCATCCAGAAATTCTACCGCTCCAAGGGGACGATGTTCCGCTCGGAACAGCTTAGCGGCTTCCACTTCCGCAAAGAAGACCAGGTGGAGCATTTCATCACCAGACTTACCCTCTCTCCTCCGGAGCTTGCGAAATTCCATCAGGAGATGCTGAAGCTGATCACTGCCTGGGAATCTAAGGTTACTGCCGGCGACGAGTATGGTGTTGAAATCGTGATGGGCCGCCTGCAGTCTGCAGAGCCTGTTCCGGAGCCGAATACAGATGCGGAGGTACAGGAGTAGATGAATACCGCCGCTCCTTCCGGACAGGAAAGGCGCAATCCGCTGCAGGGTTTCGCTGCTCCTTTTGTCCGTTCACGCGCCTTTCCCTATCTGTGGCTGGGACATTTAATTTCATTCCTCGGCAGCTCGGTGACGATGGTCATCCTGCCCGTCCTCGTCTATTCACTGACCGGATCAACCACCACGATGGGTCTGGTCATGGCTGCTTACATGCTGCCGAATGTGATCATGCTTCCGGTATCCGGACATATCGTGGACCGTTACGACCGTGTGCGGATTATGATGCTGGCGGATATTGCCCGCTTTGCCGTGATGATGATCACGGCAGTCTTGGCCCTGACCGGAATACTCAGTATCCCGCTGCTCTATATCCTGGTAGCCTTCTATGGTCTGCTCGATGGTCTATTCCAGCCTGCCTATGCTGCAGTCCGGGCCACAGTATTCACTCCGGACATACGCGTGGCTGCGAATTCTCTGACCCAAATCACTACCCAGTCCGTACGCCTGATCGGCCCCGCACTGGGCGGTCTGCTGATCACTCACCTGTCCGCAGGTGTCGGCTTCGGACTGGATGCATTCACTTATCTGATCTCCCTAGTATGCCTTGTCTACCTGCGCAGGGTGCTGATTGTCAAATTGCAGCCCGGACCCGCCGCAGATTCCGCGGCCTCTGTTCTGCCGGATACTGAAGCCCCGGATACTCCTAACTGGAAAGAGGATTTCATCGAGGGAATCTCCGTTCTGCGCAGCCACCCTTGGCTGTGGATTACGATTCTGGCCTTCTGCTTCATCAACATCTGCTACGCGGGGATCAGCAGCGTCCTTCTTCCCTGGCTCTTCAAGGTCCATCACGGCTGGCCTCCTTATGTCTACGGGCTTGCCGTTACCTTCTCCGGAGTAGGCGCAATTATCGCCGGCTTGCTGTTCGGACTGCGGCCGAAATGGAAGAACCGCGGCATTATGGCTTATGGCGGTGCTATGCTGGGGGGTGTGGCTCTGCTGCTCATGCCGTTTGCGGGTACTCCGGCTGCAGCCATCGGTTTCTTTGCCCTTGAAGGCTTCGGGCTGATGATCTTCGGACTGATCTGGGAGATCAGCCTGCAGGAGCTGGTCCCGAAGGAAGCCTTCGGACGGGTAGCCAGTCTCGATTTATTCGGTTCCTTCGCCCTGCTGCCGGTCGGTTACATCTTTGTCGGCTGGCTGGCCGACCTGATTGGCGGGGTTCCGACCATAATTATTTTCTCTACTCTGGGACTGACCTGTGTCGCTCTCGTGCTCAGTGTTCCGGCTATCCGTAAATTTCAATAAAAGCCGCTGCGCGGCCAATACAAAGAGGCAGCACTCCGCCATCCGGCGGGTGCTGCCTCTTTGTATGCTATAAGAATTACTTCTGCACAGGCGTGTGTACGAAATCCTTAATAATCTGCGACAAATGCTCCGGGGCCTCAAACATGCTCATATGGCCCACTCCTGATATTGTCACCTTGGTAATATTCGGATTGTCCGAGGTGAAGGTCCGTTCTGGAGTCACCTTCGAATCCTCCGCTCCGGCTACCAGCAGCACCGGCAGCGCGGTTGCCGAGATGACATCCCTGCGGTCTGGACGCTCACGCATGGCCATGGCTGCCCCTGCGGCACCTTGCGGAGGGGTCTTATAGCCTATCTCCTTGGCGCGTTCCAGAAGCTGCGGTGCTGCACCAGGAGCAAAGAGCCCAGGCACCAGTTGGTCTACAAAAGCAAAGATGCCTTCATTCTGGATAGTACTCACGCTTTTCAGCCGGTTCTCCCTCGCTTCCTCACTGTCCGGATAGCCGGAGGAATGAATCAATCCGAAGCCCTTCAGCCTGGAGGCATGGCGCTGGGCAAACGACAAAGTAATGTAGCCTCCCAGGGAATGTCCAAGCAAATAACACTCAGGAATCTCCAGGGCATTCAGCAGTGAAAGAACATCATCGGCCATCTGTTCGATCGTGTAGACTCCGAGCGGAGCATCTGAAGATCCGTGCCCGCGCAAATCAGGGGCAATGACCCGGTAATTGGCGATTAAGCCAGGAATCACCTTCTCAAAGTATTCCGAGCTCCCGCAGAATCCATGCAGCAGAACAATGACATCACCTTTACCTTGATCACTGTAACAAATGTTGCTTCCTTCGCATCGAACATTTTCCATGGCTGCTTCCTTCTTTCTATGTAGTATCCGGTTGAAGACCGCGGCTTGTCTTTATTATTAAGCTAGATCAGGTACCTTTGAAACGCTCTCAGCCCGTGAGCCCGAAACCCTGGGCGGCAGCACGGGCAATCTGGTCGGCCATAACGATTACCCGGTGAAGCGGTGTGGTCTGCAGCGTACGATAAGGCCGGGGACTGTTCACATCGACAATCGCTGCCAGACTGTAGTTTCCGACTGCGGGCAGCAGCAGTCCGACAGACTGTGCCGGACGAAGCGGCTCCGCAGCCGCAAAGTAATACCCTAGAGCAGCAGGCGGCCCCAGGCAGGCATCCACAGCGATAATAATCTGCCCTTCCGGAATCTCTGCTATCCGCTGGATCAGATTATCTGCATCGCAGGGTGCCGGCAGCGTACCGGTAACATGGGGGAACCCATATTCCAGCAGACGGCTGCCTGTCAGCGGCCCCAGAGCATCACCAGTGGAGCGGTCCGTTCCGATGCACAGAAAGGTCAGCTGCTCTGCCGGATGCAAGGCGGCGATCTCCCGGAAGAAAGAAGCCAGCCCGTCAGCATCCATTTTGCGGCGTTTCCTGCTCTCTTCTTCTCTGATTGCCAAAGACTTCTCTCCCCCTCTTTCTATTGCCTGCGAATTATTCCCTCTAATTTAACATGTTTTCTGTGATCCAGACAAAAAAATGGTCTTTCCCTATCCAAACATGATAAAATACTTGAACTGTGCAAGATGGACTTAAGAATGCAATGGAGCAGCATACCTTAAGTTCATTCTATATCACTTAGAGAGGACTGTTATACCCCATGGATTTATCGAAACCAAGCCAGGAAAATGTTGAGTATATGATCGAGGGTATCAAGAACAAGCTGAAAATGGCCAGCGCTGCGGCTATGCAGGCCTCGGCTTTTTCGGTGGAGCATTATGAGGATATTCAGGATATTTATGAGGTTGCCATGGGCAGCGACAGGCTCAGCATCTCACAGGTGGAGGCGATTGTCTCCGAACTTGGACGCTTACGCAAGAAATAAACCGGCCAGCCGGCATGATAAAAGCCCTTCTCTCCGACCCGTCCGTAGGAATGGACCGGGAAGCTGAAGGGCTTTTGTGCGTTGATGCTCGGTTTAGGAAGGTCTGCAACTGTCATTTACGGCAGATCAATTAGGATGAACTCTGCATCTCCGCCATTGCTTGTCCCTTTAATGGTCAGATCACAGCTCTTGCGGATACGCGCCGCATCTCCCTGCTGAAGCTGAAACACGCCGTCTGAGCAGCTAATCTCCAGATTCCCGGAAATCAGATAAATATGAGTGCGCCGCTCCTCTTGCTGCGGGTAATGCAGCTCCCGGTTCGTCTGCAGAAGGGACAAATAGACCGTAACATCCTCGCCCAGCTTAAGCGCTCCCTTGTCCGCTGATCCGGAAGCAACCGGAAGCAGGTTGTTCAGCTTAAGCTCGTCCGGAAAGAATCTCGCGTCCCACCTCGGCGTCATTCCCGGACGGTCCGGCAGCAGCCAGATTTGCAAGAAACGCACATTCGAGCTTAGGGACGGGTTCGTCTCCAAATGATTGATGCCTGTACCCGCGCTCATCATCTGTACACTGCCGGCCTGCAGATCCGCATGATTTCCAAGATCATCCTGATGCTTCAGGACTCCGGAAACTACATAAGTAATAATCTCCAGATCATGATGCGGATGCTCATGCATGCCTTGCTCCGGCTTCAATTCATTGTCGTTATGGGCCAGCAGTGCGCCAAAGTGGGCATTGCTGGGGTCATCGTAATCTCCAAATGAAAAGCTGAATTCACTGTGTATCCATTCTCTAGTCGAAGTATGACGCTCTGCTGATGTGACTACTTTAATCATAAACTTTGCACCTCCATAGATGTTGGAACCTTCTCCATATCTTAACCAGGGGATAAATGCTCCTTATATGAGATGTGTATAGGCACTGTGATTTAGTATCTCTTACCCCCTTCCTTTCTTCATCAATCAAGCGTTTGTAAAGCCGTAAATATAGCCGTTTATATATAGAAAAGATCCTCTATTGCCTGGATTCTTCCCTATACTCCGTCAATCTTTCCCATGCTCACCAACTGTTTCAGTATATACCCCTACGTTTATATACGAAGTAAGATACTTCAGGCTATCCTGAATTTGAATGACGGCAGGCAGCATAGCTGCCGGAGTTCAAATCATAATAATCTAATGAGGAGTGATTGGTGATGAACAAGGCAGAAACAGAATATCCAGTAGAAAGCGGCGGCACATTTTTCAAGGGAATTTTCATAGGTGGTCTGCTTGGGGCTGCGGCGGCACTGTTGTTCGCACCGAAACCGGGCCGTGAAATGCGCAGTGATTTGTCGGACAAGCTCTCGATTGCCACTGACAAAACCAAAGAGGTTGCCGGAGCCGTAACAGACAAGACCAAAACACTGGCAACTACAGTCAGCGAAAAAGCGACTGATCTGGCAGGTACAGTATCTGCTAAAGCCTCCGACATCTTCACAACGGTCAGCGACAGCAAACAACAAATTGCTGCTACATTGTCGGAAACAGGCAAGAAGATTGGTGAAACCGTAAGCGAAGCCTCGAAGGATGTGGCCGGTGATGTTAAAGACGCTTCCAAGGATGTCTCGAATGAAGCTAAAGATGCTTCCAAAGACATAGCTGATGAAGCTAAGGATGCTAAAGAGGAAGTTAAATCCTCTTACAAGTCCACTTATTAAAAAACGGCGATATACGGCCTATTTGAGGCAGTACAAGAGAGCAGCCAGCTCGCCGTAGCTGGCTGCTCTCTATTTATGCATGCCTTTTTTGGGCGTATAAGTCCACACTAAGCCCGAAATGAATTATACCCTCATACACTCAATAAAGCCTGTTCCAGGCTATAGAAAGCAGGTACGCCTTATGGGAGAAGCGGACAGCAGAACTAATGCTTATGAGGTTGATGAGCATCCCTTCGAGCTGCGGCATGAGGTCAAACGCTTGAATGCACGGCTCGACAAAATCGCAGATTCACTCGAAAAATCCGAATTCAAGGATATCCTGGAAAATTATACGGACCCCAAGAAGCGGATCATTACCAATCTGATGGCTGGCGTATCCAGAGGCCTGGGGCTTTCCCTTGGTACGTTCGTGATCCTCGGTTTACTGGGCTATATTCTTAGTTTGTTTCTTGATGTGCCAGTTATCGGGGAATATCTTGGAGAAATCAAAAAATATATTGATGCCAACAGCTAGATAGATCTCCCGCTCACCCCTCCTGCAGCCTACTCCCGCCAGAATAGACTGCAGGAGGGGTGTTGCACGTGGAACCGCGGGGAATTAATCCTGCCCATAGCAAAACAAGCCCTATCCCCGGCGGGGAAGGGCTTGTCCTGCTATTCAATATAATGGCATACCACTTAGCTTAATAAGAAGAATTAGCCATAATCTGCTTCAGCTTCTCGGTAGCACGCTTCTGTATGCGGGAAACACTCATCTGCGATACCCCGAGCTTCTGGGCGATGGCACGCTGTGACTGGCCATCCTGGAATGCCAGCAGCAGCACCTGCTGCTCCTGCTCCTTCAGCTGTCCCAGAGCCTGCTGGAGATCCATGCGTTTCTCCACAGTCTCATAGTCATTGGCGTCAGAGCTGATCAATTCGCCGAGTGTAGCACCCGTCTCTTCCTGTGAGAGCGGTGAATCGAGCGAGACATAATGATAACATTCCCTGCCGGCCAGTACTTCCACAGTTTCTTCCACAGTAAGATCCAGATAATGGGCAATTTCTTCCACCGCAGGGGAACGTTCCAATCGAATGGTAAGTTCATCAATGGCCTGCTGCACAAGTGCGCCTTTTTCTTTGATCCGTCTTGGAACCTGTATGTACCAGGATTTATCACGCAGGAAATTCTTCATATGTCCGATCATGCTTTTCATCGCATAGGGCTCAAAAGGTATACCCAGGCTAATATCATATTGCTGCAACAGCCGGATTAGCGCCATTTGTCCCACTTGATACAGATCTTCATAGAGATCTGGACGGTTACGGGCAATTTTGCCGGCTGCCATCTTCACCATAGGCTCGTATTTACGGATGAGCACTGTAGCTATTTCATTGTCTTTCGTCTGCTGGTATTCCCAGATCAGGCTTACTGCTTCATTCATGGACTCTGGGGGAGTCACTTTGTCGTTCATACTTTCTCCTCGCTGTAATTAAGCCGCTTAGTCAGGGTAACGACTGTCCCTTTCCCTGCTTCGCTGACGACGCTAACGTCATCCATAAGCGCCTGCATTAAATAAAATCCCAGTCCGCCCACCTGAACATCATTCAGCTCCTTGTCATGCAGCGTCATACGTTCATCAGACGAATCCAACCCGTCAAAGCTCTCCCCCTCATCTTTGACAGTAATGGACAAAGCACTTGATCCTACTTCAAAGATTACATCAACCAAACCGTCTTCCTGCCCGTAAGCATAAAGCACGGAGTTGTTACAGGCTTCCGAGACTGCTACCTTCATATCCTCAATATCTTCATAAGTGAAACCCATCTTAGAGGCAATGCCATATAAATTAAGTCTGACGATATCGACATATTCTGCACTGGCGGGTAACTGAAGAACTACTTTTTGCACGTCATCACTCATCCTTAGTTCGATCCTTTCCTAGTGGGAATTCTCTTGGGGGGCAAAAAACTTGGAAATGCCGGTCATATCAAACAACTTCTGTATTTGTGGAGGAACTTCCTCAACGGCAAATTTAACTTCCATTCCGTGTCTTGCTTTGAGAATCGACAACAAAATCCCGATGCCTGTGCTGTCAATATATCTCAAGTCCTTAAGATTAATCACGAGATCAAGCCCTGTATCTCCCACCAGCGGTTCCATGACCAGACGGAAATCAGGAGCTACAGACAAATCGAGCTCTCCAATCAGATAAACGGTGCATACTGTGCCTTCTGTTTCGGTTTTTGCGTGGAACTTTTCACTTTTATGTGTATTCATAGACAACTCTCCTGATAAATGTTTTCTTTACCAATAACCCTAATGGTACTCTGTTGAAACAACTATTGGGACTTAACGGCTGTGGTAATTACTGGATCTTGCATTAAAAAGTGAGGTGTTCCGCTGGGCAGCGGGGTTATCCTTGACAGAATACCTGGAAATAATCTGCTTGATGCTGCTAAGCTTGAGCGGTTTGCTGATATAGCCATCCATTCCGGCAGCGGTACACCGATTCTGGATGCCCTCCATGACATTCGCAGTCATGGCAATAATAATGGTCTTGTCCGGGGAACCGCCGCTGTCCTCGCGAATCCTGGAGGTCGCTGTAAGCCCGTCCATCACCGGCATCTGCAGATCCATGAATATAAAATCGTAAGCAGAGTTCCGGGCCATCTCTACAGCCTGGCTCCCATCCTCGGCAACCTCGGCATTATAGCCCAGCTTGTCCAGCATGCTTACCATCAGGCGTTGGTTGATCGGATGGTCATCCACGACAAGCACCTTGCTGCGCCAATGCCGGTCAACCACTTTCCCCGCACTCTGCTCCTCCTGGCAGTTGTCTGCCAGTTCATCCTCCGGGACAGCTACCTTTATCGTGAATACGAATGTAGCTCCCTTCTCTTCCATCGATTCCACACGGATATCTCCGCCCATCATCCCAACAAGCGACTTACAGATAGCGAGCCCCAGGCCCGTCCCTCCGTATTTGCGGGTCATGGATGAATCAAGCTGAGAGAAGGGCTGGAACAGCCGGTCACATTTCTCCGGTGAAATTCCAATGCCTGTATCTTTCACTGTAAATTCCACTACCAATTTATTATCCGCTGTAGGCACGCTGGACGCAACCAAATATACGCCGCCCTGGTTGGTAAACTTGACCGCATTGGCCACCAGATTAATTAATACCTGGCGCAAACGGGCCATATCCCCGTAAATAAGCTTGGGCAGCTTCTGATCGATGAAATAGGCCAGCTCCAGATTCTTTTTGCCTGCTTCCGCAGAAAATAAGCTGAACACCTCCTGGATGGTGGTTTGTAGCTCAAACAACTGCTCTTCCATTTCCATTTTGCCTGATTCCATCTTGGTGAAATCAAGGATATCGTTAATGACTGTAATCAGGGTATCTGCACTTTTGCGGATGATCTCCGTATATTCCTTCTGCTCAGGAGCAAGCTCCGTCTCCATCAGAAGATCGATCATACCCACTACCCCGTTCATTGGCGTACGGATCTCATGGCTCATCATCGCGAGGAATTCGGTCTTGGCATTAGCGGCAATCTCCGCCTCTTCCTTGGCTTTGACCAGCTCCCCGTTAATCCGCTCGAGTTCCTGCGTCTTCTGCTGCAGCAGCATAGACTGAAGCTGCTGCTTCTTGCTGGTCAGATACATGTTAACAAAGCCTTCGATCTTGGACTTGAGAATCTGTGGAATAAATGGTTTGACCATATAATCAATGGCACCGGCAGAATAACCCGCGAACAGATGCTCCGCCTCCTTGCTGTTGGCAGAGATAAAAATGATCGGAATATCCTTGGTTTTCTCTCTGGCTTTGATTAATTTGGCGGTTTCGATTCCGTCCATACCCGGCATCTGAACGTCCAGTACGATAACTGCAAATTCATATCTTAATAAGCACCGCAGTGCTTCTTCACCAGAATTGGCTTTGACAAGCTTGTAATGCTGACTCTCAAGCACTGCTTCCAGTGCCAGCAGATTCTCGGGACGGTCGTCAACCAGCAGTATATGAATCGGTTCCTGAACCCCCATAGGCCCTCCTTACCCGCTACTTATTCTTGCGGTATATTTTTTCCACCCTGTCCAAAGCTTCGTAGCTGTCACTGTATTTCGTGAAATGAATGGATTCCTTGGAACCAAGGACCAGGACTCCGAACCGGCTGAGACTTTCGTGGAATAAGCCATGAACATGATCGCGGAGCTCATCGTTGAAATAGATCATTACGTTGCGGCAGAAAATAACATTAAATTCATTAAATGAAGTATCTGTCGCCAGATTATGCTCGGCAAAAATAATATTCTTGCGCAAGTAAGGCTGCAGAATCACTGAATTATACTTCGCAGTGTAGTATTCCGAGAACGCGCGTGTACCGCCCGCCTCCAGATAATTCTTGGTATATTGCTTCATCTTCCCGATCTCATACACGCCTTCTTTGGCCTGCTGCAGGGAACGGGCGTTCATATCCGTTGCATAAATCCGCGCCTTGTCGTAAAGCCCTTCCTCATGCAGCATAATAGCCATGGAATATACCTCTTCGCCTGTGGAACAGCCGGCATGCCAGATCCGGATATACGGATAGGTCCGCAGCAGGGGGACCACCTTCTGCCGGAAGGTCAGGAAGAGTCCCGGATCGCGGAACATTTCCGTTACAGGGATCGAAAGACTGTATACAAACCGTTCAAAGCAGGCACGGTCATGCAGCACTTTCTCCTGCAGGGCGGATATGCTGGGCACATTCTCGGCATGGACATGATGCCAGATGCGCCGTTTCAATGAAGGCAGCGCATAATTCCTGAAGTCATATCCATATAGACGGTGTACCCCGCTAAGAAGCAGCTCAATTTCAATCTGTTCAAGCTCCTGTTTGCTCCCTGCCTGAATAGCCTGCTCCTCATATCCGCGTTCCATAGCTGTCATTGTTATCAATACTCCCTTGCCTAAGCCTTATTTACGGACTCGTTCCAAATGGTACTGTATAGCTATTACCCCGAAATCGCCCTTACGAATACAACCAGACACGCATTAATGAAAGAAGCTGATCTGTACTGATCGGTTTCTTCATATAATCGGAGGCTCCGGCCTCAATACACTTCGCCCGGTCCTCCTTCATCGCCTTGGCCGTAAGTGCAATAATCGGCAATTTCTGGTACTGCGGCATTTGCCGGATACGCCGCATCGCTTCGTAGCCGTCCATTTCCGGCATCATCATATCCATCAGCACCAGATCAAAATCCGTATGCTCCACCAGCATATCAATGGCCTCCCGCCCATTCTCGGCGAACTTCACTTCCATATGATATCCTTCAAGAACACTGGAGAGGGCAAAGACGTTTCGGATGTCATCATCGACGAGCAATATTTTTTTGCCGTCGAACAATTCTTCTTTATTGTGCAGCTTTTGCAGAATTTTACGCTTATCCTCCGGAAGATTAGCCTCTACCCGGTGCAGGAACAGCGTAGTTTCATCCAGCAGCCGTTCCGGCGAGCGGACATCCTTGATAATGATCGATTCCGCATATTTACGCAGCTGCGTCTCTTCTTTGCTGTCCAGATCTTTACCCGTATAAATAATGATCGGCAGATCATTCAACTCTTCATCATCCCGGATCTGATCCAGCAGCTCGAATCCGGTCATATCCTCCAGCATAAGATCGAGGACCATACAGTCATACCTCTGCTTGCGCAGCTCGCCCAGGGCTTCATGGCCGGTGGAAACCGCAGTAATGGCTACATCATCATGCCCGATAAGCTCCATGATGGACCGGCGCTGGATATCATCATCTTCTACAATGAGCAGATGCTTAAGCGTGCTGGCGGTGTAGTTCTCAATTTGCGAGAATGCCCGGTCCAGCGCTTCGCGAGAAGAAGGCTTTCTTAAGTAGGCCATCGCGCCCATCATGAGGCCCTGCTTAATCTCGTCGTTCACGGAGATCACGTGCACAGGAATATGCCGGGTCTGGGAAGCACCCTTGAGTTCCCTGAGTATTGACCAGCCGTCCATGACCGGCAGCTGGATATCGAGAATAATCGCGTCAGGCAGATAGGTCTTGGCCATCTGCAGGCCGGTATCTCCCTGAAGAGCCACCAGTCCCTTGAAGCCGCGGCCGCGGGCCATGCCGAGCAGTATTTTGGCAAAGCTCTCGTCATCTTCGATAATGAGCAGAACCTTGTCGCCGGCAGTAAGCGATTCGCGGTCGTCTTCAACAATAACCGGCACGAGGGGCGTAGGTGCCACATTGCCGGTTTCATTCCATGTACGTTCGTCCCGGTACTCTTCAAGCGTCGCCGCATCCCGTGCGGCGGCGGCTTCTGCCACTCCCGGCAGCAGGCTGTAATTCCCTTTGACCGGCAGATACAAGGTGAAGATGCTTCCTTGTCCTTCGCGCGATTCCAGTCCAATTGCCCCGCCCATCAGACGGGCAAGCTCGCGGCTGATCGACAGCCCGAGACCTGTGCCCCCATACTTGCGGCTAGTTGTCCCGTCGACCTGCTGGAAGGCCTCAAAGACTATATCCATCTTGTCGGACGGGATGCCGATTCCGCTGTCCTTGACAGACATTGCAATGTATTCATATTCATGCGGCAGATAGGAAGGCAGCTGCTTGGTATCCGCCCGGCTGACAGAGAACTCCACATGTCCTTCACTGGTGAATTTGAACGCATTAGACAAGAGATTGCGGAGCACCTGCTTCAGTCTGTGGCTGTCCGTGAACACATGGTCCGGCAGTGGCTCCTCGAAGGATAAGCGCAGCGACAGCCCCTTCTGACTGGCCAGCGGCGCAAAGTTCTGCTTCACGAAGATCTTTAGCTCTGTAAGCGGAATCTCTTCGTAATTAAGCTCCATTTTGCCGGCATCCACCTTGGACAGATCGAGAATCTCATCTATCATCTTGAGCAGGTCCGCACCTGACATATAGATGGTATGGGCGAATTCCACCTGCTTGTCGCTCAGATTCCCTTCTTTATTCTCCGTAAGAAGCTGGGACAGGATTAACAGGCTGTTCAGCGGCGTCCGCAGCTCATGAGACATATTCGCCAGGAACTCGGATTTGTATTTGCTGGTCACCGCAAGCTGCATCGCCTGCTTCTCAAGCTGGACGCGGGCATGCTCAATCTCATCCTTCTTCTCTTCAACCTCCTGCACCTGCTCCTGCAGAGCACTGGTCTTGGCGAGCAGCTCCGTATTATAATGCTCCAGTTCTCCCTGCTGCCGCTGCAGCAGCTCCTCGGAACGCTTCAGCGCATCCGTCTGTTCCTCCAGATTCTCGTTGGAACGGCGGAGTTCTTCCTGCTGGGTCTGCAGTTCCTCTGACTGGCATTGCAGCTCTTCGGTAAGCGCCTGCGATTCCCGCAGCAGCTCTTCAACGTCAAGCCTGCGGCTGATATTATTCAGAATGATGCCCAGATTATTCGAAAGCTGATGAAGCAGCTCATTCTGCAGCACCGAGAAAGGAGTAAAGGAAGCGAATTCCACTACCCCCATTAGCTCATCTTCAAATAAAAGCGGATGAATAGAAATGTAACTCGGATGTGATTCCCCGAATCCGGAGGAGACGGAAATATAGTTATCCGGCGCCTCTGTCAGATTGATCGGCAGCTTGTCCAAGGCGCTTTGTCCGACCAGCCCCTGACCGATTTCGAAGCTCTCCTTCGGTGTGACGCCTTCCTCACCGGCATAGAAAGCGCTGCTGACCAGCAGGTTCGGATTGTTCTGATCCTTCAAATATACAGCACCGTACTGGGCTCCCAGCACAGGCGTGAACTCACTGATAAAGGTCTGTGACACCTGTTCCAGTGAGCTGACGCCACGCAGCAGCTCCGTTACCCGGGCTATGTTCGCGTTCAGCCAAGCCTGGTCACTCTGCGCCTGGGCATAGGACTTTTCAAGCTGCTGCTTCTGCTCAATATCCTCAGCCATCTCCTGGAACACGCGGGCTACATCACCAATCTCATCTTTGGATTTGACCTTGATCCGCCGGATCGCCCGCATCTTGCCGTTGCCGAAGCTGGTAATCATCATGGATACTACACTTAGACCGCGCGTAATACTCGGGATGACCCATAGGATCACCCCGAGCCCCAGCAGCAGTCCCACAATCATAATCAGGGTCACTATCTGAATCGAACGTTCGGATGCCTCCTTGGCTATGGCGGTCTCATCAGTCATCCGGAAGGCATTATAATCGGAAAGTGCATTCAGACTGTTCAGTACCTCGTTCTGGATATCTTGTCCTTCTGCATTACGGTAAGTATTAGCATTCTGGAAGTAGCCGGCAGTCAGCATCTCCAGCACTTTACTCTGATAATTCTTATACGCAGAATAAGAAGCCTCAATCTGCGATAACAGCTGCAATTCTTCTGTGGTATTCATGGAGTCCTGCATATTCTTCAGATGCTCCTCAGCTTTGAGCACCTTGCTGTTAATTTCCGCCTTCTGGGCATCCACAGAAAGTGTGTCCGCGTTAAGCATCGAGGTGGTTAAGATCCGCGCCATATCATTCACTTCACCGCGAAGCCCTGAAGAGGAGCGGCCTTTGCTGTACCTCTCCTGGAAGCTGTCAAGCTGTCCGCTCATATAATGAAGCCGGTCATACCCGATCATGGTAAGAGCCAGCATAATGGCCAGCATGGCACTGAAGCCGATTAGCAGTTTTGCCTTTATTTTCATTCCCTATCTTTTCCTTTCTTCAGCGAAATCCATACCAGACACTTATCGTCATCGCGTTCCTGATTCACAGGCTCATTCAGGAAAGCAGTGCGCATAACCTCTTCCTGCCAGTCGTGGCCTGCATTCAAATGCCCGACCATGAATTCGAGCTGCTCGGCCTGCTCTCCCTGGGCCATCTCCAGCAAGCCGTCTGTAAACAGCACCAGATGGCCTTCTTCCTCATAGCTGAGGCTCTGCGGCTGGATATCAATCCGGTCAAACAGCCCGACCGGGTGGCAGTTGCTCTCCAGCAGAACGGGAGTTTTAGCCTCTCCTTCGAAGAGCAGCGCCGGCGGGTGCCCGGCATTCACATAATCAATCCGCTTCATCCGTGTATCAATAACGAGATAAATTGCCGTGAAGTAATACTGGACCAGCTGCTTCTCAATGTAGAGCTGATTGAAGCGTCTGTTAAGTTCTTGAATAACCTTCTCCGGCTCAACATAGGTAGTCACGGTATCCTTCAATACCGAGGCCAGGAACATACAGAACAGCGATGAAGAGATCCCGTGTCCCATCATATCCAGCAGAATGACAGCATAACGCCCGTCACCCAGCGGATACCAGGCGTATAAATCACCGGCCAGCTCAAAGGACGGCTGAAAAATGGCATGCACCTCAAACGTTTCATCGGTAAGCGGCAAGCTGAGTACTGCATTCTGCACTAAAGCAGCAAGCTTCAACTCATCCTGGATGCGCTGATCCCGCTCCTTATGCCAATCTTTCTCGCGTTTCAGCCGCAGGGCCAGACGGATGCGGGCCATCAGCTCTACCTTATTAATCGGTTTCGTAACATAATCTACGGCACCTGCATCCAGTGCTTCTGCAAGCTTCTTGGAATCTCCCACAGCGGTGACCATAATAATGGGAATGTCCTTCAGATGCTCATATTGCTGAACCACACGGCAGGCCTCAATCCCGTCCATCTCCGGCATCATCATATCCAGCAGTATCAAATCCACATCCGACTGCTTAGGTTGCTTCTCATCCGCGCCAGAACCCACGCCAAGCAGCTTCAACATATCTTTAGCGGACGAAGCCGTTATAAAATTCCGGTAATCTTCTTTTTTCAGGATTTCACGGATAATGATTACATTGGTCGGATTATCATCTACAATTAAAATTCTCAAGCTTCCTCACCTCACACGAATAGTATTAGGACCGTAAATCCTGTAATTCTATCACTCTATCATACGATATTTGAACAGCCTGTTTCCATATAGCAAGATATTGGAAGAGAATCAGGCCCTCGTCTTCAACAAAGTAACCTCCAGTCCCACTGCTTGCAGTGGGGCTGGAGGTTACGCTATTGGACTATAGAGGTCACAGAAGGCTGACCGGCAATTATTTCGGATTTCTTTTGGCGATAACGAGAACTTTGCCTAAATCGAGCTCCTTCTCGTAAAAAGCCGCTTCCGCGCTACTAAAGCCGAGCGAAGTAATCTTAAACCGGAGAGCATCGCCGCGTGAACGGAAAAGGTTAGCAATCGCACCAAATAACCCTTCTTCGCTAAGCCCGACCTCATTCACGTCTGCAGCATCCACGATACGGCCTTCACGGTTTTCATCGTGACTGATCACGTAGAGGTCATCTCTTGTATAGCCGGTGCTACGCAGCCGATTCACTTCTTCTATCGCCTGAACACCATTCTCCAGCAACTTGGCATATGCCTGTGTACCGATTGAATCCATGAAATCACTCTCCTTGTATTGTTTAAGAGGGCAACGCAGGTAAAAGATGACTGAGCATTCATTAACCTTAATTGCCGCTCTTGAAACAGCCTCAGAAAGAATTTCCGTCAAATAAATCAATACCCTCCCATTCTCCGGTGTTCATATTACGGTAGACTTTGAGCGCTGCACTTCCTCTAATATATACATCGCCGTCCTCGGCTTCAAAATCCGGTGCCCCCAATGTCTCCTGCAGGCTGGCAGTCACCGGATTCAGTTCCTGACCGTTAAGATTCAGGCCGAACTGTTCTGCCTGGGAAGGTGAAGCATGCACATAGAGGACAAAGCCCTCACAAACACCGGCGGAGACGTCAGCGTATTGATATTCCAGGCAATCTCCCCAAGGGTCCGGAGTAATCTGAGGCGGGATACCTTTGGTCTGCAGCAGCGCTTCCTCCGGCATATACAGGGTGACCCCGGCCAGAGACTCGAAACTGCTTATGTAGGGAACTGTATTGACACTATGCTCAAAGGCGAGCATTACCGGCGGTTGTTGCACGGTTGCCGAAGAAGCGGCAGGGACAGTCTCAGCTTGCGGCGGAATGGTGATAAAGGGAGAAAGCAGACTAAGCAAAAGAATAACGATTTTCATGTAAACTCCCGCCTCTCATAAGCTGAATTGCCCTTGGCCTGAACCCTGCGCTACTTAACCTGATTAATGGCGGAACTTCTGCCAGATGGCGGCTGCAGCATCCACGCCCTTAAGCGCTGTTGCTATTTTACCCTTGGACTTGCTTTCGTTTACCGCTTCATAGGATTGAATAGTTCTTTCTTCGGACGGAGTAAGCGGAACTTCTGCAATAGATACGGATTTGGCCTTATCCTTCAGTTCACGTGATTTGCGGAATTTCTCAATGACGGTTACCGATACCTGCTTCACGGTCAGTGTCAGTTCATTCATCACATCACCGAGGTTCTTCACAGAATCGACAATAGGATCAATCTTCTGAATTTTGCCCTGAACATCGGCAGTGATATCATTGGCATGTCTGACCGTTGTTTTCACTTCATACGTAAGCTCATCAATGGTCTTTTGTACTTCCTGCAGAGTCTGACTGACCTTGTCGAGGGATTCCTTCGCTGATTTCAAGGTTTTAATTAAGAAGAATACGAGGACTGCGAATGCAACAGCAACTAGTGCTACGCTAAGTTCAATGATCATTTCCATAACCCCTTCCGAATGTCTTATAATGTCGTTTGGCTCTGTCTGATACTGCATAGTTACCCTTACGGAATTAGGCCGAAACAAATTGTCAAGCGCCTTAAAGACCATCCCCTTCTGTTTGTTTCAAAATGATAGGCACCGTTTAAACAATGACTACATCACCACACAGAAAGGATGACATCTCATGTTAAGATGGTCAGTAATTCTGCTGGTAGTTGCTCTGATTGCCGGTATCTTCGGTTTCTTCAATATCGTGGCGGCCGCTGTAGGCATTGCCAAAGTATTGTTCTACATCTTCCTTATTCTCTTCGTTGTTTCGCTCTTTATGGGACGAAGAGGACGATCAATGTAGTCATTCATTCCGCTAACCCCAACCCAAGCAATGCTGTAGAGCCCGAGGCTTCCACGAGAAGCCCGGGCTTATTTCCATATCTGCACATTATTCCCCTTGATATATCCTATTCACCCTTCAGAAAGTATAGGCCTTTCCTCTCAGGATGTCACTTGTCCTCAGAATCAGAAATACAAGGCTCCCTGGAATAAAACAAAAAATATTTAATCCCGATGTTTGGTTCATTACATACACTTTATGTTTACATGCTTATTAGCACAGCACGAACATGTTAAAGTACACTACTAAACCAAAATCAGGAGGAATCATCGATGAAAAAATTAGCCAGCTTAACAGTAGCAATGGGTCTTATGGCTTCCATAGCAGCAACCGCTTCAGCTGCTGAAGTAACAGGTACCACTACCACTACTCCTACTTCTGATGCAGCAGTGTCTGTAACCGGAAGTACATACATGGAGCCATTCGACACTGTAATCACACCAGCAGACATCAAACTAGCGACTCCTCAGATTATCCTAACCAAGATCACTGCTTTCCACCTTTCCGTGGGCAGCATGGCTCCTATCGGCTGGCTGGGTGCGCAGACTGTCGACACTACAGGTGTAATCATGACCGATACTTGGGGCAATGAGTGGAGAGAAGTATATACTTGGCTGGGCAAAGCTTGGCTCAAGGTTCCTGCATCCGCTTATATAATTACTCCATAAATACTTAACGATAAGCGAAGTCATAACAGCTGATGTGCTACCTTTGCTATGACTTCGCAGTTGGTTATACTCAAGAGGCCCATGGACCTTAGTCCTGACGGCCTTTTTGCTGTGTTTAAACGGAAAAGGGGTTATCCTTTCAGTAGAAGAATCTACTGAAAGGATAACCCCACAAAACATCCGCCCTAGTTCGTTTACCCGTCACAAACTTGTACTACTGCCGCTTCATGCTCTCTATATCTATTGTTATATTAGCGGATGACCGAGCCTCCATAAAGGAAACGATTCATCCAAGAAGCGCTTAATTTGTCTACTCTTACACCGCCGGAAGATACGGAATACGTCTGTAATAACTGCCCGTCCCCCAAATACATCGCTACATGCGTAATTCTTGCTGCAGACTTGTCGATCCCCGCATAGGCGGAAGCCGAGCTTCCTTTATAATCCATGAAGAACATCAAATCACCGCGTTTCAACCCAGAAATGTCCGTTACTACATTACTATTCTGCTTCACCCAGTCTCCCTGCTGACGGGAGTCGGCAGGCAGCTTCAGATTTGCTGCATCCATGAAGATCTGGCGGATGAAATCCGAGCAGTCGAACGTGCTGGTATCACTCCGGCTGGACCCGTACTCATACGGTGTACCGAGGTAGCCCATGCCTGCCGCAATTACACTTTCAATCACAGCAGCCTGCGGCGGAGCCGTAGGTACTGGCGTTGGCGTAGGTGTTGGCACCGGTGTCGGTATAGGTGTCGGAGCAGGTGCCGCCGTTGCTTCAATGTATTGATCCGCAGAGCTTGTATATCCGGTTGTACCGTTAGCTGTTCTTACTTTGTACCAATAGCTATTGGTTTCTTCCATGATTGTTACCTGGTCATTCTTGTATAGGTATCCCAGCACTTTACCGCTTGTGGAAGGTGTCTCCCGAAGACGGACTGTGGACTGGATGACTGCTGTTTGTACTGCAGGTGTAGCCACCGGAGCCGTAATCACACTGATGTATTGGTCTCCCGCACTGGTATAACCGATCTCGCCGTCTGAAGTTCTGACTTTGTACCAATAGCTGTTAGTCTCTTCCAGGATCGTTACCTGTTCTCCCTTACTGAGGTACTTCAATACCTTACCGCTGGTAGAAGGAGTCGTGCGCAGGCGGACCGAGGATTGAATTACACCTGTCTGTACCGCTGGCGCAGCCAAAGACGAAATGTCAGAAGCCGATGCAGCGAAGGACTGCTGAGGACTTAACACTCCCAAGGATAATGCCAGTGTTGCTGAGACCAATAACGATGCTGCCAGTTTCTTATGTGATACGATCATAGCGTTCCCCCGCTTAGCGTATTGAGAATTCAACAACGGCGCGCGCTACGTTTGTTGCTTTCTGCCCTCATTATAGGCTTACCCGGGATTTGGAACATGCTCCAAATTTCACAAATAACCTTTCCATCTTATGGTAACATCCAGGTCTATAGTCTCGATTTCTCCTTGGATTTGGTGGAAATTACAGCTAACTAGGAGAAATTAAGGAATGTTAATCTTTGGGTTCAACGTGAACCTGCACATTCATGATGTTATGCAGCTTGCTCATCCGCTCTTCGATGGAGTCACTGATGGCATGGCCCTCCATTACCGTCATCTGTGCATTCACTTGTACCACTACATCAACCAGCACATGATTGCCATGAACCCGGGCTTTCAAATCCTTAATGCCCTCCACACCCGGTGTCCGGGCAATGGTGCTGCGCAGATCAAGCAGTTTATCTTCGTCAAAGCCGTCAGTCAGCCGGTAAGTGGAGTCGCGGAATATATCCCAGGCCGTCTTGGAGATCAGCAGTCCTACCGCAACAGCAGCAGCTGAATCGATCCAAGGAAGGCCGAACTGGGCTCCGACAATTCCTACAGCAGCTCCGATACTAACCATGGCATCCGAGAAATTATCCTTGGCTGCAGCCATCAGTGCGTTGTTGTTAATCTGCTTCGCCAAACGCTTGTTATATATATATACCCCCATCATGGCTACGGCACACACCAGGGCAACTCCCGCCGACCAGAGCTGCGGCGTTGCCTTCGCCCCTTCAAACAAGGATCGCACTGCTTCCACAATAACCTGGATGCCGACCATCGCCATGATAAAAGAAGCCATTAGCGCAGCAACCGTCTCGGCCCGGAAATGCCCGTAGGTATGATCTGAATCCGGCGGCTTCCGTGAGATGCGCAGACCAATCAGCACGGCCAGTGAAGCAACAATATCGGTCAGATTGTTAAAGCCGTCTGCCAGGAGAGCGCTGGAAGCGAACAAGTAGCCGCAGACCAGCTTGAAAGCAGACAAGACCAGATAAGCGACAATACTGACCAGTGCGCCTTTTTCTCCTTTGCGTATATCTTCATAAATATCGGCCATCCCTGCTCCCCCCTGTCAATCTCCATCCTTGTCACATAAATACAGGAAAACTTTCTTTGAGTTATTCTTGCCCTTGTGGCAGCATTTAAAAACAATTAGAATAAGGAAAAGGACTTGCTGCCTAAGGGGGTTAACATAATGAGCGAGAACAATGATAAACCAAAAATTAATTTGGCCGAGGCGATCCGCCAGAAGCTTGAACAGAAGAAACAGCATGCTTCAGGTAAACCGGGTTCAACTTTTCAAGCCGGTTCCGCGAAACCGCTGAAAAGCCAGAACAATAAGAAGCCAAACAATCAGCGCCGTCGTACAGGCGGATCCTAGGCTTCTTACACTCTTATATGTGAACATAAACGGCTGCGTTATCCCTTCCGGGACGACGCAGCCGTTTTCGTATGAACTCATTACCGTTCATCCTACCTCTATCTAGTTCTTAAGCCTCTACAGGATACATGCGTGCACGCATTTCCTTAATTTCCGGATTCTCCAGATATTCATCATAGCTCATCGAGCGGTCGATGACACCAGCCGGTGTAATTTCAATAATGCGGTTGGCGATTGTCTGGATAAACTGATGGTCATGGGAAGTGAACAGGATGGTGCCGTCAAAGTCGATCAGGCCGTTATTGAGCGCTGTGATCGATTCCAGATCCAAGTGGTTGGTTGGCTCATCGAACACGAGCACATTTGCCCCGTTCAGCATCATCTTGGCCAGCATGCAGCGGACCTTCTCGCCCCCGGACAGTACGCTCGCCTTCTTCAGCGCTTCTTCACCGGCAAATAGCATCCGGCCCAGGAATCCGCGCAGGAAAGTTTCATCCTGATCCTTGGAATACTGACGCAGCCATTCTACCAGATTCATGTTCACACCGTCGAAATAACTCGAGTTATCCTTAGGGAAATAAGCCTGGGTTGTTGTAACGCCCCAGGTATATTCACCGGCATCCGCTTCCTTCTCGCCCATTAGGACATCGAACAGCAGTGATTTCGGCTGGGAGTATGGACCTACAAAAGCAATTTTATCGCCCTTGTTCACGACAAAGCTGACTTCATCCAGCAGCTGCTCACCGTCAACCGACTTGCTCAGTCCGCTGACCGTAAGCAGCTGTTTGCCGGCTTCACGTTCAGGCTTGAAGTTCAGGAACGGATATTTACGGTTGGAGGGACGGATATCGTCCAGTGTAATCTTCTCCAGCTGCTTCTTACGGGAAGTAGCCTGTTTCGATTTGGAAGCATTAGCCGAGAAGCGCTGGATAAAAGCTTGCAGCTCCTTCATCTTGTCTTCCTTCTTCTTGTTCGAGTCGCGCTGCAGGGCCTGGGCCAGTTGGCTGGACTCGTACCAGAAGTCATAGTTGCCGACGTACATCTGGATTTTGCCGAAATCGATATCTGCAATATGCGTGCAGACCTTGTTCAGGAAGTGACGGTCATGGGATACCACGATAACGGTGCCTTCGTAGTCCATAAGGAAGTTCTCCAGCCAGCCGATGGATTCAAGATCCAAATGGTTGGTAGGCTCATCGAGCAGCAGGTTGTTCGGACGTCCGAACAGGGCTTGCGCCAGGAGTACCCGGACCTTTTCGTTGCCGCTGAGTTCGGCCATTTTCTTGTCATGCATTTCGCGCATAATACCTAGTCCGATCAGCATCGCAGCAGCATCCGGCTCTGCATCCCAGCCGTTCAGTTCAGCGAATTCGCCTTCCAGCTCACCGGCGCGAAGTCCGTCAGCTTCCGTGAAGTCGCTCTTGGCATACAGGGAATCCTTCTCCTTCATGATCTCATAAAGGCGGGTATGGCCCATAATTACCGTTTCCAGTACCAAAAATTCGTCATACTCGAAATGGTTCTGTTTCAGTATAGCCAGACGTTCACCGGGTGTAATATGCACATCGCCGATGTTGGCTTCGATCTCTCCGGACAGGATCTTTAGAAAGGTCGATTTGCCGGCGCCGTTCGCGCCAATCAGACCATAGCAGTTGCCGGGTGTGAATTTTATGTTTACGTCCTCAAATAGTGCGCGTTTTCCGTAGCGGAGTGTTACGCCGCTTGTGCTAATCATTAAGCATTACCATCCTTTTCACTTAGGGTTCCGGCTCATTATAGCATAAAATCAAGGCAAATGGCCCGTAATTGTAGCCCTTTAAGGGGCATCTTTGCCCTTTTCCAGGCAAATATCTTATCAAGTGGAAACAACTTTGCCGTCCTTTTAAGGAAGGCACCGTTTCAGCGAGAAATAGAAGGATAAGTTATTGTGTGAAACATATAATTTCTTATATTTTTAAGTAGAAGGGTTATGCGGGCCTCCTACCGGTCAGCCGCCGGCAGTTATTGTCCGGGCGGGCGCTCTTCGGGATGCACTACCAGTGTTTCCCCATAACCTAATGTACGGATACGTTCCTCGCTGATCCCTTGTGCAACACGCGCCAGCTCCATTCGGTCCAGCGCTTCGCGCGCGGTGTCATCAGCCAGCCGGAACGTCCCGAAATGCATCGGAATCATGAGCTCTGCCCCTACATCCAGAAATGCCTGCACAGCCTCCTCGGGATTCACATGCTGGGAGTTCATGAACCACTCCGGCTCATAGGCCCCGATGGGCATCAGTGCGACATGCAGCTTAAAGCGGCTGCCAATCTCCTTGAAGCCCGGGAAGAAGCCGCTGTCTCCGGCAAAATACAGATTCGGCGGAAGCTTGCGCTGCCCCTTGCCCTCATCACCCTCCGGATGCTTCCGCGGGTCCGCCGGCTGCAGCACATAACCGCCCCAATGCGAAGAATTCGTATCAAACGGTGTCCGCCGGGTCCAGTGCTGGGTCGGGACAAAGGTCAGCTTGACGGCACCGAGCGTAAGCTCCTGCCACCACTGCATCTCCAGGCAGTCCGTGAATCCTTTGCGGAGCATTTTGCGCTTGAGTCCTTCCGGGACCACAAGGGTCGTCGTCCCTGCCCGGTACAATTTGCGGATGGAAGCGATGTGCAGATGATCATAATGCGAATGGGAAATCAGAATAAGGTCTATCGGCGGCATATCGCCAAGGGGTATGCCCGGCTGCCCGATCCGCTTCTCAAACCCCAGTCTGCGCGCCCAGATCGGGTCCGTAATGATATTAAGCCCTTCATATTGCAGAAAAAAAGTGGAGTGCCCGATCCACGTAATCGTTGTTTCCAGCCGGTTCCCGGTCAGATAACTCAGCTGCGGCGGATGATTCGGCACCTTATAGGTGTAATCCTTCTTCTTCCTGCGGCGTTCCTCGCGCCATTGACGGAATTCCTTAAGCGTTTTATCGGTACTTACATTATCGATGTTGTTGTAGCGTATTTTAGCCATGGTTGAAACCACTCCTTATAACCGCTCTGCCGGATCTCTCTGGTGCGGCAAATCAGATACTCTTAACTATAGGGTTCCACAGAGCTATTTGCAAAATCACAGAGGTGTGCAGGTGTGCGTACATGAGTGTACCGATGTGTAATGCCACCCCTTACAAATGTTACCCATTTGGCCCAAACGGAAACGTCAGTGTGAAATAGAGGAGTAACAAATCTGCCGCTGACAGCGGTTATGAATCAGCAAATCTGGAGGCAACAGCGGCCACAAGTCCAAATGTACACCGCAGTAATGACTGGGCTGGAAGTTATTAACTTATGTATATCTTATCTATTCTAATATTTTAAATTTTAGCGGGTTTAGACCTATGCCCTTTTGTGTTCCACCGCTGAAATGATGTAAAATGCGGGTAAAGCGCACGGTGCTTATGCCACTTATCAAAGAGGAGCTGACGTATGAAGATTACCTTTATTGAACCGACTCCGAGTCCAAATACGATGAAGCTTCACCTGGACGAAACCCTTACACCCGGCATCCGCCGGACCTACACGCCGGAAAGCCGGCGCTCTGCCCCTTCCTGGGCGCAGGATATGCTGGAAATCCCGGGCGTCACCAGTATCTATCACGCTGCCGATTTCGCCGCCCTGGAACGCAAGGGCAGTGCTGATTGGGCCGCTATTCTCCGCGAGGTCCAGAACCGCTTCGGCGCGGATGGCCTCGCCGCCGATTTCAGCCTGGAGGATGAGAACGCCGGCGCCCATTTCGGGGAAGCCCAGGTGTTCGTGCAGATGTTCCGCGCGATCCCGATTCAGATCCGCGTCAAGACCGGCGCGAAGGAGGAGCGCATCGCGTTGTCGAGCCGATTCACGCAGGCGGTGACCGATGTGGCCAGCGCCGTGCTGATCAAGGAGCGCAAGCTCACCGATTACGGCGTACGCTACGGCGAGCCGCCGGACATTGCGCGCGAGGTCGAGCAGGAGCTGGAGGCGGCGTATCCGCAGGAACGCCTCGACTCCCTCGTGCAGCAGGCGATCGCGCACGGGGCTGCCGGCGAGTTCGTCGAGCAGCGGCACAAGAAGGAGCAGGCCGAGCTGCTGCGAGACCTGCATGATGAGGACTGGCGCGTACGCTACGCCGCGCTGGAGGATCTGGCGCCGAGCGAGCAGCTCCTGCCGGAGCTGCGCACGGCGCTGCATGACCCCAAGCTGCATATCCGCAGATTGGCGGTCGTGTACCTTGGCGACATCCGCACGCCAGGGGCGATGGAGCTGCTCTATGAGGCGATGCAGGACAGCGCCCCCGCCGTCCGGCGCACCGCCGGCGACACGCTGTCCGACATCGGCGACCCGGCAGCGACGCCGGTGATGACGGCGTCGCTGAGTGACGCCAGCAAGCTGGTGCGCTGGCGGGCGGCACGCTTCCTGTATGAGGTAGGGACAGCCGAAGCCCAGGAGGCGCTGACGGTTGCAGCCGATGATCCTGAATTCGAGGTAGGGCTGCAGGCTAAGATGGCGCTGGAGCGGATTCTGTCCGGCGAAGAGGCCGCGGGCACCGTCTGGCAGCAGATGTCGGAGCGCCGGCGGACCTGACGTCAACCTGCCGTATTTTGTCATTGCCTGCGAGGCAAAGTTGCATTATACTGATTCCTGTTGTTCATATCGTTACAAGATAGCCTCATCATACCTAGGATGAGGTAGAGGTCGCGGATATAAAGAGTACGCGCGTGGAGATGCCTAAGAGCCATCTACGATACGCGCCGAAAGGAATATCCGCCGAAATCCGGGCTGCTGCTCTTAGTTTAGCAGCACGGATTGGGGCCGTCAGCCGAAAGGCGCGGAACTGTCACCGTGTACATGCCTGCCAGGAAACTGCAGGAATTGCACCGTGTTGCGCTATCTTAACAGGGAGTATGATGCGGAGCCTATAATCAGGAAACCGCAGCGTCCGTCTGCGGTTTTTTTGTGTGCATAACGCTAAGCTGAAGACACAGGGCCAAGCAGGCTGCAGCAACTCCCCGCTGTGAACCGA
This sequence comes from Paenibacillus sp. FSL R7-0312, assembly GCF_038004445.1. Classification (NCBI taxonomy): domain Bacteria; kingdom Bacillati; phylum Bacillota; class Bacilli; order Caryophanales; family Paenibacillaceae; genus Paenibacillus; species Paenibacillus sp. FSL R7-0312. The sequence goes on along the minus strand of NZ_JBBORE010000001.1, from coordinate 2,284,929 downwards.
ACCAACAACTTAAAGGGAGTGTCCTATTCATGCAAGCGAAGCAAGAGAAGCAGCCGGCTGCACAGGCGGGTAACGCCAGTACTCCGGGCCTGCGCAAAACATTCAAAGCAAGACATCTGACCATGATCGCCCTGGGCGGTTCCATCGGAACCGGGCTGTTCTTGGCCAGCGGCGGTGCGATCGCCTCCTCCGGTCCGGGCGGAGCACTGCTTGCCTATACCGCAGTCGGCATTATGGTCTATTTCCTGATGACCAGCCTCGGTGAGCTGGCTACCTATTTGCCGGATTCCGGTTCTTTCAGCACGTACGGAACCCGGTTTGTCAGCCCCGCCTTCGGCTTCGCCATCGGCTGGAACTTCTGGTACAACTGGGCGGTAACGATAGCAGCGGAACTATCGGCTGCTACCGTCATTATTAAATACTGGTTCCCGGACAGCCCTTCCATGCTCTGGAGCCTGTTGTTCCTGCTGATCATGTTCGGCCTGAACTTCCTCTCCTCGCGCGGTTATGGCGAGTCGGAATATTGGTTTGCCATCATTAAGATCATCACCGTCATTGTCTTCCTCGTTGTCGGTGTCCTTATGATCTTCGGTATTATGGGCGGTAAAGCGGTGGGATTCAGCAACTTCCAGCTGGGAGGCAGTTCGTTCCATGGCGGCTTCTTCGCCTTCGTCGGCGTCTTCATGGCCGCCGGATTCTCCTTCCAGGGGACAGAGCTGGTCGGGGTCGCTGCGGGAGAGAGTGAGAATCCCCGCAAGAATGTACCGGTGGCCATCCGCCAGGTATTCTGGCGCATCCTTATCTTCTATATTTTCGCCATTCTCGTAATCGGTCTGCTCATTCCTTATACCAATCCCGATCTGCTCCGCGGCGGGATCGATGATATCGGTGTCAGCCCGTTCACGATCGTCTTTAACAAAGCCGGACTGGCAATTGCGGCTTCCGTAATGAACGCCGTCATCCTCAGCTCCGTGCTGTCTGCCGGTAATTCCGGGATGTACGCCTCTACACGTGTCCTGTACGCCATGGCGAAGGACGGCATGGCTCCTCGTGCCCTTGGCAAGCTGAACCGCAGAGGCGTGCCTGTAGGCGCACTGCTCGTGACCACAGCTGTCGGCATGCTGGCCTTCCTCGCCTCCTTCTTCGGAGACGGCGCGGTTTACAACTGGCTGCTGAACGCCTCCGGGATGTGCGGCTTCATCAACTGGCTCGGGATTGCCGTCTGTCATTACCGCTTCCGCCGCGCCTTCGTCAAGCAAGGGCATTCGCTGGATGAACTGCCTTACCGGGCGAAATGGTTCCCGTTTGGTCCGCTGTTTGCCTTCGCCCTCTGCATGGTGGCCGTATTCGGCCAGAACATGGGCGCCTTCACCGGATCCAAGATCGACTGGTACGGCATTCTGGTCTCTTATGTCAGCGTACCTCTGTTCCTCCTGATCTGGCTGGGCTACGGCTGGTTCCGCAAGAGCAGCATTGTCCCGCTGGACAAATGTGATCTGAGCACTCACGCAGAGTAACTCTTTGCAGGTCATATATTCAAGCGCCAAGCCTATATACAACAATTGGAAACGGCTACGCCGTCCTTTAAAGGACGGCGTATTTCAGCGAGAAATAGAAGGTTAAGTTAACATGTGAGCCATATAATTTCTTATATTTTGAACAAAATCACCCTTACGGGTGAAGCAAGCTGAGGGCTTGTGCGGCTTATGCGACCTGTCTCGCATCCGGGGAAATCAAGGGCACTAATGCTCCTCATTCCCTCCTTTGGCCAACGTGTGGCGGAATTAGTGGGATTTATCCCTTTGGTTTCTCCATACCGCCGACTTTCAGCTGAATTAGTGGGATTTATCCCTTTTAATTTTCCCCAGACTACTTCTGGCGGATTCAGTGCAAAGACCGGTTTCGACCACATCATCGTGGTCTGAACCGGTCTTTTTTTGCGTCAGGAGATTAAGTTAAGTATGCTTTTGTACTGAAGAACGTCCCCTTGGAGCTGTTGGTTATGCCCAGGTTGTGATTGTCTCAACCGGCAGGCGGTAGGAAGGGTAACCTTCTTTGGCTGCTTTCCCTATCGAGATCAGCATGACCGGCTGGAACCGGTCTTTGTCCAGGCCAAAAGCTTCAGCAATCTTGTCCTTCTCATAACCGGCCATCGGGTTGGTGTCATATCCATGGGCCCGGGCAACAAGCATCAGCTGCATCGAAATAAGCCCCGAGTCAATCAGATTCACATCACGCAGCTCGGATGCAGATATTCCCGCATAATAAGGCTTCACTTGTTGCAGCTGTATATCCTTGACGTCGCTCGGCATGTAACCAAGCTCCACCGATTTTCCGAAAATCTCGTCTATATATTCAACATTCTTTGCATCGTAAAATACCGCAATAACTGCCGAGGAAGTCAGAGCTTGCGTTTGGTTGAAGGAGGCCAGCGGTGCAAGTTTTTCTTTGCCTTCCGCGCTGTCAATAACAAGGAAACGCCATGGCTGCATGTTAATGGCAGACGGTGCACGGGAGACTTCCGCCAGAATCTCGGTCATTTCCTCCCGGCTGATTTTCACTTCAGGATCATAGGCCTTCACGGAACGGCGCTCCAGAACGATTTCATTGAAATCGTTGGTTGTATGGTATTTCCCGGTCATTGTACTCATGTTGATTTCTCTCCTTTATTTATAGGTTTATCTTCACTACAAGAATTCTAAACTATGAAGTATACTTTATAGCAAGAGGGAAAAACGGGGGGATTTAACATGAAGATTAGTGAAGTCGCAAAAATTGTTGACCTGCCTATATCAACCATCCGGTACTATGAGAAAATGGGCATTATCACGGATGAATATATCCTCAGGGAAGAGAACAATTACCGGAATTATGATGTAGAGATCATTCGTCACTTGGGTGTTGTGAAAAATTGTTTAGCTGTCGGTTTTTCAATTAATGATATCAGATCCATGATCTCTAAAAATGGAATCTCCAAAGAAGAACAAACACGTATTATCAAAGCTAAAATAGCAGATATTGAAGCTGCCAAAAAAAACCTTGAGGATTCCAAGCAATCTCTTTATGACCTTCTTGAACAGGATATAACGTGCGAGGACGGGTTCGGAAAGTACTCTTGAGCGCTTCCGGCGTTTATCCGGAATTACAACAAGCAGGGATGTCCCGCAGCCTATCGGCGCGGCAGACATCCCTGTTTGTTTGCTGTCCTGATGTAATTTTTATTTTGGGGGCAAGCTAACACATATTCACAATCTATAATCTAAGGAGACAGCCATGAAAAAAATTTGGATCACCGCTCTGCTGGCGCTTCTCTTCACCCTTAACAGCCCGGTGAGTTCAGCCGCTCCTGAGTATGCTAAATGGGGTATCGTAGCTGTGAAAGCAGCGCAGCAGAAATACAATGCCGAGGTTATTGATTATAAGCATGTAGGCCGTACTCAAATAAAGCCAACGCTTGCGGAGGAGAAATTCAAGCTGTGGATCCGGAGCAAAGACGGCCGGGAATTCGGCATATTCGTTATGGTCCGCTTTGACCCGTCAGACGATCAGCTTCAAACCATTCTTTTCTCGGAGACGGATCAATGGAGATAAAGCTATACTGTATCCCTTTCAGTACTCTTATTTCCAAGTCACATACACCTTAAGGTCCCCTGTATTCTCAAAAGGTGAACTGTTGAATGCCAGATTATCCAGCCCTATTTCATAGAGGACCTGCAGGTCCTGCCTCAGCAGCTTCTCACTGCCCCGGTATCGGAATAGCAGTGAGAACTGGCCTGAATCCGCCGCCTGCTGCGCAAGCTTTTTCAAGTCTGCCGCCGAAGCGATCACTTGATCCTCCTCATACAGCCTGTAATCCAGAACCTCCTGCAGCTTCTTGTATCCGTCTGTCCCCTGTCCGCCCCGGCTGACCAGCTGTGACAGTGTCTGGGCATAACCGGTTGAAGCAGCCGGATACGTCTTGGTCCAGCTGTGGTCACGGCGCATCTGGGCATCCGTTCTCATGTAATACACCGTACTGATCCCGCCCTCCGGACTAGGCTCCGGATCATCCCAGGTCGTATCGAGATGATACCAGAGTCCATCCAGCTGCACGAGATTCCAGGCATGCGACTGGGCAACGCCCCCCTCGGGCCTCGCCGTACCCTCCACAATTCTATTCGGGATACCCGCTCCCAGCAGCAGCTTATAGGTCAGCAGGGAATACCCCTGACATACCGCACTGCCCGTCTGAAGTCCTTCATACGCCGTATATTTACGGTATGAATTATCATATTGCAAATGCAGCACCACCCAGTCGTGGATGACTTTGACTTTCTGATGGCTGCTCATCCCCGGTGTAATTAATTCCTGCAGAACAGCCTTCACCTGCTTGTTAACATATGCTGTCTGCTGCAGCGTCTCCCGGTACTCCACCTGAACCGTCACATTGGCAGAGCGTGTGCTCCCCCGGTAAGAAAACGCATAGCTGTCAATAATATAATAGAGGTACGGATCGCTCCCCATCGCCTGATCGATGGCCGTCTGCACCTGGCTCTTCAGCTTATTGGTCTTGCCCTGATAAGTGAAGGTAATTGTCTCCCTGCGGTTGCTCATCGCCCCGGTCAGCTTCTGTGTCATCTCATTGACAGAATGCAGCACCACAGAATCAGCAGCAGCATAGGCATGCTCATACCCCCAGTATGTTGCGGGAGGGATAGCAGCAAAAACCAGCATGCCGCAAATCACGGTCTTCATCAGCGATATACGTCTCTTCCCCATAGCCTTCAAGTGCCTCCTGCAATCTATATAATGGATGATTAGCCGTTTACTCTATAGTAAATGCCGGAAATCCCCTGTATACAACTCCAACCCCCGAAACCTTTGAACCTGAACCTGAGATACCTGCTATATTCCTTATTATCGGCCCGGCACACCCGGCGCATAAGTACCCGCCCCATAAATATTATCATGACAAGCACTGGTGGGCGGGTGAGTGGGCGGGTGAGTGGGTGGGGGGCTGGCGGCGGAGTGTGCCGGGGCAGGCAGAATGCTCAGGAGGTATGCGGGCGTGAAAATGGATCATTAAAAAGCCGCTGCCTCCCGGTCCATCTCCGGGAAGCAGCGGCTTCGTCTGCACTTATCTATGAATTGTATCCGGCGGCAAAAGCCTACACTTAAGCGTTCGCGTCACGTTCACTGCTTACAGCCTAGATCGTCACAAGATATGTCACGCCTGCCTTAACCTCAATGGCGGTATCTACTATCTGCGCGCTGCCGTCAGGAAGCAGCAGCTTCAGCGATTGCGCATAGCTGAGACGCAGCCTCCCATCGTACTTCGCTGTGATCCGGGCGGATATCAGCATTCCATCCTGCCAGTCCATGTCAACCACATAGCCGCCGCGTGCCTTCAGTCCGCTAATCCGGCCGTTCTTCCAGGCTCCGGGCAGCGCCGGAAGCAGCGCAAGGTCACCCAGATGACTCTGCAGCAGCATTTCCGCAATCCCCGCGGCAGCGCCGAAATTACCGTCAATCTGAAACGGCGGATGCGCGTCGAACAGATTCGGATAGACCGAACGGGTTAACAGCGTACGGACAAAGCCATAAGCCGACTCGCCGTCCTCCAGCCGGGCATACAGATTAATCAGCCAGGCGCAGCTCCAGCCGGTGTGACCGCCGCCGGAAGCGATCCGCTTCTGAAGCGATATACGGCTCGCCTCCAGCAGCTCCGGTGTATCCCGTTTGTTGATCCGGTTGCCCGGATAGAGACTGTATAAGTGCGACACATGACGGTGTCCCGGCTCGGATTCAGTGAAGTCATAGATCCACTCCTGCAACCGCCCGTCCTCAGCAATCTTCAGCGGTGACAGACGGGAGAGCGTCTTCTCCAATTCAGCCTGGAACTCCGGGTCCACGCCGAGAATCCGTGCAGCCTGCAGGCAGTGCTGCATTAATTCATTGATCAGGCTCATATCCATAGCCGAGCCCATGGATATGCTGCTGGCTCTGCCGTCTTCTGTTACAAAACGGTTCTCCGGTGAAGTAGACGGGCTAGTCACCAGTTGGCCGTCCGGCCCTTCCACCAGCCAGTCCAGGCAGAATAGCGCCGCTCCCTTCATCAACGGATATGCCGTCGTCTCCAGATAAACAGCATCCGGCGTAAATTCGTAATGCTCCCACAGGTGGCGGGATAACCAGACGCCGCCCATTGGCCAGAAGGCCCAGCTAGCATCTCCGCCGGAAGGGTTAGATGCTTTCCACAAATCGACATTGTGATGCGCTACCCACCCGCGTGCCCCGTAATGAATGGCAGCCGTTCTGGCCCCTGTCTCACTGAGCTCCTTGATCAGCTCAATTAACGGCTCATGAAATTCACTGAGATTACAGACCTCTGCCAGCCAGTAATTCATCTGCGTATTAATATTGGTCGTATAATTGCTGTTCCATGGCGGCTGTACATGATTATTCCAGATGCCCTGCAGATTGGCGGCCTGCGTTCCGGCCCGCGAGCTGCCCATCAGCAGATAGCGGCCATATTGGAACAGCAGCGCTTCCAGTGCCGGGTCCTCCTGGCCGTTCTTATAGGCGGCCAGACGTTCATCGGTCGGCAGGTTGTCCGCTTCATGACCGCCCAGATCCAGATCCATGCGGCGGAATACCGCCTGATGATCTGCTGTATGCCGTCTCCGCAGCTCCTCATAGGACTTGTCCGCAGCAGCGGTCAGCCTGCTTGCACACACCTCCGCAGGGCTTACAATAACTGCGGCCCCCTTCGCCGCTCCGGCTTTCTTATGGCTTGCTCTGGAACGCACCTCTTCATAATCTGTGCCGGCCGCAAGCAGCAGCAGTACACGATCAGCGCCGGATATGACAAGCCTGCCATCCGAATGCCGGATGCTTCCCCCGGTTACCTGCACCTGCAAGTGCAGCTCGAAGGCAATTCCGAGACCATCCTCATAGCGAACCGCCACCGGATGATCCTGATGATAATTGTCGGAAATATGCGACGGGGAGCGGCCTTGGAGCACCAGCTCTTGCGCGCCTCCCGGGCTGACCGTATGCTTCAGCTGGCTGCTGAGAGCAAGCTCAAGATGAAGTCCGCCCGGCTGCTCACTTGTGAGGTGAACGACACCTACCTTGTCCGGAGCACTGATAAAGACTTCCCGGGTAAATGCCCCCTGCTCATTCTGATACCTCACCTTGGCAATCCCGCTGTCCAGATCCAGTTCACGTTCATATGACGTGCAGTTCTCTACGCCAGCCTGCTCCAGCAGCAGATCACCCAGCGGCATATACGCCTGGGCATTCACTCCAAGCATATGCGCGTTGACCATATCCTCAGCTTCACCATATTTGCCGGAGGATACCAGCTCCCGTACCTTCTTCAGATACCGCAGGGCTTCATAGTTGTTCGTATCCCGCGGAAATCCCGACCACAGGGTATCTTCATTCCACTGGATCTGTTCTTTGGAGGTTCCGCCAAACACCATGGCGCCCAAGTTCCCGTTCCCGAGCGGCAGCGCTTCTTCCCAGACTGCCGCCGGCTGGCCGTACTTTAATTTCCACGGGTGATGCCTGTTGTTATCCATTCTATTCTCGCCCTCCGTCATAGTATCTGAGTACGGCAAAAGGCCCTGACCTAAGTCGGGCCTTCGCTGTATGGAATGACCTACATCCAATTATTGATTAGAATGTTTTACCAGTCCACAGGGTTACTCTCTTTTTCACGAGCTCTGTGAATTCTTTTTCCATATCCTGAGCGCCTGCTTTGTCCAGCTCTGCCAGGAAGGCGTCATACACTTTATCGAAGTCTGCCGGTTTCGACAGGATGGCTTCAGGAATACGTTTGCGGATGATATCCTGTGTCTTCTTGAAGATTACCTGATATTTGCCGTCAGTTGGAACCGGCAGGTTGTACAGGGCGCCTGTTTCTTTGATCGGGAATTCATCTTCTTTAGGGAACAGATCTTTCCATGTAGTAGCCTTGTATCCTGCAAGTGATTCCTTCTCAGCATCGGAGTAAGAAGCTACGATCTGTTCCGGGAAGCTTGTAGTGTAGTAGTTGTCAGTGGAATCCTTCACACCATCACCGTAACGTGCACCAAAGATAAGGTACTGGCCAATCCCGGTTTTTTTCTGGGTGTTTGCGGTATCGTTAGCTAATCCGTCGCTGATTTCAGGAAGAACTTCGCGTTTACCATCTGCATTTACAGTGTAGTGCGTGCCTTCAATACCCCAGGCTCTAAGAATCTGACCCTCATCGGAAGACATCCAGTCCAGCCATTTGATGATCCGGACAGGGTCTTTGGCTGCAGTAGTGATCGCAAGGCCGTAGCCGTCGATACCTGTCTGCATGAAGGAATGATCTTTATACTCATCGGACAGGGTTACAGGGAAGTGACCGTAAGTATATTCGTCTTTACCGGCTGCTTTCAGAGCATTCTCACCATCGGAATATTCCCATTCCTGCGAGATCAGGCCGAGTACACGGCCGCTGGCGACTTTAGCTTTGTATTGATCGTCTTTTTGTACGAAGGTATCCTTATCAAGCAGACCCTGAGCGTACATTCCGTTCAACCAGCGGAAATATTCTTTTTCAGCCGGACGTTTGTAGTGCAGCTGTGCTTCATAGGTTTCAGGATCTACATAATACTCGCCATCATCCGGTGCACCTGTTGTAGTGAAAGCCGGGTTTGTAACTGTGATCATGATTTTCCAGTCATCAGCGTTCAGCGTCAGCGGAATGGTAGGCTGACCGTCGGTTTCCGGATGCAGAGCCACATAATCCTTAAGCACTTTCTCATAATCTGCCAGTGTTTTGACTTCAGGATAGCCTAGCTCCTTCAATACGCGGTGTTGAATTTCAAATCCGCCTGTAGCATCGAAGGCTTGTTGGCCTACACCCATATTCGTAGGAATCTGATAGATCGCTTGGTCATCCAGGCTATATTTCAGACGGCCCATGTTTTCGCCGTAGACCTTCTTGAGGTTCGGAGCATATTTATCAATCAGTTCCGTCATATCAATAACCAGGCCGGCATCCACCAGGGTGCTCAGATTTCCTTTGGCGAAGATCAGATCAGGTACGTCGCCGCTGGCAGCCATCATCGGGATTTTTTGGTCGCCGCCGCCGCTGCCTACATCAAATTCAGCGTCAATAGTTACACCTGTTTTTTCAGTAATGGCTTTACCGACTTCATCCTGCATTTTGTTCCAGTTCGGACTGGCGTCACCGCCGAAGAATGAGATCGTAAACGGAGAGGTATCTAATGCGGTATCATCTGCTGCTGTATTAGTTGCTGCAGGTGTATTTCCTGTGTTGTTAGAAGTCGTGTTGTTGGCCGCATTATTGTTATTGCCTCCACAACCGGCGATCAGCATAGAGCTCATAAGCATGAGTGTAAAGATTGTTTTGGTACTCTTGCGATTCATTGTATATCCCCCTTATTAGTATGTTTCATCTATGCATATCAGGACAGACCTGAATATACCATTGTTAACGCTTGCAAAACTACTATAAATATAAATTCCACTATTTAACAATAACCCTGGAGTTGGATAGCCGCCTGATCCTGCACTGAACCAGGCAGCTGTTCCATTTCAATCTATTAGCAGGCTTACGCTTTAACTGCACCCAGCGTCATACCGCCAACGAAGTACTTTTGCAGGAACGGATATACAACCAGAATAGGTACAGTTACGACAATCGTAATCGCCATCTTGATCGATTCAGGTGAAATCTGCGCCATCTGCCGCGCCATATCGTTGGCATTCACCATGCCGCTGCCCTGATTGGTAGACGACAATACCTTCATAAGTTCATACTGCAGTGTAGTCAAATGCGGCTTGTTACCGTTATACAGATACGTTGTGAACCATTCATTCCATTGGCCAACGGCCAGGAACAGCGCGATGGTTGCCAGTACCGGTTTACAAAGCGGCAGGATGATCTTATAGAAAATCATAAAGTCATTCGCCCCGTCCAGCTTGGCAGATTCCTGAAGAGCAAAGGGCAGCCCATCCATAAAGGAACGGATAATGAAGACGTTAAATGCAGAAACCATACCCGGAAGGATGTAAATCCAGAACGTTCCGATCAGATTCAAATCTTTCATCAGAATGTACATAGGCACCATACCGCCGGAGAAATACATCGTCATGGCCAGGAAAGTCGAGATGAATTTTCTCGCTCTGAATTCCGGGCGGCTGAGCGTAAAGGCCAGCATGGAAGCACTGATCAGACCCAGAAGTGTACCTGAAAGGGTACGCAGAATGGATATCTTGAAGCCCTGAATCAGGCCGGTATAGCTGAAGATCCGCTGGTAATTCTCAAGCGTCCAGGCTCTCGGGAAGATATAGATGCCGCCCCGAACGGTATCTGTAGATTCATTGAAAGAAATCGCCAGTACGTTCAGGAAGGGATACAACGTTACAATCATGATTAAGGTAAGAGCTGTGTACAGGAAGATGTCGAATGCACGCTCACCTTTCGTCATTTGAAATGCTTTGCCACCCATTTATGGTCCCCTCCTTACATAATGCTTTCTTTAGTGAATTTCTTCATCAGACCGTTAGCCGTGAACAGCAGGATTACACTGACTACTGAGGTGAACATGCTTATTGCAGTACCATAAGAGAACCGCATGATCTGAATACCATACTTAAGCGCATACAAATCCAGCACTTCCGAATAATCGGTGACCAGGTTGTTCTGCAGCTGGAACTGTTTCTCGAAGCCGATACCGATCAGGTGGCCGATATTCATAATGAGCAGCACCATCACGGTTGAACGGATACCCGGCAAAGTAATATTGAACACTTGCTTAATTCTTCCCGCACCATCCACTTTTGCCGCTTCGTACAGCTCTTTATCAATCCCTGTAATCGCTGCCAAATAGATGATTGCACCCCAGCCTGTTTCTTTCCATATATCGGATGCAGTTAAAATCCCCCAGAAATATTTACCTTGGGCCATAAACTGGATCGGCTCATCAGTGATATGAAGCCACATCAGCAAATCGTTCACGATTCCGCCGTCGATTGCGAGTGTCTTGTAGACAATCCCGCCTACAACGACCCAGGAGACAAAGTGAGGCAGATAAGATACCGTTTGAACCGTTCTCTTGAAAATACTCCCCCGCAGCTCATTGAGCATAACGGCAAACGTAATTGGAACCACGAAGCCAAAGATCAGTCCGAGTACGCTCATTGACAGGGTATTTCTTAATACGAGATAGAAACGTTCGTCATGGAACAACTCCTTGAAGTTATCCAGTCCGACCCACTTCTGTTCGCCGAATGACTTAGCCGGCTTATAATTTTGGAATGCCATCAACCATCCCCATATGGGCACATAGCTGAAAATAAATACCCAGATCACGAATGGAAGAGACATCAGATATAAGTACTTTTGCTGCAGTACGCTTTTCCAAAATCCACTATTCCGTTTCGCAGGTGGGCGGGGGGTTACGCTTTCATTTGCTGTAACACCGTTTTCAGTGAGCGCTTTCACGATCATTATTCCCCCTTCGTTCTTATAGTCTTATCTTACCGCAGCACTCCGGGAGAGAATACCCAACAGATTTCACGTAAAATCCTGTCTAAATTAGAGATTCTCCCAGGCCGCGCTGCTTAAGACTTGAACTCGCTTTCAACGGGAATAGAAAACGCTATCTCGGTACCTTCACCTGATCGGCTTGTAATTCTCAGCCCATGCTCCTCTCCGTAATATAGAGTCAGCCTCTGATGCACATTGCGCAGGCCGATCCGTCCCCGTTCCTCTTCCTCCACTTTGCTAATCACATCTACGATCTCGGACAGCCTTTCCTCTATCATGCCGATGCCGTCATCTGTCACAAGCACCTGAACCTCCTGATTCTCATCCAGGGTTATACTGACGCTGACATGAACGGTACCTTGCTTATTCTCCAGCCCGTGGACTACGGAATTCTCTACGAGCGGCTGGATAATGAGCGGCGGGATCATAACTTCAGCTGTTCTAGGGTCAAACTTAATCTCATACTCCAGCCTGTCCTCATACCGGAATTTCTGGATCTCCAGATAAGAACGGATCATCTCTACTTCTTCCTTGATCGGTGCCCGTTCGCGGCCAACTTCGAGGTTCTTGCGCATAAGCTTACCAAGCAGTCTGACGATGTTCGCAATCTCCTTCTCGCCCTTAAGATGCGCATTCATGCGGATCGATTCCAGTGCGTTGAATAGGAAATGCGGATGGATCTGGCTCGCCATCATCTTTAATTTGATCTCCCGCTGGGCGATCTCCAGAGCGCTGTTCTTCTCGTTGCTCTCAATAACCTGGGTGATCAGCCGGTTAATACTTGCCACCATGTAATTGAATTGCCGCGACAGCTGGCCGATCTCATCCGTGCCGTCAATCCGGGAGACGATATTCAGATTGCCAAGGGCTACCTGATTCAGCTGGCGGCTCAGGCGCAGCAGACGGTTGGTGGTCAGCAGGGAGATGGTGTATACAAACACAAGGGCAACCAGCAACACCCCAATAACGATCAGGAGGCCCAGCTTACTGACATTATTGGCATCGCTCAGAATGCTTTTCGTTTCAAATATAGAGATAATCTTCAGCTTGCTGCTGCTCAGCTCAGGAGACATTTCATCAATAATGACGTAAGAATCCTTGCCCTTCACCCTGGTTTTGAGCACACCCTTGGACTGCAATTGCACATCGACGCCAATGTCAAAATCATCGACTGTGCTGCCTACAAGCTGCGGATCATTGGCCGACACAATATAACCCTGCTCATCGATGATTAACGTATCAAACGGCTCCTGGTAGAGCATCTGATTCAGTTCGTCCTGAGAAACCTGTACCATCAGTATTCCGGATTTACCGGATTCCCGGTAGTATACCTGACGGATCAGGCTGAGCTTGTTGATCGTTCCTTTGGGGCTGTTGAAATATTTTTCCTTGTCGGAAATGTACATCCAGTAAATCTCTCCGCTCTGCATGGCCTTCTTGTACCAGGCTCTGGACTCCAGCTCCGGAGTCAATGGTGCAATCGACATATCATCCACCAGGCTCGGATTATCAATGAAAAAACGGATATTGGAAATTTCCCGGTACCGCAGAACAAATACTCGGATATCCGTGTAACTCAAATAAGCCTTTGTAAGCGCCAGTGCATCCGGGTAATGCGTAGTGACCAGCCGCTCAAGCTCCTCGTCAAAATAGAGCAGATTAGAAATATCCGTAGGAACACGCAGCTTGCTGGACAATTGGCTTTTGATCTTCTCCACGTTGTTGGTGGCCTGATCAATCGCTCTGTTCAAGGCTCCCTCACGAAAATAGCTTGTAAGAATAATACCAACAATCAGCACAGGTATCATGACGACAATAATGTAGAAAAAAATCAGCTTATATTTCAGCTTCATATTATTGATCATTCGCACCAGCTTCTTAATAACACTTCCCCCTTCCGTTCAATGGAAAACAGGCTGCTCCCTTATCCTCTGCAGATAGGGAACAGCCTGTATATCATAAGCCTCACGCTGAACGTTCGGCAAGTTCACAGTTCTAACCGCCCATACTGCTCGCGGGCCTGCCCGGCAGCCGGGGTATTAATTCTCTTTGCGGTAGGCCGACGGAGACACTCCGACATATTTGCGGAACTTGGCATTAAAATAATCGGAGTTCATATAACCGACCCGTTCTGCAACCTCATAGACCTTCATGCCTTGGGTCAGGAACTGCTTGGCTTTCTCAATTCTGACTTTATCCAGATACGTGTTGAAGTGTTCTCCCACCTGATTCTTGAACATCTTGCCCAGATACGCGCTATTATAGTTGAAAATTTCGGAAAGCGAGCCCAGCTTCAAATTCTCATTATAGCGGCGCTGGATCAGGTCCGTGATCCGCTTGATTTCATCTCCGCGCCCGCCGCTGCCGATCAGCCCGGAAATTTGCTCCATATAAGCTGATACCAGCTGCTCCACATCATGCAGGTTAGCGCTGCTGTACATTTCACCCATAGGCGAGGCTTGACCGGCAATCAGTGCACGGATGTCCGGATTCGCTGCCTCAAGGCGGGCAATGGTACTGCTGACAATCCGCATCAGGTTATCCTTGATATAAGCTTCTTCGCGCCGGGCATGAACCAGCTGGCGGACAATTTGCCCTATAAGCCCGCGGGCCACCTCACCGCTTCCGGCCTCAACAGCAAGCAGCAGCTGTACCTCCACATCCCGCTCCGGGTCCGGCTCCTCCTCGAATTCTCCCGTCCTCTTCACGGGTTCATTCCAGTTATCCGGCTTCCCGCTTAGCAGCGTGTCCTTCTGCCCGAAAAAAGACTCGTCCAGCCGGGCACGTGCTGTGGCGAACGACAGGAACGCCTCTTCCGGGCTGCCTGCTGCACCGCCTGCTGCCGCCTGAAACTCCAGTCCTTCCTTCGCTGTAATCGAATGCAGCTCCTGCCATAGCGACTCCCGGGCACTGTCATTTGCAAGCGGTTCCTTCAAAAGAATCCCCATATACGGGGGAAGCGTGAAGAATAAGCCGCGCTCTTCCTCTTCCAGCCAATGCCGCTCCATCAGGCTCTTCACCTGTTCCTCACGGCTGTCTCCTCCTTTGTTAAGCCCTTTCAATTCCAGCAATATCACTTCGCAGCTGCATCCTTCGAGACCCAGCTGAGCCGCAGCCTCTGCGGGAGCCTCTCCGCCTTCCTTCGGCTGCAGCAGCTCGCGCAGCAGCACTTCGGTGGTCTTTGCCGGCTCCCCTGACTGCCATTCGATTATCTGTTCTTCCAGGCTTATCTTCTCACGCAGCTCCTGCAGGTAGGTGATCAATTCCTCCTCATCGACCGGCTTAAGCAAATAACCGTCGATATGGTAGGCAATCGCCCGTTTGGCATATTCAAAGTCAGCATAGCCGCTAAGAATCAGCACATGGCAGTTAGGGCTCTCTTTGCGGAGCTCGGAGATCAGTTCCAGACCGTCCATCCCGGGCATGCGGATATCTGCAATCACAAGGCCGGGCGCGAGCGCCTTGAACTTATCCAGTGCTTCGTATCCGTTCGCCGCCGTCGCCACTACGGTATAGCCCTCTTCTTCCCAGGGAATCAGCGTCCGCATCCCTTCTCTTAGCTTGGGCTCATCATCTACAATCAGTACTTTGATCAATATGGGTTCACCCCCTTATTTAAAAAGAAAACAGCTGCCACCCTGAAAGGAATGGCAGACATTAAGTGCTGGATATAAAACTTTATTAATTGAATAGAGCTATCTCCAATGGAGATTCCGGCCGTAACTGCACACTCTCATCTTCTTATTGTCTTTAAATACTCAAAATTATACAGGTGGTTATTTAACTCTTTATGTGATTGTTTATATTTTACACTAAATTATTTACGATACAAAGCCAGCTTCTCATTCAGCCCGCGGGTCTGGCTGTACACTTCCTGGTACAAGGCGAAAATGCCGTCATAGATTGCAGCCTGTTCTGCATTAGGAGTGTAGGTTTCAGCCGGACGGATGAAGGCTTCCGCGCACGCTCCCAGCGATTCAAACCAGCCGGCACCGTAAGCAGCCAGCATCGCCGCGCCCATCGCCGGACCTTGCTCGCTCTCCAGCTTGATGATCGAAGCGCCGAAGATATCAGCCTGCATCTGCAGCCAGGCTTCATTCTTGGCGCCGCCGCCGATCGCCACCACCTCGGTGATCTCTTTGCCGGATTCGCGTACAATCTCAATCGATTCACGCAGCGAGAAGGTGATGCCTTCCAGCACAGCGCGTGTAAAGTAGGGCAGTGTATGGCCGGAATCCATGCCGATGAAGCTGCCGCGGATGTTCGCATCCGGATGCGGTGTACGTTCTCCGCTGATATACGGTGTGAACAAGAGGCCGCTGCTGCCGGCCGGGATATCATTAACGCCGTGAAGCAATTCGTCGAAGCTCTTCTCAGCGGCAAAGGTCTCCTTGAACCAGGTCAGACTGTGGCCCGCCGCCAGGGTAACGCCCATGATATAGAAGGCATCCTGCTCACTGTGATTGAAGAAATGGACTTTGCCTTCGAGGTTAAGATCCTTGTTGCTCTCATAAGACAACACGACTCCGGAAGTCCCGATGCTGCACATCGTCCGGCCTTCACCCAGAATTCCGGCACCGAGTGCGCCGCAGGCATTGTCTGCACCACCGGCGAACACCTTGGTAGAAGGCAGCAATCCGGAAGCTTCGGCAATCTCAGGAAGCAGGGTTCCGGTCTGCTCGAAGGATTCCACAAGTCTAGGGCAGATAGAGAGCGGCAGACCGAAGGCTTCGGCAATCTCCGGGCTCCACTCCTTGGAGCCTACGTCGAGCAGCAGGGTTCCGGCTGCGTCTGAATAATCCATAGCATAGTCACCGGTCAGGCGGTAACGCACATAATCCTTCGGCAGCAGGAACAGCTCAGCCTGCGACATTACCTCTGGCTCGTTCTCTTGAACCCATAGAATCTTCGGAAGCGTGAAGCCTTCCAGCGCGCGGTTTCTGGCAATTTCGATCAGCTTGCCGCCAAGCGTCTTCTCAATCTTGCGGCACTGGGCTGTTGTGCGTGTATCGTTCCACAGGATCGCCGGACGCAGAGCCTTGCCTTCGCCGTCAACCAGCACCAGTCCATGCATTTGACCGGAGAAGCTGATTCCATCGACTTGCGAAGAATCTACACCGGATACCTCCATCAGCCGTTTCAGGCTGACGATCGTTCCTTTAACCCAGTCCTCGGGATTCTGCTCACTCCAGTTCGGCTGGGGTCTGCTAAGCGGGTAAGCCTCAGAGTGCTCGAACGCTACTTTGCCCTGGGGATCTACCAGTACAGTCTTCACTGCGCTGGTTCCGAGATCGACACCGATTACATATTTCATAGTTATCCTCCTAAAAGTTATATGAAGCATTACTTCTATTGGAACATCTCCGCAATATAACTCGCCTCGTAAGCATAATCTTAAGTTTTGCGAGCTTCTGCTTCCTGAATTCACTTCAAGCAAAACTCGCTTCGTAAGCATCTGCTTAATTATATGAAGCATTAACCCTCTTACTGAAGCCTGTGCATTGCACAAAATACATCCATACAGCCATTCTCCGCCGTGCACATCTTTTCTCCACCAATAAAAGGGGGCTGCCGAAGAATGCTCTCTTCAGCAACCCCCGTTGCGTTTATCCTCTGATGAATCTGCGGCAGTCACCGCAGACCCGGTACAGTCTTATTCAGCAGTCAGGATGTACTGGTTAAGTGTAGCTCTCAGCAATTCCTGGCGTCCGGACTTGTTCGGACGCGGGTTCTCGTTGTTCAGCGCATAGTCAGCAAGCGAAGCAAGTGTCGCTTTGCCGGATACGATGTCAGCGCCAATGCCTTCATTGAAGCTGCTGTAACGCTCAGCAATGAAGTTCTCGAATACGCCGTCTTCCAGCAGCTTCGCAGCTACCTTCAGGCCCTTAGCGTAGATGTCCATACCGGAGATGTGTGCCAGGAACAGATCCTCAGGCTCGAAGGAAGGACGGCGTACTTTGGAGTCAAAGTTGATTCCGCCTTTGCCCAGACCATCGTTCTTCAGTACTTCGTACAGAGTCAGAGTAGAATCGTAGATGCTTGCAGGGAATTCATCGGTATCCCAGCCGAGCAATGGATCGCCCTGGTTCGCATCAAGCGATCCCAGCATGCCGTTGATACGGGCTACGTGCAGCTCATGCTCGAAGGTATGGCCGGCCAGTGTAGCATGGTTAGCTTCAAGGTTCAGCTTGAAGTGCTTATCCAGGTTGTACTTCTGCAGGAATGCGATACAGGTTGCTGCATCGAAGTCATATTGGTGTTTGGTAGGCTCTTTCGGTTTAGGCTCGATCAGGAACTGGCCTTCGAAGCCGATTTCCTTAGCATAATCAACAGCCATGCTGAACAGACGGGCAATGTTGTCTTGCTCAAGGCTCATATTTGTATTCAGCAGTGTTTCGTAGCCTTCACGGCCGCCCCAGAATACATAGTTGTCAGCGCCCAGACGTTTACCCACTTCCAGACCTTTCTTCACCTGTGCAGCAGCGTGTGCGAACACATCAGCGTTGCAAGTGGAGCCTGCACCGTGCATGTAGCGCGGGTTGGTGAACATATTGGCCGTGTTCCAAAGCAATTTTTTGCCGGAAGCCTTCATGCCTTGTTCAAGGATATCTACGATTGTATCGATGTTGCTGTAGAACTCACGCAGGGACGCGCCTTCTGGAGCGATGTCCACATCATGGAAGCAGTAGTACTGCAGATCCATCTTCTCCATGAACTCAAATGCTGCTTCTGCACGGGCCTTGGCCTTGTCCAGTGTGCTCAGCTTGTCCCAAGCGCGGACTGCTGTTTCAGCGCCGAACGGATCGGAACCGCCAGCGGTTAATGTATGCCAATATGCCATTGCAAATTTCAAGTGCTCTTCCATAGTTTTGCCGGCAACGATTTCTTTAGGGTTGTAGAATTTGAATGCGTAAGGGTTAGTGGAACGGCTTCCCTCGTAAGAGATCTTGCTCACTGTTTCAAAATAAGCCATTTGTAAAATCCTCCTCGATATTTTGCTTCGCCCGCAAGCGTTTACAGCAACATCTTAACACATCTTTCGGACTTTGTATATTGGTTAAACAAAGTTTTTGAGAACTTTTATTTTGTCTGTTTTTTATCCTGTCCCGGCAGAGCAGCTACTCTCTTCTCCCTTTATTTTCACTATATGATGCTGAACATAAAGTACCCTCCGGCAGTGCAGCCTATGCGTATAACTGTAATTCCCCCGCCTCCCCCGGACGTTAATCTAGTTGCTTTTTGCCGCTCTTCATTCTAGACTAAATGGCATACCTTCTCCGCGTAAACGCTGCCTCAAGGCTTATTGCATTACGTATGCGGGAAAACCGAAACCTATAAGCTCTGCCCTGATTGAGTGCCTTCCTCATTGTTATGTGCCGTACTCAGCAGGCCGGATCGTCTTATATTTCAAAAAAGGAAGTGTGCTTCTTGAAAGTTACCGGTGATCAGGCGCTGGTCAAAAAAATTAACAAATCGATTATTTTACATACGATCCGCATGCAGTCCCCCGTCTCCCGGGCCAAGGTGTCCGAGATGACAGGTCTTAACAAAGCTACGGTCTCCAATCTAGTCGCCGAGCTCTGCGGGCAGGAGCTGCTTACCGAAGCCGGTCCCGGAGAATCCAGCGGGGGACGCAAACCGCTCATGCTGCATTTCAACGAAATGGCCGGAAGCGTTATCGGGATCGAACTGCGTGTTAAACAGCTTAAGGCCGTGCTCTGCAATCTGGGAGGCGGCATTCTTCATGAACGGGATTGTGCGCTGGCAGCCCACGACTTCCCTTATGTACTGGGGCAGATGCAGCAGATGATCTCGGAGCTGATTGCCGAGGCGCCTCCTTCACCCTATGGCCTCGTCGGCATCGGAGTCGGCGTGCCGGGAATGGTGGATGAACACGGAGTCGTGCTGTTTGCGCCCAACCTTGGCTGGGAAATGGTCGATCTGCGGTCGATTCTGGAAAGCGCCTTCGCGGTTCCGGTCACCATTGACAATGAAGCCAATGCCGGGGCACAAGGGGAGCTGAACTTCGGGGCGGCGCGGGATGTGCGCCATCTGCTGTACATCAGTGCAGGCTCGGGGATCGGGTCCGGAATCATCATCGGCGGAGAGTTGTATAAGGGCGCACGCGGATACGCCGGGGAGACCGGGCATATGACGATTGAGGCGGAAGGCAAGCCCTGCAGCTGCGGCAGCCGGGGCTGCTGGGAGCTCTATGCTTCGGAGAAAACGTACGATAATCCCGGCCTTTCCCTGCCTGCCCGTACCACGACCGAACTGGTGGCGTATGCGCTGGAGGGGCAGCCGGATACCCTGCAGCACTTTAGCTCCATCGGGGAATATCTGGGCATCGGGGTCACTAATCTGATCAACAGCTTCAATCCGGAGCTGATTGTCATTGGGGGAGCTCTGTCTGAAGCTGAACCGTGGCTGGGCGAGCCGCTGCGCCGGGTAGTAGCCGAGCGTACGCTTCCTTACCACAAGCAGCAGCTTGAGATCACCTTCTCCAGGCTGGGCAGCCGCGGAACGATGATTGGCGCAGGCTTTTCTGCAGTCATGCACTTTCTCGGCAACATCCGGGTAACCCTATAGAAGGATCATTTCAACGTAAAACATATAAGCTCTTATATTTTCGTAAAATTGCCGCATTTGCAGCAGCATTTCCTGCACTAAAAGGAATAGCAATCCTATATAATAAGGATATACGTGTGACATTTGTCACCATACCCCTTTTTCTGAAATGGAGAGAGCGTCTATGACCTATGTTGATACGTCAGATATTTCAGCGAAGATGTTCATCACCGTGCTGCTGCTGCTGCTTGTTATCGCCCCACTCATCAGCCTTGGCGTCCTGCGCCTGTTCCAATCGAGGAAGAAATCCGGATTCATGCTTATTAGCAGCGGTATTGCCGTATATGCTGTTTTTCAAATTGTCATGTCGTTTACTCATACTTAGCCTAGCGGCCTCCAAACGGGGTTCATGCTTGCAAGACAGCGGTATCCTGTATCCCCTTCATGTATCTGTTTTAGCAGGAAATACAAAAAGCAGCCTGGATTCAATGACTGCTTTTTGATATATCCGTTGTTCCCCGGGTGCGCAGAACACACTCAAACCGCTCAATCCCCGGATATTTTTCTCCCAGACTGTGAATCTCAAACCCTGCCTTGCTATAAAAGCCCACCGCATCCTGATCCGTATCTGCCCTGATCAGCTCTACCTGCTCCCATCCGGCAATTTCTGCGATCATATTGCTGCCAAGTGTCCGTCCGCGCCAACTCTTCTGTACAGCCAGATGTCTGATCTCCACCTCATGTGCAGCAGCGCAGCTGATTCCGGTGATTCCGGCCAGCTCCCCGTTAACTCTCTGGTCATCCGGCCACATACATTCTGCAAGCAGGCTCTTCACCGCATCGCTGTCCCAGTAATTCTTTAAGCTGATTAACAATTTCCCTTCTCCTCTAAGTTCAGGACAACGAAAAACCGCCTCCGGAGGGAAGCGGCTAATATATTCTCCTTAAGTCCGGCCAGCTATTCCTTAAATCGTAGCCAAAGCCTTGTCGAACTTGGTTTTGTTCATGCCGACGATTTTGAACTCACCGATAACCGTAATAGGAACAGCTCTCATGCCCATATCCCATACCTGCTGCGCATAATCATCGTTCTGCTCGATGTTGCGCTCTTCGTAGGCTACACCTTTATCGTTCAGGAAGCTCTTCACCTGACGGCAATGCGGACAATTGGTTGAAGTGTACACAATTACATTCTCCATAGTATGATCTCCTCCTAATTTGTAAGTATAAGAATCTGTGATCTATTGTAGCACCGGAGTGCCTTCTATTCCAAATGGAATCTTACAGAATAACCGCGCTGTGCTCCAGGCTCTCGATATATTTCTCGGCATCCATCGCCGCCATACAGCCGCTGCCTGCAGCCGTAATCGCTTGTCTGTAACGGGTATCCTGCACGTCACCGCAAGCAAACACGCCGGGAATATTCGTCTCAGAGGTTCCGGGATTCGACACAATGTAGCCGTTAGCATCCGTAGTGATTTGTCCGCCCAGGAAAGAAGTATTGGGATGATGGCCGACAGCTACGAATACACCGCTGGCTTCAATGAATTCTTCTTCACCGGTCTCATTGTTAATCACCTTCAGGCCAGTCACACCTTTGTCTCCGGCAATAACTTCAACAGGCGTACGGTTGAGTCCCCAGGTAACTTTGGCATTGTCGCGTACACGATCCTGCATAATCTTGGAGGCCCGCAGCTCTTCGCGACGGTGCACCAGGGTTACTTTTGACGCGAATCTTGTCAGGAAGCCCGCTTCCTCCAGCGCCGAATCACCGCCGCCGACAACCACGATTTCTTTGCCGCGGAAGAAGAATCCGTCACAGGTTGCGCAAGTGCTGACACCGCGTCCGATATTATCCTGCTCCCCGGGAATCCCGAGATATTTCGCTGTAGCGCCGGTGGAAATAATCAATGTATCTGTAACCAGTGTGCCCATGCCTTCAACATTCAGCTTGAACGGACGTTCGCCCAGCTCTACACTGTTCACCCAGCCGGTAACGAACTGTGCTCCGAAACGTTCAGCCTGCTTGCGCATATTGTCCATCAGATCCGGACCCAAAATGCCTTCCGGGAATCCTGGGAAGTTCTCGATCTCTGTTGTAGTTGTAAGCTGTCCGCCTGGCTGCGGACCTTCGATAACGAGCGGGTTCAGGTTCGCCCGGGCCAAGTATATGGCAGCCGTCAATCCGGCCGGTCCAGTACCTACAATAATTGATTTGTACATGATTATATCCTCCTTGAGATGGACGGCAAAGACGCCATTTCTTAATTAAAATTATTATAATGTAGTATTTATTATGATCATCTCAAGGGAAGTTGTCAATATGCCAGACACGGTGAAAACGCACCTATTTTGTGAACAATTCAATTTTAAGCAATTAAATATTTGGCAGGGCCGGATAAACGGTCTTTCCGGCTTTTTTTAGCGCAACAGACGCAGTCCGTTAAGGATTACAAGAATGGTGCTGCCCTCATGGCCCACCACGCCAAACGGCAACGCAATCCCCTGTACAAAGTTGCTGATCATCAGTGTGGCGATTACGGCCACAGCAAAAATCATATTCTGCTTCACAATCCGCTGCGTACGGCGGGCCAGGGCAATCGTAGAAGCAATCTCCTCGATATTATCGTTCATCAGCACCACATCGGCAATCTCCAGCGCGGCTCCGCTGCCTTTCATGCCCATTCCCATACCTACTGTTGCTGTAGCCAGCGCAGGCGCATCATTAACACCGTCACCCACCATAATCACATGGCCGTATTGTTCACGAAGCGCTTTGATATGCGATACCTTATCTTCTGGCAAAAGACCGGCGAATACCAGGTCCACTCCGGTCTTCCCGGCAATCACCTGTGCGGTGGCCTCACGGTCCCCGGTAAGCATCGCTACCTTAATGCCCAGCTCCTGCAGCTTACGTACGGCTGTCTCCGCCTGGGAACGTACGGTATCCTGCAGCGCAATCATTCCGGCAATGGTATCACCGGCGAGAATCAGCGATACTGTCTTCCCTTCCTGCTCCAGCTCGCTGCGCAACGCTCTCCAGTATTCCGAATCCCCCTGCGGTGCAGTACCGTGCACTTCATCCAGCAGATTGGACTTGCCGATCCGCCACAGGCGGCCGTTAATGGTCCCCTCAATGCCCCAGCCGGTAACCGATTTGCTCTCTTCGATGGTGAGCAGCTCTACCTGCTCGGCTTCAGCAAGCGCAACAATGGCTTCCGCGAGCGGATGGCCGGACAGCTTCTCAATCGAAGCACTGACGGCCAGCAGCTCTTCACGTCCATACCCTTCTCCGGCGATGAAATCCGTGACCTGCGGAACCCCTTCCGTCAATGTGCCTGTTTTGTCAAAAGCAACTACAGAGGTGCGTGCCATATTTTCCAGATGGACACCGCCTTTGAAGAGAATCCCTTTGCGCGCACTCTTCGAGATGGCCGACAGCATGGCCGGCATAATGGAGGATACGAGTGCACACGGAGAAGCCACTACCAGGAAGACCATTGCTTTATAGAAGGTATTACTCCAGCTCCAGTCCAGCAGAAACGGCGGCAAAGTGATCAACAAGGCCGTTGCGGCTACTACTACGCGGGCATAGACGGATTCCAGCCGTTTGATAAAACGCTGCGAATCCGGCACCTCATTCTCTGCTTCTTCAACCATCCGGATGATCTTGGCGAACAAGGTATTCTCTGCCGATTTGGTAACTTCAATATATAGCGGGCCTTCGCCATTGACTGTACCGGCGAACACTTCACTTCCGGCTGCCTTATCTACGGGAAGCGATTCTCCAGTAATGGACGCCTGATTGACGGAGGATTCCCCACGGCATACCTTGCCGTCAGCTGGGATAAGCTCCCCGGGACGGACCAGCAGCAGATCTCCGATGGCCAGCAGATCAATCGCCACCTCATTCATTGCCCCCTGCTCAATGCGTACTGCCGTGGCAGGTTTGAGCGCCAGCAGCGAGGAGATATCCTTCTTACTGCGCTCCATCGTGTAACTCTCCAGCGCGCCGCTCAGCGCGAAGATGAAGATTAGCATCGCGCCTTCATTCCAGTAACCGATGGAAGCTGCGCCGAGAGCCGCGGCAATCATCAGCAGATTGACATCCAGATCGCGTTCCTTGACCAGCGTCTCCACGCCTTCCTTCGCCTTGATCCAGCCGCCTATTGAATAGGAGATCACATAGAGAATAACGGATATCGTCTCAGACCAGCCGCTGGCGGCCCAGGCGATCAGCATCATCAGCCCGCTTCCGAGCGCTGCCTGCATTTCGGCATTTGAGATCATAGCCAGCGGATCGAAGCGGCGCGGCTCCGGCGTCCGCGGCTGCTTAGCGCCTCCTTGACGCGCGATCGATTTAGGCATTTCTTTCGAGGTTGAATGCATGATAAATCACCTTCCTGATTGTATTTGTATAAGAGCACACTTGAGAATGAGAGCCAGAATGAGAACCATTATGACTCGACTGAGAATGAGTGCAGAATGAGAACCATTATGACCCGACTGAGAATGAGATCAGAATGAGAACCATTATGACCCGACTGAGAATGAGATCAGAATGAGAACCATTATGACTCGACTGAGAATGAGAGCCATTATTAAGACCCTTAAAATGACACATGCTGCCCCGGCTTAGCCGGGACAGCATGTTAAATGAGAATGATAATCATTGTTGCGATAATGCAACTATATTTCCTCTGTGCAACTTATAGCTATACTATATCACGCCCGGCGGAAAAGTAAACCCACAAACAAGCCTGTTATTTCGGGAGGGTTGGCCTCCACCTTGGGCAAAGCCCGCACGCCTGTTGGGGGATGTTAGAGAAGTTGAGAGAAGTTGAGAGAGGTTGGGAGGAGTTTGCGGAAATTATGGAGGCTGCAGAGAATGGCGTTGGTAGTGCGAGCGAAAGGTGTGTGGAGTTTGCATAAGCCGGCTGCTGTGTTCTGTTATGAGAGTCCGCCCATATGATGCTATATAGAGTGAACTTAAGTATCTGACTTGCTGCATGGGCGGAACCTTCGGGTAACAAGGGGTTCATCCATCGGCTGGCCATCACTCTTAGGTTCAGCTTATATAAGTGGAAAAACGTATCTTAATTCGGACGAATGGAGTGATTTCAAGCAAGCAATTGGAAAAAAGGCATTTAATTCGGTTCATTTACCTTCATGTAGCTCATACGCAGCGATTTAAGTGCTGTTTATCCAACTGCTGTTTTAGCAGACGCTCTTCGTTCATCAGCAAGTGGAGAAAATCCAACTGCTATGAACGAATTTGTCAATCCCCCTGTTTCTTCCCTTTTTAACAAAGGTTTTTTCAATCCCTTGGGCATGGAGACAACATGCGAGTCGTCGGCTGGCACACTGCTATCCGTGGGTTGGTTCCACATGTTAGGCCTACGTCGAAGGAGCTTCCCTAAACTATTGTCGCACGTCAAACCCATCCGGGTTTTGTGCAGTTGGATTTCGTGGATTCTCCTCGAACCTTTCTCGTTGTCTCCATGCCCCAAGGATTCATCCTTTGGGGACAGGCTTTTTCTTGTTCTATATTATGCGATTCCTGCTTCTGCCTTTACCGCAACACACCAAATGAATCCGACCAATTCCCGTCCCACCGCTGCGATCACCAAGTTTCGGTGTTTTCCCCGTTTGACCATCTGCACATATTTTTTGTGCAATCTCTCCTGCGCCTTCCATGACGTTTCCTGGACATGAGCACTTTGCCCTTCTAACCGCTTTTCTAAATCGCCTTTGACCGCCGGAAGGTAACGGTAACTCCAGGCCGATTCCACCAAAGCACGCCTTACGGAGGCATTTCCTGTTTTAGTCAGGCGGCCCCGTCTTGTCTTGGGTCCTGTAGAAGATTCCCGCGGAACCAGTCCCAGGTAACTCATCAGCTGCGCAGGCGAACGGAACCGCTCAAAATTCCCGATTTCAACGACGAGCGTCATGGCCGTGAGCAGGGCAATCCCCCGAAGACCCTGGAGCGCTTTAATCACAGAGGCGTACGGGCAGATTTCGGCTTCTTTCCGCATGGCCTCCTCTAGCCGTTTAATGCGCTCCTCCACCTCCCGCAACTGTTGTTGCATCTCGGTGAATACCCGTTCTTGCGCGGTATGCTCAAACGTCAAGGTAGAGAGCCACAGCCGGTATCGTTTCGTCCAGCGTTTTTTCATCTCTTCCGGGGTGTGGATCTGGTGCCGTAACAGAAAATGAACGAGGTGCTGCCGGGCCCGGTGCAGTTCTTCCCGAGCATTCTCCCGGGCTCGGATGAGATCCCGAAGAGCCTCGAGTTCCGGAGTGGGTACATGAATGCCCGTCAATTCTCCCGCACGGTGGAGCTGAGCGAGCCGCTCTGCATCCCGTCGGTCGGTTTTAATGGCATCGCCTGAACGCTGAGGAATACGTGAGGGGGCGATGACCGTGCAGGAAATTCCCATCTTGGTCAGCCAGCGATACAAATCATACCCGGTGGGTCCCGCCTCATAGCAGACTTCAAGAGTAACCTCCGGGCTTTTCAGTTTCCGAATGAGTCGTCCTACAGCATCTGGCGTATGGGCAATCGCTCCGTGATACCGTGCGGGGTCCCGTCCCTCGTCTGCAATCGCCACTGCAATTTTTTCTTTTGACACGTCCAAACCTACGTATTTTATGGTATTCTTCATAGTAACAGCTCCTTTCGCATTTAGCTCTGAAATGGTTGTCCTTACTCCCATTTTAACCTAAGGTGTGCGAACAGGGGCTGCCTTTCGTTCATCATAACTATTTCCGGCCGCAGCAGCATCCCGTGACGGAGAATTTGAGGATAATTGCTTTTTCGAGGGATATAAAAATGCCCCGCCATAATTCTGCTGGTGCAGCTGGCGGGACACTTTTGAGTATGCATTAAGCTCTGCCTACAACTATAGTAGAACCTCCACTTTCACCGAGCTACGATCCGGATAGACAGGCACTACCGTACCTGCCAGCAATTCACCGTCAACACGGATTTCCTTGACGCCTGTGCAGACACTGCTCTCGTTCTTCACGGTAATCTCATACAAGCAGCCGCGGAATCTCCGGTAAACAGAGAAGCCCTCCCAGGAAGACGGGATGCACGGGTTAACCGACAGTCCGCCAATAACGGGCTTAATGCCCATAATATACTGCGTAGCGGCTATATACATCCACGCAGCAGTTCCGGTCAGCCAGGATACATTCGCCAGCCCGAATCTGTCGGATTCCGGTCCGAACAGGTTGGAGGCATAGACATAAGGTTCCGCTTTATAGCGCCATAATCCGGCTTGTTCCATCGCAATATTAGGAATCAGCTGGCGGTAATATTTGTAGGCTTGATCTCCTCTGCCCAGCATGCATTCTGCAATAATCGCCCAGGTGTTGGCGTGGCAAAAGACGGCCCCGTTCTCTCCTGTCCCCTTGTTGTAATTGGTCAGCGGATCTGCGGGATCGGGGAAGTTGGTAATGGACGGGTGCAGCTTCTTAATGCCAAGCTCCGTATCCAGAATGTCGCGAACACTGTCCATGGCCTGGAGCGCTTTATCAGGCTCTCCCATGCCGGACAGGGTCGCCCAGGTCTGGGCGTTAAGCCAAATCTGGGCTTCGTCATGCTCAGCGGTGCCCAGATAACGCCCGTCATCCATGACTGCCCGCCGGAACCATTGGCCGTCCCAGCCGAGCGTGTTCACCAGCCGCTTCTGCTCCTCGTACAGCCTGTCATAGTCCGCCGCATGCTCCAGATGACCGGCTGCTGCCGCCAGATCCTTCATACGAAGCAGCACGGTTCCGAACTGCATCGCCGTCCAGATGCTCTCTCCTCTGCCCTCGCGGCATACGCGGAACAGCTGGTCATTCCAGTCCGAGCGGAGCATCAGCGGGAAGCCGTTCGGCCCCAGCCGGGAGACGGTGAAGTCTACCGCACGCTTCAAATGATCATACAGCGGCGCTTCACCGCCATCATAGAAAGGCAGACTCTCCTGCAGGAATCCGGTATCGCCGGTCTCTGCGAGAATATCCCATACAGCCAGCGCCGTCCACAGGTGGTCATCCGAGTGAATACTGGTCACCGGGTCCCAGCCCTCATTCGGGAAAAAGTAATGATTCACATGCCCGTCCTGATACTGCTGCCCAAGCAGCAGGCGGACCTTGTCTTTGGCCGCCTCCGGATCTAATGGAGCTACGGCCAATATATCCTGAGCTGTGTCCCGGTAGCCTACTCCCCGGAATGTTCCCGTAGCATAGAACGAAATATTGCGCGAGAAAAGAAAGTTCCGCTGCGACTGATACGGATTCCAGATGTTGATCATGCGCTGTGCATCTTTATCCGGCAATTCACAGTTCCAGGCCCCCAGATAGCTGTCCCAGTTCTCCTTAAGCGCCGCAAAGGAACGGGTGACGAAATCCGCCTCCCGGGAATGGCCGATGGCCTGTTCGATCTCAGCCTCAGTCATCGCCGTCCCCAGGAAGAAGTTCACGGTACGGGTCTCGCCGGGCTGCAGCCTCACTTGAACCTGAAGCGCTCCGCAAGGATCTCCGCCCAGTATTGTCGAGCCGGTGCATCCACCCTGCTCAATCGCAGCCGGATTGGATTCGCTGCGGTAGCTGCCGATAAACTCTTCACGATCCCCGTCATAACCGGCCAGCGGCGCATCCGACATCATATAGACCAGCGGCGTCTCATCCGGCTTGGGCTGATTCTCAACTCCGTACTTGTAGATAAGAGCTTCCTTGGCATGATACTGCACCGACACCTGATGTTTGTTGTAGCATTGCCATTGCAGCTCGCGCATGAATTCCATCATGCCAAACTCGGCGTAGGCATACACATTCAGTTCTTTGACCTCGGTACTATTATTAGTCAGCGTCAAATTCCAGATCAGCGAGTTCTCGTAAGGTCCGACAAAGTAAACGGTCTTTGCCGAAACTTCATCCTGCGCGGCTTCAAAGCGGGTATACCCCATGCCGTGGCTGCTCTTCCATTCCTGCGGCTTCTGAAAAGCCGGCTCATAGGTAGGGCACCAGTAGCTGCCCGTTCCGGCATCCTGCAGGTAAATATAAGGGCCGGAGCGGTCGGTCGGCAGATGAAAGAAACGGTAGCGTGTAATCCGCCAGATCTGCGGAGATTTATAAAAGGCTAATCCGCCGCCCGCATGGGACAGCATGGTATGGAAGGTCCCGTTGGATAAATAGTTCAGCCATGGGGTCGGCATATCATGGCGCTTGAACTCTACCTCCTTCGCGTCATCGCGGAAGGTGAAATACTGGTCCAGCTCCTGCTCGCGGGCAAACGCGTTGCCCCCGGCTGCCGGTTTTACAGCCTTGTTACTCTGTGTGCGGCCGGAGTCGCCTGCCGGAGTGATTGTTCCCGGTTGGTTCGTCATTAGTCTGGCTCCTCTTCATATAGGATTACTTATTGCTTAATCTTATTCCTCACTTAGGCTCAACCTCATCCATCGTCATGCGGAACTCCAAATCATTCATATACGTGCCATCCGGGTTCAGGAAAACCATGCCAAAAGAGATATCCTCCCGGTCTCCCCGGACGATGGCAACCAGCCGGTTGACTCCTCTTCTCAAAATGATCTCCCGCTCCGGCTGAGTCACATGCTGACCGTTCATATAGATCTCGTAAGCACATTCTGAGTTCAACCGCAGCCTGCCGGTTCGGATATCCGCAGGTTCCCCGCTGCCGGAGACGAGCGCAGGCAGATGCACGAAACAGCTCAGAAACAGCGGACGGCCCTCAGGTGCCGGGATCAGCAGCGTTCCGTCTTCGCGCCGTTCTTTTTTCTTCATCCAGCCATACAGGCCTTCACCCAGATTGTTCAGGGAGAATTCCGGGTCGGTATAGTAATCCTTCATGGCCTGATAATCGGTATACGGCGGACAGAACAGCGTCATCGCGGCTTCCACCGCCCACTGCGCATCTCCTTTATCCAGCTGCAGCAGCTCATCCGCGAAGTCGGCCCCCAGATTGCCCAGCAGGCGGGTGTACAGCCTCAGGCTTTTGTCACTGCCCGGGTCGGTGAGCAACTGCGAGCAGATAATCTCACCCTCGCCGACTGCCTGGCGGATCACAAAAGCTCCGGGAGCACAGGCCTTGCTGCGGTTCAGCTCGACCAGCGCCAGCCTGCTGTATTCCGCCGTATGCTGTCCGGCGAAGTAATCCTTCCAGGCTGTGCCTTCCACGCTGGTGCACAGCACCTCCGCGCCTTGCACCTCCAGCCTGTGACCGGCCAGCTCCCGGTTGACCACGTCCCGGGGCGAGAGATGCACCTTGTCGAACCCGAACAGGTCGACAGGGCTGATCCCGCGGACGGCGGCGTGCGTATAGTCCGCCGCCAGATGATAGGTCCCGTGCGGCGCAATACGCACGGGGCGGTCCAGCAGGCGGGCAATCGCCTCCTGCCCGCCGGGTTCTGCCGGCAGCACCAGCACTGTGCTGCCGGCACTTGCCGCCTGCCGGACGGCTTCCGCCGCGCCCGGTCCGTGCAGCAATCCGGCCTCCACCACCAGGAGGCCGGGGTTCAGGCTGGACAAGCCTGCGGCGCTGTCCAGCCTCTGGCCCTTCAGGCGGAGCTTGCAGAGCAAGGCCTCCGCCGCCCCGCCGCTGCGGACCCACACCGCAGCGGGCTCCGGTACAGCGGCCGCGTGGACCGCGCGGCCCGCGTACTGGAGCAGGCTCCGCAGCAGCAGGCAGGCTTGGGGAATCCGTTGGAGATGATCCATAATCTCCAGCTGATTCGCCAGGAACATGCCCGCGCCGCTCCGGTACTCCAGCAGCGGCGACCACAGATCGCCGCCATCTCCAAAGTCACCCGCGCTGCATTCCAGCAGCAGGGTGAAATCGCCGGTCACCGGCTTCTCGAACGCTGCCCGGATAATCGGCAGCGGCCCGTCCTCGCGCAGCCCCTCATGCCAGTACATGAGGTCCTCTGCTCCAAGGCCCCGGAGCACCGGATGCCCATAGTCGCCTGCATGGGCACGGATGAATTCCCTGCGGCTGAGCGTCAGGCTGCCGGGAGAGAGGTGAAGCTGTTCCAGCAGCAGCAATCTGCCGCCCCGCTGCACGTAGCTTCTCAGCTTCCGGTCCAGCGCCCCGTCCTTGTCCTGCATGCGGCTGCCGACAATCAGCAGCGTCCCGCCCCCAAGCTGCTCTACCGCTTCCGCTTCTGACCGGACCAGGCCGGGCACCAGGGTGCGGATCGCCTCATAGTCCCGGTCAGAGCCTAGATAAGCAGCGGGAAGCGCTACTTCTACCGGCTCAGTCTTGCAGCTCCCGGACAACAGCCGGTAGCTTAACAGAAGCTCATGCTTCAGCTCCATGCCATGGAACAGCCGGGCAGACAGCACCGCTTCCGCTTCTGCTACTCCTGCTGATGCTCCTGCCCCATCTCCTACTCTTACTTCTGCCACATCTCCTGCTCTTGCTCCTTCCCCATCTCCTACTCTTACTTCTGCCCCATCTCCTGCTCTTGCGCCTACGCCTACGCCTCCATCCCCTCCCACTCCTGCTCCTTCACCATTGACCGGTTCCGGCATCCATTCCAGCCGGATGCTCCGGCGGGCGGCAGGCTCGTGGCGGAAACGGAACGTCTCGCTATGAACCACATGTCCGCTTTGCCGGACCGTGCATTCAATAGTTACTTCCTGTTCTGCCAGCGTATCGTTGTAGACATCGAAGCTGCGGCGGACCGGCGCATCATCGAAGAAGCAGCGGTTATATTCGGCGGCAATCAATGTTACCGGCTTGAAGGCTTCAGCCATAATGGCAAAAGCGGGATTGGCCTTGAATGCCGGATATTCCCCCGGCAGCAGCCCGTTGTTCAGGGAAAGGGAGTAAGCCGGAATTACCGCAGGCTTAGGGCCTGGTGTGTTCAGGTCGGCAGGCGGCAGCTGAATATTCCGTTCCGGCATCGCCCGCATGAAATAATGGGCGAAGTTGAAGGTAGAGATGCCAGAGACCCCTTGGCGGCGTGCATACTCCACGAACAGCCTTTCCTTCTGGGCTAAGCCGGCAGCACTTGCATCTGAGTCACGGTATGCGTCCAGTCCGATATACATGCTGCTGTTCTGCGGGCAGATGTACCACCAGCCGCCATGCTCGCCGAAGGTGAGCGGAACGCTGCGGTCCCACTGCGCGATCGTGCCGTCAATGTTGTAATGGCGGCTCTCCACCTCTGTCCCTTGCTTGGTGACCAACCGGTTATCCCCTTCCACCATAATCGGGCGGGTGGAATCAAGGGCTCTCATCAGCTCCATCAGACCCGGGATATGCTGTTGGTAGGTATCCCGGCCGTCCACCCAGCGCATCTCGTTCTGCACGCTCCACAGAATGACGGATGGGTGATTCTTATCCCGCTGTACCAGCCGCTGCACATGCGCCCGGCAATTGGAGATGAAATCGGGGTGGGCCGCATCCATAGTTTTACCGGACCCGTAGATGGCTGTCTCATCGACAATCAGCATTCCTTCCTCATCGGCAATCCGCAGATAATCAGCCGGATACGGCTCGGCATGCAGCCGGATGCTGTTGATGCCCGCCTGTCTGCACATTCGGTACCAATTGCGGATATAGTCTTCTGTCTGCTGCGCCGCACCCTGGAAATGCCAGGAATCGCCCCGCAGGTTAACAGGAATCCCGTTCAGCATGAACTGCGGGCCTTCGCACCAGAACTCCCGGAAGCCGAATACATCGGTCCGCCGGTCAAGGACCTCCCCATCTGCCTGAAGCTCCAGCTCCAGTTCATATAGGAACGGATGCTCCGGACTCCACAGCTCGGCACCCTGCCAGGGCAGTGCAAATGATGCTCCGCCCCACTCCCGGCTGCCGGTGTTCCAGCATAATTGCCGTCCTTCTACGGCCTGCGCAGGCAGAACATTTACTCCTGCTTCCGCTTCAAGCACCGGCAGCGGCTCTGCACCCTTCGCAGTCAGGGTACCGGATTTCCGTTCCCTGACTTTCAGGAACACCTGCAGCGCTTCCATCGCAGGACCACCCGGCTCTGTGCTCATTAGTGCCTCCACTTCCAGCATCCCCTGCCGGACAGAGGTACGGATTGTGAGATCCTCCAGCGATATTGGCGGGTAGCCTTGGAGGAAGACATCCTGCCATATTCCCCTTGCGATCCTGCCGAACCACGAACCGGCAAGTCCGGTGATTCTCTCCTCCCCGGAGGGAATTACCGCCATGTCGAAGCTTCCGCATACTACATGTAACTGCTGCTCCCGGCCAGGCTTCACCATCCGGGTGATATCCAGCCGCAAAGGCAGATACCCGTCCTCCCAGACGGCAATCCGCTCGCGGTCCAGATACACCGCTGCCTTCTGCAAGATTCCATCGAAGCGCAGCACAATCCGCTGCCCCAGCATAGTCTCCGGCACCTGAAAAGAACGGTGCAGCACCCCAGCCTCGGCCGCATCCCATTCTCCCGGGTAGCCGTACACATCAAACGGCACGAAGTTATGGTCCGGTACTTCTCCAAATTTGCTGCCCGAAGGCGTCTTATAGCTGTGGCGCCAGCTCGAAGGCACCTGTATCTTGCGCGCCTCATATTGCAGCCTCTCAGGAAGACTGCGGCAGCGCGGCTGATCGTAGAGCGGCATGAAATCCCATTCGCCGTTCAGGCATATGGATGTGCGCAGCATATTCATTCTCCTTTTCCCCTTTGCGGGAGCGTGATCGTTAGGACAGGCGTAAGCTTTTTCCAGATGTCCTGATCCGGCCCTACATTCTTCCACTTGATAAAATGCGGCTCCATAACCTCTCCCCACTGCTCCGGACGCAGATTCGTTGTGAGTTTCCCCGTATAGGGAGCGGGCTCCACGGTTGCGGGCAGCTCGGAATAAAAGAACAGCAGGTTCTCATGAAGACCGATGATCCCGTATTTGTCACCGTCTCCCGGGCACTCCTCCTGATATTGATAATGGTAATAGACATAACTTGAGACCTGCTCCGGCTTGAGTACTGCCAGCCTGCCGTAGGGAGCCCCCGGAGTTTGATTACGCTTCCAATGCTGCCCGGACACCGGCTGCTGATAATGAAAAATGTCCATCATCGGCACCCACAGCCGCGGGTAATCCCCGCCCGGCCAGACCTTGAGCATCTCCACTGCGGGCGGGAACAGCTGCTCCGGCTGAGCCTCTTTGCCGCTGCATTCGTAATATAGAAATAGCCACTGGCCGTCTTGAAAGATGCTTAGCCAAGAAATACCCAGCCAGTCCATACGTTCATTAAGCCATTCCACCTGTGAGCCCAAAAAAGCAGCCGGGTCGCAGCCCTCTCTGCATTCGGCTCTATATAAATATCGCTGCATAGATTCCCTCCAACCGTGTGTCATCTTCCTCTTAAGATTAACGCAAACGGCGGAACAGTTCCTTGACGATCATGCCCTTCTTTAGCATAATAACGACATGACAAATAAACTCTATGCACGGGATTTAGGACTCGAGCCTGGCTTCACTTTCCGCATTCAGAAATGCCCGCTGACTCAGGATTATTATGTTCACTGCCATGATTTCTCGGAGCTGGTGGTCATCCTGGAGGGAAGCGCGATTCATATTATCGAAGGAAAGGAGTACCCCGTATCGGCGGGTCAGGTGTTTTTTATCCACAGCGATATTTCACATGGGTACAAAAATGTGCAGAATATTGAGTACATCAATGTGATGTTCCATCCCGATCAGCTGCTGCAGCTGCCTGAGCTGAAGCTCCTGCCGGGGTTTCAGGCGCTGTTCTATCTGGAGCCGTTCTTCCGCAAAGAGATGTACTTCAAAGGCATGCTCTCCTTGCAGCCCGCGCAGCTGGAAGAGGCTACTGTTCTTCTGGACCGGATTCTGGAGGAGTATGACCGGCAGTCTGACGGCTACCGGCTGATGATCCGCACGTATTTCACCGCACTTGTCGGCACACTATCACGATATTACCGGCAGAATGGCGGCGGAACGGAGAACAGGGCGCTGCAGATCGGTGAGGCGGTTACCTATATTGAAGAGCATTTCCTCCAGCCTATTTCACTTCAGTCTCTGGCAGATCTGGCTTATATGTCGAAGCGCCAATTTCTCCGCGTGTTCACCCGGAATTACCATACGACACCTATGGATTATGTCATCCGCAAACGGCTGGAGTATTCCTGCACACTGCTGCGCAATGCCGGATTAACCATCTCACAGGTGGCCATGGACAGCGGGTTCCGGGATCATAATTATTATTCCAGACAATTCAAAAAAGTGTTCCTGTGCACGCCCTCCGAGTACCGGATGCATAAGGCCGGAATGTAGCGGCAGACAAGCGGGAACCTGCAGTTTTCTCCATATTGGCAACCGGGGGATTGTTGCGGGTTTGGCTGATTGTACTTTGTGTAATAGAACTCCTTTAGAATTGTGAAAAATGATATTCTATTGCATTTCATACAGTTGATTATGGGAAAAGGGGCAAAAAACAGCGAAAACCTAAAATTCTGCTGTACAATGTACAATAGATTCAATTTCCAGGCTGATTTAATGTTCTTCTATTGTACAAAGTGCAATAGAACCTCCATTTCCCTTCCATGGGGACAAGTACAAAGAAAGGCGGCAAGGGGAAACTTCCCTGCCGCCTTTTAAAGCTATATGCCCGCCCATTGGCCTGTGAAATATACATCTTATCCGCCCTTGATCCCCCGGCAAGAGCCGCCCGGGCCCGGGTCCGGGTCCGGGTCTAGCCCTGCCGCTCGCCATGCGAAGGGCCGCTCCGCTCCTTGCGGTACTCTCCCGGGGTTACGCCCTCCAGCTTCTTGAAGACGCGGATGAAGGACATCGGATACAAATACCCCACCCGCTCGGCGATATTCTGGACAGGCTCGGAGGTCTCTGTCAGCAGGCGCTTGGCCTCGTCCATCCGCAGCCGGGCCAGATAATCGACGAAATTCTCGCCGATTTCTTCCTTGAATATCCGGCTCAGCGCTTTGGTATTCATCGCGAAGCTGTCAGCGGCATGGGTCAGGGAGAAATCGGGATCGGCGTAATGCAGGGCAATATACTCACGCACCTTGTTGGCCAGCGTATACTGCTCCCGGTTCATCCGCAGGCCGCGGAGCGCCTCCTCTATCTCCTCCAGTGAAGCCAGGAGCTCCCCGCGTAGCTCCTCTATCCATTCGAAGGATTCCGGAGATTGCGGAATTCCGCGCAGCCGCCCGTTATTCCATATCCCCTTCATCTCTGGCGGCAGCTCCTGCATCTCCCTGGAGAGGCCAGCCTCCAGCAGCTGCAGCAGGCGGACAATGTCCTCCTTGGAGTAATTGCCGCCTGCCAGCAGCCCGAAGATCCGCTCCATCAGCGGCCTCCACTCGTCGTTCCCCAGCCGGTACAGCTGGGGAACGGCACCGATAGACTGCACCAGCACATCCATTCCTTCCGCCTGGGGCGGGAGACTGCCTTCTGCCGGTGCAACATAGACGCGGTCGGGACCGCCAGTGAGTTTGCGTTCCAGCGCACCTGCGGCCTTGCGGTAAGCATCCGATAAGCCGCTGAGACCGGCCGCCGGCCCGCTGATGCCAAAGGTTGCCGTGAATTTGAGATGCTGCTTCACCCAGGAGCGGGCACTCTCTGCAATCATCAGCGGCTTCTCGGCACCATCAGCCGTTACTCCGGCGGCGGAACGGCGGAAGAGCAGCCCGAGACGCCCCGGTCCAATCCACTCTGTCCAGAGCGGTTCCCCTTCTTTCTCGGCGATCTCCTGAATCACACTGCGGAGGGTGAATTTGAACAACGCCTGATCACGAGCAGAGTAGTCTGCAGCAAAGGCCTCATAGAAATCAATCTCAGCAATTCCCACAACCGCGCCTGCAAATTCACCTTTCATTCCAATCC
Organism: Paenibacillus sp. FSL R7-0312; assembly: GCF_038004445.1. Classification (NCBI taxonomy): domain Bacteria; kingdom Bacillati; phylum Bacillota; class Bacilli; order Caryophanales; family Paenibacillaceae; genus Paenibacillus; species Paenibacillus sp. FSL R7-0312. Next base: position 2,247,983 of record NZ_JBBORE010000001.1, on the reverse strand, counting down.
GCTCCGATTCTCGGCTCCATATTTCTGCCGACACCTGGCCGCTGTGCTCCAGCAGCTCTTTGAACAACTGATTCCGCCTGTGCAGGATTCCCTCCGCCTGCTGCTTCTCATAGCTGTTCGTCTGCTCAATCAGACTCTCCAGCGCATGGCCGATGAAAGAAAATTCATCATCCCCCTTGCTCTGCGGCTTCCAGCCGGAGGAACGGTCCGCACCGAACGTGTAAATCCGGCTCATCACCTGTTCAATCGGACGGTAATTCCGATGGCTGATATACGTCATGGCCGCAATCCCGCCGAAGATCGCCGCAAAGCCCAGAATCGCCCAGACATTAGAGAAGGCTGACAGCAGCGAGAAGGCTTCTGCACGCGCCAATCCAACCTTAATTGTCCAGCCTGTATAGGAAGACATGCGGTTTACCGCCTGATCCTGAGCCTGTGGGTCTGAGCAGGTATCAGCCCCTGCAAAAGCGCGCCCACCGGCGTCCTTCAGGCAGATCTCCGTATTCGCCATGTTCATATCCTGAATCAGCGCCTGCAGAGACTGCTTCCGCACGTTAATGACAATCAATCCCTGCTCACCGGAGAAATAAGGTACCTGCTCCACCAGCGAAATGACTGATTTCGGCTGATCCTCGCCGGAGAAAAGCTGCAGGTCACGGATTCCGCTCCAGGCATAGCTGCCTGCCCCCCTCATCGCTGTCTCAATAAAGCTGCGGTCCCCGAAATCCGGCAGACTGGACGAGAAATGCTGCATCAGCACTTTGCCGTCGGCCGCACGGTATAAATAGACCGAATCGATCATCGGCAGCGGCGACATGAAATCCAGCAGCACCTCCGTTACCCCGTAATCATGATAAGGATCAAGCTGCCCCGGGCGGTCAAAATAACTGCTCACCTGATCATCCAGCAGCAGGCTTTTGATCGTTGTAGTCTCCAGGTTGCGGAGAGTGGTGTCCACGATCTGCAGTACATTTTCTGCGTATACACCGTTTGCCTTGGCCGTCTGCCTCTCCATCGCTTCATTTAGGGTCAGGAAAAACAGGATAATCAAGCAAAATACCACGGCAAACAGGATCGGCAGGTAGGAAAGAATCAGTCGGTACAGCCATTTCTTATGCATCGGTGTCATCCCCTGTAAGTCCAGATGTGGGCTATCGCTTAAGTGATATTGGCTACGGGGCCGGATTCATAATTGTAGTCTGTCAGTAACCCAGTTCCGTGCTTGCATTGCGGGAGATCAGCCCGAAGTACCCCGCTTCTCCAATCGCCCCTGCTGCGGTATCCAGATAACTAAATACCTGTACTCCGTCAGCCTTCAGGATCAGGCGCACACCCCCGGACTCTTGAAAAGCGCCAAGCTGAACGCGGCTCTGCTCCCCGAAGGTTATGGCTGTATTCGGAATAGCCGGCCCGCCCAGACTGGTCAGGCCGTCAATCTTGCCGTAGATCACCGTCCGCACCCCTTCGTTGAAGCGGTGCAGCTCAATACCCGATGTCCCTATAACCACCAGGTACATACTACCGGTACTATAGCTCAGTTCCTTGCTCTGATTATTCAGCATCAAGGCATACCAATTGGACGAGACCGCGCTGTCATTGATCTTCATATTGAAATCCAGCAGCTCATTCTGGTACTTGCGGTTCTGGTAGATGGCATGGCCACCGGGAGCCCTCAGCGTAAGGCTATCTGCCCCGGTCTCCTTCAGCCCGTTGGCGGTTGCCGATACATACCAGCCCTCCGGGTCCTGCAGTTCCGCCATCAGAGTATGATCGTAGGTGCTGGCCTCATTCCACACCTTAACCTCATATTGTCCCTGCGTCACGGTGCCAAGATAACCGGCCGACAGCGTCAGGGTTGCCGATCCGGTCTGATGCGCCGTTAACAGGCCGTTTCCGCTGACACTGACGATGGAAGGATCGCTACTTGTATACGTGACCTCCTCCAGCTCCTCGCGGTTGCCGAACAATGTCTCGCCGTAAGGCTGCAGCTGCATGTCCGCGCCTTCATGAACATACGCCACATTGCCGTCATGTCCTTCCAGACGGACAGCGGCTAAGGTGTCTCCCACGAATACATCCGTAGTGATTGTCCGCAGGATGGAGCCGTTAATGATGCTTACGATAAGCTTCGTCTGCCCCTGGCTGAGTCCGGTCACCTCACCAGTGGCATTAACGGAGGCCACGGCCGGATCGAGGCTGTTGTAATAGAAGCTGCTGGTTTCCTTGCCTTGCGGCCTGTCTTTGCCGTCCATGGCCTGAATGGAGACCTGTTCACTGCCTCCTGCAGTCAGCTTGACCGGGGCCAGACTCCAGCGGCTGACCTGCCCTTCCGCTGCAGAGGCATATTCCGGCCGAAGCCCGGCCTGGTCAATGATCGGCATGGCCGCCTGAGGCCACTGGGCGTCCGGCTGGACTGTATTGTCGGCAAACAGAACCTTGCGGCCATTGTTGGTATAGCCGTCCGTTGTTGTGTAGTTGTTCACGAAATCCACGTCATGGATCGTCGGCACATACGCCATCGCCCAGCGGAGCGGTGAATGCCACAGCGGCGTATCCTTCAGGTCGATCACATTATGCTCAAATTTCCAGTAGGCGGAGCCTTCATCCGTATAGAGGGCGGAGTTGCCGTCCATCTGGTTGCGGATGTAATTGCCGCTGACCAGATTTTTCTCAGCCGCTGTGGCCCCGGTAGGTCCAAGACTGTAGATGGCTCCTCCATCACGCAAGCCCATTCCCATGAGATCATAGATCAGATTATTCTGAATCTTCACGTTCCGGGTAGCGGCATCGAACAACTTATCCCAGCCATAGCCGATATGCGTTCCGCTGTAGGGCAGATTGTACATTTCATTATGACTGATGTCCATATCTACCGGATATCCCGCAGATACGGCAGATGCCGATTTGTAGTCGATGCCGATATCATGAATCACATTGTTCAGCACATCATTATTCTTCATCAGCAGCCTGTGGTCTGCCGGATGGTAGATATTCCGGTCCCCAGAGTTCGGCTGCCCCACATTCAGCGCACTGCCTGAGATATCATAGAAGCGGTTGCCTTCAATCCGGCTGTTCTGAACGCCGTTCTGCATCCGCACCGCTGTAATGCCGAGCTTGGTGAACTCATTATTGCGGAAATTCACGGTATTGGTCAGCTCCAGCATCACCGCAGCATCGGTCAGCTCATCGGAGATGGACGGATAACGCAGATGGTTATTCTGCGAATCGGAATGTCCCGCTGCCGTACTCGGACGGTTCCAGGTGGTATACATAAACTTCAGGCCTTCAAAATTCAGATTGCGCACCGGTTCATCAGCCGATATCCCGTAAACGGTAGCAAGCTGCTCCAGCACCGGAACTACAACGTCAGCCGTGGACAGATCCTCCCAGGCGCGAGGCTTGTAGTACAGCATGCCTTCTACCCGGTTGTAGTACCATTCTCCAGGCTCATCCAGCAGCTCAAAAGCATTCTCGTAGTACACAGGTACTGTTGCCGAAGTTAATCCCCGGTTGAAGACTGCGCTCCGGCCCGGCTCCTGGAGGCCGATCTGCGCTTTGCCGCCGGATGAAGTTATAGACTCCACCTTGATCCGGGAATTCGTCCACAGCTCGTTGAATACCATTTCCATATCGCTAGTATTGCCCCATCCGGCCAGCTCCGTATTATCAGAGGTATAGCCGGTTGCAGTCTTCACCGGATTCACGAGCCCCGCGGCGCTCCGCGCCCGGACCGCCCGGATGCCGTCTATGAACAGCTGGCGTGTCGTAAGGCCGGTTCCGGCATTCGCCCGGTAGATGCCTTTGGCGCTGTCGAACACCGTCCAGCCAGTGACAGGCCGCCCGCCGCTGATGGCTGCCTGCTCCCCGGGGTAGCTGCGGTAAGTGACAAAATACCCGTTCGTCCCTGAATCCTCCGGTGTGAATTCCAGCGGCTCTGACAGAGTATAGGTCCCTTCCCGCAGATTGACGATGATGTCAGAGTCCATATCCTCATTCAGCAGGCGGACCGCTTCCTGTGCCCGGGCAACCGTCCGGAAGGGAGCAGCTTCCGTGCCGTTATTGCTGTCGTCCCCGCCAGGGGCGACATACAGCTCTTGGCCGGTTGTACGTCCAGTCACAATAACGGAAGTCTCAGCGCGCACGCTGCCCGTCTCATCCGTGACGAACACGGTAGTTGTTCCGGCGCTTACCCCCGTCAGCTCTCCGTAGCGGTCCACCGCAGCAATACTCCCGTCCTCCGTTCCCCACCGGATGCCTGTATCGGTATTGTCCTGTGGGGTTACCGAGGCATGTAACAGCACACGGGAGCCTGCGGGCACCGTCCGCTCCAGCGGAGCCAGCATGATGGCCGTGATCGGATCTTCATACACAGCTACCGTAGCCGTTACCGCCGGAAGCCCCTCATTCGGCTGTGCCGTCACCGTAGTGACTCCCTGACGGATGCCTGTCACAATACCGTTGCCATCCACCGCTGCCACCTCTGCATTGCCGGTAGACCAGACAGCGCTCTGATCCGTAGCATCCGCAGGTGTGAACTGGAGCGGCAATGGCAGCTTGGCGCCTCTGCGCAGCTCGTAAGCCGCCTGGGAGAAGGCTGCACTTATCGCCTTCTTGTATCCGCTTACAATAAAATTGTCAAAGCCTATCTTGCCGATGCTGTCCTTGTAAAATCCCATATAGAAGGAGGTTAATGCTCCTCCCTCGGCCATCGGCTCATTCGTTAGTAGACGGCTGCCGTCAATGGACAGATCGAAGCTGTGGCTGCCGCCGTCGAGCGCCAGGCGCAGATCATACCATACGCCGGCCGAAATTGGCAGCACTGAGGTCCATGATCCGGCACCTTTCTTCATATAGCTGAATGCGCCATTGTTAATTGCGAATTTCACTAGCGGAACAGAACCGCTCTGCGGGGTAGGCAGGTAGATCACCGCTCCCGTCTGCTCTGCTCGGAACGAATAACTTAACATGCTTCTGTACGTAACATCCGTAACGGATCTGCTTATATTGTAGCTGCTTGCCGTTTTGGCTGCCTGATGAAGCTCCAGCAGCTTGCCGGCATAGCCTTCCCAGGCCTGCACAGCCACGCTCACCCCCTGCGGCGGCGTCTTGATCGACCAGCCGGCCGGCTTCGCACCGGGACTATAAGATTCAAAGGTCTCCTCCAGCTTATAATTACTATCCGCCCGGGCCACAGAACCAAGGTCTGCCGGGAGCAGGCCCATCAGCAGAATCATAATGATAGCGTATACAAAATATGATTTTGGACTTGATTTTCTCATAATAGCCACCTTTCCGTATGGAAGCAAGTATAGCGGTTCTAGTACAACATTAGAGCTACAGAAGTGAATTCATTCAACCATGCAGCAATTTATGAAGTTTAATTTGAAGTGAACATTCAATGATATCAATGATAGTTGTATAATGTGCAATTAAAAACAGTCAAAAGGAAGGCTTGCCCTCTTATAGCTGTAGTCTGTACAACTAAATCTGCCCGAATGGGTGAAGCCAAGGTGCAAATGGCAGTTTAATTGTATGAAATACAACTAAACAGATATTCGGTGGTACATCAGACGATTTAGTTGTACAAAGTGCAATTAAGAGTAAGCATACGTCAGTCATTACATTAATCGGCTTGAACTGCGTTGTTACGGTGCGTAAGGATCAACGCTGAGCTGAACCGGCGGCTGATTGCCCGCCGCCAGCACAATGTCCCGCGCCCGGGCCCAAGGCTCCCGCGGCACCTCACGGTCATCCGTCTCGAAGTCATCGATCCGCACCGTATCCAGCAGCCTGCGGACATCACCAGCTTCCGCTGCTTCGTCCAGACATATCACCGCCCAGCCCGCTTCCAGGCGGGGCTGCGCCAGAACGGTGCTGTCCCCGGAGTAGAGGACCTGGCGGAGCCTGATCCTCCCTTCCTCCCGCACCACCGTAACAGGCAGCCCCGCGCGCGCCTCCGCCCCGGCACAAATACCCCTCAGCGCTGTGATCGCCACCGCACAGCCCGGATAATGCAGCACCAGCCATTCCTTGTCCCCGGCTGTATTCATTACACGCGCTATTTCTCCGTCATAGCGGTGGATGACCCATTCATCCGCAATCTCGGCTGCCCGGTTATGCAGCCGGGTCATGCTGCGGACCACCAGCAGGGCATTGCCCTGCTGGGCCGAACGTGTCTCCACCTCCGGGTACAGCGGTTCCGCAAACAGCGCAGGCATCAGATAGGCCGTGCGGTAATCCTCCGCCGGATGTGTCCGCACCGATGCGGAATCATCCACATACCAGCGCAGATAGGACACCTGCTGATCCTTCACGCTGAAGCTGACCGGGAAGCTCTGCCAGCCCAGCCCCCAGGTGGGATGCTGGTAGCTTCCGGGCATGACCGGGAAGCGGTTGATGCTGCCCAGACGGGTATGCTGTCCGATCCAGGTATAGGAACGGGCAGCATCGAAGATCCGCTCCTCAAGAACCCTGGGCACAGGCTGCGCAGACGGAGAGTCTACTCCCTGAAGGAAATCATCTTCGAACAGGAGCAGCGTTGCCACATCATTGAGTGAAAACTTCTCTTCTACCAGACGGCCCAGCCCCGTCACACCGGCAATCGGCCACAGCAGGCTCTGCCGCTTCGTCTCTCCCCGGAAGTTGTAGCTGCGGATGGACGGAACCAGTTCCCCGCCGTCATGGAAGACAAGAATGTTCTTCAGTGCCTCCATCCGCTCTGACAGCCGTCCGGCGAGCTCCCGGTCATGCTCCTGCAGAACAGAACCGGCAATCCTCAGCGCATTCATCATCACCCCTTGATAGACCAGGCTGATGTTCTCCCCCCAGCCCCAGCCCCGGCGGACCGTATATTCTTCCCATCTGCGGAAGTAAGCGATTGCGGTCTGCAGAGACTCAGGCTCACCCAGGAAGTGTGCGATGGCCAGCAGCATGGCGCCGTCGCTCATCGTCTTGTTCGGGTAGAACAGCTCCGGCGTCCGGCATTCCTGAGAGAACCAGGCCGCCGCATGGCTGAACATCCGCTGGATCACCTCCAGGTGACTGTCCGGGAATACACCGGGATCACAGAGACGTACAACGACAAGCGGCATGAGGATAAAAAACGCCGCATTGGAATCCTGAATCATGCTCTCCTCCCGGTACCAGAGAAACCCTCCGTAATCCGGATGCTCCGGGTCTGTAAACTGCAGCCCGGCAATCGCTTCAAGCATCTCCAGTCCGGCCTGTTCATCCAGCCGACCCAGCAATGTGCCGTAAGCATAATACCCAGCCGAGAACCGGGCTTCGTGGCAGTACGGCAGCTTGGAGACCTGCCGGGTATGACCCGGCCAGTCGTAACGGACCAGCCCCTCCTCGACCACAATATCCTCCGAGGCAGCCGCATAGCTCTGCTCCAGAATCTCTCTGACCTGATTATTCAACTCCGTCCGCCCCCTATGCTGGAATTCACATTTATTCAGCCGCGCTTAGCTGCTTGCCCATCTCATAAATATCCTTCAGCATGATGGCATCCGCTTTATTATCCTGATACCAGGTTGCATAGAACTCATCGACCTTGGTTCCGCCGGCCTTCTCCCAGACTCCCTTGGCTTCCTCAATGAACTGGTCCACCGAAGCCGGATCGGAGCTGACGATGGCCTGCATGGCCCGGTCGAGGATTGTTTTATTCGCATTGGTGTTGATCTGGGTCAGATCCTGCGGCAGCAGCGGCAGGAAGGCCTTTTGCGTAATACCGACGATCGGACGGTCCGGGTTCATGTACAGCTTCTCGGCCATTTCATAGATTGCGATGAAATCCTGCTCAGCCGTTGTAGGGTTCACCTTGTTCTTCAGCCCATAATTCTTGCCGATCAGCGGAGTGAGCATGCCCATATCGCGGTTGTACTCCAGCTCCTTTTTGTTCTTCTCCGGATCGATCACCTCAGCGCGGCCGTCGGCTGTCTTGTTGTAATGCACGCCCTCGATACCGTTCTGAATCGTAGTGGTGTATTCACTTGTAACCATGAAATCAATCATCTTCATGACGGATTCCGGATCTTTGGCCGCGGCATTCACCATGCCGGTCATCTGAATCGGAGTGGTCAGCGTCGGGCTGAACTGCCCGAATTCCGTTGTCGGCAGGGCAATCGGAATGACCTCGGCTTCAGGGACATTCTTTTTCAGCGTCTCATACGTACTGACATCGGCCCCGTTGCCCCCGTATATCCCCAGCTTGCCGGAGATCCAGTCCTGCTTCTGCTTCTCGCCGTTCTTGTCGGTGACGAAATCCTTATCCGCCACACCCGCCGCATACAGCTCCTTCTGGAAGGAGATCGCCGCCTTGATCCGGTCCCAGTCATGCACAACCTTGTCATTCTCCAGTACCCAAGGGTATTGATCCTCGCCGAACAGCGTAAACCCGGTGCCGAACATGTTGTTCAGAATAATTCCGGCTACGAAGCTGAGCCCGGTCCCCTGCGTATCCGCTTTGCCGTTGCCGTCCGGGTCCTGTTCAGTGAACGCTTTCGCCACCTTCAGCAGCTCCTCCGGGGTAGTGGGAACCTGCAGGTCCAGCTTTTTCAGCCAGTCATTGCGGATAAACAGGTAATGCTGCGGACCGAACTGGATCGGACGTCCCACCGTGTACAGCTTGCCGTCCGCCATCGTGCCTGCCTTGCGGAGCGCCGGATACTTCTCCAGCATCGCCTTATATTCCGTACTGCTACCCGCAATCAGGTCATCCAGCGGAAGGAGCTGCTTCTGGTTGTAGAGCTGTCCCTGGTAAGCGGTATCAAATTCAAAGATCAGGTCGGGGGCCGACTTCGATGCGAACAGCACATTGAACTTCTGCAGGGATTCGAAACGCGGCACCGTAACGTATTTCACATTAACCGGCCCGTTCTCATTGACCCATTTTGTCCAGCGGTTGTCGCTCATCGTCCCCTCTTCTGCAGGTACCGTGCCGCGGTCATACAAAGAGACGGTGATCGACCCGCGTTTCTCAGGTGTTCCTTCCTTGTTCGAGTCTCCGCCCTGGGAAGCAGCATTATTGCCGCCGCAGCCTGTGACAGCGATAGCGAGCATCAGGGATGCTGCACCGGCAGCAGTTGTTTTTCTAAGCCAAATGGGTTTGGACATATGGATGTGACCCTCCTATAATGATGTTCTTGTACTTACGGATATGAGCAGCGATGATCAGCCTTTGATGGCACCGATGGTTACGCCTTTGACAAAATACCGCTGCAACAGCGGATACACAATCAGCATCGGAATGACCATAACCATAATCCCGGCGGCCTTGATGCCCTCCGGTGTAATATTGACGACCTCCTGCGAGTTCATGGTATTCAGCTCCTGCAGGACGGCCTGGCTCTTCACCATCTGCTGGATCAGAACCGTCAGATTGATTTTCTCCGGACTGTTCATGTAGATCATTACGTTGAAGAACGAGTTCCAGTAATACACGCCGTAAAAGAGTCCGATCGTCGCCAGCACAGGCAGGGACAGCGGAAGAATAATCCCCGCCAGCAGCCGCCATTCACCGGAGCCGTCAATTCTGGCCGCTTCCACCAGCTCCTCCGGAATGTTCTCGAAAAAGGAACGCATGATCATCATATTATAAGTGCTTACCAGAGCCGGCAGCCAAAGTGCCGCGTAAGAATCGACCAGTCCGAGACTGCTGACCACGAGATAGGTCGGGATCAGGCCGCCCGTAAACAGCATCGTGAACACAATCGCCAGGGTCAGCGTGCGTCTTCCGTAGAAATCACGGCGGGACAAGGGATAGGCGGCAAAGATAGTGAACAGCATGCTGGCCGCCACACCAACCAGGGTAATCAGGAGACTGTTGCCAAAGGCACGCACTACCGGCGTTCCCTCGAAGAGCATGGTATAAGAGCTAAGTGTGAACTCCACCGGCCATAGGGTGACAAAACCGGAGAGCACCGCGTCCTTGCCGCTGAGGGACAGGGAGGCGAGATGGAGCAGCGGCAGCAGACAGAGAATGCCTGCGAGCGTCAGCAGCAGATAATTGAAGCCGTAGAATACTTTTTCACCTTTTGTACTTTGCATAGTGTCCTCCTGTTACCACAAGCCTTTATTGAAGCGCCGGGCAATGGCGTTGGATATCAGCACCAGGGTCAGCGCTACGAGGGAATCGAACATTCCCAGTGCAGCCGTCAGGCTGAACTGCCCTCCCTGTAGTCCAATCGCGTAGATGTACGTACTTATAACCTCGGAGATCCCCGATACAATCGAGTTCTGGAGCACATATACATGGTCGAAGCCTACCTCCATCACCCGTCCCATGGCGAGAATCAGCATAATGACAATGGTCGGGCTGATCCCGGGCAGTGTGATGTTGCGGATCTGCTTCCATTTGCCCGCTCCGTCCATGCTCGCCGCTTCATAGAGGCTGGGGTCAATGGAAGTCAGTGCAGCCAGATAGATAATCGCATTGAAGCCCGCATCCTTCCAGATTCCCGAGCCGAGGAAGATGGATACCCAGGACCACTCTTTGAAGAGGAACGGAAACGGCTTGCCGGACAGCTTCTCGACCAGCACATTGGCCACCCCGGTCTGGGCAAAGATCGTCACTACCAGTCCGCCGACAATGACCCAGGAGAAGAAATAGGGCAGATACACCAGCGTCTGGACTGATTTTTTGAAAAACTTGTTCCGGACTTCATTCAGCATAATCGCCAGGGCAATCGGAAACGGAAAGCTGACCAGCACTGACAATATACTGAGCACAAGCGTATTGCGGATAATCTGCACCGATTGCGCCTGGGTGAACAGATTGGTGAAATTGTCCATGCCGACCCACTGGCTGCCCCATACCCCCTCATAGAAGGTATAATTTTTGAAGGCAATGACCAGTCCCAGCATGGGCGTGTATTTGAAAATGATATAGAACGCGATGACCGGAACGAACATGACCCACAGCGGCAGATTGTTCTTGAACCGGCGGGTCTGCCAGAAGCGCTTGCTTCCCGTCTTCCGCAGAGTATCCATCCGCAGCACCGCTTCGCTTGCTCTATTCGCTTTCATCTCGGTGCCTCCTTTCGCTTGCCTGTTTTTGCTTCTGAACATGTTGCTGTTGAGCTGAAATGGCCGTTTCATGTCCTCACCATAGCCGCTTCGGCAGGTTACGGCAATATTCAGTTTACCTGTTAATCGCCGCTGAACCCTTATGCAGCCTGGAGTTACAGGATTCCGCCCAGCTCCCGGGCCAAATTCTCCCCCATCCGGATATGTCCGTCATCCCCGGGATGAATCAGATCACAGGACAACCCGCTAAGGTCATCCAGCACCCGGCTTCCTTCAATCAGGCTCAGCTTAGGGTGTGACAGGCGCTGTACGTGACTGCGCAGAATCCCGTTAAACCGGATATCCTTGTCCGCAATCCCGCTGGCCGGGAAATTCGCAAAGTTGGGATAAATCGTAATAACCGCCACCGGCTTCTCCGGATGCCTGCTAACCAGCCGGTCCAGCAGATAGCCGCTCCGCTCACGGAATTCGTCCGCCGGCATATGATCGCGCATATTTACGCCCAGCTCCAGCGTCATGAAAGACCAGTCCTGCTGCTCTGCAAGAAAATCACTCATCTCCCGTTCGCACTGGCAGGAGCCGCTCATGCCCAGATTCAGCACATCGGCAGCCAGCCTTCTTGCCGCTTGGCCGATGTACGGCAGGCTGCTGTTCTCACCATTGGTAATGGATGAGCCGTAAGCAATCCAGCGCTTCCGGGGAGTCTCTCCTTCCTCCGGCGGGCGGAGCGGATGGCCGAAGGTCTCAATGCCGCAGACCACGCAGGCATACCGTCCGAAGCATATGCGCCACACCTCCGGTGCAAAGCCCGTTCCCATCAGCAGCTTGCGGTCAGCCATCGCCAGCCGCGGCGGCTCGCTTAACTGAAGCGTGCGGATGGTCCCTGCCTGAAGCTCATGCCTGGAATGGAACAGTCCGCCCTTGAATACGGTCACACAGCCATCCGCCTCCGGCAAAGACAGGGTTACCCGGATGTTCGGGGCGGCTGTAACGAAACGAAGCTCACAGCCGCCCGCTTCCCCGGCGATGAACCGGCCCCGCTCATTCAGCTGCTCTCTGACGCTGCGGGGAATACGGCGCAGATACACGCCGTACCCGCCGGCCTCCTCCAGTTCAGCAACGTTATGGAAGGCAATCCGGTCCAGTCCCGGCAACCCTATGACCTTGCGCTTGGCGGAATCAACCATGCTTCATCGCCTCCACCAGCAGCAGTAGCGTCATGGATTGCCCGTAGGGCATCGGACAGACCGGAATCTCGCGGTAGTCCTGAAGCGTAGCTCCCATACCCGTTCCGTACGATACTCCCTGTACTATCCCTTCTTCATCAATCTGGCCCAGCACATAGTGAAGAGCTGCCAGGGCAGGCTTGCGGCAGCTCTCATCCAGCAGCCCCTGCCGCACTGCCTTCAGCATGCCGTAAGCAAAAGCGGCGGTAGCCGAGGTCTCCAGATAGGAGCCGCTGTCGTCCAGCAAGGTATGCCACGCGCCTTCCGGCGTCTGCAGCTCAAGCAGCTTGCGTACCTGCCGCTCCAGCGAGGACAGCAGGAAGCTGCTCACACCCGGCGGCAGCTCCACCATCTCCAGATAATCCACCAGCCCCGCCGTATACCAGGAGTTGCCGCGTGCCCACAAGGCCCGGGCAAAGTGATGGCCCCCCTCGAAGGTCCACCCGTGGAAGAATAGCCCTGTTGCTGGATCGGTCAGGTATTTGAGATGGACGAGAAACTGGCGGATACTCTCCTGTATGCACTCCTCCTCCTTCAGTACAATCCCCATCCGGGCTACGAACAGCACCGTCATATACAGCGTGTCGTCCCAGAGCTGTCCGGTATTCGGGCTGCCCGTAACCTCGTGCTGAATGCCTGCTTCCTCTGTGCGGGGCATGTCATTCAGCACATAATCCAGCCATTCCCGGCACAGCTTCAGATAATCTGCGCGTCCGGTCTCCTCCGCCAGATAGCTTAAGGTAAGCATCGGGCACATCGTATTGACGTTTTTTACGGGAATGCCCCCGTCAAGCTTGCTGTCGAACCATCCGGTCAGATAATGCAGAATCTCTTCATCTGCGGTTTCCCGGTAATAGCTGTATAAGGCGAAGAGCCCCACTCCCTGCGGCCATTCCCAATTGTCCATAGAGATAATGCCGATGGGAGCGGTCTCCTGAATGGAGCCTTTCATATCCTTCATCCGCTCAATCACACGGGCGATCTGCTTTTCGAGTGTTGTACGTGATACTGCTTCCATAATGCTCCTCCTTCTTAATGTCCTGCCTAGAGCCTAGAGCCTGTGGCCGGCTGATTAGCCCTGTTCGCAACCTCAGTGTAGTCAAGCGCCGGAATGCCGTCCATTAACAAGAATCTTGCTAATCGCTTTCACTTCTGGCATTGTTCATAATGGAGCTGTATTCGTCATTCGGAGGAACACATGCTCACGACCAAATTCTTTATAGATTGAACCTAGAGATTTAATAATGGGGGAAGCGGATCAAGTAGAAACGGATGCCGTCTTTTTAAAGAACGGCATCCGTTTCCGCGGGAAAGATAAGGAATATTTATTATGCGAAGCATATGATTCTTAACTTTTAAGAGATCCGCAGACTGGCAACGTCCCGAAGGCCAAGTCCTTCACGGATTCAGTAACAAATTCCAAATTATAAATTTCCAGTTCAATCTACATAGAGAGAAATCAGGGGAGGCTAACAGGTAATGAAAATCAAGTTTGATCTTTTTCCGGGCGGTGTTACTAAAGCGCTAACATTAAGCTGGGATGATGGAAGAATCCACGACAGGCGGCTTGTGGAGATTCATAACCGGCACGGGCTGAAGGGCTCATTCCATTTGAATTCAGGATTCTTCGGCAATGAGGGCTACATCACGGAAGAGGAAGTGGCTTCCCTCTATGAGGGGCATGAGATTTCAGCACATACGAGCACTCATCCCTTTCTCTCCATGACCCCGCGTGAGGGCATCGCCGAAGAGATTCTACAAGACCGCAGACATCTGGAAGCCCTCGCCGGCTATCCCGTAAGGGGCATGTCCTATCCGTTCGGGGATTACAGTGATCAGGTGCTGAGCGTTCTGCCGGCGCTGGGGATCGAATATTCACGTACTGTAAAGTCCCATGGCAGCTTCAGCCTGCCGGACAACCTGCTGGCTTGGCATCCCACCTGCCATCACCGCGATATGCTGGCGCTGGGCAAACAGTTCCTGGAGGAGCAGCCCCGGTTCTCCCATATGCAACTGCTATATGTATGGGGACACAGCTATGAATTCAACGACAATGATAACTGGGAGGAGCTTGAGCAGTTCGCCGCCATGATGGGCGGCCATGAAGAGATCTGGTACGCCACCAATATCGAGATTGCCGACTACTTGTCCGCTGTACAAGGACTGCGCTTCTCCGCTTCCCGGGAGATGGTCTATAATCCGTCGGCAGTGGATGTATGGATCACCGCCGGGGACGAGGCATGCCGGATATCCGGAGGAGCTACTGTGCGTCTGGGTTAGGAATTGCTGTGGGTTTGTTAGGGGGCTGTGAATGGCTCATAATCATTCGACCGGTGGCGCTCCGGGGGGCGGGCACAGACACGGTTGCAGGCGCGGTAAGGAGAAATGTTGTACAAATTGCAACTTTGATTCATGAATCCCTGGGTGTTTGAGAGGATTGTTGTACGAAATACAAGAATTCTCTCGCTGAGCGGCTTTGGGGATGAGAAATGCTGTATTTCATACAACAATCCATAGTTTTAGCTCATTTAATATGGATAATGTTGTATTCAGTACAGGACAAATAGCTCCGTCTGAAACTGGCCTTGCCGATCCCGTGGGACCTGTAAATCCGGGATGCGCCCGTGATGCGTTTCCCACGTCCGTGCTGTAATATCCGTTGCGAGAGTTTGCTTCTTCTGGATATTCGACACTCAGGTGATTTTTGATTTCTTCACAGAGCATGAGTCTATTTTTTCTTTCAGAAAACGTTGGAGACTATTTTCGAGTAGATCACTGAACGGGTTTTGTTGTATACTGGTCATTGAGTAGGGCTTCTTTTTCTTGGTGACTTCGCAATCCCAAGGATACCCTACTTTTTTGTCGTTTACTAGACTCCCCGATCCTTACACATACTATTTCACGCCATCGTTTGGACTGAAGCAGAAGCTGATTTGAGCTTAATTCTCAGGAAAGCGAGATTCCTTTATTACCTAAGTGACCTTTATCCCCTTCTATCTGTGAGCATAATAAAACCCGATTCCAACACAGCCTGGATGGCTGGTGGAATCGGGTTATTATTATAGTAGATGCGCTTAGGCACTGAGGGTCTGCGGTAATTGTATTGATGTCGGCTGGCGGCAAGCAGTATGAATATAGTGAGATGCACCGTTGGGATTGAGGCGCAAGCAGCAGAGGCCTGATTATAGGCGCGTTACAGTGGCGGTGCTTATGGCGTTAGCAGCAGTTTGAGTAAGGTGACAGCATGGATGGATTGGGATCAACCGGTCTAACCGGCTGCTACTGCCATCCTCCGGCGGCAGCATCTATATTGTCCTGCCGGGCGATCCACGTCAGGCAGGCCGCCCGGAGCAGCGCTTCGGTCCGCTGGGCCGCGCTGCAGAAGATCCCGCTCAGGCCGATCTGATACAGATCGGCCAGCGCGTACGCCGCCGGTGCCCCCGCGGCGAGCACCGCCGCCGCCGGCTTCACCCGGCGCACGGCGGCTAACACCTCAGCCGCCGCCTTGGCGAAGCCCTCGGCGGCGCTCTCCTTCAGCGCGGCTTCACCGGCCGCGCCGTCCAGCACCAGGAAATCGGCGATGCGCGCGATTTCCCCCGCGGCAGCGCGCCCCACCTCGGGGAGCAGGAGCGCCCCGATGCGGCACGCTGCCGCGTAAGCGTGGCCGAGGGTCTGCTCGGCCACGCCCTCAATGAATTCGCGCTGTGCTGCGAATTCGGCTGCGCTGGCGGGGTACGGCGCCAGCAGGTCCACGCGGCTGTCGCCGCCCAGCCGCTGGCTCTCCGCCACCGCGGCGAACAGCGCTTCAAGCTGCGCATCCTGCAGCGCGGCCAGTCTTGCCGGGCGGGCGGCAAGCTCCGGCGCATAGGGCAGAGCAACTGCGGCCCAGACACCGTCCGCCGACTCCAGAAGCGCGGCAGCGGCAGCCCGCAGCCGATAATAAATCCGCTGCAGGATACGCTCAGCCTGCCCCTCATCCCCGCAGGACATCCAGCTCGAATAGAGTGCCGCAAGCTCCGGCTCCAGCAACCATTCCTCGCTGCGGATCAGACAGGGACCCGCAGGGTAAATGCCGGGCTCCTCCCGAAGAAGGGACCGGTCACCCAGTCCGTCGCGCAGCACCAGAAAAGCTGGGCGTTCGCCCGGACGGCGGAAATAGGTCCGGCTCATGTTCCCATTACTCTTACGCCGCTCCCCGTCGGGAAGAAATTCCGCTGCAGCGGAAGCAACAGATGCAGACTGGCTCATCTCCATGCCAATAGTCCGGTCGCCGGGATTATACTTGAACGGGCGCTCCTCATTATTTTGATTCTGATCCTGCAGACGTTCACCTTTCATCATCGCACCCACCTTTTTAACTTTGGATTGCTGCCGGCTCTGCTCCCCTTAAGGCGATGCCCCCGGCATTTTACGATGCTTCAATCTATAAATACTGGCAAAGGCCCTGAAATATGCAAACGGTATCAAATGATTACGGCGGCGAAGGATGAACTTGGGGATACGCGCAACTTGAACTCTTCAGCATGGGTATCCTATAGTTATTAACTATCCGGTATTTAGAAGTCGGATATTTGTTCAGCAAATGCACTTTCTACAACAGATTTCGCAATATTAATGCGCTAAAATTGGTTCTAATGTATTTCATACAATGGATTTCCGGCTCATGCCGCAGAAACGCCATTCTCAAGGGATTCTACTGTACGAACTGCAACAGATGCCTTTTTCCGGGTGATCCAGCCGATATCTGCTGTAAAAAATGCAATAGAAGCCCCACTTCTCCCGCTTCTCCCACTCTCACCTTCTCCCCCAGACTCAATCCATCCCCACTTCTAAAAAAACCACCATCTCATGCAAGTGTTCTGCATAAAACAGTGGTCTATAATTTTATTCCTTTACCATACAATGCTGCCAGGCATATGCCTGCTAGATCCCGCCAGAGGCGCCTGGCTCGCAACAATCCGCTGCTTCTGCCTATCCGTGTTACGACTGCTGGCTGGCAGCGATCGCCTGCTCCAGATCGTAGAGGATATCGTCGATCGACTCCGTACCGATGGACAAGCGCAGCAGCTCCGGAGTAACCCCGGCCGTAATCTGCTCTTCGTCTGACAGCTGCTGATGTGTAGTGCTTGCCGGATGGATGATCAGCGACTTGGAATCGCCCACATTAGCCAGATGGGAGAACAGCTTCACATTCTCAATCAGCTTGACGCCTGCCGCCGCTCCGCCCTTGATTCCAAAGGTAAGGATGGCACCCTGGCCTTTGGGCAGGTATTTCTGTGCCAACTCATACGAAGGGTGACTCTGCAGACCGGCATAGCTTACCCACTCCACGGAATCGTGAGCCTCCAGATACTGGGCCACCTTAAGCGCATTCTGGCTATGGCGTTCCAGACGCAAATGCAGTGTTTCGAGTCCCTGCAGCAGCAGCCATGAGTTGAAAGGCGAGATCGCTGCACCCAGGTCACGAAGGAGCTGTACGCGAGCTTTGATGATATAAGCAATAGGTCCTACAGCTTCAGTGTAGACTACCCCATGATAGCTTGGGTCGGGTTCAGTAAGGCCGGGGAATCTGCCGCTGGCCTTCCAGTCAAACTTGCCGCCGTCCACAATAATTCCGCCGATCGAGGTGCCATGGCCCCCGATGAATTTGGTTGCCGAGTGCACCACAATATCCGCCCCGTGTTCAATCGGACGCAGCAGATAAGGGCTTGGGAAGGTATTGTCGACAATCAGCGGAATTCCATGCTCATGGGCGATGGCTGCTACAGCTTCAATATCAAGCACATTCCCTTGCGGATTACCAATGGTTTCGGCGTAGAGCGCTTTGGTTTTGTCCGTTATCGCTGCCCGGAAGTTCTCCGGATTATCCGAATCGACAAAATGCACCTTAATTCCCAGCTTGGGCAGCGTCGTCGAGAACAGATTATAGGTCCCGCCATACAGGCTGGCGGCGGATACAATTTCATCCCCTGCGCCGGCGATATTTAGAATAGAGAAGGAAATAGCCGCTGCTCCGGAAGCCGTCGCAAGCGCACCGGCCCCGCCCTCCAGCGCCGCAAGACGCTGTTCAAACACATCGGTGGTCGGGTTCATCAGCCGGGTGTAAATATTGCCGAATTCCTTGAGCGCGAACAGATTGGCAGCATGCTCTGCATCACGGAATCCGTAGGATGTGGTCTGATACAACGGTACAGCACGGGCTAAAGTTGTTGGATCAATCTCCTGGCCTGCATGAACGGTTAAGGTTTCGAATGACAGCTTGCGTTCTTCTGACATGGGTATTTCCTCCTCTAAATAGATAATGGCAAACGTTAACAATCAAGAATTGTACCTATTCTCTCACAAACCATGTCATTTGAAAAGTTAAAATTCTCATTAATTCACTATGTTTTATTAAGTTTCCATCTTTCAAAAAAAAGACCCGCTGCATGCAGAGGGCGCGGGTGTCGAATATAAAGAAATCTATGTCCATGGTGTAGGAGATACTCATATCCTAAGCAGCTTCAAGTGTCGTAGCTGACCAGATAATGATGGAGCTCCGTATTATAGCAGCCGATGCTGTGTTCAATCAGTCTGCCTTCCCCATCGTAGGAGTTACGCAGTCGCTTGAGGACATGCGTTCCCGGCGGAAGCTCCAGCAGCAGGCAGACCTCAGGAGGTGCAGGTTCGACAAAGAAGCGGTCCTTGAAGTTCTCCAGCACGATGTCGTTCTCTTCCAGCGAGTCATACAGGGATTGGATATCGGTATCCATTCCTCTGGCTCCTCCGCCGGGAAGTGCGGCTGCCGTCAGGAAATGCATCAGATGAATATAAGGCTGTCCATTCAGAATATATAGACGTTCAATCCGCTGGCAATACGGCCCGTAGCGGGCGTATTCTTCCGTTCCGGCCTCGTTTGCGATGCGTTCGGAAGCCAGCAGCCTTTTTTCCAGCTTATGACCCTCTTCTACGAGCAGCTCCGTGAACCGTTTACCCTTGGAGAGCTTCTGATAGGAGGTATTGCGCGTCACAATCGTTCCGATGCCGCTTTTCTTCTGCACATAGCCTTCCTGGGACAGCTCCTGGACTGCGCCGCGGATCGTCATTTTGCTGACGCCGAATTCCTTTTCCAGCTGCGGCTCGGAGGGGATGATACTCCCCAGAGGATATACCCCGTGCAGAATCCGGTCTTTGAGGATTTTTTGGATCTGCTGATATAAGGGGCCTTGCTTGCGTTTCAGAGACACGCTTGGGTTCACTACCTTTCAACATCTAAGGTATGGCCACACAGCGCCCGGAGCACCTCACTCTCGGTAAAAAGCGCTGTATCGCCTTGGGTGGTATGGGCCAGCATCGCCGCCGCCGCTGCCATATCCACCGTCTGCTGCTGCGGGTACTGCTGCAATTCACCGTGGATGACACCACTGGTAAAGGCATCGCCGGCACCGATCCGGTCATACACCGGGAAGGTAAGCTTGCGGGAGAACCGGAACATCCCTTGATGATAGATATAGCCTGTCAGAGAATGCGTATTGTCAGCGTTAATCTCACGGTGGGTTCCCGCTGCCGTTCCGATTCCGAAGCGCTCCGCCACTTCGGGAATCGCTTGCTTCAACTGTGTTATTCTATCATATTCTCCCGTTCCGATGCCAAGGATAAACTGCGCATCCTTCTCATTCATCATCACCGTATCGGCCAGCGTAAGCAGTTCCTCATAGTGCGGGCGGGCCTTAGCATATCCATCCGCTCCCCATAGCGCCGGACGGTAATTGCAGTCGAAGACCACCTTGCCTCCGGCCCTCTTCACTTCCGCAGCCAGCTGCTTCATCTGCCGGCGCACGCCTTCATTCATCGCCAGCGTAATGCCGCATAAATGCAGGACGTCCACACGGGAGGCAAGCGCCGCCATATCATAATGGTCTGCCTCCGCAGTATTAAAGCTGCTGCCCAGCCGGTCTGTGTAGGTCACTCTGCCGGGGCGTGCTCCAAACCCATTCTCCAGAAAATACATCCCCAGGTGCTTGCCGCCCCGGCTGATCAGCGACGTGTCCACCCCAAGCTTGCGGAGATAGGCGATCGCCGCTTCACCTACCGGAGTTTCCGGCAGGGTGGTAATGAGTGCACCGTTGTGGCCGTATCTGGAGAGGGCCGCCGTTACATTCACCCCGCTGCCGGAAAAAGAATACTCCAGCCTGCTGCCCTGGGCCAGCGTCTCAACCCCCGGGACCTGCAGCCGCATCATCACTTCGCCAAAGGCTGCAATTCTAGGCATACTGGTCCACCAGCGATTTCATCGTACCCAGCAGTCTGCGGACATCCTGTACGTTCGTACTCCCGGTCTGCGGATCAATAATCGAGGAATAGACATGCGGGATCACCTGCGGCACGCCTGCCTGAAGCGCAATCTCCAGGATA
The DNA here is from genome assembly GCF_038004445.1 of Paenibacillus sp. FSL R7-0312. Lineage (NCBI taxonomy): Bacteria > Bacillati > Bacillota > Bacilli > Caryophanales > Paenibacillaceae > Paenibacillus > Paenibacillus sp. FSL R7-0312. Next base: position 2,227,335 of record NZ_JBBORE010000001.1, on the reverse strand, counting down.
GGTCCAAAGTTATCCAGGTCGATTCCGCCCGTTGGCTCCAGGGCAAATCCCGCTTCCCCGCAGGCCTTGGCCACCGCGCGGTATTCCTCCTCCAGCTTCAGTCCCTGCATCGGATAATATTTGAGCGCATTGCCGCCCATGTCACGCACCAGTGCAATGGCAGCATGAACAGGAACAATAGCTTGCGTCCCGATTCCCGAACTGATCGGGCCGGTTGATATATTTACATATCCCGGCTGCCCGCAGGGAGAGACCAGGCTGTTAATCCAGCTGTCTCTGGTACCCAGATTGGCACGGGTCGCCCCTACTGCCGGAAATACCTGATTGATATGGCTGCCCGCATAGCTTAAGGAAATCTCCGCCACAACGGACGCCTGGCGGTTGTCTCCAGCCCCGAGTCCGATCGATACGGCATCCTCAATAGATTGGCCATAATCCGTCATGGCAGCGGCCGCTTCCTGTGCGGTGGCATAGTTTTTGGAGAGCACGCCCACCAGCACATGCCCGTCCGCTGCTTCATACACATCCTTAGCATTGCCGATGCTGCCGGCCAGCACATTAAGTGCGGCTCTGTTCTTATAGAAGCGCTGCTCAATCTTGCCCATTATTGTTTACCTCCCATAATTTCAATGATTCTGCTGACGATGACCTGAAGATCATCCCCTTGCAGCGGCCTTGGATCGATATCGAAATAGCCCTGCTTCACGCCATAGTCCCGGGTATACACCGCAATCGTGCCTTCACGTAGCCGGTCATTGACCGTCTTCGCATCCATTCCCGCCGCAGAGGCATCAATCTGGACCCGTCCACGAAAAATCGCTCTGCCCGCTTCATCCTGCACGATGCGGACGGAAACTCCGGGAAGGGCGGCCAGCGGCTGAAGAGCCTCCAGCGCCTGCTTTTCCAGCCCGCTGTTGTCAGCTTTATCCTGGTATTCCTCCAGTGCCTGCAGCAGTCCGAAGATGGTCTCCTTGCCGACCTTCATGCTGCGGCCGATGCCGTGCAGTTGTACCTTCAGCCATTCGATATACTTTGTTTTGCCGGCGACAATGCCTGAGGTCGGGCCTTCCACCGCCTTCGAGCCGCTGTAAATGGCCAAATCGGAATACCGGACATATTTGGACAGGTCCTCTTCCGCTGCCGCATCCACAATCAGCGGCACCCCTCTGCGCTGTGCAACCTCCCAGGCTTCCTCCACGGAGATCATATTCTTCTGGACGGCGTGATGGGATTTGACGTAGAGAATGGCTGCGGTACGCTCACCGATCGCCTGTTCGATATGCTCCTTGCGCCCTTCGTTGGCATATCCTGCTTCCACCACCCGGCCCCCGCCGAGGAATACCATGGTTTCGACCGGCGCTCCATATTGCACATTGTGGCCCTTGAGCATAATGATCTCATTCTTCAGCACCGGCTCCTGGTGTAGGCGGAGGCTAAGCCTCGGGTCTCCGGTCGTCACAATAGCTGCTACCGACAACGCAATGCCGCTGGATGCCGAGTTTACGACAACCGCCCCTTCCGCCCCAAGCAGCCGGGCAATGTACGCCCCGGATTTGTCCACAAGGTCCGCAATTTCCGCGTACTGCTGCCCGCCCTGCTTCATTGCCTCCATGACTGAATCCGTCGGCGCGGAGACCCCAAGAATGCTCATTCTTCCGCTGGCATTAATTACACGCTTCAATCCATATCTAGCCTGTAATGAGTGATCCATTGACATAGACTCCTTTAGCCTCAATATAGTGGTGTGCGGCCCGGACATCGCCTTCCGAGTCCGTAAGCTGCTTCTCGCCTGCTTGCAGGGCAAATAAGGTCAGGTTCGCCTGCTGCCCAACTCTGATCCGGGCGAGCTCCGGCTTGCCCAGCCATTCCGCTGCGCTGGTAGTGACCGCACGGATGGCCTCCTCCAGACTGTAGCCGAGATAGAGGAATTTCGTCAGCAGGTTCGACATGCTGTATACCGGCCCGTTCAGACGGTTGCCCCGGTAAATATCCGTACTGATCGTATTCAGCGCGATGCCTGCCGCCTTCGCCTGTTCAGCCACCCGGAAGGAGAAGCTCGCCGTGCCATGCCCCACATCCAGATGAACGCCCCGGGCAACTGCATCCAGCAGCCCTTGCAGCGGCGCACCGTCTTCCTCAAACAGATTATTGGGTTTGCCGTTAAGATAATGAGTGATCACATCACCCCGCTGCAGCAGCTCCAGCACTCCGGAGACCGCCGGCGGAGCGGAGCCGATATGCACCATCAGCGGAAGCCCCGTCTCCTCCGACAGTGTGCGTGCCAGCTTAAGCGGCTGTATGCCGCTGTCCTTGACGACACTCTGGCTGATGCGGGCTTTCAGACCGACAATGAATCCGGGATAGGCGGCTGCCGCCTCCAGAACCTTGGTCCGGTCGATCCATTCCAGCTGCGACAGCTCATCGGTCCGCTCCAGCCCGATTCTCGAGATATTCAGCAAAGCGAACACCTGGGTGGCCGCCTCCAGACTCCGGGTATAGAAGTCTCCGATCCGGTCTGCACCGCAGCTTCCGGCATCCACCAGAGCCGTTACCCCCTGCTTCACTCCAATTTCGTCAATCTCATCGCCGTAAGGATGCAGCTCCGGTACAGCATGCACATGCAGATCAATCCATCCGCTTGATACAAATAACCCGGAACCGTCCAGCAGGGTTTCTCCTTCAGCCTGGCCTGGCGGTGTAATGGCGGTGATGATCCCGTCACAGATGGAAATATCAACCATCTGCCCGTCAACAAGCTGCAAATTGCGCAGCACATTCTCTGTGCCCACTCCTCCATCTCCTTCTCTAACCTGGATATACAAGCGCCCTCTAAAAAATGGTTAATGACATGAAACCTTTACATCCTTATATTTAACAAGTAGAAACGGCTTTGCCGTCCTTATAAAGGATGGCACCGTTTCAGCGAGAAATAGAAGGATCATTTATAACGTGAAGATATAAATTCTTATATTTCAAGTAGAAACGGCTTTGCCGTCCTGAAGAAGACGGTGCCGGTTCTGGCGGAAATATAAGGATGCTAGGTCCAGGGAAAAGTATCGACCCTTTTATTTTAAGAAACCTGAGACGCTACTCCATTCTAAAGATTATAATGTTATAATGTTATAATGTTTATATTAGCATAGATGCAATCCGGAAGAGAACAGTGATTTATAATTCAAATATTTCTATAAAGATTTCTGTAAAGATTTCTAATCTGAATAATTTTAACACTGGAGGGTCCGCTTCATGGTAAATCAAGCAATCAAGCCATCCTTACTCAACCGCTTCCGGCTCAGCTGGAATCATTTCAAATCAAGGCTGCTGCTGAAATATGCATTTTCCTACATTCTCATGTTCCTGGTTCCTCTGACAGGTGTAACTATCTTTGTCTATGAAAACGCCGTCAAGGGCCTGCGTATGGAAATTGAACAATCCAATGTCAATCAGCTGAATCAGGTGAAGAGCACGATAGACGACCGTATGAATGAGCTTCAGGAAATAGCGGGAAGAATCGCCTATGACAAGCATCTGACTCCTTATATGGTGCGGCATCCCTACTACAGCCTGGAGGCCATTCAGGCACTGGCAAATTATAAGGCCAGCAGCAGCATTGCAGAGGATTTGTTTCTCTATTTCCATGAAGATTCCAACATTTATTCTTACCGGGGCCTGGCTGATCTTCATGTCACCTTCAGTACCCTCTATCAGTTCGAGCGCTGGAGCCCGGAAGACTTGCGGCAGGACTTGAATGAGGCCCGGCAGCCGATGGTCCGTCCCGCCGAGAATGTGACGGTTAATTCCCGCATGGAGCCGATGCTCGCCATGCTTGTACCCGTGAAACCGAATGACCCGTTCCCTTACGGGACAGTCGTCTATTTGATGAAGGAATCCAATCTTACGGGAGTTATGGATTCGATTCTGAGCGATTTCTCGGGAAGCAGCTATATTTTCGGCCCCTCCGGCGAGGTGCTGACCGCGAACAGTCACGGCGCCAGCCTTCCCCAGAACGAGCTTAAGAATATATCCGCACTTGAGCCGGGGATTCATAATCTGGTGCTGGACGGGGAACAGTACTCCGTCGTTTCTGTACAGTCGGAAGAAAATGGCTGGACCTACGTGACCACGATGCCCAGCTTCCAATTCTTCAGCCGTGTCGCCCATGTCCAGACCCTGATCCTGATCGTCTTCTGTATTGCAGTCATTACCGGCATAGCTGCCGCACTGCTGCTGGCCAAACGGCAGTATCATCCGATCCGGGACCTGATGGAATTCGCCAAGCTGCGAGGCAGCGGCAATGACACTTCCAAGCTCCGGAATGAATGGGAGTCGATCCGGCAGACACTTCATGATTACAGTGCCAGAATTGATCTTCAGGAGCCGTTCGTCCGCAATCAGTGCATGTTGCTGCTGCTCAAGCACGGCAAGCCGGATGATCCCGAAATTGAGCAGATGATCCTCAGTGCAGGCTTCAGGCATCCGCAGGGACAAGGCCTCTATTTCTCGGCCATTCTGTCTTGGGATGACGCCCCTGGCGGCAATTCCTGGCAGGAGCGCCATGTGCTGCAGGAGATGCTCAGCAATATCTGTCTGCCGGGACCGGGTGCTCAGATCTTCGGGATTGAATTCTCGGTCAAGGACCAGTTCGCCCTGATTATTTCACTCCCCGGCGATGAAGACCTGCCGGTTCAGAGCCGGATGGAGCAGGTTATTGAAGCGGTTCAAGCCGTGATCCGCGAGCATTCGCAGCTCTCTCTGAGTATCGGTGTCGGCATGGCCTACCGGGATTTGGCCCGGCTTAACCAGTCCTTCATCGAAGCTGCCGCAGCTCTGGAGCACCGGATGATCCGGCGCAGTGGACAGGTCACCTACTTCGAGCAACTGGCCGAGCTGAGTCCGCCTGCTGCCGAGAGCTTCTGGATTCCGCGCAAATCCATGCTGAAGCTGGAGCAGAGCCTGAAGCAGGGCAACGAATCCGTAGCCGTCCAGATGATTGCCGACACCATTGACACGATTAAGGATGAACCGCTTCAGGTTCACCTGCTGCGCTGTATCTGCTTTGATCTGCTGAACGCTTTTCTGCGCACCGCCTCCGAGCTTGGCATGGACGAGGTGTTCGCCAATATGCCGGAGCTGACCTCCTTCGAGACGCTGGAGGAGCTGGAGAGCCGCCTGCTCGCTCTCGCCGCTGCCATCTGCGCGCAGGTCGAGCGGAATACGGAGACCAACGAGTCTTCTTTAATGGACGATATTCTGGCTTATGTGGACCAGCAGTTCGCAGACTACACCCTCAGCCTGGAGCATGTGGCACTCAAATTTGCCATTTCAACCTCTTATTTAAGCCGGAGCTTCAAAGAGAAGACCGGCAGCAATTTCTCACAATATATCTGGCAGCGGCGTGTGGATGAGGTCATCCGGCTGTTGGTGAATACCAGCGCTCCGCTCAAGGAAATCATTGAGCAGGTGGGCTATCTGGATGCACCGAATTTCATCCGCAAGTTCAAAAAAGAAACCGGTCTGACGCCGGGGCAGTACCGCAAGGAACATACCTTGAAGGGGACTGCTGCGAAAAGACCGGTTTAAGCGGGCGGAGCTTCCGCCCGACCTGTCTGAATAGACTAAGCTTAAAGATTGTGGCATACAGCCAATCCTTCACCCTGTGAATAGTCGCACTTCCGGGCGGAGCTTCTTTGACCCCTGTGAACAGCAGACTTCCGGGCAGCGGCTGCTGCGCAGGAATTCCCTGGTGTCATCCACTTTTCGCGGCAGAAATCGGGTAACTTTGTATAAAATCCTGCACATAATGCAACATTGCCCTCATCCTATCCACCCGAACCCGGAATTGTTGCACAAAACGCAGGATTGTACCTATCTTAGACGGTTTAGCAGGGATATTCTTGCATTCTGTGTAACAATCCGCCCGTCCACCTGGCTATCTATGAACCGAAGCTGCAAAACGTGCAACATTTATGTCCATAGTGCCTATGATGTCTATGACGCCTATTAAGCAGTTCCATTCTGCCGGGAACGAGTCATGCGCCCGCTTCGCGCCAGCACATTATGTTCGGTTTTTCTGTGAAAATACTTCTGGCACAACCTGCGATAAACGCACGGCCTACGTGGCGCTCCCAGTCCAATTGTGTTCGGTTTTCCGATTACATTTGGCTTACGCGGTGCACCCAGTCCAATTGTGTTCGGTTTTTCGATTACATTCGGCCTACGTGGCGCACCCAGTCCAATTGTGTTCGGTTTTTCGATTACATTCGGCCTACGCGGCGCGTCCAGTCCAATTGTGTTCGGTTTTCGATTACATTCGGCCTACGTGGCACACCCAGTCCAATTGTGTTCGGTTTTTCGATTACATCCGGCCTACGCGGCGCTCCCAGTCCAATTGTGTTCGGTTTTCCAATTACATTCGGCCTACGCGGCGCTCCCAGTCCAATTGTGTTCGGTTTTCCGATTACATTTGGCTTACGTGGCGTACCCAGTCCAATTGTGTTCGGTTTTCCGATTACATTTGGCCTACGCGGTGCACCCAGTCCAATTGTGTTCGGTTTTCCGATTACATTCGGCCTACGCGGGGCGTCCAGTCCAATTGTGTTCGGTTTTCCGATTACATTTGGCCTACGCGGTGCACCCAGTCCAATTGTGTTCGGTTTTCCGTTAAAATATGTTAAATAAATAAAAAGACGATGTTCTGTTTTTCCATTCCACTTTTTTAAATCTGACGCTGAACAGTTACTTAGCTTCCTTAAGAATATGCTCTACCAGCTCATCCAGCGGAACGGTCGCGAGCGCAATCGCCGTGTCCGTTACCCCGTAATAAATGTAGAGCAGCCCGTCCTTGACCACGTTGCCGGTCGGGAAGATGACATTCGGAATCTGGAACCCGAATTTCTCATAGTAGGTCTCCGGCTCCATAATGAAATTACGCGTGCGGGCAATGATCTTCTCCGGCTGCTCCAGATCTAGCAGCATCGCTCCCACACGGTAGACAATATCCTCATCGACGCCGTGATAGAGCACCAGCCAGCCCTTGTCTGTACGGATTGGAGGCGTGGAGCCGCCGATCTTCCGCGACTCCCAAGACAGATTCCCGGCGGTGGCGAGCAGCTTGGGCTCCTCCCAGTTCACCAGATCCTCGGAGTAGGTAATCCACATGGCCGCCTTCTCGGTTCCGTAGGCTTCGCCCACATATTCCTCAGGACGGCGCAGCAGCACGAATTTTCCATTTATTTTCTCAGGAAACAGAATGTTGTCCCGGTCATTGATATCCAGTGGCGTCGTGTCCGCCACAAACTCCCAGTCCAGCAGATTGTCCGACTTCAGGATGGAGGAACGGGTCAGCCAGTGGCCCTCCTCTTCTCCCCAGCCATCCGGGTAGGTTGGAATAGAGCGCTCCGGGACGCCTGCCCCGGTAGGATAATAGCTCATGGCGCAGGGGCGCAGGGCGTAGTTCAAATAGAAGGTCCCGTCGATTTTGACAATCCGCGGGTCCTGCACGCTACCATACGGGAAACCGAGCATATCGGGCGTCACAATCGGCTCATCCTTCACATGGGTAAAGTTCACCCCGTCCTCGCTCGTAAGGAGGCCCAGGTAATTCTTGCACGGGGTCAGGGAACCGGCGGTGCGCTCAATCATATAGAATTTGCCGTTGTCGATGATGACCGCAGGATTGAAGACCGTAACCTTGCGCCATTCATAGCCGCCAGGGACGACTATAGGATTATTCGGATGTCTAGTGATTTGCATGTCTATTCCTCCTGCGAATAAGTTTCGTGATATAGTTTGACCGTCTGGACCTCATAGGGCCGGAAGGAGAGCGAAATCACGCCGCCGGAAGTCACCACGGAGCCTGTATCGCTCTCCAGCAGATTAACCTGCGAAGCGCGGATGTCTCCGTCCCTCCAGTCCAGTTCAGCCGTCTCTCTGCTGCCTGCGGATTCATACAGCCGGACAATAACTCCGCTGCCGTCCTCTGCACGCTTGATCGTATCCAGCATGACATGACGGCTCTGGAAAGCGAGCCAGGCATGAGTGCTTGGATAACGGCCTGCATGCGGCTCCTCGCTGACCACCTGCAAGGGGGCATTCAGCTCTGCCGCTTCGCGCACAACCCCAGCCTGACGCCATTCCCCGCCGTGCGGATACAGGGAATACGTAAATTCATGCTCACCCTGGTCCGCATAGCGGTCAGGCCAGCGCGGGGAGCGCAGCAGCGACAGGCGCAGCACCCCGTCATGAATGTCATAGCCGTATTTGCAGTCGTTCAGCAGACTGACGCCATAGCCGCCCTCGGACAGATCCGCCCAGCGATGGCCGCAGACCTCGAATTGCGCCTGCTCCCAACTGGTGTTGCGGTGCGTCGGACGCTCCAGTGACCCGAACGGAATTTCATACGTAGCCTTCGCGGCCACAATGTCGACCGGAAAAGCGACCTTCAGCAGCTTATGCTCCTCCCTCCAGCTGACCCGGGTCTGGAAGTCCACCCTGCGGCCTTGCATGGGCAGCGTAATCTCCTGCTCAATCAGGGATTCATTCAGCTGCCAGCGGAATTTCAGCACCGTCAGCACAGGGCCGCTGGTGACAACCTGCCGGTCCAGCAGCTTCGCCTTGCCCGCAGGCTGCTGTTCATAACGCGGGTCAAGATCCCAGGCATCCCACAACGGGGGAGTGTCATGATAGAACTGTAGCTGATTGCCGGTCTGGCCGGGCTGCAGCAGCTCCCGGCCTGCGCTTTTGTCAACCCAGCGGCTGATTTCACCGTCTTCGTTAAAGGTAAGAATGTAATGGTCCGTCTCCCATTGTTCGGGGAAACTATCTCGCGCAGTTAAGGGAGCAGCCTCCTGCCCGTGCCACCCGCCGACAGCATCTGCCTCCAGATCAGGGCGTATACCGGCAGGCGCAGCAGCCTCCCGCAGCCAGAAGGTCCGGCAGCCGAAGGCAGGGACCCTGCGGACCCGAACAGCCAGGATATAGCCGGCTCCGGCTGTGTTCCAGCATTCGCTCTCCAGCTGGCCGTCCTCATCGAACGCTTGCAGTGCCATCAGGCTGCAGCCTCCCTCCAGCCGGATCACCTCCGTCCGTTCCCAGCCCAGACTGTTGAAGACCACATAGGGACGGCCCTCACCCGCAGTATTCACTTCGCCTGCCAAGGCACGGAGCGAGGTATCCAGCACCTGCTGGCCCAGGCGGAAGATCTCCGCGTACTCCTCCCGCGAGGTGGTGTACACCTCGGGAATGGAGGTGCCGGGAATGATGTCATGGAACTGGTTGAGCAGCAGCAGCTTCCAGCCCTCGGCCAGCTCCTCCTGCGGCTTCACCAACTGCTTCCGCTCCTGCGCCGGTTGTACAGGCTCCGGATGATTATTCTTCTGCGCGAGCACACTCCAGATCTCCGCTTGACGGTATAAGACCTCCGCCTTGCGGTTGCTGCGCTTATTGAACGCATGGGTCGTGAAGGTGCCCCGGTGAAGCTCCAGATAGAGGTCGCCATGCCATGCCGGAAGCTCCGGCTGGCGCGAGCCGACTCCTGAGAAGAATGCCTCCGCCGTAGAGAATCGGCTGACCGGCTGGCCCGGCGCGAGATCGGTGCGGGCCACATATTCCAGCATCTCGTGGGTAACCCCGCCTCCGCCGTCGCCGTGGCCGTAGAGCAGCATCAGCTCCTCATGCTCTACCTTCAGGTCATAGGCCTGCCAGTGCTCCTGAACATCCTTCGGATGGGTATGCTCGTTCACCCCGTGGTTCTGATAGGCCACGATCTTCGTTCCGTCAATGCCGACCCAGTGGAACAGCGTATGCGGGAACGGGTTGGTATCATTCCAGCCGAGCTTGGTCGTCATGAAGTACTCAATTCCGGCCTGCTTCAAGAGCTGCGGCAGAGAAGCACAATAGCCGAAGGTATCCGGCAGCCATTCAATCGTGGAATGCTTGCCGAATTCCTCCATATAGAAGCCCTGGCCGTAGAGCATCTGCCGTACCAGTGATTCTCCGCCGGGGATGTTCAGATCCGGCTCCACCCACATGCCGCCGACCAGCTCCCAGCGCCCTTCGGCAATCCGTTCCTTAATCCGCCCGTACAGCTGCGGATAGTGCTCCTTGGCGAAGGCATACAGCTGGGGCTGGCTCTGGGAGTAACGGAACTCCGGATATTTATCCATCAGAGCGCAGACCGTGGAGAAGGTCCGGCTGACCTTGCGGACCGTCTCCCGGACCGGCCACAGCCAGGCGATATCGATATGCGACTGGCCCACCATGTGCATCGTCCCCGGGTGCAGCCCCGCAGAGCGTTCCGCCGCCGCTTCCGTCCGCAACTGCTGCTCCGCTGCCGAGACGGCATCGCCGTCAACGAGCAGCTCCTCCTTCATATAGAGCGTGTCCATCACCCGCTCCAGTGCCTTCAGGCTGCGGATGCGGCGCATATCCCCTTCCGGCAGCAGCAGGGCTGCTTCATGCACGATCTTCACCGTATGCAGCAGGCTGTACACCGCAGAATTCACCCGCACCAGCGTAATTTCAATCCCTGTGAGCGGCGGATTGATCACCGCCTGGCGGTTCAGCGGGTCCTCCGGCTCAGGCACCGGATCATACAGCTCAATATCCAGCTGAAGCTCTCCTCCCGCAGTGCCGGGCGGCAGCGGAATGAACCAGTGATTGCTGTCCAGGCCATGGTAGGGCGCTCCGTTAATCTTCAGAAGGCCTTCCCCGCGCCCCAGATAGAGCAGCGCGGCTTCTTCCGGCGCCCAGTCTCCCGGAACCGCGATCTCCCGGTGAAGGAAATAGGTGGTTCCATACCCGCCGTCCAGCAGGGAAACGTTGTATTGCTTATGCAGCTCCTCCTCATGCTCATAGCAGCCTGGAGTGAGGTAGCGGGACCTGCGCATACTCCATTCCGCAAGCTCTATCTTCTCTGCCCACTGCCGCTTGGCCAGCCACAAGGCGAACCGGTTCATACGCTTCATGGCTCAGCCCTCCCTCACATGGAGCGGTGCCGTCAGGTACTCTGCGGAGTTCGGACCTGCCATTACCGCGAACTCCCCTGCTTCCACGATCCGTGTCAGATCCGCAGATACATACTCCAGCTGCTCCCGGCCCACGCTGAACGTCACCGTCTGCGTGTCTCCCGGCTGGAGGCTGATCTTGCGGAAGCCCTTGAGCTGCTTCTCGGGACGGGTAATGGAGGAGGCCAGATCGGAAATATACAGCTGGACCACCTCGCTCCCCGCCCGGTCTCCGGAATTGGTCACATCCACGGAGACAAGCGCCTGCCCGTCCGCAGATATCACGGAAGGCTCCACCTTCAGGTTACTGTATGCAAATTCGCTGTAGCTGAGGCCGTAGCCGAACGGATACTCGGCATGGAAGTCCGTCTCCAGATACCGTTTGCCTCTGGTCCGCCGTTTATAGTAATAGACCGGAAGCTGACCCACATGCTTCGGAATACTGATCGTCAGCCGCCCGGAAGGGTTCACCTCGCCGAAGAGAATATCGGCAATGGCATGCCCGCCTTCCTGGCCCGGATACCAGGCCTCCAGAATGGCATCAGCATGCTCTACAATCCATGGCTCGGCAATCGGACGCCCGTTGATGTAGACCACAATCAGCGGCTTGCCCAGCTTATGAATCTCCTGTGCCAGCTCAAGCTGTACGCCCATCAGATTCAGCGTGGCCCGGTCGATGCCCTCGCCGCATTCCATATCGCTCCAGGAATGCTCAGTCACGACTGAAGCACCGGTAAGCAGATCGATTGTGCCTTCCCCGAAATCTCTGGCACTGGAGCCGCCAATCGCCAGCACAACGGCATCAGCCTCTGCGGCACAGGCCAGCGCATGGGCGAAGCCTTCCCGGGAATCGCCCTTAATCCGGCAGCCGTGTGCATACAGCACCTTGTCCGCACTGCCGCCCAACGCCTGCCGGATTCCCTCAAGCACAGTGACAATCGCGCCTTTGGGCTGCGGCGAGGTATAGTCGCCCAGCTGGTTATACGGCGCATCCGCATTGGGTCCGATTACCGCAAGCTTCGGAATCTGCTTGCTCAGCGGCAGCGTTCCGTTCTCGTTCTTCAGTAGAATGATGCTCTCTCCGGCGATCCGCCGCGCCAGCTCCCGGTGCTCCGGCTTGCCGATCGTCTGCCCGGCCTGCTCAGGATCGGCGTAGGGACGGTCGAACAGCCCGAGCTTGAACTTCAGCTCCAGAATCCGGGCGGCCGCGCGGTCCAGATCGGACTCCTGCAGCCGTCCATGCTCGATAGCGGCCGCGATGTGCTTCTCGAACATTTCGCCCGACATCTCCATATCGATGCCGGCGAGGAGCGCCTGGGCCACTGCCGTCTCCCCGCTACCCGCGGTGTTATGCCCGCTTGTCAGCATCCCCAGCGCTCCGCAATCCGTGATCACGAAGCCCTCGAAGCCCCACTGCTCTCGCAGCACATCCTGCAGCAGATAACGATTCGTCGTGCAGGGCACGCCGTCAATCTCGTTATAGGCTGTCATAATGGACAGCGCTCCGGCCTCCACCGCTTTGCGGAAGGGCAGCAGATCGACTTCATGCAGCTCCCGGAGTCCCATATGCACAGGCGCTGAATTCCGCCCGCCTTCCGAGCTGCCATAGGCGGCGAAATGCTTCAGGGTCGCCATCACGGAATCCTCCGCATCCAGCCGTTCTCCCTGCAATCCCTTCACCGCCTCCACGCCCATCACGGCGATGAGATAAGGATCTTCACCAAACGTCTCCTCCGTACGCCCCCAGCGCGGATCACGCACTACATCCAGCACCGGCGAATAGGTGGCCGCTCCGCCCTGGCTGCGGGTCTCCAGTGCCACTGCCCGGCACATCTCCCGGTACAGCTCCGGATTCCACATGCTGCCCAGAGCCAGCGGAACCGGAAATACGGTCGCGCCGATCGCCATATGTCCGTGTGAGCACTCCTCCCCGAACAGAATGGGAATCCCCAGCCGGCTCTCCTTCATCGCGTAGGCCTGAATGGCATTCACCGCCTCTGCTCCTTGCTTCGGGGACAGGCCCGTCTCCAGGGTAACGCCGGTCCACGGGTCTGCACGCAGCGTTCCATACAAGGAACCGACACCTCCGGCTGCAACCTGGCGCTTGAAAGCTTCTGTCATACCTGTAGTTCCGTCAGGGTGCTTCTCATAGCACTGCCAGCCGAAAGGCTGGACTAATTGTCCAGCCTTCTCTCCAAGGGTCATGCGCTGCAGCAGGTCCTGTACCCGATCGGTCACAGGGCGCGCTTTATCCTTATAGATCATTTTTACAGCACCTTTCTGCATTTAGACATTCATACCGCTCTTTAGCGGCACAACAGCGGATGAAATTTAGTTGGTTTTCCAGCGGTCATAAGCAGCCTGGTTGATCTCGGCTACACGCTCTCCGCCCATTTTCTTAACCGTCGCCACATAATTATCCCACCCCGTAAGCGGCTCGGCTCCGGTAATGAACTTCGCTTCCATCTGCTTCACATACGTGCTCAGATCCGAATTCAGGCTGCTGATCTCGGTCTGTTCTTCCACGGTGAGGAACAGGGCCGGGAACGGAATCCGTGCGCCTTTATCCAGTAGCTTCTGCTTGGTCTCCTGTTCTACCCAGAGGTCAAAGTCTGTCTTCAGTCCCTTGTTGATATCATCCATGGACAGAGTTGGCGCAGGAATACCGTAGTTAGGCGTCAGCGTGGCCCGGTAATCTTCCATTTCCTTGCCGTCTGGTACAGGCAGGTATTGCTTGACCCGGTTGTCTTTGTCGGTGTATTCCCAGAGAACACCCTCCGGCCCTTTATTGAAGTACAAGGCACCTTCATAGGAGTAGAGATAATCTACCCAGCGCAGTGAGGCCTCCGGCTCCGGATTGCTGTTCGTAATGGCAAAAGCGCCGGTTGTAATCCCTCTGTTCTTGGCAATCGCCGGCGCATCCACCGATTCGCTGCGGACTGGCGCAAACATCGGATCAGACGTCGAAGGCTCTCCGCCCTTGGTCATATAAGCATGCCAGTCGGAGAAGAGAGCGACGCGGTTGTTCTGCGCTTTGGCCTTCTTCTGCTCCGCTGTCTGCGAGAAGCTCTCATGATCCAGCAGCTCCTCGGACCACAGGCGGTTCATATAAGTCAGATACTCCTTGTAGCCTTCTTCCAGCGGTGTATAATGCACCTTATCCGCATCGTCTACATAAATTTCCTCCTCATAGATTCCGAAGGCTCCCAGCAGCCAGGTACGGATATCGCGGAGGTTCGCAGCGGCTGTCGTAACTGAGGAAATCGGAAGTTCATCAGCAATGCCATTGCCGTTCGGATCTTCCTCCTTCACACGCTTCAGATAGGTATACAGCTCCTCTGTTGTTTCGGGAAGCTTGTCAATATTGAGCGCCTTCAGGAAATCCCCGTTATACCACATCGGGTTGCGGTACCAGTGCTGGCTGAATTCCACCACCGGCAAGGAATAGATATGCCCGTCCGGGGCTGTGATCGATTTGCGGACATCCGGGTACTCCTCCAGCAGCGCTTTGAAGTTCGGGGCATACTCTTCGATCAGGTCCTCCAGAGGGATCAGGATACCCTGCTCTCCATAATTCATCTGTTCTGCAGTCGTCAGACCCGCTGCGTAGAAGATATCCGGGTAATCCCCGCTGGCAAACACCAGGTTCTTCTTCGTCTCGAAGCTGTCCTTCGGCGCGTTCTTATATTCCATAGTAATGCCGGACATCTCCTGCATCTGCTGGAGCACCGCCATATTCTCCCAGTTCTGAATTCCTACATCCGGCGCTGTGAGCGTCAGTGTTACGGGCTGATTCACAATCGGAAAGCCTTCCTTGTTCACAGTAACTTCGCCGCTGCTGTTATTCTTGGCCCCTTCGTTTGAATTGCCGCAGCCTGCCAGCAACGTCAGGATCATAGCCGAAGACAGCAGAAGCTTCCATGGTTTACGTGTGGTTTGCATTGATAATTCCTCCCTTATGTTCATTACATTTTAACCGCTTAGCCTTTAACTGAGCCAATCATGACGCCTTGAACAAAATAACGCTGCAGGAACGGATAGACAGCCACGATGGGTAGCGTAGAGACGACAATAACTCCATATTTGATCAGCGATGCCGTTTCTGCCTTATTATTCATGGCGATCGCCACCTCGCCGTTGATCGCAGCGCCCGTGGTTTCGGCCGACATTTCCTGAAGGACAAGGATCTGGCGCAGCACCATCTGCAGCGGATACTTGGCTTCATCATTCAAATAGATCAGGGACGGGAAATAGCTGTTCCAGTGGCCTACCCCGTAGAACAGGGCCATAACGGCAATAATCGGTGCGGACAGCGGCAAAATAATACGGATGAACAGCCCCAGGTTCGTAGAGCCGTCAATGTGCGCCGCCTCCTGCAATTCCTTCGGGATGGTCGTCTGGAAAAAGGTGCGGGCTACGACGATGTTCCAGACCGAAGCGGCCACCGGCAGAATCAATGCGCCCATACTGTTGATGAGGCCCAGGTTCTTGACCAGCAGATACGTCGGCACGAGTCCGCCGCTGAAGAACATCGTGAACAGAATGATACCCATAAACAGCTGGCGTCCGACAAAGTCAGATCTGCTGAGCGCATAGGAGGCCGGCAGCGTAACCGCGAGATTGAGCAGGGTGCCCGCCACCGTGTAAATAATGGTATTCAAGTAACCATTCCATATCTTAGGGTTCTCAAAAACAAGCTTGTAGCCGTCCAGTGTCACGTTCTTCGGGAACAGCCACATGGCTCCCGAATTGACATCCTGCGGCGAACTGATCGAAGCGCTGAGAATATAGACCAGCGGATAGAGAACAACCAGCAGGGCAAGGCACAGATAAATATAGGTGCTGATCAGAAACAGCTTGTCTCCCCTTGACTCTTTCATAGCAGTAACCAAAGACTTCAACTCCTTTCTACCAGAGACTGTTCTCACTGGTGCGTTTGGCAATCCGGTTGACGGTAACCAGCAGAATTACGTTGACCACCGAGTTGAACAATCCGACAGCCGTAGAGAAGCTGTATTGGGCGTTCACTAGCCCGGCGCGGTATACATAAGTGGATATGACATCGGAAGCTTCCATATTGAGCGAATTCTGCAGCAGCAGAATTTTCTCGAAGCCAAGGCCCAGAATATTCCCCATATTCAGGATCAGCATGATCGTAATCGTGGGGATAATCGTCGGCAGGTTGATATGCAGCACCCGTTTGATCCGGCTTGCTCCATCCACAATGGCCGCTTCATGCAGCTGGGGATCTACGCCTGACAGAGCCGCGAGATAAATAATCGTTCCCCACCCGGTGCTCTGCCAGACGCCCGAGAAGACATACACGGTCTTGAACCAGGCCGGATCGGTCAGAAACTGCGCAGGCTCGAAGCCCAGGAATTCGATGGCCCGGACAATCATTCCGCTGGAGGGCGACAGGAAGGTAATAATCATCCCTGCCATAACAACGACGGAAATGAAATGCGGCGCATAGGTTACCGTCTGGACTGATTTTTTGAACGGGCCGTTGCGGACCTCATTGAAGGCCAGCGCCAGAATGATCGGCAGCGGAAACCCGATGGCCAGTTCATAGAAGCTGATACTGAATGTGTTCCAGAGCAGATCCCAGAAGAAATAGGAATTGAAGAACCGTTCAAAATGGTCAAAGCCTACCCATTCGCTGCCCGTAATTCCCTTCGAGGGTACGAAATTCTTAAACGCAATCTGAATACCGTACATCGGACCGTAATGAAAAACGAGGAAATACAGTAATGCGGGAAGCATGAACAGATAGAGCTCCCAATTTTGCCAGATTCTTTTGCCAAGGGACTTGTTCTTCAATGAAGGACTTCCGGATACTTCAGCATTACTCCCCTTCATTCTCCCACTCCTCTCTATGTTAGTTTTCATGACATTAAATCATGCAGCCGCTTCGCATTCTCGCTAATCACCTTCCTGCTAACGCTTACAACACCAAGTGTAGTGAAACTAAGCTGACATCGTAAATATGTAGGATGTGCATTGTCATGTTAAGGGAGTGTAAAACCGCGCCGCTGCAGGACTTTCCGGAATTGCCTGCTGTAGTTGCCCACGGTTAGCCTGCTGCCGCAAATATGTGAATTATGAACCTCTCTCCCCCCTGCAAAAGTTACATATTGTGATCCCCGGGCAGGTATGCAAACATTTGCTACGAATGCCAAGACTAAATATCCGACTGATGATATAGGAGGTTACTGTCATGACCCGTACAACCGCACACCTGATCTCCCACACCCACTGGGACCGGGAATGGTACATGCCTTACGAGCGTCACCACGTTCTGCTGGCGAAGCTGATGAATGAGCTCCTGGAAACTCTGGAGAAGGATGAACGCTACCGTTATTTCCACCTGGACGGACAGACCATTATTATTGAAGACTATCTTCAGATTCATCCGGAGAAAAGAGAGCAGCTGGAGAGATTCATCCTCGAAGGCCGTATTGTCATCGGCCCCTGGTATGTGCTCCAGGATGAATTCCTGACCAGCTCGGAGGCCAATGTCCGCAATCTGCTGATCGGCCATCAGGACGCGGCCAAATATGGCGTCATCTCCAAGCTGGGTTATTTCCCGGATTCCTTCGGCAATATGGGACAAGCCCCGCAGCTGCTCCGGCAGGCAGACATTGAGACTGCGGTGTTCGGGCGCGGAGTGAAGCCGACGGGCTTCGACAATATGGTCGGCGAGTTGAACAGCTCAAGCTATGAATCGCCTTACTCCGAGATGTTCTGGGAATCACCCGACGGCTCAAGCGTGCTGGGGCTGCTGTTTGCGAACTGGTACAGCAACGGCAACGAGGTGCCGGTAGATGCGGGTGAAGCCAAGGCCTTCTGGGACAAAAAAATCGCCGATGCCGGCAAATATGCCTCCACCCCCGAGCTGCTGTTCATGAACGGCTGTGATCATCAGCCGGTACAGCGTGATCTCGCCGATGCGCTGGAGACCGCGAGGAAGCTCTACCCGGACACGGATTTCGTCCATTCCAGCTTCGAGCAGTACTTGGAGGCGCTGGGTCCTTCGCTGCCTGAAGATCTGGTCACCGTACACGGAGAGCTGCGCAGCCAGCATACGGACGGCTGGGGGACGCTGGTGAACACCGCTTCCGCCCGCGTCTATCTGAAGCAGCTGAATCATCAGGGCCAGACCCTGCTGGAGAAGGGCGCCGAGCCGCTGGCTGCCCTGGCTTATCTGCTCAGCGGGCAGGCTTATCCCCACGCCCTGCTGACCTACGCCTGGAAGACGCTGATGCAGAATCATCCGCATGACAGCATCTGCGGCTGTAGCGTGGATGAGGTTCACCGCGAGATGGTTACACGCTTCGAGAAGAGCAGGCATGTCGGCGAGGCTATTATGGAGGAGAGCCTGAAGGCGATCTCCGGTCAGATTGGAACTATGGGCGTAGCCGCCTGGGGAGAATCTGCCATTCCCGTGACGGTCTTCAATACAACCGGCTGGGAACGCAGTGGTACGGTTAGTGTGGAGGTAGCGGTAGCCAAACGGTACTTCAAGGGAGGCCCGAATCCTGCGGCGATTGCCGAAGCGCTGGATCAGTTACCGCTTGAGCTTGCGCGCGGGCGGCTGCTGGGTGCGGACGGACGGGTCCTGGCCTGCAAGGCCGAGGATCTCGGCACCCGGTTCGGCTATGAGCTGCCGGACGATCAGTTCCGCAAGCCTTATATGGCGCGTATGGTCCGGCTGACCTTCGAAGCTGTGCAGATTCCGCCGCTTGGCTATACCACTTATGCCTGGGTGGAGTCACCGGGTAGCGCATCCGCTGGAGCTGCCGGGGCTGCTGCCAGCCCGCTTAGGCTCACCGAGACGGGGATGGAGAACGGATTCCTGGCCATCCAGATCCGGGAAGACGGCTCGTATGATGTGAAGGACAAGCACACCGGCAAAGTCTTCGCCGGACTAGGGGTTTACGAGAATTACGGGGATATCGGAAATGAGTATGTGTTCCGCCAGCCGGAGGGCGATGCTGCTCTGACTACCAAGGGACTGGACGCCCGCATCACGCTTGCCGAGCACGAGCCTTACCGCATCACCTATGAAATCGTGCATGAATGGACCGTTCCGGCTTCCGCCGATGCCTCCTTCGAGGAGGAGAAGCGCCGGATGGTTCCGTTCCGCCAGCGCAAGGCGGGACGCTCTTCAGCCCAGGTCCCGCTGCGGATCGTAACCCGGATCAGTCTGGAGGCTAATGGGACCGGCATTCAGGTCTCTGCCACGTTCAATAACCAGGCCAAGGACCACAGGCTGCGCGTCCTCTTCCCTACGGATCTTGCCGCCTCCACACTCTTGGCGGATTCCATCTTCGAAGCGGCGGAGCGCGCCATTGAACCGGCTGCCGACTGGATCAATCCGAGCAATGCCCAGCACCAGCAGGCTTACGTCAGTGTGTCGGACGGCAGCGCGGGTCTTGTGGTCGCCAACAAAGGGCTGAACGAATACGAGGTCCTGCGTGACGGAAGCAATACCATTGCCGTAACCCTGCTACGCAGTGTGTCGGAGCTGGGGGACTGGGGCGTGTTCCCTACGCCGGAAGCCCAGTGCCTGGGTGAGCAGACCGCTCAATTCGCGGTTCGCCCTTATGCCGGAGATGCCGGGTGGCCGGAGGCCTTCGCCTGGGCCTACCAGTATCAGGTGCCTTGGTTCACTGTACAGACCGGCTGGCAGCAGGGCTCCCTGCCTGCCGAGTATCAGCCGCTGGAGTGGCAGGGCCGCACAATGGCCCTCTCCGCCTTCAAGCTGTCGGAAGAACATGAGGATATTATCCTGCGGTGGTACAATCTGGCGCATCAGGAGCAGGATTTTGCGCTCGTGCCGCATTTTCCCGTAGAGGCTGTACATGCCAGTGATATTCTGGAGCGGCGGAAACAGACAGCCATATTAGATGAAGGAATTCTGCGCAGCACCGCCGGCAAAGCCCAAATTGTAACTTATGCCCTGCAAACGGTACAACCCTAAATTCACTATGCCTGAGGAGGAATTAACGATGAACCTGCCAGCTTCCATTACCACCTATCTGAATGAGGCCGACGAACGGCTCAAGCATCACCCGAAACTGCAGCAATTGTTCCGCAATTGCTTCCCGAATACGCTGGAGACGACCACCAAGCTGCTGGAGGACGGCACCACCTTCGTGTTCACCGGAGATATTCCGGCCATGTGGCTGCGCGATTCGACGGAGCAGGTGCGCCACTACATTCCTTTTGCCAAAAACGATCCGGAATTGCAGCGCATTCTCCGCGGCCTGATCGCCCGCCAGATGTTCTATGTCAATATTGATCCGTACACCAACGCCTTCAACGAAACGGCCAGCGACAAGCATTACCGGGATACGGACGACTGCAATCTGAATCCGTGGATGTGGGAGCGCAAGTATGAGCTGGACTCCCTCTGCTTCGTTGTACAGCTGGCGTATATGTACTGGAAGGAAGCAGAGCAGCGCGATATCTTCGATGCTGCCTGCTACCAGGCGCTGACCTCCATTGTGAATGTTATCGAAACCGAGCAATATCACGGGGAGAAGTCGCCATACCATTTCATCCGGCAGACGCTTCAGGATACGGAAACTTTGCACAATAACGGACGCGGCATGCCTGTCAACTATACCGGCATGAGCTGGTCCGGCTTCCGGCCAAGCGATGACAGCTGCGAATTCGGCTACAACATTCCCTCCAATATGTTCGCCGTAGTCATTCTGGGTTATATCCGCGAGATTGCAAGCGAGGTCTACATGGACGAAAGACTGGCGGCACGGGCGGCGAAGCTGCGCAAGGAGATCGACTTCGGCATCCGTACCTACGGAATCGTGACTCACCCAAAATACGGCAGAATCTACGCCTATGAAACGGACGGATTCGGCAATTATTCCCTGATGGACGATGCGGGCACACCTGGACTGATGTCCATTCCTTATATTGGTTATGTTGGCGTAGAGGATGAGATTTATCAGAACACACGCCGTTTCGCCCTCAGCTTCGACAATCCCTTCTACTTCGAGGGCAAGCACGCCAAGGGCATTGGCAGTCCGCATACGCCGGGCGGTTATGTGTGGCACATGGCACTGTCCATGCAGGCGCTGACGGCAGACAACGATGAGGAGATCAAGGAGCTGATCGACATGCTGATCCGCACTGATGCGGATACCGGCTACATGCACGAAGGCTTCCACCCGGATGATCCAGCCGACTTCTCCCGCGAGTGGTTCGCCTGGTCCAATAGCCTGTTCGCCACGCTGATCGGCAAAGCGATGGATAAAGGGCTGTTCTAGGAAAGATGAATCGGCTTTGCCGTCCTTTTATGAGAGGCGGGTAGGCGGGTAGGCTTCTGTACAGCCGACTTCCGGAGATCCATTTCTCATACTTAGCTGATCTGCCAGACCACTAATGTATTTGCTTCGCAGAACCGGCAGCAGCCTCCTTGAATTCAAGGGGGCTGCTGCCGGTTTGTTGAGATGAAAATGCAGTGGGAGCAAGGCACGGAGCTGGTGAAACCTGGTGCACTAACGGCTAATGCGCCTCATTCACGCCTATCGGCTACTTTCAGCTAATTCAGGTGCACTAGTGCTCCTCAGTTCCGCCTGCCGGGTACTTCGCCCCCCTCATTTTACCCGTACTCGCTATTCCCTGAACAAAATCACCCCGAGGGGTGATTCAGGCTGGAGCCTATCATTGGAGCATTTCCGTAATTGGAACTTGGCGGATTCTTCCTGACGCCTCTGCCCGTAAGGTGGACTGAGATTCCGTTATGTTGGCAAATCTGATGAAATGGTAGGACGATCGGACTGAGATTCCGTTAAGCATCCGGATATCCGTCATTTTGGCCTCAAATGAACGATATAAGCGATTCTCAGTCCGTCTCATCCTTATTTATGGTTTTTTGGGCGAAATAACGACTTCTCAGTCCGCTTCACTCACCGGGTCCAATGATTTACGCATCCGGTGAATTCAGATGTACTTGTGCTCCCCATTCCCTCATCCCCCCCGCTTTCGGCGGACTCTGAGGGATGTATCTCTTTCCGAATTATATTTGTACAAAAACGGCAGCGCCCCTTGAAATCAAGGAGGGCGCTGCCGTATGTAGAGCGTTTCTTATTCTATTTAGTAGCTGCTCTGACTTTGTTCACCTTTGGCAATGGCTACGCCGCCGCTTGTCCCGATCCGGGTAGCGCCTGCTCCGACCATTACGAGGGCATCTTCCGCACTGCGCACACCGCCGGATGCCTTAACGCCGATATCAGGGCCGACAGTCGCCCGCATGAGTGCGATATCTTCCTTCGTTGCGCCTCCCGTGGAGAAGCCGGTCGAAGTCTTCACAAAGTCGGCTCCCGCTTCTACAGCGAGCTTACAGGCGCGGACCTTCTCTCCATCGGACAGCAGGCAGGTTTCAATGATGACTTTGGTTAGTGCTTTACCGCGGGCAGCTTCAACCACTGCGGCGATATCACGTTTCACCAGCTCGTCATTGCCGTCTTTCAATGCGCCGATATTAATAACCATATCTACTTCGCCAGCACCGTTAGCAATCGCATCGGTGGTTTCAAAGGCTTTGGTTTCCGGTGTGGACGATCCCAGCGGGAACCCGATTACTGTACATACTTTTACTTCCGGCGTATCCTTCAGCACGGCATAGGCCGTGGACACCCAGGCCGGGTTCACACAGACCGAAGCGAATTTGTATGCTTTGGCTTCCTCAGCCAGCTTGATAATATCGTCTTTACGGGCATCCGCCTTCAGCAGCGTATGATCAATAATCCCGGATATTGTAGTTTCACTCATTATTAATTCCTCCATGTAATCGGTAGTAGATGTTCGCATTCCTTGTAATCATACCAATAGTCGAACACTTTGGAAAGCCGGAGAGCGAGCACCTGCTACTGCGCCCGATCAACACTCGAATCGCCGCCTATACCTTCACCTGCCGGATAGCCTCCCGCAAGTCGCCCGTGTTCGCGCTGATCATCATCGAAGCCTCGTACACTTCTTTGATCTTCTCCAGTTGAAGACCTGTAAGCTCACGGATCTGCCTTGTCTGCTCCGAGACACCTCCGGCAATGGAGGCCATGCTGCCCACCGTTGCAGCAACCTCCTCCGAGCCTGCAGACAGCTGCTCTGCCGTCGCGGAGACATCGATGATCTGTCCGGCCACCTCACGAAAAGCGGCCGAGGCTTCCAGCAGCGCAGCTTCTGCTTCAGCAGACATCCGCACACCTTCACTGACTTCATGGGAAGCGTCCGTCATTTGCGTACCGATGCTTGCCGAGGCATTGCCGATATGAATCAGTAAATCGGCTACCCGCTCGACAGAAGCCGCAGAGCCCTCTGCCAGCTTGCGTACCTCTCCGGCTACGACAGTGAAGCCCCGCCCGTGTTCTCCCGCGCGCGCTGCCTCAATCGAGGCATTCAGCGCAAGCAGCTTCGTCTGATCGGCGAACTGCCTGATCGAAGCCAGCGCCCCCTCAATTTCATTCGTATAGCCTTGCAGCAACAGCACGATATCCAGAGTATCGCTGGTAGATACGGAAATCGACTTCATCTGCTGATTTGTGTAGTTCATGGCGTTCTGGGAGGACTCCACCATATCCAGAGCCTTGACCGCGAATTCGGAGACAGCGGCCGAAGCGGCCGAAATACGTGAAATGCCCTGCGCCATCTCATCCATTGCCATAGCGCTGCTCTGCGCCCCTTCCGTCTGTGAATGGGCACCGGCGTAGATGTCGCCTATTCTCCCATTGACAGCCTCACTCATCTTCAGCACATCATCGGCATTCCTGGCGAATGTCTCGGAGGAGCCGTAGAGAGAATCGGATGCCGTGGACACACCAGACACCATCCCTCTCACTCTGGAATTCAAATCTCCTGACATCTGAAGCATCGCCAGATAAGCCGTTCCAATCTCATCCCGGGACTTGACCGGACGGCCATTCAGAATCCGCGCGGCCTCAGCCAAGTCGCCCCTGGCCATGGTGCCCGCACTCTCCGTGATCGTCCCCAGAGGACGCAAGGACCGGGACACAAACCAGGCCAGCACCGCCAAAGCGGCCAGGGATAAGGCGAGAATAATACCATAGAGAGGCAGACTTTGGATCAGGACATCACGGGTCAGGCTGCTAAGGACAGCGACATCGGTATCAATGCCCAGCGCCCCGATCAGAGTCCCGTCAGCCCCTTTCACCGGCACAAATGCCGAGATATAATCCCCATATTGAGGATTCATGATCAGCGGCGTACTCGCATTCTCTCCGGCAAGGACCGCCTGAACTGCAACCGCCGGCATATCTGTACTTTCATTAATCTGTGAAGCCAGCGGGTCCCCCTCCGGTCTGCCGTCAATCATCAGCTGCGGCTGATTAGCTTCATCGATCCTGACAAAGTATACATAACGGGCACCGATCGACACCCGGAACTGATCCAGTTCATTGCGGAGCGACCAATACAGGTCCGATTCCCGGGGATCGGCCAGGAATTCGCTGTAACGGCCGGCATCCATCTGCGTAACATAATGGCTGGCAATACTCATGTTGTAACTGCTGATCGTCCCTTTCACCGCTGTTCCGGTGTTCGCCCGCTGAATGGCAATGTTCCCTGCTGTGATACATAGAATGACTACAGTCATGATGCAGAGGATACGAGCAATAAGTCTTGTTCGGATAAAAGAAAACATGAAGGCCTTCCCTTTCGCGCACGGCAATTGCGTTGTTAAAGTAGGGTCATTCCTGAACATGCAATGACAAATGTCCCTCTACCGGAAAATTTCGACAACTTTTTCGAAAATCCTTTTTCCTGCCGCAAAAGATACTACATAAAAAGAGACCGCCTTTGAAGCCATAAACAGCTCCAAAGACAGCCTCAATACATTTACCCTTCAATGCCCGCCCGACAAGCTCAGGCCGATCCGCTTCACCAGCCGGGCACTTTCTTCATTTAATCCGGTAATCGTTACCTTTTTGCCGAGTGCCGCGTATTTGTCCAGCGTTTTGGCAATAGCCCCCACCGCCGACTGATCCCACACATGAGAATGGGAGAAGTCGATAATCACCTGCTGCGGATCACTCTCATACATAAATTCATGCACGAAATGACTGGTTGTACCGAAGAACAGCTGGCCGGATACTTTGTAGGTAGTTACAGATGCTGCCGTATGGACACTGAGCTTTATTGAAGCCATTTTCCAGGCAAAAGACAAAGCGCTCAGCAGAACACCGAACAGTACACCGATCGACAGATTATCTGTCACTACCACAGTAACTACCGTAACGATCATGACCAGTGCGTCGCTGAGCGGCACCTTGGCTAATGTCTTCAACGAACCCCACTCGAAGGTGCTGATGCAGACCATGATCATAACACCGACCAAGGCGCCCATCGGAATCTGCTTAACCACATCGCCCAGAACGAGAATCAGGAACAAAAGAAAGATCCCCGATACAAAAGTAGACAGCCGTGTACGTCCGCCCGATTTCATATTAACCATCGACTGGCCGATCATTGCACAGCCTGCCATCCCGCCGAAGAAGCCGGTAACGATATTGGCCAGGCCTTGTCCCTTCGCTTCCCGGTTCTTGTTACTGCCGGTGCCGGTAATATCATCAATCAGCGTTGCGGTCATCAGGGATTCCAGCAATCCGACAACAGCTAGCGATAGTGAATAGGGCAGAATGATCAGCAGTGTATCCAGCGTGAAGGGAAGATCCGGCAGATGGAACACCGGCAGAGCCGAAGTAATGGTGCCCATATCGCCTACGGTCCTCACATCCAGATTAAGAACAATACTGAGTATGGAAACTGCGATAATCGCTACAAGTGCCGAAGGGACAGCCTTCGTGATCCGCGGAACCGTATAAATGATAATCAGTGTAAGTGCCACCAGTGCATACATCATCCAGCCCTGTCCTTCAAAATGCACAAGCTGGGCCATGAAAATAAGAATGGCTAATGCGTTGACGAAGCCGGTCATTACCGGCTGCGGCAGGAACGTGATGAATCTGCCAAGCTTCAGCATCCCCATTAGAATCTGAAAGATTCCCGCCAGTACGGTAGCCGCGAACAGGTACTCAATTCCGTGTGAAATCACCAGGCTGCCGACCAATAGTGCCATCGCCCCGGTTGCCGCGGAGATCATGCCCGGTCTTCCGCCGGCAAATGCCGTCACAATAGCAATACAGAAAGATGCGTACAATCCAACCATCGGGCTTACACCGGCGAGGATGGAGAAAGCAATCGCTTCAGGGATTAAGGCAATCGCCACGGTCATACCCGACAGAATGTCGCTCCGTGTGTTGGAGAACCAACCGTTGTTGTATAAGCTTAACTGCTTCAAATTGTGCTGCTCCTCCTGTGTCTTGTTATAAGGTTATAGGCTCTAACCATAGAGCCTGGGTCAGGTGCAACGCCAATACTTGTTATTGTACCTGACCCTCCTTAACCTCCACAAAAGTGCAAACTATTCTTGTAAGCGCTAATTACAGCGTCATTCTCATTAATTCTTCTATTTCCGTATAAATTCTAGATATTTAGATTAACGGTACAGTCCGGAGGCTTTCACTTCATTGAAGAAGGTGTTGAACTCTTCAATATTAAGCTGCTGCGCCGCATCCGATAAGGCGGTTGCCGGATCGGGATGCACTTCCACCATGATGCCGTCGGCTCCGGCGGCAAGTGCGGCTTTGGCACATGGGATCAGGATATCCTTGCGTCCGGTGGAATGGGTCACATCGACCAGCACCGGCAGATGGCATTCCTGCTTGAGAATCGGTACTGCCGAAATATCCAGCGTATTGCGGGTCGCTTTCTCATAGGTACGGATGCCGCGTTCAATCAGTATGATCTCCATGTTACCCCGGGACATAATGTATTCTGCCGCATGGACGAATTCGTCCAGTGTCGCCGACAAACCGCGCTTCAGCAATACCGGCTTGTTCACTTCCCCTACCGCTTTGAGCAGTTCGAAGTTATGCATATTCCGTGCACCGACCTGAATAACATCGACATAATCAAGAGCCTCCTCAATATGACGAGGGTCTACAATTTCACTGATGGTCAGAAGCCCGTATTCATTCGCCGCTTCACGCAGAATTCTCAGGCCATCCATCCCGAGTCCCTGGAAATCATACGGGGAGGTACGGGGCTTGAAGGCTCCGCCGCGCATTACCTTCACGCCTGCCTTCTGCAGGGCAGCGGCAACTGTACGGGTCTGCAGCTCACTCTCCACCGAGCAGGGTCCGGCAACCATCAGCGAAGATAATCCGCCGACGGTTACATTACCCGGAAGGGTAATTACTGTATCTTCAGCGTGATTTTTGCGGGCTACCAGCAGGGATTTCTTATGCTCCGTGCTTTGCAGATCCAGTGAAGCAGAGAAAATCTGCTTGAACAGGGTACGGATCGTGCCGCTGGTGAACGGTCCCTTGTTGCTTGCGACCAGCTTATCCAGCATGGCTTTCTCGCGTTCAGGATCGAACTTCGGCACGCCCTGCTTCTCTTTGAGTGCTCCAATTTCCTGCACGATTCCCGCACGCTCCGAGATCAGCTCCAGCAGTTGTCCGTTAATTTCATCAAGCCTTGCTCTCAGCTTATCCAATTCCACATTACTCATTTCCTGACACTCCCTTTTGTAGTTAATAGTTAATCCTATGAACGAACGCAAAAAGGCCCCCCGTCGCAAGGGACGAGGAGCCGTGGTACCACCCTTATTTAGAGATGAATCCTGCTGACGCGTCAGCACCCGGTAAGCTGTTACCTCATCCCGGACCGGATTAACTCTGTCTTACACCCGTTAACGCTGGAAGCGGGCCTCCCTACTCATACCTGCTGCAGCAGTGTACTTCAGGAGCCGACTCGGAAGTGAACTTCGGCACTAAGCGTCAAATGAGGGTGCTCTCAGTCTCCGGCACACCTTCCCTGTTAAGATCCGCTATAAAGTGCTTACTCTCTTCGTCATTGTCATTTAATGGTATATCGATGCGTCTTATGCACCGGTTTCTGCTATCTTAATCAAAATGACTTCCACATGCAAGATGTCAGAGTGACGTATTGCAGCTTTAACGCAAAAATGTGAATGGGTGATGAACAAACGGAAGACTGCCTGCAAATTAAAAGAATTTCCCGATAACATTCACTATAGTCTCGCTTCTCAGCGGCTTGCTGATATACTCGTCCATTCCCGCTTCAATGCATAATTCCCGGTCGCCTTTCAGCGCATTAGCCGTTACGGCAATAATGACCGGCTGCGAGTCTGCCGGCTGCGTCTGCCTGATTCTCAATGTGGCCTCCAGGCCGTTCATGCCGGGCATCTGCACATCCATGAAGATCAGGTCATAGCTGCGCTGAGAGACCATCTCGACTACCTGCAGCCCGTCTTCCGCAACATCGACGGCGAACCCGCGCTTCTCCAGAATTTTGCGCAGCACAATCTGATTAATAACATTGTCTTCAGCCACCAGGATGCGCAAAGAACGGCTGAGCTGCTGCGGACTCAGCAGGCCCGGCTCCGCCCCCTCAGCAGTCAGAGCCTGCTTCTCGGTCCGGAGCACCACTGTAAATACAAAAGTTGCCCCCTGCCCGGTCTGCGGCTCCAGCTGAATCCTGCCTCCCATCATTTCAACCAGCTGCTTGCTGATCGCCAGCCCCAGGCCACTTCCTTCATGTTTGCGGCTCATGGAATGATCGAGCTGGTAGAACGGCTCGAACAATTGGCTGCGGGCATCCTCCGGAATGCCTATTCCTGTATCCGCCACTGTAAATTGCAGCGTTACCCCATCAGCAGCCTCTTCTCCCCTTATGCTTTGCACGCCTACCTTTATCCCGCCCGTGTAAGTGAACTTCACTGCATTGCCGACCAGATTGATCAGGATCTGCTTCAAGCGTTCTCCGTCCCCGATCAGATCAGCGGGCACCTCCGGTCCCACCTCCACCTGGATGGTTAGGCCCTTATTCTCCGCTTTAAGCTGCAGCAGCTCCAGAGCAGACTCTATGCAGTGCTGAAGGACAAACGGTTCTTCATGCAATGAGGTTTTGCCAGCCTCTATCTTGGATAGATCCAGAATATCGTTAATGATATTCAGCAGGGATTCCCCGCTCTGGCGGATGATTTCCAGGTACTCCCGTTGCTGAGAATCCGGATCACTGAGGTCCAGCAGCAGATCGGTCATCCCGATCACCCCGTTCATCGGCGTGCGGATTTCATGGCTCATCATAGCCAGGAACTCGCTTTTGGCCCGGTTCGTATTCTCGGCGGTTTCTTTGGCGATCAGCAGCTTCTTCTGCTCGGTAATATCCTTGACGATTATATAAAAGCCCACCGTCTCCTTGTTGATTATGATAGGGGCAAGGGTTGTCAGCACCTCCACGGAATGCCCGTCCTTATGCCAGATGAGGTCGATGCTCCGTTCCATGGAACCCTTCTTCTGGCAGAAGCTGATCACGTCGTGAAGATGGTGGTTCCCGATAATCCGGCCGACACTCATTCCCACCAGCTCAGGAATGGTGTAGCCTGTCAGCTGCACGGCCTTCTCATTCCCATTGATGATGTTCCCTTCCAGATCCAGGGAAATAATCGCATCATGGTTATATTTCTTCAGCGAGGTATACCGCTCTACCGATTCCTGCAGCTTCTGCTCCATAATCTTACGCTGTGTCACATCACGGCCTACGGCAAGCACGCTCCAGCTCCCGCTGTCTTCCACAATCCGCAGCGTGAATTCAATCCAGAGATACCGCCCGTCCTTATGAAGAATCCGCAGCTGCACACTCTGAAGCTCAGCCGCCTGCGGAGCGCTCATAAATTCCATATCCTCGGGGTAAACCAGTCCGCGGATATCACAGCCGATCAATTCCTCAGGCTTATACCCGAGTACTTCTACAATCGAAGGAGAACAGTATCTGCAGATACCATCCGGGGTTGCATAATATACAATGTCTCGAATATTGGCTGCGATCAGGCGGTACAGCTCATCTGGCGGTGCAGGAAGTTCATCCATGGACTTAGCTTCCGGGTGCCGCAATCCGGCCAGATGAACGATATAATACAAGCCCATTCCCGTAGAGGGCTCGCTAATCAGAGAAACATGCAGCAGTACTGCAACTACAGAGCCGTCTGCATGCCGGAAATTTAGCTCACATTCAAAAAAGGGAGCCTCTCCCGCTTTTAGGGTGCCCATCTTTTGCCTATGTATCTCCAGGGAATCTTCATACAGAAACTCCGTGAGGCCATGTCCCAGCAATCGTTCTTCCGTGTATCCAAGTAACAGGGTTACCGCCGGATTCACACTAGTCCATTCTTCGGAAATGGAGAGAAATGCAACTCCGGCAGTCCCCTTTTTGAATGCCTGTTCGAATGGAGAAGAGATCTCCGTATGTTGTCTTAGCATAAATTCCACCGCCCGTTCGTGGAGTAATACATGCATTATTAGTTCAAATCTGTAATATAAATATCTTGCATATCCGGGCGAAAGTCAAATGATTCTGTCGGATTATATTAACCCGCGAACCAGCCTTCAGACAGAGTTCTCCCCAGTTCCCGCCTTTGTTCAATCCATTCCTGCATTACATTATCCTTTTAGAGCCCACCGTCCAGCAGCCTCTTCACCGTTTCAGTGAAGGCTTTTACCTGAAAAGGTTTGGTAATGTATGAAGCAAAACCCTTGTTCCTGGCTTTTTCAATATCCGATAATTGAGCAAACGCACTGGTTCCCAGTACCGGAATGTGGCAAGTAGCCTCATCCTGCTGCAATATTTCCAGAGCTTCATATCCGTTAAGGCCGGGCAGCCCGATATCCAGGATGATCAGATCCGGCAGTTCTTCACGGGCCATACTTAGCCCGAGCTCTGCCGTTTCGGCTTTCAGCAGCAATATGGAGGGCAGGTTTCTTTTGAAGATATGATGCATTAGGGCCATGTTGAGTTGATTATCTTCCACATATAATACTGTCTGCTTGTACTCCTCCATTCGGCATATCCTCCTAAAAAGTCCCAGCACAACAGCCCCTAAACAGGCAGAAAATAAAAAAGCCGAAGAAAGGGACAATTCCCCCTTCTCCGGCTCATGTTCGGCTCATTCGCATGTCCGACTCATTTCCGCCTTATTTATAGTTAAACTTAATGAAAAGTATAAGCTATCACACTGGTATCCTTGTCGAAATCCCAATCCACGTATATATCCGACAGTTCCTTGCCAAGCATCGGGGCAATCGTGGTGGTATCCTCCAAATATCGTTTTTCCATCTTACGTTTGGTAGTCTTAAGCGTATTCTCATAACCAAGGCTAATCAGTTCCTTCTCCAGCGGGATCAGGATACCCTCACGTTTGATAATCAGGACGCGCGGGCCAAGCCACCAGGAGTCGGTATAGACCGGTTCCTTCTGAACCTTTCTGCTAACTTCATTTATCTGGGCATGGACTTCTTGACGCCCGGCATAATCGTCAATGACCATAACGTCATTCTTAATGAGCGCAACGATCATTCCAGACGCATTATGTATACCCCAGTCATAGAAAATCTCGCCAACCTCCATAGCCGTCATTTCCTTCAGGTAGGCCGCAAGCTCGGGCAGCAGAGACTTCATCAGAAGCTCTCTCGTATAGCGAAACGCCTGTTCTTCTTCCTTATTTAACAAAAATTTCTCCACAGGTCCGATAAAATTACGAATATGCAGCGCTATACATTGCTTTCCGATAGAGGCGTGTATGGATTCAGGCCCTTTCCCAAAGCGTTCCCGCAGTAATCTTCCTGTGAAACTGGAAAGTTGGCTAGTAAGTTCTGTAGTGCTCATTCAATTTCCTCCAGCATAATATTCTTGTGTCTGTGTTATAGGTATGGGGAGACGCTCCGCCTGCTGAAAAAACGGTTCGTCACTTTAGTATAATCTCAACCGGGGGACTTCGTATATATATAAATACATAAAAGTTAGAAAGGGCAACCAGTGCTCCCGGTATATGGTATGCAGGGCACAACATTAGTATTGCTGCTTATCTGCTTATCTCCTCATATCACAAACTTACACTCATATACTTACATTTTGTAAGTCGTTATGGTATAGTAGAGTATATCCTTGCTGTAACGGACAAGCTTAAGCTTTAAACATACTAAATATTCTGGATAATAAGGGGTCTGTACCAATGAACAATCAAGGGAATGATCAAGCGAAGCAAGCGGCTGAACCGGAGTTCGAGTTCGGTATTTATACACTCGGGGATATCGTAACCGATTGCCAAACGGGGCAGCGGATTAGCCCCCGCCAGCGGCTCCATGAAGTGATTGCTGCCGCGAAGCTTGCCGATGAAGCGGGTCTGGATGTATTCGGCGTAGGTGAACATCACCGGCTGGATTTCGTCATCTCCTCAGTACCGGTTGTGCTGGCAGCTATTGCCCAGGTTACAGAGCGGATTAAGCTTACCAGTGCAACCACTGTACTGAGTACGATTGATCCGGTTCGTGTCTTCGAGGATTTCGCCACTCTGGATCTGCTGTCGGACGGCCGGGCGGAGATTATCGCCGGGCGCGGCGCATTCCTGGAATCCTTCCCGCTGTTCGGCTATGAGCTGGAGGATTACAAACAGCTGTTCAGCGAGAATCTCGACCTGCTGCTCACGCTGAACCAGCATGAGGTCATGAACTGGGAAGGCAAGTTCCGCTCCCCGCTGCATAACGCCGAGATTGCCCCGCGTCCGCTGCAGCAGAAGCTTCCGCTCTGGGTGGGCATCGGCGGTTCGGCCGAAAGTGCCCAGAAGGCCGGAGAGCTGGGTGTAGGTATGGCCATCGCTATTCTGAGCGGCAGCCCGGAGCCTTTCCAGAATCTGGCCCACACCTACCGCCGCTCCGGCGCAGCAGCAGGGCACAGACCGGAAGACTTGAAGATTGCCATCACAAGCCACGGTTACATAGCCAAGACCTCCCGGCAGGCATTGGATGAGTACTATCCTTATTACTACAGCTACCGCAATGCGATTAGCCCGAAGCCCGGCCAGGAATACCGTGTCTCACGCGAAGAATTCGGCCGGTTCACCTCTCCGGACAATACCTTGGCCGTGGGTAGCCCGCAGCAGATTATTGAGAAGATCCTCTATCAGCATGAGCTGTTCGGCCATCACCGCTTCATGACCCAGCTGGATATCGGCGGCCTTCCCTATGCCAAGGTGGCAGAAGCCATTGAGCTGCTGGCAACAGAAGTAGCTCCGGTTGTGCGGCGCGAGCTCGCCAAGAAGCGCAGCGGCATCTCTTCCCCCCAATAATAAACAGAACCAAAAAGGTTGCCGCCCGGTGATAGAGTGGCAACCTTTTTGTGCGGAAAATAAAAAGTATATGTATCAGAATATATCCGGCAGATGTATCCGGCACACCTGCTGCAGCGCTTCATAACTGTCATTGAACTCAAGCTGCCGGAGAATATCCAGGTAACCCAATAACTGCTGGGTATCGTCTTTATGCTTCAGACAGAGCAGCGTGATCTCATGGTACACCAATGTGACAATTTTATCGTACAGCAGATTCGTCTTATCCGCTAAGGGCAGCGCTTTTTTAAGGAAGAACAGGCTTTGCTCGTAATTATGCTCTTTCAGGCAAATTTTCGCGATATTCTGCATCAGATGCTGCTGGATGGTCCGGCTCTCGGCAAAGTCATGGTATTTATCAAACTCATCTGCAGCCCTTAGTCCAAAAAAGATCGCGTCTCCGCTGCTTAACGTAAACAGGAAATTATTCAGCAGCTTGAACTCATACAGATACCATATATCCGCACCCATCAGATAAGGCTTGATCTCCCCGGCTAATTCGCTTAACTGCCTGATCTCATCCTCCCGCTGATATTGAATCAGAAAACCCTGGCCCAGCAGATACAAATGATAATAAGCCTCCGTGCGCGTCACCCCGTACAAGAAACGGCATTCATGGCTGATCGTTCTAACTTTGTCGAATTCATAACGGTTCGCCGCCTCCACCAGACTTAAGTGAAGCGTACGTTTCTCCGGCTGTGCATAGCCATTCTGCAGGAACAGCAGCTCTTCAAGGGACATTTCCAGCTTGTCCAGCAGGAGGATCAGCTTGTCATATCCGGGATAATATTTACCGCCCTCAAAGCGTGACAAGTTGGAACGGCTCATAATCCCATCCGCCAGAATCGACTGGTTGATTCCTTTGGAGGAACGGATTTGCCTGATTGTAGAGCCCAGAAACATGATATCACCCCTCCGCTCTGCCGTGTGAGTATACAGCACAATTTTCCGGTCTGATTTTCATTGTATGCTACACTCGGCACAAATCAAAATATAAAAAGCAGGGGAAGGATTATCATGGGCTTTCATTTGTCACGGAAACTAAACCGTAGAGTATGGAACATTCTGGCCGGCACCTTTTTCACGAGAACTGCACTATTTATGAGCGTCCCTTATCTGGCCATCTTTCTGACGAGCCAAAAACATCTCTCCATCTTCTTGGCCGGCTGTGTTCTCAGTATCAATCCGCTGGTGAATGTGCTCTTCAGCGGCTTCGGAGGGGCGCTTGCGGACCGGCTGCCTCTGCACAAAATCATCGCCGTTGTCCCCATAATCTGGGGAAGCCTATTCATTCTGTTCTATTATGCGGACGGCTTCCCGGCCTTCCTGCTGCTTAACGGCCTTAACGGATTATGCTACTCCATCTTCGAGCCTGCCAGTAAAAAAGTACTGTCCACCGAAACGCTCCCGGAGAACCGGCTGCTCGTCTTCAATCTGCGGTATACGGCGATAAATCTGGGCTGTTTTCTCGGCCCGCTGTTAAGCCTGATGTTCAATATGAAGCTGACTCTCTTTCCTTATGTTATTCTGGGCGTGCTTTATATTCTGTATGGCGTCTCCACACAATTCTTCTTCCGGCACGGGGGCCGCATCCACGCTTCTATTGCATCCCGGGGTATCGGCAGCCTTAAGAATCTTGGTGCAATTCGCAAGGACTATGTATTCCTCCTCCTGCTGGCTGGAATGAGCTTCTCCTTCTTCGGGTATTCTCAGCTGAACGGAACCGTATCCCAATATTTAAACGCCACTTCTGCCTTCGCCGACGGTGCCCGGATGTATTCGGTGATCCTGTCGCTCAATGCGGTTGTTATTCTGGCTGCGCAATTTGCCGTGCTGCGCTGGATCTCGAAGTGGAATCCTTTCCACGTGGTACTCGCCAGTAATCTGCTGATTGCCGCAAGCTTTCTGTTCTTTGTGTTGCCCGTCTCCCCGTTGATGCCGCTGCTGTTCATTATAGTGTTCAGTCTGGGGGAGCTGCTGATTGGTGCGCGGTTCGATGCCTTAGTGGATGAGCTGTCTCCGGAGAGTAATAAGGGACTCTATTTCGGCTGCTCGGAGTTTGTTAAGATCGGAACCACTTTCGGCCCTATGCTCGGGGCGGGTCTGCTAGGGCTGTACGGGGTAGAATCGCCTGTTCCGGTGTTCGGACTGATCGGCGGGATTACTGCTGCCGGGGCTGCTCTGATCGGAGGCGCAAGGTTCCAGCATCTGCGGAAGACCCGCTCACCAGAATTAATGGATGAAGAACCGGCTGCCCTAATCCGTTAATAATTATCTGAAATATTATGAAATATACTTATTATCTTTCCGGCGATTTGTGGAAGGGGCAAAATATGATCAATACACTTCAGCTCTACCGCAGCTCTGGGCATGCCATACACCACGCAGGTAGCCTCTGATTCGGCTATCGTGACGGACTGGAACGCAGCCTGTTTGGCCCGCTGCATCGCCTGTGCACCATCAGCTCCCATACCGGTCATAATGACGTAACCCTTTTTCAGCCCCTTCAGCCGTGTGACAGAATCGAACATAACCTCTACAGAGGGGCGGTGCCCATTCACCGTATTGTGCTCACTAATCACAATACGGTACGATCCGGCGCCGGTATTCTCTATTTCCATATGCTTGCCTCCGGGTGCAATATAGACATTTCCGGGCTCCAGGATTTGATGATGCGTTGCCTCCACCACATGCAGAGCGGCATGCTGATCCAGCCGCTGAGCAAGTGAAGCCGTGAATTTAACCGGCATATGTTGAACGACAACAACGGGAACCGCAAGATCCTCCGGCAAGGAGGTAAGCAGCGTCTCAAGTGCCTTAGGTCCTCCGGTTGAGGTGCCCACTGCGCATATCCCGCTGATCATTGGGGATGTTCGTTTTCTTTCACGCTGAACCGAAGCCGCAGGCGCCGCCGTTTGGGCCGCCGTTTGGGCCGGCAGAGCACGCCGTTTGGGCGGCTCCCCTCCCCACTTTGTGACCGATTGATGAGAGGATGCCGCTGCCTGCAGCATCACCAGCAGTTCGTTCTGCTTGTTCCCGAGTTCTGCCGAGATGGAACCGGAGGGTTTAGCAATAAAGTCAACTGCCCCCAGCATCAAAGCCTGAATGGTAGCGTCGGCACCTTCCCGGGTGAGCGAGCTAACCATAATCACCGGAGTAGGCCTAAGCTTCATTATTTCCCCCAGCGCTTTCAGCCCGTCCATGATGGGCATCTCAACATCCATAGTCACCACATCCGGCTGAAGGGCCAGCACCTGCTGTACGGCCTCTACTCCGTTTCTGGCAACGCCGGCCACTTCAAAACCGGGAAACTCCTTAATCATTTCCGTCAGAAGCCTTCTCATAAAGGCAGAATCATCTACGATCAGTACGCGCTTATTCATTTCTTCGCCTCCTTGCTCCCTAATCCTGTAAATGAAACCTAACTGCCCGCTTCTTCAAATAAGTGCTCCAGTTTCAGCACACTGACAAGTCCATTGTCCGATTTGCCAATCCCCTCGAAGAACGTGCCGTTCAGGGTTCCCAGCCGTTCCGGCGGTGCTTGCATATCATGGATGCGCACCACCTTATTCACGTGATCCACGAGCACACCCACCTTCTCATCCTGGCGGTTGATTACTATTATCCGTGTACGTTTGGTCAACGGAATGTCTTCGAATCCAAAGCGTTTGCGTAAACTGATCACCGGTACGATCTTGCCCCTCAGGTTAATGACCCCTTCAACAAAAGCAGGAGTATGTGGAAGACGGGTGATTTCCTGCACACGGATAATTTCATGAATATCCTGGATCGGAATGGCATACTGTTCCTGGCCCATCCCAAATTCGACATATTGATTTGCTGTATCCAGCGTCATCTAGCTTCACCTGTCTTTCTCGGATTAAGACATCCGGAACGCTGCCAGCGACTCGTTCAGCTGAGCTGTGGAATCCACCAGATCATGCGAGGAGGCCGCAGTCTCTTCTGCACAGGCACAGACTTCCTGGCTGGCAGCCGCAATGCTCTGTACTGACCGTAGCACGTCGTCCGCCTGGGCTGCCTGTTCTTCGCTGGCCGCAGCAATTTCGGTGATTAACTGGGCCGTTTCACCCACAATCCCTTTAATCTTGTCAAAGGCGGCTGCCGCATCCAAGGAGGATTGCACTCCCAAACCTACTGCCGATACACTTTTTACCGTATTTTCCTGCATAGTCTCAATAATCTGAGAGATTTGCCGGGTAGCTTCCCCGCTCCGTTCCGCCAGCTTACGGACTTCGTCGGCCACTACTGCAAAACCTCTGCCGTGTTCACCAGCTCTGGCTGCTTCAATCGCAGCATTCAGTGCCAGCAGATTGGTCTGCTCCGCAATATCATCAATCAGATCGAGGATATTCCCGATTTTCTTGGAATCTTCCTGCAGCTTGTTCATCTGTTCGCTTGCCGCATTCATCTCATTGATCGAGGCATCGACTATACGCATATTCTCTGTAGAAATACCTACAGTCTGCTGATACATCGTGGATGCCCTTTCCGCGTTCTGCGCTACTGAAGTAACGGCCATCGACAGTTCAGACACCAGCATCGTCATCGTCTGGGCATCATTAGCCTGATGTGTACTGCTTCTTACTACTTCTTCTGTGTTCATCGAAATTTCCCGCGAGGCTGTAGAGACTGTATGTGACAGAGTTACCGACTTTTCGATCAGCCCCTTAATTTTGCCAGTCATATTATTAATTGCGAGTGCCACCTGTCCAATTTCATCCTTGCTCTTGAGGTTAAGCGGTTCAACTGTAAGGTCGCCTGCAGTCAATCTTTCCATAACTATCTGAATCATCTTAAAAGCCGAACCAATTTTCCGGATATAGAGGAAACCCAGGATGAAGGAAGTCATTAGCAGGGCTACGCTGACTGCAGCTACCTTTATGAAGGAAAGGTGTATTGAATCTTCTGACCCCTTAACCTCGTTCACCATAAATGCCTCGACGATGCCTGATGCCGAATCGAGCTTGTCGCGTGCTTCCGTAAACTGATCCACCCGCAGCAGCTCATTTGTTACCTTATTCTCACCCGGAGACTGCAGCAGCTGGTCAATGATTCCAGTCCACTCCACGAACAGCATTCTGGCCTCTCCAAGCTCCCTCAAGATATCACTTCCGGCTTCACTTCTCAGGTCAAGAATCCGCCGGTCATTATAGGTCTTCAGGATATCTTCAGCCTTTCCTATTCTTTCGGCTACCTGGGCAATGTTCTCCCGGTAATCCGCAACGGCCTTCTCGTCTCCGGTAGCCAGATGCAGCTGTACCGCAGAATAAGCCTGATACATATCCCTGTCGGCATTGAGCATATATGAGGTCAAATTATAGCCGTGATCGTAGAATACGCGTTTCAAATTATTATCGGATGAAATTACCAGGTTAAGCGATAAATACGAAGTTAGAGCCATAGCTAGAATCGGAATCAGCAGGATGGACAGCAGCTTGGTTTTCACAGTCATCTTCAGCTTTTTCATTTTTGTTCCCCGCATTCGATTTAGAATAATGAACCGATATCAAAAATCAATGCAACTCTGCCGTCTCCCAGAATAGTTGCTCCCGTAACGCATTTGGTTCTTCCCATGTATTTGCCGATGGACTTTACCACAATATCCGCATTCCCGTTCAACTCATCCACTAATAAGGCGATGCGTTTCTCGGCCATGCCGATAATGATAACCTGGTGATACACTTTTTCCTGATAGGGTTTGTCCCAGCCCAGCACATCCTGCATACTTGTCAACGGAAGGACTTCCCCCCGCAGGTTGATAATCGGCTGTCTCCGGATGTAACCGATCTCCTCCGGCTTCAGCCGGATAATCCCCAGAATATTAGACATAGGCAGAATAAAACTTGTGCCGTTGACTTTGATCTGCAGCCCCGGAATAATTGCCAGCGTCAGCGGCAGACGGATCAGAAACTCCGTTCCCTTGCCCACCTCACTCCGGATGTCGATTACACCATTCAATTTCTCAATATGATCGCGGACGATATCCATTCCGACACCACGCCCGGAGATGTCACTGACTACAGCCGCCATAGAGAATCCAGGCTTGAAAATTAAATGAACAGCCTCGCGCTCTGTTAGTACAGCTGCTTCCTCTTCACTAAGGATCTGCTTCTTCACTGCGCTCCGCCTGATCACCTCAGGATCAATTCCGCCTCCGTCATCCTTCACCCGGATTACCACCTGATTACCCTCGTGGCAAGCTTGTACGGTTAATATCCCTTTCGGGGGTTTCCCGTTGCGTAACCGTTCTTCTTCGGATTCGATTCCATGATCCACTCCGTTTCGGAGCAAATGTATAAGCGGATCCGTTATTTCTTCAATGACGGTCCGGTCCATTTCTGTCTCTCCGCCAAGCAGCTGCAGATCAACCTCTTTCCCCAACTGCTTCGATAAGTCCCTTACGATCCGGGGCAGACGGCTGAACAATTGCTCTGCAGGCAGCATCCGGATCTTCATTACCTGCTCCTGCAATTCATGTATAACCCGCCCCAGGTGATCGGTCTGCCCAACCAGCTTCGGGAGAGCCTCGTCGGTACGGTAACGCTGATTCAGATTCTGGCCGGCCTGCTTGATCCCAACCTGGTCAATCAGAAGTTCTCCCACTAGATTCATCAGATGCTCAAGGCGTTCTACATCTACCCGGATGGAACGGGCTCTTTTACGATCCTGCGTCTGAGCACTATCGGGAACCTGTGAATTCGCGGTCAGCTGCACTGTAGCGGTAGCACCAGACGATTCATCCTCCTGCTCCATCAGAACAGCCTGTATATGGACATACGCTACCTCAACCAGAGAGGCAATCTTCCTGTGAAGCTCCTCAACCTGCAGATGCGTAATGAGGAGGAATTCCAGCTTGGCGAAGGAGGTCTCATCCGCTTCCGCAGCACTGTCATCTATCGGAGGATTCTGCTTCACAATCTCTGCAAGATCGGCAATGCGCTGTTGGATGATTGAAGCCCGGGCCGCCCTCATC
Source organism: Paenibacillus sp. FSL R7-0312 (assembly GCF_038004445.1). Taxonomy (NCBI): domain Bacteria; kingdom Bacillati; phylum Bacillota; class Bacilli; order Caryophanales; family Paenibacillaceae; genus Paenibacillus; species Paenibacillus sp. FSL R7-0312. The sequence goes on along the minus strand of NZ_JBBORE010000001.1, from coordinate 2,187,050 downwards.
AGACAATCCTGTTCCAGAATGACCTCTACAGCCAGTATCGATTTCCCTTGTTCTTTGCCCTCAAGACAATGATAACGTTCATCCAGATTCAGAGCGGATTGCAGCGGCTTCTCCTGAATCTCGCTATATGCAGGGTCCGCTGATACAGGTAGCTGTGCCACCGGGCCGTTATTGCGGAAATGAACGATACGCCCGATAATCCCCGAAATCTCCGTCCCGGCAGAGCCAGAAGCAATGTCATCTTTTAATTGTCTGATCGTATCCAAACTATCAATGAGGAGAACAACTAATTCATTTTCCAGCTTCAACTGCCCGTTACGGATTAAATCCAGCAGAGATTCCATCTCATGTGTTACATTTTTAACCGGATCAAAGCCCATGGCCGCAGAAGAACCCTTCAAAGTATGTGCTGCGCGGAATAAGGACTGGATGGTTCCACTGTCGCAATCACCCTGTTCAAGAAGAAGTAGTTTTTCCTCCATAATCTGAATTTGTTCGTCTGCTTCCTCCATAAAAACATCCATAAACTGGTTCATATCCAAACAAGACCACCACATTCCCAGGGAAACCCTCCCTTATTTCCTTTACAATCTAGTTTTATCAAACAAATCTAGACATAATGTGATGTAAATATAATAAAATCTGAATAAGATATGATAGAATCATAGATATGAGTCCTTTTCTTGGAGGTAATCCAACTATGGTAAAGCCTAAAATCCTTGTGGTAGACGATGACCGCGATATATTAATTCTTCTGAAAAAACGTCTGGAGATTGAGGGCTACGAGGTAGTTACTGTTTCCGAGGGACAGGAAGTGCTTAGGCAGGTCAAACTGTATGATTTCGCATTAATTGTTCTTGATATTATCATGCCTTCCATGAATGGACTTGATATCTGTAAGGCCATCCGTGATCATGTTAACGCTCCCATTCTGCTGCTCAGCGCAAAAGACCGGGAGATTGACAAAGTGGTCGGACTGGAGCTTGGTGCAGATGATTACATTACCAAACCCTTCAGCATTGATGAGTTAACGGCACGGATTAAGTCCCATCTCCGGAGGGAAATGCGGCTAGCCAAGCCTGCCGTTTCGAACCAGAGGGTATTCCAGTTTGAGGATCTAACCATTAACGGTGAAACGTATGAGGTATCTATAAAGGGTGAACCCGTTCATTTATCGGGCAAAGAACTGGAGATTCTGCTCCACCTGGTCCGCAATAAGAATCTTGTACTAAGCAGAGAGCAGATTTATACTGCAGTATGGGGTTATGAAGACAATGGGGATATCAACACAGTAACCGTCTATCTTAAAAACATCCGTAAAAAAATCGATCCCGATCACCGTCTGATCAAGACGATTTGGGGGATCGGGTATAAATTTGTCGTCTGAATTACCGCACTATCCACACCTAAGGGCTGGCCCTCTGTTCTTTCTAACGAGGCCGGCCCTTTTCACTAATCTATCCACGTTTCCCGGATTTCCAGAATTTCATTGTATACCTCACTGAAAGCCTGAACCACTGCCGGATCGAAATGCATCCCGCTTTGCCACAGGATCTCTGCAAAAGCCTCCTCCTTGCTCCACGCCTCTTTATAGACCCGTTTGGAGGTGAGTGCATCAAAAACGTCGCAAACTGCTGTAATCCGCCCTTCTACAGGAATTTCTTCCCCGCGTAAGGCCTGCGGATATCCGCTGCCGTCCCACTTCTCATGATGAGTCAGCGCTATTCTCTCAGCCAGCAGCAGAATCTCATTCCGGCTGCCTGACAGCAACTCCGCTCCCTTAGTTGTGTGTTCTTTCATGATCTCAAATTCTTCCGGAGTTAATCGTCCAGGCTTATGCAGAATACGGTCAGGAATCGCCAGCTTGCCTATATCATGCAGAGCGGCTGCCAGCTTAAGCTTGTGGCAATAGCTTTCTTCGTACTCCAACTTCTTGGCAAGCACAAAGACATAATTGCTGATTCTGAGTAAATGCCGACCTGTTTCATTGTCCTTCTGCTTCATAGCCTGAAGCAGCCGCTGAACATACTCCTGCTGAAGCTCCTCAAGCTGAAATACATGCTGCTGCAGCAGTTCCTCTATTTGAAAAGTTTGTTCCGCCTGCATCCTGCGCTGAAGGTTCTCCTGAAGCACATGCTGCACCTTAAGCACGACTTCCACTGGATCAAACGGCTTAGTCAAAAAATCACGCACGCCAAGCCGCAGGCTGCGGTGAAGATACTCTGAATCCTGATAGGCCGTAATGACAATTACGGAAGAGATCAACGGCGAATGTCTTGCCTCCAGCAGTTCCAAAATATCAAAACCGCTGATGACCGGCATATTCAAATCAAGCAGCAGTACATCCGGATCCTCCTGCTCAATAACCTGAAGAGCCTGCGCAGGATCATGAATGACAAAAATATTCTGATATCCTTCGATCGTGAACAATTTTTCTAGTAATAATGTATTAGTCCTGACATCGTCAATGATCATAATTTTTCCGTGCTTGTAGATCTCCCGTTGGTTCTTATCTGCCACCAGCATTGACAACCCTCCGCTCTCTCGCAACCATTTCGTTAGCCTTCCTCCCCCAGAGGAATCAAAATCTTAAACACACTGCCTTCACCGAATACACTGGTGACCTGAATCTCGCCATCCATCATTCCCAGCAGCCTGCGGGATACCGTAAGACCGATACCCGTACCTTCAATTTGCTTCCCTTGGGGGATCCTGTGAAACGGCTCGAATATATGGATCAGATCCTCTTCGCGTATTCCGACACCTGTATCTTTAACCACAATCACAAGCTTACGGGCTTCCGCATGATGCACACTGACGGTGACCATGCCGTTCGGGTTATTATATTTAATTGAATTAGACAATATATTTAGCAGCACCTGCTTCATACGGATACGGTCACAGCGTATAAGCTCTTCATACATGGATAACGCCTCATTGCGGAAGCCGATACTATGCTGACTGCAGATCGGTTGCATCCAGGTGAAGCATTCCTCCAGAACATCACCTAAACGAAGGTCCTCTATAGACAACGCCATCCGTCCGGATTCGATCCGGGTCAAATCGAGGATTTCACTGATCAGCTGCAGCAGATGTTTGCCGGCCTTAATAATTTCTCTCACGTTCTCCTGCTGGGATGCGGACAGCGGATCGGAAGACTCATATTCAAGCAGCTGTGCAAATCCAAGAATCGCATTCATTGGTGTGCGCAGTTCATGACTCATGCTGGACAGAAACTCGGATTTCGCCTTATTGGCCGTCTCTGCAAGCTCCTTCGAGCTGAATAAGGACTCCTCCATATACTTCCTTTCCGTGATATCACGGGAGATTACACAGACTTTACGCACGGGCTCGTTCTTCCGCTTGATAGGGGTAATCAGTGCCTGCATCCAAACAGTCCCCCTGCTGCTAGCCATCTCATACTCCATACCGACCGTTTCCTGGGTTGCCAGTACTTCGCTTAATATGCTCATGAACCGGAGAGTGGTCTGCGGGTCTAGAAGCGCATCAATATGCTTCCCTTCAAAGCTTTTGGCCATCGCATAATCATACCTTCTGTCGATGGACCAGACCTTCTCGATTACACCTGTCTCGTTAATCTCTGCAATCATATCGTCTATGGATTGAATCATAGCATTCATGTTAGCTTCGCGGTCTTCAAGCGCATCCTTCGCTTCCGAGCTTGACTTATAGGCTTCCCCAAGCCTGCTGCCAACCTGGGACAATATTTCAGCGGTTTCCCTGATCTCAGTGACATGGATCTCCGGAATCTCTTGATGATACCGCCCTTGTCCAATCTCCATGGCTATTCGATTGATTTCCATGAGAGGCTCTGATATTCTTCCGCTCATGACCCGGCTCCGCCAGTTCAGGATGGCAAAATAAATAATATAGAACAAAAACAGCCCCAGAATCATATACATTCCGATCTCAAACAGCTCATGATTCAGGTGGTTGGTTACAGCAAATATATTCGTTTCAGCGGCCAGAATTATGAATTTCCATCCGGTGTTCTCCATGGTTGACCAGGCAAGCATCTGCTTCTGCCCGTCTATTCTCACTTCGCTTAAACCCTGCTTATCTGCCGCAATATCAACGGCTATCGCCTGAAGGTCTTTATGGGCAAACAGATTGAATTCATCCGGCTTGAAGGTATCCTGCTTGACCGCCTCCTGGTAATTATGTGAAGTAAGCTCCTGAATGCCAAACAATTGTTCCGCCCGGTCCGGCATAGCAAGAATGGTTCCGTTATTGCTCACCAGCAAGCCGAGCCCCTTCCAGGGGATATCCATAGTCTGAATTTCTTCCCTGAATGTGTTAATCGTAACATCGATACCCGCTACCCCCTCGAGCACATTCCCCCTGTATACAGGAGCAATTGAGGAGGCCATCCAGCCGTTTCCTGCAGGATCCAGATAGGCATCTGTCCAGACCGCCTTCCGTTCCGGATTATGCTCAGCGTCCGCTTCATAATAGAAATTAAACTCAGGAATATTCATTTGGGATTGATATTGAGTCATCACATCGAAATAGGGATAGATGATATTTAAGGAGTCATAGGTGTTAAAATATACAGCGGCCGCAAGGGGCTCCCTGGCAACGATAGACTTCATAAACGGCTGCAGCGGCAGCAGCCGTTCCACCTTGTTTTTTTGCTGAGCCCCAACCTTGTTTATTCCGCTGTAAAAAATGGCCGCTCCGCCGCTAGTAGTGTCTGCCTTGGAATAATAGGCCCCCTCCGGGCTCATTACCAGCCGCTCCAGGTTTTCTTCCGAAGCCGGAATCTCCTGATTCAGCGCATGGGCGATAGAATCGCTGTATAACACTGTAAGAGATGAAATTCTCCGGGTCTCACTATCAATAATTGCAGATTCCTGTGAAGCCACAATCCGAATTTCGTTTAACACTTCATTCTTCATACTGAGTGTCTGTCGTTCCCTTGACCATTCATTCGTCACAAAGTAGATTCCGATAAAAACTAATTCCACCAGCACTAACGGAATAACTGAAGTTCTAATATAAGATTTCCATATCCATTGAAATAAGGAGATCGGTTTCTCTCTCTTCATGCTGTACCCCGTTTCCTAGCGCTCGCTTGGTTTCACCAAAATATCCAGATGCCTTATATAATATTCAAGCAGATCCCGGCACAAGATAATGCCCTCTGCATTTTTCAGCACTACATGCCCTTCCAGCTCCCGCCCAATTTCTGAGATGAAGGGAAAGCCATATCCTCCTCCACTGCCTTTCATAGAATGGCCGATTACCATTATTTTCTCAAAATCCTCAACCTGCAATGCCTCGGAGATCATAACCAGATCCACCCTGCGGCGTTCCATATAACCGGGAATCAGTTCGGCAATATCCTCGTCGACCCATACCTTAATCGGTGTCTGATCCATAGAGATGACCTGCCCCCCCCGTTAACTCTTCTTCTCCATACCGCCGGATCATTTGAAATAATGGCTCTATAAAAATCGGTTTCTCCAGGAAATCTGTACATCCGGCCTCTGAAGAGGCTCTGCGGTGCTCCTCAAAGGCATGAGCGGTCAGAGCAATAACCGGCGTGGGCTTGAGCTGTTCGTCCGCTTCCCAATTCCGGATTGCCCGGGTCGCTTCGTAACCGTCCATCACAGGCATTTGAATATCCATGAAGACTATATGGTAATAACCTTCAGTAAACATCTTTACTGCTTCTGCACCATTCACAGCCACATCTACGCTACAGTTGTTTTTTCTCATAAATGCCAAGAATAGATTCTGGTTGTCGATATTGTCTTCCGCCAGCAGCAACCGCAGATTCCGCCCAAAGAGTGCAGTGGAATCCTCAGCAGATTCCAGTTTCAGAGGAAGCCTCACTTCAAAGGATGTTCCTTCTCCCGGCTTGCTCTGATACGATATCCTTCCACCCAGCAGTTCTGTCAGCTTACGCGAGTAGGCCAGCCCAATCCCGAGTCCTCCATATTTCCGGGTAGAGGAGGGATCGATCTGGAAGAACGGCTGGAAGATCTCTTCTGCGGCCTCCTCGGGAATCCCAATTCCTGTATCTGTAATACGGATCATAAGCAGCACCTTGGACGGCTCCCGGAGCGGACGGACAACCACTGATATTTCCACGGATCCCTGCGGCGTAAACTTCACGGCATTATCCAGAAGCGTTCTAATGATTTGCACAGCCCTCCGGGAATCCCCGATCACCGGCACATTGGGCAGCAGTCCTGTTTTCAAATGGAATTCCAGTGATTTGTGCTTCATATTTTCCCGGTATTTCTCAGATAGAGTAATTATCAGTTCATGGAGGTTGAAAGGCCGCTCCTCAATATGCACTTCACCATTCTCCATAGCGGAATAGTCCAGTACACGTTCAATTAGGAATAAAAGATGCTCTGAAGAGTGTCTTAAGGTTTGAACCTCTTCCCGGCCAAGGCCGTTCTCATCCTGTAATTGCACGATCCCGAGGATTGAATTCAGCGGAGTGCGGAATTCATGGCTGATCAACGCCAGGAATTGATCCTTTGCATCATTGGTAGATTCCAGAACCTCTTTGTTCAGGAGCAGCTGGCGCTCATTATCCTTTTGAGCCGTGATGTTAGTTAAAGTTAGCATCACCAGCTCCTTAAGCCTGCTGATCACAATACGGTAACTACGCTTCTCTTCGTTAATTTGAAGCTCTACTTCCAGCTCTTTGGCATGATCTCCTGACATGATTCCAAGAATAATTTCTTTGTAGGCATCCAGATGTGAAATGAAGGAACGGTCTACATTCTCATAAATTTCGCGTGCTGCTTCGTTCATCATCACAGGCTGCAGCTCAAGCTGCTCAGTACGCAATACCATCACTGCGTCTTTTAATGACCTAAGCACCTGTTCCAGCATGGTCCTTGCCTGCTGCTCACTCTGCATTAACTGCTGCCTTTCGGTCACATCCGTCTGAATTCCGATGAAATGGGTTACTTTCCCGCCCTCGTCCTTAAGTGGGGTAATGACAAGCTCATTCCAGAACGGTTCGTGATTCTTGCGGTAATTCAGAATCTCGAGCTGTACCCGCGAGTGCTGATTCAGGGCATTGCGGATGTCCGCAATATGCTCAAGACTCGTATCCTTACCCTGCAAAAAGTTACAGTTGCGGCCCAGCACTTCCTCCAGCGTGTAACCGGTGATCTGTGTAAATGCCTGGTTCACATAAATAATCGGCCGGTGGGGCAAGGCCTCTGCAATAATAACTCCAGTTCCCACATCATGCACGGCCCGTTCATAGAGATTCTTCTCTGCAACAGAATGGCGTAAGGCTATTTCAGTCTCCTGATACTCCTTGATCAATTGCAAGCGCTTTCCTGTGGACAGATAGATTGCGATGCTAGCTACAAGAAAGAGCATAATAGCAAAACTCGTCTGCTTCGGGTCTCCAGTAAAGAACAAAAACAATATCAGCTCAGACAAGATCAAGGCCATATAGACTCTTAACCTGCCGAGGGAAGTGATGGTCTGACTGATAACAAAATACATCATCAGGATCGTAATCAGAAGCATGGAATCGTAATGATACTGCATCAGGGAAATAAAGGCGGCTGAAGATATAAACCAAAGGTAGGCAAATAACAGCGGTTCAGAAGCCGCCTTGATTCTCTTCGAGAGGAAAGAACCCGCCATCAGCAGGGTTCCGATTATCAAAACAGTCACTTCAACGGCATCCGGGCTGGGGTCAGCCGGATTCATCCAGTGTGCCAGCCGTCCCATGACCAGGATACATATTAATGACAAGCCGGTGTACAAGCGCAACATCTTCAATTGATTCATGAACAGCTCTCCCCACCAGTTAACCGCCTTGTGCGCACTCATTATTCACCCAGACTGATATGCGCCATAATCGTCAATTCACTTGCAAATATCGGAATGCTGATAAAGGTACTGCTAGTGCGCAGGCTGCCTTTTCCTTCATGGAGGACCGGAGGCGTGATATTCGTATTCATATGTAGCTCATTGAACGCCGAACAGCAGGAAGCGCCTACCCAGTTGCCGAACTCTGCAAACGCACTCCAACCCATGTCATCAATGACCTCTATAGGAAAACCGCACATAGTGCTCACAATGCTCCTCAGGACCTCATCGTCCATGCTGAGTATGATCTCACCACGGACATCGCCTGTCATCCCTACCATAACCGATACTTTATCCGTATTTACAAAAGCCAGCTGTTCAGAAGGCGAACCTGCACGAAACACATAACCCAAGTGGGTGACCAGCACTTTTTGTATCCCTGCAATAACGATGTCTAGATATCCGGACTGTATATGCATATTATCGGCATCTCCTCTCTCTTTTTACAATTGATTTTCTACGGCCTGTAATAACCGGTCTGCCTGAAACGGTTTGACCACAAAATCCTTCGCCCCGGCCTTCATGGCCTCCATAACCATAACGGTCTGTCCCATGGCACTGCACATAATAATCTTGGCCTTGGGATCAATCGCGATAATATTTTTTACGGCCGTTACCCCATCCATATCCGGCATAGTAATATCCATAGTTACTACATCCGGCCTCGTCTGCTGGTACACTCTGATGGCTTCCGTTCCATTAACTGCTTCTCCCACAATTTCATGGCCCTTGGACTCCAGTGCTGAGCGCACCATCAGCCGCATGAAGGCCGCATCATCGGTAATCAATATTTTCGCCATATCAGCACTCCCTATCTGTTTTAGTTTCTATAGGGATGATTCTATATTGCATTCCTAATAGGAACATGACGAAATTATGAAAAAAAAATAAAAAAAAGCCTCAGCGAAAGCTGAGGCCCTCTGTCTATTTATGCGAATGATGGCTTGTTATTATCAACTTTGCCGCTGACCAGCTTCTTGTACTCGTCGTCTCCGCCCTCCAGAGAAGGCGCTAAATATACATTAAGCGCGGATGGAGAGAGCTTGGTGCCGGATTTGCGTCTGGAACGGCCTTTGCCTCCCGCACTGTTACCGTTACCGCCCGCAGACCGGCGGACGCTACTAGAGACACTAACTGCATTCTTCATATTCTTCATCCTGTCAGTCCCCTTCCACTAGATGATTGACGGTACGGAACAAATCACGGTTATAGGCAACCACTGCTGTAAGATCCTCTGCCGATAATCCCCCGCTTCCGGAGAAATGTACAGAAATCACGTGGTTCTCCCCTAAAGGATAGCATAGGATATATACCTCCGCAACTTCCGTACGCTGTAAGAAAGTCCATTCCTTAGCCAAATAAGCATCCAGCACACCCGGTTTTCCGCTTCCGTCTTCGGAGGTCGAGAACGGATAGATATGCCCGCGGCCTACATTGCCGCCCACCTGTTTCAGGCCTTCCCCCTCTTCGGCCCGCCACATGGCGGCTCCGATCACCCGGCAATCCTCCGGAGGTATGAATGAATTACGGACGGCTTCGCTAAGCGCCTGATAGTTCTCACCCGGCTGGGGAGGCGTCACATTATTATTATATTGCCAAAAGAAGTGAAGGATACTTTCTTTTCGCCTAAGCTCTGCTCTAAGTTGCTGGAGCTCAACAGCCGGATCATGGTACATCCCCTGTCCCTGAATGCTGTCGATAATCTTGCCGCAGCTGACATCCACCGCCGCTGTAACATTCTCATGCTGCCACTCGTATTCCAGCGGCGTCAGCCCCGACAGATCGGACAACAGGTGGTACTCTTCCACGTTCTCCCCCGGAATCAGATCGCTGCGCGAAGGTACCTGATCCGGCAGCAGGCAGAAGACCCGGCCACGCCGTAATCTGGACCAGAACAAACCCATTTCAAACTGGGTGTTATCACGGGTTACATAATAATATTTACCCCTGATCCGGGCCACATCATCAGGCGAGAACACGAATACGGCAAAGTCACTGATATCCAGATTCCGCTCCAGCGCCTCGATCGTATATTCATTCGGCCGGAAAGCAGCAGCATACCAAGGATGAACTTCTGCAGTCCGCTTCAGCTGCTCGTGGATGGCCCTGGCGTAGCGGATGGATTCTCTGGAGGATCCAATGAATAATCTAGGTCTGATCACGGCGGCACTCCTTTATCTGTTTCCCCAATATGTAATAATTATACAGACATTTCCCCCTAAGGAATAGGGCTGCCAGTTATATTAAACAGCGAGACCCCGTAGTGTGAATTGTCGTTGTTATATGTATAAACGAATCATAATTATTCTTAATTTTAATTAATTATTGTTCTCCGGCCGATGAAACGGGTAATAGAAATTTATCTATCCGGGAAAAGAGGCTTTATATGAAAAGAATATTACATACCGCCGTACTGGCAGCCTGTCTGTTGACACCATATGCGCTGCCGTCTTCTGCTGCCCACGCTGCAGATACCTACACAGCCAAAGTATACGCGAACTCCCTGAATGTTCGCAGTGAGCCTGCCGCAAGCGCAGCCATTACCGGCTCTCTGGCGGGAGGAGACGTCGTTACAGTCACGGAGGAGCAGCATGGCTGGCTCAAAGTGAGGGCCGGATCTGTATCCGGATGGGTCGCCGGGTATTATCTGAAGCGGACCAGCAGAGCTGCCTCTGCTGGAACCTCATCCGCCTCATCCGCCAGCACCTCCGTTAAGACCTCCTCCACCTCCAGCGGAACGGCTGTTGTCACCGCCTCTTCCCTGCGTATCCGGGGAGGCCCGGGAATCAGCTATGAGGTAGTCGGTTCTTTGCAGTCCGGGAATGCCGTTACGATTCTGCTCCGCCAGGACGGATGGTCAAGAATCCGTACAGCCGGAGGAGCTACCGGCTGGGTATCCACCCAGTACCTTGCCGGGGGAAGCATCCCGAACTTAAGCACTGCCAGTTCAAATGCCCAGAACACCAGTGTAATAAGGAAATCCGGCAGCATCCGCGGCAAGCTGATTGTCGTCGATCCCGGTCATGGGGGCAGTGACCCCGGTATGCTCGGCACGACCTATGACACGATGGAGAAGGATCTTACCCTGCAGACCTCCCTATATCTCCGGGATTACCTGACCGCCAAAGGGGCCCGGGTAGAGCTGACCCGTACCCGTGGAGACCAGAAGCCAACGCTCTCCCGGCGGGTACAGCTCGGGCAGCAGCTCGGGGCAGATGCTTTTGTAAGCATCCATTATAATTCCTCCCCGAAGAATGTCTCCGGCACGCTGACCTTCTTCTATTCGGAGCAGAATGATCTCCGGCTGGCCCGGGCGATTGAAACCCGGCTTGGCGCAGGAATCGGCCTCCGGAGCAACGGCCTCTCCTTCGGCAACTATCATATTCTGAGGGAAAATCCGCTTCCCGCAGCCCTTATAGAGCTTGGGTTCCTCAGCAATCCATACGACGAGTCGATTGTCCGCAAAGCCGCTTATCAGCGGAAGGCTGCACAGGCTATCGCCGAGGGGCTGGCTGATTATTATCAATACTGAAAGGAAGTCATCTGAAATTAGATAGTGATTTCCCGGATATTGAGTTCTTTTATTTTGCTGAGGTCGATATATTCATCGTTAATGCGGATGAGCGGAGTTTCGATATCATGCGGATTCAGATAGACGATCTCACCGACCCGGCCATCGGTTAATACTACCTCACGGCCAACAGTCCGCTTCACAATGTTCTCCAGAAAAACCGAAACAATATGCGGGTCCAGTGCGCCAAAGCTGCCTCTTCTCATCTGATCAACAATCATATGGAACGGCATAGCCTCATGATAGGGGCGTTTACTGGACATAGCATGAAAAATATCGGCAACGGCTATTATTTTGCTGTAGGAATCAATCTGTTCATCCTTAAGTCCCAGCGGATATCCCTTGCCGTCGTTTCTCTCATGATGCTGCAGAGCCGCCAGGGTGATGCGCGAATTGGCTCCGGTGGTTTCTTTCAGCATCTCATAGCCGTAAATCGTGTGTTTCTTCACCAGACTGAATTCTTCTTCCGTCAGCTTGCCGGGCTTGTTCAGGATCTCGTTAGGAATCTTCAGCTTGCCGACATCATGCAGGGTAGCTGCCGTGGACAGCACGGACAGATCCGCTTCATTCATATGTAACCATCTGCCGATCAGGGTGGACAGTACACCGACTCCAACGTTGTGCTGGTATGTATAATCATCCTTGCCTTGAACCGAACTGAACAAAGCAAAAATATCAGGATTACGGGAAATTTCCTGAATAACCGGAACGACATCCTTCCGGATATCCGCTAACTGGATTTTCCGTGAAATTCTGTAAGATTCAAACAGTTCTTTCGAGCTATTCACTACACTATTTACCATTTGCTGATAAGGGGGTGCCTGCTCGGCTTCATCCGTAAATATTATGTCAATTACATCAATTCTTTGTTTGCGGATGAGCTCCAGGTGTTCAACATTCAATTTGCTCTTGGCAGGAATAACTGTAACTCCGTACGCATTGATCAGATCATTCTTAATTGTTCTTCCCAGATAGTTGTCCATACCTTCCAGCCCTCCCAGATAACCGAAACAATATATAAATTGCCCATATAGCTATTATCGGTTTAACGCTGGAAAATGTTGAAAGGTAATTGGGCCTTCCATTAGCCCTCCTCCTCTTGCTTGCGGTACTCCCGCGGAGTCATTCCGGTGGACTTTTTGAAGACACGGCTGAAATATTTCTCATCTTCATAGCCCACCAGCCCCGCGATCTGTGATAGCCGCAAATTCGTATTCTGCAGCAGCGTCTTCGCTTTATCCACTCTGAGACTGGTTAAATAATCCGACAGATTCTCCCCGGTGATCTGCTTGAATTTGCGGGAGACATTCTCCCTGCTGATGAAAAAGCGTTCCGCAATATGCTGCAGCGTCATCTCCTGCGCATAGTTCTGGTTCAGGTACTCTCTGATCTCCAGCACAAGTCTGCTGCCCTGAGCCTGCGAGCTGCCTTTGGACAGGCGCTGCAGCAGAGCCTTAAGCTGACTCTCCCAGTTCTCCACCGAGAACAGCCCCTGTGAGTCATAACATAGCTCTAGGCTGATCTCCTCCTCCGGCCGCCAGCGCTTTAGAACAGCACAGATCTCCTCCTGCTGATGGAGGAAGCTGCTCTCAGTAAGCAGCGGTAACCCGGCAAGCTCCCGCGCCCATTCCTCCACAACCCGCTCCATCCGCTCCAGATCACCCGACAATACCGCGATTCTAAGCTTGTCGAGCTCCATATCCAGGGCGTAGTCTTCTTCAGGCCTACTCTCCTCCCCATCTGCTCTACAGAGATGTATCCGTCCATCACGCTGAAGAAGATTCCGTTCCTCCAGCCCTTGGCGTGCCTGGGCAAAAGCAGGCTGCAGCCCCTCCGGCAACGGGTTCAGCAGGCTGAGCCCGATATCCACCTGGACGCCATACGCCTTACGGATCGATTCATTCACTCCGTTCAGTACCGTCTCCGCCTGTTGAACAGCATTCCACAGCAGAATCACAAGCTCCCCCCCGCTCTGCCAGCTGCGGAAGGCATAGCCGCTGTAGTCTGGTGCCATAACCTCATTGCAGACATTGGCCAGCACAAAAGCCGTCAGCGCCACATCGCCATGAAATCTCTGCAGCAGACGGCAGTCTGCACCTTGCATCGAGATGACAGCCACTCTGCAGGAGGCTGCTCCAATCGGCATCCCCAGCTCTTCGCTGAGCGCCAGCTTCAGCTCCTGAAAGGAGGCATGCCCGTAGACCAGATCGGACAGCACCTTGTCCCAGTAGAGCGGACGCAGCACGTTCAGCTGCATATTCTGGCGCTGCGACTGCTTCCGCACCGCCTCCTCCTCCATCCACAGCTTAAAGGCATGCTCCGCCGAGGCAATCAGCTGCTTGCTGTTCAGCGGCTTCAGCAGATAATCAGTCCCGCCGTAGACAATGGCCGGCTTCACATAATTGAAATCCTGATACCCGCTGATGACAATGGTCTTCGTATTCGGATAATGCTTATGCAGCCATTCCAGCAGCTCGGCTCCGTCCATCAGCGGCATCCGCATATCCGTGAATACGATCGCCGGCTGATGCTCCTGCATCACCCGGGTCGCTTCCTGACCATTGGTAGCCTCATATATCGCGGAGATATTATATTTGTCCCAAGGAACAAAATAACGGATGGCCTCCCGCACATGCTTCTCATCATCTACAATCAGCACCTTCATTTCCAGCCGCTCCTTTCGGTTATGTCTGCACCCTTCTTCATTTATCACTCTATAATCAATAATTCATCGCGTTAAACATTCATACTGTAACTGTCTCTCCGGGAAGATGGCTTTATTCGCCTGGCCCCTCCAGCGGAATAATCAGGGTAACCGTAACCCCTTGACCCTCTTCATTATGCAGCTGCATCTCCGCCTCGCTGCCGAACTGCAGCCGCAGGCGGGCCAGCACATTATACAGGCCGATCTCTTCGTTCTCAGGCCGGCCGCTGCTTCTATGTCCGGCTGTAATCTCCTCCAGCCGTTCCGGGCTAATCCCCTTGCCGTTATCCTTGACGGCAAGAACCAGCCGGGACTGCCCTTCCAGCATGCAGTCTATCCGGATGACGGCTTCGCGGATTCCGTCCGCGAAGCCGTGCTTGAAGATATTCTCCACGATCGGCTGGAGAATCATCTTGGGCAGGACCGTCTCCAGCGCTGCTTCCGCCGCATGAATCTCCAGGCGCAGATTCTCTTCGCCGAACCGCTCCGTCTGCAGAATCACATAATTCTGCACATGCTCGATTTCATCGCGCAGCGGCACCTGCGTCCGCTCCGTATTCATGGAATAGCGCATCATGCTGCCCAGGGAATAGATGAGATCATACACCTTCGGCGCATTATAGCGCAAGGACAAGCTGGCGATGGACTGCAGGGCATTGTAGAGAAAATGCGGATTGACCTGAGCCTGCAGCGCCTTCAGCTGATTCGTCTTGTTCGCCAGCTCCAGGCGGTATTCCTTAACGATCAGGTCATTGATGGTCCGGGTCATGCCGGTGATCTTGCGGGTCAGCAGGCCGAATTCATCCTCCCGTTCGGCATCCATATGCGCATCCAGCTGGCCGATCTGCACCTTCTGGGTGAAGTTGATCAGCTTCTTAATCGGCCGGGTAAAGCCGATGGAGATGAGGACCGCGCTGATTCCCCCGATCAGGAGAAACAGCAGCCCGATCCCCATATTGAACCGGGTGATGATCCTCGCATCACCATACAGATCCTCGTAAGGCACCAGCTTGATGATGCTGCCGCTGAAGAGCGGGTCCTTGATATGCTTGTACATGACAATACCCTGGAAGCCATCCTTTTTCCAGGTGAAATGCCCGCTGTCACTGTCTTCGGGAAGACGGCTCCATCCGGTCTCAACCGTTTTACCCACCCAGTCCGGATCAGAAGTGAACAAGGCCTTTCCCTGCTCATTCAGCACATACAGACGCTCCGTGTCCGAATTGTACATCGATTTGACGATGCCCTCCAGCTCTTCAAGGCTGTAATCAATCGACAGATCGGCCAATACACTGTCGCTGGGCGTGCGGTAGATGGGAAAATGCGCAGTGAAGACCGGAACGCTCCCCGGCTTCAGATTGGGGAAGCCGGACTTCACGCCGTATTGATGATCCATATGCGTCACTTCGATGTATGGCCGGTAGGTCCCCTCGAGATGCTCCGCCTTGGCATAATCCGCATTATCTTCCCGGCGGAACAGTCCGCCCAGCAGCAGATTGGACTGCCGGGCCGCTCTGACGTAGAGATGGATCTGGAAGGTATTCCGGTCGGAGAGGAACAGATTGTACAGCTGGGTGGAGATCACGGCGCGGGTATCCGGCACAATCGTTCCATCAGGTACATGTTCATTGCTTTTGGCGGTAAGTAGTAGGGTATAGAAAGAACTGGGAACATTAATCCCGCTGTACAGCGACATCGCCTGCTGATTCATCCCGCTGAAGTAACTGCTGAGATTCGCTTCCCCCAGCGTCAGCAGCTTCGTATTCTGCTTCACGGACTGCTCCGTAACCGACTGCTTGGTATAGAGATAGGAGAAGGTAACGGATATGCCTGACGGAATCACTGACGCCAGCAGCACTAAGGCCATCAGCCGCGTCCGGATACTGTTTCTGAACATGGGGGAACCTCCTGTAAGTTTTGCGGAAGAACCGCTTCTCTGATATAACCTTGCAGCAAAACTCGCTCCGGAAGCAACACGGCTGCAATATAATCCACTTTTCTCATCATCAAATTGAGTGTTGGCGATGGCCCGGGCTTTCTATAATGAAGCTGTGAACACGTAGAAATATTATACAAAGGAGATTCCATATGAGAAAAGCTCTGCGCTTGCAACGAGGCTGGGGACAGCAAATCGTATTTCTCGGCCCCTGTCTGCTCTTTTTCCTGACCATTGTAGTCACTCCATTCTTCCTCGGCTTCTACTACTCTTCCACCGACTGGAACGGGCTCGATCTGGACAAAGCGGTCTGGACCGGCGCGGCCAACTGGAGACGGATTTTTACGAACGACGATAAGTTCTGGGAGTCTCTGCTCTTTACGCTCCGCTTCACCGTAATCTCCGTAGTGGCCGCCAATGTACTGGCGCTGCTGCTTGCCTTCATTCTGATGACGACGCTGAAGACGAAGAAGCTGCTGCGCACCATCTTTTTCATGCCCAATGTGATCGGCGGTATTCTGCTCGGCTACATCTGGCAGTTCATCTTCACCAAAGGCTTCGCCACGATCGGCGAGCTTACCGGGATTTCGTTCTTCCAGCTGCCTTGGCTGGGTACGCCCAGCACTGGATTCTGGGGTCTGGTCATTGTGTTCGTCTGGCAGACTGCCGGGTATATGATGGTCATTTATATCGCGGCGCTAGCGGGTATCCCGAAGGATCTGGTCGAAGCGGCCAAAATTGACGGCGCCCGTGCCCCGCAGCTGTTCAAGAGTGTCTATGTCCCGCTGATTATGCCGGCGATTACGATCTGCCTGTTCCTGACGACCTCTAACGCGTTCAAGATGTTCGATCTCAACCTGTCATTGACCAAAGGCGGACCGGGGACCTCGACCCAGTCACTGGCCTATAACATTTATGCGGAAGCGCTGATCAACAACCGTTATGGCCTCGGTACGGCCAAAGCGCTGCTCTTCTTCGCGGCTGTTTCACTGATCACGGTCACACAGGTCTGGCTTACCAAAAGAAAAGAGGTGTCGGCGTAATGAACAGCAGCAGATACCGGCCCAGAAACTTCGTTCTAGAGATCATCTCCATACTTCTGGCTATTATATTCTTATCCCCCTTCTACCTGGTGCTAAGCAATTCGGTTAAAGGGCTTAAGGACATCCTGATCGACGCTGCTTCCTGGCCGCAGGTGTTCCACTGGGATAATTACTCGAAGGTCTGGGATGCCATTGACTTCCCGCAAGCCTTCTTCAGCTCCCTGCAAATCACTGTCTTAAGCGTAATCTTCATTGTCCTGTTCAGCTCGATGGCCGCTTATCAGATTGTACGGAAGCCGACACGCTTCAATTCCTTCGTCTTCCTGCTGCTGGTCTCGGCGATGATCATTCCGTTCCAGTCGCTGATGTTGCAATTAGTCCGTGTGACCAGTATTCTGGAACTTCGCGGAGAATTATACGGGATCGTGGCCTGCTATCTCGGCTTCGGAATGCCGCTGTCGGTGTTTCTGTTCCACGGATTCATTAAGACAGTGCCTTTTGAGCTGGAGGAAGCGGCGCGGGTGGACGGCTCCAATCCGTACGGCGTATTCTTCAAAATTGTGTTCCCGCTGCTCATGCCGATTATTGTAACGGTCATTATCCTTAACACGCTGTGGATCTGGAATGACTATCTGCTGCCGGTGCTCGTCATCGGGGGAAATAAGGATCTGACGACCCTGCCGGTTGCAGTGACCAAGTTCTTCGGGCAGTACACCAAGAAGTGGGATCTGGCCCTTGCGGGTCTCGTGATGGCGATTACGCCTATCCTCATATTCTTCCTGTCCCTGCAGCGTTATATTGTCGAAGGTGTAACCACAGGCTCCATTAAGGGATGATCGCGAGATCCCCTTGCAACAATATCCACTTTTTCGAGCAAAATATTAAGTGTAAGTCCACTCTCATTTGCATTACGATCTAGTTGCAGGAAACACAGACCAGGGAGGTTATTCTATGAAAAGAAAGTTCGCGTTCGTTATCGCAACCGTTTGCACACTTATTATCGCAGGTTGCGGGAATAGCGGCAATACGAATTCCGCAGGCAATGGAAACGCAACCAATGCTCCTAATGCGTCAACCGAAACCACAGCACCGGAAGCAACCAAGGCACCTGCCAAGGATGTTACGATCAAAATGTTCCAGTTCAAGGTTGAAATTGCCGAGCAGCTGAACGCACTCGCCGAAGAATATGAGAAAGAAACCGGTGTGAAGGTCGAAGTGGAAACGCATGGCGGCGGTGAAGACTACGGCGCGTTGCTCAAAGCGGAGATTGCTTCCGGCTCTGAACCGGAAATTTTCAATAACGGCGGTTATACTGCCCTCGTACCTTATATGGACCGCGCCACTGATTTGAGCAATGAGCCTTGGGCCGCCAATCTGATCCCAACCGCCAAAACGCCGGCAACCGTGGACGGCAAGCTCTATGGTATGCCAATGAACGTAGAAGGCTATGGACTGATCTACAACAAGGATCTGTTCGCCAAAGCCGGCATTACGGAAGAGCCTAAGACCCTCCCGCAATTGAAAGATGCGGCAGCCAAGCTGAAATCCGCCGGCATCACACCGTTTGAAGCCACTAATGAGTGGTGGTCGATGGGGATTCACCTTGTGAACGTAGGTCTGGCCCACCAGCCTGATCCGAAGCAGTTCATTGATGATGTCAAAGCCGGTACGCAGACGATCAAAGGCAACGCCGTATTCGAGCAGTGGCTGGATCTGGTGGATGTGATCTTCGACAATGCCCAGGATAACAAGATGACTACCGACTATGCTACCCAGGTTGCGGAATTCGCATCCGGCAAAGCCGCGATGATGCTACAGGGTAACTGGACGCAAGGCGATATCGACAAAATCGATCCTGCCCTGAATCTGGGCCTCCTCCCGCTTCCGATCAGCGACGAAGAAGGCACTATCCTTGTAGGCGTACCTAACAACTATGTGGTGAACAGCAAATCCGAGCATCCGGAAGAAGCTAAAGCCTTCCTGAACTGGCTCGTCTCTTCCGAAACCGGCCAGAAGTATCTGACCAAGGAATTCAAGTTCATCCCGGCTGAAACTAACGTTGCTGCCGACGCAGCAGATATCGGCCAGGTTGCCGTTGCCGTGCAGGAGAAATCCGCTACCGCCCTCGGCTGGAACTGGGATATGTTCCCTGACGGTGTAACCCAGGGCTTCGGCGCTGCGATGCAGGAATATCTCGGCGGACAGCTTGACCGTGATAAGCTGCTGGAGAGTCTGGATAAGGCTGTGCAGGATATTGTGAAGCAATAGGAACTAATAAAAAGCAAGAGGTGCCTCAAAGCCAAAATGGCTTGGGTGCCTCTTTTTTATATTTGTTTTAGAGCAGGATTTACGTTGGCACTTTAGAGCACGCTCCGCAAACGGAACGTTGTTCCAATCGCTCTTGTATCCAGATTTTATTTATTCCCCTTTACGGTGAAAATCCGGATACAAAGGCGACCGCTCCGCTTTTCCACAATCATTCCGTCCGCTCCGCTGTTTAAGAGGGGGAGTTTCTACAATCTTAAAGACCACTTCCATCGAAATGAAAGGGATTTATCCCCTTCATTTCCCTCAAATACCCGCCCACAGCGAATTCAAAGGGATTTATCCCCTTCATTTCCTCCAAATACCCGCCTACAGCGAATTCAAAGGGATTTATCCCTTTCATTTCCTCATCCCTCGCCACTTCCCCGAATTCAGTAGCACTTCTACGCAAAAATAACAAAAGGCCCTCCCAAGCCATCGTTCATGGCTTTGGGACGACCCTTTTGAAGGAAGATTCACAGCGTAAAACATTAATGACCTTACAGCAGTTACACAAACATCTCAACAATCAGGAACAAATTTAGTGACACTACCAGAGCCGAGATAATCCAGCCGAGGAGGGTGGTGATCCGGTGGTTCACCAGCCCCTTCATGATTGTGCGGTCGCTTGTGAAGATCACGAGCGGAATGAGGGCAAAGGCAATCCCGAAGGACAAGACGACCTGGCTCATCACCAGTGCACTAGTAGCGTTAATCCCGAAGGCGATGATGGTCAGCGGTGGAATGATTGTAATCGCCCGCCGCAGGTAGAGATTGATCTTTTTATTAATGAAGCCTTGCATGACCACATCACCAGCCATTGTACCGACCGACGAGCTCGACAGACCTGCGATCAGGAGGCCGAGGCCGAAGGAGATGGCGGTAACCGGTCCTGCCAGATTGCGGAACTGCTCGAAGGCGACATCCAAATCCTCAACGACCAGACCATTCTTGAAGAACAACGCCGCAGCTACAACCACCATGGCCATATTCACGGCACCGGCAATCAGCATGGCAATCAGAATATCGATGAATTCCAGCCGGAAGATCTGTTTCTTCTCCCGCTCATCGATCCCGACGACCCGGCTCTGGGTCAGCGAGGAATGCAGATAAATCGCATGCGGCATAACCGTCGCGCCGAGAATTCCGGCAGCCAGCAGGATGCTGTCCACACCTTCGAATCTTGGAGTGAACATTCCGGCAACTACACTGCCCGCATCGGGCTTCGCCATAATGACCTGGAATGCAAAAGCCAGAACAACAATCATCACCATCCCGGCAATTCCGGCCTCCAGGGTACGGTAGCCGCGCCGCTGGAGCTCCAGAATAGCGAAAGATCCTACTGCGGTAATCAGCGCAGCGGGCAGCATCGGTATACCGAACAGCAAGTATAGTCCAAGGGCTGCCCCGATAAATTCCGCCAGGTCAGTAGCGATAATAACCAGTTCACTCTGAATCCACAGGAAGATGGACACGCCCCTCGGGAATTTCTCCCGGGCTACCTCAGGCAGATTCTTACCGGTGGCAATGCCAAGCTTGGCGGATAAGGATTGTATAAGGACAGCCATCAGATTCGAGGCAAAGATAACCCATAATAACAAATATCCGTATTTCGAGCCTGCAGTAATATTAGTGGCGAAATTGCCGGGGTCCAGATACGCTACAGAAGCGATAAAAGCCGGGCCCAAGAAAGGAAGGAGTCTCTTCAGTCCTTTGACATCTCCATTCAGCACCGATTGTGCCGAATGTTTATTAGTATGTCCTTTTAGTATAGGGGATGATTCTACTGCTGTATTTTGCTCCATCATTTTCTATCCCTCCTCTTGCCCGGAAAAAGTTGTCTATATACACGAAAGTTTCCCTGATGCAACATTTGATTTGTTTTCATTATAATCTGCTAATTGAGAAATGTAAATGTATTTTCATTGGATTTTTCATCCGGAATGGCATCCTGATTAATACACACGATATCCGCCCAGATGCTCAAAAATATATTATGTGCAAACCTGCGGCAAAGTGATGCTCCAGCCTAAGAAGTCATTACCCCGCCCGCTGCTTCGCAAACTAAAATGCATCTGTCACAGCGTACAAAAAAACGGACGAGCTTCAGGAGTTAATCCTGACTCTCGCCCGCCGGGCATTCCAGTGTGATCCACACTGCTTAAGAGGTAATACTTTGGATATCAGCGCGCATCTGTTCATTCAGCAGCTTCAGTTCATTCAGCTCTTGCTGCAGCTTCTCCACATCCGACTGCTTCCGCGAGTGGCCTCCATGTCCATGTTTGCCGCGCATGCCGGGCATTCCGAACATCATGAGAATCATCATCAGCGGACAGATCAATGTAACCAGCCAGGACCAATTCATGGTTATTCCTCCTCCGGGATTCAAGGTACTGCCATCAGTATAGCCGCCGTTTGTGGAGAAACTGTGTTGAAGCTTATTTTTCTGCTTTCCCTTTCCAGGTGTCCTTCAGCGGAACAATTCTGTTGAATACCAGCCTGTGATCAGAACTGTGCTTGCTGTCGATACAGAAATAACCGTGACGCAGGAATTGAAATTTGTCCCCGGGCTGTGGTTTATCCGCAAGCGGCTCCAGCAAGCAATCCTTTAGCAAAGTGGCAGAATCCGGGTTGATGTACGCTTCCCAGGTCTCCCCTTCCTCCTTCGGCCCTTCATTGTCTACAAGCAACTTCTCGTACAGATACACATCACTTTTGACCGCATGCTCAGCGGACACCCAATGGATGGTTCCTTTTACCTTCCGCCCGTCAAAACCGCTCCCGCTTCTCGTATCCGGATCATAGGTGCAGCGCAGCTCGACAATCTCACCAGTTTCCTTATCCTTAATCACTTCATTGCAGCGGATGAAATACCCACCCTTCAGCCGTACTTCACCGCCAAGCGTCAGTCTGCGGAAGCCCTTGGAAGGTATCTCCATGAAGTCCTCCCGCTCGATATAGAGTGTGCCGGAGAATGGAACGTCTCTTGTGCCGAGCGCGGGATTCTCACTGTTGTACTCAATGTTAAGAGATTCAGAAGCCCCGGCTTCGTAATTGGCAAGCACAACCTTCAGCGGATTCAGCACGGCCATGATAGCCGGCACCTTCGCTTTAAGATCCTGTCTTACGCAGTGCTCCAGCAGCGAGAAATCGACCATTGCCGTATTGCGGACCATCCCGATCTCCCGGACAAAATCCTTGATGCTCTCCGGCGTGAATCCGCGTCTACGCAGTCCACGGAGCGTAGGCAGACGCGGATCATCCCAGCCGTCCACATACTTCCCGGCAACCAGCGCCCGGAGATACCGTTTGCTCGTGATCACTCCCGTCAGATTCACCCGGCCGAATTCCCTTTGCTTAGGGGGTTCAGGAATATTCAGCTCCTTAAGCACCCACTCATACAGCGGCCGGTGATCCTTGAACTCAATGGAGCAGAGTGAATGCGTTACCCCTTCAATGGCATCCTGAATCGGATGAGCAAAATCATACATCGGATAGATGCACCAGTCCTCCCCCGTGCGGTAGTGCTCTGCATGAATGATCCGGTAGAGTACCGGGTCGCGCAGATTGATGTTGGGCGAAGACATGTCGATTCTGGCCCGCAGCACCTTTGCACCGTTAGGATATTCTCCATTACGCATCCCCCGGAACAGCCGCAGATTCTCGTCCCGCGACCGGTCCCGGTACGGACTGTCCTTACCAGGTTCGGTTAATGTCCCCCTGTAGGACGTTACTTCCTCCGGAGTCAGGTCGCAGACATAAGCTTTCCCCTTAAGAATCAGTTCCTCTGCGCTGCGGCAGATTTCCTCCGAATAATCAGAGCCATAATAGATATGCTCTCCCGGGCTGCAGCCCAGCCATTCCATGTCCTCGGTAATAGCTTTTACATACTCCATATCCTCCTTCAGCGGGTTGGTATCATCGAAGCGCAGATGGAATCTGCCGCCATTCTTACGGGCAATCTCAACATTCGTGTGGATGGCAAAAGCACTGCCGATATGCAGATACCCATTGGGCTCCGGCGGAAATCTTGTGCAGATCTCCCTGCTGTAGACTCCGCCCTCCACGTCTTCTCTGATCAGCTTATCCATATAATTCTCCGGCACGGCCGGTTCACTCTCATTCACATTAACGTCAGTCATTCTGATCTCCTCCTGTATATTGGTGATACCTGCCCTCACGGGACAACAAAAAAGAACCTCACCTCCAAGACTGTAGTCTTGGGGACGAGATTCTCGCGGTACCACCCCAGGTTTATTAATATGTCGCCATATTAATCTCATCAAGTACGGCACTGCCGGCAGGCAGGACTTATACTCTAGCTCTGTAACAGGAGCTCCTGTTGTACCATCCCCGGCCATAGCCGGTTCCGGTGCACCGCTCAGAGGCTTGTTTCGGTCCAGCCTTCCCTGCTCCTTCGCACCACCCGGAGCTCTCTGTGAGGGAATGAATAGACGTACTCTTCTCGTCATCGCGTTTGATCATTTGATCCAGAATAACAAATCACAGGCTGGGTGTAAAGTGTAGCAATGTCCGTTGGCGGCAGCAGCCTGCGGGACAACCTTACCCCTGGCTCAGCGCCGCCAAAAGCTCCAAGGCTTCCTCATGCTCCGGCTCAATCAGAAGTGATCTGCGCGTATAATCCAGCGCTGCTTCGTCATCCTCCTGCTCGTAGCTGCAAATAGCCAGGCAGTACAATACAGTAATTACCGGCTCCTCCTCACTGGATGCAAGCGAATGTTCCAGGAAGCGGCGGGACTCCCCGTACTGCTCCATCTCGAACAGCAGCAGACCGCAGTCGAGCGCCAGATCATATTTCTGCGGCATCGGATAGAAGCCTTTCCACATCAGATTAATCCCGCGCTGCAGGTCCAGCAGCTCATCATCACTGGCATCCGGCAGCAGAGCGGAGATACGCTCCGCACTCTGGATGAACAGCTCGGCATCATAGCCGCCCAGCCGCCAGAAGGCCAGGATCTGCTGCATGCCGATCGTATCGTAATTTTTGTCGATCCACACCTTCAGGCTGAAGAAATCATCCGGGCCGAACCGCTCTACAAACCGCCGGTAGGCCAGACGGGTATGGGGATGGAGCATCGGCTCTTCAAGCATCAGAATGCAGCCGACATTCAGATTCTTATAATGATGCTGTGTGAACTGGGACTTGGCGCCCTTCCGTTCAAAATAATGCACCAGCGCATGATAATTTGCCGTGAGTGAAATGCTGCCGTGATGAATCAGCTTCGGCGGCTCGGCGAATTCCCAGTTCTCCAGCCGGTGGTCGCCCTTATCTGCGGTAAGCAGCAGGAAGCTCCCCTGGGAGAGAGCCCCGAGACGTTCCATACAGGAAATGGCCGCCGCCGGGAACAGGATATGCGAATCCTCCAGCTTGTCCAGATAGAATGAAATCACTTCATGGTACTTGTATGAAGGATCCTCATAGCCTTCGGCCCGCTTGTAATGATATTCCGGCACCAGATCCCGCAGTACTTCGGACGTGCTCATCGAGCCGGACTGCTCGGGATATTTTAACGAAACCTCACATTCATAAATCTTGCCTTCATCAATATAGAGCAGTTCCTGCTGAATACTATCGAAGAAGTAGTTGGCGATCACCATCAGCGGCTGCTGCAGTCCGCCGGGCTTAATCACTATTCCGCTCTGCGTCAGGGACAGCTCTGTATCCTGCACCGCATCAAAGCGGGCGAAATCAAGAATCCCCTGCTCCACAAAAGGCTTCAGACCTTCATGCTTCTGCCAGCCCTCAATATTCTTCCAGGGCAGATCGCTCATGACGTAGCGGAAAGGAGGCAGCAGCACTCCGGCATACTGGATCAGCTCACATAGCTGCTGCAGAACATGGAACGCCAGGCGTCCGACACCTGCGCCAAGCTCCAGAATAATAACCGGTTCTGTAGTATGCCCCTTCTCCGCACGGTCCTGCAGAAATCCGAAGATCATCTCCGCATACGCTGTTCCGATCATCGGATTGCTTGTAATGTACTGTGGGACCTGGTCATTCGCCCAAGCCTGCAGCCCGAGCTGCTCATAATACCTGCGCTGCAGTTCCCATATTGGCGCTTCACTGAAGCGGTATCGTTCTTGTCCGTCTATTGTCATTAGTTCAAACCCTGCTCTCTGATTATCGTACGGAAATTTGTCCGGTAGTCAAATATTATCACATTTCGCTCAGCCCTTCACAACTCATAAGTGGCATACTGGCGCATATATTTCTTGGAGTGCTGTACGATCCAGAAAGGAGCTTAAGCCATGAACCCTGCCGAACCCGGTTCTTCTAGCAAGCCCGTTATCCCCCAGCCTATCCGCAGTGACGGTGCAGGCAATGTTGACCTCGGCCCCCGCGATATTCTGCGCGACCGGGAGAATCCCGATATGTTCGTCCCGCCCTCTACAGATAACGGGCTGATCCCCAATCTGAAGTTCTCCTTCTCCGACGCCCATATGCAGCTGAACTTCGGCGGCTGGTCCCGGGAGGTTACCGTCAGAGAGCTGCCAATTGCCACCACCCTTGCCGGGGTGAATATGAGCCTGACGCCGGGCGGAGTACGCGAGCTGCACTGGCACCAGCAGGCGGAATGGTCCTATATGCTGCTCGGCAGCGCCCGGATTACCGCCGTGGATCAGAATGGCCGGAACTTCATTGCCGATGTCGGCCCGGGCGATCTGTGGTATTTCCCTCCGGGCATCCCGCACTCAATCCAGGGGCTGGCGGAGGGATGTGAATTCCTGCTTGTTTTTGACGATGGAGGCTTCTCAGATCTGAACACCCTGTCGATCTCCGACTGGTTTGCCCATACGCCGCCAGAGGTCCTGTCCGCCAACTTCGGCGTACCTGAATCTGCATTTGAGTGTATTCCGAAGGAACAAGTGTATATTTATCAGGATCAGGTGCCCGGCCCCCTTGAGAGTCAGAGAGTCGAGTCGCCTTACGGGGAAATTCCGCTGAGCTTCAAGCATCAGCTGCTGGCCCAGCCGCCGCTTCGGACGCCCGGAGGCAGTGTGCGGATTGTCGACTCCGGCAATTTCCCCATCTCCCGGAACATGCCGCCGCGCTGGTGGAGATTGAGCCCGGCGGCATGCGGGAGCTGCACTGGCATCCGAATAATGACGAGTGGCAGTATTATCTGACCGGGCAAGGCCGGATGACGGTCTTCGGCGGGGACAGCGCAGCGCGTACATTTAACGTCAGAGCCGGAGATGTTGGCTATGTGCCTTTTGCCCAGGGACATTATATACAGAATACCGGGACAGACACGCTCTGGTTCCTGGAAATGTTCCGGAGCGACCGGTTCGCCGATGTCTCCCTGAACCAGTGGATGGCGCTTACCCCCCATGAACTGGTCAGCAGCAATCTGAATGTGGGGCCGGAGCTGATGGATGCCCTGCGCAAAGTGAAATGGCCTGTCGTGAAATACCCGGATCAGGATCAGGATCAGGATCAGGATCAGGATCAGGGGCACGAGCATGGGCATGAGCATGGGCTTGGGAAGCAGAAGGAGTAGCGCGTGGTTTTGCTCAGTTTGAGACTGGATAGGGCAGGTCAGTCTGCCCTATGGCCTTATCTTTACCCCAACCAGGCGGCTGAAGTGATAATCTTTAAGGTCAGCTGTATAGATCGGCCTTAATGTTGTACATTCTGCAATATCTTAATGATCATCCTATAATTAATGGGTAACTCCAATTGTTCGAACTGTATCTCTTTCTAGAACAACATAAAAAGCGGTCAGACACCCCGTCTGCACCGCTTTTTGTACTTAATTCGTTTGTATTTCGTTCCCGTATAGGAAATAGATTGTCTTTTTGCTAATGTCTGACTTCTCCTTCAGGACTAGATTAGAACAGCTTCAGTTGCAGATACAAACCTAACAATGTGATAAATAGCGTCGGAATTGTCAGAATAATTCCTGTTTTGAAATAAGTGCCCCAAGAGATCTTTACACCTTTGCCTGATAGCACATGCAGCCACAGCAGAGTAGCGAGCGAGCCGATCGGCGTAATCTTCGGACCCAAATCGGAACCGATGACATTCGCGTAGATCAGAGCCTCTTTAATGAGACCTGTCGCCTGTGCGTTATCAATGGCCAGCGCCCCAATCAGCACAGTCGGCAGATTATTCATCACTGAGGAGAGGATCGCGGCGAGGAAGCCCATCCCCATCGTTGCTGCGAACAATCCGTGTTCCGCAACCTCACTGATCATCTCTGCAAGCACATCGGTCAGTCCGGCATTGCGCAAGCCATACACCACGACATACATACCAATGGAGAAAAAGACAATCGCCCACGGCGCGCCCTTGACCACTTCCATCGTCTTGACGTAAGGACTCCGGCGGGCCATGAGCAGGAAGCAAACCGCGATTACACCTGCCACGACAGAAACCGGAATGTTCAGAAATTCACTGACAAAATATCCGGCCAGCAGAAGCGCCAGCACGCCCCAGGATAACCGGAACATCCGCTTGTCCTTAATCGCCTCCTCCGGGAGCTTCATCCCGGCAGTGTCGTACACTTTGGGTATACTTCTGCGGAAGAACAAGTATAAGACCAGAATACTGGCGGCGAGCGAGAAGAGCGTAGGCAGCAGCATACGTCCTGCATATTCCGTGAAGCTGATGCCGAAGAAATCGGCCGATACAATATTGACCAGATTGCTGACGATCAGCGGCAGCGAAGTCGTATCGGCGATAAACCCGCTGGCGATAATGAAGGGAAACACTTTTTTCTCATCAAAATTCAGCGCCCGGACCATCGCCAGTACAATCGGTGTCAGGATCAGCGCTGCCCCGTCATTGGCAAACAACGCAGCTACCACTGCACCCAGCAAGATAACATAGATGAACATCAGTGTACCGTTGCCGCGTGCCGCCGCTGCCATATGCAGTGCCGCCCATTCGAAGAATCCAACACGGTCGAGTATCAAAGAAATCAGAATAATAGCTACAAAGGCCAGCGTGGCATTCCACACAATCAGCGTCACATCGCGGACATCCCCGAAGCTGACCACGCCTGCCGCCAGGGCCAGCAGCGCTCCGCCGCAGGCTGACCAGCCAATGGATAACTTCCGCGGCTGCCAGATCACAAACATTAAAGTAATAACAAAAATAAGGCTGGCTAGGACAACCATAATCCCGCCCTCCGTTTGACCCGCAGCAACATTTCCCGCAGCACTCCCCAATCCGATATATTTATATATAAGAGTAACGCCAGCCTATCCTCCAGACGTTCTCATCGATCTAGTGTTGTATCAGTCGCAGCAGGCAGTAACCTCTGTCTTATTCAGTGACGCCAGCAGAGTATGTGAATCCGGCAGTCCATGCAGGACGGCCGTGATATGCGGCTTGCCCTCCACATTCAGGGAGTAATGCTTCCACTGCCCGCGTTTGCTCTCCTTCACCATCCCCTTATCCTTCAGTTTACGCAGATGCTGGCTGATTGCCGGCTGCGAGATCTCAAAGAGTTCGACGAACTCACAGACACACCATTCCCGCTCCTGCAGCAGTCCAAGCATCATCAGGCGGGTCTTGTCTCCCAGAAGCTTCAGGTCATCAGCCACCTCGTTAAGCTTATCCATCGCGGTTCAGCCTCCTCATTATATAAGCCAATTCTTATATACTAAAACAGTCCTATCAAAAGGACAAGAGGTAATATTTCAATTCTATAGTCACCCTGTTTTCAGGAATATTTTGACATTTAGCTATCAGAATTCCCCCACTTCTCTAAGTGGCGGGATGAATGTCAGCGGTCTTTCTCATAGACAAATACAACCTAAAATATTACAATAAAACTATTCAGTAGTATTCTGAAATAGGTTGTGATATCCGTAAAATTAGACACAAATAATCATTCAGTATTCTCTCTTCATTATCATCTTGTTCTAGTCGTGAAGTACCGCAGAAAAGTAATAGACGATGACATTTCGAATCGGTTACAAGAGATATTTGAGTCTATTCAGCCTAATTACAATATCACCCTGCAGGAATGGAAGCATGACAAGGATCATGTTCACATTCTAATGAAAGCTCACCCCAATAGCGATATTTCTAAATTTCTGAACGCTTATAAGAGTGCATCCTCCCGTCTAATTAAGAAAGAATTTCCTGTAATTCGTCAACAGCTGTGGAAGGAATATTTCTGGTCCAGAAGTTATTGTCTACTGACGATTGGCGGTGCGCCGATTGAAGTCATCCGGAAGTACATCGAATCTCAAGGTCAGAAATGAGGTGGGCAGGTGTTAAAGGCTTATAAGTATCGAATCCATCCCACCTATGAGCAAGAGCAGTACTTCACTAAAGTATTCGGCGCTGTTCGCTTCATCTACAATCGAATGCTTGCAGATAAGCTTGAACATTACAAGCAAACGGAAACGATGCTCCAAACGACACCTGCGCCATACAAAAAGGATTTTGCCTGGCTGAAAGAAGTGGATAGTCTAGCCTTAGCCAATGCCCAGCTTCACTTAGAGAAGGCTTATCAGAATTTCTTCCGTGAACCGAACGCGGGATTCCCAAAATTCAAGAGCAAGAAGAAGAATAGCCATAGCTTCACAACCAATAACCAGAAGGGAACCATTGCCATTACAGATGGAAGGATCAAAATTCCCAAACTAAAAACGAAAATCAAAATCAAGCTGCACCGTCCATTCGAGGGACGTATTAAATCATGCACCATTTCCAAAACACCCACGGGAAAATATTACGCTTCCGTATTGGTGGAAACGGATATCATCCCATTGCCCCCACTCGAGACGAAGATCGGTGTGGATCTGGGGTTGAAAGACTTTGCGATTCCTTCACATGGCGAAATCATACCGAATCCGAAGTACTTGCGGAAGTCTGAACAACGATTAGCCAAGCTGCAAAAGGACTTGTCACGAAAGAAGAAAGGGAGCCGTAACCGGTATAAAGCAAGGCTGAAGGTCGCCAGACTGCATGAAAAAATAGCGAATCAACGGAAAGACTTTTTGCACAAAACGTCCACCCAAATGATAAACGAAAACCAAGTGATCGTGATGGAGGACTTGCGTGTAAAGAACATGATGCAGAATCATAAGTTAGCCAAAGCCATATCCGAAGTGTCTTGGAGCCTGTTCAGAGACATGCTGACCTACAAAGCGAAATGGTACGGCAGAGAATTAATCATTGCCCCCAAACACTTTGCAAGCAGTCAATTGTGTTCCTGCTGTGGCTACAAAAATGCAGAAGTAAAGAACCTAGCCGTACGGGAGTGGTCCTGCCCTGCCTGTCATACGGAGCATGACAGAGACCGGAATGCGGCACTGAATCTTCTACAACTAGCCATGTAAATGGCCCTTAGCGGGTTAGGAACTAGCCTATAAGCTTGGGTAAACTTGGAGCAGTAGCTCTATTGACCAAGAAGCACCCACCTCTTAGGTGGTGTGTAGTTCACTACGCTTAAGTACTAACCTTCTCTGCCGGTTCATATGCTAGATTATGGGGAACGCAGCAGCTTCTTGGAGAGGAGATGCAGGTCCGAAGAGCCATCCTTGCCAGTGGATTGGAGGCCGGACCACCATGAGTACAGATCAGCTCATCGCATTGCTCGTTCTCATCATTATGATCGTACAGCTTGCTGTCAAAAAGGATAAATCCTGAGGACAGCAAACAGCCAAGTGGATCCGGGGTCATCCCGGTCCGCTTGGCTTTGTTTGGCTGGGCCGCTGATCCGGCCGGTTATTTCACATAAATGCGAATCTGACGCCATCCGTACGCTACCCCGTACCCGGTATCCGCTGCCGCTGCCATTCCGTTATCATCCAAGCGGCAGTAGCTTCCGGAATAAATTTCACTTACTAAAGTTGAGAAACATTATAAAGTATAGTAGAATGAGTACATGAAGAAGGGGGCGGATTAATATGTCCGAAGAGAAACAATTGATGGAAATAGGAATAAGCACGTTTTTGGAGACTACGCCTGATCCGGTAACCGGCAAGGCCATTAGCCATGCGGAGAGACTGCGCGAAGCCGTAGAAGAAATTGTGCTCGCTGACCAGGTGGGCCTGGACGTATATGGCATAGGTGAGCATCACCGGGCCGATTATGCAGGCAGTGCTCCGGCTGTGGTTCTTGCCGCAGCGGCAGCTACGACCAAGCGAATCAGACTGACCAGCGCTGTCAGCGTCTTGTCTTCAGATGATCCGGTCCGGGTGTACCAGGATTTTGCCACTCTGGATGGACTGTCGAATGGCCGGGCAGAGATTATGGCTGGCCGTGGCTCATTCATCGAATCCTTCCCGCTGTTTGGCTATAGCCTGGATGATTATGATGAATTGTTCGAGGAGAATCTGGAGCTGCTGCTGGCGATCCGCGCTTCCGAGAAGGTCACCTGGCGCGGCGGCCATCGCCCGGCGATTAATAACCTTGCCGTCTATCCCCGCGCCGTCCAGGATCCGCTTCCCGTCTGGGTGGCCAGCGGTGGCAATCCTGAATCCGCTGTGCGGGCCGGAACGCTTGGTCTTCCGATCGCTTTCGCGATCATTGGCGGCATGCCGGAACGCTTTGCTCCTCTCGTCGCCTTATACAAGGAGGCGGCTGTCCGCGCGGGACATAATCCAGACAAGCTGCAGATTGCCACGCACTCCCACGGCTTCGTAGGTGAAACTAACGAACAGGCAGCCGCCTTGTTCTACCCGTCCACCGCAGCCCAGATGAATGTCATCGGACGCGAACGGGGCTGGGGCGGAACCTATAACCGTGCGGCCTTTGACGATGCCCGCAGCCTGCGCGGCGCACTCTATGTCGGCGACGCTGAATATGTAGCCGAGAAGATCCTCCTGCTGCGCAAGAATCTTGGCGTGACCCGCTTCTTCCTGCATGTGAATGTAGGCACCATGCCGCACCGCGAGGTGCTGCGCGCCATTGAGCTATTGGGCACCAAGGTTGCCCCTATCGTGCATAAGGAATTAGCCCGTACCGGGGTTAAATAACTGATATTGTGACCCTAATACGCCAAAAACACTTCAGCGCTTAAACGGCTCTTGAAGTGTTTTTGGCGTATTCTTATACCTGTTAAATTAAAAGAAGCGGTATTACAGCGGACTTAGCAATTCATGCATCGCCGCTGCCACATCTGCCGCATTCGTAATCGGCAGGAAGTGATAGCCGTTGCCGATTATTTTCACATCCGCATCAGGGTGGGCAACCTTGAAAAGCTGCATTTTCTCCAGACTAAATTCATCCATACTCTCTTCTGCCAACAGCAATATCAAAGGAATATCAGCCGTTTGCTTCAGGCAATAATCGGTGGCAGTTACTTCCTTGCTCAGACGATTTAAGGCCTGTTCACGGCTATGGTGCATATAGGAATCACCCTGCAGGTAGAAGTTATTCATTAAATAGTCCTTGAATACTTGTCGTTCAGATTCAGCAAGCTTGTCCATCGCCAGGATGGTTTCATCCACTGCCTGCTCAAGCTCCTCCAGACTATCAATGACAGGTAACGTAATCTCCCCCTCATCCTCTTCCCTGTCCGCAAGGAAATAATATCCGCCATCGAGCAAAGTAAGTGACTTCACATAAGCAGGATACTCCGCATAAAAGGCCTCACATATCCATGCGCCGATAGAATTGCCTACGAGATGCGCTTCCGAAATCTGTAACTCATCCAAAATATCCTTAATCTCCTGCACAAAAGCTCCAATATCAGCATCGGCCCGATCCTCACGGTTATGACCCGGCAGGTCAATGGCGATGATCCGAACAGTCTCCATTTGTGCAGCCAGAGGAGCATATATTTCCTTTCGTTCACCCAGCGCCGGGAGCACCACTAGCGTTTGACCGTTGTTCTCCGCATTGTAGACCATATACTGTTCCATTGTTCTTCCTCCAGCCCTGCGATACTCCCTTACTGCACCAGCGCCTCAATCACTGGATAAGAAATCAGACTCCGGTCTCTATAGGTTGCAGGAATCACATCACTTTGTGAGCTTAGAATTCCATTTTGCAGGAGTACGGCTTTGAAGCCTCTCTCCAGAGCCCCGTTATAGGTGAACAGTACGCAGTGCTCAGCGGCATATCCCGAGAGAATCAGCAGATCAATGCCCTGCTCCAGCACAATCTGCTCCAGGTCCGTCTTCCAAAAAGCATTCGAATATTCCTTCGTCACTCTAAGATCTGTCTCCTTAATTTCGATTCCGGGAATGATATTGAACTTCGCTTCCTCTGAAGGCTGCATACCCTCAATGTCCTGAACATGAATCACGGTATGATCTTTGGAACGCAGCAGTTCTGCAGCATAGTTAATATACTCGCAGGCCTTATCGATTACTTTCTGTTCCACCTTGCCCAAATGCACCTCTTGCAGATCAATAATCAGCAAACCGATTTTCATCCATTCTTCCTCCCTGTGAGCTAAATAAAAGAAACTTCACATCATCCTTTCAATTGTACAATATGCTCTGACTCATCCGATATTTATTTTTTGACAGCTCCAGTTGCCATCACCATGAACGGACAGCGGAAGCCGCACCACCGATACGCTTACGCCCTGCGAAGCCATTGCAAGCGCCGTTTCAGCGAGAGATAGAAGGATAACTTATCATGTGAAACATAAAATTTGTATATTTACAAAAAAACTCCCGATAATGTTGTGCATTATCGGGAGTACGCCTGTTGATTAGCCAAAATAAGTAGCAAAGAAATCGCTCATTCCGTAAATCTTCTACACCTCTGCAGATCTCCGCAATGTGGCGGCCTCAAGAAAAAGTCTACTACGTTTCCATAACCATAATTTAGCTAATCAACAGAACTCAATTTGGGATGAATCTGAGTGGGTTTATTCTTTGACGCCGCCAAGCGCTACGCCCGCGATAATGTAACGGGACAACAGGAAGTAGACTACGAACAGCGGTAAAGCTGTCAGCGCCAGCCCCATATAGATCGAGCCGAACGACGTCTTGTATATATCCCCGCGCAGCAAGCTGACCATAATCGGCATCGTATACTTCTCTTTCTGGGTAAGCAGGATGAGCGGCATGAACAGGTTGTTCCAGTTGCCCACGAAGGCGAAGATCGCCTGTGTCGCCACAGCCGGAGCCATCAGCGGCAGGATAATCCGGTTAAAGGTTTTGAACTCACTCGAGCCGTCTACCCGCGCGGCTTCAACGATCTCTATCGACAGCGTGGCCAGCAGATACTGGCGCATAAAGAATACCACCGCCGGTGCGGCAATTGCCGGAAGAATTAGCGGAAGGAAGCTATTGGTCCAATGAATTTTATACATGAACTGATAGAATCCGATGGCGCTGGCCTGGGAAGGAATCATCATTACACACAAAATAAAGGTAAAGAATGCCCCGCGCAGCTTCCAGCTATAAGTCACAAGACCATAAGCCGTCAGGGAGGAGAAATAGACCGTTAAGAGAGTAGCTGAAGAAGAGATAACAAATGAGTTGATAAACCCCTGAATCGGATCGAAGCTCTTTTCAAGCAGCACCTTCAGATTGTCCATCATATGGGATGAAGGAAACAATGAGATACCGCTTTGAATTTCTGCTGAAGAACGGGTGGCGTTTACAAACATGATCCAAAACGGAAGGACGCTGAGCACCGCCAGACAGATACAGACGATATAGATAATCGTCTTGTTTATCTTCCGGGTGACGTTTCCGCCTTTTTGATTATTGTCCATGTGCTACGCCCCCCTTTTGGCTGCTCTTGGTGGATTTCCGGTGCATTTTTTCGATTTTTTTAAGTCTTGCCGCGTCACGGTCACGCATTAGATAGAACACAAATGCAGACAATATCCCTGAAATCAAGAACATAATCATGCTCGCAGCAGCAGCACGATTGTACAAATAGCTTCCCTTAAAGGCTTGCCCATAAATGAACATGGACGTGGTAAGCGTAGAGTCATCCGGTCCGCCCGCAAGGAAGAGCTGTGGAATATCAAACATGGTCAAACCACCGACCATCGATGTAATCAGTGTGAATAGTAGAATTGTACGTAAACTTGGCAGCGTGATCTTGAAGAACGTCTGAACTCCGTTTGCACCGTCAATCGATGCAGACTCGAAGAGCGCGGGATTGATACCCATAACACCTGCGATCAGAATGATCATGGTGTTCCCGTACCACATCCAGAACTGGATGAACGCCACAATGCCCCGCGCTGTCGTCTTATCCTGAAGGAAGTAGATCGGAGCGTCGGACCAACCCATCATTTCAAAGAAACTGTTTACTGGACCCATTGGATAGCCAAACAGAGTACTGAAAAGCAAGGCGATTGTACCCGCAGTAATAATATTAGGCATATACAGCAGAACCTTGAAGAAACCTTGTCCTTTTATTTTGAGACGCTGGTTCGTAAACCATGCAGTAAGCAAGAGTGCAAGAAGAATTTGGGGAACGAAGTTGACAATCCAGAGTATCCCGGTGTTAATCAGAGATTTTCGGAAAGAGGCGTTACTAAGGATCAAATCTTTGAAATTCTGAAAAGGATTATCCAAAATATGTATTGGTTTTGGTATTAATCCCTGCAAATCGGTGAACCCGATGAATGCGGTGTATAAAATAGGATACAGCGAGAAGATCAGAAATGCCAAAACAAACGGAAACGTAAAAATATAGCCAAATTTAGAGTAGTTCACACCATTGCGGCGCATGCTCTCACCCCTTTAGTTGATATGAAGGGGCGGGATGACTCCCCCGCCCCTTCGATTGCTTTTTATTCGCTATCGATATTCAGTTGATCTTTGACTTGCTGTTTGAAGGTTTCGATCGCTTTAGCACGGTCTTTGTTGCCTGCAGTATATTCGCGTACTTGATCACGCCAGAGCTTGTTGATCGTTTCGTCGAATGCAGTCAAGTTCTTACCGGAAGCGTTGGCATTAGCTGGAACAAAGATATCGAAAATGTTCTGTCCGCCAACCAATTCCAAATCACCTTTAGATTTATCCATAACAACGGAGGAAGCAACACTGTCCTTCGCACCTTGCTCGCCAGCTTTCATTGTTCCGTTAGCCCAGGAGTACTGGAGTCCGGTTTCAGAGGTGTCGAGTGTTACCCACTTGATAAAGTCGGCAACGGCTTGTTTCTTGGCTTCGTCCTTGACTACATCTTTGTTAGCGATCAACCAAGTGCCTCCCCAGAAGAAGCCTGTTGGTGATTCAGTAACTGCCCAGTCACCCTTTGTTTCTACTGCATGTTCGCTTAACGTATAGTTAATGAGCCACGCAGGACCGAAGAAGCCGAAGACCGGTTTTGCACCAGTACCGTTCATATCAGCGAACCAGGCTTCTTGCCAGTCTGTCGTATCGTTGTAATAGTCATTGTCTTTCAGCTTCTTGGAAAGATCGAGGAACTCTTCGCGCTTCGGATCAATATGCAGCTTGCCATCGACAATCCAGCCTTTATCAGAACTGTTCTCGACCGCGTGCCAGAGATCCCCATCTCCAGAAACTGCGGCATATCCTTTAGCTTTCAGCTTTTCTGCTGCACTGAAGAACTTATCCCAGCCTGGACCAATTTCATTCTTGATCGTAGCCGGGTCATCTGTTCCAAATACATCCTTGGCAAGCGAGCGGCGATAGATAAAGGCTCCGCCTGTCGCCTGATAGCCAAGACCTTTCAGCTGGCCGTCTTTGCTGCCGATATCAACAGAATATTGAGCGATACCTGCGTCCTTAACCATTTGATCAGTAAGGCCCAGGTCAGCATAATTGGCGGCAAAAGTGGATGCATCGCCTTGTGTATATTTGAGTACGAATGCCCCTTCAGTAGCGTAAATATCTGGTGCATCTTTTCCGCCAGCGGCCAGCGCCTGGTCAAGAGCAGGCTGATAGGCTCCATCTGTAGTTGCAACAATCGTAGTTTTGAATTCCACATTCGCTTCAGGATGTAGCTCCATGTACTTCTTGGTCATGTTTGGAATCTCGTCCGTGAAGCTCCAGAGATTGATAGTAACTTTCTCACCAGATCCTGCTGCTGGAGCAGTTGTAGCCTCTGTAGCAGTATTAGCTGCTGGAGCAGTTGTTGCGTTTGCGCCGGATGAGCTTGAATTATTATTGCCTCCACACGCTGCCAGAGCAGATGACATCAAAACCAGTGTAGAGATCCCCGCTAGAACACGCTTCATACTTTTCATACTTTGCCTCCCCTTTTATATTCAATCCTCGGTTTTATGTAACCGCATTCATATTATATTGCCAGACGCTCTCAGACATAAGGACCCCTCATTGGGAAAAATACCACTATTTTTGGGTCCTGTCCCAAAAAGACATAAAAAAAGACACCCGGGCATTGCTGCCTTAGTGTCCCGATTATAAAAATCTTAATTGAAGGACTACAGCCTGTTGTCCGGAGATGCCTTCATCTGTAGTATTCTTTTCAAAAGCAATCCGTCACTAGGGTAATACACTCCATAACGCGCAAAGATTCTTGGATATAAATTAACTATTATTGTTCTCAGATTTATAATCATAAATAGCAACGGAAGATAATAATTACCTTCACTGCCAATTCCAAGCGTCAAGTAGATAATCCCCATTACAACAATCTGTAACATTACTCCGCCGAGAGCAAAAATATAAATATTGTTCCCGGGATATTCACACTCCAAATCTGTCTCCAGTCTCCTATGAGCGCTACCAGTACCCCCGCTTTATTTGACGGCTCGATCATGGATAATATTCAAAAGCATGCGTCTCCCTCTTTGCTCACAGTTCTATTTCCATGACCGCTTTATTTAGAGTATTCACCCTATATATTTGAACTACGTACCTGCTTCATCTATCCGGTTAACCACCTCGATTACTTCTTCCTCCAGAGCAAGTTTAATATGCACTTCTTCATTTAGAAACGAATTTTCGCTTATAATAAGAGAAGAAGGAATACCGAAAAAGCAGGAGCGTGTACAATGAATTTAAAAGAAAAGTTGATAGCAATCACAGAAAATGGCTACCAGGCACCTCCCGACACTTTCCAGTTGGCACAAGAAATGATACATAACATCGGTTCTGTGGATGCTGAGCTGCGTGATGATCTGATTTATACGACCTTATCCCATTGGATTCCCGGTCATTCTCTAACTGCATACGAGCTGGAACAACTTCTGCCTGTTATTTTGGATACACAGCACTTGCACTTTAAGCTTGGCGAAAATAATACAGACTCGGTCTTCACCCGTTCTTTCTCAATGCTGGTCATACCGCTCATCCTTATGAGACACCGTGAATCCCCCTTTCTCTCAAGTGAACAAATTCATCAGATCAAAGAGAAAGTATTGTACAGTATACAAGAAGAACGGGATTACCGCGGGTATGACGAGGAAAAAGGCTGGGCTCATGCCATCGCTCATGGGGCAGATGCCTTGGACGATCTGGCTCAATGTTCCGAACTGGATAACAAAGACCTCTTAACCATCCTCAAATTGGTTTACGACAAGATCACCATCACAGACCGGATTTACTCCGATGGTGAGGATGAGCGAATGGTAAGATCCGTCATTAGTATTCTAAACAGAAAAATACTTAGTCAGACTTATGTAGAGCAATGGATTCAAAGTTTTGCTGATATAGAGAAAAATCCGGAATTCCTTCCTGCCTTTAAGCAAAAAAATAATATAAAAAACTTTTTGAAAAGTTTATACTTCCGTGTTAAATTTTACAAAACAGATGCCAATCTATGCCCGACTATTGAGCAAACCTTATATAAAATAGAAACCGTGTATTATTCTTAATTAAAATCGCAGATCAATGAAACTGTATGGCCTGTAGCGCGATTAAGTTAGACGAAGTACGACACCTCAGTGGCTAAATCTTCAATTTCATTTAAATAATTCTGTAAGTAAGATTTATAGTTACAAAACGAAAATCCCGCCTTGTTTTGCTCATAAAACGGTCTGGATAATTCCGGCTTAAAGATCACCTCACTAAATTCTTTTTGAAGTTGTTCACAATCCATTCCGGGATTAGATTTTTCCAGTTCGATACTTCACATCATTAACTCTTCCTTTAGAAAGCTGAATTAATTCTTTCTGGATTTGAGATATCTGTTCCGTATTCCATTGATCAATGATGCGTTCAAATATCCACCAAATCCATTCTCTATCGTCACTATTATGTATAAATACATTTTTTATATATGGAATAAGCGGATCGCCAATTTCTCTTAACAACCGCGAGACCTTGTCAGCACCCGGCCAATTCAAATCCTGGATCCAAATAAGCAGTTCCGGCAATATACTCTTCACACGGGGATATCCTATATTTAGGATTACTTCAGCAGCTCCATCCCAATGCCCTTTCGAGAGAGGCTGTAATAATAGATGGAGTTCATCATCATTAACATACTGCAGCTTTTTTATTGCATTCTCTCTCTCTTCCACAGGTGTATCCCAATCCAGCTTTTGAATTAAAATATTTATGTCCTCCAAGTAACGTCACCCACTTTGCATTTATCATATCTCAAACGGAAACCGCAGTATGGACTACAAGACGACTCTTCAAGTTCCCTCCTGTTGTAACTACGGCTTCTCCAACCGCACAATCCCCTTGCTCACTGCGGATCATGATGCACTCTTCCAAATTGCTTTTCCCCACTCCTAATCCAGTATTTTCTTCATAACGATTTGTCTCACGTACATCTCTCACGCCTTCCGAGCAGTGGGCGAGTAAAATACGTCACTATGCATATGCTGAATTTTGTCCCAGTTACCAGGATTGGTCGTGTCTGGAGAGCGGTGCTCCAGGATGGCTTGAGATAGTACGGTTTTCTCTTCCAAATGGGCAACATGCTGTTTGGCTTCTTCGAGCTTAGCGAGCGCCGCTTCTTTATGCTTCATCATGAGTGCGGCGCGTTGCGGAATGGTCGAATCTCCTTCGAGACAGAGATCTACGTACATTTTTATGACTAAGTCGCCTTGACTTCGTGTAACACGAAGGCTATTATCGTTTGAACATTAGGAGGAATTACAATGCAAACCGTAACCTTAAACAATGGTGTGAAAATGCCGGTCATCGGCTTTGGTGTCTACCAAGTTCCGAATGCTGAAGAATGTGAGAATGCGGTATATGAAGCCCTGATGGCCGGTTACCGCCTGATCGACACTGCCGCCGGTTATCTGAACGAGGAAGCGGTCGGACACGCGCTCAAGCGCAGCGGTGTGCCGCGTGAGGAGCTGTTCATCACGACCAAGCTTTGGGTTCAGGATGCCGGTTACGAGAGTGCCAAGCTGGCGTTTGCCAAATCCTTAAAAAAGCTGCAGCTCGACTATCTCGATCTATACCTTATTCACCAGCCGTTCGGCGATTATTACGGCGCTTGGCGTGCAATGGAAGACCTGTACCGCGAAGGCAAGATCAAGGCGATCGGTGTCAGCAATTTCCTGCCCGACCGTCTGATGGACCTCATCGTGCATAACGAAATTGTGCCCGCGGTCAACCAGGTTGAAACACATCCGTTCTACCATCAAATTGAGAGTGCCGCTTTTATGAAAGAGCAGGGAGTACAGCACCAGTCGTGGGCCCCGTTTGCTGAAGGACTTAACAACCTGTTCGGCAATGAAATACTGACCTCCATCGCAGACAAACATAACAAGTCCGTAGCCCAGGTCGTGCTTCGCTGGCTTGTTCAGCGTGGAGTTGTGGCTATTCCAAAATCGGTGCGCAAAGAGCGGATCGCCGAAAACTTCAACATTTTTGATTTTGAACTGAGCGCCGACGATATCGAACAAATTTCCACTCTCGATAAGCAGCAAAGTCTTTTCTTATCGTACCGCGATCCGGAAGTCGCCAAGATGATGGGCAACTGGAGAGTCGATCTGTAATAAGCAATATAACGTTAGGGCTCGGAAAATAATATTTAACTAGCCACAGTTATTAAAACAGCGGTAGCCATGGACGAGAAATAAAGTCCTAGACTACCGCTGTTTTCGGTCCTTGACGCCGCACCCAAGGAGGCGGCCGCCTCCTGCGTTGATCGAACTCGATCTCGCTTCCTTGCAAAGTGTTGGCGTCATGGCAACGGAAACTCAAATAAAATCATGCTCGAACTGTAGGAGTCAACGGTCATCTGACCGTTTGGTAAACGAGACCTATGGCTCCAGAATCAAATGTCTTATTTTCGATAAGGTTGAGATTGATTTTTTCCTTTAGACCTTGGAATAACGGTAACCCGCTGCCGATCAGGACGGGAGAAACTGTGATTTTATACTCATCGATCAAATCAAGCTGCATTAGGTAATGGGCTAACCTAGGACTGCCGAGAATGACCATATCCTTGCCGGCCTGTTGCTTAAGGTTCCTGATCTCTTCCTCGACATTTTCTTTCACCAATCTGGAATTGTTCCATTCGACTTTCTCCAGGGTCGTAGAAAAAACGATTTTGGTTGTCTTTTCGATCCACTCGGCATGGTTCAGCTCATATTGCGAAGAGGATGGATCCGAAGGCACTGATGGCCAATAACTGTACATCATCTGATAAGTCCCCCGCCCCCAAATAACAGTGTCGGCAGTACTGAGAATTTCTTTTGCGTGGTTCTCCAAATCAGCATCGTAGGAAATCCAGCCAATATCCATTTCCCCCTTCGGTCCTTCCACAAAACCGTCAAGCGATGCGTGCAGAAATAGAACAAGTTTTCTCATTTTCAATTCTCCTTTGTTCATCAGGGATATCTGCATTATTAATCAACTACATTTTAGCTTTTAAAATTAACTACATTTTAGCATAATTTAACTCGTGTTGTTTTTCTTATGGATTGTTGACTTTGAGTCGGCTTCCCCTTATATTATGATTAACTTAAGTTAATTTATTTACTACGGTAAATCTAATTTCCGGAGGTCTTCTCATGATCAATAGGCTGTCTAAGGGCCTTGAAACTGTAACGTTTAAGCTTTGGTTGCTCTTTCTATTAATGTCTCAATCTATTTATGCCATTATGCAGAGCTATTCGATTCCACGAATATGCCAAGAAGCTGGCGGTCTCCTGATCTTTGATATGAATCCTTTGGGGTATACTTATGAATATGCGCATAAATTTCTATCACAGTTATCTGAAGAAGGTTATACCCTCTATCTGCATGTGCAGTTACCCCTCGATATTTTGTTTCCTATTCTAAATGGCTTGACTGGATTATCTACTTTCATTTTGCTGCTTCGTCTATATAA
This sequence comes from Paenibacillus sp. FSL R7-0312, assembly GCF_038004445.1. Taxonomy (NCBI): domain Bacteria; kingdom Bacillati; phylum Bacillota; class Bacilli; order Caryophanales; family Paenibacillaceae; genus Paenibacillus; species Paenibacillus sp. FSL R7-0312. The sequence goes on along the minus strand of NZ_JBBORE010000001.1, from coordinate 2,144,474 downwards.
TAAGGTGAAGAATACATCTGCATCATCTATATATTCCTCTTTTTCAAAAGCCGCTTTAGCCCTTCCGCTGGTTGCCATGTTATTTGATTACCTGGAGAACATCATGATCTTCATGATGCTTTCGTACAAAGCGGCAGTTCCAATAATCCTTGTTTATGCAGCAAGTACTTTTACAATTATCAAAAGCATATCAACTTTAGTATTTTATATTGTGGTTATCGCTATCTTACTAGTAAACGGTGCAGCCTGGATTAGAAGCAGGTCCAAGAAGGAGCAAACGGATGGAGAATTTCGGGATTAGAGAAAAAAAGGCGGCTCTTCTGAGGGTTTCTATTCTGGAGGAGATGCTTCGTCTGCTGACAATGAAAAGTATTAATGATTTAACCCTGGAAGAACTGTGTTCTAACATTAATACAACTAAAGTAACTTTTTTCAAAAACTTTAGCTACAAAGAGCAGGTACTAGATTACTTCATATGTAAGTGGCTTTATGATAGAAGCTTTGATATCCACCGCAAAAGGCATCCAGGTGAAGCAGGATTGTATAAAGTATTTCAATCGATTTGTGATGATACGGTTCCCGGCAAAAAAATCATGATATCACTCATTCAATATTATAGTAAGCTTACCGAAAAACCACCCGCTATCGAGCCTTCACAGTACGAGTATTATCTGTTTAATAAGGAAGCATTTGACCAACAGGTAGAGCCGCTGAGCCTGCAGCAGGTTTTTAACTACCATCTTTCGGAGATAAAAACGATACCTCCTTCTCAGTACAATGAATTAGTAAGTCAATTATTCGCTTTAATGTATGGAGTGCCCATTCAAACGCACATTATGGAACTTGATAATATGTACCCCTTCTATGAGGCAGGTATCAAGAGGATTATAGGGGAATCGTCTTAAAAACAAAGACCGCCGGCTTTGCTGTCACAGGTTTTTTTAACATTCCGAACGGATATGAGTGATGGATTCCAACCTACAAAATTCACTTGTGATGCATATCATCTCCAAATTTATCCATTACACTTATGCTCTTGGTTAAAGTACTTCTATTCAGGAGGTTTTGTGAACATGGAGAATATCCGTGTAATTGAGATTCCACCTCTGACAGTCGTTAATTCGGGAAGCATATCAGATACGGAGGATTTCGAAGCGTTTGACCAATGGTGGTCTTCTGTCGATGTGAAGCATTACATTACGCCCCGTGACTTTATGTGGTATAACATCAAAAAGGGTTACTTGGAATGGTTTTTTGCGCTTCCGGTAGGATACAAAGATACAGGTGGATACGAAGTAGTCGATTTCCCTGGGGGATTATATGCAGTTGCAACTTCGAAAGACGCAGAGGAAGCGGCCATCCAGGAAACTAAAGCATCCATTCGCTCGTGGGTTGAGACAAGCCAGTGCTTCGAAATATCAACAAGTGACAATGATTCAGCTGAACGTTACGTTATGACCCATGTTGTTACACCCAAAATATTCAAAGAGAATATGGGCTATCATCTATCTGATATATTCGTGCCGATTGTAGCGAAATGACAACACAGGCCACGTATTGCTTTCACTAAACGTCTGGTAACCTTCGTTCCCATGATCTCAACCAATCGCAAAAAAAGTCCCGATGATTTAAGATATCATCGGGACTTTTTGGTGGGTATTCAATGGGCCTATTCAACTTCTAGGACCAACTATTTTGTAAAGACACTAACTTAATGGTCTGAGTTCTTACATTATTCTTCAGGTACCAACTTTAATTGTTGTTCGTTGAAATAAAGTTCTAGACTGCCGCTGCTGTTTCAGCCTGTTATTGAACTAACATTCTCCAGTTAGCGTAACGGTTAGTTAATCGAACTCTCAGGTAACATTTGATTTCGACGGAAAGTGATTGTTCCTAATGTTAAATCAACAGAAACTCTACTACTTCAGCCTTCAGCGTTTCGTGAAATTGCACGCGATCAAAGCCAGGCGGGTCTTGCGAGGGGGGGAAAGCTGGTGAAAGCATCTCAGCTGGGAAAGGAGTCAGGAAGGAATAATGTCCGGCATTCTCTACCGTCCGATAGCGAATCATTTGCGGTTCAGCAACACTATTCATGATGATCTGTGCGTGAAAAGGAGGTGTGTAAGGGTCTTGCTCGGCATCCAACATGAGAATGGGGAGCCGAACGTTGCTTAATGCTCCCTCATTACGGAACCAAACGGACGCCGGGGCTAGTAAAATCAGGGACCGGATGCGTGAATCATAAGGAACATCGATCTGCTGCGGCTTCCCATCCGGGCTCTCAGTAGGGAAGGAGGTCGGGATGCCGCCAGCTGCTGCAAGCGCGGTGTACCCCCCCATGGAATGCCCGATGACCGAATGGCCTCCCGGCTGGAGAAGCCCCTTAAACCTCTCATCTTCAAAAAACCAGTCGGCTGCCATGCGAAGGTGCCGGGGGCGATAGGTGAGGTTTTGGACAGTACCTTCCAAACTATTATCGTTGCGGTTATTGAATGGATGTTCGAGCAGGCCAACGATAAAGCCGCTGCGCGCCAAATGCCGAGCGAGCGACCGGTACACAAGCGGTGAACCGCCTGTACCGTGTGAAATGAGGACCATCCTAAATTCCCCATCCAACGGCGCTGCATCTCTGGCCACCTCCAACGAGTACGGCCCCATCCTATCAGTCTGTTCCGGTGCATCTGTCGGATACATCACGATCATGGGAACGGTCACCCTCAATGCGTTGTCGGTAATTTGTACCTCGCAGCAACCTGCATATACTTCAACAATGTCTTCTATTTTGTTCATCCTGATCTCTTCCTCTCCTTGAGCTACATACTCCTAATATGGCGAGCCAACGGGAATATATATGTCTACTACCGAATCCTCGTTCATCGGTCCTAGATATCGATGGTCATAACGCACAAACTCCGGGTATTTCGTACGAACGCTGCCTGACTGGGGTAACCATGTTTCATAAATGTACTGGACCGTATCGTTGAGTCTCGATAATGTCCCCTTATGAGTAAAAACCGCATAAGTTACCACTGGGAGCAGCTTAGCGACCATTCCCAAGGGAACTGCACTCTCCTCGCTAGCCACCTCGACACAAGCGATATACGTGATTTCCCATTGCCTACCTGTAAGTTCAATGACCGCATAAAATATGTCTTCCGTATCCGGCTTTCGCTCAATTTCAAACAAACGCTGCCTAAAGCTCCGCCATAGCTTTCCGACCTCGTCCGAATTGACACCCGGTATTGACATGCCGACCAGATTCAGCTTATTCAGGCAAACAAAAGCTGGCACTAGGGAAACGCTCTTATTCAAATGCTGTAGCCCCACTTCATCCAAAGGAAGCTTCTCCATTGCCCGGAACAGCGTGTCTTTCATGTCCCTTTGCTTTCGAAATTGTCCAGGCGAGATGGAGAACATTTTCCAAAAGGCTCGGGCGAAGGATTCCTGAGACTCGAATTGGTACAATATGGCAATATCTATGATCCTTTGATTGGTATAAAATAAATCGTATGCTGCTTGTGTCAATCTCCGCTTGCGTATGTACTCCGAGACGGAGTTTCTCGTAACCGATAGGAAGATCCGGTGAAAATGGTACGGCGAATAGCCCGCAGCCTCCATAACCTTGTTGCTTAAGCTCTCTTCGGTCAGATGATCCTCAATATAGGTAATGGCCTTGATTACCAAATCCTTATAATCCACTTGAATACCTCCATATCGATATACTCACTTTACGACAGATGGAACGCTCTGTTTTGATATTTTTTGCGGAATTTCACTTTACTCAACAGCTAACACTACTTTCCAAGCATAGATAGTTTCCTGATCAGTCACACTCTTCGGTTCGCAAAAAGAGCGACCTCTGGCAATTGCTCAGTCTCGCTGGTTTTACACAAATTTGCCCGTCCCTCGGTTAATGATGCATCGTTAGTCTAAAACTTTATTTTTTAGTCTATCATTAAATATTCCCACTAATATATTTAGTAGAATTAGTATTTACAAAATAGTTTTTTATAGAACAAAAAAAGCGGCACAAAAAGAGGGATGCACCTTTCGTACACCTTGCTCTTCTTGTGCCGCATGGCTAGAAGCGATACCGTTACCGTCCATAATGGTTGACGACCGTAACTACTCCCATTTGAAATTTTTATAAAACCAGTTACTAACATTAATGTTCAGTTACTAACATTAATGTCTCTGAACAATCACCATGACGCCAATTCCCTCATTTATTCAACAGTAACACTCTTAGCCAAGTTTCTTGGCTTATCAACATCATGACCCAGAGCCAATGAGGCGTAGTAAGCCAGCAGTTGCAGCGACACTACGGACAGTGCAGAGGTCAGCAGCGGCAGGGTCTGAGGAATCACGAACACCTGGTCAACGGATCTGAGCAGATCGTTTTTGTGTTCTTCATGAGTGATGGCCAGCACATGTGCTCCGCGGGCCTTCACTTCTTTGATGTTGCTGACGGTCTTCTCAAGCACGAATTCCTGGGTTGCCAGGGCAATGACAGGAACGCCTTCTTCGATCAGCGCCAGTGTACCATGCTTCAGTTCACCCGCAGCATAAGCTTCGGAGTGAATGTAGGAGATTTCTTTCAGCTTCAGCGATCCTTCTTGGGCGACTGCGTAATCTACGCCGCGGCCGATGAAGAAGAGGTGCTTATGCTCAGCGATTTGCTCGGCGTAAGCTTTAATCGCGTCTTTCTGAGCCAGGATTACTTCTACTTGCTCCGGCAGGGACTGCATAGCTGCCAGAATCTTAGCCACTTCTGGTTCAGACTGGGTGCCGCGTACTTCAGCCAGGTACAGACCCAGCAACGTGAATGCGATCAACTGGGAAGTATAAGCTTTGGTCGAAGCTACAGCGATTTCTGGACCAGCCAGTGTTACCAGTACACTGTTAGCTTCCCGGGCAATAGAGCTGCCTACCACGTTAGTGATTGCCAGAACATGGGCTCCGTTGGCTTGACCTTCGCGAAGAGCAGCCAGTGTATCGGCAGTTTCACCGGATTGGCTGACTACGATAACCAGTGTTTCCGGAGTCACGATTGGCGCACGGTAACGGTATTCGGAAGCAATGTCATTCTCTACCGGAATACGTACCAGGGACTCAATCAGGTTACGACCTACGAGACCAGCATTATAAGCAGTACCGCAAGCGACGATCTGAATGTTCCGGATGTTCTTAATTTGTTCTTCAGTCAGGTTAAGCTCAGGCAGAATGACTTTGTTGCCTGCAGCATTCATGCGTCCGCGCATTGTATCGCGGTAAGCCTTTGGCTGCTCGTGGATTTCTTTCAGCATGAAGTGCTCATAACCGCCTTTTTCTGCGGTAACAGCATCCCAATCGACAGTAATCATTTCCCGAGAAATAAAGTTGCCTTCAATCGTCATGAGTTCGACAGCATCCCGTGTCAATACAGCCATTTCGCCGTCGTTCAGAATATATACGTTGCGGGTATATTCCAGCAGAGCAGGAATATCAGACCCGATAAAGTTCTCGCCTTCTCCAAGACCGATAATCAGCGGACTGGCCTGACGTACAGCTACCAGTTTATCCGGTTCATATTCAGTCAGAACACCCAGCGCGAACGCACCGCGCATATAAGTGATCGCTTTTTGCACAGCCTTCACGATATCCCCATTGTATTCACGCGCAATCAGATGGGAGATAACTTCGGTATCTGTTTCGGAAGAGAAATTAGCTCCTCCAGCAATCAGTTCTTCCTTGAGATCCAGATAGTTCTCAACAATCCCGTTATGAACTACGGAGAATTTGTGGGTGTTATCTGTGTGCGGATGAGAGTTCTCATCGGATGGCTTGCCGTGTGTTGCCCAGCGGGTGTGGCCAATTCCTGCGCTTCCAGTCAGTGGAGTTGCTTCGAGACGGGATTCCAGGTTCGCCATACGGCCCTGTGCTTTTACAACCTGCAGACCTTCCTTAGTGAATACGGCAATACCTGCGGAATCATACCCGCGATACTCCAGCTTCTTCAAACCCTCGACCAAGATCCCCTGCGAATTCTGATTACCAATATATCCCACAATACCACACATTATATTTTCCTCCGTCCAATTTTTCGTAGTAAGGGCGGCCATGAGGAAAGAAACGTGCCGTGCGGCATGTTTTGAAGAAAAGCAAATATGTTGTTGTCATTTACAGATCAACAAAATAACCTGTCACTTGCATCTATAGTCACGAAAATGCACAGTCTTCTCCTCTGCCGTGGCAGAACCATCTGCGTTTCCTGCATGCGCATACCCATGATTTGTACATTTCAATTGGCACCCACAGGAGCGTTGTGTGAGAGGTCGCCCTCGCATTTTCCGCTTCCATTTACGGCTCTGGTGCATCACCGGGAGGTCCCCGCCGAACATTTCGAACACCTCCACCTCGTCAGCTTACATCTGCCGTGATCCGTTCAGGCCGTTCTGCCCTTAATGGCAGCTTCCAGTCTTCCCTTCTCCCCCGCGCAAGATCAAGCTCTGGCGCTTGCATTGCTTCAACCTTACTATCCTCGCTTTCCTTCTGGAATGACACTTAGTCTATTATATGCACCTTACATCGTTTTGGCAATGATGCGGCAAAGAAAACCTTTTTCATCCATTTCAATTGAAAACATCGTCCACATTAAAGGTTCAGCCGGTGAACGAATATTACTCCTCCGTCCCACCGGCTGCCCATTTTACTTTATTAGTGTAATTACACCAGCTCGCGCTGCACCACTTCAACAATCTGTCCTACAAAAAGATCAAGCTCAGCCTTATCCGGTCCTTCCGCCATTACACGGATCAGCGGCTCGGTTCCCGAAGGACGCACCAATACACGCCCGTTGTCGCCTAGCTTGCCTTCCACTTCTATGATCGCAGCTTCAATTGCCGGATTGTTCGGATAATTGGTTTTGTCCTGCACACGCACATTTACCAGTACCTGCGGATATTTGGTCATCATGGACTTCAGTGTGCTAAGCTTTTTGCCGGAACTCTTCATGGTATTGACCAGTTGAATCGCCGTCAGAATACCGTCACCTGTCGTATTGTAGTCCAGGAAGATTACATGGCCGGATTGTTCTCCGCCCAGGTTATAACCGCCACGGCGCATTTCTTCCATGACATACCGGTCGCCGACAGCAGTCTTCGCCGTATTCAGCGATAATTTCTCTGTCGCTTTGTAGAATCCGATATTGCTCATTACTGTAGATACAATTGTACCGTCTTTCAGCTTCCCTGCACGATTCATGGCATCCCCGCAAATGCAGAGGATAAAGTCACCGTCAACCTCATCGCCGTTCTCATCGATAGCAATCAGGCGGTCGGCATCGCCGTCAAATGCGAGTCCCAGGTCCGCCCCGTGACGCAGTACTTCCGCACGCAGGGTCTCCGGATGCGTGGAACCGAATCCATCATTAATGTTAAGCCCGTCCGGCTCTGCACCGATGGAGATTACTTCGGCTCCCAGCTCTCTGAACAGCCGTGGTGCCAGCTCATAAGCAGCGCCGTGCGCACAGTCCAGTACTACCTTAATGCCCTTGAAGTTCTGGTCGATCGTCGTTTTCAAATATTCCAGATACAGATATTTGGCATCATTATCTACCTGGAGCGTACCGAGACCCGATCCGACCGGACGCGGCAGCTCATCCTGCTCGGCATCCATCAGTTCTTCAATACGCAGCTCTGTTTCATCAGTCAATTTGAAGCCGTCTCCGCCAAAAAACTTAATCCCGTTATCTTCCACGGGGTTATGCGAAGCTGAAATCATGACGCCGGCATCCGCCTTGAGCAATCTTGTAATATAAGCAACCGCAGGTGTAGATACTACACCCAGGCGGACTACATCCGCACCAATGGACAATAACCCGGCAATCAGTGCCGATTCCAGGAGCGGACCAGAAATCCGTGTATCCATCCCAATTACGACCTTAGGCTTTTCCACATTTCCTGCCAGTACATATCCACCGCAGCGTCCAATGCTGTAGGCCATCTCCGCTGTTAATTCACGGTTTGCGACACCGCGTACGCCATCTGTTCCGAAATACTTACCCATCTTTTTTCTCCTTCTAATACGCTGCTTCAGCTTAATAAATTATAGTATGATTGATTCTTTATTCCGTGTATATGAGATGCCTAATAAATAGACGTGTTCTTGAACAAAAAGTTACGTCCCCCCCGTACTTCCGGCGTTATTCCCGCCTGCTGCCGGTGTAGCCGTGTTCTCCGCAGGAGTGTGTGACAGAGTCGGGGTCGGCTCTGCAGACTCGTCAGTATGGGTAGGAGACGGCTCTAAGGGCGTCTCCTCAACGGCAGCCGGCTCAGCACTGGGCTCCGTAGTAGGAACTGCCGTGCTGTTGTCAGCACCGGCAGAAGGCTCCGGTGTAGCTGGAGCCAGCAGTTCTACCTTTGCAGTAAGCTGCGGACCGTCATTCTGCAGTGCTATGAACCGGGGAAGGGAGATTTGCAGCGGAATATCATGAATTCCAGCCGTAAGCCCGCCCACATCAGCAACCACACTGACATTATCCTGGTCCAGCTGGTCCAGAAGGGTGGGCGCACCCGATACCGTCAGATCCATGGAGGTGCTCACAGGATCTAATATAAGGGCCGTCAGCCCGGTAGCTACACCCTCCAGCTTTATAGGCACAGCGGAGATCGTCCGCTGGGCGATCTCCGCTGTTGAGACCGATACATTCATGGCCGCCGGTTCGATCTTACCGGTCCCTTCTGGCGGCTTCAGCTCCAGCTTCAGCTGTTCTGTACCGGCAGCAGTAATGGAGCTTAGATTAAGAACCGCCTCATAGGAGGATAGGTTCTGCAATATCTCCGCACTGCCATATACAGTCACCATATCCTGTTCAGGCGTAACCCGGGACAGGACCAGTGAACCGGGCAGACTGCCGGTATAGCTGATATCCAGCGGCAGTGTTTTGGATGGGAGCGTAATAGGCAGTTCTACACCTACTGTTGAAGGTTCGATCATAGCATCCTTCAGCTCGTTTCCTTCACTGTCATAAGCATAGAGCTTCAGCTTCTTCTCACTGAACGGCTCATTCTCGCCATCCAGCTCAATATCCCCCTGTACCTTCGCTACCCGTCCGAGTTCACTGGCCGGAAGGGTCACCTCTGCCGATACCGGGTCAACCACCGGAGCCCCCACCTGATAACCTGCTGCAGGCTCCCCCGTGATATTCAGGGTTACCGGAAAAGACTTGGTCGTCCGCAGCTCAATATGCACATTCACCTGATTCGGCACCATATCATCCAAGGTTACACCACTCGGCGTCGAATACATTAAGGGAAGCGTATTGTCGCCGGGTTTCACATCACTAAGATCCAGCCACACCCGGTAGGCATCGGAGAACTTGTAGGTAAGATCGGACCTCTTGCCCCTTACCTCCATCCTTACGCTATCTACATCCTTGGTCAGTACATAAGCATCACTGTCGAAGCCTTCAATCTCCACTTTGACATTCTCGATCGTCTTCGATTCGGTATTAACCGTAGTCTGATTCGCCGGTGCCGTATCTACATGTACAATGGTCCAGAGAATAATACTGAGGGCAAGCGCAAGAATTTTGTTGAAGTTATTATTCTTCATCCATTTATCCATTGTTCTTAGTCCCCCTCCATTTCCAGAAAGCGGAACCTTTATCCTTCAGGAGTGAGCTTGCACTCAGCTCTTGATGCAGCTTCGAGATCAGCGACTCTTCCTTAATATCCCGGACGATTTGTCCGTTGATGGCCAGAGAGATCTGTCCGGTCTCCTCGGAGACGACAACAGATACGGAGTCTGCCACTTCACTAATACCGATGGCGGCACGATGCCTTGTTCCGAGCTCCTTGCTGATGAATGGATTCTCTGACAATGGCAGGTAACAGGCGGCCGCAGCAATCTGGCTCCCCTGCATAATCAGCGCCCCGTCGTGCAGCGGTGTATTGGGAATGAAGATATTAATCAGCAGCTCAGAGCTGACTTCCGAACGCATGGCGATCCCGGATTCCGTATATTCATTAAGCCCTGTGGCCCGTTCAAATACGATTAATGCCCCGATTTTGCGCACAGCTAAATAATTCACAGCTTTTATAACTTCCCCAATTAATTTACTGATCTCTTCATCATTCTCGGCAGTCCGCCCGAAGAATTTCCCCCGGCCGAGCTGTTCCAGCCCCCTGCGCAGTTCCGGCTGAAAAATAATAAAGATCGCAAATACCCCAAACGTAAACATCTGGTTCATCAGCCATTTGAGCGTGTACAAATCCAATAGGGTACTGCCCCCCCAGATTACAACCAGGACCAGAATTCCCTTCAGGAGCTGAACAGCCCGCGTACCGCGCACCATATTCAGTACTTTGTAGATGATGTAGCTGACAATCAGAATATCAATTATATCTTTAATGGACTCTTTCCATGTAAGGTCGGTAAAATAGCTCATGGCCGAAAACCCCCGTCATTTCAAAATTAGCTGGGTTTATGTAAATTGTATGTTAGCACTTTATCATATCTAGGTTATAACGTTCTGCCTCCGGTTGCAAGTTTAGGGCTGAAGCAAATTGCAAAACTGGTGTTTTCAGGCAACAAAAAAGCGCCATCTTTCCGGAAAAAGAGGCGCAAATGAGTTTTCTGCTACAAGCGACCAACATTAGCTATCGGTAGGCAACTTCAGAGAACATGTTCGTCACTTTATACCAGAGCCAGCTTACCGCTTGGTCTATGCTTTTGACTTGCCCGGAAATATGGGCGGTTGAAGCCTGATACAGCGAGCCGTCGATCACCGTCACATTGCCGTTGACTTCCCCATAAACTTGAGTTTTACCGTTCTCCACCGTCAGATTGCCGGAAATGACTTTGCCGGAAGGTACGATAACCGTATCCCCTTGGATAACAACCTGATCGAGGTCAGTCCCTCTGACTACAAGCTGTCTATCCTGATTCCAAAAAGTTACAGAACTCATCAGCATCACGAAGATAAACACAGAGGCTGCCGTAAGCGCCGGATGTCGTTTGATCCAGGTGATAAAAGCTCTTTCCTTCTTGGGTTTCGGTAATGAATTCATAATCCGGCCTACAAGATCCTCCGAGGCAACAGGGGTCTGGTGCATCAGGGAAAACATCAGCATATCGGTCTGTTCCAGTTCCTTGAACTTCGCACGGCAATCCGTACAGGATAGAAGATGCTCCTTCAATTCCCTCTGCTGCAGTTCGGGCAAGTCGTCATCCAGGTAGTCGTGCATCATAGAGACGGCCAGTTTGCATTCCATAGGAGCCAATCCTTTCATGAGTGCTTATTTAATTCTTTCAAGACATAGGAGCAGGACGCATAAGACTTGCTTAACTTACATACGTCACTGCCATGCAGGAGTTTCATAAAAAATAATCTATTTTTACAATTTAGGGCCTAATTTTTTACGTAAAAACTCACGTCCTCGATGCACACGGGTCTTGATCGTCGTCACAGGCATATCCAGCACATCACTGATTTCCTGAAGCGATAAATCCTGCAGATAGCGCAGTATCATCACCGATCTGTATTTCACGGGCAGACTGTCGATGGCTTCATAGATGAGGCTCTGAGTCTCTGAGAGCAGCAGTTCTGTCTCCGGTGTCACATTATCGCTCGGAATCATCGAATACCCGTCAATTCCCTCTTGATCGTTCATCTCGGCATCTAATGAATACGTTGGGCGCCGCTTGCGCAGCCGGTCAATACAAAGGTTCGTACCGATACGGTAGATCCACGTTGAGAACTTCTGTTTATCATCATAACGGTCCAAATTTCGGTACACGCGCAAAAACGTTTCCTGAACAATATCTTCCGCCTCATGGCGGTTATTCAGCATACGGTAAGCCAAATGATATATTTTGTCTTTATATAGTTCCACAAGCTCGGCAAATGCCCTTTGGTCGCCCTTCAAGGCGAGCTTTGTCAATCTGCCTTCCAGATTCTCCACCTGTTAACTCCCCCAGACTTGCCGCCCTTGGTATCTCAGTTTCCGAAAATCCACGGTACAAGCATATAAATCGTAATTCAAGTTCTTGCAAAAATCAAGGTTTGTATTGTTACCTTCTATATATTGTGATTGGAAAAGAGGACAGGCGGGCTGATTAGTCGCGGACTGCGCAGAACATTTGGACTTCCGGTCGCTGTTATTGGCAGATTTCCTGATTGGAACCGCAATCTGCGGTCGAAATCTGCCAATAAAGGCGAACGCTGCCGCTCCTCCAGTTCCAAATTTCCGCTCCGCCGTCTCCATCAGCCATGGGGGACCTCTTTTTTGTTGCCCAAAGTATATCTCAGGCAACAATGGGGTGTGCATGGGTTCGGCCGGGTCAATGACTCCCGGCCTCACTTAGAAAGATAAAAACCCCGTCCATCCTCCGGGTAAGAGGGCGGACGGGGTTTCCTGAAGCGGATTCCCTGGCTTCAGACACAAACAAACCTTTTAAAGCGGCTTCGCCGACTTTAAGATCAAGATCAGCTAGATCAAGATCGTAAAAGTAAGATCAAAAGCGCAAACCCTTTAAAGCAAAGCGGCTTCACCGACTTTAAGATCAAGATCAGCTAGGCAAGATCAAAAGAGCAAGATTAAAAACGCAAACCCTTTAAAGCAAAGCGGCTTCGCCGACTTTAAGATCAAGATCGCTAGATCAAGACCGAACAAGCAAGAGCTCAAGCAAAGGCATCAGCCGGTATTCCGGAGACCGGCGGCAATACCGTTGATGGTAAGCAGTACCTCGCGCAGCAGCTCAGCGTCATCGCCCTCCACATCGCGCAGGGCGCGAAGCTCGGCAAGGAGCTGAACCTGCAGGTAGCTGAGCGGATCAACATACGGGTTACGCAGGCGGATCGATTCCTGAATAACCGGAACATTATCCAGAATGTCCTGCTGACCGGTAATCTTCAGGATCAGCTCGGAGGTCAGCTTGAATTCGGCTTCAATCTGGCCGAAGATCCGCTGACGCGCCTCTTCGTTTTTGCCCATGCCGGCATATTCCTTGGCGATTACGAGATCCGCCTTGGCAATAGCCATCTGCAGGGTATCGATCAAGGTCGTGAAGAAAGAGAAGTTGGCATACATATGCTGCATGATCTTCAAATTCTCTTCTTTATCCTCATAGAAGCTCTGCAGTCCTGTTCCGGCCGCATACCATGCAGGCAGCAGATAACGGCTCTGCGTCCAGGCGAATACCCAAGGGATGGCACGCAGATCCTCGAAGCGTTCACTGTTCTTACGCTTCGAAGGACGTGAACCGATATTCAGTTCCCCAACCTCCGGCAGCGGGGTTGATTCTTTGAAGTACGTCAGGAAATCTGGATCACGGAAGATCAGATCCTGATATTTGTTCAGGGAGACTTCAGAGATGCGCGCAATAATCTCATCCCACTTCGCTTCATACAGATCCGCCTGTGGCGATCTGGCATGAATGGCTGCCGTAACCAGAGCAGATGTCGCCTGCTCCAGACTGCGGTAAGCAATGCCTTTCATCGAATACCGGGAAGAGATCACCTCCCCCTGCTCGGTAATCTTGATACCGCCGCCAATGGTGGAAGCCGGCTGGGCCAGAATACTCCGGTTCAGCGGCATACCGCCACGTCCGAGGGCTCCGCCGCGTCCATGGAAGAACTTCAGCTTAATGCCGAATTCATCGGCAGTCGCTGTAATCTGCTTCAGGGCAACGCGCAGCTCCCAGTTCGCAGTAACCACACCACCGTCCTTATTACTGTCCGAATAACCAAGCATGATTTCCTGCAGGTCATTCATCGCAGTAACGGCATCGCGGTAGATCGGCATGCTGAGCAGCGTATGCATAATCTGCGGTGCCTCATGAAGGTCGTCAATGGTTTCAAACAACGGCACCGCCTGCAAAGTACAAACCACTGTACCATCGTTGTCTTTGCGGAACAGTCCCACTTCTTTGGAGAATACCATGACTTCAAGAATATCACTGGCTGCTTCCGCCATACTGATCAGATAGCTTGTGATACATTGCTTGCCGTATTCCTCCTGCGCCTGGAAGATCGTCCGGTATACCGCAAGGCATTCCTCCGTACCTTCACTATAAGACTGGTAAGGGGATGTCAGCGGACGCGGATCATTCAGCAGCTTTTCGAGCAGCTCAATCTTTTGTTTCTCCTCCAGCTTGGAGTAATCCGGTGTAACATTCATTTTGGCCAGAATCTCCGTCATCGCATTCTCATGCTCCTGGCTGTGCTGGCGGACGTCCAGGGTTGACGTATGGAAGCCGAACAGCTCCACCTGGCGGATTAGCTTCTTAATGTAGGTGTCTGCTACATAATCAGCATAGTGATGCCGCAGGCTGCGATCAATCACGTTCAAATCATCTATAAATTGCTCTGGTGAGGAGTAGCGCACAGGCGTGCCTTTTTTCTCATCGTCCAGAACATTCTGTGTCTTGGAGATCATATAGCTGAGCTTAATCCGGTATGGTTCATTATCATTACGCCAGGCATCAACCCGGTTAAGATTGATAATATTACGGTCCTTCTCAATGGACTCCAGCAGCTCCGGCGTCACATTGACGATGCTTGTACTAAAGCTTAGGTACTGCATCAATTCGCGCATAATCCGCTGATACTCACGAATGGCCAGTTTGCGCTGCAGACGCAGCGTCTGCATAGTTACGGCTGCTGTCACGGAAGGGTTACCGTCGCGGTCGCCGCCAATCCATGAACCGAAACGAAGATAAGTTGGCACATGCCAGTTCTGGCCAGGATAGTACTTACTCAAACATCGCTCAAGTTCTTGATAGACATCCGGCAGAACTTCAAAAATCGTCTCATGGAAATAGTACATGCCATTGCGCACTTCATCGAGCACAGTAGGCTTACGGTCGCGCAACTCATCCGTCTGCCACAGTGTAATCACTTCATTCAGCAGCTTCTCACGGAGCTGTTCGCGTTCGCGGAACGTCAGAGTCGGATTATCCAGTCCCATGACATCATCGGAGATCCGTTTGTGGATATCGAGGATCGCACGGCGCATAGCTTCCGTAGGGTGAGCCGTCATAACTAGTTCCAGAGACAGGCCGTTCATAATCTCATGAACATCCTCGTGGGAGAAATCCCGCTCGCGGAGCTCCTGAATCGCGCTTTCAATCGACCCTGGCTGTACGGTCTCCCCGGCAGAACGTTCATAATCGCGCTTACGGCGAATCCGGTGATTCTGCTCGGCTATGTTCACTAATTGAAAATAAATGGCGAAAGCCCGTATCACCTGATGCCGGTTCTCCGTATCCAGTGAACTAATTAGCTCTTTAAATTCATTGTGCAGTTCAGGCAAAAACAATGAGCGCAGCGATTTACTGGTTTCACGGATCTTCTCCACGATATCCAGCAGTTCGTTGCCACCTTGGTGTACCAAGACTTCGCCCAGAATATTCCCCAAGAACCGTACGTCCCGCCGCAGCAGATTATTGGAGTTGCTTTTGCTAACGGTAGTCGTAAGTTCGGTCATTCTGCTCCCCCCATCCTCTTCCGGATCAATGCTCTTAACATTGTCTATTTAAAAGCTTTCCTCATATCATACAATAAAACTGCCCGGAAATCTTCAACTTTATTGCGCGGTAAAGCGATACAGCAATTAAGATTATACACCAATCCAGTTATTTATGCAGTCAGAATTAATTATGTATCTCTTCCTATATATATTGTCTGTTTTATGTAGTTAATATGTAATATTACATGACATAAAATAGAAAAAAAGCCGACTCCTCAGAGCCAGCTGTCAATTATAAGTCATGTTTCATTTCATGGTATTCCCTGGCCGGTTATTGAATGCCAATTCAAATAATCCTGTAGCAGACAGTCCGGCAATCCCTCCTGCCCAGAGGCGAAGGGTAATACCGAGATCTGTAAAAGGGTACGCTGCCGCTCCAACCAGTAACCCTATGCCTAATCCTACAAACGGGATAACGCCCCGCGGCAGACGGGTATTATTTTTGATCAGCTGCACCAAAGCCAGAATAACTACGGCCAGTATTGAAGCAAAAGCTAACACATTGTCAAACAGTTCACTGTTAATCATCAGTTTGCTCCCTTCTGGTGGCTACTTGTAATATTCACTGTTTTTGTACCCGGATTGTAGCCGACCTGTGCGCCTAGCGCTTCTGCGATCACACGAACGGGAGCATAAGTAACACCATTCTCCAGCATCCCTTCTACAATCTTCACTCCGTTCACTTTTACCGTTGCTGTAATTTCACTCTTCACAGTTTGTTCCTCCTTAAGCTTAATGCGTTCATACACTGCCGCCACTGCTGCCGTAGCAGGCTCCGCTCCTGTCCGAAGTGCTGCCAGCGTCATTCCAAAGCTCAGCTGAAAATGCGGATAATCCTTGAAACTGGTCCAGTCCCCGCCCCATTCAAACCCGATTGCCTTGGCCTGCTGCACCACCTCCAGCCAATCGGCTGTGCAGTCATTGTCCCCGTCCTTGTTCGTATCCCAAGAAACACTTGAGCCATTCGGGAGCAGCAGTGCAAAATCCACCGCCAGTCCATAATTGTGATAGCTATATCCGCCGCGTGCATTAGTGACAATCGTTCCCGGCTTGGTTCGTCCCTGGGCATAGAGCGCATCCTGCTCGGCAGTCGTCCGCAGTCCCTGGGTAATCAGGATGGGAACACCGCAAGCATAGCAGCGTTCAATCAGCGTTTTAGCTGCGGCGAGTACGGCGGGATGGAGTCCGGATAGACGGGCAGCGGATCTATTTAAAACCTGAGTCAGAGTCAGCATGCGGATCCCTCCCTTTCCTGATCCCGGACAGTACCAAGAAAAAATCCTGGCATTTGGTGTACATTAACAGCGTCAGAATGACCAGTCCTACAGTAGTGCACGTCTGGGCAATGGCCCAGGCTTCCGATTGCAGCGAGCTCAGCACAGCGTCCGAACCGGAAGTACTGAATCTGATCCAGAAGGCAACCGCCATGTTAACGGTATACGCCCCCAGAAAAAAGAACACTGCCAGCATAAACAGACTGACCACGCGTACCTGGAACCTTTTGCGGAAATACAAAAAAAGCGCAGCTATCAGCAGCAGCGCACAGATAAAGGATATGGAATACGCTATGAACAACACAATATCAATGATGCTCATCCTCTGCCCCCCGATCATAGATTAGGAACTCGGCGAACCCGTTGTTCCTGATTTCATCTTGAATTTCTTTGGAGACATTCTTGTACCTTCGGATAGAGAGCGATACTCTCATTCCCGCTTGCGTCAGCTTCCGTTCTCTATCCCGGTGCAGGGGAGATAGTCGCTTGATCCACTCACTCAGCACGTTATCCCCCCCTGTCTTCTTCATTAATACCATCTGAATTCTTGTTGCCCGCTGAATGGTCGATCTTCAATCGCTGCAGCACTTCAAGTGTCGGTGCCATGAAGTCGGACCGCTCTTTGTCGAGGATGTTCTGCAGCCTGTCTCTGTCTTCCTCGGCACGCTCCAGCAGTTCACGCGGCACCAGATTCCCCTTCACAATCGACCGCAAAAGCACAAGAAAAATCATCAGCAGAATCAAAGCGATGATGTAAGCAAGCCCATACTTATCCGCCAAAGGCAGCAGCTTCTCCAAATTCGCAACATCGTTGCTGTCCATTGCTTCACTCCCTTCTGTGTTGGTAAAAGAAATGCCCCCGGACGGGTCCGAGGGCAAAATAAAAACGCCTTGGTCGGCGCCTGTGGTTATCTATTCTTCGGTTGCAAGAAACTCAAGTCCGCTATCTGCCAGAATTTCTTTGACTGCAAGCTTCAGCGTGGAGGGTATTTCACTATACTTGGTTTTCCCAAGGGTTACACGTTGTGCAAAAAACAATGCCATTATATCCTCACCACCTTTCCATATGAGCATGAGCTTATAAAAGACGAAACATTATTGATAGACCTGCATTGCCATTTCGGCAATAATGTCCTCAATGAAATCCGCCCGTTCGGACAGCGCGTTATTCTGCGCCTTCAGCAGCAGATTTTCTTGTTGCAGCTGCTCAATCTCCGTCAGCACCGGCGGCTTGTTGGCTTCGGCCTCCTGGTACGCTTCCCAGGCTGCTTGCAGTTCAGCTACTGTCGGCTGTGGCTCGTCCAGATTCCAAACGGCGATATATGGGCCGCGCTCTACAAGGTCATAGTCTTCGCCTTCGACTAGAAGGTTATAGTCGATGCCGTAGCGGTAGTGGATGCCCTCAACGGGTTCTTCGCCGACTTCTGGCGTTTTGATCTCGTAGCGGACGCGGCCTTTTTCTTCGGCCCCGGGCCGCAGGACGGGTTCTGGGCCGTTGTCTTGGACGATGAAATTATGCGTTGGGTTGGCGTCCGGGTATAGATACATGATTGCTAGTGCTATATTCATTTTCAATCCTCCTTATGCAATTCTTGTAATCATTAAATAAGAGTAAGAAGGGTCCGGGTTCGTTGACACTCCCGCAGTTGCCGTTGCCCATATAGCCAAAGTCCCACCAGCCGCCACCCCCAACGTTGCTGATCCACTAGCAGCGGTATAACCAGAACTTCCAGGGCGTGTATGAGACATAAATAATGTTCCTCCGCTAGCGGAACCAACTCCGATTTTCAGCTCAATCCCGCTTATAGCGTTTGTGAACTGGATGGATGCCGTGATCATGTAGACACCAGCCATTTTTGCGGTAAAAATGCCCGTTGCCGGGTCATACTCTCCTAAATTATCGTTACCTTCCCAACCGTAAATGACTTTCGTAAGAACATTTGCGGAAAAAGTTTGTTGGACTGAGTGAGTGGCGTACATAAATGAACGTGCCGTCCAAGTATTATCTCCCCATGGATTAATAACGCCGTTAGTTATCGTACCTCTATTAATCGCATCGCCCTGAACGCTTGAAGCCTGCGTACCCGCTTTAGTTGCCGTCCCTCCTTCGGTCGCAGTTATACCATAAGCGTTTCCTGTGCCTGTATTGTCCCATGAGTTAACAAGAGCGCCTTGCGTGGCATGTATTGCCGTTGATCTGTTTGATAGTTCGCAAGAAGCAACCCTGACAGTCGACCCATTTGACGCCTCCACGCCAGTGTATGGCGGCGTAGTAGTTACAACAGCACGGCAAAGTACAAGCTGACAAAATGTTGTATTGACTACATCAAAAGCTGTTTTTGTTTTTGTGGACGCAGTGAACCCTTGGATATATATTTGATTAGAGCAACCATATACTTTAAAGCTATTAACAACGTAGTTAACCACTGTAGCCGCAGTTGTTGCGCCATAAATGTACAACTCTGTCGATCCGTTGAAGTCGGAAACTTTGACATCCTCGGCATACGTCCCGGCATTCACATAGATGTTAACCGCATGGTCCACGTGGTAAGGAACACTGTTAATCGCCTTTTGAATCGTCCTAAACGCCCCACCCGCCGTATTCCCCAGCCCCGTATTCCCATCATTCCCATCCGTCCGGACATAATAGGTAATGTCCGCCGTAGTCTGCTGTGGTGTAGTAGTCAGATTCGCCTTCCCATTCAACTGCCCCTGAATCCCCGCTGTCACCCCATCCAAATACCCAAACTCCGCATTAGACACAACACCCGTGCCGATCTTCGACGCATCAATCGCCGCAGCAGCGTTGATATCTGCATTCACAATTACCCCAGGTGCAATCGCCGTTACGCCATCCCCCGTACTGGTTACATCCCCGGTATGATTGGGATGCACATAATTATTCGCCCCGGCAGCCACACCATCCAGCTTCGCCTTATCCGCTGCAGCCATCAGCCCGGCGGCGGACGCAGTAGCGGCGGCGGTGGATGCCTTGGCATTCCATGCTGTGCGATCAGCAGCCGTGATATGCTTGACCGCATCTGCGGCATGATCCTGTACAGCCTTGACGGCTGTGTCCAGAATATCCATATTGCCGTTCAAATCCGTAATATCCACGATATCTGTGCCATCCGGCTTTTTCAGTCCCAAATTCCCTGTTGTTTTCATCGCTCACACTCCTATTCATATACTCTTAATTCGTTCCAGGTCTTGCCATGTGCACCACTCCAGGTAAGCGTCTTGACGGAGTCCCACCAGGTATAGCTGTACACGAAGCTATAATCCAGATGCGCCGGCTTAATCTCTTCCATGATCTGAATCAGACCGGCCATATTGGCCGGGATGCCCAGCGTACCGACGAAACGCACCTCGAAGCTGTACGCTCCGGGCACCTCCACCACCTCAACATCCCCGCCGGAAAAAGCAGATGCCGTCCTCCGGATCATCTCCGGCGTGGTCGTTCCGTTCCCCCGCAGCTTGGCCTTGATCATCTCCCGGCGGGTTGCGTAAGACTTCCCCGTATCCGAAGTCAGCGCCAGCATCCGCTCCCAGCGGGACAGACTCCACGTTGCAGACTCCAGAGTCTTCTGTGCATCGCTGTCAGCCATCGCATAGGCAAGCTCGCCACATTCCGCACCGGCGCTCGCCTGCAGCTGCTCCATCTCGGGTACGCTCTGATAATACTCCGGCAGGTATTTCATCAGATCAGGGACCTGAACTTCCGGCCCTTCCCCCGACACACCCTCTTCGGAATACTTCAGAAGGCCATATATACTGTCTCCATAAGCCACAGCTACACCCCCTTAAGCTGATTCCAGGTTAGCGGACCTCTGGGCAAATAATCATGGGTATGCGCAGCCGGTGGAAATACGGATGGCTTGCCGTCCACACCGGACCAAGGGACACTATCCGCAGCCTGCGCATAATCGACCTTGCCGTTGTTATTGGTATCATAGATGCTCTTCAGCATGTCGCCGGTGCTTTGGGCGGCAACCAGCAGCAAATTGCTGCTGCCATTCCCAATGTAGAGCTTGCCTGTATCGGTGCAGTAGCCCAATTCGCCTGCGGCAAGCGTACCCAGTGCACTTTCCAGGCCGCGGCGGATTTGAATCAATGTCTTCAGTGCCATGGTCACCGCCCCCTAGAATGTTCCGCCATCTATACTGCCCACCGTCAGCCGGTTGCCGTTGCCCGCATCATAGACAATGCTGCTTCCATCCACATTGGCCGCAACACCTGCCGCATCTACAGTAATACCTTTGCCGGCGGTTACAGCAATCGCATCTGCACTTACCGTAATCCCGTTTCCCGCTCCGACATTCAGCGTTACCGCATCGGCCTGTCCGCCGCCGGTGAGCCCGCTGCCCGCTGTAATGGTCTGCAGTGCTCCCCCCGTCCGCACCCAGGCGGTCCCGTTCCAGCTGTAAATTTTCTGCTCATCATCCACATAAGCCGTCCAGCCGACAACCGGAACATAATACACCCAGACAGCAGACTGGTACTCGGCAACCTGATTGGTTTTCCCTGCCCATACACCCGTAGCTCCAGCCGGGATGATGTAACGTTCACCTTCGACCGGGCTGGCCGGCGGAGCGCTGAGGTTCTGATCCTTGACCGAGGCCTGAGGCTCGATATTATGCTTGGCCAGCTCAATCTCATTTTTGATTTTTTGTGCAGACCACAGATCCGTAATTGCCGTTCCCGTATCATTGATTAACCGGTGCTTAGCGGCATCGTCGATATGGGTTTTGATCTCAGCAGCCGTCTTGGTATTAGTGCCGTCCGACACCTTGTTGGGATGTCCCGCAGTGATATCCGCTTTGAGCACTTTGGCATAGGTAGTGCCATCTGCGATATCATCCACGGTTCCGGTCAGATCTGTTAATTTCTGCGCATTCACCCGGCGCCAGGCCGCCCCGTCATCGAAGTACAAATAACCGCTGTTACTTCCGCTGCTCACATAATACAGCCGGCCCACAGACGCTGCCGCAGGGCGAGAGGCTTCCGGACCGGACAACGCCCGACCGACCATGGAATTGGATGTACCGTCTCCGATGTATATTTCCTTCGTGTCTGTACAGAAGCCCATTTCACCGGCCTTCAGCGTCCCGTAAGTGGACAGCTCTGCCCGCGTACCGCGTTTCACTTGAATAGTTTGTGCCATTTTACACCTCTCTTTTGAAAGATCCGCCGTCAATCAGCCCGGCTTTTTTGTAACGTTCAAGCTCAGTTTGCGTAGCGGTCAGCCCCGACTGCAGCTGATTCACATCATCCGCTTCCACCGTATCTCCCGGCGTTTCGTAAGTCACATACACTTCGGGCACATCGGCATAGATCTTAATCATCCGCCGCCAAGGCGCTTCGTCAGGAAAAGACACCGAGTAATTCCGCACCTCTGTCCCGCTATAGCGTGAACCTGTATACACCGATAGCGTCTGATTGTTAATGTTATCGTGGGCGAGAAGCCCGCTGTACACACCGCCTGCAAGAAGAAGCTTCTCCTCGACCACATAGCTGCTGCCGTTTGCTTTTTTGTTCAGCTTGTCCTGAAAGACGTAAATCTGCTCCGGATATCCCATCGCTACACCTCCAGTACGACACTGCCGAATAGCGGCACTTCAGTCTCATTTAGAGTCACATTCCCTGTCCCGCCGTTCAGCTTGAGTCCGCTATAATCCACAACGCCGTCGGTATCCAGCAGCAGCGATCCAACTACAGATTGACTAATATAAGTGGCGGCAAAAGCTTTCTCTTTGCGGTATTTCTCCAGAATCGCTGTAAAAGCATTAATAACCGGCTGCAGCGCATAACCCGCTGCCAGTGTAATCTTGGCTGTGACGTTAATGGTTTTGCCTGTGGCGGATTCCACCGTCACTACGGCTCCGACCGGAGCTTGTCCTTCGCCAAGACCCGGAGCAGGATCAATGTATTGTTGAACCTGGGAGACCAGCAGCGCGGAAGCAGGCTTATGCTCCGCGTTCACAATGACCACTTTTACCGTCTTCGGCCCGGCCCACAGCGGAAAAACCCGCGCTCCCCCTACGCCCGGGGTGTCCAACGCCCATTCCATATAATGATATTTATTGCCGCTCGTCGAAGGCCGTCTAGCCGAGTCGAAGTACCGCTGGCGCAGCGCCTCATCTGACTCCGCATCCGTACCGGGAACGAGCAGTGCCGTAATCTCCCCGCGTGCCAGCCCGGAAATATAATCGATGGGCAGCAGCGTACCCGAGTACTGATTCCCCTCTGCACCGGCGGTCTCACTTTCAAGACGGTACGTTCCGGGCGACAGCTTCTCCGCTGCGCTATAGTGGTGCAAGCCCAGGGAAAACCGGCTGCCAAGAGGAACATCCAGCAGCTCCCCTCCGCTTGTATAGAACTTGCCGCTCAGCTGCGCTTTCCCTGCGGGATGACGGGTAATCCCCGTCCAGGCAATGCTGCGTTCCAGATACTCACCACCCGCTGTATCGGGGAAATACAGGTTATTGCTGACCTCAAGCTCAATATACATCTGGGCCATTTCAGCCGCCGCCGGAGCGAGTGCATCATAAATAATGCTTCCCTCGCGCTTGTCCATCCCTTCCGGAACCCGGTCCAGCATACGTTCGAGCAGGGCCTCATAGGTTTGATCTTCATACACCGGCAATCTCCTCCTTTCTCAGTTCAAAATTGCCGTAAACCGTGACCGCAGTGCAGCTGAAGCTCACCGTATCCCCGTTAAAAAGAATGTCCACATCCTTAAGCTGTTGAATCCGCTCATCCTGCAGCAGCGCCTCACTTACGATTCTGCGCAGCTCCGGCCGGGCCAGCAGCCTGTCTTGTCCCAGTACGAGACTCCATTCCGTTCCGTAGTTTGGACTATAGATCAAATGCTCGAAGCGGGCAGTCTGCAGCACTTTAACCGCTGCCTGTTTGACTGCTTCAAGCCCATCGATTCTTCCGGCTATCCGCCCCTGCTCCCAGTCCATCCTATACGTTAGGCTCGGGCTGACAGCCGTTGTATCCCCATTACCTTCAAGGGATGCCGTAACCGGACCGGACTTCCCAATCGCCGGGATCATAGGTCCACCAGCCGATCCAGGACGATATAGCTCTGTCCGCCCTGCATACGCACAAGCAGCACGCGGTCTCCCGCTGCCAAGGCCCGGCGGAGCAAGATCTCTCTGCCCTCAAACACTGCCTTGCTCTCCATCACGGACTCTGGCACAACCAGCGCCGGTCCCGTCAGAATGAACCGCTGCTCCACCTGGATCTGCAACGGCTGTACCCCGACTACTGTCCCATAAGAAAAAGCCACCGGATTCGTATTCGATACGGCCCCGAGGCTTGCTTGTTTAATAATATCTAGCATGTCTTCTACACCACCTTAATGTCTAGGGACATCGTATGCTCCCCGCCTGAAATCTTATGGCTGCATTGATCGACCAGAAACAGCTGTGTCTGAAACTCATCCAGCAGTACATAAATGAAATTCCCGGCCCGGACCCGCATATCACCAATGGCCTGCACAGAGAGGCTAAGCTTCTCGCGGTTATGCAGCTTCAGCAGATTGCCTGCCTTCTCCTGGATTTGCGCAGCATTCGCCTTGTCATCCGCCTTCTGGTACAGGTGAAGAATCCCCCAGCGTTCCACATTTTCCTTATCCGTCGCCGGAAAAAACTCACGTTTGCCGGTTTCCTCATTGTCTTGATAGAGCAGGATTGTATTGTACGTATCATCGTCAATGCTTCTTTTAAGCGAATAATCATACAGATAATGACCGGCACCAAGGATCACATTCAGCAGCATTGCCTGAGGCGCACGCAGGGTCAGCTTTCCGAAATCATCATAAAAAGCCATCAGCTGGCCCATATACTGCAGTTCACTGCCCACAGCTCCCATAATTATATCCAGCAGCTTTTTATTATCCTCGATCAGGGAAGGAATCGTGTACTTCGCCGGGTCCATTACTCCGAGCCGGAGGCCATAGTCTTTGGCGATTTTGCTGATCAGCTCACTTGCTGTAATATCCTGCAGCACATAACTGCCGTTGCCCAGCAGATAACGGATCTGATCATACGCCGTCAGCTTCATTTCCTGATTCGCTCCCGTATCGATGCTGAAGACGAACCCGTAGAACACATCAATCCCGTCTTTCCTGAACTGCACAATATCCCCGTTGCTGATGCCGAACTTAGCATGCTGATAAATGCCGCTATCCACCAGTGTGAGCTCGAGGGTGGCAGGCTTGCCGGTACGGGTGGTTTTCCAGGAGATGTCAGTGGCAATCCCGGAAACATCCCAGATCGTGCCTTCTTTATTGATTACTATTAATTCCATCGCCATGGCCTCCTACGACAGCTTAATCACTCTGCCGGGTTTGAGCTTCTTCAGTTCGCTGTCAGAGATACTGTTAAGCTTTTGCAGAGTTTGATATTTGCTGCCTTCACCCAGTTGTTTTTGGGCAATGGACCAGAGGGTATCACCGGCTTTGATGGTATAAGTGGAGGCTGCTGTTTTTTCGCTTGCCCGCTTCTGCTGCGTCTTCACTTCACCCTTGCTGTCAACCTTCATGGCTAACGCCTGATAGAACACATATTTTTTCAAGCCGATCGTATACTCGATATCCCCGGAAGAGCCCGCACTCAGCTTCCAGGAGAAGCTTTCAATGCTGACAGCCATATTGATGCCAATGTCCCCGGTAAAAGTCTGCTGCGCCTGTGCATTCGCCTGCTTCAGCCAATCTGGAGTCTGCGTATCCTGCACATTCACCGCCTTCAGCCCTGAGAAAACAAACCGGACCGGCCTGCGGCTCAGCATCCATTTCCGGATCAGCTCCACATATTCATAAGGCTTCAGCAGCTTGCCGGCATTCTCTCCCGAATACACCACAAACGGATAATACTGTGCCGGAAAAATACTCTCAATGGTGATCTCCGTCAGCTTCGGATAAGCAATAGCATTGATCTCGCCAAAATCTATGACCGTATAGCTCTTGCTGTCGCCATTCTCTTTGATCTCGAGGGTCTCAGGATTAACCGGAAGCCGGATCACCTCTTCATAGTTATTGAAGCTAAGATAGAACCCATACTCCTCCATGTTACGTATACACCCCCTGGGCCGTAGAGACAAATTCCTCTTTCAGCTTTTGTCCGATCTTCGTGATGATGGAGTCAATATCGCCGGAGTTATTAATATTACCCGTTGTTACCTGAACTGTTGGTGTCAGCTCTACAAAATTCTGAATCGACTGAATCTCGGCCAGCTCGCGCAGCATGTCCAGATCATCGCTGGAGATATCGACCTTATCATTAATGGAGCCTACTTCACCCACTTTGTTGATGTTGTTGATGTTAGCTGCAGCAGTTTGAGCAGGATTCTTGGATTTATCATCTTTGGGCTTGGCCGAATCCAGCTTGGTATTGAATTTTGCGGGGAGAGCTGCTGCCTTGTTCTCATATTCCGCTACTGTTTTGGCGGTATCGACAAATTCTTTCTTTTTGGTATTGTGTACATCCTTAGTTGATGTAGGCTCTACCAGGGTACCTTGAGCATTCTTGACCATATCACTGAAGACATGCGGATTCTCTGCTTCAAGAAAGTTGGGTTTGAAATCGGCCAAAAATTCAAAACCGGGGAATTTGCTTAACCACCCTGCCACACTTTGAATCCCCTTAAGCACAAAGTTTATGCCTTCTGCTATGGCCTTTACGAACCCGCCTGCAAAGCTTTCAACACCTAACGCCATTTGGTAAATGAAGCCCAGGAAGTTCGTGGCCAGGTCATAAAATAGCTTTTGCACAGCATACGTCGGATCAATAAACAAGTTACGGAAGAAGTCTGCAAATGAAACAAAGTTATTGTACAGACCGATAACAAAATTCTCTATAGTCGCCCTCAGCCAGCCAAAAGCTCCCCCGATAAAAGCAACTACCTCGTTTACGGACACACCTGCTTGTTGAAGAATATAAATAAGCAGCGCTACAGCGGCAACAATTAAAAGGATCGGCCACATGCCTACAAGCCAAGCGGCAGCAAGATTATATAACTGCACAATCATCGCAGCTATGAAGACAATGGCAATGGCCGCAAGGATTGGCCCTACAACATCCCAGTTCTCCTGGAACGCTGCAAACATATACAAGATGCCATTTACAACCTCTCCAATCACCGTAGCTATTACCAGGAATGCATTCGCGATCAGATTTAGTGCAGTAGACATTCCTTCAGACTGAAATGCATTATTCAAGGTATCCAGAACCGGACGTAACGCAACGATGGCTTTTTGACCCATCATTTCAACTGCGCTATCCATGTTTCCCTGCAGCTTGTTCCATTTCCCCTTATCTTCCTCCGTCGCGTTAGCAGCTATCGCTTTCGTACCCAGAGACTTCACCTTATCGAACACACCGCCAAGGTCCAGTGAACCCAAGGAGTCCTTCGTTTTGGAGAGGAATCCCGGCTCCGCTGCTTTCCGTGCCTTCTCTGCTGCCTTTTGTTCCTTTTCCGCTGCAGCTTCCTTCTTCTTGTTCTGCATATAACCTATGGCTTTGTCCCCAACGTAAGTGATAAGTTCGAATCCGCCTACGTCCAGGGCCTTCATTATTTTTTGGACTTCACCCATGAATCCGCTTTTGGCATTCCGGACATCGTTATGATCCAGATCGTCATCGTTAGAACTGCCTCCAGAGCGGCTGGATCTGGAAGAGCCCCCTTCATCCGCAAGCCGTCTGGCCGCTTCCTGAGACTGCATGAACCCTTCCATAAAAGACTTGTTTTTCTCTTCATACACCCGCTCCAGTATCTGCTGCAGGTCACCCAGCGAGTGGCTGGCCCGGTTAAAATTCTGGTTCAGCCGATCCCACTGTGAATTCACATTTTGCCAGACGGTTAATGCCGTTACAGGAACCAACGCTGTACTTGTAATTTCCATTCATTCACCCCCTTCATCTCTTCTTCCCCTTACTCCGGGCACGCTCCCGCTTCTCCTTGTCCACGCGCACAGCAATCATGGCATAGATCGCCGCGCGTTCGCGGACCGAGAGCTTCATCAGCTCATGCGGCAGAATATGCAGCTCGTGGAGGGCGTAGTAGGCCAGATTGGCCTCACCATCGCCCTCGTTGATTAGTTTTTTACGTCATCTACCAGCTCGTTCATATCTGTGGCGAAGCCGTTCAGGGCCTGTACCCGCTCACCAAGCGCGGCGAACTCACCGGGCAGCAGCATTTTGCGCAGCAGTGATTCGGCCCCCATCACCCCATAAGAGCGCTGCAACTCCGTGTTCTTCAGATCCGGATGCACAACGCTTGCCGTCATCAGCTTGGCCATATACTCATTGGGATCAATCTCCGTGGTATAGGTGCCGTTCTTTCCTTTGACCTTGCGTGTGGCGGCTTTCCGGCACTCCTGGTTCTCATCCTCATTCATGCTGCGCAGCTTCCAGACGGCAGCTTTACCTTCCTTATCCTTGAAACGTAGCGAGACCACAAACTCCTCTGTTGTATCACATGCTGCATTTTGCGCAAAAAACAAACTTAATTCACTCATGATGTTCCTCCCGGATTCTTATTGTGTATAGACAAAAGAAGAGACCCGCCGCCATATCATAAGCCCGGGTCTTTCCAGCTCTTGTCTATGGATATGCCTGCATAATCTTTATTGGCCGGAATTTGCCGGGGCACTGAAGGGCTGAACCAACTCCACATCCTCAAAGGTAAAGCTGACCTCTTCCTCCAGCGCATCCGACTCCGTATCCAGCGAAGCCATAATGACACTGTCCAGATTGACATCCTTCAGCATGATGCGCTGCGCGCCAACTGTAGAGGACGGGTCTTCATTCGTCACAATAATACTGAAATACTGGTCAATCCCCGTCTTCATGTATTCCAGCATCATTTGCCGGAAACGGCTGGTCATATAGAAAATCGTCATCGTACCGCTGCCCGACCATCCGGTTGCCTTATGCTGCACCCCGCGGCGTCCAAGCGTTTTCACTTCCGCCTTCTGTTTCTCCACTGTAGCCTCCAGCGTTTTTACATAGAACATTTCTTCCGTCTGTCCGTTAATTGTCGCATAGGCCCGGCCCTCCTGGCCGGATAGCGTATCGCTGGCTTTCAAGAATGTCATCTTAAACCACCTTCACTTTCATATATACTTTTTCTACGGAATCCACCGGCTTCACAGCCACATCCAGCACAACACTGTCACTGTCCGCTCCGGGGGTAACTACAATATCGCTCTGTGCATTGAAGTTCTCAATCGCCCCCAGGTTCTGCAGATCATTCATATAGGTGACGCACTGCGACCAGAACAGCGCACGCCCGTCTTCATTATTCGGCAATTTACCGATGAAGTAATTCTCAAAAATACGCTTCAAATCACCGGAGATTCCATCCAGTACGCGCAGTACACGATTTTTGGAGAATGCCTTACCCTTATCTGGTGAAAATGAAGTAAAGGTGTTGATATCCTGCTCTACCACAGCACGGCCGCCATTATACGTAAAGAGCAGTTCACCGTCTGTAAGCGCGGCTACGGTCTCGGAATGGCTGAAGCGCACATCCGCATCAACAGCGTCATCGTAGGCCTGATAGGTCAGGGATTCGTTCACCGCAGCGGCGGCAGTAGCACCGGCTACCCAAGCCACGGCATGTGCTTTATCCACCACAGTTCCGTCACTCAGCACCACACCGTTTGCCACACTGATAATACCCTCGTGGTCAGCCGTAGCATAATCGGACAATACTGCCTGCACCTTCTTGCCTTCCGTATTACGCAGACGCTTCACATAAGCGCTATATAGCGCCTTGAGCGTGTTATCCTCGGATACCAGCCCCACAGTCTGGAAGTCCTGAACCTCCAGCTCCGCCAGGAAGTCGCTATGTTCTGCATTCGTTACCGTACCATTAGCACCGCCTACAAGCGGCATCCCGGCTGTTAGCGTCAGCGCACCGGGTCCATTCGGCTTAAATTCTACATAGTCGTTCGCAGTCAGCCCGGCAGCCGTAGCTACTGTCTGCTTGTCCACCTCTGTATTCTCAAGCAAAGTCCGCACATCGAACTGAGCGTTGTCGTCGATATTCTTCTCGATAACAATCTTGAGTGCATTGCCGCGTTCCCCGCCATACAATGCAGTAACTTGAACCCCATTATTGGTCACAGCTGCCTTTACACCCTGATTCAAACGATAGAGCAGCAACGTGCCTGCCCGTTTCAGTACCTCTCTTACCGGCAGCAACTCAGCACCCGTCAGATCATACCCAAGCTTCTTCTGGAAATCATCCTGTGCGGTGAGCTTAAGAATTACTCCGGCTTGTCCCCAAGGCAGCGTAAGCGCCAGGGCCGCCGTACCGCGTTCCCCCATTTTACCTGACACGCTTCCGTTCGAAGCCACATTTACGTATACTCCCGGACGCACCTTGTTTTGTGTTGTCCATGTTCCTCCAGCCATTAGATAACCTCCTTATTTAGATAAAGCATCATTAATTGCTTAACCTCTTCCAGGCTGTAGCTCCCGCTCTCATGCAGAACTACATCCAGTACATCTTTTTCCTTCGGCGAAAATAAGACAGAACCCATAATCTGCTGTTTGCCAAAAGCATTCTGCTCTTCCCCGCCTCGCTTCAGCTCACTTGCATTCATTTCCTTTGAATTCATTTCAGCCGTGCTCCTTCTGTGAAGTGACCCATCAGTTCTGCCTCGCCCTCCGGCTGCTTCTGCTTCTGGAGATAGAGCATATAGTCTACTGTGAACAGCGGCCCATGTCCCTCTGCTCCTGCCTCCCATGACTGGCGCATTACACGAAAAGCTGGATTGCCGCTTTCCCTGTCCGCCAACGCTTCACACAAGCCGTCCGCCATGCTCTCTGCATCCAGCGGACTTCCCTGCTCGTAGCGGATACCGAAACGGTACACCGCCATGTATCTGCCTTCACGCTGCCGGTCGTAGGTTGCTGAGATGAGCCCCGTTTTGAAGTAGGCTGACTGCGGCTTGTCCCCTTCCACATAGACAGGTACATCGGGATAATACTCTGCCAACGCATCTGTGATGTTCTCCCGCACTTGTTGTACAGTCATGATTTCAATCCTCTCAAGATTAGTTGTGATAATCCCTCCCCCCTTCCTGGAAATCACAACGGATACTATCCTGACAAGAATAATATCCGTCTTGTATTAGGCCTCTGCTGAAGGAACTTTCACCACGCTTATGCCTCAGCCCCCAAGGGAGCCGATATTTTGTAGAGCATTCATGCTCCCGCGGTGTCCTTCTGCTTCATTTGCCATGTTATAAATATAGACCCTTTGAATCTCTGCGCAGACGCTATTATAGAGGAGAATGGACTAACTTCCGGAGACCCTTGGGATGAAAAAAGGAGGTGCCAGTTGTGCCGCAAAAAAAGCCGCATCACCCATTGGGCAATACGGCTTCGTGTACTACTTATTATCTAAAATAACCGAATCTCCAGGCTATTTCCGTGAGAAGGTTCAGCTTCAGCGGGCAGTCTACTATTTCTCCTTGCGGGGCCCTGATGTTTTCTCTAGCGAAGTTAATGACAACAACTGCAGATCTGCGAGCGCCAGCGCCATTTTATAGAACGCCTTCGACCTTATTTTCACATAAGTGTCCTTGCTCACCGGGGGATCGAATACATGATTATAGATCGTGTAGTCGTAGCTCTCCTCTCTGCGCAAGTAACGTTCCCGCACAAGCTGCTGTTCTCTAAGTGTAAGTCTCTCTACTACGGAATCTATCATTGCACAGTATGCTCTTCTTGCCGCAGGCACATCCACATTATGAGTTGCTATAGCCGCCGTCTGATCCGTAACCGTATTAGTCGCGCCGTGGAACCTTTCCGTATAAGAGTACGTAATCCCGGCCTCTTTAGTCTCGAAAGTTACGGTCTTAAATATACGGTATTTCTCCAGCATATTTTCTATAGTGACCTGAGTAAGACGGCGGTCAAGCTCGGGCAGCGAAGCTAGAATCATCATGTTAACCACTCCTTTTGATGTCATACAGATTTGAGAACTTTATTGCGGACCTTTCCAGCGAAATGTGGTAAAATTCTATTTGTTCGTATGTTGTTCGTGTTTTTCATTAATATACCACTTATCTACCAATTCCGTAAAATGCCATTTAGGCCCGTTTTAGAGTATAAACAAGCTATATTCATTATTTATCTTACCTTTTGGCAATATTGTCCGCTTTATTGTTTACCTATTGGCATAAATAGCTTATATTAATAGCAACAGCTTATTAGGTGATAAGGAGTGGTTAACGATGGCAGAGGAATTCGGGAACTATCTGAAACAGCTTCGGGAAGAAAAGGGACTGACAATCAATCAGTTGGCATCCCTTGCCGGGATTAGCGGAGCACAAATTTCGCGGATAGAGAATGGACTGCGGGGTGTCCCTAAGCCGGCTACACTGCGTAAGATTGCTGAAGCGACCGATGTCTCTTATGAGGAGCTTATGGGCCATGCCGGTCATTTAACCGAATCACAGAGCAGTACTGTAGGGTCAGTGCCCGCATGGGCTACGAGTAAGGATAAACGGGATTTCCGTCAAATGCTTGAGGATGATGGCGAGCTGATGTTCGACGGAATCCCACTGAACAAGGAGGATAAGCAGCGGATCAAGGATGTATTAACAGGCCTATTCTGGGAGGCCAAGCAGATGAACAAAAGAACTAAGCCCAAGCACGATTCAGGTACGAAGGAATAGCCAGGCAATCATACAACTATTAACATGCTGCGGGTGAAGAATATGGATGAGCTAATCAAGCGTCTGGTCAAAAAATATAATACCAACAACCCCTTCGAGCTGGCCGGAGTCCTCGGCATTCACATCAGGTTTATGGATCTAGGCGAAGGCACCAAGGGCTTGTATTACCGTAAGTTGAGAAGAAGGTTTATCGTCATTCATAATGAGCTGCCTCTGGAGTGGCAGCGGTTTGTATGTGCGCATGAATTGGCTCATGACCGTCTGCATAAAGGGGTCAACCGTTTTTTTCTGGAGGAAAACTCTTTTTTCTCACCGGGGAAGCTGGAGCGTCAGGCCAATATATTCGCAGTGAAGCTGCTATCCGCTGGCACTTCTATCGAGCAGGATGAATCTTTACAGAGCTATTATGCAAGGATCGGCATCCCGGCAGAGGTTGTCTTTTTTTTAGACGATTAAAGGAACATATGTTCCTTTAATAACGCAACAAAAAACTCTTACCGAAGTAAGAGTTCATTGCCAGCTATTAGCTGTGTTATCGGGATGACACGATTTGAACATGCGACCCCCTGGTCCCAAACCAGGTGCTCTACCAAGCTGAGCTACATCCCGAAACTATAAAATTTAATATGGAGCGGGTGATGGGAATCGAACCCACGCTATCAGCTTGGAAGGCTGAAGTTCTACCATTGAACTACACCCGCAAAGGTGAAATATCGGGATGACACGATTTGAACATGCGACCCCCTGGTCCCAAACCAGGTGCTCTACCAAGCTGAGCTACATCCCGTTAATATAAAGCCTATTACTCAAAAGAATAATGGCGCGCCCTGAGAGATTCGAACTCCCGACCTTTTGATTCGTAGTCAAACGCTCTATCCAGCTGAGCTAAGGGCGCAAAAAATATGGAGCGGACGACGGGAATCGAACCCGCGACCCTCGCCTTGGCAAGGCGATGCTCTACCGCTGAGCCACGTCCGCAAATTAGTGGTGCGCGTGAAGGGACTTGAACCCCCACGTCTTACGACGCCAGATCCTAAGTCTGGTGCGTCTGCCATTCCGCCACACGCGCATAAAACTAATAAAAGTGAGCCATGAAGGACTCGAACCTTCGACACCCTGATTAAAAGTCAGGTGCTCTACCAACTGAGCTAATGGCTCGCAATTGGCAGGGGATATAGGATTCGAACCTATGATGACGGAGTCAGAGTCCGTTGCCTTACCACTTGGCGAATCCCCTACAATAGATACCTATATAATGCCCACAATCTCCCACAAATATCAAGAAAATTATGGTGGAGGCTGAGGGGTTCGAACCCCCGACCCTCTGCTTGTAAGGCAGATGCTCTCCCAGCTGAGCTAAGCCTCCATATGTATGGCGCTCCAAAGGGGTGAAACTCAGGGAATTATCATCCCATAAAAAATTGGTGACCCGTATGGGATTCGAACCCATGTTACCTCCGTGAAAGGGAGGTGTCTTAACCCCTTGACCAACGGGCCTTAGTAAAGTAAATCTGTGGAGCTCTCAACCGGATTCGAACCGGTGACCTCTTCCTTACCATGGAAGCACTCTACCTGCTGAGCTATGAGAGCATGGCTCCCCGAACAGGACTCGAACCTGTGACAACTCGATTAACAGTCGAGTGCTCTACCAACTGAGCTATCAGGGAATATTGTCCGCTTGGCGGCGTCCTACTCTCCCAGGACCCTTCGGTCCAAGTACCATCGGCGCTGGAGGGCTTAACGGTCGTGTTCGGGATGGGTACGCGTGGAACCCCTCCGCTATCGCCACCAAACGGGCATTTACAGCGTAAATGCTTCAGGAATTGATTCCTGAAAACTGAATCCGAAACGAATCTGCGCTCTAAGAAATTTGGATAAGCCCTCGACCGATTAGTATTGGTCAGCTCCATGCATTGCTGCACTTCCACCTCCAACCTATCTACCTCGTCGTCTTCAAGGGGTCTTACTAGTTGGGAAATCTCATCTTGAGGGGGGCTTCACGCTTAGATGCTTTCAGCGCTTATCCCGTCCGTACGTAGCTACTCAGCCATGCTCCTGGCGGAACAACTGATGCACCAGCGGTACGTCCATCCCGGTCCTCTCGTACTAAGGACAGCTCCTCTCAAATTTCCTGCGCCCACGACAGATAGGGACCGAACTGTCTCACGACGTTCTGAACCCAGCTCGCGTACCGCTTTAATGGGCGAACAGCCCAACCCTTGGGACCTACTTCAGCCCCAGGATGCGATGAGCCGACATCGAGGTGCCAAACCTCCCCGTCGATGTGGACTCTTGGGGGAGATAAGCCTGTTATCCCCAGGGTAGCTTTTATCCGTTGAGCGATGGCCCTTCCATGCGGTACCACCGGATCACTAAGTCCGACTTTCGTCCCTGCTCGACTTGTAGGTCTCGCAGTCAAGCTCCCTTATGCCTTTGCACTCTGCGAATGATTTCCAACCATTCTGAGGGAACCTTTGAACGCCTCCGTTACTCTTTAGGAGGCGACCGCCCCAGTCAAACTGCCCGCCTGACACGGTCCCCGTACCCGCTTAGGGTACTAGGTTAGAACCTAGATACGATCAGGGTGGTATCCCAACGGCGCCTCCGCAGAAGCTTGCGCTCCTGCCTCAACGGCTCCCACCTATCCTGTACAGATCGTACCCAAATTCAATATCAAGCTGCAGTAAAGCTCCATGGGGTCTTTCCGTCTTGTCGCGGGTAACCTGCATCTTCACAGGTATTAAAATTTCACCGGATCTCTCGTTGAGACAGCGCCCAAGTCGTTACGCCATTCGTGCGGGTCAGAATTTACCTGACAAGGAATTTCGCTACCTTAGGACCGTTATAGTTACGGCCGCCGTTTACTGGGGCTTCGGTTCACAGCTTCGGGTTTAACCCCTAACCACTCCCCTTAACCTTCCAGCACCGGGCAGGCGTCAGCCCGTATACTTCGCCTTGCGGCTTCGCACAGACCTGTGTTTTTGCTAAACAGTCGCTTGGGCCTTTTCACTGCGGCCCCCTCGGGCTATTCACCCTACCGAGGCACCTCTTCTCCCGAAGTTACGAGGTCATTTTGCCGAGTTCCTTAACGAGAGTTCTTCCGCGCGCCTTAGAATTCTCTTCTCGCCTACCTGTGTCGGTTTGCGGTACGGGCACCTTCTCCTGGCTAGAGGCTTTTCTTGGCAGTGTGAGATCATGACCTTCGCTACTACAATTTTCGCTCCCCATCACAGCCCAGCCTTATTGATGTGCGGATTTGCCTACACATCAGCCTCACTGCTTAGACGGACACATCCATCAGTCCGCGTCACTACCCTCCTGCGTCACCCCATCGCTCATAGCGGATTACGGTGGTACAGTAATTTCAAACTGTTGTCCTTCGACTACGCCTTTCGGCCTCGCCTTAGGTCCCGACTTACCCTGAGCGGACGAGCCTTCCTCAGGAAACCTTGGGCTTTCGGCGGATCAGATTCTCACTGATCTTTTCGTTACTCATACCGGCATTCTCACTTGTATGCTGTCCAGCGCTCCTTACGGTACACCTTCAACCCACATACAACGCTCCCCTACCCCAGATACAAAGTATCTAGCCATAGCTTCGGTGGTGTGTTTAGCCCCGTTACATTTTCGGCGCAGAGTCACTCGACCAGTGAGCTATTACGCACTCTTTCAATGGTGGCTGCTTCTAAGCCAACATCCTGGTTGTCTGTGCAACTCCACATCCTTTCCCACTTAACACACACTTGGGGACCTTAGCTGATGGTCTGGGCTGTTTCCCTTTTGACAATGGATCTTAGCACTCACTGTCTGACTCCCGGCAAGAAGTTAATGGCATTCGGAGTTTGACTGAGCTTGGTAACCCTTGCGGGCCCCGCACCCAATCAGTGCTCTACCTCCACCACTCCATTCACCGAGGCTAGCCCTAAAGCTATTTCGGGGAGAACCAGCTATCTCCGAGTTCGATTGGAATTTCTCCGCTACCCCCACCTCATCCCCGCATTTTTCAACATGCGTGGGTTCGGGCCTCCAGTGCGTGTTACCGCACCTTCACCCTGGACAGGGGTAGATCACACGGTTTCGGGTCTACGTCCACATACTCATTCGCCCTATTCAGACTCGCTTTCGCTGCGGCTCCGTCTTCTCGACTTAACCTTGCATGTTAAACGTAACTCGCCGGTTCATTCTACAAAAGGCACGCCATCACCCAGTAATAGGGCTCTGACTTTTTGTAAGCACACGGTTTCAGGTTCTATTTCACTCCCCTTCCGGGGTGCTTTTCACCTTTCCCTCACGGTACTGTTTCACTATCGGTCGCCAGGTAGTATTTAGCCTTAGCAGATGGTCCTGCTGGATTCATACGGGGTTTCACGTGCCCCGCACTACTCGGGATCCGTCTCGGAGAGAACACAGTTTAGGCTACAGGGCTTTTACCTCTATCGCGGGCCTTTCCAGACCTCTTCACCTACCATATTCCTTTGTAACTCCATGTGAGACGTCCCACAACCCCAAGAGGCAAGCCCCTTGGTTTAGGCTGTTCCGCGTTCGCTCGCCGCTACTGACGGAATCACTATTGTTTTCTCTTCCTCAGGGTACTTAGATGTTTCAGTTCCCCTGGTCTGCCTCTGCGTATCCTATGTATTCAGATACGAGTAACTGCGAATTACCACAGCTGGGTTTCCCCATTCGGACACCCCCGGATCAAAGCTTGCTTACAGCTCCCCGAGGCAGTTTCGTTGTTCGCCACGTCCTTCGTCGGCTCCTGGCGCCTAGGCATCCTCCGTGTGCTCTTATTAGCTTAACCAATCGCTCCGGTATTGGCTCATTCGCTCATCTTGTTTTAAACAGCGCTTCCGGATGAATCCGTCCGCTAGTCTGTTTAAAGCCAAAAGTCGCTCATAATCCAAAACCATCGCTCAGCATGACTAATAACTATTTCAACTTGCTTATACAAGTTTCAGCTAAAAGATGTTCTAAAACGCAAATTCGTTTCGGTATCCAGTTTTCAAGGATCAAGGTGCTGTTATTATGAAACAATCACGACTGTGATGTTCGGAATAACAGACAATGTGCATATAATCTTGTAAAGAAGTATTGGTGGAGCCAAGCGGGATCGAACCGCTGACCTCCTGCTTGCAAGGCAGGCGCTCTCCCAGCTGAGCTATGGCCCCATAAAGGTATTCAATTCTAAATGTTATATGGTGGGCCTTGGTGGACTCGAACCACCGACCTCACCCTTATCAGAGGTGCGCTCTAACCAACTGAGCTAAAAGCCCATATAACAGATAACATTGTGAATCAACCAA
Organism: Paenibacillus sp. FSL R7-0312; assembly: GCF_038004445.1. Lineage (NCBI taxonomy): Bacteria > Bacillati > Bacillota > Bacilli > Caryophanales > Paenibacillaceae > Paenibacillus > Paenibacillus sp. FSL R7-0312. Next base: position 2,106,682 of record NZ_JBBORE010000001.1, on the reverse strand, counting down.
TAAATTGATTGTTCGCTTGGCGGCGTCCTACTCTCCCAGGACCCTTCGGTCCAAGTACCATCGGCGCTGGAGGGCTTAACGGTCGTGTTCGGGATGGGTACGTGTGGAACCCCTCCGCTATCGCCACCAAACGCATACGAAAGAGACTTGCTCTTTCAAAACTGAACACGAGTGAGTGTTTGAACCCTAAGGTTCGTTGTGGAAGCTTTAGCTTCCGATTTGAATGTTTCCGTTGCAGGAAACGATTCTCCATAGAAAGGAGGTGATCCAGCCGCACCTTCCGATACGGCTACCTTGTTACGACTTCACCCCAATCATCTACCCCACCTTCGGCGGCTGGCTCCCTTGCGGGTTACCCCACCGACTTCGGGTGTTGTAAACTCTCGTGGTGTGACGGGCGGTGTGTACAAGACCCGGGAACGTATTCACCGCGGCATGCTGATCCGCGATTACTAGCAATTCCGACTTCATGCAGGCGAGTTGCAGCCTGCAATCCGAACTGAGACCGGCTTTGCTGGGATTGGCTCCACCTCGCGGTTTCGCTTCCCGTTGTACCGGCCATTGTAGTACGTGTGTAGCCCAGGTCATAAGGGGCATGATGATTTGACGTCATCCCCACCTTCCTCCGGTTTGTCACCGGCAGTCACTCTAGAGTGCCCAGCCTTACCTGCTGGCAACTAAAGTCAAGGGTTGCGCTCGTTGCGGGACTTAACCCAACATCTCACGACACGAGCTGACGACAACCATGCACCACCTGTCTCCGATGCTCCGAAGAGGGGCACTATCTCTAATGCTTTCATCGGGATGTCAAGACCTGGTAAGGTTCTTCGCGTTGCTTCGAATTAAACCACATACTCCACTGCTTGTGCGGGTCCCCGTCAATTCCTTTGAGTTTCAGTCTTGCGACCGTACTCCCCAGGCGGAGTGCTTACTGTGTTAACTTCGGCACCAAGGGTATCGAAACCCCTAACACCTAGCACTCATCGTTTACGGCGTGGACTACCAGGGTATCTAATCCTGTTTGCTCCCCACGCTTTCGCGCCTCAGCGTCAGTTACAGCCCAGAAAGTCGCCTTCGCCACTGGTGTTCCTCCACATATCTACGCATTTCACCGCTACACGTGGAATTCCACTTTCCTCTTCTGTACTCAAGTCACCCAGTTTCCAGTGCGACCCCAGGTTGAGCCCAAGGTTTAAACACCAGACTTAAATGACCGCCTGCGCGCGCTTTACGCCCAATAATTCCGGACAACGCTTGCCCCCTACGTATTACCGCGGCTGCTGGCACGTAGTTAGCCGGGGCTTTCTTCTCAGGTACCGTCACTCCGGTAGCAGTTACTCTACCGGACGTTCTTCCCTGGCAACAGAGCTTTACGATCCGAAAACCTTCATCACTCACGCGGCATTGCTCCGTCAGGCTTTCGCCCATTGCGGAAGATTCCCTACTGCTGCCTCCCGTAGGAGTCTGGGCCGTGTCTCAGTCCCAGTGTGGCCGTTCACCCTCTCAGGTCGGCTACGCATCGTCGCCTTGGTGGGCCATTACCCCACCAACTAGCTAATGCGCCGCAGGCCCATCCCCAAGTGGCAGATTGCTCCGCCTTTCATTCTCTCTTCAGGAGAGGAAAGAAATTATCCGGTATTAGCTACCGTTTCCGGTAGTTATCCCAGTCTTGAGGGCAGGTTGCCTACGTGTTACTCACCCGTCCGCCGCTAAATTCATTTGAAAGCAAGCTTTCAAATGAACTCCGCTCGACTTGCATGTATTAGGCATGCCGCCAGCGTTCGTCCTGAGCCAGGATCAAACTCTCCAAATTGTATTTAGAAAGAGCGATTGCTCATTTTGAAACATCTGACGAGAATTTTCATTCTCACGATGAAGTTTCTAAAGCGTACAAGACGCTGTGAAACTCATCATTTTTGGAAGTCACTTTCGTGATTCCCCACTCACTCGTTGTTCAGTTTTCAAAGATCAATGTCTCATTTTAACTCTTCACCGCATCTCAGCGGCGACCTTTATAATATATCATAGTGTTTCGTTGTTTGGCAAGCTTTTTTTTGAAAAAGTTATTTTTCATTATTTCCTGCCTGTAGCACCCTTTTAAACATTCAAAAGGAGCGCGAGATATAATGTATCATGCCGGCTCCCTTTTAGTCAAGCTATTAGGTTAATTTTATTTGTTCTGGTCTTATAGCACTTTAGTATTCAATGTTTGAACTGTGAGGAACGTCCTCCCCACGCGTACTTGGACAACTCCTTCTGTGGAGCAAAACGTGCATACATACGGAATACCGTTTTATATCGATTGGCAATAGCGTGTCTGATATTCTGATCTAAACGCTGATCGCTCAAGTCCAGAAGCATTTCATCCAGCTCTTTACGCAAAACATAGTCCAGCTCCTTGCATTCCTTCTCATTGAATAACATCCCGAGCATATGCTTGGCCTCCTTCATGAAATTCATAGCTATCAACAACCATCAAATGCCATGTCCTCTACTGTAGAAAATAGACCATTCGATGTGGGAAGCTCCAATTGTACTGCTTACACTAGATTAACCGGAGCATAGGATCTATAACCATAATTATAAAAAATTCCATTATGGTCTCGTTATATCCAAATTCCGACTATGGGACCAATTTATTTGGCTTTTAATGTTATGCTCAATTCCCATAAATTTTATGATAAAAGTGAAAATGTAATTGTACTCTCAATGATTGCGGCAACGAACAGCAGAATAACAATCCATACCGAAGCGGTAAAAGTCTGCCGCATAAACGCCTGCCAATGGCCCGCTTCCCTCTCATTTCTTTTTCCCGCCCGAAATAGGGCAGACAACGCTTTGCCTCCGAACCTCAGACCAAAAGCACAGGCAATAATGATTGCTGGAATCTCGATAATCCCGTGCGGCAGCAATCCTTTTACAATCAGGGTGAACAGGTCCTGTCCCTGTATTGCGGACAGATGAATCAGATAACCAATGACCGCACCGTTAATCAGCAGGAAGAACACCGGTAATATTCCAAACAGTGCCCCTAGAAATATAATGACTACACTTTTGATGCTGTTGTTCAGAAAGATAAATACAAAAAAGCTCCATTGCGGATTAGAGGATTCTCTAAGGTTCCCGCTGATTTCGCTGATTCCTTTCAATTGCTCATTCAGCAGCTGCTGCAGACTTCCCGTACCGATCCAGCCAATTACTCCGCCGGCTATGAATAACAAGGCTGCTGTCAGCAGCGCTTTGCGGATCGTTCCCAGATCTTTGATAAACGTATTAAAAGATAACATTTGTACCTCCTGATATGATATCGCGCTTTTGAAGCATTTGCTGCAGGTTTTATATCTGCGGTCATAAGCGCCCTGTACGAGCATACATTTAGAACAAACAAGCATTTCGCATGGGAGAGGAGCGCTGACATTATGAATTCTTTTTATGTATTCAGCGGCAAAAAGATAAAACGGTTCATTTATATCTTTGCTGCTGCGCTTCTTACCGCCGGTGTCGTCTATGTCGAAAGGGGTAATATTACTGTTTTCTCTGAAGCAGCCCCTTCCGCCATTTACAGCGTGCCGACGGAAAAGAAGCTGATTGCCTTAACCTTTGATATTAGCTGGGGGGAGAAGAGACCGGAACCGATCCTGAAGGTGCTGGAAGACAAAAAGGTGGATAAGGCTACCTTCTTTCTATCCTCCCCTTGGAGTAAGACCCATCCAGAGATTGTCACCAGCATCAAAGACGCCGGATACGAGATTGGCAGCCACGGCCACAAGCATGTGAACTACAGTACACTGAGCAATGAAGAAATCCGTACGCAAATTACTACAGCCCATACGGTCTTGACCGAGTTAACAGGTACACAGCCCAACCTCATCAGAATGCCTAACGGGGATTTTGACAAAAGAGTGCTGCAGGTTGCCTCTGATCTTGGGTATAAGGTAATTCAATGGGATACAGATTCGCTGGACTGGAAGAACATCGGTGTGGATAATATCGTGAACCGTGTGACGAGCAAGGCCCATCCCGGAGATATCGTATTGCTGCATGCCAGCGACTCCTGTAAGCAGACTCATGAGGCATTGCCGCAAATTATTGATAAACTGCGCAGCCAAGGATATGAATTCGTTACAGTCTCTGAACTAATTAGCCAAAGCAGTGCCGAAGGCAAGGAAGTCCGCGACTCCGCTTGGCTGGATAATGGGTTAGAAGACGCTGCCGGGATGTAACTTAGACCAGTTCTAAACGCGCCGCTATAGGTTATGTGCTATGAATTAGTGGCGCGGAGAAATGAGCTTGGAAATATCCGGAGTAGGTGTATTTAGTTTCGGGTAGCTCAGGTCAAGCCCCTCCAGCGTTTTCACCACAATGGCCAGCGCCAGATAATTGCGGTACCAGCGGTGATTCGCCGGAATCCAGTACCATGGAGCTTTCTCTATACCGGTTTCCTCAAAAACATCTTCATAGGCTTGTTGATAATCATCCCAGAATTCGCGTTCCTGCAGATCGCTGGCGTCGAACTTCCAATGTTTCGCCGGATCATCAAGCCGCTCCTGGATCTTCTCCAGCTGCTTCTCCTTGGAGATGTGCAGAAAGAGCTTGATTACCGTTGTCCCCTCTTCCGCCAGCATTTCCTCAAACTGGCGGATGTAGCGGAAACGCCGCTTGGCATCCTCTTTCTTCAGACTGCCATGCACACGCGGTACCAGCACATCCTCATAATGCGAACGGTTAAACGCAGCAATATAGCCTTTGGGCGGTGTCTTCATATGGACTCTCCACAGGAAATCGTGAGCTTCCTCCTCCAGAGAGGGCTTCTTGAAGCTGGTAACGATGAAGCCTTGCGGGTTAATACCGGAGAAAATATGCTTAACGGTTCCGTCCTTCCCGCTGGAATCCATTCCTTGAAGAATAACGAGCAGGGAATGCTTCTTTTGTGCAAAAAGGATATCCTGAAGCTCTGCCAGCCGTTTCTTCAGCTTCTCCATTTTGGCTTCCGCTTCTTCTTTAGATTTGAATTCGCCGCGTTCGTCCGGATCGAGGTCTTTCAGGCGTGTTTCACTTGTGTCTTTTATCATATAACGCTTGATGTTCATATATTCCCTCCTCCACTCTATTCTTTAAGATTAACCTCATCAACTTGATTCTAACCGTTCCGTATAAGCAATGCCAAAACCCCGCCACCCTGAGTGTATTCAGGGAAGCGGGGTTTTGGTTTATAGACTTTTAAATTGAGGCCGGTTTCAAAATGCGGTGCAGCATCAAAATCTGGAACGCATTGCAAGCGACCAGCGGCACCAGAATAAAAATGGTGGCGCTATCTACGCCGATCCGGAGTACACCGATAATCTCAACAATGGTGATGGCGGTCATAAAGAAAAAGGTTGGAATCCAGGCCGAAGCGTTGGTACCCCGCATTTTGAACCAGGAAACAATAATTGCGGTAAGCAGAATCCCGAGACCCAGAATCAGGTCGGATGCAACACTCCGGTCCCCGCTCAAAAATGTACGCAGGAAAACCAGTTCAAGCAGCGCAAGCACTGCTAGCACCAGTTGTATGTACCGCCATGCCTTGCGCGGGAACACGCCGGTGCCCATGTAATTAAGAATCAGATAAGCGAAGAACCCAAGCTGTGCATATACACTGACGAGCACTCCGTAGCCAAAAAGGATCAGGGAGTAAAGTAAAAGGTCGGCGGTGCTCTTGAAATCGATTCCGCCATTGACTATCTGCAGGGCAAGACCGGCAATCACGGCTCCTCCTGCTCCGATCAAAAGCGTGGTCCAGAATAAATAAAACCATTTTCTTAAGTTCAGCGCTTCCACCTCCCTGTGTCAGATTTATTTTACCAAGGTTACCGTCAAAAAACCATTACACTCCAACATAAATGTGTGCCCCCGCGGCATACTACAGTCAGTAACTCTATAAAGGAGGGCAGCGCCAATGAAATGGAGGACTTTGTGGTCTGGAGGCTTGGCACTCGGCTTGGTTATGGCCTTAACGGCCTGCGGAGGCGAACAGAGCAGCAGTTCTTCTTCCGGACAGGGCGGATATAAGGAAATGAAGACGATGGTTGTAGATATATTGAAAAGCGATGAGGGGAAAAAGGCAGTTGAGGAGGCCCTTTCTACCCCCAGCTCGGGTGAAGGCAGCACAAGCGGGCTGAGCATGAAAATGATGCCGATGCAAACAACCGAGCAGATCCGGATCGCGGTTAAAGACACCATCACAGCTCCTGAGTACCAGAAGGAAATCGAAAAAATCATGACGGACCCGCAGTTTGCCGGGGAGTTCGCCAAAGCGATTAATACGCAGAGCAAGGAATTGCATCTTCAATTAATTAAGGACCCCACTTATCAAAAGTCTGTCGAAGAAATTATGAAATCGCCTGAAATGATGAAAATGTTCCTCGACCTTACTAAGACTTCCGATTACCGCAAGCAATCCATGACCATTATGCAGGAGGCCATGCAGAATCCGCTCTTCCGTATGGAAGTGCTCGATCTGCTCAAAACTGTAGTACAGGAAGAGCTGCAGCCTAAGGTACAGAAAAAGGATGCCGAAAAAGGCGGCGGGGGCGGAGAGGAACAGGAAAGCGGGGGCGACAGTCAGAAGCAGGAAGGCGGAGATGATTCCGGCTCCTAAAATAACATACATTATTTTCAAAAAAGGCCATGTCCCATATAGGACAGGCCTTTTTGTGTGCAAACAAATTACGCAGAGCTTAATGTTCGTACTTGGCGATCAGCTTATCTGCAACTTCTGCAAACAATCCTGCAGTTGGCGTATCCGCCTTGTACACCGATGGTGAGAAATCAGGCTCAGAGATATGGTTATCAGGTGCACCCAGCGGCACCTGGGCCAGCAGCTCTGTATGCAGTGTTTCGGCCAGGCGGGCACCTCCCCCGCGTCCGAAGATATAATCCTTCTTGCCGCAGGAGGAACATTCATAATACGCCATATTCTCGATGACCCCAAGAATCTCATGATCGGTCTGCAGAGCCATAGAGCCCGCTCTCGCTGCCACAAAGGCCGCCGTTGCATGAGGGGTGGTTACAATAATCTCCTTACTGTGCGGCAGCATCTGATGCACGTCAAGCGCCACATCGCCCGTTCCCGGAGGCAGGTCCAGCAGCAGGTAATCCAGTTCACCCCAGCCTACATCGCTGAAGAACTGGCGCAGCATTTTGCCAAGCATGGGCCCTCTCCAGATGACCGGACTATTCTCACGGATGAAGAAGCCCATCGACATGACCTTCACTCCGAATCGTTCCACCGGAATAATCGTACCTTCTTCCACGACTGGTCCTTCTTCAATCCCCATCATGTCAGGGATACTGAAGCCGTAAATGTCAGCATCGATCAGACCGACCTTTTTGCCTTTTCTGGCTAGTGCTACGGCCAGGTTCACTGTCACCGTTGACTTTCCCACTCCGCCCTTGCCGCTGGCGATCGCGATGAAGTTCACACCCGAATTCTCGTTGATCAGCTCATGCCCCTCAAGGCCCGCTGCGTGGCCTTTCAGCTTCTCGCCTTGTTCTGATTCCTGCTCGCCTTCTGCACTCTCTCCACGGAGTATAGCTCGTTCATAATCGGTGGCATCACGCAGACGGATATGAATATTATCTGCTCCGCCCTCAGTAAGCAGATCGCGAACCTGCTGCTCCAGCTCCATACGCTGCTTCTCCTCGGAGTCAAGATACACGACAGATAGCGAGATCCGGTCTTCTTTAATCATGATATCGCGGATCAGCTGCAATTCGACAAGGCTTTTTCCGGATTCCGGGTCTGTGAGCGGCTGCAAAAGTTCCTGAATTTGTTCCCTAGTCAGCATGGAAAGCACCTCTGTTCCTTACCGGATGGGTAAGCTCCGGTATTTTCGTCTATTATAGCATTACCCTCCGGCGGAAGAGTAGTCCCACCCTATGGCTGATCAGAGGTATACCGCAAGATCCCCCGGTAGATACTGGTTGCCACCTTCCGTTGATACACATCGTCTCCAAGCAGAACGGATTCCTCAGGATGGGATAGGAATCCTACCTCAACTAAGACAGCCGGCATCTTTAATACTTTTAACAAATAAATGGTATTCGCAGTCTTGGCCACACGGTCTGTATTCTCAAGGGTAGCCTTCAGCTCATCCTGTACCGATCCGGCCAACGCCTTGTTGCCCTCATTGCTTGGATAATAGAAGGTCTGGGCTCCGCTCCAGCGGTTCGAAGGAATACTGTTCATATGTACGCTGACAAACAGATCGGCGCCCTTCTCCTCGATACTTCTGACCCGCTGCTTCAGATCCTCCGTCTTGCGTCTGGCATACCCCTTGGTGCTGTCCTGGGCCAGATCATAATCCCCTTCCCGGGTCATCACTACAATAGCTCCCGCCTGCTGAAGATAATCGCGTAAATAGAGGGACACCGATAAGTTGATATCCTTCTCAATCAGCCCCTCCCGGCTCACTGCGCCGCCATCCGGCCCCCCGTGGCCTGCATCAATGGCAATTACCTTGCCGGAGAGCGGCAGACTCCAATAATTGATCGTCTTGGCAGTCGGCATATCATAAGCAATGATACCGATCATCACAGCGAGTAATGCAGCGCCAAGGATGCTTTTTTTGATGCTGCTCCAAGAGATCCAGACCGAGACTTTATGCTGTTGTCGGCCAGACATAACAAAGACCCCCTCGTCCCGATAGATTCTACTCATCTATATGGGACAAGAGGGCCAAATAGTACTGGCTGTTTAAGCTTGGACCGAAACTTCCGGAGACATGCCTTCAATCAGAATCTGCGCCACTTCGGGGCGCGTGAATTCTGGAGGCGGACATTGTCCGTCGCGAAGAAGTGCCCGTACCTTGGTTCCGGAAAGCGTCAAATGCTGATCACCCGGATGCGGGCAGGTTTTGCTGGAAGCCATATTGCCGCATTTCAGACAGAAGAAGCTGTGCTCGAAGAATAATGGTGTAATGCCAAGTTCCTCGGCGGTAAAGTTCGCGAAGATCTCCTGCGCTTCGTAAGTGCCGTAGTAGTCACCCACACCGGCATGATCACGGCCGACAATAAAATGTGTGCAGCCGTAATTCTTGCGCACCATCGCATGGAATATCGCTTCACGCGGTCCGGCATAACGCATTGCCGCCGGGAATACGCCCAGGAATGTGCGGTTCTCCGGATAATAATTCTCCAGGAGCGCAAGATAACTCTTCATCCGCACATTGGCCGGCACATCGTCAGACTTGGTTTCACCCACAAGAGGATTCAGGAAAAGAGCGTCTACAACCTCCATAGCACACTTCTGAATGTACTCATGAGCGCGGTGTACCGGATTGCGTGTCTGGAAGCCCACAACGGTTCTCCAGCCTTTGTCCGCGAAGATCTGACGGGTCTCGGCGGGGTCGAAATAGAACTCACCGAATTTCTCAGGCTGCGGCCGGTTCAGTACAGTTATAGGACCGCCTACATAAGTTGCCGGACGGGCGAGCAGTTTGCTTACGCCAGGATGCTCAGGATCGGTTGTCTTGAACACATTCTGCGCTTCAAGCTGCTGATCCACTACATAAATACTCTCAATATCAAGCAGTCCGCAGACTACACCGTCTTCTTCACTAATCAGTGATACCCTGTCACCCACTGTAAGGGATGCCGCCTGCTTGTCATCTACAGCGAGTGTGATAGGAATGCTCCATACGGTTCCATCTGCCAGACGCATGCTTGTGACCACAGAATGGTAGTCCGCTTCATTCAAGAAGCCAGTGAGCGGCGAAAATGCACCTACACCAATCAAATCCAAATCAGATAAAGTCCATGTATTGAGAGAAATTGATTTATTGGCTGAGGCCTGCTGCAGCAGTTGTTCTCTCTCCGTACCCTGTGCTATACGCTGAACCAGCGCTCCTCCATGAGGAAGTATTGAAGTCATCCTTGTTCTCTCCTCCTGTGTGCAATGCTAGTGTGTTATTTATGCAATCCACATTCTGTTTTGTCTGATCCGGACCATCTTCCGGCACGCGGATCTTCACCAGGCATAACTGCCCGGGTGCATTGCTCACAGCCAATACTAGGGAAGTTACGGTCATGAAGCGGGTTATAGACTACATCATTCTCGCGGATATAATTCCATACATCCTCTGTGGTCCAGCTTGCAATCGGATTAAACTTTACAAGGCCAAATTTGTTATCATACTCCACCTTTTTAGAGTTGGCGCGGGTTGGCGCCTGGTCACGGCGGATTCCGGTAATCCAAGCGTCGTATTGCGAAAGAATACGCGTGAGCGGCTCAACCTTACGGATGGCGCAGCATTGATTCGGGTCAGTGTTCCAAAGCGCCTCACCATATTGCAGTGCCTGCTCTTCTACTGTAATCTGCGGCGATACACGGACGAACTCCATTCCGTACTTGTCGGCCATAACATCTCTTGTCTCATAGGTTTCCTTGAAGTGATAATCGGTATCGAGATAGAACACATCTGTCGACGGGCTTACCTTCTGGATCATATCCACCAGCACTACATCCTCGGCACCAAAGCTGCAGGCAAAGGTTATGTTAGGAAAAGTCTCTACCGCCCAGCGGATAATCTCTTCGGGAGTGGCATTCTCCAATTCTTCAGCTTTAACTTTGATTAAATCCTCTTTCTCAAGCAGATTCATCTAATCTTCCTCCATCCGGGTATAGCCAAGATCGAATCCTCAGAGAGATTAATCCCGACTAATTCTATATGGTATAGTATATCCGTTTCAGTGGCGAAGTCAATGGGTTTTGTTCATTTTGGAATAAAGTATGCGGGGAATTAATATTTGTATGTTAATGAAACGTAAAAAAGCTCCCGGCCATAAAGGCCAGGAGCTTGAGTTCCTTGATAACAAGGGACAGATCTTAACGTTTCGAGAACTGTGGAGCACGACGAGCGGCTTTGAGGCCGTATTTCTTACGTTCCTTCATACGTGGGTCACGAGTCAGGAAGCCTGCTTTCTTCAGCGCACCGCGATATTCAGGGTCAACTTTGAGCAATGCACGGGAGATCCCGTGACGGATTGCGCCAGCTTGACCGGAAATGCCGCCACCATGTGCAAGAACGATTACATCGTAGTTGCCAAGTGTTTCAGTCAGGTTCAAAGGTTGTCTTACGATCATCTTCAGTGTTTCAACACCGAAATATTCGTCCATCTCGCGTTTGTTAATGACAATGCGTCCTTCACCCGGTACAAGGCGAACACGTGCTACCGAATGTTTACGACGACCTGTCCCATAGTATTGTACTTGTGCCATGAAACTGTCCTCCTCTATTCTTATCCGCGAAGTTCGTAAACTTCAGGTTTTTGTGCTGCATGTGGATGTTCAGCGCCTGCATATACTTTGAGTCTCAGCTTCATGTGGTCCCCTTGACGAGTCTTAGGAATCATGCCATGAACTGCGAATTCAATCATACGCTCAGGTTTGGTCTTGATCAGGTCTTCTGCAACAGTAACCTTCAAGCCGCCTGGGTGCATCGAGTGACGGTAGTATTTCTTGTTTTGCATTTTCTTACCGGTCAGGTGAATCTTCTCAGCGTTGATAACAATTACGAAATCTCCAGTATCAACATGTGGAGTGAATTGCGGTTTGTGTTTGCCACGGATCAGAGCAGCGGCTTCGCTTGCCAAACGACCAAGTGTTTTGCCTTCGGCATCAATGATGTGCCAATTGCGTTCAACTTCGTTTGGCTTCGCCATATAGGTGGTACGCATGAATGTTTCCTCCTTGTTCTCGTACGAAAATCATCTGTCTCGTATATCTTGTTTCTCATTGGATTACAATTATGTGAGTTAAGAAAAACTTGTTTGTTGGCATTTCCTTGATCGGGGCTGTGGGATAGCCATCAAGAAAACACAACTTTTATATTACAGTATAAACATGACAAGTGCAAGTGATTTTTAACTTTTCAAGCTCTATTTTTCAGAAAAAAATAGTGTGCATGTCGTTTAAATCTCATTCTCGTCATATTCTACACTCCACAGTGCCAGACCTTTCGAAACGGCCGTAGGTCCGGCAGCCGCACGGTCACATGCCGCAAGAATTGCAGGGACTTTGTCCGCGCTGATTTTACCTTCCCCCACTTGCATCAGCGTACCCATAATAATGCGTACCATATGCTGTAGAAATCCACTGCCTGTAATATACGTATGAATAACTCCCTGATCGGATGATCCCGGCCGGCACATGCTGCGGTCCACTTCAAGATACGCTTCAAATATTGTCCGCACATGCGATGTCTTGGTAGACTTCCTTGATGCGAACGAAGTGTAATCATGAGTACCCAGCAGCCCTGCCAGTCCCTGCTCCATCGACTGAATGTCCAGCTTCACCGGATGATGATGCTGCCAACGCCGCTGGAACGGGTCCGGGAACCGGTTGCCGTTAATCGTGTACCGGTAGGTTTTACGCTTCGCTCCTCTACGCGAGTGGAATGAGAGCGGAACCTCCCAGGCCTCGGTAACCACGATATCCTGCGGAAGCCTGGCGTTCAGAGCCAGACACCAGCGTTCCAGCGGGATCTGGGAAGAGGTTATGAAATTAAAAGGTTGGCCATAAGCGTGCACACCCGCATCTGTCCGTCCTGAGCCCGTTATCTTGAGCGTCTCACCGGTCAGATGAAGAATAGCATGCTCCAGCTTGTCCTGAATCGTATTGCCCTGAGGCTGGGTCTGAAAGCCATCATAGTGGGTACCGTCATAATTGACTTTCATCAATAGATTGCGCATTTCATTCTCCTGTTAGTCCATAGGTTTTTCTGTGTCATAAAAAAAGAGCCCCGGCGGGAGCTCCTTCTACTCTATACAAGGTGATTCCCGCGGTTATTTGCACGGCAGGGTCAAGAATGCCCTGCAGTACAATAACGTTAAATACGTAATGCGTACATCCGGAAATCATGCTTGTGAAACTACGCGCGGTCTACCAGTTCAAGATAAACCATAGGCGCAGCATCGCCACGGCGAGGTCCCAGCTTCAGGATACGAGTGTATCCGCCTGGACGCTCTGTGTAACGAGGAGCAATATCAGAGAACAATTTTTGGATTGCATCTTGTTCACCGTCTACAGTCTCACGACGAACAAATGCTGCTACTTGACGGCGAGCATGAAGATCGCCCTTTTTCGCTTTTGTGATCAGTTTCTCAGCGATGGAACGAACTTCCTTCGCCTTGGCTTCTGTAGTCTGGATGCGTTCGTATAGGAACAGATCCGTTACCATATCGCGGAATAGTGCTTTGCGCGCGCTGGAATCACGGCCCAATTTTTGGTATGCCATTTGTTTTCCCTCCTTCACTCAAGTCTCAAGAAACCCTGTAACTATTCTTCTGTACGAAGACCCAAACCGAGCTCCTCAAGCTTCTCTTGAACTTCTTCCAAAGATTTGCGGCCCAGGTTACGGACCTTCATCATATCTTCTTCAGTTTTCGTAGTCAGCTCTTGCACGGTATTAATACCGGCACGTTTGAGGCAGTTGTAGGAACGGACAGAAAGATCAAGCTCTTCAATGGTCATCTCGAGTACTTTTTCTTTTTTGTCTTCTTCTTTTTCAACCATAATTTCGGCGTCTTTCGCTTCGTCCGTAAGACCTACGAACAGAACGAGGTGCTCGTTCAAAATTTTGGCTCCAAGACTAACGGCTTCTTCCGGTCTGATGCTGCCATCCGTCCAAATTTCAAGCGTCAATTTGTCGTAGTTAGTCACTTGACCAACACGGGTATTATCAATACCATAATTCACGCGGGAAATAGGAGTGTAGATGGAGTCAACTGGAATAACACCGATTGGCTGATCGTCGCGTTTGTTCCGGTCCGCTTGGACGTAGCCGCGACCACGGCCTGCAAAAATGCGCATGTGTAGTCTCGCTCCAGGTCCCAGCGTTGCAATATGAAGATCCGGGTTCAGGATCTCAACATCGCTATCCGCACGAATATCACCTGCGGTAACGATGCCTTCACCTTCAGCATCAATCTCGAACACTTTCTCTTCATCCGAATGAATCTTCAGAGACAGAGCTTTAAGGTTCAGGATGATTTCCGTCACATCTTCCATTACGCCGGGAACGGTCGAGAACTCATGCAGAACGCCGTCAATTTGGACCGAAGTCACTGCGGCTCCCGGAAGGGAGGAAAGCAAGATCCGGCGAAGCGAATTCCCCAGAGTCGTGCCATATCCACGTTCCAGCGGTTCAATTACGAATTTCCCATAGGTTCCATCATCATTGGCTTCTACGGTCTCAATCTTCGGCTTTTCGATTTCTATCACGAGTGTACCCCTCCTTCAAACGTCGCTCCTATATGAAACAGTCACCCCATCAGGTGTATCATGTAGTATGCCTAAACACCTATTATTAGCAGATGCGTCAGAATTATACCACAATCACAATTCTGATTTTACTAAACGCGGCGACGCTTCGGCGGACGGCATCCATTGTGAGGAACCGGAGTAACGTCTTTAATGAGGTTTACTTCAAGGCCAGCGGCCTGAAGGGAACGGATGGCTGCTTCGCGGCCCGCGCCCGGTCCTTTAACCATAACTTCAACGGACTTCATGCCGTGTTCCATAGCTGCTTTAGCAGCAGATTCGGCTGCCATTTGCGCTGCAAATGGAGTCGATTTACGGGAACCTTTGAATCCTTGACCGCCGGAGCTTGCCCAGGAAATTGCATTTCCGTGAGGGTCCGTGATCGTAACGATAGTGTTATTGAACGTGGAACGGATATGTGCCACGCCAGACTCGATATTTTTCCGGTCGCGACGTTTCGTACGTACGACTTTTTTCGGTTTAGCCATTGTCTCTTATCACCTCTTCTTATTTCTTTTTGTTTGCTACCGTACGACGCGGGCCTTTACGGGTACGGGCATTTGTTTTGGTACGTTGACCGCGAACAGGCAATCCACGACGGTGACGAACACCGCGGTAACAGCCGATCTCAGTAAGACGTTTAATATTCAAGGAAATTTCACGACGAAGGTCACCTTCAACCTTAACCTCTTTGTCGATCGTTTCACGCAGTTTGCTGACTTCATCTTCCGTCAAATCACGGACACGTGTGTTAACGTCAATGCCTGTTTCATTAAGAATTTTCTGGGAAGTCGTTTTACCGATTCCGAAAATATAAGTCAAGGCGATCTCAACGCGCTTATCACGTGGCAAATCCACTCCAGCTATACGAGCCATTTTACGCTACACCCCCTTCTTAACCTTGTTTTTGTTTGTGTTTCGGATTTTCGCAAATTACCATAACAGTCCCTTTGCGGCGGATGACTTTGCATTTTTCGCAAATGGGCTTTACAGAAGGTCTTACCTTCATGTTAATTACCTCCTCAAAGTTTTGCGAAGCAAAACTTTTGTTGTAGTTCCCATCTATTTACGGTAAGTTATACGGCCTTTTGATAAATCATAAGGCGATAACTGCACGACCACTTTGTCTCCGGTTAGGATACGGATAAAGTGCATCCGCAATTTCCCGGACACATGGGCAAGTATTTGATGACCGTTCTCAAGCTCAACCTTAAACGTTGCGTTAGGCAACGGCTCAATGACCGTTCCTTCTACCTCAATGACATCTTCCTTAGCCACAGTTAGTCTCCTTTCTCATTAGCACTTTTTCCAGCTGGTTCCCCATACTTCATCACTGCGAACCGCAGCTTTCCGTTGGTTACCCGGCCGGTTTCTTCCAAACTATCTACAATCTCACTGCTGATGAAGGGTATGAGCTCCAAGTGCTGAATATTCTTCTTCTTTGGACTATCAAACTTGCGTTTGTCCCCGTCAGCAATATATACAAATCTGCTATCAACAACTGCGATAACAACGGCAGCCTCTCCGGCATCCTTGCCTTTGAGAATTCTCACGATTTGACCAATCTGCGGGCTGCTCCCAGTATTCACGTGAAGATCACCTACGCATTCAGTTTTGTGAAAATCTCCATGCCGTCCGGTGTAACTGCTACTGTATGCTCAAAGTGAGCGCATAGTGAACCGTCTACCGTAACGACCGTCCAGTTATCTTCCAGCGTTCTGACATATCTGTCCCCGGCGTTAACCATCGGCTCAATCGCGAGTACCATACCCGGCTTCAGACGTGGTCCGCGGTCCGCTATGCCATAGTTCGGAATTTGCGGTTCTTCATGCAGTTCTGCCCCAATGCCATGACCAACATACTCGCGGACAACGGAGAAGCCGGCGTCCTCGATGTACTGCTGGATTGCATGGGAGATTGTAAACAAGCGCACATCCGGTTTGACTAACGCTAGTCCTGCGTTCAAGGAGCCTTCCGTGACGTCCAGCAGACGCTGAGCCTCTTCAGAAATGCTGCCCACCCCGTAGGTCCAGGCGGAATCACCGTGATAACCGCGGTACTCTGCACCGATATCCAGCGTAACAATATCGCCTTCTACCAGTTTGCGTTTACCTGGAAATCCATGCACCAATTGTTCGTTGACTGAAGCGCAAATGCTGGCAGGAAAACCGTTGTAACCTTTGAAAGACGGCACAGCACCTTGACTGCGGATGTATTGATCGGCGATTCTGTCGAGCTCTCCAGTTGTAATACCAGGCTCTATAGCCTCAGCAATACGGCGGTGACTCTCGGCAACAATTCGTCCAGCTTCCCTCATAAAGGCAAGTTCCTGTTCGGATTTACAAATGATCATTACATTAACCCCGCAATAAAGACACGATTTCGGAAGAAACGACATTGATTTCGTTTTCTCCGTTTACCTGACGCAAAAGACCTTTATCGTCATAAAATGCAAGCAGCGGCGCTGTTTTGTTATCATACTCATCCAGACGCTTGCCTACACTCTCTTCGTTGTCATCCGGACGCTGATACAATTCACCGCCATCAATGTCGCAGATGCCATCTTGCTTCGGCGGGTTGAAAATTAAATGGTAGGATGTTCCGCAAGTACTGCAGATCCGGCGTCCTGTAAGGCGCGCCATGAGCAGTCCGCGGTCCACATTCAAGTTGATTACGTGATCTAATGAAGTGCCGAGGCGGCTAAGGATTTCTCCCAGCGCTTCCGCTTGCGAAAGGGTTCTTGGAAAGCCATCCAATAAAAAACCTTTTTCGCAATCGGACTGCTGCAGCCGTTCTTCAACGATTCCAATAGTCACATCATCAGGTACAAGCAAGCCTTGCTCCGTGTAAGATTTAGCTTTCAGCCCGATTGGAGTTCCCTGCTTGATCGCCAAGCGGAAAGCATCTCCAGTCGAAATATGCGGAATACCAAGTTCCTTCACTACTACAGCGGCTTGTGTTCCCTTGCCTGCCCCAGGAGGGCCCATGAATAAAATGTTCACGATTCTCTTCTCCCCCCAAAAGTTCGCCACCAAGCAAGAAACAGCACAATAGGTACCGGGAAGTTTAAAACCCTAGGTACTTCACCGGAACCTATCGCCTATTTATTGATGAAGCCTTTGTAATGGCGTTTGATCAATTGGCTCTCGATCTGCTTCATAGTATCCAATGCCACACCGATTACGATCAAGAGAGCAGTACCGCCGATCTGTACTTGCTTCGGCAGACCGGACAGTGAACCAAACAATACTGGCAGCACAGAAATGAGGGATAGGAACAACGCACCGGACATAGTCAGACGCGACATTACTCTAGTCAAATATTTCTCTGTAGCCTTGCCTGGACGAATCCCCGGAATGTATCCGCCATTCTTTTTCATATTATCAGCCATTTGCTGCGGATTCATCTGGACAAACGTATAGAAGAACGTAAATCCAATGATCATGATTACATAAAGAACCATGCCGAGCGGCTTCGTATGATCCAGATTTTGAGAAACCCATTTGGCCCAAGCGAGATGTGGCCAGATACTTGCGATAACGATCGGGAATTGAAGCAGTGAAACGGCGAAGATAACCGGAATTACACCAGCCGCATTAATTTTAAGCGGAATGTGCGTATTCTGTCCACCGTACATTTTGTTACCGACTACGCGTTTGGCATATTGTACAGGAATCTTACGGATACCTTGTTGAACAAAGATAACCCCGACAATAATCGCAACAACCACAATCAGTACAATAACGACTTTAAGAATATTCAGGAACATCTGATCCGGCTGAATAAAGCTTGATTGAGCCGTAGTTGTGATATATCCCGGAAAGGCGGCGACGATTCCCGCAAAAATTAGGATGGAAATCCCGTTTCCTATACCCTTTTCAGTGATCTGCTCACCTAACCACATCAGGAACGATGTACCCGCCGTCAGTATGATCGCAATGAGCAGGTAATCCGCAAAGGTTGCATTTGGAATCATCTCAGTGCCATAAATCCGGTTAAACCCGATAGATGTGGCAAACGCTTGAATCAAACCTAGCACTACCGTGCCGTAACGCGTAATTTGCGCCAGTTGTTTTTTCCCGTGCTCCCCTTGCTTAGCCCATTCGGCAAACTTAGGGATAACATCCATCGAGAGCAATTGCACTATGATGGATGCTGTAATGTACGGGTAAATACTGATCGCAAAAATCGAGAAGTTTTTGAGCGCTCCGCCCGAGAAGGTGTTCAAAAGACCCATCAAAGCGTCTCCGCCCTGATTTGTTGATTCCAGTACTTCTTTGTTCACACCGGGAACCGGTACAAACGAACCGATGCGGTAAATGATCAGAACGAACAGGGTAAACAGGATCTTTTTGCGCAAATCTTCAACATGCCATATATTCTTAAGCGTCTTGAACATTAGATCACCTCGGTTTTACCGCCGGCAGCTTCGATTTTCTCTACCGCAGATTGAGAGAACTTATTTGCTTGTACAGTCAATTTAACAGCCAGTTCGCCATTGCCGAGAATCTTAATGCCGCTCTTAGTGTTGCTGACAACACCAGTTTCAAGCAACAGTTGTGGAGTCACTTCTGTTCCTTCAGCAAAGCTATTCAGATCTTCCAGGTTCACAATCGCGTACTCTTTACGGGTAGGATTGATGAAACCACGTTTAGGCAGACGACGATAGAGTGGATTTTGTCCACCCTCGAAGCCTGGACGCACACCACCGCCGGAACGGGAGTTTTGACCTTTGTGACCGCGGCCCGAAGTTTTACCGTTCCCGCTACTTGGACCACGACCAACGCGGTTGCGTTCTTTGCGTGAACCAGGAGCTGGAGCAAGTTCATGTAACTTCATCGTTTGCACCTCCTTATGTTTGTTAATTTATGCGAGGCAATTAGCCTTCAATTTCAGTAACGGATAGCAAGTGACTCACTTTGTTGATCATCCCGCGAATTGCAGGAGTATCATTGTGAACCACGGACGAGTTGGTTTTGCGCAGGCCGAGCGTCTTAACAGTAACACGTTGTGTTTCTGGACGTCCGATCACACTGCGTACGAGGGTAATTTGCAACTTTGCCATTGACGTTCCCCTCCTTAACCGCGTAATTCTTCGACAGATTTGCCGCGAAGCTTCGCGACCTCTTCAATGCGTTTCAGACGGGAAAGTCCCTCTAAAGTAGCATTGACCATGTTCATGGAATTCGAAGAACCCAAAGATTTTGTCAAGATGTCGCCAACGCCTGCCAATTCAAGTACCGCACGAACTGGACCACCAGCGATAACGCCGGTACCTTCGGATGCTGGTTTCAGCAGAACGCGTCCTGCGCCGAAATGCCCAGTAACCAAGTGAGGAATCGAAGTTCCTACGATTGGAATGTGGATCAGGTTTTTCTTGGCGTCTTCAATGCCTTTACGGATGGCATCCGGAACTTCGCCGGCTTTACCGATACCTGCACCGACATAGCCGTTGCCGTCGCCCACAACAACAAGTGCGCTAAAGCTGAAACGGCGTCCGCCTTTTACAACTTTTGCAACACGGTTAATGTGCACAACTCTTTCTGTCAGTTCTAAACTGTTCGGATCTACACGCAAGTCGTTAACCTCCTTTTAAGAAATATTCTAGAATTCAAGACCAGCTTCGCGTGCTGCGTTAGCCAAAGCCTGAATCCGTCCATGGTACAAGTATCCACCGCGGTCAAATACAACCACTGCATAACCTTTTTCTTTAGCGCGCTCAGCGATCAATTGACCTACTTTGCCTGCAGCTTCAACGCTGCCGCCATTTCCGATTGTAGCACTCAATTCTTTATCCAGAGTGGAGGCGGATACGATAGTAGCGCCTGTCACGTCATCGATCAATTGAGCGTAGATGTGTTTCGAAGAACGGAACACGTTCAAACGTGGACGCTCAGTAGTACCCTGGATCTTTTTACGAACACGCAGGTGTCTTTTGAGACGAGCCTTGTTTTTATCCTCTTTTGTAATCATGACTTCCCTTTCACTCCCTTCAGTTTGCCGTAAACAGCTTCACTTTAAGATGCACGGGGTATCTTACAATTTAGGTAGAGCTGGTTATTTCTTCTTACCAGCTTTACCTTCCTTGCGGATGATACGCTCGCCTTCATATTTGATACCTTTACCTTTGTACGGTTCTGGTTCACGTACGGAACGGATTTTGGCAGCATAAGCGCCTACGCGTTCTTTATCGATACCTCTAACGATGATCTTCGTGTTCGCAGGAACATCGAACTCAATGCCCGCTTCCGGTGTAATTTCAACCGGGTGGGAGTAACCAACGTTCAGTACGATTTTATCTCCGGATTTGCTTGCACGATATCCGACCCCAACCAGCTCCAGAGATTTCGAGAAACCTTCAGTCACACCACTCACCATGTTGTTGACAACGGAGCGGGTTGTGCCGTGAAGTGAACGATGCAATTTGTTGTCCGACGGGCGAACAACAGTGATTTCGTTATTTTCAACTGTAATCTTCATGTCTTTATGAAGCTCACGAGTCAAAGTGCCTTTAGGACCTTTTACTGTAATAACGGTGTTGTCCAAAGTGACATCTACACCGCTAGGTACTGCGATTGGTTTGCGACCAATACGAGACATGTGTTGCACCTCCTTATCTTGTGACGTTTATTACCAAATGTAGCAGACAACTTCTCCGCCGGATTTTGATTGACGAGCTTCTTTGTCGGTCATAACTCCCTTAGATGTGGAGATAATCGCGATTCCCAGACCACCGAGTACACGAGGCACTTCATTGCTCTTCGTGTAAACGCGAAGACCTGGTTTACTGATTCTTTTCAGACCAGAGATAACGCGCTCCTGGTTCGGGCCGTATTTCAAGAAAATACGGATAATCCCTTGTTTGCTATCTTCAACGAATTCAGCATCACGGATGAAACCTTCACGTTTCAAGATGTCCGCGATTTGTTTCTTCATAGTAGAAGCAGGCATTTCTACTGTCTCGTGACGCACAGTGTTGGCGTTACGAATACGAGTAAGCATATCTGCAATAGGATCAGACATAGTCATGTGTGTAAACCTCCTTCCCGTTTATAAACTTCTTACCAACTTGCTTTTTTCACGCCAGGAATCTGGCCTTTATAAGCTAATTCACGGAAACAAATTCTGCAAATTTTGAACTTTTGCAATACCGAATGTGGACGACCGCAACGCTCGCAACGTGTATATGCACGTACTTTGAACTTAGGCTCGCGTTGTTGTTTAACTTTCATTGAAGTCTTTGCCACTTAGACTGACACCTCCTAAACATTTTCGGAGAAATGGATGATTCTTATTTTGTGAAAGGCATTCCCAGCTGATTCAGCAGCTCACGGGATTCCTCGTCCGTCTTTGCAGTCGTTACAATAACGATGTCCATACCGCGGACTTTATCCACTTTGTCATATTCGATTTCCGGGAAGATCAATTGCTCTTTAAGACCCAGTGTGTAGTTACCACGGCCATCAAAGGCTTTGTTGGAAATACCACGGAAGTCACGTACGCGTGGAAGCGTTACGTTGATCAATTTATCCAGGAAGTAATACATACGCTCGCCGCGCAGTGTTACTTTAACCCCGATCGGCATATTTTCGCGCAGTTTGAAACCGGCGATGGATTTCTTTGCTTTAGTGATAACTGGCTTTTGACCAGTGATCAATTGCATGTCATTAACTGCAGCATCAAGTACTTTGGAGTTTTGAACAGCGTCACCCACACCCATGTTGATGACGATCTTCTCGATCTTAGGCACTTGCATAACAGTAGTATAGTTAAACTTCTGCATCAGAGCAGGTGTAATTTCATTCAGAAAACGTTCTTTCATTCTTGCTGCCATGAAGATTTACCTCCTTTCTTTAGGACTGTATTAGTCGATAATCTCTCCGGATCGTTTTGCTACCCGAACCTTCTTACCGTTATCGAGCACTTTGTAGCCAATACGTGTTACTTTACCGCTCTTCGGATCGATGTGCATTACGTTGGACACATGAATCGAAGCTTCTTGCTCGATGATTCCACCCTGTGGATTCAACTGGTTCGGCTTCTGGTGTTTTTTCACCATGTTCACGCCTTCTACCAGAACGCGGTTTTCACGAGGATAAGCAGCGATGACACGGCCTTTTTTACCTTTGTCTTTCCCGCTGATCACAAGTACCACATCATCTTTCTTCACGTGCAGTTTATTGTTATGGGATTCCAGAACTTTTTTCACTCTAGGCATTTATTACACCTCCTATAACTGACCTTTTCAATTAAAACCGAGACCGGCTCGATTTATTAGATTACTTCCGGTGCCAAGGAAACGATCTTCATGTAGTCCTTGTCGCGAAGTTCGCGAGCAACTGGTCCGAAGATACGTGTTCCGCGCGGGCTTCTGTCGTCTTTTACAACAACAGCTGCGTTTTCGTCGAATGCGATGTAAGATCCATCTTTACGGCGTACAGAACGTTTCGTACGAACAACTACCGCTTTAACAACATCACCCTTTTTGACAACGCCGCCTGGTGTTGCTTGTTTAACGGAACAAACGATCAAATCGCCGATTGCTGCTGTACGGCGTCCAGTACCACCTAGTACGCGGATACACATCAGTTCCTTCGCACCAGAGTTATCAGCCACATGCAAACGTGTAAATGGTTGAATCATTATTAATTTCCTCCTTCCGGAAAGGGTTCAGCTTTGTATTAGATGATTACCGCTTTTTCTACCACTTCAACCAGTCTCCACCGTTTGTCTTTGGACAATGGACGAGTTTCCATGACTTTCACGACATCACCAATTTTAGCTACATTCTCTTCATCATGTGCCTTGAATTTCTTCGTGGACTTGATGCGTTTGTGATACAGATTGTGCTTTTTATAGGTTTCAACAGCAATTACGATGGTTTTATCCATTTTATCACTGACTACTTTACCGGTCAGCACTTTACGTGCATTACGTTCTTCGCTCATAGTTAGCCTCCTTCCTGATTACGGATTAAGAATCCGCGGTCACTTAACTGATCCCAAGTACTCTTTGATGGATAACGGTTTTAGCACGAGCTATTTCCTTGCGCACGTCACGAATCCGAGTCGGGTTATCCAGTTGGCCAGTTGCCAATTGAAAACGGAGATTGAAAAGTTCCTCTTTGAATCCAGCGATCTTTTGTTCAATCTCGGCAGTGGTTAAGTTGCGAAGTTCATTAGCTTTCATTTGCTTCACCACCCAATTCTTCACGTTTCACAAACTTAGTCTTTACAGGCAGCTTGTGAGCGGCAAGACGCATCGCTTCACGAGCGATTTCTTCCGACACGCCTCCGAGTTCGAACATAATCTTGCCCGGTTTTACTACCGCTACCCACTTCTCAACGTTACCTTTACCACTACCCATACGAACCTCGAGAGGCTTCTGAGTAATAGGCTTATCTGGGAAAATCTTGATCCAAACCTGACCGCCACGTTTGATGTAACGTGTCATTGCAATACGGGCAGCTTCGATCTGACGGTTAGTGATCCACGATGGTTCCAGTGCCTGCAAACCATATTCGCCGAAGTTCAATTCTGTACCGCCTTTTGCCATACCCTTCATGTGACCGCGTTGTTGCTTGCGGTGTTTAACGCGCTTTGGTACCAACATGATTAGTTGCCTCCTTCCTGAGCAGCTTGTTTCTTAGCTGGGGGAAGAACTTCTCCACGGTAGATCCATACTTTTACGCCGATCAGGCCGTAAGTTGTATGTGCTTCAGCTGTTCCGTAATCGATATCAGCACGAAGCGTATGAAGTGGAACTGTTCCTTCGCTATAACCTTCTGAACGGGCAATCTCAGCGCCGCCAAGACGTCCGCCTACTTGAGTTTTAATTCCCTTTGCGCCGGAACGCATAGTTCTCTGAATAGCTTGTTTCAGTGCACGACGGAACGATACGCGACGTTCCAATTGTTGTGCAATGCTTTCAGCAACCAGAATTGCATCCAGTTCAGGGTGTTTAATTTCATTGATGTTAATGTGTACTTTTTTGCCACCGGCGATAGTTGTAACTGCGCTGCGAAGTACTTCCACTTCTGCTCCGCCTTTACCAATTACCATACCAGGTTTAGCAGTGTGAATTGTAACGTTCACGCGGCTTGCCGCTCTTTCGATTTCAATGCGGGAAACAGCGGAATCCTTCAACTTGCCTTTAAGGTATTCCCGGATTTTGACGTCTTCCATTAAAAGAGTACCGAAATCTTTGCCTGCATACCATTTAGATTCCCAATCGCGAATAATACCGACTCGGAGTCCGACTGGATTTACCTTTTGACCCACGTGTTATCCCTCCTTATTTCTCAGATACCACCAAAGTAATGTGGCTGGTACGTTTGTTAATCCGGCTTGCGCGGCCCATGGCGCGCGGACGGAAACGTTTCATAGTTGGACCCTGGTTAACGAAAACTTCGCTTACGAACAAGCTGTTCACGTCCAAAGAGTAGTTATGCTCAGCGTTCGCAATCGCCGAGTTCAGTAGCTTCTCAACAACCGGAGAAGCGGATTTCGGAGTGTGGCGAAGAATTGCAATTGCTTCCCCCACTTGCTTGCCGCGAATCAAGTCAACAACCAGTTTCGCTTTACGAGCGGAAATCCGCACCGATCTTGCATGTGCTTTTGCTTCCATTGTTTTCCCTCCTTTCAAACGAAGACGTTAATTATCTTCTGGTTTTCTTATCGTCACCCGCGTGGCCTTTGTAAGTACGTGTTGGCGCGAACTCGCCCAACTTGTGACCTACCATATCTTCCGTTACGTATACAGGCACGTGTTTGCGGCCGTCATATACACCAAACGTATGTCCGATAAACTGAGGGAAAATGGTTGAGCGACGGGACCAAGTTTTAACTACAACTTTCTTATCTGCCTCGTTCAAATCCTCAACTTTTTTCAGCAGGTAGCCATCAATAAACGGCCCCTTCTTTAAACTGCGACCCATGTGTGAATCCTCCCTTCATCCGGTTCTTCAAACCGCGAATCGACGCTTCGCGCTAATCTAACTTGCCTGAAGCGTCTTATTTTGTGCGGCGACGAACGATATATTTATCAGATGCTTTGTTTTTCTTACGCGTTTTGTAGCCAAGGGTTGGTTTGCCCCAAGGTGACATTGGCGATTTACGTCCGATTGGAGCACGGCCTTCACCACCACCGTGTGGGTGATCGTTAGGGTTCATGACAACACCGCGAACTTCAGGACGACGTCCTAGCCAGCGGCTGCGTCCGGCTTTACCAATCTTGATCAATTCATGATCTTCGTTACCTACGGATCCGATGGTTGCGCGGCATACGCTGAGGATTCTGCGAACTTCGCCGGAGTTCAAACGAACGGATACGTATTTTTCTTCTTTACCCAGCAACTGAGCTTCAGTACCAGCAGCACGAACCAATTGTCCGCCTTTACCTGGTTTCAACTCGATGTTGTGGATAATTGTACCTACCGGAATGTTGATCAGCGGAAGGCTGTTACCAATTTTGATATCCGCAGCAGGGCCGGACTCAACTTTATCCCCAACTTTAAGGCCTTTAGGAGCGATAATATAACGTTTCTCTCCATCAGCATAGTGGATCAAAGCAATATTGGAAGTACGGTTCGGGTCATACTCGATTGTAGCAACGCTACCTGGTATGCCGTCTTTAGTCCGTTTGAAGTCGATGATACGGTATTTACGTTTGTGTCCGCCGCCGTGGTGACGAACCGTAATTTTACCTTGGTTGTTGCGTCCCGCATGTTTGAACAGCGGAGAAAGCAACGATTTCTCTGGCTGGTTTGTTGTGATTTCTTCAAACGTAGACACAGACATGTTGCGTCTTGCCGGAGAGGTCGGTTTGTACTTTTTGATTGGCACTATAGTTTCCTCCTTACTTTAAGAGTATTATTCTACCGCTTCAAAGAATTCGAGCGGCTTGCTGTCCGGGCTAAGCTTAACGATGGCTTTTTTCCACTCCGGAGTGTAACCGGAATATTTGCCGTAACGTTTCAGTTTGCCAGGTACGCGCATTGTGTTCACACTAACAACTTTAACTTTAAAAATAGCTTCAACAGCTTTTTTGATTTCGGTCTTGTTAGAACGGATATCCACTTCAAAAGCGTATTTCAATTCGCTCATGTATTCGGATGTGCGTTCCGTAATCACCGGACGCTTGATAATATCACGCGGATCTTTCATTACGCGAACACCTCCTCTACCTTCAGAACTGCTTCTTTAGTGATAATCAGTTTGTCGTACGTCAGTACGTCAAGAACATTGATGCCGTCAGCCGCTACGAATTTCACCCCAGGGATGTTACGAGCGGAAAGTGCTACATTGTCATCATAGCTAGGAGCTACGATCAATGCTTTTGTACCAACCTTCAGGTTGTTCAGAATAGCTGCGAATTCTTTCGTCTTCGGAGCACTCATAGTCAAGCTATCCAAAACGATGATGTCATTCTCAAGTACTTTCGAGGACAACGCGGATTTGATGGCCAACCGGCGAACCTTCTTAGGCAGTTTCCAGGAATAGCTACGTGGTGTTGGTCCGAAGACTACGCCGCCGCCTTTCCATTGCGGTGAACGAATGGAGCCTTGACGAGCACGACCTGTACCTTTTTGTTTCCAAGGCTTACGTCCGCCGCCACGCACTTCAGAACGTCCTTTTACTTTGTGTGTACCACGACGAAGGGAAGCTCTCTGCATAAGTGCAGCTTCATGCAGCACATGTACGTTCGGTTCAATACCGAAAACTGAATCACTCAGTTCAACTTCGCCAACTTCGTTACCACTAATATTATAAAGTGTTACTTTTGGCATTTCATGTTCCTCCTTTCTTCAGAGATTATTTCTTAACGGTTTGTTTAACTTTCACGAAGCTGTTTTTAGGGCCCGGAATCGCGCCTTTAACCAGCAATACATTACGTTCTACGTCAACTCGGATGATTTCAAGCTTTTGAACCGTTATAGTCGTGTGACCCATATGTCCTGGCAGGCGTTTGCCCTTAGGAACACGGTTAGCTTGAATGGAACCCATGGAGCCTGGTCTTCTGTGGTAGCGCGATCCGTGTGCCATTGGTCCGCGGCTTTGTCCCCAGCGTTTGATGTTACCCTGGAAGCCTTTACCCTTCGAAGTACCTGTTACGTCAACAAATTCGCCTTCTGCGAAGATGTCAGCCTTAAGCTCTTGTCCAACCTCGAGTGACCCGAGGTCAACACCGCGAATTTCGCGAACGTAGCGCTTAGGTGTTGCGTTTGCCTTTTTGGCGTGACCTTGTTCAGGCTTGTTGGAGCGACTTTCCTTTTTATCGGAAAAGCCCAACTGCACTGCTTCATATCCGTCGATATTCAGGTCTTTCTTTTGCAGTACCACACAAGGGCCAGCTTCGATAACAGAAACCGCGATTACGTTACCTTCTGGAGTAAACACTTGAGTCATACCGAGTTTTTTTCCTAAGATACCTTTCAATGTTGACACCTCTTTTCTTTTCCTAGTTGCTTAATAATGAAATTACAATTTGATTTCGATATCTACACCGGACGGTAGATCCAAGCGCATCAAGGCATCCACAGTTTGTGGTGTTGGGTTCACAATATCGATCAAACGTTTGTGAGTCCGTTGCTCAAACTGTTCACGGGAATCCTTGTACTTGTGTACCGCACGGAGAATAGTAATGATTTGCTTCTCAGTTGGCAGCGGGATCGGCCCGGATACACCAGCACCCGAACGTTTTGCTGTTTCAACGATTTTCTCTGCGGATTGATCAAGAATTCTGTGGTCGTATGCTTTCAAGCGAATACGAATTTTTTGCTTTGCCATTTTAGTCCCTCCTTCTATCGCCCAATTTATTATCGGACATACTCCGTGAAAATTTTCTGACGTCGACCTCATGGCAAAGGGGCCGGGTGTGTCAGTAACCTCTCACATCATCGCAACGTCTCAGAACAACATTTATTATTATATATAATAGGCGGCTATATTGCAAGGGGATTTGCAAAAACAAATCAACTTTTTCCGAAAAGAATAGAAAAGGTGCCTTTCTTGTTCAGAAATGCACACTACGAGCTGCAATATAACGTTTTTCTTCTATATAAATAGCTCCGTCTATAAATTATCCGTCGCAGATTTGAATTGTCCTGCCGAAGCTGCTGTCTGCGCAGTTGCAGAACCAATACCTTCAATGGTCTGAATGAGCACCTTGATCTCTTCCTCTACCGTAACAATTCTCTGTGTACTCGTCTGCATGGAGTCTACAATATCACTGAAGAGCCTGCTAGTCTCGAGGGACTGGTGTTTACCGCTCTTCGACAGCTCCTGAACTTTGCGGATCTCCCCAACAACCTACGACGTAAGAGAGCTGGACTGAAGGGTCAGTTCACCGATC
The DNA here is from genome assembly GCF_038004445.1 of Paenibacillus sp. FSL R7-0312. Lineage (NCBI taxonomy): Bacteria > Bacillati > Bacillota > Bacilli > Caryophanales > Paenibacillaceae > Paenibacillus > Paenibacillus sp. FSL R7-0312. The sequence goes on along the minus strand of NZ_JBBORE010000001.1, from coordinate 2,078,027 downwards.
CAGACCACCGTGTTCTTGGTATCTTCGGCGAGTCTGGTCAGCAATATCCTGAACAGCCGCCACAATTTTACGGATTTTCTGTGACGAACTGCTCAGTTCATTTACTGACCGCTCCATCTCATTTCGCATATATAAGATTAATCTGACCTGTAAGGTTGTTCAGCTGTCCATGTCCCTCCCTGGCCTTCCCCTGTGACTCCAGAGCGGAGGCGGCAGTTCGCTGGAATGTATTGTCGACTTCATTGCTGCTCGTCACCAGCTGCTCCACAGCGGCGTTGGTATCTATGCTAAGATCAATCAGCTCTCCGCTGAATTCAGCTATCTTATGTTTCAATTCGTTCTTAACCAGCAGATACTGTTCTTCCTTTTCCCTAATGTTCTCCTTCTCATATTCCTCAAGGACCAGTTGCTGTTCCAGATTAAGCGATTTGGTTACGGTCTGGACCAGTTTGATCCTCTCGGCATCTGTATGTGTCTCATTATAAATAGCCGTAATGAACACATTCTGCAGATTCTGAAAAGCGGAGAGATACCATTTAGGCTCCAGGCCAATCCTCTTATGAATATTTGCAATTTTTAGCCGCTTGGCTATGTACTCCTCGTTAACATTACCATCAAAAATCTCGATGATATGCTCACGCAAAGTCTTTTTAAGGCGATCAATACTGCTGTGTTCCAGAATAATTGCTTCCAGTTTGTTGACTCCAAGAACCGTATTATAGAATTGATTTGTGATATCGTCGATTCTCTGTTCTACAACAGGTTTCATCAGGCGCAGGAGTCTTAAATCTTCCTCAGTTAAATCGATCATTCGCATTTGCTTGTTCAAATCATCATGCCCGTCAGGGGTATGAAACATCTCTGTGGTAGCGGGTGCAAAGCTTTTGATGTCCATTGATGGAGCGGCGGGAGATTCCTCATTGGTATTCTTTGAAGTCAGACCATGCATAAATGAAAAAGGACATTTCCCCAGATTAGTAGTTCAATCTCTGATTTCTGCAATCTGAATAAGAGCTTCCAGCTCAAGAATATTTACGGTTCTTTTATGCATAGCGATAATCTTCAATGCTTCCAGTTTATTCAGTTTGCGGCTTAGAGTTTCTGCCGTAGTTCCAATCATGGCTGCTACTTCTTTTTGGGCTGACGGCAAATCTACGGAGTGTCCTAAGGATTGTACAGTCACTGCCGATTCGGCAAGATTCCTTGTATACAGGTATACCAACAGCCTGGCCAGTCTCTTCTCAACCTCAAACATGTGCAATGCCCCAGCAGCCTCCTCGGCCTGATGCAGCTGCTCGCTAACAGACATAAGGAAGCTAAAGGCAAGACCTGCATTCTGCTCCAGCAAGGGAATAAAGTCTTTACGGTGCATCCGGCATACCTCTCCGCTCTCAATCACCTCTGCCGTTACATCATTATTTTTATTATGGAGTAAGGCAAACTGGCCGAAATAATCACCCGGGAAAAGAAAACGGACAATATGCTGCTTTCCATCCTTACTGTTCTGAGTCAGCTTGATGAGACCGCTTTTTACTACAAACAATGCTTCAGACGGCTCCCCTTCTCTGCACACTTGACTTCCTTTTTTATAGTTATGGGTCTCTGTAATCGATTCGACCATCACTAATTCCTCATCAGACAAGCTCCGAAATACGGGAACCTGACGTACACAGGCATGCGAATTGCAGGTAGGACAGCTCATGATCCTTCACCCTTCCTTATAGCTGACTCTAATATATCAAAATTCCGGATTCCGGCGGGTGACTGGAAACACATATTTCTCAAAAACTTGATCTGCATCAAGGAATCTTCACCGGCTTATCATTACAATAGAATTATAGAGAGAGTAAAGGAGTTGGAGTAATTGCTGCAGTATTCATTTGAAGATATGCGTCAGATTGATAGGAGTACCCTTGGTAATACGGTGCCCCTTGAGTTGTTCCGTACCATACGTCTGATTGGACTGAACCAGGGACTTCCCCTTGGAGGAAAAGGGACTACGCTTACCATTGGCAGAAAGATTGGTGAAAGCCTGCCTGTAAACTCTGTTGATGATCTTCTACAGATGTTTGAAGAGCTCAAAATCGGTATTCCGCGGATTGTTCATTCTGATAACCGTAAGATCAATATTGCTGTAGAGGATTGCTTTTGCAAAGGACTGCCAACTCTCGAAGAAGAGAAAATGGTATGTGACTTAGAGGGAGCGATTCTTGAAGGGGCACTCGGCAAGATTCTCGGCCGTAAGGTCTCTGTTAAAGAGATCAAATGCAACGTTACCGGTCATGAGCACTGTGAATACGAAGTTAAGCTTTAAAGGATGAGATTGAGATGGATAAATTTATAATTATGAAAGCAGGGATTATCTAATGGAAAAGAAAAGTTTAGCTGACGTGCTGCAGTATCAGGAGGAACGTTTTACAAAGAAAATCCTCTTCCAGCAAGGTGAAAGTGTTGTATTCGTGCTTAATTTCATGCCGGGTCAAAAATTGCCTGTTCATAAGCATCCTGGAGCGGATGTATATATCCTTGCTTTAAAAGGAAATGGAACCATTCATGTAAATGAAGCCGTGCAGCCCCTTATTGAAGGAGAGACTATCTATATCGCCGGAGATGAATCTTTTGCCTACACTAATGACAGCTCTTCCCCTTCCAGTCTGCATGTCATTCTGTCCAAGCTGCCGAGTCCGGCCTATGCCAAAGAAATCTAGATCCTACAGCCAGCAATAAAAACAGGGCCCCTTCATAATGAAGGGGCCCTGACTTATATTCCGGATCTATCCTAACGGATAGAGACGAATTATTTCTGGATGGAAGCTACGGAACCGGCACCAACTGTACGTCCGCCTTCGCGAATGGAGAATTTAGTACCTTCTTCAATAGCGATTGGTGAGATCAGGGAAACAGTTACAGTGATGTTGTCACCAGGCATAACCATTTCAGTACCTTCTGGCAGGTTGATGATGCCAGTTACGTCAGTTGTACGGAAGTAGAACTGTGGACGGTAACCAGTAAAGAATGGTTTGTGACGTCCGCCTTCTTCTTTAGTCAGAACGTAGATCTGAGCAGTGAACTCTGTGTGTGGGTTAACGGAGTTCGGCTTAGCCAATACTTGGCCGCGCTCGATCATGTTACGGTCTACACCACGCAGCAATGCGCCGATGTTGTCGCCCGCTTGTGCGGAATCGAGCAATTTACGGAACATTTCAACGCCTGTAACAACGGATTTTTTCTTTTCTTCGTGAATACCAACGATTTCGATTTCTTCTCCGACTTTAACTGTTCCGCGTTCTACGCGACCAGTTGCCACAGTACCGCGGCCAGTGATGGAGAATACATCTTCGACAGGCATCAAGAATGGTTTGTCAGTCTGACGTTCTGGAAGCGGGATGTACGTGTCGATCGTTTCGAACATTTCAACGATCTTCTGTGCATATTCGCCTTCAGGGTTCTGCAGAGCTTCACGAGCAGATCCACGGATGATTGGAGTATCATCGCCTGGGAAGTCGTATTCGCTCAGCAGGTCGCGAACTTCCATTTCAACCAGTTCAAGCAACTCTTCGTCTTCAACCATGTCGCATTTGTTCAAGAATACAACGATGTAAGGAACGCCTACTTGACGGGACAGCAGGATGTGTTCACGAGTCTGTGGCATAGGGCCATCAGCTGCGGATACAACCAGGATAGCTCCGTCCATTTGCGCTGCGCCAGTGATCATGTTTTTAACATAGTCGGCGTGTCCAGGGCAGTCTACGTGAGCGTAGTGACGATTAGGAGTTTCATATTCAACGTGAGCAGTGGAGATAGTGATACCACGTTCGCGTTCTTCAGGAGCCTTATCGATTTGGTCGAATGCTACAGCAGCGCCACCGTATTTCTTGGACAATACAGTAGTGATTGCAGCAGTCAGAGTTGTTTTACCATGGTCGACGTGACCAATAGTACCAATGTTAACGTGCGGTTTGTTACGTTCAAACTTTGCCTTTGCCATTTGAACAGTTCCTCCTTAATGTGGGGTTCCTTATATTTGAGCCGCCCGCCTACATGCAATTCTTAGATGACTTATGTGATATACCCGGACGGCAAGTTAAAAATGATGATTATTCTCCGCCTTTGTTCTTGGCTACGATTTCTTCAGCAATGGATTTAGGTACTTCTTCATAGTGAGAAAGTTCCATTGAGAATACGCCGCGTCCTTGAGTACCGGAACGAAGTGTTGTGGAGTATCCGAACATTTCGGAAAGAGGTACCTTTGCACGGATAATTTGCGCACCGCCACGGGAATCCATACCTTCGATCCGTCCGCGTCTGGAGTTCAACATACCCATTACATCGCCCATGTATTCCTCAGGAACAGTTACTTCCACTTTCATGATTGGCTCGAGCAGGACAGGTTTACACTTGTCTTTAGCTGCTTTGAGTGCCATCGAGCCGGCGATTTTGAACGCCATTTCGTTGGAGTCAACATCATGATAGGAACCATCTACGATGGTAGCCTTAACGTCAACAAGCGGGAAGCCTGCAATAACGCCGTTTTTCATTTGCTCTTCAATACCGGCAAGTGCAGGAGCGATGTATTCTCTAGGAACAGAACCACCGACAACTTTACTTTCGAACTTGCTGCCAGTACCCGGCTCGAGAGGTTCAAATTCAACCCATACGTGACCATACTGACCGCGACCGCCGGATTGGCGAACGAATTTACCTTCAACACGTGCTGGTGCTTTGAATGTTTCACGGTAAGCAACCTGTGGTTTACCCACGTTGGTTTCTACCTTGAATTCGCGGCGCATACGGTCGATGATAATATCCAGGTGAAGCTCACCCATACCTGCCAGGATCGTTTGGCCAGTTTCTTCATCAGTGTGAGCACGAAGAGTAGGATCCTCTTCAGTCAACTTTCCGAGAGCTACGCCGAGCTTATCTTGGTCAGCTTTGGTTTTTGGTTCAACTGCGATTTCGATAACCGGATCAGGGAAGTTCATGGACTCCAGGATAACCGGATGTTTCTCATCGCAAAGGGTATCGCCGGTACTTGTGTCCTTCAGACCAACGGCTGCCGCGATATCACCGGAATACACAATGGAGATTTCTTGGCGGCTGTTCGCATGCATTTGCAGGATACGGCCGATACGCTCACGTTTGTTCTTGGTAGCGTTAACTACATAAGAACCGGATTCCAGTACACCGGAGTATACGCGGAAGAACGTAAGTTTACCTACATAAGGGTCTGTCATGATTTTAAATGCCAGTGCTGCGAATGGTTCTTCGTCCGAAGAGTGACGAACCGCTTCTGTACCGTCATCCAGATGACCTTGAATAGCAGGTACATCCAGTGGGGATGGCAAGTAATCAACAACAGCATCCATCATGAGCTGAACACCTTTATTACGGTAGGAGGATCCGACAATTACAGGGAAGATTTTAACATCACATACGCCTTTGCGCAATGCTGCCTTAATCTCATCCACTGTGATTTCTTCGCCTTCCAGATACTTCATAGTCAGATCTTCGTCAAGTTCTGCAACCTTCTCGATCAACTCGAGACGCAGTCCCTCAACTTGTTCCAAGTATTCAGCAGGAATATCAGTAACTTCGATGTTTTGTCCCAGGTCATCCTTGAACATGTGAGCTTTTTGCTCAACAAGGTCAATGATACCAATGAAGTCGTTTTCGGCACCAATTGGCAATTGAATTGCAATTGCGTTGGCTTGCAGGCGGTCACGCATGCTGTCGATAACGTTCAGGAAGTCTGCACCGATGATATCCATTTTGTTCACATAAGCGATACGGGGAACGCCGTAACGGTCAGCCTGTCTCCATACGGTTTCGGACTGAGGCTCTACGCCCTCTTTCGCACTAAATACACCAACTGCCCCATCCAATACACGAAGGGAACGTTCAACTTCAACAGTGAAGTCAACGTGCCCAGGGGTATCAATAATATTGATGCGGTGGCCCTTCCATGCAGCGGTCGTAGCAGCGGAAGTAATCGTAATTCCGCGCTCCTGCTCTTGTTCCATCCAGTCCATTGTAGCAGCGCCCTCGTGAACTTCACCGATTTTGTGCGTACGGCCTGTGTAGAAAAGAATCCGCTCAGTAGTGGTAGTTTTACCAGCATCAATATGTGCCATGATCCCGATATTACGTGTATTTTTTAAGGAGAACTCTCTTGACATGAAATGGATCTCCTTTCAAAATAGAAGTTATTTGAACGGCTATAATCCTACCAGCGGTAGTGAGCAAACGCTTTGTTCGCTTCAGCCATTTTGTGCGTGTCTTCACGTTTCTTAACGGAAGCGCCTGTGTTGTTGGAAGCATCGATAATCTCAGCCGCCAAACGCTCTTCCATAGTCTTCTCACCGCGGTTGCGTGAGTAGTTTACAAGCCAACGTAATCCCAAAGCAGTACGTCTTTCAGGTTTAACCTCGATAGGCACCTGGTAGTTAGCACCGCCGACACGACGAGCTTTAACTTCCAATACAGGCATGATGTTCTTGATGGCAGCTTCGAAAACTTCCATTGGTTCTTTACCTGTACGTTCCTGAATCAACTTGAACGAATTGTACAAAATGCTTTGAGCGACACCTCTTTTACCACCCAGCATAATACGGTTGATCAAACGAGTAACCAACTTGCTATTATACAATGGATCTGGCAATACATCTCTCTTAGTAACTGGACCTTTGCGTGGCATGGATATCCCCCTTTCTTAAAATGTTTATTATTCGGATATGCTTGTCTTATTTCTTAGCCTTAGGACGTTTCGCACCATATTTGGAGCGAGCCTGCATCCGGTTAGCAACACCTGCAGTATCAAGTGCACCACGAACGATGTGGTAACGAACTCCTGCAAGGTCCTTAACTTTACCTCCGCGCAGCAATACTACACTGTGCTCTTGAAGGTTGTGTCCGATACCCGGAATGTAAGCAGTCACCTCAAGACGGTTCGTCAAACGAACACGGGCATACTTACGAAGTGCTGAGTTTGGTTTACGTGGAGTCATTGTGCCTACACGAGTGCACACACCGCGTTTCTGCGGGGCGCTCAAATTTGTAGCCTCACGCTTGAGGGCGTTGAACCCTTTTTGAAGAGCGGGAGATTTGGATTTTTCGATTTTGGCTTGACGGCCTTTACGAACCAGTTGATTAATAGTTGGCATGTTGTGCCACCCCCTTCCTGAAATGATAGTCAATTTACAAACATTAAGTCCACAGACCCAGGTGGTTCATAAAAAGACAAATGAAAAGTCCTTGCTGCCGAAGTGTACCCCGGTACAAAAACGTTCTCTTGTTGCTATTGTTTTAAGACGGCTGCCATAGCAGCACCAACTTCTATACCGCAGGCCTTGCCCAAATTCAGCATGGTGTCCACATATGTGACCTTCACACCTTGTTTGCCGCAAAGCATAACAATTCTGGAAGTAAGCCGTTGATCTCCGTCCTCCGCCACATAGACTTCTGCGGCTTGGCCCAACTCCACCGCCTTGACGGTTTGTTTGGAACCGATCTTGACCTGAGCATCCTGTAACCCTCTATCATCAGTCATGAAAAACATTACCTCCACTGAACAAGAATGACAAGGCTACTCACGCACCTTAGACATATTAGCATCCTCAGCACACGATGTCAAGAAAAACAGCAATAATTATATTAATATTCGTAACAGACAGCCGCGTCACGCAAGGTTATCACGTGACGCGAAAGCTGAATGCCATGATTATTTATTACTCAGCTGGAACCGTTTCTAAAGCGGCTTGCTTGCTTTCTTCATTCGGATCACTAAGCTTCACATTACGGTAACGATTCATACCTGTACCTGCAGGAATCAGCTTACCGATGATAACATTTTCTTTAAGACCGAGCAACTTATCCACTTTACCCTTAATTGCTGCATCCGTCAAGACGCGGGTAGTTTCCTGGAAAGAGGCCGCAGACAGGAAGGAGTCTGTTTCCAGAGAGGCTTTGGTAATACCGAGCAGTACCGGTTTGGCAACTGCAGGTTCTTTACCAGACAGGATAGCTTCCTTGTTGGCTGCTTCATATTCATGAATATCCGCAAAAGCACCCGGCAGGAGAGTGGTATCTCCAGCATCGATAATACGAATTTTACGCAGCATCTGCTTGATCATAACTTCAATATGCTTATCATTGATCTCAACGCCCTGGTTACGGTATACACGCTGTACTTCTTGCAGAATGTAGTTCTGTACCCCGCGGATCCCTTTGATGCGCAGCATTTCTTTAGGGTCGATAGAACCGTCTGTCAATTCATCACCAGCTTCAATCTCCTGGCCCTCACTGACACGCAGACGGGAACCGTAAGTGATGGAATAGGTCTTGGACTCCGCTTCACCCTGGACTTCGATTTCTCGACGGTCCTTGGTTTCACGAATTTCCTTAACTACGCCGTCAATTTCACTGATTGTCGCCTGACCTTTAGGGTTACGGGCTTCAAACAACTCTTGGATACGCGGCAAACCTTGCGTGATATCGTCTCCGGCAACACCACCGGTATGGAATGTACGCATGGTAAGCTGTGTTCCTGGTTCACCAATGGATTGTGCAGCAATAATGCCGACAGCTTCCCCGATTTCCACGAATTTACCTGTTGCCAGGTTACGTCCGTAGCACTTCTTGCAGACACCGTGACGGGCACGGCAACTCAGTACAGAGCGGATCTGCAATTTAGTAACGCCAGCATTCACGATTGCTTCAGCCTTATCGGAGTCAATCAGATCGTTACGGTGAACGAGGATTTCCTTCGTTTCCGGATGACGCACAGTTTCGAAGGAATAACGGCCTTCAATACGGTCGTAGAGATCCTCGATAACTTCCTTGCCATCTTGAATCCGGCTGACGGTGAAGCCTTTATCGGTACCGCAATCTTCTTCGCGGACGATTACGTCCTGAGCCACGTCAACGAGACGGCGTGTCAAGTACCCGGAATCCGCTGTACGCAGCGCTGTATCGGCCAGACCTTTACGCGCTCCGTGAGTGGAAATAAAGTACTCGAGGACGGTCAGACCTTCACGGAAGTTCGCTTTGATTGGCAATTCGAAAATCCGGCCCGAAGGGGTAGCCATCAGACCACGCATACCACCGAGCTGGGTAATCTGCGATTTGTTACCACGCGCTTTGGAGTCGACCATGAGCATGATAGAGTTGAAACGATCCATCGATTTCAGCAGGACGTTCGTAAGTTCATCCTTAGTCTTCGACCAGATCTCGATAACACGGTCATACCGTTCATCATTGGTAATCAGACCGCGGCGGTATTGATTCGCTACTACATCAACCTTAGCTTCGGATTCTTTAAGAATTGTAGCTTTTTCCTCAGGCACAATAACGTCTGATACGGCAACCGTAACACCGGAACGTGTAGAGTACGTAAAGCCGAGCTGCTTAATTTTATCCAGAATCACTGAAGTCTTGGTAGTGTGATAGGTTTCGAAGCAGCGGGCAATGATTAGGCCCAGATATTCTTTACCTACAGCACTGGCTTCCGGAGCAGCCATGATCAATTCGCGGACATCCGCGCCTTTTTCATAGATGAAGTACTTCTCTGGTGTACCCTGCAGCAGGTTTGTTTTGGTAGCTTCATTGATATATGGGAAACTGCTTGGATAGATTTCGTTGAAGATAATCTTACCCACCGTTGTAATCAGCAATGCATTCTGCTGCGCTTCTGTAAAGTTGGTTTTACCCAGTGCCTTAACAGGAATAGCAACACGCGCATGCAGACCAGCGGTTCCGCGTTGGTAAGCTGAAACAGCTTCGTTCACGGTACGCAGAATCATACCCGTTCCCTTTTCTTCCTTGTTATCCATGGTCAGATAGAACGTACCAAGGACCATATCCTGGGAAGGTGTAACAACCGGCTTACCATCTTTAGGGTTCAGGATGTTACCGGATGCCAGCATGAGAATACGGGCTTCAGCTTGAGCTTCAGCGGATAGAGGAACGTGTACCGCCATCTGGTCACCGTCAAAGTCGGCATTGTATGCCGTACATACGAGCGGGTGAAGACGGATCGCGTGACCTTCTACCAGAATCGGTTCAAACGCCTGTATACCCAGTCTATGCAGTGTAGGGGCACGGTTCAGCAGAACCGGATGCTCTCTGATTACTTCTTCAAGCACGTCCCAGACTTCAGGACTTACGCGCTCAACCTTACGTTTCGCGCTCTTGATGTTGTGGGCAAGGCCCTTATTAACCAATTCTTTCATTACAAACGGTTTGAAGAGTTCCAGTGCCATCTTCTTTGGAAGACCGCATTGGTACATCTTGAGGTAAGGTCCTACGACGATAACGGAACGTCCGGAATAGTCAACGCGCTTACCGAGCAAGTTCTGGCGGAACCGTCCTTGTTTACCTTTCAGCATATGGCTGAGTGATTTGAGCGGACGGTTACCAGGACCTGTTACAGGACGGCCGCGGCGGCCATTGTCGATCAGGGCATCAACAGCTTCCTGAAGCATCCGTTTCTCATTCTGCACGATAATATCAGGAGCACCGAGATCCAGCAGTCTCTTCAGACGGTTGTTACGGTTAATTACGCGGCGGTACAGGTCATTAAGGTCAGACGTAGCAAAACGGCCGCCATCGAGCTGAACCATAGGGCGAAGCTCCGGAGGAATAACCGGAAGTACATCCATGATCATCCAGTCTGGCTTGTTGCCGGAGTTGCGGAAAGCCTCAATAACTTCGAGACGTTTGATCGCCCGGTTACGGCGCTGGCCTTGGGCCGTGCGCAGCTCTTCTTTGAGGAATTCCAGTTCTTTATCGATATCGATATCCTGAAGCAGTTTTTTGACGGCTTCAGCACCCATGCCAGCCTGGAAGCCGTAGCCGTATTTCTCACGGTAGCTGCGGTATTCTTTCTCAGATAGCAGTTGTTTCTTCTCCAAAGGAGTTTCACCCGGATCGGTTACAACATAAGATGCAAAGTAGATAATCTCTTCGAGCGATCTTGGAGACATATCCAGTGCCAGACCCATACGGCTCGGAATACCTTTGAAGTACCAGATATGAGATACCGGAGCTGCCAGCTCGATGTGGCCCATACGTTCGCGGCGGACTTTAGCGCGGGTAACTTCCACGCCGCAGCGGTCGCACACAACGCCCTTATAACGGACGCGTTTGTATTTACCACAGTGACATTCCCAGTCCTTTTGCGGTCCAAAGATGCGTTCGCAAAAAAGACCCTCTTTTTCCGGTTTCAAAGTACGATAGTTGATGGTTTCCGGTTTTTTCACTTCTCCGCGGGACCAAGAACGAATTTTTTCCGGGGAAGCGAGCCCGATTTTCATAAATTCAAAATTGTTAACGTCCAACAAGGAGCAACCCTCCTTAACCTATATCCTGATTTAGTACCACAGCCCTCTCTTGACGTTAAGTCAACAGAGGGCGCGGTCCTTTGTGTAATGAAATTAGTGGCTTGCTGGTGAACTACTCTATGCCGACTTCTGCGCCTTCCAAATTGAGGCTCAGCTTGTCGCCTGACGTCTCGTCCTCATCGTCCAGTTCCTTCATCTCGATCTCCTGCTCGTCACCGCTAAGGATTTTGACATCCATACCCAGCGACTGCAGTTCCTTGATCAATACCTTGAACGATTCCGGAACACCCGGTTCTGGAACATTTTCACCTTTGACGATGGACTCGTACGTTTTCACACGGCCAACCACGTCATCGGATTTCACGGTCAAAATTTCTTGCAATGTATACGCCGCGCCGTAAGCCTCAAGCGCCCACACTTCCATTTCCCCGAAACGCTGTCCGCCGAACTGAGCTTTACCACCCAGTGGCTGCTGTGTAACGAGTGAGTAAGGACCTGTAGAACGGGCATGAATCTTATCGTCAACCATGTGCGCAAGCTTGATCATGTGCATAACGCCGACAGTAACTTCACGCTCGAAGCGCTCGCCTGTACGTCCGTCATACAGCACAGTCTTACCGTTACGCTGCATACCGGCTTCTTCCATCGTATCGAACACGTCATACTCACGGGCTCCGTCGAATACCGGAGTAGCCACGTGGATACCCAGACGCAGTGCCGCCATACCAATATGGACTTCCAGCACCTGTCCGATGTTCATACGTGAAGGTACGCCCAGCGGGTTCAGGACAACCTGTACCGGTGTACCATCCGGAAGGAACGGCATATCTTCTTCTGGCAGGATACGGGCAACGACACCCTTGTTACCATGACGTCCGGCCATCTTGTCACCTTCAGAAATCTTACGCTTCTGAGCGATGTAGACACGAACCAATTGATTCACACCTGGAGGCAGCTCATCGCCGTTCTCACGGGTAAACACCTTAACGTCAACGATAATACCATCACTACCATGCGGAACGCGCAAGGAGGTATCACGGACTTCACGAGCCTTCTCACCGAAGATTGCGTGCAGCAGGCGTTCTTCAGCAGTCAGTTCAGTTACGCCCTTCGGAGTAACTTTACCTACCAGAATGTCGCCGGCATTGATTTCCGCACCGATACGAATGATTCCGCGCTCATCCAAATTGCGGAGCGCCTCTTCACCAACGTTTGGAATATCACGCGTGATCTCTTCAGGTCCTAGCTTGGTGTCACGGGCTTCGGATTCATATTCCTCGATATGGATCGAAGTGTATACATCTTCCTTAACCAGCTTCTCACTGAGCAGGATCGCATCCTCGTAGTTGTAACCTTCCCAAGTCATGAACGCAACGACTACGTTACGGCCAAGAGCAAGTTCGCCCATTTCTGTGGAAGGTCCGTCTGCCAGGATATCACCCTTCTTAACAATATCGCCACGTTTAGCCAGCGGACGCTGATTAATGCAAGTCCCTTGGTTCGAACGCATAAATTTGTGTAATTTATATTTAACGATATCGCCTTTAACTTCCTTGCCTTCAACTGCCTCTACACGGCGCAGCCAGATTTCATTGGCAGAGGAGCGTTCAATAATACCGTCATATTTGGAAACAATACATACGCCAGAATCCTTGGCGGATTTATGTTCCATCCCTGTGCCGACAAGCGGAGCTTTCGGAATCAGAAGCGGAACGGCCTGCCGCTGCATGTTCGATCCCATCAGTGCGCGGTTGGAGTCATCGTTCTCAAGGAACGGAATGAGCGCCGTAGCGACCGACACAACCTGCTTAGGTGAAACGTCCATGTAGTCAACACGGTTACTAGGCATAGTAGTAATGTTATCTGAATCCTTGTTGTAACGAACGATAACCATGTCTTCCTTAAATGTACCATTCTCATCAATCAGTACATTCGCCTGAGCAACTACATAGTTATCTTCTTCATCAGCAGTCAGATAATCGATTTGTTCTGTAACCTTACCAGTCTTTGGATCCACCCAACGATACGGAGCTTCGATAAAGCCGTATTCATTGATGCGTGCAAAGGTAGACAAGGAGTTGATCAGACCGATATTCGGACCTTCCGGTGTTTCGATAGGACACATACGGCCGTAGTGACTGTGATGTACGTCGCGGACTTCAAAGCCTGCGCGTTCACGGGTCAGACCGCCGGGTCCAAGTGCCGACAGACGGCGCTTGTGTGTAAGTTCAGCAAGCGGGTTCGTCTGATCCATAAACTGGGACAGCTGCGAACTACCGAAGAACTCTTTGATCGACGCGATAACCGGACGGATGTTGATCAGTGCCTGCGGTGTAATCGCATTAGCGTCCTGAATTGACATTCTCTCCCGCACCACGCGCTCCATACGGGACAGACCGATACGGAACTGATTCTGCAGCAATTCACCTACAGAACGCAGACGGCGGTTACCCAAGTGGTCGATATCATCTGTATTACCGATACCGTGCAGCAAATTAATAAAGTAGCTGATTGAGGATATAATATCAGCCTGGGTAATATGCTTGACCGACTTGTCAATGTTGCCATTGGCGATCAGCTTGATAATCCGGCCTTCTTCAATTGGCGAGAATACGTCAATAGTCTGCAGCGGAATATCTTCACTGTCCATAACCCCGCCGGTAACACGGTAGTTCTTGCCAGCTACATTCTTCTCGAAATAAGGAATCAGCTCGTCAAGCAGGCGGCGGTCAACCATCTGGCCGGATTCTGCCAGGATTTCTCCTGTAGATTCATCAACCAAAGGCTGCGCCAGACGCTGATTGAACAGACGATTCTTAATATGCAGTTTTTTGTTGATTTTGTAACGGCCTACATTGGCCAAATCATAACGTTTCGGATCAAAGAAACGTGCGACCAATAGGCTCTTGGCATTGTCAAGTGTCGGTGGTTCACCCGGACGCAGACGCTCGTAAATTTCAATAAGCGCCTTCTCCGTAGAGTCCGTGTTGTCTTTATCCAGCGTATTGCGAATATATTCATCATTACCAAGCAGTTCCAGAATTTCAGCATCACTGCCGAAGCCTAGAGCACGCAGAAGCACGGTTACCGGGATCTTACGGGTCCGGTCGATACGGACATACATGATGTCCTTAGCGTCGGTCTCCAGTTCCAGCCAAGCTCCGCGATTCGGAATTACTGTGGCGGTGTAGGTTTTTTTGCCGTTCTTATCCACTTTCGTGCTGAAATAGACGCTTGGAGAGCGAACCAACTGGCTGACAATAACCCGTTCCGCACCATTGATAATAAAAGTGCCGGTTTCCGTCATCAGCGGGAAATCTCCCATGAACACTTCCTGCTCTTTGACCTCACCGGTCTCCTTATTGATGAGACGCACCTTTACACGCAGAGGAGCCGCATATGTTACGTCCCGCTCTTTAGCGTCGTCAACCGTATACTTCGGTTCACCCAGGCTGTAATCAATGAACTCTAGTACCAAATTTCCTGTGAAATCCTGGATCGGCGAGATGTCCTGGAACATTTCCCGCAATCCTTCCTCCAAAAACCAGTCATAAGATTTTTGTTGGATCTCGATCAGGTTCGGGACCTCGAGTACCTCGTTAATTCTCGCATAGCTCCGCCGAGTGCGTCGACCATACTGAACAAGATGTCCTGCCAACTTTACTCACCCCTCATGTCTACTCACTTAAAAATTGATTGCGAACCCTTGTTTGGACCCGTATAATGGAACCATAACACAAGGATCCAGCCATAAATACAGAAAAGCCCCTTATCGAAATCTTTCGAAAAAAGAGCGCATCTATCCACGGCCAAAATACTCCTTATCCAGTAGATTTGCCCAAAACGTGTGTATTATACGTCACCAAGCAACAGTTTATGCGCTATTATCTATTGTCCCGGCGACCTTCGCCGTGACAGGAACATAGAGAACGGAATTCGCAAAAACCTGCCGTACGGCATGCGCTTACCGGGCGACAATATATCACTTGACATTTCAGCAAACTAAAGACATGGAGCCTAGCTTAATACTGACATTTTATAATAATAACACTATCAACATTGCATGTCAATAAGTATTATTTATTTTTTACTTCTTCGCTCTGATAATGCGATATCCCTTATCTTTCCCCACTTCTTCTACATCCGAGAATAAGCTTTCCAGCTTGGCGGAGGCCGATGGTGCGCCCTGCTTCTTCTGGATGACTATCCATAGACTTCCACCCTCATTCAAATGCGCATGCGCCTGCTCAAAAATCTCATGAACCACAGCCTTGCCTGCACGAATCGGCGGGTTGGTAAGAACCACATCGAATGTACGCCCCTTCACCGCAGACAGTACATCACTTTCCATAACCGTAACATTGTGGATTCCGTTATGCTGCGCATTCTCGCGGGCAAGCTCTACCGCACGGCTGTTGATATCAATCATCGTCACATGTCCCTTGGGAGTGAGGAGTGCTGCACTAATCCCTATAGGTCCGTAACCACAGCCAACATCCAGCACCTCCGCCCCATCCGAAATTTTCATAGCTTCGATCAGAACTCGGCTACCATGATCGATATCCCCTTTGGAAAAAACACCGGCGTCGCTTGTAAAACGGAGGCTTTTGCCTCTCAGTACCGTATCGATGCTGCGTCTGTCATGACGTGCTTCCGGCTGCTGCGAGTAATAATGCTGCGACATACAATCCTCCCTTTCACATGGCTCTAATATACAAAGCATCTCTTATAGAGCAACCCCCTTGAACAAGTTCAAGGGGGTTGCAAGAACCGGAATGAATCACTTCATATCCGGGGCAGTACCTACTTAAATCAAATTATTTCACTTCTACAGAAGCGCCTGCTTCTTCCAATTTTGCTTTGGTAGCTTCTGCTTCTTCTTTGCTTACTTTTTCTTTGATTGCTTTTGGAGCGTTGTCTACAACGTCTTTAGCTTCTTTCAAGCCAAGACCTGTGATTTCGCGAACGATTTTGATAACGTTGATTTTGGAAGCGCCAGCGCCTGTCAAAATTACGTCGAATTCGGATTGCTCTTCTTCAACAGCTGCTACTGCGCCGCCAGCTGCTACTGGAGCTGCTGCAGTTACGCCGAATTCTTCTTCGATTGCTTTAACCAGGTCGTTCAGTTCCAATACGCTCATGCCTTTAATTTCTTCCAAAATTGTTTCTTTGCTCATGATTGAACCTCCATTATATTTGAATTGGTTTGTGGTAATGATTATGAAGCTAGAAGCAAAGGCTTACGCGCTTTGTTCTTCTTTCTCAGCAACAGCTTTAACTGCAAGCGCGAAGTTGCGCATTGGAGCTTGAAGCACGCTAAGCAGCATGGACAGCAAACCATCGCGGGATGGAAGCTCAGCCAGTGCTTTCAGTTGGTCAGCGTCGATAACGCGACCTTCTACAACGCCGCCTTTAAGTTTCAGAGCGTCGTTCTTCTTAGCGAAGTCGTTCAAAATTTTGGCTGCTACTACCGCATCAGTTTCACTGAAAGCGATCGCTGTAGGACCAGTCAGGACAGCGTCCAGATCAGTCAACTCAGCCGCTGCAGTTGCACGGCGAAGCAATGTGTTCTTCAGGACTTGAAAATCAACGCCAGCTTCACGAAGCTGCTTACGCAGTTCAGTCACTTGCGAAACGTTCAATCCGCGGTAGTCCGCAACAACAGTAGAGATACTGTTCTGCAGTTTGCCAGTTACAACATCAACCGCATCCTGTTTAGCTTGGATTACTTTTGCATTTGCCAATTGTATACACCTCCTGAAAATTTATGTGACGGCGATTCTTCCGGAGAATCCGCGCCGTTCCTACGCAGGCATTAGAAAAGCCTCCGCAGATTCACGAAGGCTTGATAAAACGGAAAGCAGTCAGGCGAGCCTGTTACTTTTTGTTTCTATCACAACACCTCGGTAGGAAATTAAGCCCTACGGCACCTACTGTCTACGGTAAGCATATTCAAATTCAAGATTGATCACCTTAATGTTCACAACTGTTATAGATTATCAAAGATGACTCAAAGAGTCAACCCTTAATTATCTGAAAGCAGCTGCGTTCACGCGAGCGCTAGGTCCCATAGTGGACGAAATAGCGATGCCTTTAAGGTATACACCTTTAGCAGCAGCCGGTTTCGCACGGTTCAGAGCGTCGATGAGGGATTTAAGGTTCTCGTTCAGTTGTTCAGCGTTGAAAGACACTTTGCCGATTGGCGCGTGAATTTGACCCGCTTTGTCAAGACGATATTCGATTTTACCGGCTTTGATTTCTTGAACAGCCTTGGTAACGTCGAAAGTAACTGTACCTGCTTTAGGGTTAGGCATGAGGCCTTTACCACCGAGCAGACGACCCAGTTTACCGACTTCACTCATCATATCAGGTGTAGCTACGCAGACATCGAATTCAAACCAGCCCTGTTGAATTTTGTTGATCATATCAGCATCACCAACAAAATCGGCGCCAGCAGCTTCCGCTTCTTTCGCTTTTTCACCTTTTGCAAATACAAGCACGCGTTGAGTTTTGCCTGTGCCGTGAGGCAGGACAACAACACCACGAACAGCTTGGTCTTGTTTACGCGGGTCTACACCCAGACGAACTGCTGCTTCAACGGTTTCGTCGAATTTAGCAGTTGCTGCCTTTTTCACAAGCTCTACAGCTTCTGAAGGCTCGTAAGTTGCTTCGCTGTTGATCAGCTTAGCAGATTCTTGGTATTTCTTACCATGTTTAGCCATGAAAATGTTCCTCCTTTGTGGTGTTAGCGGAAATTCCTCCCACATATTGCGGTCATGAATGACCGGTTCATCGAATACATATTAGTCTTCGATTGTGATACCCATACTGCGGGCAGTACCTTCAACCATACGCATTGCAGCTTCGATAGATGCAGCGTTCAGATCGGGCATTTTTGTTTCAGCAATTTCACGAACCGCTGCGCGGCCGAGTTTTGCTACTTTCTTCTTGTTTGGTTCACCGGATCCTTTTTCTACTTTTGCAGCGATGCGAAGCAGAACAGCAGCCGGAGGAGTTTTAGTGATGAAGGTAAAGGAACGGTCTTCAAATACTGTAATTTCAACCGGGATGATCAGGCCAGCCTGGTCGGCAGTACGAGCGTTGAATTCCTTACAGAATGCCATGATGTTGACACCTGCTTGACCTAACGCCGGACCTACTGGAGGCGCTGGATTCGCTTTCCCTGCAGGAATCTGCAGTTTCACCATTTTAATAACTTTTTTAGCCATGAGTGACACCTCCTTGCGTAAATAGTGGTATTCGAATGCTAAACAGCATTCTCCCACAAGAAACCCTTGCGCTTGTTATATCTTCTCCACTTGAGTGAAATCCAACTCGAGCGGGGTTTCCCGTCCAAACATGTTGACATGTACCTTGATCTTGCTCTTGTCTGCCAAAATCTCTTCCACGGAGCCCACAAAATTCGCAAACGGACCGACCATAATACGTACGGATTCCTTAATTTCGAAATCAATCTTCGCTTTAGGTTCAACCATGCCCATATGCTTCAGAATTTGTTCAACCTCTTCAGGGAGCAGAGCGGTAGGCTTGGACCCCGAACCAGTTGAACCGACAAATCCGGTAACGCCCGGCGTATTGCGGACTACATACCAGGAATCATCAGTCTGTACCATTTCGACCAAAACGTAACCGGGGTAAACTTTACGCATGACAGTTTTTTTCTTGCCATCCTTGTTTACCAATTCTTCTTCCATAGGAACAAGAACGCGGAATATTTTGTCTTCCATGCCCATGGACTCAACGCGTTTTTCCAAATTGGCCTTGACCTTATTCTCATACCCGGAATAGGTATGAACGACATACCATCTTTTTTCCATATCAAGCCACCTGGGACCTCTCTAAATAATCGCTTCAATCACAGCGGAAATACCGATGTCCAGAACCCAGAAGTAAAGAGCGATAACTACAATTGTACCGAGAACGATCAATGTATAGTTTTTCAGTTCCTTACGGCTAGGCCAGCGAACCTTTTTGAGTTCACTCCAGCTCTCAGTGAAAAAGGAAAACAAAGACTTGAAACTACGTTTCACGCCGACTACACCTCCAAAGACTATCTGGTTTCGCGATGAGGAGTTTGCTCGTTACAAAACTTGCAAAATTTCTTCATCTCCAAGCGGTCGGGGTGATTTCGCTTGTTTTTGGTTGTTGCATAGTTTCTTTGTTTGCAACTTGTACAAGCCAAAGTGATAATTACCCGCATGATATGCACCTCCCGAAGACGTACTTCTAACCGTTAAATTAGAAGACGCAAATATTGATTCAAAAAAAAAGCCGCGAATTTAGGCCTACCTAAAACACTTTAGCATAATATCATCGCCCGTGTCAACGAAAGAATTCCCCCATCGCATTGGGTATTTCCAGGTGGTGTAGCCTGGTGCCGTACATAATCTCTGGTCTTGGCATTCCTTTGCCACTCGCTGTCTTCACTACCATTATGGATCATTCCGCCGTGGTATAAACCTGCAGCCTACTGTTGTCTAACAAAACACATTTCCATCACGATGAAATCTTGCAGGACACTAAAAAAAGACTCGAGTCCCGAGCCTTTCTAGTTCATTATATCATTAATTGTCACGCACTTCCAGATATCTTTCCAACTTACGCTTCACTCGCTGCAGTGCATTGTCAATAGACTTCACATGCCGCTTCAAGTCCTCAGCAATTTCCTGATAGGACCGTCCATCCAGATAGAGCATTAGAACCTTGCGTTCCAGATCACTAAGGATCTCCGCCATCTTATCTTCCAGTCCGATGAACTCCTCCTGGTTGATAATCAGTTCTTCAGGATCAAGCACCTGCGTTCCGCAAATCACATCCATCAGCGTCCGGTCGGAATCCTCATCATAGATGGGTTTGTCGAGCGAGACGTATGAGTTCAGCGGAATATGCTTCTGGCGGGTCGCTGTCTTAATGGCAGTTATAATCTGACGGGTGATGCACAGCTCGGCAAACGCCTTGAACGAGGAAAGCTTGTCCCCCTTGAAGTCACGAATTGCCTTATATAAGCCAATCATGCCTTCCTGTACAATATCTTCACGATCTGCCCCGATCAAAAAATAGGAACGAGCCTTGGCACGTACGAAATTACGGTACTTGTTGATTAAATGTTCCAATGCGCCACTGTCGCCACCACGGAAGATCTCGACAATTTCTTCATCACTTATGAAATCATACTCGGATAGCATTAATTCCTTGAGGTCGACACTCACCAAGAATCCCCCCGGCTGCAACGCAAGACACATCGTTACTTCGCGAAATATAGGATCAGTATATATTATGTTACCTTACAACGTCAACCGAAGATTGTCCAAAAACAATCTTCTATAACATATTATGGCATTTCTTAATCACTGTCTGCGCCAGTCTTCGAGACGTTTCCGCGTTTCCGGAGGCAGCTTGTCTTCCAGGGAGTGACGGGTGCTGCTTACACTTCCCGGTTCAATAGCCTTTTTAACCTGTTTCTGATTCTCTTCAATCTCCAGTCTCAGTTCTCTTGCCGAGATCCGGAGCGCCCCTTGCGCAAAAACAACATGCTGCTCCACAAAATCGCTGGTCGCCACAGAAATCTGTCTGCGGCGGTGAGTGAATTCTCCCACCAGCCGCTCAATGCACTCATCTGCCGTTTCCTTTTCCTTAGTGAAGAATACCTGGACTTTCCCCTGTACAAACGACCGTCCAAGTCCCGGCACACGGTATGCATCGAATACGGCTATGACGCGCAGCCCGGAGAATGCCTGATAATCGGCCAGCATATCGAGCAGCCGGTCGCGGGCCCCCTGCATGCCGGTCTGCGACAGCGCCGCAAGCTCCGGCCAGCCGCCGATCATGTTGTATCCGTCCACGAGCAGTATATCGCGCCAGTCTGCCATAGTTATCCCTGTTCTTGCCGGCGGCGGAGCACCTCGTACATAATTACACCGGCTGCTACGGAAGCATTAAGAGAGTTGATTCTTCCCGCCATCGGCAGCTTCAGGAGCACGTCACATTTCTCACGGATCAGGCGGCCCATTCCTTTATTCTCATTGCCGATAACCACCGCTACCGGTCCGGTAAAAATATCAGATCCGAAGAGATTCTGATCCGTATCCACATCGGTTCCAACCACCCACACCCCAAGTTCCTTAAGGCGGTCTATCGTCTGGCCCAGATTGGTTACGCGTGCAACAGGCACATATTCCACTGCACCGGCAGAGGTTTTGGATACTGTTGCTGTAATCTGCGCAGAACGCCGTTTCGGTACAATGACACCATGCACACCAGTGCAGTCGGCAGTGCGCAAGATAGATCCCAGGTTATGAGGGTCTTCAATTTCATCCAGCAAAAGAAGAAAAGGCGGTTCCCCTTTGGCTTCAGCCGCCGCAAGAATATCAGCAACCTCGGTGTAGGCAAACGGTGCCGCCTGTGCTACCACCCCTTGATGCTGAACTCCCGGTGCGAGCTGATCCAGCTTCCGCTTATCTACATGCTGAATTACAATTCCTGCTTTGCGGGCTTCAGCGACGATAGGTGCCGTTAAGTGCTTTTGTGCAGTTTCGGCGATCCATATTTTATTCAGTGTCCGGCCGGCACGAAGCGCTTCAAGGACTGAATGCTTGCCCGCCAGTATTTCCTCTTCCGTTCTCAATTCTTCCATGTTCATGTCTCCTGTTCTAAGTACCCATATATAACTATAAACTCCGCTGCCTGTTTAAACTCATTTGGTCCGATTCAACATGTATTCGATGCTGCTGTGAACAAGCTCCTGGATTCTCGCCTGCTGTCCTGTATAATATAAATGCCCGATCAGGCATTCAAAAGCAGTCGCGTGGCGGTATTCCAGCACATCTGCGTTTTTGGGAATCGTGCCGGACTTGGCATTGCGCCCTCGTCTTACCACGTCCTTCTCTTCCTCCGTGAGCACCGGCTCAAGGTAGGCAAGAATCGTGCTCTGGGCTTTGGCCGAGACCAGTCCCGTTGCCGAGCGGTGCAGATGATTCGGACGCAGATTGGGCAGCGAAATCAGATACTGCCGCACAGCCACTTCATAAATGGCATCTCCTGCATACGCCAGAACAATCGGCGAGAGCAAACGGGCCGGCTTGGACGGTTCGTACGGAAACCATGCGCTGTTCAGATCAAACTGCCCGCTCATTTACGCCGCCACCGCATTCCCTGTGGAGTGTCTTCCAGCAGAATGCCCAGAGTATTCAGCTCATCGCGGATTTCATCGGACCGGCTCCAGTTCTTATTCTTGCGCGCTTCTGTGCGTTCAGCAATGAGGCGCTCAACCTCTTCACTGGCGACCTCTTCTTCAGCCTCCTGAGTAAGGCGCAGTACCGAATTCATCTCGGCAAAAGCCTTCAGCAGTGCTGCAAAGTCTGCGGAATGCGCGTCATTATCAGCAAGCGTCAAATTAGCCAGGCTTACCCAGTCAAACAGAGCGGTAATCGCATCCGGCGTATTGAAATCATCCTGCATTCTGGCGTGGAAATTGCCAACAATAGCTGCCAGGCGTTCAACGATCTGTGAGCTTGCCGCTCCCTCTGCCCCGTCCGTATCCAGTTCAAGCCGATGCTTCACATTACCTGCTGCCGTAGTGATGCGCTCCACGCTTTTCTCAGCAGAGAGCAGTGCTTCCTCCGAGAAGTTCAGCTGATTGCGGTAATGGCTTGAAAGCATGAAATAACGGATAGTCCCCGCTTTGAAACGTGCACGAATATCCTTCACAAGCAGACCATTTCCAAGTGATTTCGACATTTTCTCCTCACCAATGTTCAAAAATGCGTTGTGCATCCAATACTTCGACAGCGGCTCACCCGTCAGCACTTCTGTTTGCGCGCATTCGCACTCATGGTGCGGGAACTTCAAATCCTCTCCGCCGCCATGGATGTCGATCGTTGTGCCCAAATATTCGCGGACCATTGCCGAGCACTCGATATGCCAGCCCGGACGCCCCTCTCCCCATGGACTGGACCAGTGTACCTCACCCGGCTTGGCTGCCTTCCAGAGCACAAAATCCTCCTGGTTCTCCTTGCGCGAATCCACCTCAACACGGATACCAAAGCGCAGTTCCTCCAGATTCTGGCCTGACAGCTTGCCATAATTGGCAAACTTGCCGGTCCGGTAGTACACATCTCCGCCGTTCTCGTAAGCAAATCCTTTCTCTTCAAGCTCCTTAATGAACTCAATGATCTTGTCCATGCTCTCTGTTACGCGCGGATTCATTGTTGCCGGCTTTACACCAAGTCCGGCCAGGTCTTCCTGATAGGCGGAGATGAACATTTCCGCGACCTCAGCTACAGTAATGTTCATCTCTTCCGCTTTGCGGATCATTTTATCATCCACATCGGTAAAGTTCGTCAGATAGCGGACTTCATTGCCGAGGGCTTCCAGGTAGTTGCGGACCATGTCAAAAACGATAACCGGTCTAGCATTCCCGATATGCATATAGCCGTAAACGGTTGGACCGCATACATACATTTTCACTTTGCCAGGTTCCTGCGGTACGAATTCTTCCTTGCTCCGTGTCATTGTGTTATAAATCTGTACAGCCATTCTGTTCCCAATCCTTTCTGTTCCCCCTGGATTCTCTTAAATCTCCATATGGTTATATTTCATAATCGCCGATATACTGCTGGCTCTCCAGCCGCCGCTGTTCCTTCTTCTGCTTGTCTTCGGTGCCCATCTGCTCGCGCAGCTCTTCGATTTCCTTTTGCAGAAAACGCAGGGAATCAATCAGCGGATCCGGCATCTGGGTATGATCCAGCCGATCGGACACGCGTTCCCCGTTGCGCTTAACCACGCGTCCTGGATTTCCTACAACGGTGCTGTTGCTGGGCACTTCACGCAGAACCACTGAATTGGAACCGATATTGCAATTATCGCCGATTCTAAACGATCCCAGTACTTTGGCACCGGAGCCAATGACAACATTGTTGCCGACGCTAGGATGACGTTTGCCCTTTTCTTTCCCTGTCCCTCCAAGTGTGACCCCCTGATAGATAATGACATCGTCACCAATCTCACAGGTTTCACCAATGACTATACCCATTCCATGGTCGATGAACAACCGGCTGCCGACAACCGCACCCGGATGAATTTCCACTCCGGTCATAAATCTGCTCATCTGCGATACGATGCGTGCCAGTGTAAACCAGCGGCGTTTATATAAAGAGTGGGCAATCCGGTGTGCCCATATAGCATGAAGCCCGGCGTAGGTGAAGACAACCTCGAACTTGCTGCGGGCAGCGGGATCGTTGTCGAATACTGCCCGAATGTCCGACTTGATATGCTTAAACATCAGGGTTCCCCTCTTCTTTGACTTCCCCACCTCCTGTTTACAGGTACGCAAAGGAAGATAGTGTCTTCAGCCCACTTGCTCTATTCATCTGTATGCTGTGAGCATTCAATCGGTATCCTTATAGTTCAACAAAAAACGCCCCTGCAGCATTATGCTGCAGAGACGTTTAACCGCGGTCCCACTCTGCTTGAACATTCGCACAATCAGACTGCCGTTAACTTCGCGGCAGTTGCATGCGGTGTTCCTCTTGGCGTCTGTAACGGCAACGTCCCCGGCACAGTCTACTGTCCCCTGACAGACAGGGACGCTCAACCGTGCAGCTCACAGGTGCATGTTCAGCGGCAGACAAATGAATAACTCCCAGCCTGCAAGGGAAATCTCCCTCAGCGGTTATTCTCTCTGGCAATTGCCCGTATACGCGTACTTTTCCTGATCACAGCTATTATTAGTTATTATATTCTTCTATCTTAGCGAAAAGCCGCAGGGCTGACAAGGGGTTCTACCCTCATATCCCCCGGTTTATGCGCCTTTGATCTGCGATTTCAGACGTTCGATGACCCGGTCCCGGCCAAGCAGCGCGATGGTCGCATTCAAATCACGGCCATGCATCTGACCAGTCAGAGCGACACGGATCGGCATAAACAGCGCTTTGCCTTTGTGTCCGGTTTCTTTCTGGACTTCTTTGATCAGCACAGCCATATTAGCAGCGCCGAAATCCTCAGCAGCTTCCACTTTAGCGAGAAAAGCGGAGAGCACTTCAGGAACCTGGGCTTCGGCAAGTACTTGTGCCGCTTCCGTCTCCAGTTCCAGATGGCTGCGGAAGAAGAGCTCGGAGAGTCCTACAATATCCGAAGCGGAGTTCATCTGTTCCTGATACAGTGCAACCAGGCTTTCTGCCCAGATCTGCTGCTCATCACTCAGAACCTCCGGCAGACGTCCCGCCTTCTGCAGATGGGGAATAGCAAGTGCCGCGATCCGCTTAGGATCGGCATGCTTGATATAGTGATTATTGAGATGTGCCAGCTTGTTCGTATCGAATACAGCCGGGCTCTTCGACAGACGGTCGGCAGTGAAGATAGAGATCAGCTGTTCCTTGCTGAAGATCTCCTCCTCCCCCTCCGGCGACCAGCCGAGTAATGTGATGAAGTTGAAGAGCGCTTCCGGCAGATAGCCAAGCTGGTCATACTGCTCGATAAACTGAATGATCGATTCATTCCGTTTGCTCAGCTTCTTGTGGTCATCGCCGACAATCAGTGTCATGTGGCCGAACAGCGGCGCTTCCCAGCCAAGGGCTTCATAAATCATGAGCTGACGAGGCGTGTTCGAGATATGGTCTTCCCCGCGCAGCACATGGGAGATGGCCATCAAATGATCATCTACAGCTACAGCGAAGTTATAGGTTGGAATACCATCCTTCTTCACAATGACGAAGTCGCCCATTTCTTTGGTGTTGAACGAAATGCTGCCTTTAACGATATCATTGAAGGTATAAGTTCGGTCCTCAGGAACCAGGAAACGGATGCTGGCAATGCGTCCTTCCGCCTCATAGGCAAGGCGCTGCTCCTCCGTCAGATTACGGTGTCTGCCGGAATAACGCGGGGTTTCGCCACGTGCAGTCTGTTCTTCACGCTCTGCTTCCAGCTCCTCTTCTGTACAATAGCAGCGGTAAGCAAGGCCGCGGTCCAGCAGATCCTGCCAGTAGACACGGTACAGATCCAGACGTTCTGTCTGGCGGTAAGGGCCATATTCTCCGCCTACATCTACGCTCTCATCCCAATCCATTCCCAGCCATTTCAAATATTTCAACTGGCTTTCTTCGCCTTCCGCGATATTACGCTTAAGGTCTGTATCTTCGATCCGGATAATGAATTGGCCGCCCAGATTGCGGGCGAACAGGTAGTTAAATAACGCCGTTCTGGCATTTCCGATATGTAAATGTCCCGTAGGGCTCGGTGCGTAACGCACCCGGACTTGATCCGTCATGGGTTTCCCTCCGCTTCATATTGGTTATTATTAGGCTGTTGTTACTTCAGCCATCTCAAGATGATATCACATCTTGGAGCAGACAGACAATAGATTGTGCGGCAATTCCTTCTCCGCGTCCGGCGAAGCCGAGCTGCTCGGTAGTTGTCGCTTTTACATTGACCTTTGAGAGGTCCGCATCCAGTGCACGGGCAATAACCTCGGTCATTTGCGGAATATAAGGCGCCATTTTGGGTTTCTGGGCAATGATGGTCGAATCTATATTTCCCAGCCGGTATCCCCGGTCACGGGCAAGCGCCCATACATGCTCCAGCAGCTTCAGGCTGTCTGCATCCTTGAAGGCAGGATCGGTATCTGGGAAATGTCTGCCGATATCCCCCAGTCCAAGCGCCCCAAGTATAGCATCGCTTACTGCATGCAGGAGCACATCCGCGTCAGAGTGTCCCAGTAACCCCTTCTCATAGGGAATAGTCACTCCCCCAATAATACACGGCCTTCCTTCCACCAGCTGATGCACGTCAAATCCTTGTCCTACAGCGATCATCTCTGTTCCTCTCCCCTGCTTCTTTCTGTGAATTCAGCGAAATCCAGGTCTTCCGGTGTCGTAATCTTAATATTCCTGTAGCTTCCTTCTACTACAGAAACGGTAATTCCGCTGCGTTCCGCCAGACTGGAGTCATCTGTACCGAGGAAGCCGTCACGCTCTGCCTCGTCATAGGCTGACAACAGTTCGGACAAACGAAAAGTCTGCGGGGTCTGAATCGCCCACAGACTTCGCCGGTCCGGCGTAGACAGCACGTTGCCTTCACCATCCACCTGCTTGATCGTATCCTTAACCGGAACTGCAAGCACAGAGGCTCCGGCAGATCTGGCCCGTTCATAACAAGCTTCAATCTCACTGCCCTGTACGAAAGGCCGGACCCCATCATGTACCATTACCCAGGTGGTCGTAAGTTCTCCCAGTCCCCGGCGTACCGAGTGCTGGCGTTCAGCCCCTCCCGGAATAACAACAGACACTTTGTCCAGCTTGTAGGCCTGCACCCATTGCCGGCAGCGCTGCACATCCTCTTCACCGGTGACAAGCACGATTTCAGAGATGAGTTCATGCTTCTGGAATACCTCCAGGGTATGCACGATAATAGGTTTGCCATGAAGCAGCAGATATTGTTTGCTCTCTGCCGTTCCCATTCGTGTCCCTCTGCCTGCCGCCACTATAACGGCGCCTACACTGTTTGACATTCTTTCGGCTCCTGTCTTTCACGTATATCCCCATCATAACGTGTTTGGACGGCATTTCCAAGCCTATAAGACCGCTCCAGGGGCTGATTAACCCTTATTGCGCTTTTTCCAGCAGCTTCGGTTTGGCAAAAATCATCCGGCCTGCGGAAGTCTGCAGCACACTGGTAACCAGAACCTCCATCGTAGTGCCGATATAATCACGGCCGCCTTCCACGACAATCATGGTGCCGTCGTCAAGATAAGCCACGCCTTGTCCATGTTCTTTGCCGTCTTTGATCACCTGCACAATAATTTCCTCACCAGGCAGAACCACCGGCTTCACCGCGTTGGCCAGATCGTTAATATTCAGCACCGATACGCCCTGGAGCTCGCAAACCTTGTTGAGGTTGAAGTCATTGGTAACAACCTTGCCATGCAGCACCTTAGCCAGCTTGACCAGCTTGCTGTCCACTTCGGAAATCTCCTCGAAATCGCCTTCGTAGATCAGCACTTTGACATCCAGTTCTTTCTGAATCTTGTTTAGGATATCCAGCCCTCTGCGTCCGCGGTTGCGCTTCAGCAGATCTGACGAATCCGCAATATGCTGAAGCTCCTCAAGAACAAACTCGGGAATAACGATGGTTCCTTCAATGAAACCCGTTTTGCAGATATCAGCAATCCGGCCATCGATAATAACGCTCGTATCAAGAATCTTATGCTCCTCAGGTCCCCGGCCCTCCGGTTCAGCAGAACGCCCCCAGCGTCCGGTAGTCCATAGCGAAGCCAGCTCTTCCTTCTTCTCCAGCCCGATCCGCAGGCCCATATAACCCAGAGCCAGGGTTGCTGCCACCTGCAGCAGCTCTCCGGCCTTGCCGAGCCAGGCCATGACCGGATACAGCAGCAGTGACAGCAGCAGACCTCCTGTAAGCCCTGCAGCGCCTGCAGCGAGTTCGCTCATCGGTATACGCGAACAATACTGAACCGCCTCCTGCAGTTTTGTACCCGCCCAATCCGCGCATAACGTCCCCGCAAACAAAAAAATAATGGCACCCAGCACCGCAAACAAAATGCTTCCTTCCACGGGCAAGCTATCACCCAGTTTTCCCATGCCTTCCGGGAACCCTCTTTCTGCTGCATGATATAGCGAATAACCGGACCAGGCTCCACATAACCCGGCAAGCGTCAAAATAATCTTTTTCCACATAACCAGCACCTCCTTCTATTCATCCAAAAATCATCTATACCTCACCAGTATGTTCCAATTTTTAGGACGATAATCCGGGGAACCGTTATTTTTTCTGAATCCATTAATTTTCTGGTTTGCAAAGCCCAGCCGTAAACTTCTATTCCTTATTGAAAACAGGGGAGGCCCTGGCATATAATGAACTCAATTACGAACCCAGGGGTGAATGGAAAATGAGCGCACCAAGTTTACAGGCTTTCCAGGATCAAGTTTCCGAACTGCTGCTCCGTCACCGCAGTCTTCTGGATGTAATGTCCAAGAACGGACAGAGCAGTGCATCCGTCAACCGAGCTGTCGTCAAATCCATTACTGAATGCGGCTGCATTCAGCTTCACGCAACCAAGCAGGTCTTCGAACCGGCTTTGGGACTTGAACAAGCCAAAGAGCTTGCCGGAACCCACCTAGAAGGTGAACTGTGTGAGAACTGCCGGGAGGTCATTGCCTCAGAACTGGGCCGGGAGCTGTTCTATATGTCTGCACTTTGCAATTTGCTCGATATTAATATGGACGAGGTTGTGTCTAAGGAATCGCAAAAATGCGCTACACTCGGATTATTTAACTTGTCCTAGCAGGGCTGCCCGCGCTCTCCTTCATCCGTTACCAATGCAGAAAAGGCTGTGCCTTCCCCTGAGTCAGGAAGGGCACAGCCTTTTCTGTATAGATAAAAAAAAGTAATACGTACGTAGTTAGAATTATCCGTTCTTGGAGTGATACACCTTATCCTCCGCATGTCTCTTCCTGCGGCGGCGTTGACGGCGGGCTGTCAAGAGGCCCAGGCTCTGTCTGAACCCGTATAGGGCATATAACGCAAGCAAAGCAAAGATCAGCTTGGCAATCTGTTCAGGGAAAACAACAGCTACCGCTACGGCGATCACAATTACTACAGGGGCACCTATAACTGCCTTTTTGGGAAAGCCGATCTTCTTGAAGTTAGGGTACTTCACTGTGCTGACCATCAGGTAAGACAACAGCAGGGTAGCGACAATCATAAACGGTGCAGATACATCTTTATGAAAAAGTGCCAGCGTGGCCAGAACGCCACCTGCAGCAGGAATCGGCAATCCTACAAAATATCCCGGAATTCCCGGGCGGACATTAAACCGGGCCAGACGCAAAGCTCCAAACACCGGGAAAATCGCTGTAATGGTCCATCCTAGTGCAGAGTTTAAATCCTGCAGGCTTGTGAGATACATAATGAGCGCTGGTGCCACGCCGAAAGATACTACATCGGATAAGGAATCCAGTTCCTTGCCGAACTCGCTCTCACACTTCAGCGCGCGCGCAACACGGCCATCGAGCCCGTCGAGCAGCATAGCGATAATCACCATGATAGCGGCCATGCTCAGCTTACCGTCAAACGCCATCATGATACCAAACATTCCAAGCATCAGATTACCGATGGTAAAAAGACTCGGAATAGATTTTTGTATCATTTCTTCACCTCAATTTTCCTACTTTGAACTTCATGGGTTCCCAATATTACGTGATTGTATGTTATTTACATTTGCCTGTCAATAAGAACTTGTTTCTGGAGCCGCTTCAGTCCGTCCTGAATATTGCGTGCCCGCACCTCGCCAATGCCGTCCACTTCATCAAGTTCAGCAATGCTCGCTGTCATCAGATTAGGCAGCATTTCAAAGCGTTCCACCAGATTGTGGATGATCACATTCGGCAGCCGCGGAATTTTGTTGAGCAGACGGTAACCGCGCGGAGTTACAGCTTCCTCGGATGCAATAGCCGTGGAGGAATAGCCCAGCAAGCGGGCAATATGGTTGTCATCCATCAGTTCATCGTCACTGCTTCGCTTCAGCCCGGCGATAATTTCGCGGATTTTGTCCTCCTGCTCCTCTCTTGCATAGTCTCTGTACAGAAGCCAGGCTTCTTCCTCTGTATTTCCGACCAATTCTTCCATCTGCATGCTGATCAGCCGGCCTTCATTGCCGAGTTCGTTAATATAACGCTTAATTTCCATTTTGATCCGCAATACCATTTCTACCCGCTGGATCACGCCGACTACCTCAGCCACCGTCACAAGCCCCTCATATTCGGCAGCAGAAAGGTTAGTCAACCCCTGTGTCAGCACGGCTTTGTACTTCTCTAGGGTCTGAATCGCCTGATTGGCTTTGGCCAGAATCGCTCCTATCTCCTTCAGCGCATAGCGGATAGAGCCCTGATACAGGGTGATTATATTCCGCCGCTGGGAAATGGAAACAACCAGTTTGCCGGTCTGTTTAGCCACCCGTTCAGCGGTCCGGTGACGGATGCCGGTCTCGATGGATGAAATGGAGGAATCGGGGATCAGCTGGGTGTTGGCATACAGAATCCGCTTCAGATCCTCACTCAGGATGATCGCTCCGTCCATTTTGGCCAGCTCGTATAAATAATTGGGTGAAAAATCGCAGTTAATGGAGAATCCGCCATCGACAACTTCCATCACTTCCGGACTGTATCCGACAACAATAAGTGCCCCGGTCTTCGCGCGCAGCACATTCTCCAGCCCCTCCCGGAAAGGTGTTCCGGGTGCGGCCATTCTAAGCAGATCATTCATATTATCTAATGGATTGTATTCTTTCATGTCCCTGTGCCCCCTAATCTAACGCGACCGCTAGTGCATCTGCTACGGTGCTGACGCCTATAATCTGGATATCCTGCGGATGCTTCCAGCCTTTCATGCTTTTCTCAGGCATAATTACCCGCCGGAAGCCGAGCTTAGCGGCCTCCTTCACCCGCATCTCTGCGCGTGACACCCCTCTCACCTCGCCGGTAAGTCCTACCTCCCCAAAAAACACATCATACGGCTTGGTCGGAATATCCCGGAAGCTGGAAGCAATACTGATGGCGACTGCCAGATCCACCGCCGGCTCATCCAGCTTAACACCTCCGGCAACATTGAGGTAAGCATCCTGATTCTGCAGGAACATGCCCATCCGTTTCTCCAGGACAGCAATGATCAGCGCCATTCTCTGATGATCCATACCTGTGCACATTCTGCGGGGCGAAGGGAAATGGGTTGCTGCAACCAGCGCCTGTAATTCGACAAGCACCGGTCTTGTGCCTTCCATGCTGGCTACAACCGCGGAACCAGCCACTCCGAGCGGCCGTTCAGAAAGGAACAGCTCGGAAGGGTTCTCCACCTCGGTAAGGCCAACCTCACCCATCTCGAAAATACCGATTTCATTGGTTGAGCCAAAGCGGTTCTTCACCGCCCGTAGCAACCGGTACGTATGATGACGTTCTCCTTCGAAATAGAGCACACAGTCCACCATATGCTCCAGCATCCGTGGACCGGCAATTGCGCCTTCTTTCGTTACATGTCCTACAAGTACCGTTGCAATTCCACGGATCTTGGCAATCCGCATAAATCTTGTCGTACATTCCCGCACCTGTGTTACACTGCCTGGCGCACTGGTCACTTCAGGCATAAATACGGTCTGGATCGAGTCGATGACCAGAAACTGCGGCTTAATCTGCTCGATTGCTTCTTCAATGCTCTCCATGTTCGTCTCACAGAGAACGTACAGTTCCGCCGACAACGCCCCGAGGCGGTCAGCCCGAAGCTTAGTCTGGCGCACCGATTCTTCCCCGGAGATATACAGAACGCGGAGCCCCTGTATTGTAAGGGCGTGCGATGTCTGCAGCAGCAGTGTGGACTTCCCGATTCCGGGGTCACCACCGACCAGTACTAGCGAGCCGGGAACGATACCGCCGCCAAGCACACGGTTAAGCTCTCCGATGCCTGTAAGGATACGCGGCTCTTTGTCACTTTCTATATTTATGATCGATTGCGCCTTTTCTTTACTCTGAAAAATAGGTGCATTCATGCCTTGGGTTTTGACTACGCTTTCCGTTTCTTCCACCATGGAGTTCCATTCCTGGCAGCCCGGGCATTTCCCGAACCATTTCGGTGATTCGTAACCACATTCGGTGCAGAAAAATTTTGTTTTTGGTTTGGCCATGTGCGCTCCTTACGGTCCGAACTTGCTAAAATTGCGGATAATTTTCTCTTAATCAAAGTTTACCATTTCTGCACACTGAACGAAAGGTCACTTAAGATCTACTTTTCGTTTGCGTCCTCCTTAACCTGCCTGATTCGGGGCAGAATTAATCACTCCGGACATATAAAAGCTCCCGCCCCTCTATACGGAGGAGCGGGAGCTTTGTTTCATATTGCTGGAAAATTATTCAGTTTCGACTTCCTTCTCTTCCTTCTCCAGGGAGAGCTCGGCCGGCACTTCCACTTTGGTTACCACAAGCTCACCGTTCACCTCATCAATGTTGAGGGAATCACCTTTCTTGATGTTGCCCTTAAGCAGCTCTTCGGAAAGGCGGTCTTCGATGTGCTTCTGAATCGCCCGGCGGAGCGGGCGGGCACCGAAGGCCGGGTCATAGCCCTCTTTGGCCAGGAACGCCTTGGCGCCGTCGGTAAGCAGGAAGTCTACATCATACTCACGCAGACGCTTGCGCAGCTCCTCGGACATCAGGGTAACGATCTCGGCGATATGCTTCTCATCCAGAGAGTGGAAGACAATGATCTCGTCGATCCGGTTCAGGAACTCAGGGCGGAAGCTCTTCTTCAGCTCTTCCATTACCTTGCCCTTCATATTGCCGTAATCGGCACCGGCATCCTGTACCGCCGTGAAGCCCAGAGTCGAATTCTTACGGATCGCTTGTGCGCCTACGTTAGAGGTGAGGATAATTAAGGTATTGCGGAAATCGACTACACGGCCTTTGGAGTCGGTCAGACGGCCGTCTTCCAGTACCTGCAGCAGAATATTGAATACTTCAGGGTGAGCCTTCTCAATCTCATCCAGCAGGACAACGGAATACGGTTTGCGGCGTACCTTCTCAGTCAGCTGTCCGCCTTCTTCATATCCTACATAGCCTGGGGGAGCCCCGACCAGACGGGATGTAGAGTGCTTCTCCATGTACTCCGACATATCGATACGGATTACCGCATTCTCGTCACCGAACATTGCTTCGGCAAGTGCCCGTGCCAGCTCTGTTTTACCGACCCCGGTTGGACCGAGGAAGATGAAGGAGCCCATTGGACGTTTCGGATCCTTCAGACCCGCACGCGCCCGGCGGAGTGCCCGGCTGACAGCCTTAACGGCTTCATCCTGCCCGATTACACGTTCATGCAGCAAAGACTCCATGTTCAGCAAACGGTCTGTCTCTTCTTCCTTCAGCTTGCTGACCGGAATGCCGGTCCAGCTGGCAACCACCTGTGCGATATCCTCAGGTGTAACCTGGGAGTCCGTACGGCCCTGTTTCTCTTTCCATTGGTTCTTCGTTGTGTCCAGCTCTTCACGGATCTTCTGCTCGGTATCGCGCAGCGCTGCAGCCTTCTCGAATTCCTGGCTTTGTACAGCGGAATCCTTCTCCTTGCGGATATCATCCAGACGCATTTCGAGTTCCTTCAGATTCGGCGGGATCGTGTAAGAGTTAAGTCTTACCTTGGAGCCTGCTTCATCAATCAGGTCAATCGCTTTGTCCGGCAGGAACCGGTCAGGGATATAGCGGTCGGACAGCTTCACAGCTTCCACAATAGCTTCATCCGTAATCTTCACCCGGTGATGGGCTTCATAACGGTCCCGAAGACCGAATAAGATCTGTACAGCTTCTGCAGGAGAAGGCTGATCCACCGTAATCGGCTGGAAACGGCGTTCAAGTGCAGCGTCTTTCTCAATGTATTTGCGGTATTCGTCAAGCGTTGTGGCACCGATGCACTGCAATTCACCACGGGCCAGAGCGGGCTTCAGGATGTTGGAGGCATCAATTGCACCTTCCGCACCACCGGCTCCGATCAGGGTATGCAGCTCATCGATGAAGAGCACGATATTGCCTGCCTGGCGAATCTCATCCATGATTTTTTTGAGGCGGTCTTCGAACTCACCGCGGTATTTCGTACCGGCAACTACAGAACCCATATCCAGGGTCATTACGCGTTTGTCGCGCAAGGTTTCGGGAATTTCATTGTTGATGATCTTTTGGGCCAGGCCTTCAGCAATTGCTGTCTTACCAACCCCTGGCTCACCGATCAGTACCGGATTATTCTTGGTACGGCGGCTGAGCACCTGAATGACACGTTCAATTTCCTTGCTGCGGCCGATAACCGGGTCGAGGTTGCCGTCCTTGGCATAGGCAGTCAAGTCACGGGCCAGACCATCCAGCGTTGGTGTGCTGACATTTACCGGAGCACCGCTATGACTTGAAGTGGCTTCACTGCTGCCCAGAAGCTGCAGCACCTGCTGACGGGCCTTATTCAGGCTGATCCCGAGATTGTTCAGCACACGGGCAGCTACGCCCTCTCCTTCACGGATGAGTCCGAGCAGAATATGCTCAGTGCCCACGTACGTATGTCCCAGCTTGCGGGCTTCGTCCATAGACAGCTCGATAACTTTTTTGGCACGAGGAGTATAAGCGATGTTGGTCGGTTGTTCCTGACCTCTGCCAATCAGCGTTTCCACTTCATCCTGAATCTTCTCCAGACCC
The DNA here is from genome assembly GCF_038004445.1 of Paenibacillus sp. FSL R7-0312. Lineage (NCBI taxonomy): Bacteria > Bacillati > Bacillota > Bacilli > Caryophanales > Paenibacillaceae > Paenibacillus > Paenibacillus sp. FSL R7-0312. The sequence goes on along the minus strand of NZ_JBBORE010000001.1, from coordinate 2,042,455 downwards.
AGACCGAGTCCGATCAGTGCCTTGGCGGCAATGCCGTCACCTTCACGAATCAATCCGAGCAAAATATGTTCTGTCCCAATGTTGTTGTGTCCCAAACGAACGGCTTCTTCCTGCGCCAGCGCCAGCACCTTTTGTGCTCGTTCCGTAAATCTTCCAAACATCATATCTCCTGCACCTCCACGGATAATATATATCTATAATTAATGTTGTGATCCCAGTGTCTCCCGGAGCAGCTTCGCCCGGTACATATCGCGTTCGGTAGACGAAAGCTCGTCGCCGAACAGCTTTTGCAGAAAGCCCGGCTGAGTCTTGACATTCAGCTCATTAAGCACTGAAATCGATGGCCCTTCCAGTATCCCCAAATCTACACCAAGCCTCAGATCGGAGAGCCGCTGTGCAGACTCTTTAAGCTCCATCACAGCCGCGTAGGCTAGAATCCCGTATGAACGTTTGATGCGGTCGGTAATCCGCAGGGCGGAATCCACAAGCAGGCGTTCCCGCGCGTTCCGCTCATGCTCTATAATCTGGGTGACTACGCTGTGGAGATTCTCAATAATCTCATTCTCGGTCTGACCAAGCGTAATCTGGTTGGAGATCTGAAAGATATTTCCTACTGCTTCGCTGCCTTCACCATAAATTCCTCTAACGGTAAGACCAACCTGATTAACTGCGGATAGAATCCGGTTAATCTGATGGGTCATGACCAGCGCCGGCAGATGAACCATTACTGAAGCCCTAAGCCCTGTCCCCACATTGGTGGGACAACTGGTCAGGTACCCTCTGCGGTCATCAAAGGCGTAATTCACAGCAGCCTCAAAGATATCGTCGATGGCTGTTGCCCTTACCCAAGCCTCTCTGACCTGCAGGCCCGGAAACAGGCATTGAATGCGGAGATGATCCTCCTCGTTGATCATAATGCTGACTGACTCGTCCTCATTAAGAATGACTGCTCCACCTTTGGAATCATCAGCCAGATTAGGACTGATCAGATGCTTCTCCACCAGTACTTTTTTATCCAGCTCATCGAGCTCATCCAGCCTCAGCAGCTGAAAGTTGCCGAAATCCGCAGAGGCTTCTCCCTGAAATACAGGAGCAAGCTGCTCCAGCACCTCTTCCGACTGCTGCGCAGACGCTAGTAGCGGGAAAGGAAGGTGCTCCAGATTACGGGCAATACGCATGCGGCTGCTGATAACAATCTCGGAATGACTCCCGCCGCAGCGCATCCAGTCACTGAGTGCTTGTTCGGTAAACCGGAGACTTGACATGTGGAATCCCCTCCTATATATCAAAGACTTTACTCTTGTGGCATTTCTTTTTCAAGTTTGCGGATTCTGTCCCTCAGCTCAGCTGCAGTTTCAAACTCCTCCTGCATAATGCTCTGCTGTAATTCCTGCTTCAGCTCGTCAATTTGGCGTTTACACATGATCTGTGCACCGGCGCGTTTGGGAAGCTTGCCCACATGGGCCGTACTTCCGTGTACCCGTCTGAAGAGCGGGTCTAGCGTGCTGTCAAAATATTTGTAGCAGGAGCTGCAGCCGAAACGTCCCAGCTTGCTGAACTGTGAATAGGTCATACCGCAGTTCTCACACTGCAGCCCCTGCACAGTCTGTGCGGCCTCTGACTTGCCCTTGCCTGCGCTCTCCAGATCAAGCAGTCCGGAAAGCAAGCTGTGTATGGAGAATCCTCCGGCAGTACCGGGGATAAGCTCCCCCTTTTCCCGCGCACAGCTTTCACAAATATGAAATTCTGTCTTCTCTCCGTTCACGATCTTCGTGAAGTGGAGTGTAGCCGGTTTGACCCCGCATTCCTGGCATAGCATAAGCGGTGTCCCTCCCTCACATTTTGACAATTATTTACCTAACAAAGAGATTAGCATGGCCTTCATTAGCTTGGCACGAATCTCATCCCGGTACGGCAGATTAACCGTCAGGCATTCCCGGGAAACAGCGGACCGCATAAGACACGCTTCACGCTTGGAGAGAAAACGGGCCTCCTCCAGCTGATAAATCAGTCCTTCGGCGGAATTCTGGTCAATATCATTCCCTATTGTGGAGTTCAGGTGTGCATACAGTGCCACATTCTGAGGCAGCTCGAAGCGCTGAATCCGGATATACCCTCCACCGCCGCGTTTGCTCTCCACTACATATCCCTTTTCCAAAGTAAAGCGTGTACTGATGACGTAATTGATCTGTGACGGCACACAGGAGAACTGGTCCGCCAGATCATTGCGCTGAATTTCCACCGTACCTTCGGGACTTTCATGCAAAATATTCTTCAGATATTGTTCAATAATATCGGAGATATTACGCATCACTCATCCTCCAGTGTGTAAGCCTTGGTTAAGCTTGTGCTGTGCCAACGTCCGCCGTCCATACATAGCTCTAAAGAATTTAACCCGGGGACTGAAGTGCGAATCGGCTGCAATAGCCTTCGTACGTAGCCCGACCACCAACTGTTACAATCCTAAGAACACTGCTGCCAGGCTCGCGTTGACTTTGACTTTCTTTGACTTTTTTCATATTATAACATATTCTCACTGAATTCCAAGTGGTTGCTCTTATTTTTTACTTTTTAACCGTATTGTATTCCGAATAGCTTCACGGATCCCATTGCAAGGAGTTATGTATATAAGGCTCCCCCTGCTTCTACGGTAAGCGGAAGAGCCTTCAGGTTTGTCAGAAAAAATCAAATAAAGCCGTTTGCGCCTGCGGGATCAGCCCCTCCAGCCAATCTACAGCTTCATGTGTACCGGATAACTGTCCATATCGGGCCATTTCAGCTGGACGTCTATATCCCATCAACAGCGCGGTAAGTGTACCAATATTGCATATAAGATCAGCGTTTGATCTATCCCCCTGGATCTGAGTAAATGATACCTCCCCATGTTCAGCTGCTGTCCAACGCCACAGGCCGTTATTCCAGGGGGCATGCTCATCTTCAATATAAAGCAGCCGTTCCTGAACGCCGCTTAGCACGTTTAAAGTCATGTTCTCCACAAAAGCCTTAGCTTTAACAATACGTGCCATGAAATATGGATAATTCTCCTGCGTAATCCGCGGATCGGGAAGGAGATACGGCAGGATATCATCAGAAGGCACCAGCTTCAATGAAGCTCCGGTGATCATCGAGTCATGGTTAGCCAGAAAAGTCCACAGCCCTTGGCGGGCCTTCTCATTCAGATAGACAAATTCATCAATGACCAGTTCTTTGTTCACTATTTTATACAGCACATACCCTTCCGGTTCACCCTGCTGCGAATAAAATACACACTGATGTGTATCTTCATCGAGTACTTTTTCCTTCCACCATTCCTCCGTACGCTGCAGTGTCCCGTTGTACCGGGCTGCAAATGAGACATACAGCTGTTGCAATACTTTAATATCAGCCGCCCCGCGCTTCACAGAGCCTCGTATTTCAGCCTTCCGCGGAAATTTATCCACAGGTATGTTGTATTTCTTATATTCACAATAGACTTCCCAGCCGAATTTCCGGTAAAAGGGGATTAAAAACGGGTGCAGAAAAGACAGCGTTTGACCCGCCTCGTTCATTGTTTGCAGCGCATGGGTCAGCAGCTTGGCCACATATCCCTGCCTGCGGTCCTCCGGCCACGTGGCTACACCGGCTATTCCGCCCATAGATACGGGCTTGCCCTGTATGTATGCCTGCAGGGGAAGAAGTACCAGCTTGGCACATAAACTCGGTCCTTCGAATACTCCCCATATTTGTTCGGGCTTGAACTTCTCTCTGGCGCGTTCCCTGTCTTCTCCGGACACCTTGTACTGAAAAGCATATTCAGACAAGCCTAAGCCTTCTTCAAAATCATCTGCATGCAATTGCCTTATTTCCATGCTGCTCACCCCGTTAATGAATTTATAGAGATAGAGTCCAATAGTTGCTCAGATTGAGTATATCAAGCAAATTGCCCAGAAGCTAATGAGGTACAAAAATAGCCCGTGAACAAAAGTTATCCACAGGCTTGGTACAGTAAAACAAAAAACCGGAAAGAGTTTCTTCCCCGCAAAAATTAGTTATCCACGATTCATATTTATCTATCCACAAAATTCACTTTTTATCCACAAAAACAGTGGATTACTTAGGTTTTTTCTTGACTCATTCGCCTGAATATGCGTTTCAGTCCACATTATCAGGGAAAAGACTTCTTCCTGAAATTGTATCCACATGTGCGTAAGTTTTCAGCAGTTGCTGAAATTTATCCACAGCTTTTCCACAACCCTGCACAAACCAAAAAAGCCATTGTCGATTGCTCAACAATGGCTTCATGTGCTTGGCGGCGTCCTACTCTCCCAGGACCCTTCGGTCCAAGTACCATCGGCGCTGGAGGGCTTAACGGTCGTGTTCGGGATGGGTACGCGTGGAACCCCTCCGCTATCGCCACCAAACATGCGTCTGTGAAACAGACGCTGCCGCTTGAAATTCGGTTCATCACGGATGTGTGAATGAATTTCATGGCGTACAGGCTTGATCGCCTGAAAACTGAATCCGAAACGAATCTGCGCTCTAAGAAATTTGGATAAGCCCTCGACCGATTAGTATTGGTCAGCTCCATGCATTGCTGCACTTCCACCTCCAACCTATCTACCTCGTCGTCTTCAAGGGGTCTTACTAGTTGGGAAATCTCATCTTGAGGGGGGCTTCACGCTTAGATGCTTTCAGCGCTTATCCCGTCCGTACGTAGCTACTCAGCCATGCTCCTGGCGGAACAACTGATGCACCAGCGGTACGTCCATCCCGGTCCTCTCGTACTAAGGACAGCTCCTCTCAAATTTCCTGCGCCCACGACAGATAGGGACCGAACTGTCTCACGACGTTCTGAACCCAGCTCGCGTACCGCTTTAATGGGCGAACAGCCCAACCCTTGGGACCTACTTCAGCCCCAGGATGCGATGAGCCGACATCGAGGTGCCAAACCTCCCCGTCGATGTGGACTCTTGGGGGAGATAAGCCTGTTATCCCCAGGGTAGCTTTTATCCGTTGAGCGATGGCCCTTCCATGCGGTACCACCGGATCACTAAGTCCGACTTTCGTCCCTGCTCGACTTGTAGGTCTCGCAGTCAAGCTCCCTTATGCCTTTGCACTCTGCGAATGATTTCCAACCATTCTGAGGGAACCTTTGAACGCCTCCGTTACTCTTTAGGAGGCGACCGCCCCAGTCAAACTGCCCGCCTGACACGGTCCCCGTACCCGCTTAGGGTACTAGGTTAGAACCTAGATACGATCAGGGTGGTATCCCAACGGCGCCTCCGCAGAAGCTTGCGCTCCTGCCTCAACGGCTCCCACCTATCCTGTACAGATCGTACCCAAATTCAATATCAAGCTGCAGTAAAGCTCCATGGGGTCTTTCCGTCTTGTCGCGGGTAACCTGCATCTTCACAGGTATTAAAATTTCACCGGATCTCTCGTTGAGACAGCGCCCAAGTCGTTACGCCATTCGTGCGGGTCAGAATTTACCTGACAAGGAATTTCGCTACCTTAGGACCGTTATAGTTACGGCCGCCGTTTACTGGGGCTTCGGTTCACAGCTTCGGGTTTAACCCCTAACCACTCCCCTTAACCTTCCAGCACCGGGCAGGCGTCAGCCCGTATACTTCGCCTTGCGGCTTCGCACAGACCTGTGTTTTTGCTAAACAGTCGCTTGGGCCTTTTCACTGCGGCCCCCTCGGGCTATTCACCCTACCGAGGCACCTCTTCTCCCGAAGTTACGAGGTCATTTTGCCGAGTTCCTTAACGAGAGTTCTTCCGCGCGCCTTAGAATTCTCTTCTCGCCTACCTGTGTCGGTTTGCGGTACGGGCACCTTCTCCTGGCTAGAGGCTTTTCTTGGCAGTGTGAGATCATGACCTTCGCTACTACAATTTTCGCTCCCCATCACAGCCCAGCCTTATTGATGTGCGGATTTGCCTACACATCAGCCTCACTGCTTAGACGGACACATCCATCAGTCCGCGTCACTACCCTCCTGCGTCACCCCATCGCTCATAGCGGATTACGGTGGTACAGTAATTTCAAACTGTTGTCCTTCGACTACGCCTTTCGGCCTCGCCTTAGGTCCCGACTTACCCTGAGCGGACGAGCCTTCCTCAGGAAACCTTGGGCTTTCGGCGGATCAGATTCTCACTGATCTTTTCGTTACTCATACCGGCATTCTCACTTGTATGCTGTCCAGCGCTCCTTACGGTACACCTTCAACCCACATACAACGCTCCCCTACCCCAGATACAAAGTATCTAGCCATAGCTTCGGTGGTGTGTTTAGCCCCGTTACATTTTCGGCGCAGAGTCACTCGACCAGTGAGCTATTACGCACTCTTTCAATGGTGGCTGCTTCTAAGCCAACATCCTGGTTGTCTGTGCAACTCCACATCCTTTCCCACTTAACACACACTTGGGGACCTTAGCTGATGGTCTGGGCTGTTTCCCTTTTGACAATGGATCTTAGCACTCACTGTCTGACTCCCGGCAAGAAGTTAATGGCATTCGGAGTTTGACTGAGCTTGGTAACCCTTGCGGGCCCCGCACCCAATCAGTGCTCTACCTCCACCACTCCATTCACCGAGGCTAGCCCTAAAGCTATTTCGGGGAGAACCAGCTATCTCCGAGTTCGATTGGAATTTCTCCGCTACCCCCACCTCATCCCCGCATTTTTCAACATGCGTGGGTTCGGGCCTCCAGTGCGTGTTACCGCACCTTCACCCTGGACAGGGGTAGATCACACGGTTTCGGGTCTACGTCCACATACTCATTCGCCCTATTCAGACTCGCTTTCGCTGCGGCTCCGTCTTCTCGACTTAACCTTGCATGTTAAACGTAACTCGCCGGTTCATTCTACAAAAGGCACGCCATCACCCAGTAATAGGGCTCTGACTTTTTGTAAGCACACGGTTTCAGGTTCTATTTCACTCCCCTTCCGGGGTGCTTTTCACCTTTCCCTCACGGTACTGTTTCACTATCGGTCGCCAGGTAGTATTTAGCCTTAGCAGATGGTCCTGCTGGATTCATACGGGGTTTCACGTGCCCCGCACTACTCGGGATCCGTCTCGGAGAGAACACAGTTTAGGCTACAGGGCTTTTACCTCTATCGCGGGCCTTTCCAGACCTCTTCACCTACCATATTCCTTTGTAACTCCATGTGAGACGTCCCACAACCCCAAGGGGCAAGCCCCTTGGTTTAGGCTGTTCCGCGTTCGCTCGCCGCTACTGACGGAATCACTATTGTTTTCTCTTCCTCAGGGTACTTAGATGTTTCAGTTCCCCTGGTCTGCCTCTGCGTATCCTATGTATTCAGATACGAGTAACTGCGAATTACCACAGCTGGGTTTCCCCATTCGGACACCCCCGGATCAAAGCTTGCTTACAGCTCCCCGAGGCAGTTTCGTTGTTCGCCACGTCCTTCGTCGGCTCCTGGCGCCTAGGCATCCTCCGTGTGCTCTTATTAGCTTAACCGTCACTCCGGTGTTTCGCTTGCTTGCTCATCTTGTTTTGAATACTGCTCATGGATTGCTCCATTCACCAACACATTCAAAGCCAAAGGTCGCTGCACAATCGAAAACCTTCGTTCTGCACTAATAACTATTTCAACTTGCTTATACAAGTTTCAGCTAAAAGATGTTCTAAAACGCAAATTCGTTTCGGTATCCAGTTTTCAAGGATCAAGGTGCTGAAATTTCGGGACAATCACGACTGTGATGTTCAAAAATTCAGACGATATTAAAGTTTCTAGACATAACAAATTGATGAAGTTTGTTGGTGGAGCCAAGCGGGATCGAACCGCTGACCTCCTGCTTGCAAGGCAGGCGCTCTCCCAGCTGAGCTATGGCCCCGCAAATTCCATCAAAACCGAACAAATGGATACGCGTTAAGTATCTTTTGGAAGCTTTAGCTTCCGATTTGAATGTCACCGCTTCCGGCAACGATTCTCCATAGAAAGGAGGTGATCCAGCCGCACCTTCCGATACGGCTACCTTGTTACGACTTCACCCCAATCATCTACCCCACCTTCGGCGGCTGGCTCCCTTGCGGGTTACCCCACCGACTTCGGGTGTTGTAAACTCTCGTGGTGTGACGGGCGGTGTGTACAAGACCCGGGAACGTATTCACCGCGGCATGCTGATCCGCGATTACTAGCAATTCCGACTTCATGCAGGCGAGTTGCAGCCTGCAATCCGAACTGAGACCGGCTTTGCTGGGATTGGCTCCACCTCGCGGTTTCGCTTCCCGTTGTACCGGCCATTGTAGTACGTGTGTAGCCCAGGTCATAAGGGGCATGATGATTTGACGTCATCCCCACCTTCCTCCGGTTTGTCACCGGCAGTCACTCTAGAGTGCCCAGCCTTACCTGCTGGCAACTAAAGTCAAGGGTTGCGCTCGTTGCGGGACTTAACCCAACATCTCACGACACGAGCTGACGACAACCATGCACCACCTGTCTCCGATGCTCCGAAGAGGGGCACTATCTCTAATGCTTTCATCGGGATGTCAAGACCTGGTAAGGTTCTTCGCGTTGCTTCGAATTAAACCACATACTCCACTGCTTGTGCGGGTCCCCGTCAATTCCTTTGAGTTTCAGTCTTGCGACCGTACTCCCCAGGCGGAGTGCTTACTGTGTTAACTTCGGCACCAAGGGTATCGAAACCCCTAACACCTAGCACTCATCGTTTACGGCGTGGACTACCAGGGTATCTAATCCTGTTTGCTCCCCACGCTTTCGCGCCTCAGCGTCAGTTACAGCCCAGAAAGTCGCCTTCGCCACTGGTGTTCCTCCACATATCTACGCATTTCACCGCTACACGTGGAATTCCACTTTCCTCTTCTGTACTCAAGTCACCCAGTTTCCAGTGCGACCCCAGGTTGAGCCCAAGGTTTAAACACCAGACTTAAATGACCGCCTGCGCGCGCTTTACGCCCAATAATTCCGGACAACGCTTGCCCCCTACGTATTACCGCGGCTGCTGGCACGTAGTTAGCCGGGGCTTTCTTCTCAGGTACCGTCACTCCGGTAGCAGTTACTCTACCGGACGTTCTTCCCTGGCAACAGAGCTTTACGATCCGAAAACCTTCATCACTCACGCGGCATTGCTCCGTCAGGCTTTCGCCCATTGCGGAAGATTCCCTACTGCTGCCTCCCGTAGGAGTCTGGGCCGTGTCTCAGTCCCAGTGTGGCCGTTCACCCTCTCAGGTCGGCTACGCATCGTCGCCTTGGTGGGCCGTTACCCCACCAACTAGCTAATGCGCCGCAGGCCCATCCCCAAGTGGCAGATTGCTCCGCCTTTCATTCTCTCTTCAGGAGAGGAAAGAAATTATCCGGTATTAGCTACCGTTTCCGGTAGTTATCCCAGTCTTGAGGGCAGGTTGCCTACGTGTTACTCACCCGTCCGCCGCTAAATTCATTTGAAAGCAAGCTTTCAAATGAACTCCGCTCGACTTGCATGTATTAGGCATGCCGCCAGCGTTCGTCCTGAGCCAGGATCAAACTCTCCAAATTGTATTTAGAAAGAGCGATTGCTCATTTTGAAACTGACGATTCATTAAATGAATCTTGTAAAAATTAACGCGTTCCATTTGTTCAGTTTTCAAAGAACTTGCTCCCGGCATTTCAACACTATGTATCTTGCACAGGAATTAGATCATATCATGTTTGCGTATTTCTTGTCAACTTATTTTTTCTTCGCCGCTTGTTTCAGCGTCGATGTCTCATAAGCACAAGAGATAATATATCATGCGAATCAGATGTTTGCAAGCCTTTTTTATAAATAAAATCAAGAACGCATAAATACCCTCTATACCGCACAAATTGATTCCCATAATACATCGCTTATGGCTACAATAGGATTTATCTTCATCTTATAGATGCTCCTGCTAATTCCCGTCTCTGAAAGGAGTCCTTATGTCCAACAAGTCTATACCCGCTGCTCCTGCCACCGCTATTGAGGAATCCCGCAATTTGCAGCAGGCAACCATTTACCGGATTTTACTCGCAGTCAGTTTTGTTCATCTGTTCAATGATTCCATCCAGGCGCTTATTCCGGCGATGTTTCCTGTACTGAAGGATAACATGCTGCTCTCTTATGCCCAGATTGGCTGGATTGCGTTCGCGCTTAACCTCACCTCCTCGGTGATTCAGCCCATTATCGGCTTTGCCGCTGACCGCAAACCCCGCCCAATTCTGCTTCCTCTGGGGATGTGCTGCACTTTTGCCGGCGTCTTCTTACTCGCTTTTGCCGGGAACTACGTACTTGTCATCATATCCGTGATGCTCGTAGGCTTTGGTTCAGCCGCCTTTCATCCGGAAGGCATGCGTGTAGCCCATATGGCCGCCGGTCAACGGAAGGGGCTGTCGCAATCTATTTTTCAGGTGGGCGGCAACGCCGGTCAGTCCTTGGGTCCGCTTCTGATGAAATGGGTATTCATCCCCTTCGGGCAGATGGGGGCCCTCGGGTTCACCGTAATCGCCGCTGCCGGGATCGCCATCCAGACTTATGTGGCCCGCTGGTACCGGGAGATGCTTGATTCCGGGTATACTTTTCGCAAAAAATCAGTGTCCCGCTCCATTGACCCCGCCCGCAGCAAACGTATTCTGATTACAACGGTCATTCTGGTCTTCATTGTGTTCGTGCGATCCTGGTACGGTGCCTCCATCGGCGGCTATTATGCCTTCTACTTAATGGACAAATACGGAATGACACTTGATGATGCTCAGATCTATATTTTCATGTATCTCGCGGCTGGTGCAGTCGGGACGTTCTTCGGGGGGCCGCTCGCGGACCGTTTCGGCCGCCGCAATCTCATCCTGGTCTCGATGATCGGGACGGTGCCGTTTGCGCTGGCTCTGCCTTTTGTGAGCCAGTTCTGGGCGGCAGTGCTGCTGATCATCTCCGGGTTCATCCTACTATCCAGTTTCTCCGTAACTGTGATCTACGCGCAGATGCTGTATCCCGGCAATATCGGTACGGTCTCAGGTCTGATTACCGGACTTGCCTTCGGTCTTGGCGGTATAGGATCTGTTGTAATCGGACATTTCATTGATACGATCGGAATCGGGACGGTGTTCGTAGCCTGCGGATTCCTTCCTCTGCTTGGCCTGCTGGCCCTCCTCCTGCCAGGGGACAGGAAGCTTGAGGAATGGGCGGCAGAGTAAACAACTGGACCCGCTATCTCTGTATGAGAACAGTCCATCCTTCCCTGAGCGGGAAAGATGGGCTATTTTTGTAAAAAACGCGGTCAATCGCAGAGAATTATTCAGGGGACTTTTTTTGCGGTACAATTAGTTTAAACTTTAATTAATCATCGTCAGGCTGAAGACTCCTAAGGAGGTAGGCAATTGAAGAATATACTTACGAAAATCCGCAAAGGGTACGGTAAAAAGCTAGTATCCATTCACATGTGGAATGCCTGGCTGGTCTTGTTCCTCGCGCTCAGCGGCCTGATGCTGGTGGGCGGCTTCTGGAGGGAGATACTGGGGGAAGGCAGAGTGTGGCTGAAATGGGGCCATATTGTGTTTGGAGTGGCGCTGCTGATCCCTGTAGTCTACTATTTACTGCTGGCTGCGAAGCATTGGAAGCGATTGAAGGGCAAAACGGGACAAAAGGCTAATGTCATCTTCGTCCTTACTCTTTTGACCGGCTGGCTGGTCTCCGGAGTTGTCCTGTGGCAATTCAGGCTTGCCGGGCCCAGAGCGGCTAATAGTGCGCTGTTCATTCATGATCTGCTGACTTGGATAGGACTCCCGGTGATCATCTACCATTCCGTTACCCGGGTTAAATGGCTGAAGGAGCCTAAGAAGCGCTCTATCGTAGCGGAGACGTTACCTGTAGAGAGTAATACTGAACCTACTGTACGGCCACGACCCGCAGCTTCGTCAGAAGCTCAGCCTATGTACACACGCCGCGGTTTCATCAAAGTGGCTGTAGGAGCAGGTCTCGCCGTAACGCTAGGCCCAACCTTTGTACGCTGGATCGGCAAATCCCTGCAGCTTCCGGGTACAGCCGATTATGCGGCCTCTAATGCCAATGCCCTGATTCCCGATCCGGTTCCGCTGGCGGAATCAACCCCTCCCATCGGCGGGGGTGCCGAAGGCAGCTTTCGTGTATACACCGTCACTGACATTCCCGCCTTCGATAACTCCAACTGGTCCTTTACTATCGATGGTCTGGTGGACAAAAAGTTCACCTGGAACTGGGAAGAATTCGTCAAGCTGCAGCGCGAGGTGCAGGTCAGTGATTTTCACTGTGTAACCGGCTGGTCCGTCTATAAAAACACATGGGAGGGTCTTCCACTCTATAAGCTGCTGGATATGGCCGGTGTGCAGGATGAAGCTGTCACGGTCAAGCTCTACTCGGGAGACGGGGTCTACACGGACTCACTAACGCTGGCTCAAGCGCGGATGGAGGATATCATGGTGGCTGTAATGCATGACGGCAAACCTATCCCTAATCAGCTCGGGGGACCTGTACGCTTGGTTACTCCGCAAATGTATGCCTACAAGTCAGTTAAATGGCTCAACCGCATCGAATTGATCGCAGGTGATCATGTCGGCTATTGGGAACAGCGCGGGTATGACATTGATGCCTGGCTGCCTAATGCCAAACGGGTATAACTGCTGCTGGCGCCTCCATATCATGCGGGTTTGAACCGCAGCTGTGGTCATCAAGATAACAAGCCTCCATTCCCATCAGGGTACGGAGGCTTGTTTTCATGTACTATAAGTTTTTGAATGAAGCATCATATAGACGGAACATGGTTTTGTAGCCTGACTCATCAATCTTGATACCTACATCCAGACGGCCCGATATTTCCAGCGGACCGGAAGTATGACGGAGCTTGCTGCCTTCAGGGACAAAGACGATCATAATCTTGTTCCAGTAGGTCTCATCACCATTATCAAACGGGCACTCTGCACCCGGTTCTGGAATAAGGAGAAACCAGTTCTTTTCAAAAGAAAGGACTTCGCCCATAAAGCCCTTGATCGTAACGTGGCTGCCGCTTAGATCCCAGAACTTCTCTGAGGGCCGGGTCTGATCGTCACCGTCAAAGAAACCGTTCCAGTCAATATCAGTCTTCCCTGCAGGGGCTGCTGCCGCTGTATTCGGCGTATTGGCAGGCTGTGCCGGGCTGGACGCCGGGACATCGCCGGCTTTAGCTGCTGCTGGCTCAGCACTAGGATTCCCCGCGTCCTTTACCTTTGCCGGTTGCCCGGGTGACGGCTGCGGCTTTGTGCTCTCCACAGGAGAAGGAGATGCAGAGCTTGTGACAGCATCATCAGCAGTCTTCTTGGGAGACTCCTGAGCCACAGCAGATTCAATTGCCGAAGTTGCAGAAGGCATAGCTGAAGGTTGGGACGTGACACCCGCTTGAGCCTCTGCTATCTCAGATCCGGAGTCTGCATTTGTTGATTGCACTACCGGAGCATCCTTCACAGCAGGGGAGGGTGAGGCCGGAGCCCGGGCAATTTGAGAAGCTGGTTGCGGGACATCCGCCGCTTGTGCTTCCGTTGCTGGCTCGTCCGTTCTATCTGATGCCTCTACTGCCGCAGCAAAGGATTGTCCGCTGCCCTCCGCTGCGTTGTTCTGTCCGCAGGCCGGAAACAGCAGCAGACTTATGACGGATGCCAATATCAGGATCATCCTTCCCTGTACTCGTATCAAGTGTGTATCCCTCCTAAGATTTGAACAAAGCGAGCGGATGCATCCGGTACATCCGGAATGCCGGCCCCAGTGAGGACAGCAGACCAATGGCAATGGCGCCAAGGACGATATACCAATGCTCCGGCGTCCAATGGAAAGACTCTATTTGAATACCTGCCTGCGAGAATAACATATCCTTCAGCAGGTAGGCTCCGAGATGACCCAGCAACAGACCGGTGATCAGTCCGGTTACCGTCACGAGCAGGCCTTCAGTGGTTAACGTCAGCCATACATAAACCCTTGATTTCCCGAGAAGTCGTAAAATCCCCACATCCTTGGTCCGCTCTGAGGCAGCTGCAATCATGGATAATAAAATGGCAATGCCGGCGAGCAGCACGCAAATAGCCGTCAATACACCGAGCAGCCGGGAGCCCTGATCTACCGCATTCAGCACATCGGAGACCGCCTTGCTTGTATAAGCCGCCTGAACACCATTGCTGCCGTCAAGCGCCTGTTTCAGATCATGAGCTCCAAGCAAGCTGGACGGTTTGACCAGCACAGCAGTAATCTCCCGCTCCTCAGGTGCCAGCCCATGCACAGCCCAGGCGTAGTCCACGGTCGTAAACACCGCACGGTCATCCGGGGTGTGAAGTTCAGGGAGAATGCCTGCAACGGTGTATTGGAAGCTCTCGTGCGCATGCTCCTCGTCATGTTCTCCTCCATGCTCTTCGTCCTCCACATGTCCAGCTGCTTCCTCAGTCCCATGATCCTCCTCATGCTCCGTTTCTGCCCCCGCATGACCTTCGTCCTGCACAAGCCCGTGTGCCCCCGTAAAGGTATCTCCTACTTTCAGTCCCAGGGCCCGGGCCACATACGAACCTATAATCGTCTCTCCGGTATGTCCATACATCGTGCCTTCCTGAAGCTTGCTGTCACCATACCGGGTAAAGAAATAACCGGAATCCAGCCCGACAATCGGATAACCTTTGAAGTTATCTCCTGTTGTCATCGCAAAGGCTACATCGACAGACAGATCCTGCTTCGCTTGATCCAGAACTGCAAGCGGAATGTTCCCCGTGGGCGCACCGATATGATAAAAAGTATTGAGCACCAGCTGAGTCTCGCTGCCTGCCGCTCCTATAACAAGGTCGAATGGCCCATAGCCTTTCTTCGCCCCCTGCTCCACGCTCTCGCGGGATAGTGTCAGCAGAACGATAAAACCAACAGTGATGGCCACTGCACATACGGTAAGTAAGGACAGGAACCGCCGGTGCAGCACGTTGCGGAGGGTCAGTCTAAACAGACTCATAACGTCACCTTTTCCCGTTTCCCGAGAGGGACCTGCTGCTTAGGCAGTGCATCCCGGTGCACTTTATTAATCTCCTGAATGTTCAGACAGCGCGGGAAACGGTCCGCCATATTGAGATCATGTGTTACAACGATTAGAGTATGGCCGTGAGTCCTACTAAGGTCCAGCAAAAGCGAGGAAATCTCATCTGCAGTCTCCCAATCCAAGCTGCCCGTAGGCTCATCAGCCAACAGCAGCGGCGGCTGATTCACTAATGCCCTTACAATTGCAACCCGCTGTTGTTGTCCGCGCGACAGCTGGGAAGGAAGATGCTTGCTGCGGTCCGCCAGGCCCACCTGTTCCAGCAAGCTGTCAACAATCTGCTTCCTCTCCTTATGCGGAAGCCGCGAGGTCATAGCAATCTCGACATTCTGCCTGGCTGTCAGCGAAGGAAGCAGATGAAAGTCCTGCAGCACATAGCCGATAGCAGAAGCCCGGAAAGCATCCCGCTTCGACTCTGTCATATTGTGAAGCGGTTGGCCGTCCACAACAATCCCGCCGCTGTCCGCACTCATCATTCCGCTAATTAAATGCAGGAACGTGCTTTTACCGGACCCGCTGGGTCCGGTAATGGCTACGTGTTCTCCTTTTTCAACATACCACTGGGGGATATCGAGAATCGGCACAAATCTTCCGTCCACTTTGAACTGTTTTTTCAAATCCCGAATTTGGAGCAATAAGGCCACTCCTATCTCAATAGAATACGTTCAGACAAAGCATCCCAAGTTAAGGTTGTTCCCTTCAGCTGGTTGAATGCACTAAGCGGCAGGTACAGCACGCCATTATCAATATCTACTGTGTACGATGCTGCCTTGCCGTTCAGCTTGGCTGTCTTATCCGTCAGGTTAACATCAATCGTATTCTTCGCAAAAGTCAGCTTAGCAGCGGCTGTATCCCCTTTATAGGTTCCTCCAAGCGCTTTGGCCAGAGCCTCTGCCGGGTAGAGCACCTCATTGTCACGGCTGATTTTAAACTTCGGATACACATATTTGGACTGCAGCTCTGCCGAACGCTTATTCAAATCGATACCCAGTATACCTGCGCCTGCCGTTGCGATTTGAGTGTT
The DNA here is from genome assembly GCF_038004445.1 of Paenibacillus sp. FSL R7-0312. Classification (NCBI taxonomy): domain Bacteria; kingdom Bacillati; phylum Bacillota; class Bacilli; order Caryophanales; family Paenibacillaceae; genus Paenibacillus; species Paenibacillus sp. FSL R7-0312. The sequence goes on along the minus strand of NZ_JBBORE010000001.1, from coordinate 2,026,407 downwards.
GTCTACCTGACCTTTCACCTTGTCCGCAATTGGACCATAAGCCCAGACCCCCACATCCACAGCCGAGTGTCCGTGACCAGACCAGCCTACCAGCAGACGCTTGGAAATCACCGCATTATACGCACCTTCACGTTTGTAAGAAGAACCGTCGCCATTCATGATCTGAGTAACTTCCTCTTCAGAGAGATCCGTAATCCATGTATTCGCCGTCACGATACTGCGGATCTCTTCCGGTGTCTGTGCCGCTTCAAGATCTGCTGCCAAACTTTCGGAGGAATGCTTCTGCTTGTTCCACAGATCGATGTTGATCTCGTAAATATTGTCGCGCGAGAGTGACAGGCCGCCTGTTTCATGGTCAGCAGTGACTACCACCGAAGTGTTGCCATTTTTCTTCGCAAAATCAATGGCTGTCTTGAATGCAGCATCAAAGTCGAGCGTTTCCTGAACAAGCGTCGGCAGATCGTTGGCATGACCGGCATGGTCGATACGCCCGCCTTCAATCATCATGACAAATCCGTCTTTATCCGTAGACAAAATATTCAGCGCTTTAGAGGTCATCGCCGCCAGACTCGGAATTTCTGCAGTCCGGTCCGGGACATAGGCAACATGCGAGCTGCCGAACAAGCCCAGCACCTTGGTGTTTTTGGAGGTGAGCGCATTTAAGGCCGAAGTATTCTCAACCACAGTGTATCCTTTGGCTTTGAAATCAGGGAGGATGTTCTTGTCTGTGCGTTTACCCTTCTCATCTTTGGTTACAAAAAACTGCTTGCCGCCGCCCAAAAGAACATCTACGCCGCTCTCCAGATATTGCGAGGCAATCGCCGATTCATTATCACGGCTGCGGACATGAGAAGCGTAAACGGCTGGTGTAGCATGGGTGATGCGGGCTGTGGTCACAAGGCCGGTTGCCTTGCCTGTGCTCTCGGCAGCTTCAATAATGGATGCGAATGGCTTCGATACGTCCTCATTGGAGACGCTGATGCCTGCATTGTAAGTTTTATGGCCTGTAGCAAATGCAGTACCGGCTGAAGCAGAGTCTGTGACGATCCCGGAAACGACTTTCCCGCCGTCCTCTCCCCGGTCTGCATATGTAGTAGCTTGTCCTACGTAGTAAGGATCGAGGTTCAGATGATTGACGCTTTTGGTGTATTGTTGAAAATATCTGGCCGCAGAAATTTGGGCCGGGCCCATGCCGTCGCCAATCAGAACGATAAGATTTTTAGACTGGGCTTTTGCAGTCCCCCCAGTGCCCGCCGGGCTCTGCGCTGCTCCTGCGAGCGTCGCCCCCGAAACTACAGCTGCAGCCAATCCTCCAAAGACAATGCCCTTCATTAGCTTCTTCATCATATACCCCTTCCTCATTATGGTGATTCTTATCCAAGCTTACCTTGGAAAGGTTAACCAATTGTCAAATTAAGTACGGGGTTGTATTAAATTATCAGTTACTCATATATTGCTATAACGTTTATCCGGAATTCTTTCACACAGAAAAAGCCCTGCAACCTTCGCTGCAAAGCGAATGATTACAGGACTCTATGGGTTTAACTGGTTATTTGGGAATGTCTGCTTACCTACATCTCCAAAAGCCGGATCAGTTCATCTTCATCCTCAATGACCTGAATGCCGAGTTGCTGCGCTTTAGCCAGCTTGCTGCCTGCCTTCTCGCCGGCAATGACCAGATCGGTTTTCTTGGAGACACTGCCGGACACCTTAGCCCCGAGAGCCTCCAGACGCTCGGCCGCTTCCTCGCGGGTCATTTTCTGCAGAGAACCGGTCAACACAACGGTTTTGCCGCTAAAGAAAGTATTCGTACTGACTACACGCGGAGCTTCGGGCGCCTTAGCCTCTACACCCAGCGCCAGCATGCGGTTAATGCTTACAACCACAAACGGGTCGGCAAAATAATTCACGATGCTCTCCGCCACAATCCCGCCGATATCCGGCAGACCCGCCAGCTCCTCCGCCGTTGCGGACATTACAGCTTCCAGACTGCGGTAGTGGTCAGCCAGCATTCTGGTGGTAGCCTTTCCGGTATTCGGGATACCGAGGGCATATAAGAAGGAAGCGAGATCCCGCCCTTTGCTCTCTTCCAGTGCTTGGAGCAGATTATCCGCCTTCTTCTCCCCGAAACGGTCCAGCTTCACCAGTTGCTCGAAGGTCAATTCATATAGATCGGCCGGCTCACGTACACTAAGCTCTTCATGCAGCTGAGCAGCCGTCTTCTCACTGAATGTCTCAATATCCATGGCATCGCGTGACGCGAAATGCGTGATCCGGCTAACAATCTGAGGTTTACAGTCCAGCTTGTTGTTGCAGAACAGATGCGCACCGCGCATCTCCAGCGGGAACCCGCAGGCCGGACAATTCTCAGGGAAAATAATCTCCCCGCCGTCACTCTCTTCCGTCACCTTGCCCAGAATCTCCGGAATCACATCATTGGAGCGGCGGATGAATACCCGTGTGCCCAGCGCGAACTTCAGGTTCTTGCGTTCAATGTCTCCCACGTTGTTAAGTGTGCAATTCTGCACAGTAACACCTGCCAGCTCCACAGCCTCTACCCGTGCCAGTGGCGTCACTTTGCCAGTACGGCCTACGTTCCAGCTGACCGACTCCAGGATTGTCGTGGTTTCTTCCGCCTCGAATTTATAGGCAACCGCCCAGCGGGGGAACTTATCTGTATAGCCTAGTGCTTCACGGATCCGGAAATCTGTCACCTTGATGACTGCCCCGTCAATCAGATAATCAAGGCCGGAACGGCTCTCTTCGATCTCAGCCAGCTGCTCGGTAACGTCATCGAAATTACTGAAGTAATTGAGATACGGGTTGACCTTGAACCGGTTGCTGCGAAGGAAATCCATCATTTCCTGGTGATCGGCAAACTGCACACCCTCCGAGTACCCCACATTATAAAAGAAGGCATTCAATCTGCGGTCTGCAGTCATCTTCGGATTCAGGTTGCGCAGTGCGCCGGCTGCACCGTTACGTGCATTCTTCAGCGGCTCCGCCGCACGTGTATTATAGTCAGCCAGAACAGACAGGTTCATGATCCCCTCGCCCTGCACTTCGATCAGCCCTTCCTTGAACGGGATGTTCAAAGGAACGGATTTGATCGTCTTCACCTGAGCAAGGATACCTTCGCCTGTTACGCCGTTGCCCCGTGTTGCCGCCTGGACAAGTACGCCGTCACGGTAGGTCAGGTTCAGCGTTAAGCCGTCAAACTTCAGCTCCACCGCATAACACGGGTCAGGCAGAGGATTCTCCGGATTCTTGGTGTTGTAGTCATTCACCAGCTTCAGCACACGGGCGTTCCAGGTGCGCAGCTGTTCAATGTTCTGCGCCTTGTCAAGACTCCACAATGGCGCCAGATGGCGGTGTGGCGTGAAGCCCTTCAGCAGTTCCCCGCCTACTCGCTGGGTTGGAGAATGCGGCAGTACCATTCCGCTCTCCGCTTCCAGCGCCACCAGCTTGTCGTAGAGTGCATCATATTCCTTGTCGCTGATCTGCGGCGCATCCATTGTATAGTAATGATAGTTATATTGATTCAGCTCGGCTACGAGCTCTTCCATCGTGAACATCATATCCATCCGGCACATCCCTCCGTCAAATAGGTTTCCTACGGTTAGCGTGATCCAAAAACACAATCGTTAATCGCAGCTTGCTTTATTCAACTTTGGTGATCGGTGCAAAGCCGGCCAGCAGCCGCTTCACGCCCACCGGCGCCGGGAAGGCAATCTGCAGCTCCGTATCGTTGCCGCTGCCCTTCACGGCCACAACGGTGCCTATGCCCCATTTGCCGTGGGAGACCTTGTCGCCCGCCTTGAAGCCGGCGGACGCTGCGGCCCCTGCTCCCGGAGCGCTCTGCGCGCCTCCGGTCGTCACCACTACGCGGCCCGCGCCGGGCACCGCGCTCGCCGAGCTGCCGCTGCCGAAGCTGGCGGCACCGCCGCCTGCCGGCGCATTCCCGGCAGCAGCGGTGCGGCTGCCGAAGTTCCCCCGGCTGCCTCCGCCGAAGCCGCGGCCGCCGTAAGCACCGCCAACCTCCGCGCCTCCGCGCCGGAAGCGGTCTGATTCCTTAACGGTGTCTTCCTTCAGCTCCTCCGGAATCTCCTCCAGGAAGCGGGACGGCGCATTCGCGGTCGTCCGCCCGAACAGCGTGCGCATCCGTGCACAGCTGAGGAACAGCTGCTTCTCCGCACGGGTAATGCCCACATACGCCAGCCGGCGCTCCTCTTCCAGTTCATCATTGTCCTGGAAAGCACGGCTGTGCGGGAACACGCCCTCTTCCATTCCGATGATGAACACGGTCGGGAACTCCAGGCCCTTCGCGCTGTGCATCGTCATCAGCACGACGGCATCGCTGCGCTCTTCTTCGTCATTCACGCTGTCAATGTCAGCGATCAGCGCCAGATCCGTCAGGAAGGAGACCAGCGACTTATCCTCGTTGTTCTTCTCGAATTCCATCGTTACGGACAGGAATTCATCGATATTCTCCAGACGGGAACGGGATTCAAGAGTATTCTCATTCTGCAGCTCCAGTCGGTACTGGGACAGTTCAAGAATCTTCTCTGTCAGCTCCGTTACCGAGAGGAATTCCACCATCCGGTGCAGGGCTTCGATCATATCATAGAACTCCACCAGCGTATTACGCGTCCGGCCGGCAAAGCCCAGATCATCCACCGTCTGCAGTGCCCGGAAGATCGATACTCCCTGGGAAGCCGCTGCTGCCGCCAATTTACCGACAGTCGTATCCCCGAGGCCACGCTTAGGAACATTGATAATCCGCGTCAGGCTGATATCATCATCAGGATTGGAGAGCAGGCGCAGATACGCCAGCAGATCCTTGATTTCTTTGCGGTCATAGAACTTGATCCCGCCGACGATCTGATAAGGAATATCCGATTTGATCAGAATTTCTTCTATTACACGGGACTGGGCGTTCGTACGGTATAGAATCGCATGATTCTGGTACGCCTGGCCCTGCTTCACATTCTTGCTGATCTCTCCGGTGACGAAGTAACCTTCATCATGCTCGGAGTCCCCGCGGAACACCTTGATCTTCGCGCCTTCGTCCGAATCGGTCCACAGCTTCTTCGGCTTGCGTCCGGTATTCAGTGCGATAACACCATTGGCTGCATTTAGAATATTGGAGGTTGAACGGTAATTCTGCTCCAGCAGGATGGTTTTGGCTTCGGGATAGTCTTCTTCAAAATTAAGGATGTTCGAAATATCCGCCCCGCGCCAGCGGTAGATCGACTGGTCACTGTCCCCGACTACGCAGATCCGGTGATGACCCTCGGCCAGCATCCGGCAGAGCATATACTGCGCCCGGTTCGTATCCTGATACTCATCGACATGAATATATTTGAACTTCTTCTGGTAGAAATCCAATACCTCAGGAACTTCCTTGAACAATTGGATCGTCTTCATGATGAGGTCATCGAAATCCAGCGAGTTATTGCTTCTCAGCCGTTGCTGGTACTTGGTATACACTTTGGCCACAAGGCCTTCAAAATAATCGCCGATCTTCTGCTCATACTGCGCCGGTGTAATCAGCTCATTCTTGTTTGTACTGATCACAGCCTGAATGGCCTTCGGCTCGAATTTCTTGGTATCAATGTCCAGATCCTTCATACAATTGCGGATAACGGATAACTGGTCCGTCGAATCCAGAATGGAGAAGTTCGAAGTGAAGCCTATCCGCTCAATATCCTTCCGCAGGATCCGCACACACATCGAGTGGAAGGTGGATACCCAAATATCCCGGCCATCCGGCCCTACCAGCTTGGAGACACGATCCTGCATCTCCCGGGCGGCCTTGTTCGTAAAAGTAATCGCCAGAATCGCCCAAGGCGGTGCCTTGCGGTTAGCGATCAGCCAGGCGATCCGGTGGGTCAGCACGCGGGTCTTACCGCTGCCCGCTCCGGCCATGATCAATAAAGGCCCTTCGGTAGCTTCTACAGCCTGACGCTGCGGGGGATTCAGCCGGCTTACGGCGTCTTGTATGTTAACAAGTTGCATGTGTGACATGCTCCTTTCTGAATATAAGCTTGTATAAACTGAGTTAAGATGTTTACTTAGCCTTAGTCGTCACTGCGGTGAATATTTGGCCCTCCGGCCGCTGTTGTCTCCAGATTTCTTGATTGAATACCGCTTATTGCGGTTGAAATCCGGTGACAAAGGCGGTCGCTACCGCTCCTACAGTTCCAAATTTCCCCTCTGTTCCTTTCGGCTTTTATTAGTTTATAACCAGTCCAGCTGCGACGTATTTCTCACCGCCTGAACGGTCAGCAGCGCCTGCTCCAGATCATAGTAAATAATATTGCCGACCACTACTGTATCACATAGAGCAGCTGCCTGCATGGCTTCTTCCTCACCTGTAATACCGCCTCCATAAAAAAGCTGGCTGTGCTCGACCATTGCCCTGACCTCACGCACAGTCTCCATATCTCCGAACCTTCCGCTGTACTCCAGATAAACCACCGGCAGATTCATCAGCTTGTCCGCAATCTGTGCATAAGCCGCTGCCCCGTCTGCGCTAAGCGAGTGGTCTGCTCCTGTAAGCCGTGCTACGGATGAATCGCCATTGAGCACAATGTAGCCCTCTGTCAGCAGCAATTCCCATGGAATCAGACTGCCGAACCGTTCAATTGCCCGGCGGTGATGGCCAAGAATCCATGAAGTATCGGCAGTGTTGAGCACCATGGGAATCATATACAGATCAAAACCGGGCACAGCGGCTTCCAGATCCGACACCTCCAGCGCACAAGGCAGGTCATACTGCCGGATTCTCGAGAGAAGACTCACCGTATTCTCATAAGTTACACCAGTGGAGCCGCCTACCAGTATCGCATCGGTTCCCGAGAGACAGACAGCCGCCAGCTCCCTGTCAGCAAGCTCCCGGTCCGGGTCCAGCTTGAACACATGCCGCCACGGCTTGATCATTTGCCGCATTCCATTCATTATCGTCCATCCTCAATGTTCATCTTAAGTAAACATTCTATTTCCATGTATTTCATAACAACAAATATACTCCTGCACACGCAAAAGCCGTATCTCTAGTCTAAGTCAGTACGAAGGCGGGTGTCAATTTAAAGCGAACAAAAATGCGAACATTTTTTCGCGTTTTTGGAGCGGCAGCTTTTGATGTACAGAAGCCCGCACGTTCAACTACTAGCGGATACCCTTGATCCGGCTTAAGTCGTCCTCAGAGACAAAATCGGTATAGAATCCGTCGACTCCCATCCGGGACAGCTCCGAAATTTCCTTCTCGTCATTCACTGTATGCACATAGACTCTTGCACCTACTTTTTTCAGATTGCGTACGAAGCTCTTGGTAGCTCTTACCGTCGGCATCGTGATATCCACTCCGGCTTGCTTGGCGAATTCGATGACCACCTCGTCGCTGTCCTGCGTCTGATAAAGTGTAAAAATCACTTCAGGAAAAGCATACACCCGGTTCACTACATCCAGCATATCTCTGCTGTATATCTGCGGAACGATCCGCTTGAGCAGAGCAGGGTCCCGCTTCTCCGCCGCTTCCACGATAAGCTGAAACTGCTTCGTTACCCGTTCCGGTTCAAGCTCCTTCGTGTCCGTTACAATATAGGCATCCGGGTAGATCACCATCAGGTTCATTATCTTCTCAATATCCAGCGGAGAGTAGATCTCCAGAACCGGACTGTTCATGACATCCTCATAATTTAGCACGATCCCTTGCTTAGCGGCAGGAAGAACAGCCTGCTGGCCCAGCAGCTTGCTCATATTGGCAGTCCATTCATGGCGGGCAACCAGCTTGTCATCGCTTGTCAGCAGCAGGTCCGCCTCAAAAACCCGGGTTCCCTGCTCATAGTTAGCGATAAAAGCATCCAGAGTATTCGTATACGTATAGTTATGAATCCCTCCCATAGCATGAGCTACAATTCTATGGGCTGCAAAGCCGGTAGCCGGCTGTTTCTCTTTTCCCCCAAGAGTGAGTACAAGCAGGAGTGCGATAGCTACGATCATAATGACGGAAGCGATAATCTTTTTTCTATCCATGATGGCAGGTTTCCTTTGCAAGTGTTAGAGTAGTTGGCCTGAAAACAAGAAGAAACGGCTGTGTCGTCCTCAGGGGGGCAGCAACCGTTTCTATGGAATAATATAGTATGAGACCCGTCTATTAATAAGCGTTCTTGAAGCCGTTGCGGATGGTTTTGGCGATGATCCGGATGTCGAACAATAGCGACCAGTTCTCAATATAGAAAATGTCATGTTTGATCCGGTCCTCAATCGACGTGTCCCCGCGCAGACCGTTGCTCTGAGCCCAGCCGGTAATCCCCGGACGCACATGGTGCTTCACCATATACTTCGGAATCTCACCGCGGAACTGCTCTACAAAGTACGGGCGCTCCGGACGCGGACCGACCACACTCATCTGGCCAAACAGCACATTGAAAAATTGCGGCAGCTCATCCAGACTGGTTCGCCGGATAAAGGTCCCAAAACGTGTGCGGCGCGGATCTTCACGCGTACTCCAGCCTGTATCCACTTCGCCGTCTGTCTGCATCTTCATCGAACGGAACTTGTACATCATGAAGTTACGGCGGTTAAGTCCTACGCGCTCCTGCTTGAAAATAATAGGTCCGGGCGAGGTTAGGCGCACACCCAGCGCTACAATCAGCATGACAGGAGACAACATAATAATGGCGAACAGGGAAAACACCAGATCAAACGCCCGCTTAGCCATTTTGTTCCCGGCCATATCCAGCGGAATGTCGCGTACGTTAATCATCGGCATCCCCGCGAAGTTATCGAAGTAAGGACGGGCCGGCAGGTAGTCGAAGAAGTCAGGGATAATCAGCGTCCTTACACCCGCCTTCTCGCAGGTAGCAATAATGGTCGGATATTTCGAATGGGCATCCAGCGGAAGCGCCAGAATGACCTCATCGACCGGCAGCATCTCCAGCATGCCTTCCAGCTGATCCACGGTGCCGAGAATCGGCTTATACCGTTGTTCCTCAAGACCATCCCATTCATGAAAATCATCCAGGAAGCCAATTGCCTCGTACCCCAGCTCAGGATACTGCTCCAGATTATTGTAGAATCTCTTACCCAGCGTACCTGCGCCGAGAATCAGTACAAACTGGCGGTTGAAGCCTTTTTCACGCAGCGATTTCAGCATCTTCTTCAGCACATAACGGTACAGCATAATGGAAAGAATATTGAAGCCCATATATATTGCGAGATATTGCCGGGAGACGTCAATCTCCTTCAGGAAGAACATCAGGCCGAGCAGAATGAAGATACCCATGGCGTGAACCTGAAAGATTTTGATGAATTCGTCAATGAACCGTTTCTTGCGCTTCGGCAAATACAATTGAAGCACAATTCCGATCAGAATAGCGATAGCTCCGTAGATAATACTCCAGTAAGCATAGGACTCTACAGGAAGTGTTCTATAGGAATCCAACAAACCGCTTTTGAATTTCAGCCACCAGGCAGCCAGGAAAGCCACTTGAATGACCAGGAAATCGGCAACCATATATAACTGTGTCAAAAATCTCTGATTACGGCGAATCATAATCTCACCTCAGCATTCGATTCATTGCGTAAACCGGCTTCCCCGGGGACTGTCAGACTCTGTGCTGGTGTTGGAACCTTGCGCGGAGCAATCAGCGCATTGCGCAGCAGCGAAAGCGTGAACTTGACGCCGACTCCCGCATATACCGCTCCGTTTATCATACTGTTGTACCGCCTGCTATAATGCTTCTTATGGAATAAAATCATCGCCCGGTGGAATTCGTACACGATCTTAAACGGTCTGCGGCGCGCACTGCCGCCTTTGAGATGCACGATCGATGTCTGCGGATAGTAATAAATCCCCCAGCCGGCCGCTTTGATCCGGTAACACCAATCCAGATCCTCTCCATACATAAAGAACGTCTCATCCAGGCCGCCCACCTGCTCAATGGTCTCCCGCCGCAGCAGCATGAACGCTCCCACCAGACAATCTACCGGGTAAGAGTCATCCGGGTCCAGATAACCCAGCTGATAGCCGTTGAATCTTGGACGATCCGGGAACAGCTTACTGAAGCCAAACGCATAATAGAAGGAGGCAGATGGTGTCGGAAATCCTCTTTTGCAGGCCTTATCCAGCGAACCATCCGGCAGTATCACCTTGCAGCCCGACGCGCCGAGATCCGGACGACTGTCCATAAACTGGGCCATTGTCTCTAGTGTATCCTTACGCACCACCGTATCGGAGTTAAGCAGCAGCAGATAGCGCCCGGAGGCCACTTCCATCCCCTGATTATTACCCTTGGCAAACCCTACATTTTCAGAATTGGCGATCAGCAGCACATCCGGAAATTCCTTGCTTATCGTCTCTACCGAGTGATCATGGGAGTTATTATCTATTAAAATAATTTCATAGGAGTAGCGGGTCTCGGAGTCATATACCGACCTCAGACAGTCCATCGTCAGGCGGCATGTGTTGTAATTAAGAATGATTATACTAACATCTACATTCACTGCTATACTCTCCTGACAAATATAGTAATCTATCGACAATTATTATAACACAAAAAAGACCGGCGATGCCGGTCTTGGGATGAACTTACAATCGAAGATACGCTCTTTATTTTAGACTTAAAAGAAATTCTCTTAGACCTTCCCGCCAAGGACGGATATCCTGGAACCCATTAGTACGGATTGCCAGATGCTCCATCACCGAGTTGCGAGGACGCGGTGCAGGACGCGGGAACTGTTCGGTTGCGCACGGCTCAAGCTTCGCTGTGAACTTCAGCCCCAGAATATCTTCTGCTTCCGCAAAGATGGCCTGGGTGAATTCATACCATGTGCAAGAATCACTGTTCGAAGCATGATATACACCATATTTTTCAGTCTGGATAAGCTCAAGCAAGAATCTTGCCAGGTCCAACGTATAGGTAGGCGAGCCCTTCTGGTCATCTACAACCTGCAGCAATGGCTTTTCCTGCCCTAGTTTCAGCATGGTTTTCACAAAATTATTGCCGTATTTGCCATAAACCCAAGAGGTACGTACGATAAAGAATTTGGACGATAAAGACTGGACCAGGATCTCTCCAGCTCGTTTAGACTTACCGTAGATACTTTTAGGATCCGTATTATCATATTCATGGTAAGGCTGAACCCCCATGCCATCGAACACATAATCCGTGCTGATATAGACCAGCTTAGCCCCAGCCTTCTCAGCGGCAAGAGCCACATTCCGGCTTCCGGTAGCATTAATCAGATACGCTGCGTCAACATCGGTCTCTGCCGCATCAACTGCTGTATGGGCCGCACAATGAATGACAGCATCAGGAGCGAAAGCGCTGATGACCTCCTGGCACTGGTCCAGATCGGTAATATCCATTTCCTGACGGTCACAGCCCAGAACCTCATAATCCTGACCTTGAAGCAGAAGCATAAGATCTTGCCCCAGTTGTCCGCCTGAACCTGTAACGAACACTTTTATCTTCGCCATTAGAGTGAATCCCCCAGACGGCTGCCGTACTGGAGTGCGGCATACTTCTGGTATTCTCCAGACTGAATGCGGGTCCACCATTCTTTGTTATTCAGATACCACTGAATGGTTTCCTTAATGCCCGTTTCGAACGTATGCTTTGGCTTCCATCCCAGTTCGTTCGTGATCTTAGTCGGATCTATACCGTAACGGCGGTCATGTCCAGGACGGTCCTGAACATACGTAATCAGCGAGTCCGGTTTACCTAGCTCCTGCAGTACCGTATTCACAATATGCATATTTGTCCGCTCATTATTGCCTCCGATGTTGTACACTTCACCGTTAACACCCTCATGAATTACCAGATCGATTGCACTGCAGTGATCCTCAACATACAGCCAGTCACGGATATTCATTCCGTCACCGTATACAGGCAGCGCCTGATCAGCCAGCGCACGGGAGATCATCAGTGGAATCAGCTTCTCCGGGAACTGATAAGGACCGTAGTTATTGGAGCAACGGGTAATGTTAATCGGCAATCCGAATGTTTCGTGATAAGCTCGAACCAGCAAATCCCCGCCCGCTTTGCTTGCGGAGTAAGGGCTGTTCGGTGTAAGCGGCGTTTCTTCAGTGAACAGACCTGTAGCACCAAGCGATCCATAGACTTCATCCGTGGAGACTTGCACGAATTTAGTTATACTGTATTTCTTAGCTGCATCCAGCAGTACTTGAGTACCCAGCACATTCGTCTTCACAAATACTTCCGGCTCCAGAATACTCCGGTCCACGTGGGACTCAGCAGCGAAGTTAACCACTACATCCACAGCATCACCGATTAGCGCATCCATTGCCGCCACATCGGTAATGTCCGCTTTGACAAACGTATAGTTAGGATGATTCTCGATTGATTTCAGGTTCTCCAGATTACCTGCGTAAGTCAACGCATCTACGTTGACGATCTGGTAATCAGGGTGTTGCTGCAGCATGTATATTACGAAGTTGCTGCCGATGAAGCCGGCTCCGCCGGTGACAAGCAGTTTCATTAATGTTAACCCCCAAATGTTATTTCACTAATCTTATAATATTCACTACAATTAGCCGAAGTGATACTTCATTATAACCAATTCAACCCTTCGCAAATGTATAATATTTATGACCTAGATAGTTAGAGATTGTATAAATCCCTGATGCTAATAAAATAGAGATATTTTCAGTTAACTTACTCTTAGTTATCAAACCATTGTTATACATAAACATATTGAATATATGCCCTAAATAATACGAAAACAAATAACAAACAATAGAAACTAGAATAAACTTCCAAATGGTTTTATTCGCACTTTTTTTTGATTGAAAAGTAAAACTTTTATTTAATACATAGCTGCAAATAATTCCGAGAAGATTTCCTAAACTGGTCGATACCCAATAATTAAAGTGTAGAGTATTAAACAAGATAAATATCGAACCTAAACCTACCAAAGTGTTTAGGGCGCCAACCAAAATGAACTTAAAAAACGTAATATTCTCATTAAACTGCTTTTTCATCCAATTTATACGTATCATAATAGATTTTCATTTTTCATTAGCGAAGAGGTAATATTTACTTCTTCTCTAACAAGAAAGAGTGGTCTTCTCTTGGTTTCATTATATATTCTTCCTATATATTCTCCTATAATTCCGAGTGTTATTAACTGTATCCCCCCAAAGAATAGGATGGCAACCATTAAAGACGGATAACCAGCAACAGGATTACCAAAGAATATTGTACTAAAAATAAGATACATCATATAAATAAACGATGTGATAGACACGAAAAAACCTAAGTAGGATGCAAATTGTAGTGGCGCAAAACTAAATGAAGTAATACCCTCAAGTGCAAAATTCCATAACTTCCAGTAATTAAAACTTGTTTTCCCAGCGAATCGCGCTTCTCGTTGGTAGGTAATACTCGTTTGTTTATAACCAACCCAACTGAAAAGTCCTTTCATAAAGCGGTGATGCTCAGGTAATTGGTTTAAGGCATCAACAACTTGCCTAGACATGAGCCGAAAATCACCTGTATCCTCTGGAATGTCAATTCTCGTAAGCTTTGCTATAACTCTATAAAACATATGCGCAGTCATTTTCTTAAAAACAGTTTCGCCTTCTCGCTTAGTACGTGTCGCATACACGACATCATATCCCTCATGCCACTTATTTACCAATAAAGGAATAACCTCTGGAGGGTCTTGCAAGTCAGCATCAATTGGAATAATTGCATCTCCCACAGCATATTTAAGACCTGCAGACATTGCAACCTCTTTTCCAAAGTTTCTCGATAAATCAATTACCTTAATTCGTTCATCATTACGTGCAAGTTCTTTAAGTAAAGATAGAGTATTATCTTTACTTCCATCATTTATACATATAATTTCGAAATCATAGGAATTTTTCAACATAGTACTTGTAATAGTTCTATAAAAAATATCGATATTAGCCTCTTCATTATACATAGGAACTATAAGTGACAGCTTAAACTCCATGCCCTTTTCATCCTCTTCACCTATTAATAGAAAATCAATAATAACTAATTTCCAGTTACAATATCCAAATCGATAATCTGAAAGGACGGATCATTCCCCTTAGTTATTAAATAATAAATATCATCCTTAATATCTCCCTTTTCTAACTGGATCAAGGAGGTAACTTTTTCAAATATGTCTTTAATTTCAATTTTCTTAGTACCTTTAATGCTAATCGATCTAATACCAATTGTTGTATCCGGCTTATTTCCTAAATCAATTCTAAGATTGTATATCCTTTTAGCAGGTAATTGAGCAGTTATGCTATTTTTATTATTAACATTAATCTTAACTGAATTATTTTCATTAAACCCCTTTCCCAAATCATAAAAAATCTGTATTTCTCCAGTAATTTCGTTTCCAAAATTCATCATCACGCTTGTACCTTTATCTGTATAATCATTAACAAATTCAAACTGAGGGTCATCGCCTGATGTGATCAATTCTAAATACTCCCCTGTATTCTTCATCGTAGCAATATCATGCTGTGGAACTAACATATCTTGTAGTTGGGCGCTATCATAATTTTTTATAACACTATTATTTTGAATGGTGATTTTTGAAATTTCAATTTTTTCATTTGTATGATTCCCAGGATCAAATCTAAATTTGTAAATAGGCTTAGTTGGTAGGTTAAAGTATAGCCTTTTTCCATCAGTTTGATTATATATACCAGCATAAGCAGTGTCTTCCTCATTAAAGCCGTTACCTGTATCAAAATATAATTGATATTGATTGATAACTGGCTCTTTCAATTCTACAACTAGAACTGGAGTGTCAATTACAACTGAATTTAAACCATAGTACTTTGCATAATGTTCATTAGAAGTATATTTGGGATTCGAGGTTATATCGAAAATAAACACTCTATCGCTGCCCTTTATAGAATATGGAGGGAGTCTAACATCATTATTCCCAGTGGCTATAGCGTCTGCTACTATTTTCTCCCTAAGAGCATTTTCATGTCCAACTATCTGAATATCTTTAAATAGATTGGTAACTGACATCAAAAAAGGGATAATGGCTATTAGTATTATAACGGATTTAAACTTTTCATTAAGGTTGTTAGAAAGTATCATTATTGAGATCACAATAGAAATCGCCCCCACAAACGTAGCCCGTGAAGGAAACTCAGGTGAGGCAATCATCGCAAGATAAGAAGTAAATCCTGATATAAAAAACACAAGAGATAGGCCTACTGCTTTGATTTTCGACTGTGACCTCTGAAATAATACAAAAAGAAACATAATTATGAATATACTGAACAAAGCTCTTTGTTCATACAAAACGATATTCTTTAATGATTGAAAAAAATTAAGAACTTGATCCTTTAGACTCAAATCAAAATACATAATTTCCTTTCTCACTCCGTTACCTGGAGCCAAAAGAAGGAAAACAGCACCAATAATAAGACCTATTGCACCACTTACAAACCAATATGGAATTTTTTTGTACTTATACACTACAAAAATAAACGTCATTCCGACAAACACAACTGCAGTTACCGCCGCATTTTCTTGAGACCAGCCCGCTAAAAGCCCCAGAAAGAACATCGCCGTAACGCTTAGTATATTATTTTTAATAATTTGTTTATCTTCCATTAAATATCTATACGGCAAAAGGAAGGCTAAAACAAACACCGTAGCCCATAAGTAGTTAACTGACCCTGCAAGCCAAAATGTTGTTTGTCCCATTACAGGTATCAGGAACCATAGAAGCAGCGTTACAATAACAAAATCTCGCAAATCTTCTTTATTATTAAATTTCCTAACTCGGACAAAGGAACATACTAAATATATTAGAGCTACAAAAAAGATCGAATTAAAAATATTAAAATAGTCTTTCCCTAACAACAAAAAAAATTGTACTATAGCATGAATTAATACCCTTCCGGTCCAATTATAGTATAAGTTATGTTGTGAACGAATAATATCATAGAAACTACTTAATTTCGTATCACCACCACTAATAAAACTATAGGCGAACTCGTCATTCCAATAAGGGGTAAAACCATTCAGCTTGAGAAAATACCCGAAATAAATAATAGATAAGAATATTATTAATACTCTATAAATGTTAACCGTTTTATCATCAACATTAATCTCAATTTTCATTTATAACATCCTTATTTAATTTTTTATTTTCTTAAATTGATCCTCTTTAAACTTAGAACTTCTAAAACATTCAAATTGGCACGTGAAATTATGCGGAGCATTTTTTTGCTTCTCATACCCACTTCCAGCCTTATAATCACTTGAATCTCACAAAAACTACTCGTAGATTTATTATTTTCCATTGGTTTCAATCAGACTCAGATAAGAAATGAAAAGCATTACTTTCGATCTATGAGTGATTGTCTTAACTGATAAGCAAGGTTAAACGGTGTCTTGGAAAATACCCAGAACTTTTCAAGTGACATATTTTCAATCTGAGATAAGAACTCGTTTCTCCAGTTTTGTGGACTAGGACATAATTTATTAATTAAATTTTTCTTTCTACAATTATAAAAAAAACCTCCTAATACAGTTTTAACTTCTCTATCAACTACGTTATCTAACTGTAAATACGAGTTATTTCCGTGTAGTCTATAGTAATAGGTTGTTTCCGGTATATAAAGTGGTTCAGTAATCAATAAGCTTTTTAGAATAAAATCCCAATCATGACAGTATTTCAAATTTCGAAATCCTCCAACTTTACAATATATATCTCGAGTAAATAACATATTTCCAGTCGATATAGCTGCGTTATGGGGGATAAGAGACCATCCAACTGTTGGAAAGCTGTTTATTGAGTTTTGAACTGCAACAAATTTCCCAGCTTCCCCTGTGGTAGTATCCGCTAAGTTTCCTTCTCCATCAATTACGCTTATCTTTGAAAAAGAGAATTCAGCATTTTGAGCAATCATTGCCGACATCATTATTTCAAAACGATTTTCATCATATAGATCATCTGCATTAAGAATAGAGATATATCCACCAGTAGAAATATTAATTCCCTCGTTTATAGAATAATGAGCTCCACGATTCACTTCATGCTTTATGAAGTGTATTTTACCATTAAATCGTTGCTTCACCCTTTCTTGAGATATCAATCCATTTATTAAAGCCACACTGTTGTCTTTTGAAAAGTCATCAATAATCACTAACTCCAGATTTTCATAAGTCTGACAGACTACTGATTCTACTGATTCAACAATAAACTTTTCATAATTATACGATGGAACAATTACACTAATTAAAGGCATATTAGTCATTAGATTTGTCTCCTAGTTTATTAGCGTACATTTAAAGCTCTTTGTGTAGCCTCCAGATATCCATGTCCATATTTTGTATCTGGTTCTAAATGCGTTCCTTCAGCCCATTCATTCCATGCATTTACAAAAACAATTTGATTATCTTTTTCATTAAATTTCCTAGTGTAGTCTATTAAACCGATCATCCATTTCTCATATTCACCAGGAGAGGCATCGAAGAATATATTAGATGATTTTTTTCTTCTAGCGGTATTATCCCAACTTAACATTGCACCACGGAACCATTTATAATCACTGGAATTCTTTTTTCGCAGATTCCGCTCTACAACCTCTTTATAATTATAGATGTTCCCATCAAATTCTGGATCCAAGCCTTTAATTTGGTCCGAAATTTCCGCAGCATAAACACCATGTGGAGGGAATTCCACGGCAGAGTCGCAACCATGAATTTCTGGGTCCTGTTGACCAAAAGATTGAACCATACACACATGTAAATCCTTGATTCCGTTCGCCCTGCATTTCTCTTTCCAATATTTAACTGTATTTTTTAAATCAGGGAAAAGTTCTGCACGATATATCAAAATAATAGGCACTCCATCTTCAATACAAATATATCTGCTGTCTTTTAACATAGGTATAACCTCTTCAATAAATCTTTTATCCGAGTCTTCATCATGAATCTGCTGCATCAATAATTCTTTTTCTTGACCATCCCAACGTCTAGACCAGCTTTCATTGGCCCAGCAAATACAAAAAGGAAAGTCTAGTTCCTTATTTTCAAGCACATCATTTAACGGTTTTTCAAGCAGTCTCTTTCCATTGAACCAATAATAATAATAACAGAACCCGAAGATGTTATATTTATTAGCTAATTCAACTTGACGTTCTTTTATGTCCTTATCTTTCACTAAGTTATAATAGCCCAAATCAGTTGGGACGTGAGGTTGATAATGTTCTTCATATAAAGGAAGTGCCTTTGTAACATTGGTCCACTCAGTAAATCCCTTTCCCCACCATTCATCATTTTCTGGAATTTCATGATATTGAGGAAGATAGAAGGGAATAATCTTAACTTTCTCTTTCTCAGCTTCTTGCCATTGAGATACAGTAGCACGTTTGTGATACATGACTTGTGGGATATGCTGAATAACATTACTTTGTAAAATGAGCTTATCCTTCAAGGAGGTATAGAGATGTATTCCTAAACTTTCCTTTAGAATATCGGATTTCACAAATACAGGCCCAATAAATTCACTTATATTCTTTATATCTGCAAGAATATAATTTCCTTTTAAAAGAGGAGAAAAGTGTTCCGTGCCGATAAATCGATCTTCATCCATATATATCAGTTCACTTTTTGTTTCTTTGATAGCTTGTGAAGCATAATAAAACGCATTAACAGATATGAAATCCTCTTCTTCAAGGATAAATGAATAATCACCTGAAATATAAGGGATTGCAGTATTAATATGATCCATGAAATTATCACTAATTACTTCCAGAGTTTTAATTTGAGAATTGCCAAAACGGCCACTTAGTCCAGACACACTATTCCCTACTATAATGATTTCATATTTTGCATACGACTGTCTCTTCACGGAATCTAGACATGTATTTAAAAACTCGAAATCCCCACTATGGAAGGGTATAATAATCGATAATAAAGGATCGCTAGCTAACTCAAGATAATTCACAGGATCTTGTTCAGTATACTTGTAAGCCTCATACCCCTGCTGCATTCCTGAGTCCGATGAGTGATTAATCAGTAATGTTTCTGCCCTTTTAATGACCCACCTTAAGCCGTGTTCTCTCCATTTTCGATACCCCTTTTTAATTAACTTCAAAACCCCTTCATTTCCATTTAAATTAGCATATTTTTCAAAAGCTAATTTAAAGTATGAGGCAAAGGATATCTTTTCAACACTCAAATTTCCAAACTTAAAAGAACCTGGCATATCTCCAGGATCTAATCTTAAATCTATAACATCTTGATCAAATTTCACAATTTTAAAATGAGTATTCTCCTTTTCGTTCAGTACGCCTAGAAGTAACGACTGTTCTTGGCTATACCCACCACCATAATTTATATAAAGACGTAAATACCTAGTATCACTTGATGCTCCATGCCAGACAATTTTGTAAAATCCCTTTGTATACGCTTCTTTAAAATACATTTGAGGATCATTATTAATGCTAACCCACTCACTAGAAGGTTCATTTGTAGCATTCGACTCTAAACCATATAAAGAGGAAACTTTCATCATTCTTTTCATTAGTTCTTTCCTTTCGTTTGACCACTGATTTTCCTACCAAAACTACTTATTTTCTGCACTGTCCGCCACCAAAATGTACTTTCTATTTGATTTATATATTGTTTACTCACTCTCAAGTCATTTTGTAAGATATCAATCTCATCAATAAGTTGAGATTTTTCACTATTGAGGTCATTATTTAACTTCTTTCCGTCTATCAACTCATTTTCCAGTTTTTTTATTTCAACTTTGAGTTCGTTAGTAACATCTTGAAACACCCGGAGTTGGTTCTGCTTTTCATCTATTTGTGATTGATAATTAATGATCGTATTATTTAATTTTTCATTTTCTTTATCGAAAAGCTCCTTCTCTTTATAGAAAAGCTCCCTCTCTTTTTCAATATTAGATTCTAATGTACCTTTGTATTTTAATAAATCCTCATGCGTTTTTCCAAATTCAAGAAAAAATCCATCCTCAAGAAACTGAATATACTTCAAAGTGACCACAATCCTCGACACATTAAAATCAGATTCGATAAAGAAATATACTTGAGGGTCATCCGTAGCAAAAAAGTACGTAGAGTCGGTTATATAACTTGCATTTGCATGAGTCTGACTCAATTCCAAGGCTTTACCGGCCGAATCAAATGCAATTGCTTTTTCGATACGAATAATACTTTTTTTATCCGCAGGATCAAATCTAAAGTAGTTCATGTTGGGTTCTACGGGGAAATGAAGAATCGCAGTTTGGCTAGTAATACTAATTTTCACACTACATTCCTCAGAAAACAAATCTTCGTCAGATTTTTTATAAAATAATTGACTTGTATATATTTCTGGCTCTCTAAACTCAAATGGGACATTCCTTTTCAAGTAACCCCGTAGTCTGGCTGTCGCTTGATTAGTCCCTACATAGTCAGCAAAGGTAATCGACATATTAGTATAATGCTCTATTCTATCGTTAGAAATTCCGAAGAAATCAAATAATGTTCTGATATCCACAAAATTAACTAGTGTTGTATAATGAGCGTAATAAAAGGTGTTAATCGCCCTAAAAGCTACAAACTCAACCGGTATTGGGAATTCTAATACCCATTCATAGTCCAATATTTTAAATACTTTATTTCCTAGAAAAAAGATGTTATCAAAATTCAAGTCAACATTAGAAGTAACAAAGGAATTCAAACCTTCAAGTGGGTATTTTTTATTAAAAAAATGAACAAATTGTTCTGTATTACTAAATGGTATATAGTTATGACCCGCAACATCATTAACTATTTGTTTATATTGATCTAAGAAATAGAAAAAATCTTTTTTTTTCTTATTAAGGGCAGACTCTAAAATCAACTCATCTAGACTGCGGGCTGTGATATATTCAAAAACCAAGGAATCATTCTCAAATTCAGGCTGTAACAATACATTTGCTTTATAATGAGCGCTCAATTTCCCGTAATTTTCAAAAATGTTTCGAATAT
Source organism: Paenibacillus sp. FSL R7-0312 (assembly GCF_038004445.1). Classification (NCBI taxonomy): domain Bacteria; kingdom Bacillati; phylum Bacillota; class Bacilli; order Caryophanales; family Paenibacillaceae; genus Paenibacillus; species Paenibacillus sp. FSL R7-0312. Next base: position 2,005,403 of record NZ_JBBORE010000001.1, on the reverse strand, counting down.
GTCCAGAACCAGCCGGTGTAACTGCCTGTTTCTTCACTTTCTTAAGACCGCCTTGTTCGTAAATAACGGTTTTCATTTGAAAGTGAGGATGCCGGTCTTTGCTATATCTCGTATATAGTATATTCAAGTACTTCTCACTCCTCAAAATGATACTTAAGCTTTTCACTTAGAAAAGACTAAAAAAGAATTAGAAAAAAAGGGATATTCACCTTCACTATGCAAAATGCTATCATAAACGGCTTGCTCACTAAAAAGGAGAGTCCTAGACTGGTCATAATTAACTAAGTCATTTTGCAATTCCCCGATTTTCGGCAATCTTCCATCTGAATAAATTGAATTAGGCAGTTTATAATCTGGGTATGGATAATAAAACTTATTTTCTGTAAATCCAGCATTAACTAGCTTTCTAGTTAACTCCGGTTTTGAAAACGTATATACTTGCCGGTCAGATGGATAATCTTCCAAACCGTCAAATAGTATTCCTGTATGATCTTCTTTAGCGCCTGCCCAGTACTTCAAGCCAAACTTATTTTCAATAGCAATTATCAAAGTTCCGTTTGGCTTAAGATTTTTCTTTATATTTTTCAAAAATTCATCGTAAGGTGAGTCGGAAGCAGTATATAGCGCAGCATATTCCAAGACACCAATAAGAGTTATATAATCAAATTTCTTATCAAATTTAACATCATTTAAATTGCCTACAATGATTTCCAAATTAATCTTATCACTATTGCGATGAAGGTTAATTAACGACCTCTTTTTTGATAGTTCAACCGAAGTCACATGCTTACATTTGTCACAAAGCACTCCAGTAATTGCGCCGCATCCAGCTCCAATTTCTAATACTTCAGCCTCTTTTTCAAAAGGATACCACTCCAATAAATTGTGTCTTTTTTTCGAGAAATGGTACAAAATTGGCCAGCGGGTATCATTTGCAATTACATTGTCAAAATCAGTATTATTCTTAGCTATCTCAAGCATCTCATTTTCTATTTCGCCATCAGAGTACAAGTCCTCTCCACCATAAAACGATAAGTTAAGCCGCTTGTCTTCATAGCTGTCCACTTGTTCCAATCCTCTCATTCTTTTGAACTTTTATGTTTGAATCCATATCGAAGAAACCTACGCTATTTTTATTTGCAATTACATGAATATTAAAGATGTCATATAATCGATTGTATACCACAAAATCATTGTTTTCATACCCAGTACAACCAAAAGAGATCAAATAATCTCCGCCTTGCAATGAAATATTCTGAGTAAATTCAATTTCATAGATATCATTTTTTCTGATTAACCCTGTATTAACCGATTCGAGCATTGTATTTGTACCAGTAATTTCAGTACCTCTAATATCTTTTATGCTAAAAGCAAATATTGGATCTGTGATATCTTCGTTGAATTGCACTTTCATCTTCAGCTTAAATTCTTTACTCTTCATGATGACATTTGTTAAATCTCCCTTATGATCAAATACTCCAAAATCAATAATCTGCGCTTTATTATTTCCATAATCGCTAAAGGAGGGATTAATATTAATCCCTTTTTTCCACTGATTTTCAACAAAAGTGTTTTTAACGTCCATGCTTTCCACTTCAGAGTATTGATTAACTAATATTTTTTTATAAATGTCAATCATAGGGCCAGGTGCCCCTTCATCAACGATGATACCCTCATTCATAACAATGACCCTGTCACAATATTTCATTACACTACTCATATCATGAGTAACAAATATTATCGTCTTACCTTGTTCTTTAAATTCACTGAATTTTTTAAAACATTTTGCTTGAAAGAAAATATCACCTACGGATAACGCTTCGTCCACAATTAGTATTTCAGGTTCAACATTGATGGCTACAGCAAAAGCCAATCTAACAAACATACCACTCGAATATGTTTTTACCGGTTGATGAATAAAGTCACCAATATCTGCAAAGGCAGTAATATCGTCGATCTTCTTATCAACATCTTCCTTGCTCATCCCCATCATCGTTCCATTTAGATAAACATTTTCCAAACCAGAGAAGTCAGGATTAAACCCCGCTCCCAGTTCTAATAGAGCAGATATTCTACCTTTAACAGATAACTCCCCAGAAGTTGGTGACAAAACTCCAGTCATTATTTTCAAAAGCGTAGATTTACCAGAGCCATTTTTCCCAATTATACCCAGTGCCTCTCCTCTTTGAACATGTAACGTCATACTATTCAGAGCAAAAAAATCCTTGTGATAATTCTTGCCAAATATACTCAAGGACTCTTTCAATCTGTCAACAGGATTTCTATATAACTTATATATTTTGGTTAGATCATTTATTTCAATTACATTCTCCATTTTTACACTCCTTAATTCTATAGAACATCTGCAAAGTGAGGTTTTAATTTTTTGTAGAGTAAGCCTCCTATTAATAAAAGCACGAAGGTAACGATCCAAAAATATAAAGTCTCAAATGGTTTCTCCCAAAACCACGTTTTATTTAAAAAACAATCGCGATATCCTTCAGCAATATAATAAAAAGGATTCAATTTGAATAAGAACTGATATTTGGGAGGAGTAATATCTAAAGACCAAACGATAGGCGTCAGCCAAAATCCAATTTGCACAATTATTGATACAATTTGATTCATATCCCGGAAAAAAGGAACAATAGAAGAAGTAATAAAACTCACACCAACTAATAAGATAATCATTCCTGCTATGTAATAGATAACTTGAATCCAGTAAATATCAGGATAGATACCATAATAAATTAAAATCAAAAATAAAAATAATAGAAAGAATAAATGAATAAAGAATGATGACACTATCTTTACAAGAGGGAGGATGCTTATTTTAAAAACAACCTTTTTAACCAGAAAGCTGTATTCAGTAAAACTTAAGGTAGCATTAGCAAATGCCTCAGCAAAATAAAACCATGGAATCATCCCACAGATTAACCAAACCACAAACGGTGCACCACTCGTTGTAATCCCCGAGCGAAATCCCACTTGAAAAACAAACCAGTACAGTAAAATTGTAATTAATGGATTTGCAAACGCCCAAAATATCCCAAAATATGATCCTTTAAATTTCTTTTTAAAATCATTTTTAGCCAAACTATATATTAGTTTGTTTCTGGCATTCGTTTCTTGTGATAAAAATAAGTTTAACAATTTCCTTATCTCCTTATTGTTCTAATATTGAAGTTCCTTTTAGATTGTAGCCACTTATGCTAAAATATCCACGTACCTACAGGAAAAGGAGATCATAACGTGTCGAAACCAGTATACGGTAAAAATGCTGTACAGTCGAGAAATGTTGAAAAGATATCCAGTTACATATGGGCTTTGGTTATTGGTTTCATTGTGTTTTTGGTTTGGACCCCGTTTCAAGTGGGATTATTTAATGGGCAGCAGATCGACTTCGAGAAGCCGATTTATGTGTCATCGCTGCTGAGCAGCCTCTTGCTGCTGGTGTGGATAGGCTTGTACTTCACAAAGTTCAAGCTGGAAGGACAGCGTGACTTGCTGGCTGTGGCCTCGCTGCTGCTTCCCGCTACGTACGCGTTGTCGCTTATTGGCGCTGTTTCGCATTATATGGCGATGAACCTGCTGTTTATACAGAGCATGTATGCCGCAATATTCATTATAGCGTTATATCTGCTCCAGCAAAAGCAACTAAATGTTGTCATTCAGAATGCCATTTTGGCAATCGCTTATTTCATTGTCGGATTTGGGCTGTTAAACTGGCTCGGCAGCTCGAAATTCGCTGGCAGTATGGTAGGCTGGTTCTCTAACACTGTACGCAGTGGTAAATATTTGGACGCCGTGATGACAGACTCTAACGGCCTGCGTCTGACTTCAATTTTCCAGTATGCCAATACGTACGCTGCGTTCCTGATGGCTTTCTTGTTTGTGGCAGTGTTCGCACTTGTCCGCTCTAAAAAATGGTACGGCACATTGACTCACAGCTTCATGCTTGTACCGATTATTGTATCTCTGCTGCTGACCTTATCCCGTGGCGGGCTCGTAATGCTGCCTGTAGTGTTTATTCTTCTACTGTTGTTCCTGAAGCCTGCTCAGCAGATTCTTTGGATTATTCACCTTGCGATTTCTGGTATCGCTGCTCTGCTGGTTACCAGCCCACTAACTACGCTTGGAACTGAGCTGAATACTACTTTCACTTCGGCAGCTGCGTTAAAGGCCTGGGCGTACCTGCTTGTGGCCTCAGCAGTTGTTGCAGCTCTTGGCTGGGCGATTCAGCGTTTCGCCGCTCCATGGCTGCAAGAGAAGCTGGGAAGCTGGGAAACACGTAAAATGACTGGGCTGTGGATTCCACTCGGCTCGATTGTTCTTGTAGCGATTGTTGCTTTCCTGCTTATTGGAACAAGCGTACGCAGTATATTACCTGATAATATCGAAACCCGTCTGGAGAACATCAACTTCAAACAGCATAGTGTACTGGAGCGCATTACTTTTTATAAGGATGCTATGAAGGTTGTGAAGGATTATCCGATCATTGGATCCGGCGGCGGAGGCTGGGCATCCTTGTATGAGCATTACCAGAACAACCCTTATGTAAGTCGTCAGGTTCACAACTTCTTCCTGCAGTATTTAATTGAGGTTGGAATTGTCGGATTTATCGTGTTTATGGGCTTTATTGGATATATTTTCTATAAATACATCCGCGCTTACCTGAAACGGGACAAGGACGAGTTCAATAATGGATTCTTCTTCTACATTATCGCTCTATCCATTCTTGTCCATAGTCTGCTGGACTTTAACATGAGTTACGCGTTTATGGGGATTCTAGTTTTCATTGGTTTGGCAGGTATGGGAGCAGTTATGAACAACAAGCCTCTGCGCCAGAGCTGGAACAAGGCTGGACTGCGCTTCGGGTACCTTGCTGTGCTGGCCATCGGTTCTGTGTTCCTGCTCTTCCTGTCCATCAGCTATATCGGATCCAGTAATGCCGCACTTAAGGGCAAGAACCTGGTTAACGTCAGCCAATCCTATGAAGAGATTAAGACTCCGCTGGTCGAAGCACTGCAGAGTCGTCCTTTCCATCCGGAAGCGGCAATCTACCTTGCTTCCCTTGACCTGACTGTTTTTAAACAAACACAAGATGAGCAGTATCTGGCTGAAGCTTATAATGTTCTGAGCCGTGCACTTAAAGATGAGCCTTACAATAAAGATCTGCTGAAGCAATTGATCAGTTACTACGATCTCAAAGGACAAAGTGATCTGGGCTTCAATGTCTACCGCGACAACGCAGATAAATTCAATTGGGATATCGATTGGTATGAGGCATTGATTAGCCGTGCACAGGCCTTTGCAGCTGCAGCCAATGTGCAAAAAGACGAAGCTAAGAAACAGGATTACCTGACTGCCGGTCTTGAAGCATACCAGCATGTGGTTGACGGGGTACAGCACCTGAAGACTTTGCCGCCTGAACAGCTGCAGGGCCGTCCGTTCTCAATCACGCCAACAATTGCATTGAATGCCGGCAAGCTGCAAATGCTGTCTGGACAAGCCGACCAAGCTGCTGCTACGTTGAAGCTCGGTTTTGCAGACAATTATGCAGATATCGTCAGTAGCACATCACTATGGGACACTAACTGGTATAGCTCTCTGATTACCCGTGCCTTCGAAATGGCTCAACAATCCTTCGCTCAGCAGGATGAGGCTAACAAAATCATTCATCTCAACATTGGACTCGATGCCTACAATCAAGTGGCATCTGATCTGCAAGGCCAGCCTCTTCCTTCGTCAATCAACTTGAACGCAGGAAAACTTCAGTATATGGCAGGTCAGATACAGGCAGCCGCAGCGACTTTAAAGCTTTCCTTGAGCGATGATTACAGTGATGCAGCCAACCGTGAAGCAGCCCGCTGGTATTTAGCTGCACTGAAGAAATCTGAGTCCGCGCAGGACCAGACAGTCTATGATAAGCTCATTGCCGCTGATCCTGCAGAGGCTGCAGAGATTGACATCATTGTGAATACACAGTACTAATCGTTCAAAGGAAATATCTTAAGAACACATAGAGAAAAGCGGTCCACTGTCTGAGTTACGGTGGACCGCTTTTTTATGATTAAATGAGATATTTCGCGCAAGAATTGTAGTTAATAATGATTCAACCTGCTACCTGCTGTACAGCTTCTCTTCATTTTCTATAACCTCTTTAAGATACTGCAACAGCCCTTCTTTAAGCTCCTCATGCTGAAGTGCATAATGGATGCTTGTCTGAATGAAGCCCATTTTTTCACCAACATCATGACGTTTCCCTTCAAAATCATAAGCAATGATCCGCTCTACTTCGCTTAATCGGGAGATAGCATCCGTAAGCTGGATTTCTCCACCTACACCCACCTGCTGTTCGCCAAGCATATCGAAGATACGCGGGGTCAGGATATACCGTCCCAGGATCGCCAGGTTGGATGGAGCATCTTCTCTCTTCGGCTTTTCGACTAGGCGGTTGGCCTTGTAGACACGTTCTGCTAATTCAGTTCCATCCACCAGTCCATACCGGGAAACCTCTTCCCACGGCACCTGTTGAACTCCCACAATAGAGGATTTGTACTGATCGTATACATCAATCATCTGCTTAAGACAAGGCTTATTCGACTCTACAATGTCATCCCCAAGCAGAACAGCAAAAGGTTCATTTCCGATGAATTTACGTGCGCACCAGATGGCATGTCCGAGGCCGCGCGGTTCTTTTTGACGAATGTAGTGGATATCGGCCATTTCCGAGGATTTACGTACTGATTCCAGCAGCTCCCACTTCTGCTTCTCAGCCAGGTTAAACTCCAGTTCGAATGAGTTATCAAAATGGTCCTCAATCGCACGCTTGCCCTTCCCCGTCACAATGATAATATCTTCAATCCCGGAAGCCACTGCTTCTTCAACAATATATTGAATTGTCGGTTTGTCTACAATCGGCAGCATTTCTTTGGGCATCGCTTTGGTCGCAGGCAGAAAGCGGGTACCTAGACCAGCTGCGGGAATAATGGCTTTACGGATCTTCATCTCATAGCTCCTTCTATTATCTTGTTTGCACCATTTGATTTCTTATAGAAAAATGGCATATTTGATTCAATTATAGCAGTTATAGCAGATTTTTGGCAGGGTGATTGTGTTGCATCTTGGAACAGATGTAGAAAAAGCAAAGGCCAGATGGCCTGAGAGTGTATTTCTCCTCAAAGGCAGTCTGGCCTAGCATGTATTTATTAGATCCTGCATCAGTACATATACGTCTGAAGATTACACAAATTGCTTACTTCGCATTAACCAACTGCCCGCGTGTAACCCCAAGCTGGTTGGTGGCCTTCAGGCTTTTCCAAACCTGCGTTCCGGAGATTTCTCCGCGAAGTGCGCGGCTGTACAGGCTGATAACCTCAGCTACCTGCTCTGGTGTTTCCTCTAGGAACTCTACACGGAAAGAAGATACGCCAAGCTCACGGAAGTGATTCAGGTATTCTGCACCTGACTGTTCAACAGCGTTATAGACAGTGTTACGGCAGCCTTCATCTACACGGACGGGATGGGACATGCCGATCCGGTCCTGCAGTGAAGCACGCTGCTCCTCGCAAGGACGTCCGCAGTTGGTATAATCCGTACCTTCACTCATGAAGGTACAGTACACGCAGTGCTCGGTGTGGAACATCGGCAGATGCTGGTGAATAACAACCTCCATCCGCGAGGTGTCGCTGTGCCCCAGCAGATCGACCATCTGTTGGATGTTCAGGTCATACGACGGTGTCACCACGTCACAGCCGGCATTCAGGAACAGATCAACCGCTCTGTGGTTAGCGATGTTCAGCGAGAAATCGCCGATCAGCCGGGGATGCACAGCATCCGGATGCTCCATCCGGTGGCGCAGGTAATAATACAGCGCGCCGGTATTGCGCACCAGCACAGCATCCGGCTGCAGCCGCAGGATGTTGGCATGGTAGCCGTTCTCGTTCGGCATATGGATGCGCGGTGTGGCCAGCGTGATGCTGGCCCCTGCAGCCCGCACAGCGTCTACTGCCGCCGGGAACTGCTTGATGAACTCGAAATCGGCGTAAATGCTCGTCACGCCGGCTTCGAGTGCAGCCTGCACCTGCGGCAGGCTGCGGCACAGCGCGGTGAGCTCCGCTTCACCGCGCGCCTCGGCGGCGCCCCTGCGGGAGGCGCCGCCGTAGACCTCTACCTCCCGTTTCACATACACGGGAGGCTTTGGGCGCTCGCCTGCAAGCAGCTCCACCGCCTGGCGGCGGATGCTGTTCAGCTCGCGCATAGGCACGATCACGTCGCCTTGCAGATGCGACTCCAGCGCTTCAAGCTGGAACACGGTTCCGCCCAGGCGGCCGAATTGTTCTTCCAGCAGCGCGGTATCCATCGGACGCTTTTGCGCTGTCTCCAGCGGAAGCTCCGAATCTACACGGATGGTTACCTTCTTCTGGATGTCCGTCCACCAGGTCGTCAGCTTCTCACCAGCGCAGCCTTGCACTCTCACGTGAACCGGGAAGACCCGGTAAGGCTTCTCGGTCTCATACGACTGGCGCAGCGCCTTGTCGAGTGCCGGATCATTCGTCTTCCAGATGCGGTCGCCAACATGGAGACGGCGAAGATCCACATCATTGCGGCCGGGCACGATGTCGATAATCCAGCCTTCGCCGGCTTCGCCCTCCAGCTTGACGCCTTTGCGGCGCAGATCGTAGACGCGGCCGCCTTCCTCCTTCTTCGTCGGGTCTCCAGCATCGAACACAATCCCGTCACCGCGCTTAAGCGGAGCATGAATGCGGCAGACCACACCATCGCGCAGAATCTGTTCGACGGTTCCCATGAATACACCCCTGCTTTTCGGGAAGGTGCCATCTACTAATTTCTTATTGTTAGTTCCGTCCAGGAAACCATGAGTGAAGCCGCGCGAGAAGCTCTGCTGCAGCTCACGCATGTCCTCCTTCGAGGTCGGTGTCCAGTTACCGTCAAAATACTTATCAATCGCTTTGCGGTATTTACTAACCACATTCGCAACGTATTCGGGAGTCTTGAGCCGGCCTTCAATTTTGAAAGAGGTCACTCCTGCTTCAATCAGTTCAGGCATCAGATCAATAGCGGCAAGATCTTTCGGGGACAGCAGGTAGGTTACATCCCCCATCGGCTTCACTTCTCCGTCTACCACCAGGTCATATGGCAGGCGACAGGCCTGAGCACATTCTCCGCGGTTCGCAGAGCGTCCGCCCCACATTTCGGAAGTCAGACATTGTCCGGAGTAGGATACACATAGTGCACCATGCACGAAGACTTCCATCGGCAGGCGGGCCTGTTCGCCAATCGTGCGGATCTGCTTCAGATTATTTTCACGGCCAAGCACTACACGTTCCAGCCCCCAAGGCTTCGTGAATTCCACCGCTTCCGGTGAAGTAATTGTCATTTGTGTAGAGCCGTGAATCGGGAAATCCGGAGAGATCTCACGAATCATCTGGACCAGACCCAAGTCCTGTACAATGACCGCATCCACACCGGCATCCACGCAGGCATCAATCAGTTCTTTGGCATCCGGCAGCTCATTCTCAAACACCAGTATATTAAAGGTCAGAAACCCCTTCACTCCATAGCTGTGCAGAAAGGCCATAATCTCCGGCAGCTCGTCCATGCGGAAGTTGTTGGCTCTGGCCCGTGCATTGAATTTCTCTACGCCAAAAAAGACAGCATCCGCCCCGTTCGCCACCGCTGCACGCATGCAGTCCCAGTCTCCCGCCGGAGCCAGCAGTTCTACGTCTTCTCTGCGTAATCCTTGCTCTTTCATTTATATCCTCCTAAACCGCCGTTCTGGCGGATGTATGTCATCCCTCTAACTAATCAATTGTATCAAATATCACAGCTATCTGCCAGCAAAATAGAAACACTTGGATGAATTTTCAACTTTAAAATATCTTTATACAAGCCTGCATTCTTGCTTTAATAGACAAAGCAAGAATAACCAGCGTAAAATATGAATGGAAAAGAATAAATACGCAAAAGATCTCACTGTTCCCAAAATTTATATGTAGCAAAAGGAGAGTTGAAAATAGTTATGAAAGGCATAATTCTTGCGGGAGGAAGCGGGACCCGCCTTTATCCTCTCACAATGGTGACCAGCAAACAGTTATTGCCGGTCTATGACAAACCAATGATTTATTATCCTCTGTCTACGCTGATGCTGGCAGGTATCAAAGAGATTCTTATCATTTCTACCGCTGAGGATACACCACGGTTCGAGCATTTACTCGGCGATGGCTCCCAGTTCGGAATTTCGCTGCAGTACATTGTCCAGCCGAGCCCGGACGGATTGGCACAGGCTTTCATTCTGGGAGAATCGTTCATCGGGGAAGATTCTGTAGCTATGATTCTCGGAGATAATATATACTACGGGAATGGCATGACCAAAATCTTGAAAGAAGCTGCCGGAAAGGAAAGTGGGGCAACCGTCTTTGGCTACCACGTGCCCGATCCCGAACGCTTTGGGGTGGTGGAATTTGACGAAGATGGCAAGGTTCTAAGCGTTGAAGAAAAACCGGAGCATCCTAAATCCAATTATGCTGTTACCGGTCTGTATTTCTATGATAATCGGGTGGTTTCTTTAGCTAAAGAAGTGAAGCCATCGCATCGTGGAGAATTGGAAATCACCTCGATCAATGAGGCCTACCTGAAGCTGGGAGAACTGGATGTCGCCTTGCTTGGTCGCGGGTTCACTTGGCTGGATACCGGAACTCATCAGAGTCTGGTTGATGCCACCAATTTCGTTAGAACGATTGAAGATCACCAAGGCATTAAAATCTCTGCACCTGAAGAAATTGCTTATATTAACGGTTGGATTACAAAGGAACATCTGCTGGAATGCGGGCATAAGCTGAGCAAGACCGGCTATGGACAATATCTGATCAAAGTTGCTACTGGTAAAATCCAATTTTAATACTAGAAAGAGTGAATAAGATGAAGATTACCAAAACCAATCTTGAAGATGTTCTCGTTGTCGAACCGGCAGTCTTTGGAGACCACCGCGGCTGGTTCATGGAAACCTACAGCGAGGCTAAATTTCAGGAACAAAACATCAATTATCAGTTCGTTCAGGACAATCAATCTTATTCAGCTGTAAAGGGAACCCTGCGGGGACTTCATTTTCAATTAAATCCAAAGGCGCAGACCAAGCTTGTCCGCTGCACACGCGGATCCATTTTTGATGTGGCTGTGGATATCCGTCAAGGCAGTCCTTCTTACGGCAAGTGGTTCGGAATTGAACTTACAGCCGAGAACAAGAAGCAACTTCTGATCCCTAAAGGCTTTGCCCACGGTTTCATGACGCTAACTGAGGATGTAGAAGTCCAATACAAATGCGACGAGTTGTATGCACCTGAATGCGACGGCGGAATTCTGTGGAATGACCCTGATATCGCCATTGAGTGGCCGATTGATGTTATACCAGTGCTGTCTGTTAAAGATGAGAACGCACCGCAGTTAAAAGACGTTAAACTTAATTTTGTATATTAAATACTGAATCCATTCTAAAATTCAACAAAAATAACGCCCCGGCTCATCGTTAGCCTAGGGCGTTATTTTCTGTTCTTTAGTTTCTTGTCAAAGGACTACCATAAATTTACGTCTAGCCCATTCCCCCTACTTCCCCCCACCCAAACGACCCCAGCACCCTCTCCAACACCGCCTGCAGGCTGGCTGTTGCATTGGCATCGTTCAGCGTGACGGTGATCGTGTAGACCACATCATTTTTGCCGAAAATGATGTTTCGCGTGCTCACAGGGATACTGTTCTTGGTCTGCTGTACGGTGAGAATTGTGGCAGGCACTCCCGCAAAGGTGGTTTCCTCCACACTTTTCACCTGCGGCCCTTTCGGGTCTTTTTTGGTATTCTGGTAATAGCTCTGCAGCTGGCTGACGGCATATTCCATGGTAACATCCGGACTGGCGTAGATCTGGAACCGTCCGCCGGTGAAGCGGTATTCCACGGTCTGGCTCTCAAAAACATCCTGATATGGCGTCCATAGGCGCGGAATATCAATGCTGTAGCCGTAAGCTTTGGAGCTCTTAGGGATCGACTTTGTGCTGAGCAGCGCGTAATCATCGGTTTCCAGACGGCCAAAGTTCTCCTTGATCTGCCCAAAATCAATATCGATGGAGTTTAGCACATCTGTGAACCGCGCCTTGTCACCATCCTGTCCCGATGCCGTCCGGTATTCAAAATAATAGCGATAGCCGTTCTTCAGCAGCAGAATTTGATATTCCGTACTCCAGCCGTTGCCTGGATTGAGTCCGATTTCATTGATCAATACCGGCTCACCGGAGACTTTGCCTGCAATGCCGTTCTTCAGGGTATAGGCTTCGGTCACATAGGTGTCACGCAGCTGCGACTCCAGTTCCCGGCTCCAGCTCTCGAGCGTTGAGCCCGCAGGGGCGGAGCTCACTTTTACACGCAGATAACTTCCCTGTTTGCTCTCATACAATAAATGCTGGTCATCCACACTCCAGTCTGCCGGCACCAGCAGCGAGATTCCGTAGTCTTCGTTATATCCTTCGCGCAGCCCGTTTGTGACTGTGGAGAGATCACGGATGCTTTTGTCGGAAGAATTATAGGAAGGTTGGAATGAGTCCAGCAGCACGGCATACTGATCCAGATCCTTATAGTTCACCGCGTTATCATCCGTCAGATAAATTTCATACAGCCTGCCGTCAGCATAATATTGCCTGCCCTCCCATAGCGCTCCGCTGGAATCCTTGCTGACTATCCGGGCGTAAGGAACCTTGGCTTCAGGCACGACCTCCCGGTCAAGTACAGTCTCTCCGCCCTCCTCCGATGACCGCACCAGATTCTCCAGCAACCCTTCCGGATCAAGCAGCACCTCCTGCGGTGAAGCATGGACCTCCAGATAATAATCATTCTCTGCACTCATAAAAGTCGCTACATTCTCATTCCCACCGCTGTCACCCACGACAAGTCCGGGAGGATAATTCATGCTCCATTCAAAATAACTGTTGCCGATCCGGGTCTTGCCGACATCACTGTCGATGCCGCTCTCCGGTTCTGCTGCCGCTTCCTTCTCCGAAGGAGTAAGTGTAACCAGCAATCCCCCGCCATCTGCCGCAGTAATCCGCGCACCGAGCACTCCGGTCACGAACCGCAGGGGCACCATCAGCACACCGGAAACCATACGCGGCGGCGCAGCAAGCTTAATTTTGACGCCATCCTTCCAGGCAGTGGTACTGCCTATCGTCATCGCTCCGGTATGCGGACCGTACATCAGCTTCACTACATTGTCACCTTCAAGAGAGACTGTGCTGCCGAATGCTTTTTTGAAAATCCCCAGCGGTACCATGACCGCCCCGCTCTCCGTAAAAGGTTTCTGAATCAATATCGGTTCGCCGTTAACCTTTGCAGATGTACTGCCTACTTTGAGGCTTAGCTTTAGAATCGGAGTTTCTGCCGCATAGGCATTCATACCAGGAAATACAGCTAGCAGCAAAAGCACTACCAGCATGACAGACAGTCCACGGAGTATATAACCCATCCCCAATCGCGGCGTTCCTGCTTCTGCAAGCCTTCTACTCTTCCGCCTGATCATCGCCATCCCCCTCCGCCTCTTCCGTATTCACCAATGGATCACCTTGGCCCAGAACAAGGCTTCTGGCGACGATATCGCCGTCACTTTGCATGAGCAGCTTGACCACTGCACCCGGTTTGTATTGCTTGAACCATTCATTAATGTCCACAAGTGACGTGACCCGGTGGCCGTCTATCGCATACAGCGCATCTCCCTCGGCAATTCCTGCCTTTCGTGCTTCTGCAGTGGCCACCTTCGTAACCGTTAAAGGCTCCTGCGTAGGCAGCCCCACAATGACGGGCCAGCTCTCCTCCAGCTCCACCCCGAGACTCGGACGCCGGACCTCCCCGTATTTAAGGAGCTGATTCATAATGTACTGTACCGTATCTGCGGGGATGGAGAACCCCATATTCTCTACACCTACTGCTGCGTATTTTAAGCTGTTGATTCCAAGGACCTCACCCTTCATGCTGACCAGCGGCCCCCCGCTATTGCCTGGGTTAATCGCCGTATCGCTCTGAATAAGCCGGTAAGCCGCATCCACCGAACGATTGAGACCGCTGATCACGCCCACGGTAGCCGAATTTCTGAGTGAGAAGGATATCGGTGTCCCAATTGCTATAACCTTGTCTCCCACCTGCAGACCCGCTGAGGTACTGGCGAATGTTGCAGGCTTCAGGGATTTGGCCTTGATTTTGATCAGTGCAAGATCACTGAACTCATCCATATATGTATCTGTGATGTTATAGCTTGTACCGTCAGAGGTAACCACTACCGCATTTTGCAGCCCCGTCATGACATGCGCATTGGTAATGATCCACCCGTCCGCTTTGACAATAATTCCTGAGCCGTGTGTCAGATTGTAACGGTCATCCGGGCCTCCAGATTCAACACTGGCTTTGCCGATAATGCCCACGACCGATGGCGACACCGCGCGGATAATTTGCGGAACCGGATCCACTGCGGGTTTAGCCACTTGCTCCTTGTTCACAGGTTTGACTCCGCCTACTTGTCCAGCCGTTACAGGACCTGGCCCTCCGTACACTGCACCAAATGCTGACAGCGGATTACCCGTGAATCCCGATAATAACAACCCGCACAACAGCACAACCCCACTCCGGGCAACTGCATTCTTTCCCCCGTTCATCGCCTTCCCCCTTTCTCCTGTAGAGCTGATTCCTTTATCATTTAAAAAAAGACGCCTTTAGGCTCGCCGGGTGGCGGATAAAGGTGTCTTTGAAAGACCTTGCTTCTGAAGTTAGTTGTGCCTGAACTTAGCTGAACCAATTCATAATCATTGCATAATCAGAGACTGCAAAAACCAGCAGGCTCACCACTCCGAAGCCGATTGCAAATTTGTTCTTCTGCGGAGCTTTCAATAGCCGGACCACACCGATAAGAATCAGGATCGTGAATAGAATCATAAATACATCGAAGGTATGAAATGTAGACGGTTCTTGCGCGGCAGCTTCTGCAAGCAGCATGGCAATCCCTCCCTGAAAGTGTTGTCAAGCAAGTTCATCTAATCCATATCACCTTCTATGTTATCGCTACCATTTCAGTGACGCAATAGAAATTGTCTAAAAATTATGTATTTGTCATAAAAAATATTTCCAAAGCCGGAAATCAGCTGAAATACAGAGATATTTATCATTGACCATTTGTTGTGATATGTGATTTTCAAGGAGCTGATTCCTATTGCAACGCAAACAGCCTCTGCTATCTATTCAACGCAAAACCCTCTCTTTGAATCTTACTGCGGACATGCTGTAGTTATGCCTGTTCTGCTTCGCTGCCGCCAGCTTAATTTTTGTCTGCACACATGAAATCGCATGCCACAACCCTCACTGTAAAACTCCGGACGACGATGTTATGATCAGTCATGCAGAACTGGAGGTGCCCGCCGGCTTGAAATACATCGAATTCGGATTAGGAAACAGATGGCTGATACGGACTGAAATTGAGATGCCTGATGGTACAGAGACCGAAGCACGGGGAATTATCGGGCCTGTTAAATGCCGTTCCCTGTATATAAGAGTCTGGATCAGAAGAACGGTATGGATTCTGGATTCACAGGACGGCTTCAAGAAAGCCACAAAACCGCGCAATCAATTCAAAGTGATCTTTGGTATCCGTAGTGAGTTGTAGTAGTGGGTCTTATTGATCCCCTCAGACAATTATTTACCCACCATACGCTTCTTACCCGTCTGAGGTACAACAACTTATAACCTAGAATGAGCGTAAAGACTACTCATCTACTACTTTTTATGAAAATATTGCTAAAGTGATGGTTATTTTATACAATTAAATCAAATTATACATCCAATTTGTAGGAGAGATTTATTTGAAAAAAGTATTCATTTTTATGTTTGTTATTACATCTTTATTTTCTTTTTCTAATAGCACCAGCAGTAATGACCTAAAGGCTAAATCAATTCAAATGAATAAGTTTTTCCGTGCCTGGCAAGGCGTAGGAGCTGACAAGAAATATATCTATGTGACTTCAGATAGGGATACGAAATTTTCTCTTTCAAATACAATATCTGTGTATGATGTTTCAGGGAAATATGTAGTAGAAAAACAGTCTGCTTATACCGGTAAAGATAAACAAGGTCGTTTCATGTCTTTTGGAGATTGTTTTGTATCCAATAGTTTTTTGTATGCTACAGTCTATAATTTCAATTCAGCACCGCCTATAAATAAGCGCATTAGCCGTGTTGTAAAATACAGTCTACCAGACTTAAAACTGATAGAAGAGTATGATATCGGACAGGGTACAGCAGAATCATTAGCGACCTACAAAGGGTCTTTCTGGGTAGTGTATCACGATAGAAATGAAGTCAAGCGTTTTGATAGTAAATTTAGATATCAGGCTACCTATCCACTGTCTGCGAAATTTGGCGGCGAGGGAGGATATCAAGGCATATTTTTTAAAGATAACGAACTTTATGGTAACCTGCATGGTTCCAATCAAAATGGTAAGGAATATGCCCAAGGATTGGATCATTACAAATTTAACGGCAATACTTTTGAATTTATAGAAAGGATTAAAGTCCCTACTTATGGAGCAGGTCAGGGTGTTGAAAAGGTAGAGAATAAAGTCTATTGGGTCGATCGACCAGCAAATAAGATTATTATTACAAATGAATTTTTATAATAATTACTGGCAGGAATACGTCTTTATCTTGCCCTCGAATCATAAAGGATAAATTCGATTCCATGGGAATTACTGGAACGCAATACTAAAATAGGCGCATGCCTACCACTACACAGGACTTCCACCCTAGAGATTACAACCATAATAAGCGTAAAAAAACAGCCCCTGCCCCACCTCGCAGTGGACCATGGGCTATTTAAGCTTGTAGCTTCCTCCGGTTACACCGTATCAGAGGTCTGAAGTTCAAGCGCCTGAGTGCGTTCGGTGTCGCGGATGAGGACTGGCTTCAGATACCGGCCTGTGTAGGATTCCTCGACCGTAATCAGCTTTTCCGGCGTTCCGGTCGCAAGCACTGTTCCTCCTCCGCTTCCGCCTTCCGGCCCCATATCAATAATATAGTCAGCAGTCTTGATTACATCGAGGTTATGCTCAATGACCAGGACCGATTCACCAGAATCCACCAGACGGTGCAGCACCTCAAGCAGACGGCCAATGTCATCTACATGCAGGCCGGTTGTCGGCTCATCCAGAATGTACAGCGTCTTGCCGGTACTCCGGCGGTACAGCTCGGAAGCCAGCTTCACGCGCTGCGCTTCACCACCGGACAGGGTTGTCCCCGGCTGGCCGATGTTGATATAGCCCAGACCCACATCAAGTAGCGTCTGCATTTTGCGGTGGATACGCGGGATATTCTTGAAGAATTCCGTTGCATCCTCGACGGTCATCTCCAATACATCGGAGATACTCTTGCCTTTATATTTCACTTCCAGCGTTTCGCGGTTATACCGTTTGCCCTTGCAGACTTCACAAGGCACATACACATCCGGCAGGAAGTGCATTTCAATCTTGATAATCCCGTCTCCCCGGCAAGCCTCACAGCGGCCGCCCTTCACATTGAAGCTGAAGCGCCCCTTCTGGAAGCCGCGTACCTTAGCCTCATTGGTCTTGGAGAACAAATCGCGGATATCATCGAACACGCCTGTATACGTGGCCGGATTGGAGCGTGGTGTACGTCCGATCGGGGACTGGTCAATCTCAATTACTTTATCCAGATTCTCCAGACCGCGGATTTCTTTATGCACACCGGGACGGACCTTGACGGCCTTGTTGAGCTGGCGTGCCAGGCTCTTATAGAGAATTTCGTTAATAAGCGAAGATTTGCCGGAACCGGATACTCCGGTTACTGCTGTAAAGACACCAAGCGGAATCTTCACATTTACATTCTTCAGATTATTCTCTTTAGCCCCGCGAATCTCTATCCAGCGCTCATTATCGGTAGGCCGGCGTGTCGAGGTAACAGGGATAAATTTGCGTCCGCTTAAGTATTCACCAGTCAGGGAGTTCGGATCGTCCATAATCTCCTGAGGTGTACCTTGAGCAATTACCTGTCCGCCATGTATTCCGGCACCGGGACCAATATCGATAATATAGTCGGCAGCCATCATAGTATCCTCATCATGCTCAACGACGATCAGAGTGTTGCCCAGGTCGCGCATATGAGCCAGCGTAGCAATCAGCCGGTCATTATCCCGCTGATGAAGCCCTATGCTCGGCTCATCCAGAATATACAGGACACCCATCAGACTGGAGCCAATCTGTGTAGCCAGCCTGATCCGCTGCGCTTCACCGCCGGATAACGAGCCCGCTGCGCGGCTAAGGGTCAGATAGTTCAGCCCTACATTTACAAGGAATCCTAAGCGGCTGCTGATTTCCTTAAGAATCAGGTTAGCGATGGCCGTTTCTTTCTCACTGAGCTTGAGATTCTCGAAGAAGTCCAGACAATCTCCGATCGAAAGATCCGTAACATCGGCAACATTCTGCTGATTAATCGTCACAGCCAGAATCTCTTTCTTGAGTCTTTTGCCTTTGCAGACATGGCATGGCTTGGCGCTCATGAAGCCTTCGATAAACTCACGGATGCCTTCGGAGGCAGTATCGCGGTAACGGCGCTCCAGATTCGGGATGATCCCTTCAAAAGCAACAAGTGCATCCTTGCGCTGGCCAAAGTCGTTCTCATAACGGAAGCGGATCTTCTCGCTGCCCGTTCCGTGCAGCAGCTTGGCCATATGCTCCGGCGACAGGCTGCTGACAGGAACATTCTGCGGAATTTTGAAATGCTCACATACCGACTTCAGGAACTGCGGATAGTAGTTCGATGTACTGCCTGTCCAGGCTAAGAATGCACCTTCTTCGATGGACTTTTCCGCATCCGGGATCAACAGATCCGGATCGACTACCATCTTCACACCAAGCCCGTCACATTCCGTGCAGGCACCAAACGGGCTGTTGAACGAGAACATACGCGGAGCAAGCTCTTCTATACTGAACCCGCAGATTGGGCAGGCAAAGCTTGCGCTGAATAAAAGCTCTTCCTGGCCCATCACATCGACCAGAATCTGACCGCCCGACAGCTTCAGTGCAGTCTCCAATGAATCGGTAAGACGGGTCTCTATATCATCCTTAATGACAATCCGGTCAACAACGACTTCAATTGTATGCTTCTTATTCTTCTCCAGTACAATATCTTCCGTAACTTCGCGAAGCTCACCGTCAACACGCACACGAACGAAGCCTTGCTTGGAGATATCCGTGAACAAGCCTTTATGTTCACCCTTACGGCCAGAAATCACAGGGGCCAGAATCTGCAGGCGGGTCTTCTCCGGGTATTGCATAATCCGGTCCACCATCTGTTCAACAGTCTGTGATGTAATCTCTATACCATGATCCGGACAATGGGGATGCCCTACCCGGGCAAACAGCAGCCGCAGATAGTCATAAATTTCTGTAACCGTACCTACGGTCGAACGCGGGTTACGGCTTGTGGTCTTCTGGTCAATCGATATTGCCGGGGATAGCCCGTCAATGGAATCCACATCCGGCTTCTCCATCTGACCCAGGAACTGGCGGGCATAGGCAGACAGCGATTCAACGTAACGGCGCTGGCCCTCAGCATAAATCGTGTCAAATGCCAAAGATGATTTACCCGAGCCGCTCAGTCCCGTCAGCACGACGAAGCGGTCACGCGGAATCGTTACGTCGATGTTCTTGAGATTATGTGCCCTTGCACCCTTGATTATTATACTTTCGTTCGCCAACGGTACCTCTCCTTTATAAAAACCTATTAAAATGGAAAAACATTTAGCAAAATATTTTCGATCCCTCCCAAACCCTCCCTTCCAAGGGAGGGCCCCAAGGGTTGCACCCTCTGGACACCCGCAAGCTCGGCGGAAAGAGTTAGGACTGGGATGGAATCGGCTACTGGGGCAATAGGAGCGCTAGTCCCTACGGGACCGCTATACTATAGGCGCAGGATAGGGCTCGCGGTATGCTGCAGCGGGCCGACAACCGCTGTTCCTGCGGAATGCGCGAACTGCAGCTGTTCCTTCGGAATGCGCTAAGTGCGTAACTGCAGGCTGTCCCTACGGGATGCGTAAACTGCAGCTGTTCCTTCGGAATGCGCTAAGTGCTTAACTACAGGCTGTCCCTACGGGATGCGCGAAGGGCAATCTATCTTCAAAAAGAACGGCCAGTGAAGCGCCGTTCCGTGATCATTAAGTGTAAGTGCTGGCGGGGCCAGCTTACTCGGCCCGCAGTTCAAGCAACGCATCACGCAGCTCGGCGGCGCGTTCGAATTGCAGGTTCTTGGCCGCGTCCTTCATCTCGGCCTCCAGACGCTGCATCAGGCTCTGCTTCTCTTTCTTATTCAGCTTGCCGCCGGCGCCGGTGAGATAATCGGCCTTCGACTCGGCCACTTTGGTGGCCTCGATGATGTCACGCACTTTCTTGTTGATTGTCGTAGGCGTGATGCCGTGCTTCTCATTATGGGCAATCTGAATTTCACGGCGGCGCTGGGTTTCGCTCATCGCCTTCTCCATGGAATCCGTAATGCGGTCGCCGTACAGAATGACACGTCCATCAGAGTTACGGGCCGCCCGGCCGATCGTCTGAATGAGCGAACGCTCGGAGCGGAGGAAGCCTTCCTTGTCAGCATCGAGGATGGCGACAAGGGAGACCTCCGGCAGGTCAAGACCTTCTCTTAACAAGTTAATGCCCACCAGTACATGAAACGTACCGAGCCGGAGATCCCGCAGGATGGCCATCCGCTCCAGCGTCTTGATATCAGAGTGCATATAACGCACCTTAATCCCGATTTCCTTGAAGTAATCGGTCAGATCCTCAGACATCTTCTTCGTAAGTGTTGTAACGAGCACACGCTCATCACGCTCTACACGGTCACGGATTTCGCTGATCAGATCATCGATCTGGCCCTCTGTAGGGCGTACTTCGATGATCGGGTCCAGCAGGCCGGTAGGACGGATAATCTGCTGCACCATAGTATCGCAGTGCTCCATTTCGTATGGTCCCGGTGTAGCAGACACATATACAATCTGGTTCACTTTCTCTTCGAATTCCTCGAACTGCAGCGGACGGTTATCCAGCGCGGACGGCAGGCGGAAGCCATGCTCCACCAATACTGTCTTACGCGCACGGTCACCATTGTACATAGCCCGGATCTGCGGCAGCGTTGCATGGGACTCATCAATAACAATCAGCATATCATCCGGGAAGTAATCCATTAAGGTATATGGAGTCGCTCCCGGCTCACGGAAGGTAAGCGGGCCGGAATAGTTCTCGATACCGGAGCAGAAGCCTACTTCCTTCATCATCTCAATATCATACCGCGTCCGCTGCTCCAGGCGCTGGGCTTCCAGCAGCTTGCCCGCATCACGAAGCACGGCCAGCCGTTCCTCAAGCTCCCGCTCAATGTTGATAATAGCTACACGCATTGTTTCTTCCTGGGTAACAAAGTGCGAAGCCGGGAAGATCGCGATATGATCGCGCTCGCCAATCAGCTCTCCTGTGAGAACATCAATCTCCGTAATGCGCTCTATCTCATCCCCGAACAGCTCCACACGAATCGCATGCTCCCCCTGTGAAGCCGGGAAGATCTCAACCACATCGCCGCGTACCCGGAACGTCCCGCGTACGAAGTTAATGTCATTACGCTGGTACTGGATCTCCACGAGCCTGCTCAGAATCTGATTGCGCGGCTTCTCCATCCCTACCCGCAGTGTCAGCAGCATACTTCCGTATTCCTGCGGCGAACCGAGACCGTAAATGCAGGACACACTCGCAACAATAATAACGTCACGCCGTTCGAACAGCGAACTGGTGGCGGAGTGCCGGAGCTTGTCAATTTCTTCATTTATGCTGGAATCTTTCTCTATGAAGGTATCGGAGGAAGGAATGTACGCCTCAGGCTGGTAGTAATCGTAGTAACTGACGAAGTAGTCAACGGAATTGTTCGGGAAAAATTCTTTGAACTCACTTGCCAGCTGCGCAGCAAGCGTCTTGTTGTGCGCAATAACTAGCGTCGGGCGGTTCAGTTTGGAAATCACTTGTGCGATGGTAAAGGTCTTGCCTGTACCTGTCGCTCCCAGCAGCGTCTGGTGCTTCTTGCCCTGCCGGATGCCGTCCAATAATTCTTCTATGGCATGAGGCTGATCGCCCTGGGGTGTATACTCGGACTCCAGTTCAAATGTCTTTGTACTGACGACAATATCACTCATTTGCCCGTCTCCCCTCTATCGTCTAAAATATGAATATATTATAATTGTGGCCCTAATGATTCCCCATCCATACCGTACTGAAAAATATGGAAGATAGGAATACACGTTCCCGTTTATTATACAGCGTTGCCCAGATTGATGCAAACCATAATATATAGAAATTTAAGGAGCCTGAACTTATGGATATCACTTCAATTATCGGCCTGCTGGCAGGCATTGCCGCAATGATTGGCGGCTTTCTCTGGGAGGGAGGAAGCTTATCGGGCCTGCTGCAGCTGAATGCCGCGCTTATCGTATTTGGAGGTACGCTTGCCGCTGTACTCATCAGTTTCCCGGCCTCCAGATTACGCAGTTTCCCGGCGGCTCTGCGACTGGCATTCGGCAGACATCCCGATACCACCCAGAAGAAGGCCGAAGAGCTGATCTCCATGGCTGCAATTACTCGGCGCGGGGGTGTGCTCGCACTGGAGAAGAGAGCGGAGGAGCACCCCGATACCTTTACCCGCGAAGGGCTGTTTCTTATTGTTGACGGCACCGATCCTGATCAGGTCCGGCAAATTCTTGAACTGGAGATGGACGCCAAGGAACTGAAGTATGAAGGCTATGCCAAAATTTTCGAAGCCGCCGGCGGCTATGCTCCCACTATGGGCATCATCGGCACCGTAATGGGGTTGATACGGGTACTCAGCAATCTGACGGACCCTTCTAATCTGGGGGCCTCGATCGCCGTAGCTTTTACAGCAACGCTCTATGGTGTAGCCAGTGCTAATCTTATATTTTTACCCATCGCTTCCAAAATCAAATCCCGCAGCCAAAGCGAACTGGGCAGCATGGAGATGCTGCTTGTCGGTATCCTGTCCCTGCAGAATGGGGATCATCCGCACCTGGTCCGCAAAAAACTGACCGCCTTTATTCCCGATGTCTCCCCGGGACGCAGCAGCAAAAACAACCAGGGAGAGCCGCTATGAGACAAAGAAACCGCCGCCAGCGGCGTAATGGAGGTAAGGAGAGCAGGGACCGCTGGATGATTACCTATGCGGATCTGATTACGCTTCTGCTCATTTTTTTCATCATCCTATACGCCATGAGCAGTCTGGATACGCAAAAATATGCGATCGTTACCGGTTCATTATCTGATACCTTTAAGAGCGGCAGTTCTGTGCTTGAAGGCGGAAATGGAGTACTGGATGGGAATCTGGGGAACACCGGGGCAGCAGTCTCGAATGAACAAGAAGCAGGCGGAAGAACCGGCGGCGGTCTTTCTTCCGGGGGCAATGTGAAGGAGAATGGTTCGAACGGAACCGGGACAGGGACGGATACATCCGGTCAAGAGGGGGAAACTGCAGAACACCAGCCTTCGGCGCGTGAGCTCGCTTTTCGTGAGCAGGAGGCCAAACTGGCCGCGCTTATGGGTGTAATCACCAAATACGTGGAAGATAATAA
Organism: Paenibacillus sp. FSL R7-0312; assembly: GCF_038004445.1. NCBI lineage: Bacteria > Bacillati > Bacillota > Bacilli > Caryophanales > Paenibacillaceae > Paenibacillus > Paenibacillus sp. FSL R7-0312. The sequence continues at coordinate 1,981,672 of NZ_JBBORE010000001.1, read as the reverse complement.
CCTTGGCGAGCAGATCTTTGTAGCGGATAAACCGCAGGGCATTGCCATCACGCTTAGCGACCGGTTCCTGTTCGATGCCGGCAAAGCCGAGCTGAAATCACCTGCCTTCCCGGCACTGCGCCAGCTCTCCGGCCTGTTCCGCGGAATCGGTGCCACGATCAGCATCGAAGGCCATACCGACAATGTTCCGGTAACCGCTGCTTCAGATTACACGGATAACTGGGAGCTATCCGGCGCCCGCGCACTCTCTGTGCTGCGCTTCTTCCTGGATAACGAGGGGCTTAGCCCCGATACTTTTCAGTATGCCGGTTACGCGGATACCAGACCTGCCTACGATAACGCTACCGTTGAAGGGCGGCAGAAGAACCGCCGGGTTGAACTCATTGTCCTGCGGCAGCTTCAGGAGGAAGAATAACACGTATCTGCAAGCGAATCAGCTCAGAAATCTGCAGATGAGAAGGCACGGCAACCATTTGCTAGTACAAGGAGATTGAACGCTATGCAGACTACAAACGGAACGACACCGGATGCCACCCATTTTCTCTATTTTCTGCGGCAGCTGGTTTCACTGATCATGATTGTTTTTGCTCAGGGAATCATCACCTTCTTCATTGGTTTATTATCTGTATTTATGATGTTCTTCTCCTCCGATTACTTCTGGGGCGACCTAGCCCATGTGTATCCACCCGATAAACTGATGTATATAGGCATGGACTTCCTTATTGCCGGCGCAGCCTTTGCCCTGCCCTGGCTCGGGGTCTGGTGGATGCTCTACGGGCTGTCCGAGGATGGACGCATCCGCTGTTTCCCACTTCTTTTACTCTTCGCCTATCTGACATTTGTGATCCTCTTTCTGCAGATCAATCCGGTCTATAACCCGGAAGCCATGATCCCTTCCTCCGCCGGGGAATCCACCTTTCTGGTCTGTATGGGCATGTCTGCCGTGGTGCTTTTCCCGTTTTATTCGGCCGGTGTGTATTACTTCGTACTTAAACCCAATACCCGTCCCAGAAAAAGATACCGGTTCCTATTGCTGTGCCTTATCTTTGCCGTTGCCGGTCTGGCTCTGCTGCCCGCCCTTTGGCACTTGGCGCCAAGTATTTATCCGGGGCTGCTTAGCTTTCCGGAGTGATACAGAAACGAAAAAAGACAGACCTCTCACATTAGTGACATCTAATGTAATAAGAGAAGCCTGCCATGTTCATCTGTGCGTAAAAACTATTCCCCAACCAATTCCTTATAACCAGCCGCATCCAGCAGGCCCGATACTGCATCCGCGAACTCACCATCAAGCTCCAGCTCAAAAATCCAACCGCCGCCGTATGGCTGATCATTGATCAGCTCCGGGCTGGATTCGAGTGCGTCGTTGATCTTGGTTACCTTGCCGGATACCGGCGAGTACAGCTCCGACACCGTCTTGACAGACTCGATACTGCCTACGCTATCGCCCGCGGAAATGGCTGCGCCGACTTCAGGAAACTCAACAAACACGATGTCGCCCAATAAATGCTGCGCATGATCCGTAATTCCCACACGTACTACGCGTCCTTCACCCTGCTGTGCCCATTCATGCTCTTCGCTGTATAGCAGGTTGTTAAGCACTTCACTCATTTCAAAGCCGCCTCTTTTCCACATTTGGAGTTCTAAATTTAGTTATAGCCTAAGTTATCACCTTGCCTAATGTCAATATAACTGACAGGAAAATTAAATTTGTCATCTTTTTGACGTTTTTTGATTGACAGCGTGCTTGTAAACCCGGTTTAATGGAGTCAGTAGAAAAACATATGGTTTGCGAATGATGGCATAGGGAGAGACTGACCCTCAGGGGCAGCGCCGAAGGAGTAAGCCCGGGATGGGTGAATCTCTCAGGCAAAAGGACCTTTGCCGGACGCATCTCTGGAGAGCATCCACAGCCTGGACAACAGGAAACGGATCACCAACGGGGAAACCTGCGGGCAGGATAGCAGGGTAACTCTCAGGTACAAAGGACAGAGCGAAAGTCAATTTATGCGTTAGTGCATAATGGCTTTCGCCTGTCCTTTTTTATATTTTTAGCTGAAACAGATACTGCGCTTATAAGGCGGCATTACCGTTTCTGCTTACATGTAAACAGACTAAGGGGTGACACGATGGAGTCTTTGAGAAGAACGCCTTTTTATGATCTCTATGCCGCTTATGCGGAGTCCAGATGCATTGATTTCGGCGGCTGGGAGCTGCCGGTGCAGTTTACTGGCATCGTTAAGGAACATGAAGCAGTCCGCCAGCAGGCCGGACTGTTTGATGTATCGCATATGGGTGAATTCATGGTTGACGGCAGCGGCGCTGAAGCCTTCCTGCAGCAGATGACCACCAATGATGTCAGCCGCCTAGCAGACGGCGCAGCGCAGTATACCCTGATGCTCTATCCGAATGGCGGCGTAGTAGATGATCTGCTGGTGTACCGCCTGGGCCATGAGCGCTACATGCTGGTCGTCAATGCCTCCAATATCGACAAGGACTTCCAGTGGCTGGAGGAGCATCTCACCGCTGAATTCAGCGGTGTCAGCCTGAAGAATGTCTCTGATGAGACGCTGCTGCTCGCTCTGCAGGGTCCGCTGGCTGAGATGATTCTGGCCGAAGTTACCTCTGCCCCGCTTGCAGAGCTGAAGCCCTTCCACTTCATCGAACACGCCGAGGTCTGCGGCGTTTCTGTACTGCTCTCCCGCACCGGCTATACCGGTGAGGACGGCTTTGAGCTGTACGCCCCCGTCCACACAGCGGCTGCACTCTGGAATGGTCTGCTGGCCGCAGGCGCGCCGCATGGCCTGACCCCTGCCGGACTCGGCGCACGCGACACGCTCCGCTTCGAAGCCAAGCTGCCGCTGTACGGCCAGGAGCTCTCGGCGGATATTACGCCGCTCGAAGCGGGTGTCCAGTTCTTCGTGAAGCTGGACAAAGCCGGTTTCATCGGCCGCGATGCCTTGCTGAAGCAGAAGGAAGCCGGCCTCCCGCGCCGCCTTGTGGGGCTTGAAATGATCGACCGCGGGATTCCCCGCTCCCATTATCCCGTATATGCAGACGGTGTGAAGATCGGTGAAGTCACAACCGGTACCCAATCCCCGACGCTGAAGCGGAATCTTGGACTTGCCCTGCTGGATGCTGCCTATACTGAGATCGGCACAGAGGTGTATGTGGAGATTCGCGGCAAGCAGCTGAAGGCTGCCGTGATCAGAGCCCCGTTCTACAAAAAGATCCAAGGAGTGAAGCCGTAATGAAGCACCGCTATCTGCCTATGACGGAGCAAGACCGCGCAGAGATGATGGAAACTGTAGGGATTCAGTCCATCGATGAACTATTCGCTGATATCCCTCAATCTGTCCGCTACCAGGGAACGATGCCAATGTCCGGCCCGCTGGACGAATATGCGCTGCTGCGCCATATGAAGGGTCTGGCTGACAAGAATGCCGACTTTGATACCCATGCCAGCTTCCTTGGCGCCGGACTCTATGACCACCACATTCCTGTTGTCATTAACCATATTATTTCCCGTTCAGAATTCTATACCGCCTACACCCCCTATCAGCCGGAAATCAGCCAGGGCGAGCTTCAGGCAATCTTCGAATTCCAGTCCTATATCTGTGAGTTGACCGGCATGAAGGTCGCTAATGCAAGCATGTACGATGGTGCAACAGCCTTCTCCGAAGCAGCCGTGCTTGCCGCAGGCGCCACCAAACGCAAGAAGCTGATTGTCTCCCGTACAGTTCACCCGGAAGCCCGCCAGGTGCTGCGCACTTCCGCCAATGCCTGGGGCCTGAAAATCGTGGAGATCGATTATAAGGACGGAGTTACCGATCTTGCCAAGCTGGCTGAGGCCATTGATGCCGATACCGCCGCCGTTCTGGTCCAATCGCCCAACTTCTTCGGCGGCATCGAGGATCTGCGCCAGATTGAGCCACTGATCCATGCGGTCAAGGGCCTCCTCGTGGTCAGCGCGAATCCCATTGCACTCGGCGTGCTGGAAACCCCAGGCAAGCTGGGCGCCGACATCGTAGTCGGCGACGCGCAGCCGCTGGGGATCGCCGCATCGCTCGGAGGACCAACCTGCGGATTCTTCGCGGTTGCTGAACCGCTGATGCGCCGCATGCCGGGCCGGATCGTCGGCCAGACCGTTGACCGTAACGGCAAACGCGGCTTCGTCTTGACCCTGCAGGCACGTGAGCAGCATATCCGCCGCGAGAAGGCTACATCGAATATCTGCTCCAACCAGGCGCTGCTGGCGTTATGCGCTTCCGTCTACTTGTCCGTGATGGGCAAGGAGGGCATGCGTGAGGTTGGCGAGCTGAACATCCGCATGAGCCACTATGCCGCCGGAAGGCTGGCTGAAATCACCGGTGCAGAACGCGTCTTCACAGCCCCGTTCTTCAATGAATTTGTCCTGAAGCTCCCGGAAGGGAGCAGCGTCAGTGAAGTGAACTCCAAGCTGCTGAAGGCAGGTTATCTGGGCGGCTATGATCTGGGCCGCGAGTATCCCGAGCTGACCGGACATATGCTGGTTGCCGTGACTGAGAAAAGAAGCAAGACCGAAATTGACGAATTCGCCACTGCACTGGAGGGCTGTATATGAAACCGGAACAAACCCTGATCTTTGAATTAAGCCGTCCTGGCCGCTCGGCTTACTCATTGCCGCTATGTGATGTGCCTCAGGAAGAGAGCATCAGCTCACTGATTCCTGAGGGCTTGCTCCGCAGCGAGCTCGTAGTGCTTCCGGAGGTATCCGAAGTGGATGTTATCCGCCACTATACCGCCCTGTCCCGGCGTAACTTCGGGGTCGATAACGGCTTCTATCCGCTAGGCTCCTGTACGATGAAATATAATCCGAAGATCAATGAGGATGTCGCCCGCTTCCCGGGACTCGCCAAGATCCATCCGTACCAGCCGGAAGAGAGCATCCAGGGTGCGCTTGAGCTGATGTATACGCTGCAAAAGGATCTCGCCGGACTGACCGGCATGGATGCCGTCTCCCTGCAGCCTGCTGCCGGTGCCCATGGCGAATGGACCGGCCTGATGATGATCCGCGCCTACCATGAGAGCCGCGGCGAGGTCCGCACCAAGGTCATCGTGCCGGATTCCTCGCACGGAACCAACCCGGCCAGCGCCGCAGCCGCCGGACTCGACACCGTCACCATCCCTTCCAATGATAAGGGAATGGTTGACCTCGAAGCACTGAAGGCGGCGGTCGGCAGCGACACCGCCGCGCTGATGCTCACGAACCCGAGTACACTCGGATTGTTCGAGACGCAGATCGTAGAGATCGCCGCAATTGTCCATGAAGCCGGCGGACTGCTCTATTATGACGGAGCGAACTCCAACGCTATCATGGGCATCACCCGCCCGGGCGATATGGGCTTCGATGTGGTCCATCTCAACCTGCACAAGACAATGAGTACTCCGCACGGCGGCGGCGGCCCGGGAGCCGGACCGGTCGGCGTGAAGGCGAAGCTGATTCCTTTCCTGCCCCAGCCGTCGGTTGTGCAGAACGAAGACGGCAGCTTCTCGCTTGACTCCGGCGGGCCGCAATCTATTGGCCGCGTCAAAGCCTTTTATGGCAACTTCGGGATTCTCGTCCGCGCTTACGCCTATATCCGTACCTACGGTCCGGACGGGCTGCGTGAGGTATCCGAGAATGCTGTGCTGAACGCCAATTACATGATGCACCGTCTCGCGCCTTATTTCGAAATTCCATTCCCGGGTGTCTGCAAGCATGAATTCGTCATGTCCGGCAGAAACCTCAAGCAGTATGGTGTTCGTACCCTGGATGTAGCGAAACGGCTGCTCGACTTCGGCTACCACCCGCCGACTGTGTACTTCCCGCTGACTGTTGAGGAATGTATGATGATCGAGCCGACTGAAACCGAAAGCAAGGAAACACTGGACGGCTTCATTGAGACGATGATTCAGATCGTTAAGGAAGCGCAAGAGACACCTGAGGTCGTTATTAATTCACCGCATACCACGGAGATCAGCCGTCTGGATGAGACCCAGGCCGCGCGGAAGCCGGTACTGAACTGCTCCTGCGGCTAAACCCCACTGACGGCAACGCGCAGGCGAAATAACTCCACCGCAAATAAATAGCCGGGCAAGCGATACGCTAGTATCACTGCCCGGCTATTCTTATGTATATATAGGCTTTGCGCGCCTTCTATGGCGTAAGCCGTTTGACGAACTGGAAGCGGTCATTCACCCGCATTTTACTGTAGATACTCTTCAGCATATTCCGAACCGTGCCTTCACTGATGCCCAGATCACTCCCGATGTGCAGCGCGCTTTTCTCAAGTAACCATAGCCGTGCTACATCCTGCTCCCGCGCTGTCAGCTTATATTCCTGTAAAGTCGCTTCCAGGCGGTATTGCTGCATCTCCGGGTTCTTCTCCATCCACTTCTCCATAATATTCTCGGCAATCTGCTGCACGAACGGAATCGCGAATTCAATCGGTTCTCCTCTATTAAAAGAAATGTCCACATATCCGAAGACAGTATCCTCATTCTGCAGCGGAGCACACACACAGTTCCAGTTCTGGAAGGCCTGGTCGGAATGCTCCGCTCCCCGCACTACCCCGATGCAATTCATCTCCATGGCCAAGGATACGGCATTCATGCCCGAGTGCTGCCTGCATAAGCTAACCCCCGGACGCAGCTCCGCCTGTTCCATCTCCTCCCGGGTAACCGGAGAAGAACAGACCAGCTCCAGAATGGTACCCGCCTTGTCCGTCAGGAATACAACATAAGGAATAGAGAGCAGCTGGCTTAATTTATTCATTTCACTGCGGATGGAAGATATCATGGCTCTATGATAGATGTGCTCTTTCGATTCTTCTGGAAAAGAAACCCCGGACTGCCCGCTATGTAATTCGATTTGCTCTGCATCAAGCGGCCGGAAAGCTTCAAGCTGCTGTGCTTCCAAATCTCCGGGCACGCTCCATGCTCTCGATTGTTCAAAGATTCTCACGACGATCAGCCTCCATTATTACCCTATCCTACTACAACCGATTTTAAAATAATGTATTATAACATACAATCACGGAATAAAGAACATTCAGCATTGGACCTGTAAATGAATCTGCAAGCGCTGTAAAATAGAAAAATCTGCAGTCAAAATTCACAAGTGAAGACGGCTATATTGTCCTGTAATAAGGACCTTACCGTTTCAGTAAGGAGGTTCTACATGCTTCGCATCGGCTATATCTCGGTATTCCTGAATCTGGCAACCGCTATGGTATCGTTCATGCGCTTCGGCAATAATGATGCGCTGGCGATCATGATCAGCTACACACTAATGTTCTTCCTGGGTTACAGGCTGCTCCGCTCCAAAAGCAATCTGGCCCTAATCCCGCTGCTAACAGTCAGCTGCTCCTTCCTGATGTACAACGTGGTCTATGTTCTATTGAAGCAATTACAACTCATAGACCTGTACGCTATAGACTGGAGACTTGAAGTTCAGCTGGTACTGCCACTGTTCATAGGGTACCTCCTCAAAGCCATCCTCGAGCGAAGCGGCAAATCCCGGTTAGTATGATCAACACGGGTAGCCGCTTTTTTTGCAGTATCATTCGCCATAATAGTCTAAATAAATATATTCATTCGATGGATTGTGATAGTTTTCGACATTGCCGCAGTGATATATTTATTCATACGTCTTTTACATAGATTGGGATTCATCAATTTATATGCTGCAAACAAGCGAACGCGCTTTCAAAGTAACTTTCAGGAGGGTTAGCCTTGAGTATTATCGAAGCCAGAGGGCTGAGTAAGTCCTTTATGCAGGCAGTGAAGGAGCCGGGCCTCACGGGAGCGGTTAAGCACCTGTTCCTCCCCCGGCATATCGAGAAGATGGCGGTTAAACCGCTGAATCTGCGTGTGGAAGCAGGCGAGACGGTAGCTTATGTGGGCCCGAACGGCGCCGGCAAATCCACCACCATCAAAATGCTGACTGGAATCCTCATGCCCTCAGCCGGCACTGTTTCTGTAAACGGTATCAATCCGTACAAAAAAAGAATGGACAATGCCGCCCAGATTGGCGCCGTGTTCGGCCAGCGTACCCAGCTGTGGTGGGATATCCCGATTGTGGAGTCTTTCTCGCTGCTGAAGGATATTTATCAGATTCCTGGCGCCGTCTATAGGGCGAATATGGAGCTGTTCACTGAAATGCTTGGAATGAGCGAGTTCATCCATCTCTCTGCCCGGAAGCTCTCCCTGGGTCAGCGGATGCGCGCCGATCTGGCCGCAGCCCTGCTGCATAACCCGCCGATTCTGTATCTGGATGAGCCGACGATCGGCCTTGACGTATCCGTGAAGCAGAAAATCCGCGAGTTCATCAAACAGATCAACCAGGAGCAGAACACTACAGTGATGCTGACCACCCATGATCTGGGGGATATTGAGGATCTGTGCAAACGGCTGATTATCATCGACCATGGGGCGATTATTTATGACGGCAGCCTGAGCGAGGTTAAGGCCCGTTTTGCCAAAAACCGTGTCATCTTCTTTCAGGTCGGATCACCGATGCCGGAGTTATACGCGCAGCTCGCGGAGACACCGGGAATGAAGCTTGCGCAGCAGAGCGCACAGGAATTCTCGGTCTCTTTTGACCGGTATGAATATACCGCCAGTGAAGTGGTGGGCCGGGTGATGAGATATGGCGAGGTTGTCGACTTCCGGATGGAAGATACGAATATTGAGCAGGTCATCAAGGCCGTCTATGACGGCAATCTGGATCTGACCGGAACCGGGGAATAAGGAGGCTAACACACGATGATGACTGCTGCCCAGTTTAAAATGTACAGGAGTATCGCGAACCGCTCCCTGCAGCGTGTTTTGGCCTACCGGATTTCTTACATCATTACCTTTCTGGCGAACTCTATCAATCTGCTGGCTATCTACTTTCTGTGGCAGGGCATTTACAGCGGGCGGGAGGTGGTAGGCAGCTATTCATGGGACCAGATGAAGACTTATCTGCTGGTTACCTTCCTGGCCAACTCCGTGTTGTCCTGGTATTCAGAATCCGCTATTTCCGGCAAAATCCTTGACGGGAGCGTCGCTGTGGACCTGCTGAAGCCCATCGATTTCCAGACCGCAAGGTTCGCGGAAACCTTGGGCTCGAGCCTGCTTGAAGGCGGCATGAGTACGATTCTGCTGATCCTGTTCGCCACCTTCCTGACCGGAGTCACCTTTCCGGGTGCGCTCTCTGTCTATATTTTGTTCGCAGTCAGTCTGCTCGGTGCAATCGTGGTGAAATTCGGCGTTGTCTATCTGGCGGCACTTTTATGCTTCTGGTCCACCGGATCGATGGGCATCGTCTGGACACGGATTGCTCTGACCAATCTCCTGTCCGGAGCTTTGGTGCCCCTGGCCTTCTTCCCGGACTGGCTGGAAAAGCTGGCGCTCCTGCTGCCCTTCCAGGCCATCATCCACACGCCGTCGATGATCTTTCTGCAGCAGGCCGATACCGGGGAGAGTCTGCGGCTGATCGGTATCCAACTTTTCTGGGGGGCAGCACTCTGGATTGCCGGCAAGGCAATGTGGAGCTGGGCGGTACGCCAGGTGACCATCCATGGAGGCTAAGGCTGGAGGAGGCCGCAGAATGAAAATGTCCCAAATACTCTACCTCTACAAACGGCTGTATGTGCAGCAGCTTAAAGCGATTTTGGAATATAATAAGGACTTCTATATTTTAATGTGCTCTGCCGCCTTGACACAGATTCTGGGGTTTGTCTTCCTCTGGGTGATCTATGACCGGATTCCGGATATTAACGGCTGGAGGTTCTGGGAAGTTACATTTATGTACGCCATGATCTTTCTGACGGAGGGCATCGGCTCTTTGTTCTTCGAAGGCACCTGGCGGCTCGGGAGGCTGGTCAACATGGGCGAGCTGGACCGTTATTTGCTGCGGCCGGTGCCCGTTGTCCTTCAGGTGTTCTGCACCGGGATCGGCATCAACGGACTCGGCAATCTGCTGATCGGCGGAGTGATCGTCTGGCAGTCGCTCGTTCATAGCCCGGTTCACTGGACGCTGGGCAAAGCAGCCATTCTGATCCTGCTGTTTATTACTGCGGTCATCATCCGGGTATCGATCAACCTCGCGGGGAATTCCGCCGCCTTCTGGATACGCAATGCGGGCAATGCCTTTCCGCTGATGGTGCATAACCTGTCCGATCTGGCCAAATACCCGATTACCCTGTTTCCGCAGGCGATCCGCATCTTTATTTCTACTGTGCTGCCCTATGCGTTCATCAGCTTTTATCCGGCAACCTATATTTTCGGCAAAAGCGGATGGTCCGGCTGGTGGCTGCTCGCCCCTATTGCGGCAATTGGAAGCGCGGCTGCGGCTTATGGTATCTTCCGGTATGGATTGTCTAAGTATGAGAGTACGGGGAATTGAACGTCCGTTAAGTTATAAAAAGTCTAGTTTTGGAGTAGGATCAGTGGTAGTTCATTGGTGAACGCTCCGCAAACGGAACGTTGTTCCAATCGCTGTTGTGTCCAGATTTTTTGATTTTACCTTATCGGTGAAAATCCGGACACAAAGGCGACCGCTAACGCTTTTACACAATCGTTCCGTCCGCTCCGCTGTTTAAGCGGGAATCGGGTTTACACCTTTAAACACATAAATGCCTGAACACCTGAACACCTGAATACTATAGAAAATCGACCTCCCTTTTTAAAATCGGAATTGTAGCAACCGGTTCAATAAGGAGGTTTCTTTGTGCATACTGATTGTATTTCTGCTTTGCCTACTGTGCAGTAAATTGTCGCTTACCCAGATCTAACTCATATACATGTGGCTCCGGTTCAGGATCACCGCCAGCGCCAACCGGCGGGTACACATCCGCTTCCTTGAAGCTGATCTTATCGAACTCCAGAACATGATCGGATAGCCGCACGAATAAGAACGCGGGCAGCTCTAATAGTAACTGATCCTGAGGGTCTCCCCTGTAGATGATGGTGTCGTAGCAGACAATCCGCAACTCAAGCACGATGTCCGGCTGCTGAAGTCGTATTTCTTGAAAATCCTGCCCAAAATACAACAATTCTCTCATCAAAACGGCTGTAATCCAAAATTGTTGTACAAAAGACCTGTACAAAAGACAACAATCCAATTCATCCCGACGCCTTATCGGGACAATTCTTGCATTTCATACAACAATCGTCATGATTACCCTGAAATCTATGGAGCCAAGTTGTAATACGTACAACATTTTTGCATACACAGTGTGATCTTGTGATTCTTCATCTCGCCAGCACCAGATCTGGTATGCATAATGAAGGATTCCACTGGTCTGACCCCCTTAGCGCAGGATCAGTTACTTGCTTCAAGTGGGGCTGTTTTGGACGAAGCTGACGAAGAAGACTCCACTGCCGCATCGCAGACGGCGAAGAGCAGTGCGGACAATCCCGCACTGCTCTGATTAATGCTCTCACTACTGCTACCAAATCCCATTGCTGTCCCAATAACTACTTTCCGCTACTACTTTCCACTACTATTTTCATCAACTACTACTTCCAGCTATGTCCATCCCGTTCTCTTCTTGCAGCTACTTCCCCAATCAGCTAGGCAGATCCGTTGACGCCACAGTTCCGGCTGCGGCAGCCTTCTTGCGTTCTTTGGAGGATTTGCGGAAATAGAGCAGCTCATAGATTGCCGGAACTACGAGCAGCGTCAACAAGGTTGCCGCAGTCAGGCCGCCGATAACTACAATGGCCAGACTCTGCGAGACGATGCTGCCCTGCTCGGACTGCCCGAACAGGAGCGGCAGCATGGCGCAGACGGTAGCAATGGCTGTCATCAGAATCGGACGCATCCGCGTCCCGGCTGCTTCCAGAATGGCTTCGCGGACCGTCATATGCTCCTCATTATGCTTAATGCGGTCGATCAACACGATCGCATTGGTGACCACGATGCCGATGAGCATCAGTGCCCCGAACAATGCGGTGAAGTCAGGGGTCACACCTGAGATCAACAGCGCTACGATGGCCCCGATCGCTGCGAGCGGCAGGGAGAACATGATCGCCAGAGGTGCACGCAGCGTTTTGAAGGTCAATACCATGATCAGGTATACCAGACCAATCGAGATCAATGCGGTCATACCCAGGTCGCTGAAATCTCCGGCCTGATCGGCCGAGGCACCGCCTGCGAACAGGGTTACTCCCTCTGGCAAGGTAATGCTGTCAGTCTCTGCTTTAATATCCGCGCCGATCTCCGAGACCTGCTTCGGATCTGCCTCTGCGGTAATCCGTACATATGGCTTGCCGTCTTTATGATACAGCATTGCCGGCTGATCAGTGACCGTCAGTTCTGCCACTTGTGACAGCGGCTGCGGGCCGGCGGATGTCATAAGCGTAATCATCTGCAGATCCTGCTGCGATGCAGGCTGAACCACTGGCTCCAGCACTACTGCGGCAGGGGAGCCATCCAGCTCGATCTGACCCAGCGGAACCGGATTCAGCATCGCACTAAGCTGCATGGAGATTTCCTGGGCATTCGCCATAGCCGGATCTACGTTGAAGGCAAACACCGGCTTGGTATCCTCCATGTTACTGGTTACCTTCCCTACGCCTTCGATCGTTTCTACTTTGGCAGCAACCTCCTTGGCAACCGTATTGATAGCCTGAAGATCTTCGCCCACAATATCAATGTATTCATTGGTTGAGCTGGAGCCCATCATACTGGCTGCTCCCACAGTTAATGCAGCTCCGTCATAGGAGGACTGCAGGCTGCGGACATGATCCATGAACGCCTGCGCGTCGGTATCTTCCTTCATAATGACGGTATAATCCACTTGCGTCAGGGATACCACATTACCCCATTGTGCCGAATCCGCGCTATTACCGGATTGCATAATGACGATCTCCGCCTGCGGCTGCTTCATCAGTTCAGCTTCCAGCTGTTTGCCATTCTCCAGCACCTCTGATACCGGCACATTATTCGGATAGACCAGCTGAACGGTTACCGTGCTGGCATCTGTAGCATCGAGCGCGCCTTTGGGCATCGTGACATAGGCGCCAATGGAACCCACAAGCAGCAGCAGTCCGAGGGATAACGTTATCCACTTCCGCTGCAAATTCCACTCCAGGAAGCGGCTGAACTTGCGGGAAGGCTCATGCTCCTTCAAGGAGGAGCCCTTCAGCAGCCAGGAGCTGAGCAGCGGCACTACCGTTAAGGCAACTATAAGCGAGGTCAGCAGCGAGTAAGTGACGGTCAAGGCAAACGGCAGCAGGAAGGCTTGCAGCCCGCCCCGCAGAAGCCCCATCGGCAGGAATACGGCTACCGTGGCAATCGTAGAGGTAGTAATCGCCCGGGCGACTTCTCCAGTTGCGCTGACTACCATTTCGCGGGACAAGCGTTCTTTTTGCATCCGCCGGTAGATGTTCTCGATCACCACGATACTGTCATCGACCAGCCGTCCAACCGCAACGGCAACGCCGCCCAGCGTAACTATATTCAGCGTGATCCCTGACACCTTCAGCAGGTACAAGGTAACCGCCAGTGATAACGGAATGGAGATAGCCGTAATCAGCGTTGCCCGTACATTGCGAAGGAAGATCAGGATCACAATCGTGGCGAATAAAGCGCCGAGCAGCACCTCACGCAGCATGCTGTTTACCGAAGTCACGACCATATCCGAAGTGCTGAAGATCATGGATACCTCGGCATTTTTGACGCTGGTGCTAAGCTCCTCTGCTGTACTACGCACCTTGTCACCCACATCCACCGCGTTGGCACTTGCTTCTTTGGTGATAATGAGGAACAGTACATCCTTGCCGTTCGAGCGGCTGACGCTTTCTTGGTCCAGCTTGGGCGCGACAGCGGCAATATCTCCTAGCGTTACTCCCGCTGCCACCGGCAGCTTTTGAAGTGTATCGACGCTCTCAATGGATGAAACCACGTTCACATTGCCCGTTTGGCCGCCAATCGTCTGCTCACCCACAGATGCCGATACGCTGCGGCCCTGAAGCAATCCCATGACCTGAGCCGTGCTTACTCCCTTCGCCGCCATTGCTGCCGGATCAAGCTTCACCCGGACCTGCGGAGAAGTTTTGCCGTAGAGGGCTACGCTCGCCACACCATCAATTTTCTGCATCTCGGGAAGGATCTTGTTCTCGGCAATCTCCAGATTCTCCTTGGTGAGCCCTTCATCGAACGATACAGTAACCTGCGACACAGGAATCATCGAGGTATTCAGCTGAATGATGAACGGGTCCATCACGCCTTGCGGGAATTGCAGGGCATGAACTGCCTTCTCAACCTCCTGCGCCGCTTCCTTCATATTGGTTTTGCCGTCAAAATAAATATCCACCTTGGCATAGCCGTCAGCGGAGGTGGACATCTGCTCCGTTTTGCCTTTCACCAGTGAGGTCGCAGCCTCAATCGGCTTCGTCACTTGTGTCTCCATCGCATGCGCATCCTGGCCCGGACCCAGGACCGCAACGGTCACCTGAGGATTATCTGCCTCCGGCATGAATTCCATCGGCAGCGAGGTATAACTCATGATACCGACCACGAGCGCCATAACCACCAGCAGCCCGACTGCCCCCTTATTGCCAAACGACCATTTCGTAAGCCATGTCATTTCTTTTACCCCTTCCATCTCATCAAATGTATTGAACTCTTTATGTCTGTTCTCTTATGTATGAGCTGCAGATTCTTGCTTAAGTGTAGAAGCTTTGGGCTGATGCCAAAACGGTCCGGCGGAGGGTTTCGTTCTCGGTCTTAAGGCGGGGGCCGGCTCCTCCCAGAGGTACAACGCACAAAAGCTGCCCTGCAGAGGACAGCCTGTTAAAGAATAACCTGGTAATCGCAGCATAGCAATTAAGGCGATTTCCGTACCGCTTCTTCCTGGAACACACTCTTTAGCAGCGGCGGTGTCACCAGTGTGCTGATAATTACAGCAATGATAACATCGGTGAAATATTGTGGCCGCAGTAGCCCGCTCTCAAGTCCCGTGGTCGATAATTCTGGCCCCCCAATAACACTTAGAACCACGAAACATGTTAAAGCTCAAGCACTGATCCCCGCTTCATTCGGACGCAGTATGGTGGAGCCAATCGCCAGCAGGATTGCAGCCATCAGGCCCAGAATGGCAAAAGGCAGCCACAGCTCGTTCCAGCCTCCGCCCGTTGCGGCGATATCTACCGCCTGGATGGCCCATTTCTGCGGTGTGAAATTAGCCAGCTTCTGCATATAATCCGGCATAATCGAGATTGGCCAGAAGCAGCCGCCCAGCATACAGGTCGGTGTAAGGATCAGCGAATTGAGCATGCCGGCATTACGCGGATTGCGGATCAGTCCTGCTACGGTGCTGGCAATGCCCATGGATACCAGCATGAATGCGGCCAGAACCAGGAAGTAGAGAAACATCGGCATCTCATAATCGTAGCGCAGCACCCATTTGCCCAGCGAGAGCACCACAATGATCTGAATAATCCCTACGAGAAAGCTGCCAAGGAAATTGCCGAGGGCAATTTCGTAAGAACGGACCGGGGCGCTGAACATCCGCATCATCGTGCGCCCCCGGCGGTCATCGTTGATCAGGGACACGGAGCTTGTCACCAGTGCCATCAGGAACATGAGCGTCAGACCGGTAATCACACCCAGCGTCTCCCGGGGATATAAATCATAATCCGTACGTATGCTGCCCACATGATGCTGCTCCGCCTGCTTCAGCACAGCAGCGAACTGCGCCTGCTGATCTGCTGCTGTGCCGCCGCTGAGCGCAGCAACGGCATGCGCAGCTTCAGCCATATTCCCGGCAATCGCATTGACCTTCATCTTGACGATAATGGAGCTCTCGCTCGCCCGAAGCTCAAAGATGCTAATCTGCGGCTCCTGCCCGGCAATCAGGGCGGTTGAATACCCCTCTGGAATCCATATTCCTGCCGTCCCCTCCTGCCCGATCACAGCTTCCTTCAATGCCGCCTCATCACTGCGCTGCTCAAACTTGTAATCGCCGGTCTGCTCCAGTTCGGAGAGCAGATGCTTTCCGGCAGCACCCGTATCCATATTGGCGTATAATACGGTCGCCGGACCATCGCCAACGCCCCCAGTGAGCGAAATAATTCCTGCAACTACAATACTGGGCAGCAGAATAAATATCAGCACCCCTTTGACAGTGCCAATGCTTCGCCGGATCATATTCCAGGCAATGGTTATTATTTTATTCATGGTAGCCCACCTTCCGGTATGAGACAGTCATTACGCACAGCAGAACCGCACAAATCAGACACATCACCCATAAGTTCGGCAGAATCTGCTTCAGACCGGAATGGAGCATCATGCGGATAATCGCCTGCTGTGCCCAGTGGTTGACCGTGAATGCACCGATGCTGTTCACCCAGGAATCAGGAAGCGGAGCCATCCCCCCGCTGACGAAGGTCATCACTACGGTCAGAACAGTAATAACATTCGTTGCGCTAGCCGCTGTTTTGCTGAACAGGCAGATCACCATGGAGAACGTCATGGATGCGATGATCATCAGCAGGCAGAACAACAACAGAAGTCCCGGCCGGTTGCCCCAGTAGACACCGAACAGCCAGTCTGACAGCACAATGATCGCCAGACACTGAAGGATGCTGACCAGGCCTACCCCCAGCATTTTGCCGATAAACAGCTGGGAGCCCTTGACCGGCATCGAATTGATCCGAAAAAGCGTATGGTTCTCTTTATCACTGAAGAGAGAGCCCGTCACCGTCAGCCCGCTGTACAGAAGAAACATCAGCAGCATGGAAGCCGCGTAGAATTGGGAGGCTGTATAGGTTTTACCCCCATTATTCAGATCACCCATCACCACTGCCCCTGTCTCTGCCGGTACCGGGGGAACGGCAAGTGCTTCCGGCCCAAGCGCTACCGCTGCCGACTGCTTGTAATTGATCGTACTGAGAAAATTGTCAAAAGCCGTTCCCGCCACCAGATTATCGGTATGATCCTTGCCGAGAATAAACTCCAGCCGGGCGCGCTCTCCGTGCTGCACCTCTTCATCGAAGCCGGAAGGAACAATGACTGCATAGGCGTATTTGCCCGTACGAAGCCCGCTTTCAGCCGCCTCCCGGCTCTCTGTCTTGTCGGCGATGATGAGATCCTTCACTTCCGGCGCCTCCAGAAAAGCGGTTATCATCGCAGAAGTCTCTGCTTCTCCGCCTGCGGCATTCACAACAGCTACCCGTACAGGATCGATTTCATCGGCTTCTTTCACGCCCACCACCCCGGAGAGCGAAGCCCCCAGCAGAAAGATCAGCACCAGCGGCAGCAGAAACATATTAAGCAGCATCGAACGTGAGCGGAACAATCTGCGTAGTTCATAGTTCATAATGGTCCAGGTATTCATCTTACTGTCCTCCCCTCTAATCCCGTAATGTCCGCCCGGTCAGACTGAGGAACAACGTCTCCAGATCCGGCTCTTCAATGTTAAGGGAGGCGATCACCCCTTCATGCTTGGCGAAAATAAACAGAATGTCCTGCAGCTCACTTTGTGAGGAAGGCAGATACAGCTCCACAGCATCCTGCACAGCCTCCACCCGGCTGATCCGGGGATGCCGGCTAAGCTCGTTAATTAGAGCTGGAGTGATATTCGCCGCCTTAACTACGATTTTCTCCTCATGGGCTACCCGCTCCCGCAGCTCGCTTTCCGTGCCGCAGGCTATAATATGACCTTTATCCATAATCGCCACCCGGTCACAGACCGCTGCTACCTCCTCCATATAGTGGCTGGTATAGATAATCGTTGAGCCCAGCTTATTCAGTGTTTTGACCGATTCCAGAATGTGATTGCGGGACTGCGGATCAATGCCGACGGTCGGCTCATCCATAATAATCAGGCGCGGCCGGTGCATGATGGCACAGGCGATATTGAGTCGCCGTTTCATCCCCCCCGAGAAGGTGGACGGCTTATCCCTGGCCCGGTCGCTAAGACCTGTGAATTCGAGCGCTTCCTGGATCCGTTCCTTCAAGAGCTTCCCGCGCAGGCCATACAGCTTCCCGAAAAAGCTTACATTCTCTGCCGCCGACATATTCTCGTATAAGGCCAGCTCCTGGGGGACAAGCCCTATACGCTTCTTAACCTCCAGCGGCTTCTCCCTTACGGACAGACCATCGATCAGAATCTCGCCGCTGTCCGCCTTAAGCAGACCGCAAATCATGCTGATTGTTGTGCTTTTCCCGGCACCATTAGGGCCGAGCAGGCCGAATATTTCGCCTTCCTGCAGACTGAAATTCACATGATCCACGATCAGTTTGCTGTCATACCTTTTCACCACATCGGTTAATACCGCAAGTGCCATTTGCCATCGCTCCTGTTCCCTTAGTTCTCGTATTCTCATTGTAGCGTAGTGAAGGCGTGGCCGAAGGTACAGAAGGTCATCCTCTGGAGGTGACCAAAGTCATCTCCTGAACGATAGCACTCTTATGATAAGATGGAGATAGCTGAGAAGTAATTGATGGATAACTTATCGAGGAAATCATATAAATTCATATATTCTATAAAAAGGATGACCCTAATTGACCAGAGAACTGAATATGCTGCGTTACGGTCTCATTATCATTCCTGCAGTACTATCTATCTATGTCTATGAGTACGCCGACTATGAACAGTTCACTCTTCATTTCCTCTTGCTGCTCCTGATCGCGACGCTTGGCACAAAACTGCCGAAGCCCTTCCCTCTGCTCACCGGAGGCATTGAACTGATCTACACAGCCTGGCTGTGTTACCCGTACAGCACATTGATGATTTTCCCGGCCCTGTCGGCGGTACTGTCCTACTCCTGGCTGCAGCGTAAGAACATGGCAATTGCCTTCTTCTGTATTCATCTGGTGCTGCTCAATGTTGCCTTCCGCGATGCTGCCCCGGCTGTGCAGGCGTTCACGAACCTCACCTTCCTGCTGGCCGCCGCGCTGAATATACAGCTGATCCGGACGGGACGCGGCCGCGCAGATACCTTGTTTCTCTACGATGAGCTGCGCAAGAAGCATTTCGAGCTTGAGGAAGCACGCTCGCGTCTGCTCCAGTTCACCACGCAGGTAGAGGTTGCCGCGCAAGCGGAGGAACGGGTGCGGATCGCACGCCAGCTGCATGATGATATCGGACACCGGCTAATCCGGGTCAAAATGATGACCGAAGCCGCCATCCATACGCTGCCGGCAGCTCCCGAAACAGGTCTTGGCATGATGCATCAGATCCGGGACCAGCTCTCGGCCAGTATGGACGATATGCGGGCTGCGCTGAAGCGGATCAACTATACGCCGCAGCTTGAAGGTGCGTATGCGCTCGACCGGCTGCTGGAGGAGGTAGGCCGTGATACCGGCATTGCAACCTCCTATACTGTGCAGGGGATTCCTTATCCGCTCTACCCGAGCATTCAGGTCGTGCTCTATAAAAACGCCCGGGAAGCCATCACCAATGCACTGCGGCACGGCAAGGCGGACTCTGTCTGGATTACCTTATCGTATAGGGATCACGAGATCATGATGGAGGCAGGAAATAACGGCCGGCTGCCCGAAGAAGACGCCCTGCATAAACTGCAAAGCGGCGGAGGCATGGGTCTAACCGGTATGACGGAACGCACCGTCCTGATCGGCGGGACCCTGGAGCTGCGGCCTGTGCCGCAGTTCACAGTCATCACCCGGTTGCCTGTGTACAGGCAAGGAGAGGATATTCAGTATTAGTTATGGGCTGGCGGAGCCCCAATTACAGTGAGAAGGAGCTAAGCATAGGATGATTAAAGTATTGATCGTGGACGACGACTCTTTTATCCGTGAGAGCTTGAAGGTACTGGTCGGGCTGGACCCTGAGATTGAGGTGGCCGGAACGGCAGGGGATGGCTTTGAAGCGCTCGCTTTGTTGGGGACGCCAGGCGGCGGGGCTGATGTCGCACTCATGGATATCCGGATGCCGGGGTGCGGCGGTGTGGAAGGCACACGCCTGATCAAAGAGGCTCATCCGCACGTAGCCGTTCTAATGCTGACTACCTTCGACGATGATGAATATATCATTGAAGCACTGCGTAACGGAGCCAGCGGTTATCTGCTCAAGAACATTCCGCCGGACCGGATCATTCAGGGCATCAAGACTGTACATGAGGGGAACATGCTCATTCATCCGGATATCGCCCGCAAACTGGCCGGCTTCCTCCAGCCGCCTGTCCGTCAGGAAGCCGCCCATAGGCAGGCTCTGGAATCCTACGGGCTGACTAAAGCAGAGCTGACCATAGTGTCCTCGATTGCAGAGGGACTTACCAATAAAGAGATTGCCGGGAAGCTGTTCCTAAGTGAAGGCACGGTCAAAAACTATATTACCGATATCCTCAGCAAGCTCGGGCTGCGGGACCGTACACAGATCGCCATTCTCTATTTGAAGAGTCAGGGGAACCGGTAGGGACTTGGTTGGGTAGGGGCTTGGGTAGCGGCTTGGGTATTACGTGCGGAAACGGCGATCCGTCCTCCACTGGGTAGTCTCGATTTCTGGACATATCAGATTTTTCAGGTGGAGAGAGAACGGGGACTTTTGTGGGACATTAAATTTGGCGTATACGAGATTGGAATGAATCATAGGGTGGCGGTTTGGCCTGGTTTGGGTAACCGGGGCACATTGTTGTACGTAATGCAGGAATTCTGCCGGATTGGCGGGTTAGCGGAAATTAGAGCCTTCAAGTTGTATGTAGACTCTTATATCCCCTCAAAAAAGGCCAGTTCCCTGGGTGATAATCAGGGAACTGGCCTTTCAAGTTTTGCTGTTACAGGTTAAGTAATTCCGTCAGACTCCGGCAGATTTCTGCTTAGCCTCCGCAGAGGCGGCAGGCTTCTTCCGGCCCCGCCGCCCGGGCGTATGGCCCCGCTGGCGGGTTCCCGTCTGCATCCCGATGATGCTGAAGATACTGGACGGCTTGGCCTCTGCGGTCACGCTTCCGTCCGGTTCCGGCACCAGAATGATGCCGAGCTGATGGTGATCGCCATCGTAGATCGCGCGCTGGAGGTATTTGCTCTCGCCTTCGCGGTTCAGCACCTCCAGCTTGCAGAACGCCGAATTCATGCGCAGCGCCTCATGCAGCTGCGCCGCGCCGGTCAACAGGACCCCGTTGACCTTCAGCAGGACCTCGCCGGGCAGGATGCCCAGCTCCTGCCCCGGGCTGCCCGGCAGCACGGCCAGCACCTTGCGGCCGGCCGGGGGATGCACGAAGACAGGACTGATACTGCGCTCCTCCAGAGCGCTGTACCAGCTTAACCCTTCGTGCAGCAGCACTGCAGTGAGCGCCGCGACCAGGGTCAGCGGGCTCCACCAGTCCGCAAGCAGGCTTAAGCCGAGCAGGACGATGCTGTATACCAGCAGCCGTCCTGAAGTGCGGGCCGCCTTGCGTCCGGGCAGCATGCCCTGGGTCATCTCGCTGAAGCCGATGATGACCGGCAGGGAGACCATGCCCAGGCCCCCGCCCAGCAGCGGATGCCAGGGCAGTTCACCGATTCCCGCACCCGGGGGAATCAGCAGGAACAGCGGCAGCGGCCAGAAGGCCTGCAGCTGGTAGCCGCCGACCACCTTGCCGCGCTTGCCGGCAAGGAAGAGCGGGGTCGCCAGCCTGGCGCCCTGCCAGCGCGCCAGCAGCGCTTCAGCCAGATGGAGCAGCGCGGCCAGCACCAGCAGCGCCGGGATATCCATCTCCCGCAGCGCCCCGGCAATCGTTCCTGCGGCTCCGCTCTGCAGCGTATCCGGAAAGAACGAAAGAACAAACTGAGCAATTCCCAGCACACCTATAGAATACGCAAAGCATAAATAGCGCACACGAAAAAGCATTAATACCAGACTGACCACCCAGATGCAGGCTACAGCCGTATAGGATAAGGAGACACCCAAGGCTACAGCTGCTAAGGAAACCACAAGTCCCGCAACCCCGCCAGTCCACACCGTCCGCCACGTTTCTCGGCCCCAGCTATGCAGCTTCACATGGATGAGCTTCCGCTCCAGCGCAACCTGCCTGCGGTAATAGAGTGCAATAAATATAAGAGCGATATAGTAATAAGGCTGAATCAGCAGATGAATGACCGCTGTACCCCAGCTAGCAAGCAGTTCCAACATCACATTCAAACCGTTCGTCACACTCCTTTTCGTCCGGGACTAGTGGAAATGTATTAGGTGTCCTCTAAAATGAGTCTATGTTATCGAAGCAGCAATACCCTGTATCGCCTTCAGCCCAAGGTGTACAACATAAACTTTCTTCTATTTGTAGAAAAAAAGAAGGCTGGAATCAGCCTTCTTACTTGTTCGACGCCGTAGCCTTGATTTCCTTCCGGATCTCTTCGATTCCCTTATTCCGCTGATTGTCTTTGGCCGGGTCCTGAATGACCTTGATCAGCGCCAGCTCCAGCGCTTCTGCGGTCTTGGCATCAATCACGCCTGTTGACTTCAGCTTAGCGGCGCTCTGGAATTTCTTGACCGCTTCCTTGGTACCGGCATCGAAATATCCATCCTTGCGGCCCGGCTTATAGCCCAGACCATCCAGCATCGTCTGTGCGCTTTTGACATCCGTGCTGTTCATATTATATTGCAGCGTTACACTCTTATTAATCGGCGCCACCGAGAAGTAATCCGGCTGGGCGACCGCAATATCCGGCTTGATGCCCTTGCCGTGAATCCAGGTGCCGTCTGGTGTCAGCCACTTGGCAATCGTAATCTTCAGCAGACTGCCGTCACCCAGCTGCTCTTCGAAGCTGGTCTGGACGGTGCCTTTCCCGAATGAGTCCTCACCGATCAGCTTCGCACCCGCAGATTGCTGCAGTGCTCCTGCCATGATCTCCGAAGCGCTCGCGCTGCCTTTATTCATGAGCACAACTACCGGATACTTTTTCCTGGAGCCCTTTGAGGTACTGACCTCGCGCTGCTTGTTTTTGTCTTCGACCTGTACGATTGCCTTGCCGGCCGGTACAAACTGCTCTGCCATTTCGATAACAACCGGCAGCACACCGCCGGGGTCATTGCGGACATCAATGACAAGTCCCTTCATGCCTTGCGTTTCCAGCTTGGTCAGCTCTTCCTCGAACCGCTTCCCAGTGTTCTGTGAGAATTGCGTAACCTCGATCACTCCGATATTGTCCTTCTCCATCGTAGCGTAGACCGTTTCCAGTCTTACATCATCGCGGGTAATGACGAATTCCAGCGGCTCCGCTGTGCCGGTACGTTGAATCTTCAAGGTTGCGTCGCTTCCCTTGGGACCGCGGATTTTGGCTACAGCATCATTAAGCTCAAGCCCCTCCAGTGATTCCCCATTAACGGAGAGGATTACATCCTTGGCCTGAATGCCGGCCTTCTCAGCCGGTGAACCTTTGATCGGCGAGACTACAACGACCTTGCCGTTATCCGAGGAGACTTCAGCACCGATGCCCGAGAAGGAGCCTTCGATACTCTCTTCGAATCTTGCTGCCGTTTCCTTGCCCATATAGTTGGAATAAGGGTCGCCCAGTGCTTCCATCATACCGTTGACAGCGCCGTCGATCAGCTTCTCGCGGTCCACGGTCTCATAATAATTGCTCTCGATCAGGCTGAGGGCGGTACCTAGCTTCTTGGATTCTTTGTCTTGCAGTCCGGCTGTCTGCAGGACTGTCGCAATTCCCTCGCCTGCCGCTTGTCCGAATACATGCGCATAGCCGGTCACGCCCAGGGTCAGCAGGCTGCCGCACAGCAGCGCGGCAACGATCATAAAGGCTGCGGTACTCTTCTTTAACATGATGTTCCCACCGTCCCTTCTTGTCCATCTTCTCACCCGCAAGGGTCCGTTCCATGAGAAACGGCATCTCTTCCAGTATATGCCGCTGAATGAAATTATATTTATTAGAGCTCAAATTTACAGATAAGGCATAGGATTAACCGTCTTGCCGTCGACCCGAACTTCGAAATGCAGATGCGGTCCGGTCACGCGTCCAGTGGCACCGGATTCGGCAATCGTCTGTCCGCGTTCTACCCGGTCTCCCGGTTTCACTTTGATTCCGCCTTCGCGGATATGGCCGTACAGCGTCCATACCCCGCCGCCATGGTCAATGATTACACAATAGCCGTAACCGCTCCACCATTCCGCCACCAGGACGGTACCGGAATCGGCCGCATGGATATTCGTGCCCTGCGGAACCGCAAAGTCCACACCGGTATGCATTTTGCCGACTTCACCCGTAACCGGATGCGTCCGGACACCATACGGCGAAGAGACACGAGCCGAGCCTACCGGCAGCAGGAAGGGCCCATCACCGCCGGCATATTCCTCTACGCTGGCAATGGAGCTTCTGCTGCTGCTCGCAGACTTGGCGGCCTTGGCCGCTTTGGCAGCCGCTGCCGCCGCCCGGCGTGCCGCTTCGGCTTTGGCGGCCGCTGCGCGGCGTGCCGCTTCCTCAGCCTTGAGCTTGTCCTTCTGCTCCTCCAGGGCAGAGCGGTTGCTGGCCAGTTGCACCAGCTTGGCATTCTGCTCTTCGGAGATCACCTCAGCCTCTTGAATCTCTTCATCGTAGTAAGCAATTAGCTCCTGCTTCTCCGCTTCCTTCTCCTTCAGCACACTTCGCTGGGACTCCAGATCGGTATACAGCTGCTTAGCCTGGGCGTATTGCCCCTCCAGCTCCTGCTTCTTCGCGATGACCGTCTGCTTGTCCAGCTTATGCTGCACCAGCAGATCCTGATCCTGATCCACGATCATCTTCAGGGAATCGGCCCGGTCAAGGAAATCCGAGAAGCTGGTGGAAGACAGCAGCACATCCAGATAAGAGACTGCACCATCCGTGTACATCAGGCGGACACGTGATTCCAGTAGTTTTTCGCGGGAAGCCACACGTGCCTCTGCATCGTCCAGTTCAGTTGCCGTCACATTAAGCGACTCCTCCGTACTGGCGATTTTACCGGAAATGGTCGTCATCTCACCCTTCACCTGGGCAATCTGGTCCAGCACATACTGGAGATTCAGCGTCGTCTTATTCTTATAGTGCTGCGCTTCCTGATTGCGGGATGCCGCCTTCTCCTGCGCCGCCTTGGCCGCCTGGACCTCCTGCTGCAGCTGCTTCAGCTGCTTGTCAATCTCGGCAACACTTGTTTTCTTCGCATATCCGTCAGAGGGCCCGAACATTGTTACAGCCAGCAACATTACGGCTATTCCGGCGACAATCTTCTTCAACTCGCACTCCCCGTCCTTTGTTCAAATGTGAAATTCATCTATGCTATACCTTCAAGAATTTGCGGATCGACACCGTACTTCCCCAGACGCCAATTAATACACCGAGGCCAACCAGCAGTCCGCAGAGCAGCAGCCAAATATCCTCAAAAGGAATCAGCCGCAGCCCCAGCATCGGATCTCCCTGCACCGAAGAGACCAGACTGCTATAGCCCACATACAGCGCCCCCGAAGTAACCAGCGAGCCGATCAGCCCGATGAGTGCACCTTCAATAAAGAACGGCCAGCGGATAAAATAATTCGTTGCCCCTACGAGCTTCATGATGCCGATTTCCTTACGGCGGGCGAGAATCGTTACGCGGATGGTGTTCGAGATCAAGAACATGGACATCAGCGCCAGACCTGCCACAAAAATAAACCCGATGTTGCGCACAGCCTTAGTCACTTTAAACAAGGTCTCCACCGAGCCTTTGCCATAATTCACTTTGTAGATCGGCTGCTCTTCAAGGGACTTGTTCAGTGCTTCTATCTTCTCAGCTACAAACGGAACAGTGGTCGGCTCGATCACCTCTACGAGCAGCTTGTCCGGCAGCGGATTATTATCTTCATCGAAGCCTTCCAGGAGCTCGGCGGCATCCGGCCCCATATCTTCACGGAATTCCTTCAAACCCTGTTCTTTGGAGACGAACTCCACCTTGCTGACTTCCGGCATACTGCCGATTTCGTTTTCCAGCTTCTCCCGCATTTTCTGGTCCGTATTCAGCGTCAGATGCACATTGATCTGCACCTGGCTGTCAGCTTTGTCCGCTACTTCATTGACATTGAGCACCAGCAATATAAACACTCCGAGCACGAAGAGAGAGACAACGATGGACGTGATGGAAGCCACTGACATCCAGCCGTTGCGGAATACGTTTTTGAAGCCTTCCCGCACATGCCGCAAGAAGGTTTTAAAACTCATAACCGTAATCCCCTCTCAATTGGTCTCTGACAATCGTCCCGTTCTCAATAGCCAGCACCCGTTTGCGCATTTTGTTGACAATATCCCTGTTGTGGGTAGCCATTACGATCGTTGTTCCGCGAAAATTAATCTCATCCAGCAGCTGCATGATGCCCCATGAGGTCTCCGGGTCCAGGTTGCCTGTAGGCTCGTCCGCAATAATGACAGAAGGGTTGTTGACAATGGCTCTGGCAATGGCGATCCGCTGCTGCTCTCCCCCTGAGAGCTGTGAGGGCTCACGTCCGGCTTTACTGCGCAGTCCCACCAGATCGAGCACTTCATTCACACGCTTCTTGATCACCTTCTTCGGCGCCTCGATAACCTCCATCGCAAAAGCGACATTCTCATAAGCCGTCATCTTCGGCAGCAGGCGGAAATCCTGAAACACCACGCCGATGTTGCGGCGGACATAAGGAATCTTGCGGGGCTTGAGCTTGCCGATATTGAACCCCCCTACAGAGATCTGTCCTTTGGTCGGTGTTTCTTCTCTATAAATTAATTTCATGAACGTTGATTTACCTGCGCCGGACGGTCCGACGATATAGACGAACTCATTCCGGTCGATTTTGACAGATATTCCTTGTAGCGCGTGGGTTCCGTTAGGATAGGTCTTCCATACATCCTGCATCTCGATCATCTTATCACTTCCCGATTCTGACATATTCCGCCGGGCCTTATCTTATCGACACCAAACTGCGGAAGCTTCCATAAACTGCATTATTATCGCAGGCGTATCTATTGTAACAAATCCCTAACCCCTTGAGTACCCGAAAGTTTTACCGAATCCTTACATATACATAAAAATATCAGGTTCACTCCAGCTTCTGTTCTTATATATATCGGTATTCCCAGGCGTTCTTTAAGACTTGATTCCATGGCCCGTGCCGCTTCCGGCGCAAATCCGCCCCTACAGAAGGAGATTGCTTATGAAAAAAGTACACGCTGCCCTCATCGCGGGTTTCGGCCTGATTCTGGCCGGCTCGCTGGTCGCCGGAGGGTTTCATTTATATGGCTCCCAGACCACCTTGCCCAAAAGAACATCCATTGCCGGCTGGGATATCAGCGGTCAGGACATCGCCCAGGTGCGGGCCGCGCTGGAGGCAAAACTTCAGGCGCTGGAAGCTACGCCGCTCACACTGAAGGCCAAGGGGGATACCGGGCTGAGTGTCTCACTGCAGCAAGCAGGGGTAACCTATGAAGCCCAGGAATTCCGGCGCGCCCTGAAGACGCTGACGGATGGTCCGCTAATGGATCGGGTACAGGCCCGGTACAATTGGAACGGGAACTGGAATATCGGAATTCATCTGGAGATTTCGCAGCTTATGAACAGCCTAAGTCCGGCATGGGAAAAAGAATCCTTCGGCGTTCCTGTCGACGCAGTGCGGCAGATTACCAGTGATGACCGTGTCGTCTATACTCCAGGGACCACCTCCTTCGAGGTAGACTGGCATGCGCTGGAGCTCGCCCTGCAGGCGGCCGTACCCACCCGGCTTGCCGGCAACGGGGCACTGGAAGGGAAACGCATTTTGCTGGAGGTGCCCTTAACGGTCAAGCAGCCGAATGTCACGCTGCAGGCGCTGAGGGATCAAGGCATCGAGCGCAAAATCACCCAGTTCAGCACCTCACTCGGGGCCAGCGGACCCGGGCGCAGCTTCAATGTGGAGGCTGCCGCCAAAGCCGTCAACGGGACCATACTGCCGCCTGGTGCTATTTTCGATTACGGAAAAGCGATCCAGAAGGCCCAGGCAGAATATGGCTTCCGCGAGGCTCCGGTGATTGTCAACGGCAAGCTGCAGCCCGGCACGGGCGGGGGAATCTGCCAGGTCTCCAGCACTCTGTATAATGCCGCGCTGCGCTCCGGGCTTGAGATCGTTGAACGGCGCAACCATTCACTTCCGGTCAGCTATCTGCCCAAAGGCCAGGATGCCACTTTTGCCGAGGGCTATATCAACTTCCGTTTCCGCAACAATACCGGCAAACATCTGATAATCAAGTCCGAAGTGAAGGGCCGCACGCTGACCGTCAAGCTGTTCGGCACTTTTCCGAGAAACGTTACTTATTCCTTAGAATCCCGCACTGTTGAGGCACTTCCTCCCACCGACAAGTATGTGAGCGATGCCTCGCTCCCGAAGGGCGGAACAAGGGTACTGCAATCCGGCAAAACCGGCTATGTAGTGGAGACCTACATTACCCGTTATGTTGACGGTAAAGCCAAGGAGAAGACGAAGCTCTCCCGTGATGTCTACTACGCCCAGAAACGCGTCATTGCCATCAACCGTGGAGGCATGAGCAAATCTACGCTGCCGGAATCCCCGGGCAGACAGCTGGTGGAGGACGGGGTAAAGGGCCAATAAGCTGCTGCAAGTAAAAACGGCTGTGCCCTCCTTATAAAAGGGAGGCACAGCCGTTCGTGCGTAACATTCGGCGGAAACTTAAACTATAGCCCAAGCATGCTTTTTAATAAAAATGGCATCCTTTACATAAGGCTTACCGGAGAAGCCATTATAATTTACGATTGCGCGCTACAGTTGAAAGTAGAACCTATCAGAAAGGATGAATTCTATGATTACAGCATCAACGACTGACCTGTCCGCCCTCATCCGCCAAGCACCTTCCGTTTCGCCATCGATGACCTGCCGTGAAGCCCTGCGGGTACTGTTTCAGCATCCGGAATCCAAATGCATCATCGTCCGCAGTACAGATAATGAGCCGGTTGGACTGATCATGTGCGAACGTTTTTTCCTCAAGGCTACAGGACGGATGGGTATGGACAGATTCTACCATGAACCCGTATCGCAGCTGATGAACCGCAAACCTCTGGTGTCCGATATCTCCATCCCGGCTGAGTTACTCTGGGCCGAAGCCATGCAGCGTCCCGAACCGATGAGAAACGACTGCATTATCGTGACCGATCAGGGCCGGATTGCCGGTATTCTTCATCCTGCGGAGCTGCTGCACTGAGTGCGGCGGAGCTGCTGCGCTGATTGCGGCAGAGCTGTTGGCCTCTTAGTTATGCACAGTTCCTTACCATCCCCGAACTAGAAAACCGTAGCCGGCGATACATCAATTCTCCAGTATCCGCTTACCTTTTTGAGTTTCACCACTACATTCTCATTAACACCTGTCGTTCCTGCTGGCGGTACGCTGAGCTCGAACACTGCTGACTGTGCAGTTTTTGAAACCATCCGGGCTGTGGCTCTGCTGTAATCCAGCGTGTTGCCCAGATCTACATTAGGCTGCGCCATTCTTCCGTTATACTCCAGAAATTGAGTCTGCAGATAGAAGGCTGCGGCGTTGTGAGTGTATGCCCGTTTAATATAGTTCATCAGTTGCTGCTTGCTGCCAAGATCACTGGAGAGATAACGGTACTCTACTGTATTATAATTAAACAACTCAGGATTGAATTCACTGCCCCCCCGGCTTGCATACGCGTATATCGCCTTCGCATGAACCATGAGTGGAATAATACTCTTCTCGGTCAAATTATTGATTGTAGCGGGACCTTCCTTGCCTGGTGCAGACACCGCTACTGTTCTTACTCCCTCTATTCCCACCGCTGGCGAAGCCGCGAGCGCTCCGCTTCCCGCAGAAACCAGACCCAGTGATAGTGCTAATGAACCGATCAACATTTTTTTGTTCATTCTGAATGCCTCCTTGTAATCCTGTTTTATATATTGAAGAACTATTTCTCTCCAACTGCTGCGATAAGTACTATATAACTTACGATAGCCCGTAAGCTAAAATACCCAATACTACCCCATGTGTAAACGGTTAAACCCCAAAACAGCATAAAAAAGCTCCGCCCTCCTGTTTATAGGGGCCAGAGCTGGAATAAATGGAACTATATAGCACGAATCACCTTAATTACTGAGGCTGTGACGCAGCGGCTTCAGCTTCATAGTAAGCGGTAAAGGAAACATTCGCGGTCAGAATGCTGCCCGGTTTCGTCAATGTAGGGAATTCGTATGGCTGCTGGAAGGAAAAGGAGTCTATGGTGATGACGCGCCGAAGGTCATGAAGCTGCTTTAACCATTCGTGAATCTCTGCATAGCCTCCCTCAACAATGGCTGCCATTTTAATTTCTTTCAGGCTTCCGGTAGCCTCCGGGGGAATCCCTGTCCATGAGCTAATTCCGTTAGTTTCTGTCAGCGAGAATCCAATATCCTTCAATCTGGCGTGGGAGCTGTTGCCAATGCTCTTCAAATCCAGAATCAGCCCTTCGCTGTCATCGCCCTGCGGGATTGCTGCCAAGGCAGTGTCTTCACTTGAATCTGGCCCTGCTTCTGCACTTTTAAGCTCATTGATCTTATCCGCCAGGATTTCCTTCTCCTGCTGAAGCATCGAGAACTCATTGTCTTGCAGGTCTATGTCGTCATTCACGGGACGTATCGCGAACATATAGAAGGCAAACAGAATCAGGAACAAAACGAGCAATCCGAGTACGATGGACGAACGGTATTTATTGATTTGTTCCACTGCTATCCGTTCCTCCTTCCGCCGGTGTCTGGGCGTCTACATTCTGTTCTTCCACAGGTGTCATATCCACCCTGTAGACAGCGGTGTATTTGGCAAGAGAATTGCCGGAATTCTGAGTTCCTTCAGTCAGCTTCTGAATAGAGGCTCCCTTGGAGAACGACATCTGACGTAATGCAGTCAAATAAGTTGTGCTATGCTCCATTGCCGTGAAGTTCACTGAAAGGGCGATTTCTCCCTGGAACGAATAATTAATGTCCCTGATGACTGCGCCATAAGGAAGACCCGCCTGCAATTCGTCCAGAACGGCTGCGGCATCCGAACGGTTGGCCGACATCGCTTCAATAACAGCTGTCCGATCAAGACCTCCCGATGATGGATTCCTGTTGTTTAATCCGGCTAACTCTGCCTGAAGCATTGCATTCTGATCCTGATAAGCTTGAATCTGTTCACTCCGCTCCGCATATTGCCCCTGGGCAGATGCATATAGAATGCCTGTCCCGGCAACACCCAGAATCCATATTGCCGCTAGGGATATAGCGAAATAAGGAAAAACGATCGTTTCCCGGTCTTCACGGGGCAAAAGATTAATGCTGCGGATTTTGTTGTCACGCAGTGCCGCTCCGGCAGCAATCCTGTAATCATTAAGACTGCTATCCGGCTTCGCCCCTTGTGAGAATTGGTCCACAGCAATGGGTGCGATTGCCATCTCCGGAAGCGCCAATTGTAGTTCCTGCTGCAGCTGTACCCGCATCTCCGGAGACCCGGTAATCAGCATCTCTGTAATCCGCGTGGAACCATCATGCAGACTGTATTGATAGAAGCTGAGCATACGGGAAATTTCTGCTGTTATTTCTACGACTTGCTCGGTAGAGAGGTATTCCTGTGACGCAGCTGCAACTTCGGATTCAGCCAGAAATGGCAGCTCCTTTTGGAGGTTCAGGGGCTGCTCATGCGTCAGATCGACCAGATTAATGGTTCTCATGAATACAGGATTCCCACTGCGGAACATATAAATATCCAGCAAAGATTGCTCCAGGTGAATCAGCATTGTCTCACTGAATTCATGTCCATAACCTGCCACAATACTTCGCGCAAGCGCAGTGGCTGTTACTTCCACACTCCTGATCCGCAGACCGGCAGCTTCGAGAACATCCACATAATCCTGAACGACCTTACGCGGCGCCGCAAAAATGATTAACTGGCTTTGCCCCTCATCCTGACCGGTAATCACATAATCATATACCGGGTTCTCGAACGGCAGATGCAGCCCGGTTTCCACCTCCAGCTTCACAAGCTGGTCAATTTGCTTGTCGCCGATACTGGGAATCATCATCTTACGGACAATCATTTGTGAGGGAGGAATCGACAGATCCACTACACTGCCGCGCAGGCCCTTATTTTTGACCCATTGCTTCAACCGGTCAAGCAGAGCCTCCCTGTCTGCGATCTGATTCTCTACAATCATCCCCGGAAGCAGGGAAATGAATCTCTTTTTGTGAACCTGCTTATTGTTATTCTTGAAGCTGATATAGCGGATTCCAGTCTGCTCAATGGAGATACCGGCCGCTCTGTGACCTAATCCAAACATGCTCTAGAGTTCCTCCTAACGAATGAGCGCAAGATAACCGCTGATAAGATGTGGCCCGTATGAGAAGGCAAGTAGCGCTCCTGCTGCCAGCCAGGGTCCAAAAGGAATATGCTGCTTGCGCTGAATGCGTCCGGTAAGCAATAAAGTACCGCCAACCATAGTCCCTAACAGGCAGGCGATCAGAAAGGCCAGAATGACATTAGGGAATCCCAGCACCAGACCCAGCAATGCCATCAGCTTCACATCCCCCATGCCCATTCCGCCAAACAAGGCTAACAAGAGCAGTATACCGCCTCCCGATGCTGCTCCCAACAGATGAGAGCCTAGTGAAGTTTCAGGAAACAGCAGCACTGCTATAGAGAGTAATGGGAGAAAAAACAGCAGAACCTTATTCGGAATCCGCATAAACTTAAGATCGGACACCGATACAATCACCGCCAGACTGACCAATAGAAAACCTGTGATCCCCTTGCCCGTTAGGCCAAACTGCAGATACATCCATAGAAATAATAAGCCTGTCGCTAGTTCACCAAGCATATATAACGGTGATATCCTGCTCCCGCAATGCCGGCACTTGCCCTGAGTGAACAAATAGCTTAGGACAGGCACAAGATCTCTTGCTTTCAGTTGTGTGTTACAGCTTGGACAATGCGAGGGCGGCCGCAGAAGCGATTCGCCTGCCGGTATACGCAAGGCTACTACATTAAAAAACGAGCCCAGAATCAGACCGATAAGCGTGATGTAACTTGCTAGAAAAATCGTCATAGTTCAACGGTTCCTGTCTGGTGAATTTTAAAAAAGGAATCGGGAATTCCGATTCCTTGGTTGGAAATTAAATTATTTTAATTTTGATTCTAAAATTTCCTCTGCAGTAAATGTTTTAACTACTGGAGTAGTAGAGCTGTCTTTTAGCATAACTGCATATCCAGAAGAATTATCAGCTAATTTTCCGTTAGAATAGTAAATTATAGAACCTGTTACGATATTTTCTTTAGTACTAGGTAATACTAATGGAGTTTCTAGAAAATTTAATGCTTGAAGACCTGTAGCTTTAGTCGTCCCGCTTGCGGCAGTACCTATAACATCAATAGTTTGAGTCCCGATAGTACCATCAAGCTCAGTAGTAATATACATACGCGAGGCTTCATAAACTTGCCGGGCAGTCGCCAAATCTGCCTTATCACCTGTATTTTTAATAAGACCACTAATCATTGGAATAGCTATAATTGCTATAATCCCCATAATTACAATAACCGCCAATAATTCAATCAACGTAAACCCTTTTTCCTCTTTAACTACCTTGCCCAATTTCTTACGAATTGCTTGTGCCAACATCTTAACTCCCCCTCGATAGTGGTGTGATAATTGAATAGAACTGATACTCTGCTATTGCAGTGATTCCTGCTGCTAGTCAACCGTCATAGAAATGTACTTGTCCTATCCTCAAGCTACCCAAAGCATCCTTCTCACTTTGAGTCCGCCCGATTGGCTTCACCCCTCTCAATTTCACACAAGGAACACCACACTCAAATATTGCTGTAAATACTAAACATAGGAAGCATGATCGATGCTACTATGATTCCAACCACCCCTGCCAGAAAAGCAATAAGCAACGGCTCAAGCAGTGATTTCAGACGGTCAACGGTATTCTCTACATCCATTTCATAGAAATCAGCAACCTTGGAAAGCATCTGATCCAGCGCCCCCGTCTCCTCACCGATGGCAATCATCTGCGTAACCAGCGGCGGAAATACCCAGGCTTTCTTCAACGGCTCTGACAACGGCTTACCCTGGCGCAGAGAATCACTAGCCTTGCGAATATATCCGCCGATTACCCGGTTACCTGCCACTTCTTCCACAATCGCGAGCGATTGAAGAATGGGCACGGAGCTGGCATACAACGAAGAGAAGGTTCGTGTAAATTGTGCAATAGAGCCCTTTTGATTCAGCTTGCCGAACACTGGAATCTTGAGCTTGGCATAATCAAGCGCATACGCACCACGATCTGTCCGTTTGGCAAACTGATAGGCAGTTATGAGCAGAATAATTACCAGCAACCAAATATACCATTGTCCCTGAATGCTTTTGCTGAGTGCCAGTACCATCTTGGTAATAGCGGGCAGTTCTGCATTCATTGACTCAAACATACTGACGAACTGGGGCACAATCGCCCAGAGAAGGTATACCACGGCCGCAATGGCCATAACTCCAACTGTGATTGGATAAGTGAGTGCTGATTTGATCTTCTCGGTAGTTGTATGCTGCTTCTCGAAATATACAGCAAGCCGCTCAAGCGTTCCTTCCAGATCACCTGTTTCCTCACCCGCGCGAATCATACTGACGAAGAGGGGCGGGAATATCTTCTTATGGTCCTGAATCGCTTGCGAGAACGCCGTCCCTCTTAACAAACTGGAATTCACCTCCAGCAATGCCTTGCGTAGAGGTTTACTCTCTGTCTGCTCCGCTAATATTCGGGTGGCATCCACGATAGAAACACCAGCACGCATCAGCGTAGCGAACTGGCGGCAATAAATAATGAAATGAATCGTCTTGACCGGATTCCCGATGTAAATCTCCATAGACAGGATCGTAGTTTTGCGTTCTACAAGCGAGAACACTGTCAATCCGCGTTTACGAAGTTCCTCCATCGCTATGGCCTTGTCCGTTGCAGTGAGCTTCCCCTTCAATTGCTTTCCGGCATGAGTCTTAACCTGATATTCGAACTGCGGCATTAGCTGCCCACCTCCGTGAGATAAGCACTGGCAGCTTCGGGTTTAATAAGCCCATACTGCAATTGTTCACGGATATTCATTTCAAGCGTGTGCATTCCGAGTGAACGCCCGGTTTGCATCACATTTTTGAGCTGATGGGTCTTTTCCGTGCGAATTAGGTTAGCCACAGCCGGAGTATTGATTAACAGTTCCGTTGCACTTAGCCGCCCCCGGCCTCCTGCCCGCGGGAACAGGCGCTGCGAGAGTACCGCCAGCAGAACCGAGGCCAGCTGTGAACGGATCTGACCTTGCTGATGGCCTGGAAACGTATCAATAATCCGGTCGATCGTCTGCGGTGCATCTGTCGTATGTAGAGTGGCCATCACAAGGTGTCCGGTCTCCGCAGCCGTAACTGCTGCCGACATCGTCTCCAGATCGCGCATCTCCCCTACCAGAATCACATCAGGGTCCTGCCGGAGCGCAGCCCGTAATCCGCTGGCGAAGCTGCCCGTGTCACTTCCCACCTCACGCTGATCTATTAAACAAGTGCCGTGGGTATGCAGGAATTCTATCGGATCTTCCAGAGTCACAATATGCTTGCGTTCTGTCCTGTTGATATGATTCAGCATTGCGGCAAGTGTTGAGGATTTACCGCTGCCTGTGGGACCCGTTACTAATATTAATCCCTGCGGCTTAATGGCAAGACTGGAGAGTATGGGAGGCAATGATAACTGTTCAAGAGTCGGGATCTCTACAGGTATTGCCCGCGCCGCTATACTGACTTCCCCTCTTTGCCTATACACATTGACACGATACCGGACTCCGTTGTCCAGAGGATAAGAGAAATCCATTTCTCCAGTATTTCGGAAGATTTCACTCCTGCCGCTGCCAAGCAAAGTATCCGCCATGCTTGCAGATTCCTCGGGGGCGATATTCTCTCCATCCAGCGTATGAAGCATCCCATCTATCCGCATAACCGGTGGGGATCCAACAGATATGTGCAAATCTGAAGCTTTGGAAGTAACGGCCATGTGCAGCAGCTGAACAATATCACGATTGAATAATGGCATTCTTACTCCCCCTAACTAATGCGATACCGTCTCACGCATTACTTCCTGCAATGTTGTAATTCCTTTGGACACTTTGATGAACCCGTCCTCCATCAGTTGTACCATTCCCTGTTCTCTTCCAGCTGCACGGAGTTCTTCAATGGAAGCAGAGTCGGTAATCAGCTGCCGCAAACGATCATTAATGGTCAGTACCTCATGTATGGCAATTCGTCCCCGGTAGCCCGTATTGTTGCAGTTACCGCAGCCTCTGCCGCGGTATATCACCTCAGCAGGCAGGCTATAGCGCCGTAACATAATGGCTTCCTGTTCAGTAGGCTTGTGTTCCTCTTTGCAATCCGGGCATATTTTGCGCACCAGACGCTGAGCGACAACCCCCAGTAGCGAAGATGCAATCAGATAAGGCTCAACACCCATGTCACGCAGTCTAGAGATCGTGCTGATGGCATCATTTGTATGCAATGTGGACAATACGAGATGTCCTGTCAGCGAAGCGCGCACAGCAATTTCTGCAGTTTCCGTATCCCGTATTTCCCCTACCATAACGATATTCGGATCTTGCCGGAGGATGGAACGGAGGCCCGCTGCGAAGGTCAGGCCAATCGCCGGATTCACATGTACCTGATTAACGCCCTCAAGCTGATACTCCACCGGATCTTCAATGGTAATAATATTTGCATTCTCAGTGTTCAACTGACTCAAGGCTGAATATAAGGTTGTTGATTTACCGCTACCCGTCGGGCCTGTAATCAGGAGTATTCCGTATGGCTTGCTGATCATATCTCTGAAGGCTTCCGCGTTACCGTCAGTGAATCCCAGTGTATCTACTGACTTCACTCCGGTACTCAGATCCAACAGCCGCAGTACGATCTTCTCACCATGCATAGTAGGAAGCGAAGAGACACGTATATCGACCATCTTGTAGTCAAACTGCATTTTAATCCGGCCATCCTGCGGCAATCGCCGTTCTGCTATATTCAAGCGGGCCATAATCTTAAGTCTTGCGGTTATAAAACCCTGCATTTGCTTAGGAATGATCCGTTCTGTACGTAAAGTTCCGTCAATCCGGTAACGGATCGAGAGATTATTCTCACCCGGGTCGACATGAATATCCGAAGCCCGTAAAGAAACTGCCTGCTGAATCATCTGGTTGACCAGACGAACAATCGGTGAATCCTCATCCGTAATTTCTGTTTCTTCTATTTCCTCCTGCGTAGGAAGCTCGACCATCATCTGGCTCATAGAGTCACGCATGCCATAGTGTCTGGCTATCGCTCTTGTCAGCTCGTCCCGGCTGGAAATCGCCGGTTCAATCCGGAATCCGGTACTCATGCGCAAATCTTCAATGGCGAAATAATCCAAGGGATCTGCCATCGCTACCATCAGCTTGCTGCCTTCCTTCATGAAAGGGAGCACTTGATAGCGTTTAGCCATACTCTCAGGGATAATCTGCGTGATCGCCGGGTCAATTTGATATTTAAACAGGCTTACATGGGGAATACCTAACTGAAACTCCAGCACTTCAATGAGCTGTTGCTCAGTGATATACCCTTGATTAATTAGAAGATCTCCCAGCTTGCGTTTGGTTTTACGTTGCTCCACTAGCGCTTCTTCAAGCTGTTCTTGAGAGATAATCCCGTTTTCTACAAGCAAATCTCCCAGTCTCTTCTTCATGATAGCCATATCCGTCTCACTCCAGAGCGCTTTATTTTTGACCTTAGTACAAACTAATCACTCTAACCCTCTGAACTCAGAGTATCGATTATTTACCTGAAAAATATCTTAAATTTTATAGTTATTTAGTCTCAGTTTACTAGGTGAATATGCATATCTTTTAATTGCCTATCTACTAAATATGTCCTAGAATGTATATAGCATAGAATGGATAATTTTACAACGGAAACCGACCTAAACTGCAGCCTTTATAAGGCAAAATAGAAGTTTATATGACATATTTTGTGTTATTTATAACTAATGGGGAGAGATCGCGATGAAGGTCTTGAAACGAAAAAGACTGCTGCTTATGCTTAGCCTTCCACTGGTTTTGATCATGGCTGGTATCGTCTGGAGTATGGTATCCAAAATTGACGCTGGCCCGGCCAGTTATCCGATTCGCCTGCTTGAAGTCACGGAAGACGGTGCAAGCCAGTTATCCTCCCTCAAGACCGGATTGACAGACTTTACAGTCGTTACCATGAGCATGAAGAGATTTGTAGCATTACGCGATGATCTGGATGGACAATATGACGGCATTTACATAGGTAAAGGTACCTACAGTCCCGTAACCCTGGGTAATCTTAAGGATACGGACCCTTCTGTCCGCTCCAAAGCAATGAATACCTCGGCAGTCCAGAACGATATTACGCGTCTTCGGGCGGACGATATTACTAAGCTCTTCATTGATAAGGGCTTGTATGTAATTTTCCATGAGCAAACCTTTTTAAATCAGGAGAAGTCAGGCGCCAGCAAAGGCATCCTCTATGAAACCTTCAATCCCTTGCGCAGCTCTGCAGCTAAAAAAAGCAATGTTCTTTTTTTGAATGATAATGGACTGACTGATTTCTTTAATGGTCTGAAGACCGACAGTTCCATACTGAAGCAACGCCCACAACTTGAAATTACTAACAGCAGTGAGATCAAAAACTACGTTCCGGCAACCACAGACGGGAAGATTTATGTTCCAGGTGACAAGCTGAAATTCAACTTCAGCGTCAGCAACACTATAGACCTTGAGGGTCATCCTTTGACAGCCAAGTTATACATTAACCTCGATAAATCCATTGCCATGAGTGAACAGCAGGTTGTCACTTCTGTTAAAGTGAATAAGGCTACCGGAACACTGGAGTATACGCTCCCCCGGACTTTCTCAGGGCTGTTGTACTGGAAGCTTGAAATTAGCAATCCTACCAGTACCCTGCAATTAAAAGATTTTGAACGCGGAAGTATCCGTTACCGGAATGAGAGGACCGTTGTAAAGGTTCTCCAGGTTACTCCCGCCGGAACCGGCACTATTCCTGAAAGCAGTTTGAAAAAAACTGTAAACATGAATCAGGATTATCTCGCTTCAACTGACTATTCTTTAGATATTACTGTTATGACTATGGATGAGTTCAATTCTTATGTTGAGAACACCTACACAAAAACTCAGAACTATGGCCTCAATGGCGTCTATGATATGTTATTGTTCGGTTTCCGTGATGAATATTACTTAAAAGCAATCATGAAGACTAGATCTATAGAAGCAGTGAAAAATTTTATTGGGATCTCCCACCAAAGCGTTATGTTCACACATGACACTGTCATTAACCTTTATGGCGGAAATACCTGGGTAAACAACTTCAAAGAAATTACGGGCCAAAAGGACCCTGTTATCAATCTCGGCCATAATGCACTTAATCCATCAACCAAAGTAAAACCGGTGAACGATGGCTTGCTTATGCAATATCCTTTTTACCTGAGTCAGCAGAATAGCGACGGTGCACAGTCCAGTGTAGATGTGCCTAAGGTAGCAAAAACACATAACCAGTACTTCACTCTCGATCTGGAAGATCCGACAGTTGTGCCGTGGTATAACATTATCAGCGAGTCTAGCGATAAGGACCAGCGGACACCCGATGATAGCTGGAACCACTACTATACTTATTCCAAAGGCAATGTAACCTATTCCGGCACCGGCCACCTTTTTGGATCGGGCTCCGAGACAGTGTTCCCGGCTTGGGAACAGAAACTTTTCGTTAATACTATGTACAGAGCATTTATGGGTTCTAATCACGCTCCCAGTATCACCGTTTATACACCTGACAAAGGAACTGTTATCCCGTCCTATCAAGATAAGCTGACTGTAAGCTATTCAGTAGACGATTTGGATCTGAAGGACCGCAGCGTGACTACCAGTCTAAAATTTATTGTGAATGGAACGGAAATGACCAGCCCGGATTATATTATTAAAGACCGGCGCGTAGGATCGGAAGAAACAATTACTCAGACCTTCCGAAATCCGCTTTCTGAGAGCGGGGATATTCAAATTGTGATTACGGCACAAGACGACCAGGGTGCTTCCGCTTCGCCAGTTACCATTCCCCTGACCGTAAAGAAGGTGGATTCTTCTTTATCGATTAGCCGAAGTCAATCTGCTACCAAAATAGGTAGAGACAAGACGGTAACGATAGACTACAGCATTACTCCAAAAACATTACCTTTAACGGAAGTTCAACCTCCACATCAAGGGAAAGACAACCTGGTGATTTCCAACCTGCGCTATGAGGAAACATTTGCTCCAAATCTTGAAATCAGTGCAGAAGCACTGCCGCAAGGTTTCACCAGGACTGGTAGTCTCAAAGAGGGTTACACTATTACAGCAACCTTTGATGACATCAAGTTCCTGTTAACTACAGTAGATGGAGTCAAATATTATAAGCCTGTCAACCCTAACAGTACAGTAGACCCGCTTATCTATAAATTCACCTTAAGCTTCATACCTAAGGCTGCGCAGAAATATGTCCTGGATAACTCCAGCATTACGTTTGATGAAATCCATGCTGTTGCTGAACCTGTAACTACAGCAACGCCAGCACCGACGCCTACTCCTACGCCAACACCAATAGTAACGGCTGCACCAACGCCTGTTCCGACCATAGCTCCTCCGGTGTTCCCGGGTTCTACTGCTCCTATATCAGGTCTTGGAATTGCTAAGGATTACACAGTCTTTATGCTGAAAGATATACGTTATGATAACAATAGTTTTCAAAATAGGGGTCGAACTGCTGCAGGAAGAAACGTAAAAGCACAATCATTTACCCTAGGTGATAAACTAACGGATGCAGTTCTAGTCGTTGGAAATGATTTATACTGGGGCTCTTGGGGCGGGTCAATTTCCGGCAAAGGATACTATGGAAATAATATTGAAATGCATGCCTATTTATCTGAACAAGAAAGAGCAAATATTACTAAAGGTTCTCCGTTGGACTTCGCAACAATTGGTTCACAGCTCATTAGCCGCTCTGCATATCTGGCAAGTTTAGCAGGGAATGATATTACAGTTAATGAGGAAAGCGATCTTGATGTAACCGGTAAGAATAAAGATTTAAACATCTTCAATGTAAAACCAAGTAATTTAAGTAATATTAATCTGCACAGCCTAAAAATTAATGCACCAGCAGATTCTACTGTGTTGATTAATATTGCCGGTGAATCAATCAGGTTTATAAATGGCAGTGTATTTATAACAGGTGGAGTTAGCAATAACCATATAATACTTAATTTCTATCAAGCGAAGTCCTTGACAGTTGAAAGTTACGGTGATATTAACCAATCTATACTAGCTCCATTAGCTAATATCAATCTTACTGGCAACTTTAATGGCAATATTATTGGTGAATCTTTGATAACTATAGGCTCTAACGGAATTGGAATAGGTTATTCTCCTTTTGAAGGCACCTTACCTACAGTGCCAGCCGCTACCGCAGTACCAACGGCAGTCCCTACAGCGACGGCTACTCCGGTAGCTACCGCAACAGCCACACCTGCACCTACTACTGCTGTCGCAACACCAACGGCTACTCCGGCACCAATAATAAGTGTGACCCTGACGTTCACTAGAGTTGATCTCGAAGTAATTATTGAAATCACTAAAATAACTGTACGGGATGAAACCATATTAGTTGACAGCCCGTTATCACTTCAATCCTTAGTGACGGCGATAGAGCCATCGGATGTAGCGGAAGAGAACAAATCGCTCCTGTGGACAATTGTCAGCGGCAGCAATGTCATCGAATTCACAAGCGATGATGTAATTAAAGGTATAGCTGCCGGCGAGGCTAGAATTACAGCTACGGCTCAAGATGGAAGCAACGTTATCAGCAATACAGCAACAATTACTGTAAGAAACCCTGAGCCTCCTGAACCAATACGCGTTATAACACTTACTGGTGAGGAGTCAGGAACTGTTAACTCACCTATAAACCTGACTGTTGTATATACCAGCAACCCGGTGGAAACAGATGTACGCTATATCTGGACTGTCGCACATTCTGACGGGAACGCGGTTAACAATTACCTGACAACAACGGGTCCAGCTTCACCTGTTGGAACTTTCAATGCGCCTCAAAGCGGAGAATACTACATCACGGTAACAGCAAACAGCAATAGTAATACAGTTGGCACACCTATTACTAAAAAAGTTACCATCACCAACCCTTTAACGGACTTTACCATTGAAGGTGCCGGCAGTGTATTTGTAGGTAAATCTATTGAATTAAACCTAAAGAATTTTGCGCCTAATAATGCGGATGACTACACAATTAATTGGAGCCTCGTGGGGGATGGTGATCAATTCGCTAATCTAACCAAAGCATCAACCGATACTAATGACACCAAGTATAATTTAACAGGCATTGCGCCGAAGGATATCGTCACTATTTCTGTTACGGCAGGAGGCATCACCAGGACCAAGCAAATCAAGATTGAATCGCTGGTTCTAACTGATATGCAGTTCACCGGTACTATAGTGGAAATGAACGTCGGGGATTCCAGATATCTGGATCAGCTTCTCTGGTTCTCGCCAAGAGAAATCACTCTGGATGATGTACGAAATCAATTGGATTGGGAAAGCACCTTCTCAGGTATTGCTTCCTTCCAAACTCCGGTGGACTCAAACAACCGTGGGAAAATTCATGCCCACAAAAGCGGAAGTACATTGGTAACTGTTCAATATGCCAATAACCCATTAATCAAAGCAACTATTCTTGTCAAAGTAAACCCTCTTGATACGGATGACCGTTATTAAAAAAATCTAAACTAAAAGGAGCCATTTTGCGCAGTTGATACTGCCGCGAAATGGCTCCTTTTTTATTGCAGATCTTCAGTTCACCAGTTGCATAGGTCCGACATTTACATTAACGGTTTGTACTCTGGGTAAGCTGGACTGCTGATTCTCATAAATATCCGGTTTATAATCTATCACAAAACGCTCTGGTGCAGCCGCTTGGGAGATGACTAGATTCCCTGTGCGTGGATTGGGCTCATTAACGTTTCCTTTCACTGCATTAACTGTCAGGTTGCCTTTGGCGAAAAACCCGCCTATCAGGTGGAACATAGAACCTACGCCATACAATTCTCCGCTGGAGTCTGTGTAGAAAAAAGCTTCCATCGTTTCTTCTACGCTTGGTTCGTTTACAGCAAAGGCATGAAGGCGGTTTATAAGCACTTTCCCTTTGGAGATCAGTACCAGTTCTTTAGTCTCCTCATTATTCGATCCGTTACTGCTTCGTATGCCCTTTACGTTGGCATCTTCTACTGTCGTCTCTCCCAACACCAGCATTGTTGAATCGAATTCAACATTCCCTTTGATTTTCACATTACCCGTAACTAATATATTGGCCCGGACCGGTAAAAAATCCGCGGTAAAGTTATTTATCTCCAAATTTCCGGCTACTATGAACCACCGCGGCACGCCTCCGCTTTTGGGGTCATTTGGAGTAGACGTTTCCGGCGGATAGAACAGTTTCTTATAGGCCAAACCATCAACGACCAAATTCCCATTAAAGATAATTGTAGAATCCAGAGTCTCCAACTGTTGGAGTTTCATATTATAATCATTCAAATCCTTTTGGTATTGCTCAACGACAGCTTCCTCAGCATCCGGAAGCACCTTGGCCGGAGCTACCGGCATTCCTTGAATTTGTGTAGCCTCTGGACGCGCAACGATCCAGGAGTTAAGATTCGCAATGCCAAGTTTATATTGTGCGCGCATGCTATTTCTTAGTGTTTTTTGAGTAGCCTCATCTTTCGAGAGGGTTAGCCCCTGTGCCAGCTTATCGAAGAACGACTCCTCTACGTTAATCTGGACAAATTTGTTCTTCTCTTTAATTTTGATATTGGCCGAATTCACATGCAGAATCTTATTTAAAATGTCATTCCTTGCGGTCTCCGTCTCAGGTAGAGAGGTCATATCACTTTCCTGATCTTCGGATGTACCCGGCTGAATACTCTCCTTGTATTTGATGCTGCTCATTGACTGGACATGTATCTCTCCCGGGGCTTTACCCTCAGTATTACTTGTGACCTTAGGGAAATCCAAGGTGACCTCAGGATATCTCCTTCCCAAATACGTGTACCAAGGTGTATTGGTTACTAGCAGCTTCTCCCCAGCATATACATTGCCTTTGAGGA
Source organism: Paenibacillus sp. FSL R7-0312 (assembly GCF_038004445.1). Taxonomy (NCBI): domain Bacteria; kingdom Bacillati; phylum Bacillota; class Bacilli; order Caryophanales; family Paenibacillaceae; genus Paenibacillus; species Paenibacillus sp. FSL R7-0312. The sequence continues at coordinate 1,937,506 of NZ_JBBORE010000001.1, read as the reverse complement.
TAGGCGATCCATTAAGTCTAAGCGTCTGTTGTGTACCGAACACGTACTTGAGAAAGTCCGGATAGCTGTCAATAATGACCTGCTGCCTCAATGTCCGCTCCACCCCGTTAACCACAGCCTTGGAGCTAATAGTAATCGTGTATTGAATAGACTGTTTCCCTACCTGTTTATTCTTAGTATCATCGTATTCAATACCATCCACCGAACCGCTGCTGGTAGATTGTAATTCAGTAGCTACTTTTAGACTCGATTTATTGTCATCCAATTTTCCGAGAATATCTCCCAAGCTTTGCGGATCAATATCCTCCAGCTTGAGTCCCTGCAGCTCAGATTGGATATAGGCAGCAGCTTCATTAAGCCCCTTCTGGGCAAGATGCAGGGACTGCACATCATTCTCCCTCGTTTCACTTCGCGTCGCTCCCCCAACTGTTGCACCAAGAACCGCCAGCCCTAGAATCGTAAGGAGCAGAACCACGAACATGACCAGTACAAGAGCAGAACCGCGTTCCGACTCTATATTGGCGACAAACCGAGATACGCTGCCCTTTTTCTTTTTGCTACATTTCATTTCAGCCCATCGCCCCTAGAATCCGAATTTGCTCTCAAGATCAAGCTTCCGTGTATTGTCGCCCCGCTCCAAGATCAGTGAAAGATTGATATTCAACAAACCACTCTCACATGGCTGTATTGTATTCGCACTGCACTCCAGAGTGATAGATGAAGCTGAACCCAGCTTCGAATCAGTCGAAGTACGTGTATTGTAGGTATCCGCTGGTACCGGAGTTGCTAGAGAATCTGCAGGATCTGGAGTTACCGGATTTGAAGCCGGGTTTGATGCAGGAATCTCGTTAATCACCAACTGTCCGCCCGCTATTCCAATCTCCACCTCATCGGTTCCTCCATTGATATTGTCTCTCTGTAGAAATATAGTTTGATTCGTGCCTGAACGCACAGTACTTGGAGCAAAGGTATAGATTTCAGTAATAATAGCAGACATCAACAGGTCACTTTCATCCCTCAATGTATTCTCCATCGTAACTCTCTGATAACTCTGCACACCAAACATCATCACGCCATAGATCAGTCCGGATACCAGAGAGAACAAAGAGAGCGCCGCAATAAGCTCAATAAGTGTGAAACCCTGTTCCCTGCGGAGAAGATCAACGAATTTTCTCATCGGTAATATACCCCTCCACAACTGTCTCCTTGACATTAATCCCACCCTTGCCTGAATCCTTTACTTTAATTCGAACCGGCAAAAGAAATTCCGCAGTGGCTTGTTCAACCGGATCGGAGGAGCCGATCATCCCTTGATGCAAGGACGACTGATATTCTATATCTATATGATAATTGACGTTATTTATAGTAGGATTCAGGACCTTCGCCAAAGTTGTTACATCATTAACTGCACTACTATAGACACTGCAGCTTACAGTTGGTGTCAAGGGCACACAACCAGCAGCTTTAATCGCCGGGTGTCCTATGATCTCGGGTTGTGCTCCTGATCCGGGTCTCCCTCTAAAATATAGCTCAAGCTTCTCAAAATCCTGCTTCTCCATATAAAAGAGCGCATTACGCGCCAGATTGACCATAATGGTCTTATTCTGGTTTGATTTCGAATAGGACAGCGCATTGGTGAAGTAGGAGGTTAGCACCAGGGAAACTATCGACAAAATCACGATGGCTGCCAGCACCTCAATCAGCGTAAATCCCTCTTCCTTGCCCCGCTCTCGGTTTCGGTTCCACTTGTCTCTCCAAGACATCCTGTTCGCTCCCCGTACTCTATTGAACTGCGTTCTTAAATAGCTGTTATCAGGAAAATTACCGGATACAACAATCCGCTCCTGGGGAGCCCCCCTGTCTACAGTCCTGTACATTCCCCTGTCTCTCTGAATCTTTCTACCTACTTCCATTATATTCTTTCAACTCCGGCACCAGCAATGCTTACAAGGAATAAATCTAGAGATTTCTACAATTTATATCGCTTAGCGGCTGTGCTATTATTTGGGCTGAAAGGGGATATGCAAATGGCTTTAATCGAATGCAAGTTTTATTCGGAAGTGCTGGGGCTGAACACCTCGATGACCGTGATTCTGCCGCAGCAGACCACTACACAGATCGGAATGAGTAACGTGTCACGGGGGAACCTTCACCCTACACTGTATTTGCTGCACGGCTTGTCCGATGATGATTCAATCTGGCTGCGCCGGACCTCGATTGAGCGTTATGTAGCGCAGATGGGCATTGCCGTTGTTATGCCTCAGGTCCACCGCAGCTTCTATACCGACATGGCGGCAGGCGGACAGTATTGGAGCTTTATCAGCGAGGAGCTGCCGGCGCTGGCCCGTTCGTTCTTCCCGTTGTCGGCGAAACGCGAGGATAACTTCGTAGCCGGACTGTCGATGGGCGGTTATGGAGCGATGAAGCTGGGACTGCGCAAGCCCGAGAACTGGGCCGCTGCTGCTAGTCTGTCGGGGGCACTCGATATGGCGCATCATTTCATGAACTGGGAAGATAAATCACAGAAGACGAAGGAGTATATGCAAATTTTTGGAGACAAGGACATTGCAGGCACTCCTGAAGACCTGCTGTGGCTGCTGAAGGAAGCAGACCGCTCCAAAGGGCCGAAGCCCCTTCTCTATCAATGCTGCGGCACCGAGGATTTCCTCTATGAGGACAATCAGACGTTCCGTAAGGCCTGCTCCAAGACCAAGCTGTCACTGACTTACGAGGAAGGGCCTGGCGAGCATGAATGGGGGTATTGGGATACCAAGATCCGTGATGTACTGAACTGGCTGCCACTCGGCCAAGTAAAGTCCGCTGACTTGTAAGCGGATACCCACAGCGTATGTGAATTATAACTTCATTCCTGCAAAAAAAGACTGTCCTCCCGCATCCTATCGATGCGGTAGAGGACAGTCTTTTTGAAAAGATAAGAATTTATATGCTTTGCACAATAAATGATCCGTATCGTTTCCACTTGTTGATTCAGTTATATCCGCTGCCAGCCTAGCTGCTTCTTATTGTGCAGCATCCCCATGCTTCACAACCCATTCATTCGCCACCTGCAGAGCTGCCTCGGCCCGTTCAATCGCTGCCTGCACCTGAACAGTAGCTGTGCCGCCGTATACGTTACGGGCGTTCACAACCGCCTCCGGCTGCAGTACAGCGTAGATCTGATCATCGAACAGCGGCGAGAACTGTTTGAATTCTTCCAGGGTAAGATCCAGCAGGAATTTGCCTTCATTGATGCAGTACAATACGGTCTTGCCGATAACCTCATGCGCCTGGCGGAAAGGCAGGCCTTTGCCCACCAGGAAGTCAGCGATATCGGTCGCATTGGAGAAGTCGGTGTTGACGGCTTCGCGCATCCGCACCTTGTTCACCTTCATCGTAGAGATCATCGGCGCGAACAGCTGCAATGCTCCTGTCAGGGTGGCTACCGTATCGAACATGCCTTCCTTGTCTTCCTGCATATCCTTGTTATAGGCCAGCGGCAGCGATTTGAGCACGGTCAGGAGTCCGATTAGGTTGCCGTAGACGCGGCCTGTCTTGCCGCGCACAAGCTCCGGCACATCCGGGTTCTTCTTCTGCGGCATGATGCTGCTGCCGGTGCAGAAGGCATCGTCCAGCTCCACGAAGCTGAATTCCGTGCTGCTCCACAGCACCAGCTCTTCGCTGAGCCGGGACAGGTGAGTCATCACCAGCGCTGCGTTGGCCAGGAACTCAACGATGAAGTCACGGTCGCTGACAGCGTCCAGGCTGTTCTCATAGACGCTGTCGAAGCCAAGCTGCTCTGCCACGAAGTGGCGGTCAATTGGGAACGTTGTTCCCGCCAGCGCCCCTGCACCCAGCGGCAGCACATTGATCCGCTTGTAGCTGTCGGTCAGGCGCTCCGCATCGCGGCGGAACATGGACACATAAGCCAGCAGATGATGCGCGAACAGAATTGGCTGAGCGCGCTGCAAATGGGTGTAGCCCGGTACAATGGTCTCCACATTGTCCTTGGCTTGCCCGATCAGCGCGTCCTGCAGCTCATGCAGGAGAGCCACCAGCTCTACTACACGGTTACGCAAGTAGAGATGCATATCCGTCGCTACCTGATCGTTGCGGCTGCGGCCGGTGTGCAGCTTGCCGCCGACCGGGCCGATCTCTTCGATCAGATTCTTTTCAATATTCATATGAATATCTTCATCGGCTACAGAGAACACAATCTCTCCCGCACGCACTTTATCCAATACCTTATTCAGTCCGTTCTTGATCGTCTCCACATCATCCTGCGGCAGAATCCCGCATTTGCCCAGCATCGTAACATGCGCCAGACTGCCCTGCACATCCTCTTCCGCAAGTGCCTTGTCGAATCCGATGGAAGCCGTATACTCCTCCACCAGCTTGTTCGTTCCTTTGGTAAAACGTCCGCCCCACAGCTTGCTCACCTGTTGTTTCCTCCTCGATTGACGTTAGAAGGGCCGCCCCTGTCCGGATGGGAGGAACGGCCTTCTTCTGTCCGCTTATATTGTGTGATGCTGTATACATTCTTATATTTTGAAAAACCGCTAAGCGGCTATATGCTGCTACTTGTTGGACTCTGCTACGCCGGCCGATACCTTCAGGCGCAGAGCATTCAGACGGATAAAGCCAGTTGCATCTCCCTGGTCATATGCCTGTGTAGGATCTGCTTCCATAGTAGCGATATCCGGGTTGTACAGGCTGACCGGACTCTTCACACCGGCTCCGATGATGTTGCCCTTGTACAGCTTGACGCGTACAGTACCGGTTACGTTCTTCTGGCTTTCCTTCACCAGAGCCTGCAAGGCAAGCCGTTCAGGAGCAAACCAGAAGCCGTTGTACACAAGCGTGCTGTAACGGGTGATCAGACTGTCGCGCAGATTCATGACTTCACGGTCCATGGTGATCGACTCCATTTTGCGGTGAGCGGTGAACAGGATCGTTCCGCCCGGTGTTTCGTACACGCCGCGGCTCTTCATGCCGACGAAACGATTCTCCACCATATCCACACGTCCGATGCCATGCTTACCGCCAAGCTCATTCAGCTTCTCCATGACTTGCAGCGGGGATAACGGTTCGCCGTTCAGCGCTACGCAATCGCCCTTCAGGAAGTCCAGCTCCAGATATTCCGCTTCATCCGGAGCATCCTCCGGCGCATTCGACAGCAGGAACATTTCTTTGTTCTCCGGTGCGCTTGGATCAAACCAAGGATCCTCCAGCACGCCGCTCTCATAGCTGATATGTAACAGGTTGCGGTCCATCGAGTACGGCTTGGCTGCTGATGCTTGCACCGGAATGCCATTGGCTTCAGCATAAGCGATCATTTCCGCACGTCCCGGGAACTGGTTGCGGAACTCTTCCAGACGCCAAGGTGCAATTACTTTGATGCTTGGTGACAAGGCAGCGGCGTTTAATTCGAAACGCACCTGGTCATTCCCTTTACCGGTTGCCCCGTGAGCAATGGCAGTTGCGCCTTCGGCGATGGCGATGTCCACCATCCGCTTAGCGATCAGCGGACGGGCAATGCTTGTACCCAGCAGGTATTGGCCTTCATAAAGCGCACCCGACTGGAACATCGGGTAGATGAAATCATTCGCGAATTCGTCGCGCAGATCATCAATGTAGACTTTGGAGGCGCCGGTCGCCAGCGCTTTTTCCTCCAGGCCGTCCAGCTCTTCCTTTTGGCCGATATCGGCTGTAAAAGCAATAATCTCCGCGTCATACGTTTCTTTCAGCCATTTCAGAATGACTGAGGTATCCAATCCGCCGGAATAGGCGAGTACGATTTTTTCTTTTGCCATGGGGGTTTAACTTCCTTTCGTTGTGGGGGAGGTTATAAGATCAACTGCAATCTCATAATCGGGTTTTGGACGTCACTGCAGAGAATATTTGGACTTCCGGCCGCTGTTGTCTCCAGATATCTTTGAATATACCGCTGTAGCGGACAATATCCGGAGACAAAGGCGGACGCTAACGCTCCTACAGTTCCAAAATCCCCTTTCGATCCTTCTACCCCTCTTATTTCAATCCAGTTCATCTTATATAGGTTTGTATATAAGATAAGATCCAAACAGGCTTACCCCTGTTTTACTCTACGATTCAAACAACTAACAGGACTTATATAGGCTTAGTACAATGTCAGATTTAAACTAGTGAAAACTACTTTGGTAAATCGCTTGCTGAGGGTTTGCAGTAACCCGATTACGGTGTATATGCAGGTTTAATTGTACTTTATACAACTAAATCGTCTGATTTTCAACCGATTACCCATTTAGTTGTATTTCATACAATTATAATGCCCGTTGCACGCGGTTTTCACCTATTCGGGCAGATTTAGTTGTACAGACTACAGTTATAAGAGGCAAGCCTCCCTTTTCGCTGTTTTTAATTGCACAGTATACAACTATCACTGAATTTCACTTGGAACTGAATACATTCATTGCTCTGAATACATCCATTGCTTCCTTGTTGTATTAAATCAATTCTTTAGTTCTGGTTGTACTAGTCTAGCCCATCAAAGCAGCCATAAGCGCCTTCTGCGCATGCAGGCGGTTCTCCGCCTGATCGAAGATGACGGAGTTCGGTCCGTCAATGACACCGGTGCTGACCTCTTCCTCACGGTGGGCCGGCAGGCAGTGCAGGAACAGATAGTCGCTTTTGGCACCCTTCACGAGTTCCTCATTGACCTGATAATCCTTGAACGCCGCTTCACGCGCCAGCTGTTCAGCCTCAAAGCCCATGCTCGCCCATACATCCGTATAGATCACATCAGCGTCCTGTACCGCCTCCTGCGGGCTGCGGGTAACGGTGATGACCGAACCTGTCTCCTTAGCGATCTCGCGCGCCTCGGCCACTACAGCTGCGTCAGGCTCATATCCTTCCGGTCCGGCGATCGAGACATGTACACCCAGCTTGGCACCGCCGATCAGCAGGGAATGCGCCATGTTGTTGCCGTCGCCGATATATGCCAGCTTCAAGCCCTTCAGCTTGCCCTTGTGCTCGTATACAGTCTGGTAATCCGCCAGAACCTGGCACGGATGCGCCAGATCGCTCAGGCCGTTGATAACCGGAACAGATGCATAACGGGCCAATTCTTCCACTTTATCATGGCCGAAGGTACGGATCATGATACCGTCCAGATAACGCGACATCACCTGCGCCGTATCACCAACCGTCTCACCGCGGCCGAGCTGGATATCATTTTTGCTGAGGAACAGCGCATGGCCGCCCAGCTGATACATCCCCACTTCAAACGACACACGTGTACGGGTAGAAGATTTCTCAAAAATAAGCCCGATCGTCTTGCCCAGCAGCGGCTGGTAGACTTCACCGTTCTTAGCTTTGCGTTTCAGCTCAATCGCCAAATCAATCAAATACGTGATTTCCTCCGGGCTATAATCATTCAGCTCCAGAAGGTCACGTCCTTTGAGCTGTGCGGCAATAGCCTCTGTAACACCCGTTGTTCCCTGACTCATGAATCTGCCTCCCCGTTTGCTCTATTAGCATAAGTATGAATTAGTTCCGAAAGGATGTCCACCGCCTGGTCGATCTCCTCGCGGGTTACGTATAAATTAGGCAGCAGGCGAACGACATTTGGTCCGGCTTGGACGAACAGCAATCCGCGCTGCTGTCCCGCCAGCACAATCTCGGCCACAGGCTCTGCACATTCAATTCCGATCAGCAGGCCTTTGCCGCGGATATCCTTCACGAAGGTTGTGTCCGCCAGCTTCTCTCTGAGCAAGCCGGTCAGATAATCGCCCATCTCAGCAGCACGCTGCGCCAGCCCGTCTTCCAGCATCGTCTCAATCGTCGCTTCCATGACCGCCGCGGCCAGCGGTGTGCCGCCGAAGGTAGTCGCATGACTGCCCGGGCTGAATGCTTCACGCAGATATCCCTTGCCCAGCATAACACCGGCAGGGAAACCGCTGGCCACGCCTTTGGCCAAGGTGAAGATATCCGGCTCAATGCCATAATGCTGATGGGCGAACAGCTTGCCTGTACGGCCCATGCCAGTCTGCACTTCGTCCACGATGAGCAGCAGTCCATGCTCCTTGCACAGCGCGACTACAGCATCCAGGAAATCCTGCTGCACCTCAATAACGCCGCCCTCGGCCAGCACCATCTCCAGCATGATCGCTGCCGTATGCTCCGTGATTGCAGCCTTCAGCGCCTCCAGATCATGGAGAGGCACAGTCTTGAAGCCTGCCGGAAGCGGAAGGAAGCCTTCTTTTACCTTCGCCTGACCTGTAGCTGTTAACGTAGCCAGCGTGCGTCCGTGGAAGGACTGCTCGAATGTAATTACTTCGTAGCGGTCCGCACCCTTCACCTTCTGATGATACCGGCGCGCCAGCTTAATCGCTGCTTCATTCGCTTCCGCTCCGCTGTTACAGAAGAACACCTGATCCGCACAGCTGTTAGCGGTAAGCAGCGCAGCAACCCTGTCCTGGCCCGGAATGTGAAATAGGTTCGAGACATGCCACAGCGTATCAATCTGTTCCTTCAGCTTCGCGCCGACCTTCTCCGGAGCATGGCCCAGGCTGGTTACAGCGAGTCCGCACATGAAATCCAGGTATTTGTTGCCCTGATCATCCCACACCCAGCTGCCCTTGCCCTTGACTAGACTAATATCATATCTGGCGTACGACGGGAATACCGCACTCAGCTTGGCAGGAGCAGTAGCGGCCCCCTGTTCCTTCGTTTCCACAGAACGTTCCTGCGGCGCCCCCGTCAAAGAATCCTTGCCCAACTTTGTAAGCTCACTCATTCTCAGTCACTCTCCCACCATGCTGCTGCCGGATTACCGTCAGCGCCTCTAATTTACTTTCTGCTCTACCAAGTACCTATCAGCCAGATGCCAATCAATTCAACATTGCACTATCTATCCCACTCTAGCAGTTTAGCTGCTAACTGCATAATTATCGGACAATCCGCGTCCCCAGCTCTTCACCCTGCAGCACCCGGCTGAGCACATTCGGCTCTTTGCCGTCGACAATGACAACCTCGGACACCTTGCCCTGAATGCAGTCCATCGCAGCACGCACTTTGGGAATCATTCCGCCGTAGATTTCACCATCCGCAATCAGCGCCTCAATCTGCGCCACCGTCACGGACGGAAGCACAACCTTCTCTCCGTCCAGCTCACGCATAATTCCCGGTACATCCGTAACCACGATCATCGTAGGCGATCCCACAAAAGATGCCACCGCTCCGGCAGCTGTGTCCGCATTAATGTTGTAACGTTGACCCCCGCCATCTACACCGATAGGTGCGATTACCGGGATGTAACCCATCGCGAGGATACCCGTCACAATCTCCGCTCTGACCTCGGTTACTTCGCCCACCATACCCAATACATCGCTGTTCGCAACCGGACGCGCCATAATCAGGTTGCCGTCAACGCCGGATAATCCGAGCGCCTGCCCGCCGATGGCTTGAATCCGGCGGATAATCGCCTTATTAATGCTTCCGGCCAGCGTCATCTCTACCACATCGAGCACTTCTTCCGTCGTCACCCGCAGGCCGTTCACGAAGCTGCTCTCAATGCCGAGCTTCTCCAGATTCCCCGAGATCGCCGGACCGCCGCCGTGAACAATGACAGGCTGAACCCCGCTTCGCTGCAGCTCCCGCAAATCCTCAAAGAACGAATCCGGCAGCGCAGCCAGCGTACTCCCGCCGCATTTCATCACGAACAGGCCTCTGCCCGGCTGCTTCTCTATAGGTTCTAACGTCATCTCTCAGTTACCTCCCTATAAGCTGAACTCAAGATACTAACTTAAAGTTCAGTCGTCACTACAGTGAATATCTGGACTTCCGGCCGCTGCCCTCCGCCAACCAGCGCAGATCAGGTTCGGTACGCGGCATTAATACGCACATAATCATAAGTGAGATCGCAGCCCCAGGCCGTGGCACTTCCGCTTCCGTCTGACAAGGTTACCGTAATCAGCACCGTATCACTCTTTTGCAGATAATAGAGAGCCTGCTCTTCGTCAAAAGCTACCGGACGCGACGTCCGCAGCACCTCTATATCTCCCAGCTTAATATCTACCTGCTCCGGAGATACCGGAACTCCCGCGCGGCCTACAGCAGCGATAATCCGTCCCCAGTTGGCATCCGCACCGAAGATCGCAGATTTCACCAGACTCGATCCGACTACGGTCTTGGCAATAGCTGCAGCACCTTCATCATGCACTGCACCATTCACCTGCACTTCGATCAGCTTCGTGGCACCTTCCCCGTCACGGGCAATCGCCATCGCCAGACTCCGGCATACATGCGTGAACGCTGCGGCAAAAGCCTCCCAATCCGGATGCAGACGCGTCAGCTTCTCATTTCCCGCCAGGCCGCTCGCCATAGCGACCAGCATATCATTCGTGCTAGTATCTCCATCCACTGTAATCATATTAAAAGTAGAGTTGGTCGCACTGCGCAGCAAGCTGAGCAGATCCTCGGCATCAATGACTGCATCTGTGGTCATGAAGCCCAGCATCGTCGCCATATTGGGGTGAATCATGCCCGAACCCTTAGCGGCTCCGGCAATAACTACCTCTGCACCGCCCACCGTCAGCTTTACGCAGCTTTCTTTTTTGACCAGGTCCGTTGTCAGAATCGCCTGGCTGAACTCCTCCGCACCGGCAGCTCCGCCGTCCAGCTTCTCCGGCAGTCCGGTGATGCCGCTGCGCACACAGTCCATCTTCAGCAGCTCCCCGATTACCCCGGTCGAGGCTACCGCCACATCCAGCTCGTTCACGCCCAAATAACGGGCAGCCGCAGCGCGCATCTCATACGCATCCGCTTCACCCTGGTCACCTGTGCAGGCATTGGCATTCCCGCTGTTCACGATTACCGCCTGCAGTGTCCCGTTCGCCAGACTCTCCCGTGTTACCTTCAGCGGAGCCGCCTGAAATACATTCGTGGTAAAAACCGCAGCAGCCGTCGCCGGAACCTCGCAGAGAATAGCTCCGAGGTCGTTACGTTCGGTTTTTTTGAGACCGCAATGCAGCCCTCCTGAAGTGAAGCCCTTAGGTGTAGTAATACTTCCGCCTTCCACGACGGTATATAGTCTGTTCTCGCTCATGTTATAGTTTGACCGCTGCACTTTATGGATACACTGGTGTGTAGCCAAGACCGCGGGTTTCCTCCCATCCCATCATCAAATTCAGGTTCTGAATCGCCTGTCCTGCAGCGCCTTTAACGATATTGTCAATGACCGACACAATGGTGACCCGTCCGGTACGTGCGTCTGTCGCGAAGCCGATGTCGCAATAGTTCGATCCGCTGACTTCCTTCGTCGCCGGAACCACTCCGGGCTCGCGCACGCGCACATACGGTCTGCCTGCATAATACCTACGGTATAAATCTACTAGTTCCTGTTCACTATGTTCGCCAATCAGTCCGGCATACATCGTGCTCATAATCCCCCGGGTCATCGGCACAAGATGCGTAGTGAAGGTTACCGTTACTTTTTCTCCTGCGATATCGGTAAGCACCTGCTCAATTTCCGGGATATGCTGATGTTTGTTGATTTTGTAGGCTTTGAAGTTCTCATTGATCTCGGCAAAATGAACCATAAGGCTCGTTCCCCGCCCTGCCCCGGACACCCCGGATTTCGCATCAATAATGATGCTGTCCGGCTTGATCCAGCCTGCCTCAAGCGCCGGAACCAGTCCCAGCAGCGTAGCTGTGGGATAACAGCCGGGATTAGAAATGAAGTCCACACCGGCGGCACGCTCACCGTATACCTCGCATAACCCGTACACCGCCTGCTGCAGATACGCTTCCGGCGGAGCGGGATGCTTATACCACTGCTCATACTCCGCGCCGTCCTTCAGCCGGAAATCGCCCGACAGGTCAACGACCTTGAGGCCGGCTTCGAGCAGCTGGGGCACCAGCTTCGCGCTCACTCCAGAAGGCGTAGCTGTGAATACGACATCCGCCCTGCCGGCAATCTCTGCCGCATCCACACCATCCAGATTGCGCTGCACAATTCCCGTCAGATGCGGGAAGCCTTCCTCAATCGGCGCACCGGCGCTCGAAGAAGATATTACTGAAGTAATCTCTATATCAGGGTGGCTCTGCAGCAGCCTGATCAGCTCTACGCCCCCATATCCCGTTGATCCGACAATCGCCGCTCTCAGCTTGCCTGTCACTGTCATCCCCGCTTCCCGTTTCTGCTTTATATCATTATTACCTGTGAATAACCGTTCTGCAAATATGTATTATTATACGACCGAATTAATATAAATACAACATGTAACGTTAACTTTCTTCGGAGATTCCCACTCGAAACGACCATGCCTTTTATCAATAGAAAAGCGCAGAGCTCCCCTAAAGGGAGTCTACGCTTCTCTTTTGAAACCTTCGCCCAGCACTTCATGGGCTTCCGTAATAATTACAAATGCACTCGGATCTACCGAGCGGACGATCGCCTTGAGTCTCGTAATTTCATTCTGGCCTACCACCACCATCAGCACGGTACGATTATCTCCGGTGTAGCCGCCTTGCGCATTCAGCTTGGTCAGCCCGCGGTCCAGATCATTCAGAATCGCCTGCGAGATACCCTCTGTCTGATCGGAGATAATATACGCCACCTTCGTGGTGCTGAAGCCAACCTCCAGCGCATTGATTACCTTGCCCGTCACGAACAGTCCGATTAGTGCATACATTGCCTGCTCCATGCCCAGCACAAAAGCAGCCAGCGTAATCACCGTACCATCCAGCAGCACGACGGACAGCGAGAAGCTGAAGCCGGTAAGCTTTTGAATAATCTGCGCGAGTATGGTCAGTCCGCCTGTTGATCCGCGTCCGCGAAAGACCAGACCGAGGCCCAGCCCCACACCGATCCCTCCATAAATAGAGGCCAGGAGCGGATTTGTAGTCGGCACCGGACCATCCTTGGTCAGGAAGATAAACAGCGGCAGCACAAAACTCCCCAGCAGCGAGCGGATACCGTACTGTTTACCGAGGAATAGTACCCCGAGAATAAAGAGCGGAATATTAAGCGCCCACTGGGTAAAAGCCGGCTCCGCCCCAAACCAGGCCTCGGCAAGCACCGACAACCCCGATACCCCTCCGGAAGCAATCTGGTTCGGGAGAAAGAACAGGTTGAATGCCAGCCCCGTAATCAGCGAGCCGATCAGAATGAGCGCAATATCCACGGTATGACGCAGCGGCCCGTTTAGCGGGATGAGCGGAGGTTTGTTGCGTGAATTGATTTTTTGCATAGTTGCCTGTGCTCCTTAGAAGTGATGTTGCTGTATAGCAAATCCAGTCTGATCATCAGAAAAAAATCCCTACACCTCCGAAGACGCGTAGGAATATCCATGCCTTTATTCAGTTTCCGTCTTGATCTGACTGCGCAGATAGCCGTCAATGAAGCCATCCAGGTCGCCGTCCATCACCGCTCCGACGTTGCCGGTTTCTACAGAAGTACGGTGATCCTTCACCATGCTGTAGGGGTGGAACACATAGGAACGAATCTGGCTGCCCCAGGCAATCTCCGATTGTTCGCCGCGGATCTCATCGAGATGCGCCTGCTGCTCCTGGATTTTGCGCTCATAGAGCTTGGAACGCAGCATCTTCATTGCTTGTTCCCGGTTCTTGATCTGTGAACGTTCATTCTGGCACGTTACCACGACTCCGGTTGGCAAGTGGGTAATCCGCACCGCCGAGTCCGTAGTATTGATATGCTGGCCGCCCGCTCCGCTGGCCCGGTACGTATCGATCTTCAGATCCTCTGTACGGATATCTACTTCCACATCATCCGCAATCTCCGGTACCACATCGCAGGATACGAAGGAGGTATGCCGTCTGCCCGAAGAGTCAAAAGGCGAAATGCGCACCAGACGATGTACACCCTTCTCCGCCCTCAGGTATCCATATACATTGTAGCCCTTAATCAGCAGCGTTACACTCTTGATGCCCGCCTCATCGCCCGGCAAATAATCAAGCACGTCTACCTTGAAGCCCCGCTTCTCCGCCCATCGTGTATACATGCGCAGCAGCATTTGGCCCCAGTCCTGGGATTCTGTTCCGCCTGCTCCTGGATGCAGCTCAAGGATCGCGTTCAGCTTATCGTACGGCTGATTGAGCAGCAGCTGCAGCTCGAACTCATCTACTCTGCTGCTTACACTGCGAATCGTTCCGGCAATCTCAGACGCAAGCGCGTCATCGCCTTCTTCATCCGCCAGCTCCGCCATCATCGCCGCATCGTCATAATCCTGCTGCAGCTTATCGTATTGATCGACCACCGACTTCACGGCGTTCATCTCGCCAATAACGCTTTGCGCCTTCTCCGGCTCATCCCAGAACCCGGGCGCTGCCATCTTCTCTTCAAAGTTCGCTATCATCTCCAGCTTAAGGTCTAAGTCAAAGTGACCCCCTAAGATTGGTTAGTTTCTTGCCTATTTCACGCAGGTCCTGCTTCACATTAGGATCGATCACTTGGATCACATCACCTTTCAAAATAAAATATTGCGCCGGCCGCTGGGTTTGGAGGTTTTGCGGACAGGGGGAGATACAGCTTCTGCTCGCTGCATCATTGCTCTTAAGAAATGCCTATCGGTGTACGCCGTAACTGCGGGGAATGTTTGGACTTCCGGCCGCTGTTAGGATTGAATTTCCTCATCTAAACTGCTTATCGCAGTAGAAATTCAATCCTAAAGGCGGACGCTGACGCTCCTACAGTTCCAAACTTCCCCTCCGCCACTTCCACCTCAATTGCAGCTCTGCAGAGCCATTCCGTTCGCTTCGCTTGAAGCAATTACCCCATTCCTGCAAACATCCAAAAAAGCGGCCGGGCCGCAAACGGGGAGTCCCCCGGGCCCAGCCGCTTTTATTGTCATTATAACCTAAGAACTTATGAGCAAGACTATTCTGTGAAAAGTATTCGCAGCTTGATGCCTGCTCATTATTTCACGAGAAACTAGCAGAATCAGCCGTGCCGTTCCTTTTATAGATAGCGCCGTTCCAGCGAGAGTTCACTTAACCCTGCAGAGCCGCAACTCTGTTTCTCTTACGCCTGACCGTGACAGTTCTTATATTTCTTGCCGCTGCCGCAAGGGCATGGATCATTACGGCCGACTGTAGATTCCACATGCACCGGACGTTTCTCAGCAGGCTCAGCGTTCGTGGAGATCTTATCTTCTTCCACTACCGACTGACGCTCCTGATTCGCCTCGATGTGCGCCTTCATGATGTAGGTCGCCACTTCTTCCTGAATGTTCGCCGTCATGGCATTGAACATTTCGAAGCCTTCGAACTGATATTCGCGAAGCGGATCGGTACCGCCGTAAGCACGGAGGTGAATCCCTTGACGAAGCTGATCCATAGCATCGATATGATCCATCCATTTGCTGTCTACGGAACGAAGTACAATGACCTTCTCGAATTCACGTACCAGCTCAGCGCCGAGACGTTCTTCACGTGCAGCATATTTCTCAAGCACACGGGCGAAGATGAATTCGATGATTTCTTCTACTTCCTTGCCCCATAGATCATCACGGGTCAGGGAGTCTTCCTCCAGCAATTTGCTGTTCACATAATCCGCAACCTCTTGCAGCTCCCAGTTCTCCGGGATATCGTCACTGCAGTGGGCATTAACAATACGGTCAACAACCGGCTTGATCATTTCCACCACAACGTCTTTGATATTGTCAGACTCGAGAATTTCGCGGCGCTGCTTGTAGATAATCTCACGCTGCTGATTCATCACGTCATCATATTGCAATACGACTTTACGGATATCGAAGTTGTTGCCTTCCACCCGTTTCTGGGCAGATTCAACCGCTTTGGTAATCATACGGCTCTCAATCGGCTGATCCTCTTCGAATCCAAGACGGTCCATCATGTTCAGCACGTTGTCCGCGCCAAAACGTTTCATCAATTCATCCCCAAGCGACAGGTAGAACTGTGTGGAACCCGGGTCACCCTGACGTCCGGCACGTCCGCGCAGCTGGTTATCGATACGGCGTGATTCATGACGTTCTGTACCAATAATATGCAGACCGCCAAGATCGGTCACGCCTTCGCCCAATACGATATCCGTACCGCGTCCAGCCATATTCGTAGCAATTGTTACGGTTCCCGGCTGACCGGCATAAGAGATGATTTCAGCTTCTGCAGCATGATGCTTCGCGTTCAGCACCTGGTGTCTGACACCTTTGCGTTTCAGCATTTCAGATACGCGTTCGGAGTTCTCAATCGATACCGTACCTACAAGCACCGGCTGATTCTTTTTGTGGCGTTCCACAATTTCAGCGACTACAGCGTTGAACTTGCCATTCTCGCTTTTGTAGACCACGTCCGGCATATCGACACGCTGATTCGGTTTGTTGGTAGGTACCTGGAGGACTTCCAGACCGTAGATTTTCTTGAATTCCTCTTCTTCTGTCTTCGCAGTACCGGTCATTCCACCAAGCTTGCGGTACATACGGAAGTAGTTCTGGAAGGTGATTGTAGCCAGCGTCATGCTCTCATTCTGGACCTCAATCTCTTCCTTAGCTTCGATAGCCTGGTGCAGCCCATCGCTGTAACGGCGGCCCTGCATCAGACGTCCGGTGAACTCATCGACGATCATAACCTCGTCTTCGTTGACCACATAGTCGACATCCCGGCGCATAATTGCATTTGCCTTCAACGCTTGTACGATATGATGGTTCAGCGTAACGTGACTGTGATCATATAGATTCTCTATGCCAAAGGCACGTTCAGCTACAGCAACGCCCTTCTCGGTTAAAGCAACAGACTTCACCTTAATATCAACAGTGTAGTCTTCTTCGGCAGTCAGCTTCTTCACGAAACGGTCTGCTGCATAATACAGCTCTGTCGATTTCTCAGCTTGTCCGGAAATGATCAGAGGCGTACGGGCTTCATCGATGAGGATGGAATCGACTTCGTCAATAATACAGAAATACAGCGGACGCTGTACCATCTGTTCCTTATAGAGCACCATGTTGTCACGCAGATAGTCAAAACCAAACTCATTATTCGTGCCATACGTAATATCGCAGGCATACGCTGCTTGTTTATCATTATGGTCCATGCCGTTGAGGTTGACCCCAACCGTCATGCCCAGAAAGTTATAGATTTGCCCCATTTGTGCGCTGTCGCGCTGAGCCAGATAATCATTTACGGTTACGACATGCACGCCTTTGCCCAAGAGTGCATTCAGATATACCGGCAGTGTACCTACCAGCGTCTTGCCTTCCCCGGTCTTCATTTCGGAGATCCGGCCTTCATGCAGCGCCATACCCCCAACTAACTGAACGTCAAAATGCCGCATGCCCAGCGTCCGTTTGGAAGCTTCGCGTACGGTTGCAAATGCCTCGGGAAGAATCTCTTCCAAGGTTTCACCCTTCTCAAGACGGGCACGGAACTCTACCGTCTTAGCCTGCAGCTCTTCATCCGTAAGCGATACGAAATCCGGCTCCAAACCATTGATTACTTCGACCGTCTTCATGAGACGTTTGACATCACGTTCATTAACGTCGCCAAATATTTTTTTTACAAGTCCTAGCATGGTTAACCCCTTTCATGCAACACAGATGGTGGAACCGAGCCCATCCTCAACAAATTGAAAGGGCCATATATGATTTCGATTCCGCTGCTTCATAAATTGTAACAGTTTGTAAGAGAAGCCGCAATACAAGCTGCCGCAACCTTATTCTGCATAATGCCTTTTCATAGAAACAGATGAGGTATTCTTTCCTGTCCCTTCTGTATATACGCACAAGAGCCCTATTCGCTTGAAGCGAATAGGGGCTCGTCTAATTGTCCACGTCAGGCTGAAACGAAAGCCCTTCCTTATTCCAGCAATTTCCGGTTAGCAGGTTAGTTCTGTTCGATCAAACCATACTTGCCGTCATCGCGTTTGTAAACAACGCTAACTTCAGAAGTGTCGATGTTGGAGAATACGAAGAAAGTATGTCCAATCATGTTCATTTGCAGAATCGCTTCTTCCACATCCATAGGCTTCAAGGTGAATCGTTTATTTCGCACAACCTCAAGATCATCATAATCCTGTTCCTGATCCTCAACAGCTACGGCATTGCCTGAACCTTCTACGAACAAGGTCTTCAAGCTGCCTTCCTGGCGGAATTTGCGATTAAGTTTGGTCTTGTGCTTGCGGATCTGACGTTCCAGCTTGTCCACTACGGCATCGATGGATGCATACATATCATCGCTGCGATCTTCCGCACGAAGCGTCACACCTGCCAGCGGGATTGTAACTTCCACCGTATGAAGGCCGCGAACGACGCCAAGCGTCACATATCCTTCTGAGGTAGGGGGTGCATCGAAATACTTCTCAAGTCTGCTGAGCTTCTTATCAACATAGTCTCTCAAAGCGTCGGTCACTTCAATTTGTTGACCTCGAATGCTGAATTGCATGGGCACTCCTCCTTTGTTTACCTTTTCATTATAGCAAATTGTCAGGGCTAAGTAAAAAACAAATCATGACAGCCTTTACATTTAGCTAACAAAAGATGTCACCGCCCTGTCTTAAACAATAAACAGGTCCGGCTAGCGCATAAACTCGCCCTGGCCGGACCCATTACAGCTACAATAGTATCTCACTTTGAAGCGAAGATTATGAATGATTGCTGACATACTGCATATTGCAGATAGTAGCGTCTGTGTCCATTCATATTACTTATTTGGTCTGGATACGCAGAATCTCTACTGGGGAGAAGTTACCATTAGAACCCGTGATGAAAAAGATTTTATAGGCTGTGTTGGAAGTCAGTCCGGTTAGCGCAAAGGTATGCTTTACAACTGGAGATACCGTAGAATTCGGACCAGTAAAAGTTCCCGTTAAGACAACGCCAGCACTATTCTTTCCTTCAGAAATCTGTTGTGCTGTAGGATCAGCTTCCGTTGCTTTGACTACAACATATTTCAGCGGTGTTGGTGCGCCACTCTGCCCGTATTTCGCATACACAGCAGCAGTTACAGTCCCTATGTTGTCAATCCCCACCTGAGTAAGTGATGTGTTACTGCTTGCTGCTGTTTTCAATCGAAGCGGTGTTACGCCAGACCAATTGCCTGAATTATCTGCCAGAGCGACATATACGGTATATTCAGTCCCTGCACTCAGACCATATACAGAGAACGCAACGCTTGTGTTGGCAGTGACCGCTGTTTTGCCGGAATGAACGCCTGCTGCTCCTGTACTAGTCAATCCGTCTTTCACTTGTGCTGCAGTTGGTGCTGTTACGTTCATGCTGTAAGGAGCAACTACATAATATACTGCTCCTGTTACCGAAGGCGTAACATATACATCAGCAGTAACCGAACCCACATGACCGTACGTCACATTGCTTACAGAAGGCAAAGTAGCGTTGCCGCCACCACCGCCAGTGCCGCCACCACTACCACCGGTAACCGGGGTTGCTGTTGGGCTGGCGCTTGGCACAGGTGTTGCTGTAGGAGCAGGCGTTGCCGTTGGGGCCGGTGTAGGTGTTACTCCACCAGTGCCGGACGGTTTATAGACAACAGAGTTGCTGATGATTCCGACCGCTTCGGCCCGTGTAAGTGATTTCTTCGGTCCGAAGGTCCCGTCCGGATAACCATTAATAATCTTCTTGTCTGCTGCTGCTACCACCGCACCTTTGGCCCAGGCTGCCACTTGGGCACTGTCCTTGAACTTAAGTGTAGTAGAGCTTGTACTCAGCTTCAGGACTTTGGCTGCAATGACAGCCGCTTCCTGCCGGGTAAGCGGATTGCTGGCGCGGAAGGTATTATTCTCATACCCGCCGATGTAACCAGCCTTTACGGCTTTGGCTACTTCGCTGTAGACCCAATTTGTGCTTTTGACATCCTTGAAGCTAATGGAAGCCGTTTCGGTGAACCCGAACAGGCGATTGATCAGTGCCACATACTCACCACGGGTAATAGCCTTGTTCGGCTTCACCGTTCCGTCAGGATAGCCGCCCAGGTATCCTTTATCCAGCCAGCTCTGCAGTTGACTCTGTGCCCAGTGACCTTTAATGTCTTTAGGGGTAGCCGCAGCTGACACACTGCCTAGTGACCCGAGCAACATCGAAATACCAAGTAATCCGGCCATAAGGCCACGCCATGTTTTCTTCATTCTTTTGTTCATCCTCCTGAGTGTTTGATGGGCATAGGCTTCACTGCATGTCTTCTTATCTAGGTACTTTTCGGAAGCATACGCCTAAGCTAATAATGGGGTGCTATCTAGGCAACAAAAAGCCCAACATCTCTCATTACCCATATTTTGGAGGGAACTAACGGATTCTTGAAATTAAACTTTACAAAGTGTCTAATAATGTGTCTTTTCCGCCTTATGTTGCGCGTCATTTGTTAGGTGAACGTAAAAAAGACCCCGGGGAATATCCCCAAGGTCTAACGCTAGCGTTGTCTCAATTGCTAACCATCTACCATATATGTAGGTCGGCTTCGCCGGATGATTATAATTTGATGACGTTAGCTGCTTGTGGTCCGCGTGCGCCTTCAACGATATCGAACTCTACGGATTGGCCTTCGTCCAATGTCTTGAAACCGTCAGTTTGAATCGCGGAGAAGTGTACAAATACGTCGCCACCATCGGCAGTTTCGATGAAACCATAACCTTTTTCTGCGTTAAACCATTTTACTTTACCTTCCATTGACTAAACATTCCCTTCGTCATCAGATGAACGTGAGTCTTGCTCACAATTCGACTATACCACCGCTGCTTCTCTATTGTCAATTGGAATAGTAAATGTTTACTTGCAATATTTTACCAGACAATAATTGACCTCGAAAAAGGATAGATTCAGTGATACAAGATACAAAAAAAGGAGCAGACGCTATTAAAATACCCGCCCGCTCCCCAGCTGAAACATCTGGAATCTATTATTTTTTCCGGTCCATTAGAATGCTGTCGGGGGCGTAGCCTGCCTCGTATGCATTGCGTTGCATTTTAGCTTGACCGCGTTTTTGCAGAAAGTTCTGGGCTTCCTGACGAAGAGCATTCATCCGGTCCAGCAGTTGATTATCATATGCCAGGATCCGATGAATTTCTTGCTTTTGTGCAGCCGATGAAGGAAAAATTGCGACTTTTTCTGCAATCGAATCGACAAGTTTCTGCCGATCCTCTACAAATACTACAAGCTCCTCGTAGGTTGCTTCCTGAAGCCTGCTCATCATCTCACGGGTAAGCAGGTCCAGACTATGGATTAGTTCATCCATTAGCAATCTCAGTCTGAGTCGCGGCAAGCTTGGATGCCTGCAGCCAGGTTTCGCGGAGATCCGTAAGATAGCCAATGGCTTCTTCGGCTTTCGCCGGGTTCTTGTGGATGTTGGCTTCGATTAACAAGTAGTTCGTATATTCGTATAGAGAGTAGAGTCCTTTGGATACTTCAATAGAATAATCCAGTGTGCTCATTAACTCGCTGATGATCGTCTGAGCCTTACCGAAATTCAGATTGGATTTCTCCAAATCCTTTTTGTTCAGCCCGTCCACAGCAGTCTTTACGAAGCGTATGGCTCCATCATATAACATAATTACGAGCTGAGCAGGTGTTGAAGTCTGGACAGAAGACTGGCGGTATTTATCGTAAGGAGATTTAAGCAATGTTGTCACCCTCTAATTTAAAATAACTTAACTGGAAGTTGAGAATAGACTGGAAGACTGAGACTGGAGCTTATTCATGGCAGTTTCCATGGCTGTGAATTGTTTATAGAGACGAGTTTCCTGATTATCCAAGTAAGTGAGCATTGTGCTGATACGCGAGTTATATTCCTTAAGTTTCTTCCCCAATACGCTTTCTTCTTTGAAGGTGCTGGTAAGATCGGCAGAGTATCGGTTAGTACCCGCACGATTAGATATTTTTTCAATTGCATTAAATACAGAAGAGGCCATTTTGTCAAAAATACCAGTTGCAGGTTCACTCGCCGGTCCCTGCAATATATTCATGAGTTTCTGTGGATTAGCTTCCATAGCTGTTTTGAGTTTGTTTTCATCTAGAATTAATTTCCCGTTCTCAGCATACGTCCCGGTAGTGATTCCCATTTCAGCAAGTCCACCCAGTTGCTCAGTAATATGGGCTCTCATTTCAGATAATACTGATTTAATAATATCATCATTCTTGAGCAGGCCGCTTTGTGCCTTCTGGGTCCAGGTTGTAATATCCGCTTCTTTCATTTCTGACTTCTGATCATCTGTAAGTGGTGCATAATCCCTATATTTCGCTTCATCAATCTTGGAGTTTAGGGCAGCAATTAACGTATTATAATCAGAAACAAAGCTTTTAACAATATCAACTGCAGCAGTAGTGTCTGTCTGCGTTGTTATTTTGGAAGGGACATTGGTCCCCGATGTATCGGTTTTAGTTAGAAGGGTAATCGTCACCCCATTCACGGTGAAAGTATTTCCTGGATTGTTATAAGCCACACCATTAATGGTTGAAGCTGAATCTTTTCCAGTTACAGCAGTCCATTTCGGATCGGTCTGATTCTTTTTATTAAAAAGATCCAGCAGGGTTTTGTCGTCGGTTCCTGAACCCAACTCAACCTTGCCATCCGTGCCGCTTGTCTTTGAAGCAATCGCTAATTTTCCGGTCGTCTCATCAAAGGTAGCAGTAACCTTAGCCAACGAATTATCATTAAGCGTAGAAATCACCGTCTGAATATCAGTAGAGCCTTTAAAAGTAAATGTCTGACTGTT
The DNA here is from genome assembly GCF_038004445.1 of Paenibacillus sp. FSL R7-0312. NCBI lineage: Bacteria > Bacillati > Bacillota > Bacilli > Caryophanales > Paenibacillaceae > Paenibacillus > Paenibacillus sp. FSL R7-0312. The sequence goes on along the minus strand of NZ_JBBORE010000001.1, from coordinate 1,914,834 downwards.
TACTACCAGCTTGAACTCTTTCGCCTTAGCAGCATCTGAAGTTGGATCAGAGCTATCAAAAGCAGCTTGCAGTGATGCCAGAGTAGTGGTACTTAGCTTACCTGATCCAGCCCCCGCCGTCGTAACAGTTGTCTTCGTTGCCAATTGACTCACAGATACTTCCATATCAATGCCATTGGCTTTAGAGCTCGCAGTAGCTTTAATTGCATCTGTATTTCCTGATACAACTGCCTTGCTGACTGTAAGAACATCATTACTTCCATACTTAGTAATAAGTTTATTGTATCGAAAATCATAAAGTTTACTGCTTACTTCACGATAGCTCTCTCTTGTCCAATTTAAGAGCTGCTTCTGCTGATTCATTTTGTCGAGCGGCGCTTTTTTGGCTGTCATCATGCTCTTAACCATACTATCTATATCCATACCCGAAAATCCATTTACACGTGTTACCAACTCGGCACCCCCTAATTCTATATTTTCTCGTCAACCAGTATCCCTGCAATTTCCATCATCTTAGCTACCAAATCTAGTGTCTTCTCAGGGGGCACTTCACGTATAAGCTCACCGGTATCCTTGTTAAGTACTTTTACCATAATATCATGTGTTTTCTCATGGATGCTGATTTCAAGCGTAGTCTGGGGTCCCTGAAGAGATTTCACAGCTCTTTCAATGGTTCGGATCAACTGCTCCTCCGCAACGGATACATTCACGCCCTGCTTTTCCTTTAGATTCATATCCCTTGTTGTATGAATTCCTGCTACTTGATTAGCAGGTGCTGCTTGTTCAGAACTGACCGGTACTACTTCCGGCTTGTTATTCTGGACGCTTGTTGTCGAACTCGCAGAAAGAGAGAACTGTACATTCATAACCCCGACCTCCACCAACACTCATTTTATACTCTATATATCGGTTAGTTTTAGGGATAATTTAGGATTCGGGGTGGAGTCAAGAGAAAAAAGCTCTAAGTTATTAATGTAACTAGAGCCTGAAATTACAATTATGGACAAGCAATATCGATTTCACTAGAAACGCAACCTTAAAAAGCAGTATATCAGATGATCTCTAGCATTATCTGTTATTAATCATAAAAAACACCTTTATAGTCACCGTTAGCCTTGTCATAGTCGGCTGCCTGTCCAATATCAAGCCAGTATTCTCTCAACGGAAAGGCAGATACCTCTTTATTCATCGTAATCAACTTCTTAAACAAGTCAGGCATATCATAAAATTCATCCTCGGGAACATATTGAAGTATCTCTGGGTCAAGCACATAAATACCTGCATTAACAAAGCTTTTATGCTTTGGCTTCTCTACAATAGAAAGCAGGCGATGATGCTCCGTTTCTATCACGCCATAAGGAATTTGATATTCATATTCTCTCACACACATAGTAGCTCTCGATGAAGATTCCTGATGGAACTCCAGCAATTGCTCATAGTTAATTTTAGTAAGAAGATCCGAATTCATTACAAAGAAAGGAAGATTAGGCTGCTGTGTTAATAAAGATAGCGCGCCAGCCGTGCCTAATCGTTTGCTTTCTTCAATATACTGGATACGAACGCCGAAATGCGAACCATCCTGAAAATAATTTTCAATAACTTCTTTCTTATAATTAACTGACAGCATAAAGTTCGTAAATCCGAAGCTCTTAAAGCTCTCAATAATTGTCTCTAAAATAGGTTTGCCTCCAACCATAAGCATCGGCTTTGGAATATCGTCAGTAAGCGGACGTAGCCGAGTCCCCATACCTCCTGCCATCAAAATAACAATGTTGTCTTTTTGAAGGAACTTAAGAATATCTTCCGCAAATAAAATATTTTCGATTTGCTTCTTACCATTTACGATAGGAAGCTGCTTCAGCTTCTTCTCTTTTATTAATTCCTTATAATAAGAAATTCTCTTCCCTTGTCTCTCAAACACCGGATCGTTATTCATTACCTGATCGATTGCGGTGTCTAACGGATACCCGCGTAGGATCCCCCGTCGAATATCTCCATCAGTCACTGTTCCCAGCAAACGATTTTCTTCATCAATTACTACTGCAAACTGCAGTGATGATTTATCGATGATTTCCATAACCCTTAATATAGTAGTCTCTGGAGCTATCAATATTTCTCTCCATTTTTCCATCTGCATCGCTCCTTGGAAAAGATGATGTTATTAATTGAGCAACTCGCCTTCCTCAAAGTCTTTCGCAGCCGCTGTCTCTAGCATTCTCCAGTACTCAAACGGTGAAATCCCCCCACCCGGACGTTTAACTGCGATATTATCCGCCGTTAATCGCTCGCCTTGCATAATTTTTGTATGAGCAACAATGCTCTTACGGGCAATACTAATATTTTTCATTTCAGATTCAGCAGGAATTTTGATGCCTGTACCTCTCGCTGTCTCTACCTGGCGAATGCTTTGAACCAACAACTGTAACTCTTCCGGAGAAAGCGATGCTTTATGATCAGGTCCTTCTGCTTGTTTATCATGTGTAAAATGCTTCTCAATAATCGACGCACCTAACGCTACGGCAGCAATCGTTACAGCTATGCCTTCCGTATGATCAGAATAGCCGGTTGCCAGTCCGAACGCCCTATTCATTGTCTCTATAGCCAGTAAATTCACATCTTCAACAGGAGCTGGATATTCTGTAGTACAGTGTAACAGCTTAACCTTAGACTTCAATTTCCGCTGTCCCGCTGGAGATAAATATGCTGACCGAAATGCGCTGATAGAGGGTAGTTCATTTTTCTGAAGAAGACCAAAAGCAATTACTCCAAGTGCTTCTTCTATTTCGCTTAAAGTAGCCATCCCTGTTGATAAGATGATATCAGACTGTTTGCTAGCAATATGATAGAGTAGTGGGGCATTTGTAATTTCACCAGAGGGTATTTTAATAGTAGTAAGATTTAACTCATTAATTAAAAAATCCGCACTTTCTATGTCAAACGGAGTTGACAGAAATTCAATACCCGAATTATCACAATATGTTTTCAACTCGCGAAATTGATCGAACGAAAGTTCAAGCTTTTTCACCATTTCAAATTGCGATTCATTCCCGCCAGTCGACTGTATCTGATATTCCGCTTTAGGTGCATTTTTACTTATAACAAGTTCAGTCTTAAAGGTTTGAAACTTTACGGCATCAGCCTTGCTATTCACCGCAATATCAATTAGCTGCTTGGCCAGCTGCAAATCTCCATTATGATTCACACCAGCTTCAGCAATGATATATGTTCTACTCATCGCTATACCTCCGAAATCGTATAAAATGATTTTTGCAATAACCCTTGAAGATCTATCATTTTTAAAGTACGTGCAATATCAACAGATGTCGTTGCTCCATCATACTTCAGTATAGTGTCATTTAAAGTATGTTGAAATGATGAAGAAACCGCCATATGAATAGCATTCGTGATGCTTTCTTCTTCAGGTATGCAATCAATGATTGAGTTCGCTTTAAGTCGTCCCTTCTGCCTATCTCCGATATTTATCGTTGGCTTAGAGAATACAGGAGCTTCAACAATTCCGCTTGAAGAATTACCAATTACTGCTGTACAATACTTCATTGTACTCAAGTATTTTAACTGCCCTAAAGAGAAGAATGCCCGAGCACGCTCAGAATGCTTGGCAACATATTCATCAACCCGCTGATTAATGATTCTTCCCTCTGTATCGGCGTTAGCTCTAGTAAACACTATGTTGTATTCCGGAAAATGATCCAATGCAGTTAGCAACTCTTCAATCTGTTTTTCTGCCGTTTGCACTTCAAGCGTAACTGGATGAAATGTTATCAAAAAAAGCTTATTTGAAGGAAAACCATAAAACTCTGAAAGCTCTAATTCCGTAAATAGCCTCATCTTCCGAATTGCTTCAACACCTAGATTGCCCAATTGATAAACTCTCTTAGGCTGTTCACCTAGTTGTATTATTCTTTGAGAATACTCATCCGTGGATGGAAAATGAATATGGCTCATCTTGGTAATAGAATGTCGAATAGAGTCATCAATTGCTCCTTCTGTCAATTCACCTCCTGAAATATGCGCAATTGGAATTCGCATAACCAGAGCTGTCTGAGCTGCAGATAACATTTCAAAACGATCACCAAGCAAGACTAACACTTCCGGTTGCAGGCGCTGAAAGGCATCGGCAAATCCTATCACACCCAGTCCCATAGACTTAGCAATCGAGGACGGCGTATCTGCTGATAAGAGCATCTCAACCTTGTCATCTATTACGAATCCATCTGTTTCAATTTGCTGGTAGGTTAATCCGAATTCCGGAGACAGATGCATTCCTGTTGCAATGATCTGCAGCTCTAATTCAGGGTCTGCCTGAATCGCTTGCATAAGGTAGAACAACAAACCATATTCCGCTCGAGTTCCGGTTACTACACATACTTTTCGTTTAGACATCAGAATCCCCTTTCAACGGAGTAGAAGGGATATTAACAATTTGTCGTTTCAATTGATGTGTAACTGACAGGTCTGCTTTGGGACTATCTGCATACGGTGCTAATTCATTTAACGGAGTCCAAATTGGTCGTGCCATCACACCTTCAGCATGTAGTTGCTCCAATACGTCGTCACGATCATGAAGTTGCTCATCCAGTAGCAATGTCTGCAACCAATAGTTACTTGAGTTATATGGTGCTTCTATGAATAAATTCACGCCATCAACCTTTTGAAATAAACTACGATATTTCTCTGTCAAGACCCGTTTTGAAGACAAAAATTGGGGGAGCTTCTCTAACTGCGCACAGCCAATCGCAGCATTAATATTAGGCATCCGATAATTAAAACCAGCTTCATCATGCTGATATTCCCAACGGTGTGGAATCTTCGCTGTAGTTGTAATATGCTTGACGTAATCCGCAAGTTGTACATCATCCGTTACAATCGCTCCGCCACCGCCTGTAGTTATGATCTTATTACCGTTAAAACTCAACGCGCCCACTAGGCCGAATCCCCCAGTATGCTTACCTTTGTAGTAAGAGCCTAGTGACTCAGCAGCATCTTCAACCATAACAAGGCCATACTGCTGACAAACATCAAGTAACGCGTCCAGATCGACTGGGTGTCCAAACGTATGCATTGGCAGGATGGCACGAATGACTCTTCCTGTCTGCTTATTTACCAGGCACCCGTCTTTACGCTCTCCTATCATTCTGATATGCTCAGAAAGCTTGTGCGGATCAATACCTAAGGTATCTTTAGAAACGTCTACAAAGTGTGGGATAGCCTGCAAATAAGTAAGCGCATTAGCTGTAGCAACAAAGGTTAATGCAGGCATAATTACTTCATCGTTAGCTCGTACCCCTGCGATTTTCAGTGCAATATGCAATGCCGCCGTACCGTTAACGACAGCTACAGCGCGGCGCACTCCTACATAATCTGCAAGATCCCGTTCAAATTGATCGACATATTTACCGACAGAAGATACCCAACCGCTCTGAATACAGTCTGTTACATAATCCAGTTCTAGCTTATCAAATGTCGGTTCATGCAATGGAATAGTCGGTTGTCCGTGATAAATATCTTTCACGTTTCGGGCAATATCATGCCATACTGTACTCATATGTTGTACACCGATTCCTTATACTGAGATAGATTCCCCTTATCTCCAAACCAATCGGCAGTTTCTTTCAATCCTCGTCTTAATCCGTTAATTCCACCATAGGAAGGCTCCCAACCCAATAACTGCTTAGCCTTTTGATTGTCAGCCCAAAGCCTTTCAACTTCACTTTTCTCTGGCCGTAAACGTATTTCTTCCGTTACGATTTCTACTTTCTTGCCCATCACTTCCGCAATTAGAGCAACTGTATCCCCAATCGAAATTTCATAATTACTGCCTATATTAATCACTTCGCCAATTGCCTTGTCACTGTTCATAATCGAGATAAAACCGTTAACTGTATCTTGCACGTAATTGAAATCCCTAGTCGGGCTCAAGGCTCCTAACTTAATTCTGTCTTGGCCTACCGCTAACTGTGATATAATAGTCGGAATGACTGCACGCGCAGACTGTCTCGGACCATACGTATTAAAAGGACGAATAATCGCTACCGGTGTGTCAAACGACCGATAAAATGAGAGTGCCATCTGATCTGCGCCAATCTTGGAAGCCGAATATGGCGATTGTCCCTGTAGAGGATGAAGCTCATCAATTGGTACATATTGCGCCGTTCCATATACTTCACTTGTAGAGGTATGAACTACCTTTGAGACATCCAATTCGCGGGCTGCTTGCAAAACATTCAAGGTCCCTTTAATATTTGTATCAATATAAGTATCGGGAGAATGATAGGAGTATGGAATTGCAATCAGCGAAGCTAAATGAAGAACCTTATCACAGTCTTTCATAGCGGTTTTCACTCCATACGGATCTCGAATATCTCCAGCAAAAACCTCAAATTCACTCTGGTATTTCGAGTGATCCAACCATCCCCAAGAATTGAAAGAGTTATAATACACGAAAGCCTTAACTTCGTATCCTTGTTCGACCAGTTTTTCCGTTACATGCGATCCGATAAATCCATCTGCACCAGTAACTAATATTTTCCCTTTTCCACTCATTTTCTACACCCCGATGGTTATAGACTTCTATATTTAACTTAAATTCCACTACTACGAACAAACTTTCACGTCATTCCTTAATTGGACACCACTACGCCATTTTCTTCATTTTCTTTTTATTCTAAAATTCCAATATCTAAATAATCCACAGTTCCTAAGGGGGCAAGCATGGATTAACAATGCCCCTTACACAAATTAAAAGCATCTTTTAAAGCTGTTCGAACTCTTAGATTTCCTATTTAACTTATAAAGTCTCCGCCGCTGCCTCTAAAATAGAAACAATTTCATTCAAAGTATATACACTAACATCCAGAAATCCAAGATTTATATCTCTCGCCTGCATTACATTAGCAGGTATAATTAAACGCTCAACATCATATAAATTCCAAACGGAATTAATCATTGCTGGTTGCAAGCAGTGACGAAGAAGCCAGTTATTTAAAATTATCCCAAAAAACTCTTCAGTCTTATCTATTTTTTTTAAAGCTTCCTTAATTTCTTTTTCGCTAGAAAAATCATTAATTTTCAGTCGCCTAACCTGCTTCTGTTGTTGTTCAAATTGTAGTTTAATATCCATAAAATAGTTGCGTTGTTCTCTTATCACACGCTTCATTTTAACATTATCTAAAGGATAATTAGCAATGCTCTTTAACACTTTTGAAACAGAGGGAATATTCTCACTGCAATATTTATATCCGACTTCTTCTAAACTTAGTTGCTCAGAATATGCAATTTTCGCTCCACCTTCTGTTGCATTTACAACATTCAACTTCTTATTTGCTATCTCCATTTCAAACCAGGTACGAAAGGTGTTCCAAATTTCAGTCGTTGCGACAGTTCCGCCGTAATACCCTTCGGTTTCGAAAGTTTCAATTTCAGCATACATACTCATTGTTAGTTCTTTATCGTCATAAATAGTGCCGCCAGCATGCGTCTCCACCGGAGAACTTCCGTAAGCCAAGTCTTGTCCAATTAAAATAATTGGAGATGCTCCAATATGTTCTGCAACACCGAACGCTACATGCGCACAGGACAAACCAATACTAATGGAGTAGTCACCTTTTAACTCCATAACCTCCTTGAGCCAAATAAATTCTCCTACATTCTCTCTCATAGGTATAACTACTTCGCCGGAAAACTCATTAAACACCTCTGGATAGAGAACAAGAGGACCCACAAGCGTCGATTCTGCGGGATATGTTTTACCTTCATAGAAGTACGTGTAAGTTTCAATCCCACGCTCTATTGAACATATAAAATCAGGAATAATACCTTCATCACAGAGTCGCTGTGCAATTGTATCTACTGCAATAATTACCGCATTATTTTTCAAATGCTGTAATTGTTTAATGTTTTTATTCAAAGATGGACCGGCAGAAACCACGATAGCAGGTACATTTAACATCGTATTTTTCAGTAAAGCAACATCTTTAGAGCGCGGTAAATGTTTCAGATTTTTCATATGTTGTCTGAAGCCTATTAGGCTATCCTCAACAGAATTTCCATATATGAATGTTTTATATTGAACAGCCTCTTTAATAACTTTTACAATCGCTATACTGGAGGTAATGTCGAATTCTCGATAATAATGTGTGAAATAAAATTTAATTGTTTTCAAATAGAATATCGCATCTGATAAAAGAAACTTATCTAAAAAAAGTGGAAGTTCACTTATTCGGTCAGCAAAAAGAACGGCTCCTGATGAGTTAATAAATGAAAGGTCCCCATACTGTAAAGTATGATTAAAAATAGTAGCACTAGGTTCAATAATAACAAGCAATGACTCACTACTCTTTATTTGAATGATTTGTCTAATTTCTTCTGTTGAATATATTCCAATAACAAAAATCATTTCCCGCTTTCTTGGATTTGGTTGATTTGTATAATCAAAGACATTCTTCAAAGGGAAGGCCTGATCTTGTGAAATCAGAAATTCTTCACCTACATCATCTACCATGATCTTCTTCTGTGTTAACTCGCTTGCATCTGGTATTCCAATGCTGTGGTTGGGATTACTAGACAAGATGTCAATATTACGGCTTAACAGATCCATCGTTTCTGCTCCCTTGCTAAAATTTAATATTTTCTAAGGAGATATCACAGAGCTAGTATAACAAGAAAGCCCCACAAAGTGGGGCCTTCTCGAGCTATAGTAAGTAATTACCTTAATCACTATAAGCTTTTAATCAAATTATCTCAGCAGCTGCAGCACGCCTTGCGGTTGTTGATTTGCTTGAGCCAACATTGCTTGTGCAGCTTGTGCAAGGATATTGTTTTTGGTCTGTTGCATCATTTCTTTAGCCATATCAACATCACGAACACGGGATTCAGCAGCTGTCAAATTCTCAGAAGCGGTTCCCAAGTTATTGATTGTGTGTTCCAGACGGTTCTGCACAGCACCCAGTTTAGCGCGTTCGCTTGATACTAGAGAAGTAGCTTTGTCTAGAACAGCAATTGCCTTAGAAGCATCTTCACGAGTAGCAATGTTCAAAGCAGCTTCAGACTTCACGTCGTTGGAACCATTGGTAACAGCATTATCTTTAGTGAAACCAGCTTGTCCAGCATTTCCTGTGATGCCAAGTGCCGCTGCACGAACATCATTAATTTGCAGAGACATAGATTGACCTGTGTTTGCACCAATCTGGAACTTCGTGGAGAAACCTACGCCTTGCGCTCCAGCACCAACCACTTGTTGAACATTATTAATTGTTGCTGCAGTACTAAGGCCCATACCAGCCGCAGGACTTGCACCCAGTTTAATATCTTTTCCTGTTTCAGAGATAAATTGGATCTTGTTATCCTTCGATAAGGAAGCTGTAATTTTGCTGTCCATTCCAGCTGATTGCAGAGCTGCATTCAGATCTTTGACTAGATCATCCATAGCAGCTTTAGCTACGTTAGCATCGATATTGCTAGTATCATAGACCTTTGGAGTAGTACCAGTATTAAGATTTACAGTAACTTCGCTTTCAGAGCCAACTGTAAATTTCAACGTTGACCCTACTGCAAGACTAACATCAGCAACAGTAAGGGCAGCGCCACTTTGAAGTCCAGCACGCTCTACAGTTGACGGATCACCCTTAGCGGAAGCTGTAGCTCCAGTACCTAACTTAGCAGCTCCTGCAAATGATAATTCACTAGAAGTACCACTCGATTTAGCTGTAAATTCAAGCACATTACCAGTACCCACTTTAATATCCACCAAATCAGACAATTTGACACCGCCAGAAGTAGTGTCTCCTAATGCTGTTTTCAATGCAGCAGCATTTGTTGCTGCAGTAGCAAGTGAATTACCCACAGCAATTTTAGAAAGATCAAATGTAACATCATCAACAGTAATGGTTGTTCCTGCACTTAGAGCAAGAGCACCTGCTGCAATAGCTACTGAAGCTGTCTTTTTAGCACTTGTTGCTTGAGTCAGCTTACCACTTTCGCCAGATCCGATACCACCGTTCAACAACTTCTGAGTATTAAATTCAGTAGTATTACCGATACGGTTAATTTCAGAAGTCAACTGGTTCATTTCGTCTTGAAGTGCTTGACGGTCAGAATCAGTGTTCGTTCCGTTCGCAGATTGGTTCGCGATTTCGCGTTGACGCTGCAGAATGGAGTGAGTTTCGTTCAGCGCACCTTCAGCTGTCTGAATCAAAGAGATACCATCTTGAGCGTTACGGGAAGCTTGGTCCAAACCGCGGATTTGACCGCGCATTTTTTCGGAGATTGCCAGACCAGCTGCGTCATCACCAGCGCGGTTGATGCGAAGACCGGAAGACAATTTCTCGATATTTTTGTTTGTGTTAGCAGTGTTGATAGACAATTGGCGGTGAGTATTCAACGCCGGAATATTGTGGTTGATAATCATTTGATATTTCCTCCCTGAAATTAAGTTAGTTCCACATCCATGTGGTAAACGCCGAACCATTAAGGTCGGCCGCCCTGCCGGATCAGCGTCTAAGTTATATATCGTCAGAGACTGTCTAACTATTTAGAGTTTGGTAAAACTTTTTTTCGCATTACGCAATGCTATTTTATAATTCGGATATTCTAATGATACTAATATTATCCCTCACTACACTCATCTCCTCATGAGACCTAAACAAATATTCCGCAATAACCTCCATAAGCTCAAAATCATTCTCGTTATCTATATCTATTACTGCTGTATCCGTCATTCTAATCACATCACAGCGGCCCTCGAATATTCCTTTGCCACTTTTGAGAAATGAAGGTGTGTAGGCATACAGAGATGCATTCATATCAAATATCTCCGGTGCCTGCTGCCTTGCGTTAAAGGATGAGTCAATGACCCTTACATACCCCTCTGGAGATTGTTTCACCATGTTGAAATAGGGATTGCGTCTGGAATCAGTTACAGAGAAAACTACATCAGCAGCACATCCAGTCTTCTTATCTATCAAGGATTGCACATCGCCGACAGTTCTTAACGGTGAGGTGATATCCAGATCAACTACCATATCGTAGTTATATTTATTTCGCTCCTGCATGATCTCAAGGCTATTCTGTATTACCGCTATCTTAGGAGTATAATCCTGTCCAAGAGAAGGATCTCTATCGATAAAATCGACTTGAAGCTTCAGATTCTGTTCAATTAGATTCATTAGGTCTTTACTGTCCGTATTTACAACGATATCACAGTCTATATGAGAGTTCTGTTTCATGAATAAATCAATTACTGAAGCCGTATAAAACACTAACGGGTAACCCAAAAAGTTTTTCAGATTTTTGTTCTTGATCCCCTTTGACCCCGCTCTTCCACAAATCGTAAATAAAATTCTCATCACAAGCCCCCATCCTTTGCAATTTTCAAAGTCATTATAGCCGTCTCTATATCGTTCGGGTTACTGATCTTTCCTTCTACGACATCAAAAAAAGTAGAGATTTCTTTAAGTTGATAATCATTTCGGGACTCTGCAAAGGAAATCGTTTCATTCCGCTTCAAATAAGTTATTCTGCTGTTGGCTATATCTGCAACAATGGTATCTTCATACGTGAATAGTTGAAGTTCTCTAATTGTCTGCATCCCAAAATAGTCCAGATGAACTTCAGCCATCAGTTTTTTGTACTTAGCAATATATACTGACAAATCATCACTATCTATTTCCAGATGTGAAACCTTTCCTCTGAAGTTCTCCACTCTATCGGGATGTCCAAACAAATACACTATATAATCCCACTCGTGGATAAGATCAATGGAGACACCCCCGCCTTCATCTGCATGTGCACTATAAGTGTTCCTATAATCTACTCCAGCCCTCCAATGGGGCAAATAGCTGGAACAAATCGCTCGCACGCTATAAATTTTACTTAAATCGACCTCGTTCTTCACGTATTGTATGACATCGGTATATCTTAACGGACAGGCTACGTAATAAATGCCCTTTTCATTAAGCATCAGCTCTTGAACTGGGACGGCAGAATCATTGAAAATCGGCTTTTCAATGAACATATGTTTAGTTTTGGAAAGGTAGCTTTTTACGGTGTCAAAGTGCAAAAATGTAGGGTTTGTTACAAAGATTACATCGTAATCATCAGGCACTTCAGAATAATCTGTGTACACCTGGGTAACGATGGATTTGATATCTTCTCTTATCTCTTTGTTGGTAACTCTTCTGATCAAATCAATTGAGTAAGAAATCTCTCTCTCTTGAAGAACTTTCACAATATTAAACAGATGCCTTGTTCCAATAGACCCAAGTCCAATCATTGCAATCTTGTAATGAATCTTCATACTAAGCCTCGATTTCGTCAATTAGATTTAGAATAACCTTGTCCTTAGAAAAATTATATAAGGGCTCTTCTCCCTTTTCAATGGCTGCAAAAAAAGATACAATCTCCTCAAAGTATGCATTTTCAACTACAAATTTACTGTATTGCTCAAGTTGATCCACGGTTTCATATAACTGAATCCTTTTTTCTTCTTTGCGCTCAATATCATACACTCTGATTCCTTCAGCCGACCCATCCCACTGTAAAAAAAGCTCTTCGCCAAAAAGTTCGAAGTTTCTTACCGCTTTTCTTGAGACCACATCTACCGCAAGCATTCCTTTATGCCCGTTTACATGATCAACCATTACCATATAATTATCGTTATAATCAATATCTAATGAGCTTATTTTACTCTTCATGACATTGACCTTGCTGATGGCTCCGAAGACATCTGTCAGCCACGGAAGCTCAATAGCAAAAATCTCCCTGCAGCCGTTGGAACGTTTGTCCCCTACAAAATAATCTTTATAATTCTCCCAAGGGTGCCAGTCAGGTAAATATTGACCAATATGGTAAGTGTAATTCAAGAGACAATCGCTTTCTGTAACCAGTTGTTTAATCCTTTTCACCTCTTGCCGGTACAAAAACGTAGATGATAGGAATAAAATTTTATTATTCTCTAGAGCAAGCAATGTGTTCTCATCATATTCATCGGTCACTAGGTTTAATTCGGTAAAAACATGTAAGTTCTTTTCAAGACAACTGCTGATTATGCCACTATGGGATAGCGGTGAAGTACAAATAAATGCACAATCCACTGGGGTTTTCAAAAGCAGTTCATCCACGTTTGTATATGTCTCAATGCCGTATTCTTCTTCACTAGCCTTCCTGCGTTCCTCGCTGAAATCAATCCCAAATATCTTATACTGATCATTGTATTTTTGGATTAGCCGAATTCTTCTTTTTCCCATCGAACCTAGTCCAATGACTACAATATTCACAGCAAAACACCTCCCAATATAGTTAGTTCAATTTATTAACTGCATAAATCTAACAAATTCAATAAAAAAAGCCATGCTGCGGTTAATACCACGCCATGGCTCAATCACTGTGCCCGGTAAAATAAGCACTTTTTGTCTCCATGTCTATTACAACAATGAGTTTTATTTCTGCGGCCCGCGTAGCCGGTCAATCAACGCATTGAGATCAGATTGCACAGGTGCAGATGATTCACGGTTGGTCTCCTGGATAGACAAATATACTTCTTTACGAAAAATATCAACATGCTTCGGTGCGGATATTCCAATTTTCACTATATCGCCTTCCACGGACAAGACCGTCAGTTCAATCTGATCCTGAATGATAATGGATTCACCTTTTTTGCGGGATAACACAAGCATTTCATCCACCATCCTTTCCGTCAATTACCGGCTGCTCCTGAAACAAAGTATGCTTCGTATGATAGGGTGCCTTATGCAGTACCACTTGTTTACCTTTCAGTTCCTCCGGGTTCAGAACAATAGGTGCCAGTAAGTTAATCGTGGACTCTTCTACCTTTTCTTTGAGGGTAATTATGCATCTTACAATCACCTGCGAAGCAATCCCCAATTCCTCAGCTTCAGCACTCGGAAGTTCAAACTCATAGTCCGGATAGAAAGCAAACGGATCTCCTAATAGAAATGAGAGGTTCTTATTCTCGGTGGACTGCAGTACCCAGAAGGCTGAATCCTCCATAGCAACCAATGCGAAATCAGTATCCTCTTCAAAACCGGGGATTCCTTTGGAGAAATGATACAATTGTTCTTCATGTACTTCTAGTTTTCCCCAAGACAGTGTCTCAATAATCAAATTATTCACTCCTCAAACAGTTTTGCTGTGCAAAACCCGGTTGTTTAGTTTAGTAGACATTTCACCTGTATTTAATATGATACATAAACAGCAGAAAAGCTATAGAAGCGCTCTCTGGCACATCTATAGCTGTGAAGCTACATCTGAACATTCACTTCTGGCGGAATATACTGCACCGAAGCATACTGTTGCATATAAATATTTAGCTTGCCCCGTGTGTACTCGGTCTCCGGACGGTGTCTCTCCACTTGAATATCAACTTGTGCCGCCCGGAAGCTTATTTCAGGAGCCCTAGTGTCAAAATAAATATCAACATTGTCATAGGACGCTGGTCCGAGAGGCTCGGGGAATGAGTTGGGCTCGGTATCTGTACCGTAGATTTCAGCAATGGTATTCCCAGCCTTAAAAAACTCAGCCATCCGATTCCCTTGCTCAACTTTCCGGGCCAGACCTTGAAGGTATAGCTGCTGAATACCTGAATAAATTCTCTTATTCATATCCAGCACACTTCCGCCATTATAAGCAGCGCGTGCCCGGCTCTGGTCAATTGTAAGCTCCGGACGTGACGACTGAATGCTTAACTCTCCAGGTATAGTTGTGATGTTAACTTCAGCCTTTGGTTGAGTGATGGAGAACGTGCCGGGATCAGCATCAATACCAATCAGAGCAGGTGTCTGTCGAATTTGCAGGATAGGCTGCAGCAACGGGCATCACCTCCGTTATCTAATGAAATCTACTAAAGTTGTAGAGATAATCTTAGCACCCACAGAAAGTGAAGCATTATAAATATTCTCTTGAATCTTGGATTTCATAATGAGCTCTTCGTAATCTGCATCCTCGGTCTTAGCCTGAAGGTCTGTCAGATTTATGTTCAAATCACTCAGACGATCTTGCATTAATTCTACACGGTTAGTCTTAGCGCCTATTTCGGAGCGGGCTGATAAAATAGTCTCTACGCGAGTATCAATTTTATCAAGTTGGCCGGAAACAGCTGTAATGTTGCCAGATTTCAAGCCTTCAGAAATATTATTGATGATAGAAAACAGATTGTCTGCTTCCCCCGTATGACCAAATACATCATTACCTGTCATATTGATAGGCATTTGTACCCCTTCACCTACAATATACTGAATTTGTCCAGAATCTGTCGTGACTTCCTTAGTGGTATCGTAAGTTCCATCGGCACTCTTAGCAAATTCATATGGCTTGACATCATATTTCTCGCCATTGAATACGTATTTTCCGTTTAATTTGCTGTTCGCAATGTCCACCAGTTGTTCTTTAAGCTGCAATACCTCTTCGTTGATGCTGTCCAGAGCTGACTGAGGGTTGCTTCCTGTCGCAGCCTTCACAGTAAGTTCTCGCAAACGTTGAACTACATCTCCTGCCTGTCCCAATACAGTGTCATTATAATCAAGCCATGACAGTGCACTATCTACGTTCTTGGTGTACTGTTCATTCGAAGACAGCTCCGCACGGTAACGTAAGGAATACGTGATACCTACCGGATCATCGGAAGGCTTGTTGATTTTGCGGCCGCTCGCCAGTTGCAGCTGCGTATCGTTCATTGTGCGTGCATTGCGGTTCAAGTTAAGCAACAGCTGTGAACTCATCATATTGGAGGTGACTCTGAGCATTGTATGTTCCTCCTTTATCTGCCGACTGTGCCGGTAGAATTAATCAATTTGTCTAGCAACTCATCATAGGTTGTCATGAAACGTGCAGCAGCACTATAGGCATGCTGGAATACTAGCATGTTGGACATTTCCTCATCCAGAGATACTCCGCTTACTGACTGCCGTCGGGAATTCACTTGGTCCACCAGATAATCGGCGTTGCTTGTCTGGCGTGTGGCTTCTTGGGATTGAATTCCTAATTGCCCGACCATTGAGCTAAGGTAGGAGCCTACAGTACCTGATTTGAGGCCATCTGCTGTAGTGAAAGTATTGTTGTCCTTCATATTACTGAACAAAAGCGCCAATGTATTATTCCCTTTAACGACGGATACATTTCCGGCACTGTCTGTAGTGGTGCGAAGAGAAGTCGCAAACAGTGTAGGATCAGCAGCGATTTCGGGATTAAGCTTAAGATTGGCTGCTGTGATCGTCTCACCAGCCACAGAAGCTGTAAAGAATGGCCGCCCTGAGCTTCCATTCATCGCATAACCCAGTTGATGTAGTCCATTCAGACCTTTGACTGTAGTTTTCAAATCACCCGTCAATGGGATAGGCACTGCGCTCCCTGCTGGAAGAGAGGTTTTGGTTCCGTCGGCATTAATGATTTCTGAATCTTTAAGTACGGTGGTTCCTGCAGGTAAAGTTGAGCCTGTTGGAATGGTTACCTGTACTTCGCCGTTTGCGATCGTGTTGGCCATAGCATCGAGTTGCTTTCTATAATCTCCCACATAAGTTCTACTGGAAAAGATCATTCCATAAGCTTCGCCAGCCTTCAGGTCACCAGAAGCGTAAGCAGTATTCAAAAAGGCGCTGTCTACAGCCGCAGTAACCGTTGCTCCTTGAACCAGTTGCTGTGTGCCCAGTGATATGTTATACCCGGCATCGGTCTCCAGGATTGTAATATTGGCAATCTTGGATAGCTTGTCGGTCATCAGATCACGCTGATCCCGCAGATCGTTCGCCTGATCCCCCATGCCTTCTATTTTAGAAATAGATTGGTTCAAGTCAGCGATAGAGCTGAGGTAGCTCTGTATTTCTTTCCCTTTGACATCAACGTTGGTGCTGAGATCCCGATCCAGATTACTTAACTGTGTACTCATATAGTTCATCGCATCAGTGAGTGACTGTGCAGTCTGTACTACAATTTTGCGGGCTGTTGGATCTTCCGGGTTCTTGCTGAGATCTGACCAGGATTTCCAGAAATTATCAAGCACTGTACGAATACCGGTATCCGAAGGCTCATTAACGATGGCTTCCAGCTTATCTAGCGTATCCGATTGGATGCTCCAGTTGCCGCTGGCGGAATTCTCTCCACGGTACTGATCGTCCAGAAACATCTCACGGATCCGCTCGATGGAAGTGAACTCCACACCAGTCCCCATCTGTCCCGGCAGTGTTGAGTTATTGAGACCATAGGCCTCGATAGGTATAGCCGCCTTCATATTCACACGCTGGCGTGTGTAGCCTTCCGTATTGGCGTTGGCTATGTTGTGGCCGGTTGTATTGAGCGCAGCAGTCTGGGTAAACAGGCTTCGTCTTGCTGTTTCTATCGAGTGAAATGTGGATGTCATGCTACTTGTTCCTCCCTTGTGATTGCTGCGGTGAAAGAGGCCATGAGGATAAACGGGTTATCCGCGGGCATCAAAAAGGCCCGGCCGAGTCACACTGCTGCCCTTGTCGGACGGATGATGGTATGTCATTTCCTGATTTGGTCTTCCGACAAGCAAATCCAGGGAATAATCTATAAAGGTAAGCGACTGCTCAATCAGCTTCTGATTCAGCTCATTGGCAAGTTTCAATTGCTGCAATGTGCCGGAAAGCTTCTGCTGAATATGCAGCAGGCGCGATTTGTCCTCAGGATCAAATACAAGGCGGGACAGCTCGGTAAGATTCAGATTCAGATTGGAACGGATTCCAACCCCCTGCAGAAAAGTAAATGCCGCTTCCGCGCGCTTCTCTTCCAGCTGTCCGATCACCTTCATAAGCTTGGACTCACGGTTCAGGATGTCGATGAGACCCTCCACCTTGTTGTCCATGATGGTCTGTTTCTTGACAACGGCCAAATCCAGCATTTGCACATGCGCTTCGTCCAGCCGCTCTAGCAATTCTAATAATGTCGTAAGTGCCATGGGTGTGTTCACCTAATTCTCGGAGGATTGCTTAAAGTAGGGGGCGAGTGTCTCTGCGAGCTTAGCTGCGTCAACCTGGTAGGTACCTGCGGATACTTGCTGTTTCAGGCTCTCGATCTTGTTCGCACGTTCAGCGTCAATCTTGCCGCTTTTCTGTGCCTGGAGCAGCTTAATGGCTTCATCCGAAATCGATACCTCGTCCTTGCGTGTGCTCTTCTTCATTTGTTCCTGCCTTTGCGATTCCGCACTCCGTTGATACGGGTTCATCGCGTTAATTCGTCCGGTCTCGTTAATTTTCATAACTTCCACCTTCCTTCTGATATAAAAAAGCCGATAATCTTTACTAAGTTTATCGGCCTCTGTTGAAACATTCTTTATAGCTGCAAACGTTTTTTTGCAGATTTAATTAGTTACGGAACTTGTCCACGGCGCGATATGCGGCATCCGAAGTCTTTTTGGGAGTGCTTTTGTCCACAGTTTCCTTGGCAGCATTTGCCAGATCTTTGGTCAAGCGGCTGCGGCAGCTGTCGCACATATGCCCGTCACGGATCAAGGTTCCGCAGACTTCGCAAGGGTACATCATGTTAGGTGCGTTCGCTATGGAAATTCGGCCCTCACGAATGAAACGGGTGATTTCCTTAATGGAGATCTCCGTGGCATCGGACAGTTCCTGAATATTAGTGCCTCTATTTTTGCGCAGGTAGTCTACACAGATTTCATATTCATGCTCTAACTCTTTGATACAAGGCTGGCACAGGTTCATTAAATTCTTAACATATAGCCGGCCGCATCTTGGACAATTATCTACATTCATTTCTACCGCGGCTCCCTTCCTTACATTCTGCACAGCTTATAAATATCTTATGCTAATAAGATTACATGATAGCTGAAGTTCCGTCTATGGTTAGTATCGGTTGTGGAGCAGGTTTAATTTAATTTGCGAACGGCCGAAACCGCTAAGAACGTGCCCATGTCAGACTGTATAACTCCGCCGCATAGCCCAAATCACCAATGAGCCGGTGAAGTGCTTCAGCGCAGGCCCGTATTGTGCTTCCAGTGGTGTAGATATCATCGATAATAATGATCTGCAGGGGGCGCTGCTGAAGCGGGGGAGCCATTGAATCCATTTGTTCTTTCAAACTTTGCAGAATCTTAGGATCTGTATTCCCGGCAAAAACCTGCTTCATATCGGCCAGCCGTTCACTTCTGCTTTTGAAGCTCTGTTTGCCGGTATGCCGGGTACGAATCAGCAGCGGAAGCTGCGGAATCCCCCTCCGTAGAGATAATACATCTGCCAGTTGCTCCGCCTGATTAAACCCTCTTTCAGCCAGGCGGGCTGAGCTTACAGGCACAGGGACCAGCAAATCGGCTTGCCATAGGGCCGGGTGAATAAGAAGATAGTTTGACTTTGCTGAAAAAGGTTTACCCGGAGATATATCCAGTAGCGGAGCATTTCGCCCTACCTCACTCTGCTCTTGTTGAAGTATAGCATATGCTTTGTCCAGCATCAGGCCCAGTGTAGGGGCCAAGCGTTCATTCCCTCTGTATTTGTACTGACCCAGCAGCTCGCGCATCTCATTTGTATAGGCCACCGCGCTGCGGTTGCAGCGGATCGGTACAGGCTCGCGGCTGCGGCTGCAATCCGGACAGCCGACATGGCGACCGCAGGTCTGGCACCGGGGACAGCGGATCCATGGGATCCCTGTATGGCAGCTTACGCAAATTCCCGGCAGCCCGGATGAAGGACGGCCTCTTTTACCACAGAACAGACATTGAGGCAGGGTAGGAGCGATTAACAATTGGGCATTTTTAATCCATGACATTATGGAATTCATCTATAACCTCCTTCAGGTGATGTGCACATTATTATGACTAAAAGAGTAGGAAGCTTCTTATCTCACAGGTATCCCTGTCTATGGGCAATGGCGTTCATGCTGCGAATCTGTGAAATGGCTCTGCGCTGTGACTTGCTCCACTCAGCTGAAGCGAATACGACGTGGCCGTCCGGATCATCTTTAGAGCGTCCTGCCCGGCCCGCCATCTGCACCAGAGCTGCTTCGTCAAACAGGCTGCTGTCCGCATCCAGAATAAATACATCACTGCGCGGAATCGTAACTCCCCGCTCCAGAATTGTCGTCGTTACCAGGAGTGAAATCGTACAATTGCGGAACTCCCGAACCTTCTCTGCTCTATCCGGATCTTTGGAGGAGGTTCCTTCCATAGGAACGCCAGGGAAAATACGCCTTAAAAGCTGCAGCAGTCCAGCAATGTGGGCAATCCGCGAGACAAAGAGAAAAGTCTGTGCTTTGCGGTTAAGAGATCTTTGCAAGGCGCGGATCAAACTTCCAGGGAGTCTCCCCTGCTTCAAACAACGGTGCAGCGGCGGCATATGTAAATGCACTGGGACCGGCAAGGGATGACCGTGAAAGCGGACGGGTACTCTCGCATGAGGTAGTCTTCCTGAACGGGCGAGGCGCTGTAATTCGGCCGGTGGTGTGGCTGAGAGAAAAATGAAGGATCCAGAGGACTTACAAACCTGCCCGGCAGCGTAGGCCAGCATTGGATCATTGTGATAGGGAAAAGCATCGAGTTCATCGATGATGACCAGGTCAAAAGCTTGATTGAACCGCAGCAGCTGATGGGTTGTAGCCAGCGTTATGTTGCTCGCGCTCCAGCGGTCGTCGCTGCCCCCATACAGCACGGCGGGGATGTCCGCCGGGAAGGCCTTGGCCAGACGCGGCGCCAGCTCCAGCACGACGTCGCGCCGCGGCGTTGCAATCAGCGCCCGGCCTCCGGCTGCGAGCGCCGCCTCCAGGAGCGGGAACGTAATCTCCGTCTTTCCCGCTCCCGTCACTGCCCAGAGCAGAAACCGCTCTGGGCCGCTTACGGCGGAGCGCTCCCGCGGCTCCGCCAGGAACCCCAGCGCAGCGGCGGCCGCAGCCGCCTGCGCTGCGCTAAGCCCCCACCGGCGTGCCGCTACGGTGGGGGAGACGCCTGCCGTGCAGCGCACGGCAGGCAACGGCGCGCTGCGCAGCAGCAGCGCGCAAGCCCGGCTGCGCCCGAGTGCGAGGCAGGCCTCGCAATAGGCGCAGCCGGCAAGGCCGCACGCGGCGCAGGCCGTGCGGCCCGTGGGTACGCTGCCGCAGCGCAGGCAGCGTGGTGCCCCGCGGCGGGCGGCAGCGCCGCGCCGGGGCAGGCGCAGCAGCAGCAGCAGGCGAAGCGCTGCACCGCGCAAGAGGCGGCCGGTGACCAGTGGGAACCGGCCAACAGTCAGGAGCGGTCGGGAACCGCGCCCGGCAACTGTCTCGCTCATTCGCTCCATCACTCCCCCGCCTTGCTCCCGGTTGCTTATCCGCTCCGTCTCTTTCCCGTTCTGCTTCATCATCCTCCTCCACCCCAGCACTCCCCCGCCTTGCTCCCGGTTCTCTGTCCGCTCCGTCTCTTTCACGCTCTGCTTCACCTTGCTCCTCTGTCCCATCACTCCCCCGCCTCGCTTCGGGTCATTATAAGCAACTGCCGCCTCAATCCTTATCCGTCCCTGAAGATGCGCCAGCTGTGCGGCTGAGGGCCAATTCTCTGCCAGCTCAGGCAGCCGTTCTGCCACCAAAGCTTCCGCTTCGCCCTGCAGCAGGGAACGGCCGGCAAGTGCTCCTGCCAACTGATTAGCCGCCGCTGCCAATGCAGCGTGGCCGCCCCATCCAAATAAGCTTTCCTTAGGAAACACCTGCGGACCACCGTAGTTCCCGGCACGTGCAGTCTCCTTCACACCTTCTTCCGTCCAGGCCAGCATGGATTCTGGAGCGATATTCCCTTCTGTCAGCCACTCCTCTTCCCGCAGACCTCCCTCCTCCTGTTCTTGCCTGATTTCAGCCTTCAAGCAATTGGCAACATACCCTTTCCAGTCCTCCTTCTTCCATAGCCTCATGGCAGGGGAAGCTCTAAAGCCCTCCCGCAGCTTCACCCCCCAGCCTAACGGGAGCGATGGTGATAACAGCACAAGCCTGTCCGCTTGCCCGCCGCCCCAGCCTTCACCTCCATTTCCCTCAGCATTCCACCACAACCTGTCCACAGCCATGTTTAGCGATATCCTGATCTCCCAAGCGGCATTGCACTCTACCGCATATACTGCTACTCTCATCAAATCCCTCCCTCTCTCCATCAAAGTGGCTCATCACCGAGACCATAGATTGCGATCCCCCCGAATTCACACTAAATTTCTATTCCGCGATAGCCGTGACTACAGCAAACGTTTGGACCCCGGTCACTGTCAGGTTTGGATTTAGATGTACTTAACAGCAGATGGTTTAACTGCAGTTACTACAACTATTTATTATTGTCACGGCCTATTTATCCACTAAAGTGTATTTCGTACAACTAAAATCCGGAAAAACAGCAGTTTGGCCTCATGTCCGCAATAATAAATGTACGAAGTGCAGCTATCTCCGGATATCCTGTCTAAATCTGAATAATAGCTGCACGAAATACAACTAAAGCAGTTGACCTTAAGTTTGGTGTCCGGCTGAACCACTAAGCAATCCGTGTTTGCTCGCAAACACCAAAAAGCACACTCCCCCATCAATGGAGAGTGTGCTTCACCCGTTGCCGACATATTTAATTATCATTCCCCATGCTTCGATCCGTATCCCCTGCTTCCCGGCAGCCGCATCATCTTCAGCGGAAAAGGCTGCTCCTGCGTCCGCAGATCCAGTACGTTTTCCTTCCGGTGCTCCGCTTCGTGAAGAGTGTTGTAGTGCGGCATTACCGGAGCGAACCTGATAGACGAGCCGCTGCATTCTAACCTTGAGGCAACCTCCAGCGTTCCATCCAAGGAACCATCATCCATCAAAGTGACATACAGCGGTCTGCCCATCCAAAAAGCATAAACTGCGAGCATTCGGATATACCATTCCACGACAGCTTCATGATTGCGGGTGATCAGAATATAATGAAGCCGCTTTCCAGGCCGCATTGCCTCCCGGCTCTCTTCCCTGCAATGCAGAATATGAACAAGGGCTGCTGCGGATGCATAGATAGACACAATCGAGATTAACTGGGCGATCATGGAGATGCACCTCCCTCTTATACCGACACTATATGCCGGTGATAAACGGACGGTGACAGCCCAGCCTGCCGGGACAACTAACCCGGTTATTCTGACTCTCTATATATCGCAAAGCACAGAATTTCTGCCTTCCTACAAGAAGTCAGGTTAGAGCTTCCGGTTTCGGGTACATATTTAATTCAGCATTTTGCAAAATTCGAATATCATGCGGACTGAAACAATACTTTAATTGCAGCTAGACGGCTGCAATTAAGTTATGTACCGTTTTATAAGGATCATTAGGATTCTCCAAAACGCTCAGTTAAAAGTTTACGTATGAATTATAATGTTACCCAGCCATATTTGATCGAATTGATAACAGCCTGCGTGCGGTCGTCGACTTCCATCTTTTGCAGAATGCTGCTGACATGGTTTTTGACGGTTTTTTCGCTGATAAAGAGGTATTCCCCAATCATCTTGTTGCTCTTGCCTTCAGCCATAAGGCGCAGCACTTCTGCTTCGCGGCGGGTCAGCGGATTGTTGTCGCCTGCAACAAATTTCACGCCTGCTTCCTTAACCGGAGTCTCGGCCATGGCGCCTGTCTCGTTAAGATACGTCATGCGGCGCAGCTGATTGATCAGCTTGCCGGTTACCTTGGGATGAATGAAGGCATGGCCTTCACATACAGAGCGGATCGCATTAATAAGCGACTCTGCCTCCATATCCTTCAGCAAATATCCATTCGCACCCTTGCGCAGGGTTTCGAATACGTAACTTTCGTCATCATGGATCGAGAGGATAATCACTTTAACATCCGGGAACATTTCCCGCAGCTTCTGTGTAGCCTCCACACCGTTCTCAATAGGCATATTAATATCCATCAGCACGATATCCGGCTTGTTGATATTGCAGAATTCAAGCACCTGGATGCCGTCACCGCACTCACCTATGACTTCAATGTCGTCCTCCATATTCAAAATTCGTTTAAGCCCTTCACGAAACAACTGATGATCATCCGCCAAAAGAACCTTTATGGGCGTTTTTCCAGAATTCTGGTTTTCCA
This sequence comes from Paenibacillus sp. FSL R7-0312, assembly GCF_038004445.1. Lineage (NCBI taxonomy): Bacteria > Bacillati > Bacillota > Bacilli > Caryophanales > Paenibacillaceae > Paenibacillus > Paenibacillus sp. FSL R7-0312. The sequence goes on along the minus strand of NZ_JBBORE010000001.1, from coordinate 1,890,786 downwards.
TCACATTACTCCTTTCCTTTGTCCACATTCGTCGGAATGTGAATTATGATTGTTGTGCCCTGGTTCTCTGCTGACTGTATTTCCACTCTACCTTCCAGCAATTCCACACGTTCACGCATTCCCACCAGCCCAAAGCTTTCACGGTTGGCTTGCTCACTGATCTTTTTCACATTGAAGCCTAAGCCATTGTCTTTCACTACGATCTTAATTAACTGTGCCTGATACGTAATTTCCACCAGAACATAACTTGGATAGGCATGCTTCGCCGCGTTGGACAAAGCTTCCTGAACAAGACGGTAGACTGCAGCCTCCATGGCTGAGGACAGCCGGTGCTCTTTCCCCCTTGTTTCAAAAGAAGTGCGGATCTTCGTCTTCTCCTCATAATCATGCACGTATTTCCGGAGTGTCGGAATCAGTCCTAAATCATCGAGGGCCATCGGACGGAGATTAAAAATCACTTTACGCATTTCTTCCAGGCTGTACCTTACCTGCCCCTTTAAGTCTATTACTTCGGCTTGTACCAGCCCAAATTCCTGCTTTACCAGCATTCTTTCTACAATTTCCGTCCTTAGGACTAGATTTGCCAGCATTTGAGCAGGACCATCATGAATTTCCCGGGCAATTCTCTTCCGTTCTTCTTCCTGGGCCTGGATTATCTTGAGTCCAACCATTTGCGTGTTTTTCGCAGATTCGACAATTCTCGTCACTTGGCCTAGTTCTCCAGACAGATATTCCAGGACAACGCTCATTTGCGAACCAATCGATTCGGCCCGCTCCACAGAATTTTCGACACTGCGAGCCCGCATTTGCAGCTCATCCCGTCTGCTCCGCAGGTAGGCTTCCCTCTCCCTCGTCATCATCAGCTCTAACTGAAGCTCCGTCGCTTTCTCGTAAGCCACCCGGATATCCTTCTCCGTGTAGCGGACAAAGTCCCGGCTGACCTCGGTCAGCCGGATCCGGGAGCGGTGGTACTGCAGCTCCAGCTTGTCTACCTTTTGCAATGTTTCATCCGTTTCTTCCATAACCCGCTGCAGTTCTTTGGTGAGTGCAGCAAGCTCATCACGTGCAACCTGCAATATTTCAAAAATCTGATACTTGCTGCTCTCCATCACGTCGATGGTATTCTTAATGACGCGATCAATCGCATCGGCTTGAAATTCCACGGATGCTTGCCCCATTTCTATCGGATCGTATTAAAGGCTTTCCTTTATACTAACATATCACGATTCGATAGTTACGGTCTTCGTTATCTGTTCCCATTTTACAGTGAGTCCTAGCTGTTCTGTCACGAGTCTAAGCGGTACTAAAGTCCTGCCATTCAGGATTAAAGGCGCCACATCAGCACTCTGGCGTTTCCCGTTAAGCAGGAATTCCTTCTTGTTTACCGTCAGATCCAGTGCTTTCGCTCCGCGAAGCACCATGATCTTCTTGGTATTCTGATCCCATATGGCATTCCCGCCAAAGGCATCAAGCACATATTTAATCGGCACATACGTGCTGCCATCCTTTACAATCGGCGCTACATCAATCGCCTGCTTTGTGCCGTTTACAAGCATCGACTTGGCTCCGATACTCATGGACGCCGTTCCCTTAGGCAATCCGGCTTCACTGGACAGCGATGGCATAACGAATGAAATATTATCAAAGGCTACCGTACCTGTCTTAGCCCGCTCGTCCTGGCCTTCCTCTACATTTACCACGTAAAGTCTCTTTAGGGAAGCTGGGAATTTAATCCCTGAACCGGAAAGATCAATATTGAGGTTCTTCCAGCCATTCCAGTCGATCACTTTGGCCAGATCAATATACGCTGTTGCCCCGCTGGCATCCGTTACCTCTGCACGCAGCCAGTTAAGACTCATATCCCCCATCACGTCTACGGACATAGACGTTGCCGTTGCCGGAATACTCTTACCCGTTGTTCCGTTGAACTGGGCATAAGCATACATTTTTCCGGTGCCAGCCGTCATGTCATAGCTAAGCGATAATACATTCGAGCCCGCCCGTTCCGCGCTGCCCGGGACAACTGCCGCCGTTCCCGTTACCCCCGCCGCGTTGGTCGTGAAGACAAATGGATACGTGGCATTTTCAAAATCCTCCCAAGCCGTTGACGCCGCTGCAGAGAATACAACAGCTGTGCTGAAGCCATCATAACGGGCTATGGCATAACCGGTTGTTACCCCCGGATCCACGGATTCCACAGTAAGCTTACCGTCACCTACATTGCCCTTAAAGCCGATAAACTCCCATTTCAGCGATGCAGCCGGAACGGCAATCGTTGCCCCGCTCGTCGACACTGCATGAACTGGAACAGATACCGAGGCTCCTGCTATCAGCGGTGCAGTCGTGGTGCCGGCAATCAGACTTGTCAGATCCTCTCCGCCCAGAACGGTTACTTTAGTCTCTGCACTGGCCGAACCGCTGGTTGCTTTCAGGTTAACGGTTCCCGCCTTGACTGCGGTTGCTTCCCCTGCATTCACCGTAACACTGCCGCCGCTGGAGCTCCAGGCAGGATTAGCTGCAGCTACATCAATTGGATTGTAGTAAGTATCATAGCCTTTTAGAGAATACGTAGCTTTTTGACCGATTAACAATACAGAACTGCCGCTGATTTTAATTCCTTTCACTTCACCTTGTGGAGCAGAAGTATATACACCAAGGCCGTTAACGATGCTGCGCTGCTCTGTGCCGTATTCTGTATTAAAGGTTAGGGTAGTGGATGTTTCCGCAAGCGGACGGTCTACCATCGTTGTAGAGCCCCCTCCGTCCAGGTTGATCCCTTTCCAGACACCGATATTGGTCATGAACGATTGCAGCTCCGTCAGAGACAGTCCTGCACTATTGTTATTTTTCTCGGCTGCAATGACATATACATATCGTCCATCCTCTGAATAACCCAGAGCTGTGCGGGCACGATACCCGCCGATGCTGCTGGTGGAGCGGGAGAAGGTCGCCGCTTTCCCGTTATTTACCAGAATGGTATGCCCCCCGATCATCATCTGCAGTGTGGATGGGTCAAGCTCCTGCTGAGTAGTTTTGGAACGAAGCGTGTAGACACTGCTTAGCTTCTGGCCTACAACCAGATGAGCTTTTACAAATTGGGCTGCAAGCCCGTGAGTCCGCAAAATGTACGCCCCTTTAGGCACGGTTATCGGCAAGGCCGCGTCAGGGGAAATCTGGGTAACGATATCATTCTCTACCAGTACCTCTGTTGGTGTCGTAGAGCTGTTCTTAGGCCGCTCCAGTGCTGTCCAAGCATCTGTGTAGATATAGGCGGCATTGGCATGACTGTAGGTGGAACTGCCGCCCTCAGGGTTATAGGCCCCTTTATTGATGCCGGATAACGGAAACTGTGAACCATCCTCAGCAGTCAGCATGCCTTCGAATGTATATTCATCAATAACCGGCTTACGGTCTTTAGTCACAGCAAAAGCATACATTCCATCAAGCTGCGAAGGTGTAGATACTACAACTCCGCTTGATACTTGACCACCGATCGGTGCACCTTCCCCGCCGGTATTGAAGTAATCCCCGTTAACTGCGGCCACTGCTCCGGTTTCTGCCGCCATACCTCCGGTACTTTGCCGCGTAGTCAGATTACCGCCTTTGCCCGTCATTACATCTACAGAGACATAGGGGTTATTCAGATCGACCCGAACCACGTCAGCCAGCCCTGTTACACTTTTGCCGGACCGCACGGTCGTAAATTTATATTTCATCATCATCGCGCCTGAAGTAATGACTTCTTCGCTCAGCTTTGTCACTGAGAAGGAGGCTGTAGCAGCTTGCGCTACTGAAGCGGAGCCTAGACTGAATAAGGAAGGCCCAGTGCTTCCAATAACCGGCATGATCCACAATACGCCTGCTAACGAGGCAGCAACCCACTTTTTAGAAGATAGACTTTTGTTTCCCCGTACCCACTCGCTATTCTTTTTCCCCATGAAAACTTCATTCATTTCAGTATAACTCTCCCATCTTATTTACTCTTAATGTATAAAAAAATATCTCTATCAATAGTTCCTGCTATTCCATTACATCTTTAATAGACTGGTTATAGCCTAAAAAGTTGCGGAAATTGGCAGATTCCAACTCTATTTGAACCGGGGAAGCACCACATTTCTATCCATAGAAAAAAGCGTCCGGCCAAGGCCGGACGCTCACAGATCAAATATGACTGCTATATTCGGTTTACAAAAAACCTGCCATCGAAAGCATACGCTGCAGCATCACTGCAGCTTGGGCGCGGGTAGCATTGCCCTGCGGCTGAAATTCGGTGGGTGTCATACCGAGAATAATTCCCTGCTGGACCGCTTTGGCTACAAATTCAGCGCTTTGATTCTGAATCTTAGTCTTATCCTTAAAAACAGATAATGCTACAGAAGAGGTTCCATTCAACGTAATCGGCTTTCCGGAATACTCCATAGCCCGAATAATCATGATTGCCAGCTGTTCACGGGTAATATTATCATTCGGACGGAAGGTGGCATCCGTATTGCCGGTGATAATTCCTGCTTTAGCCGCAGCCCCGATATAATCACCGGTTTGTGTAGAGGGCTGCACATCTCTGAACCGCTGCGCCGTCTCACGGTCACCCAGCAGTCCCAGCCCCCGGCTGAGCATGACTGCAAATTCGGCCCGTGTAATTTTTTGCTCCGGCTTAAAGCTGCTGCCATAACTGCTGTCGATAATATTTTTAGCAGCTAGCAGGGAGACTATCGAATTACTCCAATGTTTGCTCATGTCACTGAACGTCCGGGTGGATAGAAATGTTCCAACCACCTGATTGCCGACTGTATTTGCCCGAATCACAGTATTGCTGCCAGCCGTGCTGATTTTGGTAGGCAGATAGGTAGCATCATAATATGCAAGATCCAGCCTGGCTGCTGAAACCTGATTACTGTTTAGTGTAGCAGTCGTACGTGCAGCATACTCAGCTGCTACGCTGAGTGCGCTGGCATTGGCATAGTTGCTGCTGACTGAAGCCGTCAGACGGATATCTGTTAAGCCCGTAATAGCCTGCAATCCTTGCGATTGCAGCTTTTGCTCAAATGGCGTAAATGTGTCTGCCGGAACTTTTTCTATCCTTAATATAAGTGAAATATTGCTGCTGTCTGCCACCAGGCTTGCCGCAAGGCTATTCATATCGACGTTATTCAAAGGCAAGGTATAGAGATGATCTCCAAAGCGTATAACCATTGTAGCCTTCTTATCCCGGTTCACTGCATTTAGAAGCGGCTTCAGCGGCAAGATCACATAAGCTGCCATTTCTGTAGAGGGCACTTCAAAAGCAAGCCCGGAAGTTCCCAGCTTGTACAGGTAATCATAGCTTGCTGTCAAACGGTCAGCAGTTAGTATATATCTTTTGACGGACTGGCTATATACAGAACGGTCATCTGCAACCGTTGCGGAATCACTTTTGAGCAGCGGATATTCCTGGCCGAATTCACTGGCAGCAAGTGTCCCCAGATATGAAGGGCGGCTGGAAGTACCCGAAGAGGTTCCTGTCCCGTTGTAGACTGAGAGCGCAGTGAATGAAGGCAGCGGAATTCCGCTGGCATCCGTTATCGCTCCGGATCCGGCCATATACGACAGATCCACAACTTGCCCTATTTTAACTATGGTGGACAACGTCAGCTTCAGCACATTTCCCGAGACATAATAGGACTGAACACCAACACTACTGCCATCTACCCGGACTCCAAACTGATTCGTATAGAGTGAGGCAGAAGATGCTTGCATATTCTTACTAAAGGTGACCGTAATCTCATCCCCCGAGATTGTAGCCGAACTAATGTCAGGTACAGAGGTTCCCGTACTTCCGGATATCGATACTGCCTGCAGATTAAGATAAGCTGCACGGTTACCGTTCAGGTCGCTGAGACCGGCACTGCCCGGTACATACGAAAGGCTAGTATATTGATTAAGGGCAAGCGTACTCTGGAGCGTAAGTGTGACCTGGGTTCCGCTTACCGAAATGCCAGTCACATAATTGGGAGTACTGGTACTGCCCACTAGAACAGAGAATTGACTGTTTAGCGGCAACGCCGATGAGGCTATTCCTTCATTATAAGTCAGTACTATTTTATTCCCTGTTCCAACAGCATTCTGGAAGACCGGTGCAGTGGTATCACTGGTATTCCGGATATAGAAATCGTTAAAATTAGCAATACTCTGGCCGTACTGATCCTGAAGCGGATAGGAGCCGGCGTAGTATGAGACTCGTATAGTCTGTCCGTTGGATGCAGCATTATTTAGGCTGAGGACAACGGAGCTGCCGCTAGAGCTGATGCTGTTCACTCCCAGGGAACCACCATCCGCATAGACATAGAATTGGCTATAGGCATTGGCAGAGACCGGCTTTAGGTTATCATTGAAATTCAGTGTCACTGTTTTGCCGGATAAAACTCCATCCCTTGGTGTAGGCAAGGCAGATTGAATTGAATTCGTAACCTGTTGTGATGTAAAGGTGCCGGCTGAGTTGCCGTGGCTATCCTGAATCGTACGTAAGCCGCCTGAATAACTTATCTTCACGACTTGTCCAACGGCTATTCCTGTAGAAAGGGTAATGTATACACTGTCCCCTTGAACATACACACTTTCTATTGTGCGTTTCTCCTCATTCACCGTCACCGCGAAGCTTGAATAGAGGAGAGCTACCCCCGAATTAAGCGTTTCGTTATATTTCAGACGGATCGTACGGTTGTTATCCAGCTGTGCCGACACAAGTGCAGGAGCAGTGGTATCCATTACCTCCGTCTGAAAGCTCCATGACGTCTTGCCGTTTATTCCGTCATATACCAGTCCTGCAGTATTTGCGTCTGTAAATACGCCTTTGGCGATATCAACATAATACGTTGTGGCTGGATCGAGAGTCGTATTCGGGCTGATAATGAACTCTTTGGCCGAAGCCCCATTGCTCACGTTAACGGGAACTTTGATGCCACTGCTTTTATAGAGCGTCACACCATCAATAATACCCTTGTTGTAGGCTGCATCTCGGTTAAAAGTGATTGTCATGGCTTTACTTATCCCTACAGATTCACTCCTGTCAGCAGGCGACAAGGCAGCAGCAGCAAGACCAGAAAGCGGAGTGGTTGTAAAAGTCCAAGTGTACGGACCCGAGGCCGGAAACACATTTCCGTCCCGGTCATAAAAAGCCCCTTGAGGGATCGTTACCGTGTAAGTCGTTCCGCTTAACAACGGAGAATCATTCGTAGCTGGTGTGAACGCAATAGACTTCTCCCCGCCACCAACTACAGAGGTTGAGTTCACATTAATCCATCTGGTTCTGGAATCATCCGGTGCGCCTGGAGAGACCGTAATATATCCGGATGCCGGCATCATAGGACGGTCAAAGTTCAGCCTGAACACTTCCGTTGTAGGTACGTTCACAGCACCTTTATCCGGAACTGTAGTTATATTCTTCGCCTCTCCGCCTACTGTAGAGAAGCTCCAGACATTTCCGCTGGAGATTCCGGCAAAGGTTCGATTATCGTCTGCTTTGAATGCATAGGAATCGATAAGTATATAATAATTGCTCCCCGCTGCTACTTTATTCGCGGTTATTGTCAGCTTCACCGTTGTCGAGGAAGCATCACTTTGCACATCTACACCAGGAACATCATCCCATATTCTGAATTCCTGAACGATGTCATTGTTGAAAGAAGACATTAGCCGGACAGTTCCGCCGCCCTTCAGCAACTTTTTATTCAATTTGAAGCTCAATTGGGTTAGCCCCGCTGCATCTACTCTGCTATTGTTCGCTGGTGTAAGTTCACTTGCTGCTATTGAGGTATCATTCTCAGGCGCTGTGACAAACGACCAGCTGGTGGCTGCAGACCCGTTACCTTCACTGTCTTTGAACAATCCTTGAGGGATCAATGCCGTGTATTTAGTATTGGGAGCAAGCTTCTTGTCTCCACCCCACTTAATATCATAAGCATTGGAGGTGCCTACCAGTCCATAACTGCCAATAGGAATCTCCACAAAGACTTCCTTCGATTCACTATTAGTAATAGTAATTTTCCCGTTCTGCGGAATTACCTGACGATCGAAGCTCAGTCTTAGATTTGCAGCCGTGTTCACATAATAAGCTCCTGCCGAAGGTGATACCGTAATGCCGAATTCAGCGGCTGCATAGACTGCCTGGTTTGTGAGTCCGCTCATGGGCTGCCATGTTCCCATCATCATGCTCCCTGATAGCATAATTGCTGTCCAGATTGAAATTTTCCTTTTCATGCCGTGATAGACTCCTCTCAAGCCATACTTTCGTCTTTTCATATATTCTTATATTCGGTTAAAGGGCTTCCAAAGTTTAGAAAAGTGCTTGTCCGAATCCGTGAATGTTCGACAAGTCCATGAACACAAATAACCCGCAAAGGCTGCTCCATTGGCCGGAGATTCGCCTTGCGGGTTTCTAATAAACACTTCTTCGTCTGAAATGATGTCTCTATATTAAATCCCTGCCTGGGCTTTCAACATATCTGCTTTGTCGACACGTTCCCAAGGAAGGTCAATATCTGTACGTCCAAAATGGCCATATGCTGCGGTCTGTCTATAAATAGGCTTACGCAAATCCAGCATGGAGATGATGCCTGCCGGACGAAGATCGAAGTTGCTGCTGATAAGATTCGCCAGCTTCTCTTCACTGATCTTGCCTGTTCCGTATGTATCCACATTGATCGAGACAGGATTAGCTACACCAATCGCATATGCCAGTTGAATTTCACATTTGTCAGCAAGGCCTGCAGCAACCAGATTCTTCGCTACATAACGTGCAGCATAAGCCGCAGAGCGGTCTACTTTGGTTGGATCCTTACCGGAGAATGCTCCGCCGCCATGACGTGCATATCCGCCATATGTATCAACGATGATTTTGCGCCCGGTCAGACCGGCATCACCCTGAGGACCACCAATCACAAAGCGGCCTGTAGGATTAATGAAATATTTAGTAGCTTCATCCAGCAGCTCAGCCGGGACAACAGGTAGAATAACATGCTCTTTAATGTCCGCCTGAATTTGCTCAAGAGAAATTTCTTCCGCATGCTGCGTGGAAACAACGATCGTATCTACGCGAACCGGTTTCTCATCCTGATATTCAATGGTTACCTGAGTTTTTCCATCCGGGCGCAGATACTCAAGAGTTCCATTCTTACGAACCTCCGCCAAGCGGCGGGCAATCCGGTGCGACAAAGCAATCGGAAGCGGCATAAGTTCAGGAGTTTCATTAGTAGCAAAACCAAACATCAAACCTTGGTCACCAGCACCAATATTAGCCGTTTCTTCAGCTACAAGGGCAGGATTCCGATTCTCCAGAGCTGCATTTACCCCTTGGGCAATGTCAGCCGACTGCTCATTTAATGAGCTAAGCACAGCACAGGTGTTAAAATCAAAGCCATATTTTGCACGGGTATAGCCGATTTCCTTAATCGTGTTACGTACAATTGCCGGGATATCCACATATTCGGACTTCGTACTGATCTCACCAATAACAAGCACGAGACCTGTTGCTACAGCTACCTCGCAGGCAACCCGGGCATTGGGATCGTTAGCAAGAAATGCATCGAGTACCGCATCGGATATCTGGTCACAGATTTTATCCGGATGTCCCTCTGTTACAGACTCAGAAGTAAACAAATGACGCCCTTTAATAGACATGTACAACAACCTCCCATATTGTTAGTCTGACACTGTATAAGGGGGCACCTTAGTAAATAACAGGCCAAATATATTAAGTAGAATAATAAGACTGATAAGCCGGTTTATTCAAAAAATGAACCTTTTCCGCATGGAAAAGGTCTAAGGCTTTCCTCAAAAGCCATATTATCTTATTTACCGGGTGCTGTCAATTGAAGGCAGCTTATGTGAAAAGAGACTGTTCCGCCTGTTTGATCAACCTCTTTGTAATTTCCCCGCCTACAGATCCATTATCTCTGGAAGTAAGGTGTCCCAGATACGGAGTATCACCCGTTGCACCCGCCCCGCCCGTCATTCCCAGCTCAGAAGCAAATTCCGTGTCCATGCCACCGCCATATGATGCTCCATATAGTCCAAATTCAGAAGCGATCTCATATTGCATTTGTTTCAGCATTGCCCGGCTCTCTGGTACAACTGTACGATTAGTTCGTGCCATGTTACAGCACCTCCTGTGAATTTTTTAAGATTACAGGTAGTATTGTGTGCGAATTCCAAGGGCCTCAGTCCGCTCAATGTTTGTCAGCTGTGGGAATGAGTTCCGGGTGTATGTTCAAGCATATTACAGGGCATTCTTAATATAAGAAGGAAAAACATTAGTTTACAGCTTACCAGTGGAATGTGCAAATACTCACTTCAAAGTATATGAGCCGCGGACCATCACAACAAGACCTAATGTCTGACCGTTCTGTACCGTGATTCCACGTCCATCCCGTGGGAAAGATAACAGGTGATTCGTAGGAGCAACCGCGCCGTTTGCCAGATCCACACCATCTGTCAGATCTGCCACACCATTAGCATCCTGGGAATAAATAATCGCTTTACCTGCGCGGACAATAAATTCCGCACCTGCACCGGCAATTAGAGTCTGGCCGGGTTTTACATCAACGATTTCGCTGGCATTCCCGGTGGTTCCGGTATTTCCAGTACCTTGAGTTGGCGCAGGTGTCGGAGCTGCAGTTGCAGCAGGTGCATTCGTTGCAGTTGCACTTGGAGCTTGCGTTGGTGTAGTAATGGTCCCACCTTGCAAAACCTTTTGAATCTGTTGATCTACATAACTCTTCGTTACAACAGGATCATCTGCTGTGCCTGGCTGTGAACCTACACCGGCACCTTCAGCTGTAATATTAAGCATCGAACCTGCCCATAGGCCACCAGCTACCAGTACCGAAGACATCGAGACTTTCCAAACCGTTTTCAACTAAATTCCTCCTCCACTCGGGATAAATGGCTATAAAAAAAGAATAGCCTCCGAAGAGGCTATTCTTTGCTTCGGTAATCGGAGATTACTTAGCGTATACTTCAGTATCAGCGGTAACATCATTACCAGCGATATCTTTGATACCTGTAGATTTGTTAACTGTAACCTTGATCGCATTTACATTGCTTGCGTTCAGGTCAGAGTATCCAGCCAGTGTCAGGTGCCATTTATCAGCGTCACTACCAGTACCTTCGTATGCAGAAGTTACATTAACAGCTGAACCGTTCACCAGGACAGTGAAGTCCCCAGCATCAACATTCTTCACTTTTTCGGAGAATGTCAGTGTAAGCAGACCAGTGTTACCTGCATTAACAACAGCTGCAGTCAACTTAGGAGCTACACCGTCTGTCAGAACCGGCTTAAGAACAGCCTTATCTGTAACTGTTGCAACATTACCAGCAGTATCAGCAAGACCGAATGCTACGAATTCGATAGCTTCTGTCTTGGCGATTCCACCCTTAGGTACGAATACCTTAGCAATAGCAGTCTTCAGAGCGCTGCTAGCCGCGCCACCATCAGTTCTTTGAATAAGAACGAATGATCCGCTTGGAAGAGCTTTGCTGCCAAGTGTATAGCTTGAACTATCTTGAAGTGTTGCAGCGTTCAAACCAACAGTATCTTCTACGTGTACACTGAATTGAATGAATCCAGGTTCTTCAGAAGCACCTTCAGCATAAGTAATACCTGTAACTGTAGGTCTGTCTTTATCGCTGGAAGTTGTTGTTGCAGCAGTTACTACTACAGTAGTAGCAGCAGATTTGTTACCAGCTTTGGACATGTCCTTAACCAGATCTTTATCAATGCGGAGAGTGTAATCACCACTCAGACCTCTTACATTAGTGTAAGTCAATTTAGCGCCCTTTTCAGTATGAACACTGAAGTCAAGACCAGTGACATAAGTACCAGTAGCGTTATTGATTACTCTAATTGTAGCTCCGCTATTCAAGAAGGCAATATCTTCATTGAATGTAATTACAAGGCCTTTAGAACCGTAAGTAGCACTTGCCACAGAAGGAGCTGTGCTGTCTTTAGTCAAGGAAACCTGCTGAGAAAGAGCTGTTCCAAGCGTGTTGCCCAAAGTATCACGCACTGTTGCACCGAACTGCAGTGTGCCAGTGAATGTGCCGGAATCAGGGAAGCTAAAGTTTGAAGGAACCTGCAATTTGATTGTGTCACTATCTTCTTTAGTAACAACGTTCATATTACCGATTTTGTCTCCGTCAGCTCTGAGCAATCCAACGTTACCGGAGAAAGACTCGTAGCTAACTTTCTTATTGAATTTAACATTAACGTACTGATCGCTAACAGGAGTGATGCTTACAATCGTAGGAGCGGCTGTATCAGAAACAACTGCTACAGTAGTCTTGATTGGGCTAGCAACATTGCTTGCGAAGTCAGAAACGTTAGTCAGGGATACATCATAAGTTGTACCACTGTTCAAAGTGCCGGCAGTCAAGCTGAATGTATCAGCCGATTCTCTGTATACCGATGCTGCTACGCCGTTAACAGAAGCAATGATACCAGCTGGTTTAACAGGCTCGCTGAATTGAACGTATACCTTGTTTGTTGTAGTTTTAGCTACTGAATTGATAGCTTTAACTGTTGGAGCAGTAACATCAGCCACAGAAATCAGCGTAGTGTAAGCAGCAACCGCTGTTCCAGAAGTAGTCTTAACCTCATCGCTAACTACGATTGTGTATTGACCCTTCAGGTAGTCATATTCATTAGCATTGAAAGTGATTGTCAATTCAGTGCCAGTTGTGTTGAGGCTTGCAGATGAACCAGCTGCTGTTACAGTTTGACCACTAACAGTAACTACTTTAATTACATCAGCAATCAATTTGCTGTCAGAGATTACTGATTCTGCATCAATCGCACGATTGAATTTAACAACCAGTTGCTTAGCGTTTGGAGCTTCTGCGGAAATAACCTTAGGAGCAGCCAATGTCACTTTTGCAGTGTAATCTTTTTCAAGATGTTTGAAGCTGATTGTTGTTTCAACGCCTTCTACAAGAGCAGTTGTCAATGCAACAGTTTGAGTTGTTTTGTCAGAGAATGTTACTACTACGCTTGTTGGGCTTACTGCTTCAGCAGAAGCTACAGTCAATGTAGGTTTTACGGACATTTGATCAACTGCATAAGCTGTAGAAACTACCAAAGAGCGGGTAGCGTTAGCTTTGAAGTTGGTTGTTTGAGCAACCAGACCAGCGTTGATAACTGCTTGAGCATAGCCCTTAGCCCACACAGAAGCGGAGTTATCAGTTGTAGTAGGTTGTTCCAGTTTCAAAGCGCGGAACAATACAGCCGCTACTTCTTCTACTGTAACTTTACCATTGTAGTCGAAGATACCTTTAACAGTATCTTTACCTTGCATCAAGTTAGCTGCAGTAACAGCCTCGATGTAAGGAACAGCCCAGTTAGTAGCTTTGTAGCCTTTGTCTTTGTAAGACAACTTGCCAGTTACTTCAGTAAGACCGAACAATTTAGTTACGATCTTAGCGAATTCTGCGCGAGTCAGATCTTTTTCAAGGTGAGCCTGACCATCTGGGTACCCATTGAGAATACCTTTAGCTGCCAGAGCGTCGAATGCCTGTTGTGGAGTTGCTTGTGCTGTTTCACCAAATGCTACAGAGGCAAACATCGAGAATGCCATTGCTGTAGATAATGCTACGGATAAAATTTTCTTCATAACCTTTTTTTCTCCTCCTTGGACGTTCATGAACTGAGATTTTTCTTTAGTTGGGTAGCTCATGTCACTCATTAGCCGATGCACCCCCTTTCCCGAGTTGAGCATATTAAGTATAAATAATGTCTGTGACGGGTATCACAGAAACTTGTAAACAGGTTCAAGGCAGACTAATACTAGATTCCTAATTCTACCTAAGTATTATACAATGTGCCTCTAGTCACGTAAAGCTAATTTTTCCATCCGGCCGTATGCTTTCATTTCTTAGTGGCCATTAGGCAATTGCCTTGTGCAAGTGACTCTACACCTTAAACGCAATAGTTTCGAGAAAGTTGCGCTTTGTTCAAAAAAACTTTTTTCTTTTTGTATCCCTGGCCCTGTTCCAATAGAAGAACCATATGTATGTTCTACTAACTATTGTTAATGTTGGGTGGCTACGGGAATCAGTATAGCATGACGCTTTCCAAACGTCATTAAGCAATATTTGTTAAGTTAATAAACATAATCTGCCTTCTTTAAACTCTACAGCCTCTTGACTTTGGCATAACAAAAAGCGCCGTTTCCGGCGCTCTTTTTTATGGCATATGAACTAACGGATCTTCATTGATAGTTGAATCAATTCCTGGCGTTTCTCAGGACTGGCATTTACATTCTCATACATAGCGTCAATCGCCCCGCGGTTCTCGCGGTAGCTCTTCTCATGTTTGATGGTGGAATGTGACCACTCAATCAATGCATTCTCGGCAATAACGAGGTCATTATATGCATCATGGAACCCTGTAAACAGTACCAGCTCTTCCATCAGTTCCTGTGAAATCTCCTGTAGCGCACGTTTGGCGGCAATTTCCTTCTCCAGGATTTTGGCTCTATGCTCAAACATATTCTTTGCTTTCGTGTAATCCAGCTGTGCTTTTGATAAAATCGGTTTCATCGATGGCTTTCACCTTTCAGAAAATATTATTTTCTAAGTTATTGTAACGTAAATCGGTGCAGATTACAAAAGTTAATGTGCACAGTATGTAATTAAATTACAATAAAACAGGTCCGCGAACAGTTTTTCGCGGACCTGCTGTTCAAGTAGTCACATTAGTTGAAGGTTTTTGGGAAGATGCTGGTGCTCTTCTGCAGCAGGGCTACAGCAATTTTACCGGCTTCCGCTCTTGTAAGCTTGCCCTTCGGATTGAAATTATATACAGGCTTAGCTTGACCGGTAATCGTTGTTGCATTGCCTTCCATAATCTTCGCTTTCGATACTGCCTCTATGGCAGGTCTTGAGTAGAAGTCCATACTGCCAGAGTCAACGAATGACTTCCCTAAGCTTGTTAACAATTTGGCATCGTTAGCAGACATCTTCAGCTTAAGGGCTCTGGCGATCATAACTGCAGCCTGCTCACGGGTCAGCGACTGGTCCGGACCGAAGAATCCGTCACTAAGACCGGTAATGATCCCTGCTCTTGCTGCAGTTTCAATGCTTTTGAAGTTCCATGTTGTTGAAACAGCTTCTGGTACGATATCGAAGAATGTTTGTTTGTTATTATCATAATTGAGCGGAATGCTTAGTCCTGTTACTAGCAATGTGGCGAACTCACCACGGGTAGTCGTATCATCAGCTCCAAAAGCATCGGATCGGATGTTGGTCATGATGCCTTTAGAATAGAGGCCATTCAAAATATTTCTCGCCCAAGGATGATTGGTGATATCCGTAAATCCTCTACGGAGCTTCATTACAGTATAATAACCAAATTCATCGAACGGTACCGTAACCGTATGGTTTTTGGTATCCACCTCTCCGCCGATGTTCTCCCACTTCCCTGCATCGGTATATCGGAAAACAGTAACAGTCGTCCCGACCTCATCCACTATGCTGGAGTTGAATTTTAAGGTCAGCTCACCGCGCTGTGACGGTACAATTTTACGTGTAGAACTGTATTGCGTGAAATATCCTTCTATTGAATAAGGGGCAATTCCGTTCGTAGCTGCCAGATAGGATTGGGAGCCTTGGGTTCCCGACTCGCCTAGCCCGCCGTTCAGCCAATAAATATCCGATACTCTGGAGAAATTATTGGTAGTAGCAGTCGAAGTGAATCGTAGTACAAGCTCTTGCGGGATGACCAGCGGAAGCTTGCCGCCAAGGGTCCGGCTGTCCGAAGGACTGACATTGATGATATTCCCGTAATCGTTAGTCCGCTCTACAACGCCGTCCACGGGATCGGCAATCCCAAACAGCAGTTTCGTATCCGGATAATATTTAGCGGCTCCTGTAGTTGTGTAGCCCTTCATAATTGTCCCTTTCGGGAATGCAAGCTGAAGCGCTTTGTTAAACACAGTATATTTCGTTGCAACCTTCTCAGCCATAAACTGAGTATCGATCTGTATAGCACTCGCATAATAAACAGAGATCGTATCATTCAGAGTGGAATCGGCCCGAATGATTTGAATTTTGATTGATGTTGCCTTGTCTGGCTTCAAGCCCACAAAATCATAAGTGAAGCGATTCTCCAAATCTGTACGTTTCACAGCCTCATACTTATCAATCATGACCTTGGTTGCACCTTCTGCTTCAATATCGAAGCGGACAAAGTTCTTATTCACTACAATCTGATCGCCGACCGTTGCTACAGGGGATAAGACTCTGTAAGGAGATACCTCACGTACAATTTCAAGCCGCTGCGTTGTTCTTGCTCCGGTCTTGTTGATTAGCTCCATGGTATATACGTGGCTTCCTGGAGCATCAAATTTGAAGTCCCGCAGACGCAGAATGAAATCATTGCTGCTGCCGTAATAATCATAATATTGTCCGGTTGGATTAGACGGTATAGGACCAAGTAGATTATCCGTGGTACCCAGCATACCCGCAGTACCTGTTGAGGTGAAAATCAGTTCTGACCCTCTATAGAGGTTCATGGTCGTCGCTCCACCACCCCGAAGCACCAGATCATAGCTCTCTGCATTAGTAGTGTACTTTTCATCTTTATAGACGAATTCAGCAGGCAATGCGAGAATTTTATTGCGCTCTGTTTCATTGCTTAATGACTGAATCGAGAAGGCAGTACGTCCGGTTCCTAACGCCGGATGAAACTGCGTCAAATTCGATACATTAGTATCAATAATATATATCTTCAGCTCTTTGGTAATGATCCGCTGATTCTGGCCGTTATCCTGGGATATCCCGGTGAATACAATCTTATTCTCGCCATAGACCAGCGGTCCGGACTGGGTAATCCACAAATCGAAACTGAAGGTTTGTTTGTTTTTATCTACACCTAAAGCAAATTTATTAACACGTGTTTTTCCAGCACTGTCTTTGGTATCGGGAAGGAGATTACTGTCGATACCGTTAACCTGAACCTGAGCACTCACGAAATTCTCGAACCCGATATATTCACCTGAAACCTTCATGCTGGTCTCAGCAGCAGAATTAAACTCATAGGTCTGTCCATCCTGCAGACTGCTTACGTAGATATAGTTCTTAGATATATACGAAATATCTGCATTATAGTAGGAATTAGATGTCCCATAACGGAACTGTACTTTCTGTTGTCCGTTTGAGAAACCTGTGATTTTGTAAATGTACTCGTTAGTTCCCTGTCCAGTCATTCCGGTGATAGGCGGATCTGTCAAAGACAGCGCTTTGTTGCTGAGCGGGAGATAATTGGCCGATAATTTGGCTGTGTCGATGCCCACATTGGTTTTGACCAGAATGTAGAAGTTATCCTTCTCCATCTGTTGTCCGTTCAGAGGCAGTTTGGAGATGTTTGAGATGCTGCCCGAACCTGTATATCCCGGAAGGTAATACATATCGTTAATTACAACTTCTCCCGGCAGATATCTATAAGAGTAGACCAGCGAAGAGCTATAAGTGCCATAGTCTACAGCCAGGGTAAATTCGGTTAGTCCGGTGATAAGCGTTAAGTCAGCCTGTGTTTTGAATTTAACCAACTTGTATGCAGGAGTCACTCCGTCAGCGCCGGGAATGGTTAACTCCTGATCAATCGATGCTATATTTACTGGAATAGGGGTCGTGGTGTTTTTGTTAATAGTAAGCTTTCCTGAGCTCGCAAATGTAGTGCTGCTATACGGGACCAGAATTTGACCGGAGAAGCCTGCCTTATTAGTAGAGCTATCACTAAGCGTAGGAATGTTGTTCAGAATATTATATGTTCCTGAACCGTGTACTATATTTAAGGATGCGTAAGGCTGATCTGTATCAAAGAAGTATAAGGAGCGTTCGATATCTATGGAATCGGAAGCGTTCTTAATAGCTATTTTAATATTGGTTAAGCCTGGCTTCAGTGTTAATGAAGGGGAGAAGAACGTGCCGTCCTCAAGCAGGGTTGTTGTCAGTGCAGTTCCGCCATTCACAGAAACTGTAACCTGCGTTGCATTCGTCGCCTTACCCTGCAGCGTAACTGTGTCGACGGGAACGACTACTTGTGTCCCTTCATTTAGATTAAGTGCTGCAGGACCACCGAGCACTTGAAGTGCAGAAAGATATGGAACTTTGTCGTAAAGGATATAAAAGGACTCCGACCGTGTCAGGTTACCCTGCATACCGGAGAAAGTAATTTTATTAAAACCAGCATATAAAACAACACCGCTAGTAGTAAAGCGATTGCTTGGACTATTGGCATCGGGTGTAACCGTACCTGTAGTCAAACGGGTAGAGTCTGTAGTCCACTTTCCGTTTGTACTTTGAGTCAGTTGCTCAACAGTAACCTTCATTGTAGATGAAGTTACTTGAGAATAGGTACCAGTAATAGACAGGTTTTGGTTCGTAGTCAGATACACACTGGATCGGCTGATTAGCCCTTCTGCACCTGCTGTTATTACATTCGGATCCAGAACAACGGTATCCCGCAACTTGAGCTCATCCGGACTGAAGTAAGTCGTGGTAGCTGCCGCCGCAAGGGGCGTATATTTGCCTGGAAACATAGAAACGATCAGTGCCGCCAGCAGCAGCCAAACGAATGGTCTCTTAAAGCGTAACATGTGTATATCTCTCCTTTGAGTTTATGTTCTGATAAACCTCACTTTGTACTTTATCGGTCTGTGGGGGGCATATTTTTAGAATAAAACAAAAAACTCATCCAAAAAGGATGAGTTTTGCTATCTTAAGGAAAAAAATAGAATTATTATTTCAGTTTGTTCTAAGATTTAGAACTGCGCTCAGGATCCAGCTTCATGCGCATTCTTAGGAATAAGTCTATGACCGGGCGTTTGGTTTTGCTGATCACACCAGTGATCTCTGCACCAATCTGCAGGAAGAAGAGCATGACGCAGATCACCACGAATGTTACCCAGTTGGCTTCATAGAGTGAAGCAGATGTCTGAATGACAGCCAGAATTCCGAAGAAGGCTGCGATGCCATAAATAATCAATACGGTCTGGCGGTGGCTGAAGCCAAGTTCACGCAGGCAGTGATGGAGATGGCCTTTGTCCGGTGCGAAGATCGGCTTCTTCTGCAGCTTGCGCCGTACGATGGCAAAGAACGTATCCGATAAAGGAACCCCGATAATCAGGAGTGGAGTAATAAACGATACCACTGCAATCTGTTTGAATCCGAGCAGCGCGAGCAGTGCAAGACAGAAGCCCAGGAACAGCGAGCCTGTATCCCCCATGAAGATTTTGGCGGGATGAAAGTTAAAGAACAGAAAACCGAGTATACTGCCCAGAAGCAGTAAGCACAGCAGAGCAACCATGGTATTGCCCATCAGGAAGGCCATTACGGCAATTGTGGCAATCGCGATACCGGATACACCGGCTGCAAGCCCGTCCAGTCCATCGATCAGATTCACGGCGTTCGTGACGCCGACAATCCAGAAGATCGTCAGAGGGATGGCAATCCAGCTCTCCAGTGAGGAATAGCTATTATGAAAAGGAATGTTTACGAAATCAACAGTAATTCCAAAACCGAAAACTACGATGCAGGCTGCGGCAATTTGGCCCAGCAGCTTCACCTTGGCTGATAGCTCAAACCGGTCATCGAGACCGCCGATCAGCACAATCAGACCGCCGCCACAGAGCAGCGCCTTGATGAAGTTAGCCTCCCGCGGAGTGAAGTCATACGGAATAATCGGTAATACGGCAAGCAGGCCTAACACAAACGCCAGAAATATGCCGAGTCCGCCAAGGCGGGGCATGATCTTCGTATGCACTTTACGGGCATTAGGCACATCTGTCGCACCGATCTTAATAGCAAACTTCTTAACGAGCGGTGTCAAAAGCAGTGCAAGTCCCATGCACACAATAAATCCGGCGATGTATATGATTAACATTTGTTCAGTCGACCCCCATTTCTCTACCGCATTGAATTATACGCTGAACCAAAAACAAATTCCAATACCGTTTTTAGGCTGTTACACGGATTTTTTCAGTAAATACCCTCAAATTACTGGTCTTTTGTCACTTTATCTTTCTCTCGTACCACTTTTACTGCAAATTTCGGCAGCGCAAGCATTCTTTTGTAACGTGTAGGTTCTTTAATCAGCCGGTATAACCATTCCGCCCTCAATTTCTGGAAGACTTTGGGAGCACGGCGGCTCTTACCTGAGATTACATCAAAGCTTCCGCCGACACCCATCATAACCGGAATCTGCAGCCGGGACTTGTATTTAGCAATCCACGGCTCCTGGCTGTCTGCCCCTCTGGCAACGAAGAGCAGGTCAGGCTTAGCTTCGAGAATTCCAGCGAGAATCTGCTCATCCTCATCCGGACCAAAGTACCCGTCATGATAGCCTGCAATGACTATGCCGGGATATCCAGTTTGTAACCTAGAAGTCGTCTCGCGAATCACCTCGGGGGTTGAGCCCAGTAAATATACTCTCCAGTTGTAGCTTTCACCCTGACGCAATAATTCATGTAAAAGATCAAAACCTGCTACACGCTCAGCAACTGGCTCTTTGCAGTAATCCGCTGCCCACACTACACCAGTCCCGTCGGGAACTACAAGCTCTGCTGATTTCATAATCTCCATATACGACGGATTCTCGAGGGCAGCCATGACCATGATCGGGTTAGCGGTAATGACCTGGTGTGGAACACGATTATGAACCGCCTCCGTCAAATAAGAAACCGTTGTCTTCATATCAACCTTGGATACTCGGATGCCGAAAATCGGCACTGTAGGTATCGCGCTATCTGCTTTCACTTGTCACTCATCCTTTACGGCGGAAATATTGGGCAACTTGCCGGGCCGGAGCCTCAGCTTCTTCAACCAGCGAAGCTATCAGCGGTTCACGCTCACGCTTCCATGCCTCTCCTGATTTCAGCAGTTCCAGAAGTCCCGCTGTAACCATATCACCTTCCAGCGTAGCTGTGGAACCTACCGGCCGGCACCCGATTCGTTTAAGGAAATGGTCGATCTTCGGATCATAGGAGACTCCCATCAGCGGAACCCGTCTTCCGGCAGCATAGATCAGGCTGTGAAGCCGCATGCCAATCAGCGCCTGGCACTGTCCTACTTCACGCAGCATCTGCTGCGGATGGAGCGCATCCTCGCAAATACTGACGGCTCCCCCATACTCCTCTACACCTTGTCCCAGCTTCTGCATGACATAACGTGAAGCCTCATTGTCCGCAGAATGATGGAACGGCAGAAAACGTAAATGAAGCGGCAGCTCTGCTGATGCCTTCACCAGTCCTTCAGCCAATGCATCCAGCTCTTTGCGCGACTGCTCCCAGAATCGGACGGAGATGCCTACGGTATAAGGCGCTGTCTGCAGAATAGAGTTATCTGAATCATGGACATGCGCATTCCCCCTGCCCGGCTCATGTGTTTCTGTACGTGCATCTTCCGGGAGCGTCAGGCCCATAACCGGATCAGGGACCACATCTATTTTGCTCGTATCCAGACCCATAGACTGCAGCAGCAGGCGGGATTGCTCATCCCGCACGGATACATAAGCACATTTACGGAAAACCGATTTGATCAGGGGATGAAACAGCTTGCGGTTCACCGGTCCGACTCCCTGAGCATAGATGAAGGTTGGCTTGCCCATCCATTGGGCCAGCTTAAGGATGGCCAGATAGTACGGAATAGTCTTGCTGCTTGTTACATCCTGTAGCAGACTGCCCCCGCCGCTTATCAGCCCGGAACTCTCTGATATTGCCTTCCGCACTTCTCCCAGCTTCATCCGGTGCACGGATTCGACACCGTAAGTAACGTTTGTCCATTCCGGATCAATGGAGAGCACCACGGGCGTCAGCGTTATTCCAGCAGCCTCAGACTGCTTACGGAGTGCGTTCAGAATGGACTGTAGAACCGCCTCGTCTCCGCTGTTGCGGAATCCGTAATAACCCGAGATTATAATTTTTTGAGCAGCGGCGACCATCGTTTCCAACACCCTTCCGCAATCTGCCATACCCCTATAGCGATAATGCCGATGATAAGACCGAGTCCCAGACCCAGAAGGCCGCGGACCAGCGAGATCAGAACCGGCGAATGAATATGGGCAAAGGTATCTACCATGGACAACTGGCCGATAACTGCAATAATCATGATAAAAGCAGCATTCCGGTATTTATAGGCCATGAATGCGCCAAGGATAAAGAGCGGATGTGCCAGCAGGAACTCTTTGTTACGCGGTCTTACACCGACTGTGTTCTCCAGGAAGGTGCGGAACGACATTTCGAGTGAGCTTACACTACCACTGTTGCCTGTACGGCTTAAATAGTACATCCCCAGAATCCCCAGTACGCCGGCAACAATTACCATTGCGAGGGTGATCGGCGTCCGCAGCAGCTTCCCGGTCTTGTTGAAGGCAAACTCCCCACGGTATAAAAGCACATATAGCGCAGTGAGTCCAATCGGTGCTAAATGAAGCAGACTTACGCCGCGGAACTGATTGAGCACCAGGGCATAGGTGACATTATTCAAGAGCGCAATTACAAAGGGTACTGCACTAAACGAGATAAGCGCTGTTTTGACGTAAAGAACCAGACTATGCGTCAGCCTGCGGCGCGGGCCCATCACAGCAAAGGTCAAGGGATTGGCGCGCAACGGCGGTCCCATTTCATTAATCTTGCGGACAGCCAGCACCATAGCCACGGTAGGCGCACTTATAGCCACTGCAAGCGCGAGTGCCTGTTCAAATAACGCCGGCTTCAGAACCATGAGTCCTGCACTCCCCAGCAGCCCCAGCACCCATGCAGGCAGTGTAAGCCAAGGAACAAAGTAGGAAACCAGGAGTGCAACCATGGCTACAGCTCCGATTACCGCAATTAATTTGAAATAACGCTGGAAAGAGGAATCCACCACGTCAAACGCAGTAGCTTGTCCCATTTCAAAACCGTTAGCTTCAATTTTTGCAACCGCACCATCAGGACCGCTAAGGCTCGTAACCAGATTGTCGAGCGTATCGGTAACCTGTGCCTTGGATGTATCCCGTGAAGGAATCGTATTGAGATAGATCATCCGGATGTTACGGTCTTTCGTAGCCAGTGCAAAGCGGTCGGCAATCACTTCTGTGGACAGGCCGGAATCAGTCTCACTGAGCGAGTACAGCCGCGTCACGTTATAGTCCAGCAAATAGGCCAGTTTGGTGAAGCCTTTTTGCTGTACCTTAATATTCTCAATGGCTGCAATCCCCATCCCGCGTTCCTTCAGCAGATCAGCGAATGCAGTGATACTGGCCAGATCGGCATCATCGGAGTAGCCTTTAACAGACTCGCCTTCGAACAGCAGACGTTTGACTCCAAGCTCCGCGTAACGGTCCAGCAGACTCTTAACGGCTTCCTGATTATACGCCAGCGAATCCACAAGGCGCGGCACAATATTGAAGCCTTTCTCATGCAGCATCTCCAGTGTGGACGGATCCGGCTGCAGCGGCTTGAGCGTTGCATTCTCCAGGGGAGTTTTGATAATCAGGCCCTGTTGTCCGCGGTAGGTCCATTCTTCTGTTGCAATATCCAAGCCGGCAAATGCATCCCGGATGATCGGTGAGAGCGTTCCACTGTTCTTCGCACTGGTAAAGAGGACATATGTATAGTTCTCATTCTCAGGAATTACAGTATCGGTCAGATTAGCGATATCAGCCGCTCCCCACAGCATCAGGCGGCGGGCCTTGCGGAAATCCTCCAATGTGCTTTCGTATATTGCCATACTCTGAACACCGGCAGACTTCAGCCGGTCGAGCTGCTCGGAGATATAATCCTGCGGATTCCCCCGGTAGCTGGCTACTTCGACCAGATCACGGTAATCAAAGACAAATTCAACCGTTTTGGAAGACTTCTCCGTCTGAAGACGGTCATACACAACCGGGAGAGCAGCAAGCAGGCCAATCACCACGATAATCCACAACCATTTGCGCGAAGCTATATTCCAGCGTTGCCATTTCTGTTGCACCAAAAGTACCTCCTCTTTCCCTTTAAAGCTAAGTGCCATTCCGTCAAAATAAGCTCAAACACTCTTGCTGTGGTCAAATTTAAGCGGAAACGGATGTCCCAATACCAGGAGCTGCTCCGTTTCCGCAGGCATGTTCTATATTTAGTATTATTTCCCGTCTACACGGGCCATAACCTGATTAGTCAATTCAGCCACTTTGTCTTTGGCATTCTGAAGCGATTCGCCAACGACGGCAAAATAAACCTTGATCTTCGGCTCGGTGCCGGAAGGACGCAGACAGAACCATGAGCCGTCGGAGAGCAGATATTTCAGCACATTCTCCTTAGGCAGACCGTTCAGTCCGAGTGAATAGTCGAGTACCTCTGTAACTGAGGCTCCGGCAATTTCATGCGGCGGGCTGGTGCGCCAGTCATTCATGATTCCCTGAATCTGTGCTACACCGTCTTTACCTTTAAGGGTGCGCGATTCGAGGCTCTCGAGGAAGTAGCCGAATTGTGCATACAACTCCTGAAGCACATCGTACAGCGTCTTGCCCTGGGCTTTGTAATAAGCCCCTGCTTCAGCGATTAGCATCGCAGCCAGGACAGCATCCTTGTCACGGGCATAATTGCCGGCCAGGTAACCATAGCTCTCTTCATATCCGAAAAGATAAGTGTATTCGCCGGACTGCTCGAATTGGTTCATCTTCTCGCCGATATATTTAAATCCTGTCAGCGTGTTGAACACAGTAGCTCCGTAATGGCTGGCTACAGCCGCTCCCATCTCACTGGTCACAATAGTTTTAACTACCGCACCATTGCTTGGCAGCTTGCCTTGCTCCTGCAGGCGGCTCAAATAATAATGAATCATGAGTGCGCCCGACTGATTACCGGACAAGACCACAAACTTGCCTTCATTGTCCCGCACAACCGCGCCCATACGGTCTGCATCGGGGTCTGTACCAATTAACAGATCGGCATTCAGTTCCTCACCCAGCTTCATAGCCAAGGTGAAGGCTTCACGCTCTTCCGGGTTCGGGGATTTCACCGTGGAGAATTCTGAATCCGGCTGTTCCTGCTCGGGCACCACATGTACCTGGGTGAATCCAATCTTCTCAAGTACACGGCGGACCGGAAGATTGCCTGTCCCATGCAGCGGTGTGTAGACAATCGAGAAATCACGGCCAAGCGTAGAAGCAATCTCTTCACGGCCGACACTGACTGCGGCTACTGTATCCGTAAACGCTTCATCCTCAGCTTCACCCAGCCAGTGCAGCAAGCCTGCACTCTCTGCGGCTTCACGGGAAATACGCTTTACGCCGTTAAAGGAGTCTACTTCCAAAATATTGGCAATTACCTTCTCCGCTTCGTCAGGCACCAGCTGTCCGCCTTCTGCGTTATACACTTTGTACCCGTTGTACTCAGGCGGATTATGACTTGCAGTAATTACAATGCCTCCTGAGGCCTTCAGATGGCGAACTGCAAAGGACAGCTGCGGTGTGGACCGCAAGGATGGGAACAGATGTGTCTCAATTCCGTTGCCGGCCAGCACAAGTGCAGCTTCCAGCGTGAATTCCGGCGAAAAGCGGCGGGAATCGTGGGCAATGACCACGGAAGGACGTCCTTCTCCTGTATGCTGTCCCAGAATATAATTAGCGAAGCCTTGTGTCGCTCTGCCTACGGTATATCGGTTAATCCGGTTGCTGCCGGCGCCGATCACTCCGCGCAAACCGCCTGTCCCGAATTCAAGGTCTCTATAGAAACGTTCCTCCAGTTCCTTCGGCTCATCCGCAAGAGCCTTCAGCTCTGCCTTGGTGCTCTCGTCAACGGAAGGGTCCTGCAGCCAGCGTGTTAAGGTTTCTGCGGCCTTTGGGCTTAATCCAGTCATGTGAATCTCTCCTTCTCCATCTATAATTTATAATTTTATAACAGGAACTAGCTGAGTGCGAACATAATTTCCCCGGAAGCCACAATCTTGCCTTCCACTTTAGCGGTAGCTTGGCCTTTGCCGATGCTGCCTTTAAGCCGGGTAATCTCCACCTCAAGCACAAGGGTATCGCCAGGTACGACCTGGCCACGGAAACGGAAGCCGTCGAGGCCGGCCAGGAAGCCGATTTTACCGCGGTTTGCTTCCAGCCCCAGTATAGCTACTGCGCCCACCTGAGCCAGCGCTTCCGTGATTAGCACACCCGGCATTACCGGATATCCCGGAAAATGTCCGGTGAAAAACGGTTCATTCACCGTCACATTTTTGATGCCGACAGCCCGTTTGCCCATTTCTATTTCAGTGATTTTGTCCACCAGCAGAAATGGGGGCCGGTGGGGGATGATTTCTTGAATTTGATTGATATCCAGCATGATCAGCAAAGCTCCCTTCGGATGTAACCGCGTCTATAAAACCTCCGCCTACAACAGCGCTTTTGTTTTATTCTTCACCGCCCTGCATAAATATGGGCAGCTTCGGCAAAAACTATAACTATCCTTCACCAACTGCAGCAGTGGAGGTTAAGATAAGGGGCTTTCTCCACCGCACGCGGCAGCATGGCGGAGAGGGCCCTTTTTGGCGCTCTTAGGGCACGCCATCATTATACATTTTTCAGTATAAAAAAGAAAACTCCCCTGCACAACAAGGGAGCTTCCGAAATCCTATATTTAGGAATTATTTATGGTGCAAACACCAAATCATATACATGCTTCCAGGTGCTCCAGAGGAGCACATCGCTAAATTCTTTTTGGCCGAGAATCACGTAACCGACGACCAGGCCGCCTCCAAGCGCGGCAACAAGCAGCAGGGGAATCAGGAACCACTGGATAATGGTCCATGCCGAAATTCCGCGCCGCCTTACCGGCTGCTGCTGTTGTTCTTCTTCCGGTTTGTTGATCTTCTCACGACTCATTCCGTCACCTCACGCACGCATGTTATTAGCCAGGCCCAGCATCTGGTCACTGGAGGACAACGCCCGGGCAGCAAGCTGATAGGTGCGCTGAATCTGCATCATCTCGGTCATTTCCTTACTTAGATCCACGTTGGATGACTCCAGATATCCGGTACGTACGCCTACATCCTTCGCCTCACCTACGGCTCTTTGCACAAACGCCTGCTGTGCAGTCACACCATCGGCAAGTGTATAGAAGTTGCCGTCCACAGCCCGCAGAGCCTTCTTGCTCAGCGGCTCTACAATCATAATTGTGCCCGCTATAATAGCAGGATCATTCTCACCGGTCTTGGTAAGTACCCGGCCGCTCTCGTCAATAGCAGCACTAACATTGGCCGGCACTGTGAGCGGATTCCCGTCTGTGTTCAGCACAGGGTTACCGGTATTATCTACAAGCATCATATTGTCAGGATTCGCGGTATCCGGGGTGAAATGGAAATCACCCTGACGGGTATACGCAGTAGCTCCGTTGACCTGAACTCCGAACAATCCATTACCCTGAAGCGCCAAATCCGTTGGATTCCCCGTTTCCTGAAGAGTGCCCTCTTCCCAGTTGCTTGTAACCGAAGGCACACGGACCCCAAAGCCGATGTTGAAGCCCAAAGGCATACTGCGGCCAGGCTGGTCATAGTCCTTAGATTGCTGCTGCACACGTGTGAGCACGTCCTCGAAAGAGCCTTCTTTGCTCTTATAGCCGTTTGTGTTCATATTGGCAATGTTATCCGCTATGATATCCAGCCGCTGCTGCAGGCTGGACATGGACACAGCGGCACCGATTGTCGAGTTGTTCACAGATCAAACCTCCCAAAAGCTTAATAACTTAAGAAGAAACCGGTTCACTTCATCAGTGCACCTGCAGCCTATACTCTGCCGACATCATTAACAGCCTTCTGCAGGCTGCTGTCATAAAACTGGATTACCTTCTGATTCGCTTCATAAGCCCGGTAGGCGGCGTTCATATCCACCGTTACCTGAGTGGCATCCACATTAGAGTTCTCCAGATACCCCTGACGCAACTGCAAATTATCGGTTGCATTGGAGTAACGGATTTCTGCAGCCTCCGCGTCATCGGCATGGAAAACGCCGTTCCCGTCACGTACCAGCTCCTGCGGTCTTGTAATTACACTGATCCCGATCCGGGTTCCTGAAGGCAGTCCGGTCGCATTGTTAATCAAGTTACCCTGCCCGTCCACTTTAAGGCTATCCTCAGGACCTGTCAATCTCAGCGGATTACCGTTACTGTCCAATACGCTGAATCCCCCGGAGCTAAGCACCTCTCCAGTAGGTCCTACTGTAAAACTTCCGTTACGTGTATATAAATTGTTACCCTCATTATCCTGTACTGTAAAGAACGCCTGCGGACGGTAAGTTACCTCGCCGTCAGGACTAATGTATTTACCTGAGCCGTCAAAAGCAAGATAAGTGCCCGCATTATCCGGGTCCTCTACCTGTAAATCGGTTGACAGCGCGAAATCTGCGTTTTTGCCGCTTTCGATGAGATCGCCCTGCAAATACTGGGAAACAGACTGTTCGGCAAAAACCCCTGTGTTAAGCCGGCCGACAGGCTTCGTAACGCCACCGCTCATCGCCGAGATCAGCACATCGGGAAATGCATGACTGACGCTGTCGACCTGCTTGTACCCCGTAGTATTCAAATTGGCAATGTTCTGTGTCGCTGTATCATGTCTGCGCTGCTGTGTTACCATTCCTGCAGCCGCCGTATATAATCCTCTTAGCATGAGGTCAGTCCCTTCCTGAATCTGCTGTTAACTTATTATCGGCAGACTAGAACTTTTTCTTAACAACCTTATCTAAATGGTCAAGCATAATCCCCGTCCCCTTAACAACACAGTGCATCGGATCTTCGGCAACCCAGACCGGAACATGCAGCTGTTCAGAGAGCAGCTCGTCCAATCCGTTAAGGAGTGCCCCGCCGCCGGTCAATACGACCCCGCGGTCAATAATATCTGCCGACAGCTCCGGCGGTGTACGCTCCAGCACCGACTTGGCCGCAGCCACAATAGCGGAAACCGGATCCCACAGCGCTTCCTTAACCTCTCCGGATGTAATGGTCAGGGTCTGGGGAAGTCCGCTCACCATATCACGTCCGCGTATATCCAGCTCAGCCTTCATGCCGCCCGGGCGGACGGACCCGATAGTAACCTTGATATCCTCAGCTGTGCGTTCACCGATCAGGAGTTTATATTTCTGTTTGATATATCTTAAAATGGCCTCGTCGAACTTGTCCCCTGCGACCTTAATCGAAGAGGCGGTAACAACGTCGCCCATGGACAATACGGCTACATCCGTTGTTCCCCCGCCAATATCGACGACCATATTTCCGCTTGGCTGATAAATATCCATCCCTGCTCCGATTGCCGCAGCTTTGGGTTCTTCTTCCATAAAAACTTCTTTAGCTCCACTGCGTTCCGCGGCTTCACGGATTGACTTCTGTTCAACGGATGTAATATTGGTGGGCGCGCAAATCAAAATACGGGGCCTTGAATACCAGGTCCGGCCCCCGACGCGGTCGATAAAATATTTCAGCATCATTTCTGTAATCGCAAAATCGGCAATGACTCCGTCCCGGAGCGGACGAATTGTAATTATGTTTCCAGGTGTGCGCCCAACCATCCGGCGGGCCTGTTCACCAACCGCAAGGACTCTCTTCGTATCACTTTCAAGCGTGACCACGGAAGGTTCATCCAGAACGACTCCCCTTCCCTTGACATGAATGAGCACATTGGCTGTGCCGAGATCGATTCCGATATCCTTGCTAAGCATAATGAAAGAGCCCCCAAAGTGTTATTTTAAATGAGAATAGTTAGATAGTACCAAATTTAAAAATACCATACTTTAGGGGGTGTACACAATGTAGTAAAGCTGAATTATTACTTAAAATTCCGAAAATCTTATGGCTTTGCTGCTACGGCTACCTCACGCTTTTTGCCTGTCGTTTTCTTATATTTGATTTTTGTGGCTTCTCCCCCCCGAAGATGACGGATTGATTTGTGATATTCGAGAATGTGCTTCACCTGATCGGCCAGATCCGGATTGATTTCCGGCAGCCGTTCGGTTAAATCCTTATGCACTGTGCTTTTTGAAACGCCAAATTCCTTGGCTATGGTCCGGACCGTGTGCCTGGTTTCCACGATGCAGCGTCCGATTTTGATCGTACGTTCCTTGATGTAATCGTGCACGCTCCCGCCTCCCAACTGTGGATAGTTTGGTACATTATATGAGGGGCGGGCCTATATATTCGCGCTTTCAAGACATGACAAGCTCCGGAAGGCCCATTTTATTTCTCGGACAACCTATTTATGAGCCGTTTGCAGTTCCATTCTCTATATAGAACCGGCCCCACCGTCCATTCCGGGTAGAAAAATAAAAAAACAGGAGGCTTTCGCCCCCTGCAGATATTTCGGATTAGCGCTGTGGAAGCAGATCCGAAGGATTCACAATCTTGCCATCCTCGTGCACTTCAAAATGCACATGGTTGCCGAGACCTTTCTCCAATTCGCTCTGTCCCGCTGTTGCCAGCGTATCGCCCTGCTTCACTTCATCGCCCTGCTTGACTTTGGTATCGCTGAGACTCTGGTAAACTGTCTTCAGATCACCCGGCGATGTAACCTCGATCACTTTACCGAGTACTGCCACATCTTCGACTCTGGTGACTTCACCGCTGAGAGCTGCCTTAACGTCAAACGTCTTGTTGTCCTCGCGGGCAATATCGATCCCGGTGTTGGTAATAAAGGTGTTATTGTACTGCACCATCGCCGCCACATGATTTTCTTCTGTGCCATTTTCATCATAGTACGGTTTGACCACTTCGACTTCACTTGGGCTCGCTACCGGCCAAGCCAGGCTTTCTGCTGAAGCTACGACTTCCAGGGCTTCCGGATCACCGGTCAGGGCTCCGGTTTCATTACCGGCAACACCTTCCTGTGATACGACCGCGGCGGTGTCCGGATTCAGCGGCTTCTGGCCGGCATCCTGATAGACCCACACCAAGGTTAGTATAATTGCCGCTGCTGCCGTGTAGACTGCCGGGAATACCCACCGTTTGGATAACAGTCTGGTCCATGAAGAAGGCTTAGCGCCTGAATCTCCCTGCTTGTTTTTGAGAGATTCATCATGGTTTGGTTTGTTTTTGTCTTGTTCATTCATATGGTTATCACCTCAGTAACCAGTGTTACCGGGCGCTTCGCTTTTATACGTATCTTGCAAGTTATTTTTTCAGGAGAGTTGAGATTCCCGTAAAAGAGACCCCGCTGTAATAGTGTTTGAGAATCTGCGTGGCTGTACTTCCCTGCTTCGCCATACCATTCGCCCCCCATTGGCTCATGCCGACGCCATGGCCGTTTCCATAGGTTGTGATCAGCACCTTCCCGTCTTTCCGCTTCCAGGTGAACTGGCTCGAACGAAGTCCCAGTTTCTCTCTTACCTCCCGGCCTGTGAACACAGTGCCTCCGATAGAGATCTTCTTGATCCGGTGTCCTGCAGTCAGCGAGATGACTTCTGCAGGCAGTCCGGCCGAAGATGAAGAGACTTGCAAGGTCTTGCCTGAGGCAGCCAGATTCGCCGCAGCGGGAAGTTCCATGGCGGTAAGACCCAGCTTGCGGCGGAGCTCCGAATTACTGAAGGTGTAGGTGACTGCGAGGTTCGGGGTAATCTGCTGCTCCCAGGGGCTGGCTACACTGCGCAAATAGGGAACCTCAGCATTCCAGTAATCCTCGGAGTTCTCCGTATACCCTCCACTGGAGGCGAAGAAGGAGGCCGTGATCGGCTGCCCTTTATAGGTCATGATGATCCCGCGCGTCTCTAAGACCGCGCGGCGGAGCTTCGCCAGTCCAGCGCGCTTGCTGCCGGACGCAAAGTCCCGTTCCAGCACGGCCTGCGAGATGTAAGCCTGATGGCTTACCGTATCGCTCACATCCGCCTCAGGAACGGGTACCCCGCTGTGGTCGCCGGCCAGCAGGCGGCGGGCAATGAATGTGCGGGCGGCAACGGCCTGGGCCTTGAGCGCTTCGAGCTCAAAGTCCGCAGGCATCTCCGCCGCCAGCACGCCGCTGACGTAGTCCTCCAGCGGCAGGGTCTCGATTTGTCCGCTCTGCGACAAATAGACGGAGACCTCCGGCTGCGGCGCTTCCGCAGCAGCCGTTCCCGGCGGTGCCGGCGCGGCCGTGGCCTGCGGCACGACCGGAGGTGCTGGCTGTTGTCCCCCGCGCAGCAGGACAACAGCCAGCGGCAGCAGCAGCGCCGCCAGCAGCGGCGCTGCGAGCCAGGCGGCGGGGGCCAGCCGCCTGATCCGGGGCGCGCCGCGCCGCGCACGCGCTACGCTGCGCGGGCGCTTCAGGATGCGCCGCAGCAATCTTAACTCTTTCATCTCTATGGCTCCTTCCATAAGCACCGGTGATTCTTATAGATATGAATTTCCGGCACCTGCTAGAACGTCATTCTGAGAGAAAGAGAGTTTCCAGATGTACATTCGAAGTCGTCTTCGCAGCCATTCGCTCCAGCTTTGCAATATCCGTTTCATGTCGGCTACATAGTAGTAACCGATCCATCCGCGAATGTAGAAAAAAAAACTTTCCGTTACTATGGCCTCTGCTGACTTCTCACAGCAAGCTTTACTCCGTCTTTTGGATTTTTTTCCTACTGGGCGTCTGTGAGATCTCCCCGGGTAAGAGCGATAACTTTCCCCTCATCCATCTGCCACATTTACATCCTGGGATTTGGGCAGTATTGGACTTCGCTTTGTTGAGCAAGCTCGTCCGTCCCAGCATGCCTTCTATGTGATTCCTGTTCGTCAGACCGAGGGTTTGCCTCCGGCTTCCTTCAGATTCCACCTCGCGGTGGACACCCTTGCCTTCAGCTAACAGTTCCTACTGCCAAGCCTGTAGCGGACTTTCACCGCCAAGTTATCGCCCATGCCGGGCGCACTCAAAAAAGGGACCAGCCGCTTATTCGCGGGCTGGTCCCTTCAGGTTAAAAATTGCTATTATACCCAGGACGGCTGAATCTGAAAGCGCGGTTTAACCTCATCGCTCTTGAAGGATTCGCTTCTCGCCGGTTCCGGCTTCAGCACTTCTTCCTTCGCAGCTGCAGCAGGAGCCGCTGATTCTTCCATGGAAATACGCCATATGTCCGCACCAAGACCCGACAGCTTCTCGGCCAGATGCACATATCCACGGTCAATGTGATGCGTTCCGCTAACTTCTGTAGTTCCTTCTGCCACTAGCCCTGCCAAAATCAGCGCAGCACCTGCACGCAGATCCGTAGCACACACCTTGGCACCGACAAGACGGGCATTACCGGTAACGATGGCGGAACGGCCTTCAATCTTAATCTCAGCATTCATGTTATGGAATTCATCCACATGCATGAACCGGTTCTCAAAAACAGTCTCTGTAACTACAGAGGTACCTTCGGAACGCAGCAATAACGCCATCATCTGCGACTGCATATCGGTAGGGAACCCAGGGTATGGCAACGTCTTGAGATCCACAGCCTTCAGCGGCTTGTCGCTGATGACACGGACACCGTTCTCGTCTGGAATAACCGTAACGCCCATCTCTTCCATCTTGGCAATAACCGGGCCCAGATGATCAGCAATGGCGCCTTCCACATATACATCGCCGCCCGTAATCGCTGCAGCTGCCATATAGGTTCCAGCCTCGATACGGTCCGGAATGACATGATGTCTTACCCCATGCATACGTTCAACACCTTCGATCCGGATCACTCCGGTGCCTGCACCGCGCACAATACCACCCATGCCGTTCAGGTAATTCGCAAGATCAACAATCTCCGGCTCTTTCGCAGCATTCTCGATTACAGTAATGCCTTCGGCAAGTGCCGCAGCCATCATTATATTTTCGGTTGCACCTACGCTGGCCACATCCAGATAAATCTTGGCTCCGCGCAGCCTTCCGTTACTTTTCGCATCAATGTAGCCCTGGCCCAGACTGATCTCGGCACCCAGTGCTTCAAACCCCTTCAAATGCTGGTCAATCGGCCGAGTCCCGATGGCACAACCGCCAGGCAAGGAAATACGTGTATGCCCCATACGGGACAAGAGTGGACCCATTACCAGGAAAGAAGCCCGCATTTTGCGTACCCATTCATAAGGTGCTTCGCAGGAAGTAATATTTCTGGCATCAACCTCAATGATATCGTTCTGGTATGTAATACCTGCTCCCAGAGATTCCAGCACTTTGCTAATCGTGATTACATCGTCTAGCGGAGGTGCGTCCACAATGACGCTAACTCCTTCTTCTGCCAATAGAGAGGCGGCTATGATCGGTAGTACGGAATTTTTTGCGCCGCTAACTTTCACGCTCCCGGTCAATCTGTTGCCACCGCGGACGATAAATTTGCTCATTTTGGTTTCCCTCCGCGTCCATTATTTCTGAAATTAATTTGAGTTTGAAATTCGTCAGTTAAAATATTGAATATTCCGTCACTGCGCCTAATGTGCAGACGCATTCCTTAAACTTCAGTGTTGACATAATAAAACCTTATTATTCGACACTTTTTTCACTGCATTGGCCTACGACAGATATAACCAAACCAACCGTCATTAAAACATCCGGGCGATAAGTCCGCTCCAGCCCAGATAATCCAGCAGAAATCCGGCCACGAAATGGCCGAGGACAATGGCCAGCAGCAAATGCAGCAACCTGCCCTGAGGACTCTTGGGATATCTTATGACCAGATCGAGCTTTAGGTTCTGAAGTGCCCACCAGGATAATACGACACTGACTAGAGAAACTACCATCGAAATTAAACTGCTACTGCCGATCGCACTTGACAATTCAGCGGATAAGCTTGTGTTCATCATTAGCCCCCCGTGTAAGGTTACTCGGAAATCGACTCTTATATCATACTTGCGCAGGGGAAAAGAATCCAGTACTTTTACGAATTTTTAAACAATTGGCGTATTATCTGCCTAAGTGTTTACGATATGTTCATACTCTGCTAGATTCAGTTAAGCAAAAAAGCAGTCAAGCCCAGGGCTTGACCGCTTCTCTGCTACTGTTGTCCTTTTCCGGTCGAAACTTTGATCCGCGTTACAGCGCGCTGCAAGGCCAGCTCAGCACGGCGGTGATCAATTTCATCTTGCTTGCTTTGCAGCTTAAGACGGCGCTCAGCCCGTTCCTTAGCCGCTTCAGCGCGCTCCACATCAATATCTTTGGGCAGCTCGGCACTTTCAGCCAGCACCGTTACCTTATCTTTGTGCACTTCAACGAAACCGCCATGAACGGCGATAGATACCGTTACGCCGTCTGCTTTGACGCTAAGCGGAGCAACCTGAAGCGGAGTTACCAGCGGAATATGTCCCGGCAAAATACCCAGTGCACCATTCACGCCACGTACCGTCAAGCTATTCACTTGCTTGGAGTAGACCAGATGCTCCGGAGTGACAATTTCGAGCAAAAAGGTATTCACTTCCATTCCTCCTCAAAGCTTTACAGAATAAAGCTCACTACCCGGCCATGCCGAGGATTACAACGTTTTGGCTTTTTCCACTGCTTCTTCAATCGTACCTACGAACAGGAACGCTACTTCCGGAAGATCATCGTGCTTGCCTTCCAGAATTTCCTTGAAGCTGCGTACCGTTTCTTTGATCGGCACGTATTTGCCTTTGAAGCCTGTGAACTGTTCTGCTACATGGAAAGGCTGGGACAGGAAGCGCTCAACCTTACGGGCGCGGGACACAATGACCTTATCCTCTTCACTCAGCTCATCCATACCCAGGATTGCAATGATATCCTGAAGCTCAGTATAACGCTGCAGCAGCTGCTTAACGCCTTGTGCCACGTTATAATGCTCTTCTCCGACGATTTCAGGTGCCAGCATACGCGAGCTTGAAGCCAGAGGGTCAACCGCAGGGAAAATCCCTTTTTCGGAGATTTTACGCTCCAGGTTGGTAGTCGCATCCAAGTGGGCAAACGCAGTAGCCGGTGCAGGGTCTGTATAGTCATCCGCAGGCACGTAGATCGCCTGGATTGAAGTAACAGAACCTTTCTTAGTGGACGTAATACGTTCCTGCAGCTGACCCATTTCTGTAGCCAGTGTAGGCTGGTAACCTACCGCAGAAGGCATACGGCCAAGAAGGGCCGATACTTCGGAACCCGCTTGGGTGAAGCGGAATATGTTATCGATAAAGAGCAGCGTATCGCGGCCTTCCACATCACGGAAATATTCCGCCATGGTCAGACCGGTCAGAGCTACGCGGAGACGCGCGCCTGGCGGCTCATTCATTTGTCCGAATACCATCGCCGTTTTCTTGATAACGCCGGAATCCGTCATTTCATGATACAGGTCATTACCTTCACGGGTACGCTCACCAACACCTGCGAATACGGAGATACCGCCGTGTTCCTGTGCAATGTTGTTGATCAGTTCCTGGATGGTTACAGTTTTACCTACGCCGGCACCGCCGAACAGGCCGATCTTACCGCCCTTGGCGTAAGGAGCCAGCAAGTCGATAACCTTAATGCCGGTTTCCAGAACTTCCGCCTGAGTGGACAATTCATCGAATGTAGGGGCCAGACGGTGAATCGGGTTTCTTGCAGCCACCACTTCAGCGCCGTTATCGATTGGATTACCAAGTACATTAAATACGCGGCCGAGTGTTGCTTCACCAACAGGAACCGAGATCGGTCCTCCCTGGTCAATGGCATCAATACCGCGTACCAGTCCATCTGTGGAAGACATGGCGATACAACGCACCAGGTTATCTCCAAGATGATTGGAAACTTCAAGAGTCAGATCCATGTTACGGCCATCGCTCAGCGTCGCAACAATTTTGATAGCGTTGAATATCTCGGGCAGCTGGCCGCGTTCAAATTCAATATCGACAACCGGACCCATAATGCTCACAACGCGTCCTTTGTTCATCTTCATTTCCCTCCTCGAAAGCTGTTACATATGGACCTTAAGCCCACTCATATTAAGACTGCGCGTTCGCACCAGCCACGATCTCGGTAATTTCCTGCGTAATTGCCGCCTGACGGGCACGGTTGTACGTAAGTCTTAGTTCTCCGATCATTTTTGACGCATTCTTTGTTGCACTGCCCATCGCTGTCATCTTGGCTCCCAGCTCACTGGCCTTGCCGTTCAGAAGAGCACCGTAGATTAAAGTTTCGGCGTATTTAGGAAGCAGAACTTCCAGCACGCCTTCAGGAGAAGGTTCATATTCATAGGCAGCTGTTGCTCCGTGATGCTCGCCCTTTCCTACACCATCCATAGGCAGAAGTCTGTCTACAGTCGGAACCTGGCTGATCGCATTGATAAACTGATTGTAGCAAATGTACAGCTCATCGTAGACGCCTGTCTCAAACTGGTTTACCGCCGAATAAGCAATCGACTTGATGTCGGCAAACTTCGGGGTATCGGACAGCTCGGTAATTTCCTCTACAATGGGGTACTCACGGCGGCGCAAAAAGTCACGGCCCTTGCGGCCGATAACAAACAGCGCATACTCATCCTTGGACTTATGCCGCTCTGCGATCAGCATCGTTACTTTACGCAGAATGTTGGCATTGTAGCCACCCGCAAGACCTCTATCCGAGGTGATGATCAAATACCCTGTTTTTTTGACAGGACGGCTGACCAGCATCGGGTGCTGAATATCCTGCGTACCGGCAGCAATACTCGAGACCACCTCTTTAAGCTTCTCTGAGTAAGGGCGCGCAGCTTCCGCTTTCTCCTGCGCTTTGCGCAGCTTGGAGGCAGCGACCATCTCCATCGCTTTGGTGATCTGTCTGGTGTTCTGAACGCTTTTAATTTGACGTTTAATATCGCGCATGCTTCTTGCCATGATTTCACCACCTCTGTGCTTTGGCGTAGCCAAAGCTAACATCGTAAGCATAAGCTGAGCTTTGACGTAGTCAAAGCTCACTTCGTAAGCATAACTGAGCAAACTCTATATATTAGCTTGTAGCAAAGCCTCTTTTGAATTTCTCGATCGTTTCTTTGAGCGCTGCCTCGTTGTCTGCTGTCAGATCCTTGGTATCCGTAATGGATTGCAGGATTTCAGTTGCACTGCTGTCGATAAACGCCAGGAATTCCTTCTCGAAACGCTTCACGTCTTTGACAGGAATATCATCCAGGTGTCCTTTGACAGCGGTGTACAGACTGAGCACTTGGTGCTCAACATTAAGCGGCTGGTTTACGCCTTGTTTCAGAATCTCCATCATACGTGCACCGCGGTTCAAACGGGCTTGCGTAGATTTATCCAGATCGGAACCGAACTGGGAGAAGGCCTGAAGCTCACGGTATTGAGCCAAATCCAGACGCAGGGAACCGGCAACCTTCTTCATGGCTTTGATCTGCGCGGAACCCCCTACACGGGATACGGAGATACCAACGTTGATCGCCGGACGCTGACCCGAGTTGAACAGATCGGATTCCAGGAAGATTTGACCATCGGTAATCGAGATTACGTTCGTAGGAATGTAAGCCGATACGTCAGAAGCCTGTGTTTCGATGAAAGGAAGGGCGGTTAATGAACCTCCACCAAGCGCATCGCTGAGCTTAGCCGCACGTTCCAGCAGACGGGAGTGCAAGTAGAATACGTCACCCGGGAAAGCTTCACGGCCCGGTGGACGGCGGAGCAAGAGGGACAATTCGCGGTAAGCCGAAGCCTGCTTCGAAAGGTCATCATAAATAACAAGCACATGCTCGCCTTTGTACATGAAGTATTCGCCCATTGCGCAGCCTGCGTATGGAGCAATATAGAGCAGCGGAGAAGGCTCGGAAGCCGACGCGGTTACAACGATAGTATATTCCAGCGCGCCGTGACGGCGGAGGGTTTCTACTACCTGTGCTACTGTAGATTGTTTTTGACCAATCGCAACATAGATACACTTCATGCCGTTGCCTTTTTGGTTGATGATCGCATCAATAGCGATTGCAGTCTTACCGGTTTGACGGTCACCAATGATCAGTTCGCGTTGTCCGCGGCCGATTGGTACCATGGCATCGATCGCTTTCAGACCTGTCTGCATCGGTTCATGAACCGATTTACGGTCGATAACGCCCGGTGCATTATGTTCTACAGGACGGAATTCAGTCGTTGCAATTGGACCCTTGCCGTCAAGCGGCTGACCCAGTGCATTAACTACACGGCCCAGCATGGCTTCACCAACCGGAACCTGCATAATTTGTCCTGTACGTTTGACTTGATCGCCTTCACGAATGGCTGTGTATTCACCCAGGATAACAACACCGACGTTGCTTTCTTCCAGGTTAAGCGCCATGCCTACTACACCGTTGGAGAACTCCAGCAGTTCCCCTGCCATTGCGTTTTCCAGACCGTAGACACGGGCGATACCGTCTCCGACTTGAATGACGGTGCCAATTTCGGCCACTTCGATATCGGCTTTATATTGCTCAATTTGATTTTTGATCAAAGTGCTGATCTCTTCAGGTCTGATGCCCAATATCCTCACCCCTATCTTCTTTGCTTATCATTAAAGGATTTCTCAAGACGCTCCAGCTTGCCGGATAGACTGCCGTCATACAGCGTATCGCCGATGATGACCTTCAGTCCGCCTAGCAGGCTCTTATCCACCACATTGGTAACACGAATCTTGCGGTTTGTAAGCTGGCTGAACTCTGCCGCTACACTATCCTGTTCCTCTTGATTCAGAGAATAGGCGGAGTATACAGTAGCATCGCCAATGCCAAGGGCGTCCCCTTCTATCTTGACGTACGTGGCCAGCAGTTCTGCGAAAATATCGGTTCTGCCCCGCTCTACCAGCAGTTCTACCATGTTCATTACCGCTTCCGAGACTTTACCTTTAAGCGCCCCGCGCAGCACATTCAGCTTGTCGGATTGCGAGATGCGCGGTGCCAGAATAAACTGTTTCAC
This sequence comes from Paenibacillus sp. FSL R7-0312, assembly GCF_038004445.1. NCBI lineage: Bacteria > Bacillati > Bacillota > Bacilli > Caryophanales > Paenibacillaceae > Paenibacillus > Paenibacillus sp. FSL R7-0312. The sequence continues at coordinate 1,851,010 of NZ_JBBORE010000001.1, read as the reverse complement.
CTCTGCATCATAATGAAGCACTTCGACTACTAACCTAAGCTGGGCTTCCACTTCAAGTGTAATGCCTTCATCCACTGCTGCACTGTACAAGGCTTTGGCATAGCGTTTGGCAACTACCGTATCGCGGCTCATGGTCGGCCTCCTACCTCTTTGAGGTATTGATCAACGAGTTGTTCCTGTTCGCCGTCAGCCTTAACTTCTTTTTCAAGCAGCTTGGATGCAATGCGGACCGAAGCTGTACCCAGCTCGCTGCGCAAAGCTTCCACAGCCTTGTTCTTCTCGCTCTCAATATCACGGACCGCTTCGTCCTTAAGGCGGGTAGCTTCAGCTTTAGCCTGATCCAGAAGCTTGTCAACCTGATTGTTGCTTGTAACCTGGGACTGCTGAATGATAGCCTGCGCATCTTGGCGTGCCTGCTGCAGAGCCTGTTTCTGTTCTTCTACGTAAGCGACCGCCTGTTCTCTGGTCTTGGCTGCTTCATCCATTTGCTGCAGCACCATTTCGCGGCGCTTCTCCATAATTCCGAACAGCTTGCTGAATGCAAACTTGCTGAGCAGGAAATACAGGATCCCAAAGGCGATAATGGAAAACAATATATTTGTCCAAACGATAGTCACTGAGGTCACTCCTTTCCGTTACCGCGGCATGCGGACATATACAAAAGTAAGGCGCGGATGGCACTTGCCCTCCCCGCCAAACCGTAAAAACGGTTTATTAAGTAAACATGATCAGGAATGCGATAACTGTAGCGGCCAAAGGAATAACTTCCACGATACCTACACCGATAAACATTGTTGTCTGCAGTGCGTTACGTGCTTCCGGTTGACGAGCGATGGACTCAACTGTTTTGCTGACGATCATACCGTTACCAAGACCTGCACCGAGTGCGCCTAAACCAACCGCGATTGCTGCTGCCAAAAATTCCATTTGTAAATATCCTCCTTTAATTTCGGTTCTTTTTGTAATGACTTAATGATATAAAAATCTCCCGCGAAGAGTATTCCGGCGGCTGCCGCTATCCTCACGGCAGTTCATTAATGTGCTTCTTCCTCGTGGATCGTCATCTGTGCGATGTACACCATCGTCAGAATCGTAAAGATAAACGCCTGAAGCGCACCAACAAAGATACTGAAGCCCTGCCAGACTGCCAGGAACGGGATACTGAATATGCCCAGCTTCAGAATTACGGTGATCAGAACCTCGCCGGCAAAAATATTAGCAAATAGACGAATGGCAAGCGCCACCGGCTTCGCCAGGTTCTCAATGATGTTAAGCGGCAAGAAGATCGGGAACGGCTCAATATAGTGTTTGAAATAATGTTTGCCATTCAGCTTGATACCCAAATAGTTCATTAGTACAAACACGACAATTGCCAGCCCGGCGGTTACATTGATATCTGCAGTCGGCGATTTATACCACAGAATCTCTACATGCTCGCCATGTGCCAGATTTTTGGTCGCTTCGATAACATGTCCAAAAATGTGAACCGGCTCATGGGCTTCTGTAATGAAGGAAAACGGCAGACCAAGGAGATTGGAGACGAAGATAAACAGTATCAGCGTCAATCCCAGTGATATGTAAGGCTTCCCTTTCTTCAAATCCATGGCGCTGCTGATCAGTCCCTGTACAAATTCAACGACCCACTCCATGAAATTCTGGAGTCGTGACGGATTATCAACAGACAGGTTGCGGACGGACAGCATAACCAGAGCGAACACGATTACTGAACTGATCACCAGCATCAGCACAGCGGACAGGTCAATCGGTATTCCGCCAACATAGATTAAAGGCATTTCGTGCATAGTATCATCCCCCTTTCTCTTTAATAATGGCTACAGCTTATTCTTGATTCCTAAATATATCCCCACGGGAATAGATAGAAGCTGGGGGATGAACAGGCCGGCAATCGTTGCCTCCAGCGAGAAATGCTCGATCTTGACCGAAAACATAGTGACCAGAATAGCGAAACTGATTCTTGTAGCGAAACCAAGGCTGAAAGAACTTTTCTGTTTATCCGCAACCGCCTGTGTCACCCTTCTTACTTTGAGGGCAAGATAACGAAAGTTAACGAGTCCTGCCAGCAAGCCCAGCGACATTCCCAGAGTAACTGCACGGGTCTCATGATGAAGAGCCCATCCCATTAACAAACCTGCCATAATGATTACTGTCACCCTGGTAACGGTATTGATTACGGGAGTCATATTATCCATTTTGCTCCCCCAGAAATTTTTTGATTAGCAAAGCAACATTCACAACCCCGAGAACCATCCCGGAAATTGTTCCGATAGCCAGCCAAAGCTTAGGTCCGTCCATCAGTCTCTGCAGCCACCTTGCCACAAAAAAACCTATAACAATGTAAGCGGCAAGCAAGCTGCCTGCACCCCCGAGAACCAAAGCAATACGTCCAAGTCCCGCCTCGTTCTTTTGTTCCTTCATAGGCTACAATCCCAACTAATTTTACTGAATATCCAGACTCTTTGTCAATTCACAGAAAATTGCCCAAAATCGCATGAAAATATGAAAATAATCACAGCAAAACACACCAAAACCATATAAACCGTACAGTTTAACTGTATGCTGCTTTTATTTACTTTAGTATATTAGTTGTCGTGCCATCATTTATTATTTGTGAACATTCTGTGAAACTCTTCCGGACGTTCTTTAACAGCTCCGAAATGGTGCAAAATCGCATTGACAATTCTCTCGGAGGCTTTGCCGTCTCCATACGGGTTGGCGGCCCGGCTCATGGACTGATACAGTTTCTGATCGGTCAATAGAGCATGTGTCCGTTGATACACCTTCTCCTCGTCCGTCCCCACAAGCTCCAATGTTCCGGCCTCGATCCCTTCCGGGCGCTCGGTTGTATCACGCAGCACAAGCACAGGAACTCCAAAGGAGGGAGCTTCCTCCTGCAGGCCGCCGGAATCGGTCAATATCAGGTGGGTATGCGGATAAAAATTATGCAGGTCAACGACATCCAGCGGATCAATCAGCTTAATTCTAGGGTGTCCGCCGAGGATCTCATGCGCCGGTTCCTTCACTGCAGGACTCGGGTGCACAGGATACACAATGGCTACATCTTCAAATTCATCAGCGATTCTTTTGACAGCACGGAAAATATGACGGTGCGGTTCGCCTTGGGATTCTCTGCGGTGCGCCGTCATCAAAATAAGTCTTTTTCCTGAAGCAAAATCCAGTACAGGATGCCGGTAGTCCGGCTGTACGGTATATTGAAACACATCAGTTACAGTGTTGCCTGTGATATAAATACTTGATTCTTTTTTGTTCTCGTGTCTCAGGTTGCCGGCTGACCAATCGGTCGGGGCAAAGTGCAGATCGGCAAGCACGCCGGTCAGCTGACGGTTCATTTCCTCCGGATAAGGCGAAAGCTTGTTCCATGTCCGAAGACCTGCTTCCACATGCCCAACCTGAATTTGCTGCAGGAAAGAAGCGTAGCTGGCCAGGAAAGTGGTCAGTGTATCCCCGTGTACAAGCACCAGGTCAGGTTTGACCTCGCGAAGCACCGGCTCTAGTCCTTCAAGCACCCGGATAGTAATCTCATTAAGGGTCTGCCGGTCCTTCATTACGTCCAGATCATAATCCGGTGTAATTTTGAATACCTCCAGTACCTGATCAAGCAGTTCACGGTGCTGGGCAGTTACACAGACAATGGATTCAATCTGCTCAGGGTGCCTGTTCAGTTCCAGAACCAGAGGCGCCATCTTGATCGCCTCGGGGCGCACTCCGAAAATCGTCATTACTTTAATTTTGGACATAACCCCTACCCTCTCTTCTGAAGACTACAGAAATTGTGTTTGTTCTATTAATACCTCAAGGGTATTATTACTTGGTTCCATACAGTCTGTCACCGGCATCTCCGAGGCCTGGGACAATATAACCATGCTCATTCAGATGATCATCAAGTGCGGCTACATAGATGTCCACATCCGGATGTGCAGCCTGTACCGCAGCGACGCCTTCAGGGGCAGCAATCAGGTTCATCATCTTGATCTGGGTGCATCCACGGTTCTTAAGCGAGGTAATGGCCGCAATGGCGGAGCCGCCTGTAGCCAGCATCGGATCAATTACGATCAGCTCACGTTCCTGCACATCTGTAGGAAGCTTAATGTAATATTCAACCGGCTGAAGCGTTTCCGGATCACGGAAAAGCCCGACATGTCCTACTTTAGCCGCCGGAAGCAGCTTCAAGACACCCTCCAGCATGCCAAGACCGGCGCGCAGAATCGGAATCAGTCCCAGCATTCTTCCCGAGATCACTTTGCTCTGCGTTTCAGCCACCGGTGTCTGCACCGTAATGGTCTCAAGCGGAATATCACGGGTAATCTCATAAGCCATAAGTGTTGCTACTTCATCGACATGCTCTCTGAATTCTTTCGTGTTGGTCCGCACATCGCGAATAAATGTTAATTTGTGCTGAATCAATGGATGATCGCAAATCACCAATTTTCCCATTTCGTCCCTCCGGTAATTGTAAGTCTTATTTATAGCCAGAGTAAGCGCTTTGCTTCCCGCATGGCTAAATCTTGTCTATTATATCATCACCAAGGCCGCTTTTCACCTACAGAAGGGGAAAAGCGCCTGCAAAGGCAGTCTTCCCAAATTTCACAGCTGCAGGGAAAGTTTAGGAAATCCCCCCAAACCTCTGGATATAAAACAAAACTTAGTTTGTGCCATTAGGCACTTTTAATACTATTCACATTTCTTTCACTACTTTTATTGAAAATTCCATGAACTTTCATGATTATTACATGATAATTCATACCATTTTCTTACTATAATTTGTGAACATTATGCAACAGAAACCGGCCATACAACATTTGAAATCGCACCTATCAAAAAAACCTTTGCGGCATCCGGTGGTACCGGACCCGCAAAGGCAGAATAAGCAGCTTAATATTAGTACTGCAGACCAGGATAGATCGGATACTTTTCAGTAAGCTCGGCCACCTCACGTGCAGCCTGGGTCAAATTAGCGTCATCTTTCGGATTCTTCAGCACATTGGCGATAATCCGGCCGATCGCTACCATAGCCGGCTCGTCCATGCCGCGTGAAGTAACAGCAGGTGTACCGATCCGGATACCGCTTGTTACAAACGGACTGGTAGGATCGAACGGAATCGCATTCTTGTTGACTGTAATTCCGATCGAATCAAGCACCTTCTCCGCATCCTTGCCGGTAATGCTCAGATTACGGGTATCCAGCAGCATCAGGTGGTTATCCGTACCGCCGGAAACAATATTAACGCCTTCGCCGATCAGCGTATCCGCCAGAACCTTGGCATTCTTCACTACATTCTCGGCATAGGTCTTGAACGATGGCTGCAGCGCTTCACCGAAGGAAACGGCTTTGGACGCAATCACATGCATGAGCGGTCCGCCTTGGGAACCCGGGAAGACCGCTTTATCAATAGCAGCAGCCCATGGCTGTCTGCACAGAATCATCCCTCCGCGCGGGCCACGCAAGGTTTTGTGCGTAGTTGTAGTGACGAAGTGGGCATGAGGAACCGGGCTCGGGTGAACACCGGCTGCAACCAATCCAGCAATATGGGCCATATCGACCATGAATAGAGCACCTACGTCATTCGCAATAGAACCGAGTGCAGCAAAATCGATGGTCCGCGGATACGCGCTTGCTCCGGCAACAATCATTTTGGGACGGTGTTTGAAGGCTGCTTTACGCACTTCATCATAATCAATCAGGAAAGTATCCTCCTGTACGCCATAAGCTACAAAGTTATACAGGATACCGGAAGCATTAACCGGGCTACCGTGGGTCAAATGGCCGCCATGCGCCAGATTCATGCCCAGTACGGTATCGCCAGGATTAAGCGCGGCAAGGTAAACGGCCATATTGGCCTGTGCACCGGAATGCGGCTGCACATTGACATGCTCGGCACCAAACAGCTGCTTGGCACGGTCACGGGCCAGGTTCTCCACGATATCCACATCTTCACAGCCGCCATAATAACGTTTGCCGGGATAACCTTCGGCGTATTTGTTCGTAAGCACGGAGCCCATCGCTTCCATTACGGCTTCACTTACAATATTCTCTGAAGCTATGAGTTCAATGTTTGCACGCTGACGGCTTAGTTCTAGGCCCATCGCTTCCAGTACTGCCGGGTCACTCTTACGTAGTTGTTCCATGTTTCTTATTTCCTCCCTGTTATTCTAATTTATGTGGTGTTAAGACAAAACCAGTGATATACGCTGCTCTCAGTCACAATTCGCGGAGCCGCTTGTCTCCGGCGTACGGTACACTGCCCGTTCGCCGCCGATCAGCGGCGGTCTGCTCCATGCTGCGTTCACCCGGGCTGCCCCGATATAGCGCAGGCTTGGCCGGAAAGGTACGGCTACGCGGCGGAGGTGCATGCCAATTAGTGTCTCCCCGATATCAATGCCGGCGTGGGCCTCAATCGTCTCGGCCAGCACCGGATCTGTCATAGAGCGGTAAGCGGCGGCAGCCATGGACCCTCCGGCCCCCGGAACCGGCACAGCCGAAACCTCCTTAAGCCCCTGCGATTCCAGCAAAGAACGTTCCATCACCAGCGAACGGTTCAGATGCTCGCAGCATTGGTACACGGGATGAAAACCAAATTCAGCAGCAGCCTGCGTAATTCCCTGCAGCAGCAGCTGTGCAACCTCAAGCGCACCCCCGGTGCCGATCCGCACACCCGCCACTTCACTGGTGCTTGCTCCAACCACCAGGATTTTACCGGGACCAAGCTTCCCTGCTTCCGCCAGTTCGCGGACTACCGCCGCAGCTGCGGCGTCCAAGGTCAGCTCTGCGCTGCCCGCTTGTTGCCCGGCTGCTGAAGGCGCACCGGACGCGCGCTCTTCCCATAGACCCTGCTTCCGGACTTCGTCCATCTTACCGCCCCCTTCAAGCATTGATAACGCCTCAAATTCCACTACAGATACGACATTTAAACAAAAAAGAGCAGTCCGCAGATTTAGCTGCGGATGTGCTCTTTTGCCCAGGCGACCGGCCGTTTATTCCAGGTGCTCCATCGTGGTTTGATCCACACTTGTCGCCAGTTACACCGGAACCGGATAATATTTATTTCATCTTAAGGGATAGGCGGCGAAAAATCAACCACCTTCACAACCGCCGTAAGGATTCCAGCTTATCCAGTAAACTGTACAACGCAGTCCGGATCTCAGCAGCCGTCAGCTCATAATCTTCACGGGAGCCGCCGAACGGATCACTGATATCGAAGCTTGGAATCCGTTGCCGGATCTCAATAATCCGCTGCAAATCAGCGGCGCTCGGCTCTCCGCCCAGCGAAATACTGAGTTCGGCATCTGCATATAGGCTATCCAATTCACGGATATCGGCGTTCACAGACTCTTGCGTATGCACATATTCCTTAAGCGTATACGTCTTGTTAACGGCGTCAGGGAAATATTGCAGCAAATGCCGCTTATGCCCTCCGGTCAGGGTAAGCACCAGATCAGCCCAGGCGACAGCCTCTCCAGTCAGTTGCGAGGATACTATACGATCGTTAATGCCTTCATCCTGCAGGATTCCGGCAGCATGTCTGGATATGGAAGTACCTGAAATGGCGGAAACTCCGGCAGACCGCACCTCCACATCGATCCCCCGCTCCCCCGCAAGCTTCCGCAGAAGACCTTCAGCCATGGGGCTGCGGCAGGTATTTCCTGTGCAGACGAATAAAATATGCAGCATACTTTCCACCTCCGGTAAGAATATAATTTCGGATTAATCCACAACTTCCGATGAACTGAACCATGGAATGTTCTATTTATTTGTATTGCCGTTATTGTATCAGAAGATGAACAGCAAGCCAAACGCCAGAAGTATGGCGCCGCCCAGTGCTTCACCGTAATCACCGAGCCCGCGGCTTACTCTCCTGCCCAGCAGTAGTCCGGTAATAGACATCATGCCGCCGCAGACACCGAAGGCCAGCACTGTAATAACTATGCTATTCACAAACATTCCCAGTGAAACCCCAACCGAAAAGGAATCTACACTTACACTGAGCGAGATTAGCAGCATACCCCATACCGTCCGGTGATCTACCGCCCGGCTCCCGCCGTCACCCTTGCGGAATGAATTCAGAATCATATGTCCGCCCAGCAGTACAAGCAGCCCCCCGGCGGCATAGGCGGTCACCTGACCCAGCAGATGGCCGACATAGCTGCCTGTGAACAAGCCGAGCAGAGGCATCAGCACATGGAAAAAAGCAATGAGCAGGCTGAGCTGCAGCACATGCAGCAGACGGATCCCCTTCATCCCGATCCCTACACCGAGCGAGAACGCATCCATTCCAAGCGCAACTGCCATAACGGCAACCGTTACGAGTTGGCCCCAGCCCTCATAAATTCCGCCTATGCCCATGAAATATACCCCCAAAGTCCGTAAGTTCTTGTACAACAACGATATGCGGACAAGATGGTATTCATGACTATGAGGCGGCGGATAGCAGGGTTCAGGGGCGGTAACGAGGCTGATAATTTTAGATTAAAGATATCAGGTCACACCAGATTCTATTGGCACGCGTAATGAAGGATATTATACAACACACTCTAAGTTTGTAACGGACACAGCAGCGCTTATTTCTTGTAAAACCAAATTTTATGCGGGCTAACGGACACCAGCGCACTTATTATGAGGACATCCACTTAAAAAAACCTCCTGGAGATACCATAAGCGCAGTATGGTCCGTAAGGATCAAGGGGAATGACGAACCTAAACCAAAGCACAACGTAAAGCACAGGGTGCACACGAGGGAACAGTCCATTGACGCTCTACCAGATATCATAGAGATTAACCGGCGTCGATCACCGATTCACCGGCGGCTTTCATCAGCCGGTTCATAATGGCAGCGCCGAGGCCCGTGACCGGGCAGGCCTCGGCCAGAATGTAGGTCGCTCCCGCTTCATCGAAGCGCCGCAAGGCGGCATACAGGGAGCGGGCCGCTTCCTCCGGCGAGCCGAGCGAACCGAGAGAAACGACGCAGGCGGCCGGGAGGGCGGGATACAGGGCCCTATGCTCCTCGAAGAGGAGCAGGCCCGTGATCTCGCCCTCCCGCTGCGCCGCCTGCAGCAAGCCTGCGGCGGTCTCCGCCACGCGCTGCGGGGAGGAGCCGCGTACGATGCCAAGCGCGCCGCGCGGGGCATAGTGCGTGTACTTCATGCCCGGCGCGCGCGGCGCCGGGCTGCTGTCCTCGGCGGCTTGCGCAGCAGCGCCGCCCGTCCCGCCGCCGATCACCTGCGGCGGCAGAGCCGGGGACTGGCCGCCGGGATGTCCGGCGGCAGCGTCCGCCAGGGCCAGGGCCGGGGCTGGGGCCACAGCCCCGGCACCGGCCACCGCCGCGAGCTGCTCGGCGGTGATGCCCCCGGGACGGAGCACCGCCACCGTCCCGTCCGGCTGCACCTGCACCACGGTCGACTCCAGGCCGACCCCGGCCGCGCCGCCGTCCAGAACCCCGCCGATATATCCGGCGAGGTCTTCCATCACATGGGCGGCCAGCGTAGGACTCGGCCGCCCGGAGCGGTTGGCGCTGGGCGCGGCAACCGGGCATTCCGCGGCGCGCAGCAGGGCCAGCGCCACCGGATGACCCGGCATGCGCACGCCGACCGTATCCAGCCCGGCCGTAACCAGCGGCGAGAGGACGCCGGGGCGGACCGGCAGCACCAGCGTCAAGGGGCCAGGCCAGAAGGCATCCATCAGCGCCGAGGCGACCGGATGCACTTCTATGACCAGGCCCTCCAGCTCTTCCCGCCGGGCTATATGCACGATCAGCGGGTTGTCGGAGGGGCGGCCTTTGGCCGCGAATACCGCTTCTACAGCGGAGGTATTCCGGGCATCCGCCCCCAATCCGTAGACCGTTTCGGTCGGAAAAGCAACGGTGCCCCCGCTCCGCAGCATAGCTGCCGCAGCAGCGATTGCCTCCCTGTCACTCTCTGCTGATGGAACAGAAGGCATGTCCTGCCCCGCAGCAGGTCCGGGTCCGGTACTCCCGGACGTCAAACTCCAATAAAGGGTTGCATCTATATTGCCGCTCCGGCGCTGAACCGCAAACGAAGAATCCTTAGGCTCTGTCATTTCATCACAAGCTTTCCTGTTTAATCACTTCACACTTCAATACTGCATCGTCCGGAAAAAGCCAAAAACGGCTCCACCAGGTGGAGCCGCAGCCACTTCCGCTCAAGTTCTGCATTTATCGTACCATATCCGGCAGGAAAACTGTAGATTCCGTAAACCGCCATTCCGCAAATCCCCGGAAGCTTAGCCGAACAATCCGCAGATCCAGCTCCACAAATTCTGCAGCAGCTCCCATACGAAGAACTTTACCTTCGGCGCTTCTGCATCAGCGTCCGCAACGCCGTCCCCGCTGGCAGAAGCCGTAATACCGGAAGCAGTCTGATCAACCCCGCCATCCGCCGTTTTCACCTTGGCTCCGTCTCCGGAAGCTTTAGCGGAGACCGCCGAAGCCTTCTTGTCTGCAGCGGGTTCCGCAGCTGCCGCATCACCGGAGCCGGCATCAATGAAGCAGAGCGGCGGAAACAGCACACACCACCAGTTCTGACCTTTGCCTGCGCCAAGCGTGACCCGCAGCGCTTCATATTCCCCGGCAGGATAGACCCGGCCGCCATACATTTTCGTCGGAAAAGGTACGGTGCCCAGTTCGACTGTATAGCTATAATCAATCCCCCGCTGCGCAAGCTCTCCGCCCACCAGGTCATTCAGCTCCGGGAGATGACTCTGAATCAGCGCCCGCGCCTGCTCCAGACTCTGGGGATCCTCCAGTCCGGCCACCCACTGGTTAATCTGCTCGACCACCTGGTCGCGGATCTGGCGCTTAACCAACTGATCTCCCGTACCATCCGAATTCGCCAGAATACGCAGACGGATCGACTCCTGCGGAATAGATACCTCCGCTACGGCAGCATCGCTTTTTTGCCCTTCCCAGGCCATCATCAATATCATAAAAAAACAAATTAAAATGGCAGTATACTTGAATGTAATCCGCAGGGAATCCCTTTTATCCAGCTGATCGTTATTCATCTTGCGCAGCCCCTCTCCCTCTGAAACTCTTATGTTCCCAGTATGTCCGGGAATGAGAGACTGCAAACCTAGTAATCTATGATTTTAAGAATAAAGTAGTCTCATCCTTCAGCTTGGGCAGCGGAAGCGGCAAATCATCCTCCACATCCTGCCCGTAGAGCCGCACACTCATGGCAATCCCCATACAGGCCATGTTAATCAGAATCGAGGTCCCCCCATAGCTGATAAACGGAAGCGTAATCCCCGTCAGCGGCATCAGCCCGGTCATTGCCCCGATATTCTCCAGAATCTGATACAGCAGCATAGCTACGATCCCGACAATCAGGAGAGGGCCGCCGCGGTCTCTGCATTCCAGAGCAATCAGAATTAATCTGTGGATCAGGATAAAAAAGAGCATCAGCAGCACCGCTGCTCCCAGGAAGCCGAATTCTTCGCCGATCTGCACAAAAATCGATTCAGAATACAGATAAGGCACCCGGTCGCTTTGCACAGTGCCCCCCTGGAGATAACCTTCACCGCTGAGGCCGCCCGACGCAATCGCCGTCTTGGCATTCTTGGTCTGATAGCTCGCATCGCTGCTTGCCAGATCCGGTACCAGCCAGGGGTCAAAGCGCCTGACGAAGTGATCCCGGCCCAGCGTCTGCTCTATGAAGCTTACCGTCTGCTCATGATAGTGGATATAGCACAGAATGAAGCCCAGCACCGATCCCGCCAGAATAATCATCCCGATCAGAGCATGTGAGAATTTAATATTTCCGATCCACAAAAGCCCCAGCAGAATCACGATATAGCTGAGCGCATTGCCCAGATCATTCTGGATGATGACAAGCGCAAACGGCACCAGGGCGATTAGGCTAAGCGGCACAACGTCACGCCAGAAGCGCAGCGGATTTCTTTTTTTGCGGACAAGTACAGTGGTCAGAAAAAGAATCAGGATCAGCTTAAACAGCTCCGCCGGCTGAATGCTTAATTCACCGATGCCGATCCAGCCCTGGGCGCCATTTTTCACTTTGCCGATAAAGCTGACCAGCAGCAGAATACCGATCCCAAGGATGTAAATATAGAGTCCATACCGGACCAGAAGGCGGTAATCAAACAGGGTAAGCAGAAAAAAAGCAATAAAACCCAGCACATAATACTGAATCATCCGTATGTGTGTGCCATCCAGCTCAACTCTCCCGTGAGTCACGCTGTATATCGAGAAAATACTGACACACATCAGCAAGAGTAAAATCAATACGATGGAGCCATCAATCCGTCTGATTCTCTGTAACATCGGAATACTCCTTAACCTACGCGGATTATGGACCGGCCTGCTGCAGCATCCCCAGGGAACCGAATCCACTAATTTCCATTGTAAGACAAGTGGGGGCGTAAATACAATTTATGCGATCCTTGCCAGCCGGGAATAGCGTCAGCTTTAAACTAATAAGGTGAAAGTTAAACTGGTGAATCGCTTGCTGAGAGGCTTGCAGTAATCCAATCTCCGCAATTACGGGATATGTGGTAGCTTAATTGCACTTTGTACAGCTGTACATTATACAACTATCACTGAATTTCCCCTTGGACCTGAACATGTCCATCGCTGCATGGTTAAGTCAACTCATTTCTTAAGTTCCGATGCTGACGTACTAGCGTACAGACACACAAAATGCCGGAACCCTTCCTTTTCGAAGAGCTCCGGCATGCGGATTACCTCTGATTGAATCAGAGATATTACAGTATACAGTTAGCCTTGCTTAGCCGGAGAAGAATAGATTGTAGGACTCGGCAAATCTTCCTCTACCTCTTGACCATGCAGGCGTACGCTCATTACCAGACCGATACTGGCCATGTTGATCAGCAGGGAGGTCCCCCCGAAGCTGATGAACGGCAGCGTGATCCCGGTTAGCGGCATCAGGCCGATGAAGGCACCGATATTCTCAAAAATCTGATAGAGCATCATCGCGACAATGCCGACAATCAGGAACGGCCCTCCCTTGTCCTTGCACTCCAATGCAATCAGAATCATCCGGTGAATCAGGATAAAGTAGAGCAGCAGCACCAACGCCGATCCGACAAAGCCAAATTCCTCGGCAATCTGTACAAAAATCGAATCAGAGTACGTATAAGGCACGCGATCGGTCTGCACCGAGCTGCCCTCCATATAGCCTTCGCCGCTCATACCGCCGGAGGCTATGGCCATCTTGGCGTTTTTGGTATGATAGCTTGCCTTGGCCGTCGCTTCTTCCGGCACCAGCCACGGATCAAAGCGCTCTACCCAGTGGGAACGGCCGATATCTGTCAGGAAATCCTTAATTTCATCGTGGTAATGAATATAGCTCATGATCCCGGCAGCGGCGCTTCCGCCAATAATTAACAGCCCGATCAGCGCGTGGGTGAACTTGATATTGCCGATCCAGAGGAGGCCTACCAGAATTACGATATAGGAGAGCGCATTCCCGAGGTCATTTTGGCTAAGCACGATCAAAAACGGCAGCAGGCTCATTAGACCGAGCGGCACGACATCGCGCCAGAACAGCATCTTATTCTTATTCTTGCGGACCAGCACCGCAGCCAGGAACAGGATCAGAATCAGCTTAAACAGCTCGGCAGGCTGGAGACTGAAGCCTCCGAATTTAATCCAGCCCTGTGCGCCATTCTGTTCTGTACCGATAAAGCTGACCAGCACCAGAATCCCAATGCCTGTAACGTATACATATAACGCATATTTAACAAGCAGACGATAATCCACGAAGGTCAGCCCTATGAAGGCGATAAAGCCCAGGATATAATATTTGATCATTTTGATATGCGATCCGTCCAGCTTGTCGCGCCCGTGGGTAACGCTGTATATGGAGAAAATGCTGACTACCATCAGCAGCACAAGAATGACCAGGATGACGCCATCTATCTTCTTAATCTTCTGAAGCATATTCTGTCTCCTTACTCAGTACTGGTTCCTCTTGTCACCTGGCCGCAGCCGTATACAGAGGTCCCGTCATTTCTATTGTAAAGGAAGGGGCAGCATAAATACAATTTCACCGTTTGGAGGCTCCTGCCGAATGGAAGCCGCATCCAGGATGGGGAGGCTAGCGGGCGATCCCCAGCACATGCCGGGCAATTCCGGCGAGATCCTCGATTGTGATGATCTCGTTCCAGTGACCGGCCGCCCGCAGCAGCTCAGCCACCTGCCCGGCCTGTCCCTGGCCGAGCTCGAAGCCGACCAGGCGCGGCGGAGCCGGGAGCAGCGGCAGCTGCTCCATCATGCGGCGGTAGGGATCAAGCCCGTCCCCGCCGCCGTCCAGTGCCGTGCGCGGCTCATGGTCGCGCACCTCTCGCTGCAGCCCGGCGATGTCGCCGCCGGGAATGTACGGCGGGTTGGAGACGAGAATATCCGTCTCCATCCCCGCGAACGGCTCGAGCAGATCGCCGAGCCGCAGGTCAACGGACGTGCCGAGCCGCTGCGCATTACGCCCGGCCACGGCCAGCGCGCCGGGCGAGATGTCGCCGGCGCAGACCCGCCACGCCGGCGCTTCCGCCGCCAGCGTGACGGAGATCGCTCCGCTGCCGGCGCCGATGTCGACGGCGGTCAGCGGACGCACGGCGCGTGGGCGCGCCGCCTCACTGCCCGCGGCTCTCTCCCCCGCCGGCCTGTCAGCTTCTTGCGCAGCAGCTTCGCCACGCGCAGGCCCCGCCGCCGCCTGACCGCCCGCGGCTCTCTCCCCCGCGGACCCGCCAGCTTCTTGCCCGGCTTCGCCCCGCACCGTCACCGTCCCGTCCGGCCACAGCTCCGCGCCGTAGCGCAGAATCGCCTCGACGAGCAGCTCCGTTTCCGGGCGCGGAATCAGCACATCGGGCGTAACCTCGAAGGCGCGGCCGTAGAATTCCTGCTCGCCTATGATGTACTGCACCGGTTCACCCGCCGCCCGGCGGGTGACCAGCGTTTCCCACTGCGCCTTGACCGCTGGCGGGAATGGATCAGCCAGCGCCATATAATATGCCGCTCCGGACAAGCCCAGCACATGCTCCAGCAGCAGCTGGCTGCTGCGCTGCGGCTCATTGCATCCGTGCCCGGCCAAAAAAGAAGAAGCCTCCGCAAAGGCTTCCCGGATGCTTTGCAATTCCGACATGACGTAAGAGTCGTGTTTCAAAGCATTATTCTCCTTTTTCCATCAATTCCGCTTGTTCCGCAATAGACAGTGCCGAGATGATCTCGGTGATATCCCCGTTCATGACCTGCTCCAGACGGTGCAGGGTAAGGCCGATCCGGTGATCCGTTACACGGCTCTGCGGGAAGTTGTAGGTACGGATACGCTCACTGCGGTCCCCGGTTCCTACTTTGCTCTTCCGTTCCCCGGAGTACTTGGCTTCTTCTTCCTGACGCTTCAGATCCGAGATACGGGCACGCAGTACTTGCAGCGCCTTCTCCTTATTGGAGTTCTGGGACTTGCCGTCCTGACAGGTAGCTACGATACCGGTAGGTACATGGGTTACACGCACCGCAGACTTGGTCGTATTAACGGACTGTCCGCCCGCACCGCTGGAACAGAAGGTATCGACACGGATGTCCTTATCATGAATTTCAATTTCGAATTCTTCCGCTTCCGGCATAACCGCAACGGTAGAAGTTGAAGTATGAATACGTCCGCCGGATTCGGTTGTAGGAATACGCTGCACACGATGCGCACCGCTTTCGAACTTCATTTTGCTGTAAGCGCCGCGGCCGTTGATCAGGAAGATAACTTCCTTGAATCCGCCGAGATCGTTCGTGTTAACATCCATCAGCTCTACGCGCCAGCCCTGGGTATCGGCATAACGGGTATACATCCGGTACAGGTCAGAGGCAAACAGTGCTGCTTCATCCCCGCCGGCTGCGCCGCGGATTTCCACGATTACATTCTTATCATCATTAGGGTCTTTGGGGAGCAGGAGCAGACGGATCTTCTCCTCCAGAACCACCTGGCGCGAGGACAGGTCGTCGATCTCCATCTTGACCATTTCCTTCATTTCATCATCAAGCTTCTCAGCCTGCATCATCTTGGCGGCTTCGAGCTCTTCCATTACATTTTTATATTCGCTATACGCCTCAAAGGCGGGCTGTAAGTCGGATTGTTCTTTGGAATAGTCCCTCAGTTTCTTACTGTCGTTTGCAACATCCGGGTCACAAAGCAGTTCACTGAGTTTCTCATAGCGGTCCGCCAGGGATTGCAATCGGTCCAACAAGGGAATTCACCTCTCCTGATTCAAATTCTTCGGTTATTCATACTTAACATTGTCGATACAACAAAAATAGATATACGACTTTATATTATACCACCACTCCAGCCAATTGGCTACAGTACAAAGCGCCGGAATCAGGAAATCTTTTGAATCCTGAGCTGCGCCCACCTTATGATGTAAAAGCTGCAGCCAAGTTATGCATCAGGCGCGTGTCCTAATTACAAAATAAGCCGGTACTGAATAAATATCTGATGCCGCTCCCGGCCTCATTCCCATGAATAGTAGTAGTTGTATAGATTGGCTGTCATATGGCGATTATACGGCGGTCATAGGAGGAGGAGCCACTCTGCATGAATAGTTGGAAAAACGTATCTTAATTTCGATGTTTTGCAGCGTTAAGGGGAATGAATTGGATAAACGTCATTAAATTTCAGGCGTTTCCTCGAAAGTGATCTGTTTGCTGAATATTAAGTGCCGTTTTTCCAACTACTTCCTGGCAAGGGTCCCTCTGTTCATGAGCAAGTGGAGATTATCCAACTGCTTTTCCGCCGCAGGCGGCAGGCGGTAGTGACAGACCAGACGGTAGACCAGACCGCAGACACTCGCGTCTGCCACTGACCCAGCCGAACCCTTGTTCATCGTACCCCGGCTTCTGAAGCCGCCTTTTCGGGTTTTCCACAAATAGGAGCTGACCCTTATCCTTATCCTCATTCAAAAAGAAACCATTCAGCAAGTAAACAACTCTACTTCTGAAGGGTTCCTCTGTCCTGAATTATAAATGGTCTATACGTTGAAGCGGAAATGCATAACGTCGCCGTCCTGCACCAGGTATTCCTTGCCTTCCAGACGCAGCTGGCCGCGTTCTTTGGCACCGTTCATCGAGCCTGCTGCTACCAGATCCGTATATGCTACAACTTCAGCCCGGATAAATCCGCGTTCGAAGTCCGTATGAATAACTCCGGCCGCTCCAGGGGCTTTGGTGCCTTTGCGGATAGTCCACGCACGGACTTCCTGCACGCCCGCTGTGAAATAGGTGTAGAGGCCGAGCAGTCTGTATGCCGCTTTGATCAGGCGGTTAAGCCCCGATTCCTGCAGACCCAGCTCTTCCAGGAACATCGCCTTGTCTTCGCCTTCCAGCTCGGCAATCTCAGCTTCCACTTTGGCACTAATCGGCACTACTTCAGCATTCTCAGCCGCTGCGAATTCGCGTACCTGCTTAACATACGGGTTCTCTTCAGCAGTCGCCACTTCATCCTCGCCCACGTTCGCCGCATACAGCACCGGCTTCAGGGTCAGCAGGTGAAGATCGCGCACGATCAGACGCTCGTCATCGGATAATTCCAGGCTGCGTGCAGGCTGATCCAGATAAAGAGCTTCCTTAACGCGCTCGAGTACTTCTACCTCCTGAGCGAATTTCTTATCGCCGCCCTTGATATTTTTGCGGGAACGCTCGATCTTCTTCTCGACGCTTTCGAGGTCGGCCAGAATCAGCTCCAGGTTGATCGTCTGGATGTCGCTGATCGGATTCACCTTGCCGTCCACATGCGTTACGTTCTCATCGACGAAGCAGCGTACCACATGAACAATAGCATCCACTTCCCGGATATGAGCCAGGAACTTGTTGCCCAGACCTTCGCCCTTGCTCGCACCGCGCACGAGTCCGGCAATATCTACGAATTCAAAAGCGGTAGGAACCGTCTTGTTCGGCTGCACCAGCTCGACCAGCTTATCCAGACGTTCGTCCGGTACTTCCACGACACCCACGTTCGGGTCAATGGTGCAGAAAGGATAGTTGGCGGATTCCGCCCCCGCTTGTGTTATAGCATTAAATAATGTCGATTTCCCAACATTGGGAAGTCCAACGATTCCAGCTTTCAAAGCCATTTATATGACAACTCCTATTTTCGGTTGAATTGATCACCGCATGAAATACCGACTGATCTAAACCATTATATATTAGAACAAAACCTCCAGCAACAGCGGATGTCAAGGGGATGTGTCTAATCTCCATACAGTGAAGCTTTAGCCCGAATAATTATCCCGTTACTTTCCAGGAACCCGGAGCCTATCCATTCAGTATGAAGAAACGGCTTCGTCGTCCTCTGAAAGAGGCTGCATCCGTTTCTCCAAAATAGAAGGATAATTGATAGCGTGAAGCATAAAAATTCTTATATTTCAAAAAAGCCCCCTCGCGGAGTCTCCATATACGATAATAGCGGACTCTCCATTTCAAAGCAGAATCCGCCTGTCTGCTGTCTGTCTGACTAGACTGAAGAACTGCAGCTAATTGTCCTGCACCTACAGCGTTTTGGACATCGTAATATCCGTAACCAGGAAGCCCATTTTCTTATACAGCTCAAAAGCACGGTCATTCTGGCCAAAGACATGCAGTCCGATCTTGGTCACATTCATCTTGCGGGCTTCTTCATCTAATGCCGCCAGTGACTGCTTACCATACCCTTTGCTCTGGAAAGGTTCGAAAATATAAAAGTCATAGATGAACGCCTCCCGGACTCCCCGGTTCTCGTTCACATTAAACCAGATGTACCCGGCTTGGGTCTCAGTCTCAGTCTCTACTATTGAATAGAGGTAAGCTCCCTCTGTGTAGAGTCCTTTGGGCAGGAAACGTGTCATTTCTTCCTGGGATAATTTCATGGCGGTCTCCGCATCCCAGGCTCCAGCCTTAATTTTGTCCTCTGCGTAATCACGGGTGGATTGTCTTAAGAAAAATTGAAAAGTCGATTCGTCCATTTGGACCAGTTTAATCATTGTTTTTTAGCCCTTCCTTTAATTCCATATTCATCGGCTTGCCCCTAACGCCGGATAAGACGCGGGGTACCGCGCAGGGAAGCAAGATCCGGCGCGCCGATGCCGAACATGACCGTGCGCAGCTCCAGTTCAACCTGTGCCAGCGCCTGGTCCAGCGCCTCCTCGGAGCTGACGGCCGGACCAAGCAGATTCCGCCCGAAGCCGGCCAAGTCGGCCCCAAGCGCCAGCGCCTTGGCGGCATCCACACCGTGCTTCAGCCCGCCGCTGCCGATCAGCGCGCCGTGCGCAGAGACCGCGCGCACTTCGGTAATACATTCCGCCGTGGGAATCCCCCAGTCCGCGAAGGCCTCCGCAGCCGCGCGCCGTACCGGGTCCGTACTGCGGAACTTCTCCACCTGACTCCAGGATGTGCCGCCCGCACCTGCAACGTCGATAAAGGCAGCACCAGCATTATACAGCAGGGCTGCGGTTTCTCCGTCAATGCCCCAGCCTACCTCTTTGACACCTACCGGTATCTCAAGGTTACGGCATAACGCCTCTATCCGCTTCAGCAGGGAAGCGAACCCGGTGTCTCCCTCCGGCTGGAATACCTCCTGCAGCCCGTTCAGATGCAGAACCAGCCAGTCTGCCCCGGCAATCTCTACCGCGCGGCGGCACTCTTCTACACCGAAGCCGTAGGAGAGCTGCACCGCACCGACATTGGCTATAACCGGAATTGTGGGAGCCTTATCGCGCACATGAAAAGAAGCCGCCAGCTCTGCACGCTCTACAGCGGCGCGGACAGAACCCACGCCGAGGGCCCAGCCCCTGCGCTCGGCAGCTTCGGCGAGCCGGGCGTTAATGTGCCCGGTCGCCTCGCTCCCCCCGGTCATGGAGCTGATCAGCAGCGGTGTCCGCAGCTCCCGGCCGAGAAATTCCGTACCGAGCCTGATCTCCTCAAAGTCCAGCTCCGGCAGTGCGTTATGGCGGAACCTGTACTGCTCGAAGCCGGTTGTAATTCCGCTGCCGGCAACGTCTTCATTCAGGCAGAGTCGCACATGTTCAATCTTGCGCTCCCCGGTTCTGGAGTCAGGCAGCAGAGATTTATGTCCCTCAGTGCCTGCTGCCCGCGATGCTGACCCGTACTCTGTGCCCGGCTGCTGCTCCGGACTTCGCGGCACACCGTCCTGCGGCATATGATTCATGCTGTCTTCCTCCGTTCTACCCTGTATTCATATATGTCCGGTAGCGTGAGACGCTACTTATAGGCTTCTTAAGCACAAGTACATTTCATTATAGCACAACACCGCCCGGCAGTTGACACGGGCGGATTCCTTCTGTCTTTTATTGACGGCCGGCAATATACTCACCCACCAGCCTTCCGGACAAGGATACAACCGGCGTCCCTCCTCCGGGATGCGTAGTTCCGCCGACGTACCAGAGCCCCTTAACATCTCTGGAGCGGTTCCCCGGGCGGGAGAAGGTCTGCCGCGCTGAATTGGAGGATATCCCGTAAATGGCCCCCCGGTGGGCGAGAGTATCGTCAGCGATATCCCGGGGGGTATAACGCTGCAGGACATCCGCTTGGGATAACCCTGTAATTCCATGGCCCTCGAGCACGGACAGCACACGTTCCCCGTAAGCAGCGGTTTCTTCATTCCATTCACAGACAGCGCTCAGATACGGCGCATTGGCCAGTATAAAAAGATTGCTGCCGCCCGGCGGCGCCAGCTCAGGCTCGGAATAACCCGAGTGGCATACATAGACCGCAGGCTGCTGCGGAGGACGTTTATGCTCAAAGATATCCTTGAATTCCTGTTCATAATTCTCAGGAAAAAAAACCGTATGGTGCAGCAGGGTATCATATCTGCGCGGCACTCCCGCCAGTGTCACCAGCCCGGACAAGGACGGCTCGTAGGCTTCCATCTTGCGGTCTGTCATGCCCGGACGGTTCTCTTCGGGCAGCAGCATACGGTTGATGCTCAGCACATCACCGCCGGCTATAACAGTCTTGGCCGGATAGAACCCTTGAGCCGTATCCACACCTTCCACAGCGCCGGAAACTACCGAAATCCCCGTAACCTCGGTGCCTGTAATCAGCTGTACGCCAAGTTCCCGGGCAAGTGTAGTTAAGCCTTTGACCAGCTCATAGGTCCCCCCCCTGACACCGTAGACCCCTTCCCTGATCTCCAGATGTCCAAGCATCGCAAATATCGAAGGCGCACGATACGGCGAGGAACCGACATATGTGGCATAGCGTCCCAGCATAGCCAGGGTGTTCGGATGACTGAAATAACGGAGCAGCAGGGCGTGCAGATTTAGAAAAGGCCTGACGCGCAGCAGGTCCCGTACAAGAGACGGCGATAATTTGTCCCGCCAGGACAGCAGCAGCCTGTTCAGGAACTGCTGCCCGCTGAGCTCGTATAGACGCGAGGCTTCGGCCAGAAAGTCTGGATAACGCACAGCATCTTCAGGACTATAAGACGCAATTTGCTCCTGCATAGCCCCGATATTGCGGGAGAAATCAACGATTGAGCCGTCAGTAAATACATTGCGGGTTCGCGGCTCCAGTTCATACAGCTGGACATACTCCTCCATGCGGGTCCCGGCAAGCTCATACAACGAACGGAAGACATGCGGCATCGTAATGGTGCTCGGGC
The DNA here is from genome assembly GCF_038004445.1 of Paenibacillus sp. FSL R7-0312. NCBI lineage: Bacteria > Bacillati > Bacillota > Bacilli > Caryophanales > Paenibacillaceae > Paenibacillus > Paenibacillus sp. FSL R7-0312. The sequence goes on along the minus strand of NZ_JBBORE010000001.1, from coordinate 1,829,347 downwards.
CACGGTCGAACATGTATCCTCCCGCTTCGACACGCTGCAGCTTGCCGCCCGGCTGCTGCTGCCGTTCCAGCACGGTTACTTCCCAGCCTTTGACGGCTAGTGTTACCGCACAGGACAGCCCTCCGAATCCGGCACCTATAATCACAGCCTTCGGTTTCATAAATAACGCCTACCTTTCCATTCGTATCCCCCGCGGGACCGGCTTCCGCGCCAGGATGCCACGGCAATTAAGGACAAGCAGAGTATACCGGCCGGCAAAAGCAAACAGAACCAGACCGGCTGCCTGCCTGCCGCATCACTGGTCCGCTTAATGGCGATACCGGCCAGCACTGCAACAGCCGGCATAACTGCTGATGAAGGCTGCCCGGTCATGCAATAGTATAAGACTGCCGCAACCGGCAGCATATAGAGTGATAAATACATCGTAAGCACAGCCAGCAGAAGCACGGGGTTGCGGCCGATACCGGCAAAGATATTCTTGCGGTAGCCGTTCCACACTTCTCTGGCATTGTGATACATCCGCATTGAAGCATGACCGGTGATATCTGCGAGGGTCACCGGTTCTCCCGCCAGCTTCACCGCACGGGCCAGAGCCATATCATCGACCAGTTCACCACGGATCGATTCATGCCCGCCGCAGCGGGTATAAGTATCCCGGTGGATCAGGATGAAGCCCCCATGTGCCGCAACAAAACGCGGGTCTCTTGAACCGCGGACAAGCGGGACCGGCAGGTGGCAGATGATCGTGAAGACCATCAGGGGAACCACCAGCCGCTCCAGCCATGAGCCGGTAACCTGGCGGGGAAATCCTGTAACCATGCCGCCGCCTTGAGCTTCGGCGGCAGAGAGGGCCGCCTCCAGAGCCAGCGGCTGCAACCGGACATCCGCATCCAGAAACAGCAGCCAGTCACCCTCTGCCGCCTCCGCCAGTTGGGCACAGGCATGGGATTTGCCCAGCCAGCCTTCCGGCAGCTCCCGTCCTTGCAGAACACTTGCCCTGTCTCCAAGGATGGCAGCGGCAATCGCTCCTGTGCCGTCTGTCGAAGAATCATCCAGCACTCTTACTTCCACTTCCCTTCCGCTGGAGCTGCAAGCCAGCACAGAGGAAAGGCAGTCCGCAATATTATCCGCTTCATTCCGTGCGGGGATCAGCACGGACAGGCGCCGTACTGCTGATGCTGCCGGCACCCGATGTAATTCTGAATCCCCTTGGCCCGGCCCACCCCCCAGCTTAGGAAGCTGCGCTGCATTCCACACGGCAAACAGCAGCTGGAGCAGCAGCACAACCGATATGATCTGTAAGACCGTGATCATCGCTTCCTCCTGCCCGGCCTTAGCATGTCAAGCCATTCATTCGTGGATCTTCCTCTCTTCAGAAGCGGCCTGAATTCCTCCGGCATGTGACCTTTATGATTAAGAATCTGATTGCGGTGTGCCTCCAGTTGTTCACCGAGTGCAGCCTCCAGGCTGCGGGCAATGTCTGAGCGGTCCATGTCGGCCCAAGGCAGCAGCTGCGGGGTTCCGGCCAGTAGTGTCGCTTCCGGTTTGGTATGGCGGAACAGGCCATGATATAGCGTTACCGGCACTACCGCAGTCAGCGGACTGAGACGCAGAACAAGCGCTGCCCCCTCTCTCAGAATCAGCGGACGATGCTCCAGTGGCAGGATCTCACCTTCCGGATACATCCAGACGCTCTCTCCCGCCTGCAGCAACCCTGCTGTATAACGCAATGAAGCCCGCAAGTCTCCCGTACCGGCGGAGTTAATGGAATAGGCGCCAAGCTTCCGGAAGAAGGCATATTTGCGCAACTGCTCCTCTTCCATCATGAAGTAGTGCCTGCTTCCGGCCAGTTTCCCTGCCGCATGATAGGCCAGCAGACCATCCCACCAGGAACTGTGATTCATGAGATAGAGAATACCTCTACCTGCGGCTGCTGCAGGCTGCAAATCCCCGCATATTCCGATGGAATGGAAATGCCTGCGCAGCAGATAAAGTGAATTATAGCGGTAGAACAAGCGGTCAAAGCTTCCCGACTTGACGGCTTCCAGCATAACGCAAGCTCCCTTCCGCCAGAGCAATGCCAGCTCCGGCTATCACTGCACAGAACGGCAGACCCTCTGTAAGACTGATAAGACCGAACAGAATCAGAATCGCCTGGTACAGACGGGTACCGCGGCGGGCCGTCAGGCAGGTAACCGGCACAGCCGGCAGCAGCATGGACAAGGCAGCGCCGGCAATCAGCCAGCCCCCGAAATTGCTCCAAGGCACATGATAGAAGCCGCCGCCGCCCTCCCAGTGCCAGAAGTTTCTGGCATGGGCAACGGGATCAAGCACCAGATCCAGAAGCACCGTCCAGAAGCCGACCTGAACGGCCCGCAGCAGCAGCAGGCGCAAGCCTCGCTGCCCGAAATCATAGCTGATAAGTACGGCATTACAGACGACAGCGATCCAGGCGAAGCCCAGCGTAACAGGCACGCCAAACAACAAAGGTCCGAGCACCGTAGAATAGTGATATTCGCCGAACAACCGTCCTGAATGAACGCCGACCCATTCGACAGCCATTCCTCCCATCCAGATCAGGCCTGCAGCACGCCACATGGAAAGGTTACGGCGGCGTTCCACAGCTATGACTGACCAGTCAGACATGAAAGGCAAAGCCTGCCCGGAAGATAATACATGCGCAGCATATGCAGCATATAAGACTAGAAACAAACCATTGGAAAAGCTCAGACTTTCCGGAATCCCCAACCAGATCAGCAGCAGAGCGCCGACTCCATACCAGATCCAAAATAGGGTTCTGATCATGATTACACCACCACGGTTTCAATACCGGTATAGCGCACTACCGTACGCCGGAACAGCTTGAGCTTGGCTTCATCGCTGACAAAAGACCGCTTGTGGAATACGTCATAGCCGTCAGCCTCTACCGCATCAAGAATGGCGGCATAGAAGGCGGCAGCGAGTTCAATTGCCATACCGCTCTCCCAAGGATACGTATGCACATTCTCCAGGCCCTTTTCAAACCAGTGCAGTGCCTCCGCTCTGAGCTCCTGAAGCACAGCGATAAATGGCTCATTAACCTCTCCGGCTTCCAGCTCCTGCTGGCTGTAACCATGCCTCTCCATAACCTCAAGCGGCAGATATCTCCGGTCTCTCTGCAGGTCCTCGCCTACATCACGGATGATATTCACCAGTTGCATGCCAATGCCCAGAGATATCCCTGCGTCACGTGCCGCTTCATTCTGATCATCCCGCAGAACAGGCAGCAGCATTTCCCCTACGGTCCCCGCTACAAGATAGCAGTAACTCTTCAGCTGCTCCATCGTTTCGTACCGGGTGAAGGAGAGATCTCTGACCTGGCCCTCCATCTGCAGGTGAAAGGGCTCGTGCTGAAGCTGCGGGAAGCAGCTGAACAGCCAGCGCAGCGCCGGCCAGATGAAATGTCCGTCCGCTTCCTCCAGATCCCTGAAATGCGCCCTCAGTTCATCAATACTGTACGGCGAGCTGTCGGGCTCATCCACACTGTCATCAATAATCCGGCAGAAGGCATAAATAACATGCACAGCTTCACGTCTGGGACTTGGCAGATAATTAAAAGCCTTATAAAAGGAAGTAGACCCTTTCTTCATCAGTTCTTCACATTGCTGCAATATCCTTTCATTCATGACCGCTCATCTCCTTTATCAGCTCTTGAACTGCCAGCTTGGCTCCCTGCATCACAATCGGCACACCGCCGCCGGGATGGACGGATGCTCCTGCGGCATACAGGCCCTGGAGCGGATAAGGCTTCGGCTGGGGCCGGAATACACCGGATTGGCTTAACATCGGGGCAATACCGAAGCTTCCGCCTCCGTACATCCCTTCCTTACGGGCATCCGCCGGCGTTCTTAGCCTGCGCCAGACTATACTGGCGGTAAGCCCCGGGAATCCGCGCTTCTCGGCATCCCAGAGCACCTTGACGGCCAGTGCTTCGGCAATATCATTCCAATCTTTATCCGGTGCTGCCGGAACAGGGACAAGGAAATACAGCATACTTTCTCCGGGAGGAGCCGCACTGTCATCCAGCACTACCGGGTTGAACACATAATAAGAGGAATCCGCTGGGATCCGTCCGCGGTCAAACACCTCATGGAGACTGCTATCCAGACTATCCGGCAAGAAGAACTGGTGAACCTGAGACTGCGGCCAGCGCTTGGATACAGCTGCATAGATGAGCAGGCAGCCTGAGGAAGGTGTGAAGCTGCCGTGCCGGATCGGTTTATCAGTAGCGCCGCTTGTCTTATTTGTAGTTCCGGCTAGATTCTTGTCCCGCTTGAACAATCCGGATGGAAGCAGCTTCTCAATATGCGGGAAGTCACCGTTGTACAGCACGGCATCATAGGTTATCTGCCTGCCTTGAACGACGACCCCGCAGCATCTTCCGCCTTCTACCCTCAGGGAATCAACCTCTGTACTGGTATGAATCTGTACTCCGCGGCCCTCCAGCTCCCGGGCAATGATCTGCGGCAGGGTGCCATATCCCCCCTTCAGCATCCAGATGCCGAAGGCATGCTCCGCGTAGGGAAGCATCGTATAGATTCCCGGTGTGCGGAAGGGGGCTCCGCCGATATACAGGCTCTGCAGGGAGAAGGCATCCCTTAGCTCCTCATTCCTGAAATATTGCCCGACAGCAGAGCGCAGACTTCGGTACGCCCGCAGACGGACCATCAGCGACACATTGGCCGGGCTGAAAAATTCGCGCCCGTTCTTATAGCCTCTCTCCAGAAACGAAGCCCTGCCCTTTGGATACAAGTGTGACATATCTTCCATAAACCGCAGGAAGCCCTTCCCTTCTCCGGGATAAAGCCGGTCAATCTCCTCTGCCTGCTCTGCGGCCCCCGCGAATTTGGTCAGCACGCGCCCGCTCCTGAAGTGAACCCGGTAAAGCGGATCACAGCGCAGCAGCTCCAGACTTCCGCGCGGCAGCCCGCCTTCCTCCAGAATATCCAGAAGCATCTCCGGCAGCAGCACAATGGTAGGCCCGCGGTCAATCCGGTAGCCGTCCTGTTCTTCAAAGGCAACGCGCCCGCCCACCTGCTCTGCGCGCTCGTACATTACAACCTCATGCCCCTGCTGGGTAAGCAGCAGTGCTGCGGTCAGCCCGCCGATCCCGCTGCCCACAACGGCTACGCGGCTCATAGCGGAACCCCTGCGCCCGCACCGGGAGCGCCGGCTGGCACGGTGATGCTGCCCCGCTGGGCCTGGTCATGCTCCCGCAGCAGCCGCGCACTGATCTTGGCCGACTCGAAGATCGTCGGCAAGCCGCTGCCCGGATGGGTTCCGCCTCCGACCAGCCAGATGCCCCGCACCTCCTCGAAGGTGTTGTGCGGCCGCAAATGCATCATCTGCCCCAGATTATGGGCCAGATTAAAGGTTGCGCCATTGTATACATTCAGCTTGTTCTGCCAGTCCAGCGGAGAGAAGAATAAGCTCTCTTCCACCCGCCCGGTTATTCCCGCAAGCTGGGTAATCTGCTCCAGGCGCTCCATCATCCGGGCCTGGATCCCGGCACTCTCCTGCTGCCAGTTGATCTCTGCACTCAGATTAGGCACCGGCATCAGCACATAGAGTGAAGACTTGCCCGGAGGCGCCAGCGTCTTATCGATAACCGAAGGATTATGGACGTATATGGAGGGGTCTTCGGATAATACCCCAAGCTTAGTGATTTCTTCGACATTACGCCGGTAATCGGCGGAGAAATGAACCGAATGATGACCCAGCTCCACCTCTCCATCGACACCCAGATAGAGCATGGCTGTTGAACAGGAGTATCTTTTCCGGGCAACCTTGCGGGGGGTGTATTTCTTCAGAATGCCGGGCTCGAACAGCTGCGTCATCGCAGAGCCGAAGTCGGCCCCGATCACAACGTAATCCGCCTCCACCCGCTCCCCGTTCTCCAGCAGCAATCCTGCCGCATGCCCGTTCTTGACCACTATGCGCTTCACTCCGCTGGAGGTGTGCACATGCCCGCCATATTCCTGAATCACCTCAGACATCGACTGAAGGACACGGTTAATTCCGCCTATCGGATGGTACAAGCCGTAACGGTGCTCCATATAGGACAGGATTGTGAACGTACCGGGACATTCCCAGGGCGACATCCCCAAATATTTGGCCTGAAAGGTAAACGAGAACCGCAGACGTTCATCATCAAAATACCGGGACAGCCGGTTGTATACGTTATCTGCGGCGTTCAGCTTAGGCAACGCGTGCAGTACATCTCTTTTCAAATAGTCACCCAGGGATTGAAACGGACGCTGCAGCAGGGGAATAACTCTCTCCAGCTTGTCGCCCTCATCGGCCATAAACTGGCGGTAGCCGCTCCCGTTGCCGGGAAACAGCCGCTCAATCTCTCCGGCAGTCTGCTCCTGATCCGTAGAAGGCGTAAATATGGTGTCTCCGAAATGCAGTGAATATAGCGGATCAAGCGGCTTCAAGGACACATAATCATGCACGGAACGTCCTGCCAGGGCGAACAGCTCCTCCAGCAGATGCGGCATCATCAAAAAGGTAGCCCCCCTGTCAAAACGGTAGCTGCCCAGCTTGAGCTCTCCCGATCTTCCGCCAACTGTATCCTGCTTCTCATAGAGATCCACTGCGTAGCCTTCGGCGGCCAGCAGCATAGCTGCAGCCAGTCCGCCCGGTCCAGCGCCTATTATTGCAACTTTCGCGGTACGTTTGGGTCCAGTCAAGCGCCTTCCTCCTTATACCTGTCTGTCTTGAGACAGATAACTCTTTTCAAACATTATACAAAAACTATACAATCATGATACAAATATCATACATACTTTGCGGCGTCATGTAAATATCTGCAATCCGACTTCCAATAATTAGAGTGCGCAGCCTGTAAAAGCAAAAAAAACCGGCCGGCTCCCAAAGGGGACCGATCGGTTCTAATAGCTATATTCTATGCTTCATTCGGGCAAACTCCCGGTCAAACCAGGCTTGCCACTGCTCAGGGGGCTCATCCATCTTATAGGTCGCCCTGGTGGCCTCTGGACCGGCCGTTCCATATCCTTTGCCGCCGACAATAAATTGCAGCTCCGGGTGCATGCTGCCGAGCCGTCCAAGCAAATCTTCACAGTACGGCACAAGCTCTTCATCCGTAACGGACAAGCAGACCACCCCGATCCGGCCTTGCTTCTCCAGCATATCCATAACACCTTCCTCCGGCGTATTGGCCCCCAGATAAATGACCTCAACCCCGTTCTTACGCAGGAAAAGCGAGAACAGCAGCAGCCCTATCTGATGATGTTCTCCCGCGGGACAAAAGGCGAGCACCTTCGGCAAATGCGCATAAACGGGGAATACATGAAAGAACTGGGACAGCCGGTTAGAGATCATATGCGTCATATAATGCTCCTGGGCTACCGTTGCCGTTCCTTCTTCCCAGGCGTCGCCAACCTTGACCAGCACCGGCACAAGCACCTGATATACCATAGTCTCATAGCCGTACAGTGAGAACCCGAAATCAATTAATGCATCCGCCCGCTCGCCCTGGATTTCATGCAAGGCTGTATAGATCTGCTGCTTCATTTTGTCAATAGCATCTCTGGGATCGCCGCCCGCCGCGTTCAAACGTTCATCCAGATGTTTCTGCTTACGCATCTTCAGCATCCGCACGGCATGGGAAATACTGATGCCCTGCTTGTCCGTCTGTTCCTTCAACCAGCGAAGGTCCGCGATATTCTCCTGGCTGTACAGCCTGTAGCCCGATTCGGTACGTTCCGGAACAACAGCCTGGTACCTGTTCTCCCATGCCCGCAGAGTGACAGAAGGAATATCGAGCATTTCGACGACCTGTTTGATGGAATACACGATGTATCTCACGCTCTTTTCCTATTTACACTGAATACTTCTGAAGATTCAAACCTTATACAAATTATTTACACTCATTATACATTTGCTTCTGCTGTATGTCATTAGAACTTGTATAACCCTGCTTTACAGGAACGATACGGTATAAATCCGGCGACTTTAGCAAAAATAAATCTTTCAGATGATTTTGCAGTCAACTGCTTCACTTCTCCTCAGCGGGCGTTAATAGGTAGTTACAATGCCGGCGCCAAGACCTACGGACTCTGGCTCCGCAGCACCCAGGAGGATCATCCCATGAATCAAGGCAGCCGCTCCATTACGCCCGAACAGTCGCAGCTAATTATAGCTTCCGGTGCGATTACGTCACCCCGCAAGCGCAAACCGCAGTTTATGCTGCGCCGCTCCAAGATACTGATTGCCTTCATCCTTCTTTTGGTATGGCTTGCCGGGGTAATGATCTACCAGACCCATAAACCGCTGCCCCCCGGGATTTCCGCGGAGAGTCCTGCGTATAAGGTGGAGAATGTGGCCTTCTGGCACGACTTGACCTATCAGGACAGCAACGGGGCCGAAGCAAGGGAAGAACAGATTCTCCCGAGAATTCTGCAGATTATTGGAGAAGCCAGAGAATTCCTCGTAATCGACCTGTTCCTGTTCAATGACTATACCCACACCGACCAGCAGTTCCCTGCAGTCAGCCAGGAGCTTACTGATAAGCTTATCGCCCAGAAAGCGGCCTATCCCGGGATGGAGATCGCCTTCATTACCGATGAGGTGAATACGAATTACAGCTCTGCGCCCAATCATCTGCTGGAAGAGATGAAAGCCGCCGGAATCAAGGTTATTATGACGGATGTGGATACGCTGCGTGACTCGACCCCGGCCTACTCCGCTGTATGGCGGACCTTCATTCAGTGGTTCGGACAATCCGGCAAGGGCTGGATTCCGAATCTTATGGCCAGCGGAGGACCCGATATTACCGCGCGTTCGTATCTGAAGCTACTCAATGTCAAAGCCAATCACCGTAAAGTGGTGCTCAGTGAGAACACCGCGCTGATCTCTTCGGGGAATGTGCATGACGCCAGCGCCTATCACTCTAACATTGCCTTGGAGGTGCAGGGTCCCATTCTGGCTGACATTCTGCAGAGTGAGCAGGCTGCCGCGAACCTCTCGGGAGCGGGCCCTTTGCTGAGCAGGACACCGGACTTCAAACAGCAAGCCCTCCCCGCCGGGGAGCCGCAGCTCGAAGTCCGCTATTTGACCGAAGGCAAGGTGTACAAGTACGCTCTGGATGATATCCAAGCAGCAGGGCAGGGGGATGTCATCTGGATGGGTATGTTCTATCTGGCGGACGACGGAATTATTGATGCCCTGCTGGCAGCTGATGCACGCGGCGCAGAAGTAAGGCTGCTGCTGGATCCCAATCAGAATGCCTTCGGACGGGACAAAATCGGTATCCCGAACCGCCCGGTTGCGATGGAGCTGAACCGGAAGTCTAAAGGGAATATCGCAATCCGCTGGTACAATACGGGCAAGGAGCAGTATCACAGCAAGCTGTTGTTCATCGCCAAGGCGACCGGCAACTCCATCGTTCTGGGCGGATCAACGAATTTCACGGCCCGTAATCTGGATGACTATAATCTGGAGAATAACCTTTGGGTATCCGTGCCGCAGGGGCAGCCGCTCTATGCTGAAATGGAGAGCTACTTCAACCGTTTGTGGAATAACGACGGAGCCGAGTACAGCCTGCCGCTGGAGGAATATCAGAGTGAGATTACGTGGATTAAGTATCTCCTCTACCGGATGCAGACCCGCCTCGGGCTCACTACCTTCTGATGATGCCAGACAAAAGACCGCCGGAGAGAGCAGCAGCTCCCTCCGGCGGTCTTTTTAGCTATTCTCCTGGCTACAGCAGCGGAGACATCAGGCGGGCTGCCGATTCCAGCAGCCGCTCCACCAGCCTTTTATCCATGAAGGTCTCATGGACAATCTGCCGTGTGGACAGCAGGTCACGCTCGAAGTCTGCGACAATGCGCGAGACACTCTCGGTCTGCAGCAGCAGCGCATTCACCTCGAAGTTCAAGTGGAAGCTGCGCATATCCATGTTGGCTGTGCCGATGGTAGCAATCTCCCCATCCGCAATCAGCAGCTTCGAGTGGATGAAGCCCTTCTCATATTCATAGATCTTCACCCCGGATTCCAGCAGTGCCGGGAAGTAGGAATGCGAAGCCAGGAATGGAATCCACTTATCCGGCTTGGCCGGGAACAGCAGACGGACATCCAGGCCCGACATCGCCGCCACACGCAGCGCGGTCAGAATATCCTCATCGGGGATGAAGTAGGGGCTGGCGATCCAGACCGACTTTTCGGCCGAGGCAATCATGGAGAAGAAGATATTCTTGAGTGCACGCCGTTCATTATCCGGTCCGCTGGCAATAATCTGGACCGCTCCGTCGCCAGTCGTGAAGCGCAGCTGCGGAGAGAGATAATCCTGCTCCAATATTTTCTCACCGGTGGTGTGCATCCAGTCCTGCAGGAAGATAATCTGCATTGTCCGCACCGCTTCACCTCTCAGCAGCATATGCGTATCCCGCCAAAAGCCGTAAGTCTTGCTGCGGCTCAAATATTCATCGCCAACATTAAGTCCGCCCATGAATCCGACATCGCCATCGATGACGACAATTTTGCGGTGATTCCGGTAGTTCACCCGGCTGGAGAAAAAGGAGGTCGAGTTGCCATAGGCAGCTACCTGAACGCCGGCGTCACTGAGCTCCTTAAGGAAGGCCTTGGATAGCTGAATGCTTCCGACAGCATCATACATAAACCGGACAGCTACGCCCGCCCGGGCTTTCTCGATCAGAATCTGCTGTATGCGTGTCCCAATATGATCCGCCCGGAAAATATAGTATTCCATATGGATATGGTGCTGGGCCTGACGCAGCTCGAGCAGCAGGGTCCCGAAGGTTTCTTCACCGTTGGTCAGGATACGCGTCTCCGAACTGAAGGAAATCGGCGTACGCCCCAGTCTCTGCGACAATCCCAGCAGCTTCTGGCGTCCTGGACTGAACACCGACCAATCCTGGTGCATTCGCAGCGCGTCATTCTCAATCCGTTCATAGGCCATCAGGTCGCGCTGGGCCTTCTTATCATATTTGCGCCGTTTGAACACATTCTGTCCGAACAGAAAATAGAAAACAAGTCCAAGCACCGGAATTAAGGCCAGCAGCAGAATCCAGGACATTGTGGTAGAAGGGTTACGGTTCTCCATGAAGATACCCAGCCCGATAGAGATAACCGTCAATGTGGAAAAAATACTGATGATCGTTCCGGCCGTACTTCCAAAAATACCAAACCCAAAGTAATAAAAAGCCAGCATAGCCCCTATGATGACTAAAGCCTGCAGTCCTCTTCTCATACGCAACCTACCTTCTCGTTCTACCATTCATCACTAAACTGACACATTTATATATTACATGAAGACACCGTTTCTTCCTACTGGAATCCTATACGAAACTTGAATTGCAACAATACTGTAACCTCTTGGCAGGAAGCTGAACCTGTAGCAACAACAAATAAGGCGCCCTTCCACTTCGGAAGGACGCCTTAATTATTCAGCTGTTTAGACCATTTCCGCCGCGCTGCTCTCCAGCGAAGCCTTCCAGGCGCGCAGCATATGCAGATCCTGCGGCAGGAATTCCTCCAGCATGTGGCTGAGTCCAAGATATAGCGGGCTGTCAGTCGCTGCGTTCAGCCGTTCACAGAACTGCGGTGTCCATTTCAGCAGATGATCTTCAAGGAAGTTCTCCTGGATCTCCAGAAGCTCCATTGCACTGCGGATGGAGAAGCTGTTGTACAGCATCCGTTCATGCAGGACTGCCATGAATTCCAGTTCAATGGCGATATGGTCGTCAGCTTCCCCGCTGCATTTCTTGAACACAATTCCTGCCGAAGCATATACATCGGAAAGTACGTTACAGAATTCTTCTTCACGGCCTAACTGGGCAGCTTCCCGGGCCACAAGGGTACTGGCAGCACGCTCATTCATCAGCCGCTTATATTCGAGCTTCTCTTGCTCACAGATGGCCGGCAGCATTGCTGGCTCCTGGCTGCACAGGTAACGCTTCAGTTCACGTCCGCCTTCGGTCATCTCTGCAGCGATGCTCATCTCACGGTTGCGGCTCCACTGGGCGACCAGTGAGAGCGATGGTTTTCTTCCGTAGAAATCAACCAGAAGCTGATATATTAATCCCCGACTCTCCAGCCAGCGGCTAAAAACCTCCGGCACGACAAGTGATGGAACTGTAGGTATAGTCATTTTGCAAATCCTCCCTATTGGTTTGCCGGACGCCGGGGCTTCCTGGAGGTCGCCGCCTGAACCTTCCGGTATCATAGCTGTGTTCTTCGCAAAAGTGAAAGGTTATAAAGTTTGAATCTTCCGCACCTAAATTATATCGAAATTGTTAAGCGCTTTCGGTGAGCATTCTATGACCATTCCTTGAAATTGTCGTACTTTTGTCAAAATTAGGCTGCGCCTTTCCTCTTCCGTCACATATTATTTAGGTTGTCCGTTTCTTATGCTGTATGCATTCCCTCCTCTTCCATAATTGCGAATTGAGCCAGCTGAAGCGTTAGACATTGACGCAGAGGAATGAAGTCTTTAAAATTTAAAATAAAACTGAACAGGTGAAGGAGTAGTGCCATGGAGCCGCTGACCGATCCTTTTGGACGGATACATGATTACATCCGCATTTCGGTTACAGACCGCTGCAACCTGCGCTGTATTTATTGTATGCCTGCGGAAGGAATGCAATTCCAGCCGCAGGACGAGATTATGAGTTATGAGGAAATTACCGCTGTAGTGGAAGCAATTGCGCCGCTGGGCCTGCGGAAGGTCCGGCTGACCGGCGGAGAACCGCTGGTCCGTAGGGATCTGGAGAAGCTGGTATCCATGATCTCCGCTATACCCGGTATTGAAGATATATCGTTGACTACGAATGGTCTGATGCTTCCCGCCAAAGCCGCTGCCCTGAAGCAGGCAGGCTTGTCACGGGTGAACATCAGCCTGGACTCCCTCCGCCAGGACCGGTTCTCCATGATCACCCGCGGCGGCGATGTCGCCAAAGTGCTGAAGGGGATTGAAGCCGCCGAAGCGGCCGGCCTGTCACCGATCAAGCTGAATGTTGTGCTGATGAAAGGCATTAATGATGATGAGATCAAGGATTTCATCGCCCTGACGCTGAACAGCCCGCTGAATGTACGGTTCATCGAATATATGCCAATTGGCAGTGCAAGCGATGCCTGGCGGCAGACCTATCTCCCGCTCGAAACGGTAGTAGAAGCCTGCAATGAAGCAGGCTGGACTACCGAGGAGGCCGATATGCCTTCCGGAAATGGCCCCTCCCAGAACCGGCGTGTCACCGGGGCGAAAGGAACCTTCGGACTGATTCATCCGGTAAGCGAGCACTTCTGCGATAACTGCAACCGGCTGCGCCTCACGGCCGACGGCAACATCAAAGCCTGCCTTTACTGGGAGGATGAATATAATGTGCGGCCACTGATAAGTGATCCTGCTGCGGTGCAGGCTCTTGTCCGCCAGGCGCTCGGCAACAAGCCGCATAATCACGAAATGGCGCTGGCCCTAGAGCGTAAAGCGCAGAGCCATACGCCTACCGCACGCCGCATGTCACAGATCGGCGGCTAACCGCAGGCGGCATTACCGGTTGAACAAATAAACGGCTGAGATTCCCTGGAGGGGCTCTCAGCCGTTTTGCATGAATATACAAAGGGAATGCCATTCCTGAATCCTCAGCCGAGTTTAGTGATATCCGAAATCGATATCTCAAAATCCACGGATATAGTTCCCCGGATCACATTACGTTCACAGTCTATTTTGGCGGACAGGTCCACGCCCTGCATGATTACGTCACCGCCTTTATAACGTCTGCGGGCCAGATAATAGTTCGCCAGCTCGCGGCGGAACTGGGCATGGCTGTCTTTCAGCATCAATATATTGCGTTCACCAAAGACGCTGGAATAATTGCGGTAAGGGATATAATTGGCGAATCTGTGCAGGATATGATCCACATCCCAATTATAACGGTTGGCCGATTCAATAATTTTGAATAGTGCCGTAAAGATCTCATTTTCCCGGGTAGAAATGTATTCCACGTACTCATCCAGCACTTCGATTTGTCCGTCCATCAAGCGGTAGAGATAGGTATTAGCCGTTCCCCATTCCTGGTATTGGGCGATTATCCGCCTTGCTTCCTCAGTGTCTTCCCGTATCCAGCTTCCATCCATATATAAGGGTATAATCTCCAGCGCAGATTTATATTCCCCGTACTGCTCTAATACATAGGCACGAAGTAGCTGGGCGTATAAAATATATGCGTACAACGGTCTTTTATGTTCTTGTCCATTATTTGGCATACGGCCTGATATTCTATGCAGCTCGTACAGATGAGAAGCAATCCTGAGCATTTCCTCCGCCAGCTCGCCCACCTTCTGCCACTTATGAAGTGAGGCATACGTATCGGCCAGCTGTTTCAACGCATCCAGCTGATTGACCTCATCCAACCTGCCCACATAGCCCTCACACAAGGTAGCTGCTATCAAATTATTGTGCGGATCGTCTCCCAGATTAATCAGAAACAACCGATATTGGCAGAGCGCCAGACGCTCGGAATGCTGGTATTTCTCGCTGGCGCCCACATTTTCATAGATTAATGAGGCTGCTTGCCAGTTCTTTTGCTCGAATAACTCCTCGGCCACTTCAAAGAGCAGCGGTACATAGAGCAGATTATCAAGCAAATTCTGTATAATCCGCTCAATACAGTCCAGACGTGACAGCGCCGCACATTGCAGCAGGAATGGCCGCAGGCGCCGCCAGGTTGGTGCCGAATCATACAGACATTCATCTACATACTTACTGTAAAAGTAGTCCTCGGGAAGCCCCATCCCGCGTGTAACACGGATCAGATGATTCATCGCCAAAGCCTGCTGACCCTTCATCACCCGGCTGAGTGTACCGGAATGTATCCCGCTGATGATAGCAAACTGATTAATGGACAGGTTATGCTTGAAGAGATACGCTGCTATTTCGTCCCGGATTTTGACTGTATGCTCCACAGTATTTATCACCCTTTTCACACGCTTATCCATAGAATGTTAGATCTAACTTATCTGTTGTTTCAATTCATCTCTTAAGTTACTGCTAAGCAGGCGGCCTTTTCTTCATCCGGTAGGTATGATCATAAGAATTAAGCAGCTCATCCAGCACTACAGATTGCCGTAGTACCTCAGGATGACATAAACCGCCATATTGGACTTGCAACTTATGAAGCTTGCTTCTAGCTCTCTCAATACGAATTCTGACACTTGCCGGACTATACATGGAAATCCCGCCTCCTTATGAAATATTATAGATTTTTATGTAAAAATACAAAATATTGGACTGATTGCATTATCTGTAAAAGTTAATATATTAACAAAGCTCTGGCGAAATTGGAATTGTCCATAAAAAAGACGTCCCTGCATTAGCAGAAGACGCCGAAGACGATACTGTATAACTGCAGACGCTGATTCTAGGCGCCCGTGCCATGTCCCATTGTTTGAATCAGTTGTTGTTGTACAGGTTCGCCAACTATCTGTGCTTCAGGAATAGCAATCAGTACAACAATACTACATGAGGCTAGCAATAATAGGAGTTTTCTTTTCATTTGCATCCCGCACCTCTCTGATTAGGATTTTGTATTGCCTCTGCTCATCTTCTCCAGCAATATGCCTGTTCTGCTCGAATAGATCAACACATTTGAAGATCATGCTCTCATTCTTAAGTTTAGAAGATGATTCTAAACCTTTTAGGATATATCCAATGCCTTCACTTCGCTTATTTCGCAGATAATAGACTCCCAGTTCAACAAGAAATCTGGCATGTTGGTCAGCCTTAATCTGCTGATTGTACATTCCGAACTCATTGAGATGTATCCTATAGGGCATGTAATCAGAGAAACGTTCTAAAATAGAATCTACATTCCAGTTATACAGATTTGCAGATTTTACGATATAAAATAAAGCTGTGAAGATCTCCCCTTGTTGCGAGGAAATATAGTTAACATATTCAGCTAACACCTCTAGCTGCCCAGCCAGTAAGCGGTACAAATAAGTATTAGCCTTGCCCCATTCCTGGAATTGCGCTACAGTCCTCTTCGCCTCCTCACTTTCTTCATGTATCCAATTTACGTCCGAATATAAAGGTACAAGTTCAAGAGCCATTTTGTAGTCTCCATATTCCTCGTATACATTTGAACGCATTAGATGGGCATACAATATATAAAAGCAAAAAGGTCTTTCTCCGCTCTTCACCGTCTCTTTATGTTTCGAGCGACAATAAAGATCATATTGAATTGTAGCAATCCGTAGTAATTCAAGAGCAAGCTCATTTACTTTATTCCATAATTGCATTGTATAGTAGACATGCATCAAATCTTTCAGCGCATCCAGCTGATCCGCCTCATTCAGGCGCGGGAAGTAGCTCTCAAACAGAGTAGCAGCCCGCAGGTTCGTGCTCTGATCATCTCCAAGTGCAATCTGGAACAGGCGGTATTGGCACATAGCCAGCCGTTCGGAGTACTGATATTTCTCGCTGGCGCTTACATTCTCGTAAAGCAGTGCCGCCCCCGGCCAATGCCCCTGCTGAAACAATCCTTCCGCTACTTCAAACAACATGGGAACATAGGTCAGATTATCAAGCAGATTATGCACCAGCAGCTCGATACAGTCCATGCGCCCAAGCTCTGCACACTTTACAATAAAAGGCCGAAGCCGCCGCCAGGTTGGTGCCGAATGATAGAAGCATTCATCTACATATAAACTGTAAAAGTAGTCCTCGCATACCCCCATCCCTGCAGTAATTAACTCAAGATGGCTCATGGCAATCGGCTGATGACCATTAATAATCCGGCTTAATGTCCCGGAATTAATGCCGGATCTTATGGCAAAATGATTGATGGACAGCTCATGTTTTGATAAATAGTCCACTAGCTGATCTCGAATCGTGGCTGCAGGCTCCAAGGAAACACCACCTTTCCAAATCCCATAATTTAGAATTTTATGTTTATATCTGTATAGTAGGCGATTATAATCCAATGGTCAATAGACTAGATTCAGATAAATTATGAATGTGTGAAGTTTTCGAAACAGTTTGGCAATCTGGTTACCAAATCGGGCTCTGCAGGGCTAAATTGGCGTTAAAAGCTCCTCCACAGCTGTATTCCCATGTAGGCGGCGATCGCCCAGATCAATAATGCTGAAGCGGCATTCAGCCTCTTAATCACTTTACCGGAGGCATCCATCCTGCCGAGCAGGCGGCCCGCAGCGGCAAGACCCAGGAACCAGATCCAGGAGACAGCTACCGTAGCCGCCGCGAAAGCCCAGCGCACCATACCGTCATACTGCAGCGAGCTCGTACCGATGACGCCCACCGTATCCAGCAGCGCATGCGGATTCAAGAGGGAAACGGACAGTGCATACAGCATCTGACCCTTCGGAGAGAGGCGCCCCGACTCTTCCTGCGCCGGAGCAGAGCGCCAGATTCTCCAGCCCATGAAGCAGAGAAACAGGATTCCCGCACTATAGATAAGGGGTGTGACCCAGTGCAGCGATAGAATGACCAGAGAAATACCGCCTACTGCAGCGGTTATAAGCAGCGTATCGCATGCCGCTGCCGTCAGAACTACAGGCAGCACACTGCGGAATCTCGCGTGCTGTGCCCCTTGATTGAATACGAATATATTCTGCACGCCCAGCGGCAGAATAAGCCCGAAGGCCAGAATGATTCCATGTACAATGGCTTCCGTCACAACTTCTTCCTCCTTCATATAAACTGTGATGCTGCCGGATGGACAAGCCTCCACAGCTTCTTGCTTCTTCCCGGTTAACGCATTCTGATCGTACTCTGGTGCAGAGGCTGCCGTAACCATCCAAGTTGTCCGTCTCATACCCAGCCAAGCTTAATAGACGACTATGAACCATGGTACACTCAAGAAAAGAAACCACAAAAGAGGAGCCGGTCCCTTGACACATCAGCATCCGCCAGATCATCCAGAGGTAAGCGCTGCCGGTCCTTCCGGTCATCCTGAAGCTCCCGCACCTGCCGCTCTTGAAAAGGAGCCGGACGGCTCACTCTCTGTCCTGCAAGGCACATGGAAGCCGGACCCGGCTTCCCCGCTGCCGCTTCATAGTCAGATATCCGCCTACTTCCTCGCCAAGATCAGCAGCGGGGCCTGGCCTCCCGGCATGCGGCTGGCTCCGCAGCGTGAGCTCTGCCGCATGCTCGGTGTTAACCGCAGCACGGTGGTCACGGCGCTGGGCCAGCTCACAGCACTGGGCCTGATTGAGGGCAGACGCGGCGGAGGTACCGTAGTAGTAGCGGATGCACGTTCCGGCATCCGGCCCGACGGTGAATCCAACATGGTCACAGCTCCGGCAGAACCGGAGCGCCGGGGCAACTGGAATGATTATGTGGAGGAGGGGATTCACTATCCCAACCTGCCTACCGTACAGGATATCAACCGGCTCGAATATGAGCCGGGTCTGATCCGCCTCGGAACCGGCGAGCCTGCGCCGGAGCTGTTGCCCGGCGCAGCGATGAACCGGGTGCTGGCCGGACTCTCGCAGCGGATTCTTCCACCGCTCTCTTATGAGGAACCGCTCGGCAATCCGGCGCTGCGGGCTGCAGTCAGCCGGATGCTGGCCCGAAGCGGCATTGCAGCCGACCCCGCCTCCATTCTTATCACCTCCGGGGCACTTCAGGGACTCCAGCTTATTGCTCTGGGCCTTCTGCCGCGCGGCTCATCGATCCTGCTGGAGAAGCCGTCCTATCTGTATTCGATTCACGCCTTTCAGTCTGCCGGGGTGAAATTCAGCGGGCTGCCCATGGACGGACGCGGGCTAATCCCGGACCACCTTACAGCTGAGGCTGTCCGTAGCAAGGCGGCGATGCTCTACTGTATCCCTTCCTTTCATAACCCCACCGGAGTTCTGATGGATGCCGGGCGGCGCCGGGAGCTTATGCAGGTCACAGGCAGCCTTGGGCTGCCTATTCTCGAGGATGGCGCCTATCAGGAGCTGTGGCTAGATGCACCGCCTCCACTGCCGCTGAAGGCGCTGGACCGTGAGGGAAGGGTGCTGCATCTGGGTACCCTGTCCAAAGCAGCCAGCCCCGGCCTGCGCATCGGCTGGATTGTCGGCCCGGAGCCGGTAGTCCGGCGGCTGGCCGACATCAAAATGCAGAGCGATTACGGCGCAAGCTCCCTGTCACAGCTGGCTGCCGCCAGTTGGCTTGAGGACGGCTATCATGAGGAGCATCTGCAGGTGCTGCGCGGCAGACTCCGGGAGCGCCGTGATCTTGTACTGGAGCTGCTGCAGCTTCATTGCGCCGGACTGGCAACCTGGAATGTACCGGCAGGCGGATTCTACATCTGGCTGTCCCTCCTGCATCCTGTGCCTCCGCGCAAGCTGTTCACTGCAGCCCTGCGCGCCGGATTGCTGCTGAATACAGGCGATCTGTACGACCGTAGTGACCGCGGGCATCTCCGACTGTCTTACGCTTATGCTTCTCCGGCAGAATTGGAACGCGGAATCGCCCTGCTGGCAGATCTACTTAGGGAAGCTCCATGAATCACACGAATAGCGGATAACAAATAGCGCATGACAAATGACAATAATAAATATTTGTCATTTGTCATGCGCTATGTTATGCTTCTTGCACAGGAAGGGGAAGTTACCCGTGAATAAATTAAGCTCTTTTTTGAGCAGAACAGAAATCCTTAATGCCGCTGAACAAACCCTGCGCAAATACGGGCCGGACAAGGCTTCTGTCACTGATGTAGCCAAGCTGCTGGGCGTGAGCCACGGAACCCTGTACCGGCATTTCCCCAGCAAAGCTGCATTGCGGGAGGCGGTGACGGAACGCTGGCTGGAGGAGATGATTGTGGCTCCCCTAAGCGAAATTGCCGGGATGCCCGCAGATAATGCCTTGGGGCAGCTTGGAGATTATATCGCTAAGCTCGTAGAGCTTAAGCAGCATTATGCCGCACAGGACAGCGAGATGTTCAAAATGTATGCAGCCGTCACTGAAGAATCGGCAGCGCTTGTTGAAGTCCATATCCGGAAGCTTCTCGATCACATTGACCTTCTCATTGCCCAGGGCATGGAACAAGGTCTTATATCACGGAGTATCCCGGCGGCGGTACAGGCACGTTCAGTCCTCTATGGCACCGCACGCTTTCACCATCCGGCGCACGCCTATGAGTGGCGCAGCCCAGGCATCATGCAGGAATTCGCCCAGCTCTGGACACTGCTGGAAAGAGGATTATCCGTACATTAAATCCAAGGAGGAACTGCTAATGACACAATCATTGCAAGGCAAGGTGGCTATTGTAACAGGCTCATCGAGAGGAATCGGGCGGAGTGTCGCTGAGCGGCTGGCGGAGCAGGGAGCTTCCGTCATCATCAACTATTCGAGCAGTCCCGCCCAGGCAGATGACGTAGTAACGGCCATTCGGGCGGGCGGCGGAACAGCCGCTGCCCTGCAGGCAGACATCAGCAAGCCTGCCCAGATTGAACAGCTGTTCAAGGAGACCAAGGCGCTCTATGGAAAGATCGATATATTGGTCAACAATGCGGGAATTATGATGAATTCCCTGATCGGAGAAGCTACTGAGGAGCAATTCGACAAGCAGTTCGCCATCAACGTCAAGGGCACCTACTTCTCCTGCCAGCAGGCCTTCTATCACCTCGAACAGGGCGGGCGGATTATTAATTTCTCCACTTCCGTCAACGGCCAGATGTTCCCGGCCTACAGTATTTATGCCGGCACCAAAGGTGCGGTTGAGCAATTCACCCGCCAGCTAGCCAAGGAATTCGGCAGCAAAGGCATCACCATCAATGCGGTGGCACCAGGACCAGTAGCCACAGAATTGTTCCTGGAGGGCAAATCAGAAGCCGTACTGGAAGGGCTGAAGAAGGGCAATGCCTTCGGACGTCTGGGCCAGCCGGAGGATATTGCCGGCGTGGTCAGCTTCCTGGCCGGAGAAGACTCCGGGTGGATTACCGGCCAGACCCTCCGCGTCAATGGCGGATTCATCTGACTTGCAGAGGTATACGTACGACTGAAGCCGTCCCCTCACCGGGACGGCTTGTTATCTGTATGCTGCCTTCGTGAAGTTCAACAATTTTCTTCACCAGCGGCAGTCCCAGCCCGCTTCCGCCGCCCCCGCTGACGCTTCTGGATTTGTCCACTTTATAGAAGCGTTCGAAGATCCGCGGCAGCTCCTCTTCGGCAATGCCGATTCCGCTGTCCTTCACCTCCACTTCAATCCACTCCTCTGAGATACGCAAGGAGACGGTAATCCGTCCGCCCTGCGGGGTGAACTTGATGCTGTTATGCAGCAGGTTGGTCCACACCTGGCTGAGCAGGTCTTTTACCGCAACCACGGTGGTTTCTGCAAGATCTGCCTCTACCTCAATATCCTTGCCCAGCCACTGCGGCTCTGAGGCCAGGATCATCTCCTGCAGCTGCTTATCCAGCCTGTAGGGCTTCCGCTCGAACGGGAAGCTCTCTGCCTCCAGTGCCGACAGCTTCAGCAGATTGTCGCTCAGGCCGGACAAGCGGCGGCTCTCCGCTTCAATGATATCCAGGTAATGCTTCCTGCTCTCAGTACTGAGGCTGTCATCCTGCAGGGCTGCAGCGAACCCGCGGATGGAGGTCAGCGGCGACTGGATCTCATGCGATACGTTAGAGATGAAATCCTGGCGCAACGTCTCCATCCGGCTAAGCTCGTTAGCCATTTCGTTAATCCCCTCCACAATACCGCCAAACTGCCTGTACTGTCTGCTGTTCTCCAGTTCGATTTTGAAATCACCTTTGGAAATCTGCCGCATCGCCGTCAGGATCGGCACATAGAATCTCTGGTCCTGCCCACGGGTAGCGAAAGCGATGGCGCCAGCCACGCAGAAGAAGATAATCACCTGCATGCCCATAATAAACAGATGATACCCGTATTCGGAGAAGGACCAGCCGAAATGCCGGACCAGCAGCCTTGAGCCGAAATAGCTTCCGTTCCAGGAGATAAAGAGCATCGCCAATATGCCGGCTATAGGCGCAATCACATTGATTATCTTCCATACTTTCTTAATCCTGCTCAGCATGCTTATCCCTCCAGCCGGTAACCAAGGCCCCGGATTGTGCGGATGGCGAACCCGAATTTATCCCGGGGAAACCGCTCGCGCAGACGGCCCACATGCACATCCAGCGTCCGCTCATTCCCTTCAAAATCATAACCCCAAATCTCTTCAATCAGCCGGTCGCGTGTCAGCGTCTGACCCGGATAGCTGGCCAGCTTGAACAGCAGTTCAAATTCCTTAAGCGGCAACGTAACATCGCCATGCTCGGATACAACCTCGTATGTTCTGCGGTTCATCCGCAGGCTCCCTACGGTAACGCTCTGGGCGGCAGAAATTTGGTACCGCTTCAGCAGCGCTTTCACTCTGGCGATCAGTACGGGCGGCTCGAACGGCTTGACCAGATAGTCGTCTGTACCGAGCTCGAAGCCTTTGACAATCTGTGAGGTTTCACCTTTGGCTGTCAGCATCAGGATCGGGAAGTCATACTGCTTGCGCAGCTCCCGGCACAGCTCCCAGCCGTCCATATTCGGCATCATGACATCAATAATCGCCAGATCGGCCGGTGTCTCTTCGAGCAGTCGCAGCGCCTCCAGCCCATCGGAGGCACTCAGCACTTCTTCCATGCCTTCAGCTCTCAGAAAGACTCCCACCAATTCGCGGATGTGCGGATCGTCGTCCACTACCAGTATTTTGGCCATATCCTGTAGAACCCTCCTCTATCACACTGCCCTGAAGCTCCGGCGTATTCATCTGCAGCTGCTGCTCGGCAAATTCACGGTACAGCTCATGATCCCGCAGCAGCTCTTCATGTGTTCCCTTGCCGGTTATCCGGCCCTTTTCCATAAATATAATCTGGTCCGCATTGACGACTGTAGCCAGTCTGTGGGCAATGACAATCGTGGTCCGACCCTGCATCAGATTGCCCAGTGCCTTCTGTACAACGGCTTCCGACTGGCTGTCCAGACTGGACGTTGCCTCATCGAGCATGAGAATCTTCGGATCGCGCAGCAGCGCTCTGGCAATGGCGATCCGCTGCCGCTGTCCGCCGGACAGCTTCACTCCGCGTTCGCCGACGTCCGTATTGTACCCGTCCGGAAGCTCTGCAATAAAGCCGTCAGCGTATGCCATGGCCGCAGCATGCTGCAGCTCCTCCTTACTGATCTCGCGGTCCAGTCCATATCCCAGATTCTCGGCAATCGTTCCGGCCAGCAGCGGACTTTCCTGCGAGACATACCCGATCCGCTTACGCCAGGATTTCAGCGAGAACATCGACACCGGCTTGCCGTCCATCCGGATAACACCGCTCTGCGGCTCATAGAATCGTTCCAGCAGTGAGAACAGCGTCGTTTTACCGCCGCCGCTTGGGCCGACAATCGCTGTCACCTGGCCCGGCAGCATCGTGAAGCTTATCTTGTTCAGCACTTTCTCGCCCGTTTTGTATCCGAAGCTGAGGTCTTCCACATCGATTGGGCCTTCCCCGCTGCCAGCCTCTTCTACACCTTCATACACTTCTTCCTCTGCCGCAAGCGTCTCGATAATCCGCTCCGAGGCACCTTTGGCCTTCTGAAGCTGCGTGAAGAATTGAGTCAGCTGGGTCAGCGGCATAATAATCTGGATCAGATACAGAATGAAGGCCACCAGCTCACCGGCGGTCAGAACCCCCGAGGACACCTGCATTCCGCCATAGCCGATAATCACCACAAGCAGCATCATGAAGACGAAGGAGACCAACGGGCTGATCATCGCACTAATTTTGCCCTCACGGATGCCGAAGGACAGCAGGTTCATAATTCCTTTTCGTCCGGCCTCATACTCCTTCTGCTCGGCTCCGGAGGATTTAACCAGCCGGATTTCAGACAATACACCGCTAAGTGTGGCGGTGAAGGAGGCTGTCTCATCCTGTGTGCCTTTTGATATTTTGTACATCTGCCGGCCCAGCGGTACCAGAATCAGCGCCGACAGCGGGAGGACGGTGAACAGTACCAGCGTCATTTTCCAGTTCAGGAAGAGCAGGACAGAGATTGAACCGACAATGGAGATCACGCCGGTAAAGAGGCTGGCCAGATGCTCCGAGATCAGTGTCTTGAGAATTCCAGTATCATTGGTCATCCGGCTGACGCTTTCACCTGTCCGGTTCTCATTGTAATAGGACACAGGCAGCACAAGGAATTTGCGCCACAGCCGGTCCCTAAGCCCGGCGACAATCTTCTGCCCGACCGCATTCAGCAGATAAATCGAGACACCGCCGGCAAGGGTCTGTGCGATGAAAGCTCCGGCAATTCCGGCAATCTGCAGCTTGCTGACGGAAGCCAGCGAGAAGCCGTCGACCAGGTTCTTCGTGAACATTGGAATAACAAGACCCACCAGGGTCGAAATCATACTGAGGCCCAGAGCCAGTGCCAGCAGCATGTAGGAGGGTTTGGTTTCATGCAGCAGCTTCAGGAACGGCTTCATCGCTGCTCCCTGCTTCTGCGGTGCTTGAGTGTTCTTCATGGTTAATCCCCTTTTCCGGCGGATAGATGTCAGGAACAGCTGATGTCCCGCTTCCGCCTTCCAACCTAGAATAACTGTGCTTTGTAAACTGAAATTAAACTGTTAATTTTCCATTGATTTGTAATTCCCTATATAAGTTGGTTTGTATCCCTTTTCAACAAATGTTACAGTGATAGAAGCGGCAACTTCTGCCGTTCTAAGGATTCAAGGCATCTGGCGGGAAAGGAGTGCAAAGT
Organism: Paenibacillus sp. FSL R7-0312; assembly: GCF_038004445.1. NCBI lineage: Bacteria > Bacillati > Bacillota > Bacilli > Caryophanales > Paenibacillaceae > Paenibacillus > Paenibacillus sp. FSL R7-0312. The sequence goes on along the minus strand of NZ_JBBORE010000001.1, from coordinate 1,804,574 downwards.
TTGCGGGAGAACCTCGATAAGCAGCTGTCTTTCACCTCTCTTAAATGGTTCAACTTCTTCGTGTATGGAACGATTGTCCTGTTCACCAGCTTCTTTCCGCTATATCTTCAGATCATGGGAATGAATAAGCTGGAGATCGGGAGCCTGATGTCGGTAGGTGCGCTCGTCTCTATTATTGCCAATCCCTTCTGGGGTATCTGGAGTGACCGTTATCAGAATATCCGGCGGATTGTCCTGGTCATGCTGACCGGCACGCTGGTCTTGTCCCAGCTAGTCTTTCAGGCGAATACATACGAGATGATATATATTTCTATTCTGTTCTTCTACTTCTTCCAGGGGCCGCTGTTCGCCCAGAGCAATACCATGATCCTCAGCTATATCGACGGTACCAGCCAGCGGTTCAGCTCATACCGGCTCTGGGGATCGTTAGGCTGGGCGTTTACTGCCATACTGGCCGGACCCGTGATTGAATGGGCTGGTGTTTCTGTGCTGTCTTATCTCTTTGCAGCACTGCTGTGCGCGGCGATGATTGCTCTGATCGCTATGCCGAAGCTTGATCATTCTATCGGAATCGCTCCCTTGCCATTCAGGGGACTGCGTCAGATCTTCTATAATCCGTTCTTCCTGTGCTTCATCCTCTTCGGCATTCTGGTCTCTATCCCGAATACGATGAACAACACCTTTGTGTCACTGTACATCACAGAGCTGGGGGGAAGCAAGACCATGATTGGGCTGGCGGTGTTCCTCTCTTCCATTCTGGAGATGGGAGTGCTGCTCTTGTGCAATTATATTCTTAAACGTAAAATCTCTGTACTGCTGGCCTCCCTCACGTTCGTCAGCGCCCTGTTCTTCCTGCGCTGGTGGATGATGGCCGATGCAACCACTCCACTACAGGTTGCCTTCATTCAGGTGCTGCACTGTATTACCTTCGGCGGATTCTTCTATGTCGGCACCCAGCTTACTATGCTGCTCGTTCCAAGGGCTTACCGGTCCTCGGGACAAGCACTCTACACGCTTACATGGAGCGGAATATCCGGCATCCTCGGCGGCGTACTCGGCGGCTGGATGTATCAGAATCTCGGAGTGCAGACGATGTATCAGTCCGGTGCGCTCCTCGCCCTGTTCGGCACCATCGGCTTTGGTCTCATGTGGCTCTTCTTCATCCGCGGCGGCTACCGGCCTCCGGCAGATCCCGAAGACGGAGCGGCAGAGGAGTAGCGGCGGGACCCCAGGTAGGCGGGACCGTTCGATTCACAGCACACAGCAAACAGGCTTGGCTTCCCGTACGGGAGGCCAAGCCTGTATTCATTCATGGAGAGTCTAGCCTTGTTTGGGCTGGAAAGAGCTCTTCAGGGAAACCACCAGATTGAATACCAGATGCTCCGGTGATGAATACTTACTGTCTACATTAAAATAACCATGGCGGAAGAATTGGAACTTGTCCTGCGGCACACTGTCCTTCAGGCCCGGTTCGACGAAGCCCTGAATGATCTCGATCGATTTCGGGTTAAGCTGATCCAGGAAGGTAGGCTCCGGCTTGCCTTCAGCAGCTTCCAGACCTTCGATTTCGGCCTCGGTCTCAGCTTCTTCTGCGGAGATCAGCGGCTCATAGAGACGGAATTCTGCCGGTACCGCCTGGCTCGCATCTACCCAGTGCAGCGTTCCCTTGACCTTGCGTCCGGTGAATCCGCTGCCGCTCTTCGTTTCAGGATCATAGGTGCAGTGCAGCTCAATAACTTCTCCGTTCTCATCCTTGATGAACTCGTTGCACTTGATGAAGTAAGCATTCTTGAGCCGGACCTCGTTGCCGGGGAACAGGCGGAAATACTTATTCGGCGGAACCTCCATGAAGTCATCGCGTTCAATATAGATTTCACGGGAGAACGGAATTTGGCGGTTACCCATTTCCGGGTTCTCCACATTGTTCTCAATCTCGAAGTATTCGGTTTCGCCCTCAGGATAATTCGTAATAACTACTTTCAGCGGCCGCAGCACAGCCATGGTCCGGGGTACCGTCAGCTTAAGGTCTTCACGGATGAAATGCTCCAGCATCTGCAGGTCTACGAGGCCCTGGCTCTTGGAAATGCCGGTCTCATGCACGAAGCTGCGGATCGCTTCCGGGGTATACCCGCGGCGGCGCAGTCCTGATATCGTCGGCATGCGGGGATCATCCCAGCCGTCGACATGGCCTTCATCCACCAGCAGCTTCAGCTTACGCTTACTGGTAACGGTCTGGGCGAGGTTAAGGCGCCCGAATTCATATTGATGCGGCGCAGCCGGCATCTCGCATTCCGCTACAACCCAGTCATAGAACGGGCGCTGGTCCTCGAACTCCAGCGAACAGAGGGAATGGGTAACATGCTCAATGGCATCTTCGAGCGGATGCGCGAAGGTATACATCGGATAGATGCACCATTCATCGCCGGTGTTGTGGTGATGAGAGTGAGAGATACGGTAAATGACCGGATCGCGCAAATTGATATTTGGAGAGGACATATCGATTTTGGCGCGCAGCACCTTCTCGCCGTCCTTGAATTCGCCTGCCCGCATGCGGTGGAACAAGTCCAGGTTCTCATCGATACCGCGTTCACGGTAAGGACTGTTCTGTCCCGGCTCCGTCAGCGTTCCGCGGAATTCACGGATCTGCTCTGCCGTGAGATCATCGACATAAGCTTTGCCCTTCTTGATCAGTAGTTCGGCCCGCTCGTACATTTCACCGAAATAATCCGAGGCGAAACGCAGCTCTTCCCATTCGTATCCGAGCCACTTCACATCTTCCTGAATGGAGTTCACATACTCCGTGTCTTCTTTGACCGGATTGGTGTCATCGAATCTCAGATGGGTCTTGCCGCCGAATTCATCAGCCAGTGTAAAGTTAATCCAGATCGCCTTGGCATGTCCGATATGTAAATAACCGTTCGGCTCCGGCGGAAAGCGGGTGACCACTTCCTTAACCTTGCCCGAGCGGAGATCTTCGGTAATGACGTTCTTAATGAAATTGGAGGGTGTACCCTGGTTCTCCACAATGATCAACCTTTCGTTCTGTATTATTACTACTTCCTTGTATAAACATGTTTCCTATTAATATACCCGTTAGGCAGGGAATGTTCAATAAAAGTTAACCAGAAACGGCACTCCTGTCCCTGATGTACAACGTATCTGTCCCGGTGAAACTAAGCCGCCTTTAAGATCCAACAGTGATGAAACTGCATCTTTGACTTCTCTCCCGGCGATAGAGTAGCATGGATCATATAGGATTACCGAGAAGAGGAGGGTACCCATGAAACCGATCAAACTGCCCAAAGAGCAGCGGGAATTGATCACCGAGAATATCCGCGCATACTTCGAAGCCGAACGCGGGGAAACGATTGGCCATCTTGCAGCAGATAATCTGCTGGAGTTCTTCCTGAACGAGCTTGGGCCGGCTGTCTATAACGGGGCACTGAGTGACTGCCGGACACTGGCCTCACAGCGCATGCAGGCGCTGGAGGAAGATATCTACGCTCTGGAGTGGAAAAAGCGTTAGGGCAGAAGACTATACCTTACGCTGCAGAGGGGGAAGCCGCATGTTTAATTATGTCATTGATGAAGAGCTGAAGCTGAAGCTGCTTATGCCAGAGCATGCCCGCCATATGTACGCCCTGGTGGAGCGCTCACGCCACCGGCTCAGGCAGTGGCTGCCTTGGGTGGACGGCGTAGCCGAGCAGGCCCACCTGACTACTTTCATCAAGAATGCCGTGAAGCAGGGCAGTGACAATGGCGGCTTCACGGCCGGACTATGGGTCCGGGAGGAATTAGCAGGGATCATCGGGTATCACGAGATTGACTGGCACAACCGGTCTGTCGGTATTGGCTACTGGCTGGGTGAAGGTTATGAAGGCAACGGCTACATGACCAGCGCCTGCCGGGTATTCGTGGATTATGCCCTGCTGGAGCTGGAGCTCAACCGTGTAGAGATCCGCTGCGCCACGGGTAACACGGCAAGCAGGGCCATTCCCGAGCGGCTCGGATTCATCTTCGAAGGCGTGATCCGCGAAGCGGAGAAGCTGCCCGCAGGTTATGTGAACCACGCAGTCTACGGTCTGCTGCGCAGCGAATGGAAGCTGCTGGGCTGACAGCAGATTGTAGCTTCACGCTCTGCGGGAAACGGTGCCGTCCGGTTCAGGGACGGCTTCGTTTCAGCTAATGGGCAATAAGGGCAGCAGTTGGATAAACAACACTTAATTTCTCACCTTTCGTCTAACGAGGCTGAAACTAACTATTTTAGTTGCTGTTTTTCCACTTGTTTCCGGTTATTTACTAGAAGTCGGCGAATTAAGATACGTTTTTCCACTTGTTTACTTGCAGGGCAGGGTTGGTGGCTCAGCTCTACTCCCTGCTACACCAGCTACACCAGCTACACCCGCACCACTAGCTCTCCGCGATATCCGCAGCATCCAGCCAGCCCCGGAATTTCTCCCGGATGCCGGCTGTGAGGCTGTCCAGCCGGGCTAGATCGGCTAGTCCGGTCTTATCCTTGCGCCCATGCTCCATCGAGTACAGCACCTGCTTCACAGGGAAATGGCCCGCTCCGCTCTCCCGCTTAATAATCCGGTCACCGGATGCAATCCTGCCTTCACGCAGCACACGGAAATAGAACCCGCTGTAACCGGTAGACAGCACCCGCGCAGGCATATCCGCCGGACCATGCTTCTGCGAGAGCTTGAAGCAGGGGAAGCGCGGCTGGCTTACCTGCAGCAGTGCCGTACCAATCTCAAAGACATCCCCAATGCACACCTCGGTCTCCAGAAGTCCGCTCACTGTGATATTCTCACCGAATGCGGAGTAGTCCAGCTTCCGGCCAAGCAGCTCTTCCCAGAAGGCATAATGCTCAACCGGATAGACGCAGACGGCCTTGTCGGGGCCCCCGTGGTTTACAAGATCCGCTTGCCCGTCCCCGTCGAAGCCTTCAGCATGAAGCTCCAGCGGACCTGGGACCGGCAGCTTGTAGATTCCCGTTTCCAGCGGTTTGCCGCGGTAATCCACGGTCTTCGGCTTGCCTACATTAAGTGAGACGACTTCCATCTTCATTCCTCCTCGTCCAGCATGCAGCTCATGAATACCTCATCTACATATCTTCCGCCCAGATAGAACTCCTCCCGCAGCCGTCCCTCCTCCTCAAATCCGCATTTGCGGTAGAACGAGAGTGCCGGTGTATTGCAGGAGAGCACACGCAAGCGCAGCTTACGGATTCCATTCTCTGCGGCATGGTGCTTGATCTCTGCGATCAGCCGGCTGCCTACACCCAGGCGCTGGAAGCGCGGATGTACGGCAATATTAACCTCGCATACATGGCGGTTGCTCTCCATTCCGCTGGGACAGCCGAAGCCGACATACCCGCATAGCTCCCCGTCCTGCAAGGCTACAAGCTGGGAACCGGGCGGTGCATGCAGCAGATAATCCTCCCGGGAGCGCCACATCAGCGGACCGGGTGTTGTCTCCTCTGTCCAGATCATATTATCGAGAATGATCAGCTCACGGGCATCCCTGATTTCAGAGGGACGGATAGTGAAAGCCGAATCCCTGTTTAGTTGTTGCATAACCTTTACACCCCTTGCCTTACTAAGCAGATAATAAAAGGATTAGTTACAGCGCAGCCGTTTATGCAGTATTGCTCCGGGGCTTCACGGTCCCGCGGTTAACGTAGGCATGGACCGCGAAGAATCCCACGGACAGAACCGCCATCCCGCAGGCCAGCCAGCCTGTCGGCGCAAGGCCCCCTCTGTCGAATTGAATCCCCATCAGATACGGGCCGATAACCCGGCCGACCGCGCCGATACCGCCGCTAAGCCCGAGATAGAAGGGCGCACTGCGCTGGGCATGCTCCGAGATGAAGGATGGCATGGCCGGCGAGATCAGCATTTCACCCAGTGTAGCCAGCACCATCGCCAGCAGCATGCCCGGGTAGCTCGGCATGAACAGTATGACCGCATACCCGCCCAGATAGAATACGGCGCTTGCTGTCATCTGCGCAGTAGAAGTCCCTGCGAACCAGCGTTTGATCAAACTGACCAGCGGCTGAGCGGCAAAGATAAGTACGCCGTTCAGCGTCCAGAGGAAGCCGTATAACTGCTTCGACCAGCCCTCTGAAATAATAAACGGCGATACTCCGGTATTCCAGATCGAATTGCCGATCAGCAGAAACATCGAGCCAATAGCCATGTACAGATAAATCCGCGTATACCCCAGCAGCTTCCAGCCTGATGCTTCCCCCTGCGGGTGTTTCTTCTGTATTTTCTCGTGAGACGTCGGTGGCGCTGCCCCCACCCTGCGCAGATAGACAAAGAAGAATCCGGCAAACACCGCCGAAGTCACGCCGTTCAGCACAAAGCTCAGCATATAATTGCCCAGGAATCCGCTAAGTGCGGTACCCAGTGCTACCCCGATATTGTTCGAGACATAGACGATATTGAACAGCTCTCCGCGCTGCTCCGCGAACCGGAAGCCGATAAAGGCCTGAATAGCCGGGAGAGACAGGGAGTTGAACAAACCCATCAGGCCCATAACTATAATGAATATACTCCAGCTGCCGCTTGCCCACGGAAGAGCAAACAGGGTCAGCGCGTTCATGGCCAGTGCTCCGACAATCAGGCGGTTTACCCCTACCTTGTGATACAAAGATCCGCCCAGCAATTGCCCGGCAATCCCCCCGAGGGATTGGACCAGCAGAACAATTCCCGCATCTTTCATACTGCGTCCCAGCTCATCAAATACATACATCGTAACCAGCGGCCACATCAGCGCGCTGCCGGTTGCATTAATGAGACTGGCAATCAAGAATACTTTGACTTCCTTCGGATAGGCCTGCAAAAATCTCATAACTTGTCTTTCATCCCCTGTAACATAGGTGTCATTAATCCATCCAGTATCATCTGAAAACAGGAGGAAGGGCAAGTTCCTGCGTTAATGCTTTATCGCATAGCATCAATGAATTCACTGTCGCGAAATTCCCAATCACTTCACGCTTGAAGTGCTGTTTATATTCTATAACCTCATCTTCTGCACGTAAAGAAAATAGGTGGATATGACCTGATTCGTTCCCCGCAGGCCGGGGTAATAGTGCATATGAAACACTCCCTATTTATTCGCCGTGAATCCGATTTCGTTCCCCCGAGTCGGATATGCACGGCGAATTTTGTTTTGCCCTGAAGTTATTCCAGGGCAGAGTCCGGGGTTACAAGTAGAAACGGCTAAGCCGTCCTTAAGAGGACGGTATCCGTTTCAGCGAGAAATAGAAGGATAAGTTATCGTGTGAAACATATAAATTCTTATATTTACAAAAAAACACTTCCTGTCTCTCTGCGATTCCCATAAACAGGATGCCGAGAAACCAGGAAGTGCTTGGGCCAAACTATTGAAATGCCGGTCATCACCGGGGGATTATGAATTATGCGTGTTTCTTCACACCTGCAGCGGAGATTCCTTCAACAGCCGTTACAGCTGCCGGCTCCTTACGCAGGTAAGCCATCCAGTAAGCCGCTGCGACGAAGATTGCGCCGCCCGTAAGATTGCCCAGCCATACCGGGGCAAAGTTGGCGAAATACTGCGCCCAAGTGAAATGTCCTTCGAAGATGGCAGCAGGGATAAGGAACATGTTAGCTACAACGTGCTGGAAGCCGATGGCTACAAACGCCATTGTCGGGAACCAGATACCGAGGATTTTGCCGCTGAAATTATCTGCTCCATAGGAGAGCCACACGGCCAGCGCCACGAGCCAGTTACAGCCGATCCCGGAGATAAAGGCCTGCAGGAAGGTCGCATCGATCTTATGCTCAGCCATACTTACCAGCTTCTCCAGATACACCCCGTCCGATGTAAGGCCAACGACATGACCGAAGAAATAAGCAACGAACAAGGCACCTGCCAGGTTGCTGAGTGTAATCAGCACCAGGTTCTTAATCACTTCCCAGAACGAAATCTTCTTCGCAATAAAAGCAAGCGGCACCGCCATCATGTTGCCTGTCAGCAGCTCGCCTCCGGCAAGCAGCACCAGTATAAGCCCTACCGGGAATACCGCAGCTCCGATGAAGTTAGCGATAGACCCCCACTCGGCAGGCGCACCGGCAATGACACGAATATCCAGCAAAAATCCGAGCGCGATAAACGCTCCTCCCAGGAAACCGAGAATAAGTACAGTGCTGAGCGGATTGTGCGCTTTCTTGACTCCGTTCTCTACCGTTACTTCGGCGATCCCCTGCGGTTTGTTATAAGCCATGATTCCTATCCCCTTCTATTTACTTAAAATTTGTTCCTTTATGCCATTGTAACGTGATCACAATCACATTAACGTGATAAAAATCACTCTCGGAAAACCTAAGTGAAAGTTTTCACTGACATGTCAAATTTACCATAAAAGCTTAGGCGGCGGAATATTTTTCTCGTTCGGACCCGGAATTAATAGTTATAACCACAAAAAAAGGAGCCCTTAACGGGCCCCGCAATATCATGGGGTTTAGACGTGTACTGGTTCTTTAACGGCAACTGTCTTGGGCAGTGCCTGAAGTCCTGCAGTGTTCAGGAAGTTCCAAGGCTTGTTGTAGTGCGGCTGGAAGAAGAAATCAATGAAGGCCAGCTGGTCCACGGTCATTTTATTCTGAATACAAACCGATATGGTATTGATCGACTGCGTCAGATCCATCTTGGACATAATCTGTGCCCCAAGAATGCGGCGGGTCGCACGTTCGAATACGACTTTTACCTGAACCTGCTCGAATGTCGGCATAAACTCCGGACGGTAGTTGTCAATCAGCATTACACTTTCAGCATCCATACCCTCGGCTTTGGCGGCATCCTCGGTAAGTCCGGTACCGGCAATATTGTCTTCATAAATCTTGATGCCTGATGTTCCCTGCGTGCCCATATAAGGAATCGTGTTCGAGACCAGATTGCGTGCTACCAGGGTCCCCATGCGTACAGCGTTCGTGGCGAGCGGAATATAAGCATGTTTGCCGGTCGGGTTGTAATGAATCGCACAGCTGTCACCAGCGGCATATACATCCGGCAGGCTGGTCTGCATGTAATCGTTGACCATAATCGCGCCGTTCGGAAGCATATCGACTTGACCCTTGAGCAGCTCTGTATTCGGACGGAAGCCGATGCAGAGAATGACCAGATCGGTTTCATGCTCTCCCTTGCTTGTAATGACCTTAGTCACTTTGCCGTTCTCTCCGGCGAATGCTGCAACCTTTTCTCCAAGCGCAAGCTTGATGCCGTGCTCTTCAAGAGATTGTTGAATCGGAGCCGTAAATTCCTCATCCAGATATTTGCTCAGAATGCGGTCTTCCCCGTCGATCAGGGTAACTTCCTTGCCGTTCATCTGAAAAGCTTCAACCAGCTCAACGCCGATATAACCGGCTCCGACTACAGTAATTCTTTTCACCTTCTGTGCTTGTTCAATAATGGTGTTGGAGTGATTATAATTCTTCGAGAGCAGAATCCCCTCCAGCTCTATACCTTCCAGCTTAGGCACAATCGGCCATGAGCCTGTTGTCATAATCAGCTTGTCGTACGTATCTTCAAATTCTTCGCCTGTAGCGAGGTTGCGGGCCGTCAAGGTTTTGCGGGCGGTATCCACATTCGTCACTTCATGGCGCATCTTCGTTTGCACACCCAGTGCTGCAAGCTGTTCCGGGGAAGAATAGAACAATCCCTGCGGGTCCTTGACGACTCCCCCTACGTAAAGCGCAATGCCGCAAGACAAGAACGATATGTTATCATTGCGCTCATAAACCGTAATCTGGGCATCCGGGTACAGCTGTGCGGTATTAACAATTGCGGCGGTTCCGGCGTGTGTACATCCAATGACTGCTACTTTCATGATTTCTTCCTCCTCCAATTTACAAGCCTGTTTCTCTGTTTTTGTGATTAATTTCACTTTATATACTGATTATATTGTGATATTTATCACATTACAAGCACTTTTGTGAATTTTCTCACATTGTTCACAATTTCAATTTTTAATTATCTGCACGGGTTTTCTTTTCGTCTTGCATTAGTTTTCCCCGCCAGTAGAACATTATGTCTGTCAGCAGCAGGAAGCAGCAGGAAGCAGCGTTACGGTGCGGAACTGTATACATTCAAATCTGTGTAGCAAAAAAAGCCCCACTTCACCGCAACCTTCTGCGGAACAAGTGAGGCTCTATCTAATGGATGGCTGCCGCCTGTCTGCGGCCAAAAAACCTTTTATTCCAAACCGGAAATCACACCATCTTCATCAACCAGGAGACCTTCTGCGGCCGGTTTGGCGGGAAGTCCCGGCATTGTGACAATGTTCCCTGTGATGACTACAGCAAATCCTGCGCCAAGGGACAGCGTAATATCCCGGACACCCATGGTGAAGCCTTCCGGTGCTCCAAGCAGCCTCGGCTGATCAGAGAAGGAATATGGCGTTTTGGCCATACAGACCTGAAGCTGGTGCAGGCCCAGCCTGTCAATCACAGCCAGACTGCGTTTGGCTGCCGGAGAGAAGGCCACTTCTGCGCCATGGTAGATTTCGGTGACGATTTTATTGATTTTGGACGGGATATCCAGGTTGTCTTCATACAGCGGCGCGAACTTTACGGCCTCTTCCCGGTCCAGCAGCTTCTTCAGCTCCTGCGCCAGTTCCTGCCCGCCTGCGCTTCCCTCGGCCCATACCTTGGAGATAGCCGCAGGCACACCCAGCCGGCGGCAGGCCTCCAGCACATCGTTAATCTCCGCCGGGGCATCTCCTTCAAAGTGATTGAGGGCAACGAGAACAGGCACACCGAATTTGCCAAGATTCTCAATATGGCGCTCCATATTGGACAATCCGGAGAGCAGCGCCGCCCGGTTGCCGGCATACAGCTCTTCCTTGCGGACGCCTCCGTTATATTTCAGTGATTTCACTGTAACTACCAGCACTGCGGCAGAAGGGGTCAGGCCGGCCTGGCGGCATTTAATATCCATGAACTTCTCGGCACCAAGATCTGCGCCAAAGCCCGCTTCAGTCACTACCACGTCTCCGAGCTTCAGGGCATAGCGGGTTCCGATTACACTGCTGCAGCCGTGGGCAATATTAGCGAAGGGTCCGCCATGTACAATCACGGGCGTGCCTTCAAGCGTCTGCACCAGATTAGGCTTGACCGCTTCCTTGAGCAGTGCAGTCATCGCCTCTACAGCTCCTATATCCTTGGCGGTTATTGGCTGTCCCAGCGTATCATAACCGATCAGCATCCGGCTCAGCCGTGTTTTGAGATCCGCGAGGTCATTGCAGAGACACAGCACAGCCATAATCTCTGAAGCCGTCGTGATCTGGAAGCCGCTCTCCCGCACCGTCCCGTTGCCATCGCCAAGACCGGTCACAATATTCCGCAGGCTGCGGTCATTCATATCCATCACACGTTTCCATACCATCCGCTGCGGGTCCAGGTTCAAGGCGTTGCCCTGAAAAATATGATTATCGATCATCGCGGAGAGCAGGTTATGCGCGGAGGTCACCGCATGGATATCCCCGGTGAAATGCAGATTAATCTCGTCTGCCGGAACAATCTGCGCCTTGCCTCCGCCGGTTGCGCCGCCCTTCATGCCCAGGCAGGGTCCAAGCGAAGGTTCACGTAGTGCCGCTACCGTCTTGATTCCCGCCGCATTCAGCGCCTGGGATAACCCGATGGTCGTCAAGGTTTTGCCTTCACCCGCCGGTGTAGGGTTAACTGCCGTAACCAGGACCAGCTTGCCGTCCGGTTTATGCTTCAGCTCTGCCCACAGGGACGGCGACAGTTTGCTTTTATACTTACCATACAACTCCAGATGCTCTTCATTGATTCCTGCTGCCGATGCTACCTCTGTTATTAACCTCATGCCTTTATGAAACCCTCCTGCCGTTATTATCCTGCATCCCATAATTCTTTATGCAATCTCCGTAGATGAGTGAAACATTTCTCTTCAAAGGATACAGTGTCTCTGAAAAGATTCAAGGATAATTTTCATACAGGGGATACTTCCGTCTATACAGCCAAGCAGAAACGGCTTGCTTAGATAGCAAAAAAACTCCCGGACAGGGTGCGCGTGCACCCCAATCCGGGAGCGGACTATTTTGTGACAAGCCATACTTATTTCAGCAGAGATTCAATAAGGTCCTTCATGCTCTCCGGTGATTCCTTCGGCTCCACACGCGCCACCACATTGCCGCTGCGGTCTACCAGAAACTTCGTGAAGTTCCACTGGATATCGCTGCTCTCCCCGTCACCCGGCTGCTGGCCCTTCAAATATTGGAACAACAGGCTTGCCTCCGGCCCATTCACATCTACCTTGGCAAACACCGGGAAAGTAACGCCGTAATTGATCTGGCAAAAGGCTTCCGCTTCCTCACTTGTACCCGGCTCCTGTCCGGCAAACTGGTTGCAGGGGAACCCCAGCACAACAAGCCCTTGATCTCCGTATTACTCGTACAGCTTCTGCAAATCTCCGTATTGCGGGGTAAGCCCGCACTTGCTGGCCGTATTGGCGATCAGCAGCACCTTGCCCTCATAGTCCTTAAACGGCACTTCTGTACCCGAAGGTGTGACTCCGGCAAAACTATAGATCGACATCCTGCTTCGCTTCCTTTCGGCTGTATGTTCGTATTTACCCTGGCGGCTTATAGAGTTCATGCCCTTATGCGGCTTATGCAGCTCATGCATCACTAAGGGCATTCCTCTTTATTTTATCCTATTGGCAGCGTGATACAAAATTTCAGGCTCCGATTGCGTTGCGGATGGCAGCAGCAAGGATAATCGTTAAGTGAGCAGACCACTTTGGGCCGCATTGTACTCGGTTTATCGAGTACAGTGGGCTGGTTCACCCCGCAGTGACACATTGTACTCGGTTTATCGCATACATTCGGTGCGACCCCCTTATCCCGGAGTCCTCCGTATAAAATCGGTACTTGTCGTAGCCTTGCTCTTTATTTCGCTTTTTCTCTCGGCCAGAAGAAGCAGGACTGGTCTTCTAGGGTCAGCACCCACTCCGCAAAGGTAGCTGGCGGCATGTTGCGAAGACTCGTATGCATTCTGCGGTTATTGTAAAAGTCCATGTACCGGTCCACGGCTTCATAGGCCTCTTCGAACGTGTCGAAGGCCTCTTTGCGGAACAAATCCCGATCGATATTGCTGTGGAACGATTCAATAAAAGCATTTAAATCCGGCGTTCGAGGCGGAATGCGTTCATGGGTCATCTCCCAGCTTTCACACATGTCGCCAAACAGATGGCTGATGAACTGGGGGCCGTTGTCGGTGCGGATCACCGGGCGCGCGCTGCCAGGGGCGCAGTGTTGCTCCATGGCGCGTCCCAGCGTCTGGCAGGCGTGCTTGGCCTCACACGACGATCCTCGGTGATACCCGACGATAACCCGGGTAAACACATCGATAATGCTCAGGACGAAGAAATGCCGGTCCCGGCCCGCCACATACCCGTATTTAATGTCCATCTGCCAGAGCTGGCCCGCTCCGGTAATGACTCGGTTCTCCGGCAGCTTCCGGGGATGCTTAAAGCGCTTCTGACGCTGGGGCTGCAGGATCTCCAGCGCCTGACACAGCCGGTAGCTTTTCTTGTGGTTGAGCCTCAGCCCGTGCTGGTTCCACAAGCACTTGGCCAGCAGTTTGTACCCGTACACGTGCTCTTCTCCAGCGACCAGTTCCAGGAGCATTTCCTGGATCTGCTCGTCGCTAATCTTCTCTCCCGACTCGGTCAGGGAGTAGCCGGGTAGGGGTCTTCCACGCCCCTGGGGGACGGCCTGTGCCTCCTGCTTCTTGCGTTTCTTACGGTCGTAGTACGTAGACTCTGCTAGCCCCACGAGACGGAGCACCAAGGCTGCGGTATTCCCCTGCTTAATGAACATATCGGCTACCTCGATTTTTTCGGATAAGCAGGGGTTGGCTTTTTTAGCAGTTCACGCAGAATCTCAATCTCTAACTCCTTTTCACCGAGCATCTTGACGGCCTTCTCATATTTCTGCTCGACGTCCAGCAGGCGCTTCCGTTCCTCCACCTGGTCCTGGGGATACGGATGATCTTGCTCCCCATGGGCTTCCCGGTAATCCCTCACCCACTGATTCACCGTTGATGGAGTCACCCCATACTTTCGGGCAACCACCGCCGCCTTAATGCCAGACAACACCTCTTGCGCTGCCTTCTCTCTTGTTCCTGTTAAGTGTCCCATTCCGTTCATCCTCCTCCTGTATCTAGTCTACATTTTTGTGGGGGAGGACTCCAACTTCTTTAGGGGGCTGTGGAGCATTGAGCTCGTTTACCTTTGCAGTGACGCATTGTACTCGGTTTTCCGCATACATTGGGCTCGTTTACCCCGCAGTGACACATTGTACTCGGTTTTTCAAGTACATTGGGCTCATTTACCTTCGCTGTGACACATTGTACTCGGTTTTCCGCATACATTGGGCTCGTTTACCTTCGCAGTGACAGATTGTACTCGGTTTTCCGCATACATTGGGCTCGTTTACCCCGCAGTGACACATTGTACTCGGTTTTCCGCATACATTGGGCTCTCGTTTACCTTCACAGCCAGCCCACTTTGGGCGGATTTAGGGTACATTTATGCTCTTCAGCTTCATATCCAGCGGCCCTGGAAAGCTACACCCTTCGCGTCAGCCCGCAGGCTTCGGCAATAAGCCGGAGGGATGCCAGCTTATCCTCAAAGCTGTGAATATGCGATGAAATCATCAGCTCCCCGCATTGATATTCTTCCGCCAGCGCCTGCAATTGCTCCCTGACTTCCCTCGGCGACCCTACGACCATTCGCTTACGGTTATCCTTAATGGAGAACCTGTCATAAGGTGTATATGTATAATTCATAGCAGTTTCTACAGAAGGAGTGGCGGTGGAGAGATGCTCTTTCTCCAGCAGTACCAGCGACAGATCCATGCTGGCGGCCAGGCGGTCGGCTTCCTCAGAGGTTCTGGCACAGACAGCAAAAACTGCCACCAGCGATTGTGGCGTTGCAGCAGCACGGGATGGAGCGAAGCTATCCGCATACTCCCGCACCGCTTCCGCACCCCCGTTCCCGTTGATAAACCGGGCAAAGGCATATCCGGTCCCCAGCCGGGCGGAGAGCGCCGCACTGGCACTGCTTGAACCCAGCAGCCAGATTTCCGGTGCTGTACTCACGGCAGGTGTAGCCTGCAGTCCGGCATAGCGGTGTGGAGGTTCCACAGCCCCTGTCTCATCAGACTCATGCAGAAAAGCAATGAGCTCCTTAAGCTGCTGCTCATAACGGTCTATATCCTCAGGATTCACACGGTTATCCTGCAGCGCCCTGGCGGACAGCGCACTGCCGCCTGCTGCTCTGCCCACACCCAGATCAATACGCCCGGGATACAATGCCTCAAGGACGCGGAAGTTCTCGGCGACCTTGTAAGCACTGTAATGCGGGAGCAGCACAGCTCCTGAGCCGATGCGGATCTCCGAAGTTACAGCAGCCAGATGAGCCATCAGCACCTCCGGACTGGAGCCGGCCAGTCCGGGCGCCGTGATGCTCAGCAACCCAGAAGCGGTGATACCCGAGACGCTCTGCTTCGCGGGCCAGCAATGCTGTCTGGGCCAGTGCCTCCGCAGGCGAGCTCCCTTCAGACACCGGCGATTGATCCAGAATGCTTAATTTCATATAGGATCAGCTCCAATGGGTTGGATTTTGTCTTCGGCTTTAAATATATCTTGGAGTTTTGCGGCAGTAATCATCATATTCCTGTCCGAATACAAGTCTTAGATGTTTCTCTTCCTGCAGTATCAACAGGTGAATAGCTAGAACGTTAAGCACCAGAATGATCAGGGTCAAGAAATTTGGATACATCAAATACAAACCCGAGAACATAAGATCAAAGCCGACAAAAGCAACGTTCCGGCTATATCTATACACCCCCGGGTGATAAGCTTAGTCGTTGCAGACTTATCTATCCCGACTCTCCATGAGGTACGCATTGATGTCATAGCGAGAATGAACACTGCACATCCTAAACTAACTATACCCACACCGGCGAAGTTAACAACCGGAAGATTATAATGCCGGCCTATAAAATCGACAAAATAAGGTTCAGCTAATGACATAGAGAACCATGTAGCCCCCCAAATGAATGTAGCTATTTTAACTAATCGTTCTGTTAATTTTATTCCGGAGCTTTTCTTGCCTTTGGCCAGCACATTGGCCTTAATGCTGTTCTTTCTGTACAGAATCACAAGCTTTAACACATAAGAAACCAGGAAAATACAGAATACAATCAGGGATAAAATATTAAGAGTACCCATTATAAATTCACTCCCTCAAACATATGAATATTTGATCATATATTAAATTAATTGTATCCCCTAACCATTTACTTGTCAAAGGCCTTCCGCGCAGATGAAAAGGCGGTCCCGTTACCGTCACGGAACCGCCTAAGCTGAAGCGGGATAGCTGATAAGCCGCTGGTGTTCATCATTTAAGAATATACTGGCTACCTCTTAATGCTGCACCATCTTCACCAGCATATGCGCCAGCCGGTGGCGCTCTTCTTTGTTTCCGGCCTTCCACAATTCCAGCAGCAGCTTCTCCTCACTGTTGCGGGGCTCTTCGTACGCCGCCAGATAATCGGCGATTTTCTCGGCGACCACAGCCAGCTACTCATCGCTGAGCCCGATTTTCTGCGCTAGGTGGATGCGCTTTCCCAAGTAGCTTTTGAAATCCTCGAAATTGTTCAGGATCATTTCCTTCTGCCCCGGCTCAATCCGGTCCAGCGCATCGTTCACCCGGTGCATCGTCACACTTCCGTCCTTGCTCACCACATGATTATGTTCAGACATACAGAACACCTCCCATTTATTAGTGTGCGGTTTCCCACTAATTAACCAGAGGCCCCGCGGGTGAACCAAACGAAGCCCGCCGAAGGATATAGTAGGATTGATCATCATCCCGTGACACACCGCCTTCCTGCGCAGACTGGAACTTGTCAGTACTCTCCTGGCACGGGCTGCTAGTGACGCGGACTGAGAATCGCTTATTCGGGCAGAACGGCCGTATTTGCAGATCAAGCGGACTCAGAATCCCTTATATGTCCGCAGATCCTCATTTCAGGCAAAAACACATGTGATAACGGAATCTCAGTCCGCTTCGGCGCCAATATGATGATTAATGGAGAAATAAGCGCTTCTCAGTCCGCTTGCGTCAGGTTCAGCTATTCAACTATATAAACCCCATTTAGCAACAACCTTACAAGAATAAACCGCAATGCAGCAACAACCCTACAACTACCGTTCAGCTGCTGTGTGGGACTGGAGGAATACATCAATTCCATAAGCTTGATTCGTTGCCGGCAGAATGAGACTCTTTAGGAAGCACTGTAGACATTAATGTTGTACGTTTTACAGGCCTGTTGATTCCCCATATTATGGGATGGATATAATTCCCAAAACCCCTTTGTTCCTGAGCAGACTAAGTTGAACCTGCCACTCCAGCGGAAGACTAAATATACGCCAATGCTGCATAAATTCCCAAAGGGTCAGTTGAGCAAAGGCAGGCACGTTGGGGTGGATTTCATCATAAACGCGTTTCAGAAGCACATAGACAGCAAGGGCCACAAACAATTGGCTGTATACCGCATTTTCGGTGGTTCCAAATAGACATGGCACGTTCAGATGCTGTTTAATCCAGCGGAAAAAGACTTCAATTTCCCAGCGTGCCTTGTAGATTTCAGCGATCACATGAGCGGACTCTTTTCTCAAATCGGTCACGACCCGTACGACTTCACCCCGGTCATTTTCAAATTCTACGACCCGGTGGCGCTGAGCAGATTGGCACTTCCCTTGACCGATATAACAAGTAATATCACGAACAATTTTCGTTTCTCCCTCTGCGGGTCGCTGGAGTTCTCTTGGCTTCACCAAATGGAGATTGTCTTTGAGCCGAATCACAAACGACTGGCCCTGGAGCACATATTGATCCAATCTGCTGATTTTTCCATACGCCCGATCCTGTACCAAAATGTAGTCCGTATCTGCCAAGACTTCTCCAAACGGAGCGTCATTAGCTTCGCGATCGATTCCTTCACGTTCAGGGGTGAACGCTGGCCATGCGAAAGAGCAACATGCAGCTTAATACCCCCTCTGAATTTTTTGTACGAGGCCCAAGGCATTCGAGAGTTCGCTGCCGTGACCGTAGTCGAGTCAATCAGCAAAAGATCTTTAGGAAGGTTCAAATGCCGCCGGGTTTGGCGGTTACATTTCGTGACGAGCAGTTGAAAGATACGTTTGAAGATTTCGTAAGGGACTTCACCGGCCTTGCCGGAAAGGGTGGAGTAATGAATTTCTGGCAAGTCAAAGCGTGGGCCTAAGCGGGCACTCTGCCGGAATCCGTCCCATTTGTGGTAGCAGGCTTGGACAAAGTAATCGAGCAGCAACCCGACGGTCATTTTGGTTCCTCTATCCACGTAGTCCTCGGTTTGTCCGGTCACCATTTGGACTTCTTCCGGTGTTAACACTTGTTTGAAAACGGCTAAAAATGGGGTATATTTATTCATGAGGTCGCCTCATTTCGGTTTGGTTTGGTCGTACTTACCATTACCCGAAATGGCGGCCTTTTTCGTCCCTTTTTTTGGGAAATCAACACGCCTATACGTTCTGCAACTTTGATTTCTTGATAGCAGGGCGTTCGGGCGGATTGTTGTATAAACTACAAGAATAATCCTGATAAACCCCTTGAACACAGTGAAATCCTTCCTTTTATACAACATTTTGGACTTGCGCCGATAGGATGAGGGAAATGTTGTATTTTGGGCAGGATTTTGTATAAAGTTACTCTATTTCTGCCCCAGATAGCTGATGATTCGGTGAATTCCAACGACAACTACAGCAACCACGGTAAATACGTAAATACGTAAATATGGCATTACGGCAATAGCAGACGCCCGGAAGTCCAACTATTCAGAGAGTGAAGGATAGAATATAGAATAAAACCACAAAAAGACCCCGTGAACCATGGGGTCGGCTGTACATCGATTTCACATTAATTCGACACCGGAACGGCATCATAATATTCTTCGAGGGTAATCCCTCTCTCCGATACGGACGCGGCAATCTCCTTCCCTACATAACGGACATGCCAAGGCTCATAAATATATCCGGTGATCGCCTGCTTGCCTTCGAGGAACCGTATAATATATCCGTATTCAGCGGCATGATCCGCAAGCCATTCAGCTTCCTTCGTACCGGCAAAGCAGCTTTCGGCCGCACATTTG
Organism: Paenibacillus sp. FSL R7-0312; assembly: GCF_038004445.1. Lineage (NCBI taxonomy): Bacteria > Bacillati > Bacillota > Bacilli > Caryophanales > Paenibacillaceae > Paenibacillus > Paenibacillus sp. FSL R7-0312. The sequence goes on along the minus strand of NZ_JBBORE010000001.1, from coordinate 1,785,322 downwards.
CCATCACTGCCGGACAGGTCTATCGCCAGACCCGTCTGATGCTCGCTGTGTCCGGGCAACGCACTGTAGGTACGGGCTTTCTCTTCACCATCCCGGGCTACATAGTTATTGAACAGCCTTCTCTGGGTCGCTTCCGAACGGTAGCCGGATACGCCGGCCAGATAAATACCGTCCTTCTTCGCTCCGGCAAACATCTCCTCCAGCGCCGTGGCAGCTTCACGCCGCAGCATCCGCTTCTCGATCTTCTCCGAGAAAATAAAAGGCACATCAGGATAGACCAGATCGGCCGGCTTATATTTGTCAGGCAATCTGTACTGCTTATTAACCATGACCGCGATACTCTCCGGTTCGGCGGCAACCATCTCTGCGTCACCATTACTGCCCGAATCCGTAGCCGCCGGCTTATCCGTAGGGGCAGGCTTGTCCGTAGGGGCAGGCCTGTCCGTTGGTTCCGGAGCCCCGGCCGCATTATTCTCCCCGCTCGTTGAATCCGCCGGGGCTTCAGTTACAGCCGGCTCTGGCTCAGCCCCTGTATTATTGCCGGAGCCCTGCTCCTGGCTGTCCGGATCTGCGTTTGGCAGTGCTGAAGTCTCCGGCGCCGTACCCGGCCCTGCCCCGAGATCGGTACCTGTATTTATATTCGTTCCGTCTTCCCGGGAAGCGGATGGGCTAGTATACTTCCCGATTCCCCAGCCGACAGCAATGACAACGATGAACATGATGACAATCTTGGTAGTTCTGGACATATGCAGTTTCGTTCCTCCTAAAAATCTGTATTCTTCCCAAAAGCTTAGTCTGGTAAACATGAATGCTAAGCTATGCCAGCTTCCCGTACAGATCTTCTTCTGATGTGAAGCGGAGCTGTTCATGCATTTATTAGACAGGCTGAAGGGCCGAAATGTTTCAGTCCGGGCTGATAAATGTGCAGTAGCCCCTTAAAACAAATATTACCATAGAACAATTAGCCGATACGCTAACCGCCCTATGGTAACAAGTTTCACTTATGAATGTAAAGCGCCTTTATCTGGATGAGCCGCGTCCGCCGCGTGAACCGCCGCCGGAGCCGCCACTGCGTCCGCCGCGCGATGAGGTTCCGCCGCTGCTGCGTCCGCCCGAGCTGAAGCCGCCTTTGCCGCCCTTGGAGCCGCCGCCGGCACTATAACCGCCGCGTGAGCCGCCGCCCTTGGTAGCGGGCGCGCCTGAGCCGCCGCCTTCATTGCTGCGGGCTACATGCGCCCGGAATTTCGGGCTCGACTTCGCTCCGCCCGGGTTGTACCCGGCACCGGAGCCGGCGCCCTTCGAGCACCATAGCTGAATCCGCCGGCATCCGCGCCTCTGGATACATTGGTGCTGTAGCCGCTGCTCGGGCCGCCGCTTCTGGCACCGCCACCCTTATTGCCGCCGCGTCCGCCTGCGGCATTCGCTCCAGCGGCATAACCCGGAGCCGGGCTGCTGTCGCCGCCGCTGGCGAAGGCGCCGTAGCCGCCGCCCGGTCTTGGCTTCGCCGCGCTCTTGCCGGCGGAGTCGCCGCCCCGCGGAGCCGCAGCCGCGCTGTACGCGCTGCGCTTGCCGCCACCGCCTGCCGCGTCCTTACGGCTGCGGCTTCCGCCTTCCGCAGGCGCACCCCAGCCGCCTGCTTCCTTGCCGCCGCGACCGCGTCCGCCCGGACGCCCTGCGGCTTCCGCGCGCGGAGCACCGCCGCTGCGGCCCTGCCCGCGGCCGCCGCGTCCAGCGCGCGCCGCTTCAGGCGCTGCGCTCTGCCGCCCGCCGCGCGGCGAGCCGCCGCCTTGCACAGAGGTGAATTCGCCAACGCCGAATTCATCCTTCTCGTACCGGCGGCGGTCCAGCCGCTGGGAAATGCCGTGCTCGATCAGTTCGAGCCCGGCGCGTTCACGCGGCGAAGAGAACGTGATCGCAAGGCCCTTGCCTCCGGCGCGGCCCGTGCGGCCGATCCGGTGAATATAGCTGTCCGCATCCAGCGGAAGATCGTAGTTGAAGATGTGGGTGATGCCTTCCACATCAAGCCCGCGGGCTGCTACATCCGTAGCAACCAGCAGCTGCAGCTTGGCATCGCGGAACCGCTTCATGACGGCTTCGCGTTTGCCCTGGGACAAGTCGCCGTGCAATTCGTCGCAGTCATACCCGGCTGCCTGCAGCGCTTCGTTCAGCTTGATGGCCCGGCGTTTGGTCCGGCAGAAAATAATAGCCAGATACGGACGGTCCCGCTCAATCAGGGCAATAAGCGCTTCTTCCTTATTGCGGTCAGAGCATTCCACCACCTGCTGGCGGATATTGTCCAGCGGAATTGGAGACCCGCTCTTGATAATGATATCGAGCGGTTCTTTCATATAATTCGCAGCCAGCCGTTTGATCGGGTCCGGCATTGTCGCAGAGAACAGCATCGTCTGGCGGCGGTAAGGCACAGCCGTAATGATCGTCTCTACATCCTCCAGGAAGCCCATGTGGAGCATCTGGTCCGCTTCATCCAGCACCAGCATCTTCACGCCGCCAAGGTCCAGCGTCTCCCGGCGCAGGTGATCCAGCAGCCGTCCCGGCGTTCCGATAATCAGATGTCTGCCGCCTTCCAGCTTGCGGAGCTGCTTCTCCACATCCTGTCCGCCATAGACTGCCAGAATCTTCACTCCCGTATGCCGCGCCAGCTTGCGCGCTTCTTCGGTAATCTGCAGTGCGAGTTCACGCGTCGGCGCAAGAATAAGCGCCTGCGGATAAGCCGCCTCTACCCGGATCTTGTCCATAATCGGCAGCAGGAAAGCCAGCGTCTTCCCTGTTCCCGTCTTAGCACGGGCGATAACATCCAGACCCTCTACGAGCGGCGGGATCGCTTCTTCCTGCACCGGCGTCGGTTTCACGATTCCCTGCCCCTTGAGCAGATCGTTTAGTACTTCAGAAACTCCTAATTCTTTAAAACCCGGCAATTGCTCCACCTCACTATTTTCCCTAAGTTTTCACTTCATAACTTATATTCATCCATTTATCGGAGTAATGTACGCATTCACAAGGCTTTGCCTGCGGCATAAGCCCGTTATCAGGCGGCAACGGCTGCACCATCCTGCATAGTGTGCTGTGCCAGGACAGCCAGTCCAGTTATCGCTCTCAGGTATCCGTATCAAACAAAAGCGGAAGAACCCCGTTGCCGGAGCCCTTCCGTTCCACTGGCCCGCAAGGCTGCAGTCGAAGTTCGGTTTCTGGGGCAGCAGCGATCCACCGGACATTCAGACGGCACTCCATTTGCGTTCCATTACACTTTAATTTTGGGCAAGTTATCTTAATATATTGTACTTGATTTCGCGCCGCTTGTGTGCATCTGGGGAAGAATAATTATTTCCCGGGCTTATCCCGCTAGAATCTTCCTGATTTGAATATGGAGAACAGCAGCCATACAATCATCAGCATAGCGATGACGGAGCCGATCTCCACGATGGGGAAATCCCAGAGCAGCGAAGGCTCGCCGCGCAGAGAGGAAGCCACAATCAGACCGGCCATAATAATGCTGAAGGCCAGCAGCACGATACTGAAGGAGAGCCGGTTGCCGACCCGGCTGAACTTGTGCTCCAGATTCTGGAGCTCAGGGACCCCAATCTCCACCTTGAGCTTCCCCTTGCTGAGCAGCGCGGAGAGCTGCCGGGCCTGGGCAGGAAGCTCCACCAGACTCTCGGCAAGATCGGCTACTCCGCCGAGCAGCTTGCGCTGAAGCCGGCTTCCGCTGAATCGCTGCTTCACCAGCTGCCTGCCGAACGGCTCGGCCATCTGCACTATGCTGAAGGCCGGATCGAGGCTGGCGACCATGCCCTCCAGCGTCAGCATCGTCTTACCCAGCATCGCGAGATCCGGCGGAATAACCAGCTGGTGCTTGCGGGCAATGCTGAACAGATCATTCAGCGCCTTGCCGATGCTGACCTGCTTGAACGGGATATCATAATACTGCTCCCGCAGCCGGTCCATATCATCGTGCAGTGCCATACGGTCGGCATCCTCCGGAATCACACCCAGCCGCAGAATGGCACGTACCATCGAATCGGTATTCTTGCGCATCAGTGCGATCACGAGCGCGGACAGCCCATCCTTCATTTCCTCGCTCAGCCGCCCGACCATCCCGAAATCAATCAAAGCCAGCTTGCCGTCCTCCAGCACCATGACATTGCCCGGATGCGGATCGGCATGAAAGAAGCCATGGATAAAAATCTGGTTCAGCATCATCTCTACAAGCTGCTGGGCAATAGTCTTGAGCTTGACGCCCTTGTTCAGTAGCTCATCCCGGCGGTTCAGCGTAATTCCGTCCACGTATTCCATCGTCAGCACCCGTGTGGAGCTGAAATCCCAATAGATGGCCGGTATATATACATTATCCTGGGCAGACAGATGCCCGGCTATACGTTCGGCGTTGCGCCCTTCCTGGGCATAATCAAGCTCGGCCATCAGGGCACGGGAGAACTCCTCGACCATCCGGGTTAATCCGTATTGTTTGGCCCAGTCCATCTTCCGCTCAGCCAGGACGCTTAAATCCAGCAGAATTTCAAGATCCCGGCTCATGGTCCGCATGACACCGGGACGCTGAATCTTGACCGCGACACTCTGGCCGCCGTGCAGGACGGCCCGGTGCACCTGACCGATGGAAGCTGCAGCAAGCGGATTGTTCTCGAAGTACTCAAAGACCGCATCCATATGCTGATCGAGTTCCTGCTCGATAATATTGCGGGCCGTCTCCGCCGAGAACGGCGGCACATTGTCCTGCAGCTTAATAAGCTCTTGTATAATTGAATCCGGCAGCAGATCGGAACGTGTACTGGCGAGCTGGCCCAATTTGACAAACGTCGGCCCCAGATCCTCCAGCACCCGGCGGATCCGCTCCCCGAGTGTTACACTTTCGTGAACCTCCTGCGTAATAATCCGGCGCGGAAGGGACAGAAGATGATAAAGGCCCAGTTCCTCCACCATATAGCCGAAGCCATGACGCATAAGCGCCATGGCTATTGCCCGGTACCGGCCGGCATGTCTTATGCGGACTGCCATTTATTCCGTGTGCGTTTCCGGCACGACATCCTCCTGGGTGCGGGGAGCCGTATGGCCCTCCAGCTCGGCCACGCGGCGCTCAAGCACAGCGATGCGCGATTCCAGTCCGGCAATGTCTCCTTGAACAGGCACCTTGAGCTCCCTTAGCACCTTCTGAACCTGCTCATGTACAGCGGATTTGAAGGTACCGCGTTCTTCTTCACCGCGCTCCACCAGCCGGTCAACCAGTGCCTTGGATTCCGATGGCGCAAGCTCGCCCCGCTTGACGAGTTCATCTACGACCTTTTCAACCTTTTCCTTGCTGACAATGGTGAGGCCCACTCCTAAAGAGATTGCTTTCTTGAACAAATCACTCATGGTACTTCCCTCCCAAAGATTCCAGTTATGGTTAGAGTATACCCCTTAGCGGGCCAATTCACAAAATAACCCCACAAAGTGGGGCCAAATCTTCGATGATTACTCAGGTACTTTGCGGGGACACCGAAAATATATACTGTCTTTCATAAAAGTCCGGGTTATCTGGGAATCCGTGCCGCCCAGGTGGCTGCGCGCAGAATCAGCTGGCGGACTGCCGGATGTCGGAACGACGGCTCATGATGGCCGGGCATCAGATAGACAACCCGTCCCTGACCGTAGCTGTGGCACCAGGCCGCAGGCAGCAATTCCCCGTCCGCTTCATATTCAAGCAGAATCTTCTTATCGGTGAAGGGGTCGAACTCGAAACGGTACGGCTCTTCATCGAGCTGGAAATCCTCAATGCCTTCGGTGATATCATGTTCCCGCACCTTGAAATTCAGCGGTGTATAGGGAGGATGTCCGGTGAATCTGCCGCCGATCAGATGTGCCAGCTCATACCGCTTCGCCAGCGAAACACCGGTATGCAGGACAATCAGGCCGCCGCCGCCGCTTACATAACTCAGCAAACCCGCCGTCTGCTGGGGAGATACGGTTTCGTTCCATAATTCGTTATATGCAATGCAGAGATCATATCCTGCCAAATGTTCGCTTAACAGCAGCTTTTTATTCTCCGAGCACTGTACGGTCAGAAGATCATTCAGAATCTCGCTGACCTGCTTGTCTACGCCTTGCAGCGGGTGAAACCTCGGGTGGGTATAATCGCCAAGTAACAGGCATTTTCTCTTATCCATGGGTCTCCTCCTCCTTATTTCTTTATCTTTGTAGTGGAACGTTGCCTATTCCTGTGCCGCCCGGCCGGGTGCTACCGGTTACCGGGAAGCCGCGATATACCGGCCCAGCTCTACGAACATGCTGCCCATCCGTTCATGCTCCGGCATAATGATCCGCTTCACGCCCTCTTCCTTGAGGGCTTCAGAGGTAAGACGGCCGACAGATACAGCCAGCACCTTATCCTCGAATGCCTGAACGAGTTCTTCCAGCCTGCCCTGGTCCCGCGCATACTGCGCCAGGAAACGGAATTGCGGAGCACTTGTGAAGGCTACCGCATTCACCCGGCCTTCTGTAATATCCGCCAGCAGCAGGGCCAACGCTCCTGGCTCCGGCTGCGTGTACCGGTACGGCTGTACCCAGCTGACCTCTGCTCCCGCATGCTCCAACCACTGGACCAGATGCGGGGCGGACTCTCCGTGCAGCTGCAGTCTGACCCGCTTGCCCTGTAAATCCCAATCCTGCAAACCGCGGATCAGCCCTTTGGTGCTGCCGTCATCGTCGCGCACCACGGGCTCCAGCCCCCGCTTCTTCAAGGCATTGACTGTCTTATAGCCGCGCGCAGCAATAGGTGAAGCGGAGAGAACTTCCAGGAAGCGGTCCGCAAGCTCCAGCTTCGCGGCCATCTCGAACAATGCGTCGAGTCCCATTCCGGTCGTCAGAACTGCCAGGTCCGGCGGCTGGTCTGTCCAGGCGGTCAGCCCGTCACGCAGTGCAGCATCATCCAGAAATGACGTCCCCTGGGCGGGACGGTGCAGCGCAGTCCCACCCATATTCTGTATCAGCTTTGCCATTTCTTCCGCCTTGCGCGGACCCGCCAGGGCAATGGTAATGCCCTTCAATTGCTCTGCCATGAATGCTTCTCTCCTTCGTCACCCCATATTATTGCTTATCAGTATACTTGCAAAAGGAGGTAAAAGGGAAGACCGCAGCGCATTTTTAGCTTCAGGAACTCCGCTGGTCTCCGGAACCACCGCTACCTTGCCGGACGGTATCCGCTGCACCCGGAGCCTGATTTCCCGGATATAATTTGAATTTGCCGACCAGCCGCTGCAGTTCATCGGCAAGATGGCTCAGATCTGCCGAGGAAGACGCGATCTCTTCCACTGATGCCAGCTGCTGCTGGGCAGCAGCAGAGATAGTTTCGGTATTGCCTGCCGCCTCCTCGGTGATCCCGCGGATCTCTCCGATGGCCTTCTCCATACTATCCGCTTCTTCCGTCAGCGTATGCACAGCTCCATTCATCGCTTCAATTTTCTCCGCCGCCCCTTTAACCGCCCTGCGGATCCGTGAGAAGGAGCGTCCGGTCGTATCGACCGCCATAATGCCTTCGGATACCCGGTTCTTCGCATACTCCATGGTAGCTGTAGCCTGGATCATCTCCGCATTAATGGAAGTAATCTGTTCGGAGATCATCCTTGCCGACTTCTCTGATTCTTCAGCCAGCTTGCGCACCTCTGAAGCCACAACCGCGAAGCCGCGGCCCTGCTCGCCTGCTCTGGCCGCTTCAATGGAAGCATTCAGGGCCAGCAGGTTGGTCTGCCGCGAGATCCCGGTAATTACACCGACAATCCCCTGGATCTGTCCGGTCCGCTCATTAAGCTTATCAATGACCCCGCCCAGCTCCTCTACCGTTTCATGAATCCCGTTGATCTTATCGACTACGCTGATTACAGATTCATTCCCCTCCGAAGCAGAGAGCGAGGTCTTGTCCATCATCGCCGATACTTGCTCCATAAACCCCGAAATATGCTCTACTTCGCTTGTAGTGGCAGCCGTACTTATCATTCCTTTATTGACACTGTTAACCTGGCGTTCTGTTCCGGCCGCTACCTCCTGAATCGCTATCGTAACATGCTCTATCGCTTTGGTAGTCTGCTCGGCCCCCGCTGTCAGTTCCTCTGCGGATGAGGAGACATTGTCGGTCATCTCCTGTACACCGATAATCATCTGCCGCAGATTGCCGACCATCAGGCGGAAATTCTCAGCCAGCAGGCCAATCTCATCTCTGCGGAAGTCCCCGATATCCTGCGACAGATCGCCCCCGGCGATTAGCTCTGTCGCTCTGCGCAGCCGCACCAGCGGCTTCAGGATCGATGAGACATTGAGGTAGATAAGGACCAGCGCCAGCAGTACAGAAACAGAGATTACAATGAATACCGTCTCCCGGATATCACTCGTCGCACGGGTAATCTCATTCTTGCTGATCGTCCCCCCGATTCTCCAGCCGGTCAGCTCATTCACCATGAAGGTCATCTTCTTGGATGAATCTTTATAGTCATAATCAAAGCTGCCGCTCTCACCTTCGAACATTTGCTTCACGAAATCAAGCGAGGACTCCTCGCCAATAGTCTCAGTCGGGTGAACCAGGAATTTCTTGCTGCTGTCGATAATTAGTATATAGCCTTCTTCGCCTACCTTGATATCTGTCAGATCAGCCAGCGAAGACAGGTTCAGATCCAGACCCACTACCCCGTTCCCGCCTTCGAGCACTGCTGAAATAGCAATGGCCGACTCTTTATTCACGGTCTGAAATACCGGAGAGATCACAATCCCGCTGCCATGCTTAAGGGCATTGATATAAGCGTTCTCCTTGCGCGGGTCATAGCCGTCCGGCAGCTGGATATCGGCCGCACGGATACCCTTGCCTTTACTGGTTCCGGCATAAATATCAAGTACATCGGAATGCAGTTTGGCATACTCCTTAAGTCTGGCCTCCAGTACAGGCGCGGCCGCCCCCGCCGCTTCATTGTTAATAGAGTCCGCCGTGAGCTGTGCAGCAAAGTAGTTAATATCAGCAATTTTGGATTGAATGTTTGCATCGATAATCTCGTTAACCGCCACTACACTTTCCGTGGCATTTTGGGTGAGCTGCTCCCCGACTTCACTGCTGGCAGATTGATAGGTCAGCCAGCCTATAATGATGCTAGGTACAAGCAAAACAAGCAAATATGTAAGAATTAGCTTCGTGCGGATGGTCAGACGCGCCTTTTTATTCATATGATGGGCTCACACTCTCTTTCTTTATGGGTCTTAAGCACGATAAATCTGCAGACTCAATATATAATTAAATATCGCCGCTGGAAATCCTCTTTTCTTCAAGAATTCATTATTATTCTCATATGTTGCTTAATAATTTTCATAGATACATAGCAAAAAACCGTTTTTATGAAAACGGTCTTTTGTTATATTTATTCTTTTCACTAGTGCGAATTCTTATTCCGGCAGGCTGGACATACGCCTCCAAATACAACATGTGTATGGGTGATTGAATACCCCGTATCCTCCGCTACCGTGTCGATCCACGCCTGCGGAACCTGACTCATCACTTCATCCACGGCACCGCAGATTTCACAGATAATATGCTGATGGTCGTCCAGACGGGCATCATATCTGCTGGCTGCCTCTCCGAGCTTCAGTTCACGGATCATTTGTTTATCCGAAAGATACCGCAATGAATTATAGACGGTCCCATAGGCCAGGTTATGCCCCTGCTCTACAAGCCGGTTCATTACCTCGGCAGCAGTAGGATGGTCATGGGAATTACGGACGATATCATACACGGCCTGACGTTGAGAGGTTAAGTTCAGCGTTCTCATCTTTATCATCCTCTAACTTGTTTTTAGATCAAGTATAAGTCCTGATGCTGGAAGCGTCAATGCACGGGACACTATTTGATCATTCCCGAGTATTTCACTTCCACGTCGGCTTTCACCTCGAATTTCAGACGGGGATACAGGCTCTCCCATACCGCCATTTCCGTGTCATTATTCCAGTGTCGTGCCCCGTAATGCAGCCCCCAGCCCAAGGGATCCATTCCGCTGTCCCGGATTTTCAGGAGCAATGCAGTAACAGCCTGGCTAAGCTCCGTCCCTCCGGCGGCGGCAATCTTCTGCAGCATATGATGAGTGATCATCTGCACCGTACTGTTCTCTTCCAGGATCGCACGGATTTTAATTTGGTAGCGAATGGCCGGTTCCCCATCCTGCCTCGTCACAATCCGGTAGCTGGAAGAACTGCTCTCCGTATAGTACTGATACATTCCGTCGCCTAAACGGGCGGGAAAGTTCGTGCGCAGATTGGAACGGGACAGCAAATTGAACAGCCGGGTCTCATCAGGTGAGAGGACAAGCTTGATCTTACTCTTATCCAGCAGAGCAATCTTGTCGATCAGGAACTGCTCCTTCCCCTGTGCCTCGATAATCGGCAGTATGGGATCTATACCCTTCTCATAAATACTCCGCATCAGCTGATAGGAGTATACACTCGAGATAAAAGGCGACTCTGTGCCTTGTCCGCTCATAGCCAGAATCAGCGAGTTGGACGGAATACGCTCAGAGGGCGGCTTGACCTGCAGCACTTCAAGCGCTCCCGGCTTTCCTACCGCAAAATTAAGAATCGACTGGATATCTCTGCGCCTCATCGCCCAGTCTGTCACATGCCGGATATCTTTGGCGGCGATTTGCTCGCCCAGAATCAGCGTCTTGCAGTGGACATAGTCCAGCTCCTTCTCTACTTTGGACTTCATTCTCCGCAGCGCTTCAGAGATGCTCTCTGATTCTTCAGTGACGATCAGCATCTTCTCATCAATCTTGGTAACATCCCCTTGAGGGATAGCCAGCTTCAGGCTTACCTTGAACGTCCCCTCCTCCTTACCGGGGTCTATCCCGATGGCTACTACAAATATTCTCCGGTCAATATCTTTGAAATTGCAGCCTGTCAATACCATACACACCAGCAGCAGGAGAAGGATGACTCTGCCACGCATGCTTCTCATGCTCTCCGCCCCCTCACAACCCAGTAGCACCAGAACAGCAATCCAACCATCAGCAGCTCTCCGTACCAGCGGATATGCAGCAGGAATACACCAAGCATATTAAGGTTGTATTGATCCAGACGCAAGAGGGCAACCGCTCCTGCAGCAAACAGGCTCAGGATAACAATTTCCTGCCAGAGCTTTGTCTTAGGCTTCCCGGATGTGGAGGGAAGCAGGCTAAGGAACAGCTCTTTGCCGACATGCCACTGGATAATGGCACTGACCAGCGATAAGGTACTGTAGGCGAAATAGAAGATATACAGCATGCGTTCGATCAAAAAAGCTTCAACACGGATACTGTCCGCCGTCGTGAACCAGGTATACACATGCCGCTCGATACCGATTGTCCCATGATACCCTATAGGCACGAAAAAAGTGACCAGCAGCATCAGGAAACCTTCCAGACTGAGGATCCATATATGCTTAAGCTTCAGCCCATGAAATACCCGGTTGAATACCGCCATATTAATGTAGCCGCTGAACGTAAAGGTCGCTGCTGCCAGGCTGTTCATATCCGGAGCATGCAAGGAATGGGTCATTACCTGGAGCACAGCGTCCCAGCTGAAATCCGGATTAATCACTGCCTTGACCATCGTATACAGGATTAAGGGCAAGGTGATGGCAAGCGTAACCTCCAGTCCATAGAGAAGTGACAGTGAATCTATCCGGGAACACAGGCAGACGAGCGCCAGGAACCCAAACATTACCGCATAAGGACCTGTATCCGGACTGATAAACCGCAGTGTAATATCCACGAAGGACAGCAGGATAAGCGCCCCCGCCATATACCAGAGCACCGCATATACCAAAATCAGCGGAGAAGCCAGCAGCTTTGGCAACGCAGATCCGAAGATTTCCGGCAGTCCCTGCCCAGGAAATTTATTAATGACTTTGGTGAACAGGTAGATGAATAAAGTGCCCACAGCCACTGCAACGAGAATGGAGGACTGTGCACCGTCGAAGCGGGCATCGATCAGCTCCCGGGGGGTGAAATTAACGATATTGATCAGGGTATTCATGAGAAAAAGGCAATAGAAATAGCGGCTCTTGGCCCTCATTGTCTACCGCCTTTCTTCCTCAATGCAGTTCCCAGCGTATCGAGAAAAAACAACTTGAAATACGGCTGGCCGAAGCTGCGCTGGCTGCATAAATACATGGTAAAGCCTACGAGGCAGACGACAACACCAACGAGTCCCAGCACCGCTGCCGCCATGACAAAGAAATATTTCAGGACGCGGATGGAGAAGCTCATCATATTGAGGGGAATCAGGAAATTCGATATCGCCACTACGGATACGAGAATAATCATAATATTGCCGATCAGCCCTGCTGCAGTGGCGGCTTGTCCCAGAATCAGACCTCCAACCGTTGTGGCCGTCGGGCCAATGGCTCTGGGCAGCCGCAAGCTCGCTTCCGTCAGAAATTCCATCATGATCATCATAAGAATGACTTCGACAAAAGAAGGATACGGCACAGTAGCCCGGCTCCCCCCGATTAAGAGGGCAATCTGCACACGAACAATCTCTGGATTGTAGGAGGTAAAGGCAATATACAGGGCCGGCAGCCACAGCGTCATGGCCACACCGAGAATACGCAGCATTTTTAAGAAACGCCCTACAAAAGGCAGTTGAATCTTGTCATCCATGGCCGTGAAGAAATCATTGAAGATCGAAGGAAGCACAATCGCATACCCTGTGGTATCCAGCAGCACCGCTACTTTGCCTTCAGCTAAATTGAATACCACCCGGTCGGGCCGCTCTGTAACAATCGTTTTGGGAAAAATGCGCAGCTTATCGCTGCTGATATATTTCTCCAGCTCACCGGCAGCCTGCAGAACATCCAGCTTCAGCGTGTCCAGCTTCTCTTTTAATTCGGCCAGAACATCGTGATTCACTCTGCTCTCGTCATAGAGTATAGCCACCTTGGTCTTGGACACGTTGCCGATAATGGTGAATTCCATCTTCAGTTCGGAAGACTGATAACGCCGCCGGATCAGGTTCAGACTAACCGCCAGACTCTCACTGAGCGCATCGGAAGGTCCCTGGCTGATACTCTCCGTAATAGTCTCCTTGACACTGCTGACCTCAATCTTGAGCGCATCGAAGAAGCAGAGCTTGCCAGAGCTGCCTATACAGGCATAACCGCTTAGCAGAAGATCCAGCGCGCGCGTCCCCTCCGTAACTTCCTCACTCCCGGGATAGTCCGCGATGTAATTATAGTACGCTGACGGATTGCCCATCTCGTAGAACGGCTTCACGATATTCCGGCTGACCGTCAGTCCATCCGTAATACTCTTGATATACAGCAGGCTGACCTCTCCCGAGGGAACAGCCATGATATTGTCCTCAAGGTCACCGAAACCGCTCAGCTGTCCCCTGATCCATTCCAGGGTCACTCCCTGCTTATGCACTTGTCCTGACATGGATCATTCTCCCTCCAGGCCCGAATTGCCGGGAACTTCCCCTTATTTTGGCACTGTCGCCCTCATTTCATACACCCGCTGCCGGATCGAGGCGTTTCTTTTGCCGGGAGTGTGGTAATAAATGAAATGAATAATGACTAATGGAGGGATCACTTCATGAATTCACAGGATCACCGCTCGCAAGGTCTTCCGCAATTTCCGGAATCATTATGGAGGGGCAGTACAGAACTGCCCTCTTTTCCGGAGCTTGCGGAAGATCATGTCACAGATGTAGCCATTGTCGGAGCAGGCATTACGGGTATTACGACAGCTTATTTGCTGTCCAAGGCAGGGTATAAGGTCACTCTGCTCGAAGCGGGAGAGATCCTTGGCGGCACCACCGGCTTCACCAGCGCCAAAATCACCGCCCAGCACGGAATGATCTACAGTGATCTGCTGAAGCACTTTGGGGAGGAACAGGCCCGGCTCTATTTCCAGTCAAACAGTGAAGCGCTGGAGTGGATGATCGCTACGGCTGAAGAAGTGGGGCTGTCCTGCGGGTTGACGCGGGAAGCTGCGTATCTGTATGCCGATAGGGGAGATGAGAAGACGCTCAAGCAGCTGGCTGCTGAATTCGAGGCATACAGTAAGCTTGGACTGCCGGGAGAATGGCTGGACCAGGTTTCGCTGCCACTGAGAGCAGGCGGTGCGATCAAGCTGCCTGGACAAGCCCGTTTTCATCCGCTGGAGTACCTGAAGGGGCTGCTGCAGGTCGTGCTGGACAAGGGCGGCAAGGTATATGAGCATACGATGATCGGGGAAAAGGTCGATACGGACGGGCATCTCACCCTCTATACCGAAGGGGAGAAGTTCAAAATTAAATGCCGCCATGCCGTGTCCGCCTCCCATTTCCCATTCTATGATGGAGGCTCCCTCTATTTCTCGCGGCTGCACGCGGAGCGGTCCTATTGTCTGGCTATTGAGCCGGAAGCTGATTATGAGGGCGGCATGTACCTGAGTGCCAGTGAACCTACCCGCTCGCTGCGCGCGGTGGAATGGGACGGGCGGAAGCTCGTAATCGTCGGCGGTAATAACCACAAGACCGGACAAGGCATCTGTACCTTCGGCCACTATGAGAATCTGGAGAAGTTTGCGGGAGAATTGCTCGGCATTCGCAGCATTCCCTTCCGCTGGTCGGCGCAGGATCTCATCACTCTGGACCGGGTCCCCTACATCGGCAAGCGGGCGGAGGATGAAGAAATCTATATTGCCACAGGCTTCGCCAAGTGGGGAATGACCAGCGGGACGCTGGCTGCACGCCTAATTGCAGATGGGATCCTGGGAAGCAGCAACCCTTATACAGAGCTGTACGATCCGACACGCTTCAAAGCTAATCCGGGCATCAAAAATTTCATCGTGCAGAACTTCTCGGTCGCCAAAGAGCTTGTAGCCGGAAAAGTGGAGATTATCCATAAAAAAACAGAAGATCTTGCACCGGATGAAGGGGCCGTTGTTTTCCATGACGGCAAACGGGTTGGCGGCTACTGCGACCCTGAGGGCAAGCTGCATCTCGTGGACAGAACCTGCACACATATGGGCTGTGAATGCGAGTGGAATAACGGGGAACGCTCCTGGGATTGCCCGTGCCACGGCTCCCGCTTCTCTTATGAGGGCGATGTGATCGAAGGACCGGCCACAGTCCCGCTTAAGAACCTCACAGCCAAGCAGTAAGCCTGCTTCATATAAAGTAGTGTACAGAGCATACAATTAGAATGGACTGTCTTGTCCCTCTTCGCCTGTCCCGGCGTGATTGTCTCTGTCCGCTCAGGTATAATAGGCTTATGTTCATCCAATATATAGAACTTTCTATCTTAAGGAGCGTGACGACAGGTTATGGATTTAAGAGGAACCAGTATTGTAATTACAGGTGCAGGTAAAGGGATCGGCAAAGCTCTCGCGATGGCACTCGCTAAAGAAGGCGCTAACCTGGGGCTTATCTCCAGAACTTCAGCAGATCTGGAGGCACTGAAGTCGGCATTGACTGAGGTATATGACATCAAGGTCAGCATTGCTGTAGCTGATATTGCGGTGCGTGAGGAAGCAGAGCGGGCGGTTGTGGCCCTGCAGAATGACCTTGGCCCGTTCGACGCGCTTATCAACAATGCCGGGATTGCCCAGTTTGGCACCTTCCTGGAGATGGACCCTGCTGACTGGGAGCGCCATATGCAGATCAATCTGTTCGGCACTTATTATGTAACCCGTGCGGCACTGCCTGCTATGATTGAACGTTCCAGCGGTAACATCATCAATATCTCTTCTACGGCAGGAGAACGCGGCTTCGCTACAGGCTCAGCCTATTGTGCTTCCAAATTCGCTTTGATGGGTATGACGGAAGCGCTGGCGATGGAGGTCCGCAAGCATAATATCCGTGTCGTGGCACTAACCCCCAGCACCGTCAACACAGGTCTGGCCACCGGTGCCGGCCTGAAGATCGGTGATGAAGACCGGATGATGCAGCCCGAGGATGTGGCCGAGCTGACGCTCGCTGCCTTGAAGCTTCCAGACCGCGTCTTCCTGAAGACCGCTGGCATCTGGACGACTAATCCGCAATAACAATGGCAGATTACACCCACACCCTATGAGGAGGACTTGGCATGCTGGTAGTAACCAACACGATTAAGATCAAAGAAGGACATGGCGAAGCACTGGCCTCGCGTTTTGGGGCAGACAATGGGGTGCAGAGCATGCCCGGATTTATCCGCATGGAGGTCTGGCAGGGCGCGCCCAAAGAAGGCGTGGAGGAGCTGAAGATCTGTACTGTCTGGGAGAGCGAGGAAGCCCTAAGCGGCTGGACGTCCAGTCCCGCCTTCCGCGATTCGCACCGCGGGGCCGGCCGGAATGAAGCCATTGTCGGCGCCTCACTCGACAAGTATGAGCTGCTACTCAGCCGAACTCCCGGTAACTGAATCCAGCCGTTATACGCATATACACAACAGGGATGCCCCGCAGCCTTTAAGGCTTGACGGGGCATCCCTGTTATTGCTTCTGTAGTTCACAACCCGGTTATTCGCGGCCTGTTGCCGGAGACTCGCCCACGTCCTGATGCTTGCCCGGCCAGAAGGCCCGGCGGCCCAGAAGCACGGTGATGGCCGGAACCAGGAACGGCCGGACCACGAAGGTATCGAGCAGCACGCCAATCGCGGTGATGATACCGAATTGCACCAGCACCTGAATCGGCAGACTCGCCAATACAGCGAAGGTACCTGCCAGAATGAGGCCGGCGGAGGTGATTACCGATCCGGTTTCGTTCACGCCTTCGGCGATGGCCTGCTTCAGCGGCATAGCTTTACGCTTTTTCCAGATATTCGAGATCATGAAGATGTTATAATCCTCGCCCAGCGCTACCAGGAAGACGAAGGAATAGAGCGGAATTGCGCCTTGAATTGCATCTGCACCGAGCAGATAATGAATAATAATCCAGCCCAGACCGAGTGCCGAGAAGAAGGAGAGAATTACCGTAGCTACCAGATAAATGGTCGCCACTACAGATCGGAGATAGATCAGCAGCAGCACTGTAATCATCCCGATAACCACCGGTATAATCAGATCAGTATCCCGTTCCCCGAGCTCCTTGGTATCATACTGGGTAGCGGTCTGTCCGCTAATCCATACCTTATCTTGCGCGTTCTCTATTCCCGACTCCGCCAGGGCCTGCTCTACAGTAGCCTGGAGTGCCGGAATGTGATTCATCGCCTCGATGGAATACGGATTAGCCTTGAATTCAATATCATAGGCAGTGATGTTCTTATTAACGGCCCCCTGCTGCGGATCAGATACCACGTCCACATAGGACAGGCCGCCCAGGATGACCTTCAGATCTTCTCCGCCGCGCAGGCCCTCTGTATCCACCATCAGCTTGGCCGGTGCCAGCTCTCCGGGAGAGAACTGCTTGCCGATCTGGTCGAACCCTTCACGCGATTCCATATCTTTCGGGAAGGAGGATAGGATATCATAGGTGAATTTAATTCCGCTGGAGAACGAGGCCAGGATGCCCAATACCACCACGGTTACTCCCACGATCGCCCATGGCCGGGAAATGACAAGATACCCGATTCCTTTTTTGGGTGAACTCTTCGGCTGCGGTACCGGCTTCCCCTTGGCCTTGGCCCGCTCAATCTCCATTTGCGGAGTGCGCGGAACGAACGGGAAGAACGAGGTTCGACCAAAGATAGCCAATAGTGCCGGAACCAGCGTCAGACTGGCAATCCCCATAATGAGAATAGAGACACTGAACGGAACCGCAAAGCGGTGGTACGCCCCGTATTTGGCCAGCAGCAGCGCGAAGAGCGCAAGCACAACTGTGAATCCGCTCATGGCGATCGCTCCGGAGGAATGGGTGATTGCACTCAGCAGTGCACGCCCCTTGTTCTCCTCAACCTTCAGCATCTGGCGGAACCGGGAAATCATAAACAGGCAGTAGTCTGTCCCCGCCCCGAAGAGCAGCACCGTCATAATAGATACGGCCTGCGAATCCACCGTAATCCAGCCTTCCTCTGCCATCTTGCCAAGCAGCGGGCTGGTTACACCGTAAGCAAAGCCGACTGCAACCAGCGGAATCAATGCCAGAATCGGCGAACGGTAGATCAGCAGCAGGAAGACCAGCACCAGTATTACGGTTGCGATCAGCAGTGCAACATCAGCATTCTTGAATAAGCCTGTTGCATCTACCGATATCCCGACTGGACCGGAAACCCTAAGGCTTAAATCGCCGCTGTCTTGCTTGGCTGCAGAAGGGTCTGTGCCAGTTTCAGCGCCGATCAGCGTCTTCATCTCGGTCAGTGATTCGCCGAGCTGTTCACTGTCTGCCTTCTTGTCAAACAGCACTGGTGTGACGATTGTACTTCTATCCTCCGACAGTGAAGCCTGCAGCGCCTGTGGCGGCAGCTGACCAAGCGGCGGAACGAAGTTCTGATGCGCGAGCGGCTGCTGCTCAAGCTTGGAGTATACAGCAGTTATATGTAGGAGATCTTCCTCTGACAATCCGCCTTCACGATGCCATACCAGCAAGGCCGGTACGCCGCTTCCGGCAGGGAATTCTGCCTCCGCAAGCGCTGCTGCGCGGACAGATTGCGAATCCTCCGGCAGGTTGGGCGCGTTATTGACAACCTGCGAGTTCACCGAAGGCCAGATCATAGTCAAAGCCCCTACAACTGCAATCCACACCAGAAGGGTAATCCATTTTGTTTTGCCTCCTGCTACCCATTTACCGTAGCCTGACATTCCTTTCATCCTCTCTCCCATCCGCAAGCCCAAAATGAGCCGCGGGTCATTTTACTATCCTTATCATATATACCTTAAAAATTTTAAGCAAACCTTTTTTCTAAAGCAATAGATAGTAAGAGTTACAGTAGACGACATTGCCTCAAGAAACCCCTGATTCATTACGTCTAGAACGGGTGAGCACCGTTGTCTCTATTTCTATTATTATCTGGAAACTAGTATATGATACCCAAGGGAAAATAGATGGCTCTACTTAAGCCGCGCGGCATGATTCTGCCCGAAATGTTGCCTTTTGTACAAAAAATTTTGATTTTAGACCGATTTAACGAGGGGATTGTTGTATTTTATGCAGGATTTTTAAGCGAATAGTCCATTTACCGCCACCTAACTCCAGCTCAACTGACCGTATATAGTAAAAGCCCCGGCGTTCACGCAGACTGCCTGCAGTGAACGCCGGGGCTATGAGCTAAGCTGAGGGATACAGCCGATTGTTAAAATACATCTTCACAGTACATTTTAGAAGAGATGTTTGGAGTAATCTCTACAGTTTACCCGCGGTCATATACCGTTTAGCCCACGTCCGGCAGATCATCCCCGGAGAACTGGCTGTTGTAGAGGTCGGCGTAGAAGCCGCCTGCTTCGAGCAGCTCCAGGTGGGTGCCCTTCTCAATCACGCTGCCCTGATTCATAACCAGAATCAGATCCGCATCACGGATGGTGGACAGGCGGTGAGCGATGACGAAGCTGGTTCTGCCGTTCATCAGCGTATTCATAGCCTTCTGGATCTGCACCTCCGTGCGGGTATCGACGCTGCTGGTGGCTTCATCCAGAATCAGGATTGAAGGATCAGCCAGGATTGCCCGGGCAATGGTAAGCAGTTGCTTTTGCCCTTGGGAGATGTTCGAGGCTTCCTCGTTCAGGATCGTGTTATAGCCCAGCGGCAGCGTGCGGATGAAGTGGTCGGCATGCGCAGCCTTGGCTGCCCGGACCACATCAGCTTCCGTAGCCCCTTCGCGGCCATAAGCGATATTGTCACGGATGGTGCCGTTGAACAGCCAGGTATCCTGGAGCACCATACCAAACTTGCTGCGCAGCTCGCTGCGCTTCATATTGGTGATGTTGACACCATCGATCACAATCTCCCCGCCGCTGATCTCATAGAAGCGCATCAGCAGGTTGATCAGGGTCGTTTTGCCGGCTCCGGTTGGACCTACAATGGCAATGGTCTGTCCTGGGCTGACCTCGATATTCATGTCTTCAATGAGGATAGCATCCTCTTTGTAGCCGAACTTCACGTGGCGGAATTCCACGGAGCCCTCTTCGGCATCCACTGGACGTTTCGCAAGTGAAGTCCCCACTTCAGGAACTTCCTCTTCTTCATCCAGCAGTTCAAATACACGTTCCGCCGAAGCGATGGTGGACTGGATGATGTTGGCGATATTGGCCGTCTGCGTAATCGGCATTGTGAACTGGCGCGAATACTGGATGAAGGCCTGGATGTCCCCGACATCAATTGCTTTTTTGGTTACGAAGATCCCGCCGACCACACAGACGAGCACATAGCCAAGGTTCCCGATAAACATCATCAGCGGCATAATAATCCCGGAGATGAACTGGGATCTCCAGCCGGAATTGTACAGGTCATCATTAATTTTGTTGAAGTCCTTCAAAGAGTTCTTCT
The DNA here is from genome assembly GCF_038004445.1 of Paenibacillus sp. FSL R7-0312. Classification (NCBI taxonomy): domain Bacteria; kingdom Bacillati; phylum Bacillota; class Bacilli; order Caryophanales; family Paenibacillaceae; genus Paenibacillus; species Paenibacillus sp. FSL R7-0312. The sequence continues at coordinate 1,764,928 of NZ_JBBORE010000001.1, read as the reverse complement.
CGCGTCCGAACGCTTTGATAATACGGTGTCCGGTATACATTTCCTCAACATGACCATTCAGCTGTCCCAGCGACTTCTGCTGGCCGATGAAATAGGTCTGTGAGCGTTTGGTGATCAGCATAATGACCACGAAGCTCAGCGGCAGTGTTACTATGGTAATCAACGTTAGCCACGGGCTGATGGTCAGCATCATTACTATGACACCAATAATCGTCACAATGGACGTAATAAGCTGGGTCAAACTCTGCTGCAGGGTAGTACTGATATTGTCTACATCATTGGTCGCCCTGCTTAATATTTCCCCGTGTGTCCGGGAATCGAAGTACTTCAGCGGCAGCCGTTCAAGCTTGCTGTTGATCTGTTCACGCATATCATAGACGACCTTCTGCGCCACACCGGCCATTACATACTGCTGTATATAACTGAACAATGCGCTTAACAGATACAGTCCGGCCAGGAGAATCAGAATATCATTAATATAGCCAAAATCAATCTCCGCTCCAGGTACACCCATCAGCTTGCCATAGGCGCCTTCAAACAATTTGGTGGTAGCTCTACCCATTACTTTAGGGCTGAAAATGCTGAATATGGTACTGGCAATCGCCATCACAAACACAATAATCAGCTGAACCTGGCGCGGGCGCAAATACCGGGTCAGGCGCCGCAGCGTTCCTTTGAAATCCTTGGCTTTCTCAGCCGGCATTCTCATGCCCGGACCGCCGGGTCCTCCGCCTGGTCCGAAGCCGCCACCTGAACGCTGCGGCGGTTTCATGTTTTTATTCTGCTCACTCATGCTATTTCCTCCTCTGACAACTGCGAGGATACGATCTCGCGGTACACCTCATTGTTATCCAGCAGCTCACGGTGTGTGCCCATTCCAACAATCTCACCGTCATCCAGTACGATAATCCGGTCTGCATCCATAACCGTACTGACACGCTGTGCGACAATAAGGACTGTAGATTCTGTAGTCTCGCCTTTAAGGGCAGCACGCAGCTTGGCATCGGTCTTGAAGTCAAGCGCCGAGAAGCTGTCATCAAACAGATACACTTCCGGTTTCCGTACCAGTGCACGGGCTATGGACAAACGCTGTTTCTGGCCGCCGGAGACATTGCCTCCACCCTGGGAGATTTCCGAATTGAAACCGTCCTTCATGGCCGTTACGAAATCATAGGCCTGGGCCACCTTGGCGGCATGAAGGATTTCATCGTCCGTAGCGTCCTCTTTCCCGTAACGGATATTCTCGTTAATGGTACCGGTGAACAGCACGGCTTTTTGCGGGATATAACCGATCTTACTCCGCAGATCCTCCTGCGTCATCTGGCGTACATCCACTCCATCGACGCGGATCGAACCTTCAATAGCATCATAGAATCTTGGAATCATGTTTAGCAGCGTTGATTTACCTGACCCTGTTCCGCCGATAATAGCTGTAATCTCGCCGGGGCGTGCACTGAAGGTAATCCCGGACAGTGCAGGCTGTTCAGCCCCCGGATAAGAGAAGGTTACATTGTCGAACTCCACAAAACCACGCATTCCGTCACGGCCGTCCGCATGGGTAGCCGTAGCTGTAGTCTTCAGGTCTGCAGTTGTCGGATCTGTAATTTCAGGCTGCATATCGAGGACTTCATTGATACGCAGTGCAGAGGCAGAGGCTCTTGGAATCAGGACAAACATCATTGAAACCATGATGAGGGAGAACATAATCTGCATTGCATATTGAATGAAGGCCATCAGTGAACCTACCTGGAGATCACCGTCTCCAATCCGGATTCCACCATAATAGAGGATAGCGATCATGGAGAAGTTCATTACGATCATCATCAGCGGCATCAGTCCGGCCATAACTTTATTCACTTTGATTGCAGTATCCGTCAGATCTGCATTGGCCAGACTAAACCGCTTATTCTCATGCTCAATCCGGTTGAACGAGCGGATGACGCGGATACCGGTCAAATGCTCTCGCAGCACAAGGTTTAATTTGTCCAGCTTGATCTGGATGGCTTTAAACAGCGGAAGTCCCTTCATTCCAATGAAGAAGATCGCTCCAACCAGCAGCGGAATCACCACTACAAAGATCAGCGAGAGCTTGGCATCCTCAGACACCGCCATAATAATCCCGCCGATCATCATCATCGGAGCACCAATCATCATGCGAAGCATCATTGTTAATACGGTCTGGACTTGTGTAATATCGTTGGTAGTACGTGTAATCAACGAAGCCGTACCCAGCTTGTCGAATTCATGCAGCGTGAAATTCTCGACATGGTTGAACATCCGTGACCGGGTGTTCTTACCGAAGCCCGCTGCTATCTTAGCCGACAGATAGCTGGCAACAATGGAGCAGGCTGCACCGCCGGCCGCTACGAGCAGCATGAAGCCGCCGATTCTCCAGATGTAATTCTGGTCGCCGTTCACAATCCCCCTATCAATAATGTCACTCATCAGGGTCGGAAGATACAAATCTCCCATGGACTGCAGGAATACAAGAATCAGTACTGCGGCTATTGCCAATCGGAAGGGTCTCAAATGCTTTAGTAATTTAATCAAGTTTCTCATCTCCGTTCATTTGTAACCGGTCTAGATTTGGCGGTGGATTGTCTTTCATGAAGGCATGTACTTTAAGCAGCAGCTCTGCCAGCTGATCGGACTCTTCCTCACCCAGATACTCCACCATTTTGTTAAGCGTGGCGTCCATATGCTTCTTGGCCTTGCGGGTAATAATTTTCCCCTGTTCCGTCAACTTGATGCGTACCACTCTCCGGTCGGAGACGTCGGCTTGCCGTTCCACCATGTGCTTAGCCTCCAGACTGTTGATCAGCTGTGTGACCGTAGGCGGAGTCAGTCCCAGAAAGCGGCTGATTTCAGAAACCTTGAGTCCTACATCAGATGAATGGGACGCCCGTGCAATACATATCAATAAAGTCATCTCACTTGGCTTATGACCCTCCACGGAATGATACAGGTGGCCTTTGCGCAGCTGCCGGAGTGCGGAGAAAAGCTTGTGTCCGACTGAATTTTCATCTTCTCTATTTATCCCAATGTTCCCACCTCTTTTTTAGTTAGGTATACAAATAATTAAACACTATATTAATTAGGCTACCTAATTATATTTTCCGGGCAATACTTTGTCAATTCCTGAATTCGCTATCAATTATTACAGATTGAAGAACGTAGGTTGACGGATGTTTGTGCTTTTTTCACATAATTACGCATAAATGCTCCCGCGACACGGATGGCCGGGGAGTGATCCTTAGATAAGGCAATGATAAAGTTAAACTACGCCAAAACGGGGGCTCTCATGATCAGTAATTTCCTCACGCTGTCTTACCTCCCGTAGCAGCTCCCTGTAAGCGGTCTGCTGGGTGTCGGAGGAGGCGTCCCTGTTCAATTCGAACAGGGTCACACAATTAATGAAGTCCTTTCCGCTATTCAGCCTGACGGTTAGCCGCAGACATTGAATAATATAGTCAATTCCTTTGGAGTACTGTTTACGGGAGATATAATACATGGCTATCTGGTAATAGAGACGGTACACACGGTCTACATTAATCGGGTCCTGAAATTGTTCAAAACGCAGCATCTCCCTGGAAAAGCGTGACAGCACAGCGTCTGCAGAGAATCCGAAACGGTTGGCCGACTCCAGAATAATGACCATGCCGGATAGAATTTCACCGGGATGCTCTGCCAGAAAAGCTATATATGCCGGCAGCTCCGAAGTATTGCCCATTAATATCTCAAGGGTAAAGCCATTGGCTACAGCAAACAGCCGGAAGCTATCCACGGCACTGCGCCCTTCATCATCCAGCAGCTCAAACCATCCCAGATCTGCATACCCGGCGGTGTATTTCTTGGCCTGCTCATATTCTCCCTGCTTAGTAAGCGCCGAAGCCTTCAATAGATAGCCATGGCCATAATAGACTACCAGCGGGCGTTCCGCCTGGAAAGCCTCCACCCGTTTCCCCTTGCTTCTGCGCAATTCCTCCCGGTAGATCCCATGGGTTAATGCTCTCAGCTCATCGGCATATTTCTCTACATCCTTCCAGCGGTGCAATGCAAAGCATACCTTCGCCAGCTTAAGCAGCCCGTCCAGCTGCATGTCCTCGGGAAGCAGACCGCGGAACGGCTCAAAGCGGATTACAGCGCGCAGCTTCTGTTCCATGTCCACATCAGGTGTAGACTGCAGGGATTTGAACATACGATACTGGCTGATGGCCATCCGTTCCGAGTAGCTATCCGGCTCATTCTCTACAATAAGCCTGTAGAACACGACCGATTCCTGTGTCTTGCCGCTGCAGAACAGCCTCTCCGCTACCGTATAGATGATATCCAGCGGTTTAGGATATTCCATAATCCTGCTCAAGACTTCATCAATACACTGCTGCTTGCCAATTTCGGCACAGCGGACCAAAAAAGGCTCCATACGGCGGCGTGAAATTCTGTCCTCACTAAAGCACTCTTCCACAAATAGCGGATACAGCCAGCCCTCCGGGAATCCGAAGGCCCGGGTCATCGCATCCAATTGTCTCAGAGAAACCGGCTTAGGCGGATTACCATGAAGGATCGCACTGAGACTGCCGCGGTTCAGTCCGGATATTTTGGCAAATGAGGCAAGATTATGGCCCGAGCGGGATAAATTTTTCTCAATTTCTGTTCGTAGCGTAGTCAGTTTCGCCTCCACCCGGCACCTCCTCAAGGATTCACTTGTACCCCTTCTATTTATTGCCATTATAGGTGATGACTATTGAAAGCACAACAAAATGGCCCCACATAGTGAGACCTCAACATCCAGACGCTAACTGGAGTTATTGTATAAATTCAGACTACTGCTGCAAGGCAGCTTTATTTCTGATCCGCTGGTTTATGGTGTTCTTGGTGTACCCTGCTGCCCCGTTCTTGCGGCTGCGCAGACTCTCCATCATCAGATTCTGGGCCAGTACAATATATCCGTCCAGCCGCTGGCTGAGTTCCAGAACCGCATGATCACTCAGACTCCGCTCCTGGGCCACCTCCAGCAATTCACTTCTTAAGTTCTCTATAGTAAGAAACAGCTCATCTTCTCTGTAATCCCTGCTCTGGTTATCGGAAGAATTCTGGTAAAGGTTCACGGTTACTCACCTTCTCTCTATCAACTTCTCCCTTATCATAATTCATGATGCCAAAAAACATATTTTGAAAAAAAAGAAAAAAATGTCGTTTACAGTTCCCCGAGCACTTTCATCGCGAAGGCGATCCACTCCCGAGCGGCGAAGGACAGATAACGGTCTCTGCGCCAGATCATCCCCAGCTGCCAGGGAATCACAGGCTCGGTCATTGGGATGACAGCGATCCGTGAACGGTCCATATCCCGGCATATGGTCTCCGGCAGTAGCGCAATGCCCATTCCTGCAGCTACCATCCGGCTGATCAGATCCCACTGCGAGCTCTCATAGACTACCTTAGGCTGGAAGCCTGCTTTGACACATTCCGAAATAATCCGGTCATGCAGGGCGAAGTCCTCCCGGAACAGCACGAATTCCTCTTCTGCCAGCTCTTTCAGTTGCACATTCTGCACCCCGTCCAAACGGTGTCCTGCGGGAACCAGCAATTGCAGCTTCTCCTCCACAAAGGTGAAGCAGTGAAACTTGGCTTTGTTGACAGGCAATACAATCGCCCCGATATCAATCAGGCCGGCCTCCACATCATCCTCTACCTTTTTGGCGCCGTCTTCATGCAGCCTTATCGTCACCTCCGGGTAACGGCGGTGAAATTCCCCGATGACAGCAGGGAAGAAACTGGCACCTACCATAGGAGGCAGTCCAATGCGGATATGACCCTGCTTCAGATTGCGCAGACTATCCAGTTCCGAGGAGAGGCTCGTGAAGGACTCTACAATATTCTGCGCCTTAACCAGCAGTAGCTCGCCTGCATCTGTCAGACGGATGCTTTTGCCTTCCCTGTAAAATAGATCCGCCCCCAGTTCAATCTCCAGATTGCGGATCATCTTGCTGATCGTGGGCTGGGTAATGTACAGCGATTCCGCCGCTCTGGAGAAGCTATTCAGCCTGGCCGCCTGTACGAAATACTCCAGTTGTCTGATGTCCATACCGGTAACCTCCATATATAGATGAAAAGAATGTGAGATATTCAATCTATTCATTGTACCTATGAAAGAAAAGGATGTAAACTTTCAGTAAGACGAAAGGAAGTAATCGCTATGAAAAAGATCGCCTTAGGCTTACTGCAGGTAGCCGGACTTACCGTCTTCTCCCTGCTGGTGAATACGTTAACCTCATTTCTGCATATTCCGCTTCCCGGAAGCATTATCGGGATGATTCTCTTATTTCTGCTGCTGGAATCCGGTGTGATCCGGCTGAACTGGGTAGAGGTTGGCGCCTCTTGGCTGCTTGCTGAGCTGCTGCTGTTCTTCATCCCTTCCGCTATAGGTGTTATGAAATACTCGAAGCTGCTCGAGGCAGACGGTCTGCAGGTGCTGGCGGTTGTACTCGTAGGTACGTTTGCTGTAATGGCCGGCTCCGGGGTACTCACGGGTGCAATTTATAGAATAAAGGAGCGTAGAAGCTCATGATAACCGGATTATTATTTCTTGGTCTCACCGTCGCTGTCTACCTCCTGGCCAAACGCATCTATGCCTCCAGCGGCAAAATGTACACTTCCCCGCTGATTATTACACCGCTGCTGATCATCGCCTTTCTGCTGATGACGGGCAGCTCCTATGAATCTTACAATGCGGGAGGCAAATGGCTATCGGACCTGCTTCAACCGGCGACTATCGCCTTTGCGATCCCACTCCATAAAAACTTCAAGGTACTCAAAAAGCACGCCGCCGAAATTGCGGCAGGCGTGCTGTCAGGAACGGTTATTGCCGTGATCTCATCCATGCTGCTGGCCAAATGGCTGCATCTTAGCGGTGATCTGGCAACCAGTCTGGTGCCTCGCTCGGTGACCACACCGATCGCCATGAGCATCTCACAAAGCATCGGCGGTGTTCCCAGCATTACAGCGGTCTTCGTCATTCTGACCGGTGTACTGGGAACGATGATGGGACCGTCCGTGCTCCGCCTTTTCCGCATTGACAATGAAATTGCGCGCGGGGTATCGCTGGGAACCGCAGCGCATGGTACCGGCACGTCCAAAGCCTTCGAGCTGAGTTCGCTGACCGGCACCATCTCCAGTATCGCGATGATTCTGACGGCGCTGTTCTCTATCGGGCTTGCGCCGGCACTGCTCGCGGTTTTCCTCCACTAGGCCGCCCCGGCTTGGGCCATAGACCGGCAGCAACGGCGAAAGCCATGCTGCGGGTCTTTTTTCTACATAGTAACCATACATGCCTCCTACAGCTTCACCGGCAATCCGCTCTGTGCGGAGGCATAAGCTGCGCAGGTCACCTTCAAGGTCTTATATCCGTCCTCATAATCGCTGAGAATGCGGGAACGGTCTCCGGTCCGCACAGCATGCAGGAATGCTTCGCTCTCCACCGCGTAGGGGTTACCAGTGTTCTTGAATTCCTTGCTGGCTCCGCTGCGGACTTCCAGCAGACGTTCCGGGTTCCAGTCGAGCATTCCGTTATCATTGTAGAAGCTGATGCCCGCTTTACCTACTTCTCCAGGCAGCACGCAGGTGTTGGAGATGCTGGCAATGATGCCGCTCTCCAGCTTCAGGGACACTGTACCCACATCGGACACAGTCACCCCTTCATGCTTCTCATGCATAATCCGGTTGCCGAACATCCCATAGACCTCCGTTACCTCACCGGCCAGATAACGCAGCAGGTCGACGATATGCGTAGTCTGCTCCGTGAATTGTCCGCCGGACTGCTCCTGGTTGCGCCACCAGGCCACGCCCGGCATACCGCCCATCCATTCTCCGACGATCATCCCTACCTTATCCGAACTAAGCGATTGCTTGAGCCGCTGGATGTTCTCCTGATACCGGAAATGATAGCCGACAGAAGTCAGCAGCTGATGCTCCTTAATATCCTGCAGCAGGCTGGCCGGAATGGCCGTGCTTGAGCCCAGCGGCTTCTCAACAAAGAAAGGGATATCCCTTCGAATCAGCGTCCGTTCAATCGCCCCGTGTGACTGTGGAGGCACACAGATATAGACGGCATCCAGCTTGTGCGCATCCAGCATCTCGATAATATCCCCATAGCCCTCGGCTCCGTAAGGACGGGCCATGTCCTCGCCCTTTGGCTTGCTGCTGCCGCAGACGGCCTTCAATGATACATCCTCCATCCCTACCAGCAAATCCGCATGCACCTTGGAGAACCACCCTGTTCCGACTATTCCGATATTTAGCGTCATGTCCTTACCTCCTGTTGTCTATGAATGCCTTTTCATTCGATTATACCCGCTTATGCCATGACAAAGTAGTCCCGCCACTCCTCGGGGAGCAGTTGCCGGTAAGAACTCTGGAGAAAACGGTCATCCGCCAGCACAATAATGCCGCTGTCGTTCTCGCTGCGGATCAGCCGGCCCCCTGCCTGCTGCACCTTGCACATGCCCGGGTAGACATAGGCGTAATCGAATCCGTTCTTGCCCTGCGCTTGAAAGTAGCTCCGCAGCAGATTGCGCTCCAGCCCTACCTGCGGCAGGCCGACCCCGACCACCATCACACCATTCAGCCGGTCACCCGGCAAATCCACCCCTTCGGAGAAAATCCCGCCCAGCACAGCAAAGCCGAGCAGGGTATCCGGATTGTCCGGGCGGAACGCCGCAAGGAAGTTCTCCCGCTCGGTCTCGCTCATCCCGCTGCCCTGCAGCAGGGTAGCGACTTCAGGGTATTTCTCAGTGAACACTTCATATACATTCTTCAAATAGAGATAAGAGGGGAAGAAGACCAGGTAATTGCCTTTCCTTGAGACCATCCCTTTCAGCGCATCGCTAAGCGGCTGTAAGGAGGCGTCCCGGTCATGGTAGCGGGTGGATACCGGAAGCACAGATACCTGCCACTGCTCTTTATGAAAAGGCGAGGACAGGCTCAGGCTATAGTCCTCCTCATCTGCGCCGATCATATCCCTGTAATAGGAGAGCGGCGAGAGCGTGGCTGAGAACAGGATTTGGCTGCGGAAGCTCCCACCCATCTGCTGCAGCAAATGCGACGGATCGAGATTGAACAGCTTCAGGTACACATCACCGCTGCGCACTTCCGCATAGGTCATGTAACGCTCATCATAGGTCTTGAACGTACGCAGCATCCCCTGCACCGCATAGTACGTATCCAGCAGGCTGCCGGCTTCCCCCTCCGCCGGCGGAGTGATCAGCGAGGAAGAATGCAGCAGCTCCAGTTCGGCTTCGGAAGCGAAAAGCTCGAGCAGCTCCGGCAGCTCTGCGTGATACTCCTTCCATTCTCCAGCCCCCTTGTCCCCGCAGCTTTTACGCAGCGCAATGAAGAAGGCATTTACGGCCTTCGCCGCGCTGCTTAGCCGCAGATTCACTGTTTTGTACTGCCGCTGAAGTGCCAGGAACGGCGCCTTGGTCAGCGAGGCGGAGTACATCTCCCGCCCCCGGTCTACCAGATTGTGCGCTTCATCCACAAGCAGCACTGTTTTTTTCTTCCGCTCCTCGGACAGCCGCTTCAGGCTGATCCGGGGATCATAGATATAATTATAATCGCAGATAACAATGTCGCAGGCGTAGGCGGCATCCAGAGAGAATTCGAACGGGCACACCTCATGCTTTCGGGCATACGCGGCAATGATCTCGCGCGTCATCAGCATTTCGTTCTCCAGCATATCGAGCATGGCGGCATTGATCCGGTCATAGTAGCCTTCGGCAAAAGGACAGGAATCCGCGCCGCAGCTTCCATCCTCACGGAAACACGCCTTCTCCTTGGCCGTAAGCGTAATCACATGCAGATGCAGCCCCCGGCTGTTCAGCATCATCACCGCCTCCTGTGCCGCAATCCGTGTAACTGTCTTGGCGGTCAGATAGAAGATGCCGGACACCTTATCCTCTCCAAGGGCCTTGACTGCCGGGAACAGGGTGGACATCGTTTTGCCGATGCCTGTGGGTGCCTGCGCGAAGAGATTGGCCCCCTCTGCAATCGAAGTGTAGACTGCAGCAGCGAAATGACGCTGGCCGGGCCGGTAACCCGAGAACGGAAACGACAAGCTATGGATGCTCTCTCCCCTCTTCGCCTTGTAGCGGACCATCATTTCAGCATATGGCGCATACTTGGCTACCGTCTCTTCAGCAAAGGCTGTCAGCTCTTCGCGGGTCATTTCCCTGTATAGGCTGTACTGCTCCTCACTTCCCCGCTGTACATAGGTTAACTTAACCTGTATTGCCGGGAGATCCAGATCCTGCGTGAGGATATAGGCATACATGAAAGCCTGTGCCCAGTGTACCTCCCGTCCTTCCAACGCGGAATCCGGCGTTCCGGCGATGGATTTGATCTCCTCCACAGTCAGGCTGCCGTCCCCGGCTGCAAGCAGGCCGTCGCAGCGCCCGTCGATGATGAACAGCAGATCCCCATGCGGAATCTCCGTTTTTAAATATACCTCTTTGCGGTCCGCTTCCTTATATTGCTTCTGAATCAGCTGATGGCTGCGCGTACCCTCCACCATAGCCGTACCGCTGCGGAATCCCGGCTCCAGACTGCCGCTGCTGAAAGCATATTCCACCAGTGCCCTCACGGACAACGCGATTTCTGCATAGCTCATCTTGCAACACCTCCATTAATTCCCGGTTTATTCTTTTGACTCAGATGTCATTTTCGTCCGTTATCAAGGATTTAAGCCTGCCTGAGGGCATTACCGGCCCTTGGATTCATTCAGGATTGATTTTACGCTTTCCCCAAAGGGTATACGGCGGTTTCTGATTTTTGACATTCCTTGCCTGGCGCTGCATAATAGGCTTTATTAATAATGGTATTCTTTTGTCCTCATGCTGCTGTTTCCTCCCAGCCGGGAAACATGTTTATTCTTAAGAAAGAAGGCGAAGCTGTGTCATCCGTAACGATCAAACGATGGTTGCTCAAGCCATTTGTGTTCTTCTCCATTATTTTCGTCCTTAAAAGCCTTTTAGCCTGGGGTGTCATTTTTGAAGACCTGCAGTTCTGGAAATCGGTACTGACTGAAATCCCTTTTGTCTGGGCACTTTTCTTCCTGATTGAGCGTTTTGCCTCCAAACGGAAACTCGGATATTACATGACGGTTAATCTGCTGGTTACCGCCATCTTTTTTGCCGCTATTATGTACTTCAAATATTACGGGGTTATTGTCACTTACCATGCGGCAGAGCAGGTGAACCAGGTCACTGCGGTGCGCAACAGTGTATTCTCACTCATGGACCCTTATTATCTGCTGATCTTCACCGACATTATCGTCCTTGGCTTCTACTTCTTCATTAACAAGAACGGACGCAATTACAAGAAGGATACCATCAACCGCCACAACGGAAGAATGCTGCATGTCGTCCTGTTCGCTGTTTCACTCGGACTCTGCCTGTTCAATATTCTTCCCAACAAAGCAAGCATGAACGAGATCAAGAAGGCCCAGGAAATGGGTATCCTTAATTATGAAGCATATACTATCTTTGCTCAAGATAAACCAGAGCTCGTAAATGCCAGCGAGATTACGCAGGACACCATTAATCAGCTTAAGGGAATTGATTCTTCAGCAGTATCCCCGTATGCCGGGGCTGCCAAGGGCAAGAATCTGATTATTATCCAACTGGAGTCCTTTCAGACTTTCCTGATGGGCCTTAAGATAGACGGACAGGAAATCACACCTAATCTGAACCGCCTGATGGAAGACAGCCTGTATTTCAACAACTTCTATCAGATGGTCGGCCAGGGCAATACTTCAGATGCAGAATTCGTAGTTAACTCATCCTTCTACATTCCTCCGCAGGGTGCAGCTACAATGTCTTATGTGGATAAGGAAGTGCCAAGTCTGCCGCGTCTGCTGCAGGCCAACGGATATCAGACAGCCACCTTCCATACGAATGATGTGGAATTCTGGAACCGCGGCGAGCTATACAGCTCACTGGGCTGGGAGCATTATTACGATCACAAGTTCTTCGGGGACGAAGACACCTTCTTCTTCGGGGCTTCCGATGAAATGCTCTACAGCAAAACTGCTGATAAGCTGAAGGAAATGAAAGACGGGGGACAGCCATTCTACGCACAGGTGATCTCCATGTCTGCGCATCATCCGTTCACTATCCCTGCAGAAAAGTACAAAATGAAGCTGCCTGAACGTTATGAAGGCACGTTCGTCGGAGACTATATCCGGTCGCAGAATTATGCTGATTATGCCTTCGGGCAATTCGTAGATGAACTGAAGGCGGACGGAATATGGGATAACAGCCTGATTATGGTCTACGGCGACCATATGGGACTGCCCATCTACTCGCTTGATCACGACGATAAGGAATTAATGAAGGAAATCTACGGTTATGATTATGCCTATGCGAATATGCTGAATATCCCGCTGCTCGTTCACGGCAAGGGATTGGCGGCGCAGACACTTGAGCAGGTGGGCGGAGAAGTGGATATTATGCCTACTGCTGCCAGCCTGCTGGGTGTATCGATGGATAACAATATTCATTTCGGCCAGGATTTGCTCAGCCAGTCTTACAATCTGCTGCCTCAGCGGTATTATCTGCCTACTGGCTCGTTTATCGCCAGCTCCGGCCTGCTGATTCCCGGCAACAGCTTTGAGGATAATACACAATATCCGCTTGCGAGCGGCGGTCATGCTCCGGCCGGCACCGAGGATGAATATACCCGTGCCTTACGGCTGCGCCAGTTGTCGGACAGCTATGTTACACAGCTGCCGGACAAAGAACCGGCTGAAGAATAGTTCTGAGTCTGTCATAGAACCTACAGAAATAAGCCAGCCTCCCGAAATTAGGGGGCTGGCTTATTGTATATACTCCATGGCTGCTATCACTGTTCAAGGATTATCGTTCCTGCTTCTCCAGCAGCAAATAATAGTGTGCGAAATTCTCGAGCTCTTCTGGCTCAAGTATGGATAAATGCTCTTCCAGCAGCAGCATCGACCGGTGTTGCGCTTCTTCCAGAACTCCTTGCCCCTTACCCGTTATCGTCACGATTACCGCCCGGCGGTCGTTCTCATCGGGAACGCGCGCAATCAGCTCCAGCAGTTCCAGACGGTCCAGCATTACCGTGACCGCACTGGATTTCACCTCCATTTTATCGGCCAGCTGAATAACCCGTGCCTGTTTCTCCTGAGCGATCATATGCAACAGTCCAAATTGCGGAACCGTTAACCCTAATTCCTTATGCAGGGACATCTGCGACATTATTTTGCGTTGCACCTTCCACATGGATATGCCCACGCGTTCGATCAACGGATTGATATCTTGCGTCATCCCTTCAGCTCCCAGTCCGTTTGTCTTATTCCAAGCGTACCATTATCTTGGCTACAGATTCAATGCTTTTCGTTTACACAAATCATCATTCTCCGACACAAAAATACTTTATTCTGGCTGATGCCTTGGCATCAGCGATGCGCTATAATCGTAGCAGTGATAAGAACTCACTTAATATACTTAGAGTCAGGGCTGGTGATTATTTTTATGAAATTGGCAACAAAATTAACGTGGATGATGCTGATTGTACTGCTTCTGGTCGGATCATCCATTGGCTTTTTCGGTTATAATGCTGCTTACAAGCAAATCGATGAAGCCGCAGGAATTGAACTGGTAGGCTGCGCCAATATAACTACCGGCCTTATTGATCCCGCCGATATAGCCGCTCTGGCTGCAGGCGATACTAGCAAGTTAAGTGCCATTGAGGACCGCATAGGCTGGATTAATGAACATAAACCTATTTTTAAAGAAGCGTTCATCCTCTCGCTCGACGGCAAAGTGCTGGCCGCTGATGCCCGGTTCAAAGAACGAGGTTATAAAGCCGGAGATCCCTTCTATTTCTCCGATGAAGATAAAGAAACGATTACCACCATGAAGCATTCCGCATACTCCAAAGTATATACATATCAAGGAACCTCGCTTAAAACCGGCTACGGCCCCATTTATCAGGACCATGACCCTACCAAACCAATCATTGCCTTGATGGCTATTAACTTTGACGGCCCGCTGATTCAGACGCGGACAATGGATATTATTACTCAGCCCTTCATTATCGGGAGCTCGATTCTCATTGTGGCCATATTTGCCGCATATCTGATGATTCGCCGGATGGTGAACCCGCTCACCAAACTGTCCGCTTCCGTAAACACCGTAGCCAAAGGTGATCTTAGCCGGGAACCTCTACTCCTCAAGAGCAGAGATGAGATCGGGAAGCTGTCGGGCGATTTCAATGAAATGACCCTGAATCTGCGTAATCTGATTACACAGGTTAATGATACCTCGATGCTGGTCGCCTCCTCCTCCCAGGAGCTCTCCGCCAGCGCGCAGGAGACCAACCGCGCCGGGGAACACAGCGTCAATGTTACCCTCGAATTGGCAGACGGTGCACATACGCAACTGCAGAATCTCGAAGGCAGCTACAAAGCCGTACAGGAAATGTCGCATTTCATTACCGAAATCGCCGACAATGCGGATAGCGCGATGAACAATGCCGCCGTTAATGCCCAGAAAGCCCGGACAGGCCGGGAGTCTATGGATTTGACCACATCCCAGATGGAGATTGTGAGCGTAAGCATCTCCGATCTTTCCGGCATTATTCAAACGCTTGGCAGCCATTCCAAGGAGATCGAGAATATTGTAGGTACGATTGCCAGTATTGCCGAAGAAACAAATCTGTTATCCCTGAATGCAGCCATTGAAGCGGCCCGTGCCGGGGAGGAAGGCCGGGGATTCGCCGTTGTGGCAGGCTCTGTCCGCAAGCTGGCTGAACGTTCGGCGAAGTCTGCCGGTCAGATCGGTGAACTGGTCAGTCTCATTGTGAATCAGATGGACAAAGCCGGAGAGACTATGAAACGTTCCACGGAAGAGATGCATCAAGGCAAAGAGATGATCATCGCTGCCGGACATTCCTTCTCAGAGATCGAGACCTCCGTCTCCGATATGTCTTCGCAGAGCCAGCAGATCTCGGCAACCGTCCGTGAGCTTGCGCTGATCTCCGACGGCCTTGTAACTGCTATCCAGAAGATTGTAGACGTCTCTAACCAGACTGCTGAAGGTGCAGAGACCTTATCGGCCACTTCCCAGGAACAGCTTGCCGCCATGGAGGAAGTAGAATCCTCCGCAGCGTTCCTCTCCTCCCTCGCCGAGAAGCTGCAGGTATTGGTCGAGAACTTCAAAATCGCCCCATGAAGCGGGACCTTGGCTTCCGAGATTATTCAGGTACTATCCGGGGACCCGGGCATATAAATTCTTCTCTTTCAAAAAAAGGCTGTCCCGAACGTGGAATGCTCCACGGCCGGGACAGCCTTTTATTTCGAATGAATCGGCATACATTATGCTGTATTCTCTATGAACCATTGGCCCAGTTCATTGACCGGCATCGGCCGGCCGTAGTAGAAGCCCTGCATCACTCTACAGCCCAGGGATTGCAGCAGTTCAATCTGCTCTGTAGTCTCTACGCCTTCGGCAACAACCTCCATATTAAGATTGCTGGCTATGGCAATGATATTACTGATAATTGCTTTCTTGGAGTGCATCTTGCTCTTACGGATGAATACCTGATCAATCTTCAGTGTATTGACCGGAATCTCATCCAGATTGCCCAGGGAAGAGAAGCCTGTTCCGAAATCATCCAGCGAGACTCTTACTCCGAGATTACGCAGCTTAGAGAGCTGGGCAACCGTTTCTTCCATGTTGTTCATCGCAATGGACTCTGTAATCTCAAGTTCAAGGAAATGCGGCTCCAGACCAGCACGCGACAGTGCTTCTTCCACCACATCGTACAGACTGCCGTTCTCAAACATCCGGGCTGACATGTTGATCGAAACCGCTACATTCGCCACCTTCGCCTTATGCCAGAGCATATTCTGTCCGCATACATCATGGAGCATCCAGTAGGTAATCGGCACAATCAGGCCCGTCTCCTCGGCAATTGGAATGAATTCAGCCGGAGAGATAATTCCATGCTCCGGATGTCTCCAGCGCAGCAGGGCTTCAAGACCTACGGTAACATTCATCAGTGAATCCCACTTCGGCTGGTAGACAACCATGAACTCCGATCGGGCCAGCGCCTTACGCAGATCCTTCTCCAGCGACATCCGCCGTACCTGATGACGGTTCATTTCCAGATCGAACACACTGAACTTGTTCTTGCCCGAGTCCTTGGAAGTATACAGGGCTGTATCTGCAGCCTTCATTAGCGCCGAACGGTCCGTTCCATGCGCGGGAGTCATGCTGATCCCTAAGCTGGCGGTTACATACAGTTCATTGCCTTCGATGCTATAAGACTTCTTAAGCTCCTGCAGAATATGCTGCGCTTCTTCCTCCGCTGCTCCAATCGTACAATCGGGCAGGGCAATCAGGAATTCATCGCCGCCGAGCCGGAAGACCTTGCCTTTCCCGCCCACACAGCAGGTCAGCCGTTCGGATACTTCCCGCAGCAGCAGGTCGCCGATATCATGTCCGAGCGTATCATTAATGGATTTGAAGCGGTCCAAGTCAACGAAGAACACGGCTCCCGAGATCCCTCCGAAGAAATCATCCTTGAAATAACGCTCCAGTCCGTGCCGGTTCGGCAGTTCAGTAAGCGGATCATGGTAAGCCATACGCTCCAGGACATGCCTGTCCAGAAAAACAGCTCCGCCGGAGAGTGCCAGCATAAGCAGGGTAACCAGCGAAATGCCGGTCAGCAGAATGACATCTGCCTCCATGAGTGCAGGGTTCGTGCCCAGCCAGTTATCATACTGCAGATGGCTGGTTGACAGACTGGTATAATGCATTCCGGTAACCGCAAGGGCGATGATCAACGCTGAATACAGCTTCCAGCGGCTAAATCCTCTATAATCCTTGAATTTGCGAAACATAAATACTCCGATGTAGGAGGCCAGCAGAGCAATCAGAACAGACAAGGCCTGTTCCTTAATTTCGTAATGAACCTTTACCTCCATTTCCATGGAGGACATTCCGATATAATGCATGATTGAGATACCGCCGCCCAGTATTACACCCCCAATAAGAAACCGCCACAATCTCTGGCGGGAAGCCGTCGCTATCTGGAGTGCCGCATAACAGGACAACATACTGACGAGCAGGGACAGAACAGCTGTACCTGGATGGTAGCTGACCTTGAAAGGGAGATGGCTGGCCATAATGCCTACAAAATGCATGGCCCAGATTCCGCTTCCCAGCACGCAGGCACCAGAGAGCAGCCAAAGGCGCCTGACTCGGCCAGTAGAATGGGACACCTGCGAAATCAGATTAAGCGCAGAGTATGCCGCAGTTGCAGCAAGCGCAAAAGATAGTAAAACAATCCAAATATTATAGTGGATTCCCATTTGATCCATAGTTGACCTCTTCACCGGTTTTATTATCATCGTCGTTTTCAGTGTTAATCTCAAGTTAAAAATCAATATACGAATAGTAGATAAATGGAAGAGTGCATAAAGATTATAGGCGATCCCTGAAATATAACTTTAGCTGTATTTTACCTTTTATTTGGCAGACTGTCTAAGTAAATACTGGAACTTAGACCCTTTTTTTAGTGTCGGCAAAAAATGTCCATATTTGGCTTCAGCCCCCCGCCCGAAGGGTTGGAAGCCGGCCGCTGCGCGAATCCTCCGGCAGGAAGGCCCGGTGCCATATCCAGGCGTTTGCAGCTGCCAGAATTACCAGATAGATGTATATTCCCGCAGGAATTAAAGTGAATACATAATGTATCCCGGCCAGTCCTGCCAGAACGAACAGCTGCACAAAAGCACTGCCGGTGAATTCCTTCCGCCGCGCTGCTTCATACTTCTCCGAGAACGGCAGCGCCCTGGGGAACAGAAGAAAGCAGAGCACCGAATACAGCAGCAACGCAAGCAGTACGGCTGCCATATCAGCAATAATCCTGGACCCGAACAAGCCGATGAACACAGCTGCCTCCAGAGTAAACAAAGGCACCAGCAGCTTAAGCACCACTGCCTTCAGCATCCCGCGGTACACCATAGCGGTTCCCGGCAGGGGGATTACTTTATAGATCCATGCGCCTTTATAGCTGGTGGAGTAGCGGAGCATTTGTACCGCCGTCATCATCAGGAGAGCACTGTAATAGATAAACAGGAACGATCTGGAGCCTCTGATGGCTGCCAGATCCCCGCTCCACACCTGATTGAAGATAAAGATAAAAGGCAGCACGAGGGACAAGCCTACAGTTGGATATACCCTAAGCTTGAATTCGCGCTCGTGCTTCATCATCGACCAGGTGAAGCGGAAGAACATCGCCTCTACCTTGTTCCGGCATGTTATCTCTGATAGCCTGCGGGATATCCGCCCGTTGCCCTGCCCTGAAGCGCCTTGTTCAGCCAGCTTCTGGAGACTGCGTTCAAACAGCGGCATCAGCCGGATATAGGCTGCAAACAACACGATAGGAGCTGCGAGAGCGAGTACGGCCAGGATAGTTAGATGCCTGCCCTCCGCTCCCCCAACCAGCAGCTCAAACGGAGCCCCGAACCAGACGGGAGGCAGCGCGAAGTGCCACCACGCAGGAGTGAAGCTGAGGCCGAACTCTGTGATATTAAACAGGCGAGATACGAGCTGAGCACCGACAGTTACACCAACGGACAGAATAATCTGCACATAATTGATGATGTCCTTAAGCTTTTCACCGTCAAAAAACCTTAAAATCAGCAGATAAACCAGTGCGGTAAACACCAGAATGAAGCCGTCCATCAGAATGATCTCCGCAGCATACAGGAAGAAGAACAGTGCCCCGTGCCGGAATAACGAGAACAGAAGCGAGGGGCCGGTGAAGGTCAGGGTTAACGTGAGCAGATAGATCAGAATATGGATGCTTTTGGCCATGTTTAGCGTCCGGCGGTCCACCGGCTTGGAGAAGAGGATGTTTTTGTCCCGCAAATCCAGCATGACTGTCGAGAAATCAGATATCAGCGTCGTTGTGATCATGAACATCACTATGCTGAACATCAGGCTCATGGTCAGAATATAATTGTCTGCAGGTACAACCAGCGCGATCAGCATCAGCCCGAGCAGCAGATACAGCCACTGTACCCGGAACGGAGAGCCTTCCATATTCAGCTTGGGTTCCTGCGATCCGGAGAATATCGTTGGTGTCCGCCGGCCGTCCATCGTAAGCTTAACCTGAAGAATGCGGCGCAGTACGGCATAATCGACTCCGAGGACCTTAAATATCCACTGCATCCGGTCCAGCAGCTTCAGTACAAAGAAATCACGCATGCGGCGCACCCTCTCCAATCACAGCAACGAACTCACTGGCGATATCCCTGTACTTGTCAAATCCGGTCAGCTGATTGAAAATCTCCTCAAGCGAGCCCTCCCGGCTCTGCTCCCGCAGCTGCGCGAAGGTTCCGTCCGCAACGATATCTCCCCCGTCCAGCAGAATAATCCGGCTGCTGATCTTCTCCACCACGTCCATAATATGCGACGAATAAAAGATTGTTTTGCCCCTTGCCGCAAGTGTTGCAAAAATCTCCTTCACCACCATTACACTGTTGGCATCCAGACCGCTGAGCGGCTCATCCAGGAACAGAATATCCGGGTCATGCAGCATGCTGGCAATCAGCAGCACCTTCTGCTTCATCCCTTTGGAGTAGGAGGCAATCCGCATGTCGTAGGCCTTATCCAGGTTCAGCAGGCCCATCAGTCTCTCCGCCTTGAGCTCAGCATCCGCCTTCTTCATGCCATACAGCTCTCCGATAAAAGTAAGATATTCCCGGGCAGACAGGCTGTCATATAGCTCCGCCACCTCCGGCACATAGCCGATTCTTCTTTTGTAGGCCGTGTCCCCGTCTGAGATATCTCTGCCAAAAATGCGCACCGTCCCGCTATAGCCCTCCACGAGCCCCAGCATGATTTTGACCGTGGTACTTTTGCCGGCGCCATTGGGGCCGATGTATCCGATAATCTGTCCCCGGTATACCTCCAGGTCAATTCCCCGCAGCACCATTCTGTCACTGTAATTCATCCATAGACCTTCAATTGAAATGACCGGTTCTTCTGTATAACCCACTACCCTCTCTCCCTTCGGCATGCACATCCATCATCTTCAAATTATGTTTTAGCTGTTGTCCCTATTTTAGCAAATTTTAACACCTACTACCTATGAGTTATCGCAACACACATGACTGCATAGGCAGAAATGTTGTACGAATTGCAGCTTTGATTGGGTGTTACCGTGGTGTTCCGGAGGATTGTTGTATAAAATACATGAATTGGCCTGCTTATGTAATTATATAAATACGCAAAAAAGGGATACTGCTTCCTGCGGCGGTATCCCTTTTTCTTGAGGAAAAATGATTATTCCTGATTGCAAATGGCAAGCGCTGATTCCTGCCGGCTACACCAAGCTGATTCTTTCCCGTTTCCGGGCAGATTCCAGGCAGCTCTCAATCAGCTTCATATTAAGCACCGGGTCCTCTTCGGCGATCCAGGGCTTGCCGCTGAAGACCGCTGTGGCGAAATGATCCGCCTGCTGCACGTACGGATTGGCTCCGAAGGCTTCCACCAGCCGAGGCTCTCCGCTGCTGCCATACACGAAGAACTGTGCATCGTCGAACCTGGCGTTGAACGGCATCGGGATTTCGATCCGGCCTTCTGTGCCAAGCACCTCCAGCAGCTGGCGGTTATACGCCCACATGCCGCAATCGAAGATCAGGCTCCGCCCGCCGGGGAACTCAACCAGGCCGGAGGCCATCATGTCTACATTATCATGCTCCGGTGAGAAGAGCGCCTGCACAGTTACGGCCTCCGGCTCTGCACCGAACAGCAGCCGCGCCGCTGTGAGCGGATAGCAGCCGACATCATACAGCGATCCTCCTCCCCAGGCAGACTTGAAGCGGATATTGGAAGTATCCGTTACACCGTTATAGGTAAACGTGCCGCGGATGGAACGCAGTTCCCCGATCTCACCGCCCGCTATGATCTCCTGCAGCTCAGTGATCCGCGGATGATGGCGGTACATATAAGCCTCCGCCAAGTGAACTCCCGCCTTCCGGCAAGCCTCCACCATCCCGGTTGCCTCACGGCTGTCCAGGGCAATCGGCTTCTCGCACAGGACATGCTTGCCTGCCTCTGCCGCGCGGATCACCCATTCATAGTGCAGATGATTCGGTAGCGGAATATAGACCGCATCGACATCCGGATCGGCCAGCAGTTCTTCATAGCTGCCATAAGCCTTCCCAATACCGAACTCGGCCGCAGCAGCGCTGCTCTTCTCAAGCCCCCGGCTGGCGATCGCCGTAATCACTCCGGTCTCTGACTCCTGGATGGCCGGCATTACTGATCCTGTGGCGATCTGCGCGCAGCCCATAATTCCCCAACGAAGCTTCTGTGTCATAGTTATACACCTTCCTTATATAAGTTCTTCCGCGTATCCCCTATAAACACAATATCATAGAATCGGGTATACCTCTAAGCAGGCCATATGGAGACCCATATAACAGCTATACCCAGCACTATGATTCTTGCCGCGCTCATGAGCATGAAATTCTTGACGGACAGAATGAAGGTCGTACCTTTATGCTGCTCCTGCTGGAACCGCGCGATATTGCGGCGCAGCGGAATCAGTGTCAGCAGGAGCAGAAGCACCAGTACCGGATGCACACCAAGCAGGACCAGCACGATCAGATCAATAAAAGAAACATAGTAGAGCAGCTCGAACAGCAACAGCGCATTTTTGCGTCCGATATACACAGGCAGCGTATATCTGCGGTTATCCATATCATCCTCAATATCGCAGATGTTGTTAGCCAGCATGATGCCGGCAATTCCGAGGATGGCCGGTACCGAGAACCAGAACAGATACAGTACCTCAAGGAAATTAATGTGCAGACTGATCCAGTTCCCCTGAAGCAGGAGGGTTACCACAGCCTGATCCGAGTGAATGTATGCCGAGATGAAGATAATGACGAAACCCATGAACAGGCCGGAGAACAATTCCCCCAGCGGCATCCGCGAGATTGGAATCGGCCCGAAGGAATACAGGATGCCGATTAGGAAGGACAATCCGCCGAGCAGAAATACAATCAGTCCCGTCTGGGAGACCAGAGCGATCCCGCCGCCCGCCGCAAGTACAAGGAGGGTGACGATCGTCGCCACCACCGTGCTTTCCTTCAGCTTGTAATGGACGATGGGATTATGGGTTTCATACCCGTAGCCGTGGGTTTTTGCCGCTTTTTTGAAATCATAGTAGTTATTGATCGCCGTTGTTGCCATATCGAAGCTGAGGAGCGATACAAACATCATCGCGAAGCGCAGGATATAGAAGTCCTCGAACCGGTATAAGGCATAGAGTGTTCCCAGCAGCAGCGGCAGCATACTGGCTACCTTCGTTGGCAGCTCGACAAACTTGAAGAAAATTTTTATATTCACGGCCAATCATCCTTATCTGTTAGATGCGCACTGTTACTTTGCAGAGGTTGTAACGGTCACCGGTGACCATTCTGCAATTACCGTCTGCCCGTGTGCGGATACGCTGCCCTCCGGCGTCAGATCCTTCTCGGTCATAATGCCCAAAGCGATAGTGAAGCTGTTGAATTTAACCGGCACATTCTGCTCGCGGCGCACCTCTTGACCGTTCACAAAGAATACAGCCTCGTTTTTACCCCGGTGGTAAGTGATTTTGTAAGTATTGAATTCACGCGCCTTGAAGCCGGTATCCTCTGTGAAAATGCAGAAGTATTTGGTTCCTCCGGTCTCGGGTACTGTTACACCCGGAAACGGCAGAATTCCATACACACTGGCATATTTATCGTTGCCGGCGAAGAAATCAAGCGCGGCACCTGTCGTGAAATCAAGTAAATTCAGCGAAACATAGCCGTCATACAGATCGCCCGGCGCTGTCCCCTGCGTACGGGCACGGATCTGCAGCTCGAAGCTGATTTCCCCCTCTTCAGGCACTTCTACCGGCTGGGCCGAATAATACATATGCTTGGCGTTATCAAGAATCTGCACATGGTCGTTCTGGCGACTCAGCTGAGCCCGCACATACAGATATCCATTACGTACAATCACTACAGCTTCCGGTTCACGGTAAGCCCAGAACGAGCCGTCAGGCAGCGTGAAGCCGCCGGTTCTCCAGACCTTACCCTCAGTCAGAATGGTATGAAAATCTCCGATTACAGTTTGTTTAACCTCAGCCGGTTGCACTTCTTCACTAATTGGTTTGTTCTTGTCCATGGGTTTTCCCGCTTTCTGTAATGTAGTAAATTCCCGGTTCAGACCAGTCCCTGAATGAGCAGTGCCACCGCCATGATTAACCCGCAGCGCACAGAGGCCCGCTGTGAGGCGCCCATGAGCGGCAGATAAGCGGCAGATGCATTCTGCGGCTGCAGGTTGCGGTAGACATGCACCGGTGTAATGGCCGTCAGCAAGGCGAGCAGCGCATACACCGGCAGTACATCAAGCAGTACACAAACAATAAGGGATGCATATGAGGTATAGAGCAGCACATGAGAGAAAATCAATGCTCTGCGTTCGCCCCATACTACAACAAGCGTACGCTTGCCGGCCTGCTGGTCAGCTCTCCAGTGCAGGAAGTGGTGGTTGAACAGCAGCAGCGTTGTCAGAAGCCCGATCGGCAGAGACAGCAGGACAGGCTTCAGGCTGAATTCCCCGGTCTGAACGAAATAGGCGCCCAGAACAGGCATCAATCCGAACGCAAGGAAGATAGCAAGCTCACTGTAGCCCTTGCCGCGGTAGCCGAAACGCAGCGGCGGCGCGACGTAGAAATAAGCGATCAGTGCACCGCCGGCGACAAACCATAGTATCTCCCAGCCGCTGTACAAGCTAAGCAGTAATCCGCAGGCGACTGCAACGGCCAGCAGACCCCAGGTCAGAAGCGCAAATAGCGACTCCCGCATCATTCCTCCGGACAAGAAACCGGAATTCGTAGAAATGGCCTCAGGTGTATTATGCGCCTCCGTGTCGGTTCCGTTGCGGAAGTCCCATAAATCATTCACCATGTTGGAGAATAAGTGTGCCGCAGCCGCTCCGACAAAGGTTATAACAAACAAAAACGGATGGAATACTCCCTGCCATACATATGCCCCGACCGTTCCCAAGACAACAGGTATAAGCATAACGGGAATAACTCCAAACCGTGAGGCTTTCTTAAATATCGTCCATTTTTCCATCATGCCAAGGATTATCTCCTTCAATTATTATTTGATAATAATTATCATTAAATTATTATACATCAAATTTCGACACTTTGGGGAGATTTACGCTGCAAAATATTCCCTAATCGTGGTACACTATTATAGATGGTACTTATTTCCTATTAAGTCTAAAATATTAAAGGGGAACACCATGAAACTCCGCAAAAAAATAATGATCTTCATTGGCTTTGTAGCCGTACTCGGAATAGGCACTACCTACCTGCTTCTTCACATGATTCTGCTTAACCGTTTCGAGAAGCTGGACGAGGCGCAGCTGCAGCGCAACTTGAACAAAGCTGTGGCTTCCTATAATGAAGAACTGCAGGACATGAAGACCGGACTACTAAATTACTCCGTGGGGGAAGAAACCTACAGGTTCATGGAATCCGTAAGAAATAACGGCCCGGCCTTATCCGGCAGTATTGCCCCCACCCCCAGCAGCTTAGATCAGACCACCTATGAAATCAACCGTTTCGATATGATCGCCCTGCTGGATTTGAACGGCAGTCCAATATACGGCGGCTCCTACGATCTGGCATTAGGAAGTGTTACCCCCTTGACACAGGAACAGCTCACTCTTTTCAAGCTGATCCACAGCCGTCTGCCTGCTTTCACCGGAACCGAAGAGAGCAGGAGCGGCGTTGTTATTCTGGATAAGGGTCCTATGCTGATTACGCTCACGCCCATTGCCGGCAGCAGCAGTGACAAGGCAGTGATTGGAACGGCCGTTGCCGGAAGAATGCTACACCCGGAAGAGAATACGCATATCTGGAAGGACACCCTCTCAACTATTCATGTGTCCCGCGCCACCTCTGCGATGCTTGCGGAGAGCGGAGGCCAGCCGACCTGGACCCGCCTGGTCTCGGACGATATGATGTCGATTCATACGGCGGTGAATGATTTGTTCGGTGATCCGGGCCTGATCATCTCCCTGAAGGAGCCCCGGCAGCTCTACAATAGCGGACTGAAGTCCATAGGCACCTTCTGCAGGCTCTATTTCATCTCCATGCTGCTGCTGCTTGCCGCAAGCATGCTATTCGTCAACCGGTTTATTCTGAACCGGATGTCATCGCTGATAAGAAATATCCGCGCTATCGGCAGCAGCAAGGATCTGTCTATCCGGATTCCCAGCACCGGGCGGGATGAATTCGGCGAAGTGGAGGTTGAATTCAACCGGATGATCGATTCACTTGAACAGGTGCAGGACGAGCTGCGGCAGCAATCCCTGCTGGACCCGTTGACCCAGTTGCCTAACCGCTCACTCTTTTTTGCCAAGCTGAATGAAGCCATCGCCGGGGCCAAAGCAATCAACCGGCAGATTGCCCTGGTATTTATTGATCTGGATCATTTCAAGACGGTGAACGACACTCTGGGCCATGATTTCGGGGATGCCATCCTGAAGGAGACGGCCTTCCGGATCTCACAGGTTGTCGGCAAACACGATGTGGTCTCCCGGCTTGGCGGGGACGAATTCACCATACTGCTCTCCGATATCGCCGATGCCGGGAGCATTCATACGCAGCTGTCGCAGATTCAGGCGGCCCTCTCCATGCCGCACCATATTAAGGGACATCTTCTATATAATACGGCCAGTATCGGTATCAGCATTTATCCGCAGAACGGTGAAGATGCCGATTATCTGGTCAAACAGGCTGATCTGGCCATGTTCCATGTCAAGGAGACAGGCCGCAATAACATCTTTCTGTATTCAGAGGGTCTTGAGGCAGGGATCCGGCGCAAGAAGGTCCTGGCCCAGCAGTTGCTCTCAGCCGCAGTGGCGAACGAGTTCGAGGTGCATTATCAGCCTATCCTTGGTGCAGGTACTTTGCAGGTATCGAAGGTGGAGGCACTGCTGCGCTGGACCAGTCCGAGCTACGGAAGCATCTCACCGGCCGAGTTCATCCCGCTGGCGGAGAGCAGCGGCTCGATTGTCGGCATTGGCGGCTGGGTACTGCGGCAGGTCTGCTCCGATATGCGTGAATTCCGCAGCCGGGGCCTGGAAGTCACCGCCGCAGTCAATATCTCTGCTCTGCAGCTGATGCAGCCCGGTCTTCTTGAACTGCTGCTCGATCTGCTTCATGAGTATGAGCTGCCTGCGTCAAGTCTGGAGCTGGAGATTACAGAGAGCGTTCTGGTCTCCGGGGACAGCATCTTCCGGTCGCTGCAGCAGCTTAGAGCCCACGGCTTCCGGATCTCGCTTGATGATTTCGGCACAGGTTTCTCTTCCTTAAGCTATCTTCGCCGCTTCCCTGTCGATGTGATTAAGATTGACCGTTCATTCGTTTCCGAGATGTCTCCGGCCCCGCCGGGTGATGTGCTCGTCAAGGCAATTATTGAGCTAAGCCATAACCTCGGGCTGCGGGTAGTCTCCGAAGGTATAGAGCATAAGGAGCAGTTCGACATGCTGCGCGAGCTGGGCAGTGACGAGCTGCAGGGATACTATATCAGCAGGCCTCTTCAGGTCACGGCGCTTTATTCTTTTTTGGCGCAGAAAAATTACTTTTCGGAGTCAAAATAAGCAGTAATTTTATAGGCAAGCTACCGGGTATATGATATGATAGGCAAGCTGATAACAGCACCCGCTCCGGGTGCTGTTATCCTATGCGAACAATTATGAAAATTGGAGGCTTTAATTGTTATGTCAGCGCAACCGCAAACAACTCAATCCGTCAAAATCGTCACCGCCGACCCCAGCGCCATCGGCTTGTTCGGATTGGCTATCGTCACCTTGGTCGCTTCTTCACAAAAGCTCGAAATCACAACAGGTCTAAGCTACGCTATTCCATGGGCTATCTTCCTCGGAGCCTTCGCCCAGCTGTTCGCATCCATTCAGGATGCCAAGCACAACAACACCTTTGGCATGACCGCTTTTGGTGCCTATGCATTCTTCTGGTTCGGCATGGGCGCAAGCTGGCTGATCAAGCTCGGGGTATTCGGTACGGTGCTGGCAGAAGGCGTTGATCCCAAGCAGCTCGGATTTGTTTTTGTAGGATATCTTGTGTTCACCCTGTTCATGACGCTCGGCGCTGTTGAAGCGAACCGCGTCCTGCTGGTCATCTTCATTCTCATCGACTTCCTGTTCCTCGGCCTCGCTATGGATTCCTTCGGAGTCGCTGCGGAATTCTTCCACAAGCTGGCTGCCGTTGCGGAAATGGCTATCGGAATTGTATCCCTCTACGGCTGCGGCGCATCTGTGCTCAATGCTCATTTCGGACGTACTTTCCTGCCGATCGGCGCACCGCTGGGCATCTTCAAGAAATAATTACAGGTTCAGGCTCAAGCTACTTGGGCTCCAATCTTAAGAGCAACGGATAAATACTTGCTGCCCCAGGCAGAAGGTGTTTATCCGTTTTGAATTTACACGGCTGTTTGTTAGGTTTTTCCTTGCGCAAAGACGATAAAAATGACATGCTATAGAGACACCTACGACATATCTCGACATTTTTCTGCGGTGCAGGAACCGCTTTTTATGAATAGCAAATCTACTGCTTTAATCTTTCGGGTATCGGAGGCAATCCATGGCTTTCATTAATAAAAAGCCTTTAACGATTATTGTCGGCTTCTTAGTCGTCCTGCAGCTCTCGCTGTTCTATTATTATTCCTTGTCCGTGAACCGGGAATACAGGGCTGAGAAGGCCGATCTGTCCTCACAGGCAGTCATGCTGACCTCAAATATTGAGGAGAGAGTGGCAATTGTCAAAGGCGTAAGTTCCTTTATTCAAACGGTCGGCTTCGATGCTGATCCCGCACTCATTAATAACTATCTGGTAACGGCACACAACAACAACTCAAGCTATGTCACGAACATTATGATCGCTCCTGACGGTCTTATCCGCTACCTCTACCCTCTTGAAGGCAATACAGCGATTCTGGGCAAAAGCCTGCTGCTGGATGCCTCCCTGGCCTCCCCCGGCATGATCCAAGAAACGATACGCTCCCGCGGCATTACGGTAGACGGGCCCCGTACACTAGCCCAAGGCGGCTATGGAATGGTAATCCGGCAAGCAATTTACAAAGACAACTCTTTCCAGGGCATCGTCTCGGTTACAGTGAAGATTGATAACATTGTGAACCAGCTTGCGCTCGAGGACAGCAATATATATGTTACAGCCGAGGACCACACGTTCCTCTTTGGCAATGAATCCCATGCAGATGAACTGCAGCTTACCGTTCCTGTTCAGGCCTATAATCAGCATTGGCTGATGGGGATTTCCCTGCCCACCTACAAGAAATGGCAAGTGTTCCGCAGCGTACTGTGGATCGATATTGCCTTCCTGCTTGTGATTGCCTTCATTCTCTATATCTTCTGGCATCAGAGCCGGTTCAACCGTGAGCTGGAGCGGGTAGTCAGCATCCGGACCCGTGATTTGCGTATTTCCAAGCGTCTGTATGAAAAGCTGGCGCATTACGACAGTCTGACAGAGATACCGAACCGGCGGTTTTTCATGGATGAATTCGAGCGGCTGCTGCAATGTTCTGACCCGACTCAGACTTATAGCTTATTCTTTTTCGACTTGAACCGGTTTAAGGAGATCAATGATACGCTTGGGCACTCTACAGGAGATCAGGTGATTAAGACACTGGCCGGCCGGTTGAAATCCGGTGATCTGCCCTTCAAGCTGTTCGCGCGTACCGGCGGAGATGAATTCGTCATGATCTTCCCTGACCTGCCGCATGAGCAAATCCCTGTAGTTGCCGAACAGATTAGCTTAATAATCTCGCAGACGCTGCTGATCTCCGGAGCACATCTCAGCTTGTCCACCAGCATCGGCATCTCCCTGTACCCTGAGCATTCGAAGAATAAAGATGATCTGCTCAAATTCGCGGATATGTCCATGTACCAGGCCAAGATACAGGAAGACACCAACTTCTTCATCTTCGACTGGGAGCTGCGTGAGAAGCTGGAGCAGAAGACGATGATCGCTAAGTATTTGCATTCTGCACTGGAGCGGGAGGAATTCGTGCTGTATTATCAGCCGCAGATCAATGCAGTCACAGGTAAAATGATCGGTATGGAGGCGCTAATCCGCTGGAACCATCCCGAGAAGGGTCTGATCGGACCGGGTACCTTCATCGCCGCCGTGGAAGAAGCCGGACTGATGATCCAGCTGACCGACTGGGTGCTGCGCGAGGTATGCCGCCAGCTCTGCGAATGGAGAAAACTGGGGATTCCGCTGCTGCGGACATCCATTAATATCTCCAACAGCTGGTTCTACAACCGCAATCTGATCGAGAATCTGCTCTCCGTGCTTGACCAGTACGGACTGGATACCAATGTGCTGGAATTCGAGATTACAGAGAGCACCGCATTGCTGGAAGAACACTATCCGCTGCTGCAGCAGATGCGCGATCACGGAATCATCGTTTCCATTGACGATTTCGGCACGAAATATTCCTCACTGAATTACCTGAAGCATTTTCCCGTGAACAAAATCAAAATTGACCGTACCTTCATCACCGGCATCGGTGTCAGTTCCATTGACGAGACCATCATCAAATCCATCGTCTTTGTCGCCTCGCAGCTTGGCTATGACCTGATTGCCGAAGGGGTAGAGACACCGGAGCAGCTCGCCTTCCTGGTGAAGCATGATTGCCCGCATATTCAGGGATTCCTGTTCTTCCCTCCGCTGCCTGCCGACGAAATCCGCAAGCTGGCTTCATAAACGGGGGATCGTTATAATAAAGGTAAGACTGATTTTAACCCGAAAGACGAAAGGATTATGAGAACATGAATGGATTGACTACCGGCGAAATTGCCGGAACTGTTATATTTGCGCTGATCCTGGCTATACTTGCCTACCGCATTATCCGCGGCATGCCGAAGATGGCCGGAGAACTTACAGCTTTCCGCAAACGCACACTCGTCTGGACCCAGGTCGCATTGGTACTTACGGTCCTCCAGTTGAACTTCAAAGCAGGAGACTGGCGTTTCGGAATTATTCTTGGACTGATCGTGCTCTTTACCGGAAGCATCTGGCTGTCCGCCCGCCGTTATGATAACGCCCGTCAGGCTGAGTCCGCAGCAGAGCAGCAGGACAGCACCAGAGAATAACATACTAATCTTTCAAGTGGAAACGGCTTTGCCGTCCTTTTGAAGGGCGGTATCCGTTTCAGTGAGAAATAGAAGGATAATTAATAGCGTGTAACATATAAATTCTTATATTTGAATTTGAAGCTCCCGCGTGGGGGCTTTTTTTAAAAAGGAGGAGGAGCTGTGAGCAATACAAACGAACTGGGCATCTACGGCTTCCGCTTCAGTGAGCCGGACCGGCTGCCGCTGCTGAATCTCTTTGCAGCCGGGCATTCGGTTGAGCTGAGCCCGGAGTATCACTGGAACGGCCTGGAGCGCAGCGATGGTCCGCTGCTGCTCTTCCAGTACACCGTTTCGGGAAACGGGATCTATGAGCTTGACGGGGAGAGCTTCAGCATCGGCCCCGGACAGGCCTTCATGGCTGAGATTCCCGGCAGCCACCGGTATTATCATCCCGGCGGCACGGAGCCGTGGGAGTTCTATTTCCTGCTCTTCCGGCCGGAGCCGCTGCTGCCGCTCTGGAATGATATCAAATCCAGAATCGGGGCAACCCCGGCCCTGGATTCCGGAAGCCCGCCGGTCCGCATGCTGCGCGATATCGTCCGTGAAGCCCACGCCGGACGGATTACCGATCCCTACTCGGCTTCCTCGCTGCTTCATCAATTCATGATGGAGCTCGGCAGGCATACCTCCGGCGGTCCGCGCGACGCGGCCGGCTGGCCGCCCGCCATCCGGGAATGCGTCCGGTTCATCGAAGCGAATTACTGCTCTATGATCGGCCAGGAGCAGCTCGCCGGGAAGCTGGGCCTCTCGAAATTCCATCTGCTGCGGACCTTCAGCAAGGCAGTGGGTGTTACCCCCAATGACTATTTGAACCGGGTCCGCACTCAGCATGCCGTGGAGCTGCTGAGAACAACAGACTGCAGCATCGAAGCCATTGCGGGTCAGGTCGGCTATTCCTCTGGCAGTTACTTCATTAAGGTATTCCATAAGCTTACCGGCCAGACACCAGGTGCCTTCCGCTCAGGGAACAGCAGCCTGAATTACAGCCGTCTGTTCTTCAGCTGAGTGTTGCTGATACACGCCCCTTGTTTTGGAGTTGGATAGACATTTGCGCTCGGTGAGGACGCTCCGAGAACGGACCGTTGCTCCAATCGCTGTGCTCTCCAGATTTTTTTCATTCCCCTTTGCGGTGAAAATCCGGAGACCAAGGCGAACGCTATCGCTTTTCCACAATCGTTCCGTCCTCTCCGCTGTTTAAGCGGGAAATGGACAACAATATTTATATAAATGCAAAAGAAACCACTCTTTTGGTAAAATGGAAGTGCGACCAACCATTTCAAAGGAGAGGTTTCTTTTGTACATTCAATATACAATGGACCAACTTTGCCGCACGCTCAACCGCTTTCGTTCTCAACGGATGAAGGACGTCCTTGAAACGGTTTTTACCGCTGTGCTTCAGTTTCTGGCGGACGAGAAATACATCTCCTTCGAGCATTATTTTGTAGATGGCATAAAAATAGAGGCGAATGCGATTCGCTATACCTTCGTGTGGGGCAAAGCCGTCAGTAAACATAAGGCGAAGCTGCAAGAAAAGGTACATGCCTTGTTTGCCAACATTGAGGCTGCAGAGAAACAAGAAGAACAGAAACACCGCGGCCAAGACCTGAGCGAGCTTGGCGAGTCCGCCGAGATCGACAGCGAGAAACTTGAACAAATGACCCATGCGCTAGAGTCGCAACTGCTGGAGAAACCTAAGGACAAGCCCATGAAAAAAGCGGTTCAGAGGCTCCGTAAGGATCTGTTACCGAGACTGCTGAAATATGAGCAATACCAAAACCTGCTCGGGGACCGAAACAGCTTTAGTAAGACGGACCCGGATGCCACCTTCATGCGGATGAAGGAAGATCACATGCGAAACGCTCAACTCAAACTCGGCTACAATGTACAGATTGGAACCGAAAACCAGTTTATTTTGGCGTATAGTTTACACCAAAGACCGACCGATACCCGTTGTCTACAACCACACATGGAAAAGGTATGGCAGATCCTGGGGAGACTTCCGCAGGCGGTGATTGCGGATGCCGGCTACGGTAGTGAAGAGAACTATGCGTATTTGGAAAACGAACACGTGAAGGCTGTGGTCAAATACGGCAGTTACCACAAAGAAAAAAGCAAAGCGTGGAAAGAGAACGACGGAAAGATAGAGAAATGGACGTATGACGAAACCAAAGATACATGGACCTGCCCTGCCGGACAAACGCTACATTTCCGCAATGAAAGCAAGGAAACGCTCAAGAATGAATATAAGATTCGAAAACGTCATTACCGTAGCCAGAGCTGCGAGAACTGCCCACTGAAGGAACGATGTACGAAATCCGAAGGAAATCGAGAAGTAGTC
Source organism: Paenibacillus sp. FSL R7-0312 (assembly GCF_038004445.1). NCBI lineage: Bacteria > Bacillati > Bacillota > Bacilli > Caryophanales > Paenibacillaceae > Paenibacillus > Paenibacillus sp. FSL R7-0312. Next base: position 1,732,264 of record NZ_JBBORE010000001.1, on the reverse strand, counting down.
GTCAGTTTGGAACGACTGCGGCACCAGAGTCAGGCTCGGGAGATTCTACGGAGTGAAGAAGGTTACGCCTTGGCCATCCGCCGAATAACAGAACCAGAAAGCGTGTTTGGACAACTGAAGAACAACCGTGGCTTCCGAAGGTTTCTGCTTCGCGGCATGGAAAAAGTGACGCTTGAAGTCGGGAGGCTTTCTCTTGCCCATAATCTGCTGATGCAAGCTGCCAATGACAAAAAACGCAGAGCAGCGATCCTCCAATAACGGGAGGATCGCTGCTCTGTTGACTTTATTGGGTTTTTGAAAAAGAGGAAGGGTCTGTCTCTGCTCGTAAAAAATCCACTTATGGGACAGCCCCTCTTTTCCCCATTTATAAATACTTCCGGCAGCTCCCCCCGCTGTTGCCAGGCGATCCTACACATCCCTCTTGAGTCTAGCCTTATGCTCATACATTGCCCGGTCAGCATAAGTGAATACTGTATGAATATCCTCCCGGCCCCTTGTATGAAAAACGGAGTAGCCGTACGCAAGCACAAGAGGAAATCTCCGGTTCCGGTTGATATCCTTTGCTGCGTGATCCATTTGATATAAAGCCTTGTCCACGGCCTCCACCGGCATGTCCTTGCACAGCACACAAAACTCATCACCGCCGATTCTGAAGGGTCTGCCGATTCCTTTGAAGCTCTGTTTAATCACGTTAGCACAATCCACAATGGCTTCATCTCCAGCAGTATGTCCAAAGCAGTCATTGATTGTCTTTAAGTGATTTAGATCAATCACTACGACCACCACTTGCTCGCTGGCCTTCCCGCTATGCTCCATATCCTTTTCAAAAGCAGAACGGTTCTTAATCAGCGTAGGTGCATCATAAGTAAACTGCAGCTCACGCAGATAGATATAGTACATCAACAGGGATATCGCGACACTCGCCCAGATAATGATGAAACCGGTATAAATAATCTGAATCACCATGCATAAGACGGGTACGAGCAAAATGAGCAGCAAAACCTTGTTATTCTCCCATTCGTATTCTGCATTGGTTCTCAGAATAGCTGCGATGAGGCCAATGATGTAATACATACTTACGATTGCCGGCAACAGAAAGAGGTCTCCTCGCGTATAATGGCCTGCAGCATCTACATAATAAACCCAACCCGTCCAGCAGCTCAGTACACAGACTACAGCATTGATAAGGAGCGGTATCCGCAACAGCAGAGCTTTAAGGGTGCTACTCTTGCCGATGCTATTCAAACACAGCAAAAAAAAGGGTACAAGGGGACTGAGTGAAAAGCCCAGGCTGTTGATCATCCGGTAGAGGATTACATAGCTTGCACTCCTGTTATTCTCCAGATAGACCGTTGCAGTCTCAAGCAGCAGCAAACAAATCGTCGTAACCGCCGCACACAAATAAAGGTTATTCTTCTGACGGTTAACGACGATGTTTTTTGTGGCAAAACTGATAGTCAAGCATAAGGAAAATATACCAAGGGTATTCCCAACAATAGTATCGGTCATATCTTTGCCCCCACCTGCCCGTCCGTATCCATATTCACTGAATTCCGTCTCCTGTTGCAGCTTTCCTTGATTATATCTCCATCTCCGGCAGTTTCCCATCATTTCCTTTCATTCTGGAATTGAACTATACACGTCACTGCTTTAAATTACATTAATTACCACTTTACGTTCAGCAGGCATACTTTACCTCCGTACAACCATACTAATGACATTCTATGAATACTAATGGAGGGTTAACGTATGGGTAAAAAATTAAATCTGCTGATGTTCAGCGGAGAATATGACAAAGCCATGGCGGGGCTGATTCTGGCGAATGCCGCTAGGGATATTGAGGTAGAGGTTACGATGTTCTTCTCATTCTGGGGGCTGTTCCTCATCCGGGACCCGGAGACAATGACGCTGGAGGACAAGAGTATCTACGAGAAGCTGATGGATGTTATTACGCCCAAAGGGCCGGAGCAGCTGCCGCTCTCGCGGATGAACTTCAGCGGCCTAGGCAAGCTGATGCTGGAGGAGATGATTGAGGATCAAGGGGCACCGAAGCTGATTCACTTCCTTAAGGGGGCGCGCAAAAAGAACATCAAGTTCTATGCCTGCAAGCTCTCGGTGGAAATTATGGGCTTCAAGCCCGAGGAGCTTCTGCCTGAGGTGGAGATTATCGATGCTGCCGCGTACCTGAAGGACGCGCTGGAAAGTGATATTCAGCTTTTCATCTAAGCAGCATTAGGTCCGGCATGGGCTTTAACCTAATTCCGGGCACGGGCATATACTGAGGGCAAGCGGAAACGGATTTGCCGTCGTTATATTAGGGCGGTACCGCCATCCCTCCAAGGACGGTCCCCTTCCGTATCCGCGACCACAGATTCATTGTCTGGAGGGATTATCCGTGCTGAGTATCCGTCACGCCGGTGCAGCAGAGGCGCCGCCATCATTGCAGGAGCATTTCGCGGCTTTTCGCGAGCATACCATAGGAAACCGTCATATGATTACTACCCCGTACGGCCGCCAGCCGCTGCTGTATGCCGACTGGACGGCCAGCGGTCGGCTCTACGAGCCGATCGAGCGCAGAATGCAGGAGAGCTTCGGCCCCTATGTCAGCAATCCGCATACCGATTCCAATACTACAGGGCTAACGATGACCCTGGCTTATAATGAAGCCCGGCAGATCATCCGGCAGCATGTGAATGCCGGTCCCGGAGATGTGCTGCTCTTCTGCGGCAACGGCACTACCGGAGCGGTGAACAAGCTGCAGCGGCTCATGGGCCTGAAGCTGCCGGAATGGCTGCAGCAGAACTACGTCTGCCCGCCGGAGGAACGCCCGGTTATCTTCGTCAGTCATATGGAGCATCATTCCAATCTGCTGCCCTGGCAGGAAGGCATCGGCGATGTGGTCACCGTTCCATCCGGGCCGGGCGGGCAGGTTGACCTTCAGCAGTTAGAGGAGCTACTGCTCCGCTACCGGAACCGCCGCTTCAAAATCGGCTCTTTCACCGCCTGCTCCAATGTGACCGGCATCCAGACACCCTACCATCAGCTTGCCGCGCTCATGCACCGGCATGGCGGGGTTTGCTTTGTCGATTTTGCCGCGAGCGCACCTTATGAACGGATTGACATGCATCCCGTATCTCCTCAGGAGAAGCTGGATGCCATCTTCTTCTCTCCGCACAAATTCCTCGGCGGCCCCGGAACAGGCGGAGTGTTGCTGTTTGATTCCGCACTTAGCACCGGCAGTGTGCCGGATGAACCCGGCGGTGGCACCGTGGTATGGGTCAACCGCTGGGGCGGGCGGCGCTATATTGCTGACGTGGAGGTGCGCGAAGACGGAGGCACCCCCGGTTTCCTTCAGGCTATCCGCACAGCGCTGTGCATCAGACTGAAGGATCAGATGAATGGACCCGGACAATATATGGTCGTCCGGGAGCAGGAGCTATGCCGGAAGCTGCTCGCGGAGCTTGCGCAGATTCCTGGCTGCTCTGTACTAGCAGGCGCGCAAGCTGAGCGCCACGGGATCATCTCCTTCACGCTGAAGGAGATCCACTACAATCTCGCCGTCCGCCTGCTGAATGACCGCTTCGGTATTCAAGCGCGCGGAGGCTGCTCCTGCGCCGGCCCGTACGGCCATCAGCTGCTCGGGCTGGACCCTGCGGATTCGCAGGCGTTCATCCAGGCGATCCTCGCCGGTGACCAGTCACTGAAGCCGGGCTGGGTCCGCCTGTCCCTGCACCCGGTCATGACTGACCGGGAGGTGGAGCATATGGCCTTCGCCGTCCGTTCCATCGTCAGCCGCATCGGCGAATGGAGCAGCGACTACCGCTATAATCCTGCCACCAACAGCTGGCTTCACTCCGGGGATACCAGGGAACCTGGCGGCGAGATCCGCGAATTATTCTCTCTGTAGCGGTTTGCTGCTTGATTCCCGTTCCCGGGCCATCCGGGCGAATCTGGACTCAATCGCCTTAACCCCCCACAGCGACACCCCGATAAACAGCAGCACGTAGACCATCTCTCCCGGATGACGGATGAACCGGTCCACATCATTGCCGATGTAGGAGACCGCGAATACCATAATGGCTTTGCCGGCGCAGAGGGCAATCAGATAGGAGCGAAGACGCATGGCAGCAAGCCCGGCAGCCATATTGATGACTACGAATGGCCCTACCGGAAACAGACTGAGCAGAAAAACATAGCTGAACCCGCTCTGGCGGACCCAGGTCATGCTTTTGGCGACCTTGGGCCGCTCGGCCCATTTGCGCAGGTAGCGGTGGCTGCCGATTTTACGGATAATCAGGAAGGTAGTTACACACCCCGCTACAAGACCGATCCAGGAATACAGGAACCCGAGCCATAAGCCGTATACTGCTCCGTTAAGCCCCACAATCGCGATGGTCGGCAGCGGCGGCACGAATGATTTCATGAAGGTAAGACCCACTCCGGGCAGCGGCCCGAGCGAGCGGTACTGCTCCAGCAGAGTCCGCAGCCGCTCCTCGGTCAGCCATGACATTATATCTAAAAAGAACATTTACTCAGCTCTCCTCATTACATTCTGGAATAGTTGCAAGTTATACATAGCATTGAGTTTCAATTATACAATACTTCTGTCCGCCTGACGCTAAAACGTCAACTGACTAGACAAGCATAAGCTGCCGGGGATATGATGAAATCAACTAGTAACAGAGTCGGCATGAACCTGGATATACTCTTATCCTGTCGAATTATCAGTCAGCCCGAAGTGAGGTCTTCATGAAACCATTTGATTATAGTCTGCTGGCCAAAAGAACGCTCGCCCTGCTGTGCATCTGCCTGCTTGCCGCATCTGCCCTGGTACCCTTGCTCGACAACTCCGCTTCTGAATGTACTAGCCGGAATCCCGGTTATATAGATTTGTCCACATGTACCTTCGATGATTCTGCTGTCTTCCCGCTGGATGGAGAATGGGAATTCTACTGGCAACAACTGCTGGACCCGCAGGAGAACCTCTCCAGGACTGCGGAAGCGCCAGCTTATTTGACCGTGCCCGGGACTTGGACCCCGCGTACTGAAGCTAGCGGATTCTCCCGTTATGGGTATGCCACTTACCGTCTGCTGGTCCAGCTCCCGCCGGATATCCCCGCCTTTGCGCTCAAGGTAACCAGCATCCGCTTTGCCAGTCTGGTATTTGTGAACGGCAACCTTCTGGAGGGAAGTGGAATACCGGGCATATCCCGTCAGAACACTGAACCGCGGAATAACCCGTATTCTCTTACCTTCAGCGCCAAGAACAATAAGGCTGAGATTCTGATTCACGTGTCCAACTTCACTTATACCAACGGAGGAATTGCCGAGTCTATCCGGATTGGCACTCCTGCTGCTATAGGAGCCATGGACCAGCGCAACAGCACCTACGATATATTTCTGGTGGCAGGTTTTGCTTTTATCGGACTCTACTTCTTCGGACAGGGGTTGCAGCGTAAGGAGGATAACTCTTCCCTACAATTGGCCATGTATTGCTTCACTATTGCCCTCTACATGATGACACACAGCGAGAAGCTGCTTTTTGAATACTTCCCTTCGATCTCTTACGAGGGATTCAGCAAGCTGCAGGCGATGTCTAGTGTGATCGGATTCTATTTCGTATCCAGCTATACCTATTCCCTGTTTCCTTCTCTCTATTCCCGGCTTTTCCGGTGGATTACCCTTATTTATTCACTAGGCTTCTGCCTGATTGTCCTTACAAGTACAATTACTGTTTACTCCCGCGTCGCAAGTATACTGCTGATTTTCAGCCTCATCTCCGCCTGCTATACCTTCTATGTTATGGCGAAGGCTGCCTGGCGGCGGGAGACCGGTTCTTATTATTTGCTCATCGGTGTAGTCGCTGCGATCATGTTCACCTCCTCGCTCTCCGCCAACCTGTTTCTGGGCACAGGACTATATGCTATCCCTCCGGTGTCCGGCCCCATCTTCGTTCTTGCCGAGGGTTTGTTTCTGTCTGCACGGCATGCACATGCCTATCAGACGATCAAGCAGCTCTCCCTTCAGCTCGAACGCAAGGACAGGGACAAGGATGAGTTCCTGCTCAAGACTTCGACCCAGCTGCGTACACCGCTGAATGCTATCATCAATATCTCACTGTCTATGTATGAGGGCGCCGGCGGGCCGCTTACCCCTTCACAGCGTGAGGATATGCGGCTGATCCTCGGAACCGGAAGACGGCTGGCCTTCCTGGTCAGGGATATCCTAGATTATGAACAGATCAAGCGGCAGCGCATCACCCTGCACTGGGGTGCTGTGGATATTCAGGGCGTTGCGAAAATTGTAATTGAAGTCTTCCAGTTTCTAAATAAAAACGGTGAGATCCGTATCAAGAACCGCATTCCGCCGGGTGCGTTCCTGGTCCAGGCCGATGAACAGCGGCTGATGCAGATCCTCTACAACCTGATGGATAATGCGCTGAAATTCACCGATCGCGGCAGCGTGATTATTGAGGCCGCTCAGCTGGATGATTCCATATCGGTTACGGTCACCGATACCGGCCGGGGCATTCCCCAGGAACAGCTGGAGAGCATCTTCCGTGATTATGAGCAGGTTAACGAAGCCGATTCGCTGGAGACTGGTGGACTGGGCCTGGGTCTGGCCATTACCCGTAAGCTTGTAGAATTGCACGGGGGAAAGATTACCGTGTCCTCCACGCTTGGCCGCGGAAGCAGCTTCACCTTCACACTCCCCGCCAGGCAGGCTGACGCTGCCGTTAAGGAGGAGCCGGAAGACCGTCAGCTACTGCTTAGACCGGTGCAGTCGCCTCCGGAAGCTGTCGATGAAGAGTGGAAGTACAGAACCACCCTAGTAACACACTCCACCGGACAGGCTGGCCCCTACGCTCCCCGCATTCTGATTGTGGATGACGATTATGCCAATCTGAAGGCGCTGACCAACCTGCTGTCGCTGGAGAATTATACGATCTCCAGTATGGGCAGCGGCAATGACGCACTGGCACTGCTTGCAGAGGACCGTGATTTCGACCTCTGCATCATCGATGTCATGATGCCGGGAATGTCGGGCCTAGAGCTGTGCAGGAGGATCCGCCAGACTTACACGCCTCTGGATCTGCCGATCCTGATGGCCACTGCCGGACAGCAGCTTCACTTCAATGAGGCGGCCTTCCGTGCCGGAGCTAACGACTTCATCCATAAGCCTTATGCCTGGAGCGATCTCAAGGGGCGCGTCAATACCCTGGTACAGCTGAGACGATCGGTATCCGACCGGCTAAGTTCGGAGATCGCGATGCTGCGCGCGCAGATCAAACCGCATTTTCTCTACAATGCCATTAATACGATCATCTGGATGAGCACACGCAACAATGAGAAAACCCGGCATTTGTTGTACGATTTGAGCCACTTTCTGCGCGGCAGCTTTGATTTCAGCAATCAGGAAACGGCGATTCCGTTTGAGAAGGAGCTTGAACTGATTGAGGCTTATCTGTCACTGGAGCAGGCCCGTTTCGGGAAACGGCTGAATGCCCAATATAATATTGAAGTCAGTGAATTCTCATTGCCGCCGCTGATTGTGCAGCCGATCGTGGAGAATGCCGTACGCCACGGACTGATGGAGAGGATTGATGGCGGAACCGTAATCCTCTCCACCAGACAGGAAGGCAATTCCATCCTCATTACTGTCGCCGATAACGGTAAGGGAATGAGCGATGAGCAGCTCTCCTCCTGGATGAACGAGGGCTACCGTTCTCCACATGGAGAAGGCACCGGAATCGGCCTGCGGAATATCAACCGCCGGCTGCTGACACAGTTCGGCTATCCGCTTGTCATTTCACGTGGGAGCAACGGGGGTATTGAGGTACTTATAACAATCCCATGGAAGGATGAGGTCTCCTGAGTATATCTGTAATGGTTATTGACGACGAATGGCCAGCGCTGGAGCAGATGCGTGAGCTGCTGCTTCAGTGTGACGGCATTCCCTCTGTTATTGTGTATGATAATCCGCGCGAAGCTTTTACGGCTGCTGTAGAACATAAACCTGACATTCTATTTCTGGACATCCAGATGCCTGAGCTGTCCGGCTTGGCTTTTGCCGAGAAGCTGCTGCCCTTCTCACCGGACACGGATATCGTATTCGTGACAGCGTACCGGAATTATGCCGTCGAAGCCTTTGAGCTGTCGGCGGTGGATTATCTGCTGAAGCCCGTAGACCCCTCCCGCCTGCTCAAGACGTGGAACAAGATACTCTCCAAGCGTATGCTTCCCGTCGCCACCGGGACAAGAAGTGCCGAAACGGCCTTCCGCCTTCTTGGCGGTTATGAGCTGACCGGTCCACAGGGAGCCGTGAAATGGAGCACTCATAAGGCGGAGGAGTTATTCGCCTATCTATGGATTCACAGACAGGGCAGCGTAAGCGTAATTCTGAATGATGTGTTTCCGCAATGGAACTATGAGAAGGGCAAGCAATATCTGCACACCACTGTCTATCAGATCCGCAAAACCTTAAAGAAGGCTGCACTGGAGGACAGTATTGAGCTGACCTTCGACAGGGAAAACTACCGGCTGGAATCCAGGGGGATCGAAGGCGATACCGAAAGATTCATGGAGGCAGCCACGCTCGCACTGCAGAACAATCAGCTGGAGGAGATGCGCGAGGCTGCCGCCCAGTACAAAGGGGACCTGCTGCAATCGCTGGACAGCCTCTGGGTCTATTCCTCCCGCGACAAATACCGCCGTCTCTACCTCAAGCTGCTGGAGCAGCTTACCCTGGAGCTGATACAGGCCGGGCGTCATTATGAAGCGGAAGATTATGCCGTGCGCCTGACCGAGCTGGAGCCGCTGGATGAGAGCTATGCCCTGCAATTGATCTCCATTTATTATGAAATCGGCAAGCCTCTGAGGGCGCAGCGAAAATTCACCCAATTCAGAGACTCCTACCAAGCCGAGACGGGCGATGACCTGCCGGAATGGTTCATGGAGGTCTACCAGCGGCTGGGCAAATAAATGCTGAAGCATGTTCATAGATAAATAGATTAAAGCACACTAAAAAAGCAGCTCCGGCCTCCTGCCCAGGCTGCTTTTTAGCGAAAATATGTATATTTTGTGCTCATAGTTTCGATATTTTACGTCATCATTCGACGTTTATCAGTGTTTTATCAGTGACAATTGTTACCATAGCCTTACACAAGTTAATTCAGACACAGGACCCATGATTAGAGCTATGGAGGTTATATAATGAATAAATGGACCGGATTCAAAAAAGTTGTCAAAAACACCCGATTGCTTCCACTTATGATGTCGATCATTCATGATGTTACTGTAGATAGTACAACTCCTGCGATGTCTGTAGAGGTTGCCACGGATAAAAGCTCTTATTTACCCGGGGAAGAAGTAACCGTGCTGTTGCTGTTGCGGGATTTCGCTCCTAATGACCATGGCTACAGCTATTTCAACTTCATTGTGCAATATGACAGCCAGGTATTCGACAACTCCGAATACACGCAGCAGTCAGTCTATACTGAAAGGAACTTTACCCCAGGTGACGAAGTGAATAATATGTTCCAGTTCAATTTCCAGAACCCGGTTGACGGAAGCATCTATATCGGAATGAATACCACTATGCGCGGAATTGATATTCAAGTCGAAGCTGCCAATAAGCTAAGCTTCATTCCGGCTGTAGACCAGACGCTGATAACCTTCAAGCTGCGGGTCAGAGAACAGACGCTTGCGTCCTCCTCGACCATCAGCCTTGCGAATGAATTCACCAGAATCCGAACTTCTGAGGCGGGCAACAGCTTTTATCTCTACTCACCCGATGTTAACGAAATCGCTCCCGTGCCTGTTGAAATCACCCAATCCCCGTCCGTTTCCGTCTTCTCACTGGAGTCAACCAACCGTCTGGCGTAGCGAAGTACCCATCAAAACCAGATCCAGCTTCAGATACACTTCAAATTGGCAGCCGGCTCTCCTTCCTGTACTATAGCTGTATACATACTCAGGAAGCAGGTGGATTGTTATGCTGCATTCAGAAATTATAAAGTTACGGGCAACAACCCTGGAAGATCTCGACTTTGTCCTGGATGCCGAAGGGGCTGAGCTAAACCGCCGGTTCATCGGCCAGTGGAGTAGGGATCAGCACACAGCAGCTTTGGATGACGGAGATATTATGCACCTGATTGTTCAAGACTCAGCCGGGGAACCGGCAGGTTACGTGATCCTTACAGGAATTCAGGACCGTAACCTCACGATCTGTATCCAGCGGATTGTCATTGAGACCAAGGGCTGCGGCTATGGAACAATGACACTGAAGCTGCTGACCCACTGGGTCTTCACCCATACAGATACTCACCGGCTGTGGCTGGACGTCAAAGATTATAACGCCAGAGCACAGCATGTCTATGAAGGGGCCGGCTTCAAACCGGAAGGCATCTTGCGCGAATGTGTACGAACTGAGGAAGGCTTCGAATCGCTGCAGATCATGTCTATCCTGCGGCAGGAATACAGACACGAATAATTACTGCAAAGACAGCCGGTCAGCCCATGTTCAGGGGCGATCCGGCTGTCTTTATTATAGAATGCAGGAACTGCAGTCACGATAATATTGGCAAAAAGCCGCGATCCCAGGATCGCAGCCCCTCTATCCGATATGTTGATTTACGTGTGGGTTTCAATCGGAGCCGCTGGCTTGCTGCCGCCAAAGATCAGCGTCGTCACATGCTTGCGTGCATCTGCTGTAAGCAGCAGCAGCTCTACCGGTTCTCCGGCCGGCTCCCTGCGGATAAATCGGACCTTCGCCCCGTCCAGATCCTCGAAGATGCCGGTAACCGTATATCCTTGCAGCAGGAGGCTGTCAATCGCCTGCCGCTCTTGGTCGAACTCCTCGAATGCCGACATCTCAGATCACTCCTTCGCTGATTTCCGCCTGGACCGGACGGGACGCTTCAGCCTCGAAACGCTTGCGGTGCAAATACTTGCCCGCACCGGCCGTACCGACGAACGCCTTGTCGCGGATAACGAATTCTCCGCGGCTGAGCACAGACACCGGCTCGCCCTGAACCTGCATACCTTCAAAAGCATTATAATCCACATTCATATGATGGGTTTCTGCGGACAGTGTTCTTTCTACAGCCGGATCGAAGATGACGATATCTGCGTCACTGCCTACAGCGATTGTGCCTTTTTGCGGGAACAGGCCGAACAGCTTGGCACTGGAGGTGGAGATAATATCCACGAACTTGTTAAGTGAAATGCGGCCCTTCTGCACACCTTCAGAGTAGAGTACGCTGAACCGGTCTTCGATGGTTGGCCCGCCGTTCGGAATCTTCGAGAAATCACCCAGTCCCAGATCCTTCTGTCCCTTGAAGTTAAAAGAGCACTGATCAGAACCTATCGTCTGCAGCGTGCCGCTCCACAGCGCATCCCATAATACGTCCTGATTCCACTGCTCGCGCAGCGGAGGAGACCAGACATACTTCGCACCCTCGAAGTCCGGCTTCTCAAGCGCTGACTGGTCCAGCACCAGATACTGCGGACAGGTCTCGCCGTAGACGCGCAGCCCTTTCTTGCGTGCTTCCGCGATCTTCCAGGCGGCTTCGGCGCAGGTGACATGCACCACATAGAGCTGCGAATCCATCAGCCCCGTTAAATATGCGGCCCGGCCGGTGGCTTCGCCCTCCAGCTCGGGAGGCCGGGTCAGCGCATGATAGATCGGATCGGTGTTGCCGGCGGCCAGCGCCTGATCCACCAGATACTCGATCACATCGCCGTTCTCGGCATGCACCATTACAAGCGCACCTTCACGCTTGGCGGCCTGCAGTGTCTTGTACAGCACACCGTCATCAGCCTGGAAGGTGTTCTTATAAGCCATGAACACCTTCAGCGAAGTGATGCCTTCCTTCTCAATAATCTGCGGCAGCTCGCCGAGCACCTTGTCGTTAAGCTCTGAGACCATCAGGTGAAAGCTGTAGTCAATGACTGCTTTATCCTGCGACTTGTTATGCCAGGTGTCTACCGCCTGCTGCAGCGGCTGGCCCTTGGTGGTCAGGCAGAAGTCGATAACCGTTGTGGTTCCGCCATAGGCGGCGGCAATCGTGCCGGTCTCGAAATCATCAGCAGTGACGGTACCGCCAAAAGGCATATCCAGATGCGTATGCGGGTCAATTCCCCCCGGAAATACGTAACAGCCGGAAGCGTCGACAATCTCTGCTCCCGGCGCTTCAAGGTTCAGGCCAATTCCGGTGATGATCCCATCTTCAATCAGGACATCCCCTGTATAAGTATCCGCTGCTGTGACGATAATGCCGTTCTTGATGATCTTCTTCATCTTAACCCACCTCCACTTCCGAATAAGAACCGTTTAATCCGCTAATGACCTGATTACGCTGATTCCAGGTCATCGGGGCCGCTCCGCTATCCAGTGCAACCATATCAATCGCACCCTCTGCCGGGCAGACAATCGAACACAGATTACAGCCTACACAATCTTCCTCACGCACCTGCAGAATCGCCTTGCCTTCGGCATTCGTAAGCATGTCGATACATTGATGCGAAGCGTCCTCGCAGGCGATATGGCATTTATTGCAGTTAATGCAGTTATCCTCGTTAATCCGCGCAACCACTTTATAGTTAAGGTCGAGATCGCCCCAGTTGGAATACTTGGGCACCGATTTGCCGATCAGCTCCATCACAGAGGCCAGGCCCTTCTCATCCAGGTAATTATTCAGGCCGTCGATCATCTCCTCCACAATCCGGAAGCCATGATGCATAACCGCCGTACACACCTGAATGCCGGTGGAGCCCATCAGCATGAACTCTACGACATCCTGCCAGGTGGAGATGCCGCCGATTCCTGAAATCGGAACACCGACTGCGCGGTCGCGGGCGCATTCCGCCACCATGCTGAGGGCAATCGGCTTCACTGCCGGACCGCAGTAGCCGCCGTGTGCACCCTGTCCGCCGACATTCGGGATCGTGTTCCAGCTGTGAATATCCACTCCGGCCAGACTGTTGATCGTATTGATCAGGCTGATTGCATCCGCGCCGCCCTTGACGGCATGCCGGGCTACGACCGTAATGTCGGTGATATTCGGCGTCAGCTTCACAATGACCGGTGTTGTCGCCACTTCCTTGACCCAGGCGGTCTGCGCCTGCACCAGATCGGGCTGCTGGCCGGAGGCTGCGCCCATTCCACGCTCGGCCATCCCATGCGGACAGCCGAAGTTGAGCTCAAGGCCGTCTACGCCGACCGCTTCGACGCGCTTGACGATTTCATGCCATTTCTCCTGCTTGGGCTCGACCATCAGCGAAGCGATAATCGTATTGTTCGGGAATCTCTTCTTCGTCTCATAGATTTCCTTGAGGTTAACCTCCAGCGGACGGTCGGTAATGAGCTCGATATTGTTGAAGCCCGCTACACGCTGCCCGTTAAAATGAACGGCAGCAAACCGCGAGGAGGTGTTAATGACCGGCTCGCCCAGCGTTTTCCACACCGCACCGCCCCAGCCCGCTTCGAAGGCACGCTGCACCTGATAACCTGTATTGGTAGGCGGCGCAGAGGCCAGCCAGAACGGATTCGGTGACTTGATTCCTGCAAAATCAATACTGAGATCTGCCATTGATATTCCCTCCCTGTCTTATGAAATCTATACCGCAGAGCCAACCACACTGTCCTGATGACCCGACATTTGCTTCACAATCGCATAGGCGGCATCCTTGCCCTGCTGGGCGGCGGAGACAACCATCGCTTCACCTGCACCGGAACCGAAGACGATATCACCGGCAGCATAGATCTGCGGATCAGAGGTACGCCCGGTTGCCCCGTCAATCTTCACTACACCCCGGTGATGCTCCAAGCCCAGCGCTTCAATGAGGTCAATCCGCCGCTTCTGCCCGATCGCTACAACTACAGCGTCCACGGGCAGGATGAATTCTGAGCCCTCCACCGGCATCGGAGCAAGGCGGCCATCCGGACCGGTCTCACCCGTCAGCTTCATCTGCACACATTCCAGACCGGTAACATTCCCAAGCCCGTCCCCGACAATCCGCTTCGGCAGGGTCAGCCAGCTGAACTCCACGCCTTCCTGCTTAGCGAATTCATATTCGAAGTCATAGGCCGTCATCTCCGTACGGGTCCGGCGGTAGACCATCTTCACGTTCGCTGCGCCAAGCCGCACGGAGCAGGTAGCCGCATCAATTGCCGTGTTGCCTGCACCAATGACAGCAACGCGCCGGCCCATCAGCTCCAGGGTAGGAATCCCGGTCTTCGTGGTTTCCACCAGTTCTATCGCATCATAGACACCGGACAGCTTCTCGCCCTCGATGCCCAGCGGAGGGACATAGCCCATGCCTGCAGCCAGCACAATAGCATCATACCCGGCCTTCAGCTCTTCTACAGAGATATCCACTCCGACCTTCATTCCGGTGCGGATCTCTACACCCAGCTTCTCTACCTGCTCTACTTCCCACAGGGAGATAGACTGCGGTAGCCGGAAGGATACGATCCCGTGCGTATCGAGGCCTCCTGCCAGCTGCTTCGCTTCATAGATCACCACCTGGAAGCCTTCCCGCGCCAGCTCTCTGGCTGCAGACAGCCCGGCCGGTCCGCCGCCGATCACGGCGACTTTTTTACCGTTGGGGACACCTGCCTTGAATAATTGAACGCCGCTGCTGATCGCCCAGTCAGTAGCGTAACGCTGCAGCAGGCCAATCTGAATCGGCGCCGAAGCGTCGTTCAGGACACAGGCACCCTCGCACAGCTCTTCAGTAGGGCATACGCGGGCGCAGCTGGCACCTACCGGATTGGAATCCATAATCGTCTGCGCCGACCCCTTCAGGTTATCGGTGGCGATTCTTTTGATGAAGGAAGGGATATTAATGCTGGTCGGACAGGCCTTGATACAAGGGGCATCATAACAATACAAGCAGCGGTTGGATTCCTCGATTGCACCTTTGCGGGTAAGTCCCGGCTCAGCCTCGGCAAAATTACGCATGAATAGTTCAGGTGTGAATGTTAACGGTGAAGCCTGCTCCATCGGTTATCCCTCCTTTTGTATGATAGCTTCCGCATTCGAATCAGGTTTGTGTTATATAATATAACATTATTACGATAATTGCCTTAATATTTTACTTACTTATCAGGATTATTGTAGTAAAATAAACTCTAAGCCAACATCAACACCCTAAAATTAAATATTGAGTCATATTTCCTGACATATTATATTAAAACTATAGTCAATTCGATTTTTCGTTACATTAGACACATTGTCTAATTTCAAAACTCTATTTTTTACCTGTGAGAATGTGCTGAGAATGAGGAAGCCGCGCAGGCGGGCTGCAAGATATACATTCAAGCGAGGGGGAAGCTTATGGATTGGGAACTTGTATTTACGATCCGCGATGCACTGAAGAGACCGCTGTTTGCGGAAGCCGAGCTGATTGGAGGAAGAAACGGCCTGAACCGGGCGGTCCGCTGGGTGCATGTGCTGGAGAGCTCAAGCTTCGACAGCCTGATTCACGGAGAAGAGATGATTCTGACCACCGGGATGAGTGCAAGCACTGATTTAGCCGCTTCATTATCTTTTATGCAGAATTTGATCGATAAGAACGCAGCCTGTTTATGCATTGAGCTTGGAGCGTATTTCAGCTCGATCCCGCAGGAAATGATTGATCTGGCGGGCCGTCACGACTTCCCGCTGATCCAGTTTACCCGCACTGTACGTTTTGTAGATATCACGCTCGATCTGCATTCCCTCATCATCAACCGCCATCACCGCATGCTGCAGGAGCTGGAGAGCATCTCCCGCGAATTCCACCGTCTGACGCTGACCTCCCAGGGGACCCTTAAGGTATTGCAGTTACTATGCAAAAGCACCCGCACGCAGATTGTCTATATGCAGATTCAAGGTAAACCCCTCTTCTTCCCGGCCCTGCCGCCCGAGGAGCAACAGCCGCTGCTGAATTTCTTCGAGACCTTCAGCGAAGAAATGGAGGGCGTTCAACCGGATGCCGCACCGCATATCCGTGAGTACGGCCATAAGTCCATTGCCCTGAAGCCAGTCGGAGCCTTAGACCAGACCTGGGCCTATATCCTGATGGTCTGCAATCACAAGCCGCAGGAATTCGACTGCCTGCTGCTCGATTCGGCCTCCCTGTCGATCGCCCAGGAGCTGCTGCGCACGCGGTATATGGAGGAACGGAAGCTTTTCTCCGAGAATCTATGGGTGGATGAGCTCGTTAGCGGCCGCGGCCAGGATGATAACCGGATCAAAGGGCTGGTCGGACCCGATTTCAATGTGGTTAACGAGCTGCCGTACCGCGTATGCCTGATCGAGATTGAGAACCCGCGTGACGTCAAATGGAACAGCTCGGAGAATGACTGGGAATCGATCACCTTCCATCTCTCGCTCATTCTGCGCTCGATCTTCGAGAAGTACTCCCTCCGTCCGCTGATTACACTGAAGAATAACCGGCTGACCGTCATCGCCCTGGACATCCAGTCCAAGCTGCCCGGCAAGCTGCGGCTGCAGCAGGCGCTCGACTCCCTGCAGCATATCCGCTCGGACGAGAAGCTGAAGGACCTGCAGCTCGTTACCGGAGTCAGCAAGTCCCACAGAGGTCTGAAGCATGCCCATGCCGGATACCAGGAAGCCGTACAAGCGCTGTCTCTCTATTCTTGTTACCAGAAGCCCATTCTGTTCTATGAAGAACTCGGCGTCTTCCAGCTGCTGCTGAGCCTGAACGACGGCAAGACGCTGGAGAATTTCATCCGCAGCTATCTCGGCCCGCTGATCGACCACGATGAGGCCAAGGGCAGCGAACTGATGCTGACACTGCGCGTCTACCTCGACCATGACGGCTCCAAGCAGATTGCCGCGCGGAATCTGTTCATTGTACGGCAATCCCTCTACTACCGGCTGGACAAAATCACCGAGCTGCTCGGCGAGGACTTCATGCTTCCGGAGAACCGAATCTCCATTCAGGTGGCCCTGCGGGCTTACCAGTTCCTGTACCCGGAGAAGTTCAGTTTGCCCAGCTCCCGTTCAGCACAGCTTTGAAGGTGTCGATAATGAACTGAATATCCTCATCGGTGGAGGATAAAGGAGGAGCGAACGTGAGGACATTATTGAAGCCCGCTACCGTATCCCCGTTCTTGCCGATGATCAGCCCCTTGGATTTGCATTCCGCGATAATACCCTTGACGATGCTGAGGTCAACAGGCTGTTTGGTGGCTTTATCCGCAACCAGCTCGATGCCTATCACCAGCCCGAAGCTGCGGATGTCACCTACCAGCTTGTGATCCTGGAGACTAGCGAATTCATCGGACAGCCTTTTGCCCAGAATGGCGGCGCGCTCCACCAGATTCTCCTGCTCCAGAATCTCCAGGTTACGCAGCGCGAGCGCACAGGCAGCCGGATTGCCGCCGAAGGTATTCACATGACGGAAGTGGCCGTAGTCATCGCTGCTATCCTTGAAGGCCTCATAGATCTCCTTGCGTACCGCCGTGGCCGACAAAGGCAGGTAGGCGCTTGTCAGCCCCTTGGCCATCGTGACAATATCCGGCTTGATTCCGAAGTTGTGGTGGCCGAACTTACGGCCGGACCGTCCGAAGCCGCAGATCACTTCATCGATGATCAGCAGCACACCGTGGGTACGGCAAATCTCCTGCACCCTGTCCAGGTAGACCTGATGCGGCACAATCACGCCGCCGCCGGTAATGACCGGCTCCATAATCACCGCCGCGACCGACTCTACGCCCTCCCAGATGATCATATCCTCAATAGCCTGTGCATTCTGAAGGTTGAACGCTTCCTCGGTCATCCCCTCAGGACGGCGGTAGCTGTCAGGCGGAGCCACATGCAGGAATCCGCCACTGAGCGGCTCATATTTGTATTTGCGCTGTGCCTGGCCGGTGGCCGACAGGGAGCCCATCGAGCTTCCGTGATATCCGCGGTAACGGGCAATGAATTTATGACGGTAATGCTGGCCAATCTGCTGCTGGTACTGGCGGGCGATTTTGAAGGCAGCTTCATTGGCTTCCGAGCCGCTGTTGGAGAAGAAGATGACATAATCATCCTCCAGCCATTCGTTCAGCTTCTCCGCCAGAGCGATCGCCGGCATATGGCTCTGTGTCAGCGGGAAATACGGCAGCGTCAGCAGCTGATTGTAGGCCGCTTCCGCCAGCTCCTTACGCCCGTACCCGACATTCACACACCATAGCCCGGACATCCCGTCCAGAAATTGGTTGCCATCGATATCGGTAACCCATGAACCGCTTGCTGATGCGGCAATCATCGGCGGGTTCTTCTCGCTGTATGGCGTAATATTATGCCATAGGTACTGTTGATCCTTCTTGAGCAACTGCTCGCTTTCTTTGCCCAGGCTCTGCACGGCACTCTCTCCTCTCGAAAATCCCATTTGATATTTGAACGAATCAACTAATAACGCGCGGTGACCATTTTCTTGCGGGTGTAGAATTCAACGCCGTCCCGGCCGTTAGCATGCAGATCTCCATAGAACGACTTCTTATAGCCTGAGAACGGGAAGAACGCCATCGGGGCAGGTACGCCCAGATTGACCCCCAGCATCCCGGCATCAATTTCTTCGCGGAACTCACGGATCGCCTTGGCACTATCGGTATAGATGCAGGCTCCATTGGCAAAAGGCGACTCGTTCGTGACGGCTATCGCCTCCGCCAGATCCTTAACCCGCACTACAGACAGCAGGGGCGCGAAGATTTCATCACGCCATATCGTCATGCCCGTCTGCACATGATCAAAGATCGTCGGGCCGATGAAATAGCCGCCGCCTGTTGCTGCAGCGTCCTTCCGGCCGTCCCGCACCAGTTCAGCCTGCTCGGCAAGCCCGGTCTCGATGTAGGCTATCGTCCGGTCCTTGTTCGACTGCCGGATAACCGGCCCCAGGAACACGCCGTCTTCCTTGCCGTCCCCGATCTTTAGCCCGTCGGCCGCCTCCTTCAGACGGATCACCAGTTCGTCCGCGATTGCCTCATGCACCGTGACCACCGAACAGGCCATACAGCGCTCACCGGCCGAGCCGAAGGCTGCGGAAATGATGTTCTTTACCGCATTGTCGAGATCCGCATCGGGCAGCACAATCGAATGATTCTTGGCCCCGGCCAGCGCCTGGACCCGCTTGCCGTGGGCTGTGCCATGCTTATATACATATTCCGCCACCGGCTGCGAGCCGACGAAGGAAATTGCCTTCACCTCTTCATGCTCCAGCAGGCCGTTCACCACCTCATGTGTACCATGCACGACATTCAGTACGCCCGGCGGAAATCCCGCCTCAGCGAACAGCTCTGTCAGCCGGCCCACAAGGAGCGGCGTCCGCTCGGAGGGCTTCAGCACAAAGGTATTGCCGCAGGCAATGGCCAGCGGGAACATCCAGCAGGGCACCATCATCGGGAAGTTGAACGGGGCAATGCCGCCGATTACCCCCAGCGGGTAGCGGTACATCCCGGATTCCACGCCCGTGGCGATATCCGGCAGCTGGCTGCCCATCATCAGTGTGGGAATGCCTGCAGCAAATTCCACACATTCGATGCCGCGCTGCACTTCGCCCAGCGCCTCCTCCAGGCTTTTGCCGTTCTCCAGCGTGATCAGCTCCGCCAGCTCTTTCCAGTGCTGTACCAGCAGCTGCTGGTACTGGAAGAAATAGCGGGCCCGGCGAGGAACAGCTACTCTTTTCCACGATGCATAGGCCACTGAAGCTGCCTGCACAGCAACGTTCAGCTCTGAACGGCTGGAGATCGGCACATAAGCAATCACTTCGCCCGTTGCCGGATTGAATACTTCCTCTTCCTGCCCGGATGAGGATTCCACCCAAGCACCATTCACATAGTTCTTCACTTTACCGGCCTGCCCCACGAGCAGAGACATAGTCTGCACCTCTTTCCATATTCTGGGCTGCTTATTATAATAGATGACCGCCGTGCCCGGGCGGCCATCTATTATAGCTATATAAGCTGAACTTAAGAATGATGCCCTGCTGATTCTTAAACTCACTATATATAGCAAGGAATTTGGTTATTTTGCCGCCATCTCAACAATTTCGTTCGTATAGGCTGCATTCACATCAGATGCTGTCTTGATTACTCCGAATTTGAGCGCAATATCAGCTGTCTGCTGGAATGCCGCTGCATCCGTATACCCCATCTTGGAAGCATCGAAGCCCTCCGGCTGAATCAGCTTGGCAACTTCAGTCATCATGGTCAGCTGATGCTCGCGGGACGTACTACCTTCTTCCGCAAGCTTCATTACACTGTCCACAGCCGCTTCTGGATCGGCTATCGCATCTGCCCAGCCTTTGAGAGAAGCACGGACGAACTTGGCTGCCGTCTCCTTATTGGCTTCCAGCCACTCCTTGTTGGCGAACAGGTTGTCTTCGAGCATCGCCACACCCTCGTCATTCATGTCGATTACACTCAGGTCCTCTGCCTTGATACCTGATTCCAGCACCACCTGATATTCGTTGTAGGTCATGGCCGAAGCTGCATCAATCTCACCGCTGAGGAACTGGTCCATGGTGAAGCCCTGCTTGGTGAAGTTCAGATCTTTATTAGAATCCAGTTTGTATTTATCAAAGAGTGCCAGAATCTCAAACTCATTGCCGCCCATCCAGTTGCCGACCTTCTTGCCCTTCAGGTCAGCCGGTGTAGCGATACCCGCGTCCTTCTTGGATACCAGCACCAGTCCGCTCTTCTGGAAGATCTGGGCGATCTGCACCAGCGGCATTTCCTGCTCCTGGCTCGTCAGCAGACTCGCCACCCAGTCTACGCCGATGTCCGCCGAACCGCCGGCCACCTGCTGCTCCGGCACGATATCCGGACCGCCGGGCAGAATCTCGACATTTAGCCCTTCTTCTGCATAATAGCCTTTGTCCTGAGCTAAGAAGTAACCGGCGAACTGCGCCTGTGGTACCCACTTGAGCTGCAGCTTCACGGTAACCGGATCCGCCGCCGGTTCTGTAGTTGCCGCCGCTTCCGGTGAAGCCGCAGCCGCATTGCCCGCTGTCGCCTCTGCCGCCGGGGCAGTATTGTTATTGCCGCCGCAGCCTGCCAGCAGTGAAATCATCATAATAACCGCCGCCATCATTAACCCGCCACGAAATTTGCTTTTTTTACCGTTCATCTCAGCAACTCCCCCTACCAAATTGAGTTTTGTAATCCGGCCAAACACAGCATGGTTGCCATCGTGGTGCTCTATGCATACGGTCATGCGTTGACAGCTTCTCTATATCCCGTCAGCGCAGAAGCCGGATGTAACAGGTACAGGGTGTTACGGTTGTTGCAGGTGTTACGCACGCTGGGAGGGATGCCACTTGATGAATACCTTCTCCAGCCGTTCAACGGCCAGGTAAAAGATCACTCCGGCAATGGCTGCCAGCACAATGCAGGACCAGCCCAGCGGCATTTTGGCCACCTTAATGGAGTTGGAGAGCAGATAGCCGAGTCCCCGCGAGGAGAAGAAGAACTCCCCGACAATGGCTCCAATCATACTCGCCGTAGCGTTGATCTTCAGCGCCGTGAATACATAGGGCAGGCTGTTCTGAATCCGCAGATAGCGGAATACCGCCGGTTTGTCCGCTGCATAAGAATGCATCAGATCAAGGGCCAGTGGATCAACAGCCGCCATGCCTTTGTAGGCATTAATGGCCATAGCCGCCATCGTGGTCGCAGTAACAATAGCGGCCCGTGAGCCGATGCCGTCACCGAACCACAGGTTCATGATCGGGGCAAGCGCCACGATCGGCACGGCATTCAGCGCAGCTACCATTGTCAGGCTGCCCCCGCCCCAGCGGGGCCAGGCCGTTGCGGCCAGTGCAATGAGGAAGCCGCAGGCTGAACCAATCAGCATGCCAAGGACGGCTTCTGCGAGGGTGTATCCGGTGTAAGAGAGCAGCAGGCTGAAGTTATCCCGCATAGCTTCAACTATGGCCGAGGGCAGCGGCAGCTGATATTTCTTCAAATCGAAGATTCGGTGAAACACTTGATATTCCCACAACACCAGGAATATCACCCCGGCCAGGAGGGGAAGGATGATTCCGGGATTCAGCCGCCGAAAGGGACGGCGGGGATTCTTAGACTTCCCTGGTTCTGATGAAGTTCCGTTGTTAGATGCCGAATTCGGAGCAGAACCCGCCTCCGCGCCGGCAGAAGTAATGAATGGGATATCGCGTACAGAATTGTTTGCCATCAGCGGCTCCCTCCTTTGGGACGGAATTCCGGCTGCCATGGCGCCACCAGACGTTCGGCCAGGCTCATCAGCCAGTAGCTTGCCATGCCGAGCAGGGCGCCGACCAGTACCGTGGACCAGAACATATACGTATGAGAAGGGCCGTAGTAGAGATTGCGGAGCATAATTACACCGATGCCGTGCTGCGCACCCATCAGCTCAACGAGAATAGCTCCCGTTACAGCCAGCGGTGCAGCAATCTTCAGGCCGCTGAACAGACCCGGCAGCGCTGCGGGGAAACGCAGCTTCCAATAGACCGCCCAAGGCTTAGCGGCATAGGAATGCATTAGCTCCAGTGCGGATAGATCCACACTGCGCAGTCCGCGCAGCATGTTAAGCGCCACTGGGAAAAAGGTGATATACCCGGATATAATAATCCGCGACACCTGCTCGTCGCGTACAATGCCGTAGATAATCGGCGCCAGGCCAAGGATTGGAATCATCTGCGAAGCAATGGCATAAGGGAAGGCAAGCTGTTCTATTGTCTTCGACAGGCTCATCAGCACTGCCAGAATGACCCCGGCCAGCGCTCCGATCAGAAATCCGACACCAGCGTTGCCGAAGGTGGCCCCGCCCTCTTTCAGGAGCGTCCCGCTATACTTCCAGAGGGTTGCGGCCACTTCATGAACATAAGGCAGCTTGGACTGGGCCAGCGGCGTCTTCGCTACGTTCAGCAGCCACCATGAGACAGCCTCCCAGACCACCAGCAAACCAAAGATCCAGACGAACAGCGGCAGCACGCGCTCCCGCATAAACGCACTGTTCTGCTTCATGCCTACACCCCTTCGAAGCTGTCGCGGATGCGGGCGATCAGTTCAAAAAACTCAGGACTGTTTCTCATCTCCGCCGTCCGCGGGCGCGGCAGCGGAATATCAACAATCGCAGACAGTCTTCCCGGATGCGGGGATAGCACGAATACTCTGTCTGACAGGAAGATGGATTCAGGGATGCTATGAGTGACGAATACAATCGTGCTCTGGACCTTGCTCCAGACGGAGAGAAGCTCTTCATTCAGGCGTTCGCGGGTAAATTCGTCCAGCGCAGAGAAGGGTTCATCCATGAGCAGAATTTCCGGCTCCATCGAGAGTGCTCTGGCGATGGCTACGCGCTGCTGCATCCCTCCGCTCAGCTGCCAGGGATATTTATCAGCGAACCCCTGCAATCCCACGAGATCCAGCAGTTCCAGCGCTTTATCCTCGCGGACCGATTTCTTAACGCCCATCAGCTCCAGCGGCAGCGTAATATTATGTTTGACCTTCCGCCAGTCATACAGCACCGGACTCTGAAAGACAATCCCATACTTTTGTGCCAGCCGTGCTTCCTTCGCCGTCTTCCCGGCCACCATGATATTTCCGGCTGTTGGTGTTATAAGATCTGCCATCAGTCTCAGCAGTGTGGTTTTACCGCATCCGGAAGGCCCCAGCAGGGACACGAACTCTCCTTTGGCAATATCAAAACTTACCTGATGCAGCGCAAGCACGTCAGCCGCTTCCGTCTGATACCGCATCTCGACGCTCTCCAGCTGTATTTCAGGAATTTTCGTCGCTACTAATGACATTCCCAGCTCCCCCTTCATCCCTGAATCTATTTTATGTTAAATAACATAACACATATGTTGTGAAAAAACGCCTTTTTTCTTATTCCGTGTTCGATTAACTAACATCTTACACTTTGCTCTGCAGACCCACATTAGACAAATCGTAAAATGGACTCTGAGAAATTCCGTCATTTTGTCCAGGAGCCCGTTTGTATTGTTAATAATCTAGAATTGTGCCGATAAAGTTAGTATGTATTCTCACCCTCTGTTGCCGGATTCCTGCCAACTGTTATCTATGCAGATGTGTGATATCATTTAACTATATCTACTCTTATAGAGGAGACCTTTAGCCAATGTTCAAAGCCTATTCCTACACATGGAGGCGCTACCCATGGAATCCATGATTTCCAACTATATAGTCATCGTCTCGATCTCAGGTGTGCTGAGCGCATTGCTGGCGCTGTTTGCCTATTATAGGAAGACAGATTTCTCCGGTCTAAAAGCTTTCATTGTAAGCTCAGCTGCTTCGGCGATATATACCTTCGGGTTCGCGCTGGAACTCTCCGGCAGCACCATGCAGGAAATTGCGTTGTGGGTTAAGCTGGAGTACCTCGGTATGCCTTATATCGCCCCCTCCAGTTTGCTGATGATTATGCACTTCGTAGGTCTGGAGCGGCTGATTTCCAAAAAACTGCTGACCGTCCTGTATTCGGTGCCCGTGATCTCTACTATGCTCGTATGGACCAACGAGTCCCATCACCTGTTCTATCAATCCATGCATTTCCGGGAAGGTGCCCCTACGCCGCTAATCGATATCGTTATGGGGCCCTGGTATATCGTGCAAGGCAGTCTGACCTTCGGCTGCATGCTGGCCGGCATGTGCCTTATTCTCTGGCGCTGGAACCGGATGAAGCGGGCTTACCTGCGGCAGATGGTGATCATCTTCATCGGGCAGTTTCTGCCTGCGCTGGGCGCATTCCTCTACCTGATAGATGCGACCCCGTATGGAATGGACCCCGTGCCCGTAATCATGAGTGTAACGTCCACCCTGTATATATGGGCTATTCTCTCCCGGGGTATGCTTACCGCCGCGCCCATTGCCCGCGAGAATCTGTTCGAGAGCATGCGGGACGGCGTGCTGGTCATGGACCTCTCGGACAAGCTTGTCGATTACAACCGGGCCGCAGCCGGGATGCTGCAGGATCTCGATGCCTCCGCAATCGGCAGGCCACTGGCACAGCTGTTCCTTCCCGCCGGCAAGGAAGCTGTCGATTATGTGATGAATTCCAATCCCGGGGACAGCGAGGAGCAGGAGCTTGTCTGGAATATGGGGGAGGATGTCCGTTATTACCAGATTCGCTCCTCCCCGGTGCAGAAGCATGACGGGCATCTGGCCGGACGGATGATTATGCTGATCGATGTCACTGAACGGACACTGCTCCAGGAGAAGCTCCTGCAGCTGGCCACCATCGACAGTCTTACCGGTATTTATAATAGGACGCATTTCATGGAACTGAGCCGGGGCTTGCTGGAGGAAGCGGCCGAACGCTCCGCCCCCTTTTCGATCATTCTGCTGGATATCGATTTCTTCAAAAGCATCAATGACCGTTACGGACACCAATATGGCGATATGGCATTGCAGCATGTAGTGGGTGTATGCAGCCGGCATGTGCGGGAAAAGGATATCTTCGGACGTTATGGAGGCGAGGAATTCGTCTTATGTCTGCCGGATACTCCCTTGAAGCAGGCGGCGGTCATCTCAGAGCAAATCCGCGGGGATATCGAGCGCAGCGCTTTCTACACGCTGTCCGGGTCCATCAATGTAACGGCAAGCTTCGGTGTAGTGGAAGCCTTCCGCAGTAATATATCGCTGGAGGAGCTGCTCTCCGAAGCCGATCATGCGCTCTACACCTCCAAGCGTAACGGCCGCAATGCCGTTCACTTGTCCAGTGGTTCTGCGATCACGCATTTCAAACCCGTATAAAT
This sequence comes from Paenibacillus sp. FSL R7-0312, assembly GCF_038004445.1. NCBI lineage: Bacteria > Bacillati > Bacillota > Bacilli > Caryophanales > Paenibacillaceae > Paenibacillus > Paenibacillus sp. FSL R7-0312. The sequence goes on along the minus strand of NZ_JBBORE010000001.1, from coordinate 1,706,513 downwards.
TCATAACAATAACACTACCCTCATGCTCGGAGAGAATCCTCAGCACGGGGGTAGTGTTATTGTTGGGAAAATGCTTTTTGGGTACCAGAGAGGATGGAATGTCGTGGATAAGTTAACAGAAATATTAGAGGCCAAGCAAGTGGAGTTTGAAATCCTCCATCATGAAAGACAGATTCGTACAGCGCTAAGCCTAAAGAGGTTGAGCAGATAACCGGCTCTACCGTTGGCAATGTTTCCATGGTACTTCCCCTGCCCTATATTCTGGACAGAGGGCTTTTCCGTTACCCGTTTATTTACGGAGGCACAGGCGTGCCGGTATCCACACTCAAGCTTAATCCGCATGACTTGGAGAAGCTGAATCAAGTGGTTGCTTTTGGGGATTAGTCTCGGCTTCGGCTGCGGAGTATCACCTTGCGCCCTCCAGGAAATATTCCACACTCCGTAATAAACCCGGCGGCAGCTCCTCCAGCTGAAGATACGCCTTAAGCTCCAGCAGCACCCGTTCACGGTTATCCCCGAAGACATCTACAATCCGGGCAAGACGTTCCCAAGGTACCAGGTCTGCGCGGAATTCCTCTTCTGTCATTGGTACTCCATGTGATTCTACAAGCAGGGCGGCCTTATAGCCGTAGATACGCTCCAGCAGCTTGAGGAATCCGGTGCTGCTGTATCGGCGCGGCCCGCCATATACGGATGGTCCCAGTGCATCTCCCAGGAAAAGAACTTTATCTTCTATAACATGCAGCACGCAGCAATCGTCTGAATGATCACCGCCTACATGGTTTAGCTCACAAGTGACTCCGCCCAGATCTACAGTAATGCTTCCGTTAAATATAAGATCCGGCGTACACACGGTAATTACCCGCGGGGAGCCATATTCCAGGCGGATATGCTCTGCACTTCCCTCACTGATGGTCCCCTCCTGCACCAGGCGCTCCAGCTCTTCATCACTTCCGCTCAGCCCTGCGAGCCGGTTAAGTACCCGCGCCGTTTCTTCATGCGCAATCACAGGGACGTTCCAGGCTGTCATCCCGAAGGTGTGGTCCCAATGCCAGTGCGTCAAGGCCAGCAGATCCGGCTGACGCCAGCCCCTTCTTGCCAGCTCTTCCCGGAACAGCTCCGCATGGGCGGGGGAGTTCCCCGCATCCATCAGCAATGTCCGGCGTGAGCCGGTGACGGCCGCCAGGATCGGGCGGTCCGTGTCATGCTCCGCATGCATGATAAGAATATGCGGACTTAGCTCCTGAAACTTATGTTCCATACACAACTTCCTTTCCATAGCTATACCTTAAGGGGTAGGGTAAGCAGAATAAAAGGCATTCTGCCGAAGTATATCCTCTTCCTCTTTTGGTGATAACAGCACCATTAGGGGTTTTTCATTCACGGTAATTTTTCTCCAATTCCTGTCTTCAGGTTGCCTGAGTTTCAGGCATTAATCAATGCCCTTGTTTGCTTTGACGGGTTTTCAGTTTAATAAGAGATAGCCAGTGTTGAAACTGGCATAGAGTAGACTGATGCAAGGAGGGCGTTCTATGATTAAGATCGGGCTTACCGGCTTCGGAGACCACGAGGAGCTGTATGGCAAAATCAAACCCGCCGACCGGCTTTCTGCATATAGCGCTTATTTTTCCATCGTTGAGATCGATAGTTCTTTCTATGCCGTACAACCGGTCAAAAATTACGTGAAGTGGGTTAACCAGACGCCGGAGCAGTTCAAGTTCATCGTGAAGGCTTACCAGGGAATGACCGGACATCTCCGTAATAAAAAAAATTATTACGATACGCCGGAGGAGATGTACCGTGCTTTCCATACCTCCATCGCTCCTGTGCGTTCGGCAGGCAAGCTGGCTATGACCCTATTCCAGTTCCCGCCCTGGTTCGACTGCACCAAGGACAATGTGGAATTCTTGCGCGAGATTAAGGAGAGAATGCTGGATGTACCCTCCGCCATCGAATTCCGCAACGATTCCTGGTACAGTCCTGAGCTGCGCAGCAGAACCCTGCAGTTCCTGGAGCAGGAGGGCTGGATTCATACGGTAGCCGATGAGCCGCAGGCTGGTTCAGGCTCAATCCCGATTGTACCAGTCGCTACTACGCCGGATATCACCTATGTGCGGCTGCACGGCCGCAATACCGGAGGCTGGAACCAGAGCAGTCACCCTGATTGGCGCAAGCTGCGCTATCTGTACCGTTACAGCACCGAAGAATTGATAGAGTGGCAGAGCCGTCTGATTGAACTTGAGCAAACCTGCCGTGAAATCTACGTAGTCTTCAATAATAATTCCGCCGGCGATGCTACCCCCAATGCGCAGGAGCTGCAGTCCCTGCTTGGGATTGACGGCGGTTTGGCCCCGCGCCAGCTGGACTTATTCACCTGAGGTTCGGAGGTCTACATAAAATCTCTTCTACTCCTTGCTGAAGCAACAGACCCAAGTATTATTCCATTCGTTTCACAACCCTTAAGGAGGCTAATCAGGAATGAAGAGAAATCATACAATGATGCAATTTTTTGAATGGCATGTTGCCGCAGACGGAGAGCACTGGAAACGCCTCGCCCAAATGGCCCCTGAACTGAAGGCTGCCGGAATTGATTCCGTATGGGTCCCACCTGTAACCAAGGGTGTCTCCGCCGAAGATACCGGTTACGGCGTATACGATTTATATGATCTGGGCGAATTTGATCAAAAGGGTACCGTGCGCACGAAATACGGTACGAAGCAGGAACTGGTCGATGCGATTGCCGAGTGTCTGAAGAACGGCATCGCCGTCTACGTGGATCTGGTCATGAATCATAAGGCCGGAGCGGATGAGACAGAGGTCTTTGAGGTCATCGAAGTTGATCCTAACGACCGTAATAAGGATATTTCCCAGCCGTTTGAGATTGAAGGCTGGACCAAGTTTGATTTTCCGGGGCGCGGGGATGAGTACTCCAGCTTCAAATGGAACCACACCCACTTCAACGGCACCGATTTCGATGCCAAGGCAAGTCGGAACGGCGTATTCCGGATTGATGGGACGAACAAAGGCTGGAATCAGAATGTGGATGACGAATTCGGCAATTACGACTATCTGATGTTCGCCAACATTGATTACAGCAATGAAGACGTGAAGAACGAAATGCTGAACTGGGGCAAATGGCTGGTCGACACCCTCCAGTGCAGCGGCTACCGCCTGGATGCTATTAAGCATATCAACCATGAATTTATCAAGGAATTTGCGGCGGAGATGAAAAAGAAACGCGGCGAAGACTTCTACATTGTCGGCGAATTCTGGAACTCCAATCTGGAAGCCTGCCGCGAATTCCTGAACACAGTGGATTACCAGATTGATCTGTTCGATGTGTCGCTGCACTACAAGCTCTACTCGGCTGCGCTTGCGGGCAGGGAATTCGATCTGACGCATATCTTCGACGATACGCTGGTCCAGACGCATCCGGAGAATGCCGTCACCTTCGTCGACAACCATGATTCCCAGCCGCATGAGGCGCTGGAATCATGGGTCGGCGACTGGTTCAAGCAGAGTGCCTACGCCCTGATTCTGCTGCGGAGGGACGGATACCCCGTTGTCTTCTATGGCGATTATTACGGCATCGGCGGCCCGGCGCCAATGCAGGGCAAGAAGGACGCCATCGATCCTCTGCTCTGTGCCCGTTACAACAAAGCCTACGGCGACCAGGATGACTATTTCGACCATCCCAACACCATCGGCTGGGTGCGGCGCGGCGTTCCGGAGATCGAAGGCTCCGGCTGCGCCGTAGTAATCTCGAACGGGGACAACGGAGAGAAGCGGATGTTCGCCGGCGAAGAGCGCGGCGGGGAAGTATGGGAGGATCTGACCGGCAACCGCCAGGAAACTGTCAGCATCGGAGAGGACGGCTGGGCGGTATTCCCGGTGAATGGCGGAAGCGTCTCCGTCTGGGCTCTGCCTGATCCCGAGCCGGAGGACGTCTGCGTGAAAGAGTGAGCATTGGAGTCTTGGCGGGCGGTGCACAGCCGGGGCGGGCAATGGACTGGCGAGGACAGGCGGCGGGCGGGCAGACGAGGACAGGCTGGGCGGGCGGGGAGTGACGAGGACAGGCGGTGAAATCAGGGGCACTTTTGCCCTTCATTCCCACTTTTGCCCCTCATTTCCTCCTTTTGCCCGCATTCGGTGAAATCAGGGGCACTTTTGCCCCTCATTTCCTCCTTTTGCCCCGCATCCGGCCAAATCAGGGGCACTTTTGCCCCTCATTTCCTCCTTTTGCCCCGCATCCGGCCAAATCAGGGGCACTTTTGCCCCTCATTTCCTCCTTTTGCCCGCATTCGGTGAAATCAGGGGCACTTTTGCTCTTCATTTCCTCCTTTGGTCAACGTCCGGGTGTGATTAGAGGGATTTATCCCTTTGATTTCACCGTGCTGCCGACTCCCGGGGGATTCGGTGAAGTTTCCTGATATAAGAACAAATTTGTCCTTCAAGCGGATTGGCTCCAAGCTCCAAAGAAGCGTAACCAGGACATCTTGCACGTTTTATCGACTACAGACGGACATCATAATTTTCTAAATAATAATAAAAGAGGCGACTCCCTGCCATACGGCAGCGAAATCGCCTCTTTGCTCCGTGCAGCCAGCCATTAGCCAGCCTCATCCAGCCGTTCACCACCTCAGCCAGCCGTTCGCCAGCCTCAGTCAGCTGTTCGCCATCTCAGTCAGCTGTTCGCCATCTCAGCCAGCCGTTCGCCAGCCTCAGCCAGTTGTTCGCCACCTCAGCCAGCCGTTCGCCAGCCTCAGTCAGCTGTTCGCCATCTCAGCCAGCCGTTCGCCACCTCAGCCAGCTATTCGCCACCTCAGCCAGCTATTCGCCACCCTCAGCCAGCCGTTCGCCATCTCAGCCAGCCAATTAGCAGCCTCAACCAGCCACAGCGGCTAACGAATGACGGTTGACTTCTCCCCGTCTGCCCAGACACCGGAATCACTGTTTAAAATACGGTCGATCGGATACACCTTCCACACAGCCGTCACTACGGCAGAGCATAGTACTGCCTTGGTCAAGTCGCCCGGAATGAACGGCCACATGCCTGCAGTTAACGCCTTGGAGAGCGAGTCCATGCCGGTAGAGTGGGCCAGCCACCATACGCCGCCAGGATAGACAAGCAGCGCACCAAATATAAAGTTAGCCGCAAGCAACTTCACGAAAGTATATTTATCCTGCTTAATACGCTGGGCGAAGAAGCCGATCAGCCAGGCTACGAACGGCCAGGAGAAAATATAACCAGCAGTCGGGCCAACCAGCACCGCGAGTCCGCCGCTTCCGCCCATCACCGGGAAGCCCGCAGCAGCAAGTCCGATCACGATCAGTACGGCGAGGGTGCCGTAGCGTGCTCCCAGAATAGAACCGGCCAGCATGACAGCCAGGGTCTGCATAGTAATAGGTACAGTAGAAAAAGGCAGAGAGATCTTTAAAAAACTCAGAGCAATCATTACTGCGCCGAATAATGCACTGAATATCAGGCCGCGGGTCGTCCATTTCTTCATTGCCGGGAGTACCCCCTTTTTTAGGATCACTATATCATCCCCCTCCGGATACATCAATCCTTAAATCTTTGTTATAATGGGGAGCGATTGTTGACTAGAGCTGTAAGGAAAGCGGGCATGAGGATGATCAGGGCGCATAATTTGACCTTGTCTTTACGGGATGGCCAGCACAGGCGCCCGGTTCTGCAAGGGATTAGTATCCATATTGGACGGGGAGAATGGGTTGCGCTCACAGGAGCCAACGGCTGCGGTAAAACATCGCTGGTCCGCACCTTCAACGGGCTGATCCCCCCGTCAGGAGGCAGTCTGTCCGTCGCCGGGCTGGATCTGCGCTCGCCTCAGAACCGCGCGGACGTGAAGCAGCAGGTCCAGCTTGTATTTCAGAATCCAGAAGCACAGACGGTGGGCTCTACGCCCTTTGAGGACATCGCTTTCGGGCTGGAGAACCGCGGACTGGACCGGAATCTGATGATTACGCGAATCTATGATATTCTGCAGCAGGTAGGACTGGCCCACAAAGCCGATGCAGATGTCGCCAGTCTATCCGGCGGAGAACGCCAGCGCCTGGCTGTCGGCTGCTGCCTTGCCCTGGAAGCCGGCATGATCATCTTCGATGAGGCCACTTCCATGCTGGACCCGGTGGGAAGGCAGGATATTCTAGAGCTGGCCCGGCGGTTGTGGAGGAGCGGCACAACTGTGCTCTGGGTCACGCAGCGGATGGAGGAACTGGCCGAGAGCCCGCGCATTGCCGTTATGGGCGAGGGCCGGCTGCTCTATGACGGCGATCCGCGCACCCTGTTCTACGCCTCCGGCCTGCCGGATGCGCTCGGATGGGCTCCATCGCCCGTGGTCCGCATCGGGAGACTGCTGCAGAGACAGAACTGGCCGCTTCATCTGCTCCCGCTGACCGAGCCGCAGCTGGAGGCGATGCTATGAGGATTCGGGCAGAGCATCTCTCCTTACATTACGACGGCAAGTACGCCGTGCAGGATATCTCCCTGAATATCTCCACAGGCACACTGACCGTGCTCTGCGGAGTTAACGGAAGCGGCAAGTCCACTCTGCTGCGCCTGCTCGCCGGGCTGGAGCAGCCGGCATCCGGCAATATCATTCATGAGGATACGAAGCCTGCGGACCGCAAGGCCGGGGAGGCTGTTGCTATGGTATTCCAGCAGCCGGAGACCCAGCTGTTCGCGGACAGCGTCCATAAGGATATCGAATACGGCCTGACGCAGCGCGGCGTGCCTAAGGTACAGCGGACGGACATCATCCGCAGCGCCCTCGCGCGCACCGGGCTGCCTTATGAGGTGTTCGCCGAACGTTCCCCTTTCCTGCTTAGCGGAGGCGAGAAGCGGCGGGTCTGCATTGCCGGAGCCATAGCCTCCCGGCCCGGGCTTCTCATTCTCGATGAGCCGACCGCAGGACTGGACCCGCTGGCGGCACAGTCGCTGCTGGAAATGGTGCAGGAGCTGCGGCAGAGCGGCCTGACTCTGATCATCGGCACACATGATCTGGACAGCTTTCTGCCGATTGCCGACGGGGTGATCGTGATGAAGCAGGGCGCAGTCCATTATGATGGCCCTGCTGCGGCACTGACAGCAGATCCCGGCCTGCTTAGAGGTGCCGGACTTACGCCTCCGGCTTATGCCTCGATAGGCCGCAGGCTTGTTGAACGCGGCTGGCTTGAAGCATTGCCGGACAATCTGGAGGAGCTGCTCACCGGACTGGATAAGCAGCCTCTGCCCGTTCCGCAGGATGTCAGCCCCCCGGCGAACATCCCTGCAGCTCCTGTGCCGGACGGCCAGGATAACCGTCAGAGGGATCACGGTGAAGGGACACAGGACCAGAGTGCCCCTCCCCTGAAAATCGTCGCAGAGACGGTGTTATCTGCATCAACATCATTCAAACAAGCCCCTGGCCGGTTACGCTGGCAGGGACTGGATCCCCGGGTCAAATGGCTGGGGATGATTACCGGATCACTGACCGTGCTGGGGATGGACACCTTCCTCCCGCTGCTGCTGGCTGCCAGCCTGCTGGCCGGCCTCACGGTTTCGGCCGGAATTTCCTGGCGGAGAGCCTTCCGTTTCTTCCGCCCGTTCCTCCTCATGTTCCTGTTCCTCTGGCTGCTGTCCGGGCTCAGCTGGAACTCACCCGGCTTCAGCATGGGTCCGCTCAGCTTCAGTTCTGCCGGACTTCAGCGCGGAGGAATCAGCGTGCTGCGGTTTCTGCTGCTGATCGTCCTCGGGTTCCTGTTCACGGAGACCACTACCGGCACTCCGCTGCGCGAAGGGCTGGAATGGGGAATTGCTCCGCTGAGACATCTTGGAATCCGGACCCGCAACTGGTCGCTGGCTGTGTCCGTGACGCTGCAGTTCGTGCCCTGGATTCTCGGCAAGCTGACACAGCTGCAGCTGGCGCTGAGCTCGCGCGGCAGACGGGCCCGCGGACTGGCGCGCTGGTCCCCGCGGCAGATTGCCCTGATCATCGTGCCCCTGCTGATCCTTGTCCTGGGCATGGGCGACGAGCTGGCTACAGCCGTTGAATCGCGCGGGTATGATCCCGCCAAGCAGCGGACTCCTGTCTATCAGCTGGCCTGGAACAAGCGCGATACATTGGTTGCGCTATGTATCCTGACGGCAGCGGGCCTGCTGTGGTGGGTTGCCCGGATCAGCTAAGTGTATAGCTGAGCATGTATTCCGTATTCGGACTTCCGGCTTCTATACCTGGATCATTAATGGTCCAGGTGCCTGGGATATCCAGCTCCCGGCAGGCCAGTTCGAAATTGCAGGCGGCAATGCCGATATCAATCCGCTGCATCTGGAACCCGAGCTTATTGCCGCTGTAATTAGGCGTATGCTCCAAGTAGAAATGTAACTGCTGCCGGTCTGGAGACAAGACAAGTCTCCAGGGCTGCTTGTTGGAGGCTGACGGGCCGATCCGGACCATCTCGATGGGGACGGCTAGCTTCCCCGCGGCTTCCGGTGTCAGCCGTTTGCTGAAATCACCGTCACAGAAGAGCTCCTGCCAAGGCTTCTTATTGTCGGCTCTGACCACATACCGCATCGTGGTATCCAGCAGGCGCTGCTTCTCCCGCGCGTAGCCTAGCGGCGTAATGCAGGGAATAATCTCCCCTTCGGCAAGCTCCAGCTCACGCGTAAAGGATTTGCGGTTAAAGGTTCCACCAATCCAGCAGGTTCCAAGACCCAGCCCGGTCGCAAAAAGAATCAGCTTCTGGAAGGTATATCCGAACTCCAGCAGTTCCAGCTTCCCGTTACGCACGGAGCCTACCAGATAAGCCTGCGGATTCACAATGATCCCGTAAGCGCCCAGCTTCATGCCCTTGCCTTCCCCCGCCCCGCCTTTGGCCCAGATCCATTCAATCCCTGATATCCCGCCAAAAGGACCGCGCAAATTCTCTTCCTTATCCAGATACTCCATAATGGAGGCATGGGCTGCTGTATCAATTGGTGTGGTTTCATAAGTCCGCACAGACTTGCGTTTCTCCATAATTTCCATTACTGCATTCCCCATAACAGCCGCCTCCTCAAATTATCCCGCAACCCTGGCTTGCCCTGCCCTGTCCTTACTGGCTGACTTAGCCTCCTTGTTACAGCTTCAAGCCCAAGAAAGAGGGCTCCGCTAAGAACAGGAGCCCTCCCGAAATGATCTATACTCTATAGTTGCCTGTTCTGCAGTCCGGTTGCTGGTAAAATTAGTATCCTCCATTTCAGGAGAATCGTCCAGCTCTTATTCCTTATCCTCCGGACCCGGATGGCGCGAAACCAGTCTCACCAGATCGAGGGTTAAAGGGTACAGGGTAAGCGATGCAGGATAGGCCAGATACCGCGGCTCCTACTGCGGCCCGAATTGCTCCTTATACCGCCGCAGGCCGGAGAATCCGTACCAGTGCCCGCCGCGTTCAAAGACCAGGCGGGCCACCTTCTCCTCGCGCAGCGCTCCGGTATTCCTGCCGGCACCAGGCAGTGGGGCATGACCCAGATGAAAGCTGCGGAACCCCCGCGACTTCGCCCACTCCAGCAGACACAGGAAAACGTACTCCATAATCCCGTTTGGGGTATCCTTGCGGTGGCGCATGAGATCAATGGACACGGACTTGTGTCCGTAGCAGCAGATGACCCGTATAACGGTTGTATGTTCACCAGAGTTAGACAGCCGGCAAAGTGCAAATCACTGCAGAGTAGCAATAACCAGAGGAATAGCTTGAGTTCAGCGGAAAACCGAAGGTTGATTGATCCTGGGATACAAAATAATGGGATACAAAAAATAGACACCCGGACTGCGATCAGTCCGGATGCCTATTTCTTGTTGCACCCTGGCAATTGCGGTCCTCTTCTCAGGCATGCTGGTTAGCCGGGTTATACCCGAATGTCAAATCTACCTTCGCGATCTGTAGTTGCCGTCGCAATTTCCTGCGCAGATGCCGCCATCAGCTTACTGCTGTCAGCAGGTTTCTCTGGCGGTACAGCTGCACTTCCGGCCGAAGAGGAGCTGCTTGTCCCCTGTGACTTTTGGGCAATTTGCGCTTCGATCTGCTTGATCTGCTGCTCAAGCTGTTTGGTCTTGGTTTCTTTGGTCTTCTCGTCGTCTTTACTTGAACTTACCTTCTCAAGATCAGCTTCCAGCTTTGCCTTTTGCTTCTCTAGCGCGGCTGTGTCCGTTGCACTGGAGGACGAATACGAGGTGGACGTTGATGCGGATACGGATGAAATATTCATGCCTATCCCTCCCTTCACCTCTTCAATATAGCCCTCTCACCCCAGAAGAACGTTAAAATGCGCTGAAAGTTTGCTGAATGTCTGTTGTCCTAAGACCTGCGCAGCTTCCGGTTAACCAGTGTTACGCTCAGCAGGATGATAACCAGTCCGGCAAGGGTATTGGCATAGACCGGCTCATGCAGGAAGATGGCTCCCCACATCAGGCCGAATACAGGCACGAGAAATGTGACGCTGACGGTCTTGACCGGACCGATGCTCGCGATCAGGCGGAAGTACAGCAGGTAAGCCACCGAGGTACAAATCAGCGACAAACCTAGTACGGAGTATACAGCAGCGGCCGAGGGCAGATGATCCGGGGCAAAAATCACCGCCAGCGGCAGCAGCACCACGCTTGCACCCAGCTGTTGTCCGGCAGCAAGCGCCAGCGGCGTGAGGCCGGAACCCACACGTGAAGCATACAATCCTCCGAATGCATAGCACAATGCGGCGCAGAGCGAGTACCCCACTGACAAGAGAACTGTACTTGTGAGCGGTACCGGACTCCAGCCGACCAGAACAGCTACGCCAATTAGACCAATGACCAGGCCGGCCGACTTGGCCAGGCCGGGCTTCTCCTGCCGGGTTCCCCAGGCGGCCAGGGCCGCAAACATCGGGGTCGTGGCATTAAGGATTGCCGCCAGCGAAGCACTCAGATGCAACTCAGCCATGCAAATCAAGGTGAACGGTAGCGCGGCATTAATGGCCCCGAGCAGCAGGAACTGCTTCCAGTGCTTCAGGATGCCCATCTTGCGCCGGGTCACTAACGCATAGAGCAGCAGGGCTGCTCCGGCAAGCGTAACACGCAGCTCGGTCGTGAAGACCGGCCCCAATTCGGGAGAGGCGATCCGCATGAACAGGAAGGAAGCTCCCCAGGCAAAGGCAAGCAGCAGCAGGGTGGTGAGATCCTTGCGGCTCATGGCTTGTCCGCCCTTTTGCAGAGCAGCAGGTAAGATAAAATGGACAGAATTCCTGCGCCTGCGATGACCAGCGCCATCGGCAATGCAGAATCACTGCCGCCAAGTCCGACTAACGGAGCCGCACAGCTGCCCAGCAGCAAGGGAAGCAGACCCAGGAGTGCAGAGGCGCTGCCTGCCGTTTCCCCCTGATCCTGCATGGCAAGTGAGAAGCTGGTTGTACTCACCAGACCCACACTGGAGACCACGGCGAACAGGCAGACCAGAATCGGCAGCAGCCCGCCTCCGGCAAGGAGGGTAACCAGCAGCAGGACACCGCCGAAAGTACAGAGCAGAAGGCCGCTAATCAGCAGCTTGCGCTCCCCTACTCTTGCGGACAACCGGCCGGCAATCTGCCCGGAGATAATAATGCCGAGCCCGTTAACTGCGAAGATCAGGCTGTACATTTGCGGGGATACCCCATAAATAATCTGCAATACGAAGGAAGAACCGGAAATGTAGGCGAACATAGCCGCTGTAACAAAGCCCTGGGAGAGGGCATAGCCCATAAACTTGGCATTGCCGAGCAGGATACAGAAGGTGAGCAGGGTCCCTTTGAGCCCGCTTTTGATCCGGCGTTCTTTGGGCAATGTCTCCGGCAGGCGCAGCAGAATAATGGCCGCAAAAAGCAGTCCGAACACAAACAAGACTATAAACACGCCCTGCCAGGTGGTTACTCTCAGCAGCTGCCCCCCGATGACAGGAGCAAAGATCGGCCCCAGCCCGTTGACAATCATCAGCAGCGAGAAGAACTTGGTTAATTCCGAGCCGCTGTACATGTCGCGGACTGCCGCCCGGGAGATAACCACACCTACCGAGCCGGCCAGCCCCTGGATGAACCGCAGAAACACCAGCAGCCCGATTGAAGGACTGAACGCACAGAGCAGTGAAGATACCGCGTAAATCACCATACCTATAAAGAGCGGAACACGGCGTCCATGGACATCGCTGAGCGGTCCGGCCACCAGTTGGCCCGAGGCCAGCCCCAGCAGGAAGAAGGTCAGGCTGAGCTGCACCATGGCCGGACTGGTGGTGAAATGAATGCTTAGTGCAGGCAGAGCCGGCAGATACATATCAATGGACAGGGGACCAATCGTGGCGATAGCCCCCAGAATGACTGCAAGCTGCAGCCGCTGTTTCTTGGACGGCCCACCCTCCGCCAGACCTGAAATATGATTTTGCTTAATCATGAATAGTGACGCAACCTTTCTCTTGGCACCCCTTTAAAAGACAGCAAATCCGTTTTTGCTCAGGTCCGTTTTTTATTCTTCATACTACCCGATCACAGCCTGAAAGTTCAATGCTTTTATGCATTAACGGGGAATAGAAGGGGAGTAAATGTATCGGGCCTATACCTTTATATCGCAAATAACCGCCTGCAGGAGCCGGCCAGCCGATTATGTCACTGATCAGCAGCCCCCGCAGGCGGTGCACATACTATTTTATATTTATTCTCCGGAAGCTGTGAGACCGGCCAGCCAGTCCCTGGCCGCTTCAGCCTCGGCGGCGCTCAGCCGGTGTCCCTGATTGCCCCAGTGCGAGGTGACCTCGGCTCCCGCGCCGCTCAGCAGGGATTCCAGCTCACGTGTCTCTTCAGAGCGGATGATCGGATCATTGGTTCCTGCCCCGATAAAGACCGGAACCCCCTGCAGCGACGGGATTGCAAGGCCGCGCAGCGGAACCATCGGATGCAGCAGCACTGCCGCGCGGAAGAGGCCTCCGTAATGGAAGAGCAGGCTGCCGGCGATGTTCGCACCGTTGGAGTAACCCACCGCAACCAGATTGCCGGCATCGAATCCGTACTTCGCTGCAGCCTCATCCAGGAATTGCTTCACCTCATGGGTGCGGAAGATCAAATCTTCCTCGTCGAAAATCCCTTCAGCCAACCGCCGGAAGAAGCGCGGCATGCCGTTCTCGAGTACATTTCCGCGGATGCCCAGCACGGATGCGCCGGGAGCCAGCAGTTCGGCCAGCGGCAGCAGGTCATGCTCGTTGCCGCCTGTGCCGTGGAATAATACCAGCGTCGGCTGAGTTACATCCGTACCTTGATGGAATACATGAGTCATACTCATATCTGCTTCACCCCGATTTCGCGGATTTCGAAGGGACTTAAGTTCTCTTCAATCGCCCCACGGTGCGGCTCAAACCATGCCGGAAGCATCAGCTTCTGTCCCAGCGCGTCCGGCGCTTCATCACGGGCAAAGCCGGGAGGATCGGTCGCAATCTCGAACAGGATTCCACCTTCTTCACGGAAGTAGATGGCATTGAAGTACTGACGGTCCTGCACAGGAGTCGGCTGGTAGCCGTGGCTCTGTACGCGGCGGCCCCATTCCAGCTGCTCGGCATCATCTTTGGCGCGCCAGGCGATGTGGTGGACGGTACCTGTGCCGCCAGCCCCCTGCGGAACCGGGGTAGTCTTCAGATCGATGATATTCCCGATATCACCGGCAGCTCTGTACCGGATGTAGCCGTCACCTTCAGTAATCCGCTCCATTCCCAGCGTACGGGAGAGAGTATCTGCTGTTTTGTCCGGGGCAGCGCTGTAGAGAACAGCACCTCCGAAGCCTTTGATCGCATGTTCTACAGGTACTCCGGCGAAGGACCAGGTACTCAAGGAACCCTCTTCACGTTCCACCAGCTCAATCCGCAAACCGTCGTAGTCCGCGAAGGAGAGATAAGACTCGCCGATCCGGCTTACCTTGGTAACCGGAATCTGATAAGCGGCCAGCCGCTGCTCCCAGAACCCGATGGAGCCTGCCGGCACAGCATAAGTGGTTACGCCCACCTGACCGCCGCCGATTCTGCCCTTGCGTCCGGTAGACCAGGGGAAGAAGGTAATAATGGTGCCCGGTGCACCCTGCTCATTGCCGAAGTAGAGATGATAGACGTCGGGTGCGTCGAAGTTTATGGTTTTTTTGACAAGTCGCAATCCGAGAATTCCGGCATAGAAATCAGCGTTGCGCTGAGCGTCTCCTACAAAAGCGGTGATATGATGAATTCCTGCAGTTTGCATAGTCATGATTATTACCTCCTGAAATTGGGTGTGTTGTACCATCTGTTCTTTCGTAAAATGAGAATGCTATCTTGACGTCCGCCCTGGGCAGCCGCCCGCTGTCTGTGGAGCAGGCTGCCTGGCGTACCGGCTATTATTTAAAGAAAAGTGCATCAAGTGAAATCGAACCCGGACCCGCCAGGGCCACCCCGACCGCCACCACAAGCACCGTCAATGGAAACTCGATCCCGTTAGCCGTAGACCAGAACCCGTTAGGAGCATGGACTTTGACAATCGCACCAAGCATGGTTGCGGCAATCAGCACAGCAGCCACCGGGGTCAGCAGACCTAGTGTGAACAGCAGTCCTCCGACCAGCTCCATCAGTCCTGCCAGCACCGCCATGCGTACGCCGGGCTTAATGCCGATCGACTCCATCCAGCCGCCTGTACCTTTGGGGCCGTAGCCGCCGAACCAACCGAACAGCTTCTGTGCACCATGCCCGATAAACGCTACACCAATTACCAATCTCATCAACAATAAACCTACACTAACCATTTTAAACACTCTCCATTCTCTCGATTTTAATTATCTTAACGTTAAGATATTAGGTAAAAAATTTTGGGTCCTGCTGATCTATATATAATTTGCCCGCATCCGGGGACTTAGCTTGATCATCAATGCCTCATCCCGCTGCTAAAGCTGACTGTCATCTATTGGGCTCCGGCCAGTTCTTCAACTTGCTGCGCTGTCCGTCTTCTATACACCCTTGCCCAGCTTCTTCAGCAGCTGAGTGGCCTGAGCCTTCTCTTCACTGTCCAGCCCGCCCATCAGGCTGTGTATGGAACTGACATGACGGGGAAAAATATCATCGAACAGCTCGCGCCCCGCTTCCGTAATCTCGGCATAAGTTACACGGCGGTCGTCCTCGCATGGAACGCGCTTCAGAAGTCCGCGCTTCTCCAGCTTATCGATGTTGTAGGTGATGCTCCCGCTGGTGACCAGAATCTTCTCGCCAATCTGCTGCAGTGGAATCCGCGTTCTATGATACAGGACTTCCAGCACCATGAACTCCGCCGATGCCAGCCCGTGGCTCTTCATATCCTTCACCGCCTGATCCATCAGGCTCTTGTAAGCCTTGGACAGAACAACGAATAGTTTCAGTGATGCCGCCTGCTCCTGATCGATGCTTCCTTCAGCTGCTGTACCTGCTGTGTTTGTTGTGTCATTAGTTCCGCTCATAATGTGCACCTCCTTCGTGTTTGCGTTTATCTTTAAGTTAATTATCTTTAAGTTAAGATAAATATACAGCATACTGTAGAATCTGTCAACAGTATAGGGTGTACAAAAATTTAGACCCCATTACGTATAGAAACGCCCCCTTTACTCATTTACTTGCTTCTGGAGAAAAATATCCAGCTTTTTTCTAAAAGCTGTAGAATTACTCTGTGACAACGGAATAATATCCCCGTTCGTAATATAGATATTGTACCCCTTTACATAATTAACATAGTTCAGATTAATTACAAAACTCTTATGCGGAACCACAAAATCATATAGACTCATTTTCTTCGAAATATTAGATATCTTTTCTTTATGGATTATGTATTCTTTATCCCTTAGTGTCTGTAGATGTATGTCACGGTTCATATACTCAAAGTATAATATTTCCTTGAGGTGAAACGACTTCACACCTTCCTTGAACAAAAATTTAACCTGTTGAGTGTCTTTTTTTCTCGGCGAAATGTACTTAACGGTATCTCGGAGTATAGCAGAAAGAATATCACGATTAACCGGTTTAACCAGATAGCCAAAAGCATGAACTGAGAACGCATAATCTTTGTAGATTGAGTAATTGGTTATAAATACTATCTTCACTTCTGTATCAAGCTCCCGGATTTCCTGTGCCAGCTCATATCCGTTCATGCCCGACATATCTAAATCTAGAATCACCAGATCAAAAATTTCTCTGTCCTTTAGCATGGCCATTCCGAAATTGTATTCCTTGATGCTGTATTCTATTTCATTGTTTAAAGCTTCTTGAATACAACAGCTAATTTGATTAAGGACGTTTTGTTCATCCTCACATATTCCTATCTTGAGCATCTATGTCATCTCCATACATTTTTCTATGAGACCTTCACAATACAATTTTGATCTGTAGGTGGTCTCCAGATAACTCAGCACTGATCGTTCCGCGTATTTTATCAATTAGAATTTTGACGATCGACAATCCTAGCCCTGTGCTCCCTACACTTCGCGATACATCTGAAGTATAGAAGCGGTCGAACAGCCGTGCCGGATCAACCTCTTTCGGACTTGATATCGTATTCGTCATCATCAATTCTGTCTTACTATTCTTCAGCAGGGTGATCCTGATCTCGCCTGTGGCATACTTTGCTGCATTATCAAGCAAGTTCTGTAGGATACGCCGCAGCATATCCTCATCCGTCCAGACAAACACGCTATCTTCCGGGAGCGTTATCTGCGGATGCAGCCCCCGCTCTTCAAACATGGCGGCGTTCTCCACAACGCTATCCATAATCACATTAGAGTAATTCACATTCTTGAACTTCGGCTGAATTTCTTCTGAATCCAATACAGCCAGTTCATAAAATGATTTAATTAATGTCTGCAGATGATGGCCCTTGCGCAAAACAATTCCTATTTGCTCACGCTGCTCTGGTGTTATAGCCCCTTTTTGCAACAGCTGGAGGTAGCCAATCATCGAGGTCAGCGGTGTGCGCAGGTCATGGGAGATGTTAGCTATGGATTCTTTCAGATGATTGCCGCTTCGTGCCATGTTAATACGGAGCTCACGCTGCTTCGTCAGGTTCTTGTTTATTTCTGCAGTGAGCACATTCAAATTCTTATCTATTAATGAAATATTCAACTTCTTTTCAATAGTCCCGGATGACAGTTCAACCATCTGTTTAGTGACATTGCGTATTTGCCTTTTCAACGAAAAGAGGCGAAACATAAGCACCGCAAGCATTACCGTGAGCAGAACAACAATATACATCATGGATTATTACGCCTCCTTCCCCGTCCCTATTTGAGTTCACAAGTATTGAACCTCTGAAATGAAAGTGCGATGAACAACAGCAGGTACACTATCCCGGAAAGTGCAATCTCTGTCGCCTGGACCAGGGAGAGAGAATAGGCTAAAGATGCTCTAATTTGATTCATCGGCAGAAACCGCAGCCACGGTACAACATCATACCAGCCCATCGGCCCGGCATAGGCGATACACATAGCGCTGATAAACAGAACAATCATCGATACAGATACCGTTTTAGCAGAATCCTTGAATATGAAGGCAAAAAATATACAGACTGAAAATACCGCGCTGTTCAGCAATAACGAAAACAGGATTACCCGCAGGATATACAAAGCATCATGATTCCATGAATCTCCCCAGCCCAGCTGAAAAGACATTCTTATGCTACCCACCACCGGACCCAGCAGCATTAAGAGGTTAAACACGGCTAAATAGATAAGACATTTGCTGAAGAAGATTTTTATTCTGGAATGACCTGCTACAACCTCCAGGTGAATCGTGCGGTTAGTGAAATCATGACCGATCATCAGAGCCACGATAGCAGAGAACAATACAAGCCAGACAGTGGAGTCATAAACCATGGCATAGAAGATCCCTATAGCGTCTTTATGTGTGGTCAAATCGGCAATATAGCTTTTGCTGGCAAATAGTCCGTAAATGATACTCAGCAGCGCACAGCCGACAAAAAATTTATTGTACTTTATGCGGTACCATTCCATCTGCATAAGATTATTCATGGCATCCCCCCCTTTAATAAAGTTCCGAATGGTTAAAAATCCTGCCGGTCGCTACGCAGAAGCAGCCTAAAAAAATTATTCCGACCAGCAGAGCCGCTCCTGTCGATGAAGAATCCCCGATTAACAGTCTCAGCTGCCCCAGGGGAATAAACCGCGCAATTTCTTTCGCGTTCGGGCCGTTTAACAGGAATATGGTCAAAAAATAAAACAGCGCTGGAATGGATAAGGTTTTACCAACATCTTTACATATGAATGCCGCCAGTAGGGAGATTCCGCACATAGCCGCGTTCAATACAGCTGTTGTAAGAAATAATTTTATTATCTCCTTCAGATCTGACCCGAAAGATTGGTGCCCCCACCCGTAAATACCGGCATTAAGAGCGATACTAAGGATCGGCTGAAGGAGTAAAATCATGTTCGACCCCGCTACAAATAGGATCGTTTTGCTAAGAAATACATGGTTCCGTGAATGCCCAGCGCAAATCATGTGATGCAGCGTGTGGTCTGCAAAATCCTTTCCAATGTAGAGCGCCCCAAATACACATGTCAGCAGCATTAATATAGGTGCATTATACAAGGACGCAAATACACTCTCATATCCGGTAAGTTTTCCTTGATCCAGCATAAGGAAGCCGCCCAGTACTATAGACAAAGCCAAAAGGATAAAAAAGCTCCGGTCATGCACCAGCTTGTAAATTTCTGCTTTAATGAGACAATGCATGCTTCTCTCCTCCAATACGGTCGAGGAAGTAACTTTCCAGAGTATCTCCAGCCATTGTCATCCCCGTAATCAGGACGCCTTCCTTCATTAATGTGGACGAGATGCCTTCCATGTCATCCAAGTGATCATACAGCTTAATGGTTCCGTCAGGCATAACCTGATAATCTTTGATATGCAGCCGGTTTTCTAAAGCAAGCAGGGCATTCTCTACATGATTGGTCTGCAGCGCAATATGGCGTTTGCACTTCTCATTCAGCTGGCTTTGTGTTAATTCTTCAATCAGGACACCTTGATTAATAAGGATATACTGCGACACCGTCTGATAAAGCTCGTTAAGGATATGGCTCGATATCAATATCGTGGTCCCGCGTTCCGCATTTAAGCGTTTCAGCAAGATCCGCATTTCGGCGATCCCCATGGGGTCTAGCCCATTAATCGGCTCATCTAAAATAAGCAGTTCAGGGTCATGCAGCAAGGCAATCGCAATACCCAGCCGCTGGCGCATTCCCAGAGAAAAATTACGGACCGCTTTTCTGCCAGTAAGATGATCATCCAGACCGACCAGCTCCAGCGTCTCCCTGATAACATGCCGATCGGGTATTCCCCGCTGAATCCGCTGGACTTCCAGATTCTGCACAGCAGTCATATTGGGATATAGAGCAGGCGTTTCAACCATACAGCCGATCCGTTTACGCTGCTCTTGCAGCGCCTGCTTCCCTGTCTTGCCGAACAGGTACAACTCGCCGCTTGTCGGAAAGGATAACCCTACAATAAGGCGGATCAGCGTTGTTTTCCCAGCCCCATTTTGACCAATGAAGCCATACATCTTTCCTCTTTCAATGTTCAGATTAATATTATCCAAGGCCAATGTATGATTATATTTCTTGGTGAGATTGTTGGTCGTAAGGATGATGTCACTCATGTCTGTCACGCTCCAGTTCTACGGTTAAGCATTAAGTATATATTTACCGTTACTGACTATAGTAAGAGGTAATCTTAAAGAAATTCTTAATTTCCTCCGGGATCTCTTTAAAGAATTCTTAAAGTTATGGTTCATGCGAGCTTTTGCTCCCAACAGGAAGAGCCGCTTGCGCCATGAGCAAACGGTTCCTTCATAATAAGGCATATAATAATCAACCGGTTCTAGTCTGTTTTATACAAGCGGTAGCCTATTCCCCAAACGGTTTCTATGTATAACTTATCCGGACTGGCTGCCTTCAGCTTATTGCGTATATTGCTAATATGAACATTTAGTGTATTGTCTTCACTCATATATTCTTCATTCCAGATGCTTTTGAACAGATTGGCTTTGGAGTATATTTTCTCCGGATGTTTCATAAGCAGTTCAAGAATTCCATATTCTTTGGCTGTAAGCGCAAGCTCGCGACCCTTAACCTCTACATTATGCTTCATCTCATCGAGCTGAATATCCTGATAGGTTAAACATCTGTTTCCCGCAGTATCCTGGTTCATTTTATTCCGCCGTAAATTACTTTCTATCCGCGCAAGGGTCTCATCGAGATCAAAAGGTTTAGTGATATAATCATCTGCCCCGATCCGTAAAAGCTCAATTTTGGTTTGCGTTGTATCCTTGGCTGAGATCACAATCACTGGTACTGCAGAATGTTCCCGTAATTCACACAGAAGCTGATCTCCGCTCTTATACGGCAGCATCAGGTCTAGCAGAATCAGATCATAAGATTCTCTTTGAATAAGTTGCAGGGCCTCTAATCCGTTATACGCAGAAGTAGTCAAATAACCGTGTTCCGATATGAAGCAGCGAAGCAGACCGTTAATTTCTTTCTCATCCTCAACTATCAGTATATGCTCCAATTTTCCACATCCTTATATACCTGCATTCACTGCTCACAAATCCGGCCAATCTCGGACTCATGGAATTTTTACGTATATTTTTTCCTCTTATCCTTTATTTTAACACTTATTCTTGAAAAAACGATTATCAACATCCTGTTATATCTTTGCGCATAGAACACATTTTTTTCAACATAAGATCAATATTTTCCAGTCCGATAGCCAAAGAAATACTGTTCGGAATAGCATTTGTATCTGCCGTTATACACGTCTGGAGATTCCGTTAGAACACCCCCTGCGAATTTGACCTGTTCTCAGAAACGGCGTAGACTTTCAAAGGTAAAGATGAATTGAAGGAACAGAATCCCGGCAAGCGGTTTTATCGAAGATCTTTAGATACAAACATATAAAGGGAGGCAGATTATGGAAGCGAAGGTTGAGTTGAATTCGCAGACCGCCGCGGACCTTGTTGCAGCGCAAGAAGCACGCGCGGCGCGCGTGCTGATCGTAACCGCTGTCGCAGCCGAGCGGGATGCCGTCCTGCGCGGCCTGCAGGGCAGCCGCAGGTTCCATGTCATCGCAGCGGGAGCCGGCACCGCTGCGGCGGCGGCGGGCACCGCCGCCGCTCTGGCAGCCGGCTCCTACGGCTGCGTCATCAGCGCCGGGATCGGCGGCGGCTTCCCCGGCCGTGCACCCGTAGGCTCGCTGGTCGTCGCCAGCGAGATGCTTGACGCGGCCCTCGGCGCAGAGACGCCGGAGGGCTTCCGCAGCGCTGCCGAGCTCGGCTTCGGCAGCGTGTCCGTGCCTGCGCCGGGCGGCACGGTCCAGGCCCTTGCGGCCGCGCTGGCAGCGGCCGGGCTCACGGTAAGCACGGGCACCGTGCTTACCGTGTCGACCGCGACCGGCACCGCCGGGACGGCCGCGGAGCTTGCCGCGCGCCATCCGCAGGCGGCGGCGGAAGCGATGGAAGGCCACGGGGTCGCCGTGGCCGCCAAGGCCCTGGGAATCGCAGCGCTGGAGCTGCGCGCGATCTCGAACCCGGTCGGCCCGCGCGACCGGGCCGCGTGGAAGATCAAAGAAGCCCTGGACGCCCTCACAGCGGCAGCGGCTATTCTACTGGAGGTGCTGTAATGACAACCGAACTTCATATTGCTTTTTCTCCATGTCCCAACGATACCTTCGTATTCCATGCCTGGGCGCACGGTCTGGTGCCGAATGCACCCAAGCTGGAGGTAACCTTTGCCGATATCGATATCACCAACGGCCTCGCGGCAGACGGCGCCGGTCCGGAAGTCCTTAAGATCTCCTACGCCGCGCTTCCCTGGGTGCTGGATAAGTACAAGCTGCTGCCTTGCGGCGGTGCGCTTGGACGGGGCTGCGGCCCGCTCGTACTGACACGCAAAGGTGCAGATGCCATCAAACATCCGCGTCAGCTATCCGGCCGCAGAATAGCCGTGCCAAGTGAGCGCTCCACCGCCTACCTGCTCTTCCGGCTGTGGGCTGCGCAGCAGGTGCCGGACGGCCCGGCTGAGATCGTCGTCATGCCCTTCGATGAAATCATGCCTGCTGTACAGAATGGCACGATTGATGCCGGGCTGGTCATTCATGAAGCCCGCTTCACCTACCCGTCCTATAATCTTAACCTGCTGACTGACCTCGGCAGCTGGTGGGAAAGCGACACCGGCCTGCCTATTCCGCTGGGCGCAATCATCGCCCGCCGGGATCTGGACCACGAGGCCATTACCGGCTGGATCCGCAGCTCTTTACAGTATGCCTGGGATCATCCCCTGGACTGCCAGGAATATGTCCTGAGCCATGCCCAGGAGCTCTCCCCGGAAGTAGCCAAATCGCATATTGATCTTTACGTCAACGAGTTCACGATGAACCTGGGCGAGGACGGCTACGCGGCAATCTCTGCCCTGCTAACCCGCGCCGCCGCTGAGGGTCTCGTGCCTGCCATTGATCCGGAGCTGCTGCGCTAGCTCAGAAGTTGCTAGCTTTTTATCCGCCTATGTTTATCCGGATTTTTGAATATTGACGCTTAGACTATCTATGATAAAGCACAAACACAACTCATATGGAGGCTGATTCCTATGATTCCTGCAGGTAACAGCAAGCCTAATATTGACCGCTTCTTGGGATATCAGGATGAATACGACCGTTACCGGCCCGAAGCGCCGCCGCTCGTTATTGAGCTGCTGAGTAATTACCTGGGCAGCCGTCCGGCCGTGGTCGCTGATATAGGCTGCGGCACCGGTCTGTCCACCTTCCTGTGGAAAGACGCCGCCGACTCTGTAACCGGAGTGGAGCCCAACCCGGATATGCTGGGCAAAGCGCAGGAGAAGCTGGACCGTCTGGACAACGGGGCGCAGGTTTTGTCTTTTATCCAAGGCTACTCCAATCAGCTTCCCTTCGCCTCAGAGGGCGTCGACATCATCACCTGCTCGCAGTCATTCCACTGGATGGACCCGGCCAGCACACTTCAGGAAATCTCCCGCTGTCTGCGTCCCGGCGGAGTGTTCGCAGCCTATGACTGCGATTGGCCTCTGGTACTGAACCCTGCTATTGAAGCCCGTTACAATAGGCTGATTGCCACTTCAGACGCCCTGCTTAAGGAGCTCCAGCCTGATTCGGATCAGGCCCGCAAGTGGGATAAGGAAGGACATCTGGGCCGGATCAATGCCAGCGGATGTTTCACTTACGCGCGAGAAATCGTTTTTCACAACACAGAAGCCTGCAATGCAGAGCGCTATATCGGCCTGGCCCTCAGCCAAGGCGGAATGCAATCGGTTCTGAAGCTTAGCCCGGCCTCACTTGAGCAAGATATTGCCGAGTTCTCGGCAGAGGTTAAGAACTACTTCCGGGGCCGGACATTGCAGGTGCTGATTAGCTACCGGATGCGGATCGGCGTGAAATAAAGGCTTTTCATGCTGTCATTCTAGCCATATCCAAGCTTAATAACAGCGAGACGAAGAACGTCCCGGTTTTCCCCCAATTGGGGGAGCCGGGGCGTTTTCTATTTTCGGGGGAGGCTTGAGAATCATGACATTTGAAGAAGCACATCTGCAGTTTATCAACGGGCATCTGGGCAGCAGACCTAAAGGAGAACGCCGGGCGCGCTTGGAGCGGGGGCATAGGCATGCCGAGATCCTGTTTCTGAATAAAGTCTGGTGGCCGCTGCGGGGACATTTTGAAGGGCTGCATCCAGAATACGAGGTCATGGACTGGCGGGGAAGATCGTATTTTGCAGATTTCGCCTGGTTACCGGGATACGTGAAGCTGCTGATCGAGATCAAAGGCTATGCCTCACATGTACGCGATATGGACCGGACTAAATACTGCGGCGAACTTAACCGGGAAACTTTCCTGTACGCCATGGGCTATCAT
The DNA here is from genome assembly GCF_038004445.1 of Paenibacillus sp. FSL R7-0312. Lineage (NCBI taxonomy): Bacteria > Bacillati > Bacillota > Bacilli > Caryophanales > Paenibacillaceae > Paenibacillus > Paenibacillus sp. FSL R7-0312. Next base: position 1,682,567 of record NZ_JBBORE010000001.1, on the reverse strand, counting down.
GTGATTTCATTCGCGTACGATGATGTTGAGCAGCGCCCTGAGCTTTGTATGACCCTGCTGCGGCTCGTACTGGGCAGATATCAGCCTGCCGAGGCACCTGTGTCACGTGTACAGCTAATGGAGCAGGAGGTAATCCGGCTGATTATCCATCTGTCCCGGCCCATCCGCCCGCAGGATGTGAAGGAACATTTCTCTGTCGATTACGGAACCGCAGTCCGGACGTTACACAACCTGGCTGACAAAGGCTGGCTTCTTCCCGTCCCCACCAGTAATCAGGAACGGACCGCACGGTATGAGCTGAAGCGCAGTGTGCTTGAATATATTAATTAATCTGCATACGGAGCAATCTACTTGCGTTTCCGCAGCAGACCAAATTTAATGTAACGGCTGCGGGCTGGGGCTGCGGACCAGCATTAATGCGACCCGTTGCGGGCCATACACTGACGTAGACGAACATTGCAACACAAGTGGATCTCCACTATACTTTGTCCGCTAGACGTTTGCCCAGTAACATGTATCCGAAAATAACCAGAACCGCCAGCAACGTTCAGGTGGATCGTTGAACCCGCTGCTGGCTGTAGGCTGTAGTGCCGCGAATCAACTGCTGTAACAGTAAGTGGAAAAAGGTATCTTAATTTATCGATTTCGTAGGATCGTGGCCAAGCAAGTGGAAAAACAGCAACTAATTTGGGTGATTTCAGCTACTTGGGGTAAGATGTAATAATTTAAGTGCTGTTTATCCACCTGCTGCATTCGCAGGGTTCATTCGTTCACCAGCAAGTGTAGAAAATCCAACTAATACTGCCTCTATTGCCTCAGTAGCCGGTGAGGGCCATACAATTCTCCAACAAGTCATGCCCCTCACCAGTGCTCTGACCCTAGCCTTCCGGCTTCATCCTTCTCACCCTCCCTTTAATCTCATCCTTAGCTTCGTCCTTCTCCCCCTTCCTCTAGCCTCAGCCCTCCAGCTAACACTTTCTCTTCAATCCCTCTAGCCTTTGCCCCCCTTTCTCTCCCTCCAACTTCACCCTTCTAGCCCAATCCCTCTAGCCTTATCCCTCCAGCTTCCCCCCTCTCTCCCTCAAGCCCTAGCCTCCCTCCTTTCTCTCCCCCCCAACTTCGCCCTTTTAGCCCAATCCCTCTAGCCTTATCCCTCCAGCCCCATCCTTCTATCCCATCCTGCCAGCCATCCCGCTCTGCAGAAGCTCCCCCTACCCTTCCCCAGCAAAAAAACACCCGCATGCGAAACCTCCGCATGCGGGCACTCAATGACCGGCAACCTACTTCTTATTCATCTTAAACTTCAGGAACAGCTCGTTATAATGGGCAAGCATCCGCTTACCGAGGTTATCGTAGACCTCCAGCCGGTCTGTGATCTCGGCGGGCGGGTAGAAGCGCTCGTCGCCGGAGATGTCCTCCGGCAGCAGCTTCAGGGCAGGAACGTTCGGCGTAGAGTAGCCGACATATTCCGTATTCTGCGCCGCCACATCCGGGCGGAGCATGAAGTTGATGAACTTATGTGCCCCTTCGATATTGGCTGCGCCGCGCGGAATGACCATGTTGTCGAACCATATGTTCGAGCCTTCCTCCGGCACTACGTAATCCAGCTTGTCGTTCTCATCCATAATCTCCGAAGCATCGCCGGACCAGACGATTCCGACAGCCGCCTCCTCGTTCGCCAGCAGCATCTTGATCTCGTCGCCGACGATCGCCTTCACATTCGGCGACAGCCGGTTCAGCTTGGCCAACGCCTCCTGCAGATGCTCTTCATTCCTGTCATTGACGGAATAGTGCAGACTGTTCAGCGCCATGCCCATCACCTCGCGTGCTCCATCGACCAGGAAGATATTATTGTCCAGCCGCTTATCCCAGAGCGAATCCCAACTGCTGAAATCGATGCCCTCCGTCATCTCGGGGTTGTAGATGATACCTACCGTCCCCCAGAAATAAGGCACCGAATACAGGTTACCGGGATCAAAGGACAGATCCATGAATTCGGACCCGATATTGGCCAGATTCGGAAGCTTGCTGTGATCCAGCGGCAGCAGCAGGTTCTCTTCGCGCATCTTGGCAATGGCATAGTCGGAAGGGACCACGACATCGAAGACCGTACCGCCCTGCTCAACCTTGGTCAGCATCGCCTCATTAGAGTCAAAGGTCTGGTAGATCACCGTAATGCCGGTCTCCTCCTGGAACTGCTCCAGCAGCTCAGGATCGATGTAATCACCCCAGTTGTAGATCGTCAGCGTATTGCCGCCGGAATAGCCCTCGGCCGAGTTCAGCCTGGAGGCCAGGAACATCAGCCCGAATGCCACGATCAGAATCGCCAGAAACGTATTTACCAGCTGTTTCATCTAGGCACCCCCGCTTCGGCAACCGGTTCTGCAATCTGCATAGGCGGGCGGCTCTTCCGCTGGTTAAGGTAGTAGTAACCTACTACAAGCAGAATCGTGAAGAGGAAGATCAACGTCGACAATGCATTAATCGACAATGAGACCCCTTGGCGTGCCCGGGAATAGATTTCAACCGACAGTGTGGAATATCCATTACCGGTTACGAAGAAGGTTACCGCGAAATCGTCCAGGGAATAGGTAAGCGCCATGAAGAACCCGCTGAAAATCCCCGGCTTGATGATCGGCAGAACTACCTTCGTAAGCACATCGCGGCGCGTAGCCCCGAGATCCCGGGCAGCGTCAGTCAGTGTCAGGCTCATCTCCTGCAGATGGGGCAGGATCATGATGACGGCAATTGGAATACTGAACGCCACATGCGAGAGCAGAACGGAGGTGAAGCCAAGCTTGATCCCGACAATGGTGAACAGGATCAGGAACGAGGCTCCGATAATCACATCCGGGCTGACAATCAGCACATTATTCAGCGAGAGCAGCGTGTTCTTGGCCCGGCGGCTGCGGACATGCTGGATTGCCAGTGCTCCGATGATCGCAATCAGTGTCGCAATCGCCGAAGACAGGAGCGCGATCACCAGCGTGTTAATCACAATAATCATCAGCCGGGTATCAGCAACGACCTCACGGTAATAATCCAGTGTGAAGCCCTCGAATTCATGCATGGTGCCGCCGCTGTTGAACGAGTAGTACATCAGATAGAAAATCGGCGCATACAGAACAAGGAAGACCAGCACCAGATAGATATTGGCAATCCCGTTTTTATTTTTGCTTTTGTTTCTCACCCGCGCACCCCTTTCCGCGAGCTGCCCGTAAGAATCATGAACAGCGCCATAATGGCGATCAGGAATACCGCTACCGTAGAGCCCATGCCCCAATCCTGTGTGACCAGGAAATGCTGCTCAATCGCGGTGCCGAGTGTAATTACCCGGTTGCCGGCAATCAGTCGTGTAATCATGAAGAGCGACAGCGCCGGAATGAATACCGCCATAACGCCGGAACGGACCCCGGAGATCGTCAGCGGAAACACAACCCGCCGGAACGTCGTCCACCCGGAGGCACCCAAATCGCGCGCCGCATCGACCAGCGACAGATTCATCTCATCCAGTGCACTGAAGATCGGCAGAATCATGAACGGGATGAAGATATAGACGGATACAAATACAAAGCTGAAGCCCGTGAAGAGAATCTGCTGCTCTCCTATCCCCATTAAATCGAAGAAATTGTTAACCGGGCCGAAGGTGCCGAAGATCCCGATGAAGGCATATGTCTTCAGCAGCAGATTGATCCATGTCGGCAGAATAATCAGCAGCAGCCACAGCTGCTTGTGCTTCGTGCGCGTCAGCAGATAAGCAGCCGGGTATGCCACCAAGAGCGAGAACAGTGTGATCAGAAAAGCATACCAGAAGGAATTCAGCATCATTCTCATATATACCGGCGTGAAGAAATTGACGTAGTTGTCCAGCGTCAGCTTCCCGTCCAGATCGAACAGGGAATAATAGACAACCAGCAGCACCGGTGCAATAACAAACAACGCAATCCACAGGTAATACGGGATGAGGTAGTACGACTTGCCCTTACTCTTCATCGCTCTCCACCTCGCCGTAAGCCTCCAGACGTTTGTCGAACTCTTCCTCCGTTTCGCCGAAACGCATAACATGGATCGCTTCCGGATCAAAATACAGCCCGATTTCGCTGCCTACCTCCGCCTTGCGGGTGGAATGGACCAGCCATTCATGGCCTGAGCCGTCATAGCAGCTGATCTCATAATGTACCCCGCGGAACAACTGGGAATCCACGCGCACCTTCAGCTTTCCCGCTTCTACTGTGGCAATCTCCAGATCCTCCGGCCGGATGACGATCTCCACCGCCTCATTCGGCTTCAGGCCGGCATCGACGCACTCGAACCGGTGGCCGTTAAATTCAACTACATAGTCCTCAATCATTACGCCCGGCACGATGTTCGACTCGCCGATGAAATCCGCCACGAAGCGGTTGATCGGCTCATCGTAGATATCGTTCGGCGTACCGCTCTGCTCAATCTTTCCGCCGTTCATGACGAAGATCCAGTCGGACATCGCCAGCGCCTCTTCCTGGTCATGGGTAACGAAGATGAAGGTGATGCCCAGCCGCTGCTGCATTTCCCGCAGAATATACTGCATCTCCGTGCGCAGCTTCAGGTCGAGCGCGGACAACGGCTCGTCCAGCAGCAGTACCTGCGGCTCGTTGACAATCGCTCGCGCAATTGCGACACGCTGTCTTTGTCCCCCGGACATCTCATTTATCGCCCGCTGGTCATAGCCGACCAGATTGACGAAGCGCAGCGCCTCCTGCACCTTTTGATTAATAACATCCTTCTTAAGCTTCTTGATCCGCAGTCCGAAAGCCACATTCTCAAATACGTTCAGGTGCGGAAACAGCGCATAGTCCTGGAATACCGTATTGACCTGCCGCTCATTGGCGGGAATATGGTTGATGATTTTGCCGTTCAGATAAATGGAACCTTCAGTCGGCTCAGCGAAGCCGGCAATCAAACGCAGAATGGTCGTTTTCCCGCAGCCCGAGGGGCCCAGCAGTGTATAGAATTTACCACGTTCAATTTCGAAGCTCACGCCTTTTAATACAGCCTCTTCATCGTCATATTGCTTAATAACCTGATCAAAAGAAATAATAGTGCCTTCCTGGGTAGCTATAGCTAACAACCTCCCTACCTTATGTAGTACAACCTATTTTACCCGCTTATTGCGGGAGACAATCCATAAGCAGCATCCTCAGCGCGGATAAGTGACATTTCCTCCCTTTGTTCGACAGACTTCAATATATATAGCATATAGGAATCATTCGATATATGCGATAGCTTACATTATTAATTGCAGTACAGAAACTTAACAAGTTCGTAAAAAATGGACCCGGCGTGGCCTGTTTTGAGGTGCTATAATGAAAACGGCTGAAAAACATAAAATTTTTCTTACATTTGCGAAAGAAGATGACTACCATGAACGAGGGGTTACAAGACCGCCTTGAGAAGTTCGGATTATCCCTTTATATGATACGTGTTACCCTTGCTGCATCACTATCCTGGCTCGCGGTACACAGCTTGTATGGCGACCGTTATCTGTACTTTGCGCCGCTGGCGGCGATTCTTATCACCCAGAGCAGTGTCAAAGCCTCGCTTGAAAAAGGGGCATACCGGCTGCTCGGTATTGTGCTAGGCGGAATCGCCAGCCTGGTCGTGGGCCGCTTCTTCGATGTTGGTGCGCTCTCGATTCTGCTGATGCTGCTGCTCGGTATAGGCGTAGCCACCGCCTGCCGGATTAATATCCAGGCCGTTTCGCAGGTTGGCGTCACTTCCGTCCTGGCGCTCACCTTCTATCAGGATGGGTACATCGTCTGGAGAGTCGCCGAGACCCTGATCGGCGTGCTGATTGCCTTAATTATAAATATGATTATCGTTCCGCCCAAGGGGTTCGTCAAGGTCAAGGACTTGGCACTGAGGGGCAGCCTGACATTGTCCGATGCCTTAACCGGCCTGACGTCCGGCGGACGGGATGCTGCCCAGGCACTGACCGCGCTTAAGCTTTCCGGTGAACTGCTTGGCAAGAGTAAGCAACTGCAGAACGAGCTTCACTTCACGCTCTCCCATTACCAGTGCCGCAAAGAGCTCGGTACACTGTCACAGGCTACCTCCCATCTTAGCAGGGTGCATTCCTACGTCAAAGGAATTTCCGAAGAGCTCTCCCTGCTTCCTGCCCATTATGCCGCAGCCGACTGGATGACAGAGGTTGTGACGGCAACGGCAGACTGCATTGCCTTATATGGTACCCGGACGCTGTCGGATGCGGAATGCGGACGTTCGCTCCCCGAGAGCCTTCGCCGCGCCCGTGATGTGCAGCTGGCCTGGTTCTCTGAGCTGCAGGGTCAATGCCCGCTCGCCGCATTCCGTGATCTTGGCGCGGTGTTCTCGCATCTGAACCGGATTCTTGAAGAGATTGAACGCGCTGATTATGCGGCAATCTCAGCTGGCGCGCAGCCCGCCAAGGCTGCACCGGCGAGCGCGATACGATTCATACAGAAGGGACTCTCCCATAAGCTATAGGCTTGGGAGAGTCCCTTTTTCCTGTGCGGTAAAGCCGAATCAGATTTAGTTCCCATCCTCATGATTTGTTCCCGTAACGACACTATGCCCTCCCGGTTCAACTGGAAGTTACACGCATTGATTTTTAGCGGATTATTGGCAGTCATAGGGCGGAAATATATTATTGTTGTACAATAATTCAATTAGCAGTAGGGTTTGAGCAACAAGGGCTCTTGCAGAAGGGGTCCTCCCATAAGCTGTAAGCGCTGGGAAACCAGTTTTCCAGACAACTTAGAGCTGCACATTTTAAGATTATTGATAAATTGGCAGAATAGAGTTGAAAAATAGCTCCTTAAGTACTAGAATTAAGCTTGTTTGCAGAAGTTCCTGCAGCGCAGGAACCAGTTATGACCTTTTTTGTCGATTACAGTCGATTTAAATCGCCTCATGCTGAGTGTATATCATTGATCTATTTCTAAAGGCAAACTTCCTGAAAGGGTAGGACGCAAAGCAATGGGCCTAAGAATGCAGAGAATCCGCGTTTATGGTCGCCAGGCTGCCAATAGAGACCACGTAAGCCATCAGTCACCGGGAGATCCCCCAGGCTTTATGATGCTCTTTTCTGTACGAATGCCATTGATTATACGAAAAAGCGAGGTTAAGCTAATGCCGCAGCAATTCATCGAACCAACCCGATATGATTTCGTGGAATCCTTGATGCTTGAACGTACGGGATTCCTGGATTCTTTCTCTGTGGAGGGCCAGACTTCCGGCGGGATGAATGGAGATAAGGATGGAATTATCCTTGTGCAGAATAATCAGATCTTCATTACTCCCCCGCTCTCTGGCGGCAAGCCAGCCCGGATCTCCGCTGTGCATCCTGTAGTGCTGAAGATCAACTGGAAGACCGTTACAGAGCCTACTGAGGTGACCTCAGCGGATCATATAACCTGGGAAATTTGCGAGAAGCCACAGTATCAGATTACCGTTTCACCTGACAAGCTCAAAGTGCATTTCACCTTGTACCGTGCAGAAAAGTACGCCTGGAATCTGGTTAATTGCCCGGCTTCCTTCGAAGCCGCAGTCCGGGCTGAACCTAACCGGGCGATGCTGCTGTCCACGCTCACTATAGAACAGATTCTCTCTTCGCTGGATAACCGCTCCATTCTGCGGAATCTGAATATCCCGGCCCTATACGCCGAACTGAACAACCCTACATATCTCCCAGTCTGTATCGTAGAAGGGAGAGCCCCGCTGCCCGGCAAGAAATCAAGGCTGCAGCTGTCCCTCCCGGAGCATACGCTCACAGGCAATGGAATGCTCCGGGAGGGAAGAACTGCGGAAGCTGCAGATTTCTTAGATTATCTCCGGTTTCCGGGAGCCCCCTTCGCCAGAGAGGGAGAGGTCTTTGCCCGCAAGTTGCCGCCAGAAGAGGGAATTCCCGGATTTGACGTAGAAGGAGGCGTCTTGCCTCCACCTCCACCCCAGGATATTTATTTCGCAGCCGGAGACCATGCACAGCTGCTTCCAAACGGAGAGATCGCGGCTCTGCGTACGGGCAGACCCCGCATCTGCGGAGACTCCGGCAGCGTCACAACCTGCGATTTCCCTGCCCTATGCCTCATCACCAAGGAAATGGCGGCAACGGCCGGTGAGATTATATTTGCAGGTGACATCGTTGTACCCTCAGATATTGAAGGCCCTATGTGTATTGAGGCGTTAGGGAATGTGTATGTCTACGGCAACGTCTGCCAATCTACAATTACGGCTACCGGCAGCATCTATATAAGCGGTCAAGTAACCGGCTGCAGCCTGCATACAGGACTTGCCGGCGTACACCAGCACCGCCTGCACCGCTTCTCCAGTCTGCTGCTGACTGAAGTCGGCGGACTGCGGGAAGCCGCCCGTCTGCTGGCCAAGAATGTAGAATCCCGCCAGCAATCCGTGAAATACGGTCTGGTGGTTATGCTGCTGCTGGAGGATAAGTACAGCCATATAGAGTGCCTGATCAGCGATCTTAAATCCGCACTGCTGTGCATGGAAGGTGCCCCCCAGCCCGGTACGGATCAGCTCAAGCAGATGCTGGAGGTTTTTACCCATCCGGGGCAGTTCACCGAGTTTATCACTGACAGTGTTCTGAACAGCTTCTCCCGGCTGCTGCGTAATCTGTGTGAAGACATTGAACTGCTCCAGGAGGAGCATGCCTTCATTAATATCGCCCGTTCCCATAACAGTATCCTGGAGTCCGGCGGAGAACTGATCCTGCGGGACGCGGACGCAGAAACGGTCTAAGCCTGCTGTAATGTAACCCCTGACAAACATAAACGGCTGCCCCTCTTCTGAGGGAGCAGCCGTTTGTTTATTCCTTACCCAGACCGGGTACCGGGGTCTGCAGGACACTCCCGGCATTCCGGCCCAGCCTGACATTCACCAGAATAATGCTGCTCACAATCAGCAGCATACCGATGACCAGATTCAACGTAATCTGTTCATGCAATAAGACTACACTGGAGCCGATGGAAATCAGCGGAATCAGAAAGGTGAACGAGCCTACCTTGCCGGCCTCTCCTTCATTGATCAGCTTGAAGTATACCAACCAGCCCAGCGCAATCACGAAGACCGCGATGAACAATGTATTTATTATAAAAGTACTACTCCAGCTAATATCCGCCCAGCTCTCCGAAGCTGAGCCTGCCGCCAGCAGGATTACCCCGCCGATCATGATCTGCATCGCGGTCATCCACAGCATATCTACTCTGGCTGCATTGCGTTTGGTATAGACCGTAGCCAGCGCCCAGCTGAGTGCACTGGCCAAGGCCAGCAGTACGCCTATAGGCGAGATACTTCCGGTTAATCCCCCAAGGCTTAACGAGGCTACCCCGAGGAAGCCGATTACGAGGCCGGCGATCTTAAGCCCGTACATCCGCTCGCCCAGCCAGATCCAGGCAAAGATTCCGAGCAGCACCGGCTGCAGGAATACAATGGCCGAGAATAATCCGGACGGCACATACTGCAGGCCAATCGTCTGGAAGCCATAGTAGAAGACGATACTGAGGAATGCTGACACCAGATAGACGGGCCAGAGCTGGCGCAAATGCAGCTGCTTCCGCTTCGGCAGCGCCGCGATGATTAGTATAATACCGGCAATGACCGTTCGGATTCCGGCGAACAGCAAGGGCGGGGCATACGTTAAGGCAATTTTGGAGAGCGGCCAGTTGATGCCCCAGACAATAACCAGGAACACTAATAAGCCAATGGTTTGCTTCCGCTTCTGCATGAGTTCACCTCTTGTTCTGATTTCTTCCCAAATGATACAATAGATTCAGTCATAATTGAAATGAATTATAATCATGAGGGGCATACCAGATTAGATATGAATAACACTCAAATTCGCCTATTTGTCTTAATCGCTGAGAGCCGCAGCTTCACCAAGGCAGGTCTTGAGCTGAATATGACCCAGCCCGCAGTCAGCCGCGCCATCTCCGCACTCGAAGCCGAGCTGGACGTGAAGCTGCTGCTGCGCGACCGGCGCAGCGGATTGATGCTGACGGATATCGGCAAGCGGATTCTGGTTATCTGCCGCGGAATCCTCAGCGGCCTCGATAAGATAGATCAGGAGCTTGCCGCCGAGAAAGGCCTGGAGAAGGGCCTCATCCGCATCGGCGCCTTTCCGGTTGCCGCTGCCTATTTTGTCCCGAAGATTATCAGTGCCATCACTGCCAAATACCCCGGAATTGAGATCAGATTATATGAAGGTTCGGTCGCCGAGGTGAAGGACTGGCTGGCATCACGGTTCATTGACGCAGGCCTGATGATTCCGCCGGTCGAAGATTTCGCCTCCCTGCCGCTGTTCCGGGAGAAGCTCTACGCCGTATTGCCCGGGGATCACGAGCTTCGGCACAAGCAGATCATCTGCGTGAAGGATCTGGAAGCTCAGCCTATGCTGCTCTGCCGGTCGGGCTACGAGCCTCCGGTAGTGGACTTATTCAACCGGGCCGGAAGCAGGCTGAATGTGAAATACGAGGTCAACAGCTACATTACCGCACTGAATATGATTAAGGAGGGGCTCGCCGTCGGTGTGATGTCACAGCTCTCCCTCTTGTCGCTGCCGCCGAATGTCGTGGTCCGGGAGCTGGCGCCTGATGCTTACCGCGACATTCATATCGCCGTCCATTCCCTGGAGGAGACCTCTATTGCCGTTCAATTATTTATTGATACTGCACTGCAGCTGTTCTCCGGCAATGAAGCCGCTCCGCCGTCTCCGGCCGCAGCCGGCCTGATTAACGATACCGATAAGGAGTGATTAACATGGAATATAATCGTCTCGGAAATAGCGGCCTGCAGGTATCTGCACTGGGTCTTGGAACCAACTCGTTCGGCAAACGAGCCGATCAGGAGACCTCGATCCGCATTATTCATGCCGCCATGGATCAGGGAATCAACTTCATCGATACCGCTAATATCTATGCCGGCTCCGAGTCAGAGAGGATTATCGGCCTCGCGCTTGAGGGCAGACGCCATGCTGCCGTTCTGGCTACCAAAGCCGGCCTTCCGAAGCATGACGGGCCTGATGGAAGCGGCTCTTCCCGCCGCCATCTGATGCAGGAGCTGGAAGGCAGCCTGCGGCGGCTGAAGACGGATCATGTAGATCTGTATCAGATTCACACCTTCGACCCCTATACCCCGCTGGAGGAGACGCTGCGCACCCTCGATGATATGATCTCTGCAGGCAAAGTACGTTATATCGGGGCCTCCAATTATGCTGCCTGGGAGCTGATGAAGGCGCTGGGCATCAGCGAAGCGCGCAGCTGGGCCAAATATGTCTCCATCCAGTGCAGCTATTCGCTGGCCGACCGCACACCTGAAGCAGAGCTGCTTCCGCTGTGTCTGGATCAGGGACTGGGCATCATCCCGTACTTCCCGCTGGCCGGCGGCATTCTCACCGGCAAATATACCGGCAGTGCCCCTGCCGGTTCCAGAGCGGAAACCGACCCGAATTTCCGCCGCTTCCTTACCCCAGAACGCATCTCGCTCGGGGAGCAGGTTAGCAGTATAGCGGAAGAGCTGGACACTTCACCGGCGGCGCTGTCTCTGGCCTGGCTGATGAGCAGGCCGGCCGTCTCCACGGTGATTGTCGGTGCCACCCGGGTGGAGCAGGTACAGCATAACCTGCAGAGCCTCTCCGTCCGGCCGGATGCGGCAACGCTTGAGAAGCTGGATCAGGCCAGCGCCTCCTTCCGCAGCGGGGAGCCATTCGCCGTCTACCGGCTGCCGTAACAGCTGTCGGCTCATACACAAATAAGCGGGTTCCCGGTATACCATGGGCCCGCTTTTTTTGTGCGTTACATATTTGTTGTACGTTTTGCAACTTTGATTCATTGATAGCCGGGTGTGGCGAAGGATTGTTGTATGAAATACAAGAATTGTTCCGCTAAGCCGCATGAAGCAGGAAAATTCCTGCTTTTATACAACAATTTTAGATTTGGGCCGGTTTAACGGGCAAGATGTTGTATGCCATGCAGGATTTTTGAATATTACCAGATCTCTGTCACGAATAATGGATAACTCAGGAAATTCCCGGCAAAAGCGGCCATCCGATAGTCTTGTGAGACTTAGCGCTGCAGGTTAGAAGGTCAGCATTCTGTGTTACACCGCTGCAATAAACCGCTCCATGTCTTCCTGTACGGTGGTAATGCCGCCGATACCAAAGCTGTCTACCAGCACCTTAGCTACATTAGGTGACAGGAATGCCGGAAGTGTAGGGCCGAGGTGAATGTTCTTCACACCCAGATGCAGCAGTGCCAGCAGAACAATTACCGCCTTTTGTTCATACCAGGCAATATTGTAGGAGATCGGAAGATCGTTAATGTCGTCCAGGCCGAAGACTTCCTTCAGCTTCAGCGCTATGACCACAAGGGAGTAGGAATCATTGCACTGGCCGGCATCCAGCACGCGGGGAATTCCACCAATATCGCCAAGCGCCAGCTTATTATATTTGTATTTGGCACAGCCTGCAGTGAGAATCACTGTATCCTCAGGCAGCTCCGCCGCGAAGTCCGTATAATAGCTCCGGCTCTTCATCCGTCCGTCACAGCCCGCCATCACGAAGAACTGTTTGATTGCGCCGCTCTGGACGGCCCCGACTACCTGATCGGCCACATTCATCACTGCCGCATGGGCAAAGCCGCCGATAATCTCACCTGTCTCGATTTCTACCGGAGCACTGCAGCCTTTGGCCTGCTCAATCAGAGCCGAGAAGTCCTTGACCCCGTCTGCTCCTGCTGCAATATGCTGAACTCCCGGATAACCTGTGTTGCCTGTTGTGTACAACCGGTTCTTATAGCTTTCTTTTGGCGGTACGATACAGTTCGTAGTCATCAGAACCGGGCCACAGAAGCTATCGAATTCCTCAGTCTGCTTCCACCAGGCATTGCCGTAATTACCCACGAAGTGGCTGTATTTCTTGAAGGCCGGATAATAGTGGGCCGGCAGCATCTCACTATGCGTGTACACATCGACTCCTGTACCCTCCGTCTGCTTCAGCAATTCCTCCATATCCTTGAGGTCATGTCCGCTGATCAGAATGCCGGGGTTCGTACCCACACCAATATTCACTTTGGTAATCTCCGGACTGCCGTAAGCTGCCGTGTTCGCACGGTCGAGCAGCGCCATCACATCCACACCGAATTTGCCGCATTCCAGGACCAGGGCAGTCAGCTCGCCCCCGCTCAGGGTATCATCCAGCACGGCCGTCAGGCCTTTTTCCATAAAAGCATGTGCACCCGCTTCATAGAATCCCAGCACCGCCGCATGCTCCATGTATGCAGCCATTCCCTTAAGACCATAGGTGAGCAGCTCACGCAGAGAGCGGATATCCTCATGCTCTGTAGCAAGCACACCCACGGTTGCCGCCTTATCCATCAGTTCCCCGTCCGTACCGGCGCTCCATAGCGCTGCATCATGTTCTGACAGATACGCGATCACTCCGGCAGCCGTAATTCTGCTGCGCCATTTATCCCGCAGGGCAAGCCCCTCCCGGATCTTCGCAGTGAAGTGTTCCGGAACAAAGTTAGCATTGGTAATCGTAGCGAACAGGCTCTCAATAATAAATTTCTCTGTGACCGGATCGGTAATGCCCAGCTCACGGCCGCTGCGTGCGAACACCGCAATACCCTTGAGCGTATACACCAGAAGATCCTGCAGATTGGCTACATCACTGGTCTTGCCGCATACTCCCTGAATCGTACAACCCGTTCCCTTGGCTGCCTCCTGGCACTGAAAACAAAACATGTCGCTCATTACTCATTCACTCCTCATCATGAATTGGATAGCTGGACAGGACAGCGCTGCGTCCCGCCTTTACAGTTACCAGTAATTGTAGTAGACTTTCGTCTATCAATCGGTAACGGATGTTACCGATTATTATGAATTCGGAGGAAATGTATGAAACTGGAGCCTGCCGCGCTGCAAGCCTGCCTGTTATTCCGCGGGAAGTCCGCAGAAGAGATCGAACTGCTGCTGCATACGCTGGCCTACACCGTCAGCACTTACCGCAGGAATGCCATCATCCTCGCCGAAGGCGACCCGGCAGACCGGCTGGGAATTCTGCTCTCCGGCCGGGTCGAGGTGCAGAAGACGCATTCCACCGGCAGCAGCGTTACCATCGCCCACCTCAAGGAAGGACAGACCATCGGGGAGGCCGTGTTATTCCGCAGGGATAATGTAGCCCCCGCCACGGTAACAGCAACGGGACCCTGCAAGGTGATGTTCATCGGCAAGCAGGAGCTGCTACGAATATTCGCAGCAGACACAGATATCCTCACCCGCTTCATTGAGAATCTGTCCGAACGGCTGGTGCTTGTTAACCGGAAAATCGAGAACCTGTCCGCCGGGCCGCTGCGGCGCCGGATTATAGACTTCCTGCTGGAGCAAGGCACGCAGCAGGCCTCCGATACGCTGAAGCTCCCCTTCAGCCGCAAAGAATGGGCCGGGCATTTGAATACCGCCCGTCCTTCACTGTCCAGGGAGCTTGGATTCCTGCGCGATCAGGGCTGGATTGACTTCAAGGGCAGTGAAATCACGCTGCTGGACCGAAGCCGGATGAATGATTACCTCCTGAGCCTGCCCTCTACAGCAGGCAATCTGTGAAGATCCCCGGTGCAGAGCAAACCGGGCTAGACTAGACGAACCCTATAGATTCACCCGAGGAGGATGCAAGCATGTTGCAATTAACCGCACCCCATATCGACCAGCTGCTGGAAGAGCATAGACAATGGTTCAGCAGCGGAATCACGAGAACCCCCGGCTTCCGCCTGGAGCAGCTGCAGAAGCTGAAGGACGCTATCAAGCGCAGCGAGCCCCGGATTATCGCCGCCTTGAATAAGGATCTGCGTAAGAGTGAATTCGAGGCCTACGCCACGGAGATCGGCTTCACGCTGGACAGCATCGGCTATATGATGAAGCATCTCCGGCGCTGGATGAAGCCGGTTAAGGTAAGATCACCGCTGCACATGTTCCCGGCGAAGAGCAGAATTATAGCAGAGCCTTACGGGACCGCGCTCATCATCGGACCCTTCAATTATCCGTTCCAGCTGCTGATTGAGCCGCTGATCGGGGCCATTGCCGCCGGCAACTGCGCGGTATTGAAGCCTTCCGAGAGTACCCCGGCTACTTCGGCAGTCATTGAAGACATGATCCGGGAGACCTTTGACCCCGCATATATCCGGGTGGTGCAGGGTGAGAAAGAGACGACAAATCTGCTTATTCACGCGAAATTCGATTATATATTCTTCACCGGCAGCGTGCCTGTAGGCAGAATTGTCATGGAGGCGGCAGCGAAGAATCTGGTGCCTGTAACCCTTGAGCTGGGCGGTAAAAGTCCGGTCATTGTCGACAAGACCGCCAATCTGGAGGCCGCGGCCAAACGGATCGTGTGGGGCAAGCTGATCAATGTGGGGCAGACCTGTATCGCCCCGGATTACCTGCTGGTCCATAGCGATGTTGCAGCTGAGCTGATCGGGCGGATCAAACACAGCATCACCGCATTCTACGGAACGGATATCCGGCATAACACAGACTACGGACGGATTGTGAATGAACGCCAGCTGCGGCGGATTGAAAAGATGCTTGAGCAGGACCGCGATAAGCTGATCCTGGGCGGCAGCATTGTGCCGGAGGATCTCTACATCGAGCCGTCCCTGATCTACCCGGCTTCCTGGAGCGATGCCTCGATGGAGGATGAAATCTTCGGACCAGTGCTGCCGATTATGGAATACAGCCAGATTAGCGAAGCTATCCGGAGTATCAACGATCACCCCAAGCCGCTCGCCCTCTATCTGTTCACTGAGGATAAGCAGGTCGAAGAGCAGGTAATGGGCAGCGTTTCCTTCGGGGGCGGCTGTGTGAATGATACCATTACCCATGTAGCCAGCACCCATCTGCCGTTCGGCGGTGTGGGGAATTCCGGGATAGGCGGCTATCACGGCAAGCATAGCTTTGAGCTTTTCTCCCACCGTAAGAGCATTGTTAAGCGAAGCACGAGACTGGATTTCGGGATTGTCTATCCGCCATACGGCAACAAGGTCAAGCTGGCACGGAAGCTGCTGAAGTAGAGGATTTAGGAGACGGGATAGCCCTCTACCCCACTTTGCGAAAAAAGAAAAAGGAAGCCTCCCTTGCTAAAAGGAGGTTTCCTTTTTGTTTTTATATTACATACCTATACTACAAACGGAGTACATTTCGTATACTTATTGCTTCAGCCCGCACGCCGTCCGGCCACCCAGCCCGCGACCTCTTTCTCCGGGATAGGCCTGCTGATATAATAGCCCTGAATCTTGTCACAGCTCGTCCGCTCCAAAAAAGCCAGCTGCTCCGGGGTCTCCACCCCTTCTGCGGTAACATTCAGGCCCATATCGTGGCCGATGGTCACAATGGAGCTGGCCAGCGACATGTTGTTCGGGGTATCGATACTGTCGATGAAGGACTTATCAATCTTCAGTGTGGTAATCGGCAGCTGCTTCAGATAGCTCAGTGAAGAATAGCCCGTTCCGAAGTCGTCCAGCGCGATGCCGATTCCCTTAACCTTAAGTGCTTCCAGCTTAGAGCTGATAGCCTCGAAGGATTCCATGAAGATCGACTCTGTAATCTCCAGCTCCAGATATTCCGGGGCAAGTCCGGTATCCCGCAGCACCGTAAGCACCATGTCCGTGAAATCATCCAGCATCAGCTGAATGACCGAGATATTAACCGAGATATGGCAGTCCGTATACCCCTGGTTCTGCAGATCCTTGATGAACTGGCAGGCGGTGCGCAGCACCCATTCCCCGATGGGCACAATCAGCCGGCAATCCTCGGCAATCTTGATGAAGGACAACGGCGATACGAAGCCCAGCACCGGATTATTCCAGCGGATCAGGGCTTCGAAGCCCCAGATCTCGTTCGAACCGATATCCACCAGCGGCTGATAATGCAGCGAGAGCTCGTTATTGGAGATGGCGTTTCTTAGATGCATCTCAATAATCATACGCTCATCAAAATGCTGCTGCATCTCACGCCCGTAGATCACATAAATGCCTTTGCCCGCTTCCTTCGCTTTATACATGGCAATGTCGGCATTCTTCAGCAGTTCCTCCGCGTTCACGCCGTTCTCCGGATATTGGGCAATCCCGATACTGGCCGAGATATGTACAACACTGGCACTCAGCTGAAACGGCTCCTTGAAGCCCTGCACCAACGAGTCCGCATAGCGGATCACTTCACTATACCCGTCTACATCCTTGAAAAGAATCACAAACTCATCGCCGCCGAAGCGGAAATGCTTACTGCGCCCGTCGGACAACTCCAGCAGCCGCTCACCGACCTTCACCAGCAGCTCATCGCCGAAGGTGTGGCCCATCGAATCATTGATGTACTTGAAATTATCAATGTCCAGGAAGAACAGTGCCGCATGGCCGCCGGAGTGCTCCTGAATAAATTTCTTCAGCTCTTCGGACAGCGACAGCCGGTTCGGCAGGCCGCTCAGTACATCATTATAGGCCAGCAGGCGGTACTTCTCTTCACTGGTCTGCAGCAGCGCCTGATTCTCCACCACCTTGTTATACTGCTCCAGCAGCTCATCCTGCAGTGCTGTCAGCTCCTCATAGGTAGACTCCAGCTCCTGATAGCTCATCTGCAGCTTGCTCTCATACCCTTTGCGGTCGGTGACATCGACCATCGACCCGGCAAACCGGATATATCCGCCGCCTGCATTACGCAGCACCTTGCCCCGGGCCTGGAACCACTTGTATTCCCCCGACTTGCTGCGCATCCGGTATTCGGCGTAGTAATACGAAGAACGACCCTCCAGATGCTGGGTCCGCAGCCGGTCCTCCTGCTCGGCATCCTCAGGATGCAGGAGGTCTCTCCAGCCGCCGCGGGTCTCATTGATCTCATCCCGTTCATACCCCAGCAGCTCGTACCAGCTGTCCGAGAAGTAATAGATCATCGTGGACATGTCCACGTCCCAGATGACCGCGTCCGCCCCATAGGTGGCCAGGCTGAAGCGTTCATTGCTTTTTTCCAGATTGCTTCTGATCCGTTTCACGAGCTGTACATAGAATAATAAAACAAAGATAAAGGTCAGCAGCACGGCAAAAGCGGCAATAATGCTCAATACCAGCACTTTGTAGGTCTGATAGAAGGAGAACGGCTTGTTAATGATTTCGCTGCCCTCCGGCAGCTTGTCCAGCGGTACACTGAAATGCTGAAGCTCGTTGTAGTCAAATACATTGCGGACATTGCTGTCAGTCACAACAGGGATATTAACCGCACTCTCCCCCTGCAGGATGCGCAGCGCCAGCTCCGCTGAGGTCTGGCCCTGAATTCTGCCGCTGATCAGACTGCCGCCAAAGGCGCCGTGGTTTAGTCCAAAATCATAAATATGGTACACCGGAACACTGCTGCTCTTGCCCAGTTCACTTGAGAACCTGTCAAACTCAACAATCCTTCCGGTAGAGTCACTATAGTATGTAGTCATCAGCACGATACTGTCCGGAGACAGGGCGGATGCCGTTGCTTTAATTTGTTCAACAGAAAATCGGTTCATAGGGAGGATCTCCAGCCCCAGGTTCAGCGCATCAATCTGATCCATGACCATTTTGCCGGTCGACAATCCGCTCTCCGAATTATCAAAAACAACATAAACCTTCTTTACGGAAGGGTTGATTTCCAGCGCCATTTGGATCGTACGCGTAGGATCAATCTTCTCGATAACACCTGTCATGTTGTGAGTGTCCGGGATGCCGGCCACCCCCAGCTCATTGACACCGCTGAAGATGATCGGGGCATTATCCAGAAGCTCCCTGCGGTATTTCATGGCAAAGTTCAGGGCTGCATCATCTGTGGTGAGGACTGCATCAATATGGATATTCTGATACTTGAATTTGATCGTTTCGTAGAAGTGTTCGAGGTTCTCCGGATTGGGATACCGTTTCCAATCCATGTATTCGGCATAGATTACAGGCAGAGCGGCTGCACTCTTGAGGCGTTCTTCAATGCCGGCACTCTGTTCATCGCTCCAGGCAAAACCTTTCTGGTAGGAATGCAGCACCAGCACATTCTGAGCGGGAAGTTCTTCGGCGTAGGCGTGTGTGCCTTCTGTCGTACACAGTAAGACAAACAGCGGCAAGAGCAAGCTTTTTAACAACCTGAGATAAATTTTATCTACACCCATTCGCACACTCCCGTTCATCTATCTCAAAGTCTGATTTCGATTATAAAACGAGGAATTTCGACATTATACTAATTCGGTAAACCCACTTCTCATCCCTTTTTTAAATGGAAAAAGCACCCCATTCTGCACCGGCCGGTATCCGCGTAAAAGATAAGGATCATTTATTGCATAAAGCAAATGAATTCTTATCTTTTAAATTTGCCGCTTTCTTATAATTATAGGGGGAAACGATATTTTAATAAACAACAAATAGAGCGGAGCTGCGGCCTTTGTGGACAGAGAACAGCGCTCACGTTAGAATGAATTTGCAGTTGACTGTTTAGACAGGAGGCCAGGCCATGCCGACCATCAAAGACGTTGCGCTGAAGGCTGGCGTATCGGCAACTACCGTATCCCGGGTATTGAACAACAGGGGTTACTTAAGTGAAGATTTGAAGCAGAAGGTGCACCAGGCGATGGACGAGCTCAATTACCGCCCGAATGAACTGGCCCGCTCCCTCAGTCGCTCGAAATCAAACATCATCGGACTGATTATACCGCATGTCTCTCTGCCTTTTTTCGGGGAATTGACCAGTCATATTGAAGAACATGCCTACCGGGAAGGCTACAAGCTACTGCTGTGCAACTCGTGGCAGGACAAGCTGAAGGAACAGGAGTATATCAACATGCTGCGAGCAAGCCGGGTGGACGGCATTATTATGGGCAGCCATACGCTTGAAGTAGAGGATTACCGGCAGATGAACCTGCCTCTGGTTACCTTTGACCGGCAGATTTCGCCGGATATTCCTTATGTATGCTCGGATAATTACGCGGGAGGACGGCTGGCCACGACCCTGTTGATTGAAAAAGGCTGCCGCCGCCTGGCCCATATCGGCGGGCATCCCAAGCTGAATATCTTATCGCATCTGCGCTGCGTCGCCTTCGAAGAAACCGCGAAGCAGCACGGCGCCCAGTACGTTTCGCTGCATACGGACAACAACAGCTTCGACTTCCAAGCCTATGAGCTGCTGCTGGCCCAGCTGTTCCGCGAGCTTCCTGAGGTGGACGGCATCTTCGCCGGCAGTGACATCATTGCCGCCTGTGCCCTGAAGGCCTGCCAGATCAGAGGGCGGCGCGTTCCCGAAGATGTGCGGATTATCGGCTATGACGGCATCACCCTGCGCAGCCTGCTGTATCCGGCCATCAGCTCTATCCGCCAGCCGATGGAGGCGATGGGCAAGCTGGCCGTCGATTTAATCCTGCTGCAGGTACAGGGCGAACCCGTCGAATCAGCCTACATCCTGCCCGTGGAGCTGGAGGAGGGCGCTACGACTTAGCCTTTGACATGGGCATAGGCACAGACACAGACACAAAGTCACCCTAACGGGTGAATCAGGCTGGAGTTTATACGGTTAAATGACATATAAGGCCTGCTGGGCAGCTCATGCAGATATCCAGGCCGCCACGCATGGCTTCATTCAGGCTGCTTCTGGGTCGCCCCGGTGAAGCCTGGGAAATCAAGGGCACTTTTGCCCCTCATTTCCTCCTTTGGGCCGCAACTGGCGAAATCAAGGGCACTTATGCCCCTCATTTCCTCCTTAGGCCCGCAACTGGCGAAATCAAGGGCACTTATGCCCCTCATTTCTTCCTTGCGCGCGCATCTGGCGAAATCAAGGGCACTTATGCCCCTCATTTCCTCCTTAGGCCCGCAACTGGCGAAATCAAGGGCACTTATGCCCCTCATTTCCCCTTTCCGCCCACTTCCGGCGGGGATTAGAGGAATACAGCAATAGTTTCTCAATAGTCTCTATATAGTGTCTATATTTGAATTCAGGGATAGACTCCTGATCCAATCCTATTCACACTTTATAGTTGAAAGGAAGCGATGTTTTGATGCTAACGCCTATGATTGCAGAGCTGCAGCTGCTGCTGGCAGCAGTACCCGCTGCGTATAACCGTCTTACTCCAGAGGAATCCGCCGCACCGCGTCCGGGAGGAAAATGGTCCTGTTTGCAACTACTCGGACATTTATGCGATTCGGCAATCAACAATCTCACCCGGTTCATCAAGGTTCAGTACGAGCCGCAGCCCCTGCAGCTGGCTTATTATGACCAGAATGAATGGATGAATGCCCAGCATTATGCCTCGGCTCCGCATGAAGAAGTGCTGACCCTGTGGATCAGCCTGAATCAGTCGGTCCTGCGCGTAATTTCGCGACTGTCTGCTGAGCAGCTGAACCTTCTTTTCCTCCGGAATGACGGTACTACAGTCACCCTGCAATGGCTGGTTGAGGAATACGTGAATCACATGAAGCACCACCTGCGGCAAATGTTCCCGGAGCAGGGCTGGGATAGCTCAGCGATAAATAACCTTAACCCGTAAGAAATAGCCTTGCCGTCATTAATAAGGACCGTCCATTCCAGCGGGAAATAGGAAGGAGAAGTAATCGTGTGAAACTTATACATTCTTGAATTTCAACAAAGACGCCCATGCTCCCCCCACCAACTAAGGAGAACACGGGCGTCTAATATTTCTCTTAACCGCAAAGCGGAGCACTTCAGCATACTACGGCTCCCTTCACATGCCGTACATACACCGGTTTCAACACCGAAAGTTCGCTGCTCTGCCGGTTACCGTGCGCACAGCTCCAGCAGCTTCCCGGCATCCAGCGCCGAGGTAGACGGCAGCAGCAGGTCAGCCGCGCTCAGCTGCGCCGCGCTGCCAATGCCTACGGCCTTCATGCCCGCCGCCTTGATCGCGGCGACCCCTGCGGCCGCATCCTCCACGCCGATGCAGTTGCCCGGCGCGGCCCCAAGCAGCTCCGCCGCCTTGAGGAAGATCTCCGGGTCGGGCTTGCCCTTCCGGAGCTCAGCCGGGTCGGCGACCGCCTGGAACCAATGGGCTGCGCCGAGGCGCTCCAGAATCAGCGGCGCATTCAGGCTGGCCGAGGCCAGCCCCGTAGAGATTCCCCGCTCGCGCAGGGAATCCAGCAGCTCAGGAATCCCCGGCAGCAGGTCAGCCGGGGTGATACGGTCGATCATCTGCTTGTAATGATCGTTCTTCTTCTCCGCCAGCCGGAGCTTCTCGGCTTCTGGCAGCAACGCAAGTCCGCTGCCCTCCAGCACAATCTCCAGCGATTCCATCCGGCTGACCCCTTTCAGCCGTTCATTCTTCTCACGGCTGAAGGGAATGCCCAGCTCATCGGCAAGTGCCTGCCAGGCCAGATAATGGTATTCAGCCGAATCGGTAATGACGCCGTCCAGATCAAAGATTACCGCCTGAAGCCGGCCCGCAAGCGAAATCTTCACCGGCTCCTGCGGAAGCAGCCGCAGCAGCTGATCCTTATGCCGGATCTCAAGACCCGTGCCGGCCAGCAGCGTATATACGGCAACCTCACGATCAACGAATATATCCAGAAGCTGCCCGCGCACGGTGATCTTGAAGCGGTAGCTCTCCCACTGCTCCGGCAGGGCCGGATCAAAGCTCAGCTCCCCTTCATACAGCCGCAACCCTCCAAAGCCGTTCACGATCGACATCCACGAGCCGGCCATCGCCGCCATATGCAGCCCGTCCTTGGCGTTGCGGTTAATGTCATCAAGATCCATCCGCACAGTGCGGTCGAAGTAGGCATATGCCCCGGTTAAATCACCGATCTCAGCAGACATGATGCTGTGAATACAAGGCGACAAGGAGGAGTCGTGGGTGGTTAGCGGCTCATAGTAATTATAGTTGCGGATTTTATCCGCCAGGCTGAACTTGTTCCCGAGCAGGAACATGGCCATCACAAGATCCGCCTGTTTCAGCACCTGGTGGCGGTAGATCACCAGCGGATGATAATTCAACAGCAGCGGATATTTATCCGGCGGCGTATGCTCGAAATCCCACTTCTGCTTCGTCAGGAACGTATCATCCTGGGCATAGATGCCGAGATCATTGTCAAAAGGAATAAACATCCTTCCGGCGGCTTCCCTCCAGCCCTCCGCCTCTTCCATGGACAGTCCTATGGCCAGCTGCAGGCGTTCATAGTCAGCAGGATATTCCTCCTGCAGAAGTTGGGCGGTCTCATAGGCATACATGAATTGGTCCTGAACCATGAGATTGGTGTAGGCATTGTTATTCACAATCGCCGTATATTCATCCGGTCCAGTCACAGCATCAATGCAGAAGGCACCTCCGCGCGCGGGGTTGTAGTGACCGAGATCGGCCCAGAAGCGCGAGGTCTCAAACAGAATTTCCGCCCCTTGGGCAACCAGGAATTCCGTGTCGCCCGTTGCCAGCACGTATTGCTTCAGCCCGTAAGCAATATCGGCATTGATATGCGCCTGGGCGGTACCGGCAGGGAAGTAGGCGGAGTTCTCCTCGCCGTCAATCGTCCGCCATGGATACAGCGCCCCCTTCTGGGACATGACCGCCGCACGTTCCCGCGCCTTGCCGAGCGTAGCATAGCGGAATTCCAGCAGCGCCCGGCTGACTTCAGGCTGGGTGAAGGTGAAGAATGGCAGCATGTACATTTCCGTATCCCAGAAATAATGGCCTTCATAGCCTTCTCCGGTTAAGCCTTTGGCCCCGATATTGGTCGCGCCGTCCCGGCCTGCCGATTGCAGCAGCTGAAAAGCATTAAAGCGGATACCCTGCTGCAGCGCCGGGTCGCCGTTGATCTCCACATCCGTATGCGCCCAGAAGGTATCCAGATATTCCTGCTGCTCCCCGGCCAGACCGGTGAATCCAAGCTCTCCGGCCATCTCCAGCACCCTGTCACTCCGGCTATGCAGCTCCTCCTCCACGTAATCCTTGGAGGTGTGATAGGTTATATATTTGGTGAGTCTTACGGTCTCACCGCTGCACACCGCTGCGGCATAACATACCGATATCCGCTGCCCGATCAGCTGGTGGCTCATCTCGCGGCCGGATTTCGCCTGCAGCGCATGGCTGACTGCGGTCAGCAGCGCAAACCGCGTATGCCGTGTCCGCTGCTTCATCCACAGCTTCCGGGTGGCAGCATCGTAGCCGGTATCTTCCAGCAGCAGGCTGGGCTCGGCACTACCTGCGCCCAGTCGCGGATCATCCGTAGCCTCCGGCCGCCGGATCTCGCCGTCCACGGCAGATTCAAACTTCAGCGTGCCGGAGAAGTTCAGCGCGGTCACTGCATAGTCGATTGCGGCCAGATGCTTGTGCGCAAGCGACACCATCCGGCGGATCTGCAGCAGCACCCGGTGGCCGGCTGGGGATTCCCACTCCACCTCCCGGTGCAGAATACCGCTCTGCATATCCAGGCGGCGTTCATACCGGTGCACCTTCCCTTGGTCCAGCCGGAAGTCATGTCCTTCAATACTGATCTCGATCATACGCGCATCGGTCACATTCAGCATCGCCTGATTCCGGGAAGGGAACCCGAAGGCCCCTTCGGGATAGACAATCGGCTCAGAATCATAGAATCCGTTCAGATAGTTCCCGGCTACGGAAGTGCCCGCCTTGCCGTGGTAGCCTTCCTCGAAATTACCGCGCATCCCGATATATCCGTTGCCGAGCGCGAACATGCTCTCGCTCCGCTGATTATACTCATCCTCGTAGTGTTCCTCACCGAGACTCCACTCGCGGTAAGGATATAATGCCGGCGGATGTTCATAGGGCTTCATCTTCATCTCTATATTCTCCTCCTGATTGCGAATTTCTCCTGACCCCCGTATTTGATCTCCGGGGGACAGACCTCCGCTCTTTACATTGCCGCCGGAAATGGCGGTACTCATGTACATCCGGCACCTGCGCTGAGCCATGGGCTCAGCCCTTCACCGAGCCGCCCATCAGACCTCTGACGAAATACTTTTGCAGCAGGAAGAAGATCGCCAGCGGCATCAGCATGGAGATAAACGCAGCTGAAGTCAGCAAATGCCAGTCATTGCCGCGTGAGCCGACCAGATCGGCGATCTTCATGGACATCACCTGCACCGACGGCTGGTTGCCGATGAAGATCAGCGACACCAGATAATCATTCCATACCCAGAGGAACTGGAAGATTCCGATGGAGGCGAGCGCAGGCACAGAGAGCGGCAGAATCAGTCTGCTGAAAATGGTAAAGTGGCTGGCGCCGTCAATGAAGGCCGATTCAAACAGATCCTTCGGCAGCTGGCTGATGAAGTTATACATAAAGTACGTAACCAGCGGCAGGCCGAAGGCCGTGTGTGCCAGCCAGATTCCGAGATAACTGCCGTTGAGTCCGAGCGACGTGTAATCCTTCAGTACCGGAATCAGCGCAACCTGTATCGGAATGACCAGCATCGCGATAATGATAACGAACAGCGTCTTGCGTCCGGGGAACCGGAGCCAGGCGAAGGCGTATGCGGCAAAAGAAGCGATCAGCACAGGAATCACCGTAGCCGGAACGGCAATCGTCAGCGTATTCCAGAACGCCTGCGATAAGCCGCTGCCCTTCTGCACCGTCTCACTGCCGTCGGCTTCCTTAAGCTTGTATTCCTTGCCGGACAGCACATTCTTATAATTATCTAGCGTCAGGTCAGGCGTAGTCTTCCAGCCCTGCTCCTGCATATTGACCGTGCGTGCTCTGCGGTTCTCCCAGATCAGGCGGCTGTCATCCGCCTTCACACCAGCTTTGAGCTGATCATCACTGTAGGTTTTACCGTTCACCTCAATCGGCTGCCGAAGATCCACATCCTTGGACAGCTGCAGCGTTTCGCCGGCCTTCCACTCCTGATGGGGGAAGACCTTCCACCAGCCGGTGTGCAGAATATCCGCAGCCGGACGGAAGGAGGAGGCAAAGAGCCCGAACGTTGGCAGAATCCAGATGAAGCAGATGACGCCCAGTATCAGGTTAACAACGGTTTTGCTGCTTTTTCTTTTCTTTTTGCCGACCATTAGAATCCCCCCTGCTTGCGGAACTGACGCAGATTAATAAGAATAACAGGCAATACCGCGATCAGGAGTACGATAGCCAGTGTTGAGCCGTAACCGAAGTTGCGGTACATGAAGAATTGCCGGTAGAACTGTGTCGCTACTACTTCTGTATCGTATTGACCTCCCGTCATCACCATGACGACGTCAAATATTTTCAATGTAAAGACAATAATGGTTGTGGTTACCGTCAGAATGGTCGCGGAGATAAACGGAATCATGATACCGAAAAAAATCTTCACCTCACCGGCGCCATCCACCCGTGCGGCTTCCAGAATATCGTCAGGAACACCTTTGATCGCAGCGGAGAAGATCACCATCGCGAACCCCGTCTGCATCCAGATCAGGATAATTATAAGGAAGAAATTATTCCAGGGCTGCAGCATACTCGTCCAGGCCTGCGGTTCGCCGCCGAAATAGGTTACGATTGCGTTCAGCAGTCCGATTTGCTCATCGCCCGGCTGATAATAATAGACAAACTTCCAGATCACGCCTGCGGCAACAAAGGATATGGCCATCGGCATGAAAATAATCGATTTGGCGATACGTTCATAACTGCTGCGGTCGGCAAGAATGGCAATAAGCAGCCCGAAGCATACACAGGCCAGCGTCCCCACGAACACCCAGAGCAGATTGTTGCGCAGGGCGGTCGCCATCAGATGGTCGCTGAAGATTGCAGCATAGTTGCTGAGTCCGACGAACTTCTCCGAAGAAGCATTGAAGAAGCTTAAGTACAAGGTCCGCAGCGCAGGCAGGATTAACAGCCAGCCGAGAATAATAACCGCGGGTCCGACAAATACGTAGGGCAGCACTTTCCTGCGGATACGATCGGGATATTGCTCAACCGCCCAGGTCAGAGTGTAATAGATCAGATATACACCCAGTACACCCCATAGCACGGCAAGCACCGCAGTTAGCAGCGGATTAAGCGTAGAATCGCGGAAAAACAAGAAGATCAGCCCATTGATCACAATGTTAGCGAGCAGCACTCCCAGCGATAAAAGCACCGCCCGGCCGCTGATTCTCTGCTTGGCCTGCGTACCTGGGGCACCGGCCTCCGGCTTTATTTGTGCATCCATATCAGTTCCTCCTAATAAGTTTTGCGCAGCAAAACTCTCTACATAAGCATTCTTTAACAAGTGGAAACGGCTTTGCCGTCCTTATAAGGACGGTATCGTTTCAGCGAGAAATAGAAGGATAAATTATGGTGTGAAACATATAAATTCTTATATTTCAAGAAAAAGAGGGGCAGGATTCATCACTGCTGCCCTGCCCCTCTTCATCATTTTCGTCCCCCTAAGTCCCGCTTACACGCTCCTTAGTTGTTCCAGCCGGACTGGATCTGCTCCAGTGCCTGATCCAGAGTAGCCGTTCCGCTCACATAGTCGGTCATGCCTTTCCAGAACGTGCCTGCACCCACCTTGCCGGGCATCAGGTCAGAGCCGTCAAACCGCAGGGTTGAAGCATCCTGCACCAGCTGCGCCATCCGGCGGTCGGATTCGGACTGGTACCAGTCCAGCGGGGCATCATTCATTGGCGCCACTACGCCGCCGGATTGTACCCAGCTCTTAATCGATTCACCGGTGGTGAAGAATTCCATGACTGCACGTACTTCAGGACGGTCATTGAACATCGCGTAGATATCGCCTGCTACAAGTACCGGCTTGCCGTATTGCTCATCAATCGGCGGGAGGTAGAACCAGTCATAATCTACATCAACCTTGGCGGTTTCCGGGAAGAAGCTGGTAATGAAGTTCCCCATCAGGTTGAACCAGGCTTTGGGAGGATTCTCGAACATTGGCTTCGGAGCATCCCCGAAAGCAGTGGTTACGATCGATTTAGCGCCGCCGTATACATAATCCTTGTTCATCCAGATTTTGGACATCACATCTACTGCATTCTTCACTTCAGGAGAAGTAAACGGCAGTTCTCCGGCTACCCACTTGTCATAGTTCTCAGGAGTTGTGGTGCGCAGCATGATGTTCTCCACCCAGTCGGTGGCTGCCCAGCCGGTAGCCGCGCCGCTCTCAATACCGATAGCCCAGGCAGGATCACCGTCTTTGGCAATTTGCTCTGTCAGCGCCATCATCTCATCCCAAGTCTGCGGAACCGTGTATCCTGCATCGTCAAATTGCTTCTTAGGGTACCAGACTAGACTCTTCACGTTGCTGCGGTTCCAGATCCCAGCCATAATCTTGCCGTCTTTACCGTCCATGGTGGACATATCCAGCCAGCTCTTATTGTAATTGGCTGTCAGCTTCTCTTGATCCAGCACCCCCGTCAGATCGACTACCTTGCCGGTCTTCGCAATGGAAGCCAGGAGGCCCGGCTGCGGGAAGTCAGCGATATCCGGAGCGTTGCCGCCGTCGACACGGATATTAATCGTAGCTTCGAATTCCTTGGAGCCTTCATATTGAATATCAATGCCGGTTTTTTCTTCGAACTCTTTGATACTGCTCTCAAATTTCACCTGGTCGGCGTCCACAAACGGCCCGAACATCGTTACCTTAGTCCCTTTATATTCACCCTTCATCGCTAAGTCCAGCGGGCTGCCGGCAGCTGTAGCCTCCGCATTATTTGTCGATTCCTGGTTGTTATCTGCTGCTGTTGCTGCCGGAGCTTCTGTTGCCGCCGGGGCTTCCGTCGGTGCCGCATTATTGTTATTCCCGCCGCATCCGCTGAGCATCATGGTGAAGGATAAACACAGCACCATAGCGAGTGACAGTTTACGTCCTGGAGCTTTCTTCATGGTTTCATACATCCCCTTTAATTGTTTTAGAGACTGCATTAGGTCAGCTTAATTCCCGGAATGACTACCGGCTGAGCACTGGACCACCTCCTTGCAAAGCTTTTCAGAGTATGATAATTTATACCGTTTAATGTCATGGATTCTGAGTCAGCAACATTAATATAGCGCTTACATTTCCATAATATCATATGCTGCATGCGTTTCCAATACTGTAAATCCATCTTTTCCTATCTTTTATTTTTGTTTTGCGGTATCCCATCAGCGTTCAGCCTCTGATAACCGTATTTTCAGCAGATTTCCGTGCAACTAACCATAACAACTTACATTAATCTGCTGAATTCCTATGAAAAGCTTTTCAAATTTAGAAAAAGAGACCGCTCTGCCCCTCAATAACCCAGGCAGTAGCGCTTCAATCCCGCCCGCAAGCAGGTTTCATTTCTCACGTGAGGATTCTCTTACAATCAGCTTATGCTCCATCTTTTCTTTCATGACAGCCACAGAGCCGGTCGTTAATAACTCATGCAGCTTCTCCGCAGCCCGGTAACCCAGCTGATAAATCGGCTGTGCGATCGTTGTCAGCTTCGGAATGAACATGCCGGACATCCGCAGATTGTCGAAACCGATTACCGACACCTGACCCGGCACCAGAATATTGCGGTCCTTCAGATAAGAGATCGTTCCCATGGCGAACTCATCGGCTACGCAGAATACAGCAGTCAGCTCCGGATACTCACTGAACAGCTCATGCGATGCCTGATACGCCTGTTCAAAGCGGTGATTGGCGTATTTAACCTTCTCCACATTACGTTCCAAGCCGAATTCCCTGAGCGCTCTGACGAATCCGGCAACACGCGGCGGCCCGGACACCGAGTTATCATGATTGAAGCCGATCATTCCGATCTCCTGGTGACCCAGCTCAATCAGGAATTTCACCGCATCATACGCCGCCTTCTCATCATCGACCTCCACCGAAGCCACCTCATACTCATCAGTGTGGGAAGAGACCAGCACGAACGGAATTCTGCAGCCTACCAGCTTCTCATAATACTCCGGGTACAGCACATCACTGGCGAACACGACTCCGTCCACCTGCTTCTCATGGAAGGTATCGATATAAGACAGCGTCCGCTCCTTGTCACGGTCTGTATTGCAGATCATCAGACTATAGCCGAGCTTAATGCAGGCATCCTGCATCCCCCGGATCACCCCCGCGAAATACAGGTTCTCAATATCGGGAATAAGCAGGCCCAGTGTAAAAGACTTCTTGTAAATCAAACCGCGCGCAAACGCATTAGGCTGATACTTCAGCGCTTCTATGGCTTCCATCACCCGGCTGCGTTTACTCTCAACTACCGTGTCCGGCGCATTCATTACACGGGATACCGTGCTGATGGATACACCGGCCATTCTGGCTACATCTCTGATTGTTGGCTTCATAGCTTCTGACTTCCTTTTTATAAAGATAAGAGTTTATATGCTTACGCAATAAATGTTCCTTATCTTTCTCGCTGAAACGGATACCTGAGCCGATATGTAATATCGCTGCTCCGGAAGCATAGGCTTTCCTGAAGCACAGGATAGCCGTTTCTATTTAGAAAAGCTTTTCAAAGCGATTATAGCAAGGCTCCCGTAAATTGGCAAGATCTTTGTTATGCGCTTACATTCTGCTTCCTCCGGAAGGCATTTCTGATAATTATTCTCCTTTATGCTATTCACCGCCTGCGGATTTTGCCTATTTGGCTATTGGACAACGCCTCTTTCATAATCACCTCCGCCCATCTGAAAAGCTTCTCAATTCACTGCTGCCCCTTACTCTGCAGACCATTATGTAGCTATAGCACATTAATCTCTGTACCTATAAGGAATAAACTTACGTATATTGATCTAGCTTGCTGAACAACGCCTGCATATCTGTTGAGAGTACCGAGTGCGGAATGCCGCACCGCAATGAGTGTTCGCTTTAGTTGCACAAAATACAGTTAGATAAACCGCACTTAAGACAACAACCATTCAAATTACCGGTCAGTCACTGCGGGACTGGCGGAGCACGTCAATGCTTTACACTTAATTCTCCAGCAGCAGAGTGGGGGACTTCTTAGGAAGCATTTTACATACTGTAGAACTGCAGACACTGCAGAACTACAGACACTTTAGACACTGCAGAACTGCAAACATAAATGTTGTACATATTACAACTTTGATTGATGGATATCCGGGTGATCGGGCGGATTGTTGTATGAAATACAACAATAATCCTGCTGAGCCGCTTGAACAAGGTGAAATGTTGCCTTTTGTACAACAATTTTGGATTAGGACCGATAGGAGAGGATAAATGTTGTATTTAGTGCAGGATTTACAATAAGTTGCTGGATCTCTGCCACAGAAAGCGGATTAAATCGGGAAACTCCTGCGTCAACAGTAGCCGCCTAGAAG
Source organism: Paenibacillus sp. FSL R7-0312 (assembly GCF_038004445.1). Lineage (NCBI taxonomy): Bacteria > Bacillati > Bacillota > Bacilli > Caryophanales > Paenibacillaceae > Paenibacillus > Paenibacillus sp. FSL R7-0312. The sequence goes on along the minus strand of NZ_JBBORE010000001.1, from coordinate 1,651,311 downwards.
TTCAAATAATCATAGAATAAAGGCTTAGTCAGGATTGGTTTTATGTTGGAGTTTATGTTGGAGTTTTATGTTGGAATTTATGTTGGAGTTTATGTTGGAGTTTTATCGTGAAATCTTGAGTTCAGTCTAGACATGCTTAGGATAAGGGGCCGTCGCAGCCAGCCGGCAGATCAAGCAATGAGCCCGGTGCTGATAGGGTGCTAATCAGGGACTGATCCGGAAGAATACCGGATCAAGCGATATAGATTCTTCATCTGCAATATCCCTCCATCCGTAATACCCCTTCATCCGTAATATCCCCTCTCCCTCCACACTGCTTACTTAAAGTGTGTAAATAATATTATTTCATGTTATAATTGGCGGGTAGATCAATCTATAGCTGCAAATACTGCTTACTGATGCTGAAGCATCCATTATGGGAGGGATTATGGTGAAGCAATTGCACGACATTCCGTTCTCCGTGCTGGATTTAGCCCCTATTCGCGAGGGTGGAACAGCGGCGGATTCATTTCATAACACACTTGATTTAGCACGTCATGCCGAAGAATGGGGATACCACCGTTACTGGCTGGCGGAGCATCATAATATGCCCGGCATTGCCAGCTCCGCCACGTCCCTTGTGATTGGACATGTAGCTGGAGGAACCAAGCGTATTCGCGTCGGCTCAGGGGGCATCATGCTCTCCAACCATGCACCGCTTGTTATCGCCGAGCAGTTCGGCACGCTGGAGTCCTTATATCCCGGACGCATCGATCTTGGCCTCGGCCGGGCCCCCGGCTCCGACCAGGCCGCTGCCAGAGCGCTGCGGCGAGGTCTTGGCAGCGACGGCAGCGAATTCCCCGAGCAGCTCAGCGAGCTCCGGGCTTATTTCGACGCTAACGGGGCAGGCGGCCGCCCGCTCGGTGTACGCGCCGTTCCCGGTGAAGGACTGAATATTCCGATCTGGCTGCTTGGCTCCAGCGGCTTCAGTGCCCAGCTTGCGGGCCAGCTTGGTCTGCCGTTTGCTTTTGCCAGTCACTTTGCACCGGATTACCTGCTGCCGGCACTGCATTTGTACCGCAGCAGCTTCAAGCCGTCCGCAGTGCTCGATAAGCCCCATGTCATGATCGGACTGGGAATAACCGCCGCAGATACGGTGGAGGAAGCGCGTAGACTGGCTACCTCACAGCAGCAGCAATTCCTGAATATCATCCGCGGCCGTACCGGCAAGCTCCAGCCTCCGGTGGACAGCCTGGATGGAATCTGGACGCCGCAGGAGAAAGCAATGCTGCTAAGCAAACAGCAATATTCTATTGCAGGTGATCCTTTGCTAATCAAAGAACGGCTGCTGGAGATTCTCGAGGAGACTGCTGCCGACGAGTGGATTATTGCATCACAGATTTATGATCACTCCGCACGCCTGCACTCTTATAAGCTGGTATCCGAGCTGCTGCAGGAGCAATAAACCGAAACCGTCTTTCAATACCCGGCCCATTTAGCTACACACGGAGAGATCCGCACATGTAGCTTAAATGGGCTTATTTGTATGCAAGAAATACCACTAGACTCTTCATTAACAGATTAACAACGAACCGTTCTCTATAAAATACTACTTAATCATTAATATACGGAGAAATAATGAGTTAACAGCAGTAAACTGTAGTAAACAAATTATTATGTACATAAAACCTTCATTTATACCTTATTCAAGCCTATTTCACTGTTTTTATTTATCTTTAAATTTGATTATACTGTAGTTATTCGTTATAACGAACAAATGCGTAATTGCATTCTTCAGGTTCGTTCTATCGAGTACTATCGCCCAGTTTCGTAGTGGTTCTTTCAAAAACCACTTTATACGACATAATATGCGTAATAAGCATGAATTGCGGCGGATCGTGGCTGGAAACTGCAGAATTAGGCGGTTATAGGCCAGGAAATACGGGTTGTAGGCGGGCGAGTGACCTAGAAATAGAGTAAAGATGACTTCCCAGAAGAGAGGGGCGGGAAAGTGAAGAAGAGCTATCGCGCGTCCTTATTAGGCGCTTATATTCTAGTCGTGCTGGCTGGTGTCGTATGGCATGCCGGAGGGGCCAGCGCTGAGGACACGATTAAGCTGACCGTGAATTCGCATACGACCAGCACTGCGACCATGAACAACATGCAGCCGGGAGATACCATGGCTTCAGACTATACGGTCATCAACGACGGAAATGACCCGTTTGATTATTCTGTAGACTTCAAATTCCTCTCCGGGGACGCAGAATTGTACAAAATCCTGCAAATGACCCTGCAAAAAGAGGGAGTAATCATCTATACAGGGATAATGAGCGAGGCAGAAGGCCGGGTGACTATCGGCTCGCTTGAGGGCGCTGCACAAGAGGCCATCCAGATGGACGTGTTATTCCCGCCTGAAGCCGGCAATGAATTTCAGGGGAAGACGGTGAGCGTAGCCTTTGAATTCACCGCTACGGCAGAGCCTGCACCGACAGCTGAGCCTACGGCAACGCCGGTACCGACCGCGACACCAGACCCTACAGCTGGGCCTACGGGAGAACCGACTGCCGGGCCTACGGCAGCACCGAATGCTACGCCAACGCCGGAATCCACAATCGGACCCGGCAGTACGCCAACAGCAACCCCAACTGCAACGCCAACTGCAACGCCAGCACCGACGGATCCACCATCCAGCAGCACGGCACCTGCCCTAACGCCACCCCCTTCACCAACCGCTGCGGCAACACCGGCAGTTGATGAAGTGACTGTAAGTGAAGCACCGGTACCGCTGGGCGGCGGGGATAACAATGGAGGGAGCAGCCCGTCTGCTACGCCAGACGCCGGAGCTGTCACCGCCGGTAGTACACCAGCGCCTTCACCGGAGGATGGGGTAACCCTTACCGATGACGAGCTTCCGCTCGCCGGACCGGATGAGGACGGCAAGCTGCCGGATACCGCAGAGCCCTGGTACAATCTGATTCTGGCCAGCATGGCTGTAGCTATTCTCAGTCTGATCGTCATCCGCAAGCTGGGATCGAAGAAATAATATTTCACAGAAGGCTGGAGGAGAGAGTATGAAGAAGCGTTCCGGTATATCCTTAGCCGTGAAGCTGATCTTCATACTCTCTTTATGCGTCATGCTGTATTCGGCCGTCCAGATCTTCAAAGCTCCCGCAGAAGCCCGCGAAGCCCTGCAAACCTGGGAGAAAAAGAGGGAGGAAGCCCAGCTCCCGGTGGCAACAGAGGAAGAAACCCCGCTGCCTGACGGTATGATCAGCAACCCTGTAGAACAAGGAGGCGCCAATCCCGCATATACGGAGGGGGAGGTGATTGGAGAGATCTATTTTCCCAGGCTGGACAAACGGGTGGCTATTCTGGAGGGGACGGGACGGACAGCCCTAAAAAAAGGGGCAGGACATGACGAAGGAAGCGCAGCCATAGGCTCCCCCGGCAACAGCGTACTGGCAGGACATCGCGACACAGTGTTCCGGAGCCTTGGGGATCTGGATGTGTCCGATATCATTGAACTCGAAACGGCGGCCGGGAAGTTCACCTATGAAATCACAGGGAGCAGGATTGTAGACGCAGAAGCCCGGGGAGCGATTAAGCCAAGCGAAGAACCTGTCCTTACCCTGATCACCTGCTATCCCTTCTCCTACGTCGGTTCAGCTCCTGACCGCTATCTGCTCTCGGCTAAGCTGATCGCAAGCCAGCCGCTGGTAAGGCAGCCGTAAGCAGACATTTCTCTCTTCGGAAGTCCGCACGGGGATGAGACCCCTGGCGGATCGTGATAATATAGACATACGAAGATGAAGAGGAGATGACCTGAATTGAAACAAGAGCTGATCAAGCGTTTTATTTCTTATGCTGAAATGGATACCCAATCGAATGAGGACAGTGAGACCTGCCCTTCCACCCCCGGCCAAATGGTGCTTGCCCATAAGCTGGTACAGGAGCTGCAGGAGATCGGGCTGACGGAAGTCACAGTGGACGAGCATGGGTATGTTATGGCCTCACTGCGTGCCAACACGGACAAGGATGTTCCGGTAATCGGCTTCCTGGCCCATTTGGATACGGCAACTGATTTCACCGGCACGAATGTGAAGCCGCAGATTATTGAGAACTATGACGGGAACGATATTGTGCTGAATGAGGCGCTGAACGTCGTCCTTACCACACAGAGCTTCCCTGAGCTGAGCGGCTACAGGGGGCATACCCTGATTACCACCGACGGCACTACCCTGCTGGGGGCAGATAACAAGGCTGGTATTGCAGAGATCGTTACGGCGATGGTGTATCTGCTCGCGCATCCGGAGATCAAACACGGCAAGATCAGAGTCGCCTTTACCCCGGATGAAGAAATTGGACGCGGCCCCCATAAGTTCGACGTTGCAGCATTCGGCGCTTCCTATGCCTATACCGTTGATGGCGGCCCGCTCGGAGAGCTGGAGTATGAGAGCTTCAATGCCGCTGCCGCCAAAATCAGCTTCCATGGGGTCAACGTGCATCCCGGTACGGCCAAGGGCAAGATGATCCACTCTTCCAAAATCGCCATGGCCTTCCATCTCCGGCTTCCTGCCGGTGAAGCGCCTGAATTCACGGATGGATATGAAGGCTTTTACCACCTGATCTCCATGCAGGGCAACGCCGAGCACAGCAAGCTGCATTATATCATCCGTGACTTTGACCGCGAGCATTTTGAGAACCGCAAAGCCCATATCGCCGCCATTGTGGATGAATTCAAGTCGACTTACGGAGCAGAGAATGTAGTGCTGGAGATGAATGACCAGTATTATAATATGCGTGAAAAAATCGAACCGGTGCGCCACATCGTTGATATCGCCCGCGAAGCGATGGAGGGTCTGGGAATTACGCCGGTGATCCGCCCGATCCGCGGGGGAACGGACGGCTCACAGCTGTCCTACATGGGCCTGCCGACACCGAATATCTTCACCGGCGGCGAGAATTTCCACGGCAAATTTGAATACGCCTCAGTAGACGTGATGCTGAAGGCTGTTCAGGTTATCGTAGAGATTGCCCGTCTGGCTGAGCAAAAAGCTTAACGCCTCCCGCATAGCACAAATACCCCCGGGTAAAGCGCACCTCGCTTATCCGGGGGTATTTGTGCTGCGCAGAGCTGCTTCCATGGAGTCTTCTCCGGCCCGGCCGCCGGCAGGCTGCAGCTCAGGTCCACTCTGGGCCAGCACCTCCCTGTATCCTTCGCCCCAGTGTTTGATACTAAGCAGGCCGGATTCCAGGCCCCGGGCCCACTCGGTCAGAGAATACTCTACCTTCTGGGGCACCTGCGGGTACACCTCACGGTGAACCAGACCGTCACGCTCCAGCTCCCGCAGCTGCATGGCCAGCATCCGCTGGGTAATTCCCGGACATAGTCTGCGCAGTTCATTGAACCGCTTTGTACCGCTGATTAGCTGGTAGAGCAGAACTCCTTTCCATTTACCGCCGATGACCTCAAGCGTCCGCTGAAAAGAATCCATTTCTCCATCACGCCTCATCTCATCCGCATCGCCGGAACTATCGTTTCTCCCCTGTACATTCATATCTGCAAACTCCTCATTGTAGGATGCTACGTTAATTAATACAATTGTATCATATATGTATTTCCACGTTTATGCCAATATGGCAAAAAACCTCTGGAAGCCTTAAATATAGGCACCCAGAGGTCATGATTTGGTTACAGACGCAGGACAGACGCCCTCCTTCTATTTACTGCTTCACCGGCAGCCAGCCCGGCGTATGAATCAGTGCATTCCAGAGCGGGTCCGGGATTACAAGCTCAGCTTGGGCGGAAGGGTCCAGCTCAGTCTTAATCTCAGCTGCACGCCCTTCGGCCACCTTTTGAACCCAGTCCGGTTCAATCAGGAGCGGACGGCCCAGAGCGACCAGGCTGATTCCGCTGTCCAGACCCTTCAGGGCATCAGCAGCGGTATAGAGCGAGCCTACTCCAATTACAGGAGCCTTGCCTCCCACGCGGTCTACAATTTGCTCGATCCGCGGACGGCTGTCCTCGGTACCCCGGCGCGGCAGCGACCACAGCTCCATCAGGGAAGCATGCAGATAATCAAGCCCTTCCCCTGTCAGTGCATCGATTAGCGCAAAGGTATCAGCCATCGTAATTCCCGGTGTTTCCGGCTCTTCAGGCGAGAAACGGTACCCTACAAGGAACTCACCCTGTGCATGCCGCTTCACCGCATCTTTGACACTGCGCAGAACAGCCAGCGGGAAGGCCAGGCGCTTCTGCAGATCGCCGCCCCAGCGGTCTTCGCGCCGATTCGAATGCGGGGAGAAGAACTGCTGCAGCAGATAGCCGTTGGCACCGTGAATTTCCACACCATCGAATCCGGCCTCGATCGCCCGGCGTGTAGCTTCTCCGAAATCAGCGATAATTCCGGTAATTTCTTCATCCGTCAGTGCGCGCGGAACCGGTCCTTGCACGCCGCCCGGAAGCTCGGACGGCACATCACTTGCGCTGACCGTCTGCCCGTCAGGCAGCTGTGCCGGAGGGCATTGGCGCCCGCCATGGAAGATCTGCAGAACCGCCTTCGCCCCTTCACCCTTAATGGCCTCGGCCAGCCCGCGCAGGCTCGGAATCAGCCCGTCATGGTCAGCACCGAATTCACCCGGGAAGCCCTTCCCGCCGCGTGATACATATACACAGGCGGTAATAACCATTCCTGCCCCTTTGGATCGGCGGATGTAATAATCAAGCTCCGGCCCTGAGACGGTTCCATCCTCATTCGAGGAGAAATTGGTCATCGGTGCCATCACCACACGGTTCTTCAATTCAATGCTGTTTGCAAACTTGAACGTCTCCAGCAGCAGGCTATATTCTGTCTTCAGCATGATTATCCATCTCCTCCATTTGTCTAAATCTATATGAATTTCATTTCATCGATCTGTCGCGGTCAGGGTCATCTTTCCAAATGACGTTCTCCCCGTAATTCTTGCCCCAGTCATACATCATGCGCAGCACAGGCATCAGCGTATGCCCATACTCCGTCATAGAGTATTCTACTCTCGGCGGGACCTCAGCATACACCCGCCTGAATACCAGCTGATCTTCCTCCAGCTCACGCAGCTGATTGGTCAGCATTTTCTGGGTAATATGCGGAATCAGCTTCTTCAATTCACTGAAACGCTTGGTTCCTTCCAGACCCAGGTGCCACAATATGATAAGCTTCCATTTGCCGCCGATGACAGCAAGCGTAAGCTCCTTCTCGCAGTTGATTTCCTTCAGATTGATACGGTCTTTAATCTCAGTCGCCAATATAAGTCCCTCCTTTCGTTCTTTAATATCATACTACAATACACCCGGGGGCTGCACACCGCCGGAAGACGCCCTGGGGCTGACCCCATAAATACGTAATAGACCGCTGGCCTAGGGCCCGCGGTCTGTATGCTGCATAAGGGCCTTGCCCCTGCCATACTAGACAGTGCTGCTGCCATTCCGGCAGCAGTATCAGCATCGGCAGCGCCACCCCCGGCACCCTTAGAATGCAGCCAGCCTGCCCGGAGGTTCCGGACAGGCTGGCTTTACGTTACGTTATTCCAGATTCGCATGGTTACCGAACATCTTACCGGTGGTCTGCCCCGTATGTTCCATCATCCGTAGGATGACGGCATCGTAGAATACCAGCAGCGTCTGCTCAAACAAGGAAGCCATCGGCTGGATCGTAACATAGCTCCCGCCTGTCTGATCCTTGGGCGAGCCCGGCAGCTTGACGATATAATCAGCGAGACGCCCGAGTGATGAATCCGGGGTGATGGTCACGAGCACTACAGCTGCGCCGATAGCCTTGGCTTTCTCCGCCATAGATACCAGCCCCTTGGTCTCGCCGGAGCCGGAGCCAAGCACAAGCACATCGCCGGAGCTGATCCCCGGGGTGACCGTCTCCCCGACGACAAACGCTGCCTGTCCGGCTTGCATCAGCCGCATCGCGAACGCCCGGCCCATCAGGCCGGAGCGGCCGGCACCGGCTACAAAGATCTGCCCGGAGCGCAGCAACAGCTCCGCCATGGCTTCGCCTTCTCCGGCGTTCAGCCCGGAGACCGAGCCATGCAGCTCCTTCACAATTTCCTGTGCGTAATCCAGCGTATCCATAGCTGCTTAGGCCTGGCTTACAAGGCGCTTCATTTCCGCCGCAGCCGCTCTCTGATCCGCTTCGCCGGTAATTCCGCCGCCCACAATCACGAGATCTGGATTCGCAGCAATCACTTCAGGCAGCGTGCCCAGCTTAATCCCGCCGGCAATCGCTGTTTTCGCTTTTATAACCACACTCTTAATTGCTCTCAGATCCTCGAAGGAATTCTTGCCTTCTGCCTGATGATCATATCCGGAGTGCACACAGACATAATCAACGCCAAGCGCGTCCACTTCAGCGGCTCTGGTCTTCAGATCCTTCACGTTGATCAGATCAACCAGGATTTCTGCGCCGGTCTTCTTCGCTTCTTCCACCGCGCCGCGGATCGTTGAATCATCGGACACGCCAAGCACGGTAACGATTCCTGCCCCTGCTTCTACAGCCTTCATCACTTCATAGCCGCCGGCATCCATGATTTTGAGATCAGCCAGGACGGTCAGGGCCGGAAAAGCATCCTTGATCGCTTTTACCGCATGCAAACCTTCATTAATAACAACCGGTGTTCCAATTTCCACAATATCTATAAATTCGGCCACTTCCGCAACAATGGCCTTGGCTCCAGCAATATCCACCAGATCGAGTGCTAGCTGTAATTTCATAGGTTTAGAATCTCCTCATCGTTAATATATTTTAGTAAGTAATGTACTAAGTTTAGGTATATACTGCCGATAAGGGAAGTAGGCACTTTATTGTGATGTAGTTACCTGAAGGATACTATTGGGCGGGGGCCGGGCTCACTGATGCCTCTTTTTGAAAAACGAAGGTTGATTTTATTTAGAATTTTCTTAAATTCACTGCATTTTCACATAAGCTGTGCTACCATACATTAGATTTACAAATTCTCCGGCAGCAATCTTATTTCAACATTAAGAAGGTGTAAGGTTTATTATGGAAGCAAACAAACCCAAAGAGTTCAATTTAATTAAGCTGACCTGGCCGATTTTCCTCGAGCTGTTCCTGTTTATGCTCATGGGGAGTGTAGATACATTCATGATCAGCTCCGTATCGGATGATGCCGTCTCCGGTGTTGGGGCGGCCAATCAGATTATTGCCATAGCCATTCTCGTGCTCAGTGTTATCGGGAACGGCGCGGCCATTGTCGTGTCGCAGTATCTCGGTTCCAAGCAGCCCAAAGAAGCAGCCAAGGTAACGGGCAATGCCATAACACTCAATCTTGCAGTCGGAATTATTCTGAGTACAATTCTGCTGCTGTTCGGAGGCAGTCTGCTGAGCGCGCTGAACGTGACGGGCGATATTCTCGTCTACGCCAAATCGTATATGCATATTGTCGGGGGCGGAATCTTCCTCCAGGCACTGCTCAATGCCCTGGCTGCCACTATCCGTACACACGGTTTCACGAAACATACGATGATCGTCTCCATGCTGATGAATGTGATCCATGTCGGGGGCAATTATCTGCTGATTTTCGGACATTTCGGACTGCCTGCGCTCGGTGTAGAGGGGGCTGCAATTTCAACGCTCACCAGCCGCTTTATCTGTCTGATCCTCTACTTCCTGCTGCTCTACCGGATCATGGAGGTGCGGGTCAAATGGACCTATTACATTCATCTCTCCAAAAAATATGTGCGGCAGATTCTCAAAATCGGCATTCCGTCCGCATTTGAATCGGTGATCTATCAGTGCTGCCAGCTGATCTTCACTTTATATATCACTTATCTGGGTGCAGAAGCCATGGCTACCCGCCAATACGCGCTGAACATCTCCAGCTATATCTTCCTCTTCAGCGTAGCCGTATCCATGGGCACCTCGATCATTGTCGGCCATCTCGTGGGCGCAAGGCGGCCTAAGGAAGCTTACTCGCGGGTGTTCTCCAGTGTGAAATGGGCGCTGCTGGTCACCGTAATTATGGATGCGGTTGTCATTCTGTTCCGCGTACCGCTAATGGGCCTGTTCACGGATAATCAAACGATTATAACTATGGGCGCCCAGGTCATCCTGCTCAGCTTCTTCCTTGAGACGGGACGCACCTGCAACCTGGTCATCATCAACTCGCTGCGCGCTTCCGGCGATGCCAAGTTTCCGGTCTACATGGGCCTGATCTCCATGGTCTGCATGAGCCTGCCGCTGGGCTATTTCCTGGTATTCACGCTTGATCTCGGTCTGGCCGGAGTCTGGCTGACCACTGCATTCGATGAATGGGTGCGGGCGGTCATTATGTACTTCCGCTGGAAGAGCAGAGCCTGGGAGAAGCACGGCCTGATCCAGCATGAACCTGCAGAACCGCTGAGCGCTGCGCCGGCGCATTAACCTGCGACAACAAACAGGCGGTTCACCCTGATCTCTGCGACTCAGGCGGACCGCCTTTTGAATACATAATCCTATTGATTTGGCAGGAAGGATGAGGAAGACTATGACAACACGTCTGACTGCCCTAATCATCCGATTCCGCAAATAAGGGATGCCGCGGCCGTGTAATCCGGCTAATCGGCATCCCTTTGTGATACGGTTGTACGCTTATCAGGTTCCTTTGGCTACAGCTTCTTTATGCTTGGCCGCGAACTGCTCAGGTGTAATCGCTTTGCCGAACAGCGCCTGAATCATATCCAGATGGACCTGGGCGGCGTTCGGCTTCATCTGGATATCAGCAAACAAGGTGATACTGCTCGCATGGTTTAATTCATTCAGCAGTTCGACATACAGCTGCGGCAGCTCTTCATTCGTGGTATCCACTTTGGTCGCCGGAATTACACCCGCACTGGTTACAGAGGCCTCCCCCCATTTGTATACGAAATATTCGACAAATGCTTTCGCTGCTTCCTTAACCTTGGAAGCTTCGGCTACGAACAGTCCGACACCCGGTCCTCCGACCCAGCTGTTGATATTACCCTTTCCGCCTTCCACAGTCGGAAATTTGAAGAATCCTACTTTATCTTTGAAGTCTTGCGGGATCTCCGGATTCGTCGTGAAGTTGGGAAGCTCCCAGGTACCCGTCAGATACATTGCCGCCTTCTCATTCAAGAATTCCGATTTGCCCTCATCATTGGATAGCCCGTTGAAACCGCTGTTGAAGGTGTTCATATCCACCAGCGTCTGCACTTCAGCCGCAGCCCGGACCAGGCCGGGATCATCGAAGTAGCTTGTCCCCTTCGTAGCACGCTTCAGTGTATCACTGCCGGCGATACGGTCAGCAAGGTACATATACCATAGCGAGCCGGTCCAGCGGTCCTTGTTGCCAAGGGCAACCGGAGCCACGCCATGATGGGATAACGTTCTTACCGTCTGCTTGAACTCTTCGTAAGTAACAGGCACCTGGAGATTATATTTTGCAAAAATATCCTTATTATAGTATACCGGTGAAATGTTCAGCTCAATCGGCAGTGCGTAGGTCTTATTATCGACCACATAGGCTTCGGTAGTGCCTGTTACGAATTTACCCTTTAACCGCGTACCATTCAGGATGTCATCCAGCGGAGCGAATAATCCGCCCTTCACATAAGGCTCCATGAAGCCCGCAGCCCAGGTGATTCCTACATCCGGCAGGTCATTCGAGGCAGAGAGCACCTTCAGCTTATTCTTGTACTGTTCATTCTCCAGCACGCCCTGCTGGATAATAATATTAGGATTCTCTTTCTCGTATTCTCCGATGATCTGGCTAACCAGCTTATTCTGCTGGGCGGAAAGGCCGGCCGGCCATAAGTGCATCATATGAATCGTTATTTTTGGGCCCGAAGCATTGGTGGCTGCCTCCGCACTATTATTATCCTGTGTAAAGCTGCAGCCTGTTAGAACAAGGGCCAATGTAAGTGTCAGGAACAGGCCCTTGATTATGTTATTCCTCAACATTGCTATAGCCTCCCATATCACATTACGCGGCCAGATGTAATCGCTACCAATCAAATTCTAGCATCGTACCCGGAGGGATATAAGACTACACTTATTGGCTAAAATTCCACATTTAATGGATTTCCTGCGATCCGCCCTTCATCTTATGCCTATAGCGGCTTGGGCTTAACTGTTCCAGCGACTTAAACACCTTAATGAAGTACTTATCCGTCCGATAGCCTACACGCTCCCCGATCTCCCCTATAGAGAGTGTGGTCTGCAGCAGTAATTCCTTAGCCCGTTGAATTCGCAGACGTGCCAAATATTCGCTGAAGGATACTCCGGCCTGCTCCTTGAACAATACGCTGAAGTAGCTGGCATTCAGATGGATGAGTCCCGCTACCTCTGCCATTGTCAGCTGTTCATGCAGGTGCTGCTCCACATAGGCGATCGCATCTTTGACCGGCTGCCCCATTCGTGCCTGATCCGGGTCAATCTCCATCAGCTTATGATCCACCAGCTTCTCCAGCTTCACGTGGCGCTGCTGCTCTTCCTCCCGCTTCAGCGCATCCTCAACCACGGACAGCAGCTCGGACTTGTCCAGCGGCTTAAGCAGGTAGTTGACCGCCCCCAGCCGCATAGCCTGCTGCACATAATCAAATTCGGCATAGCCGGATATGACAATAATAACGGGCTTCCAGGCTGATTCCTGCAGGGAACGGATCAGATCCAGTCCGCTTACTTCGGGCATGCGCACATCTGTAATCAGGAGATGGACCCGCTCCTGCCGCAGCCGCTCGCGCGCTTCAACCCCGTTGTCGCAGGTCTCCACGGCATACCGGCCTGCCGCCCATACTTCCAGCGTCTGCTTGATTCCCTGCCGTGTTCTCGGTTCATCATCCACGATCAGAATCGTCCTATTGCTCAGGCTCATAGGTATATCCTCCATTGCTTGGAATTTCAAAAGTAATAACGGTCCCTTCGGATACCTTGCTCTCAATCATCAGACCCTCCGACTTGATGCCCTCTTCCCCGTAATACAGCTTTAGCCGCCGCTGCACATTCACCAGGCCGACCCCGTTGCCTTTGGCGGAGATCGACGGGCCGCCCTCCAGTGTATTGCGCAGCGCCCGCAGAGTATCCTCATCCATGCCGGGCCCATTGTCGGATACCTTCACCGAGGTCCAGCCGTCGCGGGGTGATGGCGTGATCATAACCTCCACACTGCCGCTGCCGACACGGCTCTCCACTCCATGAAGAATGGCATTCTCCACAATCGGCTGAATCAGCAGCTTGGGTACCGGAACAGCAGCCTCGCTTGGGTCCAGTACAATATCCCAGGACAGGCGCTCGCCCATCCGCATCTCCATGATCTTCAGATAACGCCTGATCTGTTCAACCTCTTCACTAAGTGCAACCCACTCCTCTTTATTATTGGGACGGCCAATAATATAGCGGAACAGCCTGGACATGACTACGACCAATCCGGCCAATTCCTCCTCCCCCTTTTCCTCAAGCGACCAGTTAAAGGCTTCCAAGGTGTTGAACAGAAAATGAGGGTTGATCTGCGCCTGCAACGCTTTGAGCTCAGTCCGGCTCTGTAATACTTCCTTCTCATAGACAACCCGGATCAAATCATTCATATTGGCAACCATGCCGTTATAAGTATAATTCAGTTCCCGCAGCTCCATCGTAGATACCTTCTGCGGGTTGGGCGTCAGCACGCCTAAGCGCGATTTGCGCATGGCCCGGATCAGATGAATAATCGGCCTTGTGATCATCGTTGACAATAGAAACGACATAATCAGGAAAAGCAGGGCTCCCAGCCCCCCTGACAGCAGCAGAACCGTCCGCAGCACAGATAACCCCTTGGTGACATAGCTGACAGGAGTCAGCACAAGCAGTGTCCAGTTGGTCTTGTCCGAGCGCAGCTTAACCTGAACATACTCCTTGCCGTGAAAGCTGACCGTCTGGTCCACACTTTCCAGCAGCGGCAACAGGTCCGCCTCCGGTGTTCCACTGCTGCCCAGGAGCCGGCCTTCATCATTCACCAGCAGCACAGACTCGCCTCCGTCACTGCCGGAGATCGGATCGTCCAGCTGGAAGTAGCTGCGCTGGATACGTGCCATCAGATACCCTCCCCGCGAGAACCAGCGGTCCATGAGGCTGACCTGACGGATGGCCAGCAGGCTCTGGCTGTCATGTGGATCGACGCCGATCCAGACCAGCCGCCCTTTCTGAATATTAGCTTCGCTGATATAGGGCTCGTTGATTCTCGTCCCCAGACTGCCGTCCTTAATCGGGAAGAGCAACCGGTAATCGGCGGTATACAGCTCTAGAGATCCTACGCTCGGCATATACGCCTGATAGCTGGAGATAATCTGCTGCAGAGACTGCCGTTGATTGAATGACACTTCATTGCCGTTCAGCTCCTCCAGCAGCAGCTGCTGCACCGTAGGATGATTGGCCACCTGCTCCATCAGGCTGTCAATCTGGCCAATCAGCGCATTCAGCCGTCCGTTCGCCTGAACCGCCGTCTGCTGGATATGCCGCTCGGCATTATTTTTGAGCAGAATAGATACCCGGTCATATACAAACGCCCCTGAAACCAGAAGAATGATTAGCATAACCAGCACAAAGCCGATGAATATTTGATTGCGCAGCGTGTTGAGTTCTTTGAATCTCTGGAGCATCGGAATTCCTTCTTTCCTTGGCAGCGTTTCCAACTCTATTCTCCAAAACTCCTGTAGTTTGTCAAGAGAAAATAGTTGTCCGGCACAGGGCAGCAAAGAGCCCTTAAGCAATGCTCCTTGTTCCAGAGCTGTTTAAGGGCTGCAGCAGAAGGGACTAGATGAACATTATCGGAGTGATCCACTCCCGGTCCAGGGCTATCCACAGTAAAGCCAGCAGGGCGGCGCAGATGCTGTACATCAGCACCTTCCGGCGGGTGGGCTCCAGGTAAATGTCCAGAATAAAGATTATAATTGCTATAGCAGGTACGGCAACAAGCAAAACTGGATTGCGATATTTAATATTTACTGTATTCAAGATAATCATAACCAGAAGAAGAAGCCTAAGATATTTGTTCATAGCCACACCACGACCTCCTTGCCGTTGAGACCATTTTCCAATTATGTATCCTTCATCCTCATCTCTAATATCCCTTGATTCCCCGCTATTGTCAACCCCGGACACCCATCCGCTGCCAAGACAAAAAAAATAGCCCGTTCCCCACAGGGAACTGACTGCTATGGTGTTGCTGCTATAGTCTGATTCTATACAGAGCGTTCAGGAACTGGCAGATTACCGGATGGTAATGCCCTTCTTGATCGCCTTCATGTCAAAATTCGTATTCACAAGCATAGGCAGTATCTTCATGCTTCTGGTCATCGGCGAGTTGCATTGCCAGCAGGTAGGGACATATTGGAAGGCGAAGTTATCACGCATCCACCCGGAGCAATCTTCCTTGGTGCAGGACCAAATGGCTGTGTCTTCTTGCGGAAGATCCTCCAGCGCTTTTTTACGAAAATACATAAGTACCCCTCCTAATAGCTTTGTTAGCATATACTTCCTGATTCGGTTCGTACAAAGCTCGCTTCGGAAGCATATCCTTCGAATAAAGACATATTTCCAGCCCAACTGGACTGTTATGGCAGGATGGTAGCTTGTTCTGGCCTGTTCAAAAAAAAAGCTGCCCTCAACTTGTGTTAAGGGCAGTCTATTTTTAATACTACAGTTTTACAACGTTTTCGGCTTGTGGTCCACGAGCGCCTTGAGTTACGTTGAACTCAACGCGTTGGCCTTCGTCCAAAGATTTGAAGCCGTCGCCAGTGATTGCGGAGAAGTGTACGAATACGTCGCTTCCGCCTTCAACCTCGATAAAACCGAAACCTTTGTCTGCGTTGAACCATTTTACTGTACCTGTTTGCATGATATTACCTCCAAGTTTTATTTAACACATGTCCTTTTATTCCTACGTATTGTACGAACAAATAAAAATTCACACATTGGAAAAGGATTCATACGCACAAATGATAACCTTTTACAATATGTGAATTAAGGGTTAAATTTATGATTGACTTCATTGTAGCACACTAATTCTCTAAAAGCAAAGGATTACTTAAAATTACTTAAAAATAAGTGGAAATATATCGTACCCGGCGCGCAGTGCTCTATGAATAACCGCACCGCGCACCCGGCAGCTACAGGGTTTAGTCGATATATCCGGCTAGTCCCTTGTCCATCAGATAGTCCATCTCCGCATCGAGGATAGTCTCTACGGTCAGCTCGTCCAGCTTAACATCGCGCTGCGCAGTAACATAATCGACCAGATCATCATTATCAATATCAATCTCGCCCTTGGCATTGGCCTTGGCTTTGTTGATAAAGGCCTGCTCATGCTTCAGCACCAGCCGGATCACGGCCGGATCCACCTTCGTCTGTGCAGACAACACTTCCACCAGTTCCTGCTCATTCACTTCATTACTCATATTCGTTAGTCAGCTCCTTGGCATTTATGCACAATGATTGTACCACAAGTCCCCTCAGGCCGCGCAGCCTCATCTCCACCAGGGAAGAGCAGGATACTCCGCAGCTCCAGCCACTACAGTCTCCCCAATTCTTGGTGTAGCCAGCCGTACCCCTTTAGCTGCAGCCGCAGCTGCGATGCGCTCCACCGGATCGGTCCAGTCATGCATCGACAGGGTGAAGGCCCCCCAATGAACCGGAATAAGCAGACCTCCCTGCACATCTATATGTGCTTCAACCGTCTGTTCCGGCAGCATGTGGATATCGGCCCAGCGCGGATCGTATTGGCCGCATTCCATCAGCGTAAGATCGAATGGACCATACTTGCGTCCAATCTCGGCAAAATGCGGCCCGTAGCCGCTGTCCCCGCTGAAGAAGAGCTTCGTATCCGCTCCTTGGATTATCCATGAACACCACAGTGTGGTGTTGCGGTCCAGCAGACTCCGGCCGGAGAAATGCCGGGCCGGCGCGCTGGTAAAGGTCAGGCCTGCATACGTAAGCTCATCTCCCCAGTCATGCTCGCGAATCTTCTCTCCGCTTACTCCCCAGCGGCGCAAATGGGCGCCGACTCCGAGCGGCACAATGAACAGGCCTACCTTATCCTTAAGCTTGCGGATGGTGCCGTAGTCCAGATGATCATAATGATCATGGGATAGCACAACCGCATCAATCTGTGGAAGCTGGGAAATCTCCAGCGGCAGCTGCTTGCTGTAACGGCGGCCGCCGATGAACGGAAACGGGGACGGCGCATTCCCCAGCATAGGGTCCAGGAACAGTGTAACCCCATCCATCTCCAGCAATACCGCAGAGTGGCCGAACCAGGTAACGCGGGTGCCCGGGCCTTGCCCGATAGATGCAGGCTGCAGCGGTAACGGCTGCAAGGGCTCGGCCGGTCTGGACCGGGGATTGCCTTTAATGAAATCCTTTAGAATGGACAGTCCGCCACCACCAGCCCTCTCGCCGATGAGTTCAGCCGTCTGCGGATAGGCAAATTTGCCCTTGCTATAATTAAGCGAGCGGCTGTTCAGCGCCTTTTCCTGCTTCCCTGCCCTCCGTCCAAACGCTGGATAGAGGGTCATAAGCAGATACGCCGCTGCAACAAGTACCACCAGTGAAGCTGTAATATCAATAATAATCAGAGTCATGCGGTAAGCCTTCTTTCTGCCAGTTCATTTCTACAGGTTCCAGCCCGGAATTTTGCGCAGATCCCCATCCCAGATCTGCACCGTGCTCTTCACCGGAACGTTATCCGGAGAGGAAGCTGTATGAATATAACACGAATCAATGCCGATCATGTCCGCTCCGGCAATATCCGTACGCGGATCGTTGCCGATCATAATTGCCGAACTTAGCTCGGCCCCATAGTTATCTGCTAAATACCGGTAAAATAGCGGGTCCGGCTTGCTTACGCCGGCTTCAGAGGAAATGGCTATCCCATGGAATAAATGCAGAATGTTCAGCATGGTTAATTCTGCCTCAATGAAGGTCTTCTGGCCATTCGAGAGCAGATAGACCTTCTTGCCGCGCGACCGCAAGGTCCGGAGAATCTCCGGGACTCCGTCATAGAGCGCGATATGGTTCATGGATAAGGTCCGCAGCCAGCGGACAGTCTCATGCAGCCAGGCCTGCCCGGGGTTCCCCCCTAAGTCGCGGGCTACGGCACGGAAGACCTCTTCCATGACGAAATCGGGAAACTGGCATTTCTGTGCAGCGGCTTGAAGCTGACGGTCACGCTCCGCAAGGAAACGGGACTGCAGATCCGCACCTTGCGTGCGCAGCCCGTGATAGCTGAAATGAAGCGCCAGCCGCTCCCATACCCCGGGATGCTCTTCATCTGTCTCAATATCGATTAAGGTTCCATAAAGGTCAAAAATATAAGTCTGGTACATAGACACACGGCATCCCTTCCTATTTGGTCCGGCCCAGCTTACGGGCCACGATGAGAATAAGCAGTAGGGAGACCACGATAATAATAAGGTTGAATCCCCATTCACTCTGGAACCATCCGCCTTGTGCCGGTGACTCTGACAGTACCTCAGGTATCATATTCTCTGCACCAAGCGTAGCTGTGACCCGCTTGTCCCCGGCAATCTGGTCTTTGAAATTAATAATATCATACTGCGGAGCAAGTGCCAGGGCATTGCCGTAGATCAGCGAATACGGTCCCGACTCCTGCTCTCCTCCCGCAAAGACAAGGCGGTCCACCAGATATTCTATTTTCAGGCCGTTAATTGATATCGGGGTATCATCCAGATTATAGATTATAATCCGCAGGGCAGCCGAGGAGGATGCGTGAAGCGGCTGGATGTCCGTCCGTGAAATCCGGGTATCCTTGAAATCGAGCCGGTACAGCTCCCCGCTGCCCGCCACCGGCAGCCTTTTACCGTCACTGTCATACAGCTCATACCGCCGCGAGAAATTCCCGGTGCTGCCGAGTGTCAGCCTGGCAATCTTCAGTCGGTCCTTGTTGTTGATGACGATCTCTGTGCGGTTCTCCACCCGGCTGATCTCATACTGCGGCGTCTTCTGCCGCATGAATCCGGCCATCTTCACCTCCCGGCTGCTGTCCACCAGGGTCAGGCCGGGGAAATCCAATCCCTCCGGATTACTCTTTACTACAAGCCGGTAAAAGCTGAACTTGTAGCTGCCTTCCAGCTCAATGCTGTCCGCACTTAACCCGTTCGTAGCGTACAAATCCCCTTTGGCCAGCGGCTCCCAGGCATTCCCGTCATAACCTCCCCACACCTCCACATGTTTCAGGAAAGACTCATCCGGAAGCTCAAACACCAGCTTGTTTCCCTGAATATCCACATGCTCGGCAAGCGGTGTAATCCGGTAATCCAGCAGGGTGTCCGCTCCTTGATCCGCCCGGCGGATCAAAATCGATGAATAGGCAGTGCTGCGCTCCTCCACCGTTCCCTCTCCGCTCTCCAGATAATAAGGAACCGGCTCGCCGGTGCTGCTGGTAATACGCAGATCGCGCAAATCCTCCGCTGCCGATCCATACACGCCTTCATCCAGATATACCTCATAATAAGGGGCCGGCTCAGGAATTCCGATGGCCCGCGAGAACTTCCACTGCCCGCTGTCAGCCTTCTCCGCCAAGCCAGTTGCCGCTGCCGTGCCCTCCGCCGGATAAGCGGAGGTGAACAGCAGCAAGCCTCCCAGCACCGCGAGCAGCACTGCCGCCCTAGCTCTCCGGCTGGTCTTTCTCTGCGAGCGCATAGGCTTCCTCCATTCTGGCCGATACCCGCTGATATAGATACGAAATCCCCAGCAGGCAGAGTCCGAAGCTGAAATAAGCGATGATCTTGCTGCCGGTGTTCAGCAGGGTCAGATCATAGAGCAGCAGCTTGCCGGTTGCCAGCAGTGACAGGCCCAGCCCGAAACGGCGGATGTACAAATACCGCCTGCGAAACCCGTACATAATGAACAGCACCGAGAGCAGCAGGTAGACCAGACTGAACGCCAGTCCGCCATCATGCAGCCGGATCTGCACACCAAGGAAAGCAGTAATCATCACCAGCAGATAGATGCCCATAGCCACCGGGACCAGCTCCATATTCTTGTAATCGCGCAGGAGCGTTGTCCGCAGCAGTCTTCCGCCGCTGAACCACACGAACAGATTGAAGAGGATAAGCAGACCCAGCACCAGAAGATCTGCCCCGGAGCTTCCGGACAATCCACCTTGCAGGCTGGGCATCCCCAGCGTAATGCCGATGCAGATAGCATAAGTGATCCCGTACATCAGCATAACCATGTAGCCGACCACCGCATCATAGAGCACCTTAACCTTCGGCAGCCCATAGGCAAGGCCGGCCGTGAGCATGGCTGCCAGCAGCAGCTTGTAGAATGTACTGTGCGCCATATTTTCCGGAACTGCCCGGTCGTACAGACGCAAGGCTTCATACACCAGATATACATAGAAATTCAGGATCGCCGCATATTTGAACCAGACTACACCCTGCACCTCGGCAGGTGAGCTGCGGAGCAGAAGCTCCTCCCGGGAATGGCGGACCGCATAGAACAAGGCTACCGTAACCATCCCCGCAGTAATAAAGGTATATTTCAGCTCGAAATACGGATTGCTGTAGATGACCACTGGGCTTAGCTCGGATATCCGCAGCAGCCCGTCAATGCCGAAGAACGTCCCCAGGCAGAGCAGGAGAATCCCCCAGCCCGAGCGTTCCACCGCCTTGAAGCGGTACAGCTGGCCGTAGACCGTCAGAACCACTCCCTCAATCAGCCAGCCGATGGACCACCAGGCCGTTCCTAACTGGAACGGGATCATCAGTACGGCAAAGGTCAGAGAGGTGGCGTAGAAGAGCAGTCTGCTCTCCCGTTCCTGCGGCATCCGCTTCTCCAGCAGAACGCCAAGCCCCAGGTACATCAGACAGAAGAACAAGGCAAGCGCGCCCTTGAACTCGCCCAGACCTGCATCCAGGAAAAGAATATACAAGGTTACGCAGCTGATGGCCGTATTGCAGCCCAGCAGGCAGAAATCCAGCCACGCAAGCTTCGACTTGTATTTGAACGGGTACCAGAGTGTGATGCCCAGATACATGACAAAGGTCAGTATAGCGCAGAGCATGCCCGCTGCATTGCTGTCCGACAGATTAATCAGCAGCAGCATGGAGGGTATATTAAACAGGAAGCTGATGTAATTGACAATAACCCAGCGCTTGCGCAGGGAGACCAGCAGAATGAGCAGGTTCAGCACGAACAGATACCCCATAGCCGCATACACTGCGCTGCCTTCCAGCCCGAACGCCCCTATATAAGAGAACAGCGGCAGATAACCGCCGACAAGCCCCATGGAACAGATCGTGCGCGACTCATAGCGCAGCGATAACAGCACAGCGGATAGAGTGACCAGTACGGATAGACCGATCCCGGCCCATAAACCGATAATCTCCAATAAAAAATAGCTGTAAAAGATCGAGCCGTAGAGTACGGATACCCCGCCCCCGATCAGACCCAGGGCAAAGACTCCTCTACCTTTGCGGAACAGCCACTCGCCGCTGCCCAGCATGATTGCACCTAGCAGAAAGAAGGCGCTGCCCTTCATATAATCATTGAACCAGGTGGAATAACTGTATCTGAATCCGGCCCCCACTGCCAGAATCAGCAGCAGAATCCCCAGGCGGTTGATCCAGTTCAGCCCGATCTTCATTTCAATCCGGTTCTGCTTGCGGCGGCGCAGCAGCGTCTCCTCACTGACCCCCTCAGCGGCAAAGACATCCATACGGCTGTCAAGCGCCCCTGTCAGTGACTGCTCCACCTCACGCTGCCGCTTTCTGCGCAGCAGAATACTCTCATTCAGCTTCCCTTGCACTTCCCCCAGCATGGCGGCTATCTGCGTCTGGTCTTGCCCCAGCTCAGCTTTGGCACGTCTGAACGTGACATCAATACGCTGCCTGGTCTCCAACTCGAAGGAAGTCAGCCTGTCGAGGTAGGCATTATTCTGCGAGCCAAAGTAGGTCTGCAGCTTCTGCCGCGATACCCGCAGAATGCCCAGCTTCTCTTCCAGAATCTGCTCACTCAGTGCCGTCCGCAGCTCGGAGTTATCCTGCCGCAATATAGAAGCCTGAATTTTCAGTTCCCTGAGGATCAGCTTGTTCTCTTCATTCTCCTTCTTCAGCGCTTCGTTCTCATGAACCAGATCGCTGCTCTCATATTCCTCAATCAAAGCCTGGTATTCTTTCAAAAGCCCGTCCTGCTGCTGCTGTACAGCCCTCAGCCGATCTCTGAAATCCTCCATAGCGCCCCCCAGTGCCTGCTATCAGCAATTGTTAATATTTTCATTTTACTATATCTGCCCAGGTAATCCAGTGCAACATAATGCGTCCAACCAGCGTTAGAGAAATAACACATACTTACCTACTGACATACCCAAAGGAGCTGTCCCATGAAAACTTCTCTCAAAACAAGTGCAGCGCTCCTGACGCTGTCGCTGGCCCTCACTACCGGAGTGGTCTCCGCTGCCCCTGCAGCAACCGGCTCGAACCAGACCAAAGCAGCCCAGAACAAAGCCGGCGCCTCATTAAGCGCATATGCCATTGCCATTAACGGCACAGCCATCACCGAGACCGGCTTTCAGCCTTCGGGCACCAAGGAGCCGCTGATTCCGCTACGTACCGTCGCTGAGTCACTGGGCTTCAAGATTACCTGGAACATGGCAACCAAAGCTGCCGACTTAAATAAAGGAAATATATACACAACTGTGAAGAACGGTGAAGACCGCTATGTGATTAATAAAATGTACACCTCACTCGGAACCGCTCCGCTGACTAAAGCAGACAAAATGTATGTCCCCGCATCCTTTGTAAGTGAGGTACTGCATCAGACCGTTAGTGTGGAGGGGAACAATATCGTGATTACTTCAGCCGTAGAGCATGTCCTTGAGACCGGCGTCATCACCGCCATCCGGAATTCCGGCGGCAATTCCTCCATTCAGATTAAGGGTACCGGAACCGCAGGGCTCGTACTGAATGTCAGCGGAGATACGTTATATGAGAAGACCGACGGCACCAAGCTGTCCTTAGCCGATCTCCAGATCGGTATGACGATAGAGGCCGAGCACGCAGTGTTCTCCACCCGCAGCCTGCCGCCGCAGACGCCCGCTTACCGGATAACTGTCCAGGATACCAAGGCTCAGGCCGATATGCTGGGTACGGAAGGCACACTTGAAGAGATCATCAGGGCCGAAGACGGCTCACTCAGCCTCCGCATCAAGGGCAGCGCCCTCAGCGACCTGTCGCAAAGCGAGATCGTGCTTCGCCTGACGGAGGATACCCTGCTGGTGAACGGGAGCGGAGAAGCTGTAGAACCATCTGCTCTGGTGCAAGGCATTACGGTTATGGGCTTCTACTCCCCTGTAATGACCCGGAGTCTGCCGCCAATCGGAACCGCGCTCAAAATCGTTGTGCAGGCCGTTCAGCCTTAAAGAATATTATGCCTATAGTTCAATAGAAAGCCCCCGGCCTCTGCATCGGCAGAAACCAGGGGCTTTGCTGTATGATGTCCGGGTAACCGGCTAACCCTTGGCCGCCTGCCGCACAGCGGGCTGGCGGCCGAGCGTGACTCTGTTCTTGCCCCTGGCTTTGGACTGATACAGCGCTTCGTCCGCCTCGCGGTATAAGTCCTCGAAGGTCACATCGCTGCGCTCGGTGAAGGCTATGCCAATGCTGACAGTCAGCTGGATGCTGTGCCCCCCGTCAAGCAGGACGATGTGCTCGCCCAGGGCAGCGCGGAAACTCTCCGCTTCTCTCAAGGCCTCAGCCTCGCTGCCGGCAAAGAAGCAGACCGCGAACTCCTCGCCCCCCACCCGGCCGGAAATTCCGTTATGTTGGTACACCTTCATAATCTTCCGGGACAAATCTACCAGCGCCAGATCTCCGGCCAGATGTCCATATGTATCATTAATTAACTTGAAATCATCGATATCGAACAGCAGCAGCGCCATTCCCGCCCCGTGCTGCGCGGAATAATTCTGCACCAGCCGCATGAAATGCCTACGGTTGTACAGGCCGGTCAGATCATCAACGGTAGCCTGATGCAGCAGCTCGCGTTCGTACCTCTTCTTCTCACTGAGATCACTGAAGACCATCAGCATACCTGTGGTTTCTGCGCGGGCCCGCTCTGTGGCAATCAGTGCGACGCCGAAACAGGCGCCGTCCTTACCGGAAGGCTCGATCTCGAACTGACCTTCCAACCGTTTGGTATAATGGTCCGAAATCTGCCCGTACTGCTTCAGTAGCAGATGTATGCTTCGGCCCCTCCAGGTCTCCGCCTTCTCCTCCAGCAGCCCGGAGAGCATCGCATCCGCGGCTTCATTGACATCAATAATATGGTCATAGCGGTCCGTCAGCACAATGCCGTCTTTCATATTCTCGAAGATTTTATTCTTGGCAAGCGGATATAAGGATAGCCGCGGATCACGGAACAAGGAGAGGTACGCCACGATGATGGGCGGAAGATAGGTAAATGCAGTGAACCCGGTAATCGTAATTTTGAGCAGCGGAAGCAGAAAGACCGTCAGTACCGGAATCACCAGCCCGAGCAGCAGCATCAGATTACGGCGGAAATAATATGCCGGAGCATTCAGGAGGGAGATCGCCAGTAAATAGACAGCATACAACCCGAACAGCTGGTCATACGCAATAAGGATCATACTTAACACCGTAGGCTTCACAGTAATTCCGGTAACACCTGCCACGGTTGCGAGCCCCACCTCGCTGCGCATCAGATGATGATAGGAATCGGTGAAGATCAGCACAACATCGAGCACGACCGGAATACAAAAGAAAATAAGCCTCTTGGCCAAACCCTCAGAGGAACGGGATACATACTCTTTAATAACGGCATAGGTAAAGATCGTACTCAAAAAAAGCGGGCCCTGCTGCATGTTCTTCCACCCTAGCTTGGCTTGAAAGGAATCCGACAGAATCTCTCCGGCCGTAGCCGCGAATATCAGACTGACCAGCAGCATCAATATCCATAAATAGCATCTTCCCGGTGTGTGGCGGTGCTTGAAAGAACCGATGCCCATGTAGAGACTTAGAACGCTGCCCATTACTAAATAAAACGGATAACCCTGCATCCACGGCATGTCATATTTCTCCTATTTTTGAGATAACTTTGCCTTATTATATCCTACTCCTTCGTACAAATGAATCATTCTTCCAAAAATACTACCTGTACCCAAAGTATAACCGTCCGTCCGCCGTTTCATGGAGATGCCTGAACATACACGAAGACCCTACGGGCAGCCCGTAGAGTCTTCAAAAGGTGAGAAGCGAATTTATAGTTATGCAGGATTCCAGTTGCTAGGGTGCTAAACCGGAGTAGAATCGGCGTAATCTCGATCTTCTCCGTCTTTTCAAGTAGTACATGGGTTAATCAACTACCTTTCGGAAAACACGCAGGCATGCCCTTCCAAACGTCTAATTGATACCTTCCACTTCCCACCTAAGCATTAATACCCGCAATGCAGGCCGCTTAAACAAGCGTACATAAACAAAGAGGATACTCCTTCACCATCTGCATGGATGCGGGAATATCCTCTATAGTAGGAATACCATTATTTCTTCTGTGCCAACCGTTGTTTGAACTTGTCAACACGGCCGCCAGTTTCGGTATCTCTTTGTTTACCTGTGTAGAACGGGTGGGATGCGGAGCTGGAGTCTACACGGATCACTGGATAAGTGTTGCCGTCTTCCCATTCCATCGTTTCACCGGAAGACTTGGTGGACGAGCTCAGGAATTTGTAGCCTACGCTTGCATCGAAGAAGATAACCTGGTTGAACTTAGGGTGTATGCCTTCTTTCATTGTAATAACCTCCTTTCCGTACTAATACAACTTCTATGGTATTATGAAGCCATCTCTTGGTCTATTTAAGAATTCCGGTTAGACGAAGGGAGATGCGTAAATCTTCCGATTTTTACACGCCATACTATCATACGTGAAAGCGGGCCGTGAGTCAACCTTTTGAACTGGAAAAAAGGCAGTTTGTCCATCGGTTATCCACCATCTGCAACCAGGCTGTTTCCCTCCGGCTCCGGGATATACGTTAGAGCGATTTCACCATTCCGCCGTCGATAAGCAGGGATTGGCCGGTAATATAAGTATTGGCAAAAGAACCGAGAAATACTGCCGCTTTACCGAACTCCTCCGGAGTTCCTGTTCTGCCGAGCGGAATCCCTTTCAGCGCCTCCGCCTGGACCTGCTCAAGCGAAGTCCCCACCGCTTCCGCCCGTTTGCCGTCGAGCTGTAGAATCCGGTCTGTACCGATGCGTCCGGGCGCCAGACTGTTGATCAGAATGCCTTCGGGCGCAAGCTCCGTGGCCAGGCTCTTGTTCAGCGCGTTCACCCCTGCGCGGAACACATTCGAGAGAATCAGCCCCTGGATCGGCTGCTTGATCGAGACCGAGCTGATGCTGACAATCCGCCCTCCGCCAGCGCTGCGCATATGCGGCAGCGCTTCACGGATCAGGCGGACCGTGCTCATCAGCGTAAGCTCGAAGCCGCCGCTCCAGTCCGCGTCGGCCATATCCCCGAAGCTGCCGCCCGGAGGCCCGCCGGCGTTCGTGACAAGCACATCGAGGCCGCCTCCGAATCCGGCGGCCGTCTGGACCGCCCGTTCAATATCCTCCGGGCGGGTCACATCCATCTCTGCCACCGCTACCTCTTGCCCCGTTGCTTCAAGTATTGCCAGCCGCGCCGCTTCCAGCTGCGCGAGGCTCCGGCTCGCGATCGTTACCTTCGCTCCCTCACGCGCGTATTCTAGCGCGGTAGCCAGCCCCAGCCCTTTGCTGGCGGCAGCCACCAGTACCGACTTTCCCTCAAGACCCAAATCCATAATGATGTCCTCCTGTCAGAATGGTCTCAAACATGTAACCTTACTCTGCATTATACATCGTACTCCAGCTGCTTTTTAGCCTGGACAATGAAATCCAGTGGATTCTCAATCTTGTCCGCCTCATACTCCACTGCCCCAATCTTCAGCCCCAGGTTCACTTTATACTTGCCGGAGAACTCGGTATCATTCAATTCCTGCAGCCGGAGCTTAATCCGCTCAATGACAATCTTGGCCCCTTCACGGTCTGTGAAGAGCAGGAGCCCCCAGGTGGCGTCCTCCTTGTCCAGCAGATACAGCGCGTCATTGGTGCGGATACTGGACTGGCTGAGCTGGGAGACATCATAGATCGCTTCGGACAGCTGCTCTTCCGGAATCAGACGGCGGATCTCATTCCAGTATTTCACCTTGACGACAAGCAGCGTCAGCGGAATGTGATACCGTGTCGATATCCCGGTGAACAGGCTGGCATCCTTCTGAAAAGAAATACTGTTACGCAGATCCGTATTCTCATCCACGGCGGCAAGATTGGCCGTCCGCTTCTGCAGGCGCTCATTCTCGGCCTGCAGCTCACGGCTGCTGGACGTGAAGACCCAGAGGACGACTGTAATCAGTGGAGTCATAATTAGCCAGAAGTACGTATTTACGCCAATCGATGCCCCTTCGGACACCGTTTGATAGACCACGAAGAAGCCGTAGCCGAAGATAAACGCCAGATTCAGCGTCAGTCCCGCAGTTACCGTGGTGAAATACGTGACCAGCGCCAGCAGGAAGGCCACATTCAGAATAATGATGTTCTGGATATAGTGATCCGGAGAGCCGGCAATGAATACGGTGCAGGCAAACATCAGGACCAGGAAGGCCAGAAACCCGAGATCAGAGATTAGGCTGCTGCGGTTACGTCTCACGCTTATCACCACGTTTCTTCATATGTTTGCGGAGCAGGAGCAGCAGCGATACAATGACCAGCGTGATCATAAGAACAGCCGCAACCACAAAGCCCAGCACATCTGAACGCTCAATAATCTGCGCCACTGTTGATTCTTTCGCCGCGCCTGAGAGGGTTTTGAAGCGGTACGCATGAACCTGGCCGTCTTTATCTGCAGCCACACCGTCCCCGTAGACCTTCCAGCGGTCTTTCTCGCTGGCAATCAGCTTCGAGACCAGGTAGTAGCTCTCGGAGCTGACCGCTGTAACCGCAAGCAGGCCCCGTCCGCTCTCGTAGGGTGAGTCCAGCAGCTGCAGCGTACCGATGCCGGCCCCGTACTCCTCCTCGATCGCTATTTTCTCATTGGACAGCAGGGTCGAGCCGTCTTTGTTGTATTTGAAGAAGAGCTTGTCGTTGTTGTCGCGGATCACCTTGTTGTTCTTATAAGTGCCGATGGCAATGATGTTGTTGTCCTTCAGATTATCCGCAGCCACATCATCGCTGTAATAATGGACATCGCCGGTGTTGCCTCCGGCGTATTGGCCAAGCATGTTGAAGATATTGCCCAGACTCTTATAGGCATAGTCGTCCATCTCCTGCGGCAGAACGACCGCTACACGGTTGAAGATGCCGTCCCGCAGGAACGGGTACGGATAGTTGCTCAGCAGCAGCTCTGTGCGGTCCTTCGTGTTCAGGCGCATCATCGATTCCTTGCTGATATATGCCCAGGGCATCTGCTCCGTATTCGGTGTACAGATGGCATTCGCCATCTCCAGATCAAAAGCCACCGTGACCGAGAAGTTGCCGGAGATGTTCAGGCTCTGCGGCACATCCAGAGTCAGCACATCACCGTCAGCCAGTTCCTTCGTCAGCTTCTTGCTGCCGACCGGCGTATTATTGATGCTCACCGTCACCAGTGAGCGCTCAAAATCCAGATTCCCCGCATAGCGGAAATCGAGGCTGATTTTGCCGTCATCCGCAATCGAGCGGTTGGACGGCAGCGAAACGAAATAAGTCTGCTCCTGATGATTCGGTCCGGTCAGCTTATCCCCAGTCTCTGTGAATGTAACATTCGAGCTGATGGGCGGCGCCGGGTCTGCTACAGCGGTAGCATCATCCACTAGTTTCAGGTCTTCGCTGCTCTGGCTCAGCAGCTCCCCGCTGGCCATGAAGCGTCCGGCCTTGATCAGCAGGCTCTCATCCCTGGAGGTAACCACCAGCACCGGTGAGGAATCCATGTTCACCAGCTGGATCACGGCATGGGTGCTAAGATCAGCTGTAGTGCTCACCAGCTTCTTCAGCGGGCCCGGCAGATGATCATACATCGCTACCAGCACTACTGCACGCTTGTCCTTCAGGGCTTCCTCACGGTAGGGCAGCAGCGGAATCGTCTTATCGTTCAGCGTATTGCCTTTGGCGAAGCCCGTCAGGGCGTAGGTAGCGCTCTCCAGTTCAGACCCTGTGGCATTCTCCGGCACGGCCAGCAGGCTTTGTCCTCTTTTCACCGTATCCATCCCTGAGAATCTGGCACTGAAATCGGCAATCCCGCCCGTTATCGCCTTAGGCACGTACTTCACGGATATATTGGAGGTATTGAACAGATGCAGCCAGTTGTCCTGCGTATTGTCTATACTGCAGAGCTGATAATCCCCCGTATCGGTCTTCAGATTCCCCTGAATACTTAGTGTGTTGCTGCCTTCCTTAAGGAAGCCCTTGGGCGCTGGAACGCTCAGGCTCTGCTCCCCGTTATTCTCAGTAGACGGTCTGAAGGAGTAGAACGGAATGCCGTTAAGCGACAGTGTCACACTTGACTGCTGGTCCGCATTAATCTGTGACACCTGAAAATGCAGCCTGATGTTCACCGCCTCGACGTTCCAGTAATCCATGACTGTGAAATACTGCTGCTGGGAACTTGTGCCCGTCAGAGAGATCTCACTGCCCGTAAATGAAGTCTCGTAAGTCATCGTGGCGTCACCGGGAAGCACTGCTGCTGCCAGTGCCGCAGGAATTTGAACCAGGAAAAGGGAGAGGCAAATCAGCCCTATCATTATCTGTTTTTTCATCATGTTCCGTATCTCCTGTATCGCTTATTTCTTCTCCTCCGGCGCTTCAGTAACGCTCGGTTTTGTACCATTTGGCTTCCCGTTTGAAAATGACGTCTTTGAGATAGTTATACAGTCCGTAAGCGGCAACCACCATCCACAGCTGGCAGTACGAAACATACATCAGCAGAATGATCCACAGGTTCGACAGGCTCATCTCGCCTTTCTCCGTTGTCAGCGTAACGAAGATTCCGACCACGAATAGAACAATGGCGAGCAGCCACAGGAAGCTGCTGAGCCCGGCAATGGTCGTATGGACGTACCCCATCGCATGAAGGACAAGCAGAACATCAGAGGTGACCAGCGAGATCAGGAGCAGGAAATAGATCGAGACATAATACAGGATATCGAAGCGGATCTTCGCCGCCTTCCGGTCGAAGAGGAGCGGAAGATTCTTCACAATGACATAGATATTCCCCTTCGCCCAGCGTGTCCGCTGCTTGAACCAGACCTTCACCGTCTGCGGCTCCTGCTCCCAGGTGACCGATTTCGGCTGGAACTTGATCCGGTACCCCATCATATAAATGCGGAAGCTAATCTCCGTGTCCTCGGCAATTGCCTTGACATCCCAGCCGCCGATACTCTCTACAATAGACCTGCGCATAATGAAATTCGTTCCCGGAATCGTACAGAGCTTAAACAGCTTCCAGCGGCCGGCTTGTGCCATCCATTGAAACGACAGCGTCTCAATATTAATAAACCGGGTCAGCAGGCTTGCATCGCGGTTGCGGGTTCTGAACTTGCCGATGACTGCTCCCAGGGTGGAGTCATTCATGATCTCAGCCACAAGATAGCGCAAAGCGGTGCGTTCCGGTGTATTGTCAGCATCATAGATGGCAATGAGCTCCCCCTTGCTGCGGGTGAAGCCAATGTTCAGCGCATTGGATTTTCCTTTGCCGCCGCTAATAGCATCCGTATTAATGATGATCAGATTGCGCTGCGGATTCCTCTGCTGGATATCGCTAAGCAGCTCCGCGCTGTTATCCGAGGAATTATCGTTGATGACGATGATCTCATACCGGTCATGCGGGTAATCGAGCGCCAGCAGGGATTCCACCGTTTTGCTGATGACCACGCCCTCGTTATGCGCAGGGACCATAATCGTCACCATCGGATACTCACCCCTGATCTCCGGCACTGCCTTATTCTCAGTTTCAATATAGTACAGGTAGCCCGCTATAATCAGCGCTACATTCACCAGCAGCAGTGACCAGATGCAGATCACCGCAATGACCATCAGCACGTCTGAGACCGTCATATTATTCTCCTAATGTTGTTTGATTTTTCCGGATTCCTTATTTCAAATATTTCCTCCGGTACAGCCTGTAGCCGATCGTAAGCAGCCCTCCGAACAAGAGCAGTGCAATCAGGATCACAATAATAAAAAACTGGTTCTGCACGCTGAACAGCCTGTTGAAGCTCGTAGCCTGCTCCTCCTGGTACTGGTAATCGGCTGCGACTGTCTGCGGGGTATAGTCGACGTTCAGATTGTTGCCGTTGATGTAAATTACCCCATCCGCTGATTCGATGGTGTTGATATCTGTAACAACGTTATGGGCCTCCCGTTTATAGTCGGCGAACGTATACCACTCTTCCTCCAGATTCTGCATCAGACTGTCCAGTGCAGCCTCATCCTCAGGCAAGTCGACAGTAACTGCCGCATTCAGCGGAAGCTCCGGCATCGCCTTGCCGGTCCTGCTGATCCCTTGCAGGAATTCCAGTGGGAGGCTGTACAGGGTGGACGGGAAGGTGACCGAGGTATCCGTCTGTTCCATATATCTGGCTTCTTCATCCGCATAGAGTACCGCCGAGTCGAAGAAGCCCATACCCGCCGTAGAATACTCCTTGTCATACGTCCAGTAGCCTTCTGCAGCCATACCCAGCGGAGCTACACCGCCCTCCGCCAGCACATTGATGAAGCTGTTCATCTTGACATGCAGCGACCGGTCACTAAGGCTGATCGGCGGTCTGACCGCCGGAGCATTGACAACAATGCTCCCATTACGGGACTGCACCGTTCTCAGGGCTTCCAGATACCGCTTCATCGCCGGAAAATCCGTATTGCCAAACACCGGCCGGACACTGGCGATGAATGGAATTCCGCTCTGATACAGCTTGTCTGCCGTTTGCTCAAGCAGCTCGAGATCGGAGAAGGGATAGATCTCCTTGAGCACCAGATACGTACGGGGCCGGGCGGAGGATTTCAGCCAATCCTTCAATACATATGCCGCGGCCATGCTGCTTAAATCGCCAGGCTTCAGATAGGGCATATAAGTAAATTCGCCGCGGCTTACCGCGTAGGGCATTTGCACCCCGCCATCTTCAAAAGACCACCCGCCGTACGTACGGCCGCCCTGTGAAGCAGTGATATAAGGCATTTCTTCCACTTCCAGCGGAATGCCGGTGAATCCGCCGATGGAGAGGCTTGCGCTGGCTCCATGCCACACGTCTGTCTTCAGCTGCATGGCCTGCTGCACCCGGTCCGGCGGCTGGTATCCGACATACATCACCGACCCTTTATAGCCTGCTGCGTCCTGCAAGTAAGCCCTATTCGTAATCTTCAGCTCCGCACTGTTAATGACGGTGATCATTCCGGAGTAGGCAGACAGGCTGCCTTGCTCATAATCGGATATATTCTTAAGCGTAACCTGTGTACTGTAAGCGGCAAGCAGCCGCTGCAGCTCTGCCACATTCCCTTCCTTCCCCGTGCCCCTCGCCAGGCTGTCATAGAGCAGCAGAATATGCTGCGCAGCGGCAGGTGACGCGGCGGCGGAAGCAGCCGGGGCGGAAGCAGCCGGGGCGGGCAGCAGGAGATTCCCAGCCAGGAGCAGCAGTAGAACGATGATCCCTCCGCGTTTCAAAGGCTCACCCCATTATTCAGGGCAGCATATTCTGGGGCCGGCACGGAAGGCGGTGCAGCCGGCATGGATTTCCGGGAGGAGATTCCGCGGCCAATGACGCTCGATATGACCTGGAAAGTGATCAGGTCAAAGGCTAAGGTAAACAGGAATTCATGCTTCGCAATATCGGCATCGCCGGCTCCGATAATGGAGACTACAATGCCGGACAATCCGACAAGCATTGTAGCCAGAATCACGAACAGCCGCTGCATTCCCCGGTAGTCCCGCACCCGGACCGCGCTCACGAAGGAAGGCATATAGACACCTGTAATCACAGCCATCCAGAGGAGGATGAAGGCAAAGGTGCGGGGAGCCAGCTTCTCCTTCAGCGTACTGTATACATTGAAGAAATGACTCTGCGCCCGGAACTCCTTGCCAGCAGATTTCTCATAATTTCCCATCGCCGCGGGCTTGATCGTATAGGCGCTTTCGGCAGCCGTATCGAGAATCGAGCCCAGCTGGTCCGGATGCGTAACATAATATTTCAGAATCGAGATGAAACCGTATTGGCTGTAGAAATCCTTTTCCAGCAGATCCGATTTCACATCCACGGTCCCGTATTGATCATAATAGGTATTCTCTTTGAGAATTGCGTACTGTTCATTAATCCCGAAGGATTGAAGCGCGGTCTCCGGATTCTCTGATTCCATTAGCACTCCGCGGGTCATGGCATGATACTGGTTAATATTCACGAACTCTTTGGAGATATTAAGATAGGTGGCAACACCGGCGAACATCATCAGGGCGGCGGACAGGAGCGTGACCCAGCGGAACAATTTATCCCGGCGGATCCAGACAAGTGAGATAGAGAGCAGGGAAATCACCATGCCCACAGGAGCATTTTGCTGCTTGGAGGTCGTTAGGATCAGCGTGCTGACCAGAAGTACCGCCAGCATGGCGTAATCGTTGTATCGTTTTCGGTACAGCAGCAGCCATGAGGCGAACACCAGAATCATCGTGACCATTACCAGGCTTTCGCCGAAGAACGAATTGAAGTAGGCGGTATACCCCGTGTCCCCGAAGATAAAAACTGCCAGAACCGCAACAATCATCCCCCGCTTCCGGGACATCTTGAACGTAACGGCTTCAATGAGCAAGTAGACAGCAGCTACATACAGGAGCGTATAGATCGCGGCCTGAAACCGGATATCGAACACTTCCTTGCTGAATACCAGCTTATTGACGAACAGCGCCAGCTTGATAAACAGGGACTGGGAGGAGACCAGCATCGAGCTGTTCTCGTTGTAGTACTGGTAGATTCCAAACTGCTTGACGAAATACCCGAAATACTGGCTGTCATAATCCGGGAGGTTGAAGTACAGTCCATTGCTATATATAATCCGGAAAAAGTCACCGTTATCTGCCATTCCCACATAGGGAGCGGTAAAGAGCGCGATGACTGTTACGAGCAATACGCCAAAAGCCGCGGCAAACGCTGGGGTAATCCGAAGGCTGGCAAGGGTTATGCCGGGCCGGGTTGATGTTTTCACTGGGTTGTCTATCATACGGATTCACCTTCGTTACTATTGTTGTGGGTTGGAATAGGAATAAGCGAGGAGCGCCATCAGGTTGTCAAAAGAATACGCCTGGCCGGCAGCCTCATCACCGAACCCGCCATACAGCGGACTTGCAGCATTCACGGCTCTGAATTCATTCATCCGTTCAATACTGGATGTGTAGAGAGACTGATCGCCCAGCACAGCGCCGATCATGGCCGTGAGCGCATAAATCGCCGTAGAACGGATATCATTCGTCCGCTGGCCGTCACGCGTATACTGCCCGTACAGTGTGCCCGCCGTAACCTGCTCTTTGATATAACGGATGCTCGCCGGCTTCTGCCGGTTGCTCTCGGTCAAATGAAGAATGGTAAGCAAAGATTCTACTGTGTTGATATGTTCGGAACTGTACTGGCCTGTCTTGTAATCAAATCTTGTCTCATAGAACGGGAAAGAGTCGGACAAATATCCGTCTTCCAGAATTCCGCCCATATTATTCAACAATATACCGCTTAATTCGCTAGATATCGACAATTTTCGCAACACACTCAGATCAATATAACACAAAGTTACGAACCCGTTGGTGGTTTTGAAAATATTGTCATAAAAATCATACATGTATCCATCTTTTACATTATTATCATAGAATCTTCGGCCATATTTATCGGCTGCTTCCGTATACTCAGGCTGATTAAATACCTCTCCTGCTTCATACAGAGCGCCGATCAGCCGCAGGTCGTCTACCGCTGCATTGACGGTGTATTGCTTCTGTTGCTTAGGACTGAACCTGTAACTGAAGCCGCCCTCCATATCGAAGGTATCGCGGGCCAGCGTCCACTGCTGGTCATATCTCTTCTGATCTCCGTTAAGCACGGCCGCCCTCATCAGAAGAGAAGCCGATTCGCTCAGAACCTCATGGCCTGTAGCCATCTCTGCCGATTCGCCGGTTTCCTGCAAATTCGTATATACCCCGTAGGGGCCAGTGAGCTGCGTATCTATGAATTTCAGTAATTGCCGTACTTCACCCGCTGTGTCAAGCAGCGGCTCCTCCGGCACGTTCGTTCCCGCAGGAGTAACTGCCGGAGAAGAAGTAGCCGCGGATGGTACGGGCCGGGCCTGATTACCGCTGCATGAGGTGATCAGAAGCAGCGATATTCCCAGTGCAGCAGCCTTGCTGAGTGTACTCCCCAATTCATCACATCCTTAAAAGACAAGTCTTTATATTGGCCATAATAATATAACGGTAATTTATGTCACATTGTTTACTATTTTATCAAACATTATGTGTCTAAATCATAGATAATTCCATTTATTCAAATAAAAGCAGGGCTGCCTGGATCAAATCGACCCAACCAGCCCTGCTTATGTTTACAATATACTTTAGCCTGTTTTAATTCTCCGGTAAGTCTCCTCATCGGCAACAATATAGAGTCTGGCATCGGCCGGAATCGGCTGCTCCAGCTTACGGTTAATGCCGAGGTCACTGCGGTCGGACAGCAGGGTTGCTCCCTGCCGCAGCAGAGCCTGAAAGGCGTCACCATAGGTATTCCAGGCACTGCTGCGCGGAATCTCATAGATATCATCGCCATGCTGGCGGCTGAGCAGTTGGGTGATCACTTCAGAATTGCCTTCCTGCAGGGCAGATCTTACCGCGAGTCTGGAGATGGCATCATGGGAGAGCACGAACTCGTTCACATGAACATGCTTGAAGTTCTGAATGTTCTTCTCCTGCATGATTTCTACGGTGGTATGTACTTGCGGGGCGATCCGTTCAATACTGGAGGCGATCAGCAGCGTCTTGCCGTCGCTCAGCGAGGCCTCGTCTATACGGGTATCGCTGAACACGATCGCCGCTCTGGCGCTCCCGATGTTCGCCTTCAGCAGAATATCATCACTGGAAGCATCCCCGCTGATGAAGTGAACCTGCTCCAGCTGTTCCAATGGATGCCGGCCGTTCTCATCAATGATCACGATCTTGCACTTGGCGTCATAACACAGAATTTCATCCACAGCCGCCTGCGTTTTACGGCTCCAGTTAATCAGTATGACATGATTATGCCCGTGAAAGTTCAAGGTTCCGGCTCCTCTCCTGCGCTGCATCTCTCCCATGGCATCGATAACCTTACCGATGACCAAACTGAGCAGTCCGATGCCAAAGATATATATGAATATCGTAAATACCTTACCAATGGCTGTAGTGGCGAAATAGTCGCCGTAGCCTACAGTAGCCATTGTGGTCATTACCCAATAAAAGGCGTTGAACCAGTTATGAAAAGTGTCCGGCTCCAGCAGGAACGCAGTGGTTGCACTCAGAATGATGAATGCCAGGATGATCAGAGCTATGGACTTCTTCTTTAGATGCAGCAGCTTGCCGGAAATTCGGATTAGAAAATGCAATGCTCATCCCTGCTTTCGGGTAGTTAGCTTAAGCCGGCCGGGCAGCTGCCGCCCCAACATCCGAGGTACGGCAGCTGCCCTGCTGTAAGGCCGGTCCTTTTAAATAATCAGGCTGCTGACCGCAAACGCTGTTCCGACAAAGACCATACAGAGTGTTACGCCTACCGCAACATTCCCTTTCTGCAGCTGCTCCGAAATCCGGAACCCGGGAGTGAACAGCTCAAAGATCCAGTAAGAGGCAACCAGGCACACATACCCCACCGCGAACCAGAGCATCATGAACCAGATGGAGGTATTCGTATAGGCCGCCACACCAAGAATGATCGCCGTGGCCAGAAACTTGCCGCCAAAGGCCAGTGATACCGCGACATTCCCCTTCTTCAGCTCCTCCATGTCTTTAAAAGGCGTCATCAGGGTGAATACAACCATACCCAGCACCTGAAGCAGAACAATGGTCAGAATACTAACCACCAGATTAATAACAATCGTCAATTAGCCCACCCCCGGAATTTCGCATAGGCCGAATCATAGTCGGCGAAATCATGTACTTCCTCCAGCACTACGGAGGCTGTCTTTTGTTTCTCGAGTGCTGTATAGCGCTTGTCGTCAATCGGCTGCTTGATCCGGTTGCCGGAAGGCAGCTCAAGTACGGCAAAGTTTCTGGTTTTATCCTGATACTGGGTTTTGTATACCCCGACAAGATCTACATCAGTTGTGATCGATACCTTGAGATTAGCCAGATCCTCCGTTGCTGTCTTCTGGTCCCCGTATGATTTAAGCGTAGTCCAGGAAGACAGCTTGATATCGTTCTTCTGATCGGCATCTGTCACGAGCTCAGCGTCCATGAACTGCAGCGTCCATATGGTATCGCCTGTAGCATAATTGCCGTCGTTAGGCAGCAGCTCATTATCCGGCAGCACGGTCATGTCGCTGCCGATCAGATCGCCTACCTTGCCTTCGACCACCCGGTAATCCCACGGTACCCGCGATACACTGTCCGTTGTTTCGGTATCCGTATGAAACACACTGTTACTGTTTCCTGAGCATGCGCTTAGCAGCATGACTGCCAGAAGCAGCATTGCGGTCAGCGCCCCGCCCCTAATTCTGCGTCCGGCGGCACGTCCCTCTCTACCCTTGTTCATCTTCAAGCCCCCTCACTCCTAGCGCGATAAAATGACTGGCATTGCCTGTAATCGGTCCGCCAGCCCTGCCGAGCAGACCGCAGGGCTTCCCGTTAATCACGAACATGCCGGTCAGCAGGTGAAGCTCTCCTTCACTGGTCTGAATCCGGGCCATTTCGGCTCTTTTTTGATAGACCACCGGGAACAGCTGGCTGCTGTCATAGCCTTCTTCATCCTCTATTTCAAGCGTACCGCTGTCATCAAAAATCCGCACGGACCCGCCTTCCCGGCCGAAGACAGACTTGGACACAAAGCTTTCGGAGAATACCGCCTTATTATACGTAGGCAGTATGTAACGGGAGATGACCTGACGTTCCTCTTCGCTGAACAGCAGGCCCAGCTCATACATCCCCCATACCGCAGCAATCAGCCCCTTGGATTGCAGGATGATGCTGTGCGGACCGTTGAACAGCTGGAGCTTCCCGGTCTCGATGGCGTAGGCCAGGGCGTCGCCGCCTTCATCCACAGCCATCCACTCCTTCGGATAGAGCGCGAACATCCGCTCAATGATCCGGTCCTCTGCGTCC
The DNA here is from genome assembly GCF_038004445.1 of Paenibacillus sp. FSL R7-0312. Classification (NCBI taxonomy): domain Bacteria; kingdom Bacillati; phylum Bacillota; class Bacilli; order Caryophanales; family Paenibacillaceae; genus Paenibacillus; species Paenibacillus sp. FSL R7-0312. Next base: position 1,612,974 of record NZ_JBBORE010000001.1, on the reverse strand, counting down.
TTCACTACACCTTCATCAATCCACAGGTCCAGGCAATCGACGCAGCGGATATCCAGTCCGCTATGTGCTGCCAGTGCATCTATCGTTCCGGTATCCTCCTGATGGCTGCCATAGGCAACACAGGCTGCCGTATCCGGACGTTCAGCGCCCCAGGCGGCAGCAAGCTGCTGCTTCATTGCGGCATTGGCATTCCCGATACCTGCCTCTGCGCAGATCCACGGCGTAGCAATAGAGGCCTCCACATAGCCGGTCGGCGTATCGGCATTCAGCTCCAGCAGCTTAATCGTCCCGTCTCCGGCTACAGCAAAATCAAACCGGGCATACCGGCTAATCAGCCCCGGCTCAGGCATTGGGCAGTCGTCGAGCATCTGCCACAGCACCGGGGGAATTCCCAGCAGATCATACAGGTCATGCTTAAGATGGACGTAGCGGACCGCCTTATCCAGAACCATCCACAGTCCTGATGAGGCATCCTTCAGTTCCCGGTAGGTCTCTCCGCGCATTACAGCTATCGCATCCAGCCAATATTCCTCTTCCTCCAGGTCAGCCCAGGTGAAGCCCAGCTCATGCAGCTGCTGTACCCGGGGTGCCCGCTCCAGAGCGGACTGGTCCAGATATTCGAAGACGCTCTCTGCCGGAATCATCCGCCGAAGCCGCTCTTGCTTGAGCTTTTGCCGGAGCTTTTACTTGAGCTGGACTTCGAAGTCGAGGAACTTGATTTGTTCGAGCCCAGCCCGCTGGAGGTGCCGCCGATTCCGCCTGATTTCGAAGAGGTGTTCCTTCTGGTGATGGAGCCGGTCGATGAAGTCGAAGTCTTCGGTTTCACCACTGATCCGGCTACAGGCTTGTTCTGGAAGCTGCCGCTGCTGTAGGTTGGTGGCTTATAGGCAGTACGTGTGCCTCCGTAATAAGTCGGCCGGTCATTGTACCAGCCTCTTGAAGAGTAGAACGAACCGCTGTTGAACAGCATGTGATACAGGAGCAAATCATCCCAGCCGAATCCCGAGTTATAACCGCCATAGTTGTTAATTACCGTTGTCCCGCCTGATGTTACCGCTCCCTGCCCTTCCTGGACAGTCTCCTCCCGATTCTCATCCGGATATGGAATATTCCAGTCAACATTCTTGTCGAAATAATTCTTAACTTCCTCGGTAGACCAGGATACCAGCTTCGGTTCATCCCCCGTACCGCCGGTACTCCCGCTGGCACCAGCGCCTCCGGGAATAAATAACGCATTGGCCAGCAGGGCAATGCCGAGCGAGGTCGACAATACGCGGATCGGCTTGCCATCAGGGGTGAACAGCCTGCTTACAGCAGGTTCTTTAACATTTTCGTCTTTTGCCAACTTGGGCCCTCCTTTCCTGATAATGTTCCTTAACCTTCGGTACGCATCGGAACCAGCAGAAGCTCAAGCTTCCCTTCGTCCACATTCAGCCGGCCCTCTACAGCCTCGAACTCACGGCCGCCTACGACTATATAATTCACATGCTCCAGGGCCGTGATCATGTTCATGCTCCAGACGCGCTCCTCAATAATCTGCAGGTCTCCTTCCGGCATCTTCTCAAACAGGATGACCTTCATTCCATTATCCACACCATACCAATCCCTTCTGAACACTCTTATGCTTCTGATACGCTGCCGCTATTATTTCGTTTCAACTCGCGCAGCCTGGAATATCTGTACCCCAGCACTCCATCCCTATCTATATTATCTGTTCAGGCTCAACTAAATTCTATGCCTAACAAATAATAATGGCAATGTCCTTAGGATGAATACCACCGGCTGATTTATAGCACCTTCTGGACCCAGTTGTCTATGACATGATCCGGCTGGATGCCTAAATCCCGCTGTAGCAGTTCTTTATACTTATCGTAGTGTTTCCTAAACCCGATGAAATCTCCCAGGTCGGCGTAACTTCTCAGCACCAGCCGGCAGATTTGATCGGAATACGGGTCTAGTGCCTGCAGAATCAGCAGCCTGTCCAGTGCCTGCCGGGGACGTACGGAGGATAATTCATATTCGGCCGAATGCAGCGACATGCGGATAAAGCGGATCTGCAATTCCTTGCGCCGCGTTTCTGCCCAGTCATAATGATGTTCTTCCAGATAGTCTCCGCGGTACAGACTCAGCACCGCTTCTCTGCGCGCCCATTCCTCTTCCGATTCCACAGAGGTATTGCAGTATCCCAGCTCGAATTCTTCCAGATCGAGCAGCACATTCTCCTTGGTCAGCCTGTAACGCTCCTGCGAGAACTCAACCCGCACATCCATATCCCAGGCCTTAAGCAGCTTACGGATATGGTACACCGTTGTGTGCAGGTTGGTTACTGCTTTCTCCGGCTTGAAGTCCGGCCAGACCCAATCCACAATGGTATCCTTAAGAATCCATTGGCCGCGGTTATGGAGCAGCAGGGCGAACACTTCCTGCGCTTTGCTGGTTCTCCACTGCATCTTGCGCCCAGGCTCCGTGCTGTCCATGAACTCCAGACGTTTGAAGCAGAGAATCGAGAGCTGTTTGACGGCAGCTGCAGGCTCCGGGAGCGCCTCCACACGCGCTTCATTCTGCTCTATGCGAATCTCTAGGCGTTCGAGCGTTTTGCTCAGGCGCTGGGAGGTTACCGGCTTCAGCAGATAGTCGGCGGCGTTCAGTTCAAAAGCCTCAATAGCATACTCACTGTATGCTGTGATATAGACAATCCGCGTGCTCCGGTCCAGACTGGCTATATACTCGCCGGCTTCCAGCCCGTTCATCTCAGGCATACCTATATCCAGGAAGACGATATCCGCCTTCTCCCGCTCCAGATGCTCCAGTCCCCGTCTTGCCGAAGTATACTTGCCGGTAATCTCCAGACGTCCGTCTTTCAGGAGCAGGCGCTCCAGATGCTGCAATGCAGGCTTTTCATCATCGATTAGTATCGCTTTCATTGAAAGGACTCACCTCATGTCATCGTTCTCGAGTGTCGCTTATCTAGGAATTGTATAAGATATCGCCGTCCCCTGGCCGGGCACACTGTGAATACTCAGGCCTGTTCCGTACATTTTGAGCAGCCGGCGCTGAATATTCCGCAGTCCGATGCCGCCCTCTGTCCGTTCTTCTGACAGAACCTCCGCAATCCGCTGCGGAGACATCCCGACACCATCATCTTTGATGGCAACCACAAGCTGGCCGGGCAGCAGTTGAATCGACAGCTGCACTGTCCCTCCAGCCTCCTTCTGCATCAGCCCGTGGTTGACGGCATTCTCTACAATCGGCTGAATGCTGAGCGGCGGAACCAGTCCCATAATATCGTCCGGGACATCGAACTCGATATTCAGCCGCTCGTCAAACCGCGCCTGCTCGAGGGCGAGATAGGACTGAACCAGCCCCAGCTCCTTCTCAATAGGAACGGTCTGTCCCCGGTTCTGGAAGTCAAAGCTGCTCCGCAGGTACTGGCTGAGATCCAGCAGCAGATCAGTGGCCTTATCCGGGTCTACCGGACATACGGAGATGATCGCATTGAGCGCATTATACAAGAAATGCGGCTTGATCTGGGCCTGCAGGAAGGCAATCTCCGCCTGAACGGATATCCGGACAGACTTGCGCATATCGAGCAGTGTCTGCACGCGCGCCTGGAACTCACGCAGTTCCACCGGCTTGCTCAGATAATCATTGGCTCCGGCTTCGAACGCAGCCTGGATATCCTCGGGGCGGCTGCTCGCCATCAGCACCAGAATCGGCAGCTCCGACAGAACAAACCGTTCACGGATCGTTTTGCATAATAACAATCCGGGTATTTCCGGCATCACCCAGTCTGCAATGACGAGATCGAGTTCAGGGTACTGCTGTATTTTACTTATAGCTTCAGCCCCGCTGCTGGCCGTAATCACCGAATGGTTCTCCAGCTGCAGCACACTAACCAGCACCTGAAGATTGACAGGATCATCATCCACAACCAGAATGAAGCAGCATTCCGCAGGCGGCGGCAGGACTGGTTCTTTTCCCGGCAGTTGGACTGCCGCCGCCTCCCAGCCGGTAATATCCAGATACTCCTGCTCCAGCAGCGCTTTGCTTTTCCGCAGGATGGGTTGTGTGAAGCGGAAGACAGAGCCGTGCCCCAGCTCCGAATGCACCTCTATCTCTCCTCCGGCCAGCTCAACCAGCCTCTGGGTAATGCTGAGACCGAGTCCGGTTTCCCGGTAGGCTTTCTGGGCTGCGGGTCCGCTTGGATCATAGGCATCAAAGATGGAGTGCAAACGCTCAGGAGCAATCCCCTTCCCCGTATCCGTGATAAGAATGGCAACATACTCTTCTTTAACCTCTGCAGACAGCGTTATCACGCCTTGAGGCGTATAATTGACGGCATTTCCCAATAAATTATACAGAATTTGAGCAAGGCGCTGTTCATCCGTCTCCAGCAGGGGAAGCTCCCCGGGCAGGTCCAGGCGGAATTCAAGATTGGACTTTCCGTATACCTGGCGCGTCACCTCCATGATGGAAACAGCCGCGGTGCGGAGATCCACCGCCTGCCGGCGCAGAAAGAGCGAGCCGTGATTCAGCTTCGCGAAGTCAGACATATCATTGATTAAGGCTGACAGCCGCTTGCCCGTCGAGACAATCATGAGCAACTGCTCACTCTGGGCACTGCTCACGGAGCCTGCCGCACCCTGCGCCAGTGTCTGGGCCATGTTGACCATTCCCTGCAGCGGCTTGCGGAGCTCATGGGAAGTATCGGAGATGAAATCGTCCTTCAAGCCATCCAGTGTCTGCAGCCTGCGTGACAGTTGCCCCACCTCAAGGAAAGAGGACGCATATTGCCGGGTCATAATAATCGCCTGAACGAACCCGAACAGGACAATTTCATAAGAGATTATGAAATAGCTGAATGACAGGTTCATAAAACTGACCAGGTAGCAAATAATAACGACGCTGAGACTCTCAATGCTGACCATCATCAGGAACATATTTTTCGGGTTCCGCCTTGTTCCCTGAACCATAGAGTAGAGCACAAAGCCGATACTTACCGCACCCCAGGTCAGCAGCATGCCCTCCAGATAGCTGAATAGATAGGCCGGCATGAATATTGAGATCAGCAGCAGCATGCTCGTAATCATTTTAGATGCCTTAATGACCGCAATAGACATCGGGTAATTCACGGAATTGGCGACATAGCGCAGCAGATAATAGTAGACCAGCGTGGAAGAAGCCAGCTGCAGCTTGAGCACAATTTCATACGGAAGCCCGGGAAGCCCTGCCGAGATCAGCTTCTCGCCGTGGGTCAGAATGTAGACAAAGGCCGCCATGCAGAATAGACCCAGATAAAGGGTGACCCCCCGGCTCTCTCTAACCTTGGAGAACATCAGCAGGAATAGAGAAAGAATAATAAATCCGAACAGCGCCCCGCCGTCTACAAACAGCGCAAATTCGCGGTGCTTCATAATAGAGCCCTGATTACCGATGACAATCGGCATAACGATACCTCCGGAGGAGTAGCTGTAATTCGCCACCTGTACAATAATCTCCATGGTATCTCCGGTCACCGAAGCAAACCCCGTATAGGGTATATTATTCTGCTTCCCCTCAGAAGCCGTGGGAGCAGGGCTGCCGCTGCTGCCAATCTCCTGCCCGTTCACGAAGACCCGGCTTGCCGTACGGATGTTGCTGGTGCGCAGACCGTACACTACGGCTTCCCCATAGGCAATCCTGGCCTGCAGACGGTAAGTGCCGTACCCTTTGGCTGCGGGTTCCCCGGTGACGGATATATAAGGATTCCACTTCCCCGGAACCTGTACCATTCCGGACACGGCAGGCACGCCCGGGTCCTTCCGCTCCTTGGAGAACACCTCAGGCATCAGCAGCGCGCCGCGGTGCAGCTCCCATTCCCCGTTCAGCTTCACAACACCGTCTTTGCCGAAGTCCCAGCTGCGCAGATCGATCATACCTTGCCGGGCCTGCGGCATTCCGCGGTTTATATGGAAAGTCTGGAGGACAGAGAGCAATGGAATGATCAACACCAGCACCAGACTGCCTAGAATACTCAGCCAATATTTTTTCATGCGCCATGCCATTCCCTTCTAGCTGTCAATGTATAAATTATACATTAAATTCCATTTACTTAAGTGCACTAAAAAAGCCGATTCCCATTTATTTCGGAATCGGCTGCTTATCTTATTAGATTAAAATTTTAGGAATATTTCACTTTACTTCCGGAGCTGCGACTGCGGAAGCTGTGCTCTCCTGGGTTTGGGACAGAAAGATATTAAGAATAATTGCTGTCAGAGACCCGGATACGATTCCGTTCTGCAGTAGCATTCTGGCGAATTCCGGCAGCTGGTCGAACATGGACGGCAGCACAGCAGAGCCGAGACCGACAGCAATACTACAGGCGGCAATCAGCAGATTGCCATCCTTACGCAGGTCAACATCCGAGAGAATCGACATGCCGGATGCGGCAACCGATCCGAACATGACAATCATCGCCCCGCCAAGCACCGCATTCGGCACGACTGTAGTCAGCGCTGCCAGCTTCGGCAGCAGCCCGAGCACGATCATAATTCCGCCGGCGGCAAAAATAACATTGCGCGTCTTCACCCGGGTCAGCGACAGCAAGCCGACATTCTGGGAGAACGCCGTATAAGGGAACGCATTAAACAATCCGCCGAGCATGATGGCAAGCCCTTCAGAACGCAGGCCGTTCACGATCTGCTTCTGTTCTACCTGCTGGTCTGTAGCCTTGCCCACGGCAAAATACACACCCGTCGATTCCACCATGGACACAATATTAACGATAATCATCGTGAAGATCGCAGTAATGCTGAACTGCGGCCAGCCGAAGTAGAATGGCTGGGCCACACTCACCCAAGAGGCCGTAGTCACTGTAGAGAAATGTACGATGCCCATGGCATAGCCGATTACGGTTCCGACAACCAGGCCTACCAGTACAGATACGGAACGCAGGAAACCTGTAGTCAGGCGGTTCACCGCCAGAATTACGAGCAGTGTAATCAGGGCCAGCAGCAGATTGCGGGGCTGGCCGAAATCAGCGCTGCCCTGTCCGCCGGCCACATTATTCATCGCTACCGGGATCAGCGAGAGCCCGATGATCGTTACTACGGAGCCGGTTACTACTGTAGGGAAGAATTTCAGCAGCTTCCCGTATATCGGGGCTGCCAGTACAACGAACAGACCGGAGATAATAATAGCCCCGTACGCTGTCGGGAGATTGGAGCCTGAAGCGATAGCGATAATCGGGCTGACTGCAGTAAAGGTACAGCCGAGTACAACGGGAAGTCCGCTTCCGAAATATTTGCTGCCCATAATCTGCAGCAGTGTTGCCAGTCCGCAGGTGAACAGATCCGCTGCGATCAGATACGCCATCTGCGTTCCGTTCAAATTCAGTGCCCCGCCGACCACCAGCGGCACAATCACAGCTCCGGCGTACATAGCCAGCACATGCTGAAGCCCGAGGGCGAATATCTTCTGTTTGCTTAGCATCCTGCACTCTCCTTAATTAATTCTTCCGCACGGGCAGTGCCGGTGCAGGGATTATCTATAAAGTGAACTTCTCCTGGAGACATCGAAGCAATCCGCGCCAGGGCATGTACCGGAATTCCGCGCTGCTCCAGCAGGCTGCGTCCTTCCTGGAAGCTCTTCTCAATGACACAGCCGACTCCCATCAGCCGCGCCCCGGACTCCTCCACGATATCGCATAGGCCTATAAGCGCTGCACCGGTAGCCAGAAAGTCATCGACAATCAGCACGTTGTCGCCAGGTCCGAGATACTTCTGCGAGATGCTGATCAGGTAGTCTTCCTGACGGGTGAAGGAATGCACCGGTGCGGAGTAGACCGCCTCGGTGAGGGTAACAGCCTTCTTTTTCTTGGCATAAATAAACGGCACACCCAGCGCAATGCCTGCAGCCATGGCGAACTGGATGCCGCTGGCCTCTACAGTCAGCACCTTGGTAATGGGCTGATCTCCGAAGATAGCTTTGAATTCCTGCCCGATTTGCAGCGCAAGCTCCGTGTCCACCTGATGATTCAGAAACGAGTCTACCTTCAGCACAGTCTCCGATAAAATTAAGCCTTCTTGTCTAATGCGTTCCTCCAGTACTTTCATTACAGCGATTCTTCCTCCTTTAAAATAAAAAGGACAGATCCCCTTGAGTGTTTCTCTCAAGTGAATCTGTCCTTCTGGGTTTTTGTCCCTTAGTGGTGTAACACATAAGCGTGTCCGCATCGCTTGGACCAGTCCTTCCTCTGCCGCAGCACAAGAAACGGAACCCTAGATGCGCTATTTCACTCATAGTCGGATAATTACAGTGGTCATCCGGTAGAAACTTATGGGCCATATTCCCAAGATTATATGAGGTATTATGATAAGCCTGTTTTTAAAAACCTTCGTATATCTTACACGCTCTGTATGATCCTTACAAGCAAAATTTTAAGTATATTTGCTGTGAATTTCAAAGTTTTTCATGAAATACACGCGTATTTCATCATCGATTCTCCCTGCTCACTAGGCAACCGTTTGTTTATGGGGTCGCAGCGCCTGTATTCCTCACCCTTCCTTCCTCCGCGCATTAATGATAAGGAAAACCTATGCAGGGAGGCATGATACGGATGGCTAAGCAAAAAGACCGGATAACTGTCATTATTCAAAAAGGGAAGCAGCGGATTGTTACCCGCACCCCGCTGGCCGGCATCAGCCGGCTGGTGTTTGTTATCAATAACCAATATACCAACGCAGCCAATACCACACAGATTGCCAGCGGCGCCGGCCGGAGCAGCGCAGCGGGCAGCAATGCAGCCATTGCTTCGCCCCATACCCGCCAGCAGGAGAGTGTCGGAGCCGGGGGGACGGCGGCGAACACAGGCAGCAGGGGCAGTAAGGGCAATAAAGGCTGTAAGGGACAGCGTGGCAGACGACATCACGCCCCCCTGATTCATCCGCACGGCTGGGGGAAGGAGATTGTCATCGTCGTGAACAACCAGACCGTGAAGCTTCCGGGGGGCAGCAGAAGCTCCTCGGCCACACAGGTCGGCAGCGGCAGCGGAACCTACAGCTCGGGCGGAACCAATGCCGCCATCGAGAGTCCCGGATCCAAGCAGCAGCAGGCGGTCGGCGGCGGTGCAGGCGGCCTTGCTTCGAACCGGGCTGCTGCCCGGCGGCGTCAGGGCGGCAGGCGGCGGCGCTGACGCCGCCTGCCGGGAAATGCAATCACGCTTAAACTGGCAAATAACACCGGAAACCTTGTAAAAACCAGGTTTTCCGGTGTTTTCTCTGTGTCCTCTATATCGCCGGGCGTCTATTAAAAGTATACTTATATATATTTAGTAGTATTAACTGAACAAAGGCGGCGAACTATGAGGATTAAACAACAGGTTTGGTTAGCAACATCGGTTACTATACTGCTGCTGGGCAGTATGATTATTATATCTTCACTCTATTTGGAAGGCATTCCGCGTATCTTCATTAATGGATTAAGCGGGGGCGGGATTCTGATTGGAATAGGCCTCATCTTCAGCATTCACCGGAATATTGACCACGGGCTGGACCGGATCACCAACATCTCCCGGGATATCGCCGACGGGACAATTAATCCTGCAGCCGCGGCAACCGTACGCAAGGATGAATTCGGACTGCTCGCAGCTTCTTACTACAAGCTGGCAGCCGATCTTCACCACAGGTCCGCTGAAGAACGCGAACTGCGCATGAAAGCGGAGGAGCAGGCCTGGATTAATACGCAAGTGTCAGAGATGGCAATGCAGCTTCAGGGATCGGTGCATCTGCAGACGGCAGCGCGTGTATTTATCGGCAGGCTGGCTGCCGCTGTCGGCGGAAGCTATGGAGCCGTATATTTGAAGCAGGGCGGTCAGCTAAACTTCGCAGCCGGCTATGCCTTTGACGAATCGGCAGGCCGCCGCGAACCCATTCAGCTGGGCAGCGGACTGGTCGGACAATGCGCGGCGGATCAGCAGACCATCGTGCTGGAGGATCTTCCGGAGCATTATATCAAAGTCCATTCCGCGCTGGGTGAAGCTTCCCCATCTTCGCTTATCGTAGTTCCGATCATGCATGAGCGGGAAGTGGTCGCCGTAATGGAGCTGGCCGCTTTGCACCCGTTCGGTTATAAGGAGCATCAGCTGATCGAGCGGGCGGGTCAAAACATGGGGGTGCTGATCAATACTTTGGCCGGCGTGGCCAGAATTGAAGAGCTGCTGAGCGAAACCCGGCTGCAGAAGGACGAGCTGGAAGCGCAGACCGAGGAACTGACGGCACAGACCCAAGAGCTGGAGGCACAGACCGAAGAGCTTATGGCCCAAACCGAGGAGCTGCGGCTGCAGACGGATCAGCTGCAGGATCAGGGAGAAGAGCTGAAGATGCAGGCCGAGAGCCTGCTGTCCTCCAATGAAGAGCTTCAGGCGCAAATGGAGCTGACAGAGGAACAAAAAGCCGAGATTGAAGCCCAGGCCGATGAGCTGAGGCAGCAGACGGAAGAACTGTACGCCTCCAATCTGGAGCTCCAGCAGCAAATGGAGATTACCAGCCGGCAATCGACAGAGATCAAGGCACAAGCCGATGAGATATCTGCCGCGAACCGCGATATGCAGAAGCAGCTCCAGCTTACAGAACGCCAAAAAGCCGAGATTGCCGATCAGGCTGAAGAGCTTCAGGCCCAAACGAATGAACTTCTGGATCAGAAGGAAGAACTCCAGGCACAGACTGAGGAGCTTCAAGCTCAAACGGAAGAACTCCAGGCCCAGACCGACGAGCTCCAGGCTCAGGCCGACGAGCTTCTGACCCAGAAAGAAGAACTCGCGGCCTCCCATGACCAATTGCTGCTTCAAGTTGAACTTACCGAACAGCAGAAAGAGGAGATTCAGGCGCAGGCCCAGGAAATCTTCTTGGCTGCCCAGTATAAATCGGAATTCCTTGCCAATGTGTCGCATGAGCTGAGAACACCGCTGAACAGCCTGCTGATCCTCTCGCAGATTCTCGCCGAGAACAAGGAAGGCAATCTTGAGGCGAAGCAGCTGGAATATGTGCATACCATCTTCTCTGCAGGCAAGGATCTGCTGCAGCTTATCGACGAGATTCTCGATCTGGCCAAGCTGGAGGTCGGCAAGATGACCTCCGTTCTTGAACCGGTCTCTTTGCAGGACCTTAGCAACCACGTCTTCCGCCATTTTGAACAGCAGGCCAAGAAAAAGAATCTCCGGTTCGATGTCCATTCAGACAGCAGGCTGCCTGACCATCTGATGACCGACGGCCACAGACTGCAGCAGATCATGAATAATCTGTTGTCCAATGCTATTAAATTCACCCCGGAGCAAGGCTCCGTTTCCCTGTCCATCCGCACCAGCGGCGAAGAAGTAATCTTCTCTGTCAGTGATACCGGCATCGGCATTGCCGCCTCCAAGCTGGGGAGCATCTTCGAAGCGTTCCAGCAGGCGGACGGCACCACCAGCCGCAAATACGGCGGCACCGGTCTTGGGCTCACGATCTGCCGCGAGCTGGCTACCCTGCTGGGCGGAAGAATTGAAGTGGATTCCGTTGAAGGCAAAGGCAGCACCTTCTCGCTGATCATTCCTGCAGTCGAGCCGGGAGAGGACGCACAGGCGCTGGCTGCCGCTACCTTTGCAGCCGCAGCCACTGCGGATATGCCGGGCTGCGAGACCAACAGCCGGGAGAATCCAGCTTTCCGGGAATCGTTCGTTCCCGATATTTCCATCTCGAATCCGAAGCTGCTGCAATATGCCGAGATGGAAGATGACCGCGGCAATCTGCTCCCCGGTGACATCCTCCTGCTGATCATAGAGGAGGATGCGGAATTCGCCACTATGCTGCTTGAACTGGCGCGCAGCCGGGGCTTCAAGGCGATCGTCGCCTTCCAGGGCGATCAGGGTCTGGCGCTTGCACATGCCTACAAGCCCGACGCCATCCTGCTGGATCTGCATCTTCCCGTTCTGGACGGCTGGTCAATTATCAGCCGGCTGAAGAGCCGGCCGGAGCTGCGCCATATTCCGGTGCATGTCATCTCGACAGCCGAGGAGAATCAGCAGAGCCTGGCGATGGGCGCCTTGTCCTTCTGGAAGAAGCCAAGTGATTATGCCGAGCTGGAGGCAGCCTTCCTGCAGATTGAGACGTATATCCGCCGTCCGGTGAAGAGCCTGCTGATTGTTGAAGACAACAAGATTCTGCGCAGCAGCCTTGTCGAATTCATCGCCCATCCCGATGTGAACATTATTGCGGTCGGCACAGGCAGGGAAGCGATGGAGCATCTGGCCAGTCATCATTTTGACTGCATGGTGCTGGACTTAGGCCTGTCGGATATTTCCGGCTTCGATCTGCTGGAGCAGGTCAAAACCAACCGTAAGCTGCAAACCCTGCCGGTCATTATCTATACAGGCAAGGATCTCAGCAAGAACGATGAGCAGCGCCTCAAGCACTACGCCGAGAGCATTGTCATCAAGAATGTACGGTCTATGGAACGGCTCTACGATGATACGGCCTTATACCTGCACCGCAAGCATGCCGATCTGCCGCCAGACAAACAGCGCCTGATCGAGAATCTGCACAATCCGGAGTCGGCGTTTGCCGGAAAAAGCATACTGCTTGTGGATGATGATATGCGTAATATTTTTGCGTTATCCAGTGTGCTCGAAGGTTATAATATGGAGATCAGCTTTGCCCAGAATGGTAAAGAAGCCCTTGAGCATCTGGAGACACACCCGGATGTTGAGCTCGTATTCATGGATATTATGATGCCAGAGATGGATGGTTACGAGACCATGAGGCATATCCGGCTCAGACCGGAGTATGACCAGCTGGTAATTATCGCGCTGACCGCCCGCGCCCTGGAGGAAGACCGGGTCAAATGCCTGCAGGCCGGAGCGAACGATTATATATCCAAACCGATCAATACGACACAGCTGGTGAGTGTGCTGAAATTATGGTTGATTCAGTAGGAGGAATTATGGAGTACCCTATTAATATTTTACTTGTCGATGACCGGCCGGATGAGCTCCTGTCTATGCAGGCTTTGCTGGCCGACACACCTTATCAGCTGATTGGTGCAACCTCCGGCATGGAGGCCCTGAAATGTCTGCTGGAGCAGGAGTTCGCCCTGATTATTATGGATGTGCTCATGCCGGACATGGATGGATTCGAAACGGCGAAGCGGATCAAAGCGCGTCAAAAGTCACGTGACATCCCGATTATATTCCTCACCGCGCTGACTTCAGAGCTGGAGAACTATATGATGGCCTATTCAGCCGGAGCTATAGATTTCCTGACCAAGCCTTTCCATCCGATCGTGCTTAAGAGCAAAATTGACGGCTTCGTCCGCCTCTATCGGACCCGCAAAGAGCTGCAGCTTAAATCCCAGGAGCTGGAGGCGGCGAATAGCGTTCTGACCGAGCTGAAGGACACTGCCGAAGTCGCTCTAAGGATCAAAAGCGGCTTCCTCGCCATGATGAGCCATGAAATCCGCACACCGCTGAACGGAATTATTGCCATGTCGGATGTGCTGCGGACCTCTGAGCTGGCGGCGGATGATCTGGAAATGGCCGAAATCATTCATACAAGCGGCCACGCACTGGTGTCTGTCATTAATCATATCCTGGACTTCACCAAGATCGAATCCGGCAAAATGGAGCTGGACTATGAGCTGTTCAACCTCCACTCCTGCATCAAGGAAACCGTTGATCTCTTCCGGGCACTCGCCAAGGAACGCAATCTGGTCCTGGAGACCTTCATTGATCCAGCTATTCCCGCACTGCTCATAGGCGATCCCAACCGTCTGCGCCAGGTACTGAACAACCTGATCGGCAATGCAATCAAATTCACCTACTCGGGCGGCGTTAAGGTAGGGGTTCATCTCCGGCAAGCGATGGATAGGGTAATGGAGCTTGAGTTCATTATTGAAGATACCGGCATCGGCATTCCTGCGGACAAAATGAAATACCTGTTCCAGCCGTTCACCCAGATCGGCGCTACGATCAACCGTAAGTTCGGGGGTACCGGACTCGGGCTGTCCATCTGCAAAATGCTGGTCGATCTGATGGGCGGAACAATCTACGCTAAGCAGGATGTTGAGCAAGGTGCCGTCTTCATCTTCACGATTCAGGTCAGTGAAGGACAACCGGATTAAGACGGGCCGAGTCCATCTGATGATTTCCGCAACTGTACCGTATTCTTTTGAGCAGAACTCCCGGAGTCCAGGCACATCAAAGAACCGTAAGTCTCCCCCCGGAGACTTACGGTTCTTTGTGTACGCTCATAGGTCTGCTGCGCCTTATTCCACGCTTATTCCACGCCGCCAGGCAGCATTTCCACCTTTTTGTTGTTCAGCACATTGTCCTCAAGCACGGCGAATTTATCGCCATACTCTTTAATAATATGCTGTTCTCCCCAGGCGCACAGGGAATCCAGAATGGACCCGAGCGTCTGTCCATATTCGCTCAGCTCATATTCCACTTTGGGCGGAACCTGATTATAGCTAATCCGGTTGACGATGCCGTCCTGCTCCAGCTCGCGGAGCTGCTGGGTCAGCATTTTCTGCGTAATATTCGGCATATGCCGCTTCAGGTCGCTTGTCCGCAGCTTGCCATGCGTCAGGTGGCATAGTATAACGCATTTCCACTTCCCCCCGATCACTTCAAGCGTAGCCTCGACCGAAATATTATATTTTTTAGCCATTATAGTGCCTCCTGTATGCTCACTGTACATCCCTTTATGTGTCGCCAGCGGGTAGTTTATGGGTACTTTTTGGTACCTATAGTACTTTAAAGTACGTACTGTCCATTTGCGTATCTGTACTCCATAATAGCACTTACCGGCCGGTGATTACCATAGTAGGAGTGAAGAACATGTCTCTGGACACAAAAAGAAGTACCCTCGCGCTGCTGGCTCTGGCGGTCAGCGCCTTTGCGATAGGAACAACCGAGTTTATCAGTGTCGGGCTGCTGCCGCTCATTGCTGATGACCTGAATATATCCGTGACCACCGCCGGATTAACCGTAACTCTTTATGCACTCGGCGTAACCTTCGGTGCGCCTGTGCTAACCTCGCTGACGACAAGAGTCTCCCGCAAAACACTGCTGCTCCTGCTGATGCTCGTATTCATCGCCGGTAACAGTCTTGCGGCCGCTGCTGGCGGAATCGGCACTCTGCTGGCCGCCCGGGTGATATCCGCCCTCTCGCATGGCCTGTTCATGTCGATCGCCTCCACCATCGCCGCCGATCTGGTGCCCGAGAACCGCAGGGCCAGCGCCATCTCCATTATGTTCACCGGGCTTACCGTAGCTACGGTCACCGGCGTGCCGCTCGGCACCTTCCTCGGACAGCAGCTGGGCTGGCGGGCTGCCTTCACCGCCATTGTGGTGATCGGCATCCTCGCGCTGATCGCCAATCTGATTCTGGTACCCGCCGGACTCCGCAAGGGGACCCGTACGCCGCTGCGCGAGCAGGTTAAGCTGGTGACGAACGGCCGCCTGCTGCTGGCTTTTGCCATTACAGCCCTGGGCTACGGCGGAACGTTCGTCGTCTTCACCTATCTCTCCCCGCTGCTGCATGAGATCAGCGGCTTCCAGGAGAAGACGGTCGCCGTGATCCTGCTCGTCTATGGCATCGCCATTGCCATCGGCAATGTGATCGGCGGCAGAGCAGCGAACCGCAAGCCGATGAACGCCTTATTCTATATGTTCGCCCTGCAGGCTGCCGTGCTGCTGATCTTCACCTTCACGGCTCCATTCAAGACCGCTGCCCTGATCACCATCTTCTTCATGGGGCTGCTCGCCTTCATGAACGTCCCCGGGCTGCAGGTCTATGTAGTAATGCTGGCTGACCGGTTCGCACCCGGCGCCAGAGATGTCGCCTCTGCCGTCAACATTGCCGCCTTCAATGCAGGCATCGCCATCGGCGCCTATCTCGGCGGGCTGGTCACCGATCATATGGGACTGATCCACACCGCCTGGGTGGGCGCAGTCATGGTCTTCGGGGCCGTTCTGCTCACGGCCTGGAGCCGGGCGCTGGAGAACAGAGACGAGCGTATGCAGCGGACGGAAGCTGCTTAACCTGCAATGCTGTGTACGCCGCAAAAGGCAGTGTGCGCAGTCAAGAGGTATGTATGGTCTGATTTAGGCTATAGCTGCCGCAATCCCTTTCTCGTATTAACTCGCCGGCTATGGCGGGGAGAGCTCCTTGCTTCCTAAAATCCTGCCCAAAATACAACATTACCCTTTTTATTCCGGGCAAATTTCAAGATTGTTGGATAAAAGGCAGCATTTCTCGTCTTGTAAGCAGCTTATCGAAGAAATTATTGTATTTAATACAACAATCCTTTAGAAAATCCAGATATCAGGGAATCAAAGCTGCACTACGTACAACATTTTGCCCGTCCAGTTTGAAATTAATGTTTTCATTCTGTCATCAGCGAATCAGATCTGCGGATTGAATGTTCCGCTTGTCTAATTATTATCTTACCTTTAACTACACTATTCCTTCAGGAGGTCATTCAATATGGCACAGCATTTACAAGATACAACTATACTTCAGGGCGGCGTGAATATGCCGTGGGTTGGACTCGGAGTTTTTCAGGTAGAGGACGGCGACGGGCTGGTGCAGGCGGTGAAGTCCGCAATTGCCCACGGCTACCGCAGCATTGATACAGCCGCAGTCTATGCCAACGAACGCGGAGTGGGGCAAGCAGTCAAGGAAGCTATGGCCGATAACAAGCTGGCCCGCGAAGAGCTGTTCATAACCTCCAAGGTCTGGAATGCAGACCTTGGTTATGAAGAGACCCTTGCCGCTTACGAGGCCAGTCTTGAGAAGCTGGGCCTTGACTACCTTGATCTGTATCTCATTCACTGGCCGGTGAAGGGCAAATACAAGGAGTCCTGGAGAGCGCTCGAAGCCCTCTATAAAGCAGGCCGCGTCAAAGCCATCGGCGTCAGCAATTTCCAGATTCATCATCTGGAGGATATTCTCCAGGATGCCGAGATCAAGCCGATGGTCAATCAGGTTGAGCTGCACCCTTATCTGTCCCAGCAGCCATTGCGGAGCTTCGCTAAGACGCATGGTATCCAGATGGAAGCATGGGCTCCGCTGATGCAGGGCCAGCTGCTGGATCAGCCGGTGCTGGCTGAGATCGCCGCCAGCCACGGCAAGTCCGTTGCCCAGATCATCCTGAGCTGGGATCTGCAGCATGGGATCGTCACCATTCCGAAATCAACCAGAGAGCAGCGGATCATCGAGAACGCCTCCCTGTTCGATTTCGAGCTGAGCAGCGCCGACATGGAGCGCATTGACAGCCTCAATCGGGATCAGCGGACCGGCCCCGATCCGGACAATTTTGATTTCTAAGCGGTAGGCGTTCCGCCAGGTGTCCAGCACGCATTATAACTGCTATATACGGCACACTTAAGATTTGAATTTGAAGCTTGGTCGTCACTGCGCTGAACATTTGGACTTCCGGCCGTTGTTGTCCCCAGATTCACATGATTCGAACCGCTTTTCGCGGTAGAAATCCGGTGACAAAGCGGTCGCTATCGCTCCTACAATTCCAAATTCCCCCTCCGCTTTGTTTTTGCTTTTCGTTAATTTCTTTAGTGCTTCTTAATATAATAGTAGAAGCTCCCGCCTTCACACTCTGAAGGGGGAGCTTTTTGCTCTTACTCTTTGCTCTTACTCTTTACTCTTTACTCTCATTCTTTACTCTTCGCCCCTTTGCCCTTACGTTGCCTGCTCTGTCTCTACCCGCCCACCACAGCAATCAACACTGGGAGAGCCAGGAAGGACGCCAGCGTAGTCCAGACAATACAGCGCGAGACCAGCGCAGGCGAGCTGCCGAAGCGTTCGGCCAGCACTACGGAATTGACGGCTACCGGCATCGAGGCCAGAATCAGCAGCACCGAGAATAAGGTGCCCGTAATATTCAGCGCAAGCAGCACCAGCGCGGCCAGCAGCGGAGCCAGCAGCAGCCGGACGGTCAGCCCCGTCCAGAATGCAAGCTGCACGTTGCGCTCCGTATGCGCAGCCCGGACCTTCACCATCTGTGCGCCGAGGATCGCCAGCACTACCGGCGAGTACGCTCCTGCGGCCATCGATAAGCCCGAAGCCAGCTCATGCGGCATATGCAGGCCGAGCGCCCGTAGCAGTAGGGCCACCATGGCTGCATAGATGGCCGGCAGCGAGAAGACCGACTTCACGGCGCTGCGCACCGAGAACTGTGATCTGGCGGCAAAATACACGCCGATTGTATTCACAATCACCATCTGGGCGATGACATAGACCGAGGCCTTGTCCAGGCCAAGCTGGCCGAAGGCCAGCAGCACCAGCGGCAGACCGTAATTGACGCTGTTCGTGAAGGTGGAGATGAGCGTCAGGCCGGCGGCTTCCGGCGGAGCCAGCTTCAGGATTTTGCCGATCAGGGTAGCCAGCCCCCATAAGAGAAACAGATTCAGCAGCGAGAATGCGAGCGTCTTATAGACATCATCGAACGAGATATCCGCCGTAGCGAGCGTATCCAGAATAATCGCCGGACTGAGAAAATACAGGTACAGCGTCAGCAGGGGCTTCGTGTCGAGATTCTTATAACGTCCGAGCAGCGCCCCGGCGGCCACCGGAATGGACAGCGGCACAATAACCTCCACAAGTGTCGATAGCACAGTCTGAATCACAAGCCAGGACCCCTCTGTTCTTTAGTTACTCCCTACTATAACTCCCCCGGCAGGGAGCGTCTAAGACACGGAATCAATATCCTTAATAGAAACTGCCTATGGCAGCCCGCCGCTTGCAGTCTTTGCAACAAATTCCGCCCGAAGGGCAGAATCGGCACCTTACCAAGGGATAGATTAGACCTTACTCCCCCGCCCTGCCAAGGTGCCTGACATTCACCTGGAAGTGACGGCATAGCATCCCACACTGAGGCAATAGTTGGAAAAACGTATCTTAATTCGGCTTTTTATGATCCTTTGCCGCAATTAAGTGGATTAACGTCATTTAATTTCCTGCCTTTTCTCTATTCTGATTTATATGCAGCCTATTAAGTGCTGATTTTCCAACTATTGTCCGGCAGGTAATCTTCCGCTCATAAGCAAGTGGAGAAATTCCATCTATTTCGATCCACTGGCTCTACCTCCACCACCGGTTATCAGGCGCAGCGTATAAATTCATATCTTTAGACAAAAAATCCTGTACCCTTATTAAAGCAGGGTACAGGATTTAAGAATTACAGGATTTAAGGTTTACAGCATTTTAATCTCAAGCAGCTCATATTTGATGACGCCCATCGGGGCATTGACGCTGATAATGTCGCCCACTTTTTTGCCGATCAGCTCTTTGCCGAGCGGACTTTCGTAAGAAATCTTGTTGTCCAGCACATCAGCCTCTGCGGGACCTACCACTCTATATTCAATCTTTTCGGAGTATTCCACATCATTCAGAATAACGATGCAGCCCACGCTGACTGTGCTCAGATCCATATTGCTGGAATCCACAATCTGCGCCTTGATCAGCATCTTCTCCAGAATCATGATCCGTGTCTCCATGAAGGATTGATCCTCCTTCGCGGAGTGGTATTCGCTGTTCTCCTTCAAATCGCCGTAGCTGATCGCCAGCTTAAGCCGGGCCGCAAGCTCCTTGCGCCCTGCTCCCTTAAGTTCTCTCAGCTCTTCTTCGAGCTTGGCTAACCCTTCTTTCGTCAAAAACACTTCGTCATTGTTGGACATATTTACAACTCCTATTATTTGCTCGCTTTATTGTATTCTAACTCATATCCGCCCAACATGCGAAGAGAAAGCGCTACAATGGAGAACTTCCACTAGGACCGGCAAGAATCTGGCGTGGCGGGTTTGCTGTGTATCTGGCGATAACTTCAGTAGCCGCCCGCCTTCTGCTTCACGCGTCAGCCTGCGACGCAGGAGCTGCCGCAGCCTTGCCGTCTCCGCTTCTCAGCAGAAAGGTCAGCGGAATTGCCAGCAGGCCAACACCTGTAGCGATCAGGAAAATATCCTGTACGCCCAGGGTCATTCCCTGCGCCTTGATCAGTGCACCTGCCGCAGAAGCTCCGCCGCTGAGTTCCTGCTGATGGGCGAGTGATCTGGAGGCGAGCAAGGAGCTGAACACGGCAATGGACAACGCGCCTGTAGCCTGGCGGACCCAGTTCGTCACAGAAGAAGCATGCCCCGTGATCTGCTTGGGTACGGCTGACATCCCGGCATTCGTTACCGGCATGAAGGCCAGGGCAATGCCAACATTGCGCAGGGCCATCAGCATCGCCACACGGGTATGTGTAACGGCCAGCGTAATATGGCTAAGCTCCCAGGTTGAAGCGCTCAGCAGCAGAATACCGCTGAGAATGAGCCAGAACGGGCCAATCCGGGAATACAGCTTGCCGACGGCCGGCGACATGACCGCCATCACGATTGAGCCCGGCAGCAGCACCAGCGCCGTCTTCAGCGGAGTGGATTGCTGGATATCCTGCAGGAAGACCGGAATTAAGAAGGTCCCCGAGTATAACGCAACAGTAATAATACAGTTGATGATCAGACTGTAGGTGAACCGGTTATGCTTGAATACCCTAAGGTTCAGCAGCGGCTCCTGCAGCGACAGCTCCCGGCGGATGAAGTAGGTTAAGGCCGCTGCGCCAACCAGCAGCAGGGATAAGGTCTTCCATGAGGTCCAGCCCCAGGCATTCCCCTTATTGAAGGCCAGAATAATAAAAGCGCTGCTCAGAATCACGGTCACGAATCCCGGCAGATCGAAGCTTCTGCTGCTGGCGGTTTGACGCTGGAACGGCAGGCATTTCAGCGCTACCACAATCGCGATCATGCCGATCGGCAGATTGATCATGAACAGCGACTTCCAGCCGAAGTACCCGGTGAGCCAGCCGCCGAGCGTTGGCCCGAAGGCAGGACCCAGCATGGAGGACAGGCTCCAGAGGCTCATGGCGAAAGCCTGCTTCTCTTTCCCGATAAACTGATAAATCATCGTCATCGTCGTCGGGATAATCAGCCCCCCGAATATTCCCTGCAGGGTCCGGAAGATAATCAGGGAATGAATACCCCAGGCCACGGTACACAGCCCCGAGAACAAGGTGAAGCCTGACAGGGCAAACACATAGAGATATTTATAGCTCCACTTGTCGCCGAAATACCCTACGACCGGAGCAATTACGCCGGTAGCCAGCAGATAACCCGTAATCATCCATTGCACTGTGCTGATCTCGGCATGGAAGTTTTTCAGAAACACCGGGAACGCAACGTTAATCGTTGTTGTACTGAGAATAGCCATGAAATTACCGAAAAAGATGGCCAGAATAATAAGCCAGAATGATGAATTTTTTGCCGTCTGATTACTCAAGTATGCTCTCTCCTCTGCACTGCCACCACTATAAACCTTAGCTTCACACTAATATAGGTGTATGATACAATCAATTAAATATATGTGTATTATACAACTATGCCCTTGAAAGTCAATGTGACTTATTTCATTACAGTTTCATTATTCATTCATAAACCACACGAAGCTTTCGCTAAGGGCTGTATTATCACTTATAATTATGGAGACATATAAGGCTGGACCTTAAGAATTACTCAATCATAAAGGACGGATACTAACTATGGCTGATGAACAGACTGATAAAAACCTCGAAACCCTGAACCATGAGCTGATTACGCTAATCCGCCTCGGTTCGCTCGATAAAAAACATGGCGGCCTGGACCGCTCCTCCTACACCCTGCTCCACCATCTGTCGAACCACGATAAGGTAGGCGTTAAAGCGCTCGCCGAAGAATTCGGCCTCGATACCTCTACCATCAGCAGGCAGACGAGCGTCCTTGAGGCGAAGGACTATGTAGTAAAGGTGCCTGATCCGCAGGATGGAAGATCAAGCTATTTTCAGATTACCGCGCTGGGTGCGCAGACGTTTGCCGAGGCCCGGGATATCCGGCTGCAGCGCTATGAGCAGATTTTTGAAGACTGGTCTTCCGGGGACTGCCAGACCTTCAGCGGACTGCTGGCCCGGCTCAACCGGAAACTGCAGCAAAAGCCAGACTAAGGATTGACGAATAATGACGAAACTGGTAGATTGAATTAATCATACAATTTAACTCGGAATTATATTTTAGCCAAAGGGGCTGGTCCGCATGAATTTTATCTTCTTTTCCCCGCATTTCCCTAAGAACAGCGCTGATTTCTGTACCCAGCTGCAGCAGCAGGGGGCGACGGTGCTCGGGATTGGCGATGCCGAATATGACCAGCTGGAGGACAAGCTGAAGTCGGCACTCACAGAGTATTATAAAGTAAGCAATCTGGAGAGCTACGAGGAGATCCTGCGGGCCGTTGCTTTTTTCACCTATAAATACGGTAAGATTGACCGCTTCGAGTCGCTGAACGAATACTGGCTGGAGCAGGATGCCGCCATCCGCACGGATTTCAACATTTACGGCACCAAGTCCGATTTCGTCTCCAACCTGAAGCAGAAGTCCAAGATGAAAGAATTCTTCCATAAAAGCGGTGTAAACACCGTACAGTTCTCCACCGGGACTACGCGCGAAAGCGTGGAGAGCTTCATCCAAAGCGCCGGCTTCCCGCTGGTGGTTAAGCCCGATCTCGGCTCCGGTGCCAGCAATACGTACAAGATTAATAACGAAGAGGAGCTGCAGCACTTTTTGGACACCAAGCCGGAGGATGTAGCCTTTATTATTGAGGAATTCATCGATGGCGTTATCCTCACCTATGACGGGCTGGTGGATATTGACGGTAATGTGCGGTTCGCGGTCAGCCACCTGTTCGAGAATAGTGTCATGGAAGTCGTCAACACGGATAACCACCTCTATTATTTCTGTCTGAGAGATATCAGCCCTGAGGTAGAAGAGGCCGGGAAGAGTATTCTGAAGGCTTTTGACATCCGGGAACGGTTCTTCCATATCGAGCTGTTCAAATCACATAAGGATGGCCGGATCATTGCCCTGGAAGTGAATATGCGTCCCCCGGGCGCCTGGATGACCGATGCCATTAACTTCGCCTACGATGTGGATGTCTATAAAGAATGGGCCAGCATGATCGTACACAACGAGGTCGGCGGTCCTTACGAAGGCAAATATTACGCTGGCTATGCCAGCCGCAAAAGTCATAAGCATTACGCTCACAGCCACGAGGACATCTACCGTGAATTCGGCGGGAAGATTGTGAATTATGCCGAGATCGAAGAGGTATTCAGCAGAGCCATGGGCAACAGTGCGTATCAGTTCCGTTCACCCGAGCTTTCGGAGGTCAGGGACATCAGAGGTTATATTCACCAAGAAGAGGGATAGGATGTGTTAACGGATGAGGATAAGCTACCATAAGGAGTACAGCCACAACCTGGGCAGAGACATGGAATATAAAATATACGGCCACGCCGGTAAACCGATGCTCGTCTTCCCCACTTCGCTTGGACGCTTTTATCAATATGAGGATTCGGGCATGATTGATACGCTCTCCTCCTTCATTGAAGCGGGCAAGCTGCAGATTTGGGCCTGCGACAGTATTGATGAAGAGACCTTCTTCTCCACTCACTGGAATAATGAGGACCGGGTCCACCGTCATGAGCAGTATGATAAATATATCGCGCATGAGCTGATTCCCGGCATCCTCCACCAGAGCAAGCAGAACAACGGCGGGGCCGATCAGCGCATTCTGATCTCAGGCTGCTCTATGGGCGCTTATTACAGTGCCAGCTTCTTTTTCCGTTATCCGCAATATTTCGATACCTTAATCGCCCTGAGCGGCGTCTATTCCACCTATTATTTCTTCGGCGACTATATGAGTGAGCAGATCTACCTGAATTCACCGCTGCATTATCTGCCGGGACTGACGGATGATTATTATCTGAACCAGTACCGCAGCAGCAACATCATCGTCTGCGTCGGACAAGGCGCGTATGAGGACGAAATGCTGCATGAGACCCGGCTGCTTCAGGATGTGCTCGGACGCAAAGGCATTCCCGCACGGATCGACTACTGGGGGCATGATGCCGGTCATGACTGGCCGTGGTGGAACAAGCAGATTCATTATTATGTGGAAGGCTGCTTGTAACACTTTATAGAAAAAAAAGGAAACTGCTAGGTTCAGCAGTTTCCTTCCATTACTTACAGCCGAGTCTTATTCAGGCAAATGCTCTGAACAGAACAGAACCAGTGCTGCTTCCTCGTCTTCTTCCATATCGAAATCGAGCAACTGGCCTGACGAGGTTTCCTGCAGATCGTAGCTGACAATGCTTGTCTGCTCCTCTTCCACTTTAACAATCACACGGGCGGAAACTCCGTTCTCTACGTACAGCTCATCATCCTCAGGTACATCAATATTAACGACGAATTCATATCTCTTGCCGCTTAGTATACCAAAAGGATCTCTTACGTTCTCCACGGTGTAGCTTGTAAATGTCAACAAGTCGCATTCCTCTTTTCTCAATTCACTGCTGCCAGATTATTGTAACACAGGGCCGGACAAAAAGAACGGTGCGAAGTGAATCCATCACCGGCACCGTTCTTATAATATCATTCAGAAGCTGCATTTATCCTACAATGGCGCTGCCAGTCTCCGCTGCTTTGCCCTTGGTCTTCTTGATCTGCTTGCTGCGAAGCTGTCCGCAGGCCGCATCAATATCGACTCCATGCTCCAGCCGGGTGCTGACGCTGACACCCTGCTTCTTCAGCGTGTCGAAGAACGCACGTACGGATTCCCGCTCGCTCCGCTGATACTGGCTATGCTCATCTACCGGATTATACGGAATCAGGTTGACATTCGCCAGCTGACGCCGGTCTCCGATTAACTCGGCCAGCTCCAGAGCATGCTCCTCACGGTCATTGATATCCTTCAGCAGGATATACTCCAGGGTAATTCTCCGGTTGGTCTTCTCCAGATAATAATCAATCGCCGGCATTAACTTCTCTATAGGAATGGCACGGTTGATCTTCATGATCTGTGTCCGCAGCTCATTATTCGGCGCATGCAGGGAGATCGCCAGATTGACCTGCATATTGGCGTCAGCGAATTCTCTGATTTTGTCAGCCAGACCACTGGTGGATACGGTAATGCCTTTGCCGGCAATGGCCAGACCCTTGTGATCCTTGATCGTAATCAGGAAATTCAGCAGATGCCGGAAATTATCGAATGGCTCACCAATGCCCATTACGACTACATGGCTGACCTTTTGTCCAAGACCGGCCTGATCCAGATCAAGCTGGACCTTCATAATCTGCTCGACAATCTCGCCGCTGGTGAGATCGCGGCTCTTCGCCAGCAGCCCGCTTGCGCAGAAGCTGCAGCCGATATTGCAGCCGACCTGAGTGGTAACGCAGACGGACAGACCATACTTTTGCCGCATAAGCACCGTTTCAATCAGGTTGCCGTCCTGTAAGCGGAACAGGAATTTGACAGTGCCGTCAGCCGATTCCTGCTTCACATGCTCTTCCATCGTCTGAAAGACATAATGCTCTTCCAGCAGCTGTACACAGTCCGGGTTCATCCCCGTCATTTCTGCAAAGCTGGTAACCCGCTTGCGGTATAGCCATTCCCAGACAGCAGATGCACGGGATTTCTTGTGCCCATGCTCCAGCAGCCAGGCGGTCAGTTGTTCCAAAGTCAATCCATAAATGGATTCTTTATTCATTTCATATCCTCTTTTCAAAACGTTAAAGTTCAATCAATCTATTCTACCTTGCGGGGGACATTAGCAACAACAATAACTTATTGTCTCAAATTTTGTTTATTAAAACAAGGGGAAACACTGCCGATTCCGGGTCTTTTCCGTGCACATACGCAGAAAAAGCGCACCCCTCCATCCGGGATACGCTTCCTGGTTTTTATTTGAAGACGGCGAACTTTAGTCCCTGTGCCTGAAGATACTCAATGATCTCAGGAAGCGCCTGGACCGTAACTGCTTTCTCGTGCAGCAGATAGATGCCGCCGGACGGGTCCGTTGTATGGAAATAACGGAGGACCTGCGGGGCATTATCGGCTTTCCAATCCTCGGTATCCCGGTTCCAGAGCAGCAGCTTCATATGCTGCCGCTTCGCTTCAGCGGCCAGTTCATCGTTGACTGCACCATAAGGCGGACGGAAGATCGTTACCGCCGAGTTCATGTTCGACTCCAATTCCCGGCTGGCCCGCTCCAGATTCTTGCGGTTCTCCTCAGGGCTGTTCCGTGTCATATCACTATGATCCCAGGAATGGCTGCCTACTGGCATACCATGCTCATTAGCATAGCGGACCTCTGCCGGGCGGCGGCTGGCCTTCTGTCCAATAAACAGGAAGTTCGCCGCCACACCATACTCGTCCAGAATATCTACAATCTGCCTTGTGTACTGCGAGGGCCCATCGTCGAAGGATAAAGCCACATAACCCTGAGGCAGGCTGTATTCATAGCTATTCCCGTCCAGTTCTATCTCTTCAACCGCAGTCTCCGGAGCAGCTGCAGAGGTATCTTCCGGAGTATCTTCCGGGGCCTCTTCCGGGACTGCCGGGACTTCGCTGCTCTGGTAGGCCACCGTCTGGACCGCCGGTATAACATTAATAAGGGGACTGCTGCTGACGTCCGCAGCTACGGCCGATTGTACAGAAGCAGCTACGGCCGATTGCACCGGGTCCTCATGGGCTTCTGCACTGCTGCTGAACAGCTTCCCGTCCATGCGCAGCAGGAACAATGCGATGAGGCAGCTGAACAGAATGCCGCGCAGCAGTATAGCCCGGGCAGGCCGCAGGCTGCGGCTGCGCCTCACATGCCCAGGTTTGTGATGATGCAATTCAAGTGACGGTACATGAGCTGCAGGCCCGGGCTCAGCTGGACGTTCTTCCTCCTGCCGCGCCTTCACAAGCTGCGAGGCATACTCCTCGGAGCAGCCATAATACAGCGTTTCGCTAAACGTCTGGTTCATTTTGATCAGGGAGCTGAAGAAGCTGCGGCGGAAGGGGTCCCATTTGGGATAGAGAGACAGACGCACACGCTGACCCGCGAAGGGACCAAGCATACTCAATTGCACATATGTATATTCATCGATGAATAGTATTTGGCGGGCGGAACCGCTGCTGTGGGTTAAACCTACCTCCATCTGATAGACGCCCTGCCTCTGCTCAAGGGACAGCAGCTCTACCATCCGAGCAGCGATCGCCGGGTGCACTGGCATAAATCCTATGTATCTCCGTTGCTGTCGTTACGCTCTGCCGGCGGAGTGTTTCCGCTAAAGGGTACGGTCATGCGGTTGGTGAAATCACTGATCATGCTGGAGAGGTAGGTTTTCTCCTGCCGGACCGTATCGTATTTCTGCTTCAGGTGACTGTTCTCTGTCTCCAGGCGCCCGATCTTCTCTTCGAGCTCATTCATCCGCTTCAGCTTCTCGGAGATGGCATCATTATGTTTTTGTACAAGATTGGCATATTTCTGCTGCTCCAGATCAATAGTGCTCTTGAGCTCATCCATTTCCCCGGATAAGGTCGTGTGCAGCTCACGGTAATCCTCCAGCACCTGGTCCACCTTCAGATTCTTCTCCACCAGCTTATGCTCTAGCTCCAGAATGCTCTTCTCCCGCTCTTCAATTACCTTGTTCAGGTTCCTCAGATCCCGTCCCAGCCTCTCCACATGACTGCTGGAGTGATTCAGCCGGTCCTGCAGCTCATGGTTGTTCGTTTCAGCATGCGCTCTCGCCTGAATCATCTGTTCTACTGCGAAGATCAGGTCCAGCGACTTTTTATCCAGCTGCGCTTTGCCGACGGACACGAGGGCGGGAGCACTTTCAGCCTTCTCATAATTATCGCTATCTTCGGGCGGAAGTTCGGCCAGTTGAACCTTTTGAACCATACCCGGTTTGGCCGGTTTGTCCACAGCTTCTTTCTTCTTAAAAAACGGAGCCGCCATCTATAGAATCACCTCATTATAAATGTCAAAATATGTCGAGCATGTACGTGTTCATTATAGTTGATTTAGCGGATACGTTAGTGAGCCTTAATATCTAACTTTACTAAATGTATCCAAAGGCCCAAGTCGCGCCTTCCAGCTGCTGCCCGGCTCATTTCAAGACGAATCACCCCTGCCATTTGTACTGGATGTTCCCGTAAAATAAGAACTGCAACGCGCCTGATAATCCCGGATTATGCCTGCGTGTTGTCATAGCACCCTAGAGCCAGAGCAAATTCCTGAACAACAAAAAAACGCAGTCTGCAGAGACCACGCTTTTCATCCAAACTATTATTTATACAGTACCTTCTCCACATTGTATTTCGCCTTAAGCTTGTTCACAATGTAAGTCTCATAAATTTCTCTGTCGACCGGGTCTTCCACGATGCAGACTTCAATCTTGGTAACTTCGTCACGGTGTGGCTTCATGACCGATACGTTATCTTCGAAGTGCTTCTTGATCCGCGGTCTCAGTTTGCGTGCCTTGCCTACAAACAGCAGCTCATCCTTGTCATTGTAGAACATGAAGATGCCGCCAGCTTCGCGGGTGATCAGGTGAAAATCCGTAAATCCGTAAATATGGCTGAGCACAGGGTTCTCCTGCTTAAAAATAGTAACTTCCGGTGCCGGAATGGTAATGCTGATCATTAAGCTCACTTCCTCATTGTATATAGAAATAAATAGTATCACAGATTGGGAAACCTGACTATTTCTATCTTCTGCAGATAACCTGTGTTTTATGAGGGGGAGTTACACTTATTTGGCTGCACGGTTCTGGAGGGAATGGATCGTCGCTGTTATCCCCTGTTCAAAAGACGTGGCCGGAACCGGCCCGGCTAACCGCTCGTATTTCGCACCGCTGAGCCGCAGCGGCTCCTTCGTCAAATACAGCATCTCGACAATCTCTTTCATTACCGGTACAAACAGGCCGAGCAGTGACAGACCTGCTGCGCCTAAGGGGATAACCACTTTCGAGCTTCCGGCCGCTTCGCGGGCAATCCGGACGATCTCTTTGCCGGAGATCACGCCGGCTCCAGGAATATTCCAGTTCTGCCCGTAGGCCTCCTCGCGGAGGGCAAGCTCCACCATCATCACTGCCGCATCCGGCAGATAGACGTATTCACGCGGAACATTCATGTTACCGATGAACATCGCAGGTCTACCGGCAGCTATGGCTTCCAGCGTTGATCCGAGGTAAGAGGCTTCATTGGCCGTGGGGCCGTAATAATCCGGCAGGCGGACAATCATTCCCTTCGTGCCGCTCCAGCGCGGGCTGAAGAACATCCGCTCGAATTCCAGCTTTATTTTCCCCTTGCGGGTATGCGGATTCTTCGGATAGTTCTCGGCAATCGGCTGCTCATCCACTCTTCTGCCATACGGATAAATCCCGTCCACAGCCACTATCTTCACCCCCAGCCGGTTCGCGGCCTCCATCACAGCTTCACCCATCGGCAGCAACTTCTCGGCCATTTCGTGATAGGGCACCGATGCACTGTGAAAAATAACATCAGCCCCACGCGCGACCTTAAATACATCATCCGCACGGAACACATCACCGGTCTGCAGGCTCAGCCCTGCCGGATTCCCCAGCTTGGCCGCGAGCTGTTCCAGCTTCGGCATGGAGCGCCCAAAGGCTACAGTCTCGATCCCTCTTCGAAGCAGCTCGGCAATAATCACCGTTCCTGTCCCTCCTGTTGCTCCCAGTACCAGCGCTTTATTTATCATTTGAAATTCCTCCTGTTAGAATGAATTGTTATTGATTATTAATCACAATTAGTGATTGATCACTAACTATATAATAAATTTAAATTGTATATAGCTTAGCTTAAAGCGACTCATTGAAATTATCTTATTCATGGCCGCTTACCTGCGCTCAGAATGAAAATGATGGACACCTAACACTATTTAGTTTCGTTCAAGCTTTGCTTGTTCTTTGCTTGTTCTCCATTGCATTGTTGGTTATTGATCAGTCACTACTTAAACTTAAAAAATGATGATCCGGCTGGATCGGGGATTATGCGGCTGACTCTTAACTGTCGTGCTTACCTGTTGCTCTGAATATTGCTTAATCCACCTACTCCGCTCGATGCACAGTTACACCCGATCATCCTGCAGCCCGCACCGATGCTTACAGATGCTTCGGCTTCAGCTCCGGCATTCCCAGCGTGAGGGCGATATTGCAGAGCATACCGTTAGCCATAAAGGTGCTCACCTCCACCTCAGGATGCGCAAACCCTGCTGCCGAGAACTTGCTCTCCATCAGACGGGCTACCTCCAGAATTCCAGCCTGCATCGACTGGCGGATAGCTTCATCCCGGATGCCGATGGCCTGCACCTGTAGAATAATCTCATTCGGATGGGTCTCCATCAGTTGCTCGTATACCTGAATGGCCTCTGCAAGTAACTGGTCTGCAGGAGCCTGAAGCCCTGAGAAGGTGCGGAGAATCCGTTCAAAAGCCCGCTCCAGCGCAGCTATAAACAGCTCCTCCTTATTCTTAAACAGCTTGAAGATATACGGCTGGGATATCCCCACCTTCTCGGCCACCTGCGCGGTTGTAGCCCGGTAATAGCCATGCTCTGCAAACACAACCACAGCCGACTCCAGAATCTGCTCCCTGCGGTTTACCGGAACGGCCTCCTCTCCTCTGGAACGGATAGTGCCCGATTGCTTGTTCATATAGGTCTCCATTTCTGCCGGAATGATAGGTGATCGTTTGACTGTCTTTTGGTTATTGATCAATCACTCTCTTATTTAGCAGTATATACTTCAATCTTTAAATAATCAACCACAGTCTGAAAAATAATAATTACTGAACAAAATCTCCCGGAAGGCGAATCAGCACCAATCAGCACCTCTCTAAGGTTAATTTAGACCTCACTCACCGTTCCCGGCTAATCCCCCTTTGTATTATCAGCTGCAAATATCAGCTGCGAAAATGGAAAATTAAGGTGATACACCTCCACTTCCTAATTAATTGGATAGACGTATCTTAATTCGGATGTTTCGGAGTATTCGAGGTAAGCAGTTGGATAAGTGCAATTAAATTTGATGTATTTCCTCCGTTCTGATCTATTTCAGCTTATTAAGTGCTGATTTTCCAACGCTTTCCTCGTAAGGGCTCCTCGGTTCATGAGCAAGTGGAGAAAAAGCAACTATTTCCGGCCGTCATACAGCCAAGCCCTTTCCCCTTGACAGCTGTGCAGCCTGAATTGCGCTTTGCCGGACCAGCCCCCATTTCAACCGCGTGCAGGGAGATTGCACGCGGCGCTAAGCCAATTGTTCCATATCATTATTTATTTTAACGGACCGGAGTTAGTGGGGTGATGGAAAGGACATGTCATCGCTTCGGCAGCACCCTGTTGCTCAGACTCTGCTGCCGGTTCATCCGTCTCCGCATGCAACGAGGCAGAGCCGCCAGCTTCACTGGATGGACCCGCTGCTGCATTTAACCTGTCCGCGTACGCCTTCTTCTGGTACATGAAGCGCGGACTTAGATGCAAATCTCTCAAGGTATTATCATTCCAGATCGGCGTGGACGAAGGCGACATCGGGGGGATCAGCCAGCCCCACTTGCCAGATACTTCGCGCCCCTGACGCTTCTCCTGTTCCTGGAAGCGGACGAACTGATCTGCCGCTGTATGATGATCTACAATACTGACCCCGGCCTGCTTGAAGGAATGCAGTACCGCGCGGTTCAGCTCCAGCAGCGCGCGGTCTTTCCACAGCGAGGTATTAGTCGAACGATCCAGGCCCAGCAGATCGGCCACTGCCGGCAGGCGGTTATAACGTTCTGTATCCCCCAGATTCCGGGAGCCGATCTCCGTTTCCATATACCAGCCGTTGAAGGGCGCCGCCGGGTAACGGATGCCGCCGATCTCCAGGCACATATCCGAGACTACCGGAACGGGATACCAGCGCAGGCCCAGCTCCGTGAACCGTTCGATCTCCGGATGACTGAGCGGAATCTCCTGCACAAGTCCCGGCGGGACAGGGAACCAGCGGGGTTCCTCCTCGCCGATGCTGATAACGAGCGGCAGAATATCGAAATCCCCGCCTGTACCCTGCCAGCCCAGCTTCAGGCAGACTGCAGTGAACTCATCCGAGGCCGGATCACCGGCACGCAGCTGCTCCCCGTCCCCGGGATAGCCGGCATAACGGATCAGCTGATGATTCCAGATCCGGATAGCTCTATCCGGCTGCTCTCCGCTGCGGAACACGGTAATGACCGGCCGGATCCTGCCGCCGTTATTCGCATGCTCCACATGCCGGAATAGCGCCTCGGCCACCTCCTCCATAGTCTCTGCCCCGCGCGCGTCAAGCACTGTAAGCGAATGCCAGAACAGCCTTCCGATACAGCGGCTGTTATGACGCCAGGCCATCCTCGCCCCGTGGGTTAGTTCTTCCTCCGTATGTATATAGGCGCCCGTAAGGATCACCTCTTCATGTATATCTGCAAGACGCCGCTCCCGCTCACTCTCGGACTTGTCCAGCTCCTGGTAACATGCAGTGATGAAGGATTCCGCCTGCCCGATTAACGCCCGGCTGCTGTGCTCTTGATCGTTATTGTTCATTTCGTTCACTCCCTGTTAGTCCGTTGGACATACGCACTCCTGTCCATTAGCTCAATCATAGTAATTGCAGGAGTAAGGATCAAGCTCACTCCACTCCTTGTTTCTGGTAAAATAATGTTGATCAACTCCGCCATTGGAGCGGATAACTACATCTACATGCTGGAGTGATGAGGTTGAGCAAATTTGGAATGTATGCAAAATTCACCGCTAAACCGGGTGAACGGGAGGCATTGGCCGCCATTCTGCTGGAAGCCGCAGCGGCGGCTGAGCCTGTTCAGGAATGCGAGCTGTATATTGTGAACCTCTCGGAATCAGAGGCGGATATCCTCTGGGTCACAGAAGTATGGAGCAGTGCGGAAGCGCATGCTGCTTCCCTTGCCCTGGAGGCCACCCGTGCCACGATCCAGCGGGCCATGCCGCTGATTGCCGGAGTCGAGCCGGTCAAGCTAATACCTGTAGGCGGAAAAGGGCTGGCGTTCGGTTCAACTGCCCCATAGGCGGCTGAATCCTTATAGCTTCCCTGAAATAGAGGCAAGGAATGCAGCCCTAGGGCAGTAATCCTTGCCTCTATTTCATCATGCCCGCCTTGCCGGCAGCCCCGCTGCCATTTATGCGCGGTTCGGCTTCAATCAGAGCCCTTATTTCAGCTCCAGCTCAGCCAGCCTGGCGATAATCCGTCTTTTGCGGTATAGCATACGGGCAGCCTCCGTCACATCCTCCAGCGTCTTCCGGTTGAGATACGCGCCAAAGAACATGCCCGCAACCGGAACCGTCTGGAGCAGCTTTTTCCAGCCCCAATTGTCACGGTATACCATAACAACCTCTTTCCAGCCCTGAATCTTCGAGACTGCCGCGTTCGTTCCGGCAATGATGTTGCCGTCCCCGCCGGCCTGCAAATTCAGCTCCCGCAGAATCGTCCGCTTGCCGACAATATCGGAGGATGCGAATTGCATCACCTTCACAGTGAATATCCGTTCCGCCTTATCTGTCGGATCGTAGCCATAGCATAGGCCAATCTCCTGGATGGCCTTCAATGAAAGGCCGAGCACAGCCGGAATATCGGCAGCAAGGGTGAAGATTCCGCCGAAGCCGGTAGTTGCCCCTTGGGCAGTTGCCGTATTCCGGCTCCTCTCTGAGAGCCGGAGCGCTGCCGCATCCATCACGGCCAGCGGATACGGCCCGTTCCCCGTACCCCCGGCTGCCACGCTTGCTTCCCCGATCAGCGTGCCTACCTTGCGCCCGGCAACCAGATAGTTGCCGCCATTCTGGATGTAGCTGCCCAGCTCATCCAGCAGCTTGCCTACCTTCTCATGAATAATCTTCGGTGTGATTTTATCAAGCAGCTTGAACGGCAGGCGGGTAATCCGGTCCCAGATCATCAGCTTATTCTGCTCTTTCTCCCACTTGGCAATCCGGGCAAGCTCGGCATGCAGTGTCTCCGGTGTCTCCAGCGGTACCCGTGAATCAGTAGCTTCTGACATATTTATGCCTCCCTTGAATGATGGTCTTGCCATGTTTGTTGCGTCTTAGTGGTATTACTACGTAGACTCTCTCTGATCCGGTTCATGTAAATTATAGATGTGCCTGATACCTTATAACCTTTTTCACTCCAAATGATTGCACAAGTTAGCATAAGCTGGCCCCTAAGTAGGTAAATAGCAAACAGGCATTCCCGGAGTCAATCCGGAAATGCCTGTTACACCAGTAACGCAGGTGCTTAATAGCCTGCCGAATTTAGGCCAGCTTCAGACTCGGTGCAGATCACGTTGGCTATTGCTCAGGCTTTAACTCTGGCTTTAGCCACGGGCCTTGCCGCCAGGTTCGTCCAGTGAAGCGAGTCTGCGTTTCTCTTCGGCCAGCCTATCTTCAGTCAAGTCTACACCGTGTCCGCCGACTGATCCTTCGGGAGCATGGCGAACGGCTTCCTCGGCATGCTCCAGGCTATTCTCTGCCTGGTCAATCATCTGCTCTGTCGGATGGCTTAACGCCTGAGTTACAGCGTTATGCAGCTTGGTCACAGAATCCTGCGCCTGATCCACCGTGCTGTTCGTCCGCAGACTGGATTCGTAATGCTTCATAAGTATACTTCCCCCTCAATCACGGTTTCTGTTCTTCTCTAGGATGGATTGGAGTGCGTATTCTTATGCAGACATTTCCTACACCAGAAACATGGCGGTGAGAGTCGTCGCCGCCAGCCCCAGCAGGACCGGCTTCAGATTGCGCCGGGCCAGCTCGAAGGGGCTGACGCCGCAGATTGCCGCGGCGGGAATGAGCGCCCACGGGATCAGGGTGCCGCCGCCGACCCAGATGGCGGCCACCTGCCCAAGGGCGGTCAGGGTCGCCGCGCCGGAATGGATCGCGGCGGCGAACAGCCCGGCAATCGAGCCGGCCAGCGAGATGCCGGAGAAGCCGGAGCCGTCGAGACCGGTGATCGCCCCGATCACCGTCAGCGTCACGGCTCCCACGGCACCATTCAGCGGCACGTGATCCGCCAGGGCAACGCCCAGGTCGTTCACGATGCCATGCGAGCCGTCCGGCAGCACCTGGCCGAACAGCCCGGTGAAGGCCGAGTCGCCAAGATAGAAGAAGGCGGCGATCGGGATGACCGGTCCGAACACCTTGAAGCCGAATATGAATCCTTCAATGAGATAAGCCGTGATTTTCTCCAGCCCCTGGCCCTGGCGGCGGTGGGCCAGCAGGGTAATGACAATCAGGATCAGCACGGCGGTTCCGCCGACCAGAGCTGTAGCATCACCGCCCTGCAGGTGCAGCATGAACATGGCTATCACATCCAGAAGGAAGAGCAGCGGGATGGCGATGGCCAGCGCTTTTCGAAGACCAGCGCTCATGAGTACCGTCCTGTCATCACCCGGTCCTGCTGCAGACAACGGCCCTGCTGTACCTTGGGCAGCGACCAGGCCGTCTCTCCACGTTCCGTTCTTCTGGTCTCTGCGCATCATCCAGAAGGCAGTGACAGTAGTTACAACACCCATCACGATAACCAGCGGAATACTTGCCTGCATGACGCTGGATACGGGAAGACCGGCAGCATCCGCAGTCAGCTTCGGCGCTCCCTGGATAATATAATCCCCGGAGAGGGCGATCCCGTGCCCGAACAGATTCATTGCCACCGCTGCACCAAGTGCAGGCAGGCCGACCCGGACAGCAACAGGCAGCAGTACCGCACCGACCAGGGCCACCGCAGGGGAAGGCCAGAAGAAGAAAGAGGTCACCATCATGATCAGCCCGATCCCCCAATAGGCCATCGCTGGTGTGCGCAGAAACCGGGTGAGCGGGGATACCATCGTCTCGTTGATGCCTGTAAGAATCAGAATCCGGCTCATCGCCACAATAATGGAGATGATCATAATGGTGCCGAGCAGCTCTCTGGTAGCATATACAAAGGAATTGAAGATTCCAGACACCGACCCACTGAGCGTAGCCGTTGCCAGCAGACCCAGCGCAAAAATCCCGGTCACACAGATCATTGTCGTATCACGCCGCCGGATCAGCAGCGCCAGAATGAACACAATAAACACTAAGTACACCCAATGAATCGCCGTAAGCTGGATACCCATTATTCTACGCGCCCCCTTTCCACTTCCTTATAGCAGGTTCAGTGCTATATGCTATGCAGGGGCATAGGCTGGTGTTCGTACAACCGGGCACATCTGCGCCATCCTTACAAGTGGAAACGGCTTTGCCGTCCTTTTAAAGGACGGTACCGTTTCAGCGAGAAATAGAAGGATAATTTATAGCGTAAAACATATAAATTCTTATATTTTAAAAAAAAGACCCCGGAATCCACGCAAACCGCGGACTCTGAGATCAATATATAGGTGTCTCCCTATTAAGACTGCCGGTTTGCCCTCCGCGCCCGGATGAAGGCGAGCTGCTGCAGCCGGTCCTGGGTGGAGCTTCCACTCCACAGGCCAGGTTGCCCGGCAGGGCCCCCGCTGCTCTTCCCTGCTTCATCCGGTGAAGGGGCAGAAAGGGACAGGGTACAAGTACCATCCCTGTAGATGATCAGGCTACGATCAGCAGAGAGGTGATCTTTGGCGACATACTCATCGATGTAGCTGTATATTTTTCTTAAGGTCACAGGATCTTTGCTCATCTGCTGAAGGATATTCGGGGCAATTACAATCTCCCGCACCTCATCCCGGGCTCCCTTGCCCGCACTTTCCGCACTATTGCTCCCGTCCTTGGACACCGCTGTGATCCGGACAGACAGGCCGTATTTCTTCCTGATTCTGCGTGCCTGATCTTCAATGGCTGCAGCAACAGCTGCCAGCGTCTCCGAAAAACTAAGCGCAGACGACTCTGCCGGAGCGTGGGCCTCCTGATGCGGTGAACGGGTCAGTGAAGCGGCTTGAATCCGGGATATGGGAATATACATCGAACATTCCTCTTCTCGATAAAAGTTCAGGACAACTCTTTATCGGTGAAAAGAGGGAGATTACTTAAACCGTTCTATTCTGTGCCCAGTGCCCCGGCCGCTGCATCCTCGCCGCCAAGCCGCCCGGAGGTGAAGGAATACCCAAGTCCGACGCCATTTCCTACATAAGTATCATTAAAGAGTACGCCTTCGGACTCCACGCCCACGGCATATAATCCCTTGATAGGCACACGCTTGTCATTCAGCACCTGGAACTTGGTATTTACAAGCAGGCCGCCCACCGAGCAGAGATTGTTGATCTCGGAAATAATTGCATAATACGGGCCGCTCTCACCCATGGGAAGCAGATATTCCTTCGCTTTGCCGAACTCGGTATCGATGCCGGTCTTCGCCGCTTCCTGATACAGCTTAAAGTCAGCAGCGAATACCGCAGCGTCCATACCCGCATTCTTCGCCAGTTCCTCCAGGGTACTGCCTTTGAAGCCGTCGCCGTTGGCAACCATGGACTCGAATACTTTATCCGCATCCTTCCAGGGCTGGTCCAGCGTGAATTTGTCTTTGTAAGGGGCATAGAATTCCGGCGGCATTCCCGGCAGTCCGGGTGCCTTCAAGCCATTCATCCCCTTGGTCTTGAGGGCATCAATCTGCGCCTGCGAGAGGATAACCAGATGATAAGCTCCGTTAAAAGCACTCGTGTTCGCCGCTGCTACTGCGGTAAGAGTTGCCGCTTCATCTCGGAATCTCGCTCCGGAAGGGCCGACATTCATCAGCGTTGGCAGGTAGGAGAGCATCAGCGGATAGCTGGCTTCGAACGGCTCATATTCCGCCTTCAGCTTGTCCGTTGCTCTGGCCAAGGTCTGGTGAAGCATTTGTCCCCCGAAGTTATCGGGAACCTTCGCCCCAATATCCCAGGACATTTGCAGCCCTTCGCCGATATTCTGTCCAAGTCCGCCATTCACGCCTTCGAAGCCGAAGGCTTCCTTGACCATCTCTTTATTGCCGGCATAACCGCCGGTAGCCATGACAATGCTTTTGCCGGTGATCTCAAGCACCGTTCCATCCGCCTTCTCGGCAACCACTCCGGTAACCTCTCCATTACTGCCTGTAATCAGCTTCCGGGCTGTTGTTTCGGTGATTACCTGTCCGCCGCCCTTTTCCACAGATGCTGCAAGCATCGCCTTCAGCAGATCCTGGCGGGTGTCATAGGCCGGTAACATATGCAGCTGTTCTCCGCCAAAGTTAAGGAAGGTAGTGGTGTAGCCCTTGCCTGTCAGCCAGTCATAGGTTTCACCCGACTGGGTCACGTATTGGCGGATTGCCGCTGCGTCTACTCTCCAGTGATTATTAACGATCCAGTCGCCAATCTCCTTCTCTACTTCCACTTTAAGTCCGCTGCTGACAGCGGCTGAAGAGTTGTAGAACTTACCTGCCCAGGACAGATTACTTGCTCCGCCAATCGTAGCTGTTTTCTCAATAAGAATGACCTTTGCACCTTTATCGGCTGCAGAGACTGCCGCAGATACGCCGGATGCGCCTGCACCCACAACAACGACATCCGCAGACAGCTGCTCCGTCTTGCCTTCTCCCGATTTCACTACAGCTCTCGATTTAAAAGCCTCCACGTTGCCGCCCGCCTGCTTCACCGCATCTTCAACAGCTGTCAGGATCGCCGTGCTCGACTCCGAAGCGCCGCTGACTGCATCTATGGCCAAGGTCTGGCCGGCAATAATCTCTTCCTTAATCTTATTGATAGCCTCCACACCAATGCCGGCCGTTTCGTTCTGGCTGACCACCTGGATATCCGTGATTACGGATTCGGCGTTGAGTGTGACTTCTACCTGAATCTTGCCGTCTTTGCCGTCAGCTTCCGCTTTATAGGTTCCCGCTTTAAAAGTTTCCGGTACCGCACTGGTATCCGCCGGCTGCGTAGCCTCCGGTGATGATGAAGGCTGCTCCGATGCTGCCGGTCCGGCTGAATTATTGCCGCTGCAGCCGCTGATGAGCGACAGAACCAGGATCAGACATACGCTTACTTTTAACAATGGCCGTACTGCTTGCTTATGCATTATTTCTCCCCCTGTGTGGTTAGTGCAGCCCCGCTTCTCTCTCTATAAGAACTGCTGACTACGCACAGAGTGTAAACCTTGGTACAGCACCAAGGTCAATGAATTATATGTGAAATATTTCTCAATGTATGCAGGCGGGCGGTTCCGTTTCTGCTTGTTTTGCCGGAATATTGATCTCCAGATAGGTTTTGTTGCCGCTGTTCGTGCGCTCTGTAAACAGGATTTTACCGCTGATATCCCCGCTGACCGTATATCTCTGCGCCTTCGCATAATCCAGCATGAATCCGAAGGACTCCCGTTCGAGGTATTCCTCATAGGTGCTGGCAATCACTGCAGAGATGCAGGTTGCCGGCTCCAGATACTCCACACTGTCATTCAGGCAGACCTCAAGCTTCTGCTGATCCTCTTCCAGCAGGGCAAGCCCCCAGCTGTAATCCAGCTCTTCGGTTCCATAGATGCATTCTGTATTCTCAATACGGAAGGAATAGAAGGTGAACGGCAGCAGCTCCATCCAGGCCTGGACGGTTCTTTTGAGACCCTCCTTCTGCAGCAAATGGTTCTTGTTCGTCTGCTGAATCCGGTACATACCCGGCACTTGCTTGATTCTGCAGGTATAAAAGGATTCACTGATCCCCCCAAGCTCGGCATGGATCTCCTGAATCTTATTCAGCAGCAGTGTGTTGCGGCGTATCTCTTCCTCCAGCTGCATTCCGGCAGCCGCTATCGACTCCACCACTTGCTCGGAAGGTGCGTCATTAATCAGTCCGGCCACATCCTGAAGCGGAATCTGCATACTCCGGTACCATCTGCTCGACAGTAAATTGCGCGCGTCCAGATCATTGAAATACCGGTAATTGTTATGCTGATCCTTCATCGGCCGGACAATATCATGTTTCTCATATAAGCGCAGTGTATCTGCCGTCACCCCTAGAATTGACGCGAATTCACCGATAGAATACTTCATCAGCAGCCCCCCAGCTTACTTGATCCCATTCTTTCATCAGTTCAATGATAGAGGGTTTAGCCGGGAGACTTTGTGGATTATGTCACACGGTTGCTACTGCGTCTTGCCTTCGCTTAGGCTCGCCATCGTCTTTTTGAGCCGCCGCTGCCGCGTTTCTGCCGTCTTGGCATCCTCAATCGAGAGGACAAACCGCCGTTTATTCGTGTAGGAGAGCCCATCCCAAAACTGCTTCGCTCCGGCATGCTGCTCCAGCTCCGCAGCCAGATCAGCCGGCACTTCCACTTCACGCGGCTGGGTATCCAGCGCAAGCTCTACTTCGATCTCATCTCCGGCACTGACACCGGCGCCCTTGCGGTGCTCCGCGCTGAGCGGAATCATGAACTGTCCGCCCATCGTCGCCACCGTGCTGGAGTAGCTATACTCCCCGATCGTTACCTTCACCGCCGGCTTCTTGCTTGTCCCGAGCTCTGCCACTGCCCCGTCAGGAACCGGTATACCCGTTGCCGTCTTGCCGCCCAGTATAACGGTTGTCCGGAATTTCATATTTATTACCTCCTGGATAGGCGCTTAGCCATTTTTATACCCATTGTAGTGCAGGGAATGGAGCTTTTCCAGTCGCCGGTAACAGCGGCATGGTTTATACTTAAAGGTACTGAAGAATGTGACGAACGGAGGCGGCCGCCATGCCCGCGAATCTAACAGAAAAGGTAGCAGACCTCCCTTTATCGCCTGGCGTGTATCTGATGAAGGACAGTCTGGGACATATCATCTATGTCGGCAAAGCGAAGCAGCTGAAGAAGCGGGTCCAGTCCTATTTCTACAATAACAAAGGACACTCGCCCAAGGTGAAGCAGCTCGTCAAGCATATCCGCGATCTCGAATACAGGCTGACCGATACGGAATTCGAAGCCTTCATGCTGGAATGCCAGCTGATCAAAGAGATCAAGCCAATGTACAACCGCAAAATGAAAAATCCGCTCGCCTACAGCTATATTTCCATCGTGGACACTGCGCCGTACCGGCAGATCGAAGTCGGCTATGAGCCCAGCACACAGGCAAATAGTCTCTCCTATGGTCCTTACACCAGCCGCAGCACCGTGGAGCGGGCTGTACAGGGCATTAAGGAATCGCAGAGAATCCTCTGCAGCAGCCCCCATTCCCGGACTACCCGCTGTCTCAACCATTCGCTGGGCTTATGCATCGGCATGTGCGGGGGTGGTGAGGCTCTGAACCGGTATGAGGAGATTATTGGGCAGATCATTTCACTGCTGAACGGGAGCGGCAATTCAATCATAAGCGGACTGGAAGCCCGGATGGAGGAGGCGGCGTTGCGGTTTGACTTCGAAGCAGCTGCCAAGTACCGGGATTACCTCGGGGCGGTCCACTCGCTGCTGCACAAGGAGGAAGTGATCGGCTTCACCGGGGAGAACAAGAATATTGTCGTGCTGGAGCCGGTGGACGAGCAGTCCCACAAGCTGATTCTTATCAAGGGCAGCGTGATTCTCTACCGTACCCGGCTGGAGACTGAAGCGCTGGACAGCGGACAGCTTACTAAGATGATTACCTCTGCTGCATTGGAGCATTTCCGCAGCAGCAGCCTGATTGCAGCTACAG
This sequence comes from Paenibacillus sp. FSL R7-0312, assembly GCF_038004445.1. Classification (NCBI taxonomy): domain Bacteria; kingdom Bacillati; phylum Bacillota; class Bacilli; order Caryophanales; family Paenibacillaceae; genus Paenibacillus; species Paenibacillus sp. FSL R7-0312. The sequence continues at coordinate 1,571,444 of NZ_JBBORE010000001.1, read as the reverse complement.
AAGAAATGAGCCGCCATAAGATCGATGAGGCCCAGATCATCTACAGCTATCTGAAGAGCAGCTCCGGCAATTATCTTCTGGTCCCGCAGGAATGGCTGGAGGATAAGGATGCCGCCTTGCTGGTGGAAGGGATTAACGGGCTGATCGGGAGCGCATTATAACCAGCGCGGATACCGGCTCTCCAGGTGATACAGGAATAGACCGTTAACCTACTCGCGGTAACAATAAATCTCTGCGACAATAACCCGGGACCTCTGTACCAAATACAACTATCATTAAGCGGACTTGTTAACAACGGATGGCTGCGGATATATTGAAACGGTATATGTGGTACCCGAAGCCCGCGAAACCGGCAGTTCCAAAATGATTATGAATTACATCTTCAATTACTTCTCATCAAACGGTTTAAATACTGCCCGGCTTGAGGTCTGGGAACTGAATACCCGCGCGGCCGGCCTATATAGATCCTTAGGATTCATCAATGTGGAGAAGCAAACGATGTTTCCGGGGATAACCCTGTAGCGCTTAGTTCCTGCCAGTGTACCCGTAAACATAATTTCGGAGGCTAAAGGATATGGACATTTATTATATACTCAAGGAACCATGGGTAATTGTTGAAGGGCAAACTGCACTATACGTTTGAGGAATTCATCATATATGCTGAAGAAAATCTCCTATTTGCTGAGAGTTTTGAGTAAGCTGTTCTAAATGCACTTATCAGTACACCGCCTGCGGTTCAAACTGTCCAGTCCCTTTTAACGTATAGTCAAAAAACTGCAGAATCAGCGCATTCATCGTCTCAATGCAGTAATACTTATCGATATCGGCTCGCCCGCCCTGCAGCATATTCGCAAGGATCGGCGAGAACAGCGGAAGATCGGTTAGGCTTAAGTGCTTGGCGCCTTGAAAATGAACGGTATACGCATCCTTGAAGTTTGGATTATCGACTTCGTTTGCCGCGTAAGCCGAGTTTTTCCCGAGCTGTCTCCACACATCGTCCGTATAAATGTTCAGCAGCGGTACGTGATACGGTTCATCTTTTGCCGCCAGATCATTAATCTCAGGGTTATACACAAGCTCATTGAAGAACGGGGCATCCAGATTCACGACAGCATCCACATCGCCGCGCTCCCGGCCGAGTGCCACGCTTGCCGCGCCGCCCATGGAATGGCCAAATACGCCAATTTGTTCAGTATTGATCAGCTTATATACAGGATCCTGATCACTTACTGCCTTCTCCAGGATCGTATCGATCACCAAATTCATATCCCCGGTCCGCAGCTTCATCCATTTTTGCGTAAGTCCGTACAGCTCTTCCATCGTGTAGATGCCTTCTTTGTTGGAATCGTTAACCTCCCGCAGATAATCTGCATTAACCATAGTGATCTTCCCGTCCACGCTCTGTGTATAAAAGGAATGATAAGGATGATCGATAGAAGCTACTACATAGCCGTGACTGGCCAGCTCCGTAAACGTTGAAGTGTTGCTTTCCCTGATTCCGTATGCCCCATGAGAAAAGACCACCAGCGGATAGGTACCCCCGGCATTGCCCGGATACCAGAATTCCACATTCACCAACCGGTTCTCCCCGGTATCCGTAAATTCTTCAATCCGATTAGGGTCCGTATACGTGTAAACAGCCGTTGTGACCTCATATTCCCCTGTCACTTCAGGTGCCCGGTACTGCGGGAATAGAATGGGCGGTATAAGTGCGATCAGCAGTGCCACAGCGGTTATAATGATTTTCCACACCCTGGATGAACGTTTGGGCGTACGGGACTTCGCCTTACTTCGGATAAGATCAATTGAACCCTTTAGCGCAAACATGAACAGCAGTGCTGCCAGCGGTACCCAGCTGAAGCTCCAATCGATAACAGGGGACAGTGTCAGAATAACGAATACGATAAACAGGGTGATTCTAATCCAGCTTTTGAGCATGTCGCGGCTGTGCATAGGGGGGGGGATTCTCCTCTTCCAGTTAAGTTATGACCTCATCATAAAAAACTGCGAAAAGGGTGTATATAGATTTACGGTAAGCTGTAGCTACAGGGCAATAAGATGCAGAATAACCCCATAAAGCGGGGCACTGGCTTCAGGACTACTCGTGAATTTCTTGTTTAACAGCCTTAAGTCTCTCGTTAATTTGCTCTGCTTCCTTCTTATCCTTCCCATAGGACAGCACCCGGACTACGGCATATACCACGGCAATTTGGAGGGCAAGAAGGAGTGCGCCGGGCACACCAGTCACAACTCCGATCAGGCTGGCAAGGGCAATCAACAGAATCTCCAGGGTGAGAAAATGAACAACGATTCTAACACGCATGGCCCGCTCACTTATCTCATGTGGAGTGTACCAAATGATTCCCGTTAAGGCCCCAAGCAGGGAGAAGCCCATAATCGTATAGACCGATATCAGGTCAAATGCGAGCTCCGGGATAAAAATCTGCCGCAGCACTGTAATGATAATCATGATGGAGGCGAAGATGATCAGAAAATCGCGGATGATGTCTTTGACAAATTCAGATAACTTCATACTGTGATCCCTCCCCCTATAATCCAAGTCTGTGTTTGAGTGCCGGCACATACTGTCTTGATATCACTACACGTTCCCCGTTATCAAGCAAAGCAGTGAACCGGCCGCTGAGGGACGGATGCACACTGGCAATCTTGGCGATGTTTAGAATCGTGGATTTGGAGGCGCGGAAGCAGTTTTTGTCTCTGCACAGCTCCTCCAGTTCATACAGCTTCTGCTTCACTTCATGGACCTGGTTCTCGCTGTAGACAAATACTTTGCCGTCCACGGCTTCAAAATAATAGACATCACTGAGCTTGATGCGGCTGAGATGGTCCTCCTGATACCCCATTATGATGAGGGTCTCTGTCTTGAGCTTATTTACGATTTCAGAGATCTCTTCATCGACTTCATGGCACCGGATGCGGATCTCCTCTTCTTGCTCCCTGCTGATTTGCTCGATGGAAATTTTGATAGGATCACCTACAATAGTTCAGATTCAATTTCCGCTGCCTGTTTCATTCTCATGATAAGGGAACGGTCTGACAGCTACAAGGGGAAGGATACACAACAAGCTGTCCTCCGGTTTGACCGGTCGGACAGCTTGGTATGAAACGGGGACCTTGCAGGGATGTGATGCCTGCCAGTCCCTTACTTTAGAGCATTCGCCTGCTTATCATGATACCGTCCTCTGGGTACGACCAGCGGAGAGCCTGAGACAGGGTCTGCGATTACCGTGCAATCCAGCCCGAAGATCTCTTTGACCCGCATGCTTGTAATCACCTCTGCAGGCGTACCGGCAGCGACAAGCTTACCTGTGTGAAGGGCGAAAATATGGTCGGCATACCGCGCGGACAGGTTGATATCATGCAGCACCATTACAATCGTCGTTCCGTGCTTGCGGTTCAGATCGGTGAGCAGATCGAGAATCTCGACCTGATAGGTAATATCCAGAAAGGTCGTCGGCTCATCGAGAAACAGGATATCCGTCTGCTGGGCCAACGCCATGGCGATCCAGACACGCTGCTGCTGGCCGCCCGAGAGCTCATCGATATTATGATTGGCGAATTCGGTGATATTCATAATCTCCATCGCTTCGGCAACGGCCTCATAATCCTTCCTGGACCATCCGCCAAGCAGGGACTGATGCGGAAATCTGCCCCGTCCCACCAAATCGGCGACAGAGATTCCTTCCGGAACAATGGGGGATTGCGGCAGCAGTCCGATGACCCGGGCCAGCGGTTTGGCCGGCATTTTGGAGATCGGCTTGCCGTCGAGGGTAACCTTACCCGACGTTGGCTTGATAAGTCTGGCCATTGTTTTGAGCAGCGTGGACTTGCCGCAGCCGTTCGAGCCGATAATCACACTGATTTTATGGTCAGGGATCACCAGGTCTACGCCGTGGATAACCGTTCTATTCTCATAGCCCGCTACGAGCTGCTCGGCCCCGAAATGATGTGCCTTGTTCATTATAACTCTCCCTTTCGATTCATCCGGATTAACAGGAAGATCAGATATGGCGCTCCGAGTAATCCGGTAATGATGCCTACAGGGAATCTGTACTCAAAAGCAAATTGTCCGATCAGATCGGACGCCAGCACCAAATTAACTCCGACAAGACCCGCCGGAAGGATATTCGAGGAGCCTGTTCCAACCAGTCTCTTCGCGATCGGCCCCGACAGGAAGGAGACAAAGGCAATTGGTCCTGTAGTAGCCGTAGCAATCGCAACCATACAGACAGAACTGACAATCAGCGCAATTCTTGTCTTATCTGTGCTTACGCCGAGCGAGGTGGCCGATTGTTCTCCAAGCTCCAGTATACTCAGATGCTTGCCCAGCAGGATGATGATTGGCGTACAGATGATTACGATGATCACCAGCGGCGGAAGCTCGCGCATTTGTGAGCCGTTGAGACTGCCGGTCAGCCATCTGATGGCTGAGGGAACGTCTTTCTCCGAGCTGATCAGCAGCAGATAGGAGATTACAGCATCCAGCATAGCCTGCAAGCCGATCCCGATCAGGATTAACCGCCCGATGGAGAAGGTCTTCCCTCTGGATAGTACATAAATCAGCAGCACCGTGGCCAGACCGGCAATTACCGAAGCAAGGGAGATAACCGCTCCGCTTGCGTGAAGTATGACGATGCAATACACCGCCGCCGCGCTTGAGCCTGACGTAATGCCAATCACATTCGGGTTCGCAAGCGGGTTACGCAGCATCGTCTGGAAGGTGTATCCCGCTATGCCAAAGGCAAATCCGGCGAACAGTCCCGCCAGCATCCGCGGCAGCCGGATGATATTCACCGCAAAAGAGACTCCCTTGAGCTCCTCTCCGGAGAGCGCCCGGATGACATCTGTCACCGGATAGATCGTGTTCCCGAGCAGAAGCATCGCGCAGCACAGAATAAGTGCAAGGACTGCGAGGAGGCTGGTCACCAGTATGCCCCGGCGGTGTCTGCGGCGTCTTCCTGCAATAATATATTCAATCGCCTGATTTGTCATAATGACCGCACTTTCGATTTCATCGCTAATAGAATTAGGATCGGTGCCCCCACAAACGCTGTAACTACACCGACTTCAAGCTCCCCGGGGCTTCCAATAAGCCTGCCGCCTACATCCGATATCGTCAGAATAATGGCTCCGGTAACCGCTGACATAGGGATAACGAAACGCAGGTCTGATCCAAGGATAAGACGTATGACGTGAGTTGATAACAAGCCGATGAAGCCGATCGGCCCGGCCAGGGCCGTAACGGCACCGCATAACAGAACACCTGCAAGCGCCGCAATGAGCCGCAGTGTGCCTGTCCGCACACCCAGACCCGTCGCCACATCATCGCCCAGTGCCAGCGCATTCAGGGCCGGAGCCGTAATGAACGCGATCAGCATACCGGCGAGCAGGAACGGGATAAATGTCGTAATGCTGCTCCAGGTTCCCGAGCCGACACTCCCCACCTGCCAGAACCGGAACTGGTCCATAACATAAGAACGCGGAATCATGATGGCTGTGACCAGAGAAGATAAGGCAGCGCTTATGGCAGCACCCGCCAGAACGAGCTTAATGGGCGTGGCTCCGCCACGTCCCATTGAGCCGATTCCGAATACGAATACAGCAGTAATCGCAGCTCCGGCCAGAGCTAACCATATATACTGGTTCGCGGAGCTTATGTTCAAGAACGCAATGCCGCAAACCACGAACAAGGATGCCCCCGTATTCACTCCCAGTATGCTCGGGTCGGCAATCGGGTTGCGGGTAACCGCCTGCATCAGCGCTCCCGATACTCCGAGTGCCCCGCCGCACATTAAACTGAATACCGTCCGGGAAATCCGCTTGCGGACTACGTTTGCCCCATAGCTGTCCACCTCCGGATGAAATAAACCATCGATCAGTTCATTCCACCCCACGTGACGCGCTCCCAGTACAAGGGAGGCTATCACGCACAAGACAAGCAATACCAGGCAACTCATCAGGACCAGGGTAAAGTTCTTCGGGATATGCAATTTTAGCTGTTTATCGTCCGAAAGCGGTGAACTATTCATTTATTTTATCGATAGCTCCTCCAATTAAGGCAAGGTATTCATCAATCGTGTACGCAATGGACAGCGGGTTAGGCGTACCGGCTGCTACCAGCGGTGTATCACTGTCGATGAAGGCAACTGAACCTCTTTCGATCGCAGGGATTTTGCCCAGCAGCGAATCTGCCTGAAGTGTCTTGAGCAATTCGTCATTCCCATATCCGACGATAAGATCAGCATCGTACAGGGCTTCCACATTCTCTGCGCTTAAGCTCAACGAGTAGCTGGTAGGGTCCGTAATCTGGGAGGTAATGCTTTCCGGATACACCATTCCCAGCTCATACAGGAACGAGACACGGGAATCCACAGGCGTATAAATATGCAGTTTGGACAGATCCTCAGCAGAGAAGTTTACCCAAACCACTTTTTTACCGTTAATCTGCGGATATTTGCCCGCCTTTTCGTTAACCAGGGCTTCGGTGTCCTTGATCAGCTGCTCCCCTTCTGCCTTCATGCCCATCCCTTCTGCATTGAACAGGACCTGCTCGCGCCAAGTGGTTGCCCAAGGAGCCGTCGGATAAGCGACTACCGGAGCGATCTGGCTAAGCGTATCATAGTCTTCCTGCGTAATTCCGGAGTATGCGGCCAGAATGACATCCGGGTCTGCATCCGAGATGGCCTCGAAGTCAAGACCGTCGGTATCCTGGAACACATTCGGATCGGTTACATTAAGCTCCTTCAGCTTATCTGCTGTCCAGGGCAACAGTCCGCTGTCATCCTGAACGCCGAAGTTCGCTGCCGAGAAGCCTACAGGTACAACGCCAAGCGCGAGCGCCACATCATGGTTCGCCCATTGAATGGTGACTACGCGTTCAGGCTTGCTCTCAAGTACAGCTTCGCCAAGCGCATGCTTGATCGTAATCGGATACTGCGTAGCATCCTGGGAGGCTGGTGCTTCTGTAGCAGCCGCTTCAGCAGATGCCGCAGCAGTTGCAGCCGGAGATGGTGAAGCTGTTGAATTAGACTCCTGATTTGAGCAACCAACCAGCGCTATAGTAAGTGCAAATGGAATGAATAATGCTTTCAAAGAGAACTTTCTTGTTGTGCTCATGCGTGGACCCTTCCTTATCTTATACTGTATTTTTTTGTTCTGCTGCTGCTGACTAAACGGCGGAGTGACCCCTCATCCCCAAAAAACAATGTGCAACTTTATGCGATAATGAGAATCATTATCGATAAATATATAGTTGCCTGGACAGGTTGTCAATGTAAAAAATGGATTTCGCACGAAAAAAAACCGCAAGCGGGCACTGTTCAAGTGCTCCGTTTGCGGGAAATCTACGGTTAGGCTGAAGGGTTTTATGGCCTCACCTTACATGCTTTTAGTTAGCGTGATGGATTTATCTCCACCCCATTGTACATCCCAGCCCAGCAGCTCCGTAATAAAGCGGAGCGGAACGACCGTTCTGTTGTCGGCGTTCACAAATACTTTGGCGCCAACAGCTTGTCTCATCCCGTTAACCTCCATGAAGTCCTTGTTCATCCAGAATACCAGTGTGTCGCTGCCTGCCTTAATCGTGACCTGCTGCGCCCCTTTATCCCATTTCACTTCAGCCCCGATACCCTCGCTCAGGTAACGAAGCGGAATGTAGGTCATGCCGCTCCAGATGAAGGGCTCTGTATCCATTTGCGTTACGGTGCCATTAATGTTCAGGACGCCGCTGCCTACCTTCATCCAGACCTTTGTCATTGCTACAGGATCAGTTGGTGCTGCGGGCACTGCTGCTTCCTGGAACTTGCCGTTATACTGCGTTACAATCGCATTGCCCAGCGCTTGTCCGACACTGAACATGGTCTTATAGCCCTCGCGGTTCGTCTGGTAAGAAGCGGTGTAGTCGCCCGCTGCATACTGCGTAAGCACCTGCTGTACCTGATTCTCATGGGTTGTCAGCGCGGCTTGGCCTGCAGCCTTAGGCAGGTTGCCTGCGGTTGCCGAATCAAGGAACGCGGCGAATTCAGTTGTGAATCCGGCGATACGCGCCTCTACTGCCGCTTGGGCTGCTGCATCCTTATTTTTGACTGCCGATACAAAATCAGCTTGCGCATTGACATGGTTCGTTACCCAGATTTGCTCGAATGCCGCTGCACCCTCTGCCCCATAGATGGAGGCAATCGCTGCTTTGAAGTCAGCCGTGTTCATGGCTTCTGCCCGGATCAGCGCGTCTGAAGCAGCTCTTCCCTCGTATTGCTCCTGCATTTGCAGAACCGACAGGGCGAAATGCTCGCCAGCCAATTGATTGAGCGCGGATCTCAGATCAGCTGCTTTGGTATCGGCCTTGGTGCTTTCGAATTTGGCAGGCATCTGGGCGACAATTGCGCCCGACAATGCCTTACTGATGCCGAACATTTCTGCATAGCCTTCACGGTAGGCCTCATAGGCGCCTTGGTAATCGCCCGCTGCATAATCTTTGAATACTTCCTGTACATGATCCTCGTGACTGCGGATGACCTGCTTCGCTGTATCTGCCGGCAGCTTGCCTTCTGTTGCTGTACCGAGGAAATTTCCGAATTCATTGACGAAGCCGCTCACTTTATCTTCCGCTGTTTTCATTGCGGCTGCATCCTTGTTCTTGGTTGCCTTCACTAAATCATCTGTGTACTGATTATGGGCGCGGAAGATTCTCTCGAATTCAGCTGCGCCTGCATCGCCGTACAGCGAAGCAATAGCCGGCTGCATATCAAGTGCGTTCTGATCAAGCGCTTTGTAGGCAGCAGCCGCATCCGTTGTCCCGTCATAGGCTTTGGTCATGGCCGTTACTGCCAGCGTGAAATGTTCAGAGAGCAAATAATCAAGTCCTGCTCTAAGTTCAGCCGCCGGTGTGTTCACCGAGGCCTTCATGGCCCCTGTTGTCGGTTCTGCTGCACCTGCAAGTGCTGGCATCATTAAGGTTAAGCTTAACATGGGTACGACTAATTTTTTCATCTTCATCTCGCTTCACTCCTTAGGTTAGTGTTATGAGTGTTACGGGGGCAGTTCAGGTATGGATCACTATTGGATCACAAAAAATCCCCGCTCGCTGTAATCAGCAAGTGGGGATGCTTTTGAAAGTAAGGCGTCCCGGATAGGAAATCAAGCCAGCAGCGCGCGTACACCTTCACTAAGCGGGGTAAGCGGACGGTTCAGCAGCTTCTCCAGATCGCTGCTCTCAATGCCCAGCGCACCGTCGCGGATGGCGCCCTGAATGGCAACTACGATCGGCAGCGCGAATTCGGGCACGCCTGCACCGGCCATGATCTTCGCGTAGGTTGCGTCGTCAACCTGCTGCACGTTCACCTCTTGTCCCAGCACTTCACCGACTATGGCAGCAAGCTCTGCCTGGGTCGCGGGTGCGCCGGACAATTCATACACAACATTCTCACGGCCTTCACCGGCCAGTATGGCGGCCGCGGCCTGGGCATAATCACTGCGTGTGGCCCAGCCAACCTTGCCGCCTTCAGCGGAAGTCACCCAAGGTGCGCCGGCCTTAGCAGCCTGAATGGAGCCTGCCTCATTCTCCAGATACCAGTTGTTGCGCAGGAAGGCATACGGAATGCCGGATTCACGGATGAATTCTTCCGTGGCACGGTGTACCGGCGCAAGGAACAGGGAGCTGTTATCGGCATCAGCTACGCTGGTGTAGACGATGAAGCCTACCCCTGCGCGGACAGCGGCATCCACAGCCGCCTTGTGCTGGCGGGTCCGGGTATCATTATCGCCATCTGCAGAGACGATCAGCAGGCGGTCGACTCCGGCAAACGCTGCATCCAGCGTCTCCGGCTGATCGAAATCACCATGGCGGACATCAACGCCTTGTGCCTGCAACTGCTCAGCCTTCTCCGGGTTTCTGACACTGGCTACAATATTCTCAGCCGGTACAGTCTTCAGTAATGTCTCTGCTACGATGGAACCAAATTGACCCGTTGCTCCTGTTAATGCGATTTTCATTTCAATTCCTCCATTATGGGTATCTTTTATTTGAATAGCAGTTGTTATTTCCCGTAAACATAGGTGATTTGCTCTCCTGTAACTATTGTAGTTACACGTTGGCGAAATGTCAAATGGATTGTTTCATCAGCTGATGACAGGTATGGAATGCGCATAACGCTGAATGGTTAGCCTTCCCTTATCATGCTATTCTTAATAGACAAATTCCCTTTCAGAAAGGTTCTGCATAATGGAGAAACAGAGAGAAAGCATCTATACACGCTATGTTCCGGGATTGACTCCGGAATCTGAATTCACCGGCGAGGCCTGCCAGCTCATCTTCCAATCCGGCAAGCTGCTTGTTACGGAGCCTTCCTCCCCTCCCGGCATCCCTATGGCCCGCTCCCTTGAAGAGCTGGCGGTCACGCCGCTGCGCATACTCTACCTAGGCACCTTCGAGGGTCTCCCCTGCTATGCCTCAGAGGTAAGCGCGGAAGCTCCCGAGCCGCCGGGCCTCACTTTCCGTCCGCTGCGCTCCTTATATGAAGTGCTGGAGGAAGACCTGTTCCATCTTGCCGGCAAAGCGCTCCAGCTGCTGGTCTGGGACGGCAATCACCGGTTCTGCGGCCGTTGCGGAACTGAAACCGCACACTCTCTGACGGAGCGGTCCCGGATCTGCCCTCAGTGCGGGCTGGTTAGTTACCCGCAGCTTGCGCCTGCCGTCATTACAGCAATTCTGAAAGATAATCAGCTTCTGCTCGCCCATGCTCCGCATTTCCAGAACGGGATGTACGGGCTGATTGCCGGCTTTGTCGAGCCGGGTGAGACCCTGGAGGATTGTGTGCGGCGTGAGACTATGGAAGAGGTCGGCCTGAAGGTCAAGAATATAACCTATTTCGGCAGCCAGCAGTGGCCTTTTCCCAATTCTCTGATGGTAGGCTTCCTTGCAGAGTATGAGAGCGGAGAAATAACAGTTGACGGCGAAGAGCTTGATCATGCCGCATGGTTCCCTACGGAGCAATTACCCGTTATTCCGCCGCCGGTCAGCATCGCCCGCAAAATCATCGACTGGGTCGTAGAGCAGCACTCTGAGTCAGGTGCAGCTGCGGACAAGGAATTATAGACGGGACCCGATTCAGCCTACCGTCTTGAAATAGCGGTAAATCTGCTCCAGCTTACGGCTCTGCTTGCCCTTCGGACTCTCCATGCTGCCGAACTCGAAGAACTTCACCTTGCGGATGCCCACAAAATTGAACAGGGCCTTGCGCATCAGCGCCTTGTGTGAGTTATTCAGCCACAGCAGCGGATAGTGGGCCGGCCCCTTCATGCTGGAGATGCAGATAACGCTCTTCCCCTTGAGCAGCCCCTCCGGCAATAGTCCTCCCTTATCTCGGTACGCGAAGCCTGAAGCGAACATGCGGTCAATGTACCCCATCAGCATCGCTGGCGGTCTTCCCCACCAGATCGGATAGACCAGCACAATCTGATCGGCCCAGAGCAGCTGTTCCCTGTATTCCTCAAGCTCCGGATCACGGTACATATCGCGTCTGCGTTTATTCTCATTAAACACGAGCACCGGATCAAATCCGGCCTCATACAAATCAAGCACTTTGACTTCGTTAATCTTCGTATTCTCCTTGCTGCCGCGCAGCACTTCCTGCAGAAAAGCATAGCTGAGACTGCGGTGGTTCGGATGTGTATAAATAACGAGTGTGTTCATCAGTGTATTCCCCTTTAGTTATCATTTGATAACAAAAACATAGCATAGATTTATTTTAGTTGTCAAATGATAATTGTTTTTTGATAATTAATTTGGTATGTTTTCCTCTGAGGTGATCTTATGGACAATAACCAGCTGTTCCAGAAATTCGTAGCCTTCAGTGCTGCCGTCCATCAAATAACAAACGATATAACCAAAGATGTGAAATCAGAGGCCTTAACGCCGCTGCAATATAAAATTCTCGAATACATCGCCGTCAGCCAGCCGGTAACACTCAGCGAGGTCAGTGACTGTATGCAGATGTCGATGCCCAATACGAGCCGTGAAGTGAAAAAGCTCAGCGAAAAGGGCGTCTGTACCCGGATCACTGACCCGGATGACCGCCGCAAGCAGGGGATCACGCTCTCTGCCGCAGGTGAAGCGCTGATGAATGAAGCCTTTCAGCAGATTGCAGCCCGGTTCGAGCAGCGTATTGCGGGTATAACGGCAGCAGAACGCAAAGAGATCGAGCAGGCGCTCGATCTCTTGCAGCACAAAGTATTTTATTAAGCCAGGGCTATCCTATCCCCATTCCAACAATGGTTATTTCACAGCCACGCCCTTCGCCGGAATCTCAGCGGGGGCTTCCTTGCGTTTGATGAAGAAGGCCAGGATCAGCGCAGTTACTGCGGCTCCTGTTGTTACCATAGAAGCCACATTCATCCCGTGAATTAAGCTGTGGACATCTCCCGTTGGTTGCTGGCCGCCGCCGCTATGAGTCATTATGGTGACCAGCAGCGCTGTGCCGATGGAACCGGCAACGGTCCGCAGCGTGGTGTTCACGGGAATCCCATGCCGGATCAGGGCAGGCGGCAGGGAATTCATCCCGCTGGTGATGACCGGCAGCAAGGTCAGGCTGACGCCGACCATCCGCAGAGAGTACCCGGCCATCAGGAACGTATAGGTCGTATGCTCTGTCAGATTCGAGAACAGCAAGGCAGAGAGGACCGTCAAGCCGAGTCCGGTGATGACCATCGTCCGGGCACCTATTTTATCGAAAAGCCTGCCCGCTATGGGCGACATTATACAGATGAGAATCGCACCGGGGAGCAGCATGAGACCTGATTTGAGCGCGGTATAACCAAGCATGGTCTGCATGTAGATAGGGAGCAGCAGCTGGGCGCTCAGCATGATAATCATCAGAATCATACTGATCACTGTAGCCATCGTAAAGGCAGGACTGGTGAATACCCGCAGCTCCAGCAGAGGATTCTCCATGGTCAATTGCCGCCAGACGAACAGGCCCAGCGCAATGAACCCGATCGCCAGGGAGAACAGCACCTCCGTGCTTCCCCACCCTCTGCTGCCGGAGACGCTGAATCCATATAATACGCCGCCGAAGCCAAGCGAGGATAACGTCATGGATAACGCATCCACCTTACTTTTCACCTGCGGGGTAACATTCTTAACGAGAAAGACTCCAATGACAGTGATTAGCAGGGAGTAAGGAGCCAGAACATAGAACAGCAAGCGCCAGGAATGATCCTCTACCAGCCAGCCGTTCAATACAGGTCCGATGGCCGGGGCGAAATTAATTGCAAGCCCGATCATCCCCATCGTGAACCCCCGCTTAGCAACCGGGATCAGGATGAACGTTAACGTCTGCACCAGGGGAAGCATGATGCCCACTCCGACGGCCTGCACGATTCTTCCGGTGAGCAGCAGTCCGAAATTCGGCGAGACCGCACACAGGAGCGTTCCCGCGGTCAGCATACCCATGGCAAAGACGAAGACCTGCTTGGTTGTAAACCTCTGAATCAGAAAAGCCGTGATCGGAACCACAATGCCTGTAACCAGTGCAAAAGCCGTTGTCAGCCATTGGGCAGTACTCGTGGACACCTGGAAATCGCCCATAATATTCGGCAGTGCTGTATTCAGTGAAGATTGATTCAGCAGCCCGAGCATAGTCCCGATAATTAGAATAGCCATGATTAGTACGGTTCCCTTTGGTATCTTCTCCATTTAGTTTCCCTCCATTGATACGTATTGATTATCTTCTAAAAATCCGCCTGTTCTATGTCTGGTCGGCATAACGCCACCAGGCAAGAGTGCCTATTACGCCAATGCCGCCGGTTAGATACGGAAGCATACGGCTAATCGCCTCCAGATGGGAGCTCTCCTCCCCCGAAGCGCCGCTGAACAATCCGGGAACAGCCCATGGAATATATTCCACAATACCGAGCGCCCCGCCGAACTGGGCAACTACAATGGTCAGCAGGACCACGCCGAGCGGAGTCATATAACCACGGCCGATACAAGCCATCCACGCCACAGGTATGCTCAGGCAGATCACCATTAGACTGACCTCCGCGTAACGGCCGAAGCCATGAAGAATGACCTCCAGGCTCCATCCGTCCAAGCCGACAAGCCCTGCTGTTACGCAGCCGACGATGAATACCAGCAGCGCCAGCCCCATGCTGAGGACTGCGGCAACGAGCAGCTTGGCGGCAGCCACCCCGTATCTGGACAGCGGCAGGGCCAGCAGATCCTTGAGCGTGCGGTCGGAATATTCCCGGCCGAATATCCAGCTGAACACAAACCCGAATCCGATGAGGCCCCCCATAGAGATCACAATACCAAGCTCCTTCAGGAGTCCCTCCATATTGATCTCACCCTCGAAGCTGCTCTGGGAGCCAATCGTCCCCGAGAAGACCAGCCCGATCATGACCGGCACCATCATACTGGCTGCAAGCGAGATCCAGAACAGCCTGGAACGGCGAAGCTTAAGCACCTCTACCCCCAAGGCCGATATCCATTGACTCATCCTTTCATTCCTCCTTCAGCCTCAATCATTCTTAGAAAATAAGCCTCCAAATCCTCCTCCTCCACCTGGATCAGCGTGGGCGGCATATCCGCATACACAAGCAGCTTGGAGATGTGGTCCGGGTTCGCGATAGCACGGTCATCCGTAAGCAGCAGCGTTCCCTGTCCGGCTCCCTGCACAGTATATCCGGCCTGGATCAGCCTCTTCCGGGCACTGGCCGTGTCCCGGGTCTGCACAAGCAGGCGCTTGCGGAGCAGATGCTGCAGCTCCTTCACATCCGCCTCCTGCAGCAGCCGGCCCTGATGCACGATGCCAATCCGCGTCGTCAGCCTGGAGACCTCACCGAGAATATGGCTGGAGATAAAAATCGTTACGCCGTGCTGAAGTGCAAGCTCCCGGAGCAGCTCCCGCACCTCTACAATCCCGGCCGGATCAAGCCCGTTCGTCGGCTCATCCAGAATCAGCACCTGCGGATGATGCAGCATGGCCTTGGCGAGTCCCAGCCGCTGCCCGTTGCCGAGGGAGAGCGTCCCCGCCTTGCGGTCCCGGTAAGCGGTAAGCTGAAGCTTATCGATGATGCTGTCAATGGCCCTGCGGTCTGCGATACCCCGCAGCCTGCGGATAATCTCCAGATTCTCGCGGACGGTCAGCTCAGGATAGGAGTAGGGCGTCTCGACCATGTACCCTACCTTCGCCCACAGCTTATGACTGCCCGCATCCACTCGCTGTCCGAATACATAGGAGGACCCGGAATCAGCGCGGATCATGCCTAGCAGCATACGGATGGTTGTTGTTTTGCCGGCACCGTTCAGTCCCAGGAAGCCGTAGATTTCGCCCTGGTTCACCTCCAGCGACAGTCCGTTCACAGCATGATTGCTGCCAAAATGCTTGGTTAACCCTTCAGTCTGAATCATTGCGGTCATAAACATCACTCCTGCTCCTAATTTAAAACTAACTAGTTGTTTATAATTTGTCCAAAAGAACAGCCGTCTCTTACAGCAAAGACGGCTCCATAACACCATGGATAATAAACTGCACGATCTGCCGGGTGGTCTCTTCTCTCATCTGCGGGGAATCCAGTGTCCCTAGCAAATGTTCAAACCGTGAAGAAGACTGCAGGGTAGCTGTAGTCACATTCATAATCAGAATCGGAAACAATGCCGGGTCCAGATCCTGGCGGAGGATTCCGTTCTTCTGTGCAGCTAAGGCCAATTCATGCATTTGAATAGCATCGTCCGGACGATAGGTGATCTGGTTCCAGGTCTTCCAGTCTTCAGCGGCCTCCCAGAATAGAATTTTCAGGTAACTCCGGTGCTCCAGAAGGAAGGACACCGTCTCCCGGGTCCAAGATTCCAGGAAGCTCCTGAACGCCGCAGGGTCCGATACAACCTTCTCATTCTTCAATAATCCGCTAATGACCGCGCCTGTAATCTGTTCGCCAATCTGGTCCGCGCGTTTGACGACTTCTGTATATAGGCCCAGTTTGTCGCCAAAATACTGATAAATCAGACTTTTATTGTACCCGGACGCCTTCGCAATGACATCAATCCGTGCCGCTGAATAGCCAAGCTCGGCAAAGATCTTCTCGGCTGCATCAAGAATAATCCCTCTGGTTCGGGCAGCATCGTAAATTTTGGGACTCCGTTTTTTTTCTGATGATACTATACTTGCCACCTCCATTTATAACTAACTGGTTAGATTTTATGATGAATTCTGGCAGAAGTCAAGAGCAACTCATTTAAGCCTGGCCCAATCACCTTGGCCCGGCCTTCCCTTCCAACAATTGGCACAGAACCATTTCGCCCCGGCAACGTCCAATGTATAGAGTTAAATCTATCCAAAAGGTGATCATCGATGACAACTAGAAGAACTGTATTCCTATCCCTGCTTGGGCTGACCCTGTTAGCCCCGGCCTCTGTCCATGCAGATGCAGCAATTGCGCCCAAGCCCATTTCCATCTATCTGAACGGGCAGCAGCTTCAGCCCGAAGCCCGGCCGCTGAATATCAGCGGTACGGTGCTCGTACCCATGCGTAACCTGTTTGAAGCCCAGGGTGCCGAGCTCTCCTGGAATAATACAAGCAAGACCGTGACGGCAACCAAAGGCGGCACTACCCTGACCTATACCCTTGGTTCAGCCGCTGCCCGGCTGAACGGACAGCCGCTTGCCCTGAGCGTACCGGGGCAGCTGTCGCAGGGTTACAGCATGATTCCCCTGCGCTTCGTCAGTGAAGCCCTGGGCAGCACCGTCACCTGGGAAGCAGCCACAGGTTCCGTCTTAATCTCTTCAGCCGCAGCCTACAATACCTCGGTTACTTGGGGGGTTAATCTGCGCAGCTCCCCCGGCTCAGAGAGTGAAGCCACCAATCTTGGTCTGTTGCCCGCAGGCAGCAAAATCCAGGTCATCCGCGAAGTGAATGCCCTTTGGCTGGAGGTGCGGACGGAAGATCATGTGACCGGATATCTGTCCTCCAAGCCGAAATATACGGATTACAGAAGCACCTCTCTGCTGCAGAAGCAAGGGGACGCACTGATTGCCTACGGGAAGAAATATCTGAATGCGCCTTACGTATTCGGGGCTTCGCCGGATCAGACCGATACGTTCGACTGCTCGTCTTTTGTGAAACGGGTATTTGCGGACACGCTGTCGGTTGAGCTTCCCCGCGTGTCTTATGACCAGGCGCTGGAAGGTACTGAGGTTGGAGTGGACGAGCTGCGCACGGGAGATCTGCTGTTCTTCAGCGCCCGGGGGCTGGATATAGGACATGTGGCTATCTATGCCGGAAATAATCAAATGCTGCATACCTATTCCAAAGAGCTGGGTGTACATATCGAGGCCTTCGGCAGCCAGTGGAAGAAACGTTTCGTTACCGCCCGCAGAATTCTATAACATCAAGTACATTCTTACTCCTCTACCAAGAAATAAAAGGACCGGAATCTGCTGCCCGCTGGGGTTCGGATACCGGTCCTTCTGTTTTATGCTTTACGGACAAACTCCGACTTCAGCTTCATCGCACCAAACCCGTCGATTTTGCAGTCGATATCATGGTCGCCTTCCACCAGCCGGATGTTCTTCACCTTAGTGCCTATCTTCAGAACGGATGAGCTGCCTTTTACCTTGAGGTCTTTAATCACCGTTATAGTGTCCCCGTCAGCCAGAACATTGCCGTTCGAATCCTTAACCACCTTCTGGTCCACGTTGCTTGCATTCTCTGTGTCCAAAGACCACTCATGTCCGCATTCCGGGCATACCAGAAGCGCTCCGTCCTCATAGGTGTACACGGAACTGCACTGCGGGCAGTTTGGTAATTCATTCATTATTTCTTTTCTCCATTTCTGCTTAAGCACTATTTTGGGGATGATCCTGCTTAATTTTAGCATATAGCTTGCTAGCCAGCGACAATTATATTATCATCTAATTAGATGTTTATCTAATAGAAAGCTGGTGGTTATCATCATCCAATTAGAAGCCGTTCCAGATCCCCTATCCCCGGAAAGCCTTCAAATTCAAGCCTCAATCCTTAATTCCCAGCCTGCCTTCAACCTCATGGTGGAGCATAAAGCGTACCTCGAACCGCTGGAAATCCGCGAAGACAACCGGGTGAACCTCGAAATGGGAGAAAAGATGCTGTACATCAAGGCCCACACCGGGTACGCTGGGCTAATTACCTACCATCCCGATTACGGACAGGATCATCATCCATGGATCGGGCTTCTGGTTATTCACCAGCAGTATAGCCGGCAGGGTATCGGGAAGACTGCCGTCCATGAGCTGGAGCAGATGTTTAAGCAGCAAGGCTTAACCGCGGTCAGGCTGGCGGTTCAGCTGGAGAATAAGGCCGGGGAAGCATTCTGGACTGCGAACGGCTATGTCCGGATCAGAAGTGCCATGGATAACCATAATAATGAAGTGGATGTCTACGAGAAGCAGTTTAAGTAAAAAGCCGGTGTGGTAATAACTATGATCCAGCTGATGCAGCTTGTCCGGGTACAAATGAACTTACGAGGAGTGAGTATGGCATGAATACATCTGATCGGATCAGCCATCTTCCCGCAAGCGGGGACGAATATTCCAGCCTGGCCGCTGAGGCCGTAGACGCGATCGAGGATCTGTCCGGGGTGCATCCCGGATACCGCCGCGCGCATGCCAAGGGAATCTGCTGCCGTGCTTTCTTCCGGCCAAGCGGCCTGGGCATGGAATTCACCACCGCCGCACATCTTCAGGAGCAGCAGGTGGACGCAGTGGTCCGTTTCTCGGGCAGCTCCACCGATCCGGCGCTGGCGGACCTTCTCTCGCCCGCCAAGGGTATGGCGGTCCAGTTCAGCCTGCCGGGTGGAGGGATTACCAATCTGGTCGGAGTGACGATACCTGTCTTTTTTGCCCGCACCCCTGAGTCATTCATAGATATTGTCCGTACGGCCCACCGCGCACAGGCCGGCACACTCGGGACCCTGGAGCTGATCAAGGAGATCACGGTCCACTTCAGCGAGAGCAAGACGAGTCTGCTGGCCGTGAAACGGCTGAAGCCGCCTGCCAGCTACGCAGAGAGTCATTATTACTGCATTCATGCTTATTATTTGGTGAATGCAGAGGGAAGGCAGCAGCCCGTACGGTTCGAGTGGATTCCCGAGACGGGAGTGCGTACCTTATCGGCTGAGGATGCGGCGCAGCAGCCGGATCATTATCTGGAGGATGAACTTGAGCTTCGCTTCAAGGATGAGTCGGCCATCTTCCAGCTCGTGGCTGTTCTCGGTGAAGAAGGGGACCCGACGGATGACCCGACCCGTGCCTGGCCGGAGGACCGCCGGAGAATCGATCTCGGCCGGCTGCATCTCTCGGAGATCATTCCGGAACCGGAGGGACTGGTAATGGACCCCACCGCAATCACGTCCGGGATACTGCTGTCGGACGATCCGATTCTTAACTTCCGCAGCGCAGCCTATGCCGATTCTCATCATAGACGAAGTGAAGGAAGATAATCCCGGCCGGAGCTGTGGCGCAGGATGTCCGGATACAAATTAAGCGCCAAAGGGACTTTTTGCTGCCCTTTGGCGCTTTTGATTCAATCGCTAGGCCTGGTTGGGTAATGGATAATAATCCAGACACACAGAGAGGAGTGCAGTATGCAGCAGGCTATGATTATCATCAACCCCGCGTCCGGCAAAGCAGACGCGCGGGACTATATCCGCAGTGCGGAAGAGATTCTGCAAAGCGCAGGATATCAGGTTACCATCCATGAAACCGCCGGGGAGGGGGATGCAACTGCGTTCTGCGTGCAGGCATGCAGCGGGGGCTATGATCTGGTGGTGGCCATCGGCGGAGACGGCACCCTTCACGAGACCATGAACGGGCTTGCCGATCAGGAGCACCGCCCTAAGCTGGGGATCGTGCCCATGGGAACGGTGAATGACTTCGCCCGTGCCCTGCAGATTCCGCTAAGTCCTGCGGATGCCATCCGGACGCTCTCTTCCACCCGTACGCAAAGAGTCGACATGGGCCGGCTGAACGACCGGCTGTTCGTAAATGTGGTTGCTGCGGGCTCACTGGCCGGCTCACTCTCTTCTGTTACCACCGAAGACAAGACCCGGCTGGGTTTCCTGGCCTATCTGAAAGAGGGCATTAAAGAGCTGGCCAGCAACAGCGCACACGCTCTGACCATTACGCATGACGGGGAGATCTGGGAAGGCTCTTCGCCGCTGTTTATCGCGGCGCTTACGAATTCAGTAGGCGGATTCGAGAAGCTTGCGCCCGGTGCTGCTGTAGATGACGGGCTGCTTCACTGCTTCATCGTCAAGGATCTTAATCTGCTGAACACCGTAACGGTCAGCATCTCCTTGCTGCTCGGCAACCTGAGAAATCATAAAGATGTTATCTATTTCACGGCTAGACAAGTCACGGTGCACTCTTCCGAGCTGGTGAAGACCAATGTCGATGGTGAAGAAGGCCCGCCGCTCCCCATCCGGCTAAGCACGATTCCGCGTCACATCCGGGTTATTGTGCCGGAGCAGTGACTGGCCAGCCGGTTACGGAAGACTACTCCCGTGCAGATCGCTGAAATCCTCATTCAGCGTCCATTCCAGACGCCGAACCCACTCACGCTGCACCTCTTTGGGAGCAATCCGCAGCCGGTGCAGCACATTCCACACTTTATATAGGCTGGATGCCTTCAACTGCTGCGGTGTGAACGACAGCGGATTCCCGGACAGGTAGCCCCGGATGAAGGCTGCATTCAGCTCCTGGGCTTGCCCGGGGTAATGCAGCTTCGTGAACCAGCAGACCCAGGCCACGTCATTGAGCGGACCGCCCCATTCTGCCCATTCCCAGTCCAGCACATGAAGAGTACCTTCCGGTTCACAAAGTATATTATGTACCCCGTAATCCCCATGCGTCAGAACCCAAGGCTGGTCCTGGGCATCGGCAGCCGATAGGAGCTGGAGCGAATACCTGCTCAGGGGGCCCGGTACGAACTCTAACTTCTTCTTAATCATCTGACTAAGTGCAGATCTGTTGCTGAGGCGTAGCCCTTGCTCTTGCAGTTGGTACGGCTGCGAATGAATCTGGGAAGCCAGCAGCTGGCCCATTCTGCTGTATATTTGCTTCGCTCTCGCCCAGTCTCCTGCATCAAGAACGGATTGTGCACTTACGCCCGGCAGGCAGTCCATCACGAGTATCCGCATCCCGTCCATCTCTGACACATCATGTATGGCCGGTGTATCACAGCTTCCCTGTACCAGCTTCATTGCCTGGATCTCATTGAGCGTGTCTTCGTTAGACAGATTCGTTACTTTGGCTACAAGCGGAGGCTCCGCCCCTGCCATCAGATAGGCGAAATTTGTATACCCTCCTGTAAGCCGCTCCAACCGGCAGGCATATCTTATTTCCAGCGCTCTGATGATATTAGCATTCATGATATGAAATCCCTCTCTTTTTCCTTCAGTAGACAATATTCCAAGAATATCACATGCTCCAGTTTATTACAGATTCAGGCATTCTGCACAAGCAGGCGGCGGGCAAATTCAGGAATCCGCTTCAGCGGAAAATCGTGTGCAACCTATATATTCTTATCTATGCAGTATAAACAGACCCGCAAGTAACCTTACGGGTCTGTTCGGGATGCTTCTTATCGTTCCGGCAGTATTTTCGCAGATGGGTTACTGCTGAAGCGTGCCGTACAGCTTGTGAAGCAGGACCATTTGGCCGATATGGTAGGCATTATGCGTAGCCGCATTGCTGATGATTTCCCACCAGACAGCCGGTCCAGGGAATCCTTCCACCTGTTCCTCAAGTCTCGCTTCGGACAACAGGGTCTGCCATTGCAGCAAGACCTGCAGCAGGCTTTCCCGCAGTTCGCTGAATGCCGTACCCTCCGGAATCACAAAGCTGCGGTTGTTATCACCAACCGGAGGGACAGCATCCACCCGCCCCGCCCGGTACCTAATCTGCCAGGTCTCATTCCAGTACAGCAAATGCCCGGTGAGTTCAGCAATACTGTTCAAGCCCGCTCCGGGCTTCCAGAAAGCTTCTTCCTCTGTAACCGCCTCTACCGCCTGAATGAACGGAAGATGCCAGCTGGGGTCATTGGCATTCGCCAATAATTGATTGGCAAGCACATCCTTGGCATGAACCATACTTCCACTCTCCTTTTCTTACTGAAAATACCACAATCCGGACATCATAAGCCAGGTAGGGTTCAACTATAATTAAAGTCCTCTTCCCTTAACGGAAACGAGGACTTTCTCTACATCCCAGAAGGGTGATAATCGCTTAACTTACCGTAATAAACCAGCTCCAGCCGGTCGCTCTGCCGGAAATCATCCGGGGTCACGAGTGCAGGCAGCTTATTCCACAGCTTAATTCCAGAGCGCTCCAGAATCTCGGCAACAAACTGCGAGCAGAAGTAGGAGTTGCTGAATTCAACCGGCTCCTTCAGCGCTATGCCGATGACGCCGAGAATATTATAGAGATACTTCTGGCGGCTGCGGATGAAGACATGCAGAACCCGCTTCATTTTCTCCACCTCACGGTCTGTAACCTGAAGCCTGTAGATGACGCATGTTGTACCCGGATACTTGCTGTATGTACCTGTACGGATATCCTCCTTCACGAACCCGCCGTTCAGCGGATTGGCCGGATGCTTCCGCCCGAAGCTGTACAGCTCTGACAGCTCCCGGTTAAACGAGATGGAGGCATGATTATACGGAGCCTTCGTGTAGCCCTGGATCAGCTTCGTAAAAAGCGTACCTGTATTGGTGAGCAGAATATAGACCGAAGAATCAGCTGACATTGCAATTTTCCCCTTATAGTCTGGTATATAGGCCTTATGTGGCAGTGATCCTGTAACTCTCTAGAATCCTGCACATAATACAACATTTCACTTATTAAATCGGTTCAAACACAAAATTGTCTCCAAAAGGCAGCATTTCGCCTCTTCCGAGCGGCTTAGCGGGAATATTCCTGTATTTCATACAACATTCCCCCCAAGCACCCGGTTATCAATAATTCAGAGTTGTAGCACGTACAACATTTATGTCTACAGTGCCTACTAAGAAGGCTCCACAGACGGCTGGAAACGGATCAGATCAAGTGGAAGCTTCAAAATAAGCTGGACACTCTGTTTATTCTAACATAAAATTCCTTTATTGAAATTCCACCCCGAGATAAGTTGGTGATTGCTGATGGACCGCTCGTTATTTACGCTTGTACTTATTTTTGCAGCTTTGTCGGTTATACACTTATTATATCTTGCTGTCAGCAGACTGCAGAAGGATAAGGACTACACCGGAATCGGCTTCCGGATCAAAACCTGGTGGGGCATGCTGTTCATCTTCTGCCTGGCTACCCTGTCCAATTCCGTTGTTTCCCTGCTGTCCCTGATGGTGCTGGCCTTCTTCGCGCTCAAAGAATATTTCTCCATGATCCGGACAAGAAAAGCGGACCGCAGACTGTTCCTCTGGGCGTACCTGTCCATTCCCCTGCAATTCTACTGGGTCTATATTGAGTGGTACGGGATGTTCATCGTCTTCATTCCAGTCTACGTGTTCCTGCTGCTGCCGCTTCCGCGGCTGATCAACAAAGGAACACTGGGCTTCCTGCGCAGTGTCAGCGCCACCCAGTGGGGGCTGATGCTGATGGTCTTCGGGCTAAGCCACCTGGCCTACTTCCAGTTTGCGTCGCCGGAATATGGGGCCGGTCTTGTCCTGTTTCTGGTCGTGCTGACCCAGCTTAATGATGCCGTTCACTATTTGGCCTCGATCTATTTCGGCAAACACAAAATCGTCCCTACCTCCAACCCCTACCTGACCTGGGAAGGATTCGCCTGCGCGTTCGTTGTAACTACAGCGGTGTCCTATCTGATCTATCCGCACCTCACACCGCTGAATCCGGCCTTCGGGTATCTCTCCGGCATGCTGATCAGCCTCAGCGGCTTCTTCGGCAGCCTGACCGTATCTGTGCTCAAGCGCGATCTTCTGATCGGCGATGATGATAAATTCGCTGCGCTGAAGAAAAGCTACCTCAGCCGTATCGACAGCCTTACCTATACCGCTCCGGTATTCTTCCATGTGATCCGTTACTTCTTCGACTTCATGTAGCCGCCCGGCAGACCCGTTGCCGCTCCGGAACGCAAAAAACAGAGACTATCCGCCAATGGATAGTCTCTGTTGTCCTGTCAGGCTACAAATGCTCAGCCTGCTTACTTAGTGCTTGCTGCTGCATCTGCAGGAGCTGTTGTGCCGGCATCCGCTGGCTTGGTAGTTCCTGCGTCTGCTGGCTTCGTGGTGCCCGCATCCGCTGGCTTCGTGGTGCCCGCGTCCGCTGGCGGTGTACCGCTTTGGCCGTTGCCTCTGCCGCCGCCGCCGAATCCGCCTCCACCGCCAGGGCCGCCCATGCCGCTTGGGGCAGTGGTTATACCCGACTCATTGACCCAGGTTACACTGCTGGTGATATCAAAGGTCACGAATTCGGTCCCTCCGTTGTACTCACCATCCGTATACAATCCGTCTACGGCTGTTCCGGTAGAGCTGCCTCCGGTATAGACAGTGTATGAGCCTTCTTTCAGCTCAGGAGAGCTCACAACTACCGTCTGGAAGCTCTTCGATGGAGTGAAGGTCAGGATCGTATTACCATCAGCGTCTTCCAGGTGAACCAGGGTTCCGGCCTGCTGGGTTTCCGAGAAGGTCATGCCTACCGAATACTGGCTGGAGTCTTCACCAGGAGCCTGCGCCATACCAGAGGCACCTGCTGCTACCAGATATCCGCCCGTCATATTGAAGGTTCCGTCGTAATCCAGTGCCCCGTTGCCCGAATTCTCAGGGCCATTCACAATTGCGGTGCCGCCGGTCATAGTGATCGACCCGTTTGAATCCAGACCGTCGCCTGCTGCATCCACGGTCAGGGTTCCGCCGCTGATGGTCAGCAGGTTGCTTCCGGTGCTGCTGAATTGATCTTGTGCCTGCGTTCCTCCAGAAGCCGCGTTATTATCGTTGCCTCCGGCCACATTCACGCCGTCATCCGTCGCGACTACATGAATCTCACCACCGGATACGGTAATGCTTCCTCCTTCAATCCCTTCATAGCTCTTCGTAATGTTGATCGTTCCGCCGGACAGGGAGGTCAGGGAATCGGCATGGATACCATCATCTCCTGCGGCAATTTCGAATTGTCCATCCGTGATGGAGACATTGCTGTTACTGTGCACCGCATCATCTGCGGAATCAATCGTGAAGCTTCCTCCGTTCACGGTGAGATCTCCGCCTGCTTTCAGCCCCTTGGCGCTCGTGGACTCGGTCTCAGCCGCCGCTGCGGTGTCTGTTTCAGCCGCTGCGGTTGCAGCCTGGTCTGTTGTTGCCGCTGCATCCATCGCAGGCGGCGTACCCCCGGCTGCTGGCTGATCCCCAGAAGTCTCTGTTCCCGGACGTTGACCGCCGAAGCCGCCGCCCATGCCCATTCCGCCTTCGCCTGCCTTCACTTTCGCATTCACACTGCCGCCGCCGGTTACCAGGGTGTAGGTGCCGCCGTCAATCACTGCCGCCGTCTCGGCTTGAATGCCGTCATTGCCTGCGGTAATATCAAAGGTTCCTGCTGCAATCGCGATGAAGCCTTTGTCCGCATCTTCGTCATTAGTTGATTTGATGCCATCGCCCTCTGCATTAATGGTAATATTACCGTCCTGTACGGCGATCAGGTCTTTGCCGACGATGCCATCATCTGCTGCCTTCACTTCAAACGTGCCGGACATGATCTTCAGATCGTCTTTGCTTGAAATACCATCGTTGTAGTTGCCGGTTACGATCAGCTTGCCGGTGCCGTTAATGGTCAAATCGGCTTTGCTGTAAATGGCTGCGCTCGGTTCGTCGGTAGCCGCATCTGCGAACACATAAGCCGCTCCGTCAGTCACGCTATTCTCTGTGCCTTCCTGCAGGGTAATCACTACTTTACCCGCTTCCTTAATATAGATCGGTGCACTGTCGCTGTCCGTCAGCTGTACACCGTTCATTACCAGCCGTACGGTTCCCTTCGCCTGCTCGTCTACAATAATCTGCCCGTCACTGAGCGTGCCGCTGAGTACATAAGTCCCTGCTTCCGTAATCGTTACTGTTCCGTCCGCAGCTGCGGCACCGGCGCCGTTGACAGTAGCGCCCGTTCCGGTTAGGGTAATCGCGGTCGAATCCGCCTCCGTCCAGGCCGTCTCAGCATCGTCTTCATCAAAAGTTACCAGATCCGCCAGCTTCACACTTGCCAGCTGCACTGCGGCAGACGTACTGCTCTGCTCAGCCGTTACTGCAGTACCTGCGTTGTTACTTGTAGTATTTTGCGTAGCGGCGTTTGTGCTGCAAGCCGACATGACTGCGGCGCATAACAGCACCAGTCCTATTTTACCGCCTAAGATTAAGTTCTTCATCTGTCATCTTTCCCTTCTGTTTTAGCATTAATAATCATTCATGACCGGAGCCATGGTCAGTGAGAGGTCAAGGTTACCGTTGCGTGTGCGGATAGCGTCAAGTAATTCCTTCTGGCTCGTGTGCTCATCAATCGTTACGGCATAGACCAGTTCATACAGGCTGCCTAGTTCGGTGGTTCTGATCTTCTTCAGCTCGTAAGCCACACCAAACTTGTTGAAGACTTCCGCAAAGGCTTCCTCATACCCTAGATTCTCGGGAATTGTCACCTTCAGTGTCTTTTGCATCGACTTTCTAAGACCAAAGCCTGTGCGGTTCAGCACGACCATCAGGATGCAGAGAATAAGGGTGAAGAGTACCGCATACCCGAATGATCCAACCCCGCAGGCCAGGCCGGAGGCCATAGTGAACAGGACGAAGGTGATATCCTTGGGATCGCCGGGTGCGCTTCTGAACCGGATGATGGAGAAGGCGCCGGCAAGGCTGAAGGCCCGGGCAACGTTGCTGCCGATGAGCAGGATAATGATGGCCACAATGACTGGCAGCAGGACCATCGTAAGCGTGAAGCTCTGCGAATAGCCAGCAGGGTTCGTCTTCATGTAGGTGAAGCTGATCAGTCCGCCAAGTACAATCGAGATCAATATGGTTAGAATGGCATTCGTGAAGGTTAGCTCCGTAGTGGTCAGGGCTGCGGAAAAAATCGAATCAAGCATATCGAACACTCTCTCTTTCTGCTTTGCTGTTCTTCAGCATTTTTTTATATTCGTTGCCGTATTTGGAGAAGCTGGTGCGGTACATCTGGTGCTCCGAGAGCATCTTGGCCAGCCAGACCGGAATCGTCTTCTCGGCCTTCACTTCCATCAGCCATTGGCCCGGCTCCAGCAGCTCTTCGCCGTATACACCATGCTCCATCTTCAGATCGTACCGCCGGCAGCGGATATTCGTATCGAAGGTGATGCGCAGGTCGCGGTTATTTTTGCAGAACATTGCTTTGCGGTCATAGGACAGGTACAGCTTCGGCTGCAGATCATAGCGGGTCAGCATGTACTTGATTTCTTCAATTACCTGCTTGTTCATGTAGCTCTTGAATTCAGGCTCGATCCCGCTGGCGACAAAATCATAGGCTTCATTCAGCTTGAGCGAGGTTCTTCTCTTGTTCACCAGGCCGAACACCTTCTTCTTAATCTCCAGATAGACCTTGGTGTCGCCGGTAGGAATGCCGTAGGCCCGGATGCGAAGCTTCTCCTTGTATTTCGGCTTGGCCAGGCTGCTGCGGATCAGGGAATCATGCGGTGTGTCATAATACAGGTTGGTGATGGAGTAATACTCATGCTGCTTGTTGTACTCATCGGGCTCCATATATTCGAGCAGTTCGTTATAGAGCTTCAGGTAGGATTCGGTGTCAAACAGGTATTTGTTCTCGTAACGGTTGAACACTTCGATAGCCATAGGGGTTCAGATCCTTTCGGGTTGTAATGGAGGCTGCATTTATCTGCCCTTTCGTGTATGCCCTCGCTTGCTTATGAATGTATCTTAGCCCCCGAACCTTTAATGAATCTTAAATGGTTTTACACTGCGCTGACTTTTTAACACAGGGATAACACTTCCGAATTCATCTTCTATATAAGTGCCCTGGAGCGGTTGGAATTTCATCCGATGATCTCGCCCTGAATACCTCCGGGAGCACTTGAACAGCAGTACAGTTAAGGTTGATTAAAGGTAATCTTGCTATAATGGCTTCAGCAGCAAGTACATTACTTATGAAGAGGATGAGCCATCCCATGAGAATATTAATTGTAGAAGACGAGATTCATCTGGCGGAAGCCTTGACCCAAATATTGAAGAAGCACAATTACTCGGTGGACGCCGTCCATGACGGCAGATCAGGTCTCGATTATGCGCAGAGCGGGATCTATGACCTGCTGCTGCTTGATATTATGATGCCGGAGATGGATGGAATCAGCGTGCTGAAGGCCCTGCGGAAGGACGGAATCTCCACGCCGGTCATTATGCTGACGGCCAAAGGGGAGATCACCGATATGGTCACCGGACTCGATCACGGAGCGGACGATTATATCGCCAAGCCGTTCTCCTCGGAGGAGCTGCTGGCCAGAATCCGGGCCGCCCTGCGGCGCAAAGGGGAAGTGATTCCTGAGGATGGCCTGAAGTTCGGAGATATTGAGCTGAATACGGCGAATCCGAAGCTGACCGTGAAGGGCAAGGAAATCAAGCTGAACCTTAAGGAAACCGAGCTGCTGGAGCTGCTGATCTTAAGGAAGCAGGCCGTTACCTCGAAGGAGCAGATTATTGAGAAGCTGTGGGGCTTCGATTCCGAAGCGGAGCATAATAACGTAGAGGTCTATATCTCTTTTTTGCGCAAAAAGCTTACCTTCCTGGGTTCAGAGGTGCGCATCAGCACGATTAGAGGCGTGGGTTATGTATTAGAGGTGAGTGCTTAATGTTCAAGAAACTCAGAAACCGGTTCCTGATTGTCAATCTGGCTACCATCTCCATCATAATGCTGATTGCCTTCGCCTCGATCTATATTATCATGTACGTTAATGTGCAGAGCGATATTAATATGGCGCTGCACCGGATTGCGGACAATGAGCAGAAGGGACCCGGCGGTGCATATGGAGGCCCGCGCGGCGCAGCAGATGGAGGCGGCATGCCCATAGATAAAGGGCCCATTGACGCCTACCAGCCGGACCGTTCCGTCTCATTCACCATACAAACCGATGCAAGCGGTACGCTGGTCAGCAAGGATTCCAAATTCACGATGGATGATGAGTTCTATGACGCTGCGCTTAAGGAAGCCCTTAGTAACGGCAAGGATATTGGACGCTTCACGCTGGACGGCAGCCGGTGGATCTTTATGGTCAAGCACACAGCGGCCGGGAGGCAGATCGTCTTCATGGACATCACTTCACAGCAGAAGATCCTGACCAACCTGATCTATACCTTCACAGCTGTCGGCCTGCTGATGCTGATTATTCTCTACTTCACCAGCCGGTTCTTCGCGAACCGTTCGATCGCACCGGTCCGGGAGGCCTTCGACAAGCAAAAGCAGTTCATCGCCGATGCCTCGCATGAGCTGAAGACGCCGCTGACGATCATCAACACCAACGCGGATGTGCTGCTCTCGAACAGTGACGATACGATCCGCAATCAGGCGAAGTGGCTGCAGTATATTAAGTCGGAGACGGAGCGCATGACCCGGCTGACCAATGACCTGCTGTACCTGACAGAGATGGATGATTCGCGGACCGGGATGATCCACAGCAAGTTCAATATAAGTGATGCGGTAGAGAATATTATCCTGACCATGGAGGCCGTCATCTTCGAGAAGCATATCTCCTTCGCCTATGACATTGATCCGGAGCTTACCGTGCTGGGGAACAGCGAGCAGATCAAGCAAGTCGTGATGATCCTGCTGGACAACGCGGTGAAGTATACCAGTCCCAGGGGCGCTGTAAACATCTCGCTCAAAAAACAAAATAACGATGTCCTCCTCTCCGTCTCGAATACCGGGGAAGGTATTGGGGCCGAGCATCTGACGCGGATCTTTGACCGCTTTTACCGGACGGACACTTCCAGAGCGCGCAAGCAGGGCGGCTACGGCCTGGGTCTTGCAATCGCGAGGTCGATTGTGGATCAGCATAAGGGGAAGATTTACGCGAAGAGTGTGATAGGAGAATCTACGACGTTCTATGTGCAGCTGCCGTGAGGGTTGCTCACAAGGAGACTGGCAACCATAGAACCAGGGGTGCATCGCGTGACGTTTTTGTCACTTAGCAGACAGGCTTGGGTTATAATTATGATACATGCAGCTACCCGCATACAATATTCCAGGAAAGGTGTGACCTTATGCCTTCTACAGGACCTAATCCGAACGCAATTCATCCGAATCCCCATATCAAGCAAGTCCGTTTCATCAAAAATACGCTCACCCGCCCCAATATTACCGCCGGAGACTTCTCTTACTATGATGATCCTGACGAGTCGGTATCCTTCGAGAGCCGCGTAACCCATCACTATGAGTTCATCGGGGACAAGCTGATCATCGGCAAATTCTGCGCCATCGCCCGAGGCGTCGAATTCATTATGAATGGGGCCAACCACCGGATGGGCTCGGTGACCACCTACCCCTTCAACATTATGGGCGGGGGCTGGGAGCAGGCGACACCTGAGCTGGCGGATCTCCCCTACAAAGGCGATACCATTATCGGAAGCGATGTCTGGATCGGCCAGAATGCTACGATCATGCCGGGCGTGACGATTGGCGACGGGGCGATCATCGCCGCTAACGCTACCCTTACCAAGGATGTTCCCGCCTATCATATTGCCGGAGGCAATCCGGCCCGGATTCTGCGGCAGCGCTTCAGCGATGAACTGATCCGGCTGCTGCTGGAGCTGAAATGGTGGGACTGGAGCCCGGAGAAGATTACGGCGAATCTGGAGGTACTGTGCAGCAGTGATCCGGAGCGGATCAGAAGCCTGGCAGCTGGCAGCTAACTTCGCAGCACAGCTAACCGTTGAATACAAAAACGGCTGTCCAAGGGTATTCCTACCTTCCCGGACAGCCGTTTTTTCTGCTATTAAGTTCAGTAAGATGCCTTATCCTCGCCCGCGCTTAGTCTGGCCCGCATCTCCGCATACGCCTCCGGGGTGCCGACATCATCGATCGTCCCCTCCGTATAATAGGCCCGCATCTCCTGGCGGGAATGCAGCCACTCCGGGAAATAACTCGGCGCATCCGGGTTGCCTCCCTCCGCAAGATAGCGCGAAATCAGCGGCAGTGTAGTCCGCTTATAGATATAGAGGGCGAATACGCCAATGTTGGAACGCGGCTCCTGCGGCTTCTCTTCCAGCGACAGGACCCGCATCTCTGCGTCCAGCTCCGCCACACCGACACTGCGAAGCTCTTCTATATTGTCTACGGTACGGACCAGAATACAGTCCCTATCCACTTGATGAAAATAGTTCAAGTACCCGTCCAGGCCGAATCCGAGCACATTGTCTCCTGCCAGTACCAGCAGATCCTCCTGCAGCTGCTCCCGCTCCAGCACATATTGGATATCGCCAATTGCACCTAAACGTCCTTCCGGGGAGGAAGTGCCGTCATTCAGAATACGGATCAGCTTCTCCCCCTGATACTGAAGCTGCCACTGCCCAAAAGCATGAAAGAAACGGTCATTCGTCACAATGAGAATCTCCGTGATGTCCTCCAGCACCTCCAGGCGGCCGATCAGCAGATCCAGAATCGTCCGGTTCCCTTGAACAGGCAGTAGCGGCTTGGGTGTGTCTTTGGTTAAAGGATACAGGCGGGTCGCATACCCCGCAGCCAAGATTAGTGCAATCATCCCTTGTTCGCTCCTCTACCCTGGCTTGATGACGCAAACAAGGATTCAGACAGTAAACCCATTGTTTGTCTGTATATGGTATGGGCTGCCGCTACATCACCAAGGAACCCGCCCATATACAGGTGGATTACACCGTGCAACGATGCCCATATCGTACTAACTAGGGTCCCCGTCTCTTCCTGATCCGAAATCTGTCCTCGTTCCTGGGCAGTGCTGATTAGAACCAGCAGACGGTGTATAGCTGTCATCGTTCCCTGCATACTCTCCGCATCCGGCTTGAACTCGGCAAAAGCCCCCCCAAACATCAGCTTATAGTAGCTCGCGTAGTCCTGTCCGAACTCCCAGAAGGCTTCGCCCAGATCCAGCAAATGCTGCTGCAGATCAGGCGATGGCGGCACTTCTTCAAAACGCTGGGCCAGCAGTTTGCAGCCCTCCAGATACAATTGCTGGGCCAGTCCCTCTTTATTGACAAACAAACTGTAAATGATCTTGGTGGAGCAGCCCATCTTCTGCGATACTCTACGCACAGTGACGGCCTCCGGCCCCTCTTCCTGGAGAATAGCAGCGGCGGCATCCACCACAAGCTTACGGAGATTCTCCGTATTTTGCAGACGGGCTTCCTGATATGTTTTTAATACCCGCCCCGTGGAGGGTGTGGGTTGGTCTTCGGTACTGATAACAATCACCTTCATTCGGATATCATGTTATTGACCAGCAACAGAGTTGCCGGGTTCTAACAGGAATTCTAAACATTTGAACATAGGTTGTCAATTGAACCCTCACGCTGAAAAAAACGAGTTGACACAGGTGTGTCATTTTGGTTACTATGATTCATATATGAAACACCGTTACCAATTGTATTCATGCCGCTGATAACGGATTTATGCCGTTGATAACGGACTTATGGCCGCTAAGATCGGTCATATTTTTTTCGAATCCGGTAACGTTGTTTCCATTACAAAACATTGTAACAGAGGAGTAGAAACTATGAATACTAAAGGGAAATGGTCGTTAATCACCGGAGCCTCTTCGGGAATCGGCGAACAGTTCGCAAGACAATTAGCCAAGGAAGGCAGTCATCTGGTGCTTGTAGCCAGAACCAAAAGCAAACTCGATGCGCTCTCAGCCGAATTGACGCGCAGCCATGGAGTTCAGTGCCGGGTCATCCCCCTGGATCTATCGCTCGAAGGCGCTGCCGGAGATCTGTACCAGCAATGCCAACAGCTCGGCCTGAGCATCGATCTGCTGGTTAACAATGCGGGTTTTGCCACCCATGGCCTGTTTGAAGAGGTCTCCGGCGAACGCCAGCATGAAGAAGTGATGCTCAACGTCACCGCTGTAGTCGATATGACTCATTTATTCCTTCCCGGAATGCTCCACAGAGGGGCAGGCGCTGTGATCAATGTATCGTCTACCGCAGGCTTTCAGCCGCTGCCTTATATGGCTGTCTACGGGGCGACCAAAGCTTTTGTCCTGTCCTTTACCGACGCCCTGTGGTGGGAGAATCGTAATCGCGGCGTCCAATTCTTCGCCCTGTGTCCAGGCTCGACGGAGACCAATTTCTTCAACGTGGTGGGTACGGAGGATGCCTCTGTCGGCGGCGCGAAGGACTCGCCGGAGCGGGTAGTGGCCCTTACACTGCGCGCTATGGCCCGAGGGAAGCAGTACCTTGTTCCGGGACTCCGCAATTACCTCAGTGCCCAGATTACCCGGTTCATGACCCGCAGACAAAGTCTGCGGCTGGTCGGTGGTATGCTTCGCCCTACACACCCTAAGGAGGATCAATAATGTCTACAGAAACCAATCCACGTAAACGTTCCACCGGTCAACACATTCGCAGATGGGGCTTGGTCCTGCTCGGCGTAATTGTGCTGGGAATCGCCGGGTTCCTGCTGATGCCTGCTCCGGTAGAGCCTGCTGTATGGTCTGCACCTGCCGCCCCTTCTTTTGAGAAGGAGGGTCCCTGGAAAGAGAACAGCAAGCTTAGCTCCGCAGAGCTTGTGACAGACCGCGCGAAGTTCCCGGAATTTATCACTTTTGATTCTACCGGGCGGCTGTATACAGGCGACTCTGACGGCACAATCTACAGAGTGGCCTTCGATGCGGAAGGCAAGGCGCAGCCAGCCGAAGTGTTCGCCGATACCCAGGGAACACCTAACGGGCTGAAATTCGATGCTGACGGAAATTTGATCGTGGCGGATATTCAGAAGGGGCTGCTGTCGATTGACCCGAATGGAAAGATTGAAGTATTGGCCACTGAAGTAGATGGAGGACCGATCTATCTGGCGAACGAGCTGGACATCGGGCAAGACGGATCGGTCTATTTCTCCGACACCTCTAACTATGGCAAGGTCATGTTCAAAGAAATTGCCGAGAACAAACCGCATGGACGGTTGTTGAAATATGATCCGCAGACCAAACAGACAACCGTTCTGCTGAAGGATTTGTATTTCGCCAACGGAGTCGTATTATCTGCTGAAGAAGATTTCGTGCTTGTTGCTGAATCGTACCATTACCAGCTGACAAGATATTGGCTGAAGGGGCCAAAGCAAGGTACCTCTGATATTTTTGCGGAGAACCTGGCGGGGTTTCCAGACAATATCACCCGCGACGCTCAGGGAAATTTCTGGGTGGGGGTATTCACAACCCGTCTGGCTTTTGCCGATTACATGCATAGTCATCCCTGGGTAGCAGCGATGATGTCCAAAGTTCCGCAGGCCTTGTTAAATGGAGCAAGTGCGCCGGTGAAGCACGGACTTGTCGCAGAATATGGACCCGAAGGAGAGCTTGTGAACAGCTGGCATGATCCTGAAGGAACCTTGTATGGCATCACCACTGCCGTAAGCCAGGGAGGATATTTATATCTCGGAACCGCACCGGGAGGAAGCCAGGGTGTTCATCGGGTGCTTCTGAAACCATAGGGATTGGATTGCTGCATTCATCTATCCACTGCCGCTTGTAAATATCCCAAACAGCAGCTCACTCTGACAGGAGGGGCTGCTGTTTGGCTTGAGGCATCTTCTTCTGTTAGCGTAAGACCCGCCTGCCATACGTTCACTAAACTCACTCAGCGCTCCTTCCGCGTAAACCTAGTCGTTCCCCCGCGACCTGTGCTAGCAGGCATATATAATCCGACAATCTCTGGACAGGCATTCCACCTGCTTCGTGGCGTTACCGTTCAGTTGAAACATACTCCTAATTCTTAAAAATTCCAAATAGTGAATGAGGTTGATTATAAGGATTTAGGTTTCACTTTATTAATTATAAGCAAGAGAGCAATATCATCCATGGTGAATTGTTTGAGCTTAAATTCTATTTAAGGATGTGTTGATTTATGGCATTTACGTGTACAACAAATGGAGGCGGAGTCGAACTTTCAGCTTCTACGTTCGAATCAATTTATGGGAAATATGCGGACTGGGCAAGTTACAAGACAGGCGTTCCCTATGTAATGATCCTGATCATGTGGTACCACGAAAGCGGGAAAGGAATTAAAAATATTAATACTCCCTACAACAATCCAGCAAATGCTTATGGAAGTGGCCCTGATCACCCGTATGCAAATATCTGCGTAGGCGTTACAGACTTCATTAATCTGATGACAGGAACAAATTTTAGTGTTAGTGCTGTTGATGCAAATGGACGTTCTGCATCTAAGTATATCAAAGACGCTATTGCTAACGGCTACACGCTGCCAGCCAGTAATAGGTACGGATCAATCCCTGGTGCTGGCACTTATTATGCTCCTGGTTTCGGTGCTGGATGTGCTGCTATGGGAGCAATGGGGTGGGCTCAAAGTTTTTACTACTCTTCTGGTTCTGCTGTTGGTGCAATTCCTAGCGCAGCCGGAAATATCCTTCAACGTTGGTGGGAGATTTATTACTCTGCTATATCCAAAACTAAAATCGGTACAACTTTAGCGCCCAGTTGTTGCAGCTAAAATTTAAACAAAATAGTAGGTATAGACATAAGGACGCGAAATTCCCATTACGGGAATAACGCGTCCTTTTTTTTGTATTTTAGACCTAAGTAATATTAAGACTAAAAGGAAGTATATTGTTCTTTGAAAAACAATCAAAAAATGTAGATTTATGAGATATAATAGAACATATGTTCTGTGTTAGGTTGATTATGGAAGTTTTTTCTTCACTTTATTAATGGAAAGAATCTAAAAGGAGGCTATCAGATGAATTTAACATTATTGAATGAAGCAGAGTCAGTAATCGTAAGAAATTTTTTTCAAAATGATAAAACAATTCCGTTTCTAAATCCAATTGTCAATTCCTTTTTTGATGAGGAACAACATATAGAGTGGTTGTTATCGGCAATAAAAGGGAATGACGCTAACTTGCAACTTCTCAATAGGGCGTTCAAAAAACATTACTTCAGGATACGTTTTATTCGCTTTATTTCTTCAACTATTCGCTTCGCAGCTATTGATTTTATACGAAGAATGAGGAAGGCCAAAGAAAGAAATCCTCTTTTCTTAGATAATGATACCTCTGAGAAAAACAATAAAGACGAATTTCTATATAACCATTCTCCACTGTTAGATCAATACTTTTCAGGAGATGAATTTTTTAGAGATAGTATTGAAGACGACGCACTTTACTTTGCTTGGATCGATCTAAGTCCTAAACAAAAACAGGTTATTTTATTGTCTTACACGATGTCCTACCAAGACATTGAAATTGCTAAATTTCTCTCCATTAGCCCGCAAGCAGTATTTAATAGAAAAAGAAAGGCGTTAGTTAAAATGAGAGCAATTTATTCCAGTAAGGTGGTGAACATCAGTGGATAGTGAGGCATTTACTATTTTCATTACTGCAATAAATAATGTTGGCTTTCCAATTGTTATGATTGGATATTTAGTAGTTAGATTTGAAAAAAAGATAGATGCTCTGACTAACGTCATACACGACCTGCTCACTTCAATAAATGAATCAAAGGAGAAATGAGTTCTATGGAAAAAGATTTATATACCTTAGTCAGTTTGGCCCAGCAAGGAGATCGAGGGGCGTTAGAGAGTATTCTTGAAATGTTCTCCCCCTTACTTAATAAACAAAAGAGGATGGTTGGTTTGAACGACCAAGACGATTTACTTCAGACTTTAAGAGAGCTATTAATAGAAAAAACACTACACTTCGATATCGAACATTCACCTGATTTTTCACATTTCAAAAAATTGAAAGGGGAACTTAATGATGATTAAAAGTAATATGGAAAGACAATTAGAAATTCAAAAAGAAATTTGCATGTTAAGTAAAAAAATAATTACTGCCGCACCGGAAGATCTGGCATTCTACGATTCAATTGGACAGCTCTATGTTTTAAAATTGAAAGAAATCCAAGAAGAATGCCTTACCTTAAAAAGCGATAATTGCGTCGTTATACCGTCAAATTGCTAACCCCAATTTCGAATTCTATTTCGTATAGTATTCGACATATAAATTTAATGTTATTATTTGTTAAACATTTTATTAGGTCGGAGCGTCTAATTATACGTAGTTACAGTTACAGTATTTTGAATTATCATTTGAATATAATTGCAAATATGTAACAAAAAACTATTTTCATAATGTATAATTAAAAATGTTCAAAATAAAATCTTTAGAGGAGTTCAAAATGAAATATGCAAAATTCTATACGTTGACAACAATTCTTGCAGGCACTTTGCTTATCTCGGCATGTAATAACAGTAATAATTCTCTTAACAATAGCGCTACTTCAAACATACTCTCTCATCAAGAGGAAAAGGCAAACTCAACTTCAAACCCAAGCAGTAAAAGTGTACAAATCGGGGAAGAAAGCTACAGCATTCCATTAAATGATGAAAAAACAAAAAAGTACAATTTTGCTGTCAATACATTAGCCGGTATTGTTTGGTTGCCAGCGCCTAAAATGGAGATAGCTCCCGGAACAGAAACAAATCCATTTTATTTTCCGACTGAACCGTTTGTTTTTTATTTGAGTTCTCCTAATGA
Source organism: Paenibacillus sp. FSL R7-0312 (assembly GCF_038004445.1). Lineage (NCBI taxonomy): Bacteria > Bacillati > Bacillota > Bacilli > Caryophanales > Paenibacillaceae > Paenibacillus > Paenibacillus sp. FSL R7-0312. The sequence goes on along the minus strand of NZ_JBBORE010000001.1, from coordinate 1,533,687 downwards.
AAAAATTCTTACTTTAGAGAAGTCTAAAAAGTTATTTACCTTGCCACTTAAAGATAGTGCAGCTACGCTGATTGTAGATGATTTATTTGGATTTGGAGATTATATTCTCTACCATACATCATCTGTCTTTACAGATGGTGCTCAGCCGCTAAGACAACAAACCTGGATTATGAAGGTAGAAGACCCCTCATACAATAGAGTAATTAATGAGTTTCACTCAACGGGAGGAGATTCTTACAAATATGCAACTGATCAAATTGAAAATCTCTATATTTGGGTTAGTGTAACCCCTGGAAATTCTGATGGCAGCAGCAACTCTGAAGCCTATGTTTATAATATTTCTACCGGAAAGAAAGTGAAGCTAGAAGATTATTCTCTTAGCGGACAATCATCCGACTCAATTAAGTTTAACTACAATGATAAAGAATATACTTATAAGCTTCAGACTAAATAATCGTTAATTTCGATGGTTATAACTTGGAAGGTTGAAGACCTTTCGCATAAGTTACATCATATCCAGGCAAAAAAGCGCACCCCCTACAGGATGAATCGCCCTTTGCTTATCCTTTATCACGCTGCCCGTTCTATAGCCGGATAAGGCGAGAACAACGGCAGCGTGAATTTTTATAAATATACAGCGCAAATGCACAAATGTTCGAACACAGTTACTGCGGCCTCTCTTCCAGCGAAAGAACCCGCATCTGTGTATCCAGTCCAGCCACACCATCACGTATATGATGTCGCCAATCGCTCCAAACCGCCTCGCCGGGAAATTGTGCCGTCATTCAGAGTCGCGGTCTATACGCCACACCGTCGATCTGAACCTTGAGTCCCTCCGGGCCGCCAACATGCGCGAACTCGGTGGATATGGTTTTGCGTGCCGGATAATTGCCTTGGAATCTGCGCTTAAACACCTCTTCCATGACCGGAATATCCCATACATCCCGCAGCAGAATATCCATCTTCACCACATCTGTTAGCGTAAGACCCACCTGCCCCAGGCGGCCGCTCATATCATTCAGCGCACCTTCTACCTGCTCTTCCACCGTTCCGCCCAGATTGCCCACACAGAAGCTGAGAAAAATAAAATCCCCGGCCTCCACAAAACCCGAGTACGCGTATTCCGCGTTCACATCATGTCTGATGATTTCGCCCATGTTCGCTTGTTCTCCCCTTGTCATCTGAGATATGCCAAGTATAACGGGGGAAACCGGACAGCTGTGTGTCGTGGTTTTATAGGATAATTATGGTAATATTAGAATGAGTGAAAAAGGATTGCACCTGAAACGGAGGAGAACCATGAAACGATTTCTTACCTCAAAATCTTTCCTGATTACATCTGTTCTGTTCAGCCTGCTGTTCATTGTGAATCTGACGGCAACTCCTGACAGCACGGCTGCAGATATTGTATGGAGTATCTTTAAGTCCATATTAGCCGGGATAATCAGCGGCTTCTTGGTTGGCGGACCGATCTTTCTTGTGCAGAAGAAGAGAACGGTCTGAATCTAGACTCCCACCTGCGGAGGCTCATGAAGCTCCACAATAACCTGTCCCAGACACGCTGCCAGTACCTCATGATACCGTTGCTCCTCTTCTATCGTCACTTTCTCACGCAGCGATTCGAACAACACAGTTCACAAAACCTATACAATACTTTTGGATATTTCTTATGTAACCCTCTAAAAGTAACGTCCATTTCTATGTTTTGAATAGAGAATTCATTTATAATCTGCTGATAAACTTTGTCCTTCCACATGTAACCATGATTATCAGGTTCGATGAACCGCTTAACAAAACTTTCTTATTAACGATCTGAAACTCCCGGTAACGGTCGTATTGATGCTCTGACAAACTCTAATAGTGATGAGTCACGGTCCAGCAGTGTTCCATCCAGATTAAAAAGAACCGCTTTGATTATCATTCACTCACTCCTTTTTACCTAAAATTCTTTATAAATGATCATTATCCCTCCTATTTATAGCGCCAGATTTAAACTAGTGAAAACCATTTTGGTAAATCGTGTCTGAAATCTGTGGCGCAGCAGATTCAACATTACCCAGCGGAACTGGAACCGCCAGTAAAGCCAGAATCAGCAAGTATACCGCGAGCTTGTGAAGCTTGAACCTTGTTAGCATGTAATTACCTCCATTGTAGAATGAACTTGCAACTCAGACAGAAGAGAAGGGGTTGCCCTCACCCTCCATCGATTCACTCTCTGATGTGTGCGCTCCATTAAGACTAATGGAGAAGCTGCTGGGGCAAGCAGGAGGAACTCAGGGCAATTGCATATCGGCCAAAAGAAACCGGAATCCACGAGGCATACGTCTACTCCATTCCACACTAGCCCTCATACGTTATACAGAAGCCCGAGTGGTTATGTATAAACCTGACCGGCAGAAGGTGGGATAGCATGAATAAGTCGGATGCAGATAAGAATAGGAAGCTCAAGCTGCAGCGAATCAAAAGAAAACGGATAAAGCTTCGGCTCTATAGCAACACAATGTATAAATATAATAAGCACCTGAAAAAAAGCAGGATTCTAAAAGGGAAGCGCAGCGCCAAAGGGAATCCTGCTTCACGGAGTGCTAAGTGTCCGCCTAGTGAGACAGCAGCTTCACCAGGTCCAATGAGCATGATGGAACTCATGCAAAACATGGCTGCAATGGGGATGCAGGGAGCCACTGGCGCTGTAGGACTCATGGGCAGTATCGGTGTTATGGGCGCGACCGGGGCGACCGGAGTGATGGGCAGCATTGGACTGATGGGCAATGTTGGAGCGACTGGCGCAACGGGGACGACAGGTGCAATGGGCACGATCGGACTCATGGGCAGCATTGGGGTGATGGGAGCTACCGGGGCAACAGGTGCGATGGGCAGCATCGGACTTAGCGGCAGCATTGGAGCCATGGGCGTGACCGGGGCAACGGGCTCAATGGGCAGCATTGGGCTCATGGGCACCATTGGCGCGATGGGCGCGACCGGGGCAACGGGCGCAATGGGCAGCATTGGGCTCATGGGCACCATCGGCGCGATGGGTGCGACCGGGGCGACCGGCACGATGGGCAGCATCGGGCTCATGGGCACCATCGGCGCGATGGGTGCGACCGGGGCAACCGGCACGATGGGCAGCATCGGGCTCATGGGCACCATCGGCGCGATGGGCGCGACCGGGGCAACGGGCGCAATGGGCAGCATTGGGCTCATGGGCAACATCGGCGCGATGGGTGCGACCGGGGCGACCGGCACGACCGGCACGATGGGCAGCATCGGGCTCATGGGCACCATCGGAGCCATGGGCTCGACCGGAGCGACGGGCGCGATGGGCAGTATAGGGCTCATGGGCAACATAGGAGCCATGGGCGTGACCGGGGCCACCGGCGCGATGGGCAGCATCGGGCTCATGGGCACCATCGGCGCCATGGGTGCAACCGGAACGACCGGCGCGATGGGCAGCATCGGACTCATGGGCACCATAGGCGCCATGGGCGCAACCGGAGCGACCGGCGCGATGGGCAGCATCGGGCTCATGGGCTCGATCGGCGCCATGGGCGCGACCGGAGCGACGGGCGCGATGGGCAGTATCGGGCTCATGGGCAACATTGGAGCCATGGGCGTGACCGGGGCCACCGGCGCGATGGGCAGCATCGGGCTCATGGGCTCGATTGGGCTCATGGGTGTGACAGGAGCAACCGGAGCCATGGGCAGCATTGGACTCATGGGCAATATTGGAGCCATGGGCGATATGGGACTTATGGGTGCTATGGGGGCAATGGGCTTAATGGGCCTCGAAGGCATAACCGGGGCAACTGGCGCAACTGGAGTGACCGGGATTCCGGGACCAATGGGTCTTATGGGCTTGCCGGGAACGGCCGGCTTGCCAGGTGTTACAGGTGCAACTGGCGCAACTGGAGCGACAGGTGCAATAGGAGCAACAGGACCGGCAGGAGCAACGGGCGCGCCCGGTCTGGCGGGCTCACCAGGGATAGCAGGAGCAGGCTCGGCATTCATCGAGACGCTGAAAATCGGGGATCTCAACACCCAGATCCCATTTAATGCCGGGGGCGGAAATAATGAGGCTATCGGGGCGCTCGCATTCAGCGGATCGCAAATAACGATCAACAGGCTTGCAGCTTACGTTACTCAACTAGGCTCTACGGGTATTTTTCAGATGGCTGTCCTGCAGCCGACCAGCTCCTCCCAGTCTACAGTTATTGGAGTAACCACTGTAGCGACCTCTTTACGGGCAGGAATATTTATTCTCCCGCTGACGGCCTCTCTGACACTTTCAGGGGATATCACGTATCAGCTTGCTGTCTACAACCAGGTTAACGGCTCCAACCTCGGAGGCCGGAGCACAGGCACCTCCGGGCTGGCAGCACCGCCGATTAATTTCAGATCACAGAACCTCACGGGATTTACAACAGGCCAGTCTATCAATACGAGCGATTCTATCCTGCTGTCGCCTTGGCTGGCGGGACTTGCTTAACCCTTCCTTGGCGCATGGTACAAATAAAACGGGGACTGTCCTATAAAACGGCAGTTCCCGTTTCTATATGCCGCTCAAGCGCCCCGCTTAATCCAGCTCCGCACGCGAGAATAAATCCCGTATGAGTGCGTCGTTCTCACAAGCCCGCTTGAATGCGGAGGCGAAGGCTACGACCGCAGCTCCATCGGAGGCATACGCGCAGAACATATCGGCCTCCGGGTCAAAACGGATGATTCCGGCGAGTTCAGGCATCTGTTCCTCAAGGAATACCGCAGCCAGAGAGCCCCAGTCATATCCATTGCCTTGGAATCCTTCTTCCTCCCGCGCAGCAAACACTTCGGCCTTGTAGCTGCCCACGTTCAGAATCACCGATTTCCCGCCATTCCCCTGCTCTACTATAATAAACGGCTTAACATTCACAGCTTCCGTGGCCTCCGCCTCCCTCAGCTTCTCTAGCAATTGTTCCTCTGCTATATCCGTGAACCGCAGCGCTCCCTCACGCTCCACGATCATTCCCTGCCGCACCCGTTCATCCAGCCAGTCTGAGATGAAGCCCGGGGCATATGCGCCAGTGCTGAATTCGCCGCCGAACGCGATTATTTTCGAATAGACTTCAAGATATTGATCACGGCTGGTCTGCGGATAGGCACTGGTGTACAGCCAGAACTGCAGATCATACATCAAGGTCGAGCGTTCGTCCACATGAAGAGAGAAATGGCCCTTCTCTTCAACGATGGCGGTGCAGATGCTGCGGATGATCCCCTCTATGTTGTCCACTCCGGTGACTTTATCGCATAGCTCCTGAAGCAGAGGCGAGAATTGCCCGGCGGCTACCTTCCGCAGATCGTCCTGCTTATCTTCCTCCGATGTATCATAGACCTCCTCGCTCACCAGCCCGCGGATGAAGGTCTCATAATCCTTGGCCAGGAACGTAATTTCATAGTTGTTCTCCTGGTCCACATGAATGACCTCGGGTTCTCCCTCCGGCCCGCAGTAGCGGTAATCCAGCATCACCACATCATGGCCTGCAGACGGACAGTCCCCAATAACCACTCCAATATCGGGGTATCCCCACTCCTCAATCATGAACTGGCTGCCGAGATCGCCGCAGAGGGCATAGCTTTTGTCCCGGCCGATACCGGCAATTCCCGATATTGCGATATGATCTTCAGCCCAGGACGTGGATTCCTCTACCGGAAAGCAGGTGTTGCGGGGAATTCCGCCGTTCTGCTGCTTCATCATCGCGATGTAAGAGGACGGCAGCTTATAGCCCAGCTCCTGCTCCACAGAAGCAATCCCTTCGTCACTGGGCGGCGCCGACACATACTCCTTCCGGGCATAGTCGCTGTCCTCCCAGAAATCCGCGCAGTATTCGATGAAAGAGTTCAGGTCTCTTCCGTCCGCAGCCCCCTGTGCATTGGAGGCACGCAGCGCTGCGGCACGCCTTGCCTGCTCCCGCTTCTCCCGCTGCGCGCCGCTCCGGCTCCACTTCAGCAGCATGTGGGTATCCCCATCCCCGGGAGCCAGTTGGTCCGCCTGTTCGAATGCGCTTATAGACTGTTCATATTGCTTCAGATAATAATAGGAATATCCTATGCGAAAATGCCACAGCGGATCATTCCCGCCCTCCCCCGCAATACTCAGCAGCTGCTCCAGTGCCTCCCCGTAATGTTCCAGGTTGTTATAGGCTCTGGCCAACTGGCTGATCGTCTCATAATCTCTTGTATCCGGCGGAATCTCCTGAATGCGGTCCACTATCTGCTGATACTCATTATCTTCGTGCCAGCGTTTCAGCTGTGCCAGCAACTCCTCGTCCATGCCTTCGGCCTCCCCATAGTGACAATGCAAATAAGCCCGTACGCGATCGCTGCCGGACTGCTTGCAGTCAGTTAAATCGCTATTACCCATTCACCCTGAATGGACAGCTCTAAACATAGGTTTGGAATATACCCCAAATATATAAATGCGTATTATCAAAAAAGAGCCCATCCCCCGCCAACATCCGGCAAGGAAACAGCCTCTTCGTATTATCACTCCTACTACACTTATCTGCTCCGCTGCCCGTCCGGTTACTGAATCGCTTGCAGATGCTCCTCGAGGCGGTCCCAGGTTTCGGTAATCCCCTGCTCCATCCCCATATCCATCACCGTCTTGAGCGCTTCCGCGGAATCGTATTTCGACCGGCTCACCAGCTTCGTCTTCCCATCGTATTCTTCAAAGAACATGCTGACCAGCGTGGACGGCATACCTTCGGTTTCGTTGCCTTCGGCATCCGAGAAGTAATCGGTATAGACAAAACTCTCACCGTCGGTGATCTCATGGTAGACCCCCTTGCCCCAGGATTCCATGCCGAAGAAATCGCCCTGCTTCTCATCCACACATTTCATACAGTAGTGCCAGACGCCGCCCGGACGAAAATCAACGCTGCAGAAGGGAACGATCCAGCCGCGCGGGCCCCACCACTGCTTCAGATGCTCAGCCTCGGAGAATACTTTGAATACAAGCTCACGCGGTGCATCGAATACACGTTCAAGAACCAGTTCAAGACCTTCTACTCTCGTAATCATTTTGCTGGACATTCCTAATCCCTCCTGATAATCATGAATTGTCTTTGGATTGCAGCTTCCGGAGATACTCATCCAGATTGTCGAAGCGTTCACTCCACAGCTTACGATAGGCCTCCAGCCAAGCATCCATAGCCTCCAGCGGCTCTGTACGCAGCCTGTAATTCCGGCGGTTCGCCGCCGCCTCTACCTCAACCAGTCCGGCTTCCAGCAGTACGCGCAAATGCTTCGAGGCCTGAGGCTGCCGCAGTTCCAGACGCTCAGCAATATCGCCTACGCTCAGCGGCCCCTCCTTCAGAATCTCTACCATCCGCAGGCGGGTTGGTTCGGCAAGTGCGCTAAATGTCGTTGTGTCCATTTCAGATGTTCCTTTAGTGAAATCTTTAGTATTGGGGTACAGCTATAATATACCCCAATCGGAATATTCCAGTCAAGGAATATTATAATTCACTCTGTTAAATCAGGTTATTGATTCGTTGGATAGACCTTACTTATACCACCGCCCGCTTATGCTCCTGCAAACGTCAGCGTTACGGTTGTACCTTGTCCCGGCGTGCTGTCGATGGCGATGGAGCCGCCATACCGCTCCATGATTGCCTTGGCAATGGCCAGACCCAAGCCCGAGCCGCCCTGCGAGCGGTTGCGTGAAGCCTCCGTACGGTAAAAGCGCTCGAAGATATGCGGCAGCTGCTCAGCGGATATTCCGATGCCAGTATCGGCTACGCTCAGGATCACCTTACCGTCATCCGAACGGGAATGCCCGATCGTTACCGCTCCGCCTTCAGGCGTATACTTCAGTGCATTCTCTACGATGTTGCGGAGCACCTGATAGCAGGCGCTGCCAGGCATTCGGATGGGCAGCGCCTGTTCACCAGAGCCGCCGTCATAATCAAGCCGCACCCCCGGATTAACATGAACAGTCTGAGGCAGCAGTTCGTTCAGCACGGACTTCAGATTGCAGGCTTCTTCTCCGCCCTCCGGGGCCAGCGCCTCCGCCTCTGCTTCCGCAAGCAGCAGCAGCTGGGAGATCAGCTCCTTCATCCTCCGGGTCTCATCCATCATGAACGCCAGCGATTCATCCAGCACCTCCGGAGACTGCCTGCCCCACCGCTGGATCATATGCGTATGGCCTTCAATAATGGCCAGCGGTGTCTTAAGCTCATGGGAAGCATCGGCGATGAAGCGGCGCTGCTGGTCGAAGGAAACCTCCAGCTTATGCAGGAACCCGTTAAAGGTCTCGCCCAACTGCTGGAGCTCGTCCTGTGCGGCAGGAACATGCAGCCGCCGGGACAAGCTGTTCGTTCCGATGCTTCGCACCTCGCCAATCATGCTGCGGATCGGCTTCAGCGCTGAACGGGAGACGATGCCCCCTGCAAGCACAGCCATTCCGGCAGCCAGCAGCAGCCCCAGCAGCAGCAGTCTGCCCACCTCCTTCTCGGCGGTGGCGCTGCGTGATTGCCCGCTGTCCGTAAGCTGCAGCCGGACAAGCCCATACACGGGCAAGGACAGCTCCTTCTCTGCGCTGTAAACATCTGAACCGGGCGCCGGTTCACCCTCGCCCGCTTCTGCGAGCACACGCCCGCGTGCATCCAACATTTGCAGAACCTGACCTTTATCCAGCTCAGGGGCAAAAACGGAGAAATCCGGCTTCAAAAAAGCCGCTGCACCGCTTCCTTTGCCCAATCCGGGCTGAAGCAGGGACGGCAGGAATTCCACCTCACCGACCCGCAGCTCAAACTGTCTAAGCTTCGCATCCAGCAGCCGGGTCTCCTGGCTGTCTGTCCAATGTTTGAAGGTAATATAGACAAATCCGCTGACCACCGCCGTAACGGCCAGTGCAGTGAGTGCAATTGAAGCACTGACTTTACGGGAGAACGTCCATGGCTTCATTCACTCACCTCAGTCTCTCAGAATATACCCGCTGCCCCGGACCGTATGAATCAGCTTCTCGCTGAAGCCTTCATCCACCTTCATGCGCACATACCGGATATAGACATCCACCACATTCGTCTCGCCTTCATACGAGTAGCCCCAGACCAGGTTCAGCAGTGCCTCTCGGTTCATCAGCCGGTTCTTATGGACCAGCAGGCAGTGCAGCAGCTCGAATTCGCGCTGTGAGCATTCAATCTCGCGCCCGGCGCGGCTGACCCGGTGCGCAGCCCTGTCCAGTATCAGATCCTTGGCATGCAGGACTTCATCTCCGGCTTCTGCGGCGTGCAGCCTGCGCTGCAGGGAACGCATGCGGGCCAGCAGCTCTTCGATGGCGAAGGGCTTCGGCACATAATCATCCGCCCCGGTGTCCAGTCCCCGTACCCGGTCACTCACCGTGTCCCTGGCAGTCAGCATAATGATTGGAGTCTGCTTCACCGCGCGTACCCGCTTGCATACTTCTATTCCGCTGATGCCCGGCAGATTCAAATCGAGCAGAATGATGTCAAAATGCTCCCCCAGCGCTTTCCCGGCACCCGTAAGACCATCGCACGCAACCGTAATGTCATAACCTTCATAGGACAGTTCCAGCTCCAGCAGGCGGATCATGGCAGGCTCATCCTCAATAACCAATACGCGTTCCTTCAACCTCTCGTCCACCTCTTCACAACATCAGTTCTGCATTAGCGACAACCCGGCCATAGATTTGGCACGGATCTGATACGTACCTGCGCCCAGCTTCCCGCTGGCCCGGTGATTCTTCACTGTCAGCGGGAAGTCCGTTTCAATCTCTTCAAAAGCGGATTCGGCATCGACCACGACACCCGCATTCCCCGGCCAGGCCAGCTCTACGTCCCCTACCGCTGTAGTTACCTTCCAGTCTCCGCCGACCTTCCGGCTCTTCACATGAATGTTCCCGGCTACAGTGACCGCTTCTACAGCAGCCAATGCGTCCTTCACCGACAAATTGCCGTTTGTGGCCTTCAGGGTCAAGGCTCCGGCAATTTGCTCTGCTTTCACGTTGCCGTTGGTAAGTGTGACTTCTACGCGGTTCTTCGCTTCAGAGACCTGCACATTGCCATTCACCGTATGTAATTTGAGTGCATTGCCGATGCCGGAAGCAGATATATTTCCGTTCACAGCCGCTAACTCAATTCTACCTGTACTAGAAACTTTTGACAAAGAAAGATTGCCGTTCTCCGTCTCTGCCTGAAGCTCGGCCTTTATGCCCTGCGGCAGTGTAACCGTCAGATCAAGGCTTGGATATCGCCAATTGCCATAGGACTCGCTGTAGGTTCTAATCTCCAGATCAGCCCCTTTGCTTACCTTCATCCCCGCCTTGTCCGCTACGGCCTTCGCCTCATCCGCGTTTGCCTGATGGACATTCACTGTCATATGGACCTCCAGCTCCTTAACATTGCCCTGCTTAATTTCGATGGTTCCGTTCGTGTTAGCAATAGAGACACTTTGCGTGCCGGCCGGCAAGCTGACGCGGGTAATGCCTTTGTCAAAAGAGTATCCCGTCCCCGTCTTCTTCCCCGTTGTCTCCAGAGAGACTGCAGCCGCCGGAGCTGACACCGAGGCCTGTGCTGTCGCGGATTCAAAGTCCGCCTCGGACAGCGGCCGCGCACCGGCGCTCCCTCCATCCGCTATGCCCATGTACATTAATACCGCCGCCAGCGAGGCGCTTGTGATTAGCCGTTTCCACGTCATTCTCATATTCTCTCTCCTCCAGTTCTTGTGATTACCCTTAGGGTAAACCATCCTTGATGAGAAAGACTTTGCAGGGAGATTAGAGTTTGATGAGAATATCTGGGGACTCCGCCCCAAGTTCTAAAGAGCCCTATTGTTTATTTTCTATTTAAGCAGGTTTACGCTTGCTTCCTCCAGCGAAGGAATGAGATTTTTAGGCTCAATAGGGGATGACATGACGATTAGAATCGTATAATTCCCATATTTATCACACTGATTTCCAAACTCCTCAAGACCCTGAGTGGAGTCTGACATGACTTTTAACAGATAATTGTGTTCTCCGCTGATGCGATAGCATTCGACGACATTGGGATGGGTACGGCAGAAGTCCAGAAAGGCATGACACTCTCTGGAGTGGAAAAGGATATAGGCAGCTGCCTGTTTCCCGATTTTCTCCGGAGAAATGATCGTCCGGTACTCCTTGATCACCCCATTTTCCTCCATCCGCTTCACTCTTTCCGTTACTGCGGGCTGAGACAAGCCCACGCTTTTCCCCAGCTCTGTCATGGAAATTCTCGCCTGACTTTGAAGATGAAACAGAATTTGCTTATCAATAGAGTCCATTTTTAACCACTCCTTTAATTTTAAGATTATCGGTTTAAAATGCCTTTATTTTAAATGTTATAAGTGGGTTTTACCTTTATCGGCTCATGTATTCAAGTTAATTTATTTTATATACTTTACTTACAATAGTAAAGCGAAGGCAGTTGCTGCTTTAACTATAGCGAAAGGATGTTGAGTATGCCCTATTCGAACACAACCAACCCTAACCGTATCCCGGAGCGGATCGACAAGGTCATTGATGAGACACTAACCGACAAGCGCCTGGCAGGTGTTGTCATAAAGGTAGCGCTAGATGGACAACTCATCTATAGCCGTGCTGCTGGTTATGCGAGCCGTGAGCTAAACCAGCCTATGCGGGAGGACGCGTTGTTCCGGCTCGCCTCGGTTTCCAAACCGATTACCTCTACGGCAGCCCTGATTCTGGTGGCGCAAGATCGCCTGAAGCTGGATGACCGTGTAGACCGGTGGCTGCCGGAATTTAAGCCACGGCTGGAGAATGGAGAGACTGCAGCAATGACTGTCCGTCACTTAATGACGCACACCGCTGGTCTGACCTACCGCTTCTTTCAGGAAGAAGGCGGTACCTATGAGCAGGCTGGTGTATCTGATGGCATGGATCAGTCTGGTATCACGCTTGAAGAGAACCTGAAGCGGCTCGCGTCTGTTCCACTTCTCTATAAACCAGGCACCCAGTGGAGATACTCTATTGCAACAGATGTACTGGGGGCAGTAATTGCTAACGTAAGCGGGAACACACTCAGTGAAACGATCCGCTCACTTATTACTCAACCCCTCGATATGAAAGATACCAGTTTCGTTGCCGTGGACCCGAAGCGCCTGACCACAGCTTATGCCGATGACATTCCGGGACTGCGGCCTATGAAGAATCCCGATAGGCTGGGCTTTGTAGAAGGAACGGCGGGCTTCCGGCTCGCACCGGGCCGGGCGTTAGACAGCACTGCCTACGCTTCCGGGGGAGCCGGTATGGTAGGCAGCGCCGGAGATTTTCTGCAGCTGCTGGAAACGTTGCGGAAGGGAGGGGCGCCCCTGCTGCCGGAATCCCTGGTCCGCGAAATGATCACCAACCAGATTGGTGACCTGCCCATGCCCTTCTGGCCGGGACGGGGGTTTGGCCTTGGGATCACAGTCCTTAAAGATCCTGCTGCCGCAGACACAGCGGAGTCCCTTGGCACATGGCGCATGGGCGGCACCTATGGCCATTCGTGGTTCGTCGATACCAGGCAGCGGCTAAGCGTGGTAGCCTTCACCAATACCGCACTGGAGGGCATGTCGGGTCCGTTCACGGTTGACCTTTGCAATGCTATCTATGGCAGATTGGACCCGTCATGAACAACACAAAAGAGATCGCCGGGAGGAGCGGCAGCACAATTGCTTCCCCGCAGCAAAGCTCCAGTGCTCCTGCTTCCTTACACCTTCCCTGGGCCGGACTACTTGCTCTGGCAATGACCGGGTTTATCTGTATTCTGACTGAAACGATTCCCGCCGGACTCCTGCTTCAGATCAGTAAGGGGCTTGGAGTAACAGAGGCCATGGCGGGTCAGCTTGTTACCTTATATGCCCTGGGTTCTTTACTCGCAGCCATTCCATTGACCACGGTAACACGCGGCTGGAGACGTAGACCCTTGCTACTCATTTGCATCCTTGGTTTTCTCATATTCAATACCGTTACTGCCTTATCTTCGAGCTATCCCCTGACGCTTGCGGCCCGTTTCTTCGCGGGTGTGTCCGCTGGTGTCCTGTGGGGAATGATCGCAGGCTATGCACGGCGCATGGTACCGGAGCAGCTTAAGGGACGGGCTATGGCTATTGCAATGGCGGGAACGCCGCTTGCTCTGGCGCTCGGTGTCCCTGCCGGAACGTTTTTGGGTGATCTTGCAGGCTGGCGTAATATCTTTGGAGTCTTGTCGCTGTTCGCTCTGCTGCTGACCATTTGGATACTCTGGAAGCTACCGGACTATCCGGGAGAAGCTGCAGATCAGCGGCTCCCTCTAAATAAGGTCTTCACAAGCCCCGGAGTGCGGCCGATCCTGTTTGTCGTGCTGGCCTGGGTACTGGCCCACAATATCCTGTATACCTATATAGCACCGTACCTTACTCAGGCCGGGTTAACCGGACGCGTGGACTTGGTGCTTCTTATTTTCGGTATTACAGCACTTCTTGGCATCTGGTTAACCGGTATCTGGATAGATTGTCACCTGAGGCTGCTGGTTCTGATCAGCCTCACTGCATTTGCATTGGCATCTGTTCTGCTCAGTATAGGCAGCGGCAAGCCTGTTGTAATCTATCTAGTAGCTGCTGTATGGGGCTTAACGTTCGGGGGAGCAGCCACGCTGCTGCAAACAGCAATGGCTGCAGCTAGTGGAGAGAGCGCAGATGTAGCGCAATCCATGCTTGTAACCGCATGGAATCTGGCCATTGGCGGAGGCGGTATAATCGGTGGAATTCTTCTCGAAACAACGGGTGTCATGTCATTCCCATGGGCGTTGTTTGTCTTGCTGGCCCTTTCTGTATGGATAGTCCGGCGCAGCAGAAAACATGGATTCCCTCCCGGAACCATGGATATCCATCGCGATAAATAACTTCACGACCTGCCCACAAGTAGAAACGGCTTTGCCGTCCTTTTGTAAGGACGGTACCGTTTCAGCGGGAAATAGAAGGATAAGCTATCATGTGAATTCTTATATTTGCGCAAAAACAGCCGGGAACCCTCCCGGCTGTTCTTCATTACATTGAGTTCCCGCCAATATCGGCATTGCGGAATTCAGCTGCTACCCCTGCTTAATCGGCGCTGCCAGAATGATCTGTCCCCGCGGGGCGTCTCCCCCGTCATCCGGCTCCAGCGTAATTGCCACGGTATCGTAGGCCTTCGGATCAAACGAATAATAGAGTGCCCCGTTTCCGTCCTGTGAGATGAAGGTGCCCGCATTCTGCGGCGTATCCCCTTTGATCAGCCATACCTGGTAGACCTCTGTACCTGTAAGCTCCGGCAGATCCTCTGCCTGGATTACGAGGTGGGTCCCGGATGTATCAGCAACAATGGTCGCTACACCCTTGGCGGAAACAGCCTCTCCCGACGGGCTAAGCGCCACCGTCTCATTCACCTTAAGCCCCTGCAGGGGCCCGGTGCCGGAGGCAATCTGCCGCTGCAGCTGGTCTACATCCCCGCGCAGCTGGCCGGTATAGACAATCAGCAGCAGCACGGCCACAGCCAGCCCGAGGCTCAAGTAACCCCAGAAGCGGGTTTTTCTAGGCTCTGGAATTCTCGCCTTGGGCAGGCCCTGTTCTATAGGTGCCACCTTAACGGACTCACGCTCAATGGTGCGTTCTGCCGCAGGCTGAATATTAGGGCTGGCTTTCGGCGGAGCAGCCGGTGTACTCAACTTTTCCGACTCTAATACCCGTGATAATATCCGATCCTTCATTCCGGAAGGCGGCTCTGCGGGCTCGGAAGCAAGGGGAAGATGGCCCAGTACCTGCCGGTATTCACTTACCAGCTCCTTGCATTCACTGCAGGCTTCTGCATGGGCAGCGAACTGCGCTGTCTCTTCTGCCGTCAGTGCGCCCAGAACATATAATTCGGCCAGTTCACAGAGATCATCCTTATGTTCACTCATGCGCATGATCCCTCCTTCCCCAATGCCGTAATGATTTGTGCAGCTGCTTCATTGCCAATCGGACCCTTCCTTTGACCGTCCCCAGCGGAATTGCCGCAAGGTTCGCTACTTCCTGCTGGGTATAGCCCTGATAATAAATCATATCCATCACCTGCTGCTGATCCCGGCTCAGCCCCAGCAGCGCGTCCCTGATCTGTTCCCCGGCCATCTGCAGCTCAACGAGATCCTCGGTGAGCGCTGTATGGTCTTGAATCATATCCAGATTCCCGGAGTCTGCAGATTGCTGCGGCAGCCGGGAGCTGCGTTTGCGGAGATGATCAATCGCCAGATTGCGGGTAACGGCGAACATCCAGGTAAGCAGCTTGCCCCTGCCGAAATCAATCTGCTCCGCATTCTTCCATACCCGCAGGAACAGTTCCTGCATTACTTCTTCAGCGGCCATCGAATCCTTCACGATCTGGTAAGCAAAACTATAGATTACCCGTTCATACCGGTCATAGAGCAGTTCGAGGGCATTCGAGTCTTTCTGTGCAATAAGCTGGATTAACTGCTTATCGTCAGCTGTGTCATTCAATTGCCATCCCCCATTCAACAAAAATTTAGTACTCCGGCGCTCCCGCGCTGAACTTCCTGCGTTTCACTGAGTATAACCGCTTTGCACAAGCGGCTCAACTTTGAATCAAGGATCATGTCCTCCGGAATTGAAGCCCGGCCGGCTTCCATATATGATAGCTATATCATATCCGCAAAGGGAGGATTCATTTCCGTGGCCGTACTTATTAATGAACAGATTAGAGCCGCCGAGGTCGAGCTTACCGGGCTGAAGGGCCAGAAGCTCGGCACCGTATCCAGAGAGGAGGCGCTGGCTATGGCCAGATCCGCAGGAGCCGATCTGGTCTGCACCTCGCTGATGAGCAGTCCGCCGCCCTGCAGCCTGGTCGCCAAGGGCACAGGCAAAGCCGCTGCGCAAGCGGCACGCAAGGGCGATACCAGCCGTCCGCAAGGCGGCGGAGGCAGCACTGAGAAGGTGAAGGAGCTGCGCTTCACCGCCCATATTGAAGAGCATGACTACGACACGAAGCTGCGTCAGGCGGACAAGCATCTGCGCTCCGGCAAGCCGGTGCAGCTGGTCGTGAAGTCCTCCGGCGCGAAGGAGGCGGCGGCCGCGAAGGCAGTCCTGGAGCGTCTGCTGGCAGATCTGAAGGAGGCCGGAAGCAAGACCACCGGAATTCAGACCAGCGGCAAAGGCGCACAGGTACGGGTAAATCCGCGTACGTAATATTGCTGTGAGAGCAACAAGTGGAAAAAGGTATCTTAATTTACCTGTTTCTGAGGGATAGACAGAAGCAAGTGGAAAAACAACACCTAATATTGTTAGGTTTAGCTACTGTGGGTGAAAAGGGAGGATTTAAGTGCTGTTAGTCCAACTGTTATTTGAGCAGAGTTCTATCGTTCATCAGCAAGTGGACAATATCCAACTCTTTCCGGTCCTCATAGCATCCGAGCTTGTCCCGTTCGTTCTCTCTGGCTCGAAGCATATACATTCTTATCTATGAAGTGGAAACGGCTTTGCTGTCCTGTAAAAGGACGGCAAAGCCGTTATTCTTGAACCCTATCTTCTTCCGCTTATCTTGTCCCGCCGGGCCGCTCATCTTCTACTCGTCTTCCGTACATCTCCCGCTCATCCTAGGGTTATCCTCCACTGCCAAGCCGCCCAGCAAACCGCTCCCTTTCCAGCACATGCAGCAGTTCACCGTTGCAGTCCTCATAATCGCCGGTTAGCCCGGCCAGCTCACGTTCAAACCGGAAGCCCAGCTTCCGGAATACCCCGAGTGACGCTGTGTTCAGCGGATCTGCCTTGGCGTATAACCGGTCCAGCCCGATGACATTGAAGGCATAAGCCGTGAGCGCCCGGGCGGCCTCGGTAGCATACCCCAGGCCCCAGTGCTCACGCCCGATCAGATAATACAGCTCGGTATCCGGTACGCTGAAATCCAGCACACCGAGGCCGCACCAGCCGATCAGCTGTCCGGTTGCCTTGCTACAAACCGCAAAGGAATATTTGAACGGCAGCTCAAACGGCGTATGATAGCTGAACATCAGCCAGCGGAACAAGCCTTCATATTCATGCCGCTGCATGACCTCCATATGCATGAAGGCCAGCACCTCCGGATTCTGCATCAGCGCGAAGGAGGCGCCAAGATCACTTTCAATATAGGGACGGATGATTAATCGCTCCGTTTCCAGTCTCATCTTGGACAGAATTGAATTCATTGCCGGCAGCCTCACTTTCAGGTTCTCTAGAACCCAGCATAGTACAGGCCGGAGAGGGGCTACAAGGTACAGTTTGATTTAATCCGTTTGTCCCCTGCCGTTATTCCACAGCGTTCGGAAGGAATCGCAGCCTTGGATCAGAGAATCGAAATCCCCTTCCCCCGTCAGCCTGCCCTGCTCCATAACCAGGATCTTATCTACTCCGCTGATGAAATTCAGCCGGTGCGCGATAATAATGACCGTCTTGTTCCTGAACTCCGTAAATACCGTTTCCATCAGGCTCTTCTCCGTGATATTATCCAGCGCTGATACCGGCTCATCGAGAATGATCAGATTCCGCTTCTGCAGGATCGCCCGGGCAAAAGCCAGCCGCTGTCGCTCACCGCCCGACAATTTCAGGCCACGCTCACCAACCATCGTGTCCAGCTTCTCCGGCAGCTCCAGCACCTTATCCTTCAGATGGACCTTGTCCAGAACCGCATACAGCTCCTCATCCGCCACATCCTGGTCAAACACCATATTGCCCCTGATCGTGGTATCGAATACCGGACTGTCCTGCGACAGATAGGAGATATGATCATAGTAGCTGTTCAGACTCAGCTCATCGATATCCGTGCCGTCCACCAGCAGCTTGCCGCCGCCTTTCTTCAGCAGGCCCGTAATCAGCTTAATGACCGTCGACTTTCCGCTTCCGCTTAAGCCAACCAGTGCAACTGAGGTTCCGTGCGCGATGGAGAAGGACAGCCGGTCCAGCACCTGAACCTCCCCGTAGCCGAAGGACACGTCCCTGAATTCAAGATCGCCCTGCAGCCCGGCCACCGCCTTCCCCTTCTCCAGATTGGCGTCCTCCGGGGCGTTCAGGAATTCCCCGAACCGCTGGTAGGTCACCCTGTTCAGCTTGTAGCCGACGAATAACACGTTGAAGATGGCAATCGGCGTATATATTTTCTCAATGAACATGAACAAGGCCACCATAACCCCGACCGAGGCCTGACCGGACACCACATTCTTCACTCCATAGAGCAGGACAATCACTTTAATAACCGTAATGAACAATTCGAATAAGGCAAAAAAAGACTCATGGATCATCTGCAGCTGAGCGCTTTTCCGAATGATCTGCCGTGCGGTCTCGTTCAATCTGCTGATTTCCTGCGCATACTTCTTATTGGTCCGGAACACAACCAGCTCCATGAATCCGCGGATTGAATAGCGGGACATAGCCTCCTGCTCCTGGAGCACAGCCGCTTTAATCCGGTAGAGGTACTTCAGCAGCACATTCGTGATCCCGAAGATCACCACATACCCGCCTGCAATCACCAGCATGATTCTGAGGTCATAATAGCTGATGAAGAACAAGCTGAAGAGGATGGTAGGCAGCAGCTCGTGCAACGTCCCCAGAATAAAAGAAAACAGAATGCTGTTTCCGGCCGCCGCCCCGTTCTCAATCACCTTGATCATCTGGCCTGTGCCCATATTCTGATAGGCGGTATAATCCATTCTGGAGATTTTGGACAAGGCCAGAATCTTCAGCCTTTCCGTGATGCTGTTTGACAGATGGGCGCCCGGATATTCATCCGCATAATTCAGAAGTACATTCGCACCCAGCAGCACCCCGTAGATGACAATCCAATGTGTGATTTCGCTGAAGCCCGTTCCATCCACCGCCTGATCGAGAATCTTCTGAAAGACCACTATGCCCAAGCTGCTTAAGAATTGAATGGCGAAACCAAGAAGGATATACAGAGCAATCCACCCTTTGAGGTGGACAAGACATTTCCGCAGCATAATTACAATCCCCAATCTTCAATATGAGTATAAAAAAAGCCGGGATCACGCTTCGCCACCCAACGCTAATGAACCCCCTGCATACGCAGTGTGGTCCTTACGTTGAATAACTCAGTGTCCCGGCTCTAAAAATGAATGCCTGGCACCGTCCAAGGTTATAGTTATCTGTGACCAAGAGGACAGACTGCCCCCTTGGTGGCTGGTACGCGTTCTACCCAGCCCGGTAACTAGTTCCTTGCGACGGTACGGAATGGCATCCATTTCACCTCGATTGTAAGATTGTCTTTCATTGTATGCCCCGGCCAGCCCGGCCGTCAACCTTCAAGATTGGCGGCCTAATCCAGCATGGAGCGCAGCCAAGCCGCCGACTGCTCCATATAACCCAGCTGGTCTACAGCATCGAAATGCTCGATGGCCAGTGTATCTGCGTATCCCTCTGCCTTCAGCATCCGGAGCACCTCGGCGATGCGGATGCAGCCTGAGCCTACAGGGGACGGATACAGCGGAATCCCGCTTACACTGATTCTGGGCTCCCCGCCGTTGTCTTCCAGCGACCGGTCCTTGCAGTGGACATGAACGGTCCGCTCCTTCAGCTTCGCGAACGCTTCCAATTCATCCTCGCCGCGGTAGATGAAGTTACCGGTGTCGAAGGTGATCGCCAGCTTAGGCACCTGCTCCAGGAACCAGAGCAGCTCGTCCGCCGACGAGAACGGCGCCCGGATATCGTCGAAATCCTCCATCGTCACACGGATGCCCTTACGCTCCGCGTAATCACAAATGGCATTCAGCGCTGCAGCCATGCTCTGAAGAGCCTGACTCCGCTGCTCCGGGCTGGCCGTATCCCGGGTGAAGCCCGGGATGACCAGCACCTTGCCAGCTCCGAAGTAGGCTGCCGTATCGATAAATGCGTACCCCGGCTCCGGTGCAGGCTGATTACCGAAGTCAAAAAAAGCATACATCGACGCCACGGAGAGCCCCGCCGCATCCAGCCTTTTTATCATCGCCTCCGTACCGGTCAGCGCCTCTTCCAGATCTAGCTCTACCGCTTCTATGCCATAGGCATGCACTTTGTCCAGTACATCCGTAAGCGGCAGGCCGCTCTGCTCGCTTGCCTTCACAATATGATTGTAAAATACCGACAGCTTCAAGCTCTCCAGCCCCTCTCAGCCTAGCGCTTAGTATCCTCAGCATCCTTAGAATCCGAGCTAACGTCCGCTTCTTCGGCCGAATCCTCAGCATCCCCAGAATCGTCAGGACCCTCCTGCACGCCCGCTTCATTCCGGCTCCATTCCAGGAACTCAATAATGTCCTGATCCTCAGGGTCCAGCTTATGGGCCTTTTCAAAAGCCTTGATCGCCTCATCATACTGGTCCAGATAATAATGCGCGTAACCGACGCGGAAATGCCACAGCGGATCTTTTTTGCCTTTGTCGGCAGTCTTGTTGAACCATTTAAGCGCTTCCTTATAACGTCCCAGATTATTGAGCGCCCGGCCCAGATGGACCGCCAGCTCATCATCGATCAGCGGTGTGGGCACCTCTTTGATGCGGGATACGATTTGTTCGAACTCATCTTCCTCATGCCAAGCATTCAATTGCGCAATTAACTCTTGTCTCATTTACAAACAGCCTCCCGGTTAATATATCCATTCCTCTAAGAGCTACTTTATCATTTTCACGGAGAGTTTCCCACTGTTGCCCTGTCCGCCCTAAGCCGGGATGGCGATCTCGAAGGTGGTTCCCTTTCCTTTTTCGCTTCTAACCTCGATAACTCCCTTAACTTTGTTGATCGCACTGTAAGCCATGAGCATGCCCAGACCCGTACCTTCTTCTTTGGTGGAATAGTAGGGTTTGCCCAGACGTGAGATTTCATCCTTCGTCATCCCGATGCCGGTGTCGCGGATGGTAATGATAATATTCTGCTTCCTTTCGGAGATATCAATGGTCAGAACGCCGTCTTCCATTCCCTTCATCGCTTCAATCCCGTTTTTGTACAGATTAATCAGACATTGCTGCATCAGATTCCGGTCATAATGGGCGCAGAGCGAGTTGTTGAAGCGGAACTCAACCGCTACCTTGTGGATTGTGGCATACGGCATGATGACATTCTTGGTGTACTCACACTCCGCCTGGAGGTTGGAATAGACCCTATTCTCCGACTGCGGCTTGGCAAAAGAGAGATAATCGCTGATGATCTTCTCCGCCCGGTTCAGCTCCAGCAGCGACAGTTCAATATACCCCTTCTCTTCGGGCGTAAGCGTCTTCGATTTGTTCAGCAGCTGAAGGAACCCGCTCGTCACGGTTAACGGATTCCGCATCTCATGGGAGACGCTGGCCGCCAGCTCACTAACCACATTAAGCCGCTCCGACTGCATAATCCGGTCACGATTCCTGAGATTGGTAATGATCTGCTCCAGCAGAATCATTAAGACCGCCATCACGGCTGCATGAGTGGTCAAAGCATAGAAGGCGAGCATCCAGAACTGCATATCCAGCGACTCCATAACCATGCTCAGCACAATCAGATAACAGCCCATCGTAAGCACGGCAATGACGGTTGCCCAGCTGATCCGGACCTTTGGCTTCGAACGGATAAATCTTGAACTTAATAACGGCACAACGACCAGAACTGCTGTTGAAAAAAGAAACGAGTGAATCGTTCCCTCTCCGCCTATATAGAAACGGTATACGTTTAGTATCAGATAGAGCGGAAGAACATTTTTGTACCCTCCATACAAAGCTGCGATAAGAAACGGAACATACCGCAGGTCAAAGATAAACCCCGTTTCCAGCCGGATCGGCTTGGCGATACACAGGATCATGGTTATAGCTGTGAGCAGCACAAGAATCTTCCGGTTATAGGCGTGTGGCCTATTCTCAAAGAAGATCAGAAAGATAAGTACCGGAAACAGCATAAACAAAAAATTAAGAAGCAACGTCTCAAACAAGGGTAACTTCCTTTCGGCTCCAATACGGGTATGGTATCTGCATTTGTGTTCTGAGCACTATACTTAGAACATTACGCTAATCTATTATTATAAGTAAAGCTAAACTGGATTACTATTAGAATTTTCTATGATTTTCCATTATTTTACCCACCTGTTATGGACTCTGCTATAATCAATTGACATGCCCAAATAACTGCATCTCAGGGGAGGAAGCATTATGGCTTTTACCATTAATAATTTGAAGGATAACCCTAATGTTGTAATTAAGGAACAGCTTGGCGGATTCTCGGTCATTGAATACAAGGAGGATCTTAGCAGCACCTCCATGCTGGAAGCCCAGGCCAACTTCTTCATGAGCAAGAGCAATATGCGCAACAAGCAGCTGATGATTGAGCTAACGAATAGCGAGGTTATGCTGAGCGCAGGCGCTATGCAGTATATGATCGGCAATATTGAAATGACGTCGGGTGTCAAAGGTGTCGGAGGCTTGATGCGCAATATTATATCCAGTGCAGCAACCGGCACGAGTGCCATCAAACCGCTCTATAAAGGGACGGGGACGATTATGCTCGAAACCACCTACAAATATCTCTGGCTGATTGATGTCGACAACGACCATATCGTGATTGATGACGGCATGTTCCTGGCCTGCGAGTCCACGCTGGATATTGCTGTCGCTGCACGCAAGAATGTATCCTCAGCCGTCCTCGGCGGAGAAGGGCTGTTCAACCTGAGCGCACGGGGGAAAGGGATTATCGCTCTTGAGGCTCCTATTCCATCCGAGGAAGCCGTGGTGGTCGAGCTGCAGAATGACGTGCTGAAGGTAGATGGCAATTTCGCGTTGATGTGGTCGAACTCGCTTGACTTTACCGTAGAGAAATCAGGGAAGACCCGCATGGGCTCTGCCGTTTCCGGCGAAGGCCTGGTCAATGTCTACCGGGGAACCGGTATGGTCTGGCTGGCACCGCTCATGAATTACAAGAACAGCCTGTTTCAGGCTGCACCTACCTCCTGACTCTGAGGCCACTTGAGACAATGCTCCATCCACCTAATTCATCCAAAGGACGGGCCATCCGTATGTCTATTCAAGCTGTATTATTTGATTTCGACGGAACACTTGCAGATACACTGCCTTTATCCTTCCATGCGTTCCAGGCTGTATTTCAGCAATACGATCATAGAGAAGTCACCCGCGATGAACTTGTCGCCATGTTTGGCCCCACCGAGGAGGACATCATTGGCGGCAATTTCGCTGACCCGTCTTCCGTTCCGCAAGCTATAGAAGATTATTATTCATTATATGAGCAGGGGCATTTCGGAGAATTCCAGAATGACGGGCACATTGTAGAATTACTTCAGGCCCTGAAGGCGCAAGGGATGAAGCTTGGCGTCATTACCGGTAAAAGCAGACGGGCCTATCAGATATCGGCCGGGGCGCTGGATCTGGAGCGCTTCTTCGATATCTCCATTACCGGAGATGATGTCGTTAAGCCCAAGCCTGATCCCGAAGGCATACATTCGGCGCTGCGTACACTTGGCATGGATCCCTCTAATGCTATATTCGTTGGGGACAGTAATGCGGATATTCTCGCGGGCAAGGCTGCCGGACTGCCGACCTACGGTGTCCGCTGGCTGTCCACCTTCCAGAGCCAGGCTTACGATGTCCCGCCCGATGGCGTGTTTGACAGTGTTGATGAGTTCCGCAAGCTTCTCAAGTTAAATAACATCATGGCAATGACTTACCACTCCAAGCAGCAAGCGGCGGACATTACTCTACTGGAGCAGCAGTGCAGCCACGCGGATTCGCTCAAATTAAGCTCAGATCTTGAGCATCTCGTCAAAGAGGATGGCGACCATGCCCTGCTCTGCTATCGCGGAAACCAGCTCATAGGTTTGCTGAGCTGGTTTGCTTCCGAAGGCGATTATGCGCAGATCAATGCCATGGTCCATCCGGAATACCGCCGCCAGGGTGTATTCCGCAGCCTTTTGCAGCGGGCCAAGGAAGATATTGCGCCTCTCACTGTACACAGCCTCAGCTACAGGGTTCCAAGCCGCTCACAGGCAGGACTCCGCGCGGCCCAGGCTATCGGTACTGAGTATGACCGCTCTGAATACGCGATGTCATATGCCCATACGGAGTCCGGCAGAGAACCCGCTCCGGCAGAATTGCGTCTGCTGCCTTCCTTGCCGGAGGATTTCGAATTCATGGTCTCCTGCTCGTCCCGGGCCTTCGGGGACCCCGAAGACGCCACCCGGGAGTATTTCCTGCAGACGAAGGAACCAGAGCGTATCACCTATATTGCCTGGGCGGGCGGCCAGCGGATCGGCCTGATCCGGGTGAATTACGTGAATGAGGCAACCGCCTTTATCCATAATTTCTGCATATTGCCCGCTTGCCAGGGCCAAGGGTATGGCGGGAAGGTGCTCCGGCAGACTGTTGATTTCCTGCTGCAGAAGAACTATTCTTCGATCCGTCTAGGTGTTGTCACCGAGAATGAGCGGGCTTTGACCCTCTACCTCAATGCCGGCTTCAAGATCAATTTCGAGTATAAATATTACAGCGGCAGCCCGGCGTGAGCACAGATTAAGAAGGAGCGATATATGCCCGTTACCGAGAGTATTCCCTGGATTGCCGCATTTCTCATTCTGCTGTCCGTAGTCTGGATTGTGCTCGTAAGCTGGAAGAACGGAATATCGCCGATGCCCGCCTCCAGGGCTGTAAGGGCGGCAGTAGCCGTGGAGGTGAACCGTATGCCGGGTTATGCCAATGTTCTGGAGGCGGGGTCGGGCTGGGGAACGCTGGGCCTGGAAGTCATCCGCCGCTGCCCCGGCAAACGGCTGACCGGCATAGAGAACTCAAGGATTCCCCTAGGGTTCTCACAGCTGTTTGCGGTAGTATGCACACGGTTTCTGCCAGTGAAGAGTGAACGGGAGCGGCTGCAGGGCAAGGTCATTTTTAGGCGGGGCGACATATATAGAAGCTCTTATAGCGATGCCGATATTGTGCTCTGCTACCTGTTCCCCGGTGCCATGGAACGGCTTGCTCCCAAGTTCAGGCAGGAGCTGCCGCCGGGGGCAGCCGTGATCAGTGTCTGCTTCGCTCTCCCGGACAAGCAGCCGGTCCGCATCATCACCTGCCCGGACCGGCTGCGGACGAAGGTGTATGTCTATATTTTCTGAATATTACCTGCGTATAAACTGCAAATAGCCCAAAAGCATGCCGCTGCTTTGGGCCATTGGAGGGATCGCGTATTCTAGGATTTCCCCTTGTCCGCTAACTGCTCCTGTGCCAGACGGACCATCTCCCGGACCATGGAGCCTCCGATTCTGCCGCCAATCTGCCCCGCAGATTCCGTGGTCAAATTGCCGTTATTGCCCGCCTGCAGCGGGATACCGAGCTCCTTCGCCACCTCGTATTTCACATCGTCCGGATGATTCGGATCTACATGGTATCCTTCCTGCTTCATGACCTCTGCTTTGAAGGTCTGCATGCCCTGAGCTGACCCGGGCACCGCATATCTCCTGTTTCTTCTCGCCATTTCGGATACACTCCTCTGCTGTCTTTTATCTAAGTTGCCCTGGAGTGTGTGGGATTATCCCGCCTTAAGACTGCATCCCGTCTTCAATCCGCTTCATGAAGTCTTCTACCGCGCTGTATCCAAGCTGCTTGAGATACCAATTATTCGCAGCAGCTTCGATCAGGCCGGCCACATCGCGCCCCGGCTGAAGCTGAACCTCGATATGCGGGATTTGAACGCCGAGATATTCCGTGAACTGGGGAACCAGTTCCAGGTCATTGTTGAGTGAATTCTCCTGCCACGGTGCCAGCTCGATATCCAGTACAATCCGCGTCTCATCCTGGAAGGCCCTGCGCCCGTACTGGCGTACGACATTGATCAGGCCGATGCTGCGCAGCGCCAGGAATTCGCGGGTCGTCTCATTGTGCGTCCCGAGAAGCGTTGCCGGCCCCAGCTTCTTGAGCACTACAATATCATCGGCCACGAACCGGTGGCCCCGCCGGATGAGTGTATGCGCCGTTTCGCTTTTACCGATCCCGGACTTGCCCCGAAGCAGGATCCCGATGCCCGACACATTGACACACACCCCGTGAATCGACAGCTCCGGCGCCAGCGTTTTTACCAAATAGCTGTCCAGCTTGGCAATAAACTCCGTGGTCACCTCTGGTGTCCGCAGCAGCGGAATGCCCTCCTGATTACAGTATAAGGTGAGGTAAGGGATCTCTTGCTGGCCGCTCGTTACAATGAAACAAGGCGGATGATATTTGACGATATTGCCGATGTGCAGCATGCGTTCCTCTACACTCAGCGTTAATAAATAGTTGATCTCCTTGCGGCCGAGCACCTGCACCCGCGCCATCGGAAAGAAATCGAAATAACCGACAAATTCAAGTCCGGGCCTGTGCGTCCGTGGACGGGTAATGATGCGGTCCATGCACCCTGATCCTGCCAGCACTTCCAAATGGAACTTGTCCGTAAGGTTCTGAACGGTGATAGATTTCATATTATTCTCCTCCCAACCATTTTATTCCGATAGATTCACTTAAAAATCTTGTAATCTGCACACGCTAATTATATATTAAAATCAATATATAAGACCTTAGACCCAGAAAAAGCAATAAACACTAAATATATCAAGAAGGTGTAGTATATTGGCCTTGGAGTCTTGGATTGATCTGATAATGTGCTTTGTCTTGTTCCTTTTGTTTATATACATATTTATTTCTGTGGGTACGATAACCAATTTGCACAAAGTCTACCTGGGTTTTCATTTCTCCATGATGATCTGGCCCTACTGCCAGTTTGCCATCCGAACCGTTGATGATCCCATCTATCAGCTATTCTATGTAAAGCTTGCCTTTATCGATGCCTCCCTGCTGACTACAGGCTGGATCTTCTTCACCATTCTGCTCTCAGGCCAATCGCAATTTCTTAACCGCAAAACATTAATCGCCCTGCTTGTTCCAGCATTCCTGTCCTCGCTGGCTGTTGTGCTGAATCCGAACGGCTGGTTTGTTCTCCCGGTAAACGGCGGATATGTTGAGCGGATCTACGGACCTATTTTTTGGATCAACATGTCTATTCTTATTCTTAATGCCAGCGTGTCGCTGTACATCATTTATGTAGCCCTGGTGTCCCGTCAGGCGCCGCGAATCAAGAATCAGATCATGTATATGCTAAAAGGGATCGTTGCCGTCTGTTTCTTCCTGATGATCGATGTGTTCCTGAACGTAGTGCTGGACGATTACCTGCCGGTCATTCCGGGCTTTACTTCGCTCGGCATTGTGGTGTCAGCCACCTTCTTCGTGATTACCATTCACCAGGACAAAGTGTTTGATATTGTAACTATCGCCCACCAGGATATCATCAATACGATGGAATACGGAATTCTCGTCCTCGACGATCAAGAACAGGTGGTCGAAATCAACCAGGCTCTGCATCCCCAGATCCGGCTGAATCCCGGGGAGAGGTTCGATATGGCCAGCCACCTGCCCGGCGGCAATACCGTCAAGACCGAACAGTTCCTGCAAGCCTACCGTGACCATCCGCTTGAGGTGGCCGAGACAGAACTAATGTATCCCACACTCCAAATGTACATCAGCATTCATGCCGCACCGATTATGGTGAGCGGTGTGAGGGTCGGACGGATTGTCACCTTCCAGAATATAACCGAGCTTCGGCGCCTCATTGATGAGACGAACCAGCAGAACACCATTCTGCAAGAGCGCAACTCCGCTTTAATCAAAGTCCACGAAGAACTGTTCCAGACGAACGCCAAGCTCCGGAAGATGGCCATCACCGACAGCCTGACCGGCTGCTTCAACCGGCATTATCTGATGCAGCAGCTGGAGCATGAATTGCTGAAGGAGCGCGATCATCACTCCCCTTCGACCATTATACTGATCGACATCGATTATTTCAAAATGGTCAATGACCGTTACGGACATCTCGCCGGAGATGAAGTCATTTGCAGTACGGTGGAGGTTCTGCAGCGCAGTCTGCGGCAATCCGATATCCTGGCCCGTTATGGCGGCGAGGAATTCATAATCTACCTGCCGGATACGGACGAGGCCGATGCGTATAATCTGGCGGAACAGCTTAAATCGAGCATTGAGACCAATAACATCAGAATTGATAATATAGACGAGGCTATATCCATCACCATCAGCATAGGACTGCTTAGCATCGGGGAATTCAAGGTCCCCCCGCCCATGAGCTCAACGACTTACTTGAATGATTTGTTCAAATCGGCGGATAAAGCCCTATACGCAGCCAAGCATCAAGGCCGCAATCAGATTGTTTCCGTGAAAAGTTAGCGAATACACATAAGCCACCCGGCTCAGGAAACCGGGTGGCTTAACTTTTGTCTGCGGGGCTGTTCCCTATTGTAACTTTAATTATAGCTAAGCTTTCTCTATACATCCGGTTTCGCCAAGCAGGATAATGAATAACAGTTAGAACAATTCGTCAAAAGGGGATACCGCCGATGGATTATGATCATCTTATCCGCGAGATTAACCGCTCCTACCCGCTCCGTATTGAGCAGCTCCGGCTTCACCGGGAGATGATCGGCGGGGTGTATTTCGCAGAGGGCGAAGGTAAGCGTTATGTACTCAAAATATACCGCAGCTTCAAGACAGCCGATGCCCTGCAGTCCGTCCGTATTCTTGATTATTTAGAGGCTCATTCTTATCCTGCCGTTACTGTTCTGCGGACGGCGGGGCAGGAGAGTCATATCCTTCTTGAAGCTCAGGATGGCTTGCAGGCAGCGGTGCTCTTCCGCTATGCCGAGGGGGCTACGCCCGATGGGATAGCCGAAGCAGAGGTTATCGGTCAACAAACCGGCGAACTGCATCAGCTTATGCAGGGCTACCCGGATGAACTGATCCACCGGACAAAAACCGACTACATCGGTGACTATCTCTCCATTATGCGCGAACTGGACTGTGCTTCCGAGTCCGTTACTGCGCTCGAACACTATGGCAATGAACTATGGAGCCGTATGTCAGAGCTACCCAGACACTTTTGTCATGGCGATCTGCATACAGGCAACATGCTCAGGGACAGCCGCGGGCAATACGTCCTTATGGACTTCGATGACGCTTCAGGGGATTATCCGGCCATGGATGTTGCCTATATGTCTGATAACACTCACTTTAATCAATTTCACGAGTCCATGTATGATGACACCCGGCGTCTGTTTGAACAGTTCTATTCCGGATATAGTAAGCTGCGGACCTTGAGTGACAAGGAGTGCTTAGCCGTATTGGATTTCATTGCGGTCAGACATTATCAGATCATCTCCAGAATTGTCCGCTGCCAGGGCTTGCAGTCGGTATCGAAGGAATTTTGCGATGAACAGTACAAATGGCTTATGAATTGGCGGGAGCTTTGTCTGAGCAAACAATACTAACATTAAGACAGGGCTCGGGGTTTATTAGGTTTGATAAATTAAATCCTGCTGTAACCTTTTTGCAGGGCGGCACGTCTAAGATCACAAATAAACCACAAACTACTCTACGAGGTGACTGACAATGAAGAACACATTCAAGATCATTACTATGTCTGCTGCTGCTGCACTGGCGCTCAGCTTCGCGGGGCAACAGTTCGCTTCTGCGGCAACCTTCAAGGATATTAATAATGTGCAGGATAAAGACAAGATTATTGCACTGCAGAATAGCGGCCTGATCAAAGGGATCAGCCAAGATCTGTTCGGCCCAAATATCAGCATCTCTGAGGCTGAAGGTGTACAGATGATCGTAAATGCTCTTAACCTGAACCTGGATCTGATCCGGTTCGTGAAGGAGCCGCATGCCACCGACTATTTCAAGAATGCCAATGATTCCGCCTGGTATGCAGAGGCGCTCATTATTGCCGGTGTCCACGGGCTGGATCTGCCCGCCGACCTGAAGCCAAACCAGAAGCTGACACGTGAAGAATTCACGCACCAGCTCATTGATGCGATCGAAGCCAGCGGCCAGCTGCCGATGATCAAGCCGGTTGTTATTGATTATAAGGACCAGGATCAGGTCAAAGCCGAATATTCCGGTTCGATCCAGCGCGCCCTGAACTACGGTGTCCTGAAGCTGGACGCCAGTGGCAAGCTAAACCCCAAGCAGGAAATCTCCCGCGCCGAAGCAGCTGTAGCGATCAGCAATGCGCTGGCGTATCTGAAGGCACATCCGGCACCGGCTGCGGTGAGTGAGACGCTTACTGCCGAAGAGGCTGTTCAACTGATCAAGGAAGCCGCAGGACCGAAGGCGGACCTGCAGATCAAGATTGATCCGGCAGCCAGCATGTCCCGCGAATCGTTCACCTACCTGCTGGTGCATACCCTCCAGACCAGCGGACAGCTGCCGATGATCAAGCTCATTCCGGTTGAAGTCAAGGATGCGAGTCAGATGGATATCTCCAATTCGGGCGCTATTCAAACCGCGCTGGCGCTTGGCTTCGTTACACTGGATGAGTCCGGCAATTTCAATCCAAAGGGTGATATTACACGCACCGCCGGTACGGATATCGTGAATAAAGCGGTGGAATACTTGAAGACTCATCAAGCACCCGCAGCAGAGAGCGAAGTTCTCACGGCTGAGCAAGCTGTTCAACTGATCAAGGAAGCCGCAGGACCGAAGGCGGACCTGCAGATCAAGATTGATCCGGCAGCCAGCATGTCCCGCGAATCGTTCACTTACCTGCTGGTGCATACCCTCCAGACCAGCGGCCAGCTGCCGCTGCTGAATCTGATTCCGGTAGAGATCAAGGATAATGACAAGATCAATATCCTGAACTCGGGAGCCATTCAGACGGCCATTGCCTTGAAGATCGTGAAGCTGGATGCTGACGGCAAGTTCAATCCGCAGGCTGGAATCACCCGTACAGACGCGGCCGCTATGGTTAGCCAGGTTCAGGAGATCCTGAAACGGGCTGCTGCCCATCAATAATACCCGGAACATTCCAATTTCCCGCCAGCTATAGTCAGCTCAAAAAGCACAAGTCAACGGCTTGTGCTTTTTGGCATATTCTATGATCGCCGCCCGGATGCTTGTCAACACGATAGAGGCTACAGCATCAGAATCATCAGGTCTTCATCCAGATATTCATCCCCAAGCTTCATCGCCTTCGGCTCTGTGCCATAGCAGATGAATCCAAGAGATTCGTATAGTCTTTTGGCAGCTACATTATTCGAGGTTACCGTTAAATTCAGAATTTCGAGCCCCGGCAACTGCCTCGCCCGGGCAATCAGCTCCACCATCAAGCGGCGGCCCACTCCTTGTTTACGGACATCCGAATCCACATATACTGAATATATATTAGCTTTATGATCAATTTTGGGCCGGCTCTCCCGGAAGAAAGTGACGATACCCACCAGCTTCTCCTCACCATCAAAAGCTCCCAGTGTGAAATTATTCTCCGAGGGCTCCAGCCTGATGCGGGTGGTGACTATAGACAGCTTCTTTTCCGATTCATAGGAGCTGAGATAGGCTTCCGGATGCAGCCGCAGCGACTGTAGCCGAAGCTCGCGGTAAACCTCCGCATCCACAGATGTCAGCATTCTTAGGTACAACGGTTTTGCCTCCTCAAGGAATTTATGGATTCCAAATTGACAAAATTGCAGAATTTGGCTATATTTAGACAGTGTAAAATTATATTTTAAACAATTTAATTTTTCCGTTGATCAATCTTACATAATTATGAAAAGAGGGATTTACTATGATGATGGTGAGTGTAATACTCGTGGCCCTAGTTGCACTGGAGCATGTGTATATTCTAGTGCTGGAAATGTTCCTGTGGACTACCCCGCGGGCGCAAAAATCGTTCGGCACCACCCCGCAGTTCGCCCGGGAAACGAAATCGCTGGCTGCCAACCAGGGATTGTATAACGGCTTTCTGGCGGCCGGTCTAGTCTGGAGCCTGCTGCATCCGAACGATACCTTCAGTGTTCAGCTTCAATTGTTCTTCCTGATCTGTGTTGCAGTTGCAGCCATCTATGGCGGCATCACGGCCAAGAAATCCATTCTTTTGGTTCAAGGCCTCCCGGCCTTCATTGCTCTGCTTGCCGTTGTTCTGGCGAATCTGTAATTATTAGAATGGCCGCTCTTCCCTCACAGCTTCTGTGCGAACTGGTTCAGCTGCTCGGACATCGTCCGGATCTCCTCAATGAAGCTGGAGATTTCATTCGTTGAAGCAGCCTGCTCCGGCCCGACTGACGCAATCTGATGGATGGATTGGCTGATCTGCTTCATCGCGGATTGGATCTCCCCCAGGGTATCCCGGATCCGCTGCGCGGACTGCTCGGTTTCCTTCGAGAATTTGCGGATTTCTTTCGCTACAACATCGAATCCCCGCCCTTTTTCCCCGGCGTGGGCGGCCTCAATGGCTGCATTAATCCCGAGCAGATTCGTCTGGTCGGCGACCTTTCTGAGGACAGCCAGCACTTCATCGCTTTTTTTGACACTTTCGGCGGTCGTTTCTGACTGGAGCAGCAGCTTCTGCGAGTAATCGGCAAGCAGTCCCGAGCCCTCTGCCACATGCCCAATCCGGGCATGTGCCTGATTTAGGGAGACGGAGATCTGATCGGCGATTTCGCGCAGCTCGGTCTGTCTGCGGACCTGGATACAGACCGCCCCGCAGACGCTTCCATCCTCTCCGTGTACCGGAAGAACCGTCCCGGCGAATTCATACCCGTAGTACTCCTTAGGGACATTAGCTTTCGAGAATTCATCATTTCTCAGCGCATGGTACAGAGGTTCGTCCGCGAGAATTATCTGCCCTGCCCGAATTCCCAGATCAATGGACGTACCAGGGAAATACGCGATGAACTTCTCCACATCACAGGGCAGCAATAGATACGTCGTAGGGAAAGGCAGCTTTCAGGATCGGCGCCAGGTTCACTATATCTTCAAAGGAGCGGATAATGTTCTTCATGGATGTGGGTTCTCCTTTATTAATCGCTTCGACATTTTCCAATGACTATCCTTTATTCAAAAACTTATTATTTAAAATTTAATCATCTCCTCTTAACTTAAGTCAATGAAGCCCTGCAGGCGCCTTAGTACAATATAACCACAATCAATAATCAATCAGGGGGTTATGTTGATGTCTGCTGCAGTGGCTCGAACCGGGGGAATATCCCTCATTGTAATGGCGGTTGCTGCCGCGCTCTCGTACGGATATGTCCATGGGAGTCTGGTAGTGGATGGAGATGCCGCTGCAACCTTCGCCAATCTTCAGGCCTCTCCGTCGCTGTTCAGGGCCGGGATTCTGGGCTGGGTACTGATTATGGCCTGTGATGTGGCAGCTGCCTGGGCCTTATATCTGGTGCTGAAGCCTGTGCATCCGGGCCTGTCCCTGCTGGGAGCATGGCTGCGCCTGGCTTATACGGCAGTGTTGGGGATTGCTGTCTCCAGTCTGATCATGGTATCACTTCTTACCGGTAACAGGGAGGTTGCGCTTTCCGGTTTCACACGAGGGGAGCTGCAGGCCGAGGTCATGCTTATTCTTCATGCTTTTGAAGCGGTATGGTCGGCTGGTTTAATTCTGTTCGGGGGGCATCTGCTGATTATCGGTATGCTGGCGGTATGGTCGGAGAATATTCCGAAGCCCATCAGTGTTCTGCTGCTGCTGGCAGGCTTCGGCTATATTGTGGTTCATCTGTGCGGCACACTTGTGCCCGGGTATGTGGAATTCCTTCAAATTATCAAATGGGTGTTCATGCTGCCGATGACCGCAGGGGAGCTGGGGCTTGGCATCTGGCTGCTGTTCAAAGTCCCGGCTGCGCGTGCTCGCGCTCAAGCCGCTTCTTAATCCGGCTGAGCGACTCCGGTGTCATCCCGAGATAGCTGGCCAGCTGATGCTGGGGGACGCGGCTGATCAGGCCGGGCCTCCGATGCAGCAGTGCCTTGAGTCGGTCTTCGGGGGATGCCGCAATGAAGGCGGCGAATTCCGCCTGCACCTGTCCGAAATTCTCCTCGATCATCCGGCGTGTCATCAGCTCCAGCTGCGTGTGTCTGGCGTACATTTCCGTCTCGGTATTCAGCGCACCGACAACCAGTACGCAATCCTCCAGGCAAGTCAGGCTATATTCTGACGAGGCCTCCTCTTTATGCGCATTGAAGATAGCGATCGCCTGCTCCTCTGTGTAGAAGTTCGAGGTGATGTCGCGGCCTGTAACGTCTACACTATGCTGCCGCACACAGCCTTTTAACACGAAATAGCAATGACCGGGAACCTCACCCTGCCTAAGCAGAATGGTTCCCTTGCTGTATTCCTCGACAAGAATCTCATCCAGAATAGCCTGCTGCTCCTCTTCGCTGAGGGAGGTCAGCCGGGTCATATATTGGAGCAATCTATGCTTCATGTTTCGGATTCCTCCTTATAACGCTGCTGACAACATGTCAGTAGCGTTTGAACATTCTTTCACTCATGTATTGATTATACTAACTTCCGCATCACTTTTCTCCTTCTTGCTCCGCATGGAGTACAGGACGAACAACAGAATGAACCATAGAGGCGTACACAGCAGCGCCGGACGGGTCTCATCTGCGAACAGCATAATGATCAAAATGGCGGCAAACAACGTTAAAACCGCATAATTGATAACAGGTGTGAACGGTGCTTTGAATTTGGACGAGGCATGTAAGTCCGGGCGGTTCTTCTTATACTTGATATGACATACGAGCACAACACCCCACACCCAGATGAAACAAATGGCGCTGATCGTTGTAACGATGCCGAACGCTTGGCCTGGAATAATCTTGCTGAGCAGCGCCCCGGCCGATATTACAAATGTAGAAATAAATAATGAGTTCGCGGGCACATGATTTCGGTTCAGCTTGCCGAGCTGCGGGGATGCCTGATCTCTTCGACTCAGATTATACAGAATCCGGCTGGTCGAGAACATCCCGCTGTTGCAGGCGGAAGCCGCTGAGGTTAAGACGACGAAATTGATAATGCCCGCAGCAACTGGAATCCCGACTAGACTGAAGGTTCGCACAAAAGGACTTTCAGCCGCACTGAGCTGGGTCCACGGGTTAATGCACAGCAGCACGAAGAGCGCGCCCACATAGAAGAAGAGAATCCGCAGAGGAATCTTGTTAATCGCCGAGGGGATATTTTTCTCCGGATCCGCTGTTTCTGCGGCTGATACACCCACAAGCTCCACACCGACATAAGCGAACACAACCATCTGGAAGGAAAATAAGAAGCCCTTAACACCGTTCGGGAACACGCCCCCGTGCTCCCAGAGATTGCGAACGCTCACCGATCCTGCATCCGTCTTGAACCCGATGACCAGCAGAATGATTCCCAGGCCGATTAAGGCAAGAATCGTGACGACTTTGATTAGGGCAAACCAGAATTCGAGTTCGCCGAAGCTTTTGACCGTTAGCAGATTGAGTCCTAACAGAATAATCAGGCAGATGACTGCCGGTACCCACTGCGGGATATCGAACCAGTACTGCACATAGACGCCCACCGCAATCACATCCGCCATCGCCGTCATAATCCAGCAGAACCAGTAGGTCCAGCCCGTAATGAATGCCGCGCGCGGCCCCAAGTAATCCTCAGCAATGTCTGTAAAAGATTGATACCCCGCCTTCGAGAGCAGCAGCTCTCCCAGCGCCCGCATCACAAAAAACACGGCAATCCCCACGAGTAAATACGTGATCATAATGGACGGGCCGGCCTGCTGAATCGCTCTGCCCGATCCCAGGAATAACCCTGTGCCAATCGTGCCGCCGATAGCGATCAGCTGTACATGCCGGTTCGCCAAATCTCTCTTTAATTCTGTCTGTGCCATTGCCTTTTTCCCCCTTAATGTGTACAACGCTATGCTGCCAAATAACATAAAAAAGAGATTGGATGTCATCCAATCTCCCGGTTCATAAGAATATCAAAATAAGCTACCTGCGCTGCTGACCGTAAAGAATCAGCATAACAAATACAAATTCCGTACTCTTCTGTCCTTTTGCCTGAGATTGTGAACCCTTCGGCGCTGCGGTCTCCCGCAGTCTCTCCAGAAGCTGCTCCTGCTATAGTGTGATCCATAGCAATCATAGCCCGTGTGATGTATTAAATTGGTGAAGCGTTAATGCATTCTGATATTCTAACATATTACTCGGCATGTGAGAGATATTCTGTGAAAAAAGTCGCAATGTTCAAGAGTTCAACATGAGGTAACTTTTGAATAAACGGGGTCATCTGCAAGAGAGAATTCGTATCTGCTCCTCTACTATAATAAATTCATCCAGATTATGTAGAGCGAGGTTAGAACCAATGGCAAATCCTTCAACCGTAAAAGCTTTGACCAAGCAGCCCCTTTCACAGCAGCAGGGCAGCTTTGGCCGTTTGCTGCGGAACATTGTGAAATACCGGGTGCTGCTGCTCATGCTGCTGCCAACCGCAATTATTTTTTTCATCAACTGTTACATCCCGATGTTCGGATTATTCATTGCTTTCAAGAATATCAACTATGTTGACGGCATTATGGGCAGTCCATGGGCGGGACTCGACAACTTCCGGTTCCTCTTCGCCACATCCGATGCCCTGCGCGTGACCATTAACACCATCGGCTACAACGTTGTCTTCATTATCTCAGGGCTCATCCTCTCTGTATCCCTGGCCATTGCGATCAACGAGGTTCGCAGCAAGCTGGCCTCCCGTTTCTTCCAGACTGTTATGATTATGCCGAATTTCTTGTCCATGGTTGTCGTCAGCTTCATAGTCTACGCCTTCCTGCACCCGGAGTACGGCTTCCTGGTCAAGCATATTCTGCCCTTGTTCGGCCATTCCTCAGTCAATGCTTATATGCATCCCAATGCATGGCCCTATATTCTGTGGCTCACCAAGATGTGGCACTCGATCGGCATCGGCAGTGTCATCTATCTGGCCGCGATCACCGGCATCAGCGAGGAGCTGTATGAAGCTGCGGTGGTGGACGGCGCCAGCAAGTGGCAGCAGATCACCCGAATTACGCTGCCGCTCCTTACGCCTATCATGGTCATTCTCACCATTCTCAACATGGGCGGTATTTTCCGCTCCGACTTCGGGCTGTTCTACCACGTTACGCTGGACTCCGGTGCGCTGCGCTCCACTACGGATGTCATCGACACCTATGTATACAGGGGGTTAATTCAGCTCAATGATCTGGGTATGTCCTCTGCGGCGAACTTTTATCAATCCGTCATCGGCTTCTTCCTTGTTATCGGGGCGAACAGTCTGGCCCGCAAGCTGAACCGCGATACGGCACTTTTCTAGAACGGAGGATCTTAATGACTACTGCAACCCGAACCCGCGCCTATCCCAAAGGCTCCAAGAGCGCCCAGATTGTGCTGAACATCTTCTTCACTGCCTTCAGTCTGGCCTGCATCCTGCCTATTCTGCTCATTGTCGCCATTTCCTTAACCAACGAGAAAACGTTAACGCTGCAGGGGTATAAATTCTGGCCCGAGAAGATTGACCTGACCGCTTACCAATATCTGTTCAACCATTCGCAGACGCTGGTCAAAGCTTATGGAATCAGCTTGACCGTTACGCTTACCGGAACCCTTCTGGCAGTACTATTGATTGCTCTGTACGCGTACCCCCTCTACCGGAAGGACTTTCCCTTTAAAAAGGCTTTTAGTTTCTACCTGCTGATCACTATGCTGTTCTCGGGAGGGCTTGTCCCTTTCTACCTGCTGTACGTTAATTATTTGGATCTGAAGGACTCGCTGATTGCACTGATCCTGCCCGGCCTCTCCAACGCATTCTATATTTTCATTGCCCGCACCTTCTTCCAGCAGACGGTTCCCGAAGAGATGATAGAATCCGGCAAATTGGACGGGGCTTCGGAATGGCGGATTTTCTTCCAGCTG
Organism: Paenibacillus sp. FSL R7-0312; assembly: GCF_038004445.1. NCBI lineage: Bacteria > Bacillati > Bacillota > Bacilli > Caryophanales > Paenibacillaceae > Paenibacillus > Paenibacillus sp. FSL R7-0312. The sequence goes on along the minus strand of NZ_JBBORE010000001.1, from coordinate 1,495,880 downwards.
GTGCTTCCGATCTCGCTGCCTGTTCTTGCCACCGTTGGTCTGTTCACTACACTGACGTATTGGAATGACTGGTTCAACTCCATGCTCTTCATTAATGACACGGACAAGTACTCCCTGCAATACGTCATGATTCAAATGATTCGTCAGGCCGAGTTCTTCAAGAACCAATTGGCGGGAAGCGGTGTAGCCCTGCTCGTACAAGAGTCGGTTCCTACCGAAAGCCTGCGGATGGCCATGGTGGTGGTGTCGATTGGCCCGATCCTGTTCATCTATCCCTTCTTCCAGAAGTACTTCACCAAAGGCCTTACTATAGGGGCAATCAAAGGCTAACCCGGTCTGACTCTGGCGTAAATGCCGGTTAGAATATATGATCTAATTATCATTGAGGAGGTTCATACAAATGAGAACAACCAGAAGCTCTGGCGCGGTGTTTGCTGCTCTGACCGCCGTGATACTGGGCATTACCGGGTGCAGCGGAGGTAATTCTAACGCTTCCACCCCGTCCAAGGCAGAATCGACAGCAGAGGCCACAGCGGCCGGAGGCACGGAGGGCAGCAACCCCGATATTTCAACGTACCGGAAGTTAACCGTTTACACGGTTGGGAACTTCCCGCAGAATGATACCAAGGCGGTTGTGGAGGAGATCAATAAATATCTCAAGGAGAAGATCAACGCCGAGATTGACTTCCAGGGGCTTCCTTGGTCCTCCTGGGCCGAGAAGATGGCGCTGGCTTACCAATCCGGGGAACAGGTGGATCTGACCTTTGCCCCTAACTGGGCGGATTTCGCCAACAACGTAGCCAAAGGCGCATTCCTGCCGCTTGATGATCTGTTAGCCCAATATGGACAAGGCATCAAGGAGACCCTCGATCCCCGTTTCCTTGAAGGCGGAACGGTAGACGGCAAAATATATGCGATCCCCACCAATAAGGAAATTGGCGAGAGCCATACCATTATGTTCCGGAAGGATCTGGTCGATAAATACGGATTCGATGTGAACTCTATCCAGACGCTGGAGGATCTGGAGCCATGGCTGCAGACCATCAAGGAGAAGGAACCGGCCATTGCACCGATCTGGCTCTCCGGCAGCGGCTCCGATACGCTTGGCTACTTCGACAAAACCAAAGAGAGCATGAAGGAAAACTTCCGTTATGAGCTGGTTGCAGGCGCTCCTGCTGGTATCGTTCTCGATACCAAGACCGATAAGATGGTTATCAGCTCCATGGAGTCCGACACGGCCATCTACCGGATGAAGCTCTACGGCGACTGGTTCAGCAAGGGGTATATCAACAAGGATGCCGCAACGACCAAAACCAGTACTGAAGACGCTTTCAAGGCAGGGAAAACCTGGATGAAATTCGGTTCAGACAAACCGGACTCCGACAAGGAAGATTCCATCGCCACCGGCATTGAGCTGGTGAAGCTGAAGGGTAATGAACCCGAGATCAGTACAGCCAGCGTCAGTAACTCTATGATGGCCATTGGACGTACCTCCATTGATCCGGAGCGGACGATGATGCTGCTGAACCTGCTGCATACCGACCCGGCTCTGGTCAACCTGATTGACTTCGGCGTAGAAGGCCGGCAGTATGTTAAGGTAGAAGGCAAGGATAACTTCATCAAGCTCCCTGACGGCATTGCTACCCGTGCCGATACAGGCTGGGCGCCGGGCATTGAATGGATGTTCGGTAACCAGACCATAACCTATCTGTGGAAAGGCGAAAATGCCGATAAATGGGAGAAGTTCAAGGCCTATAACGAGAGCGCCCATAAAGTGAAGTCCTTCGGCTTCAACTTCAATACCGACGCTGTCAAAACACAGGTCTCCGTGGTCAGCAATATTATCAAGGAATTCCGCCCGCTGCTGGAAACGGGCAGTCTGGGTGTAGACAAGGTGCTTGAGGAATATAATAAGAAGCTGAAGGCCAACGGAATCGAAGAGATCCGTGCCGAGGTTCAGAAGCAATACGATGCCTGGAAAGCAAAACAATCCTAAATAAATAGGCTCGGGGGAAGGACGGTTTCTGTCCCTCCCCTTTCCTGCTGCCGGGGCGCAAATGTACCTGAGGGGTGAGACTGTGAAATTATCATTGCGATTCAAAGTGAGTGCACTTGTCTTACTGCTGGTCACGCCGCTGTTCCTCTTCCTCTCTTATACCAATATCTATTCCACCAACATTGTCCGGGAGAAGGTTGCGAAGTCCGCTTCGGATACACTGACCCTTCACTTAGGTACACTCGATGAGCTGCTGGAGCAGACCAGCCATTATCTGCTGCGTACGGCCAATGAGAACATGCTGCTGGAGCTGTATTCCGACAGCGGCCCCGACAGTGTCAATTATTATCTGTCCATCCGCAAGCTTATGGACCAGTGGTATAGCGATGTCAGCTACTACACCATCATCCGCAGTGTGTTCGTCTACCATCAGGAACGGGAGGAGTTATTCCTCAGCAGCCAGAGAGAGTATTATCAGGAGAAAGAGATGATTACTTCCGGACTGTCCTCGCGCCTTAAGACTCCTAATCTTCAGGCTTCCCTGAAGTGGGAGACCGTGACCATTGGCGGAGAGCCCGTGTTATTCAAGGTACTGCCGGACAAGAGCGGACGGCTCCTGATGGGGGTTCTGGTCAGCATTGACTCCCTGGCACAGCCTTTGACCCAGCTAGAGTCTACAGGAGGCAGCGAACAGATCGGCATGGTCAGCAATGACGGCAAATTGTTATGGGGCCAATTCGGTGATGAGGATCTCGCACTCATCCGCAGACATCTCGATAATCCTGCCCATCCCGTGGATGCGTCAATTCGTCTCAGCAACGGCAATCATTATCTGCTGATTGACAAGCCTTCACAATATTCCAATCTGAATGTCTTCATTCTGCTGGATGAGAAGTCCATTCTGGACGAGCTGCCGATCTTCCAGCGGATCATCAAAGTCATTCCTATCGCTATTATTATCATCATGGCCATCCTTCTGGCTCTACTCAGCCGGCTTGTGTTCAAGCCCATCCAGCAATTGACCAGCGGAATGCGCATCCTGGGGAAGGGACAACTGGAATACCGGCTCAAGGAAGGCAATAGCAGGGAGTTTCAGATTATTACCCAGCAATTCAACCAGATGGCCGAGCAGATCGGCAATCTCAAGATTGATGTGTATGAGGAGCAGATGAAGGTGCAGCAGGCGGAACTCAAGCACCTTCAGGCACAGATCAACCCCCATTTTTTCATGAACTCCTTGAATATCGTCTTTCATCTGGTAGAGCTTAAGCAATATTCGCTGATCAAAAAAATGATTGGACATCTGGTCTCCCATTTCAGATTCATTATGAATACCAATGACACCTGGATTCCACTCCTGAGCGAGTTAAATCACATTCAAAACTATATTGAGATTCAAATGGTCATGTATCCGAACAAGCTGTCCTATCAGGTTCAGCTCCCCAAGGAGCTTGAGTACACACTCATTCCCCCACTGCTGATTCAGCCCTTTGTAGAGAATGCCATCAAGCATGGTTTCATCAACAATACCAAGCCCTTTAAGGTTGGGATCACGGTTTGTGAAGAAGCCCGGGAGAACAGCGATTCCTGCATTGCCATTCAGATCAGGGATTCCGGGCCGGGCTTCTCCGCACACCAGCTTGACATGCTCAATCTTGGCTTGTATGAGAAAAAACCTACAGACCGCCATCTGGGCATATGGAATGTGTACAGACGCATGCTGATGTTCTATAACAACCGGGCAAGACTCACCTTCCACAATGCTCCTGACGGAGGGGCGGTTGTGGAGATAAGACTACCTGTTCAAAGGGGGCTGTGATATTCGTATGTACAGAGTTCTAATCGTCGATGATCAATATTTCGCCTTGCTTGGACTGCAGCAGGGTGTGAACTGGAGCGCTTTGCAAGTAGAGGATGTCTGTCTTGCGGAGAATGTGGATCAGGCGATTGCCTGCCTGGAGCAGCAAACCGTAGATTTGTTGATCTGCGATATCGAAATGCCCGGGAGAAGCGGCTTGGAATTGCTGGCCTGGGTCAAACAGTACTCTCCCGGTACGCTGACGATTATGCTTACTTGTCATGCCGATTTCGAATATGCGCAGCGGGCCATCCACCATGGGGCATTTCATTATTTGCTGAAGCCCGTAGATTACGGGGAATTAATGAAGGTGGCAAGCACAGCCCTGGCAGAAATCAATAAACAGAAGGAACAGCAGCAGTTCGAAGCGCTTATCGGGGATTACCGGAGGAAATGGGAGCATCAGCTGCCGTTGCTGGTGGAGCGGTTCTGGCAGGATATTCTTAGCCAGCGGGCAGCCCCCGCCCTGGAATCGTTGCAGATCTCCGCAAACACCTACGATTTAGATCTGCAGCCGGACGACCGTTACTTCATCGCGTTGTTAGGTCTGGAGCAATGGAAGGAGAACCTCAGTGCACGGGATGAGACCATCATGGAGTATGCGCTGCGCAATTTGGCAGAAGAGCTGCTGCTAAGCGGGCTGGAAGGCACTGTGCTGCAGGATCAGATAGGCCACAACCTGGCGGTTATCTACGTGAGAGGCGACTTGAATGCTGTCCGGCACACGCTTAAACAGAACTGCCAGACCTTCCTGGATACCTGCGAGCGGCTGCTGCATTGCTCCTTGTCGGTCTACATCAGTCCAGGCGTATTACTGCCTGAGATCTTGAGTGCTTACACTTACGTCACCGAACGGGAGCAGGGCAATCTAAACCGTTCGCGTCAAGTGTTCGGGCCTGATGATTCCGCGTATGCTAAGGATAAACCGCTGGATGCCTTGCCGCTGGCAGCTCCCATACATTTATTCGGGGAGTGGGCGACCATCCTGGAGCTTGGCGAGCTGGAGGAGCTGGAGCGCCGCGTCACGCTATGGTTCGTAAATATCGGGCCTGACCGCTGGACAAGCGAGCTGCACCGTCAGCTCATCCACGGCATTCTCTTCATTCTCCATACTGTTCTGGCCAAAAAAGGCTTATCTGCACACGCCTCTGCGGAGCTGAAGACGCTGATGGATAAGGAGAACTATCCGAAGCACTCCGCCTCTTTGCAGAACTGGGCGATGGATTGTCTGGGCGCCGCTTTACGATTATTGCAGACAAGCCATAATGTCTCCTCGGCCACGGTCACCAAGATCAGACAATATATCCGCTCCCGTCTAAGTGAAGAGATTACCCGGGATGAACTCGCGGCACATGTGTATCTGAACCCGGCCTATTTATCCCGGCTGTTCAAGAAAGAGACCGGCCTGTCCATGTCAGATGTGATTATTCAGGAACGCCTGCAGAAGGCCAAGCAATTGCTTGAGGAGACCGAACTCAAGATTACAGACATTGCAGAGCAGGTAGGATACACCAGCCTGGGCAGCTTCTCCAACCTGTTTAAGCGGATGGTCGGCGTAACGCCGCAGCACTACCGCGCACGGAATAAGAAGTGAGCGGCGCGAGCGGCGCTATAGGGCATACGAACCGCCGGGCGGGGACATCGTGTTCGGTTTTTCGCGTACATTGGCTCACACACCGCCGCGCTGGCGCATTGTGTTCGGTTTTTCGCGTACATTGGCTCACACCCCGCCGCGCTGGCGCATTGTGTTCGGTTTTTCGCGTACATTGGCTCACACCCCGCCGCGCTGGCGCATTGTGTTCGGTTTTTCGCGTACATTGGCTCACACCCCGCCGCGCTGGCGCATTGTGTTCGGTTTTTCGCGTACATTGGCTCACACCCCGCCGCGCTGGCGCATTGTGTTCGGTTTTTCGCGTACATTGGCCCACACCCCGCCGCGCTGGCGCATTGTGTTCGGTTTTTCGCGTACATTGGCCCACACCCCGCCGCGCTGGCGCATTGTGTTCGGTTTTTCGCGTACATTAGCCCACACACCGCCGCGCTGGCGCATTGTGTTCGGTTTTTCGCGTACATTGGCTCACACACCGCCGCGCTGGCGCATTGTGTTCGGTTTTTCGCGTACATTGGCTCACACATCGCCGCGCTGGCGCATTGTGTTCGGTTTTTCGCGTACATTGGCTCACACCCCGCCGCGCTGGCGCATTGTGTTCGGATTTTCGCATACATTTGGCCTACACCCCGCCGCGCTGGCGCATTGTGTTCGGTTTTTCGCGTACATTGGCTCACACTCCGCCGCGCTGGCGCATTGTGTTCGGTTTTTCGCGTACATTGGCCCATACACCGCCGCGCTGGCGCATTGTGTTCGGTTTTTCGCGTACATTGGCCCACACACCGCCGCGCTGGCGCATTGTGTTCGGTTTTTCGCGTACATTGGCCCACACCCCGCCGCGCTGGCGCATCGTGTTCGGTTTTTCGCGTACATTAGCCCACACACCGCCGCGCTGGCGCATTGTGTTCGGTTTTTCGCGTACATTGGCCCACACACCGCCGCGCTGGTGCATTGTGTTCGGTTTTTCGCGTACATTGGCTCACACCCCGCCGCGCTGGCGCATTGTGTTCGGATTTTCGCATACATTCGGCACACGCTTCCCGGCGGAGCAAGCAGATTTCCTTTAACTTACCTCCGTATTCACCATATCTGCACCTGCCAAACAAAAAGAGCGAGAGGGCTATATGCCCCTTCGCTCTTTTTAACATCTACTCGCTGTTTACTTTAACAAGTAACTCAATTACTTAATAATCACGTATTCCAGGCCCACCAGCTTGGCATAGGTAACGATCTGATCTGTCGTCAGGTTCAGCGATACCACGGTATGGTGACCACCGCCATTCTCGATCCAAGCCTTAACCCCATCCTGGAAGTTAGGCTTTACCTGCCAGAGCACGCGGGCCACTGGAAGATTCGGGGCCGGAACCGTCGGTTCGAAGGCAGTAACTTCATTGATCAGCAGCTTGTAATGCGTGCCGAAGTCAGCCATCGATACCACAACGCCTTCGCCGGCCTTGCCGTCGAATACGAGACGGGCCGGATCTTCGCGGTCGCCGATACCCAGCGGAGACACAAGCACCTTCGGCTTGTTGCTGGCCAGGCTTGGGTCAACCTCAAGCATGTGGGACTGCAGAATCGCTTCCTGGCCGGCAGCCATTTCGTAGGTGTAATCTTCCATGAATCCGGTGTTCAGGTTGTGGCTCATCACCTTCATCAGGCGGTCCAGAGCTGCTGTCTTCCAGTCCCCTTCGCCGGCGAAGCCGTAGCCTTGTGCCATCAGACGCTGAACGGCAAGACCCGGAAGCTGCTTCATGCCGTGCAGGTCTTCGAAGTTCGAAGTGAACGCATTGTAGTTGCCGGCATCCAGGAAGCGTTTGAGGGCAATTTCATAGCTGGCCTGTACCTTCACGCTGGCTTCCCATGCTTCTTTGCTGTACGAACCGTAATCAAATTCATACTGCTCTGCATATTCAGCGAACAGCGCATCAATTTCTTCTTCCTTCACTTCGTTTACATAAGCAACCAGGTCGCCGATCCCGAAGTAATCCACGGTCCAGCCGAACTGAATCTGGGCTTCTACCTTGTCGCCTTCGGTAACGCCCACGTTACGCATGTTGTCGCCGAAGCGGGCCACTTTGATATTGAAGCTTTCGTTATACGCAACGGCAACGTCCATCCATTCCGCAATTTGCTTCTGGACTTCGGCGCGTTCCCAGTACCCTACTACCACTTTGTTCTGTTTCTTCAGGCGGGCATTAATGAACCCGTATTCACGGTCGCCATGGGCAGCCTGGTTCAGGTTCATGAAGTCCATATCAAGTGTTGCCCAAGGAATGCTCTCATTGTACTGCGTAGCCAGGTGCAGAAGCGGCTTCTGCAGCAGCTTCGTGCCGCGGATCCACATTTTGGCCGGGGAGAAGGTATGCATCCAGGTGATCACACCGGCAACCTCGTCACGGTAGTTGACTTCTTTCATGATCGAAGTGATTTTGTCTGCGGTGACCGCCAGATCCTGCAGTACCAACGGATAAGGAAGCACACCGCTGTTATTGAGGGCATCCGTCATTTCCTGTGCATGAGCTTTAACTTCACCGAGGGCTTCTTCTCCGTACAGATGCTGTGATCCTACAACAAACCAGAATTGCTTAGCACTTACTGTTGACATATGATTCATCCTCTTCTCTTAGATAATATATAAATCAGATTATTTCTGACCGTAATAAGCGCCTTTGCCATGCTTGCGCAGATAGTGTTTATCCAGAATCCGCTGCGGCAGTTCTTCAGCGAAATGGTTCAGCTCGCGGGCAAAATGGTTCATCTTGGACACTTCCTCCAGCACCACGCTGTTCATCACTGCATCATGGGCATTCTTCCCCCAGGTGAACGGGCCATGGCCTTTCAGCAAGACGCCGGGAACTGCCATAATATCAAGGCCCCGCTGTTCAAAAGTCTCAATGATCACGCGTCCGGTCTCCGCTTCATAGCCGCGGTCAACCTCCTCCTGCGTCAGGAAGCGGGCGCAGGGTACCGCGCCATAGAAGGTGTCGGCATGTGTCGTTCCCATTACAGCAACATCCAGCCCGGCCTGCGCCCAGATGGTCGCCCAGGTCGAATGCGTGTGCACGATGCCGCCGATTTCTGCATAATGCTTGTAGAGTACGGCATGTGTCGGTGTATCCGAGGAAGGTCTCATCTCCCCTTCAACCACGTTACCGTCGAAATCCACTACGACCATATCGCTAGGCTTCATTTTGTCATAGCTGACTCCGCTTGGTTTGATGACGAATACGCCTTTCTCACGGTCAACTGCGCTCACATTGCCCCAGGTGTATTTGACGAGTCCATGCTTAGGCAGGTCCAGATTGGCCTCGAATACCTCTTCTTTCAGTTGCTCTAACATGTATTAACCCCTCCCGTTCTCTACCAGATGATCTACAGCAGCCTGCTCTATCGCCAGACCTTCGGTGTAACGTTCCATGAACAATTCGAAGCCAGCAACATCAGCTGCATCCGGATGGATGACTTGTCCTTCCACATCCTTAAATACCTTGTGGTCAAGGAAGTCATCAAGACGCTCCTGCTGCTCTTTGTTCTGCATGTAGGAGGCCAGAATCGCCATCCCCCATGCGCCGCCTTCTCCGGCTGTTGCCATGACAGAGACAGGGACGTTCATTGCAGCGGCTACGATTTTCTGGCCGACAACAGGGGTTTTGAATAACCCGCCGTGAGCCAGAATGCTGTCGATCGACACTTGCTCCTGCTTGGTCAGAATATCCATTCCGATCTTCAGCGCACCAAAAGCGGAGAATAAATGCGTCCGCATGAAGTTGGCCAGATTGAACCGGCTCTCAGGTGAGCGTACAAACAACGGCCGGCCTTTCTCAATCCCGGTAATATTCTCCCCGGAGAAATACCCGTAGCTCAGCAGACCACCGCCATCGGCATCCGCCTCCAGTGCTTTATTGAACAGGACACTGAACAGCTGGCCGGGGTCAGACTTAAAGCCCATCGCTTCCGAGAATTCACGGAACAAGCCGATCCAGGCGTTGAGATCACTGGAACAGTTGTTGGCATGAACCATGCCGACCGGACTGCCGTCTGGTGTCGTTACCATATCAATCTCCGGATATACGGCTGTAAGATCCTTCTCCAGCACGATCATTGCAAACACGGAAGTGCCTACGGAGATGTTGCCGGTCCGTTTGCGGACACTGTTCGTAGCGACCATTCCTGTTCCGGCGTCACCTTCCGGAGGACACAGCGGAATACCCGGCTGCAGATCCCCGGACGCATCCAGAATTAACGCACCCGCTTCAGTTAATAGCCCTGCCTGCTCACCCGCAGTATACACTTTAGGGAGAATATCTTTCAGCTTCCAAGGATAGCCCTTGTCTGCAATGAGTTCATCGAACTGTGCAACCATCGCTGCATTGTAATCCTGCGTGGCCTCATCTATCGGGAACACCCCCGAAGCATCGCCGATCCCGATCGCCTTGCTGCCGGTCAGCAGCCAGTGAATATACCCGCCCAGCGTTGTTACGAACTCCGCCTGAGGCACATGCTCTTCCCCGTTCAGTATCGCCTGATACAGGTGCGCTATGGTCCAGCGTTCAGGGATGTTGAACTGGAAGACATCCGTTAATTCTTTGGCCGCAGCACCGGTTGTTGCATTACGCCAGGTCCGGAACGGAACCAGCAGCCCGCCTGCGCTGTCAAAAGCCATATATCCGTGCATCATTGCCGAGAACCCGATAGAACCGACGGTCGTAAGCGTAACACCGTATTTCTGCTGGACCTCCTGCTTCAGTTCATGGTAAGCCTCCTGCAGGCCCTTAATAATGTCTGTCAAATGATACGTCCAGTACCCGCCCTCAAGCAGATTCTCCCACTCAAAGCTTCCGGATGCGATTGTCTCAAAACGCTGATCAATCAGTACTGCCTTGATACGTGTGGATCCAAATTCGATACCCAGTGAAGTTTCTCCCTTAAGTATCGCTTGCCCGATGTTCTGATCCATGCCCACGTTACTCCTCTCTGAACCAAACTGTTATAATAGAAATGGAAAGAAGGCGCTTCCTTTATTAACAGACTTAGTATATTTTTTGTTCGTACATTTGTCAACATTTCATGCAAGATATACATACAAATTTTATTGTAAGAGATTCGTATTCCCTTGAAAAGCTTATACATAGTAGACATCGGATTATAATAACGATATATTCATACTATAATGTGTACGTACAACTATTGCGAATATACCGATTCGTATATGAACAACCATGAAAGAAGTGAGCCGGGTGAGAACCAAATACCAGATTATTTTTGATGATATAAAAAGCAATATACTGTCAGGAACCTATAGTGTGGGCGAGCAGATTCCTACAGAATTAGCCTTGCAGGACACCTATGGTGTTAGCCGGCAAACCGTCCGGAAGGCAATCCTGGAGCTATCCAACGAGGGCTTTCTAAGAAGCGAGAAGGGATCAGGCACCTATGTAAGCAACCAGTTCCGGTCCAAATCAGGGGGCAACCCCAATAATAAAACCATCGGTGTCATCACGACCTACCTCTCAGATTACATCTTCCCTTCCATCATCCGCGGGATTGAGAGCAGACTGAATGAGGATAATTATTCGCTGCTGCTCGCCAGTACCAATAATGATGTCGCCCAGGAGAAGAAGGCGCTGGAGATGATGCTGTCCTTCGGCGTTGAAGGTCTGATTATTGAGCCTACCAAAAGCAATCTGTACAACCCCAATATTGCCTACTATCTGTCGTTCAAAGAACAGGATGTCCCGTTTATCATGATTAATGCTTATTATGAAGAACTGGAGGTGCCTTTCTTCTGCCTTGATGATGTGCAGTCCAGTTACCTGGCGACCAAAGAGCTGATCTCCAAGGGTCATACCCAGATCGGTATTATTGCCAAAATGGATGACCTGCAAGGCAAATACCGCATGAAGGGTTATATCAAAGCGCTAGGAGAAGCCAAATTACGCTTTCACCCCGAGCAGGTGCTGTCCTTCGATACCGAGTCCAAGCAAGCCCTGTCAGAGAACCTGAAGCAGTTCCTGACCGATAACAGAGAGGTATTAACAGCTATTGTCTGCTATAACGATGAGGTTGGCCTGGAAGTCGTAAATGTGTGCAGACAGCTGGAGATTTCGATTCCGGAGGATCTATCAATTATTGGCCAGGATAATTCTTATATCGCCAAAAATGCGGGCATCAAGCTCACGACCTTAACCCATCCGCAGGAGCAGATGGGCCGTGATGCCGCTGAGTGGGTTATTAAAAAGCTGCAGGGGAAGAAGGATTTGCGGAACAGCACCTATTATCAGCCTGTGCTGATTGAGGGGGAGACGGTAAGGGCGCTGGATTAGACGGCTTTGTCGGCTCCTGGCTGGGTACCAAGCTGCTGGGGCCGAGGGGTCCCGTTGGTGCCGGGGAATCCTCCCTTATCCTTATAGAATCCTTAGAATCTCCTCTTAGACTGTGGAGATAGAAAGGATGATATACTATGCGGGACATGATTCTGGAAACCGAGAATCTATGCAAAAGCTTCAAGCACCAAACCGTTGTGAGCAATGTATCACTTGCTGTACCGCGCAACTCGATCTATGGACTGCTTGGTCCGAATGGCGCCGGCAAATCCACAACACTCAAAATGTTCGCAGGCATGCTGCGCCCCGATTCCGGCAGTATCCGCATTCAAGGGCATGATTGGACCCGGAAGGACTTACGCAGAATTGGCGTACTGATTGAGGCGCCGCCGCTATATGAGAACCTGACCGCCCGGGAGAATCTCAAGGTGCGCACACTCGCCCTAGGATTACCGCAGTCCCGGATCGAAGAGGTGCTCACCACCGTGGATTTGGCCCGGACGGGGAAGAAACGTGCCGGACAATTCTCCATGGGGATGAAGCAGCGGCTCGGCATCGCGATTGCACTTCTGAATCAGCCGGAGCTGCTCATTCTGGACGAACCGACCAACGGGCTAGACCCTATCGGGATTCAGGAGCTGCGGGAGCTGATCCGTTCCTTCCCCGGGCAGGGAATCACTGTCATCCTCTCAAGTCATATGCTCTCCGAGGTCGAACAGGTAGCCGATCAGATCGGGATTATCGCCGGCGGAGTGCTGGGATATCAGGGTGCCATTCCCCACGGCCAAGAGCTGGAAGCCTTGTTCATGCAGGTGGCAGCAGCAGGCCGGAGGGAGGTTGCGCCGCATGCTTAGTCATATTAGGGCTGAACGTTTAAAATGGCGGCGCACCTTCATCCCCAGTCTGGTCTGGATCGCCCCTGTATTCACGATGCTGCTGTGTGCCATTCTAATGGGCGGACGCTATTTTCAGACCGGGGCTTATAACTGGTGGTACACCATGCTCTTGCCGGGGGCGTTGACACTCACTTGTTCACTGGCTCTGCATAAGGATGCCAAGATGAAATACCGCGGACTGCTGGCACTTCCCGTGGATCCGAAGATCCTCTGGGCCGGGAAAATCATCGCCTGTGCGCAGTGGCTGTCCGCGGCTGTCCTCCTGTTCCTGATTGGCATTACAGCAGGGGGAATGCTGTTTGGCCAGACCCTTCCATTGCTGAATAGCCTGGCCGGAAGCGCGCTGATCTTCATTACGTTTCTGTGGCAGATTCCACTATGTCTGTTCCTGGCCGCACGGCTCGGATTATTCGCCGCTGTTCTGCTTAATATGTTGGGCACTGTCGTGGGTGTGGTTACCTTCGATGCCGGAGGACTGTGGGATTACATCCCGTATACGATTACTTTCAGACTCATGTGCCCGGTGCTGTCCATCCTGCCGAACGGCCTCCCGGTACCGGCGGACAGTCCGCTGAGAAGCACAGACATGATTCTGGCGGATGTACTGGTCTCCCTGGTCTGGTTCGGATTACTGTTCCTGCTTACTGCACTATGGTTCCATAAGCAGGAGGCGAAGTAACATGGCCACACTACTGGGATTGCTGCGGGCGGATCTGCTCAAAACCCGGCACACACCGTTTCTGCTGATTCATCTGCTGGCCCCCTTAACCGGAGCTGCCGTGTTCCTGGCCTACTATTCTTACTCCCCATGGAGCGCCTCAGATAAGGCATTGGCGTTCATGCAGTCTCTGGGCTGTGCCCTTCCTGCCTTGATCGGGCTCGTCTGCTCCATGGCGGCGGAACAGGAAGCGAATGCAGGACAGTATCAAGCAATGCTTGCTGTACCTGCAGCCAGAATCACAACCTATATAAGTAAGCTGCTGCTCCTGTTGTGTTTTGGCCTCGGAGCCGTCCTGTTCGCTTACAGCCTTTTTGGCCTGGGCTTTAGCAGAATTCTGCAGCAGGACAGACTGGGATTACCCTTTTACCTCACCGGGGCGGTTATTCTGTTCGGGAGCAATATATTTCTATACCTGCTTCACCTGACAGCCAGCCTGCAATTTGGCCGGGGGGCTTCTATTGGAACAGGGCTTGCGGGAAGTCTGGTGTCCGCCTTAATGCTCACCGGACTGGGCGATTCGATCTGGCCCTATATCCCCTTCGCCTGGGGTGTCCGCTTCATCTCTTTATGGACAATCCACGCTTCCGGTATTTCGTTATCCCCTGCCGTATCCGGCCTGAATACCGGAATTGCCGTCTGCATATCAGGAACAATCACCGCTTCCCTGGTATGCCTCTTATGGTTCAGGCGCTGGGAAGGACGATCAACGGAGAATTAGACCTACAACTTATAATTGAGGGAATGAATATGGCCAAAATACTCGTAGTAGACGATGAGCCCGCTATCCTGTCGCTGATTCGCAATGCACTCCGTACGGATCAGCACCTGGTGACGGTGATCTCTGATTCCACCCAGGTGCGCCAGTCCGACCTTGGCGCATACGATCTTATTTTGCTGGATGTCATGATGCCGGGGGTGGACGGCTTTTCCCTTTGCCGGGAGATCCGCGGGGCAGTGGATTGCCCCATTCTTTTTGTAACGGCCAAAACACAGGAAAGCGATCTGATGTACGGCCTGGGCCTGGGAGCAGACGATTATATTGTGAAGCCCTTTGGTATAGGGGCGCTGCGTGCACGGATTGATGCCCACCTCAGGCGGGAGGGCAGGGAGAAGCGGAAGGTGCTGTATATGGAGAACGTACATTTCAATCTCTCCGGCAAAGAGCTGTTTGTCCAGGCGGACAAGGTGTCTCTGACCAAAAGCGAATATGAAATCTGCGAATTCCTGGCCCGCAGCCGCGGACAGGTCTTCTCCAAGGAACATATCTATGAAGCGGTCTTCGGGTATGACGGGGAAAGCGACAGCAACGCTATTACGGAGCATATTAAGAATATCCGTGCCAAGCTGAGCAAATATGGAATGGATGTCATTGAAACCATCTGGGGGATCGGATATAAGTGGAAGCTGTAAAATTAACCAAAACCGTACGCCTTCGCACCTTTTTCCTGCAGTACCTTCTGTTCTTAAGCCTGGGAACGATCCTGCTGCTGGGCGTGCTACTCGGCCTGTTCGCGCTGGCTTTTGCCTGGGATGCCGTGCTGCCGGCAAACTATGCCGAGAAGGAGATTGCAGCGTTCAAGGAACGGCTTACCTCAAGCGAAGCAGTAACGCCGCAGATGGTTCCGGACAGGGTCGATTATACCGTGTTCACCGGGGATGGGGAACTGCTGGCCGGTAATCTGAAACGCCAGGAAGCAGTACATGCCTGGGAAATCGTGCAGCATGGGGATAGTCAGGGCTCTCATTTCTATACAACCGCCCGGCACGGGCAGGAAATCTGGATATTCCGTTATAGCTTAACGCCGCAGTACGCCTCTTCCCTGATGCGCAGCTATCTGCCGAATCCTCAGCTGCTGGCCATCCTGCTCTTCATCTTCGGTGTTTTGCTCCAGGCCGCCCTGCTCGCCGCTCTGTTCGGCAGCAGACTGTCGAAGAAAATGGCCGGGCTGCAGGAAGCGACCGGGCACATCCAGCGTGAGAATCTGGAGTTCACCATTAAGCCCTCCGGAATCCGCGAGATCGATGAGGTACTGGCCTCCCTGGACCGGATGAAGGAAGCCCTGAATACCTCGCTTAAGCGGCAGTGGGAGCTGGAACGTTCCCGCAGAGAACAGATTTCCGCGCTGGCCCACGACATTAAGACACCGCTCACCATCATCCGGGGAAACGCAGAGCTGCTGCAGGAGA
The DNA here is from genome assembly GCF_038004445.1 of Paenibacillus sp. FSL R7-0312. NCBI lineage: Bacteria > Bacillati > Bacillota > Bacilli > Caryophanales > Paenibacillaceae > Paenibacillus > Paenibacillus sp. FSL R7-0312. The sequence goes on along the minus strand of NZ_JBBORE010000001.1, from coordinate 1,480,290 downwards.
CCTCACAGGATGATGCCCAGCGGGAGTATAACAGTTATATTCTCCGCAGCGCCGGGGACATCGAAGCCTTCGTACAGGAGGTTATTGATCTGTCCAGCCTGCAGGCTGGAGCGGAGCGCCGGGAATCCCTTGTGCCAACAGGGGGAATTATTGAAGAATTGGAGCTGCAGCTGAAGGCCCTCTCCTCCGGGAAGAACCTGCTTATCTCTGTCCAGAAGAAAAACCTGCCCGAGTTCCTCTTCATTAATAAAGAGCTGCTGCTGCGGGGGATTGTTAACGTGCTTGCGAATGCGGCAGAGCATACACCTCCGCAGGGAAGCATCGGTCTGCTCGTGCAGGGCGGTGCTGATACTGTTCATTTCATGATTACTGATACCGGCCGCGGCTTCTCGCAGGCTGATCTGAAAGAAGCAACCCATCAGTTCTACAGGGGTGACCGGAGCCGAAGCTCCGGCAACCATCACGGGATGGGGCTCTACATTGCCCGGTCTGTGGCCGAGCAGCACGGGGGCAGCCTTAGTCTGGATAATGTATCCCCCTCCGGCGGAGGGAAGGTGACCCTGAGCATTTCACAAATCAAGCAACCCTGATTCTCCTTGAGAATTGGGGTTGCTTAATTTACCGCAAAGAGGGAATGTATGTTGCCTTCCGGATCTGCAAAAAAACCCGTGGTGTGTCCCCAGGGCACCACCTTCGGCGCTGTGATTCCTGTAGCCCCTTTTGCAACAAATTCATCGTATCTAGTGTAGACATCCTCAGGAGAGTCACATTCGAAGTTAAGCTCAAAGGCCTGTCCTTTACGCTCCTCTGCGTAGGAGTGATGACCGTTCGTGTTATCCGCCATTAAGGGTGCTGAGAATATCGCTAGACGAACACCGTCATTCTCAAATTCAGCATAGTGGTCCTCTTCAACAATAGCCTTAAATCCCAGAACATCACGATAGAAGCCAGTCATTCCAGCAACATCCAGGGCCAAAACCGTAATTCCTTCTAATTTCACTCTCACCCCTGTAACTCCACCCTTCTATCTTCATTGTCCTGTATCTTGATCCAGTCTCTCTGATACAACCGGGAAGGCGATTGTCCGGCAATATCCGTGGAGTGGCCAGTCTCAGCCACGAGACCCGCCACCTTGTCCCGGAAGCCAGCCTCCGGCAGTTCTCTGTCCAGAATCGCCTCGTACACTTTCTGTAGTTCCTGTAAGGTAAACAGCTTAGGCATTAAGTGCAGCGCGATGCCGGTCTGCTCCGTTTCTTGGCGCAGCCGTTCGATGGCGCGGGCAATGATTTTCCCGTGATCAAAAGCAAGCCCGTCATTGGACTGGATCGAGTAAGTGACTGACCTGGAGGCCGGCTTGGCTGTCACCGTACGGTCTATAACCACCGTCAGTTCTCCCTCTCCGGCACCCAGCTTAAGCTCGTAAGTAAAGGTTCCGATGTATCCTTCTTCCAGCAGCTCTTTGTGCTCCCTTACAAGCCGGTAGCTTACCGTGAACCAGGCCGCGTCTTCGGCATCATCCCCCGCCTGCAGCTGGATCCGGCTGCTGTCAATCAGGGCCATATAGCTGCTGCTCATCACCCAGGTACGGGGGTCGCGACCGGGATCGGTAACGGTATAGAGCTGCTCCAGATATACATCAGCAACGCCGGTCTCCTCATACAGTTCACGCGCAGCCGCCTGCTCCCCGGTCTCATCCGGCTGGATGAAGCCGCCCGGCAGCGCCCAACGTCCCAGGCAAGGATGCCCTCCCCGGCGGATGAGCAGGATGCGCAGCTCTTTGTCCTGGAGCTTAAGAGAGTCGTCTGCCTCCTTGTCCGTGACCGTAAAAACCACCATATCCGCCGCCACCGAAGGCCGCTCATAATCTCCTGCCCGGTATTGCTCCAGAAATTCACGTTCTGTAAGTCCATTATGATCTAACAATTCCAAGCGTCTTCGCCTCCCGGATTCATTGTTCTAGTTCTGCAGCTCTCCGAAGTAGTTCCCATAAGGCTTGAACCTGGCAAGCACCCCGTCCACCTTACGCATGCGTTCCTCCAGGGTTCCCCTCAGGGTGATGTAAGGAATCCGCCGCTCCTTCAAATCCGCTATGATCTGCTTGTGGAAAATATGCCGTTTCTGGTCCCCGCTGCGGTCCCAAGTATCGTCATAAGGAATATCGTCACCGCACAGGAAAAACAGATCGTACCGCTGCGCATTCTCCAGCGCCAGCCGGGTGAGAAGCCCGGGGGCCCGTCCGTGGTAATCCAGGGCGTACATATAGGTGGTAATCGCATTCGTATCGACAAACAGATACCGGTCTGCGTCCAGTAGCGCCCGTTCCTCCCGCTTAAGATGGCCCACGGCAATTTCGTCAAAAGCCTCTATGCCGATCCGGCGGTCCACCTGATGCTCCGTCCAATAATCCCGCCCGTACTCACTGGCAAAAGTCGTCCTATACTGTTTCGCCAGCGCCTCAGTAATCGTCGATTTGCCGGTAGACATCGCTCCTACAAACACAATTTTCGTAATTAAATCCCGATATACAATGTCGCTTACATAGTCCCGGTATTTATAGGGATCAGAGCGAACCATGGTGGCCGATACCGGCACCTGCTGACGTGCTTCGTCCACCCTCCGGTCTATGGCGCCCAGGGCGATGCTCATATGCTTGCCATAGAACTCGCTGGAGTAAAAGTGGGTCACCTGCTCGCCCTTCAGCAGCCCGAGAATATACTGTTCTTCCCGGATCTCATGCTCCCGGTCATCGGAGTACCCGTCCGGACCATCCCACGCTTCAATTACCCGCACCGATGACGGATACAGCCTGCGTATCCAGTTCGCGCGGATATGCAGCGGAACCGGAGGGACGGACGTTTCATAGATCACCACGATCAATTCATCGACCTCCTGCAACGCCGTCTCGATCATGAATTGGTGCCCTTTATGCAGCGGAGCAAATTTTCCGAGTGTTAATCCGAGCGTCTTCATGCCAGCGCCTCCTTAGCCCCTTTATTCCAGTTATAGTAGCCGTATACCGCGTTAACCAGATAGGCACTCCACATGACGATCATCAGCAGACCTTCACCACTGCCCTCCACCGTCCGGATCACCCAGAGCAGCACTGTGAACAGATTCAGCACAATATAGACCAGCCACTGCTCCTTGAATCTCCGCACCATCAGAATCGTAGCCACTACGGATAACACGGTCGTGATAGCATCAATATAAGGCGAGTTCTGCGCCGGGATGAACGACAGGCTATACCCCAGCAGCAGCGCCCCGGAAATACAGACCGCCATCGTGAGGAGCCTGCCTTTGACCTCCATCTGGCGCATGGACAGCTTGCCGCTCTGCATATTCTTCTTCCACATATAGAAGCCTACAACATTCATCGGCACGAAGAAAAGCAGATTCAGCATAACCTCTCCGAATAATCCGTTAATATAAGCCAGATAGGCGTAGCCGAAGGTGTTATATATCCCAAAAGCATAACTCATCAGCTTCCCCTTCGCCGTAAGCACCACGCACAGCACCCCGGTAATAAAGACCGTGAACCCCAGGAACGAATCCTTGGAAACAATTGTAAAACCAATTGCAATCAAAGTAAATATAACCAGCCAGACGATTTCGAACCCATTCCAGTTCCCCGCAATCTTCTTCACGCTGCATCCCTCCGCTTTCTGCATCTATTCTTGATGGGAATAACTTATTAACATTATGATAATTACATTTTGTTAATATCAAGATAACAGAAGCTGCAGCAGGATGCAAGCCCAATTCTCCTCTCGTCAGAAAAAAGAAATAGACCGCCCTCCTGTTTGGATAGCGGTCTGCTTTGCTATGGTTCTCCAAGCCGGGTCTCTCAGGTATTCTCTGCAGTAACGGGGTTAACCGCAAAGAGGGAATGAATATTGCCTTCCGGAATCTGCAAAGAATCCCGTAGTGTGCCCCAGGACATCACCTTCGGTGCAGTTATCCCTGTAGCCCCTTTTGCAACAAATTCGTTATACTTTACGCGGACCGTCTCAGGAGAAATCCCATGTTATTCACATGTATTTCAAGCTTTGTTATACCTATAATAAACCTATATCAGATAAGGGGGGCGGTAATTAGATGGGCGTAAAAGGTCTGGCACATGTAGCGATTCAAGCTAGAGATTATACAGCGACTATTGCATTTTATACCGAAGTTCTGGGGTTTAAGCGGGGCCATCACTGGAGTCTGCCCTCATTTCACATCCAGGAAGCTTCGATGCTGATAACGATGCCGTGATTCCTGCTCAGGGAAAGAAAGCTTCATCTGAAGAAGAAATAGCCCACGGAGCATTATTACATTTTGCCTTTTATGTAGATAATGTGGAGGAAACATATCAAAAAGCCCTTGCTCACGGAGCAAGGACTTTCGTAGAACCGGATACCCTGTCACTTGGCGAACCGCCACTGCTGGGTGAAGAACGCACTCATTCACAGCCCTAACGGGGACATTATCGAATTTATTGAAGAGGTTGATTTTGACAGGTCCGGATTTAACCCTACCCTATAAAAAGCCCCGTCCCTGAAGGGACGGGGCTTGCTCCGGTATGCAGCCATCGCTCAGATCACTCGATCTCTATCCCGTACCAGCCGTCCGCCAGTGTGTCCAGCTTGTAGTTAGCAGGCTCCTCACTATAAGCCTTCTCGACCAGATCCTGACTGTCACAATACACAATATGATAGGTGTTGCCTTTCTCGCCTTCCCAGTCAAATACGAACCTTAGGAGGCTCTTCCCGTCCTGTCTGCTGTACCTAAGAAAGTTCAGCTTGTCTTCTGATACCTCTATAATCTGCTGTATATTGCCCTGCAGGCCCGCATTCGCACCATCCAGGAACTGATGGCCCACAGCATTGCCGTTATTCGAGTAGATAAAGGTATTTCCTATATCACTCCGGTTATCCAGGCTGGTCATAAGAAGCTCGGTCTCCTCTTTTACAGCCTCAAACAGCTCGCGATGATCCCTGTAAATATCATATTTCGCGCTGGAATGGTTATAGTTAATAATCACCCCTAACGCCACAATTATCACTGCGGCTGCAATGCCTATAAAGACGATTCTAGTGCGGCCCATAACTCCACCTGCCTGACCCTTTCAGAATGAGACGCTTTGAATTAGTTAACAGAACCGCTGAAATACAGCTCGTAATCAATCGTTGTAATAAACGGCACATATTTTCCGTTGAAACGGTCGTAGTGCTGCAGCGTGAACCAATCGACAAAGCCCGGCCAATTAATCTCATCATCTGCGTCCAGGCCGAAATGATCATAGAAATGGAACACCAGCTTCCCGCTGAACTGGTCTCCGGCAATCTTGAAGTCCTTAATGGTAATATTATTGCCATGGAAGGCATGAATCGCCAGGGATAACGCCAGATTGGTCTTCTCCGTAAACACCGGATACGGGCTGTGTGAGAATCCGCCCACGTAATCATAAACAACTTTCTTGTTCGCACTTGGGTCATACTCCAGCTTAGACAGGTCGCCATTACTATTGTGCAGCTCCTGGACAACGAAATCACGGATTAATTGCACATAATTCTCGGTGCTGGAGTCACTTATGACTGCATTGTCCAGCTTGCTGTTATGATACTTGATATATTGGTCCGTATTGAAGGTGTCACCGTCGGAAACCGATGTGCCTTCATTACTGCGGTTATCGTATCTGAACGTCGAGATCAAATCGCTCAGAACGGAGCTCATATCGTCACTCGCACCGGTTTGGCCGACGGAGAACAGGAATGCCATTTCGCCCCAGATCATGGCTTCCGGCGTAATCTTGGCCACAGAGAACACCGGGCCCAGCTTGAATAATTCACTATAGGTGTAGTCATTGAACGTCAGGTCATCCGATACGGTATAATCTCCTCGCGGAGCATCCTTGAGTACTCCCTCTCTGTGATCTGACTGAAGGATCAATGCCTCATTAACATCTGGAGTCAGCCTTCTGGGATCCACCGCATCGTTCAGACCATCGCCGTCCGTGTCTGTCAGATTAGGATTAGAATACATATAGGCATAGACCTTATCGCCGACTTTCAGAATGCGGACCTCTTCACCATCCTTGAGCCCGTCGTCATCGCTGTCCGCATCCAGGTAGTTCACTCTGACCACCGCACCACCTGTACCTAGACGCAATCGGCCTGCCTGCATTTCTTTCTCGTGATAGTCACTAATGCCGTCCATGTCTGTATCTTTGTATAAGTCCGAGGTCTCGGCGATCGTATCGAAGATCCCGTATAAATGGTCGGCGTTGCTCGCATGATAGTAGCTGCCGCCGGTGCCCTGCGCCATATTTGTCAATATACTCGTCGATACACTGCTGCCGAGCCCTACCGTATAAATAACGATTTGATTATCAGCGGCCTGCTTGGTCAGCGATGTATTGTAAGTGCCGTCTCCATCTGTAAGCATAATAATATACTTCAGGACATCTGTTCTGCCGCTGGCGGTGAACAAATTAAGCGCACTTGCAATTCCGCTAGTCAAGCTCGTTCCGCCGTTACTGTCAATCTTCCCTGCGGCTGTATTCAAAGCTGTCTTATCAGAGGTGAACGCGGATAATACCTTGGCGGTGTCGTCAAAATCAACAATAGCGCCCCGGTCACTTCCTGTCAGTAGGTTGATGAACTGTCTGGTTACGCTGGTTCTCACATTGCTTCCATCATTGCCCGACATGCTGCCCGAGGAGTCGATGACGAAGACAATGTCCATCCCCGAATATTGCTCTTCTCCCTCATCATACAGGAACTTATACTGCCATACAGTATCGTATACGGTTTTGTTTAATAAAATATATTTTGAGAAGTGTGCAGTCTCAACCGAAACCACATTACCCGTAACCTTCTGATTAGGTAGCTCTTCAAATAACTGAGCGGCTTCATTGAAATAGTAGATCCGCGGGACGAAGTTCGCTGTATTCAACAAGCTATCATCCAGTTCGAAGGAAATCGTCGCCTTCTCAAAGGCTCCGTTTATTGAGAAATTGTAGCCTTGATCGATATAGCCGGGGATCGTTGCATCATTAAGAATGCCGTCCTGAACAGGATCTACAGATAAACTGCCCACCTGTTCCGCGCTGACCCCTTCAACGGTAACGCAGGGAACTACCTTGGCATCCGCAGCTTCAACCACAACCGTCCTTGAGAACTTCGCCTCCATTACGAGCGGATTGCTTCCGATCTTCACCTTCCAGGCATCCGACAGCCCGTCGCCATCGGTGTCCGTCTTCAGGGGGTCCGTCTGGTACTTCTGTACCTCTTCGCCATCCGAAAGACCATCGCCGTCCGTATCCGCGCTGATCAGGCTCGTCTGATAGGACAACTCTTCCAGGTTGGTTAATCCGTCGTTATCGCTGTCTTCGTCACCATCCAGAATCCCGTCCTGATCACTATCCTGTTCCAGCGGATTCAGCTTCAATACGATAATCTCATCCCGGTCGCTTAATCCGTCTCCATCAGTATCTTTACTGGTAACGGAAAGGCCATAATGTTCTTCGTAATAATCGCTAATTCCGTCGCCGTCGCTGTCCTGCTCCCGGTCAATCCCTAAGTTATCCAGATTATTCTCGTCGAAATTCACAATGATATACTCTTTGGCAACCTCAGAACCATCGCTTAATTGCGCACTTAGCTTCAGCAGATTATAGCCGACACCCAGCCCTATGCCTTCCACGGACCAGACCTCATTTACAGGAATAGCTCCTTGCTGCAGGACCGTTTTATTTTTATCAGAAGTCTGATAGGTAAAGGTCTTGATGCGCGATGTCCCTCCCAGTGTTCCCGACAGCTTGTCCAGCTTCGTTCTCAGGAAGTAATAGTCACCGTCTGCGCTATTCTGAAGTTCTAAACCGTACGTATCCAGCTGCACGGAGACTTCCTCCGGTTCAGGTACTTCTTGCCGGGCCGCAATCTGCGTCAGCTCATAGCCCGCAGGTTCATTGACTACATTTCCCGGATTCCCGGAGAACCCGAGTGTCAGCGTCTCCCCCGGCTGAATATTGGCGTTGTAGCCTGCATTATGTATGACGTAATGATTACCGGTATGCCCGGTGATTTCGGCCGTCCAGAACCGTTCCAGATTCCCCTCATAATCAAAACTCAGCTTCCAGTCCTCAATGGTGGTCTGCGATAGATTCTTAATGGCAATTTCACCGTTAAAAGCGCTTGCCCAGTCACTTGTCACCTTGAAGCTTGTTTTATAGTCTCCTGCCGGCACGATCTGTTCGCTGCCTTGTATATCAAATGCTGCCGGTAGGACCAGTTCCCCGTCACACTTCGCTGTAAAGCCAAAATTCACACTGCTGCCCGCAGGAATGTCCTGGTTGCTCCCTGCATTCTGAATTGCATAAGCACCATTCTCATAGGCCTGCACAATCCCGTTCCAGATATTAGTGATCTCATAGGGCTGGCTGAAGCCCAGTGTCCAATTCTCAATCGTCCGGTCGCCCGTATTCCTGATGGTGACATCCGCGTTGAAGGCCCCCTCCCACTTGGAAGAAATAGTGTAGATTACCTCGTAACCCTCTCCCGTGAAGACCGTTTCCTGCAGGCCGCCCGTTGAGTCCTCTTGAGCCAGAGCAGGCTTGAGCGGAATAGAAGATAATACCAATACTAGAATTACTAATAGAGCAAAGCTTCGTTTCATAATCCTTTTCCTGAACATCGCTACCGTTCCTCCTCGTATTATTACAAATAATAGTTCGAAAAATGATGTAATGTCATGGAGTATTATGAATCTATAATATTTGCAAATAGAGGATTAGGCAACAACAATTGGAAGAAAAGTAGAAGAACAACAAAACCATAATAGCCTATTCTGAATATAACCTCCCGCTTCAGCCATAATAATACAAGCCATTTCATTCACACACCTAAAGGAGCAGATGAATTTGAAAAACAAATGGCTGTTGGCGTTAACATTGGTGCTCATACTCACCTTGACGCAAGCAGCAGGCCCCGTACAGGCACAGGCTGGCGACAAGAAAGAAGCGGCTTGCTTCAGCCCCAGGATGGTTCAGCTGAAAAGCGATATGCAGAAGGTATGGATTGACCATACCATATGGACGCGAAGCTATATTGTCAGCGCCATCTCGAATAACCCGGACCAGAAGGACGTACTGAACCGGCTGCTGAGAAACCAGCAGGACATAGGTGATGTATTCAAACCGTATTACGGGGAGGCTGCCGGCAATAAGCTGGCGGAGCTGTTGAAAGAGCATATTGGGATTGCAGGCAAGATTGTAGCAGCCGCCAAAGCAGGCAATCCCGCCGATGTGAAGAAGCTGCAGGCCGATTGGCATAAGAATGCCGATGATATTGCAACTTTTTTAAGCGCATTGAATCCAAACTGGCCGTTTAAAGCGGTGCAAGAGATGCTGTATACACACCTTCAGTTAATTACAGACATTGTGCTGAGCTGCCTCCAGGGAGACTGGCAAGCAGATATTGCCGCAACCGACAAGAATGAGGTCCATATGATTCATTTAGCGGATGTTCTGTCATCAGGCATTATCAAGCAGTTCCCGGAGAAATTCTAGGGAGCGTAATAAACAATGTTTGCACAATGGCTTTTCATAATCGCCCGGAAGGGGATTGTGGAAAGCTTTTTTATGTGTTTAGCCATAGCAGAGTAACAGAGTGAACTGGCACGATATATTAATCCCCTAATCCCATCCTGTCAAGAAATAATTTCTGTGGGAGCGGCATTGAGGGTATGCCCCCCTAAACTTACCAAGTATGAATGAATTTGCGGGTATGAGGACCATGACTGCTTTTTCCTATTCGTCCGGCTTCACGTAAAATTTGCTACAAGCCTAGCCTAATGATATGCCATAGAAGGGAAGTGCTGTGCATGAACAGCGTGGATATAATCAGATTTGTGGTCCTTTACGGTCAAAAGCCCGAGCATGAAAGTTACGGATACATGGAGCTGAATCAGGAGGGCCATATGATTGCACTCTACAATAATTTTGGTGAGGAATTAGATTTGTATGGGGGTCACGAGCTTGTCCGGGTACGAACGCTTGGCCAATTTGATGACGAGGACCGCGATAATTTCTATTCCTTGTTGGAAAGTGACGGTGTAGGTTAATCCTACCGGATTAACCTACATCCAGCTAAATATCCCCAAGAAGTGCATCAAGCTGATCCCAATGCTCCGCAGTATGAATCATTTCTTCGGCAAAGCGGGCAGGGACCCTGCTCGACGAATCGAGCGGCGGCTTGATCCACCAAAGCGACTCGATGCACCAGACATACTTGACTGCCCGCAAAAGAGTGCCCGGCGGCAGCGGGTGTACACTACGGTAGCCTTCAGCGAAAGCAGCAACCGCATCCCCGCGGAATCCGCTCCCGCCGAGTGTGCCGGAGAGGACCGCCCGTCCGAGGTCCAGCGCCGGAAACGAGTAGCGTGCCCGGTCGAAGTCAACGATGGCTGCCAGCGCGTCCCCTTCGAACAGCAGGTTGTCCGCCCACAGATCAAGGTGGGCCCAGCCCGCTGTCAGAGGCGTAAAGTCCTTATCTCCAAGTGAATCAGCAACCGCCTTCTGTAATAGCAGCGCGTCCCGGACACGCCCGGACGAGCTGCGGGCTGCCTCCCAGCTTACCTCCCAGGCGAGCTCCATCTCCTCGCGCGACAACTGCCAGGCCGGTTCACCCGCCTGCACTGCTGCTCCGACCCCCGATGCCGCCGCGGCACCCCAGACGGTATGCATATCCGCAGCAGCCCGTCCGAGTGCATGCATTCCCTGCTCACCGATCCTGCCGGCTGGCACCATAGCACCCGGACAGCATGTCATGACGGTCATGTATCTTCCGCAGGGCAGGATGTGCATGCAGCGCCCTTCCAGCGTTAAAGGCTCAGGACACGGTCCTCCCGACTGGTACCACAGGAGCTGCAGCTGCAGCGCATTCTCAATCTTGCCGCGAAACTCCGGATCCTCCATCTTGAACCGCCCGGGGTGATAGCTTTTGGCGAATAGCCGCCCCTTATTCGTCCCGATAATCCACTTCTCGTTCAATAGTCCGCGATTCACACGCCCGGCAGACAGCAGCTCAGCCTCAAAATGCTTCTTCAGCCAGCCTGCGATCTCGTCAATTAATTGGTCCTCAGTCGTCAGCAGCATTCTAAGCCAACCTTTCTAATCAGATTCCCCTATTCATGATTCTATCTCAACAATGTCAATATTTCTCTGACAGAATTATCAACAAAGGCCCTCGATTAATGATATGACCAGTGTCTGCGCCAGACTCTTTGCGTTAATGCCGGAGCGCCACCGGGTCAATCGCATCTACCAGCATCTATGCTCACTCAGGCTGGAACGGAGTATGCTTGTTAGGTGCAATCGTCAGTGCCCTGGCTCTGCTGTTCTGGGCATTAACCCGCCGCCTTAAATAGATAAATATAAGGCCGCCCTTACAGGCGGCTCACGGCTCTCTTATATTCTGTGCATTGCGCAGACTAGTTAAGTTTGGTCACTTCCATCACCTTGCTGCTAAACTGGTACGTTACACTGACATTCTCTATAATCTCCGTATCCTCATAGGCCAGGGAACCCTCGAACTCCAAGGTATCATTGTCCTTCCAGACGATGTTACTGGCATCACTATAATTTTCATAATCCGGGCGGATCCATGTGTCTATTCCTTGCTCCGCCCCATATTTGACTCTTGCGGATTCTATTAATTCTGGACTGGTTCTTCCTTCCTCCACATTAATAATCTGCACAAATTCACTTTTATTAGAGCAGGTGACGACCGCAACTAACTTCTTATCGGGTGAAGGAATCATATCTGTGATATACATAGAAGGTGCAGAGAAGCTTGAATATTCCTCCAGCTTATTGTCTTTGATCCTCCATAGGACATTCTGGCTTCCATAATCCGAATAATGATTAAATAACGTAAATAACATACTGCCGTCTGCCAGTTTAACAATATACGGGCTCCGGTAACTTTGGGACAGAATATCTATGGCAAAAGCAGCCGCATCGGCGATTTTGGGATTCTCATTTCCTGCAAACGGCTGAAGTTTATTCAGTGCCTTGGCTCTTAAGCTTGGATCATTGAAGCCTTCCACCAGCCGGTTAATAGCAATATATACATGTTCTTCATTATCACTTGTGAGGGCCTGTAGAAATTTCATTCCATCATACTTGGGAACGGACAGTAACTCCATGTCTTCAGCTCTCAGATAACGGATATACGGCTCTGCGTTTTGATTCTTATAATATTCGGTTGCTAATAGCGCAGAAGCGGTTGAGCTATAGAGCACAAGACAAGCAACCAGAGCCACCCACTTTTTAGAAAAGCCTTTTTTCCTTTTCTCCGCTCCGCTCGATCCGGCTGCTTCGATTAAATCTTCATCCATGAGTCCGATCTCGCGGTATAACTCTTCTCTTTTCACAGGTGAACTCCCCCCTTGGCTAAATGAACTCTAAGCTTATTTCTTGTTCTGAAAAGAATGGACTTCACCTTACTGCTGCTCATCTGAAATCTCATAGCAAGTTCCTCTATAGAATCTGAATACCAGTACCGCCTAATAAATATATTTCTGGCTTGCTCCTCTATGCCATATAGAAATTCGTTGATCAAGCTTGCGGTTTCACCCGCTTCATATTCTCCTTCTACCGTATCCGGGGAAGCTATGCACCCTTCCAGTTCGGTTAGAATGGCATCAAACTGACGGTTGCGTTTCTTGGCTGTAATATAGCTATATCTATCGAGCGCTATATTACGTGTAATTCTTCCTAGAAATACAGATAGCTTCCTGGGCATCGTTGGCGGAATTGCATTCCACGCTGCCAGGTATGTATCATTCTCACATTCATCAATATCTGAGAGATTGGAAATGATGTTTCTGGCAATCACTCTGCAGTAAGCCCCGTATTTATCCTTGGTCTCGACAATGGCCTGCTGTGAACGCTGTAAGTATAGGTGGACTATTCCCTGATCTTCCATCTGTCATTCTCCTTTTAATCTCTTATCTATACAGTAGGGAATTGTTGGAACGGGTTGCACTTATATTATAATTTTCACAGAAAAAATCCTAGCGCATAAGAAGTATCCCTCTTATCAGCCAGGATTAAGATATGATCTATAGGTTGCAGCCTCTTTAGAGCAAATTAAAAGGTAATCCTTCGGCGTTCAGTATAAGCGTGTCCTCCTCCTCACTGGCTTCTGGTGCCAGACTTACAGTAATGTCTACAGTCAGGGTATCCGTTATAGCGGTATCCGCTGAAGACACCCCGTAATTGGTAGGGCTTTCAGCCGCACCGGCTGTCTGCGGGATGAAACCTGATAATGTGACTGCAAGCGCTAGTAGAAGACTCATTACTTTTCTCGTAAGCATAAATCCCTCCTCTAGATCCATATTGGCTCCTTATGCATGGTGAAACGGGCAGGACAACCCCCGAAAAGTAACCGCTTTCATAAAGCGCCCTCACATACGGAGTTATTCCTTACTATAATCCTGGTCCATGAAGAAAGGAGCGTGGCAGGCCCACTCTCCAGGGATACAATTATACTGTGCTGTATGAAATACACCGCTCTCTGGAGAGCAGGAAAAGTCGTAATAACACTTTGCTTAGCGAATCAGCACTTCCTTTGTCACCTGTGCAGGGGGCCGCCAAAGAACAACGAATTACTCATAGAAGGACTACTAAACTGGAGGGATTGAAATGGAAATTCTGAAAACCAAGGAAGCTGCGGAGCTGCTGTCCGTTAGCCAGACTACGATCAAACGCTGGGCGGCCATGTTCCCTGATTTCTTTCCAAAGGACCGTCTTGGACATTATACCTTCTCGGAGCGGGAGATCAGCCAGCTCAATCATATTAAAGGCCGTATTAATCAGGGGGAAGCACTCGAATGCATTAATCTGGATCTCACGAATGACAAGCTGCCAGGGGGCCCGCCGCAAGAGAATCTAAGCCTGCATACAGCCAGTGACCCTATGAATAAAATATGGTCCCGGATCGAGTATATTGAACACGCACTGGATCAAAAAGCGAGTGAGGTCGTTTCGGTACAGCTGCTCCAGCAGCGTGCAGAGCTTGAGGATATGCGCGTAATGATTAAGCAATTATCCGCAACGCTGGAAACGATGCAGAAGCCCGGCAGTAAATCCCTCTCCGCATATGAAGAGCTTCATCCGGTTGCCGCGGGCAGGCTGACGTCTCCGCCAAGGAAGCGCGGCCTATTGCGCTCTTTTTTTCCATTCCTATAGCCTTATCAAACGCTACTCTGCCGCCTCTTCACACAAAAAAGGTGCGACAAGCCCGGTTCATCACCAGACGCTCGCCGCACCTTCACTCTCTAGCTTAAATTAATGCGTTGAAATGGCCATCCGCATCCACCGTCGCCGTCCGGGGATCGGTGAGACCGATACCCTTGAAGCCTCCCGTTCCTTCATTTCTCCAGAGGGGGAGGTGATCCTGAAGCGGAGATGCCAGTACGAAATTGGCAGGGGTGCTGCTTCCGCTCTTCAGTACGAGCTGGGACTCCAGCAGCCGGATTTGCCGCTGCAGCTGCTCCCGCCGGTACGGAGTCTGCATCTCACTTCCCTGCGCCGCATTCACTTTATCCAGTTCCATCATCAGCCGGTTGCGCTGTTTCTCCAGGGAACTGACATCACTCTGTGTACCGCCGTAGGCCGCAATAGGCTGTACGGAGCTGATGCCTGATACTGTCTGTGCCGCCATGATCTTTCCCTCCGTTTCCTTGGCTCCTGCTCCAAATTCAGCCAAATTCGTAAGTTCTAATCATCTTTATTACCCCGCGTGCCCCGTTATGACAACATCAGATCCGCAACTGGACAATAATCGTCGTATAGTCTCAGCCGGCCGCTTGTTTCGGACCTACCAAAGACCCACCGGAGACTGGCTAAAGTCCCTTCAGGCCCCTTACTCGTCCTTCAACCGCCGCACATACAGAACAACAGACACAACCGTTAATACAACCGTCCATGCCAAAATAATGAGGAGAGGCTTCAATACATCGCCTGTCGTATACCCTGCATTGCTCAGACCCAGCAAATGTACCAGCTGACTGCTGGGCATGTAATCCAGCACCTTGAAGACCGGGTAATCCTTGGCCAGTACTGCCCCCCAGGGTGCACCGGTGAATATGAACGCCACCGGGAGTATAGATAATGAGGCTTCAAGCACCGTCTTGGAGAATAAACCGCAGATTGTCCCGGCTGCTGTGTATAGAATAATCGACAGAATGATTGCGGCCGTAAACGTTCCTATATTGGCCGGCTCATAGCCCAATATATACGTAGAAATAGCCAGAACAATAGCGGACATGACGAAGACCAGGCTGCTTTTACCGATCAGAACATCCAGGGTCGTGGCCGGAGTCAGCATTAATGACCTTAAAGTGTTACGCTCTTTCTCCTCAGCGATCAAGCAGGCTTGTGCCATACTCGTCAGGATCACTAACGATGTATTCAGTAGAAAACCGATCGCTCCAGGTAAGGCTGCGCCTGCACTCCGAAAAAGAAAGGCGAAGAGTATGGGAAATACCAGAATAATCGAGATCGCGTAATTGCGCGAGAACTCCTTGTAATCCTTCACAAATATCGCCCGCGCCCGTTTGAATGAGATACTCATAGCAGCTCACTTCCTGTCATTTTAATGAAAATATCACCCAGACTGGGCTCTTTCGTCTCGATCCGGTCAATGAGCCCCCGCTTCATCCAATCCGCGATTTGATCAGCTGTCTCCCCGCCGATCGGGAGCTCATGGACTTCCCCGTTGGTTAGGTCAACACTAACTACATTCTCCCGGTGCTGCCGTTTAAGCTCCTTCGGTGAGCCAATGGCCTGAATTCGTCCCTGATACAGAATCGCTACACGGTTGCACATCAATTCTGCTTCAGCCATATCATGCGTAGTCAGAAAAATCGTTGTCCCCTTCTCATTCAGGTAGCGCAAGCCTTTATAAATATGTGCGGAGTTCACCGGGTCCAAAGCCGAGGTAGGCTCATCTAAGAATAATAATTCCGGCTCATGGATAATCGCGCAGGCCAGCATAACACGCTGACGCATCCCCTTCGATAAGAGATTGACTTTCTTTTTGCGATCCCCGCTTAAGTTCACAAACTGCAGCACCTTATCTACCGCAGCTTTGGGAAGATCATACAACTTACGGTACAGCTCCAGATTCTCCTCAACCGACAACCGCTCATAGAGGCCGCTGTTATCCGTCAGAATGCCGAAGCGCATCTTCTGGGCAGACTGCCGCATCCTATCCGCCGGCTCGTTAAATACACTTGCCTGTCCGCTTGTCGGATTTAACTGTGCCGTTAGAACCTTGATCAATGTAGTTTTGCCTGAGCCGCTCGGGCCGAGGAACCCAAAAATTTCTCCCTTAGGAATAGAAAAAGATACATCTGTTAACGCATCCTTCTGTCCAAAGCTCTTACGGATACGTTCTACCTGGATAACATCCATGAACCCCACATCCTTAGCGTTGATGACATAAACATATACAGAATGCATGCTTCCTGCCATCAAAACCCGCCGAAATGTAGCTGTAACCGGCTGAACGGTACCATTTAAATGTTCAGCAGTGCCTTTAATTCCTGCAATTTGGAACGGGATAACGGAACCACGGCATCCTGGCCTGTGTTTAGACGCAGGCTGTAGCTATTCTTCGTCCAGGTAATAATCTCTCTTACCTTTTGCAGATTAACGATGTAGGAGCGGTGGCATCTGAAGAACCCGAAATTCAATAACCTCTGCTCCAGCTCGGTCAGCGTCAGCGCACAGTCGTAATTCTCCCCGCCCACATGAACAAGAATCGAACCCTCTACACTTTCTATAAAATCGATTTCAGGCGGATTAAATAAAATCACCTTGTCATTGCGTTTGGTAGAGATCTTCTGCAAGGTAATATTGGGCTCCTCCTGTTTATGTACGTCCTGCTTGTCCTCTTCGGAGTCCCGGATATCGAGGAGATGGAATCCGGACTCATTCAACCGGTAAATGACATCACAGGAAATCAGGGCATCCTCTAAATTTGAGGTTAGAATTAAAAGCTGCTTTTCTCCCGACAAGTCATCCAGAATCCGTTTGAATTGACGGCGGTCCTGTTCTTCCAGGTAAAAGTAGGGCTCCTCCAGTACAAGTGTAGGCTGATGCGCAAAAAAGATACGCAGCAAGGTCACGTACATCCTTTTGGACGAGCTGAGATCATTGATTTTTATCTTCCGTTCTTCTTTTAAAGCAAAATAATCTATTAACGAAGCGACACGCTCATTCCTCTCCGTTACTCTGATTAGAAAAGTGATGAGCTCATTCACCGTTAAACGCATATACTCGTGTTGCCCGGCCCGAAATAAATAATATTGGGCATGATCCGCTAATTGATTCATTATAAGCTGCTTCCGCTTCAGGTCCGTTATCATGCCAACCGGCTGGCCCGGGGTCATCTTGAATTCGATCTTCGGCAGGAATATTTCCCCGTCTTCATACATGGGTTGAAATTGCATACCGTCCTCCTGGTCAGTCGCTACTATAGGTATATAAGCCAATTATATAAGTACCACAACAAAGAGAACAGCCCTTGTGCTGTTCTCTTCCGCTGTCTGCCTTATTAGAAGCAGGTGAACGAGCTGACCCGGTTCAGATCAATGCCGAAGTACGTCCAGAAGAAACCGGTCCACCGGAACCCTGCAATTGAACTGCGCCCGACGAATATCGGGAAGAACCAGAATTGCTCGCCATTGTTCAGCCAAATGTATGTGTTGCGGAACAGGCATCGTCTGATTCCCCCGGCGTCGATGGCGAATGTGGTAGCCGGCATTTGCGGCACGAATTGCGGCGGAGGGGCCGTCGGCGCTTGAACGCCTCCCGGTCCGCCTCCCGGAGGTCCCGGAGTCCCCGGAAATCCGCCGGGACCTCCACCTGGAAACCCAGGCCCTCCAGGTCCTCCAGGTCCTCCCGGAATCCCCGGAAATCCGCCGCCGGTTCCCGGTGTTGGAAAAAATCCCATATGTGATCGCTCCTTTCAAGTGAGTAGGCATAATCATCATATGCATTCGCGGAGAGGGCGCTTGGGCGGATGCCCATTGTACATGCGCCTGACGTAAATTCAGACTTCATCAAAAAAGCCGCACCCTCATCGGGTGCAGCTCATTATCCGTCCTTCAGTCTCCCTGCTTAACTCAGGGCACCGAGCTCAGGCTCCAGCACTTTATCCTGAACAGTAATACTGTTCATGGCTGTATGTTTGATCCATGAAAGTGCGAGTGTTCCCTCGCCCATATGAACGCCTACCACCGGAACAAAAGTCATGATTTCGGTATGCACAGAAGGCGACATTTCTTGGATGGCCGACTCCAGGCTCAGCGCCTCCTCCATATTGTTGGCATGCATTATGCAGATATTTTGGATCCGCAGGATGTCCTGACGGAGTGTCTCCAGCAATTTCTGCTTCGTCTTCTTGAAGGTGCGAATTTTGTCCACGACAATAATTTTGCCTTCATCGAACTTCAGCAGCAGATGAATTCGCATCAGCTGACCAAGCACGAGCTGAGAGCCGGAGAGCCGCCCGCTGCGGTGCAACTGGCTCAGACTCGCAGGGATTAGGTAAAAAGACATCTCTTCAATAATATTTTCAATTCTGCTCCTGATCTCCAGCGCAGAGTAACCTGCCTGCTGCCAGTGAACGCCGCGCATTATCATCTCACGGATCGGATAAGCGCCTACCTTGGAATCAATGCCAATTACAGCAACTCCAGCGATCTCCGCCGCCTGCATCGAAGTATGGAAAGTACCGCTAAGCTCAGAGGAACAATGTATCGCTATAATTTCGTCATACTCTTCCTTCAGGCGCTCGTATAATTCCAAGAACTCACCGATCGGAGGCTGGGAGCTGCCAACCTTGTCATTCTGGCGCATTTTGTCATAGAACTGATCGGCGCTGATTTCGATATTTTCTTTATAACATTCATTATTGACAATTAGACGTAGAGGAACAATATAAACATGGTTATTCATGGCAAATTCAGAGTCAATTGTGCTGGTGCTGTCGGTTACCCAAGCGATGGATTTCAAAGTCACTACTCTCTTTCGTGAGGGATTGGTTACGATCAGGAATCAGCAGCTTCAACTATCTGCATATTCGTAAATTATACAGGAAGCTAACCACTCGTATAGTGATTACGAGAGAATCCCCGCACTTTTTTTCAACTAAATTCGACATAAATTCACATTATACATGATAGATATACCTATTAAAGAACAGACTGTGTATGGTATGTGAAGACGCCAAAAAAGGATATCAAGCAGAAACGGCTTCGCCGTCCTTATAAAGGACGGTACCGTTCCAGCAAGAAATAGAAGGATAAGTTATAGCGTGAAACATATAAATTCTTATATTTAAAAAAAGAGCTGCACCATCATCTGGCGCAACTCTTCACCCGTAATTTAATCTTCAAGCTCCGTATATATTTGAAAGGTCACACCGAATTTGTCCGTTACATCGCCAAACCCGGGACTGAAGGGTTCTTCCTTAAACGGCATATTGACCTGACCCTCCTGCCGCAAGGCTTCATAGATCCGCTTGGATTCTTCTACATCATTCGTTGTAATGCAGATAGTAACCCGTTTCCCGTTTTCAGCAGGCGAACCGCCTGGAGCATCGGATAACATAAGCTCCGTACCTCCAACCTTTAGCTTGGCATGTGCTACAAGACTCCTCAGATCGTCCGTGAATGTGCCCGGCAAGTCCGGCATGTCACCGTAAGTCATCATAGAGAGGATTTGTGCGCCGATGGCTTGTTCATAGAACGGAATGGCTTCCTTTACCCGGCCCTCCAAAGTAATGTAAGGGGTAAGTTTTACCGTCATAAGATTGTTCCTCCTTGAGTTTGGATTGAATCCGCATTTGTGATTCATTAGTATAGACGATCCGGCCGCCGCAAACTCATCGGTCTATGGAACAATTCTGCCTCGCGTCCAATTCTGCCGGCAATCCAAATCGCACAAATAACTCAGGATCAATGAAATGATGGATATGAGCGATCTTCCCCAGTTCCAGCTCTGGAATATGAATGCTCCACGGAACCAGCCGTCCATCCGGTCCGGAGGGTACATACTGGGCAAAAGCGGGGCTATCCCCGTTAGCCCGAACCGGTAGCAATCTGGAGCCCAAACAATGGCTGCGTGTAATAGTGTAGAAAGACGACAGATTAGAGCTGCCACGAACCCACATCGTAAATGGCGGCATCGACAAGCTGCCGTTCTCGCGGAATAAGGCCAACAATGCATCAATATCATACTGTTCGAAGGCTTCCATATAACTAGCAAGCACTTGTTGATCTGCCTGGGCATCTCCCCCTTGTAACTCCTCGGACCGGAGATTGGACCGGGCGATACCCGACCGGGCCCGTTGCACAGCACTGTTGACGGCTGCCGTGGTCATTCCCATCGCATGTGCTGCCTCGTTAGCCGACCACCGGAAGACATCAAGCAGGATCAGTACAGCGCGTTGCCGGGGCGGCAGTATCTGCAGGATCGCAATAAAGGATAACCGGACGGTTTCCCTGCTGACCACGATGTTGGCCGGGTCGGTAGCGTTATCGGGGGCCGGCCATATCCAGGAATCCCGGGGCAAGCTGTCACTGGGCTCCATAATAATAGCTGCGGGTTCAGAGAGATCCATCGGGAGTGCCCGCCGCTTGGCATTCCTCAGCCTGTCCAAACAAATATTAGTGGCAATCCGGTACACCCAAGACTTACGGGAAGAATCCTGCCGGATCTTGTCCCAGCTCTGCCAGGCCCGGAGCAGGGTATCCTGCACTGCATCTTCCGCTTCAAAGATGGACCCCATCATCCGGTAACAATATCCGGTTAGTTCAGAACGCAGCTCCTCAAGCATATCTATTCCATGCTTTTGGCTCATATTACGTTTCCTCCTCTTGAAGATGCCTTCTCCATGACAGTAATTCAGAGTTTTATATTTTTTTCAATAAAGTAACGACAAAAGACGTCTTCCCCAGCGAGCTTTTGGCTTCAATCTCCCCGCCATGTAATGTAACGATACTTTTGGCAATTGCAAGTCCTAGGCCTGATCCGCCCGTGTATTCGGAACGTGACTTTTCTACTCTATAGAATCTCTCAAAAATATAGGGGAGATCCACACTGGGTATTGCTTTGCCGTAATTATTCACTTCAACTTGAACGGATTGGCTCGAATCTCTTACTATAAGGTCAATGTATCTTCCTTCTTTTCCATACCGTATGGCGTTTTGAATGAGATTTTCAAACACCCTGGCTATTTTATTGCCATCGCCTATGATGACAGGGTGATCAGCCGTTATAAATGTCCTCATGTGCATGTCCGCTTCCTGCATTTGAATCCTATGTTGTACAACTAATTGATTAATCATTTCTTCAATATTAATGGATTGATCATTTACAAGAGTTTCTTTATTTTGGACATAGGTATATTCAAACAGATCATTTAATACATGATGCAGGCGTTCAACCTTGGCATACACAATCTGTATATAAGCACGAAGCTCCACTTCGTCCCTGTATTCATCCTCATTGATAAGATTCAAGTATCCGATGATAGAGGTTAGAGGGGATCTAAGGTCATGGGCAACATTTGTCACCAAATCATTTTTGATCTGTTCTGATCTCCGCTCTTCCTCAATGGCCTTCCGGGCTTGAATTACAACATTATTAATATGGGTAGCAAGTTTATCTAACCCGTTCTCTGCCCGCTCTTCTATTTTATGATCAAAATTACCGTTCGCAATAAGCTCAACCTCACGTATCATACGGTTAAACTCAGTTGAAATATAGCGTCTCTTTTCCATCTTATAGAACAGGAACAGATAGAAACAGACAAACAACCCAAACATCAAAGGTACAAGTACACCCCTGAGAGAAGAAACGGCATTGAATATAAAAGCTACCGCACCTGACTGTTTCTGATAACTATAAAGTGAAGAATATAGAATAGCCGCTGTCAGCGTTGATGCTATTAGCGACAGCAGAACATAGAGAATGGCTCTCCAAACCGGGATTGTTTTCATTATAAAAAACGTATTATTTTTCAATTTTATAGCCAACTCCCCAGACCGTTTGAATCACCGTTTCTCCTGTTGCCGCAGCAATTTTATCTCTCAGGTTACTAATATGAACCATAACGGTTTTGTTCGATCCGGCCCCCGTTTCATTCCATACCTTTTCAAAAATTTCTTCTGATCCGAATACTCTTCCGCGATTCTTGGCCAGCAAATATAAAATATCAAATTCAATAGAGGTCAGCCTTATTTCCTGCCCCTGCGCATGAACCGTGTGACTTTGTTTATCAATGGTTAAGGAGTGAATATAGATACAATCCGGATCTTTCGCCGCCGGGTGATAATTAGCTCTGCGCAGCAGCGCCTTTACTCTCGCTGTTAATTCCAATGGATTAAAGGGCTTGATCATATAGTCATCCGCACCCGTCATCAAACCCATAATTTTATCCATATCCTCTGCCTTTGCACTTAACATCAAGACTGGAGTTTCCTGCTCTTTGCGAATTTCCCGGCATACTTCAAGTCCATTCATTTTGGGCATCATAATATCTAAGATCACGAGGTCAATAGAGTGGCGCTCCATGAATTGAAGGGCCTCAATTCCATCCTGCGCTGTATGAATATGATAGCCTTCATTGCGCAGATATACCCCGATTAACCCTGCAATCTCATGATCATCGTCTACAATAAGTATCTCGGTAGTCATATATTCTCCCCTCAAAACATGTCCGTTGTCTCCTGTTATAATCTTATCCTATTCAATAAGTTATTCCCATGGCTTCTCTGTAATAGTCTGATTATAACTATATACCCCACAAGTGCTCCAACAGTGTTGGCAATAAGATCATTGATATCTGTGCTCCTGCCATTACCCAAAGTAATTCTGATCACCATCTGAAGTATCTCAATAGATAAACTGAATAAGAAGCCGTAGTACGCTACGCTTTTTAAAGACTCAATCTTTTTATGGAGCAGTGGCAGATATACACCAAAGGGCATGAACATTATCACATTTAATACAAAGGTTTTGATATCTATTGTTAATAGCGGAATGAAATTAATCGTTTTGTACCAAGAAGTGTGATTGGCATATATGCCGATATTCACATCGATGGGGAAGAATACCAGGTCGATGACACAAAGTAAGTAAATACTAAATGTTATTAATATTAAATATTGGCCTGCATGAAGCGGCCTTTTTTTCCATAGTGCACTTACTGTCAGGTACAGCAGGAATAATACGAATAGGGGCACCAGAAAATATGTTGAATGGATTGTATACATAATAGATTGTTCCACATCTAATTCCTCCTCTAAGTTATTATCAAAGTTGGACAAGAACAATGGGACTGATGACAGCCCCATTGTATCCAGCCCGCATGCTTAGTTAGTAACCGGAGTGATCTGGCCATCGACTGATATACTAATGATCATCGCTGCATCCAGGAAGACCCTTTTGCCCTCTTTGTCCAGGTTATAATGCCATTCGAATCCCCGCTTTGAAGAGCTTGTGGAGCCTAAAGAAAGCTCGGTTTCCTTGCCGTCTGATGTTGTTATGCTAACTCTAGGGCTGTACTGTGGTAATTCATCACTATGCCCATCTGTACGTACCCCTTCAATACCAATGCCAATCGTTGAGATATGAACCGATTCAAGAGACATCTCTTCTTGTTGCTGTGACAGGGTGTGATCAATTCCGATATTGAAAGAGGTACCGCTCTCTTGTGCTGTAAAAGTATTATGGAATGGTCCTTCAGCAATAACTGCTTCTGTAGCGGTATTCACTACTGCATCCGCCTTAATCGTAACTTTCTTTCCTTTCAGACTGCTTGGTGTATCGACATCAAACATGGCGATGATCTTTTTACCATCCTCTGTCACACGTTGCTCTACCATGTAACTTGCATCCTTTGCCCACTTGAGTTCAAGTGCAGCCATAGCTGCATCCTGTGAGAAAACTGTACCGTCTTCCTTCTCAAAAGAAACGATAATAACCGCACTATTTCCACCAATAATGCTTTCTTCTACCGTTGTTTTAATCCCAGCCATTACTCTAGACTCGTTAATTAAAGTCGTAGATTGTCCCGGAATCCCGGCATTTCCATTGAAAAATTCTTTGAAAGCATCCTTATCGGATGAAGCCAGCGCTGAGGTCCCCATCGCCATTAATGATACAGTTGCTGCTATCGCTGTACCGGCTACCCACTTCTTCCTTGTATTCTTCGCCCTCTGACTACTCTTCTGATTGTTGTTCATTGTAAGTCCCTCCAATATGTTTTGTTGTGTTCCTGGTGAATGTACCTAGTATAATCAGCAGTTTCTAAGATCCTTTAAAGAACATTTAAAGATTTACTAAATTTTCTCGGGAACACCGGTATCCAAAATCGCTTTGGTATATATTCAGTGATATGATAATCAAATATATGGGTTCACTTCTGAGATCGTAATTTCCCCATGATTTGTTGTTGACCAAATATAAAATGAATGGAGTAGTATTATGAAAATTATTATTTTTGGAGCAACTGGCGGGGTAGGTCAATGCGTCGTGAAGCAAGCGTTAGAAAAAAACTTTGAGGTTACTGCATTTGTACGTACACCTTCAAAGTTACAAATACACCATGAGCATCTACATATTATCCAGGGAGATTGCTTCAATAAAGAGGCGGTTGCCCAAGCCATTGCAGGACATGAGGCAGTTGTATCCTGCTTAGGCTCTAGTCTAGGCATGAAAAAATCTACGGAGCTGCAGCAGATGACCAAAAATATAGTAGATGGGATGAGGGAGCATTCAATTACCCGCATCGTCTATACAGCTTCTGCAGGGATTCACAAAGAAGTTCCGGGGATTAGCGGGAAACTGGTCATGACCATGCTAAAGAATCCTCTTCTGGATCATCAAGGCGCTGTGGATTATATTGTGGCAAATAAACTTAACTATACAATCGCCAGGCCTATGGGATTAACGAATAAAGCTTTGACAGGAAACTATAAGGAAGCTTCAACAGGCGTACCGGAAAAGGCAAGAACGATTTCCCGTGCAGACGTAGCGGATTTTATCGTGAAGGTATTAGGGGATTCTACATACGACCGTACATCCATTGGTATATCTGATTAAGCGTAAGATTTCCGTCCATACCCGGCATCATAAGGTCAATGACACAAACGGACGATAACATTCCGCAGCCAGGAACCTTTCCCTTATTCGGGATACCGTTCACCTTGCACTATATAACGGTAAAATATAGAGGCACCCATAAATGGGTGCCTCATGTCTGAAACAGTGATCCAAGTTATAGGATCAGGTTAAGACTAGCCTGATCCACTATGATAATCTTTCGTTGACCTACAAGCTTAATCCATCCCTGTTCCTGGAACAAGGCAAGCTTGCGGCTTAGGCTCTCCTGCGTTGTCCCGATCATCACTGCTAGGTCTTTTTTACTTACGGGCAGTATTAACACGTTATTCTCCAGGCGGTCATTCTGCTGATCGTGCAGCATTTCCAGTAAGACCTTTGCGAGTCGTTGCTCAACATCATAGAGGGTAAGCTGCTCCAGTTTATCTTCTGCCATTTCAATACGTTCTGTATACTTCTCAAGGAATTTAATCGCGATTCGGGGCGTTCTCAACATTAAATCACTGATAACTTTACCCTGAATCAGACAAATCTCTGTGGGTTCCAATGCTTCAGCGGTATTAGTTAATATGGTATGACTGAACAAAGACAATTCCCCTGTGAAATCCCCCGGGCTAAGAATGCGCACAATCTGCTCCTTACCTGCCGCAGAGAAGCGGGATATTTTCACACTGCCCCGGTGGACTATCCATAAATTCGCTGAGGAATGCCCGGGAGAGAAAATAACTTCACCCTTTGTATACTGTTTGCTGATAGAGGCGTTCATCACCTCAGCCTTCTCTTCAGGCGATAAAATCTCCAGAATGGGCACATTGTTGATACATAATGCCGGGGCCTGACCCGGAACATACGGCTTACTCACTGGACGATGATTGCAGTTCAATACGGCTCCCCCTATTCTTGGTAGTGTATCGAGTTAAACGCATCGCATTAAGAATGACTAACAACACACTCAATTCATGCACAAGCATACCGGAAGCCATGAATACATTACTGGTTAACACACCGATTAACAGAGTCACGACGGTGGCTACAGCGAAGTAAATATTTTGCCGGATATTATTCATTGAAGCACGGCTAAGGCCCAGCGCGTATGGAAGGTTCATTAGGCGATCTGACATAAGTACCATATCGGCAGTCTCCATTGCGGCATCGGTTCCTGAACCGCCCATAGCAATCCCTACATCGGCAACGGCTAGAGCAGGAGCATCATTCACACCATCACCAACCATTGCCACGATATATTCCTTTTGCAGATCCTGTACTATTCTAACCTTATCCTCAGGTAACAGCTCCGCATAATACAGATCTATTCCAAGTTCATCCGAGACAGCAGCAGCCGAGCGTTCATTATCACCGGTTAACATAACCACCTTGTCAACACCCGACCGTTTCAGGTGATCAATAAGTGTATAGGCATCCGTCCGTAAGACATCTGCAATAGAGATCAGTCCTAATACCCGTTCATCATCAGCAGCAAAGACGACCGTCTGTGCTCTATTCTCCTCTTGAGCTACGTAGTCGGCTATTTCCTGATCATATTGAATGCTGTAGTCTGCCATTAACCTGCGATTTCCAATATATAGATTCGACCCTTCAACTGTAGCAGCTATCCCTTTGCCAGGCAACGCCTTGAACTGTTCTGCAGGAATAATCCTGGAAGCGGATCTCGACGCAGCTTCTGCAACAATAGCTCTAGCCAAATGATGCTCAGAGGCATATTCTGCACGGGCTATCCTCTGCAGGAGCTCATTCTCATTCAGGTGTATGGCGTTGATTCGCGTAACCTGTGGTTTACCGGCAGTGAGTGTGCCCGTTTTATCAAAGGCAACCACTTGAACGAATCCCGCCTTTTCTAACGTCTCGCCACCTTTAAACAGGATGCCGTTCCTCGCACCTTTACCAATTCCGGCTACGATGGAGACCGGAGCAGAAATGACCATGGCACCCGGACAAGCAATAACTAACAAAGTCAGTGTTAATTCAACATTTCCAGTACTGATATACACGATAATTGCCAATATAAAAATAGCAGGAGTGTAGTACCTGGCGAATCTCTCAATAAATTTCTGCGTGGGCGCTTTCGATTCCTGTGCTTCCTCAACCATACTTAGAATCCGGGCAAAGGTTGTGTCATCACCGACCTTCTCAGCAATAATCTCTAAATACCCATGCTCAATGACCGTTCCGCTGAACACTATTGCCCCTTTTTCTCTACTGACCGGAACAGATTCTCCTGTAATTGCTGCTTGATTGATCGTAGCTTTTCCCTTGAGAACTGTACCATCTGCCGGAATCTTCTCACCGGGACGGACCAGGACAATCTCTCCTTGGATCACCTCATCAGGAGATACCTGAACCTCTATCCCGTCGCGCATTACTGAAGCCATCGCAGGTGCCAAATCCATCAAGGCTTTCAATGAAGAACGGGTCTTCTCCATAATTCTCGCTTCAAGATAGGAACCGAAGATGAATAGGAAGGTAACGGCTGCCGCCTCCCAGTATTCCCGGATCATGATGGCGCCTATGACGGCGATCGTAACGAGTGCCTCAATCCCCAATATACGATAACGTAAAGCTTGAAAGGCATTCTTCATAATGGGATAGCCCGCAAGGAGCGCAGCTGTAATCATAAGAATATCAGAGGACAACTCCAGCACATTCCCTAATTTCATTACAAAAGATATAGTGATAAGCAGCCCGGTAATGCCTATAATTCTCTCCTTATTTTGTCTGGACATATGCACGGCCCCTTATTTAAAGCTTAGAATGGGAAATCCAAGATTAGTGATAACTTTACTCACACCCGCAGAATTGATAATAGTCTCATTGTGGCTCACCTTCACCTTGCTTGAAGTGAATAGAACCTTTACCCCGGATACGCCGTCTTTATGGGTTAAGGCTGTTTCGATTTTCTTAATGCAGCCGGGACAAGTAAGCTGCTCTAATTGAAAAGTTGTTGTTGTCATTGCAAAGCCCTCCTTAAAAAGTGAGTTGTCTTCTTGCTAATCACAGTATAGCTGGAATCTTGTTTTGTTAAATTGATCTGGATCAGATTTGAAATCATATCACAAGAAACAACGCCGCCAAGAGCTTAACCTTGGCAGCGTTATTTCTTGTGATATGTCAATAAATCTTCTTCAGCAGCCCCATCACCTCATCCAGGGTGAGGCCAAAGGACTTGTAGTAGGAGGTGTCGTTCTCCATTTGCTTCAGGACCATCTCGTTGCGTATCCGCAGCATCTCACCCCGCGAGAATTCGGCTACAAAGCATCCTTTACCTGTTACCGTGTTGATCAGACCGCTCCGCTCAAGCTCCTCCCAAGCCTTCTTAACGGTGATGACACTAACATGCAGCTCCAGGGCTGCCTGCCGGATGGGCGGCAGACAATAGCCGCTTTCCAGCTCGCCTTTTAGAATTTGTGCGCTAATCTGTTCGTATAACTGCTGATAAATCGGTTTCTCTGATGTATTTGAAATCGTTACATTCATAATATCTCCACTTTCAGGAATCTCTTTACGGCAATCTTATAGGCAATCAGGGTGAATGCTATGAAAATGACGACACCAGCGATCAGAATGGAAAGCTGCAGTGCCGTATTATCCATCCCTGATCCATAGAAAATGTCGTTAACCCAAGAACTTTGGATTCCGGCCCATTGGGCTACTCCGGCAAAAAGGATAGCGCCTGTAGTAGATGCGGTCGTTGCCGCTCCATACTTATACGCCGTCTTGTAATACATGGATATAAATAGGATGTTGAAGATCGCCAGCATGATGAAACATAAGCCCCAAAAACCCATATGCGGCGGATAGAAAATGTAAGTCAGATGAGGATACAAGCGGAACGTAAATATGCTGAAAATCATCGCGATGACAAGATGCATAAGCTCAAGAATAACAACAACGGTTATCCGGGATTTCACGATGTCTGTTTTGGTCACGGGCATCATCGTGCTGAACATCAGATCATTCTGACTCTTGAACCCGCCAAACACGTTCGGTACCGTTAAGAAGCAGAAATACAGCGGGACGATAAAGTAGACCCAACCGGGGATAAGCATTAAGCCGCCTAAAATAAAGGGTAATGCGAAGAACCAGGGGTTTACGCCTAACTTCAAATCCTTCATCACCAAATTATACATATACATTCTCCTTTTTCGCAAAGTAGATCATGATTTCATCAAGACTCGGCGTGGTTGCCCTCAGGCTGGAGGATGGATCAATGTCTTTGGTATGAATCAATCCGGTAAAGCCGAACGAGTTAATTTTGTAGGAAATCAACTGCTCCTTCACTTCGCTTAATTGGGCTTCGCTGCCGCTGAGCAAACGGTAAGACTCCTTTAATTCGTTTTTCTCGGAGCTGGCAACAATTTGCCCTTGTTCAATGAAGGTTATATAATCCGCACACCGTTCTAAGTCCGAGGTAATATGGGTAGAGAAAAGAATGCTGATCTCGCCGCCGATGATGAGCTCCTGAAAGATATCGAGCAGATCGTCTCTGGAGACCGGATCGAGTCCGCTGGTCGGCTCATCCAGGATGAGCAGCTTTGCGCCATGCGATAAAGCAAGGGCCAAGCTGTACTTTACCTTCATTCCCCGGGACAGCTCCGCTATTTTTTTGTTCTCATCCAGCTTGAACCGCTTGAGATAATTGTAGTACGTTTCATCATTCCAATTCTTATAGAACTTCTTGGTAATATCGGTCAGCGTCTTGATCTTGCTGCGTGTATAGAAATCGATATCACCGAATGCGCATCCGATTTCCTGCTTCAATTCGATCTCGTGATCAGCGATATTCTTGCCAAGAATGTATATCTCGCCGCTATCGACATGAACCATGTTCAAGACCGATTTGATCGTGGTCGTTTTACCGGCGCCATTGGCCCCGATGAACCCCATAATGTAGCCCTTCTCCAATTGAAAAGATACATCCTTGATCTGAAATTGAGGATATCTTTTATTTAAATTGCGAATATCTAGTGCCAGCATACCGTACCTCCTCAATAAATTGTGTATTCCGTGTATACACAATGTATCACGAGGCTTCGATAAAAGTCAACCGGTACACAGCACAGATCTGCCTGAGAGCCAGCTTATGCAGCTGTAACCGATGGTGTATCCTTCTGCTTGCGCCGGAAGAACGGCTTGCCTTTCGACCAGTTGATGAACGGGCGCTCTATGACATAATAGGAGATCACCGCCGCCGCATAAGAGATTGTGATAACAGTTACACTGATACCAAGCCAGCGCCACACGTCCCTAATCCCGGAATAGTGATAATCGGCTATGCCATACTTCTCGATTAGCGTGATGAACAAGTAATGCCAAATATACAGCCCGAACGAAATCTGCGCGGTAAACCGGAAAAAGCGGTTATCCAGTACACGACCTATGATCACGCTGAACGGTGCTGACAGCAGCACGATTCCGAACAAAATGGCATAAACCGGAAAGTAATAGGGCTG
Organism: Paenibacillus sp. FSL R7-0312; assembly: GCF_038004445.1. Lineage (NCBI taxonomy): Bacteria > Bacillati > Bacillota > Bacilli > Caryophanales > Paenibacillaceae > Paenibacillus > Paenibacillus sp. FSL R7-0312. Next base: position 1,449,636 of record NZ_JBBORE010000001.1, on the reverse strand, counting down.
GTGCTGGAGGCTGAAGTCAAATTCACCCTGGTGGCGCATACGCCAGATTAGTAAACCGGCAAGACCCAGAGCGGCTGCTCCGGCTGCATCGAACACCCCAAGCTGGCGTAGCCTCTCCGCCTTAGCACCAAGCTGCATGAACGCGGTCGTAATACCAGCGGCCAGGATACCAATAGTGAAGTGGCCGAAGAACCCAACCGGATTGTAATTCGGCATCCAGTATTTCGCACCGCCAATCTGGCCATAATCCCAGCCCCGGCCCTGCCCGCTTGGCGTAAACCACTGATGGACGAGGGAGTTCACGGCAAGCACCAACCCAAACGCGGCCACCCAGAACAAGATCGCTTTGCCGAACGAACGCCGCTTGCCGAGCACAAACAATGCAGCCATAAACACAGGCATAAGCAAGTAGCTAAACACCTCGAAGCTGATCGACCAGAACGGCCCATTCAAGTCAGACGGGAAAAAGGTTGTATAGTGGAAGCCTGATGTAAACGTGAACCCCGTTAGGATTCGCCGCCATAGGAACTCTGTAGGAATCTCCAGCCTCCATACGAGCAACAGACAAACCAGGAATGATACATAGAAGCCGGGTATAATTCTTGCAGCGCGGCGTACAGCATACGTTCGGATAGACGGATACGGCTTATTTTCCAGGTAAGCGCTCCAAAAGGGGAACGACAGCAAAAATCCGCTTAACAGAAAAAACAAACTAACCCCGCTGTTCCCAAGCAAGAGAACCGACTGCACTTCTTGAAGCCAGGGCTTTTGTGCGGGCATCGCCAGCTTTTGTGACAGATGATGCAGGATGACGGACAGGCAGGCGATCGCACGAATGCCATCCGCTCCTGCTAACCGGGTACGGCCTAACTGAATCTTGGACATCAGCTACATTCCCTCTTTCCCTCAATAACTTGATTCCAGGCACTAACATATTTCCATAAATAATAGAAAAACCCTTCAACGCTTCGAGGGAATAATTCCGCGCACAAAAAAAGAACCTTCCGCACCGGGAAAGTTCTCACCTGCTCCTACGAATGCTTTACCTTAATCTGCTGCACAGGCTCCCCTGGTCCATGAGTCAGACCTAGCGACTCTGCTGCTAAAGTATTGATTTTGTTCAAGAGCTCTGTGTTGCCCTGCAGAGACAGGCCGTAGGAAGGGATCATTCGTTTGATCTTCGGCTCCCAATCCTCAATATGCTGCGGGAAGCATTTGCTGATGACCTCCAGCATGACAGAAACGGCGGTAGAGGCTCCAGGAGAAGCGCCCAGCAATGCGGCTATCGAGCCATCGGCACTGCTGATCACCTCCGTACCGAATTGAAGCGTACCTTTGCCGGCAGCCGTATCTTTAATAATCTGCACACGCTGGCCTGCCACCACCAGATCCCAATCCCCGCTTTTGGCGTTCGGGACAAATTCCCGCAAGGCTTCCATCCGCTGCTCTTTCGACAGCATGACTTGCCCGATCAAATATTTGGTTAATTGCATATTCTTGGCGCCTGCCGCCAGCATCGTGACGAGATTGCCCGGCTTAACGGAGGTGACCAGATCAAACATCGAGCCGTACTTCAGAAACTTGGGCGAGAAGCCGGCAAACGGTCCGAAGAACAACGATTCTTGCTTGTCGATCACCCTTGTATCCAGATGCGGAACAGACATTGGAGGCGCGCCAACCGCTGCTTTGCCGTATACCTTGGCATGATGCTGTGCCACAATCTCCGGCTTCCGGCACACCATAAACAATCCGCTTACCGGGAATCCGCCAATCCCTCTGCCCTCCGGGACACCGGATTTCTGCAGCAGATGCAGGCTTCCTCCCCCGCCCCCGATGAAGACGAATTTCGCCGTATGCCGCTCAGCAGCGCCGTTGCCGGCATTCCGCACCTTAAGCTCCCAGGAGCCATCCTTCGTGCGCTTAAGGTCCTCAACCTGATGGTTGAACCGGATATCGACGTTGTTGCTCTGCAAGTGGCCGAACAGGATGCGTGTCAGCGCGCCGAAGTTAACATCCGTTCCCGACTCCATCCGGGTAGCCGCCACCGGCTGGCCTAGTGTCCGGTTCTTCATCATAAGCGGAATCCATTTCATCAGCTGCACCGGATCAGCGGAGAATTCCATGCCTTGAAACAGCGGATGACTTGAAAGCGCTTCAAATCTTTTTTGTAAAAAGGTTACGTCTGTCTGTCCTTCTACAAAGCTCATATGTGGTACGGGTACGATAAATTCCTGCGGATCTTGTATGCGTCTGCTGTTCACCAGATAAGACCAGAATTGCTTCGAGAACTGAAACTCCTCATTCACCTTGATAGCCTTGCTGATGTCGATAGATCCATCCGGCTGCTCCGTGGTGTAGTTAAGCTCGCACAATGAAGAATGCCCCGTTCCCGCATTGTTCCATTCATTCGAGCTCTCCTCCCCGGCACCTGCACGCCGCTCAAACACAGTGATTCTCCAATCAGGCACTAATTCCTTAAGCAGTGCACCCAGTGTTGCACTCATGATTCCGGCACCAATTAAAATCACATCTGTTTTGGTCTGTTGGTTGCTCATATTCTACCGTCCTTCTACCCTACGATTTGCAGGAAGGATGCAGGCACTCCTGCTCTGGCACGCATAACTTGGCCACACACCTGCTTGGGATCAATTCTGATCTTAGTGTATCACTATTGAATATAAATTTTAAGATTTATCTAATATTTTATGAAAACAATGTTTATGGAAAAGCTTCCTAACCGCTCAGTCTGCAATGAATTGCTGTGTGGAATGCATGCCCTCCCAGATACTTCCGTTAGACAGATGATATTCTCTCTCCACTGAACCGTCTGTTCTGGTGTAGCTGATCACAAAGACCTGACCTGTCTCAATCAGCATCGGGTATTGATCGTAAGGAAGGACATTTTCCTCCAGTGGCAGGTCTTTGACATCTTCATACGCATCCTCCAACCGCCAAAACTCCCGATAGGCGTAATCCTTGAACCCGCTCAAGTCCTCCTTTCCAAAATACGATGCCGCATACTTCTTGCCCTGTAAGGTAATATCATCTACTCTCGAAGGTTCAATATCTTTAGCAATCCAGCTTAGGTCCTCTGAATGAAGGTTGCCGCCATAGTGCTTCTGTAGCTGATTGGCCATACAAGGGACGGATTGGGTACTATAGTCCATTCCATCAAGCCTGGTATGTGCTGAGCCGTAAATGCCCATGACGCTCTCACTGCCGAGCTGTTCAAATTCGCGGATAAAGTTTTCAGTCAGCATGTTTTCCCGATATACCCCGTCATCCTTGCTGTAAAATAACTGCCCTTGCTGAATCGCTTCTTTTGTTAAAGTATAGTTCTCCGATCCTGTCAGATCGTTTGCCTCAAGATAAGATAAGAACCGGCTGCCGGTCGAATCATACTGATGCCCGATATCTGTGCCGTGGAAAACCGTCTCAGGACAATCGCTTTTTATTTTTTGATAAAATGCCTTGGTATATGGACTGTGAACTGCTGTTCCCTCCCAATCCTTATAGACCTCCTCCAGAAGTTCGTCATTGTCCGACTGCATCCATAGGTTCAAATATTCGGCGGTAAAATAGGACAGCTCGACGAACAAGTGTCTCATACCCTCATTATGATAATGTTCAGACCACAATTCATATTCCTTGTCCATAATCTTGTCATTGCCATGTGCTTCACCGTACAGATAGATGCTGCCGGAGGCTTGCGTCACCACAGGCGTTTCCTGGGTCGGCTGCGCAGACATGCTCGCTGTCTCACCTACGGAAGAATTGCTGCAGGCTGTAAGGCTACTGGCCACCATTGCAACGATCAGGACAAGCAGTAAAGAGCGTACCTGCATTATAGTCGTTTTGGCTAAGCAGGTGATTTTGTTACCGTTCATAAGTAAGATCAACCTTTCATGTTTAAGAATTCATAAATACCAATTTCAAATCATTACCATTAATCATAAAATAAGAGAGACACTAGTGCTGCAGTAAAACGCACAGCCAGTGTCCACAACTTGCCGAAAAAATCATTTTCAGACAAATAACGGATTGTAGACTTTAGCAAACAGAACTCCATAATGATATGATTAGTATGAAATATCATACTGGTGTAGATTGCTTATCAAAGGAGAGATTAAGATGCAGCAAAAAAAAGAAAATAGTCACGGATTCGGTCACGGCAAAGTGCTGGGAACAACCTCAATGGGTGAGCGGGGACAAATTGTGATTCCTAGAGAAGCAAGGGAAGAGCTTGAACTTAAGCCAGGTGAGAAATTCATCGTTTTCGGGAACAAACGCAAGGGAGCCGTCATTCTGGTCAAAGCCGAAATGTTCAATAAATTCGCCGATTTCTTCATGAGCGCTTCGAAAAAGTTTGAAAGCATGGCCCAGGCGATCTTCGATAAAAACACTACTATTCCTGAAGATGAAGATGATGAACCTGAGGTCGATGAAAAAGAACCTGTGGCAGCTGAAAAAGAATGAGCGAATTCTTTAAATTGATGAAGGATCTCCGGTTCAGAAGAACCATGCAGATGATTTTTAAGTTCGCCTGGGATTTCTGGTGGCTGGGCAAACAAAAGTATTTTATACCGGGACGGCGCTTAGAAGCGAAAACAAAAGCCTTATATCGAAAACAGGCAGCTTATTTTACAAAGACCGCCATGGATATGGGTGGATTAATTATCAAGCTTGGGCAGCATGTGAGTGCTCAGGTGGACATTTTGCCGAAGGAAATCATCGATGAATTGTCCAAGCTGCAGGATTCCGTAGAATTCGTAGATTATTCCGAGATTAAGCACAAGGTAGAGAGCGAACTCGGAGTATCCATAAGCGAGATTTTTGCTGAGTTTAGTACAACTCCTATCGCAGCGGCTTCCTTAGGACAGGTACACCGGGCGACCTTACGAACAGGTGAAGAGGTCGCAGTGAAGGTTATGCGTCCCGGGGTCGAGGACATTATCGCCATTGATTGGAAATCCATACAGGTTGCTATTTCGTTATTGAAACGCTGGACGAAGATTGCAGACTTCATGGACCTGGATGCGGTGTATGATGAGTTTCACGATACCGTTATGGACGAGCTCGATTATGAGCAAGAAGGGCGAAATGCAGAAGAATTCCAGCTGCAGTTTATCCATCGGGAGGATGTCGTTGTTCCAGGCATTCATTGGTCTTATACCACTTCGAAAGTTCTAACCATGGAGTTTTTGGAGGGTGTAAAAATCAATGATTTTGCCCAGCTGGATGCCTGGGGTGTGGACCGGACCCAATTAGCGACATCGCTGATAGAAATTTTCGTGGAACAGATTCTATTAGAAGGCTTCTTTCACGCAGACCCGCACCCGGGCAATGTTCTCGTGCAGCCTGACGGCACCATCGCTTTAATCGATTTTGGAATGGTCGGACGGATTGCCGAGGATATGAAGACGCAAATGGTAGCCCTGCTAATGGCGGTGTATTTAAAAGATGCTCACGGCGCAATCAATGCCCTTACCCGTTTGAGATTTTTAAGACGGAATGTAGATTTAGAGGTATTCGCAAGGAATCTCACGTTATTATTTGAACAAATCAACGGGGATACGTTTGACCTTAGTTTTGTGACGTCAGGTGACAATGCTGAAGAGCTACGTGACTTCCTCTATTCTCAGCCCTTTCAGTTACCGGCAAATACAACATTTTTGGGAAAAGCCATAGGCACGGTATATGGACTTTGTACCGGACTGGACCCCGAGCTTGATTTGATTGGGACCGTTAAGCCTTATGTCGAAGAGGTTGTGCGCAGGGATCTGCGGGGAAATGTCTTTTCCAACATTGTGGGTGAAGGCAAGAGCATTCTCAAAGGAATCCTTCCTACGACCAAGAAGTTCATATCTGCCGTAGATAAAATGGATAGCGGAAATTTACGGGTAAAGCTATCAAGCTCCTTTGAGCAAAAACTGATCGATACGCAAAATAAAAATACACAGCGGATTATTGCAACCATCATTGGGGCGGTATCCCTTCTGACTGCGGCAAACCTGTGGAATGAAGTGAGTCATCTTGTTTCTTATGGGTTGGGGATTTTGGGGCTCTTCATTATGCTTAGCCAACTCAGAACGAGAGGACGACGCCGTGATGTAAGACATGCCAAGCAGATGAACGCCATGCGTGAACGTAGCAGATTGGAAAAGCCGAAGTCTAAGCACTAGCACAACGCACAAGCCAATGGCTTGTGCGTTTGCTTTGCTTCATAATGACAACTTCCCATCTTCCATCCGGTAGACCTTGTCGCAATATTCAAGCATACGCTCATCATGAGTAACCATAATCGCTGCTTTCTGGCCTGAATTCACTTCTTGTGCAATCAGGCTGACCACTTCATGTGCACGTGTGGTATCCAGACTTGCTGTCGGCTCATCCGCCAGGATGATGCTGGGATTATTGATTAGAGCACGGGCAATCGCTGTCCGCTGCTTCTCCCCGCCTGATAGCTCTTCCGGGAAGCTATTTAATTTCGAGCCCAGACCCAGCTCTTCCAGCAGCTTAGTGGCGAACTCCTTGTCCTCTCTTTTAACCTTTCCCGACATCTTTTTGATGATCAGCAATTGGTCAAGAACATTCAGATAAGGAACCAAATTGGATGATTGCATAATGAATCCGATTTCTTGCAGTCTTATATTCGCCAGTTCTTGCGCCGTAAGCTTAGAAATAGAATGTCCATTCAGCTTAACCTCTCCTTCTGAAGCTTGGAGCAGTGCTCCAGCGATAGACAAAAAGGTGCTTTTACCAGAGCCCGACGGTCCAACAACAGCAACAAATTCCCCCGGCTCCACGGAAATGGACACATGACCCAGTGCCGCGATCCGGTTGCTTCCTTCGGCATAATACTTGGTAACTTCACTCATCTGTAATCCCTTAGTCATTATTCAACCCTCCCGAGCGCCTTGAGCGGATCAATCTTGGTAATCTTTCGAACCGACACCAGCGAACTTAACATAGCGATAATTAGCAAGATAACAGAATACGAGACGACAAGACCCGGTTCCAGCTTAAATGGCATACCCTTCGGCATCATGGCTGCTGTTCCATAAGTCAGTAAGACTCCAACTACAATACTAGTCAGCGATAGCACAAACACTTGCGATACAATGGTTTTGCTCAAGAATCTGTTACTGGCACCTATAGCTTTCATAATGCCGAACTGGTTAGTCTTCTGCATCGTCATTACATAAAAGAATACCCCGAGCACGAATGCAGCGATTGCGAGCAGGAATGCCAGCATCATTAAGATCGTACCGTTCTCTTCCTTGTACCCTGGCATTCCTTGAACTGCAGCCGCCCGGGTAACCGTGTCCGTATCCGCCAGCTTGCTATTCATTACTTCCGGAGCGATATCCTTGCCTTGTAACATAATCGCATTAACGGGCCCTGCAACTCCCTTATCCGAACCCGGAGCCGCGAAGGCAATTTTCCGCCATTCCGCCATTGGAGTGAATACAGATGCAACGTGATTATAGGTCTGGTTCTCGGCAAAGCCTATAATCGTCAATGATTCCATCGTGCCATCTAATTGAAAAGTGTCACCAATGTTATAGCCCTCATCCTTCATGGTCGAGTTCACTACAACACCGGTAGGGTTCATAGAAGATAGGCCTTCCCCTTCCACGACAGCCGGCTCCAAGAAGCTTCCCGGGTTAATTCCTATAATTGCGATATCCAGCTTATCTTCACTCTTGGTGCTTGGTTCCTTCAACGCTGTTGCCATCGTACTTCCCATAGGTGCGGCAGCACTCACATTGGGCAGTAGCTCCACCTCCGCCAGTAATTGATCAGACAGTAGTGACTTGCTCATGGAGGACTGCGATCCTTCTTCAAAAATGACATAATCCGCCTTCATCGTCTTAAAGGTTGACGCAGCTAAACTAGATAGACCATTCCCTAAACCGGATAAGATAAATACCAGCCAGGCTAGTAATACAAAAATAATGATGATCATCAAAAATCTCATTTTGCTGTGCATCAATTCTTTCATAGCCAGAAACATTTCTTTTCCAACTCCTTAACTATATTTTTGACACATGTGTCAATTTAAACCCGCCATCACACTCACAACATTTATTAAACAATATAAATGACACTTGTGTCAAATTAGATCCAAGACTGAGGTTAGCTCTTGGCTCCTCCGGTCCACATCTGAAACAACAGCTTTCCCCAAGCGGGTACAGGGATATTCAGCATATTAGGTGTATCAATTAAGTTAAAGAATACACCAATAAGTACAGGAAGTGGGATATCCTTCCGCAGGTCATTATTCTGTTGTGCGCGTTCAAATAAGCGTGATAATTGAATTTTCAGGGTCATATGTGCTTCCTCAATAAATTCAAGATCTCTAGCAGCTGCAGATGAATTAGCAGTATTAATTTTACTGGCATTTCCTAAAAGCTGATGTAGTGCAGACTCTTCTACATAAACAAGAAGCAGCTGCTCGAGGGCGTCCATAGGATCAGCCTCATCAATGGCTAATGCATTTTCTAATACCGTTGCCATTACGCGCTTCATACAAGCAGCCACAATCTCTTCTTTATTAGAGTAATATTGATAAATCGTGCTTCGGGCTCCTGACAGATGCTGTGAGAGCAGCTTGAGGTGAAAACCGTCATACCCATGCTCTAGCACTAATTTTTTTGTCATATCCAGCAGCTCTGTCTCCGTGAAAGACTGTTTTCTTCCCATTGAATCTCTTCCTGTCCTATCTCTGATTTTATATGTTATCAGTTTAGCATATGTTTATAAGCATTTCCCAAAAAACAAGATCACTGCTCTCCACCATACGCTTCGCCTCTGGAACTTCTCGAAAAGGCTTCTCACGACTAACAATCCATCGTAAGAAGCCATAACTTAGGAATCAGTCAGCGTTAAGCATTGTTCAATTGCCTTGCGCTTGCCGGGCTTCTCGTTGCCTACGGACATTTAAAAGTTGCCGGTATCCCCTTTGAGGAATAAAATTAAGATTGCAGAAGGAGCATGGAGGAACGATGGTAATCCGGCAAGCTGTGAGCGTATGAACGGAAATTCGCCAAATCGCTCAATGCCTATCAGCGTTTGGGCTTACATGATTAAGGGAGGATATGCAGCGTGATTGATGTGGGTCTATTTGTAGGAAATATGGAAAAGATGGTCACCTTCTACCGCGATGTTTTGAACTTTGAAACTGATTGGGACGGCGGTCTGTATGCGACTTTTAAGAAGGACACGGATCAGCTGTTTATGTTTGACCGCAAGCATTTTGCCGAGTCCATAGGCGAAACCTATGTTCCACCGAGCGGCATCAACCTGACCATGGAAATGTACATGCGTTTTTCCACTGCTGAGGTGGATCAGGAATATGAGCGGCTGAAAGCGCTAAATGTGAGAATTCTTGAAGAATTATCTACCAAACCATGGGGTCAGCTGAACTTCTTCATTGCAGACCCAGAGGGAAACATTATTGAAATTGGTGATTAGTCCCCTTCACCAAATACCAACCTTCCTATACTCCTTTATGTTTACATACCTCACGAATCTTGTTCCGGAATCTTGGTTAGGAACGGTCTGCCAAATATTCTTCGAGCTGATCGAAGGTTCCTCCGAATCCCTCTTGCATGGATTCAAACATGCCTTCAAAAAATCTTCTCTCTTCCTCAGTTGCATTGGCCGGTCCGCTGCATAAAGTCATTGTTGTAATACCGTCATTCTCACTAAATGTTACCGTATTGCGTATTTCTAGCGGGATCAAATCACTAAACGGAGCCCGGACAATATTGCCTAATTCATCTGAAAAGCTATTGAGCCAGACAATCTTTTCGAATGCCTGGATTTCCTGGTATACAAATTTACCCCACATTTGTACACCATCAGGAGATTGCATATTGTAATGGAACAAACCGCCCGGACGGAAATCTAATTGTGCGACATGTATTTCAAACCCTTTCGGCCCCCACCATCGCTTCAGATGCTCGGCCTCGGACCAAGCTTTGAATACGAGTTCACGCGGATAATTGAATACACGTGTTATGACTAACTCCATGCCTTGCGATTCCACTGCCATTTCGATTCCTCCATTTCTCATATTGTACCACTGACTAGAGTATAGACCGATTGGAATATTCCCGTCAAGGAATATTCCGAGGACTCTCTTCATGATATTCCACGATTTAATATTTGTATCGTATTATTCTTCACATGCTCTTAGACATCACAATGATAAGCTTAATAATGTATGCCTTATAATACTTTAGGAGGTAATATATTGAGCAAGTACGATGAAGCCATGAAGCTGCTGGAAGAACAAGTGGGTAACAAGGACGGCCTAATCTCTCTGTCCACGATCGCACTGGAACCGGGGACCCATGGGAAAAGCCGTCCTGCCGCCCGCATTGTGGACGCCTATTATGAGGACGGCGCATTTTATACCGTTACTTACGCCACCTCAGGTAAGATGCAGCAGATCGCCCAAAACCCCGAAGTCTCCATTTGTATCATCGTCGAAAACTTTACGGCCGATGGGATCGGTGAAAACCTGGGGTGGGTGTGTGACGAGAAAAACGCCGAAATGATGACAAAGCTTCGCACAATATTCGCTGATTGGTATAACGACGCCAATAACGACGAAGACCCTAACACATGCCTGCTGCGCATTCGCCTGACAAAGGGCCTGTGGAATGATGCCCATAAAGGGATCAGAAATGAGATTGATTTTGTCAATAAGACGGTAAATTAAGTAGTCTATATCATTTAATAACCGACAATGTTAGAGCGTCTCAACCAACTTCTGAATCTTGGAGCGGGAAATTAAATATATAGGACCCATTGTTTCGATTTTGCCGTCCTTTACCCGTATGGCGCTCTCTTGTTCTGCCGCATAGACATCAATCTCTTCAGATAAGGGGAACAGGTAGCCTTGAACAAACGTGGCGTAGCCCCGTTTAGAATGAGATTCATAGGCAAATTGATCAAAGCCCATACCCTCATAAATAGTACCTGTTTCAACTTCATGGTCCGTGTCATTCAAGCTTAACCATTGAGCAGACATGTTTAGCGCACCGGCGCTGGCACCCAGTATAATAGCATTGCTGTTCTTAATTACATCCGATAATCCATAATCCGCCAAGAAATCCTTATAGCTGTCCATAATATAGTATCCTCCGCCCTTGCCGCTGGACGATGCAACCGGTATGCCGGCTTCTCCTATTTTTTCGTTATCCCGGTAGATCGTCCGCAAGGATACCTCGAAATGCTCGGCAAGCTCCTTGCCCGTTACCGTACCTTTACCGGAGATGATCAGCAGCATGGAGAGCAATCGATTGACTCGCATGATTGTGTGTGACGTCGGGTAACGTCTCCTCCTCTGTGTGAAGTAAGTGAATCATATATTCTCTTGCTTTAATGCATCAATAATATTCTCCTTTTTTACTTTAGCTCCGGAATAAACAACCGCAGAGCTGACAATGACAAATACACACACAATGACAGACAGAATGCTCATCCAGGGCAGGGTGAACCCATAGCTGAATTGACGCGATCGTCTTATCATCTTCAACTAATAATATTTGCATCTGAAGTTCATCCTTAGGATTGATTTTAGAACATTTAATGAATTCCACGACTATAAAGAGTCGTTGTACAATCATTATGGGAAATGACAGGGAACGTTCCGTGCTCATCTTTTAACTCATAGCTCTTCGTTTTGCAAATTCTGCATTGATTCATTTTTTTCATCGGACAATATTTTGTAAACATCAAAGGGGCCCTGCCATATACAATCATCTCCTGTGAAGGATAGCCATCATTTTCTTCAACATAGGCATTCCTTAAATCGGCGTCCAGTTTGTCGATAAGGTGTATCTATCAAAGACGGGTATGAGGAGACCTTTGCCGTCAATCATCTCGGTCATTTTCTGCTTGTCAATTTACTGGTCGGTCAAATGACGGACCACGGGAGAATGAATTGAATCTCAACGGTGCTGGGTATCCTCCGTCTGAGCACTCCTCTCCCTTTCTTTTCGTCTAGTCGAGACGATTTTCCTTCCTTCCGTACTCACTTTTCATCGTAAAACCTGCGTCATTGGGGGCGCGGCACGAACAACATTCCACCGTACGCAAAATAAAACCGCGCCATAGATGCGCGGTTTTACGGATCGTTTTTGGCATGGCATGGCAGTTGTGAATCATTGCCGCTGCCGCAACCTCATTCTGAAAATCACGGCTTCTATGACGAGCAGATTAGGAATCCAACAAACCCAAGCGACAACCCGAAACCCCGCCTCGAAATCGCCAAACAGAAGAGTCAGCGGTGCTAACCAGATTCGAAGCGTGACAGCTGCAAAAGTAAGCGCATAACTGCGAAGCATCCATGCTTTATGAGCTTGGATGTCTTTGGCCATAATTTTTCTCGTTGCAGTAAGCGTCGTCGCAACCCACAATACATCGAGCGACATGAACCCAAGCCCGGCAATCCAACCTCCTGTGGCAAAAAGGGATAAATACACACTCACGATCCCACTAACTGTAATCGAAAGAACATATCCATACCCCAATAGGCGATGCCAACGTTTCCTATCATTCGTTGGCTTCATAAATAGTTGAAAGGGTCCTATGATCAAGGCAAATATCGCGGTAAAAATATGGATGTATAGTACATATATCCATGGTTTGAGTTCAAAATTCGGCTTTTGCAATTTGAAAGAGACAAGTCCTGCATCACTAGCTTTAAGCACGCCATACTGAACAATTGCGTATGCGGCAATCGAAAATGCGAGAATGAGAACGAGTGCCCGGATCATCTTATTTCCCATATGCATTATCCTCCTCCGTTGATGCACCGTGAAGCTGTTGTCCCTTTAAACCCTATAGTGGCTATAGGGTCAATACCGATCTTCTCGATTGAGGAACCAGCTAGGAGTCGAAAGGAACGCACAAATTCAACGCTTGCCGTGGTCAAGTTTCCTGCCGTACTTTTCCAGCATGCGCTCCTTGTTCTCCCATACCCCTTCCACGAAACATCCATTTTCGGTTTACAGTTAGAAATAATACCCCTTCCGAATTTCATCTAAAAGGGTAGGATGTACTGGATTCCATCCCAAACGCTCCTGCGTCAACGCACTGGACACCGGATTATCCGTTTTCGTGAAGGGTGCAAGCCATCCGAAATGTTTACCTGCTTCTTCAACCCCAATGCCTTGGACCGGCAGGTTCAGATGGAGGCCCAGAGCCGTGGCGATCTCTTGAAACGGAATGCCCTCTTCGCTCACCGCATGAAACCGGGACCCTGCCGGAGCTTGTTCTAAGGCGAGTCTAAAAAGGCGCGCCGCATCCAGTAGATGCACGGATGGCCAACGGTTGGTTCCGGAGCCTGTATAGGCGGAGAAACCCTTCTTGCGAGCGATGTTCACCAGATTTGGGAACAAGCCCGTCTTATCGCCTTCACCATGTACGATCGGTGGGAGGCGTACAATCGAGGAACGTATCCCCCGATTCGCCAAGTCTAGGGTGGTATGTTCAGAAATGATGCGTAATCCACCTGGGGATTGAGGATCCCCAGCGCTGTCCTCCGTTCCGAGACGGCCGGGAGTAAGCGTCATCGTAGGCATCGCGATGACAAGCGCCCGGTCACCGCCGGGTAAGGGGGTGCCAAGTGTCTCGATGACTCGCCTGTCGGTCTCAATTGCAGCCTTCATAAATCGCATCACCACATGACGAGGATTCCCGCCTAATAAAACCCTAAGCCGAGTTGGAAGGCCCGCATGCGAGAACTTGTGGAAGAAGGCCAAATGAATGACCCCGTCTACTGCAGCAGCCACTTTGCGCAAGCCTGCTAAATCCTCAATCGAACCGATTTGAACCTGGGCACCCAATGCCGTAAGCCGTTTGCCGGCTTTTTCAGAACGGGCAAGACCAACCACTTGATGACCGGCATCCAGCAGTTCGCGAACGACCGCCCCTCCGATGAAGCCTGTCGCCCCTGTAACCAATACACGCATATTCAGAAAGCCCCTTTCCTATCGGTAGGATGTTTACTCTTAGTATAGGGGATTGACCACTGCGGTCTTTGCCTTTTCCGTCGGAGTTTTTGCCTGATTCAACAGATTCCGCTGCCTAAAAAGGGAAAATCCGCTAGGCTCTATGCCCGCGGAAATTTGAAAAGCCGTTTACGTGTGCGTTTCACTTCAACTGTTGCTGGTCCTGACGCCACCTTGTGATATCTCTAGTTGGAGGGCACCCAAAAAATCGGCTGTAATCGCGGCTAAATTGGGAATCGCTCAAATAGCCCACAAGCCGGCTCGCCGTAGTTGCGTCAATGGAGCTGGATAACATTAGACGCCTCGCCTCTTGCAGACGCAGCACCTTTTGATATTGCAGAGGGCTCATCGCAGTAGCCGATCTGAAATACTCGCGAAACGACGATTCGCTCATATGGACCAACTCCGCCAAATCCGCTACTTTCCACGGCTGGGAAAAGTTATTTTGGAGCCAATCAATCGCTTTTGCAACCTGCTGCATGCCCGATTCCGCCAGAACAGTCTCAGCAACATAAACACCGATTGGGCTACGGAGGAGGCGGATATAAATCTCGTCTTTCACCAATGGAGCCAGCATTTGAGCATCATCGGGAGAGGACAGGCATGCCATCAATCTTGCAGCGGCGTTCATCATGGCCAAATCAGCTTCGATGACGTAGCACGCACTGCGATTGCGAACCTCCGGCAAACCATTCGGAAATACCATCGGCAGCAACGAAGCAATCCTTTGCGGATCGAGATATAAACCTATCCCCAAGAACGGTACTTGGGGGCTGGCCTGCATGATTTTCATCGCAACAGGCAAGGCAACGGGGGCAATATACATTCGCGAAGCACTATACTCATAAGCATCCTTGCCTACGGTAATTCGCTTTTTCCCTTGCGCAGCAATGCAGATTGCCGGCGAGAATATGGTGTGAACATCATCCGCCGCTTCTACTTGCGAATATCGGTTCACATACAGACCATGGATCGGTGAAGCATAGGTCCCATCCTGCGAAGTATACGTGTAAATCAAACTTGCCAACCGGGCTGCTTCACCATTTAGCGCTGACTTGGCATCATCTAATACAGATACATCCTCATATTTATGGTAATTGTCCATGTTCACAAGCAACTTCTTCCCCCTCAAATGTAACGGGATGATAGGCATGTTCATGATACCACAGGCGCATCCAAATCGTAATGAGCTGATTGCCCCACTCGGCAGAGGAGGGGAATTCTGTGACTATACTGTTCAAACATATGGCATCGCCTCAAAGCCGAAATAGATGAAATGCAATTGTATTTGAATGGACAAGTGTTTATTCATGAGAAAGCGCTGAATGGAGTTTACCACGATCATGAGCATGACTACCGGCATACGATGAAAGAAATGAAAGAACAACTAATCGAGCAAGCGAGAAAAGCAATGACGATTAAGGGAAAGTTATCCGTCTCCATATTTGATGATTTGGAGCTTGCTTTCGTTGAGTTATTCTTCTGCCTATTTCGCTTGAACTGCCTGACTGTTCACGGTCTGCCTTACCTCTGTTGATTGTGCCCCGGATATCGCGAATTTTCTATCAATGACAAAGAAAGGTGCTCCTGTTATATTCGCTTTACCACTACTTGTGATAAGGTACCCCGATACGTGAATGTCCGTAAGACCGTGAATGTCCGTAAGACCACCAAGCTTAAACCTTGAAGCACGAAAGACGGCGATTTTCATATCGAACAATCTTGACAT
Organism: Paenibacillus sp. FSL R7-0312; assembly: GCF_038004445.1. Classification (NCBI taxonomy): domain Bacteria; kingdom Bacillati; phylum Bacillota; class Bacilli; order Caryophanales; family Paenibacillaceae; genus Paenibacillus; species Paenibacillus sp. FSL R7-0312. Next base: position 1,433,877 of record NZ_JBBORE010000001.1, on the reverse strand, counting down.
TTGTAAAAGATAGTATTACTCTGATGATAGTTAAACGTTTAACTATTAATCATTTAACTATATTGCGCACACCATCCGAAAGAAATTGAAAGGAGGGATACAAAATACAGAACGAGCCGATGCTGTTGATGATTAAGGAGTTCTCAAACGTTCTTCATGAACTCAACAGTAAAATCATAAAATTCGTTGACGAGCAGCTAAATACAACAGGTTTGGTTCGAACACATTTTGGCATTCTGCATGAGTTGGCGGACGGAAAAGAACGCTCCATGAGTGATTTAAGTAAAATTCTGCATGTTACAAAACCAAACATAACCGTTTTAATCGATAAGCTTGTAAAGCTTGACTATGTTGAGCGGGTAAACAGCAGCAATGACAGAAGAGTGTCTTTGATTCGCCTTACAGATGCTGGGCAAAGGCTTATTAACAAAACAGCTGAAACGCTAATTAATTCCTCCTCTGAAATTTTAAAAACTCTTGATAACGAGGATCGGGAGCTAATAGAACAAACGACTCAAGCAATGAAAAAACTGTTAACCAAGTTCAATAACACATAATTGTTAGGAGTGACTATGCGATGAATACAATAAACCCATATCCCGAAAGTGTAACGATATTCATTGAAATCCATGCAAAAGCTGGCGAAGAGGAGTTTACAAAGCAGACCTTCACGACTACCATTGAAACTTCAAATAAACCGGGTCTCATTAGCTATGAAATTTTCGAAGACAGCAATGCACCCGGAACTTTTTACTCAACTCAGGAGTGGGAAAGCGTAGAAGCCTTTCATGCTCATATGCGCGAAGCGAAATCAGCGGGAATAGCAGAAGCTACTTCTATGTTACGGGAAATGCCAAGGACCAGTATCCTCAAACGCATAGGGAAATCTGAGAATCTGTGATAACAAAAAGACGCGAATGGATGTAGAATCCAGCTCTGAATGATCTGGTATCAATGCCTGCTACTGAACCGTCTAATCGCTTCCTCAGTCACCGGCTCGAAGAGGTTTACAAGGTTGCCGTCGGGATCACGGAACAGCATAGAACGGTTCCCCCACGGCATCGTCGTCGGTTCTTTTACCCAATCATAGACAATTGGCTTCAAGCGTGCGTACTCGGCTTCGACATCGTTGACGCGGAACTCGATGATGACAGTGTGATTACTCGCTGCCACTACGGAACCAGCACCAAATAGCTGCGCCGTTTGGGAGTGACCGATTGCCAGGGTACATGCTGGCATAACGAGTTCGGCAAAAACAGGCGCGGGGTACACCGCCGAAACACCCAGGACTTTTTCATAGAACTCGGCGAGACGATTCACATCGTCAGTAATGATGCGTACAGAAGCAAAATTCACAAAATACCACCCTTCCTATACTCCTTTATGTTTACATACCCTATAATAAAACAACGCTACTGACAGCGTTATGTCAGTAGCGTTCTGAAATTATTCGGGCTTCCCCAATCCAATCCCTCTGCAGGATGGGCTGTTTACAGCTTCCTTAATTCATCCAGTATATCCTCGGGGGACAGGCGTTGCATGAAATCCGGGTTGACGTATGCGGAGCGGATTATGCACGACTCGTCGATATCGTACAAAATATTGTAAAAGGCAGCCACCAGACCATTCGTATCGCTCAGCAGTCAGCGCGCAGGAGCGGCGGAGCCGGTCTAGGTCTGTCAATCGTCCGGCATCTGCTTACATTTCCCCAAGGGACCGTTGAGCTGGAGACCAGCTCCGAATCGGGAAGTGTATTTAAGGTCACATTGATTCAGGGCTAAGAAGATCGTCTTCATGTTATATAGATGTAGAACAAGAAGCCCGTCCCAACCGGGCAGGCTTCTATATGATAAGTTCTGCGATCTGACCGACTGTCACGGTGCACCCTACTCTCTATTTCAATCTGCTTCGCCATTCTCATTCACGCTCCAGAAGCGCTTCACATACTCCATACTTATTCCTATTTTCTATATTTATGTTGCAAACAGTGTTGCTTGTTGTCTCATCTGTTGTTTTGAACAAGCATACTGTTAAAGAGCCAGCGAAAGTTCCATCTGAAATACTGGGGCAGATGCCAATCCTCATAGCCTTTTAATACCCCTTGTTCCAGCCAGTAAGACTCTGATTTCCCGCTTTTTACAGCTCCAGAAACATAAGTGAGCGTTTTCTCCAAAAAGCGTATGACATCCGTGATTCGATCTGAATTAGATACATCTCCATGCCCCGGAACGACAATATTGACCTTGAGGTCTTTTTGAATGCGTTTAAGGATGCGTATCCAAGCGTATGGATTACCGTATGGCAACACCGGAATGGTCTTAGTCGATATTAAGTCACCAGCGATCAAAGTTTGCTCTTCTGGAACGTACACAACAGCATCACTTAAAGAATGACCGCCTCCGTAAGATAAAACTTCGATAGTTCGCTTTGTTCCCTGAATAACGAGTTTATCGTCAAAAGTGATCGTGGGGATCACCCTGCAAAGGGAAGGAATGGTATCATAAAGGGCTCGCTGTACGGAAAGATCATAGTCGATTTCAGTTAGCATGTGGGGATCTCTTTGCTTTGAACGTAAATGATTTAGGCTGGTTATTAACTTTAGAATGTTTTGTTGCATGAGATCAATATTCACTTCACCCATATCAGATAGCAAATCTCTTGTCCAAACGGTAGATATCAATTCGCTATTCATAAATTCCTGATTGCCGTTGACATGATCTCCATGAAAATGTGTATTCACTACATATTTAACCGGTCTGTTTGTTAATTGTTCAGCAGTATGGCGTAACAAAGCACCAGAATGCGGCAGGTTGGTTGTATCCACTACAACGGTTAAATCCCCAAGATCAATAATTGCTGCATTCCCCAGAGAACCGCTGCATGGAACCGAAATAGCCCCCCAGATCCCTTCTGCTGCTTGTTGAATCGTGAAATATTCGTTGTTCATTGTTGCACCCCTTTAACAATTAGTAAAGTTAACTTACAAGTTAGAGTCAACTGGAAGTCAAGTGGTTTTCAGGAGGGGTTAGGGGCAATTGTACACATTGGCTTTGAGTGAACTGAAAGCTGTATAATATCTTTCAATACCAGCATACAAAAGGAGGGACAGAAATCGGATGCTTACGATAAGTCAAGTGTCAGAACAAACGGGATTAACTCCTTATACGATTCGTTATTATGAAAAAATCGGGGTGCTACATGAACCCAAGCGTAGTAATGGAGGGGCACGTGTCTACAAAGAAAGTGAGGTTTCCTACATTCAATGTCTAAATAAACTTAAAAAAGTGGGCTTATCACTTGAGGAGATTACGGAATTTACTCGTGAGGGCTGTGTAATGGATAAAATTCAACAAGGGGAGAATCCTTCTAATTATAATCCTACCTTAAAAAAGCGGATTGAAATCCTTGAGAAGCATCTGATGGGACTGGAATCCAGGCGGCAAGAAATTGATTACATGATTTCTCTCGCCGAAGAGAAAATTACCCTATACCAAGAACTCACGAAAGAAGACATAGTAAATACTAGATAATAGGCGGCGTAAATCCTACGTGAACACTGCAGGGTGCCTGATGTGGAAAATCAGACACCCCACATGCAATTGATCATATTTCCGTTTGATCACATCATTAACTTCCCAGATCAATGACTATAGGGAAAGGTCCGCCGCCCCCCAATCTCCCCCTGCTGTTGCCTGTAGCTTCCGAAATATCCTTTAATGCAGCTTTTCCACTCTCCGCACCTCTGCTGATAATCACGACCTTGGCCCCAAGTCTGGCTGGTCCGGGTGCGATTGCTTTACCTACTCCAGACGATCCTCCTGAAATTAAAAACACTCTGCATTTAATATCCGTATGTGTTTCGTTCATTTGAGGATTCTCTAATTTATTACGTTTGATTATATTTCGCCGCAAATTCTGCTGCGTATTCTTTCAATTTTGTTGTTCCTAAAGTTGGGCGGTTCTTGTAATAATCTTCATACACGTAACCTGTCCGGGCCGCCACTCCCATCTCCATAAACCCTTTTGCCATTTGCTCGTTCATCCCACTTTTCAGCATGGTATTGACGAGCATTTTATCGGATATTTTCCCATGCTTCAAATAGGGTTTACCAATAGCTTCACCTAATATTTTAGCAATCTCATTACAGGTAAGCTCCTCACTTGCTATGTAGCGAAAGGTTCTGCCTTCAAAGGGTTTAGCCATTTCCTCAGCAATGACAGCAGCAATATCATTAGCCGAGACCAACAGGTATTTGATTTCACCACCATAGTTGGCCAGAATCACTCCTCTTTTGCCAGTCAGTAAACCTCCGATCCCATAATGCTGCAAAGACAATAATCCACCTAAAAACCCTTCGCTTGTTGATTTTATTACATCAATATTAGCCAATAAATTACTGTAAAAGCCAGCTGGCCGCATAAATTTGATTGCCACATCATTAGGTAGTTGTTTCAAAATACTCTCGGCAATGTTGTGAATTATTAAAAAACCCGTACCTTTGTCCGTGTGAGCTCCGATACTGCTCAGATGCACGACTTTTCTTACCCCTGATTGCTCAACCGCTTTTTTATAAGCAGCTACTATTTCATTCACTTCACTGTAGATATCATAATTTACATCAGTCACATTAGCGGGAGGTTCCATCAGGTAGACGATGTCTGCTCCCGTGAAGGTCTCGCGAAGAAAGACATCGTCCGAAACTGACCCAATGGCCGCCTTTGCCCCAAGTGCTTCAATCTCCTTCTGCCTCTCATGTTTACTGCTTATAACGGTAACAGAGTGGCCGTTCTCAACTAGCTTCTCAGTGAGCGGTTTACCAATATGTCCCAAAGAACCTGTCACGATAATCTTCATCTTATCCCTCCTTAATTTCTGACACTTGAACAATTAAAGCATAAACTTTAGAGTTGACTATAGGTCAAGTCTTATTGAGGAGAGGTTCCATGCGAATAAAGGATCTATCTGAAAAGTCAGGGTTATCCGTCTACACCATTCGTTATTATGAAAAAGAAGGTTTATTGGATAGCCAGCATTTTCAAAGAGCTGAAAACAACTATCGTAACTACAATGAGAAAGCAATCGAACGTCTGAAGCTCATTAAGAAGTTTCAAAGTGTAGAATGTTCATTGGCTGAACTGAGCGATTACTTTCAAGAACAGGATACACATTCGCCGGACTATCTGAAAGGCATTGAGTGGATTCGGCTAAAACTCTATGAAATCGAACGGAAGAAGGAGGAATACGATCAGATCATTGAAAAACTTAACTGGATGCTGGAATACAAACTGGCATTGGTAAATGACCCTCAAAAGGCAAATGCTTTGACCACCCATTATCCCTTTGACTAATCAAAACACGGTCCCCCCTGAAAGCTGAAGAGGCAAGTTAAACAGCCGTCCCGACGGGACGGCTGTTTCTTCAATATCTCTGTAGATAAGCTTTTCCTCAATATCTATCTCTAAACCGCTTAATCGCCTGAATATCCCGATAAACGGTCTGTTTTATTCATTGCTGCCCCTCGAAACAGTATGCTGCGCAACAGAATCTTGCCCCTACTTATGATAAGCGTCACCGCGCTGTCACTAACGGCAAGTTTCACTTACAGTAATAACGACATTCCCCTTCTTATGTTTTTGTTCGACATAACGATGGGCATCAGGAATTTGTTCCAGCGAATAGGATCTATCGATAACTGGCTTAATGTTACCGGCTTCAAGTTGCTCTTGCAGGAAGATGAGATCTTCAACTCGAGGCTTTTGTGACATATGGACACTCACATATTTCCCGTTCGTATGCAGTGCTTTTTTGAATGTTGATTTTTTGATGTTCGATACCGTTTTCCCAACGGCATCAAAGATTAAATCATAGCTTTCTTCAAGCGCCATGAAATCCTGTTTCGTATAATCTATGACCCGGTCGGCTCCTATAGATCTTACCATTTCAAGATTAGCAGTACTGCATACCCCTGTTACATCTGCCCCGTAATATTTGGCAAGCTGCACCGCATAAGTCCCCACACTTCCAGAGGCTCCATAAATAAGAACCTTATTTCCGCTCGCGATATTCCCCTTCCTTAGAAAGTTCAACGCGGTTATCCCCCCGATGGGAACAGCGGCAGCCTCCTCATAGCTCACATTGACCGGTTTCATGACCACCAATCCATCTTCAGGCAGACATTTGTACTCGGCATATGCACCGAAGCCCAGACCACAAGACGCAAATATTTGATCACCGATCTTAAATCGTGTTACATCTTTGCCTGCGGCTTCAATTTCCCCGGCTAACTCAAACCCCAATATCGTTACCTTTTTGGGCCTTAAGAGACCATTGTATAATCTTGCAAGGAATGGGTCGGCCTTTCGCATACGCCAGTCCCCCGCTGTTACCGTTGCCGCATATATTCTAACAAGGACTTCATTATCCTTCGGTGTAGGTTTCTCTAGCTCCTTCAGATGAAGCACATCAGGCGATCCGTATTTGGCATATACCATTGCTCTCATCCTTTACCCCCTATCTATTTCCCCCATGGCTCCTATGAGTTTTCCCCGTAAAAGAATACCTCTTCAAGCGGCAAGTTAAAGGCGTGAGCAATACGAAAGGCCAACTCCAGTGAAGGAGAATAATTTCCTTTTTCAAGAGCTACGATCGTTTGTCTGGTTACACCTACCTTGTCGGCCAGCTGCTGCTGGGTCATTTCATTAAGATTGAATCGTAATTTTCTGATGTAATTGCCAACAGGAACTTTACCCATCTTAGACTCCTCTCCTGTAGTAATACAGTCTCGATATTGAACCTGTTACGTCTGAAAGAAATCCAGCGACGATTAGGACAATGAACATCACCTTCAAAGGCTGGTCTATAACCAATGAGCCCATAGCCAGAAGGAAGCCACTGACAAACATAGCAAATGAATTTCGGAAGGCTAACAAGTCGATGCGCTTATCCAGTTCGTCCGCGAATGTAGGTTCCTTCTCACCCGTAGTCATACGGAAGATGATGTTAAAAACAATGCTGATCACGATATGTGCCGCGATGGAAACCAAGGTCAATACAAGAATGAAGGAACCCCAGTAATGGAAGGTTACTTTTGAATCCAACACTTCATTGGGATACTGCGGGTATCTGTACAGCAAATACACTGTAAAAATGAGTATGGTACTGATTAGCGATACGATGCTCTTCTTTTCTTGATAAGTCATGTATGACACCGCCTTTAGTAAAGTATACTAAACATAATGTATACCAAACCATACATGAAGTCAACTCTGTTATACAAATTTAAATGAAAAAAGATTAAACTAAAAGAATAAAAAGTTGAAGCGGCAAGTTTTAGAGCCGCCCAGTACTGGGCGGCTCTTTCTTGTTCTTTTATGTTAAGCTGAACGATTAGCAAGAAAGACAGCGATATACTGGTCAGCAATACGCGGAATACCCCAATCGCAGAGTCTGCCGTCCGGGCATTTATGTACGCCATAATCTGACCGCTGCCGCTGTTGGATTCGCTCCCGCCATCCTATCGCCAGAACCATCCCTTTGGCTGCCTACACAATCTCTTTATTAAAATGTCCTCTTGTGTCTGTTTCCTGATTAAAGACAGCATTATTCATTGAGCCATTTAACTTACCTGACGCCATATGAATGACTTCCACAACCTGCTCTTGTGATTCAACTGTGAAGTTTAATCTGAGCGCCTCGATTCCTTTGATGTTCGGTAGCTCATCCAACAGATTAAGCGTCTTCCCATTAAGGAGAGTCGTTGTACAATCATTATGGGAAATGATAGGGAACGTTCCGTGCTCATCTTTTAACTCATAGCTCTTCGTTCTGCAAATTTTGCATTGATTCATTTTTTTCATCGGACAATATTTTGTAAACATCAAAGGGGCCCTGCCATATACAATCATTTCCAGCGCAGGATAGCCGTCATTTTCTTCAACATAGGCATTCATTAATTCTTCAATTTGGCCCTTATTCAATTCATAAGATAAAGTGACTCGTTTTGCACCTAATTTATATAATTCATAGCAACTAGTGGCATTAATAACATTTAGAGAATAGTCCGTAACAAACGGGTTTGTTTCTCTATAGTGATTAATCCCCCCATATCCTCCAATTAGTAGCTGTCCTTCTTGTTCCTTATAATCATTCTGATTTCTTCTAACCACATTTTCGTAATAGATTTCCTTAATTCCACAGCTCACGCAAGCCTCGTACTGTTCCTTAGTCGTTACAGAGGCCGTAAGGTATGGCTTTACAGGAGCAAAGCTTATTTTTTCTTTTGCTTCCAAAGCCCTGGTTCTTTTCTGCTGGCTGTTAAGCTTTAAGTCATATAGGCCCAGTACAATATCTCTTCTTGCTGCATTCAACAGCTTAGCTGGAATAAATGCATTGCATTCCTCATACTCGACATGATTAAGTTCGAATATCGTATCATTTAATCTTGAAAATTGCTTGATGACCTGGTCTTTTGTTGTTGGATTATTAATGGCTTCGCCCAGTATTTCCTCGCTTTCATAGGAATAATGAAAGCCTAGGCCCTTCGCATCTATGACAAGCTTTGAATCTGGACATGCTTGTACGCTAATATCGAGGTTAAACCGCTTAAATTCTTTATCCAGTGATGCTTCTAATTCTTTATTATAGAAATAATCCTTCGTTTTATATACTAAATCTCCCTTAGACATCTTTTCTTTGATTTTGATATAGCAGACATCCTCTGCTTTGTTGATTAATTCGCCCTCTTTATCGTACAGTTTGGCAACCGTTAGATTAACATCTTCATTGTTGTGACTGATTCGAATGGTATCGTTCTGATTTAAAGGACGTGTAAGTGTTATTTCATACATGTCTTTAACAATCCCGCTGATTGTTCCAATTTCATAACCAAAGTTATTCGGTTTTAAGATGTTTGTAATATTTCTCCTGTCTTCGTGAAACAAATACCCTTTAGTAAATGTTCTATTGAATGTTTTTTTCAGATTTTCCTTGTCTTCTTCGGTTATTTTATGATCTAAGGCCTTGCGATATTTGGATACCACATTAGCCACATACGTAGGCGCCTTCATTCGGCCTTCTATTTTTAAAGAATCGATTTCTTTTAAATCATGGATATAATCGATGGTGTTTAAGTCCTTAGTAGATAGAATATAGCTTTTCCCTAAAGATGTATCTGTTGTCTTATCGATTAGTTCATACTCCTTACGGCATGAACCCACACATCTTCCGCGATTTGCGCATCGATTGCCGAGCAATCCTGACATTAGACAATTTCCCGAATAAGATACACATAAAGCACCGTGAACAAAAATTTCTAAAGGGATTTCAGCTATTCTTTTGATCTCTTTTACTTTTTCAATCTTGACCTCACGGGACAGAACAACTCTTTTCGCACCAAGTTCTTTAAATAATAAAGTTCCGTCTACATCGTCGATTCCCATTTGAGTGGAACAATGTGCTTCCATATCAACAAAGTTTTTAACGATATAATCGAAAGCAGTCAGGTCCTGGACGATAATGCCATCCACACCGATTTTATTTAATTCGTTTATCTGTTCTTTCATCTCATCAACTTCGTTTTCAAAAACGATGGTATTCATGGCAACATAGATTTTAACATTCCTCAGGTGCGCATACGTAACAGCCTCTTTTAACGTTTCTAAATCAAAATTAGAGGAGTATGCACGTGCACCAAATTTTTGCATTCCTAAGTATATTGCATCACAACCATTAGATATTGCAGCTTTTAAAGCTTCCATACTTCCTGCTGGAGCTAATAATTCAGTCATTTTTTCCTCCTTGTGACCCATAAATCAAAAAAATTTGTAGTTACTTGTGATACGTTCTCCGTAACATGGAGCTGCATCACCATAGCTATCCTTGAGTTTATCCCGTTGGAGCAGTATGATGCTGTGACCCAGCGCATGGAGGATGTGACGCGGGCTAACTATGATTACCTTCTTCCAATAGTAATCGGATTACGGGATGTACTGCCGAAAAGAAGTAGTACATGCGTTTCCCGGAAATTATTTTTTGAATAACAAAAAGAAAGACAGCTCAAAACTCGAATGGCGAGTCGTGTATTGTCTTTTTTCGTTCCCCGATAGGGTATCTGGGATCCTGATCGTTCATCTGTTTTACAGTGTAATGATTTGATATCCCTCACCGATTAGCGTCGATATACTGGCATGCCCATCTTATCATGCGCTCTTAAGCGGCTCGTAACGATTTACTTGTTTTGAAACACATCAACCACTCCATTAATCAAAGGATGTACTTTGATGTCGTAGTCAACATTAATTTTCATATTTTCCCAATGTTTCAACCATTGCTCATCCGTTATTTCTTTAGAAAACGGCTTAAGCGAATGGGTTCCGACCTCTAAGGGATCCACTTTCCAACGTTGCATTCGTTTTAATAAATCTGACGTTTGTTCCTCAAGGTAGACCTCAATTTCATGAATTAATTGTTCCAATTGTTCCTCACTTTGAATATTCAATTCTCCCTGGTATTCCTCAATTCTTCCTTTCAATCCCACATGTAAGGACAAGGATGAATAGTCGCTCGATAGTTTCATGCGAACATTGGATCGAATACGTCCTAAACTGATAGATAACTTTGGAATGGCCAAGACTTTTAGGAAATGATTGTTATCCAGAAGTTGAAAAATATTATCGTCCACGTCTTGAATGACCATTACTTCTTTATCATTTTGGAAGATGCCTGTTCCTACGTAATTGAAATTGTCCTTATCCGAATGAAAAACCGGCAGGACCGGATCTTTAAAAGGAGAATATACCTTCTTCATGAATTTATGAATATTGACGATGCTCATTTCACCTTGATTATGCTCCTCGTAATGCTTTAACATCCGATAAAGGAAATAATCCTGGTTGTCTTGCACCGTCAATTGATTTTTTATGTATTCATCAAAATCGCCTCTGACAATCAACAAATAGACACGCATTGAAATATCGGGATCAACCAGTATGGTATTGATCAGCTTTTCAATGCCTCCTTTTTTTGCCAGCTCCTCATTAATTAATAACATTCGCAGCTGCCCCTGCTTTAATTCCCGATAATAAATTAAATTAAACTTCTGGTCTCCCTGCTTTAACAGATCGACTTCCTTGGAGAGCAGACGTTTTTTTTCTTGGATGAGCGGTGGTACTAAAGTGCTGATTCTCAACTTTCCTTCCGTCCCCTTGTCAACCGACCAGAAAACTACCGGAGCAATCTCTTCGATCTTATTGTTCTCGACATATGGGGAAGAACAGCCGGCCATCCACATAAGGCTTACAACCGCCAATAAACCATAGTGCTTGTATGGTACCATCCCTACATACTCTCCTTTCGTCTAACTGCAATGAAAAGGATCGCAGGAATAAGTAAATAAATGCATGAGCCGGTCCAGATTTGAAGGTTCAGTAACATCTTTTGACCCGGAACCGTTTGCCATAACCATTGATCCATTAAGATGATGCTTATCAAAATGACGAACCAGCTCGACAATAAACCAATCCGAGTTGTGCGTTCTTTCATTTTTCTCATAAAGATTCTTCCGGCTCCATAAAAACACAACAGAAGAATTGAAATGTCAAACACATAATTAAACATATGGAAAGAGATAAGGATGTAATCGATTCGTTCTAAACCGCTCGTTTGAATGTAGCTTCCCATATATCCTATCGGAAAATCGATCTTGCGTAAGTAGTGTGATCCGTAAAACAATACCGAAGCAACGAACAATAATACATATTCCATGATCGACATCATATTTCCAATAACCAGGTATTTCGATATTTTTTTATTGGAGCTTAACCATGGAACCATAAAAACCAAATATACCGGACCGGAAAATGCCGACCAAATAAACAACAAACCTTGCCATGATTGTCCTGACCATTCGGTGGGTATGAGAGGATACAAATCGCGGTAATTGGCATCCGGTTGGAAGAAAAAAGGAATAAACAGGACTGAGATCCAAGCCCCGCAAAGAAAGGCGATGACGACAAAACGCAATGTATTCTCCATTCCATGTGAAGCCACATATAAGCTGATCAAAAGAATAAATAGGATCAGCCACCTTGTATCCATAGATGGAAAAATAAAATTATGAAGCATTTCAATGTATCCCAGTGTGATGATTGAAATTTTTAACAATATTATTAAAAATCCAAGTATTGCGAAAACTTGAACCGGCCGTTTCCCGAAAAGCTGTAAAAATCCTTGATAGCCTTTCGCTGCATAACTTGAAGTAAACCATTTGGACATCATCATCAAATTAAGCTGGGACAGTAGCCCCATCACGACAATTCCCCAAACCATATACGAATGAACCAAATAAACCGGCATGATTAAAATAAAATAATGCATTTGCATGCGATTCACTAAGAGAAGGAAATAGATACCGCCAAGGGTGGAAGTTCGATTATATAAGGATAAACTCTTCACTTCTTCATCTCCTGTCGCCATTTCCGTAGTGGTTTTAGATATTTCGGACGCGTTTTCATCCAAATTAAAGGGCCGCGGATAAAGAGGTCATTCCAATCCTTTCCATAAAAAGGAGCAATCGGTGCTAAATAAGGTTGACCTAATGATGTTAATGCATGGAGATGTGCAAGAATCCCGATTAGCCCGATCACGATTCCCGGCAACCCAAGAAACGATGCAAGGATAAGAAGAAGAATTTGCATCAGCACCATGGATTTTGTAACTTGATAATTGGGAACTAAAAAGAAAGCAATAGCGGATATACCCATCAACACTATCAATACTTTACTTGCAAAGCCTGCTTCTACAGCAGCTTGTCCAATGACGATACCACCGATAACCCCTAAAGTTTGACTGGTTTTGGTCGGCATTCGCAAACTTGCTTCTTTGATGATTTCCAGCGTTACGATCATGAAAAATCCTTCCGCAAACGGAGTAAAGGGCAATTTGCCTCTCGATTCCAATAATACGTAAAGAAGCGGTAGCGGAACCATTTGGTAATGAAATGTCGTTAACGCAACATAAAAAGGAATCATCGTCAAAGAAACAATAAAACTTCCGTACCGGATTAAACGTAAGAAACTGGCTACCGGCCAACGAAGGAAGTAGTCTTCCGGAGATTGGAGTAGATGGAAAAAAGTAATGGGAGCAATTAAAGCAAACGGTGAATTGGAAACCAATAGCGTCAGCTTTCCCTCACCTAAGGCGTAGGCACAGGCATCCGGCCGATCCGTTTGTAGAAACTGCGGAAAGACCGTATGGTTATGATCTTCAATAAAAGCTGCAAGCTGAGAGGAGTCTAAAAATTGATCGAAATCCACACTTTCAATTTTCTTTCTTGCAAGGGAAACAAATTCTGGATTAGTTAATCCGTCTATGTACAGTAACACAACTTTCGTTTTACTCAGTGAACCGATAGTAAAGCTTTCCGTTTTTAATGTAGTTATAGGCAAACGTCTGCGCAACATTGTAATGTTTTTATCGATTTGTTCACTGAAGCTGTCTTTCGCTCCATATATAACCGTTTCCGTTTGGGAAGGTTCAACTGCCCGACCAAGAGGGTTTTCCAGTTGGACGCCTAACCACTGATCGTTGACTGAATCGTTTAGAAGAATAAATCCTTGCATTATTTTTTGCTCAGCATCTTCGATCGATAGAACTTCCGAAACTTTGGCATTGGTTATGCATGAAGAAAGCGAATTGCCGGCAGAACGATGAAGTGGCTGAATAATCGTCTCGTTTAAACGTTCTGGATCGATTAACGTTTTTATGTATAAAAGATGGACTGAGGCACTGGGACCCATTCTGTGCTCAACAATTTCGGCATCATCCATATGGTTTAATTTCTGTTTTAATTCATCAAGCCATGTGGACATTTGATGATTTTTCATTTGAGGGTCGTATTTTTCAACCATAGTCTTCTCCTTCATAAAAGGAATCAAAATCCTGCGGTTTTATCTTTCCCTGTAATGGAAAAATTATACGACCGGCCATTTGTATTTCAAACCGCATAACGTTGGACACTTTACCCTCTCAAAAGTTAGACTAAAGAGAGGACAAAAAACGGCTATCAAACAACGATTCCATTGTACACTATCGTCATCTGATGCCAAATAGGAGTAAGTCCCGTCCAGCTCTATGCCCTCAAATCACAGCATATCGCCTCTGTAGCAGGATTTTTCAGAGAAAGTTACTTAGTGTAAACCCTCGCCATGCTATTCTTTTTCCACGCCTTTTAGGCAGTTACCCACCATAAAACTTGCTGCTACTTATGATACGGTTCCCCGCGATTGATCTTCACCGCCCGGTAAATCTGCTCCACCAGCACCAGCCGCATGAGCTGGTGGGGCAGCGTCATGCGGCCGAAGCTCATGCGCTGCTGGGCGCGGCGCATCACCTCATCGGAGAGCCCGTGGCTGCCTCCGATGACGAAGACGACATGGCTCGTCCCGTAGGTGCCGAGCCGGTCGATCTCGGCGGCAAGCTCTTCCGAGCTCCAGAGCTTGCCGTCAATCGCGAGCGCAATGACATGCGCCTCGCTCTTGATCTGCGCGAGGATACGCTCCCCCTCGCGCACCTTCACCTGAACCACCTCTGCCTCACTGAGGTGGTCAGGTGCCTTCTCATCCGCCACCTCAATCATCTGAAACTTGAGGTAGGGCGTTAGCCGTTTGGCATATTCCGCGATGCCAAGACTCAGATACTTCTCCTTCAATTTGCCTACGCCAATCAGTTGAATTAACATATATCCTCCATCTATCTGCTTCCGCTTCATTTAGGATTTTGCTCTCTATCCCCTGTATTTTATCATATGCCTCTCCAAAACATTCAAATTTCACTTTGCTCCTGTTCACTGCCATAGCTTGATGAACGTCAAGGAGGACCATCCTTAACGGATGGCCCTCTGATGCGGCAGCTTGTGTATTATGCTTCTTACACAGCTACCTACAACCCTTCTATCAACGCCTGGATCGAGCTGTCGCTCTCCAGCGCGCGGATAATCACAGCCACGGCTTCTGCACGTGTAGCAGGATTCCGCGGAGCGAACGCTGATGCGGATATGCCCTGCACCAGATTAGCCGAAGCCGCCTGGCGGATAGCGTCAGCCGCCCAGTAACTGCTGCTGACATCCTTGAAGCTGGCCGGTGTACCGGTCTGAAGCACACCCAGATCCAGCACACGGCCAATAATCGTTACCATCTCGGCACGGGTGATAGTCGCACCCGGTTTGAAGCTGCCGTCGGCATAGCCGGTTACGATTCCTTTGTCCGCCAAAGCGCTGATATATCCAGCCGCCCAATTTGAAGCAGTATCACGGAATTTTGACGCAGTCGGAGTCGTGCCCAGACCGAAGGAGCGGGCGATCATCGCCGTGAATTCGGCTCTTGTGACCGGTGCATTCGGACGGAAGGAGCCGTCGGCATAGCCGTCGATGATCTGCAGCTTCACGGCTGCCGCGATGGTACGGCTGCCCCAATGGTCTGTAGTGTCCTTGAAGAGAATACTCTTATCCTTCGTTGCAGCAATAGCATCACTAACGGTCTTATATACAGTCTCCCGGCTGACAACTCCGGATTGGAACGGATTGGTTCCGCCCTGAGGCTGTTTCTCCGGTTCGGCAGGGGCATTGCTGCCGTTGCCTGTAGTTGTGCCGGTGTTCCCTGGTACCGTTCCGGTACTTCCAGCCGGAGTCCCCGGCGTTCCGCCCGGATTGCCGCCGCCAGTTCCACCACCGGAACTCGGGTTCCCGCCGCTTGTCGTATCTGTAATACTAAGCGCAATCTGATTGCTCAGGTAGACGACTTGAGCGGTATATTTGCTCAGCAGTCCTTCAACCTGCACAGAAGTAAACTGCCCGCTGCGCTGGCTCTCACCATGCGTAATGAGCGGAATCAGGCCGCTGCCTGGAACGTAGCTGTTCATCAAGTTTACCTTCAGCTTCCCGTCAGCCTTCACCGCGCCCTTAACCTCAAGGACATCGTCTGCTCCGGTAAGGCCCAGTACAAGCGTACCTTCGGAGGCCTGGGTGAAGCTGCCGCCGATTACCATTGCACCGTAGACGTTCTCCACTACAGAACCGCCGATATTCGTCACATTCCCTTTGCCGAAGGCTGTCGCCGAGTCTCCTTCCAGGATACCTGCCTTCACCTCTGTACCGCCGGAATACGTGTTACTCCCCGCCAGCTTAAGCGTGCCTGTACCCTCCTTGGTCAGTCCGCCCGTCCCGGAGATATCATTCCGCCAGCGGTCTGCCGCATGGAAGCCTCCTTCAGCAGCGTCCATGGTTACCGTTACATGCTCAGCGAATGCACCGTACCCGTCAGCCGCCGCGAACAGGTTCAGCCGACCCCAGCCTTCCGGATCATCCAGCACCGGATATCCAGATGGGAGAGCCGTTGTTACGAGAACTGCTCTACGCTGATCTGCACTCAGGTAAGGCAGTCGGGTCTCCAGCAAGACTTCCGCTCCCTTGGGGGCAACGGCAGGCTCAGTCGTGGAGTGAATCTGCGGGAAGCCGTAGGTCAACCGCTGGGTGAATTGTGCCTTATTCTTCGCATAATCCGTGAACCGGTCTTCTGCTGTACCGGTCTGTGTAAGCAGCACTTCATGGGCCTGAGTGTAAGCCTCCTGCTTCAGCGCCGCATTATCCGGGTCCGTCAGAGCTCCCGCGGCAAAGGCCATTGCTGTTACTCGTCCCCCCATTACATCCAAGGGAGAGTGCATCCCGGCCACAATCCGGTTGTTCCCCATCTCCGAGGCCCGGGTCATCAGCTCCTGGAATCGCTCCGGCACCGCGTAAGCGAGTGACAAGGCGGCCAGATAGGAAGCATTGGTATGACCGCTCGGGAAGCCGCCGTCCTTGGCAGGGGTATTGCTCATCGCTGGCACCAGTGTTGGCACGATGATGGAAGTATCCTTCCAGCGGAACGGACGCTTGTAGCTGTAGAAATTCTTGGCCTGGCTCGTTGAAGCATAATTGCCGCGGATGATCCCGATCAGGTCAACCATTTTGCCCAATTTGGAATCGGAATCGCCGCCCTTGTTGCTATCATTGCCGTCATTGTATTTCACGGACGTGGCATCATCCGGGATGCTGGTAATGGTGGTGTAAGTCCCTGACATAGCGCGGTAGACCTCAGACAACGAACCAAGACCGTCAACCGCTCCATAGGTCTGGCCTCTCCGGTCATCGTAATAAGCCGCCTGCTCCTCTGCCGGAGTTCGGGTCTTTGCCAGATCAGCTACATATTGAATGTTGTAATCCAGCACACTGCTGTTCTTCATCTTCCCGTTATCCCAGGAGGTGCCTGGTGTCCAGAGGTCCAGGAAGCCGGAGAGTACACCGATCGAGGGGTTGGAATACACCGCCATATTCACAGGTGTGTTATTCTTATAGGTATCTACGAAATGCCCCCATGCCGGAGCAGCCGGCAGCCCGGTTGTTGAATTACCGGTGGCCGCCTCTGCAGGATGTACCACGATCGAATTCGTGAGGAGTACCAGACCTGCCGTAACAGACAACAGCTTTCTTTTCGACTTCAAGTTCAATGTGTCAGCCCCTATCTTGTTATATTGATTGCCTGAATCGGACTCAATATAGCACTAGCCTCCGCCGCCGCTCAATAAGACAATTTCGCAATTCTATGATTTTGGGAACAATTCGACCATTTCCGGCCATTTAACATTGATTTAACATGAATCCCGAACAGACCTGTTAGGGGCTAGTGTATAATCCGCCTGGGAGGGGAATACATCTTGCGAAAATGGAACTCTGCCTTTGCCGCCTTAGCCGCTTCATACATCTCTGTTGTGCTAATCATTGTCTTCTTGCTCTGCTCTGCCTTCTATCTTTATTTCTCGAACCATTATAAGGAAGAGCTCCAGAGCCGCAACCAGCTTATCCTTGAGAATACAGCCAGAACCATAGAAACCTCCGTACTTGAGCGGGTTCAGCAGATCTATCTGGAGATCTCACTGAACCAGCAGGCAGCGCTCGGTCTGTTACCCGATGCTTCTCTTCCATCGAACCTCAGCAAAGTGAGCAGTCTCCAGGATATGCTGAGCGCGCAAGTGGCGAGTAATTCGGACTTGATCCAAGCTGTACATCTGTATGCCCCACGGGAGCACATCCTGCTCTCCTCGCTATACGGGCTGAAATTCAATGCTGATCAAGGAGCCGGGTCTGCCTACTGGAGTGATTGGGTAAATGGAATGAAGCGTAATCCCCGTAACAACCTGTGGACAGAGGCCCGCTTCGTCCCGGAAGATATTGTGTCCAGCATTCCCGGCGGCAGCGGGAGCCCGTTGATTACCTATGCGCATAGCTATCCTTTTCGTTCCTCCGGTGCCGACAGTGAGCTGCTGATCGCCATTGACCTGAAGGAGAGTGCGGTACGTGATATCCTGCTGAATATGATGCCTGCCCGGGACCAGACCAGCTTTATTGCCACGCAATCCGGAAGGATTCTTGCCGGCTCTCATCAGGATGCGGTGGACCAGGCAGGCACCTATGCTGCCAGCATTGCTAATGCGTTAGCCTCTCCAGAGACATCCGGGAGCTTAAGCCAGGAGATCAGCGGCAGCGCTTACGTTATTTCCTATCAGGATCTGCCATCAACCGGCTGGAAGCTCTTCAACGCTTCCCCGGCGGACCTCTTTTATGAGAAATGGGGGGTTGTCCAGCGGCTCATCCTGTCCCTTTGCCTGTTCGCCCTCTTGGTGGGAATCGGTTTGTCTGGAATCCTGGCCAAAATAAATTACAGCCCGGTCAAACGGCTGCTCCGGACGATTAAGGATCTCTCCGGTTCTGCGCCCGGTCCGGCGATTAACGAATTTAACCTGATTGACTCTGCCTTCACCCGGTTGAACGATAAAGTCAGCAGTCTGGAGGACACCCTGCTGGCCAGCAGTCCGCATATCCGGCAGAATATCATCATGAATCTCCTTCAGGGTACCCCTCCTCAGGGTAAGGTGACCGGAGATCCTGAATTCCTGGGACTGTCGCCGGAGCATACCCGTTACTGCTGCCTGCTCTTGAATACACGGGGAGCTTATACCCATATGAGTCTAAGCGGGATGCAAACGGCAATGACCGGAATCATCGAAGGGCTTGAGGAGATTCGGCTGCCGGGAAGCCGGATTATCGCTGAAGAGCTTCCGGACAAGCAGCTTATTGTAATCCTCGGTACACGCGAAGCCTCCGGGATTCTCCTTGATCAGCTCTCGGAACTTATCGTGACGGAGACCCGCAAACAGTTTCAGATCGGGATTCAGCTCTCCCGGGGCTGCTGGGTGGATGACATCCGCCGTCTCCATCACAGCTATACCGAAGCACAGACATTAATGAAATATGCTTACTTTTTGCCGGAGATAACCGTCTTGAAGGATCGGGCTCTTCTGGAGAAGGACCATAGTCTTGAGGAGCTTCCGCAACCTGTCCTTGCCAGGTTCAAAGATAAATTGCAGACCCGCCAGCTGGAGGAGGCCCTGGCAGCCCTTGAGCAATTGGTAGCGGCTATGCGGGAAGGCAGTTACCCTGCGGACTATTGCCACTTCATTCTGGCAAATACCGTCTTCATGTATTCCGATGTTCTGAAAAGCGTCCGCTATACCCCTGCCCTTCACGGGCATCTGGATCTCTACAACGAGTATATTGCCCTTGCGGATATCCGGCATTTCCAGGAATGGTTCGACGCGTCCATCAGCACCTTCATTGCCGATACGGAGAAGCGGAACAGTGACCGCGCGTTGTCGGCTATTGAAGCGGCCAAGGAATATATCGGGAAGCATCTGCCTGAAGATCTGTCCCTGGATGTCGTAGCTTCCAAGGTCTTTATCAGCCCTAAGTATCTAAGCAAGCTGTTTAAGGAAGAGCTGGGAATCACCTACACCGACTATATCACCGGCAGGCGGATGGAACAGGCCAAGCTGCTGATTGAGAACAACAACATGTCTATCGAACAGGTTGCCACTAGCGTCGGCTATGGAACTACAGCTTACTTTATCAAGCGGTTCAAGGAAATCTACGGCTGTACGCCGGGGAATTACTTGCGCACCGTGAATACATTACAGCCGCCGCAGGCAGAGATTAGTTTAAGTTAAGGAGGTGACTTATGATTGCAAGCAGACTCCGGCGTTATACCGCCTTCATTATCTCACCTGCACTCTTGCTTCTCTGGGGACTGATCAGCGGCTGCGACGGACAGCCCCCTGCTTCACACCTGCAAGAGCCCGGACCACAGGAGGCTGCTGCTGACGTCCCGAAGTTCAAGATCTCCTGGACCATGCACCAGAATCTTCCTGTCGCTGAGGATGCGGTGATGGTCCGGATTCTGGAGCAGAAGTTCAATGTAGATCTGGATTTCTGGAATCTGGCGAACAATAACTATGAGTCGCTGCTCGATCTGAAGCTGGTTCAAGGCCACATTCCCGACTTGTTCCGGGTCCGGCAGACTCAGGATCTGCTGAAATATCAGCAGCAGGGCCTGCTCGCCGCAATCCCCGAAGACCTGCTGAACACCTACGCCCCCAATATTCTTAAGGCCATCCGTGAGTATGCACCCGCATACCAGGATTATGGCCGTATTAACGGGTCCTATTATGGAATTCCGGTCATCAACCCTACCAATATCTATCGGGTCCCCGTAGTCTACCGCCAGGATTGGCTGGATAAGCTCAGCCTTACGGTGCCAGAGACCCTGGCCGATTTCGAGAAGGTCATCTATGCCTTTGCGAACCAGGACCCGGACGGCAACGGCATTCGGGACACCTACGGGTTATCGCTGGAAGGAATGAATGTCGTCTTCGGCGCGTTCGGGCAGATGGTCTTTACAGATCAGCTCTACTTCAGCCGGAAGGGTCAGGATCTGGTCATTGGCGCCCTGGAGCCGGACATGAAGAAGGCTCTGTACTATCTTCGCAAATGGTACCGCGACGGGGTCATTGATCCGGAGTTCATCACCGGGGAGAACAGCGGAGGCTATAAGCATCTGTCTCATGCCTTCATCAAAGGGCGGATCGGCATGACCTCCATGGGTAATTATTATCACTGGGTTCAGGATGGGGATTATTTAGACTGGAGCCTGGATGACCAGAAGACAGCCAGGCTGGTTCCGGCAGAAGCCACGTTTAACGTGAAGGAGTTAACTGCCAAGAATCCGCAGGCTAAGATCGTATTCGGCCGGCCTGTTAGCGGTCCTGACGGCAAACGCGGCTCCAAAGCCTACGATATGCTGATGAGCTTCACCGCCATTGGCGCGGAAGCTGTCCAAGAGCCCGGCAAGCTGGAGACCCTTCTGCAGATGCTGGACTACGTCAGCGCTAATCCGGATCCGGATGAAGCGACTGCCATGCAATACGGCCTTCAGGGAACCCATTGGGCCTGGGCGGGAGCGGGCAAGAAGGACATCATCCTGCTGCCCCCGTATAACCGGATGTTCAGCTATCAGAATACCATCGGTGCCAATATCGGCATGACCCTGCCTGCCATTCCTTCAGACCGCAGGGATCAGTGGGCGTCTACCTTGGGACTGGATCACGACGGCATCTATAATGCCCTTGAAGTGGCCACCCCTTCTCTTATCAGGAACAGTGCCGGGCTTATCAAGCTAAGAGACCAGGCCTACATTGCCTTCATTACCGGGGAACGCCCGCTGGAGGAATTCGGGGAATTCGTGGAGGAGTTCATGTCTGCGGGCGGAGCGGAGGTGCTGAAGGAGGCGAACGGGTCGTATAAGGAGCTTATTCCACACCAAAACGGTGAGCAATGAGGAGACACTGTAGTCCCCTCATTGCTCACCGGATTACTATCGTTAGGTTACGGAGTCTACGGGCAGATTCCTGTGCCGGTTACGCGGGTGATCTGCAAGCATAGAATCTAGCAAGCCTCGAACGGCGGGATGGGATGACCGCAGGAATTGCTCTTTGCTTGCGTTATATTCCACAATCTCGCCCTTCTCCATGACAGCCAGTGCGTCTGAGATCATATAGGCTGCTCTAATATCGTGGGTAATAAACAGATACGACAAGCCAAACGTAGCCCGAAGGTCATCCAGCAGCCGCAAAATATTCGCCCTATTAATCATATCCAGACTGCTTACCGCCTCATCCAGCACGATTAGCTTAGGCTTCAGAGCAATCGCCCTGGCGATATTGATCCGCTGCAGCTGCCCTCCACTGAACTGGAAGGGCTGCTTCTTCATGTCTGCAGCGCTGAGTCCGACACACTCCAGCAGCTCTCCGACCGCCCGCTTCTGCTCCTGGACCGTTAAGGTCTCATAATTGTGCAATGGCTCGCCAATGATCTGCTCCGCTGTCATCCGGGGGTTCAGCGCAGAATAACAATCCTGGAATACCACCTGGAGGTCCCGGCGGATCGCCCTGCGCATCTTGGGGTCCAGCTTATACAGATCCTGTCCCTGGAACCGCACTTCTCCCTCCCGGGGTTTTTCCAGTCCGAGAATGACCCGGCCCAGTGTGCTTTTGCCCGCTCCGCTCGATCCCAGCAGTCCCAGGCATGTTCCCTCTTCAATATGAAGCGACACGCGGGACAGCACAGGGTCTGTCACTTCGGAACGTCTCCACAGGCGGGATGTATAAGTATGGGTAACAGCCTTGACCTCAAGCATGTATTCCGCCTCTATTCCGATCATAGGCGGCTACCTGGCTGCGGGCTGAGCTGAAGCGTGGGCCTCGCAGCGAGCAGCTCCCGGGTATATTCATGCCGGGGATGGTCAAATATCTCATAACACCCGGCCTGCTCCACTATTCGCCCCTGCTGCATGACAGCAACCTCATCGGCCAGCTCCGCAATCACGCCGAGGTCATGGGAGATCAGCAGAATGGCGGTTCCATGCTCCTGCCTCATCCGGTCCAACTGCCGTAGCACCTGGAGCTGATTCGTCACATCCAGCGCCGTGGTAGGCTCATCCGCAATGATCACGGACGGCTTCAAGCACATCGTTAAGGCCAGCATCACCCGCTGGAGCATGCCCCCGCTCAGCTCAAACGGATACTTGCCCAGCAGCGCTGCAGGATCGGGCAGATTCACACCGGCCATGGAGCGGATCGCCTCTTCTCTGGCCTCTTTTTTACCCAGCTTACTGTGCGTACGGATCGCTTCTATCATACTCACACCAATAGTGTACACCGGAGAGAATGCCGTCATCGGATTCTGCATGATCAGAGCCAGCTGGCTACCGCGAAGCCCGCGCATCTCCTTCTCCGGAAGCCCGTTCAGCTCACGGTTATGTAACCGGATACTGCCTTCAATCACGCTTGTCTGCCGTTCAAGCATCTGCAGGAGTGCTAACGACGTAACAGTTTTTCCGCTGCCGCTCCCTCCCACAAGACCAAGGACATGCCCCGGCTTCAGATCAAAGTGAACATCCTCTACAAGGGGCAGAATTCCCGCCGCTGTCTCCACAGATACTTTCAGACCCTTCACCTGCAGCACATATTCCGATTGTTCCATGATTCGCTCATTCCTTTTTCTAGGAGCCTCTTTTTACACCATACCGCTCAGACAATGCTTCGCCAAGCAGATTAAACGATGCTACAACCATGATAATCATCAGGCCCGGATAGAGCATCAGCTGCGGGTGATTGCGGATGAAGGATTTCCCCTCGTTCAGCATAGCCCCCCATTCCGGTGTAGGAGCCTGGACTCCCAGTCCAAGAAAGGACATGGCGGAGATATCCATAATCGCCCAGCCCATCTCCAGGGTACCGATCACCACAATGGAAGGCAGAATGTTGGGAATGAGGTGCCGTCTCATAATCTGCCATGAGGAGGAGCCGCTGATGCGCGCTGCCGTAATGAAATTCCGTTCCTTCAGGCTGACTATCATATTACGAAACATCCGGGCGTAATACACCCATTGGACCAGCATCAGAGCGATTACTAATTGAGACAGGCCCGGACCCAGTATCCCGATAAGGCCGAAGACCAATATCATACTCGGAAAAGACATGATTCCTTCACACAGCCGCATAAGCACAGCGTCCAGCCACCCGCCGGTATACCCTGAGACTACGCCGACGAATAGCCCTACCCCCAAGGAAGCTGCAAAAATAAGGGAAGCGAAGCCCAGCGATATCCGGGTTCCATACAGTAGCCTGGACAGATTGTCCCGGCCAAGCTGATCTGTGCCCAGCAGGTATTCCCACGAGGGTGGACTGAGCTTCATCGCCAGATTCACCCGTACCGGGTCATGTGGTGAAATCCAGGGAGCCAGTAGACCGGCAAGACCAAATAGCATCAGGAGGCTGCCGCAGATGACGATCACCCTCCTGCCTTTGAACCCACTGCTTAAGTACCTCATCCTTAGCTGGCCCTCCCTTTACGCGCAATCCGGGGGTCCAGGAACAGCTGGAGCAGATCTGCTGCCAGATTGCTCGTGACGATCACACAGACGGACAGCATCACATAGCATTGAATCACCGGAATATCGCGATTCACGATCGCTTCAATGAAGTAACGGCCGAACCCCGGCCAGGAGAATACCTGCTCCACGATAATCGCTCCTGTCAGCAATTTCCCCAAATTCATGCCCAGTCCTGTAATTAGCGGCGCTATGGCAATTCTCAGCACGTACTTATACAGAATTACACGTTCCTTGATCCCTCTGGCCCGGGCATAACGGACATAAGCCTCCTTCAGCTCCTCCAGGACCGTGGTCCGCAGCAGACGCGCGTAGATGGCAATGAGCCAGAGCGCGAGGGTGATGGAAGGAAGAATCAGGTGCTGTAAGGACCCTCTGCCTTCTACAGGAAGCCATTCGAGCTTGACCGATATGAAGAACATCAGCAGATATCCAATCCAGAACACGGGAACACAGGCACCGATATAAGCAAACCCCCGGATAACGTGATCCACCAGCCGGTTTTTGTAGATAGCCGACAGCACCCCAAGCGGGATGCTGACAACCAGTGCCAGAAGAATGCTGGCCGATGCAAGCTGAATGGTCGCGGGCAGCTTCTGTGCAACTTCCTCCCACACCGGCATATTGGAAATATAGGAGTTGCCGAAGTCCAGCCGGAGAAGCCGGGTCACAGACTGGACGTATTGAGCCAGCAGCGGCTGATCTAACCCGAATTCATGCCTTTTGGCTGCCAGCACTTCATCATCCGGATGGATATGGGCTGCAGCCAGATAGGCCTCAGCCGGGTCCACAGGCCCTACCCGGATCATCACAAACATCAGAAACGAGGAGAACAGAATGATGGGAATGATGGATAGAACTCTTTTTCCTATATAAACGCCCATTGGAACCCTCCCGAAAGCCGGCTACTTCTTATCCATTCCGTACAATGGATACTCATCCCGGTTGGACGGGAAATTGAAATCAGTCACATCCTTCTGGTACACTGCAATCTGCTTGATGTAGGAGATCGGAAGGATCGAGGATTGTTCCTGCAACGTAGTGAGAACAGAGCCGAACAACTCGGTACGGGCTTGGTCATCTGTAGTAGCCATGCCTTCCTTGATCTTCTTGTCAATCTCGGCCTTCATCGGCAGGGCAGCCAGTGTATCTGAGACCCCGAAGCCTTGCTGCACAACGGCTGTCATGAAGGAATGCGGGTCATACGGCGCACCGAAGGTAGAGTAGAAATTCATATCGAATTCATTGGCTTTTCTACGCTGGATATAGACGGTCAGCTCTACACCCGTGATCTTTAGGTTAACGCCTATTGCCGACCATTCGGCCTGCAAGGTCTCCGCCATTGCTTTCTGGGTCAGATCCGCCTTGTCATAGATTAGCTCCAGCTCAAGCGGCTCCCCATCCTTCTCCCGGACGTTTGTACCAGAAGCCAGCTTCCAGCCCGCCTCGTCCAGAAGCGAGTTCGCTTGCTCCACATCATACTTAACAGGGCTCACTTTAATATTGGCGTAAGGCAGATTGGGAGGCAGGATATAGTCTGCCTTTTCCTCCAGTCCCAGCGTTACCCCTTCTACCATCGCTTCCTTGTCAAAGCCCATGCTAAGCGCTTGGCGAACCTTAAGATCGGCCAGTTTCCCGTTCATGGTATTCAGCACCAGATTACGGGTTGCGATCGGATCAGACAGCTTAGTGACGTACTTCCCGGCACTCTCAAGCTGTTTGTATGCGTCATAGCTAATCAATCCTTCGCCGTAGATCAGGTCTAGATCACCTTTTTCGAAAGACAGCACACGGGTTTCCGCATCAGGAATAACCTTCACAACCACCTTATCTACCTTGGGCTTCTCTCCCCAATAATAGGGATTCGGCGTGAATGTTGCAGATTCATCCTTCTTATAAGTGCTAAGCACCCAGGGTCCGGTTCCAATGGGACTTGCCACTCCCTTGGACGTATCGCCATCCTCAGGGAAGCCCGCCTCTCCAAGAAAACGTACAGGCCGTACAACCGCAAGATCATACAAAGCCGGATAATACGGCTCCTTCAGCGTAAGCTGGAACGTAGTATCATCAAGCGCTTCTGTCTTCTCAATCAGCGGGATCACCCCCAGCCAAGTGTGCATCTTCATATTATTCAGGACTGCATCCATATTCCTCTTCACAAGCTGTGCGGTAAAAGCCGTGCCGTCAGAGAATTTGACGTTACTGCGGATCTTGAATGTGTATACCTTGCCCTCAGGCGATAGCGTCCAGGACTCGGCCAGAGTGGGGACAATCTTCCCGTCCTTATAACTGACTAGCGGCTCATAGATCATAGATTGGGCTAGCAGCTGAGACGGATTATACAAATGCGGATTCATCGGTCCAATATCCCGGGGCCACGCCATCGTGATAGTCTTGGCGTTCTGCTCTCCTGCAGCGTCCGATGAATTTCCCGTATTATTCGTTGAACAGCCTGCTGCCACCATAGAAATAGCCAATAATACGAGCAGGCCTTGCAGCAACCTCTTGCCTCTAGATGCAAACATAGTGTTGAAGCCTCTTTTCTAATCGAGAATGATTATCATTATAAATTAAAATATTACTTTACTTGACACAATTTTGTCAATGGTAACGCTTGTGATTCCTATACATATATATGGGAAAGAAAAACCACCCCAGGGCGCTGGAGTGGCAGTTAAGCATAGGGTATATGAATTATTATTATACTCAATCGGCAATTACCTTATGGTAGCTATTCTGTCTCTTCCCCCGGCTCCCCGAACCCCTCACCCGGCTCAGACATCTCATAAGCATTCAACACCGAATCCAGAAGCCCCGGAAAACGCTCGTCCAGATCCTCTGTCCGCAGCGACAGAATACGCTGCGTGCCCTGCGCCTGCGTGTAGACAACACCCGCTTCGCGAAGCGTCCGGGCATGATGAGTCAGGGTGGACTTGGCAATCGGCACCTTGAAGCTATTGCAGGCCTGGGCGCCATGTTTGCGAATTTCCGACACTACATATAAACGGACCGGATCACTAAGTGCATAGAGCACGGAAGCGAGCTGAATGTCCTTGCGGTCCGGATGATGGAGCAGCTTCATAAGTAAGACTCCTTTGGATTACAGAAATGAATTTAAATTTCATCTTCCTACTTCATATTTATATTTTATTCCCTAATTGCATTTTACATTAGCGCATGCTATATTTCAATAGTTCGTAAGTAATCGAACTATACAATAACTTTAATAAAGGAGTGGCCACCCATGAGCTCATCACATACAGCTGCGGACAATACAGACTTTCCAACCGCAGCTCCGGAAGCTACTCTTCCGCGCGAAGGTTTGCTTACTCTGTTATTCAGCGTTGCTGTTGTTCTCGTCATTATGAATACAGCGATGTTCAATCTGGCATTGCCTGATGTGACCGAGACCTTCGGCATCACAGCAGCATCCGCCTCCTGGATTGTTACCGGGTATTCCATCATGTTCTCTATTGCCTCAATCACATACAGCCGGCTCTCTGACTTCCTGCCGATCCGCCGGCTGCTGGTTATCGGGCTGCTTACGCTAGGACTTGCTGCCGTGGCCGGTTTCTTCAGCACCAACTTTATCTTCCTGCTTATTGTGCGCATTCTGCAAGCTTCGGGAGCAGGCGCAGTCATGTCCTTATCGCTCGTCCTGTTCACTCGTTATGTCCCGCAGGCCCGCCGCGGCAAAGCAATGGCAACGATCATGTCCGCCGTCTCGCTGGGTCTGGGACTCGGGCCCGTAGCCGGAGGTTCCATTGTGGAGTATCTGGGCTGGACCTGGCTGTTCGCGGTCACCGCAGCGATTCTGCTCCTGGTACCGCTGTTCCTGATCCTGCTCCCTAAGGAAGTTCCTACCCGCGGCTCCTTCGACATCCTGGGCGGTGTGTTCCTCGGCGCTGGCACCACCGGTCTGCTGCTGTTCCTGACCAGCGGACTGTGGGTTGCCCTGATCGCCGGACTTGTAGCCATTGCCTTGTTTGTCGGCCGCATCCGCACCACACCTGACCCATTCGTGATGCCGGCGCTGTTCCGTAACCGGTCCTATCTCGTGCTGGCCCTCGTTGGTGTCGCCTCCTACCTGTGCAGCTTCGCCACCTTGTTCCTGCTGCCTCAGATTCTGGTTCACCGCTTCGGCTTCAGCGCCAGCCATGCCGGACTGGTAATTTTCCCCGGCTCACTGCTCGCGATCTTCGTCTCCCGCACCGTGGGTCGGATCATTGACCGTTACGGCAATGCCGGAATCCTGCGCTTCGCACCGTTCCTGGTACTGGCCGCAACAGTACTATTCGCCTTGTTCGCCGGGAAGTCATGGGTTGCCGTCATGCTGGTCTACATGATTATGAGCCTCTCGTTCACCGTCCTGTCCAGCAGTGTATCAAATGAGATCTCGCGGATTCTGCCTTCCTCGCAGATCGGCTCCGGGATGGGGCTGTTCCAGCTGCTGCAGTTCTTCAGCGGAGCGTTCAGCGTGGCGATGGCCGCAAGCGCTCTGCAATGGCAGCGGGGCTTGCCGCTCTCAGCGGCTTACTCCAACATCTACTGGGGATTATCCATTGCGGCAATCGTCGCAATTGTATCAGCCTTTATATATGGGCGCAGCAGCCAGAGCAGCACGCTGGCCGAAATGGCGGAAGCCGCAGACGCCTAACAAGCTTACGCTATTTTTTCCCGCAGGCACTTTGCCTTGGTCTCTTGCTGCAGCTATCCGCCTGCAGAACCCGGAACGCCAAAACACCCCGCAGCCTTCATCACGGCTGCAGGGTGTTTTTAATTACAGCAGTCCTCAGACCACCAGATATTCCGCATTCTGCTCACATTCCGCACATTTCGCCGGCGGGTCCCAGTCCGAGAACTCCGTCTCCTTCAGATCCACTACATCGGGTGCATCCTCGTACTCGTCCACAAATTTGTCGATGGCCAGCTCTACGTGTTCCTTACACACTACATACATTCAATCAAGCATCCCTTTCTGTGCCGCTGCGGTGTATACTTCTACTACTGTTCTACCACATTTCCCGGCAAAAAGGAACCTTCCGCAGCGCAAAATCCCCGCCTTATTCCCGCCCCGTAAACTTATCAATATCCCCGGCAATCAGCCCGAGCGCATCCTGCCAGAATGCCAGTGAATGTACATCGATATCCATCAGCTTTGCAGCATCCGCAATACTCCGGGTACTGGTCGCTGAGAGGAACTGCTCATAGCGTTCTACGAAGGCCCCGCCCCGCTTCTTGTACTGCGCATACAGCCCTTTGGAGAACAATAACCCGAACGAATACGGGAAGTTCAAGAACTCATTACCCGCCATATAATACCCGGCTTTGCTGATCCACTGGTAAGGATGAATCGAGTCCGGCAGCACACTTTCACCGTAAGCCGCATGCATGGATTCCAGCATCAGCGCGTTCAGCTCCTCCTCAGACAGAGCACCGGATTTCCTGCGGGCATATAACCGGCTCTCGAAGCAATACCGCGCATAGAAATCAACGATATAATACCCGGCATCCGAGAGACTCCGCTCCAGTATGGCAGCCGCTTCTCCCGCAGGCAGAGACTGAAGCAACTCCAGATGAATCAGACTCTCGCAAAAAATCGACGCCGTCTCGGCAATCGGAACCGGATATTCCGTGTTAACCATCGTTTCCCCGCAGAGGCGGCTGCTGTGGTACGCATGACCGATCTCGTGGGCCAGCACGCTCACATCTATATAATTGCCATTGAAGCTGGTAATGATCCGGCTCTCCCCAACCGGGAAAATATCAACGCACATCCCGAAGTTGCCTTTACCGCTCCGCGGTTCGGCATCGATCCAGCGCTGCTCAAACACCTTACGGGCGAATGCGCCAAGCTCCGGGCTGAACCTGCTGAAGCCGGCAATAATCATCGTCTGGGCCTCAGCATAAGTGATGCGCTCCGCAGCAGCTTCCGCCATCCCGACAGGCGCAAAAACATCACAAAAAGGCAGCCCTCCCGCATGCCCCAGCAATGCTGCCTTTTTGGCATAATAACGCTGAAAGTCCGGCAGGCTCTCTTCGATGGCCTGAAGCATCACCTGAAGTGTCTCCTGGTCCATCCGCGATGCTTCCAGCACTTTATGCAGTGGTGAAGCATATCCTCTCAGCTCATAGACGGCCGCAGCCTCCCCGGTTACGGCATTAATACAGGCTGCACTCTGCTCTGCTACCCTGCGGCAGGCTTCGTGCTCTGCTTCCGCCGCTGCCCGGCGGACCGCAGGATCGGGATCATAGGCGAGATTACGCAGATCGGCAAGCGTATAGCTCCGGGTCACCCCGTCCATCTCTGCATCGATCCGCAAGGTAGACAGCGTCTGCATGTACAGCCGCTCCCACGCCTTGGACCCTGTAGCCTGCATCCGGGCAATCACCGCTTCACCTTCCTCGCTGAGTAAATGCTCTGATTTACTCTTAAGCCCACGCAAGTAGAAGCCGTGCTGCTCCAGATAAGCGCCCGAAGAGATGCTTGCCTCCAGTTCATCTGCGCTTACCTTCGCCAGCCATTTGCTGAAGCAGACCAAGGCTTCACCCGCACCATAAGTGACCTCCTCCAGCTCATCCATTAGATTAACGGCTTCCGTATTACTGCTGTCTGCACTGAACCTTAATTCCGCGTAGCTGAACAAGCGAAGATATATATGTTGATACCCATTATATTGTCTCAGGAACTCTTCCATCACACCGGCAGCATCCTGCCCGTTAATCATCTGCGAGGCTGACCATGTATTCAGCTCCCCGGCAAGTGTCTCCACCAGCCTGCGGTCCTGCTGAAATTGCTCCGACTGGAAAGAGGGATAGATTCGGTCCAGATCCCATGTTAATTGCATCTTCTAACATCCCCTTATTTATAGTCGCAGGAACAATTCATCCTCACATGCTTCCACCCCGTTCTTAGACGACTTGCAGGAAAATCCATTCCAGTATACCATGCCCGCCAAATTAGAAGTCTATGGAAATAACAGCTATAATCAACTATACCAAGTTACTACCGATTTCCCGAAAGGAGCACCGCATGGTCAACCAGTCTATTACCGAAGGAGTCATACGTACACGTTCGAAGCTGCGCAGAGATTTGCTGATTTCTATTTTTGACGAGTTCGACGGCAGCATCATGGCCTTATCTCCTGACCGGAGAACGGAGAAATACAGCAAAATGGCGCAAAATTCCTTTTCCTTCTACCGGGGCAGCGCCTATCTGTTTTATTTTGACACGACAAGGCAGTACTTCCCTTACCATAGCTCACCCGGGCGCCCTACATGGATTCAAGGGGACCTGCATTTCGAGAACTTCGGCGCTTTCCGCAGTGAAGACGGGGAGATTGTGTATGATGTGAATGATTTTGACGAGGGGTATGTCGGCTCTTATCTGTATGATCTGCTGCGGATGGCAGTCAGTATTGCGCTTGCCGGCAGGCAGCTCGGAATGAGTCGGACAGAACAGCTTAAGCTGAGCCGGAGTTATGCGGAGGCGTATTACCGGCAAATTCACCGCTTTTGTGATGGTAAAGACAATCCCGGTAACTTCACCCTGAATGAGAATACAGCCAAAGGCCCCGTCAAGAAGCTGCTCCGCAAGCTGGAGAAACGCCGGCAGAGTCATTTCCTGGAGAAGGTCACTGCCCAGATGCAGACCAGCCGGGTATTCCTCGAGACCTCGGAGCTGCTGATTCCCGGAGCTGCTGAGCAGACACAGCTGGAGCTGGCCTGGAGCTTCTATACACAGACAGTGGTTACACGCAGCCTGAACGAGGAGCATTTCCGGATCAAGGACATCGCGGTCAAGCGCGGCTCGGGAACGGCTTCCATCGGACTGGACCGCTATTATATTCTCATTGAAGGCGGCTTGGAGCAGGCAGGAACTGACGACACCGTACTGGAGGTAAAAGAAGTCCGTGTTCCCGTTCCCGCCTATTTCCTGCCCTATTCCGACTCGTTCTGGCAATCCTTTGCCCATCAGGGCAAACGTGTATCCGCGACCCAGCAGGCGATGCACCACAAGGCGGATCCATACCTCGGCTTCTTAACAATGGACGGCCGGGAGTTCTATGTCAGAGAGCGTTCCCCGTACAAAAAAAGTCTGAAGCTGGAGAATATCGCAGACATGGATGAGTTGACCGTAGTTATCCAGCAGATGGGCAGCCTGACCGCCAAAATGCATGCCCGCGCCGATGCCGATGTCGACAAGGGAATTCTCGACTATCACAGTGAGCAGGAGATCGCCAAGGCCATGGGTCCCGATTCGGATGCCTTTGCCCGTTATATCGCAGAGTGGGCTTACGGCTATGCCGGGCAGGTAGAGAAAGACTATGCCATGTTCGCGGATTGGGTGTCGGAGCAGTACGGTATATAACGGGCGGGTCCCCCTTCTGATTAAGCGCAGT
This sequence comes from Paenibacillus sp. FSL R7-0312, assembly GCF_038004445.1. Classification (NCBI taxonomy): domain Bacteria; kingdom Bacillati; phylum Bacillota; class Bacilli; order Caryophanales; family Paenibacillaceae; genus Paenibacillus; species Paenibacillus sp. FSL R7-0312. Next base: position 1,401,103 of record NZ_JBBORE010000001.1, on the reverse strand, counting down.
GAATTCTACTTTGGACAATCGCTTCTGAAGCGCAACAGATATACAGATATACAGATAATGCCGCTTTCGTACATCGTTGCGCTTAACTGCACTTGGTACAACTAAAAGGTCTGATTCTCGCCCCGGCATCCGTTTAATTGTATTCTGTACACTTAAGCGGCCCTATAAAGACCGCATTAACGAATTCGGGCTGATTTAGTTGTATGAACTACAGTTATAGTCTGCAAGTGGACCTCATCGCTGTTTTTAATTGCACATTATACAGCTATCCCGGAGATTCCGTTTGAATACCCTTCCTCCAATGGAGGATAACTTTAAATAAATTAAAAAAGCTCTCTCTACCCGGTAACCGGGCGGAGAGAGCTTCTTGATCTATCCATATTTATTCATCAGCCGCCGTATTCATGAATTGGCTCGGCCGGTCCAGCTCATACAGCTTGCGGTAACGCGGTTCCCGCTCCATCAGCTCCGCATGGGTGCCGCGCATCTCCACCAGGCCATTCTCCATGAAAATCACCTCGTCCATCTGCTCCGCACCCACCAGATGATGGGTAACCCAGATCAGCGTCTTACCCGCCATCGCCTCGAACATAGTGGCCAGCAGCTCGCGCTCCGTGCGCGGATCAAGGCCAACCGTTGGCTCATCGAGCACAACGACCGGCGTATTCTGCAGCAGAATACGGGCCAGAGCGATCCGCTGGCGCTCTCCGCCGGAGAAGCGCTGCCCTGCTTCGCGTACCGGAGTGTTATAGCCCTCCGGCAGCGAAGAGATCAATGGATCCAGCTTCGCCAGGGCTGCCGCCTGCTTAACCGCTGCCTCCGAAGCACCCGGGTCCCCGAGCCGGATATTGTTCGCCACCGTGGTGTCGAACAGATGCGGGCTCTGGTTCAGCACGGCGATGAGCTGCGGAATCTGCTCACCGTAAGCCGCAGCGTCAATTCCGTTAATCGTGGCTGAGCCGATGGTTGGCGTGATCACGCCTTGTAGCATCTTAAGCAGCGTCGATTTACCGGCTCCGCTGCGGCCAATGACAGCAACCTTCCGGCCCTGCGGCAGGTCCAGCACCATATTCTGCACTGACCAGTCGTCTCCCGCCGCATAGCGGTAGCCCGCCGACTTCAGTTTAATATGGGCCTGCCCGCTGGCCTGGATAGCCTGCACAGCAGCGGCAGCCTTCGCCTTGGCTTCTGCGTTCTTGGCTGCTTCGGCCGCAAGCGGCACAGCTCCCTCTGCTGCTTCCACCCCATCCAAGCGCTCCAGTGAATTCCGGTATTGCGGAATTTTCTCCACGGCCTCGGATACAGGCAGGAAGGCATCCGCTACCGGGAAGACGACCAGCACGAACGCGGCAATCAGCGTTCCGGCAATCGCTCCATCGGCATACTGTCCGCCTGCCCAGTAGAGCAGGGACAGCACGCCAAGCCCGACAACGGCTTGGCCGATGAACATGCGCACCCGCGCCCAGCGCCGCAGCGCACCATCCGTGCGGGCGACAGTCTGCTCGTCGGCCTCATAGGTATCGACGAACTGGCTCTGCCGTCCGCTGATGACCCAGTCGCCCAGACCCAGCACGGCATCGGTCAGCTTCTGATACAGCCGGTTACGCTCCTGCTTCACCTGACGCTGCCGTTTCTGGGTGAACAACAGAGAGATCAGCGGCAATACGACTACCAGGATCAGCATGTACAAGCCCATTAGCAGGGCAAACGCCAGATCAAACGTGCCGAGGGAGATAACAGCTGCCGCATAGATCAGGAGTGCGATGATGCTCGGGAAGACCGTGCGGAGATACACATTCTGCAGATATTCGATATCATCGGCCAGCATGCCGAGAATATCCCCGGTCCGGAAGCGCGAGGACAGGAACAAAGCCTGCGGCTCCAGAATGTTGTAGAGCCGGATGCGCATCTTCGAGAGAATGCGCAGAATCGTATCATGTCCCACAAGCCGCTCCACATAGTGGATGACGGCCCGGCTTGTCCCGAACGTGCGCACGCCGACAATCGGCACATAGATCATCAGTATATTTTCCGGCGGAATTGAAGCCTTCGAGATCAGGAATCCCGAGGTATACATCAGGGACGATGCCGAGAAGACCGTCAGCGCGCCCAGTGCAATGATCAGTACAAACCGCCAGAAGTAGGCAGAGTAATAGGGAGCAAACCATCCTTCACGTTTCAATGGATTCCCTCCAATTGACTTTGAATAAGCCCATAGTAAGCACCCTTACGGGCCGTCAGCTCGCTGTGTGTGCCGATTTCGGCAACGCGTCCCTGCTGCATAACGACAACCAGATCCATATCGGTCATCCAGTGCAGGCGGTGCGTAGCCAGGAACACCAGCTTGCCTTCGAACAGCGGCAGCATCGTTTCCTTCAGCTCATATTCTGTCTCAATGTCTAAGTGAGCCGTCGGCTCATCCAGCAGCATCACCGGGCGGCTGCTCAGCAGGGCGCGGGCCAGTGCCACACGCTGCTCCTGTCCGCCGCTGAGCGAACGTCCGCCGCCGCCGATCATTTCATCCAAGCCGCCAGGCAGCGAGGATATCAGCTTCGATAACCCGGCAGATTCCAGTGCTGCCGCAACAGCCTCCTGCGTAGCCTCGGGATAATAGAAGCGTACATTGTCAGCCAGTGTGCCGCTGAAGATGTAAGGACGCTGCGGAATATAAGCGGTCTGCCTGCGCCACTCCTCATCCGTAAGCGCACTGACCCCATTTCCGTTAATTGTGATGTTACCGGAGGTCGGATGAAGGAAGCCGCCCAGGATATCCACGAGTGTGGACTTGCCTGCTCCGCTCTCCCCGATAATTCCGATCTTGGCATATCCCTTGAAGTCGAGATTCACCTCTTCAAGCGAGGGGACACCGTCATCTTCATATTTCACGCTGACGCCATTCAGCCGTAAACTGCTATTATTGTTCCACGTGAAAACCGCTCCAGGTGCCTTGCTATCCTGTATAGCTTCCTGTCCCCCCGGCTCCAGCAGCTTCGCCTGCACGGTCTCACGGTCGATAATGCTCTTCATCGCTTCTCCGGCTTCCTTGCCGTCGAGTGTGGCATGGAAGTCTGCGCCCACCAGCCGTACCGGCAGGAAATATTCCGGAGCCAGAATCAGGATGGTTAAGCCCGTTACGAGTGTCATCTGCTCATTTACCAGACGCAGGCCGAGGCTTACTGCAACCGAAGCTACCGACAGCATGGTGAAGAAATCCATGGCGAATGAAGACAGGAAGGCCACGCGCAGCGTACGCATCGTGGCTGAACGGTAGCGGTCACTGACCGTAGCAATACTCTCGCTATGGCTGCGGCTGCGCCCAAGGAATTTCAGCGTTTCCAGCCCGCGCAGCGAATCCACGAAATGATTGGAAAGCGTACGGTAGGACTTCAGCTGGCGGTCCATTTGCTTGCGGGCCGTCATGCCGATCAGTATCATGAAGACAATAATAATAGGCATCGTTAAGGTAAGAATGACACCGCTGGACGTATCCTGGGTGTACACATAGACAAGCAGCAGAGCCGGTGTTACTGCCATGCCGACCATCCGCGGAATAATCAGTTCCAGGTAAGTACGGAACTTCGTTACTCCTTCAAGCACAAGTGTGACCACATTCCCGGTTCCCCGGTCGCCTGCCAGCCTCGGTCCCAGCTGGAACAGCTTGTCCATCATTTGTCTCCGCATGCTGCTGCCGGTAGCTTCCGCGAAGCGGTAAGACGTGCGGCTCATCAGCATGGCACAGGCATGGCGCACGAGAAACGCAAGAAGGAACAAGAGCGATTTAGCCCCTTGTTCCTTCAGCGGTTCTCCCGCAAACAGCGCAGAGACAACTTCTGCCAGCGATTTGGCCAGCAGAAGAATGGACAGGCTTTGCACCAGGGTAAGGAAGCCGACAAGCAGAAAGACAGGCTTTACTCCTTTGTACCCAAGCAAATTTTTATCCATTAGTATTCAAGATGCTCCTTCTCGTGAACCCGTTTGTGGAAGACGAAATAACTCCAGATCTGATAGCCCAGCACGAATGGCAGCAGCGTGAGCGCGACAATCGTCATTACCTTCAGTGAATAGTGGCCGGAAGCCGCATTCGTAATCGTCAGGTTGAACGCCTGATCCAGCGAGCTGATCATGACCCGCGGGAACAGTCCGATGAAGATCGAAGCCACCGACAGCGCCATTACTGCTCCGGTCATTCCGAAGGCATAACCATCCTTCTTCTTCGTCATGAAGTATCCGGCAAGCAGATAAGCAACTACACCCAGAACGACTACAATCCACAGCAGCGTTCCGCGTTTATCGAAGATATCCGTCATGGTGTACGTCATAATAACGAAGGCCACCAGCAGCGCTGCCAGAGGAAACAGCAGCTTCTGGGCCAGCTTGCGTGCCCGCTCCTGCAAATCTCCAAGGGTGCGTAGTGTAGTGAACATCAATCCATGTACCAGACACAGCAGGACTACTGTAATTCCTGCTACAACTGTATAGGCATTAACGATATCGAAGAAGCCGGCATACATCTGCATATCCCCGTCAATCGGCAAGCCTTTGATGAAGCTGGCAAATACAACAGCCAGCAGGAACGGCGGCAGGAAGCTGCCGAAGAAGATGCAGACATCCCAAGTCTTCTGCCATACCTTCGAATCGCGTTTGCCTCTGAATTCAAAAGCAACACCGCGGGCAATCAGCGCCAGCAGAGCGAACACAAACGGAATATAGAACCCGCTAAAGAGTGTCGCGTACCAATGCGGGAATGCGGCGAACATTGCGCCGGCTCCCGTAATCAGCCATACTTCATTGGCATCCCAGAACGGCCCGATGGAATTAATCAGTACCCGGCGTTCTGTATCATTCTTGGCCAGAATCTGCGTCTCCATCCCTACGCCGAAGTCAAATCCTTCAAGGAAGAAGAACCCGACAAACAGCACCGCAATCAGCAGAAACCATAATTCATTAAGTGACATGGGTTAATCCTCCTTGTTATACGGATCGTGGGATTCACCGTGTTCGTTATCCATAGCATAAGGGCCTTTTTTGATAACCTTGACGAACAACCCGATCAGCACTGCACCCAGTATGGCGTAAATCGCTGTAAAGGAGATTACGGAGAACAGCACCTGTCCGCTTGTAATATTAGGCGATACACTGTCTTCTGTAGTCATAAGTCCGAATACTGTCCACGGCTGTCGCCCCATCTCCGTCATAATCCAGCCCGAAGTGTTGGCAATCGGCGGGAGCAGCAGCCCCCAGAACATGAACCGCATGAACCAGGTATTCGGTTTGTCCATCTTCTTGCGCCACATGAGGTAGATCGCATACACGCCAAGTGCAATCATCAGCGAGCCTGCCGCAACCATGATCCGGAAGCTCCAGAAGGTTGTTTTGACAGGAGGGATATAATCTCCGGGTCCGTACGCCTGCTCATATTCCGCCTGCAGCTGATTCATCCCTTTCACTTCACCGGAGAATTTACTGTAGGACAGGAAGCTCAGGAGATATGGAACCTGAATTTCATTGCTGTTGGTTTTGTTATCCGTATCGATATTGGCAAAAATTGTCCAAGGTGCCGGGTCACCGCTCTCACCCCATAATGCTTCGGAGGCGGCCATCTTCATCGGCTGGGTCTCCACCAGATACTGCGCTTGGGCATGGCCTGCTACGGCTACGCCAAATGAAGAGATAATACCGACAATAGCCGCGATCTCGAACGATTTACGGAAAAAGGTAACATCCTGCTTCTTAAGCAATTTATAAGCACTGATACCCGTTACTAGGAATGCGCCTGTAGCGTAGGCGGCAAGCACTGTATGCGGAAACTCCACCAGCAGCTGCCCATTAGTGATCAATGCGAAAATGTCATTCATTTCAGCCCGCCCGTTATTGATCTGGAAGCCTACCGGATGCTGCATGAACGAGTTGGCCAGCAGAATCCAGAATGCCGACAGCATCGTTCCGAGGGCTACCAGCCAGATCGAGACGAGATGGACCTTCTTGGATACCTTATCCCAGCCGAAAATCCAGATTCCGATAAATGTGGACTCCAGGAAGAAGGCCAACAAAGCTTCGATAGCCAGCGGGGCTCCAAAAACATCACCGACGAAGCGCGAATAGTCAGACCAGTTCATTCCGAACTGGAACTCCTGCAATATCCCTGTCACTACGCCTACTGCGAAGTTAATGAGGAACAGCTTCCCCCAGAACTGCGCCATTCTTTTGTACTCTTCATTGCCTTTTCTAACGTACATGGTCTCCATAATAGCAATTAAGAGCGCTAGTCCGATCGATACCGGCACAAAGAAATAATGAAAAATCGTCGTCGACGCAAATTGTATACGCGACAGCATTACTGTATCCATATTTCTCCCCTTCCTTCTCCCCATTCAATATGTCTATTCTGTCAAATTTTCAGGGCCTTAAGTGTGATAATTATCACATTATACACCCTGATTCAGCATGAAATTCAATAAATTTGTGACAAATATCACAATATTACATAAAGAAAGCAAAAAAAATAAGACGGTTTCACCGTCTTGGATTTGTCCATCATTTATAGTTGTCTTGATCCATAAAGGCATTGGTTTAGGTAATGGAAATACCTTTCTTAAGCGATTTGAGATCGCCATTCGAATTAAGCAATTGCGGCAGCATCTTCATGCTACGAACCATCGGGGAATGACAGAGACGGCAAGAAGGCGCATGCTCAAATGCGAAATTATCCCTCATCCATCCGTTACATCCATCGTTGGTACAGGCCCATATTGCGGTATTTTCTTCCGGTACTTCCTCCAAAGGCTTCTTCCGGTAGTTCATCGCCGTTCCTCCCTTCCTTTATGTTACAAGCTCAGTAACGATAAAAAAAGACCGTCCCAACTTTCACAAGCGGGGACGGTACCTTCTATTAATTACAGTTTTACAACGTTTTCGGCTTGTGGTCCGCGGTTGCCTTGAACAACGTTGAATTCAACGCGTTGGCCTTCGTCCAAAGTTTTGAAGCCGTCGCCAGTGATTGCGCTGAAGTGAACGAATACGTCGCTTCCGCCTTCAACTTCGATGAAACCGAATCCTTTTTCTGCGTTGAACCATTTAACTGTACCTGTTTGCATGTGTGTTACCTCCACAAATTTAAATTAATATGTTCTTTTTATCTTCAGACAAAGAAAAAATTCACACATTGAGAAAGGTTGTAATTCATTTGACAGCCCTTTTCAATGCGAGAATTAGGTATCAATTGTATGAATAATTTCATGTTACCACACCTTAATAACAAAGGCAAGCTGTCCTATCCGAATTTCTCCGTTTTTTCCCTTATAAGGTCATCTTCCCAATGTAAGGGTTATCAGTTGTACTAAATTGTAATATTTATAGCTGATATCATTGTTTACCCCATTATTTTGGACTTGAAACGGGCACCGTCCTCTCATATTTTGCATAAGAGGACGGCATGAACCGTTTCCGTTATCGTGACTGCACTATTATTATATACGGCAGCTTCCGGTTTTATTCTTCGGGTTTCTCAAGAAGTTGTACCGTCACCTGCTTCACTTCACCATTGCGGTAAAATGTGATTTGCAGATCATCGCCGATCTTGGTGTGATCATACAAATATTTGCGCAGAGACAAGGTGGATGTAATCGACTTATCATCGAACTTGGTAATGACATCGTTGAATTGCAGGCCTGCATCCTTCGCCGGTCCCACTGCATCCAATACCACAACCCCGTCGGTTACCGTATTCGGAAGGTTCAGCTCTTTGCGTTGGTCTTCAGCCAGCGGTACATACGGATTATTCAGATCCACAGAGTACACACCCAGGTATGAACGGGCGATTTTCCCTTTAGCTGCAAGCTCGTCGGCAGTCTCCATCACATGGTTGGCAGGAATGGCGAAGCCCAGCCCCTCCACACCCGTATCAGAGATCTTCATCGTGTTGATGCCAATCACTTTGCCGTCCAGATCGACCAGTGCGCCCCCGCTGTTGCCTTCATTAATCGCAGCATCGGTCTGGATAACCTCCTGCTCCCAGTCGTATACCCCATCCTGATTCAGCGATACAGGAATCGTCCGCTCCGTATAGCTGACAATACCTGAAGTGAGCGTATCCCCAAGCCCCAGCGGATTGCCGATGGCAATGACCGTCTCACCCAGACGCAGTTTGGAGGAATCGCCGATCTGCGCAACGGTGTTGATTCCTTTGGCGTCAATAGAGAGCACTGCAATGTCGCTCACCTTATCAGCACCAACCAGCTCCGCTTTGCGGGTCTCGCCGTCTACCGTCACAATCTCCAGCTTGCCGGCGCCTTCAATGACATGATTATTGGTAATGATGAACGCCTTATTATCGTCTTTTTTATAGATAACCCCCGAGCCTAGTGCAGACTCATCGAGAATATTGAGTTCTTCGTTGTCTTCTTTATGGTTAATGATGCTTACCACCGCCGGGCGGACAAGCGCAGCAGCCTGAATAATCCGGTCATACGGATCCGCGCTGCTTACCGCTACCTTATCAATAACCGCCGGTGCCTGCGCTTTCTCCTCGGTCAGCTGCCCCGTGACCAGACTGAACAGCAATACAGCCACAACCGCACTGCATACTGAACTGATCAGGGAAATCTGCCAGGTTGTAAGCGAACGACGCGACTTGCGGACAGACCATTTCCCTTCGGCATATCCTTTGGAGGTACCCTGTTTGCCGGTTCTGCGCTTCGACACCTTGGTTGAATAGAAATCATCATCAAACAATCCCACGTTAAATCCTCTCCCCTCTATTGCCACCGCATTCAAGACCTGAACGCCAAGCAACCACGCCCGAGCTTAACCGCTATAACTCTTAGACTTCACAAAGTGCTAAAAGGTTTCACTTGATTCATTCACCACATTCCTGTGGGTTCTAAGCGCAAGGGGTGTCTCCTATTCTTTCAACCTACTAAAAAGTTTATAAGCTTATATACGGAATATTTTGCAACTTAAAAGACTACAATAGTATTAGAACGCTCTATATGATTGTATCACAGGCAACAGCGCCGCCCACATTTTTTCTGTGTTAAATAACATGTGAAATATTTACATTACTGCTACAATTCATTTAAAAGGAGGGCCGGACTATGGAGTCATTCTCAACAAGTATGGATCTGGTACAGTTTATCGGCAAGCTGGGGGATCTCAAGGATGAACACTATCATCTGATTCTTGTCCAAAGTGCACTGATTGAGCTGCTGATTGCCAAAGGGCTATTCACCCGTCAGGAGCTGGAGCACCAAATCGCTGAACTGGACCGTCTTATGACTGGCTCACCTTATCCCATGGCGTAGGCCGGTCATAATAAGTATCACAGAGCCTGAACTCGCTGTCTTTGAAGAAGCAGCCCCGGTCCTCCATCGCCCCGCGTACGGACATTTTCGCCAGATCCATCATATTGTGGTCTCTGCTTAAATGGGCCAGATAGGTTCGTTTGGTCCGCCCCGTCAGTATCTCGCTGAGCGCCGCTCCCGCCGCCTCATTGGATAAATGCCCCAGATCGCCAAGAATCCGCCGCTTCGTATTCCACGGGTAACGCCCCATCCGCAGCATCTCAATATCATGATTCGATTCCAGCACAAGCACATCGGCATCGGATATTGCCGTCCTCACCTTATCACTGACATACCCGAGGTCTGTCGCTACGCACAGCTTCTCTTTGCCGTCGTAGAAATTGTAGGCTACCGGTTCCGCAGCATCATGGGAAATCGCGAACGACTCTACCCGCATACTGCCGAAATCCCGGTGCTGCCCGGTTTCCATAATGACCCGGTTATGCTCAGCAATCTTGCCGATTCCCTTCTCTATCGCTCCCCAGGTATTGGTATTCGCATAGATCGGAAGATCGTATTTGCGCGCAATCGCCCCCAGCCCCTTGATATGATCGGAATGCTCATGGGTCACAAGAATCCCGTCTAAATCTGCTCCCGTCAGCTCGCGCATGGCCAGCAGCTCATCAATGCGCTTCGCGCTAAGGCCCGCATCGATCATAAGCGTGGTCTCGCCGTTACGCACCACCGTCACATTCCCGGTAGAACCGCTGGACAGTACTGTAAATGAAATCCCCATATCTCTCCTGCTCCTTCTACTCTGTTGTCTTAGGACTGATAATGTCCGCACTTATTGCATCCACGTAATAGGCGCTGCCGTTCTCCAGCATAAACCGCCACATCGGCGAAGCCACCTGGCTCTCGGAGTTGAATAATTCACCGTAATAGCCAAGCTCAATCTCCTTCACCGCAGAATTGGCCGGGAAATACTTCTCGATCAGGCTGCTGAGCGCCTGCGAGGCCGGAAGCACCTTTTGCAGATTATCGCTCCGGCTGGCACCGATCTCAATCTGCGGCCATCGGTACGCCACAATCTTCTGGTCACTGTTAATCAGCTCCAGCCTTACTCTGAACAGTGACCACTTATTGTCCACCAGCGGATGAAGCACGAACTTGCCCACCTCGCTCTCCTGTGAATCAAAGCGGTAATTTGCAATATCCGTAATCTGGCTCTCCAGCAGGCTGCTCAGTTCGGAGAACGAGGAATACATCAGCTTGCTGTCGATCGGCTCCTTAAGCTTCACTGGCACTTCGTTCTGCTCTTCTCCGGAATAGCGGTACGTGATATCCGGCAGCTGCGGAGTGGCAGCCGGAATCGGACACAGCAGCCGGATGCCCTTCTCCTCCATCACCGCCTGCGTTTCTGCGGACAGGGAAGTGAAGTCAAGCCCCGCGCTGACCTGATCGCGCACATCTATCCATAGCTGATAGCATAGCAGCAGATTCAGCACCAGAAAGGCGTAGATTAATACACTTTTGGCTCTTCCCCAGTCCATACCGTTTCCTCCTTAGATAATCTTAATCTAATTCAGCGTCAGCACACTGCCGTCGCTGAGCGTAACCCGCCAGACCGGATGAAGCTTAAGCTTCTCCCCTGTCAGCGTAGGCATATAGGCGGGTGTCAGATCAGTAATCCGCAGGGAGCTTCCAATCTGGGCAAGACGCTGTTTCAGCGCTTCGCCCCCGGACAGCTCAACAATTGTTTTCTCCGACTTCTCTTCATCCATATACATCAGGGAGCGCTCATAAGAGGATACGGTCCCCTGCTGCAGCTCCAGATGAATCACTCCGTACTGGAGCTGAGAATCACTCATGATCGGATAGGAACCTGACGGGTAGGCGCCGTAATATTGCTGAAAAGATACCTTGCGGTCCTGCCGGCCTTCTTCTGTAGCAGCCAGCCTGTAGGTTCCGTTCCAGCCGCCATGCATGTTGACGTAATCCACCGCCTCCAGCGCATCCTTCGCCGGTGTACTGTCTCCATCCGGAAGGGCGGCAGGATCGCTAAAGCTCATCCAGTTCTGCTCCTGATCCACCTGCAGGCTGCGCTTGCTGTCGGTGTAGATCTTGGAGCCGTCCTTCTCAGGAATATATCTTGTGCTGCCCGCATCGATGAACAGATTGCTCTGCATTTGCTCAATCGTATACTTACCCGCAGGCATCACTACCTCAACCAGCGGGATGGCCGCCTCAGGCACATAATACTCGCCGTTCACAGAGGTATAAGGTGTCAGGTTCTTGCCGAAGTCCACATGCTGCTGCACGTCCTGCACCGTCAGGTCCGCCTTCGCCGCCTCATAGACAATATCACCGCGTGTGCTGAAGAAGATGGCATGTGCTTTGGAATCATTCTTGATATTGTAAATCCAGATCCGGTCGATGCTCTCTCCTTCAAACAGCGAATCCGGCGAGATCTGCATCACCCGCTGCAGCAGCGTTACCGGAATACCTGCCCCGAAGGACAGCTCAATGCCCGGATTCTCCCGGCGGATCTTATTCCAGTCGAAGTCCTGCACCGAGCGGCGCTGGAAGCTCTCGAAGCTGCGTCCCTTCAGCCGGTTCAGAATCAGATTATAGAAGGTTGAGCTGGGATAGAACAGCGTGTGTTTGTCTTCGCCCATATGAATGATCATTTTATCGGGATAGAGCAGATTTTCGACCTTTTCTTTAGGGCCCATAATATCGGTCTTCACATACAGATTCTCCGATAACACCGCCGAGTCGCTGCCCGGCAGCCTGTAAATCAGGTAATAACTCTCCACGAGGCTTCCGAGTATCAGCAAGACCAGCATCCATGACTTGATTTTCTCCTTCACGCCTCACTCCCCCTATGCTTCATCAAAGGCAGCGTGAACGTTACCAGCGAGCCTTCATTCAGCTCAGACTGCAGGGAAATGGAGCCGCCGTGCGCTTTGACAATTTCCCGGGCAATGGACAGCCCGAGACCCGTGCCGCCCATATTCCGCGAGCGGGCTTTATCAACCCGGTAAAAGCGTTCGAATATGCGTTCAATGTCCTTCTTCGGAATCCCGATCCCGGAATCGCGTACAGATACTGCGAGCATTCCGTCCTCAGTCTTATGCGCTTCAAGCCGGATCGTTCCGCCTTCCGGCGTATATTTCAGGGCATTGGAAACCAGATTCCCCAGCACCTGATCAATCTGATCGCGGTCCAGCCAGGCAGTGGCTATCTCCTTGTGCACTCTGGTGCTGATATGAATCCGCTTCTGGCGGATCTGGAAGGAGAAGCGGTCCGCCACATCCTCCAGCATCTCGGAAATGTCCGTCTGCTGAATGCGCAGACTGGACTCTTTGGAATCCAGACGCGACAGATGCAGCAGATCGGTAACCAGCCGGATCATCCGCTCTGTCTCGTTGCGGATGACCCCGACAAACCGCACGGCCAGCTGCGGATCCTCCAGCGCACCATCATCCAGCGCCTCCGCATAGCTCTTAATCGTTGTAAGCGGCGTCCGCAGCTCATGGGATACATTCGCCACGAACTCGCGGCGGGACTCTTCGAGGTTCTCCTGCTCGGTAACATCCTGCAGCACCGCAATCGTCCCTGCGATCCGCCCGCCTTCACGGCGGTGGATCGGGGTGAAGGTGACCCGCACAATATTAGGGTCCTCTCCGCCCATCGGGGACAGATGCAGCATTGCCGACTGGGCATTGCCCTGAGCCAGCGATCCTGACTGCTCATGGTCAAGTCCGAGCAGCTCATCGAGCGGCGCTCCTTCCGGAAGCGGCCCTTCCGCACCCAGCATCAAGGCGGCGCGGGTGTTCATCAGAATGACTGCGCCGCTCTCATCCGTCGCAACCACACCATCACTCATATTCGCCAGGATGGAGGACAGCTTCTCCTTCTCCTCTTCATTCTGCGACAGCGCTTCGCGCAGCCTGTCCGTCATATAGTTGAAGGCCTGGCTCAGCTGGCCAATCTCATCATTGCCGAAGACGGGAACCTTCCGGTTGAAGCGGCCTTCCGCCACCGCTGTGGCATGCTTGGTCATTTCTTTAATCGGATGGGTGATCGTATGCGCGAGTATAACCCCCAGCACCGCTGTCAGCGCGAGCGCCAGCAGCAGCCCCGAGAGGAATACGCTGTTGATCCGGCTCATTGTGGCGTATAAATCCTTCATATCTGCGGCGATATAGATCGCCCCTACGACCTTGTCACCGGAAATTACCGGCTTGGCCACAACCTTCTTGCGCACATTGTCATCCGCGATGATATATTCCTCGTTGTCGCTGATCCCCTGCAAGGCACGGCTGACAACAGTCTGGGTATTGCGCTGGCCCACATAATCGTTCTGTGAAGGAACTGAGGTGGTAATAATCTTGCCGCTTGCATCCAGCACCTGAATTTCTGCGCCGTTAATATACAGATTGTTCACCATACCGCGCAGACTTTCCACCGCAGATTCTTCATCTGCCGTGCCCGTCTCACTCCCGAATTTGTCGGCGGTGAGGATCGAGAGCATCTCTGCCCGCGCCTTCAGGTCCTTGGTGAAATTATCTGTGAGTGAATTCTTCATGGAGCTGACGAAATACACGCCGATCAGCTGCATCGCAATCAGAATCAGCAGCACATAAATAACGATAAGCCTGGCCTGAATCGTCCGGAAAAAGGACAGTGCTTTCATCACAGCCCTCCGCTTTTGGGGCTATGCATCAAATAACCGAGTCCGCGCCGTGTGAATATATATTCCGGCTTGCTGGGATTCTCCTCAATTTTTTCTCTGAGCCGGCGGATCGTTACATCCACGGTCCGCACATCACCGAAATATTCGAAGCCCCATACGGCCTGCAGCAGATGCTCCCGGGTCATTACTTTGCCGGCATGGCGGATCATATAATAGAGCAGCTCGTATTCACGATGCGTCAGATCCAGCGGTTCGCCGTCTTTGTAGACCAGATACATATCCGTATCGATAAATAAGCCGAAATGATATACCCCCTGCTTGCTCTCCACGCTTTCGCTTGGCGTTTCGGACACGGCCGGCTTATGCTGGCGGCGCATCTGGGCCTTGACCCTGGCCAGCAGCTCACGTGTGCTGAACGGCTTGGTCACATAATCATCGGCACCCAGCTCCAGGCCCAGCACCTTATCAATCTCTCCGTCCTTGGCGGTAAGCATAATGATCGGAATATCCAGATGCGCAGAGCGCACCTCACGGCACACATCCATTCCGTCCTTGCCGGGCAGCATGAGGTCAAGCAGCATCAGGTCCGGTCGTCTGGACAGAGCCAGCTCTACAGCACTGTTGCCGTCAAACGCACAGATAACCTCATAGCCCTCTTTTTCCAGATTGAATTTCAATATATCAGCAATAGGTTGTTCATCATCCACTACCAGAATCGTGCCCATTTGCATATGCTCCGCTTCACCTTTCTAACGATACTCGAGTCCTTGATTCCTTTATTTTAACATACCTGTCCGGGCGTCACATCGTATGAAACCTGTACATTCTTATATTTCTAAATAAAAACCGCCCGAAATCATCCGGACGGCTGGTCATTATATTAGCGGAGCTTAAAAATTATATATTATTTCAGATATTTCATTGGATTGACCGCTGTTCCATTCTTGCGGATTTCGAAATGCAGATGTGTTCCGGTGGAGCGGCCTGTACTGCCCATAATTCCAATTTGGCTGCCCTGTCCAAGCTTCTGTCCGACAGAAACGGAGATTCTGCTTAAATGTCCGTAGTAAGTAACGTATCCGTTGTTGTGATTGACGATAACCACATTACCGTAACCGCTCTGCACACCGGCAAAGCTTACCGTACCGGCATCAGCAGCTTTGATCGTACGGTTGCCGGATACAATATCCAGTCCCTTATGTGCACGCCCCCAACGCTCGCCGTAACTGCTGGATATCGTAGCTCCGGTAACCGGCCAGGCGAACATTCCCGTTCCTTCGCCGACAACCTTTGTACCCGAGTAGACCACTTCAGGCAGCGAAGCCTTCACAACCGTCTGCCCTAGCCACTCTTCTTTGACAACCAGTCCATTTTCTTTGGTCAGCCTGTATTGCATCGTCTTAAGTCCCGTCTGACCGGCACGGACCACCTTTCGCTTCCCTGCTGGCAGTTGATCACTTTTGCGTACAATAACTTCAGGCTCTGTAACCACCTGTTCGGTTACCTGCTCTACAGTCACGACCGTAAGATCAGGCTGGGGAACCGTCAGCTGCAATTGATCGCCGATCTGCAGGCTGAGCTCCTTGACCGCAGGGTTGTTGCGGAAGATATCTGCCTGGGTAATCTGGAATCTGGATGCGATCGCAGAGACCGTGTCGCCTTCTTGAACCGAGTAGACCAGAGGCTCTTCCTTGCCTTCAGTCAGCACCTTCACTGCATCCTCTACACTAAGCACCTTATTGGGGTCTGCCTTGACCGGAACAATGCTGACTTCCTCGCGGATAGCCGCCGATTCCACTTTGTCTGCATTAGCTGACGCTGATGCTGTCGTCTTGGCCGCCGTCTTCTTCAGCTTCGCGTCAGTGACAGCAGCCTGCGGAGTGTAATGCGCCTTCACGGCCTCAAGTACCGCGGCCGCCGTCTCCTGATCCTTCACGATCCCGAGCGACTTGCCGTCGACTGTTAATTCTACACCTACCGCATAAGCTTTGAGCATGCCGTCCAGCTTGTCCAGTGTAGCTTCGCTGTCAATCTCAGGCTTGTAAGCCTCCAGCGCCTCTGTTGTGATACCGCTGGTTTGCAGCACCATGACGGAATCAGGATATTTAAGCTGATATTCCCGTCTCTTCGCTTCAAATAGCTTGTTAAGGTCTGATTCCTGACTTAAAGTTCCGATCTCTTCGCCTTTCACCAGCACCTTGTAGTAGGTTACTGTATTCGCCGCAACATGCTTCTTCTCCGCTCCGACTAAGAAAGTGGTCAGAAGAACCAGACCGGCAGTAGCTACAATCCATGAACGCCGGAGTCTGCGTGGTTTGGTTTCGGGATGAAAGACCCGGGTTTCGCTAGCAGTGCTATTGCCCTGTTGACCTGCTGCACCGGAACCTGCGGATGTTTCTTCACTGTTCCGCAGTTTCCCCGTCCGGCGCATAAACTTAAATCCTTTCATGAAACTCTCCCTTTCAGTCCGCCCATACGGTCCGCCTTAGCGGATAAACTTATTTTTAGAGCCCCTTTTATATGTTGTACGTCATCTATTTATCTGTTTGCATGAGTATGAATATTGCTGCTTTTTTGGGCCCGGAAAAGGTTACAAAATATTAACCCCTCATAGTCCTTTTTTACTGTACCATAGCCTGAAGAAAAATTTCAACTTTCTTCACACAACAAAACCCGCGAAAATCGCGGGTTTAATCCAAAATTATGCGTTTTAAACAGATATATCGTGTCCAAAAAGTGACATTTTTTAATTTTGCGTGGAGGGCGCAGAATCAGGTGTAAGCATTTTCATTAAGGACTCATATTCAGCCTCATCCACATACCTTGCAATGATCTCCTGCAGTTCCTTTACTTCACTCTCTGTCAACCCGCCTTCCATAGCAGAGGAAATTTTTAGCATTTCCTCCTGCGGAAGCTTATTCATTAGAATATTGAAGATATTGGATTTCTCATCCGCAGGAAGATTCTCCTTCAAGTCATTGATTGCGCCTGGCGTCATCACCAGCTCCTGATCCAGCGCACTGTCACTCTGTTCTTCTCCGGCCGCCGCTTGTCCCATTACAGGCAGCGCATCCTCCGGCACCGTTTCGTCTACCGTATCCCCAGTGTCACTCGCAGGGGGTTCTCCTTCAGTTCCTTTTTCTCCGTCCACCTTGCTTGAGTCTGCCTCTTTAATGGAATCCTCAGCACCTTTGGTTGTGGCACCGCTGCTGCTTCCCATCCCCGTCAGACTTTTCACGAAGCCAAGCATGCCCGGCTCTGGCCCATCGACCTTAATATCAAACCCCGCCAGTACCGACTGAATATACGTATTGACCACATACGCAGTCGTCAGCATGGACAGCCCGCTGGCCAGCACAACAATCAGGCATACGCTAAGCGCCCGTTTCACTAATTTCATCATCATCGCTCCCTTATGCCCTTGCTCTATTCCATCTCCGGAGAATCAGTCCTTGTTGATCCTATTCTCTCAGTATTGACTAGAACCCGGCCCGGGAAACGTCCATGATCCATAGAAAAGCAGGCTATCGGCCGCAAACATACAAAAACAGGAGCCTCTCCCGAGGCCCCTGCTCCTGTAATCCATATTCATTCTGCTTCATTCTAGATATAGATTGGCAATACCTGATTCGTCTGTTCCCGGTTACGGCCTACGGAGAAGATGGAGATAGGAATACCCGTCAGCTCGGATACGCGTTCTACATATTTGCGTGTGTTAGCCGGCAGATCTTCCAGTGTCTTCGCCGAAGTAATATCCTCGCTCCAGCCTGGAAGCTCTTCATAGACAGCTTCGCATTCCGCCAGCATTTTGAGGCTGGCCGGGTAATGCGTAATGATCTCTCCGCGGAACTTGTAGCCTGTGCAGATCTTGACGGTTTCAAGGCCGCTCAGCACGTCCAGTGAGTTCAGGGACAGGCCTGTGATTCCGCTGACGCGGCGGGCGTGACGCACAACCACACTGTCGAACCAGCCCACGCGGCGTGCGCGTCCGGTTACAGTACCGTACTCATGGCCTGTTTCGCGGATATAATCACCAGTAGCATCGTTCAATTCTGTAGGGAAGGGACCGTCGCCCACACGGGTAGTGTAAGCTTTAGCCACCCCAATAACCTGTTTGATCTTGGACGGGCCAACGCCCGAACCGATGCAGACCCCGCCTGCCGATGGATTCGAAGAAGTTACGAACGGATAAGTCCCTTGGTCGATATCAAGCATTACACCCTGTGCACCCTCGAACAATACTCTGGACTCTGCATCAATAGCATCATTCAGCACCACCGAAGTATCCGTCACATAACCGCGCAGCACTTCAGCATACTCCAGATATTTGGTCAGAATTTCTTCTACATTCAGGGGTTCCGCTCCGTATACCTGAGTGATGACCTGATTCTTCTCTTCCATTAATGGACGGAGTCTCAGTTCGAATTCCTCGGCATCCATCAGATCGGCAATACGGATACCGTTACGGGCCGCTTTATCCATGTAGCACGGGCCGATACCCTTGCGTGTTGTTCCGATTTTGTTCGGACCCTTGCGGTCTTCTTCAAGCGCGTCCAGCAGCATATGATATGGCATAATGACATGGGCACGGTCGCTGATCACGAGGTTCTTTGTATCAAAGCCATTCTCATGAATATAATTAATTTCTTGAATCAGGGCTTCTGGATTGATAACCATTCCGTTGCCGATAACACAAGTTTTCTCTTTATAAAATACACCTGATGGAATCAAGCTCAGCTTGAACTTCTTTCCGTCAATCAGAATCGTGTGACCGGCATTGTTACCCCCTTGATACCGAGCGACCACATCTGCACTCTCTGCCAGAAAATCCGTGATCTTTCCTTTGCCTTCGTCTCCCCATTGTGTTCCCACGACGACTACCGTTGACATGTTCATTCCTCCGTAGGTGCTAGCAAGCACCATTATTTTTCAAAATAGAAGAATTTATATGCTCACGCTATAAATTATCATGATTAAGCTATAAATTTCCCTTCTATTTCCACGCTGAAACCCACCGTCCCTTTATAAGGACAGCGAAGCTGTTTCCACTTGTAATATGGGCTCTGTACGGACTTCTTATGTACGCAGCCCCCCGGACACCAGGGCGGGCCAGCCCGCCAAAGCACAATAATCAGTGTAACAGCGGCACTTTTTAAAGTCAAATAAAAACGAACGATCGCAGTTGAATATGTGCGATCGTTCGTGTATTGTGCGAAATTCGCCTAACCTGCGAACGGTTCCGCATGTGCCCGCTCGTAGTTGACGAACTTGTTAAAGTTCTTGAGGAACACCAGCTCTACCGTGCCTACGGGACCGTTACGCTGTTTGGCGATGATGATTTCAATAATATTCTTCTTCTCGGTATCCTGATTGTAGTAATCGTCACGGTACAGGAACGCTACGATATCGGCATCCTGCTCGATCGAACCCGATTCACGAAGGTCACTCATCATCGGCCGTTTGTCCTGACGCTGCTCCACACCACGGCTGAGCTGGGACAGGGCAATAACCGGAACATCAAGCTCACGGGCAATCTGCTTCAGGGTACGGGAGATTTCGGATACTTCCTGCTGGCGGTTCTCTCCGGCCTTGCCGCGGCCCTGGATCAGCTGCAGGTAGTCGATGACGATCATACCGAGGCCTTTTTCCTTCTTCAGCCGGCGGCATTTCGCGCGGATATCTGTAACGGTAACCCCCGGTGTATCGTCGATATAAATTTCAGCCTCAGACAACGACTGGATCCCCATGGTCAGCTTGGACCAGTCATCATCGCTTTTGAAATCACCGGTACGCATAATATTGGCGTCCAGATTGGCTTCTGCGCAGATCATACGCTGTACCAGCTGGGGCGCGGACATTTCCAGACTGAAGATCGCTACGGTCTCTTTGGCACGGACCGCAACATTCTGGGCAATATTCAAGGCGAATGCCGTCTTCCCTACGGATGGACGGGCAGCCACAATGATTAAGTCGTTACGCTGGAAACCGTTCGTCATATGGTCAAGATCGGCAAAACCGGACGGAATCCCCGAAGTGCCGCCCTTGTTCTGATGGAGCAGCTCCACCCGGTCGAATACCTGCATCAGCACATCGCGGATGGCAATGAACCCGCTGCCGCTGCGGCGGTTAGAGATCTCGAGGATCCGCCGCTCGGCATCACTCAGCATGATGCCTACATCTTCGCCGCCCGTATAACCTTCGCTGACAATCTGCGTTGCTGTACGGATCAGCCGCCGCAGCATCGCCTTCTCTTCTATAATCTGTGCATAATAGTCGACGTTGGCCGCAGTCGGTACTGCATGCGCCAGCTTAGCCAAATAGCTGACACCGCCGACATCCTCAAGCTCACCCTTGTCCTGGAGCCGGGATGTCAATGTAATCAGATCAATCGGCTGGCTCTCTTCTCCGAGCTGCACCATCGCCTCAAATATCATCTGATGCGGTTTGTCGTAGAAGTCTTCGGTATTCACCCGCTCCATCGCGGTAATAAGCGCTTCATCCGACAGCAGAACCGCACCTAGTACGGCCTGTTCTGCCTCTAGATTCTGCGGGGGAACCCGATCGAAAAAGAGATCTCCACCCATTCTACTCCTCCGTTACCTGCACCGTGAGGTTAGCCTTTACTTCAGTGTGCAGCTTCACTGTTACCTGGAACGTGCCTACATGGCGGATCGGATCGCTCAGCTCAATCTTGCGCTTGTCGATCACGATTCCCTGCGTAGCGGCCAGCGTTTCGCCGATCTGTTTGCTGGTGATTGCCCCGAACAGACGGCCGCCTTCGCCGGCTTTGGCCTTCAGCGTCAGGGTCAGCTCATCAATCTTCTTGCCGAGCTGAACAGCTTCCTCTTTCTCCTGGTCCTTACGGCGCTGTTCCGCTGCCGCCTGGTTCTCCAGCGTCTTCACATTGCCATCGGTAGCCGGACGAACCAGTCCGCGCGGCAGCAGGAAGTTGGCTGCATAACCTTCCGATACCTCTTTAACCTGCCCCTTCTTGCCTTGACCCTTAACATCCTTGATGAAAATGACCTTCATTCGAATAGCCCCTCTTTCGCTTCAATTTCAGCCAGTACTGCAAGCAGTCTGGCTTCTGCTTCCTTGCTGGTTCCTTCAAGCTGTACAGCCGCGTTGGACAGATGTCCGCCGCCGCCCAGCTTCTCCATAACCACTTGTACATTCATCCGCCCCAGTGACCGGGCACTGATGCCGATCAGTCCGTCAGGCCGCTCACTGATCACGAATGAGGCAACCACATTGGTCATCCCCAGCAGCGTATCCGCCGTCTGGGCAATCAGCAGCTGTGGAATTTTCATTCCCGGCGCAGTAACCACCAGCGCGATATGATCGTATACCATCCGCGCATGCTTGATAATCTCCGCCTTGGAGATGTACTCCTGCAGATCCTCCTTCAGCATGCGCTGAATCAGAATCGTATCTGCCCCGATACGCCTCAGGAAGCCGGCTGCCTCGAAGGTCCGCGACCCGGTATGCAGTGCGAAATGCTTCGTATCGACCGTAATGCCCGCCAGCAGCATGGTAGCCTCCAGCGGACTGAGCTTGATCTTGTCGTGAATATACTGCAGCAGTTCGGTCACCAGCTCACAGGTTGAAGATGCATAAGGCTCCAGATACACGAGCACTGCATCATTGATGAACTCTTCTCCCCGGCGGTGATGATCTACTACGACGATCCGGCTGGCGTATTGCACCAGCCGCGGCTCCATGGTCATGGAAGCCTTATGTGTATCTACAACGATCAGCAGCGTATGCTCTGTCATGACCTGCAGCGCCTGCTCTGTCGTGATGAAGGTCTTGTATAGCGCTTCATCCTTACGGATCTGCTCCATCATGCGGGTAATGGACGGATTCGGCGTCTCCATTACAATACTGGCTTCCACGTTGTACATCTGCGCAGCCTTGAGCAGGCCGATTGCTGCACCTACAGCGTCGATATCAGGCACCCGGTGCCCCATAATCAGCACCCGGTCGCTCTCCTGCATCAAATCGCGCAGGGCATGGGCGATCACCCTTGCCCGTACCCTCGTCCGTTTCTCTGCGGCATTGCTCTTGCCGCCGTAAAAGGAGAGCCGCTGGCCCGCCTTCACAGCCGCCTGATCGCCGCCTCGGCCCAGTGCCATATCCAGACTCGACTGGGCAAGAGCTCCGAGCTCACTGGCCGATTCCGAGCCATAGGCAAGGCCTATGCTGAGCGTCATCGGCACCTTGAGATCAGCCGTCATCTCGCGGACCTCATCTAGTACAACGAACCGGCTCTCCTCCAGCGCCTGGAGACTGCGGTGATTCAGCAGCATCAGATACCGCTCTGAGGACAGGCGGCGCAGATAGACTTCAAACTGTTTGCTCCACTCCGTAATCTCGCTGGCTACCTTCGCGATCAGTGACGTGCGCTGCTGATCGTCCATTCCCTGGGCTGCTTCATCCAGATTGTCCATCATTACAATACCGATCGCCAGCTTTTCTTCCTCATACCGCTCACGCAGGACCACCAGCTCAGTGATATCGTAGAGATAGAGCAGACGTTCACTTGGAATCACCACCACCTGATAATAGCGGTCATCGACCGTGATCTCCTGGCGGTGATCCTTCAGCGCACCGTCTTTGGCAGGTTCGCGCTTCTGCGGTATATTCTTCAGAGAGGCAATGACATCAGGCATCAGCTCTTGCATATCTTCACCCACAAGAGTCTTGCGGGTGAAGATTTGGCTGGCATTGCGGTTATTCCACTCCACTGTACGGTCCTCACTGTACAGGATAATCCCTAAGGGAAGCATACTTACAGCCTCACCTTCCACCCGTTTAATGCGGAAGGAGAGGCCGTTAATATAATCTACAAGGTTGCGGCGGAACGACAGCTCGGCCTGCAGCATGGTGAAACACAATGTGCCGGCCAGAAAGAGGCTGGCAACACCGAGGACCCAGTTATAGATACTGACCACTATAATCAGGACCAGCAGCAGCAAGAACGCCCACACGGTATGATACCCGTGCCAGCGTCTTTGCAGAAATTTTGGCATGAGCTCTCACCCTATCGTTTCGATTTCTTCACAAGCTCCCGCAGCGGAAACGCCAGATCGACAACACCGATAATCCAGAATCCCGGCAGGACGATAACAGGTATCGCCAGCAGCAGCGCTACTATCTTGCTCCACTTCCGTTCATGTATCAGGAAGAAGAGGAAACCGATGGTTTGAATCTTGAATGCGATTTGCAGCAGCGGCAGCAGATTGGCCGAGACCATCAGCATGAAGCCGCTGTCCGCACCGCCGAAGAGCAGGCTGAGCACTACACCGAGCAGATAATACCAGATGAAGGCTCTGGACAGTCTCCACTCCCGTGCAGGCTTCAGTCTTGGCACCGCGTATTCCATGCTGTTCAGAATCGGACGGACAATGGAATGCGTAATGACAGCTATGATGAATGCGCTGAGGATGAGCGTCATCGGAATAGCCTGGATGGTCATCCAGCTCATCATGCCAATCTGATCCGATGAGATAGTGATCTCGGAGAGCAGAGGATTGCTTGCCCCCATAGTGGCCAGCCAGTCCGTATAAGTCTGCAGAACATCGTATACATAATCGTACAAGTTAAACTGCAGGAACGTAGTGCTGATTAACAGAATCAGCAGGAATTCACCTAATACTGCGACCATACCGGCAATTAGCGTAGACATCGCAGAGGCGCGTTTCTTATACCGGCGTCCCATTACAAGGGCCGGTATCAGGAAATAAATGGCTATCAATACGTAAAACGGTGTAATCAGGCCCACAATCAGCAGGACCGGCACTATATGCAGAATAAACTGCTTCGTGCTAAGCGTCGTAAAGAGCACAATGGCCGGGATAATCATAAAGAGCGTCGTGATAAGCAGCAATGGGGTGGACAGGGATAACAGCAGCAGCAGATAAGCTATGCTCCAAGCCACAGATGTCCAGCGAAATTTCAACAGTATTCACCTCTTACGCATATGTTCTTCTAGTGCAGATATATCCTGGTACCATTCTTCCAGCTGATGGCCTTCCTGCCTATGCTTCCTCAGCTTCTCCATGAGCAAGTCATCCAGTTCACGATAAGGGATACCAAGTCTGCGCCCCAATATATATGAGCTCATAATCAGGCTGGCCAGGCTGTCGCCTACACGGGCGGTACTGCCTTCCCACAACGCTTTGAATAACCGTGAGACTTGATCGATTACTTCAGTCTTTAACCACTCAATTACCTTGGCGCGTTTGGCCACGTCCAGGTCCTTCGGCACATTGGGCACGTCTCTCTACCTCCGGCAAAAAGCATTATTCTCCATTATAGCATAAATATTTCCGAGCCACACGGACGCCAGCCTCCCGGATCATCCGCATGGCGGAGCCTTACAACCGGGTGTGATTCCTGGACTTTACAGGCATACCGGCAGGTATCCACAGCCTGCCTTTCAAAAAAGGCCCGCATTCCGTTACGCCGGAAATACAGGCCTTGGTTCCTTAAGCATTTGTCGCCATATGGATGAGGTTATAACGATTCCTGGGATTGTCGCGAGACAACCTTTTCGCAATATTCGATGATCTGACTCCGGCGCACAATACCAATGAACCGTTTCATGTCGTCAACTACAGGTACAAAGTTCTGTACTTTGGCCAGGTTAATCAAGTCCTCCATATCCGCATCAATGGATACCGGCAGATTGTTCATCCGCAGCGGTACATCCTTAAGCAGATATTTGGAAGCATTCTCAAAAGTAACGGCGCCGCCCGACTCCTTCATGTACCAGAGCAAATCACCTTCTGTGACTGTTCCGGCATATTCCCCGTTCCGGTTCAGAATCGGCACTGCGGTATAGCGGTGAAACTCCATCCGTTCCAAGGTCTGGCGCAGCGTCGAATCCAGTGTAACGCAAGCTACCTCCTGTTTCGGAAGTAAAAAAAACGCAATATTCATCTCTTGATCCTCCTCAAAGAGTTCCGAAGGAATGATGCTCTACCCTTCCGTGCTGCAAGGCCCACCGTAGTTATACGCCTGAGACAGCAATTCGTTCCACTTCATTATACCATGAAGACAATAAACAGCAGCCATTAACCTTGCGAATGGCTGCTGTTTTTATGCGGGACAGAAAGTACGTGTCCGCCCTTACTGGGCTGTAGCTGTAGCCGCAGGCTCCAGGGCATTCTCTGCTTTGCCTGGTTCAATTAGCTGGTCCACTGGTGTGCTGGCATTCATCCAGTTATCGATCATGGCCTTAGCTTCGCTCAGATCCTCTTCATCAACAATATCGTAATACACGCCATTGATGCGTTCGCCTTCGCCCATCACCGTGAAGCTGGAGATATCCATATCCTTGCCGCCCATGAATTTCTTGGCCAGACTGATAATCGTGGAAGGCTGTATGTCTGTTTTGAAATTATCACCCATAATATCCAGCAACTCCGGGATGTTGCCGATTTGGCTGATTGATAACATTTTATTCGCTACCACATCGATAAATACCTGCTGGCGTTTGGTCCGGTTGAAATCGCTATCCTCACGGTAACGGGTGTAGTTAAGCGCCTCTTCACCACTGTAATTCGACTTATTGGCCTTAATGGTGAATTTCTCATGATCTGCACCTTTGTTGACAATATCCTTCTTGATCGGCAGCGGAACACCGCCAATAGCGTCAACCGCATCCTTCAGGCCCTGGAAATTAATTGTGGCATAATATTGAATATCATGGCCAAGCAGTGCTTCCAGGGTATCTTTAGCCATTTGCTGGCCGCCAAAAGCATATGCATGCGTGATTTTGTCCTTCTTATTGTCACCATGCCCGATAATTTCCGTGTACGTGTCACGGGGGATAGAGATCAGCAGAATCTTATAATCCTCCGGACGGATAACAGCATAGATCATTGTATCGGACCGGGCCACTTCATTGCCCCGCTGGTCTGTACCCAGGAGCATTAAAGAGAACGGGTCGCTTTTGAATACTACCGGGGCTGGTTTAACCGTTGTGGTAGTTGTACCGTTATTCTCCAACGGCTGGTAGGATTCTTCCGCCAGCTTGGTTTCCACCTGATCCGACAAAAAGAGGTCAAAGGCCAGCACCGCGAGCGGCTTCTGGAACAAAAATCCTCCAGCTACAATGACCAGGGCTACAATGAGTGCAATGTATCTTTTCTTCAATTTTTTTATTTTTTTCATAATTATAATTCCTTCTTTATGGTGGATTGTACATATGATTGCCGTGCTCTATTTACAATGCCTGCCTGAACTTTCAGACAGTCATGACTGGGCTCTTCTTGCTGCTATGCGCTGCCCTGCTTAAGGATATGGTTCCCCCTTTCCGGGATTCGGGTCGTTCCATTTGTAGAATAAACCTGGAAAACTGCTTTGACACATAAACAATATTTCTATTGTAATCACTTCACACCTAAAAAGAAACAACAAATAACGACAGCATCGGCGCGATAGCCGCTTGTATTCCTTAAAGTATATGACGCAAGAAAGTCCGTTTTGATGCTCATTTCCAAAAAATAAATAAAAAATGACGGTCCGCACTGCCTGCCTAGGCAACAGATCGGACCGTCATTATTTAACTAATCCATTTCCTTGATCCACCAGTTCTGCGGATCACGTATATTGCTGAGCGCATTCGTAGATACACCCTGGAGGCGTTCATTAATCGCGGTAATATTAGAGCGTTCGGAGAAAAAGATCATCGGAACCTCGTCATTAATCAGCTTCTGCCATTCATAATAAACCTCTTTGCGGAAATCCTGGTCGTAAGCTTTCAGGCTTACCCCGTCACGGATAAGTTCCTCGCTGCGCTTGGACGTCCACCGCGGATAATTCCACGAATCGGTTGCCCGCCATAAGCCCGAAGGATCTGGGTCGCTCGCCAGCCCCCATACACCGTTAAACAGCTCTACGGACGGATCATCGGACTCTACCGCTTCATAAAAGCTGTTCAGCTCCTTCAGGCTGCCGCCGTTTAACTGAACATCCAGGCCGACATCATGCCAGTTCTGCAGAATCGCTGCAGTACGCGCCTCTGCTGTTTTGCTGCCGGACATAGCGTCGTAATGAATCGTGAATTTTTTACCGCCTGGGTCCTCGCGGAGCCCGTCTCCGTCCGTATCGAGATATCCTGCCTCATCCAGCAAAGTTTTTGCCTTCTCCGGAAGATAAGCATAGGTATCTATTTCCTGGTCATCGATCTTAGCCCAGCTTGAGCTGGGAATAGGGGTCTCGATCAGTGTTCCCAGGCCATAGGAATATTTATCAATAATACCTTGTCGATCAATCGCATAATACATCGCTTTGCGGAGCCGCTTGTCCTGGAATTTTGGGTTATCCATCACCACTTGGCCGCTCTCTTCATCCCAGTGTCCGAACTTGAACCCTATATATTCATAAGACAGCCCCGGTGTCACTTTGATCTCCACATTGTTCAGCTGGCCTGCAGTCTGGTAGGCATCCCGCGGAAGGGTCCCGATATCAATGCTTCCGGCTTCAAGCAGGGCCGTCATTTCCTTGCTGTCAATTACTTTGTAGGATATTCCGTCCAGCAGAGCTTTCCCTTTATAATAATCATCGAACCGTATCATCTCGACACTCTCACCCGGCACAATAGCCTTAATCATGAAAGGACCGGTGCCAATAGGCTGCTTACGCACCTGATCACTGTCCAGCATATCCTTCACTGTGACTCCCTCAAAATACCTCTTGTTCATGGGATAGGCCCACAGATTATCGATCATGTTTGCCCGCGCTGTATTCATCGTAATGCGCAGCGTATACGGGTCCATCACCTTGAGTCCGGTGATTTCCTTAGCCTCCCCCAGGTGATAAGCTTCGGCTCCCTTAATCATTTCCACGCTATAATACCTGGAGCCTGGATAATCCGGGCTGGCGATGGTCTCCAGGGCAAATTTCCAATCCTCCACGGTCAGCTCATCGCCGTTGTGCCAGCGGACTCCGGGTTTGATGGTGAATGTAAATACCGTATGATCCTCAGATTCCTGCCAAGTGGCAATGTTAGGAGCCGTAGACAAGTCATCGTTGACTTTGAACATGGCTTCCGTAGTGAACTCCAGCACATTCGCATCGTCCTCCCCCTCAATAAAGGCCGGTTCGAAATTGCCCTGAAACGCAGATGAATATCCATATGTTACTGTCCCGCCTGCTATAGGTTCATCGGCTGTTTTGCTTAAGCGCGCCATGTAAGACTGGGCGCCCGGGC
The DNA here is from genome assembly GCF_038004445.1 of Paenibacillus sp. FSL R7-0312. Lineage (NCBI taxonomy): Bacteria > Bacillati > Bacillota > Bacilli > Caryophanales > Paenibacillaceae > Paenibacillus > Paenibacillus sp. FSL R7-0312. The sequence goes on along the minus strand of NZ_JBBORE010000001.1, from coordinate 1,372,902 downwards.
TTGGCCCGCTGCATGCAGACAACGCCACCGCAAGCATAAGCGGAAGCATTAGCCGGCCGATGATATATTTTGACATATATTTCTTCCCTCCCGGGTTCCATCACGCGTTAATGTAAGCGGTTTCTACACTTAATTTTACTATAACTCTGATTGTTCAGCTCATGGACATTTGAATACGCCACATAATAGAGGATAACCAATATTGGCTCTAAAGTGAAGCCTTTAATTTCTATTTGCTCTGCTGAAGCCCCCGTGATATATGAAAAAAGCCTGCCCTAACGGGCAGACTCCTGGAGTAATCACACTTATTTCTCCTCCTCGGGATGTATGATGCTAAGGCCTTCAACATGCCTCTTCTGCATCAGTTTGCGCTTCTTGCGGGTATCCTTGCTCTCGAAAATAATATCAAAATCATAATCCTCGGGGTATAGCTCCTCTTTGGACAGGTATGGCTTCAACCGCTTATGGTTTACGGTTATTTTCTGTTTCTGGATCATCACTCCGACCATCCCCCGGCTGTCCTGCTTCATGTATACAATGCCATTACGCCCCAGGGTAGTGACGTAAACAGCATCTCCCACTTCAAAATCGGGCTTCGCCGCCGGCACGCTGTGCCCTGCATCAGCTGCATCATCCCGGTTTTGATCCGGATTGCCGCTCTTAGACGCAGCATTCCTCTTCTCAGCATCAGCAGCTCTTGAACTCTGTTCCTGTCTGTAAGGGCTATTCCACGGCTTCAGGCTGCCTCTATGCTCCTGCTGCTCGGCTACAAGCTGTTTGGCGCGCTCAATTACCGGTTTGTATATGCCAAGCTGCTCGGCTATCTGCAAGGCATAGCTCTCGCCCGCTTCGCCAATCGTCAGCCGGTACAGCGGTTGGAGAGTCTCTTTATCAAATTCCATCCGTGCATTCTGGAATCCCGGTGAAGCCGCAGCAAATACCTTAAGTTCGTTGAAGTGAGTGGTTACCACAATATTAGCGCCTTTACGGTTCAGCTCCTCCAGAATAGCAATCGACAGTGCGAACCCTTCCCCGGGATCCGTACCTGCCGCCAGCTCATCAATCAGCAGCAGTACGCCTCTGCCGGCATCACTAAGCATTCTTTCTATACTCTTCATTTGTGCAGAGAAGGTACTGAGCGACTGCGTCAGACTCTGACCATCGCCAATTACGCTAATTACATTACTGAACACGGTAAAATCACTGCCCGGCGCAACCGGCACCAGCAGTCCGGATTGCGCCATCAACGACAGCAGGCCCAGCGTTTTGAGTACTACCGTTTTGCCGCCTGTATTGGGGCCGGTTACGATCAGAGATTTGTAGCCTTGACCAAACTCCAGACTGACCGGCACCATATCCTTGAGCAGAGGATGCCTGCCTCCATTCATCCGCAGGAAGCCGCGTTCATTGAGTGAGACAGTCCGGGCATTTAGAACCCTGGCATATTTCCCCTTGGCGAAGATGAAATCATAGGTGCCGGTTACTTCAATATTCAGCCGCAGAGCAGCTTGTTCCTGCTCTAGCAGCCCTGTCAGCATACTTAGGATGATTCCTTCCTCGCGGGCTTCATCAGCGGACAACAGCTCAATCTCTCCTTGAAGGGAGGCCACCTCGTCCGGCTCCACGAAGACAGTCTGCCCGCTGGTCGACTGATCGAGCACCGAGCCCTTGATTTGCTTGTGATACTCCCGTTTCACCGGAATCACATACCGGCCGCCGCGCATGCTGATCAGACTCTCCTGGAGGATGGATTTATGGCGCGACATAATACTCTCCAGCTTTCGGTGCAGACGATCCTTGGCCACAGCCAGCCGTTTGCGCACCCGCTCCAGTCCTTTACTGGCCTGATCGTCAATAACACCCAGCCGGATACAACGTTCGATCTCATCCCTGACAGAACTCAGCTCCTGCAGAGAAGCTCCGTAAGCAGCAATACGCGGTGCACTCTGCTCCTTGGAGGCCATATACTTACGCAGCTGTCCACAGCTGTGCAGGAATACGGATACTGCGGTGAAATCCTGCTCATTGTACAGATAACCCGCTCCAAGCAGTGACAGAACCCACTCAATGCCTTCCAGTGACGGAATGGGCACACTCGCCCCCCGCTCCAGCAGCTCTTTGGCTTCGTCCGCTTCATCCAGTGCGCGGTGTATAGCCGGCAGATAGGTCATCGGCGCAAGCTCGCTCACATATCTTCTCCCTTCATAGGATACGGCATGGCGCATTAACTCCTGTTTGATTGTCTCGTATTCCAAGGTGTTCATACTCTGTAGATTCACTCTGATTCCTCCTTGTATAGATGCCTGTATTTCAGGCTTGCTCCCTAACGCAAAAAGGGCGAAGACCCGCCACTGCGGCAGTCTTCGCCCTCCTTTGAATGCTATTCTCCTCTTTGGCTTCAGAAACAGTCCCCACCCGCCGGATGAATACTCCTGAAAACAGAAAAAACCGTGCTGCAAAGAGCACGGTTAATCACAAAGAGAATAATAGCCGTAAAGAGGCCATCATGACGCTTCGCGTGTGTTCTTAACTAAATCATTCATTCTTACAGCCCGCGGCTAATCAGACATGCCCTCTGGACATAGTCTAACAAGACATGCTCCTGCAATGATTGGAGCACGCTGCGGCTTACTGCCGGAATGATATGAAGTTGCTTAGTTAAGAACGCTCACCAACATCAATATTTCCCCTTTAGTTATAGGATACCTGTAATTTACTACATCTGGAATCCGGTTGTCAATTGCCGGCAGAGCAATTCATTACCCATGTAATTCCGTTTTTACCGTCGGCAACCTGTCCATGAAGTGCGCCGAAGAAGGTTTTTTGCAGTTCTACCCTGACCTGCCCGCCCTCTGAGCTCAGTTTCTCATAAATCGCCCGCATCTCATCTTCATTGTCCAGCCCCAGAATAACACTTACATTCTCTGTCTTGGCACCTTTGCCGTAATCATCGGAACTTGCACTGATCACTGATCATTGTTCATTCCTCCAAGTTGAATTTAAATGGACTAACCAGTCTTTCCTCCGTTAGCATATACAATTTTTCATATCTAAAAAATGGCCGGGCTGATCTTCGGATAGCTGCTGATATATAGCTGATACATATATTTAGGCAAAATAACCCCACAAAGTGGGGCCTTAGCTTAGGCGATTATTCAGGCACTTTGCAGGGACTTCCCAACACTCAGAAAAAAAAGCAGCCGGCTTAGCCGGCTGCTTCATAAAACGTCCTATTCCGTTGTGTAAGGCAGCAGCGCGATTTGACGCGAGCGTTTTACAGCAATGGTCAGAGCGCGTTGGTATTTTGCACTTGTACCAGTTACACGACGCGGCAAAATCTTTCCGCGTTCGCTGATGAACTTCTTAAGAAGCTCAGTGTCTTTATAGTCAATGTGAGTAATCTTGTTCACAGTGAAGTAGCACACTTTTTTACGCTTGTTGCGTCCACCACGACGTGCCGGTCTTTTGTCGTTGTCCGCACCTTCTCTTGGTTTAAAAGCCATGTTCAGTTCAGTCCTTCCTTATTAAAATGGCAAATCATCGTCCGATATATCGATCGGTTTTCCATCGCCCGAAAAAGGATCTTGAGTATTGTTGTTACGCGAGAAATTATTGTTATTTCCGCGTGCACTGTTACCGCCGTTACCGCCGCCACCAAAGGCAGGCTCTTCGGGAGTACTTCCACCACTTGGTGCATTTCCGCCTTCACGGTTCTGCGAGGATTCCAGGAATCGGACATTATCAGCAATAACTTCAGTGACGTATACACGTTTACCTTCATTATTCTCGTAATTCCGTACTTGGATGCGTCCTTCTACGGCTGCCAGTCGTCCTTTGCGCAAGTAATTGGCACAGGTCTCAGCCAGCTGTCTCCAGGTTACTACCGGGATAAAGTCCGCTTCGCGTTCACCGTTCTGGCCCGTAAAGTTGCGGTCTACGGCAAGCGTAAACTGCGTTACGGCAACACCAGCGGGAGTATAACGAAGTTCCGGGTCACGGGTCAACCGACCGATCAGAATGATACGGTTCAACAATTCAATCCCCTCCTTATAGCGCGATTCGTTACAAAGCTTGTCAATATCTTAGGCAACGTCGTTCGTAATGAGATAACGAATTACTTCGTCGGAAATCTTCATGAGACGTTCCAATTCGGTAACTACTGCAGGTTCTGCATTGAAGTTAACCAAAACATAAACGCCATCACGGAATTTCTTGATCTCATACGCAAGACGGCGTTTACCTTGCACATCGTGCTTTGTAATTTCTCCGCCGTTGGAGATGATGCCTTGGAATTTTTCGACTGCTGCTTGAACGGCTTCTTGTTCAATGTCAGGACGAATAATGTACATGACTTCATATTTGCGCATAATTTTCACCTCCTTATGGTCTGAGGCCCCTGATCACGTCAGGAGCAAGGAACGAGCACAAACATAGACTCGCACCAAATCAATATACCAAATCCCACTGATGAATGCAAGCTTTATTCATACGCACCTGATCATGGACTTGTATTCATCTTTCGGGGTCCCCGCAAAGCACCGGACTAGTCGCTAAAGCTCGCCCCACTTTGTGGGGTTAATTTATGTACATGAAGATGTCTCTGCAAGGCCACAATATAACCGCTCCACCACTCTACAGAAGGAGGCTTCATACTATGGGCGAGAAAACAGAGTACGAAAAGGGCGATAAAGCCCCCAATCCGGGGGTTTATACAGAAGTAGGCGAAGCGCGCAGCTTCCATACCGAGATCCAGAATCCTAAGCGGATTGAAATGGAGAAGGGAGACACGTTTCCTGAGACCTCCAACCAGAACCGCAAGTGGAAAAAAGTCGAGAAAGCACGCGTGCATTAATTAATCAATTGCATGTATAAAACCTGTCTGGCTGCACATACTATACTCAGGCAGTACAAAAGAGAGGTGTGGTTCCGTTGAACGTCGTAGACGAACACAATCACAGGGATTCTGAATCAGCAACTATTGTAACCCGGGGAGAGTAAAGGCCGCTCCTAAAAAAAGCAGCCTGGCACAACCTGTTTCACTTTAGCGGCTACAGACAGAGATTTCCGAACATCATTGATGTGCTGCCTCTTGAAGAGAGACCTGCAAAGGTCTCTCTTTTTGTATGTCTTCATGCAGAAATAAAAAAACCTTCGTCACCTGAACGAAGGAATAGTAGTTAAAGTATATAATGCTGAAGTGGCGGAGAGGGTGGGATTCGAACCCACGCACGCTGTGACACGCCTAACTGATTTCGAGTCAGCCCCCTTGGGCCTCTTGGGTACCTCTCCGCAGCAAGAATTATTGTATCATGCCAAGGTTACAATTGCAAGCTTTTTGCACTACCGCTTTGCCTCCTGCAGCAAGCTTAATTGTTTTCTCCCCCGCCTTCAGCGGAACGAAGAACCTTCTTCATGTTTTTTTCGAATTTTGCACGGGGGATTAGGACGCTATGCTGACAGCCGGTACATTTAATCCGGATATCCATCCCCATACGGATAATCTCCATCTCGTTCGTTCCGCAGGGATGCGGCTTCTTCATCTGTACAATATCACCCAGCCCGAATACTTTACGTTCCATTATTCTTCTTCCCCTTCCTCTCCCTCTTGCGCAGCAGCTATCTGTCTTCTCGGACTTGCCGGCTGCTCCTCACGGGCTCTACGGGCGCTTCCAGAGAGTCCCTCCTCTTGAGCCGCTTCAGCCTCCCTCGCCTCCCTATCTGCCTGCACACGCGCCTCCTGCTCTGCCTTAGCTGCTTCCAAAGCGCTCTGCTGCTCCAGGGCCTGCTTAATATCACTCTGAATCTGCCGCTCTGCAGAATCCCTGGCGTTAGGCATGCAATTAGCCGCCACCCGGATCACATACTCCGAAGTACTCATCGACTGAATGCCCAGCACATTGGGGTAGTTAATTACACTGGGGTTCCGTTCCTCTATCCCCTTAAGTGCTTCTCCAATCAGTGCAAGAGTTGCTTCTAACCCCCGCTCTATTTTGACAGGCACATCCACCACCGCCAGAGCATTAGCCAGCGAATAATTCGTAACATTTACAATCGTGCCATTAGGTATGATATGCACTTCCCCTGTGGCACTCAGCAGCCGGGTCGTTCTCAGGCCAATCATTTCTACCGTACCTTTATAGGTTCCACTCTGGATGACATCGCCTACTGCAAATTGATCCTCGAAGATGATGAAGAAACCGGTAATTACATCTTTGACCAAACTTTGTGCGCCGAACCCTATCGCCAGCCCCACAACTCCGGCCCCGGCCAGCAGCGGTTTCAGATCGAATTGGAATACAGACAGAATCATCATAATCATGACAAAATTACAGATGAAGGCAACCACATTTTTCATAAGTCCGCCTACTGTTGAGAATCGGCGGTTATTCGCTAAGCGTCTTCCCCGCGTCTCCCTCTCCAGGGAACGGTCAATAACACCCGAGACTACTTTAATAATCACCCGGGTCACAAGAAAAAGCAGCAGAATCTGTACCCCGGAAAACAGCACGGTTGCCCACATATCTGCATTGGTTACCCATTCCCATATTCTATCCTTAAAGCGGACCACTTCGTCGACTGCCTGACCCGGTGTTGTCACTTCCAGCATCCAGTTATTCATCCTGCTTCTGCTCCTCCTTCTCCACAACCTCCACATATCCTATACCATCACTTAATTTGGCAAAGATCCCGCGTATCTCTACATTCTGCTCCGCCACAATGACCCGCACCTCTTCCAATGCATTCCGGTAGAATTGGATCGACATGGCGCAACCGGCTGTAATCTCCTTGGGTGTAGGAAATATATCAATTTCAATCTCCGCATATTCCAGCAGCATCTCAGCGCGCAGCGCCTGCTGGGTCGAATCAAAGGCTATCAGCAGTTCATCCTCCACACTCCACGCCTCCCTCTGGGCTTTTCGTCCTATCTATTGCCGCCATAGTATAAAAAGCCACTTTCATCCATATACTAGGATCATCAGAACAGAAAGGAAGATCATATGAATTTCTCTTCTAAAGCTTCATCCCTGCAAGAACCATCCTGTTTAAAAATATCACATGCTGATCCCGATATCTATTCTGCGATTACCCACCGGCTTCTTTTTCACTTTTCACGCACACGTACAGATACACCAATTGTTATTGTCTGTGTAGGCACAGACCGCTCTACCGGTGATTCACTTGGACCGCTGGTCGGCACTGCGCTTGCCCGCTTCCATAGCTCCTTATTCCATCTCTACGGAACGCTGGACGATCCAGTTCATGCTGTTAACCTGGAGGAGACTCTCTCCCTGATTTATCAGAAGCACCCTAACCCGTTCATCATCGGAATCGATGCCTGTCTCGGCCAGTCAACAAGTGTTGGCTGCATCCAGGTCGTAGACGGCCCCCTCCGGCCGGGAGCAGGGGTCAACAAGCAGCTCCCTCCAGTAGGCGATATCCATTTGACTGGCATTGTGAATGTCGGCGGCTTCATGGAGTATTTTGTACTGCAGAATACGAGATTAAGCCTTGTAATGAGATTATCCGATATCATTGCTTCCAGCCTATACTCCGCACTTAAGCAATGGAACCTTCATGCTAGATCTGCTGCAGCGCGAGAGCAATGACTTCCTTCTCCTCTGGAGACAGAGGATACTGCGACTCTCCCTTTACAAGCGGCTTGGAGTATATATATGAGTTCTCGCGGTTGTGCAGGCTGCTCAGCACAATTCCGCTATGGTTGTCATCCAGAATGGCAAGCGAGAAGCTCAGATCATTGCCGCGCTCTCCGAAGGCATTATAGCGTTTCATGGCTACCTTTGACTTCATCCCCCGCATTTTGGCTTGTGCAGCTTCAATCATTGCCTTATGCTCACGCTGACCATCCTCCAGCATATCTCCCTGGTTCTTCAGGTTTACCAGCAGGCTCTCCAGATCCTCAATGCCATTGCCGGTCATCATTGCTTCATATCTGCGCCGCATCTTGCGGAGCTTGGCACCCTGAATGATCAGAACAATTGCCAGCAGAATAATTATCACTGCAAACCCCATAATGAACACCGACAGCTGTTCACTTATTACTTCATTTAATTCCGACATATATGGACCATCCTTTGTCTAAATATAAAAATTTACAGGTTTCACATGATAGCTTATCCATCTATTCCCCGACGAAACGGTACCGTCCTTTTAAAGGACACCAACACCATAGCCACTTGTTATCTTGTTCATGAAGCACCATACATTTCAGCCATCGCATCCAGCAATCTGTTAACGTCCTCTTCTGTCGAGCTTACACCAACACTCGCCCTAACCGCTCCACTCTCCAAAGTATCTGCGGCTTTATGAGCGAGCGGCGTACAGTGCATGCCTGCACGCACTGCAATGTTATATTCACGGTCCAGGCGATGGGCAATATCCGCTGACTCTTGTCCCTCCATTACAAACGCGACAATTCCGCTGCGCTGAATGCCCAGACCAGGGCCAAGAATCCGAATCCCCGGAATGAAGGCCAAGCCTTCCATCAGTCTCTGTGTCAGTTCCCACTCCTGCATATGAATCCGTTCCGTTCCCATTGCCAGAATTTCCTTCACACCCGCCAGCAGCCCAGCTACACCAACAGCGTTCTGAGTGCCCGCTTCATAGCGGTCAGGCCGTACCATGGGCTGATCACTATTCTCTGACTGGCTGCCTGTTCCGCCGTGCACCAGAGGCTCCAGATCTAAATATGGTGATATATACAGACCCCCGGTCCCTTGAGGTCCTAACAACCCCTTATGCCCCGGAAAAGCCAGCAAATCTATATTCATTGCCGGCACATTTATATCCAGTGAGCCCGCACTCTGAGCAGCATCCACCAGAAACACAGCTCCGTGTGATTTGGCCATATCGCCGATAATCCCAAGAGGAAGTATACTCCCGAGCAGATTGGAACTGTGATTACAAACCACCATTCTGGTATTGTGGCGGAACGATTGTTGAAGTTCTAGCAGATCAACCTGCCCCTCACCATCCACTTGTAAATAATCCACTTCAACACCTATTGTCCGGCGCAAATACTCTAAGGGCCTGCGTACAGAGTTATGTTCTGTCATCGTTGAAATCACATGATCCCCTGGTTGAAGTGTACCCTTAATAGCCATATTTAGCCCCATGGTGGTGTTATGGGTAAAGGCAATATTCTGAGCATTGGAGACCGCGAACAGTTGAGCAAGTAGTGCCCGTGCCCGCACCAGCACGCGGCCTGTACCTATCGCCAGCGAATGGTTACCACGTCCAGCATTTGCCCCTGAATGTTCCAGAGCCTCCATCATTGCAGCAGCCACTGCAGGCGGCTTTGGCCACGAGGTTGCTGCATGATCCAGATATACCAGTCTCTCCATCTCTTCACCCTCACTATTTTCCGTTTAAAAAACATATCCCTCCATATCCGTTTTAGGGATATCTCAGGATATGTTTTCGGCATAAATATCCAAATCAGTTCCCAAGCAACTCCAGTAGTCTTTCCAGGTCTTGGGCGCTGTAATAATTTAATTCTATTTTGCCTTTTTCCTTACCTTGCTTAATCTTAACAGTTGTTTTGAACCGTTCCCGCAACACTTCTTCAACGTTATCAATATAAGGATCGCGTTTGACCACCTTAGCTTTGATTCCATTAGCGGGTTTGCGGTCGAGGTTTTTCACTACCTCTTCCAGTTCTCTTACACTCCACTGTTGTTCCACACACTGTCCGGCTAATTGCTTTATCGTCTCCGGATCTTTCAGCGCTACAATTGCCCGGGCATGACCCATAGAAATTGTTCCACGTGAAACATAATCCTTCACTTCCTCCGGCAGACTAAGCAGTCGCAAGAAGTTGGCAATATGGGATCTGGACTTCCCCACCTTTAATGATAGCTCTTCTTGGGTAAGAGCGAATTGATCCATTAGCCCTTGATATGCAACCGCAATTTCCATTGCGTTTAGATTCTCACGCTGCAGGTTTTCAATCAGGGCAATCTCCATAACCTGTTGGTCGCTCAAGCTGCGGACCACCGCAGGGATCGTTGCTTTGCCGCAATATTGGGATGCACGGAACCGGCGTTCACCGGCAATGATCTCATACCCCTTCAATACACTGCGGACAATGATTGGCTGAATAACCCCATGCTGTCGGATTGATTCAGCCAGCTCCTGAATAGCCTCTTCGTTGAAATCTTTACGCGGCTGATACGGATTGGCTCTTAACTGAGACAAAGGTATCTCTACAACCTTATCATCCTCGTTAATAGATAAAGAAGGTATTAAAGCATCCAAGCCTTTGCCTAGGCGCTTACTCATAAGAAATCACTTCCTTTGCCAACTCTAAATACACTTCCGCTCCTTTAGAACGGGAATCATAAGTAATAATAGATTGTCCGTGTGAAGGAGCTTCACTCAGACGGACATTACGCGGAATAATGGTTCTATATACCTTCTCCTGGAAGTATTTTTTCACTTCTTCAATCACTTGAATCCCCAGATTGGTCCGGGCATCAAGCATAGTGAGCAGTACCCCCTCTATCTTAAGGTGAGGGTTAAGATTCTTCTGCACCAGTCTTACAGTGTTAAGCAGTTGGCTTAGCCCTTCAAGTGCGTAGTATTCACATTGAATCGGTATAATGACTGAATCCGCTGCTGTCAGAGAGTTAATGGTAAGAATGCCCAATGATGGAGGGCAATCGATGATGATGTAATCATAATTCGCCTTGACCGCATTTAGAGCCTTCTTCAGCTTTAGTTCTCTGGATATGGTAGAGACTAATTCAATTTCCGCACCCGCTAATTGAATAGTCGCCGGTATGATATGAAGGCCTTCGATTTGGGTCTCCAATATCGTTTCCTGCGGGTTTGCTTCATTAATAAGAATATCATAAATGCAATTTGCTACATCCGCTTTGTTGACGCCAACGCCGCTCGTAGTGTTGCCTTGCGGGTCAATATCAACAAGCAGCACTCTTTTCCCTAAAGTAGCCATACCGGCACCCAGGTTTACAGAGGTTGTTGTTTTACCGACCCCGCCTTTTTGATTTGCTATGGCAATAATCTTGGACACTTATTTCACCTCGAATTGTTAGAAAGAATCATCTTGTAGGGTCATGAGTTGTATTATCATAATGATTTGTATACTACGGCATCACATGTGCGGGAATTGTAGACAAATATACATTAACTTATCCATAAACTGTATGTGTGATAACGTCTGGAGCTAGTCATAGAAAAGGCGGCCAATCACCTCAGGGCCGCCTTCAGCTTTTGAAACCATTTATCTTTTTGGGATTTGAATAACAATCTCATAATGATCGCCACGGTCATTCTCAGAGGTCTTGATTTCCATCCCCGAACCGGACACCATGTCTATGGATTGGCGAATTGTATTAAGGGCGAGACGAACATCTTTTGTATAGGATACCCGTTTTGATTTCTTAGTCTGTGTAACAGCTTTATAGAATGCAATACGTGCTTCTGTTTGCTTCACATTGAGCTCTTTGGAGATAATCTCAGCCAGCACCTTCATCTGCATCTCTTCACTGTCCAGAGACAAAAGCGAACGCGCATGACGCTCAGTGATCTTTCTTTCCATCAGTGCAACTTTGACTGCCTCCGGTAAATTCAGCAAGCGGATTTTGTTGGCAATCGTTGACTGGCTTTTACCAAGCCTTTGAGCCAGACTCTCTTGCGTCAGTTGATGCAGATCAATCAGCTTCTGATAGGCGATTGCCTCTTCAATAGAAGTAAGACCCTCACGCTGTAAGTTCTCTATCAGTGCAATTGAAGCTGCTTGTGAATCATTGAATTCGCGCACAAGAGCTGGAATAGTCTCCATGCCCAGCTTTTTGACCGCCCGCCAGCGTCTTTCACCGGCAATGATTTCATACTGGGAATCACGCATACGCACAACGATCGGCTGGATAACTCCATGAGTTTTGATAGTCTGGCATAACTCATCTATCTTGTCATCATCAAAAATCGTCCGTGGTTGATATGGACTGCTGATGACCTCATGAACCGGGATTTGTTTGATCTCTTCTCCGCTGCTCCGCTCGGTAAATCCAAAAAGCTTGGTGAATTGTTCTTTCATTCCGTTCATAACCACCTAATTTCGTTATAGTACGATCCTTCTAACCTTTCTTGCGAAAAGCCTATCGTACAGCGTAAGAAAAGCATCTATCCGATTCATAGTCGCTTTTCTACAATTAAAGAACAGATCACTGATCAGCTCAATAATTCAAGAACAGCCTGGCCATATTTCTGACCTCCAGCTCTCTACAACCAAGGTAGTGACAGAGTAGCAGAAGAGTCTTCTCTATAAAAAGTCTTACTATAGTATTCTATCACTTTTCTGCTCATAATCCTATTCTCCATATAGACCTATTTTTCCTGCCTAAAGGTCCCCTCAGGTCCCCTAATTCACAAATAAACTCAATATAGGACATATACCACAAATCTCATAAAAAAAGATCAAGCCCATTCTGCATGAGCTTGATCTGGTTTCGCAAATATGATTTTGATTGTTTCACGTGAAACAATTATACAAGAGGCGACTTAGCTGGTACGCCTGGCTTACGCGGATACTTCGCTGGTGTTGCCCCGGTCTTACGTACGAGAATAATATGCCGGGCGGATTCTTCAACAGGCAAGCTGAAGGATTCCACCTTCTGCAGCTCAGCGCGAAGTTCCTTGAAGCTGCGTTTGGCTTCTGCCAATTCCTCAGCCGGGTCGCTTCCCTTCATTGCGGCGAAGATTCCATCCTTACGTGTGAACGGAAGACAAAACTCATTCAAAAGAGATAGGCGGGCAACTGCACGGGCAGTCACCACATCATAAGCATCACGGTGGACAAACTGTCTGGCGACATCCTCGGCACGTCCGTGGATCAGTTGTACGCCCGTCAGGCCCAGGGTATCACATACATGCTGCAGAAAGGATATCCGTTTGCTGAGTGAGTCTACAATCGTCAGCTTCAGATGCGGGAAACAAATCTTCAGCGGAATTCCAGGGAAACCTGCTCCTGAGCCAATATCGGCGAGACTCTTGGTTTCGTTCATATTCAGATAGAAGGCCAGAGATAGAGAGTCGTAGAAATGCTTCGTATACACCTGACTTCTTTCCGTAATACCTGTAAGGTTCATCTTCTCATTCCAGGAAATCAATTCCTGGAAGTATAGTTCGAATTGTTCTAATTGCTTCGTTGAGAGCTGTAGTCCGCGCTCCTTGAGCAGAGCGGTGAACTGGGCTGCCGTATTATCCATAGATTATCCTTTCGCCGCTGTCACACGGTTATAATGCTCCAAATGCACCAGCAAAATCGAGATATCCGCCGGTGTTACTCCTCCGATGCGTGAAGCCTGGCCAATGGAGATGGGTACGATTTTGGTCAGCTTTTGCCGGGCTTCCATCGCAAGTCCATGAATCTCATTGTAGTTGATATCTTCAGGGATCTTCTTCTTCTCCATCTTCTGCAGCTTCTCAACATGCTGGAGCTGTTTCTCAATATATCCGGCATACTTTATCTGAATCTCAACCTGCTCCTTCATATCTTCGTCCAGTTCTTCTGGGGCAGGCGATATCATATCTACGAAGCTGTAGGCAAGCTCCGGACGGCGCATTAAGGTCAGCAGATTGCTTCCGTCAACAATCGGTGCAGAGTCATACCCGGCAAGAGCTTCATTTACTTGAACAGGTTTAACCTTCGTTTCCTGCAGGCGGATGATTTCACGGTCCACCCGTCCCTTTTTATCAAGGAATGCCTCGTATCGTTGCTCTGGAATAAGTCCGATCTCATAACCGATTGGAGTCAGGCGCAGATCCGCATTATCATGACGGAGCAGCAGCCGGTATTCCGCACGCGAAGTCAGCAGACGATAAGGTTCATTGGTTCCCTTGGTGACCAGATCATCAATCAGCACACCGATATAACCCTGGGACCGGTCAAGCACCACCGGCTCCTTTTCCTGTACTTTACGCGCTGCGTTAATGCCTGCAATTACACCCTGCCCCGCAGCTTCCTCATAACCGGAGGTACCATTGATTTGTCCGGCTGTGAACAGTCCCGGTAACCGTTTGGTTTCAAGGGAAGGCCAGAGCTGTGTTGGAACCATCGCATCATATTCAATAGCATAGCCGTTACGCATCATTTCAACCTTTTCCATGCCGGGAATGGAACGCAGCACTGCCAGTTGTACATCCTCAGGGAGGCTTGTAGACAGACCTTGTACATAGTATTCCGATGTGTTTTTTCCTTCAGGCTCAAGGAAGATTTGATGCTGTGATTTATCGCTGAACCGCACGACCTTATCTTCGATCGATGGACAATAGCGAGGACCTGTTCCTTCAATAATTCCGGTAAACATCGGTGCCCGGTGCAGGTTGTCATTAATAATCTGATGTGTGACCGGTGAAGTGTAAGTCAGCCAGCAAGGCAGCTGTTCATTATCTGATGACTTGGTTTCAAAAGAGAAAAATTTCGGCTTATCATCACCCGGCTGAATTTCTGTCTTGGAGAAATCAATCGTATCCTTGTGCACACGCGGCGGAGTACCTGTCTTAAAGCGGACAAGATCGAATCCAAGCTCACGCAAATTCTCCGACAACCGTACGGATGGCTGCTGATTGTTTGGTCCGCTCTCATAAGTCAGTTCACCCATAATCACTTTGCCGCGCAGATAGGTTCCGGTCGTCAGAATAACAGTTTTGCTGTGGTATACGGTTCCGGTCTTCGTAATGACCCCGGCGCAGCGGCCGTCCTCAACAATCAGTTCTTCTACCATGCCTTGGCGCAGGGTCAGGTTAGGTGTCTTTTCCATCGTTTCCTTCATCGCATGCTGATAGAGGAACTTGTCCGCCTGTGCACGAAGTGCATGGACAGCAGGTCCTTTCCCGGTATTAAGCATCCGCAGCTGAATGAAAGTCTTATCTATATTGCGGCCCATTTCCCCGCCCAGCGCATCAATTTCACGCACTACATGGCCCTTGGCTGGTCCGCCAATGGATGGATTACATGGCATAAAGGCCACCATATCCAGGTTAATCGTGATCATCAGTGTGCGGCAGCCCATCCGTGCAGCAGCCAGAGCCGCCTCACAGCCGGCATGTCCGGCGCCAATGACGACAACGTCATAGCTGCCTCCATCATAATTCATAACTGTTACCTCCTTTTATTTACCTAAGCAGAACTGCGAGAAAATCTGATCCAGCAGAGAATCCGCAGCCGTATCTCCAATGATCTCACCGAGCTGCTCCCAGGCAAGGCGTACATCGATCTGTATCATATCTATAGGAATAAGCATCTCCGCCGCTTCGTAGGCATCCTGCAGTGATCTGTGTGCCTTCTTGAGCAATGCTATATGTCTTACATTACTTACATAGGTTAAATCACCTGATTCCAGCTTGCCTCCGAAAAAGAGTGCCGAGATCGCCTCTTCCAGTTTATCCAGTCCTTCCTCTTCCAGCACAGACATCGGTACAATGCTCGATTCGTCAAAAAAGGAGCGCAGCTTATCCGTATCCAGACGGGACGGTAAGTCCATTTTATTCATGATGACCAAGGCTTGTCTACCGTGGATTTGTTCCATCAGTGCCAATTCATCCTCATGGAGCTCATCGTTGGCGTTCAGCACCAGCAGAATCAGATCCGCATCGCTAAAAGCCGCCTTCGAACGTTCCACACCGATTCTTTCTACCACATCCATCGTTTCACGGATACCGGCAGTGTCCAGCAGCTTCAACGGGATATTATTAATCGTAACATACTCTTCTATTACATCACGCGTTGTTCCCGGAATATCGGTTACAATCGCCTTGTTGTCGCGGGCAAGCGCGTTAAGCAGGGAGGACTTGCCGACATTAGGCCGGCCCACAATTGCTGTTGTGATCCCTTCGCGCAGAATCTTTCCTTCATTAGCTGTACGAAGCAGCTTGTTAATGCCTTCCATAACCTCTTGGCTCTTGTCCTTAATGAAATCGGCAGTTAAGGACTCCACATCATGTTCCGGATAATCAATGTTCACTTCAATATGAGCCAGCATCTCAATAAGAGTGTGCCGAAGCTCATGAATCCGTGCGGATAGAGAACCGCTAACCTGCTTAAGCGCAACCGAGAAGGCCCGGTCCGATTTGGAACGAATCAGGTCTATAACAGCCTCTGCCTGCGAAAGATCAATCCGTCCGCCCAGAAAAGCACGTTTGGTGAATTCCCCCGGCTCAGCCAGCCGGATATCCTGCTGCAGCAGTAGGTCCATCACTCTTCTTACAGAGATTACGCCGCCATGGGCACTGATTTCCACTACATCTTCCGTTGTAAAAGAACGCGGTCCCTTCATGACCGTAACCAGCACTTCTTCCATCCGCTCCCCATCCAGCGGACTTACAATATGTCCATAATGTACAGTATGGGATTCAGCTTCCGTAAGGGGGATACGGCTTTTGAACAATGGAGCCACCTGGCTGATAGCCTGCGGTCCGCTAACCCGGATGATGGCAATTCCGCCCTCGCCCAGAGCCGTCGATACAGCAGCAATAGTGTCACTAAGCATGTTGTTATTCACCTCTGGATTGATCTTTTCTTATTTGTCTCTTCAAGTGGAAACGGTTAAGCCGTCCTTCCAAAGGACGGCATCCGTTTCAGCGCGAAATATAAGGGTAATATATTGCGCGAACCATATAAATTCTTATATTTCAAAAAAACAATGACTCCTCGCATAGGTCAAGGAGTCATTGCGGCATATAGATCTACTTCAAAGTTATAACGACGCGGCGGTTCGGTTCTTCACCCTTGCTAAGCGTGTTTACCTGCCGGTGATCTTGTAATCTGGAATGAATAATCTTGCGTTCCTGCGGGGACATGGGTTCCAGGACAACCTCTTTACGGGTCCGGACTACACGTCCCGCCAGCCGATCCGCCAATTCCTCAAGCGTCTTCTTGCGGCGTTCACGGAAGTTCTCCGCATCCAGCACAAGGCGGATGAAGCTGTCGGAATAGCGGTTGGCAACAATATTAGCCAAATACTGCAGAGCATCGAGAGTTTGTCCTCTTCTGCCGATCAGCAGCCCGAGATCCGGGCCGGATATTTGCAGAACAGTTGATTCCTTGGTATGAACGATTTCAACTTCCACCTCGAGCCCCATGCTCTTGGCGACATCCACAATGAAATGAACGGCCTGCCCGTAAGCTTCCTCCACCGGTTGTCCGGAATCCTGGCGCGGTACGCCGCTGATCGCCTCTGGTTTGCTCTCTCTTGTTGACTGCTGAGACAGTAGCGGAGCACTCGCCGCTGATGCCGGTGCGGCTTCAGAGATCAAGGTTAATTCTACCTTGGCTCCCTTTGCACCGATCAATCCAAGGAATCCTTTTGACGGCTGTTCAAGTACGTTGACCGTTACCCGGTCCTTCTGAACTCCAAGCTGGTTAAGTCCCCGTTCTACAGCTTCTTCAATGGTTTTCCCTGTCGCGACGACTTTGCTCATTTTGACTTTTTGACCCCCTTCTTACCTTTGCTGCTATTGCCTTTTGCAGCAGGAGTAACATCTTTGCGGGCGTTATTGTTGCTGTTCTTGCTCTTCGTCAAATTCACTTCTTTGGCTTTGCCGTTACCTGCAGTAGCGGAAGCGGTGGCACCGGCAGCTGCAATAGCCGCTTTATGTTTATCATTGTTGCGGTACAAGAAGTAGTTCTGAATAATGGTGTACAGATTACTATAGAACCAGTACAGCGGAAGCGCGGACGGGAAGTTGTAGGACATGATGAAAATCAGAACCGGGTATACCATCATCATGAACTGCATTGGACCCTGCTGTTGTACCGGGTTCATTTTGGTCATCATACGAGTCTGAATGAATGTCGTAGCAGCGGCAAGAAGCGGCAAAATGAACAGGTGATCGGGCTTGCCGAGCTGCAGCCACAGGAAGTCATGCAATCTAAGATCCGGATTGTAATAGATCGAGTTGTACAGGGCGATGAAGATCGGCATCTGCACGATCAGCGGCAGACAGCCTGCCATCGGATTTACCTTGTTCTCCTGGAACAGGCGCATCGTTTCCTGCTGTACCTTTTCGGGCTCATCTTTATATTTTTTCTTAATCTTCTCAAGCTCCGGTTGGATGGCCTGCATCGCACGTGAACTCTTAACCTGTTTCATGGTAAGCGGCAAAATTAACGTACGCACAATGATAACCATTACAAGTACGGCTAATCCGTACTGGCCATTAAACCACTTCGCGAAAGTATCCAGTGCAATGGCGAAATAATAAACGACATTACTTTGCCAGAAGCCTCCATTTTTCAAATCCTCCGTAGTGTGCGTCACTGTTGCCGCAGACGGAGAGCATCCCGACAGAACAGCGATCATTAGAACCATTAACCCGAGGAGAAGAAACATTTTTCCTCGCTTAGTCTTCATTAGAGACACTTCAAAACCCCTCTCATAAACATTCCATTGCACCGTAAATCATAACATAATTATGGATACAAATAAACAAGCCCCTGTGTCCCTCTTACTTGTGCAAAGCCTTGAGCAGCTTGGCTTTGCGAAGCACATGCAGCACACTTTTCTCGAGCTCGCCGTAATCCTTGGAAAGCGCTCCTTTTCTTACGATGAACACGATGTCCAGACCCCCGATAATTTCCGGCTCATGGTGACGGACAATTTCCTTTACCAGCCGCCTCATCCGGTTGCGTACCACGGCGTTTCCAACCTTCTTGCTGACAGATATACCTACGCGGAAACGCTCCACCTCTTTTCTGGGAAACCAGTACACCACATATTGATGATTCGCAAATGACTTCCCATGGCGGTATACGCGGCTGAAGTCGGCACGGTTTCGTAATCGTAGACTTTTGTGCACGGGACTCTCCTATTCAAATACCGGATTTCGCGTAAGCTCCGGAATTTCATCTTCTAATTAGTATAGTCATTCAGGTGATGCCATAAACGGCATCCGTTTCAGCGGAAAGATAAGGCTCCTTAAGGATGCAAAGCGTATACATTTTTATCTTTCAAAAAAAGCCCCGCAGTAGCGCTATCTTCCTCTGCAGAGCCATACTTTTATTGTTGCAGCTGCAGAATAACAGTGGTCCTCCCGCTCTGAGGAGATGCTGCCAATTCTGTGCTATATATAGAAGGAAAAAATGATAGGCGTCCTCTTCCTTCCTTATATATCAAAAAAAACCCCGCAAAGTGCGGCTCTATAGTGAAGCCTGATCCGTAACTTTTGCGGGGACCCCATGTAAAATAACCCCACAAAGTGGGGCTTTGCTTCGATGATTACTCAAATATTTATGGGGACCCATTGAATTCTCATCTTGTAAAAAAGGACCACCGCAGTGGTCCCTAAGTGGCCTAACTTACGCACTCAAAACTTTTCTGCCTTTCAAGCGGCGGGCTGCCAGCACTTTGCGGCCGTTTTTCGTGCTCATTCTTTTGCGGAAACCATGCACCTTTTTGCGTTTGCTCACATTCGGTCTGAACGTCGGTCTCATGTATTGCACCTCCCTTACAGGAACTTAATTACTGTCATATAAGCAGAAACGGACTAAGCCGTCCTTAGAGTAGGGACAGTATCTACAAGTATTATCAATTAAATTTGGAGACATATCCTCACAGAAAACACCTTTATATATTTAAACACATAATCAAGGCAAAAGTCAACCTTGTCCCCTTCCTCCCTCTTTTTTATTTCTCCACAGTTCTCTTCAGCAGCTCCGCCGCTATCCCCAGCCTGCTTAATCCCCATGAATTTTCGTCTCTGCGTCTTATCCACAGTTCTTTTATTCCAAAAAGTAATCCACAGAACATTATAGTTATCCACTTGTGATCAAAAAAAATAGTCGACTGCTCACAACTGAGCACAACCTGTGTATAAAAATATCGAAGCCATGACGTAAACTGTCGAACGGTAAACAATTTATCAACAATATGTAGTGGTGTTCTTAAAAATTATACACAAGTGATTGAATTTGTGGATAAAATAGCGTGGCTCATTGAAAAACAAGGGGGGTTTTGCTATGATAGTATTACTTTTGAATGTGAATAGATTTGTTTGTTCTCTATATTATCAACAAGCTGTGGATAAAGTTGTGAACAATTCAAATTTATCCATATTTTTTTGTCTCTTGATATTGCATATTGGGGATAAGATTCAGCAACAACCCATTTTCTTCGACATTTCCACTTCATGGCTGATGCCACATTTGGAAGATTTAAAGGAGTGACAGTCTGTGGACAGCCATACTTCCGAATTATGGCAGCAAATTTTATCGATTATTCAAACCAAACTAAGCAAGCCGAGCTTTGACACCTGGTTTAAGGCTACCAAGGCCTTAACGTTTAGCCACCAGGCTCTTATTATCTCGGCGCCTACAACTTTTGCCGTAGAATGGCTGGAAAGTCGCTACACCAAACTGGTAGGAGCAACGGTTTATGAGGTCACCGGACAACAGGTTGACGTCAAATTTGTAATTGAAGAGAACAAACCCTCTGAGCCAATAGTTCAACAAATGGCGACCACTCCCGCAGTTTCACGCGAAGAAGCACAGACGCATTTGCTCAATCCCAAATACACTTTTGATACGTTCGTGATCGGTTCGGGCAACCGTTTTGCGCATGCAGCCTCACTGGCTGTAGCCGAAGCGCCCGCCAAAGCTTACAATCCTTTGTTTTTGTACGGAGGCGTGGGTCTCGGGAAGACTCACTTGATGCATGCCATCGGGCACTATGTGCTGGAGCATAACCCCAACAATAAGGTTATCTACATCTCGTCCGAGAAGTTTACGAATGAATTCATCAACTCCATCCGTGACAACCGCGGCGAAAGCTTCCGTAACAAATACCGCAGTGTTGACATTTTGCTGATTGACGATATTCAATTCCTGGCCGGCAAAGAGTCAACGCAGGAGGAATTTTTCCATACGTTCAATGCTCTTCATGAAGAACGCAAGCAAATTATCATCTCAAGCGACCGGCCTCCCAAGGAGATTCCCACACTGGAAGAACGGCTGCGATCCCGGTTTGAATGGGGATTGATCACCGATATTCAGCCTCCTGATCTGGAGACACGGATTGCGATTCTCCGTAAGAAGGCCAAGGCGGAGAACCTGGATATCCCTAACGAAGCGATGATGTACATCGCTAATCAGATCGACACAAATATCCGCGAGCTGGAAGGTGCACTGATCCGCGTTGTAGCCTATTCATCACTGACAAATCAGGATGTGAATACGCATCTGGCAGCTGAAGCGCTGAAGGATATCATTCCCTCCAGCCGGCCGAAGATGATCACCATGAATGATATTCAGCAAAAAGTCGGCGAATACTACAATTTGCGCATGGAGGATTTCAAAGCACGGAAACGCACGAAGGCTGTTGCTTTTCCAAGGCAGATTGCCATGTATCTCTCACGTGAATTAACGGATTATTCGCTTCCCAAGATCGGTGAAGCCTTCGGAGGGCGCGATCATACGACAGTTATCCATGCCCATGAGAAGATTACGCAGCAATTAAAGGTGGACCAGGAGCTCTATAAAGTGGTAAATAATCTTGCGGAGAAAATTAAAAATCCTTCCTAAGAGGAACAAAGAGCCTATACACAATCTATACACATGTGGGTAGGCTTAATTTTATGCTGTTTAGCGACTTATCCACATAAACGGAGCCCCTACTACTAATACTATTAAATAACTATAATAATTCATCTTCTAAGAGCAGGATTCAAAGAGGTCAAACGTACACCCATTTCCCAATTTTTCAGCTAGGAGTGAAATCATGAAAATCAGCATTCTCAAAAATGAACTCAACGAATCTATAGGCCATGTCTCCAAGGCGATCTCGAGCAGAACAACCATCCCTATTTTGACTGGAATAAAGCTTGAGGTTAGCCACCAGGGAGTAACATTGACGGCAAGCGACACGGATATCTCAATTCAATCCTTCATCCCTGCCGAGAATGACAGCCATACGATCGTAAAAGTGGAACAGCCCGGCAGCGTAGTGCTTCCAGCCAAGTTCTTTGTCGAGATCATCAAGAAGCTTCCCTCCAAAGAAATTCACATGGAAGTCAAAGAGGGCTTTCAAACCTATATCTCTTCCGGATCTACGGAGATTCAGATTGTTGGCCTGGACCCTGAAGAATTCCCTGTTCTGCCAAGCATTGAGGAGAATGAAACCATCTCAATGCCAGGCGATTTGCTGAAGAATATGATTAAACAAACCGCGTTCTCCATCTCTACCCAAGAGACAACACCAATTCTGACGGGTATTCTCTGGAATCTTGCCGATAACGAGTTCAAGTTCACGGCTACCGACCGCCACCGTCTGGCAACAAGAGCAGCACATCTGGAAGGTACAGAGAATGTTCAGTTTGCGAATATTGTTATTGCCGGCAAAACGTTGAACGAGCTCAGCAAAATTATCCCGGATCAGAATATGCTGGTGGATATTGTCGTTGCGGATAACCAGGTCCTCTTCAAAATCGACAAAGTGCTGTTCTATTCGCGGATCCTGGACGGCATTTATCCGGATACTTCTAGAATTATTCCAACCACCTACAAAACAGAACTAACTCTTGATACAAAAAAACTCAGCGAATCGATTGACCGCGCTTATTTGCTATCCCGTGAAGAAAAAACGAACATTGTCCGGATGCAGACTCTTGAGAATGGCGACGTAGAGATTTCTTCCAGCTCATCAGAGCTGGGTAAGGTCCGGGAAGAACTTGAAGTAATTGATTTCAAAGGTGAGCCTTTGCGGATCTCCTTCAACTCCAAATATATGCTCGATGTGCTGAAGGTTGTGGAGAGTGAGCAGCTCGTGATTGCCTTCACCGGCATGATGAGTCCGATTATTCTCAGACCGCTCGACGAGAGCCGCAGCCTGTACGTCATTCTGCCTTACCGCACAACCAATTAATGCCCTGTCCATGGCCTGTGGATAAGTGGTGGAAAGGACAAAAAAGATGAAAAAAATAGTTATCCACAGTGGATATATCAAGCTGGACCAGTTTTTGAAGCTGGCAGATTGTGTATCCACAGGTGGTATGGCCAAAGCGCTGCTGCAGGAAGGGCACGTACAAGTGAACGGGGAGAAAGAAGAACGGCGTGGCAGAAAGCTCTACCCGGGTGATAAGATAGAGGTACAGGATAACGGCGTATTCGAGGTTGAAGGCGGCGGAGTCAAAGAGTAGTACACCCAAGGAGGCACAGGGTCTTGTTTGTCAAAAATATCGGTCTGCAGTATTACCGCAACTATGGGCTGCTGCGCCTTACGAGCCTGGGCGATGTAAACCTCATTCTCGGTCAGAACGCCCAAGGCAAAACAAATCTCATGGAGGCTTTGTTCGTCCTGGCGATGACCAAAAGCCACCGTACCTCCAAGGACAAGGAACTCATATCCTTCGATGCTCCTGCAGGTTCCGCACAGATTGTGGCCGAAGTGGAGCGCAAATACGGTGATCTTAAACTGGAGCTTACCCTGTCACCCCAAGGCAAAAAAGCCAGAATTAACGGACTGGAGCAGCGCCGGCTTAGTGAATTCGTAGGTTCACTGAATGTGGTGATGTTTGCTCCGGAGGATCTCGAGATTGTCAAAGGCACCCCGGGCATCAGGCGCCGGTTCCTTGACATGGAGATTGGACAGGTCCAGCCCAGCTACCTGTTTCATCTGCAGCAATACCAGAAGGTGCTGCTCCAAAGAGGGAATCTGCTGAAGCAGCTATGGGGAAAAGAAGCTGCCGGCAAGGAGCTTCTGGAGATATGGGATGCGCAACTTATAGAGCATGGTGTTAAAATCGTCAAAAAAAGGAAACAATTCATAAAGAAGCTGCAGATATGGGCAGAAAGCATCCATCGCGGCATTACAAACGGCGGAGAAGAGCTCAAACTGCTCTATGTCCCCTCTTTCGGTGAGCGCGAAGAGGAAGATGAAGCTGTCTTATTGGACAAATTTATGTTAAAGTTATCACAAACAAGAGATCAGGAAATCAGGCGCGGCATGACGCTGACGGGTCCCCATAGGGATGACCTGTCCTTTTTTATCAACGGAAGAGAAGCTCAGGTCTACGGTTCCCAGGGACAGCAACGTACGGCAGCTTTATCGCTCAAGCTGGCGGAAATTGAACTGATCCATGAGGAGATCGGAGAGTATCCTGTGCTGCTTCTTGATGATGTTTTGTCCGAACTTGATCCCTATCGTCAGACCCAGCTTATCGAAACATTTCAAAGCAAGGTACAGACCTTCATCACCGCCACCGGTGTAGAGGGACTGAATGCCGATAAATTAAAAGGCGCAAGCCTGTATCATGTGCACGGCGGCACAGTGGAGCTATAAAGAGCGGAGGAAGACCATGTATATTCATTTGGGTGGAGAGAAAATTATTCGATCCTCAGAGTTAATTGCTATATTTGATATATCGATTGAGAAGTCCTCCAAGGTGTCGAAGCAATTTATGACTCATTCCCAGCAGGATAAGAAGCTGGAGCGCATTGGTGAAGAGGAAGCGAAGTCTATTGTCGTCACCAAGAATACTGTCTACTACTCCCCTATCTCCTCCTCCACTCTCAAAAAAAGAGCCAAAATCTTGTTAGAAATATAATGTTTCGGTAGTTACAGGAGATAATCTGAAAGAAGTAGGTGAAGGCATGTCAATGAATCAACCGACATATGATGAGAGCCAGATTCAGGTACTGGAAGGGCTGGAAGCGGTTCGGAAACGTCCCGGCATGTACATTGGCTCCACTAGCGCCAAAGGTCTGCATCATTTGGTCTGGGAGGTTGTCGATAATAGTATCGATGAGGCGCTGGCAGGTTTTTGCGACCGGATTCAAGTGAAAATTCATGAAGATAACAGTGTGACTGTTATTGATAACGGCCGGGGAATACCTGTCGGCGAGAACGTAAAGCTGAAGAAATCCACGCTTGAAGTCGTTATGACTGTCCTGCATGCAGGCGGTAAATTTGGCGGCGGGGGTTACAAGGTTTCCGGCGGTCTTCACGGTGTGGGGATCTCGGTAGTTAACGCACTGTCCGAGAAGGTAGTTGTAACGGTCAAACGTGACGGACATGTCTACCAGCAGGAATACAGACGCGGTGCGCCGCAATATGATATCAAGGTAATCGGTGATACCGAGGAGACAGGGACAACAACAACCTTCCATCCGGATCCGGAGATCTTTACCGAGACCACTGTGTTTGAATATTCCACTCTGCTTACCCGCATCCGCGAGCTTGCCTTCCTGAACAAGGGCATTGAGCTGTCTCTGCTGGATGAACGGACCGGAGTCTCCAATACGTTCAAGTATGACGGCGGTATTGTGGAGTATGTGAAGTATCTCAACGAGAAAAAAGAAGCCCTGCATGATGACCCGATCTACGTGGAAGGCTCACGGGATATGATCGCTGTTGAAGTGGCTCTCCAATATAACGATTCTTATACAGAGAACATCTATTCCTTCGCCAACAATATCAACACCCATGAGGGCGGAACGCATGAATCCGGCTTCAAGAGTGCTTTGACGCGGATTATCAATGATTATGCCCGCAAGGCAGGCGTGATCAAGGACAGCAGCCAGAATCTTACCGGAGATGATGTCCGTGAAGGTCTGACGGCGATTATTTCCGTCAAAATTCCTGAGCCGCAGTTTGAAGGCCAAACCAAGACCAAGCTGGGGAACAGTGAAGTCCGCGGGATCGTCGAATCTCTGTTCGGCGAGAAGCTGCAGGAGTTCCTGGAAGAGAATCCTGCTGTCTCACGCAAGGTGCTGGAGAAGTCGCTGCAGGCTTCCCGTGCCCGTGAAGCGGCCCGCAAGGCCCGTGAGCTGACCCGCCGTAAGAGTGCCCTAGAAGTCAGCGCCCTTCCGGGCAAGCTGGCTGACTGCTCCTCCAAGGATGCGTCGATCAGTGAGCTGTACATCGTCGAAGGTGACTCTGCGGGCGGATCGGCCAAGCAAGGCCGTGACCGTCATTTCCAAGCGATCCTGCCGCTGCGCGGTAAGATTCTGAACGTAGAGAAAGCCCGGCTCGACCGGATCTTGTCCAATGCGGAAATCCGGGCGATTATTACCGCTCTTGGGACTAGCATCAGCGATGATTTCGATCTGTCCAAAGCACGTTACCACAAGGTTGTAATTATGACCGATGCGGACGTCGACGGTGCCCACATCAGAACATTGCTGCTGACGTTCTTCTACCGCTACATGCGGAAGATTGTCGATGCCGGATATATCTATATCGCCCAGCCTCCGTTGTTCAAGATCGAACGCAACAAAGTCATCCGCTATGCGCAGACCGAGAAGGAACGCGATGAGATCATTGCCGGCTTTGGTGAGAACGTCAAAGTAAACGTTCAGCGCTACAAAGGTCTGGGTGAGATGAATGCTGCACAGCTCTGGGATACTACAATGGATCCTGAGAGCCGCACGATGCTGCAGGTAACGATTGAGGATGCGATGCTGGCTGACAGCATTTTCGATACACTGATGGGTGACAACGTTGAGCCGCGCCGTGAATTCATTCAGGAGCATGCCCAATCGGTCAAAAATCTCGACATTTAAGCGTAAGCTGTATAACGAACCTCCGGTTTTCTCCCTTATAGGGGGGACCGGAGGTTTTTTAATGCAGGGAGAGAGTTTTTTGGCGTAACTTTAATGCTTGAGTGTTCGTCTGCGGCGGTAGGTTGGGGACGGGTGGGTGCGTTTCAAACGTCCATAGGCAACAGCATAGCGGTGGATTCTGCGGTAAATGGCTTTGTTCGGAAACATTTTGAAGACGATGATCGAAGGCAGCGTATTAACTTCAAGCAGCCATAGATCATGATGCTGATCCATCGCCACATCCAGTCCGATTTCTTTGAGGCCCGGATAGGCAGTTTCCAGCTGGGACCCGATTCTAACCCCCAGTGATTTCAACTGCTGGATGGTTGCCGTCATTTCTTCAGGCGTCATATGTTCTTTGAACAGGGCATCTACCGAAAAAATGCTGCCTCCATTGTGATAGTTGGTGACCACCTTTTGCGGCGCAGCCACCCGCCCGAGCATGCCTGTAGTCTCCCAGGATCCCTGAAGATTCTTCTGGGTCAATACCCGTAGGTCAAATGGCCGGTCCTGATGCTGAAGCAAATCAATGCCTTGCTGAACGAGATAAGAACGTCCCTTAATCCGCGGCAATAGGGCAGCATGAAGCTCTTCCGGTGTATTGAAGATTTCTGCATCCTTGGCGTATCTCAGAATATACATCAGCTTGGGTTCTGCTGGTGCTTCCGCTTCACATGTTAAAGGTTCTGTTTCCGGTTGGCTTAAATCCGGCTGCTGCTCGCTTGGGCTTAAATGAACTACCCGCTGTTCAGCTCTCATGACTCCGCTGCCGTAGGTGCCGCGGTCCGGTTTGATATATACCGTTCCGTACAGACCCAGCAGCTCTTTCAAATCTTCCAGGGCGTATTTACGTGTTTCCGGAATGAAGACCGAGAGCAGGCGGTTCTGAAGAATGACTTTCGTTTTTGCCCACTTGCTGGACACGCGCTGAATCCTCATTTTCTGCCTCCTTGGGTAGTTGTGCGGTTGCCGGTTTCGCCACAGATGAACGTATATCCGTTTGTTCATCTGTGGCGAATTTTCAGGACAATCTAACTAAACAATGTTATAATATAAGGATATGGGGTTATGCTTTTTTGGACGAAATCAGGGTCATAGAGCCATTCTTCTAGTCTTTACAGTCTATGTACTGAAGACACCAGCGGAAAGGGCGTATATCCTTATCCGTACTAAAAGAAAATCAATATAGAAGATAAAAGGCTATCATGTTTAATTGTGCTGCTTTTGTGAAAGTAATATAATAAAGGGTAGCGGTTTTTAACTGAAGGAGGTCCACCAACTCATGGCTGAACAAAATAACCCGCAAATCAGGGATCGGGACATTGGCGTGGAAATGCGCGAATCCTTTATGGATTACGCAATGAGCATCATTGTAAGCCGGGCTTTGCCGGATGTGCGGGACGGACTTAAGCCTGTTCACCGACGCATTTTGTTTGCGATGTCGGAACTTGGAATGTCCTCGGATAAACCTCACAAGAAATCAGCGAGAATCGTCGGTGAGGTTATCGGTAAGTACCACCCTCACGGTGACTCGGCGGTTTATGAAACAATGGTACGTATGGCACAGGATTTCTCCATGCGCTATATGCTCGTAGACGGCCACGGAAACTTCGGCTCTATTGACGGAGATATGGCAGCTGCGATGCGTTATACCGAAGCGAGGCTGTCCAAAATTGCGGGAGAAATGCTCCGCGATCTGAACAAAGAAACGGTTGATTTCGCTCCCAACTATGACGGTGAAGAGCATGAGCCTGTAGTATTGCCGGCGCGTTACCCTAACCTGCTTGTGAACGGGGTTTCGGGGATTGCGGTCGGTATGGCTACCAATATTCCTCCGCACAATCTGGGCGAGGTCATTGATGGTGTGCAGGCAATGATCAAGAATCCTGAGATTACGCCTATGGAGCTTATGGAATATATTCAAGGTCCGGATTTCCCAACGGCTGGTTATATTTTGGGCCGTGAAGGTATCCGTCAGGCTTACCGCACTGGACGCGGGTCGGTTACTATGCGTGCCAAAGCGACGATTGAAGAGAATAACGGTAAAGCGCGGATTATTGTGCACGAGCTTCCTTACCAGGTCAACAAAGCCAGACTGGTTGAGAAGATTGCTGAATTGGTGCGTGAGAAACGTATCGAAGGCATTACGGATCTGCGTGATGAATCTGACCGTAACGGAATGCGTGTAGTCGTTGAAATGAGACGTGATGTGAATCCTAGCGTCGTGCTCAACAACCTCTACAAACATACCTCCATGCAGTCTACCTTCGGGATCAACATGCTGGCTATTGTCAATAATGAACCGAAGATTCTGAACCTGCGTGATGTGCTGTATCATTATTTGCAGCATCAGATCGAAGTTATCCGCCGCCGGACCGTGTTTGACCTGAAGAAGGCGGAAGCCCGGGCGCATATTCTGGAAGGGCTGCGTGTTGCCCTCGATCATCTGGATGAGGTTATTGCTCTTATCCGTGCTTCACGGACAACAGATATTGCCCGTGAAGGCTTGATGGAGACCTTCAGTCTAAGCGTGGAGCAGGCGCAAGCGATCCTAGATATGCGGATGCAGCGCCTTACCGGTCTGGAACGTGAGAAGATCGAGAATGAATATAACGAACTGCTCGCCAAAATCACTGAATACAAGGAGATTCTGGCTAACGAGCATCTCGTACTGGAGATTATCAGCAATGAGCTGCAGGAGATTCGTGATAAGTACTCGGATGACCGCCGTACGGAAATTACGGTTGGGGAAGAGAGTATTCTCGATGAGGATCTGATTCCGCGTGAAGAGGTTGTAATCACGATTACACATACCGGTTACATCAAACGTCTTCCGGTCAGCACTTACCGCAGCCAGAAGCGCGGCGGCCGCGGGGTGATCGGGATGGACACCAAGGACCAGGACTTTGTGGAGCATCTCTTCGTGAGTAACTCCCACAATTACCTGATGTTCTTCACCGACAAGGGTAAAGTGTACCGGATTAAGGCTTATGAGATTCCGGAGCTCGGACGTACCGCCCGGGGAACGCCGATCATCAACCTGATCCAGATTGAGCAGGGCGAGAAGATTAGTGCGGTAATCCAGGTAGAGGAAGCGGACAGCGACAAATACCTGTTCTTCGCTACCCGTGAGGGAATCGTGAAGAAGACGCCTCTGGAAGACTACAACAACATCCGCAAGGGCGGTCTGATAGCGATCAATCTGCGTGAGGAAGATTCACTGATCGAAGTGAAGCTGACAGATGGAGAGCAGAATCTGATTATCGGTACGGCACGCGGAATGTCGATTACTTTCTCGGAGAGCGATGTCCGTTCCATGGGCCGTAGTGCTACAGGGGTTAAAGGGATCACGCTGGATGACAATGACCATGTCATTGGTATGGACTGCGTAGATAAGGATCTTGAAGTGCTGATCGTAACAACCAAGGGTTATGGTAAACGTACGCCTGCCGGCGACTATCGTTCCCAGACACGCGGGGGTAAAGGCATCAAGACCATTAACCTTACCGATAAGAACGGTCCGGTAGTCGGGCTGAAGGTTGTCAAGACAGATGAGGACCTGATGATTATCACGACCAGCGGTACCCTGATCCGGACCAGTATGGATGGAATTTCTACCATGGGCCGGTACGCACAGGGCGTTAAGCTGATTAACATCCGTGAAGATGATGCAGTGGCTACGCTCTGCAGAGCGGATAAAGAGGAAGATGACTTGTCTGAGCAAGAGGACGGCGAAGAAATTCAAGGTGCAGTAGTGGAAGGCGATGGCGAAATCAGCGAGCCTGAAGCGGAAACTGATACCGGGAACGAAGACGATAGCATCGAATAATCCTTTGCAGCGAAAGCATGAGTTTCTGATTATAGAAGCTCATGCTTTTTTTAATTTTGTAGAATGGGAATCCTCTATCTAGCCGCTTGCCGGGTTCCATACTATAATTAGAGAACTAGAGGTGTCAGAGAAATAAAGGGGCTGAATTTATGCCAAATATATCCGTTGGAGAGATCAAGGCGGGATCAAAGATTATTAAGGATGTAATAACTCCTTTGGGAGGAGTGTTATTCGGTAAAGGCAAGATCATACTTCCGCGGGATATTGAGATTCTCCAAGCTTTTTTGATAGGACAAGTTGAAATTGAGGGAGTTCAGGGAGAGGACAAAGCGCCAGAAGTCTCCAAGCCGCCAGCAAAGCAGCAGACTGCCAAAACAGGTGCACTGATCAATGAATCCGTACTGGCCAAAAGTAATTCTCCGCTTCATGATGAGTATGAGAAAATGCTGGTGCTTATTAAGCAGAGCTATCGTGCAGCAACCGCAGCGGTACTTCCGATTTTTGAATTGCGGAGCCAACTGGAGCTGCTGATCAGCCATTTGAAGGATTATCATGTCCTGAAGTTTGCACCGCGTGTCCTGTTTGACCAGGAGTATAATTATCATAACGCTGTATTGTCTGCCTTAACTTCATATAAAATTGCCCAGTGGTGCGGATATCCGCAAAAGGATTGGATGCAGGCTGCCTTTGCCGGCTTGCTTCATGATATAGGTAACATTAAGGTAGATGAGACTTTGCTACACAAACCGACTCCCCTGACGGGCGCGGAGATAGAAGAAGTACGCAGGCATACCACTTATGGCTACCAGCTGCTGCGTAATGTTACAGCAATCAACGAAGGCGTCAGATTAGCCGCCCTGCAGCATCATGAGAAGATCGACGGTTCCGGTTATCCGCTTAAGCTGGAAGGCACTCAGATTCACTTCTATGCCAAGATTGTTGCAGTAGCTGATATCTTCCATGCCATGACGCTTGAAAAAGCCTACAGAAAGGCTCAGTCGCCTTATCTGGTACTGGAGCAGATTCAGAAGGAGAGCTTCGGGAAGCTCGACCCGGTTATTGTACAAACCTTCATTCAAAAAACAACGGATCTGTATAATGGAACACGGATACGGCTCAGCGACGGGCGTCACGGAGAAATCATCTTCACGGATCGCACTAATCCCACAAGACCAATGGTTCAGGTAGAGGGCAAGATCGTGAATCTGGTCAATGAACGGGAGCTGCATATTCAGGAGATTATCGCTTAGGTGGTAAGCGGGTATGATTTACAGAAGCTATGTCATCTGTGGCTGGCTGTGGCCGGGCGTTTATAAGGAGCATAGCTTTTAAATTTGATTTCAAAATACTGCTTGCAAAAAGAATCTATACATGATATATTCTATTTCTGGCCGCGAAACATCAACGCCGAGCTCGAAAAGAAGTTGAAAAAAAGAGCTTGCATTGATCGGTTGGATGTGATATATTATAAGAGTTGCTGGTGACGCGGTAGTCGTCGCTGACAACGAGCTTGATCTTTGAAAACTGAACAACGAGTGAGTGGGAGATCGCTTCGGCGAGATCCAAAAAAGAGAATGAAAATTCTCGTCAGATGTTTCAAAATGAGCAATCGCTCTTTCTAAAACCAATTTGGAGAGTTTGATCCTGGCTCAGGACGAACGCTGGCGGCATGCCTAATACATGCAAGTCGAGCGGAGTTCATTTGAAAGCTTGCTTTCAAATGAACTTAGCGGCGGACGGGTGAGTAACACGTAGGCAACCTGCCCTCAAGACTGGGATAACTACCGGAAACGGTAGCTAATACCGGATAATTTCTTTCCTCTCCTGAAGAGAGAATGAAAGGCGGAGCAATCTGCCACTTGGGGATGGGCCTGCGGCGCATTAGCTAGTTGGTGGGGTAATGGCTCACCAAGGCGACGATGCGTAGCCGACCTGAGAGGGTGAACGGCCACACTGGGACTGAGACACGGCCCAGACTCCTACGGGAGGCAGCAGTAGGGAATCTTCCGCAATGGGCGAAAGCCTGACGGAGCAATGCCGCGTGAGTGATGAAGGTTTTCGGATCGTAAAGCTCTGTTGCCAGGGAAGAACGTCCGGTAGAGTAACTGCTACCGGAGTGACGGTACCTGAGAAGAAAGCCCCGGCTAACTACGTGCCAGCAGCCGCGGTAATACGTAGGGGGCAAGCGTTGTCCGGAATTATTGGGCGTAAAGCGCGCGCAGGCGGTCATTTAAGTCTGGTGTTTAAACCTTGGGCTCAACCTGGGGTCGCACTGGAAACTGGGTGACTTGAGTACAGAAGAGGAAAGTGGAATTCCACGTGTAGCGGTGAAATGCGTAGATATGTGGAGGAACACCAGTGGCGAAGGCGACTTTCTGGGCTGTAACTGACGCTGAGGCGCGAAAGCGTGGGGAGCAAACAGGATTAGATACCCTGGTAGTCCACGCCGTAAACGATGAGTGCTAGGTGTTAGGGGTTTCGATACCCTTGGTGCCGAAGTTAACACAGTAAGCACTCCGCCTGGGGAGTACGGTCGCAAGACTGAAACTCAAAGGAATTGACGGGGACCCGCACAAGCAGTGGAGTATGTGGTTTAATTCGAAGCAACGCGAAGAACCTTACCAGGTCTTGACATCCCGATGAAAGCATTAGAGATAGTGCCCCTCTTCGGAGCATCGGAGACAGGTGGTGCATGGTTGTCGTCAGCTCGTGTCGTGAGATGTTGGGTTAAGTCCCGCAACGAGCGCAACCCTTGACTTTAGTTGCCAGCAGGTAAGGCTGGGCACTCTAGAGTGACTGCCGGTGACAAACCGGAGGAAGGTGGGGATGACGTCAAATCATCATGCCCCTTATGACCTGGGCTACACACGTACTACAATGGCCGGTACAACGGGAAGCGAAACCGCGAGGTGGAGCCAATCCCAGCAAAGCCGGTCTCAGTTCGGATTGCAGGCTGCAACTCGCCTGCATGAAGTCGGAATTGCTAGTAATCGCGGATCAGCATGCCGCGGTGAATACGTTCCCGGGTCTTGTACACACCGCCCGTCACACCACGAGAGTTTACAACACCCGAAGTCGGTGGGGTAACCCGCAAGGGAGCCAGCCGCCGAAGGTGGGGTAGATGATTGGGGTGAAGTCGTAACAAGGTAGCCGTATCGGAAGGTGCGGCTGGATCACCTCCTTTCTATGGAGAATCGTTGCCGGAAGCGGTGACATTCAAATCGGAAGCTAAAGCTTCCACAACGAACCTTAGGGTTCAAACACTCACTCGTTGGTCAGTTTTGAGAGTTTAAGCTCTCATCTTTAAACTGTCTGAATTTTCGAACATCACAGTCGTGATTGTCCCGAAATTTCAGCACCTTGATCCTTGAAAACTGGATACCGAAACGAATTTGCGTTTTAGAACATCTTTTAGCTGAAACTTGTGTAAGCAAGTTGAAATAGTTATTAGTGCAGAACGAAGGTTTTCGATTGTGCAGCGACCTTTGGCTTTGAATGTGTTGGTGAATGGAGCAATCCATGAGCAGTATTCAAAACAAGATGAGCAAGCAAGCGAAACACCGGAGTGACGGTTAAGCTAATAAGAGCACACGGAGGATGCCTAGGCGCCAGGAGCCGACGAAGGACGTGGCGAACAACGAAACTGCCTCGGGGAGCTGTAAGCAAGCTTTGATCCGGGGGTGTCCGAATGGGGAAACCCAGCTGTGGTAATTCGCAGTTACTCGTATCTGAATACATAGGATACGCAGAGGCAGACCAGGGGAACTGAAACATCTAAGTACCCTGAGGAAGAGAAAACAATAGTGATTCCGTCAGTAGCGGCGAGCGAACGCGGAACAGCCTAAACCAAGGGGCTTGCCTCTTGGGGTTGTGGGACGTCTCACATGGAGTTACAAAGGAATATGGTAGGTGAAGAGGTCTGGAAAGGCCCGCGATAGAGGTAAAAGCCCTGTAGCCTAAACTGTGTTCTCTCCGAGACGGATCCCGAGTAGTGCGGGGCACGTGAAACCCCGTATGAATCCAGCAGGACCATCTGCTAAGGCTAAATACTACCTGGCGACCGATAGTGAAACAGTACCGTGAGGGAAAGGTGAAAAGCACCCCGGAAGGGGAGTGAAATAGAACCTGAAACCGTGTGCTTACAAAAAGTCAGAGCCCTATTACTGGGTGATGGCGTGCCTTTTGTAGAATGAACCGGCGAGTTACGTTTAACATGCAAGGTTAAGTCGAGAAGACGGAGCCGCAGCGAAAGCGAGTCTGAATAGGGCGAATGAGTATGTGGACGTAGACCCGAAACCGTGTGATCTACCCCTGTCCAGGGTGAAGGTGCGGTAACACGCACTGGAGGCCCGAACCCACGCATGTTGAAAAATGCGGGGATGAGGTGGGGGTAGCGGAGAAATTCCAATCGAACTCGGAGATAGCTGGTTCTCCCCGAAATAGCTTTAGGGCTAGCCTCGGTGAATGGAGTGGTGGAGGTAGAGCACTGATTGGGTGCGGGGCCCGCAAGGGTTACCAAGCTCAGTCAAACTCCGAATGCCATTAACTTCTTGCCGGGAGTCAGACAGTGAGTGCTAAGATCCATTGTCAAAAGGGAAACAGCCCAGACCATCAGCTAAGGTCCCCAAGTGTGTGTTAAGTGGGAAAGGATGTGGAGTTGCACAGACAACCAGGATGTTGGCTTAGAAGCAGCCACCATTGAAAGAGTGCGTAATAGCTCACTGGTCGAGTGACTCTGCGCCGAAAATGTAACGGGGCTAAACACACCACCGAAGCTATGGCTAGATACTTTGTATCTGGGGTAGGGGAGCGTTGTATGTGGGTTGAAGGTGTACCGTAAGGAGCGCTGGACAGCATACAAGTGAGAATGCCGGTATGAGTAACGAAAAGATCAGTGAGAATCTGATCCGCCGAAAGCCCAAGGTTTCCTGAGGAAGGCTCGTCCGCTCAGGGTAAGTCGGGACCTAAGGCGAGGCCGAAAGGCGTAGTCGAAGGACAACAGTTTGAAATTACTGTACCACCGTAATCCGCTATGAGCGATGGGGTGACGCAGGAGGGTAGTGACGCGGACTGATGGATGTGTCCGTCTAAGCAGTGAGGCTGATGTGTAGGCAAATCCGCACATCAATAAGGCTGGGCTGTGATGGGGAGCGAAAATTGTAGTAGCGAAGGTCATGATCTCACACTGCCAAGAAAAGCCTCTAGCCAGGAGAAGGTGCCCGTACCGCAAACCGACACAGGTAGGCGAGAAGAGAATTCTAAGGCGCGCGGAAGAACTCTCGTTAAGGAACTCGGCAAAATGACCTCGTAACTTCGGGAGAAGAGGTGCCTCGGTAGGGTGAATAGCCCGAGGGGGCCGCAGTGAAAAGGCCCAAGCGACTGTTTAGCAAAAACACAGGTCTGTGCGAAGCCGCAAGGCGAAGTATACGGGCTGACGCCTGCCCGGTGCTGGAAGGTTAAGGGGAGTGGTTAGGGGCAACCCGAAGCTGTGAACCGAAGCCCCAGTAAACGGCGGCCGTAACTATAACGGTCCTAAGGTAGCGAAATTCCTTGTCAGGTAAATTCTGACCCGCACGAATGGCGTAACGACTTGGGCGCTGTCTCAACGAGAGATCCGGTGAAATTTTAATACCTGTGAAGATGCAGGTTACCCGCGACAAGACGGAAAGACCCCATGGAGCTTTACTGCAGCTTGATATTGAATTTGGGTACGATCTGTACAGGATAGGTGGGAGCCGTTGAGGCAGGAGCGCAAGCTTCTGCGGAGGCGCCGTTGGGATACCACCCTGATCGTATCTAGGTTCTAACCTAGTACCCTAAGCGGGTACGGGGACCGTGTCAGGCGGGCAGTTTGACTGGGGCGGTCGCCTCCTAAAGAGTAACGGAGGCGTTCAAAGGTTCCCTCAGAATGGTTGGAAATCATTCGCAGAGTGCAAAGGCATAAGGGAGCTTGACTGCGAGACCTACAAGTCGAGCAGGGACGAAAGTCGGACTTAGTGATCCGGTGGTACCGCATGGAAGGGCCATCGCTCAACGGATAAAAGCTACCCTGGGGATAACAGGCTTATCTCCCCCAAGAGTCCACATCGACGGGGAGGTTTGGCACCTCGATGTCGGCTCATCGCATCCTGGGGCTGAAGTAGGTCCCAAGGGTTGGGCTGTTCGCCCATTAAAGCGGTACGCGAGCTGGGTTCAGAACGTCGTGAGACAGTTCGGTCCCTATCTGTCGTGGGCGCAGGAAATTTGAGAGGAGCTGTCCTTAGTACGAGAGGACCGGGATGGACGTACCGCTGGTGCATCAGTTGTTCCGCCAGGAGCATGGCTGAGTAGCTACGTACGGACGGGATAAGCGCTGAAAGCATCTAAGCGTGAAGCCCCCCTCAAGATGAGATTTCCCAACTAGTAAGACCCCTTGAAGACGACGAGGTAGATAGGTTGGAGGTGGAAGTGCAGCAATGCACGGAGCTGACCAATACTAATCGGTCGAGGGCTTATCCAAATTTCTTAGAGCGCAGATTCGTTTCGGATTCAGTTTTCAGGCGATCAAGCCTGTACGCCATGAAATTCATTCACACATCCGTGATGAACCGAATTTCAAGCGGCAGCGTCTGTTTCACAGACGCATGTTTGGTGGCGATAGCGGAGGGGTTCCACGCGTACCCATCCCGAACACGACCGTTAAGCCCTCCAGCGCCGATGGTACTTGGACCGAAGGGTCCTGGGAGAGTAGGACGCCGCCAAGCACATGAGCCATTGTTGAGCAATCGACAATGGCTTTTTTGTATATATATTGAGAAAAAGAGGGCAAATAAGCAGAAACCATATATAAAACGCTTACAAACAAGTGACATTTTTGTTACCGACGTGTCGATAGTTCCAAGTATAATAGAAAAGTGCAAATATTAAGCAGAGGCCTTAATACGAATGAACTACAGATAAATTCTAACTTTGAATTTTCTTGCGTCTTTAGATGCATGGTAGAGGTAAGGAGGATTTAAGGTATGAAGCGAACCCAACCTTTATGGATATTAGTTATTCTTTGTATAGTTGGAGTTATGCTGGCCGGCTGCGGAGCGAAGGAGCCGGCCTGGGAGACTTTTGACGGTGCGCTCAATGAGAAAAGCTTTCCCGTTCCTAAAGAAGCCAGTTCCCCCGACAGGACCACTACGAACGTGGCCATGGATTATGTAAGATACTCTTTGCCCGGGCTGAAAGAGAAGAAGGGTGTACCTGAGCCTTATCTGGAGGAGATCAAGGCATGGGGATGGGAAGAGCAGAGTAATGAGGATTCAGGAAGCTCCCGCGTTTTTCAGAAGGAAGGACTTATTGTACACTTAACCGTGCATGATGGCTACTTCATTGTAATGATCCCGAAGGAAAAGAAAGTCACCACCAAAGGATTAAAGAGCAAATAAAAAAATCGCCGTCCGTATAGGGATGGCGAATTTTTTTGTGTGGGATGCAAGTTGAATATGCGCCCGTATGTATGATTGCTTAAGATTATTGGGCGTAATAGGAGGCATCAGACGGATTAAATTTCAGCATGCCGTCTTTCGCTTCGCTGCGCAGCCGCAGAAGGGTATACAGGCGGGGCAGCAGCAGCCATAGATGGCATATTACTAAAGATGCGGTAAATGCAGGCGGTGCCCAGACGATAAAGAGCGCTGTGATGCAGAGACCGATCCACAGGTTATGCATTTGTACTTTGCGGAAGATGCCATAGTTGATATATTGATCAGGCATATAACCGGGCCAGGGCAGGTGCAGGGACATTTTCCACCGTTTTACGATAGGGTGTCCGGAGATCAGCAGAACTGAACGCGAAATGACATATTGAATCCACAGCATTACGGGTCCGGCAATAATCATGAACAGAATGCTTAGCCAGGATAGGAAAACTGTTTCCAGTACAAGGAACACAAAAGGAAGCGCAATATAGACCCGCAGCAGGGATGCGGAAATATTAATTTTTTTGATAAGCTTGTATTGATAGAATGTAGCAGCGCCTTTAGTGTTTGGTTCCATAAAGAAATTTCAGACCTCCTCACAAGTTCTCATGTTATTAATATCGGCCTAACCGTGCGATTTATTAAACCCGGGATCAGATACACCGATTGGGCATTAGGCGAATATATATATTTCAGGCTATGAAGGATTAGGAAAAAACTATGAAAAGGTTTAAAATGATAGAAGGTGTACCATACTGATCTTAAAAAGAGTCAAGGTGGGATGATTATGGAACAGCAAACCGGGCAGGCCTGCATCATCTGCGGGCAAGTAAAGGAAGAAGGCATTGTGATTGTCTCGCATTTCATCTGTGAGGATTGTGAGAGTGAGATGGTGCGTACAGAGGCGGAAGATGCCAAGTACCGTTTCTTCATCGGCCGGATGAAGAAGATCAATCTGCAGAAGAATGCTTAACCCGAGAGCAGCAGCAACAATTTACAAGTAAGTATATAAAGAGCGGGCGGTGGATGTGTGTCGCGTTGGCTGCAAATAAAAGGGTTTCTCTAACGGTTTCTCCGCCAGGGTCTGGTGTGGGAGCCGTTTTGTTGTTTCAGGAAGACTTTGTGCATAATAATAGGCGTTTGGGTATATTTGCGTTAAAATAGAAGGTAACCCCCAGGGAAGGAAGAACAAATGAACAATTTACAGCCTGGCAGGGCACCTGTATACGAAATGCTGGAACAATATAAACTTAAGGGTAATATATCTTATCATGTGCCGGGGCACAAGAATGGCGAAGCTTACCGGAATACCGGCGGTGCAGGGTATCTGGCTGACGTGATGCGCTATGATGCGACAGAGATTACCGGAACGGATGATCTTCATCATCCTGAAGGGGTAATTCAGGAGGCTCAGGAGCTGGCGGCGGATTGTTTCGGCGCAGAGGAGAGCTTCTTTCTGGTAGGCGGCAGCACATCAGGCAATCTGGCACTTATTCTGACCGTTTGCTACGAGCCGGGGATGCTGCTTATCCTGCAGCGCAATGTCCACAAATCTGTAATCCACGGACTGATGCTGGCCGGGGCACAGGCCGTTTTCTTGGAGCCGCAGATTGATCCAGGCAGCGGGCTTGCGGTTGCACCGGCGGTAGAAACGGTCCAGGCTGCACTGGCGGCTTATCCGGAGGCTGCCGCGGTACTGGTTACTATGCCGAATTACTACGGCATGGGCAGCGATCTTGCGCCCCTCGCGCAGGCCTGTCACGACAGCGGGATTCCGCTACTGGTGGATGAGGCGCACGGGGCGCATTACGGGCAGCACCCGGCGCTGCCAGCCGGGGCGCTTGCCCAGGGCGCGGACGGCGTGGTGCAGTCCACGCATAAGATGCTGACGGCGCTGACGATGGGCGCCATGCTGCATGTGCAAGGGCCATGGCTCGACCGTGCGCTGCTTCGCCAGCGCCTCGCCATGGTGCAGAGCTCCAGCCCATCATACCCCGTGATGGCTTCGCTCGATCTGGCCCGGCGGCTGCTGCACAGCCAGCGCGCCGGTGCCTTCACGGCGGGGCTTGCCGCCGTGGACGTCCTGCGGCGCGGCCTGGCTGTGCTGCCGCGCTTTGGTCTGCTGCAGCCGGCCGTGCCGCTGCAGCGCACCTGCGGCGGTGCTGACGCCGCAGAGACAGATACGCCGCCGCAGCACGGGGTGGCGTACGGGACACAGGACACCTTTAAGGCCGTCATTTATGACGCCGCCGGGGTCCTGGGGGGCTTCGAGCTGCAGCGCAGGCTCGAAGAAAGAGGAATCGTGCCGGAGATGAGCGACGACCGGCACGTGGTACTGGCCTTCAGCCTCGGCTCGAAGGCAGAGGATGCAGCGGTGCTGCTGGAGGCGCTGCGGGATATCGCGGCGCAGACAGCCTGCGGGGTGCCGCAGAGGAGCGGCACGGGGTCAGCTTTTGATTCTGGATGCGGCCTTGCTTCTGTTTCCGATGCTACAGCAGGCTCTGGCTTTGTCCTTAATTCTGCCCCTATCGTAGAGTCTCAATCGGATTCCACCTCCAGGACCATACTGGCGGCTGCATCATACAATAAGGGGGAAGAGGCTATGTCAGCCTTTTCCAGCCTAAATTCCACGTGGAACAATTTCAGCACATCGCTGATCTCAGCTCCGGTCCGGTTCTCCACGAAGCCGGTTGCTGCTAGGGAGACAGAGAGTATAACGCTTGAAGCAAGTGCGGGCAGGGTGGCGGCCGAAATGGTTATTCCCTATCCGCCCGGAATACCGCTGCTTTATCCCGGAGAGATCATAACAGAGTCCATATGCGGCAGGCTGGGCAGCCTCCGCGCTGGCGGGGCTAAATTTCAGGCCTGTGCCGATCCCGCCTTACAGCATATTAAGGTATACAACATTCAGAAGGGCGGAGAAGTATAAGTGAAGCGCGAAGGTTTCTTCATTACTCTGGAGGGAGGCGACGGCTCCGGTAAAACAACCGTACTCGGCAGAGTAGCGGCTTATCTGCAGAATCATTCCATGCCCTACTTAATCACCCGCGAACCGGGCGGAATTGAAATCGCCGAGAAGATCCGCTCCATTATTCTGGACCCGGCCCATACGGCTATGGATGCCCGGACAGAAGCCCTGTTATACGCGGCAGCAAGAAGCCAGCATCTGGCGGAAGTAGTCGAGCCTGCACTGCAGGAGGGGATTACTGTGTTATGTGACCGATTTGTAGACAGCAGCCTGGTCTATCAGGGTTATGCAAGAGGACTCGGCATCGAGGAAGTGTGGGGAATTAACCGGTTCGCGACCGGCGGCAGGATGCCTGACCTTACCTTCTATCTTGATGTTGATCCTGAGGTGGGGTTGTCTCGGATAGCAGCTAATCAGAACCGGGAAGTCAATCGTCTGGATTTGGAGAGCCTTGAATTTCACCAGAAGGTTAAGGCGGGTTATCAGCTTGTGGTGGATTCCGATCCGCAGCGGATTGTTGTACTTGATGCCAACCGCCCGATCCATATGGTAGAGCAGGACATTGTACAGACACTGAAAGACCGGATATTAAAGGATTTCTAAGAGGTTTTGTCAAATAAACAATAGAGGTATAATGATTACACACAGACCTGAAGCAGGCTAGCGCAGCTGCGAGGAACTCTGTGATCACACAACATGCAGGAGGGGAAACGAAGATGAATTTGATCATTGCAATTATCCAAGATAAGGACAGCAACCGGCTATCCAGTGAACTAGTCAAAGCGAATTTCCGTGCAACCAAGCTGGCCAGTACAGGCGGATTTTTGCGGGCGGGGAACACCACTTTTCTGATTGGGGTAGATGATATTCAGGTTGATGCAGTACTGAGTGTAATCCGCAACAGCTGTAAAGTACGTGAACAATTGGTCACACCTGTAACACCGATGAGCGGTACGACAGATTCATATTTGCCTCTTCCCGTGGAAGTTCAAGTAGGCGGAGCTACAGTATTCGTCCTTCCGGTTGATCGTTTCGAGCATTACTAACGCATAATATAGCAATAAACCATAGGGGCGGTAGATACCTTTGAAGATCAACCCGGGCTACAGGCCCTTAAAAAGTGAATTGTCGACCACGGAAGCTGACCGGCGGCCTGTTCAGCAAAAGAACTTCACCGATGTATTTCAACAGCAAAGTGAGCAAAAAACAATAGATGAACTAAACCGCCAGATTAAAGATATCCAGCAGCAAGGCGACCGGCTCTCTAAATCCATGACCGTCCGTGAACTGGCGATCTACCGGAACATGATCAAACGGTTCCTGGAGGAGACCGCCCGCCGCGGAGTGATCCTGAAGGAGACCAAGGGCTGGGACCGACGCGGCCGGGGCAAACGCTACAAGCTGCTGGATGAAATTGATGCCGCTCTGCTGAATATGGCAGATGATCTGCTGGACAGTGAGCAGGGCAGGATTGATCTGCTCGGACGGGTCGGAGAGATCCGAGGACTGCTGATTAATCTTTCGTTCTGACAAACTTGGAGGAATATATGTCTTTTCATGAATTATTAGGCCAGGAGGATGCCAAGCGGCTGCTTCAAAATGCCTTGCGTAAGGACGCTGTAAGTCATGCCTATCTGTTCACTGGTCCGCCAGGGAGCGGCCAGGTCAGAATGGCTAT
Source organism: Paenibacillus sp. FSL R7-0312 (assembly GCF_038004445.1). Lineage (NCBI taxonomy): Bacteria > Bacillati > Bacillota > Bacilli > Caryophanales > Paenibacillaceae > Paenibacillus > Paenibacillus sp. FSL R7-0312. The sequence continues at coordinate 1,330,404 of NZ_JBBORE010000001.1, read as the reverse complement.
GACGTTCGCCCAAGCGATATTCTGCACGAAGTGCAAGGATGATGCCTGCGGGGAATGTCTGGAGTGCCGTAAGGTGGAGCATGGCAACCATCCCGATTTATCGTTGCTGCGGCCCGATGGGGCGAGTATCAAGATTGACCAGATCCGCGAACTTCAGCGTGTTTTTTCCTACCGCTCGGAAGGAATTAACCCGAAGGTTTATATTATAGAAGGAGCGGACAAAATGACGGTGCAAGCCGCCAACAGTCTGCTGAAATTTCTGGAGGAGCCTCCCGCTCCTGCGGTAGGAATTCTGATCTCTGATAACAGCAGTTCCCTGCTGCCGACGATCCAGTCCAGAACCCAGCGCATTCCGTTTAGTCCGCTTCATCCGGATATTATGCTTCAGGCGCTGTCCAGTGAAGGGGTTCCGGTGCCGCTGGCACGGTGCGCGGTATCACTGACTGCAGGTCTTGACGGCTGCAGGGAACTTTTGGCACAGAATTGGTTTGCAGAAATGAGAAATCTAGTGTTACAATTAGCAAAGGAGTCTTTGGGCAAAGGCAGCTCCGCAGTAGCAACTGCAGGGCAGAAGGTGTTCAAGACCGGGCTAGGTGAACATTTGGATATTCTATTCAGCATGTTTCACTTATGGTTCAAAGATATGCTCTACTTCCTGTACCGAAAGCACGAAAGTATCGTTTTCATAGATCAGTTAGACTTCATTTCCAGGGCTGCCCGTCAGCGGAGTACGGAACAATGGGTAGCTTACATGGAATTTGCGGTGGAGAGCAAGCGCAGGCTCCGCTCCAATACCAATACCCAGTTGTGTTTGGAGCAGTTCTTAATCCGGTTGGAAAGTTAACAGGCCGGGTTATTTATGATAAATCCTCCGGATAAACGCTTCAGCACCTGGAAGTACGGGTTTAACGGATGAGGAAGGACAAGCATGAATCATCTGGGAAGCAGGCTTGCTTAAGGATTCCTTTTACCGGCAAACAAGGGGGTTAATTTTTGTACAGCGTAGTAGGTGTCCGCTTCAAAAAAGCGGGTAAAATATATTATTTTGATCCACTTGATTTCCCGATTGAGCGCGATCAATGCGTTATTGTTGAGACAGCAAGAGGGGTCGAATACGGTAAGGTTGTCGTTGGCAAAAAAGAGGTGCAGGAAGCAGACGTTGTACTGCCGCTCAAGAAGGTCATGCGTATTGCCGGTGAAACCGACGCACGTGTGGTCGAAGAGAACAAAGGTGCTGCAAAGGACGCTTTTACCACCTGTTTAAATAAAATCCGCGATCATGGCCTCAAAATGAAGCTCGTGGATGTGGAATTTACGTTTGACCGTAATAAGATCATTTTTTATTTCACTGCCGAGGGCCGCGTGGATTTCCGCGAACTGGTTAAGGACCTGGCAAGTATTTTCCGAACCCGCATCGAGCTCCGGCAAATTGGTGTGCGTGATGAAGCCAAGATGCTTGGCGGACTTGGACCTTGCGGACGGGTGCTCTGCTGCTCCTCCTGGCTGGGTGATTTCGAGCCGGTGTCCATCAAGATGGCCAAGGACCAGAATCTCTCGCTGAACCCGACCAAGATCTCGGGACTATGCGGACGGCTGATGTGTTGTCTGAAGTTTGAGCATGATAATTATGAGAGCACGAAGGAAGAAATGCCGGCGGTAGGCAAAATCGTCGTAACCTCACTGGGTGATGGCAAAGTAGTAGGTATTAATGCCGGAAGCCGCACAGTTCATGTGCAGTTGTTTGAAGTGGGCAAAGTTAAAGAACTTCCAATGGATGATGTTGTCGTCAAGTAAACCATTATAAGGTTACTTTCGGGGTGGAAACTTGGAGAAGAAAAATATATTTGCACACATGCAGGAGATGGAAGCGCAGATGGATGAAATGCGCGCCACTCTAGGAGATTGGAAACAGACGGTTAAAGAGCTGATGGAAGCAAACCAGAAGCTTAGTCTGGAGAATGAGCAGCTACGTATCATATTGAAAAGGGAAGCCCCTCTGGATAAGGCCGCGCTTTCTGCTGAGGCGGAGGCTATACTGGCTGCCGAAGGCAAAGAAGAGGTTGTCGGAGAAGGTTACGATAATCTGGCCAGACTGTACCATGAAGGTTTCCACATCTGCAATGTCTATTTCGGGCATTTGCGGACGGAAGGCGATTGTCTGTTCTGCCTTTCTTTTCTGAATAAATGAGGATATCCAGCCGTAGGAGATTTTCGCCTACGGTTTTTTTGAATTTGGAGGAATGTACAATGACCAATTCGTTTAACGATACCCCGGTGTCCTTGCATAGTGCGGAGCGGATCGATGACTTGCTAACCCATGATCTGCGGATTATCCAGAGTGACGAAGTATTCAGCTTCTCTATGGATGCTGTACTGCTGGCCCGGTTCGCCAGTATACCGCCGCGCGGAAGAGTACTTGATCTATGCACCGGTAACGGAGTTATCCCTATGCTGCTGACCACGCGCACCAAAGCTTCTATTGAAGGGATAGAAATTCAGCCCCGTCTTGCCGACATGGCCCGGCGCAGTGTAGCTTTGAACAGGCTGGAGGAGCGGGTGCTGATCCATGAAGGTGATTTGCGGGAGCTGCATAATACCGCAGGGTATGGTGTATATGATGCAATAACGGTTAATCCTCCCTATATGCCGCTTAACGGGAGCGACCTGAAGCTGAATTCACATCAGGCCATGGCCCGTCATGAAATTGGCTGTACGCTGGAGGAGGTCATTCAGGCCTGTGTCCGGCTGGTCCGCACTGGAGGCAAAGTCAGTATGGTACATAAGCCGCAGCGTCTGGTGGATATCATCAGTCTAATGCGTAAGCACCGGCTGGAACCGAAGCTGATCCGCTTTGTACATCCCCGTGCCCATCTGGAGGCGAATATGGTACTGATTGAAGCGGCGCGCGACGGGAAGCCGGAGGTGCGTTTACAACCACCTTTAATCGTATATAATGAGGACAATCAATACTGCCCGGAGATTATGGATATTTATTATGGGAACAAAGAGGATAACAGCCAATGACGATAACATGCCAAAGCAGCTTTCAAAATAACAATGACGGAGCAAAGCCCGAAGGATGCGGCTGTCTGTATCTGGTGGCTACACCGATCGGTAATCTGGAAGATATGACGTACCGCGCGGTACGCACTTTGAAGGAATGCGATATTATTGCCGCAGAGGATACGAGACAGACGCGTAAATTACTGAGCCATTTTGAAATTACACCCTCCATGCTGTTCAGTTACCATGAGCATAATAAGGCGGCAAGCGGACCTGAACTGATACGCTATATAATAGAAGGTAAAAATTTAGCCCTTGTCAGCGATGCCGGCCTGCCGGCGATTTCTGATCCTGGAGCTGATCTCGTAGCTCTTGCTGTAAGTCATCAAATTCCGGTCATTCCGATTCCCGGAGCTAACGCGGCGCTGTCAGCTTTGATTGCTTCGGGATTGCCTACCGCCAGCTTCACATTTATCGGTTTTCTGCCCAGAGAGCGCAAGGATATCCGGGCCGTTCTGGCACCTCTCCGCTCTGCTCAGGGCACACTACTCTTCTATGAGTCACCGCATCGTGTCGCTAAGACGTTGGTTCATTTGCAGGAAGCCTTTGGCAACCGCCGGGTTACACTGGCCCGTGAGCTGACCAAACGGTATGAGGAATTTCTGCGCGGTACGATTGAAGAATGCTGTGCCTGGCTGGAGGAGCATCCTCCGCTTGGTGAGTACGTAATTGTGCTTGAGGGAGAGAGCAAAGAAGAGGCGGAGCTCGCGGAGTCTTCCTGGTGGCGGGAGCTCAGCATCGAAGCTCATGTGACCCACTATGAAGCTTCAGGCCTGACGCGAAAAGACGCTATGAAAAAAGCGGCCTCTGACCGCGGCTTGGCCAAGCGTGATATTTATAATGCGCTGCTGGAGCGGGAATAAGGGGATAGCGTAACTGATCACGTTTATTGCGAGTTAAGTATCTGTTAGATAAACTCTGAAATAGCTCAGATGATTAGAATGTATGATGAAATAATTGTATTCTATACACTTATATGGATATAATTGTATTAAATACAACTAAAACAATCAGCTTCTCATTTTGGTATTAAATAACTGTACAGAATGCAGCTATCCAATTTTTCCAAGACCGATTATCCAATATTGCACCTAAACTATCTGCGTATACCCTATTCATTTCACCCGCGCTGACATAGTGATTCCCGCAGGGAGAGCGTGCCGCAGCACGAAGGTAACATGAAGGCAAATAACCAGTACGCACCAAAGTTGCTAATCGGCTCCGCCTTAAAGCGATTCCAGCAGGGAGAGCAGTTCCACGAGCTAGCGTCACCTAAGAGCGTAGCCGCACATCCGACGCAAGAGCGAAGCGTGTGGCGAAACTCTGCGCATGGCAAGGCCCTGAGGACGTTCCTTCAGGTACTCCGAAAAGGGCCGGTCCACCGCCGAAAACGGCTTCCTTCCGCTCCATCTGCACAGTTAACCAAGCTTCCGGGTGTCCAGAGGGCCGGGGCCCTTGGGGCCCTCCCTGTAGGGAGGGTTTGGGAGGGTAAGAAGAAGTTAAGGGTTATGATCTAAGGGTTATGAATTTAATAGTTAATGTTTAAATAGGATAAAGGGGCATCCGGGGAAAGTCCCCGAAAAAAGTGCAAAAAAATACCTCCCGCGCGAACGGGAGGCCAAGGAGATATAAAAAGGTTAGAATTAACAATTTGATTAGTTCCTATTATAACCTATTTGTTTTAGTTTGTCACAGGGGTAGGGATAGCAGAAATACATTCATGACAAACAATTTTACCTTTGAAATAGGTTACATTCTCAGCATTGCCGCAGAAAATACAGGCAGGCTCATATTTCTTAAGCATGATCCGCTCACCGTCCACGTAAATTTCGAGCGCATCTTTTTCTCCGATACCCAGTGTGCGGCGCAATTCAATTGGAATAACGACCCGTCCAAGCTCATCTACCTTACGTACAATTCCTGTTGATTTCATCATTACAATCGTTGCTCCTCTCAATGTTCAAAAGCGTCAATATTCGACATTGTTCACTGTTTTATGATATTTATAATACCAACCATTCCCAAAACAGTCAACCTTTTTTGAGGCGAATTTTAAGGAAACTTTAAAGGAAACATTCATACCGCCATTGATTAGGCATATATCCTAAAAAGAACCTCGAAAATATTTGTCGATTTGTAAGTTGTTAAATTGTCATAATTCGACAAAGTACGACAATATTTATTATTATAACTGTAATTTCATCCTATTTCTATGGATATTTTCAAAGGAGTTGATCTCATGAAGCAACCGTTGACAGAAGAGAAGGTATTTAAGGATCCGGTTCATAACTACATTCACGTCCAGGACACCATTATCTGGCGACTGATTAACACCAAGGAGTTCCAGCGTCTGCGGCGCATCCGCCAGCTTGGCACCTCTTATCTGACTTTCCATGGAGCAGAACACAGCCGGTTTTCCCATTCGCTTGGTGTTTATGAAATTACCCGGCGGATTATATCGCAGTTTGAAAGAAGCGGATATAAGGATTGGATGCCTGAGGAGAGTCTGCTTACCCTGTGTGCGGCACTGCTGCATGATCTGGGACATGGTCCGTTTTCCCATTCTATAGAAGAAGCTTTTGAGATGGATCATGAGGACTGGACCTGCCGGATCATTCTGGAGGATACGGAAATTACCGCTATTCTGCGTGATGTAGCTGAGGATTTCCCTAATAAAGTAGCCTCTGTGATCTCCAAAACGTATGAGCATGAAATTGTTGTCAATTTGGTGTCGGGGCCGCTGGATGCAGACCGGATGGATTACCTTTTGCGAGATGCCTATTATACAGGGGTGAATTACGGAACCATTGACATTGACCGTATTCTGCGGATGCTGCGCCCCTATGACGGCCGGGTAGTTGTTAAAGAATCCGGCATGCATGCGATTGAGGATTACCTGATGTCACGTTATCAGATGTACTGGCAGGTCTATTTCCATCCGGTAACACGCAGCTCGGAGATTATTCTGCGCCAGATTCTCCGCAGAGCCAAGGAGCTGGTGCAGGAGGATTATGGTTTCCGGTTCATGATTGAGCCGCTTAGTGATTTGTTCCGCGGGGATATAACGGTGCAGCAGTACCTGCTGCTGGACGAGGCTTTGATGCAGACAGCCTTCATGCAGTGGACGCTGGAGAAAGATGAAATTTTAAGCGACTTGTGCAGCCGTTTTATTCATCGTAAACTGTATAAATATGTGGAGATGGAGCATCTGGATACAGAGACGATTGACGAAATCCGCCGCAGCTTTGCGGGTGCCGGACTGCGAGCGGATTATGATCTGGAAATCGATTTTCCGACAGACCTTCCTTATGATGTATTTCGTCCAGGGGATGCTTTTGACAGTAAACAGATTCTGCTTCTTGACCGTCATGATAAGCTGCGGGAGATCTCTGAGGTATCAGATATTGTACGCTCGATCAGCGGGATTCACCGAGGCAGATACCATCTCTATTTCCCGCAGGACAGGCTGCAGAAAGCCCTTCCACGGCTGCCGTCCTCCATTGCAGATATTTTTGCAAAATAACCTAAAATACTTGTAATTCTTCATAGAAATCAAGGCGGAAAGGATGTAATATAATGCAGTTATTCGACACACATACCCATCTGGATGCTCCGCAATTCGACGAGGACCGCGAGGAGGTAATCGCCCGGGCGCTGGAGTCCGGAGTCAGTAAAATGATCAATATTGGCTTCAACCGGGAGACGATACCGACAACGATGGAGCTCGCAGAGAAATATGATTATATTTATGCAGCGGTGGGCTGGCATCCCCAGGATGCATTCAGTATGAAGGAGGGCGACCTCGAATGGATCGCTTCGCTTTGCAGCCATCCCAAGGTAGTGGCCATCGGCGAAATCGGACTTGACTATTATTGGGACACCTCTCCTAAGGATGTACAGCATGAGGTATTCCGCAAGCAAATCGGCCTGGCGCGTGAACTGAAGATGCCCATCTGTATCCATAACCGCGATGCCCACGAGGATGTAATCCGGATTCTGCGGGAGGAAAAAGCGGGTGAGGTTGGAGGGGTGATGCATTCGTTCTCCGGCAGCTGGGAAAGCGCCAAAATGTGTCTGGATCTCGGCTTCCATTTGTCCTTCGGGGGACCGATTACGTTTAAGAATGCCAGGGTGCCCAAAGAGGTGCTCGCCCAGACTCCGCTGGACCGGCTACTGATCGAAACGGACTCCCCATATTTGACTCCGCACCCCTTCCGCGGCAAGCGGAATGAGACCGCACACGTAAGACTTGTAGCGGAGGCAGCTGCGGCAATAAAAGGGATTGATTTACAGGAATTGGCTGAAATTACGTATGCGAACGCACTGGAACGATTTGGGATTGTCTGAAAACGGGAGAAAAAGCGGTGAAAAATGAAGTATAGCCGATATATTAAACTTTTATAGTCCAAAAACGGCTGAATATTACAATATTTTAATCATTTTTTTACGTAAACGTGGTTGAATCGTCCTTTACAACATGCATCAAAACAGGATATCATCTTTTCAGTGCAGTGAGCTGTTGTTACTGTGACAGTCACTATTTCATGGATCGTCTCGCTGAGTCTCCGTATGGAGAACGGGGGAACCAATAAATGCCCTGCCGCATGCCCGTACATAGAGTACAACACAGAATTGCCGCAGAATTTATTTGATTTCTTCACGTGGTCTTTGGGGTGAATTTGAGGGCAACCGCCGTGAGCGGGTGACCTGAGATAGGGCGTCTCTCTTATGCCCGAACCCGACAGCTAACCCCGTAAGCGCAAGTAAGAGAGGAAACCTCGTGCATAAACATTCCCGCGTATTCGACACCGGAGAAGCCACGAAAGAGTCCTCTGTGAACTCTTTTTTGGGCTTTTTTTGTTATGAATAATGCGGATGTTCCCGGCATACTGTTATACAACAGATATCCGGAGTAGCTATGCCGAGCAGGCGATCCATGAGCAGGAAACGCTGGAGCAATGCGGGCGTATCCTGTTGCAATCTCAAACCTAGTTTCGTCAGAAATGATGCAGTCACCATGATATAACTTGGACGACGGGGCTATGTAAGGAGGATGGAGAGAGTGGGCGTATTCCAACCAGAGGTATCCCATGATTCGCAATCATCCAGCAGGTCTTTCGCATTACGGCTGAAGCAAGTGAATCCTCGCGTACTTTCACTTGCAGGTGTGATATCAATTGTTATCGGACTGTTAATTCTGCTGTACGTACACGGTCAGAGCAATAAAGAAATAATTTTAGTTATAGACGGACAGGTGCAGACACTGGAAACGCGGGAAACGCTGCTCAGTGATGTGCTGGCAAAGGAACAAATTTCGCTGCAGCCGTATGATAAGCTATCTATTGGCCTTAGTGATGAAATACAAGACGGCGACCGTGTCGTAATCACCCGTGCGCAGAAGCTTTTGCTTACTGCAGACGGTGCAACCAAGACCCTATACACCACCGAGGATTCGCTCGGAGATGCCATTACCAAGCTGGGTTACAGCCTGGAGGGCAATGATAAGATTTTCCCTTCGCTTGATACCGCAGTCACACCCGACATGGAAGTCAAGATTGTCCGTATTACCAAGCAGACCGTACAGCGGACAGTAAACTTGCCTTTTAAGGTCATCAAAACCGCAGACCCCTCTCTGTATAAGGGAGACGTAAGAGTTGCACAGGCAGGCAAGCCGGGCGCGATCATCCAGCATATCGAGAAGATATATCAGGATGGGGAGCTAGTCTCCATGAATATGGTCGGCAAGGAAGTTCAGACGGTAACCAAAGACAAGGTTATTGCCGTCGGCACCAAAGCGGTTCCGAAGCCTGTTGTAGCTGCTGCAACTACATCCAAAGCAACAACAACCTCCAAATTATCCAAAGTCAGCGCGAAGAGCAACAACGTCACGAGCAAGGCAGGCGTAGATTTTGAATACAAAAAAATGATCAAAAACGTATCTATGACGGCGTATTCCTCGGAAGAACCGGGAATTGGAACACGTACCGCCTCCGGCACACGCGTAACGGAAGGCCGCACTATTGCAGTGGATCCGAATGTAATACCAATTGGCTGGTGGGTGTACATTGAGGGATTAGGGTTTCGCCGAGCAGAGGATACCGGCGGTGCCATCAAAGGCAACAAGGTGGATGTTTACTACGATTCACTAAGCCATGCCCGTAATTTCGGCCGGAAGTCGCGGACCATCTATGTGATTGGACCTGTGAAGCCGGAGCTTAACTAAGCGCCAAGTCTTTTGCAAATTAGCGGTTTATAAGATATAGTGGGGGTAGCACTTACGGAATTTAGAGAGCTACCGCTCATCACTTATACATTCTTTAGCCAAAAAGAAGAGGAGCGAATCCTCTTCTTTTTGCGTTTTAGAGTAGGGGAGTAAATTATTTATGATTAAAGAATTAATTGTCGTCGAAGGTAAAAGCGATACCGTAGCCGTTAAGCGGGCCGTAGAAGCGGATACGATTGAAACAGGCGGATCCGCAGTGGACCGCAAGGTCATTGCGAAGATTACATTAGCCATGGAGCGCAGAGGGGTTATCATCCTCACGGATCCCGATCATGCCGGAGAACGGATTCGTAAAATTGTCTCCTCCAAGGTGCCCGGATGCAAGCATGCGTTCATTCCGGAGAAGGACGCTACCCGCAAAGGGGATATAGGTGTGGAGAATGCTTCGCCTGAGGCCATCCGCCATGCGCTGGAGCATGTTCACACGTCTTTTGAGGGGGCGCCGGCTGTAATCGGGCTGGATGATCTTATGGCCGCAGGCATGATGGTACACGCACAGGCAGCAGAGCGAAGAATGCAGCTTGGCAATCTGCTCGGTATCGGTTATTGCAACGGCAAGCAGCTGTACAAGCGTCTGGCGATGTTCGGTATTACACGCGAAGAGTTCGCGCGCGCGCTCGCCCAAATTGATCAGGGAGGCATTACTTCATGAGCGAAACTCTGAATATCTCATCACCAACCAGAACCAAAGCAATAATACAGCGGTACGGGTTTTCGTTCAAAAAAAGCCTGGGCCAGAACTTCTTGATCGACCAGAATATTCTGGACAAAATTGTCGATGCTGCAGGCCTGGATACTGCCGCAGGCGCACTGGAGATTGGCCCGGGTATCGGAGCCCTGACGGAAAGGCTGGCGATGACAGCGGGAGCAGTCACAGCGGTGGAGATTGACCGCAGACTGATTCCGATCCTAAGGGATGTCCTCTCACCCTATCCCCATGTAAAGATCCGCAATGATGATGTACTGAAGGTCAATATGCAGGAGCTGTTTGCCGAGGATTTCGCCGGTGTGGACCGGGTCAGTGTAGTGGCCAACCTCCCGTATTATGTAACGACCCCTATTCTCATGAAGCTGCTGGAAGAGAAGCTGCCGCTTGATAACATCGTCGTTATGATCCAGAAGGAAGTTGCAGAACGTATGGCGGCTTCTCCGGGCGGTAAAGAGTACGGAAGCCTCAGCATTGCCGTCCAGTATTACAGCGAGCCTGAACTGGTCTGCATGGTACCCCGCACGGTGTTTATTCCGCAGCCGAATGTGGAGTCAGCCGTCATCCGGCTGAAGGTCAGAGAGCGCCCGCCGGTTGAAGTAGCTGATGAGAAGCATTTCTTTGATGTCGTCCAGGCATCCTTCACCCAGCGGCGCAAGACAATTGCCAATAACCTGAAGGCCCGCTTCTTCCCTGAAGAAGGACGTGAACGTCTGGAGGCTCTGCTGGCGGAAGCAGGGATTGAGCCCTCCCGCCGTGGTGAGACGCTTAGCCTGGAGGAATATGCGCGTCTCAGTGCTGTCCTGCTGGCAGCAGGAATTGCTTAATCAATAGAAAACGCGCTGTGTGATGAACCATCCGGGACCTTTGCCCATAACATGGGGTAGAGGTGGTGTTGAAATGAATTTAGGAGACTTGGTCGTTCGTAAATCTTATGGCGGCGATGTGACCTTCCGGGTGGATAATATATTTCAGAATCGGGCCGTCATCAAGGGGACTGAATTCCGTCTGCTGGCGGATTCTCCGCTGGACGATTTGGTGCAGGTGCCGCCTACCCGGATTACCGAGCGGGGGCAGCAGGCACAGATCAAAGCTATAGAATCCCTAAGCTGGCTGCGCAAGAACCGCCAGGAGCAGAGCCAGCGCAGCGGAGAGAGTGTGTCCGGGACATGGACCCAATCTCCGAAGGAAGCTGCTTATTTTGAAGTGCCGGGTAAGGTGCTCCATCTGGACGGCGACGCGCTTTACCTGAAGAAAAGCCTGAGTCTGTATGAGCAGTTGCGCATACCCGCCGAAGGGCATCACATTCATGAGTCCAAAATGGCGGAGACCTTATACCGGCTGCTGCCCCGTGTGCGCCCGGATATTGTGGTGATTACCGGTCATGACGGAGTACTTAAGCAACAGCAGGCTTATGATCTCTACAGCTTGAGCAGCTACAAAAATTCACAGAATTTTGTTGCGGCCATCCAGGTGGCCCGGGAGTATGAGCGGAATTTCGATGCTCTGACGATTGTTGCAGGGGCCTGCCAATCGCATTTCGAGGCGCTGCTGGGCACAGGGGCGAATTTTGCCAGCTCACCGGGAAGAATACTCATTCATGCCCTGGACCCCGTCTATATTGCGGCCAAGGCTTCGTTCACTTCGATCCGCGATACGGTCAATTTGAGCGATGTATTGAACCATACCATTAGTGGCAACCAGGGAATGGGCGGAATTGAGACCCGCGGGAGCTTCCGTATCGGGATGCCCCGGCTGCAAAATCTTGCTACCCTGAAGGTGGCGCCTTCGGTGATGTAGTGGCAGATATAGAGAAGGAAGGATAAGCGATCCGGCTTATCCTTCCTTTTTTCGTGGAAATATAAGAATTTATATGTTTCACACGATAACTTATCCTTCTATTTCTCGCTGAAACAACACCGTCCCTTAAAAGGACGGCAAAGCCGTTTCTACTTGGCAGATTTGCGTTCAGCATTACCGCTAACAAGGAGCTTAAGCCGGGACTTCGTGATGCTAAAAAAATTCCGTTGACAACTTTTTTGGCATCATCTATAATTATTTATTTGATTTGACAATGATTGTGAAAAGTTGTATAATGGACAAGGAAAGAGGTGGTCGTCAGGCAATGGCTAATAACGCGCTGTTGGAAATCAAACGCAGTCTCGAAGCTCACGTCGGTCATAAGATCACGTTGCGGGCTAACGGTGGTCGTCGCAAAACCGTTGAACGTACCGGTGTCCTGGAAGAAACGTACCCTTCTGTATTTATTGTCAAACTGGATCAGGAGCAGCAAACCTTTAAGCGAGTCTCCTATAGCTATGCCGATATACTTACTGAATCTGTGGAAATCACAGTTACCGAAGACGATGGGCAGATGCGGATTATGTATATTAAAGCTTAGCGTCACGGACAGTCTCCCTGCAGGGGGGCTGTTTTTTGTTTTTCCGCTGCATGACCTGTGTCCCTTGGCCGCATACTACATAAGCAGTAGCTCATCATCCAATAGCATAAAGGGAGGAATCCGTAATGAGCCGCAGAAGACGGGGCATGATGTCGGAGGAACTGAAGACAGAGCTGGCCAAGGAGCTTGGATTTTATGAAACGGTAGAGCAGGAAGGCTGGGGCGGGATTCGGGCAGTTGATGCCGGGAACATGGTCAAGAGAGCCATTCAGCTTGCTGAACAGGCAGCACGGAAATCGTAACGCCGTAAGCTGGGGTCTGCAGTTGTAACCTTGGTATCGCCTGCCGGCGGTACCTTTTTCCAAATACAGGGGTCCGTAGAAGCTTGCTCAACTTTTGTTAATGGACTTCACTGCCAGTTTCTCATATAATATGTTAAGTTGTTTTTACGGGAAAAGCTGAGGGTGGGTGAACGCCTTGAAAATGTATGAGAAAGCGCCGGCCAAGATTAATTTGATGCTGGATGTGCTGAATAAACGCGCTGACGGATTTCATGAAGTGGAAATGATTATGACTATGGTCGATCTGGCCGACCGTCTGGAGCTCTCCGAGCTGAAGCGTGATTCCATTATTATCTCTAGCCAGGCCGGGTATATTCCGCTGGATGAGAAGAATCTGGCCTTCCAGGCCGCAAGACTGATTAAAGACCGCTATAACGTGAGAAGCGGTGTACATATTCACCTGGACAAAAGAATTCCGGTCGCTGCCGGCCTCGCCGGCGGCAGCAGTGACGCCGCGGCTACGCTGCGCGGCCTGAACCGGCTCTGGCGCCTCGGGATCCCGGCGCAGGAGCTGCAGGAACTGGGTGCCGAGCTGGGCTCGGACGTCCCGTTCTGCGTCACAGGAGGCACTGCCCTCGCTACGGGCAGGGGAGAACGGCTGACGCAAATAGCGAGTCCGCCGCAATGCTGGGTCGTCCTGGCCAAGCCGCCGATTAATGTATCGACGGCTGAGGTGTACGGACGCGTACGCGCGAATAACATCGCGGTTCATCCGTCCGCACTCCGGATGCAGCAGGCGATTGAGGCCGGCGATTTCGCGGCGGTCTGCGCGGGCCTGGGCAATGTGCTGGAGGATGTGACCCTGAAGCTGCACCCGGAGGTACAGCAGCTCAAAGAAGCGATGGTGAAGCTGGGAGCAGACGGGGTACTGATGTCCGGCAGCGGACCGACAGTGTTCGGCCTGGTGTCGAAGCAGTCCAAGGTGGCGAGAATCTATAACGGACTTCGCGGATTCTGCAAGGAAGTCTATGCCGTGCGTTCGCTGAGCTGATCCAGAAGGCACACAGAAACGGTTAGCGCTGCCCTGGCGGCTTAGCCGTTTCTTCTTGAGCCGAAGCGCAAGCCTTCTTCTGAAGGACGGTATAACCGTTTTCGCTTGTGTAAATCCGTACAAAAATGATATTATTCATAATAATATTCGGTTTTGGCGAGGAGCATTCCGTGAAGAAACTTAAACGAAGCCAGCGATTGGTTGATATGACCCAATTTTTACTTGAGAAGCCGCATGATCTGCTGCCGCTCTCGACCTTCGCAGAGCGGTACGGTGCAGCGAAGTCATCGGTCAGTGAAGATCTGGCTATTATAAAAGAGGTATTTGAAGGCGAAGGCATGGGCGAACTGCAAACCCTTGCGGGTGCTGCAGGCGGAGTCAGGTATATTCCGCGGATGCCGATGGACATGGCACTTGCTTTCGTGAACCGGCTGTGCGGACAGCTGGAGCAGAGTGACCGGATTCTGCCCGGCGGTTATTTGTACATGTCCGATCTGCTGGGACTGCCGTCCCTGATGGAGCAAGCCGGTAAGATTATTGCTACGGCTTTTTACGGAGTAGAGATTGATGTCGTGATGACAGTGGAGACCAAGGGGATTCCGCTCGCTTATGCGACGGCTGCACAGCTTGGGCTGCCTGTAGTACTGGTGCGCCGCGACCATCAAGTGACCGAGGGTTCGGCGGTAAGCATTAACTACGTCTCGGGTTCGCACAAGAGTATACATACGATGTCGCTGTCCAGACGGGCATTGCGTGAGAAATCACGGGTGCTGATCGTGGATGACTTCATGAAGGCGGGCGGTACCGTACGCGGGATGGTTGATCTGCTGGGCGAGTTCAATGCCGAGGTCGCCGGTGTAGGCGTACTTGTAGAATCCGGAGCGGTGGAGAAGGAAGAACGCCTGCTGCATGATTACGTATCGCTCGTAAAGCTGACGGAGGTAGATTCCAAGGTACGGCGCATTTCCGCGTATCCCGGCAATTATTTCTCCTCCTGAGTGAGCTGGATTTCCAAAGTTAAAAACCCGGGCATAATGTCGAAACCGTGAGGAATCTTAAGATAACAGCACGAAATGTGTCGAAATCAAAGGTTCTGCGAAAATAATCTTCTTTATCAGGCATTTTATGGAATGAAAAAGAAGGAATTCGCTTTGCTGTGTGGAATTATACACCAAGTCTCTGATGGAAAAAGGTGGTGAACACACACATGCAAATTACGGATGTCAGACTCCGCCGCGTCAACTCTGAGGGGAGAATGAAAGCAATCGCATCCATTACAATCGATAACGAGTTTGTTGTTCATGACATACGCGTCATCGATGGTAATAACGGGATGTTCGTTGCAATGCCCAGCAAGCGTACACCTGACGGTGAATTCCGCGATATCGCTCACCCGATTTCTTCGGGAACGCGCGAAAAGATTCAATCTGCGGTTCTGGCCGAGTACGAACGCGCCGCTACGGAAGAAGAAGAAGTCATTGAAGAGGGAGCTTAAGCTGTGAAGCGCTGACTCTCAAGGATTGCTGCCCTCCCGGGCGGCGTAAAGCCATGCCGTTTTTTAAGATAAGACTTTTTTATGTTTCGGGGTCCCCGCAAAAGTACCTGGGTCAGCCTCGAAGCCAAAGCCCCACTTTGTGGGGGGATTTTATTGGGGTTCGAAGAAAAGGGAACCATGCCTTCATGGTTCTCTTTTCTTTTTGCCCGGAATGAGATATATTCAGTAGTGAGTTCAAGAAGTAGGAGGTTGGCATTCTTGAAAAGAATGGCTGTTGTACTTGCTGCAGGCCAAGGCAAGCGTATGAAATCTAAATTATACAAAGTGCTGCACCCCGTCTGTGGCAAACCGATGGTAGGGCACGTGCTTGATACAGTAAAGGCGACCGGATGCGAGCGTACAGTAGTCGTCGTAGGCCACGGCGCTGAGAAAGTTAAAGCTTATGTAGGCGACAATGCCGAATATGTGCTGCAGGATATCCAGCTTGGAACCGGGCATGCCGTCAAACAAGCCAAAGATCTGCTTGGCGGTGAAGAAGGAACTACGATCGTGATCTGCGGGGATACACCGCTGGTAATGACCGAGACACTGGAAGGGCTGATGGCGCTGCATGAAGCGCAGAAAGCTGCCGCAACCGTCCTAACTGCTATTATGGAGCAGCCTGCCGGATATGGCCGGATCATCCGGGGCGAAGACGGCGGAGTGCAGAGGATTGTAGAACAGAAGGACTGCACAGAGAGCGAAGCCGCTGTCAGCGAAATCAATACAGGCACTTATTGTTTTGATAACGTTAAGCTATTTGCCGCTCTGGAGAAGGTTACCAATACCAATAACCAGCAGGAATATTATTTGACTGATGTTATCGGTATACTCCGGGCACAGGGAGATATCGTTCTTGGATATCAGGCCCATGATGCTGCAGAGTCTATTGGTGTGAATGACCGCCTGGCGTTGTCCGAAGCGGAAGGCTATATGCGTGAGCGTATCAACCGCGGGCATATGCTGAACGGTGTAACTTTAATCGATCCTGCCTCTACCTATATTGGAGCAGATGTTGTCATTGGAGCAGACACTGTGCTGTATCCGGGCACTGTGCTCAAAGGCAAGACGGTAATCGGCGAAGATTGTGTGATCGGACCAGCGAGCGAAATTGAAGACTGCGTGATTATGGACGGTGCTGTAGTGAAGCATTCCGTACTGAATCAGGCTGAGGTCGGCGCACGGGCTTCCGTTGGGCCTTTTGCGTATTTGCGTCCGGGTGCCGTGCTTGGCGAAGAGGTCAAGATCGGCGATTTCGTGGAGATCAAGAATGCTACAATCGGTCACGGCTCCAAAGTATCCCATTTAAGCTATGTCGGTGATGCTGAGGTCGGTAAGAATGTGAATATCGGCTGTGGTGCCATCACCGTTAACTATGATGGCTATAACAAGTCAAGAACAGAGATCGGTGATGATGCTTTTATCGGCAGCAATGTGAATCTTGTCGCTCCGGTAACTGTGGGCAAAGGCGCATTCGTTGTCGCCGGATCCACCATCACGCGTTCTGTACCAGAGAATGATCTGGCAGTTGCCAGAGTAAGACAGGAGAACAAGCCGGGTTATGCGGACAAGATCCGCTCCCGTGCCAAAGCGAAGAAAGACCAGTCGAAGAGTCCATCGTAAAGCGCTCAAGGCCAAAGCGCCGGACGGACTCTGCAAATCCGCGCCGGCGCTACTTGGAAGTTAAATTCCGTCACGGAGGGTTTATATTTTATGACTTATTGCGATTCCAAACTAAAGATTTTCACCTGCAACTCCAATCCTAAGCTGGCTAGTCAGATTGCCGATTATATCGGTATTCCGATGGGCGAGTCCCATACTACTAGCTTCAGTGACGGAGAGATTCAGGTTAAGCTGTCGGAAAGCGTCCGGGGCTGTCATGTCTATATTGTACAGTCCACCTGTGGACCGGTTAACGACAATCTGATGGAGCTTCTCGTTATGGTGGATGCGCTTAAGCGTGCGTCTGCGAAGAGCATCAATGTCGTGATTCCTTACTACGGTTATGCGCGCCAAGACCGTAAGGCCCGTTCCCGTGATCCGATTACGGCCAAGCTGGTAGCCAACCTGATTGAAAAAGCGGGTGCACATCGCGTCATTACCATGGACCTTCATGCGATGCAGATTCAAGGCTTCTTCGATATTCCTGTAGATCATCTGCTGGGTGTTCCGATTCTGGCCCAATATTTCCGCTCCAAGCAAATTCAGAACCCGGTTGTCGTCTCACCGGACCATGGCGGTGTTGTGCGGGCAAGAAAGCTTGCTGACTTCCTCAACGCTCCACTGGCGATCATCGACAAGCGCCGTCCGGAGCCGAACGTTAGTGAGGTTATGAACATTATCGGTAACATTGAAGGTAAAACAGCGATTCTGATTGATGATATCATTGATACGGCAGGAACCATCGTGCTGGGGGCCAATGCTCTGATGGAAGGCGGCGTGAAGGAAGTCTACGCTTGCTGTACACATCCGGTATTGTCCGGGCCTGCGCATGAACGCCTGGAGAACTCTCCAATCAAAGAAATTATCGTGACGGATACCATTCCAATTCGCAGCAGTAATCCGACAAGTAAGCTCAAGGTGCTGTCCGTAGCTCCGCTTATGGGCGAAGCTATTATTCGTGTGCATGAAGAGCTGTCGATCAGCAAACTGTTCGAGATCGAATAAGCTGCTTATATTAGAAAAAGGGTTACACCTCCGTGAAGCGGAAGATGTAACCCTTGTCGGCGTGATGCGGGAAACAGAGCAGCTCGTACGTCTCAGTATCCCGGGCGGGAAATGAAGGTGAACAGGCTGCGGTTGTATAGCGTCCCCTGAAGCTCCACAAAGCCTTCATCCACCGCTGTAATCACACCGATGTCTACATGAGCGCTACCCCTAAATACTTCAACAGGCACAGCATATTGAATATGGTACTGGAAATGGCGCGGTAATGTTAAAATATCGCCCTGATGTGGCATTGTTCATCACCTGTCTTCGGAGTATAAACTTATTGTACCAAAAACGGAACTCTTCTGCTGGGAGTACCGGGCGGAAAGGATAGACTTTAGTTATGAAATGGATTGTTGGACTCGGAAATCCCGGAACGCAATATGCGAAGACCAAGCATAATGTTGGTTTTATGGCGCTGGATGAGCTTGCGTCCAGACACGGCATTGTCTTTAACCAGAATAAATGCAAATCGGTGATCGGCGAAGGGGTCATTGGCGGAGTAAAGACCGTACTGATTAAACCGATGACCTTCATGAACCTGTCCGGTGAGGCGGTCCGCGCTTATATGGATTATTACAAGGTGCAGCTGGAAGATATGATTGTTGTCTATGATGATCTGGATACGGAGCTGGGCAAAATCCGGCTGCGCTATCAAGGCAGTGCCGGTGGACATAACGGAATCAAGTCGATCATTCAGCACACAGGCACCCAGAGCTTCAACCGGGTGCGGATGGGAATCTCACGTCCGGAGCCGGGATTTGCAATTGTCGATTATGTGCTGTCTACATTCGCCAAGAAAGACGGACCCAAGCTGGAAACGATGATTATGGATACTTGTGATGCAGTGGAATTTGGCCTGCAGCACACATTTGAGCAGACTATGGCCAAGTTCAATGGCTGATTACAAGGTATAGGGTGCAGTAATTTAAGGCTAAAGCTATCCGGGGCGGGGCATACTGGAGGTATATACTACCTTCAGGAGGCATATAGATGGCAATAAACTATGTATGCAGGCACTGCCGGACATTCTTAGGAAGCATCGACAGAAGTGATATCACAGAGATGCAGCTGGGCCTACATTCCTTGACCCCTGCGGAACGCAGAGATATAATAGCGTATGATTCAGAAGGTGAGATTACGGTGAAGGTTACCTGCGGTTACTGTAAGCAGGCCCTGGATAACAATCCGGAACTTAGCCTGCTGGCCAGTCCGCTTCAGTAGGTGGAAGCGCCTGTCTCTATCGTCATCCGCAAGCCTTGGCCTTATCCGCTGAGGCTTGTTTTCGATTCTAATTATAATAGGTGGCAGCGGCAACGCTGCTGTCAGCCTATTTAGTAAGAGAGGTGCACCTGTTGTTACAAGGTCTTATAGAAGCTTTTTCGAAGGATCCCGATTTTCAGTCCGTCACCAGCGGTATCGCTGCAGGTATGAAGGAGCAGCTTATCTCCGGCTTATCCGGCTCGGCCAGACAAATTATGCTGGCTGCGCTGCATGAAGAGACGGAGCGTCCGCTGCTGGTAGTCACTCATAATATGTTCTCGGCACAGAAGATGGCCGAGGATTTGCAGGAAGCGCTTTCTCCGGACCGTGTGCTGCTGTATCCGGCTAATGAGCTGGTAGCTGCTGAAGCTGCAGTCTCCAGCCCCGAGACACTCGCACAGCGTATTGATGTGCTTACGAAATGTGCCAAGGGCTTCCGTGGAGTTGTAGTTGTTCCCTACTCCGGTGTCCGGCGGCTGCTCCCCGCCCCACATGTGATGGCTGGAGCCCAGCTGACCGTTTCGCAGGACGGTACCCTTTCGCTCGATGAATTCCTCATGTCCATGATTGAAATGGGCTACGAGCGTGTCGAGCGGGTGGAGAACCGCGGTGAACTCAGCGTGCGCGGCGGTATTATTGATTTCTATCCTATGACTTCTCCACTAGCTTACCGGGTGGAGCTGTTTGATGATGAAGTAGACTCCATTCGTACCTTTGATCCCATAGACCAGCGGTCTATTGATAAGGTCCGCACTGTGAAGATTACTCCGGCCAAGGAGATTATTGCCGATCAGCTGCGCCAGGATGCGGCCTCTACAGCTGCGTCAGCACTACTGGAGCGGCAGCTCGAGAAAATGAGCGACCGTCAGGCCAAGCTGCGTCTGCGTGAGGAAATGGGCCGGGAGCTGGAAATGCTGCGCGAAGGCACTTATTTTCCGGAACTCTATAAATATATCAGTCTCTTATATCCTGAACGCTCTCATCTGTATGATTACATGGCACAGGATACGTTGCTTGTGCTGGATGAACCGGCCCGATTGCTTGAAACTGCGAAGCAGCTGGAGCGCGATGAGTCGGAATGGAACCTGCACCTGCTGCAGAACGGCAAAACGCTGCCTGACCTGCATCTTTCTGTCGAGAGCGATGTGATTATGTATCACCGTCCGTTCCAGAGCTTGTTCATGTCGATTTTCCTGCGTCAGGTTCCGCATATTCAGCCGCAGAATATCCTGGGCTTCATCAGCCGGGGAATGCAGGATTTCCATGGGCAGATGAACGTGCTGAAATCCGAGATGGAACGCTGGCATAAGTCCGGCGTGAAGGTTATTATGCTGGCCAATGGCGAGGAGCGGATGGAGCGTGTCCGCCGGGTGCTTGACGACTACGGGATTGAAGCCCCGACCATCCTTCAGGGCAACCTGGGCTCCGGTTTTGAGCTTCCTTCGATTCATTTGGCTGTCATCACCGAAGGTGAGATGTTCTCGCAGAAGCAGCGCAAGGCGCGGAAGGTCTCCAAGGGAATTGACAATGCCGAACGGATCAAGAGTTATACGGAGCTGAAGATTGGCGATTATGTGGTTCACCAGAACCACGGGATCGGCAAGTACATGGGCATCGGCACGCTTGAGGTCAGCGGGATTCACCGCGACTATATGCATATTCTCTATGCCGGCGGCGACAAGCTCTCGGTTCCGATTGATCAGATCGATCTCATCCAGAAGTATGTCGGTTCTGAAGACAAGGAGCCGAAGGTATATAAGCTTGGCGGCAACGAGTGGACGAGAGTTACCAGCAAAGTACGGAGCTCGGTCCAGGATATCGCCGATGATCTGATCAAGCTCTACGCCGAACGCCAGAGCGCGCTTGGTTACGGCTTCGATAAGGATACGCAGGAGCAGCGTGAATTCGAAGAGATGTTCCCGTATGAGGAGACCCGTGACCAGCTTCGCGCGATCGAAGAGATCAAGAAGGATATGGAGCAGAACCGTCCGATGGACCGCCTGCTTTGCGGAGATGTGGGCTACGGCAAGACAGAAGTGGCGATCCGGGCTGCTTTTAAATCAGCGATTGAAGGCAAGCAGGTGGCAGTCCTCGTGCCAACGACGATTCTGGCACAGCAGCACTATGAGACCTTCCGTGAGCGCTTCGCTAATTATCCGCTGAATATTCAGGTGCTGAGCCGTTTCCGCAGCCGTAAGGAGCAGAATGACACCATTAAGGGAGTAAGACAGGGTACCGTGGATGTGGTTATAGGCACACACCGACTGCTGTCGCAGGATCTGGTGTTCAAGGATCTGGGTCTCCTGATTGTCGATGAAGAGCAGCGTTTCGGCGTGACCCACAAAGAGAAGCTGAAGAAGCTGAAGACCAATGTCGATGTGCTGACCCTGACGGCAACGCCGATTCCACGCACTCTGCATATGTCGATGCTTGGTGTGCGGGACTTGTCAGTTATTGAGACGCCGCCAGAGAACCGCTTTCCCGTACAGACGTATGTTGTTGAGCATAGCCAGACCCTTACCCGTGAAGCGGTAGAGCGGGAGCTTGCCCGTGGCGGCCAGGTCTATTACCTCTATAACCGCGTCCAGGGGATTCAGGAGATGGCTGCACAAATCTCCATGCTGGTGCCGGAGGCAAGAGTAGGCATCGGCCATGGACAGATGTCAGAGTCGGAGCTGGAGAAGACTATTCTCGATTTCCTTGATGGAGAATACGATGTGCTGGTCAGCACAAGCATTATAGAAACTGGTGTGGATATTCCAAACGTCAATACGCTCATTGTGCATGATGCCGATAAAATGGGACTTTCCCAGCTCTATCAGCTGCGCGGACGTGTAGGACGTTCTAACCGGATAGCTTATGCCTATTTCACGTACCAGCGGGATAAGGTGCTGACAGAAGTGGCCGAGAAACGTCTGCAGTCAATTAAGGAATTCACGGAGCTTGGTTCAGGCTTCAAAATCGCTATGCGCGATCTCTCTATCCGCGGAGCAGGCAATCTGCTCGGTGCGGAGCAGCACGGATTCATTGCTTCTGTTGGGTTCGATCTGTATTCGCAGATGCTGGCGGAGGAAATCCGCAAGCGTAAGGTCAGCGTGCTAGGTGAAGAGGATACTTCGCTGAAACAGGGCAATACCGTGATTGATTTGTCGATTGACGCATATCTTCCATCCGAGTATATTTACGACAGTATCCAAAAAATTGAAATCTATAAAAAAGTTGCTGCAGTGGCGACTTTTGAGGATGCCTCGGAGCTTGAGGATGAGCTGCTTGACCGGTTCGGCGAATTGCCGGAAGCAGTCATCAATCTGCTCTCTGTGGCCCGGCTGAAGGTATACGGCAAACTGTATGGTATGGAATCCATGGTCCGGCGGGGCGATGAGGTCTCACTCAATTTCCATGAAGGAACTATCGGGGCGTTAGATACGGCGAAGCTGGCCAAAGTTGGAAATAGCTTCGAAAGACGTGTACAATTTGATAAGGATGCGAAAGCAACGATCCGCATCAAGTCCAAAGACTTGGGCGACAAAGAGCTGCTTGAACTGCTGGAGCAATTCCTCGCGGCAGCTAAACAGTCTTTAAAATCGAAGGGAGAATTACACAATGTCGTTAAATAAAAAACCATGGAAAGTGCTGCTGGTCTCACTGGTTGCAGCAGTTTCCTTCTCAATGCTTGCTGCCTGCAGCAGCAACAGCGGCGATGATACAGCGGTGGCAACTTATAATGGCGGAACGATTACTGCGAAGGAATTCGATCTGGATACCCGCGTAATGAAATTCCTGTCTCCGCAGCAGGCGCAGTATCTGGAGATTGATATGTTCAAGGAGTCTATCCTGAAGCAGGAGGTCGCGTTTGAACATCTGGCTGGCCAGGCAACGGATGAGGCGAAGAAGGCAGCAGAGAAAGAGGTCGATACACAGATTGAGACGATCAAGAGCAGTCTGGGCGACTCCTATAAAAGCTCTCTGAAGGAGCAGGATCTAAGCGAATCGGACCTGCGTTCTTATATGCAGCGGGTGCTTACCGTTTATCAGGACATGCTGCTCAAAGTAACGGACGAGCAGGTGAAGACAGAGTACGAAGCGATTAAAGCTGATTTCACCGTGGCTACACTGCGTCATGTGCTGGTTGGCTTGACGGATGGTGACGGCAAGGAGCGTGCGGATGCAGATGCGCTGAAGCGTGCCAATGAAGCGAAAGCAAAGCTGGACGGCGGTGCAGACTTTGCAGCCGTTGCCAAGGAATATTCGGATGATACCAGTACGAAGGATACCGGGGGCTTATATAAGGATGAGCCGCTGTCCAAGTACGTAGAAGAGTTCAAAGCCGCAGCCCAGACGCTGCCGCTTAATACGATTAGTGATCCGGTGAAGAGCAGCTACGGATATCACGTCATTAAAGTTGAAGCCCGCAAGGAGACAACCTTCGACACGCTGACGGCAGAGCAGCTGGAGACTGTTAAGAGCTCAGCAGCTTCCACCAGCCTGGAGTCGTTCCTCGAAAAGGATCTGGATAGCCTGAAGATTGAGATCAACCTGCCGAAGAGCACCGCCGCAGCCGATGAACCGGGAACAGCAGCTACTCCAGCCCCGGCTGATGCCACACCAGCTCCGGCCGCTACAGAAGCAGCCAAATAATTTTATAGGTGGACAAGCCGTCTGATGCGCCAAGCATCAGGCGGCTTTTTTTGAACAGGCTGGAGCAGGTATAGAATGGTGAATTTAAGAACATAACTGGAATGATGCGCCTGTTGTGTTTGTGATTTTGCATGAACTATTTTAAACAGGCGGCTTGAATGTATAAGGAACTGGGAAGAGATGAATACTATGGTCAGATATTACGATAAATCACTGGGATTAACCATTCCCATAATGGACAGTAGTTGGACCATACTTCTTAAGAAAGCGGGGCAACATGTGAAATGAAAGCTACTGGAATTGTACGCCGTATTGATGACCTCGGACGAGTTGTTATCCCTAAAGAGATTAGACGCACCTTGCGCATTCGGGAAGGAGACCCTCTGGAAATCTTCGTCGACCGTGATGGTGAAGTTATATTGAAAAAGTATTCTCCGATTGGCGAGCTGGGTGATTTCGCGAAAGAATACGCGGAGTCACTGTTTGAGGGAACAGGGCATATTACGATGATTACGGACCGGGACACCTTCATCGCACTCGCCGGCGGCTCCAAGAAGGATTATTTGGAGAAGCAGGTTGGCGTGCTGCTGGAGAAGGTAATGGAAAGCCGTAAAACGGTGCTTGAGACGAATGGGGGCAGCTACGACATCAGCAAAGACCACACGGAGCTGCTATCCAGCTATGTGGCAGCACCCATTATCTCCGGCGGAGATCCAATCGGCTGTGTAGTACTGCTGAATAAGGATGACACGGTGAAAATGGCGCAGATGGAAGTGAAGATGGCTGAAACAGCCGCAGCCTTCCTGGGCAAGCAGATGGAGCAGTAAGAGATTGGCCTATAGAACCCCGCTTATCCTCTGGGGGGACTGCCCCCCGTTCGTGAGACAGGGATCAAAACACCCTGCAAGTTCAAGCAGCCAGTCGCCGGAAATCCACCGGTGACTGGTTATTTAGTTTCGCCTGAATCCGAATTGAGTTATAGTAAGTGATGTAGTCTCGAACGGTCTGTTCAACGATTGCCGTCGTTGTACACATGAGATCTTCGAGGTAGAACGTTTCAGACTTTAGGGTGGAATGAAACGATTCGATGGGGGCATTATCGGCGGGCGTTCCCTTGCGGGACATGCTCATGGTAATGCCTTTTCCTTTGACTGCAGTCTGGTACATCTGAGACGTATATACACTGCCCTGGTCGCTATGAAGCAGCATATTTGCCCGTTTTGGAAGTTGATTCAGTGTATGCAACACTAAAGATGTGTCTTGCTTGTCCGCTATACTGTAAGCTACAATCTCCCCATTGTATAGGTCCAGAATGCTCGAGAGATACAACATCTTCCCTCCAAACGGTAAATAGGTAATGTCCGTGACGAGCTTTTGCAGATGCCCCTCTGCATGAAATTGCCGCTTCAGCAGATTTTCTGCTGGATGTGCTGGCTGCCCCGGGGCCTTACGTTTCTTCCTCCTTACACGGCATTGTAGCCCTTCACGCTGCATAATCTGTTGAACTCGTTTGTGGTTTATGGGTTCTTCTGCCCGAAGGAGTGCGGTGATTTTCCGGTACCCATATCGGAATTTATGCTGTACGCAAAGCTGCCTTATCTTCTCCGCTATAGACTCTGAAGGCTCGGTTTCTACTGCGGCTTTCCAGCGGTAGTATGTGGCTCTTGCAATCCCAAGCCATGCGCAAGCCTCTTTCACCGTTACTTCTTCTCGAATGGACTCGATCCAGGTAATAACGACTTGCGGTTCCACCTCCTTTCCAGTTCCCTGTACTTTTTTAGCACGTCTAGTTGCTGCTTTAAGAAACGATTCTCCGCCTTTACTCTTTCCAGCTCCGTAGAGTGTTCTGGACCTTTTCCGTAGCTGTACTGTTTGCCCACGGGCTGCTCCAGACGATGCACTTCGCCTTTTCGATACCACCTCATCCATGTCTTTAACTGTGTGTTATTCCGTATCCCTAGCTCCTCCATAACCTCTCTGACCGGAACTCCTGCCAACCTCATCTCAATGGCTTTCATTTTGATTTCTACCGGGTAACTCACTCTCGTTGCCAACGCAAAAACACCTCCAAGATTATCTCCCTATCTTACGACAGGGTTTCATTTTCTTGTAGGTGTTTTGATTTGTCTCACGTTATGGGGTCAGTCCCGGGTATGACTCCACAGGAAATGGCGGGGTTTTGTTGTATGAAGTGAAGCCATTTCCACTTACAGGCATACTTAAGCTATAATATAGAAATTCATTCTAATATGATGAGCTTAAGAATGGGGACCTCATTGTAACATGCTTAAGTTCACGTTCAATAATATGGCAGTCACGCTGTAGAAGCAGGTATATCATGAAATCGGACACCCAAGGCTCGAAGCTGCTGCAAGGTGCATTTATTCTTAGCGCGGCAGCTATTTTCTCAAAACTGATCGGTACCCTGCAGAAGATTCCGCTGCAGAACCTGGGCGGTGACGCAGCATTCGGTATCTACAATACGGTCTATCCGCTATATACGATCCTGGTCACGGTAGCCATGCTGGGATTGCCTGCAGCCATCTCCCGGTTCGTGGCAGAGGCATCTGCTGCGCAGGATGACCAGGAAGGACGGCGGGTGCTGCGCCTGTCAGCGGGCATTACAGCAGTCTCCGGACTGATTCTCGGGATTCTGGTCTATACCGGAGCACCGGTTATTGCTGTGTGGGTCGGCAATTCCCATATTACCTCCGCTCTGCGCAGCAGTGCCTGGGGACTGGCAGTAGTACCGCTGATGGCCGCACTGCGCGGTTACTTCCAGGGGCTGCATAATATGATGCCAACCGCTGTGTCACAGGTCGTAGAGCAGTCGGTGCGTGTGGCAGTCATGATCGCACTGCTGCTCTAT
Organism: Paenibacillus sp. FSL R7-0312; assembly: GCF_038004445.1. Lineage (NCBI taxonomy): Bacteria > Bacillati > Bacillota > Bacilli > Caryophanales > Paenibacillaceae > Paenibacillus > Paenibacillus sp. FSL R7-0312. Next base: position 1,303,606 of record NZ_JBBORE010000001.1, on the reverse strand, counting down.
CTGACAGCGGCCGGTGCCGATGCGGCAGGTATTGCCGCCGGCGCATTGCTCGGTCCTGCGGGCGGAGGATTGGCAGGTCTGGCCGTTATGCTCCTCTATTGGCGCACTTACCGCCGCCGCGGGCTGAAGGCCGCTATGCTTCAGGTTCCCGCCAGAGGGAAGCCAGCCGCAGCTGAAGTCCACCCGGAACGCGAGACGAATGTCCGTAAGCTGCTGGCTTACGGACTGCCGGTGATGCTGGGCGCTCTGGCTATGCCGCTGATCGGCCTGGTGGATGTGTTCACGGTTCCCCGTCTGCTGACGGGAAGCGGCAGCAGTGAGACGGCCGCTATGGCCCAGTTCGGCATCTATAACCGCGGACTGCCGCTCGTCCAGATCGTAACCATGCTGGCCACCTCATTGTCGGTAGTATTCATTCCGGCCCTGGCGGAAGCGAAATTCCAGCGGAACGAGGAACTTATCCGCACACGCATCACGTTGTCGCTGCGCTGGTTCTGGCTCCTCGGCTTGGCCGCGTCCGTAGGCCTGGCCGTCCTTGCAGAGCCCGTTAACACGGCTCTGTACGGGGACGCTGCCGGCAGCGGCGCGATGACCTGGCTGGCCTTCACCGCCGCCGGCGGCACGGTCAGCATCATCTCCGCCGCGCTGCTGCAGGGCCTTGGCGCCGTGCGTGCGCCGGCGCTGCACCTTCTGGCCGCCGCTGCGCTTAAGGCGGCCCTGAACCTGCTGCTGGTCCCGCAGCAGGGCATTACCGGTGCGGCCATCGCCGGCGTGGCCGCACATCTCTTCGCAGCAGCGCTGAACGTGCTGCTGCTCTACCGCCAGGGCTATCTGCGGCTGCGCTTCGCAGATGCCCTGCTGAAGCCCGCGGCGCTGCTCGCGGGCCTGGGGCTGGTTGCCGCGGCCGTGAGCCTCGCCGCGGGCAGAGCGGCGGACGCGGCCGGCTTCGGCGGCGGGCGGACCGCAGCGCTGGCGCAGAGCCTGCTCGGCGTGCTCGCAGGCTGCGCCGTCTTCGCACTCGGCGCAGTGGCGCTGCGGCTGCTCAGCGAGAACGAGCTGCGCCAGCTTCCGGGCTTCGGCCCCCGGCTGGCGGACAAGCTGAAGAAGCTGCGCCTGTTCCCTTAAGGCTTACTAATAATTTACATAGGGCCACCGGCTGCACAAGCAGCAGGCAGATGCCCTCAAAGGAGTAGACAGGCATGAGCGCAATACTAACGGTGGTCGGCCTCGGGTCCGGTAATCCGGACCGGCTGACACTGGGCATTATCAAGAAGCTCAAAGCGGCATCCGCCGTTTACGTGCGGACCGCAGAGCATCCCGCCATGGCTGCACTGGCTGAGCTTGAGATTTCTTCGGAGTCTTTCGACGGGCTGTATGAATCGTTATCCTCCTTCCCTGAGGTCTACGAAGCCATTACGGCAACCCTGATTGAGAAGGCAGCGGCGGCTCCGCAAGGCACAGAAATCGTCTATGCCGTGCCGGGACATCCCATGGTTGCTGAATCCGCTGTATCCCTGCTGCGACAACGCTGCCCGGAGGCCCGCATTGAGCTGAATATCCTCGGCGGGGAAAGCTTCCTCGATGAGGCATTCGTCCGTCTGGGCTTTGATCCGATTGAAGGATTTCAGCTGCTGGATGCTTCGGGCATCCGCAGCTCCCAGCTCCACCCGGAGCTGCACACACTGATCGGGCAGGTCTATGACAGCTTCACTGCGTCAGAAACCAAGCTCTGCCTGATGGAGCTGTATCCGCCGGAGTATGAAGTAGTTGTCGGACATGCTCTCGGTGTAGAGGGTGAGGAGCAGATTCTGCGTGTGCCGCTGTATGAGCTGGACCGGCTGGACGGATACGGCAACCTCTCGCTGGTGTATGTTCCAATCAACCCTGCAGAGGATGCGCGAAAGCGTACGTTTGCCCGGCTGCATGAGATTGTCGATATTTTGCGGAGTCCGGAAGGCTGTCCCTGGGACCGTGAGCAGACCCATGAATCCTTGCGCAAGAACCTGATCGAAGAGACCTATGAGGTGCTGGAAACGATCGACGAGGATGACCCGGACCATATGAAGGAAGAGCTGGGCGACCTGCTGCTCCAGATTATGCTTCATGCCCAGATGGAAGAGGAGCTCGGTACATTTAGCGTCTATGATGTGATTGAAGGCCTGAATGAGAAGCTGATCTTCCGCCATCCGCATGTCTTCGGCGACCGTGTTGCCGGCAATGCCGAGGAGGCGCTGCAGAACTGGGACGGCATGAAGGCCGAAGAGAAGCGGCGCAAAGGCGTGAAGCCTGAAGCGCTATCCGCGCTCAGCGGGGTTCCCCGTGACCTGCCTGCACTGATGAAGGCTTACAAGCTGCAGAAGAAGGCCTCCAAGGTGGGATTCGATTGGGATAATACCGGAGATGTCCTAGCCAAAATCCGTGAAGAGGTCGACGAACTGCAGGAAGCGATTGAAACGGGGCTGTCTGCCGAGGAGCAGATGCTGGAGCTGGGTGATCTGCTGTTCGCGGCAACTAATGTAGCCCGCTTCATCGATGCCGATCCGGAGGAAGCGCTGACCCGCACAAACCGCAAGTTTATCTCCCGGTTCCAGTACATTGAGCAGCGGCTGCTTGATAGAGGTACTAGTGTTCAAGACAGTAGTCTGGAAGAGATGGAGGCTCTCTGGCAGGAAGCCAAGACAGAAGAGCGGAGCCAGTAGGGTATACAGTGCCGGAGAAACGGTAATGCTGTGAACAGGACCTTAAATCTCTGATTTAAAATGCAAATAGAGGTTTATAATGTTATAGTGCTATAAGCCCCGGTTCTCTGCCAGCGGTTACTTTTTTAAAAAAAGGGCGGATCATGGCAGGAATTGAAGGCAGCATCAAGAATATCATAAAGACGAAATGACGATTTGCGGCATTTTTTGCCAGCGAGCCGGAATTTCATTTATTTTTTTGTATCCTAGGAGGAACTTCAAATTATGAACAAGACAGATCTGGTAAACAACATTTCCGAAAAAAGCGGATTGGCCAAAAAAGATGTAGAAGCGGTACTCAATGGGGTTCTGGGCGAAATTACAGAAGCTCTGGCAAGCGGAGATAAAGTGCAGCTGATCGGATTCGGCACTTTTGAAACCCGCAAACGTTCCGGCCGTACCGGCCGTAACCCGCAATCGGGCACACCTATTGAAATCCCTGAATCGACTGTACCGGCCTTCAAGGCAGGTAACAAGCTTAAAGAAGCCGTTAACTAATGCGTCTGGACAAGTTCCTGAAAGTTTCCCGTCTGATCAAGCGCCGCACCGTGGCCAAGGATGTGTCCGAACAGGGCCGGGTACTGATCAATGGACGGGAATCCAAACCGAGCAGCACTGTGAAGATCGGTGACGAGATTACCGTGCAGTTCGGCCAAAAGCTTGTGACGGTCAAAGTCGAAAAGCTGGTGGAGACCACCCGCAAGGACGAGGCCGCCGGAATGTATACCCTGCTCCGTGAAGAGCCTGTGGCCAAAAGCACCGGACTCGACTGGTAAGGCAGATTTCAGTCAGTAATCGAAAGCGTAACTTTACTCTATGTGAAGTTACGCTTTTTTACGATGCATGGCACGCCTTCATGTTCTATACCCTGTCCTTCCGTCATAGATTAGAACCAAGAAGGAGGGGTACATGCTATGATCGAGCCAGCCAAAGTCAATAAACAACATGATCTGCACATGCACAGCCGTAAACAGGTCGAACTTACGGGCGTGCAGAATGTAGAGAGCTTTGACAGCGAGGAGTTTCTGCTACGTACGGAACTCGGCCATCTCACCATTCGGGGAAGTCATTTACATATCAAAAATTTGAGTCTGGAGAATGGATTGTTGTCACTTGAAGGCAATGTTCATTCCCTGATTTATCTGGATCCCGGTACGCAGGGCAAAAATAAAGGGATTCTCCGTAAGCTGTTCAAATGAATCCCGCGGTCCAATGGATCACCCTGCTCTATATGGTGCTGGCCGGCACAACCATGGGACTGGCCTATGACAGCTACCGGGTGCTGTCGCTGAAGCTGAGCTTTCCCAAATGGCTGAATGCGCTGCTGGATTTGCTGTACTGGATAGCAGCTGCCCTGTTCGTCTTTCGCATGCTTTATGCCGGAAATCAGGGACAATTGAGGTTTTATGTCTTTCTCGGACTCTTTCTAGGTGTATGGATCTATTTTTTGATCTTCAGTGTTACGGTGCGGCGTTTTGTGTTAATGTTAATTCAGTCGGTTCAGTATACGTGCAGGCTGCTATGGAGATGTATTGAGATCGTGATCGGATGGCCGCTTCTCTGGCTGTGGCGCCTTGTAAAGGGAACGCTGCTGCTGCTCGGCCGGATCCTACTCTATATTTTCAAGCTGCTGCTGCGTCTAACCAAGCCAATCTGGGTACTTCCTGTAAGGTGGGTCTCTCCGCATCTTTCCCGGTTCTATCATAGTCCCAGGGTAGTGAGGATCACTAAATGGATATCGGGATGGCGGAAACGCTGATCTTGAACTGGGGGTACGCTGTATGAACAGATTCTCTGCGGAAGAGAAGAATAATAACAATAAGGCTTCGGCCGCAGGCGCGAAGAGAAGAAAGTTTATATGGATTTTTGTAGTGGCGGTATTCTTCGGCTGGGCCGGGTTTACTTTCTTTGCCCAGAGTTCAGCTATTGCCGACAAGACTGAACAGCTTGCGAAGAAGCAGCAGAGCAATGAAAGCGTCACAGCTTCGCTCAACCAACTGAAATATGAAGTCTCGCGGCTGAATAATGATGAGTATATCGGACAATTAGCGCGTAAATGGTATAATATGTATCCAGAAGGTGAATCACCTATCCGCACAGAGCAATCTGAGTAATAAAAGCAGGCTAAAAGGGGCTTTCGCTCTGTTGCCTTGCTTTGTTCTTTACTGTATAATCAAATCACCGCAGACAGGATGAACTAATATTCGTCTGTATATTTTTAAGGGAGGATCATTTTATTCTATGGCAATTGAAGTGGGCACCAAGTTAGAGGGCAAGGTGACAGGCATCACGCATTTCGGAGCATTTGTGGATCTGTCAGGAGGTGTCACAGGTCTCGTTCACATCTCGGAGATCGCCGATAACTACGTCAAAGATGTTAACGATCATTTGAAGATTGCGGATGTAGTAACCGTCAAGGTGATCAATGTTGACAAGGACGGCAAGATCGGACTTTCCATTAAGCAGGCCGTTGATAAGCCGGCGTCGGAAGTACGTCCCCCCAGAGCTCCAAGACCAGAACGTCCAAGCGGTGGAGACCGTTTCGGCGGTGGTGGCGGCAGTGGCGGAGGCGGCGGTGGTGGATTCAATCGTGAACGGGGTGGGCGTCCATTCAAGCCTGCAGCCGGTAAACCTTCATTCGAGGATAAAATGTCACGCTTCCTGAAAGACAGCGAAGAACGGATATCTTCGATCAAGAAGAACACAGAAGGAAAGCGCGGCGGCCGTGGAGCCAAGCGCGTATAATCTGAGTCTTGCACATCATAAATAACCGCTGGGGCTTCATGCCCTTCGCGGTTTTTTTGTTTGTCCTGGTAATTGTTCAATTTCTGGCATTTGCCCGCGGGTGGCAGGAAGCTCTGCAATACCTCCAGTGTAGGATTCGCAGCCGGGCTGTTTTTTGTCGGCCACAAACAAATTGCCGACAGCATCCAAGCCATTCTCACATAACTCTAGGGCAATCGCTGACGAATGTCTGCGGGGGCACCGGCAACGTCCGCCGTCAAGGCCAGCCCCAGCATGGGCTAACCTTTTGCTCCGTAAGGGTTAGAAAGGTTTTTCCATAAAATGTCGGCAGAGGCTTTTTTGTCGGAATATTTTTGCAGCCTGCTCTCTGTTTCTGACAAACTTTCATAAGACCCCCGCTATATAATGAGAACCATAAATTCATATACGGGTGGTGCAGGGGAATGAGTAAAAGCAATGTGGTGAATTTGCCGGAGTGGACAAGAGCAGGAAGCAAAGACAAGGTTCAGAAGGAAGCTTGGAGTACACGTCTGAAGGCGTGGAGTATGAGACAGCCGGTCCTCCAGTTCATCGCGGTCAAGAAGTGGGCACTGCTGCTGAGTCTGATGGGCTTTTTACTAGGCCGTGCCATGATTTTGGACGAGCTAACTCCCTTTGCTGCCGCTTATTTCGCCGTCATTGTATTTATGCGCAGGGACTCTACGCTGCCTGTGGCTGCGGCTATTCTTCTCGGAAGTCTGTTTACCCCGTTTCCCGGTGCTATAGTGGTTGCCGCAGAGCTGATTATCTTTTATCTGATTTACAAAGGAATGGAGAACTTCCAGCGGGTGGATCTGTCCTATGCGCCGCTCATGGTATTCGTCGCTTCTTTTATGGTGGGACTGTTCCGGGTGGTAATCGGGCCGACGCTGGCCTGGTATCCGCTGATGATGGCAACGATTGATGCCTTGCTTGGGTTTGTGCTGACGCTCGTATTCCTGCAGGCGCTTCCAGTGTTCACTTATAAGCAAAAAAGCAGGGCGCTTCGCAATGAAGAGGTCCTCTGCCTGATTATTCTGCTGGCCTCCGTGATGACAGGCCTGGTCGGGTGGACGGTAAATGGCCTTTCTCTGGAGCATATTTTATCGCGTTTCCTCATTCTGCTCTTTGCCCTTGCCGGTGGAGCCCCGCTCGGGGCAGCCGTCGGTGTCGTCACCGGTCTGATCCTTAGTCTGGCTGATGTAAGTGCCATTTATCAGATGAGTCTGCTGGCCTTCTCCGGTATGCTGGCGGGAATGATGCAGTCCGGACGCAAAGGGGCCGTCTCAATCGGGATGCTGCTGGGTTCAACCATATTGTCGGTATATTTCATGGGACCAGGCGATGTGATGAATTCCACCTGGGAGACCTGCGCCGCCGTAGTGTTGTTTCTTTTGACACCTAAAGGCATTATTTCTGCCATTGCCAAATATGTACCGGGCACTGCTGATCATAGCCGCTCTCAACATGAATATGCCCGCAGAGTACGGGATATTACAGCAGACCGGGTTACTCAATTCTCTCAGGTATTCCGTCAGCTCTCCAGCAGCTTTGGTCAAATTCCCCGTGCCACGGAAGCCGGTAAAAGCGACCGTGAAATGGAGGACTTTATGAAAACGGTAACGGAAGGAGCCTGCGCCGGCTGCATCCGGCGTACCCACTGCTGGGATGCCAAGTTCTATCAGACATACAGATATATGACCGATATGATGACTACTGTGGAAGAATGCCCCGACATTACAGCGGCCCAGCTGCCTCCGGAATGGAACCGGATCTGCGGCAAGACGGGCGAAGTACTCGAAGTAATGAAGGGCCAATATGAACTCTATCAGCATGATATGCGCTGGAAGCGGCAAATATACGACAGCCGCCAATTTGTTGCCGAACAATTATCCGGGGTCTCTCAGGTTATGGAGGATCTGGCGAAGGAGATCAAGCGGGAAGGCCAGGCGATGTACCGCCAGGAGGGACAGATCCGCGAGGCACTGGAGAAGCTGGGCCTGTCAATTCATACCATAGAAATTCTAAGCCTTGATCCCGGCCGGGTAGAGATTGAAGTGGTGCATGCTTATACCCGGGGCTTCGACGAATGCCGCAAAATGATTGCCCCGTTGCTCTCCGATATCCTGGAGGAGAATATTGCGGTGGTAAGTGAAACAGCGGTGCACCCGCGCGAAGGCTTATCTATGGTGACTTTTGGTTCAGCCAAGGCTTATGAAATTAACACAGGTGTAGCCGGTGCTGCCAAAGGAGGCGATATAATGTCCGGCGACAGCTTCAGTACGGTGGAGCTCGGAAATGGCACCTTTGCTGTGTCGATCAGTGATGGAATGGGCAACGGCGAGCGGGCCCGGATGGAGAGCAGTGCTGCGCTATCCATGCTGGAGAAGCTGCTGCAATCAGGGATGGATGAGAAGCTGGCGGTCAAATCTGTCAATTCGATTCTGCTGCTGCGTTCCCCGGATGAATTCTATGCGACCGTGGATATGGCGCTGATCGATCAATATTCGGCGCAGACCATCTTCATGAAGATTGCGTCAGCACCAAGCTTTATCCGGCGGGGCAGCGAGGTTATTCCGGTGACAGCCAGCAATCTGCCGATTGGAATTATTAAAGATATTGAAGTGGACCTGGTCACCATGCAGCTGCGTCCCGGAGATATTCTCATTATGATGACCGATGGTATTTATGATGCGCCCGGATATGCCGTTAATAAAGAGATATGGATGAAACGACTGATTCAGGAGCTGGAAGGCGATGATCCTCAGGATATGGCCGACAGCCTGCTGGATAAAGTAATCCGTTACCAGGGCAATGAGATCCATGATGATATGACGATTGTCGTCAGCCGTGTCGATCATTTCCATCCCGAGTGGTCAAGCCTGCATATGCCGGGAGTGGGCCGGATGGAGAGACCGCGCACAGTTAGTTAGGTAACCTATCATTTACCTGACACTGTTCTTTCATTATCTTCTATATAAGATTAGCAAAACTTAAGAATGACAGCCGGCAGCCGATAAAAGATTCCCCTGCAGGGTAAGGATTCCTCCATGCAGTAAGTTGGATTCTTAGGTCCACTCTGTCTTCTGCCCGGTATGCAGCAATGGGATTCAGGGAACTTAGGCAGGCAATACCGGTTCGTCTCTGTGCAGACATTAAATGTTGTACTGAGTGCAGCTTTGATATGAAGAAACCAGGGTGTTTGGAAAAATTGTTGTACGAAATACAAGAATTGCTCCGCAAAGTGGCTGGAAGCTGAGAAATCCTGCATTTCGTACAACAATATCCGTTTAAGGGTGATTGGTATGAGGGAATTGTTGTATTTGGTGCAGGATTTAAGACCTCAGACTGGAGGAGCGATAGCGGGCACTTAATAGTTATCTGCATGATAACTTATCAATTTAGCTGCAGCAGTCACCAGATTCCCACCAACTAGCTAAGTGGTTAACCAAGTTGATCACCACTGGAGGTTCCAAATATTCTGCTGGCTGAGGCCTGTGTTCTCAATCTTGCGTTAACCGGCAAGTGCATTCCATCCACTGGCCCGTTTCTGCCCGCCCCGTTTCAACCGCCGCTGACTCAGCGGCGTAAACTTGTATTGATGGAAAGTGAAGTATATGGAACGGAGAGGAATTTTGGAGCCGCAGAAGCGGCAGTGTTCGCCTTTGTCCTCTGATTTCAACCGCAAACTGCGTTACTCAAATCAGGAAATCAGAGGACAACAGCGATCGGAGGGCCAAAACTTTCTCGCAGTGGCCCTTATTTCACGAAGCCATTCGATTCAAGTTTTTCCCGCTAAGCGGCGTTTGAAATCTCTCTACCTTGGATATGCTAGAACTAGATACAAGGCAAAGGGGAGTGAACGGTCATGAAGCAGATCCTACTCATTACTGACGGTTGTTCGAATGTGGGGGAAAGTCCGGTACTTGCGGCGGCGCATGCCCGGCAGGAGGGTATTACGGTCAATGTCGTAGGAGTCGTGGACTATGGAACGATCGGTGAACTCGGAAGCCGGGAGATCGCTGATATTGCCAAAGCGGGAGGCGGACTCAGCCGGATTGCCTCAACGTCGCAGCTGGCACAGACCATTCAGATGATGACCCGCAAGACCGTGGTTCAGACGATCCAGCAGGCGGTTAATAAAGAGGTAAAAAAAATTCTCGGCGAGGGTTCCCTCGAAGAACTGCCTCCGCAGCAGCGGTCACAGGTGGTTACGGTTGTCGATGAGCTGACCGAGACTTCTCCGCTGCGTATTGCCCTATTAATTGATGCAAGTGCGAGCATGAAGCCCAAGCTGGGTGCCGTGGAGGATGCCATCCGTGATTTGGCTCTCAGTCTGGAGGCACGGGAAGGGCGGAGCGAGCTTGCCGTGTTCCATTTCCCCGGGCGTACCAGCAGTGAAGATATCGTGCTGGATATGGACTGGACGCGGAATGTATCGGAAGTCCGCTCACTGTTCTCCAGGCTGAAGATGCGGGGGGCTACTCCGACAGGACCGGCTATTTTCAAGGTGCTCGAACATTACCGTTATGATAAACTGGATGAACCTCGTGACTATCTTGTGAATGGGGATGACGAGGCAAGAGAAGGGATGATTGGTGGGTATGTCGTCTAATCCACCCTTTCCGGCAGGCACTGTAATTACCGGCAAATGGCGGGGGAACCGTTATGTTGTGGAGCGGATGCTGGGGAAAGGGGCAAACGGAACCGTATATCTTGTGCAGCGGGAAGGCCGGCGGGAGCGGTATGCGCTCAAAATCGGATACGATACGCTGGAGCTGCAGTCAGAAATCAATGTACTGACTTCTCTGCAATCCTGCCGTAAACGCAGCGAGCACCGGGCACGCAAGGAGTCACCGTTGTCCTCTTACCTGCTGGAATCGGATGATTTCAAGGATAGGGACCATACTCCTTTCTACGTGATGCGTTATGTGGAAGGCAGGCCGCTTCATCATTTTTTGTCCAGGAACGGGGCGTCCTGGCTGGGGCTTGTCGGCATGAAGCTCCTGGAGAAGCTGCAGACCCTGCATGAGTGCGGCTTTGTGTTCGGAGACCTTAAGCCGGAGAATGTCATGGTATCCAATTACGGGGAAGCCGAGCTGATTGACTACGGAGGCGCGAGTCCCCTGGGACGCAGCGTGAAGCAGTTTACCGAATGGCATGACCGCGGGTTCTGGAACGCCGGCAGCCGGACGGGAGACGAGAACTATGATCTGTTTTCTTTTGCCGTACTGTGCCTACGCCTGCTTAATGAAGAAGGTCTGAAGTCCGCAGCCCAGCAGCTGCCGCAGACCCGGAGTGTGGATGAACTGCTGAAGCTGGCCAGAAATCTGCCTGACAAAAAGCTGGCCTCCTGGCTGTGTCTGGCGCTCAAAGGCGGTTTTCCCGGTTCCGCACAAGCTGCGGAGATCTGGAGAAGTCAGATATACAGAGCACGGAAGACGGGAAAAGATACGATGGCAACTCCCCGCTGGCTCAAAAATGCGTTTGCGCTGTCTTTATTTCTGCTGGCCTTTACGATCTACTGGGTATTCCGTTTTTGAAATTATACATAATACCAGCGTGCTGGAATTCCGGAGCAAGACAGGCAAGTGATCTGCAAGAAAGGATGCCGCATATGGAACAAATGAAAGAACTGGTGGAATCCGTACTGGAGGCTGCGGCTGAGCATGAACTGTGGCAGCCCCATGACACCATTGTAGTCGCAGTTTCCGGAGGGCCGGACTCTGTGGCTCTTTTGCGTATTTTGCACGAGATTGCCGTAAACCGGATGCCATTAACTCTGGTCTGTGCCCATGTGAATCATGGCTTCAGAGCCGAATCAGCGGAAGAGGCGGAGTTTGTCAGGAATATGGCTGCTGAGCTGGGAATCCCTTTTGAGCTCGCGGAGTTTGATATTCCATCCATGGTCAAGGAAATAGGACTGGGTCCGGAAGGAGCGGCAAGGGAGAAACGCTATCAATTTCTGATTGAAACCGCGCACCGTTACCATGCACGTTCTGTCGCACTGGCCCATCATGCCGATGATCAGGCTGAGACTGTGCTGATGCGGCTGCTGCGGGGGAGTGGTCCTTCAGGCCTTGCAGGCATGCGCTGGAAACGGACTGAAAAAAAGGTGGAACTCATCCGCCCCTTCCTGCGTATTAACAAAACAGCTCTTGTCGGCTTATGCCGGGAAGAGGGGTTTGCTTACGCGGAGGATGCCAGCAATCTGCTTATGAAGTATAAGCGGAACGCGGTCAGGCTGGAAGTATTGCCCCTGCTTGAACAGCATAATCCGAGAGTGAGACAATCACTTCTGCAGCTGTCTGAAATTGCCGGTGCGGAAGATGAATATATGGAGGCGAATGCGGCAAAATGCTTCGAAGAGCTTGTTTTTATCGAGCATGGAAAATACACCTTGAAGAGAGCTTCATTTGCGGCCCTACCCTCCGCTTTACAACGGCGTTTGATTAAACTAATATTAAATTATCTGTCAGCGGATTCATCTGTGATGGATTTCCCCAAGATTGAAGCTGTGCGCCGGGGAACGCTGCAGGAGCACCCCACCGTATGGACTTTGGATTTGGGCAGGGGTTTCGTCTGTATGCGGCAATATGATACCCTTTTATTCTCGTCCAAGCCCTTGCTTCGGCAGGTGAGCTATACATACCCTCTGTCTTTGCCTCATCCCCGGATTCACCTGAAGGAGATAGGAAAAGTTATGACGATGAAGGTGCTGGAGAGAGAAGATTTTTTTGCACAGGAGGAGGACTCTGGGAAGATGTCGGCTTGGTTTGATGGCGATGAGCTCGTCTTACCACTCACCATCCGTTCCCGATTGCCTGGAGATACCATAAGGGTTATGGGATTAAACGGAAGCAAAAAGGTAAAAGATATTTACATTGATGATAAAATACCTTCTTCCGAACGCTCTGCGATTCCCCTCGTTTGTGATGGTTTGGGCAATATCGTCTGGATTCCGGGCGTTAGGCGCTCGATGCATGCCGCAGTAGGGCGGCACACGGCCTCGGTGCTTCTCCTGTCCATGGAAGACATGGAACAGGGCGAAGAAACGTAATGGTCGAAGTAAGTCTTTCATAGTATAACTTAGGAGGTTCGCAAGTTGCAGAATGATATTCAAGAAATCTTGATCAGCGAAGAAGAAATCCAACAAAGAATCAGGGAGCTTGGCGCCCAGCTGAGCAAGGAATATGCAGGCCGCACACCTTTAGTCATCTGTGTACTCAAAGGTGCGTTTATCTTTATGGCGGATCTGGTTAAAGTGATTACAGTACCCGTTGAGATGGACTTCATGGCAGTATCCAGCTACGGTGGTACGACCAAATCCTCCGGTGTAGTCAAAATCATCAAGGATCTGGACACATCGGTTGAAGGCCGCGATGTTCTGATTGTCGAGGACATTATCGACAGTGGTCTTACCCTCAGCTATCTGATTGAGATGCTGCAGGGCCGGAATGCTGCTTCCGTCAACGTAGTCACCCTGTTCGATAAACCTTCAGGCCGTGCAGTTAATCTTGAAGCCGAATATACCGGTTTTGTGATTCCTGATGCTTTCCTGGTAGGCTATGGACTCGACTATGCCGAACTGTATCGGAACCTCCCATACGTAGGTGTACTGAAGCCTGAAATTTATTCCAAATGAACCAATCGACAGCCTTAGATTCAAGGATCACTTTTCTGGATTTCCTGACAATTTGAGGAGTCTGGTCAGGCTATGGTACAATAACTTGAGCGTTGTGAGAGGAGGTAGGGGATGAATCGGTTCATCCGGAATTCTGGTTTTTATTTGATTTTATTTTTAGTCGTGGTGGGCATTGTCCAGTTTGTAAGCAATGGAAATGAATCCGCCGATTTCCCTAGATATGATGAGTTAAGACAGGAGATCAAGGACAATAACGTGAAGAGCCTGACGGTTCAGTTTGAGGGTAACGCATTTCTGGTTACAGGCGAATACAAAGAATTGCCACCTGAAACTAAATCTAAGAATTTCTCCACTTATGTTCCTCCTACAGATCGGGCCCTTGATGAACTTATAGCTGCCAGTGAAGATAATGGCGTGGAGCTGACTCAGAAGAAAATGGAAGGCGACAGCATCTGGCTGACATTCCTTTCTTCCATCATTCCATTAGTTATCATGTTCATCCTGTTCTTCTTCCTGTTTAACAATGCACAGGGCGGCGGCGGCAAGGTCATGAATTTCGGCAAGAGCAAAGCCCGGTTATATAATGAAGAGAAGAAGAAAATCAGCTTCGAGGATGTTGCAGGAGCTGATGAAGAGAAGCAAGAGCTGGTGGAGGTCGTGGAATTCCTCAAGGATCCGCGTAAATTCGCAGCTGTAGGTGCACGTATTCCTAAAGGGGTACTCCTTGTGGGACCTCCGGGAACAGGTAAAACCTTGCTGGCCCGTGCGGTAGCAGGTGAAGCCGGTGTTCCATTCTTCAGTATCTCCGGTTCCGACTTTGTGGAAATGTTCGTCGGTGTCGGCGCATCCCGGGTACGTGATTTGTTCGAGAATGCGAAGAAGAATGCTCCTTGTATCATCTTTATCGACGAAATCGATGCTGTGGGACGTCAGCGTGGCGCAGGACTTGGCGGCGGACATGACGAACGCGAACAAACCCTTAACCAATTGCTCGTTGAAATGGACGGCTTTGGCGGCAACGAAGGCATTATCATTGTCGCGGCTACTAACCGCGCCGACATACTGGATCCGGCATTGCTCCGTCCAGGCCGGTTTGACCGTCAGATTACGGTTGACCGTCCAGACGTGAAGGGCCGTGAAGCTGTACTGAAGGTTCACTCCCGCAACAAACCGCTTACCAAGGATGTTCGGCTTGACGTAATTGCCAAGCGTACAACTGGCTTCACCGGTGCGGATCTGGAGAACCTGCTTAACGAAGCGGCACTGCTTGCTGCACGCCGCAACCGTAAGGACATTACCATGCGTGAAGTGGATGAAGCGATTGACCGTGTAATTGTCGGCACAGAGAAACGCAGCCGCGTAATCAGTGACCGCGAGAAACGTATTGTAGCTTACCACGAAGCAGGTCATACCATTGCCGGCTACTTCCTCGAGCATGCCGATGTGGTGCATAAGGTTACCATTATCCCGCGCGGCCGCGCAGGCGGATATGTCATTATGCTTCCTAAGGAAGACCGGATGATCGTTACCAAGCAGGAACTCTTGGATAAGGTTACCGGACTCCTGGGCGGACGTGTTGCTGAAGAATTGTTCATTGGCGAAATCGGCACAGGCGCTTATAGTGACTTCCAGCAGGCTACGCGCATTGTGCGTGCGATGATTATGGAATATGGAATGAGCGATAAGCTTGGGCCATTGCAGTTCGGGACATCCCAAGGCCAAGTCTTCCTTGGCCGTGATATCGGACATGAACAGAACTACAGTGACTCCATTGCTTACGAGATTGATCAGGAAATGCAGAACCTTATCCGCAGCAGCTATGAGCGCTGCAGAGAGCTGCTGACTAAGCATTCCAAAGAAATGCACCTGATTGCGAACACCCTTCTGGAGAAGGAAACGCTGGAACTTGATCAGATCACAGAATTGATTGAGCAAGGCTACCTGACAGAGGATGGCAAACCGGAAGAAACAGAGGCAGTTACGCACGAAGCGGGCGAGCCAGTAATTGATTCTATCGGTGATGTACGTGTACGCATTCAAGGCAAATCCGGTGAAGAACCGCCATTCCTTGGCGATCTGTCCAAGGATATTCCGAATAAACCGGATCCTGAAGAAGGAAACGGTTCGGATGAGGGCAACAAAGGCGGCGGAAGTCTGGTTTAATCACTTTTTGAACAAAACATCGTAATTTTATCCGGAGAACCTGAGGTTCTCCGGATTTTTCTGTCTATACGTACATCAAGACATAGAGCTACACCCGGCTTGCCCGCATTGACAGGGGGTGGAACGTTGTGTACATTAGTGATTAAATATTAAATAAGTTAACTTAATAGAATGTACTGGCTATAAGCCATGAAGACATAAGGGGGAGAATGACCGTGGAAGCTCTGGCGCTTGAGCGCAAGCAGGAACAGAATCGTGAACTTCGTGTGCGCCTCGAACAGCTTAAGAAAGAACGGAATGCAATAATTCTGGCTCATTATTATCAGCGGGATGAAATTCAGGAAGTAGCGGATTTCCGTGGCGACTCTTTTTTACTGGCTCAGAAGGCTGCGGAGACAGAGGCAGATGTGATTGTATTCTGCGGGGTTCACTTTATGGGGGAAAGCGCCAAGATTCTTGCGCCTAACAAAACTGTAATAATTCCTGATGAACGCGCCGGCTGTCCTATGGCGGATATGGTCAACGTGGACGGACTCCGGAAGCTGAAGGCGCAGCATCCTAATGCCAAAGTAGTAACCTATATCAACTCCTCCGCTGAGATCAAAGCAGAAACTGATATTTGCTGTACCTCTGCCAATGCGGTGAAGGTGATTGAATCGCTTGATGCGGAAGAGATTATCTGGGTACCCGATAAGAACCTGGGCCAATATGTTCAGGATAAGACCGGCAAGAAGCTGATTATATGGGAGGGCTACTGTAATACTCACGATATGCTTACCGTCAAGGATGTAGTGGAGATGAGAGCCAAATATCCGGAAGCAGAATTTGTGGTACATCCGGAATGCCGTCCTGAAGTGGTGGCCATGGGTGATTATGTGGGCAGCACAACCTCGATTATAGAGTATTGCCGGAAATCGGACCGCCGGCAGTTTATCGTGGGAACTGAGGATGGAACCGGATATCAGCTGCGTTTGGACAGTCCGGATAAAGAATTCCATTTTGCCACCAAATTTCTGGTCTGTCCCAATATGAAGGTTAACAATTTAAAGAAACTGGTAAAATGCCTGGAGACGATGAAGCCGCAGATTTATGTACCGCCCGCTGTCGCCGACAAAGCCAGAACTTCCCTAGAGCGCATGCTACAAGTCCGGTAGCATGCGCTACTCTTTCGTTGAAACAGGTGAAAAGCGGTCATGATTCCAAAATATTTGGTTGATTTCGATCTTCTGGGGCTTCCTGTAATTAAAACAGACTGTATTGTGATTGGTTCGGGCATTGCCGGTTTGTTCACAGCGATCAAAGCCAGTGAAGACCGGAAGGTCATTATGATTACGAAGAAGACAGTGATGGAGAGCAATACACGGTATGCCCAAGGGGGGATAGCCGCTGTGTTCTCAGACGATGATTCTCCGGTGTACCATCGTCAGGATACCCTGATGGCCGGTGCGGGGCTAAACTCCTCTGTGGCTGTTGATGTACTGGTGAATGAAGGTCCGGAAGGTGTCCGCGAACTCATTCGGCTCGGGACGAAGTTCGACAAGGAGAATGGCGAGCTTGCGTTAACACAAGAGGCAGCACATAGTCACCGTCGTATTCTGCATGCGAATGGGGATGCTACAGGCTATGAAATTGTCCGCGCCTTGGCTGAGCAGGCAGAGCAGCATAAGAATATCGAGGTATGGGATGACCATTATGTCATTGATCTGATTACCGTAGACGGGGAATGCGTGGGGGCACTGGTACAGCGGCCGGGCGGCGGACGTTTGTTCCTGCAAGCCGATGCAACCATCCTGTGCTCAGGCGGAGCAGGGCAATTATACCGCTATACGACCAATCCTGAAGTGGCAACCGGTGACGGTGTCGCCATTGCTTATCGGGCTGGAGCCCATGTACGGGATATGGAATTCATCCAGTTCCACCCGACAGCACTCAGTTATCCCGGAGCGCCGCGCTTCCTGATCTCGGAAGCGGTACGCGGTGAAGGCGCTGTGCTGCGCAATATCAACGGAGACCGTTTTATGGAACGGTACCATGAGCTGCTGGAACTGGCCCCGCGCGATATTGTGGCCCGGGCGATTGTGAGCGAGATGGAGCTGACCAAATCCACCTTTGTCTACCTTGATATTACACATGAATCAGCCGATATGGTCAAACACCGCTTCCCGACGATCTATGAGACCTGTATGAGTTATGGACTGGATATTACAAGTGACTGGATTCCAGTGGCTCCTGCTGCGCATTATATGATGGGGGGCGTCAAGACCGATCTGAACGGGGAGAGCACCGTTTCCCGCCTGTTTGCCTGTGGCGAGGTTTCTTCTACAGGGGTACAGGGAGCCAACCGGCTGGCCAGTAATTCCTTATCGGAAGCGATTGTCTTTGGCCGACGGATCGTAGAGCGCATCCGTCAGCTCCTGCCGCTTGGGCAAGATACAGTATCAGCAAGCTGTGACCATGGCCGGGTGGAGTCGCCTACCCAGGCAATTGTGGAACGTCGTCTGAAGCTGCAAAAGGTTATGGTACGCTACGCCGGACTACGGCGGAACCAGGAAATGCTGATTAAAGGACTGGATGAATTAAAGCGTCAGCTGCCGATTTTTAATGCGGCACTTACCAAACGTGAAGAATACGAGTTCGCTAATATGCTTACGTGCTGCCTGCTGATTACCGAATCAGCGCTGGCACGGGAGGAGAGCCGCGGCGCTCATTATCGCGAGGATTATCCGCTGCGGAATGATGCAGAGTGGCAGAAGCATCTGCTCCAGATTCGCGAACTGGGAATAGTGGAGGAATTAAGTGATGATGTTTAATGGCTATAATGAAGAACTGCTCCAGTCTATTAAGGGATGGCTGCAGGAGGATGTCGGATCAGGGGATATCACAACACGTACCACTATACCCCAGGGACATGAATCCAAAGGGATTATCCATGCCAAAGAGGACGGAGTAATCTGCGGAATTCCCGTGGCTGAACTGGTTTTTGAGGTGGTAGACCCGACACTCGTATTTACGGCATTGGTTCAAGAGGGCCAGCCTGTGTCCAAAGGCACGGTCATCGCAGAAGTCGAGGGCAGCACGCATGCCATTCTTACAGGCGAACGGCTTGCCCTTAATCTGATGCAACGGTTGTCCGGTGTGGCCTCGCGGACGGCGTCATTCGTGCAAGAGCTTCAAGGTCTGCCAACCCGGCTGGTGGATACCCGCAAGACAACACCAGGTCACCGGATGCTGGAGAAGTATGCTGTGCGCATAGGCGGCGGAGCCAATCACCGCTTCGGCTTATATGACGCGGTAATGATTAAGGATAATCATATCAAGGGCGCCGGAGGCATTCGTCAGGCGGTAGGACGCGCCCGGGCCAATATCCCTCACACCATGACGATCGAAGTGGAAACGGAAAGCCTGGAGCAGGTAGAGGAAGCACTCGCTGCGGGGGCGGACATTATCATGCTTGATAATATGTCTCCTGAGCTGATGACGGAAGCGGTAAGAAGAATCAGAACCAAAGCGCGGCATGTCAAAATCGAGGCTTCAGGCAATGTATCTCTGGAAACGGTACGCGGGATTGCAGAATCGGGTGTAGATGTTATTTCTGTAGGCCGGCTTACCTATTCCTTCGCCAGTCTTGATATCAGTCTGGATCTGAATGGCAAGAAAGGCGGAAATCTCTAATGATACTTGTCGTTGATATCGGGAATACGAACATCGTGCTTGGAGTCTACCGGGGGCCTGAGCTGCTTCATCATTTCCGGCTTAGCACAGCGCGTCAATCGACTGTGGATGAATATGGTGTCCTGATTCATAATCTGTTCCACATGTCGAATATATCGTTTAAAGATGTAGAGGGCGTCATCATCTCCTCAGTTGTTCCGCCGCTGGTTCAGGTTATCGTGGAAATGTGCGTGAAATATATCGGCAAAGACCCGCTGCTCGTAGGCCCCGGAATCAAAACCGGGCTTAATCTGCGTTATGAGAATCCGCGCGAAGTGGGGGCAGACCGGATTGTTAATGCCGTTGCGGCTATCGAGCAGTATAAATGCCCGCTCGTGGTCGTTGATTTTGGTACGGCAACTACGTTTGACTGTATTGATGCCGGAGCGAACTATCTTGGCGGGGCAATCGTGCCGGGTCTCGGAATCTCTACAGAGGCCTTATATCAACGGGCATCCAAGCTGCCGCGGATTGAGCTGGAGAAGCCCAAGAAGGTGATCGGACGCAATACTGTTCACGCGATGCAGGCAGGAATTATTTTTGGCTATGCCGGCCAGGTAGAGGGAATTGTAAGACGCATTAAGCTGGAGATGAATGCGCCCGTTCTCAAGGTTATTGCTACAGGGGGGCTTGCTCCGCTGATTGCCGGCGAGACAGATTGCATTGATGAGGTTAATCCGATGCTCACGCTGGAAGGACTGCGTATTATTTACAATCGTAACAAATAATCATGAAATGAAACCTTATACAGACAGATAGGAGGAGTATGCACCCAATGGAAAAAAAGAAGGATCGGCTTATCCGGGGAACTGCCATGAACGGGAAGGTCAGAGCGTTCGCAGTCCGGACAACAGAACTTGTCGACGAATTGCGGCGCAGACATGATACCTATCCGACAGCTACAGCTGCGCTTGGCCGTACTGTAACCGCCGCAGCCATCATGGGCGCTATGCTCAAGGGTCAGGAGAAGCTGGCGATTATGGTCAAAGGGAATGGACCGATCGGACAGATTACGGCCGAATCCAACGCCCTGGGCGAGGTTCGCGGTTATGTGAGTAATCCGCATGTTCATCTGCCGAGCAATAGCCTTGGCAAGCTGGATGTCGCAGGTGCTGTGGGTACGGAAGGATTCATTGATATCAGCAAGGATCTGGGGATGAAAGAGCCGTATCGCGGCAGTGTGCCTATTGTCTCAGGAGAACTGGGCGAGGATTTCACTTATTATTTTGCCGTTTCGGAACAAACACCTGCTGCTGTAGGGCTGGGTGTATTGGTGGAGACAGATAATTCGGTAAGAGTTGCCGGAGGGTTCATCATTCAACTGCTTCCCGGCCTGACAGATGAAGAGATCACCGAGATTGAGCATGCCGTCGGAGCGATGCCTTCAGTGACGGCGATCCTGGACCAGGGCCTTGAGCCTGAAGAGATGCTTCGTTTGCTGCTGCCGGATGCTGTAGTCCTTGATGAACTCGAGATCTCTTTTGTCTGTCAATGCTCGCGTGAGCGGATAGAAGAGACACTGGTCAGTCTGGGCCAGCACGAACTGGAGCAGCTGATCGAAGAAGATGATCAGGCTGAAGTCATATGTCATTACTGTAATGAAGCTTATGTGTTTAACAAGGATGAACTGCAGGTAATCCTCGATCAAGCGAAATCGTAGGGCTATGAGATGATGACAAGACAGGAGCGCGCGCTGCGCAATACCGTTATATTACTCGCCGTCGCGACCTTAATGCTTGGAGGTCTTTTATTCTGGAGCCTGCGTGCAATGGCCCTGCTTAAGGGAGAGGCTGCAGACGGGGAGGCTTCGGATATTGCTGCCGCTGGAGGCCAGCCGGTCACGGACCGGGAATGGATAGATGAACTCAAAAAAAAGCATGGAGCTGAAGTGCTGCTGGGCATGCTTAATCATATCGTTGTTGGCAAGGAAGCCAAAGCTCTCGGTATTACCGTGACCGATGAGGAGATTGAGCAGGAATTGAAGCGCGGCATGTCCGGCTACGGTTCAGAGGAGCAGTATTATGATCAGATGCAGTCTGAGCTTGGTCTTTCCCGCCAGGAGCTGCACGACGAGACCGCGTATCGGCTGACGCTTCAAGCGGTAGCCACCGCCGGTATCACGGTTAGTGAAATTGAAATTGATGATTATTTGACCCAAAATGCCGAGAGATTTACTCCCAGGAAGCAAATGCAGCTCTCTATGATTAAGCTGGCAACCTATAACGGGGCTAATCAGGTTATGGACCGCCTGGAGCAGGGAGAGGATTTCGCCGGCCTGGCCAGAGAGGTATCCATTGATGAGGAGAGCCGCCAGCATGGCGGTAATATCGGAACAGTGGAGGAGAATGATCCGTTCTGGCCGGAGGAACTGCTGAAGACAGCAGCGGGCCTTGAGGCGGGAGACATCGCAGGGCCGCTGCAGGTCGAAGGCGGCTATGCCGTGATCCGGCTGGAGAAGCTTATTGATCCCGGGAAGCCGGATCAGGATGAGCTCCGAGGGCTGATACGCCAGGAGCTGGCGCTTGAACAAGCAGCGCCCCTGCAACAGGTGGAAAGCGATTTGCGTGCCAAATATGCTACAGCAATATATATTGACAACAGCCTGCAAGATTGATAATATGAAATTATGTAAAACCTACTGATTTAGTCGGAAATAATAAGCGGCACAACATATGCGAATCATAACTGTCACAGGTTCCGCACCCAATTCATCTATCATCCCAAGGAGGTTTTTGCTCATGGCTAAAGTCGTCAACAGTGTAACAGATTTGATCGGTGGCACACCGCTCGTTCGTCTGGGTCGGATTGTTCCGGAAGGTTCAGCAGAAATTTACTTGAAGCTGGAATATCAAAATCCGGGTTCGAGTGTGAAAGACCGCATCGCTATCAGCATTGTGGAAGAAGCTGAGAAGGACGGTTCCCTGAAACCTGGAGGCACCATTGTAGAAGCGACCAGCGGTAATACAGGGATTGGCCTGGCGCTTGTTGCTGCTGCCAAAGGCTACAAGGCGATTATTGTTATGCCTGAAACGATGAGCCTTGAGCGCCGCAACCTGCTGCGTGCTTATGGTGCTGAGCTGGTATTGACTCCAGGATCCGAGGGGATGAACGGGGCAGTTAAGAAAGCTGAGCAAATCCTCAGTGAGAATCCGGATTACTTCCTTGCAGAGCAGTTTAAGAACAAAGCCAATGTGAAGATTCACCGCGAGACCACTGGACCGGAGATCGTGGAAGCAATCGAATCCATTGGTGGGCCCCTGGATGCGTTCATCGCAGGTGTCGGTACAGGCGGAACGATCAGCGGCGCGGGTGAAGTGTTGAAGAGCCAGTATCCTGATGTGAAGATCTATGCTGTAGAACCTGCAGCTTCCCCAATCCTGGCCGGAGGCAAGCCGGGTCCCCACAAAATCCAGGGGATTGGCGCCAACTTCGTTCCTGACATCCTGAACCAGGATATCTATGATGAAATCATTCATGTAGAGAATGACGAAGCCTTTGAAACAGCCCGCCGCGTAGCCAAAGAGGAAGGCGTTCTGTCCGGTATTTCTTCCGGCGCTGCTGTATTTGCTGCCCTCAAAGTAGCTAAGGAACTGGGCGCAGGTAAAAAGATCGTTGTTATTATCCCAAGTAACGGCGAACGTTATCTGAGCACACCGCTGTATAACTTTGAAGTATAATTGCTGAGAACCAGCAATTCAGAAGAGCCTGTGATCCGCTTCCATAGGGATATCGCAGGCTCTTTTTCTGAATAATAAGCATTTATGAGGTCTAAAGGCTTTTCAAAGTAACCGGATGTACAGTATACTGACAGGCAATAAACTATCGTAGAAGCCAGCGTATGCTTTCGAGGCTATGCTTCACAAAACTTAGCACATGCTTCCGAAGCGAGTTTTGTTGCGAAGTAATTCTAGAGAAGCAAAGGCTTCACAAAACTTTAGGGGGATAAATGTGGGGATCTTAACGGCTTGGCAGGAGTGGGAACAATGGGCGGACGAAGCCTGGAGCGTTCTTCCGCTGGTCCTTCAGTCACGGCAGGAGAAAGCGGGACTGCCGGGCAGCTGGCAGAGAGCCTGGGAGATGGCTTCACCATATTCCGTGGTCCTGGAGAGCGGTAAGGGCGGACGGTATACGTATCTGGGCTTGCGTCCGGTTTCAGTCATAAAGGGCATTGGAGATACTGCGGAGCTCTACAGTCTATTTGATGCGGCTGTGGGACAGGCCCAAGCTGAACCTGAAGCTACGGAGCTGCTTCAAGGACAGCCGCTGAAAGTGCTGCAGGAGTGGATGAAGGATTATGTCTCACCCCGCGTACCGTTCGACGGGCAGCCGCCCTTTACCGGAGGTTGTATCGGATTTCTCGGCTATGATGTAGTCCGCTCTCTGGAGAAGCTGCCGTCCTGTGCCAAGAGGGATCCCGATTTCCCGGATTATCTGTTCATGAGGCTGGAAGAGCTGTGGATCTATGACCATCACGAGGATATTGTGTATTGTGCAGTCCATGTACCTGTTCCGGCTGTGATATCCGCTAACAGGGCTGAGCTGCACGCCATGTATCTTGATGCTGTGAGCCGTGCGGAGCGAATGCTGGAGGAGTGGCAGCGTATCATGGCACCTGCTTCTTCTGAAGCAGCTGCTGCCTCCCAGTATGCTGACATTTCCGGCCTGATTGATACTGAAGCTAGTATCACCGGAGAATGGCCGGGCATGAGCTCGGATTTCTCGCCGGAGCAATTCCAGCAGGCCGTGCTGGATGTTCAGGAATACATCCGTGCCGGCGATGTCTTCCAGGTGAACCTATCGCTGCGCCAGCAGGCGCAGCTGCAGTCCTCGCCGGAGGATGTCTACGAGTGGCTGCGCAGACTCAACCCGTCCCCGTACATGGGGCTGCTCCGCACGCCCGGCTTCGCCCTCTCCAGCGCTTCGCCGGAGCTGCTCGTGAAGCTGCACGGGGACAAGGTCAGCGCCCGCCCCATAGCCGGTACCCGGCGCCGGGGCCACACTCCCGCGGAGGATGCCGCCATGGAGGCGGAGCTGCGCGGGAGCGAGAAGGAGATCGCCGAGCATGTTATGCTTGTCGATCTCGAGCGCAACGACATCGGCCGTGTCGCTGCGTATGGGACGGTCAGCGTGCCGGAGCTGCTGACCGTGGAGCGATACTCGCATGTGATGCATCTCGTCTCGCAGGTGGAGGGCATCGCCGCACCCGGCAAGGATGCTTACGATGTCATTGCCGCCTTATTCCCCGGCGGCACGATTACCGGAGCGCCCAAGGTGCGCACCATGGAAATCATTGAAGAGCTGGAGCCGGTCCGCCGGGGTCCATATACTGGATCCATGGGCTGGATTGACTATAACGGCAATATGGAATTAAATATAATTATACGTACACTGGCCGTGAAGGACGGAATCGGCTACATTCAGACAGGAGCGGGTATTGTGATCGATTCGGATCCTTACCGGGAGTACCGGGAATGCCACAACAAAGCCAAAGCGGTAGTGAAAGCGATTCTCTGCAGTGAACGCGAGCAGGAATTGCGGACTACCTCCGGCACAGAAGGAGGAAGCTTTTAATGATCTTGGTCATCGATAATTATGATTCCTTTACGTATAACCTGGTGCAATATCTGGGGGAGCTGGGGGAGGACGTTAAGGTATCCCGTAACGATGAGATCAGTATTCAGGAGATTGAAGCCCTGGCACCGGATCATATTTTGATCTCTCCGGGACCCTGTACACCCAATGAGGCAGGCATCAGTCTGGAGCTGCTGCAGCATTTCAAAGGAGTCATCCCGATCTTTGGTGTATGCCTCGGCCATCAGGCCATCGGACAAGCCTTCGGCGGTAATGTGATCCGGGCAGAACGCCTGATGCACGGCAAAACCTCGCCGATTCACCATAAGGGCACCTCTGTCTTCGAAGGACTGGAGTCCCCGTTTACAGCAACACGATATCATTCCTTGATTGTAGAACGTGAGAGTCTGCCGGATTGCCTGGAGATTACTGCAGAAACGGCCGAAGGCGAGATTATGGCCCTGCGCCATAAGGAATACCCAATCGAAGGCGTGCAGTTCCATCCCGAGTCGATCATTACCGATCATGGACATACGATGCTGCGCAATTTCCTGAAACGGAGAGCCGGAGAACCGGCATGAAATATATAGGACTTAACAATAAAGCAGTCGACGCCAAAGACGCCGTGGTCTCCGCCCTGGATCACGGCTTTTTGTACGGAATGGGTCTGTTTGAGACCTTCCGCACCTACGGGGGGGAGCCCTTTCTGCTGCAGAGGCATCTTGACCGGATGGCAGAGGGCTGCCGGCAGCTGGGTATTCCCTTTGCGCCGGATGTGCAGCAGCTGCTGGAATGGATTCGGCTTATAATGGACAAGAATGAGCTTAGCGAGGCTTATGTCCGCTATACAGTTACAGCCGGTGAAGATATCCTCGGGCTGCCGGCAGGAGATTACAAGCAGCCTAATCAGCTGCTGTATATCAAAGCGCTGCCGGAACTGCCGGACAGCCTGTATAGCGAAGGCAAAGAACTGCAACTGCTGCATCACCGGCGGAATACCCCGGAAGGCCCTGTACGGCTGAAGTCGCTGCATTATATGAACAACATTCTGGCCAAGCGTGAGCTGGCCGGATACCCGTCTTCGTCTAGAGGAGCAGAGGGGTTGATGCTGACGGCAGCGGGCGACATATCCGAGGGAATCGTGAGCAACATCTTTTTCGCCGCAGATAACCGGCTCTATACCCCCGATATAGCTACAGGCATTCTCCCCGGAATTACCCGGGAAATGGTGCTGGAGCTGGCAGCATCCGCAGGGCTCCATCCAGAACAAGGCTTTTACCGCTGGGAGCAGCTTGAGGCTGCTGACGAAATTTTCCTAACCAATTCGGTGCAGGAGATTGTACCGGTAACGGCTCTCTGGAACGGGGACCGGCGGATAAAGATAGGCAGCGGGCGCTGCGGAGAACGGACAAATGCAATCCTGAAGCTTTACAGAGAAAGGGCGGGGGGGCTGGAATGAAGCCGGTAATATATAAACGGACCTACCGATGCGGAAGCGGCAGGCTGATTTTAGGCGAACGGACCCTGATCATGGGTATCCTCAATGTGACGCCGGACTCTTTTTCCGATGGGGGATTATGGACAGACCCGGATAGAGCGGTAGAGCATGCACTGCGAATGGCAGCCGAAGGTGCCGATATTATTGATATAGGCGGAGAGTCAACGCGTCCCGGTCATCAGCCGGTAGGAGTTGAGGATGAGTTGGAACGCGTACTGCCCGTTATCGAGAGCATCCACCGTGCCGCGCCTCATCTGCCGCTATCTATAGACACCTACAAAGCGGAAGTAGCGCGCCGTGCGATTCAGGCAGGTGCCCATATCATTAACGATGTCTGGGGAGCCAAAGCAGATCCGCAGATGGCGGCAGTTGCCGCACAGGCGGGTTGTCCGATTATCCTGATGCATAACCGCCATGACCGCAATTATCAGGAATTGATCAGCGATATGACGGAGGATTTAACCGCGAGTATTAACCTTGCCCTGACAGCCGGAGTAGAGCCGCAGAATATCATTCTCGATCCCGGAATCGGCTTTGCCAAGGATTATACGGAGAATCTACAGGCAATGATGGGCCTGGATGTACTGGGGGAGCTTGGGTATCCGCTGCTGCTGGCCACTTCGCGCAAAAAATTCATCCGTACCGCACTCGATTTGCCGGCGGATGATGTTGTGGAAGGGACCGCTGCTACGGTCGCTTTCGGAATTGCCCAGGGCTGCCAGATCGTGCGGGTGCATGATGTCTCTTTAATCAAACGTACGGTAGATATGTGCGATGCCATGTTGTATGCCGCAGCACCTGTGGTGCGTGAATAGACTATTTTCAAGAGAAGGCAGGTACCCTAGATGGATAAAATGAAGCTGCACCGCATGGAATACTATGGATATCACGGTGTGTTTGAAGAGGAGCGCAAGCTGGGCCAGCGTTATTATGTGGATTTGGAGCTCGAGCTTGATTTGCAGGGAGCGGGTCTCTCTGATGATCTGGAGCTAACCGTGAATTATGCCGAAGTACATTTCTTGGTCAAAAAAATTGTCGAAACAAAGTCCTTCAAGCTGATTGAGGCTTTGGCAGAATATATTGCATCCGCAGTACTGGACACTTATACTGTTATCAATGCAGTAACCGTCAAGGTGACGAAACCGCATCCGCCATTCGATATTCATTTTCAGGGAGTGACCGTAGAACTGCGCCGGACGAGAAAGTGAGACAGAGTCATGAATATACATTCTACCTCTGAGGCATCAGAGGCTTATATTGCTTTAGGGGCTAATTTGGGCGACCGCGAAGGAACGCTGAGAGAAGCTTTGAACCAGCTGGACCGGCATGAAGAGATTGAAGTTCTACGCACCTCATCGGTATACGAGACCGAGCCGGTGGGTTATCTGGATCAGCCCCAGTTTCTTAATATGGCTGCGGCTCTGCGTACTACGCTTGCTCCGGAGGCTCTGCTTCATGTGATGCTGGAGACAGAAACCCGGTTAGGCCGTGTACGTGATATCCGCTATGGGCCGAGAACGGTGGATTTGGATTTGCTTTGGGTAGAGGGGTTGAGCCTGGATACACCGGACTTAACGCTGCCGCATCCCCGGATGCTGGAGCGTGCGTTTGTGCTCTTACCGCTTAGTGATATCGTTTCGCAGAATGAAGAGTCTTCCGGATTCCGCGGCTTAATTACAACAGCGCTTCAAGACATAGACGGAAAGGAAGGAATTCGCTTGTGGACAACAAACGTATGGGACGGCGGGTTAGGGCGTTCCGAAAGCTGAAGGGCTACACTCAGCAGGAGTTGGCGGATTCTGTCGGAATATCCTTGGCCGTGCTTGGTGCGGTCGAGCGGGGTAATAGACGTTTGGAAGATCAAATTTTAAATAAAATTGCGGATTTCCTGGGAGTTACGGTCGATGAACTAGCCAACCCGGCTACGTGAGCTCCTCAAGCTGATCCACAATATAAGGAAGTGATTCGTATGTTGAAGATTGGTGATATTGAGATGAAGAACCAGGTGGTATTGGCCCCTATGGCCGGCGTGTGTAATCCTGCGTTTCGTCTGATTGCCAAGGAATTCGGGACGGGTCTAGTCTGTGCCGAAATGGTGAGCGGCAAAGCTATTGTGCATGGCAATGCGCGTACCCGTGAGATGCTGTTTGTGGATGAGCGCGAGAAACCGCTGAGTCTGCAGATTTTTGGGGGAGACCGCGAGTCGCTGGTTGATGCAGCCAGAATCGTGGATCAAGAAACGAACGCTGATATCATTGACATTAATATGGGCTGTCCGGTGCCGAAGGTGACGAAATGTGATGCCGGAGCGCGCTGGCTGCTGAATCCGGACAAGATTTATGAAATGGTATCTGCCGTTGTGGATGCCGTGGATAAACCTGTGACGGTGAAGATGCGCATCGGCTGGGACAGCGAGCATATCTTTGTCGAAGAGAATGCACGTGCAGTGGAGCGTGCCGGAGGCAAGGCAGTCAGTGTTCATGGCCGCACCCGCGAGCAGCTCTATACAGGGCATGCCGACTGGAAGTATATCCGGATGGCCAAAGAAGCTGTGTCCATTCCGGTCATCGGCAATGGTGATGTGAATACGCCTGAAGATGCGCGGGCGATGCTGGATCAGACCGGCTGCGACGGCGTAATGATCGGGCGGGGGGCGCTGGGCAACCCGTGGATGCTGTACCGGACCATTCAGTACTTGAGTACCGGAGAGCTGATACCTGAACCGGACGCTGAAGAGAAAATCAAGGTGGCCATTCTTCACATGGACCGTCTGATCGCCCTTAAGGGTGAGGCGGTGGCGGTCCGCGAAATGCGCAAGCATCTGGCTTGGTATTTGAAGGGCCTTAAGTCAGCCGCACGGGTGAAGGACATTATTATGGAAGAAACGAAACGTGACGAGATGGTGCGGATTTTGAGTGATTTTGTCGTTCAGCTTAAGGACGAAGAAGTGCAAGAAGGCGCAGATATCGCTCTTTCGGCCGTTTAATTCCCTGATTTGCCGCGTTGTCAGACCCGTCCCTGCCTGCATTATTGAATATCGCTAAACATTATATGGGGCGTCATTGACATTTTGTAGCGGTTCCAATATAATTTCACAGTATAAAATCGCCGTTACAGCAGGAGCAATGGAGAAGGAGGGTTCTGTTCCCTCCGGATTCGCATATAGTATGGTGTTTTCAATAAATGTATACGACAGGAGAATCGGTTGAGATGAGCGATAAAGAAGTCATCCTTACACCGGACGGACTTAAGCGTCTGGAAGAAGAACTGGAGACCCTCAAATCCGTAAAACGCCGCGAGGTAGCGGAACGTATTAAAGTGGCCATCGGCTACGGAGATATCAGTGAAAACTCGGAATATGAAGACGCGAAGAATGAGCAGGCCTTTATCGAAGGACGTGTTCTGACTTTGGAGAAGATGCTACGCAACGCGCGTATCATTAATAGTGATGAGATTGTGACAGATGTAGTAAGCATCGGGGTTACAGTGAACGTTGAGGATATGGAGTACGGAGACGTTATGGAATATACAATCGTCGGAACCGCCGAATCCGATCCGCTGAATAATAAAATCTCCAATGAGAGCCCGGTTGGCAGAGCCATCATTGGTAAGAAGATTGGTACCATTGTGGATGTAAGTGTCCCTGCAGGCGTCATTCAATATAAAATTCTTGATATCAAAATGAAGTAAGATGGATCCGAAAGCTTCCTTAGGGGAGCTTTTTTCAAAAGTTAAGAATTTATAGGCTTCGCGCAACGTATAACAACCGAAAAATATGGGTGAACACATACAGCTTATATTTTGTACTGGAACGGACTGTCCCCTTGGTATGAGGGCGGAGCCGTTTCTTCTTTTGTATACCGTGAGTAAGAGAGGATGAAGAACATGACGGAAGAAATCAACAACGTGGAAACTACAGAGAGTGAACTAAGTGAGTTGCTGCAGATCCGCCGGGGTAAGCTGGACGAGCTCCGCGCGCTGGGAATCGACCCGTTCGGCAAGAAATATGAGCGTACAGCAGCGGCTGGCGATCTTCTGGCCAAGTATGACGGACTAACCCATGAGGAACTGGACGAGCTGGCACTTGAGGTTAGTGTAGCAGGACGTATTATGGCTAAGCGGGTAATGGGCAAAGCGAGCTTCTCGCACATCCAGGATCTCAGCGGTAAAATTCAGATTTATGTCCGCCAGGACAGCATTTCTGAATCCCAGTACGCAGCTTTCACCATTCTGGACCTGGGCGATATTATCGGAATCCGCGGTACCCTGTTCAAGACCAAGACCGGTGAAACCTCTATTAAAGTGCATAACCTTGAGGTGCTGTCTAAATCCCTGCTTCCGCTTCCAGAGAAATATCATGGACTGAAGGATGTAGAACTCCGCTACCGTCAGCGTTACGTTGACCTGATTATTAATCCGGAAGTACAGCAGACATTTATTGCGCGTTCACGGATTATCCAGTCGATGCGCCGTTATCTGGACTCATTGGGCTATCTCGAAGTAGAGACTCCAACACTGCATACGATTGCCGGGGGAGCCGCCGCCCGTCCGTTTATTACACACCACAACACGCTGGACATGCAGCTGTATATGCGTATCGCAATCGAGCTTCACCTGAAACGTCTGATCGTAGGCGGTTTGGAAAAAGTATATGAAATCGGCCGCGTATACCGTAACGAAGGGATCTCTACACGCCACAATCCGGAATTCACGATGATTGAGCTGTACGAAGCATATGCCGACTACAAGGATATCATGCAGCTGACAGAGAATATGATCGCTCATATCGCTCAGGAGGTTCTTGGCAACCAGGTGATTAACTACCAGGGGCAAGAAGTAGATTTGTCTCCAGGCTGGCGCCGTGTGACTATGGTGGACGCTGTCAAAGAAGTAACAGGCGTAGACTTCGGGGTCCACATGACGAATGAAGAGGCACAGGCTCTGGCTAAGGAGCATCGTGTACCGGTTGAGAAGCATATGACCTTCGGACATATTCTTAACGCATTCTTCGAGCAGTTTGTAGAGGAAACATTGATTCAGCCGACGTTCGTAATGGGACACCCAGTAGAAATATCACCGCTGGCCAAAAAGAATGATCAGGATCCACGCTTTACTGACCGCTTCGAGCTGTTTATTGTAGCCCGTGAGCATGCGAATGCGTTCAGTGAGCTGAACGACCCGATTGACCAGCGTCAGCGCTTCGAGGCACAGATTCACGAGAAAGAGCAGGGGAATGACGAAGCGCATGAGATGGATGATGATTTCATCCGTGCACTGGAATATGGCATGCCGCCTACAGGCGGACTGGGAATCGGCGTAGACCGTCTCATCATGCTGCTTACGAATGCCGCGTCTATCCGCGATGTACTACTGTTCCCTCATATGCGCAACAAAGACTGAATAATTATCTGATTCTTAACCATAATATCCAAGGGAGCTGCACAAGCAGTTTCCTTGGAACAATGGTTGAAGGGTTAATTGAAATAAATGCTTGCAAAAAGAATCTATACATGATATATTCTATTTCCGGCCGCGAAACATCAACGCCGAGCTCGAAAAGAAGTTAAAAAAAAGAGCTTGCATTGATCGGTTGGATGTGATATATTATAAGAGTTGCTGGTGACGCGGTAGTCGTCGCTGACAACGAGCTTGATCTTTGAAAACTGAACAACGAGTGAGTGGGAGATCGCTTCGGCGAGATCCAAAAAAGAGAATGAAAATTCTCGTCAGATGTTTCAAAATGAGCAATCGCTCTTTCTAAAACCAATTTGGAGAGTTTGATCCTGGCTCAGGACGAACGCTGGCGGCATGCCTAATACATGCAAGTCGAGCGGAGTTCATTTGAAAGCTTGCTTTCAAATGAATTTAGCGGCGGACGGGTGAGTAACACGTAGGCAACCTGCCCTCAAGACTGGGATAACTACCGGAAACGGTAGCTAATACCGGATAATTTCTTTCCTCTCCTGAAGAGAGAATGAAAGGCGGAGCAATCTGCCACTTGGGGATGGGCCTGCGGCGCATTAGCTAGTTGGTGGGGTAACGGCTCACCAAGGCGACGATGCGTAGCCGACCTGAGAGGGTGAACGGCCACACTGGGACTGAGACACGGCCCAGACTCCTACGGGAGGCAGCAGTAGGGAATCTTCCGCAATGGGCGAAAGCCTGACGGAGCAATGCCGCGTGAGTGATGAAGGTTTTCGGATCGTAAAGCTCTGTTGCCAGGGAAGAACGTCCGGTAGAGTAACTGCTACCGGAGTGACGGTACCTGAGAAGAAAGCCCCGGCTAACTACGTGCCAGCAGCCGCGGTAATACGTAGGGGGCAAGCGTTGTCCGGAATTATTGGGCGTAAAGCGCGCGCAGGCGGTCATTTAAGTCTGGTGTTTAAACCTTGGGCTCAACCTGGGGTCGCACTGGAAACTGGGTGACTTGAGTACAGAAGAGGAAAGTGGAATTCCACGTGTAGCGGTGAAATGCGTAGATATGTGGAGGAACACCAGTGGCGAAGGCGACTTTCTGGGCTGTAACTGACGCTGAGGCGCGAAAGCGTGGGGAGCAAACAGGATTAGATACCCTGGTAGTCCACGCCGTAAACGATGAGTGCTAGGTGTTAGGGGTTTCGATACCCTTGGTGCCGAAGTTAACACAGTAAGCACTCCGCCTGGGGAGTACGGTCGCAAGACTGAAACTCAAAGGAATTGACGGGGACCCGCACAAGCAGTGGAGTATGTGGTTTAATTCGAAGCAACGCGAAGAACCTTACCAGGTCTTGACATCCCGATGAAAGCATTAGAGATAGTGCCCCTCTTCGGAGCATCGGAGACAGGTGGTGCATGGTTGTCGTCAGCTCGTGTCGTGAGATGTTGGGTTAAGTCCCGCAACGAGCGCAACCCTTGACTTTAGTTGCCAGCAGGTAAGGCTGGGCACTCTAGAGTGACTGCCGGTGACAAACCGGAGGAAGGTGGGGATGACGTCAAATCATCATGCCCCTTATGACCTGGGCTACACACGTACTACAATGGCCGGTACAACGGGAAGCGAAACCGCGAGGTGGAGCCAATCCCAGCAAAGCCGGTCTCAGTTCGGATTGCAGGCTGCAACTCGCCTGCATGAAGTCGGAATTGCTAGTAATCGCGGATCAGCATGCCGCGGTGAATACGTTCCCGGGTCTTGTACACACCGCCCGTCACACCACGAGAGTTTACAACACCCGAAGTCGGTGGGGTAACCCGCAAGGGAGCCAGCCGCCGAAGGTGGGGTAGATGATTGGGGTGAAGTCGTAACAAGGTAGCCGTATCGGAAGGTGCGGCTGGATCACCTCCTTTCTATGGAGAATCGTTTCCTGCAACGGAAACATTCAAATCGGAAGCTAAAGCTTCCACAACGAACCTTAGGGTTCAAACACTCACTCGTTGGTCAGTTTTGAGAGTTTAAGCTCTCATCTTTACCTTGATCCTTGAAAACTGGATACCGAAACGAATTTGCGTTTTAGAACATCTTTTAGCTGAAACTTGTATAAGCAAGTTGAAATAGTTATTAGTCATGCTGAGCGATGGTTTTGGATTATGAGCGACTTTTGGCTTTAAACAGACTAGCGGACGGATTCATCCGGAAGCGCTGTTTAAAACAAGATGAGCGAATGAGCCAATACCGGAGCGATTGGTTAAGCTAATAAGAGCACACGGAGGATGCCTAGGCGCCAGGAGCCGACGAAGGACGTGGCGAACAACGAAACTGCCTCGGGGAGCTGTAAGCAAGCTTTGATCCGGGGGTGTCCGAATGGGGAAACCCAGCTGTGGTAATTCGCAGTTACTCGTATCTGAATACATAGGATACGCAGAGGCAGACCAGGGGAACTGAAACATCTAAGTACCCTGAGGAAGAGAAAACAATAGTGATTCCGTCAGTAGCGGCGAGCGAACGCGGAACAGCCTAAACCAAGGGGCTTGCCTCTTGGGGTTGTGGGACGTCTCACATGGAGTTACAAAGGAATATGGTAGGTGAAGAGGTCTGGAAAGGCCCGCGATAGAGGTAAAAGCCCTGTAGCCTAAACTGTGTTCTCTCCGAGACGGATCCCGAGTAGTGCGGGGCACGTGAAACCCCGTATGAATCCAGCAGGACCATCTGCTAAGGCTAAATACTACCTGGCGACCGATAGTGAAACAGTACCGTGAGGGAAAGGTGAAAAGCACCCCGGAAGGGGAGTGAAATAGAACCTGAAACCGTGTGCTTACAAAAAGTCAGAGCCCTATTACTGGGTGATGGCGTGCCTTTTGTAGAATGAACCGGCGAGTTACGTTTAACATGCAAGGTTAAGTCGAGAAGACGGAGCCGCAGCGAAAGCGAGTCTGAATAGGGCGAATGAGTATGTGGACGTAGACCCGAAACCGTGTGATCTACCCCTGTCCAGGGTGAAGGTGCGGTAACACGCACTGGAGGCCCGAACCCACGCATGTTGAAAAATGCGGGGATGAGGTGGGGGTAGCGGAGAAATTCCAATCGAACTCGGAGATAGCTGGTTCTCCCCGAAATAGCTTTAGGGCTAGCCTCGGTGAATGGAGTGGTGGAGGTAGAGCACTGATTGGGTGCGGGGCCCGCAAGGGTTACCAAGCTCAGTCAAACTCCGAATGCCATTAACTTCTTGCCGGGAGTCAGACAGTGAGTGCTAAGATCCATTGTCAAAAGGGAAACAGCCCAGACCATCAGCTAAGGTCCCCAAGTGTGTGTTAAGTGGGAAAGGATGTGGAGTTGCACAGACAACCAGGATGTTGGCTTAGAAGCAGCCACCATTGAAAGAGTGCGTAATAGCTCACTGGTCGAGTGACTCTGCGCCGAAAATGTAACGGGGCTAAACACACCACCGAAGCTATGGCTAGATACTTTGTATCTGGGGTAGGGGAGCGTTGTATGTGGGTTGAAGGTGTACCGTAAGGAGCGCTGGACAGCATACAAGTGAGAATGCCGGTATGAGTAACGAAAAGATCAGTGAGAATCTGATCCGCCGAAAGCCCAAGGTTTCCTGAGGAAGGCTCGTCCGCTCAGGGTAAGTCGGGACCTAAGGCGAGGCCGAAAGGCGTAGTCGAAGGACAACAGTTTGAAATTACTGTACCACCGTAATCCGCTATGAGCGATGGGGTGACGCAGGAGGGTAGTGACGCGGACTGATGGATGTGTCCGTCTAAGCAGTGAGGCTGATGTGTAGGCAAATCCGCACATCAATAAGGCTGGGCTGTGATGGGGAGCGAAAATTGTAGTAGCGAAGGTCATGATCTCACACTGCCAAGAAAAGCCTCTAGCCAGGAGAAGGTGCCCGTACCGCAAACCGACACAGGTAGGCGAGAAGAGAATTCTAAGGCGCGCGGAAGAACTCTCGTTAAGGAACTCGGCAAAATGACCTCGTAACTTCGGGAGAAGAGGTGCCTCGGTAGGGTGAATAGCCCGAGGGGGCCGCAGTGAAAAGGCCCAAGCGACTGTTTAGCAAAAACACAGGTCTGTGCGAAGCCGCAAGGCGAAGTATACGGGCTGACGCCTGCCCGGTGCTGGAAGGTTAAGGGGAGTGGTTAGGGGCAACCCGAAGCTGTGAACCGAAGCCCCAGTAAACGGCGGCCGTAACTATAACGGTCCTAAGGTAGCGAAATTCCTTGTCAGGTAAATTCTGACCCGCACGAATGGCGTAACGACTTGGGCGCTGTCTCAACGAGAGATCCGGTGAAATTTTAATACCTGTGAAGATGCAGGTTACCCGCGACAAGACGGAAAGACCCCATGGAGCTTTACTGCAGCTTGATATTGAATTTGGGTACGATCTGTACAGGATAGGTGGGAGCCGTTGAGGCAGGAGCGCAAGCTTCTGCGGAGGCGCCGTTGGGATACCACCCTGATCGTATCTAGGTTCTAACCTAGTACCCTAAGCGGGTACGGGGACCGTGTCAGGCGGGCAGTTTGACTGGGGCGGTCGCCTCCTAAAGAGTAACGGAGGCGTTCAAAGGTTCCCTCAGAATGGTTGGAAATCATTCGCAGAGTGCAAAGGCATAAGGGAGCTTGACTGCGAGACCTACAAGTCGAGCAGGGACGAAAGTCGGACTTAGTGATCCGGTGGTACCGCATGGAAGGGCCATCGCTCAACGGATAAAAGCTACCCTGGGGATAACAGGCTTATCTCCCCCAAGAGTCCACATCGACGGGGAGGTTTGGCACCTCGATGTCGGCTCATCGCATCCTGGGGCTGAAGTAGGTCCCAAGGGTTGGGCTGTTCGCCCATTAAAGCGGTACGCGAGCTGGGTTCAGAACGTCGTGAGACAGTTCGGTCCCTATCTGTCGTGGGCGCAGGAAATTTGAGAGGAGCTGTCCTTAGTACGAGAGGACCGGGATGGACGTACCGCTGGTGCATCAGTTGTTCCGCCAGGAGCATGGCTGAGTAGCTACGTACGGACGGGATAAGCGCTGAAAGCATCTAAGCGTGAAGCCCCCCTCAAGATGAGATTTCCCAACTAGTAAGACCCCTTGAAGACGACGAGGTAGATAGGTTGGAGGTGGAAGTGCAGCAATGCATGGAGCTGACCAATACTAATCGGTCGAGGGCTTATCCAAATTTCTTAGAGCGCAGATTCGTTTCGGATTCAGTTTTCAGGCGATCAAGCCTGTACGCCATGAAATTCATTCACACATCCGTGATGAACCGAATTTCAAGCGGCAGCGTCTGTTTCACAGACGCATGTTTGGTGGCGATAGCGGAGGGGTTCCACGCGTACCCATCCCGAACACGACCGTTAAGCCCTCCAGCGCCGATGGTACTTGGACCGAAGGGTCCTGGGAGAGTAGGACGCCGCCAAGCACATGAGCCATTGTTGAGCAATCGACAATGGTTTTTTTGTATACTTTTATACATGGAAAATGCATAGACGTTACGGTGTTAAATTATGGATGATTATATAATCTGTCCACTGTACACGGACTTTAGTCCAAGAATTCGCTTACCCGGAGCAAGATTTCTTAATACCTTATCAGAAGATGTAATATTCTTGACAGGCCAAAAGCCCTTTGCTAAGATAGCTCTAATATATTTTTGGACAAGCATCTCAAACCTTAACTGAAGACACTATTATGTATAACTCCCAAGCCTTTACCGCTGTCTATCGGGTATGGACTTGAAGCAGGAGTTTTTTTATTCATAAGTTAGCAGGCAGGTGGAGAAAAGAATATTTCGAGGAGGAATGACCCAGGTGTGGGAAGATAAGTTTGGTAAAGAAGGATTCACTTTTGATGATGTGCTGCTGGTTCCGCGTAAATCCGAGGTACTGCCTAAGGAAGTGGATTTAACCACTGTACTTAGCAAGAATGTGAAGCTGAACATCCCTTTGATGAGTGCAGGTATGGATACAGTCACGGAAGCAGCTATGGCGATTGCTATTGCCCGTGAGGGCGGGATCGGCATCATTCATAAGAATATGTCCGTGGAGCAGCAGGCGGAAGAGGTGGACCGTGTGAAGCGCTCCGAGAGCGGCGTTATTACCAATCCATTCTCACTTACGCCAGACCACTGGGTATCCGATGCTGAAGTTCTGATGGGGAAATACCGCATTTCAGGTGTACCTATCGTAGATGAAGGCGGTAAGCTTGTTGGTATTCTGACTAACCGTGATTTGCGTTTTATCCACGATTTCAATATTCAGATCAAAGAAGTTATGACTCATGAGAATCTGGTTACCGCTGCTGTAGGTACAACGCTTCAGGAAGCGAAAGGCATCCTTCAACGTCACAAGATTGAGAAGCTGCCGCTGGTGGATGAGCACAATATTCTTAAAGGTCTCATTACTATTAAAGATATAGAGAAAGCTATCCAGTTCCCTAACGGGGCCAAGGATGCTCAAGGCCGTCTGCTTGTTGGAGCTGCAATCGGTATTTCTAAGGATACATTAGAACGCACAGAGGCATTGGTAAAAGCCGGTGTTGACCTTATCACAGTGGATTCGGCACACGGACACCATATTAATATTATCGACGCGGTCCGCCAGCTGCGCGAATTGTATCCTGATCTTACTATTGTGGCTGGTAATGTAGCTACAGGTGAAGCTACCCGGGAATTGATTGAAGCCGGAGCATCCGTGGTCAAGGTCGGTATTGGACCCGGGTCGATTTGTACAACCCGTGTAATTGCAGGTATCGGCGTTCCACAGGTTACAGCAATCTATGATTGTGCAACGGTTGCCCGCGAATACGGGATTCCAGTTATTGCTGACGGGGGAATTAAGTACTCCGGAGAGATTACTAAGGCAATTGCTGCCGGAGCTGCTGCAGTGATGATGGGCAGCTTGTTCGCCGGTACGGAAGAGAGTCCTGGGGAGTCGGAAATTTATCAGGGACGTAAATACAAGGTATACCGCGGAATGGGCAGCATGAGCGCCATGAAGCAGGGCAGTAAAGACCGTTACTTCCAGGATGATGATAAGAAGCTCGTTCCTGAAGGCATCGAGGGGCGGGTTGCTTTTAAAGGGCCGTTGTCCGATACCGTTCATCAACTGATCGGCGGATTGCGCTCAGGTATGGGTTACTGTGGTACGAAGACATTAGAGGAACTGCGCAATGATACCTCATTTATCCGTATCACTGGCGCGGGTCTTCGTGAGAGTCACCCGCATGATGTGCAGATTACCAAAGAAGCGCCGAACTATTCCCTGTAAACCGGGAAGAATCGCATATTTTTGCGGACAGGCAGGACTAAATTCGTCCTGTCTGTCTTTTTTTGCAGATACCCCTGTGTTAGAATAGAACAAGCACTGATCTGAGGATTAAAGGAGAGTAGTAATCATTGAAGTACAAGCGGAAACTAAGTAGTAAGCAACTTGTGATGAAGACAGCGACAGTAGGTCTGCTTTTAAATATGCTAGCATTCCCGGCAGCGTCTGCCATGGCAGAGGCGGTAAGCACACCGGCTGCAACAGAGGCTGCGGCTCCATCGACAGCGGCAACACCTGCCAAAACGGCAGTAACCAAGATTCCAAGCGTGGAGTCACTCGGACTTAATCTGAAGTCTGCAGTATTAATAGAGCCGACCACAGGAGAGATCCTCTTATCTTTGAATGCGGACGAGCCATTGCCACCGGCAAGTATGACGAAGATGATGACAGAATATCTCGTGTCTGATGCGGTGAAGAACGGACAGATATCCTGGGATGAGAAAGTTGTTGTACAGGAGAATGCGTCGAAGCAGATCGGGTCACGTATTTTCTTAGCCGAGGGCGATGAACATACCGTCAAAGAACTCTACATAGCCATGGCCGTCGGGTCAGCCAATGATGCCACGGTAGCTTTGGCTGAACTGGTGTCGGGTTCTGAGCAGGAATTCGTAACCCTAATGAACGAAACCGCTAAGAAGATGGGGATGAAGACCGCCCACTTCATTAACTCCACAGGGCTTGACCGCGCTGATATGCCGGAGAAATTCCGTCCGGAGGCTGAAGGCGAAACGTTAATGTCCGCTATGGATGCTGCCCTGCTCGCTAAGTTTATTGTAACGGACCATCCGGATTTCACCGAGTTCACGACAATTCAGTCCTACAAGTTCCGTGAACGTGACGCGAAACCGATGATTAACTATAACTGGATGCTGGAAGCCAACAAAGATATTGCTAATTTCAAGGCCTATGCCTATCCGGGTCTCGACGGATTGAAGACTGGACATACCACCAATGCCGGCAACTGTTTCACTGGTACGGCCGTTCGTGATGGCATGCGTCTGATCAGCGTAGTCATGGGGGCCAACTCAGAAGCACACCGTTTCACGGAAACGAAGAAGGTGCTTGATTTCGGCTTCAATAACTTCGAGATTAAGCAGGTTGTAGCGCCTAAGGCAGTCATTGCCGGAACTGAAACAGTGCCTGTACTGAAAGGGAAGAACAAGGAAGTATCCGTTGTTACCGACGCTGGAGTTACGTTCATGGTACCAAAGGGTACGGTTTCTCCACAGATCAAAACTACAGTGGTGACGAACGACCCCGCAACTTTGATCGCGCCGATTGCCGGAGCCAGTAAAGTAGGTAAGGTCACTTATAGCTACCAGATCGAAGGAATGTCTCAGGTTCAGGAGAAGACGGTTAACCTGATTACTGCTGAGGAAGCAGAGAAGGCTGGCTGGTTCAAATTGCTGATGAGAGCAATCGGAGAGTTTTTTGGCGACCTGTTTACAGGAATTAAGAACTTGTTCTAACTGCAAGGCAGCCTAATGCCAGCAATACAACAAAATCCCAGTAAATAGGTTGTATATATCACCGCCTTGCGGTAAAATTACAAGTTAGATTAGGATAGATCATTCGGGAGGCTTAGACATGGAAACAGGAACATCGCGAGTTAAAAGAGGCATGGCAGAAATGCAAAAAGGTGGCGTCATTATGGACGTCATGAATGCAGAGCAGGCAAAAATTGCTGAGGCAGCGGGCGCAGTAGCCGTTATGGCTCTGGAACGTGTACCTTCCGATATCCGCGCAGCGGGTGGTGTAGCACGTATGGCCGATCCTACTATTGTAGAAGAGGTTATCAAGGTAGTGAGCATTCCTGTTATGGCTAAAGCCCGTATTGGCCATTATGTAGAAGCCAAGGTTCTTGAATCCCTCGGTGTTGACTATCTGGATGAGAGCGAAGTGCTCACGCCGGCTGATGAAGTGTTCCATATCAATAAACGTGAATTCACCGTTCCTTTTGTATGCGGAGCCAAGGACCTTGGGGAAGCCCTGCGCCGGATTAACGAAGGAGCTTCGATGATCCGTACTAAGGGTGAGCCGGGAACCGGCAATATCGTTGAAGCCGTCCGCCACATGCGCTACATAAACAGTCAAATCCGCAAAGTGACTAACCTCTCGCTTGATGAGCTTTATAATGAAGCTAAGACACTGGCTGTTCCTTATGAGCTGCTGCTGGAGGTTCACCAGCTTGGTAAGCTGCCTGTCGTTAATTTCGCGGCCGGCGGTGTAGCTACACCTGCCGATGCTGCGCTCATGATGCATCTTGGTGCTGACGGCGTGTTCGTCGGCTCGGGGATCTTCAAGTCGGACAACCCTGAGAAATTCGCGCGTGCCATTGTAGAAGCGACCACCCACTTTACAGACTACAAGCTGATTGCTGAAGTGTCGAAGAACCTTGGCGCCCCGATGAAGGGGATTGATATTGCCACTTTGACTCCGGCTGAACGTATGTCGGAACGCGGCCGTTAATAGAGAGAAGGCTTCCGGATGAGAATAGGAGTGTTGGCGCTTCAGGGCGCTGTAACAGAGCATATCGTCAGTATTGAGAAGACGGGTGCGCAGGGTCTGCCTATCAAGCGTGTAGAGCAGTTGGAAGAGGTAGAGGGTCTAATTATTCCCGGCGGCGAGAGCACGACCATCGGCAAACTGATGCGCAAATATGGCTTTATAGAAGCTATACGTGAGTTTGCGGGTCAAGGCAAGCCGATTTTTGGCACATGCGCCGGTATGATTGTCCTGGCCAAGCACATTGCCGGAGGCGAACCCGGCCATCTGGAGCTGATGGATATTACCGTTTCCCGGAATGCCTTTGGCCGCCAGCGGGAAAGCTTTGAATGTGATCTGGAGGTTAAAGGGATTGCTGAGCCGGTACGTGCGGTATTTATCCGTGCTCCGCTCATTAACGAGGTGGGTCCGGATGTCGATGTGCTTACCATCTATAAGGATGAGATTGTAACTGCACGTCAGGGCAACCTGCTGGTATCCTCTTTTCACCCGGAACTGACTGATGATTACAGGCTGCATCAATATTTTGCCGACATGGTAGAGGACAGTATCGCAGCCAATCAATAGAACTGCATATAAAACATCCTGACTCTTTCAAAGCTGTAAACAAATCAGCATTTTGAAAGAGTTTGGGCTGTTTTCAGGAGGGAAACTTTGTGTTAGATGTTAAAGTGTTGCGTAGTGATTATGCCAGAGTAGAAGAGGCCCTTACTAAAAGAGGAAAGTCGCTCGATTTGATTGCCAGCTTCCCGCAGCTTGATCTGCGCCGCCGTGAGCTGCTTCAGGAAACAGAGGGACTTAAGAACCGCCGGAACACCGTATCCGGAGATGTAGCCAAGAAGAAGAAAAATGGAGAACCGGCGGATGATTTGATTGCAGAAATGCGTACGGTGTCCGACCGGATCAAAGAGCTGGACGATGAAGTACGAGAGCTCGAAGCTAAGATTGATGAATTAACCATGAGCATTCCGAACATCCCGCATGAATCGGTGCCGGTTGGTAAGTCCGAGGAGGACAATGTTGAAGTACGCCGCTGGTCGGAGCCTAGAGAGTTCGGATTCACTCCGAAATCACACTGGGAGCTGGCGCAGCAGCTGGATATCATTGATTTTGAAGCGGCAGCCAAGGTTACGGGTTCCCGGTTCGCCTTCTACAAAGGGCTGGGAGCAAGACTGGAGCGCGCGTTAATCAACTTCATGATGGATCTGCACAGCGGAGAGCATAACTATGAAGAGATGCTGCCGCCGTACATTGTCAACAAGGACAGCCTGTATGGAACAGGACAGCTGCCGAAGTTCGAAGAGGATTTGTTCAAGCTGCGTGATACAGAATATTATCTGATCCCTACAGCAGAAGTGCCTGTAACGAACTACTACCGTGAAGAGATTCTGACGGCTGGTGATCTGCCGAAGTACCATGTAGCCTACAGCTCTTGCTTCCGTTCGGAGGCCGGATCTGCGGGGCGTGATACCCGCGGTCTGATCCGCCAGCATCAGTTCAATAAGGTGGAGCTTGTGAAGCTTGCCAGTCCGGAGACCTCCTATGAGGAGCTGGAGAAGATGACAGCCGATGCTGAACGCGTCCTACAGCTCCTGGGACTGCCTTACCGCGTCCTGCTGCTGTGTACGGCAGATATGGGCTTCACATCGGCGAAGACGTATGACCTGGAGGTGTGGCTGCCGGAGAGCGGAATGTACCGCGAAATTTCCTCCTGCTCCAACACCGAGGATTTCCAGGCCCGCCGGGCCAATATCCGCTTCCGCAAAGAGCCCAAGTCCAAGCCGGAATTCGTGCATACGCTGAATGGTTCTGCGCTGGCCGTAGGCCGTACGGTAGCGGCTATTCTGGAGAATTACCAGCAGGAAGACGGCAGTGTTCTGATTCCGGAATGCCTGCAGCCGTATATGCGTAACGTGAAATCCATAAGCGCACAAACTGCTCAATAATTATAGTTGCATATTATTTGTTGGGTGTGTTATAATTCCTAATGCATGTGAAATTTAGATGCATTGGAGAGGTACCGAAGCGGTCATAACGGGGCGGTCTTGAAAACCGTTAGGGTGCAAGCCCACATGGGTTCGAATCCCATCCTCTCCGCCATTCCTTTACACTCAAAGATTTGCAGATAGAAGCCGTTCTCCTTATGGGGGACGGTTTTTTGTTGTACTCAGAGGATTCTTTTGGATGGAACCTGTTCCAAAGAGAATAAAAAGCTCTCTTTCTCGGCAATGTATTAGAGAAGGAGGATGATCATAAAGATGGACCGACAATTACAAGTAGATCAGCAGAATCTGGTGTCTGCCTGGCAGGAGCGCCTGCCTGCACTGATGGAGGATGGGGACAGCTTCAGTGTGCAGGGGGATGCGGCGGACCAGAACAGTCTGCTTATTCATTTCAATGCATCCGGGCGTCAAGGGTATTCCCTCGATTTCCGCTGCACCTATGTGGATAGCCGCGAGGTTGCTGTGGATCTGCTCGATGCCGAGCAGGATGGGCGCGTGGCGGACGAACGTACGGATGCCGTACAGCTTTTGGCGCAGCAGTATACAAGGCAGATTCATGAATGCGCGCAGGCGCTTCAGGGCTTAACCAATCCATAGGAGGTGAACAAAGTGAGCAAACCAAAAAGCATGCCGGTACCCGGTGTACAGCAGGATAATCAGGGACCGCGCAAGGAACATCATTCATCAGGTCCTGAGCCGTTGTCCGGTTCAAAAAAGGTAAAACAGGCTAACCACGTTGACCATAATAATCCTCAGGGCTGACCCTAGCCGGAGATGAAAATGGAGAGAAATGTTTCTCATATTTGCCAAATGGTTTATCATTAGGGAGGGGAAAGAATTTTTCACATGGGAGAGGAGAACAATAATGAATAAAAAATGGGGGTTATCCGCTGCCGCATTGCTGCTCACCGCCGCAGTAATTCTGCCGGGGTGTGCAAAGAAAGAGGCTCCGAAAGAGGCATTGTCCGCTGCTGCAAATAAAGTTGCGGCGATGACATCGTATGAAATGAAGACGAAGCTTACCGTTAATGACCTGACGATCGACACAGGTACAAGCGAAGCTGATGCTACAACGGGTCAGATTCTCAGCATGCTTAAGAATGCTGAGCTTACAGTTGATGGAGTCTACCAGGCAGAGCCGATGCAGACAGAGCTTACAATGGTTCTGAATCTGAAGGGGGATATGGCGATGTCCTTCACGGTTCCGATGGTAATGACAGCAGAGAAGCTGTATGTCAAAGTGCCGTCCATTCCGTTCCTGCCGCTTCCCGAGACAATCGTAGGTAAATTTGTTGAAGTGGATCTGAAGGAACTGGCCGAGCAGGAGGGGGCTGAATTCAACCCTTCGGCTATGGACACGCAGAAAGTGCAGAAGCTGTCTAATGAAGTGATGAACACATTACTGGGTGAGTATGACGAAGAGAAGTACTTTAACGAAATCAA
This sequence comes from Paenibacillus sp. FSL R7-0312, assembly GCF_038004445.1. Taxonomy (NCBI): domain Bacteria; kingdom Bacillati; phylum Bacillota; class Bacilli; order Caryophanales; family Paenibacillaceae; genus Paenibacillus; species Paenibacillus sp. FSL R7-0312. The sequence continues at coordinate 1,258,831 of NZ_JBBORE010000001.1, read as the reverse complement.
ACCTAAGGAAGCCGGCCTGCCTGAAGGGGTTGAAGCCAAACAGGTTGTCCAGTTCCAGGTAACGAATGATAATGTCAAAGAGGCGCTCACCATCCTGGTGAACAATGCGCTGCCTAAGATCATCGATATTCTCGGCAAGGATGAATACAAGGAACTGCTGAAGATCGATGCTGCCGACTTGGCTAAAGCGAAGGAAGAGCTGCAGTCCAGTGAAGCACGTGCTGAATTCGATAAGGATCTGGCTGAGCTGAATACGCATCTCACGATTAACCAGTTCCATCTTAACACGGCGATCAATGACGATAACTTCCCGGTGTATCAGGATATGCTAATGGATATCAAAGTGAATGATCCTGAACAAGGTGAGAATGTCGCTCTATCTATGACCGCTAGCAATCAATACAGCAAGATCAATGAGAAACAAACCTTCCAGATCGGAATTCCGCAAGGCGAAGATGTGATTACCCTGGAAGAGCTGCAGCAGCAGTTCGGAGCCACAGGCACTTATTAATAAATACTGCAGCAACACAGAAATCCCGTATAAGCGAACCTCCGCTCATACGGGATTTTTGTGCTGCTTGCCGGCGGCTCCGGCAGATCAGGCTATTGCTCCTGTGGAAGAAAATCTTCAGCCAGAATGGCGTAAGTGCGGTGGTCCTGCCATTCTCCGTTGATTTTGATGAAGCGGCGGGCAAGCCCTTCAGCCTGAAATCCGTTCTTCTCCAGTACTCTGCGGGAGCCGTCATTATGAGGCAGGATGGCCGCCTGCAGCCTGTGAAGGCCGAGGGAACGGAAGGCATAGCCCAAGATCAGATGCACCGCTGCGCTGGTATACCCTTTACCCTGCATTTCATAATCAATAAAATATCCGATATCGGCAAATTGTCCGACACCCCGTACCACATTAGAAATGGTAATCTGGCCAATCAGCTCGCCGCTGAGCAGATAGATGCCGAACATATAAGCACTATCCTGCCGGGCGTCCAGGATGCGCTGGTTAATCAGCTGCCGCTGGCTCTCCAGGGTGAAGTAGTCATTGTCACGGAGGGGTTCGAACTGCTGGTGCTCCTTGCGGTTGCGGTGACGGAGGTTAAGCAGTGCTTCGGCATCCGTGAGCTTCAATAAAGAGATAAAGATTCCCTTCGGGGTATTGTACAGCTTAAAAGACATGGATCGCCCTCCTGGTCACAATAGAATGATATATCTGATCCGTTTCATTAGAGCTTGGCAGGTCTTTGCCGCAGCCGGCGGAAGAACGAAGTCAGCAGCTCTGCGCATTCTTCCTGCAGCACACCCTGGATGACCTCTGTACGGTGGTTAAAACGCGATTCCTCCAGCAGGTTCATCAGAGTCCCTGCACAGCCGGCCTTGGGATCAGGAGTACCATACACGGTGAGCGGGACTCTGGCCTGCACCATGGCTCCTGCACACATGGGACAGGGCTCCAGGGTCACGTAGAGCTGGCAGTCGAGCAGACGCCAGGAATTAAGGGCCGTACTCGCTTCACGGATGGCAACCATCTCCGCATGGGCAGTGGAATCGAGCGTGGTCTCACGCAGATTGTAGCCGCGCCCGATAATTTTACCTTCACGGACAACCACTGCCCCGATCGGCACTTCACCCAGTGCTTCTGCTTTGCGGGCTTCGCCTATTGCCTCGTTCATCCAATATTCATGAATTGCCCGCTCGTCAGGCGGCAACTCTTCAAGTCGTGTATTCAAGTTCATCTTCCCTTCTAAAATAGCCCCTTGTACAACGAACAAATATTCGTTCTTAACAAATTGTGGACAACTCTGTGGATAAAGCCCGACTTATGCACAAAATTGTACACATCGCGATTTAGCAAAATGTTTATATGTGCATAACCTGTGGATGGTTTCCTACTTATTGTAGAGAAAGTGTCTGAAGAATTCAATATGTTCCCCAGGTTATCCCTGTTTGAAATGTCTTTTCAAATGGAGAGGCAAAAGGTATGATAATTATGAATGCTCCGCTAGGATTTACCAGCGGTAAGAGGTGAACAATACGCTTGTCTATAAAAACGAAATTATCGGCTATTATTTTCGGCTCGGTACTCTTAATCCTGACGCTGAATCTTACACTTAATCTATATGCCGTCCGGAATAATCTGCGTAATGAAAGTCTGAGTAATATGAAGATAACTGCCATGCAGATCGCTGTTTCGGTTGAGCAGAGCAGTTATAGTTCCAACTATGTGCAGCATAAAATTGCCCAGAACCTGAGGATGACCTCTATTCTGGCTTCGCTTGAGCTTGATCCGGATATCAAGAATGTGGACAATAGGGAGCTGCAGGCCTTGGCCATCAAGCTGGGCGTGTCTAATATCTCGCTTCTGGTCAAGACTGATAATGATATTGTTGTAGCCAAGTCATCAGATCCCACAGAGATCGGACTCTCGACCAAAGGCATGGGATACTGGTATGTGGCTTTTTTGGAGTTGTTTGCAGGCCAGCGGGTATCCGTTGACCAGGGGCAGACGATGGATAATTTCTGGTCCGGCCCTTTCGAATATTCAACCTCAAATCCCGAGTACATTGATAAATGGGGTTACTATTATGATGGCACCAGCAACTATATCATAGATCCTTATATCCGCAGTACTGCCGTAAGCGATTACGTCAAGATTATGGGACCTGACGAAATTATTCAGGACTCCAAAGCTGTGAACCCCGGCATCCTGGAGATCACAGGCTTTAATCCCAAAACGTTCGGATCGCCCAGCATGCTGCCCGATGGCAGTGACCCGATCAATGTGAAGCTGCGCAACCGTCCTATTCATTACGGTACGTATACGTACGGCAACGTTGCACAGGATAAAGCTGCAATACGGGAAGCGATCAACGGGGGTGAGCCGGTAACGCTGGATACGGAGGTTCTGGGCAAAAGAGTGCTCAAGAGCTTCATTCCAATCAAACAGCCGGGAGCCGACGATTATGTAATTACTGTGGTTATGGATTACTCGCTGATCTCATCCGTAATTAAAGAGCAGCTGTTCAATAATATCACCACGTCCGTGCTGCTGCTTATTATCTTTTTCCTGGCCAGTTATATTATGGCCGGCTTCGTCACGCGGCCGATTCAGGATATACTGGCTAAGGTGAATGATGTGGCCAAGGGCAAATTTGAGCCTCCATTAAATGTAGAGAGCCGGGATGAACTCGGACAGCTGGCCCATCGGATCAACGCGATGACCTCCCACTTGCTGCAGCATACGGACCGGCTGGGACAGACACTGGAAGAGAATAGGGCGGTTAAAGAGCATCTCGAATCGGTGATTAACGGCACCTCCGATGCGATTCATACGGTGGATATGGATGGACGGATTATCAGCACGAACAGAGCCTTTGAAGAGCTCTATGGATGGAGTGCTGCGGAAGCGCTGGTCAAGACGCCATATCTGGTGCCGGCTACAGTACAGGAGCAGGAAGATGTCCGTTTGCGGCAACTCAAGAACGGAATGTCTCTGCCACCGGTAGAGACCGTACGTCTGAAACGTGACGGTTCTATCGTAGAAGTCAGTGTGAGCACCTCGGTGATCCGGGATGAGGAAGGGCAGCCGCAGTCTTTTGTACATGTATCCCGTGATATGACTGAGCGCAACCGGATTGAAGAGCTGCTCAGACGCTCTGAGAAGCTGACTACGGTCGGCCAGCTGGCAGCAGGAGTTGCCCATGAGATCCGCAATCCCTTGACCACCTTGAGAGGGTTCCTGCAGCTGCAGCAGGAGAAGAAGGTTCTGGTCCCGCTGCATATTGATCTTATGCTCTCGGAGCTGGACCGGATCAATCTGATTGTAAGTGAGTTCCTGATCCTGGCCAAGCCGCAGGCCGTTCATTTTCAGTTGAGGGATTTGCGGCATATTGTCGGCGATGTGATCTCTCTGCTGGATAGCCAAGCCCATCTTTTTGGCATAGAGTTTGTAACGTATTTCTCGGATATGCCGGCTATGGTGCACTGTGAGGAGAATCAGCTGAAGCAGGTATTCATTAATGTAATCAAAAATGCGATTGAGGCTATGCCTGACGGAGGGACGATTACCCTGGAGGAGCAGCAGCAGAATAATTCTGTGGTTATTATTGTTTCTGATGAAGGCGGAGGGGTTCCGGAGGATATGCTTCCTAAGCTGGGCGAGCCGTTCTTCACGAATAAAGAGTCAGGGACCGGGCTTGGACTCATGGTCAGTCAGCGTATTATACAAGCCCATAAGGGCAGTCTTGAGATCCGCAGTGAGTATGGACGGGGGGCGCAGGTGACCATTAAGCTGCCTGAAGCCGGGGAGAATAACCTTCCGTCAGGCATGTATATAGAACGGAGTGAATGACAGATATGAGAATTAATAAGTTCATCAGTGAGACAGGGTACTGTTCGCGCCGTGAAGCAGACAAGCTGGTGGAAGGGGGAAGAGTCACCATCAACGGTGAGACCGCTCTGCTGGGCAGTCAGGCAGAAGCCGGAGATACGGTGCTGATCGACGGCAAACGCCTGGAAACAGGCAGCAGGATCGTTTACATCGCACTTAATAAGCCGGTAGGCATCACTTCTACAACAGAAGGCCATATTCAGGGCAATATTGTAGATTTCATTGGACATGAAGAGCGTATTTTCCCTATCGGCCGGCTCGACAAGGATTCTGAGGGATTAATTCTGCTGACGAATGACGGGGATATTGTGAACAAAATATTGCGTGCTGAAGGCAGACATGAGAAGGAGTACGTAGTTACCGTGGACAGGCCAGTCACGCAATCTTTCCTTACAGGTATGGCCACCGGGGTGAAGATTCTGGGCAGCAGAACGCTACCTTGTGAGGTAACGCGGATCAGCGAGCGGGTATTCCGGATTATTCTTACCGAGGGCAAGAACCGGCAGATCCGCCGCATGTGCAGCGCGTTTGGCTATGAAGTGCGGCGTCTGCAGCGCATCCGGGTAATGAACATCCGGCTGGGCGCCCTGCAGACCGGGGAATGGCGTGATCTGTCACCGCAGGAGAAGCAGGAGCTTGGGGCGATGCTGAACTATGAGCTGCAATAAGGAGCAACGTATCAAGTGAGTAAATAAAGAGCTGTTCCGGAAGGCTGATGATGGCCTTTGGAACAGCTCTTTGTGCTTGATGTACTATGAATGTTCGCATTATTTACCGGGAGCGGCAACATCAGTTGTTTCTGTTGTTGCATCTTTGTATTTGCGGAGAACGGAAACTTCTACACGACGGTTCTTGGCCCGTCCGGCGGCAGTCGTATTCTCAGCGATGGGATGATATTCCCCGTATCCGATCGGACTGAACTTGACCGGGTCCAGATTGGGGTTAAGCAACAGAATTTTCATGAATTGAAGGGCGCGGGCCACACTAAGATCCCAGTTGGAGGAGTAGCTGCTATTGGAGATAGGAATATTATCCGTATGTCCCTGCACTAATATATCATAATCGGGAAACTGCTGCAGCATCGTCGAGATCGACTTGGCCAGCTGGCGGGAGTCATCTTTGACTATAGCCTGTCCCGAAGCAAATAAGGCGTTGTCGCTGATCGTAATCATTAATTGGGACTGATTCAGCTTCGTACTGAGCAGATCAGTCATTCCGTTATTCTTGATGTACTGATCGAATTGCTCCTTCAGCTTCTCCAGATCCTCCTGTTCTTTGGCACGAAGTTTGGAGATCTCGGAGGTGCCTGTATTTTTATCTATAACATTATTCAGTTTATCTTTTGAACCTTGGTCTAATTGAGTACTCGTAGGTGAATCCGAGCGGAATTCCAGTACGCCGCCACCGCCGCTAAGCGCTGAATTGAATGCTTGGGCCATTTGCTCAAACTTCTGGGCGTCCGTAGCACTCATAGCATACATAACCAGGAATAGAGCAACCAGTAGGGTCATCAGATCGGAATAGGGCAGCAGCCAGGATTCATCGGCATGCTCTTCGTGCTCCTCATGCCTAGTCTTTTTGCTCATTGGAGGCGCCCTCCTTCTCACTTAGCTTGGCCCGTTCGGACGGAGTAAGGAAGACGGAAAGCTTCTGATTGATAGCAATGGTGGAGACCCCGGACTGAATGGACAGTAAACCTTCTACCATCATCAGGCGGACTTCAATCTCGCGTTTGGAAATTCGCTTTAACTTGTTGGCCATAGGATGCCACATTACGTAACCGGTGAATATCCCCAGGAGAGTAGCAATGAAGGCTCCGGCAATCGCGTGGGCCAGGACGTCCATGTTGCTCATATCCCCCAAGGCGGCAATCAGCCCGATAACAGCCCCGAGCACCCCCAGTGTAGGGGCGTACATCCCGGCTTGGGAGAAGATTAAGGCGCCGGCTTTATGTCTATCTTCTGTAGCGTGAATATCTTCCATTAATACATCGCGGACAAATTCCTGGTCATTGCCGTCGATAATCATCCGCATACCGTTTCTTAGGAAATTATCTTCAATTTCATCAACATTGGATTCCAGCGCAAGCAGACCTTCACGGCGGGTGATCGATGCCCATTCCATGAACATTGTAATCAGTTCGGGCTTGCCGACCATCTTTTTCTTCACAAATAGGATCTTTAGCAGCTTAGGGAAATTCTTGACTTCCGACATAGGAAAGGCCATGAAGATTGAGGCGGCCGTACCAAGAAAGATAATTACATAGGCGGCGGGATTGTTCAAGCTTTCAAGCGGAGCATGCTTGAGTACCATCCCCCAGACTACTGCGATCAGACCAAAAACCAGTCCTAGTATTGTTGAAATTTCCATTTATGCACCTCGTCCATGAGAATTAAGAAGTGATCCGACTATACCGCGTTTATCATCCTTGAACCGCGGGAGGACACTCTGCACGTAACCAAATCACGTATATTCTTATTTATCGACAGCATTCCCTTTTTTGTGAAGTGATTTTTTCGGCTATAATGGATAAGGTAAGTAATTATTCATCAGCGAAGAAAACGGAGTGATTGACGTGGGAGTAAAGCATGGCAGAGATTACAGTGAAATTCTGGTTGAGCTGACAAGCGCAGTCGGACGGATTTCCGACGGGTATATTTTTTTCGAAATGGAGCCAGAGGAGTGGGAGAACCTGCCGGAGGAGTCGAAGCTGGAGGTATGGGAGGCGCTTGCGGAGGATCTGTTCTACGCACTGGGCAATGAGCCGGTGATTAAGGTCGGAAGCGGTGTTGTAATGTACGATAAAGAAACGCACCGGATCAATATTCTGCTCGGCGACGAGGATTTGGCGTCGGTCGTTCTGGTGTAGCCTGGAGGCAGCCGCGGAGCGGAGTTTGTCCCCAGGCATCTGCCCATGTTAAAATTGGGATAAGAAGTACTATTGGCCGGGATTTAAGAATACATTTAATCGAAAAAAATCTTTGGCCCGGCACATCCCTTGGACTTTAAGAAGCTGAGGGATGTTTTATTTAAAAGACAGGACTGCTGTGATGTAGCTAATTAAGCAAGGGAGGAAACAAATTGCCATTTACAGAGGAAGAACTGCGGGAGCAGATCGGCAAGCTGGAAGGCTGGAAATTGGAAGAGGATATTATGGTACGCAAATATATGTTCAATGAATATATGAAGGGAATTGCCTTTGTAGATGAGGTTGCTGCGATCTCGGAAGCGTTCGACCATCACCCGCATATCACCATTGATTACAAGACCGTTATCGTGCGTCTGCCTGCAGATGTGCAGAAGCTGGATATCCGCCAGGCCAATGAAATTAACGAGGCTTTTGAGAAAAACCGTTAGAGGACAGGATCCTTATGGAAATGACAGTACTGCCTGATCCATAAAAATGCCCGTGCAAGGATACCAGGTATCTTTTGCAGCGGGCATTTTGCTTTGGGCATGTTATTATTTCTTCTCGGCCAGCCATAAAGCGACATTCGCAATTTCCTCAGGGGCTAGTTTGTCTTTGAAAGAAGGCATCTGCCCGCGTCCCTTGGTCACAATGCTGTAAATCTGCGCCGCGTCATGCTGAGCGCCCTCCTGCTGCAGGTTCGGCCCTACACCGCCCTGAAGCTGATCCCCGTGGCAGGTGATGCAGTTGGCTTTTACCAGGGCCTCCGCGCTGGCTGCGTCCAGCACAACCTCAGGCATTGTAGGCTTGTTCTCTTCAGCCACCTCGGCTTTGCCGGGCAGGGTAAACATTAAGACCACGGCAAAGGCACAGGCGGCAAAAAACAAACCGCTCATGATCCATTTCTGCATCTGCATCCGTCCCTTCATGTAAGCTGCTTCCTTCATTATACCGGATGGTGAAGCGTTATCATAGTATTTGTGTCAAAAAAATGAACGAAACTCCTGGGAAATTTGCATACATACAGAAGTGGAATGCTATTTCTCATAGACCATACAATAAAATGGTTTATCGCCAGATGGAGTTCTTCGTTCATAAGTATCCGTTATGGTAAATCCGCATTTCTGGTAAGCACGGATGGCCCGCTGATTCCAGGTCAGTACCTCCAAATCGATCTCCCGTTCCGGATAACGCAACAGAGCCGCCTGAACGATGGCCTTCATGAAGAGATGTCCCATGCCATGACCGCACAGATCGGGCCGCATGCCGATTCCGAGCCGGACTACACCCTCCATAGGGAACAGCTGGGCGAAGCCGCATAGGATTCCCTGTCCGTTCACGATGGAAACGTATTGTTCGCTGCGCAGCTGCGGATCACCGAATTCAACACCGAGCGCCTGCATCTGCTCCCAGGGCATCCAGCCGTAAATATTATACGGGGGCCTATAGTTCCACTCACAGATCTCAGCGCCATGCCGCGACTCCATAGCAACAACATAAAAAGATACCGGAGAACTTATCATAAGCGGAGGCCACCTTTCAAGGGAACATTACTTCATTCTATAAATATTATATACAAAATGAGCAGGATACGACGCAAAAACCTTGCAGATAGACCGGAACTTGACAAACGCCAAAAAATATTTTAGGAAAGGGCCGAATTGATGTTTTACAAATATAGAGCGGGGTAAGTAATTTTATAGACAAAAAAATAAGCCCTCCTCCAAGATTTCGGCAAAAATCCTGGAAAAGCGCTTATATTTAGGACAAATTATTGCACATCGTCATTGTCTTCGGAATCAGTAGCTACAGTCTTGTAAGCATCTGTACTCATAATCCGTTTGGCGCCAACGTAGCGGTTGACGTAGTAGCTGTCACTCAGCGAACTGATGGTTACACCACGCGAGGAAGAAGCATGTGCGAACTCACCGTCACCAACATAAATACCGACATGGGAAACGCCTTTGCCGCTTGTATTGAAGAATACAAGATCGCCCGGTCTCATCTCATCACGGGATATAGCAGTGCCCATCTGATATTGGGAGCCGGATTGGTGGGGCAGGTTAATTCCGATCTTATCAAAAACATACATTGTAAATCCGGAGCAATCAAAACCGTTCGTGGATACACCGCCGGATACGTATTTGGTCCCGATGGCTTTGTCGATAACTTTATCCATTTTGGAATCCGCGAAAGCGCTTCCTGCTCCAATGGTGAAGATGATGGAAAAGCTTAGTACTGCGGCTGCTAGCTTCTTCTTCAAAAGTAAATACCCCTTCCAAATGCCTACGAGGTTAGCTTAAGGGTTCGGTTGAAGGTCCCCTATGACCCCTCTTAGAATAGGAGGTCAATTCACCCAAAGTTGGTTCCCCCGTTTCCCTAAATCTTTAGGGAACTCGGCACGACTGTTGATTAGGATTAGCTGTTATTCAATACATGACAAAACCTTTGTTAAAAGCGATTCAATAATTACAAAAATGTTACTAAAAGCTCACTGCGATAATTGTAGCAAAGACTAGGGCGCTTGGCAATCACTTATAACATATTAATGCATTTTTTTTGCGTTTTTTAGAGTTATAGCTGCATAGAAAGACTCATATTTAACGCAGCGGGTGAGCTGTTGATGAATTTTCTTTGGATTTGGGATAAAAAGGTGTTTCAGGGCCTGCAGATGAGTGTAAAAGGTAGAATAAGGAAAAGGAAAAACCCGGAAATGATTACGGCAATAATCAAAACCGGGCTCGTATAAGTTACATTTAGATGTTAGAGGTACAAATATTCGAGGAAATGTTCAAGGGTTCAATCGTAAGCGACAGCTTGGTAGGCTGTTGTGCTCATTACTCTTTTAGCGCCAACGTAGCGGTTGGCCCAGTATGCCTGACTCAGCGAACTGATGGTTACACCACGCGAAGTGGAGGATTGTGCGAATTTTCCATTGCCAACATAAATACCGACATGGGAAACTCCGTTGCCCAGGGTATTGAAGAATACCAAATCACCGGAACGCAAATTACTCTTGGATACGGCTGTTCCAACGCTGTACTGTGCCTTAGAGGTGCGCGGCAAGGTCAGGCCGATACTCTTGAATACGTATTTGGTGAATCCGGAACAATCAAAGCCGCTGGTGCTGGTGCCCCCGGTTTTATATGACGTTCCAATGGTTTTTGAGATCACAGTATCCATTTTGGAATCTGCGAAAGCGCTGCCCGCTCCGAGTGTAAATACCATCACAAGACCTAGCGCTGCTGCGGTGCATTTCTTCTTAAAGTTCTGACTTCTCAAAAGATGTACTCCTTCCAAGGCCTGCGAGGTTAGCTTAAGGATTCGGTAGAAGGTTCCCCTATGACCCCTCTAAAGCGAGATCAATTCACCCAAAATATGGTTCCCCCACTCCCCGGTGCTGGGAATTCGGCGTTTTGTGCACCAGAATAGTGACATATCGACATAAGGTTAATGGCTTCGGTTACATAGCTGCATAATTCCATTTGAAAGATTACAAATTTGTTACTAGTAGTACAGGCATCATTGTACCAAAGGATTTACAGTTTTGCAAATGCACTTGTCGCAGCTGTAAACAAAAAAGAGTCATGCACCTCACCAGAGGGGCGATGACTCTTTTAGTATGCCGTTTTGGCGGCCGATTATTGTGGGAATGATTTACTGGACCAGAGATGATACTGCGCGGCTATGCCCCACATTTTGAATAGAGTGGATGGCAGAGGGGCAGCCTGGCGCAGGAGCAGGGCCGGGAGACCCGGAAAGAAGAGCGCTGCAGCGCCGCAGAGGATCAGCATCACCAGACTTCCTGCGCCCAAAATGACAGATATCCCGATGGAGTGCAGAAGGACTTTCAGACAGATCAGCAGCGAAGTGAACATGCCCGTGCCGGCGGTATAACCGAACTGCATATACAGCAGCAGCTTGCGGATAAGGAAGAGGTAGACGAGCCAGCCCAGCACATAAGGCACGAGCGTCAGCAGCAGCGGATAATCGAGAATGCCGTTCAGAAGCAGACGGTACATCTTCGGCAACAGCCAATAGAGCGGCAGAAGGGCCAGCGCCCATTCAACGAGACTGAACAGCAGTACAGGCAGACCATAACGCTTCATCCCGGGAAAAAAGAACAGTCCGCGCTCCCCGGCACGTTCCTGGTGAAGCTCGTGCAGCAGGCCCGCCCGGATAAAGGGGGAGAGCAGCAGCCGCAACACAGTCAGTGCCAAGAGCAGCCATAGCCATTGCCGGACGTCCGGGTCCGTGTGCAACGCAGCCTGCCCCTCAATATAATACAGCAGCCTGCCTATGCTACTGCCGCCGGCATTCGCATCCGGATAGCGCAGCAGTACCGGAACGACGGCGCTTTTAATGAATTTGTACATGAAGTAGCCCCAGAACAGCCGGTAGATAAATAGCAGAATCAGGATATAAAATTGCTCTTTCATGCTGTGCCAACCGCGGGTTATCGAAATTTTCACAATCCTTCACCTCACCAGACAAGAGTTCCGAGCAGGGTTTCAAGCAGTGTCGTCGCACTGAGCGTCCAGCGGGAAAGAGTATTGTGCTCAAGCTCCGCCATTCTGAAATTATTGAGATGCTTGCTCTCCAGCAGTATGGAATGTCCCGGATCAATCTCGGCGGAGACCAGAGGTGCTTTATACGATAATTCAAACGATGTTGTCTTCCCTTCGCCGTTCCAGTATTGCTGAACCGAGTACCCGTCCGAGAAAATAAATTTTACAGGGACATCCCCATAATGGCTGCCCTTGTTACTTACCTCAACTACAGCATCATATTGAATGCCTGCTCCGTTGCCGCCGTCCCGTTTAGCTGTGAGCCTGATGTCGTCTACTGCAAAATCAGGGGCTCCGCCGCTGTAGACGTACTGGTCAAAATAAGTCTGCCAGGATTGCTTGGTCACTTTCTCCACAATCTTCTGGAAGTCAGCGGTCGAGGGATGCTTGAAGCGGTATTTACGGGCATAGGCAGCGAGAATGGCATCCATGTTCTTGGCTCCTGCTAACCGTTCGATGTCACGGAGCACCAGCTTGCCCCGGATATAGACATTGCGTGTGTAGGCATCATCTCCGGTGTATTTCCACGTCTCCAGATTGAGCGGCTGCGAGGAGGAGACCAGACTGGACTGCAGCGGGAGGCTTGAGGCAACGCCATATTCCTGCTCCATCAGCCGGTCTTCGGCATATGAGGTGAAGCTCTCGTCCAGCCACGCCTCCTCGAATTCATTGCTGGCGACCATGCCATAGAAATACTGGTGACCGATCTCATGGATCACGGTCCGTTCAAGCGAAGTGCCGGGCGATGCCTCGGCAGCACCGAAGGCAGTGATCAGCGTCGGATATTCCATCCCCCCGGCCCCATTGCCAGATTCAGGCGGGACTACAATGGATAAGGTGGAGTAAGGATACGGGCCATACCATTTGCTGAAGGCGGTCAGGGCAGCCTCTGCGGCCTGGAAGTAGCGCTCCTGAAGATCCTTATGCAGCGGGTCCAGATAGAGCTTGATCTTTACTCCGGGCACCTGCGGCGCGGAGAAGGCCTTCTCGGCAACCACAAAATCCGGCGATGCCGCCCAGGCGAAGTCATGAACATCATCTGCGTAGAACTGATAGATTTTGCGGTCCTGTACCAGCCGCGCGTTCTTCACCGGAAATCCGGTGGCGGCAACCTTGTAATCGGACGGGACGGAGATGGTTACATTGTAAATACCGAAGTCACTGTAGAACTCAGATGTGCCATGGTACTGATGCAGATTCCAGCCTTCCTCCTGTACTCCCCTTGTGCCAGCGGGCTCGTAGACGCTGAGCTTGGGAAACCACTGGCCGGCCATGACGAAGTTGCCGGCGGTTCCCATACGGGCGAATATTTTCGGCAGCTTGACCTCAAACTGGAGTTTGAGTGTTACGCTCTCACCACCGTTTACCGGCTGGGGCAGGTGGACCTTAAGCAGGGTCTTGTCATTCACATTGCCGTCGTCAGGCTGCACATACTGGGTGCGCTGCATTAGCGAAATCCCCTCGGAGGTCCGCAGATCCGTCAGCGTCAGGCTGCCGTATCCGCCCGCAGGCATGGAGTCGCCCCGGAGCGTTCCTCCGGATTCCTTCATAAAGGTTGTATTGCCGGAAGCGAATGCATTGGGGTAAAGGTGAAAATAGAGCTCTTGGACCGGTTTTTTGCCCGGATGGATCCAGGTCACCGTTTCGGAAGCTGCTAAGGTTCCCGTATCGGCCAGCAGTTGAACATCCATGTGGTATTCCACCACACGCTGGCTTAAAACCTCCGACACCGGAGGCGGAGTAATCTCCGGAAGAGTGGACTGCACAATTTGCTGCTGCGGCAGGACGGCGGGGGACTTGGCCTCTTTTGGGGCAGAGGCAGTCCATACGGCAGGGCTGTGCCCTGAAAGAAACCATATTCCGCCTCCAAGCAAGGTGAGAACAGCCAGAGCTGCGAAGATGAGGGTATACCTTAATGAATGTGGCTTCATACTGTGATTCCTCCCGTGACAAGCATCTACGGGATGTATATGTTTGCAATCGGCGCATTATTAGCTAAAATTAAATAATTAGTGAATGGAAAGGATGTGCACTTGTGGATAACGTACAACCAGAGGGCAAAAAGCAGATTGCCTTGAATATTGTGAATGCCAAGAGTAAGCATAAAGGCTTCGGGGCAGGCTCCATTGATCTGGGTAATGTATCGCCTGTTATTATTGATCAAGGTATCGCCGTTATCGATATCGGTGCCATGCATGCCAAGAGCAAAGTGGAGAAGGGGATTAAGTTCTCCGTGAACCGTGAGGATGTACCGGAAGGAAGACAGGTCTGGGTGGTCTGGGTTGCTGTGGACCGTACACCGGAGGGCCAGTTCTACGGCGGAATTACCGCCTGTGAGATGTGGATTGATTCCGAAGCCCGCCGGGGCTGGAAGATTCTTGCCGATCATGTCAATAAGCTGGATGCAGCCCTGAAACGGAAGATTATTGTGGAGGGACTTGGGTCTACGGAGCGGAATGCGCTGAAATCATTGCTGATCGCACATAATGAAGAGTGGTGGGCCGCTTCGCCTGACGAGCTGAAAGCGGCATTGTCGGAGTAGTAAGCTGAACGAACATGCATATCAAAAAACAAGGCTTGGCTCTCTGTTAGCAGAGGGCCAAGCCTTATGTATAAGATGATGGGATATGCGCTGCTACGGAGTCACTCTGCCGGCAGTATTTAGCTTGCGCTTCAACTGGCTTACTCTGGCCTGGCTGATTCCGAGCACCTCGGCAAGCTCCTTCTGGTTGGCATAGGGGTGGTCCTCCATCGCTTTCTCCAGACGCTGTCTCATTTCCTCCGTCTTCGTTCTCCGTCCACTGCGGACAGGTTCGGCGTTCTCCTCTGCAGGGCCTGGAGAGATTGTGATCTCTTCAGATCCGCGCCCGGGGTCGCTCAGCTCTTTGAGGCAGGTATTGCAAATGAATTGATCTTTATAGTAGGTTACATGATCAAGGCTTCTGCAAAATGTGCATTCTGTGGAGGTGTACTTTCTGAGGACGATAATTTCCTCATTCAGAATAAAAAACTCGATGGGATCCCCAATGTCAATATTTCGTGTCATGCGGATTTCTACGGGAACCACAATTCTACCAAGACTGTCTAAACTCCGGATCATGCCTGTATCTTTCATCCCATGTCCCTCATTTACATCTTTATATTTTTTGTGGATATCTCTGATTATAGCAGTAATTGTAAGTTTAGAGAACGGGGAAAGCGCATACAAATTATGTTGTTTCTTGTCGCTTATACGGGAAATAGCCCGTTTTACGGCGCAGGAGAGGGTACGGGGCCGAAAAAATATAAAACCTCTCCCTTCGGGTAATCCCAAGGGAGAGGTTTATTAGGGTTCTCTATTTTTTACCCAAATTAGCACAGCCGAAACAGCGGAATGAAACTATCTTCAGGTGAGGATAACCGGCTGCGCATCCGTGCTGCTGACCGAGACATAGGGATTGCCCCGGAGATAGAAACGCCAAGGCTTCAGCGCGTATTCTTCTGCATAGGGAATATTGATGCGCGGAGCCTGGACAATATCCAGAGATTCCGGGGCTTCACCTTGCTCCAGCCATATTGGCCCCCCGCGGAGATCAAGCCTGGCCATGTTGAGGCTTTTGTCTATCCTCAGTGCCCGGCACAGCTTGCCCGGGCCGCCGGACAGATCCGAAGGCTTCCGGACAGCAATTCCCCGGTATGCAGCCATAAGCTCCGCGTCCCTGGCGGTAAGCGGCTCCACTGCACGGATCAGGACCGCATGCGGTTCGTCTTCAGCAGCGGTAACCACATTGAAGCAATAGTGCATCCCGTAGATCAGGTATACATACGTAGCGCCTCCGGCACTGAACATTACTCCTGTACGGGTTGTCCGCCGCCCTCCGTAGGCATGACTCCCTTTGTCTTCAGCGCCGCCGTAGCCTTCAGTCTCAACAATACGGCAGCGGATATCACCGTCTTCGGTGCGCCGGACGAGATGCTGGCCCAGGAGGCGCGGAGCTGCCTCTACTGCCGCAAGCGCATAGAGTTCAGGCGGAAGCAGCCGCTGCGGGGCGCAATGGTCCGGTTCGCCTGAAGAATTCAGCTTCATGAATGGTTGACACCTTCCTGCGGCGGACTAACGCTTAAGAGAGCGCCTTGCCGGGCTCATCCCATCGTAACGCAAGTCTCCGGCGGCAGCAATGCCGGATCAGTTCATCCACCAGCGTTTGATGTCATTCCATAGCGAATGGTCCTCCTTGACAGGCTCGGCAATCTCAGGGTTGCTCCCATCCGGGGGAGCATCGGTGCCGGAGGCGGCATGCTGGTCGCAGTACTCAGTAGGCTCAGTGCCGCTGATGAAGGTCGTAAGCTCCTTCTCCGGACAGGCTGCTGTAGCCAGCTTGCCGGACTGTGGATTGATATATACGCTGACCACGCCATCGGGAATCGGGAAAATCTTCGGCGGTACATTCCCCAGCGCTTTTTCCGTAAACTGCGCAAAGATAGGCGCTGCACGTCTTCCATCAGCGGTGGCAATATCCCGGCCCTTGTCGTAACCTACCCAGACCGCAGTAGAAAGCTCAGGAGTGAAGCCCACCATCCAGCCGTCTGTGTCGGTAGTGCCTGTTTTGCCGGCGACCGGGCGTTTGATCATCGAGGCTACGCGGTTACCCGTTCCTCCGCTCTCAAATACGCCTTCCATCAGCCGGGTCAGCACATAAGCGGCGGCCGGTTCTACCACAGACTGCCCTTGAGGCTGCGGAGCTTCATATAGAAGGTGTCCGCCCGCATCTGTAATTTTCAGAATTGCGGTAACAGGCTGCTTAACTCCGCCATTGCCGATAACTGCGAAGGCGGAAGCCATCTCCAGCGGACTGACAGGGGAAGTGCCGAGCGCCAGAGACGGGACACTTTGCAGCGGACTGTTGATTCCCATAGCAGCAGCCATAGCGGCCACCTTGTCCGCGCCAATCTTCATAATTGTATTTACGGCATAAATATTGTCGGAAGCGGCAATCGCCTGCTTCATGTTGATCTCACCGAGATACTTATCGCCGAAGTTGCGGGGCTGATAGGTTTTGCGGTTGTTGTCATAGTGGAACAGTGTCGGCTGGCTGTTGAAGACAGACAACCCTGTCATCTCCTTGGAAGACAGCGCGGATAAATACATAATCGGTTTAAAAGAAGAACCGGGCTGGCGTGTGGTAGCCAGGGCATGATTATACGCGCTCGAACGGTAATTGGTCCCTCCAACCATGGCCTTCACATAGCCGGTACGGGGGTCAATGGACACCAGGGCAGTTTCCAGCTCGCTACTATGGTCCATTCCCTGATCCACGGCCTCTTCCGCAGCCCGCTGCATATCCGGATCAAGTGTCGTGTAGACATTCAGCCCGCCCTGATCCAGTTCGTCACTGCTGATATGAAGACTGTCTATAACGAGGCTGCGCACGTAATCGCGGAAATAAGGAGCGGCTACAGTGGTATCCTTCTGCCCCTGCGGCTTGAAGGTCAGCTTCTCCCTGGCGGCGGCCTCCGCCTGCGATTCCGTGATATCCCCTACATCGACCATGGCTGCCAGAATGATACCCTGCCGCTTAACAGCACTATCCAGGTGCGTGTAGGGCGAGTAATAGGTGGGGCCTTTGGGAACTCCGGCCAGCAGTGCGCTCTCCGCCAGATCCAGGTCAGCGGCTGGTTTGCCGAAGTACATTTGGGCAGCGGCTTCAATACCATAGGCGCCGTGACCATAATAGATTTCATTTAGATACATGTTCAGAATCTCGTCTTTGCTGTATTTCATCTCCAGCTGAAGGGTGTAGAGAGCCTCCTTGCTCTTGCGGGTCCAAGTTTTCTCATGGGTCAGGTACAAATTACGCGCAAGCTGCTGGGTTAGTGTACTGGCCCCTTGCGTACGCCCTCCTGCCTGCAGGTTGGCGAGCACCGCTCTGCCCATTCCTTTGAGGTCAAAGCCGGCATGACTATAGAACTTACGGTCCTCTACAGCCAGAGTGGCCTTGATGAGCAGCGGGGAGATTTGTTTAAGTTCCACAGGATCACGGCTGCGCCCGTCAGTAGTGAAGGTGGTCAGTACATTGCCCATGGAGTCAAGCAGTCTGGAGCGGATATCATCCCCTAGAGGAGGGAGCGGTTTCTGATATAGGAACCCAAGCAGGACTCCGGCGCCCGCCAGGAACAGCAGGGCAGAGAAGAGCATCAGCCGGAAGAGCCGGCGGAGGCGGCGTTTCGGGACTTTGGGTGCAGTAGAATCGCGCGGCATAACATCAGGCTCCTTCTATTTCATGCAGAAACGGCCCGGTTGCCCTTGATAGGTAAGGCGAAGGCGTCTCTGCTGGTATTCTCCATTATGGGGAAGGAATAGAAGAGATATTCATGCGGCGGTACGCAGCATCTCCATCCTGTGTGATTTTGTGGTCTGTTATGGTAAAATTTTAGTTACTTTATGAATGCACGCCATATCACGTATAGGAGGATTGCCGCCATGGCTATTCGCGTATCCGCTGTACAATATCATTTGCATACCATTTCCTCCTTCGCGGAGTTTGCCGCCCGGTGCGAGCACTATATAAAGACTGCCGGGGAGTACGGGGCTGAATTCATCCTGTTCCCCGAGTTTCTGACGACGCAGCTGATGTCTATAGGCAATGAACAGGGAGAAGCGCTCGGTATAGAGGATCTGCCGCAGTTCACAGAACGTTACCGGGAGATGTTCTCCGGATATGCCAGGAAATATGCTGTACATATTATCGGGGGCACTCATGTGCTGCGCCGGAACGGTAAGCTCTATAATGTAGCCCATCTATTTTATCCGGACGGAAGAATTGCCGAGCAGGCCAAGCTTCATATCACACCGGCTGAGGTAGACGGCTGGAATATGGGCGCGGGTGAAGGACTGGAGGTATTCCAGACAGACAGAGGAACCATTGCCATGCTAACCTGCTATGATATCGAATTTCCGGAGATTGTGCGCATGGCCCGGGCCAAAGGTGCGGATGTAATCTTCTGCCCTTCCTGTACAGATGACCGTCATGGCTTCCACCGGGTGAGGTATACCAGCCATGCCCGTGCCATTGAGAATCAGGTATACGTTGTACTGACAGGTACTGTGGGCTCGCTGCCTACCGTGGATCTGATGCGGGCCAATTTTGGGCAAGCGGCAGTCATTACACCTAATGATATTCCATTCCCTCCGCAGGGCCTGCTGGCCGAGGGTGAAATAGGCGGCGATATGATCATCACGGCCGATCTGGATTTGGAGCTGCTGTACCGCGTCCGTGAGCACGGATCTGTAACTACGTGGCGCGACCGCCGGACGGATCTGTACACGGACTGGACGTAAGGAGGAAGAAAGGGAATGTATTACAAGAGCTTTTACGCTTTTGACGGTAAAATGCCGGTGCCAGCGGTAATCCGCAGCTATACGGAAGCCGATTTCGCGGAACTGGTCACGATTCAGTCCGAAGCCTTTCCGCCGCCCTATCCTGCAGAGCTGTGGTGGAACCGGGAACAGCTGCTGAATCATGTAACGCTTTTCCCAGAAGGGGCACTATGTGCAGAGGTAGACGGAGAACTGGCCGGTTCGGTAACTGGACTCAAAATCCATTATGATCCGGAGACACCGGCCCTTCATCATACCTGGTCGGAAGTTACGGATGACGGATATCTCACTACGCATCAGCCGGACGGGAACACGCTATATATTGCCGATCTGTGTGTCCGCCCCAAATACCGCAAGCTTGGACTGGGTAAGGAGCTGGTACAGGCGTTGTATCATGCTGTAGTGGAGCAGAAGCTGGAACGGCTGCTGGGGGCCGGGCGGATGCCGGGCTATCACCTAATGGCCGCACGGATGCCGGCGGAAGCGTATCTGGCCGGAGTAGTGGCCGGTACCTGGTCTGATCCGGTCATTACTTTTCTGCTGCGCTGCGGGCGTGTACCGGTCGGCGTTGTAGCGGATTATCTGGAAGATGAGGAATCGGGAAATTACGCAGCGCTTATGGAATGGCGGAATCCTTTTCTATAAGCTTCTCTAAAAGTAACTACAACCGGTATTGGAGGAGAGCCCTTACTATGGAATATAGAAGAATTACAAATGTAACCGATCCTTTATTCAGACAAGTACATCAGCTGCTGTCCGAAGTATTTCCACCCGAGGAGGTGCTGGAATACAGCTTATGGAAGGAACCCTTGGAGGATCCCGGCATTCGTGTATTCGCCGCAGTGCATGAAGGTACAGTTGTCGGCACCACGGAATACCGTTACTATGCGGACTGGAATGTGGCGATGACCGATTTCACTATTATTGGCCGGGAGGGGCTGGGCGTAGGCCGCTTTCTGGCACAGCGCCGGCTGAAGGATCTGCGGAAGCTGGCGGCTGACAATGGCCGGGAGCTGTTCGGAATGTTCGCCGAGATTTATGATCCTTACCGGGTCGAGCATGACTTCGGGGGAATTAAGCCCATGGACCCGTTTGTGCGCCGCGAGGTGCTGTCGCATCTGGGGTATAAGCGGATCGATTACCCGTATGTTCATCCTTCCTGGCAGGGTGACGGGGAGGCGGTATCCGGTCTGGATCTATGTTTTATGCCCGGAAATGAAGAGCTGGAGGAGATCCGGGCGCCGCTCGTTGCTGATTTTTTGACCCGTTATTACGCAGTGCTGGAAGATAAGCCGGAGGCGTGGACCTCCATGGTGGAGCAGCTTAGAAGCAGAGAGCGCTTGGCGCTGCTGCCGCTGTAATTATTTTGCCGGCGAAAAAGCCATTGAACTACTCTTACGGATCAGGATATAGTGTACAATGGGAAAGCGAATATGGCCTTAATGAATATTAGTATGAATAAGTGAGGAACGTGTAATGACTGAAGGACAGCAAGGCAAATATGCCGTTAGCGTAACGCTGGAAAGCGTGCAGGGCAGTGAGCGGAATGTGGTGCAAAGCGTTGGGGAAGCCATTATGAAAGGGCAATTCCTGTATATCCGCTATGAAGAAACGCAGCCAGGCCCTCAGGGCGGTGAGGTTTCTGTGCGCAACACCCTGAAGATTTCGGACAGTGGAATCAAGCTAATCCGCCATGGCGGTGTCCAGTCGGAGCAATCCTTTGAGCCGGGCCAGCGTCTGCCGGGGTTCTACCGCTCGCCTTATACACAGTTTAATCTCATCACCGATACCCGGAAGCTCGATATCAAACGCGCCGGAAGGAAGCTTGCGGTTACATGGGAGTACGACTTGTACGTTTATGATGAGTTATCAGGACAGTTCGCTATAAGTTTGAATATACAGGAGGAACCACAATCATGACACAAAGTTTAAATCCGCTTCAGCTTGCCAATGAACGGGTGAAAGAGGCTATTGCCGAGGCTATCGTAGCTGCCGGTCTGGTGTCCCGGGAAGAGCTTCCGGCTATCGTGCTGGAAGTACCTAAAGACAAGGCACATGGAGATATGGCTACCAATGCCGCTATGCAGCTTACCAAAATGGCCAAACGCAATCCGCGGCAAATCGCTGAGGCCATTATCGAGCATCTGGATACCGGCAGCGCTTCTATTGAGAAGGCGGAAATTGCCGGTCCGGGGTTTATCAACTTCACGCTGTCCAAAAGCTATCTGTATCCTGTCATCGCACTCGTTGCCGAGCAGGGTGATGATTATGGCCGTGTAGAGATCGGTAAAGGGCAGAAGGTGGAAGTGGAATTTGTCAGCGCGAATCCTACAGGCAGCCTGCACTTAGGCCATGCCCGCGGAGCTGCTGTCGGGGATGCGCTCTGCAACGTGCTGGATTACGCCGGTTACAAGGTAACGCGCGAGTACTATATTAACGATGCCGGTAACCAGGTCGCCAATCTGTGTAAATCGATCGAGACCCGTTACCTGCAGGAGCTGGGCCAGCCGGCTGAGATGCCGGAGGACGGCTATCACGGCGAAGATATCAAAGGCTTCGCCAAAGAGCTTGTTGCCGAGAAGGGCGACTCCCTGCTTGCAATGACCCCGGGCGACCGCGCTGCGTTCTTCCGCACCTACGGTCTTGCCAAGGAACTGGACAAAATCAAACGCGACCTCAGCCGTTTCCGGGTTAACTTCGATATCTGGTTCAGCGAAACCTCCCTGTACGAGAACGGTGAAGTGCTGCGTTCGCTTGACGAGCTCCGGGAACGCGGTGAAGTGTATGAAGAAGAAGGCGCCACCTGGCTGCAGACCACCAAATACGGTGACGACAAAGACCGGGTGCTGATTAAGAATGACGGTACATACACGTACCTCACACCGGATATTGCCTACCATAGTGACAAGTACGGCCGCGGCTATGACAAAATGATCAACATCTGGGGAGCTGACCACCACGGCTACATCCCGCGGATGAAGGCTGCCATGTCGGCTCTGGGCAATGATCCCGAGAAGCTGGTCGTGCTGATTGCCCAAATGGTCAGCCTTTTCCAGAATGGCGAGAAGGTCAAAATGTCTAAGCGTACCGGCAAGGCCGTTACGATGGAAGACCTGATGGAAGAAGTTGGCCTGGACGCCATCCGTTACTTCTTCACGATGCGCAGTATGGATTCTCATCTGGACTTTGACATGGATCTGGCGATTTCGACATCGAATGAGAATCCGGTATTTTATGTTCAGTACGCACATGCGCGCATTTGCAGCATCTTCCGCCAGGCGGAAGAACAGGGCATTATGCTGCCGGATACTGGAAACATTGATTACAGCAAGCTGACCGCTGTTCATGAATACGACCTGCTCCGCAAAATCGGTGAGCTGCCGGCGGAAATTACGATTGCTGCCGAAGGTTATGCACCGCACCGCCTGGTCCGTTACGTGTATGATCTGGCTTCGCTGTTTCACAGCTACTACAAGGCAGAGCGTGTAATCACAGAGGACGCCGCTCAGACCGTAGCCCGTCTTGCCCTGCTGGGCGCGGCGCGGACGACGATTGCCAACGTCCTGCGTCTGGTTGGTGTTACCGCACCGGACCGGATGTAACCATAGCATGATGCAAAGCGCCGCCCCCGGTAACAGGGGCGGCGCTTTTTTAGCATGGGCTTGCTGGCTGAGGCGGCATCACCGCCGCATGCTAAGCCTTGGCCGCTGCTGCGGCTTTGGCGATGCTAGTGCTGTTGCCGCTGCGCCGTGCGCGGGCGCCTGCGCGCAGCAGGCGCAGCGCATCGGCCGCGCCGCCGCCCAGAGAGGCGCGGCGCTGGCCCTTGCGCAGCCGCACCGGTGCGGCTGTGCGGCGCAGGAGCAGCTTCAGCTCGCGGGGCGACAGCCCCGGCCGCAGCGCGAGCAGAAGGGCCGCGGCACCGGTGACATGCGATGTCGCCATAGAGGTGCCGCTCATTTCTTTATACCCCTCCCGCAGCCAGCAGGAGGGGATGCCCTCGCCCGGACCGTATACGTCGATATACGGTCCGCGGTTGCTGAAGGCGGCGACGCGCTGCCTTCTGTCAAGGGCGCCTACGGCAATAGTCTCCGGATAGCGCGCGGGGTAATCCCCGCCGCGCTTGCCGTCGTTGCCGCTGGAGGCGATGATGGCAATCCCGGCCCGGTAGGCCTTGATCACCACATCATGCAGGGCTTTGCTTCTGTTTTTCATCCCGAAGCTCATATTAATGATATCGATCTTGTTCTGCACGCACCAATCGATGCCCAGGACAATATCAGACACATAGGCGGAGCCGCTGTGGTCAAAAGCCTTGACCGGATAGATCAGCGCCCTGGGGGCTACGCCCATCATGCCGCGCGTTCCTCCGGCTGCAGCCAGGGTGCCGGCAATATGTGTGCCATGGCCATTGTCATCCAGCGGCATCATGCCGCGGTTCAGCAGATTGACCCCGGAAGCGAGGGAATGCTTCAGATCGGGATGGCGGAAGTCCACGCCCGTATCGATGACGCCGATTTTCACATGGACGCCCGTAGATTTAGACCAGGCCTGCGGGGCATGAATCGACTTGACCCCCCAGGGCATCATGGCAGAACCGCTTTTATCCGGTGACAAGGAGTGAACCTGAATCCGGTGATCTTCTTCTATACATAAGGAATCAGCATAACGGTCCATCAGCTTCCCTGCTCCGGCGGCGGGCACGAAGAAAGCCCGGATCAGCGTAGATACCTGAACCTGCCGCAGCCCCGGCGTTTTGGTCTTAAGTGATTTCCACTGGGATAGCGCTGCGGCATACATGCGGGGATCATTGAAGGTCACAATACGCCGCTGGGCATTTGTGGGGGCAGCCTTAATCTCTTCAAGCAGCATCTGCCAAAATCCGTAATAATCCATAAGTTACGCCGTCCCCTCCTCGGTGCCGTGCTGCCATATAGTATGAAAAGAGGCAGACGTCCGAATGGGAACTTGCCCTTTTTTGGTGAAATGGGCTGCCCATCGTGTCAAAAGGCGGAGGAGTACATAAAATGAACAGAAGGGAACCGCAAGACCCCTTTGCAACATCCCGTAAGGAGCCGATCCTTGGCGCGGATACAGTCATGTGCGGAGGGTTTCCCTCCGCCTTTTTAAATTTAGGGGAATCTTTTGGGTTACATAGAAGTTGCGGATAATCAGCCCTACTGCGATTTCCCGCAGAAGCAGGTGTATTAGACTTGCAATTTGCCCGCAAATAGGTTTTACTTAGGTTTGTTAATGGATATCATGAATTAAGCATGATTTGTAATGTGAACAATGCGTGAGAGGAAGTGTCCTTTAGTGAGTACGCCACTCAATTTAAAGCTGGACCCTGAGAAAGTTAAAGAAATACCGATGGTCGACCTGGCTTTCCTGGTGCTCAAGGCAGCCAATACGCCTTACTACTACCGTGATCTGATGGTCGAGGTAGCCAAGCTGCGCGGGATGACCGATCAAGAGAGCCAAGATACTATTGCCCAGTTATATACCGAGATTAACATTGACGGGCGTTTTGCCTGTGTCGGAACCAACCTTTGGGGCCTGAAACGCTGGTACCCGCTGGAACGCTCCGATGATCCTGTCGGCAACACCAAACGCGTACGTATCATCAACGATGAGGACGACGATTTGGAAGATGACGACTTTGCTGAAGAAGAAGAGAATTACGCTGCGGAGGAAGAGGATTTCGATGCGATTGATGAAGATCGTGACGACCTCTATTCTGACGACGACAGCGAAGAGGAAGTTGACGAAGATGTTGTCATTGATGAAGATGACATTGACGAAGACGAAGCGGATGAGGAAGATTCCGAAGACGGCGATGAAGACGAAGCCGATGATGAGGAAGAGGACGATAAATTTTAGAATAGTCTTTCCGGCGGTGTAATTCGTCCCTTGACAGGGGCAGGACCGTCAGAGTAAACTATTGCATGGGCTTATAATGAAAGTTAATATGTTTTCTAAAATAAAAAGTGCCCCGGGTCTACGGGTGTCACTTTTTTGTTTTTTTAAAAGATAAGAATTAATCGGCTTCACGCAATAAACGCTCCTTATCTTTCTCGCTGAAACGGTACCGTCCTTTAAAAGGGACGGCAAATCCGTTTCTACTTGAATGCCAAAAAACTGCACTTTTGCTGGCTTTAGGTTTTGGCGGGTGGAAGCAACTTATGGGTTCCCCGGTTTGATGATGGAAAAAAGGGTTACGATAAACAACAAGCGTCCCCTGAATTTCTGGACTTTATTTAGGAGGGTTTTACAGTGACAAAGTATATTTTTGTAACGGGTGGCGTTGTGTCTTCCCTTGGCAAAGGCATCACCGCCGCTTCGCTGGGCAGGCTGCTCAAGAACAGAGGTCTGAAAGTAACGATCCAGAAATTCGATCCTTACATTAACGTAGACCCTGGAACTATGAGTCCTTATCAGCACGGGGAAGTGTTTGTAACCGATGATGGTGCGGAGACTGACCTGGACCTTGGGCATTATGAACGGTTTATTGATATCAATTTGTCGAAGAACAGCAACGTAACCACAGGTAAAATTTATTCCTCGGTTATCAGCAAAGAGCGCCGCGGGGAGTATTTGGGCGGCACCGTTCAGGTTATCCCGCACATTACGAATGAAATCAAGGAACGGGTATTCCGCGCGGGCCGTGAGACCGGTTCGGATGTGGTCATTACGGAGATTGGCGGTACTGTAGGGGACATCGAGAGCTTGCCGTTCATGGAAGCGATCCGCCAGATCAAGAGTGACATCGGCCGTGAGAATGTAATGTACATTCATGTTACCCTGATTCCTTACATCAAGGCTGCAGGCGAAGTGAAGACGAAGCCGACACAGCATAGTGTAAAAGAGCTGCGCAGCATCGGAATTCAGCCGAATGTGATCGTGTGCCGTACGGAGTATCCTTTGACTGATGATATGAAGGCCAAGCTTGCTTTGTTCTGTGACATTGATGCGAATGCCGTGGTGGAATGCCGCGACGCATCAACCCTGTATGAAGTTCCGCTTAATTTGCGCGATGAAGGCTTGGATGAGATTGTAGTCAACCACCTGAAGCTGACTACTCCTGCACCGGATATGCGTGAATGGGAGAGTATGCTGGAGCGGATCCAGAAGCTGGAACGCACCGTTGAAATTGCCATTGTCGGTAAGTACGTAGCGCTTCATGATGCTTATTTAAGTGTTGTAGAGTCACTCTCACATGCCGGATTTGCCTCCAATGCCGAAGTGAAACTCCGGTGGGTGGATGCAGAGCTGGTTACGGATGAGAATGTGGACGAGCTGCTGGGCGGCATCGGCGGCATTCTGGTTCCGGGGGGCTTCGGTGACCGCGGGATCGAAGGCAAGATTTCGGCTATCCGCTATGCGCGTGAGCAGTCTATTCCGTTCTTCGGGATCTGCCTGGGTATGCAGGTGTCTGTGATTGAGTACGGCCGTTCTGTGCTCGGAATGACAGGTGCGAACAGCTCCGAGATCGATCCGGCTACCGCGTACCCGCTGATCGACCTCTTGCCTGAACAGAAGGATATTGAGGATATGGGCGGCACCATGCGCCTTGGACTGTATCCTTGTAAGCTTTCCCCTGGTTCACTGGCAATGTCCTGCTATGATGATGAACTGGTCTATGAACGTCACCGTCACCGGTATGAGTTCAATAACGCTTACCGCGATGAGATGGAGAAGGCAGGTCTGGTCTTTTCCGGAACCTCCCCTGACGGACGTCTGGTTGAGATCGTTGAGCTGCCGGGTCACCCATGGTTCCTGTCCGTGCAATTCCATCCGGAATTCACTTCACGTCCGAACCGTCCGCAGCCGCTGTTCCGTGAATTTGTCAAAGCTTCGCTTACCCATTCCGAACAGCTGTAATAAATATCTTCAAGGCCTTCCGGGCCTGCTGGAGCCTCCTAACGGGGGCTTTCTTTATTGAAGACAAAGGAAATATACATTTTACACTTCACTTTATTCTTATATTTCTCTTGGTATTAGTTCTCATTTATGATATCTCCCAAATTACAAGGGGACTGTACTACCGATTTTTAACTGGGAATACACCTTTATATGGCATAGATTTACGCATTTTAACCAATTAGCAGGATTTTGGCTACAAAGCACGAATAATAGGTTTCGTATAGACTAAGTTGAAGCGGGGCCGTTAGCTGTGAGAGGGCGCGGTATAGACAATCTGCCTTAAATTCTGGGAGGGTATCGTATGGAAAAAAAGAAAGTACTAATTGTCGATGATCAGAATGGAATCCGGATTCTCCTCATGGAAGTGTTTAATAGTGAAGGTTATGCCACCTTTCAGGCAGCTAACGGAAAATTGGCACTGGAGATCGTCAAGAACGAATCGCCGGACATGGTTCTGCTCGATATGAAAATCCCGGGGATGGACGGACTGGAGATCCTCAAGCATTTGAAGGAGCTGAACCCGGCGATTAAAGTCATTATGATGACGGCTTACGGAGAACTGGACATGATCAAGGAAGCGACCAAGCTGGGAGCCCTGATGCATTTCACCAAGCCGTTTGATATCGATGAGATGCGGGTTGCCGTTAATATGCATCTGTACAATAAGTCGGTTGATCAATGCAGCTAGCTTAGAAATGTACAGTTTGGGTAAGTCCTGTTACGGATACGCTAATGAGGGAAAGTCGCACAGGAATATGGGCTGGCTGAATATCGTCCCACCGGGACATTTTTTTGTGTATCCTATTTAGTATTTGACACAGGATGTGCTATAATAGGCCTGTATGTGATGTCGGCTTATATAAGCAACTCAAACATTTTAGGAGGATTGAAACCATGCCATTAGTATCTATGACAGACATGTTAACCAAAGCACTTGAAGGAAAATATGCAGTTGGCCAGTTCAACATCAATAACCTGGAGTGGACTCAAGCGATTCTTGGTGCAGCAGAAGAAGAGAAATCACCAGTAATCCTTGGCGTATCCGAAGGTGCAGCTCGTCACATGGGCGGCTTCTACACTGTAGTTAAGATGGTTGAAGGTCTTATTCATGACATGAAGATCACTGTTCCAGTTGCTATCCACCTGGACCACGGTTCAAGCTTTGACAAATGTAAGGATGCAATCGATGCCGGATTTACTTCCGTAATGATCGACGGCTCCCACCACCCAATCGATGAGAACATTGAAATGACCAAGAAGGTCGTTGAATATGCTCATGCTAAAGGTGTTTCTGTAGAAGCTGAAGTTGGTACTGTAGGCGGACAGGAAGATGACGTTATCGGCGGCATCCAATACGCTGACCTTAACGAATGCGTACGCATTGTTAAAGAAACCGGCATCGACACTTTGGCTCCTGCACTGGGTTCCGTACATGGTCCTTACCTGGGCGAACCGAACCTTGGATTCAAGGAAATGGAAGAAATTCGTGATGCGGTTAACCTTCCGCTCGTACTTCATGGCGGTACTGGTATTCCTGTACATGACATTCAGAAGTCCATCTCCCTGGGTACTTCCAAGATCAACGTAAACACTGAGAACCAAATCGCGTTTGCCAAAGTAGTCCGCGAAGTTCTAGCTGCTAAACCGGATGCTTACGATCCGCGTACATTCATCGCACCAGGTCGCGAAGCCATCAAACAAACCGTTATTGGCAAAATCCGTGAATTCGGATCCAGCAACAAAGCGTAATATTAACTCTGCCGCGTAACGGGACAGGTTATTTTCTGCTGTTCCGCATGCATATCTTTATCAGAAGAGTGCACCGCATAGCCGGTGTCTTTCCGGTAAAGCCATTTCAGATTTCCTCAGAAACGGGTGCCGTCCTTAAGTTAGGGCGGCGCAGCCGTTTCTTCTTCTAATCACCATGCCACCACAAGCCACAGCTGGTATTGCCAGAACAAGCCGCAATACACGTAGGGGGAACCAGATAAATTTATGGAAAAATTAATGATTGGCGGCGGACGTCCGCTAGAGGGCGTTGTAACCATCAGTGGAGCAAAGAATAGCGCAATTGCGCTTATTCCAGCGGCGATTTTGGCGGAATCTGAAGTTGTGCTGGATAACCTGCCTGCTCTTAGTGATGTGGCCGTTTACTCCGAAATTCTGGAGGAGCTGGGCGCGAGTGTATCGTGGACCGGCAGCCAGATGAGAATTAATCCCTCCCGTATCGTATCCATTCCCATGCCTAACGGACCGGTCAAGAAACTCCGGGCTTCTTATTATATGATGGGTGCGCTTCTCGGCAGATTTAAAGAGGCGACGATTGGTCTTCCCGGCGGCTGTAATTTTGAGCCGCGTCCGATTGACCAGCATATCAAAGGCTTTGAGGCGCTTGGTGCGACTGTAACCAACGATCATGGCTCTATTCACTTGTATGCCAAAGAACTGCGTGGTGCCAAGATTTATCTGGATGTATCCAGCGTTGGAGCCACAATAAATATTATGCTGGCGGCCTCACGTGCCAAAGGCTCTACAATTATTGAAAATGCGGCTAAAGAGCCTGAGATTATAGATGTAGCTACCCTATTAAACTCTATGGGCGCAGTTATTAAAGGCGCCGGTACAGAAACGATCCGGATTGAAGGCGTAACTGAAATGCATGGTTGCCGCCATTCCATCATTCCAGACCGAATTCAAGCGGGAACATATATGATTGCCGCTGCGGCAACGCGTGGCAATGTGCTGATAGATAACGTGATTCCCAAGCATCTGGAGGCGCTGACTGCCAAGCTGCTGGAGATGGGAGTAGATATAGAAGAGCTGGATGAGAGTATCCGGGTCATCGGCAGATCCAAATATCAGCATGCTGATGTCAAAGCGTTGATATACCCCGGCTTCGCCACCGATTTGCAATCTCCGATGACAAGTATGCTAACTCAAGCGGAAGGCGTTAGTGTCTTGAGCGATTTCGTATACAGCAACCGGTTCAAGCATGTCCCTGAATTAGTCCGTATGGGCGCCAAGATTCGCGTTGAAGGGCGTTCTGCAATTATTGAGGGCGGCAAGCTCAATGCCGCGAAGGTGAAGGCTGCCGATTTACGGGCAGGGGCGGCTCTGGTCATTGCCGGACTGACCGTTGAGGAAGGGATCACCGAAGTGACAGGCGTGGAGTATATAGACCGCGGTTATGATAACCTCGTAAGCAACCTGCGCAATCTAGGTGCCGAAGTCTGGCGCGAGAACGAATAAGTATGTGCCCGGAACGAGAGGAAGGAGCGAAATTTGCCTACAAACTGCATATCTCCTTCCAATTCGGGTAATCCTATCCTAATAAGCGTTTTCATAGACTCATATTTTGCCCGGCAGAGAACGCCGGAAGAACTCATTATAAAAATTGAATAGGTGGTTATTACACATGGATCTTCAAATTTCCGATCTGGAAGAAATGAAGCTGACCGATCTGTATAAGCTGGCTAAGAAATACCAGATTCCTTATTACGGAACGCTCAAGAAGCGGGAGCTGATCTTCGCGATTCTCCGGGCGCAGGCTGAGCAGAGCGGTCTTATGTTTATGGAAGGCGTGCTAGAGATCCTGCCGGAAGGCTACGGTTTCCTTAGACCGATTAACTACTTGCCGAGTGCGGAGGATATTTATATCTCTGCTTCGCAGATCCGTAAGTTTGATCTTAGAAGCGGCGACCTTGTATCCGGGAAATGCCGGACACCCAAAGAGAATGAACGTTATTTCGGATTGCTTCAAGTCAATGCCGTCAATGGTGAGAATCCTGCAACTGCAGCTGAACGATTACATTTTCCGGCGCTTACACCTCTATATCCGCAAGTCAAGCTGCCGCTTGAAACCTCCTCTGCCCATTTATCTACCCGTATAATGGATTTGCTTGCTCCTGTAGGTTTAGGACAGCGCGGTTTGATTGTAGCACCTCCCAAAGCAGGAAAGACGCTCCTCCTGAAAGAAATTGCCAACAGTATCTCCATTAATAATCCCGAGATTGCACTGTTCGTCCTGCTGATTGATGAACGCCCTGAGGAAGTAACGGATATGCAGCGTTCTGTTAAAGGGGAGGTAGTCGCCTCAACATTTGATGAACTGCCGGAGAACCATATCAAAGTGGCTGAGCTTGTGTTACAGCGGGCGCTTCGTCTGGTCGAGCACAAGAAAGATGTCGTTATTCTGCTGGACAGCATTACCCGGCTGGCCCGTGCCTACAATCTCGTGGTTCCGCCATCCGGCCGGACACTGAGCGGAGGGATTGATCCCGCAGCCTTCCATCGCCCTAAGCGCTTCTTCGGTTCCGCGCGGAACGTAGAAGAAGGAGGAAGCCTGACCATACTGGCAACAGCGCTGATTGATACCGGATCACGCATGGACGATATTATTTACGAAGAATTCAAAGGCACAGGGAACATGGAGCTTCACCTGGACCGCAAGCTGGCCGAACGCCGTATCTTCCCGGCCATCGATATCCGCCGTTCGGGTACACGCCGCGAGGAAGTATTGCTTAGCAAGGAAGAACTGGATACCATCTGGTCAATCCGTAAAAATATGAATGAATCCTACGACTTTGTAGAAGGATTCCTGAAGAAACTGCGTGACACCAAGACGAATGCTGAGTTCCTGGCCTCTTTTGATGTAGCCGGCAACAAGGATTCCTCGTCAGCAAACAGTACCGCCAGCAAAGGCGGAACATCGAACAGCGGTTCGTCAGCCCGACGTACCACGCGGCCTAAGACACCTTCTGTGCCTACAACCTGAGAATTGATAACAAGAGGAGACTAACATGTATTTGGTATATGCCGACGGGCAAGGAAACGTATATGATCATCCCGAGCTGTACGGACTGGCCCGCAGCGGGGATATGATTGTTGAGATACTGGAGGAAGAATTGATCCCGCTGCCTGAAGGCGCTACTCTGGTAGGGCTGCCTAATACGCGGGCAATCGGGATGGATCCCGGGACAGGTGAAATGCTGCCGTTGCCTTTAGGCTCACAGGCTGTTGGAGCGCTATTGCCGCAGGGCTTTACCCGTCTGTGCCTTCCCGGCTATGTCAAGACAGATAAGACGTATAAGCTTCCACTCTTCGGTTATTCCGCTGTAGTATGGAAGGATGGCGGATTCTACGTAGCGGCGG
This sequence comes from Paenibacillus sp. FSL R7-0312, assembly GCF_038004445.1. NCBI lineage: Bacteria > Bacillati > Bacillota > Bacilli > Caryophanales > Paenibacillaceae > Paenibacillus > Paenibacillus sp. FSL R7-0312. Next base: position 1,226,546 of record NZ_JBBORE010000001.1, on the reverse strand, counting down.
ATCCTACAGATGATACGGATCAGTGGAATCCTTTGAATTGTGACCGCGGGGATGTAGAGATTGGCGTCAGTGATTTGACCGCAAAGTACCCGGAGAACCGTCTCTATAATCATCTGTCCAACTGCGCACTGGAATACGAGTGCCTGACCTCGTCCAATACCTTCTTGGGCCGCTGGGAGGGTGCCGTTCCAGTGTCCTACTCGTGCAATGCCGGCTGCTTTGGTTGTATCTCCGAACAGCCGGATGACAGCGGATTTGTATCGCCGCAGACGCGGATGAACTTCCGGCCTACAGTGAGTGAAGTTTCACAAGTCATGCTGGAGCACCTTAAGACGCCGGAGTCGATTGTAAGCTTTGGGCAGGGCTGTGAAGGCGAACCTTCTACCCAGGCGAAGATAATCATTGAGTCCATCCGTGAAGTACGCTCTATTACAGATATGGGTTATATCAATATCAATACGAACGCAGGATTAAGCGATCATATCCGCGGCATTGTGGATGCTGGTCTTGACCTTATGCGGGTCAGCACAATCAGTGCGCTGGATGATCACTATAATGCATACTACAAGCCGCGCGGCTATACGCTGGCTAATGTAGAGAAGTCCCTGAAATATGCAGCTTCACAGGGTGTATATACTTCCATTAACTATCTGATTTTTCCGGGTGTCACGGACCGCGAGGAAGAGATTGAGGCGATGGTTGAGTTCGTCAGACGTACAGACATTAAGCTAATTCAGATGCGGAATCTTAATATTGACCCGGAGAGCTATCTGGAGCTGATTCCTCCGGCTCAAGGTGAGATTCTCGGAATGAAGACGATGCTGGAGATCTTCCGCGAGGAGCTTCCGGATGTTGTGATCGGCTCCTTCACCCATGTTCCGCCTGCCGAACTGGCCCGTGCGAAGCAGCGCAGAGTGCACCAATAACCGCAGGATTGAGTCTTCCCAAACCTCTTGCAGCGCCCTGGGCTTCCATGCTAGAATGTAGCTTGCGTAATCATATAACTCTAAGTCCGCATGAGGCTTAGGGCGTGAGAGGTGAATATTCAAATGCAAACAGCAATTCAACCCAAGTACAATGTAACTAAGGTAACCTGTGCCTGCGGCAACTCCTTTGAAGCTGGCTCTGCCAAGGAAGAGCTGCGCGTCGAAATTTGCTCCAGCTGCCATCCTTTCTTCACCGGCAAGCAGAAGTTCCTGGATGCCGGCGGCCGCGTGGATAAGTTTAAGAAGAAATACGGCATCTAATTGGTTTTCCATTTTAATGTTAGTTGATTTTTGCCCGGCTGTAAGCTATACTTATCTTCGCCGTGCTAGACGGGGAGGTAGCGGTGCCCTGTAACTCGCAATCCGCTGTAGCGAGGTTGAATTCCTGTTAGAGGTGCTGTCGATGTGAGGCCTTGGTTCCTATGGGCTGTGTTGACGGTTGGGTCCTCCGCAATGAGTGCTTATGAACCTGGTCAGGTCCGGAAGGAAGCAGCCATAAGTGAGTTTACTCTTGTGCCGGAGGGTGGCCTAGCCCGAGCAGTTTTGTAGGGTTGCCGCTTGGATCGCAGTCATCAATAACGGGTGCACGGTTTAAATACTATTATGTAGCGTCTTTGCCACAAGCGAAGATGCTTTTTGTTTTTTGAAAGATAAGAAATATATGCTTTATCATACTTTATATCCTAATACTTCCCACTGATGCGGTTACCTGAGAGCGATACGTAGTATCGCTGTATCGGAAGCATAGTCCTCGTTAGAGGATGGCGAAAGCGCTTCTGCTTGGTCAAAGACTGGGGAATATAGTATAATAAATTAGCGACAAATGCCGGAAAGCGGCAGCCTGAGAGAGGGTAATGCATAGTGGAACATATCGCGCTGTACCGTGCTTGGCGGCCGCAGTCGTTTCAGGATATGGTAGGGCAGCAGCATATTATCCAGACGCTGCAGAATGCGATCCGTGAACAGCGGGTATCGCATGCGTATCTGTTCAGCGGCCCGCGGGGGACCGGTAAGACGAGCGCGGCCAAGGTGCTGGCCAAAGCGGTCAATTGCGAGCGGGGCCCGGGTCCGGAGCCGTGCAATGAATGTCCGTCTTGTCTGCGGATCACAGCGGGCAACGTAATGGATGTCCAGGAGATTGATGCGGCCTCCAACCGGGGTGTTGAAGAGATTCGCGATCTGCGGGATAAGGTGAAATATGCACCTACCGAAGTACGCCGTAAAGTGTATATTATTGATGAGGTGCATATGCTGACAACAGAAGCATTCAATGCCCTGCTTAAGACGCTGGAAGAACCGCCGCCGCATGTCATGTTTATTCTTGCTACGACAGAGCCGCACAAACTGCCGGCTACGATCATTTCACGCTGCCAGCGGTTTGACTTCCGCCGGGTTTCTCTGGAGGAGCAGACTGGCCGGCTGAGAGAGATATGCCAGAAGGAAGGCATTACGGCAGATGCGGACGCACTCCAGTACATCGCCCGTCTGTCCGACGGAGGGATGCGTGATGCGCTGAGCATACTTGATCAGATCTCGTCTTTCACAGACGGGAATGTGACGTATCAGCAGGTGCTGGGCATGACCGGAGGAATTCCATCCGAACAGTTTGCCCGTCTGGCTACAGCCATTTTGGAGAGTGATATGGGGCTGCTGCTGGAGCTTGTCGAGCAGTTGATGCACGAGGGCAAAAGTGCCGACAAATGTCTGGAGAATCTTTTGTATTATTTCCGTGATTTACTTATGATCAAGATGGTGCCGGGGGCAGACCAGTTGACCGACCGTGTACTGAATCCGGCGGAATTCCGTGATATGGCAGCAGCCTTTACCCGTGACCGGCTATTCCTGATTGTGGAGACCCTAAGCCGATATCTGGGTGAGATGAAATATGCCACTCATCCGCAGACTTTATTTGAAGTAGCGCTGATGAAGCTGTGCAGTACCCAGCAGGAGGCTCCTTCAGCGGGTGCCCCGTCCTTGAGTGCTGTATCGCCGGAAGCGGGAAGAAGTTCTTCACCAGTGGATTCGGGGGAACTGGATGTACTCAAACGGCAGATTGCCGCGCTGGAGAAGAAGCTTGAGCAGGCAATCCAATCCGGAGGTGTGGCCGGCGGGCGTGAGCAGGCTGCCCCGCAGAGAGCGGCCGCCCCACCAAGCGCTCCAAGAGTATCCTCTGCAGGCAAGCTTCCGCCGCAGCTCGATAAGTTCATTGCGGGTAAAGACAGCGCTGACTTTGGCAATGTGTATAAGCAGTGGAGCCAGGTTCTGCAGGGCGTGAAGGAAGAGAAAGTAACTGTGCATGCGTGGTTTGTAGATGGAGAGCCAGTGGCAGTTATGGAAGATGCAGTGCTGGTCGCCTTCAAGAATACAATTCACCGGGATACGACTGAGAAGCCGGCCAACCGCCAGGTCATCGAGAACGTGATGTCTGCTAAGCTGGGTAAGCCATATCGGCTGGTGACGATGCTGCTGCGTGACTGGAATGAGGCTGCAACCAAGTCGGCTTCCAAGGCCAGTACAGAAGAACTGCATCTGGAGCATGAGCACGAGACTATAGAAGCCAAACCCGAACCATGGATTGACGAGGCGATCCAGCTCTTTGGAGAAGACCTTGTTGTCATAAAGGAATAGAGCCTCAAGCATACTAGCGCAGATAACGCGCATCCCAAAGGAGAGACGATGTATGAATAATATGAACCAAATGATGAAGCAGGTTAAAAAAATGCAGGAGCAGATGCTCAAAGCCCAGGAAGAACTAGGCGGTAAGACCATTGAAGGCTCATCCGGCGGCGGCGTGGTTACCGTTCAGGTGAACGGCCACAAAAAACTGCTGTCTATTCAGATTAAACCGGAGGTTGTTGATCCGGAAGATATCGAAATGCTGCAGGATCTGGTGATCACTGCTGTTAATGATGCTCTTACCCAGGCTGAAGAGTTGGCTAACAACGATATGGGTAAATTCACCGGCGGAATGAAGATCCCTGGCTTATTCTAGGCTTACTCCACTCCCGACCAAAGGAGAACCATTACTTTGTATTATCCAGAACCGCTAGCCAAGCTGATAGAAGCTTTTACACGTCTACCCGGGATTGGCCCGAAGACAGCGGCCCGGCTGGCCTTTCATGTGCTTAACATGAAGGAGGATGAGGTGATTGATTTCGCCAAAGCTCTGGTCAGTGTCAAACGGAACCTTCATTATTGCTCGGTCTGCTGTAATATTACCGATACTGACCCGTGCAGGATCTGTCAGGACAAAACCCGCGATGCCTCGGTAATCTGTGTGGTTCAGGACTCCAAGGATCTGGTAGCCATAGAGAGAACCAAAGAGTTTGACGGTTACTATCATGTGCTGCAGGGCGCCATCTCGCCTATGGAGGGCATCGGACCTGATGATATACGGCTGAAGGAGCTGCTGACCAGACTCAGTGATGAGCGGGTGAAGGAGCTGATTATGGCGACCAATCCCAACATTGAGGGCGAGGCCACGGCTATGTATATCTCCCGTCTAGTCCGTCCGTTCGAGATCAAGATCACGAGAATCGCCCATGGCTTGCCTGTAGGCGGCGATCTTGAGTATGCGGATGAGGTAACCCTGTCGAAGGCGCTGGAAGGCCGTCGTGAGCTGTTCTGAGTGTTCTGACATTGAATTGTATTTGAAGAGGCCCTTGGGGGCCTCTTTTTTATTAGGTATAGACTCCAGGAGGACGGCCAGCATTCAACAAAAGAGCACTGACTCATGGTTCTAAGTTTGTCCCTATTCCGATATGTATGAGATTAACGGGTGTGCGGCCCCGGCTGCGCCAGTAATCAATCATAGGAGGGGATTGCAATGGGATGGTGGAACACGAAATGGCTGGGCAGAGATGCAGAAGGGGCGAATAATGCCCATATAGAAGATGAGTGGGGTACGGTGTACCATGAGGTCCGCAAAGCGCAGTCGGAGTGGGAACGGGCATATCTGATGTTTGATGAGGCGCTGGGTCAGGACCAGATTGATTATGCCATCTATATACTTGAGGCGGCCGAGCGTAAATACCAGATTCATCTTAAGCATGCCAAGAGACTGGGGCTGAACCGGAGCCGGCTGCCGATGTAACCGGAATAACTATTGAGGAGGATCACAATGCTAAGAACTGTTGCAATGGGTGTGCTGATTCTGTCGGGGCTCCTGCTAATTCTAATTGTATTCAGAAAAAAATTGGGGTGGGCCTGGATAAGCGTATTCGGAACTCATCTTATTCTGGCGGCAATCGGCATCTATATTGTTAACTTCTCCGGTATTCTAACGAATGTACACATCCCGCTGAATCCCACAACCATAGGCGCAGTAACGATTCTTGGGCTGCCCGGGGTACTAATGCTGCTGGGTTTAAAATTAACTTTGTTTTAGTGGTTGACGAGGGTTGTTGATTTATGATACATTAAGTCTCGGCCCTTTGAGCAAGATGTTCTCGGATAACTTGCTGAAAGCTGAAGCGAAAAAAGAAATTAAAAAAACGCTTGACTGAAACAAAGGTGCTGTGATATATTATAAAGGTCGCTGCTGAAACAAACATCGGCGACGAAAGATGAGACATTGATCTTTGAAAACTGAACAACGAGTGAGTGGGAAATCACGAAAGTGACTTCCAAAATAGAGAATGAAAATTCTCGTCAGATGTTTCAAAATGAGCAATCGCTCTTTCTAAAACCAATTTGGAGAGTTTGATCCTGGCTCAGGACGAACGCTGGCGGCATGCCTAATACATGCAAGTCGAGCGGAGTTATGAAGGAGCTTGCTCTGGATTAACTTAGCGGCGGACGGGTGAGTAACACGTAGGCAACCTGCCCTCAAGACTGGGATAACTACCGGAAACGGTAGCTAATACCGGATAATTTCTTTCCTCTCCTGAAGAGAGAATGAAAGGCGGAGCAATCTGCCACTTGGGGATGGGCCTGCGGCGCATTAGCTAGTTGGTGGGGTAACGGCCCACCAAGGCGACGATGCGTAGCCGACCTGAGAGGGTGAACGGCCACACTGGGACTGAGACACGGCCCAGACTCCTACGGGAGGCAGCAGTAGGGAATCTTCCGCAATGGGCGAAAGCCTGACGGAGCAATGCCGCGTGAGTGATGAAGGTTTTCGGATCGTAAAGCTCTGTTGCCAGGGAAGAACGTCCGGTAGAGTAACTGCTACCGGAGTGACGGTACCTGAGAAGAAAGCCCCGGCTAACTACGTGCCAGCAGCCGCGGTAATACGTAGGGGGCAAGCGTTGTCCGGAATTATTGGGCGTAAAGCGCGCGCAGGCGGTCATTTAAGTCTGGTGTTTAAACCTTGGGCTCAACCTGGGGTCGCACTGGAAACTGGGTGACTTGAGTACAGAAGAGGAAAGTGGAATTCCACGTGTAGCGGTGAAATGCGTAGATATGTGGAGGAACACCAGTGGCGAAGGCGACTTTCTGGGCTGTAACTGACGCTGAGGCGCGAAAGCGTGGGGAGCAAACAGGATTAGATACCCTGGTAGTCCACGCCGTAAACGATGAGTGCTAGGTGTTAGGGGTTTCGATACCCTTGGTGCCGAAGTTAACACAGTAAGCACTCCGCCTGGGGAGTACGGTCGCAAGACTGAAACTCAAAGGAATTGACGGGGACCCGCACAAGCAGTGGAGTATGTGGTTTAATTCGAAGCAACGCGAAGAACCTTACCAGGTCTTGACATCCCGATGAAAGCATTAGAGATAGTGCCCCTCTTCGGAGCATCGGAGACAGGTGGTGCATGGTTGTCGTCAGCTCGTGTCGTGAGATGTTGGGTTAAGTCCCGCAACGAGCGCAACCCTTGACTTTAGTTGCCAGCAGGTAAGGCTGGGCACTCTAGAGTGACTGCCGGTGACAAACCGGAGGAAGGTGGGGATGACGTCAAATCATCATGCCCCTTATGACCTGGGCTACACACGTACTACAATGGCCGGTACAACGGGAAGCGAAACCGCGAGGTGGAGCCAATCCCAGCAAAGCCGGTCTCAGTTCGGATTGCAGGCTGCAACTCGCCTGCATGAAGTCGGAATTGCTAGTAATCGCGGATCAGCATGCCGCGGTGAATACGTTCCCGGGTCTTGTACACACCGCCCGTCACACCACGAGAGTTTACAACACCCGAAGTCGGTGGGGTAACCCGCAAGGGAGCCAGCCGCCGAAGGTGGGGTAGATGATTGGGGTGAAGTCGTAACAAGGTAGCCGTATCGGAAGGTGCGGCTGGATCACCTCCTTTCTATGGAGAATCGTTTCCTGCAACGGAAACATTCAAATCGGAAGCTAAAGCTTCCACAATGAACCTTCGGGTTCGGACACTCACTCGTGTTCAGTTTTGAAAGAGCAAGTCTCTTTCGTATGCGTTTGGTGGCGATAGCGGAGGGGTTCCACACGTACCCATCCCGAACACGACCGTTAAGCCCTCCAGCGCCGATGGTACTTGGACCGAAGGGTCCTGGGAGAGTAGGACGCCGCCAAGCGAACAATCAATTTATTGGTTGATTCACAATGTTATCTGTTATATGGGCTTTTAGCTCAGTTGGTTAGAGCGCACCTCTGATAAGGGTGAGGTCGGTGGTTCGAGTCCACCAAGGCCCACCATATAACATTTAGAATTGAATACCTTTATGGGGCCATAGCTCAGCTGGGAGAGCGCCTGCCTTGCAAGCAGGAGGTCAGCGGTTCGATCCCGCTTGGCTCCACCAATACTTCTTTACAAGATTATATGCACATTGTCTGTTATTCCGAACATCACAGTCGTGATTGTTTCATAATAACAGCACCTTGATCCTTGAAAACTGGATACCGAAACGAATTTGCGTTTTAGAACATCTTTTAGCTGAAACTTGTATAAGCAAGTTGAAATAGTTATTAGTCATGCTGAGCGATGGTTTTGGATTATGAGCGACTTTTGGCTTTAAACAGACTAGCGGACGGATTCATCCGGAAGCGCTGTTTAAAACAAGATGAGCGAATGAGCCAATACCGGAGCGATTGGTTAAGCTAATAAGAGCACACGGAGGATGCCTAGGCGCCAGGAGCCGACGAAGGACGTGGCGAACAACGAAACTGCCTCGGGGAGCTGTAAGCAAGCTTTGATCCGGGGGTGTCCGAATGGGGAAACCCAGCTGTGGTAATTCGCAGTTACTCGTATCTGAATACATAGGATACGCAGAGGCAGACCAGGGGAACTGAAACATCTAAGTACCCTGAGGAAGAGAAAACAATAGTGATTCCGTCAGTAGCGGCGAGCGAACGCGGAACAGCCTAAACCAAGGGGCTTGCCCCTTGGGGTTGTGGGACGTCTCACATGGAGTTACAAAGGAATATGGTAGGTGAAGAGGTCTGGAAAGGCCCGCGATAGAGGTAAAAGCCCTGTAGCCTAAACTGTGTTCTCTCCGAGACGGATCCCGAGTAGTGCGGGGCACGTGAAACCCCGTATGAATCCAGCAGGACCATCTGCTAAGGCTAAATACTACCTGGCGACCGATAGTGAAACAGTACCGTGAGGGAAAGGTGAAAAGCACCCCGGAAGGGGAGTGAAATAGAACCTGAAACCGTGTGCTTACAAAAAGTCAGAGCCCTATTACTGGGTGATGGCGTGCCTTTTGTAGAATGAACCGGCGAGTTACGTTTAACATGCAAGGTTAAGTCGAGAAGACGGAGCCGCAGCGAAAGCGAGTCTGAATAGGGCGAATGAGTATGTGGACGTAGACCCGAAACCGTGTGATCTACCCCTGTCCAGGGTGAAGGTGCGGTAACACGCACTGGAGGCCCGAACCCACGCATGTTGAAAAATGCGGGGATGAGGTGGGGGTAGCGGAGAAATTCCAATCGAACTCGGAGATAGCTGGTTCTCCCCGAAATAGCTTTAGGGCTAGCCTCGGTGAATGGAGTGGTGGAGGTAGAGCACTGATTGGGTGCGGGGCCCGCAAGGGTTACCAAGCTCAGTCAAACTCCGAATGCCATTAACTTCTTGCCGGGAGTCAGACAGTGAGTGCTAAGATCCATTGTCAAAAGGGAAACAGCCCAGACCATCAGCTAAGGTCCCCAAGTGTGTGTTAAGTGGGAAAGGATGTGGAGTTGCACAGACAACCAGGATGTTGGCTTAGAAGCAGCCACCATTGAAAGAGTGCGTAATAGCTCACTGGTCGAGTGACTCTGCGCCGAAAATGTAACGGGGCTAAACACACCACCGAAGCTATGGCTAGATACTTTGTATCTGGGGTAGGGGAGCGTTGTATGTGGGTTGAAGGTGTACCGTAAGGAGCGCTGGACAGCATACAAGTGAGAATGCCGGTATGAGTAACGAAAAGATCAGTGAGAATCTGATCCGCCGAAAGCCCAAGGTTTCCTGAGGAAGGCTCGTCCGCTCAGGGTAAGTCGGGACCTAAGGCGAGGCCGAAAGGCGTAGTCGAAGGACAACAGTTTGAAATTACTGTACCACCGTAATCCGCTATGAGCGATGGGGTGACGCAGGAGGGTAGTGACGCGGACTGATGGATGTGTCCGTCTAAGCAGTGAGGCTGATGTGTAGGCAAATCCGCACATCAATAAGGCTGGGCTGTGATGGGGAGCGAAAATTGTAGTAGCGAAGGTCATGATCTCACACTGCCAAGAAAAGCCTCTAGCCAGGAGAAGGTGCCCGTACCGCAAACCGACACAGGTAGGCGAGAAGAGAATTCTAAGGCGCGCGGAAGAACTCTCGTTAAGGAACTCGGCAAAATGACCTCGTAACTTCGGGAGAAGAGGTGCCTCGGTAGGGTGAATAGCCCGAGGGGGCCGCAGTGAAAAGGCCCAAGCGACTGTTTAGCAAAAACACAGGTCTGTGCGAAGCCGCAAGGCGAAGTATACGGGCTGACGCCTGCCCGGTGCTGGAAGGTTAAGGGGAGTGGTTAGGGGCAACCCGAAGCTGTGAACCGAAGCCCCAGTAAACGGCGGCCGTAACTATAACGGTCCTAAGGTAGCGAAATTCCTTGTCAGGTAAATTCTGACCCGCACGAATGGCGTAACGACTTGGGCGCTGTCTCAACGAGAGATCCGGTGAAATTTTAATACCTGTGAAGATGCAGGTTACCCGCGACAAGACGGAAAGACCCCATGGAGCTTTACTGCAGCTTGATATTGAATTTGGGTACGATCTGTACAGGATAGGTGGGAGCCGTTGAGGCAGGAGCGCAAGCTTCTGCGGAGGCGCCGTTGGGATACCACCCTGATCGTATCTAGGTTCTAACCTAGTACCCTAAGCGGGTACGGGGACCGTGTCAGGCGGGCAGTTTGACTGGGGCGGTCGCCTCCTAAAGAGTAACGGAGGCGTTCAAAGGTTCCCTCAGAATGGTTGGAAATCATTCGCAGAGTGCAAAGGCATAAGGGAGCTTGACTGCGAGACCTACAAGTCGAGCAGGGACGAAAGTCGGACTTAGTGATCCGGTGGTACCGCATGGAAGGGCCATCGCTCAACGGATAAAAGCTACCCTGGGGATAACAGGCTTATCTCCCCCAAGAGTCCACATCGACGGGGAGGTTTGGCACCTCGATGTCGGCTCATCGCATCCTGGGGCTGAAGTAGGTCCCAAGGGTTGGGCTGTTCGCCCATTAAAGCGGTACGCGAGCTGGGTTCAGAACGTCGTGAGACAGTTCGGTCCCTATCTGTCGTGGGCGCAGGAAATTTGAGAGGAGCTGTCCTTAGTACGAGAGGACCGGGATGGACGTACCGCTGGTGCATCAGTTGTTCCGCCAGGAGCATGGCTGAGTAGCTACGTACGGACGGGATAAGCGCTGAAAGCATCTAAGCGTGAAGCCCCCCTCAAGATGAGATTTCCCAACTAGTAAGACCCCTTGAAGACGACGAGGTAGATAGGTTGGAGGTGGAAGTGCAGCAATGCACGGAGCTGACCAATACTAATCGGTCGAGGGCTTATCCAAATTTCTTAGAGCGCAGATTCGTTTCGGATTCAGTTTTCAGGAATTAATTTCCTGTGCGGATTTACATGGCTACCATTTATTTGGAGAGATACCCAAGTGGCTATAAGGGGACCCTCTGCTAAGGGGTTAGACTGCGTAAGCGGTGCGAGGGTTCGAATCCCTCTCTCTCCGCCATTATAAATCCAATACTTGTAGTGTGGCGGCGTAGCTCAGCTGGCTAGAGCGTACGGTTCATACCCGTGAGGTCGGGGGTTCGATCCCCTCTGCCGCTACCATACATACCCGGAGGCTTAGCTCAGCTGGGAGAGCATCTGCCTTACAAGCAGAGGGTCGGGGGTTCGAACCCCTCAGCCTCCACCATTTTTAAATTTTAGATCCGCCTTACACCGTGCCGGTGTAGCTCAACTGGTAGAGCAACTGACTTGTAATCAGTAGGTTGGGGGTTCAAGTCCTCTCGCCGGCACCATTTTTACAACAAATTGTGGAACCGTGGTGTAGTTGGCCTAACATGCCTGCCTGTCACGCAGGAGATCGCGGGTTCGAATCCCGTCGGTTCCGCCATTTTTTTTGTTTTAAGGCTTATTTTATGGCTCGGTAGCTCAGTCGGTAGAGCAAAGGACTGAAAATCCTTGTGTCGGGGGTTCGATTCCCTCCCGCGCCACCATTATGGAGGCTTAGCGAAGTGGCCAAACGCATCAGACTGTAAATCTGCTCACGTACGTGTTCGGTGGTTCGAATCCATCAGCCTCCATCCCTTTTTATGAGCCATTAGCTCAGTTGGTAGAGCACCTGACTTTTAATCAGGGTGTCGAAGGTTCGAGTCCTTCATGGCTCATCCTAATTCAGAAGTCATCACTTTCATGTGATGGCTTTTTTTATGTTTTCAGGAGGTCTGTATAATAAAAAGTATATAAATTACCCGGAAGTCGTTTAAAATAGCTCCCCTCGTTTAATTATAAGTCTATAATGCTGTAGAAATGAGGGAATGACAATTGATATATGATGCGATTATAGTGGGCGGCGGTTTTGCGGGGCTTCAGGCGGCTATTCAATTGGGACGTTACTCGGTCCATCAGGTGCTTGTAATTGATGCAGGAGGCGGAAGATCAAGCATATGCCGGAATTATCATAATATATTGGGCTGGCCTGACGGTGTGCCGGGTGAGGAACTGCGGGCCAGGGGGAGGCTTCAGGCGGAAAGGGCAGGTGTAACGTTTCAGAAGGATAGAATAGTTAAGGCCGAGAAGCCGGATGAATTATTCATACTTCACGGAACCGGGGGGCAGCAATATGTAGGCCGGACTCTGTTGCTTGCTACTGGAGTAATGGACCGGTTTCCTGAGCTGCCGGGCTTACTGCCTGCCCTTGGTATGACAATCTATGTTTGCCCGGACTGTGATGGCTTTGAAATTCAGAACCGGCAGACCGTATTGATAGGCTCTGGTGATGTAGGCGCTAATATGGCTTTTGTTTTAAGGGAACGCACAGGTGATTTGACCTACATTAATCATGAACGTACACCCGTTTCGGCGGAAAATCGTAACCGGCTGCAGGATGAGGATATACAGTATATCGAAGAACCGGTTGCCCGCATTGAGGAAGAGAACGGAAGAATTAAGGCGGTAGCCATGGAGAACGGTGAGGTGCTGTCGGCAGAGCGCGGGTTTATTGCTTTTGGACAGAATCCGGTACATTCTGAGCTAGCCGTACAGCTGGGAGTAACGCTCCATAAGAATAAGCATGTGGAGGCGAATAAACGCTCATTAATGACTAATATTGAGCATGTATGGGTGGCAGGAGATGTTGCAGTGCATGCGGAGCAGGCGACGGTCGCTATGGGTGAGGGAGCCATTGCCGGGATCTGGATGCATAAGACTTTGAAAAAGATGAATCCGGTAATTCTGCCTCCTTCGAAGAAGCATTATGCAGCAAAATAGACTTTTGATACACTGCTGATCAAATGTCACTCAGGGTTCAGAAGAGCTATTCCGCAATTTGCAGCAAAATATGATAAAATAGGCGAAAAGAGCAAAAGTGGTGGAGAATGGTGACGATGGATAGTGAGGTTTTGCGTCAAAAATTGGAGCAACTCACCGGAAAGAGAACCGGAATCAAGCAGCTCGGGAGGCAGCATTCAGCTTCTCTTTTTGGCATGGGCACGGAGAAGGATCAAGAGCAGGCAGTCTTTCATGAGGGATATTTGTGGATTCCCCTATATGAGAATGACGGGCGTATAACCGCGGTGTGGGTGGAGACAGAAGGGCTGTCGCCTCTGGAACTGCAGCTGGTCAATTATGCGGGCCGTAATTTTGCGGTAGCCCTCAAGGCCACCGGCCTTAAGGAAGAAGGAGAGATGGAGGCCCGTCAGCTTAGCGGCTGGTTGAACTCGCAGCTCGAGCAAGAGAAGGATGATACGGAAATTCCGGATGATATTACGCTAAAAGGCCGGCTGTTCGGGGATATGATTCCTTTTTTGCTGGTTAGTGAGAATGTCCATAATCCGCAGATGACGTATCGTTCTTTAATGAAGCTGCTGCGCAGTTATTTCGAGAACGAAGTCCTGTTAATTCCCTTGTTGGATAAGGAATGGTTAATTTTAGCCCGTAAGGAACTGCTCACCGGCGGAGATGATAAGGAAGATGAGGAAGAAAGTGCTGAGGATCTGCTGTCTCAGACCTCTATGGGTCTGCATGAACTGATCGCCAGTGAATGGGTTGGCGTCTTCCATCTGGCGGTTTCCCCGGCCATCATTCCGGTTAAGGGCCTGACAGGCTCCGTGGCTCTGCTGCGCGAGACGATTATTCTGGGCCGGATCTTCCAGGTAGGCGATTATATCCATCTGCCTTGGGAGCTTCATATGGAGCGTCTGGTGAACAGTATCCCCGATGACCGCCGCAGACAGCTGCTGGGTCAGATCGGGGATTATACGGCGGTGCTGGCGGATAAGGAAATGCTGCTGACGCTGGAAACTTTTTTTGAAATGGACTGCAATGTCAGCGAAACCGCGAAGAAGCTGTATATCCACCGGAATACGCTCTTGTACAGACTCGACAAGATCAAACAGGAAACGGGAGCCGATGTCCGGAGTTTCGGGGATGCTGCGATTGTGAAGTTAGCCATGTTATTGTATAAAGTGACGAAAAGAAAATAGGATTTTTGTGAACCTTACAAATAGCCAGGAGGCCAGGTCTGGGGTAAGATAAGTGTACAAGAAAGCGTTTGATTTTCTAATCCAATAATTGACTCGAGGGGGAAATACAATGGCAGGCGTACGTTTAGAGCATATTTTCAAAAAATACCCGGGTTCTGATAAAGCAACAGTAATCGATATCAATCTTGATATTAAAGATAAGGAATTTCTCGTACTGGTTGGTCCTTCCGGTTGCGGTAAATCCACAACACTTCGTATGATCGCAGGTCTTGAAGAAATTTCTGAAGGTAAAATGTACATTGGTGACCGTGTAGTGAATGACGTGGCTCCTAAAGACCGCGATATCGCGATGGTATTCCAATCCTACGCCCTGTACCCGCATATGAGCGTGTATCAGAACATGGCTTTCGGTCTGAAACTGCGTAAAGTGAAGAAAGAAGAAATCGACAAGAAAGTACGCGAAGCAGCAAGAATTCTCGATATCGAGCATTTGCTGGAACGCAAACCTAAGGCACTGTCCGGTGGTCAACGCCAACGTGTCGCTCTAGGCCGCGCTATTGTCCGTGATCCGCAAGTCTTCCTGATGGATGAGCCTCTTTCCAACTTGGATGCTAAACTTCGTGGTCAAATGCGTGCTGAAATCACTAAGCTGGTTAAACGCCTTGAAACTACTTGTATCTATGTAACGCATGACCAGACAGAAGCTATGACAATGGGTGACCGTATCGTAGTTATGTACGATGGTATCATTCAACAAGCAGCTTCTCCTGAAGAATTGTACAATGAGCCTACAAACCTGTTCGTTGCAGGATTCATCGGATCCCCAACAATGAACTTTATCAATGGTACACTCTCCGATGTTGGCGGCGCTGTCCGTTTCCGCGCAGATAACCTTGATGTTGAAGTTCCAGGCGGCAAAGCTACAATGCTGCGTAACAAAGGTTATATCGGCAAGGATGTAATCATGGGCGTTCGTCCAGAAGATATTCATGAAGAGCCAGTATTCCTGGAAGCTTCTCCGAATACAATCTTCACTTCGCTCGTTGATGTTACTGAAAACCTTGGTCATGAAATGCTCCTCTACTTGAGCGGCCTTGGCGCTAACACTGTAATTGCCCGTGTAGATGGACGTTCCACTACCCGTGAAGGCAGCAAGCCTAAATTGGCAATCGACATGAACAAAATTCACCTCTTCGATAAAGAATCCGAACTGAACATTCTGCTGGGATAAGACAAAGCACAGTGGGATACAGGTTATAATAGAAGAAAGCCGCCCTCACAGGCGGCTTTTTCTTGTATTGGGCATGTGGAGCCGGAGATAAAACCTATTGGTCCAAAGACCCGGAAAGCAGGGTGTTCCGTCAGGACAGGCTTAGCAATACCATAGGTAATAAGATTGCATTCATAGGCGTTATCAATTAAGATAGCAGGAGAATTACCTGTAGCTGGAATGGGAAAAGTTGTGAACCCGGGTGCAGGAAGCGGACACAACCGCAGGTGACGAAAGGACGGACATACATGGCTAAGAAGGTAAAGGTATCGGAACTGGTACAGCATTTTCAATTAGAGGTTGTTTCCGGACAGGAGGGTCTGAAAAGACCGATTACAGTGGATGATTTGAATCGTCCGGGACTGGAAATGGCCGGTTATTTCGAATATTATCCGGAAGAACGTGTTCAGCTGCTGGGCAAAACAGAGCTGGCCTTTTTCTCAATGCTTCCTGAGGAAGAACGCAAAAGCCGGATTCGCGGAATTTGCAACGATAATACCCCTTGTATTGTAATTACCCGTGCGCTGGATGTTCCGCAGGAGCTTATTGAAATTAGTAACGAAAAGGGACTGCCTGTGCTGCGCAGCTCGATGGCGACTACTATTTTCTCGAGCAGACTGACAAGCTTCCTGGAAGGCAGACTGGCCCCTACGGCAACAATCCACGGTGTTCTCTGTGATGTATATGGTGTAGGTATGCTGATTACAGGCAGCAGCGGTATCGGTAAAAGTGAAACGGCGCTTGAACTGGTTAAACGCGGGCACCGCCTGATCGCCGATGATGCAGTAGAGATCCGTCAGACCTCGGATAACCAGCTGCATGGTACAGCTCCGGAGCTCATTCGTCACTTGCTCGAAATCCGCGGGGTAGGGATTATTAATGTAATGACTCTCTTCGGTGCCGGAGCTATCCGTAATCATAAGCGGATCACACTGGTCGTTAGACTTGAGGCCTGGCAGCAGGATAAACAATATGACCGGCTCGGACTGGACGAGGAGACTACAAGGATCATTGACACCGATGTGCCGCTTGTAACGATCCCCGTACGTCCGGGACGTAACCTTGCGGTAATTATCGAGGTTGCAGCGATGAACTACCGGTTGAAACAAATGGGCTTTAACGCAGCTCTACAATTTACGAATAAACTTACAGCCACCATCTCTGAAGACATGGATGATCTGGACTAGGAGTGTGAGAGCATGTTTTTTTCATTAGCGATTAATCCGATTGTCTTCTCCATCGGTTCGCTGCCTGTTCATTGGTATGGTTTGATACTGGGTCTTGGTGCATTAGCCGGATTATTCCTTGCTATTCAAGAAGGCAAACGCTACAACATTCCGCAGGAGTTCTTCATGGACATGCTGCTGCTCGGAGTCCCTTCGGCGATCATTGGTGCGCGGATTTATTTTGTAGCGTTCAAGTGGGAAGATTACAAGGACAACTTGCTGGATATATTCAAAGTCTGGAATGGCGGTATTGCTATTTATGGCGCGCTGATTGGGGCGATCATCTGCGGAATTATATATTTCCGTTACAAGGGATATCCGTTCTGGCGTATCGTGGACATCTGTGCACCTGGACTGCTTGCCGGTCAGATGATTGGCCGTTGGGGTAATTTCATCAATCAGGAAGCCTACGGCGGCGTTGTAGAGGAATCCTTCCTGCGTGACAAGCTGCATCTGCCGGACTTTATTGTGAATCAAATGTACATAGGGGATGCGTTTCACCATCCGACCTTCCTGTATGAATCACTCTGGAGCCTGCTGGGGATTCTGCTCCTGATGGTACTGCGCCGCCAGAAATTTGTCCGTGCAGGCGAAATCTTCATGTCCTATTTCATCTGGTATTCGATCGGCCGTTTCTTTATTGAAGCTTTGCGTACGGACAGCCTAGGATTTAACGGCAGCAGCGGTTTGGCATCCTTCATTAACGGTCTATGGAGTCCGATGAAATGGCTGGGATTTGAGCAGGGGTATTTCGATCCGGCATACGGGAATGTTCGTATCTCACAGCTTCTGGCACTACTAATCATTCTCGTTGCAGTTGTATTGATCATTGTACGGCGTGTCAGCGGTCAGCCGAAGGATCATTATTCTGATCCGATTGTCAGCACTAAAGCGGCAGCGGCAGATGCTGTAGTTCCCGAGAGTGCAGTGAATACACCGCAGAAGGCTCCTCAGCCTATCCAG
The DNA here is from genome assembly GCF_038004445.1 of Paenibacillus sp. FSL R7-0312. Lineage (NCBI taxonomy): Bacteria > Bacillati > Bacillota > Bacilli > Caryophanales > Paenibacillaceae > Paenibacillus > Paenibacillus sp. FSL R7-0312. The sequence goes on along the minus strand of NZ_JBBORE010000001.1, from coordinate 1,209,019 downwards.
CCGGTGGAGGACTCATCTGAAGATAAGGAAACAAAGGAGTAGTAAAACTAATGATAGAATGCGTGTTATTTGACTTGGACGGAACGATTGTGAATACTAATGAGCTGATCATCAGCTCGTTCATGCATGCGCTGAAGGAGAATAACCTCCCGGCTCTAACCCGGGAAGAAATTATTCCCCATATGGGAACTACGCTCCAGCAGCAGATGAGCGCGTTCTCCGGTCTGCAGGACACAAGCGTGCTGGAGCTTTCTTACCGTTCATATAATTATGCGCATCATGATGAGCTAATTCGTTCTTTTCCACATGTGAATGAGACAATGGAAGGGCTGTTAAGCCGGGGAATAAAGCTCGGGATTGTGACAACGAAGATTCGTCCAACTACACTTAAAGCGCTGGAAATGTTCGATCTGTTGAAGTATATGGAGACAATTGTGACGGTCAATGATGTCAGTCAGGCGAAGCCGCATCCGGAGCCTGTTCTAACCGCGGTTGCTAATCTGGGTGTTGATCCGGCCAGAACCCTCATGGTAGGTGACAGTGCGGTCGATATTCAATCTGCCAAGGCCGCGGGTGTGCGTGTAGCTGCGGTTGCCTGGTCTCTTAAAGGTGAGGACACGTTACGTAAGTACGGCCCCGATTACATCATCCATGACATGAAAGACTTGTATACAATAGTGGAGCAGGAGACGAAACAGCCGTGAGAAAGTTAACCCGCTATCCAGTAGAGGGCCATAATTCGCTCTGGTATATTTACCGTACGGTGAGCCCGTGGAAGGGCGTACGCAATTTTATTTTTATCCAGATTGCCCGCTACTGTCCGGTCTTGCCGCTCAAGAACTGGATTTACCGCAGGGTACTCGGCATGAAGGTGGGCAAGCATACTGCGTTTGGGCTAATGGCGATGGTGGATGTGTTTTTTCCGGAGAAAATTTCCGTCGGTGAGAACTCGGTCATCGGCTATAATACGACCATTCTTGCCCATGAATACCTCATCAAAGAATACAGGCTGGGTGAAGTCATTATCGGGGAGAACGTCCTGATTGGAGCTAACACAACGATATTGCCCGGCGTAACAATTGGAGATTGGGCGGTTGTCGCCGCGGGTTCTGTCGTGCATAAGGATGTAGCTGCGGGCTCGTTCGTCGGGGGCAATCCGCTGCGTGAGCTGCGTCCGCCGGGATCAGCGGAGAAGGCTGTAGAAGAATAATCACCAGGTAACCTCTTACCCTGCAGTTTCATATTGCGTGTATCTGCGCAGGAGCTGCAGGGTTTCTTGTGTAAACTTCGCAGCCTGAGGCAATTAAGAAATCTTAAGCAAGCATAAGCAACCTTTAAGTGTTCGGCGAGTATATATTGGCGATATACTTGTAAGTGCAGGAGCGGATCCTTCCGCATACGGACGCGCAGCACATATCAGAATGAAATAATCAGCAGGGGCAGACTTCCTGATAGGTATCACTTCCGCTTGGCGTCTATGAACAGCCATCATAGCAGAGAAGAGGAATCTTAAAGTGAATGCAGCAAAACAGGAACGTCTGCCCCAGCTGGATATTTACCGTGCTCTGGCGATATTGGGCGTAATGCATGTCCACTCATCATCTTTTGCGGCCGGAGAAATGGCACTCCAGTCACCCTATTATTACTGGCTGAACTGGATCAACATTTTTTTTAAATTCGGTACACCGTCGTTTATTTTTCTAAGCAGCTTTGTGCTGTTCTATAATTATTACGGGCGGCCCGTGACGCGGAGCCTGATCGGAAGCTTTTACCGCCGCAGGCTGAAGTACATTCTGCTTCCCTATATGCTTGTATCCATCGGCTATTACGGATTGACCCTGTACGTGAATGGTATGCTGACACAGCCTCTGGCACAGAGCATCTCCGGCTTCCTGGGTGCCTTATTTACGGGTTCGGCGTATGCGCATTTGTATTTCGTATTCATCAGTATCCAGTTCTACCTGCTGTTTCCGTTGCTGCTTAAGCTGCTGCAGAGCTCACGGCTGTGGGTGCGCTGGGCTTTTCCGATTGGACTTGCGCTGCAGTGGGTATTCATTATCTGGAACAAGTATCAGCTGCATATTGTGGAAAAAGGAAGCTTGTCGATCTCGTATCTGGCATACTATATGCTGGGCGCCTATATCGCCATTAATTTCGAAGCGATCAAGCTGTGGCTGATGAAGCCTTGGCGTGAACTGGCTGCCAGGCATAAAGTGCTTATCCTGCTGCTTGTTACATTGTGGCTCGTAGCAGCCTTCACGCATGTACAGTTATGGTATAGAGCCCGCCACTTCGGGATATGGACGGACTCGCTGTGGTACGAACTGCTCTGGAATATACATACGATGCTGTCAGCGCTGGTGCTGCTGTATGCCACCTTTCTTATCTACCGCAGGGCACCGAAGGTGGTCGTTGCTATTTTGACCCGGCTAGGTGAGATTTCATTTGCGGTGTATCTGATCCATCCTCTGCTGCTTGCAGTGTATAGAAGATTCGGAACGGGAATTCCTACAGATTCATTAACCTATGTATTCTATATTTACGGAGGATTGGCTGTGGCGCTGGCAGGTAGCTGGATGCTTGTGCAGTTTGCGTTCCGCCGCATCCGCCTGTCCTGGGTGGTATTCGGGAGCGTACCGCGTTCACTTGCCCCTCCGGTGAAGGACAAGCCTGTGCGCGGGAGCACATATAGAGTGCTCGAAGGTAAAGATATCAGTAAGTCATGAGAGTTCAACAGAACCCTAATCAGGCATCAGGGATGAGGGTCTAGGCAGGAGGAAAGATAATGGCTCAAAAGGAAAGAATACCACAGCTTGATGTATTCCGGGCGATAGCGATTATTGCTGTCATAGCGATTCATGCTACTTCGCGGACACTGGCGGAAACATTGGATACCTCTTTGTTTCATCCGTTTCTGTTCCTAAACAAGTTCAGTCAGTTCGCTGTACCTTCGTTTGTATTCCTAAGCGGGTTCGTGCTGTTCTACAACTATATTGACCGTCCGCTGGGCGGGAAGACACTCGCGAAATTCTATAGCCGAAGGCTGATTTATATTATTGTGCCTTATCTTATTTTTTCGGTGCTGTACTTTATATTGAAAATGACTGCCGGGCATACATGGGGTATGCCTCTTAATGAGCAGGTGGTCAAATTCGGCAAATATCTGTGGACGGGTACGGCGTATACCCATCTGTACTATATTATTATCATTATCCAGTTCTATGTTCTGTTCCCGCTCATGCTCTGGTGTCTGCAAAAGGCCCGCCGTCTGGCGGCGTGGGCACCGCTCATCGGACTTGCCTTGCAGTGGGGATTCGTGCTGCTGAACAAATATATGGCTAATCACGGATACTGGCAGCTGTCCAAGGGCAGTCTTGCAATAACGTACTTCTCTTATTTCCTGCTCGGTGCGGCGATTGCTGTATATTACAGCTCTCTGAAAAAGTGGCTGATTCCTACCCGCGAAGGGTGGCGCTCCGGTAAGGGTGCAAGCTGGATTGTGCTGTGGTTCTTATGGATCGCTGCAGGAATCGTTCATGTGGAGCTGTGGTTCAACAATTATACGAAGAAGACGGTCATCAACAGTCTATGGTATGAAGGCTTCTCCAATCTTCATGCGCTGCTCTCTTGTCTTGTGCTGTTCCAGCTGTCCTTCCTGCTGTATGGAGCGGGCCGCAGCCTGCTGACAAGATTGCTGATCTCTGCCGGAGCCTGCTCGTTCGGGATTTATCTGCTACATCCGGCGCTGCTCTTCTTCTATAGAAAGCTGCCGCTGCACGGCGGATCGCTTGCCTACGCTGCTGCCATTGCCGGGGGCTGGCTGGTGGCCTTCGCCGGCTCCTGGCTGGTCGTTGCCCTCGTCTTCCGTTATGTGAAGCCGGCCTGGGTACTGTTTGGTTCTGGGCCGCAGAAGGTTAAGCGGGCGCCAAAAGCAACATTGTGACCGTGCGCCTCAATGCTAAGATGCTGGATTAAATGAGATTTCAAATCAGGAATGATAAAAGCGCCGACTGGCCGCAGATGCGGGCTGTCTGGCGCTTTTATTCATATATTATCAGGCTGCGGGTTTATTCGCCGGCTTGTTCACGCTGGAATTCGGCAATTGCTTCATACTGGTCTTCCAGGCTGCGGTAGACGGAGATATAGATCGGTAGCAGTTGTTTGTAGACTTTGGCATGGGCCGGGACCGGTTCATGGCGGTGAGTAGAGCCGATCATCCCGAAAACGGCATCGAAGGAATCTATTCGGCTTATGGCATACAGCCCAAGTACCACGGCGCCAAGGCAGGAACTCTCGAAGCTCTCGGGAACTACAACCTCCTGGTCAAATATATCCGCCATCATCTGCCGCCATAGAGCGGAGCGGGCGAAACCGCCGGTAGCCAGAATTCTGCCCGGCTGGCCGATAATTTCCTCCATAGCGAGCAGTACGGTATACATATTGAAGATTACACCCTCCAGCACAGAGCGGATCATATGCTCTTTGCGGTGATTCATGCTCAGTCCGAAGAAGGAGCCGCGCGCATCGGGGTTCCACAGCGGGGCACGCTCACCGGTCAGATACGGATGAAAGAGCAGGCCATTGCTGCCTGGCGGTACCTGCTCGGCGATCCGGGTCAGGACCTCATAAGGATCAATACCGAGGCGCTTCGCGGTCTCTACCTCAGAGGCGGCGAACTCATCACGCACCCAGCGGAACAGCATGCCGCCATTATTCACGGGGCCGCCAATAACCCAGTGCTTGTCCGTTAGTGCATAGCAGAAGGTCCGCCCTTTCGGGTCGGTCAGCGGCCGGTCGACCACGGTGCGGATGGCTCCGCTGGTCCCAATAGTGGCGGCAATAACTCCCGGCTCTATGGCACCGACCCCCAGATTGGATAGGACACCGTCACTGGCGCCTACGACAAACGGTGTGGCGGCCAGAAGTCCAAGCTCTTCGGGTAGCCCCGGAAGCAGCCCCTGCAGGATTTGCGTGGTGGGCACCGGTCTTGATAGACGTTCTGGAGTGATCCCGGCGATACGGAGCGCCTCAGCATCCCAGTCAAGCTTCTCCAGATTGAACATGCCTGTAGAAGAGGCAATGGAGTGATCAATTACATATTTGCCGAACAGCTTGAAGAAGATATATTCTTTAATGGAGATGAATTTATGGGTCTGGCTGAACAGCTCCGGGTACTCCTCACCAAGCCACATCAGCTTGGTGATCGGAGACATAGGATGAATGGGCGTTCCTGTGCGCATGTACAGCTCATGCCCGTTCAGTTCATTCTTCAGCCGCCGGGCATAGGCGCTGCTCCGGTTATCGGCCCATGTGATGCAGGCGGTCAGCGGTTTGCCGGAAGAATCTACAGCAATGACGCTATGCATGGCCGAGCTGAAGGAGACAAGCAGAACCAGTCCAGGAGGGACTTGGCTGTCCTGCATGACTGAAGAGATAGTGTGCAGTACAGCCTTCAGAATCTGATCAGGGTCTTGTTCTGCGACAGAAGGGGAAGGCTGATGCAGCGGATAGCCTTGGTTGCTCTGTGTGACGATTGTTCCGTTCTCCTCGAAGAGGACAGCCTTGGTGCTGGTAGTTCCAATATCAACGCCGATCATATAGGATGTACTCAAGCCGTCAGTCCTTCTTTCTGCTCTGAAATAGATACCGGGAATACTTAATGCAGGAAATAAAGTACAATTATATTATATACAGCTTATTATATTCGCAGGTAAGCACGGTGGCAAAGAGAGGGTTGGTAGGCGCTCCTTAACATATAGCCTAAGCTTCCGAAACCGGCGGGTATAGAAGGCGAATGTTGACGCAAAAGGATAGTCCGTGATACGATATTACCACTGCTTTAGTTTACTACCACTTTACCATATTAAAGTGATTAAAGGTACTTCTTATGATATCTGATGAGGTGAAAAGTGAAGATGTCCAAACCAAAGGGATTCGAAAAGCCTGCCGGCGTACGGGATTATCTCCCACGGGCGGTAACGAAGCTGCGCAAGATTGAGAACGATGTGCTGCACTGCATGAGCCGCTGGGGCTACCGCCAGATGATTACTCCCACCCTTGAATATTACGATACGGTCGGTGTGGCCAGTTCCACGTCAGACCAGAAGTTGTATAAATTACTGAATAACCGCGGTCAGGCACTCGTGCTGCGTTCGGAAATGACAGCGCCCGTTGCCCGCGTAGTCTCCTCATTATTGAAGGACGAACCGCTGCCGCTGCGTCTGTCCTATCATGCCAATGTCTTCCGTGCTATCGAAGAGGAGGCCGGCCGGGAAGCAGAATTCTTCCAGACCGGAGTGGAGCTTGTCGGAGATGATTCACCAGAGGCGGATGCTGAGGTCGTTGCACTGGCAATTGCCTCGCTGGAGGCCGCGGGAGTGAAGTCTTTTAAAATTGCGATAGGGCATGTAGGCTTCCTCGACGGTCTGTTCCAGGAAGCGGTGTCCGGCCTCCCGCAGGCCCAGGAGGAGCTGAAGAGTCATCTGCTGGGCCGTGATTATGTCGCTTTCCGGGAGACGCTGCGCCGCCTGGAACTGCCTGAAGCCCAGAAGAAGGAACTGGACGGACTGCTGCGTCTGCGGGGAGGCAAGGAAATTTGCGGACAGGCGCTGGAGCTGAGCAGCCATCCACTGGCACGAGCTTCCATTGAGCATTTATGCAAGGTATGGGAGGTGCTTGTCGCATACGGCGTCTCTCAGCATGTGCTGATTGATCTGACGATGATCGGTGATTTCTCCTATTATACGGGCATGACGTTTGAAGGTTATGCTTCTGAGCTGGGCTTCCCGGTATGCAGCGGCGGAAGGTACGACAATCTGCTTCAGCAGTTTGGACGCCCGATTCCGTCGACAGGCTTCTCGCTGAAGACCAACCGTATTCTGGATGGTGTATCCGGAGTACCCGAAGAGGAAGAACTTCCGGTACTGGTCCAGTATGATGCCCTGCGGCGTCAGGAAGGTCTTGCTGAGGCGGCCCGACTGCGGAATGAGGGCCACGCTGTGGTAACCCGGCTGGCGGCAGGCCCGGAAGAGCTGAAGGTCGTGAAGCGCCTGGATACGGATACCGTAGAGGCAGAGGGCGAACGTTACGGAGAGATTTATACATTCGTGTCTTTTATCAGCGAGCATGGCTGAGCGGAGCAGGTTGATTGGCTGATCTCATAAATGTGGAATGAAGCAATAGTTGACAATACGTGAAATGAAGGAACATGTGAACCCAAGTAATCTCTGCAAGTATATATGGTAGCGGAAATAGAAACGGAGGCGGGTATGAATGGCACAGATTCTTAAGGTAGCCATGCCGAAAGGCCGGATTTACAACAAAGCGGCAGAACTGTTCCGCAAGGCGGGACTGCCGATTCCTCCGGACGGGGAAGAATCGCGCAAGCTGGTGATTTCACTGCCGGAAGCCGGAATGGAGTTTATTCTCGCCAAGCCGGTAGATGTGCCTACATATGTAGAGTATGGTGTAGCGGATATCGGTATCGTCGGCAAAGATGTACTGCTGGAAGAAAACCGTGATGTGTACGAGCTGCTTGATCTGGGGATTGCCCGCTGCCGGATGTCGATTATCGGACTCCCGAACTGGCAGCCGGGTATCCAGCAGCGGGTAGCGACCAAATATCCAAATGTGGCCTCACGGTACTTCCGCGAGCAGGGCCAGCAGGTTGAGGTTGTGAAGCTGAACGGCTCGATCGAGCTGGCGCCGCTGATTGGACTGGCTGACCGGATCGTGGATATGGTGGAGACTGGCCAGACCCTGAAGGATAACGGGCTGGTGGAAATGACCAGTATCTTCGAAATTACCAGCCGCCTGGTGGCTAACCGGGTAAGCTACCGGATGAAGAATGAGGAAATCCAGCAGCTGTGTGACCGCCTGCAGGCCGTGATTGCAGGACCGGAGCTGCAGATTAAGTAAGCTGTAAGATTGAACTGTAATAAATGAAAAAAGGATAGAAGTGACGAAGGGAAGGTTTGGAACTGTAGGAGCGGAGTCCAAACATTGTCCGTAGTTACGGCTGAGCCAAGCTAGTAAATAGAAAGTTCAGGGGGGAAGCAGCGGTGAAGGTCCAGTCCAGTAAGGAGTTTAAGCTGCAGCGTGAAGTGGAATACGGCACGCCGGAGCAGAACAAGGCCGTACGTGAAATCGTGGCCGGTATCAAACAGGAAGGTGACGCGGCATTGCTTCGGTATACGGAGCGATTCGACGGCGCAGTGCTGACGCCTGCGGAGCTGCGGGTTACGCAGGAGGAGCTAGAGGCCGCCTATAGCCGGGTAGAGGAGTCCTTCGTGACGGCAATCCGGGCAGCAGCCGTCAATATCCGTGCGTTCCATGCGCGGCAGAAGCGCAATTCCTGGATGGATCTGCAGCCGGACGGCACGATCCTCGGACAGATCATCCGCCCGCTGAAGCGGGTGGGCGTCTATGTTCCCGGGGGTAAGGCAGCGTATCCGTCCTCAGTGCTGATGAACGTTATTCCGGCACAGATCGCCGGCGTGCCGGAGATCGTGATGGTTACACCGCCTTCGACGGGCGGCGGGGGCGGCATCGATCCCTATATTCTCGTTGCCGCCGCTGAAGCGGGCGTAAACGAGATATACCGCGTAGGCGGCGCGCAGGCGATCGCCGCCCTGGCCTTCGGCACGGAATCCATCGTGCCGGTTGACAAGATCTGCGGGCCAGGGAACATCTACGTGGCCCTGGCCAAACGCGAGGTCTACGGCGCTGTCGATATCGACAGCATCGCCGGACCGAGCGAGATCGTCGTGCTCGCCGACGATACCGCCGAGGCCGCCTACGTCGCGGCCGACCTGCTCTCGCAGGCCGAGCACGACGAGATGGCCTCGGCAATCCTTGTGACGCCGTCGCAGCGTCTCGCGGAGGCCGTTGCTGCCGAAGTAGAACGGCAGCTGCAGACGTTGCCGCGCGAAGCTATCGCGCGGGCCTCGGTAGAGAACTACGGCGCGATTATCGTTGTGGAATCGCTCGAAGAGGGCATCTCCATTGTGAACCGGCTGGCGCCGGAGCATCTGGAGATTGTAGTGGCGGACCCGATGGCACTGACCGGCGCGATTGAGAACGCCGGGGCAATCTTCCTGGGTCCGTACAGCTCGGAGCCGGTCGGCGATTACTTCGCCGGACCGAACCATATTATACCGACCAACGGCACAGCAAGGTTCTCCTCGCCTGTGGACGTGGATGATTTCATTAAGAAATCCAGCCTGATCTATTACAGCAAGGAAGCACTGCTGCGGGACGGGGCGGCGATTATGGAGCTCGCCCGGCGTGAGGGCCTGGAAGGCCATGCCCGCGCAATAGAAATCCGGCTGGAGAACGAAGCGAAAGGTGGAGACGGAAATGGAGAACAATAATAAGGAAGCGGCGCTGCGCAAGGCCGGACTTAGCCGTACAACTAACGAAACGGACATCGCGTTGACCTTTGGCGTGGACGGCAGTGGAGTTTCCGAACTGGAGACCGATGTGCCTTTTCTGAATCATATGCTGGATCTATTCACCAAGCATGGACAGTTTGATCTGAGCGTGCAGGCGCGGGGCGACATCGATATCGATGATCACCACACAGTCGAGGATATCGGTATCTGTCTGGGACAGGCGCTGCGGGAAGCGCTTGGCGACAAAAAAGGCATCAAGCGTTATGCGAGTGTCTTCGTCCCCATGGATGAGGCACTGGCTCAGGTAGTGATTGATATCAGCAACCGGCCGCATTTTGAATACCGGGCAACGTATCCTTCACAACAGGTAGGCAGCTTCTCTACGGAGCTGGTTCACGAATTCCTCTGGAAGTTTGCGCTGGAAGCAAGAATTACGCTGCATGTCATTGTACATTACGGCTCCAATACCCATCACATGATTGAAGCGGTCTTCAAGGCACTGGGACGGGCGCTGGATGAAGCGACACAAGTGGACCCCCGGGTGAAGGGTGTGCCTTCGACGAAGGGAGTGCTGTAGCATGACCGTTGCAATCGTCGATTACGGCATGGGCAACCTGCACAGTGTCAGCAAGGCGGTGGAACGCCTGGGGTATACGAGTCTGGTGACAGCAGATGCCGGTGAGATTCTGGCGGCAGACAGCGTGATCCTGCCGGGTGTCGGTGCATTCGGCGATGCGATGGAGCATCTGCGGGCGAGCGGAATGGATGTTGTAGTTAAGGCTGCAGCTGAAGCGGGACAGCCGCTGCTGGGCATATGCCTCGGTATGCAGCTGCTGTTCAGCAGCAGCGAGGAGCATGGCGAGCATAAGGGGCTGGATCTTCTGCCGGGCTCGGTGGTACGCTTCGCACCCCGTGACGGCTACAAGGTGCCGCATATGGGCTGGAACAAGCTGGGCTTCCTCCAGCCGGCGAGTCCGCTTCTGACCGGCCTTGAAGAAGGGCATGTCTACTTCGTCCATTCCTATCATGTGCAGGCCGCTGCCGACAGCGACCTGCTGGCGGTCACGGATTATGGTCATCCGGTTACGGCGGTGGTAGGACGGAACAATGTGTATGGTATGCAGTTTCACCCGGAGAAAAGCGGCGAGCTTGGCATCAAGCTGCTGGGGAATTTCCTGCGGCTTGGAAGAGAGCAGGCGTGAAGCCTGAATAACTATATTGCAAATTGTAATGAAAGCGGGGAACGCTACATGTCTTCTTTTATCGTATATCCGGCGATTGATATCCGGGACGGCAAATGTGTCCGGTTGCAGCAGGGGGATTACAGCCAGGAAACCATTTATAACGACAGTCCGGTTCAGGTGGCTAAGTCTTGGGAAGAGCAGGGCGGACAGTTTATCCATCTGGTCGATCTGGACGGCGCCAAGGCAGGGCATCCTGTTAATGATGCCATCATCGGAGCCATTGCCAAGAATGCCAATGTTCCGGTTCAGGTCGGCGGCGGTCTCCGCACGCTTGCGGATGTGGAGAAGCTGCTGGGTCTTGGCATCAGCCGGGTCATTATTGGAACGGCGGCGATCAATGATTATGCTTTTACAGAGGCGGTTCTCGCGAAGTATGGTGATAAGGTAGCGATCGGTATTGACGCCCGTAACGGCTATGTGGCTACGCATGGGTGGTTGAATACCTCCGAGGTGCGCGCCGAGGATCTGTCTAAGGAGCTGGCAGCCAAGGGTGCAGAGACCTTCATCTACACGGACATCTCCCGTGATGGGATGATGCAGGGGCCGAATGTGGAGGGTATACTGTCCATGGCCGGGGCGAGCGGCAAAACCGTAATCGCCTCCGGCGGTGTAACCAGTCTGGATGATCTGCTGCGTCTGAGCGTACATAGCGGTAGCGGGATCGGTGGAGCGATTGTCGGCAAGGCGCTCTACACCGGCAATATTGATCTGGCTGAAGCCCTGCAGGCGCTGGGTAAGGCGTAGGGTTACGGGCTTAGTAATTACTTTTGTTAGCCTGTGAAGGAGGGGTCTTGGATGTTAGCCAAACGGATTATCCCCTGTCTGGATGTGAAGGACGGGCGGGTGGTAAAAGGCGTTAATTTCGTAAATCTGCGCGATGCCGGAGATCCGGTGGAGCTGGCGGCTTTATATGATAGCGAAGGTGCAGATGAGCTGGTATTTCTGGATATCTCCGCGTCGGTGGAAGGCCGGGCGACTATGGTCGAGGTCGTGCGGCAGACTGCCGGGGAGATTGCTATTCCATTCACGGTGGGCGGCGGGATTTCGACACCTGAGGACATGAAGCGGATCCTGCGTGCTGGTGCAGACAAGATCGGCATTAATACGGCAGCTGTCAATAATCCGCAGCTGATTCTTGAAGGCGCCCGCCACTTCGGCTCCCAATGCATTGTGGTGGCGATGGATGCCAAATATAATGAGGCTTGGGGCGAGTGGGAAGTGTACACTCACGGTGGACGTACGCCTACCGGTATCCGGGCGCTTACCTGGGCCAAGGAAGCTGAACGGCTGGGAGCGGGCGAAATCCTGCTTACGAGCATGGACGCCGACGGCACGAAGGACGGCTTCGATCTGAAGCTGACGGCAGCAGTCAGCGATCTGCTGAGCATTCCTGTAATTGCCTCCGGCGGTGCGGGAAGAATGGATCATTTCTATGATGTATTTACCGCAGGCAAGGCAGATGCCGGACTTGCGGCAACGATTTTTCACTATAAAGAGATTGCTATTCATGATTTGAAGGCTGATCTGAAGCAAAGAGGGGTAGAGATCCGATGAGCGAGGACAAGAAAGACATAGCGCAGATCCAGCAGGAGGCATTGTCAGGTATCCGCTGGAATGAAGCCGGCCTGCTGCCGGCAGTGGTACAGGATGCCCGTACCCTGGAAGTATTAATGTTCGCCTATATGAATCCGGAGTCACTACGGCTGTCACTCGAGAGCGGCCAGACCTGGTTCTGGAGCCGTTCGCGTAGTGAGCTCTGGCATAAGGGCGGAACCTCCGGCAATACCCAGGCCATCACCTCGATCCATTACGATTGTGACAGCGATACGCTACTGGTGAAAGTTGTGCCGGAAGGACCGGCCTGCCATACGGGTGAGAACAGCTGCTTCTTCCGCGAGATTCCCCTCGATTCACCGGCAACAGCTGAAGCAGCTGGAGGTACAGTTAACTCCGCAGCAGCAGGCGATGACCGCTTTGCTGTACTGGGTGAGCTGGAGCGCGTAATTGCTGAGCGGGAAGTGAACCGTCCGGAAGGAGCGTACACTACTTATCTGTTCGATAAGGGCGTCGACAAGATTCTCAAGAAGGTCGGTGAAGAAGCCTCCGAAACCATTATCGCCGCCAAAAATAAAGATAATGCCGAGCTTCGCCTTGAAGTCAGCGATCTGATCTATCATTTACTGGTCCTGCTGCAGGAACGGAAGCTTCCGCTGGATGAGATTCTGGAAGAGCTGAGTGCCCGCCATGAACGGCCTCGCCGGGACTAGGAGGAAGGTTCAGCATGCGTATTGATTACCATACCCACCATGAGCGCTGCGGCCATGCCGTAGGGAAGCTTGAAGAGTATGTGCAGCGCGGCATAGCGCTCGGGCTGCAGCAGCTTGGACTGTCCGATCATCTGCCGCTTATCCATGTAGATCCGGAGCACTATTATCCCGAGATGGCTATGCCGCTTGCGGAGCTTCCGCGTTATGTAGAGGAATGTCTTACGCTGAAGGAGCGCTACCGCGGAACGATTGAGCTGCGGGTGGGGCTTGAAGCGGATTATATCGAGGGATATGAAGAGCAGATCCGCGAGCTTTTAGCACCCTATCCGTGGGACTATCTGATCGGGTCGGTGCATTTTCTCGGGGAATGGGATATTACGGACCACCGGCAGACCCATGGCTGGGAAGGCCAGGACGTGATGAGCGTCTACCGCCGATATTATGATGCAGTAGAGAAGTCGGCGTTATCGGGATTATATGATATTATAGGACATATGGATGTCATCAAAAGGTTCGGTTACGGGCCGCAGACTCCGGAAGGAAGAGACGAGGCCAGAGCACTGGAGCTGGAGACGCTTAAGGTTATATCCGGCAGCGGAATCGCGATGGAGCTGAATGCTTCGGGGCTCACTAAGCCTTGTGCCGAGATGTTCCCGGCGGAGCATGTGCTTCAGCAGGCGCTTGCGCTCGGCATTCCGCTCACCGTGGGCTCTGACGCCCATGACCCTCTGAAGCTGGGAGACGGCTTACAGGAGGCGCGGGAAATGCTGTGGCGCACGGGCTTCCGTGAACTGGCTGTGTTCGAAGGACGCCGCCGCACATCCGTTCCGTTCGAAGTATAAATTATAATCCCAGGAGGGTACTATGCATCATCAATTACGTATTTTTTCCGGTTCGTCGAATCCGAAGCTGGCCGCTGATATTGCGGAGCGCCTTGGCGCACCGCTGGGCCTGATTAAGCTGACACGTTTCAAGAGCGGCGAGATTTATGTGCATTATGAAGAGAGCATCCGGAACTGCGACGTATTTTTGGTGCAATCCCTGGCTCATCCGATTAACGAGCTGTTTGTAGAGCTGCTGGTCATGATCGACGCGGCCAAACGCGCATCGGCAAGAACAGTAAATATTATCGTTCCTTATTACGGGTATGCCCGGCAGGAGCGCAAATCTGCACCGCGTGAGCCAATCTCGGCCAAAATGGTTGCCGATGTGCTGACCACTGCAGGAGCTACCCGCGTGATAACTATTGACCTGCATGCAGCGGCTATCCAGGGATTCTTCAACATTCCCGTGGATCATCTGACTGCGCTTGATCTGATCAGCGGTTATTTGAAGATCAAAGGCCTCTCCGACCTGGTAGTCGTATCACCCGACGCGGGCCGCGCCTCCATGGCCGAGAAGCTGGCCAGCCGGCTGGACTCTCCGTTTGCCATCATGATCAAGAAACGTCCGGCCCATAACGAATCGGTAATTACCCATGTCATCGGAGATGTTGAGGGAAGAACGCCGATTATTATTGAGGATCTTATTGATACGGGAACCACGATCGTCAATGTGGTAGAAGGGCTGAAGGAGCGCGGGGCCCGGAACAGCATCGTCTGTGCCACGCACGGGCTGTTCTCCGGAGACGCGCTGGAGCGGATGGATCATCCCAATATCGACGAAATTGTCGTCACGGATTCTATTGCGCTGCCGGATGAGCATTCCAGCAGATTCTCGGTGCTCTCTGTTGCACCTATGCTGGCAGAGGCCACACGCATTATCATCGAAGGCGGTTCCATAGACAAGCTATTTAGAGACGCGGGGATATAGTCCCTGCGTTTCTTTTTTACAGTTATGCTGCAGCAGCAACTTTTCAAGCTTTTACCTCCCCTTAACTCTCCTCTCAGGTTGAGAATCTCACTTCCACATGTGGTATACTGTGTGAAGAAGACAGCCAAGTCCATAAATGGAAACGAAAAGAACACTTAAGACAGGGAGTATGGGTATATATTTGATACCGCTCTCCTATTTTTCGTTAGGCTAGGGAAGCTTACAAAGGGAGGTGCCTTGCTTCCATGATTGAGAAAACTTCAGAGAATGATACGGACAGCGGTAATGTGATTCCGGTCACTCTGGATGCCAATTTTTTCTTTGAAAGAGCCGTACGGTCGCTTGACCGCTTTCAATATGATAAGGCATTAAAGAATTTTCGCAAAGCTGTTGAATATGAGCCGGATAATCCGGTGAATCATTGCAACATGGCGGGTATATTATCTGAGATGGGTAATTACACAGCATCTAATGAGATTCTGACCCATGTACTGGAGAAGATTGATCCCGCAATGACCGAATGCCATTTCTATATGGCTAATAATTACGCCAATATGGAAAGCTTTGAAGAGGCGGAGCGTTCGCTGGTCACGTATCTGGAGGAGGATGCCAGCGGCGAGTTCATGGCTGAATCCGAAGAGCTGATGGAACTGCTGCAATATGAGCTGAACCGTCCTGCTCCGCTTGTGCGGATCCGCAGCCGTGAGGGTGTGGTCGAGCATGACCGGGCCCGCAGTCTGCTGGAGGAGGGCAAGTTTCCCCAGGCCGTAGAGCTGCTGGAAGAGATCATTGCGGCCTCACCGGACTTTCTGGCTGCGCACAATAACCTGGCCCTCGCTTATTTCTATATGGGCCGGTTTGCCAAAGCGAAGGAATGCCTGAACGAGGTGCTGAAGCAGGACCCCGGCAATCTGCATGCGCTATGCAATATGGCGATTTTCCTGCAGTATGCAGGTGACAAGGAGCAGCTGGATTCTCTGCTGGGCATGCTTGAGGCCACTGTGCCTTTTCATCAGGAGCATGTATTCAAAATGGCCACCACGATGGGTATCCTGGGCAGGCATACCGCAGCGTACAGCCACTTCCGGCGTCTGCTGAAGGATGAAGAGGTCGCCGGGGACGCCGGCCTCTATCATTACTGCGCAGCAGCGGCCAGCAACAGCGGCCTCTACACTGAAGCGCTGCGCTGCTGGAGACAGGCTGCGAAGCTGGACCCTGAGTCGGCCGTGCCGGCATTCTTCCTGTCCCAGCTCCAGCAAGCCCGTGGAGAAGACAGACCCATGCCTGCGGTCAGCTATAATTACCAATTGCCTTTCCAGGAGCAGCTCAAGCAGTGGAAGGGGAATACAGGCAAGTTCACCGAAGAAGTACGGAACAATCCGCTGCTGCGCGCCTCGTTCTTCTGGGCGCTGCGCTACGGTGATTCCTCCACGAAGCTGCAGGTGACCGAAGCGTTGCGCTGGATTGAGGATGAGGAGATGTCCGAGGTACTGCGCGGAGTTCTGGAGCATCAGCCGCTCCAGGAGGACCGGCTGCAGGAGGCGGCGCTGTTCAGCCTGCAGCGGCTGATTGGAGAGAATCTGGAAGCAGCAGCTCCTGAAGAAGAGCAGGTGCAAGCGGCTTCCAGCCCCAAGGGCCCTGCTGAATGGAAGGAAGACTGGCAGCGGATTATCGATCATACGGTGGCCATGATGGACCGGAGGTATGATGCTGCGCAGAAGAAGGATGCAGAGTTTATCTGGAAGCAGTTCATCGGCAGCCTGTATCCGGATGTACCGCTATTCCGCAATGACGGCGGTTGGTGTGCGGCACTGGAGTACCTGACTGCCAGGCTGCACGGGCGTCCGGTCACCTTCCGCGAGGCGGCACAGCGTTACGGCGTCTCGGTCTCCATGGTAAGTCGCTATGCACGGCGGATCGATAATGAATGCGACACCCAGGGCATGCTGCCGGGAACGGACGGCTTGTCGCCGTCCACCAATAATATTTGAATCCTTTTTTCAAATATAAGAATCTATATGTTTCTCACACCTACTTGTAAGGAGGCCAATGTAATGTACAAAACGATTGTAATCGGAACAGGCCCGGCCGGGCTGACTGCCGCGATTTATCTGGCGCGTGCGAACCTGAGCCCGCTCGTAATTGAAGGCTTGCAGCCGGGAGGACAGCTGACAACGACGACAGAAGTGGAGAACTTTCCAGGCTTCCCTGAAGGAATTCTGGGTCCTGATCTGATGGACAACATGCGTAAGCAGGCCGAACGCTTCGGCGCTGAATTCAAGAATGGCTGGGTAGAGTCGGTGGACTTCTCGCAGCGTCCGTTCAAGGTGACTGTAGACGGAATGGGTGTGCTGGAAGCGGAGTCGGTCATTATTTCGACCGGCGCCTCCGCCAGATACCTGGGTATCCCGGGTGAGCAGGAGAATGTTGGACGCGGGGTCAGCACCTGTGCGACCTGTGATGGATTCTTTTTCCGTAACAAAAAAATTGTCGTGGTCGGCGGCGGCGACTCTGCGATGGAGGAAGCCAGCTTCCTGACCCGCTTTGCTTCCAGCGTAACGCTGGTTCACCGCCGTCCGGAGCTGCGTGCTTCGAAGATCATGCAGGACCGCGCGCGCGACAACAGCAAGGTGTCATGGGCACTGAACCGCACGCCGCTGGAGGTAACCGTTGGTGATACCGGGGTTAAGGGCATCACCGTCCTTAACAATGAGACGGGACTTACCGAGCTGATGGAAGCGGATGGTGTATTTGTCGCTATCGGACATACACCGAATACCGCTTTCTTAGGCGGGCAGATTAACACCGATGCCAATGGCTATATAGTGGTTAATCCGGGCACCACAGAGACGAATATTCCCGGTGTATTCGCTTGCGGCGACGTGCAGGATACGCGTTACCGTCAAGCTATATCGGCAGCCGGAACCGGCTGTATGGCCGCCATGGATGCCGAGAAGTTCCTGGAAGGCACGATGGTGCATGACTGGAGCGAATCGCTCGATAAATAACCGGAGAAGGTTCTTGTTATTGACGGGTTTACAAAAAAATCCTATACCAGTAGAATGTATTTAATTAGATAAGATACCCACTAGGGGAGCCTGAATAGGCTGAGACGGGAAAAGTGAATTTCCGGACCCTTGAACCTGATCTGGATCATACCAGCGTAGGAAAGTGGAGTCGGACCTTTTTTGAATACAGTCTTATTGGGCTGTTCCTTTGATAAAGCCGCTCCAGGTGGAGCGGCTTTTTGACTTGCAAGAATTCGTATGCCTTGTGCTATACATGATTCTTCGGCTCAGTCTGCTGCGTGAAATCTTATCTGATTGGCTCATAGAGCGAAGAGGAGGAGATTAGAATGCCCGAAATGATGAAGAACGAAGAGGTGGACCTTTCCCGATTTCCTGCAAGCCGGAAAGTGTATGTAGAGGGCTCGCGCCCGGATATTCAGGTTCCGATGCGGGAGATCAGCCTCAGCAGAACGGAGGGCGTTGCCGGGGAAGAGGAGAACGAACCGCTTCGTGTCTATGACACCAGCGGAATTTACACCGATGCTGCGCAAGAAGCTGACATTCGGAGGGGGCTGCCGCCGCACCGTTTAGGCTGGATTGCGGAGCGTGGCGATTCGGAGGAATACACCGGAAGAGCTGTGCAGCCGGAGGATAATGGAATCCGCAGGGGTGGGCCACCCGAAGAAGCTTATCCAGGGCTGCAGCGGAGCCCCCTGCGGGCACGTGCGGGCCGCAATGTTACCCAGCTGTATTATGCGCGTCAAGGGATCATTACACCGGAGATGGAGTATATCGCGATCCGCGAGAATACCCGGCCGGAATTCGTAAGGGATGAGGTAGCCGCCGGACGGGCCATTATTCCGGCCAACATCAATCACCCCGAGAGCGAGCCGATGATTATTGGCCGTAACTTCCTGGTGAAGATCAATGCGAACATCGGAAATTCTGCGGTGTCTTCTTCTATTGAGGAGGAAGTGGAGAAGATGCGGTGGGCGACCCGCTGGGGGGCAGACACTATCATGGACCTCTCCACCGGCTCTAAGATTCATACCACCCGTGAATGGATTATACGCAATTCTCCTGTGCCTGTCGGCACGGTGCCCTTATACCAGGCGCTCGAAAAGGTGAACGGCATAGCCGAGGATTTAACCTGGGAGCTCTATCGCGACACGCTGATTGAGCAGGCGGAGCAGGGTGTGGATTACTTCACCATTCATGCCGGAGTCTTAAAGAGCTATATTCCGTTAACAGCCGGAAGAATGACAGGAATCGTATCACGGGGCGGCTCGATTATGGCCGCTTGGTGCCTTGCCCATCAGCAGGAGAACTTTCTATACACACACTTTGAAGCTATATGTGAGATTATGAAGACGTATGATGTGGCCTTCTCTCTGGGGGACGGATTGCGTCCGGGTTCTATTGCAGATGCCAATGACGAAGCACAATTCGCTGAGCTGGAGACGCTGGGAGAGCTGACAGCCTTGGCATGGAAGCATGACGTTCAGGTAATGGTTGAGGGTCCGGGGCATGTGCCGATGCACAAGATTAAGGAAAATATGGACAAGCAGCTCGAGATTTGCCGGGAAGCCCCATTTTATACTCTTGGCCCGTTGACTACCGATATTGCCCCCGGTTACGATCATATCACTTCGGCCATCGGGGCGGCGATGATCGGCTGGCTCGGGACATCGATGCTGTGTTACGTTACGCCCAAGGAGCACTTAGGCCTGCCTAACAAGAATGATGTACGCGAAGGAGTCATTACCTACAAAATAGCCGCACATGCCGCAGACCTCGCCAAGGGGCATCCGGGTGCACAGGACAGGGACAATGCGCTGTCCAAGGCGCGGTTCGAGTTCCGCTGGCGAGACCAGTTCCATCTCTCTCTGGACCCGGAAAGGGCGCTGGAGTATCATGATGAGACGCTTCCT
The DNA here is from genome assembly GCF_038004445.1 of Paenibacillus sp. FSL R7-0312. Taxonomy (NCBI): domain Bacteria; kingdom Bacillati; phylum Bacillota; class Bacilli; order Caryophanales; family Paenibacillaceae; genus Paenibacillus; species Paenibacillus sp. FSL R7-0312. The sequence continues at coordinate 1,189,365 of NZ_JBBORE010000001.1, read as the reverse complement.
GCGGAGGGGGCGAAGCAAGCTCATTTCTGCTCTATGTGCGGTCCTAAATTCTGCAGCATGCGGATTTCGCATGATATCCGTAATTCCTACAGATTGAGCAGGTCGCTGTAAAAAAGGCAAGTCTCGTATAGCTATTTCCCTGCTGTCCCATGCTGTAAAAGGCGTGAGGGCAGCTTTTCTTATGCTCGAATAGCACAAGATTCATTCTCCCTATTATGTGAAACCAAGCACAAGCGTTGGCGTAAATAGCATTATCCAAGGATAGGGAGTGAATCAAATGAGGAACAAGGACTGGCTCAAGGAAAGCGAACGTTTCAATGAAGCGGCTGAATACTATGATAGGTATAGACCCAGTTATCCATTCGCCCTGATTGAGCAGATTGTACAAGAAGCCTCTCTGACTAAGGAGTCCAGAATTCTTGAGATCGGTGCCGGGAGCGGTAAAGCCTCCGAATTATTCCTGGACCGCGGGTATGAGCTGCTATGTATTGAACCGGGCCCACAACTGGCGGAATTGGGAAGACAGAAGCATAGGGATAAAAACGTGCGATTTGTAACCTCCAGGTTTGAGCACTGGTCTGGGCCGGAGACGGATTTCGACCTGATCTTCTCCGCTCAAGCCTTTCATTGGGTGCCGCAGCCGGAAGGTTACAAGAAATGTGGGCGGCTGCTGAAGCCGGGAGGGCGGCTCGCGCTCTTTTGGAATTTTTATCTGCAGGGAGACAGTGAGATGGAGCAAGAGATTGCCGAGGTCTGTGCGGAGTATGAGGTATTCTGGTTTAATAAGCGGGATGTAATTGAACAGAGAGTGGAGCGAACTGTAGCAGAGCTGTCCGGCAGCGGAAATTTCAGAGCCCCGGAGGTCTACCGGTATCCTTGGGACAGCAGGGATGACGCGGATAGCTTCATTAACTTCCTGCGGACCTGCAACGGGTTCATCGGGCTGAAGGAAGCGGAGCAGATTGAATTAAGCGCCAGGTTACATAAGCTGATCGGCCGGAATGGCGGCACCCTGCAAAGGAATTTTATATGTACGCTTTTCATAGCCGAAGCCTTGAATTCTGTGAATTCTTAACATACATAGCTGTCCCTATGCTGTAACAGGCGTACGGGCAGCTTTTTCCTTAAAAGCTAATATGTTGTGGGGTAATTTTATACTTAGTGACTGCAATCACAATTTACCCCCCTGCCCTATGCTAAGCTGTTGCTGAGAAGAATTCTCAATTGTGAGGTGTGCAGATCTTGAGCAAAGTGTTGAAGCTAGATGAGTCTATATTGGAGCTGGTAACCAGGCACCCGGAAGCCGTAGATATTATGGCCGGTCTGGGTTTCCATGATATAACGAAGCCTGGAATGCTGCAGACGGCAGGCAGGTTCATGACATTATCCAAAGGCATGAAATTAAAGAGAATAGAGCTGGAAACCGTTCGCCTGGCCTTTGAGCAGCACGGCTTCGAGATTATTGAATAGAAGGAGAGAATATAATGAGCGAACTGATTAATAACCGTGAAGTGGATGTACCGGAGCAGACACGCCGTCAGGCTATGCTGAGAGAAATCATCAAGGAGCTGCATGCGGGTAAAAGTGTAGAGGAAGTGAAGGCGCGTTTTGCAGAAGCGGTAGGCGATGTGACTGTAGCCGAAATATCCGCCATGGAGCATTCCCTGATGACCGAAGAGGGCATTCCCGTAGAGGAGGTGCAGCGTTTATGCTCCGTGCATACAGCCATCTTCAAAGGCTCAATTGAGCAGATTCACCGCTCCTCGAAGGCTGAAGAGCAGCCGGGACATCCGGTGCATACCTTTAAGCTGGAGAACCGTGAGATTGAACGGCTGGTTAACTTCCGGCTGGAGCTGCATACAGATAAGTTCAAGAAGAACGCCAGCGAAGAGATCATTTTCAAGCTGCTGGAAGACCTGAGTCTGCTGCTTGATCTCGACAAGCATTACAGCCGCAAGGAGAATCTGCTGTTTCCTTACTTAGAGAAGTACGGCATTTATGGCCCAACCAAGGTAATGTGGGGCGTGGATGACGGGATCCGCAATATGATTAAGGAAGCTAAGAAAGGACTCAGCGCTTATAACGGAGAGTCTGGGCAAATTGCAGCTTCACTGGATGAGATTATCAAAGAAGTCAACGAGATGATCTTTAAAGAAGAGAATATTCTGCTGCCGATGGCGCTCGATAAGCTGACTGAGGATGAATGGGTCAAAATCGCCCGCGAAAGTGACGAGATCGGCTTCTGCCTGACCGCGCCGGAGCAGGAATGGATTCCGGCGCGTGCCGCTGAACCGGAAGGTGCCCAGAGTCAGGACGAAGGGGAAGGGGAAGGCGCATCGCCGCAGGGCTTCATCCGTTTTGAGACCGGACTGCTGTCGCTCCATCAACTCGAGACGATGATGAATCATCTGCCGGTGGATTTGACTTTTATCGATGAGAACGATGTGGTCCGCTACTTCTCGCATGGCAAGGAACGGATCTTCGCCCGGACCAAGGCGGTTATCGGCCGTACGGTGCAGAACTGTCATCCGCCGCAAAGCGTACATGTGGTGGAGAAGCTGCTGGCGGATTTCAAGGCAGGCGTTAAGGATGCTGAGGATTTCTGGATTGCCATCAAAGATAAATTCATCTATATCCGCTACTTCGCAGTACGTGATGAGACCGGCCGCTATATGGGGACGCTGGAATTCACACAGAATATTGCTCCGATCCGTGCCTTAGAGGGGCAAAAGCGTATTTTGTCGGAATAATGGCAGATTTACAGGGACCAGGGCAATAGAAGATTACTTTCAGACTTTCTTGCCTGCCCGGTGAGAAGGTCTTTTTGTTAGGCGGGTTGTCCGCAGATGAAGCATGTAAAAACATCCCATACCGCTTCCCGAAGAACATTCCCCCGGGTGTATCGCCTTTCCTTGACCGCAGGGGAGGCTTCTATTATAGTGGGTACGTAGGATTAACTATTTTAGCATAGAAAAAGGTGGCTTGTAACATGTCTGAACATATCTACGTTGGCGTGGATTTAGGTGGAACCACGATTAAGGTTGGAATCTGCAATGCCGAGGGAAGCCTGCTGCACACTTACGAAGGTCCAACGGGGACCGCAGACGGCGTCGATGCCGTTATCGATAATATCGAGAAGTATGTGCGCCTGATTGTGGAGGACTCTCCGTATTCCTGGGAACAGCTTGCCGGTGTGGGAGCCGGGCTTGCCGGGTTTACGAATATTCGTGAAGGAATCATCATCCTTGCGCCCAACATAGGATTTAGAGATGTGCCGATCCGTTCCATTCTGGAAGGTCGTTTGAACAAGCCTGTCAAAATAGACAATGACGCCAATGTCGCTGCGCTGGGCGAGGCTTGGAGCGGTGCAGGACGCGGCATTGAGAATTGCGTCTGCTATACGCTGGGTACAGGGGTAGGTGGCGGAATTATTATCAATGGCAAGGTGTATCAAGGCTTTGCCGGTCTGGCCGGAGAGCTTGGCCATATCACAGTAGTTCCCGATCTGGAAGCTATCCAGTGCGGCTGCGGGAACATGGGCTGTTTGGAAACCGTTTCCTCTGCGACTGGCATTATCCGCATGGCGAATGATGCAGTGGCCCGCGGGGACCGCACCACTCTGTCCACGGTGGAGAAGATTGCGGCCAAGGAAGTCTTTGACGCTGCCAAGGCAGGCGATGAAGTCGCTCTGCGTATTGTGAACCGCGCAGCATTCTACCTGGGCAAATCGATGGCTGCGGTGGCTGCTGTACTGAATCCGGAAGTGTTTATCGTAGGCGGCGGCGTATCCAAAGCCGGCGATATTCTGTTTGACGAAGTCCGCCGTGTCTTCGCCAAGCTGACACCTGCGCCTCTGCAGACGGGTGTTACTATTGTGCCTGCGGAGCTTGGCAATGATGCCGGTATTATTGGTGCGGCAGGTCTTTTGCTGCGTTCTTAAGGAGCAGGAATTATTCATATACTAACCTTAGGGAGGGGACGCTGTAATGACCGAACTTGAGCAACTTTCGCCCGGTCGTGCCACCCTGATTATCATTACAGGCATGTCGGGAGCAGGCAAGACGATTGCAGTGCAGAGCCTAGAGGATCTCGGCTTCTTCTGCGTCGATAATCTTCCGCCAGTGCTGATCCCGAAGTTCGCCGAACTGATTGAGCAGTCCAAAGGCAAAATCGCCAAAGTGGCGCTCGTGATCGACCTCAGGGGACGGGAATTCTTCACCGCTCTATCGGAGTCTTTAGCCTATATCAAGGATGAGTCGACCATAGGCTTTGAGATTCTCTTCCTGGATGCAACAGATTCAGTGCTTGTACAACGCTACAAAGAGAGCCGGCGTCACCACCCGCTTGCTCCCAAGGGCATGCCGCTTGACGGTATCCGGATGGAGCGCCAAATGCTGGAGGAGCTCAAGAATTCAGCTACCCTGTGTCTGGATACCAGCAGCATGAAGCCGGCACAGCTTAAAGAAAAAATTGTATCACGGTTTTCCCATCTCGGAAAAAGCACCCTCTCCGTTAATATTACTTCGTTTGGGTTCAAGTATGGTATTCCGATTGATGCTGACCTGGTGTTCGATGTCCGCTTCCTGCCTAATCCGCATTATGTGGATCAGCTGCGGCCCAAGACAGGCCAAGACAACGATGTGTATGACTATGTGATGAAATGGCCTGAAACGCAGACGTTCCTGACCAAGCTGCTTGACATGCTTCAATTTCTTATTCCGCAATACCGCAAGGAAGGCAAATCCCAGATTATTATTGGCATCGGCTGTACAGGCGGCAAACACCGTTCTGTAGCCATTGCGGAATATCTGGGCAAAATGCTGGGGGTAAGCGAGACGGAATCGGTAGCAATCAGCCATCGGGATTCCGAACGTGATCGGCATTGACGAGAGAAGGGATGAGTAGTGACTGAAGAACAAGGGCAGCGTCCGAAGATCGTCGTCATGGGCGGCGGTACCGGGCTGTCTGTTATGCTTCGGGGGTTGAAGGAGAAGCCGCTGGATATTACGGCTATCGTAACCGTGGCAGATGACGGGGGGAGCTCCGGGATTCTGCGCAGCGAGCTACAAATGCCGCCTCCGGGAGATATCCGTAACGTACTGACGGCTATGGCCGATGTAGAGCCTCTGATGGCGCAGATCATGCGCTACCGTTTCAGTACCGGAGAGGGTCTCGCCGGGCACAGCCTGGGCAATCTAATTCTGGCAGCGCTGACAGACATCTCCGGTGATTTCGTTACTGCGGTCAGAGAGCTAAGCCGCCTTTTCGCCGTCCGTGGCCGGGTGCTGCCCGCTGCTGGCGAAGCGGTGGTACTGCACGCCGAGATGTCGGATGGAACCCTGATTACCGGCGAATCCAAAATACCGGAGGCCGGCGGTATAATCAAACGTGTGTTTCTGGAGCCCGCCGATGTGGAGCCTCTGCCGGAGGCACTGGAAGCGATCCGGAATGCGGATGCCATTCTGCTCGGTCCGGGCAGTCTGTATACAAGCATTCTGCCGAATCTGCTGGTGCCGAAGCTGGCTGAAGCCGTTGTGGCCTCGGATGCGATCAAAATATTCGTATGCAATGTAATGACCCAGCCAGGTGAAACGGATAATTATACGGTCAGTGATCATCTTCAAGCGGTATATGACCATATCGGACTGCATCTGTTCGATTATGTAATTGTGAACGATGGAGAGATCCCGGAGCAGGTACAGATCAAATATGCCGAGAAAGGCGCACGTCCGGTGCAGCTTGACCGCGATGTCGTTGACGGCAACGGATATAAGGTGATTGCCGACAAACTGGTATTATTTAAAACTTATTTGCGGCATGATACAGATAAGCTTAGCCACCATATTTTCCAGCTGGTTCAGGATTGGATTGACAGAAAGAGTTAACATGAAAGAGGTGAGCCCCTTGTCTTTTGCGGCCCTTACCAAAAAAGAGCTGACGATGGTCGAGAGCCAGCCCTGCTGTGAGAAAGCGGAAATGTCAGCGCTGATCCGGATGAATGGTTCGGTGCAGCTTTCGAGCAAAAAGGTTGTTCTCGACATTTCGACGGAGAACGCCGCGATTGCAAGGCGGGTATATTCTTTACTTAAGAAATATTACCAGGTCCATATCGAGCTGCTCGTGCGTAAAAAAATGCGTTTGAAGAAGAATAACGTCTATATCGTAAGAATCCCAAACCGGGTTCAGGAGATCCTGAAGGATCTGCGGATTGTCTCGGAAGGCTTCATCTTCACCGATGGGATCGATGATGAAATCGTCGGCAAGAACTGCTGCAAGCGTGCTTACTTGCGCGGGGCCTTCATGGCTGGCGGTTCGGTGAATAATCCGGAGGGTTCCTCGTACCATCTGGAAATTGCTTCGATGTATGAGGAGCACTGTAAGGCGCTCGTGGAGCTGGCTGGTGAATTTCACCTGAATGCCCGCTGCATAGAACGCAAGAAAGGCTTCATCCTATACATCAAGGAAGGCGAGAAGATTATTGAATTCTTAAGTTTGATCGGAGCCCATCAGGCGCTGTTCAAATTTGAGGATGTGCGGATCATGCGCGATATGCGCAATTCGGTCAACCGGATCGTCAACTGCGAAACGGCCAATCTTAACAAAACGATCAGCGCTGCGGTACGCCAGATCGAGAATATCAAGCTGCTGCAGCGTGAGGTGGGACTGGAAAGCTTGCCGGATAAGCTGCGCGAGGTTGCAGAAATCAGACTTGCACACCCGGATATCAACCTGAAGGAAGTCGGCGATATGCTGGGCGGCACCGTCAGTAAATCAGGCGTAAACCACCGTTTGCGCAAAATTGATGAGCTGGCTGACAAGGTGCGGGGCAGTTGATTATTTTTTTTCTAGTGCGGTAGAGGTTATAATGATATAATATTATAAAATTAATGTGAAATTTTTGGGCAGATCTCAAATAGGGGGTAAGCGTTTCATGACAAAGCACCCGGTAGTTGTTCGGTTGAAGACGGGGCTCCATGCTCGGCCGGCAGCATTGTTTGTGCAAGAAGCTAATAAGTTTTCGTCGGAGATTTTCGTGGAAAAAGACGATAAAAAAGTTAACGCCAAAAGTATCATGGGCATTATGAGCCTTGCAATCAGTTCCGGTACGGAGATTTATATCAGCGCAGATGGCGCAGATGCGGAACAAGCTGTAACCGCTTTGACAAGTCTTGTAAGTAAGGAAGAACTCGAGAATCAATAAATGCTACAACGTCTTACCGAAAGCCCTTAGGGGCTTTTTTTCATATTATTTATGTACAAGGGGAGATACACAGATGAAGATCCAAGGCAGCGAGGTAACCTTAGTGGCGCCTACAGAAGCTCTCAGAGAGCCCTATCTGGCATTTTATGAAGAGTGGAAGGCCAGCGGAGAATCATTCGTTCCCTGGGTAGTCGAGATCGATCCTGCTGACTTTGCCGGTATGCTTCAGTCTCTGCGTGAGCATGCCGGTGGTGTGAATATCAAAGACGGATGGGTGAGCAGTTCAACCTTCTGGCTGGTGACAACGGATCAGCGGGTGGTAGGTGCCGTGAACATCAGACACCGGCTGACGGAAACTTTACTTCGTACAGGCGGGCATATCGGCTATGGCGTGGTCCCTTCGGAGCGCAGACGGGGCTATGCCAGTGAACTTCTGAGGCAGGCTCTCCTGAAGGCTGGGGAACTGGGTATAAAGAAGGCGCTCGTGGTCTGCGACGCCGTCAATACAGCTTCAGAGCGGACGATCCGCAAGAATGGCGGAATAGAGGATAGCGAATATATCGAGGAGGACGGGAATGTCATCCGGCGTTTTTGGATAGAGACGGAATAAATTATTAAATAACGTACATAGGATATGCAACTTTTGCCATGCTGGTCCGTCTAGAGGGTACCAACACTTAAAGAAGCGAAAGGGGATGGCAGGCATGATGAAATTTGGCAAATCAATCGGAGCAGTGCTGCTGGCAGGAAGCTTGATTATAGGAGGAATGGGGCTGAGCGGGGTGCTAAAAGGTCCTGAAAAGGCTTACGCTGCCGACGAGGTGCAGAAGAATATTGTGAGCGTGGTGGGCAAGGGTGAACTTGCGATCAAACCGGATATCGTCTATCTTTCGATTGGGGTAAGTACCACTGCCGATACTGCGCAAGAGGCGCAGAAGGGTACCGCAGCAAAGATTGCGAAGCTGACTGCATTATTCAAAACAACCTGGGGAATTGCCGACAAGGATATTCAGAGCACCCAGTTCTATGTACAGCCTAATTACGTCTATAGCGAAAAGGAAGGCCAGCAGGTTAAAGGCTATAATGCCCAGCATACGCTGAAGATTTCCTACCGTGATCTGACTAAGGTCGGACAATTGCTGGATGCAGCATCTACGGCAGGCGCGAACAATATCGGCAATGCAAGCTTTGCGATCGAAGATCCATCAGCCTTTGAAGCACAGGTCATCGAAAAAGCAATGCTGAACGCAGATGTAAAAGCGGCAGCGATTGCTAAAGCGGCGAAACGCGGACTCGGGCAGGTGGTAACGGTCATTCAGAACGACGACGGGAATAACCCGGTTGTCTTCGTTGAACAGGCCGCCATGTCCAAAGCAGCGAATGATTCAGCTGCCGGAAGCTCTGTTGAACCCGGAGAAGTTAAAGTAACCACTCAGCTGAGCGTAACCTATGAATTGAAATAAAGTGACCGCGAAGAGGCGCTTGCTCTGCTGTTTATGGCAGGGCGGCGCCTTTTTTAGGAGAAATTTTCGTTGAAATCTCTCAAATTGTTTAAATAAATGTAATAAGGTTGATAGAAAGACTCTTCAATCCTTAAGAAACTGTAAAGCGCATTGTAACATCCGCCGACCTTCTTATCCCTATAATAGGAAGAGTGAAGCTGAGGGAACACATCACGTCATAATACATCGCACCAGCGGAAGGGGAAGAACAACAATGAAAATGAATGATACTTCGAAGAAATACGCCCGTAAATGGGGCGCAGGAATGATTGCAGCGGGAATGCTGCTCGGTGGAGCCGCAATACCGGCAGGTATAACTCAGGCAGCTCCAGCAGCTGCTCAGGTGAAGGCTGCATCCTCCCCGGTAGTACTGAAGGTAAACGGCAAGATTGCAGCGCAGAAGGGGCTTTTCCAGGACGGAAAGGTATGGATTCCGGTAACGTTTATGCGCGATGCGCTGGGGATGCCGCTATCTTATGATAAAGCAGAGAAGACGTATACCATCGGTACAGGTACTACACAAACTAAACTGACGGTTACTGAATACTATACTACGATTAAAGTGAACAATTATTTTATCGGCGAATATGAAGTGAAGAATATGGATAACCGCTTCTATGTTTCGTTTGACCTGCTCAGCGATTACTTAGGCTACAAGGGTGACTGGAGTGCCGCTACGGGACGGCTCAATGTGATGAAGAGAACGCAAAATGCGGTAACTATAAAGACTGAGAGCTATGTTAAGGACCATAAAGATGCACCAATCAAGCTGGATTATCCACAGGTCAGCGGTCTTGCAAGTAGCGAGGCTGAGAAGGCAATCAATGATACAATCAAACAGACGATTCAGAAATACGCGGCTTACGCCGAAGATCAAATCTCCCTTAAATCCGAGGACGACCGTCCGTATGAATTCGAAGGCGGTTATGTGGTCACTTATAATCAGGACGGCGTGCTCAGTCTGATCACGAATCAATACGGATATACCGGCGGTGCACATGGATCGACTATCCGCAATGCCTTTACCTTCTCACTTAAAGACGGTAAACGCCTGCTGCTGGGGGATTTGTTCAAGGCTAATCCTAACTACAAGAAACAGCTGAATGCCAAGGTATCTACTGAAATCAAAGCAAACGGAGGTTATCTGGGAGGATTCACAGGCCTGAATACAGAGAAATACTTCTATCTGAAAGAGGGCAAAGCCGTGCTCTTCTTCCAGCAATATGAGTATACTGCATACGCTACAGGCTTCCCGGAGGTAATCTTCAGCTTCAAAGAGCTGCTGCCGGACGGAAGCAGTCCGTTCGCTGCACTGAAATAATATAGTAGTTTCATATATCCTGCCCATGCGTTTCCTCCGGAGACATAAGGGCAGGATTTCTTTTGCGGGCCTATTAAGGCTGCCCTGCCGTTACCACATCCCCGAGGCAGTCATAAGCTAAAGAAAGCAAGCAGCTTATAGCGGGGAGGGAAGGATATGGTCTATCAATATACGGCCATTGGAGATTCATTAACGACCGGGTTCGGGGCGCTGCCCGGGAACGGATTTGTCCCCGTCTACCGCCGGATGGCGGAAGGGCGGCTGCAGACTCCGGTGGCTTCAGCGAATCTTGGAGTGAACGGTCTGACAACAGCAGGGCTGGAGCAGCGTCTCAAGACAGATGGCGGCTTTCGTTCTGCGGTTAAGGATGCGGAGATCATCACCGTCTCTATTGGCGGCAATGATCTGATTAAGGCCGCCAAAGCCGCAGCGGGGAGGCCAGGTGAGCTGAATGGATATCTGCAAAAAGCGCTCCGGGACTGCAAACGGAATTTCAGTGATATTATGAATACTCTGGCACAGCTGAAGGCGGGTACGCGAAGTCCTTACATTATCCGGATTGTAGGTCTCTATAATCCGTATCCTCAGGTGGATGCGGCTACAGATTGGGTGCGACAGTTCAACCGCTATGCTGCCGGCTACAGCAGTTATGTTGTGGGGTTTGCTTCCATTTATCATGAATTTGCCGGCAATGAGCGGGGGCTGCTGTTCCTGGATCATATCCATCCGAACGGCAGGGGCTACCGGGTGATTGCCGGCAAGCTGGATGCCCTGGGATATGGAACCTTGAGGTGAAACATCAGTATATATGCCACATAAAGAGGCGCCGCAGACCTGTAGGTCCGCGGCAGCCTCTTTATGTGTTGGTGAAGTATAGAAATTAAACGCCAGTCGGCAATGTCTTCTCAATGACTTTATCGACAATACCATATTCAGCTGCATCGGCAGCACTCATGAAGTAGTCACGGTCGGTATCCTTCTCGATCTTCTCGATCGGCTGGCCCGTACGTTCGGACAGGATACGGTTCAGCTTCTCGCGCAGCTTGATGATGCGGCGGGCGCGGATTTCGATATCTGAAGCCTGACCCTGGGCACCGCCGAGTGGCTGGTGAATCATAATTTCGCTGTTCGGCAAGGCAAAGCGTTTGCCCTTGGCGCCGGCGTTCAGCAGGAAGGCTCCCATGGAAGCGGCCATCCCTACACAGATGGTGGATACATCCGGTTTAATGTACTGCATTGTATCAAATATAGCCATACCCGCTGTAATGGAACCGCCAGGGCTGTTCACATACAGGTGAATATCCTTATCCGGATCCTCGGCAGCCAGGAAGAGCATTTGTGCGATGATGGAATTGGCTACCACGTCATTAACCTCCGTTCCAAGGAAAATGATGCGGTCCTTCAGCAGGCGGGAATAGATGTCATAAGCGCGCTCACCGCGGTTGCTCTGTTCTACTACCATAGGAATATAACTCACGTGGAAAACCTCCTTGAAATTGGTGCTTCGAATGTGTTCATTTTTTACTGTTACCGTATTAACCACATGATAAACAAATTCAAACAAAAAGTCAAAGAAAGTCAAACTTAGTTTCAAAAAAAAGAGCCATCAAGTGGCTCTTTGGTTAAATGTAGTATAAGCATTGCTAAATTATGTACAAAAGTGAACATAATGGCGCGCCCGCCAAGAATCGAACTTGGATCTCAGGCTTCGGAGGCCTACGTCATATCCATTGGACCACGGGCGCAACAGAAATTATTATAATACACTTCTCGCATAAAAGCAATGTGTAAAACCCATCGTTCAAAAAATAGTTTTTTCCGACCTTCACAGGCAGATACTAGCTTCCAACCTGACAGTCAGGTGCTGGAGGTTATCAGTCATGCAATTAAGGTCATGGTTACCTCTTACAGACCGGCAGATGTATAAGATGAAACCAGTCTGAGAATTATAGTCTCGGAACACTTGCACTCCGCGTCAGTTTTGGGTAGAATATGGGTGGGACTTAAAAAGTTAACCCGGGACATTTTGAGACCACGAACAAGGGAAAAGAGAAAGACGAAGTTGCAGGAGTGAAAGCATGCGTAATTTATTGGAAATCCAAAAGCAGCTTCTGCCTGATCTCATGGAAACCCTTAAGAGACGGTATACGATTCTACATCAGATCATGCTGTCCGATATTATTGGGCGCAGAACGCTTGCCGCCTCGCTTGATATGACCGAGCGGGTGCTGCGCGCCGAGACGGATCTTCTGAAATCGCAAGGGCTCATTGAGATCGAGAGCGTCGGCATGCGCGTTAGCGAAGCCGGGCGCAGACTGCTTGACCTGATGGAGCCGATCGCCAAGAGCCTCTTCGGCCTGGATGATCTGGAAGAGAAAATTCGTACTACGTACGGTCTCAGTAAAGTAGTTGTTGTACCTGGCGACTGCGAGACCTCACTGTTCACCAAACGTGAACTGGGGCGTGCAGGTTCGAAGGCACTGCTCAGTGTACTGCGCAGTGACGACACGATTGCTGTCACAGGCGGATCGACCCTGGCCGAAATGGCCGATCAGTTGACCCCGCCGCTATCCCTTTCCTATAAGAACGCCTGGGTAGTTCCGGCGCGTGGAGGATTGGGAGAGAGCATGGAGATCCAAGCCAACACCATTGCTTCGACCATGGCTAAACGGATTGGTGCCAATTACCGTTTGCTGCATGTGCCTGATCTACTCAGCGGCGATGCCTATCAGTCGCTCGCACTGGACTCCAATATTGGAGAGATTGTGGAGATTATCCGCAGATCGCGTATTATTGTGCATGGAATTGGCGATGCCATTGAAATGACTCACCGCCGCAAGCTGGACCCCGCTACAATCTCAGAGATTCAGGACGAGGGTGCGGTAGCCGAATCGTTCGGATATTATTTCAATGAGAATGGTGAGGTGGTTCATACCATGATGACCATGGGGCTGCGCCTGGAAGACATTATGCGTACAGAAGTCGTTATCGGTATTGCCGGCGGCAAACGCAAGGCTAAGGCCATTCATGCGATGCTGCGGTTCGGCCAAGAGGATATTCTCGTAACAGACGAGGCGGCGGCTGTCGAAATTGGCAAAGAAATCGACAAACAGTTGCAGCAAGTCCTATAGCTTCCATTTTATGGGGCGCGCGCAAAGGTATTATGCATTATACTTAACCTTGTTGTCTTGACGAGCCTCACGGCTTGTCTTGAATAAATAAAACGAAATCTAGGAGGAACTATTCAATGAGTGTAAAAGTTGGTATTAACGGTTTTGGACGTATTGGACGCCTTGCATTCCGCCGTATTCAAAATGTAGAAGGTATCGAAGTGGTAGCAATCAATGACTTGACTGACGCTAAGATGCTTGCTCATTTGCTTAAATATGATACAACTCAAGGTAAATTCCAAGGCGATGTTGAAGTTCACGACGGCTTCTTCAAAGTTAACGGCAAAGATGTTAAGGTTCTTGCTAACCGCAACCCTGAAGAACTTCCTTGGGGAGAGCTTGGCGTTGATATCGTTCTGGAATGCACAGGGTTCTTCACAACTAAAGAAGCCGCTGAAAAGCACCTTAAAGGCGGAGCTAAGAAAGTAGTTATTTCTGCTCCAGCTACAGGCGACATGAAGACTGTTGTTTACAACGTTAACGATGACATCCTTGACGGAAGCGAAACAGTAATCTCCGGCGCATCTTGCACAACGAACTGCCTGGCTCCTATGGCCAAAGTTCTGAACGACAAATTCGGTATCATCGAAGGCTTGATGACTACTATCCACGCTTACACAGGTGACCAGAATACACTTGATGCTCCACACGCTAAAGGTGACTTCAGACGTGCCCGCGCTGCTGCTGAGAACATCATTCCTAACACTACCGGTGCTGCTAAAGCAATCGGCCTGGTAATTCCAGAACTTAAAGGCAAACTTGACGGTGCAGCACAACGTGTGCCTGTAGCTACTGGTTCCCTGACTGAGCTGGTTACTGTTCTGGATAAGAGCGTAACTGTTGAAGAAATCAACGCAGCAATGAAAGCTGCTTCCGATCCGGAAACTTATGGCTACACTGAAGATGAAATCGTATCTTCCGACATCAAGGGTATGACTTTCGGTTCCCTGTTCGATGCTACACAAACTAAAGTTCTGACTGTTGGCGACAAACAACTGGTTAAAACTGTTGCTTGGTATGACAATGAAATGTCCTACACTGCACAGCTTGTTCGTACTTTGGAGAAATTCGCTAAACTTGCTCAATAATACCGATTTCATATAAGCAGTACAATTGAGCGGAAACAATGAAAGTCTGTTTCCGCTCTTTCTAAATGAAATGGATTCGTGAATGAACCAATTTTGGGTGTGGAGGAAATGTTAATCATGAACAAAAAAAGTGTCCGTGATGTAGAAGTAAAAGGCAAACGCGTCTTCGTGCGTGTGGATTTCAACGTGCCAGTGGAAGACGGTAAGATCACTGATGATACCCGTATCCGCGAAACCCTTCCAACAATTAAATACCTGATTGAGAACGGTGCAAAGGTCATTCTGGCCAGCCATATGGGCCGTCCTAAAGGTGAATTCGTCGATTCCATGCGGTTGACTTCCGCAGCTGTACGTCTGTCCGAATTGCTCGGCAAACCGGTAGCCAAAGCAGATGAAGCGATTGGCGAAGCGGTAAAAGCACAAATTGCTGAACTGAACGAAGGCGACGTGCTTGTGCTTGAGAATGTCCGTTTCTATAAAGGGGAAGAAAAGAACGACCCTGAACTGGCTAAGCAGTTCGCTGAACTGGCAGACCTGTTCGTCAATGACGCATTCGGCGCGGCTCACCGTGCCCATGCTTCGACAGAAGGTATCGCTCACTTCCTGCCTGCCGTATCCGGCCTTCTGATGGAGAAGGAATTGTCCGTTCTGGGCAAAGCCCTGTCGAATCCGGAACGTCCCTTCACTGCCATCATCGGCGGTTCCAAAGTTAAAGACAAGATCGACGTGATTGACAACCTGCTGACTCTGGCTGACAACGTATTGATTGGCGGCGGCCTTTCTTACACCTTCACCAAAGCTCAAGGCTTCGAAATCGGCGAATCTCTGGTAGATAATGAAAAGCTCGAAGCTTCGCTCGGATTTATCGAAAAAGCTAAAAAGCTCGGTAAAAACTTCCTGCTTCCTGTAGACGTTGTTGTCGCTGACAAGTTCGGTGCAGACGCTAATACCAAAGTGGTAGACATTAACGAAATCCCTGAAGGCTGGATGGGTCTGGACATTGGTCCTAAGACTCGTGAAATCTATGCTGATGTGATCAAGAGCTCCAAGCTGGTTGTATGGAACGGACCTATGGGCGTGTTCGAAATCGACATCTTTGCTGAAGGAACCAAGGCTGTAGCTCAAGCTTGCGCAACTACCGAAGGTTACACAGTAATCGGCGGCGGTGATTCCGCAGCAGCAGCAGAGAAATTCCACCTCGCAGACCAAATGGATCATATCTCCACTGGCGGCGGCGCATCACTCGAGTTCATGGAAGGCAAGGCACTTCCAGGCGTAGAAGCACTGAACGACAAGTAAGACGTAGAAGGTAGAAGGAGGCAATCCATTACTATGAGTAGAACACCTATCATTGCCGGCAACTGGAAAATGTTCAAAACCGTTCCGGAAGCCGAAGGCTTCATCGCTGAAATCAAAGGTCAGGCGGAAGTTGAAGGCGTAGAGACTGTAATCTGCGCACCATTCACTAACCTGCCTGCACTTGTTGCAGCGGTACAAGGCACCAGCATCAAAATTGGTGCTCAGAATCTTCACTTCGAAGATAACGGTGCTTACACAGGCGAGATCAGCGGCGTAATGCTGAAGGATCTCGGTGTGGAATACGTGATTATCGGTCACTCCGAACGCCGTGCATACTTCGGTGAGACGGACGAAATCGTCAACAAAAAAATGCATGCGGCATTCCGCCACGGCATTACACCAATTGTCTGTGTAGGCGAAAAGCTCGAAGAGCGCGAAGCAGACCAGACTAAAGATGTATGCAAAGTGCAGACTGAAGCGGCATTTGCCGGTCTTAGCGCGGAACAGGCAGCAAGCGTAGTTATCGCTTATGAGCCTATCTGGGCTATTGGTACAGGTAAATCCTCTACTTCCCAGGATGCTAATGAAGTTATTGCTTACATCCGTACCCTTGTAAAAGGCCTGTACGATGAAGCAACTGCTGAAGCTGTCCGTATCCAATACGGCGGCAGCGTGAAGCCTGAGAATGTAACGGAGTACATGAGTCAAAGCGACATCGACGGCGCTCTAGTCGGCGGTGCCAGCCTGCAGCCTGCTTCCTTCGTTTCACTCGTTGAGGGGGCGAAATAAGAATGTCAGCACCAAAACCTGTAGCTCTAATCATCATGGACGGTTTCGGTTTGCGTAATACGGATGAAGGCAACGCAGTTGCCCAAGCCAACAAACCGAACTACGATCGTTACCTGAAACAATATCCGAATACTACACTTACCGCTTGCGGTGAAGCTGTAGGTCTGCCGGAAGGACAAATGGGTAACTCTGAAGTAGGGCACCTTAACATCGGCGCAGGCCGGATCGTATACCAGGATCTGACCCGCATCGATAAGTCGATCCGTGATGGGGAATTCTTCGAGAACGAAACGCTGGTTGCTGCGGTGAGAAGCGCCAAAACAACCGGCAAAAAGCTTCACCTCTATGCACTTGTATCTGATGGCGGCGTACACAGTCACATTAACCACCTGTTCGCGATGCTCGATCTGGCCAAAAAAGAAGATTTGCATGAAGTTTATATTCATGCCTTCATGGATGGCCGCGACGTACCACCCGACAGTGGACAGAAGTTCATTCAGGACCTGGTAGCCAAGATCGAAGAGGTTGGCGTAGGTACGATTGCTACGGTATCCGGACGTTATTATGCCATGGACCGTGACAAACGCTGGGAACGTGTAGAGAAAGCTTATCGTGCAATGGTTTACGGCGAAGGCCCTAAATATACCGATGCACTTCAGGCAATCACTGGATCTTACCAGAATTCTGTGTATGATGAATTTGTAGAGCCAAGTGTGATTGTAGATAGTCTTGGCAACCCGGTTGCGACAGTGGAAAGCGGCGATTCCGTCATTTTCCTGAACTTCCGTCCTGACCGTGCGATCCAGCTGTCGCAAGTATTCACGAACTCCGATTTCCGCGGCTTCGACCGTGGTCCTAAGTTCCCGGAGAACCTGCATTTCGTATGTCTGACTACCTTCAGCGAGACGGTTCAAGGCTACGTGGCTTATTCCCCGAAGAACCTGGACAACACCCTCGGTGAAGTGCTTGTTCAGCAGAACAAGAAGCAGCTGCGTATCGCGGAAACTGAGAAGTATCCGCATGTTACCTTCTTCTTCAGCGGCGGACGCGATGAGGAGCTTCCTGGCGAAACCCGTATCCTGATCAACTCACCGAAAGTGGCAACCTATGATCTGCAGCCTGAGATGAGCGCATACGAAGTGGCGGCGGCCTGCGTAGCGGAGATCGAAGCAGACAGACAAGATGCCATTATCCTGAACTTTGCTAACCCTGATATGGTTGGACACTCCGGGATGCTGGAGCCTACCATCAAGGCAGTTGAAGTAACGGACGAATGCGTAGGTAAAGTTGTGGATGCAGTAGTTGCCAAAGGCGGCGTTGCGATCATCATTGCCGACCACGGTAATGCGGATATGGTATTCGATGAGAATGGTCGTCCATTCACAGCCCATACCACCAACCCGGTTCCTTTCATCGTTACAACTGAGAATGTTGTATTGCGCGAAGCTGGTATCCTCGCAGATGTGGCACCGACAATCCTGGATCTGATGGGACTTCCGCAGCCTGCGGAAATGACCGGACAATCCATGATTGCCAGCCGCAAATAGGCAGACCCCAAGTTTCATTGTTACACTAAACTTAAAGTTAAAAGGAGATTAAACTTACATGACTATTATTTCTGATGTGTACGCTCGCGAAGTCCTCGACTCCCGCGGTAACCCTACGGTAGAGGTTGATGTTTATCTGGAATCCGGCGCTAAAGGCCGCGCGATCGTTCCTTCCGGCGCTTCCACTGGTGCTCATGAAGCTGTAGAGCTTCGTGACGGCGACAAATCCCGTTACATGGGTAAAGGCGTTCTGAAAGCTGTTGAGAACGTAAACGAAATTATCGCTCCAGAAGTAATCGGTATGGATGCTCTTGACCAAGTGGGCATCGACAAATTGATGATCACTTTGGACGGAACTCCTAACAAAGGCAAGCTGGGCGCTAACGCGATCCTGGCAGTATCCATGGCCGTAGCTCGTGCAGCTGCAGCAGCTCTGGATATTCCTTTGTACGTATACCTGGGCGGATTCAACGCCAAAACTCTTCCAGTACCAATGATGAACATCATCAACGGTGGTGAGCATGCCGATAACAACATCGACGTTCAAGAGTTCATGGTTCTTCCTGTAGGCGCTACAAGCTTCAAAGAAGCTCTTCGTACAGGCGCAGAAATCTTCCACAACCTGAAATCCGTACTTCAGTCCAAAGGCCTTAACACAGCTGTAGGCGACGAAGGCGGCTTCGCACCGAACCTTGGTTCGAACGAAGAAGCAATCACTACAATCATCGAAGCGATCGAAAAAGCCGGTTACAAACCAGGCGTTGACGTATTCCTCGGTATGGACGTTGCTTCCACTGAGTTCTACAAAGACGGTAAATACACACTTGCTGGCGAAGGTAAATCTTACACTTCCGCTGAGTATGTTGACCTTCTTGCTTCTTGGGTTGAGAAGTACCCAATCATCACAATCGAAGACGGTATGTCTGAAGACGACTGGGATGGCTGGAAATTGCTTACTGAAAAATTGGGCGACAAAGTCCAATTGGTTGGTGACGACTTGTTCGTTACGAACACTGAGCGCCTTGCTACAGGTATTGAAAAAGGTATCGGTAACTCCATCCTGGTTAAGGTTAACCAGATTGGTACACTGACTGAAACTTTCGATGCTATCGAAATGGCTAAACGCGCTGGTTACACAGCAGTTATCTCCCACCGTTCCGGTGAATCCGAAGACAGCACAATCGCTGACATCGCTGTTGCGACTAACGCTGGTCAGATCAAAACGGGTGCTCCTTCCCGTACAGACCGTGTTGCTAAATACAACCAGTTGCTTCGCATCGAAGATGAACTGGGTGAACTCGCTCAATACAACGGCCTGAAATCCTTCTACAACCTCAAAAGATAATTTCTTTTGACTCTATATTTAAAAGGCCTGCCGAACTTCGGCAGGCCTTTTTTTGGATGATAGACCCACAAAGTGCAATGCGAACAGCGAGGTTGCCTCTGATGCTTCTAGTGGGTTATTCTATAATTGTAGATAACTGGAAGGAGTGTGGGCATGAACGCTATTGTTGCGGGTATAGGTGTGGGAATATTTTTAATCATTCTCAGCTGGGTGCTGTCGCGGACCGGGCGCATGCGGAGCAGAGCTGTTTTTTATCCGGGGATCACTGGTTTACTGGGCAGTCTGATATTACTGGTTCTAAGTTTCACTGTAATTGGAGGCTGGGAGGGGATCGGGTATGCCTTCTTCTCTGTGCCTATATTATTAATCTCTGGTCTGCTGCTGCTCGTTCTTGTTTCCTATAGAAAACAAACCTGAGAATATTAATAGTAGGATATTGATAGAATGCAGTTTGTAAGGTTGTATTCAATCTATGGCTATGATAAAATAAGAATGCTGTTTATGAAACGGAAATTCCAATTTAGCATAGATAGTGATGCTTGGACGTAGGAGGTGGAAGTGAATGGATATCTTTTTGAAAGTGGTGCTTCTGATTTTTGCCGTAGGTCTGATTGCGGTCGTTCTTCTGCAAAAAGGGAAAAGCGCGGGTCTTTCCGGTGCCATCTCCGGCGGTGCTGAGCATCTCTTCGGTAAAACAAAAGCACGCGGTATGGAGCTTGTATTGCAGCGTGTAACGGTTGGATTGGCAGCCGGATTCTTCATTATGTCAATCGTTGTAGCCATTGTTATTGAGTAGTTTGCCTACTGTAAGCCTTCGCTCTGTTCTGAATGGAATAGGCGGGGGCTTTTTTGTATGCAGATTTGAGTGTTTGCACATCATAACAGGGATGCCCGGGATTGATTTCGTGTATACTAGGGTATGAAGTATATAAAGGTAAATTTTACTTGGATTTATTTGATGTGGGATAGGACAAGACATACATATATGCCAGCGGCATGAATGCTGCGGAGGGCCGAGGTGACGAAGATGATAACACAAGAAATTCTACTTGATTACATGCGGGAAACCGCTTATAAACCGCTAACGTATGAAGAACTGGTGAGCCATTTCGCAATTGAGGATAGCGAGGCGTTCAAAGCCTTTGAGCGTCTGCTGATTGAACTGGAAAAGGACGGCCGGATTATTCTGACCCGGGGTAGCCGTTATGGCGTACCGGAACGTATGGATCTGCTGCGCGGACGGCTGCAAGCCCATGCGAAGGGGTTCGCTTTTCTGATACCCGATGACCGTGATCATCCCGATGTATACATCCATGCCAATGATCTGAAGGGTGCAATGAACGGTGACATCGTACTGATCCGCATTACCTCGAAGAGCCCGTCTGGCGGGCGTATGGAAGGCGAAGTAGAGCGGATCCTGATCAGAGGCGTATCGCAGACGGTTGGCGTATTCCAGAGCCTGGAGACGTATGGCTTCGTGCTGCCGGATGATAAGCGGATTAACCGGGATATTTTCATTCCGAAGCAGTCCTTCAAGGGAGCGGTTGACGGGGAAAAGGTCGTTGTCCGCATTGTGAACTATCCGGAAGGCCGTGCTGCGGCTGAAGGTGAAATTATTGAGATCCTCGGCCATAAGGATGACCCGGGCGTGGATATTCTGTCGGTTATCCGCAAGCATCAGCTGCCGGAGGCTTTCCCTGCTGAGGTGATGAAGGAAGCGGAGCAGGCACCCGATTCCATTACCGACGAGGAGATTATCCAGCAAGGCCGCCGCGATCTGCGCGGACTGAACATTGTCACCATTGACGGCGCGGATGCCAAGGACCTGGATGATGCGGTGAATGTGGAGCGTCTGGAGAACGGTCATTATAAGCTGGGCGTTCATATCGCCGATGTAGGCTATTATGTGCGTGAGGGCTCTGAGCTGGATAAAGAAGCCTATGACCGCGGCTGCAGCGTGTATCTGGTTGACCGGGTCATTCCCATGCTGCCGCACCGGCTGTCGAATGGGATCTGCAGCTTGAACCCGCAGGTAGACCGGCTGACCATGTCCTGTGAAATGGAATTCGACGAGCACATGAAGGTTGTGAAGCATGATGTGTTCACGAGTGTAATCCGTACTAAGGAGAGAATGACTTACTCCGATGTACGCAAAATTGTTGAGGATGAAGACCCTGAGCTGCTGGAGCGCTATGCTCCCCTGATCGGTGATTTCCGCCTGATGAAGGAACTCGCGATGAAGCTGCGCGATGCCCGGATGCGGCGCGGAGCCGTTGACTTCGACTTTGAAGAAAGCAAAATCATCGTAGATGAAGCAGGTAAGGCTATCGATATTGTGAAGCGTGAGCGTTCCGTGGCCGAGCAGATTATTGAGGAATTCATGCTCGCGGCTAATGAGACTGTAGCGGAGCACTTCCACTGGCTGAAGGTGCCATTCCTGTACCGGATTCATGAAGATCCGGATCCGGAGAAGCTGCAGAATTTCATGGCCTTCGCCGCTAACTTCGGTTACCACGTCAAGGGTCGCGGCAATTCCGTTCATCCGCGTGCGCTGCAGGATCTGCTGGAGCAGATTCAGGGAACCAAAGAGCAGACGGTCATTAGCACGATGATGCTGCGCTCCATGAAGCAGGCGAAATACGATGCCGAGAGTACGGGTCACTTCGGACTGGCTGCAGAATTCTATTCCCACTTCACCTCGCCGATCCGCCGTTATCCCGACCTTGTCATTCACCGCGTCATGCGTGAGGTGGTGGAGAATGGAGGAGCTCTGACGGAGAAACGTCATGAGTATCTGGCTTCGCGGATGCCGGATATCGCCCAGCAGTCCTCCGAACGCGAGCGTGTAGCGGTAGAGGCTGAACGTGACACTGAGCAGCTGAAGAAAGCGGAGTTCATGCAGGATAAGGTAGGCGAAGAATTCGATGCCATGATCAGCAGCGTGACCAGCTTCGGAATGTTCATCGAGCTGGATAACACGGTAGAAGGTCTGATCCGGCTCAGCGCACTGAGCGATGATTATTACCACTTCGATGAAGCCCACATGGCCCTCATCGGTGAGCGTACCTCCAAAGTGTTCCGCATCGGAGACGAGGTGAAGATCCGTGTGGCCAAGGTCAACATGGACGATCATACGATTGACTTCGAACTGGTTGATATGAAGCCGCGCGCGGCTGGCGACCACCGGAACTACGGCGGACGCGGCGGCAAGGCCGGACGCCCTGGTGCCGGCGGCTCCGGCAAGCCATTTGCGGGTAAGGCTGGCGGCGTTGGCAAGGGCCGCGGAGGTAAGGGTAAGCCTGGCCGCGCAGCGGCTGGTGCGGCTAAAGGCGCCGGGAAGGGCAAGAACGGCGGTGCAGCTGCCGGTGCGGCTGGATTCGGCGCCAAAGGTAAAGGCAAGAGCGGCAGCGCTGGCGCCGGTGTCTTTGGCGGTGCAGTTAAGGGCGGCGGCGCTGAGGCTGGCGCTGGTGAAGAGCCGCGCGCAGGTGTAGCGCCGGCTGAAGACGGCGGCGCAGCAGGCGGCCGTAAGCGCGGCCGCGGGCCGGAAGCGGCCGCGCGGCGTGCACTTGCAGCCGCCTCCGCAGCGGGCAGCGCGGCGAAGGCGGACCGCCGGGGCGAAGCCGGCGGATCAGGTGCTCCGCGCGAGCGTGAGCGCGGCAGAGGCCGCGGCGGAGACGGCGGAGGCAGTGCCGGGGGACGCGGCATTGCCTTCGGCTTCGGCTCCGGCAAGGGCGGCTACGGCGCGCCAAGCGGGGGCGGAGCCGAGCAGGCGGGCGGTGAGCTGCGCGGCGTGGACGCGAGCACACGGTTCCGCAGCCGCGAAGACCTCGGCAGCGGCCTCGGAAGCGAAGGCAACGGCGCAGCGCCGGAGGGCAAGAGCCGCCGCAAGAAGAAGAAAGGCGGCGTCTTCATCGGCACTTCTGTGACTCCAGGCAACGTGGAGACCACTAATCCGGCACCGGCAGGCGCTGGCGACAAGAGCGGCAATCCGGAGGGCGGCGGCCGCAGAAAGCGGAAGAAGAAACCTCAGGCCTAGGCAGAATTAATAGAAGGCACTGTTCCTTTAGGGGGACAGTGCTTTTTTAGAATATAAGGGGACTTCTATTTCACCTGAAACGTAGCACTTCCTGACACCCATATGTCAAAATGATTGCTCGGGATAGGGTGATCCTTCCTTGCACTGCCTGCTTGGCTTTTGATACAATATAGACCTGGTGTCCGTTCATAACGGGCCGGGAATTCAATTCAAGGAGTGACTTTCATGGGTAAAAAAGCAGACGGGAAAGTGCTTGCCCAGAACAAAAAAGCTTCCCATGATTATTTTATTGAGGATACGTATGAAGCGGGTTTGGTTCTGACGGGTACAGAGATCAAATCGCTGCGTAACGGCCGCGCTAACATCGGGGACGCTTTTGCTACCATCCGGAACGGTGAGATTCATATTCACAATATGCATATCAGCCCTTTTGAACAAGGGAACCGCGCCAACCCTACCGATCCAACGCGTACACGTAAGCTGCTCATGCATAAGGAACAGATTCACAAGCTGCTCGGTTCCTCGAAGCGGGATGGCTTCACGATTGTGCCGCTGAAGATTTATGTGCGCAATGGCTACGCCAAGCTGCTGATCGGCCTTGGTAAAGGTAAGAAGGAATACGACAAGCGCGACTCCGCCGCGAAGCGCGATGCTCAGCGTGATATCCAGCGTGTGCTGCGCGACAAACAGAAGATCGCCCGCTAGACTGGTAACCACCTGGCGCCCAATTGTTCCAGATTCGACCTTCAATTCCTTTAACCTACGTGTTAAAGTGTTGATAAATGTGCTATACTGTGTAAGTAAAACTTATTGCTTCTGAACAGCCATCTTGATCAAGATAGCTGTGAACCGGATCAGCATGTATGCTTGTCATTGATCCGTTAATCCGAAGCGCCCTTTCTAATGAGGGGCCGTTCTTGGATTCGACGGGGATAGTTCGAGCATGAGTAGCGAGTAGTGGGGACGCGTCCGCTTCATCAACGCTAAAGCCTATTAAACGGCAAACAACAAAACAACTACGCTTTCGCAGCCTAAGAAACTGTGCGCGTGCTTCTACCCTGCATCGCCCATGTGACAGGGATAGGGGCTAACAAGTAGTGGGATACGCTGTCTCATCTCCGCCTGCGGTGAGCTGAAGAAGACAATCAGGCTGACCCAACGTATAGCCGGTTACGGGGCGATACTCGGGTGACATCAAATCCGTGACTACACTCGTAGAAGCTTATGTGCCGTTATCTTCGGACAGGGGTTCGACTCCCCTCGGCTCCATATGGAGTATCAGTGAAGACACCTTTAGGGGTGTCTTTTTTCATTTCGGCGGCTGTTTTGGACTATACGTGGTGGTTAAAAGGCTTGCTGTGACGCGGTTTCGGGGGCTTGCTGTTAATGGATACAGTGAGTTTCACTGAGGCTATACGGAGACCGGTGGCTTTGGCCTCCACGTAACCCGTGATAAATATGCTCCCCCTTCGGCGTGTGTTTTCGCCTTCCATACCCATCATCCGCCCTTCGATTTTGACCAAAGAAGAGATCGTTGCAGTCTGAGCACTCCTACCTGCTATAAGTTGATATGAACGGTGCCATACGGAAATGTAGAAATTGGTTGTAACACCCAGCAGTATCAACTATAATTAGTGTCAGCTTGTAGATTAATGTCGAATAATGTATTGTCTTTCAGATAATCTCAATAATAATAGGGCACACTCGTTGAAAAACGGGGTCGCAAAACTACAGGGGCTATCACATGTCCAATTTGGATATGTTATGCCAGCCAGTTACCGAAGGCAAGGAAACCTCTCCTTTTCGGGAGAGTTTTTTTGTTGCAATGGGCCTGATTCATAAGGTGGGAGAACAGTGAGTATATTTAATAAGTCGATTGTATTTATCATAGCTCTGATTATTTTTGGACTACTAGGTAATATGCTCAGCCTATCCCTATTGCTGGGGGTCAATTTTATCTTCGGTAGTATATTCACCTTTTTGATATTGCGGATATATGGTCTTAAATGGGCTTTAGTGGCATCGGTTATTGTAAATGGTTACACGTTGTTTCTTTGGAATCATCCTTACGCTATGCTTGTTTTTGTGCTGGAAACTTTATTTGTCGGCGTCTTCTACAGAGGGAAAAGGATTGTTCTTTTTGATAGCCTATATTGGATGATTTTAGGGATGCCTCTCATATGGGTATTCTATCGTTATGCCCTGGATATGAATTTTACCGCTTCCCTGCTGGTTGTGCTTAAGGATGCCGTGAATGGTATTTTAAATGTATTGATTTCCAGTTTAATCTTTACTTATCTGCCTCTTCTTAAATGGCCATCATTCCAAAAACGCAAGATGTCGAGCTCTCTTCATGATGTGCTTTTCAACATATTTGTCACGTTTACCTTTATAACTTTGCTTCTGGTGACGGTGATGATCGGTCATGAACAGTATCACAACATGAATGAAAAAATAAAGTCAGAGACTGAACGAGATTCCGCTATCATCCGCAATGATCTTACAGAGTGGGGAGAAGTTCATGTTGCCGCAGTGAATACTTTATCGATGGCGGCGGCTGAGAATAGGATGGAAGAGATCGATTCCTTGCAGCGCCAAATGGCTTATCTACTGGCGTTATATCCGGATTTTACTACTTCATACATTGCTGATCGCAACGGAGTTACAAAGCTGTTCTCTCCATTACTAAATAACAAAGGAAAGTCAACGATTGGCTTAAACTTCTCGGATCGGCCTTACTTTGAATATATGAGAGAAAAACACCAATTCGTTGTTTCCGATGTGTTTCTTGGAAGAGGTTGCGTTAACGAACCCATTGTCGTTGTGGGCTCCCCTATTATGATTAGCGGCGAATTTACAGGGGCGGCCGTAGGTGTGCTCAATCTTAACTATGTTACAACGGAGTTAAAAAAGCTGGCGAATAATAGACTAATGAATGTCACAATCGTAGACCGGAATGACAGGGTTATTGCGAGTACTCGTGATGATCTGGCCGTTATGAACCCGTATAACTGGGCAGAAAGGGGCGAAGCAAGTGAAATAATTGGCGGTTTGTATCACTGGTTCCCGGATGCTATCAGAAATCCAATGAACAGATGGGGAGAATCCTCCTATTTCAAGATCATGACAATTCCGGAACTGGGTGATTGGAGTGTTATTGTCGAGGCACCAATTGCCCCCTATCGTGACCGCTTGTATAGCTACTACATAAAAATATTCAGTGTTTTATTGGCCTGTGGATTGATATTTATTTTTATTTCTAATGTGATCAGTGAAATCATTGTTCGACCGATTAAGCTTTTAACCCACACAACCACTAATTTACCTGAGAAAATAGCCGAGAACCAGAGCGTGAACTGGAAAGGCAGCTTTATACAAGAAATTAATACGCTTATATCTAACAGCAAGGATACGGCCACCAGACTTCAAAGCATGTTTGCTGAGATTCAACTCCTCGCCTATTACGACTGCTTGACCGGTTTACCCAATAGAGTCAACTTTAATCAACGGTTACAAGCTTACTTGAAGGAAGCCGACGACCATGGTCACACAGCCGCAATCCTGTTCATCGATGTCGATCGGTTTAAGATGGTAAATGATACGTTCGGTCATACAAAGGGCGATCAGTTATTAAAGCTGGTAGTTGTGAGGGTTCAAGAATGTCTTGGTCAGGATGCGATCCTCTCAAGAATGGGTGGAGATGAATTCATCGCCTTACTTCCCAATGTGACCCGTGAACAATCGGAACAAATTGCCCAAGCTGTTCTTGCGGCATTTAAGATACCCATTTCGCTAAGTGATCACGAGGTGTATACTACACCAAGTATTGGTATCAGCCTCTTTCCAACGGATGGAGACAGTGAGATGGAACTTATTAAGAATGCAGATCAAGCGATGTATATGGTTAAAAAGACAGGGCGTAATGGTTACAGTTTCTATGAGGGGAAGCTTAATACGTCATTGTCAAACCAAATGAGCTTGGAGACGATGCTTCATAAAGCTTTAGATAATCATGAGTTTGAACTATTCTATCAGCCCCGGATGGAATTGAAGACAGGCCAAATTATCGGACTAGAGGCTCTGATTCGATGGCGCCATCCAGTTCAGGGCATGATTAGCCCCGCGGAATTTATACCGATTGCCGAAGAAAGCGGACTGATTAGCCCCATTGGAGAATGGGTGTTACGGACAGCTTGTTCGCAAAACAAAGCTTGGCAGAATGAGGGCTACAAGCCAGTCTGTGTCTCCGTTAATCTATCCGTAAGGCAATTTAAGGATAAGGATCTGGTTCGGAACATCTCTGGCATCTTGAACGAGACCCAGCTTGATCCACGATACTTGGAGCTGGAGATTACTGAAAATATAAGTATGAACAATGAAGAACAGGTACTCTCCACTTTACAGGAGATAAGAAAGTTAGGCGTTAAGATCTCCATTGATGATTTTGGCACTGGGTATTCTTCATTGAACTATCTTGTGAACTACCCAATCGATTTCCTTAAAATTGATCAGTCCTTCGTTCGTAACATTCAGAGCCAATCCAACGATGTGTCCATTGTGAAAGCTATCATTTTCATCGCTCATAGCATCGGTTTAAAAGTTGTCGCGGAAGGCGTCGAAACGGAGGAACAATTGAACTTGCTGCGTGAATTGGAGTGTGATGATGTCCAGGGATATTTAATAAGCAAACCGGTACAATGTGAAGAGGTAAGGAATTTCTTATAAGGGAGTGCCGATAAGCTGCCTTTCTATGTATTATGGTGTCGTACGGGGGGCTTCTAGGGTGACATCAAAACTGTAACTACACTCGTAGAAGCTTATGTGCCGTTATCTTCGGACAGGGGTTCGACTCCCCTCGGCTCCATCTTATTATCAGTGAGATCACCTTCTTATGGTGGTCTTTTTATTTTTAGCAGAACTGCTTGCTCTATCGTCTAACCAGATTGTTTTTGTTTTAATTTTGCTTAATCCCTGACAATAATCTATAATTGTAGGCTAATATGCACTCTGTCAGGAGGAAATGATGAATTTTATTAGAGAGCACCTAGCAGGATATGGAGCGAGCGACCAAATGGTTGTGTATCTCTCGAACATCATCATGGTCTTATGTATTGCTGTACTCTCTGTAACGGCCAATCTTGTAGCCAAAAGAATCGTACTTAAGATCATTATTCATATTATCAATAACAACCGGTATACGTGGGATAATATTTTTTTGGAGAAAAAAGTATTTCACAAGCTGTCGCATCTCGCTCCAGCCTTTATCATCTATTACGCTGCGCCTATTTTTCCGCTGTATCAATCTTTTATTGTAAAGGTTGCCTTAGCTTATATGATTATTGTAACGATCAGGGTACTCAATGCACTTCTTGATGCCATTGATACTATTTATCGTACGTATGAAGTGTCCAAGATTAGGCCGATCAAGGGCTACATCCAGGTTGCGAAGATTTTTCTGTATATTATTGGTGCGATTGTGGTGATTTCTAACCTCATGGGTCAGAATCCGCTGATTCTTCTTAGTGGACTGGGAGCGTTATCCGCTGTTCTTATGCTAGTCTTCAAAGATTCGATACTGGGCTTGGTGGCAGGTGTTCAATTATCCTCTAACGATATGGTTCGTGTAGGGGACTGGATTGAAATGCCTAAATATAATGCCGACGGTAATGTCATAGATATTACGCTAAATACGGTAAAGGTGATGAATTTCGATAAAACCATTACCATGATTCCAAGTTATGCCCTGATATCAGACTCTTTTAAAAATTGGCGGGGCATGGAAGCCTCTGGGGGCAGAAGGATGAAACGAAGTGTCTGTATTGATACTAGCAGCATATGTTTCTGTACAAAAGAAATGATTGAGGAGTTCCGTAAGGTTCACTACCTTAGCGATTACATCACTACAAGAATCGATGAAATTAACGCCTATAATATCGAACATCATATCAATATGGAGAGCAAGGTTAATGGGAGACAGCTAACGAATATCGGGGTGTTCAGAGAATATGTCCAAGAATATCTGCGCAATCATCCTAAAATCCATAAGAATATGACGCTCATTGTCAGACAGCTGGAAGCAGGAGACAGCGGACTGCCCTTAGAAATTTATGCGTTCAGCAATGAGACTACCTGGGGTGTGTATGAGGCGGTCCAGTCTGATATCTTTGATCACATTTTTGCGATTATCCCTTTGTTTGGACTTCGTATTTTTCAGAACCCGACGGGCCAAGATATCCTTAACTTAAAAGAAAGAAGAGAGTATTCGATAGGATACTGAAGATATGATTGCATCCGTAAAGGCTTGTGTGCCTTTATCTTCGGGCAGGGCGGCGATTCCCTACGGCTCCGTCTGAAGGTGGGCTGATCAACTGCCGGGATTATTGAGGGTAAGCTTCATCAACGCTACGCTAAAGCCTATTAAACGGCAAACAACAAAACAACTACGCTTTCGCAGCCTAAGAAACTGTGCGCGTGCTTCTACCCTGCATCGCTTTAAAGTTTAACCCGCACATCCATTCACTCATTACAGAAGGTGCGCTGGACCGGAACAAGGAGTGGAAAAAGGCAGAGTTTATCTCGTATGAGTACTTACGAAAGTCGTGGCAAAAGCTACTGCTGGATCTCATGATGAAATGGTATCCGGAGGACGAACGGGTAAGAAGACTGGTGAATCAGTTGTACCAGCGTTACCCGAAGGGGTTTTGCGTGAATGCGGAGCAACGGATGATAGATGCGCGGGGAGCCGCAAAATATATAGGACGATATTTAGCACGTCCAGCGATCGCGGAGTACCGGGTCGTCAGCTATGATTACCATAAAGTCCATTATTGGTATGCAGATCACCGAACGGGTAAACGGGTATGTGTGGTCTCGCCCGTGATGAAATTTACTTACGACCTGGTGCAGCACATCCCGCCGAAGCATATACGGATGGTAGGGCGCTACGGTCTATACAGCCGTGGAAAAAACAAAGAGTCGCAGAAGGTCATAAATCTGTGGCGGTTCATGGTACATAAACAAATGGAGATGATCTTTCCAGCCAAAGAACGGAGGAAGAAGAGTTACCGTGAGCGAATGCTGGAGAGTTATGGTCAAGATCCGCTGATCTGTCCCTGCTGCAAGCACCGGATGTTGCTTGTGGTGATTTGGCATGCAGAATATGGCCGAATTTATTATTATGACGAAGAGCGAGAATATGCAGACCAAAAGAAATGGGGGATAAGGAAACATGGGAAAGGCGAAGAGAACAAACCGGATAAAATGAAGGATGGGGACTTATGGGAAC
Source organism: Paenibacillus sp. FSL R7-0312 (assembly GCF_038004445.1). Classification (NCBI taxonomy): domain Bacteria; kingdom Bacillati; phylum Bacillota; class Bacilli; order Caryophanales; family Paenibacillaceae; genus Paenibacillus; species Paenibacillus sp. FSL R7-0312. Next base: position 1,158,782 of record NZ_JBBORE010000001.1, on the reverse strand, counting down.
CGTGGGCAGAAGAAGAGCCATAGATATGGATTGATTATGTCTGTGTGGAATGTGGGGAGTTAGACCCGGTGCCTGAGTTTATCGTGGTCGAGTGTTCGTATGGACTGGAGGTCGGAGAATCGCCGGAGTTTTTCTGTCCTTCTTGTAATGGAACCTTGGTAAGAAAAGAAGAGCCAACGGACAAATGACCGCTGGCTAGTAAGTCTATTCACCTGCTAGGGTGATTTTGTTCTGCTACTTCCTCCGCACCCGGAATGCAGTGTTCCTACTGTAGACGTCGTCTAACGTAGAAATTGCAAATTTCATTTTTTAATTCTTAGGAGATGAAGCTAAATTTTCATGAAAAAAACTAATTCTGTTTCGATGTTATTATTGCTGCTGACGTTAGGGGGATGGGCCGGTGCGCTGTGGATTCATGGCATGATCGGTGTGTATGCGTGGTTGGTGCTGAAGTTCATTTTGCCGGCTGCCGGAGCCGTATGGGCTGTAATGAATCTGATTTGGCTGGCCGTAAAACTTGTGAAGCGAGCACCCCTAAATAAACTGTTGCTGAATTTGGGGGTGTCGGCTGTACTAATTGGCCATTTTCTTTTGACGGTCAATGTAATCCCATTAGCATACCCAGTTGCCATTGTAGATACTAAGCCAGGGCTTACCGTGAAAATGCCGCTTCATACAGCAGCAGTCGTCGGCTGGGGTGGAGATTCCGCCGAAGATAACGCACCGCATGCGGTATGGTCCTCCGAACGCTGGGCTTATGATCTGGTAATGGAACCCTATAACACCGGAAGCAGCCATGCGGAGGATTACGGCATATGGAATCAGGAAGTGTACGCACCGCTGGATGCCGTTGTCATTGCTGCTTATGACGAGGAGGCTGACCTTACGCCCGGATCGGAGGAAGTTCTCTCTATGGAAGGCAATTATGTCTACCTGAAGGTTCCGGATACAGGCACCTACCTGCTTTTGAATCACCTGAAGCAGCACAGTATTACTGTAGCTGTTGGAGACAAGGTACAAGCAGGTGATCTGTTGGGACACGTAGGCAACAGCGGCTCGAGTTCCGAGCCTCATCTGCATGTTCACCATCAGCGACAGGATCCTACTCAAACATGGCTGCCCATCTTGGCCGAGGGGTTGCCGCTTTACTTCGGGGATATAGATAGTGCCACTATGCCTGTTAAAGGCGATCTGATTACCCCAACTGTTGTACATCAACCTTAGGGTAAAGGGGAAATTCTGAATATTACTTATAGGTAGCTTGCATGGCTTGAGAAAATTGATCGGAACTATGCTGTTTGTAGTGTCATGTGCGTGGAACTCTGCAATTGATAAGGTCTTAGCGCCGCCTGATTTCCGCTCAAGGGAGCAGCGTTCGTGACTGACTCTTATATGAAGGAGTAAAGGTGAGTTATTTCGGACTGTTTTTGTTTAGGTCAGGTTTGGACCAATATACTCTAGCCCGACAAGATCAGAACGATAGGTCGGTTCAGATTGCCATTCATCCTACAGAAGAGGCAGACGCACGGGAGATTTTTGCTGCACTGGAAGACGGCGGAGGGCGTATCTAAGTCCTTTGTTTCTGCCTGATTGAGTGAACTTATTTGGCCTGCTTATCAGGCTGATGAATCCCAAATAGATTACCTTCTGTATCATGGTAATATCCCTGCCAGGCCATTCCCGGCAGAGCATACTTCGGCATTGCGAGCTTGCCCCCAAGTTGCAGAATCAGAGCTTCAGTAGCGTCGTAATCCCCCACGCCCAGGGTACAAGCGTATCCATTCAGAGCTTGTCCGGGCCCTGGAGCAGCGCCTTGGCGTTTAATTAAGGCCCCATCGATTCCGGGCTGACTTGGATCCCCCGTAGTAGCTCCGAAATAGGGCATTCCGGCATACTCGCTCCAATCCTCGAAATACATTTTTATTAAATATATAAAATTTGATCAGGAATCAAGACTTTACAGAGATTCTTTATAGCTTCTCAATAGTATTGCCACCTCTATACTTCTTCCGATATTGGGCCGGTGTCATTGCGTACACCTTTTTGAAGCTGGAATAAAACGTGTTAAGCGACGAGAATCCGAAATTTTGGACGATGGGCTCAATCGGAGAGTCGGAGGCAATGAGCTCCTGACAGATGAAGCTTAGGCGCTTCTCCGAGATTTTGTCCGTAATGGACTGGTTTGTCTCCGCTTTATATAAACTGCGGAAATAATTAACGGATAACCCCAAATGATCAGCGAGCATTTTTGCGGACAAGTTCGGATCGGTTAATTGTGCTTCAATGAACCGGTCCGCCTGCTCGATCAGTGTCACATTCTTGGACAGCCCGCGGGCAGCTGCTATGTCTTCGAGTGTCTTAGTGACCAAGGCTTCCATCCATGGCACCACTTTGTCCATCGTCTCCTGCTGAATAATCTGTTTCTCAATAGAAGTCAGCCCCCATGAACTGGGCAGAGGCTGAGCGGAATGCTCCTGCATGAGCCGGCGTATATCCATAAACAAGGTAATTAACGACATTTTACATTCAAAATAGGGCATTTCCCGCAGCTTGACTACGGCTGAGCGTATGACTTCCAGAACCGTCTCTGCATTCCCCTTGGGAAGAGCCTGAGCGATATGCCGCTCTTTGTTCACAGGCAGGTGGTACAGCTCTCCGGGCGCACCTGGCAGCCATGCTTTTACGATGAGCGCCCTGTGTCCGAAGCGGAACCGTTCCTGCGTCAACTCATACGTCTCCATATATATCTCATGCATGTCGGTCAGGCTGGGCAGCGTCCTGCCCCAAGCGACAGTCGTTCCAACTGACAAATACTGCTCTATTAACTGTTGGGAGCCTTGCAGCTTCCGTGCATATTCTTCGGACAAGGGGGCGGATAGGACAACGGCCACGTGATCGTCACCCATATCCACCGTTTGCAGCTTGTGCTTGGACGATTGCAGCGACTCTTGAATAATATTGGACATGGCGAACCGGAGCAGACGCCGGTCCTTCTCCGGGTAGGTCTCCGAGAATTCCGAGAAATGGTCAATCCGGAAGATGGCCACCGACAGCTGATCTATCGGCAGGTCAATGCCCCACTCCAGAAATTGAGAACCTATCTCCTCTGCTGAATGGTAAGTCTCCCCCAGGAAATCTCGCAGGAACCTTTCTCTGCCCAAAAATTTATTAAGCCGCCATTGCTCGGTCAGTTCGTTGATCTGATTGTGCTGGGCTATAAACACATTGGATAAGTAGTCAAGTTCATTGGTGCTGTATCCGAGACCGGGCTTTTCCGCTTGATGCTGCCGCATTACTCTGGTAATCAGTTCTTGAATGGGCGAGTATACCCGTTTGGAGATCAGCACGATCACGGTCCAGGAGGCCCCGAACAAGGCAATGAACAGGACCAGGCTGGTGTTACGCAGAACCGTTATTTTCTCCAGAATGACAGACTTCGGTATCGTTTCGATGAAGGTCCAATCCTGAATTCCTTTGATGGAGATGTCTGCGTAAACCATTAGCTGCTCTCCCTGAGTTCGGGGATGAAAGAGCTTCCATCCGCTTTCGCCCTTAATCACGTGATTCCTGAGGTCCGCAGTTTGTTCCTGATTCAGAGAAGTGCTGCTAAAAACCGTCTCCTCCCGGTCATTCAGAACCGCAACCGATCTGTCGGCATCATTCGAATTGTCCTGAAGCAGGGTCATGAGATTATCCGTATCTATATTCATAACGAAAGCGGAGATGGAGCTGCCTCTTTCGTAAAATCTGATGATGGTCATCACCTCTTTGGGCGTATTCCCGGTAAGAGGGAGAGGCAGGGTTCTTGGAATGAGCACGCTGTGATTCGCGGTAACCGGGTCCTGTAAGCGCTTAATGATATCTTGGTCGTAGAACGTATCCGCATCATTCAATCCCAGTCTGGAATCAACAACTGTATCCGTGTAATCGTTAATGAGGTATACCGAATCGATCGACGGATTGGCGTTCTTGATGTCCATAAGCCGGCTCCATACCTCGAAAGTTTCAAAATCGCTGTAATGATCTGAAAGGGCATATACCTTGAGGGCGCTGTCATCACTGGAGGAGAAGCTAAATTCCAGCGCCCATTCCATCAGCCGTGCGGTGTTCTGGGCGCTGTTCACCAGCAGGGATTCGGAATGATCGCCGATCTCTTCCAGAAGCGTCTTGGATGACTGCCAATAGAGCAGCGCAAAGGATATACCCAGCACCAGAACGTTTGCACTGACAAAATAAAAAATAAGCTTCATATAAGTAGGATGCTGCTTCAGCGATGCGAGGAGTGGACGTCTGATTTTCATTGCTGGAACCTCCGTAATCATAACTGCCGGGCTCATAAATTGTAGATTAATTATAGCATACCGATTATTTTCGTCTTCAGAATCGTTTGTTTTCGCAATAGTGTTGTTTTTGGGAAGTTTGTAAATCTGCGCTTGCAGGAAGGATTAGAGCTTTTCGGAATTGCCGTAGCAGTGAGGGCTTGATAAGGTGACGGCATAGATAACGGCGTGCTCATGCAATTGCCGGTCTCGATGAAAGGGGGGATATAAACAGATGCAATACCCAATTAACACCAGTAAAAAGTCTAAAATGAACCATATTGTCCAAAATCCATTTCTTTATGTTATGGCCGTGCCGGGGTTGTTGTTTTTTCTAGTGTTCAGTTATTTTCCCATATACGGGATTATGATTGCCTTCAAAGACTATAATTTTGCCAAGGGAATCACAGGAAGTGATTGGGTCGGTTTTAAAAATTTTGATTACTTTTTTACTTCAGGTGATTTCTGGACCATTCTGCGCAATACGCTGGTACTGAACATACTGTTCATTGTGTTTACTACGGTGGCTGCGGTTATGATTGCTCTTATGTTTAATGAGATTCGTAATAAGTATTTCAAGCGAATATCGCAGTCTTTCATTTTTCTTCCTTATTTTATGTCTTGGATTGTAATAGGAATGATTGTCCAATCCTTATTCGGCGGGGAAGAGCCGATGATCAATAACTGGCTGCAAAATATCGGTATGGAGCCGGTGAACTGGATGTTTGAGTCGAAGCTTTGGCCCTACATTCTGACGGTAATCCGTGTATGGCAGGGAGCCGGTTATCTTTCGATTATTTTCCTGGCCGCGATTACCGGGATATCGGAGGATTTGTACGAGGCTGCCCGGATTGACGGGGCGTCCAAAGTGCAGATTGTGCTGCGCATTACGCTGCCACTGCTCGTTCCTACCATCATGATTATGACTTTGCTGGCCGTAGGCAAGATTTTCAATGGTGACTTTGCCATGATCTATGCCATCATTGGAGATAATTCATCGCTCTATCCGACTACCGATGTCATTGACACCTTCGTGTTCCGCTCTATGAGACAGCTGCATGACTTCGGCATGTCCTCGGCGGTTGGCCTGTTCCAGTCGGTGATGGGTCTAATCTTCGTCATTACCGCCAACTGGATAACCCGAAGGGTGTCCAAAGAATCTGCTTTATTCTAGGAGAAGAACTATGAGACAGAAACAGAGTGCTGCGGATCGAACGTTTACGATATTTGCCCATACGTTCATTTTGTTGTTTACCTTATTTTGTGTGTTTCCTTTTCTGCTGATGATTATCGGCTCTTTTACGGATGAACAGGAACTGATTGCGCACGGCTATACTTTATTTCCGCAAGCATTATCCCTGGATGCGTATAAGGCGGTTTTGCAATCGGATGTACTGTTCAATGGCTATGCGGTTACGATCTTTATCACTGTCGTAGGCGCATTAACCGCACTGTGCATTTCCGCAATGCTCGGCTATTCGCTGGCTAACAAACGGAATGTCCTGCAAACACCGTTTCTGTTTTTTTGCTATCTGCCAATGCTGTTTTCCGGAGGCATCATTCCATTTTATATTGTGGTCAGTCAGTGGCTGCATTTGCAGAATACCATCTGGGTGCTCATTTTGACGATGTTATGCCAGCCGTTCCTCGTCTTTTTGTTGGTCAGTTTCTTCCGTACCATTCCCGAGGAATTGGAGGAAGCTGCAAGAATAGACGGAGCGAATGAAATGAGGGTCTTCTTTCAAATTATGATTCCGATCTCGACGCCGATTCTGGCCTCCGTCGGTCTCTTCTATGCCCTGAGCTACTGGAATGACTGGTTCATGGGACTGATGTTCGTGGATAATGAGAAGTTGTTCCCGCTGCAGCTGATTCTGCGCCGGATGGTCTCCAATATGGAAGCGGCCAAGAATCTCATTCCCGCTTCAGCAGCCATTGCCGTGACGCCGCCGACCTATGGCGTGCGGATGGCGACAACCGTGCTGACGATCGGCCCGATTGTCTTGCTGTATCCCATGCTTCAGAAGTATTTCGTCAAAGGGCTAACGGTAGGAGCAGTAAAAGGATAAACGAAGAATATCCGGCATTAACCGGATTAGTCCGGGGGAAACATAGATTGTTAGCCATAGATATGGGAGGGTTAAGGAATGAGATTAAAAAAATGGGTTGGCACGACAACAGCAACGGTATTGGTATCTTCACTGATCCTGGCAGGCTGCGGAGGTAATACAAAGACTGGCGGCAATGAAGCGAATTCTCCAAAGAATACGGAAAGTGCTGCACCCGCATCTAAGGAAACGGTGACATTGAAAGCTTATTTTCCGGGGGATAAGCCGGTGGGCTTTGACGATGTGCTACAGGCGGTCAACGACAAATTGAAAGCGGATAACGTCGGAGCGGCCTTGAACATCAATTTCTTGCCGTGGACCGATTACGGGAATGCGGTATCCGTGAAGATGTCTGCCGGGGAAGATTTCGATATGTATTTGGATGCCCCATGGATATCCATGAATCAGATGATCGAGGGCAATTCATTAATGGAACTGGATGCCGCGGTGGCCGAACGTCCGGAGCTCAAAGCATCCATTCCCGAGGAAATGTGGGAGTACAACAAATTCGGCGGAAAAATTATGGGGATTCCGCTCGGTACCACCCAGGGCCAGCTATATGGCCTTCTAATCCGCAAAGATTTGCGCGAGAAGTATGGACTTCCCGAGTTAAAAACCTTGGATGATTTAGAGAAATTCTTGTATATGGTCAAGGAACAAGAGAAGGATGTCAAGCCCTTCGTCATTAACGGCATCAAAGCGGATAAACTTCCGTTTATCTTGAGCGAATCCGCTAATCAGGCGCTGGATGAAGTGCTCGAAATCGGTGTCAACATGTTCGCCTATTCCATCAAGGACAAGAAAGTAATCGGCCAATGGACCAGCCCGGTGATTGCCGATGGTTACGATCGTGTCACCCAATACTACAAGGACGGCATCATTTCCAAAAATATCGCCCAGGAGCAAAATGCAGAAACACTGTTCAAGCAGGGGAAATATGCGGCCACTTATTATGCGGCGGATGGTGTGGAGGGATTGAAATATTCGGAAATGCTACAGGACGGCAGCGACAAGCTTGAGATTTTCATTCCGAACGGGGATAAAGCCAAGCCGTATACCGCTTTTCAGCAATGGAATTTCCTGTGTATCCCGGCGGCTTCCAAGCACGCTGATTTGGCAATGGATGTAGCCAATTGGTTGTCCATTAAGGAAAACCACGATCTGATGGAATACGGCATTCAAGGGAAGGACTGGGAACCGGTCGGGGATTCGAGCTATAAGGTGCTGTCCAGCTATTCATTCCCGGGGTACGTGCTAACCTGGCGGCCAACGCTGAACCGCACGCCGGACACGATGATGAAGGATGACAAGAAGTGGTTCGACTTCTCTACCAACCCGGCCAATTTCACACTTAGTCCAACGGCGGGCTTCAACTTTAACGCTGAAAAGGTGAAGACGGAATATGCCAAAATCACTCCGCTTCACGATTCGACCTTCCTGCCGTTTAGCCAGGGCCTGGTGCCTGCTGCTGAAGGCAAGGAGATGATGGAGAAAAAAATGGCGAGCCTCGGCGGACAAAAAGTGATCGAGGAAATTCAGGCGCAAATCGACGCTGTCACATCCGGTAAATAACGGCCTAAAAATACTGAAAGAGGTACTTCACATGAACATACAACGCAGCGCGCACAATCCTGTTATACGAGTCCGGGACGTTGTCCCTTCCCGCCCCGATTTTCGGGTGCTGGGGGCGTTTAATGCAGGGGTGGCGCAGTTAGGGGATGAAACGATCCTTTTACTGCGCATTGCGGAGGCGCCGATATCGGACCGGGCGGATGAAGTGCTGGTCCCCCGGCTGAATGAAGCGGGTACCGATGTCCTTGTAGAGCGCTACGACAAGGCTGATCCGGACTATGATTTCTCCGATTCGCGCTTCATCGCAAGGAACGGACGAACGGTCATGCTCACCTCCTTATCCCATCTGCGGGTGGCGCGAAGCACAGACGGCATTCATTTCGAGATTGAGCCGCAGCCGGCCCTGTTCCCGGAGCACGCTCTGGAGGCGTGGGGAATTGAAGATCCGCGCGTGACCCAAATCGGAGATATCTATTATATTACCTACAGCTCCGCTTCCGCTCACGGCGTTGGCGCCGGCCTGGCGGAGACCCGGGATTTCCGGACCTTCAAGCGCCGCGGGCTGATGCTGGCTCCTGAGAATAAGGACGTCATCTTATTCCCGGATACAATTAATGGCAAATACTATGCGCTGCACCGTCCGGTACCGAACTCGTTCGGCTCTCCCGAGATGTGGATCGCCGAATCGCCCGATCTCGACCATTGGGGGAATCACCGCTTCCTGATGGGGCTTAGCGAGCAAGGCTGGGATTCGGCCCGTATGGGCGGCGGGGCGGTTCCGATTCGAACCGAACGCGGCTGGCTGGCGCTGTACCACGGAGCGGACAGCAAGCACCGCTATTGTATGGGCGCGGTGCTGCTTGATCTGGAGAACCCGGCCAAGGTCATCGCGAGATCCCGTGTACCGATTTTGGAGCCGGAAGCTGTCTATGAGGTGAATGGATTCTTCGGCAAGGTCGTGTTCTCGTGCGGAGCCTTGCTTCTGGATCAGACGGTCCGCATGTATTACGGTGCCGCAGACGAAGTGATGGCAGTGGCGGACATACCACTGGAGGATATATATAATACGCTAGTGTAGAAGGCTGAAGGCAGTGCAAGCTGCCTTCTTCAACCCATATTTAGGAAAGCGCTATCATAAACGATTGAATTTAGATAGACAAAGGAGCGCATGTACATGACTGACAAAAGGCAAAGGGTTGTAAAGAGGTGGACATGTCTTGTTATTGTTTGTTTGTTGATATCCTCCATAGGGTTATATTCGCCCGTATCTGCGAGCACGCCCGGGGCGACCAACGTTTCTCCAGAGATCGCTGAAATAAAATTGATGAAAAGCCGGACGGCGGCATTTTATGTCTCCAAAGATATCATCAACGATGGAACGAACGGCCGGGTCGAATGGACCTACAAATCTCAGGCCGGCACGTACTTATCCAATCAAAATTCCAATGGAAGCTGGGGGGATGTAGATTATGCGAGTACAGCCTCCAGTGCCAATGGGAGGGCCTGGTCGCCTTATCTCGCCTTAGACCGGCTGCAGTCAATGGCTCAGGCGTTTGCTGATCCGAAGGGTCCATACTATCATAATGAAACCCTGTTAGGAGGCATTCAAAAAGGGCTGGACTATTGGTTTACGGTGAAGCCGACATCCACCAACTGGTGGGAGACCGGAATCGGCAAGCAATTAAGGCTGGGGAAAATCGCGCTTTTATGTGAAGGCTATTTAACTGAAGCGCAAGCTTCCAATATAATCGGTACGCTGGACAGCAGCCCGAACACTGTCGATGGTGCCAATTCGTCCTGGTACAACCAGAATTATATGATCCGCGGCTTATTGCTGGAGGATGCCCAGATTGTCCGGAATGCTGTGGAAGCGTTTAACGTGCTGTCTAATGTGACGGCGACAGTGACGGGGATCCAGTCGGACATGTCATTTTTCATGCATGGCAAAACAAATTATACGACGGGATATGGAAGAAGCTTCGCCAGAGATATGTCATTCTGGGCGTATGTAACTTCGGATACCTCATTCTCGTACAGCAAGGCGGCGATTGATTCGTTATCGTCCTACCTGCTGGACGGCACCAGGTACCTCGTGAGAGGCGATGTTGCCGATCTGGGGATGGGGATGAATGGACCGGAGTGGCCAGATTATGCGAGTGCAGCTTTGACCTTCTATGAAGATCCGCTGCAGTGGATGCAGGCGGCCAATCCGAAGCGCGCAGCCGAGTTTGCGGGTTTTCTTGAGAACATCCGCAGCATTGGTACGAGCACGAGCAACGGACTGGACGTTAACAATATGACACAATGGCAGACGCTGGTCTCCTCCCATATGCGGAATGATTATGGAATTACGGTCAAGATGTCTTCCAGCACGGTCAAAGGCGGTGAATGGAGAACCATTAATCCTAGCGGATATAACCTGCTCTACTGGACGCCGCAAGGAGCCACTGCCATTCAGAGAACCGGAGATGAATACAGGACTGTTTACCCGCTGATGGACTGGGCTCATGTTCCAGGTTCGACGGCTCCGTATGTACTCACGAAAGATGGGAATTTCAACAATCCCAAAACATTTGTAGGCGGTGTGACCAACGAGCGTTATGGAGCCACAGCGTTTGATTTCAACAAGCTGAGTACCAGCGGCAAAAAAGGCTACTTCTTTTTCGATGATGAAATGGTGGCGCTGGGAACAGGTATCGCTTCAACTAATGCTGCGCCGGTCCATACGACATTGAACCAAAGTCTGGCGGCAGGAGATGTGCTCGTAGACGGCGAGATCATGGCGGACGGAACGAAGCAAGTTAACGGGCGCTGGGCATATAACGATAAGATCGGCTATGTTTTCCCGAATCCTACCGGCTTTCAAGTGAATCGGGAGACGAAGACGGGAAAATGGGGCGACGTTATCACCGGAAGCTCAACGGAGCCGATCACCAAGCCGGTTTTTTCAATATGGCTCGATCATGGCGTGAAACCGACTAACGCTTCCTATGAATACATCGTATTGCCGAATAAAACCCCTGAAGAGGTCAGCAGCTACGCAAGCGCAAGCCCGGTCAGTATTCTTGCGAATACACCGTCGGTTCAGGCAGTCCGGCACAATCCCCTTGGCATTGCAGAATTGCTGTTCTATCAACCCGGGACGGTGACGCTAAGAGACGGTTTGACGGTCACAGCTGACAAACCATCCATGGTGATCATTGACGAATCCGTGACACCTGTCCGCATCTCGGTGGCGAATCCCGAAACACCGGGGATTACAGTGAACGTAACGCTGAACCGTAACGGAGAAAAAACCACAACAACCTATAGACTCGGCAAGGATACGTTTACCGGCCGGAGCATGACCCTAACCGAGGGGACGGCTCTTGACGACAGCGGATTCGATCTCGCTTACAGTAAAGGAGCGACTGCTTCCTCCAGCCAAGGCAAGCAATTTGCCTCGAATGCTACGGATCTGTACAGAAGCTCCTCTTGGAGTTCAAATGCTTCGGACAACGAGTGGATCTATGTCGATCTGCAGAATTCCTATATGATCAATAAAGTAAGGCTAAACTGGCAAAAGGCCTATGGGAAAAGCTATAAAATTCAAGTGTCGGAGGACGCTGTCACCTGGACGGATGTTTATACAACTTCCATGGGGGATGGCGGAATCGACGAACTTTCCTTCGGTAAAGTTCCTGCCAGGTTTGTGCGGATGCAGGGCGTTCAGCAGGGCACCGGAGACGGCTACTCGCTTGCTGAATTTAACGTATTTGAGGCGGTGGCGCCTAATCTCGCCGAAGGCATGCAAGCAAAGGCGAACTCATCCAGAGCCGCCGATGTGTCTCCTGGAAATGCGGTTGACGGGTCATTGACGACCCGCTGGGGATCTAACTATGCTGATCCGCAGTGGATTTACGCCGATCTTGGCTCCAGCCAACCCATCGCGAAGGTCATGCTGCATTGGGAAAGTGCGTATGGGAAGGAGTATCAAATCCAGGTTTCCGACAACACGGCGGACTGGACGACAGTATACAGTACCACCACCGGAGACGGAGAAATTGATGAGATCTCCTTCGAACCGGTGAATGCAAGATATGTTCGGATGTATGGAACGAAAAGAGCGACCACGTACGGCTACTCGCTCTGGGAATTCAAAGTGTATGGTCCAGAGAACGTACAAAAGGTTCCGGCCCGGGTTGAACTAGAAGCAACGCCATCTTCCGTGGCGGCTGGAGGCAAAGTGTCCGTTACGGGAGCCGTCTACGATGGCGACGATCTTCCGGTCCCGGGCGTGGAGGTCGAAATTGTGTCTGCATCGGGCAGCATCGAAACGGCTAAAGCAGTAACGGACGTTAACGGCCGGTTCAACACGGTCTATACGGCGCCGTCTGCAGCCGGAGACGTGACGATCGCGGTTGTCCTGCCTGCAAGTCCGACCGTGACGGATACGGTTACCGTATCCGTGAACAAGGACGTACAAGTACCCGCCCGAATCGAACTCCAAGCAACGCCGTCTTCCGTGACATCCGGAGGCATCGTGTCCGTTACGGGAGCTGTCTACGACAGTGACGATCTTCCGGTATCCGGCGTAGAGGTCGAAATCGCGTCTGCATCGGGCAGTGTCAATGACGCCAGTGTGGTAACGGATGCGAACGGCCGGTTCAGCACGGTCTTTACAGCGTCGTCTGCAGCCGGAGAAGTGACGATTACAGCAGTCTTGACCGCGAATCCGTCCGTGAGAGGGACGACTGCCGTTTACGTAGAAGGGGTCGTACAAGTGCCCGCCAGGATCGAACTCCAGGAGGCACCGTCTTCCGTGATGGTTGGAGGCAAAATGTCCGTTACGGGAGTCGTCTACGACGGCGACAATCTTCCGGTCCCGGGCGTGGAGGTCGAAATCGCGGCTTCGTCAGGCAGCATCAAAATGGCTAAAGCAGTAACGGACGCGAACGGCCGGTTCAGTACGGTCTTTACGGCGCCTTCTGCAGCTGGAGAAGTGACGATTACAGCCGTTTTGACTGCGAGTCCGGCCGTGACGGATAAGATTACCGTCTCCGTAATTAAGGCCGCACAAGTACCCGTTCTAATCGAACTCCAGGCGACGCCGTCTGCTGTGACGGTGGGAGACGATGTATCTGTTGCGGGAATCGTCTACGACAGTGACAATCTTCCGGTCTCCGGGGTGGAGGCCGAAGTCGCGGCTTCGTCGGGCAGCTTCAACACTGCTAAAGCAGTAACAGATGCGAACGGCCGGTTCAGCATGGTCTTTACGGCGCCTTCCGCAGCCGGAGAAGTGACGATTACAGCCGTCTTGACCGCAAATCCGTCCGTTACGGGGAAAATAAACGTTTCCGTAAACGAGCGTTCAAACGGCGGAAGCGGAGGCAATTCGGGAGGAGGAGCTCCGGTGAGTCCGCCGGTAACTCCTAATAATCCTAATGTTAATCCAAGCGATGATCCAAACGATGGTCCTGACACGCCGGACGTACCGGTACCCGGTCATGCCTTCGCGGATATTGGCGGTCATTGGGCCGAATCCAATATCCTGGAAGCAGAACAGAGGGGAATGATCACAGGTTATCCGGACGGCTCGTTCCGGCCCGATCGCACGGTAACGCGCGCTGAATTCGCGGTAATGCTGGCGAAAGCGCTGAAGCTTCAGAACAAAGAAGCTGTCCTGTCCTTCAAGGACGCGGACCGGATCGGGCAGTGGGCCAAGGCAGCTGTTGCGCGAGCCGTAAGCTTGGGTCTTATTCAGGGCGATAAGAACAGTAACTTCCGTCCAGATGCGTCCTTGACGAGATCGGAAATGGCCGTGCTGCTGGCGAGAGCCTTAAACCTGGCACCCGAAGCTCGTTCCGCCGGATTCGCGGATGACCGCGACATACCGGTCTGGGCTGCCGGAGCGGCAGCAGAGATGAAGAAGCTGGGGATTATGCAGGGTAAGGGTAACAACAGCTTCTTCCCGAAAAATGCCGCGACAAGGGCGGAAACGGTCACGGTTCTGCTCAGAATGCTCACAGCGAAGGAGCAGGAATAATAAACAGGGGGATTGTTCATTCCCGGATACTTATACAATTCCAGCAGCAACCCCCGCCGGATTGTGGCTCTGCATGTCCACGCTTCGGCTCTATTCTAAAACCCGCTCCCAGAGCGGGTTTTTTACGTATGGCGTGCCCAGAGGCACGCATTATCTGGTTGGTGCAAGCCCAACCCAAGGAGGGGCCAAGCCACCTTGGTAGCCAGGATGCTTGCACATGGCGAAATCTGTGTGTAAAAGTGCATCGACAAAAGTACCTGTCAGAGACAGGGCGAGCGACAATCCAGGCTGCAACATGAAAGGCCGGTTATTTGGGACTTAGACGTAAAGAGATTGTAGGTGCAATGACGAAATAAATGCAGGCGGTGTTTGAGAAATAATTGGTGGCGTAGCTGAGGTAATTAGTGGTATGACTGTAGTAGTTGGAGGAGGTATTGCGAGTATTCCGACAAACTAGCTTTCTGATCTGTTTGTGTGCAAGAAGGTAATTATGCCTTCATGCACAATTTTTTGAACATTAAAAAGACTTTGAGTGATTGAAATCCTAAGTTTTGAGAGGTGATGAAAATAATGGAGAAAAAAGTTAAAACTTTAAGAGTTTCTCTTTTCTTTTCTATACTATGTGTTATTACATCGGGAATCAACTACTTAAATAATAAATTGCCTGTAGTTGGAGTATTGCTTATTGTAGTTATAGTTGCGTTTCTAATTCAAGTTGTGGCTTATACAATAGAAATGAAAAACATTAATAATAATAGTGTGAGATAAAAGTTGGCGGGGCTTTGGAGATGGGATCCCGGCTCTATCCTATTATCAGTGAGACCACCTTCTTATTGTAGGCTAATATGTACCTTGCCAGGAGGAAATCATGAATTTTATAAAAGAGCATCTAGCAGGGTATGGCGTGAGCGAACAAATGATTGTTTATCTCTCGAACATGATCATGGTCATATTTATTGCTTTACTCTCTATTGTGGCCAATTTCATCGCCAAAAAAATCGTGCTGAAAATAATTATTCATATCATCAATAACAACCGGTATACGTGGGATAATATCTTTTTGGAGACAAAAGTATTCCACAAGCTGTCGCATCTCGCTCCAGCCTTTATCATCTATTACTCTGCGTCTATTTTTCCGTTGTATCAGTCTTTCATTGTAAAAGTCGCCTTAACTTATATGATTATCGTAGCGATCACGGTGTTTAATGCGTTACTTGATGCCACCAATGCTATTTATCGTAAGTATGAAGTGTCCAAGATTAGGCCGATCAAAGGCTACATTCAGGTTGCGAAAATTATTCTGTTTATTATTGGTGCGATTGTGGTGATTTCTAACCTCATGGGTCAGAATCCACTGATTATTCTTAGTGGACTGGGAGCGATATCAGCTGTTCTTATGCTAGTTTTCAAAGATTCTATATTGGGCTTGGTGGCAGGTGTTCAATTATCATCTAATGATATGGTTCGTGTAGGTGACTGGATTGAAATGCCTAAATATAATGCTGACGGTAATGTAATTGACATTACTCTTAATACGGTTAAGGTTATGAATTTCGATAAAACAATTACCATGATTCCAAGCTATGCCCTGATATCAGATTCTTTCAAAAATTGGAGAGGCATGGAAGCCTCTGGTGGCAGAAGGATTAAACGAAGTGTCAGTATCGATACAAGCAGCATATGTTTCTGTACAAAAGAAATGATTGAGGAGTTCCAAAAGGTTCATTACCTTAGTGATTATGTCACGACAAGATTAGATGAGATTAGCACCTATAATATCGAACATCATATCAATATGGATAGTAAAGTTAATGGAAGACAACTCACGAATATTGGCGTGTTCAGAGAATATATCCATGAATATCTGCGGAATCATCCTAAAATCCATAAGGATATGGCGTTGATCGTCAGACAGTTAGAACCAGGAGATAGTGGACTGCCTTTAGAAATTTATGCGTTCAGCAATGATACGACCTGGGGTGTGTACGAGTCGGTCCAGTCTGATATCTTTGATCACATTTTTGCAATTATACCTGTGTTCGGGCTTCGCGTTTTTCAAAACCCAACGGGCCAAGACATCGTTAACTTAAAAGAAAGAAAAGAGTATTCGACGGGACACTGAAGATATGACTGCACTCGTAGAAGTTTATGTGCTGTTATCTTCGGACAGCAATTCGACTCCCCTCGGCTCGATATGGAGTATCAGAAAAGAGACCCTTCGGGGTCTTTTTTATGTAGCGTTATGCGTTGTGGTTAGAGAAACTGTGAAGTATCGGATTTTTGTATTCCTGCACGCTGTTATTAATCATGGCATCAAAGGATAACAAGTCCGGAATGCGCTTTCCGCCTGGAAGGTATGGGTTGGTGCTCTTGTTTTCTTTGTGTGTTCACAGGTGCAGAATCCCTCTGCCTCTGGGTCTAATCCAATCGTGTTTGTCAAAATCCAAGGCCAAAAACCAGCAGGTCTCGTCCTGCAGCATGGGATGGATCCCAATTGTGCGGTCTTGCCGTGCATCTAAATGGGCTGACAGCACTTCGCTTGTAAGGGGCAGGAAGTTCTGGTGTTTGCAAACGGAGCATTTCACCCTAGGTTTCTCGCAAACGCAAGTCCATTCATTAGCGCAAGCGGACGAGTATCCGGACTTGCCTTGCTTGTTGCTCCAGCGAATCGGATAAACATCGTCTCTGCCGCGAAAATAACTTTTATACAGGGCGAGCTTATCCTCTACGGTAGAGTACTGGTGGGCAGCGGATTCTACAACAGTTATTCCTGGGTTCTCTTGTTCCAAAGCCCCCAGCACACCTCTCAACCGGCTGATTTCAAGTTTAAGTTCCTCAATATGAGCCAGAGCCGCGTTATATTTGTCCTCGATATTGTCCATCTATAAGCCCTCATGTTTCAACCAATAAGGGGCAAATTGCCGAGCTGATGATTTTTACAGTGGAATGTGGAGTAGACTTTACGCTCTCATACGGAGACATAGACGAAAGATTCTATCTTACGATTTTAAGCATATTTGAACAAGCTTTAATATATATTGTGGACAATCAGTTAGAAGAAGAGTTTGTAGATTTATGCAGCGAATCGGCCAAAAGCGATGAACAAGACCTTGAATAGTGTAGCGAATATTTGCTACTCGTATAGTTCCAGTATCCATTCCCACCGCATAGTGGCTCTGCACGTCAACGCCGCGGCTCCATTTAAAAAAAACCGCTATTCTATTAGCGGTTTTTTTGCTTTGTCTGGCAGAATTGTAGACCTCATCTACAAGCTGCCATACAGTGGTCTGCTGCAACGTCCAAAAAAAAGAAACCAAACGTAAAATATGATACCTACTGTCAAATTGAGGCATGACCTATAATGGGTTAACAGCAGGAAACAAACAAACAAACATAATAGGAGGGTATGATTGAATGAAGGCTGGAGTGGTGGAACCCATAGCAAACCCCGAGATAAACCAGAAAAAACGGGGAATCCTGCGCAGAATGTATAAACAACGTTATTTACAGATTATGGCCTTGCTTGGCGTGATCTGGATGCTTGTATTCAACTATTTTCCAATGTATGGAATTGTGATCGCTTTCAAAGATTACGATATTATCGGATCAATAGGCAGTGCCCCTTGGGCGGGGCTGGAGCATTTTCGGGAGTTCTTTGAAGATGAGAATATGGGGTACGTGGTCAAGAACACGCTGGGTATCAGCGCGTTACGCCTTTTGATCGGGTTTCCTTTACCGATTCTGTTTGCCATTGTACTTAATGAGATGCGATCCGTTCGTTTTAAGAAGAGTGTTCAGACGATTTCCTATTTACCGTATTTTTTATCCTGGGTCATTCTGGGGGGGATTTTGACAACCTGGTTGTCGGATGTAGGGATTATTAACCACCTGCTGTCCAAACTGCATCTTATTCAAGAGCCAGTGAACTTTCTTGCGGAACCCAAATATTTCTGGGGCATTGCCGTAATTTCAGGTATTTGGAAGGAGCTGGGCTGGTCAGCAATTATCTATCTGGCGGCGATCTCAGGAGTCTCACCCGAGCTTTATGAAGCAGCAAAGATTGATGGCGCCGGACGCTTTCAGCGGATCAGAAGCATTACGCTTCCTTCTATCGCCGGAACGATATCCATCCTGTTCATTCTGGCAGTCAGCGGAATTCTTAATTCCAACTTTGATCAGATTATGGTTCTCCGCAACTCACTCAATGAAAGTGCAAGTAGTGTTATTGATATTTATATTTATCAGACCGGTCTGCAAAATGCCCGTTTCTCTTACTCTACAGCGGTGAGTCTCGTTAAGTCTGTCATTGCATTATTACTCCTGCTGGCAAGCAACAGCTTCACCAAGCGGGTCAATAATACATCGCTGTTCTAATATGAAGAAAAGGGGAGATTCAAGTATGTTCCGACTAAGCCGGAGAACGGGCAGCGAAATCGTGTTTGATATATGCAATAACCTGCTGATGCTGTTAGTCTGCTTTGCCACGCTGTATCCCGTGTGGTATGTACTGGTCAATTCGTTCAATGAGGGCATGGATGCCATGCTGGGCAATATTTACTGGTGGCCGAGGGTCTTCATTCTCGACAACTACAAGGCGGTTTTTAACAATAATGGAATCATGACGGCTATGGGAATCACCGTGGCCAAAACTGTGGTGGGAACGGTTATTCATGTATTCTTCACCGCCATGGTCGCGTATGCCTTATGCAGTCAAGAGCTGATCGGGCGGAAGCTGTACATGATCATGGGAACCATTACGCTGTTCTTTGGAGGAGGCCTCATTCCGACCTATTTGTTGATCCGTGATCTTGGATTGCTGGACAATTTCTGGGTATACATTTTACCCGCCGCGTTCAGTTTCTATGATCTGATCATTTTCATGTCCTTTTTCCGGGAGATTCCGAAAGGGCTGGAGGAGGCGGCTAAAATTGACGGGGCGAATGAGCTTACGATTTTCCTCCGGGTGATCATTCCCGTCTCTATGCCGGTTATCGCTACAATCGCTTTGTTCCACGGTGTTTATCAATGGAATGATTATTTTGCCGGCGTAATCTATATCAACAATTCCAATCTACAGCCGATACAGACGTACTTATACAGGGTGGTTGCGGAATCCAGCTCCAATCAGATGGTGTCGGCGATGGCTGGCTCGGTGCAGAAGTCGGTTACCTCCCAGTCAGTCAAGCTGGCAACTATGGTGGTCACGACTGTTCCGATCGTTATGGTATATCCGTTCCTGCAGAAGTATTTTGTCAAGGGTATGATGATCGGTTCAATCAAGGGCTAAGCTCTTCTATAAAACTTACGAAAAGGGGAATTCATTTATGATTTATTCAAAAAAATGGCTGCCATCCATACTGGCACTTGCACTTACAGCCAGCCTGACTGCTTGTGGGGGCGACGGGAATAACAAAGACAATACAGCAAAGACCGATAATAATACTGCCGCACCTGCTGTCAACGCGGATGAGCCGGGGTGGAAGAGCTCTACAGATCCGATTACATTCGATTGGTATTTGAATTACTCCTGGTTTGCCGACAAGTGGGGTACTGACAAAACCACTCAATATATCACGAAAAAAACCGGTGTTGACATCAACTTTATCGTTCCAGCCGGAAACGAGAATGAAAAGCTGAATACGATGATCGCTTCCAACAATCTGCCTGACTTTATTACGCTGGACTGGAACTCCGATGCCATTGATAAAATGGTTCAAGGCGGCTTGGTATTGCCACTCAATGAGCTTGCCGATCAATATGATCCTTATTTCTTCAAAATTGCTGATCCGGACAAGCTGAAATGGTACACGGAGAAAGATGGAAATGTATATGGATATCCGAACCAGTCCAGTTCTCCGGCCAATTTCAAAGAAAATGGCGATAATTTCACCTCTTCCAATACCTTTCTTGTGCGTAAAGACATTTATGAGGCCATTGGCAAACCGGATATGAGAACACCGGAAGGCTTCCTGAATGCGCTCAAAGCCGCCAAAGAGAAATTCCCAGAGGTAAACGGACAACCGCTTATTCCCTTCGGGACACAGGAGTTTACGGATATGGGAAATGGCTCGTTTGGAGCAAATCTGATGGATTTCCTAGCTATTCCGTATGAAAAAGACGGTAAGCTATATGATCGCTCTACGGATCCGGAATACATCCGCTGGCTGAAAGCGTTCCGTCAGGCCAACGAACAGGGGCTGATTGCGAAGGATATTTTCATTGACAAGCGTCCGCAAATGGAAGAGAAAATTGTGCAAGGCCGTTACTTCTCTATGATGTTCCCGCGTTCCGATCTTCAGAACCAGAACATTACCCGTTATCAGCAAGACCCGAATTCGGTCTATATTGCTGTTGACGGGCCGGCGAATTCCAAGCAGGAGCAGCCGAAGCTGAGCGGACCGTCCATTGCGGGCTGGGCGCTCACCCTGATCTCCAAGAAAGTGAAGGATAAAGAAAGAGCGATCGAATTCTTGACTTATATAATCAGTGAAGAGGGCAACAAGGATTTGTTCTTTGGTGAAAAGGGCACCACGTATGATACTATTGATGGAAAAGAGCAATTTTTGCCGGAAGTTCTGAACATGTATAACAATGACCGTTCCACCTTTGCCAAAACATATGGAGCCTCCTACACATTCTGGATGATGATGGACCCTGCACTCAACTTAAAATGGGCTCCGGCATCGGTAGAACCGATTAAACAGCCGGAGGACTGGACCCGCGGCAAAGTGGTCGATAACTCCATCTATGCGAATCTGGACCCGGCCGTTTCCTCTCCGGAGGGAATTGCACTTGGAAAGATTAATACCCAATGGGGAAAGACATTGCCTAAGCTCATTCTGGCTGTGTCAGAGGCTGATTTCGATAAGGCATGGAATGAATTCCTGCAATACCGCAAGGAACATGATTGGGACAAAATTCAAGCCTATCAGCAGGATGCATTTGAACAAAATGCTGCTAAGCTCCAGAACTGACAGGCCTGAGCAGATAGCTGATTAAAACTGGGGGAGATCGGCATTAAGCCGGCTCCCCGAGTTTCGTCCAAACCATCGGGAAACGGAAGTGAAGACAACTGGGGAATTACATCAAAGTAAGGTTTCGTTTTCTCTCCGGTTCTATAGGGCGTCTTTCTATTCAGGCTAAGCTGATTTTGACTTATATTATTGTTATTCTGATTCCGACAACGATATTCTCCGGTTATATTCTTGACGTCAACTACCAAAACAGCATCACAAGTATCATCACCAAGAATGAGTATTTACTTAATATGGAGAAGAAAAATATCCAGAATCACATGGAGGCCATGGAACTAACTTCGCAACTCGCGCTGTCTGACCGTGATGTGCTGGATTACATGCTCAGCAACCGGGAGTTTTCGGCTGAGGAACTGATTAAATTTAACAACTACTCATATCATAACCTGCAATATATTATGTCCAACAATCCTAATATCAGTAATTTGCGGTTCTTCACCGGCAATGAATATGCCCGGGAAATCTGGCCGATTATCTATAACGAGCGCCGAATCTCCGGCGAGGTCTGGGCCAAAGAGTTCTACGAACAACCGGAAGAGGTATGGTGGACGATCTATAGCGGCCCCGAAGAGCTGCGCAGCAGGGTGGGAGCGGGGAGCCAGGATTACTTGAACTTTGCCAGTCTGGTCCGGGAAATCAAATATCCGCTGGAACAGCATTTAGCATTAATGCAGGTTAATATGCGGCTGGACGTGTTATTCTCGAATATTTACAGCAACCTGCAGGAAGCTTCTACGCAGCTGCTTGCGATGGATCGGAACTCCCGGCTGTACTTCAACGATACCTCCGTCTTTTATACAAAAATTCCCACTAAGGAAATCAGAAATGAATTTATGCTTAAATCCAGAGGAGATGAGGGGGACTTTCAGTTTACCTATGGGGGAGTTCCATATTTGTGTGTCTATATCGGCATAGACAGGCTGGATAGTAAGCTGCTGAGCGTCGTTTCATTGGAAACGTCCTACAATGATATGAATAAAACCAGGCTGTCCATCGGCGGGGCCACCCTGCTGCTGGTGCTGATTCTCTCGCTGATTACATATAAGCTGCTGTCTGTGATTCTGAAGAGGCTGCATCTTTTGCGTGATTCCATGAAGAAGGTCCGTCAGGGTGATTTTAATGTAGAGATTCCTCAGCTTGGCGGCGATGAAGTGGGAGAACTCGGCAATCATATCCGCCAAATGCTGAATAAAATCAATGAACTGATTGCAGAAGCGGTTATCAAGCAAGCTTCTTCAAAAGAGGCCGAGCTAAACTCTCTCAAAAACCAGATCGATGCCCACTTTCTGTATAATACTCTGGAAAATTTGAAGATGCTGGCGGAAATAGAGGGACAGCTGGTCATTTCCGATACGCTAACCTCCCTTGGATCAATGCTGCGCTATAATTTGCACTGGACGACGCACTATGTGCGTTTATATGAAGAGATTCAGCATATTCAGAATTATATTGCGGTTATGAATATTCGTTACGGCGGCAGATTACAGCTGCAGCTTGATCATCATCAGCCACACCGGCAACAGGAGATCCTCAAGATGTCGCTCCAGCCTATAGTGGAAAATGCGCTCAAATACGGAATGAATGCCCCCGGAATGCGAAAACGCGGGCTGATTATTTCGATTCACACGTATAAGCAGGGAGATTTCATGTATATTGAAATCCGGGATAACGGGGCGGGGATCTCCGCTGAACGCCTGGATCATATTAATTCAACGCTTAAGTGGGAATCCGGTGTTCAAGCGGTGTACACGACCAACGGCAATGCTGCCCGCTCGGGTAAGGAGTCCGCCTTTGATGCTTCAGGGGGCGGTATCGGTCTGCGAAATGTTCATTTGCGTATTCAATTGCATTACGGAAAGACCAGCGGTCTATGGCTAGAGAGTGTCGAAGGTGAATATACAAAGATTATGATTAAAATTCCTTATTTAATTCTCTCGGGGGGACTGGCGGAATGAAGCGCAACTTGCTCATCGTAGATGACGAGGAGAATATCCGTATTGGCATTCGGGCCATGCTGGAGCGGGAGTATCCAGGAGACTATAACTATTTCTTTGCCGAGGACGGGGAGGAAGCGCTGCAGCAGTTAAACCGGGAGGCCTTTGACATCCTGATGACTGATATTCGGATGCCGGTCATGGACGGTCTCTCCCTGATCGAGCGCATCCAACAACTCGAGCATCATCCTGCCGTGGTCATTATCAGCGGTTACGACGACTTCGAATACGCAAAGCAAGCCATACGGTTTGAAGTCAGGGATTATTTATTGAAGCCCATTGTGCGCAGTGAGCTGCGCCAAACCTTTTCCCGGCTGGAGCAGACCCTGCAACGGGAGCAAGAAATCAGCGGCATGCTGAGTAAGGCAACGCAGAGAGAGCAGGATTACCGGCAGAATGAAATGTACTATATTCTGATGAATCCGGAAATTGATGGGGAGGAATTAAGTAAACGGCTGGGTTTCGCGGGGCTTGAGAATCTGCAGGCAGGATGCTTCGTAGTCCTGATCCAGGAAGCCGAGGCGAGTGGCGGAACAAAGGGAAGCGGCATGCTGTATGCACGCGTTGAGGAATTTATTCGTACGGGACCATCGGCAGACGATCGCCATTTTCTGGACAAGGAGGGCAGGTCTCTGGCTATTATTCATGATGAGTTACGGTTAGCGGAGCTATCGGAGCTTCTTCGTCAAGACCGCCTGATTTCTTGTCAGATCGCTATCAGTGACCGGATGTACCAGCCGGAACAGTTCAAGACAGCCTATGCTCAGGCATTGAAAACACTGAGATACTTTTTTCTTAAATCGGCAGCAGGCATTCTTCATTACGGGCAGCTCAAGGATAAGTCCGGAGACTTTGTAATTCCGACGGAGGATATTATCAAGGTCGGCAATATGATTGGTACCGGCCGTGAACAGGAAATGCAGCGGCTGCTGTCTCAGGTACTGGATTATCACACAATACTGGACAATGACATTTCCTACCTGGAGAGAATTAGCACTGCAATTAATGAATTGATTTTCGACAAGGTCTTTAATGATTACGGCAAGGAAGCGGTTGATATTATTAAAGTGTACCGGCGGATTGGCTACTTGTACAACTCCCGGAATTTTCAGGATTATTATCATGGAGTAGAGAATCTCCTGAATCAAATGAATGATTTTATCATGGGAATCAAATCGGCCCATCTGAACCGGAAAGAAATGGAAAAGGCGCTGCATTTCATTGAACAGAACTTTAGCCGCAGTGATTTCAATCTGGCGCTGGTCTCCAACCATGTTTCATTCAATTATTCGTATTTCAGTTCAGCGTTCAAGGATTATATGGGGATGAGCTTCAGCCAGTATCTGAAGAAGGTAAGACTAGTCAGGGCAAAGGAACTGCTGGAGAGCAGTACTTATAAAGTATACGAGGTCAGCGCAAAGGTGGGTTTCGAGAATCCAAAGCATTTCAATAAGGTATTCCGGGAAGCTGAAGGGATATCTCCGCTGGAGTTCCGCTTGACTGCCGGCTTAAAGAACCACTCGATCTTGCCGGAAAATATGAAGGAGGATAAGCAGGAATGAAATACATTATTGAGCCTTCCCGGAAAATGCGTGAATTGGCAGAAGGATGGGACTTTCGCAGGCTGCTGAATCAGGTGTGTTGTCCCACTAACGCCCGGATCGGGAAGCAGATGTCTGAATTTGGCGCGATGTTCTTTTTTGCCGGAGATAAAGATGCCTTAAATGAAGAAATCGCATCCTTCCGTGCGAGTTGCGAAATCCCGCCGTTTATTGTAACGGACTTGGAAAATGGTCCCGGCGAAATGATACAAGGCTCGCAGCGCTTTCCTCATATGATGGGGATAAGCCAGACGGATTCGCCTGAACTGGCATATGAAATTGGCCGTGCAGCCGCTCTGGAAGCCGGACAAATCGGCTATAACTGGACCTTCTCCCCTGTGGTGGATCAGGCAATGGTTCCGGATAGTCCGGTGGTTTCCAGCCGCAGCGCCGGGCAAAGACCTGAGCAGATTATCAAGATGGCCGGAGCCTATATGCGGGGACTGCAGGACAACGGAATGATGGCTACGATCAAGCATTTTCCGGGAGACGGGTATGATACAGTGGACCAGCATTTAACAACACCGGTGAATCATCTGTCGCGGGAGGCATGGCTCCAGGGACCTGGACGTGTTTTTAGGGAGCTGATTGAATCTGGCGCTATGGCTGTGATGCCGGGACATATCGCCTTGCCGGCGTTTGACAGTCCTGATGAGCGGGGAATGTATCCTCCGGCCACAGTATCCCGTGCTTTGCTTCAGGACCTGCTGCGCGGAGAACTTGGTTTCAAGGGGCTGATTGTGACTGATGCGATGGAAATGGGCGGGATTGCCGGATTCATGAATTACTATGATGCCTGTGCGGCAGCGCTTGAAGGCGGCTGTGACATGCTATTGTTCCCCCGGATTGAGGAGCGGTTCTACCTTGAAATGGAACGCCGCTACAATGAGGGCAAGCTGACACGGAGTACATTAATCGAGCGCGCTTGCCGTGTGCTATCGTTGAAGGAACAACTGGGATTGATTGCGGCGGATTCTTCGCAGGTGCGTGATCGGGAGCAGCCCGACCGTAAAGCGATCTCGCGCTTAGCTGAACGGGCGGTTGCAGAGAGTCTGACACTGGTGAGAGACCGCCCTGCTCTGATTCCATTTCCGCTGAATCCTGGGACACGGATATTGCATGTGGTCATCATGAACTATCATAATCGTTATACTGAACTGTATGAGCGGATCAAATATGAGCTTGAACAGTACTCGGATCATGTAGATCAGTGGATAGACCCCGGCCCGGGAGAATTATTCACCGCAGCGCTGCCCGGAACCTATGACCTCATTCTCTGTTCAATCGGCAGTCGGCAGGATTACGGTCTAAATGTCACCCGTCTGCACGGGGAGGTTGCCCGCAATATGATGGGGGGATGGACCAAGCTCGGTACCCCGGTTGTTTTTATATCCCATTTCCATCCGTTTGTTCATAAAGAATTCAACGCGTCCATAGATACAATCATTAATACTTATGGAGATATTGAGTGCACCGCTTCCATGGTGGTCGCCGCCATTGCAGGGGAGAGGCCCTTCCGCCGGGAGCTCGCCGTCCACGACTGAGAGGAATATCCCAACCCATACCGGGTTGGGAATTTTTCAAATTATAGTATAATAGACTTTGCTGATGATGCTTCCTCTTATAGGGATTGACCGCGACGCTGCTTTTATTGAATACACCAGACAAGAAGCTCAAGAGCAAGGCATGAATCATATTACATACATACAAGGCGATATTCTACAAATCCCGCTTTATGATTATGGGGTTCCGGTGACGTTGAATACTCATGATTTGCTGATCTTTAATCAGAGTGTCTCACAGGAATATATGAATCTGTATAAAGCGAGGCTAATGACTGCAGAAGAGCTGAACGAGATTCGGCTGGAAGGACTTGGTAGATAAAAGGATCATAGGTTCGCAAAACCGATTCTTACCAATCCGGAAGGTGAAGAGCGGCCTGCTATAATCCCGTCGTTTCAGCAAGGAACTCTTGCCCGCTATCCCAAAGGCCCGGGGCCTGACCAGGAAGGAACCATTATGTTCGCTGATTTCATGCTTGAGAATCAGTGGTTCTCCGCAATGGATAGTGCACATGATCATCAATTCAGCTTCAATGAGGCTATCTCCTTTATGGCGAAGTGCGACTTGCAGGAGGCGATTGATTACTACTGGATAAGCTTTCTGCGGTTCCCGAAGCCGAGCAGTGCGGCTGCCTGACAGATAAGCATGGATTATCATGGCAGATTGTTCCGGGTGAGATGGGCGAGATGATGGCTTAGGATACTCCGGAGCAGCTTACGCGAGTTACAGAGGCTTTTCTTAAGTTACTGTTCCTGGTAGATAAGTAAAGTAGAAGGAAGGTTATAGTGTGTCAGAGGCAGTTCAAGTTTTCCCGGCAACGGACAGGTATGTGAAAATCATCGGGCGGACCCACTTTTACAATGAAGTATTGTGGCTGGCGCTGTCCGGTGGAGGCGTGGAATTTGTATTCTATGGTACAAAAGCGGAAATTACAGTAAGGGGAGATCAGATAGCTTCCACACTTACGAATCAGGCCAGAATCAGCATTTACGTAAACGGAAAACAGATCATTGATGATCTGGTAGACCAGCCAACGAAAACCTATACGGTGTTCGAAAGTGATACCGAAGAGAATGTCACTGTAAGAATCATCAAATTATCGGAGGCGCCTATGTCAACGGTTGGGATTCAGAAGATTACCGTCGATGCCGTTCAGGGAATCAAGCCTACCCCGGTGAACGTACATAGGATTGAATTCATCGGCGATTCCATTACCTGCGGTTATGGGGTTGACGATGAGGATGCATTACATTCTTTTTCCACGGCTACGGAAGATGTCACGAAAGCTTATGCTTATCTAACGGCTCAAGAGCTTCAGGCTGACTACAGCATGGTGGCGTACAGCGGTTATGGCATCATTAGCGGCTACACGGGGAACGACCGGAAGCTCACTTCGCATCTTGTTCCAGATTATTACGAAAAAGTGGGCAAATCGGAAGGGAGGTTTGACGATACGCTGGACCCTCAATCCGTAAGCTGGGATTTCAGCAAATTTGTGCCCGATCTGATTGTCATTAATCTGGGGACGAATGATGATTCCTATACCCGGGAGGATGCTGACAGACAGGCAGAATATGCCGGACAGTATGTTGAGTTTCTAAAATTGGTCAGACGAAATAATACACACGCCCCGCTCCTGTGCACCTTGGGCATTATGGGAGACAGACTGTACCCTTTGGTTGAACAAGCGGTCAGCAGCTATATACAGGAAACAGGTGATTCCAATATCACTTCAATGCGGTTTGCTGTCCAGCTGGAAGAAGATGGTTATGCAGCGGATTGGCATCCGTCGAAGCTCACTCATTACAAAGCGGCGAAGCAGCTGGTTGCTCAGATTAAGGAGCTTATGAAGTGGGAATAACTAATTCAGGAGAGGACGAGATCAGATGGCGGCGAATTGGTGGTTGGCACTCATAATAATGGTTGTGTTAAACGGAATTCTGGTTTGGACTTTGTTGGTGGATGGAGAGTCCACAAGCCGCAGGGCCAAAAAGTGGTTTTTTATCATAGTCAATGCCATCGGGCTTGTCCTTGCAGTCTCTCAATTTTTCTGGATGAAGTTTTAGCTCCATATAGAGCATCAGTGAAGACACCTTAACGGGTGTCTTTTTTTGTTCTGCGCGTACCAGACATACCTGACTTATACAGTCCGGCACGGATTACACAGAGTATCACTTCCCTGCAAAATAATCATTAACCCATAATAACGCATCAACTCTACAGATATGAGCAAATGATTGTTTCAGCACCCTTTTCACATTTGATATGCTCGGGTTGTCCGAGAGGGTTCATCTCATCCTACTTCAGCGGTTCGGATTAGCCGGTACAAGAGGAGGTGCAGAAGGAGCATCACAGATTATTGCAAGCGGTTACAGAAGGAGCTGCAACAAATTAAAATTAGGAGGCAATGAAATGAAAAGGACAGTTGCAAAGGTAACCAGTATAGTTTTGCTATTTTCTCTTGCACTATCTCTGATCGCCGGCGGATGGGGAACTACGGTAGCACACGCTGCGGGTCTTACGATAACGGGCAGTGGAGGCGGAAATGAAGCCGCTTATGTGGAGTGGTCACCAGTAAGCAATGCATCGGGATATAATGTATATGTTAAAGCAGCGGGCGCAGCGGACTCCCAGTATCAGCAGATTAATAACGAGTTGATCCGCAAGTATTCTTCCTATTGGAGAGCTGATGCGGTAGGGCTTGCAGCCGGAAGTTATGTGTTGAAGGTTGAGGCCGTATCGTCAGGCGCAGTGACGGCAAATGCTGTCTCGGGAACGCTGGCGGTAGCGGCGTATGACCGGTCTGGATTTGCTTTTTCAGCCCATTCGCAATTTGGTACAGGCTCAGGTGCTTATAATGATAATGGGACGCTCAAAAGCGGGGCACAGGTGCTGTATATCACTTCCCAGAATGCGCAAACCGTAACGCTCGATGTGAAAACCAGCAGCTCGGGTACCGTACAGACCGGGGTGGGTCTTGGCGGAATTCTGACACTGAGACAAAAAGGCTATGATACATCGCCGCTGGCCATCCGGATTATCGGAAAAGTTACAGCATCTGATCTGAGCGGACAGCTCAACAGCAGCGGTTATCTTGAAGTCAAAGGTAAAAATAATTATACGGAAATGAATATTACCATTGAGGGTATCGGGAAAGATGCTTACGCCTATGGCTGGGGAATGCTGCTTAGATATACCGGGAATGTGGAAGTAAGAAACCTGGGCGTGATGTTATTCCCTGACGACGGTATTTCCATGGATACAGGCAATGCGAATGTATGGGTGCATAATAACGATATTTTCTACGGATCTGCAGGGGGTGATGCGGACCAGGCTAAGGGTGACGGTTCTACAGACCTCAAGAAGGGCTCAACGTATATCACTATCTCCTACAACCACTATTTTGATTCCGGAAAAGCGGCTCTAGTCGGACTTAGTGAGTCGGCAGAATTCTTTGTTACCTTCCATCACAACTGGTTCGATCATTCGGACTCCCGTCATCCGCGGATCAGAGTGGCTTCAGTTCATGTCTACAACAACTTTTATGATGGAGTCTCGAAATACGGTGTGGGCGTTACAACCGGAGCTTCGGCTTTTGTGGAATCCAATGTGTTCAGAAATACTAAAGATCCAATGCTGAGTTCCTTACAGGGTACGGATGCTATAGGGGAGGAAGGCACATTCTCTGGCGAAAATGGAGGGATGATCAAAGCCTACAACAATAGCATTGTTGGTGCGGCAAGTCTGATCTATGCCAACTCCAGTACCGGAACTGCTCCGGCAAATGCTACCTCGTTTGATGCCTACTTAGCTTCTTCGAGAAATGAGACCGTCCCAAGCTCATACAAAGCTCTAGTCGGCGGAACGGCTTATAACAACTTTGATACTAGCGTCGATACTGGTGTCAGTGCATCTGATGTTGATAACGTAAGCACAGTTGAACAGGTCGTTACGGCAAAAGCCGGACGCCAGGGCGGTGGAGACTTCATATGGGCTTTTAATGACGCTGTGGATGACGCATCGTACGCGCTGAATGCAGCACTGATGTCCGCAATCAGAAATTATACTACGGGTCTTGTATCGGTAGGCGGCAATTCCAGTCCGGTTGGACCGACTCCGACTCCATCAGCAACACCTGTACCAACAGCAACGGCAACGCCTGCGCCAACGGCAACTCCGGTGCCGAC
This sequence comes from Paenibacillus sp. FSL R7-0312, assembly GCF_038004445.1. NCBI lineage: Bacteria > Bacillati > Bacillota > Bacilli > Caryophanales > Paenibacillaceae > Paenibacillus > Paenibacillus sp. FSL R7-0312. Next base: position 1,128,379 of record NZ_JBBORE010000001.1, on the reverse strand, counting down.
TGCAACACCAACGCCCACTACCGGGGCAATTGTCCATAACTTCACTACATCCGGAACAACCAGCAGCTTCTTCTCTATTTCCGGGAATCTCTCCACGAGCAAGGGAACTGTGGTGTATAGCGGTCTGACCCTAACCCAATGTCTGAAAATCGAGAGCGCAACCAGCATTGGGTTCACAGCAGCCCAAGCTTCAACCTTAACGTTAGTGTTCAACTCGGAAGGAACGAAGGTCAAAGTGGATGGAACCAGCTATCCGATCACGAATGGTATTGCTACAGTCTCGCTCGCAGCGGGTGCGCATACAATTACGAAGGATAGTACTGCGAATTTGTATTATATGGAGCTGAAATAGAGAGGCGATCCCTTTCGCTTTATATGGGGAACATAGTTCAAATAATGAGAAAAATGAGTGGGCCATCCTAAAAAGGGTGGCCTTAAAATTTACCGTTACAGACGATGCGGGGATGCGTATCGTGCACGCTGGTACAGCAAAAAGTTGAGTTAAAAGTATTGATGGTTCTGAATCAATAAGTGAGATGTGGCAGTATCGCTCAAATGCATTGATTTTAATGTCTCTGTACGTTTAGGTGTATTATTAGTCTAACAGCATTAAGTTTCAAGGGGGCATCCAATGAACAAAAAAGACCGATTATTAGCCATCGTGCTGGAGCTGCAAAGCAGAGAAGTGGCCTAGTTAACCTCTTCGAGCCGATGACCGAGGAAGCGATCAAACGGTTTAGCGGTAGGGGTTGACGGACAGTTAAAGTGAGTGATGCCTCAGTTCCGTACATTCGACACATGTGGAGTGTACAGTAAGATTTGAAAGAAAAGACACAGCCGATTAAACTGTATCTTTGTTTTGTGGAAGAGGGTTGGAAAGATGGTATATTAGAGCATATGGAGATCTTGCGAATATATGAAAGGGGACGGGCTTATGGTTTGCATGGGATTCGGCTTGATTACCGAGGATGTGCGCCGTCTGCGGGAATTTTATACAAAGGTGCTGGGTTGCCCTGCAGAGGGCGATGATATCCACACCGAGATGCAGTGCGAGGGCCTGCCATTTGTACTGTACGATAAGGCGGCCTCCATCGCAGATATGGCATTTTCTTATGATGACTCCATGGGGCATGGGCACACCACCATCTCCTTCCGCGTGGAGGATGTGGACACCGAATACGCCCGGCTGCAACAGATGGGCGTTGCCTTCATGACGCAGCCATATACCTACCCATGGGGTGCGCGCAGCGTGCATTTCAGGGACCCGGACGGAAATATCGTGACCTTGGTTACTCCGCCGAAACGGTAGGCATTCGTGGATATCGATTTAATCAAGCTCTCGCTGCTGCGTGAATTCCTGTTTCCCCGCCTCCCCATACCGCTCAACCGCCATCTCCGCCGACATCAGCATACGCCGCTTAAGCTGCCCGCCCTCCACGATTTTAACCCGCAGGCCCAGGAAGCGGATTCGGGATAACAGGAACTCGCTGTCGTCTCTCATGTAGTTGACATGAATCTGGTAGATGCCGTTAGCCTCATCGAAGGACACGGATTTATCGAAGCAGGAGAAGGCGGATAGTATCCGTGACAGCTCCGCATTATAGGTAGGAATGACTTGGATGCAGGCCGATTCCTTGAGACCTTCTAATAAGCGCGCTATCCGTGCCTTCAGGTCATCCATCCGTTTGGCAGGAATGGGGAATACTTCGACCGAAACAATATTTCTTAGTTTGGTAGACATGAGCGAACGCTGCCGGGTGCTGTACCATTGCAGATACCACTCCCGCTTGTACATGTTGTACTCCAGCTTGTGAGGGAAGCCGGCCTGATCCGCTCGTTCGCCGCCATGCTTAATCTGATAAGTAATCAGAATGCCTTGATTCTGCATAATCATGCGGCGGAGTGTGCGGAGCAGCGGATGATAGACCTGGCGCTCTTTACTGCGGGCTTTCTCCATAATAATCTCCCGCACTTCTATGGATGCTTCAGCCTCCAGTATAGAATCCAGTTTCATTAAAGTTTCCGGTGTAAAAGCCGCCTCTGAAGCCGGGTGTATTAACATCGTTTTCAGCCAGGAGCGTTCCTGCGAGGTCAGCGCGAGTGAGCCCGCTTCATCGAGGCGTGAGATGATCTGGAAATTGAATATTTTCTCAAATGGATTCATAGTAGCTCCGGAGCTCCTTCCATTCCGCAATAAATTGCTTACGAAGCCAACGGGGTTCTAAGATCTCACAGCTCGAACCGAAGCTCCGTAACCAAGGCTTGATTTCATAAATTTCGTTCACTTCGATCTCGTACAGGAACGTTGTATCGGACTCCTCTGTAATTACGCCCCATTGTCCCTGCGCCTCAACCCGCTCCCGGATGAAATTAGCGCCGGACCCGCTGGGATTATAGAATCTGACAGCTACCTTAACCGTACGATTGGTATCTGTGACCCAGCTGTTCTTCAGTTGCGCTTCCAGAGCTTTAAGCTTCTCCGCATATTCTTCTTCTTCCACGGGTTCGCCCTCTTCAATCTGCGTAAGGCCCTCCATCCGGAATTTCTTGATCCCCATCCGGGCATGATGTCCGATTAAATACCACCGCCCATACTGATGGTCGTAAACGACGCGTAGCGGAAGGATACTATCTGTAATACCCGCAGACTCCCGCTCAAAGAGAGGGTTCGTGTTCTGGGAGGTGTAGTTCATTCCTTTTTTCGGGGACAGATAGAGAAACCGGATTCTCCGGCGCTGTTGAATAGCACCGAATATCGTGTAGAGATGAGCCTCATCAAGAATACGTGAATGGTAATTGTATTTATATCTATGGGTCTCTGTAGCTTCGGGGTTAAAGCCCCGCTTCCGCAGAACCTTCTTCAGGGTGTCGCGCAGCAGGTAGCCCTGTACAGACGGAATCTGTGTATTAGCGATGACATCCACGTAGTCATAGAGGTCCAAAAGCTGATCATCTGTTAGCTGGTCAATCAGGTCGTTGGCAGCCTTGTACCGGTAAGGACGCCGCTCATTGACACGGAGAATGACACCAACTTCCTCCAGGTATTTCAGATCTCCCCGGATGGTCTTCTCATCAGGCAGCGGCGAATCGGCGGGCATCTGCTCACTGCATAGATCCTGCAGATCCTTGGCAGTCCGCTCCTGGGTCTGGAGTGCTGTTAAGAGTAAAGTAAGCCGGATGCTCTCCGTTTCCTTAAGCGACTTCGCCCGGAACAGGAACAGTAGCAGCGGATCGGCAGATTCATAGTAGTTGTAACGGAGCCACTCGGAGAGCTCGGTTCCTTGCTCAGCAGGCAGATCCTGCTGCAGGACAGTAACCATTTCCTTCAGGTTGCGCAGCGTTTTGTCATAGGTATGTACGGAAATGCCGAGCCGGTCGGCGAATTGTTGTCTGCTGTAGGCTCCCCCGGCTAAAGACAGCATGCGAAGAAACTGAATTTCTTTATCAAAGCTTTCCTTGGCCATTTGTAATCCTCCAGCCTGTAACGAATTCATTAGAAGTGATAGTACCTATTTATATTAAGCACCAGAGTTGAAGAAAATGGAAGGTTTTTTGCCTGCCGCCATACTTCCGCCCTGTTCGTGAATGGGAAAATGAGGGAAGATAGCTTCATGAAGCCGAGTTGAACTGGAGTGATAACAATGACCTTTATAAACAAACTTATCCTGGAGCAGCTGGAACAGATTGAACAGGAAGAGCAGGTTACCATCCTCTATGCCTGTGAATCAGGCAGCCGGGCGTGGGGTTTCCCCTCTCAGGACAGTGATTATGATGTGCGGTTCATTTACCTGCATAAGCCGGAATGGTATTTGTCTATCTACGATAAACGGGATGTCATAGAGCGTCCGATTAACAATAGGCTGGATATCAATGGGTGGGATTTACGTAAGGCGCTTAATTTATTCCGCAAGTCCAACCCGCCGCTGCTGGAGTGGCTGCAATCGCCGATCCAGTATGCAGAGAAATTCAGTGTAGCCGGACAGCTTAGAGGGATATCGCCGTATACCTTTTCACCGAAATCCTGTATGTACCATTACTTGAATATGGCTAAAGGCAATTACCGTGATTACCTGCTGGGCGAGCAGGTCAAGATCAAGAAATACTTTTATGTGCTGCGCCCGGTTCTGGCCTGTGAATGGATTAACCGGTATGAAGAGATGCCGCCGATGGAGTTCGATGTGCTGGTAGACCGGCTGATTCCGCAGGATGGAGAGCTATGGCAGGCAGTGCAGCAATTACTGGCACGGAAGAAATACGGTGAAGAGCTGGATGTTGAGCCGCGGTTAAGCGCGATTAACGATTATTTGGAAGAGCAGCTTGGGGTGCTGGAGAAGGTGGCAGCGGCGGCCTTGAGTATCAAAGAGGATAACCGGGACCAGCAGCTGGATGCCCTTTTCCGGGAGGCGCTGCAGGAAGTATGGGGAAAGTGACTAAGACAGGAAGACTGACAGGAGGAAGATCGTAGTGGCTATTGTACAATTGAAATCAACAAACCCGAAGTTCACCTTTTTGATCAAAAAAAATCCGCAGAGCGGCATGCAGCTTCGCCCGGTCCGCAAAGGGATAGCCTACGGCTGGTATTCGGATGATGCTACCTATAACGTTTTTTTCAAGGATGCAGATAATGAACTCTCCTATAAGCAGAGCGACAGTGACAGCTTTGAGTATCTCAATGTCTCCCGGTATAACACCCCGCTGTTTCCGCTGAATGCGGTGAATGAGTTCTTCTCCACGCCTGTTAAGGCGCAGGATGAGCGGGACATTGAAGGCTATGAGCATACCTTTTATATCCATATGGTTCAGGTGGAGCGGCTGCATTATATTGAATTTTTCAACAAGCATCTGAAGGATTATACCTTCTCCCTGCAGCATCAGGCGCATAAGAGCTATTCACTAACCATTACCACACATAAAAGCCTGTATCACCTCCTGCATGTGACTCAGGTGCTGTCCCTGTTCTTATCCATTTTTGGAGATGAGTATATTGATATTTCAGACCGTATTCTGGATAAATATATCCGCAGCCTGAATGTGATTGATGCACCGTTCTACATCCGCAGTCTGTTTGCACGGAGCTTTCTTACTACCCGGGAACTGTTCAAGCGCTACAAAGCCTCCATTGAACAAACGGAGCAGGTCTCCATCGGGCTGGAGTATGGCGGTACGGCGATGCAGCGGCGTACGTTTATCTCAAGTGTGCTTCCATTTAACAAGCCGATTCTGGATATCGGTTGCGGGGAGGGCTTCTATGCCATTCCGTTTGCCGGGAAAATAGAGAGTACCTATTACGCGGTGGATATCAATGCAGAGCTGCTGGAGGTTGTGAACCGGAAGGCAAAGGCCAAGCAAATCGATAACATCGCCACCTTCGGCTCGCTGGATCATTTTCTGGAGTCGTATAACGGGGAGCAGGTCGATGTGATTCTGACCGAAGTGGTAGAGCATATGAGCGAGGATGAAGCGGCTGCGCTGATCCGGCAAATTATCGGAAGTGTAGATTTCGCACAGCTGATTGTGACCACGCCGAATGCCGACTTCAACCGGTATTATGAGCTGGAGGGATTCCGGCATGAGGATCATAAGTGGGAAATGGGTATTGATGCGTTCCGCGAGTGGTTCACAGATACGATTCAAGGCCTGGCCGTTGAGGCGGAGTACGGGATGGTCGGTGACCGGGTAGATGAGATCCGGACGACGCAAAGCGCGATTGTGCGCAGAAAGGAGGAATAGACAGTGGACATTGGAACCCGGGTACACACGATATTCATGCTGGTGGGGGCAACGGAATGCGGAAAAACGACATTTGCCAAGGAAGTCCTGATCCCGCAGCTGAAGCTTGCGGATAACTCCAAAGGGCTGCGCACGAATGTGCAGTACCTGTCCTCGGATAGCATCCGGCAGGACATCTTAGGCTACGATTACGACAAATATGATCAGGTGATGCTGGAGGCGAGCTCGCATACGTTTCAATTGCTGTTTGAGCGGCTGAAGCTGGTGACCTCCTGGCCGATTAATGCGGAGTTTGTAATTATGGATACGATTGGACTGGCTGAAGATTACCGCAGTAAAGTCCGCGCTATTGCCCAGGAGAACAATTACAATCTCGAGGTTATACTGTTCGATTACCGCAAACGGGAGGATTATTACGCCTCGGAGCGGTCGAAGAAGCTGATCTCGGGTCATCTGAACCGGCTGAGAAAAGAAGTGCTGCCTGTACTGTCCCGCGAAGGCTACAACAAGATCCATAAGGTGCGCGCCAAAGATTTCCTCCTGGAAGGAGAGGCTGAAGGTCAAGGGCTGCCTAATCCGGACTACCGGGTGATCATTCAGGATTGGGAGACTTACGCAGCCTCGGTACTCCCACAGGATCAAGAGTATATTGTGGTCGGCGATGTCCATGAGTGTGTTCAAGAGCTTCAGGGGCTGCTGCGCAGCTATGGATATAAAATAGAAGAAGGTATGTTAAGCGCTACAGATAAGCTGGGCAACACAAAGGTCATTCTTGTAGGTGACTGGATAGATAAAGGCAAGCAGACCCGGGAAATCATAGAGTTTCTATATGACAACCGTGAGCATTTCCTGTTCGTGATCGGCAATCATGAGAACTTTGTCTATAAGTATATAAAGGGTGAAATTCAAGGAACCGATCCGGAGCTGCTAAGAACATATTTCGATTCAACCCAGGTGCTGCAAGAGGACGCTGAGCTCTTCAGTAAATTCTCGTTACTGGTAGAGGATTCCAAGCCCTTTTACCGTTATATCGGTATGCAGGGTCCTTCCTTCTATGTTACGCACGCGCCTTGCCGCAATAAGTACATTGGGAAGCTGGATACGAATTCGCTGCGCCATCAGCGTAACTTCCGGCTGGACCGTGAAGCTGCATACGAGCAGCAGCTTGATTTCCTGAAGCAGGAGGCGGTGAGTAATCACCCGTTCCATCTCTTTGGTCATATTGCCGCCAAGCAGACGTTCCGGATCAAGAACAAGCTCCACCTCGACACGGGAGCCGTACAGGGAAATGGGCTGACGTCTGTCCGCATGTCGTTCAAGCCGTTCTACAAAAGCCATAAATCTCATCAGATTGTGCTGCAGGAAGAGCTGCCAACGTTGTTCCAGGAAGAGCAGCCCGTATCGCTGCAGGAGCTGGACTACGAAGCTGTGCGCAGACTGCAATATTCTTCACGGAACCGGGTGAACTTTATCTCCGGGACGATGTCACCTGCCGATAAGGATGTGGCTGCGGGTGAGCTGGAGTCGCTGCGCAAGGGTCTGGATTATTTCGCTGACCGGCGCGCTTCTGAGGTTGTCCTGCAGCCCAAGTACATGGGATCACGCTGTAGTGTATACCTCTACCGGGAGATAGAGCAGTGTTATGCGGTCAGCCGTAACGGCTATAAGGTCAAGGCGGTTGACTTGGCTCCCATCTACGAAGGTCTGCTGCAGAAATTCGGACCGTATATGGCTGAGCAAGGCATTCGTGTGCTTCTGCTGGACGGGGAGCTGCTGCCGTGGAAGGCGCTGGGGGACGGGCTGATTGAACGCCAGTTCAAGCCGATCGGGAAGGCGCTGGAGACAGAGCTGGAATTCCTCAGACAACACGGGTTCGAAGAGTCGCTGGGTAAGCTGATTCAGGATTATGAGGCGAGCGGATTTGAGCAGGATCAGCATCATCTGACCAAAGAAGCACTTAATAGCAGCTATGGATCTCATGTGTATCAGACGTATAAGAATGTCCGTGACATAAGGGATTCCTACGTGGACCTGGACCAGCGGGACGAAGCTTACCGGGTATATCAGCAGCAGCTGGAGCTGTATGCGGGTGACGCGGAGCTGGACTACAAACCTTTTGCCATCCTGAAGGAAGTGCTAGAAAGTGGAGATGAACGGATGCCTGACGGCCTGACTTCGGAACAATACCGTTTCCTAAATGACGACGAAATTCTGGTGCTCGACTTGAATGAGCCGGATGCCTACAGTAAGGCAGAGGCGTATTTCGCAAAAGTAACAGTGGAGAAAGGTATGGAAGGTATCGTCATTAAGCCGGAGCAGGAGCAGCAGGGGGTGGTCCCTTACCTGAAGGTCCGTAATCCGGGCTACCTGTCGATCATCTACGGATATGACTACAAGTTCCCCCATAAGTATGCCAAGCTGATGAAGCAGAAGAATATCGCTCCCAAGCTGCGCACGTCCTTAGCCGAGCACCGGCTGGGCCGGCAACTGCTGGAGGTAAAGCTGGAGGAGATTTCGGCCGATAACGCGGTTTATAAGCAGCTTGCGGCCAACCTCTTGTTTGAGGTAACGAAGGAGAAGGAGATGGACCCGCGGTTGTAGCGGGGAGGTTAGGGCAGACTGCCGGGAACTTCCCGGCGGTCTTATTTGTGTCTGGGGAGCAGGAGGAATGTCTCTCCTGAAACAAACAGACGAATATATGCAAGAAAACGTAGAATGGTGGTCATTGCTCCTTTTTGATACTAATATGAAATCTGAGAGGAGGCAGCGCAGCTTGGATATTATTTTTGAAGCGGAATCAGGTATGGGGCAAGGAATTGCGAAAATAGTCACCCACCCGGCTGAACAGGGGCTTTGGGGGAATATCGAAGCAGCCATTCAGGCGGCGGAGAGACGGATCGTGGTAATCAACGCCAAGAACGACCGGAATGTTACGATTGTGACCAGCACCATTGCAGTTATAGAGCCGGAAGGCCGGATGTGCAGTGTACGTGTTATTACCGGAGAAATGTTTCTGCTGAATACACGGTTGAAATTCGCATTGGAAGTGCTGGATTCACCCCGGTTCATGAAAATCAATAATCAGACCATCATCAACACCAGCTACATTAAAGAATTCTCAGCGACAGATAATGCCCGGATAAAAGTGAATTTGACAGATGGTTCATATTATTATGTCAGCCGTTACTATATGAATAATTTCAGGAGGAGTTATCATGGCTAATCAATTGAAACAGTCGTTTTTTCAGGTGTTCACCTTAACTTCGTTATGGATCACGCTGCTGCTTACGGTCTTCTTCAGGGAGCAATCACTGGACATGCTGTATCTCTGGCGGCTTGCGGGTATCGCTGTTATTGCTGCGGGGATCTTCGGAGTTATGTACAATGTGCTGTGGAATCATTTCACGCTACGGCCGCTGTGGAACATTCTTATTTCTTCGACCCTCAGTATAACAGGCGGAATGGGTATGGTGTGGCTGTTCTCTGTAGATATGTTCAACCATATCAGACCATGGCTGCCTGCAATGCTGCTGTTATCCGTTGTCCTGCATACAATTGCGTTCTACTTCTATGCCAGAGTGAACAGTAAGAAGCAAGCTGCGGAGTTAAATAAGATATTGAAGTAGACCGGAGCCTACGGGGGGCACAGAGAAAATGTCTGCTATACCGCAAAAAGAAAGAGAGCGTCCGTAACCGGTCCGCTCTCCTTGTCGATCCCTAACGTTATTCCATAACAAACGTTACCCCATAACAACCAGGACATCGTTCTCTGCCGCCAATTGGGAAGCCGGAATCAGGTCGCCCTGAATTTCTACGCCGTTAATGACGATATGCGATACCCCTTTTTGCACGCCGTTCTTGTTCTCAACCTGGATGTTCAGCTTCTTGCCGCGGAATTCCCGTACCATAGAGAATTCTGTCCAGTCGGAAGGGACGCACGGATTCAGGCGGAGGCCATCCTTCTGCGGTTGAACCCCCATAATGCCTTCTGCCAGAGCGACCATCACGGTTGAGGCGGTGCCGGTGAGCCAGTGCACATGCGCCCGTCCTTGGTACGGGCTGTCTTTGGATTCAACGAACTGGCCATGTACGTAAGGCTCCAGCTTGCGGATTTCGGCCTGATCGTTCATGCTGGCCGGACTGCAGTTCAGGAAATACTCGAACGCGCGTTCACCGTTGCCGATCATCGTCTCCGCCAGAATGAGCCAGCCCTGCGGTTGGCTGAAGATGCCGCCGTTTTCCTTAGTTGAGGCGTTGAACAAGGCCATCAATGCTACCGGCAGACCATATTTCCGGAACGGTGGATAGAACAGCATTGTGCCGTAATCTGTCCGTAGATTCTCGTACACTTTATCCATGGAGAGCTTCGCCTGTTCAGGGCGGGCTGCACCGCTTAATACAGACCAGCTTTGCGGATTCAGCCAAATTTTACCTTCATCGTTCTCCCAGGAACCGATAGTATAGTTATCTTCAGTGAAGCCGCGGACGAACTGATCGTTCTCCCAGGCATGCTTTTGAATATTCCCGTCCAGTTCGTCGAGCAGGCCTTGTGCCCACTCTACATCTTCAGGTTTGTTCTTATTCTGCGCGATGTCCATGAATATTTTGAAGCCCATGTACAGCTGGAAGGCGACGAACAGCGATTCACCCTTGGCGCCGAGACGCAGACAGTCGTTCCAGTCGGCATGCAACCCAACCGGCATACCATGTGCTCCCATACGGTCCAGACTGAACTGAAGGGCCTGGCGGAGATGTCCGTAGACCGTATCCTCGCCTTTATCCGAATAAGGCACCACTTCATCCGTAAAGTCCCAGTTACCGCTTTCGTTTAAGTATTTGATAACCGTCGGGAACAGCCACAGGGCATCATCGGCGCGATAATGGGGATGACCGGTCTCCCGCACGTATTCCGGATCTTCCGGGGTGCCTTCATGGCCCGGATTGTGATCAAATTTAACGAGTGGCAGGCCGCCGCCGTTGGAGACCTGGGCAGAAATCATCAGTCTCAGGCGCACAAGCGCCATCTCATGGTCCAGATGGATGATGCCTTGAATATCCTGCACGGTATCCCGGTAACCGAGCCCGTTACGCAGACCGGAGTACTGGAAGGAGGCTGCACGCGACCAGATGAAGGTAATGAAGCACTGGTAAGCATTCCAGGTGTTGATCATATGGTTCAGATTGTCGCTCGGGGTCTGGACCTGGAAACGGTTAAGCTTGCTGTGCCAGAACGCCTTCAGTTCTTCGAGCTCCTTCTCTACCACAGACAGATCCTTATAGTGGCTGAGAATTTCAGCCGCACCCTGCTCATCATACTGTCCCAGCAGGAAGGCGACTTCCTTCTCTTCTCCCGGCTGCAGCTCCACATTGATCTGCAGGGCGCCGCAGGCATTGGCGTTGTAGTTCAGCGAGTTCGAGCATTGACCGTTCTCCACGGAGACCGGATTCCCGTAACTGTGGTAATCACCCAGGAACGTGTCTCTGTCTCCGTCGTAACCGGCAACCTCCGCACCGGCAGCGCCGAAGAATCTCCAGCTCTGCTCTCCCTGTATATTCTCATTGATTACCTGGAGGATCTTATTGTTCTTGTAATAGGTCCGGGAAATAAACAGAGTGTACTGCAGGTTGACGGTATCCTGCTCATAGTTGTTATCGTTAGTGAATTCAGCGAAGCCGAAGAGGGCCAGCTTCCGGGCAGCGGGGCCATCATTGCGGATCTTCATACGCCATACTTCATAGGTTTTGTTCAGCGGTACATAGTATAAGGACTCTGTATGAATGTTATCGTAGTCTGAGACGATGTTCGTGTATCCGGTTCCATGATGGCATACGGACTTATACTGGTCCAGGTCTTTACCCACCGGCTGCCAGGAACCGGACCAATAGTCCCCGTTCTCTAAATCTTTGACGTAAATGTAGCGTCCCGGCTCGTCCTTCGAGTTGAAATGGTAGCGGAGATGCCGTCCGTTGGCCCCGGATTTCACGAAGCTGTAGCCTCCGGCATTTCCCGAGATAATCGCGCCGTATTCTGGCGAGCCAAGATAGTTGGCCCAAGGTGCAGGTGTATTAGGCTTCGTAATGAGATACTCTTTGTTTTTTTCGTCAAAATGACCGTATTGCATAACCATTCCTCCTACAAAGTGGATGACAGGCAGGAGTATGAACGCGCGTTCACAAACAGCCGAAGAACCCCGCCTTATTCCATTATAATACAATTCTTGCTCGCCTATGAATCTTTTTATAGCTGTTTAGTATGTTGGAGCTGGGTAAGCTCAAGGTTATGATTACATGGAGATTAAGCATAGAAAATATTGGTGTTATATCGTATGATCAAATTTGGTGAATAACCAAAAATGTGTAAGGGGCGTCGTTCATGAAAAAAGGAAAGAATGTTTTGGTTTTACTGCTAGTATTGCTAGTAATGGTTAACACACTGGGGGTTGGGGCTCCAGCAGCCAGTGCAGATTCATCAACGGCGTCCCTGGAACTTTCCCTTCCTGCTAATTTGACAGACTGGATTTTGGACGAAGATGCGGGTTATATCTATGCGATTTCCAGCACCGAGAACACTCTTTATTTTATCCGGCTCAGTGATCTCAAGATCGAGAAAACGCTGAACGTAGGTTCTAACCCGTCCTATATTGCAAGGGATGGACATTCTTTGCAGGTTGTACTTTCCGGAGCAACGCTGATCAAGACAGTTGACCTCTCCACGCAACAAGTTTCGGATACGATTATTACCACCGGAATGCCTGATTCGGTAGCGGCCACTTCCAATTATCTGTTCTATAGTACTAATTCAGGGCAAATATATAAATATGATAAAACTACAAAAGAAAACTGCTTACTATTGTTTGATCCTTCTATGTACTCTGATAATTTGGCTTTAGCAGTTGATGAGGTGTCTAGCACCTTATATGTGGGACAGTTAACGTCATATGCAGGGATAACAGCGATTAACGCCGAGACGGGTGCAAAGCTAAGTGAAGACATTGATGATGATATGGAGATCGGAGGGTCCGCTTACTCTATCAAACATATTTTTATGGATGAGCACTCTGTATATTTTGGGGGCCATCAGTTTAATAAACAGAATTTGACTGAGACGACCGGCACCTATATTAGAGCAAATGACGATTATACTTATCTCGAATCGGTTATATTGGGTATTTCAGATGCCTACGTCCTCACCACACAAGGGGTCTATGATAAAAAGACGTATATGCCGCTGTCTTTATTTCCAACGAATCAAAAGTTTGCCTTGCTCGATTCAAAAGGACATGCGTATATTGCAGGGGAAGCCAACTGGTATGATAATGCCAAAAAAATCACACGGATGGATATAACACTACCGCAAAGCACCACCGCACTCTTTACATCAGATGCTTACTCCATCGGAAGCGATCAAGCCATTACAGATTGGGCCACTACGGATAATTCTCCTAATATTTATGCTATTGTGGCAAGCACCAATGAACTTGTAGTTATCAATAAGAGCAATATGAGTGTAGTACAGAAGATATTCATTGGTTCTAATCCAACTGCTATTAAAATCTTCGAGAACAAAGCTTATATCATCTTTAAAGGTGAGAACCACATAACTATCGTAGATTTACAGGAGGGTATTCTCTCGCAAGCGGCGATTGCTAAAATTACTACAAAGCACTATCCGCTGGATGTCCTCCCTGATCACAAGAATCGAATTCTGTATGATGGTGGAATATTTGCCGGTGGTGTCAGTGTGACGTCAACTGTTTACACCTCGGTTATGGATGCAGTTTACAACGAAAAGAATGCAGGAATTAGGAATCCGGACAGCTATATATTGGATCCGGATCAAGAGATTCTCTATGGAGCAGATAGCTTCTCTCTCTATAAATTTGACAGTCGGAATTTTGAGATGAGTGAAAGAAATGACATACAAAGCGGATATTATGAATCGAAGCTCCTTCTTGATGACAATAATCTTTATTTGGGCGGTAGAAGGTACGATGCTAGCAAACCTTCCGTACTACACGGGACCTACCCGGAAAGAGTTATTTACGCGCGTGGTAACCTTGTATTCAGTCATAGTTCTGTTTACGACAGGGATAGTTTTGTAAAAATGTCTGATTTATTAATGTTTGTCCAGCACGCATATGTTGATGACGATCATACCCTTTTCGTATCAACGGGTAACCGGTTGTACAAATTTCATAGCTTAGAAGAACTGCAGACAGTCATGAACGAGACACGTTCGCCTTCCAATGCCGTTTTCGTGGATGAAGATTTGACCGCTGGCAGGGTTAAAGGGTATTTGTACATTGAACCACCGGTTAATCAGGATGGCATTACAGGTTATGCTGCTTACTATCTTGACCAGAATGGCACACGGCTTAATCGACTAGGGATTTATAAGAAAGAGAACTTATCAAATGACTCCCTTTTTGTTTTTGAAGTAAGTAATTCATACCTGCCCGCAGAAGCAGCAGGCATCGGAGTATATCCTGTTATCCGTAGCGACAATTACGGAAGTGACGGTACGCTTGGTGTTCATGCAATGACTCCGATCTATGATGCGCCGAGTTATCTGCCTGTAGACTTTTCAGTTACAGATACGAATCCGGATAACAGTATATTCTCGGGTACAGTCACATGGAAGTCCGGAATAGCAGAGCTGCCGGGTGTCCGATATTCGTTGTATTTTATTGGTGAAAAAGGTGCGATTGGAGAGGGGCTTGCCTTGGTGAACGGGGGGGAGAAGAGTTACTCCCTTACGATTCCCGCAACGAATGTACCGGAGGAAGCTTTGGCGCTTGGTATTTTCATTGAGAATGATGAGTTCAAATCACCATTCTATAGCATTGGAATACTGGAAGATAAAGTGACAGCGGATATTCCTGTATCGTCTATTACTGTACACAAATATCAGGTGAAGTCGGATGAGATCGTTGTGAATAACCTGGCTGCCGGAGATATTATTCGTGTATACAATGAGCAGCTAACCAACTTGCTGGGTTACGGTATCGTTGAACCGAATAAGACTACTGTTACAATTACTATTGTGAACCTTGGAAATCCCGGGCAGAAGCTCCGTATAACCCGGCAAACACTCGATCGCATTGAAAGTATGGGAACTTTAGTCGTTATACCTGCTGTTATTGATGACAGCAAAGGAGAAACTGGCGGCGGTGGAGGAACTGGCGGTGGTGGAGGAACTGGCGGTGGTGGAGGAACTGGCGGCGGTGGAGGAACTGGCGGCGGTGGAGAAACTGGCGGCGGTGGAGAAACTGGCGGCGGCGGAGGAACTGGCGGTGGCGGAGGAACTGGCGGTGGTGGTGTCAGCACAGCCCCTGTCTCTGCGGATGACGCCAAGATCGTGACCACAGTTAAAGAAAATACTGATGGAACCCGTTCATCTATGACAGAAGTGACAGAGGCAATGATCTCTAAGGCATTGGACGATCCGGAATTTAAGAAGAATCCAGTAATCACTATTAAGGCAGATGAAAAAACGGCAACTCAAAGCAGTCGATTCCAGATAGATTTGAGTTCATTAACAAGCATTAATAATAACTCTAAGGAAGCTATACTTATAATAGAATCTTCATCCGGCAAGCTTCAGATTCCTGTGAATTCCTTATTTTCGGCTGTTGCCGGAACGATTAGTCCTGATCAGAAGGTCATCATTACGGTTGCACAAGCGGCAAGCGAATACCAGGCCAAATGGACAGCTCAACTGGGCGGCTCTAGCAGTGTTATGTTGGGGAGACCTGTGGACTATGAGGTTAAACTGGTTGGGGGCGGCCCGGATCGTGTTATTTCCAGTTTCTCTGACTACGTAGGTCATATGATGAGTTTCAAGGTAGCCCAAGATGCAAACGCCGTTTATTCAGGCTTAACCTATGATCCGTTGACCCAGGTCTACGCTCCGGTTCCGACCACCTGGGAGTGGAAGGATGGAATTCTTCAGGTGACAATGAAGCGCAAAGGGAATTCTGTATATACCGTTGTCCAGAATCATGCCCAGTTTAATGATTTGAATAACAGCAATCCTTACAAAGACAGTATTTTAGCCTTAGCGAACCGGAGCGTAATTAACGGTTATGCCGATGGGAGCTTCAAAGCGGAATCGGTTGTAACACGTGCTGAATTCGCCGCCATGCTTAATCGTGCTTTAGGTATTTTACCGAAACAGCAGGCTGCAAAAAGCTTCAAAGATGTTAAGGCTGAAGCCTGGTATGCATCGCAGGTAAATGCAGCTGTCGATGCTGCCCTGATTAACGGCTTTACGGATGGTACTTTCCGGCCAACTCAAGAAATTACGCATCAAGAGATGATTGTTATGCTGGTCAACGCATTGAAAAATGGTGAAATAAGCACAGGTGTAAATAAGTCCGCTAAGGCATCAGTTCCCGGGAATGTACCGGATTGGGCAAAACCTTATTATGTTATTGCCTTGGACCATGGGTTACTGCCGGCAAACGGTCCATTCCAATTCCAGACCGGGAAGAAAACGGAGCGCCAGGAAAGTGCATTGTTACTCTACAATTTGATGAAGGTATTGAAGCTTACGAATGAATTGTAAATTCGGTGAATTGAAATTTTTTAAGCTTCCGCGCTTTATGGAGATCATAAAAAGGCACCTTTAGGGGTGTCTTTTTAATTTCAAGTTTGAACGCCATCATTCTCCCTAATATGATATATTTAATATTGAACTTTAATGCAGGGTCCGACGAAGGAGTACTACATGACACAATTTGTCTACAAGCAAATTATTGATGACCTCAAGATGAAGATTTTTGCGGGACGGTTTGCTGATATGAGATTGCCGGATGAGCGCAGCCTTAGTGAAACGTATCAGGTTAGCCGCAGTACCATTAAACGTGCGCTAACCAAGATGGAGAGTTACGGCATTATTTTCAAGAAACGCGGATCGGGAACCTTTATTAACCCGCTGTACATAAAAAATGATTCGATTTTTAATTACGAAGGCTCTAATCTCGGGGTCTCCGACAACTTTCAAATGCATGGCAAGAAGCCGGAGATCAAGGTACTGAACTTCGAGGTTATCCGGCCCACGGAAGAGCTTCAGCGTGATTTGTTCCTGCAGCCTCATGATTTCGTATATAAGATTGTCCGCCTGCGCCTGTTTGATGAGGAGCCCTTTATGATTGAGACCGGATATATTCCGATTAAAATCGTACAGGATCTCGATATGGCGATTATCGAAGGATCGATCTTTCATTATCTGGAGGAGTCGCGCAATCTGGCGGTTACCAAATCCTTTTTATCTATTTTTGCCGAGCCGTCATTGCCTAATGATCAGGAATTGCTCCACTTGAAGGAGAATGAGCCTGTTGGAATCATGGAAGGGATCTTCTTCCTGGATAACGGGACCCCGTTTGAATTCTCGCATATGCGGTTCCACTACAAATATCTGAAGTTCAATACGTTCGTATCGGTTCAATAAGGGAACAACTGAATAATGTCGCGAAAGGCCGGGATTGTATCCCGGTCTTTTGCGTCTGCTCCCGGAGAAAGAGCCGGCAACGAAGCTAGTGAATTCCGCCCCTGAAAACAAATAACAAATACATACATAATTATAATAATAATGCTTATTTTATAATTAATTAGCTACGAATTTCATACTATGTTCAAAATTTCACAATATTGGACCGTATCAATTGTTAAAAAGATTGAATTTATTAAATGCAGGAGTATGATGTAACTGTAGAAGTGATACATTCAAAATACAAAGAAAAGATTAGGGAGTGGAAGACATGGGATTATCAATCGCACAGGTGGATTATTCTTCTAAAACTTATTTGGCCAAGCTTGACGCCTACTGGCGCGCAACGAACTACATCTCCGTGGGTCAGCTCTATTTGAAGGATAACCCGTTGTTAAGAGAACCTTTGAAGGATGCAGACGTAAAAGTGAAGCCGATCGGACACTGGGGTACCATCCCTGGGCAGAACTTTATCTATGCGCATCTGAACCGCGTAATTACTAAATATGATTTGGATATGTTCTATATTGAAGGTCCGGGCCACGGCGGTCAGGTTATGGTATCGAACTCCTATCTGGACGGAAGCTACACTGAGATCTACCCGCAGATCACTCAAGATATCCCTGGACTGAAGAAATTGTTCAAACAGTTCTCATTCCCGGGTGGAGTTGCTTCCCATGCTGCTCCAGAAACACCAGGATCGATTCATGAAGGCGGCGAACTGGGTTACTCCTTGTC
The DNA here is from genome assembly GCF_038004445.1 of Paenibacillus sp. FSL R7-0312. Taxonomy (NCBI): domain Bacteria; kingdom Bacillati; phylum Bacillota; class Bacilli; order Caryophanales; family Paenibacillaceae; genus Paenibacillus; species Paenibacillus sp. FSL R7-0312. The sequence continues at coordinate 1,110,420 of NZ_JBBORE010000001.1, read as the reverse complement.
TCACAGTGTGGGTGCAATTCTGGATAATCCGAACCTGATCTCGGCAGTTGTTGTAGGTGATGGCGAAGCGGAAACCGGCCCGCTGGCGGCTTCCTGGTTCTCCAACCGGTTCATTAACCCGATTACAGATGGTGCGGTGCTGCCGATTCTGCATTTGAACGGCTTCAAGATCAGCAACCCGACCATTCTGTCCCGGATGTCCAGAGAAGAGTTAACGGCTTATTTTGCAGGAAATGGCTGGGAACCGTTCTTCGTGGAAGGTGAGAATCCTGATCTGATGCACCCGGAAATGGCTAAGGTTCTGGACACCATCATTGAGAAGATCGCAGCGATTCAGAAGAATGCCCGTGAAAATAACGACACCACACGCCCTGCATGGCCAATGCTGGTCTTCCGTACACCTAAAGGCTGGACTGGTCCGAAAGCGTGGGACGGCGTGCCAAATGAAGGCTCCTTCCGTGCTCATCAGGTGCCGATTCCGGTAGATCAGAAGAATATGAAGCATGCACCCGCATTGCTCGAATGGCTGAACAGCTACAGACCTGAAGAATTATTTGATAAGAACGGCCGTTTGAACGCTGATCTGGCTGAGATCCTGCCTACTGGCGACAGACGTATGGGAATGAACCCTGTAACCAATGCCGGTAACCTGATCAAAGATCTGCACAAGCCGAATTTCCGCAACTATGCGCTGGATAATTCCGTACCAGGTCAAGTGGTTGCGCAAGATATGGCAGTACTGGGCAAATACCTGAAAGAGGTTGTAATGCTCAATGAAGAGAACCGCAACTTCAGAATTTTCGGACCGGATGAAACGATGTCAAACCGTCTGGGACCTGTTTTTGAAGTAACAAAACGCCAATGGATGGATTCCATCCAGGAACCTCAGGATGAATTCCTGGCTCCTTATGGCCGTGTAATTGATTCCCAACTATCCGAGCATCAGGCTGAAGGGTTGCTGGAAGGGTATGTATTAACTGGACGCCACGGTTTCTTTGCAAGCTATGAAGCTTTCCTGCGCGTTGTCGATTCAATGATTACCCAGCACTTCAAATGGCTGCGCAAGGCTACGGATCAGACCTGGCGCGCAGATATCCCATCCTTGAACGTTATTGCCACATCAACCGTGTTCCAGCAGGATCATAACGGTTATACTCACCAGGATCCGGGTCTGCTGGGTCACCTGGCTGATAAGAAGCCTGAATTTATCCGTGAATATTTGCCAGCCGATGCCAACTCCTTGCTGGCAGTCTTCGATACCATTCTGAACGACCGTCAGAAGATCAACCTGATTGTATCGTCCAAGCACCCGCGTCCGCAGTGGTTCTCGGCAGATGAAGCTCAGGAACTGGTGGACAAAGGCCTCAAAATCATTGACTGGGCAAGCACCGACAAGGGCGGAGAGCCGGATGTGGTTATTGCTTCGTCGGGTACAGAACCAACGATGGAGAGCCTTGCTGCGATCTCGATCCTGCATGAGAAATTGCCTGAGCTGAAAATCCGCTATATCAACGTGGTAGACCTGCTGAAGCTGAGAAGCCAAAAGCTCGATCCGCGCGGCTTATCTGACGAGGAGTTTGATCAATTTTTCACAAAGGATAAACCGGTGATCTTCGCATTCCACGGCTATGAAGGCCTGATCAAAGACCTGTTCTTCGACCGCCACAACCATAACCTGCATGTACATGGATACCGCGAGAATGGCGACATCACTACACCATTCGATATGCGTGTGCTTAATCAGATGGACCGCTTCGACCTTACGAAGGAAGCCGTGCTGAGCTTGCCGGATGCCGGCCAATATCAGGCGATTGCTGATGAAATGGATGCCATGGTGAAGAAACATAACCAGTACATCCGTGAAGAAGGTATCGATCTTCCAGAGGTTGAGAACTGGGTATGGAAGGCTTTGAACTAACTGTTATCTGATGTAAATATATTATAGTAGGCTTTTACAAGGGAGTGCTCCGCAGGGTCATGCAAAATGGCTACGGGGCACTCCTTTTGCGCTGGGTAATGTGAAGCTGCCGACTATGCTTAAGTATGAGTATTTGTTTGTCTGAGTGAGGCCGGGAGAGAGTCGATTGTCTTCGGCGGCTCCGGCTGTAACGCCTTCTTCCGCTGCGGAGCAGCGAGTGCAGGGACGCCATTGCTGCCGTTCATCTCTAGCATGTGCTTCCAGTACCGCTTGGGCATCAGCGAGGAGCGCAGGCGGTCGTTGCGGCGTTCTTTGATCCCGATCGCATGATAAAAGCCTGTCCATAAGCGGCGATAGGCTTCTTCTGCTTCATCCGGCTCGGGTGCAAGCCATCCGCTAAGCGGTATGATAGCCTCCCGTCCGGGTTCGTGAATCAGCGCCGCCTCGTGGGTCTGATCGTAGATCATGAAGCTCTCATTCTGAAACCGGTCGCAGAAATGCTCCTGAATCACAGGGAGGATGTATCCCTGCGGCTCAATGACAGCAGCCATGACCGGACCGTACACGGAGAAGCGGACAAATCCCAGATACAGGTGACCTTCCCGCCGAAGCTGCTGAACGGCCTTCATTAGAGCATTAACCGTGTCATCGGCAAGCATGTTCATTACCTTGCGGCCATGCTTGAAGCCGAGATACAGGAAGTTCAGCAGCAGCAGCTCCTTCTCCGGCGTACATGACCAGAACCCCAGACGGACCAGTTCCTCGGCTTCAGGGCTGATCCGGAGCGGGATAGACTTCAGTACTCTCCCCGCTTTGGCGTGGTCGGTTTCGATCCACTTCGATTCCAGCAGCAGGCCTTGCTCCTGACCTTCTGAATGAACAGCAAGCGGAATCTCCCTCCAGGTATAGCTCTCAAAAACACAGCATAGTAAACCTTCAAAGCTGCCATCATAGGTATAAGCCAGAGCGGACGGCTTGAACATCAGGCTTCCGCTCCTTTCTTGAACCCGGCCCATCCTTCTGCTGCCGGCAGGGCTGCCAGGTTATGGTCCTCGAACAGCGTCATCTGCTCGTATTGCGGGGGCTGAAAAGGGGCCAGCTGTTGGCCGGACATTAGTGAACGAAGCAGCGTATGTTCACTGACTTTCAGCCCTTCCAGTGGTCTGCCCTTGCAGGTGATGAAGAATTGGGCACGCTTGAGCACGACACCCAGCTTCTTGAGTGCCTGGAAATCCAGTGTTCCTGCCCGTCTTGCCTTGACTATCCGCTGTGCGCTCCTTACGCCGATACCGGGTACACGCAGCAGCATTTCATATGGTGCGCGGTTGATCTCAACCGGGAACTGCTCCCGGTGGTTAACGGCCCAGCTACATTTCGGATCAAGCAGCGGATTGAAGTTGGGGACTGCTTCATCCAATAATTCGTTCGCCTGGAAGCCGTAGAAGCGCAGCAGCCAATCGGCCTGATAGAGCCGGTGCTCGCGCAGCAGCGGGGGTTTGGTGTCCAGCGAAGGCAGCAGCGAATCCTCGATCACCGGGGTGTAGGCAGAGAAGAACACGCGTTTCAGTGCGTACTTCCGGTATAGGCCTTCCGTCAGATTTAGAATCTGGTAATCCGTATCGGGCGAGGCGCCAACAATCATCTGCGTGCTCTGGCCGGCGGGAGCGAAGCGGGGAGCGTGATTATATTTGACGATATCTGAGCGGTTCTCCTTGATCTTATCTTTAATCAGTCCCATCGGCTTCAGGATGGAAATCTTGCTCTTATCGGGAGCGAGTACCCCAAGACTCTCCTGCGAGGGCAGCTCGATATTGACGCTCATGCGGTCAGCAAGCAGTCCGAGTCTGGACAGCAGGGCGTCGTCAGCTCCAGGAATCGCTTTTACATGAATATAGCCGTTGAAATGGTACACATTCCGCAGCAGCTCCAGCGCTGCTATCAGTTGCTCGGTTGTATAATCCGGATTGCGCATAATCCCTGAGCTGAGGAATAGTCCTTCTATGTAGTTGCGGCGGTAGAATTGCATGGTAAGGTCCGCGATCTCTTCGGGTGTAAAAGCCGCCCGGCGGACGGGATTGGATTTGCGGTTAATGCAGTAGGCACAATCATATACACAGGCATTGGTCATAAGTACCTTCAGCAGCGAAATGCAGCGTCCGTCCGCCGCGAAGCTGTGGCAGATGCCCACTGCAGCAGTACTGCCCAAACTTCCGGCCTGGCCTTTGCGGTCTGAACCGCTTGAAGTGCAGGCTACATCATATTTGGCTGAAGCGGTTAGAATCTCAAGTTTCTCCATAACATCCACGATCACAAACCCCCTCATAGAGGAAGTATATACCGAACACGTGTTCTTGTCAAAAGGCTTCGCTATGTACGTGTTACCCGGTCAGAATGTATGCGTATTCCTTAATATGCTATAATAGTTTTTAATGGTTCATAGCATTTAGAACTGTACTGTTTCTGAAAATAGGGTTAGGAGTGTTGCTGGGAATGAGAGGATACAACATTTGGCGGCCAATCATGCTGATTGCAGTTGCGTTGCTTACGAGAACCTTGGTTTCAAGTATTTGTCTGATGTTTGGGATGTCGCAGGAATCGGCAAGCAGCGTCGCCATGCTTGGTATGGTTGTTGCCGCTCTTGTGATGTATAACCGTATGATGAAGAGCCGCCGCCGCAAATAAATAGAAGATCCGTAAGTTCCCCGGGTGAAACGAATCGTATGCGAGAACATTTGAAGACACCCGTATGGTGTCTTTTTTATTTAAGAGGGGTTCCGGGCGAAGAGAATAAGGCTGCCCGGTTTTGCTTTTTAAGCTGCAGAGCTTGTATATTAGGGCTGTAGCTTTTATTCTTAGAAGGATATGTTATATAAATAACAACAAAGGTTCAAGATATCGTGAATCCCGTAAGGGAGGATGCTATCTATAGAATCAATACACGTTGGGAAACGAACAAACAGGAGGAAGCCAATTGAGTACACAGAATATCGGAGTGCCATTAGAGGGTTTTGCAGAATTTAGCCGGGTAGTAGCCGCAGAGGGCACGGTGTTGCTTAAGAATGAGGGGCAGGTGCTTCCGCTTAGAAACGGCGAGAGCGTTGCCATTTTTGGCAGAATACAAGTGAATTACTACCGCAGCGGTACAGGATCAGGCGGAAGTGTTCATGTTGCATATACGACTAATCTGCTGGACGGCCTGCGCAGCAAGAAGAACATTAGCGTCAATGAAGAGCTGGCAACAGCATACGAGGACTGGATTGGACTTAACCCGTTTGATGACGGCGGAAAGGTATGGGCGGCTGAGCCGTGGAATCAGAAGGAAATGCCGCTTACGGATGAGCTGGTGAAAAAAGCAAGAAGCCAGTCGGGCAAGGCCGTTGTGGTGATTGGACGTACCGCCGGTGAGGATCAGGACAACGCCGATGCACCGGGAAGCTACCGGTTGACAGAAGATGAGAAGGCTATGCTTACGCAGGTTACGGCTCACTTTGAACAAACTGTTGTTGTGCTCAATGTCTCCAATATTATGGATATGAGCTGGGTTAACGATGCCGGATATGTACATCCCATCTCTGCTGTGATCTATTCCTGGCATGGCGGTATGGAAGGCGGCAATGCGATTGCCGATGTACTGGCCGGAGAGGTGACGCCAAGCGGCAAGCTGACAGATACGATCGCGTATTCCATTGAGGATTACCCGTCCACAAGCAACTACGGCAATGAGTTCAAGAACTTGTATGAGGAAGATATCTATGTAGGATACCGTTATTTCGAGACCTTCTGTCCGGATAAGGTTCAGTATGAATTCGGCTATGGCATATCCTACACAACCTTCAAGCTGGAGCCGGAGGAAGCGAAGCTGGTGGACCAGGCGGGTGAACCACAGATTCAGATCGGTGTAACTGTAACCAATACAGGAGATACCTATTCCGGTAAAGAAGTGGTGCAGGTGTATTATGAAGCGCCGCAGGGACAGCTGGGCAAACCGGCCAAAGCGCTGGCGGCATTCGGGAAGACCAAGCTGCTTGAGCCTGGAGAGTCCCAGCAGGTTACGGTAAGCTTCCCGCTCCATTCTCTGGCTTCGTATGATGACGCCGGAGTGACAGGGCATCCCTCCGCTTATGTACTGGAAGCTGGAACCTACCGCTTCTACGTAGGAACCAGTGTTAAAGCTGTAGCAGAAGTTAGCGTAGATGGACAAGCAGGTTATGTTCTGGATGAGCTTAAGGTTGTAGAGCAGCTGCAAGAGGCGATGGCGCCGACCGAAAGCTTCAAGAGAATGAAACCGGGGGTCCGGAAGGAAGACGGTTCTTATGAACTGATCTCTGCTGAGGTGCCGGTACGCAAGGTAGATATGGCAGCGCGGATTGAAAGCAATCTTCCGGAAACGCTGGTACAGACCGGCAATCAGGGCCATACGTTGAGAGATGTCCATGAAGGTAAAGTCAGCATGAATACGTTCATTGCCCAGCTCAGCGACCAGGATCTGGCGGCCATTGTCAGAGGCGAAGGGATGAGCAGTCCGCTGGTTACGCCGGGTACGGCTTCGGCCTTCGGCGGAGTCAGCGACAGCCTGTTCAGTTACGGCATTCCGGTTGCCGCTACAGCAGACGGCCCATCCGGTATCCGTATGGACAGCGGACAGAAGGCGACCCAGGTGTCGATTGGAACCCTGCTTGCCGCTACCTGGAACGCAGAGCTGGTTGAAGAGCTGTATGTTATGGAAGGTCAGGAATTGTTACGCAACCAGGTGGATGCATTGCTGGGACCGGGTCTTAATATCCGCCGCAGTCCGCTGAACGGGCGTAACTTCGAATATTTCTCTGAAGATCCGCTGATCTCCGGGATCTTCGCTGCCGCATGCACGCGCGGTATTATGAAGGGCGGCTCCAATGCCACGCTGAAGCATTTCGCCTGCAATAACCAGGAGAAGCACCGCAGCAAGGTGAACGCTGTCGTATCCGAACGCGCGCTGCGCGAGATTTACCTGAAGGGCTTCGAAATCGCTGTGAAGCAGGGCGGCGCGAATTCGATCATGACCTCCTACAATCCGGTCAACGGACATTGGGCGGCTTCCAACTATGATCTGAATACCACGCTGCTTCGCGGTGAATGGGGCTTCCGGGGAATTGTAATGACTGACTGGTGGGCAATCATGAATGATGTCGTGAACGGAGGCACCGCGGACCGCAAGAACACGAACTGGATGGTCCGGGCACAGAACGATCTGTACATGGTAGTATCCAATTATGGTGCGGAAGTCAACGCCTATGATGACAATACGCTCGAATCCTTGGAGAATGGGACGCTCACCCGTGGCGAGCTTCAGCGCTCGGCCATCAACATTTGCGAATTCATCATGCAGGCACCGGTCTTCTCCAGAAAGCATGAGATTGTAGAAGCTGTTGAGACCTTTAAGGCAGACTCTTCCCTGGTGGCTGAGCAGGTTCAGGTGTTGAGCCATAACGCACAGGTTGCACCAAGTGTGTCTGGATCAACCTATATCCAGGCGGATGAAGCCGGTGAGTACCGGATCTTTGTCAGCATCATGTCTCCGGAACCTGAGCTTGCCCAAAGCGCCTGCAACGTGACCCTGAACGGACAGCCAGTGACCACCATTCAGACGAACGGGACAGAAGGCAAATGGATCAGACAGAAGCTGGTCAAGATCGGACTTGAAGCCGGTCTGTATGAAATGAAGCTGGACTTCGTCAAACCCGGCCTGGAGATTGAGTGGATTGAATTCAAGCAGGTGTAACAGCTTTTAATATCAGGACACCCTCCGGGGTGTCTTTTTGCATCCGCATACCTGCAGCACTCCCGAATAAAATAAGGTATAACTGCTACTATGAAGGGGTGAGCATGAAAGGATGCAAATACATGTGGTGCAGCCGGGACAGACGCTGTATGGGATTGCTGATGCTTATGGCGTGAACATGGATACGATAACTGAGGCGAATCAGTTGTCTGCGCCAGGGAGGCTGGTCATTGGACAAACGCTGGTGATTCCGGTCGTAGGCCAGTATTATTGGGTTCAGCAGGGGGATAGCTTCTATAGTATCGCGAAGAGGTTCGGCCTGAAGGCCAGCTCGCTGGCGGAAGTGAACGGGCTGACGCTGAACCAGCCGCTGCAGACCGGGCTCCGCCTGTACATACCTCCTGTGCCAAGGCGGCAGGCAGAAGTGAATGCCTATATTGAGCCGAGAGGGGAAGCGGTCTCCCAGGCGCTGCAGAATGCTGCCGCAGAAGCTGCCCCTGAGCTTACGTATCTGGCTCCGTTTAGTTTCCGGATTAAGCGGGACGGTTCGCTGCAGGCACCGCCGCTGGATAATCTGGCTTCAATCGCGGCGCAGAACCGGGTCACGCTGATGCTGGTCGTCACGAATCTGGAGGATGCCCAGTTCAGCTCGGAGCTGGGACGGATTATACTGAATGATGTTGCGGTGCAGGACCGGCTGTTGGAGAACATTGTGACAGAGGCGAAGCGGCTGAATTTCAGAGATATCCACTTTGACCTGGAATTCCTCCGGCCGGAGGACCGCGAAGCGTATAATGCCTTTTTGCGCAAGGCAGCGGACATCATTCACAAGGAGGGGTTCCTGCTGTCTACTGCACTTGCACCCAAAACCAGTGCCTCCCAAACCGGGGCCTGGTATACGGCGCATGACTATAAAGTGCACGGCCAGGTTGCTGATTTTGTCATTATTATGACTTACGAATGGGGATACAGCGGAGGTCCGCCGATGGCTGTTTCGCCTATAGGACCGGTGCGTCAGGTGCTGACGTATGCGGCAAGTGAAATTCCCCCCGGCAAAATTATGATGGGCCAGAATCTGTACGGGTACGATTGGACTTTGCCTTATACGGCTGGCGGAGAGTATGCCAAAGCACTTAGCCCGCAGGCGGCAATTGATCTGGCGCGGAATAGAAATGCCGCCATTCAGTACGACTATAAAGCCCAGGCTCCGCACTTCGATTACACCGATGACGCAGGCCGGCAGCATAAGGTATGGTTCGAAGATGCCCGCTCGATTCAGGCCAAGTTCGATTTGATCAAGGAGCTCGATCTCCGGGGCATCAGCTATTGGAAGCTTGGGCTGCCTTTTCCGCAGAATTGGCTGTTAATCGAAGATAACTTCAATGTGGTCAAAAAATAAACCGGCTATGTCCCCTTTTTTGGGCAGAAAAGCTGCTGCAAAAAAACGGCTGTACGCCCCCAAAAGGAGTGCACAGCCGTTTCTGCTTATACCGTTACAGCGTTAGCCCATTAAGCCCTTGAGGCCGCCAAGGAAGGGCCGGATCGACTTAATCATATTGTAGCCCATCTTCATGACAGGCATCGCCTTCTGCACCATTCCGAACATCCCCATGAATTTCCCCAGACCTCCGATACCGGCAGCTCCGCCTGCCCCGCCCATGAACGATCCTAGTAAAGGCATGAAGCCGGAGACCTCTGCCTTCCGGGCACCTGAAGACGATTTCCGTTTAGATTTATGAAGCGTGCTTGTTCTGGAGAGGATTACTGCTTCTTTATTAAGGTCTGTTATCCAGCCTACATATGAACGTCCATCGTGTAAAGTAATGCAGACCGGCCGGCCCTTCAACTGCTGTGCCCGCTTGCGGATTTTTGTTGAATTTGCCATTCGTCACTCACCTCATTGTTCTATTTACTATATTTTACTCAGAACCCGGGAGGCGGCTTGTGCAGGTATGGAGTTTCCTGGAAATAAATTGAACAACCATGTGCTGTATTTTCCATAAAAATATCGTAATATCAATATAGTGTGGTATAATATTCCATTTCTATATTCTAATCCAAGGGGGAGAGCCGTTTGACAAACATCCGGAATCTGGCGGCATTTATCTGTGCCCGTAATTCGGAAAGCCAGCAATGCGGGTACGTGGGCAGCACACTTGATGATATTATTCATGACCTGAGTGATGGTATGGCAGAAGCAAGCTTCGTGTTGTATGAGGGAGAGGAAATCAGGGGTGCAATTATATTGGACACCTATGACGTAGGCGGTGGACAAGAGGATATAGAAGTGTGGGGACCTTATTATTCCGCCCGCCCTGAGGATGAACTCCAGCTGTTATTCAGGTATCTCAGCGAAGCCGCCGGCTCAGCGGCGATCCGGTATATCCACTTGTTCACCCGTGCGGATAATGTTCCGCTGATTGAATATGCCGCCCGCTATCGTACCGAGAAGGTTAGAACACACTATCATTATTCGATGGATACTGCATTACCGCTTAGTAACAGCAGTTATGCGGATCTGTCCATTGTGCCCGTCACAGAGCCTGAGTCAGAGTGGCTGAAACAGATTATTGAACTACATAATCAAGGTTTCCAGGGGGCTACATTGACACAAGAGGATATCACAGCGGAAATAGAGGATAGCGGCAACAGTGATTATGATATCTACGCCGTCCTTAACGAGGGTTCTTTCATAGGATACATAATTGTTAGAAGAAACGTTTTGACCGGCATCCTCCATCTGGAGTACATCTGTATCCGCCCTGATGAGAGAAGCAGGGGAACGGGCAGGAAGTTGATTGCCTATCTGGCGGAGACCTATAGAGGTCTGGGTTATACGCGCATTGGACTGGATGTCAGCGAGGAGAATGAAGCTGCAGTCCGGTTCTATGACAAGAACGGGTTCAACAGGGATAGTGTAATGAAGCATATCATCATTGGAGGCAGGATGGAGCCGGCGGTAATAGTTAGAAAATATTAATTTGTGCCGGGCATACGTGTACAAATGGGAATTTTTGCAGGGAAAAAAGGTGAAACGGTTTTTTTGTAGAATTAACCTAAAAGTACTGGGTTTTAATATGGATGTATGCCTTTAGTCCCAGTGATTTTACTAATTCTATTGGGGAGTGACCTAATCTCTTGGTTATCAATCGGTTCTTAAGAAATGTTTGCTTCATTGTATTATTATTTGTCCTCTTACCGTTTTCCCTGAATTATGCCAGTGCGGAGAAAATGTCTGATATTAAGGGGCATTGGGCTGAAACTGATATTCAGGAATGGCTGGATGAAGGATTGATTACAGGATATCCCGATCATACCTTTCAGCCGGGGGCCGAAATATCCCGAGGTGAATTTGTAGCCCTCGTGAACAGAGCCTTTAAGTATTCTGATACGAGCGCTATCGGCTTCAAAGATCTGAAACAAACAAACTGGGCATACATAGAAGTGCAAAAGGCTATTGCTCAAGGATATATTGGCGGCTTCAATGATAATACCTTCCGTCCAGGCAAGCAAATAACCAAACAAGAAACAGCAGTAATTATATCAAGAATATTAAAGCTGGACAGTAACGGGGCAACTGCTGCAGTTTCCGCTAAAGATTCGAATCTCATTCCTGCTTGGAGCAGACCGGCTATTGGCTACCTTTTGGAAAAGGGCATTATGAGTAATGACTCCGATGGAGCATTTCAGCCAAAGCGTGAATTGACTCGTGCGGAAGCAGTGGTGGTAATTAAGAAGGCACTGTCTTTAAATACAGTAACTTATGATCAAGCAGGTGTTTTTGGGGGATCAGAGGTTATTGCGGTACAGGGGAATGTGAATATTCTAGCCTCAAACGTCACACTCAAAAACATGCATATCTTGGGCGATCTGGTGATTTCCAAAGAGATTGCAGAGGGGGACGCCTCCCTTGAACAAGTGCAGGTAGATGGTGTAACACGAATTGAAGGCGGAGGCAACAATAGCATCCATATCAAGAATAGCCAATTAGGTACAGTATCTGTGAACAGGTTGAATGCAGCAGTACGGGTAGTTGCAGAGGGCGCAACCAGTATTAAGGATGCACAAATTTTTTCCAGTGCCGTAATTGAGGAAAATGGTGTTTCCGGCGACGGTTTTGTAAATGTAACTGTGCTTCCTGAAACCCAGACATCGTCAGAGCGAACGGTATCGCTTGCCGGAGATTTTAAAAGTGTTTCTGTTAATACCAGCCTGAAAGAATTCAAGGTTCGTTCTGGCACTGTAGCCAGCTTATATGTCAAAGAAAATGTAGTTATCCAGAATATGATTTTTAATAAGGATGTTGTTATACAGAACCTGGAGTCAAAGAGTAAATTGACGGTGACAGGTGAAGGTAATGTTAAGGCGGTCACCTTATCTGAGGGGGCAAAAGATTCTACGTCGCCAAAAGATAACACGGCTGCAGCTACTCCAGCGCCAGGCGGAGGCGGAGGTACATCCAGCCCTGGAACAGGCGGGGGCAGTGGCACTGAGAGTCCTGCCTTGGCTGTAACCGGAATTACCGCTGCCAACGGAAATATTGATGTCCTGTTTAACCAGGCGCTGAATACTCTGCCTGAAGCCGCTGATTTCGCAGTGTCAGGCAAAATTAATAATGAGGATTTCCGGAGTGTGGCTGTTTCTCTGGTTACCCTGCTGGACAATAAAACAACTGTCAGATTGACGATCCCGTCGATAAGCAACGGTGAAGAGGATCAGACCGCCGTATACTCTCTGTCGTATAAGGGCGCAGGCTCTATACTATCCGAAGTCATTACCGTACCGAAATCCAATGTTAGTGTAACCGGACGTTTGCTTATTCAGCACTATAATCATAACCAGCCGCTCCCTATCAGTGATATGTTCCTCTACTTAACAGGGGTGAAGGATACGCAAGGGACTTATACCAGCAGCAGTAGTCAAAATGGAACATTTGGGTTCGACAACGTAGCGCGGGGTACTTACATTGTTAATGTATATATCTACCCTTACAGATATTATACGGATGAATTTACAGTGGAAGCAGGGAAAGACGTAGTCCTGCCGGATATCATAATCGTCGAGAAAGTGCCTGAACCCAAGGTTGAACCCATAGTTTACACAGATTTATCTTATCTGAGCGGCAGCGTTATGTATCTAAGACAGCCCTTTAAAGTTAAGGTGGAACTTGAAGACGGGACGGAATTGAACATTCCGCCTTTCAAATTCGACACTTTTTTCAGCTTCAGGCTTTATGACTATAATCCTAACCTGCTCCTGAAGGACAAAGACAAATTATTTGTGACTCTGTATGCTGACAATGGGTGGACCACTGAGCGTTTCGAGGTCACTGCAGTTGAGCGGCCACAGACGAAGACGCCTGTTGTAACTAGCGTAGTATACGACGACACCAGAATCATCAGAGGCACCATCGAAGACAGTTCTAATGAAATCATAATAACGCGGGCAGATGGAACAATCATTGGGACAAATAATAATTTTAGCGGCAATTTCGTAATCTATCTGTGGAGTAACCCGTCGTTTACTGTTGGGGAGAAGCTGATGGTGTATGCGCAAGCCTCAGGCAAACGAAAAAGCGAACCTGCTTACATTACTGTTGTCGTTCCCAGTGCTGTAACCGCACCGCCGGTAGTAACGGGAATAGTCTACGAAGATGACTGGGCAATCACCGGTAAGGCTGAAGGGGAATCCATTATTGTTGTCAAAAGGGCAGATGGAACGGTGATTGGCCAGGGAAAAACAGAAAAGCAGGAGTATGGAGGCAAGTTCACTGTTCAGTTAGACCCGCGTCCTGTGGCGGGAGAGACTTTATACCTAACGGCGGAGGGGTACGAAAAGCTTGTTGGCAAGCCTATTTCAGTAGTCGTAGCCAATAGACCTGTTACACCAACCCCGACGATCGTTGGAGAAGTTTACAGTGATTATACTTACATCGAAGCGTTTGTCCAGTATCCGAGCGATGTATGGGTAACTTTGAAAGACAAGAATGGCGCAGTTATAGATGATCTTCCTACTTTTAATGGCAAGATTACTTTCCGGAATTTGGAGCTCTCTCCAAATGAACAATACCAGCTGACGGCCACTGTAGGATTGTTGAAGGAGAGCGAACCTTTATTCTTCACTGCAATAGCTCCAACCATTGCGACTCCTGCCCCTACGGTTACGACATCAGTCTATGCAGATGACGATTCCAGATTTTACGGCATTACGGAGCCATTTGCCACGGTGTATTTTTATTATGAGGATAGTACCTTCATCTACAGCAATGAAGCAAATGAACTCGGAGAATTTTATTTATACATGCCTTCCTATCCGAAGCGGGTTGTGGTTCCTGGTGATAAGCTAATCATCAGAGCCGACTCGAGGGGAAAGCTTATAAGTGAAGCTGTTGTACTTACGGCGACATTACCTGTTGAAAAGTCCGGCCAGCCTGTACTGAACAGTAGCCTGGTATACGGATATACGGGCGGATTAAGCGGTACGGCTGCTAAAAGCACGCTTCTGCATGTATATCACGAAGACGGCCGTCAAATCTCTACTGGCTCGTACTCAGACATGAACACCGGGCAATGGTCCTTGGGATTATGGTTTGAAATTTTACGCGGTGGCGACCGGATCTATATCATTGCAGACGAAGCGGGCAAGCAGCCTAGTGATCCTTTGTATATTACAATTCAATCGTCACCCAGAGCCGATGTTCCTGTAGTTACCAGTACTGTTAGTGCAGGAGCTGCGACAATTCAAGGGACATACTCAGGGGCTAAGGTGAGTAATGGAGCTACTACAACTATTTTCCTCCTAAATGAGAATAATAACGTTTATGATGTTGCATTCGTACAAAGCGACGGCTCATTTTCCTTTGATACGTATTTTAACCCTCTGGTATCCGGACAGAGCATCAGGATGTTTGCCAAAGAGGGGCTTAAGGAAGCCAGTGATCTATTAACCATCACGGTAAATTAAATCAGGATTGATCATAAGGATACCTGCGGGTGTCCTTTTTGATTACCGTTATACTAGTGCAATTCAAGTCAAATCTGTACGAACCAGCTTTGCTAAGATCAGTAATGAAAGGAGGAGAACAGCATTGTACGAATGGAACGAGATGGTTCAGCTTATGATTGACTGGATCGAGGAAGACCTTGCGGCTACGCCTACGCTGCTGAAGATGTCCGGACAGCTGGGATATTCGCCGTATTATTGCACCAAGCAGTTTCATGCTTTGACCGGGATGACGCTGCGGGATTACATCTGGCAGCGCAGAATCGGCCGGGCGGCACTGGAGCTGAGGGATACGGATACGCGGATTCTCGATATTGCCGTGAAGTTCGGCTTTTCTTCACAGGAGGCATTCTCGCGGGCGTTTTACAGAGCTTTCAAGATTACTCCGTTTGCCTACAGGAAGAATCCGCAGCCGATTCAACTCGCCATTCGGGCCGAGGTGTTCTCCCCTTATCATTATCTGATCAAGGAGCGGGATAAAATGAGACAAGTGCATTTGCAGGAAGCAGAGATCAAGCTTGAATTCATACCAGCGCATAAATTTATCGGCATCCGGGATATCGACTCGAACAATTACGGAGGGTTCTGGGAGAACGGGCATGACTGCGATGAGGTCTCCGGAACACTGGAGAGCATGTCGCATCATACACTTCCCGGGCAGCTGGGTCAGACCGCAGGCTGGTTCTATCAGGACGGGCGCAAGGGCTACCTGTACGGTATTCCTGTTGCAGCAGACTATGATGGTGCCATCCCTGAAGGTATGGAGTGCCGTGATGTGCCGGAATCGGAGTATCTGGTCTTTTTTCACCCGCCGTTTGATTATTTACAGGATAATGGGCAGGTCATGCACATCGTAGAGGAAGTGGCCTGGAATTATGATCCGGCGGCCATGGGCTATGCGTGGGACGAAGAGGATAAGCAGGACTATCAGCGCCATTTCCCCGAAGGTTACGGGTATGCGGTACTGCGGCCGGTCCGTAAATTAGGTTAGCCTGCGGGCTGCCGCCCAAATAAGGAGAAGCGCGGGGTGCTTCTCCTTGAACCATTTCAGGTCAATCCGCGGTTAAGCCCAGCACTGTCTCTGCAAGCGTATCTCCCCGGTGTTCCAGCGAGGCGACCAGTGCCAGCAGCTCCGCCTGCTTCTCCCGCTGCGCGGCAGTCCAGCTTTGGCGGGATGAACCTCCTGTCCGTAATGCAGCTGGATCAGCCATTCCTGTGTAGAAATCTTCAAGCAGAGCAGCCATTTCGCCGTATACCCCAGCCATCTCCGACAAGGCCGTCAGCTTACGCTGATCCTGTACCAGAGGCAGAGAATCCTGCAAATACGCGGCGGCACTTCTTCTGGCATCGGCCAGCGCCATCATGCAGAAGTGATTGACTCCAAGCCTGCGGCTGTACGTCTCATCATCTGCTGCAGCATACCACTGCCGGTCCAGCAGTCCTTCGCTCCATACTTCAAGAGCCTGATAACCCATAGCATAGGTGCTGTGCCCGGAGTTTTGCATAACGTCCAGCTTGATCCGCAGGGAGGCATACAGATTATCCAAGGCAGACGGGACATGAGTCTGTTCGCCAAGACGGATAATCCTATAAGGCCAATGGTCCACAGAGAGATAACCCTTGCTGATCTTCATATGCGTCTGGAATGCAGGGTCAGCTTCAAGTTCGCTAAAGGTCTCATCGTCAAAATAACTGCGGCACAGCAGGTGCCTGCCATTCTCCAGGTAGCCTGTGATTACTCCCCATTCAGGTGCCACCCTGAGATTAATGGCTATAGGCAGTCTGCCATTGCGGATATCCTCCAGAATTGCCAGCTTCTCGGCTGCGCGCTGCGGCGGTTCCAGCCGGTTGGCCTGGATGGCGTGTATTCCATAAGCCGTGCAGGCTGGCACGGAGTGATCATAGACGACTAGCGCATCCGCAGAGCTGTAATCCCATACCGGTTCAAAAGCAACTCTCCAGCATGCTCCTGAATCGCCCATAACCCGTTCATAGGTTGTATCTATCCCTCTGGAGACAAGCGAGAGTGTCATGGCTCCTGCCCAGGAGCAATCCATCCCCCGGCCAAAACCAAGCCGGCTAATCCCCTCTACAATGCACTGCTGATCGGTAGAATCACTTTGATAGAGAGAGGTGCGACCCGGACTGTAGTGAATCTGCTCGCCTTCTGCGCAGCTTACGGCATGAATGCCTTCAGTGTTCATGTAGACCAGCAGCAGGTAGTCCTTACCTTCATTGTCAATCAGACTCGGAAACAGTTCGTGCGTGGCGGTGAAATGATCCCAGCGGAAATGCTCATAATGCTTCATTTTCTGTAAGACGCTGCGGCTCGCCTGTTCATTGCCGTAATTGGCCAAAAGAATCTGCAGCTCGTTGCCTCCGGAGACATAACCGGTTGAATGGAGATCTATCACCAAAAGCTGGTCCTTCAGCACATAAGTTGAATAGATTCCAGCGGGGGTCTCATAGGTAATGAGCAGCAGCTTTAGGCGGTCACCATCTAAAGATTGGGGAAAGACCTGATCCCCGGCAATTAAGCTTAGACGGTTCGAGGTAACAAATTGGTTCACAAAATGGGTGACATCCAGCTCCTGCTGGCCATCCGTGTAGATTGCTGAGAGTACCACAAGCTCTTGTGGCAGCAGAATGCTGTCGATCGAGTGGCTTAATGCAGCGGATAGCAGGGGGAGGGTGGCAGTCTCCGGCAGGGATTTACCGTTTTCCCATTTGGACACCGCCTGGGCGCTGACATGAAGCAGTTCCGCTAATTGCTCCTGTGACAAGCCTTTTGTTCTCCGAAGTGTGGCTATCCGTTTTCCGATTTTTTCACTGCTGACCATACCTGATACACTCCCATAGATTCATTCGACGTCGTAATTCTATTATAATCTGAATTCCAGGAATGACCATTTACCGGAGTACAGGCCCGGACATGAAAAAATCAACTGCAGGTTGATGCACAGGATTTCTCTGTATGCACGCCGGATGCCGCTGTTAAAGTACTCCGTTCCTGATTTCCGATAATAACTGCTTTATAATGGCCGAATACCAGGAATAGAGCTTCTCCGGGTTTAAGGTTAGGAGCTTATCCTTGTCTACTATTATGTGGTCTTGGTGAACTGAAGCGAACCGGATAAACGGTTCACCTGAGAGAACGGATAAGCTAATGTGCTTCGTCCATTCAGTGACAGGGAGCGGATCTTCGGTGAGCAGCAGCTTCAGCAGATCAAAGAAGGTTATATGCATCACATTAAGCTTATACTCCGGGCGCTCCATACTGATGATATAGGCATCAATTTCTTCCCACACCTGTTCGATGGCGGCTTGCCGCGTGATCAGGCTTTGCCGGGAGAAGTCTCCGGTGCCCATGATGGCAAGGAGAAGTGCTTCCCAGTCCGGCGGTGTCCAGGCCAGCGATCTGCTGAAATGGATAAGCCATTTCTCATGGGGCACATATTCACAATTGGCCGTGAATAAGGCTTCGATTAATTGGATCGCCGCTTTATTCAGCATGGCATGGCCTTGTACGGTATCCCCTCTGTGAATCCAGATATCCCCGGCAAGCCGGAAATACCACCAGCATTGAAATAACGGACCTTCTGCCTGCAGGCGCCGGGGCGGATCAGCCAGTTTCGCCTCTATCAGCGTCGTGATCCTTCCAACCGGGTCGTATAGGATACGGGCATAAGACAAATCCCAGAGCGCCACGCTATCCCATTGATTCTGCTGCTCTTCCTCAAGATCGAGGATCTTGATGTCATACAGGTAATCTCCGATCAAGGTAATCCCAAGGGGAAGCGGCGATCTTCCGCTGGACCACAGCGTATAGCTGCCGGTCTCCAGATAGAGCACAAGATCAATCTCGGATAACTCGTCACCGTAGCCCCGCGATAACCCGCCGTTCAGAGTGATGCCGATGACTCCGTCCAGTGATGTGAAATCGTTCAGCCTGCGGCTGATCTCGTTCTGGAAATCTTGAATCCGGTTCCTGCTTGTCAGATTTACATAGGGTCTTGTCATATCGATCACCTCATAAATAGTATGGGCAGCCGTACCATTTCCGTTCATAGTCAACACAAAAAGCCGCAGATTTACTCTGCGGCCCCGCTAGAAGAAGAGAAGACAGCCAGAGAGTAAAATAAAATCACATTTCTGCAAAATGGCAACACAAATTTACCTGCCGTTATGACAGGCCTGCCAATCTGCAAAAACAAATGATTTTATTCTAACTCTCCGCGTTAAATGATCCCTCGGATTACCGGGTATCCATCTAACCGAAATAGCAGTCCGCCCTTCAGAATGAAATGATAAGGTTACTCCACTAATATATAGCCCAATATGCGAATCTCCTATGATAAATATCTTGAACAAAAAAATTAAAAAACTCTTGTTCTTCCAGCGAAATCATGATATATTAATTCTTGCATTGCATTGAATATTTTCTTTGCGGTCATGGCGGAATTGGCAGACGCGCTGGCTTCAGGTGCCAGTGATAGCAATATCGTGGAGGTTCGAGTCCTCTTGACCGCATACAGCTTTATACGTAGTGCAAGCGAAAGCTCTTCTTCCTGAAGGGCCTTTTTTTATTTTTGCGGAAGTTTCCCGCAACAAGTCTAAACATAAGAGAAGTGAATTTGTAATGGAGCCCAGCAGCAGTATGAAGCCAAGCCAGCGATTCCTTGAGAAGCATTTCTCCGGAGAATCCATTGACTATCGCCAGATCATAGCGTTATTCCTCCCTGTACTGGTGGACCAGGCCTTCGTGGTCGGGCTGAACCTCGTCAATACAGCGATGATCAGTTCCTCAGGGGTAGCAGCAATCAGTGCGGTGAATATGATAGATTCGCTTAATATTTTTCTGATCAGTGTGTTCATCGCCGTATCCACAGGGGGCACGGTCGTTGTAGCCCAGTACAAGGGGAGCGGCAACGAGCTTATGGTCTCCAAGGCGACCGCCGGAGCGGTATCTTCCGTTTCTTTGATGGCTTTGTGCATCGGCTTATTCGGAATTGTGTTCCATGGTCCACTGCTGCATTTATTGTTCGGTGCGGCTTCGCCTGAGGTGATGGCCAATGCCCGGACGTATCTGATCGGCAGCAGCTTATCCTATCTGGGGATTGCTGTGATGGAGGCAGTATGCGGCGCGCTGCGCGGCATCGGGCGGACGAGGGCATCGCTCGTACTGTCACTGATTATGAATTTCTCCTATGTACTGCTGAACTTTGTCTTCATTAACGGGATGCATATGGGTGTGTTCGGAATGACCATTGCCATTAATATATCGCGGTATCTTGCGGCCGCCTGCTCGCTGATCTATCTCTTCCGGCTGGACAGCAGTCTGCATGTGAAGATCCGTGATCTGCTGGTGCTGAACTGGACGATGCTCCGGAGAATCATGTCGATCGGCCTGCCGTTTGCGGCGGAGCAGATGTTCTTCAACGGCGGGAAGATTCTCACGCAGATCTTCATCGTCAGCCTGGGCACCTATGCGATTGCTACCAATGCGATCAGTTCTACGCTGGCGGGAGTGATGCAGATTCCGGCGAATGCCCTGTCCCTGACGCTGATTACGGTGGTCGGTCAATGCATAGGGAGCCGCAATGTCAAAGATGCACGCAAATTCGTGAAGTCCTTCCTGTGGCTGTCTTCGGCCTCTTTTATCTTGATGGGACTGCTGATCTTCCCGTTATTCCATCCGCTGGTATCGATGTTCCATCCGCCGCAGGAGATTGTCCGGGATATCTTCATCGTCTTCCTGATCAACTCGCTGGCCCAGATTCCATTATGGTCGATCAGCTTCATTACCCCTTCGGCGCTTAGAGCGGCGGGGGATTCCAAGTTCACCTCGATTGTGTCTATGCTCTCAATGTGGCTGTTCCGCGTAGTGCTCGGATATATTCTGGGGATTGTGCTGAACATGGGAATAATCGGGGTGTGGCTGGCAATGAACTGTGAATGGGGGATACGCGGCTTCATCTTCATGCGGCGTTTCCTCGGCGAGAAGTGGCTGCAGCACAAGGTCATATAAGCCAAACCTGTCCCGAGCATCAGCTGAAAATAAACAAGAACCCAATCTCCGCGTTCAGGCGGAGGATGGGTTCTTTGGTCTGCTGCATATTAACGGATGCCGGCCGGTGAACTAAGCCTTCCAGATATCGTCAACCTTCACCGGCTGGCCGGTCTTGATGGAACGGTTGGCGGCTATGCCGGTCATGATCGACATCGCGCCGTCCTTGTGCGAGGCTGCGCGGTTAAAGCGGTCTTCCTGCTTCTTGTCAAAAATATCGCGCAGCAGCACCGGATCACCGCCGCCATGACCGCCTGCGCTGCTCTCGAACTCCACGCGGTAAGGCTCTTTGAAGTGCGGATAGATCATGATATTCACGCCTTCCAGGGCGCCTTCGTTCTCTTTTTTGCCGCCGGAATTGACGTAGGATTGCTCGGTAATCCGCACCTCCATCCGTCCCTGCGTGCCGTTGAAGACGATGATGAAGCCTTCCCAAGGCATATAGGCATTAAGCGAATAGTTCATCACCGTCTTATTCTTATATTTGACCATAACATTCATCGTATCCTCAATGCTGATATTGTCCCCGAATACGCTCTGGTCGCGCTGGTAGCCGTCTTCATGCTCGGCATCCAGGTACATGCTCTTCAGGTGCTCGTTGCGGTCCAGATGGAGCGCGAACGGGTCGTTCTCGGCAGCCTTGCTGCCGTAGGCACGCTGGTAGAACTCGGTGATGCCGCGTTTCTCGGCATTCTCCTTGCCGTAGAAGCGCAGATCGCCCATGGCGAACACGGTATCCGGCTGTGAAGCCAGCCAGAAGTTCATCAGGTCGAAGTGATGTGTCGATTTATGCACCAGCAGGCCGCCGCTGTTCCGCTTATCGCGGTGCCATCTGCGGAAATAGTCCGCTCCATGCTGGGTGTTCAGCAGCCATTCGAAATTGACGGACAGAATCTCGCCCAGCACACCGTCCATAATGACCTCGCGGATCTTCGTGTTATGCGGCGCGTAGCGGTAGTTGAAGGTTACACGGAGATTCTTGCCGGTGCGCCGGATGGCATCGAAGATCTCCTGGCATTTCTCTTCGTCAATCGTCATCGGCTTCTCAGAAATGACGTCACAGCCAAGCTCCATTGCGCGGATAATATACTTGTGATGCGTGCGGTCAATCGTGGTTACCAGTACATAGTCAGGCTTGGTTTCGGCAATCATCCGGTCGAAATTTTCGGCTTTGTAGGTAGGCACCTCATGATAGCCGTATTTGTCAGTCAGCATCTGATTAGCGAAATTCATCCGCGTCTGATTGACATCACAGATAGCGACCAGCTCGGACGTTTCGTTGTAAACGGTAACAAGAGCGCCATAGAAAAATTCGGCCCGGCCACCGGTGCCGACGATTACATATTTCTTTTTGGACAAGGGGATCACTCCATTTACTTGGATTTGATTCTATTTTATAGTATAGGAAATGCAGAAAGTGAACGGTATTTAGTCTATTTAACCCGAAAATATGCGTATCTTATCCTGGTAGGAGGCCTGATGCAGAGTGGAGCCCATCTTTCAGATTGAGCAGCTTAAGCGGAGCGGATATTTCAATATGGACATCGACCACTTCCATGATTTCTACGAAATCTACTATCTGTTGTCCGGAGAACGGCACTACTATATCGGCAACCGTATTTACGCGCTGGAAGCCGGAGACCTGGTGTTTATTAACAAAAATCATCTGCACCGTACAACGGGCGGAAACCACCAGCCGCATGAGCGGGTCCTGGTCAGCTTCGATGATTCGTATCTGGAACTGGCTGCACCCGGGCCGAACTGGATGAATGTCTTTGCGGGGGAGAGCTTTCTGCTGCGGCCTACGGCGCATGAGCAGGGAGTGATTGCGGATTTGCTCCATGCCATGCTGGGGGAACAGAAGGAGGCTAAGCTGTGGGGCAGTGAATATACCAGGACGCTGCTGCTGCAGCTGCTGATTCAGCTGGAGCGGATACGCAAGGCGAAGCCCGCCCTGGTCTCTCCCGAACAAAGCGAGGGGCAGCGCCGGGTGTACGGCATCATTGAATTTCTGGATGCCCACTACGGCGAGAAGCTTACCCTTGGCGGGATTGCCGAGCAGTTCTTCATCAGCTCCACGTATTTGTGCCGGACGTTTAAGCAGACGACAGGCTTTACGATTATCGAGTACCTGAATTATGTCCGTATCCGCGAGACGAAGACGCTGCTGACGGATACAGATTGGCCGATCACCCGGGTCGCAGAAGCGGCAGGCTTCGACAGCATCGCTCATTTCGGGCGGATGTTCAAGGGAATTACGGGGCGCTCTCCGCTGCAGTACCGCAAGCAGCACCGCAAGCAGCACCGGGCGTAACCAGGAGCTTCGAATTTGATAGAGTGTAACCGTTTTAATAGTCGGCAGCGGATTTGTGGAGCAGTATAGAGCGTGTACTAAGATAAAGCAGTGTATCCAGAGGCGAAAGGATCTGAAGGCATGGAGAAGAATCAGGAGTGTATGTACTGTATGGAGGATGAACGGCGGGACAACCTGATGATTGAAATCTGCGAGCTGGGGGTTTCGACAGTTTTTCTGTTCAAGGAGCAGACGTATAAGGGAAGATGCAATGTGGCCTACCGCGATCATGTAAAAGAGCTGTTCCAGCTAACCGCAGACGAATTGTCCGCATTCATGAAGGATGTCGCACAGGTAGCTGAAGTGGTGGACAAGGCCTTTGGGCCGGATAAAATAAACTATGGCGCTTACGGCGACAAGCTGCATCATCTTCATATGCACATCGTTCCGAAGTATGACGGGCAGGCGGACTTTGGCTCCACGTTCCAGATGAATCCGGGCCAGACCTATTTGACGGATGAAGAGGTTCAGGAGATGGTCGGGAAGATTAGAGCTTATCTTCAATAAACTGATAAAGCTACCGCTATATCATTGTAAAATAATGCAAAAGCCCGTTCCAGCCGCAAGGGCTCATTTGCGGTCAGCACGGGCTTTTTATATGACTTGATACTTTTATAAGACAGAAGCAGCGGGGACCTCATGCCCGAAGAATGCCGGCAAATACTCCTTATTCGCTTCAAGCATCTCATCCAGCATAGCGATAGCCACTTCGACAGAAGGGACAAGCGGATGATGCGCCAAGGCCTGAATGGCCAGGCTGCGGTCTCCGGTGACGGCAGCGTCAATGGCGAGCTGTTCATAGGTCTTGACCGCATGGATCAGCCCTTTGGCCATCGGCGGAATCTTGGTCAGCGGCAGAGGCAGAGGGCCAGTCTTGGTGACAACGCAGTTGACCTCGATGCTGGCATCATCCGGCAGGAAGTCCAGGATGCCGCGGTTCGCAACATTCAGCGTCTGAATGTCATTGGTACCGTTATACAGCGAGCGCATCAGGTTGACGGCAGCCTCTGAATAGAAAGCTCCGCCGCGCTGCTCCAGCTGCTTCGGCTTCTCGCTAAGCTCCGGGTTGCCGTAGATTTCAAACAGCTCTTCTTCCACACGCTTGACGACTTCTGCACGGTTCTCGCCTTTTGAGGCCGAGGCCTGCTGCTCTTCAAGCATCGCATCGGTCATATAGAAATATTTCAAATAGTAGGATGGCAGGGCACGCAGCGATTGCAGGAACTCGGGATTCCATTCGCGCGCCGGAACATTCTTCGCGCTGTAGCCGGCGGTGTCTTCCAGCATCTCACCCAGCTTGTCTTCACCCTCCACATCAATGCGGGTGATCCAGTGCAGGTGGTTGAGGCCGACGAACTCAGCATAGATCCGGTCTGGGGCGGCGTTATATTTGGACGATACCTGCTTAATCAACCCAATCGGGGCATTGCAGAGGCCGATGCTCTTCACCTTCGAATACCTCAGTACCGCTTCGGTCACCATACCTGCCGGATTGGTGAAGTTGAGCAGCCACGCGTCCGGTGCCAGCTCCTCGATATCGCGGCAGATGCCGAGGATGACGGGGATCGTGCGCAGCGCTTTCAGCATTCCGCCGGGGCCGGTCGTTTCCTGGCCAATCACCCCGTATTTCAGCGAAATCGACTCGTCGCGGGCGCGGGCATCCAGCATCCCGACGCGGATCTGGGTGCTGACGAAGTCTGCACCAGCAATAGCCTCGCGGCGGTCGGTGGTGAGGCGGACCTCTATAGGGAGGCCGGATTTCTCGACCATCCGCTTGGCCAGAGCGCCCACGATGTTCAGTTTATGCAGGCCGGCTTCAATATCCACAAGCCATAGCTCGCGGACCGGAAGCTCCTTATAATGCAGAATGAAGCCTTCTACCAGTTCCGGGGTATAGGATGAACCCCCGCCGATAACGGCGATCTTAAGACCTTGGTTAGCTGCCAAGATGAATCACTCCTGTCTTGTTGTGATAGGGATATATTCAAACTCTTCAAAAGGGCGCATTTTCTTATAGAGTTCATCGCTTATCGTGATGCCGTCACTCTCCAGCGCAGACCAGAGGGCGCCGACGACTGGCTCCGTAGACAAAGTAACTACAGCTGCGGCCGGTGCGGCTTCCCGCACAGCCCGTTCGATCGGGCCGCGGATCCAGCCGCGGTCGCCCCGGGTCAGCAGGCTTCCGGCCAGCACTACATCAAAACCATCGTTCTCCATGCCTAATCTATGGATAACGGCGGCTGCCGCCTTGCCCAGTTCCACGCCCTGACGGTGCAGGATGGCGAGCGCCGCAGCATCGCCTGCGGCCGCCGCCGGGAAGAGCAGGCGGGCGGCATCCAGCGGCACATGCTTACCGTGATCCAGGAAATCATCGTACATGTCGTCTACCCGTTCATAGCCGAGCAGCTTCAAGAGCGGCCCGGTCATGAGGGTTGCGGCCTCCCGGCCGTCCCAGGCGCGGATGACCGTACGGAAGACCTCGATATTCAGCGCTCCGCCGCCGCCGAAATCGCCGTACATATAATCGAAGCCGCCGCACTGGAAGTGCTGGCCCTGCGGGTTGCGGCCGGCTGCGTTGGTGCCGGTGCCGCAGATCAGGGCTACCCCGTAAGGGCGGTCCGTACCCGCCCGCAGGCCGATCATCGGGTCACCGCTGATCGTATATTCTGTGAATCCGATTCCGCGTATCATCGGATGAAGGATCTCATAATCGGTCTTGCGGTCGGCCCCGGCAAGCCCCAGATAGGTATGCCGGATCTGATCCAGCCGGAGTCCGGCTTCAGCCAGAGCGGCCAAGGCTGCTTCGCGGATACTTACCGCCGCCTGCTGCGCTCCGGTCTGGTGATTGCCGTTGCCGCTCCTGCCTTTGCCGAGGATATGGCCATGTTCATCGCTTAGGAGGGCGTAGGTTTTGCTGCCTCCCCCATCGATCCCCAAGTAGTAAGCCAATGGTCGTCACTCCTAAAGTTTTGATAGCCTAACCTTCTTCGGTGTTCACTTCGCAAAACTCGCTTCGGAAGCATATGCTTAGTTTTGATAGCCTCCCATCATCAGGATTTCAGCGTAGATTCCCGTACGATCAGCTCCGGGTCGATCCGGATGTTCGAGCCGCGCTTCATCTCGCCGCTTAGTCTGCGCAGCAGCATATCGGCTGCCGCCACACCGATCTTGTCCGCCGGCTGGCGCAGGGTGGTCAGATGCGGCCGGAGCTGGGAAGCAATATAGTGGTCGTCATAGCCGACCACTGCGACTTCCTCAGGCACCCGCACCCCCGCTTCCATCAGGGCGTTGATGACGCCGAGAGCGATATTGTCATCTCCGGCGAATACAGCCGCGGGGAGTGTGCCTGCTTGCAGCCAGCGACTCGCCGTGCTGTAACCCATCTCGATCTCGAATTCGCCGGAGACGATTTCGAACGGGGTAATCCCCCGGTCCTGCAGTGCCTGCTGGAAGCCGGCGCGCCGTTCCCGCGTGCTGCGGAACATTTCCTGCCCGCAGATATGGGCGATGGAGGTATGCCCCAGCTCCAGCAGGTGGCTGGCCGCGGCATATCCGCCTTTGAAGTTATCGATGGTAATCGAGTAGGTATCGTTCTCCGGCAGCTGATTGTCAATCAGTACATAAGGGATACCCCGCCGTTTCAGCTCAATGATATAATTGTCTTCTTTCATCGGCGAGAGCAGGATGAGCCCGTCTACGCGGTCTTCCTGAATCAGATAGTGGTTCTCGTCCGAGCCGATGCCCGTAGAGATGGAGATGGCCAGGAAATAACCATGCAGGGCCAGTGTCTCATTCAGCTCTTTGACCACCGCATCGAAGAAGGAATCCTGAAGTGTCGTTACAATCAGGCCGATGATGCCGGTCTTGCCGCTGGCCAGACTGCGTGCAGCTGCATTAGGGCGGTAATCCAGCTCTTTGATCGCATCAAGCACCTTCTGGCGGTTATTCTCCCGAACAGACCCGGCGCCGTTCAATACCCGCGATACGGTGACCACGGACAGCCCTGATTTTTTGGCTACATCAAATATACTTACTTTCATCTCAAACGCTCCTTGCGGCGGATTTTCCGGTGCTAGTATCTATCTTCAGTATACAGGGAGCGCCGGTGTTCCGCTAAACGTATAATTGCCACAGCGGCTGAAGCCGCCTTATCTTTTGATAATCTCCGTTACTTTCTTCTGAATCACCGGCATCACCTCTTCCAGCGTCTTGTGTCCGGTCTCGACAGGCTGCAGCTCATTAATGAACATGTCATTAATCTGCGAGTAATTGGTGATCAGATGGTTATAGGATTCATAGCCGTATTTGACCGCGCCCTCGTAGACCTTCTTAACATCCCCCGGATCAATTCCGTCAAAATGCTTGTAATACACTTCAGCCGCTTCGGTGTTGACCGGCGGATTGCCGCCGCTGAGCTCAATGGACTTCTCCTGGACTTCGGTGGTCATCAGGTATTTGATCCATTCAAAAGCTTCCTTCGGGTGCTTCGAATCCTTCAGAATCAGCAGCGGATCGA
Organism: Paenibacillus sp. FSL R7-0312; assembly: GCF_038004445.1. Taxonomy (NCBI): domain Bacteria; kingdom Bacillati; phylum Bacillota; class Bacilli; order Caryophanales; family Paenibacillaceae; genus Paenibacillus; species Paenibacillus sp. FSL R7-0312. The sequence goes on along the minus strand of NZ_JBBORE010000001.1, from coordinate 1,082,806 downwards.
CGAACAGTGTGCTGCGCACCTGCTCATTGCCGCCCCACGGCACTGCGGCTACGCCGATTTTGAACGGAAAATCGTTAGCTCCAGCGAGGTTCCAGGAACCGCCGATCGACATCCCGATCTTGCCTGCAACGAACGGGTCACCGTTCTGTCCGGCTACGCTTTTACTCCACTCGGAAGTGGGGGACACCTTATCCTTGAAGACAAGGTCGAACAGCTTCTGGTAAGCGGCAATGACCTCAGGGGAGTCGAAATGTGTCTCGGAAGGAACACCGCCGTTGGTCCAGGTATCCGCGGAGTAAGGCTCTGCCCCGAAGTACAGCGGCCGCATATCCCGTTCCGCCCAGGTGAAGTCTACGCCGTATTGCGTTTTGGCGATATCCTCGGAGACGAGGGTCATCTTCTTGGCATCCTCAACCATCCGCTCAAACGTCCAGCTCTTATCTTCATAATCGCTTGGCGGATAGGCGACACCTGCCGCATCGAACATATCCTTGTTGTAGAGCATCAGGGTGACATACATATTGACCGGTATACCGTAGGTGCGGTCGTTCACCGTGTAGATTTTCATCAGATTCTCAGGGATATTGTAGTCCTCCGCCTTGAAGCCGTCTTCCTGAATAAGGTCGGTCAGATCAAGCAGCATGCCCTTGTTGTAATACTCGGCGAAACCGCCGTATCCGTAGTGGCTCGTAACATCCGGAGAATTACCGCCGGCAATCAGTGTCTGCAGCTTGCTGTCGAATTGCTCATAAGGTGCTTTCTCTACCTTGACCTTGATATTCGGGTGCTCTTTCTCGAAGTCAGGAATCAGCTTCTCAATGAACGTGCGGTCCTCCGAGTCAATCGTATAATGGGATATGGTCACCTGTTCACTAGACCCGCCGGAGTTCCCGGCTCCGCTGTCCCCTGCTGTGACATTCCCTGCTGATTTGCCGCCGCCGCAGCCCGATATAGCTACCATTGCTGTCAGGGCTGTTGTAAGCAGGACGGCCGACCTCTTGCTCTTCATGATCTTGTTCATTGTCCATTCCCTCCATGATTTCAAGTATTGTGGACCCGGATTACTTAATGCCTGTCAGCACAATGCCCTCCACAAACTGCTTCTGGGCGATAGCGAACAGAGTGACAATCGGAACCATAGCCAGGACAGAGGCGACCATCAGCAGATGCCACGGCGGAATGCGGAAGCGCGATGAGGTGAGCGAGGCCATGCCGACCGGAAGCGTGAATTTGTCCGACGAGCTTAAGTAGAGCACAGGAGTCAGCAGATCATTCCAGCTGTAGATAAAAGCAAAGATCGCCACGGTCGCCAGCGCCGGTGCAGACAGCGGAAGCGCGATGGTCCGCCACATCCGCAGCTCGCCGCAGCCGTCAATCCGTCCGGCGTCGAACAATTCCTCGGGCAATGTAGAGAAGAACTGCCGCAGCAGGAAGATGTTATACGCCGAGCCGAAGAAGGCGGGGACGATCAGCGGCAGGAAGGTGTCGATCCACTGCATTTTGGAGAACAGCACGAACTGCGGAATCATAATCGCCGGATAAGGCAGCATCATGGTGCTCAGCAGCAGGATGAACCAGAAGTTGTTGCCGCGTCCCCGGTATCTGGCGAACCCGTAAGCGACCAGCGCCGAAGAGAGCAGGGTGCCGAAGACGGAGAGGCCGGCGATAATCAGGCTGTTCTTGTACAGTGTGCCGAACTGTAGAGTCTCGAAGATTTCGGTATAGTTGCTCCAGGCCCAGCTCTCCGGCAGGAAGGTCGGCGGGAACTTCAGCATTTCCCGTTTCGATTTCAGCGAGGTGGAGACCATGAAGAACAGCGGCAGCAGCATGAGGAATGTGGTGATTATCAGTGTGATGAAGCTGGCGATCTTCACGGGATCAGCTCTCCGGCGCGGCCGGGAAGGCGGGCTAAGCGGGCTCGCGGCCTTAACGGTACTCATCGGCGGCTGCCTCCTTCATAGTGGACGTAACGGCCCGACAGCTTCATAATAATGGCCGTGAACAGCATGACGACAATCAGCAGGACCCAGGCGAGCGCGGAAGAGTAACCGGCCCGGTATTCCTTGAAGGCACTGGTATACAGATTGTAGACGTAGAACCAGGTGGAGTAGTTAGGCCCCCCTTGGGTCATGACGAAGGCTTGCGTGAACACCTGGAAGGAGTCGATCAGACCCATAATCAGCTGGAACAACAGGACTGGTGAGATCATCGGCAGAGTGATATTCATGAAAATGCGGAAGCGTCCTGCCCCGTCCAGGTTAGCGGCTTCAATCAGGCTGGCCGGGACCCCCTGCAGACCGGCGAGGAAGAGGATCATGCCGGAGCCCGCTGTCCAGAAGGACATGATAATCAGGGCGTAGAGCGCCGTATCGGGATTCATCAGCCAGGCCGGGCCGTGGATGCCGAACCAGGAGAGCATATAGTTGAAGATGCCGATCTGCGGGTTGAAGATCCAGTACCAGAGGAGCGACATCGCAACGCCGGAGACCATGCTCGGGAAATACATCGCTGTCCGGAAGAAACCACGCCAGGGGATGGTCTGATGCAGCAGCAGAGCGAACCCGAGACCGAGCAGCAATTGCACCGGCACGCTGATGAAGGTATATCTTAGCGTGACTGTTACGGACCGCCAAAACAGCTCGTTATGGAACATTTCCGTGTAATTGGCGAGACCGATGAACTTGGGCGGATGAATAATGTCATAATCGGTGAAACTGTAGTACAGCGACGACAAGATAGGATAGAGGGCGAAGATAAGGAAGCCAATCAGCCATGGGGAAATGAACAGATACATGTAGAACGTCTGCCGCCGGCTCTCACTCTTAATCACGAACACACCAGCCTTTCTTTCTTAAAAGTATAAGCGCTTTAACTTTAATGATAAATGAAAGTAGAAATTCGCCTCTTTAATAGAGATAAATAATAATAAGTTTAACCGCTTTAACTTTTAGGCCGCCCTGTTGCACTAATCATAGTGGATGGAACGGAAATAATCAACAGTTATTTCGTTAATAAAGCGCTACCAGTAAATAAATATAACAAGATAAAGGAATGTGTTGCTGAAAATGCAGAAATTTCATTGCGTGCATGAAAATTATGTAATGTAATATAACATAGATAAAGGGTTTGAGGTTTGCATCTGAGCCTGTTGGCTCTATATTTCATAAGTCTGCCGGAAGTGATGTTATGTATTCTTCGCATGCAAGAATCGTTGGTGACTCCGGATAGCCACTGCGTCCAGCCGCCCAGCCACAGCAAAAAGCCGCCCGGCACGGCCGGACAGCTCTCATTCAACTAAGGTATAGGCAGATTGCTGCTCTGCTTACGTCCACTGATGATCGCCGGACAGATATTTCTCGGTCAATACGGACAGCAGCTGAATCCCTACTTCATTCTGTCCGCCTTCCGGAATAATCAGGTCAGCGTATTTCTTGGACGGCTCAATAAAAGCTTCGTGCATCGGCTTAACCGTGGTCAGATATTGGGTGTGGATCGAACGGATCGTCCGGCCGCGTTCCTCGATATCGCGCAGTACCCGGCGAAGGATACGCACATCGGGGTCGGTATCCACGAATACCTTAATGTTCAGCTGCTCGCGCAGCTTCTCGTCGGAGAGGACATGAAGCCCTTCAAGGATGACGATATTGTTCGGTGCAAGCCGAACGGTCTTCTCGGTAGAGCGGGCATGCACGGTGAAATCATACACTGGGGCAAATGCGGCTTGTCCGGCTTTCAGACAATCTAAATGCTCTATCAGCAGTTCCGTATCAAAGGCCAGCGGGTGATCGTAATTAATCGCACCGCGTTCAGCCATGCTGAGGTAAGAATGGTCTTTATAGTAGTTATCCTGAGATATGAACGTCACTTTGTCAGATCCAAGACGGTCAATAACGGAGCGCGCTACCGTCGTTTTGCCGGAACCGGTCCCGCCGGCGATACCAATAATAAGCATGGTGTTTTTATAAACCTCCCTAAGCGATTGCCTTTGCAATTCCAATATTGTAGCACAGCGGTCAACTTATTTCACCTTGGATCAGGGGAATATCATGTGAACTTTCAAATAAATCGGGTATTTTAGCGGAAAATGATATAATTTCAAGTATTCGTACAGATCGAGCATATTTAAAGGGAGCGGATTAGCGGAATGAATGAGCAGAATGCTTTACTGGAAGCTTATAACGGGACAGAAGTGCAGCTGGCAGGCCATGGAAAAAGAGGGATATCCGTGCTGAAAGAAGCGCTGGCCGGAGTGGAGGAGCATCTCGCTGCCGACTTGTATGGGTCAGGCGCAGTAATAGAGGATTTCCAGGCGGAGATGGCCGGGGTGCTCGGCAAGGAAAGCAGTGTATTCTTCCCCAGCGGCACGATGGCCCAACAGATCGCCCTGCGGATCTGGAGTGACCGCAAGGGCAGCAGAAGAGTGGCCTACCACCCGCTCTGCCACCTGGAGATTCATGAGCAGGACGGGCTGAAGGAGCTGCATCATCTGGAGCCGCTGCTGCTGGCAGATAAAGACCACCTGATCACAATGGATGATGTGAAGAATATGGGGCCGGGTATTGCTTGTCTGCTGCTTGAGCTTCCCCAGCGGGAGATCGGCGGGCAGCTGCCGGAATATGCTGAGCTGGAAGCTATTTCGGCCTATTGCCGGGAGCAGGGAATCATACTTCATTTGGATGGGGCGCGGCTGTTCGAAGTGCTGCCATACTACGGCAAGACAGCTGCCGAGGTCTGCGGGTTGTTCGACAGCGTATATATTTCCTTCTACAAAGGCATCGGCGGAATTGCCGGAGCGATCCTGGCCGGAAGCCGGGAATTCACGGAGGCGTCGAAGATCTGGAAACGGCGCCATGGCGGTGACCTGATCAGTCTCTATCCGTATATCCTGACAGCTAAGTATTATTACGGGCAGCGGATCGGCCGGATGGCCGGGTATTATGAGCAGGCCAAGGAGCTGGCTGCCTTATTCAACAGCTGCCATAAGGTGTCTACGCTGCCGGAGGTGCCGGTCTCGAATATGTTCCATGTACATTTCGCGTTATCCAGGGAGCAGGTTGCTCCGGTATTGATTCAGGTGTACACAGAGACGGGAATCGGGCTGACCCCGCGGTTGAAAGAAACAGGGGAAGCTTCATGCTCGTATGAGCTGAACATCGGGGATCTTTACAGCGGAGTGTCCAAGCCTGCGCTGGAAGAAGCCTTCCGGCTGCTGGATACGCTGCTGCAGGAAGGCTAAGGCGGGCAGAACAAAAAGCAGCTTCCTTATAAGGGGAAGCTGCTTTTTGTGTGGAGAGTTACACCTTCCATCTAGCCGGTCTGTCCCGTCACCGGTTCATCAGCGCCCGTACGAAGGAAACGCGGAGCAGCTGTTTTTTCATCAGCTTGGTGCGGAACTGGCGCTTCAATTGATTGTAGGCCTGAGGAGAGTGATTGCTCGCCCAGCTGTACATGAACTTGAAGTCGCTGTGGCTTTTGGCGGAGTTCATCAGGTAGTAAGAGATCGTATCATAGACGTTATGGTTGAACCACTCATTCATTTCCGCCTTGCTGTAGCCGAAGCGCTCGACGGCCATATTGCGGATGTTGCGCTTCTCCTCCAGATTCTCGATCAGGAACGACTGGCTGAGATTGAAGGTGATATTGTTGCCGTGAATCCGGTACACGCCCGCCAGCGTATCAATAAACCCGGCATCGCCGATCAGCAGCGCCCGCAGGTATATGGAAGCATCGTTGACCATACTCATATTCAGAATATCCATGCTCATCAGTGCCTCACGCTTGAATATGGCGGTTAAAGTTGATGCCGGCTTGGGATAGTTCTTCCGCTCGAAGTTCATGAAATAGTCGTGTTTGTCCGTGACGGGACTCAGCTCCAGACTGGAGATAGTGAGCTTCTGCGACTGGGAATACTCCAGGAATACGTTTGCGGCGACAAAAGACAGCTCCGGATGCAGCCGGTGAACCTTCACGGCTTTGGTGAAATAGCTGCGGTCAATAAGATAGTCATCATCGTCCAGGAACAGGATGAATTCCCCGTCGCCATGTGCGGCCAGCGCTCTGCGGCGGTTATTTCCGGGTCCGCTGTTGGTCTCATTCTGCATGAAGATGACGCGCGGCTCTGCTCCGAAGGTGGCGTTCATCATCTCCTGCGTACCGTCGCTGGAGCAATCGTCAATGACGATAATTTCGGTATGCGGATAATCCTGCCGCAGAATGCTGTTCACTGCCTGCTGCAGGAAATCTTTTCTATTATAAGTAGTAATAATTACACTGACCTTCGGATGGCTTGCGGAACCGGCGTCCAGGTTGAGTGTAGACTCCTGCGTATCAGGCACGCTGCTGCTGAGTGCGGAAAGCGCCTGCATGAACCCGTTAATTTCATCGATCTGAATATTAAATTGAGTGCTGACATAATACTGGAGCGCGTCATCCGAAGCCCGGCCTGCCAGAAAGGCATCCAGGACACCGTTCAGCGTCTCCAGATGTTCTTTGATTCCGGCATCACTCTCGCTGCTGCTGATATTCCTGGCCTGGCGGATCAGCTCCTCACGGGTCAGACCCCCGGCGGGCGGATGATGAATATCGTCACTCAGCTGATGCAGCAGATGCAGTCCTGCTTCATGTAAGTCCCCGCGGTGATCCATAATCAGTCCTCCTAAAAGTTTTATGGAGCAATGCTTCCTGGTTCGCTTCGCAATAAAACTCGCTTCGGAAGCATAGGCTAAATGTTGTGAAAATCATCAGCGTAATTTAAATAGTTGGATTTTCTCCATTTATGTTCCCGATTGTGAGGATCATTCTAAAGTTAGTTGGAAAAACTCCACTTAAAAATGCACATTTCGCGGGAAGAGGGCTGGAGGGCAGCAAGTAAATGCCTTTTTTCCAACTATTCGCGTACAGAGTGCGAAAAACGGTAAATTAAGCTACGTTTTTCCACTTAAAAAACTGGGGGAGGTGTTCTGGCAGCTTGCATGCGGCTGGAATGGGAATCTGCACTACCCCATTTCCAGCATTACAGCGTCTGCCCGGCCGCAACCTTCCGCTTAAGCTTGAGCTTCGTTCTGAATTTCTTGGCGTAGCTCCAGGTATAGAGGAAGACCTCGCGTTCCATCAGAGAACCCACCAGGAAATAGATCGGCAGGATAATCACACCCAGCAGCGCGCCCCAGAGGATTACGCCGGTGTAGGAGGTGATGCTCAGATTCAGCTTGGTCGTAATGAACACGATTGCCGCGAAGACGGCGACGTTCGTAAGCCATCTGCGGAAGGTGATCCATGGGCTGCGCTCCAGCAGCACCCGGCTGGCGTAGACCACAATATCGATCGAACGGTAGAGCAGAGCAACAATAGTTCCCATTAGCACACCGTAGATTCCGAAGAAGATTACGAACACAATCGAAGCTCCGAGGTTGATCGCCGACTCCAGAATCGAACGGAATTGTGTGTTGCGGAAATGTCCGGCAATGGTAATCAGGTTGTTCGACGACGTGCGGGCATTGGTCAGCAGCTTGATCACCACGAACAGAATCGGCAGCCAGAAGTTGATATAATTCACATCGTTGACCCCGGCGGTGTACAGCCGCATGAACGGCAGAATCAGAATATAGACCACGGTCAGAATGGAGAAGATCAGGCCCATGAAATAGACCTCATACGCATCATAGAATTTGACAAAAGCCTCTTTGCCCTCATGATAGCTCTGCCCCAGCGCCGATTTGACGCTGCCGTTGACGGTCTGGACGATGTTGTCGACGATGGTGAAGATCATATTGTACATCACGTAGATACTGACAATCTTCAGGTTGGTGAAGATCGTCAGGATCAGCACATCCGTGTTACGGAAGATGAGATAGGAGATCTCATGCACCATGACGGAATTCTTTTGTCCAATGGCGGCAAAATCAGGCGTCATACTGAGATCCATCCATTTGTAATGCCGCTTCGCATAGATATAGAACGCGACAATCTGCAGCAGAGTCAGCACGAAGAACGAGGCCTGGACGGCGATGATGTTCACGCCCTGCAGCAGCAGGATGATACGAACCACGTTGTTCAGAATGTTCGCTACAGTGACGATAGAGGTCTCAATATAGCTTTTACCCTCGGCAATCAGGAGGACCCTGAACTTGCCCTGAAAGTAATAATTGATCGCTCCGCCGAGGCCGGAGAACAGGATAATGGCCACTACGCTGATACTGCTGATCTCTGAATGAATGACCAGCGGATAGATAACCGCCAGCAGCACGACTGAGATGAAATAGTAGATCCCGGTTTTTTTGTAGTAGCTGGAGGTAGCGGCCAGAATGGAGTTGATGTGGCTCCGGTCGTTGCCGGCCACCGGCTTATAGAGTGCCTGCAGCGATGCCGCGCCAACCCCTGCCTCAAGCAGGGCGAAATAACTGATAATCTGCACAATCGAGGCAATCAGTCCGTTCGCTTCCGAGCCGTAGTTAACCATGATCAGGCGGGGGATGAAGAAACCGAGGATAATGGTAATCACCTGGCTGGTAAGCCCGAAGCCCAGGTTCAGCATGCTCCGTTTAGCTTTCATAGCTTCTTCTCCCTTCCAGCAGCGGTTCGGGTGTCAGATAAGCATCCAATTGCTCGAAATGCTTCTCAGCCTGGTTCGCCTGCAGCGTTACATCGAGCGTACCCCCAGCCATACTCTCATAGACCTGCTCGGGCGTCAGCTCAGCCAGATGGGCAAAGTCCGTATACGCCCCCCCGAAATAAGCATCCTGCATCACGTTGATCATCTTGTTGCTGTAAGCCACGGGAAACACCGGTTTGCCGAACACCCAGCCGAGGATCATCGCATGGAATCTGGAGGCGACAATGCAGCTTGCACCGGACAGCACGGCGAGAATCTCATCCATATCTGTTTTGTAGAGATGGGCGTGGGTGTGGGCCTGAAGCTCCGCAGGAATCAGATTCAGGATCAGACTGATCGCTTCCTGGTCCCCTTCATGCTGACAGAAGGACATGAAATGCACGTCATACCCCTGCTGAATGAAATAGATTGCAACATCTTTCATTTTTTCATAATAGAGGTTGTCAAAACCGTCTAAAGCTTTGGACGAGGGCTTGATCACGGAAATGGCAAGGGTCTTACCCTCCACAGCCGGAGCTCTACCGCCGCTGTATTTCAGCTGAAAAATAATATCCGGCGCAAGCCGCACATTGTCCAGATCCTTAAACAGGTCATAGGAATATTGCTCCCGGAAAGAGACATCGGCATAATTCTGGAAGATATCCCTATATTGCTGGTAGTAGGCCTCATCCTTGTACGGGCCGAAGTTCGCACCCATCAGGTAATAGGGCTTGCTTTTATTGCGAAGGGCTTCAGCACCAGCCACATATTCTTCCCACTGTTCACCTTGCATAAAAATAGACCCGCCGATATGCACGGTTCCGTCGCCCTGATCCGTCAGCAGCTTCTGCACGAAGTTCGGATGAAGCTTTAATTTGCGGAAAATATAGTTGATCCCCCGCAGCAGCACGGAGTCCGAGGCATACACCTTGAGATTACGGAGGTCTTTGAAGACGAGCTTATATTGCTGCGGGGCAATCAGCATAAACCGGGTACCGGGGTATCGCTCACATAACACTTTAATGAACAAATCATCGCCCAAATTGAACTCTGTATATGCGTTGATCATCATCGTCTTCTTCATACTTTGATTTCCTTTCTGCCCATCACGGTTTTGAGCTTCTGTTTGAATTGGACCCAGTTTCTGTCGATAACAATCAGCGCTCCGTACAAGGACGGGGAGATTAAGAAGGCTCTGATCTGCAGCGCGAGCTGGCGGTCGTCCCCCTGGTACTCTCGTATGATCGGCCGCATCTCCTGGGGAAGTCCGGGATAACGGGTGTCCATATCCTGAAGCAGGCGCCTGACATCCATTCCCGCAGTGCCGTTCAGACAGGTCTTCAGGTTGTAAAAGTAGTTCTCGGTCAGCTCCCGGTTCAGCAGTAGTTCGGATATCTCAGATGTCCCGTCAAAGGGATGGGCTCTGAAATAATCAGCTACCCGCTTGAAAGCATCGACCATGTCGAATTTGTTCACGTTATACGTATTGGAGATGGAGGATGTTCTCTGCAGATAGAAGGACAGCACATCCGGAATGGATATGGCCCGCGAGGCCCGCGACAGCGCTTTGTAGATGAATTCCTGATCTTCCCCGTTCACGCAGCGCTCGGTGTAACGGATGCCGTTCTCCAGCAGAAAGGTCCGTTTGAAGGCGATGCTGCCGGTCCAGATTCTGAGGCTTTTATGCACAAAAATATTCTTCAGCGCTTCGCTCCCCGTAGTGTCGCTTGCCGCTGAAGTGAAGTTTACAATCGTGGACTTGTCTTCGCGGACCAGACTGTAACCCCAGCAGAGAATATCCGGAGCAGCGCTCCAGGTATGTGCTTCAATGCTCTGCACCAGTCCGCTGGCAATATAATCATCCCCGTCCAGGAACAGCACATAGTCGCCGCTGGCTGCTGCAAGCCCGGTGTTTCTGGCGGCGCTCACTCCGGCATTGGCCGTGCGGATCAGCTTGGCTCTCAGGATGGGATGCCGCGCCAGAATCGCTTCGGCCACCTCGTACGTACGGTCCGTAGAGCCGTCGTCGACCATAATCACTTCGAACCGCTTCTCGCTCTGGTCCAGGAGTGAATCCAGCAATGGAGCCACATAACGCTCTAAATTGTACATGGGAACTACAATGCTTACACTCATAACTCCACTCCCTTCCTGAGTTTTGACGGATTACCCGGCGGTCTGGCTGTTGAAGATCTCCTTCAGCCCCTTCTTATAGCCCTTGATAGCGGCGACATTCTTCTTGGGCTGCTCGCGGAGAATGAGGTAGAGCGTCGTCCACATCAGGGCGAGATAGCCGATGGGGCCCGACCGTTTATCCTTGAGCAAATGCACATGATTCAGCACCCGGGTATAGGCGACATCTTCGAGATTGTCCCGGGAGGCCGGAGATTCATGATGCAGCAGCTTGAGCTCAGGATTGATATACAGAGGGCCGGAGCTCCGGGCGATGCGGGACATAAGAATATCTTCACCGACGCTGTAGCTGGTAAGCCAGGGAACGGGCTTCAGGTCCTGGATCGCCGCTTTTTTGAAGGACATGTTGCAGCCGTGCTGGAATTCAGTCTTGAAGATCTTCCGGGCTTTATGCCAGTTGTACATGGACCCGGCTTGACCGCTTAAGGAGAGCTTACCGCTCGACAGGGATTGCTGGAAGGACAGCAGGCAGCGGATGGTTCCAAGGAAGCTGTTCCGCATCCCGATGGCGATACCGCCGACTCCTGCGCAGTTAGGATAATCATCGTAGGTTTGAATCAAGGTAGACAGGTAATGGGCGGGGATTTCGACGTCATCATCCAGGAAGAGGATCTTGTCCATAGTGGACAGCTCCACGGCTTTGATCCGGGACAGCCACAATCCCCGGTCCGTCTTCTTGAAATAAGTTAAAGGATAACCGTATCCGGTAAGTAAAGCTTCAAATTCAGTAAGTACACGGGCTGGTATTTCGCCGTCATCTATAAGTATGACCTCAATGGGGTATGTCCTGCCTATGTCTTGTTTAGTTATAGAATGAATGCACCGTGTCAGGTCCTGTACCCGATTCCTCGTGCAGATAGCCACTGACAATCCTTGCATATACTCCACTCCCTTATCCATTTCTCCCATTCTATGTGTAGTGAATTAACTACCTTAAGCTTACTATTGGCAGCAAAAGGTTGTATATACTACTTTAGTTTACTTATTGGACGGCCTGCCGCCGCAAGCGTAGGATATGGATTATAATTTGACACAAAAAGCCGCATCCACCGTTAGGTGGCTGCGGCCTTCTTGTTCTTCGAGAAACGGTGGAGCAACAACCGGTTAGTTGAACGTAATCGTAAGCGAGCTTGTAGACTGGCCGCCCGGCGGCAGGGAGATGGCTCCCGCTTTATCACGGATGTCCCCGGTGAAGTCTTCACTGTCTGCTACACCATGCCAGGGCTCAATGCACAGGAACGGTGCGTTCTTCGGCTGCCAGATCCCGAGATCAGGGAAGTTATGGTAAGCTACGCTTACGCTTTTGGCAGACAGCTTGCTCTTCAGCGCTACAGACTGCGAGCTTACATTCTTGAAGACGAGTGCGTCATGCTCAAACATCTCATGGTTTAGCGGCAGAATGTTCTCTTCTTGCAAGAGCGGATCGGTCTGGCCGTTAATCAACTGGCCGGTGGAATTCAGGAACAGGCGGTCTAACGTTTCCTTTTGCTCAAATTCAAGATAATAATCCGCGAAGCTGCCCTCTCCGGCAATCGGGCAATTGAATGCAGGGTGGGTGCCGAGCTGGAAGAAAATTTCCTGTTCATCTGAATTCTCCACACGGTAGCTGATCTCAAGGGTGCTTCCGCTCAGGATATAGGTGAGGAACAGGTTGAATTTGTACGGGTAGACCGCCAACGTGCTCTCACTATGCGAGAGCCGGAAGATCGCCTGGGTATCACTTGCCTCCTGCAGCGTGAATTCACTGCGTCTGGCGAAGCCGTGATTGGCAATCTTATAAGCCTGCCCGTCCGCTTTGATCTCGCCTTGGATGGCTGCGCCGATAATCGGGAACAGCACTGGTGAACGGCCTGTCCAATAGGCGGCATCCCCGCTCCACATATATTCAGTCTCCGTATCTGTTCTTCTGAAGCTGATCAGCTCAGCTCCGAGTGAACTGATCACAGCTTCGGCTGTGCCGCTGCGCAAAAGGGTATTCATATGCTTAGCTCCTCTCAAATTATGCTTCCTACCAGCTCATATTCTATCAGACTTCCCTAATCGCGTTATAACATAACGTGAACAAAACCAAAAAATATTATTACAGTCTGTAAAATGAAAATAATACGGAATGGTATAACATATATAGAAAGCAATAATTCCAAGAGCGTTCGAAACGGAGGAATAGGGCCATGCAGCTGCAGCAGATATTCGTGAACGGTGAGAGATTGAAGAATACGATCGAGTCATTCGCCGATTTCGGGCGGACGGACAACAACGGGGTCACCCGGTTATCGCTGTCGGAGCAGGATGTGCGGGTGCGAGGCTATTTCACTTCCTGCGCAGAAGAGCTGGGAATGGCCGTGAAAGTCGATGATATGGGAAATATGTACGCTACGCTTGCGGGCAGTGAAGAAGGTCCGCCCATAGTGATCGGATCGCATCTGGATACTGTCAAGAAAGGCGGCAGATTCGATGGGGTGCTCGGTGTAATCGCGGGTTTGGAAGTGGTAAGAACCCTGGTTGACCATGGTATTAAGCCACGCTTGCCAATAACCGTGATGAATTTCACCAACGAGGAAGGTGCCCGCTTCGAGCCGTCGATGATGGCTTCGGGTGTCTTGGCGGGCAAGTTCGACAAGGCGGAGATGCTGAAGAAGAAGGACCCGGAGGGTACGACCTTCGGTGAAGCGCTGCAGGCCAGCGGCTATGCGGGCGATGCGGAGAACCGGATCAAGGAAGCGACGGCTTATCTGGAGCTGCATATCGAGCAGGGACCTGTGCTGGAGAAAGAAAATCTTAAGATCGGCCTGGTCGACTGTGTTGTCGGGATGGCCTGTTATGAGATTGAAGTGACAGGCGAATCGGACCATGCGGGCACCACGCCGATGGATATGCGTAGGGATGCGCTTTTTGCCGCTACAGATATAATTACGGAGCTGCGGCGGAAGCTGGCTGTACTGGACTCCGAGCTGGTCTATACCATGGGGAGAATGAACGTGCTGCCTAATATTCATACCGTTATTCCGAACAAGGTGATCTTCACCGTGGAAGCCCGACATAAGGATATGGATATTGTCCGTGAAGTAGAGGCGATTATTAACGGTCTGCCTGAGGAACTGCTGGAGTGTAGTGTGTCGAAGACGAAGCTGTGGGGACGCGATACCGTATGGTTCGATACGGAGGTCTGTGCCCTGGTTGAGCAAGCTACCCGGAAACTGGGCTATAGCAGCCGGAAGATGGCCAGCGGAGCAGGGCATGATGCCCAGTTCGTGGCCGGATTCCTGCCGTCGGCGATGATTTTTGTACCCAGTGTGAAGGGGAAAAGCCACTGCGAGGAAGAGCTCACTTCTAATGATGAGTGCGAGATGGGCGTGAATGTGGTGCTGGAAACGGTGCTGGCGGTGTTGGCGAGTTCCTGACGGATGGCTTGCAGGCTGGGCGAATTGCATAGATTGATGTCAAAGACTTTAAGACACTTAACCGGTGTCTTTTTTCTTTATATAGGAAATTATTGGTACCCGCTGAAACCCTCTAATTCCGCTGAAAGTGGGCGGTACGGGGATGAGCCGAATGTACACGAAAAACCGAGTACATTGTGCCAACGATAGGGTAGATGGGCCGAATGTATGCGAAAAACCGAGTACAATGTGCCAATGATAGGGTAGACGAGCCTGATGTATGCGAAAAACCGAGTACAATGTGCCAACGATAGGCTAGACGAACCAAATGTACATGAAAAACCGAGTACATTTGCCACTCCGGTGCAGGGAGAGAGTATGTGCAATGCCGCGACAACGCTGCAGTTTGATATAATATGAAAGCGTAATCATCACTCGCAATAACCCGGATTGGAATATCAGGCGAAATCAATCTCGATTTCTTAGCATCCGTATGCAATTCCTGTGATGGACAGGCAGTAATCAATATATCGATATCGCAGCAAGAATGGGAGATAGTCAAGGCTGGCGTACGGCGTTAAGTTGGAGGAGCAGGAGGCAGCTTCGGTAGGGCCGCAGGACCGCAAAACCGCAAGACTGCAGGACCGGTGCCTCCGGCGATGGCCTTTCTATTAAGAACACATGGGGGAGATGTGAAGGGATGAAGAGATCTTGGAGACAACGGATGATGCTCGGCACCAGCTTGCTGCTGGCTATAGGCGGACTGGCAGGCTGCTCGGGCGGGAACGGGAACGGGAATGCCGGAGGAGCGGCAGCGGATGAGCCTACCCCAATTTCGATCTGGGCGTCACTGAATACGAATGTGTCAATTACGCTGAAGAACATGAGTGAGATTACGGCGATTCAGGAGTGGGAGAAGAAGACCAACATTAAGACGGAATTCCAGCATCCCGCCGTCGGTGCGGAGACGGAGCAGTTCAATGTCATGCTGGCTTCTAATGAGCTGCCGGATGTGATGTTCGTCTACGGGGATTATTCCAAGCTGTACACGGACGGCACGATCATTAAGCTGAACGACCTGATTGACCGGTACGCGCCCAACCTGAAGAAGATTCTGGACGAGAATCCCGAGGTCGCGAAACAATTGAAAGCGGATAACGGAGACATCTACGCGATTCCCCATCTGCGGCTGGGCAAATATAAGACGTTCGGAGGCACATTCATCCGCCGGGACTGGCTGGACGAATTGAATCTCCAGCAGCCGGAGACGCTCGCTGAATGGGAGACGGTATTGAAGGCGTTCAAGGAAAAGAAAGGGGTCACCGCTCCGCTCCTGTTCGGTGCACCGCCTAAGCTGACTACGATGGGCCCGGCGGCCCCTACCTTCCTCGAAGCCTACGGGATCACGAATACAATCTTCCTGAAGGACGGTAAGGTAGCCTACGGGCCGACAGAGCCGGAATTCAAAGAATTCCTGACCACGTTCCACCGCTGGTATCAGGAGGGCCTGATTGATCCTGACTTCGCCACGAATGATCAGAAAACCTATGATGCCAAGATTCTGGGCGGTCAGGCCGGCGCCTTCTTTGCCTTCATTGGCGGCGGCATTGGACGTTATCTGCCTGCACTGCAGGAGAAGGAGCCGGCGGCCAACCTTACCGCGGTGCAGTACCCTGTAGTGAACAAGGGGGATGAGCCGATGTTCACCGGCCGGTCCTGGGAGTGGAGCGGTGCCGGCGCGACGATTACCAAGAGCAACAAGAACCCGGAGGAAACCGTGAAGGCGCTGGACTACTTCTTCAGTGAAGAAGGCCATATGCTGAAGAACTTCGGCGTAGAGGGTGTAACGTACACGATGAAGGACGGATATCCGACCTACACGGATGAGATTCTGAAGAATCCGGACGGGCTGTCGGTGGTTCAGGCGATGGCGAAGCATTTCATTGCCAATTATCCGTTTGTCGGTGAGGATGATGACCGGTACAACGAGCAGTATTACCAGTATCAGCAGCAGAAGGACGCGGTTGCGCTCTTTTCCAAATACAGCGATAACACACTCAAGGTCGGTCTTCCCCCGGTCAGCCTGACTACAGAGGAGTCCACGGAGTACAGCAAAATCATGAGCGATATTACTACTTACCGTGATGAGATGTTCATCAAATTCGTCATCGGTGCGGAACCGATAGAGAACTTCGGCAAGTTCACCGCCCAGATTGACAAGTTCAATGTGAAGCGGGCGATTGAAATTCAGCAGGCAGCCTTAGACCGCTATAACGCCAGATAAGACAGAGGAGCTGTCCGCGGGGCGGTGAATGAGAATTTTACCCCCGCGGACCTGCAATGAAGAAGAGGAAAGGAGGGAGACTATGCCGCAGAAGTTATCTCTGGTATGGATGAATTATAAAAAGAACAAAGCGATCTACTGGATGGCACTCCCGGTTGTATTGTATTTTCTGGTATTTAAGTATTTGCCGATGTATGGTGCGGTGGTCGCTTTTAAGGAATATACCGTCGGCAAAGGAATTTGGGGCAGTGATTGGGTGGGGCTGCAGCATTTCCGCGATTTTTTCCAGAGTTATTATTTCTGGCGGATTCTCAAAAACACGCTGGTCTTAAGCTTCTATCAGCTGCTGTTCGGATTCCCGGCTCCGATCCTGCTTGCGCTGCTGCTCAATGAGCTCAGGCATGAAATGTTCAAGCGCACGGTGCAGACCGTCTCTTATATTCCCCACTTTATCTCGATTGTGGTCATTTGCGGAATGGTGGTCGATTTCTCGTCCCGCGACGGGCTGTTTAATTCCATAATTGTTTTCTTTGGCGGGCAGAGCAGCGCACTGCTGAGTGATCCGGGTAATTTCCGTACGATCTATACTGCATCTTCGGTCTGGCAGGAGCTGGGGTTCTCGACGATTATCTATCTGGCTGCGCTAAGCGGTATTAATCCTGAACTCTATGACGCCTCTAAGGTAGACGGGGCCAGCCGGATGCGCCAGGTATGGCATATCACCCTGCCGGGTATTATTCCGATGATTGTTATTCTCCTGATTCTGCGTGTGGGCGGACTGATGGAGATCGGCTTCGAGAAGGTCATTCTGCTCTATAATCCGAATATCTACGATACGGCAGATGTCATATCTACCTTTGTCTACCGCAAAGGGATCAGTGAGAGTGCCGAGTTCAGCTATACTACTGCCGTCGGACTGTTCCAGTCGGTGGTCAACTTCATTCTGCTCATTGGCGCCAACCGGCTGTCCAAAGCGGTATCTGACAACAAGCTGTTCTAGTGCCGCTTCACCAGGAAGACAAAGTGAGGGATTCCCATGAAAATCAAAAGAACCATAGGAGAACGGCTGTTTGACAGTGCCAATACGCTGATCATGCTCCTTCTCATCATTATCACCCTGTATCCGCTGTGGCATGTGCTGAATGCATCGTTAAGCGACTCTAACCGGCTGATGGCCCATAGCGGGCTGCTGCTTCTTCCGGACGGGTTCAATCTGGACAGCTACAAGCTGGTGCTGAGCAATCCGAGCATTCTCTCCGGCTACAGGAATACGGTTGTGATCGTGGTGCTGGGTACGGCGCTCAATCTGCTGTTCACCATTCTGGGTGCATATACCCTGTCCCGCAAAAGCTTCATGCTCCGCAATCCGATCATGCTGGCCATTGTGTTCACCATGTTCTTCAACGGCGGGATTATTCCCACCTATCTGCTGATTAACAATACGCTGCACATGGGGAACAACCTGATGGCGCTGATTGTACCGGGACTGGTCAGCAGCTATAATCTGATCATTATGCGTACGGCCTTCCAGGAGATTTCCGAGAGTCTGCTGGAATCAGCGAGAATTGATGGTGCGGGAGAGGTACGAATTCTCTGGCGGATTGTGGTACCCTTATCCATGCCGGTAATTGCAGTTATGATTCTATTCTACGGAGTGTCCCACTGGAACTCCTGGTTCAGCGCTATTCTGTATATCCGCGACCGTAATCTGTACCCGCTTCAGCTGATATTGCGGGAAATTCTAATCCAGAACAGCATGGATTCAATGACTACCGCAGCGGCAATGGGGGATAAGGAAGCGATCGGAGAAAGTGTGAAATACGCAACGGTAATGGTGGCTACGCTGCCGATTCTCTTTATCTATCCATTTTTACAGAAGTATTTTGTGAAAGGCGTCATGATTGGCGCGATCAAGGAATAACCCGGGGCCCTATCCGGATTACACCATCATCATGAACAAGAGGAGGAGAGCCATGAAGAAGAAAAGCATCCTGCTGTCCTGGAGCCTCTCTTATCTGGTCATCCTGCTCATTCCGGTCACCATCGGTGCGGCCGTATTTGCGGAGTCCCGCAGTCTGCTGGAGGAGGAGGTCAGCCGCTCCAACAGGGTCCTGCTGTCCCAGGTACAGGAGACGATCGATAGCCAGATTGGAGATATCAGCAGCATCAGCAGCCAGCTGATGGCCGATTCCCAGCTGAGCAGCTTCATTAATCACGCGTCCGAACAGGATGCCAGGTGGCGGCTGATGGGACTGGAGCTGATTAAGAACCTCAAATCGATCCGGATCGGGAATGGATTGATTCGTGAATTGTACATCTACGTGAAATCAGCAGATGTGGCACTGTCCTCCTCATCGCTTGTCTCCAAGAACCTGTTGTATGAGATTTATTATGAGGGAACCGGGGTGAGCGAGCAGGAGTGGACCCGGCTGATGCAGGATTCGGACGAGAGCCTATTCCGCAAAATGAAGGTCTTCAGCGAGGACCGCCGCATTGAGGAGACGCTGGTCTACCTGCAGCCTTTTCCGATCCAGCTGTCAGGTAACAGTCCGGCCACCTTCGTGGTTACCCTGGACCCGGAACGGTTTCAGCAGGCGATCAACAATGTGCGTCTGGAACAAGAGAGCATCGTGTTCATACTCGACCGGGACGGGCGTACGTTATTCTCTACCGGGACAGTTGAAACCCCTTACACGATACACAGCTATTTGCTGCAGAATAAGAATAGCGGAAGACGGACGGGAACAGCAGACTGGAACGGGGAATCGGTGACGGTCTCCCAGATCTCCTCTAACGTGCAGGACTGGCAATATGTCTCTATCGTTCCCACGCGCATTTATGCCAAGAAGCTGATGGTGATCCGCAACATCACATTCACCGGCGTGGCAGCTGTCCTGCTGCTGGGCGGTGTGGCTGCCTGGTGGTTCACCCGGCGTAATTACCGCCCGCTTGGCCGGATTATGAGTATTATTTCCGATAAAGTCAAAGGGAAGCTGGAGCAGCCGGATGATGAATTCGGTATTCTGCAAACGGTGTTGACCCGGGCCTGGGAAGAACAGGATCAGTTCGCCAGCAGGCTGAAGGAGCAGCAAATGACGGTGCGCAGCAGCTTCCTGGCAAGGCTGCTGAAAGGGCGGGTGCAGCCGGGAGCAGGGCTTACTGCGGAGCTGGACCGCCTTGGCATCTGTTTTGAAAGCGACTCCTTTGCTGTATTGCTGGTGCACATCGAGAATTATGAAGGGCTTTTCCGTACCCGGGCACCTGAGGACAAGGAGAAGAAGCGCCAGTTCGTCCACCTGATTCTGTCCAATGTGCTGGAGGAACTGATGGGCTCGGCCGGTCCCGTCTATTCCGCTGAAATGGACGGGCGGATCGCCTTCCTGGTCAATATCCGGGGGGATGCAGGGGAGGCCGTCCCGCAGCTGATCCACGCCGCCGGGGAGGCGCAGCATTTCATCCATTCACGCTTCCTCATCTATTTCTCGGTCGGAGTCAGCAGCGTCCACAAGTCCATTGCTGAGATTTCGGCCTGCTTCCAGGAGTCAGAGGAGGCACTGGAGTACCGGCTGATTCTTGGCATCGGCCAGATTATTGACCAGCACAGGATCCGGCAGCCCAAGGAAGAGCTCTATTATCCGCTTGATCTGGAGCGTCAGCTTGTCAATTATATCGCTACAGGTAATTATGCCCGCTCTACTGAGGTCATGAACGAAATTCTGATGACCAATTTTGCCGGGGAGCCCTTGTCTGTAGAGCTGGCCCGCTGCCTGATGTTCGAACTGATCGGCACCATGCTGAAGGCAACGGAGCAGCTCAAAACCGATGACCTGAAGGAGCCGGCCGGGCGCAATGAACTGGTCCGCCAGCTGTTTGCCTGTGAGACCTTTGAGGAGATTGAAGCCGGACTGCTGCAGATTCTGGAGACGGTCTGCCAAATGGTGCATGAACGCAAGCGTTCCCATAATACCGAGCTGAAGGATCAGCTCCTGGAATTCATTCATGAGAATTACGCTGATGTTAATTTGGGGCTGACCCATATATCCGAACGGTTCCGGTTCCATCCTACGTATGTCTCCAAGTATTTCAAGGAGCAGACCGGCACCAATGTTATAGACTATATCAACCAGTACCGGATAGAAGAAGCCAAGAAAATTCTGCAGCAGGATGAATTGACCGTGCAGGAGGTATCCGAGCTGGTCGGCTTCCTGAACAGCAATTCCTTCATCCGTGTATTCAAGAAATACGAAGGGATCACTCCCGGCCAGTACAAGCAGAACAGCCGGCTGATCCAGCAGGGCAATCTATGAAGAGGAGCAATGTCTGATATGTGGCAAAAAGCGATTGAAGACGCACTTGGCGTAACCAAACGGAATATCCTGAGATTCGGGGACCGGTTCCCCCATGTGAGTACCGATGGAGAGCATTACACGCTGAATGACAATACGGAGTGGACAGCGGGCTTCTGGTCCGGCATTCTCTGGCTGTGCTCTGAATACAGTGAGGACCCGGTCTACCGCGAACAGGCGCTAAGAGCCGTCCGTAGCTTCCGGCACCGCATGGACCATAGGATCATTTTTGATCATCATGATATAGGCTTCCTCTATTCCCTGTCCTCCAAAGCCCAGTGGATCATTGAGCAGGATACCGGGGCGGCACAGCTGACACTGGAGGCGGCGGATATGCTGATGAAGCGCTGGCGCGAAGCGGCCGGCTTAATTCAGGCCTGGGGGCCGGAGGGCGATTCCGTTAATGGCGGCCGGATTATTATCGACTGTCTGCTCAATCTGCCGCTGCTGCTCTGGGCGCATGAGCATACAGGCGTGGCCTCTTACCGGCGGGTAGCTGAGCTGCATGCCCGCAAAGCCCGCCGCTTCCTGGTGCGCGGCGATGGCTCAAGCTATCACACCTTCTACTTCGACCCGGCTACCGGAGACGCGATCCGCGGTGGAACGCATCAGGGCTATGGTGACGGCTCGACCTGGACGCGCGGGCAGGCGTGGGGCATCTACGGCTTCGCCTTAATCAGCCGTTATCTCCAGAGCGCGGAAATGCTGGAAACGGCGAAGCAGCTGGGCCGTTATCTCGTGTCACAGCTGCCGGAGGATGGGGTGGCGTATTGGGATTTCGATGCTCCTGTGGGACCGGACACGAAGCGGGACAGCTCCGCATCGGCGATTGCCGCCTGCGGACTGCTGGAGATTGCCGCTCAGCTGGGCGAAGCAGACCCGGAATACCGGTTCTTCCGGGAAGCGGCGGAGGCAGCAGTGAGAGCGCTGGCGGAGCACTATTCCACCCATGGGAGCGGGGAAGCGGAAGGCCTGCTGAAGCATGGCTCGTATTCAGTCAGGGCCGGAGATTCGCCGGATGATTACACGATCTGGGGCGATTATTATTATCTGGAGGCGCTAATGCGGCTGGAGCGGGGCATTCCGGGGTACTGGTATGAGCGGTCCTGACAAATCCCGTCTATGCGGGATGGCGGTTCCGGTCATAGAGCCGATTACCACACCGGAGGGGATGTAATGAAAGACAGCATAGGATTGACGGCTGGGTGGTCGTGAAGGCACCGTACAGTCCGTGACATGAACAACACTTCCGGAAACCCGTTACCCGCCCTAACTCCCGGCATACTGCAGCTTGTCCGGATTGCGGACAATATATAAATTCCGGATCAGATTGTCCCGGATATGCAGAAGTCCTATGGTATGAATACCTTCATCCGAGCGGAGGATCAGGCCGGGCTGTCCGTTAATCCGGCTGGTTTCAATAGCCACTTCACCGTTAATTGTAGCTGCCCCGCGGAAAGGTCCCAACAGGAAGCGGGCGATAAGCTCGCGGGTGACTACCGGTTCGGCAGCAGCGCGTACTTTGCCTCCTCCGTCGGCGATCAACTCGGCTGCCGGATCAAGCATCTCCAGCAGCTGATTCAGGTTGCCCTGCTTCAGGGCGGCCAGGAACCCGTGCACCCATTCCTCTGTAGCTGCCTCCGGCTGGACAGGCTCTCCGGGGACGAGACCCATCTTGGCGCTGGCCCGGCTGAAGAGCTTGCGGCAGTTCGGTTCGCTTTTGTCGACCAGTCCGGCAATCTCCTGATATTCAAAGCCCAGCGCTTCACGCAGCACAAACACGGCCCGCTCGGCAGGGGACAGCCGCTCCAGCAGGACAAGCATGGCATAGGATAAGAGATCATCCTGAATTACGGAGTCCATGGAATCCCCGTCTGTACCGGCAAGAGGCTCGGGCAGCCATTCGCCGAAATATTCCTCCCGCTGTCTGCGCGCAGATTTGTGCAGATCGCGGCAGCGGTTCGTGACCATTTTACACAGATAGGCTTTCGGTTCGGCCAGCCGCTCCGGCGGCACATCATACACCTTCAGGAATACGTCCTGAACCGCATCCTCGGCATCGGCGGCTGATCCGGTTAACTGGTAGGCAAGCTTAAACAATAGGTTCTTATACTGGGCATACAGCTCCTGCATAACGCCACTTCCAATCCTTATATATAGTCAATCTAACTCCGCTATAATGTAGACAAAATAAAGAGGAGATGTGTGACAGGAGAGAGCGGGGATGCGTGAAGGTGCCTATTATTCAGGGCAGGTACGTTCGAAAACTGCACCGGACAAAAAATCTGCTGCTGCATTGTCACAGAACGAATAGCTGTCTCGTTATATGTCCGAAGGGCGGAACAAGGCTGGAACAACCGGGAGGAAGACACGGGCCGGGCCGGACCTTAACTACAACCAGCCCAATAGGAGGAGTATAGTTATGGCACAACGTGTGAATTATATGCAGCAGTCCCCGGAGCTTTTCAAGAAATTTCTCGATTTCAGCATGGCGCTGAAGAACAGCTCTATTGAGGAGAAAATTGAAGATCTGGTGTCCATCCGGGCTTCACAGATGAACGGCTGCGGCTTCTGCCTGGACATGCATGTGAAGCAGGCCAAGATTAACGGCGAGAGTGAACTGCGTCTCTATCACATCTCTATCTGGCGGGAATCAACACTGTTCTCTCCGCGTGAACGGGCTGCACTCGCCTGGACGGAGGTACTGACCAAGCTGCCGGAGCATGGCGTGCCTGATGAGCTGTATGACCGTGTCCGTGGACAGCTGTCCGAGCAGGAAATCTCCGATCTGTCCTTCTCGGTTATGGCCATCAATGCCTGGAACCGGGTGAACGTGGGCTTTGCCACCGTACCGGGTTCATCTGATGCGGCATATGGCTTGACCAAAGCAGGGTTGTCGTAACTGAAGAACAACTTAAAAGGAGCTATGCCACCGTATTATCTGTGGCATAGCTCCTTTATTTATAGGCGGAGTCAGCCCTTGACCGCTGAGCTGGCCACACCTTCAATAATGTATTTCTGGCCGAGCAGGAAGACGAGGATCATGGGAATGATTCCGGCTGTTGCAGCGGCCATCATGCCGTTGTAGTCGACATTGTTCTCCAGGATGAAATTCTGCAGCCCGAGCGGAACGGTGAACAGATCATGGTCAATCAGGAAGACGAGCGCATTCTCATAATCATTCCAGTGCCAGGAGAAGTCGATGATGGCCAGCGTGGCCAGCGACGGCTTAGCCATCGGCAGGATAATGCGCGAGAAGATACGGAAATGCCCTGCGCCGTCGATGAAGGCGGCCTCCGAAATTTCATGAGGCACTGAGAGGAAGAACTGCCGCATCATGAACACGCCGAAGATGGTGAACATTCCCGGCAGGATCAGCGCCCAATGGGTGTTGTAGATGCCGGCCCAGTCGAACATGATGAATTTGGGCACGAACAGCACCTGCGGGGGAACCATCATCATGGACAGATAGACCATGAACATGGTGTTCCGCCCTTTGAACTCAATTCTGGCAAACCCATAAGCAGCTAAGGCGGATAAGGAAACGGCACCTATAGTGCTCAGAATAGCCACCTTAAGGGAATTCAGATAGTAAGGCACGAAGCTGCCCTGACCGGTCCAGACCTTAACATGATGGTTCCAGTTGAAATGGCTTGGAATCCACTGGACCGGATATTGAAAGACCTCTGCTGGTGTCTTAAATGAAGTGCTGATCATCCAGATGAAGGGTACAATCATGACGATGCTGAAGAACAGCATGATGAGGGTGGCAATGCTTTTGGTAACTACGGCTTTATTCATGTTCTCAGCTCCTTAGTAGTGAACCCAGCGTTTCTGGCCCAGCCATTGAATCACGGTGACAATCAGAATGATCAGGAACAGGGCCCAGGAGACCGCTGAAGCATAGCCCATTTCGTAATAGCGGAAGGCATTCTGATAGATGAACAAAGATAACACGGTGGTGCTGTTCCCCGGTCCGCCCTGCGTGATCGCCTGAATGATCCCGAACTGCTTGATCGACATAATCAGTCCGGTAATCAGCAGCAGGAAGGTGGTCGGACTAACCAGCGGCCACAGGATACTGCGGACGGTCTGCCAGGTGCGGGCGCCGTCGATTTTGGCGGCTTCCAGCAGCTCGCCGGACACCTCCTGCAGGGCGGCCAGATAGATAATCATGTTATAGCCGAGCATGAACCAGATCCAGATGATGTCAATCGCATACATGGAGGTTTCCATGGTGGACAGCCAGCCGGGTGGATTCGCGATGCCGACCGAGCGGAGAATACCGTTAATCGGCCCGTTGTTCGGATGAAACAGCAGCATCCAGACAAAGGCTACAGCGACGCCGCTTGTAATATAAGGCATGAAGTACAGGGCGCGGAGCAGCTTTTTCAAATACACGGATCGGTTCAGCACAACGGCAACGATGAACGCGAGGCCGATTGATACCGGGACGGAGACCAGGAACAGCAGTGTGTTCTTGATGGCGATATAGAATACCTCATCCCCCAGCATCCGCTGAATGTTGGCCAGCCCGATGAATTTGGTATGGGGACTCATAAACTTATAGTCTGTAAACATGAGATAGAAAGAATAGACGGCAGGTATGATGAAAAATAAAATCACGCCAATCATATTTGGCCCGATAAACAGATAGCCCAGGTACTGCTGCCGCTTCATCCAGGATGCCTTCACATAGCCCCACTCCTTTTAGGTCTTTTGATTACTTTGATCACACTACAAGCATAACAAGCGGCCTCAGGGGGGTTAAGGAACAAAACCAACGACTTCATGCTACAGAAATATACATTTGCTGAGCGGCGGCGGGCGGTGCTATCTTAGTTTTGTTCTATTCCTGTCCACAGCAAGCAGCGGCATTCCCGGAAGGAAGGCCGCTGTATAGGAGAGCTAAGCATTTATTGGAGCCAAGCTATATGCTTACGGATTCTGTATTATGCCGCTGAGTATGCCGGTACTGGCTCGGCGTCTGCGCAGTGAGGCGTTTGAAAATTTTGATGAAATAGTTATCGTTAACGAAGCCGACCCGGTTGCCAATCTCGTATACCGGCAGATCGGAGTGGATCAGGAGCTGGATGGCCTGGTCCACCCTGATCTGATGCAGATAATGGATCAGGGTCTGGCCGGTTTTCTTTTTGAACAGGGTGCTGACATAATTCTCGGCCATCATGACATACTGGGACATCGACTTGACGGTAATATCCTCATCATAATGGGCGTGCAGATACTGGAGGATCTTCTGAATCTCGGGATGGCTGGTAAGCTCCTCATGAGGCAACGGCGGCAGGGGAACAGCAGAATTGGACGGGCCGGCACTTACCTTGCGGTTCTCCTGGCTCTTCACCAATTCATTATTGATCTTGCGCAGTGTGTCACGGAGTGAATTCACACTCATGGACAGCTTCAGGATATAATTGGAGGCCCCGTATTCCATCGCCTGCCGTACATTCTCGAAATCGCTCATGCAGGTAAGCATCACGAAGCGGGAATCGAATCCTTCTTCACGGGTTCTGCGCAGCAGCTCGACACCATCCATCTCCGGCATGACAATATCCGAAATCACCAGATCGGGAGCATCCTGCCGGATCATCTCCAGCGCTTCTGCACCATTGCCCGCTTCTCCGCTGACGATGAACCCAAGCTCTTCCCAGGCAATGATCTCACGGACGCTTTCCCGTACAAAAACCTCATCCTCAACCAGCAGAACTTTCCACATGTGTGATTCCCTCCCGTATAAATGCGCTTAAGCCGGATGTCCGTTGCCGTAAGGTGCAGACAATAGAAGCGGTATAGTGAAGCGGACAGTGACACCTTCCCCGGTGGAGAGAACCTCCAGCGTCCCTTCTTCCCTGAACAGCAGCCGCAGCCGCTCCTGAATATTACTCAACCCGATGCCCGGACGCTTACGCGGGGCTTTGTTCAAACCTGCCTGCTCCATGCCTACGCCGTTGTCCCTGATCTCTACACTCAGCCGGTTCTCTTCTCGGTGTACGATCAGCTCAATCAGGCCGTTGCCGGGCAGTCTGCTGATCCCGTGAATAATGGCGTTCTCGACCAGCGGCTGGAGGCTGAGCTTGGGAACCAGCGCATATAGAACATCCTCGTCATAGCGGCAGGTTAATTCGAATTTGTGGGCGTAGCGGACCTGCTGGATATGAACATAGGCTTCAACAAGCTCTATCTCATCCTTCAGATGGATCAGATCCTTATCGGTATTCAGACTGGCCTCCAGCAGCTTGCCGAGCGACAGGGTCATGTTCGTAATATCCTCATTGTGCTCACGGATGGCAATCCATTTAATTGTATTCAGCGTGTTCAGCAGGAAGTGGGGATTCGTCTGGGCCAGCAGCATCTGGAAATGGACAGCCTCCTTCTGGCGCTCCTCGGCCTTCAGCTTCTGGATCAGCAGGTGAGTATCGTCAAGCATGGTATTGAAGGTCCGGGTCAGATCCAGGATCTCCCCGCTGAATTTATGCTCCGGCAGGCGGATCTTGAGACTCTTCTGCACGGCCGCCTTCATCTTGTTCTGCAAATGGGACAACGGGCGTGTGATGGTCGTAGCGATCACGAAGGTCATCATCAGGAAGATGCTCGTCAGGACAAAGAACGTAATAAAGTACTGCTGCTTCAGCCCTTCGATCTCCACGAACAGCACAGACAGCGGAATCCGGTTGACGATATACCAGTCCAGCGATTCGACATAAATATAATTAATCAGCGAATTCGAATCCTTGTCGATAAAATACTGCTGTCCGGGCTGCCCGGCGAATCCCGCCTTAACCTTCGCAGATAAAAGACTGCCCGGAACGGACTGTGAGATATCTTCTCCCGAGCGGGTAATCAGGAAATACTGCTGCTCCAGATCCGACTGCTTATGAATGGAGCGCAGCCAGTACGTGTAGTCAATGCTGATCCGGGCCATCCCGTAAGGTTTGTTCCGGGCATCCTCCAGATAAGCGTACAAGGATAGAAGATAGGCACTGGTGGAGACATCGCGCAGCACGTAGTTAGTATCATTGGGTACCCAGTGATAAGAGCTGGTATTCATCTGGCCCCGGTCGAACCCGGGATTGGCCTTTAGATCCGAGTAGATCAGCGAATCCTTAGGCGGATAAGAGGTGTATGCGCTTTCAGTTAAGTCCAGAATCATGAAATAGACCGAAGGATTGTACAGGAAGAAGCTGTTGTTCAGGTTCTTGAAAATATTCTCCATCAGCCGTTTATTCTCCAGCTCATTACGCTGTCCGGGATGGAGCAGCACGGACTTGACGGTGTCATCCTGCTTCAGGAACAGCAGCGTCTTGAAGGCGATGCTGATCTGATCCTCCAGCGTGCGGTACATCTGCTCCAGCTGGTAGTGGCTTTGCTGGCTGATTTTCTTCTGGACCAGCGTCTCAATGCGCTGGTAGTTATACATATTCAATGCGCCGAAGGGCAGCAGAATCAGACATACAAAGGCGGTAAACAGGCGGTATTTCAATTTCTGGGGAATCAGAATTCGCATGAGCTTTGACACACGGCTGCACCTCCAAACACGATTGCACCTGCCCGGTCCGGGAGGATGAGGGTCTCTATGGTTTAGATTATAGCATAATAAAAAAGCAGCACAGCCAATACCTTAAATTGCATGGTTTTGTTCCAGCGGGCGCTGGTTGAAGGCTGCAAATGCGTAGTTTTGTTCTATTGTGGGTGCTTGACAAAAAGAAAAGGAGGCGCCATTGTTCCTGTGGCAATCCTCCCTGGTTATACATGTGCTTTCTCAATTTTAACTTCTATTTCTTTTTCTAACTTCTACTTGTTCTGCTTCAAATACTCGTTATGTCTGGTTACCATGGCCTGCACTGTCTGATCCAGCGACTGCGAGTCGAGGAAGTATTTCTCGTATTCCTGTGAGCGCAGATCCATAACCTCCTGAGGCAGACTGCGTACATAGGTCGGCGTCTGATTGTCGAACATGACATACATCAGGGAATCCAGATCGTAGGAATCGCTTTTGTCACCAATGAGACTTTTCACCGCATCATCCTGATTGGCATCCTTCGAGGCCGGCAATCTTCCGCCTGCTGCCATCGGTGACATGCCGCCATCGGAATACCACTTCAGGAATTCCCAGGCCGCTTCCTGTTTCTTGGACTTGGCATTAATGGAGATATAATCACCTAATCCCCCACGGGACACATAATCATCCGCAGCTTCGGCAAGCCGGGGTACCGGCGCGAAGGCAATGGTGAAATCACGCGGGAAATCCGTGAAGTTATTCGAGCTGCGCAGCAGCCACGCCCCGATATTGAGCATCGGTACCTCTCCACTGAGGAACACCTGCTCGACCGGCATTTTGGATGTCAATTGCTCGCCAAGCGGCGGTGTGGTCTTATCGTCCTTCATCATTCCGTTCAGCGTTTCCAGCCATTGCTTGACGAGCGGATGATCCAGATTGGAGGTGCCGTCAGCCTTAGTGTAGCCCTCCTGGGAGAGCACGGAGTCGATAGGGTCCACGAACGGCTCCATATTCTGAATGAATCCGTACTGGTCGCCGGTTTTCAGCTTCTTCGCATATTCACGCAGCTCATTCCAGGTCCATTCCTTCGGAACCGGCAGGTTCGCCGCGTCCAGGGCCTCCTTGTTCAAAGCGATGAAGAACGGACTTTTGGTAGTAGGAACGCCGTAATACTTGCCGTCAATCTTCCAGCTCTCGGCGTCAATGCCCATTTTCTCGTCGATGTTATAATCGGTAAAGGTACTGAGATCCAGCGCCAGACCCGATTCTACCCGCTTGGAGGCATGGGAAATCGTGTAGTTCACGAATAAATCTACATCCTGCCCGGTGATCATGGCCGTATCCAGCTTGAGGTTCCCGTCGTCGTCATTAACAAAGCGTACATATTCCACCTGAATTTCGGGATGCTCCTTGTTCCAATTATCAATGACCTCCTGCGGTCCGGATTCCGGCGGAACGCCGCCCCACATTTTGAGGGTTACCGGGCTTGCAGATGTTGCCCCATTGCCTTTGGCAGGGCTTTCATCATTGGCTGCAGATGAATTGCTGCTGTTACCGCAGCCTGTAGCCAGGCCCATTATAAGAACGAGTGATGTAATTCCGGCGATCCAGCGTGTTTTTTTCAAAAGCGACAACCTCCCTGTATAACTGTATAGGCTTGCAAATCAAGAATAGCAGATCGCAAAAAGCCTCAGAAGTAACAAAAAACCTGAGAATATGGAACATAACTTTACATTTCACCGGCTGGATACTGCTCTTGTGCAAGGAAACGTTCTATCTCACGGTTATATCATCCCATTGTGTAAAAACACAATCATGGCAGATAATGTTTTTCTTTTTACCCAAAATGCGGCAGGAAATCGTATGTTATGATTCTTTACATAAGAGATCCACACAAGACGGGAGCGAATAACAATGATTATTGGTGTACCTAAAGAAATTAAGAATAATGAAAACCGTGTAGCGATTACCCCTGCTGGTGTAGTAAGTCTGGTAGCCGATGGACATAAAGTACTGGTTGAAGCCGGAGCCGGTGCAGGCAGCGGATTCCCGAATGAGGAATATGCTGCAGCGGGTGCAGAGCTGATCGCAGAAGCCGCAGCTGTCTGGGCGGCTGCTGAAATGGTAATGAAAGTTAAAGAACCGCTCGAAAGTGAATATGGTTACTTCCGTCCGGGTCTCATTCTCTTCACCTATCTCCACCTTGCTCCGGAACCAGCCCTGGCAACTGCCCTCAAGGACAAAGGCGTATTCGCCATCGGCTATGAAACAGTAGTAGATGGACGTACACTGCCATTGCTGACGCCAATGAGCGAAGTAGCCGGACGCATGTCCGTACAGCTCGGTGCACAGTTCCTGCAGAAGAATTACGGCGGACAAGGCATTCTGCTCTCCGGTGTTCCCGGCGTAAGCCGCGGCAAGGTTAGCATTATCGGCGGCGGTGTAGTAGGTACTAACGCAGCTAAGATGGCGATCGGCCTTGGCGCAGAGGTTACCATTGTTGACCTGAGCGCGGACAGACTCCGCCAGCTGGATGATATCTTCGGTTCACAGATCAGCACCCTGATCTCGAATCCGTATAACATTGCCAAAGCGGTAGCTGAAGCAGACCTGCTGGTAGGCGCAGTGCTGATTCCGGGCGCTAAAGCTCCTAAGCTGGTGACTGAGGAAATGGTCAAAGCCATGAAGCCAGGCTCCGTCATTGTAGACGTGGCCATTGACCAGGGCGGTATCGTTGAAACGATTGACCGTGTAACCACACATGATCATCCTGTATTCGAGAAACATGGCGTACTGCACTACTCGGTAGCGAATATGCCGGGTGCTGTAGCCAAAACCTCGACCATTGCTTTAACTAACGTTACGGTTCCATATGCGCTGCAAATTGCAAATAAAGGCGTGTTCCAGGCAATCGAAGACAATGCCGGCCTGAAGAGCGGTGTTAACGTAGCCAACGGAAAGATCACCTGCCAAGCCGTGGCAGAAGCTCTTGGGGAAGAGTACTTCACGGTAGAGAAAGCAGTAGAACAAGAGTTCACTCTGATCTAGCATATAGAGCTTACAGACTTACACAAGAGTAGAGGGGTACCACCTTACAGTCCGGCGGGCAATCGCCGGGCTATTTTTATGCAGGCTGAATGTCCATGTTAGGTTTCCTCCGCATTTCTTGGATATTCCTATAGGCAACTGCCAAGCGGTGTAATATAATGTAATCACTTCTACAGCGAAATTGATTAAAGCTTCTGTTATTCTTCAGGTTGGGGTGGGCATATTGACAGAATCAGAGCAAACATTTGACCGTTTTTTTGACAGCATGGAATCCCTGGCGGATACCATCAGCGAATCGCTTCAGTCGCAGGTGACGATTGAGGACAGCAACCATCATGTGATCGGGTACAGCTCCCATCAGTTTGAGAGCGATCCGGCGCGTATCTCGACCATTATCGGCAAAAGAGTTCCGAATACGGTGATTATAGGCCTCCGCAAAAAAGGGGTCATGCATGATCTGGAGAATACCAGCCATCCCATCCGCATTCCCGCAGTCATGGAGGTGGGTCTGGGCCCCCGCTTAGCCATGTGCATCAAACACCAGCAGGAGATTCTCGGCTACATCTGGGTGGTGGACCGCGGGAATCTCGCCGAAGGCCATGCCGAACGGATTGTCGAAAAAGCCGCAGGCATTGCCGGGCGTTATCTGCTGAAGCAGCGGGGCTGGAAGACGAAGCAGGAGAAGACGTTCGAGGATTTCTTCTGGAAGCTGCTGACCTCGCATTATGAGAGTGAGCTGCGCATCCGCCAGGAGGCGGAGGCCGGGTCTATTCTGCTGCCGGAGAGCTATTATATCGGGGTACTGGAGAGCGACAAGCCGGTGGATGAGCATTTCCTGCAGAATTTCCGCCGGATTATGGATGCCTATGCCGGACAGCGGCTGCTGTTCCAGACTGCTGAGCAGAACCGGCTGATTATTCTGTTCTCGTTTGTATTTCCGGTGGAAGGGACGGAGCGGCTGACCTCGTTCGTGCAGAAGCTGCTCCGCGATATGGGCGCAAGCGAAGGCTGCAGGCTTACAGCCGGCTGCAGTCCAGGCTACCGCGAATATACTTCTGCGGCGGCGGCTTACCGCGAAGCGCTGCAGATTCTGGAGATTAAGAAGCTGCTGCCTTATCACGCCCGTGAGCTGCTGCTCTATGAAGAGATTGGCTTCTGGGCCTACCTTCCGGCCATTCTGGAGCAGAAACGCAGTCGGACACGCCGCAGCGCCCTGCTCTACCCGCTGAAGGAGCATGACCGCGAGCATAAGAGTGATTTCCTCAAGACCATTGCCGTCTACCTGACGATGAACGGGAATCTGAAGGAATCGGCCGCCTTTCTGCATATCCATACCAACACGTTAATGTACCGGCTGAACCGGATCGCCGAGATTACAGGCAAGAGCCTGAAGGAAACGGATTACCGTACATCCATTTATCTCGATATTCTGACCGAGGAGACCGCGCAGGTGAATGGCTGGTTTCAGGAGGCGCCCGGGTTCAAGGAGTAGTCTCTTCATGTGTAGATACAAATTCAAGAAACTCCACGATAATTTCTGAGGTGGCCTCTTCATCGGGTAAACGGGCATACTGGCTCAACTTCTGTATATCAGGCTGGAATAATTCAAGGAGCTGCAGCATCGCTGCGGCTTCTTTATTTTTGGCCGCTTGGATCAGTCTTGTAATTTCGTTGTCTGAGATAGCTGGTGGATGATCTTCTTTTTCCATTTGCTCACCGCCTGTTGGCTCATATTTAATTGCTTGGCGACCTCCGCTTCGCTGTACCCTTCCAGATAGAGGTTATATAAGATGGATTTTTCAAAAGCAGGCAGGCCTTCCGTGAGCTGCTCAATCATTATTTTGTTCTCGGAAGCCTGAGTAAAGTTTGTTCCAGCCTGTATGTTGTCAAAAAGCGGAGATTCCAGCCGTCCGGCCTTTTTAGCCCTATACTGTACTCTCCATCCTATCCGGCAGAGTTCATTCCGGTAGCGTTCATAGATTGTTTGTGCCCTATCCAAAGTGGATTGCCCCTTTCTGGAAATTAAAATAATAATATGTATATATGGATGTGAAAGGTGGTCGTTGATGAGAAAAATAAGAACATATGTTCCTTTTTATTGTATCATAGTTGAACAGATGGATGCCAATAATAGGAAATTTAATATTTTTTTTATTTTCAGGTTGTATTTTATCTGACTAAATTACCTAATAAGTGAAGGCTCTAAACAAAGAAAAACGAAATGGATGTGGGAAGAGATCCATTTGTTTCTCTTCCCCTTCTGCCCGGGCCTATCTGCAACTCAGAGGGAGCTGGATACAAATGAAGAAGGTGCTGTACGTACCATTGGATGATAGACCCGTCAATCTGGACGATGTTATTACTCAAGGGAAATCGGCAGGAATTCATGTAATCACCCCGCATGTAACCGATCTTAGAAATCGTCTGGATTCGCACAAGACTTCATCGGGGACAACGTTATTAACGACATCTTCACCGGTATATGGGGACACCGCCCGTATCCGGAAATTTATTCTTCATCATGCAGCGTCTGCAGACGGCTTTATCATCTCTACTGATATGCTTGCCTACGGGGGCCTGATCGGAAGCCGCCGTCTCCGGGCGGACGCAGGGGGAGCTTATCCGGCCTACGATCCTGAGATCACGAACCTGCTGGATGTGATCCGTTTAGTGAAGCAGTCTTATCCGGACAAGCCGGTGTATGTGCTGGATACGATTATGAGGCTGGCTACAACGTCTTTTGCAGAAGGTCTGGACTTGGCGGCCTATACAGAATCACGCAATTTCATGCTTCAGCCGCGAAGAAGCTTTACGCAGTTTGCCGATATTCTCAGCGGATATAATCTGTCTCCAACCGGTTCCTATGGCAGCACGGCTACTTTCGATAAAGAACAGTATTACAATACGAGACAGCATAAGTTCAAAACGAACCATTACATTCTGGAGAAGCTGGCGCAGGAGGGATATATTGATTTTCTTGCGGTAGGTGTGGATGATGCCAATACTCAAGGGGTGCAGATTAACGAGATTCACTTTGTAGAAGAGTGCATTAATGGCTGGCTCGGCGGCATGAATGGTCAAAATCCGGAGCGTGCAATCATTCTGCCGGATGCAGACGGACTGGGACAGGCGTTATTGGCGCGTATGGCGAATCAGCTCTATCGTAACGGGGCGAAGACGGAGTGTGCCGTTCAATACTTCGGACCCCATGGCTCTACCATTACGAGTCCGTATGAATATATGGATGTACATCAGAACATTCTGCGTCATGTGGACATTGTGGGTGCAGCGTCTGAGTCTGTGGGCGGTTCAGCTGCCTTGGAGATTATCGCGGTTACCGCTGCGGATCAGACGCCGGCTGCGGTTGACCGCCTTGCGGCTAACCACGCCAATGGTGTTCTGTCTGTAGTGATTGATTTTGTCGGCAGCGGTGCAGCGGATGCTGCGGTAACTGAAAGCCTGCTGGGCAGCCGGCATACCGGAAGTATATTAGGATATAGCGGCTGGAATACGCCGGGTAACAAAATCGGGATAGCGCTGGGCATGGGCCAGGCCCGGTATGCATTGTTGGTTACCGAGACAGATGCGGCGGCGCTTAGCTCTGCTGTTAACGCTCACGGGTCGCTTTTATTCAAACGCTTCTTGAAAGATTACTATTACAAAAGGCTGGCTATTGGTGAAATCCGGGAATATTCAAGAGCCCATTCGTTATATGTGAATGTCGCTGCGATTGCAGATCAAAATATGCTTTTGTTTAATAGTCCGGAAGACTATTCTCATTTACAAGCTCTGCTGAGAGAGCGGATGCAGACACATACGGCCACCCTTGCCGGGACAAATGCATTCCTTATCGGGAGTCCTGAACCAGCCTGCAGTATCCGTCAGATTAGCGGAGCTGCCTGGTCATTTGCGGAATATTCCAGTGCGGCACTTCATTACCATGATCCCGGTTATATTTGGGGCCGTGCTTTTGAAATTACTTTGAAGCCTAGCCTAACCTTACACAAGAAGCGCAAGAATTAATATAATTATTGAAGATAAGACCCCACTCTGTGGGGTTATTTTGTGCTGAGCGCAAACTCCCACGCACCAATATGCGGCCCGACACGTACAATAACCTATATTTCATGACAAGAAGATGAAGGGGGGAAGCAGGATGGGGTATGGATACACGGCTCCTGCGAATCCGGCATTCGAGATTAAAATGCGTGGGGAGATTATCGCGGCAGCCAGATCAATGAACGCCGGGGGGACGGACTTCTCGACATTCAAGAACTCCCGCTGCAATCCAAGATATTGGAATCGTACGGCGGGCGGCGGTTTTGAATTGAAGGCAGGGGTTAGTCCTTCTGCAGCAATCAATGATATTTTTGTAAATGGACAGCTGTATGCTTTTGAATGCGCAATGGCGATGGTAATGATTCTATATAGAGCGACCATCAGTATGATCGGGGAGAATGCCTTCGACCGTTATTTCACCGATCTGTACCTGTGGGACTGGAACTATGACAGCAATCTGAAGATGATCACCACCTTCAATCTAGCAGAATTACAGCCGGGGGATGTAGTCTATTTCAAGAATCCCGATCATGATCCGGATAAGCCGGAGTGGCAGGGAGAGAATGCGATTATGCTGTCGAATGACCGCTTCTACGGGCACGGGCTGGGTATTAAGAGCGCCTCCGAGATGATCGCTTCGCTCAACAAGGAAAGAGTACCGGGCAGCCGGACTTCGGCCTACCTGGCGGATGAGGGGCTTCACCCTGACTTTGCCTATATAGCTACATTAACAACGCGCTCTAACCTGCCGGTATCCGGGAATCGCAAAGCCAACACGGCCATCTACTCCAGAATAGGCGTCAGATCCTATATCATCAGATAGAGATCAGCATCACTGATTTTGTTCAGAGCGGTATTTAAGCGGGTGCAGGCCAACGGTTTTTTTGAAAACCGTACTGAAGTAATGGGGATTCTCATAGCCCACGAGTTCGGAAATCTCCATTACTTTCAGGTCTGTGCTTGTCAGCAGCTCCTTCGCTTTACCTATACGGATCCGGGTAATATAGTCGGTAATCGTCTCGCCGGTCTCCTTCTTGAAGATCAGACTGATATAGTTAGGCGTCAGGAATACCTCCTCGGCAATTCTGGAAATGGAGAGCTCAGAGGCGTAGCCTTCCTGGATAATAGAATGGATTCTGGTGATGATCCGGCTGTTCTTGGAGGTGTTCTTGCCTGCTACATATGCACTTAAGTCATGAAAAAGCGACAGCATATACGCCTTCAAGCCGGTAATATTCTTATGAAGGTACAGCTTATCCATAATTGTAATTCGGTCACTCAGTACCAGCCGGGTATCCTTATCAATCTCATACAGGGCCCTGGCGGAGGTGAAGATCATCTCGGCACAGATACTCTGCACATACTCAATCTGCAGCTTGGGCCCGGCCAGTCTGGTGAACAGCTGCTCCATCAGCTCCATGACGGTGCCCGTATGGCCTGCCTTCAGTTCATTCATGAGCTTGGCCTGGAATTTATAGAAGTAAGTGCTCTCCAGTGTCTCCGTTTCCGGCTGGATATCCTTAATGTAGAGGACAGAGCCGTGCCCGGTATAGAATGTGTACACCAGCGCGGCCAGCGCATCCTTGTATGAGTCCTCCAGCTGGCCGGCCAGGGGACAAGCTCTGCCAATGCCGGCCGAGGCATCCAGCCGCAGATACTTGCGGATATTACTGATGATCTGCCCGCATACTTCTGAGATGGAAGAGGGCGAGGGAACGTCTGCCGGGCAGAAAAGCATAATGAACTCGTTCTCGCTGGCGACGAAGCTGATAGAGCACGGGTGGCTGACCAGACACTCGTTGATAATATTTTGAATGGAAAAGTAAAGCAGCTGCTTGTATTCCTCCGAGAATTTGTCCACTGCGCTCTGGTATTCATCCAGCTGCAGTACACAGGCAGTCAAAGCTGTCCCCCGCTTGAAGGGAAGGGCGAAATAATTGATTTTCTGCCAAATTTCATCCTCGTTCCGGTATAGGCCGGCAATCAGATTCTGCAGGAACTTGTCGCGGATCACCGGCATGCTGTCCTGCAGCTGCTTCCTCAGCTGCTCCACATCCATCTGATGCTCCCGTTCTCCCTTAAGCTTAGCGACAACCTGATGGAAGACCTCACGGACCTCGGTTAATTTCACCGGCTTCAGAATATATCCCTCGGCACTCACCTTCAGCGCGTCCCGGGCATAGGAGAAGTCCTGGGCGCCGCTGATAATAATGATCCGGGTAGGACTGCCTGCTGCCCGCAGCTTCTCCGCCACCTGCAGACCGCCCATCAGCGGCATCATAATATCGGTGAACAGAATATCCGGCGTAAGCTTCAGGCATAATTCATAGGCCTCCAGTCCGTCAGATGCCTCCCCTATAATCTCAATTCCGAATTCTTCCTGCCATTTGAATACGTGGATCAGGCTGCTGCGGATAAACGGCTCATCATCCGCTACGATCATCGTTAACATCTTCACTCACCTCATCCCATGTAGTCACCACCGGAAACCGGATCACCGCCAGCAGGCCGCAGCCATCCTCGGTATTAGCGTAATAGCGGATTCCGTAAGACTCTCCAAAAAACTGCTGAATTCTCATATGCACATTGCGGATACCATAGGACTGGTTGCCCGGCTGCGGATGGGTTAGCAGCAGGTTCAGCCGCTCCGGGTCTGCCCCCACGCCGTCGTCAAACACCGAGACGCTGAGAATCTCCTGTGAAGTCTCGACTCTGATGCGGATTCTGCCTTGACCCCGCCGCTGCTGAATGCCATGAATCAGGGCATTCTCAACCAGCGGCTGCAGGCTGAGCTTGACCACCAGGCATTCCTCCAGCAGCTTGGGGTCCGTCTCCTCGAGTTCATATTCCAGCCTATCCCGGAAACGGAACTGCTGAATCTCCAGATAGCTCTCCACCTGCCGCAGCTCATCGCGGAGCGGGATGATATTCCGTCCCTTGCTCAGGCTGTACCTGAAGAAATCCGAGAGGGAGGTAACCATATTGCTGATCTCTGGAATATCGTGATTGATGGCGATCCAGTTGATCGAATCCAGGGTGTTGTAGAGAAAATGCGGGTTGATCTGGGCCTGCAGGGATTGGAGCTCGGCTTCTTTCTTGCGCAGCTCGGTCACATAGAGCTTGTCAATCAGCGCCTTAATCTGCTGGAGCAGCTTGTTATAGCGGTTGAACAAGTAGGCGAATTCATCCTTGCGCCTGTAGCGGATGGTAATGTTGAAATTTCCACTTTCGGCATGCGACATCGACTGGATGAACTTACGGATCGGCGCTGAGATATTCTCTGACAGCAGCAGGGCCATCATGAGCGAGACCAGCATACAGATGCCGATCACGATATACATCACCCGGCGGAAGGCGGCTAATTCTCCGTTAAGCTCACGGACAGGAGAGAACGAGAGAATGGTCCAGCCGGTGTTGTCGATGGTCCGGTAGGAGACAAGCATATTCTCGCCGCCGATCATCTGGTGAAAAGAATGCAGACCCGCTGAACCGGCAGCCGGAGCGTTCATCTTGCTGTAGTAGTCCTGTGTGTTGATGTTCTGCCCGATCAAGGCCGGCTCCGGACTGATGGCGATCGTGCCGGTTCCGTCTGCGATATAGACCTTGCTGCCGGGCGTAGGCTTGTAATGCTCCAGCAGTGTGCCGAATTCAGCTACAGGAATGTCGATGGTCAGAAGTCCGACAAAGGGCAGCTGGGCATGCCGGATGCCGAACAGACGCCTTGCGAATTTGAGGGTGTACTTGGAATCCAGAGAGCTGAGTCCGACGACAGTGAAATCGGATTGGGCCGGAATGCCCAGATACCAGGGCTTCAGAGAGATGAGATCGATATTGAATACACGTCTGGAGAAGTTATATTGGGTATATTCCGGGCGGTTCAGCATATAGAGCATAGGGACAAAGCTGCTTCCAGACGTACCGTTCGCGGGGAAGTTCTCGAGAATTTTGCTTAGGGCAGCCAGCTCATTAATGATTCCGCTGCTGTCTGTGGGCCGGTTAGAGGAGATGAGGTCAGCGAATTCTGAATTAAGATAGAGCGATACCATGGATTTATTGGCGGCCTCGAACCGCTGGGCCAGATTGTCCTGAACGAGATTGAAGTTGTTCTCAATGGATGTATTAACATTGCGGGTGATAATATCGGCTGATTTGTTATATACCGTCACCGATATAATGGTTGTCGGAAGCAGGACGAGGAACAGGAAGTAGAGAATCAGCCGGCTGCGGATGCTGAAATTATACAAGAAGAGGGTCCGCGACAACGTATCATACAGCTTCCTCATTGGAGCCCTCCCCGGCGTCCCGATATTTGCGGCTTGCCATTTATCGGGTATTGGTGGAAAATACCAATCAATAGCTGGTATACATTGTAAAACGCAACGAGTCTTGATGTCAACGCAGGAGGTGCAAGATGAAACGGTTCCTGTTCTATATCCTTGCCTTACTATTATGCGGGACTGCAGCGTATGCCATTGCTTATGACCGTCCGCTGCTGGTGGACTTCCGCCCGGATCCTGCGGAAGCACCGGTGCAGCCCATCCGGATAAAGATTGCCCTGTATGACTGGACGGAGAACCTGGAAGTGAAGAATGCCATCAGTCAATATAACAAAACCAATCCCGATCATATCGAGATTAACGTTATGGATATCGCTGCAGATGTCTACGATGACACCTTAAATATGCTGATGACCTCGGGACAGGGTCCGGATGTGTTCAGTGTGGATAATACCTGGCTGGCTACCTATGTGAACAAAGGGTATTTGGCTAATCTGTCCGCAGAGCTGAACACTGCTGACTTAAGCAGATTCCCGGCATGGGCCAGGAATTATGCACACAGTTCTTTGTTCAGAGGGGGGATCTACTTCATGCCCTCCAGTGTCGATACCGTGCGTCTCCTCTACAACAAGCAGCTGTTCCGCGATGCGGGACTTGACCCGGAGCCGCCGCCGCTTACCTTCGAAGCGGTGAAAGAGGCTGCCGCCCGGATCAGCCAGGCAGGAGAGGGCGTGAATAAATATGGCTTCGCGCTTCCTGCAGGAGACAGCCAGGATAGCCTGCAGACCGGTCTTGAAATCTCCAATACCTCTAGCGGTTACTATCTTTATAATTACCAGACCGGGCGTTATGAGCTGAGTGTATACAGATTCTGGCTGCAAATGGTGCTGGACATGAAGCGTGAGGGGAGTCTGTATCCGGGTGAGGCACTGCTTAAGCGTGATAGTGCCCTGCGGCAGTTCGCGGACGGCAATATCGGCATGATGTACGCCACCAGCAAAGATTATGTAAAGCTGCAGGAATATATGCCGAAGGACGATTGGGGAGTTGCAATGCCTCCCGTGGCGGACGCCTCCAAGCGGGACGGCGGAGCGCTCATGATGATCCCGCACTCTCCGCTGGTAGTGAATGATTCAGCGCCAAGCCGGGAGGCGGCGGTTAAAGTGTGGAAATTCCTGCAGTCCGGGGAATTCCTGACCATTCTGTTCCAGCAGGCGCTGGCCCTGCCGGTGGTGGATGGTATTCTCGATGTTCCGGGTCTTGCGCCGGGGCTGGGGCACTTCAAGGAATTTATTCCGACTGCTGCTGAGTCTATATATCCGCTCTCGCCGCAGATTATGGATCAATATGATCCGAGCACGGTATCCATGGAACCGCGTGATTCCGGGGACCGTCCGAGGATGCAGCTGTATCTGCAGATTCTCTCGGGAGAGAGGCCGCTTGACGAGGGGCTGCGCAGCGAAACGGAGCGGCTGAATCAGATGCTCGACATTGCGGATACGGGGTACTCTTTTCAGCGCGAGGAGTATATCTATCCTGACTTTGATCCGCATCATCCCCTAAAGGCAGAGAGTCTGGAGAGCCAGCTGAGTAAGGGACAGGAATAGAATAGCCCGTTTAGGATTAGGGACTTGCCCGGGCCGTGGCGGCTTCGGGGGAGTCCTTTTTGTGCTGGCGGGTACCTCACAATCCCAAACTCCGTAGGATTTTGAACTTTTATTATAGATGGCCTTATTTAGCATCAGCCGTTCTCCGGCTACACTTAAGTCATGGAAGAGAGAGACTGCTGAAGGAATCAGGAGGCGGAAGGAATGATTACAGAGGAGAAGAGAAGCGTAGCCGATGCAGGCAGCGGCCTGCCGGTACACAGGAGCACGAAGCGGGGCACCATGCTGAGACATCTGCTGAAGCACAAAGTTCTGCTGCTGATGCTGCTGCCGGGTGTGCTTTTTTTGCTGGTCAATAATTATCTGCCGATGTTCGGGATCATTATTGCCTTCAAGAATATTAACTATGTCGACGGCATTCTCGGCAGTCCGTGGGTGGGGCTGGATAACTTCAGATTCCTGTTCGCAACCTCGGATGCCTGGATTATAACCCGCAATACGGTGCTCTACAACTTTGTGTTTATTATTCTCAACCTGGTGATTGCCGTGTCCATCGCGATTGCCCTGAATGAGCTGAAGAATAAGCTGGCCGCCAAATTTTATCAGAGCATCATGTTCTTCCCGTACTTCTTGTCGATGGTTGTGGTGAGTTATCTGGTGTTCGCCTTTCTGAATGTTGAATACGGTTTCATTAATAAAGGGATCTTCGCCCTGTTCGGGCTGGATGAGCTGAACTGGTATTCCGAGCCGAAATATTGGCCGTTCATTCTGCCGCTGATCAACCTCTGGAAAGGGGTGGGCTATGGTTGTGTCATCTATTTGGCGGCCATCATCGGCATTGACAACGAATACTATGAAGCGGCCCTGATCGACGGCGCCAGCAAGTGGAAGCAGATCCTGCATATCACGATTCCGCTGATCCGTCCGGTCATTATCATCACAACGATTCTGGCCATCGGCGGGATCTTCCGCTCCGACTTCGGGCTGTTCTACCAGACCACGCTGAATTCCGGAGCACTGTACCCGACCACGCTGGTCATCGACACCTACGTCTATAACGCACTGATTAATATGGGGAACCTGGGCATGTCCGCAGCAGCGGGATTGTATCAATCGGTGGTCGGCTTCTTCCTGGTCCTCGGCTCGAACTGGATCGTGCGCAAGGTCGACAAGGACCAGGCGGTATTCTAAAAAGGAGTGGAAATCCGTGGCTAATAACGAAATATCCAGATTTACCAACCTCATTCTCCATGTTATTTTTATCATCCTGTCCATTACCTGCCTGCTGCCGATTGTGCTCGTCTTCATGATTTCCATTACCGACTATGATTACATTGTGCTGAATGGCTATCAATTTATCCCGGAGAAGCTCAGCCTGGAAGCCTATGCGTATATCTTCAAGGATTACAGCGTTGTGTTAAAAGCGTACGGCGTATCCTTCTTCGTCACCCTCACCGGAACGCTGGTCAGTGTGTTCATCTCTTCACTGTATGCTTATCCGATCTCACGGACCGATTTCAGATACCGCGGCTTTTTCGCCTTCCTGATCTTCTTCACCATGCTGTTCGGCGGCGGGCTGGTGCCCTGGTATATGGTCTATACGCAAGTGCTGGATCTCAAGAACTCCATCTGGGCGCTCATCGTGCCGATGCTGCTGTCGCCGTTCAATGTGCTGATCATGAAAACATATTTCCAGATGAGTGTACCGCCTGCGCTGATCGAAGCCTCCACCATCGACGGGGCCGGGGAGCTGCGGACGTTCTTCCAGATTGTGTTTCCGCTGTCCCTGCCGGTATTCGCCACAATTGGGCTGTTCAATACACTGCATTACTGGAATGACTGGTTCAACAGCATGATCTTCATCACCGATACAGACCTCTATTCCCTGCAATATCTGATGTACAAAATGATCTCCCAGGCGGATTACCTGAGCCGCAACGGCGCACTCATTCAGGGCTCGGCCACCGAGCTGGCCAAATTACCGGGGGAAACGATCCGCATGGCGATGGCGCTGATTGGCATTGGTCCGATTGTGCTCGCGTATCCGTTCTTCCAGCGGTATTTCATCAAAGGCTTGACGCTTGGCTCGATTAAAGGCTAACCTCGGAATCAACCGATTAGCATATATTGTTCCATCAAGGGGAGGAAACAAAGTATGGCAGGTAAAAAAGTCACGGGTCTGCTGCTGTCGCTTGTACTTATGGTTGGGTTCACCCTAGCCGGCTGCTCCGGAAATAACAACAATACCGCTGCTCCTTCGGAGAAGGCAGGGGAGAGCACCGCGGCTCCGGCTGCCACTAAGGAAGCCACTGCAACGGATGCGGCCGGGACGGAAACGCCAGATGCGCTGGAACCGGTGGAGCTGTCGCTCTATCTGCCCGGCGGGCCGGATAAGGATGTGGCTTCTGTAGAGCAGGAGATCAATGCGTATCTGAAGGATAAAATAAATGCCACGATCAAGATTAACCAGCTGAGCTGGGATAAACCGGCCGATAAGGTCAACCTGATGATCCAGTCCGGCGAAGTGTTCGATATGGTCTATACCTGGAACTTCATGACCAATGCGGCCAAGGGAGCGTATCTGCCGCTGGAAGAGCTGATCGAGGAATACGCTAAGGAAACGAAGGCACAAATCAATCCTGCATACCTGCAGGCGGCTACTGTTAACGGACATTTGTATGCGATTCCCACAGAGAAGGAGCTGGGGCAGTCTGTCGGGTTTGCTTTTGACAAAGCGATTGTCGATAAATACGGCTTCGATGTGAACAGCATCAAGAAGCTGGAGGATATTGAACCGATGCTGAAGACGATTAAGGAGAAAGAACCGACTCTCTCCCCGCTGTTCATGAATCATACCGACAGTCTGAACTGGTTCACCGCATATCCGGAAAGTGAAGACCTTGACGGCAGCAATGAAATCCCGACGCTGCTCGATTACAAAACGATGAAGGTATTCAATGAATATGATACTCCGGAAATCGTTGAACGGCTGAAGCTGATCCGCAGCTGGTATGAAGCGGGCTATATTAACAAGAACGGTGCCACAGACAAGACCGAGCTGAAGGATGCGGTCAAAAGCGGCAAGGCCTGGTTCGTCTACGGCAATATGAATCCGACCTCCACCAATGACTGGACCCGGCTCG
The DNA here is from genome assembly GCF_038004445.1 of Paenibacillus sp. FSL R7-0312. NCBI lineage: Bacteria > Bacillati > Bacillota > Bacilli > Caryophanales > Paenibacillaceae > Paenibacillus > Paenibacillus sp. FSL R7-0312. The sequence goes on along the minus strand of NZ_JBBORE010000001.1, from coordinate 1,038,363 downwards.
CCGAGAAGCCGATGATCATCAAGACACTGCTGCCGGTTGGCGTCAGCACCAAGAGCCTGCAGGGCTCCATGCTCGCCATCTCCAGAACCTCCAAAAACCCTGAACGGGCCATGATGTTCATGAACCTGATCCATACCGATCCGGTGCTCTACAACCTGCTGACCTTCGGAATTGAGGGCAAGCATTATAAGAAGCTGGAGAACAACACGGTGGAGTTCATTCCGGACAGCGGCTACAACTCCGTATCTTCCTGGATGATCGGCAATGTGCTGCTGAACTACCTGAACAAAGACGAAGATCCTAACCGCGTACAGCTGTACACCGACTGGAACAAGAACTCTGCCGTTTCACCGGTCATCGGCTTTGTCTTCGATTCGACCAAGGTGCAGTCGCAGATCGGCGCACTGATCAATATTACGAAGCAATATAAGAACACCCTGTACTCCGGGGAAAAGGACCCTGAACCGGTCCTGAAGGAAATGAACAGCAAGCTGAAGGCCGCAGGCCTGGATGCTGTGATTACAGAAATTCAAACGCAACTGGATGCTTTCCTGGCCGCCAAATAAGCAGCTAAGGCCATAGCACGCCCGGTATTCATAGCAGGCAGTCCCAGCGGCCGCTTGCCGGATACCGGGTATTCTCATTCGCTGAACCAGCATTTGGGGAGCCCTTATCTTATTCTCAAGAAGAGGGTGTTAATGTGCGAAAACAGAAGATAACAGGCAAGTTGCTCATTACTGTTCTGGTGCTGATGTCCGTTCTGGCGCCTGGCGGGCGAATTCTGTCCGCCGGACCGCCAGCGGCACGGACTGCTGTGCAAGAAATGAAGTCACCTGCGGTGCTGTCGCTGCCTGCCGCTGAATCGTCCTATGGCAGGACGGTCACAGAGGATACCTATCAGCCGCCCACGCTGCTCTGGCAGGTTGGGGAGCAGGATAACAGCTCGGCAGAATTTACGGTATTTCAAGATGTGTACAGTGAGAATATTACCCTCCCCGCAAATCCCATGAGCTGGAATACCCTCTCCAAGGGCATGAAAGCAGACCACAACGGTACCATGAATCTCACCTTTAATTTAACCGAAATCCCTCTCTACGGCGTGGAGTTCAGCTTCAAAGTTATAGATGCAAGCACCGCTATTCCGCAGCTGGCCGTATTCGCAAACGGCAGCTTCAGCGGGCTTATTCAGATTACCGGCTTGAATGATGGAGAGACCCCGCTTACGCGCACATGGAAGCAGACCTATAAGCTCTACATTCCCAAAGAACAGCTGAAGATAGGGCAGAATGAGCTTAAGCTCACCGTTGACCGGGGATTATACGCAGATCCGCAGTCTCCCGGTTATGACGGGGACAGGTATCTGTGGTTTGAGTGGGATTATTTCAGGCTGGATGCGCTGGAGGAGCAGGCCGCCGAGCCTATACACGGGCGGTATATTCATCTGGGAAGCACAATTGCCGCATCCACCTTCAGGTATGACGAGAATGCAATCCGCCATCTGGCGCCAATGACCAAGTGGTTGGGCATAGCCTACAGCGGCAACTGGATGCGCACCTCCTTCTGGTCCGATACCAGCGCAGGCTGGGACCCGCTGGGGCGGACTTATCTGGAGACGCTGCGCGATCTTAATCTGGAGCCGATGGTCAATATCATCGGCGGGAACTGGAAGAGCAATAGTGAACTGGCCGCCGGAACCATCAGCTCAGCGCTGCGGAGCTATTATGCCGGGTTCGTCAGCAAATTCGGCGATCTGTACCAGTATGCGGAAACGGGCAATGAGCCGGGATTATTCGGCTGGGCACAGAAGGCGGTGCTTGCGCTTCATGAGCTGATGGATGAGGAAAGGCAGACCAATAGCCAGCCGTACCTGAAGATTGTTGCCCCCGGCTGGGCGTACTGGCCGTATAACGGAATTCCCGACGGCTGGGAGCGGGATGCCAGCCAGCGGGCAGCGATTGAAGCGCTGTCGGATGTGACCAACGGCCACAGCTATGGCGGCACCGGGGTTCAACCCTTGCCGGGCGGAAGCCTGTATGAGAATTTGCGTGTTTATGGCGAAGCGGATGAGGGTTTTGGCAAAGAAATGGCGATGAGTGAGACCGGCAGCAATGACAATCATTCCGACAATACGAAATATGGAACGTATGCGTACAGGTTCGCCTCAGCTTTTGACCGGGAGCTGCGGGGGGATATCGGCTATGTAGATCATATTATGCAGCACGCCGCCTTCTTCAATGACGGGACGGAGTTTGGGCTGTTCGATTCCGCGATTAACTGGAATACGCACCGCTATGAGGATACGGCAGCAGTGCCGGCCAATATCAATGAATCCGGGGAGACCCGGCTGAAGACGTTCCGCAGACTGGCCGCCGCTTATGCGACCCATGGAAGCCCGCTCAGCTACGAAGTTCTCAATGCGGCTGCATTAACCGGGCAAAAGGCTTATTTCCGCGCAGTGGATACCTCGGCGCTGGGGGTTACAGCCATAGGCGCTTCGTCCGATAAAATTCTGCTGAACTTCGTCAACTTTGAGAAATCGCCGGTAACCATGCAGGTACGGGTTGCGATGCCGTCCAGCGGAACGTATACGGGGGAACGCTTCGGTGCAGGAGATACCTATGCTGAAGCACATTCGAAGGTCCAGCTAACAGCAACGCCTTATATTATGCAAACGGTTACATTAGAGGCGGGCGAAACTGTCCAGTATATTCTGGATGAGAAGGAGAACACCCTGCCATCTGCTCCGGCCAGTCCGGCGGCAGTAGCAGTAAGTCATGAACAAATCAAGCTAACCTGGAATGCCTCCTCGGACAACGATGCGGTAGTCAGCTATAATGTGTACCGTGACGGCGGAGCGGTCCCGGTAATCAATGTTCCTGGACGCCTTACCTTCTGGAGTGACTATACCGTTAACCCCCAGACCACTTATAGCTACACGGTTCAAGCGGTGGATGACTCCGGCAATGTATCGCCGCTCAGCACGGCTGTATCCGCCACCACACCGGTAATGCCGGTTACGCCGCATGTCACGGGAGATCCGGCCAAATTCGAGGCGGAAGCTACCTCCTTTACCCTGCCGCTGAAGACCAGCAATAACAGCAGCGCCTCGGGAGGGAAGGTGGTCGAGCAGACACATGGCGGGGGACTCGCCATTCAGGGCTTCTATTCCGCGAACGGCGGCAGCTACACCTTAACTATTGCATACGCTTCCAATCAGGAATCGAAGAAGAATATTCTCGTTAACGGAGTGAAACAGTCCACAGTTACGCTGCCCTCAACAGGAAGCTGGACTGCCAATATAACCGCACGGCAGTATGGGATTACACTCCAGGCAGGCTATAACACAATCAGCTTCACCTCGGCAGGGAACGGGGCCAATATCGATTATTTCAGGCTGGAAGAGGGGCTGTATGTTCCGGTCTCCGCGTGGTACCCTGTTGCGCATAATCATACTTACATCGACTATACCGGGTTCGAGACCGCGCCGAATGGGGTCTCCCATGTGACCTATGGAACGGATGCTTTGGCAGGGTTTAGCTTTAACGGCACCGGCGTCCGCTGGAGATCGGATATCAAAAGCGATATGGGCAGTGCTGACGTCTATGTCGACGGCGAATATATGGAGACGATAGTGATTCCGCAGGCCGGACTTGAGGGGGATCATAAAATCGTCTATGAGCTGACGGGCCTGGAGTATGGTCTGCACCGGATTGAAATTTCAGGTACCCAGGGAAAAGTCATGGTGAGCGGACTGGAATTCCAGAGCTATGAATCGGTATTGCCGGTTCCGGGGCCGGATCTGACCGTGACGGATATCGGCTGGAATATCGTGAACAGCGACGGCAGCCCTTCGGCGCACAGCACTCCGCAGCTGGGGGATTCGCTGATTTTCTGGGCCAAAGTGAAGAACATTGGCGTCCGCCCTACACCGCTGAACACATCAACCGGAGTCGGACAGATCACCGGCGGCGCCTTCTCGGTGAATGGCGGGGTTGTATCCTGGTCGGACACGAACACCAGCGTGATCCAGCCGGGCGAAGAGATCACATTAACAGCCAACAGCAGCGCCCAGGGAACGCCCCGCTGGACAGTGCCGACCATTGGCAGCTTCACCATCAGCTTCTTTGTGAATGATATCTGGCGGTATGTCGAGATGAACAAGGAGAATAACAAATTAAGTGAGGCCCTGCTCATCAGTCTGCCCTGACGGGCGGAGTGGGGCACAGGCTTGCGTTTACTGAGGGGCGGATTAATGCAGACCTGGGCTCATGAATGAAGGCTTATACTCCCCGTGTGCTTTGAAGTGTGAAGCGGCGGGGAGTTTCTATTTCAGGGTAATCATGATATCCGTCTGGAGGACGAATGTGTCCTGTGTCAGGGATCCCTCTGAATCCGCCGAAAATGGGCAGTAGAAGGAAATGAGGGGCATTAGTGCCCCTGAATCCGCTGAAAGTGGGCAGTAGAAGGAAATGAGGGGCATTAGTGCCCCTGAATCCGCTGAAAGTGGGCAGCAGAAGGAAATGAGGGGCAGAAGTGCCCCTGAATACACCAAAAGTGGGCAGTAGAAGGAAATGAGGGGCATTAGTGCCCCTGAATCCGCTGAAAGTGGGCAGCAGAAGGAAATGAGGGGCATTAGTGCCCTTGAATATGCCGAAAGTGGGCAGCAGAAGGAAATGAGGGGCATTAGTGCCCCTGAATACACCAAAAGTGGGCAGCAGAAGGAAATGAGGGGCATTAGTGCCCCTGAATACACCAAAAGTGGGCAGTAGGAGGAAATGAGGGGCATTAGTGCCCCTGAATACACCAAAAGTGGGCAGTAGAAGGAAATGAGGGGCAGAAGTGCCCCTGAATCCGCTGAAAGTGGGCAGCAGAAGGAAATGAGGGGCATTAGTGCCCCTGAATATGCCGAAAGTGGGCAGGGGGACGGAATGAGTAGCATTAGTGCCATAATTTCACCGGGGGCAGCCCGGGAAGTAGTCTGAATGAAGTTATGTGAAGTGGACTTACAATCTGCACAAGCTGCACAAGCCGCAAAGCTGTATAAGTTCCAGCATGAATCACCCGTTAGGGTGATTTTGTTTTTGTATAAGTATTTATTTAGGGTCCCGGCCGAAAGCTGAGTAATCACCGAAGCTAAGACCCGCTTTGTGAGGTGATTATAGAATTTTGAACTTATATTATAGTTGGCTTTATTTAGAGCGGTCCCGCTTTTCGGTACACTTGGAATAGAAATTACCGGGAGGAATCGGGACTATGCAGAGGCCGCTAAGCAAGGAAGAGCAGGACTGGGTAGAGCGCACGCTGGAGGCTATGAGCTTGCGGGAGCTCATCGGGCAAACTATGCAGGATCATGCAGGCAGACTGCCGTTCAAGGGGGATGACGAGGCCGCTCTTCGCGGGTATCTGGCACAATATCCGGTGGGCAGCTTCTTTATCGGCGGAGAGGTCATTCAGAAGGCTGCGGGTAAAGCGGAGGATTACCGGGACTGGACCGTGATGCTGCAGAGAATCAGCAAGTTCCCGCTGCTGTTCTCCGGTGATCTGGAATTCGGGGCCGGCTCTGCAGTCAAAAGCCTCACAGCCTTCCCGCCCCTTCTTGCCCTTGCTGCAGCCGATGATGAAGCGCTGGCTTATGAATACGGTAAATATACAGCGATGGAAGGCCGGGCAGCCGGTTTCACCTGGGCGCTGGCACCGGGGGTTGATCTTCTGCTGAACTGGATGAATCCCGTCATTACTACCCGCTGTCTCGGGGATGATGCCGGGCGGGCGGCACGCCTGTCTGCAGCCGTCATGCGCGGGATGCAGGATTATGGCATCGCGGCTTGCGCCAAGCATTTTCCCGGAGACGGGGTGGATTACAGGGATCAGCATATCATTACTACGATTAACAGCTTATCTGAAGAGGAATGGTTCTCCACTTATGGACATGTGGCTCAGAGAATCATCGATCAGGGGGTGATGTCCTATATGACCGGCCATATTGCCCTTCCCTGGATTGAAGACGAGGATGCTGCCGTGAAGGCTGTGCCTGCAACCGTATCGGAGCATATCACTACGGAGCTGCTCCGGGAACGAATGGGCTTCGATGGGGTGGTGCTGTCGGATGCGCTGGATATGGGCGGGTTTCTGGCCTGGGGAGATTATGAGAAGCGCATGATCGATTGTTTCAATTGCGGCACGGATGTGCTGCTCTGGCCGGGCGTGAGATATTTTGCGGTGATGGAGCAGGCGGTGGCGGACGGGCGGGTAAGCCGGGAACGGCTGAAGGCCAGCGTCCGGCGGATTCTGGAGATGAAGGCCCGGCTTGGAATGCAGTTTACCGGCGCTGCGGGAGAAGACGGGCTGGCATTGCCGCTGCTGGAGGATAAGCTGCCGCCCGGGCTGGACCGGCAGGTTAGACAATTCAGCCGGGCGCTGGCCGGGCGCTGCATTACGCTGGTCCGCAACCGGACCGGCCAGCTGCCTCTGAATCCGCAGACAGTGCGCCGAGTGCTGGTGATCATGCTGAACAAGGTGACGGAGGGGCGCAAATATGAGCGGATGAATCTTTTCGTTGAACAGCTTAAGGCAAGAGGGCTGCAGGTCGATATCCTCGATGAATTCGAACCGCTAACTACACTGCGGCAATGGGAGCTGTCCGGGGTGGCCTGGGACGCTGCTTTTGCCCCTTATTTCCTGCCGCTGCACGGCATGATGAATACTGCCCGTCCGGTAGGCGAAGCGGCCAAAGCCATCTGGGCCATGCAGCATGCAGAAACGATCAAGCCGGTCGGCATTTCATTTGCGTCGCCGTATTTGCTGCAGGATATTCCATTCCTCGATACGCTGGTGAATGCTTATTCGCTGCATGAGGATACGGTAGAGCTTACGGTCAAAGCGCTGTTTGGCGAAATTCCGTTTCAGGGCAACTCTCCGGTCAAAGCGGATTTCGAGGATTATCACGGTTCAAGGAGGCTTCGGACGTTTTGAATACAAAACAGGAGTTAGAAGAGAAGCTGGATCTTATCTTCGAATATATGAGTTCCGTCCGGCATCAGGGCAATTGGGGGATGGATATTCATCACTGGGACTGGGTGCCCGGCGTCGGTGTAATCTCCTTGATGGCATACGGAACTGCCACCGGTGCAGACAAGGTAATGGATTATGTGCTGCTCTGGGTGAACCGGAATAAGCGTAAGGCAGAGGGGGTTCGGGTCATCAACTCCCTGGCTCCATATGCTCTGTTTCCTGGGCTGTACCGGCTGACCGGGGACACCTGGTTTCTAAGCAGGTCTCAGGAAATTGCCTCTTGGATGCTGGAGACTGCGCCGCGAACCCGGGAAGGGGCGCTGGAGCATACTGTGACGGAGGCTGTAGACTTCCCGGAGCAGGTGTGGGCGGATACGGTGTATATGGCCGTGCTGTTCCTGGCACGGCTTGCCGGGCTGACCGGCGACCGCGGGCTTGCAGAGGCCGCCCTGCAGCAGACCCTGCTGCATCTGCGCCTGCTGCAGGACCCGGTGACGGGACTGTTGTTCCACGGCTGGAACTGCCGGGACGGCAGCCATATGTCGGCTGCCCGCTGGGCCCGGGCCAACGCCTGGGTTACGCTGGCCGTTCCGGAGATTGCGGCGGAGACCCGGCACACCGTTGCCGTTCCGGAAGAACTCTACAGCCGCTACCGTACGCTCGCCTCCGCCCTGCGGCAGGTTCAGGGAGAGAATGGACTCTGGCATACTGTGCTCGACAGACCGGATTATGTCCAGGAGACGTCGGCCAGCGCCGGCATCGCCTGCGGTTTCCTCAAGGCGGTTAAGGGCGGCCTGCTGGATGATTCTTATCTGGAGAGTGCCGGGAAGGCGCTTGAAGGAATCCTGCCGCTTATCCGTGAAGACGGCGAGGTGCAGGGAGTCTCGGGAGGCACCCCGGTAATGCCTTCAATAGAAGCGTACAACGCCATTGAGAGGTATCCGGCGCTGTACGGTCAGGGACTGGTGATGCAGCTGTTGACAGAGGCGCTGAATCACCAGCACCCGCAACACCTGCCGCAGGCGGTTCCGCTGAACTCTGAAGGTAAGGGAGGAAGATGACTGTGAAGGAAACCGCAGAGCCTGTAAATAAAGAGATGAACCATCAGCAGCTGCTGATTCATAAAATGTCCGGACTGGAGTCCCGCTATGATCCGGGCATCTGCATGCTGCGTTCCCCGTTCAGCAGCCCGGGTTATCATACAACCCTGAAGCAGGCGGAGTTCATCCATTCCACCAGAGATTCCCTCTCCTATGCACTCGGACTGCTTGATACGGAGCTGGCCCGTTATGAACAGCGGGCATTCGATATCATCCGGCAGGTGATCTCCCTGCAGGATACCGACCGGAGCCATGCTACCTTCGGGATCTGGTCCTGGTTCTATGAGGAGCCGCTGCACCAGATGGCCCCTCCGGACTGGAACTGGGCCGATTTCTGCGGCAGCCGGCTGGTTCAGGCGATCGCACGCCACGGCCACCGCTTCCCGGACGATCTGAGGGAAGATGTGCTCCGGTCCATCGATTATGCCTGCGAGGCGATTATCAGGCGGAATGTGGGTCCGGACTATACCAATATTGCGATTATTGGAGCTTTTGTTACGAGAATTGCCGGGGAGCAATTGGGGCGTGAGGATTATGCGGCATACGGTCTGGAGCGGCTTCGGAAGCTGCACGCCCATACCATGCAGCATGGGGCTTTTCAGGAATACAACAGTCCGGTCTATACCTATATTGCCATTCTGGAGCTGTCGAAGCTTCAGTCCGAGACCACGGACAGCGCGGTCAAAGCACTGACCAGAGAACTGCTTGAGCTGACCTGGAAGACCGTCGCGGGTTATTATCACCCGGTCACGGCCCAGTGGTCCGGGCCGCATTCCCGCAGTTACGGGGCGCTGCTGAATGAGCAGAGCAAGGCTTTTCTGCAAATGGCGACGGGAGGAGCGGTGAGGTTCTTCCCCCGGGAGGAGCTGCCCTACGAGGAAGAATGGTATAGGAGCGGCATCCACTGCCCGCCTGCTTATCTGGCTGGCTTCACGGTTCCTGAGACGAAGGAAGTAAGACAGCTCTTGGATGGGCAAGGGGAGGGGGAGGGGCAAATGGACGGCGGCAAATGGGCGGTCACTTATATGACCCCGCAGTTTAGTATCGGTTCCTTCACACATAGTGATCTGTGGAATCAAAGACGGCCGCTGGTGGTCTATGTTGACAATCATGGCCAGCCGGCCTATATCCGGCTCCGCTGCCTGCATGACGGCTATGACTACTGCTCTGCACGCTTCAAATCGCTGCAGGAAGCAGGACATTTGCTGTTCGGTGTAGATTTCATTACGGACGGCGGCGATACTCATCCGAATCTCGACCGGACCGGGGGCATCATTGAGGCCGCTGATCTACGGCTGCGGCTGGAGATTGGCGGGTGCCTGGATGGGATCATCGCCGGACCTACGGAAGAAGGGGCGAGCATCATCATTGGGGAAACTGCGTTTAATCTGACGACCTGGTTCGCGGCGTTCAGCGGGCATGCAGGCGCGGTGCGCAGCTGGGCGTGGGAAATTCATAACGCGGAAGACAGCATAAATATCGATATGATTCTCTATACGGGTCCGCGCAGAAGCATTGATTTCACCACTCTACAGCAGGCGGCGCTGGTATTCTCGCTGGAGGTACAGCCGGAGGAGGAAGAAGAGGTTTATGCTGAACCGGTCCTGGAGATGACGGATGACAGCAGGGCGCTGCGGGTGAACAGCAGCGGAAGGGACGGAGGGTTCTTGCTTCAATTAAATCCCGGTCCGGCAAAATAAGGCGGACAGATCGGCTGTCCGCGGGTCCTTACGGAGTTTACTGCTGGAAGTATTCACTGCTTCCGGTGCTTCCATATACAACAGCAGGAGCAGGCCCGGTAAGAGTTACCGGGGCCTGCTCCTGTTACATAGAGAAGATTCTATTGCGAAAGCTCAACAAAATCACTCCGGAACCGCTCATAATCAGCGGCCCGGCACTCCAGCTTAAGACGTGTGCCCTGCTCTTCATAGCTGACGGATTGCACATCGGCATGCTCATTGAAGTAAGAAACAATGCTGCCCCGGTCGAACGGGACCAGAATCTCACACTGAATATAATCAGTAAAGATCCGGCTGCGGATCAGCGCCGTAAGCTCGGGAATTCCGCGGTTCTTCAGCGCAGAGAGCGTTACAGAATTCTCCTGGACCTGCGGATAAGGCTGGTCCGTCAGATCGGCTTTGTTGTAAGCATACAGGGTGGGAATGCCGTCAGCGCCCAGCGCCTTCAGGGTCTCATCCGTTACAGCCATATGCTGCTCATGCTGCGCATCGGAAATGTCGACCACATGGATCAGCAGATCCGCTTCCGTGACCTCTTCCAGTGTCGAGCGGAAGGCCTTGACCAGATGATGGGGCAGCTGGCTGACGAACCCGACGGTATCTGTCAGCAGGAAGGTTTTGTGATCGGGCAGTTCGATACTGCGCACCGATGTTTCGAGAGTGGCGAACAGCATATCCTTGGCGAAGACCCCTTTGCCCGAGCCGGGATGATAGGTCTCCACCAGCGTATTCATTAAGCTAGACTTGCCGGTATTGGTGTAGCCCACGAGACAAACGACAGGCACCTCATTCTTGTGGCGCTGCTTACGCTGAATCTGGCGCCTTGAGACCTGTGCTTGCAGCTCTGTCTGGAGGACGGAGATGCGCTCCTCAATTCTTCTGCGGTCCAGCTCCAGCTTCGTCTCCCCGGCCCCTCTGTTCTTCAGGCCGGTCCCGCCTCCGCCGCCTTGTCTGCCCAGAGATTCGCGCAAGCCCGTCAGGCGGGGAAGCATGTACTGGAGCTGTGCTACTTCCACCTGCAGCTGGGCTTCCTTGGTTTTGGCCCGCTGCACGAAGATGTTCAGAATCAGAATCGTCCGGTCAATGACCTCATGGTCAAGCGTTGATTCCAGATTACGGATCTGGGACGGCGACAGCTCGTCATTGAAAATAACGATAGGCGCATCATGCTGCTCCATCAGCAGTGCCAGCTCCTGGATTTTGCCGGTTCCAATATAATGCGAGGGGTTCACCCGGCTGGACTTCTGGCTGAGCTCAGCCACGACCTCAATATCACAGGCAGCTGCCAGATTGCGCAGCTCCTCCATGGCGTAATCGAAGTTATTGTCATTCTGCAGCTGTACACCGACGATGACTGCTTTTTGTTGTATGGATTCCATGTATAGTTCAACCTCCATGATTAAATTTGGACATAAAAAAGCACAGGCAGACTGCCTGTGCTAAAAGGATTGTGAGGAACAACAGAATAGGGTCCTGTAGAGCCGTTACACCAATAACAAACAGCTCTACAGCTATGGCACTCCCATAAATAATATGAAGCGAAGCACCGGCAGTGTTAGGGAGGAATAGTTCTCTATTCCGGCCATGCCGGGCTGCGGTTCAGTATATTCTCTATGGGGATGCAATTCCTAAAGGCATAAGGCGGGCCGGGCGGAGCAACCTCGGTTCTCCGTTCAAATACAAGGGGATTTATAGACTTCACGCTATAAATCATCCTGTTGTCCCGCGTATAAGATCAAGCTATGGGCTGCCTCTAAAAATGGATAGACCTATCCTGAGTCCTCTGCACAAGGCAGAGCTTTCGCGCTATGAAGCTGTAATTAGCCGCGTAAGTTACGAATCCGGATATAGTCTATCACACTGAGCCCTCCGTTCTAAAAAAGTTAAGTTGATTTTAGCACAGCGGGTATAAAATGGCAACTGCGCCCAGTTACGGAAGCGTCTGAGGGCTGTGGAGTGTCTCCCGCTGTCAATAAACCAGAAACTTCAAATCTGCTCGGCATATGATATATGAAATAGCTTGAATAGGAGGGTGAAGAGCTGTGCCTGTATTGACAACCAACATGTTAACAAAGAACCCTACCTTGGGAGCAGGGCCTATCAGTCAAGCGGTCGTAAAAGTAGTGAACAATGGAACCTCCAGAGGAGTGGTCTATTTAACCGGGCTGAATACTGATTGTAAGTCCAGCGGCGCTATTCGCCCAGGAGCTATCCGAGTTGAATTACAGGGAAGTCGTAACCAAAATATATAATGTGACACAGACGTTTTTCCTATTCAATGTAGTGTACTCACAGGAGCAGGTTCGTGTCCGTGTGTTCCTGATTGACAGCAGCGGGGTCTGGATTCCCGTTCCTCTGCTGCCGATTGCTGTAAGCCGGATCACTTCGGAATTCCGTGGCAATATCACCGTTACTGATAACGATTTCGCGGCCATCAGCTTCCGCAGAAGTCCCGCAGTGACCATTCCTGAAGCAGTGGCTACCGAGATCAAAGCGGATGGACTGGAGATTCTGGCCTCACCCCCCCATCCGCTATAAAGTGATCGCCGGCGGAAGCGTAAACGGAGCCTTTGTGAACTATCCTACACCGACTACAGCTATTCCTGTAACTGAAACCACCCTGCAAGTGAACTATACATGTACTGCTGTTACTGGCGGAAGGGTCATCACTCAAGGAATCGGCTCAGGCATATCGGGTGCGTACCAGAATGTTGCCATGAATCTGGTAAATCAGCAGCTGCTCCACGACATGCAGCAGGAGCCAATCACGCTGGTGGTCAGCTCACTAGCCGGGGAAGACAATCTGGCTGCAACCTTTAGAATGATAGAGCAGTGGTGAATTTAGTTAACCGACCCATTCCCTCCGCAGCGTGAACAGATCCTTCAGCGCGTCCGTAGACAGCTCGGTGATCCAGCCCTCGGAGCCGGAGATCACATCGTCGCTGAGCTGCTGCTTGCTCTCCAGCATCTCGTCAATCTTCTCCTCCAGTGTGCCGAGCGAGATGAACTTATGCACCTGCACGTCCCGGGTCTGGCCCATGCGGTAGGCACGGTCAGTGGCCTGGTTCTCCACCGCCGGATTCCACCAGCGGTCGAAGTGAAAGACATGATTGGCGGCGGTCAGATTGAGACCGACACCGCCCGCTTTGAGCGAGAGGATAAATACATTCGGCTGATCGGACGGCTGGTACCCGGACGCGGCATCGGCTTCACTGGCAGGCAGTGCGGGGGCCTGGAACCGCTCAATCATGCGGTCACGGGTGCTCTTCGGGGTGCTGCCGTTCAGATACAGCACCGGTTCCTGCAGCTCCTGCTGGAGCACTGCCTGCAGCATCTTGCCCATGCCGACATACTGGGTGAAGATCAGGCAGCGCTCATTCTCTTCGCGCAGCTCGCGGACCATGGCCAGCAGCCGTTCCAGCTTCGCAGACCGTTCAATCAAGGCGCTGGTGTCCAGAACGTCTCCGGCCTCCGGCTCGGGCAGCGCCTCTTTGGTCAGCAGCATTGGATGGTCGCATAGCTGCTTAAGGCTGGTCAAGGCGGCCAGAATGGCTCCCTTGCGTTCAATACCCTCCAGCTTCTGCATCCGTTCGAGCAGGCTGTTCACGTTCTGGTCGTAGAGCGCCGCTTGCTCTGCTGTCAGATTAATGTAGGTTTTCATTTCATTCTTATCCGGAAGATCGAGCTGAATGGCCGGATCCTTCTTCTTGCGGCGCAGCATGAACGGCTTGACCAGCCGCTGCAAGTCTGCGGTTTTTTCGGCATTCCGCTCCTTCTCGATGGCGTTAGCGAACCGGTCCTGGAACCCTTTCGGACTGCCGAGATAACCCGGTGTGATGAAATCGTAGATTGACCACAGCTCGGACAGCCTGTTCTCAATTGGCGTTCCGGTCAGGGCAATCCGGTGCAGGGCCGGGAAGCTGCGCACTGCGGCGGATTGTTTCGTTCCGGCGTTCTTGATATTCTGCGCTTCATCAAGGCAGACGGCCGCCCAGGTGAACTGCTTCAGCAGCTCCTGGTCCAGCGCGGCGGTAGCATAGGAAGTGAGGACCACATCGGCCTGCGAAGCAGCGCCGTAGAAATATCCGGCATCCAGCCGTCTGCTTCCATAATGAAGCATCACGTTCAGGGAAGGGGCGAAACGCTGCAGCTCCTTCTGCCAGTTGCCGAGCACGGAGGTCGGGCAGATGATCAGCGAAGGCCAGCCGGCCGGCTCTGTCTGCCGCCGGGCTACCGGTGCGCCCGAAGCTTCCGCTTCCGCCTCCTGCTCCTTCAAGTGGAGCAGGTAGGAGATCAGCTGCACCGTCTTGCCGAGGCCCATATCATCGGCCAGGCAAGCGCCAAGGCCGAAGCGGCGCAGGAACACCAGCCAGGCATAGCCTTCATGCTGGTAGCTGCGAAGCTCGGCATGGAGGCCGGCGGGAACCTCCGGCTTCGGCCACTGGCTGCGCTGTCCAAGCTGGCCGATGATTCCGACCAGATGCTCGTTCAGCTCGACCTCCAGCCGGACGCGGGCTGCTTCTTCCTCGGCGCGCTGCGCTTCGGCCTCCTCCGCGTCAGCGTCCGCACCGCTGTTCAGTAGGTGCAGCTGCAGCACATCCTGGAAGGACAAGCCGCGTGACTTGTCCATTCCGGCCATGGCCCGCTGAATCTGCGCCAGCAGCGCAGGGTCCAGCGGAATCCACTTGCCGCGGAACTGGACGAGGCGTTCCCCGCGCGCGACGAGGTCGGCGAACTCCGCCTCGGACAGGTCGGCGTCGCCGATGGAGATGCGCCAGTCGAAGTCGACGAGCGCATCGAGGCCGAACAGCGACTGCCCGCGGCCCTCGGCGGTGCCGGAGCTGATCTTCGCGCGCAGGCGCGGCTTCCTGCGGCTGGCGGCTTCCCACCACGCCGGCAGCAGCACCTGCCAGCCGGCCTCCAGCAGGAGCCGGCTGTCGGCCGTGAGGAACCGCCACGCGATAGCATCGCTAAGCGGTTCAGCCAGCACATCGGCGCCGCGCCCGATGTGCTCCGGAAGGCTGTCACGCAGCCGCGACAGCCACCCGGCCGCGCGCTCGTGGACGTGAGGCGTCCACGATGCGGGCCACAGGCCATGCGGCTCGCCGTCCCCGGTGAGCCGCAGCGGCACAAGCGCGGACTCGTCGCGCTTGTCCTGCAGGAGCAGCTGGAGCCGCCAGTGCGGCAGCTCTTCGTCCGGTTCAAGCAGCTGCAGCACCGGCCGGAACGGCGCGGTGTCTGCCTTCCAGCCGATGGACATCAGCCAGCTGTCTTCGTCCATCCCGGCCGCACTGCTGCGGCTAGCGCTGAACAGCAGCGGGAACTCACTGCGCAGGTCACCGGCTTCCGCATCGGTGCCGTAATAGCGCTGGAAGACCGCCGCAGAGAAGGCGGCCTGCAGACCTTCTGCGAACCCGCTGCGGTCCTGGAGACTGTGCAGCGCCGCCGCATCGTCCCAGTTGCCTTCGGCGGCTTCAGCCAGCAGCTTCTCCTCCCAGGCCCAGCGGAGCTGGCCTTCCCGGTAGGCGGAGAAGCTGGGCGCATACTGCTTGTTATCCAGCATTCCTGCCAGCAGCGGGGCCAGCCGCTTCAAGAGCTGGGCATCACCCTGCCAGCTCCAGCCGACATGCCGGAGCAGCCGCAGGCTGGCGAAGAACGGAATCACCTGCTCGGCAGGAAGCACCACGAGCTCGACTTCATCCGCCTTCGAAGTAGTAAGCTCCGTTCCATAGAAGGATTCTTCATGCCAGGCGAACAGCTTCTGCTTCAACTGGACGCCGGGTACATAATCATCCCGGTCATCTACACCGTAGATCAGCGCGTCGCCATATTGGCTTAAGGCGAGCTGGACCGTAATATTGCGCATCATTGTGTTCATGGAATTAGTTTTCCTTTCCGCAGTTCCTCCTGAAGAGCGCGCAGCCGGCTGTGCCGGTCCGTGAAGGCTTGGAGGAATTCCTCCCAGCGTGCTTCGCGTTTCAGCTTCTTGTACAGCTTGGACAGACGTTTCAGCAGCTTCACCGCTGCTTTGTAGCTGTGCCGGTTTTTGTCCAGCACGAATCGTTCCACAGCCTGATGATAGAACGGCAGGAGCAGCTCCGGCGCATTCTTCTCCACCGGCTGCAGGTCACTGACCCGGAAGTCGGCAGGCTGCCGCCCGGCCGATAACTGCATATCCATCCATTCCTGCCATTTGCCGTAGGTCAGCAGCTGCTCTTCATAGATCTCGCGAGATAGCGGCAGCATACCGGCCAGCGTATCCCACATCCGGGGCTCGGCTTCGGGCAGATGACGGACTGCTTCATCCCAGTACCCGGCGTACTCCTGCAGATTATACAGCCGGCTGCTGAGCAGCGGGCCAATCTCCGCCAGCCATGCCGTGAGGCGTGTCCACTGCCGGGCTTCTGCCAGCGGGGGCAGGAAGCTTATCAGTTCCTCCGGGTGCAGTCCGGGCCGCTCAGCTGCTGCGCGCAGCTGTTCCATGGCGGCAGCATCATCATGCAGAGAATAATACATCCGGCTCTCGGCCAGCAGACGGGCATGGCGTGAGGCTGCAGCCCCCAGAGCTTGTCCGGCCGTCCGCAGGTGCTCCAGCTCTTCGGCATACAGCTCCGGTCCGCTTAGATTCGGCGTAATCCAATGGGTCCACAGCAGGTTATAGCAGTAAGAGAAGTAGGGCTGATCCCGCGAACGGTCGCGGGCTTCCGTCAGCATCTCGCCCCGCAGATAGGCGATTGTATCGTATACTCTGGGCCATTCTTCAGGGGCCTCCGCCAGCGGCAGGCTCTTCTTCATCATGTCTGTGATATGCTTCTGCAGCTCGGAAATCGCAATCGAGGTATAGTAGCCGACAGAATAACCAAGTGAGGAGAGGTTCGCCGCCAGCGGCTGTCCTCCAGGCTTAACTAAGCTTTCCAGTACACAGAGACGGGTATGAAGCTTGAACAGCTGGCCGGCAGCGGGAGACAGCTTGGGGCGGACCCCGGAGATGGCGGCCAGCGCCCGGTCGGCATACTGCGGATTTCGCACAGTATGGGCCAGGGGTTCTATAAGGATTGCCATGTATTCACGCCACTGCTGCACAGTGGCTTCTGGAATAAGCGCCTCCAGCTTCTTCAGCTGTTCCCCGCGCCGTCCCGGAACTCCTTGAGCAGGAGCTGAAGGGATCTTGGGAATGTTCACAAGTGCCTTGGCATTGGCGATCGAATGTACAGGTTTGCCCTGAAGCTCTGCGTAGTACATCAGCACAGCGGCGATATGCTTGCACGGGCCGGATACCGGACAGTCGCAGTGGCTTTCCAGCAGATGCTCCAGCTGGGCGGCAACCATATAATCTTCCCGGCCTTCAACGATGGACATGATTTTCCTGTCCGTCCTCATCTGGAAGGCATGCACGCGTTTTTGTTTATAATATTGAAACCCCCGTTTAAGGGTCAGATCATCAAAAATCCGGGCCACATCCGAAATAAGCTTGTCCCATTCGGCATCATCCATGGCATAATTTGGTTGCATCGCAATCGTTCTCCTGTAGTAGATTGGTGTTGAAACCGTACTGCCCCTGCAAACAGGTCGGCAGCTTCGTCTCGGATAGAATCATTCCTTTCATTATATCATTTCTGCGTATTTTATCCGTAAATGCTTAAAATCTTAAAGGGTATGACATGCTCCATATTGAAGTATAGGTGAACATGCTACTCTAAGGTCTGGACCAAGAGAGAACGCTGGAAGGATGAAGTTAAGGAAATGCTGCGATTTAAATTGAAATATCTGCTGAACAACAAACAAAACCGGCTGATTCTGATGCTGACGGCAGGAGTCTCGCTTCTGATCACTTTGATCGGGTTATTCTCCTATAGAGAGTACCGCAACGCACTGGATACCGAGCTCAATACACCGAATGTCGAATTGCTGCAGATTAACGTAGATGTGACGAACCGGGCCTTCCGCGAATCGGATAACAAAGCGGTCGATTTATCCTTTCACCCGGCCGTACTGAAATATATAGAAGCCGCTACCGGGGACAATGCCGGCATTGCCGCAGAGCCGCAGGAATATCTCAAGACGCTGGCGACAGAGCCGGATGTGCATGCCATCAGCGTGATCAAGTTTAAGGATCATTCCGTCCTCTCCAGCGGCTACGGCTACGTATCATCCTGGGGAAATGCGCCGGAGCATGCCTGGGAGTCCTGGATCGGGGAGATTAAGGAGAAGCCGCTTCTGATCAAAAGAAGGCTGTACACCGGCACCGACTCCCGTCTCCGGGAAACAGAGCTGCTGTCATTGGCCCGGCCGGTTGTAGAGAACGGGGAAGTGACCGGGGCTGTGCTGATCGATCTCGATTACGATATGCTTTTCTCCAAAATGTATACCCATCTCTCGAACTATCAGCTGGTGTATAACCTGGAGGGGGAGCTGATCTATCCCAAGCTGAACCTTCCGTTCCCGCTGGCGGACATGCAGAACGTACTGAAGGATATTAATGTCAGCCCGTTTGCCCATGTCCGGATCGGCGGTCAGGCCTATATGGCTAATCAGACCTTCTCCAATGTGACCGGCTGGCGGCTAATTTCGCTGGTGCCGATGGAGCAGCTGCTGAAGAATGTGAAGATCGCGCGCAATATGATGCTGATGCTGTCCCTGATCTCGATTGCAGTAGGTCTATCCGCTATTTATTATTATAATTTCGCTGCCTTCCGGCCGCTCAAGCGGATTAACAAGCTGCTGCTTCCTGAACAGAAGGCGGCGGGGCAAGGCGGGCTGTATGATCTGGAGCCGGTCATCGGCAAGCTGGTCGGTGATTTCCGGAGTAAATCGCTGGTCGCGGACTGGAGCCTTCCTGAACTGCGTTCCAAGTTCGTGCAGGACCTGATTACGCGAAGTATCGGAACCCAGGAGACGCAGACGAAGTTCGAACATTATTTTACCGGCTGGACGGAAGGTCCGTTCGAGACGCTCGCCTTGTCCATAGACCGGCATACCCAATGGGCGGCGGGGTTCATAGAAGAAGATCAGATGCTGCTCAAATACGCGATGATCAACATGGTTCACGAGTATTTCGAAGCTTCGTGGCGGACCGTCATCGCGGCACCGCAGAAAGACAGTCTGGTCGTATTGCTGCAAGCGAAAGACCGCGAAGAGAAGCAGTTATATGCAGATGCCCGTAAGCTGGCCGGCCTTATTCATGAAGTGCTGAATATATCAGTGTCCATTGGTATCGGCGAGCAGGCTGCGTCCATTGCCCAGGTGCCTAGTTCCTATTCAGAGGCGCAGCTGGCTGTATCCTACCGGTTATATGAAGGTTATGCCCATGTCCGTGTGTATTCACATGCGGAGAACACATATGAAGAGAGCAGCGGACCGGCTGATGATGCCTGGAAACAGGAAATGCTGAGTGCCCTGAAGTCTTCGGACGCCCAGGCTGCGCAGGAGTGGATCCGCAGATGGTCGGCTGAGATGCGTAAGAAAGGAATTCAGCCGCAAAAAGTATTCCGCACCGTCGATGACCTGCTGGAGGAAATTCTGCATATGGCAGCGGCCGGCGGATACCCGCTGCCTGCCGAGCTGGCTGACTACACCCGGCATCAGGTGTCGACGATGGAGCTTCATGAGATTGAGGACATGCTATGCAGCATTGCCGTTCATATGGCCGGGGCGTTCGGAGCACACCGGCAATCGAAGGAGTTCCTGCTCGTACAGAATCTGATCAAGTATATGGAAGAGAATCTGCAGTTCAATATCGGACTTCAGGATATCGCCTCCCATGTGAATATGGGTGTGTCTTCCGTGAGTACAATCTTTAAGGAAGAGACCGGAACGACAGTCTATGACTATCTGACCAACCTCAGAATTGATCTAGCCTGTGAATTGCTGCTGGACAGCACCCTGCGGGTCGCCGATATTGCGCTGCAGGTCGGCTACCAGAATGAGAACAGCTTCATCCGGGTATTCCGCAAGATTAAATCAACAACTCCGGGCAAGTTCCGGGAGAACAGCAAATCTTCCAAAGAGTATGCAGATCGGCCAAAACCGCGCCATTCCGGCGTTTCTGAGGATACAGAATAAGATTATACGATTGAAGGAACACCCCCGAATGCGATAAAGTTCTATTTGAGAAAACTTTCACAGCTTCCCGGAAGGTAGGCTGATGCTCAGAGAATTCGGGGGTGAAGCAGCGGGCGCAGGGCCAGCGTAAGATTCAGCAGGCTGCCCGATTACGGTTAATAGAGAAGAGGGATGGTTTTGAAGCGGACAACCAAAATAGGAATCTGGACGGCATCGGTACTCGCGGTTCTGTTAATCCTTAGAACCTTCATTCAACTGACGGGCGATGCAGATCACAAGAATGTCAGCACCGATTTTCCCGAACGGCCGATTACACTGATCGTGCCCTATGCGGCAGGCGGAGGAACAGATACCACGGCAAGAGCACTCGCCAAAGCGACAGAGAAGGTGCTGGGCCAGCCGATTATTGTGGTCAACCGGACAGGCGGCGGAGGTTCTGTAGGGCTGATGGAAGGCGCGAACGCTAAGGGTGATGGCTATACCGTCACTTTTTTGCCGGCCGAGCTGACGATTCTTCCCCATCTGGGACTATTGCCGATTACCTATGAGAAGTTCAAACCCATCGCACAGACGAATTTCGATCCTTCCGCCATTACCGTTAGACAGGACGCGCCATGGCAAGACGTCAATGAATTTCTCGACTTTGCGAAAGCGCATCCAGAGGAACTCAAAATGGGAAACGCAGGAACGGGGAGCATTTGGCATTTGGCCGCCGTAACCTTGGAACGGGAGACAGGTGTGAAGTTTGCACATATTCCTTTTGAAGGTGCAGGGCCAGCCGTTTCCGCTTTGATGGACGGATTCGTGGACGCGGTGCCGGTCAGTCCCGCCGAGGTGAAGAAGTATGTAGATGAAGGCAAGCTGCGGACACTGGCGGTTAACGCGGATAAACGTTCAGAGGCGCTGCCGGATGTGCCGACTCTGGAAGAGCAGACCGGAATACATGTGAACTTCACCAGTACATGGAGAGGGCTGGCTGTGCCGAAGGATACGCCCGATGCCATTGCGGAAGTGTTGGCCGGGGCATTTATCAAAGGGACCGAGGACAGAGCTTTCCGCGAATATATGAAGTCGAACGGACTTGGACTGCTGGTGAAGGACGGCAAAGCCTTCTCGAAACAGCTTAAGGAAAGCGATGATTTATTCGCCAAAATGATCCCGGAGCTCGGGCTAAGCCGCAGGTAAGCTGTACGAAGTGTGAAAGCGCCATCAGACAAAGTAATCTCAGGAAACCCGCTTGCTGACTAGCAGGATTGTAGTGAACGGGGAATTTGCTGGGGCTGGTTTGCTGCGCCTTCATAAGGAAAAATAATCATAATATTCAATATTATATAAACTCAATATGAGTAAGAGAGGTATGGTAATCATATGAAAATCAAAAAGACATTAGATCGGATTCCCGGCGGAATGATGCTGGTTCCACTGTTCCTGGGCGCGATCATTCACACCGCTTTTCCTGATGCAGGTGAATATTTCGGAGGCTTCACCAAAGGCCTGATGACAGGAACCGTGCCGATTCTGGCCGTATGGTTCTTCTGTATGGGGGCAGCAATTGATGTAAGAGCAACCGGAACGGTACTCCGCAAATCAGGTACGCTAGTATTGACCAAGATTGCTGTAGCATGGGTTGTTGCTGTAATCGCTATCCAGTTCCTGCCTGAGGGCGGTGTACAAACCGGCTTCTTCGCCGGACTATCGGTTCTCGCCATTATATCCGCAATGGATATGACCAACGGCGGCCTGTACGCTTCCATCATGCAGCAGTATGGTACCAAAGAAGAATCCGGAGCATTCGTGCTGATGTCACTTGAATCCGGCCCGCTCGTAACGATGCTTATTCTGGGCAGCACGGGTGTTGCCGTATTCGAACCGCATCTCTTCATCGGGGCTGTGCTTCCGTTCCTGATCGGCTTCATCCTGGGTAACCTGGATCATGACCTGCGTGCTTATTTCGGCAAAGCCACCCAGACACTCATTCCGTTCTTCGGCTTCGCACTGGGCAGCTCGATTGACCTCGGCGTTATCGTTGACACTGGCCTGCTCGGCATTCTGCTTGGTGTAGTGGTTATCATTATTACAGGTGTTCCGCTGATCCTGGCCGACAAATTCATCGGCCGCGGTAACGGCACCGCCGGACTTGCTGCCTCCAGTACTGCCGGAGCTGCTGTCGCCAACCCTATGCTGGTGGCGAACATGAAGCCGGAATTCCTGCCCGCAGCCCAGACAGCCACGGCGCTGGTAGCCGCCTCGGTTATCGTGACGTCCATTCTTGTTCCAATCATTACTGCCTACTATTCTGATTACATGAAGAAGAAGAACCCGCCCGCAGCAGAGGGTCCTATAGATGCTAAGATTCAAGAAGCAGCGGTGTAAGACATCGGATAACAACATATTTAATACACATATAAGTGATTGAGATCTATGTTCTTTTAAACCTCCGGACGCTATTACGGCTGCTCCGGGGGCTTTTTTGTGATTAGGCTAGAGCTGGAAAAAGGCATGGCTGCAATCAATCTACATTTTACATAAAATTGATTTTATAGAAACAAATATGATTGATTAGCGTCTAAATATAGAAATCTATCATCCTTGGAGAGATTAAAAATGAAAAAACTATTGAAAATAGGAATATCAGGATTGGCCTTGACCCTAGTGTTTAGTGCGGGAGCCTATGCGGCTACAGTAGCTCCAAAAATAATTGTAAATGGTAATCAAGTGAAAATTCAGACTCAGCTTAAGATTATTAATGGTACGGTCTATGTCCCGATTCGGGCCATTTCAGAAGGATTTGACGCCAGTATTCAGTGGGACAATAGAAGTAAAACCGTTTATGTAGATTCTGATCCGAATTTCGGAATGGAGCGCAGCAACGTTGCTTATGTAGCAAACCGGAACTTAGCATACAGATGGATTATGGCTTATGACGAACGAGACCATCAAGGAGTTCTCGATGTAGTTACGCCTGATTTTAAGACTGACATCTACAACGAAAGCTTTCCAATAGGTACGTACAATATGGGAACGATTGTTGATATGAAGGCTGTTGCAAGTACAGACACCACCCTAACTGTGCGGATTGTTCAGAGAGTGACTGCAGAAGATGAGTACAAGGTGAAAGTGGAACGATGGAATTTTGTTTTTGGACAAGGGAAAATTAAATCCATGAAAATTGTACCGGACACTGCAAAATATCTGGACCGGTACACCCTTTTCCCGGGAGCTAACTTTGGAATATAGGTTCCTTACTCCGGGATCGCCCGGATCAAATCAACGTAATTAAGTCCTGTGTATTTAAATGTTTGTACAGTGCCATCACTAAGGGTGTGATGACCACTATAAACACCGTTGCTAAAACTAAAAGAATCCTTAAACATTTCGGATATATACACTGGTTTCACACCGCCGAATGTAGTTGCCGGATAACCGGGGATATCTGCCTCAGAAACCTGCCATACGGCTGTTGCTGTTCCCTCTTTGATCTCAACGACTGTTGTTATTTCTCCATTGCTGTAAATGTAGCGGGTGGCGTCATCAGAAGCAAAGGAATACAGGTAGTAATCGGATTGATCACTTTGTGCACTGGTGCCAGGCTTAAAGGAGTACATAACCGGCAACGAAATGGCGGCCAGACGGGCCTGCTGTATATCCGCTGAATGAATGGCCTGAGGATCACGAGTGAAATTCCCGGATTGAATGAATACAATTTCTCTTATCTTTTCATAATGCACACTGTATCCAAAAGCCTCACTGACAAACTTTGCCGGAACCATGAGGCGCCCGTTATAATTATTGGCTTCACTGTCCATTTGCACAGGTTGTCCATTTTTATAAGCAATGGGCTGGCCTTGGGTCATTCGGAAGATATCCTTGGAGGAATTCGTGATCGTTACAGTATGATCTGTAGCATTCCATGAATATTGGAGTCCTAAGGAAGCAAGCGCCCGGATTGGCAGCATGATTCTGCCAGACTGAATAAACGGATTAGTATCGGTGGAAATAAAAGAACCGTTGATGTTGACTTGGATAGGTCTTGTTGTTGATTGGGCTGGGCTGGCAGCGGAGGAGGCGGGGTTACTACTGGGAAATATGAATAAGAGGATCAGACAGACCGGAACTAACCTTTTTAAGAGAGTCATGAGTCATTCCTTCCTTCCATTTATTTGTATCTATTGATTATAACGTGAATTCAGGAGAATGTTAAAGATTGAGAATACACGGGCAAAGAAACAAGCCTTCCAGATGCCGTCAGGGCATAGGGAGGCTTTGTCAGGAACGCATTATTGTTATTTCTTCACCACAGGAATCCATACCTCACAGATCGATTCTTCATGGCTGTCATCCGTCCAGTAGTATTTCTCCATGCACGGTCCTTCCGCTTGCTCAAAGCCTGCCGAGGGGAACCACTCCGCATAAATTCTCCGCCACACATTCAGGATCTCCATTCCCATCTCAGTGTCCTCGGAATACGTATCACGGCTATCGAATACAGCATACGTCTGGTCAGGCACGCTCAGGTGGTCAAGCTCCTCCGGGACGTCCTGTCCTTCCGGCAACACGGTTCCCATCAGATACCGTTTCGTTCCATCCTCATTGAAGTCGTAATAATAGCCGAACAGCAGCGAACCTGCGGGTCTCCCGGCACATTCGTTAATCCGGTCATGCGTACCATCATTCCAGATTTTCTCTACGAACGCGGGTATTTCTGTGTAAGCATCCTTGTGAACGATAACCTCTTTTCCAATGACGAGGCAACCCTTCTCTTCCACCATCCGATAATTCATTTCAGTTTCTCCTTTGATCTGAATTTGAAAGGAGATGCGGGGAAACGATTTGAGCTTCACGTTCTGTTTCTTCGCCATATTCGGGGTTACCCCATGCACCCGTTGAAACGCTTTGGCGAAGGACTCCGGCGTCTCGTACCCATACTTCAGCGCAATGTCGATCACCTTGCCGTCCGTTCCGGCCAGCTCTTCCGCCGCCAGCGTCAGCCGCCTGTTGCGTACATATTCAGTAACGGTAAAGCCCGTCAAGGCATGGAACATCCGCTGAAAATGGTATTTCGAGGTCATCGCTGCTCCGGCGATATCCTCAACTCCTATGGCGGAGCTCAAGTTCTGCTCCACATAATCAATCGCCTGCTGAAGCAGCCGGATCGTCTCCAAATCCTCACCTTTCCTTTCAAGTTCATTGTAGAGAAACCGTCAGAGCGGTTCCTGACCGGGAATGCTTTGATTTGTCCATCCGTAGCTTCAGCTAAACCAGCTCCTGAGCAATCTCCCAAATATGTCCTGCGGGGTCTGCGAAGCTGGCTGTGCGGATGCCCCAAGGCCGGTTCATAGGCCCGCTAAGCAGGCTTACGCCGCATGCAGTTAATTCTGTGCATACCGCATCCACATCTTCTACGCGGATCGTGAACTGAAACCGTGATCCGGCCTCGCGGCTGGCAACGGCAGCGGGCTCAATCAGCCCGGGGGCTTCGGATATTTGCAGCAGATTGATGCTCATATTGCCGAAATCATAGACGGCCGAGTTCTCGTCCGCATACACATAGGCAAGGCCAAAGACCTCCTGATAGAACGCCATGGTCTGCGGCAGATCCTCAACGAACAACGTTACCACACTGATATTCCGTGATCCCAGGTTACTCATGTTTGTCATCGCTCCAATTCCTGTTCATATTTTACTTTCAAACACTCCTAGCGTTTTCCTCATATATTCCGTACGATGCGTTTCCTGAAACCCAAGGCTGTCATAGAGCTGTCTGCCCTCATTAGGCTGGGCAACCACCGAACCCGGGAAGCAGCCGACACGGACGCGCATTTCATGAAAAGCAGTGGCATACAACGAGTGGGCTGGAAGAAAATCTTCATCTGTATACAGCCTTACGGGAACCTCTTTCAGATATCCGCTATGAACGCTTCGGTAACAAGGACTACTCTACCGCCAGAGAATTATTAACCCAGGATGCGGAAGCTGGCACAGACCTCAGGTGCATTAGCCTCTGAGTCCTCCTAATTAAATTGAGACGTAGCTTATACATTTCAATGGAATTTAATTCTATTTATCGCCAGTGATTATTGCATAGAATAAGGGGTATTTCAACCAAATTGTACATTGAGGGCTGCAGACTGGATGTGGTGCGAACAAAAGCCAGGGCAGTTTCTCCGCTTGCGGACTACAGTTCCGTTATGTTGCTGAAATTACCTGCTGGGCAGCTGTCGCGGACTACAGAGTCTTTATTTCCCGGATTCCCCCGCAGATTGCCCCCTGCAACAGGGGATAAGGTCTTTTCAGTCCGCATGGTGCGGAAAAAGCCCTGATTTTGAAAATTAGCGGATTCTCAGTCCGCAAGTAGAGGCACGCGATTCACTACCCGATCAAAGTGTTTAACACCATAGCTTCAGCAGGCCAGCAAGCGTGCAGATTCAGGCCGATCTACATCTGCCGCTACCCCTGCCCACTGTCGTAATCTTGCTCTCCTATTTCAATATGCTGCATAAGCCAAAACGAATCGTTTATACTGGCGGTAAGAGGTGATGAGGGATGGAGCCGCAATTATTTGAGCGTATATATGAAACAGTGGTGCGGCGTGAGCCGACCTATGACGGTGTTTACTATACAGCGGTGCTGACGACACGTATTGTCTGTCGGCCTTCCTGCCGGGCAAGAACGCCGAAGGCAGCCAATGTGGTATTCTACGGCTCCTTGCAGGAGGCTGTCCGCGAGGGATTCCGGCCCTGCAAAAGATGCCGCCCCGAAGAAGGCGGCACCCTCAGGCCGGATGCCGTGCTGGCGGCGCAGGCGGATGCCATTATGGACGGGCAGTTCGGGAGCAAGCTGACACTGCAGTCGATGGCGGAGCAGCTGAAGGTCAGCCCGTTCCATCTGCAGCGGACCTACAAGCGGGTAACCGGCCTGTCGCCTGCTGCCAGACTGGATGATCTGCGCGCGGGGGAAGCCCGCAGGCTGTTGACAGAGACGGATACAGGCATTGCCGATGTAGGCAAGGCAGTTGGATTCCGCAGCGCGTCCCACTTCGCAGCCTGGTTCGTCAAGAAATCCGGTCTGTCCCCTACGGAGTATCGCAGTAAGCATAATGAGGGAGGAAATTAGGATGAATATGAATATAAACCAGAGTCCGAACCGGAACATGATATATCACCATACCCTGAATCTCGGAAATCGGGAATGGACCCTATGGGCCAGCAACAAGGGACTTATCCGCGTGTCCTATCCGCAGGATGGAGGGCAGCTGCCGGCCGCCTGGCTGAAGATGTATGCTCCGGACTATGAATTCCTGGAGGGTGCCAGGAGGTTTGAGCAGCTTGGGGTTATAGAGCTGCTGCGCCGTTATTTTGATGGAGAAACGGTCGATTTCAACAGTCTTGCGCTTGATCTATGGGGCACTCCGTTTCAGCAGGAGGTATGGCGGGGGCTGCTTACGATCCCGCATGGTGAGGTTGCAACCTACAAGGAGTTGGCTGCACGGATTGGCAGACCGCTGGCGGTCCGTGCTGTCGGTACGGCTAACGGACAGAATCCGCTGCCGGTCATTGTGCCCTGCC
This sequence comes from Paenibacillus sp. FSL R7-0312, assembly GCF_038004445.1. NCBI lineage: Bacteria > Bacillati > Bacillota > Bacilli > Caryophanales > Paenibacillaceae > Paenibacillus > Paenibacillus sp. FSL R7-0312. The sequence goes on along the minus strand of NZ_JBBORE010000001.1, from coordinate 1,010,886 downwards.
ACCGGGTGATCGGTGCGAACGGCACATTAACGGGTTACCGGGGCGGTCTGCAGCTCAAGCAGGAGCTGCTTCAGCTGGAGGGAATTCTAAATGTGAAGGCGGCGGGCCATGAACGATTTGCTTTTTGAGCTGCCGCTGCCGGAGGATTTCAACCTGGACGCCTGTCTGGAGTACATGAACCGTTCGCCGCTGGAATGCCTGTTCCAGACGGATGACTCGGGAGTGACCCGGATGTTCAAGCTGGAGGACGGCCCGGTCCTAATCCGGTTAAGTGTGCCTGAAGGCAACAGGCTGAGCGTAACCCGGCTGCACGGCGCTGTCCCCGGCGTCCTGGAGCAGGAATGGCTGGCCCGTTATATTGTAGAGTGGTTCGATCTGGACCGTGATCTTACCCCGTTCTACCGGCTGGCGGAAGCAGATCCTCTGCTCCGGCCGCTGGCAATTCAGCACCGGGGGCTGCGGATTATCGGCATCCCGGATCTGTTCGAGGCATTATGCTGGGCGATTCTGGGCCAGCAGGTGAACCTGGCTTTTGCCTACAGGCTGAAGCAGCGGCTGACCGAAGTGTATGGAGAATCTCTGGAGTGGGGAGGCCGGACCTACTACCGGTTCCCCGGACCGGGGGTCTTCTCGGAGGTGCAGATCGAAGAACTGTGCGCCTTGCAGCTGACCCGCAGCAAAGCACAGACGATCCTCACGGTCGCCTCGCTGATCGCAAGCGGAGAGCTGAGCCGTGAAGAGCTGCTGGCGCTTCCGTCTCCGGCCGCCGCCGAGCAGCGGCTGCTGCAGATCCGCGGGATCGGCCCGTGGACCTCGCAGTATGTACGTATGCGCTGCCTGCGGGATAGCTCCTCATATCCCGTCGGCGATGTCGGCCTGCAGAACGTGATCAAGTTCCTCACCGGTATGGACCGCAAGCCTACGCCTGCGGAACTGCTCGTCCTGGCCCAGCCCTGGCAGGGCTGGGAGGCTTACGCCACATTTTATCTGTGGCGGGCATTATATTAGCGCGCGGCAGGTGCGGAGTCGTGACGGCCAAAAGCACTGTCTCACCGGATGATCCGGGAGACAGTGCTTTTTGTATCCTGCGCCTGAAGAGTTCACCTTAGCCGGCTTGAGCTTTATTGCGCCCGCTTCGTGAAGATCTGGAAGCATACGCCGAACTTATCGGTAACCATGCCATAGGCCGGACTGAAATAAGCCGGAGCCAGCTCGATATCAACCGTTCCGCCTGCCTTGAGCGAGTGATACAGCTGCTGCGCTTCTTCAGTGGTATCCACCGTGATACAGATGGTGATGCCATTGCCATGACTCAGCGGCTGGCCAACCTCCTGATCTGCAACGAAAAACTTGGTGTCACCCACCAGCAGGACGGAATGAGCTATACGCGCTTTTTCCTGTTCGGTCATCGGGAAGTCAGGGTTCTGCGGGCCTTCGCCCACAGTTTGCTTGAAGAGCAGCGTAGTACCCAGCGCCTCCTGATAAAAGGCAATTGCCTCACTTGCTGTACCGTCCACCAGAATAAAAGGGTTGATTTGCAGGGTCATGCCTAATTCGCTCCTTATGATGTTCAATTTGCCTTAGCTAACCGGCTTGATTATAGTGTAGTGTATGATAGTGACAGGTATTGTCATAGTTAGAATAATAAATGGAGTGAAGCTCATGTCTAAAGCCAAAAGACTGCTGGATCTGATGATGACAGTCAACCGCAAGCGGAAATTCACCGTCAAAGAGCTGGCCGACGAATTCAATGTATCCTCCCGGACCATCCTCAGGGATTTGCAGGAGCTGGGGGAGTTAGGCGTTCCGCTTTATTCCGAAGTGGGACCGCATGGAGGCTATCAGGTGCTGAACGAAAGAATTCTGCCGCCGATCGCGTTCACGGAGGAGGAGGCGGTGGCGATTTTTTTCGCCAGCCATGCCCTGCGCCACTACAAGTATCTCCCCTTCAAGGAGGAATCATTAGCTGCCCGGCATAAATTCTATAACTATATGTCCGGCGATGTCCGTGACCGGATTGACGAGATGAAGAACCGGATTGATTTCCTCACCCCGGCGAGACAGGCGGAGTTCCCCTATCTGTCTCTGTTGCTGGAAGCGGCCACCGGTCAAAAGGTGCTGCTGATCGATTATGAAACGAAGGGGCAGCGTAAGGAGAGATGGATTCAGCCAGTGGGCATCTACGCCCATAATGGCTTGTGGTATTGCCCGGCCTATTGCTTCCTGCGCGGCGATATCCGTGTATTCCGCTGCGACCGGATTCAGTTTGCCGGATACGGCGAATCGGGGCCGGAAGCGCTTGATCTGAAGCATGTCCATTTGGGAAATAAGGATGATTACAGCAGTCAAACTCAGCAGGGTGATAAAAGCATTGTCCGGCTGTTCGTTGAACTGGGGAATGGAGGCGTACAAGCCTGCGAAGCCGAGGTATGGTCCTCACCCCTGCTGCATATCCGCGGGGATGGCACGGGCTGGCTGGAAGGGGATATCCCGCAGAGCGATCTGGGCTTCTTCGCGCGTTTCGTAATCGGCCTCTGCAATGAGGCCACAGTACAGGAGCCGCCGGAGCTGGTGGCGGAGGTGAAGCGGACGCTGGCGGGAATGCTGGCGCAATATAAGTAGAGGGACAGGCTGATGATTAAGTATTTATGTATCCGGATGGACCCCGGGCGGACAAGATAGATAGAGTCTACACTTTATTTGGTAATAGTTATAAGCTGTTTATCTACAAATTCTATAGACTCTGTCAGCGGATCGAAGGATGGCAGATGAAGAGCCCGGTCAAGCAATGCATTGCGTTCCATCCACGTCTCACTATCCCAGCAGGAGTATATCTCTATACTTTCTCCTTCAGACAGATGTTCGTCCATGAGGGAGAGCAGCAGGTTTAGGCACTTTAAGTTTTGTTGGTAGAGTTCAGGATAACCCGCGCGGATTTCCTCAGTGATATTGCAAGCCTCGCCATTGAAGCCGTAGACATAGGGCTTAGTGATGATCTTGTTCTCTCTGAAGGGCGGGTAGAGGAACTCTCCAATCTCTAGCCCTACAGCATCCAGTTCGGTTTCATACACCTGTACCTTGGTGTCATTCAGATGAGATAAGTCTATAATATTATGAAGTGCGTTCTTGTCATCCGTCAGGTGAATTTCTGAGTACTTTTGGTACGAATAATGATAGCCGAAATATCCGGTCGGCAGCGGCCAATCCGCTCCTAGGAAATGTGCCAGTGTCATTGTAATTCCACCTCATCATAGGTAATTATGCATCGTTAAAATGCTATCCCAGCCACACTTCCGCCAGCCTGCGGATTCCCTCATCAATCAGATCCTCGGCAATCCCGCCGAAGCCCAGAATGAATTCCGGTTCATCGCAGTCCGGCTTATCACACCACGTATACGACATAGGCGTAACACGGATACCTTCGGCTTCCGCTGCTGCAGCAAGCTCCCGTGCACTGCCCGCTGCGGGCGGTTTCAGGGTCAGGAGAAGATGAAATCCGGCATCCCGTCCGCTGACGGCTGCTGCATCGCCGAAATAGCGCTGGACCGAGCGCAGAAGCAGGTCATGCTTGCGCTGATAGAGCAGCCGCATCCTGCGCAGATGTTTCTCGAAGTGCCCTCTTTCCATAAAATAATGCAGCGCAATCTGATGCAGCCGCGAAGCCGAGTGCTCCAGATACAGCTCGCTTCTCAGGCTGTGATAGAGCGGCAGCAGCTCCTCCGGCAGAACCATATAGTGAATGCACAGGGCAGGAGTTACCGATTGCGCGAAGCTGCACATATAGATTACCGGACTGTCCGCTTCAAGTCCCTGAAGCGCAGGAATGGGCCGTCCATGATAGCGGAACTCCCCGTCATAATCATCTTCAATGATATAGCCGCCCGCTGACCGGGCCCAATCCAGCAAGGCGAAGCGTTTGGCTACCGGCATCGCCATGCCTCTGGGAAACTGATGGGAAGGGGAGATGTATACGGCGTCAGCCCCGCTTCGGTACAGCTTCTCTATCATCAGCCCGTCTTCCTCCAGCGGAATGGGCATAATCTCATAACCACCGCGTTTGAATGCTGCGGGCAGCAGGTGATACCCCGGGTCTTCTATTCCGAGCCGCGTCACCCGTTCTTTAAGCATTAGGCATAACAAAGAGCACAGCGTATACTGGTCGCCGCCGACCACAATTTGCTTCTCTGTACAGCGCAGCCCACGGAACTGCCGCAAATGGGCGGCAATGCTCCCGCGGAGCGCCGGCTCCCCCTGCGGATCACCATACTGGAGCAGGTCCGGATTCGCGAGCTGTTCCTGGTAGAGGCTGCGCCATATTTTATGCGGAAATAAAGAGAAATCATTCCGTGACATGTGGAAATCATATGCGTATTGCCGCGAATCGCGCGGAGTAATGGGACGGACAGCCGGACGTGGCCGCTCTTCGGCTTCTGCAGGGCTGCCATTCCTATGGACTGGCAGGATAGTGTAACCGCTGCGCGGTTTGCTGGCGATGAAGCCCTCGGCAAGCAGCTGCTGGTAGGCAAGCTCGACAGGAGTGGCGCTGATACCGCATAATGCCGCCAGGCGGCGGATGGAAGGCAGGCGTGTACCACTGGGGAGAGCGCCGCCGATAATCTCTTTTGCAAAATAATCATAGAGCTGTATATAGTAAGGAATTTCGCTGTGATCATTCAGAGTAGGGACAAGCAGCATCATACACCTTCGAATCTGTCCTTTGAAATTAGACGTTTTTGTATATTTTATAGTATGCAGATCTGCATTACCATAAGAGCTATAACAACAGTCGGGAGATGACGGGAATGACCAGACATTCAGCGCTTGTAACAGGCAAAAAGGTATATCTGCGCCCGCTTAACGGGGAAGACGCCGAATTGTATTACCATATGTTCTACGGCACGGAAGTCCGCAGACTTACAGGTACGAAAAAGCATATCACCAAAGAGCAGATAGAGAATTATATCGCGCGCAAATCAGGGGACGACAGTACGGTGCTGCTGCTTATCGCCCTTAGGGAGACTGATGAGGTGATCGGCGATATCGCCATTCAGGATATAGACCCTGACAACCGCAGTGCAAATCTGCGGATCGCCATCGGTGAGGAGCGGCATCAAGGACAAGGGTATGGACGGGAAGCACTGCTGCTGATACTGGACTACGGCTTCGGCATTCTGAATCTGCACCGGATTGAGCTGGAGGTCTATAGCTATAATGCCCGCGCTGCGCATGTGTATGAATCAATCGGTTTTGTCCGTGAGGGTGTACGGCGCCAGACGCTCTATTATAACCATGAGTACCATGATGTGATTATGATGGGCATGCTGGATAGCGAATACCGTGAGCGGTATGTGAAATAGGGAGGGTAAAGCGGACCTGCGAAAGCTGATTCAACAATAACGCAGGTCCGGAAGAATTGAAGAGACTATGTACAAAAATGTTAATAAATAAACGTATTCTTGACTCTCTTTGACCGCAGGAAATAGGGGATCCAGATCACAGCATAAATGAAGGACCGGAAGATATCCGTATAAGAGGTATCATCCGGTATGATACCGGAAAGAGTAGTCTGTACATGGCTGAACATGAAGGTATCTATGGTATTAAGTAAGATGTTATATACAATGAAAGATATAGATATGTATTTGAATAATTTTTTATGTTTGAGACCCAGGTACAGAATGAACAGGATCATTACGACCTGAATACATACTAATACCGTTTCTATCACAAGACTAGGAAGCATTGAAGCGACGTAGTAGCTACTGTCAGGGTCGGTAAGAAGCTTAAGGCCTTCAGAGCCGAATAATGAGAAATTACCATAAAGCATTCGCACACCCGCGAAGAGTGAGAGAACAATACCTATTGCGAAAAGTCCTAACCAGCCTCCGGAGCCGGAAGGCTCTGATTCATCTGCGGGCTGGTCTGAGGATTCCAGGACCCCTTCGGAAGCAGCGGCGGCCTCATCATCAGCTGGTCTAGCTTTCTTGACGCGCAATGGCCTAATTAATCCGCCGGTCGCCCACCCGATAATTCCTCCAAGCCCTCCAATCACAATAGAAATAATAACGTTAGGATCTGCTGCATAAGTTCTATGTAGAATAAAACCTATGACGAAGAAGATAATGCCCAGTCCTGCTTTTGCCACTTCATCACCTCATCATATCCGCATTGGCTGCGGGATTTTTACTATGACGTTTATATCGACAATTCCCACTAGTTCCTTTAATTTACTTGTTATATTTTAGGCGCTAGTTCTTTATTTTTACTGTGGCGGTGAGGGTGTGGATAGTAATCATGTGAAATAAAGTATCAAGGTCAAATAAGGTCAAATAATTAATAATGTTAAAATTTATACTAAAAAACGAGCCGAAACGCCGGGATTTACGGGATTTTCGGCTTATATGAGTTTTGTCATCCGTGTAGCCGGCGACTATAATAAAGCCATAGGTCAAATAAAGTCAAAGTCAAACCAACAACAAATTCAAAGTCAAATGAGAGGAGAATGGATAATGTTTGATTTGGTTCCTTTTGGTAAACGCAGAGATGATGCTTTTGGTGTGCTGGCTAAGTCGCTTAACGAAGTGTTTAATGATGATTTCTTTGCACCGCTGACAAGCTCCACGCTGTCCTTCCGGACAGACATCCGCGAGAGTGAAGGGGCGTATCTGATTGAGGCCGAGCTTCCGGGCTTCAAAAAAGAAGAAATCGACATCGATTATACCAGCCCTTACTTGACGATCAAGGCAGTACGCAAAGAAGAGAACAGCGAGGAGAACAAGGAACATCAGACTGTGCGCCGGGAACGGCGGTATGGTGAGTATGTGCGCCGCTTCTACGTTCAGGATATTGCGGAGGAAGGTATCCGCGCTTCACTCAAAGACGGGATGCTGAGCCTGGAAGTGCCGAAACGGCAGAAGTCGCAGGGCAAACGGATTGAAATTCAGGATGGCGGACATTCTTCAGACGCGCAGCTTCAGTAAGCGGCAGGTGCAGCTTACTGGTGAACGGTCTCCGGGGGAAGCGGAGAGCCGGAGCGCCGGGGAAGGATGTAGGAAGGCGAAGGAAGCAGGACTTCCAAGTCTGGCTGAAGCAGCCGGGTTCAGCGGGGTTCCCGGGCTAAGCGGCTTCTGCCGCCGGCCTATCCGGTCCCCTGCGGCAGAGTGGTTTCGCCGGGCTTTTCATATAGCATGATCATACAGGGCGCATTGTAGTGGGGATACCGGCTATGATGCGTCTTTTCCCGGAGAAAGGGACTTGGTGAATAATCATCGGCACCGGGAATAGGCTTGTTACAGGGCGGAATGCTATAACCTATAGAATAAGCTTCCCAATATACGAAAGGAGGAGGTACCAGTGGCGGCAAATTATTACGAGACTCTGGGCGTCGGCAGGCAGGCCTCGAAGCAGGAGATCAAAAAAGCTTATCAGAAGCTGGCTAAGAAGTGGCATCCCGATGTCAACAAAGCCCCGGAGGCAGAAGCCAGATTCAAGGAAGCAGCCGAAGCGTATGAAGTGCTGGGTGATGAAGAGAGGCGGAAAATCTATGATGAGGAGCTGCGCTACGGGGCCGGCTACGCTGGGGCAAGGGGTCCGCGGAGCGGCGGGACAGCCTCCTCCGCGTCCTGGGAATCGCCTTTTGGCGCGGGCTGGAGCAGCGGCGCTGCTTCCGGCAGCAGTATTCCCGAAGAGGATCTGTTCGGGATGTTCTTCGGCAGCCGGGGGGCAGCGGACCGCGCCGGCTTCGATTTCTTCTCCGGCAGTGGCGGTGTCCGCCAAGGGGGAAGCCCTTGGGCGGATGAGTTCAGTACGATGCAGGCCCAGCTTGAGATTACGCTGGAGCAGGCATACAAAGGCGGAAATATCAGCGTTCAGGCTGCAGGCAAAGACCTGAGTGTGCAGATTCCGGCACGCTCGTCCGAAGGGACGGTGATCCGGGTTCCCGGCGGCGGAAGCGGGGCGGGACAGGGAGGCGACCTGCTGGTCTCGCTGCATCTCCTGCCCCATGACATCTATGAACCGGACGGCGGCGGGGATTTACTCGGCACGGTAGAGATTGCCCCCTGGCAGGCTGTGCTTGGCGGAGAAGCCAAGGTGGCCCTGCCGGACGGCAGCCAGGTGAAATTGAAGATCCCCGCAGGTATGGCAGGCGGCCGAACGCTGCGCCTCTCCGGCAAGGGGCTTAAGCGTCCTAATGGAACGAATGGTGACATCCTGTTCCGGATCGAGATCGTTATTCCGGCGGATACCTCGGAAGCGGAGAAGAAGCTGTACCGCCAGCTGGCCGATTCCGGCAGCTTCCAGGCCGGAGCCAAACGGCAGCCTCCCGGCGGGGCACAGCGGCGCAGAGCGACAACGGGGTAATGATGAATATATAACGTCGGTTATCCGGCTGACTGACATATGGAATGCTGCAGCTGGGGCTGCAGCGGCATAATTTTACGGAAAGGCGATGATCTTATGGATTTCAACAAGCTTACACAGAAGCTGCAGGAAGCCGTCGCAGAGGCCCAGTCCCTGGCTGCGGCCAGCGGACATCAGGAGATTGATAATCTTCATCTGCTGAAGGCACTGCTTCAACAGCATGAGGGCCTGCTGCCGAGGCTGCTGCAGAAGATGAATATTCCTGCTGCTGAGCTGCTGCAGGGTACAGAGGCGCTGCTTCAGCGGAAGCCCAGCGTAAGCGGAAGCGGAGCGGGCACGATGCGGCGGTATGCCTCGCCCGCGCTGATTGCCATGCTGGAGCAGGCCGAGAAGGAAGCGGCCAAGATGCAGGACGAATTCGTAGCCGTAGAGCATGCCGTGCTGGCGATGGTCTCGGATTCCGGCAGCGGGAACCGCGAGCTGCGCGGGCTGTTCACGGGCATGGGCGTTACCCGGGAGAAGTTGCTAGGGGTGCTGGCCGAGATCCGCGGACACCAGCGGGTGACGAGCCGGGAGCCGGAGGCCACCTATGAGGTGCTGGAGAAATACGGCCGGGATCTGGTGGCCGAGGTGCGGGCGGGCAAGATTGATCCCGTGATCGGACGCGATGCGGAGATTCGCCGGGTCATCCGTATTCTCTCCCGCAAGACCAAGAACAATCCTGTGCTGATCGGGGAGCCCGGCGTAGGTAAAACCGCGATTGTAGAAGGGCTGGCTCACCGGATTGTGCGCCGGGATGTGCCGGAGGGGCTGAAGGATAAGACGATATTCTCACTGGATATGAGCGCACTGATTGCCGGTGCCAAATACCGCGGGGAATTCGAAGAGCGGCTGCAGGCCGTACTGAAGGAAATCCGTGAGAGTGACGGCCGGATTATTCTGTTCATTGATGAGCTGCATACGATTGTCGGTGCCGGTAAGACCGAAGGGGCCATGGACGCGGGCAACATGCTGAAGCCGATGCTGGCCCGGGGTGAGCTGCATTGTATCGGGGCGACGACGCTGGATGAGTACCGCAAATATATCGAGAAGGACCCGGCGCTGGAACGCCGCTTCCAGCAGGTGCTGGTCAGCGAGCCGGATGTTGAGGATACCATCTCCATTCTGCGCGGCCTGAAGGAACGCTTCGAGGTACATCACGGAGTCAAGATCCATGATAGCGCGCTCGTCGCGGCCGGAGTCCTGTCGAACCGCTATATTACCGACCGGTTTCTGCCGGATAAGGCGATTGACCTGGTGGATGAAGCCTGCGCGATGATCCGCACGGAGATTGATTCCATGCCCGGTGAGATGGATGAGGTGACCCGCCGCCTGATGCAGATGGAGATTGAAGAAGCTGCACTCAAAAAGGAAACCGACGATGCCAGCAAGCGCCGTCTGGAAATCCTGCAGCGGGAGCTGGCCGACCTCAAGGAGAAGCATCTGGGCATGACCGTCCGCTGGGAGAAGGAAAAGTCGGCGATCCAGGGCATCCGCGAGCTGAAGAAGCGGTTAGAGCAGGCGCGCAAGGATCTGGTCGATGCACAGGAGATCTATGATCTGAATAAGTCGGCTGAGCTAAGCTATGGGATTATTCCTGATCTGGAGCGGCAGCTGAAGGCCGCAGAGGAAGCCGCGCAGCAGGATCAGGAGACCCGGCTGCTGCGCGAAGCCGTGACGGAAGAGGAGATCGCCGATATCGTCTCCCGCTGGACCGGCGTTCCGGTCAGCCGCCTCGTGGAAGGCGAGCGGGATAAGCTGCTGCGGCTCGAAGATACGCTGCATGAGCGGGTAGTCGGGCAGGATGAGGCCGTCCGGCTGGTCGCGGATGCGGTGCTCCGGGCAAGAGCAGGCATCAAGGACCCGAACCGCCCCATCGGTTCGTTCCTGTTCCTGGGGCCGACCGGGGTCGGTAAGACCGAGCTGGCCAAGGCGCTGGCGGTATCGCTGTTTGACCGCGAGGACGGTATGATCCGTATCGACATGTCGGAGTACATGGAGAAGCACAGTGTCTCCCGCCTCGTCGGTGCTCCCCCGGGATATGTCGGCTATGAAGAAGGCGGCCAGCTGACCGAAGCGGTACGGCGCCAGCCGTATACTGTTGTGCTGCTGGATGAGGTGGAGAAAGCCCACCCCGATGTCTTCAACATTCTCCTGCAGCTGCTGGATGACGGTCGGCTGACCGACTCGCAAGGCCGGGTGGTCGACTTCAAGAACACGATCATCATTATGACCTCTAATATCGGCTCGCCGCATCTGATTCAGGGTACCGATGACAACGGTGAGCTGACCGAAGCTGTTAAAGACCGGGTGATGAAGGAGCTGAGCGGCCACTTCCGTCCGGAGTTCCTCAACCGGGTGGACGATATCGTGATGTTCAAACCGCTGACGCTGGGCGAAACCCAGCAGATCGTGGTTAAGCTGGTGAACGGTCTGCGCCTCCGCCTGGCAGAACGGGGCATTGGCCTTACGCTGAGTGACAAGGCCGTCCGCTTCATTGCCGAGGAAGGCTTTGATTCCGTGTACGGCGCAAGACCGCTGAAGCGGTTCATCCAGCGCAGTCTGGAGACTCGGGTGGCGCGTGCGCTGATCGCCGGAGAAGCAGAGGAAGGCTCAGTGCTGACGGTGGACGAAGCTGACGGTGAATTGACTGTCACTATAGTGAAACCGGAAACTGCGAAGACGGTTGGCTGACTCTAAAATGTGAACTGACCCGGCCGATGCCTCCGTAAGGCTGCAGCTGCAATCCGCAAAGAAAAAGCGTTCCGCCTTAAGGCTGGAGCGCTTTTCTTTTTATTTTCGACTTAAATCCTGCAGAAAATACAACATTTTCTTCAATAAATCGGCCCATATCGAGAATTGTTGCAGGAAATACAGCATTTCATCTTCTGCAAGCGGCTAACTCAAAGGATTATTGTATTTCATACAACAATCCTCCCGCATACCCGGTTATTTATGAATCCGGGTTGTAATATTTACAACATTTATACCTGTTACCTGTATACCTGCCCCATACAGAATGAACTTCATAGTCCAAATAGCCGATTGGCGGGAGCACTGCCTCAGCAGGCCGCGATTAAGCGGTTATTGGTTACTTGTTTGGCCGAAATCCTAAGTGTGGTGTATATAGAAACTCTACTATCCCCGCCGCCTATTCGCTCCAGGGCATCAGATGGGGATGCTGGTCGAGGATAGACAGGTATTGTTCCTTCCAGCCATATTGGCCGTCCGGGTCCAGCAGCATATAGCGCAGATATTTCTCCAGCCGATATTCCGGCTTCGACCAGCCGAGATGCTTCAGCCGCAGATTGCTTAACTGATGGGACAGCTCAAAAATATTCTCCGGCAGCCGCCCGCAATGCTGCGGCAGATCGTTCCAGAGATAAGTGAAGTCTTCCCGGTAGCGGAGCAGGAACGGCCGGTAGCTCTGATGGGACCGCCAGTACATATCTTCGCGGTAATGAGTGTCATCCCAGAAATCGTAGAGCCGGAAGCAGAACAAGTCACAATTGTCCGTACGCAGCAAGCCATCCACTTCTTCCGGGAATCCGGCCTCGAAAATTTCATCAGCATCCAGACTCAGAATCCACTCCGGATTCGTCTGAAGGACCGCCTCCCACTGCTGCTTGCGCAGCTCGGATTCATTGCTGAATCTGGAGACGTTGTTGCGTATCAGATGCAGCGGAATGCCCTGAAGTACCTCCCGGCAGATATCCGCCGTGTCATCCGTGCTGCCATCATCGATAATGACGGCTTCATCGATATATTTGCGGTGCTCCTGCAGAACCTGCCGCAGAAACCGCGAGCCCTCATTCTTGACGATCATCGTAAGCGTCAGCTTGGGCCGCCGGACAGCTGCTGAATTAGCAGCCGCTCCGGAGAAGCCGGTCGCCGCTCCATGCTCAGCGCCCCGCCTTGCTGCATCTGCACCGTCTGCCGCGTCCGCGCCTCCGGCCGCAGCCGCATCAGCGTCCGCTGCCGGACCGCTGCCCGGCAGCTCGATCTCGCCGCCGCCCTCTGGCAGCGGCTCCTTGGACAAGCGCCGCCGGGCCTCCGCCTCGGTCCACAGCGCATCCCACTCCGCGCTCGCATCCAGCGCTCTTTTGTCCGCGGGCGCTGCATCGGCAGCGCCATGCATGTCTGAACCGTCTGCCGCGCCGCTGCTGTCCGAAGGCGCAACCTCGCGCGCCGCGGCTTCAGCTTCCGCGCCGCCGGCCTGAGCGCCAGCTTCGTCCGCGTCACCCCGTCCCGCCCCCGGCGCATTCCGCGCCTCGTGCCCTAGCTCTGCCTCATTTAACTCGGCATCGCTCCGCTCCGCCTCGTGTTGCCCATTCGGCCTTGTGATCGCTTCGCCCTTCCCTTCCCGCTCAAGCTCCGCCCTATACCGCGCATCCCGCTCCGCTTTCCCGTCACCCCCCACCGTCTCCGGCGCATCCGGCGACTCCGGTCCCGCTCCAGCCTCCGCGCCTGAAGTCTGCCGGATGAACTCCGGCACCTTGAGCAGGTCGCTGTCCCTGTAGAGATGCAGCGCCGGGTAGTGGGTATCGACATACAGCGGAATGCCAAGCGCCGCTGCACGGATGCAGAAATGGCGGTCTTCTCCCCAGTAGGAGATGTTGTGAATCCGGTCGTAGCTGGCACCGGAAGCGATAGCACGGCTGCTGATCAGGGTGCAGGCGCCGAGCCCGCCGACTTCATAGATTCCCGGCTGCTGCATCTTCATCAGGAAGGCGTGGAAGCGCCGGTTGATCTCATCATGTGAGAGCTGCTCTCCCGGGAGCACCTCCCACTGGTTGTATTCGTCATGCATCCAGACCTGCGGCTGCAGCAGAGTACCCGGCTGCCACTGGGTCCAGAATACCTCAGAGATTATGTCCTTGTCCGTACGGATCAGATGCAGCAGTGTATCCGGATGAAGAATCAGATCGGAGTCGATCAGGAACAGATAATCATAGCCGAAGGCTTCGGCCCGCCGGATCATCAGGTTCTTGAACCCGGCCACCTTCCAGACCAGATTGGAATTCCAGAAATGGGTCGTATCATCGCGGATATAAGCATCATGAAATCCTGAAGATTGCAGGAAGACCGTTCTGCCGCTCTGGGCGAACTGCTGGAGCAGTTGACTCGAAGCTTCGTCCGGGTTGTCATCAATCAGATAGAAATGCAGCTCAATATTGGTCAGGTTCAGGCGCAGCAGAGAATTCAGGAATTGCTCAAGAATTGCCGGTTTTTGATGGATCGGGCTGCCAAGCAGAACTAGGGTCCGGTTCCCGTTCATAGCCAGCCACCCCAGGATAAGGTCAACATTAATAGAACATCCCCTTGGATTCGCAAATAGATGATATGAAGTATATGTATTCAATATATTAAGAGAAGTACGGGACTAATCCCGGTTTTTCAAAAAATAGAGACCCGAGAGGAAATATATGGATTGGTGTCTGCCTGAGAGCTGTTGTACAATACCGCATAGACAGGAATAGACATTCTGCAGACTGAAGGACAGGAGTGAGAGAATGGACAAGTCACCGTTAAAAGTACAGCAATTAATCAACCTGCTCCTGGCGATGAATCCGCGCGCCGGGGTTTTTCTGCATACTGCGGATGGAGAACTCCGGCCGCTGCTGGACGAGGATGTACAGGAGATCTATGCGCCTGAGCAAGCGGCCAAGACCGTGGCTCATATCGGCGTTCCCGCAGGCACTTCAGCCGGAGAGGCGGAGGAGACCTTATGAAGCTGGCTCGAATAAGACTGGAACAAGGACAAGAGATCCGGCTCGAATTATTTGACCAGGAGACCCCCGGAACCGTAGCCAATTTTGAAAAGCTCGCGAACAGCGGCTTCTACAACGGTCTGACTTTTCAGCGCGTTGTCCGCGGCTTTGTCGCCCAGGGCGGCTGTCCGGAGGGTACCGGCCGGGGCGGCACGGACAAAATCGCCTGTGAAACGCAAGGCAATCCGCATAAACATGTGCGCGGGGCGTTATCCATGGCCCATTTCGGGCCGGGCACGGGCTCCTGCCAGTTTTTTATCTGCTACGATGCGTTCGATTATCTTGACGGCTGGCATACGGTGTTCGGCAGAGTAATAGAGGGAATGGAGCATGCGGATGCCCTACGGCGCGGGGATCTCATACAGGAGATCAGCGTATGGGATGCCGGCATTCCTCAGCTGTAACAGCAGGCGGTTGTTCAAATTTTCACAGGTGGAAAATTAATACATTGTAATCCCGACTATTCCGATATATAATAACTTTCACAACGAGTGAGATAGCTCATAGACATGGAGGAGAGAGATAATGCGCAAAGGGATATCAGGGGTTGTCATTCTAGTTCTACTAACACTAATGATTAGTGCATGCTCTAATGGAAATAACGCGGCATCGACAAATGCGGGTGCAAGCCAGACACCGGCGGAAACGCAGCAGCCTGCTGCCAGCGAACCGAAGGATGGCGGAAGCTTGATTATAGGGGTCGCTTCTGATCCGGTTGTACTGAATCCGAACTATGCGGGTGACCGTGTCAGTCTGACGATTGACCAGGCACTGTATGCTCCGCTGTTCCAGGTGAATAAGGGGGAGAAGACCTTTTACCTGGCAGAGAGCCTGACACCTTCAGAGGATAATCTTACGTACACACTGAAGCTTAAGGATGGACTTACCTGGCATGACGGAGAGAAGCTTACGGCGGATGATATCGTGTTCACCATTGACAGCATTCTCGACGAGAAGCAGAACAGCTTCCTGAGAGCCAACTTCCTGATCGGCGACCAAGCCATCAAGGCGGTTAAAGTGGATGATCTGACTGTTGACTTCCAGCTTCCGCAGGTCAGCCCGGCTTTTGAAGCGACACTGGTACAGGTGTTCCCGATTCCAAAGCATATTTTTGAGAATGAAACCGACATTGAGAAGAGCACCAAGAACGCTGCTCCGGTAGGTTCCGGTCCCTTCAAATTCAAAGAATACAAAGCCGGTGAGTATCTGACACTGGAACGATTCGATAACTACTTCGGCGGCAAGCCGCATCTGGATTCGGTAACTTACCGGATTGCCAAGGATACCAATGCTGCGAACCTTGCCCTGCAGAACGGCGAGATCAACGTGCAGTATCTTGATCCTAAGGATGTAGCCACCATTCAGGCAACGAACAATTTCGAAATTCTGCCTTACAGTGAAGGCCGTCTGGCTTATCTGATGTTCAATGCGAACAGTGATACCGGTGCACTCGCCAAAAAAGAAGTCCGTCAAGCCCTGTCCCTGGCCCTCAGCCGTGATGAGCTGATCCAGACAGCGTACACTTCCAGTGAATATGCTGACCCGGCGAAGTCATTCCTGACTCCGGACGCGCTGTATTTCACGAATGAAGTAACTACCTTTGACAATGATGCCGCTAAGGCTAAGGAACTGCTGGCGTCTGCCGGAGAGAGCAACCTGAAGCTTCGTTACATTGTACAGAGCGGTAACAAGGCACAGGAAGCGATCTCGCTGTATGTGCAGCAGAAGCTGAAGGCTGTCGGCGTGGAAGTGGAACTGCAGAACATGGATTCCTCGGCCTGGGTGCAGAAGTTCATCGATCTGAAATCTACCGACTACGAACTGGCATTGACCGGTTATATCATGGGATATGATCCCGATGCTTACCGTATCCTGTTCACTACGGACAGCTCTTCCAACTACTCGCATTATTCGAACAGCGAGGTTGATAAGCTAATGAATGACGGTGCAGGCGAAGCTGATCCGGCACAACGCGCAGAGATCTACAAGAAAGCGCAGGAGCTTGTCGCTGAAGATGCACCGATCTACCCGATCGCGTATACTAAAACAGTTGTAGCTGTATCGAAGAACTACGGCGGCATAGATGAAGCTGTATTGAAGCCGGTCGTTATCTTTGAAGACCTGTCCAAGATCTACCAGAAATAATCCGCCCCAAAAAATAAGCACGGCAAAAAAATAAGCTGGGTTCTTCCAGCTTATTTTTTGCCTGTCAAGAGCTGGGAGAAGCTGCGTATGAGACAACTCATCGTCCGAAGGTTGCTGCAAACACTGCCGATGCTGTTTTTTGTATCCGTAGTGTGTTTTACAATGATTAAGCTGGCTCCGGGAGATCCGGTGCTGTCTTTCGTTACGCCCAATATGCATGCCGATGATATTGAGCGTATCCGCCATAATCTGGGGCTTGATAAGCCCGCCTATATTCAATATTTCATCTGGATCAAGGAAATGGTGCAGGGCAACTTCGGATATTCCCTGATCAATCACCAGCCGGTGCTGGGACAGATTCTGGAACGTTTGCCGGCTACAGCCGGGCTGATGGGCAGCGCCATTGCGCTGGCGGTTATTCTGGCGATTCCGCTAGGCCTCGTGGCCGGTGCGAACCGCAACCGCTGGGTAGACAAGCTGATTAACTTTATTTCCTATGTAGGGATCTCCATTCCGTTATTCTGGCTGGCGATCCTACTGATGTATCTGTTCGCCATTAAGCTACATCTGCTGCCGAGTATGGGGATGCGCACGATCGGTGTGGAATCGCCGCTGGATGTGCTGAAGCACGGGATCTTGCCCTGCTCGGTGCTGGCCTTCGGCTTCCTGGCCGGATATGTGCGTTATATCCGCTCCAGCACGATTGGACAATTGAAAGAGGAATATGTGCAGATCCAGTATGCTTTTGGCTCGAAGAAATCGACAATCCTGTTCCGTCATGTCCTGAAGCATGTGCTGCTGCCGGTCATTACTCTGCTGGGCATGTCTATGGGAGATCTGGTGGCCGGGGCCATCGTCACCGAGACGGTATTCTCGTGGCCGGGCATCGGGTCGCTGGGGATGACGGCGGTTAAGGGGATGGATTATCCCGTCATTATGGGAATCACCTTATTTTCTTCCTTAATGCTGATCCTCGGTAATATGGTGGCAGATATTCTCTACAGCTTCGTCGATCCGCGAATTAAATTAAAGGGGTGACCTCATGAATCGCAGTAAATGGAAAAATCTACAGTCAGAGCTGTTTACGAACGGTCTGGGTGTCGCTGCTCTTGCTGTATTGGCTATCTTTACGCTGGGGGCTATCTTTGCCTTCCTGTCCGGATATGACCCGAATGCTATGGATGCCATGGCCCGCCTCACCAAGCCGGGCGCCGGACATCTGTTCGGAACGGATGACTATGGACGCGATTATCTGTCCAGAGCGCTATATGGCGGCCGTGTCTCGCTGCTGGTCGGGTTTGCTTCCATGATCGTGGCTACCTTCGTGGGTGTGATGGTTGGTGTGATCAGCGGATACTTCGGCGGCTGGCTGGATAATCTGCTGATGCGGATGCTGGATATCATCATGTCGATTCCGTCCTTTCTGATCCTCCTGCTGCTCAGTGTCTATTTGAAGCCGAGCATCGGCAATCTGATTATTATTATTGCCTTGTTAATGTGGATGAACGTGGCCCGCGTTGTGCGAGCGGAGACCCTTACGATCAAGGAACGCGAATATGTGCTGTACGCCAAGGCTTCCGGCCAAAGCTCCTTCGGCATGATCTGGCGGCATATCCTTCCGGGCCTGGTACCGGTGATTATCGTCGGCGCAACGAATAATATTGCATCGGCCATTATGATGGAATCGTCGCTGAGCTTCCTCGGCTTCGGGGTACAGCCGCCGAACGCCACCTGGGGCAGCATGCTGAACAGCGCTCAAGGGTATATTGCAGAGGCGCCTTATCTGGCACTGTTCCCTGGGCTGATGATCCTGCTGACCGTTCTGAGCTTCAATGTGCTGGGTGATATTTTGCGGGTCGGCTTTGAACCAAAGCTGATCCGGAGATAGGAGAGTGGAACATCATGACTGAACGGCTGTTGACTGTTGAGAATTTGCAGGTTTCATTTGCTACCCGGGGCGGCGAGAATCAGGCCGTCCGCGGCGTTAGCTTCCATATAGATGCCGGTGAAACGGTGGGGATTGTCGGAGAATCGGGCAGCGGCAAAAGCGTTACCGCCAAGGCGGTCATGTCCCTGATCACGCCGCCGGGCCGCATGACTGCCGGTAAGCTGGAGTTTCGCGGCGAGAGTCTGAAGGGGCTCACGGAGAAGCAGTGGCGGACCCTGCGCGGCAACCGGATCGCGATGGTCTTTCAGGACCCGATGACCTCGCTGAATCCGGTCAAAAGAATAGGCCAGCAATTAACCGAAGTCATCCGCAGACACCGGGGACTCAATAAAGCAGAGGCGTATGCCGAGGCGGCGGAAATCCTCCGCCAGGTCGGCATACGTGATCCGGAACAGCGCCTGAAGCAGTATCCGCATGAATTCAGCGGAGGTATGCGCCAGCGGGTTATGATCGCGATGGCGCTCTCCTGCCAGCCGGAGCTGCTGATTGCCGATGAGCCGACCACGGCGCTGGATGCGACGATTCAAGCGCAGATTCTGGATCTGTTCAAGGAACTGAAAGAACGGTCGGACACCGCGGTGGCGCTGATCACCCATGACCTCGGTGTCGTGGCCCAGGTCTGCACGCGGGTCATTGTGATGTACGGCGGGCTTGTTATGGAGGAGGGCGCAGTGGAGGATATCTTCTATCGTCCCCAGCATCCGTATACCCAGGGTCTGCTGCGTTCCATTCCGAAGCGCGGCGGAGGATCACGGGAGCGGCTGATTCCAATTGAAGGCACACCGCCGGATCTGCTGAATCCGCCGCCCGGCTGTCCGTTTATGGACCGCTGCCCGCATGCTTTTGCCCGCTGCTGTGAACGTCCGCCGGTAATAGAGCTTGCACCTGGCCACCGCTCAATGTGCTGGCTGGCCGAAGGCGCAGAGCAGCAGGCGGCAGTTACAGTGGGGAGGGATTCCGGTGAGTGAGAGCAAGGTGCTCGTAGATGTGAACAATCTGAGGAAGCATTTCTCCAAGGGCAAGGATATACGCGGGCGCGATACGGCTGTGCTTAAGGCCGTGGACGGCGTCAGCTTCCAGATCCGCCAGGGCGAGACCTTCGGACTGGTGGGTGAATCCGGGAGCGGCAAGTCAACGGTTGGCCGCTGTCTGCTCCGCCTGTACGATTATACGGACGGCGAGGTATTCTATGACGGGCAGCCGCTGGGCAAGCTGGGCGAGAAAGGGCTGAAGCCGTTCCGCAGACGGATTCAGTCGATTTTTCAGGACCCGTACTCTTCACTGAACCCCAGCCTGAATGTGCTGGAATTGATCAGTGAGCCGATGCGTATCCATGGACTCTACCCAGGTGAAGAGCGCAAGGAAGCCGTGGCGGAGCTGCTGGAGAAGGTTGGTCTCAAAAGAGAGCATCTCTACCGCTTCCCGCATGAGTTCAGCGGGGGGCAACGCCAGCGGATTTCCATCGCCCGGGCGCTGTCGGTCCGGCCCGAGTTCGTCGTCTGCGACGAGCCGATCTCGGCGCTGGATGTCTCTGTGCAGGCCCAGGTCGTCAATATGCTGGAGGATCTGCAGTCCGAATTCGGGCTGACCTATCTGTTCATTGCCCATGACCTGTCGATGGTCCGGCATATCTCTGACCGGATCGGTGTCATGTACGGCGGCCGCCTCGTTGAGGTTGCGGAGAGCGATGAGCTGTATGACAATCCGCAGCATCCGTATACCAAAGCGCTGCTGTCTTCCATTCTGGAGACAGACCCGCTGAAGGCCAGCCAGCGAATCCGGCTGGATGCCTACTCGGTAACGCGCGGGGATGATGAAGGCGCTGTGCTGCGGGAAGTGAGCCCGGGGCATTACGTGGCTGGTGATTTTACGGACTGAGTTCAGGGAATGCCTGAGCAATGATCAATTGATCAGGATATGAGCACTCATATGGATAAGGAGGATCTAGAATGACAGAAACGAAGAACAAGGTAAAGTTATCGCAATGGGATGCCCTGCTGGTGGAATCGCTGCGCTCTCTGGGCTGGTCCGATGAAGAACTGCTGCGGCGGGTTGCCGAAGGCGATCTGCCTGCCGACGAGAGTGAATACGAGTTCGATTACGGGCAGCTGTCCACGCTCGCTGGTGAACAGCCGGAGCTGTTCCGCCAGGCCGTGACCGAAGGCTACCAGATCAAATACAACACGATCCGCGGCATCCGCAGCTGGATTGCCGTTGCGCTTCGCACCGAGCCGAAGCTGGAGCTGGAGGAAGGCCGCGAAGCAGTCGAAGCGGTGTTGTCGGAATCACAGAAGCAACGGCTGGAGGAAGTATTATCCTTCGGCTGGCAGATTACCGGCGGCGGAACAGCAGCAGATGGCGGCAACGCCACTTACCGGATCGAGCCGATCCAGCGGTAACAGCAGAGCTGAGCAGCAGAAACAAGCTGCATAATTAGGTGTATGTTAAGAATTAGCCCTTCGGCTTTGCCGGAGGGCTTTTTGCATGATGAATACAGAAACTCTGGGGCATTTCATAAAAGATACTGGTCTGTCGCTGTTGATCGGGAAACGGGGAATATTGATTTCAAAGAATATAAACAGAAGTTTTGATCAAACCGTTTGTGATGGATGGTTGACGCAAACTGTGAAGGAAGAGGAAAGCAGTTTGCGTTTCTCCTATCGCTTCGATTTAAGTTATTTAGACTATAGTTCGCCAATCGCTTGAACAACTAGTTTCAAAGCTTTAAGTCTTCTTTCTAAAAGCGTTCTTTGTGGACTACCAGTCTTTGACTTAGCATAACTGTTCTCAACTGATGGGGTTAAACCAATAATAACTTTGCGGGCTTCTGCTAAATCTTCATGTGTGTATTGATGAGGTTTTTGATTCCAGACGTTTTCTAGGATAGCTAAGCCGATGTAAACAGCATTGAGTCGTTTCTTTACTAGGGTAGTATTTACGGCATTTTGAGTCATCTGGGACAAGGCGTTCTCGAGTTTTTTGATTGTAGATTGCAAAGATCTTATTGATTCCAATTTTTCTACATTAGATACATCTTCCATGTAAACACTGTCCTTTGTTCGCTTCTGAATTATTATATTGGGCAATGTATTGCAATAAGTTCTCTTGGGCGTGTCTTAAAACTAGCTATTGCCTTAAAAGCGTAACATAGCATAATTTTACAAGGACGAAATCACGAGGAGCTTGTAAAAGATGCTAAGACGCCACGAAATCAAAGACCAGGACTGGGAACGGGTTAAAGAACTATTGCCACCTGAAAATAGAGGCGAAGGCAGACCGTCGAAATCCAACCGGATGATGCTTAATGGAATGCTTTGGAAAGTCAAAACAGGTGCGCCTTGGCGTGATTTGCCTGAACGTTTGGTCCTTGGAAAACTCCGCAGAAGGCGGTTGCCTTCTTCCTGAGTTAAGTCACGAACAAAAATAGTCATGCCGCTCACCTCGAGAGAGTTGGATTTACGTATAATTACCCGTTTTTCCAACTATGTTCTCGGAAGGGGCACTAGTTAAGTTTCATTTCTTCGTATAAAACTGAATCGAAATATCGATTATGTTTGTTCTAATTTTTGGTTATCTTGAAGTTTATTAAGAAAAAAGAAAAATTTAAAAATATAAATAGGAGCAAAAGATTCATATTTAGATCTTCAAATTTTACAACCCATGGAATCATAGGAGTGAAAAAATTCATTAAAAAAAGCATGAAAGAGTTTATATCTTTCTTTTTGGTAAATCTATATTTAATCCAATTATAAATAACATAGATCAAACCAACAGAATTTAAACATAAAATAGTAACATAGAAAACCGTTTGTTCCACCGAGAATTCCCTTCTGCTTTGTAATTAAACTAGGTTAGTTTATCACCAAGCTTGTATGGTTCCGGTACTATCATTCAGGAACCGTCAGAGCAATTGGAGAATGCAATGAGGGAGGAACCTAATTGACGAACAGCCCTCATTGTCACTTCGCTGGTTCTAAATCACATAGCTGATAATGTTTGATAAGCATTATTTATGGCAGAGTCACAATCCCTATTTGAATTATAAACCCCCCATATTGTGGCAGCAAAAGCTGGAGCAGATACAATAAGTGCTGGAATCGCAGCTAAAGAAATAACAACAGAAATTCCAGCCGCTTGAGCTGCAAATTGAAAAGCCTTCAACGAACTTAGAGATCCAGAAAAAGAATTAACATACATTTTGTAATCTGAAGCATGTGAATTAGACTGTGAAAAGTATTTACTTACGTTGTTCCCAGTTGGACCGTAGTCATAATGTTGGTAAGATGCTGCATAAAACGTACCGCCAGCAGTAGAAGAATAGTTATCATAATAACAGGACCCCTTATCACCACCCGCTTCACGTGTTTGAATTCCAGGTCTTGTTTGGATTTGCGTATCTTCAACTTTAACATTATTTAGATATACGGAACCATCATTTTTCGTTGTGATCACATCTACATTTGTATTATATGTATAAATTTTACTATACGATTCCATTCCTGGCTGTAATACATATGTTTTGATATCCGTAACCTCACCAGAAACACCGTCAGATGTAGGAATTGATTTAACCTGAATTGTTTCAGTTTGAGTGCCAATTAGTTCACCTTCAATAGTCCTTAGCTCAGTGGTGCTTGTAGTTACATAGGGAGCATTATTCGCCGCTACACCTCCTTCTGAATTGTTACCAGGTGCGGCCATTGAAGCCGTAGCACTAGTTAGAAAAAACACTCCACACAGTAATGGTAAAAAAATCGATTTCACTTTCAAATTAATTGACTCCTAGAAAATGGAATTTTAAGTACAGATGTACACTACTCCAGTTTCTGGAAAATGTAAATAAATATATTGTGAAGAAATACAAGGCTTTCATAATATTGATATGCGAAGCGTACTAAAGAAGGTGGATACATCTACTTTTCTAGACACCAAGTAGGACGAGAGTTGCATATGGCTGATATTCTACCAGAAAGAGAAAAGATGAAGATCTGAAAAGATTTTATTTAATATAAAAGCATTATACAGATGCTAAGACGCTACGAAATTAACGACCAGGACTGGGAACGGGTTAAAGAACTATTGCCACCCGAAAATAGAGGCGAAGGCAGACCGTCGAAACCCAACCGGATGATGCTTAATGGAATGCTTTGGAAAGTCAAAACAGGTGCGCCTTGGCGTGATTTGCCTGAACGGTTTGGTCCTTGGAAAACCGTGTACTCCCGATTTCGTTTGTTGAGTAACAACGACCTTTTTCAACCGAAACACTAGATGTAGAATAGTCGTAGGATAAGAATCGTAAACTATAAAGCGGGTGTATCGACTCTTGGGAGGTATTGGATGTTTAGATGGAAGCGTGGCCCTGTCACTCTGTTCCAAAGTGATCTGTACATGACGAATTCACTTGTTATGGAGACGGAGAATTGTGTGCTGGTAACCGATCCCTGCTGGCTGCCCCGTGAGGTGGAGGAAATCCGGCGGTATGTAGACAACATTCTTGGCGCGAGAAGGCTGCTCCTGTTATTCACCCATTCTGATTTCGATCATATTATCGGATATGGGGCCTTCAGAGGGGCTGAAGTCATTGCAAGCAGGGCATTCGCGGACAAAAGCGCCGGGGAACGCGAAGATATTCTTGAACAGATCCGGGCATTTGACGATAGTTATTATCTCAGGAGAGACTATGAAATCACGTATCCGCAGGTGGATCATGTGATGGAAGAGGAAGGTCAGACGCTGGTATTCGGGGATTTGAAGCTGACGGGATATGCTGCGCCGGGCCATACGGATGATGGGCTATTTACTATAGTGGAGTCTGCCGGGCTGTTCATTGCCGGAGACTACTTGTCTGACGTGGAGTTTCCCTATATCTACGACAGCAGTCTGGCTTACGAAGCAACGCTCGGCAAGCTGGAGCAGATATTGGCGCGGCACCCGTTCACGCTGCTGGTCCCCGGACATGGGGAGGCAACGGACAGCAGCGTAGAACTGGAGCGGCGCAGGGAAGAGAGCCTGAAGTATATCCACAACATGCGTACGGCTGTAGCTTCAGGCATCCAGGAAACGGTTGATGCTCTGATCGAAGGCTGTGCGTTCCCGCGCAATATGTCCAACTTCCACCGCAGCAATCAGGCGCTGATCGCGAAGGAGCTGGCCGGGAAAGCGGAAGACTGACGCTGCAGTTACATATCCAGCTGGATTTTGCGAATATGAAGAACACCATCAAGTCCTGTAGGGTCTGTACTGACCTTACGGGAGACGAATTCTTCGGCCCGTTCGGAGGTGCGCAGGCGCAGCGGCTTGGTCTCCAGCTGAACCAGATCCCACATGACGTCTGCTACGGACTCTGAAGTCTGCGGTTCTACATTCCGTTTCAGGAACGTCCCTGTGTAGGCATCGAGAATCGGCTTGTACTCATCTTCGAGGATGCCGCCGGTGTCCGCTACATGCCCAAGGACAGTCTTATTGAATTCTGTAGCGATGGCACCCGGCTCAAGCAGGGTAATGTCGATATTGAATTGCGGCTTGTAATAGGTAGCCAGACTCTCCAGCAGTCCCTCCACCGCGAATTTGCTGGCGCAGTAGATTTCGTTCATCGGTTGTCCAATGAGCCCGCCGACACTGGACGTAGCCACAATATGGCCGTAGCCGGTCTTGCGCAGCAGGGGCAGTGCAGCCCGGATCGTATGCATAACCCCGTACACATTAGTGTCGAATATGCGCTCGATATCAGTGAATGGAGCTTGTCCAAGCGCCCGGAGATAGCCGAACCCGGCATTGCAGAACAGTACATCCAGCGTACCGCGCTCCTGGTCAATCTGGTCGATAACCCGCTGAATACTGTCCGGCTGTGTAACCTCCAGTTCTACGAACTGCAGATTGTCCACATTGCGGTACAATTCCTGATCGCGCTCCAGATGGCGGGTGCCGGCGTAGACCGTCCAGCCTTCCTGTGCAAACTTCAGCGCGGACGCCAGGCCGATGCCGGATGATGCTCCGGTGATGCAGATGATTTTGCCCATAAGGGATACAGCCTCCATTAATTTGGAATTAAATTGCTTTAACCTTCACGAGATCGCACACATTATAGCATACAGCAGCCGATGTTCTGACAAGATGACATAAAGTTTGTTTTTTCGCGTATTTTTGACTCTGCCGAAGTTGCTATAATTGTTTTCGTTACGGTACACTATAACTAAAGGTCCTAATCGCCTGCGAATGGAGAGGAACAAGGAAACAATGGATGTATTCAAGCGTTACTTTGCAAATTTAACAGTCCGCCGCTTTTTAATTCTGGCACTGATTGGACTGCTGCTGTACAGTATTAGAGACATGCTGAATCTGGTGCTGCTGACGTTCCTGATTGCTTATGTAATGAACAGCTTTCAGGTGCTTTTGAGCAAAAGAATCGGCAAATATGTCAAGGTGAACAGCAAGGTAATTATTATTATTTTGTACTTAGCGCTCATCACTATGATCGTATTGGCCCTTGTCAAATATCTGCCCAAGGTCTTCTCGCAGATTAAGCAATTAACCGCGTTTCTCGGAACACTAACCTCTGACGACATCCCACAGAACGAGATTATGCAGTATTTATTCAGCATGGTTAAGGAATTGAACTACCAGAGCTATTTGAATCAAGGCATTGAATACGTGTTCAAAATCAGTGACTGGGGAACTACGTTCGTCCTGTCAACGATTCTGAGCCTTGTCTTCATCCTGGAGAAAAACAGAATTGTCAACTTCACCTCCCGTCTGAGAGAGAGCAAGATTTCCTGGTTCTATGTGGAACTGGAGTATTTCGGCAAGAAATTCATAGCCTCCTTCGGTAAAGTCATTGAAGCACAGATCCTGATTGCGCTGTTCAATACTTTGTTCACGGTTGTCGGATTATGGATCCTGGGCTTCTTTTTCGAACCCTTCCCGTATCTCTTTGCGCTCGCTATTATGATCTTCATGCTCAGTCTGATTCCAGTGGTCGGCTTTGTCATTTCGCTTATTCCGCTGTGCATCATCGGCTACAATACCGGTGGACTGGTGATGACGATCTACATACTGGCGATGATTGCCGTGCTGCATGTCATGGAAGGCTACTTCCTCAACCCTAAGCTGATGTCCTCCAAAATGAACCTTCCGATGTTCTACACCTTCATCGTGCTGTTATTCTCAGAGCATTATATTGGCGTATGGGGACTGATTCTCGGTATTCCGATCTTCGTCTTTTTCCTGGATATTCTGGAGATTAGCCGTGATAAGCCGGGTACCTGATTGGCAAGGATACAAGGTGGAACAACGATAAATGCACGATCTATAACGATCCAATAGATAAATGACATACACAAACATATAGGTAATAATCCAAATAGGTGATATTCAAACTGCTCATGGTTTGGGTATCCCTTTTTTATTAGGAAGAAGGAGGAGGCGCAAGATGATCAAATATCCGGTATTAGAGCCAAGAGCAGTTATAGGTGTAACAGCACCCTCATCAGGAGTAGGGGAGGAACTGCGTGAACTGCTCGAGCTAGCCTGCAGCCGGTTGCAGGAGCAGGGTTATGGCGTGGTATGCGGAGCAACGGCGTGGACGCAGGATAAGGCCAAGTCTGCACCGGCAAGCGTGCGTGCGGCTGAATTCAATGCCATGATGGCCGATGACAGCATCGGGCTCGTGATCCCGCCTTGGGGCGGGGAGCTGCTGATCGAGATTCTGGAGCAGGTAGATTTCGATCACATGAAGGTCAAATGGATTCTCGGCTACTCTGATATTAGTGTGCTGCTGCTGGCAGTTACTCTTAAGACGGGGATCGCCACTGCCCACGGTACAAATTTTGTTGACCTGCGTGGCGAAGAGACCGACCCGGTGACGGCCATGTGGGAATCCGTGCTGTCTACAGCAAGCGGGCAATCGGTACTTCAGCATTCCTCGCAGCAGTACCAGCTGGAATGGGGAGGCGCGGAGCCTTCACCCCATGTGTTCAACCTTACGGAAGTCACCAATTGGAAGACTGTAGGTAATCAGAACGTAACTATGCAGGGCCGTCTGCTCGGCGGCTGCATTGATGTAATCCGGCATCTCATCGGCACGCCGTATGGGGAGGTGCGGCATTTCCAGCAGCATTACATCCAGAATGAGCCTATCCTGTGGTATCTGGAGAACTGTGAGCTGTCGGTAACGGATCTGCGCAGGTCCCTGCTGCAGATGAAGCTGGCCGGCTGGTTCGAGAATTGCTCGGGTCTGATGTTCGGCCGTAGTGCAGCGGGTCGCCCTATGGAGAATTACACCGTAGAAGATGTCTACCAGGAGCTTGCCAGCGAGCTGGGGCTGCCGGTTGTGTATGATATCGATTGCGGCCATCTGCCGCCGCAGATTACGCTGGTGAACGGGGCGTTTGCGGAGGTGTTGGCTGGAGCTGGTAAAGGGACTGTGAAGCAGTATTTCCGGGCGTAAATGAGAAGTACTCGTGCTAAACTATATGTAGTGAACATTAATGTAAATGGCCCTTAGCGGGTTAGGAACTAGCCTATAAGCTTGGGTAAACTTGGAGCAGTAGCTCTATTGACCAAGAAGCACCCACCTCTTAGGTAGTGTGTAGTTCACGACCTGTGTTTTCCATACTTTCGATAAGTTCTTTGTTTGAATCATTTTCGCCATGATTACGGCCTCCTTCACCTCCATGCTATATCGACTATTTTGCTGTCCAGCCATCGAGTTAATACAATCTAAAGTGACATTCTTGTCATGTTGATTCATTAGGGTTACGCTTCGACCAATAGACTTCGGCTTTTTCAATCTTCTACGTTCCTTGCGAATACCTGCTAAATCTACACTCCTTCTTAAATCTCAAACGGGTAAGGGCATCGATTGCGCCGTCAGGCTGAATGAGAACATTCCCCGGGTGCTGGAACAACGATATCATCCCGATGGATAAACTGCAGCTGAAATTCCTCTGCATTCGGCAGCGCGAGCTTCATCATCAACGGCTCGAACAGGGACGCAGGGAAAACCAAAACATCCGTAGCAGGTGAGATAGGCTCCTGCCAAGGATGTTTTGGTTTTTAGAGCGATTCGCCTACTTGGTGAACCCGCAGCAGGTTGGTGGTTCCGGTGCAGCCTGCAGGGACACCGGCGGTGATGACTACCAGGTCGCCATCTTGCACGTAACCAGCCGACTTGGCCAGTACAACGGCGGCTGCTATGGCTGCATCAGTGCTGGAAGCGGACACGCTGCGGAGCAGCGGAGTTACACCCCAGGTCAAGGACAGGGCGTACAATACACTCTCTTTGGTGGATACGGCGATGACCGGTGCAGCCGGCTTGTGCTTGGCGATCATCCGGGCGGTAAAGCCGCTTTCGGTCAAGGCGAGAATGGCCTTGGCGGAGAGCACAAGGGCGGTACGGGCAACGGCTTCGCCGATGACGCTGGTTACGTTGGTGGCAGCCTCGTCATCCTTGCGGCTACAGCGGCCGTGGCGTCCCAGGACGGACTCGGCGCGGGCAGCGATACGGGCCATGGTCTCGACGGACTCCAGCGGGTACTTGCCTGCGGCGGATTCGCCGGACAGCATGACGGAATCAGTGCCGTCGAAGATAGCGTTGGCGACATCGCCCGCTTCCGCACGGGTCGGACGCGGGTTCATCTGCATGGACTCCAGCATGTGGGTGGCGGTGATGACTGGTTTACCTGCCAGGTTGCACTTCCTGATCATATCTTTCTGAACCAGCGGCACGTCCTCCACCGGCAGGTCTACGCCCAGGTCGCCGCGGGCTACCATCAGGCCGTCAGCTACGCTCAGGATGGCGTCCAGGTTCTCCACGCCCTCGTCATTTTCGATCTTGGCAATGACTTGGATATGGCCGGCCTTGTGCTCGCTGAGGATACGTTTGATTTCGAGAATGTCTTCGGCTTTGCGGACGAAGGATTGGGCGATGATGTCGATGTTGTGCTCAATGCCGAACTTGATGTGCCGGACGTCCTTCTCGGTTACGCCGGGGAGGCTGGTTTTGACGCCGGGAACGTTTACGCCCTTACGCTGCTTCAGCTTGCCGCCGTTTTTGATGAGGCAGGTGATCTCGGTGCCTTCGGCATGTACGACCTCCAGACGGACCAGACCGTCATCGATCAGGATGATGCTGCCGGGCTTCACATCTTGGGGCAGCTGCTTGTAGGTGACTTGAATGCGGTCCTTGGTGCCGGGCACTTCCTCGGTGGTCAGAACCACGGTTTCACCCGGTACCAGCTCCGCGTAGTCCGAGGCCATTTTACCGATCCGGATTTCCGGACCTTTGATGTCGAGCAGGACGGCAACGTACTGGTTCAGCTCTTTGGCTGCTTCCCGGATGCGCCGGATGCGCTCCGCGTGCTCGTATAGCTCTCCGTGGGCGAAGTTCAGGCGGGCAACGTTCATACCAGCTTGGATCAGCTTCCGGAGCATTTCTGGGCTTTCGCTGGATGGACCGATGGTGCAGACGATTTTAGTTTTGCGCATGACTTTTCTCTCCTTATATTTAACATTGAACTCTTGTGAAAACTTTCTCTAACCCATACAACACAGCATAACGCTTCATCAGAAAAAAATATATATTTTCGTTATTCATCAATTTTGATGTAGAAGGCAGGTCATCTTATGATTGGTTTTTTGTACCCAAAAACCATCCATACGCCGGGAAGGAAATTACATTAGCGGAAATAATGAAGGAATTGTTACGACGGGACATTGAGAAATTACTAATTTCTTGAAATTTACCAAGTAGCAGCGTTGGGCGATTTCATTTTTAAACGCAGAGGTCCATTTCGACGCGTTAATTTAGGCAAGAAAAAGAAGGTGCGAGAAGTATCCGGTGATGAACCGGCTTCTCGCACCTTCTTTTTTTAAGGCCCTGCATTACAGAAAAATGACTTCTCGTTAATATTAGTCGTACAAAACCGCTTTAATATAAAGCCTGTAAGACATAGTGCAGCACTCCGGGAACTCCGGCTCCATGCAAGACCAGAGACAGGGGGCGAAGGATGTCCATTCATTAAACCGGTTTAATAATATGCGGGATTAAACTACAAAAATCCGACTGCACGGGCAGGAGATAAGCGAGGTTTTCTTCTATGGCTACCATCGATGATGTGGCAAAAGCATCAGGCGTTTCTAAGGGAACCGTATCAAGTGTGTTCAGCAAAAAAAGACCGATCAGCAAGGAAGTCACAGAGCGTGTACTGGCGGCAGCCAAAGAACTTAATTACAAGCCTAATTATTGGGCCAGAAGCCTGGCGAACAAGTCGACCCGCATTGTAGGCCTTGATATTCAAGGAGAGAAATTCAAGTTTAGCCAGTTTCACCTCTCACTTCTAAATGGAGTGTTAAGTGTCTGTTATGAACAGGGTTACCGGCTGCTCGTCAATACGCTCTCCCATACGTATCAGAACCAGCTGGAGCATATGGTCACAGGCCCGGCCGACGGGGAGATTCTGCTGAATCCGGAGAGTGATGATGAGCGGATTATCGAACGGCTATCCGGGGATATCCCCATCGTGCTGATCGGCAGGCCGTCCGCTGAGTTCGAGAATCATGTTTCTTATGTGGACAATGACAACGTCAGTATGACTGAGCAGACTACCCGCTACCTGCTTGATCTGGGACACAGGAATTTCTTATTTCTGAACGCGCCGGCAGACCGGACTGTTGCGGTTGACCGGGCCAGCGGTTTTCTTGCTGCCATCCAGAAAGCAGGGCTTCCAGAGTCATCCTACAAAATCATATATAAGCCTGATCCGGACAATTCTTCGCTCGATTTCGGGTATAAGACAACGCTTGAGGAGCTTCAGGCCAATCAGGCAATTACAGCAGTTATCTCAGATACAGACACCATGGCGCTCGGTGTTTACAAAGCGGCGGAAGCGCTCAGTATCAGCATCCCCGGTCAATTATCTGTATTCGCCTTTAGCGACGATTCCATATTCTCACCAGAGTTCGCACCGCCGCTCACGGGTGTCCGCCTTCACGCCGAACGCCTGGGACGGGAAGCAGCAACTATGCTGATCGAACAGATGTCAGGGAACCTGAAGACCGTCAAAAGAACGATTGTGCCAACCGATATGGTCATCCGCAGCTCCTGTGCTGCACCCATTACAATCCATGGAGGAAATCAATCATGAGTATGAAGAAGAATGCAGCACTCTCAGTAGTTTTGGCCGGGACTGTTCTATTGTCCGCATGCGGAAGCAACAACGGCAACGCATCTTCACCATCAACAACAACAGTACCACCGACATCCTCGGAAAGTACGTCTCCGGCGGCAGCAACAGAGGGCATGAAGCTTGAAATTCTATCCGGTAACGTTGGAGGGAAAACGCCTGAGGGCAATACGGAATTCGCGCAGGCCATCAGCGATAAGACAGGTCTTGATGTGACACTGGACAAGCCCGCCAGCGACTATGACCAGAAGGTGCTGACCGCGCTCAGCTCGGGTGCGAAATACGATTTAATCGAGGTCAGTGACTTGGCCAAGCTGAATGCGTTCATTGACCAGGGTGTGGTTACCGATCTGACAAGCTTCGTGCAAGGCTCCAAGATCCTGTCGGATCCTGCGGTGATTCCCTCCGGTGAATGGGAGCAGCTGAAAGGCCCGGACGGTAAAATATACGGCGTGTTCTCCAAATTTCAAGGCGCAACCATGCCTATCGTGCGTAAGGACTGGCTGAACAAGCTGGGCCTGAAGGAGCCTAAAACACTTGATGAGCTGTATGCTGTCCTGAAGGCTTTCAAGGAAGAGGACCCGGACGGGAACGGGAAGGCAGATACCTATGGACTCAGTACTTCGGGACTTTATGATATCCAGGGGATTATGAGCGCGGCCGGGCTGAAATACAGATATGTGATGGAGGACGGTAAACGTACCATTCCTTATGCAACCGATGCGGCAATTCCGATGTATGAATGGTTCGCCAAGCTTGTGAAGGAAGGGATTATGGACCCGAATTTCATTACGAATGACACCGCCAAGATGCGCAACCTCTTTCTGACCGACCGTGTCGGGATGGTCACGTACTGGGATGCCTGGGTAGGAATGTTCAATAACCTGAAGCAGCAGGAAGATGCGGCTACAACCTTCCAGGCAGCAGGGATGGCAAGCCTCCAGGCAGCGGATGGTACGATCTTAATGCGCCGGGGAGACCCGGATTTCTGGATTATTCCGGCCAATGCGCCTCATCCCGAGGCTGCTAAGAAGTTCCTTGAATTCTGGAATACAGAAGACGGGATCCTACTCGGAAGCCTGGGCGTCGAGGATTACGACTATACCGTGGATAACGGACAATACACACTGACGGATACCGGCAAGGAAGCAAACATGGACCACGGTGTTCCCTATTGGTATAACTCCACGGTGAAGCCGCAATTCCCTGCTCTGCCTGGTGTTGAAGAGGCGATGGCGCTCTCCAGGCAGTACGCGACACTTGAGCTTTCACTGCCAACATGGCCGGATGCTGAGAAGATTGTGACGAATTACGCGCTTAAAGCAATGTCCGGCCAGATGCCGGCGGGAGACGCGGTAGAACAGATGCAGAAAGAATTGAAGGCGGCAAATTTAATCGATTAATTCATATCAGGAAGGCTTCGGGGCGGCAGGCGAAGATGCTACTGCCGCTCCCCGCGGGCCATAGGACTTCATGAGGCAGGAGGCGGAACAGCCATGAGATTGATCAAGAAAAACTCGATATTCTACGTCATGATGCTTCCGGTGATCGTTTACTTTGCAGTATTCTCGTATTACCCGCTAGCGAAAGGCCTGCAGACCAGTTTACAGGACTACAAGCTTATGGGCGAACGTCCTTACATCGGACTGGATAATTATAATCAGGTGATTCACGATCCGACCTTTTGGGATGCACTATGGAATACGGTATATATAGGCGGCGGGATTCTCATTACCGGTTTCATCGCTCCGCTGCTAATTGCCCTTTCTTTGAACGAAGTCATGAAGAGCTGGTTCAAGAGAACTGCGCAGCTGGTGCTGTACGTTCCGCATTTGTTATCCTGGGTGGTCATCGGCGGGATTTTTATTTTCCTTCTGTCCCCCGACAGCGGACTCGTGAATTTGCTGCTGGTCCAAATATTTGGTATCCAGCCGATTAATTTTATGGCGGATGAAGCCTGGGCAAGAATTATAATGATTGGTTCGGCCGTGTGGAAGGATATGGGCTACAATTGCATTTTGTTTCTGGCCGGCATTGCAGGGATTAGCCCTACTCTATACGAAGCCGCCCGGATGGACGGGGCAACAAGGTGGCAGCAGGTGCGCTATGTGACGCTGCCGCAGTTAATGAACACGATGAAGGTAATCCTGCTGCTGAATACACTGGGGATATTCCGGATATTTGACCAGATCTTCGTGATGCGGAATCCGGCAATTGCAAGCAAGGTCGATGTGCTCATGATGTATACGTTCCAGAAAGGAATTATGGAGATCCGTATAGGCCCGGCGGCGGCGGCCAGCTTCTTCGTCGTTTTATTTACACTGGTGCTAGCTTCTGTGGTTAGAAAAATGACACGTTTTGATGAGGTGTAATCATGAATATCGAACGCATGGAGAGAAGGGGATGGGGGAACAGGACGTTTGATGCTCTGAACGCGATTTTCCTGATCCTGCTGATGTTAACGATGATTATCCCTTTTGCCAATGTAGTCGCACTCGCCTTCTCTTCCGGGATGGCTTCCATGAAGCCTGAGATCATTCTGTTTCCCAAAGAATTCAGTATAGAAGGCTTCGGTACAGTGTGGAACAGTCTGGATCTAAGGCGTCCGTTCATGAACAGCGTAATTGTCACGGTCACCGGTACGCTTCTGCATGTGCTGCTGTCCAGCATGGCGGGGTTTGTACTTATCCAGCCGCAATTGCCCGGCAAGAAATTCATGGTTTCATTTATTCTGCTGACGATGATGATTCCGCAGGACGCAATTATGATTCCGCTCTATCTGGTGAATCAGGACCTGCATCTTATAAATACGCTAAGCTCCCTGGTCCTATCCGGTATGATCTCCGGCTTTTCAATTTTGCTGATGCGCAATTTTTTCCTGAGTGTTCCCTATGAGATGTGTGAATCTGCGCAGATTGACGGCTTAGGGATGCTGCGTATTTTCACAACAATCTATATGCGACTGGCAATCACCGGGGTCGCTACGGTCACCTTGTTTGAATTTGTGAGCCGGTGGAACATGCTGAGTGCTCCGGTTCTGTTTATTAACGACAGCCACAAGATTACCCTTCAGGTCGCCCTCAAGTCGATGATCACAGATGCGAGTGCCACATCCGGTAATCTGCTGATTACCACCAATGTCCGGATGGCCGGAATCCTCATTTCGATTATGCCGCTGTTGGCCGTATACCCCTTCATCCAAAGATATTTCATGAAAGGCCTCATGTTAGGCGCGAACAAAGAATAGAAAGGGTGAAATCACTTGCAGATCATCTCAGAGCTTTCCTTGAACAGAAGGATTGTAAAAGAAGAGGAGCAAACGTATATTGAAATCCCCTTTGCAGCCGGGGCGGCTGTGGAAAAGATTGAAGTGAACTATACGTACGAACGTCAGAATGGGGCGGCTGTCATTGATATTGGACTCCGTTCACCGGAACGGATAGTAGGCTGGAGCGGCGGAGCCAGAGAATCCTTCTTCACCGGACTCGGCAAAGCGACCCCCGGCTACCTGGCCGGTCCGATAGCTGCTGGAGAATGGAAGGTCCTTCTGGGTGCCTACCGTGTGCCCGAGGGCGGGTGTGAGGTCAGAATGGATGTGAAGCTCTTTCATGAGCATTCCCGCTGGATGAAGGGCGACTTGCATATGCATAGCGTTCACAGTGATGGTTCTTACACTACCCGGGAGGCCATTCAGTCTTGCAGGGACAAAGGGCTGGAGTTCATGGCCTTCACCGATCACAATAATGCTTCGCAGAATTTGGCCACACTGGCAGCCGATGAGCAAATTGTGCTTATTCCCGGGGTGGAATTAACCAGCTACAAAGGACATTGCAACCTGCTCGGGCATCCTGACGCACTGGACGACTTCCGTATCCTGACTCCGGAGCAGGCCAGAGGGGTATTACAGCGGGCGGCGGACAAGGGGGCATTCATTTCTTTAAATCACCCGTTCTGCTCGAACTGTCCGTGGGAATTAGGCTTTGACTTGCCCTACGATGCTATCGAGGTATGGAATGGACCCTGGCGTCCGATTAACGAGACTGCCGTGCGCTGGTGGCAGGAGCAACTGGCTTCCAGCCGGAAGATTATTGCTGTAGGGGGAAGTGACACGCATAGAATTGAGCCGTATGTCGCGCATGGAACGCCTACGACTTATGTCCGCTCGGAAGCAGAATCGAAGGAGGCGATTCTTCGTGGAATCAGGGCCGGGCGTGTAGTCCTGTCCTCCGGGACAAACGAGACTTTCATTGAGCTATCCATCGGGGAGGCAGGCGTTGGTGACACGGTAATCGTGGACAGTCAGCAGCAGGAATATGAATTGGTTATACAAGTGTCGGGTGCGGCAGGAGACCTCGTACAGCTATGGTCTGACCGCGGCGTAGAGCAGGAATGGAACGTGGAGAGCGGTGGAGATTATACATTTCCTGTGTTAACGGACCGCTTGTTCTACCGTGCAGAAGCAAGCCGTTACCGGGCGGAGGCGAATATGACGGTCACTACTTGCCTGACAAATCCCGTCTACCTTCGTAAGCTGCGGGAAGAGAAGATCGTTTGAGTGTCCGGGGCATCGCGGACACCCGTGTGAACGTCCGCACGAGGCTACCCATACCCGCTAAGACGTTATTGTCGGTGAACGGGTTAAATGGATTAGGCCTGAATCTGTCCACCTGCTCTTCGCACATTACTGCTCTTCGGAATTATGGATGCAGTTAGCAGGCCGGTTTTTGATACGCCTTTTAATACGCTGACTTACAATTATGTCAGCCAATTCAATCAAGGCGGCAGAATTAGCACAGAGCTTGTGGTATGGCGGGAATGCGCGCTCAGTGTGGGGCGGATATCCAGTGTCGGAATCCTGGTTATGCTGTACAAATGGACGGACCTCTGCTTGATACAATCATCCGTCTAATAATGAAAAGCCTCGGGACCGGAAGGTTCCGTGCAATATTTACCATCATTTATCGCAGAAACGGTACCGCCCTGAGGGCGGTACCGTTTCTGTTATGCTAAGTATTAGAGTACAGTTCCCGTCTGCCAGGTGATTCTTACTCAACCGAACGAAGTCAGCACACTCTGCGTCACGATCTCTCTTAGTTCAGCTTTCTGAGCGGTGTATTGCTGCCGGGTAATGCTACCGCTCGCCAATCTTGCTTCAAGCTGCTGCGTCAGCTGTTTGACTTGCAGATTGATGACGTTATTAATGTTACCGCCATTCTCTTCAGCGATGGTGCGCAGGGATTTGCCGTCGTACAAGGCGTCGTACAGCTCTTCGTCGGAGGATTGGCTCAGATTCAGGGCATCCAGCAGTTCATCGGTCTCGGCCACATCCGATGTGGACCATTTGGCAACGGGGATGGTATGTAACGCAGGCTTGCCCCAGGCTGTTCCTCCAAACGACATGGCTACGATCATCGTTCCAACAATCATTACCCGCTTAATATTCATATGTTTTATGTTCATGTCTAATATCCTCTTTTCATATTCAATGTCTGTCATTAGCTCAGAGATTCAAGAGCAGCTAGGTTCTGCTGTAAACCCATTATAAACAACTAACCTAATGGTAACCTTAACGAAACTTTAAAATTACCTAAAGATTACAATGTACTGACAGAGTGATTACAAACCCCCCGTATACTTTATGGATGGTTACCAGCTTGCATGTTTATGCAAGGAATTCATAACACACATACGGGGAGTGTTCACAAGTTGAGAATTACAGCAAAAGGTAAACGCCTGTTCTCCAGTTTGATGGCAGGCAGTCTTATGCTTGGCATCATGGTTCCTGGAAGCTACGCCCAGGAAATTCCGTCAGAGATACAGCGGACGTCATCAGAGATTGCAGCACTAACAGACGGAGAGACCCTGCCTGAGGCGCAGTCTGGCAACGAATCAGTTACGTCTGCTGTATATGCCACACCATCACAGCCGGGGGCGCTGCTCATTACTGAGCTGGTTCCGGATACCAAGAATGTAGGCAGTGCGGATAGTTATGAATATGTAGAGGTCTACAACAATACGGATACATCGGTTAATTTCAATGACTACTATTTCTATTACAACGGCGCGAACACCTGGACTACCGGTGGTGATACCGTCATCCCGGCATTCGGGAATATTGTATTCTGGATTATGAACGGCACTAATCAGGCAGCAACTGCCAATGATTTCATAGCCAACTTCTCGCCTGAAGCGTCTTTACAGGAGGGGGTTAACCTATTCCGGATCAATGGAGGCGGAGGTATGGCGAATGGCTCACCTCGCAACCTGCAGATCAAGAGCAAAGCCGGGGATGCCCTAATTATCTCTGCCTCTTATGCCAAGGAGCAGGTCAAGGAGAACAACGGGATTGTTTACCAGTATCCGGTAACCGGAGGCACAGAAATGGTTCTGATGTCAGAGGCAGGCATAATCCCTGCCACACCCGGGACAGTAACGGCTGGTCAGATCCCGGAGCATGATCCCGGAGAGATGACCCCGGTAATCAGTCATACCCCTAAGAGCAGTACAGATCCAGCAGATCTGGTGATTAATGCAACAATCACCCATCTGCAGAATGCGGATGTAGAGGTTGCACCGGCCGTGGAGCTGCTGTACCGTACGACTTCGCAGCTGCGGGAGACCGTCATTACCATGACATCTGCAGGGGGAGAGGCCTATTCCGCGGTTATTCCAGCAGCTGCCCTGGAAGAGCCGGAGCTAATCTACAGCATTCGTGTGAAGAATGTAACCGAGAGCTATTCGGTGCATGTAAACCAGCCGGATTTCAATTCTGCATTGGTGCCGCCGCTGCTCGTCACAGAGCTGCTCCCCAACTCCTCGAATGCAGCGGGCACCACCTCAGATGCTTTCGAGTTTATTGAGGTTTATAACAATACGGACAAGCCGGTCGATTTCAAAAACTACAAGCTGTTTTACCGGTATCCCGATAAAGGCAATGCTGCGGATGTGAAGTGGCCGTCTACGCAGGAGAGCTTGAACATTCCTGCCCAGCAGTCGGTTGTATTCTGGGTGATTAACAGCGCAAATGCGGCCTATAAGGCAAGTGATTTCAATACAGCATTTAATACGGATCTGGTAGAAGGCACGAATCTGTTCTTGATCAAAAGCGACGGGATGTCTAACTCCGGCCGCCGGGGAATCGTAATTAAGAGCAATACGGAGAAGGAAATTTCAGCTGCTTATTATGATGCCGATACTCTATATAACGGCGGAACCAAAGGGGACGAGACAAAGGAGAGTAAGTCGCTTCAGTACAAATACCCTGTGAACGGTACAGGTAAAATGCTTAAGATCAGTTCCGGAGAAGCTGTTCCGTCACCTGGCAGTGCAGATCTAGCCCAAGTTCCCGTAACCCCTGTTCATGTGGAACTGGATACCGAAGCTCCGGAAGTGAATGATCTTACAGATATTTCTGAGATTGATCAGTCGGGAAGCCTGGATTTGAAGGCTTTTGCCGATGACAACAAAGGAGTTACGTCCGTAGAGGTGAGAGTAGCTTCGGACAAGCAGCCTGACTTCGTCAGCCACAATCTGGCCCAGGATTATAACGACAACCTGTATCACTTCAAATTATCTTCAGCCGAACTTATCGGCAGAACGGAGATTCAATATTACTTTGTCGTTTCAGACGGAAGTCAGGAAACAGAATCACCGTTGGCCAAGGTGAAAATAACGGGCGGACCGGACCGGTCCCCGCTGCGTTTGAATGTGAAGGATAACGCACTGCTGCATGGCAGCGTTACGGTCAAGGGAACCGCGGCGAGCGCCGAAGCAGATGAACTGGTGCTAAGCATTGACGGCAAAGAGACAGATGACACTCAGGTCTATCCTGCCCTTGAGAACGATGCTTATTTTGTCTTCGATGCCAAGAATGTCGATTATTATTTCAAGAACGGAATTACCATGGGGCCTGAGGAATTGGGAGACAAGAGTATTCTATATACATTTATGGATCCCATCACCTCCTATACCACGCTGTCCTTCCCGATATCTGCCGCTGCACTTAAGGCGGGGACGGATAACGTAATTTATATCAGGGCAGGCTCGAAGTCATCTCCATTTGATCCCCGTCCGGAAGAGAATAAGGATGATTTCGAGATAAAGAATGTCCGTCTTCTGTTGGCGGACGGAACAGAAGTATGGGATCCAGCTTACAGTGCGCGGGATAAAGAGATTAAGATGGGTGACTCTACAGGCAAAAATCCGTCGATTGGCTTCCGCTTCGAGCTGCAGTCGGAGCAACTGCGCTCCAAAGCGTATGACTGGAATACGGCGCAGGCAACTGACGGATCACATACGCTGATTCTTGCACATGGCCAGGAGCAGGTGAAATCCAAGGTCATTGTGGACAATACGCCGCCAACTATTCAATCCAATATGGAAGAGGGCCAGACTTACCGGGGCAGCATTGAGCTGAAGGCCGATGTTACTGATGAATATGCCGGTGTGGATCAGGTCAGTGTGAAACTGGATGATACGGAGATTGAGCTTCCCTATGCGACATCCTCAGGCATGCTGGCGGGAGGAGTGCACAATCTGTCCATTACTGCCACCGATAAGGCGGGGAACAAGGCCGAGAAGCTGATTACCTTCAAGGTACCTGAGGAGAATCCGTATGCTCCGCAGGTAATTGCTCCAATCAACGGGGCTAAGGGCGTAGGTACCAGCCCGAAGCTCACCGTGAAAGTGGAAGACCCGACCGGAGACAAGCTGGATGTCTCTTTCTATCAAGGATTTAAATATGATGGCAGTCATCCGGAGCAAGGGTTCACCGGATTTAAGAATGCCTCTGATACCGAACCGCCCAAACAGCCGGTTCCTGCCGGTGAGCAGGCGCTAAGCGGTGAGGAGTATAGAAGAATTAGTGCTGCGGACGGGGATTATCTCGTCAATGATGCGGTGGAGCAGTTCCCGTATCAACGGTATGAAATTAAGCTGGATGAATCGGTCAAAGCAACAGACCGTGTGGATGTAGAGTGGAAAGGCAACTCTCTTCCGGGCCGGAAGGTAAGTCTGTATGCCTGGAGCCCATCCGGACAGAACTGGGTGCTGCTGGACCACCAGATTGCGGGAACCACGGACTTTGAACTGAAGTCGACAGTGAGCGCCGGGGTTTACAGGGACGGGGATAAAATCGCTGTTATGGTGCAGGATGAGATTGCCGCAGCGGCTGCATCCACGGTTACACAGGACACCTATGACTTTTCCTTTGTATGGATGTCAGATACCCAATATTATTCACAGAGCTATCCGTACATTTATCAGAAGAATGTGCAGTGGATTGCCGACAACAAGGACAGCCTTAACCTGAAATATGTCATTCATACCGGTGATGTGGTGGATAAATCCTATCAGGAATATGAGTGGGAAGAGGCTGACAAGGACATGCGGGTGCTGGAGGACGCGGGTATTCCTTACGGGGTGCTTGCCGGCAACCATGATGTGGGTCACCAGAACGGCGATTATACGAAATTCTGGGAGTATTTTGGTGAATGGAGATTTAAGAACCTGCCGACTTACGGAGGCTCCTACGATAATAACCGCGGACATTATGATCTCGTCTCAGCGGGCGGCAATGATTTCATCATTGTCTATATGGGCTGGGGTTTGGCTGAACAGGAAATTGAATGGATGAATGAAGTGGTTGCCCGATATCCGGAGCGTAAGGCGATACTATGCCTGCATGAATATATGCTGGTATCCAACAACCGTGCACCGATTGCCGACACTATTTTCGAGAAAGTCGTAAAACCGAACAAGAATGTCATCGCGGCATTGTCAGGTCATTATCACGATGCGGAGCTTAAGGTGGACCCGCTGGATGATAATGGAGACGGTGTGGCTGACCGCAATGTCTATCAGATGCTGGCGGATTATCAAGGGGCTGAACAAGGGGGACTGGGGTACATCCGTCTGCTTCAGTTCGATATTGCGAATAATCAGCTTCATGTGAAGACCTATTCTCCTTTTCTGGATGATTACAACTTCTATGATGAAGTTGAATTCCCGGGTAAGGATGAGTTCTCACTCCCGCTGGATCTTCAGCCGGTGACCAAACGTGTGGCAACAGATTATATTGGAGTGAAGGTGTACAGTGACCAGAAGATTGCCGTGAAGCAAGTAGTGGCAAGCGGCAGCGAGGTAACGGTACCCTGGAACAACCTGAATCAGGATAGCTATTATCAGTGGTATACGAAGGTGGAGGATGGAAATACAGGCAGCGTGCTATCGGATATCTGGGGATTCTACACCGGAAAAGAAGGGGTGGCGCCAACACCAACACCAACACCAACACCGGCTCCTGAAGGGACTGATCCGTGGCCAGTCGGAACAACCGGACCTGCTGCTACGCCGGCTCCATCGGTTACGCCGAGCCCTGCAGCTGTGCCCGGAGCGGACAAAGGCAGCATTAAGCTGGTTATGGGCCAGGACGGCAATTACAGCGCATCCCTTAAAGATTTTGAGACCCTGATCCGGGAAACCATTGACGGAACGATTCGGATCGCGTTAACCGAATCCGGCGTTAGCCAGGGGATAATTCAACTGGCGCTCGATGCGAAGGGTGTAGAGCAGGCAGTTCAGAACAAGAAGGCGCTGAAGATTGTCTCTTCCGGGTTCGAGCTAGCCATTCCGGCAGAATCGCTGCCGGATATTCCGGAAGGCAGTGATAAAGTGCTGCTAAGCATTCATACAGTGCTGACGCCGCAGCTTCAGCAGACCATTGAGGAGAACCGCAAAGGAACGGCGGGCTTAGGCGCTCCGCAGGCCGGGGTTACGCTTGAACTCAAAACGGTGTCCGGTGGTAAAGAAACAGCCGTTCATCAGTTCAAGAACAGTGTAACAGTAACCTTAATGCTGACTGCCGGCGAGTTTGGCGGGATCGATAAGGATTATGCCGGAGTTTACTACCTGGATGGAAGCAGCCTGAAGTATATGGGCGGTATCTTCAAGAACAATACTGTCAGCTTTACAACAGATCACTTCTCTTCTTATGCAATAATGGAATACCACAAGGTATTCAGCGATGTGAGCGGAAGCTGGTCGGAGCAGTACATTAATAAGCTGGCCGCGAAGCATATTATTACAGGAATCGATGAGAACCATTACGCCCCGACATGGAATGTCACACGGGCAGACTTCGCCGTACTGGCGGTGCGTGCGATGAACCTGAACAACACGGCGGGTGCACCAGCGGTAGGTTCCTTCGCTGATGTGCCGCAAGGAGCATATTATGCATCGTCTGTGGAGAAGGCCGCTGAGCTTGGATTTATGGAGGGCAGCGAAGGACGTTTCCGTCCGGATGACACGATTACCCGCGAAGAAGCGGCCGTGGTGCTTAGCAGACTGATGAAATCCGGTGCTAGTGCACAGTCACCGGCATCTGCTGCTGGGAATGCAGTATTTGCCGATACGGGCAGCATCTCCCTGTGGGCGAAGGAAGCGGTAAGTGAACTGCAGGCCAAGGGTCTGATCAGCGGCAAAGGCAATAATCAGTTTGACCCGCGCGGTGAAGTGACCCGTGCAGAAACCGCGAAGCTGCTGTATGGATTACTGAACCTCTAATCATTATCTGCCAGAGTGAGACCGCCCGGATTAGCCCGGAGGTCACCGCAACTATGGAAGCAGCGATTGTCCAATAACGGATAATCGCTGCTTTATTTTTTGGAGTAAGCGGCAGCTTGATCCACCAGACGGGAGCCGATAGGTTCTGGTGCCCCTCATTTGCAAAAAAAAACAGGATTGCTTAAAGTGAAGACGGACGCATCCACATGCAGGAAAGCTTAAGAAATGAAATCCATAGCAAGCAGGTGAACTTTCCATGAATAAAAAAATACTGGTCGTCGATGATGAACCGGCCATTGTGAGTGCAATTGCCTACGCGCTGCGGCGTGAAGGCTATGAAGTCGATACCGCCGGTGACGGGGAGGAAGCGCTTGGCAAGACGAATACCTTCCACCCGAATGTGCTGGTGCTGGATGTAATGATGCCGAAGCTGAGCGGTTATGACGTGTGCCGGAAGCTTGAGAACCGTGATGACATCGGAATTATTCTGCTGACCGTCAAGAATGATATTGTCGATAAAATTGTAGGTTTGGAGCTCGGTGCAGACGATTATATGACCAAGCCGTTCGAGATCCGCGAGCTGCTGGCCCGGGTCAAGGCGCTGCTGCGCAGGCTGGAGAAGAATACGGCCGAGATCCGAAGCGAGCTG
Organism: Paenibacillus sp. FSL R7-0312; assembly: GCF_038004445.1. Lineage (NCBI taxonomy): Bacteria > Bacillati > Bacillota > Bacilli > Caryophanales > Paenibacillaceae > Paenibacillus > Paenibacillus sp. FSL R7-0312. Next base: position 967,230 of record NZ_JBBORE010000001.1, on the reverse strand, counting down.
ATCGAATACGGCACGCTGCGGGTACATCCGGACCGGCGTAGCGCCGAGCTTGGGGAAGAACAGCTTGAGCTGACCCCGAAGGAGTTCGACCTGCTGTTCCTCCTGCTCTCCCACCCGCAGCGGGTGTATATGCGCGAGGAGCTGCTGGAGCAGGTGTGGGATATGGACTACGCGGGCGGCACGCGCACGGTGGACATTCATATTCAGCGCTTGCGCAAAAAGCTGGGCGAGCCTTACCAGAACATTCTGCAGACAGTCTATGGTGTTGGCTATAAAGCGGTACCTGCGGGGAACTACGTATGAGAATCAGCATTAAGCTGAAATTCAGCCTGTTCCTGGCCCTGCTGCTTATTCTTGCCATCAGTGTGCTGAGTTATTTCGTGCTGCGCGGCGTGGAGCGGAACCAGCAGGGACAGACGGAGAGCTATCTGGCACAGCATGTCAAAACCGTCAATCTGCGTGTGAAGCAGACCTTCTATATCGGTGTGCGCCTTGAACCGCAGGAATTCATGCAGCAGCGGGGCAAGGCGCTGGCCGCTGAACTGGCCGGGTTCACTGGCCTTGAAGTTACCCTGTATGACAGCCAGGGCCAGCAGGTAGGAACCTCGGCGCAAGGTGAGCTGGGGCCGGGCAGGCCGGATGTCCGCGCGGCGCTGGACTATGCGCTGCATAATAAAGTCGCCTATCAGAGTGAGGGCGACAAGCTGCTGTATCTCGCCCCGCTGCAGGGTCCGGAGGAACAGATGGGCGTGGTGCAACTGGAGTATTCACTGAAGGGTGCCCGGAGCTTCCAGCAGACGCTGCTGAATCTGTTCCTGACCACAGGCGGTGCGGTGCTGGTATTCAGCTTCCTGGCCGGATATCTGTACTTCAACCGTGCTGCGGCAGCGATCGGACGGCTGAAGAAGTCAGCGGAGGATATCCGCCGCGCCGATTATATTACGGCTCCGCCGCTGAAGCGCAAGGATGAGCTTGGGGAGCTGGCCGAGGGCATCTACTTCATGAGCCGGGAGATCGAGAGCAGTATTGCCGCGAAGGATGAGGAGCGCCGCAAGCTGCAGCTCGCAGTGGAGAAGCTTCAGGCGCTGGAGCAGCAGCAGAAGCAGTATATCGGGAATATCAGTCATGAATTCAAGACACCGCTGACCTCGATCAAAGCTTATGTTGATCTGCTGAATATGTATGACGATGACCCCAAGCTGCTGCATGATGCGAAGATCAACATTGCTAAGGAAACGCAGCGGCTGTACGAGATGGTGGAGAAGGTGCTGCAACTGACCGCGCTGGAGAAATATGATTTCGAATCCCAGGCAGAGGTGCTGGAGGTCGAGAGCACACTACGGGATATTTGCGGACGGATGAAGGGCAAGGTGGAGCGATATGGACTTACGGTCATGCTAGACGTTAAGCCGGCACATATTTGGATCGATAAAGAGAGCTTCATGCATATCTTCATTAACCTGCTCGATAATGCGATCAAATACAATGTCCCGCAGGGAAGCGTTCACTTGTATAACGAGGTCAGGGACGGGCGGGTATGGATTACGGTCCGCGATTCGGGAATCGGCATTCCGGAAGATTCGCGTGATAAGATCTTTGAGCCATTTTACACGGTCAACCGTGACCGTTCCAGAGCATCGGGAGGCACGGGACTTGGACTTTCCCTGGTGCGTAATCTGGTAGAGAAGCAGAACGGGACCATTACGCTGCTGGAGGGTACAGGCGAGGGTGCAGCGTTCCAGCTGTCTTTTCCCTTAGTGTCCTGAAGGACATAAGTTTACATCTTGGAAACATTATGTGAGTGGTTTGGAAATAAGCATCCGGTATGCTGAGAGCAACAATAGCTGGAGGGAAGCCTATATGAATCATGGGAAGAATATCAGAGCGCGCAAGGTATGGAAGGTTCTGCTATATGGTGCTGTTCTGCTGTCCGTCACTGCCTGCAGCGCAGAGAGTACAAAAACACGTCAGGTGGTTGAGGAATCCGGACAAAAAATTACGGTCATGGATAATACCAGCGAATCGGTCTACACCCAGCTGAAGCTGGAAGGAATCGATAAGGTCGAGGGTGTGCGGGGCACGGAAATGGTCAGCGAGGATGTCATTGTAGTGACTAAGGAGAACCGTGAGCTACCTCCGCAGGTGATAGAAGGCCAGGAACTTTATCCGAAGAATCTCTATCTCCATACATTGTCCACAGGAGAGGACACTCCGCTGCAGGAGGGGGAGCAAACTTACGGCTCGCTGAGTCTGTCTCCGGATAAGAAGCGGTTGTTTTATATGGAGGTATACGATATTACGGGTCTCGGCTATATTATGGATCTCGCTACGGGTGCTTCGGTGAAGGTGGGCGAGGCTGAGTTCCGGAGCGGGGAAGCGACTTGGTCTGACAATGAGCATGTGATTTTTCCGGACATGGAAGGCAATATCATGAGCACTGATGTGAACGGTAAGCAGGAGACTGTTGTGAAGACCGGAATTCCTTATGTTCATGAGGTGATCCAGACCGGCAGCCGGATTCTGTATGTCTCAGGTGAAGACAGCCAGCTTAGCGCCTATGATACCGGCACGAAGCAAACTAAGATGCTGCAAAAAAATGTGGAATGGGTCATTCCCTCCCCGGACGGGAGCAGGCTGGCAATAGTAGAGCGGATAGGGCCCGGGGAGAGGGTGCTGCTCCTCTGTGACAGCGAAGGCAACGAGCAGTCCCGGCTTGCTGCCGGACAGCAGATCTTCGGCACCAGCTGGTCGCCGGACGGCAGCAAGCTGGCCTACGCGATTACAACAGCTGGTGCCACCGATGATCAAGAAGACCTGTTCATTACCGAAGCAGAGACGGGAGAGCAGACACCTATGCTGAATGACATCCACCTGTCTGACCAGCTGCGCTGGAGTCCCTCGGGCAAGAAGCTGCTGGCAGCAACCGCGGTGCTGAAGGATGATGCCTATCAGTTGATCACCTATGTGATCAGGTTGTCGTAGTAATCTTAAGTATATTCATACTTGACAGGTGGGTTTAAGGGGGTATATGATTACAGCAACAGTTTACTACTCATTAAATGAACGGTGAAATAATAACCGTGAAGATCATATCGAGCTGATTGGACTACCAAAGGCTCCCGCAAATATTCCCTTATGGGTATATTCCGGGGGTCTTTTTTAGATTCTGGTGGGTCTATGGATGTGTAGCAGAGGAGAGATAGCATGGATGATACACAGTGGGAGCGGCTGGAGGAGGCAGACTACCTGTTCCGTAAAATGGTACGCAGATTCGTCAAGGAACGAGACCGGGTAAGCGTGGAGGGGATTGCCTTGCCGGGCATGCTGATTCTGCAAAAGATTATCGCTGGCGGTGAGCAGCGGCTCGGCGATCTGGCGGAGCAGCTCGATTTCACTTCGGGCGCCATAACCGCGCTGAGCGACAAACTGGAGGCTGGCGGATATACGTTGCGCAGGCGGAAGGAGGATGACCGCAGAACAGTGCTGCTTGATATTACAGCCAAGGGCCGGGAGATGGTGGAGCGCAACGGCAGCATCGGTGCCCGATGTATTACGCTTCTGTTCGAGGGCTTTACGGATAAGGAGCTTGAGCAGCAGAGCCGCTTCTATGAACGGATCATCGGCAATCTGGAAGGATTCTCGGATACCCTGTTGAAGCTGGCGCAGCACAATGCTGAAATCCCCGTTCCCAAAGACCCTGGACAGAAGCCGCGCACAGGCGCGAACAAGAAATATCTCAGCTATTGAAACGAAGTCAATGCTACAAAACTTAAGTGTGTGCTTCCGAAGTGAGTTTTGCGAAGGAAGTCAACGAAGTCAATGCTACAAAACTTTAAGGAGAGATGATCATGGGACATTCAACAATTTATCCGACAGGGGCGACGGTATACAAGCCCGCTAAGGCATGGAGCGGCTATACCGTATTTCAGGCAGGCGACGAAGGTGTCGTGCTGATCGATATGAGCGGCAAGGAAGTACATTTGTGGCAAGGGCTGATCGGGTTCCCTGCCAAAATTCTTCCCGGCGGCTACGTACTGGGCAGCACGGGCAGAAGAGATCCCAAATTCGGCATTCAGGATAATGTGGATCTGGTTCAGGTCGATTGGGACGGCAATGTGGTCTGGAGATATAACGGCTACGAGCATATCGAGGACCCGGGTTATGAGCCGCTGTGGTACGCCCGCCAGCATCACGATTATCAGCGGGAGGGTAATCCGGTCGGATACTATGCTCCCGGGCTTAATCCTTCAGCTAACAGTGGAACAACGTTAATTTTAGCCCATAAGAACCTGCATAACGCTGAGATTTCTGACAAACAGCTGCTGGATGACACGATTATTGAAGTGGACTGGGAGGGTAATGTGATCTGGGAGTGGGCGGCCAGTGACCATTTCGCTGAGCTGGGATTTGATCAGGCGGCGCGCAATGTTCTATTCAGAGATCCCAACACCCGCTCCTTCGGAGACCTGGGCGGCGGCGTAGGCGATTGGCTGCATATCAACTCCGCTTCTTACGTAGGGCCGAACAAATTCTATGATAACGGAGACGAGCGTTTCCACCCGGACAACATTATCTGGGATGCCCGCGAGGCGAATATTATCGCCATCACTGACAAGAGCAGCGGAGCCATCGTCTGGCGGCTGGGGCCGGATTATTCGCTGCCTGATGTGAAGCATATTGGCTGGATTATTGGCCAGCATCACGCCCACATCATACCGAAGGGTCTGCCGGGCGAAGGCAATCTGCTCGTATTCGATAACGGCGGCTGGGGCGGATACGGTCTGCCGAATCCCTCTTCGCCTTTTGGACAGAAGAATGCGCTGCGTGACCATTCCCGGGTGCTGGAGATCAATCCGGTAACACTGGATATCGAGTGGCAATATACCTCGGCGGAGGCCGGCTTCTCCGTTCCGACCGATTCCTATAAATTCTACAGTCCGTATATCAGCTCGGCGCAGCGGCTCCCGAACGGCAACACGCTGATTACCGAGGGTTCAAATGGACGTTTGTTCGAGGTGACCGCTAAGCATGAGCTGGTCTGGGAGTATATCTCCCCGTACACTGACCGCAGGAATACGAATATGGTCTACCGTTCCTACCGTGTACCCTATGCCTGGGTGCCGCAACTGGCGAAGCCGCAGGAGAATGCCATCGGGCCAATCGATGTATCCAGCTTCAGAGTGCCTGGAGCCGCGCCGAAGGGATCGGATTCAGTAGTAAGTGTAGCAACAACGCTTCCGTTTACAGAGGGGGCCGCTTGTGTGGCTACTGCGGAAGAGAGCAGCGTTCGGAGAACCAGTTAGATGATGGCTAGATAGCTATAGAAATTCATAGACGAAGAGGTGCGTAATTTTGAAAAAATCATGGTACGGCTCAGCCTTCCTGCTCTTATCCTTATCTCTCGTACTGGTTCTGTCCGGCTGCAGCTCCAAGGGAGACGCGGCGGCTTCCACTGGAACGGACAGCGGTAAGCAGAAGACCCTGAAGATTAAAATTGCCGATATCAACACGAATCCTACCTTCCGGGTAGCAGTCGATAAAGGCATCTTCGCCAACCATGGCATCGACGCAGAAATCATCAACTTCGGCACTCCGGCTGAGGGAGTGAATGCGCTATTCATCAAGCAGGTAGACGTGGCCTTCGGTGCCGATTTCCCGGTGCTCAATGCCGTCTCCAAAGGCGAGTATTCGATCATTGCTTCCGCCGGCCAGGCTACGGATCAGGCAGCGGCGGTATGGAAGCTGTACGTAAGGGACGAGATCAAGTCTGCTACGGATCTGAAAGGCAAGAACCTAAGCTTCATGCGCGGTACGTTTCTGCCGTATCTGTGGGATGAATACCTGAAGGAGCAGAGCATTGCGCTAAGCGATGTGAAGCTGACAGGACAGGGTGCGTTCGACGAAGCCTTCATTGCCCTTAAGCAGGGCGATGTGGATGCTGCCTGGTTCAGCGGTTCGGCGTTGACGGATAAGCTGGCTGCGCTTGAGGGCGTGCATGAGCTGACGGATATGTCTAAGACTCCGGTGCGCCTGGGGATGGGGATTGTCGCCGGGAATGACTTTGTGCAGGCCAATCCTGAGGGGATTGGAGAATTCCTGGCAGCGGTGGACGAGGCATCGGCTTATGCCCAGGAGCATCCGGAGGAAGTAGCCGATCTGATGTTCAAGGAATTGAAGCAGCCGAAGGAAGCGACGCTGAAGGACTTGCCGACGAATCCTTGGAGGGTTGGCTTCACCCAGGCTGCGTATGACAGCCTCGCCGGACAGAAGAAATATATGATCGATACAGGAATCATTGAACAGGATTTCGATCTGGACAGCAAGCTCAGTCTGGAGCCGCTAAAGCAGGCGCTGCCGGATAAAGTGACTTACACGAAATAACCTAACTTTCAGGAGGTGCCCCATGTCTTTATCTGCCAAACAGCATGCCATTCATATCGAGCACCTGCGTAAGAGCTACAGCGAGCCTGCGGCCGGGGACGTTCATTATATTATCAAGGATGTGAACCTGGTTATTAAAGGCGGCGAGTTCTTCGTGCTGCTCGGTCCGAGCGGCTGCGGCAAATCAACGCTGCTGAACATGATCGCTGGCTTTGTCTCTAAATCTGGCGGCAATCTGCGGGTGGACAACGTCGAGGTGGATAAGCCGGGCCGGGACCGGGCGGTTGTATTTCAGCAGGCAGACTCTTCCCTGTTCCCCTGGCTCACGGTGCGGGAGAATGTAGATTTTGGACTGCGGATGAAGAAGACGGCCAAGGCAGAGCGCCGGGTCATATCAGACCGGTATATCACGCTAGTCGGGCTGAACGGGCATGAGGATAAATTTCCGAAGGAATTATCGGGAGGGATGAAGCAGCGGGTACAGCTGGCCCGGGTACTGGCGAATGATCCGGCGATCCTGCTGATGGATGAGCCCTTTGGCGCGCTGGATGCCATGACCCGGCGGACGATGCAGAAGGAGCTGGTGCAAATATGGCGTGAGACGCATAAGACCGTTATTTTCGTAACGCACGATATTCAGGAAGCACTGCTGCTGGGTGAGCGCATCGGCATCATGTCCGTGGGGCCTTCCTCCAATATCACCGATATATACGACAATGCGCTGCCGTTTCCGCGGGATGTGGCCTCGCCGGAGTTCTACTCGCTGTATAACCAAATTCAGAGCCATTTTGAAGAATAGAATCGGGGGGCAGTACATGTTGAAATGGGTGGAGAAAAAATGGGTCTCGGTCTCCCTGCTATGGATTGCCGCACTCTGCATCTGGCAGCTGGGCGCATGGGTGTATGGTCCGGATGTCATTCCGGGGCCCTGGGCTACGCTTAAGGGAGGGCGGGAACTGGTCCAAGACGGCACCTTGATGCAGTATGTCGGTATCAGCTTTTACCGCGTGCTTGTCGGCTGGGTACTCGGCAGCCTGCTGGCTATTCCGGCGGGGCTGATCATCGGGAAAGTGAACGTCATCCGCATTTTTGCCGAGCCGTTCTTGAATTTCATCCGGTTTATTCCGCCGATTGCCTTCATCACACTTTTTCTGGTCTGGTTCGGGATCGGGGAGCAGTCGAAGATTGCGCTGATTATGTACGCCACCTTCTTCATCGTCGTACTGAACACTTTAACAGGCGTAATGTCGGTGGAGGAGGACAAGATCCGCTCGGCCCGCAGCATGGGTGCGAGTGAATGGCAGATTCTGCTGTATGTGATTGTACCAGCTACGATCCCGTATATCTTCACCGGTGTGCGCCTTGCGATGGGGACCTCCTACATGGCGATCATCGGCGCAGAAATGATCGCTTCGAACGAAGGCATCGGTTATCTTATATGGAATTCGCGGCTGTTCTTCCGGACGGACTGGATCTTTGTCGGACTGATCTGCCTGGGGTTCATGGGCTTTGCGACGGACCGGTTGTTTGGCTGGTTCGGCCGGAAGGTGCTCTACCGCTATGGTGTGGTCAGTATGGCTGCGCGGAGAAGATAATACGGTGAAGGGAGAAGGTTCTTACAGTCTGGAGGTATAAGTCCTTGACGGATACAAGTTGTTACAGCTATAGTAGCTGTAACAACTTGTTGGGGCGGGTGCGGTTATGGACAACGGATTTGATTATACAGAGCTGATTGGATTCCAGATTATCAAAGGCGAGGTACTCATCAAGCGCAGGATGCTGGCTATTTTTATGGAGAAGGGCTACGATCTGACCTTTGAACAATGGACGGTGCTGAATGTGCTGTATGCGGAGCCAGGAATCAATCAGAGCGAGATTGCTGCCAGAACCTTCAAGGACAAGACGAATGTTACCCGTATTCTGGATGTGCTCACGAAGAAGGGATATGTGGCCCGCGAAGCGCATGGCAAGGACCGCAGAAGCTATCAGATTTATCTGACTGCAGCGGGAAAACAGATATTCGCTGATCTTATTCCCCATGTGAGGCAGTTGAATAAACAATTTAAGCAAGACATCCCGGACGCGGAGTTGGCGCAATTCATCCATACCCTGGAGACAATTTGCCGGAACGCACAATAAATTTTTTTGTTCACATAGTTGTTATAGCTATTATATATATAACTACTAATTCTGAGTCCACGAAAGGAATGAGCGATTATGGTGGAATTAACGGTGAAGGAAAGATTTGCATTCCGGTTTATTTTTAATGAGAAGAGAGTGTATCAGCGCTGGTATAGCAGGTTTCTCATGTTCGGTACAGATTATGGGAGACTCCGGAGAGTGGTGGGGAGAATCAGCGATTGGCGCGAGTGGTGCGAGGTCTGGACGGCTGAGGGCGATGAGCTGTTCCGCAAAGCGGAAAAGGCACTCACGGAAGGCAGCCGGGGTATAGCCAGAGCCTTGTTCCATGAAGCGGTGGCCTGCTACCATGCGGGTCAGCATATCTTTTTTATCGACAGCCGGCAGAAAGAATCCACCCAGGCAAAGGCGAGGGAAAGCTATGCCCAGGCGATATGTTTATATAACGAAGCTGAGAAGCCTGTGCGGGTGGATATCCCGTATCGCGGAGTCTCTATTCCGGGCTATTTGCGAAGAGCAGATACAGAAGGCAGACCCCTGATTATTTTCGTGAACGGCATGGATAACATTAAGGAGGCGGAGGGGCATCATTTTGGCTCAGTGTTTAACCGGCAGGGCTTTAATTTCTTTACGTTTGACGGACCGGGCCAAGGGGAGATGTGGAGCTCGCTGAAATTCGATGCCCGGAATTACCATACTGCTGTATCGGCGGTAATAGACTGGTTTGAACAGCAGCCGGCAAGCGGGATCGATCTCGGAAGAATTGGTCTCGTCGGCTTCAGCCTGGGCGGATATTTGGCGCCTGAGGCCGCAGCCCGCGATCCCCGGGTGAAATGTACGGCCGGCAACAGCGGTCTGGTCTATATCGGCGGGATTCAGGGGCTGAAGCAATTGAATCCCATCTGGCAGCGGGGGGTTACGTATATGACGGGCTGTGCAACGCTGGAGGAGGCGCTCCCGCAGTTCAATTATGACATTGAAGACGCTCCGGTCCTGCGCTCGCCCCTGCTTTTTTTTCATGCAGGCCGTGATGAGGTGATGCCTGAGCCCAAGACTCATGCAGATAAAATGATGAATTGGGCCAAAGGGGATGCTACGCTGAAATATAATGAGGATGCGGAGCACTGTACGATGAATTATCTGGATGAGGTTTTCCCGGAAATCCTGGATTGGTTCGAGATGCATCTGCGTAAGTAGCCTTGCCTTAACCGCTTATACAGAATTATTGAAGACAGCTGTCCGGAATCCGGGCAGCTGTTTTTTACAATTTATATGCTTTTGGGGTCCCAGCAAAGTACCTGAGTAATCATCGAAGCCAAAGCCCCACTTTGCGGGGGTATTTTACAAATCCTTCTATTCCGCTTGATTCCAGGGTAATAATGGAATCCTATACTTCAGTTGGGCAGCGTATAGCTTGGATCATAGAGCCCGTAAATCAGAAATAGGAGTGATAGGGAAATCATGAAAAAGAGATTCGTACGGCTAATGTCCATGTGTCTGATGTTGTCCTTGCTCGTCCTGCTGCTTGCCGCTTGTGCCAATTCAGAAGCTGAGGCCGATGAAGGAAACGGCGGCGTCAAAGAGCTGAGCTTAAGCGAAATCGAAGCTGAGGCTACCAAGGAAGCCGCTGTAGTCAGTGTGGGCATGCCGGACTCCTGGGCGAACTGGAAGGATACCTGGAATGATATTACGGGCAAGTATGAAATTACCCATACCGATACAGATATGTCGAGTGCAGAGGAAATTGCCAAGTTCGAAGCAGAGAAAGATAAACCGACAGCCGATATCGGCGATGTCGGCATCGCCTTTGGCCCGGTTGCAGTTGAGAAAGGCGTAGTCCAGCCTTATAAAACCTCCCACTGGGACGAGATCCCCGATTGGGCCAAGGACAAGGACGGCAATTGGGTCGTTGGCTATCAGGGCAGTATTGCCTTCCTGACCAATACGAAGCTGGTTGCAGATCCGCCCAAGAGCTGGGAGGACCTGAAGAACGGCAGCTATAAAATCATCGTGGGCGATGTAACCAAGGCAGCCCAGGCGCAAATGGCGGTGCTTGCTGCTGCCATCGCCTTTGGCGGTGATGAGTCCAATATTGAGCCCGGCATTGCCTTCTTCGAGGATCTGGCGAAGAAGGGCCGTCTCTCAAACGCCGAGGCATCCCTTGCGAATATCGAGAAGGGCGAAGTGGAAGTCACGCTGCTATGGGATTTCAACGCGCTGAACTACAAGGACCAGATCAACAAAGACGGATTCGATGTGGCGATCCCGAAGGAAGGCAGTGTCGTGAGCGGCTATGCGACCATAATTAACAAATGGGCACCGCATCCGAATGCTGCCAAGCTTACACGTGAGTACATTCTCAGCGATGAAGGCCAGATTAATCTGGCTAAAGGCTATGCCCGTCCGATCCGTGACAGCGTGAAGCTTCCGGTGGATGTGGCCGCTAAGCTGCTGCCACAGGACGAGTATGCCAACGTGAAGCCGGTCGGGGATTATAAGGTTTGGGAAGAAACTGCCAAGGCCATTCCGCAGCTGTGGCAGGAACGTGTGCTTGTACATTTGAACTAATCCTCCTGTCGGACAGACTATAGACAAGAGATGAAGGGCGCCTTAGCTAAGGCGCCCGCTTGCTATTCTAAGCGAGAGGAGCATACGGAATGAAACACAGACAACGCAGCGTAATTCTGGCTCTGGTTCCCTTTGTGCTGATGGTGTTGGCTTTTCAGGTGGTGCCGGTCTTGTCTATGCTGACGGGCAGCTTCCGCAGAGCGGATGTAGCGGGCTTCACGCTGGGCAATTATCAGCATGCGCTGAGCAGTGCCTATTATATGCAGGCGATCAAGAACAGCCTGCTGATCTCAGTTCTCTCCAGCCTGATTGGGCTCGGGGTAGGGCTTGTATGTGCGTACTGTATTACACGCTTTGCTCCGGCGGTACGTGACCGGCTGCTGATGCTGTCCAATATGACCTCGAACTTTGCCGGGGTTCCGCTGGCTTTTGCCTACATTATTCTGCTTGGCAATAATGGTGTGTTCACGCTGCTGTTCAAGCAGTGGGGCTGGAATGTGTTTGACGGATTCAATCTGTACAGCTGGTCCGGTCTGATCCTGGTCTACGTCTATTTCCAGATTCCCCTGGCCTTATTACTGCTGTATCCGGCGTTCTATGGTATCAGGGAGCAGTGGAGGGAAGCGGCGGCTCTGCTGGGTGCAGGTCCTTGGCAGTTCTGGAAGACGGTCGGCCTGCCAGTGCTCTCCCCGGCGATCTTCGGTACGCTCGGCATTCTCTTTGCCAATGCGATGGGTGCGTATGCTACCGCCTATGCGCTGGTTGGCGGCAACTATAATCTGCTGGCTGTCCGTATCGGCTCCCTGGTTGCCGGAGATGTGGTGACCCAGCCGCAGATGGGCAGCACGCTCGCGGTTCTGCTGGCATTAAGCACACTGCTGGCGGTATTCCTGAATCAGCGGATGGTGCGGCAGATGGAAGGGTACAGCGGCAGAAGTCCTGCCAGGCAGGAGCACCGCAGCGGGATATTCAAGCGGCGCTGGTCCGCAGTCCGGGAGGAGGCAGGAAGATGAATACACGCAAAGCGGGCTTTGCCCCGCGCACCTTCATGCTCCTGCTCATGATCTACCTGCTGCTGCCGCTGGTGGCGACAGGGCTGTATGCTTTTGCCCAAGACTGGCAGAATACGTTGCTTCCCGAAAGCTGGACACTAAGCTGGTTCAGTGGCATGTTTCAGGATATCCGCTTCCTTGAGGCGCTCTGGACATCGCTCTATCTGTGCCTCCTCAGCGTTCTGCTTAGTCTCGCGGTGATGCTGCCGGCCGTGTTTGTGATTACGGTTTATTATCCGCGCTTGGAGAGCTTCATGAAGTTCATTGTGGTTCTGCCATACGCTGTGCCGGGAGTAGTGGCTGCCGTTGGATTGATCCGGACCTATTCCTCTGGCCCCTTTGATATCTCTGGCACTGCCTATTTGCTGGTAGGGGCTTACTTTGTGGTCACTCTTCCTTATATGTATCAGGGCATCCGCAACAGTCTGCTGAGCGTATCTGCAGTGGAGCTGCTGAATGCGGCTGAGCTGCTTGGAGCAAGAAGACGGACGGCTTTTGTTAATGTGATTCTGCCGAATATCTGGCCGGGTGTTATGGTCTCTGCGCTGCTGTCTTTCTCCGTGCTCTTCGGGGAGTTCGTGCTGACCAATATGCTGGTTGGGGGTCACATCCAGACGATTCAAGTCTACTTGTTCCAGCGTGTAGGGGAAAGTGGACATTTGGCCAGCGCAATTGCGATCTCTTATTTTGTGTTTATTCTACTGCTGTCGGCGGTACTGATGAAGCTGGGACAGAAGATTAGCAGACAGTCGAAGTAAGGAATAGGGAGGATAAGGGTATGGATGATTATCTGAAGCTGCAGGGTATCCGCAAATTGTTCGGCAGTGCGCCGGTGCTGGATGGAGTGGACTTAAGCATCGCCGAAGGGGAACTAATCACTCTACTGGGGCCGTCCGGCTGCGGCAAAAGCACGCTCCTGCGCTGTATCGCCGGGCTTACCGGTCTGGACAGCGGCAGCATTAGGCTTGCAGGCAAGGAACTGACGAAGCTGCCGCCGCGCAGCAGGGATGTGGGCATGGTGTTCCAGTCCTATGCGCTATTCCCCAACCTGACCGTCAGCCAGAATGTGGAATACGGAATGCGTATGCAAGGGGCGCCTCCGGCAGCGCGGCGCTTGCGGAGCAGCGAACTGCTGGCAATGGTTGATCTGGAAGACAAGCGTGATGTCTATCCGCAGTCGCTGTCCGGCGGACAGCAGCAGCGGGTCGCCCTGGCCCGCTCGCTTGCCGTTCAGCCGAAGCTGCTGCTGCTGGACGAACCGCTCAGCGCGCTCGACGCCAAGATCCGCAAGAATCTGCGTGCGGAAATCCGCGATATCCAGCGGCGGCTGGGGATGACAACGCTGTTCGTCACCCATGATCAGGAAGAAGCACTGATCCTCTCGGACCGGATCTGTATCATGAACCAGGGCCGTATTGTCCAGGAAGGCTCCCCGGAGCAGCTGTACACAGCGCCGCGGACGGAGTTCGCCGCCCGTTTCATGGGCAGCTATAACGTATTCAACCGGGCAGAGGCACTGGCGCTTTTCCGCAGCATTGACAGCCGTGCCGACCGTTTTGCCATCCGCCCGGAATCCGTTACCCTACTGGCAGAAGGTGAGCCGATACAGGATGATGCGGACGACATGATTGATGTGAGCGGTGAGGTGCTGGCCGTATCGGTTCTAGGCAATATCATCCGCGCTATTGTCGCGGCCGAAGGTGTTCATCTGACCGTAGATCTGCTGAATGACGGCCGCTTACTGCGGGTTCGTGAAGGAGAACGTGTTACCGTCCTTCTCGATCCCTCCCAGCTGCTGCATCTGGAGCAGGAAGGGGCATAGACAGGCGGGTACAGCTGCAAAAGGTGTGGCTGGTTCTATTCAGGATAGGCTGGATGAGCTCTCCGCTGCGGGTTATGGTTTCATGCTATAATGGGGTATCTATGAGCAAGATAAGCAGGAAGGAGCACTACCCCATGGAAGTAACCGCACAGGAAGTGGCGGAATGGATGGTTAAGGAAATCAAATTTACAGGAACCCTGCACCAGACCGCAGCGATTGAATATGTGAAGGCGAATTTCGGCGAAGAGTTTGTCTTCGTGAATGAGAATGGAAATGCATCGCTATCCAAAGAGGTGAAGAAGGCTTTCCGCAAGCTGCACGGCGGCAGAATTGCCTGGGACCGTGACGGGTTCCTCTGGGCTTGGACCTAAGGGCTGACTCAGCATAGGAGAACCATAAGAACACAAGCAGAAACGGCTACGCCGTCCTTGAATAGGACGGCATTCGTTTCAGCGAGAAATAGAAGGATAAATTATCATGTGAAACAGATAAATTCTTATATTTTAACAAAGGGAGCATTGCTGTAATAGCAGTGCTCCCTTTGTTATTACATAATCGTCATAGCCTATACATATTCCAGCATGCCTTTCTCCTTGAGCAGATCGACAATGTCTTTGACCGACTGGGCTTTATCCTTGGGACAGATCATGACTGCATCCCCGGTGTCAGCGATGATGAAGCCGTCTACGCCGATGGTGGTAATCAGCCGCCCGTTGCCATAGATAATAGAGTTGCGGGTATCGATGCCGACATGATTGGCCTTGATAATGTTGCCTTCATCATCAGGCGGGAAGATTGCACCGAGTGCATCCCAGCTGCCGATGTCATTCCAGCCGAACTGGCCGGACAGGACCACTACCTCGTCGGAACGCTCCAGAATGCCATAGTCAATCGAGATATTCTGCAGCAGCGGGTAGATCCGGTTAATGGTCTCCTGCTCCTGATCCGTACCAAGCGCTTCACTGATCGGCAGCATAGTATTATATAGCCGCGGCAGATACCGCTTGAAGTTATCGATAATGACCGAGGTCTTCCAGATGAAAATCCCGCTGTTCCAGAGATAATTGCCTGAGGCCAGATATCCCTGTGCCTTTTTGAAATCCGGCTTCTCCACGAATTCAGCTACATCGTATACGGCAACCGGTTTGACTGCGATCGGCTCTTTGTCATAAGCGATATAGCCGTAGCCGGTGGAAGGAAAGGTCGGTTTGATCCCGATCGTGACAATGGCATCACTCTCCATCGCGACGGTGCAGGCTTCGTCCAGCGTAAGCCGGAACTGCGGCTCATCGGTAATATAATGATCGGAAGGCAGGACCACCATTAAGGAATCCCCTTCGCTTATCTGCTGGATGGAGAAGGCGGCGAACAGGATGCTTGCCGAAGTATTCCGGGCCACAGGCTCGATCAGAATATTGCTCTTCTGCACACTGCTGTGCATAATGCTCTCCAGCAGGACCGCCTGGGTGCGGTTGGTTACGATCACGGTATTCTCCTGCGGGATGATGCCCTTGAAGCGTTCGATCGTATCGTTCAGCATAATATCATTGCCGCTGATGTTCAGCAGCTGCTTGGGAATTTCCTGTCTGGACAGCGGCCAGAAGCGGGTGCCGCCTCCGCCTGCAAGAATGGTTGCGAATTTATCCATGGTGAGTCACCAGATGGGCAATCGAGAAGGAGATGATGCTCTCCGATCCCTGATTGAGGTTCAGCCCCGAGCTGTGAATTCCGTCGTAGCAAGCCCCGGTCTGGGGATCAATCAGTGAGAGCTGCAAAGAATTATTCCCTGTATACCAGGCGTAGCATAAATCGGCCTGCTGCAGATAAGCAGGGTCCTTCAGCACCACAGCGGCTTCCTCGCAGGCCAGCAGCATTTCGCAGGCTTCGATCGGCTGTTCATCATATAGCGCAGGAGTGCCGCCGCGCAGCAGCCAGCCGTGGCTGCCTATGGGCTTGTAATAGCCTTCCGGCGCGAAGGTCCGGGAGATCAGGAAATCCAGGCTTTCTTTTGCTGTATATTTCAGCGCCGGATTGCCGGAAATCTTGAAGGCCTTGAGCAGCGCCCAGGGCAGCATGGAATTACCGTACGTAAGACTGTCTTCATACCAGTTCCAGCCTTCGCCCTTGGTGAGGTTGTATTGGTCATTCAGCCGGACGGCAACAGATTCAATAAGTTCTGTGATGAAGGCTTCCGGCAGGAAGGCCAGTTCTTCATCTGTGCTTGGCGTATGCGGATAAGGGAAGGAGTAGGTGAGCGCTCCGGGAGTTTTAAGCAAATAGCTGAGTCCGATAACGGCATAGGCTAAAGCCCGTGGAGACCGCAGACCTCCGATATGCGGCAGCGCCTGGTTAATTAAATAACGGCAGGTATTCAGCAGATTGTCCGGCAGTATGGAGGAATAGGAGAGTACGAAGCCCAGCGCCCAGAGTGTGCGCCCCTGGCAATCCTCGGAGCCGCGCTCCTCCAGGAAGGAACGGTTATAGTCCATGAAGTTCCTGAAGTTGCCCTCTTCTGTCTGTGCATGGTGGACGAAAGAGAGATACGTATGGATCAGGTCAAGGGAGGCGTTGTCCTGATTTTTTTTGTACATCAGAACGGCTGCGATTAGAGCCCGCGCATTGTCATCAGTGGTGTAGCCCTTGGCACGGTCGGGAACCCCGAATTTCGTATGCTGGAAAATCCCTGTATCGTCGGTAATCCGGCGCATATAGTCCGGTTTGAACTGCAACGCTGCGGATGTCTGCATCAAATCACACTCCGGCCAGCCGGTTTGGAGAGGGCTATTTTGTCCTGGAAGATGGCAGCGTAGGTTTTCGCGATTTCACTCCACATCATGGTACTGCCGAGCGCCTGTGTACGTTGCTCCATATCCTTGACCTTGGCCGGATCATCCAGCAGCTCCAGAATACAGGCTTCCAGAGAAGCTGAGTCACGGAAATTCGCCAGCAGGCCGCGGCCTTCAGCGAGCATCTCTTCAGCATAGCGGTAAGGAGTGGAGATAATTACTCTGCCATAGCCGACGCCGTATGCGAGCGTGCCGCTGACTGCCTGATCCTTGCCCAGATAAGGGGTCATATAAATATCCGACATTACCAGTGACTCGATGACCTCTTCCTGGGTCAGCAGCTTGTCGACGAACAGCACATTGTTGACCAGGCCTAATTCATGCACCAGATCGGTCAGTTTTTGACGGTAGACTTCACCTGTCTCCAGTTTGACGACCGGATGAGTCTTGCCCCAGATAATATAGAGCGCGTCCGGGTGCTGCTTCACTACTCCGCTCATAGCCTCAATGGCATATTCAATGCCCTTGCCGGGACTGAGGAAGCCGAAGGTCGAGAGTATTTTGCGGTCTCCGAACTTGTACTGGGTCTTTAGCTCCGCGCGGGTAGAAGTCTTAACGAAAGGCACACCGTGGTGAATAAAAGCAATTTTGGCGGCGTTAATATGATAGACAGAGATGAGATCATCTACCGTAGACTGGGCCATGGTGACAACCTTGACGCTTCCCTCGGCGAGCCGGGTAAGGATCTCATGCTGCTTGGGTGTAGGCTTGGTTAATACAGTATGGAAAATGACCACATAGGGTTTATGAAGCTCCTCCGTGAACTGCAGCAGATATTCGCCGCTTTCCCCGCCGTAGATTCCGAATTCATGCTGAATGACTAGCAGATCGGTATCGGACTGATTGATTTCCCTAGTTGCATCTATATAATCAGATAGCTGATGTTGGTTGATTTCCCGCATGACCTGGTCTGTGTAATGGTAATTTCCGTTGTTGTTCATGGCGATGATACGCGGTTTGTTGAAGCCTTGAAGCTTCGTGAACTCATCCAGGAGATCTTGGGTGAAGGTAGCAATTCCGCATTCTCTCGGCAGGCTGGTAGATAGGAAAACAATATTTTTATTGCGGTTGCTATGGTTCATGCGTAAAGCCTCCCTATTGATTATCGAAATTTGGGAACAAAAAAAGAAAATAAAGAGGACTTTATTTTCCGGAGATAAGTGGTATGAAATTTCGTTTCTGCAATTTATTTCCTGTTCTAACTATAACATGACCATTTTATCTTGTCAATTCATTGACTCCCCTCAAATCTCCGGATATAGTGATGTAGGAGGTGTAGGAATGCCGGTCATACGCAGTAAACTGAGTGAGGTTATGGAGAAGCATGACCCCAAATTATCGATCCGCAGGCTTGCAAAAGATATTAATTACCATTTTGATTCCGTCCGGCGGATGTACAAAGATGAGATGGTGCAGTATCCCCGGGATCTGCTGCTGAAGCTGTGCGCTTACTTCAATATTCAGCCCGGAGAATTGATCCGGATGGAATCAGATGAGAACGATTGGACAATAGATAAGGCAAATGAGTATGAGGAGGAAGGCAATGACAAGGAGCACCGCAAAGATAGCAACCTGTAATGAGCTGCTGGATACCTTTTATGCCTATCTCCGTACCGTGCACGTGGAGAAGCTGGTCTTCTCCGGTGTGGGCGGACGTGATGTATACAATATAACGGCTCCTTTTCTGCATGACGGGGAGGAAGTCATCTTGGGAAGAGTTGAGGAACGGGATAGTGAGTTCTCTCAAGTCTTCTTTTTTACATTCCGGGAGGATGGCGTTTGGGTACCCCGTGCACATACTCATACGTATAGTCTGCAGGATCCCTGCGTAACCCGGATTAAGGGTGAACTGATTGTCGGAGGAGTAGAAGTAATCACAGCCGGGGACAATCCGCAAAAGATAGTCTCGTGGGTCACACAGTTCTACCGGGGATACCGGATTGATTCGATGTACCATTTCTCCTCCGGTCCGGCAATGATGAAGGATATACGGCTGATTGAGCTGCAGGATGGCAGAATCGGCGTACTCACCAGGCCGCAGGGAGAGCGGGGAGGTAGAGGGCAGATCGGCTTCACCATTATCGATTCACTGGAAGAGCTGAATGAACAGACCTTTCTGGAAGCAGAGATTCTGCAGCATCAGTTCGTGCGGGAGGAGTGGGGCGGAGCCAATGAAGCCCATCTGCTGCGCAATGGACATGTGGGTGTGCTCGGGCATATCGCCTGCTTCGACCATCTGGGGAAGAAGCATTACTACTCCATGGTCTTCTCGCTTAATCCGGATACCTTCGAAACTACTCCACTCAAAATCATCGCGGCCAGAAGCGATTTCCCCATCGGTCCGGGTAAACGCCCCGAACTCCAGGATGTCATTTTCAGCGGGGGGCTGGTGCGCTTAGAGGGCGGCCGGGCGGTATTATCTGTAGGCGTCAGCGATGCCGAAGCTTACAGAATTGAGATTCCCGATCCGTTTACAGAATATGAAGCCTGATTCTCGCTGGTTTGACTAGATTCTATGGTCATGGTACACTTAGTATGACAAGAATTTATGGTCGAAGAGAGCGGGAACCAAGCAATGAGTAAATTTATTCAACTAAACAATCGTACGTCTGATACAAAGTCCAACCTGAATGTAGCAAGAAAGCAAGGCCGCATCCCGGCTGTACTGTACGGAATTGGTAAAGATACTCTAAGTCTTGAAGTGAGCGAGAAGGAACTGCTGGAAATGCTGAGAACCAATCCGCGTGCAATCCTGCAAGCGAAATTGTCTGATGGTACAACCGTTCCGGTGGTGGTTCAGAACATCCAGAAGCAGTCGATGTCCGGTAAAGTGCTGCATATTGATTTTCAGCATGTGAATATGAGCATCAGCATGGACAGCAAGGTTACGATTCATTTTGCAGGCGAAGCTGTTGGGGTCAAAGAAGGCGGCGTACTGCAGGTGGAAATATATGAAGTAGATGTCCGCTGTATGCCGGGCGATCTGCCGACTTCCATGGAAGTGGACATCAGCGGCCTTGCCATTGGCGACCAGTTGCTTGTGTCTGATCTGATTTTCCAGGATGGTATTGAAGTGCTGACCGATCCAAGTACAGTAATGATTCAGATCAAGACTGTGCATGAAGAAGCTGAAGAACCGGAAGTCACTCCGGCTTAAATAGAGGATAACGAATATAGCCCCTTTGGGCAGAACGTATTGGGAACTCATGATGATGTCATGATTCCGGCTACGTCTGCTGGAAGGGGCTATTTGTTGTTCTAACAGGCATATTTCCGGGAAGGAGCTACTTCAGTGCTCCCTCCGTCAGGCCGGCAACGATATAGCGGTGGAAGAAGAGGTATACGACAATCATCGGGAGCGTAATAATCGCCAGTGCGGAGAAAAGCAGCTTATAGTCGGTCATATATCGGCTGGAGAAGGCCAGCAGGCCGATCGGGATGGTCTTCAGTGCATCATTCTGGATGTACAGCATGGCCAGCAGCAGCTCATTCCAAGCATTCAGCGCCGAGAAGATCCCCACGGTAGCCATGTTTGGAACAAGCAGCGGAAGGATAATTCTGCTGTACATCACCCAGTCATTACAGCCGTCCATGCGGGCAGCTTCCAGCAGTTCTTTTGGTACGGAGTCTAAGTACGCCTTGAGCAGAAAGATAGCCAGCGGAAGTCCTGTTCCTATATAAGGAAGAATTAACCCCATATAGGAATCCTTCAAATTCAGCTGCTCAAAAATATAGCTCTGGGCAATGAAGAAGGATTGCAGCGGCATGAACAGTCCGAATACGAACATTAGCATCAGGAAGCTGCTTCCTCGGAATCGCAGCTTACTGAAGGCAAAGGCTGCGAGGCTGGCGAAGAGCAGAATGCCTGCTACGGTAGCCGAGGTGACGATTACGCTGTTGCTGGCATAGGTGCTCATATTGCCGACAGTCCACGCTTTGGACCAGTTCTGCAGATTAACCTGTTCCGGCAGCGCGAACGGGGTGGAGAAGATCTTACGGTTCTCACGGAATGAGGAGAGGATAAGCCAGAGGATCGGATAGAAATAGAAGCAGGAGATGAAGATCATGAACAGATAATACAGAATATGTGAGAGCGGTCTGCGTTTTGCCGACTCCCCTCCGCTGTAAGCGTCGTTCTTGATATCCAGGGCTGTGGTCGTCAAGGAGAACACCTCACTTTCTCATGATTTCAGAGTTTACATGTTTCGGTGGCCCCACAAAGTACCTGAGTCATCACCCGAAGCCAAAGCCCCGCTTTGTGGGATTATTCTAAAATATAAGAATTTTATATGTTGGACACTATAAATTATCCTTCTATTTCTCGCTGAAACGGTACCGTCCTTTGAGAGGACGGCAAAGCCGTTTCTGCTTAATACTCCAGCACACCGGAGTCTTTCTTCTTCAGTCTGCCGGCAACAAGCCCGATGATCGCAATCACGATTGTCATTATGACAGCGAGCGCAGAGCCGTAGCCGATGCTCATGTGGGTAAAGACTACTTTGACCAGATAGGTCGTAACGATTTCGGTCGAATTATACGGCCCGCCGTTAGTCATTACATAGAACAGGTCGAAGGACTGGAAGCCGGTAAGCACACATAGCATGATGCCTGTCTCTACCAGATTACGGATCATCGGTACCTTGATCTTGAAGAATATCTGTCCTTCCCCGGCGCCATCCAGATGGGCGGATTCATAGACTTCTTTGGAAATGCGCTGGATTCCGGAATAAAAGATGGTCATATAGAACCCTGCGTAGACCCAGCCGGATACGATGCAGATGGAGTAAAGTGCCGTATCGGGGTTGCCTAGCCAGACTCTGGTCCAGCTCTCCAGGCCGATCTTCTCCAGCAGGATATTGATAAGGCCGAAGTCGGAATTATAGACGAATTTCCATAAGTAGGAGACGACAATCATCGGCAGCATGACGGGCACGAAGAATGCTAGCCGGAATATTCCGCTGCCCTTGCGGCCCATCGTGATTAATCCTGCGAGTCCCAGTCCGACAAGGACTTCAACAACGACCGTGGCTACAATATAAATCAGTGTGTGTCCATAGGAATTAATGTAGATGCGGTCTTGAAAAGCCCGGATGTAATTGTCAAAGCCGGTGAATTTCA
The DNA here is from genome assembly GCF_038004445.1 of Paenibacillus sp. FSL R7-0312. Lineage (NCBI taxonomy): Bacteria > Bacillati > Bacillota > Bacilli > Caryophanales > Paenibacillaceae > Paenibacillus > Paenibacillus sp. FSL R7-0312. The sequence goes on along the minus strand of NZ_JBBORE010000001.1, from coordinate 945,304 downwards.
TATGGCCGATCCCGTTCCAATCGTAGAAGCTGAATACGAATGTCATGAGGACCGGAATAAGTACAACAAAGGCAAACAGCAGGAGGGCTGGCGAGATGAACAGGTAGGGAGAGAGCTTATTGCTTCGGCCGGACATGGGACCACCTCCAATTCAAGATAAGATAAGGGGGACCGCCGCAGGGCGGTCTATAGTATAGAAGCATAAGAAACCGGAGGGGATGGGAGCCGGGATAACACGGGAGTGGTGCTTGTCTGTGGAAGCAATACGAACGCAGCGGGCCGCAACCGGCTCGGGCAAACGGTGCAGGTAGGCGGATTCGATACTTTGTTCGGTGACCGGGCCGGCGGCTTTTATCTCGCTGCACAGGCACTCGGCAGGGCTGTGCGCTGCTGGGAAGGCAGGGAACCCTACAGTGATCTGGTCGAGCGGATACCTCTGAGGCTTGGGTTTACAAGCTTCGGGGAGATGCTGAACCGGTATCTCGATGATGAGATCACTGCGGCGCCGCTGGAGCTGTCGCTGATTGTTCACGAATCGGCAGACTCGGGTGATTGGCTCTCCCGCCAGTTGCTTGCAGATATGGGCAGAGAGCTGGGGATTTCTGCATCGGCCGTAATCCGCAAACTGGGCGGCTTTGAAGAGGAAGCGGTGCCGGTCATCCTTACGGGGAGTATCCTTCAATCCGGCAGAAACCCGTTGCTGCTGGATGCGCTGCTTCAAGAGGTGAAGGCGGAGCATCCCCTTAGCACACTAGTAATCCCGGAGCTGCCGCCTGTATTCGGTGCGGTGATGCTTGCCATGGACCAGCTTGGCCTGCCCGTAACCACAGCAATAATAGAGAGTTTCAAGAGAGACGGAGGAAATCACAAATGAAGAAGAACCACTTGAAAATCGCAGTAATCGGAGGAGGCTCCTCCTATACGCCGGAGCTTGTAGAGGGACTGATCCGTTATTATGATGAATTCCCGGTTGCTGAGCTGTATCTGGCTGATATTAAGGCCGGAGCGGACAAGCTGAGAATCATAGGTGAACTGGCGCAGCGTATGATTGATGCAAGCGGCAAACCAATGAAGCTGCATACGACGCTGGACCGGCGCGAAGCGATTCGCGGTGCGGATTTTGTCGCTACGCAGATCCGTGTGGGCATGCTGGATGCCCGCTCAAGAGATGAGAAGATACCGCTGGCCCATCATTTAATCGGCCAGGAGACGACGGGCGCGGGCGGATTCGCCAAGGCGCTTCGCACCATTCCGGTAATTCTGGACATTTGCCGGGATATTGAGGAACTGGCTCCGGGCGCGTTCATGATCAACTTCACCAACCCGGCCGGTATTATTACGGAAGCCGTCTCGAAGCATTCCCGTGTCAAATCTGTCGGGCTGTGCAATCTCCCGATAAGCACGAAGATGCAGATCGCTGAGCTCTACGGGGTTCCGCAATCGGATATGTTTATTGAGATTGTCGGAATCAATCATCTCCACTGGACGACCCGGGTGCTGATTGAAGGAGAGGACGTGACGGAGGATTTCCTGAACAAGCTGTCCGGAGCCAAAGGACCTTCGATGGCCAATATACCCGATCTGGAGTGGGATTCCGAATTCATTCAGTCCGTGGGAGCACTTCCTTGCCCCTACCACCGTTATTATTATATGAAGGAGGAGATGTACCGGGAGATCTCCGGGCATTATCAAGAGACCGGAAAGACCCGTGCCGATGAGGTAAAAGAAGTAGAAGCCGAGCTGTTCGAGATCTATAAGCAACCTGAAGTGAACAGTAAGCCGGCTCAATTGGAGAAACGCGGCGGTGCCTACTATTCGGAAGCGGCTGTTCAATTGATGAAGTCCATCTATAATGATACCGGCGACATTCAGACGGTCAATGTGCGTAATCAGGGGACTATCCCTGATCTTCCGGGCGATGTCTCCATTGAGATCAACTGTGTTATCAAATCCGATGGACCGCATGCGCTTGCCCCGAGTAAGCCGCTCCCTCCCCAGATCAGAGGTCTGCTGCAGGTGGTGAAGGCTTATGAAGAGCTGACGATTGAAGCGGCAGTGAAAGGGGATTATGCCTCTGCACTACAGGCGCTGACGATCCACCCGCTGATAGGAGATGAGCGGATCGCCAAGGAGGTTCTGGCCGATATTCTTGAGCAGAATGCCGATTATCTGCCCCAATTCCAGGTGCGGGCAAGATGAACCCGGGAATAACAGCATCAGCCCCATTCAGCGCCGAGTAGCTGCTGAATGGGGCTGATGCTTGTGTACAGGCGGCCGTGTGTCCCGTTATACAGGGACTTCCCGGGTGCTTTTTTCCATCGGGGATTTGCACAGCGGACAGGGCTTCGAGGCAAGGTGATCCTCGGCTCCGCCCGCCTTCATCCGGGTCCAGCCCGGGCAGGACTTCCCGGAACAGCTCCAGACGGGAACTGTATGCATTCTGGCTGCAGAGGACCCGGACGAATAGCTGCTGCGTACTACAGTGCTTCTGTTTCCGGCGGCCGGTGCAGTTGCCTGAGGCGGTGCTGCAGCGCGGAAGGCGGAGAGCATGAAGCGCGAGACCTCTGCCTTCTTGCCCCGGTGCCTTGCGGGCGAGCTGATGAACAGCTCCTCGCGGGCCCGGGTAACGGCTACATAGGCGAGTCTGCGTTCCTCTTCGAGTGCAGCTATTCCAGCCTCAGCTGCGGCTCTGGCGGCAGCACTGCCGACCACAGTAACGCTTGCCTTCGCCGGCTTGCGGTCCTTCAGCCGGCCCTCCTCCAGTGCGGAGCTATGCGGCAGAATACCCTCGGAAGCCCCGATAAGGAAGACTACGGGGAACTCCAGTCCTTTGGATTTATGGATAGTCATCAGGGCGATGCGGTTGCCTTGCTCCTTAAGCCCCGGCTGACGGCTCTGCTCGTTGCGCTCGGTTACGTTATCAATGAATTCGAGGAACAACGGGATCGTGCCGAACCGCTCTGCGGATGCCTCCAGCTCATCGAGCATTTCCTTAAGCGTCTCCCGGTGCAATGTGGCCTGGTGCCGTTCATTGGCTTCAATGAAATAGTCATAGAAAACAGTGCGGATCTGGCGGATCGCCTGCACCGGCGTCAGCCCGCTCAGCCCGCGGATCAGATCCAGCCGCTCGCGCAGCTTGGTAGCTTTGAAATCCTCCATGCCCGGCATGGACAGGAGGTGAATCAGCGGGCCCTGTTTCGCCTGCACGGACTCCATGCGGCGGATATGCTCCATCCCTTTTTCCCGGCTCATGTAGAGGGTCGGCAGAATATTCTCCATCGCGGCGAAGTTACGGCGGTTAACAGACAGGCGCAGATGATCCAGCACGGGGGAGATCAGCCAATGCTCGTAGAGCAGCTGGCCTTCGCCGTAGTCTACATAAGGGATATCGCGCATCAGCAGCAGCTCTAGGATTGCCCGGTTGCTGCTGGTGGCGCGGTACAACAGCGCATAATCGCGATATTCCCTTGCTCCGCTGCCAATCTCACGTTCAATATGCTCTACAATCTGCTCGGCCTCTTCGTCCGCAGTCTGCGGACGAAGATAGCGGGGCGGATTTCCACTGCTTTTGGCCGCTTGCAGCGTCTTGGCCCGGCGCCGTGTATTATGGCGAATAATCCCGTTACCGAGCCCGATAATGGCCGGTCCGGAGCGGTAATTGATATCGAGGGTGATCACCTTGGCATTTGGATACAGTTTCTCGAACTCCAGAATGAACTCGCTGCGCGCCCCGTTGAAGGAATAGATGGTCTGATCATCGTCTCCGACCACCATCAGGTTGTCCTGTGGATGGGCGATCATTTTGACCAGCTCATATTGCAGCGCATTCGTATCCTGGAATTCATCGACCATTACATATTGGTATTTCTGCTGCAGCTCCAGCAGCAGCGCCGGCTGCTCCCGGAGCATCCGGTAGGCGATCAGCAGCACGTCGTCGAAATCGATTTTGAAATGTTCGGTCTTCCACTGCTCGTACAGGGCGAGAATGGCCTTCATTTCCTTCTCCGCTTCTGTCGTTTCCGGCATATCCTCGGGCAAGCCCATATTCATCTTGCAGGAGGAGAGCAAGGTGAGCAGATTCTCTGGGGGATAGGCATCCTTCGGCAGCCCAAGCTGACGCATGATCTGCTTCAGCAGGATGTGCTGGCGCCGCGTCTCGTGGAAAATATCCTGCCGCAGTCCCTGACGGCGCAGGAAATAGAGGAAGAACGAGTGGAACGTGCGGGCCTGCAGCCGTGCGGCATCACCTGCGTTCACACCCGGCAGCACGGCAATCCGCTCCCGCATTTCCGCCGCAGCCTTGCTGGAGAACGTGAGCAGCAGCAGCCGGCCCGGGGCGATGCCGCGCACAGACAGCAAATACCCGGTTCTGCAGATCAGCACCGAGGTTTTGCCGGAGCCTGCTCCCGCCAGCGTCAGCAGCGGCCCGAGATGATGCCGCACCGCTGAGATTTGCGGAGAATTGAGCAGAATGCCGCCTTCCTCCAGCCTGCGGAAGTAAGCCGCGTCGCTGTCTCCGGGTTTCACGGTCTCCCTGCTCGTCCGGGCGGAGGCAACCTTCGCCTGGGGGATTTTCTCGCCGGTAGCACCGAGCGGTATATTATGAAATAATAGCTTGTTCATTGGAATTCACCTTCATTTATTCTATAAGCTAATCTGCAAGTAGAAATGATAGAGTCTCGAATACATTGATATAGTGATTAAGCAGCCGTACATTTTGACCAGTATACAATATACCATTCTGATCCGGTTTCTGCACGGGAGAGGAATAGAAAAGATAGGACTGGAAATAAGTTTCTTCTAATAATAAGTGTTGAGTAATTATATGGAATAAAAGATCAAATGTAATTCCAACAGCCATGATATCGTATTAACAGAGGAGGGGACAGCCTATGAGTGAAGGAATACATTCCAAGGCCGTGAGGCGTTCGCTGAATTATATTGAGAGGAACCTCACAGAAGCGATTACCCTGAAGGAAATTTCGGTGCACAGTAAATTTTCTTCCCACCATTTCTACCGCATCTTCTATGCGGCGGTGGGGAAGACGGTGGCTGATTACGTACGGCGGAGAAGACTGGCCAAAGCAGCCGCAGAGCTGATTTATACCAATAAACGAATATTGGATATCGCCGTAGAATACCATTTTCACTCTCAGGAGGCCTTCTCCCGTGCATTCAAGAAAGTGTACCGGATTACTCCCGGCCAGTACCGGACCTACTCAAGAAATCTGATTAAAGGAGAGATCAAGATGATTACAGAACAAGCATTGAAAGGCTGGACAGTTACCGGATTGAACGGGGAAGACTATGAAGTTACGGTGGATAAGTCAGAGGTTCATATGGGGAAAGCTTCGGCACGGCTTCAGTCTATTAAAGCCCGGGAGAACGGCTTTGTCACCTTAATGCAAATTTTCAGTGCAGAAGCCTACTTGGGTAAGCGGCTGAAGCTCTCGGCCTTTGTTAAACCGCAGCATATCAACGGCTGGGCCGGATTGTGGATGAGAATTGATGCGGAGAACGGGGAAATGCTGAAGTTCGATAACATGCAGAGCCGGCCCATCAAGGGTTCAGAGGACTGGAATCAGTATAATGTGATTCTGGATATTCCGAAGGAGAGTTCGGCAATAGCTTTTGGTATTCTGCTTAGTGGGGCCGGCAAAGTATGGGTGGATCAGTTCCGTTTCGAGGTCGTCGATGCCAAGGTGCCTACAACCGATGAGGGTGTGGAGGATAGTCTTCCCCCGGAACCGGTCAACCTCGATTTTGAAGAATAGGACCGCAATTTGAGCTCCGGCTTACTTCAGTCTGGAGAGGATGTAGTTCACCTTTCGCTCAAATAACCGGGGCTTATCTTCCTTAATTTCCTCCAGCAGGAACATCAGGCATTGCTTGATTCTTGGCGGCATGAGGGCGGCGATATCGGCGTAATCCTTGCGGTAGTTATCATCGTTCAGGATTCTTTCATTCAGTACAATGGCCCAGTTGCGGGCGTGCTCCAGCATCTCCGGAAGGGAGTGCAGCAGCTGGGTCAGATACATCTCCATCTGAAGACTCTCCACGAAATGGACGAGGCTGAACATGACCTCCTCCTGCTCTGTGTCATCATCGAAGACCTTGAAGATCTGATGAATTACAACGTCCTCTGTATCACCGGCCAGACCTTCCAGTGCAAGATCAAATTGCTCACATTCCAGCTCGGTACGCAGCAGCCGGTTCTCATATAGCCGGGCAATCCCCGGGTACAGGTTCATTTATGTTCCTCCTAACGCTCCCGGCAGCTGAAGCTCCCGGGCTGTTTATGTTGTTCTGAGCTTCACTATCAAGCGGAAGGTTATGCGAGATTATCACGCCATTTATCATAAGGTCCAATTTTTGACAGCTGAGATTAATATATTGGACAGAGGAGGAAGTGTCATGCAGACCAATAAGCGTAAGATTTTGCTGCAGGTAGAGGAAGCCAGACAGAAATTATATCAGACGCAGCAAAAATACGGCATTTTGACACATCCCAAAGTGGTTAAACAGTCGGTTGCCCTGGATCATTTACTTAATCAGTACAGCTGTCCGCAAAGGATGAGCTGATTGAAATAGATTCACACATTTAAGGTGAAATCTGGAGGGATGTTGTGTTTATTCCCGTTCTTGTGGCTCTGACCACTGCCCAGCGGTTAATTCTCATTGTATTTCTCGCATTAAACCTGGGTGCAATATCTTTCTGCTGTCTTCATCGTTCAGGAGCCAGCCGCCGCTGAGAAGAGCAGCCTTCCTTGAAGGCTGTTTCTTTAAAATATAAGAATTTATATGCTCCGCGCATAAATTATCCTTCTATTTCTCGCTGAAACGGTACCGTCCTTTAAAAGGACGGCAAAGCCGTTTCTACTTGTGAAGATGGAGGGCCTTCACAGCCGGACCGATAGTTATTTCTTATCCAAAAGATGCCGCAGACCCGCCGCAACACCATGCTCCGAGTTGCTTAGCGTAATGAAATCGGCGGTTTCTTTGAGGATGGGTGCGGCATTCTCCATTGCAATCCGGTAGCCGGCGATCTCGAACATCGGCAGATCATTATAGCTGTCACCCATAACTGCGATTTGCGCTGCCGGGATGCCGTAATGCTCCGCCATCAGCTTCACACCGTTGCCCTTATTAGCATCTTTATGATTAATTTCAATATTGTTGACATGTGATGCCGTAATAATCAGCCCGGGAATCGCGGCGAACCGTGTAGAGGCTTCCTTCAGCAGTTCACGGTTCAGCGAGAAGGCGAGTGTCTTGTAGATCAGATTCTCCTCTTTGCTCCAGATGTCCTCCATGCTCTCCACATAGGTTACAGCCGCCTGCTGAAACTGCTGGTCGATCATCGCCTTAAGCAGCCAGCCTACCTCTTCGGGAACCTCATCTTCCTTCAGTGCCGACAGCTTCTCCAGCCGTACCCGCTTATCAAGCTCTACATATACGTTATCCTCTGTGTATACCTCATAGTACAATTCAGGAATCTCGTTCATCCAGCGCAGCGCGGGGATGATATCCTCCTTGTTCAGCGGTGTACTCGCGGCCAGCGTTCCGTCAGGCAGTGTGACAACAGCGCCGTTCAGACTCACTACAGGACACTCCAGATCTGCCAGCCGCAGCTGACGCTCCGCATCCATGTAAGAACGTCCGGTGGCTATGATCACGGTATGCCCCAGGCGTTGTGCTTGGAGTATGGCTTCCTTGTTCTCCCTGCTTATCTCACCATCCTCGTTCAGCAGTGTTCCGTCCATATCCAGTGCAATTAGCATGTTGCAGTTCTCCTATTCCATCTATAGTTGTAGGTGCCCCTTCAAGGGCTCTGTATTTCACGCGATAACTTATCTTTCTGTATCTTATCATTATTTCCCTGAAATTTAAAAATCACATTTTCATCCATATATAGTCCGGGGTACGTATATTTAAGCTGCGTTTCTTGCCGGATTTTCAGAAAAGAGTCTTCTCGTGGTACAATTGAATGTAGACCTGCAATCTTGTAACGGGAATGTCTGCTGTTGTCTGCAAAGCAATTTTTTCGGGCAAAAGATGGCTTGGGGTCGTTATGTAAGGGGGATAATAAACACATGAAATCCAGAAATTTAGCTACCATATCTCTTGCCATCATGGCATGCGGTTTCCTGTTCACCTTATTTCTGCCGGAGAACCTGGCTGTTATTCTGCTGAGAGGGGGCTTCGAGGCCGGTCTTGTCGGAGGGATTGCCGACTGGTTTGCAGTGACCGCGTTGTTCCGCCATCCTCTGGGGCTTAGAATTCCGCATACTTCGCTGCTGCTGAAGAACCGGGATAAGCTTATACAGTCTCTAATCTCCGCGATGGAGAATGAATTGCTGAACAAGGAGAGCATTGAGAACAAGCTGCGCAAAATCAACATCATCTCTCTGGGCGCCGGCATGCTGACACGGTTCTTCTCCAGAAAGAAAGCAAGAACGGAAATGCTGGAGCAGATTAAAGAATTCGTACTGCGGCTTCCGGTAGAGCAGGCGGTTCCGTATCTTCAATCTGCAGCAGCAGGCTATCTGCGTGAAGCTGAGCTTGGCGTTGCCGCCGATAAAATCGCTACCAGCCTGATGAATGACGGCAAGGATATTGCCGCTCTTGATTATGCGCTGGAAGGGATCTCCTCCTGGAGCGGGCGTCCGGAAACCCGTGCGATGCTGGGCAAGATCGCCAGCGAGAAGCTGGCTGAGGTGAAGCTTGGGGGGCTGAAGGGGATGGCTTTTCAGGCTTTTGTCGGATTCGTTGATGCCGATATGCTGGGTGAAATGCTGCAGGGCATGGTGCAGTCCACTATCCGTGATTTCAAGGAAGAGGACAGCCCGTACCGTGAGGAGGTCATCCGGGAGATCCGTGTCGCTCTGTTCCAGCTGTTGAGCAATGAGGAGCGGATCTCCTCGCTGAAGGATTGGGCGCTGAATGAGCTGCAAGGGGAGGCTGCTACGGCTTTCGTGCAGCAGCAGCTGGAAGGACTGCGCGTTAAGGCGGTTGCGCTGCTTGAGGAAGACCGGGTACGCGGCGGCCGCAAGCTGTTCTGGCTGTATGCTATGCTGGTCCGGCGGATCGGCAAGGAGCAGGAATGGATTCAGGCTTCCGAGGAGCGGATCCGCGGCACGCTGATCGCCTTCGTGGAATCGAATCATTACCGGATCGGCCAGCTGGTCAAGGAGAACCTTGATCAAATGGATGACGCCTCGCTCGTGAACATGCTGGAGGAGAAGGTGGGCAAGGATCTGCAGTGGATTCGCGTTAATGGAGCTGTGTGCGGTTTTGTTGTAGGGCTGGTGCTTACAGTTATCCAGATGATCTGACAGTAGCATGAGCAAGAACGGGCAGAGGCAGCAAGGCGTTCCCGGACCGTCCGTGAAGACGGAGACTGGCGGAACGTTTGGCTGCCTCTTTCATATGCGCTACAGGAAAGCGGGTCATAAGGAAGACCGGGAAGTTTAGAGCTGGTTTTTACCGTTGCTGATGGTGAAGACCTCCTGTACGGGCAGGACAAAAATTTTGCCGTCGCCGAATGAGCCATGCTCACCGGTTCTTGCTGTGCGCATAATAATGCTGATGACGTCATCCTTCTCATCATCCTGAATTACGATCATCAGAAGCTTCTTGGAAATTTGATTGTAATGGTTGGTTCCGACCTGGATTCCCTTTTGCTTACCGCGTCCGAGCAGGTCCATTTTGCTGATGGAGGGGAAGCCGGCAAGCAGTAATTCAGCCATGACCTCATCCGCTTTCTCCGGCCGTACTATAGCTTTGATCATTAACATAACGATGCACCCTTTCTACAGCGAATATTGTGTTGTAGGGGGTTGCCAATGTCTTGTTGGCTTACTGTGCAGTGCATTTGCTTAATGGCAACGCTTACAATATGAGTATAATATTAACTGCAGCCGTATCCTGCGAGAAGAATCACAAAATTCGTATGACACAATGTCGCATTGCCGGGGAGCGTCAAAGGGGCTGCTGTATCGCATCCCGGAGGAGGTGCACGGACCCGTCTCCTCCGGTTATTGCGGTACCAGCTTCAGGTAGAGATTCTCCAGCAGCTCTACAGTATGCTGCCATTCGAACATCTGCAGCGCATCGCTCCGCCCCTGCATTCCGATCCTTGCCGCGAGCACAGGATTGCGGCCGATCATCAGCATTCGCTTGGCGAAAGGAGCAGGGTCCCGGTATCTCCCCACTAGATATCCGTTATGGCCGGAATCAATAATCTCCCGGATTCCGCCGTTTCGCGAGGCGATCACCGGAAGTCCCGTGGCCATGGCCTCTACATTCACGAGGCCGAAGGATTCATGCCGCTGGGAAGGACAGATGAAGCAGTCTGCGGCCTGATACAGGCTGTGAATATCCTCATGCGGGATATTCCCCAGGAAAGACACGCGCACACCCAGCCGGCGCGCGAGTACCTTAAGCTGCCGGAGATAAGCCGGCTTGCCGTCTCCGGCGATCACTAGCCGGGCGGGCATATTCCTGTTCAGCCGGTGCATGGCCCGGATCAGCACAGGCACTCCCTTGCGCGGGATTACCCGGCCCACGAACAAGACGGTGAAGCCGGGGGCCAGGCCGTACAGCGCGCGCAGTCGTGCCTTCTCCTGCGCCGGCACGGGGACGAAGCGGGACAGGTCCGCTCCCAGCGGAACAACGCGGAGCTTGCCCGGGATACCGGGGAACCGCCGCACGAGCCGCTGCTGCAGGGAGCGGCTGTTAGCCGCGACAGCGTCCGCCAGGGCGAGGCTGCGGGCGATTCTGGATTCCAGCGGCACGAAGGTCAGGGAATGCAGGAACAGCAGCACCGGAGTGCCGGGGTGCCGCCGTTTGACAGCGGCCAGCAGCAGCGGCCGGTTATCGATCTGAATCAGTTCAAAGGCTTCTGCCGCCTCCAGATATCCGAGAACCGAACTGCGGTACCGGGCAGGGGTGCCGGAAGGAAGGCGGATGAACCTGACCTGCTCTATTTCGTCAATGTCCGGGAGTCCAGGCGATCTCCGGCTCACTATAGTTACCTTGTGCCTTCGGGCAAGCCGCCGGGCAATATTCCAGATGCAGATCTCTACAGAGCCATCCCCTGGAACCGGGAACTGTTCGGGTGCAATGATGCAGATACGCATAGTGAATGCCTCCTCCCGCCGCATGATGATGGTCTTCTTTAACTACCATATGCGCCCTTACGGTTGGAAGATACAGGACAGATAGAGGTTCAAGTGCCGATTTGCTTATGGGTAGCGGTAATAATGGCTGCGATCTTCTGCTCCAGCTCAATAATCTTCAGCTTGCTGGCTGCAATTTGCCGGTAGCCGGAGACCATTGAGGATAAGGATTGGCCGGCCAGGACGGAGTTCTGCTTGCGGACCGCAGCTTTGAAATCGCTCCAGTCTGCGGTAAGCCGTTTGTTCAATGCGGAGGCTGCACTCTTCTGGGATTTCATTGAAATTTGCGCGTTATCCATTCCGGCCAGAATCTTGCGGGCAGCGGCAACCCGCTTGGTGCGTGTATCCTTGGCAGCCTTGAGCAGGGCTTCCTTGTCGCGTATCTCCTGTCGGGCCAACTGTACAAGGAGCTTCATAGCCTCGGACTGGGCCTTCAGTACGGAATTCAGCGTCTTGTCCTTCAGCCCTTTGAGCAGGGAAATCCGTTTGTTGAGCGCACTGTATTGATCGAACAGCGGCTGGTAGCGTTCCTTGGCGCTGCTGACAGCTGCGGTAAGCCGGGCTACGGAAGCCTGGTCTATATTCTTGATAGCCTCGCGGACAACAATCAGCGACTCTGCATTCTGATCATGAAGCGCTCTAATCTGTATCTCCCGGCTGTCATATTGGGCTGACAGGAGGGTTAATTCACTGTACTGGCTCTTCAGCCGGACGCGGATAGTACTATCTGCCGCTGCCGCAGTAAGATCAAAAGACGCCTGAATCGATGCGGTTATTACCGTCGGAGATGCAGAAGCAGACCCGGCCAGGGTGGCCAGGGCAATCAGCAGGGAGAGCAGCGTTATGGCAGCGTTCCTGCACAAATTCCTCATTAATATTCCTCCTCTTGTTTCCGTGTCCCGATAATACACGCAAAAAAGCACCCGCAGTAAAGGCCAATAGGCCTCTATTACGGGTGCTTCCAGCGTAATGAGTCACGGTTATATAATTACCTTTTAATATAGGGCGCATTTCTGGAATAGTCAATATTTACAATTTAAATTTTCCTGATCCAATGGGGGCTGTACGTTTCATTCCCTGCTGCTCTTATCGTATACTGTGAGATATAGAAGGACAAGCGAAGACAACAGAGAGTCTGCAGAAGCGCCGGCTCGAGATGAAGGAGGCCTTGTTTAATGGATAACTTGGCAGAGAATAGAACCATTCTGGATCAAGCATTCCTGATGTCTCCAGTGGGGATGGCTGTGCTGTCTTCTGAAGGGGACCGCTGGGTCATGGTTAACCCTGCTTTTTGCACGATGCTTGGCTGCAGTGAACCGGAATTTCTCGCGGGCGCTTTATCCGGGACAGGCCGGGTCCGGCTGGAAGAGCAGGGGGGATTCTCTTTACCCGAAATCATGAAGGAGCTGTCGCAGACCAACGGGCAGCCCCTTGTGAAAGAGCTGCGTTTCCCTGGCAGCGGCGGGAGGAAGCTCTGGCTCTCCCTTACGTTTGTTCAGGCAGAAGCAGGCCGGATGGACCGGAATATTATTGTATATGCACAGGATGTTACGGACCGCAAGATTGCTGACCAGCTGACAGTAGACAGCCGCGATCTGTACAACTTATTTATAAAAGATGATCAGAGCATGATTTCCTTCTCGCTGCCGGACGGGACGTTAAGCTTTATTTCCCCCTCCTCCTTCCCGCAAATTGGATATCTGCCGGAGGAGATGGTTGGAAGAAACCGGGCAGAATTCTATCATCCGGATGATTTTGACGGGATCAGCAGCTCCAACGGCCTGTTGAAGAATGATACTTACAGCCGCCGGCTGCGTCACAAGGAAGGGCATTATTTATGGTTTGAGATGTCTTTTCATGAAATCCGGGACGAGAACGGCGAAATTACGCGAATTATGGGAATCGGGCGTAATGTGACCCGGCGTAAGCAGAGCGAGGAAGCGCTCGCCATCGCCCAGAGGGTAGCCAGAATTGGCTCGTGGGGCTGGGATTTGACCAAGGGAAAGCTGTCATTCTCGGAAGAGGTGCGGCGTATTCTGCAGAATGCTGTCGGGAATGACAATGTGGATTACGAAGCTTTCATGGCTCTGGTTCATCCGGAGGATTTCTCTCTCCTGCAGGCTGCTGTAGAGCGTGCTGTAATCAAGGGCGAGTCCGGGGACACGTCTTACCGGCTGATTCTGCCGAATGGAGATATCCTGGCTGTACACATCCAGTGGGATGTAACCTTCGGACCGGGCGGCCAGCCGGTTCAGCTGATCGGCATGATGCAGGATATTACCGAGCGGATGCAGATGGAGCGGCTGCTGCGGGAGAGCGAACGCAATTACCGCCTGATGTCGGAGAATTCACTCGATCTGATTTCCCGCCACGCCATCAAGGACAGCATCTTCCTGTACTGCTCACCGGCCAGCCAATCACTGCTGGGTTATGAGCCTGAAGAGATGATCGGTACCAGCGCTTATCATTATTTGCATCCGGATGATCTGGAGATGATGAGAGCGATTATGGCTGAAAGCGAAATCTCCGGGTTTATCCGGCCGGTTTCCTACCGCTATCGTCATAAGAACGGCAGCTACATCTGGTTTGAGACGAACAGCCGTTATATTTTTGATGAGCAGGGTCAAGCGGTGGAGATTATTGCCGTCGGCCGGAATATTACAGAACGCAAAGAGTTCGACTCGAAGCTGCAGGAGAGCGAGCAGCGCTACAAATCGTTGTTCGAGTATAATCCTTCCGCGGTATATTCCATGAATCTGCAGGGTGAATATCTCACGGCTAATCCCTATTTGGAGGAGCTTAGCGGGTACTCGCTGGATGAATTGCTGGGTAATTATTTCGGACCGCTCGTGGCGGACAAGGATATCGGGAAGACGATGCATCATTTCACTCTGGCTACCCAAGGCATTCCCCAGAGCTATGACCTTACGCTGATTCATAAGGATGGCCGTCTGGTGGAGATTAACACGATCAATATTCCTATTATTGTGGACAAGCAGGTTGTGGGTGTATATGGAATATCGCGCGACATTACGGACCGTATCCGTTACACCGAGCAGATTGAGAAGCTGGGCAATGACTACACTCTGATCCTGAATGCGGTCTCCGAAGGAATATTCGGTCTGGATACCGAGGGGAAAGTAACCTTTATTAATCCCGCCGGGGCACAGATGCTGGGCTTTGAATATGGAGAGATCACGGGCCATCCTTACCTGGATCACCTTCAACAGACGGCGCTGGACGGCATTCATTACCGGCCGGAGGAATCTCCGCTGATGCGGGCGGTGCGGGCAGGGGAATCTCATCAGAGCAAAGATGCGGTGCTGTGGCGCAAGGACGGCTCCAGCTTTCTGGCCGAATATCAGGTTACCCCTCTGTTTGACAAGGGCGAGCGCAAGGGAGCGGTCGTTGTCTTCCGTGACATTACCGATGAGAAGGAGATTATTAGAGCGAAGGAGCTGGCAGAGAAAGCAGACCAGGCCAAATCGGAATTCCTCGCCATCATGAGCCATGAACTGCGTACGCCGATGAACGGAATTATGGGGATGACAGATCTGCTCATGGAGACGGAGCTTAATGAGGAGCAGCGCGGATATGCTGAGATCATTAGCGACAGCAGCGCGTCCCTGTTATATATTCTTAATGAAATTCTGGATTTCAGCAAAATAGAAGCCGGTAAAATGACGCTTACTCATGAGCCGGTCAGCCTGGAAGGACTGCTTGAAAACGTAACGGAGCTGTTCGCGCCCAAAGCCCGGGAGAAGGGCATTGAACTCTCCTGTCATAAGGCTCCTGATGTGCCGGAGCTGATTATGGGCGATGCCGCCCGCCTGCGCCAGGTGCTGGTGAACCTCGTCAGCAATGCAGTCAAATTCACGGAGGAGGGCCAAGTCTCTATCCGTCTTGGTACGGAATACTGCCGGGACCGCAGGAAGCTGATATTGAAATTCAGTGTGCTGGATACAGGAATCGGAATCCCGCCGGAGAAACAGCCGCTGCTGTTCCAGTCCTTCTCCCAGCTTCATCCGTCAATTAACCGCAAATACGGGGGGACCGGACTGGGCCTCGCGATCTGCAAACGGCTGGTTGAGCTGATGGGCGGAGCGATCACCGTGGAGAGCGTTGAAGGAGAAGGCTCGGATTTCTATTTCACACTACCCATAGATATTGACATCGATCCTGATGGTGAGTGGGCGGAATCAGCTGATTCTGCTGACTCCGATCAGCATGTATCTATACCGGTTACCCCGGCAGATCCAGGGGGATCGAACGGAATCAGCCTTGAGCATGAGGCTGCCGGCAAGGAACTGCTGCTTCCTGCGCAACGTGTATTGCAGCATTGCCGGAATAGGGTATCCCTATGAGCGGACAGCCGTCCAGCCGGCAGTTGAAGGCGGAACCTTACACGCAGTGGGAAGCGGGAGTAGCCTCTCCCGCCTCAGCCTGCGGTCCGGCAACTATGGCCGCGCTTATGGAATATTGGCACACGCGTATGGGCAGGCTGTTTATTCCGGGGGCCGGTCATTTTGATTCCAAAGCAGCACATATCAATTACATATACACTCATCATGGCGGAACACCTTGGGGAATGAGTGTGCGCAGCTTCGCCAAAGGTCTCCGGGCCTACATCAGCCATGCTGCTCCGCGCGGGAAGGATAGCTCCAGACTGCTTACGGTTTCCGTATTTAATGATATCGCAAGATACAAAGCCGAGATCGATGCCTCGCGGCCTGTAGCCCTTAAATTTGATAAATGGTTCAGCCTCCGCTGGCGGGGAAGTTATGTCTATGATTATCATTGGGTGCTTGGAATCGGTTATGAGGATAATGCTGATGGCACATGTACGCTGGTTGTCCATGATAATGGGGTGCGGCATCCGGGCCATGGGTATATTCCTGGCCAGGAGCGGCGTATTTCATATACAGCGAATCAGGCAATCCTTACGATGGTTGCGCTTAACATAGCGGAATCTTTAGAGGCACCTTAACGGCATAAGGAATGGCTAACCTGCTGACTGAAGTACACAACGGGACTGCAGAGAGGTTCGGCCTTCCGGCATTACATAATACAAACGTTTGCACAAAACGTAAGACTAGGATAAAATTCCATTTATGAAGAATGGATTTAGTGTAACTCCCAGTTATGCAGACGTATATTTTAATAAAGGGTAAAGGAGGCGGGGGCCTTGTCCGTACAAAAGGAAATGAAGGAACCAATCTATTATGGTGATCCGGCGGCTACCAGCGGTATATCCGTGTTTGACCGGGAATTTGATGAACTGTTCAGCTACGACGGGAGCGATCTTGGCTTGAGCTACTCAGTGACCGGCTCGGCGTTCTGTTTATGGGCGCCTACCGCCCAGGAAGCAGAGCTTGTGCTCTATGAATCCTGGCAGGAGGCAGCCGGACAGCATATTCCTATGATCCGGGATGTCCGGGGAACCTGGAGAATCACCGTTCCCGGTGACCTGAACGGGAAATTCTACACCTACCGTGTGCGGCTGGGCGATTTGTGGAATGAAGCAGCAGATCCCTACGCCCGTGCTGTCGGCGTGAATGGTGACAGAGGTGCGGTTCTTGATATGCGTATGACAGATCCTGAGCATTGGACGCAGGATCTGCCGCCGCTGGAGGATCCGGTTGATGCGGTGATCTATGAGCTTCATCTGCGCGACCTGTCCATGCATCCCGCCAGCGGGATTACGCATAAAGGACAATATTTAGGCCTGGCAGAAGCCGGGACACGCGGCCCTGAAGGGATTCCGACCGGCCTTGACCATATTGCGGCCCTTGGGGTGACTCATGTGCAGCTGCTCCCTGTCTACGATTATGCTACGGAGAGCGTGGATGAGACCCGGCTGGATCAGCCGCATTATAATTGGGGATACGATCCCAAGAACTATAATGTGCCTGAAGGCTCCTATGCTACAGACCCGTATGTGCCGGGTCTGCGCATCAAGGAACTGAAGACGATGATACAGGCGCTGCATGACCGCGGCCTGCGTGTCATAATGGATGTTGTCTACAATCATGTCTATGACGGGTTCCGCGTGAATTTTACCAAGCTGGTTCCCGGCTATTATCTGCGCTATAAAGAGGACGGCAGGCTGTCCAACGGCTCCGGCTGCGGTAACGACACCGCTTCTGAACGCAAGATGATGTCACGTTTCATCGTGGAGTCGGTCGTCTACTGGGCTGAGGAATATCATATCGACGGCTTCCGCTTCGATCTGATGGGCTTGCTTGATATTGGCACCATGACAGAAATCCGCCGCCGGCTCGATGAGCTTGATCCTTCCCTGATGACTATAGGGGAGGGCTGGGTGATGGACACGGAGCTTGCAGAGGATCTCCGCGCCAACCAGCGCCATGCCAATGAGCTGCCGGGCATCGGACATTTCAACGACGGTTACCGCGATGCGGTCAAAGGTAATATTTTTCTGCATGACCAGAAAGGCTTCATTAGCGGCGGTAGCGGCTTTGAACGGAATGTGAAGGCCGGGATTGCCGGAGGGATCTACTACGGGCCGGGCCTCGGGCAATACGCCCAGGAGCCGCAGCAAAGTGTTAACTATGTGGAGTGCCATGACAACCACACGTTATGGGATAAGCTTCTGCTGTCCACCGGAGGGATAACGGATGAACAGCGCTGCGCCATGCACCACTTAGCCTCAGCGATGGTCCTGACCAGCCAGGGGATTCCCTTCATCCATGCCGGGCAGGAGTTCATGCGGACCAAGGACGGGATCGAGAACAGCTATAAATCGCCCGTGGAGTACAACTGGCTGGACTGGGAACGCTGCGCCGCCCATGCAGAATCTGTAGATTACATGAAGCGGCTGATTGCGCTGCGCGCGGCACGTCCCGCCTTCCGGCTGCGGACTGCCGATGAAATCCGGGACCATCTGGTCTTCGAGGAGTCTCCGGCGCATTCGGTTGCCTTCTCGCTAAGAGATCATCCCGGGGGAGATTCCGCACAGCATCTCTACATCCTGTACAATGCCAATCCGGATGGGGCCGTTCTTGAGCTGCCCATGCTGGGGCAATGGAGGGTTCTGTTCGGCGAGGAGCATGCGGGACAGCTGGACAACGGCATTTTAGCGGCTAGAGGCATTGGAATGATTGTACTTGCTGTGCTGTAATCAAATAGTTCAAAATCACAGAAACAGGCTGCCCAGGCAGTCTGTTTTTTGTGCGAATAAGGACAACAAAGCTGTTTCTGCTTGGATTTAAAATAAATTTTATGTCGGGATAAATAGTACTTCATCTGTCGTAGTAGTTGTGTTATTATGAAATTAATTACTACGACAGATGAAGTATAGGAGGCAGGCAATTGATCAGCAGTGACGTTATCCGGGGATACAACGATACGATGATCCTCTACATGCTTCTGGACGGGGAGTCTTACGGCTATGAGATCTCCAAGAATATACGGAAGCTCTCGGAAGAGAAATACATTATGAAGGAAACCACGCTCTATTCCGCATTTACCCGGCTGGAGAAGAACGGATACATCGATTCATTTTATCTGGATGAGACTTTTGGAAAAAGGCGCACTTATTACCGTATCACTCCCCAGGGACGGGCGTATTACCGCGCCAAATGCGAGGAATGGCAAGTTACGCAAGAAGTCATCAACAAATTCATAAAGGAGCTGTGATGAACTTGGATACAATTATAGGTTACCTGAACAATATGTTTGCTTCTCTGCCCAGAACAGAACATATGCATAAGCTGAAGCAGGAGCTGCTTGGCAACATGGAGGAGAAGTATCATGAACTGAAGAACGACGGGAAATCGGAGAATGAGGCGGTAGGCATCGTCATTTCCGAATTCGGCAACATTGATGAGCTGGTCAGCGAGCTGGGGATTGGGGAGTACCCTAAGGAAGAGCTGGTTCCGATGCTTACTGAAATGGAGACGGAGGAATTCATTGCTGCCAAAAGGAGATCAGGGCTGCTTATAGGTCTTGGCACAGGGCTGATTATGGTGGGCGCCGGCCTGCTCATTCTGATTGCGAGTCTTGGGGAGAACGGGTTTATGAGCTCTGTCTTTTCGGAGGATGCGATGAGCATGATCGGGGTAGGCTTTCTGTTAGTTCTGCTGGTTCCGGCTATTGCGATGTTTATCTACAGCGGCATGCGAATGGAAAAATATAAATTTATGGAGTCCGGATTCAGTTTGCCTTACCATCTGCAGGCTGAGGTTGAGCGGAAACAGTCCGCTTTTGCCGCAACCTATATGCTGTCGCTCATCATGGGAGTCAGCCTGTGCGTATTATCGCCAATCGCTATTTTTGTAGCTTCAGCCTTTGGAGATGACGCTTCTTCGTATGGGGTAGTGATTCTGCTGGCTGTGGTGGCAGTAGCTGTATTCCTCTTTGTCTATTACGGGAGTATCCGGGGAGCGTATCAGATGCTGCTGAAAACCGGGGATTTCAGTAAAGAAAAGAAGGAAGAGGACCGGGTCATCGGTGCAGTAGCCTCCATCGTCTGGCCGCTGGTTACCTGCGTCTTTCTGGTCAGCGGGTTTGTGTACGATCAGTGGCACATCAACTGGATTGTGTTCCCGGTTACGGGGATATTATTCGGGGTATTCAGCGCCGCCTATACTATTATAAAGGGAAAAAATCCGGCCTAAGCTCGGTGTCCGCGCCATTTGTCGCAAAAGGTGACATTGCTCATGTTCGCGGCCGGTAGATAGATGATAATATGAAGGCATTTATTCCCCCTTATTACAACTGTGCAAGGGCCTGTACCGGGGTGATTCCATACCCCGTTGCAGCTCCTTGCTTCGCTGCTTTACAGTGACAGAATGACGGCCCGGCGACAGAAGAGTAGGTTTCTTTTTGGAGCCGAAAGTGGGCATGAATGCCGCTTATTACATTTCCGGCGGCCAATCAGAGAGACTCGGAGGAGACAGGAATGGGTAAAGCAACCGGATTTTTAGAATATCAGCGGCGTACGCCTGCTGAATGCGAGCCTTTGGAACGGATTAAGAATTGGAATGAATTTTCGGTACCTCTGGAAGAAGAGCAGCTGCGGGAGCAAGGTGCCCGCTGCATGGATTGCGGAACTCCGTTCTGCCATGTAGGACGTCTGCTTAGCGGGATGGCCAGCGGCTGCCCGCTGCACAACCTCATTCCGGAATGGAATGACATGGTATACCGCGGTAACTGGGAGGTAGCGCTGAAACGGCTGCATAAGACGAATAACTTCCCTGAATTTACAGGACGCGTCTGTCCTGCGCCTTGTGAAGGCGCTTGTACCGTTGGTAAGAATGGCGATCCAGTAACCATTAAATCCATTGAGAAGTCGATTGTAGATAGAGGTTTTGCCGAAGGCTGGATTGTACCTGAACCGCCGCTTACCCGTACGGGTAAAAAGGTTGCGGTTGTGGGTTCCGGACCCGCAGGACTTGCCTGTGCGGCCCAGCTGAACAAGGCGGGGCACAGTGTAACTGTATACGAACGGGCTGACCGGATCGGTGGTCTGCTAACCTACGGCATTCCGAACATGAAGCTGGACAAGAAGAAGGTACAGCGCCGGGTGGACCTGCTGGCGGCCGAAGGAATTACCTTCGTTACACGGACCGAAATCGGCCGGGATATCCCTGCGGAGCAGCTGCAGGAAGAGCATGATGCCGTAGTTCTCTGCGGCGGATCTACCAAGGCGCGGGAGCTTCCGCTGGAAGGCCGGGATTTGCGCGGCATCCATCAGGCAATGGAGTTCCTGACCCTGAACACGAAGAGCCTGCTGGATTCCGGGCTGGCTGACGGAGAATATCTGTCGGCGGCAGGCAAGGATGTTGTTGTTATCGGCGGTGGTGATACAGGTACGGACTGTGTAGCTACCTCTATCCGCCATGGTTGCCGAAGCGTCATCCAGCTGGAGATTATGCCACAGTCGCCGCTCACCCGTCAGCCGGGCAATCCTTGGCCAGAGTGGCCGAAGGTGCTGAAGGTCGATTACGGGCAGCAGGAGGCCGCTTCTCTATATGAAGAAGATCCGCGCCGCTATCTTGTGAACACCAAGCGCTTCGCCGGCGACACGAACGGACATGTGCAGGAGCTGCATACCGTGCGCATTGAATGGAAGCGTACGGAGGACGGCCGGATGATGCCGGTTGAAGTGCCGGGCAGTGAAGAGGTTATTCAGGCGCAACTGGTGCTGCTGGCGCTGGGGTTCACCGGACCGGAGGAAACGGTACTTGGACAGCTGGGTGTAGCACGCGATGAGCGCTCCAATGTTAAGGCTGAATTTGGCACGCAGGCCACGAGTGTGAAGGGTGTCTTCACTGCCGGCGACATGCGGCGCGGCCAGAGCCTAGTGGTCTGGGCAATTAACGAGGGCCGGCAGGCTGCCCGTGAAGTGGACCGCTTCCTGATGGGCTCGTCCAACCTGCCATGAGAAGCTTTTAGATATACGGAGTAAGCGGAGTTAACAGTAGGGCGCCCCGCCGGGGCGTCTTGCTTTGCGTTAACCGGGCGGGGGCGTTTACAATGGATGCATGGAATTACCCATTCCTCCTGTTTGATTCGGTGCTGGCAGGACCAGAACCGGAGATTCTTAAGTTCACATTGCACAGGCATAGTTGTTGTACGTATTGCAACTTTATTTGGGCGACACCGGGGTGTTTGGGAGGATTAGGGCCGGGAATATGAGGAGAATGTTGTATTTCGTGCAGGATTCCACCGCCAAGAGTGGGTGGTCCAAAAATTCCTGTGGCAGCAGAGGCTGGGATTTCAAAAAAATCACCATATCACCAGAGACTGAAGCTCATAGTGGAACTGAGGCTTTACCCGGACATCATTAAGCTCAAGCTATATAACGGAGAGGAAGAACAAGGATGAAACTGATGTTTATTTCCGATATTCACGGGTCCCTGCACTGGCTGGAGCAGGCATTGGCCAAGGCGGAGGAGGAGCAGCCGCACACGCTGGTTATTCTGGGAGACTTCCTGTATCACGGGCCGAGAAATCCGCTGCCCGAGGGTTATAATCCACAGGGGGTCGCCGACAAGCTGAATGCTTACGGTAAATCGCTGGTTGCCGTGAGAGGGAACTGTGATGCTGAAGTAGACCAGATGCTGCTGCAGTTCCCGATGATGGGCGACTACGTAATGATTCTTCATGAGGGCCGTAAGATTTACGCTACGCACGGGCATGGATTCAGCATCGATAACTTGCCGGCGCTGTCCCCGAGGGATGTGTTCATCCAGGGACATACACATCTGCCGGTGGCGGATATGAGGGAAGGCATTGTCGTGCTTAACCCCGGATCGATCTCCCTTCCCAAGGAGAACAATCCCAATTCTTACGGAATCCTGGACAATGGTGAATTCAGCATCAAGGATTTCGCCGGCAATGTCATTAAGCATATTACACTGTAAAATAGCAATATAACGATAATCCCTCTGGATATTTCCAGGGGGATTATTGCGGTCCGGCAATTGAGCACACAGGCATATTATTGTATGATGGGTGAGGAGCTTGCGGCTAACAGGGCAGCTTCAAATATAAACGGCAGAGGTAACTAAATGACGTATCCCAAAGATTTAAACTATACAATGCCGGCGGAATGGGCCCAGCATGAACGGACCTTCATCTCCTGGCCGGTGCAGGACTCTATGGTATATCCGGACAACCATGCGGCGGTAAGCGCAGGTTATGCCGAGATTATCAGAGCCATTGCCGAGTTCGAGCCAGTAACGGTGATCGTGAACCCTGATGATATGGAGACTGTAGAACAGCTTGCACTGGGTGCTAATGTGACGCTGCTGCCCATCCGGCATAATGATGCCTGGCTGCGCGATAACGGACCGACCTTTGTGGTGAATGTGGAAGGCAAGCTTGCCGGCGTGAACTGGAAGTTCAATGCCTGGGGCGGCAAATATACGCCATGGGACCTTGACGATAAGGTAGCTCCGCAAATTCTGGAACAGCTGGAGATCAGCAGGTATGATGCACCGCTTGTGATGGAGGGCGGATCAATCCATACCGATGGTGAAGGAACACTGCTGACTACCGAAGAATGTCTGCTGAACACGAACCGCAATCCCGAGCTGGACCGGGAAGAGATCGCCGGCTTAGTGAAGCAATATACGGGGACAGAATCGATAATCTGGCTGAAGCGCGGCCTCAGCGGGGACGAGACGGACGGTCATGTTGATAATATCGCGTGCTTCGCTGCGCCGGGCAAGGTGATCATCCAGGTCTGCGGAGACCCGCAGGATGAGAACTATGCCATTTCGGAGGAGAACCTGCGTATTTTGGAGCAGGCTACCGATGCCAAGGGACGGAAACTGGAGATCATCCGCATTCAGCAGCCGCCCCGTGTTGATTATGAAGGCAGCCGGTTGACCCTGAGCTATCTGAATTTCTATTTCGTGAACGGCGGGATTATCCTGCCGGTATTCGGCGGTACGGCGGCAGAGACAGACAGGCTAGCCGAAGAGACGCTTGCCGGGCTGTTCCCGGAACGCAGAATCCGTACAGTGAACGGAATGGCTGTAATCGGTGAAGGCGGGAACGTGCACTGTACAACCCAACAGATGCCTGCAGTGAACTAGGGTATAGGCAGTTACAGCTCGCCCAGATGGGAATCTTAAGTTCGTAAGAGGAGGAACAACCATGAGAAAAGTAAAAGTAGCCGCAACACAAATGAGCTGTTCCGGCGACATTGATGAGAATATCCGTAAGGCGGAGACACTGGTCAGAGAAGCGGCGGCCCAGGGTGCGCAGATTATTCTGCTGCAGGAGCTGTTTGAGACTCCGTATTTCTGCCAGAAGGAGAAATCCGATTATTACGCCTACGCCACCGTGCTTGAGCACAACAAGGCGGTGAATCACTTCAAGGCGGTAGCCAAAGAGCTGGAAGTGGTGCTACCGATCAGCTTTTATGAGAAAAAGAACTATGCACGTTACAATTCGCTGGCCGTGATTGATGCCGACGGAACCGTGATGGGCAAGTACCGCAAGAGTCATATTCCTGACGGCCCCGGCTATGAGGAGAAGTTCTACTTCAACCCGGGCGATACCGGCTTCAAGGTGTGGAATACCCGTTATGCCAAAATCGGCGTCGGCGTCTGCTGGGATCAATGGTATCCGGAAGCAGCGCGGGTGATGAGCCTGATGGGGGCGGAGATTCTGTTCTACCCTACAGCTATCGGCTCGGAGCCGCAGGACGGCTCGATCGACTCCAAGGATCACTGGCAGACCTGCATGCTGGGCCATGCAGCCGCTAACCTGATTCCTGTCGTGGCCTCCAACCGGATCGGTGAGGAGATTGACGAGGATTCCAGCATTAACTTCTACGGTTCTTCGTTCATTGCCGGCCCGCAGGGCAATAAGGTTGCTGAAGCCGGGCGCGATGAGCAGGGTGTGCTGGTCAGTGAATTTGATCTTGATGCGCTTGAGGTTGGCCGGATCGAATGGGGAATCTTCCGCGACCGCCGTCCGGAGCTGTACCGGCTGATTGCTTCGTATGACGGGGATTTGACATTCTGAGTGTAAATGAACAAATTGAATAGCAGATTACAATAGTAAGCAGCCAGGACGCTGCCGGGGACAGCACTCTCCGGACAGCCTCCTGGCTGTTTTTATATGAAGATAGACATAGATTTTAGGTTAGGCGGCTGCAAATGTTACAATACATCGATATAATGTCATGTTATATAACATAAACAGGAAAAGTTAATTGTCATCATTGCTTTAATCTGATAAAATCTCTTTAAGTTATTTTATAAATAAGTAGGGGGATTGGAGCATGGGAATCAGTAAAAAATGGGCAATGTCAGGTATGGTGGCATTCCTGGTCCTGGCAATGGTTGGCTGTGGTTCGGATAATAACGCAGGCAGCGGCAAAGCGGCCGGAGAGAGCATCAAGTTCGCCAGCGATGCCAGTTATGCACCTATGGAGTATATGGATACAGACACTATCAAGGGCTTTGACATTGATTTCATTAAGGCAGTTATGGAGGAAGCGGGTATTGACTACACCGTGACCAACACAGGCTGGGATACGATGCTGACCAGTGTTCAGCAAGGCACTGAATATCAGGCGGGCCTATCTTCGGTATCCATTACAGATGAGCGCAAGGAAACCTATGACTACTCCATTCCTTATTTCGAATCTACGAACATGATCATGGTCAAGGAAGGCAGCGATATCAAGTCTGCCCTTGATTTGAAGGATAAGAAAGTTGCCGTTCAGGCAGCAACAACTGCGGATGATCTGATGAGCGGCATCATGGGCATCGACAACGGCAACCTGAAGCGCTTTGACAGCAATGCGGTAGCCCTGATGGAGCTGAACGGCGGCGGAGCGGATGCAGTGGTTGCGGATATCGCCATCGTGAACGAATACATCAAGAATAATCCGAAGGAGAAGCTGACCGGTATCATCGACAAGGAGAACTTCGGTTCCGAATATTACGGCATCCTGTATCCTAAGGGCAGCGAATGGAAAGCTAAGCTGGACCCGGCGATCAAGACAATCATCGAGAACGGCAAATATGCGGAAATCTACAAAGAATGGTTCGGCGAAGAGCCGGATACTAAGGCACTTTTGAACGCAGAGTAAGGGGAGTAACAATTAAGCATGCGTAATGATTGCTATTGCGCATGCTTCTTTTTTTGAAACACAAGAGAAACATAGAGAAAGCTATAAGCAGAAGAGAAGGGAAGAGTTCTATGGATTTCAGATTTGACATCATCGTTCATTATTTACCGGTTTTACTTAAGGGAACTTTATTTACCATAGGCGTATCGCTGGTTTCGATCCTGTGCGGGTCCATTCTGGGACTGGTTATCGGGTTCGGCAAAATGGCGCCCAGATGGTATTTCCGCTGGCCGTTTCATGCGTATATCAACATCTTCCGCGGAACACCGTTGTACGTCCAGATTCTGATCGTCCATTTCGGACTCATTCCGTTGTTCTATGGTAAAACCTATGCGCTGATGAGCGCATTTGTGGCGCTCTCACTCAATTCCGCGGCGTATTCCGCTGAAATTTTCCGTGCCGGCATCCAGTCAATTGACCCCGGACAACGGGAAGCCGCCCTGTCACTCGGGATGACCAAACTCCAGGCGATGCGCTTCATTATTCTGCCTCAGGCCATCAAACGGATGGTTCCGGCGTTCGGGAATGAATTCATCGTCCTCGTCAAGGATTCCTCGCTGCTGGCGCTGATTGCCGCACCGGAGATTATGTACTGGAGCAACACCATGAAAGGCCAATATCTGCGGATCTGGGAGCCTTATCTGACCGCTGCACTGATCTATTTCATTCTAACCTACTCCCTCAGCAAGCTGCTTAATTATATCGAACGGAAGGTGTAACCCCATATGGAGCCTATAATCTCAGTCAAACATCTGCATAAATCCTTCGGCACCCATAAGGTGCTGACTGACATTAGCGTCGATATCCACAGCCAGGAGGTAGTGGTGGTGATCGGACCTTCGGGGTCGGGCAAATCGACTTTTCTGCGCTGCCTCAATCTGCTGGAGCAGCCGCAGGAAGGCGATATTATGATTGAAGGCACTTCCTTGATGGCCAAAAGCACAAGGATTAACGATATCCGTACCGAAGTAGGCATGGTCTTTCAGCAGTTCAATCTGTTCCCGCACAAAAAAGTGATCGAGAACATTATGCTGGCCCCGATGCAGGTCCGCAAATGGCCGGCTGACAAAGCCCGTCTGAAAGCGGTGGAGCTGCTGCAAAAGGTGGGACTGAGCGAGAAGGCGGAGATGTATCCTTCTTCACTTTCAGGCGGTCAAGCCCAGCGTGTGGCGATTGCGCGCGCGCTAGCGATGGAGCCGAAGATCATGCTTTTTGATGAACCGACCTCTGCACTGGACCCCGAAATGGTCGGTGAGGTGCTGGCCGTAATGAAGGATTTGGCCCGCGAAGGAATGACTATGGTCGTGGTAACGCATGAAATGGGCTTTGCCCGTGAAGTAGGAGACCGTGTCCTCTTTATGGAGCAGGGAATTGTAGTGGAGCAGGGAGTGCCCGAGCAGTTGTTCGGAAATCCGTCACATGAGCGCACCAAGGAATTCCTGTCCAAGGTACTGTGAGAATCTGTCAAAGTAGAATATTGTTATTTAATCGGTTATATTAGAAGAGTAAGAATTAGGCAATGGGACCATTGGTTGAATATCTGCCCGGAATGGCGGGGAGGAGGCTCGGGGATATCTTTTTTTAAAGTATAAGGATTTATGGGCTACGCATAATAATTTATCCTTATATTTCCGGCAGAAGCGGATATGGTGCTTATAGTACGGCACAGCCCGTTCTACTGGTCATAATTCAGAATGATAGAAGGAGAATACGATGAGCACATTTAAAAATTGGCTGAATACGACAAAAACCGGACTGACAGAACAGGTTAAGAAGTTTAAAAATAAAGACTTTATGAACGCGGTAGTGGCAGGCTGCGCACTGGTTGCTGCGGCTGACGGCAAGATTGAGGAATCCGAGAAGAACAAAATGGCCGGATATATGAACCTCAGCAATGAACTGAAGGTATTTGACATGAGAGATGTCATCAACCAGTTCAATTTCTATGTGAGCAACTTCGAGTTCTCGCCGGAAATCGGCAAGCAGGAAGCGCTCAAGTCGATCGCGAAATTCAGCGGCAAACCGGAGATCGGACGTGTAATTGTGGGCGTATGCTCCGCGATTGGTGCGGCTGACGGCGACTTCGATGAGCATGAGAAAGCGGTTGTCCGGAATATCTGCAGTGTGCTGGGACTGAGCCCAAGCGAATTCAGCCTGTAATACAGGCCGGAGGGCATCCGCAATTGGATGAAACTTAGGCGTTACTCCATCGTATCACTGATATAACACCCGCAAGAAGGACTTACAGGCAGTGATTACTACTGGAAACGGAGGTACGTAAAGTTGGCTGGAATCAATCTGGTAAAAGGTCAGAAGATCGATTTAACTAAAGGGAATGCCGGACTGTCTAACGTTATCGTAGGATTGGGCTGGGACCCTGCCGAACCGGCAAGAGGCTTCTTTGGTGTCAAGAAACAGGCGAATGTGGACTGCGATGCTTCCGCTCTGCTGTTGAATGAGAATGGCAAGCTGACCAATAAGCTGAACCTCGTCTGCTTTCACAACAAACAGAATACGAACAACTCTGTAGTTCACTCGGGAGATAACCTGACGGGTGAAGGAGACGGGGACGACGAACAGATCATGGTGAATCTGAAGTCGATTCCTGCCGATGTCCATAAGGTTCTGGTTGTGGTCAACATCTACGATGCGGTGAACCGCAAACAGGATTTCGGGATGATCAAATCGGCGTATATCCGGATTATCAACGCGGCCGGGAACGGCGAGCTGATCAAGTTTAATCTGACGGACAATTACACAGGCTTCACGGCACTGATCTGCGGCGAGCTATACCGCCATGGCGAAGAGTGGAAATTCGCAGCCATCGGTGAAGGCGCGCACGCAGCACATATTAATCAACTGGCTGAACGTTATATCTAATTCCAATTTGAGAAAAGAGGGTTCTATTCATGGCTATTAACTTATCCAAGGGACAAAAAATCGATTTGACCAAAACTAATCCGGGCTTGTCCAAAATTACAGTCGGCCTCGGATGGGATACGAATAAATACGATGGCGGGAAGGACTTCGACCTTGACGTGTCTGTATTCCTGACGAATGCTAACGGCAAAGTGGATAAAGAAACGAACTTTATCTTCTTCAACAACAAGCAGAACGAGAACGCTTCCGTTGTTCACACCGGCGACAACCGCACAGGTGAAGGCGACGGAGACGATGAGCAGATTCAAGTTGATTTGCTCAATGTTCCTGCGGATGTTGATAAAATTGCTTTCACCATTACCATCTATGAAGCAGAATCCAGAAGCCAGAACTTCGGACAAGTCTCCCGTTCCTATGTGCGTATCGTCAATGATGCGAACAGCGAAGAGCTGATCCGCTTTGACCTGGGTGAAGATTTCTCCGTTGAAACCGGCGTTGTAGTCGGCGAATTGTACCGAAATGGCGCAGAGTGGAAGTTCAATGCCATCGGCAGCGGCTACAAAGACGGCCTCTCCGGACTGACCCGTGATTACGGTCTGCAATAAGACCCGTGCGACTTCGGAATTAAATCTTTGAGGAAAGAAGGTTTTTGCCAGTGACGATCAGTCTTTCCAAAGGACAGCGGATTGATCTTACCAAGACCAATCCGGGCCTGACGAAGGTAGTTGTAGGACTTGGCTGGGATACAAACAAGTATAGCGGCGGCAAGGATTTCGACCTGGATGCTTCAGCATTTCTGCTGCATGAGGACGGCAAAGCCAAAGGCGAAGACGACTTTGTATTCTATAACAACCCAAGCGGCGGGACAGGCTCTGTAACCCATACAGGCGATAACCGTACAGGTGAAGGCGACGGGGACGATGAGCAGATTCTTGTGGATTTCAGCCTGGTGCCCGCGAATATTCAGCGCATTGGGATTACAGTGACGATCTATGATTATGAGACACGGGTGCAGAACTTCGGACAGGTATCGAACGCATTTGTTCGTGTTGTAGATGCTTCCAGCGACCGCGAGATTCTGCGGTTTGACCTGGGTGAGGATTTCTCCACCGAGACAGCTGTTGTCTTCTGTGAATTTTACCGCCATGGGGCGGATTGGAAGTTCCAGGCGATCGGCAGCGGGTTTGCCGGCGGGCTCAGCGCTCTATGCAAGAATTATGGACTGGATGCACAATAAAGCTTCAAAGGCGGGATCATCATCGATCCTGCCCTTTTTATAGACAAAAGTGTATAAGTTGCACTCTTATCCATTTATAAAGGTGGCGTAAGAATGAGTACTGAAGTAGTTAAAGGGCAGAAAGCAGACCTGACCAAAGGAAACCCGGGTACCCGCAATATCATTGTAGAGATCGGATGGAAAGCTCCATCTTCAATGGATATTGACGCCTCTGCATTCCTGCTCGGGGCGCAAGGCAAAGTAAATAGTGACGATGATCTGATCTTTTATAATAATCCGTCAACACCTTATATCAGATATAAGGATGTGCCGGGTGCAGCTTCAGGAGGACTTAAGCAGTTCGAGGTGGGATTGGACAAGATTCCTGCAGGTATCGCGAAGATTGCCTTTACCCTTACTCTGTATGATGGCGAGAACCGCAAGCAAATGTTCGGACAGATGAGCGAGGCCCAGTGCCGGATCCTGGATCAGGCGACAGGGGCGGAAATTCTGCGGTGTAACCTGGGAAATCATTTCTCTGTGGAAACAGCTGTTGTGGTAGGAGAATTATATAGATACGGCGAAGAATGGAAATTCAGTGCGATCGTTGCAGGCTTCTCCGGCGGACTCAAAGCCCTGTGCGGCAACTATGGAATAGAAGTGGAGGATGAGCCTGCTCCGGCGGCTGCACCGCAGCCGGTGAAGACGGAGGCACCGCCGGAGCGCACGAAGCTTCCGGTGCCGCCGCCGCGGGTAGAGCAAGCCAGACCTGCAATTGTAATTCCTCCGCCGCCTGCGCCGAAGCAGACGGAAGCTCCTGCTCCGCCGCTGAACCTCAATCTGAAGAAGATTGAGCTGAAGAAGAAGGGCGATTCCATCAACCTGAAGAAATCAGCCTCCGGTCTCGGGGAGCTCGTAATCAACCTGAACTGGAATCAGAAGCAGGGTGGTGGACTGTTCAGCCGTAACAAGGGCGGCGTGGACCTGGATCTTGCTTGCCTGTATGAACTCAAGAACGGCAGCAAGGGAGTTGTGCAGGCACTGGGCAATGCGTTCGGCAACCTGCAGCAGCCGCCTTACATCATGCTGGATGGGGATGACCGGACCGGCTCCGTAACATCCGGCGAGAATCTGCGTATAAACGGGAGTAAGGTTGCACAAATCGAAAGAATTTTAGTTTTTTCTTTTATTTACAAGGGAGTTACCAACTGGTCTGAGGCGGATGGGGTGGTTACCCTGAAGCAGGATGGAGGACCAGATATTGTCGTTAATCTGGACGAGCATAACAACCGTAAGGGCATGTGCGCCATCGCGCTGATCCGGAATGTAGGCAACGAGACCTTTAGTATTGAACGCCTCGTGCAATATTTCAGCGGTCATAAGGAGATGGATGAGGCTTATGGCTGGGGGCTTCGCTGGGTAGCGGGCAGCAAATAATTTTATTTTACCGGAGGCGCAAGTGGAATGGACTGGTTCAGTGATTTTTTTAGGAGTATCAGTGAGAATTATGGGCATTTCTTCTCCTGGAGTGATGTTGTAGCGACGCTCTCCGATCCTGTCAGCTGGGGGATTATCGGGAGTCTGGTTCTGCTGGAGGGCCTGCTCTCCGCAGATAATGCGCTCGTGCTGGCGGTAATGGTTAAGCATTTACCGAAAGAGCAGCAGCGTAAGGCACTATTTTACGGGATACTCGGCGCTTATTTATTCCGATTCTTGGCGATTGGTCTGGGTACCTTCCTGATTGGATTCTGGGAGGTTAAGGCTCTGGGTGCTCTGTACCTCTTCTACATTGCTTATAAAGGTCTGTTTAAGGGTGGCGGAGAAGAAGGGGAGACCAAGAACAAAGGCACCTCTTTCTGGAGGACGGTGCTCCTGGTTGAATTAATGGATATTGCCTTCAGTATTGACAGTGTAGTTGCTGCATTCGGTCTTAGTAATCAAGTCTGGGTGCTCTTCCTGGGGGGGATCCTCGGCGTGCTGATGATGCGCGGAGTGGCCCAGGTATTCCTTAAGCTGATTGCCAGATTTCCTGAACTGGAACAGTCAGCCTTCCTGCTCATTGCACTTATTGCCGGTAAGATGCTTGCCGGTGCGTTCGGTTATGAAATGCCGCATGTGATCTTCTTCACCATTCTGATTGCAGTGTTTGTGGGCACAATCCTGTATAGCTCCTCTAAACGTAAAAGAGAAGAAAATCGTAAAGCCTGATTTTACCTGACGTATATGTTCATCTCTTCATAGCTTTACAGGAAGGCGGGGAGTTCACGGGAAGGGTGGACTCCGGCGCGCTTCCGGGTAATCGTTATATGTTATAGCATGGCCTTTGCTTGTATTTTGAGAAAGCCGGATGCCGTCCCCGAGAGGACGGCATAGCCGGTTCTGCTGCTCTCTATCTATAAGGAGAGGCTATTCGTTTTGTGCTTGGCACAACATTAAGGGGGAAGGGCCTTGAGATATTTCGATTACCTTACGCAAGAACAGGAAACTTCATTATTTCATGTTCCGCCGGTTTCATTTGATCATACTACCAGCAAGGATTTACTGGCTTATGCCGTCGGAGCTGCTCTTTATATGCCTGCTACCCGTTCCAGCGTTGCCGAAGATATTATTAAGCTGAGAGCCTCGGGGCTTGTTACGGTTATTATAGATTTGGAGGATGCCATCGGTGACGGAGAAGTTGACTATGCAGAGGAATCAGTCGTAAGACATTTGGCCTTCCTGTCGGCATACGCCGAGAATGAGCCGGAGCTGCGCAGCAGTCTTCCGCTGTTGTTCATCCGTGTACGCCATCCGGAGCAGCTGCGGGATCTGATTTTCCGGCTGGGCTCTTTAATTTCAATGCTGACCGGCTTTGTATTTCCTAAGTTCTCCACCCTGAACGGTGTGGAGTATTTTGAGGCCATTGCCGATTACAATAACACGCGCATCTATTCAGCCCCGGTGCTGTACGGGATGCCGATACTGGAGAATGCTCCGATTATCTACCGGGAGAGCCGGATGGACAGCCTGCTGGCGATCCGGGATCTGCTCGGGCAATACCGTGAATATGTGCTTAATGTCAGAATCGGAGCAACGGATTTCTCCAGCCTGTTCGGACTGAGGCGCAGCCCGGATATCAGTATCTATGATCTGACGCCAATCCGCGACTGCATGTCAGATATTATCAATGTATTCGGCCGGGTGGAAGAAGGCTATGTCATCTCAGGCCCCGTATGGGAATACTTTTCCAATAAAGGGCACCGGGTACTTCGTCCGCAGCTTCGTGAGACGCCCTTTGAAGACACTTACGGCAAACATGGCCGCGAGATGCGCAACAATTTCATCTCCAGCTCGATGGACGGGCTGATCCGTGAAGTGATTTTGGACAAGGAAAACGGGATTGTGGGCAAAACGATCATTCATCCTTCCCATCTCAGACCCGTGCAGGCGATGTATACAGTAATGCATGAAGAATATGTGGACGCCTTAAGTATTGTGGACAGCAACGATGGCAGCCGCGGAGTGTTCAAGAGCGAATATTACAACAAGATGAATGAAATTAAGCCGCATTTGAACTGGGCTAGACGTATTTTACTACGATCTCAAATATACGGGGTGTTACATGAACAACAGCATTTTGTCGGATTACTACCCGAGAACGAATATACACACGTTTAATATCGTCGAGAATCTGCAGGTTACGGTGACGGAAACCTCCAACCCCTTTCATATGCCCGTAGAATCCTTATTCTCCATGGCCGCGCGCATCAACAAGAAACGCTCTTTTCTATTCGTCAGCAAAGTGCTTGGCAAACATATTCCTGTAGGTCCCTATACCCCTCTGCTTAGCGGAGCGGCACTTGCTCTCCTCCTGTACTTAGAGATGAGTGCGGATAGCGCTGAACGGGAGATCATGGACAAGCTGATGAGCGAGGCGGTTCATGGACTGATTTATCCTGAATTTGCGGAAAAGGCCTATCATGATCTGCTTGCTGCACGTCTGGTTCTACCTCAACCTGCCCTATTTATCGGCTTTGCCGAAACCGCTACCGCCCTGGGCCACAGCATGTACAACATGTTTGCCGGCGGAGCCTCATATATTCATACGACCCGTGAGAATATTCTTGAATTGGAATCGGTAGTCACCTTCGAAGAGGAGCATTCCCATGCGGTAGATCATCTCTGTTATGCCTTGAATCCTAAGCTATTATCGGGAACAGAGCCGATTGTGCTGGTGGATGATGAGATTACGACCGGCAATACGGCGATCAATACCATTCGTGATATCCAGTCCAAATTCCCGCGCCGGGAGTATGTAGTGGCTTCGCTTCTGGATTGGCGGAGCAACGCGAATATTCAGGCTTACCGTGATCTGGAGCAGGAGCTGGGGATTAGAATCACCGCCTTATCTTTGCTGCAAGGCAGCATTGAGGTGACTGGAACCCCTCTGCTGAAGCCGCAAGCCGGAAGCGGAGAACCATCCGCAGCAGTTGCAGAGCTAGTGACCACGTATATACAGGACGGGTTAGAGCGGCTGCAGGTGTCCTCTGCGGATGCGCAAGGTGTTGTGAATCTCTCCCCCTATTTGAAATACAGCGGCCGTTTTGGTCTGGATTCTGCAGATAACCGGCGGATTGATGAAGGCGTCAGCCGGGTAGCCGGGAAGCTCCGGGACTTGCGGGAAGGCACCCGCACTTTGGTGATGGGCGTAGGCGAGTTCATGTATCTGCCGATGCGGATCGCGGCGGAGATGGGGGAAGGCGTGTCTTATCAATCCTCCACCCGCAGTCCAATCCATCCGCAGCGGCGTGCAGACTATGGCGTGCACAGCGCAGCCGCGTATCCGTCCGCAGGTGACACGGAGATTACGAATTTCATCTATAATGTTGATCCCGGCCAGTACGACGACATCTTCGTACTGCTTGAGCGTGAGGTGCCCCGGGAGCGGATTGAACCAATGACGGATATTTTGCAGAGGCTGGCCGGTAATAAGGTGCATCTTATTATACTGGCTTCTGAACCAGAA
This sequence comes from Paenibacillus sp. FSL R7-0312, assembly GCF_038004445.1. Lineage (NCBI taxonomy): Bacteria > Bacillati > Bacillota > Bacilli > Caryophanales > Paenibacillaceae > Paenibacillus > Paenibacillus sp. FSL R7-0312. Next base: position 910,403 of record NZ_JBBORE010000001.1, on the reverse strand, counting down.
ACTGGAGGCTCACGGATATGAAGGGATTAGAAATTGAAGAGATTATGAACAGAAGAATATCCCCTCCGGTTCCGCTGGGCAGCTACCCTGCTTCCGATGTTACCTTTCTGCTTAAGGACCTCAGCAATGTATCCCTGGAGCGGGGAACAGCCGAGCGGGAGGAAGCGATCCAGTCCGGTGTACATTATTCAGAGATGCTTCCTGTAGAATATCAGCCGACAGAGCAGTATATCGAATTGTTCCATGAGACGCTGCAGCATACGGCGAAGAAGGTGGCGCTTGCTGTAGCTGTTGTATCTGAGATGATTGTGGCTCAGCGGGGAACGGCGAATACGGTGCTGGTCTCACTGGCTAGAGCAGGTACCCCGATAGGCGTGCTGATCAAACGGTATATTCTGGAGCGGTATGAAGCCGATCTGCCGCATTACAGTATTTCGATTATACGGGGCAAAGGTATCGATGAGAATGCTGTGCTATATATGCTGCAGCAGCATGGAACTGATGCGGAGCTGCAGTTCATCGATGGCTGGACTGGTAAAGGGGCTATCCGCCAGGTACTCATTGAGGCTTGCGAGGGTATGTACAAGAAATATGGGATTACCCTGAATGATGATCTGGCGGTGCTCGCCGATCCCGGATATTGTTCGGGAACCTTCGGCACAAGGGAAGATTATCTGATCCCAAGCGCTTGCCTGAACTCTACGGTATCCGGATTGATGAGCCGTACGGTGCTCCGCGACGATCTGATCGGACCGGAGGAGTTCCACGGGGCAAAATTCTACAAGGAATGGCTGGATAGTGATCTGTCTAATGTATTCGTGGAAGCTGTGACTCCTTATTTCCGGGAGGTGGCTGCGGAGGGGCTGAAGCTTGCTGAAGAGATGCAGGAGGATCCTCCGGAGATTACCTGGCAGGGGCTGGCTGATATCCGCAGTATTCAGGAGACCTTCGGCATTGATAATATCAATCTGGTGAAGCCGGGGGTTGGCGAGACTACCCGTGTGCTACTGCGCAGGGTACCCTGGAGAATCCTCGTTGATCGGCTGGACAATCCCAACCTTCGGCATATTCTGCTGTTGGCTGAAGACCGCGGTGTACCTGTAGAGGTATTCCCCGGACTCACGTATTCCTGCTGCGGGATCATTAAGCCGCTGAAAGGGGAGAGTGAATGATCTACGCCAGTGATCTGGACCGTACACTGATCTACTCTTTGAATGCCATAGGAGTTCCCGGGGATGCCCCCGGTCTGGTGCCGGCCGAAGTGATTGACGGCAGAACGGTCTCGTATATTTCGCAGCAGGCTCTGGATATGCTGAAAGAGCTTGCGGCGAAGATCGTCTTCATGCCGGTGACTACGCGCACCATCGCACAGTACCGGCGGATCAACCTGTTCCAGGAGACCGTTATTCCGGATTATGCCGTTACCAGTAATGGAGGCAATATTCTCGTGAACGGTGTGGTGGACCTGGAATGGCGGGCGGCTGTCGGGCGGCTGGTGGAACGCGGTTCCGTGCCGGCTGAGGAGGCCGGAAGGATTGTCCGCTCTGTAGTGCGGGCAGAATGGATTACCAGCGAGCGGTATTGCGACGAGCTGTTCTATACCTTCGTAGTGCATCGTGATTCTCTGCCGCTGGATGAGATTACCCGCATGGCTGAGCGGCTGGATGGACTGGGCTGGAAGGTATCGCTGCAGGGGCGCAAGCTCTACATTGTGCCGGAGGCTGTGAACAAAAGTGACGCGATCCTTCATGTCCGCCGTACCGTCCGGTCGGAGCCGATGGTCGCTTCAGGCGATTCCCTGCTGGACAAGAGCCTGCTGGCGGCTGCGGACTATGCCATTGCCCCCTGTCACGGAGAAATATTTGCCGAGCAGCAGGCGGGTCTAGTAAACTTAGAGTATCCTTTCACGAAGCAATCGGGTGTATTTGCCGGGGATGAGATTATGCAGTATGTTCAAACGATTTATAATAATTTGACAGCATTGGGAGTTGGGCCACAATGAAAAAGGTAAATATATATTTCAATCGCTGGTTTTCCGTGGCTTTTCATTACATGAACCTCATCCGGAACAATGAAGACGGCATCCCGGTTCAAATATTCGCCACCCACCCGGATATCCGCCATATGTCGCTGCAGGGCGCTGATGTTGCGGGGGCCGAGCCTGAGCTTACGGGAATCGAATATGTGCAGTTCTGCGTTGATTTCTGCCGCCGCAATGAGATTGATATTTTCATTCCGCGGCTGCATATGCTGGATATCTCCCAGCATGTGTCCTTGTTCGAGGCCATCGGGACGAAGGTGCTGGTCTGCCGCGATCAGGACCTGCTGGAAATGATTATGGATAAAGGCAAGTTCTACGAGAGTGTGAAGTCTAACGGAATTATGACGATTCCAGATTACCATGTCGTAAGTAATGCAGAGCAGTTCAAGGAAGCCTACGAAGAACTCGTATCCAAGGGACATAAGGTCTGCTTCAAACCGACCGAAACAGAGGGTGGTCTCGGATTCCGGATTATAGATAATAACCGCAGCCCGCTTGAAGAGCTGTTTGGACATGTAACACCGTTGATTTCATTCCAGGATGCTTATCGTATTCTTTCCGGAGCGGAGAGTTTTCCTAATCTGATGGTTATGGAGCTGCTAGAGGGATATGAATATAGTATTGATTGTCTGGCAGATGCGCATGGGAATCTGCTTGCCGCTGTCCCGCGCCGTAAGGCGGGCGGACGGCTACGGCTGATGGAGCATATTCCGGAGCTGGAAGAGGTTGCCCGCAGGGTGGCTGAAACCTACCGGATTCCTTATAATTTCAATGTCCAGATGAAATACAGCGGCGATGTACCCAAGCTGCTTGAGATTAATCCGCGGATGTCCGGGGGCCTGCATATCTCATGTCTGTCCGGGATTAACTTCCCTTATCTGGCGGTCAAAAGCGCTCTGGGCGGCGAAGTTCAGCCTGTGGAATTCGCGCACAATGTCTTGGCAAGCCATGTTGAACAGCCGCTGATCATGAAAATAAACGGAGAATCCGTGGTTACGGATTCCGTGAATTGAGTGTGGAGCATTCACGCTCATAAGAGGTGAGAAGGAATGCAAGCTAAATTCAAAGTACTGGTATACGCCGGAGCCGGCTATGTTGTGGCTGTATTGACCGGCGGGTTCCTGCCCGAGCTGATCTCGCTGCTGCTTCCGGTTGCCGGGGCCGCCCTTGCGGTGCCGGGCTTCAGGCGCACAAGAGTGAATCTCCCGGTGGAGGTTATTCCCGCCGGGCAAGAGCCGGCAGCGGCACCTGGGCCTTCAGCCGGGGCGCTTCAGTCCTCTGGCAGCGCCGCAGCCGCAGGCCAACTCCCGGCGCCGGGACAGGCTCCTGCGGTCAAAGCGGGGGCTGAGACCCGAGGGGAGATTACCATCGGAGCGGAATTCGCTCCGGTAGTGGAGTATCTTAGCATTCTGGAGGATATGATTATATCTGAAGGGCAGAAGGATACGCTGGACAATGAGATCGTCGAGAAGTCACTGGCGCTGTTCGCCAGACTGCAGCGTGTGATTCCTCTGCTGCAGGAACTCGGCAACGGGGAGATCAACCACACCGTCCGCAGACTGGTGCTGAAGGATCTCAACGGTGTGATCAATCCGTTCCTGAGGCTGGGCGGCGAAGCCAAGACGAGAAACCGGAGAATGCTGTTGAACGGTCTGCGTGATGTCGATACCAAAATATCCGATATTGCGTCTACGATCGAACATAAAGACCTGATGGAACTTCAGACCAAGGCGGAACTGATTCATCAGCGTTACAGCAGTTCCGAACTATAGGAGGAGGAAAACCATGTCCACGCAGTTGATCGAGCTGAGAAAAGAAGATGAACAGAAGGTAGTGGAGGAAGCTTCCCAGTTAATTGAGAAGGTGTCCAAGACCGATACTGTAGCCCTGGATTCCCTGATGGATGATATCGGCAAGCTTGGCGTGAAAACGCAGGAGAAGGCAGGACAAACCCTGAAGCTGCTGGATCGTCCGGTCAATGACCTGATGAGCGGCAAGCGGGTGGAAGTGCCGAATATGATTATGAAGCTGCGCAATGAGTGCGAGACGCTGCAGCAGAGCAAAAATGTCAGCTTTTTCGGCAAAATGCTGCGCAAGAGTCCGCTCAAAAATTATGTCTACAAATATCAGTCTGTCCGCACCAATATTGATGCCATCATTACCGGTCTGCGCGACGGCCGCGATACGCTGGAAGAGAGCATCGTCAACATGCGCCAGCTGAAGCGCACCTCGATGGAGGAGATCTATAACCTGCAGACCAAAATTGCCTTCGGCAACAAGCTGAAGGAGCTGTTCGAGGTAGAAATCGCCAAGCCGGAGAACGAATTCCGCAAGGCGTATCTGGAACGGGGACTGCGCAAGGTAATGGTACGGATTCAGTCCATGACCGAAATGATTCTGCTCTACAATCAGGCAATTGCGGCAACGGATATCATCAATGACAACAATGATAAGCTGATTGATTCCGTAAACAACGCGATTGATAAGACTTCTAATCTGATCACCGTGTCGGCGATGATTGCCATGTCCCTGGCTGATCAGGAGAATGTCATTAACGCTGTGGAAGCCACCAATAAGACGATCGAGGATCAGTTCAAGGAGAATGCACGGTTGCTGCGTACAACTACCGAGAAGACAACAGAACTGCTCTCCAAGCCGTCCATGTCACTCGAAGCTGTGAATCAGGCGATAGGCGATCTGCTCAGTGCCCTGGATACCTCGGAGCAGTCCAACCGGCGGATTATCGAGAGCTGCCAGGATTATACATCCAAAATGACGACCATCAACACCCAGCTGAACAACCGGCTTGGGCTTAATGAGGGCTCGCAGCCGCAGGCATTGAAGCAGGCGGAGAATGGGCTGAGCAGCTTTTTGAACTGATGATTTGATCCGTGGCATTCATAATGCCCCTCTCTCCCACATAAGTTGTCACTAAGGCGACCTGTGGAGAAAGAGGGGATAAGCGGATGATTCTGGGATGCTTGATAGTTGTGCTTATCGTCGTAGCCAGCAGTGAGAAAGCGGAGGCAATTGCCAGGCTGAATGACCCGAATGATGGAGGCCTGTAAAGCAGGCTCGGATGGTGTGCGGCTCCATAAATATTGACGCTCTGTGGTTCAAGCAATTTCCAGCGGTTTATTGGGTATAATAACCCGGAGGCTGTACAGCAGCCTCTACAATCACTGAAAATACGAAGCTAATACGGAGGTCAAATGGAGAACGAGGCACTGCTGCAGGTTGAGAAGCTGGCACTGAAGAAACAGAAGATCTTCCGGCAAAGCATATTGCGGTATATTGCCAGAGCCATGCTCGCCAGCATGTTTATCGGGTTCGGCGTTATCGTAGCGTTTAAGACCGGCAACTTCTTCTATATGGAACAGTCGCCGATGACCTATCCGATGGCTGCGATTACGTTCGGCGCAGCCATCATCCTCATTTCCTATGGCGGGGGAGATTTATTTACCGGAGATACCTTCTATTACACCTACGCGGCCTTGAGACGCAAGATGGCATGGACTGAGGTAGTGCGGATGTGGGTAGTGAGCTACATCGGTAATATCCTTGGGGCTACGGCGTTCGCCCTGCTGATTTTTTTGACCGGATTATTCTATGATTCCTCTGTGAACGGGTTTCTGCTGAATGTGGTGGCTCACAAGATGGAAGCCCCGGCGCTGCAGCTGTTCTTCCGGGCTATTCTCTGTAACTGGCTCGTCTGTCTGGCCTTCTTCGTCCCTATGTCGATGAAAAGCGACGGAGCCAAAATGTTCGCCATGGTTCTATTCGTGTTCTGTTTCTTCATCTCCGGGTATGAGCACAGTATTGCCAACATGTGTACCTTCGCGATTGCCCTTGTTCTGGATCACCCCGGCACCATATCATGGGGGGGCGTTGTGCATAATCTCGTACCGGTCACTCTGGGCAATCTCATTGGCGGCGGTGTGCTGATGGGCGTGATGTATTACTATGTGAATAAGCCGTTCCTGGATGAGGAGTCTCATTAAAGCGGCTATATTAATTCAAACCAGCCCCGTTCTTCTGATGAAGGCGGGGCTGGTTTGTTATTGCTCCGGCATGGAGCAGGGATGGCTTAAATTAATGATCAGCCGGAGGACTCACTCTGAGAAGTGGAGTGGAGCATGCTATAGTACAGCGGAGCTTCCTCTTGCAGGGTGCCCTCCAGTCTGCCCCCTTCCTTGCGCCAATACTCGATACCGCCGAGCATCTCCTTGACGAGGTAGCCCTGGGCAGCCAGTCTGGCTGCAGCTTTACTGGCTCCATTGCAGGCGGGGCCCCAGCAATACAGAATTAGAACATCTTCTTTGGGCAGCTCCGGAGAAGTATGGTTTATCCGCCCGGAGGGCAGGGAGAGGGCTCCCGGCAGGTGGGCCTCTTCATATGAACGGGCATCGCGGACATCGACCAGCTGAAAGCCGGTGATCCCTTCACGCAGATCGTAAGCCACATCGGCCACATCGGTCTCGAATGCTGCTTTGGCCGTGAAATAGTGTACCGCATCTGCGGAGGCTGCTGCCGGAGCAGCCAGTACTTGAGATTTCGCCTGAAGTTTCATTGCAGAGTCCTCCTTGGTTAAATGGGTTGGTTTTATTATATAAGAGAACTATAATTGGAGTTATCTATAGTCTGTGATACTAAATATCGAAAATATTGATAATTCAGGAGAACTGTGTATGGAATTAACCTATTTGCGGACCTTTTGTACAGTGGCGGACCACGGAAGTTATACCCGGGCGGCAGAAGTGCTGGGTTACGCACAATCGAGTGTGACGGCGCAGATTGCCAAGCTGGAGGAGCTGTACGGAGCCATTCTGCTGGAGCGTTCGGGCAGGGGGATGATTCCAACCTTCGCCGGCAGCAATCTGCTCCCGTATGCCCGGCAAATGCTGGCGCTGAGTGCAGAAGCTAAAGGGATAATCTCCGGCGGTGATCAGGGAGTGCTGAATATTGGAGCCATTGAGACGTTAGCCGCTTATTATCTGCCTCACCGGCTGCAACGGTACCGGGAGCAGCATCCCGGAATGCAGCTGCGGGTACAGCCCGGTTCTGAAGAAGATATCATCGCCGCAGTCAAAGATAAAACGGCCCATTTCGGTCTGATCTTTGATGTTCCGTATGCGTCGGGGGAACTGGTTACTCTGCCGCTGCGGGAGGAGCAGCTGTATGTGATCACCCATCCGGAGCATCCCATGGCAGCGGAAAGGGCGGTTACCCCGGAGCGTCTGGAGGGGGAACCGCTGGTGCTGACAGAGAGTACCTGCACTTATCGGAAGCAGCTGCTGCATGTGCTCAGGGAATCCGGTATAACTGCGCGTGTAGATATGGAGTTTGGGAATCTCGAGGGGATCAAGCAGGCGGTGAAGCACAGCTGGGGGACGGCCTTTCTGCCGCGGTATGCGGTGGAAGAGGAGCTGCGCACCGGCGCATTAACCGGAATTCCCCTGGCCGGGCAGCTGGATCCGTTCTATATTCAGCTTATCTACCGCAAGGAGCAGCGGCTATCCCCTGTGTTCATGGAGTTCATTGCCCATATGCAGCTGCAGCAGCCTGTATAACACATCTTACATTCTAAGCATTAGCCACCCCCGAGACTTATACAGGTTCTTCAGAAAAAGACGGCTTCAGCCAAACCCTGGCTGAAGCCGTCTTAAATATGTCTATACCGCTTCCGGCAATCCGCCGTCTACCACTTGGAGCCGCCGGAAGAATTCCTGCCGGACTTGCCGCCGCCCCAGGAAGAGCCGCCCGACGACCGGCCTCCGCCGCCCCAGGAGGAGCCGCCGGAGGAACGTCCGCCGCCGAATCCGCCCGAGGAGGGCGGCCCGGAGGACATCCGCTTGCGGGCCTGTTCTCTGCGCTGCTGTTCCCGGATCATTGCCAGGCGGGCCGCCCGCTCTGCCTCTTCCTTCTGGCGGACAAGCCGGTTCGCTTCTTCCACGAAGCTGGAAATCTGCGATGCGTAAGAACGACCTGTACTCTCCAGTTCATCCAGATTGTATGGACGGGCGGACAGGCGCTGCTCCAGCTCGGCATACTCCGGCAGCAGGGACAGCTGGAAGCGGCTCTGTGCAGCAATACCTCTGCTATGCAGCAGACTCTGTGCCGCATCGACCCGGCTCTGTCCTTCCGTGAACAGCCTTCTCAGGCTGTCCAGACGTTCGTACAGAGAGCTCAGACTGCTGTCGATACTGCTGAATTTGCCTTCAGTCTCGTCCTGCAGCGTTAGCAGCCGGTCAAGTCCGCTGCGCGCATTCTCATATTCACCGCGTGCATCGCTGGTCCAGGTCTCAAGCTGCGGCACTTCGCCTGCGCCTTGCCGCAGGGCGGCACCTGTCTCCTCAAGCGTCTTCTCCAGACTGTCCAGATGCTGGCGGGCGAACTGGTTCCTCGCCTCAGTGAGCTTGCCCTGCAGCTCATTGCGCCGCTGGGTCAAGCTGCCCCATTTGCTGCGCACCGTCTCCAGATCTGCGCGGTTGCTCTGCCGGATCATGGCCTGGCGCTCCGTCATGGCGACGGCTTCAGCCAGCAGCGCGTCCAGCGCGGCACCGATCCGCCGCACCTCATCCATGTCGCCGCTGCGCAGAGGCGCCTCCAGGGACCCGGCGGCAGCCGAAGCCTGCTCCAGACTGTCATAGGGCTTAACCTTCATATTGTGCAGGGAGTTCTGCTCAATCAGCCCGGAAATGCGGCTGCGGGCAGCGGCCAGAACCCCGGGGAATGCCTTCAGCTTATCGTCAAAAGCATCTACATCCTGCAGGTCCCGCTCAATTTGCTCCTGGCGCTCCTGCGCCTCTTCAGTAATATCCTGTGCGGCAATCGGGTCAAACAGCTCCAGCTGGTCAGCTTTGGCGGTTTGTGCGGCCAGCGCCTCCAGGTCCTCGGCGATTTCCTGCAGCGGATAGCCGGTCGCTTGGGCCGCTTGCTGCAATTGTCCGTCAAGCTCTGGCGCATCCTGCTTCAATTCAGTGATCTGCTGCTTGACGTTCCGGTCGGCATCGCTGATGACAGCAATATTCTTCTCTTCCTCTTCAAGCGAGGCGCGGAAATTACTTTCCGTCTGCTGAAGCTGTTCTGTTGCAGCTTTGAGGGCGGACAGGCGGTAGAAGGGCGGCAGGGCGCCTTGCCCGCTTGTCTGCTGCAGCGCTGAGATCTCGACCAGCTGCGAGGTCAGGCGCTTCGATATGCCCTCGACCAGTTCTCCGGTCTTGCCCTGCACGATTCCCTGGAAGGGCTGAAGGGATTCGAGGGCGCGATTCGCCCGTACCAGCAGGTCAGATAATAGTTCCTGCTGCCTGGCAAGCCCGCTGCGGCGGCGCATTCCTGTAATCAGCACGTACAGCAGGAACACCAGTAATGCGGCCCCGGCTACAATAGCGGCGAGTGATATGAAGGATAGTCCGCCCCTGGCGGTTTCGGCCGTGCCCGATCCGCTGCTTCCGGCTGTCCCGCCGCTGCCGCCTGATCCGCCACCCGCAGTACCACCTGTACCACCTCCAGCAGTTCCTCCGGCAGCACTGCCCTGCCCGCTGTCCACAGCCTGAAGCTCCTTAATAACAGCGCTGATTCCTCCGGCGAAATCGCCGTCTCTGGCATAAGGATTGAAGTAAGTCTCCAGCAGCTTAGTGATTGCCGCGCTGCCTGAAGCGCCGCCGAGGTTCTGTGACCAGGCATTGAGTGAGTTCTGCAGCTGCGGATTATCGAAGTTAATCTCCGTTTGCTGGTCTCCGTAAGCGATCAGAAGCAGGATATCCCGGGTCTTCAGCTTCCAGGTATCGTATACCTTATCTGCATAACTGGCTGGGTCCGCGCCGTCTAATGAGTCTATAGTCAGGATATAGAGAGTATAGCGGTCCGTTGCGGCCATCCGGGTGATAGCTTCTGCTTCCTGCGCAGTAAGTAAGCCGGCTTCATCAGTAACAACTCCCTGCTGTACAGGAATATCCGCAGCATAGACGCCGGGGATCCGGAGCAAGGATAATAGTAAGACCAAGGCGAAAATTTTTCTCAATTCTGCACACTCCGATCTATGGGCTGTTGTTCGTTATATTATGCTAATCATTATATCATTAAACATTCCGGAGACCTCAGATGCAGCCGTCCCGGAATTAGCCCTCGTGTACCGCAAAAAAAGCCGCATTCCCGTAACGGAAATGCGGCCATATATATTCTTCTATAGTTGTGTGTGGAATTATCTACCGGGTTTGCAGACAGAGGATATACTGCAATCTGGACTTGATCTCTTTTTGCCATTTCATATCTCCGACTTTTACAGCAAGATTGAGCAGATCCAGGTAATCGTCAACCTGTAATGCGGTCCGGGTGGTGGCTGCGTTCATGGGTGTTCAGTCTCCTTTTAACTCAGATATAGTAAAGTAACGAATAATAGATATTCAATAATGATAATCATTATCAACCGTTATTGTTATTATCCACATTTTGCTCCCAAAAAGCAATACAAATATAAAGTTTCTTATTTTAAAATTCCCGTTGAAACAATACCGTCCTTAAAAGGGGCGACAAAGCCGCTTCCGCGAGCTTCTTCGACAATAAATCAACGTTTCTGCAGAATTTGCACATTTTATCAGAACTGAAGCATAACTAGCAGGAACCTTACCATTTTTTGTCGAATACAGCTTCATATAAATGCGTTTAGCCGATTTTTATGGGACAAAGGAGAATTGCGATGAAGCGGTGTAAACTCTTGCTTCTAATTGGCATCGTGCTCATGATTACACCCCCCGCTGCCGCTCACGCCAAAAGACAGGATATTAAGTACCAGGCAGAACTGGAATACCCCCCCTACAAGTACATACAGAACGGATATCTGACAGGTTTTGATATTGATCTGACGAGTATGATTTTTGAGAAAAAGGATTACCTTCTTCTATACAGCACCGGGGAATGGGAAAGTACATACAGCCTGCTGACCGAGGGCAAGATCGACACGACCGGACTCATGGCCATAACCGAGGCGAGAAAGCAGGATACCTTGTTCTCAAGACCTGTGCTAAGGAGCTACATTTCCGTCTATTCCCGCCAGGAGCTTAGTGAAGAAGTGAAGCTGAGCACGTTGAAAAATTACAGAATCGGTGTAGGCAAGGAACAGTATTCGGAAACTGTTCTGCAGAATAGTGTGGGAATCCCATCCTCACAATACATAGAATATGCGACCGTACCTGAAGCAGTGGAGGCTCTGCGCAAAGGCGAGATTGATCTGCTGTTCGAGAATCAGGGGGTGGTGGATTATCTGATTGTTGAACAGGGGCTGACCGGAACGATTATCCGCAAAATGAACAATCTTTATCCTCAGGATGTCGCTTATGGCATCAGCAAGACCAAGCCGGAGCTGGTGTCTTATGTGAATGCCAGACTGGAGCGCCTGGAACGCTCCGGGGCATTCGAGGAGCTGTATCAACAATATTTCTTCGCTCACTCGGATTATCATCAGTCCATGATCCGTAATAGAATTATATCAGGAGTGGCCATAGGGGTTGTTCTGCTGGTATTTGGTTCTGTGCTGCTCCGGATCTATATCCGGCGTCTGCGCCGGACGATCCACTCCGAACAGGAATTCTTCGAGGATGTGATCGAGAATACCGGGATGATCATATGGGCGGTTCATGGGGACAAGCGGAGCGTGCGCTTCAATCAATATGCTGAGAAAATGACCGGGCTTTCAGAGAAGGATGTGCTCGGTGTGAGTATCGATGACCTGCCTGGTCTTGAGGGTGGAGCGGCAGTGCTGAGGGATCTCCTTACCAAAGCGGTCTATCTCGATTATGTGACTAATGTGGAGGTGAAGCTTCCGGAGCATTCTCCGGTTGCGCATTATTTCTCCATCCGCACTACCCTGATCAAGGGGATGGATGATCAGGCGGAGGATATATTTGTCCTGGTCGGGCTTGATATCGATGAACGCAAACAGAACGAGCTTAAGCTGCAGCTCAGTTACGAGGAACTGGAATCTACCTATGAGGAGCTTGCGGCAACGGAGGTTGAGCTGCAGGACCAGTTCAACCGGCTGGGCGTCAGTGAACGGCGTTTCCGTCTGGCCTCCGAAGGCTCAGGTGCCTATATGTGGGAGCTCGACTGGGATAGCGGCTTCTACAAGCTCTCGGACCGCTGGTATGAGGTCATGGGCTACTCTGAGGAAGAGATCAACGCCTTCGAAGGCGGTGTGCTCAGCATCATTCATCCGGATGATCAGGAATCTGCACGCAAAGCCAGACAGGAGCATCTTACCGGGCTGACTCCGATCTACGAAACCGAGTACCGGATGAAGACCAAAGATGACGTTTATGTCTGGTTTGAGGTTAGGGGGAAGGCGATTGTGGACCCCAGAGACCAAATCGTACTGTTCCTGGGCTCGCTGATTGATATCAGCAAGCGGAAGCAGGCGGAGTTCAGTCTGAATAACAGCTATCAGGAGCTTGAAGCGACCTATGAGCAGCTTACGGCTACGCAGCAGGAGCTTGTAGGGCAATATGAGATGCTGCTGGAAAATCAGAAGAATATGCATCGCCTGGCTTATGTGGATTCGCTCAGCAATCTGCCGAACCGGATCTGTCTGCTGGAGACGATGGAGAATTATTTCCGCCGGCCGGGGGGGAGAGCGGCGCTGCTGTTCGTGGACACGGACAACTTCAAGTATATTAACGATACGCTAGGACATAAATCCGGCGATGTTCTGATCCGCAAGGCCAGCGAGCGCCTGCAGTCGGTAGTCCGGGAAGGGGACATGCTCTCCCGGCTCGGCGGCGACGAATTTGTAGTGTTTCTCAAAGACATAGAGAGCCGCGTGGATGTGCTGAATTTGGCCGAGGACATTATGCGCTCCTTCCGCAAATCCTTCCTCATCGGCGAGAGCAACCTGTACGTCTCCTGTAGCATCGGGATCTCCTTCTACCCGGAAGACGGGGAGACGACAGAGGAGATTCTGAAGAATGCTGACGTAGCGATGTACCGGGCCAAAGAAGAAGGGAAAAGCACCTATGTGGTTTATGATAAATCGATGCATACGGCATTTAATGAACGGATGAACATTGAGAAGCATCTGCGGAGTGCCATGAACAATAATGAATTTGAGCTGCATTATCAGCCGCAGGTGCAGATTGAGACGGGACTGATCTCGGGATTCGAGGCTTTGATCCGCTGGAACAGTCCGGTGCTCGGTTTTGTCTCCCCGCTCTCCTTCATCAAGATTGCCGAGGATTCCAGACTGATTATTTATATCGGGGAATGGGTGCTGCGGGAGGCCTGCAAATTCATGAACAGCATCCACCAGCTTACCGGAATCTCTTATAAAATATCAGTGAATATCTCCATTATTCAGCTGCTGCAGGATGATTTCGTGGAGATTGTGCTGGATAGTCTGGAAGAGAGCGGTGTTGAGCCGAGCAGTCTGGAGCTGGAGATTACGGAATCCATATTCATGGAATCGTTCGAGAGCACCGTCAGCAAGCTGGAATTCCTGAAGTCGCGCGGTATCCGGATTGCGTTGGATGATTTCGGAACGGGGTATTCCTCCTTAAGCTATCTTCAGCAGCTGCCGATCTCGACACTCAAAATGGACAAAATTTTCATTGATTCCCTTGCGGATAAAGCCTATAGCCAGTCCTTCGTCCAGACGATCATCATTCTGGGCCATAAAATGGGCCTGGATGTTGTGGCCGAGGGCGTGGAGGATGCCAGCCAGCTGGCCTTCCTCAAGGAAGCGAACTGCGACAAGGTTCAGGGCTACCTGATCAGCCGGCCGGTGCCGCAGCGCGAAGTAATTGAACTGCTCGTGCCGCAGAAGCGTTATGAAGTAGATCATCTGAATTAGGGCTATAGATTACATAGTAAAAGCGGGTCCCGGGCATGGATAATATGCCTGTGGACCCGCTTTTTTGAACTAGTAAATGTTTATTCGCAGCTAGAAGATGACGATTTTGTTCTTGCCTGTTTTTTTGGCTTCATACAGGGCATCGTCTGCCTGCTGAAAAGTGGAGCTCTTCGAATCGGTTCCATTATAATCATGCATGCCGATGCTGACAGTAACCGATCTATTCTCCATTTCATTGATTAGCAGGCCGGCAATTCCGGTTAGGATCTTGTCCATAACCCGCACGGAATCCTCCAGCGGCTTGGCGGTCAGAATGATAACGAACTCTTCACCGCCGTACCGGGCTGCGAAGTCATCCGATCCGATATGCTGCAGCATGACTGCAGCTACCTGCTTCAGTACAATATCGCCAACCCAGTGGCCATACTGGTCATTTACTTTTTTGAAATTGTCGATATCCAGGACCGCCAGCTGCAGGGGAAAAGGGTTGCTCTGCTGATGCTCAATCAGCCAGCCCAGATATTCATGAAAGGTCTTGTGATTGTACAAGTCGGTCAAGGGGTCAATCTTGGACAGCCTGTCCATAATAATATTCTGAATGCGCAGCTCCTGCTCCGATTTCACCGAATTCTCCAGTGACTGCATAAGATCCCGTCCCCGTGCAATGACGCCGAATCCGGCCAGTGAAGTTCCTGCGAAGATAAGGGTGATAATAATGTTCTGGATACGCAGGGTATAGTCATAGGTAGCTGTGTTGAGGAACAGCATAATGATATAGATCAGGCAAATAACCGAGGAAGCCTTCAGATAATTGTCCTTCAGATAGATCATGGATACCAGAAGCGGAAGCAGCATAATGAGCGGCTTCACATGAAACTCCGTGCTCAGATTCATGATTATCAGAATGCCGTACAGATGACTGGTGACAATAATTGAGAACTCGGACATCAGCGGTTTCCATTTATGTACAACCTCGAGAATCAGAAGCAAGACGAGCAGTATGGAGTCGGGGATCACTATGTGGTTAATGAAATATTGCCCGCCGGAGAGCTCAGGCCGGTGGCCCCACATGGATAAGGCAACAAATAGCTGGCTTGCCAGATAAACAAACAGGACCATCCAAAAGGTGTTGAGGAGGACGCGGTTCCAGTACATTTGGCGAGGAGTTGGCGGTGGGATGTGCATAAGATGTTCCTCTTTTCCAGTGGCAATATACTTATATATTCGACAATTATCCCGATTTTCCTCCCTAATCCGATTCTGCGATCATTGTTCGTGTTTTGGTGATTAATACTAGGTATTTATAGCTATTCATGCTGATATAATGATACAAACACGAATTATTAATACGATATATCCTTGACACATTCGCATAATTTCTGTAGAATTCCAATTGGCTCACAATAATGAGCTAAGCTGTTCGTATATCCTCAATGATAAGGTTTGGGGGTTTCTACAGGGAACCGTAAATTCCTGGCTACGAATAGGGTGCATTTTGCATACCTATGAAGAGGTCGGGATTTTTGTGCTGTTTGCGTAAGTGAATTTATATTTATCGCAGAAACAGAGCAGCCCTTATCCACTGAGGGCAGCCGTTTCATCCTGGGAGGAACAGAGAACCTATGAGTAAATATGATGTGATTGTTGTTGGAGCCGGTCCGGCCGGAATATTCGCCTGCTATGAATTGACACTTAAAGCACCGGAGCTGAAGATCCTGCTGGTGGACAAGGGCCATGATATCTACCGCCGGAATTGCCCGATTCTGGAGGAGAAAATCAAGCTCTGCCCTCCGGCTTCGGGCCGTAAGGAATTCGCCGGATGTCTGCCGGCCTGTTCGATTACTGCAGGCTTTGGCGGTGCAGGTGCGTACAGTGACGGCAAATTCAACATCACGACCGAGTTCGGCGGCTGGATGACCGATTATCTGCCTCCTTCCAGGGTGATGGAGCTGATTGAGTATGTTGACGGCATCAACCTGGAGCACGGGGCCACGCCGGTTATTACCGATCCGACTACCGAGAGCATCCGCGGGATTGAGCAGCGGGGGTATGCGGCAGGGCTTAAGCTGCTGCGTGCGCAGGTCCGCCATCTAGGAACAGAACAGAATCTGGAAATCCTGAAATCCATATACGAATATTTGAAGACGCGCATTGATATGCTGTATAAGACTGAGGTAGAAGATATTGTTACCGTCAAGGAGAACGGTGCACATCGCATTACGGGCATTACCTTGAAGAATGGTGAGAGCCATGAAGCGGATCAGGTAATGATTGCTCCGGGACGTGACGGATCTGCCTGGCTGACCGCGGTGCTGAAGAAACGCCGGCTCAAAATGTATAATAATCAGGTGGATGTAGGGGTGCGCGTGGAAACCTCTGATGTGGTGATGCGAGAGATTAACGAACATCTCTATGAGGGGAAATTCATCTTCAATACATCTGTGGGGACACGGGTCCGCACCTTCTGCAGCAATCCTTCAGGACATGTTGTCGTGGAGAATCACAGCGGAGTGATGGCAGCGAACGGACACTCCTACAAGGACCCGGCGTTAGGTTCCAAGAACACCAACTTTGCTCTCCTGGTCTCCCATACCTTCACCGAGCCGTTTGATAAACCGAATGAATATGCCCGGGAAATCTGTAAGCGGGCCAATGATCTGTCCAGCGGCGGTGTGATCGTGCAGAAGTATGGCGATATCCTGCGCGGCCGCCGTTCTACGGAGACACGGATCAAGGAAGGGTTCCTTGAGCCCACGCTGAAGGAAGCGGTGCCTGGTGATCTGGGTCTGGTCCTGCCGTACATCACGATGAAGAGCCTGATTGAGATGGTCGAGGCGCTGGAGAAGGTTACACCGGGTATTGCCTCCGAGCATACGCTGTTCTACGGAGTTGAGGCGAAGTTCTATTCTGCCCGGCCTAAGCTGACAGAGCAATTCGAGACCGAGATCTCCGGGCTCTACTGCGGAGGCGACGGTGCAGGCATTACCCGCGGCCTTGCACAGGCCGGAGCGGCCGGAGTATGGATCGCCCGGGGAATGATGGCTAAGATTAAACAAGAGGGAAACGTACAACCGGCAGTTCTGTAGAACCGCCCAGGTGGATGCCCGAAGGACAGCCTTACACGCAGAAGCTGCGGTGTACACGGCTGTCCTTTTTTTGGGAGGTTATATGTTAGATTCTGAACCTTCCCTGGCTTCCCTAGCCGCCCCACCCACCCACCCACCCACCCACCCACCCACCCACCCACCCACCCACCCACCCACCCACCCACCCACCCACCCACCCACCCACCCACCCACCCGTAGCCAATGCTCCTCGTTTTCAATTGTTTTATCGGTTTGTCGAGTCTGGAGGATATGCGGGAGTGGAAAAAGTTGGAGCTAGTCCGCCTGAAAGATAGGGGGAGCAGAAATAGATGGATTTCCTCCACTTGCTGATGAGCGAAAAGGTGCTGTAAAACCAATAGTTGGATAAAGAACACTTAAATTATCCGAATTCAGCCAAAGTAGCGAAAACTAACATAAATAGGTGCTGTTAATCCACTTGCTTTCGTTCATTCGTAAGAAACGGGCAAATTAAGATACGTTTATCCACTTGTTGTGGCAGGTGCGGGCGGAGTGGAGTGGAACGGATACCTACTGCGGAATTCCATGCGGCGTCCACGCCACGTGTTCAACGCCCTGGCGTCCATGCCACGTGTTCAACGCCCTGGCCCACGCCGCATCCCGTTTGTTCTTTATACACGCCGTTAGTGGGTGATGGGTATAGAAGTGGTTTCCTTAATTTGACTCTGCTGATATAATGTTAGAATACATAACATGATGGAGTGGAGTGAGCGTTGATGATGGGGATTCGCCGGTGGAAGGCCGTTCTAGCCGTTGTTTTGCTGCTGCTTATAGGAATGTACTGCTTGTGGGTTGATATGTACTGGATACATAAGGTTATCTATCTGCTGCTAATGGCGGCACTCGGCGGACTTGCGCTGGACAGCTATCACGGCGGAGTCCTAAAGGACCGGCAGCTGGCGGAATCCCGGGGTAAGGTGGAGCTGCTCGGCAATGAGATTGTTGTCACCTCAGACCGGCTGCATGGGGCTCTGGAGGAAATTAGCCGCCATACGGAAGGGCTGCAGCAGACGGCAGACTATTCACATGCATACGAAGTGGATTTGCAGACGCGCAGTAACGAGGCTAAGGCCAATATTGAGGGTGCTTTTGCCACCATGGGCGGAGTAGCGGCGGTTACGGAGCATATAGAGGAGCTGACCGTGAAGCTGGGGGCGACCATGCAGGCGACCCGCTCAGGAATGGCTGAAATGGTGGATTCGCTGAAGAATACAGATGAGGTCATGGAGGAGCTGCAGGAGCAAAGCGGGGACATGCTGAATAAATTCACGACTCTTAGCGGCCATATTGCTATGGTGGAGGAGATAAACTCGCTGATTGTCAGCATTGTTAATGAAACCTCGCTGCTTGCGCTCAATGCTTCTATTGAAGCTGCGCGGGCGGGTGAACAGGGGCGGGGCTTCGCGGTAGTGGCCAGCCGGATCAGGCAGTTAGCCGACCAGAGCCGGAGTTCGGTAGACCGCTCCACGGAGGTGCTGCTCGATATCAATAACGGAGTGCAGCAGGTGCTGGAGTCGGTTACGAAAGAGCAGTCTGCAGTTGAGCACGGTGTGCATGAAGTAGCAACCGTGAAGCGGCGTCTCGGCGATATCTCGGACAGAATAGAAGAGGTGGGAACGGCGGTAGCTGAATCAGTCGCTGCGGCTGCGCGGCAGAGCAGGCTGATTGATGAGGTGACAGCCGAACTCAGCGGTGCGGTGGGTATTGTCAACGAGACCATCGCAGGTGTGGACCTGACGCTGGAGCAGGTCACCCGGCAGCGGTCCCAGATTGGACAGCTGAATAATATCAGCGCCAGCCTGCTCATAGAGTCGCAATCCCTGCAGCAATCAGTGAATGCAATTGCGGTGCGCGGGGTGATTGAGATGAACGGATACGAGGGACGGCTGCAGGAAATGCAGGTATTGCTGGAGGAGCTCTCAGCTAAGCGGGAGCTGTATTCACCGGATGCGGATAGCCATAGCAGCATCCTTGCTTCCTGTATCCGTAAGGCTCCGGATGTGCAGGCGATCTGGTCCAACCGGACGGACGGCACGTTCATTTACTCCGAGCCTGCGGCAGGACTTCTGAATGCTAAACGCCGTGACTGGTGGAACGGGGCCATGAATGAAGGCCAGTACGTCTCGCAGCCGTATGTTTCGGCGATTACCAAACGTTCCTGCATTACGCTCTCCAGAGCGATTAAGGATGGCCGCGGAGAGATTGTAGGCGTGGTGGGGATAGATCTGGCGGTGTAAACTAGAGTATTTCAGCTGGATAGCAGAGGAAGAATAATTATATGAAGCAGATAACATTGTCTTATAACAAAGAGCAGCAGGCTGCCCTGGTCAGGGAGCACCTGTTGCTCTTTGCTGGTTGTACGAGGTCTCGGCCCGGACTAGGTACCGTCAGCCGGGAGGCTGCGCAGCCCGCTCCAGATGCCCTGCCAGTTCTTGCTTGCAATCCGCTTCTCATAAATAGGCAGCAGATGCGGATGGGCGGCGAAGTAAGGCGAGGGCCGCAATACCAGCTGAATGACATCCGAAATTCCATGAGGTGCGGCCAGAATGACTTCCCCGTTCCCGTCCAGGGAGAGTCCAAGCGCCGTTGACGTCTCGGGGAATTTGGACATGCCGTCTGTGGACGAGTGATAGGGCGGCAGGTTATTGACGGTATGCATCCTGGCCTGATTCTTGACTGACCAGGGAATTCCGGGATAACGGCTCTTCAGCTGGGTTTCCCAGGATTTCTCGACTTCCTCCCGCTGGTCGCCGGGGTCATAATAGATCACATCAATATCGGCGAGGGGCGTTCTCTCCGTAAAACCATGCTGCACATCCCAGATCTTGGACCGCACAAATCCGGCGCAGACCCACCAGTCCGGCAATTGCAAAGTTCCGGCAGCCTTCAGAATATCCATCATCCAGGCATCTTCCATCACCCGCTGGAGAATGTCTGCTTCACTGGTTATTATCATTGTATAATCTCTTCTTTCTCTGCTGAAATGAAGACAATAATCCATTATAGCCCGGACGGAGTGGGAAGTGTATTTGATTTTGCTTGAGGTGGGCTAGCCGGGTTAGGTGGGGTAAAGTGAGGTCGGGTGCAATAAATCAGCCTTCGGT
This sequence comes from Paenibacillus sp. FSL R7-0312, assembly GCF_038004445.1. Classification (NCBI taxonomy): domain Bacteria; kingdom Bacillati; phylum Bacillota; class Bacilli; order Caryophanales; family Paenibacillaceae; genus Paenibacillus; species Paenibacillus sp. FSL R7-0312. The sequence continues at coordinate 890,294 of NZ_JBBORE010000001.1, read as the reverse complement.
AAATCTGCTAAAGTTATATTATATTGGATTGTAAGACTACATAGGATGAAGCCCGCAAAACCATTTTTACTCGAATAAAATTGTGCCGGCAGGCACTTTTTGCAGAAGTCAGGTGTTATAGAGATATACAATCTAGGAGGTGAGGGCAACGTCACAGGAGAATGTGCCGGATATGCGGCAGGTAGAGGCGGTCATTATCCGGGTTCAACATGGGGAGCAGGAATCCTTTGCGTTCATTGTTGATGCTTTTCAGCAGCCGGTTTACCGGTATTGCTGCCGGATGCTGGGGAACAGGCAGGATGCCGAGGATGAGGTGCAGTGCAGGATTTTAATAAGCACTCCATGTGCAAAGGATGAATCGGGCAACTCTTGCTTGAACAGCAGCCGGAAGTCCAAATATTCATCGTTGAGCAGGCAGCAGCTTAAGTGAATAGCTTGAATTCAATTTAGGTATTAAAGGGCAGTCAAAATGAAATCCAAAAAGGCATCCGGAGAGCGAATACGCTCTCCGGATGCCTTTGGTGTTCACACGTATGAGGAATGAAGGATGCCGCCGCAGGTAGGGCTTAGCCCTCCAGCAGCAGCGCTTCTGGATCTTCCAGTAATTCCTTGACCTTGACAAGGAAGCCTACCGCCTCTGAACCGTCTACAATCCGGTGATCGTACGATAAGGCGACATACATCATCGGACGGTTGGCTGTGCGCTCTTCATCCAAGGCGATCGGACGAAGCTGGATCTTATGCATGCCGAGGATGCCGACCTGCGGCGTATTGAGGATCGGCGTAGACAGCAGAGAACCGAATACACCACCGTTGGTGATTGTGAAGGTACCGCCCTGCAGCTCCGGCAGACTGAGCGTGTTGGCGCGCGCTTTGGAGGCGAGCTCGCCAATCTTGCGCTCGATTTCCGGGAAGCTAAGCCGGTCGGCATCGCGGACGACCGGCACGACCAGACCTTCTTTGGCAGCTACGGCGATGCCGATGTCATAGTATTTCTTCAGCAGGAGATCCTCACCGTCGATCTCGGCATTCAGCAGCGGATAAGCCTTGAGTGCGCCGATCACGGCTTTGGTGAAGAAGGACATGAAGCCGAGTCCAACCTCATGCTTCTCTTTGAAGGCATCCTTGCGGCGTTTGCGGATGTCGAGAATAGCGGTCATGTCCACCTCGTTGAAGGTGGTCAGCATCGCTGCCGTCTGCTGCGCTTCGACCAGGCGGCTGGCAATCGTCAGCCGTCTGCGCGACATGCGCTTGCGCTCGGTCGCTTTGCCGTCCTCCGCGCGGGGCGCCTTGCCCGCCGGCGCGGGCGGCTTCACCGGCTCCGGCCGTGCCGCCGCCGGAGCTGCAGGCGCAGCGGCCTCCGGCACAGCTGCGCCATGGCCGTTCACATCGGCCTGGCCGATCCGGCCGATGGGGTCGCGGGCACTGACCTCGCCGAGGTCGATGCCCCGCTCCCGGGCCAGCTTGCGCGCCCCCGGCGAAGCCAGGGCCGCAGAGCCCGCCGCTGCGCTTGCCGCTTCCGGCTTACCGCCGTCAGAGGCGCTGCTGCCCGCCGCTGCGTTTGCCGCTTCCGGCTTACCGCCGTCAGAGGCGCTGCTGCCCGCCGCTGCGTTTGCCGCTTCCGGCTTGCCGCCGTCAGAGGCGCTGCTGCCCGTCGCTACGCTTGCCGCTTCCGGCTTGCCGCCGCCGGCTACTGCCGCACCGTCGGCGCTGCCGATAATGCCGATAGCTTCGCCAACGGCAACGTTCTCGCCCGCCTGGCGCAGGATGGAGGAGATGACACCATCCTCCTCCGCACTGATCTCCAGGTTGACCTTGTCGGTCTCAAGCTCCGCGAGCACATCGCCCTGGCCGACAGTGTCGCCCTCTTTAACCAGCCATTTGTAGATCGTTCCTTCGGAAATGGATTCGCCCAAATCGGGTACTTTAATTTCGGACACAGGCCGTTACCTCCCCAAATATAGTAGTTTACGTTATTGAGAGACCGCCTTGCTGCTGTCAGGAAGACGGTACAGGTGCTTGTACTTGAGCGTTAAGTTTCAGGGCTTCTCTAACAATGCGCCGCTGCTCGAAGCTGTGCACATCCGCATAACCGCTGGCCGGGCTGGAGCGCTCCGGACGGCCGATATACTGGACGGTAACATTCTGCGGGGCAATGGCGCGCAGCCGGGATTCAGCGTAGCTCCAGCCGCCCATATTCTTCGGCTCCTCCTGCACCCAGACGATTTCCTGCAGGGAACGGAACGAACTGAGATGTGCGCCAAGCTCACGTTCAGGGAACGGATACAGCTGCTCCAGGCGGAGAATATGCAGCCAGGAGAAGTCCTGTCCGCGGGCGGCTTCCAGCTCAGTCTGCAGGTCGATGGCGACCTTACCGCTGCATACCACCAGGCGCTTGACCTCTTCAGGCTTGCTGCCGAGCAGCGGTTCCGGAAGCACGGGCTGGAAGCTGCCGGAGGCGAGATCAGCACCGGCCGAGGTGCTGCGCGGATTGCGGATCAGGCTCTTCGGTGCCATGATTACCAGCGGCCGGGCATCGGGCTGTCCGCAGAGTGCAGCCTGACGGCGCAGCAGATGGAAATACTGGGCCGCGCAGGTCAGGTTCGCTACGGTCCAGTTCTCTTCAGCGGAGAGCTGCAGATAACGTTCCAGCCTGCCGCTGGAATGTTCCGGTCCCTGGCCTTCATATCCATGCGGCAGCAGAATCGCAAGATTGCTGCGCTGTGTCCACTTGGCGCGTCCGGCGGAGATGAACTGGTCAATAATGACTTGGGCGGCATTGGAGAAATCACCGTATTGCGCTTCCCAGAGCACGAAGGTCTCCGGCGCGAACACATTATAGCCGTATTCATAGCCGAGTACAGAGGCTTCTGACAGCGGGCTGTTGTAGACGCCGAAGGAGGCGCGGGAATCCTTAAGCTGGTGAAGAGGGGAGAAGAGCTCCCCGCTCTCACTGTCATGCAGGACAAGGTGGCGGTGAGCGAAGGTGCCGCGCTGTGAATCCTGTCCGCTGAGGCGGATCGGCGTGCCATCCTTCAGAATGGTAGCGAAGGCCAGGGTTTCAGCCAGCGCCCAGTCTACCCGCTCGCCGTCATTCAGCGCATCCTTGCGCCGCTGCAGAATCCGCTCCAGCTTCGGATAGACCGTGAAGCCGGCCGGTACGCTCAGCAGCTCACGGTTAATCTCCTGGAGACTGGCCAGCGGAACCGCTGTAGGGCGGTGCACCGGTGTTCCCGTATCCAGGACGACCGAAGTCTTGGACTCGGCGTTCTTCTGTTTCCCTTCCTTCATCTGCTCGAAGGCCTGCTGCAGCACATTCTCGGCCTCGGCAATCATGCTCTTCACCTCATCGGCTGTAACGACCTTCTCGCGCTGCAGGCGTTCCGCATAAACGCGGTAGACGGTAGGGTGGTTGCGAACCTTGCCATATACCATCGGCTGGGTGGTTTCCGGATCATCCATCTCATTATGGCCGTGGCGGCGGTACCCGATCAGATCAATCAGGAAATCCTTCTTGAACAAATGGCGGTAAGCGCTGGCCATACGGACCGCAGCAATACAGGCTTCGGGGTCATCGGCATTGACATGCACTACCGGGATCTCATAGCCCTTCGCCAGATCACTGGCGTAATGCGTGGAGCGGGAATCTTCACTTTCGGTGGTGAAGCCGATCCGGTTATTGACGATAATATGCACAGTGCCGCCATTCTGATAACCTTGCAATTTGCCGATATTAAGTGTTTCCGCAACAATACCTTCACCAGGGAAGGCGGCATCGCCATGCATAAGCACGGCCATGGCTTTGTCCGTATTCAGCTTAGGCAGGCCGGGGGTCCCCCGTTCCTCCTGGGCTGCACGCGTGAAGCCTTCAACGACCGGATTCACGAACTCGAGATGGCTCGGGTTGTTGGCAAGCGTGATGCGGGTACGCACGGTTTCGCCTTCACGGACGGCGCGGTCGGCGCCTAGATGGTATTTCACATCACCGCTCCAGCCATAGGTGACACCCATAGAGCCTTCGGACGGGAAGAGCTCCTTGTTCGGCGAATGATGGAATTCCGAGAAAATAATATCATAAGGTTTGCCCAGAATGTGGGCCAGCACATTAAGTCTTCCGCGGTGGGCCATACCCATCAGGATATGCTCAGCGCCGTCATGTGCGGCAGCGCGGACAATTTCATCCAGCATAGGTACGAGCGCATCATTGCCTTCCAGGCTGAAGCGCTTCTGGCCGACGAAGGTCTTGTGCAGGAAGGTCTCGAACTGTTCTACCTGAATCAGGCGTTTCAGCAGCTCTTTGCGTTCCGCATGGTTCAGTGGAGCAGGCGACGTCGTGGATTCCGCCTGGCTGTTGAGCCAGCGCAGCTCACGCTCGTCATGCACATGCCCGAATTCATAGGCGATGGTCTGTGTGTAGGCCTGGCGCATTCTGTGAACGGCATCCATAGCGGTATGCACGCCCTCAGGGGCATTCTCCCAGATCAGCGAAGCCGGCAGGGCATTCAGATCTTCGCGCGTCAGCTCATAGGTCTCGATCTCCAGCCATTTCGCCATCGGGTTGGTGCTCCGCTCCAGCGGATCGATATCGGCAGCCATATGGCCGTATATTCGAATGTTAGCCATTAGCTTGGAAGCTTTAACAGCTTTCTTGAGCCACTCCGTATCTCCCGAGATGGCGGGGGGAGGCGTCTTGACGGCATCCGGAGCCAGGGGAGGCGGGCCGGATACTGTGAACAGATCGCGGTAATGATGCTCTACGGAAGAAGGGTCCTTGACAAACTGCTCGTATTTCTCCTGAATGTAGCCCAGATTGGGACCGTAATACTTGCTCCAGACAGATTCGTTATAGGGCTCTTTGATGGCCATGAGTAGGTCCTCCTAACGGATAAACTCCACATGCGGTATATAGGAACACCGCTTAGCGGAGCTGCGATGTTTGCGGTTTCATTCTCATCTTATTGTGCTACTTTCCGGCAGGGTAATCAATTCATACTTTCGTGCAATCCGTTCGCAAAACGGTATGATTCAGCAGGGAATTCATACAGAACAATCATAAATTATCCGGGTGAGGCCGGAGGAACAAAATATCTTTGGAGTTAATAAAAAAATTAAGGATTTAGGTGGTTGTATATCATAGAAATGGGTAATTACTTCTATATTGTGTTATAGGATTAAATCTATTTAGTATATTTAAACTAATTTGGACCGATTGAAGATGAATTGGAATTATTTATACAAGCCATTGGCAATTTTAGCTAAGGGTCCTCACGATTTAACATAAAAAAATCCCAGAAAACGACACACTTTTCATGTAAGATCTTGTATAATGTTATTGCGGAGAACGGTTTCATCGATTCTTTCAGATCCTTTCATGTAAAGGGTCCAGTAAAGGGTAAACCTGCCGAAAGACAGGGGCACAAAGTCTCGGATCTAAAGTAGAAATACTATGATGGCCGGACTGCCTGGGGACGCGAAAATTCTAGGAGGAGATTTCTTGGATAAGTCCAACCAGGGGAATGACGAACTGCAGGCAGTTGATCTGGATTTAGAATGGGTGCATTTGCTAATGTCTGCTAAGCAGGCTGGCATCCAGGCGGACGAGATTCGGCGTTTTTTTAGTGAAAAAGCACTCCAGGCGATGTAGGGCATTCAGCATTGTACGGATACATACAGAAGAGGGCACAGCGGTGTACACGCTGTGCCCTCTTCTGTTGGAATTTACATGTTGTTTCGGGGTCCCATCAAAGTACCTGAGTAATCATCGAAGCTGCTGCCTCACTTTGTGGGGGTATTTCAGTTATCCTTCTGCTCCAGCCGCCATTTCTGATAATCAAGAAACTCCTTGAATTCACGTTTGCTTATACCAGAGGCCATCGCATCCTGTACCAGCCTGAACCATTCTCCATCAAGAACCGGTTCTGCAGTTTCTGCAACTCCGCCATACAGTAATACGTGAATGGATACTTGAAGTGCATCGGCGATTTTTTCGATAAATTGAATGGAGGGGTTGGATTGGATATTCCGCTCAACATTACTTAAGTATGATTTCGCCACGTCAGCCTTATCCGCAAGCTCGGATAAAGAATAACCCTTCTCCAGACGGAGCCTATGGATGCGGCTTCCCATGTTATCTGACACGATTACAACGCCCTCCGTACTTTTTGTTATCAGTATAACAAAAATTCGCAAAACCGACAAAAATCATTGTTCCTGACGGAAGCTGGCGGCAGTGGAGAGACAAAACGGCATATCCAGCCCGGATGAGGGAGGATATGCCGTTTTGTGTATATAGTTTAATAGCCTTATTTGGCTTCTCCCAAACCTTGCGTAGCATTGAATGTCCAGTTCAGCGCCAAGCCGTCACCCTGGAAGATATTCTGATCCTGTGTATTGTCAACGAATTCGAAAGCAATCTTGAAGGTTTTGGTTTGGGTAGCGGCGATGCCTCCCGGCAGTACACCCGCCGTTACGAGATCATAGCTGGATGTGTTCTTCAGATCCTTCAAGGAGATTTCGGACAGCACATGGCCGGTAAGCGGCCCGCTGGTGTAAGAACTGTCGAGAAGTTTGATTTTGAAGTGATCTCCAAGATCCTGGCCGGCATTATCTCCCTTCGCATCAGTTACGGTGTAGCTGGTAGCCAACGTGAGGAGCTTGATATCCAGAGTGCCGTCATTGGACAAGGTGAACGTGCGTACGGTGTAATCACCCGGTTTCAGATTGGTCAGGGCAACAGGTGTATTGAAGGAAGAGCCGAGCTTCAGCGTACCTGCCGCGAAGGTTGCCGTGCTGGTTGCTGTGGAGCTGAAGTAAGCGAAGGTGCCCCCTCCGATTAAAGACAATCCCAGTGCTGCCGATGCTACGCCAAGACCCAATGTTTTTTTGATACCCATAATTAATTTCCTCCTCGAGTATATTATGTTTTTTAAAGATCAGAGAACAGGAATGCGTGACAGGGCAGATTATTTGAGGGCGCCTTTTTCCTGATTGGCATCGAAGTTCAGGGTAAGGGCCAGCGTATCGCCTTGATAGTAGTTTTGCGGCTGGAAGGTTTCCTTGAAGGCAAACTGTACGCTCAGCTTATCTGAGGTGCCTGCCTTGATGCCCCCATTCTCTACACCAAAGATTCCGCCGAGAATTCCCTTAGCTACAAGATCCGGACTTTGCTGCTCAAGGTCGGCCAGTGAAATAACCAGGACAGGCGAAGTTACTTTATCCTTGTTAATAAGGAAGGTTACAATAATATCGTCTTTGAGATTATGGGAGCTGTTATCCCCCAGGGCATCTGTAATGACAGATGAGGTGCGCAGAACAACTTTGGGAATATTGAGGGTCCCGTCATTTTTCAATTTAAAGTCTCTTTTGATTGTATCTCCCGGCTTAAGATTGGTGAGATTGACAATAACGGAGGGGTCCGAATTCAGTAATAAAGTTCCGTTGTTAAAAGAAGCTGCAGTGGTGGAAGTGCTGCTGAAGTAAGCGAAGGTTCCTCCGCCGACCAGGGTTAATCCGAGTGCTGCCGATACAACGCCGAGACCTAATGTTTTTTTAACGTTCATTTGTTCATCCCTTTCTCATCGTTCTTTTTTTGTCTTTGCCTGTCTTCCGGGAAAATTTATTGTTGCTCCGCGTTTCGTAAACGGGAGAGGACAATCAAGTTTATTGCACAATGTCTGGAAGGGTATCCGTTCCGCCGGTCACCGCTGGCCCTGCATTCTTCTTCTCCAGTGCCGCAACGGCTTTCCAGGAGGAATACAGTGCGTAGAGCAGCAGGAGCAGCCCGGGGATAATCATCAGCATTACACTTCCGGCTTTGGAGACTGCGAAATTCATGGCATATCCTACATAAGGGACGGTGACGCCGGTATATTGGCCTACCACATTTGTCGAGCTGACCGCTGAGGTATCGGCTGCATCGTTATTGTCCCCTTTGGTGGTATAGCTGGCCTCGCCTATGGCACTGTTTATTGAAGCATCGACCACACGGTGTGTAATCAGGAGGTTATCGGGATTCATGAATGTAATCACATCGCCTTTTTGAAAACGGGTCATATCCCCGCCCGGCTTAATCGCTACAATAGATCCGGTCTGGATGCCCGGCTCCATGGAACCGGATAACACCGTCTTGATCTGATAGCCAAAGAAGGAAGGTTCGCCTCCGGAAGCTTTAGAGATGACTACTGCTGTTACCAGCACCAGGAAAATCATAAATATCAGTGTGGACAATGTGGTGCTGATTATCTTTTTGATGCGCATATTATTCCCCGCCTTTGCTGATATCAGATTGTGGAGCAGGTGTAGCTGTAGGTATAGCTGTAGCTGTAGCTGTAGCTGTTGGCTGCGCGGTATCTGTACCGCTATCCGGGAGCTCCGCAGTTGGTTCTGCCGCTGGAGTCGCCTCCGGAAGAGGGGATTCCGGTGCCGGTGTGGCAGGCGGAGCAGTAACCTCTGCATCCGGTGAGGGTGCAGGAGCCGGCTTTTCACCCTCAGGAGCTTCTATAGCAGGTTCTTCGATGGTCTTATCTTCTCCAGGAATGCTGGTTGCGGGCGGATTATTCTTAGTGTCTTCCTGCTCCAGTTTCAGAGCTTCGGCTTCTTCCTGCTTTTGCTTCTCCAGCGCGAGCCGTTCCGCTTCTTCAGCCTTGGCTTTCTCCTCCAGCGCCGCCTTCGCTTCAGCAATGTGTACCTGCTGTTCCTGCAGCGTGGTGATTGTGGACGATAGGTTGTCTCTGGAGGCTGTTAATTCTGCACTTAACTGATCGTAGCTTGACTGTAAGGCGGATGATACATTGGGGTCTGCATTGTAGGCTCTGGCCATGAATGAGAAAATCGGTTCCTCGGCAGGGAAGCCGAAGCTTTCTTGCCGGAGAAGTACCCGGTCAGGATTACCGGTCGGCAGCGAGCCGCCTAAATCATGAATCGTATTCAGATAATGCACAATGCCCGTTAATGTATCCGTCAGGGATTCCGACAGCACCCCGCTTTGATGGAGACCTTCCTGTAGCTGTTCGAAGAACTGGGCGTCACGGATTTCCAGGCAATTAGGTTCGAGATTTACCATATATCCTCCGAGTTGATGCAGAATGGCTGCTGCACTGCCAATTTCCTGCAGAATTTGCTGCCAGATACCTGCATTGAAGCTCAGCTGTGTATCCAGTGCGTTAACTGTATCGCTTGCCAGCCGGATTTGTTCTGAGATCTCACTGGAGACCTGATCCAGTTCCTCCGCTGACAGTTCTTCAGAGATCGGGGGAGTGGTATAGTTTCCGCTCGGAATGTGGCTGCCAAGAGAGGATTTCAGTTCGATAATTGTTCGGACATGTCCGCTGAACTCTGACAGCAGCTGTTCAATCTGACCCGGGAATACGGAGCAGAGCCCGATAGAGGTGATCTGTTCCTGCGAAGTGTTGTACTCTCCGTAAGTACTGCCAATCTGATTGGATGTATACATTATAAGGACAGATACAGCCATACCGGATTGCAGGATCCGAAGACCGAGTTTCGTGTATTTCCGTTTACGCCGTTTGGCGGATCTGGGGTACAAAGGTAGGCCCCCCTCTCATGGCTTACTGATTAATATTCGTTATATTCGTTCTTTATTAAGAACGTTTTCGTAATGAAATCATACACTGCGGACCCATGAAAAGAAAAATGTCAATTTCAGCGAATTGTTCGCAATAAAGCACGAATACATCTAATTATCTTTAGTTTACTTGACTTATCGCTGTTTTTCACGAATGTTCTTTATTGAGAACGAAAAAAGGTTATGCTATCCGCATAACAAATACGGATGGCATAACCTTTCCATTTGTAGTGAAGTCCGCTCCTTAAGGAAGCTTCTCTCCGCGTGAGCTGACGTACAGCTATAAGCTATAACTTTTAGAATCCGGTATGGTATTTTTTGTCACTGGAGGAGCGGTGTTTCGTGCCTTCCTTATCCTTCTCCTCCTGCTTCTCGAGGGTCAGATCCTCAACCGGAATCGGATCTACATTCTGTTCGCTTTCGTCAAGGTCGAATAAGCTTGGCTTGTCCGTGGGGTATTGCTCGGGATGGTCACGTTCGTCTCTTATCGGCTTCTTGTCGTCACTATGGCTCATCTTAAGTTCACTTCCCTTTCGGAATATTTGCAGGGCAAGGATGGGGAATGTGCTAGAGAATCCTCCTGAGCCTTGCCGGCAGTTTGCTCCCTAATAAACACAATACGGGCTTATTAAACACAGGGACTTGTAATAAACCGCAGGTTCCGGTGTGAACAGGCTTTGGAAATGAAAAGGAGGACTGCCCCGGCTGCCTGTAACGGCGGCGGAACAATCCTCCTGAAATTCTATATTTATTACGGAATGATCGGGCTGCCTTTGTCACTCAGCCTGCGGGCGGCCACATCCTCATAGAGCCGCTTCAGCCATTTCAGCTCTGTCAGGCTATGCTCATACCGGCCGTACATCAGATGCAGCGCCGAGCGGGGCACAACGGAGATATGCTCCTCGTATACCTGGTAGGCGAAGTTAACCTGGTGCTCCGCTTCGCGGATGCGTTCCTCCAGCAGCTTCTCTACCTTCTCCTGGTCAATATAGCGCGAGAGTGCCAAGGCCATGTACAGCGGATGATACAGGGGATCGTTCTTCTTGATCTGCTGCAGAATGAGCTGTTCCATTAATTCCTTGCCTTTATCCGTAATCCGGTAGATCGTTTTATCCGGCCGGTCTGCGCTGTGGATGACCTCTACAGCTTCAATATGCCCGCCCTCTGCCAGCTTGTCGACAGCATAATACAAGGAGCCCATCTGCAGCTTAATGATCTGGTCCATCGTGCGTTCCTTCATGACGAGTGTAATTTCATAAGGATGCATATCCCGTTCCAGCAGCAGCCCCAGAATCAGCAGCTTCATGGACATGATGCTTACCTCTGCCCGGAAGCTGGAGCAGGTTGGGATTCCTTAGGCTGAATGCTCAGGCGGTCTCTAGGCATCAGCAGAACAAAGACAACGGCAAGCACCGCTGGCACGATAGCCCACATGAAGGTATGTGCGATCGAGGTAGACAGTGAATTTGTGATCTTCTCCAGCACCGGTGCCGGAATCTGTGCACGGGCCTCAGGGGTCAGCGCAGAACGCGGATCTCCGAAGGAAGAGGCCTGGCCGCCGTCTCCGAAGGCCGTACTAAGCTCCGAAGTGAAGCTGTTGCGCTGGATAATACCGAAGATGGTAATCCCCAGCGTCATCCCGAGCGAGCGCAGGAAGGTGCTGGTGGAGGTAGCTGAGCCGCGCTGGCGCATATCGAAATGGTGAATGGATGACATGCTGAGTACGGAGAAGGAGAACCCTACCCCGAAGCCGGTCAGCGCCATGAACGCATTCAGCAGCAGACGGGAAGTATCCGGTGTCAATGTGCTGAGTGAGAAGATCCCGGCAACGAAACACACTGCGGACAGCAGCATGATGTTGCGGAAGCTCGTCTTGGTGGTGAGCAGACCGCCGGACTGGCTGCCGATTACCGTACCAATCATCATCGGCATCAGGATCAGTCCGGAGTTGGTGGCGGAGCCGCCGTATACCCCCTGGACATAGATCGGAATGTATACCGTAGCTACGATAAACGCCGAGCCGTAGAACAAGCCGAGCAGACTGCTGGTGGCAAACAGGCGCCCCCGGAACATGTTGAACGAGATGACCGGCTCTGCCGCATTCTGCTCAATGAAGATGAAGGCAATCAGGAATACGGTGAAGCCGGCGAACAGTCCGAGAATCGTTGCTGAATCCCAGGCATACTGGTTGCCGCCAAGCTCAAGCGCGAACATCAGGCAGATAATTCCTGCCACCAATGTGAAGGCGCCGCCCCAGTCAATCCGCTGTTTCGCATGGGAGACGGATTCCTTGTAGGACGTCATAATCAGGAAGAAGGAGACGATACCAATCGGCACATTAATATAGAAAATCCAGTTCCAGCCGACGTAATCAGTGATATAAGCGCCCAGCAGAGGGCCGATTACGCTCGAGATCCCGAAGACAGCACCGAATAATCCGGTGAGCTTGCCTCTTTTTTGCGGCGGGAAAATATCAAATACAATCGTGAAGGCGATCGGCATCAGCGCACCGCCGCCAATCCCTTGGATCGCCCGGTAGATACTGAGCTGTGTGATGCTGGCCGCCGTTCCGCACAGGGCGGAGCCGATCAGGAACACGATGAGTCCGAAGATGAAGAAGCGCTTGCGCCCGTACATATCGGACAATTTGCCGAAGATGGGGGTTCCGGCCATAACCATGACCATATAAGCAGAGGTTACCCAGACGATTTTATCAAGTCCCCCGAGATCGGAGACGATGGTGCCCATAGCTGAGGCCACAATCGTATTATCCATGGCAGACATCAGGATACCGAGCAGCAGGCCGGCAACGACGAGCTTAAGATTGCTTTCTTTAGTATGCATTTACAGACTCCTTTACGTTCATTATTCAATGGCAAATCTCATTATATTCAAATTTGAATAGGGTGGCAATCCTTTTTTCAAAATTTAGTAATGCTGTGGACGCAAATAAGCCGCCCTTGTACGACAAGAACGGCAGGACTTCTATCTATGGTGTTCCCTCACAGGCGGACTTTTACCCGCAGCGGGGCCGCAGGTTTCTTCCTACATGGCCTCATCGCTTGAACACAGCTCCCGGGCCTCAATATATCCGATGAACAGCTCAGTCAGCTCCGGGTCAAACTGGCTTCCCGCGCAGGCCCGCAGCTCCACAATAGCTTCCGCGAACGATTTGGTCGGCTGGTACGGACGCTCCGTGGTCATGGCATCGAACGAGTCGATAATGGTCAGCATCCGGCATAGCCGGGGAATCTCTTCTCCTTTGAAGCCGTACGGATACCCTTTGCCGTCATACCGTTCGTGATGCAACTCGATATAAGGGGCGAGATCCTTGTATTTATCGTTGGTAAGCGCCATCTCTTTGCCCCAGGTGACATGCCATTTGACCATCTCCCATTCCTCCGGAGCGAGCTTATCCTTCTTGTTAAGTATGCCCCAGGGAATCTCCAGCTTGCCGATATCGTGGATCAGTGCGCCGAGCGTGAACTGCCGTTTGGTAAGATTGTCCAGTTCCGGCAGCTCACTGATGTCCATGGCATAGCGGAATACGCGTTTGGAATGCTTGAAGGTCTCCAGATCCTTGTACATAAAAAGATTAAGCTGCTGTTCAATATCGCGCACATCCTGGCTGAAATCTATGTCACGCTCCAAGAGAGACTGGTTGCCGTAGACATGGACCATGTTCTTGCCTTGTTTTTTGGCATAGTACAGCGCCTGATCGGCATGATCGACCAGCTCTGACTTGAAGTGGACATCGGGCCGGTATCCGGCTACGCCTGCGGAGAAAGCTAGACAGCCTTGCGGGAAGATCTCGCTGCCTTCAAAGATAGAATTGTTGAGCGTTTTGCGCAGCTTTTCGATGAATTGCTTGGCCGTCACGGTATCGTAGCCCGGCATAAGCAGGGTGAATTCTTCACCGCCATATCTGGAGACAATAATATCGGTGGACCCGGTTTCCTTCTTCAGCAGTTCAGCCAGAAAAACAATCAGCCCGTCCCCCTTAAGATGGCCAAAGTGATCGTTGTATTTCTTGAAATCATCAATATCAATCATGGCCAGGGAGAGTGCGCTGCCGCCCGTCTGCGATCTGCGCATTTCTTCTTCAAGCGCCGCTTCAAAATAGCTGTGGTTAAACAGACCGGTACGCTGATCGCGGTTGGCCCGTTCTTCAATGTCACGGTACATGCTGAACAGCCGTTTGAAGGAATAGGAGATCAATACACTGAGGCCCAGGAATAAGGCCAGGCCGGTAATTCCGTTGTAAAAAAGCAGAACGGTCAGCACCAGGGAGAGCACCAGCGTGCACAGATAGGCCAGTATGGCGTCTGTCAGCATTGCTTTGAGTGTATTGTAGAGATTCTCATGGAAAATTATGTAGTAGAAGAAACCGACAAGCAGCAGGTTCAGGATGAAATAAACAGCCATGGCGCCGATGTATGCTGCCAGATGGCTGCTGAGAAGCGGCCCCTGCCGGCCCCCGAACCACGAGAAGATAAGGGCTGCGGAAGTGATCATGATACAGTACACGGCGAAATTATTGAGATGCTTCCAGAGTGGAGTGCTTCCCCATTCGATGAATAGCAGTACGATGGAGCTGAGCAGGAGAACCAGAAGGGCGGACGGGACGCCGAAGATAAAGATACAGGCCAGATAGATGGAAGAATCCAGTGACAGCCCGTTCCCCTGCGGAGGCAACTGGAAGGTGAAGACGGTAAGGAGGACGGCCGCGCCTGACATGGCGGTAACCCAGCCCCAATCGGATGTGGAGAGTTGAAGAATTTGCGGTCCCGTTTGAAAAATAAACAAGCCCAGCCCTGCGAGGCATATGATAAAGGAGTACAAATAGCTCCTGCGGCGATGCATCTGGCTGATGATTGATTTGAGCACTGCTCCTCCTCCATTCGCGTAGTTGTAAATGTTTTATTCTAGGAGATTCGCGTTTCTACCAAGAATCTCCTGCTAAATCATGACAAATCGGCATGGGTTACAGGACAAATGGGGAAAGCTGCGATGAAGCCTTGACATACCCATGGGGGGTATATTATATTGGTACTTGAGGAGGCTGATTCCTGTGTCAACAAATGAGAAGGAGCATGCCGGGCATGACTGCGGCGAGGATTGCCATTCTTCTGCATCCGGTGTCCGCAAGAGCCATCATTCCCCGGAATTCAAGAGTGGACTGACCACCCGGCTTAACCGGATTGAGGGACAGATCCGCGGCGTCAAAGGTATGATTGAACGGGATACCTACTGTGATGATGTGCTTAATCAGCTGGCGGCGGTGCAGGCGGCACTGAACAGTGTCGGCAAGCTTCTGCTTGAAGGCCATATGAAGAGCTGCATTATCGAGCGGATCGAAGCCGGCGAGCATGAGGTTATCGATGAGCTGCTGATTACGGTGAATAAGCTGATGAAATAGAGATTGGGCCTGGGGAGTTTGAATGGAGAAGTCCTAATTATTGATGGAGGTCGTAACTGCGGTGAATGTTTGAACTTTCGGCCGCTGTTGTCCCCGGATTTCTTTGAGTTAAACCGCTATTTGCGGTAGAAATCCGTGGACAAAGGCGGTCGCTGGCGCTCCTACAGTTTCAAAATTCCCCTCCGTTACTTTCATCTGGGATTATTTTTTCTCAAGATCAAACTCTGCAGGCAATGCGGGGAGCCGTCAAACCAAGCATTCGCTGGCAATTAAGCGGATGCTAACCAAATTAAGCATATGCTTTCGAGGCTGATCAGGAGGCGTATGCTATTCAAATCAATAGGAGGGTAATCAAATGTCGAACGTAACATTGAATGTAGAAGGAATGTCTTGTGGTCATTGTGTAAGTGCTGTAGAGAAAGCTGTGAGCGGCGTTGGGGCTGCGGCGAAGGTAGATCTTCCGGCAAAGACGGTAGCGGTTGAATTTGACGAGAACACAGTAAGCCTGGATGCAATCAAGGCAGCTATCGAGGATCAGGGCTACGACGTAGTTTAAGTGAAGGATTGTAATGTAAGGGCTTGGAGCCGGGAACCCTAGAGCAATAGGGCCGGGCGCCAATGCCTTTTCTTTTAAAGATAAATATACCCCTTGGGGGTATGAGGAGGTGCGTGAATCATGGAAAAGAGTGCAGAACCGGTGCAGCAGCAGGCTACGCTGCAGATTACCGGGATGACCTGCTCCGCTTGTGCAGCGCGGATCGAGAAGGGATTGTCCCGCATGGAGGGGGTATCCCGGGCGAATGTCAATCTGGCGCTGGAGCAGGCAACGGTGGGATTTGATCCTAAGGTCGCAGGCGTGCCGCAGATTGAGGAGAAGATCCGTTCGCTTGGCTATGATACGCTGAAGGAATCGGCGGATTTCGATATTACGGGCATGACCTGTGCGGCATGCTCGGCCAGAATTGAGAAGGTGCTGGGACGGATGCCCGGGATTGCCGCAGTGAATGTGAATCTGGCGCTGGAGACAGCACATGTGGAATATTCGCCGGGGAATATCAGTACAGCTGAGATTATGGATAAGGTGAGCAGCATCGGCTACAAGGCAGCGCTGAAGCAGGACCGCAAGGATATCGCCAGCCAGCGCGGAGAGGAAATCACGCACAAACGGAACAAGTGGATAATCTCTGCTATATTGTCACTGCCGCTGCTCTGGGCCATGGCGGGCCATTTCTCTTTCACTGCCTGGATCTGGACACCGGAGCTGCTGATGAATCCCTGGTTCCAGCTCGTGCTGGCGACTCCCGTGCAGTTCCTGATCGGCTGGCAGTTCTATGTCAGTGCCTACAAAGCGCTGAAGAACGGCAGTGCCAATATGGATGTGCTGGTGGTGCTGGGCACTTCGGCAGCCTATTTCTACAGCTTGTATCTGACGATTGATTCTCTGAAGATGAGCGGGATGAACCATACCGTGGATATGTATTACGAGACGAGCGCAATTCTGATTACGCTGATTCTTGTAGGCAAATGGTTCGAGGCATTGGCCAAGGGGCGTTCTTCAGACGCGATACGCAGCCTGATGGGGCTGCAGGCCAAGACCGCGCTGGTGCTGCGTGACGGGGTTGAGTTGAGCATTCCTGTGGAGGATGTCGTTATCGGAGATCTCGTGCTGGTGAAGCCGGGAACCAAGGTGCCTGTAGACGGTGAAGTGGTCGAGGGGCTGTCCTCCGTCGATGAATCCATGCTGACTGGCGAGAGTATGCCGGTGGAGAAGAAGCCGGGTGACTCGGTTATAGGAGCCACTCTGAACAAGAACGGCATGCTGCGGATCAAAGCCCGCAAGGTCGGCCGGGATACGGCGCTGGCGCAGATTATTCGAGTGGTAGAAGAGGCGCAGGGCTCGAAGGCACCGATTCAGCGGATCGCCGATGTGATTTCCGGGATCTTTGTACCGATTGTCGTCGGGATTGCAGCTGTAACCTTTGTAATCTGGTATATCTGGGGCGCACCCGGGCAGTTCGCGGATGCGCTGGAGAAAGCCATCGCGGTGCTCGTGATCGCCTGCCCGTGTGCACTGGGACTGGCGACACCCACTTCCATAATGGCGGGGTCCGGCCGGGCAGCCGAGTTCGGCATCCTGTTCAAGGGCGGGGAGCATCTGGAAGCTGCACAGGGCATTAAGGTTGTTGTAGTGGATAAGACCGGAACCGTGACCAACGGCAAGCCGGTGCTGACCGACATTGTAACCAGTACCGGCATTGTAGCCCAGGGCAAGGTGCTTGCCGAGAACCGGCTGCTGTCGATTACAGCGGCAGCGGAGAAGCTCTCAGAGCATCCGCTGGCGGATGCCATTGTTGCGGGCGCGAAGAGCAGAAGCATTGAGCTTCCACCTGCCGGGCAGTTCGAGGCTGTGCCGGGCCGCGGCGTATCTGCCGTAGTGGCCGGCCAGAAGGTAAGCGTGGGCACACGGCGGATGATGGAGGAGAGCGGCCTTGATATCGGGCCGTGGACAGCAATCATGACCCGGCTTGAGCATGAAGGCAAAACAGCGATGCTGGTAGCTGTTGACGGGGAGATTGCCGGTGTCGTAGCGGTGGCGGATACAATTAAGGAAACCTCGCGCGCGGCGGTATCCAGACTGCACGAGATGGGCATCGAGGTTGTTATGATCACAGGGGATAACAAGATTACGGCCCAGGCCATTGCTGAGCAGGCCGGTATCCGCACGGTGCTGGCAGAGGTGCTGCCGGAGGGCAAGGCAGCTGAGATCCGCAGGCTGCAGAGCGGCGGAGTCAAAGTTGCCATGGTTGGCGACGGCATCAACGATGCGCCGGCACTGGCAACGGCAGACACCGGTATGGCCATCGGCACCGGCACGGATGTGGCGATGGAGGCGGCGGATATTACGCTCATGCGCGGAGATCTGCTGAGCATTCCCGATGCCATTCTGATGAGCCGCAAGACGATGCGCAATATCAAGCAGAATTTGTTCTGGGCGCTTGCCTACAATACGATCGGCATACCGATTGCCGCCCTGGGCTTCCTGGCTCCGTGGCTGGCCGGTGCAGCAATGGCCTTCAGCTCTGTATCCGTTGTGCTGAACGCGCTGCGGCTGCAGCGGGTCAAGCTGTAATGTTCACTGCTTCTGCTGCAGACGGAGCGATCCGGACTTGAGTGCCGATAACCGGCTGAGCGCCGATAACCAAAGAACCGCCGGAGCATTAATGCCGGCGGTTCTTTGTATTGCCGCCGAAAGCGGAACAAGGGAGGAAATGAGGGGCATTAGTGCCCTTGATTCCGCCGAAAATGTGCCAAAGGAGGAAATGAGGGGCATTAGTGCCCTTAATTACACCGAAAATGTGCCAAAGGAGGAAATGAGGGGCATTAGTGCCCTTGATTCTACCTAAAATGTGCCAAATGAGGAAATGAGGGGCATTAGTGCCCTTGATTCCGCCGAAAATGTTCCAAAGGAGGAAATGAGGGGCATTAGTGCCCTTGATTCTACCTAAAATGTGCCAAAGGAGGAAATGAGGGGCATTAGTGCCCTTAATTCCGCCGGAAATGTGCCAAAGGAGGAAATGAGGGGCATTAGCGGTGCGACCCCCTTATCCCGGAGTCCTCCGTATAAAATCGGTACTTGTCGTAGCCTTGCTCTTTATTTCGCTTTTTCTCTCGGCCAGAAGAAGCAGGACTGGTCTTCTAGGGTCAGCACCCACTCCGCAAAGGTAGCTGGCGGCATGTTGCGAAGACTCGTATGCATTCTGCGGTTATTGTAAAAGTCCATGTACCGGTCCACGGCTTCATAGGCCTCTTCGAACGTGTCGAAGGCCTCTTTGCGGAACAAATCCCGATCGATATTGCTGTGGAACGATTCAATAAAAGCATTTAAATCCGGCGTTCGAGGCGGAATGCGTTCATGGGTCATCTCCCAGCTTTCACACATGTCGCCAAACAGATGGCTGATGAACTGGGGGCCGTTGTCGGTGCGGATCACCGGGCGCGCGCTGCCAGGGGCGCAGTGTTGCTCCATGGCGCGTCCCAGCGTCTGGCAGGCGTGCTTGGCCTCACACGACGATCCTCGGTGATACCCGACGATAACCCGGGTAAACACATCGATAATGCTCAGGACGAAGAAATGCCGGTCCCGGCCCGCCACATACCCGTATTTAATGTCCATCTGCCAGAGCTGGCCCGCTCCGGTAATGACTCGGTTCTCCGGCAGCTTCCGGGGATGCTTAAAGCGCTTCTGACGCTGGGGCTGCAGGATCTCCAGCGCCTGACACAGCCGGTAGCTTTTCTTGTGGTTGAGCCTCAGCCCGTGCTGGTTCCACAAGCACTTGGCCAGCAGTTTGTACCCGTACACGTGCTCTTCTCCAGCGACCAGTTCCAGGAGCATTTCCTGGATCTGCTCGTCGCTAATCTTCTCTCCCGACTCGGTCAGGGAGTAGCCGGGTAGGGGTCTTCCACGCCCCTGGGGGACGGCCTGCGCCTCCTGCTTCTTGCGTTTCTTACGGTCGTAGTACGTAGACTCTGCTAGCCCCACGAGACGGAGCACCAAGGCTGCGGTATTCCCCTGCTTAATGAACATATCGGCTACCTCGATTTTTTCGGATAAGCAGGGGTTGGCTTTTTTAGCAGTTCACGCAGAATCTCAATCTCTAACTCCTTTTCACCGAGCATCTTGACGGCCTTCTCATATTTCTGCTCGACGTCCAGCAGGCGCTTCCGTTCCTCCACCTGGTCCTGGGGATACGGATGATCTTGCTCCCCATGGGCTTCCCGGTAATCCCTCACCCACTGATTCACCGTTGATGGAGTCACCCCATACTTTCGGGCAACCACCGCCGCCTTAATGCCAGACAACACCTCTTGCGCTGCCTTCTCTCTTGTTCCTGTTAAGTGTCCCATTCCGTTCATCCTCCTCCTGTATCTAGTCTACATTTTTGTGGGGGAGGACTCCAACTTCTTTAGGGGGCTGTGGAGTTAGTGCCCTTGATTCTACCTAAAATGTGCCAAAGTAGGAAATGAGGGGCATTAGTGCCCTTGATTCCGCCGCAAATATGCCAAAGGAGGAAATGAGGGGCATTAGTGCCCTTGATTCCGCCGAAAGTAAGCTTAAGGGTAATTGGACCCAATGTATGCGGAAAAGCGAATACAATATGCCTCTTCGAAGGTAACCGGGCCCAATGTATGCGAAAAATCGAACACAATCGAGCAATGTGCCTCCCCAGAAGTAGTCAGAATAGAGCAATGTGGAACAGCACACCACATGCTTACACAGACTCGCTCCGGCCGGCAACCTGCACGCCAGGCTTGCTCCGGCCCAGCCGGTTGGTGCCGATTACCCCGGCTATGATCAGAAGCGATCCGATCCAGTGGTACACTGTAATCTCTTCCCCCAGGAAGAACGCTCCGGCTGCAATGGAGACGATGGTGGAGAGATTGGTGAACACGCTCATGAGTGAAGCTTCGATTTTGGACAAGATATAAGTTGAAGTCAGGGTAGTCACCAGCGAGGCTATGACTCCCAGATATACAGCAGACAGGATAAAGG
Source organism: Paenibacillus sp. FSL R7-0312 (assembly GCF_038004445.1). Taxonomy (NCBI): domain Bacteria; kingdom Bacillati; phylum Bacillota; class Bacilli; order Caryophanales; family Paenibacillaceae; genus Paenibacillus; species Paenibacillus sp. FSL R7-0312. The sequence continues at coordinate 869,741 of NZ_JBBORE010000001.1, read as the reverse complement.
TGCCGCTCCCCAGCGGACTTAGGAATTCGTTGAAGGTTCCGTTGGCTGCATGTCCGGTGAGTGAAATGATCAGGAAGGTTGCGAAGCCGATCCCCATCATGAGGTAGCTGAGTTCAGCGGGGCTGAAGTGCCTGGAGAGTGACCGGGCCAGCACGCTGTATCCGGCAAACGCGAGACAAGTCAGGAACAACAGCGCAATCCCGGTCATATTGGACAGCTGAATACCGCTTCCCTTCATGACGAAGATAAACACAACGCCAAATACGGACAGGAAAACACATAGTTTTTGCAGCAGAGTGGTCTTCTCCTTCAAGAAAATAGAGGCGATGATCATCGTCACGACCGGAGTGAACGAATAGAGAATTCCACCCTCGGCAGAGGTGGCATGCTGAAGTCCGAATACCTGAAGGGTGAAGAATCCCAGCGGATACATCGCAGCCAGCAGCAGTGCCCGGCCAACCGGCTTGCCGCGGTAGGAGATTTTGACCCAGCCGAAGGCGACCGGGACCGACATCACAACAAACGAAGCGGCGAAACGGTAGGTTAGTGTATCGAGCGGTCCGGCATGGCCGAGAGCCACCTTGGTGAACAGGAATGAGAATCCGATAATGACCGCATTGAGTACGGCAAAGCTATAAGCCAGCTTGAGTCCTTGCTGCTGCATAGGTACATCTCCTTTGTGTGAGTAAGACTGGATGCTGTAAACATCGTAAGTGTTACTTTAAAATTAAAGGGAATTCCGCAGCAGAACAATACCGGCTTTCCGCTACTGTACCGGTACAGTGCATTGTTTCCTGTATAAGGAGTGAAGGATAATAGAGGTATCATGAACAGCAGGCTGTGGAATGAAGGCGATGGGAGGCGGGGCAGCGTGAAAAAGTATCATTCGGTTGTATCGGAGATAGAGAAGCGGATGAAGGAAGGACAGTACCGTCCTGGGGAAAAGCTGCCTTCCGTGCGCAGTGCCGCAGCTTTCTACGGCTGCAGTGTCAGCACCATTCTGCGGGCCTACGGGGAGCTGGAGAGAACACATGCCATATATTCGATTCCGCAGAGCGGCTATTATATGGTGGAGAAGACGGAAGAACCCGGACCTGCCGGGGGCAGCGGAACAATCGACTTCGCTTCGGCATCGCCCGATCTGAACGTATTTCCGTATCTGGATTTCCAGCATTGCCTTAACAAGGCGATTGACCAGTACAAATATAACCTGTTTACTTACGGGGATGCGCAGGGACTGGATTCGCTGCGCCGCACGCTCGTGTCTCATCTGGCGGAGTATCAGGTTTTTGCCAAGGCAGAGCGGATTATCATTACTTCGGGAATCCAGCAGGCACTGGAGATTCTGGCCAGAATGCCGTTCCCCGGCGGCAGGATGGAGATCCTCGTTGAACAGCCGGGATATGATATTTATCTGCGGTATTTGGAGGCGGAGGGACTGCCTGTAAGCGGGATTGGCCGCTCTGCAGCCGGCATTAACCTGCGGGAGCTGGAGGAGCGGTTCGCAAGCGGCAGGTATAAATTATTCTATACCATGCCCAGGTATCATAATCCGCTCGGAACATCATACAGCACAGCGGAGCGGCAGGCGATTGCCAGACTGGCCGGCAAATACGATGTGTATATTGTTGAGGATGATTACATGGCAGATCTGGGTGCCGGACGGCAATTTGATCCTGTATACGCGTATGACCAGACTTCACATGTGATTTATTTGAAAAGCTTCTCCAAAATCATCTTCCCCGGCCTCAGGCTGGGGGCGGTTGTGCTGCCGGAGCCGCTTCTGGAGACGTTCCGCGCCTATAAAGGATACACGGATACCTCCCTGTTATCCCAGGCAGCACTTGAGGTATACATCAAGAACGGCATGTATGAGCACCACAGGCACAAAATAAAAGCGATGTACGCCAAAAGAATCCAGGCGGTGTATGAGGCGCTCCGGGAGCACAATACGGAAGGTCTGATTGAGGCCTCTGCGGACAGCTCCGGCATCTATATGCAATTCAAATTGCCGGTAACCGTGAATCTGGAACGGCTGGTCAAACGGCTGGGAGAGCGGAAGATCAGCGTCGTTCCCGGTAATGGATTCTATTTACCTTATTACCGGGACCGGGACAAGTTCATACGCATCAGTATTTCCCGCGCCGGGCTGGACCAGATTGATGAGGGAATCAAGGCCATAGTCCAGGAGGTGAAGCGGGGGAGCGGATGGTAGCGCGAAGGCCCTCATGTTGTCTGGATGCTAAATTGTGTTCATAATATTCCTATATAACTGTGAAGAGAGGCGGCCTACTATGAAATCTGTGAATGAAACTCTTGAGCTGTTGAACCGTCATACCTCCGTCCGCCAGTTTCAGGACAAGCCGGTCAGTGACGAGCTGCTCGCTGCCATTATCGGGGCGGGCCAGATGGCCTCGACCTCCAGCAATGTGCAGGCTTATAGCGTAATTGCCGTAACGGAGCCTGCACTTAAAGCGCAGCTGTCCGCCTTATCCGGCAATCAGGCGTATATCGAGCAGTGCCCGGTCTTCCTGGTCTGGTGCGCCGACCTGTACCGGCTGCGTGAGGCGGCGGCTCCCCATCTACAGGGGGCGCCATCCTATGAGGACAGTACCGAGAATCTGATCGTTGCCACCGTTGATGTTGCGCTCGCCGCGCAGAATGCTGCGGTTGCCGCAGAATCGCTCGGTCTGGGCATCGTGTATATCGGCGGCGTCCGTAATAATATTGCCGCGCTGTCGGAGCTGCTGGGCTTGCCGGAGCTGGTCTATCCGGTATTCGGCATGTGCCTAGGTTATCCCGCTGCTGTGAATGGAGTGCGGCCGCGTCTACCGCTGCAGGCTGTGCTGCATCATAATAGTTATGATGCCGAAGCCGCATTGCAGCAGGCCGGGGTGTATGACGGGATCTCACGCGATTATATGCGCGAGCGGACCGGCGGCCAGAGTGAGGCCTCGTGGTCGGAGATCATGGCGAAGCGCCAGGCCCAGCCGTCAAGAATGCATATGAAGGAATTCCTGCTGGGCAAAGGGTTCATGCAGAGATAACACGTTAAAGTGTGTAACTGAAGCTATATGCATAACAGCAAGAAGCCTTTCCCCTTAAAGAAAGGGCGAAGGCTTCTTGCTGTTTACAGGATTCAGCCCGCTCTAAGACGGATTGCCGTACCACTTATATGTCATCACTGACTTGGCGGGCACATTTATGATAAACGACTGGCTGCCCCATTGTATCTTGACGTTCTTGGCCGAGGTCTGCGGATTATAAGCGACAACTACCTTGGAGCCGTCAGGATTCTTGAACGCCACATTCTTCAGGTCATTGCTGGTATTGGTCTGGATGCGGTAAGCACCCGGAACGACAAATTTGCTGAAGTGGCCCAGCAGATAATATTGCTTGGTATAAGTGACATTGTTCTCCGGATTGCTGTTTGAATTGTCGGAGTTCTGAATGGTGACCATGCCCCGGTTGGTGTTGTAGGCGGACAGCAGAGCAGGACCGTCCTTCTGATCAAGTGCGGCGTTCCAGAGAATAACCGATTTGGACCAGTTACGTGTAATATTGATGAATTCAGTAATCATGTTGTCGAAGCCCTGGCTTGTGCCGTTCTGCGGATCATTCCAGGTGCCGAACCCGCCTTCTGTGAACCAGATGTCTTTATCGGGATGGGCAGTATGCATGGAGGTCATCTGCGAACCGTCGCCGCTGTCGTAGTGATGGAAGGCGCTGCCGGCGATATAGCTTGCTTTGCCGGAGTTTTTCAAGTTCTGAACGACCGTATTGGGGAAGCCCCAGTTCAGATAATTATGGTCAAAAGCAATGATCTTGGTATTGATCCCGGCATTCTGCAAGGTTGGGCCCAGATAGTCTCCGATGAAGCCGGTCTCATCCTGTTCGTTCATGCCCATCGAGGGGTAAGCCCCGGTTTCATACATAGGCTCGTTCTGTACGGTGACAGCATAAATGGGAATCCCCTGGGCCTGGTAGGCCTGAATGTATTTTTTGAAATAATCGGCGTAGGTCTGATAGTACTCAGCTTTGAGCTTGCCGCCGTTCAGGGTGCCGGAATACTTCATCCAGGCCGGGGCGCTCCACGGTGAAGCAAATACCTTGATGCCGGGATTCTTGGCAATTGCCGCTTTGACCATTGGAACGATATAAGGCAGATCACGGCTAATCGTGAACTGGCCGAGTGAGGTGTCCCCAGCCGTGTCATCATACGTGTAAGCCGACCAGGTGAAGTCGGAGCTGCCCATCGGCTGCCGCAGCACGCTTAAGCCAATCCCTGTGTTACCAAACAGCTTCTCCATCACCTCCGCACGCTTAGCAGCATTCAGTTTGTAATTGAGCAGCCAGGCGGAGGAGTCGGTCAGGGAAACGCCGAATCCGTCCATTTGCTGATAGGTGGCGCCTTCGTTAACGGTAATTGTATAATCGCTGCTTCCGGTGCCTGAACTGAAGCTCTTATCCCCGATGCGGGTCAAGCGGGCACCAGTGCTTAATCCGACAGCCGGCTCCGTATTCGGATCTGAGGTCGATATCCATACCTCTGCCGTTTCCCCTGCAGCCGAAACCGGTTGCGGCGCAATGCCTCCGCTGCCCGCTAGCAGCGTGGCGATCAGCGCTGCCAGTCCAATTCTTTTGAACATACCTTAAACTCCTCTCAATTATGCAGAATTGTAATCGCTTACTTTTATGGCAGGATTATCTTAATCCAATCGTCCATAAAAATCAATAATTTCCTCAAAAAGTTATTTATCCAGGTGACAGTTGTCACCTTGAACGAATGACAGTCCATACTGATGTTCATTTTCGGCCTACTGTACTATAGAAATATAGCCAGAGGGCATATGGATACGGAGGGATACAGAATGGATCATGTGATCGAAATGAAGAATGTCAGCAGAAGCTTCCAGGATAAAAAAGCGGTAGACAGCGTCAGCTTCACCATTAACAGAGGTTCTATTACAGCAGTGCTCGGGCCCAACGGAGCAGGCAAAACAACTACACTATCTATACTTCTAGGGCTGCTTGAGCCCGCGGAAGGAAGTGTGAAGGTATTCGGTCTTCCGCCCAAAGACGCCAGGGTCCGGGAGCGGACGGGAGCGATGCTGCAGGAGGTGAGTGTGATGGACCGGCTGAAGGTCCGGGAGATTCTGTCCCTGATCCGCAGCTATTATCCGCGGCCGATGGAGATGCAGGTGCTGCTTCAGGCCACGGGGCTTGCCCCGGCCGATCTGAACCGCTACGCCGAGAAGCTCTCCGGCGGGCAGAAGCGCAGTCTCAGCTTCGCGCTGGCGCTGGCGGGTAACCCTGATCTGCTGTTTTTTGACGAACCGACGGTAGGGCTCGATACTACCGCGCGGCGCCATTTCTGGGAGAAGGTCCGGGGACTGGCTGAGCAAGGCAAGACGATTCTGTTCACCACCCACTATCTGCAGGAGGCGGAGGACACCGCAGACCGGATTCTGCTGTTCAGCCGCGGCGCCCTTGTGGCAGATGGCAGCCCGGAGGAGATTAAGGCCAGGATCGTGAGTAAGTCAGTATCCTTCCTGCCGCTCAGCGATCCGGCGGTGCTGCGCGGACAGCTGCTGGAGCTGCCTGAGGTTGAAGCCTGCTACGAGAAGAACGGACGGCTGCATGTAACGACGGAGAATACGGATGAGGCGCTGCGGGCTATTTTTACAGGCGGACTGGCGGTGAAGGATGTTGTGATTGATCAAGGGAAGCTGGATGAAGCGTTCGAGCAGTTGACTATGAGCCAGGAGGCGGCGGTATGCTGATGAAACAAATGATGGCCCAGTGCAAAGCGGAGCTGCTGCGGATTATCCGCAATCCCTATTACGTGTTCTGGTCGCTGCTAATGCCGATTATGTTCTATTTCATCTTCACAAGAGTGGTCAATACAGGGACAGACGATACGCAGGAGTGGCAGGCGCATTACCTGATGTCGATGGCCGCCTTCAGCGTGATGGGCTCGGCGATCATGACCCTCGGCATCCGGCTGGTGCAGGAGCGGACCCAGGGCTGGAATACGTTCATCCGCATTACCCCGCTGCCGGGTACTGTTTATTTTCTGGGTAAAATGTTTGGTCAGATGGTGATGCATCTGTTCTCGGTGCTGTGTATTTTCGCTGCGGGATATCTGATCAACGGGGTGTCGCTGACTGCAGGACAATGGCTGCTTAGCGGCCTGTGGCTGCTCGCAGGCTCGCTGCCTTTTCTGGCGCTGGGGACAATTATTGGCTCAATGAAGCGGGTGGATACGGCGAGCGGGGTGAGCAATGTGCTCTATATGGCGCTGGCGGTGGCCGGAGGGATGTGGATGCCTCTGGATATTATGCCGGATGCAATGCAGCGGATCGGCCGCTGGCTGCCTTCCTATAATTACGGAGACGGTGCCTGGGAGATTGTGGGCGGAGGGGTTCCGCAGTGGAATTCCGCGCTGCTATTGCTCGGATACCTGGCAGTTTTTATGCTATTATCGGTCTATATCCGAAAAAAACAGGAAGCGGTGTAATGTACAATGGCTCTTAAGCAGTTCCGGTTATTTCCGCGCAGGTTTGGTTACTACCCTTTTATCTGGCTGATCTATCTGGTATTCCCGATCTTAAATCTTCAGGGCTATAGCGGATACAAATTACTGGGGGGATATGCGCTGGTGGTGATTTTCACGGTCACCTACCGTCAACTCTACTGGACAGAGGGCAAGACCTACTCGGCCTGGCTGGGACTGCAAATGCTGCTGATCGCAGTGTTATGTATAGTGTACAGCCCTTTCAATTTCTATATGGGCTTCTTCACAAGCAATTTTGTCGGCTGGTATACCGATCTGCGCAGGTTCAAACGGGCCTTTGCTGTGTTCACGATGATGGTTGTCGGTCTGGCACTGCTGTCTTTTAGCAAAATGTACGGTACAGAATGGCTATTCCTGTTTCCCTTTGTCATGATGATGCTGATTACTCCTTTTGGCATCCGCTCCATGAACCGCCGGCGGATGCTGGAGAAGGAGCTGGACCAGGCGAATGAGGTCATCAGGGAGATGGTCAAACGCGAGGAGCGGATGCGTATCGCCCGTGATCTGCACGACACGATGGGGCATACGTTGTCGCTGATTACGCTGAAAAGCCAGCTGGTCGAGAAGCTGGCCGTCAAGAATCCCGAACGGGCGCAGGCGGAAGCGCGGGAGATCCAGCGCACTTCACGTGCTGCGCTGCGGCAGGTGCGGGAGCTGGTCTCGGAGATGCGCGCAGTCTCTGTGGCCGAAGAACTGGCGGAGGCCGGGGAGATGCTGCGCAGCGCGGAGATTGGGCTTGAAGTGGACGGAGATGCAGCGCTCCCGGGCGTATCAGACCTGACGCAGAATATTCTCAGCCTCTGCATCAAGGAAGCCGTCACCAATATTGTGAAGCATAGCGGTGCAGACCTGTGCCGGATTGGCATTGAGATGACGGCTGGAGAGGTACGGATTACGGTGGAGGATAACGGAGTTGGAGTCGGGCTGCAGGACGGGCGAGCTGAGGGAGCAGCGCACCGCCGGGACGGCAACGGAATGAAAGGGATGGCCGAGCGGTTGGCCCTGATTGACGGTTCTCTGACCTTGGGCCCGGGAACGGGCAGTGGCATAGGAACAGGAACTGGGACAGGAACATTGTTAACTGTGGTGACGCCAAGAATAGTTAAGGATAGAAAGGACGGGGAAACGGCATGATCAGCATCGTAATTGCCGAGGATCAGCGGCTACTGCGCGGAGCGATGGCTTCACTGCTCGATTTGGAGGATGATATCGAGGTTGCCGGGGAAGCCGGAGACGGGGCAGAGGCACTGGCCCTGATTGAACGCCTTCAGCCGGATGTATGTCTGATGGATATTGAGATGCCGCTGATGAGCGGTCTGGAGGTTGCGGAGATCCTGAAATCGCGGGGCTGTGCCACCAAAATCATCATCCTGACGACCTTCGCCCGCCCCGGTTATTTCGAGCGGGGCGTGAAGGCCGGGATTCAGGGCTACCTGCTGAAGGATGAGCCGGTGGACAAGCTGGCGGAGGCGATCCGCCGGGTGATGGGCGGGCACCGGGAGGTGTCCCCCGAGCTGGTCTTCGGCAGCCTGCGGGAAGAGAACCCGCTGTCGGACCGGGAGCGGGAGATTCTGAAGCTGGCCGGCGCGGGCCGGAGTGCCGGGGAGATCGCCTCGGCGCTGCATCTATCCTACGGCACCGTCCGCAATTACATCTCGGAGATTCTCGGCAAGCTGGAAGTGAAGAGCCGGATTGAGGCGGTGCGGCTGGCTGAGGAGAAGGGCTGGATGTAGGGCGGGTACTTGATGAATTGAGCTTCTTAAGCTCACATGGAATAGGCATTATGTTGTACGAAGTGCAACTCTGTTCACCGTTAATAGGGTGTTTGAGAGAATTGTTGTACGGAATACAGCAATTCTCCCGCTATGCCGCTTGGAGAAGGAGAAATGCTGCCTTTTGTACAACAATCTTGAATCAGGGGCCGGGATAAGGAGGGGAATGTTGTATTTAGTGCAGGATTTCTCCGGAATTCCGGAAAATGCGCCCCCCACCGCAAACGGCAGGTTCATCGTGAAATGTGAATAGCTAGGTTCAGCATATATGGGCCGAATAGCGGCGACTCCGTCAAAGGCTCTTGGCCTGCTCCTCGCGCATCCACACCGAGAGCTGGCGCTTAAGCTGCAGGAACTCTGGTGCATCGGTGATTTCATCGCGGCGCGGACGCGGGAACGGTACATCGACGGTGTGCAGGACGGAGCCGGGACGTCCGGAGAAGACATAGATGCGGCTGGAGAGCAGCAGCGCTTCTTCGATGTTGTGGGTGATGAACAGCACGGAGCGGCGGTTCTCTTCCCACAGCTCCAGCAGCCAGCGCTGCATCTGCTCGCGCGTCAGCGCATCGAGTGCGCTGAACGGCTCGTCCAGCAGCATCAGCTCCTGCGGAGCGAGCATGGCCCGCAGGAAGGCGGCCCGCTGCTGCATGCCGCCGGACAGCATATGCGGATAAGCGCGCTCGAATCCGCCCAGGCCGACCTTGGCCAGCCAGTGGCGCGCGGCTTCGCGGGCCTGCGGCTGAGGCGCGCCCTGCAGCTCGGCGCCGAGCAGGACGTTGTCCTCTATGCTCCGCCACGGGAACAGCGCGGGCTGCTGCGGCATATAGCTGATCTTGCCGCGCTGCCCGGTAACCGGGACGCCGTCCATGCTGACGGTTCCGGCATCCGGCAGCGTCAGGCCGCCGATAATATGGAACAGGGTGCTTTTGCCGCAGCCGGAAGGGCCGACAATGGAGACGAATTCCTGCGGCGCTACCGTCAGCGACACCTGATCCAGCACATGCGTCTCCCGGCGGCGGTGCGTGAACGACTTGGAGACGCTGCTGACTTCAAGCGCAGGCGGTGCGCTTTTGGCCTCGTCAAGGCTGCTGCCGGGGACGTCCTTCTTGAGCTGTACGGTATTCGTGAGTGGAGACACTTCGGTCAGCTCCTTCTGTATAGAAATCTTTGTACTTAAGCTTTATCTCTAACGTTCTCAGTATAGCGGTGTGTTGTTACCCTATGCGCGTTAAGCTTCCTTGCGCGGCTTCCAGCGCACGAGCCACCGCTCCAGCAGGGCAATCAGCGCGAACAGCACCAGACTCAGCAGCACAATAATGACAATGGCCACGAACATCCGGTCCGTGCGGTAAGAGGCCTTTTGCAGCAGCATATAATAGCCGATCCCTTTGTCCGCGCCGATCCACTCGGCAACCACTGCGCCCATGACGGCATAGGTCGCGGAGATTTTGAGCCCTGAGAACAGGGAGGGCAGGGAGCCGGGAAGCTCCAGCTTGGTGAAGATCTGCCAGTTGCTTGCGCCGGCCATTTTCATATAGTTCAACATTACCCGGTCGCTTTGCGCCAGCCCGCCCATGGCCGCTACAGCAACTGGGAAGAAGCAGACGAGGGTGATCAGGACGATTTTGGGCAGCAGGCCGAAGCCGAACCAGATAATCAGCAGCGGTCCAAGGGCAATGGAGGGCACATTCTGGCTGAGGATCAGCAGCGGATAGAGTGCTCTTTTGAGCCAGGGCAGCAGATGGAGCAGCAGGGCGACAATGAGGCCGATGCCGGTGCCGACCGGGAAGCCGATCAGGGTCAGGCGCAGCGTTGCGGCCGTATGCGCCCAGATCCCGGAGGCGTTGCCGCGTGATTCACGCGCGATATCGGACGGGCTCGGCAGCTGCCAGGCCGGGATATGGAACACCGATACCGCAATTTGCCATGCGCCCAGAAAAAAGATGACCGCCACAAGGGGCGGCCAGATTTGTCTCCAGGTGCTTCTCACGGCCGGTATTTCTCCGTCAGCTTGTCCATGCTAATACCGCTGGGATTATGGGCGATCTTGATCTGGGAGATCACGCTCGGGCTGCCGGAGGCAATCAGTGCCTCATGCATCTGACGTACAACTTCCAGCAGCTCCGTGAGCTCGCCTTCCATGGTAGTATCAAGCGGATTCACCTGGTGCTTGACCCCCGACTTCTGAATTACCTCAATCGCAGTGTCCACGTAAGGGATCGAATCCTCATTGTTTGGAGTCTTGGGAATTACCTGAATGCTAAGCAGTGTATTAGCCATTTATTATTCATTCCTCTCATGTAAGTTAGGGTCAGTATTATTCCACCCGGTGTTTACTGGCCTTCCGGCAAAAATTCATTCGTAAATGTACTTGCGGCATCCAGCGGTTTGTCCAGCAGCTTCAGGCCGTACATCCACTCTGCGTAATTCTGCCAGATTTCAAGCTTCTGCTCCCCCCAGCGGGCGGCATCGTCCTTGTATTTCGGGCTGAGCCATTTCTGGCTGGCCAGCACCAGCTCGGGATCAAGATCAGGCACTGCATCGGACAGGACTGTGGCCGCCTCTTCCGGATGATCGATCGCGTATTGATATCCTTTCGACGTAGCTTTGAGGAAAGCCTTCACCACTTCCGGATGCTCGGCAATTTCCTTCTCACTGGTGGTCAGCACCGGTGTGTAGTAATCCAGCTGCGGCGCATAATCCTTCAGGTACAGCATATCCAGCGGCTCGCCGCGCAGTTCGGCTTCGATCCCGGTCCAGGCGTAGAAGATCCAGGCAAAGTCGATATCGCGTTTCACCGCAGTGAAGAAGTCGGCTTCACCAATGTTTACCAGCTTCACTTTTTTGACATCTCCGCCTTCCGGATCCATGATCGCTTTCATGGCCGCTTCTTCCGCAGGAGAGCCCCAGCCTCCGTAGGTTTTGCCTTCGAAGTCTTTCGGCGTCTTAATATTGCGGTCCTTCGGAGCGGCAAAGCCGGAGGTATTATGCTGAATGATAGCGGCGATAGATACGAGCGGCACATCCTGCAGGCGGGCCAGGGTGAGCGCCTCCTGTGCACTGATGCCAAACTGGGCTTCACCGGAAGTAACCATCGTGTCAGACCCGGCAGCGCCAGGCTGCACAATCTCTACATCCAGACCTTCCTCAGCGTAATACCCCAGCTCCTTGGCGGCATACAGGCCGGTGTGATTCGTGTTCGGCGTCCAGTCCAGCGCAATCTTAACCGGGGTAAGCTCTATAGGCGCGTCGGTGGTACTGGCGGCTGCGGTTGCTTCAGGTGTAGCGGTGCTGCTCCCGGCGGCAGGTGTGCTGCCTCCGGCATTTCCTGCGTTACTGTTTCCGCCCCCGCATCCGGCTATCGCAATAACCAGCATAGAGCTGAGCAGCAGCGGTAATACTTTTTTGACTCCCATTTCTCTTCTCTCTCCTTCCAGCAATCCCTAGTCTTCCAAAATTCAGAGTAACCCATACCAAAAAGCGCCCCGGAGACCGGGACGCCAGTTACTTGCGCAAGGTGAGCTCAACTTCAGGCCTATGAAGGGGCTCGGGGTTGAATGAAGATTCCTACGCTGGCATTATCCAGATCAGGTATAAGGGTCAGTATCTTGTGGGATACAATCTCAGCCGGCCAATTCCAGCACCCCTGGTTCTATGAAGTTCACGGGTATTGCTATGTTCTTACGGTGTATTATAGACGCCAGCTTCCTGGTTGTCCAGCCTCCCCCTCAATCCCTATCATAGAACCGCTTCTTACGGCGGCTGCGTATTCCGTTCCACACCTCTCTCAGCGTCAGGCCCAGACTGACTGCGATCCCGGAGAAGGTGAGGAACAGCGCCAGGTACTCAAACGCAGAGTACTCCAGCATTTTGCTCCAATCGATCGGTGCCTTCAAGTCCTCAATGACCTGATTCATCCCGTAAATCCCGCTTATTACCGTAAATACAGTCAGGACCATCAGCAGCGTATCCCGGCGTTTGGCCTGGAATTTATCCTGATACTGGAACAGGTCATTCAAGGTCATCTTCACTTCATCGAACAGGGCGTCGTTGCCGTAAACCTTGCGCAGCTGGAAGAAGATCTCCCGTCCCTGCGACTGCGAAATCAGCTCCAAAAAGTAGAATTTGGCCGAGAACTTATTAATCAGGAAGATCAGATTCTCGATCTCGTCATAATCGTGGTTGATGCGCAGCCGGGAATGCAGATTGGCCAGCTTCAGCAGCACGATTTTATGAAAAACACTCAGCAGAAGCCCATAATAATACTCCCCGTACATCTGGTTAATCAACGGGGTGGCGATGTCAGATTCGGCCCGGCTCAGGCAGCAGAAGGTCTGCTCATTGGTCATATAATAGGTGTCCGGCCCCCAGCGGCTGTAGCAATGTTCAGAGGTGTACTGCTCGATATATTCGGGATCGCTGGCACTGGTATAAGGCTTGCCCTCCATACTCAGCCCATCCAGCTGGGAGGCACGGTAGCGCAGCAGGGTACTGATCTCCTCCGATTCTTCTTCGCGGTTGAAGCCGTAGAAAGCCTGCACCAGCATCCGTTCGTCCACGAAAAAAGGCAAGGTCTCGAAATACGCGCCATCGATCTCCGCAGGGTCGAGAAACGGCTCCAGCCCGGCAATCAGATTCTTGAATACGAAATCCTCCACCTGGCCGAAAGACTTCTTATGACAATGGATAAAGGACTGCTTATCCTGGTAGGATACGTCCTCCAGTGTACGGAAGCGGTCGGCGAATTCCAGCGCAGTGCTGAAGGAGAGATGCTCTTCTTCAATAGCCGTTCTTATGGTCAGGAAGCCCAAATCAAACGGACAGAGGAACACATCCGTGGACAGCACGCGGAAATTTACGGATTGAAACGGCATTTCAAGCTGGCACTGCAGATTGTTCACCCGGGAAAAGCGGCGGAAGGAATCAGCATCCTTCTCACGCGGAAAGAGGACATGAGCGGCGAACGGCAGGTAGCTGCGCTCCATTCTCTCATGGGAGACGCAGTAGCCCTCCCCGTAATAGGCATGCTCAAGATCCTTGTTATCGAGAAAAAAACGCGTAAACCCGTCCTGCTGCAGACGCTGGGCCAGTTCTTGGTCCTGTCCGGCCTTGAGGGAGAAGGGGAAAATGAATTGCAGCAATGCAGTATGCAGCAGCGGTTCGGGTCTGTCGGAGTGCAGCTCAGCCATATACGGATTCCGTCCTTATTCACAGGATATTGATCTCTTGCTATATTACCCGATTTTCCAGGCAGCCACGCTAAGCAGGAATAATACGGCGGCAAAAGCGGCCAGAAGCCCTGAGGTCTGGGCCACCTGCATATGGTCCATGGACCAGCCGGTCAGCAGCGGCAGCACCGCGCCGCCGATTCCGCCCGAGGCGATCATGATGCTTGGCGTGGATTCCTCCGCACCGGGCAGCAGCTTGCTTGCGAAGACTAGGGCGATGGAGAAGATGCCGGACATGAACAGCCCGAGCAGCAGAATGACGGCGAATGCGGCAATCCGGTGCTCGGCGAACGGGAAAATAACCAGCAGCAGCAAAGCGGCGAAGCAGCTGAGGAGCACGTAGATGCGGTAGGAAATCCGCTCGGCAACCACACCGGCGAACAGTCTGCCCGCCGACATAGCCAGCCAGAAGAAGGTAACCGTCAGCGCTGCCGCAGCTTCGCTCATGCCCAGCTTGGCGATGAAGATCGCCGGCATGAAATTGACCAGACTCATCTCGGTACCTACATAGAGAAAGAAGAAGACGATGAACAGTCCAAGGAGTACCCACTGTTTGCCCTTGTACGGCAGGCGTCCGGATTTACCGGCAACGGATACTGTTCCGGGTGCTGTTGCGTCTGCGAAGGCAGCGGCAGCGGCAGTGCGTAAAGGCCGCTCATCCAGCACACCCTGGAGCGGACCGAAGCTGCTCTTCGCCCAGAAGAGCAGTGAAACCAGAGAAAAGGCGGCAACGATCAGGAAAGCCAGCCTCCAGCTGCCGGCGGCAATCAGCGGACTTGCGGCCAGCGGCATGAGCAGTGCGCCTACACCGAACAGCACCTCCAGCCTGCTCATAGCAATTGCTGTTCCTTCGGTGATTGCTGCGATAATAATCGTGCCGATGACGGCTTCGATCATGCCGAAGCCGAAGCCTGCGGCTACCGCAATCACGTACATCCAGCCCCAGGGCGGGAGGAAGGCATAGGCCGTTTCGGCGCAGAGCAGCATTCCGGTGGCGATCAGGATGCCGCCGCGTTTGCCGAAGCGGCGGTTCAGCAGCGGCGAGACCAGCACACCGGCGAGGAAGCCGCCGAACTGGCTGAAGATTAGCTCGCCTCCCGCACTGTAGCTGCGGTCATAATGCTGAAGCAGCACAGGCAGAATAGAGCCCAGTACCACATGGGCAAGCCCGATGACGAAATAGGAGAGACAGCCGATCCAGATTAATTTTTTCAAGGGGAGAGACTCCTTCTGGGTGAATTTATGAACATAATCCGGATTCATTATGAACCGAACGGGTACACTATAATAAGCACAGTTTTTATAATAAATCCAAACTGCGGATGTGAATATATAAACTTATGTTCACATGAATTCGAAAGGAGCTTTCTCGTCAATGGATAACAAAGAGCTGGAGAAAACGATCATACAGGCGCTGGATGACAACAAGTTCGGGTCCTTCGGCACGATAGAAGCCGGCAACAAACCTAAGGTGCGTTATATGGCGGTATTTCATGACGGATTGAACATTTATCTGGCTACGAACCGCAAGACCCATAAGGTAGAGGAGCTTAAGGATAATCCGAATGCTTGCCTGCTGCTGGGTTACGAGCAGGGTGGCGGCAAGGATGTGCTGGAGATTGAAGCCACAGTAGCTGTCACCAAAGATGAGGGTTTGCGTTCGAAAGTATGGAACACATCCTTGGAGCAATGGTTCAAGGGACCGGATGATCCCGACTATGTAATCCTGGAGCTATCTCCGACACGGATTGAATATATGGGTAAAAATAAGGAACACGGTGTATGGCAGGGAGCAGCTGCGGTATCCAAGTAAGTAAGCAACGGTACTGAAAGGACCCGGTCCATTATAATAATAGAGGCAATGTTTATGATCAGGCCTTTCCTGAGCCGTAGGGTTCGGGAAAGGCCTCGCCGTGTTGTGCAAATATAAGAAGTTACAGGTTTCACACGATAACTTATCCTTCTATTTCTCGCTGAAACGGATACCGTCCTTTAAAAAGGACGGTATCCGTTTCCACTTGTGCATCTCGCAAATAATAGATGGGACATGGGAAACCATGCTATACTTGCCTCAGTATTTTGACATCCTGAGGCGGAGGCGATTACTATGAATTGTGTTGACTGCGCTGACATAGACCCGATTGAAGATGAAGGGGAGCTGAAGCTGCGCCCCTATTCTGTTCCGCTTGCCGCTGCGGTAAGGAATGCAGGATATGAAGTATTCGGGACAAGCAGGACCTGTATCATCCCTTACCGCTCCAAAGAAGATTTGCTGGATCTGTTAGGACGGCTGGAGGTATTCGAGGAGCAGCAGCAGATCTCCTTGTCTTTGTGTATTAAGGGCAGAGGAGCCCGCATTTCTCTGGAGCGCTGGCTGACTCTCGATCAGCTGAAGGTCCGCTTTTCCAGCGAGAATCTGGTTTCGATTATTATGAGCCATGATTTCTGCAGCCACATGCAGCCGATTGTGAATTTCTCCGAAGAGATTATTGGCTTTGAACTGCTGCTGCGGCCGCTGCCGCAAGGGAATCATTTTCAGCCGTATGAGCTGTTTGAGATTGCCCGGCGCACAGGATTCCATTCCTTTCTTGACCGCGCCGCCAGGATCTCAGCCATTGAGACGAGTGCAAGAATGCTGCCGAAGGGCATCAAGCGGTTCATTAACTTCCTGCCCTCCTCTATTTATAATCCTAAGTACTGTCTCACGCATACCTTTGAGACGATTCAGCGGCTGGATCAGAATCCCGAGGATTATGTATTTGAAGTGGTGGAAACGGAAAAAATAAACGATATGTCGCATCTCCGCGCCATTTTTGCCGAATACCGCCAGCAGGGGATGCTGGTTGCGCTGGATGATGTCGGTGCGGGGTATTCGACGGTAGAATTGATGTCCAGCCTGCAGCCTGATTATGTCAAAATCGACCGTGATTTGATCAGCTTCTGCGATCAGAATAAGGGCAAGCAGACCATTCTGCGGGATATTATCTCCCGGGCCAGGGATTTCGGTGCAAAGGTGCTCGCCGAGGGAATCGAGCGCCGTGAGGAGTTTCTCTTCTGCCGTGACCTCGGCATGGATCTGGGGCAGGGGTATCTCTTCGGGAAGCCGGAAGAGAAGCCGCCGGCACATTTCGGATTCAGTGCCTGAATTAGCAAGATCCATTCTCCCCGGAGCGCAGCCCTGAACACTGCCTGTTTCCGGGGATTTGTTATGTTACTTGAAGGAGAGAGGGGAGAAATTCTGCGTGGGTGTTACAGTACTATATGTAGAAGATGACCGTGAGATAGGCAACGCAGTATCAGCGGATCTGCGGGAACGGGAGTATGCTGTCCGCTGGCTGGAGAGCGGAGAAGGCGCGCTGGAAGCGGCTGAGGGCTGCCAACTGGTGATACTGGATGTGATGCTTCCGGGACTTGACGGGTTCACCGTTGGTCAACGGCTGAAGCGGGCCTATCCGGAGCTGCCGATCCTGATGCTCTCGGCTCGCACCTCTATTGACGATAAGCTACAGGGACTGGATTTCGCCGATGATTATCTGACCAAGCCGTTTCATCCCGATGAGCTGGCGGCCAGAATGGAGGTCCTCTTAAGAAGAAGCGGCACTGCTGCACCTGCTCCCATGATGCTTAAGCATCTGGTGGTCAGGCCGGGCAGCAGTGTAGTTATGGAAGCTGCGAGCGGGCGGGAGATTATGCTTACCGGCAAGCAGTT
This sequence comes from Paenibacillus sp. FSL R7-0312, assembly GCF_038004445.1. NCBI lineage: Bacteria > Bacillati > Bacillota > Bacilli > Caryophanales > Paenibacillaceae > Paenibacillus > Paenibacillus sp. FSL R7-0312. The sequence goes on along the minus strand of NZ_JBBORE010000001.1, from coordinate 852,455 downwards.
CCAGATCTTCTCTTACCTGCTGCGGCATCTTGGGCAGGTTCTGACTAAGGAGCAGATTTATGAAGCCGTCTGGGGCGAAAGCTATATTGAAGGCGACAAGACACTTATGGTACATATCCGTTATCTGCGCGAGAAGCTGGAGCTTGATCCGGCTGCGCCGGAGATTATTGAGACGGTCAGGGGTATCGGTTACCGGGTGAGAGGATGAAGGGGTTAAGGCGGTTCCAATCTCTGCGCCGTTCCCTGCTCTTCCGTTATCTGCTTATTATTCTGGCTGCGCTGTTGTTCATTCCTGTTATTGTTCCAATCACTATCACACTGTATAGCATCTTCGGTGGATTCACCCGTGAAGACACTCCTAAGGAGTATGCCCTGTATTCCAGTGTTGGCAAGCTGGAACTCATGTGGCATGACGAAGCGCGTAAGCTGCTCGGCCAGCCGCCGGAGGGTATCACTCAGCGGCTCCGGTCATTGAGCGAAACCTATCATCTGGCCAGAATATTCTGGGTAGATAACGAGGGTAGAACACAACTGATCACGGAGCCCTCAGGTCCCCCGCTGCTGCAGGGCGGATACTCCGTCAAGGAAGTACCCTCCTATTGGACAGCCGTAGAGGCGGTGTCCTTCATGAAGGACAGCACGGCGCTTAAACCGCTGGCGATTGTTGCTTTTGTAGGGGATCAGGCTGAAGCCGGAGAAGGCTTCATGGTCATGCAGATTCCCGAAGAAATCAAGAATGCAAAATATGCCGCAGGCCTGGACAAATGGTATTCGATTGCAATACTGGGGTTCTTAATAGCCTTCGTGGTTAGCTCTTGGCTCTTCTTCATTATGATCCGCAGAAGGCTGCTGCGGCTACAGACCGCCATGGTTTTTACCGGGCTTGAAGGCCTGCCCCAGTTGGTTCCTCCGGGCAAGCCTGATGAAATCGGGCGGCTTGAGGAGGCATTCAATACGATGGTGACAGAGCTTGCCGCCAGCCGCTCCAGAGAGACAGAAGAAGAGGGCCTGCGCAAGCGCCTGGTTGCCAACCTGTCACATGATCTGCGGACTCCGCTGACCGTGATCCGCAGCCATCTGCATGTGCTGGGCAAGGAGGATTTATCGGCGCGCGGCCAGGAATCCCTTGAGCTGATGGATCAGCGGATTGAGAGTCTCGGAGGGCTGATTGACAATCTGCTGGCCTATAATCTGCTGAACAGCGGGCGGATGACGCTCAAGCTGGAGCGGAAGGATGTGCTGAGACTGCTGCGGGAGACCGCTGCGGCCTGGTATCCGCTATGGGAGAAAGAGGGGTATCAGATTGAGATTGATCTGGAAGCAGCGCCGCTCTACTGGAATGTTGATGTCAGCTGGTTCCGCAGGGTGCTTGACAATTTGTTTCAGAATATTCTGCGTCATGCGCGCAGCGGTCTGTATGTAGGGATATTTACAGAGATCCGCGGCGGTAACCGTGTCCTTGTAATCTCGGACCATGGCGGCGGCCTGGACGGGAGTACCGATTCCAAAGGGGCGGGCCTTGGCCTGTCCATTGTTGATCTGCTGCTGAAGCGGATGGAGCTGGAATGGAGTATGGAGAGTACGGGGCAGGGCACCGAGATTACAATCTGGAAGCGGCTGCCGGACCGGATAATTTTAAACAAAATTTAAACTTGCTGCTTCCGCGCTTTTAACCTTGGGACGTTATGCTGAATACCGAGGTGAAGAGAATGAAGGATACAGTAATAGAAACAAGAGATCTGCTTAAGGAATACCGTGGCCGTGCGGCCGTGAAGGAGCTGAATCTGAATATCAGACAAGGGGAAATCTATGGATTCCTCGGTCCGAACGGCGCCGGCAAAACAACAACGATCCGTATGCTGCTGGGTCTGATTAAGCCGACCTCCGGCAGTATCGAAATTTTTGGCCGGGAGCTGCGCCGTAACAAACTGCAAATCCTGCGCAAAGTAGGCTCTCTGGTGGAGTCCCCTTCCTATTACGGGCATCTGAGTGCCCTGGATAACCTGGAGGCAATCCGCCGGATTCTGGATGTGCCGAAGGCGCGCATTGCCGAGGTGCTGGATATTGTCTCGCTTACCGGGGAAGAGAAACGGCCGGTCAAAGGTTACTCGCTGGGTATGAAGCAGCGTCTCGGGATTGCCGCTGCCCTGCTTGGCAGCCCGGAGCTGCTGATTCTGGATGAGCCGACTAACGGATTGGACCCGTCAGGGATTCAGGAAATCCGCTCCCTGATTAAGCGGATGCCGGAGGAACAGGGGATCACGGTCCTGGTATCCAGCCATCTGCTTAGCGAAATCGAGCAGATGGCCGGAACCGTTGGTATTATCCGTGAGGGGCAGATGGTCTATCAGGATACGATTGCCCATCTGCAGGAGCAGGCGGCAGGCAATCTAAGCCTGGCGGTATCGGAGCCGGAAGCTGCGCTGGTGACTGCACTGCGGCGCGGGTGCGGCGGTGAGCTGCAGGAAGGAAGGCTGATCCTGCCCCGGATGAGTGATGCCAGAGTATCGCTACTGGTCAAAGAGCTGGTCGAGGATGGCCATGCGGTCTACAGAGTGGAAGAGCACAGACAATCGCTGGAGGAATTCTTCCTGCAGGTGGTTGGGGGAGGGCAATCATGATGTGGCGTGCGTTGTCAGCGGACTGGCTCAAAATCCGCGGCAAAGGCTTATGGTTCCTGGTGTTCCTCGGACCGGTCGGCCTGATTGCCATGCAGGGATTGAATTTCGGGCTCCGCTATGATTATCTGCGGGAACAATACCAGGCGGATTTGTGGGGAGGCCTGCTTCGCAATGTGTCCGATTTCGTGCCCGTAGCCCTGTATCTCGGCGGGACACTGGTCTGCTCGCTGATTGCAAATATCGAGCATCAGACGAGTTCGTGGAAGCAACTGCTGGCGTTGCCTGTCTCGCGCACGGCTGTGTTCATGTCCAAGCTGCTGATCTGCCTGATGCTACTTGTGGTGTCATGTCTCCTGCTGTCGGCAGGAACTGTCTTCCTGGGTCTGCTGCTCGGATTCGGTACACAGCCCATTCCTTATGCCGATGTCCTGCGGATAGGATTTGCTTCTTACGCAGCGGCTCTGCCTGTCATTGTGCTGCAGCTGTGGCTGTCCTTGTCCAGCCGTAACCAGACGCTTCCCGTATCTCTGGGTATGACATTGTCACTGCTCAGCCTGTTCTCGTTATTCCTCTCCGAGTGGATTCCTCTCTCCTGGCCTACCCTGGCCTGGAGTGCCCAGCGCCCCTGGTTGTTCAGCGGAGCGGGTCTGCTCCTTGGAGTCATAGTGCTGCTGCCGGGAGCCCTGCATTTCGCCCGAAAGGATGTGGCCTGAAGATGAGACCATTCTTGCGAATTATGTCTGCGGAGCGGCTGAAGATGTCGGGGTCCTGGGTCTGGCTGCTGGTGCTGATCAGCCCGCTGATCGCCTTGGCCGTAGGGGCTGTCGCAGACCGGCAACCGGACGGGGTATTCACCTGGCAGGTGTTGCTCAGTGCCATGTCGGTTATTCACGCCATGTTATTCCTTCCAGTGCTCTCGGGCATCTTCGCGGCTCTGATCTGCCGGGGTGAGCATAGTGACGGCGGCTGGAAGCTGCTGCTTGCCTTGCCGGTTAGACGGACCTCGGTATACCTGGCCAAATATACAATGGTTATGGCGCTCCTGGCTGCTGTGCAGCTGTTGTTTCTTGCAGCTCTGCTAGGGATGGGATTGTACCGCGGTGCAGAAGGAGCGATTCCCTGGGAGCTGCTGCTGACCAGCCTGTTAGGCGGCTGGTTCGCCTGCCTGCCGTTGGCTGCGCTGCAGCTGGCCGTATCCCAGGGCTGGAGCAGCTTTGGCGCTCCTCTTGCGCTAAATGTATGCTTCACCATCCCCAATATCCTGATCGCGAACTCAGCAACATACGGGCCGTATTATCCATGGGTGCAGCCAATGCTTGCCATGTCGCCATTCGGGGAGGACCGGTTCGGCGCGTTCAACCTGCCAGTGGAGAGTCTTATGATTGTAGTGTCCGGCAGCCTGGCGTTATTCCTGGGAGCGGGGTTGTTCTTCTTTTGGCGTAAAGCGGTATAAAGGCTGGGTTATTGCGGAGTAGGATATAAAAATTTTTTTTGTGTGTATGTGTATGTGTATGTGTATGTGTATGTGTGAGTGTGAGTATGCGTGTGTATAAGGCAGTCTGATGCACTTGGCTATGCTCCTGATTATGCTGATATTCCTAATTATAGTTTGCTTCGCTAATACCAGTTATGTGCTGTCTCTCCAGTTCTACATTTCTCTCCATGGACATTGACCGTAGTTTTTTCTATAATTAATCGTAGAAGTAACTATTAACGGCCGGTGAAGCCGGATAAGTATATGGAGGAGGGCGAGAGCATGGAGCCAGCGGCACTTGATGAATGCGACAACACATGCAATGGTTCCGAGCTGGAACCGGAATCTATGGCATTGATCCTGCCTGACCGCGGGACTACAGACAAGATGGCGGAGATGTTCAAGGCACTCGGCGATCCGACAAGAGTACGGCTCATTTACGCCTTATCCCAACAAGAGTTATGTGTGCATGACTTGTCGTCGATCCTGGATATGGGACAGTCCGCTGTTTCCCACCAGCTCCGTTACTTGCGCAATCTGCGGATTGTGAAACGCCGCAAGGAAGGCAAGACTGTATTTTACTCGCTGAATGATGCACATGTGGAGCAGATCTTCCTGCAGACCCATGAGCATATCCGGCATGAATAGATAGTCCTGAACACGAACAAGGGAATGTCCCTGCAGCTGCGAATAGGCTGCTCAGGGACATTCCCTTTTTGTATTACGGGGTGAATGAATTAACTGGTTCCAGCTAAAATCCTGTACGAAATACAACATTCCGCTCAGTAAAACAGCGTTAATTGAAAATTGTTGTACAAACTGCAGGATTCTTCCTCTGCCAGGCGCCTTAGCGGGAATATTCTTGCATTTCATACAACATTCATCCCCCACCCCCTGGTATCAATGAACCCAAGTTGCAATACGTACAACAATTATGCCCTGTCGGGCAGAAGCCTCGCAATTACACAGGAAGCTCCCTATGCTTCAAGGAAGAATTCTCAATCTGCAGGGTAGTGTGGTGAATGCCGAATTTGTCTTCCACAATCTTAAGCGCCTGCTGCAGCACCTGCTGGTGGTCAGTATAATCCCCGATCAGCAGATGGCCGCTGAGTGCATCCAGTCCGGAGGTAATCGTCCAGATATGCAGATCATGCACATCAATGACCCCTTCGATTCCCAGCAATGTTTCCTGCACATCACGAATATTCACCGTGAGCGGAGTACCTTCCATAAGAATATGAAAGGCCTGTCGGATAACTCCCCAGGCGCTGCGCAGGATGAGAAGGGCAACCAGCACACTGATAATAGGGTCTGCGACGTACCAGGAGAACAGATTCATGATAAGGCCCGCAATCAGGGCGCCGACGGAGCCGAGGGCATCGCCCATAATATGCAGATAAGCGCTCCGGATATTGATATTGTCTTTAGCTTCGCTCTTGCGCATCAGCGACCAGGCGCTGATGAGATTGGCCAGCAGTCCGACAGCGGCAATCAGCATCATGGTTCCGCTGGCAACAGCCGGAGGCGAGAAGAAGCGCTGGTAAGCCTCCCACATAATAAATCCGGCGATAACAAACAGCGTCACCCCGTTGAACAAGGCTGCCATAATCTCAAACCGGAAGAACCCGTAGGAGTTTTTCGATGACGGCGGCTTCGCGGCAATAATCATCGCAACCAGGCTCAGTGCCAGCGAGGCGGTATCGCTGAGCATATGCCCGGAGTCAGATAATAGGGCCAGACTGCCGGTGACAAGGCCGCCGAAGAATTCGAGAAACATAATGCCGCCGGTGATAATTAAGGCGATCAGCAGGCCTTTTTTATTATCCGGTGCATGGGAATGAGAATGCGAGTGCGAGTGTGAGTGCGAATGGGAATGATCCGCAGCCTGGTGCCCATTGAGTTGGTGTCCGCCGCTCCCATGCTCACTATGCTGATGCCCGCTGTGCTGGTCTCCGCCGTTCCCGTGCTCGTCGTGCTGATGTTGCTCTGATTGATCTAAGTGGGTTGAATGCCCCGAATGCCCCGCATCCTTACCATCAGGTGCCCCATTCTGCGTTGTCGTGCCGGGATTTTTAGAATGTTTCATGGGTAAAACCTCTTTTCAATTAACATATGAATGATTGCTCATATGTTAATATTATGACGGCTGAAGGAAATTTACAAGGGTTGTAGCAAGTTTTTTTTCATTTCAAAACTTAGTTGTCCCAAAATTCCCATTCGCTTCAATTACCTGTAAACGAAAGCAGTTCAAGCTATATAAGTTTTATTTAATAGCTATTTAACTGTTATTTTTCATGAAAAAGCCAAAAACTATGCGCGGAGTGCATTGACACTGCAAGATTCAGGGGAATATAATATGTGTAAGTTAACATATGAACAAATACTCATATATAGGTTTTACTAAGGGAGATGAGTCATTTGAATACGGTACAAGGTAATGTGAAGCGTAAATGGGTACTCGAGGGTTTGGACTGCGCGAATTGCGCCATGAAGATTGAGAATAAGGTCAAGAAGATCGAAGGGGTATCTTCCTGTTCCGTGAACTTTGCAATGAAGACCATGACGCTGGAGACCGCAGCTTCTGCTGCAGAAGAAGTAGCTGAACAGGCGCAGCATACTGTGACTGTACTTGAACCGCATGTGAAGCTGCGTGAAGTAACCGCTACGCGGGCGGTCAAGAAGCCGCTTCCTGCTGGCAGTCCAGGCGAGGTAAGCCGCATAGCTACTCAGGGTCATGACCATGCGGGTGGAGAGCCGCATAGTCATGACCATGCCCAAGGTGACGCACATAGTCATGCCCATGGTGACGCACACGATCATGCCCAAGCGGCTGCGGAGCATACCCATAGTCATACCTCTGCCGCTGAGCATGGTCATGACCACAGTCACGGCCACAGCCATGAGCACGGGGAAGGCGGTACGCGCAGAATCCTGCTGCGTTTGGCCGGCGGAGCTGTTCTGGCCGCTGCCGGGATGTTCCTCCCGGTCAATGGAATCGCAGAACTGTTACTCTTCCTGGCAGCGTATCTTATCGTCGGCGGTGAGGTAGTCTGGGCCGCCGCGCGGAATATTATCCGCGGTCAGGTGTTTGATGAGAATTTCCTGATGGCGCTGGCGACCATCGGGGCCTTTGCCATCGGAGAGTACCCGGAAGGCGTTGCGGTTATGCTCTTCTATCAGGTTGGTGAGCTGTTCCAGGGGATGGCGGTGAACCGATCACGCCGTTCGATTACAGCGCTGATGGATATCCGGCCGGAATTCGCTTACTTGAAGGAAGGCAGTAATCTGCGCAAGGTCTCGCCGGAAGAGGTAGCGGTCGGGGACAGCATCGTAGTTAAGCCGGGCGAGAAGGTGCCGCTGGATGGCATCATTCTGGAAGGCAGCGCGATGATGGATACCTCGGCACTGACCGGTGAATCCGTGCCCCGGTCTACCCAGCCGGGCAGCCAGGTGCTGAGTGGCTTCATTAACCGCAACGGTGTGGTTACCATTGAGGTGACCAAGGATTTCGGCGAATCGGCGGTCTCGCAGATTCTGGAGCTGGTGCAGAATGCGACCAATAATAAAGCGAAGACAGAGAACTTCATCACGAAATTCGCCCGTGCCTATACACCGGTAGTAGTGATAACAGCCCTGCTGTTGGCGGTGGTTCCGCCGCTGGTACTCAGCGGAGCCACTTTCTCGGACTGGATCTACCGCGCACTTGTCTTTCTTGTTATTTCTTGTCCTTGTGCACTCGTCGTTTCGATTCCGCTCGGATTCTTCGGCGGCATCGGAGCCGCTTCGCGGAACGGGATTCTGATCAAGGGCAGCAATTTCCTGGAAGCCTTAAATGATGTGAAGGTTGTCGTATTTGATAAGACGGGAACCTTGACCAAAGGGCAATTCAGCGTGACTGGGAATTATCCGGCGGAAGGATTCACCCCGCAGGAATTGCTGCGGATTGCCGCTTACGCCGAGAGCCATTCCAGTCATCCGATTGCCGAATCGATCCGCTCTGCTTACGGAGATGCCATCCCTGGAGAAGCCATCACGGACTATAATGAAATTTCCGGCCACGGCATTGCTGTCACAGTCGAAGGCAAGGCGGTGCTGGCCGGGAATGCAAGGCTGATGGAACGGGAGGGAATTGCAAGCCAGATCCCGCAGCAGAGCGGTACAGTGGTTCATCTGGCTGTCGATAAGCAGTATGCCGGTTATATCGTTATTGCTGATGAGGTGAAAGAGGATGCACAGCGGGCCATCCAGGAGCTGAACGCGCTGGGAATCCGCAAGACCGTCATGCTGACCGGTGATACTTCATCTGTAGCCGAATCCGTCGGCAGACAGCTGGGCATTCAGGAGATTCATGCGGAGCTGCTGCCCGGAGATAAGGTCGAAGCGATTGAACGATTGGAGCGGGAGAAGGGACCGAAGGAGAAGATTATTTTTGTCGGAGACGGGATTAATGATACTCCGGTGCTGGCTAGAGCGGATGTCGGGATCGCCATGGGCGGACTTGGTTCCGATGCAGCTATTGAAGCAGCAGACATTGTAATTATGACGGATGAACCCTCGAAGATTGCCGCCGCTATCGGTATCGCGGGGCGCACGCGGACCATTGTGTGGCAGAATATTATTTTTGCGCTGGGGGTCAAGGCCGTCTTCCTGCTGCTGGGAGCGTTCGGAATTGCTACCATGTGGGAGGCCGTATTCTCGGATGTCGGGGTAACCGTGCTTGCCGTGCTCAACAGTATGCGCGCATTGCAGCCTCCGAAATCAAGATAATGCTCAGCTGCCATATTTATATATTATGAAATAATTATGAAAAAATAAGTCGTCATGATCCTAGATATTGGGTCTTGAGGCTTATTTTTTATTCAATGTATAATGTTTTTTGTCTATTTATGCCGATATATCATAATATATTTACAGCATATGGAAGATTACAACAGGTTTTCTGGGGGGACTTTCGGTGAAGAAGGCGAGCTTGTGGTCAAAAATGAAAGTGAATGAAAAGAATGTAAAATCTGTATCTCTGCAGAAAAAGTGGTCGCTTGTCATTTTGGCGGTTGCCATTATCCCTCTGCTGGGAGCGACCCTCTTTTTCATGCAATACTTTGGAGGCGTAACCCGGGCGGACAGCGAGGAGCTGGCAGAGAGTATCCTGGAGATGAATACTACACGGATCGATGAATGGATAAACTCCAAAACGTCTGCGGTGCAGGAACTGATGGCCATGCATCCTGAATTCGACACCGCACAGCCGGGCACTATATTCCCGGTAGTCAAGGTGCTGGAAGACAGCGACAGGCAGTCCGAAGGCTACAGTGTCATTAATAAGGAAGGGATATTGTCAAATTCCCTTAATCTTACCGCCGATGTCAGCGGAGAAGCGTATTTCCAGGAAGCCAAGACGAGCCATGCACCGGCTGTAGCCGATATGTCTTTTTTGGAGCAGTTGAATAAAAATATCATTCCCGTCTTCGTTCCGGCAGTGGACAAAGACAATCAATTCGCCGGAGGCATCGCCTTCTCGGTAACACCTGATATTCTGACGGAGATGAGCAAGAACATCCATGTAGCCGAAACCGGTTATGGATATGTGATTTCAGGACAAGGTAATTATTATACCTCTTCGGATCCGGAGCGGATCGGGAAGAACATTGCGGACTATGCCGGAACGCCGGAAATGAAGGAAGCCTACAAGAATATACTGGCAAACGACAAGGGTTCGGAGATCTATAAGGGCGAAGACGGGAAGCAGGTCATCACCTATTTCCGTACGATCCCCAGCACAGACTGGAAGCTGCTGATCAGCGTTCCAAAGAGTGAGATTACAGCCAAAGTAACTTCTGCCCAGACTATCTCCTTGATATTCGTTGTGATAGTTATGCTGGTTGTTATCGGAATCTCCCTGTACCTTACCCGCTTGATTGTTAAGCCAATTGTAGCGATCTCCGATGTAATGAGACGGGTGGCAGAGGGTCATCTGAGTGAACGGGTGGCAGTGCGTTCCGGAGATGAGATTGGCCAGATGAGCCAGAGCATCAATGATATGATCGCAGGCCTGGCCGGAATTGTCGGCAAAATCGATGCTACAGTCGCTCAGGTAGCTGTCTCTGCAGAGAGTGTGCTGAACTACGCCAGTCAGACTTCCAATACTTCGGCGGAGATCGAGACCGTTGTCCAAGAAGTGGCGCGGGGGATGGAAGATCAGTTCAGAGGTTCGGAGCAGTCGGCCAGAGCCACAGAGGAGATGGCCATCGGACTGCAAAGAATCGCCGAATCCTCCGTCAGTGTGTCGGATCAGGCGGAAACGGTCAGTACAGAGGTAGAGAGCGGATATCTGGAGATTCAGGCTACGCTTGAGCAGATGACAGTAATCAGTACTACCGCAGGTAAGACTTCAGAGCTGATCAACAACCTGACCGGTCAATCAGAGCAGATTGGACAGATCGTGGATGTGATCTCGGAAATCTCCAATCAGACGGGGCTGCTATCACTCAATGCTTCTATTGAGGCTGCCAGAGCAGGCGAGCACGGGCGCGGCTTCGGAGTTGTAGCGAACGAAGTGAAGAAGCTGGCTGAGCGCACCAACGGCGCCATCGTGAACATTGTTGAACTGATCCGCCAGATTCAAGAATCGACGAAGAATGCTGCGGTCTCTATGGAGAAGAGCGTAGTTGAAATCGGTGACGGTATGGGGAAAATGAAAAATGTGGGCGAATCGTTCAACCATATCCGTTCTTCCATCCGCGAGGTTTCCTTGCAGATTCAGGATGTATCTGCCATCAACGAGCAAATGTCGGCCGGGACGGAAGAGATTACGGCTTCCATCTCTGATATGCTGACCATTGCCAGGGATTCTGCAGAAAGTGCCGAGATGGTTGCAGAGGCTTCAACCGAGCAGCGGAATCTGATGGGTAAGGTTGTAACCTCAGCCGAATCCCTGAATGGGCTGATGTCCGAATTGCGGAGCGAGATTGAGAAGTTCCATTAAAGGCAGGCAGAAATAAAATAACACCCCTCTGCCGCACGGATTACCGTGTGTGAAGCAGAGGGGTGTTTGCTGTGTAATGAAACAATCCGCAGACCCAAGGTCAGGCTTACAGCTTTTCTTCCAGCTGCAGACTCTCAATTCCGCCGCGGATGATACTGCATGAGGCTTCGAATTTCGCCATCTCCGCATCGCTGAGGTTCAGCTCCAGAAGTTCCTGGATTCCGCCGCTGCCAATAATGGCCGGTGCACCTGCGCAGACGCCGCTTTGCCCGTACTCGCCGTCCAGAATCGCCGAAACGGCGATGATTTTGTGCTCATCATTCAGAATGGAACGGGTGATGTAAGCTAGTGCACTGCCGATTCCGAAATGCGTGGAGCCTTTGCGGGTGAAGATCTCCCAGCCGGCATCCTTCGTCTTGCGGGCGATATCCTCAAGGTCCAGACTGCTGAAACGCTCGCGGTGCTGTTCCATAATCTGCAGGATCGGCTTGCCGCCGATCGTTACATGGGACCAGGCCACGAACTGGGATTCCCCGTGCTCGCCGAGTGCGTAACCGTTGACGCTGCGCGGGTCGATGGTGAATACCTCGGACAGCAGCGTCTTCAGGCGGGAAGAATCAATCGAGGTGCCGGTGCCGATGATCCGGTGCCGCGGCAGGCCGGATATTTTCCATACCATATAGGTAACAATATCAACGGGGTTCGCGGCTACGACAAAGATACCGTCGAAACCTCCGGCCATAATTTCGGTAACAATCTCCCTGGTAATGACAGCGGCGGCATCCAGCACATCCAGCCGGGTCTGCCCCGGTTTGGGATTGGCGCCTGCCGTCAGAATGACGACATCCATCCCGGCGCAATCGCTGGAGGTGCCTGCATACACCTTAGTGCGTGTTCCGGTGAAATCCATACAGTGCGAGAGGTCAAGCGCTTGTGCCATGGCACGGTCGTAGGTGCGGTCGATCATCATGATCTCATCGCAGATGGCCTGATTAACCATGGAGTAGGCGCAGCTGGAACCTACCATGCCAGAGCCGACGATTGCCACTTTTCTCGATTTACTTTTCAATTGCCTTGTCCCCACTCTCTAAAAGTATGCTTTTATTCTAACTGATCTTATCGGAAGTTACCTGACATCGAGTTGAAAAAGACATGCGAAGCCTGCCCGTTTTTCGTCACAATTGACATCGTAGGTTAGAAATATGCCGGCCTAGCCTTATACTGCTTCACTGCTATAATTATTATGTGATCCGGGCTGTTAAGAACCATGCAGAAAGCCCGGCGCCTATTAAATATGACAGGGGATGTCCCAAGCAGTCATGACCATGGCTGTTTGGGACATCCCCTGTTTGTGAATATAAGGAAGTATAAGTGTCATTCCACGAATTATCCTTATACTTCCCGCTGAAACGTGACCGCTCTTTGAACAAGACGGCAAAGCCGTTTCCACCCTGATGTCCAGGATGTATGTATCCTGCTTATCCTCTGGGCTGTGGTATTCGGGCCTCTGCAGGCAGCATCCGGGTGTAATGCTTATACATGAATACTCTCCAGTGGAGAATCATGCCAAAGGCCAGAATAAAGAATAATCCGCCGGATTGCGGGACAGATACATATTGGTTGATAAACTCATGGAGAAGGGTTCGGATCAACAGCAGTCCAAGCAGAATGAAGGCGAAGCTCTTGGAGCGCTGGGCATAAATCTGTCCTTCCCGTTCCTCGAACCGGGTGCTGCGTATTAGCGGATAGGCGAAGATAAACCAGCCGACCAGGAAAGCTGCAACAGCCCACCACCAGGGAAATCTGACCTCCGGGACTACAAACATGGCGAATCCGGTGGACATGCCAAGCGGCGGAATCCATATTTTGCGGACGGTTACCGGACGGGCACTAGCCTTCAGGCGGATAAAAATAACCATCAGCGCCATGAACACGGCTCCCAGCGTGGAGCCCACATGCAGAAGTGAGGGGTTGATATTGCCCATAATTCACTTTCCTCTCTGTGATTTAGGTCACTTATTTCTTCATTATAGCAGAAAAAAGATCCAATTCAGAATGGATCACAGGCCGTGGTGAAGGCGGCCCTTGGAGGGTCCACACAGCAAACCCGCCAGGGTTAACCCTGGCGGGTTTGCTTGATAAGTGTATTTCAGCAGCTTCAGCTATGAATGCTGCCATAGGGTTTAAGAACGGCTACGTCCGCCAACCGAACGCAGGATCAGGCTGACGATGAAGATCAGAACTACGGCACCAATCAATGACGGGAAGACATAGTAGTCACTGATCTTAGGTCCCCAGCTTCCCAGCAGCATGCCGCCGAGCCATGAACCTAGAATACCGGCGATAATGTTGCCGATAATACCACCCGGAATATCTCTGCCCATAATCAGGCCAGCCAACCAACCAATCACGCCACCAACAATCAACATCCATAATAAAGTCATTATTCTTCAGCTCCTTTGTGTTTGTTATCTTCGATGGTTACTATTAACCTTCTGCAAGACGTTTAAACCAAGTGTCAAATATTGCTTGCACACTTAGAATTAGTATTCTATTGTATCCATATTTATGCTGTTTAAGCCTGGTAATGTCTTGGGTACATAAACATGTTATAGTAAATTTTGCGGAGATCAGCTGAGTGAAAACACCGCTGTGCAGGTTATATATTTGTACACTATACAATAAAGGAGCCGTTGCCATGCACCAGCCTAATGAAGTGTTGTTCTATATCGGAACCTATAGTAATGAGAAGGAAGAAGCCATCCTGGTGGGGGCGCTGGATAAGGAAACGGGCGAAATGAGAGTTATGGGCGGCACCCGGGGAATTGAGAATCCCTCCTATCTGGCTGTAAATGCAGCAGGAACTGTATTATATGCGGTAAGTGAACAGGATGAAGGCCAGGTGTATGCCTACGCCATTGAACCCGGCAGCAAAGCGCTGCGCCCGCTGGGCAGCAGAGCTACCGGAGGCGGTGCGCCTTGTTATGTTTCCGTGGCTCCGCAAGGAGATTACATATTTGTATCTAATTATACGGGAGGGAATGTGAATGTATTCCCGCTGAACAGTGACGGTTCGCTGCAGGACATGTCCTCCCAGGTTAAGCATGAAGGTTCAGGAATCCGTGCAGACCGTCAGGATGCGCCCCATCCGCATTCCGTTATTCCCGATAAAACCGGGGATCATGTGCTGGTCTGCGATCTCGGACTGGATCAGATTGTGTTCTACCGCGTGGAGGAGGGCAAGCTGGTCACACACCGCGAAGTGGATTTGCCGCCGGGCTCCGGACCGCGCCATCTGGCTGTACATCCTTCACGACAATGGATCTATCTGGTGAATGAATTGAATAACACGGTTACAGTATTTGCGGATGACGAGCAGCAGGGCAACCTCAAGATCCTGCAGAATGTCAGCTCGCTTCCTGAGCATTACACGGCCGGAAGTGATGATACAGCGGCGGATATTCACGTCTCCCCATGCGGAAGATACCTGTACGTATCGAACCGGGGACATGACAGCATCGCCCTGTTCCACATTGATAATGCGACAGGTCTGCTGGAAGCAGAGGATTGGGTCATCTCCGGCGGCCGGACACCGCGTAATTTCGCCATTATCAGCGGCATGCTGCTTGCCGCTAACCAGAACAGCGGCAACATCGTATCCTTCCGGATCGACAGCGAGAGCGGCCGGCTGATTCCTACGGGTAATGAACTGGAGGTTCCGTCTCCGGTCTGTGTAGTGGCTGTTTGATAGAGCGGATTATCCTATTATGATTTGAAATCCTGTACGAAATACAACATTTCCCTTTCCATAAGCAGATTAACATAACAATTCTGGTATTTCCTGCAACAATCGCCCGATAACGCCGCCATCTGTGGATCCAAGTTGTAATTCATGCAACATTTAAGCCTGTAGAGATGCCTATAGAGTGCGGGCTTAAGAATAAGGATTTCCCTTTTCCGGGTTCACGCCAAAAGAACGTCCCTCTGCCCGCTGGCAGTCTGGGACGTTCTTTGTTTGGGCTCATTATATACCCTTGTGGCACAAGGGACACGGAACAGTAATTTTATCGTCTGAGCATGCTGTTTACTGCATCCCCCGCAGCTGGTCATCCCGCTCATAGAATCCGATGTCATCCAGCATAATCTTGTCATCTTCGCCTTGCAGGTAGAAGGTGATTTCGGTCAGCTTGTCCGGATCAAGCGCTGGCTCTTCTTCAAGAAACAGCTCAAAGGGCAGCTCGTAGGTCTGGAAGACGGCTTCCGAGCGGTCGCCGAACTTGCCGTCGCTGATCCGCTCCTCCAGCCAGGGGCTGATCGTGAATTCGGTCTGCGGCAAGGGCAGAATCTCCATTACCTCATCCAGGGGCAGCCGTGCCGTGACTTCATTACTGTCGGTCAGCTCCACCTCCACATCGGGAGAGACGGCAGCCCGAGACGGTTCAGCTGCATCGTCATCAGCATCTGAATTACGGTTAGCCAAGGAGAAGGCTAAGCCCTCTGCAGCGGAATCGGCAAGATTACGGGTGAGTGCTTCACTAAGCTTGATACTGTAGGATGCCTCAACCGAATCCGCATCACCAGCTCCAGTCTGGTTCTCAGCGGTGCTGCCGCGCTCCAACAGAATACCGTAAGAGGGTTTGTTCTTGGACTCGCGGTCCTTGGCCGCTTCTTCACTCCAGGTGAGGCCTTCAGCTGTGGCAGTGCCGCCCTTCACCGTATTTCTTTTGCGGTCTTCCTCATAGTTCGCTACCGTAATGTAAGTCCCGCTCTGGAACCGGTTATAATAGGCGGTATCCGGCAGCCACTGCGCGCCGCTGCGGTAATCACGGAACAATTGCTGATATTCCGCCTTCCCGTGCAGCGTAGTCTCCAGGAATGCAGAGACATAGACCTTGGCAATCTGCCGCTGCTCATCTCCATCCATAATATCTGTACGTTTCAGGAACAGCCCCGTCGGCAGCGTCTGGTCAAACAGCCCCCAGTCTGTATTGAACTGGCTGTGATTGGCATCCGCAATATAGAGCGAGCTTTTGAAAGCCGGAGTGCTGCCGGTGTAGGAAGCGCGCATATACTGCCGGTCCCCGTAGAAGTCATGCACATCACCGTCACGGGCGCCCTGCAGCGTCAGATAATTCACATCCACCAGACTGGCCTGTTTGCTGTCAATGGCTTTATCCGTAGGAGCCAGCGCAATAACAGAAGTGATATTGAACCGCTTCGTTGCCGCCAGTGCCGGATCACCAGTGAACCAGCGCGAAGCATCCGCAGCCATGGCTACAGCCTGACCGCCGCGGCTATGGCCCAGCAATGCAGTATGGTCATAATCGACCTTCTGATAGAAAGGTGTCCCGGATTGCTCCGCGAAGCTTGCAATCTGCTGCAGATGCTTCAGAATCATCCAGGTCCGCACCTCGAAGTCCTTATCCGGGATGCCGGACCAAGCAGAATAATTCAGGAAGTTCTCATCCAGCGAGATGGCGATAAATCCCCGGCTGGCCAGCAGTTCCCCGAGATAGGCGTATCCACCCTCGGAATAATCCTCCATCATATGGTTGCCATGCACCATAAGCACGAGCGGATAAGGCCCGTCTCCGTCAGGCATCCAGACCCGGGCATTCAGAGGAAGCGCACCGGGATCGAATCCCCAGAATAGGGTGCGCAGCGCAGGCCATGATTTGATGTACTCCGTAGCATCCACAGAAGCCGAGAGGAGCGCGGCATCTCCGCCATACTCTGTACGGTGCAGGTCCTGGCCGCTCCCATAGGTGAAGCTGTGGAACGTATAGTCCCCCGGCTGTCCGGGATCGGCAGCAGCCGCAGGAAGAACCTTACCGTCTGCAGCCAATGTCTTAACCGATGGGGAAGGAGCAGGGCTGCTTCCCGTCCCATAGGCCAGAGCCAAGGGGGTCAGGACAAGAACCGCTGCCAGAAGCCCGCCGGTGAGGGTTCTCCGGGTCCGCAGCAGACCGGCTGCAAGACCTCCCAGTCCCCCGGCCAAAGCTGTGATACCAGCGATGGCTGCTGCAGCCTCAAGCTCCAGATCAGCGTAATACAGAATAAGCAGCACGGCGCTCAGTGCACTGAGCCAAGAGCCCGTGAACAGCCGCGGAATACGCAGTCCGGTTAAGGAGAGCAGCACAGCCAGCAGGTTGCCGGCCAGCGCCATTACAAGGGTTCCCGCGCCGGCAGCCAGTATAATATCTGCTGCACTCCCAAGCCCTGTAGGGATGCCCATAACGGCTATAGTAAAAGCCAGAATACATAGAATCCAAGGACCGCAGAGCGCAATCCTCCATAAGGCTGTATCATACCGGTACGTTTCTAAGATGCGTCTTCCCATTTCATTGAGTATGCGCCTGTGCAGGCGTGGTCCCTGCGGTGCGGGTACATACTCCAAATCCATTCCCATGATAGTTTCCCCCGACAATTTGTGGCAATAGAGGCTGCAGAAATCCGGCAGAACTCATCTCTAGTAATTCAACTTATATCTAGTAATTCGACCTATAAGATGTAGCAATAATATTACTTTAAGGCATCAATAACAAGTGGGTCTTACAGGAACGGCCGCCACTTGCTGCCGCCGGGCGGAATAGAGCCGTCTTTCATCCAAATTGAAAAAATGGTTTGACAGCGCGCAGAGCATTCAGTAATATATCTGTATAACCTACTAAATGGGTAGGAATAATCAAATAAGTTCTTACCGTACAGACGGAGGAACGCCTGCTTCAGGCTCGCAGATACGCGTCCATAGGACCGGTTTGACCAGCCGCAAGTGGGCTTTCCTGCGTCTTTTTTTGACGGAAATCAACCAACAGGAAATTCACAATGATAATGCAATTACATGAACATTATGGGGGAGTGGTTTGTAATGAAAAAAGGGATCAAGAAGGGGCTTATCGCCGGGTTCACACTATTATTGACGGCAGGGCTTACTGCTTGCGGCAGCAACAATGGAGGGAACAGTGCGGGCGCGGCAACAGAGGCTCCGGCAGCAACAGAGGCGGCTGGGAATACGGCGGCTGCACCGGAGGCAACGAAAGCTCCAGCCAAAGATCCGGTCGAACTGCTGAATGTGTCCTACGACCCTACACGTGAACTATATGAGAATTATAACAAGGCATTCGCCGCTTACTGGGAGCAGGAGACAGGCCAGAAGGTTACGATCAAACAATCGCATGGCGGATCAGGCAAGCAGAGCCGCGCTGTACTCGACGGTCTGGAAGCAGATGTAGTTACGCTGGCGCTCGGATATGACATTGATGCTCTTCAGGAAACGGGTCTTATCAGCGCGGACTGGCAGAGTAAATATGAGCATAACAGCTCCCCGTATACTTCCACCATCGTATTCCTTGTGCGTAAAGGCAACCCGAAAGGCATCAAGGACTGGCCGGATCTGCTGAAGGATGATGTGGAGGTAATCACTCCGAACCCTAAGACTTCCGGTGGTGCGCGCTGGAACTACCTGGCAGCCTGGGGGTATGCGCTTGACCGGAATAATAATGATGAAGCCAAAGCCCAGGAGTTCGTACAGAAGCTGTTCAAAAATGTACCTGTACTGGACACCGGGGCGCGCGGCTCTACAACTACCTTCGTTGAACGCGGAATCGGTGACGTGCTGATCGCCTGGGAGAATGAAGCCTACCTGTCCATCAAGGAGCTGGGTCCGGATAAATTCGAGATTGTAAATCCGTCGGAGAGCATTCTGGCCGAGCCGCCGGTAGCCGTGGTGGATAAGATTGTTGACAAGAGAGGCACCCGTGAGGTCGCAGCAGCTTATCTGAAATACCTTTACACCGAAGAAGGCCAGAAAATCGCCGCCGAGAACTATTACCGTCCGACCCTGGACAGCGTGAAGGAACAGTACAAGGATCAATTCCCTGAGATCAAACTGTTCACACTGGCAGACAAATTCGGAACCTGGAAGGAAACCCAGGAGAAGCACTTTAATGATGGCGGAATCTTCGACAAAATCTACGTGCCGGGCAGCTGATAGCAAGCTACGGGATGGAGCTAAGCAGAACAAATAAGGCGAATTTTGCAGGCGGGGTCCCGCCCGGTTGCTGATCGGCCAACGAGCCGAAGGCAGGAAAGGATGAATGGGCAAATGAATGTCACCACAAAAGCTGCTGCGGGGGCTGTGTCACGGCGCAGACTTCTGCCGGGTTTCGGAATTACGATGGGGTTCAGCGTATTGTATCTGAGTCTTGTCGTTCTGCTGCCGCTGTCAGCGCTGCTCTTCAATTCGACGGGACTCAGCTGGGCGAAGTTCTGGGATGTGGCTACGGATACCCGTGTCCTGGCCTCTTTTCGGGTCAGTCTGAGTACAGCGGCAGCTGCGGCCCTGATCGATGCTGTTCTGGGGCTGCTGCTGGCCTGGGTGCTGGTACGCTATGAATTTCCGGGCAAAAGGCTATTCGACGCCCTGATCGATCTGCCATTCGCGCTCCCTACAGCTGTGGCCGGTGTGTCATTGACCGCACTTTATTCCCAGAACGGCTGGATCGGCTCCCTGCTGGAGCCGCTGGGCTTCCGGGTAGCCTTCACGCCGCTAGGCATTACGCTGGCGCTGATGTTTATCGGCATTCCCTTTGTAGTCCGCACGGTTCAGCCCGTGCTGGAGGATCTGGACAGGGATATGGAAGAGGCATCGGCCACACTGGGAGCAGGACGCTGGCGGACCTTCGTGCGGATTGTGATGCCGGAGCTGCTCCCGCCGCTGCTTACGGGCTTTGCACTGGCTTTTGCCCGGGGCATCGGCGAATACGGCTCCGTTGTATTTATCTCCGGCAATATGCCGATGCGTACAGAGATTGCTCCGCTGCTCATCATGTCCAAGCTGGAGCAGTTCGATTACGCCGGAGCGACAGCCGTGGCGCTGCTGCTTCTGCTGATCTCCTTCCTGATGCTGCTGGTCATCAACAGCCTTCAGCACTGAGCGCGGAAGAGCTAACGTTAAGGATTCAGGAAATCTGGGACAACGGCGGCCATTCAAGATGGCCTAGGCTCCATAAAACTTAAGTGAATGCTTCCGAAGCGAGTTTTATTGCGATGTTTATCGAGGAGCGGAGGCTCCATA
The DNA here is from genome assembly GCF_038004445.1 of Paenibacillus sp. FSL R7-0312. Taxonomy (NCBI): domain Bacteria; kingdom Bacillati; phylum Bacillota; class Bacilli; order Caryophanales; family Paenibacillaceae; genus Paenibacillus; species Paenibacillus sp. FSL R7-0312. The sequence goes on along the minus strand of NZ_JBBORE010000001.1, from coordinate 832,302 downwards.
AAACTTTTAGGAGGAATAAAAATGGCCGGTATGGTTCCCTTACAAGTCCCCGCGCCGCGTAAAAGCTTGTCGTCACCCCGGACGACTGAATCCAAAGCGGTGAAATGGGTGCTCATTTCCCTTGCCGGACTTGTATTGCTATGGCTGATTGCCCTGCCGCTGATTATCGTGCTGGTGGAGTCGCTGAAGCGGGGACTGGATGTCTACTGGGCCGCGCTGACCGACCCGGATGCCGCCTCGGCGCTGAAGCTGACCCTGCTGGTCGCGGCCATTACGGTTCCGCTGAATACGATCTTTGGTGTAGCGGCGGCGTGGGCAGTGACTAAGTTCCGTTTTCGCGGCAAGGGCTTTCTGATTACGCTGATCGATCTGCCGTTTGCTGTATCGCCGGTGATTGGCGGATTGATCTTTATTCTGGTGTTCGGCTCGCATGGCTGGTTCGGTCCTTGGCTGAGCAATCACGAGATCAAGATAGTTTTCGCTTTGCCGGGTATTGTGCTGGCTACGCTGTTTATCACCTTCCCTTTTGTGGCGCGTGAGCTGATTCCGCTGATGGAGCAGCAGGGCACACAGGAGGAGGAAGCGGCGATTACGCTCGGTGCGCACGGCTGGCTGATCTTCTGGCGCGTGACGCTGCCCAATATCAAGTGGGGTCTGCTGTACGGTATTATTCTCTGTAATGCACGGGCGATGGGGGAGTTCGGGGCGGTATCCGTGGTATCCGGGCATATCCGGGGAGAGACGAATACCCTGCCGCTTCATGTCGAGATTCTGTATAACGAATATCAATTCTCGGCATCCTTCGCCGTTGCCTCCCTGTTGCTCCTGCTGGCCCTGGTGACGATGATCGTCAAGAGCCTGATTTTACGTAAAAGTGCTCATTGACAGTCCTTGGGGTCCGTGCTAAGTTAATTCATAGTATACAAGGTGGTAATAACGGAATAACGGGATTTAGGCGGAGATACTCCCCTGTCCGGGGAAAGGGAGGCTGGAGAATGGCTAAACCACTGAAAGTGGATGAGGTATGGCTTGCGCGGATAACGGAACTTCTCGACGATATGGAGTTCGGCTCATTGCATATTGTGGTGCATGAAGGTCAAATCGTACAGATGGAGCGCACAGAGCGCAAACGTTTCGAGAACAGCACAGCAAATGCACGTTATAGTGGAGAGACCGGAAGCCGGCGGACCGATTCCCGTTCTGCGGGACGAGGATAGCAATCTGTAGTGCACTGATAAATGATCATACATTTCCGTGAACGGAAAAAAGGGGTATCTCACAAGCCTGGAAATGGCTGAATGAGGTACCCCTTTATTGTGCCAGAGCCTTATTCTAGCGTCGCCTTAGTAGCGTGTGTTGCGCCGTGATCCGCTGATTCCCTCCACCAGCAGGATGAGGGCAGTGATGGCATGCATAATCCAGCCGACAAAAGGAATCAAACCGACCACCGAGGTGACGATACCCACCGCGTTACCGATGATAGATCCGCGTTCTCTCAGCAGAATAATTACAGCTACGGCATGGAGCAGAAAAGCAACCCCCAGCGGTACCCAGGCATTGGCTACGACAAATGCCCCGCCGATGAACGGCAGTGCCAGAAAAGCCTCATAAGCGAAAGTTCCCCATTTGAATAATTTCCCTATCGGAGACATAATAACTCCACCAGCCTTCCAAGTAGTCTTATAAAGATCCTATTCCACAGTTTACCCAAGGATACGGGCGAAGAATAACCCTGTGCCGGCAACAGATGCAGAACCGTTTGTATTTCTGAGTAATTGTACGCTGGGGGAGGCGGGACGTTTCATTTTTCCGGATACGATAGGCGCTGCCTTGCCTCGAAACCTTAGAGTCATATATATTGGTAACAGTATGGCAGGCACATCTAAGTGCAGGCGGTTAATCGGGATAGGGGGATAACGTATGGAAAAGGCATTACAGCCGGATATCCGGCATGAACTGCCCTCAGTGGAGCAATATCTGGCCCTGCGGCTGGAGGCCGGGCTTAGTCCCATGAGTGTGGAGGGCGCCGGAATCGGGCTGCCCCGTTCTGCTTTTGCAGTAACCTTGTATGAAGAAGATATATTGGTTGGAATGGGACGGGTAATCGGGGACGGCGGATGCTTTTTTCAGGTGACCGATATTGCCGTGAAGCCTTCCTTCCAGGGGCAGGGTCTGGGGAAAATAATTATGGGGGAAATCCGCCAGTTTCTGGATACCGTGCCGGACAAGGCGTATATTAGTCTCATTGCTGACGGGGAAGCCTCCAAGCTGTATGCCCAATATGGATTCGCACCGGTCCTGCCGGATTCTCAGGGGATGTTCCTGCGGCGTTAATGATGAATGGATGAACAGTGCTGCAAACAAATACGAAAGTGAGGCAACAAGAGAATGGATATCGTAGTATTTGGTGCATCGGGTAAGATCGGAAGTGCGATTGTAGAAGAAGCGTTAAAAAGAAAACATGAGGTTACCGCTGCCGTCCGCAAACCGGAGGTCTTCAGTATTCAGCATGATCGGCTTAAGGTTGTTGCAGCCGACCTGCTGGACCCGGCCACGGTAACGGCAGCACTGCACGGACATGAAGAGGTAATCAGTGCATTCGGCCCGGCGCCAGGGCATGAGAATGATCTGCTGCAGGCTGCGGATTCCCTGTTGACAGGGATGCGTGCCGCCGGGCTCCAGCGCCTTATCGTTATTGGCGGGGCAGGCAGCCTGAAGACAGAAACCGGGGAGTGGCTGATGGACACGGCTGATTTCCCGGAGAACTTCCGTCCGCTTGCGTCGGCTCACGCCAATGCCTATGAAATCTACAGTGGATCAGAGCTGGATTATACGTACCTGAGTCCGCCTGCTGCCATTATCGCCGGACGCCGTACCGGCCAGTTCCGGATTGGTCTGGACCGGCTGATTGTGGACGAGAACGGACGGAGCAGCATCAGCATCCAGGATTTCGCGGTAGCGGTTATCGATGAGCTGGAGGAAGGCAATTTCAGCAAGGCCCGGTTTACTGTGGGATATTAATAGATACAGATTAAGCTTGTCAGGAAATAAAGCGGCCTAGAATGCGCAGGCTTCGTAAGCTTAAAGCCCGTCCTCTTGAACGCTCAGGAGGGCTTTTTGCTGTCATTCCGGGCGCCTTAGCCGGATGGCGATGTGTCAAAGTCTGCAATTTGCTTGATTCTATAGTACTGGGTACAATCGAAGCAACTTAAGGAGGGCTTGGCTATGGATGTAGTAACTGCGGAGGAGATGCGTGCATTCGACCGCGAGACGATTGAGCGGCTGGGAATTCCGGCAATTGCGCTGATGGAGAACGCCGGACGGGCGATTGCCGAGGAGGTCATCGCATTGTGCCGGCGGCGCGGGGCAGGCGCGGGCGGTGGCACAGGGAGCACGGCCGCAGAGGAGCGAAGCTTCGGGGCAGGAGCCGTGGGCGGCGCGGGCGGAGGAAGCGGAGGAACGCTGAGCTATGGAGCGGGCGCGGTGGGCGGCGGAAGCGGAGGCGAAGGAACGCAGAGCTATGCGCCCGGCGGGCCGGCGATCCAGCCGCCGGGCTTCTCGGTCAGCGCCGACCCGGCGCTGACGCTTACCGCTGCCGGCGGCGAGCACTGGCTCGTCCTCGCCGGCAAAGGCAACAACGGCGGCGACGGGCTCGCCGCCGCCAGGCACCTGCGTGAGGCCGGCATCGCCGTCACGCTGGTGTACGCGGCCGCGCCGGAGTCGCTGGCCGGCGAAGCCGCGCTGCAGCGGGATGCCGCTGCAGCCATGGGCATCCCTGCCGTAGTCTACGGCAGGGATGCGGTGGACCTTGCCGCATGCAGCGGCATCGTAGATGCGCTGCTCGGCACAGGCAGCGCGGGAGCCCCGCGCGGTGCCTATGCCGAGCTGATTGCCGCTGCGAACGCCAGCGGCAGGCTTATTGTGTCCGCGGACATCCCCAGCGGGCTGGACGCGGACACGGGCGAGACGCATGAGCCCTGCATTCATGCGGCGGTGACCGTCTGCCTCGCGTTCCTCAAACGCGGGCTGCTGCAGTATCCCGGCGCCGGAGCAGCCGGGCAGGTGGTGGTCCGCTCCATCGGCATCCCCGCTGCCCTGGCGCGTGAGAGCGGCGTCCGGGTCAGCCTGCTGACGCCGGAAGTGCTGCGGACACGTCTGCAGGTCGACGTGTCGCGCCGCCGTTCGCCCGAAGGCCACAAGGGCACTTACGGGCATGTCCTGCTGGCAGCAGGAAGCCTGCGCATGAGCGGCGCCGGCCTGCTGTGCGCCCGCGCTGCGCTGCGCGCCGGCTGCGGGCTGGTAACGTGGGCGCTGCCGGATAAGCTGCTGCCCTATGTGATCGGCTGCACACCTGAGCTGATGCTGGCTCCGGTATCCGGCGGCGACGGGGAATGGAATGCCGGTACGGCGGCTGAAGTGCTGCAGCTAAGCGAGAGCCGCGATTGTATAGCTGTCGGCCCCGGTCTTGGCCGGTTCACTGAAGATACGGATTGGCTCCGCAGACTTTGGGAGGAGACGGATTCCCCCCTGATTCTCGATGCGGATGCGCTGAATATACTGGCGGATGCCGATTACGGGTCCTGGACCCGCCGCCATCCGGTAATTCTGACCCCGCATCCCGGGGAGATGGCCCGGCTGGCAGGGACTTCTACAGTCCAGGTGCAGCGTGACCGGATCGGATTGGCGCTGTCTTATGCCGCAGCGCACGGTGTCATCCTGGTGCTTAAGGGAGCCCATACAGTAATAGCAACCCCCGGAGGACAGGCTTATGTTAACATCACGGGTCATCCGGGTATGGGAACCGGCGGTGCGGGGGATGTGCTGACCGGAATCATCTCCGGTCTGCTGGCCCAGGGCCTGGATGCTGCACAAGCGGCAGCCTTTGGGGTCTATCTCCACGGGCTGGCCGGAGAACGGGCCGCCCGGAAGCGGGCCAACCCGGCGGCCTTGATCGCCGGGGATATTATTGAGGCGCTGTGAACCGTAACTCCGGAGCTGCTGCGGCTCATTATCTATAGACCTTACCCGTGTGATCCTGACGCTTCTGCTGCGCCCGTAAGAGCTACCGGTAGAACTGTTCTGCCCTGAATGGTTTAATATTACGGCTCTGCCAGCGGCGGCACTGTATCAGAATAAGACCAGGCAGAGCAGTGGAATAAACAAGGCGAAGAAGGGAAGCAGGAGCGGGTAGCGTTCACCGGCAATCTGGGCGAACCGGAACAACAACAGCACTACAAGTCCGGCAAGACCGCTGGTCATTGCATCGCCGCCCTGCTCAGAGGCCAGCCACAGGCCGGCTCCAAAGCCGGCTACGGCGTATAACACCAGGGCCGGACTGAGCGAAGTGGACCGGAACATGCGCAGCAGGGCGTCGGCAAGTATCGCTGCCGGTAATCCGTAAGCGTAAATGGCATAAGGCACCGATACCGGCCAGCCTTCCGGCACTCCGCCTTCGTATCCATGGATGAGCATAAACAGGGAAACGAGAATAAAGGTCAGTCCGGCGGCCGACAGCTTGGTCAGTGCGTACATGCCCGCAGTCAGGCGGACAGAAGGCAGATCATAATCCTTATGTGTGGTCATCGCTTAACATCCTTTCGGGGTGGGTGAAGAGCACGGCCGGGATGACCGGACGAATCCGGCGCATGAATCAGCTTGTAACCATGTCCCCTCCGTTAACATGAATACAGGTGCCTGTTACATAGGAAGCATCAGGGCTGGCCAGATAGACATAGGCTCCTGCCAGCTCATAAGGCTGTGCCGCCCGCTTGAATGGGGTGTCTGTGCCGAATACACTGACCTCTTCAGCGGAATAGCTGGAAGGAATCAGCGGTGTCCATACCGGACCGGGAGCCACACTGTTGACACGGATGCCGCTGTCCGCCAGTGATAGAGCCAGAGAGCGGGTGAAGGAGACAACGGCGCCTTTGGTGGATGAATAGTCAATGAGCTCCTTGTTGCCCTGATAAGCGGTAATGGAGGCGGTGTTAATAATGCAGCTTCCTTTGTGCAGATGCGGGAGTGCGGCCTGGGTCAGGAAGAAGAAAGGAAAGATATTGGTACGGTAGGTCTGGTACAGCTGCTCCTCCGTGATATCCAGAATGCTCTTCTGCGGATATTGAACGGCGTGGTTATTCACCAGAATGTCGAGCTTGCCGAAGGTCCGCACGGTGTGCTCCACCGCTTCGAAGCAGCACTCTTTATAGCGCAGATCCGTCTCAATCCGCAGGCAGCGGCGTCCAAGCTCTTCTATCCGGTGCTGCGTAGCTGCGGCATCAGAAGCTTCGTCCAAGTAAGCGATGGCAATATCTGCCCCTTCTTTGGCAAAAGCGATGGCGGTTGCTCTTCCAATGCCGCTGTCTCCGCCGGTAATCAGGGCAACCTTTCCTTGGAGCCTGCCGCTGCTGCTCTCGGGGTTCTCGCTGAGCGGACGCGGATTCATCAGACTCTCCAGACCCGGCTGGCGGTCCTGATGCTGTGGGGGGAAGGCGATAGGCTGCACGCGGCATACCGTTTTTTCTCCGTAATAGGGGTAAACGGGATTCATCGGGTGATACTCCTCCTTGCCTGTTGGCTCTCCGTATATTGGTATGCATCCGCCCAGAAAAGCGTGCGCCGCAGTCCTTTTCTGGGAGATTCATCAGACGGCCTTATCTTTACATACTAAAAACTCAGAAATGGAGAGAATAACTAATGCTATACAGACCAATGACAGCCGATGATTACGAGGCAGCTTATCAATTATGGGAGAATACAGACGGGATGGGGCTTAGTGAAGCGGACTCGCGCGGGGAAATTATCCGTTATCTGGAGCGTAATCCGGGAATCAGCCAGGTGTGTGTGGATGAGGACGGTACACTTGCGGGTACTGCGGTGTGCGGACATGACGGGCGCAGAGGATATATGTATCATGTGGCTGTCAGCCGCAGCAGCCGGGGTAAGGGGGCCGGGCGTGAGATGGTCACACGCTGCCTGGAGAGACTGCGGGAGGAAGGCATCAGTAAATGCCATCTGATGGTCATCGGGCATAACGCTCTGGGCCGCAGCTTCTGGTCAGGCACCGGCTGGCAGGAGCGGGATGGCCTTGTACTGTTCTCGCGGAACAGCTGATAGGTCACAAACAATGTAATAGTGTAGCTTTTGTCCGGACGCAGTATAATATATACGAGCTTTACAAATGACTTGCACTATTCTATGTGCAATGTCGAATTTTGATAGCGGGAGACCTGAGCGATGCGGTTTAAAGATGTATTCTCAATTATCGGTCCGGCCATGGTCGGACCTTCCAGTTCGCATACAGCGGGGGCGGCGCGGATCGGCAGAGCGGCACGCCAGGTGCTCGGTGAATTGCCGCGTACGGCAGAAGTCACGTTCTTCGGTTCTTTTGCGGCCACGTATCAGGGACATGGAACAGACCGGGCTATTGCCGGAGGTCTGCTGGACTTTACGACCGATGACCACCGGCTGCCGGATTCCATAGAGCTTGCGGCCGAAGCCGGAATGGAGATTTCCTTCGGCCAGGGAACGGGCCTATTCCCCCATCCCAATACGGTCCGCTTGCGGCTTACCGGCAGCGAGAGCGGCACAGAGCTGATGCTTACCGGGATTTCGATCGGCGGCGGAAATATCGAAATTGTTGATATTGACGGGTTCGGCGTGAAGCTTACCGGCATGTATCCAACCGTGCTGATTAATCATATGGACTATCTGGGCGTACTGGCCAGCGTTACGGATGTAATGCGGCAGGGCCAGTGCAATATTGGACATATGTCGCTGGACCGCAAGAACCGCAGCGGAGCAGCCTTGACGGTGCTGGAGCTGGATGAAGCCGCTACACCGGAGCTGCTGCGGAATCTGCGGGCGCTGCCGGCTGTGAAGTCCGTGAAAGTCGTCGATTTGAATGAACAGGCACATGAGCAGAAAGGAAAGGACATTACATCATGAATTTTCAAACACTCAGCCAGCTGGCTGTATTATGTGAAGAGCGGGGTCTGGGAATCGGCGCTCTGATGCTTGAGGAGCAGAGCGCGGAGTCTGGACGTTCCAAGGAGCAGGAGTTCGCTACCATGAGCCAGTATTACGGCGTAATGAAGGAAGCGGTGCACCGCGGCATGCATGAAGACACCACCTCACGCAGCGGTCTGACAGGACTTGACGCCCAGCGTGTGGCTGCTTACAATGCAGCGGATGAACCTTGCCTTGGCGGTCCTGCCGGCCAGGCCATGGCGTATGCTCTTGCGGTTTCGGAAGTGAATGCTTCCATGGGACGGATTATCGCTACGCCGACCGCAGGCTCCTGCGGAATCATCCCCGGGGTGTTCCTGAGCTGTCAGGAGCGCTTCGGCTGGGATGATGACTATATGGTAACCGGCCTGTTCGCGGCTGGAGCCATCGGGTATGTTATCGCCAACAATTCATTTGTATCGGGAGCAGAAGGCGGCTGCCAGGCTGAGGTTGGTTCGGCCATCGGGATGGCAGCGGGGGCTTTGACTGAAATGCGCGGCGGCACACCGGCGCAAGCCGTGCATGCCGTAGGGCTGGCACTGAAGAATACACTGGGGCTGATCTGTGATCCGGTGGGCGGACTTGTGGAGATTCCATGTATTGTCCGTAACGGCTTCGGTGCCGTCACGGCACTTGCTGCGGCCGATATGGCACTGGCCGGTGTCCGCAGTGTGATACCGTCCGATGAAGTGATCAAGGTCATGCTGGAGGTGGGCTCCGCCATGCCCGAGAAGCACCGCGAGACGGCGGGGGGCGGACTGGCACAGACGCCAACCGGCCGCCGGATTATGAAGGATTTACGGAACAAGAAATAAGCTGCGGCAGTTCTCGGACGGCGACCATTTGCGGGGCTATAGCATACGAAACCGTTCAAGCTGATCCCACAGCCCCTCACGCCGGAGGATTTCCTCCTGCTTCGGTCCCATCAGGTCGAAGTGGGGAAAAGGCTGGCGGTTATGAATATATTGCGGCGGAAGACCGTTCTTCCTGCACCACTCCCTCAGGCGGGGGAGATCACTGCACCCGACCTTGGTCACAGTGGTGATGTCAGGAAAACGCTTGTCCAGCCAGTAATGCGTAAGGAACGCGATTTCACCAGCGGAGACTGCTTGCTTCCAGCGGGCTAGTTCTGCTCTGTTAATGCCAAAGGCCATAGCTGTCATCATCCTTATTGATATAGTGAATTGATTATATACAAGAATATAAGATATTTCCGGAAAGGGGAGAAGAACATGAACGGGCAAGTTAGAGCAGATATCCGCCCCGGACTTCAGGTTGATATTGTACTGAAGCAGGATCAGGCGACCGGCAAACTCACACATGGTGCGGTTAAAGACATTCTGACCAATTCGCCCCGCCATCCGCACGGAATCAAAGTGCGGCTGACTGACGGACAGGTAGGACGGGTCAAGAACATTACAGGCTAAGCAGTATACAGAAGAATGAAGAAGCGCCGCGAGCCGGGGCGGCTGTGTCCCTTGGGCAGCCGCCAGGGTAAGAGGCGCTTTTTGATTTGCGTACAGGATCATGAGCCCTGCTTAGCGGCCCATGAATTCCTCTACATACTGGTCTGCCTTGGTCTGATTACATAAATTGCAGGCGCAGACACAGTTGTCCGGCGTAGTGTGCCCGCCCTTGGCACGGGGCAGCAGATGGTCAATGGTATCCCCGTATAAGCCGCAGAAATAGCAGATATACTGGTCCCGGGTCAGAATATAGGCGCGGAAATCCTTATTGCTGTATAAGCGGCGGATCGTACGGCGGTTCACGACAACTGCGGCATGCTCCCGGACAAGCGTTACCGCAAGCGCAAGATCGATCTCCTGATGCCAGCGCCGGCCTTTGTCGCTGTGCCCGCGCATCAGAATCATACCCTTGCCTGAAGGGATGAGCGCAGAGGCATCCTGGGGATCGGGCTTCGGTCCGCGCTGCTGGGGGATCGTGCGTCCCGTTTCTGCACTGCGCGGACGGGCCTTGCCCTTGAGGCCGGAGGTACCCGGGCTGCTGCGGCCTTCCTTGGCACGTTCTGGCAAGGAAGGCTGCCGGACCGGGGCAGCAGGCGGTTTGACAGCTCCGGAGCCCGCTGCAGAGATCGAGACCAGTGTCTTATCCCGCTTGGCAGTCCCCGTACCGGGCGGACGCTCCGGCAGTGCGGGTGCCGCACTTGCACGCAGCGGCGCAGCCGCAGGCCCCGCTTCGCGTAGCTTGCGGCATTCCCGGCAGGCTCCGCGACGGGAGATTCCCTTGGAGCGCTTGCCTGTGCGTCTGCGGAATTCGGAGAGCGGCTTAAGCTGATGGCAATAGGCACATTGTTTGGATGGAGGAAGAATAGTTTCAGTCATAAGTATACTTGGCAGGACGGCACTCAGCCGCAACTGTCCAATCCCTTCTGTATTTTGAAATAGCAACTTATTTACGGTAGACCGCCATGTGATTTCATTGATTTGATAATAGTATAGCGTAAAGCACAGGTATTCACACAGCAGGCGCCAAAAGGCGCTAATCTCCCGGGCTGTGACATCCTTCTTCGCAGTCTTGAGGAAAAACCCGTAAACTCGCAAAGTAAGGCCGTAAAGCGATGATGAGGCTTGTACCAGGAATACAATAATTATGAACCAGAGAGGAGGAAGCTGAATGACCGTTAGTGAAAAAAAGCCCGGGGCCGTAAGACTGCTGTTTGTGCTTCAGGCATTCTTAGGCCTTGGAGCTGTCGCCGGAGGGCTGCTCCTGCTCGCCGATCCCAGTGGTGAGATGATTGGAATGCCGGCTTCCATACTGGAAAGATCGCCGTTTGACAGTTATGCAATTCCCGGCATTCTGCTGCTGGTCATTTTTGGGCTGCTGCCGCTAATGGTGCTCTATGGTCTTTTTAAGCAGCCTGAGTGGTCTTGGGGCTATGCGCTGACCCCGTTTAAGGCGCTGCATGTAGCATGGAGCTTCTCGCTTTATGTCGGCTTTGGGCAGATTATCTGGATTATGGTGCAGACGTATATGATGGATACAGTCAGTATTGTTCATGTTTTCTACATGTCTCTGGGCATGCTGGTTCAGATCGTTACGCTGCTGCCTGCGGTACAGAGATATTTTATGCTGGACGGCCGTTCTGAAAGAAGTTAGAATGACAGTGAACATAAAAGGGCTTTCATTTGGGCCGCGGGAGTGAACCGGAAGTGACTACCATATATGATATTGCCAAAAGAACCGGCTATTCACCAACCACGGTGTCCAAGGCGTTCAATAACTACTCTGACGTGCGGGAGAAGACGCGGCAGGAAATACTGCGTACCGCCCAGGAAATGGGATATCTTCCCAATGCGCATGCGCGTACACTGACGACCAAGAAATCCTGGACGATCGGTGTGCTGTTTGTGGAGAACACGGGAGCGGGAATCCGCCATCCTTTCTTCAGTGCAGTTATTGAGAGCTTCAAGCAGGTTGCCGTAGCCAAGGGTTACGCCCTCATGTTTATCTCGAAGGATGTCGGCGGCAAGCAGAGCGGATATCTGGAGAACTGCCGGATTCGCGGAGTCGATGGGGTTGTGGTGTTCCTTTCCGATTATGAGGACCCTTATTTCCGGGAGCTTCTGGAGAGTGATATTCCTACAGTGGTTCTCGATTTCGAAACGGCGTTGTCGCATACGGTCTGCTCGGATAATATGACTGGTGCACTGCAGGCAGTGGAATATCTGGTTTCGCTCGGACACCGCAGAATTGCCCATATTTCGGGAGGCGGGAATACGTATCCGGGACAACAGCGGGAGCTGGGGTATAGAACGGCGATGGAGCAGCAGGGTCTTGAGGTGCCGGACGAATATGTTGCCGAGGGAGCATTCTACTCTCTGGAGAACGGCTACGGCGCAATGAAGTCTTTGCTTGAGCTGCCGGAACGGCCGACGGCTGTTTTTGCTTCAGGTGACTTGCTTGCACTGGGTGCCGTGATGGCTGCCAAGGATCAGGGCCTGTCTGTACCGGAGGATATTTCAGTCATGGGTTATGATGATATTGAGCTTGCCGGATATGTTACACCTGCGCTGACCACTGTCCGCCAGAACACGGAGCTGCTGGGTACCCGGGCGGCGGAGCTTTTACTGGCTTCGATGAACGGCCCGCGTACAAATCAGGAGGCGCTAGTTCTGCCTGTAGAGATCATCGTCAGAGATTCCTGTGCACCGCCGGGCAAGAAATAAAAGTGCGTTCAACCGGGAATGCATTTTTTTTAGGCAGAATCGAAACCGGTTTCGATTTCTTTCGGTTTTATTTCGAATTCAAATGATGAAGGAGTGAATCAGCATGACAACCGTTCAAACCGTAGTAACCGCCAAAGATACAGAGGATCGTCTGAGTTCTAAAGAAGGTATTCAGTTCAAGGCAGGAATCCCCGGTACAACAGCAGATATACTGCTGCAGCCGGAGCAGGAGTTTCAAACAATTATTGGTTTTGGCGGCGCTTTCACTGAAGCGGCTGCGTATACCTTGTCCCGGATAAGTCCGGAGAAACGGGCAGAGGTCATCCGGCGTTATTTTCACCCTGTGGACGGGCTGAATTACAGTATGGGCCGCGTGCATATTCACAGCTGTGACTTCGCGCTCGGCAACTATACCTATGTGCAGGATGAGGATACGGAGCTTGCGACCTTCGATATTTCGCATGATCACCAGTGGGTCCTGCCGCTCATTAAGGATGCTATGGAGGTCAAAGGCGGGCCCTTCACGATGCTGGCTTCGCCTTGGAGCCCGCCGGCCTGGATGAAAACGAACGGGGAGATGAATAACGGCGGTTCGCTGAAGCCGGAATATGCTGCAGTCTGGGCGCGCTATTATACCAAATTCATCGAGTCTTACCGCAAAGAGGGCGTTCCGGTCTGGGCGGTATCAGTGCAGAATGAGCCGGCGGCAGTGCAGACCTGGGACTCCTGTGTATACACTGCTGAAGAAGAACGCGATTTCGTCAAAAACCACCTCGGCCCTGTAATGCGTGAGGCCGGAATGGAGGATGTGAACATCATCATCTGGGATCACAACCGCGATATTATGATTGAGCGTGTGACTCCGATTCTGTCCGATCCGGAAGCAGCGCAGTATGTATGGGGGACCGGAATCCACTGGTACGGCGGCGAGGAGTTCGACAAAGTGGAGAAGGTGCATGAGCTTTTCCCGGATAAGCATGTGCTCTTCACCGAAGGCTGCCAGGAAGGCGGAGTGCGTCTGGGGGAATGGTTCACGGGTGAGCGCTACGGCCGGAATATGATCGGCGATCTGAATGCCTGGACAGAGGGGTATCTGGACTGGAATCTGGTGCTGGATGAGACGGGCGGACCGAACCACGTGGGGAATCTCTGTGATGCTCCGGTGATTGCGGATACGACTACGGACGAGGTTCACTATAACAGCTCGTATTATTACATCGGGCATTTCAGCAAATTTATTGCTCCGGGTGCTGTGCGGATCGGACTGCAGTCGGCTGCCGAAGGCGTGCTGTCAGCGGCGTTCCGCAATCCGGATGGCAGTATCGCTGTTGTACTGATGAATGAAGGCGAAGCAGAACGCTCCCTGACGCTTGGCTTCGGCGGTGAAATCGCTGAGTGCACATTGCCGGCACATTCCATTGCCACACATCTGATTTCGCAAGGTTAAGCCAGCTGGAAGCAGACCTTGAGAAGATGAACAGAAACGAAGCGGATGGATTCAAAACAGAGCACGAAAGCGTTTATCAACATACTTTTAGGAGGACTTAAGCATGAGCCATTATTATTTCGATTCAGGTAAATTTGTCATAGAGCAGTTCCACGAAGGCAAACCGTTCGCCAGCTTCCTGCCCGGACTTGCCGGATTGAAGGGGATCCCGATGTGGACGTTCTACGTGAACCGGGGTCAAGCAATCAGCAGCTTCGGAGTACGGGACAAAAATTCGCCGATTATGGAGTTCTCTCCAGCCAATATTTCGTATAAGAATGTAGCCTCCACCGGATTCCGCACCTTCATCAAGTTGAAGGGTACAGCAGAAATCTATGAGCCGTTCCAGTCGGCACGCCCTGACCCGGCGGCCAAGCGGATCATGACGATCCTGCCGAATGGACTGACCATTGAGGAGTCACATGCAGGACATGGGCTGAAGACGACGGTGCACTACTTCAACCTGCCGGGTGATGATTATGCCGCGCTGATCCGGCAGGTGGAGATCGAGAATATCAGCGGGATAGCGCTGGAGCTGGAGCTGCTGGACGGTCTTCCGGAGGTTCTTCCCTTCGGCGTAGCGAACGGGGGCTACAAAGAGATGGGCAACCTGCTGCGCAGCTGGATGGATGTGTATAACCTGGAGAACGGAATTCCGTTCTACAAGCTGCGCTCCAGCACGAATGACGATGCGGAAATGAGCCTGATTGAGAGCGGGCACTTCTATCTCTCCTCCACAACGGAAGGAGAACAGCTGTATCCGGTCGTAGATTATGAAGTAATCTTCGGCGGGAATACTTCGCTGACGTATCCGGATCGCTTCGCGGAGCTTCCGCTCGCGGAGCTGCTTGCACAGGCCCAATATCCGGCCAACAAGGTGCCGTGCGGCTTCAGCGGCGCATCCAGAACACTTGCACCGGGAGCTTCGCTGAAGCTGAATACGATCATTGGACATGTAAATGATATTGCCAGAATTAATCATCGGGCGGCTGAACTCTGCCGGGAAGATTATTTTACCGCCAAGGCACAGGAAGCGGCCAGTTTGACCGAGGATTTAACGGCGGATATTGCTACACATACCTCCTCGCCGCTGTTCGATGCTTATTGCCGCCAGTCTTATCTCGACAACTTCCTGCGCGGGGGCTATCCGTTTATTTTTGATAACGGAGGCGAAGGCTTCGTTGTACATCTATACTCGCGCAAGCATGGCGATATGGAACGGGATTATAACTTCTTCTCGCTGGCGCCTGAATACTATTCGCAGGGCAACGGCAATTTCCGTGATATGAACCAGAACCGGCGCAGCGATGTGTTCTTCCACCCGAAGGTGGGCAGCTTCAACATCAAGATGTTCTATAGTCTGATTCAGGCTGACGGCTATAATCCGCTAAGCGTGCAGGGTACCAGCTTTGAAATTCTGCCGGGTGAGGGAGAGAAGCTTACAGCATGGGTTGCCGGGGCGCTTGCGGAGCATCATGCCGGATTTGAGCGGCTGCTGGCCGGACGCTTCACACCAGGGAGCCTGATTAACTACATTGCGGATCACAACATTGCTTTGAACATTAGTGAGCAGGAATTCCTCAGCGGTGTGCTTGCCCTGTCACAGCAGAACATTGAAGCCGCCTTCGGAGAAGGCTTCTGGTCCGATCACTGGACCTACAATCTTGATCTGGTGGAAGGTTACCTGGATATTTATCCGGAACGGCAGGAGGCGCTGCTGTTCGGGGACGAGACTTATACGTTCTATGACAGCCCGGCTTATGTGCTGCCGCGCAGCGAGAAATATGTAATCAGCGGTGGGCGGGTGCGGCAATTCGGGGCACTGCTGGAGGATGAAGAGAAGCTGCACAAGCTGAAGCGCAAGGCCAGCGATACCCAGTGGCTGCGCACACAAGGCGGCCACGGGGAGATCTACCGGACCAGCCTGTTTGTGAAGATGCTGTCGCTTGCCATGAACAAATTTGCCACGCTTGATCCTTACGGCATGGGTGTAGAGATGGAGGGCAACAAGCCGGGCTGGAATGATGCCATGAACGGGCTGCCGGGACTGGTCGGGTCCGGAATGAGCGAGACCTTTGAACTCAAGCGGATGCTTGTGTTCATGCTGGAAGCGCTGGAGAACGGCGCGGATCTTCCTTCAGCAGTAGCGCTTCCGTTAGAGATGGCTTCGCTGCTTGAGCAGGTGAACCGTGCTGTAACTGAAGTGCTTGACGGCTCACTGGCCCAATTCCCGTATTGGGACCGCGTAGCTTCGGCGCGCGAGGCTTACCGGGCAGAGATCCGCTTCGGAATTACAGGCGAGACTGCGGAAATCTCCCTTGGGGTCATCCGTGAGGCAATGGGCAAATGGCTGCGTAAGGTGGATGAGGGGATTGAGCGTGCGGTAGGGATTGGCGGCGGACTGGTTCCGACCTATTTCCGCTTTGAGGCAACACGGTTCCAGCCTGTAACGGATGAAGCCGGAGAGCCGGTCATCAGCGGCTACGGGCTGCCGAAGGCTCTGGTCGAAGAGTTCGAAGCTGCTGCTCTGCCGTATTTCCTGGAAGGCCCTGCCCGCTGGCTCAAAACGCTGGATAGCAAGGAAACCGCCAAGGGAATCTACAGCAAAGTGAAACAGAGCGGGCTCTTTGATCCGGTTACATCGATGTACCGGACTTCAGTGTCGCTGGAAGAGGAATCGCATGAGATCGGGCGCATCCGGGCCTTCACACCGGGCTGGCAGGAGCGGGAGTCCAACTTCCTGCACATGTCGTACAAATATTTGCTTGAGCTGCTGAAAGCGGGGCTGTACGACGAATTCTACAGCGAGCTGAAGACCTCGCTGATTCCGTTCCTTGACCCTGAGGTCTACGGTCGCAGTACACTGGAGAATTCCTCGTTCATCTCAACAGGCGGCAATCCGGATCCTGCAACGCATGGCAGGGGTTTTGTTGCCCGTCTGAGCGGCTCTACGGCGGAGTTTCTGAGCATGTGGAGAACGATGATGGCCGGCAGCCGTCTGTTCTCTGTGGAAGACGGCGAGTTAACACTGCAGTTGAATCCGGCCCTTCCCGGCTGGCTGTTTGATGAGCAGGGCAACCTGTCCTTCACCCTGCTGGGCGGTACGGAAGTGACGTATTATAATCCGCGTCATGCTGATACCTTCGGCGGCAGCAAAGCGATCATTCAGAATCTGGCGCTGCAATTCCGTAGCGGTGAGGAACGCCTGATTGCCGGCGGTCTGCTGCGCGGAGGGGATGCCGAGGCATTGCGGCGCGGAGAGATTGCCGCAATCCGTGCGGTAATGGAATAATTAGAGTCTATATAGATTGAACTTAAAAATTATACGGATAGGGAAAGGTGGCGGAGGAGAATTTTGGAACTGAAGGAGCGACAGCGTCCGCCTTTGTCTGCGGATTTCCACCGCGAAACAGCGGGTTAAATTCAAGAAATTTGTAGACAACAGCGGCCGGAGGGACAAATATTCTTTGGAGTCACGGCAATCCCATAATAGCAAAAATACAAGTTCAATCTATATATTCATTCAAGTTAATAAAGGTACAGCAAGGAGGCCCGGCTGGGCCTCCTTTTGATTGCCCGGGGTTAGGTGGATTAGAGTTAGTGCCCCTGAATCCGCCAGAAGTGGGCGATATGGGGGAATGAGGGGCAGAAGTGCCCCTGAATCCGCCGGAAGTGGGCGATAGGGAGGAATGAGGAGCAGAAGTGCCCCTGAATCCGCCAAAAGTGGGCGGCAGGCGGGAATGAGGGGCAAAAGTGCCCCTGAATCCGCCAGAAGTGGGCGAAATGCTGGAATGAGGAGCAGAAGTGCCCCTGAATCCGCCAGAAGTGGGCGATATGGAGGAATGAGGGGCAGAAGTGCCCCTGAATCCTCCGGAAGTGGGCGAAATGCTGGAATGAGGGGCAGAAGTGCCCCTGAATCCTCCGGAAGTAGGCGAAATGCTGGAATGAGGGGCAGAAGTGCCCCTGAATCCTCCGGAAGTAGGCGATATGGAGGAATGAGGAGCAGAAGTGCCCCTGAATCCGCCGGAAGTGGGCGGAATGAGCACCCCCGAGGGATAAGTAGCTTTGGATTTGTTCCAAACGGGCAGAGTAGCACTCACCCATGCATGCGCGGAAGGGGTTTGGAAAGGGAAGAGAGAATAGCTGCCGGAAGTTCAGGGCTTCCGGCAGCCATCACCGATGGCGGTTGAGTTATCGAGCCAAGCCGAAAAATGAGACCCCAAATACGAAATCTGGGACCTTACGCCCAAATACTAAAACGCATACAATAAGTACATAGAGATGAAAACGCTTCACACATTAAAGTTGGGGATTTTGGAGGTCCATACGATGGAGAACAAACAAAGCACCAAACCAAATCCGGTAATGGGGCCGCTCATTCCGGCGTCAATCGAAACCGGTTCAGTTCGCAAAAATACGCTCTGGAGGAAATTTGTAGCCCAGCGTCATCTGCAGACCATGGCGCTGCTTGGTGTAGTATGGATGATCATATTCAACTACATCCCGATCTACGGCTTGATTATTTCTTTCAAGGAATATAATATCGTCAAGTCGATTGCCGAAGCCCCTTGGGTGGGTCTGGAGCATTTCAGGGAATTGTTCGCAGATGAGGAGCTGCCGAATGTTATCCGCAACACGCTCGGGATCAGCTTGATCAAGCTGCTTATCGGGTTCCCGCTGCCGATCATATTCGCCCTGTTCCTCAATGAGGTCCGTTCCATCAGATTCAAGAAGACAATTCAGACGATCTCCTATCTGCCGCATTTTCTCTCCTGGGTTGTGCTTGGCGGCATTCTGGCCACCTGGCTCGCGGATATAGGGATTATCAATAATATTCTGCTTGCCCTCAATCTGATTGACAAGCCGATCACTTACCTGGCTGAACCGAGTTACTTCTGGACGATAATCATCACCTCCGACATTTGGAAGGAGCTAGGCTGGTCAGCGATTATCTACCTCGCGGCGATTGCCGGTGTGTCTCCAGAAATGTATGAAGCAGCAACGATTGACGGCGCAGGACGTTTCCAGAAAATGTGGTTTGTTACTCTGCCGGCCATCCGGGCCACGATCAGCATCCTGTTCGTTCTGGCAGTCAGCGGCGTACTGAACTCGAACTTCGACCAGATTCTGGTGCTGCGGAATTCGCTTAACGACAGTACTTCCAATGTAATTGATTACTATATCTATCAGACAGGTATTGTCTCCAACCGCTTCTCCTATTCTGCGGCGGTCACCCTGGTCAAAGCAGTCATTGCACTGATTCTGCTGCTGATTGCCAATCAGGTATCCAAAAAAATCAACGACACGTCGCTGTTCTAGGACAAGGAGGACCTATATATGTTTGCTCTTAAACGTAAAACCAAAGGCGAAGCGATTTTTGATATCGTAAACAATCTGGTTATGCTCTGCGTCTGCTTCCTGACGCTGTATCCGATCTGGTATGTGCTCGTCAACGCTTTCAATGACGGCAATGACGCCATGCTGGGCGGGATTTACTGGTGGCCGCGGATGTTCACGCTGAAGAACTTCGATGCAGTATTTGCAAGTCCGGGGATTATGCTGGCGATGGGGGTTACCGTACTCAAGACAGTCCTTGGTGTGGCTCTGCATGTATTCTTTACAGCGATGGTAGCTTATGCCTTGTCCCGTAAGGATCTGGTTGGCGGCAAGCTCTACATTCTGATCGGCACCATTACATTGTTCTTTAACGGCGGCCTGATCCCAACCTTCCTGCTGATGCGTGATCTGCATTTACTCGATAACTTCATGGTCTTCATCATTCCTGTCATGTTCAGCTTCTTCGATCTTATTATCTTCATGACCTTCTTCCGGGAGATCCCTGACGGTCTGGAAGAAGCGGCGCGGATTGACGGAGCCAATGACTGGTCCATCTTACTGCGGATCGTGCTTCCGGTCTCCATGCCGGTTATTGCCACCATCGCGCTGTTCCACGGCGTGTACCAATGGAATGATTATTTTGCCGGCATCATCTATGTGAACAATGTGGACCTTCAGCCGATTCAGACCTATCTGTTCCGGGTCGTGGCCCAGTCCAGCTCCAATACGATGATGGTTGCTGTCCAGGGCAGCGCGGCCACAAGGTCGGTAACCTCCCAGTCCATCAAGCTGGCAACCATGGTTGTCACAACGCTGCCAATCGTGTTCGTCTATCCGTTCCTGCAGCGATATTTCGTGAAAGGCATGATGATCGGCTCCATCAAAGGCTGAGCATCTGCGAACCACAGGGTAACTCCTCCGGAGCCCATTGTCTTGCGGGCAGCGGGGTTGAGCTTATAATTACTATTTTCTAGAAAAGGGGTAAACAAGCATGGGCATGAAACATAAGCCAAAGAAAATGGTCCTGCTGCTCTTGGGACTAATGCTGACATTCTCTGCAGCGGGTTGTTCAAGCAATAATAATGCCGCAAACGGAAATACAGCAACGGAGAAGCCGACTACGGAAGCTACAGAGGCACCGGCAACCAATGCAACAGAAACGACAGCTCCTGCAGCAACAGGCGATGAGCCAGGCTGGATGAGCGACACTTCACCAATCACCTTCGACTGGTATCTGAACTTTGCCTGGTTTGCCAACAAATGGGGCGTAGATCCAACTTCGCAATATGTTACGAAAAAGACCGGCGTTAACGTTAACTTTATCGTGCCTGCAGGGAATGAGAATGAGAAGCTGAACACGCTGATTGCTTCCGGCAAGCTGCCTGACTTCATCACCCTCGGTTACTGGGAAGATGCCATCAAAAAAATGGTAGAAGGCGAATTGGTGCTTCCGCTGAACAAGCTGGCTGATGAATACGACCCTTACTTCTACAAAGTTTCCGATAAAGATAAGCTTGGCTGGTACACTCAGCCGGACGGCAATGTATACGGCTATCCTAACTCTTCCTCTTCTCCAGCCGACTATGAAAAATATGGCGATACCTATGTATCGAACCAGACGTTCGCAGTCCGCAAGGATATTTATGAAGCCATCGGCAGTCCGGATATGCGTACCCCTGAAGGCTTCCTCGCTGCGCTGAAGACAGCACAGGAGAAATTCCCTGAAGTCAACGGCCAGCCGCTGATTCCACTGGGTCTGCATGAGTTCACTGAGAACGGCAATGACTCGCTGGAAGGCTACATTCAGAACTTCCTGGCGATTCCTTGGGAAAAAGACGGCAAGGTATATGACCGTGAAACCGATCCTGAATATGTACGCTGGATGAAGACACTCCGCCAGGCTAACCAGGACGGACTCTTGGCAAAAGATATCTTCATTGACAAACGGGCACAAATGGAAGAAAAGATCGTACAGGGACGCTACTTCGCAATGCTGTATCAACGTACAGACTTTGCTTCCCAGCAAGGAACTATTTTCCAGAAGAATCCTGAGATGGTCTACATTGCTGTAGATGGACCAGCCAATACCAAAATGGATCAGCCAACACTGAATGGACCTGGGATCTCCGGCTGGACGGTTACCCTGATCTCCAAGGATGTTAAGGATAAAGCACGCGCTATTAAATTCCTCAGCTACCTGAACAGTGAAGAAGGCCAAAAGGATCTTTTCCTGGGCGAAAAAGGGGTCAGCTATGATACAATTGAGGGCAAGGACCAATTCCTCCCTGAAGCCCTTAAGCTGATGAACTCGGACCGTGCAGCATTTGATAAGCAATACGGCTCTTCGTTCACCTTCTGGATGATGCAGAATACGAATATTACCGACCAGTGGGCACCAAAATCCGTTGAGCCGTTCAAACAACTGGAAGACTGGACCCGCGGAAAATCTATTAATACTTCGGAATTCCAGCTGATTGATCCTAGCGGTAACTCGCCGGAAGGCATCATCGCCACCAAGCTGAAACAGCTGCGCGGCAAAACCATGCCGAAGCTGCTGATGGCTGAATCCGATGCGGAATTCGATAAGATCTGGTCTGAATATCTCACTAAAAAAGAGAAGGAAGGTCAAGCGACCTTCGATGCATACCGCCAGACTAAATATGAAGAGAACAAGAAAAAACTCGGAATGTAGTCTTCAATATAAGACCCAATTGCCCGCTAACCGCGGGCTTTTGGGTTATTTTCTAGTAACGGGATCTAAAAGGCTCCAGCCATTAACGGAGAGGTGAATATGCGCAAACGAACAGGAGCATTATGGAATTCCTTCCGTTATTGGCTCGGACGGAGATCACTGCAAAGCCGGCTGGTTGTGGCTTATATCTTCATTATTCTGGGACCCAGTCTGCTGGTGTCCTTCTATTCGTACAAGGCCATTAACAATACGTATATGCAGGATGCGATCGAGAAGAACGACTATCTGCTGCAGATGGAGAAGCTGCATGTACTCAATCAGATTGAGGCGATGGAGCGGGCGCTCCAGATGGCGTATAGTGATAAAATTACCCGGGAGTATCTGATCAGCGAAAGTGATCCTACACTCGGCGAGCTGATTGATTACAACACAACCAGCTTTATGAACCTCAGCCAGATCCAGTTCAATAATCCGAATATTGAGCATTTGTACCTGTATTCCAGCAGTAAAAATGTATATGAGATGTGGCCGGTTATTTTCCGTGAGTCCCGGGTCTCCATGGAGCCCTGGTTTCAGAAGGCATTGGAGCTGGAGGGATTGCGGAATCTGTGGTCCTTTCAGAACTCAGATATTGACCTGATGAAGCGCTTCTCGGGCGAAGCAGAGCAGGGACAACCGAAGGTATCGGTGCTGCGGGAGATCAGCATTCCGGCCGGTAATCACATCGGGATGGTTCAGGTAGACATGCTGCTGAGTAAATTCACACCCAAGACGTATACCTCCGTGCAGGATAATGAATCCCAGATGATTCTTGCAGATGATGAGCTGAACCTGTTCACCCGGACAGACCACTCTTTTCTGGAGAATAATAAGGGGCTAACTGCGGCAATCAAAGACCGGCTGGCAGAGTTCGGGAAGACCGGTAAATGGGTGATGGATTATAAGGAGAACGGGAACTCCTTCATGCTAATTCAGGCGCCGCTGGAGCAGATCAATGCTTCTCTGGTCACTGTGGTCTCGATGAAAGGTGTGATGATGGATATTTCGCGTACCCGTAATCTGATTATTGGGGTTAATATCGGCTTCATCTTCCTGGTTACTGCCATTGCTTACGTGCTGAATGCATTCATCCTGAAGAATCTCCGCCGGCTGACTGAAACGATGAAGAGAGTCCGACGGGGGGAGCCATATGGAAGTATCCGCGTCAGCGGAGGCGGCGAGGTCGGCGAGCTTGCCCATCATTTCTCCAAGCTGATGAACACAATTAATACGCTGGTGGCTCAGGCTGTCCATAAACAGGCGTTGTCGAAGGAAGCTGAGCTGCGGACGCTGCATAATCAGATCGATGCCCACTTCCTCTACAATACACTGGAGAATATCAAAATGCTGGCGGAGATTGAGAATCAGCGGACGATCTCGGATGCGCTTACCCGGCTTGGCGGCATGATGCGCTATAATTTCAAATGGACGGGTGAATACGTGAAGCTGAAGGATGAGATCCGCCATATCCAGAACTATATAGAGGTTATGAATATAAGATTCGAGCATACCATTGGGCTGGAGCTTAATATTGACAGCGCTTATCTGGAAGTGGAGGTGCTCAAAATGTCGCTGCAGCCGATTGTTGAAAACAGTGTTAAGCATGCCTGGAATGCGGACGGGATAGAGCTCACGGACCGTGTTGTGCGGATCGATATAACGGAGGCCGAAGGGGATATCTTCATCTCGCTGCGCGATAATGGCCTCGGGCTGACGCAGCAGCAGTTGACCCAACTGCATGAGGCGATTTATGCCAAGGAGGAACCGGGGGCTGACCCTTCGGGAACCAGCAACGGAGGGTATAAGTCGGGAGGCGTCGGACTGCGCAATGTGCATCAGCGTTTGCAGCTGTTCTACGGTGAAGCTTACGGGCTGGAAGTGCAGAGTGAAGCAGGGAAATGGACAACTGTGTTCATGTCACTGCCCAAAGTTCTATTGACGGGGGATAACTAGCTATGACCAATCTGCTGATCGTGGATGATGAAAAAATGATCCGTCAAGGTCTGAAGGCGATGATCGAACGGGAATATCCGTCTGTCTACAGCATCACGATGGCGGGCAACGGTGCGGAAGCGCTGGAGCTGTACAAGCAGGAGCGGAAGGATATCATTATTACGGATATCCGGAT
This sequence comes from Paenibacillus sp. FSL R7-0312, assembly GCF_038004445.1. NCBI lineage: Bacteria > Bacillati > Bacillota > Bacilli > Caryophanales > Paenibacillaceae > Paenibacillus > Paenibacillus sp. FSL R7-0312. The sequence goes on along the minus strand of NZ_JBBORE010000001.1, from coordinate 808,429 downwards.
GCCGATTATGGACGGGATCACGCTGCTGGAACGGTTGTCGGTGGAAGCAGGCAAGGAGGAGCCGCCTGCTGTCATTATCTTAAGCGGCCATGATGATTTCGAATATGCCAAAAGCGCGATCCGCTACCGCGTGAAGGATTATCTGCTGAAGCCGATCCGCCGCGAAGAGCTGTTCGAGATTCTCGAACGGATCGGCAAGGAGGGAATGGACCGCCAGTCGAGCAGCCTGCGGCAGAAGCAGGAGGCGGAAGGCTACCGCCGTGAGCTGCGGGTTGCCCGCCTGCGGGGGTTTTTGATGCAGCGGGAGATTGAAGCATCGGCGGCGCAGCTGGAGGAGCTGTTGACGCTGCAGATTCCTTTTACAGTAGGCGTAGTCAATTATTATCACCGGGACGGCGCGCGGATGAATCACGGAGAGGTCCAGGGCGTGCTGGAGCGGCTGATCGGACCGCTGGAGCATAAATTCACGGAAATTCTGACCGATTGGGACGGGAAGCTTGTACTTGTGGGGAATGTGGAGAGCTTCCTGGAGCTGTCTGGTAAGGCTGATGCCAAAGAGCTTAAGCGGCTGCTCATCGGTATAAGCAGTGAGAGCCGGAGTCCGGAGCAGTTCCGTGCTTGTTACATGGAGGCGTACCGGGCGCTGCAGTATACTTTTTTGTCCCCGCAGGCCAGCTTTGTCGACTATAAGGATATCCGCGCCGGGCGCCTGAGCTTCCCTTCCCCGGAGGAGGAGCTGCGCAAGCTGCTTAATATGCTGGGAACCGAGCGGGAGAAGGAGATCAAGACGCTGCTTGGTGTTATTTTTCAGACGGATCATTTGCTGCATCTGGATTTGGATTACCTGGAGAATGTAGGGCGGAGTATTAATGAACGGGTGCTGGATGAGGTGTTCCGTGTGCATGGAGAGGCTTCGGTGGAAGTGCTGAAGCTGTACCGCGCGGTCGGCAACTTGTATAATTTCAGCAATTTCCACGACTATTACCGGGCACTGGAGCATTTGCTCCTTAGTGTGAACGATTATATTATAGGAATAAGATCTGCGCATACCGAGCATGCGGACATGGAAGAAGCGCTGGCGTATATCGAAGCGAATTATGCCCGTCCGCTGAATATGGCTATGGTCAGCAATTATGTCTCGCTCAATTATTCATATTTCAGTGAAGCCTTCAAGGCGTACACCGGGGAGAACTTTGTGCTGTATCTCAAAAAAGTCCGCATCCGCCACGCCAAGGAGCTGCTGGCCGATAATTCCGTCAAGCTGGCCGGGGTCTCTGAGGCTGTAGGTTTTGAGAACAGCAAGCAATTCGCGCGTGTCTTTAAGGAACTGGAGGGTATCTCTCCCGGTGAGTATCGGACGAAGCAGCTGATGGAGCGTTATTCAGGCCAGACGGAGGATAAGGATTCTTAGCGTGCTTACGAGTCTATGGGCTAGGACAGCGGATTAACGGTATGAATATGCACATGGGATGATCAGAATACTGGAGGCAACGGAATGGAAGAAGTACAAGGAGCATTGATTACTGTAGATACACTTGCCGCCGACTTCCGTAAGCTGGGCGTGCGTGAAGGGATGACATTGCTGCTGCATTCGTCCTTTAAATCTCTGGGACAATGGGTTGCCGGCGGTCCGGTTGCCGTTATTCTGGCGCTGGAGACGGTGCTGGGTGATGAAGGAACGCTCGTTATGCCGACGCATTCCTCGGATCTGACCGATCCGTCAGGCTGGAGCAAACCTCCGGTGCCGGAGGCCTGGTGGCCGGGCATCCGGGAGCATATGCCTGCTTATGATCCGGACTTGACCCCTCTTAGAGGGATGGGGGTTATTCCCGACTGCTTCCGCAAGCAGCAGGGGGTGCGGCGCAGCAGCCACCCGATTGATTCTTTTGCGGCATGGGGGAAGCACCGGGATGTCATAATTGACGGGCATAGTTTGGAGTATGCCTTCGGCGAGTACTCTCCGCTGGCCCGGATGTATGAGCTGGGAGGAAGCGTACTGCTGCTTGGTGTGGACAGTCTCAATAACACCTCACTGCATCTGGCGGAATACCGGGCAGACTATGCCGGGAAACAGGAAGTCATGGCTGCAGCGCCGGTGATGGTGGACGGAGTCAGACAATGGGTGGAATTTAGTGATTACAACTGGAATTCGGATGATTTTGCGGAGCTGGGCGTGGACTTTGGCCGGGAGACTGGACGTATTGCCAGCGGACGGGTTGCCGCATCTGCAGCACAGCTGATTCCGCAACGGGAGATTGTAGATTACGCGGTGCAGTGGCTGGAACGCAAGCGCACGTAAGAGGTGCGGAGGCGTAATTGATTATGGATAGAGCAAGAGAGCTATCGTCTTGAGGGGAGCAGGGCTTCATGACTACTACAACGGTGTACATTACCCGGCACGGGCAGACGGAATGGAACGTACAGAAGCGGATGCAGGGTCATCAGGATTCAGAGCTTACGCCGCTGGGCGTCCAGCAGGCAGAATGGCTAAGCCGGAGCATGCAGCAGGTGGAGCTGGACGCGGTGTACGCGAGCTCTAGTCCCCGGGCGCTGCGGACGGCGGAGATTATCATGGGAGAGCGGGACTTGCCGCTTACGGCCTGCGATGAATTCAAGGAGATCGGCATGGGAGTCTGGGAAGGCCGTGATTCCGCAGAGCTGCAGCTTCAGTATCCGGAGCAGCATCAGTTCTTCTGGGGCGACCCGGAGCAGTTCAGTGTAGCGGGCAGCGAGACCTTCACAGCGGTACAGGAGCGTGCGCTGGGCAAGCTGCGTGAGATCGTAGATCTTCAAGCAGGCGGTACAGTGCTCATTGTGACGCATACGGTAGTAATTAAGGTGCTTATGGCATATTACGAAGGCCGGGCGATGAACAAGCTCTGGGATCTGCCTTACATCTATCCTACCTGTCTGTGCAGAATTGATATCACGGACGGTGTGGCCGAGATTGTGCTTCACGGCGATACCAGCCATTATGAGACCAGTGAGGGCGGGATGGAATCCTGATCACTGGCAAGCCAAGCCGTAATATTCATAAGAGAGACAGGGCGATGTGCATGACGGCATCGCCTGTTTGACGTGTTGCGCCGCCCGCTTCCTGCGGCTTCGCAGGGGAAGCAGCAGCTGCTTGCGCTGCGCTGCCCGTAGCTCCGTCCAGACTGATGAATTGCTGTACAAATTACAACAATTTGCTTCTGGTCAGCAGCTATTCTGCAAAATCTTGCAGAAAGTGCAACAACCTAGCTCTGACGGGCACCAAACCGGCAGAAATCCTGCAAAAAGTGCAACAATGCGCTTCGGAAGGCCCCTTCTGCGCTAAAATTCTGCAGAAAGTGCAACATTTTACTTCCAGCCCACACGAAATTAAAGTGCCCGCCCGCCGGGAGTCCAAGCATTTCACACAGTTTCGATCGCGGCCCAGCCCGTGATTATAAAAAACAGAGTTCAATCTACACAGGCACATTGCCCGTTAGGGTAACTTCACTCTTCGGACGCGTGCTCTGTTCAATCACGGATAGGTCGCCGTCCAGTGCCTTCAGTCCGGGTAAGCGCAGCGCCACACCTGCATACAACGCCGGAAGAATTCCAGCAGCGAACAAAAGAACTTGCATCCCATAGAGCTCAGCGACCGCTCCGCCTGCCAGGGCACCGAGCGGTGACAGGCTCCCGCCAATCAGGAACCGGACCGAGTTCACCCGCCCCTGCAGATAGCCGGGAACCAGCCGTCCATGCAGGGAGGAGCTTAAGGAACCGAAGAAAGGTCCCAGCAGTCCAGCGGCGAATACCGCAAATAGGGCAAAGGGATAGCTGGGGATGAACCCCCACACTATAGTGACGATACCCGATAAGCCCAGGCTGCCGAGCATCACGATGCGCCGTTTCGTGATCTCGCCCATCAGGGAGATCACACCCAGCCCGGCTAAGTATCCGAGCGCAGAGGCCGTGGACAGTGAACCTACTGCCGCCGCATCCCGGTGCAGCACCTCGCGGACATACGGGACCATCATGGTCCATACGGCAATGGAGCTCAGATTGCTGACGGCGGCCATCATCATAATCGTCAGCATGGCGGGGAACTGCCGGTAGAACGAGAAGCCTTCCGCTACCTCCCGCAGATAGAGGGCTATCGAGAAGCTGCCGGCAGGGGCTGCTGCCGGCTTACCCATGCGGGGCAAGAGCAGTAGAGTGGCTATCGCTGCCGTATAACAAACGGCATTGATGCCGAGCGCCGGCAAGGCCCCGCTGGCTGCGGTCAACACGCCGGCGAGAGCCGGGCCCAGGAGTGCGGCGGCACCCTTGCAGCCGTCGATGATTGCAAAGGCGCGCATCAGCTTGCTAGTGCTTGTGATGCCGGGAATCACGGCCATTGCGGTTGGCATGAACAAGGCGGAGCAGGCTCCGCTGAGACTGGCGGCAGCGAACAAATGCCACAGCTGCAGATGGCCGGCCAGCCCCATGCCCAGCGGCAGCAGGAGGGCCAGCAAGCGCAGAGAAGCGAGGCAGGCCATGAACCGGACGCGGGGCAGCCGGTCGGACAAAGGTGAGCCGAGCAGGCGGAGCGCCTGTTCCGGAATCATGGAGCTGAGGGCAAGTGCACCCATAGCCAGCTTGGAGCCAGTCAGCTCATAGACAAGCCATTCCATTGCCAGCAGTCCAAAGGCATCGCCGAAGGCACTCAAGGAAATCGTGGATAATAACCCGTAATAGCTGCGTTTCTGCATAGAACTCACCCCTCCAGATATTCCCCGATTCGTCCGGGCAGGCCGTTCAAAGCCTCAAGGCGCAGGCTGTAGGACGTGCTTTTGCTGGTAGTATGAACAATGACCAGACCCGCCGCCCGCAGTGCGATCAGATGGTAGTGGATCGTGCTTTTGGACAGGCCAACCTCCTTCACAATCTCAGTGAAATTCAGCTGTCTGCCTGTCAGCAGGCGGAGAATATAGAGCCGCGTCTCATCCGACAGCGCCCGGGTAAGCCGCAGCAGTGCCGGCGCAGGCCGGCCTTTTTCCGGAGGAAGAATATCACAGGAATAGCTGGTGAACATAAATTCATCAAAAAGTGTGGAGGTTACGAGAGGCCGGGCATGATATTGCGGGGTAATAATGACCTGCTTCAGGGTTTCTGAAGGGTATAGCCGCATGCCTGCTGTGGCCGTCTCGTACACCTCCATATCATTCGTGCCGTTCAGCAGCGCCGCCCTTGCCGCAGCCTCCTGCTGCAGCCCTTCCATAATGGCCGGATCAATGCTGCTGAAATACCCTGTATCCCAAGCTCTGATGACCTCAGCGGCAGAGCCTCGCAGCTCGGCCAGGTTAGAGGGGACGGTCTGCCCGAAGCGGCCGGCAATCTCATACAGCTCACCCGGGGAGAGAGCTTCGAACCAGTCCAGGAACCTCTTGACTGTGCGTTCTTCCTCCGGACAGCTCCATATGTAAGGAGACAGACTGAAGTTATCGGTGAGCTTCAGTACTGCTTTCATTTTCTGGAGCATTACAGGGGCGAACCGGGTCTGCACCTCGCGAATCCAGGAGATTCCAGCGTCCATAGCATTGTGATTCTGCTTCCCGATAAAAGCATTCAAGCTGGAGATGCACTCATAGACTGGCGCGAAATCGACCGTTACTTTGTAATCCATAGGGGGTACCTGCTTTCTGGAGAAGTGATATTACGGCAGCGGTATAATGAACAGGTAATAACTATTTTCGATTTAGTTCTATGAATATAGAACAAACTTATTGTTTTATAATAAACGAACATATTTGTGTTTGCAAGGGCTGACTTCACGAGCCTCCAGGATTTTTTAGAGCGCGTGTCACAAAATCAGGATTTTGACAGTTATACAGGCAGAGAGGAGGGGGAGCTGTGGATGAAACGGAAATCTGCCGGACGAATAGAGATGCAGAGCAGGAGCAGGCGGCAGAACTGACCGTGGAGCAAAGGGTTGAGAAGGTTCAGCTGGGAGATATACAGGCCTTCACTTGGATCATCAGACATTTTCAGCGGTCGATCTACCTGTACTGCTATTACCTGCTGGGTAACCGGGAAGAGGCGGAGGATGCGGCTCAGGAGATTTTTATAAGAGCCTTGGAGCGGGTGGGGCAGTACTCGGCAAAGGTCTCTTTCTCCGCCTGGCTGTACACCATTGCACGCAACCATTGCCTGGACCGGATTAAACAGAGGAACAAGGGCTTCAGGCTGCTCTCCATCTACAGGAGCCACCAACAGCAGGTGGAGTGTGCCGAAGGTTCACGATATACGGAGGTTGTTCATGAACTGCTGGAGAAGCTGAGTATGGAAGAACGGCAAATTCTGCTGCTGAGGGCACTGGAGGAGCATAGCTTTGAGGAAATCGGAACGATTATGGACTTGAACCCCGGGGCGGTCCGCAAAAAATATGAACGGCTGCGCAAAAAACTCGGACGCCGTCAAAACAGTGGAGGGATGATCGCTCATGAACCACGCTAACAGGGAGGAAGAAGAACTGGAGCAGATCAGACGGATGGTCCGTGATACACCGGTCCAGGTAGATCTGGAGGAACGCATAATGAACCGGTACAAGAACGGGCAGCAGCGGGGAACGGGGACAGAATCAGTCGGAGTGAGCAGAAGACGAGGCAGTGTACTTCGAAGAGGTACAGCCATAGTAGCTGCGGTGCTGCTGCTGTTTCTGCTGCCCACGGGGACAGAATTTATCTCCCCGACGCTGGCCGCGTCCATTAAGCAGATTCCGGGGATGGAGTCGATCTTCAGGCTGGCCGGGGATCTGGGGCTGCGGAATGCGGACCAGCAGGGGTTGGCGGCAGTACCGGAGCTGAGCGATACCCACGATGGACTAACGCTTACTGTACCTGAAGTGCTGTACGATGGAATTCGCGTATCGCTTGGGATCGAGCGCCAAACAGATGTGTTGGAGTTCCGGCAGGGGGATGTTAGTGATCTCATGACAGATATTAAGCTGTCGGTCAACGGTGAGGATATCAATACCTATGGTCCGCTTGGCAGCAGCGGCGGGGGTTCGTTTGGCCCGTATATCCTTCTTGGGAAGGATGCGGATTCAAGGATCATCCAATTCACGGATTTGCAGAATCAGGGGGGGCGGGCTTTCCCGGATGATTTTGAGCTTACGCTTACCGTAGATGTACAGGGGATACAGGAGCCTTTTGTAATTAAGCTGCCGGTGCAAAAGAAGACCTACCACAGCATCATTGCGGAGCCGTTAAACCGCCGGAGCTCCGGTATGATTTTCACGCTGGACACCGTTGAGCTTACTCCGATTACAACGAGGATCACCACCCGTCTTGAACGGCCTGCAGGTCAGCCTGTCAATCATAAGGATTTCTTGGGCTATGATCTTGTGGATGATCAGGGCCATGTATTGCGGGAGATCAACGGGTCTACTGGCTGGAATGCCACAGGAGGCAATGTGCTGATCGCTGCTGCACTATTCGAACCGCTCCAGAATAAGACGGACCATATCACGGTAAAGCCCTTCCGGATATTGTCCATAGACCCGGAGGGTAACCAGGAGAAGGAGTATATCCCTGAATTTGAGGTGGAGGTACAGGTGCCGGTATCAGCGCCGGTGCCATCGCTGGCGAAGTAATCATACCTGTATAGAAAAAGGCGGTACCCGCAGCGCATCATGCACCGCGGGTACCGCCTTTTCACTGTATAACTTTGAGTCTGGTCAGTTAATGAATTGAAGTGATTTCAAAGTCTTCTCCAGCATCGTAGCGGCTTCCGCACGGGTAGCCAGCTTCGCCGGAGCGAACGCGCCGTCAGGTGTCCCCTGAATGATGCCTGCGGCAGCTATTTCTGCTACTGCTGCTCTGGACCAGTCCGGGATGCCTGCGGCATCACTGAATTTAGCCAGCACTGCCGGATCGGAAGTCAGGGATTTGCCGGTGTACTTGATGGCTTTGGACAGGACCGCAGCCATTTCCTGGCGGCTGATTGGATTGCCCGGCTTGAAGCTGCCGTCCGTATATCCGGTAATCAGACCTGCTGCGGCTGCTGTCTGTACGGCATCAGCATACCATGCGCCTGTGCTGACATCACTGAAGGTGGCTCCTCCGCTTGCGGATGCGAGTCCGAGAGAGCGGGTAATCAGTGCCGCGAATTCTGCCCGCGTGATAGACAGCGATGGCGAGAAAGCGGTACTGCTGGTGCCGGTAATAATCAGCTTGGACGCCAGCAGCTCAATGGATGATTGCGCCCAGTGCCCTGTAGTATCACCGAAGGTCTTGGTGGACTTCACAACCGTATAGTAGCTGTTGCTGTTGCGTTTGATCGTCACTTCAGTATTTCCGCCTGAGATGCCGGCGAAGATCGAAGGTACGAAGGACAGCTTGCCGGTAGCCGGGTCATAGGATACGGCTGTTGCCCCTTGAGAACTCAACGCTCCCGTTGCAGTAATAGTCCGCTTCACGTAGGTGCTGCCGAAGCTGTTCAGCGGCACACTTGTATTGCCGGCTTCAGCGGTAACCGTGAATTCAATGACCGGTGCGGCTAGGGTAACGGAGCCAGCCAGTGCCGCGATAGCCTTATTCAGACTGCCGAGTGTGGCGGTATCCGCCTGGAGCAGAGAGACTGTAACCGTAAAGTCACTGGTACCAAGCTGGGCAGCCAGTGCCGTTCCGTTAATAAGGCTCAGCGGCAGCGAATAGGATGCTCCGCCAGTAGAGGTGAAAGTCAGCACTGTATTTGGTTTAGCAGCAGCCTGCTGAACCAGCACACTGCCCGGCAGCACAACTTGAGCACCGCCTGCTGAAGCCGTTAGCGGGATGATCAGCTCACTGGTGCCGGCAGGCAGGGCTGCGAGCTGTGCAGTCAGGTCAGCTGCGGTAATCGTTGTTACCTGCGGCGGCACTGCTGCTGTGGCAGTAGCTGTTGGACTAGGTGATGGTGTTGCAGTTGGGACCGTTGTTCCCGGACCTCCACCTGAACCTGCAGTCGGTGCCGGTGTTGGTGTAGGAGTCGGTGCCGCACCTTTCAGGTCTGTGATGCGTCCTTCAATGCTGGAAGTCACCGGATTATGACTCTTCAGATAGGCTAACAGAACTTCAAAGTCTGGTAGACCCAGCTCATAATACCGTCCGTCTGCCTTAGCTGAAGCCAGCGCACGGTAGAAGTCGCCGCCTCCTGCCATGAATGAATTCGTGGACAGGATGTAGTAGGCTGCCGGATCAACAGGCAAGTAGGAACCGTCCGCCTGCTTGATATCAACGGAAACAATTCTTTCGCCAGCCTGAGTTACTTTGTTGGTTAATGAATCTACAATCTCCGGCTTTTTGGTCGAATCATAGGTGTATCTCATACCGGAGACGTGTGCGAACCGGCCCTGGTCGGAGCTGATACCGCTGACTGCATTCTCCAGTGAGGAGATGATTTCGGCACCTGTCACTTTAAGTGCGGCAAGACCGTTACCGAAAGGCAGTGTAGTCAGCACTTCGCCCATTGTAATGTCACCAACATTGATAGCCTCACGTATGCCGCCGCCGTTCTGGATAGCAACAACACCCTTGATGGAGGCGCGATCGCTGGGAGATACGAAGCTCGGCAGGAGTTCTGTGACTTTCTCCGCGATGCTGTCGGCAATCATATTCCCGATGGGTGTTTCTTCACTGCGTACAACACGTGTCGATTTGCCATTGATCATGCGGTACGTATAGAGATCGACATTGGTGTAGCCTACAACCGTACTCCGGACAGTCGCCAATTCGGCATCGTATGGAGCAAGGAGGTTTTTGGCTGCAGGATCCTCGCCGAACAGGTTAACGTCCAGCAATTTGCCTTTGTAAGTCTTGATTTCACCGTCTTTGTCGAAGGTGACGTCAAGCTCACCGAGGAACTGACTGTACTCACCGGTCTGCACAATCAGTACATTCTTGCCGGTGCCTACATTGACGATTGGTGTTGGAGGATTATCCACCTTCGTATGCGAGTGTCCGCCGACGATGATATCAATACCCGGAACGGCCTTGGCCAGTTCCTGATCAACGGTGTAACCCAGATGGGTAACCGCGATAATCTTGTTGATTCCTTGCGCCTCCAGGGCCTCAACTGTCTTCTTTGCACTTTCTATATGATTCTTGAAAATGATTTTATCACCTGGCGAAGATAATCCGACCGTGTCCTCGGTAGTCAGGCCGAAGATACCAATCTTTTCGCCGTAAACATCCTTGATGACCGAAGGATAGATGTTTCCGTCCTTGGCCGTACTCTGGGCCTCATCAGTTTCAAGTATTCCGGTCATCTCATGATAGAGATCCGCAAGCTCACTGTTATTCGTGGTGAAGTCGATATTGGAGCTGGCAAACGGGAACTGGGCGGCCGTTACGAAATTCTTCAGCACTTCCGGTTGTTCCTTGTTCATATCGAATTCATGGTTACCGAAGGTCATCACATCATAGCCGATGTTATTCATGAACTTGATATCTGCCTGGCCCTTGAACTGATTGAAATATAAGGTTCCGGAGAAGACGTCTCCTGCATCCAGCAGTACGGTGTTGCCTGTCCGTTCGCTGCTGGTAGCTGAAGTGCGCTTCGCCACATTCTCTAAATGACCGTGAGTATCATTGGTATGCAGTACCCGCAGATTGAAATCTGTAGTACCGAAGTCAATTTGTGCGAGCAGCGGATCATGATCGCTGACCCGGATATCGGCCGGGAATTCAGTGCCTGGAGGATAATCTCCTGGATCGGCAAAGTCCGAGTTGATATGCACGATGTCGAGTGTAGTGTCCGATGACAGTCTATTGTTGACGAGGATATGATCCAGCGTCTGTGAATTGCCTTGGAATACGTAGGAATACCGTTCGTTCAGCGGCAGGGTATTTACGAGATTCGTAAGGGCGCTGCCTTTGAGAATATTCAGCGTATTGGAGAACTGGAAGTCATTCAAATCGCCGAGTACGACGATATTGGCATCCGCATTCTCTTGGAGCACATCCTCAACGAAACCGTTGACGACCTTGGCGATCTTGGCCCGCTGGACTTCCGTTGTGAAGACTGGCGGCTGAACAGAGCCGAAGAGGTAATTGTCGCTGCTCTTGGAATTGAAATGGTTGGCGATCACGATCACATCGTTGCCTTCGAATGTAAACTCGGCAGCCACCGGCTTGCGCGAGTCAATGAAGGCATCGTTCGTCGGATCGATGCGTCCGGGATTTACACTAAGACCGGAGGCTGAACTGTAGGTGACGGATTCAGTGGCAGAACCGGGTGTGCCTGATTTCAGTGCAACGCGGTTCGTATTGTACAGGAAGCCTGAACGGATATTGCCTTCCGGAACGCCGCCGTCCTGATTGTTAACCGGAGCGATGTCGGTGTAGGCATAAGCGGATGCACCGCCGTCGATGGCTTTAATGGCAGCAATCAGTGCTTCGAAGCTCTCATTAGCCTCGGTAATACCCTTACCCGTACCGTTATTATCCTGCACTTCGGTCAGGCCGATAATGTCCGGCGTTTTGAGATTGTTTACGATATCCTTGGCTACATTTTCGATCTTCTTGGGATCGTTAAGTTTAGAGAAGTTCTCAATATTAAAGGAAGCGATGTTCAGCTTGTGCTCTTCCCCGGATGAGAGAGAAGTCACTTCCCTTTGCAGTTTGCTAGGTGAGACATCCGGCAGTGTACCCGTTTCCGTGGAAATCAGGAATTTGCCGTAATCATAGTTCATAATACCGGTAATATTGCTTGTGAACTGCTGGCCTGTGGTGAGCACCGGTGCAGATTTCACGGAGAGGATTAGGCGCTGCGGATTGAAGTCAGCACCAGTCAGCACCAAGCCGCCCGCGGCAGAGGTGACTTCAGTCGTGTTGGCTGTTCCGTTAACTGTAACCACAGGGATTTCGAACGTGCGGCTGGAAGCATAATAGACAGCAGGACCCACAGTGGTTGGTTTAGTAAGCTCCAGACGCATGCCTTCCAGACTTTCGTAGAAGTCGATGGCATCCGTGTCCGGATCAAATTTGACGAACTTATCATCATCGATAACCTTAGCCGGTACCACACGTCCACCTGTACCCAGCAGAGCTGCTGCCGGAAGCGGATTGCCGTTGCTGAGAACCGTTGTTTTGCTGGCGGCGATCTCCGTAGTCGTCAGTTGTCCGGAGAATCCATACTCCTTGACAGTTCCGTCTACGGTAATAGCATCTCCCACTTTAACGGCACTGCTACCGCCTTTTTGGTAGATAAGAATGGCTTCAGAAGTTTTGATATCGTTATCCATATCAGCGGTTGCGGATTGGATATAGAAATTGTTCGCATCCTTGATGTAAGTGACAATACCTTTGACGTTGGTAACCAGGCTGTCAAGGTATGGAGATGTATGCGAAGCACCTTGAATCTGGCTGATCTTCAGATTGTCCAGTACAGCAGATACAGTGTATTTAAAAGTTGCTGTTGGACCTTTCTCCAAATCGGGTAATAAAGAATAAGCTTTTATGGTAAGGGTGGTATAGTTTGAACCGACAACAATAGGGGATTCATACCATACGTTTTCTGCTTCTGCAGTAGGGCTGTCGTTAGTGTAAACGCTGTAATACACGCTTGCTGTTACTGAAGTGCTTAAGGTAATGGTGGAACCTATGCCTACTTTGGAACTTGAGGCGGGGGATGCTGTGACTGAGGGGGCTTGGGTGATGCCGACATCAAACGGTACTGCTTCTGCTGAAGCCGTGCTGACCCCGGATGAGAATCCCGGGAATATCCCGGTTAAGAGCAAGGCAACCGCCAGGAATAGACTAAGCGGCCTCCTGCATTGTGAAGAAAGTTTCATGTAAGTATACCTCCCCATAAAAATATCATTTCCACTTAAATATAATAGAGATAATAGGTTTCCAAAGCAATTTTTCGTCAAAATTTGTTAATAGTGCATAAATTAATAGGAGAAATCCCTAAAATGTTTTAATATTTAAGGAAAAATATGAGGAATACAGCTGAATTTCCTGAAAACTATGTAAACTTAATGTTACTAGAATGTAAAGTATACGAATAACAAAAACGGCCTCGCTGCCCATTGAAGGACGGCTTGGCCGTAAACGATACCGTCCTTATTAAGGACGGTAAAGCCGTTTCCGCTTGTTTCTATAACAGTAGAGTATCCTTGCCGCCCATATAAGGCCGCAGTGCCTGCGGAATATAGACCGATCCATCTTCCTGCTGGTGATTCTCGAGCAATGGAATCAGAATGCGCGGCGTGGCTACTGCCGTGTTGTTCAGGGTATGGCAGTACTGCAGCCGCCCTTCTTCATCGCGGTAGCGGATACCTGAGCGGCGGGCCTGGAAGTCGAGCAGATTCGAGGCCGAGTGGGTCTCGCCGAAGTCTTCCCTGCTGGGCATCCAGGTCTCAATGTCATATTGCTTATGTGTCTTCATCGCCATGTCGCCGCTGCACACGGCCACTACCCGATAAGGCAGCTCCAGCAGCTGGAGAATATGCTCGGCATTGCCGAGAATCTCCTGCAGCATCTGCTCCGACTCTCCGGGATCGTTCCGGCACATCACCACCTGTTCGATCTTCGAGAACTGGTGCACACGGTACAGCCCGCGAACATCGCGGCCTGCCGAGCCTACCTCGCGGCGGAAGCAGGCCGACATTCCGGCCAGCCGCAGCGGCTGTTCAAGCTCCAGGGTCTCATCGCTGAACAGCGAGACGAGCGACACCTCTGAGGTACCGGCGAGCCAGCGCTTTTCTCCCGTCAGCTCATAGGTCTGATCCATGCCGCCCGGGAAGAACCCGGTCCGCTCCAATGCTTCCGGCCGGACGATTACCGGCACATCCATCACGGTGAAGCCGCGCTGCATCAGCACATCCAGCGCCAGCCGCTGTACGGCCAGATGCAGGAGCAGTCCGGCCCCCTTCAGCACATAGCTGCGGGGTCCGCCGGCTTTGACACCACGCGGAATGTCGAGGATGCCGTGCAGCTCTCCGAGCTCGACATGGTCCCGCGCGCTGAAGCCGAACACCGGCGGCGCGCCATGCCGCCGCAGCTCCACATTCGCGCTGTCATCCGGCCCGATCGGCGTATCCGCCGATATGGGGTTCGGCGCGAGCAGCAGCAGCTCGCCGCAGCGGCGCTCTGCAAGGGCCAGCTCCGCCTCCAGCTCCGTCAGCTGGGCGTTGATTGCCCGCACCTGCTCCTTGGCTTGTTCTCCGCCTGCAGCGTCGCCCTGGCGCAGCAGGCGCTCAACCTCTTTGGTCAGCGCGTTCCGGTCCGCCCGGCGCTGCTCGGTTTCTCGGCGGGCAACCCGCCGCCGGTCATCCCATTCCAGCAGCTCCGTAAGCGGGAACGCTAGTCTTTTCCAATCTGCCGTCTTCCGTACAATGTCCTCATTCTCCCTGATCCAGTTCATGTCCAGCATGCCGCTATCGCTCCTTTTGTGTTAAAAAAATGCAAAAAACGCCCTCATCCATGGGACGAGGAGCGTCAGCTCGCGGTGCCACCCAGGTTGACCCCATTCCGGTAAAACAGCTGTAAAGCGCGGAATAAGGCCCTCTTTGGTCTTCGCGGTAACGGGCGAAACCCGGTAAACTTAGGGAACAGGAAGCTGCTCCGGTCGCAGACGCCTCGCGGTTGGATGCCGGTCATTGGCCTGGTCGGGATATAGGTTTGCCGTTTATTATAACCAGAGAAGGGCCGGGTTGCAAGTGCAAAGGAGGTTTGACAATATTCCTCGTACTCTGCTAGGATTATTAATAATTTAAAGTATTTGTGTCCGGCACAACAGCCCGGCATATCTTATAAAAGCGGACGGAAGAGGTGCGGAAGTGGCCAAAATTGTGGTAATTAACGGAACGCCATCCCTGGTCTCCCGAATCAATGCGGTGATCGAATACGCGGAGGGGGATCTGCGGGAACGCGGGTTTGAAGTGGAACGGATTAATGTAGCGGAGCTTCCGGCGGAGGATCTGATTCACACCAGGTTTGAGAGCGAAGCCATCGTCAAAGCGAATGGACTGGTGGCCGAAGCGGATGCGGTAATCGTCGTCAGTCCAGTGTACAAAGCTTCTTATACGGGAGTGCTGAAGACCTTCCTGGACCTGGTTCCGCAAAAAGGGCTGGCCGGCAAAATCGTGCTGCCGCTCTTCATGGGCGGCAGCCTCGCCCATCTGCTCGCGATCGACTATGCACTGAAGCCGGTGCTGTCTGTGCTGGGCGCCCGGCATATTCTTGGCGGAGTCTATGCGGTAGACTCGCAGGCTGTGCGCAACGACCAGGGTGTCGTTGAACTGGCCGAGGAGCTGAAGCTGCGGCTGAACAGCGTACTGGAAGAGCTGGCGGATGAGACAGCGCATAAGGCAGCGCGTAAAGCGGAGCTCTAGGCGGCTATGTCATTGTCAGGGCAGCGTCAAGTATATAATCTGCTTAGAAATATAAAAGGGTACTAAACCACCGGAATGCGGTAGTTTAGTACCCTTTTTAAATATACTAAGGTATTTGTCCTGGGGGAGCTTATCCCCTTTGAAAGCTTAGCGCAGGCTCCCAAAGTATAACCGTATCTCCGGCAAGACTTGCCGGGATATCTATAATCCGCTGGTTGCTGCTTCCCCGGTAAGGGAGAGTAGTGTCTTTGAGTTCCTCTACAAACCGTCCGTCAATAACCACCTGGCACAGGGCCAGCAGATTCCATTCCGGCGAGCCGGGGGAAGCTGTCAGCTCCTCGTACGTATAACCGGTATAGATCCAGACCGGGAAACCCGGCAGCTCGGCGCGGAGCTCATGGATGAAGTCCGCCGCACCCTCTGCCGAGAAAAAAGGGTCCCCGCCTGCCAGAGTCAAGCCGTCCAACAGCGGATTATCTGCTATCTCGGTGATAATCTCGCGCCTGCGCTCCGGAGTAAAGACCTCTCCGTAATTGAAGTTCCAGGTCTTCGGGTTGAAGCATCCGGGGCAGCGGTGGCGGCATCCGCTGAAGAAGAGAACCGCCCGCAATCCCTCGCCTTCATTGATCGACTCCGGATAATATCCGCAGATGTTCATAGATGCTTAACGCGGTCCCGTACTTCGGCTTGCTTGGCGGCATTGAAGCGGGTCTGATAGTCGCCGGTCAGATATCCGGTTACCCGGCGCAGCCGGCGGATATGTGTTGTATCTTCATGAGCGCCGCAGGACGGGCAGTTCGTGCCGATCACACCTTCGTGGCCGCAGCCGGAGCAGCGGTCAATCGGGTGGTTGATGCTGAAATAGCTGATGTCCTGCTCCAGCGCGTATTTGATGATTTTGACGAATGCTGCAGGGTTGCTGCGGGCATTGCCGTTCAGCTCTACATAAGAGATCGCTCCGGCGTTGCAATATTCATGGAAAGGAGCTTCCAGGCTAATCTTCTTGGCTGCGCTCAGGTCGTAATAGACCGGAATGTGGAATGAATTCGTATAGTATTCCCGGTCCGTTACACCCGGGATGGAACCGAGAACCTTGCGGTCTATCTTGGTGAATTTGCCGGAGAGACCTTCGGCAGGCGTGGCGAATAGAGTAATGTTCAGATTCAGCTGCTCGCTCTTGCGGTCGCAGTATTCGCGCATGTGGCGGACAATAGCCACTGCCTTGGCGTGGACTTCCATATCTTCGCCATGGTGTTTGCCGTACATAGCCTTCATGCACTCGGCCATACCGATGAACCCAAGGGACAGGCTACCGTGCTTCAGCAGTTCACCTACGCTGTCTTCCGGTGCAAGCTGTTCGCCGCCTTCCCAGACGCCTTCACGCATCATGAAATCGGAGGCTTTGGCTTTCTGGGAAGCCTGAATGCGGAACCGGTGCAGCAGGCCGTCCAGCGCAACGTCCATATAATGATTAAGATCTTCGAAGAAGCCTTCCTCGTCAGCGGCAAGGCGACGGCCGGTTACTGTGCCGTAGGCTAGTCCCAAACGTACGAGGTTAAGCGTGTTGAATGAAAGATTGCCCTTGCCGGAGCAGTGGTTGCGTCCGAAGCGGTCACCCAGAACACGTGTCCGGCAGCCCATGGTGGCAAATTCAGTATCCGGATCGGCTGGATCGTAGTACTGCATATTCAGCGGAGCATCCAGATTGGCGAAGTTCGGATACAGTCGGCGTGCAGAGCACTCTGCTGCTTTCACGAACAGCTCATAGTTAGGATCACCAGGCTGCTGGTTGACACCCTGTTTGCATTTGAAGATCTGAATCGGGAACACCGGTGTTTCTCCGCTGCCAAGCCCGTTCATCGTAGCAGTTAACAGGGAGCTGATCACCAGCTGGCCTTCCGGAGAGGTGCAGGTTCCGTAGTTGATGCTGGTAAAAGGAATCTGGCCGCCGGAGCGGCTGGACATGGTATTCAGGTTATGTACCATACTCTCCGCGGCTTGAAGCGTTTCAATTTCTGTCTCTTTCAGGGCGAAACGGAAGGCACGCGGATACTTCTCTTCCAGATCGCTGCGGGTCATAGTAACCTCGCCGAGCGCTTCTCCGGCGGTACCTTCCTCGAAATATTCCATTCCTTTGCGGAACAGCTTGGTGAAGGATTTAGTGACATAAGGCGCGAGATCGTAATCCAGCTTGTTGGCGGATACGCCGCCGTACTGGGCATTTTGCTGGGACTGGAAAATAATCGCCACCAGCGACATAGCCGTCATAATCGAATTCGGAGGGCGGACGCTTCCGTTGCCGGTATTGAAGCCTTCGCGGAGCAGACGTTCAAACGGGATGAAGATGCAGTTGGTTGTTCCGATGGCATATTGATCCAGGTCGTGTACATATACAACATTATCTTCAATAGCCTGCACGAGCTGTGGCGGCATCGTGAAATTGCGTGCGTACCACTTGGAATATTCACTACCGAATTTGCTCATCTTGCCGGAGAAGCTCTCCCCGTTCAAGTTGGCATTCTCGCGCAGCAGATCCAAATCCCGGCTGTCGATAATATCCCGTCCCAAATGAATAACTTCTTCCAAAAGAACCTCCTGTACAGCTTGTCCTTCGTTATATCGTTTCTCCAGCAGCGTCATTGTATAGCTCTCTCCTCTCGGTATCATAAGCGTGAAGCATGTGCTCCAAGACATCAGTAAAAAGACATCTCCAGCCGGGAAGGCGGGAAATGCCCGAATGCGTAATGCAAATATCCGGAAGCGGAAATTTGCCGGTGGTCTTTGTGAAATATACGTAAAGGGGTATAGGGCTTGTTGTCTATGCTTATGTATAACCCGTTCTTGTACATTCCGCAGAAGCCGATACCTGAGAACGATACTCTATCGTCCTCAGGTATCGGCAGCCTCTGGCCCGATTAACGGAAAGGCTAACTCTGCTCGTGCAGGCCGCATGCGGGCACCTCGCCTGTTCCTCGCAGGAGTCTGAATGGTGCCACAGAAACAGGCAGGTCTCCTGGCTTCCGGTATGCCCTCCGGCGCCTTCCCGAGGGGCCTCGCAGCCCCTTAGTGGCTTGTTGCCGGTGGATGCTGCTCCAGCGGCATCTGGCGGCTGGAACATCCGGTTACAGTGGCGGGACCGCAGCGGTTTTGCACCGCGTTTCCCTATTAAGTCTCCTCTCGATTGAGAGAGTGAAACACCTGTTTCTACTATATTTTGTTGTTGTTTAATAAACGTAACTCAATATATTGTGTTTGTAAATGTTTTTTTACAATCCCGCGCGGGGAGCGGGTTCCGCAGGTTTACTCACAGATGATCCACAGTTAGTCCACAGGTAATCCACAACTTTCCTGTGGATATGGCCTTAAATGAGTCATAAATTGTCCCAAAAGATGCCACAAAGACTCCATAAATAGAGTGCGTCTAATCCTGGTAATTTTACGGGGGAGATAGTAATAGAGAGGGGGGTCTGTGGTTATTTGTGGGAGGGGCGCTGAAGGGTTACAATTAAGGAGTAAGGAAAGAGGAGACTCATCAAACTTGCAGGAGGGATTTCATAATGGCGATTGGTGAAGTGACCGTTATTCCGATTGGCACTGGCAGTACCAGTCTCAGCAGCTATGTGGCCGATATGCAGCGTGTGCTGCAGACCGTGGAGGGGATTACCTATGAGCTTACTTCGATGGGGACTATTATTGAAGGACCGGTTGCACGGATTCTGTCTGCAGTAGAAGCGCTGCATGAGTCGCCTTTTACTTCAGGAGCACAGAGAGTATCTACCTCGCTTAAAATTGATGACCGTCGTGACAAGTCTTCTACGAGCCGCAGCAAGCTGGAATCCGTGGAACGTAAGCTGCAAGGAGAGTAAGGAGTACCTGTAGTTGTAATCAGATTCAACCTATAAGGAGCGGATCTTTCATGGCAAAGGCCTCACAGCAAATCGGAATTCAAATGTACACACTGCGTGACCAGACAGAGCGCGATTTCCTGGGTACACTGGGCAAAGTGGCGGAGATGGGATACCAGGCGGTAGAATTCGCCGGTTATTTCGGCGTGTCTGCAGGAGAACTGCGCCGTACATTGGACCGGTTGGGTCTTGCTGCGCCTTCGGCGCATGTGGGCCTGGATTTCAGCAGTCTGGATAACATGGAACGGGCGTTAGCCAAAGAAATTGAATATGCGAAGGAACTTGGACTACAATATATGATCACCCCTTCGGCACCGCTTCCGCAGAACCCCTCGATGGAAGATGTGACGGCGGTGATTCCCTTCTTGGAGAAGGCCTCCGCGATGGTCCGTGCAGCAGGCCTGCAGTACGGGTATCACAACCATGATTATGAATTTGCGGAGGTAGACGGCAAAGCAGTCATCGATATATGGCTGGGGCAGATTCCTGCTGAGCATATGTTTGCCGAGTTTGATCTGGGGTGGGTATACAGGGGCGGGGCCCGGCCGATTGACTATGTCTCGCGTTATGCCGGGCGTGTTCCGCTGGTCCACATTAAGGATTTCGGGGCAAATAATGAAGAGACTGACCTCGGGAAAGGGCAGGTTGATTTCGCTAGCGTCTTCGACAAGGCAGAGGAAAGCGGAATTCTGTATTATATAGTAGAGCAAGAGGCTTATGCCGTGTCGTCGCTGGAGAGTGCTAAGCAGGCGCTGGAATATTTCCGCGGGTTGGGGCTTATGCAGGGATAGGAAGAGGTAATAGTCAAAAAGGGTTGCGTTTTCTGCTGAAAGAGTTATAATATTTTTTGTTTGGCAGGGGCAATCCTTTTAAGCTGGTGTAGCTCAGGGGTAGAGCAACGCACTCGTAATGCGTAGGCCGGGGGTTCAATTCCCTTCACCAGCATCCGTAAGAACTCAATAGTGGCGCGGCTTTCCGGGGTTTTGGGGGTCGCGTTTTTTTATTTATTCATCCGATCGTCTACCGGCCCGATGCTTGCTTATGCTTAATACAGAATGCAGGACTAAAATGAAATCAATCTTATTAAACGATTTATATGTTATTCCTAGAGCCTATTTTGTTTATGAGAGGAGGCACTTGTATGAAGTGTCTGACGATTCGCCAGCCTTGGGCAACCTTAATTGAGCTGGGTGAAAAACAGATCGAGACCCGTTCCTGGCCGACGGCTTACCGGGGAGAATTAGCCATCCATGCCGGTATGCAGGTAGATAAGGCCATATGCAGGACAGAGCCGTATCAATCGGTGCTTGCCCGGCACGGCTACACGGCGGATAATCTGCCCTCCGGGGTAATCCTTGCGACCAGCCGGCTGGCTGGTTGCTGCGGGGTTACGCCTCAGCAAGCACAGCAGAACTGGCCGGGCGGGAATGAATATGTGTTCGGCGATTATGCAGAAGGCCGGTATGCCTGGAAGCTGGAGGAAGTCGTTGCGCTGGCTCATCCTATACCTGCCAAAGGGCGCTTAGGTTTCTGGGAATATCCCGTTCTTGAGCAGGAGTGGTGAATCCATTTGTGGCCAAATAAATAAAAATTTCATGCTTATCAGCTGTCAGCGGGTATCATAGGGATATTCAGCGGGTAATCTTCTTATATATATGGAAAGCGGACTCTGCGGTGGTATGCTGCAGGAGCCAGGGCAGAAATGCCGGGAAGGAGCGTATGCATAAGAGATGGGCAGCCTTCTTATCGCATGGCTTTGTATGCTTTGTTTGTTTATTGTGTTTAAGGATCAGGTAAGCCGGAAGATCCTGTATCCCGTAGCGGCTGTGGTTATCTGCGGTACGCTTGGGTATTGGACGATTTTAATGTAATCTTTATCTGGGTATCAGCTTATTTTCAGGTAAGGGATGTAATAGGGTACCCTGAGGTCTTGCCAATCATGGCGGGCCTCTTTTTTATGGGGGAAGTAACGCCGAGAATTAACATAGCCAGAGTTGCTGTTCATCTCAAGGCGGTTGAGTCCGGAGTGCCAAGACCCAAATATCTGCGCATGCGGATAGTAGACTGGGCGGTAATGACATCATCCAGCAGCAGCATCCGTTCATGATAACCCCTGCAGACAAATTTGGCTTCAATGCCAACTTCCAGCTGCTGCTGTGCATAGACCTTCAGACCACGGGCTCTCATCTCGGTGCGGACATCCCGCAGGTCGGCTATGGCTGCACCCGCCGCTGTCCGGAGAACCTCAAGGTAAGGATCGGGTGTGCGCAGCTCTGCGGATAGGATGGAAGCATCGCGTTCAAAGGCGGATAAAATGAGCGGCAGCAAGATATACGATTTCACCAGCATATTGTCCTGGCTCTCTGCTCTGTGCATCAATCTCATCTCCTCCAACGAGAACGTATATTCGTAATTTAACCCGAAGTTCAAAAAAAATCAATGGTATTTAAAAAAAGAGGGCTGTTAATGTGACATAATTCACAATAAAATCGGGAAAATTATTTTATATTAAAATTGAAATAATAAAGTTGTAAATAAATCTGATTAAAAGGAGAATGGCAATGAGTCATGAAGGAAATCTCCGCCGCGGTTTATTGTTTGGGTTATTCCTTAGCGTTCCGCTTTGGGTATCAATGATTGGCTGGATTCAGCTGCTCTAAAAATGGATTTCTGCGTGTGCAGATTTCCAGCCCTCTACACAAACTCCCTAGATATGTCGATTAAAGACTGCTGTGAAAACAGATGAATCTCATAAGGCTTTTACTATATAAGAGCTCTCTTGTATGTCCGGAAACGGGTGGTGTCCTTAAGGAGGATGGCACCCGTTTCTTCAGGTTCACCATGTGAGGTTTGTTTAAGCGAAGATGGGGGGGGCGGGGAGAAAAAGTAGGACTAAAATACTAAATTTTGATATTTGAAATTTAAGGATAATAACTCTGTGAAAAGGAAAAAGTACTGCGGCGAATTAGTGGGATTATCGACCTTTTTCGTCAGGAAGGTATGTTTATAAATTGTATAAAGCCTTATGAATAAAGCGTTTTTTATTTTTTTCATCACAAAAATAGCTGTGAAATGAATTGGAAATATATTGACAATATGCCAAGTGGCATCTAAACTAAAGTTAGTTCTAAAGTAACAAATGTCACAGATTTCTGTTGGGTATTACATAAGCTTTTCCAATTTCATATCAATCATGTACAAACGCAAACCGTTTCGAAAGAGCGGGACGCAAAGTCAGGAATCTGATGCCCCTTAAGTCCGGGCTATGGTCGTCCGGCCGCCGTGAAGCTAACCCTTCGTGGCGGTCTTTTTTTTGTTATAGTTTTGCGACGATTTCATAGAATAGTTGAATAGGAGGTGTAGATTATTGAGAAAAAAATTGCGAAAAGCGGCCGCCTGTATTCTGGCGGGCGTACTGACCGTAAGTAGCGCCTTCACTTGGGGGACGGAGGTAAGGGCAACAGCTGGTGTACCTTACAATCCAACGCCGGTCTTGGGGATTGCCGGGAATTTTAATGCTTTTATCTTTGACGATTTCACGCAAGACAATGATCAAATTGAAGGCCGTCTTGCAGCGGGAGGGAATATTACTCTCTCTGGAGGTTACGGGGTAGCCAGGGCCTACAGGAATTCTTCAGCCACAGACGTACTCGTTGCCGGTAAGAAGTTTAAACATTCGGGTAGCGGAGAAATCTACGGAAACGTTGTGTATGGGGACACCATTGAAGCCAATGAGCCTATTGTGAATATTATAGGCGCGAAGAAGCAGGGAAGCCCGATTGATTTCCCGGCTGAGAAGCAGTATCTGATCTCGCGTTCTGCAGCATACGGGGCATTGTCCGCTACGAAAGAAATTGGCAATAATAATTATGGAACACTTACAATAAGTGCGCCGGATCTTTTCAACGTAGTTCACCTGGATGCGGCAACGCTGGCGAATACAAACAATATTCAATTCAACATTGCCCAGAATGCCACGTTAATTATTAACATAAGTGGAGCTACGGTCAATGTACCAAGTTTCGCAATGAATAACGGCAAAGCAGGTCAAGTGTTGTTCAACTTCTACGAAGCGACCAAGGTGAATATTGCGTATACCACCTTTTTGGGGACGATACTGGCGCCTAAGGCGGATGTCAATTATTCCGGTGCAGAGCTATACGGAACGCTAATTGCCAAGTCTTTTGCCGGCGGAGTAGAAATGCACCTAGGAACATACCAGGGAGATGGACCGCCGCCAAGTCCGACGCCGACCGCAACACCAACCCCCAGCCCATCGCCAACACCAACCGTAACACCAAGCCCTACACCAACAGTGAAACCGACTGCAACGCCGACGGTGAAGCCAACTCCCACACCAACAGTGAAACCGACACCGACGGTAAAACCGACACCAACAGTGACGCCAACGCCGACAGTGAAACCGACACCAACAGTGATGCCAACGCCGACAGTGAAACCAACACCGACAGTGAAACCGACGCCGACACCTAAGTGTACTCCGTCGCCAACACCGACAGTGAAACCAACGCCGACAGTGAAGCCGACACCGACAGTGAAGCCGACACCGACAGTGAAACCGACACCAACTGTGACGCCAACGCCGACAGTGAAACCGACACCAACGGTGACGCCAACGCCGACAGTGAAACCGACACCAACGGTGAAACCAACGCCGACAGTGAAGCCAACACCGACAGTGAAACCGACACCGACAGTGAAACCAACACCGACAGTGAAACCAACACCGACAGTGAAACCGACACCGACAGTAAAACCAACACCGACAGTGAAACCGACACCAACGGTGAAACCAACGCCGACAGTGAAGCCAACACCGACAGTGAAGCCGACACCGACAGTGAAGCCGACACCGACAGTGAAACCGACACCAACTGTGACGCCAACGCCGACAGTGAAACCAACGCCGACAATGAAGCCGACACCGACAGTGAAGCCGACACCGACGGTGAAACCAACGCCGACAGTGAAGCCAACACCGACAGTGAAACCAACACCGACAGTGAAACCGACACCAACGGTGACGCCAACGCCGACAGTGAAACCGACACCAACGGTGACGCCAACGCCGACAGTGAAACCGACACCAACGGTGAAACCAACGCCGACAGTGAAGCCAACACCGACAGTGAAACCGACACCGACAGTGAAACCAACACCGACAGTGAAACCAACACCGACAGTGAAACCGACACCGACAGTAAAACCAACACCGACAGTGAAACCGACACCAACGGTGACGCCAACGCCGACACCAACAGCAGCACCAACACCGACACCAACGGTGACGCCAACGCCGACACCAACAGCAGCACCAACACCGACACCAACGGTGACGCCAACGCCGACACCAACAGCAGCACCAACACCGACACCAACGGTGACGCCAACGCCGACACCAACAGCAGCACCGACACCAACGCCAACAGCTGCACCGACACCAACGCCAACAGCAGCACCAACACCAACGCCAACGGCAGCACCAACGCCAACGCCAACAGCTGCACCAACATCAACGCCAACGGCGGCACCAACGCCTACACCAACAGCAGCACCGACACCAACGCCAACAGCGGCACCGACACCAACGCCAACAACGGCACCGACACCAACGCCAACAGCGCCACCGACACCAACGCCAACAGCGGCACCAACGCCAACGGCAGCACCTACACCAACGCCAACAGCAGCACCTACACCAACGCCAACAGCAGCACCGACACCGACGCCAACGGCAGAGCCAACACCGACACCAACGGCAGCACCAACACCAACGCCAACGGCGGCACCAACACCGACAGTAGAACCAACGCCAACATCAACAGCAGCACCGACACCAACGCCAACGGCAGCACCGACACCAACGCCAACAGCAGCACCGACACCAACGCCAACAGCAGCACCGACACCGACGCCAACGGCAGAGCCAACACCGACACCAACGGCAGAGCCAACACCAACGCCAACGGCGGCACCGACACCGACGCCAACGGCAGAGCCAACACCGACACCAACACCAACACCAACACCAACGCCAACGGCGGCACCAACACCAACGCCAACAGCAGCACCGACACCGACGCCAACGGCAGAGCCAACACCAACGCCAACAGCAGCACCGACACCGACGCCAACGGCAGAGCCAACACCGACACCAACGGCAGCACCAACACCAACGCCAACGGCGGCACCAACACCGACAGTAGAACCAACGCCAACATCAACAGCAGCACCGACACCAACGCCAACAGCAGCACCAACGCCAACGCCAACACCAACACCAACACCAACACCAACACCAACGGCAACACCAACACCAACACCAACACCAACACCAACACCAACACCAACACCAACACCAACACCAACACCAACACCAACACCAACACCAACACCAACACCAACACCAACACCAACACCAACACCAACACCAACACCAACACCAACACCAACACCAACACCAACACCAACACCAACGCCAACGGCAGCGCCAACGCCGACACCAGAACCAACACCAACACCGACGCCGACACCAACACCAACACCGACATTACCACCGGCACCAGTACCATCGTCTGCACCGCCCGTCTTTATTAATGTAGTGCCAACGCCGACTCCAATAATCGGCTATATTGTAAATCCAGATACAATAATCATTGATGATCCGCTGCCTTTGGGCCCTGTGACAACAGTAACACCTCGGCCGTTAGTGGTGACACCAAGTCCAACCCTAACGCCAAGCCCAAGCGCAACACCAAGTCCAACGCCAATTGTGACAATCATTGATGAAGAGATTCCGTTAGGCAATGTACCTGCGGATGCATCGCTCCCGAAGACTGGTGAGTCCAGTCCGGCTCCCTATTACTTGGTCGGTCTAGCCCTTGCAGGATTGGGAATATTCCTCGGCAGAAGATCCAGAACAGATAAACGTAAATAAATGCAATTCGTAAGATCCTTTCCGACAGGCTGGCGATATCACCGCTAAATCGGGAAAAGGCTGCTTTGGGAGAAGACGTTCTCCACAAAGCAGCCTTTTTTATATGGGATATACATTTGATATTATATTTCCTCGTAAAATCAAATGTGCTAAGGAGAAAGAGTTGCGTCTTTACGATCATGGGACCTTGAGTATATATTAAAATTTCAAAATTAAAATTAGTTCTTTATACATAGTTTGAAAATATCCTTATCGGTGCCATCGAGAGCGATGAGAGGATCAGGATTCAGCTGGGAAAGCTATGTTTTCAATTAAAAAAACCTTTTGTAACAGTGCTTTGGAGTGAATCGGTAGATATAATCTATTACCAGATGTTTCAAAGGATTTCATTGACAATCAGCCTTGATAGCGGATAAACTAAAATTAGTTCCAAAGTAATGAATATCATAGACATTAGTATAAAAGTTTGATTTAGTACATAATTTCACAACCTAATCTTTCACTGACGTATAAACGCAAACCGTTCGAAAGGACGGGACGCAAAGTCCAGGAGTCTAAAGCGCGATGGAGCGCAACGATCGTCCGACTGCCGTAAAGAGAGCAACCTCTTTCCGGCGGTCTTTTTTTGTTATATAAATGTGGCCTATATCTATATTAACTGTGAGGTGAGCTTGTATGTTCCAATTAAAAAAATTCAAACGTCTTACGGTGTTCGGACTTATAGCAGTTCTGATTGTGGGAAGCGGCCGAATTATTTCACTGGGGAGCACCTCAGTTAAAGCCGAGGGCAACTCTTTGCCGGGCAATGCATCCAAGTATAATGTGTTCATCTTGGGAGATGTTGATGTTAAGCATAGTGATATTGAAGGCAGATTAGCTGCTGGCGGAAACGTGGATTTAAATGTTAATTACTCTGTGGGACATAGTCTTACTAGTGAAGAAACGAAGGAAGGATACTCTCTCATCGCTGGTGGTAATCTGTATTATTCCCAGGGAGAAACCGTGGGTGATGTAGTCTACGGGGGAGTTATAGCGGCAGCGGCGGCCCGCGCGGGGGGACAGGAAGCTTACAACAAAAAATAAATGTTGTAGATTTTTCAGCCGAGTTTAGTTTACTTCGTGAGAAATCTCAGCAGCTTGCTTCTCAGCCTGTTAATGGGGTTACCACTGCCAACTCCGGTAATTTCTTTTTGGAAGGTACAAATTCGGATGTTAACATATTTACTGTAGAGGGCAGCAAGCTGTCTAGTGCAAATGAGTTGAGAATTAAGATTCCAGATGGCTCAACAGCTATAGTAAATATCTCCGGCACTTCAGTAACTATGAAGAATATGGGGACGGGAATTAATGGTAACGGAAATAAGGATAACGCTATGAACAGTAAAGTGTTATATAACTTCAGTCAAGCGACCAGTCTTCAAATCGAAGGTATCGGAGTTTTGGGATCTGTGCTGGCTCCATATGCCTCTATTCAATTTAATAATGGTCAAATCAACGGGAACCTGATCGGAGCTTCGCTCTCAGGATCGGGAGAATCCCACCATATTCCGTATAAAGGCCAAGATCCGCCGACACCGACTTCGACGCCTTCAGTGACGCCGACGCCAACAGCAACACCGGCAGTGACGCCGACGCCAACGGCAACACCGGCAGTGACGCCGACGCCAACGGCAACACCGGCAGCGACGCCTACGCCAACGGCAACGCCGACAACAGCGCCAACGGCAACACCGGCAGTGACGCCGACGCCAACGGCAACACCGGCAGCGACGCCTACGCCAACGGCAACGCCGACAACAGCGCCAACGGCAACACCGACTGCAACGCCGACAACAGCGCCAACGGCAACACCGACTGCAACACCGACTGCAACACCGACAACAGCGCCAACGGCAACGCCGACTGCAACACCGACAACAGCGCCAACGGCAACGCCGACTGCAACACCGACAACAGCGCCAACGGCAACACCGACAGCAACGCCGACAACAGCGCCAACGGCAACACCGACAGCAACGCCGACAACAGCGCCAACGGCAACACCGACAGTAGCGCCAACGGCAACACCGACAGCAACGCCGACAATAGTGCCAACAGCAACGCCGACGCCAACGGTAACACCGGCAGCAACGCCGACCGCGGTACCGACAGCAACCAGCACGAGTGTTTTTGTCCCAAGCTTCGTATTTCCGACATCAACCGCTCCGACAGTGATTGGGACTATTGTGACTGATACCGACACTACTATTAATGATGACCCGGTTCCTCTCGGGCCGGCAGCATCACCGGTTGTGACGATGCTGACAACAACAGCGCCACAGCCAGTTGTGGAGGTTCCTGCACCTGCACCTGCACCTTCACCGGTAGCAGGACCGGCACCTGAAGAAATCATTACGGATGACGAGATTCCTCTGGGCAGTGTGACTGCAGAGCAAACCCTGCCGCAGACGGGTGAATCAAGTCCTGCGCCGTACTATATTGCGGGTGTTGCTCTTGCCGGTCTGGGCCTGCTTCTTAGAAGAACCGCCAGAGTGAACAAGCGCAAATAATTATTGTTAAGCCGCTGTGTTTGGATGAGGGCTGCTGCCGGAGAGAGATTCTCCGGGAAGCAGCCTTTTTGTATACGGGGGCGCATTCTAATCGCAGCTTACCACTTGGGCGAAGCAGGCAGCGCCGGACTGACGGCGGTGTTTTTAGTTGGACGGATACCATGCTATACTAGGCTCAAATTATTCATAAGCAAGAATACACATTTCCTCAAAGAAATGGTTATTACTGAAAGGGTGAACGTTATGTGGAGTATATACCTGCTAGTGGTGCTGGTTGTTGTCGCGGGGATTTTGGCTTATGCCGGATTGTACTTTTATGGAGTGGCTATTAAGCGGGCACCCAAAGAATTCCTGGGCAAGACGCCGGATCTGAAGGTGGACCCGCCGGTAGCCGGGGCTTCGTGGGGGGAAGGGGCGGAATGGGTAGCACGGCAGAACTTTCGGGAAGTGGAGCTGGTCTCGGATGATGGACTGAAGCTGCGAGGCTACTATCTGGCTTCAGAGCGTGCTGCGGGCCGTACCGTAATTATTGCCCACGGTTATTCCGGCAAGGCTAAGGATATGGGGGCAACCGCCAAAAACTATTATGACAACCTGGGATATAATGTACTGCTGCCCGACGCCAGAGGTCACGGGAAAAGCGAAGGGGACTACATTGGCTTCGGTTGGCCGGAGCGCCGTGATTATCAGCAGTGGATCGGATTTATTCTGCAGGAGACCGGGCCAGAGGCGCAAATTGTGCTGCATGGCGTATCTATGGGCGGATCGACAGTGCTAATGACCGCCGGTGAACAGCTTCCTCCGCAGGTCAAAGCCGTTGTCGCTGATTGCGGCTACACCTCAGTCAAAGCGCAACTGACTTACCAGCTGTGGCGGATGTATCATCTGCCGGGCTTCCCCTTTGTGCAGATTGCCAGCCTGGTAACGCGGATGAAGGCAGGCTATTATTTCGGTGAAGCGTCAGCGCTGGAACAGGTGCGTAAAGCCCGGGTGCCGATTCTGTTTATCCATGGAGATGCGGATAAGTTTGTGCCTTTTGCGATGATGGATGAGCTGTATGGTGCCTGCAAGAGTCCTAAGGAGAAGTTGGTGGTGCATGGAGCGGGGCATGGTCTTGCCTATGATACGGATAAAAGGGAGTATATCCGCACAGTAGGCGACTTCGTGGAACGTTATGTACACAGCCCGGCAGCGGCTGATTGGGTCTAAAAAAAGTCCCCGGAACGTAGACGCGCCCGATATCCGCAAACAGCGGGTATCGGGCGCTTATTATGTTCCACACATGGGGCCTTTCCCTGCGTCAGGGAAGCAGCACAGCCATGTCTTATCGGTATATGAATCCCCCGCCGTTTGTGAGCGAAACGGGTGTCGTTGTTCCTTGTTATTTCCAGCAGCCGTGTGGCGAGAGAAATCCTTCCAATACGACAAAAGCCCTACCTCTCTTTTGTCCTTGCGGCTCCGTGGCCGCGCCAGTGCGAATCGGAATGCTATGTTCGAATTTAATCTCATAAAAAGGAAAAGTACTGCAAGAAAACGTAAGATTTTGTGTCCAAACTGCCGATAATAAAGACAAGTAATTTATCGGCCTGACATCTTCTTGATGGGGATAATCATACACGAAAACAAATATTATATTACTATAACATGTGATATATAGAAATGCAAGCCGATATTGGGCTGAGGCCGGGACGGATGATGGGACAGATGGGATTATACAGAAGATTTTTGGGGAATCAGATCCGGAATTATATATTCGGCTCAGCAGTAGCGGTGCTGGCGGTAGGGAGTTTGATCCTGCTCTCCTCTCTGGAGATTAGCAGCATCGAATACTTCAGGCTCTTGCTTGTGCTCGCCTTGTCATTCGTGATTATGGCGGTCATGGAGATCGGGGTTTTTATCAATCAGATCAGACCGGTACGCACTGCGCTGTATGAAGATAACCTTACTTTGTCTATGCTGGAAGAGGCGTATCTGCATACACATCAATTGCCGAAGCGCGCGGTTCAGCGGATTATGGGGCCTCACCTTCTGGGCTTGTCCCTCCCGGCTGTCCTGATGACCTTCTGGATGATCTACAACGGCTGGATCACTATCCCGTATTTTTATCTGATTCTGGCTATGTGCGGCGCTGTTCTTGTGTCGTGTATGCATGCGCTGATTGAATTTTTTCTGACCTGTACGGCCATTATTCCGCTGATCAAAGAATTCAGGAACCGGGCGCTGGAGCAGTACGGTGTCGACTTTTCTCTGGAAGGTCATGTATTCGTACCTATCCGTCCCAAATTTCTGGTGAGCTGCATGCTGATCGGCACCTTTCCGCTGTTCCTGTTCATCATGGCTACCCATATTCGCCTGAATGGTCAGGAGGGTCCTGTAGTTGTGGTGGGGCTTCAAAGTTACTGGGCTTGGGCAAGTATGGTGCTGCTGATCGGCACCCTCTTCTCCTCCATTGCAGCATGGCTGCTGACCAACAGTGTGCAGCATCCTATTAATGAGTTGTATCAGGCGATGAATCAGGTGAAGGACGGCTACCTGGTGCAGATGCAGGATGAGTACTCTGATGAATTCTCCAAGCTTGTAGCAGGATTTAACATGATGGTCCGGGGACTGCAGGCCCGGGAGCAACAGAACCGGCAGTTGCTCGACAGCTACTTCACTACACTCGCAGTGGCGCTGGATGCCCGTGATCCTTACACAGCAGGGCATTCCCTGCGTGTCGCGGAATATTCTGTGATTATCGGCCAGCTGGCTGGACTAACCGGGCAGCAGTTGGACGATCTGCGTAAGACGGCCTTGCTGCATGATATTGGTAAGATTGGGGTGAGAGACAGCATCCTGTTTAAGGAAGAAGCCCTGACCGATGAGGAGTTCGACCAGATTAAGAGCCATCCTGTGCTTGGAGAGAATATTCTGCGGCAGATTGAACCGGTCGAAAAGATGGTACCCTATCTGGGCGGCGTCCGTTCCCATCATGAACGTTATGACGGTAAAGGATATCCGGATGGACTTGCCGGTACGAATATTCCTTTACATGGCCGGATTATCGCTGTGGCGGATGCCTATGATGCTATGACTTCTAACCGCCCTTACCGTAAAGGGATGGATCACGACCGGGCGCTGGCTATTCTAGAGCAGGGAAGGGGTACTCAATGGGACCCGGAATTCGCCGGCTTGTTTCTGTCTTACTTTGGGCGGAAGCCGGAACCTCTTCAAACAGGCTATACCGTCAAAACAGGATAAGGATGCAGCGTTCTTCCGGTTATCCTTATATTTCTTGCAGAAGCGGATGCCATCC
This sequence comes from Paenibacillus sp. FSL R7-0312, assembly GCF_038004445.1. NCBI lineage: Bacteria > Bacillati > Bacillota > Bacilli > Caryophanales > Paenibacillaceae > Paenibacillus > Paenibacillus sp. FSL R7-0312. The sequence goes on along the minus strand of NZ_JBBORE010000001.1, from coordinate 776,394 downwards.
AGTTTATGGAGGGTTCCGCTTCTGCTTTGCGTGCCTATTTTGTGAACTGCCATTGAAATGCGACAATTAACGACTACATTCATTGAAGGATTGCGGGCGGACCGTTATAATTATTAAGTCTGGATTTTAATTAAAAAATAAGGGAGATTTCTATGAAACGCGCAGATGTGCTGCTGATTTCTATCGTTTTGATTGCTGCGCTCGCTTTTCTTGTGCCGAGATGGCTTTCAAATGATGCTGATAAAGGTGGGCCGGGCAAGGAACTTACGGCCAATATAACGGTAGACGGCAAGCTGTTCAAAACAGTAACGCTTACCAAAGAAGAGCAAACCATTGATATTCGCACAGATCGGGGCTATAACATTTTGAAGGTGCATGATTACGGGATTGAGATGTACGATGCGGATTGTCCCGATCAGGTATGTCTCGGCTTTGGATTTATCACGCTGCCCAAGCAGACCATAGTATGCCTTCCGCACCGGGTATTAGTTGAAATTGCAAGCGGGTCGGGGGAGGATGAAGTAGATGCCTATGTCCAGTAGTGAATCGGCTACAGCGCTGAAACGGACGGTCATTATTGCGATTTTCGCGGCCGTTGCCGTAGTGCTGAGTATTGTCGAGGCTCAGATTCCGCTTGCGGGAATGGGGCTGATGCCCGGAGCCAAGCTGGGGTTCGCCAATATTATGATTTTGACCTGTATTTACTTTTTGCGTGGACGAGATGTGTTCGTGCTCGTCATTCTGAAGACGCTGCTGACTGCATTTCTGCTTGGCACACTGTCCAGTCTGCTCTTCAGCCTGTTCGGCTCGTTGTTCAGTTTTGTGGTCATGTTCGCGCTGGTCAAGCTGGGGGGCAAGAGGTTCAGTGTCATCGGAATCAGTATTGCAGGGGGCCTGGCTCATAATACAGGCCAGTTGCTTGCGGCCTCGTTTGTATTCAATTCAACGAGTATTTTCTACTACTTGCCGATTCTGCTGATTACCGGGATTGTGACGGGGATTGCTGTCGGCTTCGCCGTGCGGTATGTCGTAGACTCGCTATCCAAAATATCCTTGTTTGAAGAGTTCCTGAACGGACCGGGCCACTAGCTGCGGAAGGATGACTAACATGAATCAATCGTACAAAGATACAGAGGCCGGTGAGGAACCGGCCGTTATTACGCTTGCGGGAGTCTCGTTCGGATATGATCCGGAGCATCCGATTCTCCATGACATAAACGTGTCTATCCCGCAGGGCCAATGGGTAAGCATTGTAGGACCCAACGGCTGCGGGAAATCTACGCTCGTCAAGCTTCTGAATGCACTGCTGCCCAAGAGTGCCGGGGAGATTACTGTCTGCGGACATACGCTGCAGGAAGAGACGATTGGAGACATCCGGCGATGCATCGGGATGGTGTTCCAGAATCCGGATAACCAGTTCATCGGACAGACGGTAGAGGAAGATATCCTCTTCGGCCTGGAAGGCCTGTGTCTGCCCTACGAAGAGATGAAGCAGCGGCTTGATCTCTATACCGAGAAGCTGAGCATTGATCATCTGCTGTCCAAGCATCCCGGAGAGCTGTCGGGCGGACAGAAGCAGCGTGTCGCGCTTGCTTCGATTCTCGCCATGAAGCCAGGCATCGTCATCCTCGACGAGGCCTCTTCTATGTTGGATGAAGGCAGCCGTGATGAGCTTATGGGCATTCTGCGGGACATGCAGGCAGAAGGGGCGTACACGATACTGCTGATTACACATGATCCGGATGAGATCCTGGCTTCGGACCGAGTGCTTGCGCTGCATGGCGGAAGCATAGCGGCGGATGTGCCGCCTGCGGAGCTGTTCCGCAATGAAGACCTGCTGGAGAAATGCCATTTGCGGGAACCCTACCCTTGGCGTCTTGCCCGTGAGCTGCAGAGCCGGGGGATTAAGGTGGATGTACCCGCCAGCGAAAAGGAGCTTATAGACACACTATGGTCATACAACTTCAGCAAGTAAGCTACACGTATGCTGACCGCAGTATGTGGAAGCAGACGGCGCTGCATGGGATTAATCTGAATATTGCCCAGGGGTCACTGACCGGGATTGCCGGGGCAACGGGCTCCGGTAAGTCTACACTGCTCCAGCTGTTCAACGGGATTCTGAAACCGACAAATGGTACGGTGCAGGTGCTTGATGTGACCATCACTGCAGGAGAGAAGTCGCCGAAGCTGCTTCCGCTGCGCCGGCGGGTCGGACTGGTCTTTCAATTCCCGGAGCAGCAGATGTTCGAAGATACGGTGGAGAAGGACCTCTGCTTCGGGCCGCTCAACTTCGGCGTGAGTCTGGAGGAGGCCAAGGAGCGGGCACGCAAAGCGATGACGGACATGGGCCTGGACCTTGCCCTGCTGGAGCGCAATCCGTTCCGCCTGAGCGGCGGACAGATGCGCAAAGCCGCCATCGCCTCGGTGCTGGCGATGGACCCGGACATTGTCGTGCTGGATGAGCCGACAGCGACGCTGGACCCGGTAAGCCGCGCTGAGCTGATCGCGCTGCTGGAGCGGCTGTGCCGCGAGCAGGGCCGGACGATCATTATCGTGACGCACCGGATGGATGAGCTGCTGCCGTATGCCGACAGCTGGGCCCTGCTTAAGGACGGCGGGCTCGCCTTCCAGGGCAGCGGCCAGGAGCTGGCCGCTGATCCGGCGATTCTGGAGCGCTGCGGACTGACGGTTCCGCAGTCGCTCCGGTACTGGCAGGCCGTCGCTGAACGCTTCGGCCTGGCCGGCGAGAAGCCGCTCCTTACGGCGGAGGCCCTCGCGGAACGGATCGCCGCCCTGCTCGAAGAGCGTAAGAACGCCGCCATGGAAGAAAAGGGGAATGACCATGAATGAACGCCTGCTGCTGGGACGCAGCATTGATACGGGCTCATGGGTACATAAGCTGGATGCCCGGTCCAAAATTACAGGCATGCTGCTCTACGTAGTGATTATCCTGTTATCCAATTCGTGGATGGCGATTGGGCTCATAGCGCTGTTCTCCATCATTGTTATGGCAACCACCCGCATCCCGCTAAAATATTTCATTAAAGCTGCGAAGCCTTTGCGTTATCTGATGGTATTTATCTTCATTGTGCAGTCCCTGTCCGTGAAGGAAGGAGATATCCTGTGGTCACTCGGCTCCTTCTCGCTGCATGCGGGAGGCCTGCGGCTGGGGGCGTTCTCGGTCATCCGCATGCTGTTCCTGCTGACCTTCACGGCACTGCTGACCTTTACGACAACGCCCGGCAAGCTGAACCAGGGCCTTGGAGGTGTGCTTGCTCCGTTTAAGAAGCTTGGCCTGTCACCGGACCGGATTACGCTGATGATCAGCATCGCGCTGCGCTTTATCCCGACGATCCTGGATGAAGCGCAGATTATTCTGAAGGCACAGGCCTCGCGCGGCGCGGATCTGAAGGAGCTACCCTTGAAGGAGAAGGCGCGGATGCTCGTCTCCCTGCTGGTTCCGGTCATCGCCAGTGCTTTCCGGCGTGCCCAGGACCTGGTGTATTCCATGGAAGCCCGGGGCTTCCGCATGGATGCGCCGCGCAGCCGGTATCACCGCCTCAGGTGGGGCGCTGCGGATACGCTGTTTGTTGCTATGTTCGTTGTCTTGGGAATTGCAGTAGCATTATTGTAGGAAGTTTAGGAGGAAACAAGAATGGCACGTTATTTTAATGGTAAAGAGATTGAATTATTGGCACCTGCGGGAACGTTTGAGATCTTCAAGGCTGTGATTGAATCGAAGTGTGATGCGGTGTATTTCGGCGGCCCGGTGCTGAATATGAGAATGATGCGCAAGGGCTACAATTTAAGTCGCGAGGAAATAATTGAAGCCGTGTCTATCGCCCATAAGCTGGATAAAAAAGTATACGTCACTGTAAATAATCTATTCAGCGAAGAAGATGTGGAAGAAGCCAGAGAGTACCTGCGGTTTCTGGATGGCGCCCGTCCGGATGCACTAATCGTGCAGGATATGGCTGTGCTGGAGCTGATCCGGGAGATGGGGCTTACCGTTCCGGTCCACGCTTCGGTCATGATGAATGTGCATAATCTGGAGATGATTCACGCACTGAAGGAGCTTGGCGTCAGCCGGGTCGTTACCTCGCGTGAGATGGATCTGCAGACAGCGAAGCTGCTGGGAAGCAGAAGCGGTATGGAGCTGGAATATTTCATCCATGGCGATATGTGTTCCGTGCACGGAGCAAACTGCTATTTCAGTTCCCAGGTGTTCGGGATGAGCAGCAACCGGGGCAAATGCATGAAGCCTTGCCGCTGGGATTACCGGATCAAACGTGATGGCTATGTCTTCCCTGCGGAATACCCGCTGGCTGTCAAGGATATGTCCATGTATGAGCATCTTCCGGAGCTGATTGAGTCCGGCATTACTTCCTTCAAAATTGAAGGCCGCATGCGCGACCAGGAATTTATGGTGATGCTTGCCAACAGCTATGGCGATGCGATTGACCGTTATATCGATGATCCGCTGGGCTTTGACCGTACTGTAGATTCCAAGGAGCTCTATAAGAACCGCAAACGGGACTTCTCCACCGCTTATGCTTTTGGTAAACCGGGATTGTCTAACATCAACCGTCGTTATGAAGGTACAGGCAAGTTCTACAGCACTGGCAAAGTGTTCAGTACACCGACTGCAGAACGTGAGCTGTCCGAAGCGCGGGTAATGCAGCTGCGCGAACGGCTGGCCGAAGACAAACGCAGTAGGCAGACGAAGCCGGAGCTGGCTGTGCGGGTGAACAATATGGAACAGGCACGTCTCGTGCTGGAGATGGGTGTAGAGAGCTTATATATACCGGGTGATGTGTTTGAGCCGGACCGTCCGTTCACGAAGCAGGATATTAAGGAGCTTGGAGCCATCAAAGGCCGGACCAAGCTGTACCTCGGAATGCCGCGGATGATGACGGAGCTGCATTTTGATCAATATGACCACTTGCTGAACGGGGAGAAGCTGCCGATTGACGGCTTGATGATTACGAACCTCGGAGCGATCCGCCGCTATCGCGGGACCGGATACCCGATGATTGGCGATGCCAACCTGAATGTTTACAACCACCTGTCTGCCGGACTGTATACCGGACTCGGCCTTACGAAGCTTACAGTTTCACCGGAAATGACATTGGAGCACTTTGCCTCCTTCGTCTCCCGCAGCGATTTGCCGCTGGAGGTTGTGGTTCACGGAACGCCGGCGCTGATGTATATGGAGCATGATCTGTTCGAGAATACAGAAGTGATGGAGCCGATTGGTGAGGAAGACAACCAGTTTGTCAGCAATGCTGTGCTGGTGCTCAAAACCGATAAGGGTGAGAACCCGGTCTACCGCGACCAATATGGCCGCTGCCACCTGCTGTTCGCCAAAGAGCTGTGTTATCTGCCGATGCTGGATGAGATGAACGGACTTGGAATTGCGAGCTTCCGGATCGAAGGGGCTACTTACAGCACGGATGAACTCCGCACGATTATTGCTGCTTACCAGGCTGCGATGAATGGAGCAAAGCTGGGCGATGATCTGCTGGGCGGACTGAAGCCAGTATATGCGGGCTACACACTAGGCTCACTGCAATTTAATTAATAATAATTCAATTTTAAAATAACACAATGGCGAGTATAATAACGGTAGCGGCGCATTCATAAGTAATTTTTTTCACAATATAGTAAGCCTGAATCATATTTTCTTATCCACATCATGGACATCATCTTGGATCATCAGCAGCTGAAAGTGAGGGAACCTTCATGGAACAGAGCAACATCATTGGAAGAAATGCGGTAGCCGCCAAAAGAAAGCAATACTTCTACCCGTGCACCGCACATTTTTACCGGGATGCACCGCAACTGGTACGCGGAAGCATGCAGTACGTGTATGATGAGAACGGCAAAGAATATACGGATTTCTTCGCCGGGGTGTCAGTTGTCGCCTGCGGCCACTGCAATCCGGCGATTACCTCCCGCACAATAGCACAGCTGCAGCAGCTGCAGCATACCTCGACCGTCTATCTGACTCAGCCGAATGTAGACTTGGCCGAGCGTCTGGAGGGTCTGCTGCCGGGCGCTCTGCGCCGGACCTTCTTCGTTAACAGCGGCTCGGAAGCGAATGAAGGGGCGCTGCTTCTGGCCCGGATGCATACCGGACGCAAAGGCTTCATTGCCCTGGAAGCCGGCCTGCATGGCCGGACCAATCTTACAATGAGCGTGACCGGCCTGCAAATGTGGCGGACAGACGCTTACCTGGATGAAGATGTGACGTTCATTGAGCGGCCGTATCATCCGGAGATGACGCTGAAAGAGGCCGCTGCGCGGTCGATTCAGAGCCTGAAGCGTGTTCTCACGGAGAAAGGCGATACCATCGCCGCCATGATCGTCGAACCGATTCAGGGAAATGGCGGCATGATTATGCCTGCCCTGTCTTATTTCCGTGAGGTGAAGGCGCTGCTGGAGCAGTATGGTATCTTGCTGATCGACGATGAGATTCAGACCGGCTATGGCCGTACAGGAGCTATGTTTGCCATGGAGCACTTCGGCGTAGTTCCGGACATTATCAGCATGGCTAAGGCACTGGGCAACGGAGTGCCTGTCGCCGCATTTTCGACTACAGATGAGATTGCGGCTTCACTGAACAAGCCTTCGGCCTCGACGTTCGGGGGCAACCCTGTATCTGCGGCCACGGCGCTTGCTGTGCTGGATTATATCCAGGGTGAGCGGCTGCCGGAGCGTGCGGCTGAGCTGGGTGGACGTTTGAAGAAGGGCTTGCTCCGGCTTCAGGAGCGCTATCCTGCGCTGATTACCGATGTGCGGGGAACCGGATTCATGCTGGGTGCCGAGCTTGCCGGCTCTGAAGCTGAAGACGCTGCTGAGCGGACGGACAATGTGCTCGAAGAAATGAAGGACCGCGGCTATCTGATCGGCAAAAACGGCATAGGCCGCAATGTTCTCGCCTTCCAGCCGCCCCTGGTTGTCACTGCAGAGAATATTGATGCTATGCTTGCTGCCTTGGATGAAGTGCTGTCCCTGGTCAAGCAAGCGATTCATTGAAGAAAGAGGCACAACATTATGGTTATCATTAATGCTTTTAAGCATACGGCACTTAAATTGAAAATGTTCAGCGAGCTGGTTATGTTCTCCCATACGCTATTCTCCCTGCCTTTTGCCATCATCTCGATGGTATGGGCGGCGGGAGGCTGGCCTTCCGGCCATATGATGCTGTGGGGGCTGATCGCTCTAATCGGCGCGCGTAACGGGGCCAATGCGTTCAACCGCCTGGTGGACCGTACCTTTGATGGCAATAATCCGCGTACCGCACACCGGCATCTGCCGCAGCGTCTGCTCGCTGAGAAAGAAGTTATCCTGTTCATCATCATCAACTATGCACTGTTTATTGTCGCTTCCGGGATGCTCAATCTGCTCTGCCTGCTGCTGTCCCCGGTGGCCATTGTGCTGATCTCGACCTATTCGTATACGAAACGCTTTACCTTCCTGAGCCATCTGTATCTGGGCTTCGTTATTGCTTCAGCGCCTATCGGCGCCTGGTTTGCAGTAACGGGCAATATTGCGTTCACTCCATTTGTTATCGGAACAGTGGTCATGCTCTGGATTGCCGGCTTTGACATCATCTACGGGACCCAGGACATCGATTTCGACCGGAAAAATGGCTTATGGTCCATTCCGAGCTTCTTCGGACTGGAGAACGCGCTGCGGATCTCCAAGGGGCTGCATTTCATTATGATTATGCTGCTGCTGTTCCTGTACCTCTGGCGTGATCTTGGCTGGATGTATCTGGTCGGCATCGGGATTGCTACATTGCTGCTGATGACAGAGCACAAGATCATTAAGCCTTCAAACCGTAAGATGATGAAGGTGGCTTCTTATAATTTGAACCAGGTGATCAGTATGGTGATATTGCTATGTACGTTGATTGATTATTTTTACGTTAACTAGTATGCGTGGGGCGCGGCTGGCGGCTGGTGGCTGGCTGCCGGCAGCGCGGTAGAGGTTGGGAGGCTGCACTGCGATGAATATTTGGACCTCCGATCGCTATTAACTTCGGATTCCCTGATTTGAACCGCTGTTTGCGGTAGGAATCCGAAGTTAAAGGCGAACGCTGACGCTTCTCCAGTTCCAAAATTCCTCTCCGTTCCGTCCTAACCTCTCCCCAGGCAAGATTAACTTCAAAAAGACAACAAGCTACCCAGCAAGGGTGGGCAGCAAAGAGCGCGACAAGCTTGGCTTCGCGCTTTTCTTTTTGCCTCCGTAAGACACCCCCCCAAGGGACAACCTCAAGAGACACCCCCAAGAGAAACCGCCAAGAGAAACCCCCAAGAATAACCCCCAAGGGACAACCCACAAAAGCAAACCAAAAAAGCCACTAAGCTAAACACGCTCACGTTCGCTTTGCTGCGTTCGCTTGATTAGCAACATCAAACCGGTAAAATTAACGCCCCACTTAACTAGTTCTGTTGCACGGCGTACAGTAGAATCCATCAAAAAACACGAATGAATCGTACCTATGGGGTTCTTGTATAGTTTAGGTCTCTATAAAGTACCTGAGTAACTCTGTGCGAGTATAATGTTGTACGTATTACAACTCTGATTCATCAATAGTAGGGTGTTTGGACGGATTGTTGTATGAAATACAACAATTGTTCCGTTAAGAGGCTTGGAGAAGAAGGAATGCTGCAGTTTGTACAACAATTTTGGTTTAGGACCGAGTTTATGAGGGGAATGTTGTATTCTGTGCAGGATTATCAAAAAAATCGCTGGGATAAAGGCGGGGGGGGGCATAAAGCAAAAAAAACGAGCCCTAAAGGGCCCGTTTTACTTAGTAATTCATGCGGTGTTCAGAGGTTATCCTGCTGCACGGACAACAGTTCCGGTTCACCGGTCGCGTCCAGCAAAATACTGCAGCAGGATTTCCAGATCGGCATGCGCCGGGAAGCTGGAGAGCTGCTGCACGATCGCTGCAGCCTGGGACAGGTAGTCCTGGCTGACAGCTTCTGTGCGGGCCAGAGCGTCGCTGGCTGTGATCAGCTCCAAGACATGCGCAATCTCTTCGGAAGAAGAAGAGGGGCCAATCCGGCGGATCACAGGAGCAAGCTCAGGGTCCTGCAGGGCGAAGAGTACAGGCAAGGTAACCTGGCCATGGCGCAGGTCGCTGCCAGCGGGCTTGCCAAGCACATCCGCAGATTGCGTGAAGTCTAGGATATCATCCTGAATCTGGAATGACATGCCCAGCGCTTCGCCGAAATTATAGAGAAGATCGGAGACTTCTTCGGTGCTTTCTGTGGATAGTGCACCTACCCGCAGGCAGGTAGCCATCAGCAGCGCTGTTTTGTTACGGGACTTCTCCAGGTATTGCTCCAGTGTCAGATTGTAATCAAAGGCATGCTCCATTTGCTGGTATTCCCCCAGACATAACTGGGCAGTGGCCACAGAAGACAGATCGTGAACGTAACGGTTCTTATCACCCGAGTACTTGCTTAGCAGCTCAATGACGCGGGCGGACATATAATTGCCGATATGCACAGCAGATAAGATGCCGGTCTTGGTATGCAGCGCAGGCTCGCCCCGCCGCAGTTCGGCGTCGTCAATAATATCATCATGAATCAATGAGGCGGCGTGGATGAATTCAGCGGCTGCGGATAATTGCAGGGTTCTGCGTCCGGCCGGAGTGCGTCCGAACCGGCTGCCGACTATGACCATCAGCGGACGTAGCCGTTTGCCGCCAGAGCCGGTCAGTTCAAGAATACTCTGCGCCAGCAGCGACTTTTTGGGAACATCCTTATCGCGGGTCACCAAATTCTTAATTTCGCGGTTAATTTCATTCAGATCAATATGCAAAGCTTCGTGCAGCTTCATCTTTTGTGTTCCCACCTGTCAAATGGCTTTGCTTGTGCGGCTTCGCTGTCTGCGCTCCTGAATGAGGAATTCATCAAACCCCTGGGCCGGATCCTGTTCCGTGAAATCTCCATTTGACCGTCCAATTTGCATTTTTTTGATTGAGGGAGCCAAATATGCAACCAGATCCAGCTCTCGGCATTTCACTGCAAACTGCAGGTAAAAGCTGTATAGGTAATCTCCATCCAAAATGCTACGGGTCAGGTCAGGATGATGTGGGACACATTCCATATGGCGCTGTGCAGCCACGGTAAGAATGGTATAAATACCTAGCAAATGGACTTTGCGGTCATATTCCAGATCATGGCGTTCCAGTACCGAGAGCAACTGCTCGCATTCTGCCGGAGAGAGATACAACTGAATTCCGGCGACCTTTGACATTTCAGCCTGAAGCATCCGGAATGTATCTTCAATGAGTTTTTTGTTCACAGGATTCTCTCCTTCTTGTCGGTTTTGCCGGAAGAAACCACAGCCCTGATTATCCCTACAAAACCATTCTGTACATTTTTATGCAGATATGGGCTTTCACCTTGATAAACAAGGAGAGTAATGTGTCCAAGGGACACATTACTCTTAAGAACATCATATTCATGCAGCAACATAGAATGCACATAAGTCGGTGCTATAATTAAGCGGTGCTCAGAAAAAACTTACCCAAAGCGTCAGTCGGTAAACAGATACCAGCGCCGGACGAGCGGGATTCTCTTCCACTGCTTCTTGAGCCAAGGAAGAACATAGTAATCCAGGCCGAACACGCTGCCGGATCCGCCGATGCAGGCAATAGCTGCCGCAACGTACCAGAGCATTTCTGTAGCTGCCATCTTGGTGGTCCAGATCATAACCGCCATACCTATAGTAGCCAGGGCAGAAATAGCTGTGAACAAACCAACGATAAGCATAACACCGAAGACGATTTCGGCACAAACCATGCCGATTTGGAACCATTTAGCCAGGAAGGTGTAAGAACCGTCCGGGTTGTAGAACATAAGATCCATGAACCAGTTAGAAATATCGTAGATGAAACCTGGAACCGGCAAAGCCGATACTGCTTCTTTGGCAGTGGATACTGCGGAAGCTGCAGATTGGGCATCTACGGTGTCTTTAACGGCATCCACAGCCACGCTGGCTGCAGAAGTAGCGTCTGCATAAGGAGCTGCAGGAATCAGGAAAATCTTATTGGGATCAACCCAGATTTTTCTGATCTTCTCTATACCTTCATATAGCCACATACCACCCAAAAGCATACGGAGCGGAACGAGCCAGAAGTTCGGCGAGCGCTTGGAGAAGTATCCGCCGACAAAGCTCTTGCGGTTCTCAACGTGGAAGAACTCGTGCATCATGTAAGTCCATACTTTGTTGAAACCTACAACCTGGGACAGGTAGAACATATTGATGAAATGTTTGGACAGCATAGCCATGAAGCCGGTCAGCATGAAGAATTTGCCCGGAAGACCAACGTTCGCTACACCGTAGCGGCTGCCGATCGAAACCATGGTGCCATGGAATCCTGGTTTGTAAGCCTTTTTAGGCGTGCCCTTGATATCGGCAGTAATATTGCCTGCGATAATAGGTGCAGCTTGTTCAGCATTCTCAACCATTTGTGGAACTGGACGTTCTTCGCCTTCAGGGATGAAGAAGATGTTATCCCCTACAACGTATACGTTCTTATGGTCAACACTTTCAAGGTGTTCATTCGTAACGATACGTTTGCGGCCTTGCTGCTGAACATCAAGACTGCCAACGATTTCGGAGCCTTCAACACCGGCAGTCCAGACGATGGTCTGAGCATCCACGATGTTTTTCTCACCGAGGGCTACAGAACCTGTGCCTACTTCGGTGATTTTGGCGCCGGTAACAATTTCTACGTTCATCTTACGCAGGCGGGCTTCGGCTTTCTGAATCAGCTTCTCTGGAAGGATAGGCAGAATCTTCGGAGCCATATCAGCTACAATCAATCTTACTTCGGAAGGATCAATGAAGAATTCCTTACACAGTTCTTCACGTTGCTCAGCCATTTCACCAACCAGCTCGACGCCAGTGAAGCCGGCACCGATGATTACGAAGGTCAGCATGGAACGGCGTACTGCCGCATTCTTTTCCTTCGCAGCTTTGGTGTACATGTCGCGGATTTGACGCTTCAGGGCAACTGCATCGTCATAAGACCAGAAGGAGAAGGTATTCTCTTCAGCTCCGGGAATTCCGAAGAAGGTTGGTTTGCTTCCTGTGCCGATTACCAGGTAATCATAAGCATAGGTAGCTTTGTCGGACTTCAGCTTCTTGTTCTTGAAATCAATATTGCTGATTTCGTCGAGAACAACATCCACTTTCAGGCCGGCAAAGATTTTCTTCAAGTCGATTTTGATCGAATCCTCAGGTGCGCGATTCGCAGAAACCTCATGCAGCTCAGTCAAGAGAGTGTGGTATGGATTTCGGTCGATCAGTTTGATTTCTACATCTTTGTCGTTCTTAAACTTCTTTGCCAGTTTCTTAGCCGTGAGTACGCCGCCGTAGCCGCCGCCCAAAATGACTATTTTCTTCAAGAGAAACTCACCTCATTCATCTGATTAGCTGCAAAAGGATAGCGAATAATTATTTCGCGCCTTCAAGTGCTTTTTGTGCCAGTGTGAAATATTCGCCAACGTGGATAGATACGCCGGAAATTGCATCGGTTTTGCCTTCAGCATCCAGGGTAGGAGCTGCGCCTTTATTTTCAAGGAAGTATTTCTCAGCAAGTGCGATCTCTTCATGCCATTCAGCTGAAGCGCCGCCGGCTTTCATGCCGTATTTGCCGTCTACCGAATATTGTTTCTTATCATCGCCTGCAGCATTCACGCCGCTGAAATTAACAGCTACAACGTTACCGCCAGCAACGGATAGAGCTACAGTGGATTTCCAGCCGGATTCAGCATCCATTTCGCCTTCAGCCTTGTAACCGCCGTCTTTGTAAGGACCCACTTGTACTGGACCAGCAGTAAGAGCAGCTTGAGCAGCGCCTACGAAGTCACTAACATGTACAGATACGCCGGATACAGCGTCAGTATGTCCTTCAGCATCAAAAGCGAGTGCTGCCGGATCTTGTTTTTCAATCAGGTAAGCTTCAGTAAGGGCAGCTTGCTCGTGCCATTCGGATTGAGCGCCTCCAATTTTTACCAAACCATAGTTACCGTCTTCGGATACTTTTTTCTTCAGATCACCCGCTGTTTTGGTATTGAAAGCATTCCAGTCAGCCTTGGTGATTTTGCCGCCTTCTACAGTGAGCAGAACAAAAGTCTGCCAACCAGTCTCTGCATCGACATCAACTGTTCCGTAGTAGGTTCCGTCCTGGTATTTGCCTGTTTCGGTTCCGGCATCAGCAGCAGGAGCAGTAGTTGCTTCAGTTGCAGGAGCAGTAGTCGCAGCAGGTGCATTTGTTGCAGCAGCATTGCCCGCATTGTTGTTGCCACAACCGGCTAGCAATGTGCCAAGTACCAGAGCGCTCGACAAGATTACAGAAGCTTTTTTCATTTTGATATGACCTCCAAAGAAAATAGTTTAAAATATATATATTAAAATGTAAAACATTTTAATAGTAAATGGAAGTGATAAAAATCACTTTATAAATGACATTTGTCACTTTGGAATCGGTCTAAGGTCCCTTTTTGTAGCAGGCATACGACATATATCGGCAGGTAATAAGAAAAAATTTAATTATCTCGTTTCTTGTTCGATGGCATTCTAGCACAAGCTGGGAAATACTCATGTGAAAATAATCACTTAAACGATAATAATTTTACTTCTGAAGTATATCAAATTTTAAAATATATGAACAGCTTATTAAAAGACTATTATGTGACAAACTATGACTTTCTTTGCGGTTTGCGCTGCAGTTCTATTATGGGGCTTTTCCCGTAGTTTTGGATTCACACAAAGGGCCGACGGGTAATAATTCACTGAGAATCATAGCTTATGCCAACAATAACCGACAGCTAAGGAGATGAGTTTGTAATGGACAATAATGTGCTGAAAGGTAAATGGTTGCAGATCAAAGGTGAAGCCAAGAAGCAGTGGGGCCAACTGACGGATGATGACCTCGATGTAATAGACGGCGAAAAAGATAAACTGGTAGGTAAGCTGCAGGAGCGTTACGGCCATTCCAAGGATGATGCAGAGGCGGAATACCGCAACTGGGAGCAGTCGATCCGCAGATAAACGAAGAATATGGCCTCAGATCAGATCACCACAAATGCAGGGAGAGGCGGATGTGTATGAATGATTCCCTGGTCGTTACAGGCCGGATTATTGAGATTCATGCTAACCGGGTGCTGACTCAGCAAGGAGATACTATCAGCACCTATCACCCCCGGTACTATATACTGCCGGAAGCAGAGATGTGGACACCGGCCGAAGCTGATCTGAATGAGGCATCTTTTATAGAACTTGGCGGCAAAGGCGGAGCCTCCGTACCCAAAAGGCGCTGGAAGGCAAGGATGCCCTGGTTCACACCGCAGAAGAAGAGCGCAAATCGTATCTGATTTGCGCTCTTCTTCTGCGGACAGGCTATACATATGCAATAGCAATGTGGCTTCATGATTTCATTCCTCTATGATAGTATAAATAATAATCGTTGTTATATCATTTTTTGCTGCAGGAGTGAGGCTATGGAATATGTAAAAATATTTTTTGTAAATACCGCTTTGCTGATTACATTGTCTTATCTGGCAAACTTAATATACAAACATACTGTGACCTATGCTTCAGAACCTGTGAAGAAAGTGAGCTGGGTCCTGCTTGCGATCTTCGCCGGTTGGGTAAGTACAATTTTCGGATATAGACTGGACGAGCATGTGATCTTTGACCTGCGGTTTGTGCCGCTTATTATTTCTACGCTGGCATACCCCCAGCCTCTGGTCCTGATCATTATTGGAGTCGGCACCGGGCTTACGCGGTTGACCTTCGGTGTTACCGAAGCAGCTGTGGTAGGCGTGCTGAATTTATCTATCCTGGGCTTCGTCTGCGCCGGCCTGAGCCTCTGGATGCAGCGTTCTTCTGCCTCTGTGATCCAAAAGGGACTAATTGCTGTCCTGGTGGTAAATGTTGTGAATGCGCTGAATATTACGGTATTTGGGGTCATCCCTGCGCAGGAATACATAACGGATATCCTGCCGGTCACGTTCCCGGCGGGCTTTGCTCTCAGTGTGCTGTTTGCGCTGATTATCCGCGACTTCCAGCTGGATCTGATGCGCACCGGACAGATCGTTAGAGCCAATGAGCTTTTGTCAGAGCAGACGGAGGAGCTTCATAAGAATAAAATCGTGCTGGAGGAGAGGGCCAAGCAGCTGATGCTTGCCTCGCAGTTCAAGTCGGAGTTCCTGGCCAATATGTCCCATGAGCTGAGAACACCACTTAACAGTATCATTAACCTGTCCCAGCTAATTGAAGAAAGCGAAGATGAACTGAGTGTAGAAGAGCTGTCAGAATATGGAGGGATTATTCACCGCTCGGGTGAAGATCTTCTCTCACTTATTAATGATGTTCTGGACTTGTCCAAGGTAGAAGCCGGAAAACTGGATATTATTAATGAAGACTTCAATGTCAGTGAGATCCCTGATCTGCTTCTTCAGCAATTCAGTGTGGTAGCCAAACAGAAACAGCTGGCCTTCGATATTTCACTGGATGCAGACATGCCGGGGGTTATCTATACGGATCCCCAGCGGGTGCAGCAAATTCTCCGCAATCTGCTCTCAAATGCCTTCAAGTTCACTATGACAGGCGGTGTATCGGTGAATGTCCGCGTAGTGGAACGGCAAGAGGGGCTCTCCTCGCGGAAATGGGTCGCCTTTGAGGTGCAGGATACCGGGATTGGCATTCCCCCGGAGAAGCATGATCTGATCTTTGAAGCGTTCGAGCAGGCGGATTCAAATATCAGCCGTAAGTATGGCGGCACGGGGCTTGGCTTGTCGATCAGCAATGATCTGGCCAGACTGCTTGGCGGGTTCATTACCCTGCACAGCCGCGAGGGACAGGGAAGCTTATTCTCCCTGTATTTGCCGCTATAACCTTAGAGTATGGGTAGATTCCGGGCTCCAACTTTATTTGTGATTTCGGTGTATTGACAGGAGATTGATGCGGAGTAGAATGAAGCAAAAGCCGCATCAAAGGAGTGTTATCACCCCATGAACATCATGAGAAACCGGCCGCTGCGGAACCGCTCCAAGGAAGTACGCAAGGCCTCGATACACCGCAAGAATCTGCAGATCGCTACTTTTGAGGGGATACCATCCACAATATTTCAGGTGCTGCTGCAGGGGCAGTTCCTGACAGGCTTTCTGTTATATTTGGGGGCGAGCTCCAGTCAGATCGGATTCGTCCTGGCACTTACCACACTGGTGAACGTAGCGCAGATTGGCGTAGCCTTCCTGATCCAGAAGCTGCCAAGCCGCAAATGGGCTATGGTGACTTTTATCGGCCTGCACAGACTGCTCTGGGGATCCACCGGTCTTGTGCCGTTTATTTTTCCGCAAGAGTACTGGGTTACTGCTTTCATAGTAATGTATACCATAGCATTCATTGCTAATACGGCAGGCGGTGTGCTGTGGAGTTCTGTCATCAGCGACCTGGTTCCGGCACGGGTCAGAGGCCGGTATTTCGGCATCCGGAATACGTTTCTGAATGCACTGGGAAGCCTGGTAATGTACGGGGGCGGCATTATTCTGGACCGTTATCCGGGTGGACACGGGTTTCTAATTCTGTATATTGTCGTATGGATTTTCTCAATCTCGAATATTGTTGTTTTCTTCTTCTATCCGGATGTGCCGTTTGAGAAGTCAGAAGAAAAAGATTTTCTGCCGATGCTCAAAAAACCGCTTCACGATAAGCTGTTTATGAAGTCCACCCTGTTCCTGTCCGCATGGCTGCTGCTGCAGAATCTGACCGTGCCGCTGTATTCCTATGTGATGCTTCAGCTGCTTCATATCAATTATGAGAAGCTGTCACTGCTCAATGTATCGCAGACGATCTTCATGATGGGGAGCTTCTATGTATGGGGTAACCTGAACGCCAAATACAGCAACAAAAGGCTGCTGCTCTGGACCCTGCCGATCATCGCGCTCTCCTCCCTGATGTGGGGACTGCTATCCGTACTGCCGATGCTACCGGTTCTGTTTGCCGCGCATATTGTATTTGGCATGGGCGTAGGCGGCTTCAACCAGCTGGCCTTCAATTTCATTATCGGGGATACGCCGAAGAAGGAACGGCCGATGTATATGGCTATGTATGCGGCGCTCACCGGCCTCGCGGCATTTTTTGGTCCGCTGCTGGGCGGCCGGATCTACGAATGGATTAAGAACTGGCCCGAATGGACGCAGGTGTATGGAATGCAGCTTGTGGTAGGGACGCTGATGATCACGTTGGCGCTGCTGCTGGGCCGGCGTATTTTGCGGGATGAATAGAAGAATATTCTGAATAAGGAGGCAGCCCGGTGACAAGAATTGCGGTAGTATTGGGAGCCACGGGTCTGGTAGGCAGGGCACTGACGGAGGATTTGCTGAACGGGGATTGGGACGAGGTCCGCGTACTGGTGCGCCGGCCGCTGCAATTGGAGCATAAGAGGCTCAAGCAGATTGAGACCGATTGGGAACAGCTGGAGCAATATAAGGAGCAGTTCGCCGGAGTATACGCGGTGTTCTGCTGCCTGGGAACTACGATTAAGCAGGCAGGTTCACAGGAGCAATTCGAGAAGGTGGATCTGGACTATCCGCTTGCTGCTGCGGCTCTGGCCAAGGCCTATGGTGTGAAGCAGTTCCTGGCAGTGTCCTCTATAGGAGCGAACGCGAAATCGCGCAACTTCTACAGCCGGACCAAGGGGCGGGCAGAGGACGGGCTGATTGCTGCCGGATTCCACGGCTTACATCTGTTCCGGCCTTCGCTGCTGCTGGGAGAACGCGAGGAATTCAGGCTGGGAGAACGTGTCGCTTCCGTAATCATGAGGGGGTTGGATTTCGCTATGGTCGGCCAAGCTGCGAAGTACCGGGCAATCCCCGCTGCCAAGGTGGCGCGGGCGATGAGGAATATTGCCCTTGCCGATACAGGCGGCGTGCATATTTATACCAATGATGTGATTCATGTGATCGGCAAGCATTAGATCTTCAGCAGGTTTGCAATAAACAGACCTCAGGACTTACAATGAAACATAAAATGATATGTACATAACGGCCCGCAGGCTGCGTACAACAAGCAGGAGGAGCGAGACATGAGTAAAAAGCAGGTAGCAACGAGCAAAGCCCCGGGGGCCATCGGACCGTACAGCCAGGCAATCACCGCCGGCAACTGGGTGTACACCTCCGGCCAGCTTGGTATGGACCCGGAAACGGCAGCACTGGCGGACAATGTGCAAGAGCAAGCGCGCCAGTCGCTTAGCAATGTGAAGGCCATTCTTGAAGAGGCCGGGGCATCCATGGAGCATGTAGTCAAAACAACGGTATATCTGAAGGATATGAATGATTTCGCAGCTGTTAATGAAGTATACGCCACTTTCTTTACTGAGCCTTATCCGGCCCGCAGCGCAGTCGAAGTGGCGCGTCTGCCGAAGGATGCACTTGTTGAGATCGAAGCGGTAGCACGCAAAAAATAAGCCTTACTGAAGATAGAACCCGAAATGCCGGGCCGAATCCCATGTACCTCTTTGCAGGTGCGTGGGATTTTTGCTGCGGATTAGTGTGGAATAATGAAATCGGCCGGTAAGCCGGCAATGATAAAGGCTGTCCCGACCCTATACAGGAGCGGGGCAGCCTTATGTCTTTTCACCGATATCGTCAATATCTGCTGCGGGTACGCGGCGGGGTGAGCAGCAGCCAGATGCTGTAGAGCAGCAGAAGTCCTGCAGCAATCAGCCCGGTGAAGAAAATATTATCTGTATCCTTCTGTTCAATAGCAATGGCAATGAAGGCCCAGACGAAGACGAGCGGATAAATGCTGTCCCGGTGAGGGAAGCTTACAATAACAGCCAGCACTGCACCTACACAGAGCATAATTACAGCCCAGAGTGAATCGCTTAGCCCGAAGCCGTCCCAGTTGTTCTTCTCCAGCACGATGCTGACATTAACGATGGTAGCTACAGAGATCCAGCCGAGATAAATGCTGAAGGGCAGTCTAACCAGCCATTTCTCGCCGGAGGTAGGGTCCGGGATGCTGCGGGTACGGCGGTAGATTACAATCAGTGAAACCAGCATAAGCACCATGGCAACCAGCGACAGCTCAATGTACAAATAATGCCAGAGAAATAGCCAGCCCATATTAAATATACAGCTGAGCACGAACCAGATGCCTATATGCTGCACGGAATCTCTGCCTCCGGTATCACTGCGGAACTGATAAATAATGAACCCGGCGAGCAGCAGGTAGATCAGAGACCAGATGGAGAATGCGTAGCCGGCCGGTGTAATGTAAGTATGATATCTGTCTGAAATTTCTCCAGTACTGTTCCCGCCAAGCGGCAGCGCCACCGACAGCGTATTGACGGCAATCATGCCGAGGTACAGCAGCAGATTCCACCACTTATAAGGATTGCTTCTTCTCATTCTTGTCACTCCCTAAATTAGGTTATTTAGCATGTGCCTATCCTTGGCCTACATAGAATATACCCGCTTTAACAGCAATTAAGACTATCTCCCGCAAAAAAATGACCAACAGGTCATGAATTTAACGGATAGCATTCCGTAAGCTCGGGGTAATATGTAGAGAAGAAGAGCTAATACGGGAACGATGAAGATCAAGCAGGCAATAGCCGAAGGGGGACAAAAGGCATGGAGAGCAGCGAGGCGATACGCCCTGAGAAGATGGGACCACTCGTAATGAAGGAGACTTGGAACACTCCGGGAAGCGTGGTTTCCTGGGAACGGTCGGAGAATGTTTATATCTGCCGGGGGGAATGCGCGGGGGTTGTCTTTATCTTTTTGAGCGATGATATGTTCCGGATGAAAGTCTTCCATGGTGAGGTTCCGGACCTGACCACATCGGAGGCGGTGATGAATGAGAGCTGTATCCCGCATCTGTTTCCTGTGGATGAGACAGAGGATCAGCTAATCTTCACCACAAGTGCCATCCGGCTGATTATCGAGAAAACATCGTTTCTTCTCCGTGTGGAGAATACCTCGGGCACGGTGATTATGCAGCAGAATCTGACCAGCTGGAACCCGCGCGGTGCGAGTCATGCGGAGTATGATATGCAGCCGGATTCGCATTTTTACGGACTGGGTGAGAAGTCAAGCTTCCTCGATAAACGCGGGGAGCGTTATACGAACTGGAATACCGATGTTTTTGCCCCGCATCTGCCGGAGATTGAAGCGCTCTATGAGTCTATTCCGCTGCTCATTCACATGCACGGCGATCTCACCTACGGATTATTTCTGGACAATACGGGGCGGAGTGATTTCGACATGCGTTCGCATGGCGTTGCTTTTACTATTGGCTGCTCTACGGGGGAATATGACATTTATTTCATTAACGGGCCCGAGATGAAGGATGTTGTCAAAAGATACACCTCGCTCACCGGCCGGATTGCGCTTCCGCCTAAATGGGCGATCGGCTACCATCAGTCACGCTACAGCTATATGAACCAGCAGGAGGTGCTACAGCTTGCCCGGACCTTCCGTGAGAAGCATATTCCGTGTGATGTCATTTATCTCGATATCCATTATATGGACGAGTACCGCGTATTCACCTTTGACCCCGTCAACTTCCCGGACCCGCAGAGAATGATCTCAGAACTCGGGGAGCTGGGTGTGCGGATCGTGCCCATTGTGGATCCCGGTGTCAAAAAAGACCCCAAATACGAGGTGTATAAGCAAGGTGTGCTGGAGAAGCATTTCTGCCGCCGTCTGGAGGGCGATATCTTCTTCGGCGAGGTCTGGCCGGGGATCAGCGCATTCCCCGATTTCAGCGACAGCCGGACCGCCGAGTGGTGGGGCGACCTGCACAAGTATTACACGGACCTGGGCATCCAGGGGATCTGGAATGATATGAACGAGCCGGCGGTCTTCAATGAGACCAAGACGATGGATCTCGATGTGATGCATTTCAACAACGGCAGGCCCGTTACCCATGAGGAATACCACAATCTGTACGGGATGATGATGTCAAAAGCAACGTATGAGGGACTGGCCGAGCATATGGGGGGCGAGCGTCCTTTTGTGCTGACCCGTGCCGGGTATGCGGGCATTCAGCGGTATGCCGCCGTCTGGACCGGGGATAACCGCAGCTTCTGGGAGCATATGGCGATGGCGATGCCGATGGTGCTGAATATGGGGCTGTCGGGGCTGGCGTTCTCGGGGCCGGATATCGGCGGATTCGCCCATCATACGTCTGCACAGCTGCTGGTGCGCTGGACGCAAATGGGCGTCTTTTTCCCATACTGCCGCAATCATTCCTCCATCGGAACGCTGCGTCAGGAGCCCTGGTCCTTCGGGGAAGAAGTGGAGGGGATTCTGCGCGAATTCATCGGACTGAGGTACCGCTGGATGCCGCATTTATACAATCTGTTTCATGAGGCGGAGATGTGCGGGCTGCCTGTGATCCGTCCGCTTATCCTTGAATATCCGCGTGACCCGCATGTGACCAATCTGTGCGATCAGTTCCTGCTTGGCGAGAATGTGCTGATTGCCCCTGTCTACCGCCCGGATACAGATCACCGCTCGGTCTACCTGCCCGAAGGCTGCTGGATTGACTATTGGGACGGGAAGATTCACGAAGGCGGCCGTCATATTCTTGCTGCTGCGCCGCTGCATATTATGCCGATGTATGTGAAGGCAGGCAGCTTCACGGCCGAAGGTCCGCTGAAGCAGTATGCGCTGGAGGACACGGAAGAGACGGTCACCTTCCATCTGTACGGAGCGGAAGCTGCCCAAGGATTCTCGGCGGCATTCAAGCTGTATGAGGATGACGGGCACAGCTTCGGTTACCGTAAAGGGGAATATACAGAGCTTGCCGTGCAGGCTACAGGTACCGAAGGTGCCCTGGTGCTGCAATGGGGATATGGCGTGCATGATTATAAGCCGCGCCGGGAGATGCTGCGGTTTGCGCTCTGTTATCCGTTCTTCACCGTGGCGGCGGTGGACGGACTTGAGGAGATCACCCTGGAACAGCTGGAGGAAGGCAAAGCGGGCTGGGTTTATAACGGCAGGAAAGGTGCGATTATTGTACAGGTAACGGATGCTGCCGACGGCGGGGAGCTGCGGATTCAAGCGAACAAGTAACCCCTTTAGTTTATAAAGAGCCGGCTTCGCCTTGCAAAGAGGGGGCGGACGGTTCTTTGTGTTGCCTGGAAAAAATCAGTTCTGTCGGACACGGACGATGCAAAGGACCGGAATAAGTGGATTATCTCCACCTGCTGGCTGATGACGGGCCCGCTGATAAACAACAGTTGGAAAAAGAGCACTTAAATTTCTGCATAAAATACAACATTCCTTTCGGAAACCTTCTTATTATGGGATCAAAGAGTTGTAATACATACAACATTTTGAATTATTTGATCTGACCACCGTTGATTGAACGGGTGCTTGTTTAAAATTAGTCATAAATACGGACTTCAAGCAGCTGCGACTGGGTCTGAGAGGCCTCTCCGGAATGCTGCCGGAACTGCGGATGAGGGAGATTTGCAAAAGAATCTGCAGATTTTCTGCAGAAAACGTGCAGAAAAGTTTTTAAATGTAGACTTTTTCGTATAAGATGAAGGGATGAAGAAAAAAGTTGCAGTGATAACCACAATGGGATGGCTGTACAGTTACTGCTGCTAGTACAGCTTCATAATATATTTCTCGCAGAGAAGGAAACAGTCTTCCCGCTGGGACGGACTGGCTCTTTCTGTTTGCTTAAAAGAATGGAGATCATCAATGATTAAGCATCTGTATGCAATATGGTTAGGGGACGTATTATTTTGCTTCTCGGGTGAAACTTCTGAGCCGAAGGTGGACGCGTGGACACGCGTGATTAAACGGCTGGAATTTCGGAGTGGCTGGCGTCCTTTTGCGGGTGCTGCGCTGCGGCTGGCGGAAGTGAAGTATCCTGCTGCCGCCGCCGTGGAAGGGAAGACGGCGCGGCGCGGAATGCCGGGGCGCACCCTTGAAGGGCTGGCCCTGTCGCCCAAGGACGCTTTTGAGCTGCTCCTTGCCTGGGATGAGCAGGCAAGCCGCGCCCAGGGCATAGAGCCGGGCGGAGAACTGCGCTACTGGTCGGCTGCGGCCCGGTTTGCGCTGGAGCTGATGGGCAAGGGCGGGATTGTCCCCGGCGCTCAGCCGCCGCGCAAGGTGGGCTCACGCCGCCGCGGCGGCGAGCAGGCGGCAGCGGTATGCTGGTCGCCGGCTTTCCGGGAAGAGGCGGATAAGGAATTCTTCCTGCAGATGGCGGCTTCCATGCCGGTGCTTGCGCTCGGCACTCACGTAGCCGAGGAGGGGGATCTGTCCTCGCGGGAGGAAGCAGGCGGGTATGTGCTCTATTCGTTCCTGCAGGCTGTGATGACAGCGGAGATCAAGAATGTGGTCGCGGCCAACGAGAGCGCACTGGGTCCATTCAAAGCGAACTACCGCCGCGGTTACTCGCCGCTTACTGAGCTGTGGTGGAACAGTCTGCTGACCGGCAGCCGGGATATCCCTGTTCAGGGGACTCCGGCTGAAGTGACCGAGCTTCTGGCTGCCGTGAGTGAGACGGCAGGCAACGAGGTGCCGCATTTCGAGACGGAGGAAGCACGCAGCGGACAGCTCAGCCTGGGCCTGCGGCTGGAGCCGCCTGCAACCGACAGTGAGCTGTGGCGGCTGACGTTCTGGGCGGAGAGCCGGGAGGAAGGTGAATTCTGGATTCCGGCCGAAGCGGTCTGGAGCAGCCGGGAACGGGAATTCACGCTGTGGGGCAAGCGCTACCGCAACATTCAGCAGCAGCTGCTTGCTGCGCTGGGGCGGGCAGCCAAGATCTCCCCGGACATTCAGCGAGCGCTGGCCGAACCGGCGCCGCGCGGGGTGGAGCTGCTTCCGGAGCGGCTGTATTTCTTCCTGAAGGAGAGTGTACAGCAGCTGCGTGAACGGGGAATTACGGTGCAGATGCCTTCACGCTGGAGCCGCGAAGGACGGCGGCGGATCGGGATGAGAATGAAGATGCAGCCGCCGCCGGGCGGAGTGGATGGGCCTGTACAAGCAGCGCTGGGCATGGAGGAGCTGATCTCCTTCCGCATCGAAGCTTCCCTGGGCGATTCGGAGATCAGCGAGGACGAACTGAATGCGCTGGTGGAAGCCGGAGTGCCTTTTGTACGTTTCCGGGGTGAATGGATCGAAGTGGACCCGAAGGAGGTCCGTCAGGTCCTGAGATATATGAAGCGCAACGAGAGCGGAGAGATGACGGCAGCAGACTGGATGCGCCTGGAAGCCGAGGATGGCGAAGAACGGCTATGGAAGGGCATGTCGGTCACGGGCATGGAGACCTCCGGTTTACTGGCCTCTCTTATGCATGGCGATGTGCTGCGCGGGCTGCCCATGCGTCCGGTGCCGGATGATCTGAACGGTACCCTGCGGCCTTATCAGGAACGGGGATATCAATGGCTTACGGCGCTTAGCGGCCTTGGCTTCGGGGTCTGTCTGGCCGATGATATGGGGCTTGGCAAAACCGTGCAGGTGATCACCTGCCTGCTGGACCGTGCGCTGAATGCGCCGCCGGGAGAGAAGCGGGAGCCTGTGCTTATCCTCTGCCCGACCTCACTGCTGGGGAACTGGCAGCGGGAATTGCAGCGGTTTGCACCTTCGCTTAGTGTGCATATCCATCATGGCGGCCGTCGGGTACGCGGAGAAGGATTCACCGAGCTTGCCGCCAGCCATGAGATTGTACTGACTACGTATCATCTGGCAGGCCGGGACAGTGAGGATCTGGCCGGGGTGCGCTGGTCAACCGTTGTGCTGGATGAAGCGCAGTATATTAAGAACCACCGCACCAAACAGGCGCAGAGTGTCATGAAGCTGACCGCGCCGCACCGGATTGCGATGACCGGTACCCCGGTAGAGAACCGGCTAGGCGAGCTGTGGTCGATCTTTCATTTCTTGAATCCGGGGTATCTCGGAACCTATCATTCCTTCCGCCAGCGGTATGTATCTGGCGAAGGCGGGGAACGGCTGCGTGAGCTTCACCGTCTCGTATCTCCATTCCTGCTGCGGCGCCTGAAGAGTGATCCCGATATTTCGAAGGATCTTCCCGAGAAGATCGAGCTGAAGTCGTATTGTCCGCTAACAGAAACGCAGGCAGCCCTGTATCAGGGCGTTGTGGATGAGATGCTTGGCGTAATCGGTGAGCGGTCGGGCATGGCCCGGCGGGGGCTGGTGCTGTCCTCCCTGACCAAGCTGAAGCAGATCTGTGATCATCCGCAGCTGTTCCGCAAGGATGACGGCCGGAGCCTGCGCAGTGAGCCCTCCGGCAAAATGGATGTGATGTTCGAGGTGCTGGACAGCATCTCCGAGCTTGGGGAGTCTGCGCTGATCTTCACGCAGTATGTGGCGATGGGCGAGCTGCTCGTCAGCCGGCTGGCCAGAAGGTACGGGGAGACACCGCTCTTCCTGCATGGCGGCATTCCGAAGCGTGAACGCGACGAGATGGTGCATGCTTTTCAGGAGGGGGAGGGTCCTGCATTCTTCGTCCTGTCCCTCAAAGCCGGGGGCGTAGGCCTCAATCTGACCAGGGCCAATCATGTGCTGCATTACGACCGCTGGTGGAACCCGGCAGTTGAGAACCAGGCTACGGACCGGGCATTCCGGATCGGACAGCACAAGAATGTTCAGGTGCATAAGCTGATCTGCCAGGGAACGCTGGAGGAACGGATCGATGAACTGATTGAACGTAAAAAAAGTCTGTCCGAGCAGGTTGTCGGCTCCGGCGAGAATTGGTTGACCGAAATGTCCAACCATGAGCTGAAGGAGCTTATCGAACTGCAAGGACAGGACTGGATGTAAATGATAGTTGTATGGCAGAAAGAGGGGAACATCCATGATTGAACTGCTGGAGTTGAAGCTGGAGGTGCTGCCGGGAAAGATCAAAGCCACCGGGAGCCTGGGAACCGCCGCTGCGGAAGGTGTAGGCAGACGGAACGGCAAACCCGGTGCAGTTGCAGAGGAACAAGCGCAGCGCGCGGTGTTCACTTTGCATATTCCGGAATGGACGGCCGCCCGGAAGAATGAGGTGCTGCTACAGCTCTCTGCGCATCCGGGTGAATTGTATGAGCTGCTCCAGGGCAGCCTGGAAGGCGGGCTTGCTGCCCTTGAGGTGCTGCCTGCTGATGCTGAACTCGAAGAGGCGGCCAATGAACAAGGCACAGGCTTGCTGCCCGCCGGGGAGCTGCTGCTTCGGGTGAAGCAGCAGCTAACGAAGGAGCCGCTGCTGGCTTTTGCCCTGCGCGGCCTGTCCAAGGAGGAACTGCTCTCCGGGGTGTTTGCTCTCTGGGCGGAGCAGGAGAATGAGCGGGTTATTGAAGAGGGGGCTCCTCCCCCTGTAACGCTTGCTTCCGAGTTGGCCCGGCTGGAACGTAAAGGTCCGGCGGTGTCCTCGGGAGAATGGCTGGCCGAGGCGGCTGCGGAGGGCTCGCTCCATCAGCCGGGGCCGCTGTTTCATGAGATCTCTGCCCGGCCATTTCCGGCAATGCCTGATGTCATTGAACCGGAAGAGGACTGGAGCTCGCTGCTGCCGCAGACGCCTAAGGCCCGGGAAGGACTTGCCCTGCTGATGCGCCGGGTATCGGAAGCCGCCGCCAAACGTGCGGCTGGCTTGAATAAATTGTAAGCGCACAACGCCAATAAAGGCAGTACTTTAACATCCTAGCTGTTAAAGTACTGCCTTTATTGTATACAAATATATTTATACTAAGGGGTCATTACTTTTGCCATCCGCTTCTGACAGTTCGAGGATCTCCCGGCGCAGGCGGAGCATCTTCTGATCCAGTTCATCAGCGGCACGTGCAGCCTCTTTTAATTCCTCAGCCACATGCGGCGGTAGCTGTTTGTCAAATTTATAGTAGAGAATATGCTCCATGCTGGCCCAGAAATCCATAGCGAGTGTACGGAGCTGAATTTCGGCTTTGACCCAGCGGGTTCCTTCCAGCAGCACAAGGGGGATGGCGACGATAAGATGCAGACTCTGGTAGCCATTTGGCTTCGGATGGGCGATGTAATCCTTGATTTCCAGCACGCGGATATCCTCGCGCGCGCACAGGTGATCCACCAGCCGGTAAATATCCTTCACAAAAGCACAGACGATCCGCATACCTGCAATATCGTGAATGTGCTGCTCCATATTCTCCAGCGTGAAATCATGGCCTTTGCGTTCCATCTTCTGTACAATGCTCTTCGGTTCCTTAATGCGTGACTTCACATGCTCAATGGGACTGAAGCCGTCGCGTACCTGCCACTCTGTACGGATGACATCAATTTTATTCTCAAGCTCATTCAGAGCATGTCGGTAAAGCGCCGGCAAAGCTTTGAAATTCTCAACCTGCTTGGCAAAATCTTCGTGTACCTGCCACTTCTGCATATCCTTCACATGGACCTGCAACTTGTGTAGTGTAACCTGTGTACTATCGTATTCTTCCACTGAAACTCTCCCGGTATTCGTTATTTGTGACTGTAGACCATGAACGGATGACTACGGCGTTCGCATAAAATGCGCTGCAGTTTATGTGATTCTATTTTAACCGAAGTACAGCCCCGGAAGCAAAACAAAGCCGGATGAAGCCGAAGAGAAACATTCTTCCCGCAGCAGCGTATTAGCTCACTATAGGCCTATCTATCTGGCGGGACGGGGCTTTACGTTCCAGATTAGGGCGGCAGAGGCGTTTCTACTTGTTAGTCGGAGAACCGCCGCCGTACCCTTCATCCTGATAGCCGGTATTTCCGAGCCTCTGCAGAACATTCATTTCATCAATGAGCCGGCGCGTTTCGTCTGTGCCGTGGTCATGCAAATACTGGAACAGATGAATGGTGGCATCGTCAAACTGCTCCGCAGCATCATCATGATCGGCTGATTTATAGGGGACAAAAGCACGCCGGAAGGCATAGTCGTCCTCACCGGCAAGACCTTTCAGAAGATCCTGGAGCACGGTAAGCTCTTCATCCGAGAGCAGAACCTCAAATTCGTTCGAGTCGTTACGCACATCCTGAATCAGGCCATGATTCACGGATACGAAATATCGTTTATGGTTATCGTTAGGCAATGTTATCCCTCCATTATTCGATAATGTTCGTCATGTAGTATTTAACACCTGACGACAAATAATGAATCTGTCAGGGACTTTTGGTATGATAGAGTCACGTTTCCACTGCTGTACGGAGCGATAACGATGTATGGGGTTATTTTGCGGCTGCGAATCAGCCTATTCTCACTCTGGAGAAGGAGGAACTACAATGAATTTTCTGCAACGCATTAAAGACGGTGCCAGCCGGGTGAGTGAAAAAGCGCAAAGCTCGGTGGAAGTAGGCAAGCTGAACGGGCAAATTTCTGATATCGAACATGAGATGCAACTTGAATTTTTGAAAATGGGAAAGCTTTTCTACGAAGGATATCGTTCCAGAGATATGTCGGTGGCAGAGGGGCAGATGATCGAGCTGGCGCGCGGCTGTAACAAGCTTCAGGAGCAGATTGAGGGCGTGCGCTCAAGAATTGCCGAACTAAAGAATGAACGGCTCTGTGCCTGCGGCCAAATCGTAGCACTGGATGCCAACTTCTGCCCGCACTGCGGACGCAAGCTTGAGGAGCTGCCACTGCGCAAGGAACCGGTGCTGCGCAAGGAACCGGCGCAGGCCGTTACGGTACATACCGTACATGAGCACGAAGATGAGGAAGATCAGTACTACGGTGAGGAAGAATTGACAGAAGCGGAGCGGGAACTCGCTAAGAGACCTGAACAGCCTGTCCAGTACGCCGAAGCCTTGACGGAAATTGAAGTGGAACCGGAGCCTGAAGAGTATGAACGGGTTCTTCCGGATACAGAACGGGGCCGCCGTGAGGCCGATGAACTGGAGCGTGAACGTGAGCGCCAGCTGGAGCTGGACCGCCGGATCCGCGACTGGAAAGCCAGTGAGCCTGCAGAAGAGACTGCCGTCAGCGAATCGGGTACACGGGATATTGTGAAATGCCAGATTTGCCGCGCCGATCTGCCGAAAGGCTCAATGTGGTGCCCGCGCTGCGGTTCGGAGCAAATTTAGACAGGGTTAGACAGACAGCTTAGGGGGACAACATAGATGGAACAGTTGCTGCTGCATCTGCGCAATTTGGGTTTCACAGAGATGGAATCCAAAATTATGGTTGAGCTGGCCACCAAGGGCCAGGCTTCGGGCTACGAAGTGGCAAAGCAGCTAGGAGTATCAAGATCGAATGTATATGCGGCGCTTCAGCGCCTGACTCAGCAAGGCTACGTACGCTGCGGGGAAGGGGAGCCGGCCCGCTACAGCGTGCTGGACCCGGAAGAGCTGGCGACGATGATATCCGGCCGGGTACAGGCGTCGCTGGCCTACATGGAAAGTGAAATGCCGCGCGGAGGCCCGGTCAGCCCTTCATTTTATAACGTGGAAGGTGACCGCAACGTAACGGGAGCGCTGATCCGCCAGCTCAATCTCGCGGCTCAGGAGATCGTGGTTGATGTATGGCGGGAGGAAGCCTCGCTGCTGCGCAGTGAGCTGGAGCAGGCAGAGCTGCGCGGAGTGAAGCTGCTGTGGGCTTTTGACGGCGGCAACGCGGCCTCTGCGCCATACCCGATATGGCCGCCGCTGGACGGTAAGCCACAGCGCAGCGGGGGGCGGAAGTTTTCTTTTGTCATCGACCGTTCCTGGTGTATGCTGGGCATGCGTTATGAGGACGGAACTGCGCAGGCGGTGGTTACCGAGCACCCGGTGCTCGTGGAGCTGCTGCTGAATCATTTTACACAGGAAATGGTATTGTTCGAGCTTGAAGAAGATATGGGACCTGAGCTGCAGAAGCGGTACGGGGAACGCTATGGCCGGATTTACAGCAAATATGTATTGCATGACCAGGATGAAGCCGGGGAAGAACAGGCGGAGTAGCTCCTGAGATGCAGAGGGTACTAAGCTAGGGAGGTGACAAGCGTGGAGTGTATTGTTCATTTTGATGTGCAGCATTCGGAAGGCGTGAAGCCGTTACGCGGATTGCTGTTTTTGGACGAAGGGAAGACCCCGGGAGAGCAGGATTTAATCGGCATGTTCAAGGACATGAATTTTAATGTCCGGCTTGAGGACCGGGAGAAGTTAGTGTTCAAACCTGTGGCACCTGGAGAGAAGTATTCAGAGATTCGGATTACGAGCTTTGACAACGGCAAAAAGAACAGCAAGCAGGATAACGAGCTGAAGTCGATTGTCGGTAACCTGCTGCCCCAGAAACCTACGGGTCTGTAGCAGACGAAGCAGGGTCCATTTGAGGATAGAGGAGGAGCACGGATGGAGTTATTGAGACAAAAGGTCATTAACGAAGGTATTGTTCTCGGCCCTGGTGTGCTCAAGGTTGATTCTTTTCTGAATCACCAGATGGACCCTTTCCTGATGCGTGAAGTAGGACGCGAGTTTACCCGCCGTTTCGCCGGGGAAGGAATCACTAAGGTGCTGACTATCGAATCCTCGGGGATTGCTCCCGGCATTATGACGGCGCTGGAGCTTGAGGTCCCGATGATTTTTGCCCGCAAGCAAAAGTCGCTGACGCTGACGGAAGATATTTATGTGGAGAAGGTCTACTCCTTCACGAAGAAGGAAACCAATGAAATTACCGTCTCCCGAAAGTTCATCGCACCCGGTGAGCGCGTGCTGATCGTCGATGATTTCCTGGCGAATGGTGAAGCGGCCTTCGGGCTGGCACGGATCGTTGAACAGGCGGGCGGCAGCGTTGCCGGGATTGGGATTGTGATCGAAAAAGCTTTCCAGCCCGGCAGCCGCCTGCTGAAGGAAGCCGGGTACCGCGTGGAGTCGCTGGTGCGGATCGCTTCGCTGGATGACGGCGTTGTTGGCTTCGTGGAGGAATAAGGAATACTGCCGAGTGGACTTTTGCGGCAGACGTAAATAACAGGCAGGCCCCCGGAAGGAATCGGGGGCCTGCCTGTTTGTGTTTGAAGGCGGGCATAGGTAGTGCAGCTGAGGGGGAGTACCTGTTTGTGCTTATAGGCAGAGCGCAAATAGCGCGGCTGAAGCTGCAGGGGGTGGGGTGCTGGCTGCAGCCCCGACTAAAAGCAGAAGCGCTCGCGGCTGGACGCCTACTGCGTGCGGCCAGCCCTACGCCTCCTGTGCTTCGGTTAGGCGAAGCGGACTCCAGTGCGCTTATTTGGTCATTTGGGGTATCATATTGATCCATTTGTGAGGGATAGCGGAATCTCAGTCCGCAAGTCAACTAAAAACCCCCTTGCCGGAGAGAATAAGGTCCTCTCAGTCCGCAAGGGGGTACATAGTGGTTAGATAATGGCTAGATCGCCGGAACGTCGTTGGTGGAAGCAGCCTTAAGCAGTAAAGGGTGCGTTGGCTGCTGCGACTGTGGACGGTACCGGCTGCAAGCATTGAGACCACAGGCAGCCGCTTTTGCCGGCGCAGCCGTTAGCTTAACCGGCTGCGCCATGCTTCCCACAGCCGCAGCGGCACGAGCCCCGCCTAGCCGCTCGCGTGGCACGGCCCGGCTGCGCTCTGCGCGCCGGCCGCCGCCAGCGGCGAGAGCACGCGCAGTGCCCCCGGCTCGCAGCGCACGGCCAGCGGCGCGGTGCCGAGGGCCTCGCCGTCGCCGATGGCATGGCGCGGCTGCGCGAAGTGGACGGCTACGCTGCGTCCGCGCAGCATGGTGACGTAGGGCAACGAAACGTGCTTGCCCTTCACCACCGTCGGGAACAGCCGCAGCAACTGCCCGCGGCTGATCCCGTGGACAACGCAGACGTCGAGCAGGCCGTCGCCTGACTCCGCCTGCGGGCAGATCAGCAGCCCGCCGCCGTAGCTGGGCAGGTTGCAGACCGAGACCAGCCACGCCCGGTCGAAGGTCTGCTCCCTGCCGTCGCAGGTCACGCTGACCCGGCAGGACTTGAAGGTAATCAGCGTATGCAGAATGCCGATGATATAAGCCAGGCGGCCGGCGCCGATGGCATTGCACAGCCGTTTGTAGCGGCTGTTGTTCACATTGACGGCTACCTGGGCATCGAAGCCGCTGGCTACGGCGGTCAGGGTGAGCCCATCCGCGCCCGAGAGCAGATCAGCTTCGAGGCAGCGGTCCTGCAGCGCGTTATCCAGCGCGGCCTCCGGGGTGAGCGGGATGCCGAATCCCCGCGCGGTGTCGTTGCCGGAGCCCGCGGGGATTACGCCGAGCGGCACCCCTCTGCGCCGCAGTGCGCCTAGCACGCTGTGGATCGTGCCGTCTCCGCCGATAACGATGGCGGCGCGCCAGTCCTCGCGGCGGGCAAGGGCGTGCAGCACCTGATTCTCCGCGCTGTCTGCGCTTTGAGTGAACAGCGCTTCATGCGGAATGGCGCGCACCTTGAGCATGGCTTCAACGGTATGCCAAGTCCGCCGCCCCGCTCCGCCGCCCGAGCGGGAATTTATGATCAATAAATACATGGATGTTCCCCCAGCCTGTAATGTTTCCTGTATGTCCTGATTCCATTGTACGGAGAGGACAGGCAAAAGGGAATCTTTTTTACCGGTTACAGCTGCCGCAGCTGACTCTCGGCGATTGCTCCTGCCCAGGGCAGCCTATACCATCTTCCGCCCAGTGCGTGGTAGATCATCAGCAGCCATACGGCAAAGCCCAGCAGGGAGAGAAGGGCGGCCGCGACAGGACCGAGAAAAGGGATGAAGCCGCTCAGTACATGGGCTACCATCAGCGCTCCGAAGGCAATCAGGGATTGCAGCGAGTGGAACAGGACGAACCGGCTGCGCTTCTCCAGCGCGAGGAACACAATGGCACCAATGAACGGGAAGAAGTAACACAAGGCGGCGGCAATATTATCGGGCAATCCGGTGGAAGATCTGAAAGGGGACAAAGGGCTCACTCTCCTTGGTTTGGAGAAGAAAGGTACGGATAATCAACCTTCTTCCCTTCAAGCCTATGAAGAATCACGTTAAAGTATGAACTGCACTGGGGATATGTCCAATATTTTCTGCAGCATTGGGTAGACTAATATTAGGTTCCCGCTGCTGGCGGTAGACATACAATAAATTTTAGCCAGAGAGAGCGGGAGGCGCGGTTGAGGTCAGGTTAGGAGTAGTGGTTGTAGCGGAAAATGAGGATCTTACTTAACGTGGAAGCTAAAGAAGTATAAAAAATTTCCATTCGCATATTTTACAAGGAAAGGTGGAACTTGGACTGGAATATGATACAATATAACGATAAAGCCCGAAAGGAGTGATTCAGCAAGTGGCTCTTCGGGTAACTAAAGTGTCAAGGTGTCTTTACTCTGAGACATCCTTACTCTCAGCCCAAATCACGACGAACCTGCTTCACCGGCAAGGCGGATTTCCGGAATACCGGAAGGATGGTCAAGGCGGATAATGCAAGCCACGTATGTGTAATGGTTTCTTAACTTGCATTTCAAGGTTACGGCGGACTTTTCATCATGCATTCTCTACAACGGAGCATTCATTTTCAATGTTTTGGGAGGGAACTGATCATGGCAAGTAAAGGTCATAACGAAGTCAAGGAAAGTCTACGGGAAATGACACGCATTTTCCGGCCCAAAGATCCCAAGAAATTTGTGAAGGAGTACGTCCGGAAGTATCGGATCACGGGAGGCTATGAAGAAGAGCTGACCATGGTTGTGGAGCATGAACTGGTAAGAATGAATTCGTCCGTTTCTTAAACAACAGATAGAATTGTTCTGCTTCTGCTTTTTGATGACAACATTTTGCGCTATAACATCCATGAGGATTCTCATAAACCGTGCCCGGGCAGCCTGTTTGCCGCTGGAATCGGTTTTTTTTGTATGCCCGGTTTACCGGATACAGAGCCATATCATTAGTCAAATGAATTAATAGACACAAATACATATGAATGCGCTTTAAAAGTAGTTTAACAGTTTTCGACTTATTTTGAAAGCGCTTTTAAAATCAATAAAGACAAGCTTTTTTCTTTTTCGAAATGATTATGTGAAATTGTTGTGAACGATTGACAAAACAGTGGGGCGAACTTATATTAATAGTGATTGTTATAATTGACAGGAAAATACTCTAATCTACGAATTCGGGAAAAGCGGGGTAGATCAATGATGAAAACGTGGCAGGCTGGAAAGCGGCTTCTTCCCATGACCGCAGCGCTTGGACTCATTCTTGCCGGATGCGGGCGGGAAGACTTGTCGGTACTCAGACCGCAGGGACCCGCAGCAGAAAGCTCGTTTGCACTGATGAAGCTGTCGATCTCAATCATGATCGTGGTGCTTTTGGTCGTCTTCTCTATTGCAGCTTATGTATGGATCCGTTTCCGCCGGAAACCGGATCAGAACGAGATTCCCAAGCAGGTGGAAGGCAGCTTCAAGCTCGAAGTGCTGTGGACGGTCATCCCGCTTATTCTTGTAGTTGTACTGGCGGTTCCTACAGTGAAGGCGGTGTTCGCTGCCGGCAATGATCATTCGGATGATAAGGATGCCATTAAGGTCAAAGTGACCGGCCATCAATACTGGTGGGAGTTTGAATATACGGATTACGGGGTGACAACAGCACAGGATCTGGTGATTCCAGCCGGTAAGGATATCGCTTTTGAGCTAAGCACCAAGGATGTCCTGCACTCCTTCTGGGTACCTTCGCTCTCCGGCAAAATGGACACCAACCCCGACGGAACGGTCAACCGCTTCAGCTTCAGTGCGCCGAATGAAGGCGTTTACCGCGGCAAATGTGCGGAGCTATGCGGGCCTTCCCACGGCTTCATGGAGTTTAAGGTGAAATCAGTCAGTAGTACGGCCTTTGAGGAGTGGTTAGCTTCGATGAAGGCTCCTGATTCTGTGTTGCCGGATGATCCGGCGCTCGCGGAGACCTTCAAATCCCAGTGCCTCACCTGCCATGCGACTGGAAGTATGCAGGATCTTTCCCAGGCTCCCAATCTGACCGGAATTGGCTCCCGCGAATCGGTGGCCGGCATTCTGCTTAATGACGACACGCGCGTGGACGGGGCACCGGTAGAAGAGAATCTGAAGACGTGGCTGCATGATCCCCAGAGCGTGAAGCCGGGCAACAAGATGCCGGATCCCAAGGATCTGGGCTTAAGCGATGAAGAGATCGACGGAATTGCCGAGTTTCTGGCCGGTTACACGCTGGACTGAAGCCGGATAGCCTATAGCCCGAAGCGGAAGCAGCATATTTGAAAAAGGGGGTACGTACCTTGGCCGAAGCAGCGCAATCCTTGCATCCCTCCCAGCCCTTGAAGCATGGCCACAGCGTTAAACGGCATACCGGGCTAATGGACTGGATCACCACCGTCGATCATAAGAAGATCGCGATTCTCTACCTGTGGGCTGGAGGCATCTTCTTCGGCATCGGCGGATTGGAAGCGATTCTGATCCGTATTCAGCTGATTAAGCCGATGAATACCTTTCTCGATGCCCAGACCTTCAACGAACTGATTACCATGCATGGCACAACGATGATCTTTCTTGGCGTTATGCCTGTCATCTTCGCACTGATGAATGCAGTCATACCGCTGCAGATCGGTGCGCGTGACGTAGCCTTTCCTTTTCTCAATGCGCTCGGATTCTGGACCTTCCTGTTCGGCGGTATTCTGCTCAACCTCAGCTGGGTAATGGGCGGTGCGCCTGATGCGGGCTGGACCGCATATACCCCGCTCTCCAGCACGGGCTACAGCCCCACGCACGGGGTGGACTTTTATACCATCGGGCTGCAGATTGCGGGCCTTGGCACACTGATTGGCGGCATTAACTTCCTGGCCACCATCATCACGATGCGCGCACCGGGGATGTCCTTCATGCGGATGCCGATGTTCGCCTGGACTACTTTTATTACTTCAGCTATTATTCTATTCGCTTTCCCTGCTATTACTGTAGGCCTTGTCCTGCTAACTTTCGACCGGATACTGGATGCCAACTTCTTCAATGTGGCCGGAGGCGGCAATCCGGTGCTGTGGCAGCATATCTTCTGGATCTTCGGCCATCCCGAAGTATACATTCTGATTCTTCCGGCCTTCGGCGTCATCTCTGAGGTTATTCCGACCTTCTCGCGCAAGCGGCTGTTCGGGTACAGCTCTATGGTGTTCGCAACGATTCTGATCGCCTTCCTGGGCTTCATGGTCTGGGCGCATCATATGTTCACCACCGGCCTCGGTCCGGTAGCGAATGCGTTGTTCTCAGTCTCCACCATGCTGATCGCCGTTCCGACCGGGATCAAGATCTTCAACTGGCTGTTCACCATGTGGGGCGGACAGGTACGCTTCACCACCCCTAATCTGTTCGCAGCCGGCTTCATCCCGACCTTCACCATGGGCGGGGTAACGGGGGTCATGCTGGCCTCTGCGCCTGCGGACTTCCAGTTCCATGATACTTACTTCGTAGTGGCGCATTTCCACTATGTTATTGTCGGCGGTCTGGTGCTCGGTCTGTTTGCCGGACTTCACTACTGGTGGCCGAAGATGTTCGGGCGGATGCTCAGCGAGACGTTAGGCAAGTGGACCTTCTGGACGTTCATTATCGGCTTTCACCTGACGTTCTTCGTGCAGCATTTCCTGGGACTGATGGGCATGCAGCGCCGTGTATTCACCTATTTGCCGAATCAGCAGTTTGATCTGCTTAACCTGGTCAGTACTATTGGTGCGATGCTGATGGGGGTCGGCATGCTGATCTTCCTCACGAATATCTTCCTGACCTCGAGACGGCCGGCTGATGCAGCCGATGATCCGTGGGAAGACGGGCGGACACTTGAATGGACGATTCCTTCACCGCCGCCGGAATATAACTTCAAGCAGACGCCGCTGGTGCGGGGCCTGGATGCCTTCTGGAAGGAAAAAATGGCCGGACACAAGGCGATGACCCCGTCCGAACCGGTAGGCTCGATTCATATGCCTTCGGCAACGATTCTGCCGTTCCTGATGTCGGTCGGTATTTTCATAGCGGGACTGGGCTTCATGTTCAGCCGTGATGAGTTCAGCAGCAGTATAATGAGCTTTCTGTTCAATAACTATATCGTTACGGCACTGGGACTGCTTATTACCTTCGGTTCCATGCTGATGCGGTCGCTGTTCGATGATCCGGGCTGGCATATTGAACCCGAAGAGCTGGAAGGAAGGTGAGCGGATATGACTACAGCACATGCTGAAGCAGCCAATGGGACTCTCCCGCATGAACCGGAAAAAGCAACCCTCGAAGGACGCAACAAGGTGCTGGCCTTCTGGCTGTTCCTTGGTGGGGAAGCGGTGCTTTTTGGCACCCTCTTCGCAACCTTCCTGGCGCTGCGCAATCAGACCAATGAAGGCCCGTCTGCGAATGAGCTGTTTCATCTTCCGCTGGTCGCGGCAGCAACCTTTCTTCTGTTGGTCAGCAGTCTGACCAGTGTCTTCGCGATCCAGGCGATGCACCGGGGCCGCGTCACTATGCTGCGGAACTGGCTGCTGGTCACGGTCCTGCTCGGACTAT
This sequence comes from Paenibacillus sp. FSL R7-0312, assembly GCF_038004445.1. NCBI lineage: Bacteria > Bacillati > Bacillota > Bacilli > Caryophanales > Paenibacillaceae > Paenibacillus > Paenibacillus sp. FSL R7-0312. The sequence continues at coordinate 738,908 of NZ_JBBORE010000001.1, read as the reverse complement.
GCTTCCTGGTCCTGGAGATTTACGAATTCAGCGTATACATCAGGCATGAGGAATTCGGAATGACCACCAGTGCATTCAGCTCGGCTTTTTATACTCTGGTCGGCTTTCACGGTGCCCATGTGGCCTTCGGTATTCTGTGGATATCAGTACTGATCGGTCAGTTATTGCATAAGGGGCTGACGGTGGTAACCGCACCGAAGATTTATGTGTCGGCGATGTACTGGCATTTCATCGATGTGGTATGGGTCTTTATCTTCACGGTAGTATACCTGCTCGGAAAGGTGGGATGAAGCCATGACGACGAAGCAGCATTCTCCGGAATCTCCGGTGAAGCACCGGCACCGCCCGGAAGGACCGCAGCGGCATATTGTAGTCTTTGTCTTCTCCATTGTACTGACGCTGATCGCCTTTGCCGCAGTGGCCGCCGGAGGGGTGAATGCCACCTTTGCCGTTATTCTGCTGCTGGTGATGGCTGTGCTGCAGGTGATCCTGCAGATGGGCTTCTGGATGCATCTGAAGGACAAAGGGCATATGATGCCGATTATCTTCATGCTGGGCGGATTTTTTATCGCGGGGACTTGCATTATAATGTCGCTCTACTGGGTATGGTGGGATTAATACTGTACGGGGGGAGGGCTTGCGATGATGCCGGGATTACAATACTTCAGCTTTACTGAACTGTGGAGTCCGCTGTTTCTGGCCCTGATGCTCCTGTTGACTGCCGGATATTTTGTGCTGATCGGTCCGCTGGCCTCCCGGTTTGAGGGCAGTACTGCAGTCCCCTTCTGGCGGAGGGGGCTGTTCTTATGCGGAATGCTGGCCCTCTATCTGGCGCAGGGGGGACCTGTCAGTCTGCTGGGGCATATCCTTTTTTCGTTCCATATGGTCAGTATGGCCTTGTCTTATCTTGTCGCAGTCCCGCTGATTATGCTGGGGATTCCTGACTGGTGCTGGCGTGCGCTGCTCCGGGTGAACCCGCTGCGCGGCCTTGCTTTTCTGGCTAAGCCCATCGTTGCCGCACTGCTCTTCAACGGATTATTCTCGCTCTACCATATCCCGGCGATTCATGATTATGTCATGCTGCATTTCGCGGTTCACCGTCTGTACTACGCCGTATTATTCCTGACTTCAGGGCTCATGTGGTGGAATCTGATCAATCCCCTGCCGGAATACCGCGCACTGGGCGGCCTCGGTCAGGTAGGGTTCATCTTTCTGAACATGGTCCTGCTGACACCGGCCTGCGGGCTGATTATTTTTGCCGGTTCTCCCCTGTATGCTACGTATAGTGACCCCAATACCTGGGCGATGGCCATGGGCTACTGTGTACCGCAGAGTCCGGCTGCTTTGCTGCAGGCTTTTGGCGGACCCGGCTTCTTCGGATCTCTGTCCCCCAAGGTAGATCAGCAGGTCGGCGGCATCGTGATGAAGTTCATTCAGGAATTTATTTTTGCCTCGATGCTTGCTTATGTGTTCTATCATTGGTATAAAAAAGAGAACGGACAAGAGGACACGGAGTTGTCCGCGCCTGCCTCTGATCTTGCGGAGGAGGGTCTGAACTATAAGGGCTGGTAAGTGCCGAGGGGGATAATCATGGATATTTTCACATTGTTTCCAACGATCAGTACATCGTTCATCGTCATTAGCGCGGTGCTGGTGGCTATCGGCTGGAGACAAATCATTCAGGGCAAACGCGAAGCGCACAAGAAGACTATGATTGCAGCTGCTGTGGCGGCAATTCTCTTTTTCCTGGTGTATTCGTCAAGAACGATATTCGTGGGGAATACGACCTGGGGCGGACCGGATGATCTGTCGACGCTGTATCATGTCTTCCTGATCTTCCACATTGTGCTGGCTACCGTAGCTGCTGTATTCGGCATCACTACGCTGACGCTGGGCTTCAAGGCCAAGTATGCCAAACACCGCAAGTGGGGAAGAGTGACGGCTATGATCTGGTTTGTCACCGCTATTACGGGTGTTGCCGTTTATGTGCTGCTGTACATCTTCTATCCAGGCGGACATACGCTGCCGGTCTGGAAAGTCATTATGGGCGGTTAGCTGTAATTGAAGACAAGCCTGTACATCTGCTGTTCCGCTTATGCGGGGCGGGTGTACGGGCTTTTTTTTGGTGTACTGAAGCCTGCGAGTGAAGCGGACTGAGAAGACGTTATATCTCCAATAAACCTTATAGCGGGGATGAATCGGACTGAGAAGCGCTTATATGGTTCATTTGAGCTCCAAATGACGGATATCCGGACGCTTAACAGAATCTCAGTCCGATTGACCTGCCATTTCATCAGATTTGACCATATAGTATGCGAAAAACTGAACACCGACAATGTGCTGGCGCGAAGTCCATCGTACCAAATGTAAGCGAAAAACCGAATACAATGTGCTGGCGTGAAGGCCATCGTGGCAAATGTAAGCGAAAAACCGAATACAATGTGCTGGCGTGAAGGCCATCGTGGCAAATGTAAGCGAAAAACCGAACACACTGTGCTGGCGCGAAGGCCACCGGGCCAAATGTAAGCGAAAAACCGAATACAATGTGCTGGCGCGAAGGCCATCGTGGCAAAAGTAAGCGAAAAACCGAATACAATGTGCTGGCGCGAAGGCCATCGTGGCAAATGTAAGCGAAAACAAACATGTCTTTCAAGGCACAACTCCAGCATGAAAATGAGCGCTGCGTGGCTAAAAAACAGAACATCGTCTTTTCATTTATTTAACATATTTTAACGGAAAACCGAACACAATTGGACTGGGTAAGCCACGTAAGCCAAATGTAATCGAAAAACCGAACACAATTGGAAAGGGTGCACCGCGTAGGCCAAATGTAATCGAAAAACCGAACACAATTGGACTGGGTGCACCGCGTAGGCCAAATGTAATCGAAAAACCGAACACAATTGGACTGGGTGAACCGCGTAGGCCAAATGTAATCGAAAAACCGAACACAATTGGACTGGGTACGCCGCTTAAGCCGAATGTAATCGAAAAACCGAACACAATTGGACTGGGTAAGCCACGTAAGCCAAATGTAATCGAAAAACCGAACACAATTGGACTGGGTAAGCCACGTAAGCCAAATGTAATCGAAAAACCGAACACAATTGGACTGGGTGCACCGTGTAGGCCAAATGTAATCGAAAAACCGAACACAATTGGACTGGGTGCGCCGCGTAGGCCGTGCGTTTATCGCAGTGCCAGACGTATTTTCACAGAAAAACCGAATACAATGTGCTGGCGTGAAGGCCACCGGGCCAAATGTAAGCGAAAAACCGAACACAATGTGCTGGCGCGAAGGCCATCGTGGCAAATATATTTTACAAACCTCAAACCGTGATTGATTCAGTGATTCGTTTATTGAACTGACGGAAATAGAAATACAAATTTGGGACAATGTGGTAAAATGGTTTCGATAACATTTTTGTGCCAATTCTTACGTTCATAGGTATGATCCTTTTCGTATATGGGTTCCCCCAAAAATAGGATGAGATAAACTCATTCAACAGGAAACGATAGCTCACCTAAAGCGAGGTCAGCCTGTCTAGAGGGACGGCTACCTTCGTTGCGCTAAGGGGGCAGGAGAGTTGATATTTAGTGAACAGGGGGGCGATGTTGATGGAAATAAATCATTCAATTAAGAGTCCATCAAAAATCGGAACCATTATAGGGATGATAATTATGATATCGAGTCAATCTATTATTGTATTGAGAATGTGGGATCAGAGAGGTGTATTTTATGCTTCGGTTACAGCGATTCTTATTGGTTTAGTTGTACTGTTATTCGCATTGTATAGAACGTTTTTTAAGAAGCTAACCGAGTTATGCCTATCCGATGACCAAATTGTTCTTAATGGGAGAATAATCAACTCAAGCGATATTAAAGTGATAATGATCAGAGGCTACTTTAAACCTGTTGTCGGGATATTACCTTATAAGAGGAAGATCGTCCCATTGGATATGGCATATAGGTATTCAAAGGATGAAGATAAAGGTATCTCTGATCTAAAGAGTTGGGCAAAAATGAATAATGTAAGGATGGTCAATAAATCGTTTCAAACTTGGATATAAGACGAGGACGAATATAGCTGAGGATGGGTGAAAATGGACAACCACTATGAATACCTTCTGCTTGCCTTCGAAGAGGCGGAAAAAGCAAAAGAAGAAGGGACTTACCCTATTGGGGCAGTCATTATTGATTCTAACGGAACCGTTGTTAGCCGGGGTAGAAATAGAGTTTTTTCCAGCTGTGATACAACATCTCATGCAGAAATTGACGCTATAAGAAAGGCTGGACATAAAATAGTAGATGTTGAAAGCAAGAAATTTGTTGTGAAAAACGGGCTTACGTTATATACGACGTGTGAGCCCTGCCCGATGTGTACGGGGACTATAGTTCTCTCCAAGACTAAAAAGGTAGTGTGGGCAGCAAATGATGCTGATATCGGAGCATTTAAAAAATTCAAAGAAATGACCAGTCCGTTACCGATTTATAATGATTTATTCAATGACATTGAAATTGTGGCTGCTCCCTACTCTGATTTAGAAATTAGACAAAGACGAATGTTGGCTGAATGGAATAATGAATTGATATGTGACGCGGAGTGTTGATCGAAAATTACTAGAATCATATTAATCGACGCAATATACAGTAAAATGTAAGCAGGTTGTCTTGCAGGAGGGAATCAATATGCTGTATATATTTGGCGGGTTGCCGGGCACCGGCAAGTCTGCGTTATCATCTGCTTTAGCAAGTGAACTTCGAGCACCGTATCTTCGTGTTGATGTCGTAGAACAGGCTATGCGTGTTGCCGGGGTCAAGGTTGACGGACCTGAGGGTTACATCGTTTGTTACGAGATAGCGAGGCAGAATCTTATTTTAGGTCTGGATGTGATCGCAGACACGGTCAATCCCATTCACTATACACGCCAAGCTTGGCGTAATGTAGCAGAGTCTTTAGAAATTCCGTATGTCGAAATCGAAGTGGTCTGCTCAGACGAATGTGTACTCAAGCATCGGGTCACTACTCGTACAACAGATATCCCCGGCTTTACTCTCCCCACTTGGGACGAGGTTAAGAACAGATATTACGAAGCTTGGGACCGCGACCACATCGTGATCGATACGGCTCATCAAACCGTGACGGAAAGCTGGATGTTATTACGTGAACAGCTAAGTCTGAAGAAATAATAAACTTGAGCTATGATTGTCGTAGACGATGCCTGCCTTACATTTGGATAGGGGAAGAAGCTAAATAAACAGCGACAGTCAAGGACTTGAATTTCTGTCCACAACTGCCGCTGTTTCACTTTCAAGGTCTGTCTAATGTTGCTGCTTGGAGCAAAGGTGAAGCTACAGGCGGAAGGAGGAGACAGTGCTCTGCAGCTCTTCGGCCAGGCTGGCCAGAGATTGGGCGGAAGAAGCGGTCTCTTCGCTGCTTGCAGCCGACTGCTGAGTGGTGGCGGAGATATTCTCTACAGCGGCCAGTACATTGGTCGATTGGGCCGCTTGTTCTTCACTGGCTGCGGCGATTTCGGAAATTTTCTGTCCGGCATTATTCACCATCGTAACGATTTTATGGAAAGAGACACCGGTTTTCTGTGACAACTCGGCACTTTCCTGAACGGCGCTCACACTGTCGCGCGTGTTCAGCTGCATCCCCTTGATGATCCCAGTTATCTGCTTGGTGGCTTCACCACTGCGTTCGGCAAGCTTTCGTACCTCATCGGCAACGACGGCGAAACCTCGTCCCTGTTCCCCGGCCCTTGCGGCTTCGATGGCGGCGTTCAAAGCGAGCAGATTAGTCTGGTCAGCGATATCCTCAATGACATCGATGATATCGCCGACCTTCTGGGAGTCCTCTTCCAGCCGGGACATCTGACCGCTGACGGCCAGCATGCTCTCCATCGATTCCTGAATGATGCTGTTGCCGTTCTCGGCAATCGCTACAGTCTCATCGGAGATGACCGAAGCCTGCTCGGTGTTCTGGGCTACAGAGTGGATGGCGCTGGAGAGCTCTTTGAATAGCTCGCTGATCGTCCCGGCATCATTCGCGGTAGAAGTGCTGCCGCTCGCCACCTCCTGAGTACTGGCGGAAATCTCCTCTGCGGCGGCGGACAGGCTCTGGGAATGCAGCAGGATGGACCCTACGGTCTTGCGGAGATTGCTGACCATCTCATTAACCTTGGCTGCCAGTATGCCGATTTCATCTTTGGTGTCGATCTCTGACTGGCTGCGTAAATCGCCATCGGCTACCTTGGAGAGGATCTGTACTACCTTCGCCAGCGGATTTGAAATGATCCGGGAGATCATATAGCCGAGCAGGATGCACAGCAGCACGGCACCTACAATGATAGCAAGCGTAATTGTGCGCGAGGAGCTGTACAGGGAAGCCCCGTCCTGTTTGGCCTGATCCGCTTCCTTGATATTGATGCTGATCAGATTGTTGATGATTTGCTTGAGCTCCTCTGCTTCATTGGCGAGAGCAGGGCTGCGGAGTATGCTCAGCAGTTCGTCGTCCCTCTGGGCGATGGCGGCGCTGATCAGGGAATCGTAAGTTTTTACATAGGCGTTCCAGGCGTTGTCGAACGGTGCGATCGCTTGGACGGAGTCCTCGCTGAGCTTTGTTTTACGGAAGGCTGCGATGCTGTCCAGCACATTCTGCTTTTCGGTTTCATAGTCTTCCACACGCTGATTCCGTTCAGAGGCCGTTTCTTTAATATACAGGTCACGGGCAATGCCGCGCATCACGGAGAAGCTGTTCTGCGAACTTTGGAGTGAAGAGACAGGCACCAGATTGTTTGTGTACATATCATCCAGGCTGTTATTGATTGAACCCAGATTGCTCAGACCATAGAGACCCACGAAGGCTAAAATGACAGCGACTACCAAAAAGGATGAGATTAACTTCACGCTTGTTTTTAAATTATAAAACCATTTCATACCTGTTTCCCCCAGTAATCATGAATTTGTTAAACAAAAGTACCTGCTGTGACAAACAGATTTGCCGTGTCTATGATAAGCGCAATTTTGCCGTTCCCCAGAATGGTAGCTCCTGAAATGCTGTCTGTTTTGCCTATGTATGAGCCTAGCGATTTAATCACAATATCCTGGTTGCCAACAAGCGCGTCTACTGCCAGTGCCAGCCTTTTCTCTCCACGTCCCAGAATGATCAGTGGAACTGAAGCTTCGCTTGCGTCTGCTTCCGGTGGTATCCCCAGGCAATCCTGCAGCCAGACCACCGGGACGAGCTGATTGCGTGCGGTAATGACAGGCTGTCCGCGAACAGAGCGGATCTCACCGGGGGCTGTACGGATAATTTCGGCCACGCTGCTCATCGGAATAACGAAGGTGGCTGAGCCGACATGTACGAGTAGTCCGCGGATGATAGCGAGTGTCAAGGGCAGCCGGATAGTAAAGCGTGTGCCTTGCCCTTTGGTGGTCTCAATATCGATCATTCCATTGATCCGTTCAATGTCATTCCGGACGATATCCATTCCTACCCCGCGGCCGGAGATATCGCTGATCTGACTGGCTGTGGAGAAGCCGGGTCTGAAAATAAGGCGCAGGGCCTCATCGTCAGTCATGTTACGGGCCTCTTCAGCGGTAATGATGCCCTTCTTTAAGGCGGATTGGGCAATCGCTTCGGAATCAATACCGGCCCCGTCGTCTTCAATAACCAGAACGACCTGATTATCCTCATGTGAAGCGGCGATCCGTACGGTTCCTGTTTCGCTTTTGCCGGCGATGCGCCGGGCTTCCGGGGTTTCGATACCATGATCGACAGCATTCCGCAAAAGATGGATAAGCGGGTCACCAAGCTCTTCAATCAGTGTCCGGTCCAGCTCGGTCTCCTTGCCTTCAATGACCAGCTCAATCTGCTTGTTCAGGGAGCCGGACAAGTCTCGGACCATGCGCGGGAGACGGTTGAACAGCTGTTCCAGGGGCAGCATTCGTACCTTGATCATGCTCTCCTGCAGCTCACCAGTAATACTTGCCAGATGGTCAGCCAGCTGACCGAGCTCTGCGGTCAATTCATTCGCACCATATTGTTGGTGGAACCTGCGGTTCAGGAGATGAAACCGGGTTTGATCAATGACTAGTTCGCCCGCGAGGTTCATCAGCTTCTCCAGCCGCTCCACCTGAACGCGGATGGTTTGCGGCTTGGCGATCTGGGAGGCAGCCGGCAGTACTTCCGGCTCTTCCAGGAGATCCTGTCTCTCTGGCTCCGGGAGGGGCGGCTTCATGAATTCAGCGGGACGCAGGGAACTGTCTGGCAATTCTTCTATGTAGATACTCTCAACATCCATGATGGAGAGGACCTCCTGCCGGAGCTCATGGATATTGCCTTTGGGGGACAGCATCCAGGATGCCCCGTCAATCCCGTTGTCATGGGCCTGGATCTCCTCCAGCTCCGGCTTCATTCGCAGGACCGTGGAGAGGCTCCGCAGCTTGGCATCGATCAGGTGAAGCCGCGGCAGCTTCATTTCACAACCGGGAGAGAGCCAGACATGAAGCCAGAACGGCTGGAGAGGAATGCCGGCCCTGCTTGGCCGGACAGACGGTTTCTGTTCATGTCTCTGCCGTTCTTCCACTCCAAATGTGCTGAGCTTCTGAATAAGCCCGGATACATCTGTCGTCTCCTGATCATTAGCGGCGATCTCACTTTGCAGTGCGCGCATTCCGTCCAGCGCCTGGAAGAACAGGCGGATCAGCTCATTCGTAACTTGCCGTTCTCCGTTCCTCATCTGGTGAAGCAGATGCTCAAGATGATGTGTGACCTCCTTCAGCCTGTTATAGCCCATGGATGCAGAGGAGCCTTTCAGGGTATGGGCCGCCCGGAAGAATTGCTGTATTCCGGCTTCCGTTTCTCCGCTCTGTTCAAGCCGGAGTACTTCATCTTCGATCAGCTGTAGCTGATCCTCCAGTTCTTCAAGAAAAATCCCGCGGTATTCTGATAAGTCAACCATAATTCACCTTCTCTCCGTGTAGCCGCCGATTACTCACGCAGCAGTATCTCATCCAGCTTGAGGATTCCGACCAGTCCCGAAGATGAGAAGCCTACTCCGTTGAAGAAGGAAGGGCTGATTCCGGAGAAGCTGTCAGGTGGGGGCTGAATATCGTTAAATGTAGTCACTTTATTCACCTTGTCGACTATGATACCAACAGCGTCCTCCAGGTGATGGACGACCAGAATACGTGTATGCTTGGTATAGTCGAGCTCTGCCATATCCAGCAGCACCCTCAGGCTAAGCACAGGCACGATTTTTCCCCTCAAATTGATGATCCCTTTAACGTAATGGCGGCCGTTAGGAATATCCGTAATCTCCTGCATTCTAATAATTTCATGAACATCAGAAATGGGGATGGCGTAATGCTCATGATCCACCCCGAATTCAACATATTGCTTCTGTAAGGCAGACTCCATATTTTACCTCCGGCTTCTCTAATAATTGCTTGTACGCAGCTGCTCCTTGGGTACGGATTCCTACCCCCTTTTCTTCACAATCGATAATCCTGCTGCTCCTGCAGTGCCCGGTATTCAAGATCGCATGTCGTAAAAAGACAAATTACCGGAAAGATGTCGTACAATATCACTTATGCGACATTTTTATACATGGAGGAGCAGTGAAATGACAATAAAACAGGCAGAAATGAGCAGCGCCCAGTTAAGTTTGGTTTACTCGGGTGCGGGCAATATCAGTGATGATCAGATTGTTCAGATGTTTGTGGTAACCTGCTGCGCCAATACCAATACAGAACGTAATTACAGGAGGGCCATTGCTGACTTTCGTAAATATATAACGGGTACGCCCTTACGGGAAGTGACCTGGAGGGAGATAGAGGCGTATAAATTCTTTCTGACCCAGGGAGGCTACAGCTATCCGAAGCAACTGGCTCCGGCAAGTATTGCCGCATTTCTTGCGCCTTTGAAGTCATTTTATAAATGGGGTAGTGATCAGCATATCGGCATCTTTGCAGCCAATCCCACCTTAAGCGTGCGCATTCCCAAAATTTCAATAACAAGCCGGAAGAATTTCCTGACCAAAAGAGAAGTGGGGAATTTGCTGGGGGAGCTTCAGAAGCAGAGCCTGCGCAATTACCTGATCGGGCTGACACTGGTGATGCTGGGACTCCGCGTATCTGAGCTGACAGCGATGAAATGGGGCGATTTCCATACGGATCCTCTGGAGGCCTCTGTCTGGCTGACGGTCGCGAATGCCAAGGGCGGCAAGCGCAGAGAAATCAAAGTGCCGCCAATGCTTTGGCGTCTGTACTCTCAATTACCCGGTGCCCCTGATGTGAAGGGGAGTGCTGATGCGGAGCTTCGGATGTTTCCGTTATCCTCAAGACAGGTTGAGCGGATCATCAAGACAGCCGGAGAGTCAAGCTCCATTGAGAAAAAGGCTACTCCGCACTGGCTGCGCCATACCAGTGCCACACTGGCGTTGCTGCAAGGGGCCTCGCTTCAACAGGTACAGGAATCGCTGGGACATTCCCACATCAATACCACTCAGCGTTATCTCCACACGGTTCAGCAAATTCAAAAGGCCGCCCCGGATTTTGTGGAGGACAGCCTGCGGAATTTTATTCAATAAGACAAGGTTTGACAAAATGTGCAGGAACACGGGCAGGACTGAATTTTGTCCTTGAAGCCGTCCGTCAAAGCATAGAAGGTTTATTCTACGGAGAATTCAAGCGATTTGCAGGTGGAATCAACTTAAAAGCGGATCGGTTGGAGAGAGTTTTATCCGGGAAGTTTCTATACAGAAGTTAAGAAATGGCCTATAATTAACGCATTGCTGCTTCGTTATGCGTAAATGTGAAGGGTTATTCTTATTTTTGGTGAAAAATGTCGCATAAGTGATATTGTACGACACAATTCGTCAAGTCATACATAAATATTTAATGTATAATATGGTTAATAATGTGTATGATGGGTGAAAAAACTAAATTTATTCTACTGCATCCATGAAGCACATCCGTTTGTCCCACAGAATGAACACAGTGAATCTTTTCAAACGCCAACCCCCTATATGGGGGTTATTTGCTTATGGGGAGCTTTCCTGACCTGGAGATGAAAAGTTCGAATTATCGATGTACTTTGGGTTGACACCGGAAATCACAGGTCATATACTGTGTATATAGATATATACAGTAAGCACAGAGAGAAGCACACTGAACCGTGTGAATCTACTGCCGCCTGCCGCTGATGAACTCACAAAGCGAGGTTAGAGATTATGACAACATTAAAGAATGCCTGGTTCATCGTGCGCAGCGATTTCCGCGGTGACAGGCTGAAGCTGCTGTGGGCGCTGCTGTTCGCCGTCGTATTCATGGGGTATATGGCCGCACTGGCCGGAATGGTATTGGATGATGCGATGGACCGGGGCGAGGGGAGGCTGCTGAGCGATGTTTTACTGGTCACCATAATTACTATGCTGGGCATTACCTTCTCCCGGAGGAACATGAAATATTTGGCGGATGATACCTATACCCGGATGCTGGCGTATATGCGTTCCCTGCCGGTACCTGCTGAGGTCATTCTCTGCAAAAGAAAACTGAATACGCTGTTTGCCTTTATCCTGAACAGCACACTGTACTTTGGTTTAATCTATACGATCGGCGCCAATATACGCAGCGAGCTGCCGGTCACCATGTACCTCGCATTCGCCCTTACCTGGATTGGATGCGGTCTGGTTATTGCCGGAATATACATTTTTATCGAGTTCTCGGTCAGCGGCAAAGCATATTTCCTGATTATGATCATCATCATGTTTCTGGCCATAGGCATTGCTGGACTGGTCTATCTGGCCGGAGGGAATCTGCTGCTAGCAAGTGTGGCTGTCTCCAAGGAGTGGGGGCTGTTGTCTCCGCTGATGTGGGGTTCACTGCTGCTCGGCATTGTATCGGTGCAGTTGTTCTCCCGGTGGACGATTCACCGGCTGAAGAGCCGTGATCTCGTATGAAACGGGGCAAAGCGTTAGTCCGGCATGCCGGAGCTTGGAAGGCAGGTGCGTATGATGTGGATACCCATACAGATAAATGAGAACAGCGCAGAGCCGCTGTATCATCAGATCGAAACCCAGCTGAAATCGCTGATTATCTCTGGCACGATCACGGAGGGAACCCTGCTTCCTTCCATCCGTGAATTTGCAGGTGACCTGAAGTGCAGTGTGATTACCGTCCGGCGGGTCTATCAGGATCTGGAGAATGAAGGGCTGCTGCGCACAAGACAGGGAACGGGCACCTTCGTCTCCCATGTAGGCGACGGAACCATGGCAGGCTATAAGCAGGACGCCATCCGCAAAGCGCTGGAGAGTGCAGTGGATGTGGGGCTGTCCGTACATTGCAGTGAAGATGAGCTGACACAGCTGTTCAAGGAAATTGTGCAGGACAAATACGGGAAACAGGAATGAAGGACGGGGATCTCATGGTACAGCAAGCCATAGAACTACGGAATGTGTGCAAGAAGCGGAGGGGCAAGACGGTAGGGCCGCTTAATGTTAATCTGCCGCAGGGTTACATTACTGCGCTGGTGGGTCAGAACGGCTCCGGCAAAAGCACGCTGCTGCACATGCTGCTGCAGCTGACTTTTCCAGAGGAAGGTGAGATCCGCTGGTTTGAGGAAGCCTACCGTGACGGGCTGCCGCTCCAGCTCCGCCAGACTATCGCTTATGTACCGGAGATCTCGCAGAATGAAGAGAATTTCTGGACAGCCAGCGAGGCTGCCGGATTCCGCCGACACTGGTATCCTGCCTGGGACCAAGGCTATTACGAGGAGCTGCTCCTGAAGCTGGAGGTGCCGGAGAATGCCAGGCTGGGCAAGATGTCCAAGGGTGAACGCCGCAAATTCGAGATTGCCGCGGCCCTGGCTGCGAAGCCCCGGCTGCTGCTGCTGGATGAGCCGTCTTCCGGCCTTGACCCTTTTGCCTGGAAGATTATGATTGAGACTCTGCAGCGGTACATGGATGAGCATGAGGCCACCATCGTGATCTCGACCCACATTGTGGAAGAGGTGCGGCGGCTGGCGGATTACATTGTCCTGATGCATCAGGGGCAGCTGCTGGGAATGGCCGAGAAAGACAGCTTGTTCGGCTCCTGGAGTGAAATATGGGTTCAGGCAGAAGGCGGACAGGCGCTGGAAGAACTGGCAGCAGAGCTGCCGCAGGCGCTGGAGCTTAAGCTGGAAACTCCGGGAGTGGCTTCATTTTTGACCCAGCAAATCTTTCAATATGAGAAACGCATTCATGATTTGGGCGTAAAGGTTATCAAGAGCCGCAGCCTGGAGCTGGATGAAATCCTAAGCTTGTGGACCCGGGGACATCGTCCGGTTCTGATCGACCAGAAGAGAGGGGAATAACGAATGGAAGCTTTGCATTTGGAGCAGGTAGTGAAGCAGTACGGTGATAAAACAGCAGTCAACGGAATCAGTCTGAAGGTGGAACAAGGCGAAATTTACGGTCTGCTGGGTGCAAACGGCGCCGGCAAAACGACGACTATGCGCATGGTGCTGGGGTTGATCTATCCAGATGAAGGCAGTATCCTCTATAACGGCAAGCCGTATAGTACGGAGCTTCAGCATCTGATGGGCTATCTTCCAGAGGAGCGGGGCCTATATCCGAAGGTCAAAGTAAGCGATCAGATTATCTATCTGGCGCGGCTGCGCGGGATGCCCGCAAGTGAGGCGGATAAGAGCCTGCGCTACTGGCTGGACCGGTTCGATGTTCCGGAATACTACAATAAGAAGATTGAAGAATTGTCCAAGGGCAATCAGCAGAAGATGGGCTTCGTTGCTGCCGTCGTCCATAAGCCGAAGATTCTGATTCTGGATGAAGCCTTCAGCGGCCTCGATCCGGTGAATGTGGAGCTGCTGAAGGATACGGTCCGGGAGATGCGTGATCAGGGCACAAGTATTCTTTTCTCCACCCACCGGATGGAGCATGTAGAAGAATTATGCCGCAATATTACGATTCTTGACCGCTCTAACACTGTAGTGCAGGGGGATATCCGTGAAATCAAGAAGGGGTATCCGCGCGAAGAAGTCTTACTGCGTACGGCCGGGGATGTGAACGGGCTTGCGGAGATTGCCGGAGTCACTGCAGTGCAGCGCCAGGAACGCGGGTATCTGTTGTCCATCAGCGAGATTGGCGCAGCGCAGCGTATTCTGCAGCTGGCAATGGCTCAAGGCGAGGTAGAGCATTTCGAGATTAAGGAACCGACGCTAAACCAAATCTTTATCAGAGCGGTGGGTGAATCTAATGAATAAGATGGGGAGTATTATAGGCTTCACATTCAAGAATAAGGTAAGAACCAAGTCCTTCATGATTACAACATTAATTCTGGTGCTCCTGCTGAGTATCGGGATGAATATTCCTTATTTGATCAAAGTATTTAAGGGAGAAGACGGTGCTAAGGAAGCTACGCAAATCGGAGTGGTTGCCGAGCAGGGCTTCCGCCCTGCCGAACTGCTTCTGGCGTATACACCACCGGCTGAAACAGATGCTCAAGTCGAATTCACAGCTTATACCTCCGCAGATGATGCAGCGCTGAAGCAAGGGCTGGAGGACGAGAAAGTTGAGGGGTATCTCACCTTTGCTTCAGAAGGCAGTGAGGGGGTACCGCCGGTAACGTATCATAGCAAAGACGGGGATATCAGCGACAAAGTGCAGAGTTATCTTCAAACTGCTTTGCAGCAGGTGAATACCGGACTTATTGTTGGCGATAAGCTGACGGAGAGCCAGGTAGCCGCGATATTCGCTCCGGTCTCCATTGGCACTGAACAGCTGAATGCCGATGCAGCAGCGTCCGGTGCAGAAGAAGGGGATGCCAAGCCGGTCATTAACTATGTTGTCGTCTACGTCCTGCTGATGCTGTTCTTCATGTCCGTGATGATGACAGGCAACATGATCGCCGCTGAGATTACCTCGGAGAAAAGCTCGCGTATCATGGAGATTCTGATCACCAGCGCATCACCCTTAACACAGATGTTCGGCAAGGTCATCGGGATCTTCCTCGTCGGCCTGCTGCAGATCGCCATTATATCTGCCAGCATCGCTGTCAACCTGATGCTTCCGCACAATTCCAGTATACTGACTGACTTTAATCTGGATCTGGGACAGCTGAATGCCGGCATTCTGGTGTATGGATTTATCCTGTATATCCTGGGTTACTTCCTGTATGCCCTGATGTATGCAGCTGTAGGTTCGATTGTCAGCCGGACAGAAGATCTGGGGCAGGCGATTATGCCTGTGCTGATGCTCGGCTTCGTCAGCTTCTACCTGCCGCTGTTCAGCATCTCGAACCCGGATACCCTGCTGGTTAAGGTAGCAAGCTTCGTTCCATTCACCTCTTCACTCAGCTTGCTGCTGCGGATCGGCGTTGGCCATGTGGCCGTTTGGGAGATCATAGTCTCGCTGGCCATCCTGCTGGCAACGACCTTCGTCTTCGGCTGGCTCGCCGCCAAGATTTATCGCACCGGCGTCCTGATGTACGGCAAGCGTCCTAGTATTAAGGAGATTAGAAAAGCGATGAAGGCTTATAAGATCTAAGGAGCGGGAACTAATGGATAAAAAACACCAACAAAACGCCGGATTACTATTTGCAGCTTCTTTTCTTTCCCTAACAGCGGCCCGAATGCTCGATTCTAACGGAAGTAACCTGATGGATTTCACGCAAGGGATGCTAACGGGTATAGGCATTGTGGGTATGGTGGTGACCATCATAGCCTTTGGCAGATATCAGAAGCGCAGCCAGTAAAAATAGATCAAGGCCCATTCGCCGGAGGAGGCGGGTGGGCTTTTTCTACGTATGCAGACAGTGAGCTTGGTGGGCTCTATCCTTCTTTTTTACATTTTACAATTAAGAAGTTTATGAAAGGTTTGTTTTTCATATTCTTACCGGGCTCATCTATTTCTGAACTCTCGACCAGGCCATAATTGGCAAAGTCCTGTTGAATGGAGTCAGCATCATAAAAAAACATTTTCACTCGGTCCATGATCTCGAAATAGTCTGTATCCAGTTGGACACCCTTACCGTACATTGGAGCTTTTTTGGATACCGTTGTAAAGACCATATATCCACCCGGCTTCAGCTGATTATAACAATCCTGAATGAACTTCTCCCGCTCACGCTGATCCAATAAGTGAATCAGGGCATAGCAGAATATACCGTCATAGAGCTTGTTATCAAATGGCATATCGGTTACCGAGCCGTGAAAAATATTCATATCCAGCCCGCTCTGCCTCGCCAGGTCAATCGCTGTTTGCGAAATTTCAATACCAGTAACTTCTATTCCATTGTCCATAAAAACCTTTGCATTTCTGCCATATCCAATGCCGGGAACCAGGATGTCTTTAACATTCTTTTCAAGGAAAAAATCCTTGGTTAGGATGGCCGAGTCAGAAGGTTCAAATCCCCACATCGTTTGTTTTTCTATGAAGCTTGCTTCCCAAAACTCCGTCATAGCCCGGTCTCCTTTAATTCACTAAATAGTTATTGAAGATACATTATATCTACAATGGAATCGATTTGCAATGTTATTGTTAATCCTCGTATCTAAACAGATAGACTTTTGTGAAGCGGGCGGATATTATAGATAACTCGGAAACTAAGGCGATAGATGAAATGAAGGATCTGTAAATAAACACTGATGAATATGAAGTGATGGTGGACAGGTCCTGGGATAACGGGAGTGATGATTCCGCTGTCTATTCAATAATTAAAATGGATGGGGTATGGAAGGTGGATGACCGGTATTGATGAGGAGAAGCAAGAAGACAAATAAGGCGATGCGTTATTTACTTGAAAATGTGCCACCTTCAATCCATGTAGCCTTGGAGAGAGCGAGTCCTAATTTTACGGAATGGGATCATTGTATTTTGATAGATACCACGGAACTTGGAACTTTAAAAACAGTCAAAGAAACAATATACCTAGACAGAACTGAATTAGAAGCATCTATTAACCATGTGCATCTAAGTGATTTTGCAAGTGGCATGAAAATAATGGATCAGTGGACACGGAAACTGCAAGAGGACTATAGCGGCAAGCAATTTATTATCATACTGAGCTGTCAGCCCGACGGAGGAGATGTGGTTGTAAGATTCTATCAGTATAGAAAAGATGACCCGGAATGGGTGGCGCTAGATAATCTTGAAGGCTATAAGGAAGAAGCAATACTTGTTATCGGGCTTATGAATAATGCTGTTCTATAGAGTGATCACAAATCACCCCAAACTGGTTAAACCCCCGCAGATAGTGTACCTTAGTAATATTAGTAACTCAACTTTCGCACCTGGAATATTGTCATAAACCGTTGAGGGCGTAAGAAGGATTCAATATATTGGTCTCTATTGACAAAAAACACCTTCTTGTTTGGTATCATGGAAGTGTCGAATCAACCATGCCAACAAGAAAGGTGCGTAACACTATGGTACAACAACATTCCCTGTCTGAACAGTCTCGCTTTTCCAAACTTTTTGCTTCGCTCCACATCGGGAAAGCCTTACGGCACGCAGGCATTTCCAAATCCTTTGGTCTTTCGAGTCTAGCGGTTTTTCAAATCGTTTTCTCTTTGGTCTTCGAAGGAAAGAACTGGTTTCGACTTCTGGAAAGTGACCGTAGAGCAGATCTTCCCGGCAAAGATGTCATCTATCGATTTTTGAATCAAGCTTCTTTTGCGTGGCGGCGCTTTTTGCAAACCTTAAGTCTTCGCACCGTGCAGGGTTTCGAATCGCTTATTTCATCTACGCGTGTACGAGTGTTCATCATCGACGATTCCGTTTTGAGCCGAAACCGGAGCAAAAAAGCAGAGTTACTGGCACGAGTCTTTGACCATTCCACGGGCAAATTTACCAAAGGTTACACCATGCTAACCCTGGGCTGGTCGGACGGTTTTAGCTTCGCTCCGCTTGACTTTGCCATGCTGTCTTCAGCTAAACTGGCCAATTGGTTGTGCGAAATGGCTTCGAATCTCTCGAAACGCAGCAACGGGTACAAACGTCGAATGGAGGCCTTTTCTCGGAAGCCGGATGCCGTTGTTGCCTTGCTGGAACGGGCTTTACGTGCAGGATTCACCGCCGATTACGTACTCATGGATAGCTGGTTTACGCAAGCTCCACTGCTTCGTCAGCTCACAGGCAAAGGCTTCGCTGTGATTGGTATGGTCAAGGAAATGAAACAGCGCTATCTGGTTCAAGGCAAGCGAATGACGCTAAGTGAAGTTTTTCAAAGCCTTCCGAAGTCCAATTCAAAAGACATCAAAGGCTCCGTCATCGTACACACGACCTGTGATCTGCCCGTGAAGCTTGTTTTTGTCCGTAACCGGAATAAAAAACGGGAATGGCTGGCGATTTTAAGTACAGACGTAACGTTGGATGCTGCTGAAATTGTACGAATCTACGGTATGCGCTGGAGTATAGAGACCTTTTTCAAAGTCACCAAAAGCTATTTGAAACTGGGTACCGAATTTCAAGGCCGTTCCTTCGACCAATTGATCAGTCACACAACGATTGTGTTCAGCCGTTATTTGGCAATGGAATACGAACGGCGTCAATCGAGTGATGACCGGACACTGGGAGGACTCTTTTTCCTCTTTGCAGATGAAGTTCGCGATCTGGACTTCCAGACCGCGCTTCAGCAACTCATGAGTTTATTTCTCGAAATGTCAGAGGCCAAAACCAAGAAGAACAAAACAGCTGTTTTTTGTCAACTACAAGATTGGATCTCTAGTTTACCCAGCTATATCAAGGGTTTGTTTGGAGATTTGGGCTGCGAAAGTTGAGTTAATTATTATTTTTCTTCTTTAAAATGAATAAGATGGGGAGAAATACAATAATGCCAGAGATGAATAAAATTAATGGAAGGTTATTAGAGGTGTCCTCAGATTTAGTGAAACCAACTTGACTTGACCCCATCTGAATTACTCCTTCTTCATTAGGTGTAGCAGCCCGTTCTTCTTTAATATTTTTTATTTTTTCATCAAAAGTTGATTTTGATATAGTATTATTTTCAGTGGATTTTTGAAAATTAGAGTTATCACTATTTAAATCTAATATACGCTCCCCTGTTTCTCCCTCAATATATAAAGCATCTATACCATATCTAGTGTCACTAACAAGTTTAACATTTTCTCCTTTTATAAGAGCAGATTCAGCCGCTATTAAAGATTGCTCAAAATTCACTTTATTAGTGATATTAAAGATCTGCCACGAACCTGAATCATTATTTGAATAAATTGTTCCAGCATCTCGATCATTTATTTTTATTGAAAATAAATAGCCTGCAAATACTAAATCACTTTTATTCGCATCATCAGATATTTTGTAGTAAGCAACCCCCGAACTTAATTGTGCGTTTTCAAAATTTTCTTCCTCTTGAAGCCCATATTCTGATTTCACTGAATTTAAAGAATCGAGATACTTTTGTTTGAATTCATTTTCTATACTAGCTTTAATTTCATTATTGGGAGTCATTTCAAAAGAGTCAGCAAATATGAAGTTATTTAAGTTAAATAGCAAAAGATTGAAGATAATATAAAAAGAAAAAACCATTTTCTTTTTCATTAATTAAACCTCCTTGATTTTATTTAATTACATTCTTTTGTAGAAAGACTCAACTGGTAATGAATTTATTATAGAGTATTCTAAATGCATAAAAATAAGAACGAAATGGATGTTTTGTTGTTTTGAGAAGAATTAAGAATTTAATTTATATAAACTGCAGTTAAAGTATTACCCCAATACCAATTGCTATTATATGAAAAACTACTATAGGACATGGTATTATAAGATCCATTAAAAGGATCAATGTAATATACTGTTTGTGTTGAATTACTCGTATCTTGGTAATATCCTCTGATGAGTAATGCATGTCCACCTCCACCATGATAGCCAATTGCAGCGTTCATATTCATATTTCTATCAATATTGTAAATAATATCTCCAAAAGAAATTGTTGTGAGCAATGCAGTCGAAGATACATTCCAGTTGGCTAATGCATTTTTCATATCGGTAACAGTACCTGTCTGGTCAACTGGAGATCCATAAATGTAGGTAACAATTTGCGATTGTGTCGGTGTAGCACCAAGATAATTACCAAGCATACTTGAAACTGCTGCCCAGCACCATAAAGTTTTTTGTTGAACTTGTGCTGTCACAGAGTTGTATCTGTAATTAATATAAGCAGAAGCGCTAGATGCAAATAACGAGAGAGAAAGTAATAAACACGGCAAGACTAATAATAGTTTTCTTTTACGAGACATTTTTTCCCCACCTTTATTTTAGTGTAAAAATATAGCTATATAAAATGATCTAAAGAAATACCCAAATTAACCTTCATGTCCAAAATCGGGTAATAAAAAGTAAGACGATTTGAAAAGGACGTGAAGGAAATGCAAGTTCAGACAGAAATTGAAGCAGTGGAACAAGCGATGAAACAGACAACAGATAAGCGAATGTACGAGCGTTTTCTTGCAGTTCGCCTTCGATTGGAAGGACAGACCCTTGAACAAATATCAAAGACTCTTCATCGTACGCGAAAAACTATAGGTGGCTATCTGCATAAATATCGGGATGGTGGACTGGATGCATTGGCGATGGAGCATTCACCGGGTAAACCTCCAAAACTGACGAAAACACAGACGGACCAACTCACCAAAGTGCTTACCAACAAACGTCCGGCTGACGTTGGATTTGATGCGAAATACACATGGACCTTGAAACTTGTTATTGGCTATATTGAGCGTGAATTCGATCAAACTTTTAGCGAGCGTGGTCTATCTTTGCTTTTGCATCGACTTGGATTCAGTTACACGAAAGCAACGTATACCTTGACGGCTGCGAATCCAGAAGAGCAACAAAGGTTTCGGGAGAAGACCGCAATCACTTTAAAAAAAAGCTCATGGACGGACAAATCGCCCATTTGCTCTTTGAAGATGAATCCATGATTCGAGCCTACCAATCCCTGCAGTACAATTGGTTTCCTCGGGGGCAACAACGAAAGATTAAAACCTATGGCAAGCATGAGGGCGCGAAGCTCTTTGGAACACTGGATTATGCAACGGGTAAAGTGTTTTACCAAGAAAGCGAATCATACGATGCAAAGGCGTTCGAACACTTCTTGAACTCACTTCTCACCGAATATCCTACCGGGCAAATCGTTATGGTACTGGACAATGGTCGTATTCATAAAGCAGCTTCCATTGAACGTTTTCTACAGGATGAACCCCGGCTAGAGTTTGTGTTTTTGCCCAAATATTCTCCTAATCTCAATCCCATTGAGGGACTCTGGAAATGGTTAAAAAGTGATGTCATCCACAACGTTTTTTACGATAAAACATACAAAATTCGAACCGCTGTCAGCAGTTTTATGAAACGCATAAACCAGAATCCAATGGAAGTGATTGATCGATTGTGTATAAATGTGTAATTCTTTAATTCAATTTATATAGTTAGATTTGATGGAGTTAGTTGGGAGGAAATTGAACAAGATACACTTCAATTCCCTCATTACGAGGATAGCAACGGACAGATTTTTTTAGATAGGTTATTTGAGCGTCATTTAAAGTCAATAAACCGTGAAATTGCTGCTATCAAATGGCTTGATAATCAAGTGATTAGCGAAGCGTTACTTATTAAATTAATATCAAAAATCGGTTTGAATAAACTGAAGATCCGAGATTTAATAAGTGACAATGGAATAAATGGATTAAAAGTCCATGATTTAATATATCAATGCATTTCTCTAAAAGCTAGTCATATAGATTATTCGGATTATTTTGAATCACAGTTTATTGCTTTTTTTAAAGAGCATTTAATAAAAAAAGATTACTTTTATTTTAGAACATTGCATCTTCATAAAGAAAAATTAATTAATATGACCAAAAAATATCCGGATGAGTTTGCCTTAATTTATGTTTCACTTGAACATTTAGAATTAGAAGCTCTAGTAGAAACACTTGAAAAAATCAATATTCACAAGTTTCTTGGTTCAGAATACAATTTCAATCAAGAGGATTACTTTCAAATATTAGCTTTTATTGATTGCATTGAATATATTCATAGGCTTAGAAAATGGAGAAGTACTGATGAAGGTATTAAATTTGCTGAAGAACAGTTACCTTTCCTAGAACAATTGATGGGAATTAAAGGGTTGAGTAATGAAGTTAAATATGAACTAATGCACCATAGAGGAAAGTTTTATGTTTTTGTCAAAGATACTGATAAAGCAGAGGAATATTTTCGTCAAGTAATTGAAAATGTCCCCAAACCATTTCATAGTAAATTGCAATTGTTAAAAATAACTTATACTACAAAGACTGAAGAAGCAAAAGAACATTTAATAGACATCTTTAAATCCTTTGATGAAAATCGTCAGCAGGTAAGTATATCCATTGTACTTGCGGCTTTTAATGAACTTAAAAAAACTGAGTTTAAAGAAGTTATTGACGAATATTTATTTAACGGAACTCTTTTTGAAGAAGCGATATCTATGTCTTCTATTTGGGGATTCACGCAACCGTATCAAGTTATCACTGAGATTGGCAAGACAATATCTTACCATGATCCGACAAGATTTATTAAGATTATGGAGATGATACCAGAACCTTCTGAAGAGTCATCTACTGATTATATGTTGTTTTTATCAGGCCAATTATACAAGGAGCTTGGCAAATGTTATAGGCAAGTCGAAGGTTTGAATTCTGAGAAAGGCCAAAGTGCGTTTGAATCATCAAAAATATTCTTTGAAAAAATGTTCAAAACAAATAGCTTTCAAAAGACCCAGATTTGCGAGTTGTACCAATTATTAGCGTTACCTTCACTTGCAATAAGTAAATTAGAAGAGGTACCAATTAAAGATAGAGACAATAGCTTTTGGCACCATCGATACTCTCTGTCATTATATGATCTATCTGATTTAGGTAATGCTCTATTAGAGATTAATACTGCAATTGATATAATTAAAAAATCTGAAGAACGGTTCAGAACTACTTTTCTTAATCACAAAGCTCAAGTATTAACTGCACTTGGTGATCAAACTAATGCACTAGCGATTTATCAAGAAGCGTTAAAATTCTGTACAAGTGATAAGTTTAGAAACTCAATTGAAACAGCTATAGGAAACTTATCTGGAACTCCAGAAAAATAATTAACTTCAACTTCTATGTAGATTGAACTTGAAAATATACAAAAAGGGAAAAGTGGTGTAAGGGGATTTTGGAACTGTAGGAGCGGAAGCGTCCGCCTTTGTCTGCGGATTTCCACCGCGAACAGCGGTACGAATAAAAGAAATCTGTAGATAACAGCGGCCGGAAGTCCAAACATTCTCTGGAGTCACGGCCCATCCCTAAATAGTGAAATCACAAGTTCAATCTATATAGTTGACTATTTTAACGAATTGACCAATTAGTGTTGAAATACAAAAAAATATATCGCAGTATGAGGAAATTATAGTTAAGGTCGGTGTATATAATGGAAATTAACCAAGAAATTGACTTGCATTCACCCTATGTCTATATAGACTGGAATGTAGTCAAGTATATAAAAAATCCGAGAGCAAACAAGCTAGCTTTAGATATGGAGTTCGGAGAGATTGTTCGTAAAATAAGTAAAAAAAAATATAGGCTCCCTTTTAGCCTCGCGCATATTAATGATAGAATAAACCGATTTAAACCTGAATATGAAATGGAAGTTCAAGGAGATTTGGAGTTTCTCGAGAAAATTACTGACGGTTGGGTGATTGGTTGGAGCGAAGAGTTAAGCCGCATAATACTTTCAAAGATATCACCAGTCAGATTATTTAAACAAGAAATACTTAAACAAGCAGATAACAATGAGAAGAACACTCTAAACCAATTACTCACTAATTTTTTTTCATCTGTAGATTCATACAAAAATCTACGTGATAGGGTAATGGAATTTGTTAAAGAAAGCACAGATCGGAATAATATGGAGTATAGTTACCTGCTTAAATATATGTCGCCTATTCTTGATTTATTAGATGTTTCTGATATAGAAAAATTGAAAGCAGGATGGAAGGATGCTGTTATTCAATGGTCTAAAATGAATTCAAAGGAACCGTTACCTATTGGATTGTTGCTCAGCAATGGCTACATGCTGCTAGACTTTCACCCTTTGTTTAAAGAAGGCATTACTGAAAAAAATACATTAGATAACATTCTTCGAGATGAGAATCATGCATTCTGGGGTATGGGTGCAGAATATTTTATTTCTGAAGATAAAAAAACATTGAAAAAAATTAAGTTCTTATATGATGCATTTGAAATTAAAACAAAGGTTTTATCTATGAGCCAATTCGTCGCAGTTTTTAGTTAGTGGATTGAAAATGAATTAAGATGTCTAACATATTGATTTAATGGTGTAAGATGCTTATTTTAAGCATAGAATAATGCCTTCTGAATAAATCTGATTTATACATGATAAAAACACGCCTTATCTGATTTCAAGTTGTCGATAGTCTGATTTGGGTATTAAAAAAGCATCCTTTTCGGCGTCTTTTTGTCCGATCTATAATGGCTGCTCACAGTCCAAAGATAAACAAAGTACTACTTACCTTTTGGGGAGTGTTTAGAATGGATAAAAAGAAACAGGAATTCGTGATGATGGTATTCTCGGGTCTGATGCTCATTATGCTAAGTCTGATAACCCCGTCTAACGGATCTGAAGTGCGTATATATTTTAAGGGATTCATGACAGGGGGCGGGATCATCGTATTGGCGCTGGCCGTCTCGATGTTCCTTAAGAATAAGGGATTTAAGAGCATGAAATAATTTGTGGATATAGGCAAGGCTGCTTGCTTTCGCTCAGGAGCTGATCTCGTCGCTGGGCGGAATCCTCAAGCTGAATGTAACGATTATGGTCTCCGGTCAGGCCGGAGCACTCAGCCAAGTGCCCGAACTGCTGGAGCAGGCAAGGCAGGCGATGCGGTACCGGAATCTATCCGAGGCGCATCAGGTCTCGTTTGTTTTTCTATGAAGCTTGTTTCCCAAAACTCCGTCATAGCCCGGTCTCCTTTAATTTCACTAAATAGTTATTACAGACATATTATATCCACGATAAAACTGATTTGCAATGTTATTGTTAATCCTCGTATCTAAACAGATAGACTTATGTGAAGCGGGGGATAGGATGTTATTAATTAGTTGCATGTAAGTGATTTAGCGAATCAACCGGATTGGGCTTATGAATAATGCTGTTCTATAGAGTGATCACAACCCCCCCAAACTGGTTAAAACCCCGCAGATAGTGTACCTTAGTAATATTAGTAATTAGGAGTGGTGATTTTTCGTGAAAAAAAGTAGACAAACCCCCGTGCTGGTCGCGGTCTCCATCCTGCTGATCATTATCAGCAGTCTGATCCCGTCGGACAAATCAACCTGGCTGGGAGCACTGCAGACCATCTTGCTGGGCGTCGGGCTGCTCGGATGCTGCATGGCTTTTTGGCGGTTCGCTAAGGGCGGCAAGGGCAAGCGCTGATTTCTGGAATGGAGCAGACAGCATAGGCAAGAACAGGGTATGGGTTGGTTAGTGAATTCAATACAAGTGTTAGTGTTTTAAGCGCTGGCACGAGAGCAAATAGAGAGCCGTGGCGGAAGCTGCGGCTTTTCGTTATTGTCAGGCAAATGTACATTGCCAAAGGCGTGCATGTGTATAAGTTGGGAGCTTCAGTGAGCGTAACCTGGAGCCTTAAGGGAATGAGAACTTATTAGCTTGCCGTCAGCGGAATTCTCCCATACGTAGTGCTACGCGGACTGAGAGGACCTTATTTTGTGAAAAAGCCTGCTTTTTTGCTCGTTGCGGACTCAGGAGCGCTTATATTGTTCGATGGAGCTCAAAATGAGGCGAAACGGGTTAGTTAAGGTCCTCTGAGTCCGCATGGATCGCTGAATGGCCTGACCGGACGAAATAACGGATCTACAGTCCGCATAGATCGCAGCAGCCTGCCTGAGTCTATTGGTGCAGGCCCCAGCAGCTTTCCCTATCCCGCCGACGGACGCGGGACAGCTGGCCGCGCAGCAGCCATATGTTCGCGAATCTCTCTGAGCTGCGCTTTCAGCTCAGGAACGCTTCGCTGCAGGATGAGGCTGATCTCGGGCAGCGGCAGCTGGATGCCGTACCATAAGGCGCTGGCAATCTGATCCTCCCAGGTGAGCAAGGCAGAAGAGCAGCGGCCGCGGTCTTGAGCAACCAGCGAGCATTGCCGGATGCATTCCCTGTAGGCGGCAAGGGAGAAGTCCGATTGGATGCTACCCTTTAGCCAAGGCTCAAAGAGTGCCGCGAATGTGGCAGTTGTGGCTTGATCGGCGCGGGTGCCCTTCTCCAGCAGAAGACAGCTAAGTGCATATACGGTTCCGCTGTATTGCTCAATATAGCCGGTGAATCCGGCAGCGGCAGCTGCCTTGGTCGATAATGGGTCTGGCATGTGGACACGTTCCTTCCTGAATGTGGGCGATTTTATTGTTTGGATATATAGCTGATTGGTTTGCCGAAATGCTGATCCGCCGGAATAAGTGCGCAAAAAACCGCAGACAGAGGAGGACCTCTGCTGCGGTTTTGTTACAGGCGTAAGAAGCCTGGGGCAAAATCGTGGCGGATCAAGATCTCTCTCTTTACGCTTACGGGGTTAGCTGTCGGATTCGGACGGTGAGAGTCGCCCTACCTTTTGAGACTGCGCAATTGAAGTCTCCTTCGGATTCACCCCAAGTAGGCCTGCGGCCTGATGGTTCCCCCGTTTTCCGCTTGGCGGAAATTCAGCGTGCATTCACATTATCGCTGTTAACTTTCAACACGAATCATACCCTTTTAGGATTGTCTTTGTAAAAATGGAAAAGAGTGCTTCTGCGCCGGATTTGCAATAAATTGCTGCTTCGCAAGGAATATTGGAGACTAAAACCATATATGTGGCCGGTTATCATCCGTTTATCTCGCTCAATCGCCGTTTTTTATTTTTGGGAGGCAGTGGCAGGGGAACTCCGGAAATATTAATGCGTTAGACGGAAATACCGTCGATAATGGATTTTTGAAAAATGGTGTATTAGTGAGTAATCGGGAGATAACGGGAGATAAATGTTATTGTATGCGTTACCCGTCAGGCAAATAGATTCGTGATTGTGTTATTAGGGTAATTATGGCGGTTTACAAATTGTCCCTGAATTAGAGTCTGATTTTACGAAAATGCTTCCGTTCTAGCCCTGCAAACGATACATCCCGGAGGGCCTAATTCCCGCTTTCCGAATGCTTGACTTGGACCATACTCCAGGGATTATCATTTGATTCTGTAAGGGCAGACTGTCAATAAAGAGGCGCTGGATCTGCTGGAACCGTCATCGGTGGATGCCTTCGCCCGGCGGTGTGGAAACGGAGTGAAGCTATGACGGAGTTTTTTCCCGGCAGAATAATTTTGAACCCTAAAAAGGTGCCGGCCCTGCTGGGAGGGCGGCACCTTTTTGCATACGGGTAAGCTTATTAATGACCAGCTGCTTCAATAAGCTCCTGAAGCTCAGGAAGATTGAAGCCCTTGACAGCCCGGTCTCCGGATACGGTGACTGGAACACCCATGAAGCCCAGCTTCTCGACTTCTTCCTGATAGACAGTACTGGTCATCACATCTCTGACTTCGAAGGGAATGCCTTTGCTCTCAAGCAGCTGCTTCACCTGATTGCAGTCGCTGCAGCCGGATGTGGAATAGATGATTACGTTCTGGCTCATTGCTCCACAGCTTCCTTGATGGCGCCACGGGTGATTTTCCAGTGGGAAGTGTTCCAGCGGACCTCACCATCCTCCAGCAGGAAAATCTGCGGCGATTCATGCTTAATCCCGAAATCCTCGGCAATCTGATTGGAAACCGGACGGTCTTCGATAACATGTACAATGGCGGCAGGCGTGTCGGAATTCTGTGTATAGGCCTGGAACTCCTCATTTGCTTTGGCGCTGATCGGGCAGGTGGTGCTGTGCTTGAAGAGCAATTTTTTGCCGGGTTGCCCTACGTATTGTTGCAGTTCATCCAGTGTATGGATTTGTTGAATAGACATCAGAGGATCACCTTTCTGGAATAGAATTTTGAAAGCATCTTGTCAACAATTGTGTTGTTAACAACTATTATTCTTGATTGTAACATAGTTCAAAATTAAAGCAAAAGAATGTTCAGCAGGCTTATCCCCTCCTCCCTTGGGGGATGTTGTTAAAGGCTAAATGCCATGCTAATGTGTGAGAGATGCAGTAACGCTCTGCGCATAAATAAGCAGGTATGAGGGGTGTGCAATTCATGAAAAGGGTCGCTTTTGTTACCGGTGCTGACCGCGGGCTCGGGTTTTACATGGTACGCTTTCTTCTGGAGAATAAGTACACAGTTTTTGCTGGCCAGTATTTAGCAGAATCGGAGGCTTTGGGAGTTTTGCAAGCGCAATACCAGGACATGCTGATGCTGGTCCCTCTTGATATCGGCAGCGCAGAGAGTGTGAAGGAAGCAGCACGGAGTATTGCCGGCAGTACGGGCCATATCGATATTATTATCAACAATGCCGGTATTATCCACCGCGCAGACAAAGCAACAATACTCGTGGATATGGATGATGAGGCCATGGCGCAGCTCTATAATGTGAACACACTCGGTGCGCTCAGAGTGAGCAATGCGCTCATGGGATTGCTGCTGCAGAGCAAACAGCGTCTGATTATTAACATCTCCTCAGAGGCCGGCAGTATCAGCCGGAATAAAAGGATTAATATGTACGGCTATTGCATGTCGAAGGCGGCGCTGAATATGCAGTCCTCGCTGATGCACAACCATCTGCGTATGCTGGGCGGACAGGTCATGGTCTTCCATCCCGGGTGGTTGCAGTCTTGCATATACGGAGAGAAGGATTTGAAAGCGGTGACAACTCCGGAGGAGTCGGCCTATAAGATCATGAATATTGTTCAGGAGCATAAGAAGTATCTGGGCGAGGAACCGGTTTACATCGATCTGGACGGCAATCACTGGCCCTGGTAACAGCAGCGCAATATATGAAATAATGGACTAATAAATTATAGATTAACTTTGTAACAAGAGAGGTGTGAATGCAATGACTTCCTTCAAAGCACTTGCGTTTGGCAGCTATACCGAGGTTAAGTACCATCCGTTCGCCGGAGTTGACCGCGAGATTGAGCAGCTGCTGGAACCGGAATTTCAGGTGGCTTCGACTGAGGATTACGGGCTGATGAACAAGGAACAATTGTCGGACTGCAAGCTGGTGGTCTCCTATACTGAATTCTCTGATGAGAAATTATCCGCTGCGCAGAGCGGTGCCCTGCTGTCTTATGTGGCTGGCGGCGGGGGGCTGCTCGTAGTGCACAACGGAATCTCCCTGCAGCGCAATCAGGAGCTCGGCGTAATGCTGGGCGCCCATTTCACCCATCATCCGGACTATACCGCGCTTCATATGACGATTCCCAACCGGGAGCATCCGATTATGCAGGGTATCAATGACTTTGTGATTGAGGATGAGCCGTACTATTTTGAGCAGGTGCCATACTTCGAATCAACCATTCTCGCAGAATATCCCCATGGAGGGGCGATGCGGCAGGCGGCCTGGTGCCATGAATTCGGACAAGGGCGGGTAGTCTACCTGATGCCCGGCCATCATCTGCCTTCCTTCTCGGTAGAGCCGTTCCGCCGGATGATCCGCAGAGGCGGGTTATGGGCAGCCGGACTGCTGTAAGATAATGTGGCGACCAGCTTAAGTTATGCTTAGGCTGGTTTCTTTTGTTTATTCTAAAAAAACACCTTGACCCTGACACTAGTGTCAGGGTTTATACTGAGGGCAGACCATTTCTCATGAACCCCGGGGAGAATACCATGAAAATAGGTGAATTAGCCACACTTACGGGCGTAAGCGTCCGTTCATTGCGATATTATGAGCGTCAGGGACTGATCAAACCGCTGCGCCAGGACAACGGGTACCGTGAATACTCTCCGCTTGCCGTGGATACGGTGGAGACAATTAAGCTGTATTTGAATCTTGGCTTGTCGACAGAAGAGATTGCCGGATTCCTGCACTGTGTTCTGAAGAATAAAGAGGCGTTCTGTGCAGAAGTGATGCCGCTGTACCGCAGCAAGCTGGAAGAGATTGAACGTCAGCTGATTGAGCTGAATCAGATCAAGCTGAACCTGCAGGAGCGGATGGCTTCAATTCTGCAAGAGCAGCAGAATGAAGCGGAATAAGGCGGATCGATTGAAGTTGTTTCTGTGAATAATGAATGTTAAATTTTGAAGGAGGGCTTAAGATGGCTATGATAATTGCCGATAACGCCGGAGCTGTACGTGAACAGCTGAAGGCCGGCGGAACCGTGCTGGTGGATTACGGTGCGTCCTGGTGTCCGCCCTGCAGAACCCTGCTGCCGATTCTGGAAGAGCTGAATGCCGAATACGGGGATGACGTAAGTATGATTAAGGTGGACTGTGATGAACTGCCGGAGCTTGCATCGGAAGCCGGTGTAATGAGCATGCCGACAGTGATCGTATACAGCGGAGGTCAACCTGTGGAGAAGCTGGTCGGCCTGCGGCCAAAATCCGTATATCAGGGTGTGTTGAACAAAGTTGCCGGAGTGGTACGCGGCACTCTTTAAGGTATTGTAACGGGGAGGGGCGGTAGCGCCGCTTTGCCGCCGATATCGTGGAGCACAGGCCCGCGATTCTTCCCAGGCAGCGTTTCCTGGCACCCGCAGCCCAAGAATTAAGGCAGGATGCCGCATGAGGATCATGCAGCGTTCTGCCTTTGTATTTACCGGAAATATATATAATGCCGTTATTTCGTGCTCTCTGCTGCAGGAACAACAGGGACAACCTCATTCTGGTGCAATGCTTCCAGTACCTCTGCGCGCAGACTTTCGGTGAATGCCGCCCATGTTTTTTTGCCGACATCCAGCTCTTCACGTCCAATGGAATTCAGTGTTTCGAGCCACACCCGCTTATCATTAATCACCCCGAGCTGCTCCTGAATATCCTTGTAGATGGCCTCGTGGGCATGGAATTTCTGATTCAGCGCAAAAGCGGCCGCGTTAGCGGTATAGCGCAGATGCTTGGCGGCAATCCGCAGCTCATGAAGAGCTTCGAAGGCTTCCTTCGATTCAGCCTCAGGCCCCTTGAACAGGGTCTTGCAGGCTTTTTTCTTCTGCTCAAAAGCGACCTCAAGCTCGCGCATGACCACATTGGCATCTTTTTTGGCGGCGAGCGGCTCCAGCTGTGTATCGATAAAAGGGGTCCACTGTGCATCAAGAGCTTTGCCGGACAGCTTCGGGAGCCCTTCCTCCAGCTTCTTGCGGAATATCTTCCGCTTGGCCTTCTGGTGTTCGATTACTGCTGTGAGCAGTTCGGCGGTTTTGACATCGCCCGCCTCTTTGGCGGCCTTGCGCCGTTCCTTGAACGATGCGATCAGTACATCTGCGTCCCGTACCTTGCCGAGCTTCTTCTGTGCCTGCTTGAAGGTGCTGTACAACTCTTCCGTAGCCGAATGGCCCGGATCAAGAATGGACAGGAGCGTCAGAAGCTTGCGGCTGTTGACTCTGGCCTGATGAATATCTTCAT
Source organism: Paenibacillus sp. FSL R7-0312 (assembly GCF_038004445.1). Classification (NCBI taxonomy): domain Bacteria; kingdom Bacillati; phylum Bacillota; class Bacilli; order Caryophanales; family Paenibacillaceae; genus Paenibacillus; species Paenibacillus sp. FSL R7-0312. Next base: position 707,326 of record NZ_JBBORE010000001.1, on the reverse strand, counting down.
CTCCGAAGCCCTTCAGCACATCTTGGCTGTAGTCCCGGAAGTTGATATACAGCTTGTTCATTGCCTGCTCCCATTGTCTGGCCTTGCTTACTTGCCTGTCCTTTGTCAGTTGTTCGGTTGTCATGCGGCATCACTCCTAAGGGTTGTGTATAGCATGAGCTTCAACACGATTCTTATGGCTGGGATTATCTTCTTACCCTCTAAGGATAACGGGTTCCAGCCGCCATTTCAAATACAGAGTCTATATTACGGGGGCTTCGCGGCCAGGACGCAGATCGGTTACAATAGGATTAATTAAGAAAGTGTAATTACAACACAGCGGAATACGCAGCGTAACTTGCGGGATCAGGGCGGTGTCCGGCCTGCCGTATCCGGGAAAGAGGTAGTCAGTGGGACTCGCAGGCAATCCGAATGAGAAGTGAACCTTATAATGTGCTGGAAAATGGAGTGGCGGGCAGGCTGCCTGAAGAGATGGTGCTCTTCACGCATTTGAGCGGGGAAACGGAGGAAACGGAATCCGGGCAGGAAATGCTGGTTCCGTTTGCCTTCGAGGAAATGCTGTGCCGGGATGTCGGAGCCGGACAGGTTCCGCCGGTACTGCATCTTTGGAGCCACCCGGGCGGTGTGGCGCTGGGGCTGCGGGACAGCAGGCTGCCCCGTGCAGGAGCGGCGATGCAGGCGCTTGAGGCGCAGGGAATTCGCACGGCGGTCCGGCATTCAGGCGGCGCTGCGGTGCCGCTGGATGCTGGGATCGTGAGCGTGTCCCTGCTGCTGCCCAAACGTCCGGGCAAGCTGGACTTTCACGATGATTTCCGGCTGCTGGCTTCGCTGATTGCCGAAGCCGTAGCTGTGAGCCATCCGCAGGCGGCGGCTCTGATCCGTGCCGAAGAAGTCACCGGGTCGTATTGCCCCGGTGACTTCGACCTGGCTATCGGCGGCCGCAAGTTCTGCGGCATTGCCCAGCGGAGACAGAGCAATGCGTACTTCGTCCACGCGTTTGTTGTCGTGTCCGGCTCCGGGCAAGCGCGCGGAGAACTCATCCGCAGCTTCTATGCACAGGCAGCGGACGGGGACGAATCGCTGGAATATCCCCGCGTGCAGCCGGAGACGATCGCCGCGCTCGGGGAGCTTGGCGGCCCGGATTCGGCCGCAGTCTTCACCGCAGGCATCCGGCAGGCGGTTGCCCGCCGGGGCACGCTGCTGAAGCCTGCGGATCGCCTGCAGCAGGAGACCGGCTACAGCCTTCAGTACGGCGATCCGCGGGTACTGCAGGCGGCGCATGTGCTGCGGGAGCGATACGCGCGCTGAAGCAAGTAGGCAATGTAACGGGAGTCCTTGGGAGCGTGGAGAGCGGCGAGCGGGCGGCCATTGAAGAGTGCAGACAGGTGCACACGAGAAGGGTGCAGGCAAATGCAGACGAGTGCAGGCGAGCTAAATTCGCCTGCGCTTTTTGCTGCTTGGGGAGGAGGAGGGGGAAATCCCTTTAAGTTGGTTGGTGGGAGGGTATTTGGCGGAAATGAGGGGCAGAAGTGCCCCTGAATCCGAGGGAAGTGGTCACTTGTCGGAAATGAGGGGCAGAAGTGCCCCTGAATCCGAGGGAAGCAGTCACTTGGCGGAAATGAGGGGCAGAAGTGCCCCTGAATCCGAGGGAAGCAGTCACTTGGCGGAAATGAGGGGCAGAAGTGCCCCTGAATCCGAGGGAAGCAGTCACTTGGCTGAAATGAGGGGCAGAAGTGCCCCTGAATCCGATGGAAGTGGTCATTTGGCTGAAATGAGGGGCAGAAGTGCCCCTGAATCCCGGGAGAGGGCGTCTTACCCGCCCTACAGATACAGCTCCGGCCGCCGGTCGGAGAAGACCGGGATGTGCCCGCGCACTTCCTGCACCCTGGCGAGGTTGATCTCGCCGCTGAGAATCTCTTCGCTGCCGGAAGCCTCGCTCACAATCTCTCCCCAAGGGTCAATAATCATGGAATGGCCGCCAAAAATGTTGGCCGGATCAGAACCGGAGCGGTTGCAGGCCACCACGTAGCACTGGTTCTCAATAGCCCGGCTGATCAGCAGCGCCCGCCAGTGGGATAAGCGGGGCAGCGGCCATTCTGCACTGACGAATAGCACTTCTGCGCCCTCTGACATATGAACACGGACCCATTCCGGAAAACGGATGTCATAGCAGATTAATCCGGCGCATAAGGTGCCGTCCAGCTTGAACAGTCCTTTGGCAGAGCCGGGCTGGAGGTAGAGATGCTCATCCATCAGCTTGAACAGATGCAGCTTGCTGTACTGCCCGGCGAGTGCTCCGGTACGGTCAAAGACGAACATGCTATTGGTGACTCCGGTATCCTGTCTCACGGCGACTGAGCCGGCGATGATATTAATCCCATATTCCAGGGCTAGACTGGAAATCAGTGCCCCGGCAGCCTGGCCCCCGTGATCAGCGATCTCATCCAGCCGGGTCAGATCGTAGCCGGTCGTCCACAATTCGGGAAGGATTATGCAGTCCGCGTTGCCGGCGGCGGCTTCGCGAATTTTTCGTTCTGCCGCAGCATAATTCACCTCCGGATTGCCGAATGCTATATCGAGCTGAATCAGGGCTATTTTCATAAGGCGGTCTCCTCTGTTTTTTAATTAGTTGACGGGTCAATGATTTCGGTGTAAAGTAATCTTTGTCAAAAAGATTTTGCACAATATATTTGCGTAAGGGGGTTAATTTTGACAGAACATCTGCCCGATGAAGATACGATCTTTGAGCTGCTGCAGGCGCTGCATAAGGGAATCAGCCCGAAATTCGAGCGCTGTGCTGGCATTACACCCACCCGGTTCCGCCTTCTCCAGGAATTGTTTCGAGTCTCCGAGATCAGCCAGATTTCGCTGCAAAAGACACTCGATATCGATGCCGCAGCGGTCACCCGCCACTTGAGAGGACTTGAAGACAGCGGAATGATTGCCCGCCGGAATAATCCTGCCGATAACAGGGTCACCCTCGTCTCCCTGACCGATCACGGCCGGGAACATATTAATTCCTACCGGGAAGAGAAGACCCGCTTCATCAGCGAACTGCTTACCGGGTTCAATGAACAGGAACGTACCGTACTCGCAGAGATGCTTACCCGGCTGCAATATAATATTAATCTACTGTAGCCGTCACCTATAATCAAACCATAAAGGAGTTAATTATTCATGAACGCAACCAGAAACAATGATTTCACAAGCATTATTACAGGACGCCGCTCAATCCGCAAATACGATACCTCCGTCAAAATCAGCAAAGAGGAAATGACAGAAATCCTTACTGAAGCGACTCTGGCCCCTTCCTCCGTGAATATGCAGCCTTGGCGTTTCCTTATCATCGAAAGCCCGGAAGCCAAAGCCAAGCTGGCCACCATTGCCAAATTCAATCAGCTTCAGGTAGAAACCTCCGCAGCAATGATTGCCGTATTCGGTGATCTGAACAACTTCGATTATGCTGAAGAAATCTACGGGACTGCGGTAGAACGCGGGCTGATGCCTGCTGAGGTAAAAGAAAGACAGCTGGCTGCCCTGGGTGCCCACTTCGCGAAGCTGCCTGCGGACGTGAACAGAGAAACGGTAATGATTGATGCGGGTCTGGTCTCGATGCAATTGATGCTGGCAGCCCGCGCCCACGGCTATGACACGAACGCGATCGGCGGCTTCGAGAAGGATCAGATTGCGGAATTGTTTGATATGGACAAAGAACGTTATATTCCAGTTATGCTGATTTCGGTCGGGAAAGCGGTTGAAGAAGGCTATGCATCCGTCCGTCTACCGGTTAACACCGTTGCCCAGTGGAAATAAACATTGGATAGTGCTGGCCGTGTAAGCTAATATTCAAGAAACTTAGGAGGAATACTAGATGATTATTACCCATGCATTGCTTCAGGTAAATCCCGCACGGGAGCAGGAGTTCCTTGAAGTCGCGAAGACCCTGGTTGCCGCAACCCACGAAGAAGAAGGCAACATCTCTTATGAATTGTATAAGCATACAGCTGGCGGAAATACCTACATTATGGTCGAGATCTGGCGTGACCAGGCGGCTGTAGCCGCCCATAATACAAGCCCGCACTTCACCGGCTTCGCCGCCAAAGCAGGAGAATTCCTGACTGCACCGCTCGATGTTAAGCTGTATAACGCTGAAGAATTGAGCAAATAATTCCGGCTTGAAGAGGGGGAGCATGCCCTCCGGGCTATAGTTCTGTAGCTCTCCTAAGCTAGCTAATATCCCCCCTGGGAAACCCCGGCAGTCCTAACGGCTGCCGGGGTTTCCCATTTTGCATCCGCAGCAGGATTTGGAAGAAAACATTGCTAAGAAGCAGAACGTTTATAAAACAGGCGTGCCGGGTAACTAAGCTTACCCTTACACGCGCTGTAACGCGCAGGCAGGACCTGAAGAGAGTGGGGGATGAAAGGGATGAGGGGATCGAATGGGAAATATACATAGGAACAAGCAACTGCCGCAATTACCTGCAGCGCAGTGGGATGAACGGCTTCGGCAGGATCTCGCGGATTACGTGAATTACCGGATATCCGGCGGCTCATTAAGAACTATCGCTAAGAACACGGACGCCGCCGATTCTATTATTGAGCCTATTCTGGACAGTGCGGTTGTCCGCGCTTACCGGCAGGCACAGCATGGGGGTGTGATCACCGATGTCCGGCAGCTGGAGGAGCTTCCCGGATTCAGCCCGGAGCTGCTTGAACAGCTCGCATCAGCCGTGTCCGGCCTCGATTCCGGCAAGCTTAGAGCGCTGGCGCCGCAGACTACCCGGCATAACCGGGTAGATCCTTATGTGAACGGGCCGCAGTGCCTGGAGATGCTGCTGGAAGAGATTCGCAATGCACAGCGCTATATCCATCTGTCCGTGATGCTGTTCTTCAATGACCATTCGGGAAATCTGATCGCTTCGGAGCTGCTTTATGCGCTTCAGCGGGGAGTAGAAGTCCGGATGCTGGTGAATTACACCGTCACCGCCATGGGATACGGAAGTAATCTTGAAGTAGGAAGTTTCTCTGAGATTGCAGAAGTTCTTGAGCAGGCAGGAGCCCGGCTGAAAGATACATTTCATTCCTGCTACGCTGCTGCGGAATGGGCAGTGAAGCGTGAGGAACTGAAGTCTCAGGGCGTCCCTGAAAGTATCCTCTTTCTGCAGGACAAGGTACAGGAGGATGTGATAATTACCGGGCTGAATGTGATCGACCACCGTAAATTTATGGTCATTGACGGGATAACCTCCGTTATAGGCAGTCTGAATATCGGTGACCAATATACTTTTGCGACGCCTATCCAGGAATCGGCAACTGAACAGATAGACGGACGACCGCTTGGGATTCCCTCCAGGGAAGAGGAGTGGCATGACGGCTGTTTCCGGATTCAAGGGGAGGCTGCCCGGCCGCTGAATGAGGCTTTTCACGCCAGGTGGCTTCTGCTTGGAGGAGATCACTTTGAGGTGGAAGCGCCGTTCTACCACCCTGCAGGAAACTATGAATTCGGCGGGGAAGAATGCACGCTCTTTCTAAGTTTTCCCGGAAATCCGGTGAATCTAATTCAGCAGTATTATCTGGATTTGCTTACGTATGCCGCCGAAGAGACAATTATTGTGAATCCTTACCTAATCGACCAAGATTTCTGGGACCGGCTCGGTGAAGTTGGACCGGAGTGTTCCTGCCATATCTCGATATGCAATTCGCTTGAGGTCAATGATCATCCTACGAACAAGGCAGCTGTGCGCAGCAATATGTACATTCCTTTCTGCAATGGGGTGTCCTTCTATGACTACAGCTTTACAGAACGCTTCTCCCACTGGAAAATCACTTATGACCACAGAGCGCGGGCTGTATTTCACGGCTCCTATAATATCAACGAACGAAGTGCCTGCCACGATTTTGAAATGGGAATGCTGGTTAAGAGTGAGCCGTTCGCAGACAAGGTGAAACGGATGATAGATTATGATCTTGGGGTATCCCGTAAAATCAGCGACAAGCACGAATTCTTCAAGTACCCCTGGCTGCATCCCAGCACGTATCTGAACAAGGCGACGCATAATTACACCTGATATGCCTGCTGGTCCATGTCATGTATAATGAGCGGTATAACATATGAAGATGGAGCTAAAGAGGATGAACATTAACATACTTGGGACAAGCCTGAAGAAGGATGAGGTACTCTTCGCGTCCGAATTCGGCGAGGGCAGAGGAACCTGGCGCGGTGCCGCTGTGGCTGCCGGGGAGGCCTGCGAGGCTGAATTTGAGCTGCCCTCGCTGTTCATGCGCTGGGTGGATATTGTGCCGGCGCACGGAGGCCGCTTTGAGATACGTATGGACGGGAAGGTTGTCATATTGACGGGTATACTGGAGAATATTGAGGAGGACGGCACCGGGTATCTGCGGCTTGGCCGCGATGTAATCATGTTCGATTGCCTGGGTGAACCGATGGCGCTGGGCGGATTCGTGGAGATCAGAACCGGGGAGCTCATGCTGTACCCTGTCAATCTTTGAGCCTGCGGGGCGGATACCGGACTAACTATTTCCTGTCCGGCATAGCCACCTTCAGCTAAATGAGCTAAGATAATATACATTAGAAAGTATAGCAAGAGGAGCAGAAGTCCCATGAACAGCGATATTCAACAATTTAAGACGGAATTCTTCAAGGCGCTGGCTCATCCGATGCGGATTCGCATTCTGGAGCTGCTCAGTGAAGGCGAGAAGAATGTGAATGAGCTGCAGGCGATCCTCGGCTCGGAAGGCTCTGCCGTATCCCAGCAGTTGGCCGTACTCCGTGCCAAGAACGTAGTGGCCAGTGTCAAGGAAGGAACCACCGTAATTTATGCCCTCAGAGATCCTCTCATCAAAGACCTTCTGGCTGTAGCCAAACAAATATTCGACAATCATCTTGTAAACACCATCTCCCTGCTTGAAGGCATCCGCAGCGAATGACCCCGGCTTCCCGGGGGGCTGATTACCCCGTTGACAAGAACGGCAGGCAGGAGTAATGTGAGTCTTATATTCAAATAATCAGATATTCAAAGAAAAGAAGGTTAAATGATGACAGGGTGGGGCCGTTTTAAAGGCTATAATATTGCTTCTCTGCGTAAGGATATTATTTCAGGGACGATTGTCGGCGTGATTGCCATCCCCTTGGGGATGGCATTTGCTATTGCCTCCGGTGTCAAACCGGAGTACGGAATTTATACGACCATAGTAGCCGGTATTCTCATTTCCTTATTCGGCGGTACAAAGTTTCAGATTGGCGGGCCTACGGGTGCGTTTATTCCTATTTTATTCGCTATTGCCATGCAGTATGGATACGAGAATCTGCTGATTGCCGGAATGATGGCTGGGGTCATTCTCGTGGTGATGGGCGTTCTGCGGCTCGGGGTGCTGATCAAGTTCATTCCGAAGCCGGTGACAATCGGGTTCACGGCAGGAATTGCCGTTATTATCTTCAGCGGGCAGATTGCCAACTTTCTGGGTCTTAGGGATATGGAGCGGCATGAGAGCTTCCTGGACAATATGAAAGAGATCGGCGCCCATATCTCGACAATCAATCTGTACAGTATCCTGACAGCAGCGATTTGTCTGGCTGTCGTAGTGCTGGGGATGCGCTTCGCGCCGAAGGTGCCCGGTTCTCTGATCGGGCTATTGTGCGCTACGATTATTGCTGCTCTATTCTTCAGCGGCAAGGTGACTACGATCGGTTCAGCTTACGGGGATATCCCCAATACACTGCCGAGCTTTCATTTCCCTGTCATTACCTGGGAGAAGATCAGACTGCTTATCCGCCCGGCCTTCATCATTGCGATGCTGGGCGCCATTGAGTCGCTGCTGTCCGCAGTAGTCGCCGATGGCATGTCAGGCAGCCGCCATGACAGCAACCGCGAGCTGGTCGGCCAAGGGATCGCCAACATTGCTGCGCCGTTGTTCGGCGGAATACCAGCGACCGGAGCGATCGCCAGAACGGCCACCAATATCCGCAGCGGTGCGGCTTCGCCGCTCTCCGGTATCATTCACGGCGTTGTTGTGTTTCTGATTCTGCTGTTATTCGCACCCTATGCTTCCAGCATTCCGCTGGCCGCGATGGCCCCGATCCTGATGGTCGTGGCCTGGAACATGAGTGAACGTAAGGAATTCCTTCACCTGCTTAAGCTGAAGACGGGGGATTCACTGGTGCTGTTCATTACCTTCCTGCTGACTGTGTTTGCGGATCTGACGCTGGCGGTAGAGGTGGGGCTGGTGCTTGCGGTGATACTCTTCGTGAAGCGTATGGGAGAAGTACACATGGTCTCCAAAGTGCTGCCGGACCCTTCCTCCGTGAAGGTTGAGGCACATATGGTGACGGACAGCCACGATTGTCCGCAGATCGGAATCTATAATGTCGAAGGACCGCTGTTCTTCGGAGCCGCCTACCGCTTCGACAGTACCATGCCGGGACTTGGGCCGGATCAGCCGAAGGTCATTCTGCTTCGCATGGGGAAGGTGCCGCTAATGGACACCACCGGTGAAGCCAATCTGGCCGGTCTGGTGAAGCAGCTGCACGCGGATGGCGGAAGACTGATGATCTCCGGTATCCAGAGCCAGCCGCTGGATCTGCTGAAGAAGACAGGTCTGTATGACAGAATCGGGGCTGCCCAGTTCTATGATCATACAGGGGAAGCGATCAATGAAGCGCTGGGAAGCATTGATTACAGCCGTTGCCTGGGCTGCAAGCATGCTGCCTTCAGAGAATGCAGTGCATTCTCAGGGCTTGATGAGGCCTACCCGCGCAGCGCAGCCTTCAAAGGGCGTACTCCGGCTGTCGCCAGGAAGCTGAGCGGCGGGGTGTAGATAACGGAACCCGTTTCCTGCTGATACAGACTTAACATTAATAACATCAATAGCAACAGCTCCAGCCCGGACATTTACGCGTCCGGGCTGTTTGTATAGCTGCCGCATACAATGTTGGACTAAGCGGTTCCATATTTGTACAATTAGAAGAGTGAAAAGACAATTGAAGTGTGTACATAGCTGAACTATATAACAAGGTAAGGAGATTATCCTCTCATGAAGGAACTGAATTATTCGAAGGTATTTATACTACTGGTTGGAATGACGGCAGCGACACTTGCCGTATATCGCGTAGTTTCGCTGCGGACGGATACGTTCTATGCTTTTCTGCTCTGGAATCTGTTTCTGGCTTGGGTGCCGTTCTTCTTCTCCATGGCCGCGCATGAGCTGGATAAGCGGAAGATCGGGGGGCTGCTGATTCTGCCGCTCGGTATAGCCTGGATGCTCTTTTTCCCGAATGCGCCCTATATTATGACTGACCTCGTGCATTTAACCATCCGCAAAAGCAAATACATCGTCGGCGGGACGATCCAGAACCGGTACTGGTACGATCTGACCACCCTGCTCTTGTTCACCTGGAGCGGCTGGCTGACCGGATTCTTCTCCCTGTACCAGTTCCAGCATGTGATCTACCGCAAGACCAATGGGGTGCTGTCCTGGATCTTCGTGCTGTTTGCCTGCGTAATGGGCGGTTATGGCGTTCTACTGGGCAGAGTCTACCGCTTGAACAGCTGGGATGTGCTGACAGACCGCCATCAGCTGTATCAGCTGGTGATCACCAGTCTGAACCAGCAGTCTGTATTCTTCAGCTTGTTCGTAGCCTTTGTGCTGCTGGTGATTTATGCTACGCTATATTGTCTGCTGAACGGTCTTGCCAGCGGGAGCGGCAAAGCTTATTCGAAGGGCGGCAGAAGATGATCTTCAGCGTAAAGGTTGGAATCTTGCTCCGGATCTAGTTCCAGTTCCAGCCCGGGTCCTGGGTGATACTGATAACGTGCAAGGTCAATCACTCCTCGCTCGTCAATAACAATCCCTTCACCCAGCAGATACAGCTGCTGCAGTGAGCCGGATTCGTCTTCGGTAAGCGAGATCATTCCTTTGGAATTGATGACCCTATGCCACGGCAGCTTATACTTCCTGCTCATGGAGTGCAGAATGCGCACTACCTGCCTGGCTCCCCGGGGACTTCCGGCCGCGCGGGCGATTCCACCGTAGGTCATGACGGCTCCTTCCGGAATGGACTGAATAATGGTGATCACTCTTTTGGTGAATGGTGTCATGTACAGGCTCCTTTGTCTGTAATAGAACTATCCGCTGTATGTACTTAGGACAACCATAACATAAAGCGCTGCATAGAGCATCTGCCGGGATGGAGCAGTTGCGATAGCCTGATAATAGTTCTCCCGGTCCTGCCCTGCCAAGCCTCTGTCTGCACAGACAGGGGCTTTTTGCTGTTCGTTGCCTAAGCCTGAGTTCTTCCTCTACAGCATAATTATGGCGAATAGGAGTTAGAGAGACGGGGGATAATCAGAGCAATAGAAATGCGACAGGGGTGACTGCTGTGAAGAGTAAGGATGCTGCAATGAATAATGAATCTGCCGGCAAAATATCTTCTTACCAGCCGCTGAGTCCTTCGCTGGATGATACGATAGCGCTGTTCCGGAGGATATTTAACAACGACGGCACCCTGAGGGTCCGGGTCATTGAGAATAAACACGGCGTACCGGTCCGCTGCGGTTTAATCTACGTGGAGGGAATGATTGACCGGGATCTTATTCAGAATGGGATTACTAAGCCGGTGATGAACTATGAATTCTCAGAGAAAGAGAGTGGAAATCCTGCCGAGCTGATGGAGAAAATCCGTATGGAAGTTATCAATATCAGTGACATTATGGTCTCTACGGAGCTGGAAGAACTGGTCGGTGCAGTAGTGAGCGGGAAGACCGTATTTCTCTTAGACGGCTATGCCGGGGCGCTCAATATCAATGCCCAAGGGTGGGAGACACGCTCAATAGCAGAGCCTGAGACGGAAAAAGCGGTGCGAGGTCCCAGAGAAGGCTTTACCGAATCGCTGCTCGTTAATCTTACCCTTATCCGCCGCAGAGTGCAGAACTCTGATTTGAAATTTGTCTTCACCAATATCGGAACACGCAGCAAGACACAGACCTGCATCTGCTACATGGAAAGTTTGGCCTCCCCCGACATTCTTAAGGAGCTCTATACACGTCTGGAGCGTGTGGAGATTGACCATTTATTGGATACAGGCTATCTTGCCGAGCTTATCCGCGACGAACCCTATTCACCCTTCGAGCTGATCGGCAGTACTGAACGGCCGGACTCTGTAGTTGGCAAGATTATGGAGGGAAGAATTGCTCTTCTCATTGAGGGGACTTCCTTTGTATTAACACTGCCGTATGTGTTTGTGGAGAATTTTCAGGCCAGCGAGGATTATTATATTAATTATTATTTTGCCTCCTTTAACCGGCTGCTTAGAGTACTTGGAGCCTTCATGTCGGTCAGCATACCCGCCGGGTATGTTGCACTGGTTACCTATGCTCAGGAGATGGTTCCGACGCAGCTGCTGTTAAGCATTGCCAATGCCAGGATGTCAGTGCCTTTCCCTACGATAGTTGAGGCGATAATTATGCTTACAATCTTCGAGGTACTGCGGGAAGCGGGAGCCCGTATTCCAACCTCCATTGGCCAGGCTGTCAGTATCGTAGGAGCACTGGTTCTGGGTCAGGCTGCTGTTGATGCGCGAATTGTCAGTGCACCGATGGTTATTGTCGTGGGATTAACGGGAATCACGACACTGCTCAATCCGCGGCTGACCGGACCGCTAATTATTGTCAGGCTGGGACTGCTTCTGGTGACCTTTTTCCTGGGGATATACGGATATTACTTCGGCCTGCTCGGCCTGGTGATTCACCTGATGAGCATGCGCTCCTTCGGGGTTCCCTACATGCTCGGAGTAGGCTCCATCCGTCCGCAGGATATTAAGGATACAGCCATTCGGGCGCCATGGTGGGATATGTACCTGCGTCCCGCAATGATTGGAGCGCGCAATATGAGGCGGCAGCCATCCAAGAAGCCGGCAAAGCGGTCATGAGGATTTTGCGCAGAATGCTGTCTGTTCAGATCTCGCTGCTGCTGCTGCTGAGCATCACCGGGTGCTGGAATTATACTGAGGTTGATGATATGGCCATTGTAGCTGGAGTAGCGATTGACAAGAACAAGGAGGACGGGAAGCTGCAGCTTACAGCAGAGATAGTTGATACCACTGGCGGAAAGGACAGGAATCAGTCCGGATTCAGGATGTTAAGTCTCAGCGGTGATACCATGTTCGAAATTGTCCGCAATATGATTTCCTTGACTGGCAAGAAGCTATTCTGGAGCCATTCGAAGAGCATTATCGTCAGTAAAGAGATTGCCCGAGACGGCCTAATTAAAGCGTTGGACTGGTACAGCAGAGATACGGAAACCCGGTCAGATGTATTCATATTTGTCTCGGGCGAGAAAACAGCACATGAGGTGCTGGATTTGAATAAAGCGACGCAGACCGTGCTGTCGTTTGAATTGGCCCAGATGATGCGGGACGAGAAGCATGTCGGCTCAGCACCCGTTGTAGAAATATGGGATTTCATTGATAAGTTAGAGACAGTGGGCAAAAGCGCCATAGCTCCCATTATCAGCATTCATGATGAGAACGGGAAGAAGACCGAACGCGTGGACGGCACCGCCATATTCAAGAAGGATAGAATGGTAGGAAGTCTGAACGGTGATGAGACGAAGAGCGCACTGTTTGTAAAGAATAAGATACAAGGAGGAGTGCTGGAGGTGGGTAATAAAGACGGAATCCCTTCGTACTCTCTGGAGATCTTAGGAAGCCGGACCAAGCTGAAGCCTAGAATCGTCGAGGGTAAGGTGCTGATGCAAATTCATACAGATACCCAAGTGGGGCTGGATGAAGTGATGACACATGAAGGCTTCCAGAAGGATGAGACGACCCAGGATATTGAAGCGAGGGCTAGTGAGCAGCTTCAGACGAATATCCTCGCTGTAATCCACAAGGTGCAGCAGGAGTACGGGGCCGATATCTTTGGCTTTGGTGAAGTGATACATGCGTATCATCCCAAATTATGGGCTGAGATTAAGGGGCAATGGCCGGAAGAGTTCGTCCAGGTGGATGTGACAGTCCGTTCAAAAGTTACCATAGAGAGCAGTGCCAAAACCAAGCGGGCCATCAAGCGGGGGGATTAGCCATGGCTATCTACCTTATAGTCATCTATTCGGTTATTGCTGTACTTGACCCTTACGGGCTGCTAAAGCGGGGGATGAAACGTGATTTCTACGTATGCTCCGTGCTGTGCCTGATATCCTTCTCTCTGGCCTTCGCGCTCGCGATGCATTGGGAGATCCCCAGTCCATCACCGGTTATCGTAAATCTGATAAAAAAACTGTACTGAAGCACGCTCCAGAAGGAGGAGATCACATGAGCAAAGAGATCATACCAGCGGGCCAGGCCATTAGCATAACCGTACAGTTTATTATGGGTAGTTCATTATTCATGGGCGTGGCCGGGCAGTCCGGCAGCAGCAGCTGGATTGCCCTGATTATAGCCATAATACTGGCTGTGCCGCTCATGCTCATCTACGCGAGGCTTCATGTCCTGTTTCCGGGTAAGAATCTGTTTGATATGCTGATCGAAGTATTCGGTCCTATTGTTGGCCGGCTGGGTTCCTGCCTGTACATCTTCTACGCGCTGCATCTGGGGGCGCTTGTGCTGCGGAATTTCGGGGAATTCAGCAAGACGGTTGCCTTAACCTCAACGCCGATGATCGCTCCTATGCTAATGATCGGACTGCTATGCGTCTGGGTAGTCATTGCAGGAATAGAGGTGATCGGCAGAAGCGCTAAATTCCTGCTGCTGTTTAGTTACATGGTGATTATACTGATCCAGTTCCTTTCGGTTCCTAAATTTGAGTTCCATCATCTTTTGCCGCTGCTGGACCGCGGATGGAGGCCTGTCTTTGGAGATGCAGCAGGAGCATTTACGTTTCCATTTGCCGAGATTGTGGTCTTTCTGGGCGCCTTCAATGTGCTGCCTGCCAAAGGCTCCGCCAGACGGGTGCTTGTAAGCGGAACACTGATTGCGGGAATAACTATAATTATAATTACTTTCCGTAATTTACTGGTGCTGGGTCCTGATATTATGTCAAGTCTGTATTTTCCCTCGTATGTGGCTATCAGCAGAATTAACATTGGCGATTTCCTGACCAGAATTGAGGGCTCGGGGGCCATAGTATTTGTAACCACGATGTTCATTAAAGTCAGTCTTTGCCTGTACGTCACCTGTATTGGCTTGGCCAGAGTTTTCAAATTGAAGAGCTACCGGTCGGTGGTGCTGCAGATGGGACTTATCATGGTCTATCTATCCGATTTCATTTACACGGATATTATGGATATGCAGTATTTTGCGTATCATATCTATAAGATATACGCACTCCCGTTCCAGGTAGTTATTCCTGTAATTCTATGGATTACTGCGGAGATTCTCTCCCGGGGAAAGGGGCGCAGGCTTGCGGCTTCCCGGCAGCAGTAGCCCGCAAGCGCTGAAGAACAACGTTTAACACGTTTTGAGATAAGATACTTAACTTAGGCGTTATTACCCTTAGTCCCACATTGTGGGGCTATTTAATGTCCAATGATTTAGAATTTAGCTATAATGAGAGGCAGAGACTAACGTTTGAGAATCAGAGGGGGATTTTGGAACTGCAGGAGCGGAAGCGACCGCCTCTATACAACAGGTTAACGAAAGGCGTGAGAATAGATGAGTGTGTCCAGCATCGTAATGTCCTCGCATTGGGGCAGGGAGGTCAGACATAAGTATGTTGTGCAAGGCTCCAAAGCGCTGGTCGTGGTATTTCCGGGACAGAATTATTCTGCCGAGCGGCCCCTGCTGGAATATGCAGGCAAGCTGGCCCGTGAATACGGCTGTGATCTGCTGCTGCTGGAATATGGATACCAAAGTGCACGGATGGCCTTCAAACGTGAAGAGATCGATATTGTCGCAGAAGAATGCAAGGTGGCACTTGCTTCGCTTCCGGAGTATGAGCAGCTGCTGTTCATCAGCAAGAGCATGGGGACCGTTATCGCCGGTAAGGTGGCTTCAGAGACGGGAATGGGGGAGAAGATATCCCAGCTGTTCCTTACTCCGGTAGCTGAAAGTATCCCTTACATTAAGCAGAGCCGGGGCAGCGTTATTTACGGCGGGAGTGACCCGATGTTCACCGAGCAGCATTCCACCGAGCTCAGCGGCTTGAAGCAGGTACGGGTGTACAGAATTGATGACGCTAACCATTCTCTGGAAGTGGGCAGTGTCAATGAATCGCTGGCCGTACTGCTGGTCATTATTAATTTCTATCATGAGTTTTTCCGCGATTCACTTTAAGGGAGAGATAAAAACATGATTACAGAAGCGGCAATGCTGCAGGTGAAGCCGGGACTGACCCGGCAGTTTGAACAGAGCTTCAAGGAGGCCTCTCCGCTGATTGCCTCGATTGATGGTTATTTGGGGCATGAGCTCCAGCACTGTATGGAGGATGACCATAAATATCTGCTGATTGTCAGATGGCGCAGCCTGGAGGATCACACGGTGGGATTCAGAGAATCGGCCCAGTATCAGGAGTGGAAAGCGCTGCTGCATCATTACTACAGCCCTTTCCCGGTAGTGGAGCATTATACCCGGATCAATCTGGACTAGAGGAAAGGAAGAGCGGGATGCTGGGGAAAATAATTGGAAAAGGCCGGACTGCGGAAGTCATGGAGTATGGCGAAGGAAGGATTCTTAAGCTCTACCTGGATGAGGTTCCGGAGCATCATGTGGACTGGGAATACGACATCAGTACATATGTCTTTGAACAGGGAGTGCGTACCCCGCAGCCGGTTGAGCTTGTTGCGGAAGAGGGCAGGAAGGGAATTGTGTTCCAGCAGATCCATGGTCCTTCGCTGCTGAAGCTGATGGGTGCCAAACCAAGGCTAATCTCCAGCTACGCGAGGCAGATGGCGGCTCTTCATTACAGCCTCCATCAGCTTGCAGGCCCGGGTGAAGCTGGAGAACAGAAACAGCGGCTGAAGCAGAATGTTATTGCTGCACCTATGCTTAATATGGAAGAGAAGGCACCTATTCTATCTCAGCTGGAGCTGCTTCCGGACGGGAACAAGCTTTGTCATGGGGATTTCCATCCGGACAATGTGCTGATGGACGGGCAGCTGTGGGTCATTGACTGGATGACTGCCGTTTCGGGAAATCCTGCGGCAGATGCTGCGCGGTCCGTAGTCATGTTCAGTATAGGTGCCATGCCTAAACATGCCTCTTTGTTCACCAAAATGTTCTTAGGCTTCGCCAGAAAGCGGATGACGAGTCAATATACCCGTGAATATGTGAGACTATCAGGGCTATCCCTGGCAGACATTGAAGCTTGGATACTGCCGGTAGCGGCCGCACGGCTGGTAGAGTGGCTTCCGGTACCTGAGAAGGAGCAGCTGGTCCGCGAAATCCGCAAACGCCTGAGAGCACTGCCGCCCGCCCAATAATCTTCAACAGAAAGCAGGTACGCTTATGAGTACATACATTGCACTGCTGCGCGGGATTAATGTCGGCGGCAACAAGTTGATCAAAATGCAGGAGCTTAAGGCAATGTTCGCAGAGCTCCAGTATGAGAATGTACGGACTTATATCCAGAGCGGAAATGTTGTATTTGAGAGTGAAGAGTCTTCCGCCATCCGGCTCTCTGAGGTGATCAGCCAGCGCATTCAGGAGACCTTCGGATTCGGGGTGCCCGTGATCATCCGTTCCCTGGAGGAACTGGAAGCGGTCATTGCCGGCAATCCGTTCCCGCTGACGGAGCCGGAGGAATTCAAACGTCTGTACGTTTCGTTTCTGGACGCTGAGCCTTCGGCTGAGGCGCTGGAGATGATTCGTCCCTATGAGGATGGAGCGGACAGGGTGCGGGTGGTCGGTAAAGAAATGTACACCTACTATGAGGTGAGTGTAAGTGAATCGCCGCTCTTCAAAGTACAGTTCGACAGACTGCTGGGCACAACCCTCACCGCACGCAACTGGAATACCCTTGGTAAGGTGACAGCATTGGCCCGCAAGCCGTAGCTTGAGGATTTCGCACTTTGTGCTTTATTTTATAACCCCGCTTCCGTTATTACGGTGCCGCTCCTGAAGCATGGACGGCGAAGCGGGGCTGTTTGCCGTTCATTTGTATTAGGCCAGTGTTTCAGCAAACATTCAGCCTGATTTCATTATGAGTTAAGGTAAGGATGCAATAATACACCTATACAAAGATAAGGCCGGTCAACAAGGCGTCTTACCGGATGTCAAGAAGAACGGATGGGAGTGGATGAATCAATGAAATTACTGAAAAGGCTGGGTTCAGACGTTGTATTGCTGGGTATTCTGCTGCTGGCGGCGGTTCTGTACGGGTATGGAATCTGGAATGATCAATATGTCAATACGTACTACACTACCGCAGTAGGGAGCATGCTGCAGAGCTTCCATAATTTCTTCTTCGCCTCCCTTGACTCGGCAGGGTCAGTGACTGTCGATAAGCCGCCGGTAACGTTCTGGCTGCAGACATTAAGCGCGCTGATCTTTGGCCTGCATGGCTGGAGTGTCATACTGCCGCAGGCACTGGGCGGTGTAGGCTCTGTATTCATTGTCTATCTGCTTGTGAAGCCTACCTTCGGCCGGGCAGCGGCACGGCTCGCGGCGCTGGCTATGGCGGCTACACCGGTAGCAGCGGCGGTAAGCCGCACGAACAATATTGACGCGCTGCTGGTGTTTACTTTGCTGCTGGGGGCATGGTTTCTGTTCAGAGGCATCAGAATGCACAGGATGGGCAGCTTGCTCGCTGCATTCGGGCTGATTGGTGTAGCCTTCAATGAGAAGATGCTGCAGGCTTATATGGTCGTTCCGGCATTCTATCTGTTCTATATCTTGGCGGCCAAGGTCAACTGGAAGAAGAAAACAGGCACTTTGGCAGCCTGCACCGCAGTGCTGCTGGCCGTTTCGCTCTCATGGGCAGTAGTCGTAGATTCCATTCCTGCGGACAAACGTCCTTATATCGGAAGCAGCGGAACCAACTCTGTACTCAATCTGGCCTTTGGATATAACGGTGTTTCCCGTTTGACCGGTGACCGAGGGACTGGCGGTGGCGGAATGCCAGCAATGAATGGGGAGATGCCTGGATTTGGCGGTGAAATGCCGGCAATGAATGGAGCCGGCGGTTCGTGGGCTGCTGCCGGGCAAGAACAGGTGCAGAGCCAGGATTCTGCGGCCGGGGATGATCAGGGCCGTGGCAACAATGGAGCCGCCCCAGGCCAAGGCGACGGAAGCCGGGAGCCGGCTGCCGGACAGGATGGCGGAATGCAGGGACAAGGTGGCGGAAGAGGGTTTGAAGGAGGCGGTCCCGGGTTTGACGGCGGTGCCGGCGGTCAAGGCGGCCCAGGCGGCCCAGGCGGAATGAATGGCGGAGGCGGGATGTTCAACACAGGTACAGCCGGCCCGCTGCGGTTGTTCCAATCCGAATTATCCGGTCAAGCCAGCTGGCTGCTGCCGTTCGTGTTGTTTGGCTGCATCGGAATTTTTGCCAGCCTTCGCCGCAAGAACTTCACCCGGAAGCATAAGGAGGCCTTGTTCTGGCTCGCCTGGCTGGTGCCGGTGATGGGATTCTTCAGTATCGCAGGATTCTTCCACCAATACTATCTGATCATGATGGCTCCGCCGGTTGCGGCGCTGGCAGGTGCAGGCTGGTCGCAGCTCTGGAGCTATTACAAGGAACGTGCGACCTGGCTGTCCTGGCTGCTTCCCGCAGCGGTACTTGCTACCACGGTACTTGAGGTGTATATCATACATCCTTATGACGATACCATCGGCAGCGGCTGGTCTACCGGTGTTCTGGCAGCGGGCGTTGCAGTATCGGTACTGCTGGTGATCCTGCGGATGCTGAACGGCACCGTAGTTAAGCAGTCTCTGGTGCATGCCGCGGCTGTAACAGGACTTCTCGTGCTGCTGATTGGCCCGCTCTACTGGGCGTTTACACCGATCATATACGGCAATAACAGCATGACTCCGGCAGCCGGCCCGGACAGCAGCGGCTTTGGCGGTATGGGCGGCAGGAATAGTGCTACAGGAATTAATGAGAATCTGCTGGCTTATCTCAAGGAACATAACACCGGTGAGAAATACCTGTTCGCAGCGATGGATTATGGAACAGCTGGTGCTTATATTATCGACGAAGGCGAGTCAGTGGTTATCCTTAACGGATTCAACGCCTCGGATGTACCGTATACAACAGATTCACTGAAGGCATTGGTGGAGAGCGGTCAAGTGAAGTACTTCCTGGTATCCAGCGGCGGTATGGGCGGAGGACGCGGAGGCGGCAGCTCTGAAATTACTTCCTGGATCACTGATAACGGGACTGAGGTTCCTTCCGCAGACTGGCAGGGAACACAGACTGGCGGCAATGGCGGAACATTATACGAAGTAACCCTTAATTAAGTTACTACATCATTTGAGGAGGAGCTGCCCATGAGCACCAAAGTACGCTATTCCATAATTATACCGATGTTCAATGAAGAGGAAGTGATTCAGGAGACGTACCGGCGGATCAAGAAAGTGATGGGAGCTACTGGTGAGTCCTATGAGCTGCTCTTCGTCAATGACGGAAGTACAGACAACTGTGCGCAGATGATCGAGGAGTACAGCTATTGGGATGAAAGTGTCAAGCTGATTGATTTGTCCCGTAATTTCGGCCACCAGATCGCCATCACTGCAGGTATGGATTACTCCCTGGGCGATGCCGTTGTCATTATTGATGCGGATCTGCAGGACCCGCCCGAACTGATCCTCGATATGATTGCCGAATGGAAAAAAGGCTATGAGGTCGTATACGCCAAACGCATCAAACGAAACGGGGAATCGCTGTTCAAAAAGTGGACAGCAGCCCTCTTTTACCGGGTGCTCCGTTATTCAACAGATATCTCTATCCCGGTAGATACCGGCGATTTCCGCCTCATTGACCGCAAGGTCTGCGATGAGCTGAAGCGTCTGCCGGAGAAAAACCGTTTTGTCCGCGGACTGGTAAGCTGGGTGGGCTTTCGCCAGAAGGCGCTCGAATACGAGCGGGATGAACGTTTGGCCGGAGAAACCAAATATCCGCTGAAGCGCATGATTAAGCTGTCGCTGGACGGTATTACATCCTTCTCGTATAAACCGCTGAAGCTGGCGGGCTATCTCGGAGCCCTGCTGTCCGCATCCGGCTTTTTGTACCTTATGTATGTGCTCTACCTGGCGCTCTTTACGGACGCGGCCGTTAAAGGGTGGGCGTCGATGATCGGCATTACACTAACCTTTAACGGCTTTGTGCTAATTATGCTGGGCGTGCTGGGCGAGTATGTCGGCCGGATCTATGATGAATCCAAGGGACGTCCGCTTTACATTGTACAGGAGTTCTACGGCGGCAGACCGCAGCAAAATACGCAGAAGCACAGAGTAGCCCATCTTGACAAATAATTGAAGGCTGCTCGGGCCGATCACGGCAAGCGAGCCGTGATCGGCCCGAGCAGCTTTTTGCTGCGGCTGAACTCTGGAGCATTCTCGTTAACCCCCAAGCCTCTAAGGCTCAACGCCCCGTTATGGCACCCGGCTCAAGAATCCGACCCGCCCCTCATCCATGGATGAAAGGCGGGTCGTTTAGGCATTGTTTAATGGGATTCTTAATAGTCTGCGTGAATTAAGCCTTTAGCAAGTCATGATCAACATACCGCGCGCCGTTCAGCTCACTGATAATATTAACCGCAACCTTGGCCCCGTCTCCGGCAGTAATAATTGCGTGCACACTTACACCGGCAACTGTTCCTGCTGCCCAGATGCCGTCAATGTTCGTTTTGCCTTCTGCAGTAGCTGCAATAACCGTCTTGATTCTTGGCTCCGTGCCATCCTTGGTTTCCACTCCGGCCTTGGCAGCCAGATCAGTCAGAACCCCTGTAGCCAGAATAACATGCTTGGCCTCATAGGTAGCGCCGCTCTCGGTCTCGATTACGAAGCCTTCACCGCTTGCGCTCAGTCCGGTTGCCTGCTCGGCTACGAGTTCAGCTCCGAATTTCACGGCCTGCTTATGTCCGGTCTCCACAAGGTCGGGTCCGCCGATTTCGCTGATTCCGTAAAAGTTCTCATACCAGCCTCTGCGGGTCATGCCTTTGTCATTGTCGATCAACAGTGTTTTTTTGCCCGCCTTGGCGGCGAACAATGCGGCACTTGCCCCGGCAGGACCGGCGCCGATAATAGCGATTTCGTACATGATGTAACCTCCTAAAAGTTTTGTTAGTAGCTTAGCTTCAGTGAAATCCTTCCGACAAAACTCACTTCGGAAGCTTAAGCTTAAGTTTGCTAGCCTAGCCTCTATGAATGATCTTGATGAAGCATTCTATGAGGGCGGCCCTTTCTTCTGCTAACTATTATATCGTTAATTACAGGTCATTAGCTAATCCGGCAGGCAGGGGAGAGAGACTTGGAAGATTGTGAATTCACCAGGAGTGCTGGTTACAGTAATCTCTCCTTGATGCGCCTCCACGATAGACTTGGTAATGGATAATCCGAGCCCCGAGCCGCCGTATTTTCTGGTGCGGGAAGAATCACTGCGGTAGAACCGGTCGAAGACATGCGGGAGATGTCCGGCAGCGATACCGGAGCCGTTGTCCTTCACAGTCAGAACAGCCACTGTTCCTCTGGCATGCAGCGAGACTTGTATCGCTCCGGATTCCGCATCCGTATGCTGCACGGCGTTATGGAATAGATTAAGAATAACCTGCTTTATTTTGTCAGCATCAACAGGGCCGCTCACGCCATAAGAAATATCGAAGTTCACCTCGCGCTTACCGGCCAGTACCCGCAGCTGCGGCTGCATCTCGTCAATCATCTCACCGAGCAGCAGATTCTTGACCCGCAGCTGCGGAGCACCATCCATACGGGCAAGCAGCAGCAGATCCTCCACCAGTTTGTTGATGCGTTTGGCCTCTCCATGCATGCTGTTGAGTGCGCTATAGAGCTGATCCCGGTTATCGGCCGCTCCCCGGAGCAGTACCTCCAGGAACCCGTATATTGAGGTCAGCGGAGTTCTTAGCTCGTGGGAGGCATCTGCCGCGAACCGGCGCATCTGTTCTTTGGCCTCACGTTCATTGTGAAAAGAAATTTCCAGGCGCTCCAGCATTCCGTTGAAGGACTGGGAGAGCTTGTCGACCTCAAGCTGACCCTGCTCTACAGGGAAGCGCACATCGAGATTGCCGGCGTCGATGCTTTGGGCGGATTCCCCCATATTGGACAAGGGAATCAGCGTTTTGCGCAGTGCGGGCAGGTACAGGAACAGTCCGGCCAGCAGTGCGACTACCGATAACGCGCCAAAAATAAGCAGCTGCTGCATAATTACATCTCTCAGCGGCCCGGTTTCCACGCTCATTTGCAGCAGCATTTTAGTAGTACCCGGTCTGCCGAGGTTCATGAAGACAGCCAGATGCTCGTTGCCGTCTGCTGCCGTAATCAGCCTGTATTTCCCGGTAGCCTTATCGGATGCCTGCTTCAGCAGGCTGTTATATTCCCCGTTGCTCATTCTTGGTGCTGCTGAAGCAGACAGGGTTTCTTCCTGCAGATCCTTGAAGGTGCCGTCTGAGCTGTATATGGCTATCGTAGTATGGGCATCAAGCAGCAGCGGGCGGCGGTCTGCGTAGAACCGCTTGTTGCCAGGGCCCAAGTTGGCGTTATTCCCGGCGCTGTCAGCCCCGCCAGGATTCCCGCTTTGGAGAGGGTTACCCGGGCTTATTGTTCCGCTTACAGCTCCGCCAGGAAAATTGCCCCCCGCACTGTCGTTTAGATCTGCTGCATTTCCCGCAGGATTATTAAGATTAATGTAATAGAATTCGCGCGGTACGGAGCGCATCTGGGTTTCCATAGCTTCCGCGCGGTTGCTGTAAATGAAATTCCGCATCAGAGCATACTGGAGTACCCCGATCAGAATCAGCAATACGGACAGGATTAACAGCGAGGTGGCCAGCAGCTGTTTGCGGAGGGATCGCGGTGCCTGCAGTTTGCTGAAGAAGCCCCGGGTCCGGGCAATCATACAAGGTCCACCCGGTATCCCGCGCCGCGCAGGGTGCGGATAATCCGGTGATCCTTGTCACCAAGCTTCTCCCGGAGGGAACGGATGTAGACCTCAACGATGTTTTCCTCACCGCCGAAATCATATCCCCACACCTTGTCCAGAATCATGGGTTTACTCAGCACCAGCCCGTGGTTAATAACCAGATATTGCAGCAGCTCATATTCTGTGGGCGAGAGCTCCAGCACCTCCTCCTTGTGGCGGATTTCCTTGCGCCGGCCGTCAATCCGGAAGGGGCCGCAGCGCACCTCGCCGAGCAGTCCCGGGAACTGGTTGCGCAGGCGGGCCTGAATCCTGGCCAGCAGCTCGTCGAAGCTGAAGGGCTTGACCATATAATCATCCGCACCGATAGACAGGCCTTTAACCCGGTCATCCACTTCATCCTTGGCGGTAAGCATGATCACAGCCACCTCCGTTTCCTCTGAACGGAGATAGCGGACGACCTCGAAGCCGTCCATGCCGGGCATCATGACATCGAGAATCACGACATGCGGCTTGAACTCTGCGGCTGCAGCGATTGCACCTGCACCATCCGGCGCAGTCTGTACTTCAAATCCTTCGTTCATTAATCCCAGTTCAAGAAACTGGAGGATATGAGGCTCATCATCCACCAGGAGCAATCGGACGCCTTGCGCTGCTTTCATTAGCATTTCCTCCATATTCAGTGATTATAGTGTCCATAGTATGACGCTATCCGTTGAACGTTTGCTGAAAATAGGTCATTGGAGCCAAAGATTGGATTCAGAATTGTCGTTCATGGTTAATCATAATGGTTAAACTAATTATACGGAAATATTAATGTTATTAATAAGGATTATAGTTAGAAATTAAAAGTTTTTGAAGCGGACAATAAAGGGTTTTGACGGCGGGTAGAGAACACTTTACAATAAGGATACAATCCCGGTTTTGAGCGTTTTTTTCTGCTAAACCGGTAGCTTGTCCCGATTCTCTGTTTCCTCCCCCGTTTTAAATCTTATTCATTCCTGTCACACGCATTTCTTATGGTTTGCTTCTTTCCGCTTCAATTCTTTTTGGGTTTCAAGGTGGGATCTACACTACACCGCACCAATCATTCAACCTATTTATTACATGCTTCATTACCCATAAGTCAAGGAGGCTCTTCCATGAAGAAAAAAGAGATGGTAGCCATGCTATTGGCGGGAGGCCAAGGAAAAAGATTGAAGGGATTAACCAAATCGATTGCCAAACCGGCTGTTTATTTCGGAGGAACCTACCGCATTATCGACTTTCCTTTAAGTAATTGCTCGAATTCAGGTATCGACACAGTGGGTGTACTGACACAGTATGAACCGCTGGTGCTGCATTCGTATATTGGAGTCGGCAGTGACTGGGATTTGAACCGCAAGGACGGCGGGGTGTTTGTATTGCCGCCGCATGAACGGGAGAATGGAAGCAGCTGGTACCGGGGCACGGCTGATGCGATTTACCGCAATCTTAAGTTTGTTGATCAATTTGATCCGGAGCATGTACTGATTCTGTCCGGTGACCATATTTACAAGATGGATTATCATGCTATGCTGCAGTACCACAAATCTAAGAACGCCGACTGCACCATCTCGGTCATTGACGTGCCCTTGGAGGAAGCGAGCCGCTTCGGCATACTGAATACGGAAGACGATCTCAAGATTTACGAGTTTGATGAGAAGCCTGCCAAACCTAAGAGCACACTTGCTTCTATGGGTGTATATATTTTTAAATGGGATGTTCTTCGCAAGCATCTGCTTGAGGACGGGGAGAACGCCGGCTCGTCCCATGACTTCGGGAAGGACATCATTCCGCTGATGCTGAATGACGGAGAGTCCCTGTATGCTTATCCTTTCGAAGGCTACTGGAGAGATGTCGGTACTGTAGACAGCCTGTGGGAAGCGAATATGGATCTCCTTAGTGACACTCCTCCGCTGAACCTGAATGATACCAGCTGGAGAATCTTCACCCGTAATCCGAATCAGCCGGCACAATATGTTGCACCGGGAGCCAAGGTGTCCAGCTGCATTATTAACGAAGGCTGCATTGTATACGGCGAGGTTAAGCATTCGGTACTGTTCTATGGGGTAGAAGTGGGCGAAGGCAGCGTGATTACGGATTCTGTAATTATGCCTAAGGTGAAGATCGGCAAGAATGTAAGAATCCACAAAGCCATCATCAGTGAGAGCACAGTCATTGAGGATTATATGGAAATCGGCGTCAACCGGGAGAATGAGGACGAAATTCTGCTGATTGACAAACGCAGCAAAAAAAACAAATCCGTAGCAGCCAAAACCATATAACCACAGAGGGCGGGGGATACCGATGAAAGAGCTTATGGGCGTAATCAATCTGGACCATGAACTGGATAATTTAAATGAACTGACCTATTTCCGCTGCGGGGCAGCGGTCCCGTTCGCCAGCCGCTACCGACTGATCGATTTCGTCTTGTCCAACATGATGCGTGCGGAGCTGGAGAGCGTGGGACTGTTTGTCCGCCGCAAGTACCGCTCGCTGATGGACCATCTCGGCGACGGGAAATCTTGGGACATGAACCGTAAGCACGGCGGCTTGTTCATTCTGCCTCCGGACTGGAATGATCCCACGGACACGTCCCTTGGCGACCTGCAGCATTATCATAACAATCTGGATTTCTTCAAACGGGCTTCTGCGAAGTATATTGTGTTCTCCGGCAGCCAGCATATTAACACAGTTGATCTGCAGGAGGTGTACCAATTCCATCTGGAGCAAGGCGCTGATGTGACTATGGTCTATAAACAGATTGATGAGCTCCAGCCGGAGCATGATCCCTGCCTGCGGGTTGAGGTAAATGAAGACCATACAGTAACGAATATTCACCATGAGAAGCATCATCCCAATGTATATCTGGATATTTTTATTATGGAGAAGAAGCTGTTCCTGGAGCAGGTGGAGCATTGCATCGCCCATGGCGAGAGCTATTTCTTCCGCGATGCCATTCAGAAGAACCGCCACAAGTTCAAGATTGCCGCATATGAATACACGGGTTATCATTCCGTTATCAATTCGCTGGAGAGCTACTACAAGAACAGCCTGGAGCTGCTGAAGCAGGAGAATTATTTCGGCCTGTTCAAAGAGAGTCCGGTCCAGACCAAGATTAAATATGAAGCCCCTACCCGTTATCTGGATAGCGCTTCAGTCAGCAATTCACTTATAGCTAACGGCTGTATTATTGCCGGAACTGTAGAGAACAGCGTGATCTTCCGCGGTGTGCAGGTCCGCAAGGGAGCCAAAATCATCAATTCAGTAATCATGCAGAAATGTGTAATTGAAGAAAATGCCGTAATTGAGAATGTCATTATGGACAAAGACGTGCATCTGAGCAAGGAACGGATACTTGTCGGAGACAGCAGACGTCCGTTTGTCATTGCCAAGAGCAGCAAGATATAATATCTGGATCAGGGGAACTGTGCAGTGTGGCAGTTCTTCTGATCCAGTGTTGTAATACGCAATATTTTCCCACAAATACAAGCATCTGTTAGGAGGAACCTGCTGTTGTTCAACGATAAAGAGACTTTCAAACAAGTGTTCCGCGAGAAACTCATCGGGAAATTAGGCAAACCGCTGGAGGAAGCTTCAAACGCCGATATTTACAATATCCTCGGTAATATGATCCGCGAGAATGCCGGCAAGAACTGGGCGGACACCAATCAGAAGTTCAAGATCGATCAGGATAAGCAGGTCTATTATTTCTCCATGGAGTTTCTGATCGGCAGGCTTCTGGGCAATAACCTGCTGAATATGGGTGTGCTGGAGGTTGTCCGTGAAGGTCTCTCGGAGCTGGGCTTCTGCCTGCAGGATATCGAGGAGGTTGAAGCGGATGCAGGGCTGGGCAATGGCGGTCTGGGCCGTCTGGCCGCATGTTTCCTGGATTCGCTCGCCTCACTGCAATATGCAGGGCATGGCTGCGGCATCCGCTATAAATACGGCCTGTTCGAGCAGAAGATTGTAGACGGATATCAGGTAGAGCTGCCGGACTACTGGCTGCAGAATGATAATGTGTGGGAAGTCCGCCGTGAAGACAAACAGGTGGAAGTGCATTTCTGGGGACATGTGGATACCCGCTGGGAGAACGATGAGCTGTTCTTTGAGCATAAGGACTATGAAGCCGTGAGAGCCGTTCCGTATGACATTCCTGTTATCGGGGCAGACCGCAGGCATGTGAATACACTGCGCAACTGGAGTGCAGAGTCGATCACGCAGCCTTCGAGAGTATTCGGTGCGCTAGGGGGGACAGATTATCACAAGTTCCTGGAGTACAAGCGCTCCGTAGAATCAATCTCTGAATTCCTGTATCCGGACGATTCACAATACGAAGGCAAGCTTCTCCGCCTGAAACAGCAATATTTCCTGTGTAGTGCTGGACTGCAGAGTATTCTCCGTACCTTCGCCAAGACAGGTGCTCCGATCGACAGCCTGCCCGATAAGGTAGCCTTGCACATTAATGACACGCACCCAACACTGGTTATCCCCGAGCTGATGCGTATCCTGATGGACGTACACGGTCTTGGCTGGGATCAAGCCTGGAGCATGACCACACGCATGGTATCTTATACGAACCATACCATTCTGAGCGAGGCGTTGGAGAAATGGCCGCTTGGCATGGTTAAGGAGCTGCTTCCGCGCATCTTCCTTATCATTGATGAGATCAATGCCCGTTTCTGCGGCGAACTGATGAGCAAATATCCAGGCGATCAGGACCGGATCAATCAGATGGCGATCATTCATGATGATCAGGTCCGGATGGCGCATCTCGCCATCGTGGCCAGCCACAGCGTAAACGGCGTAGCGGCGTTGCATACGGAAATTCTGCAAAAGCGTGAGATGCGCCTGTTCAATGAGATGTATCCGCACCGCTTCAATAATAAGACCAACGGCATCACACACCGCCGGTGGCTGCAGCATGCCAATCCTGAGTTGGCCGGACTGATCAGCGAATCGATCGGCACCCGCTGGATTCATCAGCCGCAGGAGATGATCGGACTCATCAAATACAGTGAGGATACCTCCTTCCAGGAGCAGGTGGCTGCAATCAAACGCCGCAACAAGCTGCATCTGGCTGACTACATCTACGGGAAGCACGGTGTCCGGGTGGACCCCGACTCTATCTTCGATGTGCAGGTGAAGCGGCTGCATGCGTATAAGCGCCAGCTGTTGAATGTATTGCACATTATGCATTTGTATAATCAGATCAAAGACAACCCTTCGCTGAACATCGTACCGCGTACGTTCATCTTTGGTGCCAAGGCGGCTCCGAGTTATCATCTGGCTAAGCGGATCATTAAGCTGATAAATACGGTGGCTGATGTAGTGAATAAGGACCCGGACATTAACGGGAAGATCCGCATCTTCTTCCTGGAGAATTATTCGGTATCACTGGCGGAGAAGATTATTCCGGCAGCCGATGTGAGTGAGCAGATCTCTACAGCGAGCAAGGAAGCCTCCGGTACCGGGAACATGAAATTTATGATGAACGGTGCGCTGACCGTCGGGACAATGGACGGAGCCAACGTAGAGATGCATGAAATGGTGGGAGATAATAACATGTTCCTGTTCGGTCTCCGGGCAGAGCAGGTCATGGACTACTACCAGTACGGCGGTTACCACGCCCGCGATATCTACAATGGCGACGGCCGGGTGAAGGAAGTATTGGATCAGCTGATTGTGCCTGGACCGTTCTG
Source organism: Paenibacillus sp. FSL R7-0312 (assembly GCF_038004445.1). Taxonomy (NCBI): domain Bacteria; kingdom Bacillati; phylum Bacillota; class Bacilli; order Caryophanales; family Paenibacillaceae; genus Paenibacillus; species Paenibacillus sp. FSL R7-0312. The sequence continues at coordinate 678,564 of NZ_JBBORE010000001.1, read as the reverse complement.
CGCTCATGCCCAGGAATTCGATACGCTCTACCAGTCGCTGCTTGATAATAATGATGAGTTCTTCGTCCTCAAGGATTTCGCCAGTTATGTGGAGACCCATGTCAAGATTGACCTGGCCTACCGCAACCAGAAGGAATGGCTTAAGAAGTCAATTATCAACATCGGCCATTCCGGCAAATTCTCCAGTGATAATACGATTGCCCGCTATGCCTCCGAGATCTGGCATATCCATCCGGTCCAGGTATAACGCTGAGCTACAGGTTGAATCTCCGCGAGTAGGAGCTTCAGCCTGTACTAATTCTGCACATGAAGAAGCCGCTCCATCAGCAGGACATTCCTGCAGTGGAGCGGCTTCTTCATGCTCAGGCTTAAGGAGCGGAAGAGAATTACAGCACCTCGGATACCATGGCTGCGAACCGTTCAAGGAAACGGCGTTCCTCATCGTCGAAGCGGTGTTTGAGCGGGCTGTCGATATCCAGTACGCCGTACAGGGCATCCCCCTTAACCAGCGGAACTACGATTTCGCTGTTCGAGGCAGCATCACAGGCAATATGCCCCGGAAAGGCATGGACATCGCCTACGACAAGGGTACGGCGTTCCGCAGCCGCTGTTCCGCATACGCCACGGCCAAGTGGAATACGGATGCATGCCGGAAGTCCCTGGAACGGGCCCAGAACCAGCTCTTTGCCGTCAAATAAATAGAAACCGGTCCAATTCGTGTCCGGTAGAGAGAGCTTTAACAGAGCCGAAGCATTGGATAAGTTGGCGATAGCATTGGGCTCGCCCTCCATAAGTGCCCCGAGCTGGCTTAGAACGGCTTCAAACCGTTCGCTGCGGGTGCCATCATAAGGCATGGCTTGAAACATGAAGCATCACCTTCCTGTACCTTGAGTCAGTATGAATCCATAACTGTTAACTAACAAGATAGTACAGCGGAGCGCAATACGTCAAGCAATAACGGATTTATCCGGTTAGTGGAAAATAAGGAAGATGTATGAATTATCTCCGGTCGGATGTTTCCGGCAACCCCGGGCAGGGTAATGCTTTTATAAATATACCGAAGGCTTATAGCCGGAAGGAGTGGAATATGCGCGCCGACGTACAGAACTTGTTTATTGGAATCCATATGCTATATTTCGCACATGAGAGGAATCTGACACTGACGGAGATGCAGCCGGAGCTGGAGGATCTGGGGTACCGGGTAGCGGAACGCGAAGTGAAACAGGAGCTGGAACGGCTGACCCAGGAGAACTTTCTCACGGCTCATGGTGAGGCATACAGCATTACCGGAACGGGGATAGAGGAATTCAAAGCGATTCAGGCCAAGCTGGGAGTGCTATGTACCGAAGTGCTCAAGCCGGTTAAGGCTGCGGGTACATCGGGTTAATTCTACATCAAGTAACCATTCATGTTCAGGAAACGTACAGCGTCTGATCGCGCGGGAGCAAGCCGCGTGGAGCAGGCGCTATTTGTGTGGAATTCGGATTCATGTTAGATTTCGCTTAAGGGAATGCTTACACCCTGATGTATACTTATTAGGATGAAAGGGGGCGGGAAGATGTATACATGTGGCGGAGTCATTCCGGAATTAACCGGCCGGAGAGTGCGGCTCCGGGCTATGGCTGCCGGAGATGCAGGAGCGCTGTTTAAGATCTGGTGCCATCCCCAGGTTGCGCCCTGGCTGGACGCCCCTTTCTTGTCCTCTGCAGAAGAAGCGGGAGCACTGATTGCTCTGCTGGCACAGATGGCCCTGGAAGAAGAAAGCATACGCTGGAGTATTCTGGGGCTGGATGGGGAGGTTATCGGAAGCTGCGGCTATAATCACTGGCAGCTTGAGGGTGCTTACCGGGGGGAGATCGGTTTCGAGCTGTCACCTGCCGCCATGGGTCAGGGGTATATGCGGGAAGCGCTGGAGCTTATGCTGGACTTCGGCTTCGGCAGCATGGGGCTGAACCGGATTGAAGCCTTATGCCATCCTGACAACATCCGGGCTGAGAAGCTGATTACAAGGCTCGGCTTCCGGCAGGAGGGGCTGCTTCGGCAGTACCGGCATACGGCTTCCGGCTATCAGGATGTAAGGATGTATTCCTTGCTGCAAGGAGAGAAAGTGCGGGCCCTGAGAACATAGAGAGAGGATTTGGATTCATTGAAGTCACCTGGTGAAACTGAACGCAAGTTAATTTTAATTGGAGTACTGCTGGCCACTTTTCTGGCTGCAATCGAAGGGACGGTCACGGGACCGGCGGGACCGGCCATTGTCGGCGATTTTCAGGGAATGCAGTGGCTCAGCTGGATATTCACCGCTTATCTGCTGTCTATGGCCGTTACGACACCTATTTTTGGTAAGTTAAGTGATCTGATTGGCCGCAAGCCTGTGTTCATTGGCGGGGCTGTGGTCTTTCTGGCAGGCTCGCTGTTATGCGGGATTTCACAGAGTATGCAGCAGCTGATTATTTTCCGGGGGATACAGGGGATCGGGGCGGGTGCGCTCATTCCTATGACTTTTACGATTATCGGGGATATCTACAGCATTAAGGAACGGGCGAAGACTCAGGGGCTGCTCAGCTCGGTATGGGGGATTTCCTCCCTCGTAGGACCGCTGCTTGGCGGCTACGTGGTTGATTATTTGAGCTGGCGCTGGGTGTTTGTCTTTAATCTGCCTTTTGGGCTGCTATCTATTATATTCATCTCGCGGTATCTCAAGGAAGAGAAGGTCCGGCGCAAGACGAGAATTGATGTGGCTGGAGTGCTGCTGTTCGCGGCAGGAATGGGAGCACTGCTCTTTGGTCTTACGGCGGGAGGGCAGAGTCTGGCTTGGAACTCTCCGCTGCTGCTGGCTATCTTAGCGGGGGCTGCTGTGCTGCTGGCCGTGTTCCTGTTCGTGGAGCGCCGTGCTCCCGAGCCAATGCTGCCGCTGGAGCTCTTCTCTATCCGCAATATCGCTGTCTCTACAGGAGCTAACCTGATGGTCAGCACCTTAATTATTGGGCTGTCTACGTACGTACCGCTGTGGGTGCAGGGCGTCTTCGGCAAAAGCGCGGCCCTCTCGGGCCTGCTTCTCGCCCCGATGTCGGTGGGCTGGATGCTCGGCTCTATCGCTGGCGGAAGAATGATTCTGCGCGCGGGTACCCGCCGTACAGGGATGCTAGGGCTGTCGCTGATTGTTGTTGCAGCGGTAGGGCTGACTCTGATGAACGGGGATTCGTCCCAGCTGCTGCTATTGATTCTGATGCTGTTCTGCGGCGTAGGTTTTGGTTATGCTTCTACAGTCTTTACGATTATCGCGCAATCCTCTGTACAGCATGAGCAGCGCGGTGCGTCAACGGCCCTGAATACCTTCACCCGTTCACTCGGACAGACGGTGGGGGTGGCGATCTTCGGGTCGTGGCTGAACTACAATATCGACAGGAAGCTGGCGGAACAGTCTGGGGCTGCTGCTACAGGGGCTGATATCAACCAACTGCTTAACCCGCATAGCGGGAGTACCCTGTCTGCTGAGGCCTGGGGCAGTCTGCACGGCGCGCTGGAGAGCGGCCTGCACTCGCTCTTCATTGTGATGGCGGTCTTTGCTGTGGCCTCCCTGGTTATTTCTGCAGGGCTTAATAAAGGGCTGCCAACCATTCAAGAGGGAAGTACCGTGTCCAAGCCGTAATCTTCAATCCTGCTTGTTCATAACAAAGCGGCAGCGCCATCCATCCGGATTACGCTGCCGCTTTGTTATCTTTATATCATGCAGGTTAGTGAATAGATTCACAACCATATCTGCCTTAACTGCGCTTATTTGCGTGGAAGCGGGGAGAGCTTCTCAGCCTGCAGGCCCATCTTCTTCAGAAGAATAATCATTTGTTCCTTTTCTTCATCGCTCAGTCCGCTGAAAGCCAGATGCAGGCGTTCCGAATACTTCGGGTACATCTCGTTCATCAGGCGTTCGCCTTCTACAGTCAACTCGGCAAAAATCACACGTCGGTCACTCGGGCAGGGCTTGCGCTGCAGGTAGCCGCGTTCTTCCAGCTTGTCGATTACGTAAGTAACGTTGCCGCTCTGCAGCAGAAGCTTGGCGCCGATCTGCTGGATAGGCTGTGCCCCCTTATAATAGAGGACCTCCATAACGGCGAAGGCTGTAGGATTGAAACCTTCAATCTTGCTGCCGGTAACGGCGTGTTCGTTAATGCTCTTGAAAGACTTGGCAAAAACCCTGTACAAATGCAGTGTCAATTGAGTATCGCGTTCATAAGATTGTATCATGCTTCTCCACCTCTATTGTTAATCGTACGGGCTTCCCCGCACGGTTTGGAATACTGCTTTTCTTGATCTAGCTCTACATTACTTCAAACAAAGAATGAAGAACATGTCATTTGTCACAATAAGCACACTTTTAATTATTAAAAATCAAACAATTTTTTGAAGGTGCATAGCTGCTGCGGATTTCACACGATTTTCACATGGTGATCGTACCAAAGCTGTAGCACAGGGTTGAAAATAGCGGTATCCGGCGCGGATTTGAGGTCTGTCCCCGGTAATTCGTATAATGGGGATAGAGACCAGGCCGCTGACAGATAGCGGTGGTGAAATTTTTTGCAGCATAGACCCGTCTATGGTGTTATGATCGCATTACTATGAACGATTGCCTAGGAGATGGAGAGTCATATGAACCAGATTACGAATTATTACGAAGAGCGTGAAGACGATGAGGATGTCGTGCTTGATGTTGTGATTGAGGAAGCCGGTTATGAAGCAGGAGATATACGGATATCAGGGATTTCCTTTCAGGTGCGTAAGGGCGAGCTGCTTGGATTAATCGGACCGAACGGCGCCGGCAAAAGCACCACGATCAAGACTCTGCTCGGTCTGCTGAAGCATGCCAAGGCCAAGGTGAAGCTGGGCGGCGAGAACAAGTCCTATGCCTATGTACCGGAGCAGCCGGTATTCTACGAAGATCTGACACTGTGGGAGCATCTTGATCTCGCGGCCGCAGCCTACGGGCTAAGCTATGATACCTTTGAAACTACAGCGGAGCGGCTGCTGATCCAGTTCGGCATGGAAGGCGTACGCAATGATCTGCCTGCCGGCTTCTCCAAAGGCATGAAGCAGAAGATGATGCTGATGCTGGGCTTTCTGGTCCAGCCCGATGTCTATATCGTGGACGAGCCGTTCATCGGGCTTGATCCCCGGGCAACCAAGGATTTCCTGCGCCTGCTTGAGGCGGAGCGCGAACGTGGAGCCGGTGTGCTGATGTCTACGCATGTTCTGGATACAGCGGAGAAAATCTGTGACAGCTTCATACTGATCTCCGGCGGCAGAATTGCTGCCGAGGGCACATTGGAAGGTATACGCGGAGATGCAGGGCTGCCGGAGGGGTCGTTGTTTGATTGCTTCGACGAATTAACATGAGCAGGAATTCATTTGCGTTTCCTACAGCTGCGGCTCTTTTCCGGCGCCGGCTGGCTTCCCACTTCCGTGAGCAGTCTACTATTATCCGTACAGCTGTGGACTGGACCGTCCTGCTGTATATTATTATCCCGGGAGGCTTGCTAGGCGGACGCTTCTACTATGGTTACTGGAACGGGGAGCAGCCAGCATGGATCAGCTCTGTCCCCTATTTGCTCGTACCTGCGCTGCTGGCCATTCTGCTGGCTACTGGAGGAATCGTATTGCTGCTGCAGGAAGGTGACTCGCTGTTTCTTAGACAGCGGCAGAACTGGATCAGCACCATTATCCTGCGGGGAATGGTCTACAGCCTTGCGGTAACCACGCTGAAGATGGGGGCGGCTGTTGCCGTTCTGCTGCCGTTTCTAATCAAAGGGTTCGGAGTCAGTGCGGCAGGGGCCTACGGGCTGCTCGCGCTGACGGTAACTTGCAGCTGGTCCGTTAAGCTGCTGGGCCATATCGTTAAGGTACAGCGGCAGGGCTTCCGCCGCTGGCTGTGGCTGATTCCGGCTGTCACGGTGCCCTGCGGAGTCTATCTGCGTCTGGCAATCCTCTGGAAGGATAGCCCCGTCCTGCTGTTCATTGCTGCTGGCGGATTCGCCGTGATCGCAGCCATAGTGTTCAGGGCCCGTCTGCGGCTGCGCGGCACCTTCATGAACGATGTGCGCGAAGACTACAAGCAGCGGATGAAGATAGCGGCCATTCTGCTGCGCGGTGTACTGGATAAGCCGCGGCCTACAAGGTATAAACCGTGGATCTTCCGCAAATCGCAGCCGCTGCTGGCCTCCAAGGAACCAGAGAGCCGCTTCTCGGCGGCAGCGGTCAAAGCGATGCTGCGCAATCCGGCCCATTTCAAGCTGTATTTGTCGTTTACCGGCGTGGCGCTTGTGGCCATCTTTATTGTGCCGGTGGTTCTGAAGTGGCTGCTGTTTGCCATCCTGACTACACTGATGGCGTATTGGCTGTCTTCCTTCTGGCTGCTGTTCTCCGGCGATGACTACATCGGTATTCTGCCGTTCACCAAAGCACAGAAGGCGGATGCCGGTTCCAAGGCTATGCCGATTCTATTAATGCCGTTTGCAGTCCTCAGTGCAGCCGTTGTCTGCATCCCCGTGTATGGCTGGTGGGGGCTCCTGCTCTTTATACCGGTAGGCGCTGCGGCAGCCATCTGGATCGCCCGTATATTCAGTGTCATGCGGTTTGCCAGATAACATACAATAAGCCTTCCTCCGTAACCTGGAGGAAGGCTTATTTATTTACAGGAATGAGCCCGGGAACCGCAGCGGCTGCTTATCCGCGCGGCTGCGCGGCCGCATGTTTGCCGGCTGTGTATCCGGTCGAGAAGGCTGCAGTAATGTTATAGCCCCCGGTATATCCGTGAATATCCAGAATCTCGCCGCAGAAATACAGCCCCTGCGTTAGTTTTGATTCCATTGTTCTCGGATCAATCTCCTTCAGATTCACCCCTCCGCCAGTCACAAAAGCTTCCGCCAGGGAACGCGTTCCGTAGACCAGTACCGGCATCCGCTTCAGCAAGGCAGCCAGTGCCTGAAGACCGGTCCGCGGCAGGTGATGCCCTGTAACCTCACCGTCCAGTCCGCTTTTGGCCAGCAGCAGCGGAATCAGGCGCTCAGGCAGCAGGCCCTTCAGTGAATTGCGGATGGCCTTCTTGGGCTCCAGCTCCAGCTTATTCAGCAGCAGGTTCTCTGCCTCTTGCAGAGTCAGGTCGGGGAAGAGGTCGATAGACAACTCTACGGTATCTATACCTGATTTCTTCTGAACCTGGCGCAGGAACTGGCTGCAGCGCAAGGCGATCGGGCCGGACAGCCCGAAATGAGTGAAGATCATATCTCCGCGGTGGGAGATCACCTTCTTGCCCTTGGGATTCCAGACCGTAAGACTCACGTCACGCAGGGATAAGCCCTGCAGCTCACCGGATTTAATCCATTCCTCCCTTGAAAGGATTGGGACCTCCGTCGGGAATAGCTCCGTGATCGTATGTCCTGCAGCAGCGGCCCACGGATAGCCGTCACCCGTAGAGCCGGTCTGCGGCACGGATTTGCCGCCGGTAGCGATAATAACGGCCCCGGCACTGAAGGCTTTTCCCGATTCCAGACGTACGCCCGTGACCGCACCGTCCTCATAGATAACCTCGCGCACCGGACTGTCTGTCATAATCTGCACCCCAAGACTGCGCACTTTGCCAACCAGCGCGGAGACAACACTTGCAGCCTTGTCCGATACAGGGAACATCCGCCCGTTGTCCTCTTCCTTCAGGGCGATACCGAGGGCTTCGAAGAACTCAATAATATCCCGGTTGTTGAAATGATCGAACGAGCTGTATAAAAATCGGCCGTTGCCCGGAATATGGGCGATCAGCTCTTCAGTTTCCTTAATGTTAGTAACATTGCAGCGCCCGCCGCCTGAGATGCCCAGCTTCCGCCCCAGCTTGGCACCTTTATCAACCAATAATACAGCCGCCCCGTGTCCGGCTGCGGCTACGCTGGCCATTAACCCGGACGGTCCGCCTCCAATGACGATTACATCATAATTACTCATAACTCTGCTCCTTTACATGTTGCAACACTCTTCTAACGGCATCATACCATTCCAGCCGGAGTGTAGCCAGGCCCGGAGAAATCTGATGTGTTTGTCGTTGTCAGGAGTGCGCGGTTGTGCTTTAATCTAAGGGGATAGGGTATATTGTCCAAATTGGGGAGTGATTGCAATTACTCATGCGGTTAAGGATATTTTATTGCAAATATCGGCTGCGTGCACCTTCCTGTTTCTGTTTCAGTGGCGTTTAGATCAGGGCCATTTCACACGCAGAAACCGCAGATTTCCGGATGACCAGACTTTTCTGATAATATGCTGTGCACTCGGGGTTACATTGTGTATGGCCTTGTCGACTACAATGTTCGGAGTAGTGTATCTGAATCTGGCTATCCTTCCGGCGTATATAGGGATCTTGTACGGGACTTTTCGTTCAGGAGCTTACCTGGCAATGTATTTCATATTTTGCACTGCACTATTCTCGGTTCCTTCAGGATTTGAACATCTCATATTAAATACGGGAGGCCTGCTCTATCCACTGTTGTTTGGGATGGCCAAGCCCTTTAAGCATGCCACCCTAATCCATAAAGTCGGCATGCTGTGGGGCGCCTTATTTCCCAGTATGCTGTTCATTGTAATTGCACCTAGGATGCAAGGGCATATTATTCTTAACACACCCCCCACTGAAGCGATTCTGTTAGGGGTGTATTTATTAACGGCTGTTATTTTGGGCGGACTGTTTATTGTATATATTGAAACGGCCTGGGATAGGCTGCAGGTCAAGGAACGGATGAAAGGAATCTCCGAGAAATTCCAGTGGGAATCGGAGAAGCTGCAGCAGATTACCAATGTGGTGCCGCTGAATATTATGTCGTTTGATGACAACGGATATGTGACAGAGCTGAATGAATATATGCTCAGCCTGATACAGCGCCATTACCCCCATTTAACCAGAGAGATTATATTATCCCAGCCGGCAGACCAGGTCTTCGGTAAAAGCATGGATCGGGAAATCTATGAACGCTTACGGGGAATTCTGCTGAACAAGCAGCGCTCCAATGCCAAGATCAATTATGATTCCATGACCTATCATATATTTACTGCGCCACTAAAGCATGAGTCCGGTGTTCCGGGCGGCATTGTCATGATTATACAGGATCTTACGGAAGAGGAGAAAATCCGCAGCGAGCTTGATAATGTTGAACGTCTGACACTGGTCGGGCAGATGGCTGCCGGGATTACCCACGAGATCCGCAACCCCATGGCGGTAGTGCGCGGATTTCTGCAGCTGATGCGGGAGAAGAGTCCGGAGGACCTGCACTCCTACTATCATATTGTTATGGAAGAGCTGGACCGGGCCAACAGTATCATCAATGACTTTCTGTCACTGGCCCAGAGCCGGGTATCGGAAAAGGAGATGGTCCAGCTGGAGCTGATTTTGGAAGAGCTTACCCCCTTAATCTGGGCAGATGCCAATCTTCGCGGCCAGAGTGTTGAGCTGAAGCTTAGCCCGTCACTGCCGCCCCTGCGGCTGAATGTCAGGGAGATCAAGCAGCTGATTCTTAATTTGGCCCGCAACGCCATGGAGGCGATGGACGCCAAGGGTGTGCTGACGCTGGAAACCTGTGAGCAGGAAGATACCGCGCAGCTGATCATCACGGATACGGGAAGCGGTATTCCGCAGAGCCAGCTGAAGCAATTATTCACCCCGTTCTACACAACCAAAAGTCAGGGTACAGGACTTGGGCTCCCGCTGTGCTTAAGTATCGCCGAACGGCATAACGGAACCATTCATGTGGAATCCGAAGTGGGAAAAGGAACCTCGGTCATCGTTACGATCCCCTTTGAGCCCGAGAAGGAACCCGCTGAGATTGAAGTCTATTCTTAGGGATTCAAGGCTCGAACTATGCCATATAGCGCTGCCGGATAACGGCTTGGAGGCAGGCTGCTTCTCTTGCTTTCACTGAGTATGTATGTATAATAAAGTTAGCAAGTAGTACAGTAACGCGGCGATGTTATCCGGGTTCTGACAACTATTCAAAGGGTAAAGGAGAGTGCAGAGAAATGTCCATGTCTTTTAATCAATATATGAAGGATTCCATTCAGCCTATGCGCGATGATCTGACGAGTATCGGATTTCAGGAGCTGCTGACTCCGGATGAAGTTGAAGCAACTCTTCCAGCCATTAAGGGAACTTCACTTGTGGTCGTTAACTCCGTTTGCGGTTGTGCCGCCGGCCAATGCCGTCCAGGTGTAGCCCAGGCGCTGCAGAACGAAATTCTCCCCGACCACCTGTTCACGGTATTTGCCGGCCAGGAGAAGGAAGCTACAGCCAAGGCGCGTGAGTATTTTGCTCCGTACCCGCCATCTTCACCATCCATTGCATTGATGAAGGACGGCGAGCTTGTTCATTTCATCGAACGTCACGGCGTTGAAGACCGTTCGGCTGCTGAAATTGCTGCTGAGCTGAAGGAAGTTTTCAATCGTCTGTGCCAGTAAGCTCATTTTCTGTTAGGGATATTCCCGCATCAGCCGGAGGCTAGGCTCATGCGGGATTTTTTCTGAACATATAGGCACCTGAGTCCCTTCGGACAGATCAAGATATGAGAAAAGGGGTGTGTGAAGTGGGAATCCAGGAAGAGATTATTAAGGCCTTGAGAGTTAAGCCGGTGATTGATACCGGAGCGGAAGTGCGCAAACGTGTGGATTTCCTGAAAGCATATACGCTGCAGGCGGGTGCCAGGGGGCTGCTGATTGCAATCAGCGGAGGAGTGGACAGTGCAGTGGCTGCGGGTCTATGCAAACAGGCTACGGACGAGCTGACGGCAGAGGAAGGCAAAGAGTATATTACACTCGGTGTATTCCAGCCTTACGGCGAGCAGGAGGATATTGAGCACAGTTACGCGGTGGCCAAGGCGTTTGAGCTGAAGCATACGGTAGAGACTAATATTGAAGAAGCTGTAAACGAGATCGCGCTGGAGGTAGAGCATAGCCTGAAGGCGCTGGGACAGCACCGCCACATCACCCATCAGGGTAAAGGAAATGTGAAGGCGAGAACGCGGATGGTTATGCAGTATGCACTAGCCTTCGAGAACAATCTGCTGGTAGTAGGAACAGACCATGCCTCTGAAGCCATCACCGGCTTCTATACCAAATGGGGCGATGGTGCGGTTGATATTACACCGCTGTCTTCACTGAATAAACGGCAGGTGCGGCAGTTGGCTGCGGCGATTGGAGTACCGGCCGATATCGTGACCAAAGCACCGACAGCCGGCCTCTGGCCGGGCCAGACGGATGAAACTGAGCTTGGGATCACCTATGATGACAACAGTGACTATCTGGAGGGCAAAGCGGTATCTCCCGAGGTCGCCGGGAAGCTTGAAGCCTACTACCGCAGAACGGGGCATAAACGGGATGCAATCCCTGGAATATAAGCAGTCAGAAGAATAAAAGAACCGCCGGAGAAGCTGCATTCATTTCGCAGAATTCCCGGCGGTTCTGGCTTTCATATAGTAATGCTGGAGAGGCGCTGCCTAACTTGTAAGCTTAGCCGGCCAGGATCTGGTTAATAAACTCCAGGGAGGCGGATATTGCCTCCTCCAGCTGCGGGGTAGCTCCTTCGAACGGGTGCACGGTTCCGAAGGTGTGATTGCCGCCGGGAATCTGCACCCAGCGGATATCCGGGCGGAGCTCCGTTAATTGCTCTGATCCCCGGCGCAGCCGTTCACTGTCCTGGCTTCCCTGAATAAGAACCGCCGGGAAGCTGGCCGTTGTCATCCGTTCCAGCAGGTTGTAGCGCACGGCATGCTGTTCCAGGTCTTCCAGCAATACGGCATCCAGCGGCATTTGCTGGCCGGTCCGGCCATTAAGCACATGGGTCCGGCCGCTGCGCCTCATCTCAATCTTCTGTTCCTCCGTGAACAGGTCGAGGTCGGTAATGCCGTTCCAGGAGATCACTCCGGTGATCTCTCCCGGATGGTCCAGCGCATACAGCAGGCTGTCTCCGCCGCCACGGCTGTGGCCCAGCAGGAATAACGGCAGGCTGCCGAATTTGTGGTGCTGGCTGAGATAAGAGAGCAGGATCTCCATATCCTTGATCTCACGGGTATAGGTATTGCGGGCGAACTTCTCAAGCTCCGTGAAATTCTGCAGATCTTCGCCGATTCCGGCATGTGAGAAGTTGAAGGTTATGACCTCATGCTCCTGGCTGAGGGCTGCCGCAGCATAAGGAAACATCCCCCAATCCTTAAACCCCTTGTAACCGTGGGCGATAACAATCAGGCTCTTAGCCTTATCCCGGGCGGGGAAATGCGAGCAGCGGAGTACAGCATCTTCTCCTGCGGGCAATTGGAAATTACGGGTCATCGGGTAAATCCCCTCTCTATATAATCTGAAACGGATTTGAAGGTTGTATTATTTATAATGTTTATGAATAATGTTCAAGAAGATCATACCATTATTAAAGCAGGTAAGGATAGGGCGGTTTTTTACAGTAATTGCATATTGCCTGTCCAGCTAAGGAGTGGATATAGTGATTTATGGAATCGGAAATGATGTGCTGGAAATCCGCCGGATTACGGCTCTGCTGTCAAGCGGACAAGCAAACGGATTTCTGCAGCGCATTCTTACAGCGCGTGAGCTTGAGCTGGCCGCAGGGCGGAAGGGTAAGGCAGCGGAATTCGCTGCGGGGCGTTTTGCCGCCAAGGAGGCAGTAGTGAAGGCACTGGGCTGCGGAATCGGCGCGAAGGTGGGATTTCAGGATATTGAAATTCTGCCGGACAGCCAGGGCAAACCGGTCGTTTCACTGTCGGAGGCGGCCTGGGACCGGCTGCTTCTGCCGGGCGGCCGCCCTGTCATCCATCTGGCCATTACACACAGCGGGGATCTGGCTTCAGCTTTTGCCGTAGTGGAGCAGGTAAACTAAGCTGCTGCGGAGTGCCGAATCCTGCCCTGCCGCTTCGCAGAGCGGTATTTATACGGGGGAAACCATACGCAATAAGGGGACGAGCCTGCTTATCGCGGAATATAGATACATTCAATATAGAAGCAAGGAGATTAATGATGACTACAAATGAGCAGCAGGAAGCCAAGTCCTATTTCAGCCGTAATTTGCTGGAGTGGTACCATGGGCAGAAGCGGGATCTGCCGTGGCGGCGTCACCGCAATCCTTATTACATCTGGATTTCGGAGATTATGCTTCAGCAGACAAGAGTCGATACGGTCATTCCTTATTTCAACCGGTTCATCGAGCGTTTCCCTACGGTGGAGTCACTGGCCGATGCACCGGAGGAGGATGTCCTGAAGTGCTGGGAGGGGCTTGGTTACTATTCACGCGCCCGGAATCTGCAGCATGCCGCGAAGCAGGTGAAGGAAGAGTATGGCGGGCAGGTTCCCAATGACCGCGATGCCGTATTCGGGCTTAAGGGAGTAGGGCCTTATACGGCTGGAGCTATTCTCAGCATTGCCTTCAACCGGCCGGAGCCCGCTGTGGACGGCAATGTTATGCGGGTGCTGTCCCGATACTTCCTGCTTGAGGATGATATCGCCAAAGGCCCCACCCGCGTCAAAATGGAGCGCCTGGCGGCAGAGCTGATTCCCGAAGGGGAAGCCTCGCACTTCAATCAGGCGCTGATGGAGCTTGGCGCGCTGATCTGCACGCCGAAATCACCGCGCTGTCTGCTGTGCCCGGTGATGGAGCACTGCTCAGCGCGCCTCGCGGGCTGCGAGACCTCGCTGCCCGTTAAGACCAAGGCCAAGCCGCCGCGCCCGGAAGAGCGGCTGGCAGCCCTGATAGAGGGCCGCGGCGAGCACGCGGGCCGGGTCCTCATCCGGCAGCGGCCATCCAGCGGGCTCCTGGCCCGCATGTGGGAGCTGCCGCACTGGCCGGCGCCGCCTGCGGAGGGCGGCGCTTCCGCTGCGCTGCTGCCGGAGAAGGCAGCGCAGGACCGGCTGCGCCGGTCCCTGCTTCAGGCCGGGATCTTCGCCCGGCCTGAGGGGCACTGGATGGCTGCGGAGCACACATTCAGCCATATTGTCTGGACCCTGCAGGTGTACCGCTGCAGGGAAGAAGCGGCCCTGCCGCTGGCTGCGGAAGGGCGGGCCCCGTACGGCGCAGCCAGCACAGCTGAGTCCACGGGTGCAGCCGCTTCTGGCGCTGCCGAAGCTGCGGCCGGCGTTTACAGTACCGGCACGGTGCCGCCCGAACCGTCCTCCTCCGGAGGATTGTTCGTGGAAGAGCCCGTCCCGGCGGAGCGGTTCGCGGACGGAAGCGGCCATCCCGAGGACGCAGGTGCAGTACGCTGGATCAGCCGCAGCGATATGGCGAATTACGCCTTTCCCAATGTGTTCCTCAAGCTGCTCAACGCTTATTTCGATGAGCAGGAGGGGAAGTCCGGTAACTGAGGCCCTCATCTGCTGAACCGTACCACAAGTAACGGTAATTGAATTTCCCAGAAGCCCCTTCCGTAGTAACAGGAAGGGGCTTCTAACCTTTTTCACTCTGTTGTTTGCTTATCAGATCCCTCTTGCCATTCGTGCAGAATGAGGATGCCTTCCTGCACGGTCCTTATTCCGTTCTTCGTTCCAAAACAGGTGCCAAACTGGCCCCTACAACCTCTAAAACCTCTTTTACCATTGTTTCCGCCTTGCGACCTTGGGGGTTCCGGCTCCACTGCAAGGCCGACCCGAATATGCCCCAGCTTATGACTAGAGATGTAGCCTCCAGTTTCTCTTGCGAAACCCCGGTAACGGCATCCTCCCTTAACCATTTGAGCAGGAGCTGATGAACTTCCTTTTGCATTGCGATCTCAAACATCGGTTCAAACTGCTTGTCTCCTGGAGTTATATGCTGTCTAAATCCGGTAAGAAATTCGAATACGATTTGGATGAGGGTTGGCAGACAGTCGAAAGTAAATTTTGATTCGTGGGGTAATCTTTTCTTCAAGATGATTTGGGATTTGTCCAGCATCCAGTTCTCGAGAAAAGCAAACTTATCTTCGAAATGGGCATAAAAGGTAGCGCGGTTAACTGTCGCTCTGGTCGTAATATCGTGCACAGAAATAGAGTAGATATTCCTCTTTTGATCGAGTAGTTCCGTGAAGGCCTGCATTAATAATTGACGCGTTCGTTTTACTCGAGGATCGTTAAGGTTCACAATCATACTCTACCTCCCTTATTGATGAACCTAAAACCAACAAAATTACATGAAATGTTGCTAAGGCAACGAAAAGGCCCTTTTGCTGGTAGTCCAAAATGCACAGTTTTCTTATACTTTTTTTATAAAGTGTATTTTACACGCCCTTATATGTGTAGACAACACTGCATTATTATCATCAGTTTGATGGACCCATTCGTGTGAGTAAAGAAAGGATGAGTGTTGTCATGATCATTGTTACAGGAGCCAACGGAAAATTGGGCAGGGCGGTGGTAGAGCAGCTGCTTAAGCGTGCTCCGGCCGAGCAGATTGCTGTGAGTGTCCGGGATCTGAATAAGGCACAGGATCTTAAGGATCGTGGAGTTCGCGTCCGTCAGGGTGATTTCGACGATGCCGATAGTCTTCTCCACGCCTTCGAAGGAGCATCACAGGTTCTCATCGTATCGTCCGGCATCATGGGAGAGGGAGGGATTCGTCAACATCAAACAGCGATTGAAACGGCAAAGAAGGCTGGTGCCGGTCGGGTGCTGTACACAAGTCACATAGGTTCTTCCCCGAACTCGTACTTTCCCCCTATGCTCAACCATGCTGCAACAGAAGAATTACTGAAAGCTTCAGGTATGGCCTACACGTCGCTACGTAACGGCTTTTACGCAACATTAGCGGGGATGTTGATCGGAAGAGCAATCCAGACAGGGGAATTGATTACTCCTGAGGACGGTCCGGTTGCCTGGACATCTCACCCCGATTTGGCCGAAGCTGCGGCGGCTATCCTAATGGAGCAGAAATTCGACGGCCTAACTCCTAATCTTACGGCCTGCGAGGCGATGGATATGGATGGACTCGCGACTATTGCCTCGGAGATTACCGGCCGCCCACTACGCCGAATTGTTGTGTCGGATGAAGAATATCAGGACCATTTAAAATCCCAAGGTCAACCTGAGGATAGGGCTAACATGCTCATGGGGATGTTTCTTGCGAGCCGGAATGGAGAATTCGCGCAAGCGAGTACCACACTGTCTAACCTGATCGGACGACCCCCGATGAATATTAGAGAGCTCTTGAAAGAGTCAATTTCTCATCAACACGGTTGATTTGCTGATGTGGAAATCTATAATTAGGGTCAGAGGACGGTCTGGAAACCTTGCAAGATACTTCCTGCTTCATCCCCCAAAACACAAAAAACCGGGAGCCACCCACAAGGGTGCTCCCGGTTTTTCTTTATACCATAATGCTGCGGCATCAAAGCCGCAATTCGTTATTTTGCGCTTTCGTAACGTTTGCCGACTTCTTCCCAGTTCACTACGTTCCAGAACGCCTTGATGTAGTCAGGACGTTTGTTCTGGTAGTTCAGGTAGTAAGCATGCTCCCATACATCAAGGCCGAGGATTGGAGTTGCGCCTTCGCTGACCGGGTTGTCCTGGTTAGGAGTGCTGGTTACAGCAAGCTTGCCGTCTTTCACGACGAGCCAGGCCCAGCCGCTGCCGAAGCGTGTAGTAGCTGCAGTAGCGAAGTCTTCCTTGAACTTATCGAATCCGCCCAGTTCGCTGTCGATTGCAGCAGCCAGAGCGCCAGTGGGTGCGCCTCCGCCGTTCGGTCCGATAACTTCCCAGAACAAGGTGTGGTTGGCATGTCCGCCGCCGTTGTTGCGAACAGCAGTGCGGATAGCTTCAGGTACAGCGTTCAGGTCAGTCAGCAGCTCATCAATGCTCTTGTCTTGCAGTTCAGGTGCTTTTTCCAGTGCGGCGTTCAGGTTCGTCACATAAGTGTTATGGTGCCTGTCGTGATGAATCTCCATCGTCAAAGCGTCGATGTGTGGTTCAAGAGCGTTGTTTGGATAAGGAAGTGCCGGTAATTGAAATGCCATGGAAAAATCCCTCCTGAGTATATTAGAATTTGTATAGATAAAGAATTTTGGCGGTCTTGACGTCAAAACCCCTTATTTCCGATGTGGCTTATAGGTTATATATCCGTTGAGATACTTATTATTAAACCGTATCTGGAACAATAATGCAACATTAAACAAACATTATTGTTTATAAAGTGTTTTTTCATCTATAGTTCACTACAAATGTTATGGGTGTGTTAAAGTTATAAAACTTCTTAAGAGAGTGCGATA
This sequence comes from Paenibacillus sp. FSL R7-0312, assembly GCF_038004445.1. NCBI lineage: Bacteria > Bacillati > Bacillota > Bacilli > Caryophanales > Paenibacillaceae > Paenibacillus > Paenibacillus sp. FSL R7-0312. Next base: position 661,312 of record NZ_JBBORE010000001.1, on the reverse strand, counting down.
ATTTCCTTAATCATGAAAAAATGAACTTTTATTCAATGAAAACGCTTCATATCAAGCGCTTTCAAAAGAAAATTGATGATATCGGGAGAAAAGTGTGTTTTAATAGATTTAAAAGCAGGTATTCCTCGGTTTTTGATGCTTTTTTCCTCTTTACACTGTTATGGAAACTCCTTCTTTTTGTAAAATTCTAAGCCATAGAAAAGGGAGACTTTTAAGTATGCACGTTCGTTCCTTTCAATTAAGCGACGTTACTCCAGTGACTGAATTGCTGCAGACCGCATTATCGGAAGAATGTTTCGAGAGCACGATCGAGCCCTTCTCCAGGCAGCTTTCATGGGATTCAGATCTCATTGTAGTTGCAGAGGATGAAGGAGAAATCATCGGCGCACTGATTGGTACGATTGAGAAGAACCACGGCTGTTATTTCCGCATTGCCGTCCATCCTGAATACCGCCGCAGAGGAGTCGGCAAGAGTCTCGTATCGGCGATGGAACACAGATTCCAGGCACGCAAGGTCAGCGGTATTTATGTAGCCGTTGATGAGCATAATTCCTTCGCACTGCCGCTGTATGAGGCCATGGGTTATGGTGAGGACCAGATCTTCAAATCTGTACGCAAGCTGAGCATTGTCGGGTAATTATTTTTTGAAACGGTGCTGTAAGCGGAAACAATTGGTAGAGTAGAGAACTATTGCAGCCTGTACTTTAGAATAAGATCACACCTGCATAGTCTGTTTCATTATACTAAAGCATATCTTCCCAGTGTCCATTGCATTGCAAATGGGCGGAAGATATGCTTTTCTATTGTTATGGACTTATAAACCCAATCGAAGCAAGTAGGTGGCCTATGAACCGGGAGCTTGAAGAAGAATTCATGCGGAGCCGCAAACAACGATACAGATCAGTCACCCATAACAAATCCAAGCGGGAATCGAGAAGAATTTGGCTTAAGGATATGCGGGAGTGGATCATCACTGCGGGGATTGTATTCGCGATCATGTCACTGCTTAATATATTTGTGTTCAATGTGTCTACTGTGATTGGCCAATCCATGCAGCCAACCCTCTATGAAGGGGAGAAGCTGATTATTAATAAGATTGCACTGAGCTTCGGGAATCCGGGCCGGGGCGATATTGTTGTTCTGCATGACCCCAGTACAGGTCCGGACCGTAAGGAGTACCTGGTTAAGCGGATTATTGGTATCCCCGGGGATATCGTGGAAGTTCAGGACCAGCAGCTTTACGTTAATGGTAAAGTAGTGGATGAGCCTTATATCGATACGGCCATTCAAGACCCGGATTTCAGTCAGCTGACTGTCCAGGAAGGTACCTACTTTGTGATGGGGGATAACCGCCATGCCGGGGCCAGCAAGGACAGCCGTTATTTCGGCGCCGTTGCACAGGAGAGTATCGTGGGGAAGGCATCCCTGATCTGGTGGCCTGTAGCTAAGATGAGAATCCTGTAAGGGATTTGTATAGACCTAATAATAAAGGAGAGGCGGAAATGAATTCTAACTTCCAGTCACCTTATGCTCCGCCGCCTTCCAAGTGGGAGGATCTCAAGGCTGCAATCAAGGCTGCTGCGCCGGCGCTCGGTATTGACGATATCGGGTTCACCACCGCAGAGCCGTTTTTATATTTAAAAAATATACTTCAGGAACATAGGGACAACGGGTACGACTCGGGCTTCGAGGAGCCGGATCTGGACAAGCGGACGGTTCCGGCGCTGCAGTCGGGAGAGCAGCCGCTCTCTATTATTGCAATTGCTGTAGCCTATCCCTCCAAAATGGAGGAACCGCCCAAGTCCGAACCCGGAGCACGCAGAGGTATACTGGCCAGGGCATCGTGGGGGCAGGACTATCATCATGTACTCCGTGAAGCGCTGGCGAAGCTGGAGAACTTCATCCGCGAGCGTATTCCGGATGCCGTACTGGAGAGTATGGTGGATACGGGCGCTCTTGTTGACCGGGCGGTTGCAGAGCGGGCGGGCATCGGGTTCAGCGGCAAAAACTGCGCGATTATCTCCCCCAAATGGGGATCGTGGATCTATCTCGGGGAAATGGTGACGAATATACCGCTGCCTCCGGATCAGCCGGTGCAGGAAGGCTGCGGGGACTGTACGAAATGCATCGACGCCTGTCCTACCGGCGCACTGGTCGGTCCGGGACAACTCAACGCCCAGGCTTGCATATCCTACCTGACACAGACCAAAGGGTTCCTCAGTGAGGACTATATGACCAAGATCGGGAACCGGCTGTACGGCTGCGATACCTGCCAGATTGTCTGTCCCCATAACCGCGGCAAGAACTGGAATCACCGCCCGCAGCTGCTGCCTGATCCGGAGATCGTGAAGCCGCTGCTGATGCCGATCCTGGATCTGAGCAATCGTGAGTTCAAGGAGAAATTCGGCAGCAGCTCAGCTGCATGGCGGGGCAAAAAGCCTATCCAGCGCAATGCGGTAATCGCGCTTGGCAATTTCAAGGAAGCTTCTGCCGTACCGAAGCTGACCGAGATTCTGCTGCAGGAGCCGCGGCCGGAGATGCGCGGGACTGCCGCCTGGGCCCTAAGCCGCATCGGCGGCAGTGAAGCCCTCACAGCCGTGGAACAGGCACTGCAGAAGGAAGAGGACGTTACGGTGCGCGGAATGCTAAGCCGGGCACAGGACAAGCTGCTGGGGCAGAAGGAGGCGGAAGGAGAATGAATCACCGTCTAGAGAGCAGCGAAGGGGCGGAAGCTTCGCTCTATTATAAGGAGATCGATTCAATCATTGGCCCTTTGACGCTATGCGCTACAGCTTCCGGACTATGCATGATCAAGTTCGGCACCTATGATGCGAACTCGGACACTATCGCAGGCTGGGTGAAGGCACAGCTGGGACCCGCTGCACGGATTTATGCGGATGCCAGGAGATTATCCGAGGCGGAGCGGCAGCTTGCAGCGTATTTCGCCGGGGAGCTGCAGAGCTTCAGTCTGCCGCTGGATACGCGCGGAACGGATTTTCAGCGCCAGGTATGGGAAGCTCTCCTCAGCGTGCCTTACGGGGAGTCCGCCTCTTATAAGGATATTGCGGTCAGGATTGGCAATCCGCAGGCAGTACGCGCTGTTGGCGGGGCCAATAACCGCAACCCGGTTCCGGTCATTGTACCCTGCCACCGGATTATAGGTGCCGGAGGCTCGCTCGTCGGCTACGCCGGAGGCCTGGGAATCAAAAGCCGGCTGCTGCAGCTGGAAGCGGAGCAGGCGGGGCCTGATACAAGCGGCACCTATCTCTTCTGATCACGGGATTTGCCAATTGCTGTCCAGTTGTTGAAATGCTATGATAGATTCGCGTGCCTTAAGGGCATTGCCAGACAATAGAGTACAAAGGTGGATTACAGATGAATATTGCATTGCCTATTATTACGCTTGTTGTAGGTCTGATCGGCGGATTCTTTATCGGTGTGTATTATCTGCGCAGACAAATGACAACGATGCAGAATGATCCCGAAATGCTGCAGAAGGTTGCTAAGCAAATGGGATATAACCTGAACGGAAAGCAAATGCAGCGTGCCCAGCAGATGATGAAGAACGGCAATCAGCCGGGGCGTGCGCCTGCGGCAGCCAAAGGACAGGCCCGCAAGAAGAAATAATCAGGATAGAGAAATAGATAAGAGTCAGCTGGTGGTGCGGAAGGGGGAGATTTCATGGGGAGCATCAAGGAGTACATGAACGGGAAGGTTTCTGTAAACCGTGAGCAAATCGAGTATCATGTTGAGAAAATATTAGAACTGATTGGTGAAGATACCAGCCGCGAAGGTTTGCTGGAAACACCGGCTAGAGTCACGCGGATGTATGAAGAGATATTTGGCGGCTATTCGATTGATCCGCGCGAAGCGCTAGGCGTTACTTTTGACGAGTCTCATGAAGAGCTTGTCATTGTGAAGGATATCGTCTATTACAGCCAGTGCGAGCATCACATGGCTCCTTTCTTCGGCAAAGTGCATATTGGCTATGTCCCCAGCGGGCGGATTGCCGGACTGAGCAAGCTGGCCCGGCTCGTGGAAGCGGTCAGCCGCCGCCTGCAGGTGCAGGAGCGCATTACTGCCCAGATCGCCGACATCATGACCGAGGTGCTGAATCCGCACGGTGTTATGGTGGTTGTCGAAGGAGAGCATCTGTGTATGTGTGCCCGGGGTGTGAAGAAGCCCGGGAGCAAGACAGTAACCATGGCAACCCGGGGCACTTTCCGAGAGGATGCTGCTGCCCGGGCTGAGTTTCTTGCTCTGATCAAAGAATAGTACGCGGGACTAATATTCCCTGACTTGTGCAAGGCAAAGCCCGGCGGCCACTTTCGAGTGGCCGCCGGGCTTTTTTGGGGAAAGACCTCAAAAAGGCTGCCATACCAGCTTACGGGCGGCGCTGTACCGCTCGGCTACGTAAGGCCAATTCACGACTTTCCACCAGTCCTGGATATAATCCGCGCGCTTGTTCTGATGCTTGAGATAATAGGCATGCTCCCATACATCCAGCGCCAGTAGCGGAACAACATCCCATTGGGACAGATTCTGATGCTTCTCAGCAGTCAGAATCTCCAGCCTGCGGCTGCGCGGGCTCCAGACCAGGATAGCCCATCCGCCGCCCTCCACTTTATTGGCCGCTTCAGTGAACTGGGCCTTGAAGGCATCGTAGCTTCCGAAGCTGCGTATAATGGCATCCAGCAGTGCTCCGGATGGCCGGCCTCCGCCCTGCGGGGACATGACGTTCCAGAAGATCGTGTGCAGATAATGGCCCGCCCCATTAAAGGCAAGCTCCCGCTCCCAGTGTTTAACGAGATCATAATCGTTGTTCTTCCGGGCTTCCGCCAATTTAATCTCTGCTTTATTGAGTCCGTCTACATAGCTCTGGTGGTGCTTGTCGTGATGAATAATCATCGTCTTCTCGTCAATGTACGGCTCCAGCGCATTATAAGCATAAGGGAGCGGGGGCAGTGTGTGCCCGCCGATCGGGACCGGCCCTAATTCCCGGGCTTCCCACAGAGGAGCCGTTTCCTGGGGAGGATCTTCACTTAGGGACACCGCAGGCACAGCAGCCGGTTCATCCTGCTCTAGAGGGCTCTGCCGCATCATCCCGGCGCCGGCGCCATATCCCGGGGCGGTGAGCGCCGTAAGCACGGCAAGGAAATACTCCGATTCGCAGATAAAATGTTTCACTACAACACCGGCCAGAGGGGAGACACTCATGGCCTGGCTAGCCTCGACCATAGCCTTCAGCTGGCGGATGAACTCACTGGATTGGCTGCAGGCTGTATGAAGCAGCAGCTCTGTTTCGGCGGTAAGGCTTCCCGGACCGCCGTAGGCCGGAGCCTGTGGGCTTCCGAGCAGGTGACACGCCGCCTGCTCCGTAGCCAGGAAGACAACTGTCCATTCCTGGAGCAGCTTGACATAAGGCTCCTCCAGGTTTGGAGTAAGCTGGATAAGAACCTCGGCATGTTCCTTCTCTTGTTTTTTCCAGAAAGCGATTTCCCCTAGAATGTGCACTGGCAGCGGCGCACCGGATACATATTGCATAGCATGCAGTCCCCCCCGTCCTGAATTTTCAACGCTTCATTATATGACCGGGAGAGTGCGCTTATGTAACGGTATTCGTTGTGGCCTAAGGCACAATGGTGAGCAAACCCCAAAAAAGCATGCACAGCATGTATAAGGAAATACAGCTGCGCATGCTTATTCAATCCAATATAGGTATAGAACGTTTCTGTTTCTACTTGTGGTTACTTGCTGGCCTGACTTCCGTTGTCCCCGCTGATGCGGGCCAGCTGGACATTTCCGAGAAATGCTGAGACACGGCGCAGGTACTCGCGCGGATGCTCACGGAACAGCAGCTCATGATGACTGTCCTCCACAATCCATGAGTCGGAGTAAGGGTTGGTCTGGTTCGCGGCCAGTTCTTCGGCAATCGGATAAGGGGCCTTCTCGTCCATAGTACCGTGCATGAAGAGTACCGGGAACGGATAGTCCTCGGATTTCACCTTGGAATAGGGAATCTGATTCAGCCCTGTACCGTTCAATACCGGGAACAACAGCTCCATAATCTCCAGTGAAGGCTGGCGGGGAAGATCTATATTCTGCTTGATATTGTGATAGAGTGTATCCGGCTCCAGCAGGAAGGTGCTGTCCAGAATCATTGCATCCACGTCTTTGGTTACGAGACCCGCCTGCAGCGCGGTACCAGCGCCCATGGAGAAGCCCCAGACTACAATTTCGTTTGCCCCCTTTTCCTTGGCATATTCAATCGCCCCAAGGAGCTGCTGGGATTCTTTTTTGCCGCCGGTAGCGATATCCTTATTGATCTTGGAAGCAAAGCCGTAATCAAACATGACCACATTAAATTTCAGGCTGTGCGCATAATGGGCCAGGTCGTACATGGGAACCCAGCTTTCCTCGCGGTTAGCACCGTAGCCATGGCTGAAGACAATGGTCTTCTTGGCTCCCTCTGAAGGAATATACCAGCCCTGCATGATACGGCTGCCGTCCTTTGCCGGAAAGGTGATCTCCTCATACGCCAGCCCTTTGGCAAGATAAGGGTTAGAGTAGAGGGGGGCTACAGTAGGGTTCGAGAGCACCCAAGCTATATAGCCGTGCAGGGCGATGAAGCAGAATAATAAGAAGAAGAACACAGATAACAGCAGAGCTACGACAATATGCTTAACGCGTATCATCCGCAGTGAAATAATAGGTATGGAATTAGGCTTATCCTCGTTAGGCATACGGGAGACCGGCGAGCCGGGGTGACTTGTTACAAGATCCATAAGGTCCCCTCCTAAAAGTTTTGTGGAACATCCGCTTCCTATGAGACTACTTTGCAGTGTAACTGCTTGGGAAGCATAAGCTTAAGTTTGAATAGCATAAATACTTCATATATTTAATCGTATGGTTATGCCCTTACAAAGTCAATGAATTGAGCGGTTTTGTAATGTAACTGTAAACTGCGGCCCATTCTTTACCGTACAGTGAATATGCTGGACTTTTTTCGGACTTTTGCACTAAGATAGAATGGATCTGAAGAATAATGTAACCGGGTTTCAAGAGGTGAAACACGTGAGGGGGAGATCAGGGTGGAAGACCGGAAACTGACTGTACGCGCCGTAGAACGTGCGCTGGATATATTGCTGTGCTTCACTCAGGATAATGATTATGACCTCAGTCTGACGGAGATTTCCGCCAAGATTGGCCTGCATAAAAGTACGGTACACCGCTTGCTGACTACGCTTGAAGAGAAGGGCTTCCTGCAGCGTGATGAGGGCACGGAGAAATACCGGCTGGGGATTCGCATCTGGGAGCTGTCAACGCATTTGCCGACGCTGAATGAACCAGCGGTACTGCTGCTGCCGGCGATGGAACGGCTGCGTGACCGTCTGGGAGAGACGGTCAGCCTCTATTTGCGCGACAATCTGGAGCGCGTGCGTATCCAGGCTGTGCAGAGCCGGCAGGCAATCCGCCGGGTGGCACAGATCGGCGCAAGGCTGCCCCTCTCTGTAGGCGCATCGAGCAAGGTGCTGGCCGCTTACGCGCCTCCGGAAGTGCAGGTCCGGCTGCTGGCCGACCCGGCCTGGCCTGAAGCTGTAGACCGGAGCCTATATCTGGAGCAGCTCAAGGAAATCACCCGCAGCGGGTATGCCACCAGCTTCGAGGAACGCGAGCCGGGTGCGGCTGCAGTGGCGGTGCCTATTACCGGGCGTGCCGGGGGAGTGGTTGCAGCACTCTCCCTGTCCGGTCCGGTCAGCCGGCTTTCGCGGGAGACGCTGGAGGATTATGCAGTGATACTGGGTGAGGCTGCAGCTGAAATGGGTCTGATGATGGGCTGAAACGGCGCTTCCCGTTAAATGCCGGGCAAGGGGGTAATTATAGTAAATAGAGGCTAACCAGGCCTGCCAGTTCCATTGTGTATCTAGTTAAAATGAACTATTATTAAAAAATATTAGTTACAATTATTAAAAGTTATGAAATGTAATCCAGAGCATGAGGTGATGGGATGAAAGCTGTAATACCCGATTCACTGATGGGAGAAATTCAAGAGCTCCAGGATACGTTCGGTTCTGTCACGAGTCAGGCTATTGTGCTTACGGATCAGGCAGGGAATGTAATAACCCGTCCAACGCTTTACGGAATATTCTATCAGAAAATGTTCAGTTCTTTGCAGGAGACGCAGCGCCCTTTCGAGCCGGCTTTGCTCAGACTGGGTCCCTTATCGCATCCTGCTGTATTGGAAGAATGGGTTCCCGGGCTAAAGTATGTGGTCAGTCCGCTGGTTCCCGAGTATGGACAGACTTATTATTTGTGGTCGGGCCTATACATGGAAGAAGGGACCCGGGAGCTTGTACTGCAGGCGTTTGAGGCCAAAATGAGGATTCACCCCCACTATGAGGAGTTACGGACTGAACTGCTTGCCATGCCTGAGCTTAGCCGGGAGCATATCGGTAAGATCAGGGGCAAACTGGCCGTTCTTGGAAACATAATGTCTAAATTACTGGCGGGCTGTGTGCTCAAACCCCTGGCGCAGAGAAGCGGCATGGTGGTTTCACAGCTGCTCTCCAATCTGGAAACAGACTTTCTGAAGATTGAGGATGTTTTGCAGCAAATGGCAGGAAGGCTCTCGGATGCCGATTTATATGCTTTTGCCAAAGAGGAAGAGGCAGGCAGGTATAAGGTGAAATATTCCGCCGGCAAAGAAGCGAATCTGTTGATGAATGCCGAGTTCCAGCAGGGGGACGGGTTTCTGGGACAAGCTGTTCTCGGCAGGGAGCCCCGGCACTGGCAGGACGTTGCCAAAGATCCGAGATCGTTATTCTTCACCCAGCGCGGAATTACGCAGCCGGAGTATTTGTCATGTTATCCGGTTCAGATTCACAGCGGCAAAAAAGCGCTGCTGCTGGCTGTGGGCTTTGGTGAAATCCGCCAGTTGCAGGACCACGCCCAGCAGGACCAGATGGTTGCTTCTCTGCTTGGGCTATCCTCACGCGGGGAGAAGCTCAGGCAGCGCGAAACCCTGCGTAATGATGCTACACTGAGACTTAAAGAGGCCGCGTGCCTGCTGCCGCAGACCACATCATCACAGGAGCTGGGTATTCAACTGCTCGAGATCATTATGGGGATGCCGTTCTATCCTTCATCTGTACTCGTCTACTTTGAGGAGGCAGCAGGAAGCAGCCATCATGCCAAGGGCTGGAGCCCGGAGGCTGCTGCCCAGTATGTCCAGGAGATTGGGGACCGGTATTCGCCGCAAGCCTTTCTCTCCTCCGCTATTATTAACGAGGATGCCGAGGAGCAGGTGCTGCTGGAATGTCCGCTGATTGCCGAGAAGGTATTCAAAGGAATTCTGGCGGTAGGCTTCAGACGCCGCAGTGAAGCAGAGGAATGGCTGACATTCGCGAGCTGTCTAGCCAGTCTGGCCAGCACGGCAATCCGGCTCATCGAGAAGGATAGCAGGCTTGTGAAGCAGGCGGGGGTATTCCTCCAGCATACCCGGGATTATCTGGGGAGCACCAATCCTGAGCTGGAGAGTATGTCGCTGGATGCCTCTTCAATGGCGCATGAGCTTGCCCGCTACACCGGTCTGCCGGAACGGGAAGCGGAACGGATGAGAAACGCCTGTCTGCTGGCTCCGTTCAAACTTGAATTTCTGCAGGGATACGGCTTCTATCAGGAAGAGATAGCTCTGCTGAAGCAGGTGGATCAATTGGCATCCTTCTATTTCAAGATGGATAAGCCGTCGGTTTCTTTGCCCGCACAGCTGCTGGCACTTGTGCTTCATCATACCGCCAAACATGCGGATAGGGATAAGCTTGCGGAACCGGAGCTGGAATGGCTGGAACCCTCCCGCTACAGTCTGGATGAGTACATTGTCGGGGAGATTGACAGTGAGCCGCAATCAGCCCTTCAATCGTTTCTGCGCAGCCGCTCGGATGCTCAACCAATGAGGAGAAAGGTATCGGCGGTCAAGCTGCTGAACAACGCTGCACTGAAGACACCTAAGGAAGAATGGGGAATCTCGCCGCGTGAAGAGGAAGTGCTTGAATTGATTATTCTGGGCAAGACGAATAAGGAAATTGCCAGTGCCTTATTTATCAGCGAGCATACCGTTAAGAATCATCTAAGCCGTATTTTCACCAAAATGAATGTAACGGACCGTTCACAGATCATTGCTCTGGTCTATAAAAGAATACTCGACTCTGAGCGCATCGAGATCTGATCATTAGCCGGTTTAACTGCTTTGCTCCATATGGATATCCATCCCCTTTCGGCTGAAAGGGGATTTTTGCATTCATATGCTGCAGGAAGGCAGGTGGACTATTTAAAATTTAATAAAATGAAGTTGTCAGAGAGAAAACGCTGTGCTATATTATAATTGATAATGATTATCAATATCACATACATAGGGGGATCATTTTGCGACATTCTAATAAAAGTCTGGTACTCATCATCCTCACCTTAGCCCTGGCTCTGCTGCTGGCAGCTTGTGGCCAGTCCGCTAATAACTCTGCAAACCACTCCGCTGCTTCTCCTGAGACGTCTTCTACGGCGACTCCTGCTGCAACAGCCCGCACTGCGGATTCAACCGCTGATGTAGAAATGGTCACTTTCCAAGACAGTGTAGGAGAAGTTCAAGTACCCAAGAATCCGCAGCGAATCGTTGATACTACCGCGTTCTACACAGGATATCTCCTGGCGCTTGGCGTAAAGCCGGTAGGGGTTATGGAAGGAGCCAAGGCTAGTCCGTATCTTGCAGAAATGCTTGAGGGTGCAGAACCACTTGGTGATGATGTCACCCCGGAGAATATCCTGTCCTTGGATCCTGACCTGATAATTGTGTACACCGGCACGGAAGGCATCGATAAGCTGAAGGAGATTGCGCCTGTAGTGCAGATTCAGTATGGCGCAAAGAATTTTAAGGATCAGATGTTGGACTACGGCAAGCTTGTGAATAAGAATGATGAAGCGAAGGCCTGGATCACACAGTGGGAGGCCCGGATTGCTGATTTGAAGCCGCAGGTGCAGGCCGCTGTGGGCAACAAAACCGTATCTATCCTGAACCCGTATGCCAAGGGTCTGTATGTATTTGGACATAATTATGGACGGGGCGGTGAAATTCTATACGGGGAATTTGGTTTGAAGGCACCTGCAGAAGCGCAGAAAGAGGCGATTGACAGCGGGACAGGCTGGGCCTCCATCTCTCTGGAGAAGCTTCCGGACTTCGCCGGTGATATTATCTTCACTTGTCCATGGTCAGGGGATACAACAGATCCTAAGATTGTATATGATAATCCGATCTGGGCAGGCTTGCCAGCAGTTAAAGCAGGAAACGTCTTCCAGCTCAATCCTGATGCAGATACTTACAATGACCCGATCTCACTGGAGAAGCAGTTGGATTTCATCACAACAAGCCTGCTGTCCGTGAAATAATCCATTATTGAAATAAGGAAGCTATCTGCAAATCTGCATATAAAAAGCTGCGCCGGTGTCAGATCAATATCTGATACCAGCGCAGCTTTTGTAATATTTAAGCTTGTGTGTATAAGGTTATTCTACCGGCAGAGCCGTTTCCGAAGCTGTGGCATCAGCCAGCATCTGGCGGAGCACCGTCTGCAGGATACCGCCGTTACGGTAGTAGTCGATGTCAACAGTGCTGTCGAGCCGGGCAATGACCGGGAAGTCGAACTGGGTTCCGTCTTCGCGTGTGGCGGTGACGGTCAGCTCCTGACCGGGTAGTACATAGTTGTCGAGACCGGTAATGTCGAAGGTCTCACGTCCGGTCAGGCCCATGCTGCTCCAGCCATGGCCTTCCTGGAACTGCAGCGGCAGTACGCCCATGCCGACGAGATTGCTGCGGTGAATCCGCTCGAAGCTCTCGGCGATGACGGCCTTGACTCCCAGCAGCAACGTGCCCTTGGCGGCCCAGTCACGCGAGCTGCCGGTGCCGTATTCCTTGCCAGCAATGACGATCAGGTTCTGGCCGGCGGACTGGTACAGCATGGATGCGTCATAGATCGACATCACTTCGTCGCTCGGCAGGAAGGTGGTTACCCCGCCTTCGGTTCCCGGAGCAACGGCGTTGCGGATCCGGATATTGGCGAAGGTACCGCGCATCATCACTTCATGGTTCCCGCGGCGCGAGCCGTAGGAGTTGAAGTCCGCACGTTCTACGCCATGATTACGCAGATATTCTCCGGCCGGACCGGAGGTGGAGATATTCCCGGCTGGTGAGATATGGTCGGTAGTGACGGAATCAGCCAGCAGCGCCAGAACACGCGAGCTGCGGATATCCTTGATGTCGCCGATACCGTCTGCCAGATGCTCGAAGAATGGCGGATTCTGAATATAAGTGGAATTATCGTCCCATTCATACAATTCGCCTTCCGGTACCGGAATGGAATTCCAGCGCTCATTGGCCGTGAAGACATTCTCATATTTGCTGCGGAACATTTCCGGACTGAGCGAGAGTGCTACAGCTTCACGGATCTCGGCAGTAGTAGGCCAGATATCGGCCAGGAAGACAGGCTCGCCCTGCGGATCGTACCCCAGCGGCTCGGTCTTCAGGTCAATATTAACGGTACCAGCGAGCGCATAGGCTACCACAAGCGGCGGTGAAGCCAAATAGTTGGCTTTGACCTGGGCATGTACGCGGCCCTCGAAATTACGGTTGCCGGATATAACAGCGGCAACGGTCATATCATGTTCTGTAATGGCCTGGCTGACTTCATCCGGCAGCGGACCGGAGTTGCCGATACAGGTGGCGCATCCGTATCCGGCCAGATAGAAGCCCAGCGCTTCCAGCGGCTTCAGCAAATTGGCCTTTTGCAGATATTCCGTAACGACCAGCGATCCGGGCGTCAGGCTGCTTTTGACATAACCTGGTTTGGTCAATCCGCGTTCGACAGCCTTCTTGGCGAGCAGTCCTGCTCCAAGCATAACGCTTGGGTTGGAGGTATTCGTACAGCTGGTAATGGCGGCAATGACAACGGCTCCTGTGCTGAGCTTGCTGGTGCTGCCGTTCTTGTGCTGTATTTCCACGACTTCGGCAATCTTCTCATCACTGAGGCCATAGCCGCCCTTGTCAACAGGTGTGCGGATGATGCCTTCAAAGGTTTCTTTCATATGGGTTAGCTCGACCCGGTCCTGCGGACGTTTCGGTCCGGCCAGGCTGGGCACTACAGAGGCAAGATCCAGTTCGATGATATCGCTGAACTGAGGGTCCGGCGTACTTGCGGTGCGGAACATCCCCTGCGCTTTGTAGTAATCGCCTACCAGCTCAACCAGCTCATCCGGGCGTCCGGTGCTGCGCAGATAGGCCAGCGTCTCGTCGTCTACCGGGAAGAAGCCGATGGTTGCTCCATATTCAGGTGCCATATTGGCTACGGTCGCGCGGTCCGCCAGACTGATATTAGCCAGACCAGGACCGTAGAATTCTACAAATTTGCCGACTACGCCTTTCTTGCGCAGCATTTGGGTAACGGTCAGGGCCAGGTCGGTAGCGGTGGCGCCTTCCATCAGACTGCCGGTCAGCTTGAAGCCCACGACATCCGGTGTCACGAAATAGAGCGGCTGGCCGAGCATGCCTGCTTCCGCTTCAATCCCGCCTACACCCCAGCCGACCACGCCAAGACCGTTGATCATTGTGGTGTGGGAGTCCGTTCCAACTAGGGAATCCGGGTATACGACCGTTTCGCCGTCAATAGTTTTGGTAGTGGCTACAGAAGCCAGATACTCCAGGTTAACCTGATGCACAATCCCGGTTGCCGGGGGAACTGCGCGGAAGTTGTTAAAGGCAGTCTGCGCCCAGCGCAGGAAGCGGTAACGTTCCTCGTTGCGCTCGAATTCAACGTTCATATTATATTCCAGTGCGTCGGCAGTTCCGAAGGCATCGACCATAACCGAGTGGTCAATAACCAGGTCAACCGGCACAAGCGGATTAATCTTCTTAGGGTCGCCGCCGGCTTTCTTGACGGTGTCGCGCATGGCGGCAAGATCAACGACTACCGGTACGCCGGTGAAGTCCTGCAATACAATCCGGGCCGGGATGAAAGGGATTTCTTTATTTCGGTCAATGCCGCCGGACCAGCCGGCCAGCTGCTTCACATGCTCTTCTGTAATTGCCCGTCCGTCATACTGGCGGACAGCAGCTTCAAGTAATACCTTAATGGAGAATGGCAGGGATGAAATGTCGCCCACGCCTTGTTCTTCCAGCGAGTTCAAATGATAGTAGCGATAAGTTTTGCCGCCTGATTCCAGGTTCTTAGCCAGTGAGAAATGGTCCTTGCTTGGCATATATGCGCCTCCTCGTTTCATCTGGTGAAACTACATTTCATATTCCTATACTTTAAGTATAACGGTTGCAAAGAGGGGAGTAAAGTTTTTTTTCCTTCTTCATGGAAGGTTTGTAGAGGGTGAAACTGCGCTAAATTAAGCGAAAAAGCCGTTCATTCAGAAAATTTATATGCTTCATGCTGCAAAGCCGTTTCCGCCTATTTCCAGCCATGCCTGGAGCGGATGGTTTCCCGGATTCAATTGTAGTTAAATCGTTCCCGTCCTGTATAGCGGCAGGCAATCCTTCATATATATAGGACTACATAGGACAGCAGCCAACACGGCAAGGGGAAACGGCTATGCCGCCCTAAAAAGGACGGCACAGTTTCAGCGTGAAATAGAAGGATAATTTATAGTGCCGGAGCCTATAAATTCTTATATTTGAACGAAAGGGCGGAGAATGAATGGAGCAGCAGTGGAAGAAAAGTCTCTATGTCTATGTGGATCAGCTGAACAAGGGGCGGGTTGCACCTGGAATTGAACCGCGCCAAACCACAATCAAGGATCCGCGGTTCCTGGACGAACAGCGTACACGCTTCCGCCGTATTGCGCAGTGGTACAGCATGCGGGGAATCACTCCGCTGCGCGGGGAAACAGGCGTCAGGACACTGCGTACCGTGCGGCAGAATCCCGCCGAGGTGGTCGCCGATGTGGCGTTGCACAGCGCATTCTATTATGAGAAGGGCGGAATGACGCACCGCGAGGATGTGATTGAGTCCGAGCGGCTGACCTTTGTGCGGAAAGATGGAGACTGGGAGATAATCAACGTGGAGCGAAGTGTTCCCGAGCGGAATGCTGTGCGCAAAGTGGTGGAGACTGAGCCTGCCTTGCGGCTGTCGCAGTGGGGGGAGGTGCTGCCTGCACCGCGGCCATCCCAGCCGCTGCTGAACCGCAGGGTCCTGCGCGGAGTGAGCAGCGCAAGGGAGGTCCGCTACCGCCGCGAAGAGGCGGCGGCGTATGCCGACCGCTGGTGGAAGGACGGCAATCCGGAGTTCGAGATTTTCGAGGTGGACTGCACGAATTATGTCTCCCAATGTCTCTTTGCAGGGGGAGCACCTATCAACTATACTGGTAAAAGAGAAACGGGCTGGTGGTACAAGGGCTACAATGGGGCACAGGAATGGTGGAGCTTCAGCTGGGCGGTTTCAGACAGCCTGCAGCGTTATTTGAGCGGCAGCCGGAGCAGTGGTCTGCGCGCTGAAGTTGTCGAGCGGCCGGAGCAGCTGATGTTAGGCGATGTGATCCAATACGACTGGGACGGCAACGGACATTACCAGCACAGCACGATTGTTACCGCCTTTGATGCGGGAGGCATGCCGCTGGTGAACGCCCGGACGGTCAGCAGCCGCCACCGCTTCTGGGATTACAAGGATTCCTACGCCTGGACGGACCGCACGGCCTACCGTTTTTTTCATATTAATGACTACTTATAATTCAGAAAGAGGTTAGGGCATGGGGAACGTTAAATTGACCGTAGGACTGGTGTACGGCGGCAAATCCGGAGAGCATGAGGTATCGCTCCAGACGGCTTATGCGGTTATGAACGCTTTTGACTACGATAAATATGAAATTATTCCGTTCTACATTTCCAAACAGGGAGTGTGGAAGGTAGGAGCAGCCCTGGAGGCTCCATTCAGCGGAATTGAAGAGCTTAAGCTGTCCGGAGCTTCCGGTGATATGGGGATGGCCCTGAATGCGTTGTTCAGCGGACTAAGCGGCGGAGATTCCATTGTGGATGTGATGTTCCCGCTGCTGCATGGCACGAACGGGGAAGACGGCACCATCCAGGGGCTGTTCGAAATGGCGAATATTCCGTATATTGGCGCAGGCGTGCTGGCTTCATCGGCGGGTATGGATAAGGTTGTCATGAAGAAGCTATTCGGCGAGGCAGGGCTTGATCAATGTGAATATTGTTATTTCAATGCTGCGAACTGGAACAGCAAAAGCCATGAGCTGATCGTTGGTGTAGAGGATAAGCTGGGGTATCCGGTATTCGTGAAACCGGCCAACCTTGGCTCCAGTGTAGGCATCTCCAAAGCAGCCGACAAAGAAAGTCTGATCAAGGCTGTTGATTACGCGTTCCGTTATGATACCAAGGTCATCATCGAGGAATTCATCGATGCCCGTGAGGTAGAAGTTGCCGTACTTGGCAATGAAGAGCCAGAAGCCTCAGTTCCGGGTGAAATCGTCTCTTCCGGCGAATATTATGATTATGCCGCCAAATACACAGACGGTAAATCGCAGATGCTGATCCCGGCACCTGTCGATCCCGAGGTGGCAGACCGTCTGCGCGAATCGGCATTGCTGGCTTTCAAGGCCATTGAGGGCAGCGGGATTACCCGGGCCGATTTCTTCCTGCGGAAGTCTGACGGCAAAATTCTCATTAATGAAGTGAATACAATGCCCGGCTTCACCCCGTTCAGTATGTATCCTCTGCTGTGGCGTGAGACCGGCGTATCCTATCAGGCGCTGCTGGACCGAATGATCGGGCTCGCGCTGGAGCGGTACCAGTTCAGACAAGGGCTTAAGTACGATAACGAATAATATAGGTGATCGGCGGGAGCATTCCGGCCGGGAAGGAGAGAGAAGCATGGGGTTTCTATCAGAATTCAATTCAGTGTGCAAATTCAAGAATGAACAGGAGCTATATGAGCTGCTGGAGTACGGACGAACCAAAATGGTGAAGCAGGGCTTCCGTGTATACCCGACCGGTCAGAAGGTCATCGCCTACAACCCGGAGAATGTTGCTGTAGCGATCGTCAAGATATCGGCTTCCATAGCTGAAATTAACTTCCAGGGCAATGAGGTTACAGCTGTGGAGATGGATCTGGTACGCAAGCTGAATGAGGAAGAGTCGCGTGTACAGACGGCACTTGCCTACGAAATGTTCTTTGGAGAAGAAGGATGATTGTCCGCTTCGGCTATGTCGCCATGTCTACCGTCATCCCGGACTGCTCACCCTCTAAGACAATGACTATGGCAAGCTTTAACAAGCTGGGCGACCGGGAAGCCGGACTGCGTAAGCTGGAATCAATCGCACGGATTAATCTGCATAATACACTCCGCCTGCTGAAGCATAATGCAGGCTCGGATATTAGGGTCTACCGCCTGACCTCCAAGCTGATTCCGCTGGCTACCCATCCTGATCTGGCGGATTGGCATCCGCTGTCAGCACTGGCGGAGGAGTTCGCTGAGGTGGGCACTTATGTGAAGAGGCACGGCATGCGGGTCAGCTTTCATCCGGACCATTTCACGGTCCTTAGTACTCCGCGTCCAGAGGTCCTCGCAAGCTCGATCCGCGACCTGCAGCATCATGCCGATATGCTTGAGGCCATGGGGTTGCCGGCAACCGCCAAGAGCAATATTCACATAGGCGGTGCTTATGGGGACAAGCCTCTGTCTGCGGCGCGTTTCTGTGAGCAATGCTCCGCGCTGCCGCTTGCACTCCGGGAACGGATGACGCTGGAGAATGACGACAAGACGTTCAATGCGGTGGAGACACTGGAAGTTAGCCGCAGCCTGGGGCTGCCGATGGTGCTGGATATCCATCATCAATGGGTCAACAACGAAGGCGAGCTCCCCTGGGAGCTGTGGCCGGAGATCCAGAAGACATGGACAAGCAGTCTTGCCCTGAAGGATGTCCTGCCCGGGGAAGTACTGCCTCCGAAGATTCATGTCTCCAGCCCGCGCAGCCCGTCCGATCCGCGGAGCCATGCCGACGGCGTGGAGCCGGCTCCGATATTTGCTTTTCTGAAGCGAATCGCCGAAGGTACTCCGGCAGTGGATGTCATGATCGAAGCGAAGCTCAAGGACGGAGCCTTGTTTGGTCTGATGGAGGCCATGAAGGAGCTTGCACAGGGCGGGAACGGAATTACGGTACTAAACGGAGCCAGCGTGAATATACAAGCATAACAGCCAACAAACAAGGGGATTAGGCCTTATTACGGTGCCAATATTGACTTGATAAGTGGGCTGAAATAGGGTACGTTGAATGAAAGTTGAGCAGCAATTTGACGTCCTGCGCGTAACAGCGTTCCATGGGAGAACGATCATGCTCAAAGAAAGCGGAGTGAAGAGATGAGTCCTGTAAGTCCTGATAACCGAAATGAACGGGAACCCTATGTAGTTACAAGCAAGGGACATACGGCGGCGGCAATTAATGCTGCAGCCAAAGCGGGGGAATGGATCAAGAGCAGACAAGGCCAGGTGAAGGAGCTGGGCAGCAAGACATCCGCCCAGGATCTGGTTACGGAGGTCGATAAAGGTGTGGAGCAAATGATCCGCCGGCTGATCCTGACCCATTATCCCGACCATGCCATCCTTGGGGAGGAAGGCGTTCAGCCGGGAGCGGACGCGCTGACTGCTGCCCTGGATGAAGCGCGGGAGCATGAGTATTTGTGGATCGTTGATCCCATTGACGGCACTACCAATTTCGTACACGGATTTCCTTTCTATTGTGTATCTATTGCCCTCGTCGTCAAGGGAGAGCTGACAGTGGGAGTCATTTATGACCCGATCCGTGACGAAATGTTCGTAGCCGAGAAGGGCAAAGGTGCGTATATGCACGGGATTCCTACCGCCGTGTCAGCGGAGGCGGAGCCTGGAAGCAGCCTGATTGCCATGGGCTTCCCGCCGGACCGGGTATTCGCCCAGCCTGCCAATATGGCTGGACTGCAGCAAATTCTGCCTCAGGTGCGCGGCGTTCGCGCCGGCGGTTCGGCAGCGCTGCACCTGGCATATGTTGCGGCAGGCCGGGTGGACGGCTACTGGGAAGTGGGTCTGAGTCCGTGGGACTGTGCGGCAGGTGTGCTGCTGGTACTGGAATCCGGCGGGAAAGTCACTGATACCCAGGGCAATCCCTACGATATCAGTACACGCCATGTAGTGGCGAGCAATGGACGGATACATGATTATCTGGTGAACTCCCTGCAAGCAGCTGACGCCACGGGATTCAAGAAGCAGTAAGGAGGCGGCATTGCCATGAGTGACAATGATGATCTGGAGCGCAGACTGAGTGAGCTTCTGCAGGATGGCGAGATGGAGCAAGACGACAGGCAGGCCAAGGAAATACGCCAGATTTCGCCCAAGTATGAGATCCGGATACAGACTACGCTCGATCCTATAGTCGAAGAAACGCGCCGATACCGCAAAATCGCTTACGAATTGGACAGCCGGTATGATAAATATGTGCAGCGTTCTGAACAAATCAGCGGCCCGTCTAGCGCGGGCGGCCATAAGAATTCTACAGAATCCGGCAGCGGAGAGCAGTAAGCCGCAGCGGACCTCAGGAGCGGTTTTCCGATTTATCGGGAAACCGCTCTTTTGCGTAGCGTGGCTGGGTGTTAGAATGGAATTATACTAATGTAGGGGGAATACGATGCTGAAGACATGGAGAAGATTCATATCAGCCGGAACTAGCGGGCTGCTGCTGTTCGCCGTATTGATTAATGTGCATGCAGGCCCTGCCGGTGCCGCTGCAGCAGCCGTTACGCAGGGCTCGGAGCAGGATGTCTTTCGCATCGTGGCACTTGGAGATTCTATTACTGCCGGGTATGAGCCGGGTATGACCGATCCCAATGTGAAGCCGTACGGATACGCCGAGAGATTACTGGAGCAAGGCTGGTATCACGGCAGAAGTACGCTAAGCAATTACGGTATATTAGGCCTGAAGACATCAGGATTGCTTCAGTATACCGCTGCCATCAAAGAGGGTACGGCAACTACTCCTGAGAGTATTCAGCCGGGGTTGCCTGATCCGCGGATTGCCCAGTTTGCCGCTATGACGCCGCAGATTAGAACGGAGCTTGCTGCAGCGGATTTGATTACGATTACTATAGGCGGCAATGATGTCAGCAGTCTGTTTCTGAATGTTAAGACGCTTACGGAGGCTGACTTCACTGCCCAGCTTGCGGAGCGCCTCGCGGCGTACAGCAGCAATGTGAAATCGGCGCTGGATAACATCCGGGCCGTGAATCCCCTGGCAACGATTCTGCTGGCCGATCAATATCAGCCTGCTCCAAGAATTGCCCTGGGCGCTTCATATGACAAGCTGATGAGTGCAGCTGCACAGTTCACAGTAGCGGCTGAGAATATCGCAGCTACCTTGAACCAGGCGGGAGCGCCCGTAAAGGTAGCCCATGTTGCCGCAAAGTTTGCGGGAGTAGAGGGATCGCTCACCCACATTATCGGGGCTGGAGCGGCGGACTTCCATCCGACGCAGCTGGGCTATGAACGGATTGCCACAGTGTTCGCAGAGCTGCAGTGGGGAGGATACCTTACTCCGGCAGCTGCAGTGATGATTTCAGCCGCCGCACCGATGTCAATTGTAGTGAAGGGAACCACACTTAATACGCCCAATAAGCCCATTCTGAAGAATGGACAGAATTTCCTGGCGCTGAAGGACATTCTGAATGCGGTAGGCGCAACCGGTAAATGGGATAACAAAACCTCCAGCGCGACGATTATTTACGGCGGAAGAACCGTGGTGATTACGATTGGCTCGAAGACGATTAAGGTGAACGGAACGGATGTGGCGATTGATACCCCGGCTTTCCTGCAAAAGGTTGGCAAAGAGGATAAAACGTACCTGCCGCTCGCCGCACTCGCTACCGGACTTGGCTTCGATGTGAATTACAGCAGCAAGCTGCGGACAGCTTTCATTAATCCTTAATCCAGCATAATATATCAATATTGCATAATAAAATCAGGCCCGTAAGGCAAAGGTGGATGAACGCAGTTGTCTATTACAAAATATAATGCCGAATATATAATCACGATGGATGATATCGTGCGTGAAGGGGATCCCGTACTCCGTGCGGTAGCAGAACCCGTACAGCTGCCGCTGCAGGAGGAAGACCGCGAAGCGCTGAAGTGTATGATGCAGTTCCTGAAGAACAGCCAGGATGCCGAGATGTCTGCCAAGCATAAGCTCCGTTCAGGGGTAGGCTTATCCGCCAATCAGGTGGGGCTGAAGAAGCGGATGTTCGTGATGTGCCTGAAGGACGATAACGGCAAAAATGTAGAGTATACCTGGGTGAATCCCAAGATCATCAGCCATTCTCTGGCGATGGTGTATTTACCGGAGAGCGAAGGCTGCCTGTCCGTGGACCGGCCTGTGCACGGCTTTGTGCCGCGGTATGAGACCGTGAAGGTTCGGGGGTTTGATCTGAATGGTCAGGTGATTACCCAGAGATTCAAGGGTTATCAGGCGATCGTGATTCAGCATGAGATGGATCATCTGGACGGGATCATGTTCTATGACCGGATCAATCAGCAGAATCCGTTCAAGCTTCCGCAGGATGTGGAAATCCGCAGTCTGTATGAACAGAAGAGCAAGGGGGAATGATGGATATTCAAGGATTGCCGCTAACCCTTCTATATACAGGATTGGCACTAGTCATTGCGCTGGTTTTTGTCTACAGGATTAGAAAAGGTACATTCCACGAGCACATCATGGCGGAAGTGGCCATCGTTGTAAGTTATGTGGTTGTCGCTATTGCGGGAGGCAGCATGCCGCTCGCTGTAAGGCTGGTGACCCCGCTCGCGGTTGCTGCGCTGTTCATGTATGGACAGCGCAAGAGCGGCGGGAGCTGATCATTTCAACCCTGAAATCGGGAGTGAAGCGGTATGGAGTGGAACAGAATAGCTATAAGAGGCTTGCAGAATGTATACAACGATGAAGCGAAGAAGATTGATGAGCAGATTCTAAGACTAGTGCAGCAGAGGAAGTCAGTCGCAGAAGGACAACAGCTGTTTCCGGATCCGGAGCTGATGCAGCAATGGTCCAATGATCTGGGGCTGGAGCTTTCGGAAATATCGCTTGTACTGGGCAGCTTGAATCAATCAGTGCCCAGACGTCACTTTTGGGAAGAGCCGGGTGAATTGCGCGGAGTGCTTCCGATCATGAAGACAACACGGGATGGGGATTTTGAATATGCGCTCACTCATTCCATGCAATATGAGAACCTGAGTATTCTTTCGGTCGAGATCAAGTGCCTGACAGCGTCCGTAGAAAGCGTCAGCATCGAAGCCCCTCTTACACTCGCAATTCTGGGAGAGGCTGAATATGAGGTGCAGATGCATGGTGGCCGGGGCGGCGGTGCCCAGGTAGAGATGCGGTTTTTAATTTGGCCCCCGCTCCCGGAAGCGCTGGATTCCATTGAATTCTCACTGGTCCCTGACGGCAGAGGACTTAGACGTCCGCGTCATAAGGAGGTCACTCTGGACAAGCGGATTGATTTCTAAGGAAGCTGTACGGTATATTGGGTGTGAAAAGAGGCTGGCCCCATTGGGGCCAGCCTCTTTATCTAGAGTTTCTTACAGCTGTTGCTGCTCCGCCGCCATAGCCGAGAACGAGGCCTCTGCTGCCTCCAGCGTAATATCGATGTCGGCGTCCGTATGGGCAGTGGTCAGGAACCACGCTTCATATTTGGAAGGCGCCAGATTAATGCCGCGGTTAAGCATATGGCGGAAGAAGCTGGCGAACATTTCACCGTCGGTATCCTGCGCTTCATCATAATTGGTAATCGGATGGCTACAGAAATGCGTAGAGAATGCACCGCGTATCCGGTTGATGGTCAATGGAATACCGTGCCGTCCGGCAGATTCCTGCAGCCCTTCGGTCAGGCGGATAGCGAGCCGTTCCATCTCATTATAGACACCCTCGGCACTCAGCACCTCAAGGCAGGCAATCCCAGCCGAGATCGAGGCTGGGTTACCAGCCATCGTTCCGGCCTGATATGCCGGACCCAGCGGAGCGACCTGCTCCATGACATGCTTACGTCCGCCGTAAGCGCCGATAGGCAGCCCGCCGCCGATGATTTTGCCCAGTGCGGTCAGATCGGGAATGATATCCTCATGGCCCTCAAGACCTGCATAAGTCTGGGTGGAGCCGTAATGGAAACGGAAAGCGGTGATGACCTCATCGTAAATGACAAGCGAGCCGTTCTCATGCGTCAGCTTGCACAGGCCTTCGAGGAAACCAGGATGCGGCATGACCATGCCGAAGTTACCGACAATCGGCTCGACCATAACGGCAGCCACATCTTCACCCCACTGCTCAAGCGCCTCGCGTAGCCCGTCCAGATCATTGAAGGGTACAGTGATGACTTCCTGGGCGATGCTGGCCGGAACGCCTGCACTGTCAGGGATGCCAAGCGTAGAAGGTCCTGATCCAGCTGCTACAAGCACAAGATCAGAGTGGCCGTGGTAGCAGCCTGCGAACTTGATAATCTTGCTGCGCTTCGTGTAGGCGCGGGCTACTCGGATCGTTGTCATGACGGCTTCTGTACCGGAGTTGACGAAGCGTACCTTGTCCATGGAGGGGATAGCTTCCTTCAGCATTTTGGCCAGCCTGATTTCAAGCTGGGTCGGCGTGCCATAGAGCAGTCCGTTCTGTGCAGCCTCTGTAATGGCAGCGGTGATATGGGGGTGGGCATGTCCGGTAATGATCGGGCCATAGGCGGCCAGATAATCAATATATTCATTGCCGTCCTCGTCCCAGAAGCGGGCGCCTCTTGCGCGTTTCATGAATACGGGGGCACCACCGCCTACGGCCTTGAAGGAACGGGAGGGGCTGTTGACGCCTCCAACGATATGCTGCAGAGCTTCCTGGTATAAATGTTCTGATGTGCTGCGGTTCATGGAATAACATCCTTTCGTATGTCGGAGGCGCAAGGGAAAGGGCGAACAGGCGGTGTATCCCGCTGTCCGCCCGCCCCTGTGTGCCAAGCATGGTTATATTGTATTCTAGTTAGATCCAGGTGTAGCGGAAGGGCTGCTGCCCGGGGAAGCCTCTGCTTCAGGAGTCGGAGTAGGATCCGGCGCAGTGACTGTATCCTGCACGAACTGCTGCAGATCTTCATCACTGGTGAAGCCGATGACCTGGGAGCCATCCTTGGTGGTTTTCTCTCGGATCAGCTCCATCGGCGGGATTTGCGCACTGCCTCCCATGGAGCTGTCATAGCCAACGCTACCCAGCTTCCACATATCACTTAACGTAAGATTGGTATCAATATAAGGCGTAACCTCTGACAGAATCGTGGGCAGCTTAATAATAGAAGTGGTACTGATCACCTTGTCCGCCACGGCCTTGAGGAATCCGCGCTGGCGTTCCGTCCGGGTGAAATCGGAAGTGGCGTCATGGCGGAAGCGCACGTACTGCAGCGCCATATTGCCATCCAGGTGCTGGAAGCCTTTTTTGAGATCGATATCGAACTCCGGCCCGTCCGCTTTGGAAGTATAGTGCATGTCTTTCTCAACCTCATAGTCGACACCGCCAACGGCATCTACAAGCTTCATGAAGCCCTGGAAATCGGTATACACATAATATTGAATCGGGATGCCGAGCAGGTCGCTTACCGTCTGCATCGCCGTATTGGGTCCATAGGTAATTGCAGCATTGATCCGCTGTGTCCCGTGGTCAGGGATAGGGATATAAGTATCGCGAAGAATAGAGAACACATAGAATTTTTTCTTGACCGGGTCTAGTGAGGCAACCAGCATGGTATCCGAACGTGGAACCTCGCCTTTCTTCACCCCGCGCGCATCGACACCCATAAGCAGGATGTTCACAGGCTCTGTACCTTCCCATTCAGGGGGCTGAACAGTTTCCGCCGAGGCTGTTGGCACATTGACAAACGGAGAATCTTCACCTGTCTTGTGCAGGTTGTCCAGCTGGTTGTAGATCGCGGTGAAATAATAAACCAGACCTCCGATAATTAGAAGGAGTATGATTGCCAGAGTCCAGAGCAACGTCTTCTTTTTTGATTTGCCGGCTTTTGCGTGCCGGTTCTTTCTTGGCGGCATTTCGTTCTTCCTTTCCGGTTCACATTCTCTACATTATAATTTCTTTTGGGAATACACGCAATTTCCGAATCATCAGCCATATCCATAAGGAGTGAACATTAAATGAATATCAAGCTTGGACAAGCGGTCCCGGACTTCAAGCTCCCCGCTTCCACAGGGCAGGAAATTAGCTTAAGCCAGTATCGCGGCAGGAAAGTCCTGCTCTACTTCTATCCCAAGAATATGACACCCGCCTGCACGCAGGAAGCCTGCGACTTCCGTGATGCCCATGACAGGGTTACAGCCCATGGAGCGGTCCTGCTGGGAATCAGCTCCGATAATCTCGCCTCACACGGCAAATTTATCGCGAAGAACGGTTTGCCATTTCCGCTGCTCTCCGATGAGGAGCATAAGGTCAGCGAATTATTCGGAGTATGGCAGCTGAAGAAGCTCTACGGCAAAGAATTTATGGGCATTGTGCGCTCCACCTTCCTGATTGACGAAGAAGGAATTCTGCGTGCGGAATGGAGAAAAGTCCGGGTCAAGGGCCATGTGGAGGCAGCATTAGAACAAATCGTGAAATAATTAAGTATGCTGGGAGTTAATTGTATTTGTCTGTTACTTTTTTAACAGCTTTGGTCAGCCTCTCTCATGATATAGTTGCCTCATATTACTTCAAATTTGGAGCAAGGCATGGGGGATGGCATGAAAATACTGCGTATTGGGCTTGACGTCGGATCAACTACGGCCAAATTGGTTGTTATGCAGCGGGATACAATTATTTATCAAGATTATGTGCGTCATTTCAGCGATATAAAAAAAGCAGCGCTATCGCTCCTGTCCGATGTACAGGACCGGTTCCCGGATAGCGAAGCGGCACTCACTGTAAGCGGCTCCTCCGGTTTATCACTATCTAAACTGGGGGAGATTCCTTTTGTCCAGGAGGTCATTGCCTGTACCAAGGCGATCAGCGAACGGATTCCGCAGTGCGATACAGCGATTGAGCTTGGCGGTGAAGATGCCAAGATTATCTATCTAAGCGGCGGCATAGAGCAGCGGATGAATACCGCCTGCGCAGGCGGTACCGGAGCCTTTATCGATCAGATGGCCTCGCTGCTGCAGACAGATCCCGGCGGGCTCAATGAGCTTGCAGTGAAGCATGAGCGGATCTATCCAATCGCTTCACGCTGCGGGGTATTTGCCAAGAGTGATGTGCAGCCGCTGCTTAATGAAGGAGCACGCCGCGAGGATGTGGCAGCCTCCATCTTCCAGAGCATTGTGAACCAGACGATCAGCGGACTTGCCTGCGGCCGGCCGATCCGCGGCCGTGTGGCTTTTCTGGGCGGACCGCTGACGTTCTTGTCTGCACTCCGCGACCGTTTTGCGGATACGCTGGGACTTAAGGAAGGCGATATACTGTTCCCGGAGCATTCACAATATTTTGTAGCGATCGGTTCGGCGCTTGCGCAGTCTGACCCCCTATTCCTGCCGCTATCCGGCTGGATCTCGCGGATTGCTTCCGTGGACTTCTCGCTGGACCGTGCGGAGGATGCTGAGCTGGCACCGCTGTTTGAGACTCCGGATGATCTGGCGCAGTTCAGACTCCGCCACGGCCAAGCGACGGCACCGCGTTCGGAGCTGTCCGCCTATCGCGGACCTGTTTATCTCGGCATTGATGCCGGCTCTACAACGACAAAGCTGGTGGTTACCGGCTCGGCGGATGAGATTCTATACACCTCGTACGGAAGCAATAAAGGCAACCCGCTGCAGTCTGTCACGGATGCGCTGAAGGCAATCTACCGGATTCTTCCGGAGAGCTGCTACATCGCCGGAGCTTATGCTACCGGTTACGGCGAGGGATTGGTCAAGGCCGCGCTGCGGACAGACGGCGGCGAAGTGGAGACGGTAGCGCATTATAAAGCGGCCTCCAAATTCATGCCGGAAGTAGACTTTATCCTCGATATCGGCGGCCAGGATATGAAATGCATCAAGATCCGCGGCGGCGCTATCGACAGCCTGATGCTTAATGAAGCCTGCTCGGCAGGCTGCGGCTCCTTCCTGGAGAGCTTCGCTTCTGCGCTGGAGCTCGGCATTGAGGAGTTCGCCCAATCGGCGCTCCAATCCGTCAAGCCGGTGAACCTCGGTTCCCGCTGCACAGTGTTCATGAATTCCAAGGTGAAGCAGGTACAGAAGGAAGGCGCGTCCCTGGCGGATCTCTCGGCCGGACTTGCCTATTCAGTTATCAAGAATGCCCTGCAAAAGGTAATCAAAATCCGCAATCCGGAGGATTTGGGCCGCAACATCATTGTTCAGGGCGGTACTTTCTACAATGAAGCTGTACTGCGGGCCTTCGAGCAGCTGACCGGGAGAACCGTGGTCAGACCTGATATTGCCGGCGTTATGGGCGCCTACGGCTGTGCGCTGATTGCCAAAGAACAGGCTCGCCCAGAAGGGATTAGCACTATTCTGGGACCCGAAGAGCTGGAGACATTCCAATACTCAGTCTCTCCCGGCCGCTGCAGCCGCTGCGCCAATAACTGCGCGCTCACAATCAGCCGCTTCCCGGACAAGAGCTTTCACGTGACCGGGAACCGCTGCGAGCGCGGGGCAGGAGGCAAGAAAGAGAAGAATACGCTGCCGAATCTGATGCAGTATAAATATGAACGATTCTTCGATTATGAGGGATTGCCTGAAGAAGCGGCGGTACGGGGCACGGTTGGAATTCCGCGGACGATGAATATGTTCGAGAATTATCCGTTCTGGCATACCTTCTTCACCTCTCTGCGCTACCGGACCGTACTGTCTCCGAAATCCAGCAAGAAGCTGTATGAGAGCGGGATGGATACCATCCCTTCGGAATCGATCTGTTATCCGGCGAAGATGGCTCACGGACATGTCCAGAGTCTGATTGGGAAAGGCGTTGATTTCATCTTCTATCCTGCGGTAGTCTTTGAGAAGAAGGAAGATGAAGCGGCCCAGAATCATTTCAATTGCCCGGTAGTTGCCTCCTATCCGGAGGTTATCCGCAACAATATGGATGGTCTGAAGGAGCAGGGGGTTCCTCTTGTCAGTCCATTTCTGACCTTTGATGATATTCCGGCGCTGACGCGCGTGCTGGTGAAGACCTTTGCCGATGTTCCCAAGGAGGAGATCGCTGCAGCTGTACAGGCGGGACTTGCTGAAGCTGATCGGGCGAAGAATGATGTGCGTACGAAGGGCGAAGAAACGCTGGTCTTCCTCACGGAGACGGGGACGAAGGGGATTCTGCTCTGCGGTCATCCCTACCATGCTGATCCGGAGATCAATCACGGCATAGCCGATATGATCACCGGCATGGGTCTTGCTGTGCTGACCGAGGATTCGGTCTGCCATCTGGACCACAGTGAAGGAGACGTAGGCGTAGTCAACCAATGGACCTACCATGCGCGGATGTACCGTGCGGCCCGGCTGGCTGCGGGAAGAAACGATCTGGAGCTTGTCCAGCTGACTTCTTTTGGCTGCGGTATTGATGCGATCACCTGCGATGCCGTTCAGGAGATTATGGAACGTCACAACAAGGTCTATACGCTGATTAAGATTGATGAGATCAGCAATCTGGGGGCAGCGCGTATACGTCTTCGTTCCTTGCAGGCAGCTATGCGTGAGCGGGAGAAGGGGGATGTGCAGCCTCAGCTGCTATACAAGACGCAGGCAAATATGCCGTTCACGAAGGAAATGAAGGAAACCTATACCATTCTGGCTCCGCAGATGTCACCGATCCATTTCGAGTTGTTTGAACGGGTGTTCCAGGATGCAGGTTATCGTCTGAAAATTCTGGAATCAACCGGACCGCAGGAGACCGAGGAAGGTCTAAGGTACGTGAACAACGATGCCTGTTATCCGGCGATTGTAACCATTGGGCAGATGCTGTCTGCGCTGAAGAGCGGGGAATACGATCCGGACCGGACTGCCGTGATCATGTCACAGACCGGCGGCGGCTGCCGGGCGACCAATTATATCTCCCTGCTGCGCAAGGCACTGAAGGATTCGAATCTGGGGCAGATTCCGGTCATTTCGCTGAATGCATCCGGAATGGAGAATCAGCCGGGCTTCCGGATCAGCCTGAAGCTGGCGAACCGCCTGATTGCTGCGGCCTGCTACGGTGATCTGATGATGCGTCTCCTGCACCGCTTCAGACCGTATGAGACCGTTCCGGGAAGCGCCGGAGCCTTATTCCGCAGAGGAATGGAGCGCTGCAAGAAAAGCCTCTCAAACTTCTCGTTCCGTGAGTACAAGCGGCTGTGCCGTGAGATCGTTGCTGAGTTCTCCCGGCTCGCGGTCAACCCGGCAGTGAAGCCGAAGGTGGGCATTGTCGGTGAAATACTGATCAAGTTCCATCCCGATGCCAATAACCACATTATCGAGATGATTGAGGCAGAAGGCGGAGAGGCTGTAATGCCGGATTTCCTGGACTTCATTTTCTATTGTGTCTATAATCCGATCTACAAAGCCGAGCAATTCGGCAAAAGCAAACGGCTGGGATATATTAATCCCATGCTGATCTCGTATCTGGAGATTTACCGCAAGCCGGTCAAAGTGGCACTGGAGCAAGCCGGACTGGCCAAAGGCCGGGAGAATATTTATGGGCTGGCCGAGAAAGCAGGCCGCCTGGTCTCTGTAGGCAACCAGATGGGCGAAGGCTGGTTCCTGACAGCGGAGATGATGGATCTGCTGGATAATGGCGTGAACAATATCGCCTGTATTCAGCCATTTGCCTGCCTGCCGAATCATATTACCGGCCGGGGCATGATTAAAGGTCTGAAGGAGCTGTATCCGGGCGCGAATATCGTTGCTATCGACTATGATGCCGGGGTCAGCGTCGTGAATCAGGCTAACCGGATCAAGCTGATGATGTCAATTGCCAGCGGGCTAGAGAGCGGTAAACAACCGTCAGCAGAGGAAGTCGCACGGCTGCAGCCTACTTTAACTGGCACTGTGGGCTGCGGGGTATAAGCTCAGTTATGGTGACAACCCTGCATATGCCAAAGAGCGGACCGGATTAACCTCCGGCCCGCTCTTTTGCGATTCATCCGCTTTCTGTGGCGAAGATCACGTAACTCGTCATAAATTCCTGCCCATTGCTAAAGAAGCAAGTGTAAGGCCTCCGCCAATCCCGCAGCGAATGACCGTAATATGAAGGGTTGTTCTCTTAAGGCGGTTTATATAGTTTACCTCTGCAGCTTCTGCTTCACGCGCATCGCTTTGTTAAGATGGACGAAATTATGCCGTGTGGCAGGCATCAGCACCAGTCCGGCAAGGGTCTTGCCGCTCCAGTAATCGAGCAGCCATTGCTCGGTTTCCAGGACGGCTTTTTCCTTCAGCACCCTGCTGAACTGCGCCGGAGTGGCTTTGCGTCCGAATTGCCCCGGCTGCACAGCGGAAAGGATGGAGCGTGTTCTGATTGCTACAGCACGCCGGTATGCCGCTAATGCCCCGATATTCACCTCGGCACTGAATGCAGCCACTTCCTGATCATTCATTCCATTACCGGAGTGGATGAACGGGGTCTGCAGGCTTTCTGCATAGTGCTCTGAATGAAGCACCTGCGCATGGTCTGCACCAAGGATGTTCATGGTGATGTCCTCGATCCGCGCGCTGTGCCATATATGCCAGACTATAGAGTTACGGCTGCCGGGTGTATGTACAGGATAGCTGCGCAAAGTTGGCTCTAACAGATTATTCCATAAAGAATCCTCGAGACTAGGCTGTTCCCCGCTGCTTATGTCTGCAGTATACAGGGCTGAATGCAGCTTCAGGAATAAAGCAACAGCTTCAGCATGCGCTTCAGGCTTTACGATGATCCCCGACAAAAGCTTATGGTCCCCGCTCCAGCTCTTACGTTGTTGCTCCAGACTCATTTGATTTCCCCGCTTTCTGTGTGGTTTATATTTTGGACCCGGGAAGTCCACAATAAACGCAAACTTTTGCCGGCGGCATCCCGGAAGGAGTGAAAGAATAATTACTTTTTCAGAAAATTTCTGCAAGTTATTGACGAATAAATAGGTAAATAGTAAAATAGTTCGTATACGAAGTATTATTTTATATTGGGTAATTGGAGGGATTGAGGTTGGAGGAAAAGGAAAAGCAGTTGGACGATATTCTGTCCTCTTTCCGCTGTATCAACCATAATTTCCAGCAGCTTTTGTGGAAGGACGCAGAAGAGCTGAAGATTACATCCACCCAGCTAATGGTATTGCGTAAGTTGTCGGCACATCCCGATATCGGTATCACTGAGCTTGCAGACCTGCTGCATCTTGGCAACAGCGCGGCAAGCGGAGTGGTGGACCGGATGGTGAAGGCTGGACTGATTACCAGAGAACGCTCGCAGAGCGACAGACGTATATTTAAGCTGGCGATGACCGATAAGGGCAAGGAGATCCGGGAGTTAAGCAAACAGTCTCTGCGCAGGTACCTGCAGCCCTTGGCTAATATACCTGCTGAGGATGCCGGAGAACTGCTGCGGTTGCATGGTGAAATCATCAAGATTCTAGAACAAGGGAGAGACAAAAAGAAGCTATGAGTACAATTACTGCTGACGCTGCATCGTCCAAGACGATCCGCAGAGGTCCGATTATCGCAGCGCTTCTGATCGGCGCCTTCGTGGCGTTATTGAATCAGACACTGATGAATGTGGCGCTGCCCAAAATGATGGAGGACCTGAAGATCGCCGCCAATACGGCACAATGGCTGACTACAGGGTTCATGCTGGTTAATGGTGTACTGGTGCCGATCAGCGCTTATCTGGTAGAGAAATTTACGACCCGCCAGCTCTTTACGACGGCGATGATGCTATTTTCCATAGGTACACTGGTTTGTGCAATAGGATCGGGCTTTGAAATGATTATGGTAGGCAGAGTTATTCAGGCGGTAGGTGCCGGGATTCTGATGCCGCTGATGAACATTGTGTTCCTGCGCATATTCCCGATTGAAGAACGCGGCAAGGCTATGGGACTTATGGCGGTTGCGATGATTTTTGCTCCGGCAGTCGGACCTACCTTATCCGGATGGGTGGTTCAGAACTACTCCTGGCGCGTGCTGTTCTACATTGTGCTTCCGCTGGCTATCTTCTCGATGCTGCTTGGCATGAAGACGATGCAGAATGTAGGCAAGCTGACTTCTCCAAAACTGGATAAGCCCGGTGTAGTCTTATCTACTCTGGGGTTTGGCGGACTGCTGTACGGCTTCAGTGATGCCGGAACAGACGGCTGGGGGAGTACAACCGTTATCCTCTGTCTGATTCTGGGTATTGTCTCCCTGGGGCTGTTCGTATGGCGTGAGCTTACAGCGGATAAGCCGCTGCTTGAATTCCGGATTTTCCGCTACAACATGTATTCACTTACTACTGTAATTAACATTATCGTGACCATGGCTATGTACGCCGGTATGATTCTGCTGCCGATCTATCTGCAGACGATCCGCGGCTTTACACCGATGGAGTCCGGACTGATGCTGCTGCCGGGTGCGATTCTGATGGGTATTATGTCTCCAATTACCGGAATTATATTTGATAAAATCGGTGCAAGATGGCTGGCAGTTATCGGTCTTGCCATCACGGCTATTACGACTTGGGAGTTCAGCCAGATCAGCAACAGCACAACGTATACACATCTGATTCTGACGTATACTGCACGGATGTTCGGGATGTCCATGCTGATGATGCCCATTGTAACTGCCGGTCTGAATCAGCTTCCGCAGCGTTTGGCTTCGCACGGTACGGCAATGTCCAACACCCTGCGGACCGTAGGCGGTGCACTGGGTATGGCGCTGTTCGTCAGCCTGATGACCAACCGTACGAAGAGCAACATTACCGATGCACTGACAAGCGGTGCGGTATCGCAGACCGATAAGGCGGCGATGCTTAAGCTTACGCAGGAAGCAACGATTAACGGGATTACTCATGCGTTCACTGTAGCTACCTGGGTGACAGTGCTTGCCCTGGTGCTGGCGTTGTTCATCAGAAAGACTTCTCCGCAGCCGGATTTCCTGAAGACGGAAGAAGAGGATGCAGTACAGCCACAGCCTAACAAGGTGAAATCGCAAAGAGCTTAAATGTATGCGCAGGCTATAATTTCATCAAAAGGACTATCCGCAAAGCCGTAAAGGTTTTGCCGGGTAGTCCTTTTGTTGTCCGTTTACAGCCTCAGCTAACCCCGGCTCCCGTGCTCCAGCGCTTCAGCTGAGGCAGGGAATCCCCCAGCATCTGTCGGGCGGCAGCTTCATCCATTCCTTCCTCCACCAAGTACCCGGCACAGAGATCGGTCATCTCCTGCAGAGTGATGTCCGGCTGCTTGAATTCACCGTTCTCATAACAGTAGATACAATACTCCTCCGTTTTGTTGCCTTCCTTGTCGCTGCCCTGCAGCTCTGTTTCGTTAACCGGCATTCCGCAGCTTTGGCAGAACAAGCTCTCCGTTTGTTTCGTTGACGCCGTTTCCATATTGCACACTCCTCAGGGTTCTGGTTCAGGCGGTGTTTGCCGCCTCTTCCTGTCCAGTATAAGCCGGCAAACCTGACAGCATAGTTTCAGGTTCATGTGCGGGTTATGGAAAAAAGATACTATTCCGTTCTTTAATCAGCAGGGTGTGTCGGCTGCGGCTGAGGGAGGCTGGAGGCGTATTTGGCAGCAACGCCTCCGGCCAGCTCGCCTATTCTCCGGCGGATATGTTCCGGCCCAAGCACCTCCAGCACGGTTCCGAAGCTTAGCAGGAAACCGAACAGCCAATCATTCTCAGGATAATGGACCGTGAGGGTGTACCCGCCGCGATCATCCTGCTGCAGTTCCTCGGAGTCGAAATACTCTTCCGCAAGATGCCTGCCTTCCGGTGCAAATTGCAGCCGGATCGGCTGGATATTCTGCGGTTCTTTCCAGCCGTCCGTCCAGGGCAGCTCCTTCAGCGGAATATCCTGGCGGGTATAGTTCCGCTTCTCCTTCACCAGCGCTTTCATCCGCAGCAGCTTGAAGAGCCGGAAATCCCGGCGTTCTGTGCAGAAACCGTATAAGTACCAGCTTTGTCCTTTGAGTACAAGGGTGTAGGGTTCAACGGTACGCGTACTTGCCCGGCCTTCGGCCGAGATATATTCGAAGGAGATGACGGTATTTTCCTCCAGCGCCTCTTTAAGAAGGCTGATCCGCTCTTCCAAAGGGCCCATCAGTCCCCAAGGAGAGAGATCTACGATCATCTGAGTGGTCTTGCTGCGGAAGGCAGCAGTCTGGGAAGGCGGGATCACACTGCTGATTTTCTCCATTAACAGCTGGTGCCCTTCACCGCCATAAGAGGAGACGCTTTGCAGTGCACCGAAGATATCGGCCAGCTCACGCTCGGACAGCACATTACGGTCCAGCCGGTAGCCTTGCATGAGGCCGATACCGCCCCCGGCCCCTTGATACGTGACAACAGGAATACCTGCGGTGTTAATGCTGTCTATATCGCGGTAGATGGTGCGTACGGAGACTTCGAACATATCGGCCAGCTCCTTGGCCTGAATCAGCGGCCGGTTCAGCAGCAGAATGACAATGGAGAGGAGACGGTCTATTTTCACAGAAATGCACCTGCTTTCATTCGGGTTAATGATCTAAGCTTAGCAAATTGTCTGAAATAAAGCATTGCTCCAAATTTCATATTATATTATCATCTAATTAGATATTTATATAATTTAATGAGGGGCTAAAGTTATGAGTACAAATGCAGGATCACTTGCCGGACGCAATAAAGGCTATCAAAGGCTGTTTGCAGCCGGGTTAATCAATGGTATCGGCGACCGTTTCAGCAGTATTGCCATGCTGGCTCTGGTTCTTCATTTGACCGGGTCGGGAATGGCCGTAGGGATATCGCTTGGCGTGCGGGTGCTGCCTTATCTGTTCATGGCACCGCTTGGAGGATTCCTGGCTGGCAGACTGCCGCGCAAAACGATCATGATGGCTGTGGATTTCCTGCGTATCCCGGTAGCCTTGTCTTTGCTCTGGGTGGACGGGAACCATAGGCTGTGGCTGGTGTATGCCGGCAGCTTTGTGATGGCAGCGGGTGAAGCCATCTATAGTCCGGTGCGCAAATCATCCATCCCGCTGCTGGCAGCGCCGGAGGATTTGCTGCGGATCAACGGCCTGGAACAGCTTTTGAACGGCTGCGTGCTGATTCTTGGCGCCTTTACGGGAGGGATTGTCTCGCTTTATTTCGGTCCGGATATGGCCTTTGTTATGAATGCTGTGTCGTTTCTGGCGGCAGGACTTTTGATAAGGGGGATTCATTATCCCAAGCAGGCCCTTGACGGAGACGCCCGCCGGGAGTCTGCACTGCATACTGAAGGCGGAAATCCTAACATAGGCTTGTCTGCCAAAGGGACACGGCGGCGGGCGTTGCGTACAGTTCTTGGAGGCAGCCTGGCACTGCAGATTGTGCTCTGTTATGAATTGCTGGTGCCGGTGATCAATGGCTGGGATAATGTGCTGATCAGCGTATATGCTGTGCAGGTATTTCATGCGGGTGACAGCGGGGTGGGGGCGTTCTACGCAGCGCTTGGCATCGGGCTCAGCCTGAGTTTCTTTGCCGGACGTTTATTCCGCAAAAGGCTTTTAGCGGTAGCACTGGGCGGTCTGCTGCTCGAGGGCATTCTGCTCATGATGATTAGCAGCAGCGGTCATTTCGCTGCAGCATTTCTGCTGTACATTCTGTTATCTTTGGCCGGAGGAACCGGCAATGCCTGTCTGGATACGCTGGTGATGAGAGAAACGCCGCCTGCGCTGCAGCCGGCTGTATTCGGCCTGCTGGCGGCAGTAAGCGGAACCCTGCTGGGTCTGTCCATGTTAGGGGCCGGCTGGCTGCTTGATGAGGTGGAGCCCAGAATGCTGGGATTCGCGGGCGGGGCGGGTTTTACTGTGATTGCGCTGCTATTGGGAGGTTATTACCTGCTGCGCAGCAAATGGAATAAGCGGTACAGGGAGTCCCAGCCTTAATGGTCTGAAAAAATCAGCGGGTTTTGGAGGTTTCTTTGACCTTGACCTTTACTTTGACCTTCGTCTCCAGCGGAGCAGCGGATTTGCGCCGGGACAGCCGGAGAAGGATGGCATTCCGGTAACGGTACATCACAATCAGCGCAGCAATGGCTCCGGCAAAGAGGGCAATCCAGAGGGCATAGGTTTCGATTACGTGGAAAATGCCCATCCACTGCGGTCCGAAGATTTTGCCGATACCGAGGAATAGCAGTACCCAGAACAAGGCGCCGCCATAGGCGTACATTGCAAATTTGCGGAAAGGCAGTGCGATAATACCGGCGAAGTAGCCGGTGAAATGGCGGACGCCCGGAACGAAGTAGCCGATTGAAATCAGCACGCTGCCGTACCGCTCGAACCAGCGCTGGGTCTTTTCCAGCTTGGCCGGAGAGAACATGAACCATTTGCCGTAACGCTGGATGAAGGGCAGCCCGGCCCTAAGCCCAATGAAATAAGTAATGGTCATGCCAACTGTGGTCCCTGCAAAAGCTACGATAACCAGCGTGAAGAAATCCAGCCTCCCGGTATAGGACAGAAACCCGGCGAAGGCCATGGTAGTCTCCCCGGGAAAAGGTAGAGCAATGAATTCCAGCAAAAGCCCAAAGAACAATACGCTATATCCATAGCTGGCGAACAATTCCTGTATCCATTTCAGCATTTCCATACATCCATCACTCTCCGAAGGCTGCGCGCCTGATTCTATTTTGGAGCTTGTCTTCATACAATCTACCAAATGGCGTGAAGGCGCCAATAGAATGCTGGAGGTAGAGAAGATGAAGGAAAGCCGGGAAAATCGTATCCGCCGGTATATGATCCGCGGGTTGCTTGTTATGGCAGTGCTTCTAAGTATGTCAGCCCTTGGGGACAAGGGGCAATCCCCGGCTTCATGGAGGACATTCTCCCTGCAGGCTGAAGCAGGCAGTGCAGCATCTTTACTCTCTAAGAATAATCCTCTGGAAGTCCCGGTGCAAGATTTGCCGCCGGCTGCAGTCAAGAATGCG
The DNA here is from genome assembly GCF_038004445.1 of Paenibacillus sp. FSL R7-0312. NCBI lineage: Bacteria > Bacillati > Bacillota > Bacilli > Caryophanales > Paenibacillaceae > Paenibacillus > Paenibacillus sp. FSL R7-0312. The sequence goes on along the minus strand of NZ_JBBORE010000001.1, from coordinate 624,163 downwards.
GAAGCAGAGCCTCTGCTGCCTCCTGTTTCAGGGGGGGCAACTTATGCATCCGCCACCAATCAGCAGGCTTCTACCCTACAGAAAGTGTCCGCCGCTGCGGGCAAATCTAATCAGGATGCTAAGCGCAGCAAGGCAACAAGGGTCGTCTATCTTACATTCGATGACGGGCCAAGTGCAGTTACTCCCCGGGTCCTCAAGATATTGCAGGAGCAGGGAGTGAAGGCTACCTTCTTCGTGCTGGGGGAGCAAGCTGCCAGCCGCCCTGAGCTGGTCAATGCCATTTGGGAGCAGGGGCATGCCATCGGCAATCATTCCTATAACCATAATTATCATGATCTCTATAGCGGATTCACGGAGTTCTGGCGTCAGATCAAACAGACAGAGGAAACCGTCAGAGGCATTACAGGGGTTCGTCCGCAGCTGGTCCGTGCACCGGGAGGCACCTTTGGCCATTTTGACAGTACTTATTTTTATCTGCTGAAGCAGGCGGGCTATGAGGTGATGGACTGGACCGTAGACAGCGGAGACTCCAGCCGCCGGGGAGTACCTGCCGCAGAGATCCTGCAGCATTCGGTTGCTGATCTGGATTCCCGGAGTGTCATCCTGCTGCTGCATGACGGGTCGGGTCATGAGCAGAGTGCCAAGGCGCTGCCGGCTATTATTGAACGCTACAAAGCCGCCGGTTATGAATTCGGCTTACTTAATGCGCAGAGTGAGCCGGTACAGTTCAGAGTGTCGGCTAAGGCAGCGGCACTGCAGCGGGTGAAGCCGTCCAAAGCCTGGATCTCGGCGAATATTGTTCCGAATGCTGAACTGTTTGCACCCGGCAAACCGCTTGCTCTGGAGGTAGGAAGGCTGGAAACCATCCTGAAGCCTGGAGAGTACAACGTTAGAAACGGGCAATATTTCGTACCTCTCCGTACCGCCGTGGAACGGCTGGGCGGGCAAGTTGGCTGGGATGCGGCTGCCCGCAGCGGACAGGTGAAATGGAATGGACGAACAGTGACTGTGAATTCAAAGAAACAGCAGATAGAAGTCATCCAGCCGGACGGAGCAGTGGAGCTCAAGACAGCAGAGATACAGCTCATTGGTTCTTCCCTTTGGGTACCCCTGCGGGATTTGCTCGAAGCCACAGGGCATCCACCGCTTACGGCCAGTGTAAATGCAGAAGAGCGCAGAGTGAAGGCTTATTGAACCAGTGCTAAAAAGAATTCCCTGGATGTCTGGGTACCCTTTTTGATGGGAAGAATAGATAGTAATAGGCTCCCGGAAGCCGAATAGCCAGCGAAATTGCGGGCAGGCGGGGAGCTAGTCTATGACCGAAGAAAGGGTGTCATCCTTGTCCTCTTCATCATTGATAGATCAGATCAAATATGAGCATGGAAAGCGGGAGAGTTCAGGGAAATCTGCGGCTGCGTTCCTGTCCCGCCGGCGTGTCCGCAGCACTGTACAGGAGTGGGCACGGATGCTGCTTTTAACCGCAGCGACCTTGGGATTATATCTGTGGCGGGGCGGGGAATCACTCTTGCTGCTCCTGACGGCTGGCGTAATTGTAATGTCCGGCGGGCTGCTCCTGCATCTCTGCGGTCCACGGAGGGTAGCGGTTCTCCGCACAATAACACCCGCACGTCCTTCGGCCGGGGATACCGTTACCGTTAAGGTACAGATCAGCTTTGTCTCCAAGATCCCGCTTCCCTGGATAGTTGTTGCCGATTACTGGAGTGAAGGCAGCCATCAGGAGCTGCTGTTCCCCGGATTCCGGCGCTCCTTCACCTATTCGTATGAACTGAAGTCTGTTCCCAGAGGGATCCACCAGCTTTACGGCTGCGGTGTCACCTGGGGGGATCTGCCTGGTTTGTTCACAGGCGGCTGTCAGCCGGGAGGCAAGGAGAGCTTCAAGGTGCTCCCGAAGGCGCTGTATCTGGCCGGCAGCTTGCCGGATAACCGTGCAATGCCGGGAGACCGGATGCTTCCCGGACGGGGGAAGCAGGGCAGTGCAGAAGCAGCTGATATCCGTGACTATGCTCCCGGTGATCCGCTCAGCCGGATTCACTGGAAGAACAGCGCCCGTAAGGGAACGCTGCAGAGCAGAGTACCTGAACGGGAAGCCGGGCAAATGACCTGTATCGTGCTTGCCAACTGTCCGGAGGATTATGAGGTTCCTTACGGTGCCCTGGTACCGCGCGGGCAGCGGGGATCGGTTATGCCTGCTTTTGAACGGGCGGTGTCGGCGGCAATGGGCCTGATGCTCTCTGCCGAACGTTCCAGCAGTTACCTGCAGCTCTTCAGCGGCGGTTGGCCGGAAGGAATGGCCAGACATGAAGGCCTGGGTCAGATCCCCGGCAGGGTACAAGACCTGCTTACGGAAATATCCCCATCCGGCTCACAGAGTCTCACCCGGCTGCTGGAGGATGCTTCGCGGGGCTGGATTCCCGGCATGACGGTGTCTGTCATTACCGGCCGGCTTGAAGAAGATTCTGCCCGGACGCTTGCCCGTTTTTTGGTCCAGGGAATTAAGGTTGAGCTGTACTATGTCTGGGATCAGCCCTCTCCGGCCGGAGGAGCGGCGGACGATCCGGTACGGAGTTCAACCGGAACCAAGGAGGCCAGGGAAGGATTCCCTGAACCTGTAGAGAGTTATCCGGCCGATAACTATAGCCCGGGTTCCGGCGGTAAGCAGCGTACATCGGGCACTATAGCCGGAAGTCTGATGCGGCTGGGCGCGCGGATCCATTGTCTGAACGATGTCTCTCCTGCACAAGTGTACAAGGGGGCGGAGTATTATGGATATCCGGGCCAACCGACATCCCATTAGGGTTACGCCAGCAGACTTAGGCGGCCCTATAATTTCATCAGGGGGCAGCAGGTTGCCGGAAACGGAAAGTACGGAGAACAGCTTCGCCGATAAAAGGGAGAGCAGTCCCCTGTATTATCGCGGGCTGTTCTCTTTGGCTATTATGGGAATGTTCACCCTGTGGCTGCTGCCGCTCAAGCGGCTGGCGGCATCGGCGGAGACCGCCGAGCTTCTGAAGCTCCTGATGCTCTCGGCTGCCGGACTGCTGTTATGGGGATGCATTCAGCTTCCTCGCCTTCTGCAGGCCTGCGGGCAGTTCCTCCTGATCTTCCTGACCTGGTTCTACCAGTGCGCGGCACAGGAGGGAACTGCCTGGCTGCGGCTCTATACAGCAGATATCCGTGAGGATGCCCTCCTGCTCCTGTCAGGCCGGATTTCTGCCTTAAGTGAGGACAGCCGGCTGCTGATTCTGGTGCTTGGCTGGGGCCTGTTAGTATCATCTGTCCAGCAACTGGCTCTGTACAGGGGAAGTATCACCTTATTTACAGGTGTAACCCTGGTATATCTGCTGGCGCTCGATATGGTCTATGCTGTCGATACGTCCGGTGATGTACTGGTCTCAGCAGGTCTGATTCTCTGGATGCGGTCATTAAGCGGACTGCTCCGTCTGCAGGAACGGACAGGAAGCCACGCTCTTCCTTACGCCCGCTGGGGAATATGGGCGCTCTCTACAGCGGTGGCCGTGACGGTGGCAGCCTGGATAGGCGGGCAGGGAATTGGTGCCCGGCCGGTGGTCCCCATTACACTGCAGCCGGTTCTTAATAAGCTGGAGAATTGGGCGGAAACGCAAAGGCCCGGAGAATCTGCCGGACCTCAGGCTGCCAGCACCGGTTACAGTGCGGGAGACGGGGAGCTGGGAATGCCCTTGTCGCCAAGCAGAGAGGCCGTCTTTAGCGTAACCGCTGCACGTGCGTCCTACTGGCGGGGAGAAAGCGTGGCTTATTATGACGGCCGCCGCTGGATTAGAAGCGTGGCTTCCTATGAACCGCTTAATTTAACGAGCCTCCCGGTTGCGGAGCCGGAAGCGGCCGGGCCAGCGCCGCTCATTCAGCGGATTCAGTTCGCGAAGCCTTCATCCGGCGGGCTTCCTATCTTCAGCGCCGGCACGGCAGTCGATGTACAGAATATCCGGCTGGCCGATGGGAGCCAGCTTGGTTATGTGCTTGCGAACGGCGAGAAGAGCAGCTTCCGGCTACCGGAGATTTCCGGCTCTGCCAAGTTAACGGAATATACGGTGAAGTCCGTGCTTCCGGAAAGTGATCCGGCTGTGCTGCGCAAGCTGCAGGGGATTGATCCTGAGCGGGTGAGCAATCTGTATTTGCAGCTCCCCGCAGCCGTGCCGGAGCGGGTGAAGCTTCTGGCAGAGCAGCTTACCGCTGCTGCGGCTAACCGTTATGATGCCGCTGCTGCGGTTGCAGATTATTTGCAAACCGGCTACACCTACACCCTGCAGACCCGAGTGCCGCCGTCCGGTGCGGATTTCGCCGACGATTTCCTCTTCGGGACCCGGCAGGGCTACTGCGTGCATTTCGCCACGGCAATGACAATCCTGCTGCGCAGCAGCGGCATTCCGGCCCGTTACGTCCAGGGCTACGGCCCGGGGACGCTTGTGGCCGGCTCCATGCCGCAGCGCTACAATGTGACCGGAGGCGATGCCCACGCCTGGGTCGAGGTCTATTTCCCCGGCGCCGGCTGGGTTCCCTTCGACCCCACGCCTGCTGCCTCCGCCGCTGCCGCAGGCGCGGTGGAGACGAATCTGGCGGCTGCCTCCGCGCCGCCGGGAGCCCGCATGTCCGCGGCGCAGCTCGCGGACGCTCTGTCCGCCGCCCTGCCGCAGGCGGGCGGCACAGCTCCGGCGCCGCTTGCCGCTGCGGCGCTGGGGCTGGCCGCCGCCATCCGCTGGCGGCGTTGCCTGGCCCTGCTGCCGGCGGTGCGCCGCGCCGGCAGATTAAGCCGTGAGCGGCAGCTTCGCGCCGCCGCTCTGGCCTGGCACGGGCTGGCGGCGCGGTATGGGCCGCCGCTGCCCGCGGTTACCGCCAGGGAGTACGCAGACTCCCTGGCCATTGAGGACGGGCGGCTTCGCGCCGCCGTCCGGGACTTCGTACGCCAGTGGGAAATCCTGGCGTACAGCGGATGCGCGGGCGGGCTTGCCGCGCGCGCGCATCCACCGCGCCGGGGCGCAGCCGTATCGCTCCCGCAATCGCCGCGCCCCGGCGCAGCCGTCGCGGTCCCGCAGCCCCCGCGTCCTGGGGCAGCCGTCGCGGTCCCGCAGCCCCCGCGTCCTGAGGCAGCCGGCGCGGTTCTGCAATCGCCGTGCCCCGGCGCCTCGGAGGCGCACGCGCAGTCTCCGCGCTCCATTCCCACCTTGCGCTCCAGTGCTCCTGCCAAGGATGCGGAAGCCATTGACGCAGCCGCGTTCATTGCCAGATGTATGACGATTACATTCCGTCTGACCCGATAAGATAAGAGGCGTTCACTGCTAATGCAGCGGGCGCCTTTTCATCATTTACATCAATATTTAAGTTGAACTTAGATGCCGACTGAATGCCTGCACGAAATACAACAATCTCCTCATAAAAACGAGCCAAATCAAAAACTGTTGCATAAAAAGCAGCATTTCCCCCGTAATCAGGCGGCTAAGCGCGTCAATTCCTGCATTTCATACAACAATTGTTACGAATCCCCCAGCATTCATGAATCCATGTTGTAATACTTACAACATTTAGCCCTTTCTTTGCAGGTGAAAATTAAGTGAGCTCACTTTGCGGCCGGGCGGTGCCCCGGAGAGTACAGCGTGACCCTTGGAGGGCTGCAAAAGTTTAGCTCTGGCGTATTAGTTGGTTTTCCGGCGAATTAGTTAGTTCATAGTCATTTTCCCGATGTACGCCCGCCGGCCAGCCCTCTGTTCTGTCCAGCATATGACGGCATTCCTGAAAGAGGAAATCACTTTTTGGCAACTATAACAGCAGACCTATCCTCACTCGGCTAAGGTGGAAGCGGATACGCATTCCAAGATCTGGATACTGTCTTTACAGGCTCCCCTAAATCGCCCCAGACCCCGTCACATATGGGAGAAATCCCCGAAGACAAGACGTCTCCTTTCCTTGACGCTGAGAATTAACCATGAGTATAATGAATCCAATAATCAAGGGAGGCAAGTAATGAACAAGCCAAATGAAATTATCGTTGTTCTGGATTTCGGGGGACAGTATAACCAGCTTATCGCGCGCAGAATTAGGGACCTGGGGGTATACAGCGAGCTTCTGCCGTACAATACACCAATGGAGAAGATTAAGGCACTGTCGCCCAAAGGGATTATTTTCTCAGGCGGGCCAAGCAGTGTGTACGCTGAGGATGCACCACATGTAGATCCGGCGATTTATGAACTCGGACTTCCGATCTTCGGAATCTGTTACGGGATGCAACTGATGGCCCAGCAGCAGGGCGGCAAGGTAGAACGCGCATCCAAGCGTGAATACGGCAAAGCGGATGTGGAATTCTCGCCAGGGTCCGTGCTTGCAGCAGGTCTTGAGAGCAATCAGACCGTATGGATGAGCCACGGCGACCATGTTGTGGAGCTTCCGGAAGGCTTTAAGCTGGATGCCGGGACAGAGAGTGCTCCAATCGCAGCTATGAGCAATGATGCACGCAAATTCTTCGCCGTACAGTTCCACCCTGAGGTGCGTCACTCTGTGAACGGGAATGAGATGATTTCGAACTTCCTGTATGAGGTCTGCGGATGCGAGGGCAAATGGACGATGGAGTCGTTTATTGATGATGCCATTAAGGATATCCGCGACAAAGTCGGCGACAAAAAAGTGCTCTGCGCGCTCAGCGGCGGTGTAGATTCCTCTGTTGTGGCTATGCTGATTCACCGGGCCATCGGCGATCAGCTGACTTGTATGTTCATTGACCACGGCCTTCTGCGCAAAGGTGAAGCGGAGAGCGTTATGGAGACTTTTGTCGGCAAATTCGATATCCATGTGGTCAAAATCGACGCTCGTGACCGCTTCCTCGGCAAGCTGGCCGGTGTTTCCGATCCCGAACAGAAACGTAAGATCATCGGCAATGAATTCATTTATTGCTTCGACGAAGAATCGGCCAAGCTGGGTGATTTCGCATTCCTGGCGCAAGGCACACTGTATACAGATATCGTGGAGAGCGGTACAGCAACGGCTCAGACAATCAAGTCCCACCATAATGTAGGCGGGCTGCCTGAAGATATGAAATTCAGTCTGATCGAGCCGCTGAACACCCTGTTCAAGGATGAGGTCCGTAAACTGGGTGAAGAGCTCGGAATGCCGCATGCCATCGTTTGGCGTCAGCCTTTCCCGGGTCCGGGTCTGGCCATCCGTGTTCTGGGTGAAGTAACCGAAGAGAAGCTGACTATTGTCCGTGATTCGGACTTTATCCTGCGTGAAGAGATTGCCAAAGCCGGTCTCGACCGCGAAATCTGGCAGTATTTCACCGCATTGCCTAACATGAAGAGTGTTGGTGTGATGGGCGACGAGCGTACGTATTCCTATACCGTAGGTATTCGTGCTGTAACTTCCATCGACGGAATGACGGCCGACTGGGCGCGTATTCCGTGGGATATTCTGGAGAAAATCTCCGTGCGCATCGTCAACGAGGTCGATAACGTAAACCGCATCGTGTACGATATTACTTCGAAGCCGCCTGCAACGATCGAGTGGGAATAGTCTCAGCAGCAGCTGACTATAGAATTCCGGAGCCGGAACGCCTTCATTGGCGTTTTCGGTTTTTTTTGCTGATATAAGAGCAAGCCACCCGGCTATGCCGCTTAGCGCTCCATCATACGTGTTTTAACCTGCTTAAGTACAGTACCGTCCGCGTTTATGCCGAGATGTTTGGCAGATCATCTCTGTACCAAGCGGAATTTGTCATGAAAATGTTCGATTTACGAACAATTGCATAAACCTTACGCTTAATGTTCGTATTTACCATTGACAACCCATGTCATATACACCTAAAATGATAAAGCGCTACAGCAAATATATATTCGTATAATTCCGGGGATTGGCCCGGAAGTCTCTACGAGGTCACCGTAATGACCTGGCTACGATTAAGAAGAGCAGCTTACCTGGAATTCCGGTTAACACCGGATATGCCGGACAAGAACCTCTTTTTTCGGGCCGGTGTCTTCCCAGATGCCGGCTTTTCTGTTGCTGTGATGGCATAACATACACCTTAGGGGGAGAACAATTTGAATCGCTTTTTCAAGTTGAAAGAGAACGGCACCACAGTACGCACAGAGATTATGGCCGGTTTGACTACGTTTATGGCAATGGCTTATATCCTATCGGTGAATCCCAGCACGTTGACTGCCTTCGGCCGGATTGATATGGGCTGGTATTCCGTATTCCTCGCTACGGCGCTGGCAGCTGGTATTTTCACAATTGCCATGGGATTATTCATTAACTTCCCGGTAGCTTTGGCACCAGGTATGGGCCTTAACGCATATTTTGCATCCGTAGTATTGTCTTCAGCTACTACTGACCATGAGTTCACTTGGCAAATGGGGTTAACCGCTGTATTTATCTCCGGTATCATCTTCATTCTGCTGACCGTTACGCGGGTCCGGCAAATATTGCTCACTGCAATTCCTGACAGCCTGAAGCATGCCATCACGGTCGGTATCGGGATGTTCATCACCATTATCGGACTGAAGAACAGCGGACTGATGACGATCGGCGTTGAAGCCGGAAGCGACATTGCTGCTAATAAATTCACAGATGTCCTTTCCTTCGAAACTGTAATTCATATGGGCAGCCTGGAGAACACGAATGTTCAGCTCGTTATTATCGGACTGCTGCTGATCTCCATCCTGATGGTGCTGCGCGTCCGCGGCGCAATCCTGTTCGGTATTCTGGGTACCACGCTGGCTGCAATCCTGATGGGCGCTGTAGATTTCAGTTCGCTGAGTAATCCGCAGACCCCTTGGGTTCCTGACTTCACGCAACTCAACTTCTGGGAATTCGACTGGGAAGGCATTATGCACACCGGTATCGTTTCCGCAATTGCTACCTTCACCTTTGTAGAATTGTTTGATACCTTCGGTACACTTGTAGGTACTGCTGAACGTGCAGGAATCATGAAGGATGCTGAAGAAGGCAAAAGACGTGTTGGTAACGCCATGTTTGTAGATGCAGTAGCCGTTGCCGGTGGTGCGATGCTGGGTACTTCCACAACAACTGCTTATGTTGAGAGTGCTGCCGGTGTAGCTGAAGGCGGACGTACGGGTCTGACTGCAGTAACTACAGGCGTATGCTTCCTGCTTGCCTTGTTCCTGGCTCCGGTTGTAGCGCTTATTCCCGGCCCTGCAACAGCCGCTGCACTGATTATTGTCGGTGTCCTGATGGCCCAGTCCATCCGCGACATTGATTTCCAGGATATGGTCCTGGCGATCCCGGCCTTCCTGACCTTTGTTATTATGCCTTTTACTTACAACATCGCTAACGGTATTTCGTTCGGGATTGTCACTTATGTTATTCTGGCTTGCGTAGCGAATCTGGCCGGCAAGAAGAAATATGATATCCACTGGATGATGTGGGTACTGGCTGTTCTGATTATTCTGCGTTATGTTCTGATCGGCAGCCAAGGCTAAGAGAGAACGACATCCGTCTTTAACTTAAACGGTTCCTTCATTAATATGAAGGGGCCGTTTTTTTATAGAAATATAAGAATTTATTTGCTTCACGCTATCAATTATCCTTCTATTTCTCGCTGAAACGGTACCGTCCTTATAAAAGGACGGCAAAGCCGTTTCTACTTGTTATAGAAATGTACAGGTTTCACTGGAGAATCCCTCATAGGGTGGCTGCAGCTGGGGGGAACTCTGCTTTACCCTTTTCTTCATCCAGTATTTAGATTATATTGTTGAAGAGGTGATAAACGTTGTCCGGCTTACTTACGAGAGCTTACAAGTCCTGCATGAACAATCCCTGGCCGTACCTTTTGTTTCTACTGGGGGCAATCGTTCGTATCATATACATAAATTCAATTCCTCCGGGACTGAACCAGGACGAAGCATCTATCGGCTATGATGCTTACGCCATTCTTCACTACGGGATGGACCGCAATGGTGTACATCTGCCCGTTCATCTTATCGCCTGGGGCAGCGGACAGAATGCGCTGTATGCCTACTTGTCCATGCCGTTTATTCTGCTGTTCGGCCTGACGCCGCTGTCTGTGCGGGCACTCAGTCTGGTCATGGGCTTGCTGGCCATGATTTTCTTCTACCTGATTATGAAACGGCTGTCCGCCTCATCCGGAGCAGGAATCGCAGCCATGTTCTTTATTGCGATTAATCCCTGGCATATTATGATGTCAAGGTGGGCGCTGGAATCGAATCTGTTTCCTACGATGATTTTGATAGCTGTGTACCTTCTGCTAAGATCCTTCGACAATCCGAGATGGTTTTATGCGTTTGCCGGCATGCTGGCCCTCTCGCTGTATGCCTATGGAACAGCTTACTTTTTTGTCCCGTTATTTGCACTTGGTACGGCAATTCTTCTATTGTATAGCAAGATGCTTAAGCTCCGGACTCTTGTGTGGAACAGCCTGCTGTTTGCAGCAATGGCCCTACCTATACTATTATTTATTGTTATTAACCGTTACGCTATGCCGGACATAGCCACTCCATTGTTCACTATTCCCAGGCTTACGATGCCGCGTGTGGAGGAGATCTCATCCGTGTTCAGCGGACAGCTGGGGAGGGCAGCTGCGGATAACTTCAGTGCATTCAGCAAGCTTATGCTTAGCGGGACTGACGGCTTGCCATGGAATTCAATTTCTCCTTATGGCTATGCGTACCCGATCGCGCTGCCCTTTGCGTTGCTGGGACTGGTTGTCCTTATACATTCATGGTGGACCAGGCGGCGGGAGAACGCAGGGTATGGAATCTTGCTGCTCTGGTTCCTGATTGCCGTGCTGATGGCGTTTATTACAAGTGTAAATATCAACCGGATCAATATTATTTTCTATCCGTTCATCATGCTGGTAAGCGCCGGATTTGTGTGGCTTGCGGGGAGAGTCAAGGGGGCTGCTGTACTGGCCGCTGCAGTGTTTACAATATTTTTTGTCCTGTTCTCCAATGATTATTTCCGTGAGTTCCCCGGCCGGATCGGGCCGGCTTTTTATGATTCTTTCGGCGAGGCGGTGCAGTATGCTTCCGAACACAGCCCGGGAGAAATCTATATTACCAATAATGTGAATATGCCATACATTTATGTGCTGTTCTATGAGCGGATCAATCCGCAGGACTTCCAGAATTCCGTCGTTTACGCCAATCCGGGAGAAGCTTTCCAGCGTGTATCCTCCTTTGGGAGATACAGATTTGACGATTTGAACATGGTGCCTGCCAATGCCGCATATATCTTTGGGAATAGCTCTCCGCTTCCTGCGGCAAGTGCAGCATATACAGTTAAGCGTTTCGCCAACTACAGTGTAATGCTTACTAATGACAAAGCGGACAGGCTTCCGGTAGCTCCGGAGAATCCCGCTGCTGAATTTAGGAATGGGGGGTTTGAAGAAGGAACTTCGGGCTGGACATTCACTGCGGGAACGGGAGTGGCTGATAATAAGCCTTACGCCGGAACTAGGCTGGCTTATCTTGATGCGGGAGCTGACAAAAGCGTGTCGCAGGTTTTTGCCGCGGCAGCCGGTGACTACAAGCTGTCCGCCATGGTTAGTGCAGGCGGCAGCGGCGGCGGGAAGATCGGAATCCGTGCAGCCGGCACTTTGCTGGCAGAAGCCGAACTGCAGGCAGGGGAAGATTATCATCAGGTTACACTTCCTGTGGTCGCGCTGGAGCAGGGGATGCAGGCAGAAGTTTACATAACCGGCGGTAACGGCTGGATTAACATTGACGAGGTGAGGGTGGAACGATGACCAAGAATACACGTGCGGCGGCAACCGTTATACTGATGCTCTTATTATTTATTCTTCCTGTAACAAACGTTTATGCTGAGGGGAATTTACTGCAGAATCCGGGTTTTGAGGATGGGGAGGACGGTGCTCCAGCCGGCTGGAGCAAAGATATGTGGATCCCGGGCGATGCCTCCGGTCTGCTGTCCGTTCAGTCCGAGGATGTTCACTCCGGCAGCAAAGCGGCAGTCATTGAGAACCTTGAACCCAATCACCTGAAGTGGGTACAGACGGTTGCCGTCTCGCCGGACAGCTACTATAAGATCTCGGGTTATGTCAAAATAGTCAGTACAGCAGGCGGGGGAATGGGTGCTAATATATTCCCAGTCGGGATTGGCGGCGGTTATCCCGCCACCCAGGATACAGCTGGCGATTGGCAGTATCTCGAGTTCATCGGCCAGACCGGCAAAGAGCAGACCGAGATCGGGATAGGTGCTGCCCTGGGCGGATATGCCAACCTGATTCAGGGCAAGGCCTATTTCGATGATCTGTCCGTAGAACAGCTGGATACAGCCCCGGAAGGCGTGAGCATTGTATCGCTGGACAGCGGTGCACCGGCGGCCGGGGCGGATGCGGGCGGCGGGAGCCAGCCGGCAGAAACACCGCATAAGGTGTCACCTGCCAAGCTGCTGCTGATATCGGCAGTGTTCAGTGTGTTCTTTGCTCTTTTATATCACAGAGCCTTCAGCAGTAAACGCCTGCTGAACCAGCAGGACGTGATCTATACACGCTGGCTGTATGTCTTGTTTGGTGTAGCGTTTATTCTGCGGATCTGGATTGGCCTGACTGCGCAGGGCTATCAGAATGATATGAATACATTCATGGCTTGGAGCCATCGTCTGACTGATCTTGGTCCGGGCAAATTCTATGAAGAAGGCTATTTCGCGGATTACCCCCCAGGCTACTTGTATGTGCTGTACCTGCTGAGTCTGCTCCGAGGATTGTTTAGCTTTGCGGGCGGATCAGGCGCAGAGACTGTGCTGTATAAGCTGCCGGCCATCATCTCCGACCTCGTGCTTGGCTGGATCATCTACAAAGGCGCGCGCACCAAGATCGGACCCGGACTTGCGATCGGGCTGATGATGCTGTTCCTGTTTAACCCGGCAGTGCTGATGGACTCTGCAGCGTGGGGACAAGCAGACTCCTTCTTCCTTATCTTCCTGCTGCTCAGCATAATGGGAGTAGTGGATAGAACCTTTGTACGCGCAGCAATCTTTTTCGCCATTGCCACACTGATCAAACCGCAGGCGCTGATTTTCACACCGGTCCTGCTCTTTGCCTTCTATCATCACCGTGCCTGGAAGCAGCTTGCTCTGGGCGCTGTCTATGGACTGGGAATATTTGCTCTGCTCGCAGCCCCATTCTTCTGGAATAACGGTGGTTTTGCCGGAGTGATTGAATTATATAAGAGCACTTTATCTTCTTATCCGTATTCTACGGTTAATGCATTCAATCTTTATGCTTTGACGGATCCGATGTGGTCAGCGCTTGATGTCACCTGGCTCGGCATACCTTACCGCATATGGGGCTTTATCTTCATACTTGTAGCAGTAGCTCTTGCTGCTTATTATTCCTTCAATACCAAGGACCGTAAGGATCTATCTAAATCGTATTTCCTCGGCATGGTGCTGATCACGGTTGTCTTTGTATTTGGTACCAAAATGCATGAACGCTACCTGTATCCTGTTCTGCTACTGTCTCTATTCACCTTCATTGAGAGCAAGGACCGGCGTTTCCTGACGCTGTTTCTCGGATTCTCACTGACTCAATATATTAATGTAGGCTATACGCTGGCCTATCTCAATACCGGCAGCAATCCGCCGACAGACGGAATTGTCCTGGTTACAGCGATTACGACCGTAGTTCTGGCATTATATCTGCTGTATGTTGGGTACGATGTATATATCCGCAAAGCAACAAAGCTCCTGCCAGAGCCTGTTACTACGCAGGCTGCATTTGAAGCAGATGTGCGGCTTGCAGAGGGGATTCAGCCCCTTGCCAAGCAAGAACGGCGTTCCTCGCTGAAGCTGCAGCGCAGAGACTGGATCTGGATGATCGCCATAACGGTGCTCTATGGAGCGCTTGCGCTTTATCATCTGGGGGACAATAAGTCGCCTGAAACCCTGTGGGAGCCTGCCGCCAGCGGCGAGAGCTTCTATGTGGATCTGGGGCAGGCCCACCAGCTGGAGCGGGTAAATATCTTCGGCGGTGTCGGCACGGGCAAGTTTCAGCTGGAGTTCAGCCAGACTCCGGATAATTGGAGCAGCCCGCTGGATGTGAGCGAGGATGTCGGCAATGTCTTCATATGGAAAAGCCAGCCGCTGAACGTATCGGCAAGATACGTCAAGCTGACAGTCACCTCTCCGGGCTTCACCCTGAATGAAGTGGCGTTCTATGGCCAGGAGGCACCGAAGACGCCTCTGCCGATTGCCGGAGTTACACCGGATGCCGCTGCTGCCGCCAAAAGAGGGGAACCAGCCCATCTGTTCGATGAGCAGTCCTTGATCCCGGAAAATTCGAATTTCATGAACAGTACGTATTTTGATGAAATCTATCATGCGCGGACGGCTTATGAACATTATCATGATATTGTCCCTTATGAGAATACGCACCCGCCGCTTGGCAAGCTGCTGATCGGTGCCGGCATGGAGCTGTTTGGCGTTAATCCGTTTGGCTGGCGTATCATCGGCACGCTGTTTGGAATTGCTATGCTACCGCTGATCTATATTATGGCGATGCGGCTGTTCCGGAAGACTACGTATGCTGCATTAGCAGCCGGACTGTTCGCCCTGGACTTCATGCATTTCACCCAGACGCGCATCTCGACGATTGATGTATACGGCGTATTCTTCATTATGCTGATGTTCTATTTCATGCAGCGGTATTATACGATGAACTTCTACCGTATGCCGCTGCGCACAACGCTGGTTCCGCTGTTCTGGTCCGGACTGTTCTTCGGAATCGGAGTGGCCTCCAAGTGGATTGTCCTGTACGGAGGGGCAGGACTTGCGGTGATGCTGGCACTGGCGCTGTTTGAGCGGTATAGGGAGTATAAGGCTGCAGGCCGTCTGCTGGCTGAAGGCAAGCTGACCGGTCAGGGGCTCAAAGCGGCCTGCCGGACAGCGGACCAGTCCTTCTGGAAGAACACCATCATCACTTTGGCCAGCTGCATCCTATTCTTTATTGCTATCCCGGTTATCATCTATAGCCTGTCCTTTGTACCGGCGCTCTCTGCTTCGGCGGAAGGCTTCACCATTAAGGGACTGATTGATGCCCAGAAAAATATGTACAACTATCACAGCCAGCTTGTAGCAACGCATCCGTTCGCCTCCTCCTGGTGGGAGTGGCCGTTCATGAAACGTCCGGTCTGGTTCTTCAGCGGCGGTGAAGGATTGCCGGAAGGCAAGGCCAGCAGCATCGTGACCATGGGGAATCCGCTCATCTGGTGGACAGGAATCTTCGCTATGCTGGCAGCCGTGTGGTTTACCGTGAAACGCCGGGACAAGAATCTGTACGTGATCTGGATCGGGTTCTTCTCACAGTATGTTCCGTGGATGCTTGTGCCGCGTGAGACGTTCCTGTACCATTATTTTGCGATGGTGCCGTTTATGATTCTGTCGGTTGTCTATATCCTGAAGCTGCTTGACAGCAGATTCGGCGATGCTAAATACCTGCGGTATGCCTATGTGGCTGCAGCAGCCATCCTGTTTGTAATGTTCTATCCGGTATTATCCGGAATGCAGGTTAATAGCAGTTATATAAATACGGTACTGCGGTGGTTCCCTTCCTGGGTATTCTAGGGGGCACTATTTAATGAGGCACAGATGCTTAAAAAGTCAGTTTTATTGCGGGGGATCTCGTAGAAACTTATAGGAGGAACTAAGGTGAAAGCCAGATACAGTGTGATTGTCCCCATGTTCAATGAGGAGGAAGTCATTCAGGTAACCTATGAGCGGCTCAAAAAAGTAATGGATGGTTGCGGCGATTCCTATGAACTGGTTTTCGTCAATGACGGCAGCCGGGACCGTACGGCGGAGATCATGCGCGAGATCAGCAGCCGGGATGAGCATGTCAAGCTGATCGACTTCTCCCGTAATTTCGGCCACCAGGTGGCGATTACGGCTGGTATGGATTATGCCGAAGGCCAGGCAGTCGTGGTGATTGACGCAGACCTCCAAGATCCTCCTGAGGTTATTCTGCAGATGATTGCGAAGTGGAAAGAGGGCTACGAAGTTGTGTATGCCAAGCGGTTGAAGCGTCACGGGGAGACTTTATTCAAGAAAGTCACCGCTAAGATCTTTTACCGCCTGCTCAGCAGTATGACCAGTGTTGAAATCCCTACCGATACCGGGGACTTCCGGCTGATCGACCGTAAAGTCTGTGATGTGCTGCGCGGTCTGAAGGAGAAGAACCGGTACGTCCGGGGTCTGGTGAGCTGGGTAGGCTTCCGGCAGACCATGGTAGAATATGTGCGGGAGGAGCGCTTTGCCGGGGAAACGAAGTATCCGCTCAAGAAAATGATCCGGTTTGCGCTCGACGGCATCACCTCCTTTTCCCACAAACCGCTCAAAATCGCATCCTATATCGGATTCTTTCTGTCCTTTTCCAGCTTCATCTATCTGTTCCTGGTATTGTTCCAAAAAATCTTTACCTCCTGGACCGTACCCGGATGGGCATCTATAGTTGGCGTGAACCTGCTCTTCAATGGGATTGTGCTGATGCTGCTGGGGGTAATTGGAGAGTATATCGGACGGATCTATGATGAGTCGAAGGACAGACCGCTCTATATTGTGCGTGAGACCAAAGGCTATCCGGATGCGGAAATAGAAGACACGCGGAAGGAAAGCGATTATGCCAGATAAGAGATGGAGTGCGGGGTTCATCCAGTTCCTGAAATTCAATGCGGTAGGCCTGCTGAATACATTGGTTGACTTTGCTGTATTCACACTGCTGCATTCCCTTGGGATGATCAATACCCCTGCGCAGATTATTTCCTATAGCGCCGGTACGGCCAACAGCTTCTTCTGGAACAAAAAGGTAACCTTCCGTGACAGGGACATCGGCAATAAAGAGGGCTTCGACCGGATGCAGCTGGTCAGGTTTATCGTGCTGAACCTGTTGGTGCTGGTTATATCGGTGCTGCTGATTCATATATTGACCGATTCTCTCGGTATTCAAGTGCTGATCGCCAAAGTGCTGGTCACATTTGTTACGGTAATCATTAATTTCTTCGGAAGCCGGAAGTGGGTATTCTGAAAATATATGAATTTATATGCTTGCTGCTATAAATTACCTTCTATTTCTCGCTGAAACGGTACCGTCCTTAAAAAGGACGGTAAAGTCGTTTCTACTTGTTATATAGAAGCATTGCTTCTTAATTATTCCGGAAGGGTATCATCTATTCTATATTACGGAGGCGATTGTCATGCGGAAATTATCCTATTTGATTATACTTGCCGGGGTGCTAATTATGCTCTATCCCAAAGGAAGCGAATGGTACAATGACCGTCAGCAGCAAAAGCTGCTGGAAGAGGCTGAACAGGCCTACAGTGAAATCGTTCCGTCTGCCTCAGCTCCGGCCAGTGCTGATCTAAGTAAGCCTTACGCGGAAGTAACCCAGCTGCTGGCAGATGAGTCGGCTGCGGAAGAGCCTGAACCCTCTGCAGCGCCTGAGATTGAAGTCGGAGGCAAGGTGATGGCGATTATCAAAATCGACAAAATAGATCTGAAGCTGCCTGTACTGGAAGGCGCCACCAAGGCGAATATGAAGCATGCAGCTGCGCATATGAAGGAGACGGCTCCGCTCGGCGCTACTGGCAATGCTGCGATTGCAGCGCATAGATCAAGAACTACGGGAAGGCTGTTCAATAGATTGAATGAAGTCGGAGTGGGGGACGCTATTTCCGTTACAACCGGTAAGCAGGAATACAATTATGTAGTTTATGATGTAACTATTGTGGAACCGACCGATGTATCCGTATTGAAAGGGAATGAGGATGACAAGATTCTTACACTCATTACTTGTGATCCGCTGGTGAATCCAACGCATAGACTTATCATTCACGCAAAGTTATCCTGATGTTTGTAGAATGATGACGGAAAAATTTAAAATACTTAAAATTTTTATTTGTTTTCGCAGAAATCTAGTGATTTAGGTCTTGATAATAGAAATAGATATGGTAAGATATAACTATATAAAGCTAATACACGATAAACGGCAAACCTATCGAAAGGTAGGGACGCAAAGCTAAAGGGCCTTCCCGTAAGGATGGCAGCCAGCTACCGAATGAAGAGGCTTTTTTTGTTTGTTCTTATTGTATATCTAGCATTTTATGGTAGAAGCAAGGACAGATAAAGCTTATACGATAACGGCAAACCTATCGAAAGGTAGGGACGCAAAGCTAAAGGGCCTTCCCGTAAGGATGGCAGCCAGCTACCGAAAGGGGTTTTATCCAATGAAGAAGTTCTATCTAATGTTGGTTACACTATTCGTAGTGGTTACGTCGATGCAGACAGGTACAGCTCAAGCTGCTAATGCAGATGCAGGCTGGTTGAACATAGGTCAACTGGATCAGGGTGTTATCGGAGTATCTTATAATGTTCCTAAGGATAAGAAGATTAAGCTGATGATCACCAAAGACAATAACAGCTACACTTACAACTTGTACACCTCCAAACCAACTGAAACATTCCCGCTGCAACAAGGTAACGGTTCATACAAGGTTTCCGTACTTGAGAACACTACCGGCAACAAATACAAAGTAATTTCTTCCGAGACGGTAGATCTTAGCCTGAGCAACGCCAACGCAGTATATCTGAGCTCCGTACAGAATGTTAAATGGAGTTCTTCCGATAAAGCAGTTCTGAAAGCAGCACAACTTACACAAGGTTTGACATCAGATGAAGACAAAGTGAAGGCTATCTATAATTATATCGTTGCCAATGTGAAGTATGATTATTCCCTGGCTTCCAGTGTAACTACAGATTACATCCCTAACAACGACAGTACTCTTGTTTCCAAGAAAGGAATCTGCTACGACTACGCTTCCTTATTCGCTACTATGCTTCGCAGTGAAGGTATTCCTACCAAACTGGTTATGGGTAACACAAGCTATGTGACGTCTTACCACGCTTGGAATGAAGTGTTCCTTAATGGCAAATGGGTAACTATTGATACTACAGTTGATGCTGGACTTGCCAAGAACAGCAAAACAGCAGATCTGGTTAAAGTAGCAAGTAAATATACTGCAGCTAAGTTCTACTAAGAGCAGATGCATTTATAGTTTCATTGAGGATAACCCGCTTAATTATTAAGCGGGTTATTTTTATTTAGGAAAGGGTTGCTTTTTAGTAGAGAGATAGGGTATTATAAGTAAGCGTTGTTGGAGCGGCAAACTTAATGAGAAATGACTTAAATAAGTGATTTCAAAATAAAGCTTGCATTACTCGGATGAACGTGATATATTATAAGAGTTGCTGGTGACGCGGTAGTCGTCGTTGACAACAAGCTTGATCTTTGAAAACTGAACAACGAGTGAGTGGGAGATCGCTTCGGCGAGATCCAAAAATGATGAGTTTCACAGCGTCTTGTACGCTTTAGAAACTTCATCGTGAGAATGAAAATTCTCGTCAGATGTTTCAAAATGAGCAATCGCTCTTTCTAAATACAATTTGGAGAGTTTGATCCTGGCTCAGGACGAACGCTGGCGGCATGCCTAATACATGCAAGTCGAGCGGAGTTCATTTGAAAGCTTGCTTTCAAATGAACTTAGCGGCGGACGGGTGAGTAACACGTAGGCAACCTGCCCTCAAGACTGGGATAACTACCGGAAACGGTAGCTAATACCGGATAATTTCTTTCCTCTCCTGAAGAGAGAATGAAAGGCGGAGCAATCTGCCACTTGGGGATGGGCCTGCGGCGCATTAGCTAGTTGGTGGGGTAACGGCTCACCAAGGCGACGATGCGTAGCCGACCTGAGAGGGTGAACGGCCACACTGGGACTGAGACACGGCCCAGACTCCTACGGGAGGCAGCAGTAGGGAATCTTCCGCAATGGGCGAAAGCCTGACGGAGCAATGCCGCGTGAGTGATGAAGGTTTTCGGATCGTAAAGCTCTGTTGCCAGGGAAGAACGTCCGGTAGAGTAACTGCTACCGGAGTGACGGTACCTGAGAAGAAAGCCCCGGCTAACTACGTGCCAGCAGCCGCGGTAATACGTAGGGGGCAAGCGTTGTCCGGAATTATTGGGCGTAAAGCGCGCGCAGGCGGTCATTTAAGTCTGGTGTTTAAACCTTGGGCTCAACCTGGGGTCGCACTGGAAACTGGGTGACTTGAGTACAGAAGAGGAAAGTGGAATTCCACGTGTAGCGGTGAAATGCGTAGATATGTGGAGGAACACCAGTGGCGAAGGCGACTTTCTGGGCTGTAACTGACGCTGAGGCGCGAAAGCGTGGGGAGCAAACAGGATTAGATACCCTGGTAGTCCACGCCGTAAACGATGAGTGCTAGGTGTTAGGGGTTTCGATACCCTTGGTGCCGAAGTTAACACAGTAAGCACTCCGCCTGGGGAGTACGGTCGCAAGACTGAAACTCAAAGGAATTGACGGGGACCCGCACAAGCAGTGGAGTATGTGGTTTAATTCGAAGCAACGCGAAGAACCTTACCAGGTCTTGACATCCCGATGAAAGCATTAGAGATAGTGCCCCTCTTCGGAGCATCGGAGACAGGTGGTGCATGGTTGTCGTCAGCTCGTGTCGTGAGATGTTGGGTTAAGTCCCGCAACGAGCGCAACCCTTGACTTTAGTTGCCAGCAGGTAAGGCTGGGCACTCTAGAGTGACTGCCGGTGACAAACCGGAGGAAGGTGGGGATGACGTCAAATCATCATGCCCCTTATGACCTGGGCTACACACGTACTACAATGGCCGGTACAACGGGAAGCGAAACCGCGAGGTGGAGCCAATCCCAGCAAAGCCGGTCTCAGTTCGGATTGCAGGCTGCAACTCGCCTGCATGAAGTCGGAATTGCTAGTAATCGCGGATCAGCATGCCGCGGTGAATACGTTCCCGGGTCTTGTACACACCGCCCGTCACACCACGAGAGTTTACAACACCCGAAGTCGGTGGGGTAACCCGCAAGGGAGCCAGCCGCCGAAGGTGGGGTAGATGATTGGGGTGAAGTCGTAACAAGGTAGCCGTATCGGAAGGTGCGGCTGGATCACCTCCTTTCTATGGAGAATCGTTTCCTGCAACGGAAACATTCAAATCGGAAGCTAAAGCTTCCACAACGAACCTTAGGGTTCAAACACTCACTCGTTGGTCAGTTTTGAGAGTTTAAGCTCTCATCTTTAAACGGTCTGAATTTTCGAACATCACAGTCGTGATTGTCCCGAAATTTCAGCACCTTGATCCTTGAAAACTGGATACCGAAACGAATTTGCGTTTTAGAACATCTTTTAGCTGAAACTTGTGTAAGCAAGTTGAAATAGTTATTAGTCATGCTGAGCGATGGTTTTGGATTATGAGCGACTTTTGGCTTTAAACAGACTAGCGGACGGATTCATCCGGAAGCGCTGTTTAAAACAAGATGAGCGAATGAGCCAATACCGGAGCGATTGGTTAAGCTAATAAGAGCACACGGAGGATGCCTAGGCGCCAGGAGCCGACGAAGGACGTGGCGAACAACGAAACTGCCTCGGGGAGCTGTAAGCAAGCTTTGATCCGGGGGTGTCCGAATGGGGAAACCCAGCTGTGGTAATTCGCAGTTACTCGTATCTGAATACATAGGATACGCAGAGGCAGACCAGGGGAACTGAAACATCTAAGTACCCTGAGGAAGAGAAAACAATAGTGATTCCGTCAGTAGCGGCGAGCGAACGCGGAACAGCCTAAACCAAGGGGCTTGCCCCTTGGGGTTGTGGGACGTCTCACATGGAGTTACAAAGGAATATGGTAGGTGAAGAGGTCTGGAAAGGCCCGCGATAGAGGTAAAAGCCCTGTAGCCTAAACTGTGTTCTCTCCGAGACGGATCCCGAGTAGTGCGGGGCACGTGAAACCCCGTATGAATCCAGCAGGACCATCTGCTAAGGCTAAATACTACCTGGCGACCGATAGTGAAACAGTACCGTGAGGGAAAGGTGAAAAGCACCCCGGAAGGGGAGTGAAATAGAACCTGAAACCGTGTGCTTACAAAAAGTCAGAGCCCTATTACTGGGTGATGGCGTGCCTTTTGTAGAATGAACCGGCGAGTTACGTTTAACATGCAAGGTTAAGTCGAGAAGACGGAGCCGCAGCGAAAGCGAGTCTGAATAGGGCGAATGAGTATGTGGACGTAGACCCGAAACCGTGTGATCTACCCCTGTCCAGGGTGAAGGTGCGGTAACACGCACTGGAGGCCCGAACCCACGCATGTTGAAAAATGCGGGGATGAGGTGGGGGTAGCGGAGAAATTCCAATCGAACTCGGAGATAGCTGGTTCTCCCCGAAATAGCTTTAGGGCTAGCCTCGGTGAATGGAGTGGTGGAGGTAGAGCACTGATTGGGTGCGGGGCCCGCAAGGGTTACCAAGCTCAGTCAAACTCCGAATGCCATTAACTTCTTGCCGGGAGTCAGACAGTGAGTGCTAAGATCCATTGTCAAAAGGGAAACAGCCCAGACCATCAGCTAAGGTCCCCAAGTGTGTGTTAAGTGGGAAAGGATGTGGAGTTGCACAGACAACCAGGATGTTGGCTTAGAAGCAGCCACCATTGAAAGAGTGCGTAATAGCTCACTGGTCGAGTGACTCTGCGCCGAAAATGTAACGGGGCTAAACACACCACCGAAGCTATGGCTAGATACTTTGTATCTGGGGTAGGGGAGCGTTGTATGTGGGTTGAAGGTGTACCGTAAGGAGCGCTGGACAGCATACAAGTGAGAATGCCGGTATGAGTAACGAAAAGATCAGTGAGAATCTGATCCGCCGAAAGCCCAAGGTTTCCTGAGGAAGGCTCGTCCGCTCAGGGTAAGTCGGGACCTAAGGCGAGGCCGAAAGGCGTAGTCGAAGGACAACAGTTTGAAATTACTGTACCACCGTAATCCGCTATGAGCGATGGGGTGACGCAGGAGGGTAGTGACGCGGACTGATGGATGTGTCCGTCTAAGCAGTGAGGCTGATGTGTAGGCAAATCCGCACATCAATAAGGCTGGGCTGTGATGGGGAGCGAAAATTGTAGTAGCGAAGGTCATGATCTCACACTGCCAAGAAAAGCCTCTAGCCAGGAGAAGGTGCCCGTACCGCAAACCGACACAGGTAGGCGAGAAGAGAATTCTAAGGCGCGCGGAAGAACTCTCGTTAAGGAACTCGGCAAAATGACCTCGTAACTTCGGGAGAAGAGGTGCCTCGGTAGGGTGAATAGCCCGAGGGGGCCGCAGTGAAAAGGCCCAAGCGACTGTTTAGCAAAAACACAGGTCTGTGCGAAGCCGCAAGGCGAAGTATACGGGCTGACGCCTGCCCGGTGCTGGAAGGTTAAGGGGAGTGGTTAGGGGTTAAACCCGAAGCTGTGAACCGAAGCCCCAGTAAACGGCGGCCGTAACTATAACGGTCCTAAGGTAGCGAAATTCCTTGTCAGGTAAATTCTGACCCGCACGAATGGCGTAACGACTTGGGCGCTGTCTCAACGAGAGATCCGGTGAAATTTTAATACCTGTGAAGATGCAGGTTACCCGCGACAAGACGGAAAGACCCCATGGAGCTTTACTGCAGCTTGATATTGAATTTGGGTACGATCTGTACAGGATAGGTGGGAGCCGTTGAGGCAGGAGCGCAAGCTTCTGCGGAGGCGCCGTTGGGATACCACCCTGATCGTATCTAGGTTCTAACCTAGTACCCTAAGCGGGTACGGGGACCGTGTCAGGCGGGCAGTTTGACTGGGGCGGTCGCCTCCTAAAGAGTAACGGAGGCGTTCAAAGGTTCCCTCAGAATGGTTGGAAATCATTCGCAGAGTGCAAAGGCATAAGGGAGCTTGACTGCGAGACCTACAAGTCGAGCAGGGACGAAAGTCGGACTTAGTGATCCGGTGGTACCGCATGGAAGGGCCATCGCTCAACGGATAAAAGCTACCCTGGGGATAACAGGCTTATCTCCCCCAAGAGTCCACATCGACGGGGAGGTTTGGCACCTCGATGTCGGCTCATCGCATCCTGGGGCTGAAGTAGGTCCCAAGGGTTGGGCTGTTCGCCCATTAAAGCGGTACGCGAGCTGGGTTCAGAACGTCGTGAGACAGTTCGGTCCCTATCTGTCGTGGGCGCAGGAAATTTGAGAGGAGCTGTCCTTAGTACGAGAGGACCGGGATGGACGTACCGCTGGTGCATCAGTTGTTCCGCCAGGAGCATGGCTGAGTAGCTACGTACGGACGGGATAAGCGCTGAAAGCATCTAAGCGTGAAGCCCCCCTCAAGATGAGATTTCCCAACTAGTAAGACCCCTTGAAGACGACGAGGTAGATAGGTTGGAGGTGGAAGTGCAGCAATGCATGGAGCTGACCAATACTAATCGGTCGAGGGCTTATCCAAATTTCTTAGAGCGCAGATTCGTTTCGGATTCAGTTTTCAGGCGATCAAGCCTGTACGCCATGAAATTCATTCACACATCCGTGATGAACCGAATTTCAAGCGGCAGCGTCTGTTTCACAGACGCATGTTTGGTGGCGATAGCGGAGGGGTTCCACGCGTACCCATCCCGAACACGACCGTTAAGCCCTCCAGCGCCGATGGTACTTGGACCGAAGGGTCCTGGGAGAGTAGGACGCCGCCAAGCACATGAAGCCATTGTTGAGCAATCGACAATGGCTTTTTTGTGTCCTATAGAGAATAGTATTACAATTACTTAGGGCCCTATTTCTGGTGCTGCTTGTGAATTTTGTGCATAGCTTGTGTATAATTCGGCGGTAAATAGAAAGAAATGAAAACTTATACACATGTGGATATCGTGTTAGATAATGTGGATACACAGAGGGAATTGTGGATGGATGCGTAAAGGAGCGTAAAGTTATGGACAAGCACGGCAACCTTTTGTGGACAGAGGAATTTATGGTTCATGCAAGTGACACTGATTTTCGGTCAAGGGGCAAGCTCTCCTTTCTTCTTGATATTATGCAGCGTGCTGCGGATTCGGCTGTAAGCAGTCTAGGTTTAAGTATTGATACAATGCTTAATGCAAGAATGGGCTGGATGGTTATCACACTCGATCTAGAACTTCGACATTTACCGTCGCCTAACGAGCTTCTTAATGTGCGTACCTGGAGTAAAGGAAACAAAGGAGCGCTCTGGCAGCGGGATTATCGGATTTTTGATAGTAATGCTGTAGAATTGGCAGCGGCACGCTCGATCTGGGCGCTTGTGGATATGGATAAGCGGAAGATCCTTCGACCTTCAGCCCTTCCCATTGCTGTAGAGCCTTATCTGGAGGATTCGGTAGGAAGTCTCCCGGACAAAGTAATGATTCCCGCTGATCTTTCTCTGCAGGAAGCCTATTGCTATCAAGTAAGATATAGCGGGCTCGATAACAACGGGCATCTGAACAATGCAAGGTATGTAGATTTATGCTGCGATGCGCTGACCTTGGAGGAATGGGGGGAACTGGAGCTCAGCGGTCTTCACATAACCTATGCGCAGGAAGCCCAGTATGGGGAGGAAATTAGTATTTTACGGTCCTCCCGGACTGAAGAAGGAGTATATGTACGCGGGCAAGGCGGGGACAAGGTGTTTTTTGAAGCTTGTCTTAGACTGGCGCGATAGTCCTTTAACAACTAAAGTATTATAAATAGCATTAACTAACGGTAGCTACCCGGTGTTCAAAGGACTGCCGTTTTTTCGTATATAAAGCTAATTCCCGGGATGTCACAAATCCGCACCTGGCATTCGTTATATAGAGGTAAGAGGTAAACGGAGGTGATTCTTTTGGAGCAAGGCAATCCTGGGGGCCAAGTGAATCCAAATCGAATTGAAGAAGCGATTGATAAGGTACGTGCAGGTGAAAAGCATGCTTTTACTTCAGTGATAACTGCATATGAACGGCAAATATATACGTATTGCTATTATATTTTGAGGAGCCGTGAAGAAGCAGAGGATGCTGTACAGGATATATTTGTGAAGGTGTATCAGGAGCTTGGGCGTTATGAGAAGCGTGTCTCTTTTTCAGCTTGGTTATATAAGGTAGCTTATCATCATTGCCTGGACCAGCTTCGCAGGAATAAGCGCCGCAACCGGTTAATGTCACTATATAAATTGCAGCTGGTACGGGAAGCTCCTGAGTCTCCAGATGATTCACCTGTGGACAAAATGTTCGGAGACCTAACTTCGGAGGAGCGCAGTTTGTTGATCCTGCGTGTCATCGAACAATACAGCTTCGAAGAAATTGCGCAAATTACCGGGAGGAGTTCAGCGGCGCTCCGCAAGAAGTATGAAAGGCTCCGGAGAAAACTGATCTTGCAAAAAGCGAACGAAGGAGGCTGCACTCGTGGAGAAGTGGCAGAATCAAACTGAGAAGCAAACGGTGGATTACATTCGCAGCAGCATCGGAAAGATTCAACTCCCTGTAGACACCTATAATGAGCAAATTATGAACCGTATTGAGCATATGGAGATAAAAAGAGGCAGTAAATTGTTTAAAAAGACGTTAGCAGCCGCATGTGTGGCCGTAATGATCGGGTTAGGTACAGTAACAGCAGGATTCATCTCCCCTGTATGGGCCGATACATTGAGTCAATTCCCCGTATTTAGCAGTATATTCAAGCACATGGAGGACCCTGGTTTGAAATTGGCGGCGGAGAAGGGCCTGACTACTTCACCTAACATGAGCGTTACAAAGGATGGAGTTACTTTAAGTGTTACAGAAGTATTTTATGACGGTGCCCGGTTAGCCATTGGATTTGAGAGAGCGGGAATCATGGATGAACGGGTTCTGGCGGAGATTACTGATTTTAAAACCCATGACTTTGATCAATCGACCAAAGGGCTACTGGGGCTGCCTGTAGTTACTCAGGTGTCCGGTGAGCCCATTAACTTCGGCTCCTCTTCTACAGGTGACGTACATGGACAACCGCATACCCTGTTATTAGAGCTGAATAATCTGCGGAACACTGCAGCCTTAGGAGACGAATTCAAGGTGGATATCCAGGTGCCTGTTGCTCAGATCGCAGAGCCGTTTGAGTTCCAGGTAACGGTGAAAAAAGTAACGGAGGGGGTCATTAATCTTACTCCAGGTCAGGGGGCAAGCAAAGGCTCCTTCCAGTACACAGTGAAGAGTCTGGACATTACGCCTGCTACCCTAAGATTGATCGTAACCAGTGAAGGGGAAGTGCCTGCCTCGGCGGAGCAGACAGGAGAATATGCGCCTACCGAAGTATTCTATGAGCTTGTGGATGATGTCGGCAATGTGATCAATCCCCGGCAAATGGGATATGGGATGGGTAAAGCACTTCGCCATCCTATTCTGGATAATATATACGATGTCTTCCCGCAAAAACCAAAGACGGTTACGGTTAGACCGTATACTTGTACTTTTGATAGTGAATTGAATCTCTTGCTGGATGGTAATGGTGAGAGGTTAAAAACTTATTATAAAGAACTTGAGACCACAATAGTGATTCCTTAAATCAGAGAATTAGTTATGCGTAAAATGAACTGGATTCTTGTCCGCGTCTGCTCTGCAGAGGCGGACTTGTTTGTATTCAAAGCAAAGTTAACGGAATGTAGATCTCACTTACTGAATCCGGATTATCCGGGCCAAGATAGCCTGCACCATAATATTCAAATTCATAAGTGAGGTTTAGGCGATAATCGGTTCCGGGCAGAAATACGCCATATATATATTTGTATGTAGCCGAGACTTCTGCTGAGGGACCTTTATGCAGAAACTTGAGATAACGCGCTGGTGGCAGGATGTGAACGGGAAGATCACTATCTGCTTGTCCTCTGTTTGCCCGAAGTGTAGTGCCGGATGGTAAAGGCGGTGATGCGTTCAACTCACAGCCACAGAGAAAAGAGATGCCGCTATCCTCATAATTATCCGGCCAATAGCCAAGCTGATAATACCGCTCTGGAAGCTTACGGCAGGGAATGGAAGAAATACCGCTAAATAGCTTTTCCCAAGCGGCACCTATAATAGAAGGATCGTTGTTAACTGTAATAAACGGTCCCTGAAGTCTGATTTCCCCGAGCTCAATGATTTCCGGAGATCCGGTGTTGTGGACGGTCCAGTGCGGCAGATCCATTCCCCGTATAGGATGCAGCAGCAGAGGGATATCCGGATTTGATTTTTGGCGGATACGGGTGGGGGTGGTATGGAGCAATCTTTTGAAGGCACGGGTGAAGGTCTCATAATCGTTAAAGGAATAATCCAGGGAAATATCCTGGAAGCTGCGGTCAGGCGTTCTCAGAATCTCACGGGCAGCCTCGGAAATTCGACGTCTTGCGATGTAGTCGCCGGGTGTTAGCCCGGTAACCCCCTGGAACAGCCGGATAAAATGATACAACGAATAACCGCTCACTCTGGAGAGGTTCAGGACAGACAATGGTTGCTTCAGATTGGATTCAATGTACTCAATCGCTTGCAGAATAAGCTTGCAGTTAGTCATGAGCTCTCTCCTCGTACTAGTTTTACTCTAGAGCCCACTCTCCCCAAGAGGACGCCCATTCAGGGACTCTGACATGACGGACACGGTCGGTAGCAGGAAAATAGGCTTTGATATCGAGCACAGGCGTTCCTGGATAGGCATCCAGTCCGGTAACCTCAACCATTCCCTGTCCAACATCAACGGACACAATTTCGGCCACAGAAAGGCCAATGGGATTAGGGCGTACGGGAGAACGTGTGGCAAATACACCCGTTACCGGAGCCTCATATGGAGGCTCAATCTGCGTAGTACGCCGGAAGGCATCGTCTGCAAATTCATGAATCCACCAGAGAATCTGGCAGTGGCTGAAATCAGCCAGCCCCTTCAAGGCAGGTCTGTATTGAGGTTTAATCTCGAGACGCAGGTTGTGCTGTGATCCGGATACGGATACTACACCTACTGATATAACATTATACGGTTCTGATGTGAGCATTGGCTGTGACTCCTTTCGGCTGGGGAATAATTCTAGTTTAGCTGAAATGAAATGAAATCAGCCTGATGATATTTGCGGTCTTTTATCCCGTGGTATAATAGGTTGTTGATATGGAGGGGAGAGAATTATGAAGGTACTGGTACTGGCGGAGAAGCCATCGGTTGCCCGGGAGATTGCCCGGGTGCTGGGCTGCGGAAATAAGCAAAAGAGCTATATGGAGGGGCCGAAATATGTGGTTACCTGGGCTCTGGGGCATCTGGTTGGCCTGGCTGAGCCTGAGGACTATAACAATAAATATGCTACCTGGGCATTGGAGGATTTGCCGATTCTTCCGGAGAAGGCCAAGCTGAAGGTGCTGCGGGAGACCAGCCAGCAATACAAAGCGGTACAGCAGCTGATGAAACGGCAGGATATTGAGGAGCTGATCGTTGCGACGGATGCTGCGCGTGAGGGAGAGCTGCTGGCACGCTGGATCATGAATATGGCTGGGTGGAAGAAGCCATTCAAGCGGCTATGGATTTCCTCGCAGACGGATAAGGCGATTAAGGAAGGCTTCGCCGCGCTTCGTCCAGGCAAGGACTTCGACCGGTTGTATGAGTCTGCCCGCTGCCGTGCAGAGGCGGATTGGATGATCGGGCTGAACATTACGCGCGCCTTAACCTGTAAGTTCGGTGCGCCGCTCTCGGCAGGACGTGTACAGACACCAACGCTTGGCATGATTATGGACCGGGAGAATGAAATCACGGGCTTCCGTTCCCAGGAATACGATCAGCTGACTGCCGATTTCGGCAATTTCCAGGCGGGATGGCGTGCGCAGGGCGGGGACGGCCGGATTTTTGACAGAGACAAGACGGGTATTCTGAAGGAGAAGCTGACTGGCCGCAGCGGACGGATCACTAAGGTGCACAAAAGCGAGAAAAGCGAACCCCATCCGCTGGCCTATGACCTGACGGAGCTGCAGCGGGATGCAAACCGTAAATTTGGCTTCTCGGCCAAACAAACCTCAAGCCTGCTGCAAAAGCTGTATGAACAGCATAAGCTGGTTACTTATCCGCGTACGGACAGCCGCTACCTGACTGCCGATATGACGGGTACGCTAAAGGAAAGATTGGACAGCGTAGCAGTCGGACCGTATGCGGCCCTCGCTAGACCGCTACTGCGCAAACCGCTGCCGGTTACGAAACGGATTGTTGACGACAGTAAGGTCAGTGACCATCACGCAATTATTCCAACAGAGCAGACGGTATTGCTTAATCTATTAAGTGCGGAAGAACGGAAGCTGTATGATCTGATTGTACGGCGGTTCATCAGCCTGTTCTATCCTC
Source organism: Paenibacillus sp. FSL R7-0312 (assembly GCF_038004445.1). Taxonomy (NCBI): domain Bacteria; kingdom Bacillati; phylum Bacillota; class Bacilli; order Caryophanales; family Paenibacillaceae; genus Paenibacillus; species Paenibacillus sp. FSL R7-0312. Next base: position 593,957 of record NZ_JBBORE010000001.1, on the reverse strand, counting down.
CGGCACGTTATGATGCAGTGGCTGTGACGGTGAGCGTGGAGGGAGAAACGTTCCAGGTTAAAGGCACTACGGTTAAGGACGCGGGCTGGCGCGAAGTCTATGGCGGGGATATGAGTTCGGATGAGGAGGATGAGAATGCGGGCGACGAGCCTGCAGCGGGCAGTGTGAAGCTGCCGGAGCTGCGGGAGGGCGACAGCGTAAAAATTGAGCGCTGCATCATCAAGCCCGGCCGGACGCAGCCGCCTAAGCGTTATAATGAAGCTTCGCTGCTGACGCAGATGGAGAAGTACGGGCTGGGAACACCGGCAACCCGTGCCGATATTATCGAGAAGCTGGTCAGTTCGGATACGATTGAGCGGCAGGGTAATCTGCTGCATCCGACGGGCAAAGGGAAACAGCTGATCGGACTGGTCTCCGGACAGCTGCGCACGCCGGAGCTGACGGCACGCTGGGAAGCGGAGCTGGAGAAAATCGCGCGCGGGCAAGGTCGTCCGGAGCCTTTTCTGCAGAGCATCCGCAGTATGGCCCAGGAGCTGGTGTCCGGGGTCAAGAATAGCGGGGCGGAATACAAGCCGCATAATGTCTCTAACAGCCATTGTCCGGAATGCGGGACAAGAATGCTGGAGAAGAAGACCAAACGCGGCAAGCTGCTGGTCTGCCCCAAAGAGGACTGCGGCTATACCCGCGCAGGGGAGAAGCAGCTGTCAAACCGCCGCTGTCCGCAGTGCCATAAGAAGATGGAGCTTAAGGAAGGCAAGGCAGGGATGTATGTGCAATGCCTCGGCTGCGGGATTACGGAGACGATGGATAAGGACCACAAGCATATTAACAAACGTGAACAGCAGAAGCTGGTCCAGCAGTACAGCAAGCCGGAAAGCGCCGGCGGCTCTAACCTTGGTGAATTGCTGAAGGCAGCGATGGAAGCCAAGTAGAAGGGGAAATAAGATAGCCTACTGTGTATAGGCAAAAGTGCATTAAATGAAGTGAGCGACTTAAATGAAGTGAGCAACAAACGATGAGCCAAGATACAAACGAAGATACAAACGAAGATAGAAGCCAAGATACAAATAAAGATACAAGCCAAGGCAAGCGTAAGACTAGTTAACGTAAGAGCAGCATGTTTATTCTAAGCTCTGTTATATAGAAGTTAGTTTTCCTTCCAGAGAGGGAAGGCTTCGAGAACAACAAGACTGCCGGAGCATCCGGTAGTTTTGTTGTGTTTATGGAAAAGCGGATACGGCTGGTGTGAAACTGCAGATTAATGCGTAATGTACTTTACGGGGGCTGTCCAAGGGGCGGCAGATATGTTTTACTTAGGAGATTGAGGCTGGAGAGGACTGTTAGGATTCCGGCAAATATAGTGGAGCGGGTGATGAAGTGGCGGCGGCTAAGCAACAAGAGGATCAAATTCAATCGGTACAAGTCTCGGGCAGCCGGGGAGGCAGCCGGTTTTTCTTTCTAGTGATTGTCTTTATGTTCTGGTTCTCTTCTTATATCTATGTGCCTGTGCTGTCTCCGTATGTGGAGCATCTAGGAGCTTCATATATCATGGTTGGAGCGGTGCTGGGCGTATACGGCCTGATGCAGATCTTGTTCCGTCTGCCGATTGGCATCGGTTCGGATTATCTTAACCGGAGGCGGCCGTTTATTTATCTGGGACTGATCGCAAGCGGCTTGAGCTGTCTGCTGTTCCTGGCTGGTGCACATCCGGGCTGGGCGCTGGCTGCACGTGCCGTCTCAGGGATTGCGGCCTCCGCTTGGGTCGTGTACTCGGTGATGTTCGCGGGGTATTTTCCGAAAGAAGAGGCTGGTAAAGCCATGGGCATGCTGCAGTTCACAACGGTTATTGCCCAATTGACCAGTATGATGATCAGCGGCTATATGGTCGATCACTGGGGCTGGAACACTCCGTTTATTATCGGCGGGATTGTGGCGGCGGCTGCGCTGCTGCTTGCACTACGTCTGCCTGAACAGAAGCAGGAGAAGCGGAATGCGATTCAGATTAAAGATCTTGCCGGAGTAGTCCGGGAACCGCTGCTGGTCAAGGTCTCGCTTTTGTCCGTGCTGGCACATTGTGTACTGTTCATTACGATGTTCGGCTATACGCCGAATCAGGCGCTGGATATCGGTGCGAGCAAAGAGAGTCTTGGCTGGCTGACGCTGGCTTTCATGCTGCCGCATGCGATTGCCACATTGTACGGCTCACGTCTGTTCGGCAAATGGCTTGGGGACCGGGGAACGTTAATGCTGGGTTTTGCCGGGAGTGCGGTATTCACGCTGCTGATTCCCTCTATGCCTACTCTGGCCGCTCTCTGTGCAACGCAGGTTGGGAACGGCTTCATGCAGGGGCTTATTTTCCCGCTGCTGCTGGGTAAATCGGTGTCGGGAGTCGCTCCATTCAAGCGGGCAACGGCTATGGGCTTCTATCAGGCAGTGTATGCTATAGGCATGTCCGGGGGGCCTTTTGTAGCGGGCTGGATGAGTGCGGCGTATGGACTGACCGGAGGGTTCTGGCTTGGCGGAATTGCAGCGCTGCTTGCTGCAGTGTTGTCCTGGGTCTGGATCAGAGAGGCCGGGGAACCGGGCACAGGGAGCAGACAAGAGCGGCGGATACTTGGCAGGCAGGGTTAGGTTTATTGTAATAGAAGGGGTCCCCGCAAAGTACCTGAGTGATCACCTGCGCCAAAACCTCACTTTGTGGGGGAACTTATTGGTTTTTTGCCCGAAAGGGTAATATAATAGAGAGTAGATAGGATGCAAGGAGGAGGGGCCGGAAGGATGGTCAAGGTTGTATTGCTGTGGTTCGCACTGATCAATATTATCGGGTATGTAGTGATGTCGGAAGACAAGAACAAGGCCCGCAAAAGACGGGATCGGGTGCCGGAGAAAACACTGTTTCTGCTCGCGTTCATGGGCGGCGCGCTGGGTGTGCTGATTGCCATGTACCGCAAGCGCCACAAGACGAGGCATACTTCCTTCAGGATCGGAATTCCGCTGCTGCTGCTGCTGAATATCCTGCTGTATGGATATTTTTTGAGTTAAGTTTCTTGTAGTTTGGCTAAGGCTGTACACAATAGAAAGAGGTGGCGTATATGTTATTCTCTAAAATTTTGCTAGCCTATGACGGTTCGAAGGCTTCCAATCAGGCACTCGAGCGTGCGATTGAACTGGCTAAGGTAACTCCAGGGTCCTCCCTGTACGTCGTACACGCATTTGAATTCCCGCGGTTCTTCATCGGGGAAGCACTCGCGCCTCTGCCGGCTTCAGTGAATAAGGACTACTATGACCTCGCCGTACAGACTACCGAAGAAGTGAAAAGCCGGCTGGAAGCCGAAGGCCTGAACGCTACTGTAGAATTGCTGCAGGGATCGCCTGCCGAAGTGATTCTGAGTTATGCCAAAGAGCACACGGTGGATGTCATCGTTATCGGCAGCCGCGGGCTTGGCGGAATCCGGGAGTTCGTTCTGGGCAGCGTCAGCCACAATGTAGTGCAAAGTGCCCGCATTCCGGTGCTGGTTGTTAAATAATAGAGATACTTGCAGAGGAGCGCTTAGGCGTTCCCCTTTTTTTCTGTGGAGATGGCCGGAATAGGCAGAATAAGAAAATTAAATGTGCCCAAAAGCGAACATTTGGGAGACATGATATGACAATGTTCGTGTTTAAGTTGACACGAAGTGTAGGGCATTGTTAAACTGAACCTATGAAGAGCTCGTATAAAACCGGGGATAAGGCCCGGAAGTTTCTACCCGGTAACCGTAAATTGCCGGACTACGAGGAAATAGGATAACTGAAACGGCCAGCCGCCGCCGCGTATACCGGGGGTGTGCTCTGCGCCGGCTCTCTTAAAGGCCGGGTATCTGCAGATGCCGGGGCAGTACTCTCCTAATTCCTTAGTAGTCCGGGTCCACCCGCAGCAAAATGCGTCTGGAATCCGGGCTATTTTTTTCGGATTTATGGGAAACTAGAGGGAAATAGGACACACTTAAATCCAAGGAATATCTATAACGGGAAACGGAAGGCTGGGTGAACAATGTCTGTGCAAGTAGGTGTCATTATGGGCAGCAAATCGGACTATGAAACTATGGAGCATGCATGTGCTGTGCTTGAGGAGCTGGGTGTGCCTTATGAGAAAAAGGTCATCTCTGCGCATCGCACACCGGATCTGATGTTCCGTTATGCCGAGGAAGCGGCGGAGCGCGGCTTGAAGGTGATTATCGCCGGAGCGGGCGGTGCGGCGCATCTGCCGGGTATGGTGGCAGCCAAAACGACGTTGCCGGTCATCGGTGTGCCTGTGCAGTCCAAGGCGTTGAACGGCCTGGACTCGCTGCTGTCGATTGTGCAGATGCCGGCTGGCATCCCGGTAGCCACGGTAGCCATTGGCCGTGCCGGAGCTACCAATGCAGGGCTGCTGGCTGCGCAGATCATCGGTGCATTCGAGCCGGAGGTGGCGAGAAAGGTGCAGCTGCGGCGCGAGGCAACCCAGCGCGAAGTGCTGGAAAGCAGCGAGACGCTATGAGGCCGGAGGAATCGACGGCCGGAGGCTCGGAGAGCGTGGCGCAGCAAAGAGCAGAGCGGGATCAAGCCGGAGCTGAGAGAATGGAGCGCCGGGATGAGGCAGCCGCTGGTGCTGTTGAAGCATCAGGGGCGGGAACGTCCCGGACGCTGCTGCCCGGCGCGACGATCGGCGTGCTCGGCGGCGGGCAGCTCGGGCGTATGATGGCGCTCTCCGGCAGCGCCATGGGGTACCGCTTCGTGGCGCTGGACCCCGCGCCGGATGCGCCCTGCGGGCAGGTTACGCCGCAGATTATTGCGGCGTACAACGACCGGGACGCGGCGCGTGAGCTGGCGCAGCGCGCGGACGTGATCACGTACGAGTTCGAGAACGTCGACGCGGGCGTAGCCGCGCTGCTGACGGAGGAATCGTACGTGCCGCAGGGCAGCGCGCTGCTGTATACGACGCAGCACCGGCTGCGCGAGAAGGCGGCGATCATCGCTGCGGGCGTGCCCGTTGCCCCGTACCGCAAGGTCGGCAGCCTGGCGGAGCTTGAGGCCGCGGCTGCCGACCTGGGCCTGCCCTGTGTGCTGAAGACAGCCACAGGGGGGTATGACGGCAAGGGACAAGCCGTCATCCGCCGGCCGGAAGAGCTTGCAGCAGCGTTCCGGCAGGTAGCGCCGGGAGCGGCGGCTCCAGCACCGCAAGCAAGCGGGGCAGCGGCTTCGCCCGACTCGCCGGGAGCGGCTGAAGCGGAAGACGCTGCCGAGGCCACGGCACACGCACCCGAGCTGGTGCTGGAGAAATTTATCGCCTTCAAATGCGAAATTTCGGTCATTGCCGCCCGGAGCCCAGCGGGTGAAGTTAAGAGCTTCCCGCCCGCAGAGAACATCCACGTGGACAATATCCTGCATCTCTCGATTGTGCCCGCAAGGGTGCCGGAGGAGATTCAGCGCCGGGCCTGCGAGCTGGCCGAGCAGATTGTCTCCGGCATGGATGCCGTCGGACTGCTGGCTGTGGAGATGTTCGTGACGGAGGACGGAGAGCTGTTCGTCAACGAGCTGGCTCCGCGCCCGCATAATTCCGGGCATTATACAATGGATGCCTGCGTAACCTCACAGTTCGAGCAGCATGTGCGGGCGATCTGCAATCTGCCGCTGGGTGACACTACGCTGCTTACGCCTGTAGTTATGGTGAATGTGCTCGGCCAGCATCTGGAGGGTGCCATTCAGGCGGCCTGCACTGCGGATGAAGGAACAAACCGGCTTGGGGTATCCCCTAAGCTTCATATATATGGCAAGACTGAGAGCAAGACTGGCCGCAAAATGGGCCATATCAACCTGCTCTGTAAGGACACCGGAGACGGCCTGTCCTGGGTAGAGCAAACTAACCTTTGGAGGAACTGACAAGCTATGATCGAACGTTACAGCAGACCTGAGATGCGGGCCATTTGGACCGAGGAAAATAAATTTAACGCGTGGCTGGAAGTTGAGATTTGCGCCTGTGAGGCTTGGGCCGAGCTGGGAGTGATCCCGCATGAGGATGCCGCGAAGCTGCGCAAGGACGCCAAATTCGACATCGCGCGGATCGACGAAATTGAACAGGAAACGCGTCATGATGTAATTGCTTTTACCCGTGCAGTATCCGAGAGCCTGGGTGCAGAACGCAAATGGGTGCATTACGGACTGACCTCCACGGACGTTGTCGATACGGCGCTTGGCTACCTGCTGCGTCAGGCCAACGAAATTCTGGAGCAGGATATCATCCGGTTCATTGAGATTCTTAAAGATAAGGCAGTAGCTTACAAGGATACCCCGATGATGGGCCGTACACACGGCGTACACGCTGAGCCAACGACTTTTGGACTCAAGATGGCGCTCTGGTATGAGGAAATGAAGCGTAATCTGGAGCGTTTCCGTCATGCGGCGAATGGCGTCCAATTCGGTAAAATCTCCGGGGCTGTCGGCACCTATGCCAACATCGACCCATTCGTTGAAGAATTTGTCTGCCGCAAGCTGGGCACCAGCCCGGCACCGATCTCCACACAGACGCTGCAGCGTGACCGTCACGCGGAGTACATGGCTGCGCTGGCACTGGTCGCCACTTCTCTGGACAAGTTCGCTACTGAAATCCGCGCTTTGCAGAAGAGTGAGATCCGCGAGGTGGAGGAAGCTTTTGCCAAAGGTCAAAAGGGATCATCCGCTATGCCACATAAGCGCAACCCGATCGGCAGCGAGAACATCTCCGGCCTGTCCCGCGTGATCCGCGGGCACATGGTTACAGCATACGAGAACGTGCCGCTGTGGCATGAACGCGATATCTCGCATTCCTCGGTAGAGCGGATCATTCTGCCGGATGCGACCATGCTGCTGAACTATATGCTGAACCGCTTCGGCAACATCGTGAAGAACCTGACTGTATTCCCGGACAACATGAAGCGCAACATGAACCGCACCTTCGGTGTTCCGTTCTCCGGCCGCATCCTGACGAAGCTGATCGACAAAGGCTTCAGCCGCGAGCAGGCATACGACACTGTACAGCCGCGTGCGATGCAGGCTTGGGAAGAACAAACACAGTTCCGTGACATCGTTGAAGCTACACCGGAAATCACTGCTGTGCTTAGTCCGGAAGAGATCGAGGATGCTTTCAATCCTTCTTGGCACCTCAAGCATGTGGATACCATTTTCCACAAGCTGGAGCTAATCTAAAAAAAAGGTGAGTCAGTGGTGAACTGATGAGCTGGAGAAGATACGGGCGGAGGGATGGGGAGTTGTTGTTCTGGAGCGATAAGCGACAGAATTGAAGCTGTGAGATTAGTTAATAAGGAACGGAGAGGAATTTTGGAACTGGAAGAAGCGTCAGCGTTCGCCTTTATGGTCAGATTTCTACCACAGCCTGTGGTTCAATCAGAGAAATATGACCATAACAGCGTTCGGAAGTCCAAAATTTTTTGTAGGGGCCGATTAACTAGCCGTTCAGTTCAATTCTCCCGCGTAGCGGGGAATGACAGCGTCCCAGGCGCTTTTAGCCCAAATATAAGCAAGATCATTTGTTCAAGGGAGGAAAGGTCATGACATCAACGGCCGTATCCACAGCCGTGGAACTCGTAAATGCGCCGCTGCTCTACAAAGGTAAGGTTCGTGAGCTGTACGATTTGGGGGATGAGGTACTGATCGTCGTTACGGACCGCATTTCCGCATTTGATTACGTGCTGGACCCGGCGATTCCGGACAAAGGCAATGTGCTTAACCGGCTTAGCGCTTTCTGGTTCGGTCAGACCAAGGAGCTCATTGAGAACCATGTGGTTCATATCGATGTAGACCGGCTCGGGGATATTGTACGGGACCGCGAAGCACTGAAGAACCGCATCATGGTTGTCCGCAAAGCAGAGCGGATTGATATCGAATGTGTCGTGCGCGGCTGCATTACCGGCGGAGGCTGGCGGCAGTACCAGGAGACAGGTAAAGTGAACGGCATCGAGCTTCCCAAAGGGCTCCGCAAGAATGCGGTGCTGGCCGAACCGATTTTTACACCGGCAGCGAAGAATGATGTCGGCCATGATGAGGACATTCCTTTTGAGCAGATGCAGGAGCTGATTGGCGCGGAGCTTGCACTGGAGCTTAAGGAGAAGAGCCTGAAGCTGTTCGCTTTTGCCAGAGAATATTGTAACGACCGCGGCATTATTCTTGCGGATTGCAAATTCGAGTTCGGGCTGCTGGACGGCAAGGTCATCCTGATCGATGAGATTTTCACACCGGATGCTTCCCGTTTCTGGGCCAAAGACAAATATGCGCTGGATATCGAGATCGACAGCATGGATAAAGAGCCTGTACGGACGTACCTTTCGGCATCCTCCTGGGACAAGAATAGTACACCGGACCCGCTGCCGGCAGAAGTCGTTGAAGAGACCTCACGCCGTTACCTGGATATTTATCACCGCCTTACCGGGAAGTCGTTATAGATTGTTTTTGACGGAATGCTCTTATAGAAGTTAGCTCAATAAATTTTAGGAGGAACTACAAGCGTATGTTAAAAGCGACAGTCTACGTCACCATCAAAAAAAGCGTGCTCGATCCCCAAGGTGTAGCCGTGCAAGGGGCGCTGCATTCTGTAGGTTTCCAGGAAGTTGAAAGTCTGCGCATCGGCAAGTATATGGAGCTGACCCTCGATACCGATAACCGCGCAGAAGCGGAAGGACGCCTCAAGGAAATGTGCGAGAAGCTGCTGGCCAACACGGTGATCGAGGATTACCGCTACGAATTGGAGGACTAAAAGTCATGAAATTTGCTGTACTTGTCTTTCCAGGCTCCAATTGCGACATTGACTGCTACAAAGCAGTAGAAGACAGCCTCGGTGAACCAGTAGATTATGTGTGGCATACGGCGACGGATCTGTCGGCTTATGACTGCATTCTCGTGCCGGGCGGTTTCTCTTATGGTGACTATCTGCGCTGCGGCGCAATTTCCCGGTTCGCTCCGGTCATGGCTGAAGTGGCCAAGGCTGCGGAGCAGGGTAAATTCGTGCTCGGCATCTGCAACGGGTTCCAAATCCTGACCGAAGCGGGCCTCTTGCCAGGCGCTCTGCGCCGCAACATGTCGATGAAGTTCCGCTGTCATGACACGGTGCTTAAGGTCGTGAATAACACAACCCCGTTTACTATTGACTATGCGAAGGATGAAGAGATCGTCATTCCGATCGCGCATGGTGAAGGCAATTACTACTGCGATGAAGAGACTTTGGCTGAGCTTAAGGCTAATAACCAGATCGTGTTCACATACAGCGACAATCCGAACGGTTCAGTCGCTGATATTGCCGGAGTCAGCAATGTGGCGGGTAATGTGGTTGGTATGATGCCTCACCCGGAACGCGCAGCGAACAGCCTGCTTGGTTCGGAAGACGGCAAACGGATGTTCACATCCATTCTTACAACATGGAGGGATCGTTATGACGCAGCAAGTATCCGCTAAGGAGCCGACCGCAGAGCAAATCGCGGAGCAGAAAATCTACAGTCAGTTCGGTGTATCGGACAGCGAATATGAGCTCATTACCTCCTTCATGGGACGTAAGCCTAACTATACGGAGATCGGCGTGTTCAGTGTGATGTGGTCCGAGCACTGTGCCTATAAGAACTCGAAGCCGCTGCTGGGCCGTTTCCCGACAAGTGGACCGAAGGTACTGATGGGGCCGGGCGAAGGCGCGGGGATCGTCGATATCGGAGACAACCAGGCGGTGGTCTTCAAAATCGAAAGCCACAACCATCCATCAGCAGTTGAGCCTTATCAGGGCGCGGCGACCGGGGTGGGCGGGATTATCCGCGATATTTTCTCCATGGGCGCAAGACCGGTGGCGCTGCTGAATTCCCTGCGTTTCGGGAAGCTTGAGAGCGACCGGGTAAAGTATCTGTTCGAGCATGTTGTATCCGGGATCGCAGGCTACGGCAACTGTATCGGCATCCCTACCGTCGGCGGGGAAATTATGTTTGATGACAGCTATGACGGCAACCCGCTCGTCAACGCGATGTGTGTAGGACTGATTGATCATGATAAAATCCAGCGCGGTGTCGCCAAAGGTGTAGGCAACCCTGTGTTCTACGTGGGTCCTCCTACCGGCCGTGACGGGATTCACGGTGCGACCTTCGCCTCGGTTGAGCTCAGTGAAGAGTCCGAAGCGAAACGTACGGCGGTACAGGTCGGTGATCCATTCATGGAGAAGCTGGTTATGGAATCTTGCCTGGAGCTGATCGACAGCGGGATCGTACTCGGAATTCAGGATATGGGCGCAGCCGGTCTTACCTGCTCCAGTGCGGAAATGGCGAGCAAAGCGGGCAACGGTCTGGAGCTGTATCTGGATCAGGTGCCGCAGCGCGAAGATGGCATGACCCCTTATGAAATGATGCTCTCGGAATCCCAGGAGCGGATGCTGTTCGTGGTTGAGCCTAAGGATGAAGCTCAGGCGCAGGAAATCTTCGACCGCTGGGGCGTGATTTGCCGCAAAGTGGGTAAGGTTACTGACGATGGCCGCCTGAAGCTGTTCCATCACGGTGAAGTGGTCGGCGACATGCCGGTAACAGCTCTGGTCGATGAATGTCCGATTTATAACAAACCATCGGCAGTTCCTGCTTACTATGAGGAGAATGCTGCGGTGGATACGCTTCGCTATGATGAAGTCACCGATCTGGGCGGAGCCCTGCGCACCGTACTGGGATCACCTACAGTAGCCAGCAAAGCATGGGTATACAACCAATATGATTATATGGTGCGGACCAGCACGGCCGTTCGTCCGGGTTCCGATGCAGCGGTGGTAACGATCCACGGCACACGCAAAGCTCTGGCGATGACTACGGACTGTAACGGACGTTATGTCTATCTCGATCCTGAAGTGGGCGGGCGTATTGCTGTCAGCGAAGCCGCACGTAATATTGTCTGCTCCGGTGCCCAGCCGCTAGCGATTACGGACAACCTGAATTTCGGCAGTCCGGAGAAGCCGGAAATCTTCTGGCAGATGGAACGTGCGGTAGACGGTATGGCTGAAGCCTGCCGTGTGCTTGATACCCCTGTAATTGGCGGTAACGTCAGTCTCTACAATGAAAATGCTTCAGGAGCTATCTATCCGACACCGGTTGTCGGCATGGTGGGATTAGTTGAAGATACCGATCATATTACCACTCAGGCCTTCAAGCAGGAAGGCGATTCGATTCTGTTGCTTGGTGTTACGAAGGCAGAGCTAGGCGGCAGTGAATTTCAGTATGCTATTCACGGCCTGACCGAAGGACGTCCGCCAGAACTCGATCTGGCAACGGAACGCAAACTGCTGGATGCCGTACTTGCTGCGATCCGCAGCGGGCTTGTCCGCTCTGCGCATGACCTGTCCGAAGGCGGCCTGGCCGGAGCACTGGCAGAGAGCTGCATCAGCGGCACCATTGGAGCGAATATTGAGCTGTCCGCCAGCGGATTGCGCCGTGATGTGGCGCTGTTCAGCGAGAGCCAATCCCGGATTATTCTGACTTCTGCGCCTAGCCGTGCGGAAGAATTACAAGCAGCGGTTGCCGCCTACGGCGTACCGGTCGAAATCATTGGAACTGTTGGCGGAGACCGCCTGCGTATTGCATTGGACGGAGCGGCAGCACTGGATGAAGCCGTTACTGAACTCAAGACCATTTGGGAGGATGCTATTCCATGTCTTATGAAATAAAGACCGGGAACAAGCAGGAAGCCCCTATCCTGTGGACCGGCGACTTTTACAACGAAGGAACGGGCTCGGGAGATATTTTTGACACGTTAAAAGAAGAATGCGGCGTCTTCGGGGTCTTCGGACACCCGGAAGCCGCTTCCATGTCCTATTACGGCCTGCACGCCCTGCAACACCGGGGAGAAGAAAGCGCGGGCATCTGTGTGGCGGATGGACGCGACTTCAACTATCACCGCGGCATGGGCCTGGTGAAGGAAGTATTCGACAAAGATAAGATCGCTTCGCTGATCGGGGACATGTCTATCGGGCATGTGCGTTATTCGACCAGCGGAGACAGCCGGCTGACCAATGCGCAGCCGCTGGTCTTCAAATACCGTGACGGTGATCTCGCGATTGCCACGAACGGCAATATCGTGAATGAACCTCTAATCCGTAAGCAGCTGGAGCAGGGAGGCTCGATCTTCCAGACCACCAGCGACACCGAGGTGCTGGCGCATCTGATCGCGCGTTCGCAGAAGGATTTTGTCGAAGCCACGAAGGATGCCCTGGCCCAGCTGGTTGGTGGTTTCGCCTTCCTGCTGATGACCAACGACAAGCTGATTGTTGCTTCTGACCCGCATGGCTTGCGTCCCTTAGTGATGGGCCGGCTGGGTACGGCGTATGTCTTCGCTTCCGAATCCTGTGCACTCGAAGTCATTGGCGCCCAGCTGGTGCGTGATATTGAGCCGGGTGAGCTGCTCGTGCTGGATAAGGACGGTTTCCGCGAGGACCGCTTCGCGGAACCTAAACGCAAAGCACTGTGCGCGATGGAATATATCTATTTCGCCCGTCCGGACAGCGATCTGAACGGCTCCAACCTGCACTCCGCCCGCAAGCGGATGGGTAGCCGGATGGCGCTTGAAGCCTTTGTGGACGCAGATATCGTAACCGGCGTGCCGGATTCCAGTATCTCCGCAGCTATCGGCTACGCTGAGCAGACAGGCATCCCGTACGAGCTTGGACTGATCAAGAACAAGTATACCGGCCGGACCTTCATCCAGCCGAGCCAGGAGCTGCGTGAGCAGGGCGTGAAGATGAAGCTCAGCGCGGTGCGACGTGTCGTGGAAGGCCAGCGTGTAGTCATGATCGACGATTCCATCGTGCGCGGCACGACCTCGCGCCGGATTGTTAATCTGCTGCGCGAGGCCGGAGCGGCTGAGGTTCACGTGCGGATCACCTCGCCGCCGTTCAAGAATCCCTGCTTCTATGGCATCGATACCCCGGACCGCCGCGAGCTGATCGCCTCTTATAAGACAATCGCCGAGATGTGCGAGGAGATCAATGCGGATTCGCTTGCGTTCCTTTCACCGGATGGACTGATCCAGTCCATCGGCGGCTATAATAGTGACGATTACAAAGGCGGATTATGCCTGTCCTGCTTCGATAATGATTACCCCACGCAGGTGGATTTCGGCGGGGAAGAGAAGGACGGATGCTCGTGTTAGGTGGGACATCCCCCTAAATCCCCCTTGCGAAGGGGGACCCCGGAGGGCGCTGCCCTCCGGCCACCCGGAAGTTTGGTGGAAGGAGTTTGCTCTAAACTTGCTAAGAGGGCGTGGGTGCGGGTGCCCGCTTTGTCCCTGTGTGCTGCGCACGGCCGGGACACGCTTCACGGCGCTCCGCGCCCTGGCGGCATGCTTCCCGCCGGGCCTTAGCTCCAGAACCTGCCCTGTTTGCTAACGCAAATCCGGAGGTTCTGTCGCCTTAGGGATCGCACGGCTTCGCCCCGTGCGGGAAGAGCCCCAGAACCTGCCCTGTTTGCTAACGCAAATCCGGAGGTTCTGTCGCCTTAGGGATCGCACGGCTTCGCCCCGTGCGGGAAGTGCTCCAGAACCTGCCCTGTTTGCTGTCGCAAAATCGGAGGTTCTGTCGCTTTAGGGATCGCACGGCTTCGCCCCGTGCGCTTGGAGGCGCTGGGCTTCGCCCACAGCGCCGAAACATTGCTGCTGTGCAAGGCGCGTAATTCGGCTTGCGGCACGGGTTTGAACCCCGGTGGTTGGAGTCATGGAGAGGAATTTTGGAACTGTAGGAGCGGTAGCGTCCGCCTTTATATTTGGATTTCTACCGCGGCCAGCGGTTCAAATCAAGGAAATCCAAATATAACAGCGGCCGGAAGTCCAAATATTCTTCGTAATGACGACTATAACCACCAATCCGGCCAAACCCAGGCCGCCCCGAACCGCGCTCTAAACTAATTTAAATGAGGTGTCCAAAAGTGTCGGAAGCTTATAAAAACGCCGGAGTGGATATTGCGGCTGGCAATGAAGCGGTAGAACGCATGAAGAAGCATGTGAAGCGCACCTACCGTCCTGAAGTGATGACGGAGCTGGGCGGATTCGGCGCATTGTTTGGCCTGAATAAGGACAAATACGAAGAGCCGGTCCTCGTATCGGGAACGGACGGCGTGGGCACGAAGCTCAAAATCGCGTTCGCAGCGGACCGCCACGACACAATTGGCATCGATGCTGTAGCCATGTGTGTAAATGATATCGTAGTCCAGGGCGCAGAGCCGCTGTTCTTCCTCGACTATCTGGCCTGCGACAAGGTAGTGCCGGAGAAGATCGAGGCGATCGTTGCCGGAATCGCCGAAGGCTGCCATCAGGCAGGCTGCGCCTTGATTGGCGGAGAGACTGCGGAGATGCCGGGCATGTACTCGGCCGGTGAGTATGATATCGCCGGATTTACCGTAGGGGTTGCTGACAAAGCGAAGCTGGTAACGGGAGCAGACATTGCAGCTGGAGACACTGTAATTGGTCTGGCATCAAGCGGCATTCACAGCAACGGATTCTCGCTGGTGCGCAAGCTTTTGCTGGAGGAGGGCGGCTACGGATTGAACGATGTAGTGCCTGAACTCGGCGCTCCACTCGTGGACGTTCTGCTGGCTCCAACCAAAATCTATGTGAAGCCGCTGCTGGCCCTGCTGGAACAGCTTCCGGTTAAAGGTATGGCCCACATTACCGGAGGCGGGTTCATCGAGAATATCCCGCGTGTACTGCCTGAGAATGTAAATGTAGAGATTAACTACGGCTCTTGGCCGATTCAGCCAGTCTTTGCTTTGATGCAGAGCAAAGGCAAGGTAAGCAACCGCGATATGTTTACCACTTTCAATATGGGCATCGGCCTTGTACTGGTGGTAGCTGAAGCGGACGGAGCGCGCGCGCTCGAGCTGCTGAAGGCCAGCGGGGAAGAAGCTTATCGTATCGGCACTGTAACAGAAGGTGAATGCAAGGTTACCTTCACGGGGGCTGAAGTCTGATGGAGTGGAGCCGGATCGCTGTATTTGCTTCGGGGCAGGGCAGCAATTTCGCCGCACTGGTCCAGGCGCAGCAGGAGGGGAAGCTCGGCGGAGGCAGCATAGAGCTGCTGGTCTCAGACAAGCCGGAAGCGCCTGTGGCACAGCGGGCGGAGGAAGCGGAAATTCCCACCCTCCTGCTGCGGCCGAAGGACTTCGCGGGCCGCGAGCTGTACGAGGCAGCGATTGTTGCGGAGCTTCAGCGCCGGGACATCGGACTGATCGTGTTGGCCGGATACATGCGTCTGATCTCACCGGTGCTGCTTGAGCCTTACGCCGGACGGATCATCAACATCCATCCGTCGCTTTTGCCGGCCTTTGCAGGTAAGGATGCGATTGGCCAGGCGCTGGATTATGGCGTGAAGCTGACGGGAGTGACGGTGCATTTTGTCGACGGAGGCATGGATACCGGACCGGTTATTGCCCAGCGCAGCGTTGAGGTGAAGCCGGGAGACACAGCCGATTCACTTGCAGAACGTATCCACCAGGTAGAGTACGGGCTGTATCCCGAAGTGGTGGCAGCTTTGGCAGCCGGCAGAGTGGATCTGAACGGAAGAATAACGACAATCAGCGAACAATAGCAGAAGCCATACCAGCCGGATCTGACACACGAATAAATGTATTTCAGGCAGGTGCGGCTGATTCTGATATTTCTCGGGAAATATTGCACAAAGTCTGCAAGATGTCGGATGGGCTGACTGAGCAGTTTGAAATTGCCGGAATTACGGGTTTGCTGAGATGCCGGTTGCTGTCGATATAGCAATTGGATTCACTCCAATTAATTTGTCTGAATACCAGCGATCGTAGAACGTAATTGGATACAGTACAACTAATTCTGGCGCTCGTAGGCTCTAAGGCGCATATGGCATCATTTAGATGGACAATATCCAACTAATTTATCCGGCTGATAACAAGCCGAAATTAAATGACGTAAATCCACTTATTATATAAACACTACAAACTCAAGTATAAGCACGGGCTAACCGGCGACAATGATCCTGCGATCATAGGCCACAACCTAATCTAGCGTGAATCCAGAGGAGGACTATTCAAAGTGAGTATCAAAAGAGCGCTGGTCAGCGTATCCGACAAACAGGGCATCGTGGATTTTTGCCGCGAGTTGTCTGCACTAGGCGTAGAAATTATCTCCACAGGCGGCACCAGCACACTTCTGGCTAAAGAAGGCGTTCCGGTCATCGGTATTTCCGAAGTAACGGGCTTCCCCGAAATTATGGACGGTCGTGTCAAAACGCTGCATCCCGCTGTACATAGCGGCCTTCTTGCGGTTCGTGATAACGAGGAGCACACTCGGCAGATGAACGAGCTTGGACTCGACTACATCGACCTTGTAGTGGTGAATCTGTATCCGTTCGCGGAGACCATTGCCAAGCCGGATGTGTCGTATGAGGAAGCTATCGAGAACATCGATATCGGCGGACCTACGATGCTGCGTTCGGCGTCGAAGAACCATGCTTTTGTCAGTGTGGTAGTGGATGCGGCTGATTATGCTACAGTGCTTGAGGAGGTTCGCGCCAGCGGAGATACCACCCTTGCAACCCGCAAACGTCTTGCGGCCAAAGTCTTCCGCCACACGGCGGCTTACGATGCCCTGATTGCCGATTATCTGGCGAATGTAACCGGTGAACCGCTGCCGGAGCGCTATACGGTCACTTATGAGAAAATCCAGGATCTGCGTTACGGGGAGAACCCGCATCAGAAGGCTGCCTTCTACCGCAAGCCGCTGGCTGCGCAGGATACACTCACCGCTGCCGAGCAATTGCACGGCAAGGAGCTGTCCTACAACAACATCAACGATGCGAATGCCGCGCTCCAGATTGTCAAAGAGTTCGAAGAACCGGCTGTTGTAGCTGTTAAGCATATGAATCCTTGCGGCGTAGGCGTGGGGGCGAGTGTATATGAGGCTTATCAAAAAGCGTACAATGCTGATCCAACCTCCATCTTCGGCGGAATTGTAGCAGCGAACCGGATCATTGATGAGGATACGGCTAATATGCTGAAGGATATTTTCCTTGAGATCGTGCTGGCTCCGGGCTTCACGGATGAAGCGCTGGAAATCCTGACGAAGAAAAAGAATATCCGCCTGCTCAAGCTGGGCAACCTCAGCACGGCGGCTTCCCGCAAAACCAGCTTTGTCGTAACCTCCATTGAAGGGGGAATGGTTGTGCAGGAAAGTGACGTCCATTCCGTGAATCCGGAGGAGCTGCAGGTCGTAACCGACCGCAAACCAACGGAAGAAGAGCTGAAGCAGCTGCTCTTCAGCTGGAAGGTTGTTAAGCATGTGAAGTCGAACGCGATCGTGCTGGCGGCTGATAATATGACCGTAGGCGTAGGTGCAGGACAGATGAACCGTGTCGGCGCGGCTAAGATTGCGATCGAGCAGGCTGGAGAGAAATCCAAAGGCTCCGTGCTGGCTTCAGATGCCTTCTTCCCGATGGGAGATACCCTTGAGATGGCTGCCAAGGCTGGTATTACGGCAGTTATTCAGCCGGGCGGCTCGATTAAGGACGAGGAATCCATTAAGGTTGCTAATGAATACGGCATTGCCATGGTCTTCACCGGCGTTCGCCACTTCAAACACTAGAACGCTGGGAGGGTAACATACTTATGGATATTTTAGTGGTCGGCGGCGGCGGCCGGGAGCATGCGATCATCTGGAGCTTAATCCGCAGCCCCAAGGCCGGTAAAATCTACTGCGCACCCGGCAACGCCGGGATTGCGCAGCTTGCGGAATGTGTGCCGATCGGTGTATTTGAGTTCGATAAGCTGACCGCGTTCGCCAAGGAACGGGAGATCGGGCTGGTCGTGATCGGACCGGATGATCCGCTGGCAGCAGGGATCGTCGATGCATTCGAAGCACAGGACATTCCTGTATTCGGCCCGCGGAAGAATGCGGCGGAAATCGAGGGCAGCAAGACCTTCATGAAGGATCTGCTGCATAAGTACAGCATTCCGACAGCGGCGTATGAGAAGTTCAGCGATTACGGGACTGCACTTGCCTATCTGCGGACTCAGGAGCTGCCGATTGTAATCAAGGCGGACGGATTGGCCGCAGGCAAAGGGGTGACCGTGGCGTATTCCCGTGAGGAAGCGGAGGCGGCCCTGGAGGATATTATGGTGGCCAAGGTCTTTGGTGAAGCCGGCGCACAGGTCGTGATCGAGGAGTATCTAGCGGGGCAGGAAATGTCGATTCTGGCCTTTGTGGATGGCGAAACAGTGCGTCCGATGGCAGCTGCACAGGACCATAAGCCGGTATTCGACGGCGATAAAGGACCTAATACGGGAGGTATGGGGACATACTCCCCGCTTCCGCATATCGATGAGGCTATTATCCGCGAAGCGGTGGAGACCATCATCGAGCCGACGGCCAGAGCCATGGTGGCTGAGGGGCGCCCCTTCAGCGGCGTGCTGTTCGCAGGGCTTATGATCTCGCCGGACGGCAGACCGAAGACGATAGAATTCAATGCCCGCTTCGGTGATCCCGAGACGCAGGTTGTTCTTCCCCGGCTGCAAAGCGACTTGCTGGAGATCTTTCTGGCTGTTACAGAAGGCAGGCTGGCGGATATCCAGATTGAGTGGAGCGAGGAGGCCGCAGTCTGCGTGGTCCTGGCTTCGGAAGGTTATCCCGGTCCGTATCCGAAGGGTGTGCCGATCAGCGGACTTGAAGCGGACACGGACGGACTGGTCTTCCATGCGGGAACCGCGCGCGGTGAGGATGGCAGCTGGGTAACCAGCGGCGGCCGGGTGCTTGGAGTTGTAGGCATGGGGCCTACGATTGCCGAAGCACGTGCAGCCGCATATGCCAGCGCAGCGAAGATTACATTCCCGGGCAAACAAAACCGCAGTGACATCGCTATGAAGGCTCTGATCTGAGGATAAAGCACTGTATTTCAGCCAGATAAGAGTGCCTATGCTTTGGGGCCAATGCAAATTACCCGTATAGTCATCGAAGCTAAAGCCCCACTTTGCGGGGTTAGTTTATGCTATTAGACCCAAAAAAAGGACTGACAAGTAGTAGGAGAAGTGCTATAATACAACTCGTACGGGGGAAAATGTGCGGATATATACAGATAAAGGGTCTTTCCTTTCATGGAAAGGCCTTTTTTAAAATTTCAATTGACGTAAAAGTTGTTTCCACTTGCTGATTTTCAGGAGATATAGAAAACCCCGTGCCGGGAAATGATACTTAAGTACAATAACAGCGATGCGGTTTATGCGGATGTTTAGTTACAGATTTAAGGGGGAATTAGTTTTGAGTAAGGTCGGAAGAAATGACTTATGCCCATGCGGAAGCGGGAAAAAATATAAGAAGTGCTGCTTGGATAAAGAAACGTCAGCAGTCGAATCCATACTGCGGCTGGTAACGACGGAGGATGCGGCAGCACAAGAGGTTGTATTCAGCGAATCCGTACAGGAACAGTCAGCAGTGGAGGCCGCTGTACGTACCGAGAGTAAGCTTACACTGCCCAAGCTGAAAAAGATGGTCGCACGCGAACTGAAATGGGAGCATCCGGCCCATGAACAGCTGGCGCTGCAGCTCATTGAGAGCATGAGAAATCAATACGACCGCGAACTGATTCTGGAAGCCCTGGTGCTGTGGAATGGCTTCTCCCGGCAGACCAAACCTGCGGTGAAGAAAGCCGGCTCGTTCTGCGCGGCTATCGAATATCTGCTGTCAGAGGAATACGGCTTCATGCTGTCGCAGACGGAGCTTGCTGATAAATACGAAGTTACGGCGGCCACCATCTCCCGTAAAGTCAAAGAAATATATAATTATGTCGAAGAACACGGAATGGGCGGAGAAGCTGATGAGCTGATCGCGCTGAATGGTCCGGGCACTCCCCAGGAGAAGGCGCAAGCCCTTCTGTACAAAGCGGTGGAGGCCACTTCTGCGAAACGCCGTGTTCAGCTGGCGGAGACGGCACTGGAGATTTATCCGGACAGTCCGGATGCCTATCTTATTCTGGCCGAGGAATCGGAGAATGAGCATGAGGCGCGTAAATTCCTCAAAGCGGGAATCGCTGCAGGCAGACGTGAACTGGGCGAGCTTTATTTTACCAAGAACAAAGGGTATTTCTGGGGGCTTACGGAGACCCGCCCTTATATCCGTATCTGCCAAAGCTATGCGGAATCCTGCTGGTTCGGCGGAAAGGCAGAGGAAGCAGCGGAGATTCTGGAGCATATTCTCGAGCTTAATCCGGGTGACAATACCGGCGCCCGCTATCTTTTGGCCGCTGTCTACTTGTACAGCAACCAGTTGAAGGAAGCGGAGCGGGTGATCAAGAACTACGGGGAAGACGATGCCGCAGCGGCTTTTGCCTATGACCGGATTGTACTGGAGTTCAAGAAGAACGGAATTACCTCGCAACTCAAAATGTTGTACCGTGTAGCGCGCGGAGTGAACAAGCATGTGCCTGATTATCTGCTGGGTGTGAAGCGGCTGCCGCATAATCTCCCGGATTTTGTCGGAATGGGCGATTCCAATGAAGCCATTGAATATGTCATTATGCATTCGCGTTTGTGGGCAAGCATGCCGGATCTGCTCAAATGGATGCTGAAACAATAGAACGTATACACGGGAATATCCAACACAGTCCTCCGGGGCTGTATTTTTTTTGTAGATAACCTGACATGGATTAACCCTCCGACCTACATTATCCGATAAAAATAGTAAAAGAAGCCTATTTTTAAATGAAAATGTTTGTTTAATGCTGTGTTTTTCTGAAAATACCTGACATGGTCACACTTATTTCACAGCTCGAAGTAAAACGTTAAAGGGATAAAGAGCTTTTTTGCAGAAATAAGTCGAAAAGACAGGGAGCATTCGAGTGAGAGTATTGCCTGAGCCTATTTACATTTGAAGGTGGGGAGTCCTATGGCACTGAGGAAGAGCAAGAAAGATAAGGCGCTGCTGACATCATTTTTAAGCAATATGGGGATTCGCGCCAAGCTGTTTTTGTCGGTGATTATCTCTGTAGTTGCTATTTTCGTTATTGTATCCGTAGTGATTTACAGCAATGCCAAGCAAATTATAGTCAATGACTTGAACAATTCGCTGACTTATGAGAAAGGAGAGATCAGCGTTAAGGTCAATGAGCTGCTGCAGCCCGCTTCGGACAGTGTAGAGCTTCTGAATGCCAACGCCTATATCCGTGACTATATTGCCAGTGTAGATGATCCGGAAACAGCGAAGACCACCAGCGGGTACAGTGAACTGATCCGCACCCTCAATCTTGTCAAGAGCAACAATAAGAACCTGCTGAATGTGTACATAGGTCTGGATGCTGCGAACAAGGTGATTACGCAGGATGAGTTCGAGCCGCCGGCGGACTTCGTGCTGAAGGAACGGGGCTGGTATGCCAACACAGCCAAGAATAAGCGTGTTACGGTTACGGACCCCTATATTGATGCCGGCTCAGGCAAAATGGTCGTGAGTGTCAGCGCACCTATTCTCGACGATACCGGTAAGCTGATTGGTGTGGCGGGTGCGGATATCTCCACGGAGCAGATTACCCAGGCGCTGAGCGCTTTTAATTACAATGGCAGCGGGTATGCGGTACTGATTGATAAGACTGGAACCTTCATCTACCATCCGGATACAGACAATATTCTGCTGAAGAAAATGTCCGATCTCGGTGAAGACTGGAAAGCAGTCGGGGATAAGATGGTACAGTGGGGCTCGAATGTGATGAAGACGGATATTGACGGAGAGACCAGTTATGTGTCGTATTCGCCGGCAGTAGAGAACCAGTGGTCCGTGGCGCTGATTGTGCCGGAGAAACATGCGGAGAGGGAGCTGCAGAAATTCCAGCTGATTTTTATCCTGTCGATTATTGCTTCAATTGTAGTGATGTCTGTGTTGTTGTATTTTGTCTCGGGCAGTATTCTGAAGCAGATTCCTATCCTGACGGCCGCCTTCCGGAAGGCGATGTCCGGCGACCTGTCGGTAAGAGCGAAGGTTACCGCCAAAGGGGAAATCGGCGTACTGGCAGAGGGCTTCAACGATATGATCTCCTCACAGCAGTCGCTGATTCAGGAAATCATGCGCAGCTCGCAGAGCATCTCTGGCGCTGTGGAGAATACGGAGAAGAATGTATTCGTACTCGACGGCAGCATCACCGATGTGTCGGGGATTACCGAAGAGCTGTCAGCGGGCATGCAGCAGACGGCGGCTTCGATGGAAGAAATGAACGCCAGCACGATTGAATTCGAGCATGCCATTAACGGTATCGCCCGCAAAGCCCAAGAGGGTGCGGAAGCGGCCAGGGAAATCAATGTGCGGGCGGATAAGCTGAAAGAGGGAGCCGCCCAGTCGCGCAGGCAGGCGGATCATATCTACGGAGAGAGTGAAGAGAAGCTGCGCATGGCGATTGAGCAGTCGAAGTCGATCTCACAGATAGACGCGCTCACGGGAGCAATTCTGGAAATTGCCGCCCAGACCAATCTGCTGTCGCTGAATGCTTCCATCGAGGCCGCTAGGGCCGGGGATGCGGGCAGAGGCTTCGCCGTTGTGGCGGAGGAGATCCGCAAGCTGGCTGATAACTCGCGGGAGACAGTGACCGAAATCCAGGGAGTGACTGAAGCGGTTGTCCAGGCGGTATCCAATCTGGTCGAGGGCGCGGAGAGCATGCTGCGCTTCATGGACCGGCAGGTGCTGAAGGATTATGATGCGATGCAGGAGACGGGTGAACGGTACAGCGAAGATGCCAAGTATATTGATGAGCTGGTTACGGACTTCAGTGCCACCTCTGAAGAGCTGCTGGCCTCCATTCAGAGCATGCTGACCGCGATCAGCGAGACGGGCAGTGCAACGAATGAAGGCGCAGAAGGGGCCGGGGTCATCGCCGTCCAGGCCGAGCAGATCATCGGCAAGTCCGGCAGCATCGTTGCCGAGATGGAGGAGATCAAGATGAGCTCGGCGCAGCTGCTGCAGACGGTCTCGCGGTTTAAGGTCTAGTTATAGTGAAGGATGGACGGTCCTGCCGGTTTGCGGCAGGGCCGTTTTGCTTGTTGCGCTCCCTTTTCACTGTTTTTAATTGTACATTATACAACTATATAAGATGAACTTAAGAATGGAGGAGTGGAGTAGCGGGATTCCACCACTAGTGGATGCTGTGTTGTGTGACGAGGACAAGGGTTGAAAAAATGTCCATGGAAGAGTATGTTACAAGAAGCGAAACGATAAGAAAGAGACAGTGAGGCGAGGAAAAGATGAGAGAAGGCGAAAACCGGATCGTAGGAATGGAAGATATTGTACGCGCACATCATGTGCTGCGGGAGGTTATCGTCCGTACGCCGCTGCAGCTGGATGCGGTACTGTCAGCTAAATACGGCTGTAATGTGTATTTGAAACGTGAAGATTTGCAGATTGTACGCTCCTTCAAGATCCGCGGGGCCTACAATGTGATCCGCAGTCTGTCCGACGAGGACAGAGCCAAGGGGATTGTCTGTGCAAGCGCGGGGAACCACGCCCAGGGTGTGGCGTATTCCTGTAAGGCACTGGGAATCAAAGGGAAGATCTTTATGCCGAGCACTACACCTAATCAGAAGATTAAGCAGGTCCGGCGTTTTGGCGGCGAATTCGTGGAAGTGATTCTGAAGGGGGATACCTTCGACGATGCTTACGATGAAGCGCTGCAGGCTTGTATAGACTATAGCATGACGCTGATTCACCCGTTTGATGAGCCGCGCATTATCGCTGGCAATGGTACGATTGCGATGGAGATTATGGAGAGCCTGGACAAGCCGGCTGACTTTGTCTTTGTTACGATTGGCGGAGGCGGCCTGGCGGCAGGTGTAGCCACCTATGTGAAGACCGTGAGCCCGGCGACCAAGGTGATCGGTGTGGAGCCTACCGGAGCAGCTTCCATGAGCGAGGCGATGGAGTGCGGTGAGGTGATCACCCTGAAGGAAATCAATAAGTTTGTGGACGGTGCGGCAGTGAAACGTGTCGGTGGCTTGACCTTCGACATCTGCTCGAAACTCCTGGATGATGTAGTCAAAGTGCCGGAAGGCAAGGCTTGTACAACCATTCTGGAGCTGTATAACGAGAATGCGATTGTTGTGGAGCCTGCAGGCTCGCTTCCGATTGCTGCGCTGGACATGTACCGGGATCAAATCCGCGGCAAAAGCGTGGTCTGCATCGTCAGCGGCGGCAATAATGATATCGACCGGATGCAGGAGATCAAGGAGCGTTCACTGATCTATGAAGGCCTGAAGCATTATTTCATGGTTAATTTTCCGCAGCGTGCGGGTGCCCTGCGTGAATTCCTGACTGAGGTAGTCGGACCCGACGATGACATTACCCGGTTCGAATACACGAAGAAGAACGAGAAGGAGAACGGCCCGGCCCTGGTAGGCATTGAGCTGATGTCTACAGATGCATACGCCCCACTGATTGAGCGGATGAAGCAGAAGGGTGTGGATTACGTAGAGATCAACAAGGATGTCAATTTATTCAGCATGCTGATTTAATATAATCGTTATCGGCGGCAATAGCCGTTTATATGGACATGAAGAAGACCCGCTCCGGGTTCAAACCGGGCGGGTCTTCTTCATGATGATAAGAGTAGGATGCTGCGCGCATCACGTGCTGCTGATGTATTCGCTTATCAGGACTGAGGCACCTCTGTCTTCAGATACTGCTCGGCGTCATCATCCAAGAGATAACCGTTGCTCTTCATCAGCTTCATGAAGCCATCGAGCTTCTGCAGGAAAGGGCTGGTGCTGCTGTTTTTGGCCAGGATGCTGCTGTAGGCTTTCTGTGCCTCCAGATCCATTTCCAGATTATCGTAATGGAAGAGCGGCGTGTTGTTCTGACCATAGAATGTATTCACTGCGTACATGTTATAAAGTGTCTTGACTGCTGATAGGCGGTTGGATTTGGGATAGGTCTGAATGAACTGCTCCTGGGTTAGTGCACGGGAAGCGACATCCCCCCAGGCGATCACAAGCCCGTTATCCTTGGAAGGGGGCAGATCCGACTCGGTCGCCATTATTGAAATATAATCACGGATATCCTCTGTCACGTACAGTTTATATTTGCGGTAAGCTGCATAATCAATCACCGGGAAAAAGGTGCCTTCGGCCGTCTCCAGCTTATAGCCGCTCTCTCCCGCGCTTTTCAGCAGCGCACGCAGTGAAGCATTCTCCGTACTCTCGGTCAGCTTCACCATGCTGACTCCCGCCTTATAGACGGAGATGAGCTTCCGTTGTACCTCACTGCTGCTGAATTTCTTCTCCCAGGAAGGCAGGAGCGATTTGTGCAGGTTCTCGAGCTTCAATGTCAGAACAGTCGCCTGATAAGGAGTGACAGCATACAGATTGGTATTCATATAAGTAATAGCGCCCGGAAGGTTGCCTGAGGAGAACAGCGGCAGCGCAGCCCTGTAGACAGCCTCAGCATGGCTGAGGACGGCCGTACCGGTAACACCCGCCTTAGCGCTGGTAGCCGCCTCAGAGGTGCCTGTGCTGCGGCCCGCGCTGCTCTCAGCACGGGCAGGAGCGGAGCTTGCTGCCTCCAGCCCCATGAGCAGAGCAATAGCGGCGGTTAGAACGACGTGCTTCTTCATACAAGTCTCCTCCTGTGTGGAATAAAAGTTGAATATATTCTCTATGATTTGAAAAATATTAATTTCAGTCCAAGACCACCGGCTGCGGCAAGAACCAGACTGACCCAAGGTGCAATCCGGATGACCGGGAACAGATTATCGAGGAACATTCCGGCAAAAACGGCCGCAATCGCAATGCCGACATAGAGTCCCAGGCCTTTGATATCAAAAGCCTGGGGCTTCGGGCTATCGTCCTCAGACAACGAGGCCATCCATTTCATAATAAGCTCAATCAGAACAATCGAGCCGATACCTACTATGATAAGGGTGAAAATACTGATCTGGCCGAAGATTTCATCCGGCCCGCCGCTCCACTGCATGATCAGTCCGGCAGCGCCCATCACTCCGAACAGAATGGTCAGGGCGGACAAAGAGATCATCAGGGAGTTCTTCAGCTTGCCGCGCGGAGAGCGCGGGGGGCTGCTGTTCATCACATCTTTGAAATAATCTCCGGGGTTCTCGCCGAAGATTTGCTTGGCATTCCTGCCTTTGGCCTGTCCCTTCAGCAGCAGTTCAGCCGCCTCCAGCAGCAGCTCCTCCGCACGGACAGAGTCTACCGAGCTGGCCCGCATGGCCAGAATCATATCTTCAAAAAAAGAGCGGTTAAATGGCGTCATCTGCTCACGCAGCAGGTTGTTTTGCTTAATCATAGCTTTGACTTTCATAGTATGGACGTATACCTCCAAGGTGGATTGATCAGGTTAGCCTTTAACCTAGAGTATACGTTTGTGCAGCAGTGGTGTGCAAGGACAACCCTTGCAGGCGGATAAGAAGATTCCGCTTCTGCGTAACTTTTCTTTCGTTTATCCCTGAATAATCCGTTTGGAAGAGAGAACACTGAAGAGGTGGTTGCTTCACCAAATATAGCTAGAGGAAGGCAGGGAGCGTTATGAAACAGGAGAACAAACAGGAACCCGGCAAATTTGTGTGCGACGGCTTCGCGCCTGCACCTGTTAATGAAGTGGGGGATTGGGGCAACTCTGACGGCTTCAGTCTTTGGGATGCTGCGGGTGTGGCGCCGGAGAACGGGCTTGATGACTGGGAAGGCCGGCGGGAGACCCACGATATGTTTCACGACAGCTATGACTGAGTGAAGCTCAAGCTTGACCCACGGCCTCTTTTGCTCCTGCGGGAGCGGAAGGGGCTCTTTTCTGGAAGGAGGACTATAGTTATTGACAAGAATTTAATGAGAATCGTATAATAAAGATATAAATCATACTAAATTAATCGGAATAATTATAATTTGAAATAAATCAGCTTTCAGGGAGGGCGCAGCAATGGAACGGAATATTATCATCCGGCATAATGGAGAGGAACTGACAGCGAGCATCCACTATCCATCCGCAGACAAGGCAGGCACCGGACGGTGCAAGAACCGGGTGCCGCTTGCAGTGATCTGCCACGGCTTCGTGGGCAGCCGGATTGGTGTAGACCGGATCTTCGTTAAGGCAGCCCGTGAGCTGGCGCAGGATGGCTATATGGTTATCCGCTTTGACTACGTAGGCTGCGGGGAGAGCAGCGGTAATTACGGGAGCGAAGATATGGAGTCGATGATCAGCCAGACCCGGGCGGTGCTGGATTACGGCATCAGCTCTGCCGATGTGGACCCGCAGCGTGTGACGCTGATCGGACATAGTCTGGGCGGTGCAGTAGCGTTGCTGACCGGTGTCCGTGACCGGCGGGTGAAGAACCTAGTGCTGTGGTCTGCGGTTGGTTATCCGTTCAATGATATCGTAAAGATTGTCGGAAGGGAAGCCTATGACCGGTCGGTGAAGAGCGGCTCAGCCGATTATTCCGGCTATTCATTCACCCCGGTATACTTCAACTCACTGGCAGCGTTCCAGCCCTTCCAGGAGGCCGGGAAATTCAGCGGTGATGTGCTGGTCATCCACGGAACCTCCGATGATGTTATTCCCGTTGACTATGCCTTCCTCTACCAGAAGCTGTTCTGGACACGTCCTGAAGGCCGCTGCGACAAGGAGATTATTTTCCAGGGCGATCATACCTTCTCGTCAGGTCCGGCACAGGAGCAGGTGCTTAAGCGCACCCGGGATTGGATGAATCAGCAGGAGCATCTGCAGGAAGAATGGCAGAATTGGATGATATAGGATAATACCCCATGCGTGCAATACCCAAGAATAAGCGGTAAAATAAAGGGGCAGACCATATACTGGGTTATGGAGGTTAGCACCCTATGAAATTACCGGCCTTCTTTATTGCGCATGGCTCTCCGCTGCTGGCTCTCGAGGATAACGAATACACTCGTTTCCTGGAGCGGCTGGGTTCTGATCTGGGGAAGCCCCGCGGCATTGTAGTTTTCTCGGCGCACTGGGACAGTCCCAAGCAGCTGATTACAGTGGACGCACAGCATGAAACGCAGCATGATTTCTATGGTTTTCCGGAAGAAATGTATAAGCTGGCCTACCCGGCCCCGGGCGATCCCGCGTTAAGCAGCAGGATATCTGCACTCTTCAAGGATAGTAATCTTTGTCATCAGCCTATACTCGGCCGGGGCCTTGACCATGGGGTCTGGGTTATTCTGAAGAAAATGTTCCCGCAGGCCGACATTCCGGTCGTAGCCTTGTCCGTCGATTCGATGCGTTCTCCCGAGGAGCAGTACAATATCGGACGGATGCTGGCTCCGCTGCGCGATGAAGGAATCCTCCTGATCGGAAGCGGAGGACTGGTCCACAATCTCAGGCTGCTGAAGCAGGATGATCAGCCCGAGCCTTGGGCGCTCGACTTCGATGCCTGGATCGCTGAGCGGCTCGAAGCATGGGATCTGGCTTCACTTTTTGCTTTTGAGAAGCAGGCTCCGCATGTGCGGGAGGCCGTTCCCACTTACGGTAAGGAACATTTCGTACCGCTCTTCTATGTAATGGGTACAGCCGATGAGGGCAAACGGGCGCAATTAATGATTCAGGCCTATCAATACGGTACCCTAAGCTTAAACTGCTGGATGGTCGACTAATACACAAATAAATGCAGGATACAGCCGCTCTAATGGCTGTATCCTTTTTTGTATGCAGATTTTCCGGTGTGCTCAAGACAAACTCTGCCAGCTATGATTAAATGAAAGAAAGCTTACATACAAAACTTTAGGAGGAACAACAAGTTTATGACGATAAACCGGTCTTCAGCCCGTCCTATATCAGTCTTCGTCCTTGCTGCCGCCCTGCTCTCCGCCTGCGGGACAGAGAATGCAGTAACGGTTCCAGTGCCGACTACAGTAGCAGCTACTGCTGAACCCCAGCCGACAGAAGCTGCGCAGCCCACTCCGACAATAGCGCCTGCAGCGGGAATAGTATCCGGATTAACGGGGCTTCCGGCTACGGACGGAACGCTGCCCCGGCCGCTCGCAGTCATGATCAATAATGCCCCGGCTGCCCGGCCGCAATCCGGAGTCAGCGAAGCGGATATCCTCTACGAAGTACTGGCGGAGGGCGGAATTACCCGGCTGATCGGAATCTTCCAGAGTCATACCGGGGTGGTGAAGATCGGCCCGATCCGCAGTATCCGCCCTTATCTGCTCGACATTGGCGAGAGCTACGGCGGTGTGACTGTGCATGCGGGAGGCAGTCCGGCGGCTTACGCCATTCTGCAGAAGCAGAAGAAGGAGGACATGGACGAGATCGGCCGTGCAGGTGCCTACTTCTGGCGGGACAAGGAGCGCAAAGCCCCGCATAATCTATACAGCAATGCCGCCAAGCTGCGGGAAGGTGCAGGGAAGCTGGGATTTGCCGAAAGTGTGGAGGTTCCCGGGTTGCTTTTCACAGATCCGGATTATGCGCCTACTGAGGGGAAGCCCGCGCTGGAATTCAATGTAAGCTTCCTGCTGAAGAGCTATACGGTGGGGTATAAATATAATGCTGAGCAGCGCACCTATGTCCGCTGGGTGAACGGCAAACCGCATCTGGATCTGAATAATAACAGTCCGGTGGCAGCGGCGAACGTAATCGTAATGGGCTCTGACCATAAGGTGCTCGATGATGTCGGCAGGCTGCAGGTGGATGTGGAGCTGGGCGGGGAAGCGCTGCTGTTTCAGCGCGGAGTAGCGATTCCCGGCAAATGGTCGCGCAGGCCCGGAGACATCATCCGGTTCGTGAAAGAAGACGGCAGGGAAGCGCTGATGTACCCCGGCATAACGCATATTCTGATTGTACCGAACAGTCCATCCTTCGGCAGCCATGTCGATTATGCGCTGGCACCTAGTCCCACCTGATAAGCACCGGATAATTAACCGTTCATATGATTATTTTCGCAATTACAGGGAATTGTTATTATAGTGTAAAAAAGTTCGGTTTTTTACTTCTATCCATTCTATTGATATGATAAGATAACAAGGGTTGTCATTCATTTTCATGCTGTTTACATTTGGGTGGCTTCACGTTTTCACGGCAATTTTATGTAAAGGGGTTTAAAGCTAATGAAGTTGAGAAAAAAGGATATATTCTTTGAGACGCTGGAAAACATGGCGGATACCATTGTTCAGGCGGCAGATTACTTCGCTCAGAATATTTCGACTCTCCAGGACAATGTTGAGAATTTCGCCGGGGTGATGAAGAAATACGAATCCCAGTGCGATACCTACACGCACACCGTCATCAAGGAACTGAACAAAACTTTTATTACGCCGCTGGAACGTGACGACATCATGGACCTGATCACAAGCATGGATGATGTTATTGATGGTCTGGAGGCTTCTGCCTCGCGTTTCTATATGTATAACCTGCTGGATGCGGATGAGTATATCGTCCAGTTCGCGGAAATTCTGCGCCAAAGTGCGTATGAAATCCAAAAAGCGGTTCATTTGCTCTCCCAGAAGAAGCTGCTGGCGATCCGTGAATACACGATCCGTCTGAATGATCTGGAGAACCAAGGCGATGAAGTGCTTCGTATCTGTACGAAGGCCCTGTTCGAAACTGTAAAAGACCCGATTGAACTGATTAAGCGCAAAGAATTGTACGAGCGGTTGGAGACGACCACGGATAAATGTGAAGACGTAGCCAACATGCTGGAATCGATCATCATGCGCAATTCATAAGGGGCTCTGAAATATGGATACATCTATATATGTACTAGGTTTTGTTATATTTCTTGCGCTGGCGTTTGACTTTATCAATGGTTTCCATGATACAGCCAACGCAATCGCTACCTCAGTCTCTACACGCGCGCTGAAGCCGCGTACAGCCATTATGATGGCAGCAAGTATGAACTTTATCGGTGCGCTGATGTTTGAAGGCGTAGCGAAGAAGATCGGCGGCAGCATTGCTGACCCGGCACTCCTGGATAACGGGATAGATATTCTTATTGCGACGCTCATTGCGGCGATTATCTGGAATCTGGTAACCTGGTGGCTCGGGATTCCATCATCGTCCTCCCATGCGCTTATCGGAGCTTTGGCCGGAGCGGTATATGTAGGTGCAGGTTCGGAGAATGTGAAATGGCATGGCTTCATTGAGATTGTGGAGGGGCTGATCTTCTCCCCGCTGATCGCATTTGCCATCGGTTATGTTGTGATGATGATTCTAAAGTGGATCTTTGCAAAGCGCAGTCCGCATACCGTGAACAAGGGTTTCCGTTCCATGCAGATCATTACGGCGGCGCTCCAATCCTTCACACATGGTACGAATGACGCCCAGAAGGCGATGGGGATTATCACCTTTGCCCTCGTAACATCGGGACGGCTCGACACTATGCATGTACCACTCTGGGTTAAGATTGCAGCGGCAACATCCATGGCGCTCGGAACGTCCATCGGCGGCTGGAAGATCATTAAGACCATGGGTACCAAAATTTTCAAAATTGAGCCGATTAACGGCTTTGCTGCGGATATCTCGGCCGCATCTGTTATTTTCTCGGCTACATTGCTGCATCTGCCGGTAAGTACAACCCACGCCATTACCTCATCCATTCTGGGGGTAGGCTCGGCCAAACGCTTCTCCGCTGTGAAATGGGGAGTTGCCGGACGGATTGTCGTGACCTGGTTCATCACGATTCCGATCAGCGCAGTGCTGGCGGGATTGATCTTCAAACTCTTTTTCTAGATTTGAATAGAATAGATTAACCGAACAAGATGTCGCGGAAGCCATGGTTGGCTGAGGACATCTTTTTTTGTGTTTTCATTTATCAAGAGAGGAATGTCACAATAAGTTACAGCAAACTGATAAAAAACATTAATAGGCGTAAAAAGAAAATGAAATACGTCACATTTAGAAAAGAAAATGACATGGGTGATTAAAGTTTTTCGTAGTATGTTGTAGTTTTTGGTAGTCTTTAAAGTAAGGTGTGTTTTAAGTGTTACCATAGCTGACAAACACATAATGATATACAAAGGGGGGCCTGTCGTTGATCGACTTTCATCAGGTAGACAAACATTACGGACATTTCCATGTGCTGAAAGCCATTGACCTGCATGTTCAGGAAGGGGAAGTGGTTGTCGTAGTCGGTCCTTCCGGCTCCGGCAAGAGCACTATGCTGCGCTGCATTAACCGACTGGAGACTATTACGAGCGGCGGACTGACCGTTGACGGTATAACCGTAAATGAACGCAAGACAGATATCAACAAGCTGCGCAAAGAGATCGGAATGGTCTTCCAGCATTTCAATCTGTACCCGCATAAGCGAGTGATTGATAATATCACACTTGCACCGATTAAGGTGCTTGGACTAAGCAAAGCGGAAGCCGAGAAGACGGCGATGTATTATCTGGAAAAGGTCGGGATTGCCGATAAAGCACAGTCCTATCCTTCACAGCTGTCCGGCGGACAGCAGCAGCGTGTGGCGATTGCCCGGGGGCTGGCGATGAAGCCGAAGATTATGCTGTTCGATGAGCCGACCTCGGCGCTTGACCCGGAAATGGTCGGGGAAGTACTCGATGTTATGCGGACTTTGGCCCGCGAGGGCATGACGATGGTTGTCGTTACCCATGAGATGGGCTTCGCCCGCGAGGTTGCCGACCGGGTAATCTTCATGGATCAGGGACAGATCGTGGAAGAAGCAGAGCCGGAGCAATTCTTCGCCAGTCCGCGTGAAGACCGGACACGAACATTTCTCAGCCGTGTATTAAGTCATTAAACAAATATATAGGATTCAGGGGAGGAACAGAAATGAAAATGTCCAAAAGCTTCAAAATGTTAAGTGTATTGATGATCGCGGCTATGCTCGTGATTGCCGGCTGCGGCAACAACAATGCCAAGAACAATACCGGAGGGAATGACGCTGCTGCAGGAACGGCTACTGACTCAGAAGCGATTGCCAAGATCAAGGAACGAGGCAAGCTGCTCGTTGGTGTGAAGTACGATACCCGCCTGTTCGGTCTGAAGGACCCTGCATCCGGCAACGTGGAGGGCTTCGACATTGATATCTCCAAAGCCATCGCCAAAAAAATTCTGGGTGACGAGAACGCGATCGAGCTGAAGGAAGTGACCTCCAAGACACGTATTCCGATGCTGAATAACGGCGAAATCGATATGGTTGTAGCTACCATGACCATCACTGAAGAACGCAAGAAGGAAGTTGATTTCTCCGACGTCTATTTCCAGGCAGGCCAATCCCTGCTGGTGAAGAAGGGCAGCCCGATTACCGGACTGGATGACGTAACGAAGGATACGAAGATCCTGGGCTCCAAAGGCGCAACCTCCATTAAGAATATCAAAGAAAAAGTGCCGGGTGTAACCGTGCTTGAATTCGATAACTATCAGGATGCCTTCAGCGCCCTGAAGGCTGGGCAAGGCGATGCATTGACTACGGACGATGCGATTCTGTACGGTATGGCTTCGCAGGACCCTGGCTATGAAGTTGTAGGCGAGCCGTTCACGGATGAGCCTTACGGCATTGCAGTTCAAAAGGGCAACACCGATGTAGTTAAAGCCGTGAATGATACACTGGCTGAACTGAAAGCAAACGGTGAGTATGATGCCATTTATACGAAATGGATTGGTAAAGCTCCAGCGAAATAAGCATGTTCTAAGCTTCAGCTTACTTCACAACCTGCCTTATATTACTCGCAGAAACGGATGCCATCCCATAAGGATGGCACTGCCGTTTCTACTTGTTTATAGGAAGGATTCCTATGTAGAGCAAGAACGAACTACGAACTCATCTTTGGGCAAAGGCAGGTGAAATCAATGGAATTTTCAATATTAACGGATTATTTCGGGTTGTATATGGAAGGGTTCTACGGCACTGTGATGTCCAGTGTATTGGCCCTGATCGGCAGCTTCCTGATCGGAGCAGTGATTGCGGTCTTCCGCATTACTACTGTGAGAGCGCTGCGCTGGTTCGGAACGGCGTATGTGGAGTTCATCCGCAATATCCCGCTGCTGCTTGTAGTGTACATCTTCTATTATGGACCTTCTGCTCTGGGCTTTACGCTGGACGGCTTCAAGGCGGGAACGATCGGACTTGCGGTATACACCTCTGCCTTCATCGCCGAAGCGATCCGCGCCGGAATCATGGCTGTTCCCAAGGGACAAATGGAAGCATCACGTTCATCCGGCCTAAGCTACATACAGACGATGCTGCATATCATCCTTCCGCAGGCGATCAAGCTAGTCATCCCGCCGCTCGGCAATCAGTTCATCAACCTGATCAAGAACTCCTCGGTGCTGACGCTGGTAGCCGGCCTTGATCTGATGTATTTCGCGGACAGTATCTCAACAGAGACTTACCGTACCTTCGACACCTACATCTTCGTGGCGTTGTTCTATCTGGTACTTACCCTTCCGCTCAGCTACGGCGTACGCGTGTGGGAACGCAGACTGCAGCGCAAATATTAAGAAGCCACTCAAAGCATAAAGGAGGGATATCATGGATTTTATTGGTGCATACTCCGCCGATAATTTGAAGTTTTTGCTGGACGGACTGTATATTACGCTGATCGTTGCCTTTGTATCGATCATTCTGAGTTTTGTCATTGGCTGTATTATTGGAGTCATCCGCTATTCAGAAGTGCCGGTATTGTCTCCGGTGATGTTCTACCTGGTCGAGCTGATCCGTAATCTGCCGCTGCTGCTGATTATATTCTTCATCCGCTTCGCCTTGCCGGAGGTAGGAATTAAGCTTGGACTGA
Source organism: Paenibacillus sp. FSL R7-0312 (assembly GCF_038004445.1). Taxonomy (NCBI): domain Bacteria; kingdom Bacillati; phylum Bacillota; class Bacilli; order Caryophanales; family Paenibacillaceae; genus Paenibacillus; species Paenibacillus sp. FSL R7-0312. The sequence continues at coordinate 559,245 of NZ_JBBORE010000001.1, read as the reverse complement.
TTACGGCGGCGATTGCTGCACTAACGATATTCGAGGCGGCGATGATCGCTGAGATTGTCCGGGGCGGGTTGACGTCCATTGATAAAGGGCAGATTGAGGCTGCACGTTCCTCCGGTCTCAGTAATTTTCAGACTCTGTGGCATATCGTGCTCCCCCAGGGACTGCGTCGTATGGTTCCGCCACTGGTCAGCCAGTTCATTTCGCTGCTGAAGGACACCTCACTCGCGGTAGTCATTTCATTGCCGGAGCTGATGCACAATGCGAATATCGTAATCGGGCACAGCTATGGCTATGCTATACCGACGCTCGCGCTTGTGGCACTGATCTATTTCACCGTAAACTTCCTGCTGTCCATGCTCTCCAGAAGACTTGAGAACAAAACAGCATAAATCGAGCGGGTTCGGGGCAAAACCGTATAAAATAAAGTGCGGGTATGATACTATAGTTGTCAACATCTCTAGGCAGGAGCAGTGGCGATGGGACAATCTATTCTGAGAATGAGAGTTGCAGAGATTCTGCTGGTAGCGGTCGTTACCGCTGTGGCCGGTGAATTCAAAATAAATCCGTTTGATGGCGACATCTTCCGGATTGCTATGGGCAGCAGCGCTTTTCTGCTGTTTTTGCTTTTAATGAGGCAGTTGCCGTATATCAGTACAGGCATTGCTACGGGTGTGGTCGTCCTGCTGTTCCGGACCGCAATGGATGCAGTAGAAGGAAGCGGACTGACGTTTGAGCAGAGCCTGAACAGTCATTTCTCCGCGATGGTCTATTATATTGTGTTCGCCATGCTGATGCATGCCATCAAAAGCCGGCTGGATACCTTCCATCCGCTGGTGCTGGGCGCTGTTGCCGCGGTAATCGATCTCTTGTCGAATGAAATGGAGCTGCTGACCCGGCTGATTGTACTGGATTCGGCCTCCTTCCGGCTGAACGAATGGACGTATCTGATGGCGATTGCTGTCCTGCGTACGTATTTCACGACGGGGGTATACAGCAGTATCTCCGTCAGCCAGATGCGGATCAGGGCGCGTGAACAGAACGAACGGATCGAGCAGATGCTCGGCTTCGGCTCCGGCCTGTACGGGGAAGTATTCTATCTCAAGAAGTCGATCGGAACGCTGGAGAATGTGACTCTAAACAGCTTCGAGCTGTACCGCAATCTGAAGGCCGGGGAAGGACCGGAGCCGTATAGCCGCCAGGTGCTGGATATCACCCAGCAGATCCATGAGGTGAAGAAGGATTCCCAGCGGATTCTGGCCGGGCTTGTGAAGCTGGTGGAGCGCGAGGTTACCGGTGATATGCCGTTATCGGGAATTCTGCGGTTCACGGTCAAGAGCAATGCCAAATACGCCGAAATGCTGGGCAAGCAGGTCAATTTTCATATTCATATTACCTCCGATTACACAACCGACAGTTATATTCCTCTGCTGACTCTGCTTAACAACCTCACTGCCAATGCGGTGGAAGTCATCAAACGTAAAGGCAGCATCAACCTGGATGCCTATGAGAAAGACGGCATGACCATTTTTACAGTGACCGATAGCGGGGCAGGGATTCATAAACGCGACCTGGAGCTGTTGTTCGAGCCGGGTTTTACTACGAAATTCGATGAAGAGGGAATCGCCGCTACTGGGATTGGACTCTCTCATGTACGGGATATAGTGAATATGTTCGAGGGAACGATTACCGTTCAGCCGGTGTCACATGCCGGAGGGGCCATGTTCCAGATTATTGTGCCGAGCGCAAAGCTGCGGAAGGAGGAATAGAGAATGCCACTTTCTTTCTGTATTGTAGATGACGACGCGTCGGCAAGAAGAATGCTGCAGCATATTATTGAGGATAGCGGACTTGGCGAAGTGGTGGGTACGGCGGAATGCGGGCAGGAGGGGGTAGCCCTGATCCTGAGCGAGACGCCGGATATTGTGCTGATGGATCTGTTGATGCCGGACCAGGATGGTATTGAGACGATCATATCCCTGCAGGCGCAGGGCTGCCGTTCCAAGTTCGTGATGATCTCACAGATTGAGAACGGGGATATGGTCAGCCGCGCCTATAAAAGCGGGATCGAGTTCTTCATCCGCAAGCCGATCAATAAGATTGAAGTCGAATCTGTGCTGTACAAGGTGAATGAACGTTATGCGATGGGCCGTTATCTGGATGAGATTAAGCTGACGCTAGGCAAGCTGGAGGGGCTGCAGTTCGGAATGCCGCAGATGCCGTCCGGCAAACGCTCCGTCAAGGAGATTATCCAGCCGATTCTGATGAATATGGGAATGATCTCGGAGAATGGCAGCCGGGATATTATCACGATCATGGAACTGGTGGTGGCGGGGGGGAACAGCGGGAGCCTTCCGCCGCTCAAGGAGTTGTATGAAATGGCAGCCGCTACATATAAACCGGTGCCAGCCGATGCTGCCAAGGAAGTCAAAGCGATTGAACAGCGTCTGCGCCGCGCGCTGGCTGCCGGACTGGCGAACCTTGCTTCCATCGGTCTGACGGATTACGGCAATCCGAAGTTCGAGCATTATGCGCCGCTGTATTTCGACTTTGAAGAAGTACGCCTGAAGATGAAAGAGATTGAACAGGGGAGAGACACCGGCAAGGTGAAGGTGAACATCAAGAAGTTCCTGCAGGTGCTTCATTTGGAAGTGCTGGAGGGGATGGGCCGCTAGAGCGGAATGGATACGGAAAATGAAGCAAGGAATAAACCTCCGGAACCGCTGCCCAGCGGACTGGCGGTTATTTTTTTGAGATTGATAGCAGGAACCGGGAACGATGCAGAAGTTTCATAATAGTAGGCCTCATGCGTTACAATAGTAGCAGGCCGACAGGCAACGGGCTGTTGCCATGCGGATAGCAGGATAAGGTGGAGGACTCATATATGATACGAACGCTTGCGGTAACGCATAAGGGTGAGGTGCTGACTGACCTGCCGCTTCAGAGTATAGTGCTGGATAACTATGCCTGGATTTGGGCGGATTTTGCCATGCCTACGGAAGAAGAAACATTGCTGCTGGACACTTATTTTCATTTTCACCCGCTGGCCATTGAAGACTGTATGCATGTGCTGCAGCGACCGAAGCTGGATTATTACGAGGAAGTGCAGTTCTTCGTGCTGCATGCGCTTAATGAGCGTACGTTGGAGGCGGAAGAGGTCGATCTTTTTCTCAGCAAAAAATTCCTCGTTTCCTACCATCACCAGAATAAATCGGAAATGGAGGAAGCGTGGCAGATGGTCCAAGCTGAAATTCATAGCCGTAAGGGCTGGTCGGGCGGGCCGATGGCTGCTGCTTACACCGTAATGGACAAGCTGGTCGACAGGTATTTCCCTTCGCTGTACACCCTGGAGGATGAACTGGCAGATCTGGAGAGCAAGAGCGACAGTGAATCGGTGGAAGAGCTGATGAGCCAGGTGTTCAACGTGCGCGGAAGACTGCTCAAGCTGCGCCGGACCATCGTGCCGATGCGTGATCTGATGTACCGGATCGTCAACTCGCAGCATGTGCAGAGCAACGGGGAAGAACGGATCTACTTCGGTGATATTTATGATCATCTGCTGAAGCTGACCGACATGATTGAAGTTGACCGGGAAATGACCGCCGATCTGCGTGACAGCTACATCTCGCTCAACTCCAACCGGATGAATTCCATTATGAAGACACTGACGGTGATTACTACCGTATTTATGCCGCTGACGCTGATCGCCGGAATATACGGGATGAACTTCAGGGTGATGCCGGAGCTGGATTGGGATTATGGTTATTTCGCGGTGCTGGTGCTGATGCTGGTGCTGGGAGTTGGAATGTTCAGATGGTTCCGGCGGAGCGGCTGGTTTAAGTGAGACCGTGCAGAGAACCGGACAAGGAGCAGCGGTATAAAAGAATGGTTATGGCTGACGACGCACGGGTATTCTTGGAATACAGCGGCCTCGCAGCAGACAGACAAGGCGTGTTAAACGCCGCCGCTTAAGAACGACGGCGCTTAACAGAGGAAGGGGCCCCGGTTTTGCGGCTCTTGGAGGTATTTTTGCGGCGCTGCGTGGTTGGGCGTCTTTTTTTGCGCCGTTTGGGGGTATACAGTGCCGCATCTTCTTCCGCCGCAAGTGCTCCCGCTGCGTTTCCCTTGCCTTTGCCGAATCCGCCCATCACGAGCTTCACCATGGGAGCCATCTGTGAAAATCCCTGCATGACCTTCTGTACCTTGCCCATGGAGTTGACGATCCCGTCAATCCCGCCCATCCGGTCGACAATTCCCTTGATCTGCTCCATATTCGCCAGACTCCCGAGGTTGCCCAGCCCGCCCAGCAGACCCCCGGCCTTCGCAGTAGCAGCTTCGGCAGCGGGCACAACAAGTGCGGTATCGGCAGCTTCAGCACCCAAGGCAGGCAGTATTCCGGGTTCTCCGGGAAGCGGGGCAGGGGCGTAGGAAGTGAGGCCCGGATAGGGTGACAGATTGTACGGCTCAGCCAGTGAACGCCCTTCCCTGCGGGAATGATTATAGTAATGCTCAGGCATAATATCACATTCCTTCGTTAGTGGTTTGCTATACTGTATGTCATGGGCGAACATACGGTATAGACGAATGCCCGGGTAACCGGGATACTAGCGGAAAAGGGCGAATGCCTACAAGTACCCTCTGGAAGTGAAGAAACCGTGTCCATGCTTGATTTCGTGAGGTTTTGTAGTACTATAGTTAAGGCGGTAAATCCTATGAAGCTAGGGAAAAGGGCCGTTAGCCCCATGAGCGATGTGCGCCCGGGGTGGACGTTTGTCCATTATTTTCGTTCTTTACAGCGTGAAACCGTTAATGCTTGAAAAATGTGCTCCAGTGCAATATAGTAGAGGCAAGATAGTCACATTAAATTTATGCTTCCGAGTATCCATTTTGTATGGACCAAACTTTTAGGGGATGATAAACGATGCAGCTTAAGAAGCTAAACGATAAAAGTATCGATCAATTATTTGAGGCTATTTTAACATTGAAAAATATGGAAGAATGTTATGTGTTCTTTGATGATTTGTGCACAGTGAACGAAATTCAATCGCTCTCGCAGCGCCTTGAAGTCGCGCGGATGCTGGGCAAAGGGTCTACATACAATCAAATTGAAGCAGAAACAGGTGCCAGTACAGCAACAATCTCCCGTGTGAAGCGCTGCCTGAACTACGGCAATGACGGTTACAAGCTCACGCTGGAACGTCTGGGACGATAACTGATGCAGCCGGGTGTGCTGATGATCAGCCACGGCTCCCGCGATAAGACCTGGGTGTCGATCGTAGAGGAAGCCGTGAGTCATTTATCGCTGGGGGAAGAGATTCCCGTGGCGGTATCTTTCCTGGAGCTGGTAGAAGGGCGATTGATCCAAGACGGTATAGACGAGCTGGAACGTGCAGGGGTCACAGATATTATTGTGATCCCCTTGTTTGTTTCTTCCGGCAGTACGCATATCGATGAGATAGAGTATGCACTGGGTGCTAAGCCGGTTCCGGAACGGGAGACGGATCTGGAGCGGTTCAGGGTCACAGCGCGGATTCATTACGGCTATCCGGTTGACGACGATCCGGACATTGCCCAGATGATCTGGGATAAGCTCCGTGGACTCTCGAAGCATCCCGAGCGGGAGACCCTGCTGCTCGTCGGACACGGCAGCATTCATGAGGGCTTCCGGCAACGCTGGGAGCAGGGGATCTCCTCACTCGCGGCGCGGGTACGGGACATAAGCGGGCTGGCTGCGGCCGATTACGGGCTGCTGAATCCGGACAGCGTAAGAAGCAAAGTGGAGTATTGGCAGGAGCAGGGCCATGATGTACTGGTGGCTCCGCTCTTTTTAAGTGAGGGGTATTTCACCAAGGCTGTTATCCCGCAGCGGCTGGAAGGGCTCGATTATGCCTACTCCGGCCAGACCCTGCTGCCGCATCCGCTGCTGCCGCGCTGGATTGAACGGCAGGTCGAGGCGGCGCTACAGCGTCTGCGGGGCCGGGGTTAGAAAATAACAAAAAATCAAGAAATCTGGGGGCGGGCAGTGGCAGAAAGTCCAAATAGTCACCGTAGAAAAAATAGAATGCGTCCAGTATTTATTTTGGCAGCCGCCGCATACATATATCTATACTTTCTGCCGGGCTGAGGGGTCTCCAGCGCTGCGCGGGAGTATAAATATAATCCTCTGAAGCTCCCTGACATTGCTTGTGGGGTCCTGAATTGGGTATAATCAGTAAGGTTATCCATTATATAAACAGGTGGCGTTCCGGTAATGAAAACTGCGAGATTGATTTATAATCCCACTTCTGGTCGGGAAGAAATGAAAAGACGACTCGCCGATATTTTAGACCGGCTGGATGTTGGCGGCATTGAAGCCTCCTGTCATGCAACAACCGGAGAGGGCGATGCCACAGCAGCCGCAGCTGAGGCTGTAGAGCGCGGTACGTATGATCTGATCATAGCTGCCGGAGGCGACGGTACGCTCAATGAAGTAATCAACGGGATGGCTGAGAAGCCTAACCTTCCCCCGCTCGGCTTGTTACCGCTCGGGACTACCAACGATTTTGCCAGGGCTATGGGCATTCCGAAGAATTGGGAGGATTCCTGCGACCTGATTCTGCGCCAGGAGTCGCGCCTGATTGACCTCGGCAAAGCCAATGACCGTTATTTCATTAATATAGCCGGCGGCGGCCAGCTGACGGAGCTTACCTATGAGGTTCCCAGTAAGCTGAAGACCATGATGGGCCAGCTTGCCTATTACCTGAAGGGTATAGAGAAGATGGCCAGCCTTGCTCCGCAGGAGCTGTACATCCGCGCGAACGGCCAAGAGATGATCCATGACGAGTTCATGCTCTTCCTGATCGCCAATACGAACTCCGTCGGCGGCTTCGAGAAGCTGGCTCCGGGGGCCAGAATTGATGACGGCCTGCTCGATGTAATTGCCGTCAAGAAATGCAACCTGGCCGAATTCATCCGGCTGGTCCGGCTTACGATCCGCGGCGATCATCTGAATGACAAGAAGGTCATCCATTTCCGCACCGATGCAATGGAGGTTACTTCTCCCGGCCACGTCCTGCTTAACCTGGACGGCGAACTCGGCGGCACGCTGCCGGGCAATTTCAGTATTCTGCCGCATCATCTGCGGATCTTCGCGCAGAATAATTAACAAGATTAATAGTGAAGATAATGAAAGAAGTGAACCTATACACATGAGTAAACACCGCAGCGGGCGCAGCGCAAGCCGCCGGGAACAAGGACCGGCCTCTGTCGCCGGACTGCCAGTGATTAAGAATGATGAGGTCCTGCTCGATATTATCGGCATGACCCATGAAGGTGAAGGGGTAGGCCGCGTAGAGGGCTTTACCCTTTTTGTGCAGGGCGCTCTCCCCGGTGAGAAGGTCCGCGCCAGAGTGCTGAAGACCAAGAAGCAGTATGGTTATGCCAAGCTGATGGAGCTGGTACAGGCTAGCCCCGACCGTATAGGGCCGCCTTGCCCGATCTATGATCAATGCGGTGGCTGCCAGCTGCAGCATATGGATTATACCGCCCAGCTGGCGTGGAAACGGCAGCTGGTGGTGGACAACCTGGAGCGGATCGGGAAGCTGCAGGTTGCGGGTGTGCCAAACGCAGGTGCTGCAGGGTCTCCGGGTGCAGGTGCTAATGTGGCAAGTACAATGGCTGCGGATTCCCTGAACGAAGGAATCGTTGTCCTGCCTACCCTTGGCATGGACGAGCCTTGGCGTTACCGCAACAAGGCTCAGGTGCCGATTGGCGTGACCGACGGCGGTCTGGTCGGCGGATTCTACGCACGCGGCAGTCACCGGATCATCGACATGGAGACCTGTCTGATTCAGCATGAAGACAATGACAAGGTCGTTGCTGCCGTGAAGAGCATTGGCCGTGAGCTTGGCATTACCGCCTATGACGAAGAGACCGGCCGCGGGCTGCTGCGCCACGTTGTGGTGAAGAAGGCCTTCCGCACCGGCCAGATGATGCTGGTGCTGGTTACGAATGGCCGGGATATCCCGCATCTGGATGCCTGGCTCGGCAGTATCCGTGAGCAGCTTCCTGAAGTGGCGAGCATCTGCCAGAACATTAACACCCAGAAGACTAATGTAATCTTCGGTAACGATACCCGCGTCTTATGGGGCAGCGATGTCATCTACGACTATATCGGAGATGTGCAGTTCGCTATCTCAGCGCGTTCCTTCTACCAGGTGAACCCGGTCCAGACCGAGGTACTGTACGGCAGAACCCTGGAATACGCTGCGTTAACCGGAAGCGAGACTGTAATTGATGCCTACTGCGGCATCGGAACCATCTCGCTGTTCCTGGCCCAGCATGCAGACCAGGTCTACGGGGTGGAAATTGTGCCTGAAGCTATAGAGGATGCCCGCGCGAACGTGAAGCTTAACAACATGAGCAATGTGAAGTTTGAAGTTGGTGCCTCAGAGGATGTCATCCCTGCCTGGAAAGAGCAGGGCATCACCCCGGACGTCATCGTCGTCGATCCCCCGCGCAAGGGCTGCGACCCGCGCCTCTTGGAGACCATCTTGCTAATGAAGCCGGAGCGGGTAGTATACGTGTCGTGCAACCCGTCGACACTGGCCCGGGACTTGCGGGTGCTGGAGGATGGCGGGTACAGAACCGTGGAGGTCACTCCGGTGGATATGTTCCCGCATACTGTGCATGTGGAGTCGGTGGCGGTGTTGGTGAAGAGTGGAACAGTGAAATAAAACCCTTTATTTACTTGGATTTTCAATATGGTACAGATTAAAAACTTTGCTGGTACAGATGGTGAAGATCAGTCTTGATGTAAAATTGATGTAAAACTTCACCGGATTTGAGCCTGAATGAAAAGAAGACACCAGAAAAAATGAAGTAACACCTGTCAAGTAGACAAATACAAAGCGATATTTAAGCAGCCTGATTTTGGTATTCATAAGGACTCAGGGTGCTTAGTTTCATTTGGGAACGTGTACAGATGTAAAAGCGGATGTATAGATAATAAAAGAAGTATTGACTTGAGATCCAATGTAGAAAAGTACGAATAGCTTGTCCTATTTTATTCTTTGTCCCCGTCTCCAAACATAAAGAATAAGCCTGCAGGATGGCAGCATCTTTACCGTCCAGCGGGCTTATTAGTGTTAGGAATTTAGTGACCACCGGGTAATTGACCTCTCATTCCTTCGTTACACATGTCCAAGGAGGGACCGTTCTTACTAACAGGGAGGATAGTGAAGATTAATTAAGGTGAGCCGTATCATAAGTAGGGCAAAAGAATCGGACGGAGAATCGGACGGAAATTATCTGAGTTTTGTTACCAATTCCAGAAATGTCTTTATTATCGCTGACAGAGATGTGTATTATATTTCATGGGAGAGAGAACATGAAAAGAGTATAGAACAGAAAAAAACTCCGAAAGTAGGAGTTATTCCATGTAATGAATTTTCTCGAGCAGTGCTTCTAGTTGATTAATTGTACGTATTGCTTCCTCAAAATGCAGATGGTTTCTATCTTCCGGTAACCAACCAATTAGCATTGCCCTGTAACCAGCAAGATAATGTATTAGAGCATTGTCATTATAAAAATATAAATCATCACTATTTTTCCGACGATACCGAAAAGACTCTTTATTCAAAATATCGAGTAGTTTCTTTCTTTCATCGGGTTGGTGGGTAGCAAATAAATATAAAATATTTCCAATATCTGCGCGCTTACTACGAGAAATACGTAAATTTGATCCGACAACAAATCCGTTAAGGGACATTTGATTGATCCCTTTCCGGATTTTTCGCTCATTTAAAGTAAATCCCCCATCATTAAGAATAGAGGAGAATAAGTATATCGTCGAAGCATTATGTAGATTATCATTTACAGATGAAAATAAAAGGTCATCTCCATAACGAGTATAAGTATAACCCTTTTGTTTGCAGTATTTATTGATTCTAATATCCATTCTTCTGAAAAGAATATTCGATAGTGATGGTGAACTGATTGCTCCCTGAGGTAGAACTCCATCCAGAGTGGTAAGTTCAGCAATATATTCCAGTAAAGATTCATTCTTCACTGGTTCAAGACGAAAATAAGGATTTAACATATCTAGAATGTTTTCTTTGTAGAGGCTAGAAAAAAAGTCTTTAATATCCAAGCGTAGATAATAGCGATCTTTTTCCACGTTGACTTGTCTTATATGTGGAGCTAAATAATCGCGATATGATTTTCCTGGAACAAATCCACATACATAGTCGGGAATAGGTATTTTATCCAAAAAATTATGGGTAAGCTCTGATTGTAATTTATATAATTCAGAATCTCTTCTAAGGCAATGTAGAGTTCTAAACCCGTGTGTTTTTTTTGGAATTATCTTCTCGTAGTAGTAATCGTTTTTGTTTTCTAAGCATGATTTTATTAGAGATTCCTTGGCTTTGAGAACATGACCGAAAAAAAAGCTTTCTCTAAATATCTGAATAAGAATCACCTTTCTAACTAAGAGATAGGAAAACGGGTACCTACCCAATGCCTCGCGAAGCGAACTTTAATTTTAGGCGCGATCAATATATCACCGGGACAATCCGCGATAACTAGTTTTTAAATTTATAGCACTTAACCCTTGGTTTCAACACAACAAGGAGCGGAACGCATATATACATTCACGCTTACTACCCGTCTTCCTATTTCCTTGTTAATTCTAGCATAACTGTAATAAGCTTGTATAGCTCAGGAAAACAGCTTTCAAAAAGCTCTTTACGTTCACTCTCTTGAGCCTTGTTAATAACATTTTCAAACACATCATTTATGTACGCTGTCACCCATCCACTAGTCTTTCCGTAACTATATTGATTAATTAATTTGTAAATTGTTTTTGCGGGTGCGTATTCAGGTTCTCTTGATTCTGGATATCTCTGTTTGTTGGTTAAATTATGATCTGCTTTTCCACCGTGTAACATACGGAGGATAGTGGTTTTATAGGAAGGTGTTTCTGAATAATTGTATATAGAACGTAATTGATTAAGTTTTTGGTCATCCTTCTCTGTTCGACATATATAATCCCAAACGAGTAAGTAGTTGTCGGGGTGTATTAGTAGCCCTTCGACGGTTGTGCTAACTGGGAAAACATGATGCAATATGCAATATTCTCTTATTAAATTTATGAGTTCATAAAAATATGGGCTGTCAATAATACCCCAATGAGGATGTGAGTAAAATGCACACTTCTCCAATAAACCTTCAATCTGACGTCTAGTAGTATAAGTTTGAGATTTTCTATTTGAATAGTAGAACATCTCTTTTTTATGAGCCTTCCGATCCTTGAGAGGATTTAAAACAGCTGAGTCGCTACAAGGAGTGAATCGACTAGACTTTGAATCGTATTGAATTATTTTATCCATATCAGTAAGAATAAGGTAAGGTATACTTATATTTTTTTCAACGGGATTAATAGATTTGAGTCTTACAGAGTTCCCGCTAAAAGGGAAAACGTCAATTTCCCTAAGTCCTGGGAATAGTTTAACAAGTTCTGGGTTTGAAAACAGCTCTAACTCTGTTACTCCTTCAACGAAAAGAATGGCCTTTGCAAAATAATAGCTAGCTTCCAGCTCTGTGAATGTTTGAACTTCCCTATTGTCAGTAAACCCTTTCATTTGCTGTATAGAAGTATGTCTATCTTGCATCTGTATGTGAAATAAACTACAACTATCTCCGATATTCAACATGTTCCGAATAAATCTAGGCGAATGAGTGGCGATCAAGAAACCAGTAAAACCTATATCCTTGGAAATGATTTTGCTAAGGTCATCTAAAAACCGGGGATGTAATCCCGTTTCTGGTTCATCGAGGATAATCAGCGGTTCTTTTAGTCGCAACTCCGATAGCTGAATTACCATCCTAGATAAGAGCTTAATATAATTATAAGAATTCAGTCCATCTGAAAAGTAATCCAGATCCTCGTTTTGATAACGGAATGAACGCCCTCCTAATTGAAGTTGATATAAATGAGAAAACATTAGCTTAGGCCGAAACGATCTTAGTTCTAAGTTGCCAACGTCTAGTTCATTTTCGAGTTTTTCTGCGATCTTCTTATATTGAGGTCCTAAGCATTCCTCCAACGCCTGCTTGATTTTATTTATTGGTCTGTCCTTAGTTTCTAGTGTACCGAGGTCACCGATAGTTTCCCATAACTGATCCCAATTCGTAAGGTTTATATGTCGTGCATTAACAAAATAGACAGGGAACAGATTCTTCAAGATTACACGGAATTCGTAAGGCAAACTCCAGGTTATTCCCTCACGCTTTTTTTGAGTAAGAGTTAATGGTATTAGGTCGTTCCCGTCTCGAAATAACTTGTCCATGGATAGTAGTTTTCGGAAGTAGGGCTTAAATTCATGACCATATATCCGGTTTGCACTTCGATGACTCTTAGCAATTGAACGAATCCTATGAAAATCGAACCAAATAGTGATTTTCATATCTTCAACAAATGGGTTGTGTTTATCATGCAAGTTAAGTTGAAGATTTGATTCAGTCATATTTTGATAGAAATAATTAACGGCTTTAAGTAAGTTTGATTTTCCCGAACCGTTCTCACCCAACAAACAGTTAATCCTATTCAGTGTAACCTCTATATTCCACAATGATTTACAATTATCAACCTCTATTTTACGGATAGCCAAGTGCACTCCTCCTATTTGTCTTTTTTATTATAGTAAGAAAAGAGAATATTATCTATAATATTCTAATTTGTATGGTAAAATATTACGGTACAATGAATGGAGGTTTTTATTATATGAACCATCGCTTACGCCTATTCTTTAATACAATTGCTTTATGCTTTTTTTTGTGTCCTCTTTTTTTAATTAGTCCTATGCATACACAAGCATCGACTGTAGCTACTACTGCTATTAAAAATAAAAGTGATATCGAGATTCAAAAATTAAATCAGGAAACTGAAAAGCTAAAAAATGAAAGTGAAAAACTCAAGGTGGAAACTGAAAAAATCAAACGAGAGAAGCGATCATTGTACTGGAGCCCAATATTGCAAATGATTACTTCAGTAATTGGAATATGCTCACTGCTTATAACTTATTATGCAACAAGGAATGCTCATAAGAACACAATCAATAGTCTCAATATCCAAAGTGAAAAAAATGAAAAGGATAGGATTTCGGGTATGCTGAAGGAGTTAGGAAGTGATAGTACCCCTGTAAGGCTTGGTGCAGTTCAAGCCTTGGGAGAATATGAGGTATCTATAAGATATTTAATTAATGTAATTAAATTTGACTCGATTCCTGAGGTGAGAGAAGCAGCAGCTGTTGCTCTTCAGCAGTTTCCCGAACAAGTTATTCCGTTACTTGCGGAAGAGAGCCGGCTTTTACATGACCGCCAATTAGAACTGGCAGCACGCCATTTCATTCACGAAAAAAATAGAGATATGCTAGTCAACTTCTTTAAGCTAGATGAATATGAATGGTCTAACTGGCATAAAAGTTTTTATTCTACCTTTAGAGAAGAGAAAATCAGTCAGTGGAGTTATGAACAATATGCAGAAAACATGAACGAGTATGCTGTGAAAAAGCGAGATTTACAGCGGATTGTCGAAGAGTGGTTAAAATGTCATACGGCAATTAAAGAAATAGTTCGTACTTTAGGGAAAGTACTTAGTGCACGAAAAATTAGCATGGAAAAAAATTCAAGCAATAAGCTGAACATTAACAATGCTTACTTACCTGACTTAATAATAGAACAAGGAACAATAGAAGATGTTGTCTTTAATAATTGTATTCTTTATCGTTCCAGTTTTAAAGGAACAAAGTTGAAGAATGTTCAATTCTTAAGTTGTGATCTGAGTTATATAAATTTTATAAATGCTAGTATGTTCGAGACACAAATGAATGACTGTAGAATGACTAAAACAATATTCACTAAGTCCACCCTACATACATCGCTTTTTGAGAAATGTGAGGGAATAGGAGTTCGTTTTAATGGAGCCGTATTAGAGGGTGTAGTTATTAGGAATTGTACTTGGAAAAAAAGCTTATTTTATGGGGTTAAAGCTTCTTATATGATTTTTTCAGATAATACCAAGTTTTACGATTGTACTCTTGGTGGGGAGTGGAGGGGACTGGATATTCAATTGACTGAATTTGGTGGAGGAAGATTTGATGAAATGTACGTGGAAAGATCTACATTTATTGAGTGTGCAATGAAAGGTTTGGAATGGAAAGGCGGAAAGTTCGTAGGACTATCTTGGAAAAATTGCCTAATAGAATGTAATCCGGTGACTAAAGCCTTATTAGTTGAAAAAGTCTTTTTAGATAATTGTAATTTCGGTTATCAAACGGATGAATTAAAGAAGTACCTTGAGGATGAAATTGTTCTAGTTGAAAGTCCTACTAACAAGTGGTGGTTATCAATGTTTGGTAGAAAATATTCTCCTCCAAGTTAAATTAATAGTTTTGTAAACCCACAAGAACATTTCGAAAAGGAGTGATGTTAATTGACATATTTCATGAAAATTGTACCCAATATTATTGAAAACAAAAAACTTAGAGAGCCACAAATTGAAGCCTATATTAAAATTAAAGAGTACTTTGAAAGTAATCCCAAAGGAGAGGCGTTAGTGGTATTACCTACTGGTACGGGTAAAAGTGGGCTGATTTCAATTGCTCCCTACGGAGTTTCCTATAAGAGGGTACTTGTAATAACGCCTGGATTGGTAACGAAAAAGAGCGTGGTCAAAACACTGCACCCGTTAGAGGATAACTTTTGGTTGAACCAGGATGTGATATTTTCACCGGAAGATATGCCAGTAGTGGAAGAATATGAAGCTGATATGTTACTATCCAGCTTAGAAAAATGTAATTTTGTTATTACAAATGTACATAAATTAAATAAAGCTAATCAAAAATCTTTATTAAATACTGTGCCTAGAGATTTTTTTGATTTGGTTATTATTGATGAAGCGCACCATTCTGTAGCAAATACGTGGGTAGAAGCTTTGGAATACTTTTCTGAGGCAAAAAAACTACACGTTACGGGAACGCCATATAGAGGAGACCATCAAGAACTGCCCGGTGAAGAAATACACAATACATCTTTATCTGAAGTTATGGCACTAAAGTATGTCAAGTGGCTAAGAAAGGCTACCATTAACAATGGAAACTTGTATTTCTCTATTCCCGGCGACTCAAAGAAGTACAGTAAGGATGAAGTTCTCGAAATAAAAGAAAAGGAGTGGGTTGAAAAATCCATTGCTCTTTCGGAAGAATGTTCAATAGATGTAATAGATGAAAGTATTAAACAGTTAAAAATAATAAAAGAAGCTTCTCCAAATGTTCCACATAAAATTCTTGCCGTAGCATGTAGCATTAAACATGCAAAAGATGTTGCACATTGGTATAAGGATAAAGGCTCGACAGTCAGAATTGTTCACAGTGGAATGAAACCTGATGAACTTGAACAAGCATTTATGGATATTGAGGATCATAAATGTGAGGTTGTCGTTTCAGTTAATATGTTAATGGAAGGGTATGATCATAAGTATTTGACAGTACTTTCTTTATTCAGACCATATCGTAGTTTAAATGCATTTGCTCAAGTTATTGGTAGAGTTTTGAGAGCTATTCCTAATGAGGAGATAACAGATTTCGCAATTGATAATAATGCAGTGGTTATATTCCACGAAGAAATAGGCCTGAATTTAATGTGGGAGATTTTCTCAAAAGAAGTAGAGAAAAGCAAAAAAATTCCAGTAAGAGAATATGCAATCTCAGATAGAGAATATGAGAAACGAGAAATTGTTTATGCCTCTATTGAAAAGGATCAGTATTTTATAAGTGATAAGGATTCCTACCTTTCTGGCCTTGATTTCAACGAAATGTTTGAACAAGCAAGATTTCAAATTGAATCAGAACTTGAGAGTAAGATTCAAAAACTTAGAGATGCAGGACTTAGCGAAGAAGACGTACTAGCAGCTAAAGAGGCAATTAAAAAGCAATCAATTACATCCAAAAAGAATGAAATTAATGAGCTTTTATTGTCAAAGAGGCCGGAATTACTCAGGAAAAAAACCCGTGGGCTTTTATATAACAATGCCAATGAGGCAGTCCAAGTTGTTCTTGAAGAAAAGGGTATAAACCCTAAAGACACCAATCTGTATTTGAAGTTCAACAAAATTATTCATAATCTAAATAGTGATTGTACCAATGATGGAATATTGGTAAGATACATTAATGCAAGATTGTATGCCAAATATGGACCTGTTAAAAGGAGAGAACCTGAGGCTTTGCTTGATTCACAGAAGTACCTTGATGTAATAATTGAGGAACTAAGGAGGATGATTTAAATGAATGTAACGATTGAAATAAAATGCAAGATTGACGAGCTAATACACTTATTACTCACTGACGGAGTACAACCTAGCGATTTGACCGATAATATTTTTTTAGATGACTATAGCAATATTTCCTATAGAAGACAAAATCAAATGATTATTGGAGAACTTGTTTTTAGGGAAGAAATGTTTAATAAATTAGTTGAAACTAAACTTAGATACTATTATAGTCTGGATAAGAAATTATTAAGAATTGATGAAGAAACCTATAAGGGAACAAACGTGATTTGGGATAGAGATACAACCGAAGCGAATATTCTCGATGAGCTACTCGTTTTATTGAACAAATCATACGAGCAAGAACAAATCTCGAGGTTTTTATCGACATTACCTAGTAATCTTAAAACGAAGATTGAAAAAAAATTACATTCTTTAATAGCATAAAAGTAAGAGGCGCCCCTTACCTAAAGGAGCGTCTTCTTTATTGCCCATGTGTATCAGATGTGAAAAATGATTCAAACTTATCGGCAGCAGCCTGATCAGCAGTTTGCAGAGCATGTCCATAAATATTCATAGTGGTGGCAATGCTGCCGTGTCCTAGTCGCTCTGAGATAATCTTAGCATGAACGCCTTGGTTTATCAGAATCGTGGCTGAGGTATGCCGGAGATCATGGAACCGAATGTACCGAAGGCTATTTTTCTTTATGAACTGTCGAAACCAAAGGTAGGGACGCTCATGATGGAAAGGTTGTCCATTGGGATGTGAGAACATAAAGAACCAATCTCCGCTATACCACGAATCGCCAACGTCAATGGTTTTTGCATTCTATAAGCGTAATATTCTCGTAGCTCCTTTAACATGGAGCTTGGTAATGCTACTTTTCGAATAGATTTTTTAGTTTTAGGAGATTTAACGATGATTTTACCTTTAAGCGCGTGAATCATAGATTGTGAAACATCTAACATCCCATTGTTGAAATCAAGATGCTTCCACTCTAGCCCGAGTAACTCGCCCCGCCGTAATCCGGTTGTAAGAGCCAAAGTGATCATAACCCTCCAGTGATACGGCTCACGTTGCAACGCTCGAAGCATTTGTTCTACCTCTGTTTCATTGTAAGGGACGATCTCTTTGGAATTGACTTTTGGTTTCTGTACATCGATAGCCGGATTTCGCTTAATAATTCTCCATTCCACTGCACGTTTGAGTATGTTTTTTAAGATACGGTACTGAATTTCAATCGTATCAGAGGCTAAGCCTCCTGTTTTTTTATCTCCACGGCTTCCTTCCTTTTCGAGTTGATTTAGAAAGTTTACGATGTGAAGTGGTTTGATTTCCTCTAGTCGTAGATGCTGAAAGTACGGAAGAATTCGGGTCTTAAGATTAGAGTTATATGTGTATAACGTCTTGAATCCCAGATGCTTTACGGCGTACTTATCTCTCCATTCTTCGACGAACGCCCCAAATGTTAGTTTTTGAGGCGATACATATTCATCCGCCTCCACTTCCATCCGAAATTTAGCATATTCGCTTTCCACTTCTCGTTTTGTTCGGCAATGAACGGTTTTTGTGAAACGAACGTATTTTCCTCTAGCGTCTTTACCAGCATTAACTGTTAAGAACCATGAATTATCACCACGTTTTTGGATATTAGCCAAGTTAAAACACCTTCTACAATGGATTTTTATATTAGTCATTATGTCCATTCATAAAGAAGTGAGACCTTACCTTAATAGATTAATATTGATTGGTATCACCTTAGGTATCCTCAAGAATCTTAGTCAAATCATTCAAAGGTGGTACATAACGCAACGTTGTTCCTACATTTTTATGTCGCAGCTGATGCTGAATATCGATGATGCTCATACCTCCTGTCTGCATCAAATATCCCGCTGTTCGTCTAAGATCATGTGGGCGAATATGCCTGCCAAGACCTGCATCGTGAGTTAAATCAGATAGTATACCTTTAATCTTATCGACTGTCATGATTTTTCCATGTTGATGGAATAGGTATTCATCCCCCTGATTCGCATATCTAAGATATTCAGGATGTTGGATGTACCGTTCGAGTTCTACCGTGAGATCCTGAGGGAGGGCCACAGGTCGTTTCTCGGTTTTCTGTGCATCAAAAACGTGGACGATCCGTGTATCCAAGTGTACCCGTTTTCGCCTTAGGAAACGGACCTCTGAGAGTCGAAGACCCGTGATCAGCATGAACCAGAGAAACACAAACTCTTGCCGGTAGAACGGGCTTCTATGCAATGCAGCTTGAAGAAGGGCGAGACATTCTACTTTCGACAAGGCCGTATTTTGAATAGGAGACTCGAATTTTGGCCTAGGATATCCGAGTAGTGGGTTATGCTGAATCAGATCGGCTTCATACAGGAATTCAAAGAAACATCGTAATACGGTGATGGTCGCTGCCAAATTCATGTTCGACATATGTTCATGTTGTTTTAAGTCCAGAAAAAAACGATCAAATACCTGCCGTTGAATGGGGAGGAATCTACTAGGATGCTCACGACTGGCATGAAATTGATCAAAATCAAGGTCTCCTTCAAAACCATTGTCAAGTAAGAAGGCTTCGAATTTCTTGAGTACGCTTATATATTTTTGTTTGGTTGAATTTCTTAATGTGAATTGGTTGCTCCAGATCTTGAAGTAGGCGGACTGAAGTAAAAAAGCCATAGAGATTGCCTCCTGATTCAAAAGAGATCGCTTGCTTTAAGCTGAGCGAGGGGATGCTGATCGATTGCCTTAACCAGCATACTATCAAACAATTTTAAATAAACCTCCGTGGAGCTAAGCCACGAATGCCTCATTGTATAGATTTACACCTGATTCAAGCAGATAGAGAGCAAAGGAATGCCGTAAAGAGTGTACGGAAAGCTGATAAGGTTTTTTGTCGGATCCGGGTATAGAGGTTGCTTGATCAATCAAGGCAGCAAACATCTTCTGAACCGTACTTTCATGTAAAGGGGATTTTCCACTGTCGTCCGAAAAAATATATCGTTCCAGATAATCTTGCGCGTCTTTCACGCCATGGTAACGAAAGCTCACGTATTTGCTCAGTATTTCAAGTGAGGATTTGGTTATTTTGCTAGGCTGTTTATATCCCTTTTTTCCTTTTCCACGTACAAGGATCTCTTGCCGGGATGAAACAATATCACCAATCTGTAGATGTAACAATTCGCTCAGCCGAATACCCGAGCCTAAAAAGGTCCATAAAATGGTGAAATTGCGGTGAGCTTCGCGGCCGAGTCGAACTAGGCACAGCAGCTCATCCAACTGTTCTTTGGTAAACGCACGTGGCTCACGGTTTTGATCTATTTCCATAGAGAGGGTTCGTTTGAGTTTTCGGATATCCTGCTTGAAAAAATGAGCAAAAACCTCTCCCAGAAAACTTCGTAAAAAAGCAGCTTTTTTGCTACGTGTATTCAGTTTTTGAACAGGGGCTAGATAGTCGTTTAAAAAAGCTGCAGATGAAATCTCCTTGATATTTGGGAAGGTTCCTTTTATGCGGTTGCAATACCGCAAGAACAAATTCATTTCATAGCGATATGCTTGTTGTGAGGTTTTTGCTAAGCTCTGAAATGCATCACTCTCATAATAATGGAGAACCGCATCTTCTAGCAGAACCGATTCCTTCATTTTTACCGCTTCAGCATTGTTTTGGGGTGAGAGGCGCTGCAACATACGTTTAAACGCGTCCGGTCCGTATTGATCCGCCAGTTGGAGTAGGTTTTCTTCAAAAGCAATATCATTGGCTATCGTATCATCAAATATAGGCATAACGTACCTCCTCCTTACTCATATTTGAGCAGATCAATTTGACTAATCATGTGCTGATCTCGGTGCGCCATATGCATGTATAGCCCTACGGTATCCAGCATACTTACACGGGCTAATTCTTTTATCGCTTGCGGAAGGACGCCTTTATATGCAAGACGCGTAATAAACATATGGCGGAAGATATGAACGCCACCTGGAAACGGCCAACCGGTAATCATCGCATAAAGAATGAAATATTCATATACCTCATGTTTAATCGTAGAGGTTTTTTGTCCCAAGAGGTAGGTTGTCTTCGGCTGGGTGTGAAGCTCTTGTAAAAGGGAATAGAGCTTTCCAACGAGAGGTAAAACGTGACTCTTCTTGCCTTTACTGTGGATGACGATCGTTCGTGTTCCTAAATTAATATCACTCCATTTGATATGCGCTACTTCCGATAAGCGTAACCCCAGATGGAACATCAATCGGTACCCAATCTCTTCACGGACAGGATTTCTTGCATATTGCGCCACCACATGAAAGAATGCTTCGATTTGCTGATCCGTTGGAAGTTCACGAGGGCTGTATCGGGGGGCCTTTATGGAGTAGAAGCGCTGTAAGGGGGCCTCATAGCCAAATTTCTCATGCAAAAAGCGATAGAATAAGCGTATGGCATATATACTGTGTGCAAATGAGATTCGGCTGTTGCCATCATCCCTTACGAGCCTTAGTTTGTAGGTGCGGTACATCAGCAAATGTTCATTTTTAATTTGGAAAATTGAGATCGTATCTGGACTTGTTGTCCTAAACATCTGGACATTTGCACAAAGCCAAACCAAGAGTTGGTGTACGTGGGTAGCTGTATTCCGAATATATTTACGGGATAACCCTTTTTCTTCCATATGTATTTGGAAGCTGAGGACTCTAGGATGCATGCGTGACTGTTTGTCTGATGCTTTAACGAATGGGAAGTCTTTATCTAACATTCCGTTTTGAATGGATTTTCGCATTAGGAAGTGGAATAGAGTTGATGTGAATCCATCTTTAGCTAAACCTTCGAAACCCTGATGAAGAAACTTCGGATCAAGCAAGTGCCTATCTTGAATCTGAAAAGGTTCAATCTCATAAAGTTTCGCAATGTGAAACAGCAGATTACGAGTGAGTTGGAACTTTCTAAAAAAGTTATGAGGTGTATTGTGCATTCCACGACTTAAATATTCTCGTAATAAGTTTTGAGATATTTCAGCTTGTACTTTGTTTTCCCAGATCCATTGATTAATACCTTTTGCCCCTAGATAGATCTTGTCTTCAATAGGTTGAATTTCAGGTATCAGTTGTTTGGCATACAGCATATGTTCCACCTTCTCACGCGTGACTTTTCTAATATCATGATCGTCACTGAGAGTAGGAAACATACCCTGAACGTCAAGAATCTTTTCGGCAAAAGAAAAATTCTGCCGAAAAGATTCTTAGGTTTCGTTATTTTTTGAATGCTCGTTCTTAGTGATTAAATGGTTATTGTGATCCACTGTTTAGCCCTCCTTGTTTTGTCTTACCTTTAGGATGGCCATGGTTAAAGTGGACTTTGAAATTTCTCAGTGTAACTGAGAAAGCCGCCTCCAGATAGAGACGGCTTAGTGGGACTACCTAAGATGACAGTGGACTGTAGCATCCCTAAATCCCTTGAATTCAGTAATGAGTCCTTTATAGTCCTGCTCCCGTCCCACTTTCGGCATCATGACCCAAAGGGATCTCATTTTTGATCTAAAGGGGACATAGGTTGTTATCGCATCGTTAGCAAATGGAAATGTGTTAAGGATGCGTTTCTGTAAAGCTTTATCCAGTACGGGCTCATGGTAGAGATGGAACTCGAAGTAATCCATTTCAGGATAAGTAGTAACCCAGCGTCCGGTCACAGGAGGCAGTTCTAGTGGGAAAAGCTCTTGGGGGTCTAAAATGACAAAACCCGCAATACTTTTTACTCGGGTTCTCTCCTTAGAAAGATCCTTAATATGTATCTTTTTTGCAACTCCGGGGTCGAAGTACTCTGTTGGTGAAGAGTATGAGTATTCCTCTGGGTCATTTTTGTTAACCAATTGCCAAGGATGATTGAGCAAAATGGAAAGTTGGAATGGTCTGGGCCAATGTGGCATGCCAGATGAATTAAATAAGTTATGTGCCGCGCCTGCTCTTGTAGCAGAATACCCAAGTGCTTCTGCTACGTCCGGCTCTGAAAGATTAAATAATCTTCTGCAGAGCGTGCGTCTAAAATAAAGGTCTGGATCATTCATAAGTAAATGCCAAAGCTCAAAGGAGTTTTGCAACGCCAGCACATCCACATAATCCAACCTACATATCTTGCGTTTTATTGATTTTAATTTTGCTTGTAGCTGTTTTGAATTACTTGTATTCTCCAGCTTATGCATTACTGCAAAATACTCATCTACAAGGGAACGAACATGACTTTGATAGACGCCATCATATTTGATGGTAGTGTTCATAGCATCACCACTAACCATATTAATGCATATTGGTGGGCATTATAGAAACTCTCAGTTGAACTGAGAAATTTGAACCAATGCGTTAAATTGGGGAAACTGATATTAAGACACCTCCGAAGTCTTGTTGGTGAAAGATTCTTGATTCAATGGGAGGGAATTGTAATTCTGTAGTACAACGGTATTTGCTTGATTAGTACATCTGTAAGTCCCAGGTACAACTTAGGCATGCCGGAGTGAGTTAATAACTGAGGCATAACATTACTGAAACCGCAATTAGATATTCAAAGATGTTGAAACTCTAAAGTGTAAAGGCAATTCCGGTAATAAGATATCCATAAGAAATCATATCAAGTGAGATCTGTAATCTTAAAGCTCATATCAAGAGCATCAATCACTGTGACGGTTACTTTATGTAAAGTGTTGATTTGAATAATCTCCTGGAGGTAAACTTTATGAGCGAATATGAAATATTACGAATTCAATTATTAAAAACATTAGTACAAATGGAAGAACAACTGCTAGTCGGCGTCGGGAAAGAAAAGTTTCAATCTGACACAGTTGCTGACGGCAGTGACGTTAATTCAGCCGCACAACAAGTTGAACTTCAAATGAAGCCTGTATTTTCTGTAACGGAGTTGTCTGACTATCTTGGTGTTTCATCAGACTGTATTTATACAATGGTACGTGAAAATCAAATCCCCTTTGTGAGAGTACGAAGAAGAATCTTGTTTTATAGAGACTCAATCAATTCTTGGATTCACACTAACACCCCTCATATCCTTAAATAACGCTTCTAAGTTAATTAGCTTAATTACTTCATGAATATGTTAATCAGAAAAAACCACCACAAAACATCCCATCCGATACGGATGAAATAGACTGTGGTGGTTGATTATTTTAACAGTACAGTAAGATAAGCATTTAAAACAAGCGGTAAATAATTCCTGCCTATATTTAGTGAAATATAATTAGCCTAGACTGCAATAAAGTAGAATTCTCATATCTATATAAATGCGGAGCAATTTAAAGGGGTGATAAAGTCATTCGTATCTTAATATTATTAATGCTATCCAAGTAAATCCCGGGATTTCTGCAGCTGACCTAGCTTTCAAATGTGAAGTGGACGTTTGGTATATATATCGTGATTTGCGTTCACTTGATTCTATTGCCCCTATACAAACGATGGAAAAGGAACTGGTTATCGCTTTATGGGCAAGTTTTTTATATCACACTTAATCTTTATAATGAGGGTAGAAGAATTAAAGGCAGGGACTGGTTTGGGAAAAACGAATTAAACAGTAGAGTAAGGAGAAGGATACATAATTGGTATACGGCCTTTATAGACTTTTACCGGCCACAGGTTGCAACTTACACAGGTGAATTACAACGAGCTTTTGGGGTTACCGTTAAGGACTCAGGGCTTTACTTTTTACATCGGAATGATTATG
This sequence comes from Paenibacillus sp. FSL R7-0312, assembly GCF_038004445.1. Classification (NCBI taxonomy): domain Bacteria; kingdom Bacillati; phylum Bacillota; class Bacilli; order Caryophanales; family Paenibacillaceae; genus Paenibacillus; species Paenibacillus sp. FSL R7-0312. Next base: position 535,224 of record NZ_JBBORE010000001.1, on the reverse strand, counting down.
TACGTGTATAGAAAATAGCATCATTCAGGAGAAACCTAAAGTGAGGTGTCCATCAATATGAATGTACCTAAAGGCTATCCCCAACCTGAAAACAGTCGAGGCAGTCTCCGAGCAATTCAAGCTTGGGTGAATGATAATGAGACAGACTCCATTGAATTAGTGACAAAGCAACTATCCTTAAAGGGGAAACTTCAATGGGTATCGCCAATACGTAGTAATTCAATGGCGGAATTTAGAGATGTAGGGTTTCTAGAAAAAGTTGGTGTTGCAGATAAAATTACTGTACCTCTGCACAACTTTTGGCCTTCTAGGGGACCACAGTGGGATGGTCTCGGTGTAACGGATACGCAAGAAGTTATTTTGGTGGAGGCAAAGGCAAATTTAAAGGAGTTGAAGTCTCCAGGGTCGAAGGCGGGAGAACAATCTTTGGCGTTAATTAAGCAAACCCTAGACGAGGTGAAAGAGGGTTTAGGGATAGGTGCACATTTTGATTGGACGAAAACCTATTATCAATACGCAAACCGAGTAGCACATTTGTATTATCTTCGTGAGTTAAACGGGATTAAGGCCTTTCTAATTAATTTATATTTTATAGGAGATTACTCTGTAACCTGCCCATCTTCCGTTAAAGATTGGCAGGTTGCTATTGGACAAACAAAGAAGATATTGGGGTTGGATCACGAGCATGTTTTGCAACCATATATGGTTGACTTGTTTGTAGATGTTAAGACCATGAAAGGGATTTGAAATCATTCAATTAGAAACTTATACTAGGAGGCTTTTCGATGACATATTGGATTTTTCAGGGTAATCCCAACGCGTTTGATGTAGATACATATTTACAGCAGAATAAAGTTGTTACTTGGGATGTAAGACAAAAGCAGTACATAAATGACATTCAACAGGATGACAAGGTATTTATATGGCGATCAGACGGTGGTACTAAGAATAGCGGTGGTGTGATCGCACATTGTACCGTAATGAATACGCCGGTTGTTGTAGGTGAAGATAAAGTTGGGCATTTTCAGATCCAGCTTAAAGTTCAGGAGGTAAGGCTGAATACCGAAGAAGGCATGTTGATGAGACATGAACTCAAGCAAATTCCGGAAACGATGAATTTGCAGATATTTAGAATCAGCCAGCTGACGAACTACCGATTGTCTGATTCCGAATATAGCAATCTGCTTAAGTACTGGAATGCACCAGAACAGGTCGGCGAACGAGCTAGTCTGCCCTTGTTAGATAGATATCTACATTTGTTTAAAGAGAGTGCTGATGAATGGTTTGAAAAGTGCGATTTTATATACGGTAACCAACGCTTTTTCCAAACTTTCAAGAATAGAGAGAACCTAGAAATTTTAGAGTGGGAAAAGATACAGGAGCTTGGTAATCATATTAACGCTTTTCGAATGAACCTTGCCAGAAAGAGAGCTCTGGGAAATATAAATGAGCCTATTGAAAAGTATCGTAATAGTTTTCTTTTCCTTTTGTATGGGGAAGGAGAAATTGAAGAACGAATCGATGGGTTTATTTCGAGCGATGAATACAAATTGTTCGGATTTGGTCACAGTGTGGTTAGCGAGCTGATTGGTAATGTCTTTCCGGATCAGTATTGCTTTTACAATCAAAGAGATAAGGTTGCCGTTGAAAATGTACTGCTACTTAATCCTAAATATGCAAGAGGGGATTCCTACGGCGTTAAGTTTATGAAATTCCAACAAAGCCTCTTGGATCATGAAGTGTTGAAACATTATCTTGATATCGTGGGTAGAAAGACGGAATTGCCTCTTTATCTGGAGATTGACCAGTTCTTAAGCTTTTTATTCGAACAGTTCGGCAAAGCTGAGGATGATGATGATACTTCCAGTACTCAATATTGGTTGCTTGCTGCCGGTGAAGATGCGATACATTGGGATGATTTCTATAAGAATGGATTGGTTGCGATTGGCTGGGAAGAGTTAGGTGATCTAAAACAATATGCAAGCAAGAGAGAAATTAATGAATCACTAAAGGAGATTTTCCAACTCGTACACAACCCTAATAATGATGCTCTGGCTAATTACGAGTTTGCGAACGAGATGAGAGAAGGCGACGTTGTTTTCATTAAGAAAGGAAGCAAGAGCATCATTGCTGTGGGTGCAATAACCTCGGATTACAAATATGATCCCACTAGAGGGATATATCACTCTATTCGAAAAGCGGATTGGTTGAAGGTAGGAGATTGGCAGGTAGCTAATAAAACGCCTTTGAAAACACTAACGAATATTACGAGTTATACAGATTTTGTTCAAGAGCTTCTACAATTAACAGGGTTTGAAGAAGAAATGCTTGAGGAGAACGGTGCTGAGGTTGAAGAGATTCGGTTAGAACAGAAGCTTACACCATACACGCTAGAGCATTTATTTGAAGAAGTATTTATGACACCAGAAAAGGTTGAGGAGATTATAGAAACCTTGGATTATAAGAATAATATTATTTTGCAAGGGCCGCCTGGTGTTGGTAAGACCTTTGTTGCGAAGCGCTTTGCTTATCTGCATAACGGAGTAAAAGATGATAGCCGGGTAATCATGGTTCAATTTCATCAGTCGTATGCTTATGAAGACTTTATAAGAGGTTATAAGCCAGTATCAGGTGGAGGCTTTGCTCTCAAGGATGGAATATTCTACGAATTCTGTCAGAAGGCAACTCTGGACCCCGAACATAATTATTATATGATCATTGATGAAATCAACAGGGGTAATTTGTCCAAAATATTCGGGGAGCTCATGATGCTTATCGAGACGGATAAACGTGGTAAATCCTATGCAGTAAAGCTTGCTTACAGTGAAGGGGACGAGTTGTTCTATATTCCTAGGAATCTATATATGATAGGTACGATGAATACGGCAGACCGCTCCCTAGCATTGGTAGATTATGCGCTCCGTAGAAGGTTTGCCTTTATCTCTGTAGAGCCCGCTTTTCATAGCCAACAATTTAGAGAAAATCTTATGGGCAAGGGAGTTAGTCAAGGCTGCATCGATAAGATCATTACTACTCTTACTGATATAAATCAAGCAATCGTGAAAGATACGCTGAATTTGGGTAAAGGTTATGAAATCGGACACAGCTATTTTTGCCCATTAACAGATGTACAAGACGAGGAAAAATGGTTCCGAAGAATTATGAAGCTGGAAGTTGAACCATTGCTCAACGAATATTGGTTCGACCGCGAAGATAAAGTGAGAGAGATGCTTCATGGAATATACTAAAATCCCTGTCAAGAATGTTTATTACATGTTGTGTTATGCATGGAATCGACTCCAAGAAAAGGAATTTGTATCTGTAGGTCAGGAACAGGATAGAGATATATATCATCTGCTCACACGAGTGCTTCTGGAACAGCTGCAGTCCTTGATTAAGAGAGGTTTTTATAGAGAGTACACGGAGTTAACCGAAGAAACGGCATCCTTAAAAGGTAAAATCAATTTTCAAGACTCCATTCGTAAGCTATCTTTCAATAGAAGCAAGATGGTGATCCAATATGCAGAATTGAATCATGATACTCTGCATAACCGGATTATTAAGACCACATTATTCAATCTTCTTCATGTTAAAGATTTGGATCCGGGGCTGCGTGACCAAGTAATCCGGATTTACTCTTATTTTGGGGAGATATCTCTGATCTCATTAAATGCTCGTATCTTTACCGAAGTTCGATTGCACAGGAGCAATAAGTATTATGGATTTGTCTTGGATATTTGCAAGCTGTTCTATGACTGCTTACTTATGAATGAAGAAGAATCAGATCTGAAATTCATGGATTTCCAGCGTAATCATCAAGAAATGGCTGCTCTTTTTGAAAGCTTTGTACGTAATTTCTACCGAGCGGAATGCACCGAATTTAAGGTTACTAGAGAAGTGATTTATTGGGATGCAGAGGGAGAGGACTTGTCGTTACTTCCTCGGATGGAAACGGATATTTCTCTGGAGTGTGATTCTTACAAAATCATAATGGATACGAAGTTTTATCATTCCGCTTATATCCAAAGGTATGATTTGGAGAAACTGATTAGCGGCAATTTGTATCAAATATTTGCTTATTTGAATAACTATCGCCAAGCGAATCATGCGAATAAAAAGACTGTTATTGGCATTCTTCTTTATCCCAAAGTCGACAAGGAACTTGATTTAACTTATGTGATAAAAGGTCATCCTTTGAATGTGTATACGGTTGATCTGAACAAGAGCTGGCAGAGCATTCATAATCGGTTGATTGACATCGTAAATATTTAAAAAGGATGAGAATCATTTGTCGAATAAAGGAATTTCAAGTTAGTAAGTGGAATAAGTCTATAGAACTACTAAACATCTAGACAGGAGAAAATCATACAATGGCCAATGAAAAATTAGTAACGAGTATCGAAGACAAACTATGGGCAGCAGCGGATAAACTTAGAGGTAGTATAGATGCCTCCAAATATAAAAATATCGTACTGGGTATCGTATTTCTCAAATACATCTCGGATCGATTCGAGCAAAGATATAACGAACTGATTGCAGAAGGTGATGGCTTCGAGGATGATCGAGATGAATACGAACGCTTTAATGTATTTTATGTCCCTACAGAAGCACGTTGGAAATCCATCATTGAGCATGCGACTAAGCCTAACATAGGTCAAATCATTGATGAGGCTTTTATTGCGATTGAAAAAGAAAACAAAAATCTCGCCGGTATACTACCTAAGATCTATTCCGGTGCAGATATTGACCAACGTAGAATTGGCGAAGTCATTATGGTCTTCGAAAATTCTAATACGTTATTGATTGAAGAGGACGCGCTTGGTCGAGTTTATGAATATTTTCTCGGTAAATTCGCCTTTATCTTGGGGGCAGGTGGCGGTGAGTACTATACTCCGAGTAGCGTAGTTAAACTATTGGTAGATATGATCGAACCCTTCGAGGGCACGATTTATGATCCATGTTGCGGTTCAGGAGGAATGTTCGTACAAGCTCAGAAGTTCGTTAAAGCACATGGAGGCAGCACGTTCAAGCTTTCAGTATATGGACAGGAATTAAACGCGGAGACGAGAAGACTAGCTACAATGAACCTTGCCATTAGAGGGATTGAATCCAACCTAGGGAAAACGCACGAAGACACATTCCATTCCGATCAATTCCGAGATGAGAAATTTGATTATGTGCTAGCCAATCCTCCTTTTAATATAAGTGATTGGGGACAAGACAGCTTGTTAGATGATCCGCGGTGGAAATGGGGAATACCTGCTAAGAACAATGCCAACTATGCTTGGCTCTCTCATATGTTGAATAAATTAAAACCCTCCAAAGGTGTTGCTGGAATCGTTTTGGCAAACGGTTCATTATCTTCGCAGACGGCGGGGGAAGGTACGATTCGCATTAAATTCATTGATGAAGACGTAGTCGATTGTATTGTAGCTATGCCAGATAAATTGTTCTATACCACGGGGATTCCAGTTTGCTTATGGTTCCTGAGACGTGGGAAGAAACGCAAAGGTGAAGTGTTATTCATTGATGCTCGTGACATGGGTGTTATGGTAAGTCGCAAATTACGGGAGTTAACAGATGAAGACATCTCATTGATTTCGGAAACCTACCATAAGTGGCTTAAGAATGATGGATATGAGGATGAGGTCGGTTTCTGTAAGTCAGCTAGTCTTGAGGAAATTCAGAAGCATGAATATATGCTAACGCCAGGACGTTATGTGGGTGTGAAAGAAATCGTAGATGATGAACCATTTGAGGAAAAGATGGAGAAGCTTGTATCCGAACTTTCAGATTTAATGTCGGAGTCTTCTGTACTGGACGAGAAGATCAAGAAGAGTCTGGGGGCTATTGGTTATGAGTTCTGATAAGCGTTCGAATAAACTGCTGATTCATTTGGATGAAAAAAAAATTGCTTGCTTGAAGTGGGAAGAAATGAGTATTAGTGATGTTTGTGATTCTATAGTAGATTGTGTTAATAAAACAGCTCCAACGGTAGATTATGCAACACAATACAAAATGATTAGAACTACTAATGTGAAAAACGGTAATATTGACCTGGAATCAGTAAAATATGTTAGTGAAGATGTCTACAAGGTTTGGACAAGAAGGTCTACTCCACAGATTGGGGATGTTATTTTAACGAGAGAAGCACCAATAGGTGAGGTAGGCATTGTGAAGACGGAAGATAAAATATTTTTGGGTCAACGTTTGATCCAGTTCAGAGCAAATCCAAAAATGCTAAACTCCAGGTTTTTACTGTATTCCATGAAAAGTCCATTCATGCAGAGACAAATCCAGCTTTATGAAGGAACAGGTTCAACCGTAAGTCATATACGTGTACCTGATTGCTTGAAATTTAAGATTAGAGTGCCTGATAGTAGTATCCAAAACAAAATCGCCAATATTCTAGGCTCTATTGACGACAAAATCGAACTCAACAACCGCATGAACAAAGTGCTTGAGCAAATGGCTCAGGCGATATTCAAGCAATGGTTTGTTGATTTTGAGTTTCCAAATGAAAACGGTGAAACCTATAAGTCTAGTGGGAGCGTGATGGAATGGTGCGAGGAGTTAGGAAAAGAGATTCCGAAGGGATGGACTATTAAGTACTTAAAAGAATTAGTAGCAATTAACGAAAGAAGCATAACAAAGTCTTATTCTTTTGAGAGTATAAAGTATGTTGATATATCTTCAGTAGATAATGGGAAATTACAAAGGCTGGAGTCAATCCCCTTAGAAAGCGCACCTTCAAGAGCAAAACGATTAACAAGACACGGTGATGTACTTTGGTCAACTGTTCGTCCAAATCGAAAGTCATATCTGTATATTCATAATCCAGACCCTAACATGGTAGTTTCTACTGGATTTGTTGTATTAACCTCAAAATTAATACCATCTTCTTTTCTTTATTGTAGTGTAACTACAGATGAATTTGTTCAACACCTCACAAATAATGCTGAAGGAAGTGCATATCCAGCTGTACGTCCAGAGACATTTGGAAGATTCGAAATGTTAGTTCCATCAACAGATGTATTAGAGAGATTTGATGATATTGTATCTGTAATAAGAAAAAGAATTGCAAATAACGAACAGGAATCAAACGTTTTGTCTGAACTACGAGACACCCTACTCCCCAAACTCATGTCCGGAGAAATCGACGTATCTCAAGTCGAATTATAGATTGGCGGTGAACCTATGTTTACAGAAGATAGCCTGGAAGCAGTAGTTCTTGAACTTTTGCATGACGAACTGAACTACACCATACAAAACGGCTACGACCTTGTGCGTGATTATGCAAAGGTTGTATTAGAGGACGATCTACGAGAGGCTCTTAATTCTCTTAATCCAACTCTATCATCAGAAATTATAGAAGCTGCTTTTCGTCAAATTCTCTATATCGACGACGCGAGTCTTGTTTCCGCCAATCAACTATTCCATCGCTATCTAATCGAAGGCGTCAGAATTGAAGTGTATGGGGAGGACATTCCTGCGCGAATTGTCAAAGTGATGGACTTTGAACAGCCCTATAACAATTCATTCAAAGCAATCAATCAATTTACAGTCATTTATAAAGCTGAGAAGCGCCCGGATATCGTTTTATTCATTAATGGCTTACCGCTCGTAGTCATTGAATTGAAATCATCAGTTCGTGAGCAAGCGACGATTCATGATGGTTATTTACAGATCAAGACGTACCAAGATATGATCAAACCTCTGTTTCACTATAATGCCTTTAGTATCATTAGTGATGGGGTAAATGCCCGTTTTGGCTCGATCACCTCAGCCTATGACTACTTTATGCAGTGGAAAAAAGTTGATATTGATTCCCCTATTATAGATGCACCTCACATTGCGCAGATCGGTACACTAATCAAAGGTTTATTGCACAAAGAGCGGCTATTGGACGTGGTAAAGAACTTCACTTTTTTTGCAGGTGGAAAGTCCAAGATTATTTCTGCTTACCACCAATATTATGGTGTGAGTAAGGCTATCCATAGTGTCGTTCATGCTGTGGATGGAGATAAACGCGGTGGTGTAGTTTGGCATACTCAGGGTTCTGGCAAGTCTTTTTCGATGGTATTTTTATCTGCGGGTTTAATTCAGAAGTTGAACAATCCGACGTTAGTTGTGGTAACAGATCGCAATGATTTAGATGAGCAAATTCACGGGACCTTCAGCAGTGCAACGGAATATCTTCGTCAATCTCCGGTTCGTGCTGAATCACGGGAGGATTTGAATACGTTGTTAGATAAGCGCTCTGTGGGCGGGATCATCTTTACAACGATTCAGAAGTTCACTGAACAAACAGGGATGCTCTCTAATCGTCACGATATTATTGTTATAGCAGATGAGGCCCATCGATCCCAATACGGAGTCGATCCCGATATCAGAATTGACAAGAAGACGCTGGAAGCTGAGCTGGTCTATGGTTATGCTAAATATTTAAGAGATGCATTACCGAACGCTACATTCATAGGTTTTACGGGTACTCCCATCGACTCCAATGATAAATCAACCATCGGGGTGTTTGGCGATCTAATTGATGTTTACGATATGACGCAAGCCAAGTTGGATGGAGCAACAGTAGATTTACACTATGAGAATCGTTTAGCCAAAGTGCATCTCGATGAAGGGATACTCGACAAGATCGATCATGAAGTCGCGAAGATTCAAGAACAAGGTCTTTCTCTCGAGAAGATAGAACAATTGAAAAAAGATCTCGTGACGATGGAAGCGGTCATTGGTGATGAAGATCGGTTGAATCTGGTCGTGGATGATATTTTGAAGCATTATGCTATTCGTAAAGATATGCTTAAAGGCAAGGCGATGATTGTCGCCTATTCACGCAAAATTGCTTTTCGGATGTATCAACTTATTGAACAGAAAGCACCGGATTTAGCCAATCACGTTCGTCTGGTTATGACGGACAGTAATAAAGATGAACAAGAAATGCGCGATGTTATAGGAACCAAGCAATACCGCCAAACACTAGCTAACCTTTTCAAAAAAGAGGACAGCGATCTTAAAATAGTCATTGTGGTCGATATGTGGTTAACCGGCTTCGATGTTCCCTGCCTAGATACGATGTACATAGATAAAATTATGAAAGAACACAATTTGATGCAAGCGATCGCTAGAGTCAACCGCGTATATAAAGAGAAAGAGTCCGGACTCATCGTTGATTATATCGGGCTGAGCAAATATTTAAAAGAAGCCTTAAATACCTATACCAATCGGGATAAGAACAGTGTGCCTGATATCGAAAAAGCCAAGGAAATACTAATGACCGAAACCGAGATTTTGGAAGGAATGTTCCACGGCTTTGATTTTAGCAGGTATATGGAAGCTTCGCCAAAAGAACGCTTCGAGCTCATTCAAGATGGTGTTGAGCATGTATTGAAGGAACGCGCCAAAGATGTTTTTCTGAAGCATGTAGTTAGGTTGCAAAGTGCGTACACCATTTGTGCGACTGCGCTGGATTTTGAAGTGCGCGTCCGAGTAAGCTTCTTCGTGGCAATCAAATCGTTTATTGTTAAGGTAGAACGGGATGGGATGCCTGATGTGGAAGCGTTCAAACGGAAAATATCGGAGATGATCGAGCAAGCCATTATAAGAGATGGCGATGAGGTGGTTTCCATTTCTGCAAAGCAAGAAAAGAGTCTGTTATCAGTTGAGAATCTGCAAAAGATCATGGCGATGAAACGTAAAAATGTTGCAGCTGGCATCCTGAAAAAACTGCTTGATGATAAGATCAAATGGTTTGAGCAAACGAATATTGTTCGTTCGGGATATTTCTCCGACAAGCTAAAAGTTATCGTAGAGCGGTATAACCATATTGAAGATATTAATGTACTAATTACCGAGATGATCGATATCGCCAAGGAGATTGAATCGGCAACTAATGAAGGTATAGACCTGCAATTGTCGCCTGAGGAGCAGGCGTTCTATGATGCTTTGGCGAAACCAGAGCTAATCAAAGCGCATTATAAATCAGACATTCTACGAGAAATGGCAAAGAGATTGATTCAATTGATTAATGATAACAAAACTCCCGATTGGGAAAAACGTAACGATGCCAGAGCCAATATGAGATCCCTCATCAAACGTTTATTGAAGGAATATAAATACCCGCCTGATGAAATCAAAGATGCAACAGAATTGGTGATTAAGCAAGCAGAACTGCAAATGAAGAACAACTTGTATACTCAGAGGACCCATTGGACAAATCCTTCTATAGCTGCGGAGACGAGAGGGACTTATTTATAGTTAGACATTGAACATCACTTGAAAGGGAGCAACCCTATGGCAGAGCTTAAATACGAAATCACTAGAAACACCGGAGTTTTATCCGAAGGCGCAAAAGGCTGGAGTAAGGAGCTCAATCTCATCAGCTGGAATGACCGTGAACCAAAGTATGATATCCGTGAATAGTCACCTGAGCATGATAAAATGGGCAAGGGTGTTGCATTGTCGAAGGAAGAAATAATTACACTAAGAGAATTCTTGAATGGGTTGGAGTTGTAATTAATCCGTATACAGGGGGCTACAATGAGTGAACATTGATCAAGTGGTGCAGAGCTTGAAGACGGAATTTCCAAACAAGGCAATTGATCTTTCGGAAAGCTTGGAACTTATAAGGGAAGTACTCAACGATACGATGAATGCAATTAATCATAAGTCGAATGATGCTTTTGTTAATAGAGACTTTGCTACAAGACGACAGTATGATGATATGGCAATGTTTATTCACGATTATGAACAGCAGATTGATCAGTTTGTCGCTTCCCTCGGAGTAGATACAGTGGATATCGTTGATGACGAGGACACCGATGAAGAAGCTGAAAGAAAGAAAATCCCAAACTATGCTGATTATATTGTAGATAATAATGTTGAGCATACTTTATATGAGAACTTTACACATAAGCGGCCCTTTGCTTTTAGAATAAATGAAAAGAATATTGTCGAAGTGAAGACTTGGCAAGAAATGCTGAAAAAGACTGTCGAACTGCTCATGACTTTGGATAGTCCCAAATTTCTTGAGTTTGAACATGCACGTGGAATGAATGGCAAGAAGAATAAGTATATCTCCGTCAAGTCGGAAGGTATGAGAAAACCACAGCTTATTCTTGATCAAGTATACATAGAAACGAACATGAGTGGAAATAGCATTCGGAATCTTATACTAAAAATGTTGAAGGCGTATGGATTTAAGGCTACTGATTACAAAGTTTACTTCCGTGCAGATTATACGGAGATAAATAAGGAATGAACTATTATAGAAGAAACTGAAGGGATAGCCCTTCGGTTTTTTTAAATCAACCCATTTTAACACTTCAAGTTATTGAAATTAATTCGCCTGTATACGGAGTACTCTTTTAAATAGAACACCTGTTTCCTGACAGAAAGTGGTCATTGAGACTTGTTAGAATAAGTTTATTAAATTCGGCTACTAAGGAGAACTGTTATGTTAAAGACAATACAAACCGGTATTTTTTATAATACATTAAAAGAAAAAAATGGATATGATGAGCCCCTAGAGACCTGTATTAAGGAAACTGTTGCTAAGTTGCAGGAAAATAATACAAGCGCTAATCGTCCAGGAATGTTACTCGGGAAAATTCAATCAGGCAAAACTCGGACATTTATTGGAATTATGGGTCTTGCTTATGATAATGATTTCGATGTGACTATAATACTTACCAAAGGAACAATTGCACTTGCACAGCAGACGATTGAGCGTCTAAATAGTGAATTTCATGAGCTCATTCAAAACGACAAAATGCAAGTTTTTGACATCATGAATGTACCAAGTGGTCTCCGGGGTTATGTGCTTAACCAAAAACTTGTCTTTGTTGTGAAAAAGGAAAAGCGTAACATGGAACGACTCCATAATGCATTCTTTGAGAAATATCCGTTACTTGGAGAAAAGAGAATATTGATAATTGATGATGAAGCTGACTATGCCAGTCTTGGCTTTAATAAGTCTAAAGCTGAAGGTCTGGAAATTAAAAAAATTGCCGGTAGTATAGATGAATTTCGCAAAAAAGCTGGTAAGTGCGATTTTCTCCAAGTTACAGCAACGCCATACTCTCTCTATCTTCAGCCTGAAGAATTGACGATTGAATCCAAAAAACTGGAATTCAAGCCCATTCGACCTGCCTTTACTAAATTAGTTCCCATACACAATAGGTATATCGGTGGCGATTTTTACTTTGATCAGAATGATGATGGCAGTGACTCCATTTCGAATCATTTGTTTGAAGAAGTTAATGAGAGTGAATTGGAAGCTCTGAAAAAATCAGATCGTCGATCATTTAAAATAGAAGATTGTCTTATTAGTCCTAAAGTTAAAACGCTCCGTGAAGCTATCGTCAACTTTATTGTTGGTGGCTCCATTCGTCGATTGCAGAACAGAGAATTAAATGAAGTAGAAAAAAAGTTTAGTTTTATCATTCATACTGAACAAAATAAATCCTCCCATGGTTGGCAAGATGATGTTATCTTAGCAATCTGCGATAAGTTAAATGAAGAATGCAAGGCAGATATGCCACGATATAACGAATTGATTGAGGAAGCATACGATAACCTTAAAGAATCAATTGATCTCTATCATTTAGAAATACCTACTATTGAATCGGTTAAAAAAGAAGTGCGGAAGGCTTTCTTGGATGAGCACATCATGACAATGGTGGTGAATTCGGAAAAAGAGGTGAAGGAACTTCTGGATGAAACAGGCCAATTAAAATTAAGAACTCCACTGAATATTTTTATTGGTGGACAAATCTTAGACCGTGGCATAACCATAGGGAATTTAATTGGATTTTATTACGGTCGCAGACCGAAGACATTCCAGCAAGATACGGTACTGCAGCATTCCCGTATGTTTGGTGCCCGGCCAATGGAAGATTTAATTGTAACCAGGTTTTATACGACAAAGCCCATTTACGATATTATGAAAAAAATCCACGATTTCGATACTGCATTGCGTGAGGCTTTTGAAAGAGGAAACCAAAATAATGGTGTGATTTTTATCCAAAAGGATACAAAAGACAAAATTGTACCATGTTCGCCAAATAAGCTATTGTTATCGAGTATAACTACACTTAAGCCATCTTCTCGTCTACTACCTGTTGGTTTTGAAGTGAAAGCCAAAACGAATATTCAAAAGGCTATTACTCAGATTGATAAAATGTTAGAAAATAGAACTAACAACTATAATGAGCCATTCCTAATGAATCTTGATGAAGTAATTGAAATGGCCAAGCTCATCGAAAGTACGTTTAAAGAGGGGCATAACTGGGACCTTAAGGCTTTTATATCTAGTCTTGAGTTTTTAAGTAATCGCTCTACCACTTTAGAGGAACGTCAAGGAAAGGTATGGATTTTGGTACGTAAAGAACGTCAGGCACAGCGACTCAAACAAAATGATGGACGACTTGAAAACTCGCCAGATTCTTATCAAGAGAAAAACAAGGCTCGTGATGTGGCGCAAGATATCCCTGCCTTAGTTCTGCTCCGTCAAGAGGGTGAAGTTGAAAAAGGCTGGAGCGGTCATCCATTTTGGTGGCCTGTATTAGTAACACCAGCGGATACGCGGACGGCAGTATTTACGAGTGAAGAAGTGTCGGATTAATAAAAACAAATTTATCTCGTACTCGATTGAACTAGGATCAGAAGGATTCGGAAATGTTATTATTGCATCTCTTTTTTTCTATAAAGATGTGTATCAATAATTGATAGAGCTAGAACATACATTCGCTGACAGCCCACTGTCAGCGAACTTTTGTTTATAATAGAGTTACATAATAACAAGGAAACTGTAACGCTTAAGTTAGCAACAAGACAATCCGAAAGGACGGAAAACCATGAAAATATTCCACACAGCAGACTGGCATCTGGGCAAGCTGGTGCAAGGCGTCTATATGACGGAGGATCAGCAATATATTCTTGAACAGTTTATCAAGGATATTGAAACGGAGCAGCCTGATGTCATCATTATCGCAGGCGATCTATACGATCGTGCCGTCCCACCGACGGAAGCAGTGCAGTTACTTGATCGGGTCCTGCAGAAGATTATACTTCAGTTGAAAATCCCTGTGCTCGCAGTCGCCGGTAATCATGACAGTCCAAGCCGTCTTGACTTTGGCAGCAGTATTATGAGAGCCTCGGGACTACATATCGCCGGAGAACTTACCAATCCGATGGAGCCCGTAGTTTTGAGTGATGAGAATGGTGAAGTTCACTTCCATCTCATTCCTTATGCGGAGCCTGGGAAAGTACGTTATTTACTCGGTGATGAGAGTATTAAGACACATAATGATGCCATGCAGAAGATTACGGAGAATATTAAAGGAAAGTTGGACCCAAGCGTCCGTCATATTTTTGTGGGACACGCTTTTATAACACCTGGCGGTGTAGCACAGGATAATACTAGCGATTCCGAACGGCCGTTGTCCATCGGTGGAGCAGAGCATGTGAGCTCGGAATATTTTGATGGATTCCATTACACGGCATTAGGTCACTTGCACCAAGCACATCATGTTGGAAACGAAACAGTCCGGTATGCCGGCTCACCGCTGAAGTATTCGATTTCGGAAGAACATCATAATAAGGGATATTTAATTGTCAATCTAGATGAACACGGAAATACAACGATTGAGCGGCGACTGCTGACACCACGACGTGACATGCGGACCGTAGAAGGCTTGATAGCAGATATAGAGCGACATGTTATCAATGAGGATTATGTGTTTGTCCGCTTGCTGGATGAAGTGTTGGTCTCATCGCCAATGGAACGAGTACGCTCGGTCTATCCAAATGCTATGCATGTAGAACGCAAGATGGCTATCTCAGGGTTAATTGGGGAGGCACAGGCGGTTGATGGGCGAGCGAAAATGGATGGACTTTCGCTGTTCAAAGCTTTTTATAAAGATGTAAGAGGAACGGAGCTATCGCCAGAAACAGAGAAGTTGTTTATCGAAACGCTGCAGGAGATCCTGGAGAAAGAAGGTGAGCGTTATGAGACCATTGAAGCTGACAATGACGGCGTTCGGGCCGTATAAGGATACAGAGGTTATTGATTTCTCTGAGCTTAAAGAGCACCGCTTATTTGTGGTATCAGGGAACACGGGGGCCGGGAAAACATCTATTTTTGACGCGATCTGTTTCGCTCTGTATGGAGATGCAAGCGGTGAGGACAGAAATGATAACAAGATGCTCCGCAGCCATTTCGCCGATGACCAGGCCCACACTTCAGTTGAATTGGAATTTGAGCTGAAAGGCCGGACGTATCGAGTATTTCGGCAGTTGGCTCATGTGAAGGCTGGTAATAAAGGTGCCACGGGAGAAAGTTATGAACTGCATGAAATCGGCAGTGGACAGGCTATCCCTATTGTCGATCGCTTTATCGTGTCGCAGGTGGATGAGAAAATTCGCGGACTTATTGGACTCACCAAGGAGCAGTTTAGCCAGATCGTTATGCTGCCACAGGGTGAATTCCGCAAGCTGCTCACCTCAGAGACAGAGAACAAGGAAGAAATTTTGCGCCGGATCTTTAAGACAGGATTATATAAACAGGTCACCGACCATTTAAATGAACAACGTAAGGATATGCAGCAAGTCTGTTCGGAGCAGGCGAAGATGCTAGAATATCATATCTGTAGTGTGAAGGGTGCTTTAGGCGGACGTGAAGACTCAGAATTGTACAGGGTCTTCCAGCAGGATAACTACAATACTTATCAAGTGCTTGAAGCATTGGATAAAGAGATTGAATATTATACTGTGCAACTGAAAGAAAAAAAGCTGCTGCTGCAATCCGAAATGACCAAGTTCCAAGAGCATACGACGGTCTACCATCAAGCTCAAGCCGTGAATGGGCAATTTGATCTGTTAGACCAGAAATCTGAATTAAAGCAACAGCTAGTAGCGAAAGAGGATGTTATCAAGCAGCAAACGGTGCAGCTTTCACTCGCGGAGCAAGCGGATCATCTTGAGATCTATGAGCGGCATAATATTGAAATGACGGATGAACTAAGCCGTAAAATCAAGTTCCTCGAAGCTGCGCTTACTGAATGCCTGCAGGCTGAAGCTGCCCTCAGTTCGGCTAATGCTCTCTATAAGCAGGAAGAGGGAAAAGAAGAAATACGCAATCAATCTTTACGTGAACTGGATCGACTTCAAGGATATCTACCAGCAGTAAAAGAGATTGATCAGAGGCAGCAACGTGTCACGAAACTTGCAATAGAAGTGGATACCTTGTCCAAGCAGTTGAACGGTGCAAATGATGAGCTGGAAATTAAGCATAACGAACGATCCTCTAAGGCAGCTCAAGTAAAGGAACTGGAAGATAAGGTTCTCCATTTGCCAGCAAAGACAGAGAAGCTTAATCTGTTAAGACAGCAGGCTGTAATTATGAAAGAATACCTGGACCTCTTAGACAAACTTACAAAGGAACAGGCAGAAGAAAGAGAGGATAAAGTGTCGTTTGATCAAGCAGATCAAGCGTATTCTGCAATTGAGGAACGCTGGATTGAAGGACAAGCAGGATTGCTTGCAAGTCATCTTCATGACGGTGAGTTATGTCCGGTCTGCGGAAGTCTTGATCATCCCCAAAAGGCGGCAGTCACCGGCGATATTCCTACCAAAGATGAGCTTGAACAGATGCGTAAGGAGAAATCTTTATTTGAAAAAAAATACCTCGAAGCAAAAGCGAAACATACAACTACTGAACAGCAGATTCGAGAGAAGCGGCAACCGTTGCTGGAACTGGGGTATCCGTTAGAAGGGATTCAGAGTGTATATGCGGAGCTATTAATAGAGGGGAAGGCGCTAAAGGAAGAGGAGAATAGGCTGAAGGAAGCTTATGCCATGTTAGCTCCACTCAAGCAAGCATTAGATACATTGGATAAGAAATTGGAGGATTTACGCAAACAAAAGGAACATACGCTGAATTTGTTCAATAACAAAAATACAGAACATGTAACTGAGAAAGCATTATTTGATCAATCGTTATCCAGCTTGCCAGAAGATGTACGTAGTCTTGAGAAGCTAGAGCAGCATATCAAGATTGCAGAGGTCAACAAAAGGCAAATGGAGGATGCATGGAAGCAAGCGCAGAGTCAATACCATGAGGCGAATGAACGGAAAATCAAAGCTTTTGCAAGTCGAGTCAATGCTGAGAACGTGAAGAGCGAAGCGACTACCAATAAGGACAAGGCTCTTCATAGCTACCTCGGAGCGTTAGAACAAGCTGGGTTTGCTTCAGAAGAAAACTATAAAGCAGCGAAGATGAGCAATGGTGCTCAAGCTGAGCTGAAGAATCGAATTGAAATGCACAAGGCCTCATTGGCATCGGTAACCAAGCAAATTGAGGAATTAACCTCTACGCTAGCAGGTAAAGAACGTCAAAATCTTGCTATCCTGCAGAAGCTTCTAGATGATCTGGAGCAATCTATTGATATCGTTCGCGCGGATTCTATCCAAGCCGAGAATAACTTTGATAAAGGAACGGAATTTAAGGCGAATATTCTTATGGCTGAGCGTAGTTTCCAAGAGGCTGAACGCGAATACCAAGTCGTGAAAGATTTATATGATGTTGTACGCGGAGAAAATAGTAGTAAGATCTCCTTTGAACGCTATCTGCAAATTGAGTTTTTAGATAAAATTATTCACAATGCAAACCATCGGCTACAGAAGATGTCCGGAGGACAATACTACCTTGTCCGCAGCGACCGCATGGAGAAACGCGGCAAGCAAAGTGGCCTTGGTTTTGATGTGTATGACAATTATACCGGTCAACTGAGGGATGTGAAGACATTATCCGGTGGAGAAAAATTTAATGCTTCCCTGTGCCTGGCGCTAGGAATGGCTGATGTTATTCAAGCCTATGATGGCGGCGTTTCACTAGAAACCATGTTCATCGACGAGGGTTTTGGTTCACTGGACGAAGAGTCTCTGAACAAGGCCATTGATACTCTGATTGACCTGCAACAGTCAGGCCGAATGATTGGTGTGATCTCTCATGTCCAAGAGCTGAAACAGGCGATACCAGCAATCCTGGAGGTGAAGAAAACCAGGGAGGGGTATAGTTATACTAACTTTTATGTGAGTTAGAAGTTTTAAGGTGTTGCCTGTAAGATCTTCTCCCTATCGGGAGAATTTTATTGTACGAATATACTACTTTGAGAGCCCAGTTAACTTTATTATAGTAAAGAACAATCAATTGAGGAGTGGGTGCATGGCACTAATTAGAAATTTAAGTAAAATAACAAGGGGTTCAAGATTGCAAGTAGAGTATTAACCGGCTTGGAATCGTTTAATTAACAAGAAGATATTTAACATGGAGGTTTGACTGTATGCCTACCCCAATCGATAATAACAGCTTATTACGCCGAGCATACCAGCTACTTAAGCAAGATATGTCTAACCCACAATATGCTCACATCGAGCCATTGGCTACTCAAACCTTACAGCGGCTGCATCAAGATATTCATGCATGGGACCTCTCTGCCGAAATATCGCATTTCGATGCTTATTGGACAGAAACAGAAGCTAATGCTATTTCGGCTGAAGGTACAGCTAGAGTCTTTAAAGGAGATTTTGTAACATATCTACAAGATACGAATACACGAGAAAAAGTCCGTCAATTGTTACTGCTTCGTAAGAAGGAAGGGTTCGACTTTCGCGCAGTTAATAAAGCGGCTGAGATCGGACTGATCGAACATATGGACAGGTTCTCATTTGCAAATGGGAGACCATTGTTTTATCTGCATCGCATGGAGATTATGATCTTCCCAGAACTGTTCACGTCGATTGCGGATCGGAACAAACTGGAGAGCACGGGTAGGGAGCTTGGAATAAAAGTGGGGAAAGTCGCTTTCGAAAGGCTTCAATACCAGATTCGCGATAAAGTGGATGATTTTATTCACGAGGAAGGCTTAATGAATGAGACCGACTTTGTAAAGCAAGGTATCGCATGGTGGGTCCTCAATGCTGCAAAGGAACTACGCAAAAATTAACCATTATTGAAAATAGAGGCCTAGTGAAGGCTACGAAAGATAATAAGTGAGGATCCGATGCTCCATTAGTAAAGGCTAGGGAGGAGTTAACAAAATAATGCGAATAATTGTCCGTTCCCCTTTTTAGTCTAACCATCCTTACGTAATAGTTAGCTACCTCCAATATGAACGAATATGAATAGATACTCTTGTTATTGTGGTAGCGATGAGACCAGTCATTTAATAAATTGATGTAAAATTGATGTAAAACATCAACAGAAACATGCGGAAATCAGCCTTCCAGAACGGAAGTCCATTGGGAAAAGCCCGTCAAATCAAGGTTTCTGCGGAATGCTACAGATCACATCCCAGGATAATATGTTCCCGCATACGGTGCATGTGGAGTCGGTAGTGAAGTTAGAAAGAAGATAAAACAAAGTCATATCAATGAGTATGAAGCCACTGAGTGTTATATTGCACATTCAGTGGCTTTTAATTGTGGAAATATCCACGCACTATTATAGGAACAAGTGTATATTACTAATGAAGTGAATGAGCGTTCAGTGCAGTTGTTTTTTACTTTTTTTTATTGTTAACCATACGAAACTTAAGCCATAAGAAGTCAGTAGTATTGAAACAAGAAGGATGATTTCTGTGAAGTGTGATAGAGAAATGAAAAAAATTGTTAATAAGAATCCGATAATGGTCCATTGGATGACATAGACTGAATTTATATTTTTGCTTAAGCCAGTCATGAAGGCTATCACTGGACCTTTGGTTTGATTAAATAATAAATAGAGTAGTCCGATCCATCCTATTACCAAGATAATGTTAAAAATCATACCTGTGAATGTCATAAAGAAGAATGAATGTTCATCAACAAACATACCCTTTTTAGCGATAAAACAATAAGCGATATAGGTTAATGAGATGGCGAGGGCGAGTGGTGTGACCTTAAAGAAGAAGCCTTTTTTATCTTTTAAATACCGATATAAGTGAGCAAAATAAAACCCTGAGACAACAAAAATAATCCAATTCACAAATGGAAAGGTCACATTGCCATTTGTCGGTATGATTAGACCAACGATATCAGCAATGAGAAAATTGTCTGATTTGAACAAAAAAATATCTCCTAAGAGTGAACAAATGAGGGCGATGACAATAACGGCTGTGGAAGGAATATTTAATTTCTTGACAATGCCAATAAAAATAAATGCCAAAGCTGCGAATTGGAGAATATCCATCATAAAAAAGTTATGAAGTGCAGTCATATTGAATGCGTCTCCAGCAATAAATGTTCGTATTGTTTCAGGGATGATCCACCTGCAGACATTCAGAACAAATCCAATAACAAAGAGATGTAATCCTCTACTAAATAAATCAGATGGGTGGTTCTTACGGGAATTGGTAATGCCCATCCCCATAGTAAACATAAAGACAGGAGCAGCAAAAGGAGAGCCTAAAATACTGACAGCGAAATCCTCAAAAGCACCATAGGTTGGTACTTCAAATACACCAAGAATATGTTGCCAAATCATAAAAATAACTGCGAGACCTTTTGCAATGTCCAATTCCTTTTGACGCCCAGTGTTTACAGCTTCTTCCGAAAAGAAGCTTCTTAAATGAATAACTTTTAACATAGTATTCTCCTTATAAGTGTGAAGTATGATCTTATACTCCAAGTTGGATTAAATGGGGGTAATGGGCCTCTTTTATGCAGTTTATCTATTTATGATTGTTGGATTTCATGATCTTTATAAAATTAAAGAACCCATCATCAAACCCATCATGATCATCTGAAGGGTCTTCATGTTGGAAATGGGGATCTGGATAGTGTTCATTGTAAAATGCATTGATTTGAAAGCCGCATTTATTCACGTAAAAGTGGATGTTTCTCTTTTCAAAGTAAGGTGTACCAGTTTGCCAGACTAGAGTATTGGGATATTTTTCTTCGATTGCTTGCCACACTTCAAAACCAATGCCCTTGCTGTGATGTTCTGGTTCGATAAAGAAAAAGTCCAAATGATTATGGTTTGTTACGTCATTAATAGACACAATAACGCCGCCGATACGATGGCCGCTCTTGTAGATGTTATAAGTTTCTGCTCCTTTGCTATAAAAATTTCTCTCAATATCTTGGTCGGGTGGAATAAGCTTGTCAGAAGCATCTTCATCCATGACTATTATGGCTAGAGAAAATGCATGCTGGAGTCTCTTTTTAAACGACGTTAATCCGGATTCAATGACGGGTTCGAAGATGAGTTCATTCATTTTCATTTTTTTTTACCTTCTCCTGTTTGATATTGTTCAGTAATGTTTCAAGAGATACGACAAATTCTGAAATGACATGTGTCACAATGTCTACACATGGCTCTAAAGTGGATCTAAATGCATCACTTTCAGCGGCGAAAACATCTGAAAAGATGGTTGTAAGATAGTCATTTCCAGTTTCTGTTAACGATAATTCCTTTTCTTTATGACCGGTAGGAACAAGATCTATATATCCTAACTTTACAAATTTCCGAGTGACTGAGTTGATCGTTGTGCGAGGTACCTGCCATTCATCACAGATTTGGCGTTGTGTATGTGGTTTCCTGTCTGAAAGGGCGTATAATAGCACAAATTCATTCTCATGGACCCCTATTTGCTTAGCAATAGAGTAATATAAGCCGTCTAGTTTATTGATTGCAATCATAAAGTTTAGTATTTTTGTGCGTTCAGAATTCATAGTTGATCTCCTTAATAATAATACGATATCGGATTTACAATAATACGATATCGTATTATTGTCAAGGGTTCATTATCCATGTGCAGCGCACCTCCTGATTTCGCTTAATTACAAGACCGCATGCCTTTGCGAGAGAGGGGACGGTCTATTTTCGTTTTATATTAAAATCATTCGTGCATTACCCGTATTTAGACTTTCCCTTCCTGTTGTTAATATGAAAATTGTTACAGGGAGTAATTGGCGTTTAAGCACTGCTGGAGAAAGCGTATACAATTAACATTTGGAAGGGAAGGGCAACGTGCGGTTACTGCGCAAGACGTTTTGACGGATCGGTGTAGTCAGCGAAAGCTGGGCTGCATTCAACTGTCAGGGCTGTAGATCATCGAGGCCTTCTACCCGTCCGCTCTTGTGAATGCGCTTTCAAATTATGTCTGCCATTTATGTTCAGAAGGAGGTGTGTGTATTGACCGTCAAGCTAGACTTGACGTAACCCAAGGAGAAAATATTAACAAATGCGATATTTTCCCCGAAACAGCATCTTAACTGGGGTAACTCTATAGCCAGACTTTAGAGACTTCCTCAAGAAAAGGAGTCAGACTAAGATGAACAGTAGAAAATGTGTAATCAGCATCTCCCGCCTCCTAGTCATCATCATGTTGTTCTCCGTATTCACGTATACTCCTGTCCCGGCTGCTGCGGCCGGAGAAGAATTGCCAGTTGAACTGAGCGACCTTATTGCTCAAGCCGAAGCCCTAAAAACCGGCAATCCGGAATTCCCGCTCCAAGTCAGCCAGTCTGTCTATGGTTCCGTCTATGGTTCCGATGTGAACCGGGCTTTGCCCTGGGTGCATGTCGACGAACTCCAAGCACTTAATGATGCGCTTGAGTCCGCGCGTAATGTGAACACTCCCGCCGACGAAGCTATAGCCATTCTTAAAGCAGCCATAGTAACTTTCAATGAAAATATTAAGTCAGACGGCTCCGATCCTTATTTCCGTCTTGATCCGGGTCCGGGTAAGGTTCCTGTAAAAGTTACCGCGCCCACGAATACCTGGACGGCCAGAACTCCGCTTGACAACCGTGTCCCCGCTGACTTTGCCGGGGGCACGTTCAAGACGATCCCGTATCCTTTTGCAGATTCCCAAGGTAAAGCTGAAGTACTCCAGATTCATTACGCCCATAACGGAAAAAGCACGTTCGGCGGCATAAGTCTGGAATCCCCGTTGTCCCCGGCCGTAAATGTCACAGAGGGTTCAACGATTGAATTCGATGTCTACTATCCCAAGAGTGCGCAAGGCAAATTCATGAGATGGAGAATCAGAAATACGGGCACTAACCTCGATACCTATCTTAGGGATTACCAGTACAACAACCTGAATCCTGACTGGGTGGGCAGCTACAACGGTGAATCCTGGTTGAAGGCACATCACAGCATTACTGCCTCAACGGGCAATTCCTCGAACTTCATTCTTGAGCTACATGGCGAGAATGCCCGTCCTGCAGAAACCGGTATGCTGCTTGTCGCCAACATTGAGATTACCGCACCTGATCCTAGTGGCGTTGCACTTCCGAGTGTAGTCAACAAGGAAAACCAGAGTGCCGTAGCGCCTCTAAAGAGTCTGTACAATAAGGAGAATGGCCTGTTCATGGTCGGCGCGATCGGCACGGGACCCGTAACCGGAACCCGCGCCAATCACTATGAAATCTTCGTCGACGGCAACAATCTGAAGGCCGATGGTACGCATCCCCGTGGCCCGGAGTGGCTGAAAAGCGTTAGCGGCGAGGCCCTGAACGGCGCAACCACTACCCCTGGATTAGCGGAATATAGCTTCCCGACCAATTCTTATCAGGCGATCAGGGATTCCGGAACTCCCGGACAGTACAAGTCTCACGGCCATGTTCTGGCATGGTACAACCAGGCCCCCGGATGGATGACACAGATGATTCCCGCGAACCTTACTTCCGGGTATAATGGCGGGACCGATTTCTACGGACTGGGCAACGGCGTCACAACTACGGTCAAGGTCGACAAAGAAATGGCGAGAAGGGTGCAGTTCAACCACACCATGTATGTGATGCGGCACTTCCTGACCACAGATACGAAGTACGGCTCCAGCGAATCCCGTGGCGTCATTCCCTTTAATTCCTGGGATGTACTCAACGAAGAGGTTCACGAGAGCCGCCACAGCGAACTCATCCCCGGGGATGCGAACAGCTGGAGAACTAGCCTGAAACATACCAACTGGCTTGCTGCCATGTCGGATGATCAGATTGGCGGCGACATCACCGACCATTACATTTACCTGCTCTTCAAAAACGCGCACATCGCGGCTCCCAACGCCAAGATGGCGGCAGCTTACAAAGCCAATTACACTAATCTTCCGGAGTACATGAAGCTTGATGGACACGACAACGACGGCAGCATTGACACTTACATCGTTGACAATCCACCGAAGCTGACCTATAACGATTACGGACTTGCGACCCGCAGCAAAGCGAGAACAGTATACAATATGGTTCTCGAATTAAATACCGCATGGCGTTCCGATCCGCTGTATGACGGAAGACCCCTGATCGAAGATATCGGTATCCAGGGACACGATGCGGTGGGGAAGACCCTTGCGAGCGATAACCAATATGCGATGGCCCTCTATGCCTCTCTCGTTGACCGGGGCCTGCTATCAGGTATTACTTATTCAGAGCTTGACCTTAAGGTACCGACCGATGCCCCCGGAGGAGGCGCGACCGCTCCCGCAGTGCTCAATGTGAGACAGTCGGATGCCCTTGGTTATCAGTACGCGCTGCTGTACAAAACGTTTAACAAGTTCGCCCCGTATATCGATCACATCATCAGCTGGGGAGTATCCGGTTCCGGATGGCAGGGAAGCTATGTCCTGTTTGACGGTCAGAGCAATGCAAATGCCGGCTACTATGGCGCCATGAAACCGGACAGATTCATTCTTGGACATTCGTATCTGGATGGTTTTTTTACAGGCGAATTCGAGAAAATTCAGAACGATGTCATTGACCTTGGCGATCTTGGAGTCTATAGACCCCGCAGTGTGAATGCGGACCTCAGCAGCTTGACACTGAGCGCGGGAACACTCCAGCCTGCGTTCAACACAGCCACCACAGAGTACGATGTTTCTCTAAAGGATGCTGACAGCATTACCGTGACAGCGGCAGCGGCAGACAGCAGGTCATCCATTAAAGTGAACGATAAGGTGGTTGCCAGCGGTACAGCTTCCGAAGCTATAGCGCTGACACCTGGAACAAGAACGGATATAAAGGTTGAGGTAACAGGTGCAGACGGCAGGGTCAAGACGTACACTCTAAAAGTAGTCAATGGCAAGACGGAGACTCCGTCCACTCCGGAACCAGGAACACCATCTGCAACACCTACGCCTACAACATCTTCAACGCCTGCACCTGAAGTACCTTCAGCCCCTGCACCTGCAGCATCTGCAACACCAGCCCCTTCCGCACCAGTGGTACAGGGTCAGACAGTAACCATGCAGGCGACTGTGAACAATGGTACAGCATTGGTTAAGGTATCGGATCTGGCAAAAGCAAAGGAATTCATGGAGAAAAATGTTACCCTGGACATTCCTGCCGCGCAAGGAGTGAATTCATACTCGGTCGGCTTGCCTGCTGCAGCACTGACAAGCGGAACCAAGGATGACAAACTCACCATTTCCACAGAAATCGGTCAGGTCGTCATTTCCGGGAATATGTTGACAGGCGTGGCTGAAAGCAGCGGCAAGGAAGTAGCGCTGGAGATTGGAAAAGGCGACAAGTTGGGACTCCCGGCGGAAGTGAAAGCGGCTCTCGGTGATAGGCCGTTCATTCAGCTTAGCCTTAAGGTAGACGGAAAAGAAACGGCCTGGAGCAATCCCGGTGCACCTGTAACCGTATCCGTGCCTTACAAGCCGACTGTGGACGAATTGAAGAAACCCGAAATGATTGGGGTCTGGTACATTGACGGAAGCGGGAATGTGATGACCGTACCAAGCGGACGGTATGCTTCCAAGACCGGTAGGGTAACCTTCACAACCACTCACTTCGGCGACTTCGGTGTAGCTTACGTATCCAGGACATTCACAGATCTCGGAAAGGCCGCATGGGCCAGAAACGCGGTCGAAGTCCTTGCATCCAAGGATATTCTCAAGACTGAGGGCGGTGAATTCCATCCGTCAACCGAGATCACCAGAGCAGATTTCCTGTACTCCCTCGTCAGGGCACTTGGCTTGACTGCCAAGGGAAATGGGAATTTCAGCGATGTGCAAGAGAATGCTTACTACTATAATGAAATTGCCATAGCCAAAGCACTTGGTATTACGAACGGCCTGGACAACGGCAGATTCGGCAGCGCTCTTAAGATCACAAGACAGGACATGATGGTGTTGACCGAAAGAGCCTTGAAGCTGGAGAAGAAGTTGAATAACCCGGGTGCGGCTGAGGATCTGGAGAAATTCTCTGACAAGTCCAAAGTGGCTTCCTATGCGGTGAACAGCGTAGCTGCCATGGTGAAGGAAGGATTGATCGAAGGCAGCGGTAACAAAGTCAATCCGGCCGGCAACACCACCAAAGCAGAAGCTGCGGTATTCCTCTACAGACTGTATAATAAGTAAGAGATTCGCATAAGAATGTGGAAACCGTGACAGCTATTGCTGGCACGGTTTTTGCTATGTGCGGCGAAAATATGGATATACGGGATTAAGCACAAGCGTGTAAAAGAACGCAACAAGACGCTCGGGAATTGCTCCCCGTAGCGTCTTTATTTTTGCGTTTTTGACTTGTTGAGGTATGGCGCAGATCGTGGAAGCGGATATAGCGTAGGTTGTCCGCTCGATTTCCATTTCCACCCTTGAGAATGGATTAATCCAAGCCTCGGTCATGCATGCGTTCCAGAATATTGCTGAGGGGATTCTGCCATTGACCTATAGGTCAGTCACTTTTTTCGTATTAACACGAACTCCTCCTTCTTTACGTTTTTCCGCATATTCAGCGGTTGCAGTAAAGAGTAAGTCCGAGGAAGAATTAAGCGCAGTTTCAAAAGAGTCCTGCAACACGCCGATGATGAAACCTACACCAACGACCTGAATGGCAACATCATTCGAAATGCCGAATATGCTGCACGCTAGAGGAATCAGTAAGAGCGACCCTCCAGCAACGCCTGAGGCCCCAGCAGCAGCTACGGCAGATAGGATACTAAGAATAAGCGCTGTTCCAAAATCCACTTCAATGCCAACTGTATGAACAGCAGCGAGAGTCAAGACGGAAATCGTAACCGCTGCACCCGCCATATTTATGGTAGCACCTAAGGGAATGGACACCGAGTAGGTATCCTTATCAAGCTCCAACTTTTCACATAAGCTCATGTTGACTGGAATGTTTGCAGCGGAGCTGCGAGTAAAGAAGGCCGTAATCCCACTTTCCTTCAGGCAATAAAGAACAAGCGGGTAAGGATTTCGGCGGATTTTCAGATATACAATCACTGGGTTAACAACAAGCGCTATAAATAACATACAACTAATAAGCACGAGAAGTAGTTTACCGTAATCAAGCAAGGATGAAAGTCCATTGGCTGTAATGGAATCATACACAAGTCCCATGATGCCCAGAGGCGCCAGGTTGATTACCCACTTAACGATATGGGATACCGCATCAGAAAAGTTAGTGAGCATAATCTTTGTACTATCATTGGCACCTTTTAGAGCTATACCAAGAAGGAGAGCCCAAGTCAGAATACCGATATAGTTGGCATTCATTAGGGCGTTTACTGGGTTGTCGACAACCTTAAACAGCAAGCTCTTCAGTACTTCTACAATCCCATCAGGTGGAGATAGGTCGTCCGCACCCGTTACAAGTGACAAGCTCACCGGGAAGATAAAACTTGCAATAACTGCAGTTAGCCCGGCCAAAAAGGTACTTAACCCATATAGAGCAATAATCGACTTCATATTCGTCTGGTGACCCTTTTTATGCTGCGAGATAGCAGTCATCACTAAGAGCAGGACCAATACTGGCGCGATGGCCTTTAATGAGGATACAAACAAGGAACCGAAAATGGTGAAGCCTGTTGCATTAGGAAACGCTAAAGCCAGGATACTACCAATTATGATCCCCACAAGTATTCGTTTTACTAGGCTTACTTGATTCCATTTGAGCAATAAAGCGTTCATGTATTCCCTCCGGTATCAATATGGAAATATAACTAAGCCCTACAGCTTTACTATGTTGATACATAGCCGCTTTACTATGTTAAGGCAATTATATTTAGGCTAGTTTAACACGGAAATAACCTTCTATGTAAGAGTGGGAGAAACTGTGCGTAATTTTTCACATAGAAGTGTAGACCATCCAGATACAGTAGGTTCCTATTAAAACAATAAAAGCCGGACTCATAGAAGGAGGGATCATGAGATGCAGCCGCGTGGGCACAACAGCTTTGGAGAGAAGGTTGAATTCAGATATTTCATTTGGAGCATTAATAATGCTTGTTAATGAACTTACCGGGCCCGTCCACCTGCATCGTCAATTGCACCAATTCCTCCAGAAGCTGCTCCTCCAGATTGATGATTTCACACATTCTTCTGTGAATCTTCACCCGCCCGGCCGGCTTATTGCCGGAACACATCACCTTGATCATGAATTGATTAATCAGATCCCACTGCTCTCCTGCATGACGGTAGCCCTCGGCGGCCCGGGAGAGTGCCGGAACAGAGGCCTCTTGGTTAAGCAGCTGCAGGAACTGGCTGAACCGGATCCGGCTGATGGGCAGGGCGTTCGCGTACAGCTTGAGGCGGGAACCGGCTTCGGCGGAGTTGTCAGCGGGAATTCCTGTATGCAGATAGGTATCGGCATAGATTCTGAGGTTAGCAGCAACCTCGCCGGGCTGAACCTGATGGGCTGGATTCGTCAGCATTTCATGAAGTGTTGTCTCCCAATCTGTGTAGGAACGCGAAGTATCACAGAGCTCAAAGGTAGCATAGAAATGGCAGGCTTGCTCAAGGATATTGAAATCTATTGCCTCAAGCTCTTTGCCATAGTAGGCATCCGTCAGATAGATGATGTTGCCGGGCCGATCCAGTCCAACCGCAAGGCAGGCATGGCTGGTATGCAGCCTGCGGAAGGCCACACACCAGGGGCAGTCATAGGAATCGAAGCCGACCAGCACTGGCATTCCCGAAGACAGTCTTCTCTCCAGAAGGTCAAGCATAAAGTCCTTCTCCATCGCCAGCCCCTTCCGTTCGATGTAATTGAACATAAGGCCATGGTATGCAGAGAGAGAGTCTGTACTGATCCGCGGCAGCGCTAGCCGCTCAATGAGCGGCTGATCCGGGGACTGCTGTTCTGCGAAGGACATCTGCCAGGCATTGCCGTACATACACTTGATGTCCTTGCCCTGCCACTGGGCAACAGACTGGATACAGTCATCTATACAGCTGCGCAGGGTAGGATAGGGCGTACTCTTAATGGGAGCAATGTTCAGCACTGCTCATCATCTCCTTCGCCGACACAAAGTGGCTCTGCAACCGGTTTCGATAAGAGGCAGGAGTCATACCGCTATATTCACGAAATAGCCGGTAGAAATATTTCATGTCGTAAATTCCGACCTCCAGGGCAATGGACTGTATCCCAAGCTCTGTGAACATCAGCAGGAGGCAGCTATATTTCATGCGGATTTCCTGGAGCATCTGGATATAGGACCTGCCGGTCTTAATTTTGAATAATCGCTGAAACTGGCGGGAGCTCACCGCAAACTGGCGGCTCATCTCCTTCAGTGTGATTTTCTCTCTGAAATGACTGATCATATACAGGATGACGTCATGCAGCGGATCATAGTCCATCCCGGGCTGCTGAGCGAACGGAATGGCGGCTGCGGGCAGTATGAGGTCTGCCAGTTCGAACAGCAACGGGTATAGCTGCTGTGGGTCCCCAAGGGAGCCGCAGCTCTGCATCTCATGCATACGGCGGAGTACTAAGGCCAGCTCCACGCTGCTCTCTCTATACCCGA
This sequence comes from Paenibacillus sp. FSL R7-0312, assembly GCF_038004445.1. Classification (NCBI taxonomy): domain Bacteria; kingdom Bacillati; phylum Bacillota; class Bacilli; order Caryophanales; family Paenibacillaceae; genus Paenibacillus; species Paenibacillus sp. FSL R7-0312. Next base: position 505,478 of record NZ_JBBORE010000001.1, on the reverse strand, counting down.
ACCATTGCTTCACCTCCAGAAGCTTCAGGAGCGGGAGCATCTCTTCTTCAGAAAAGGGTTCCGGCAGCCCGCTGAGCATCCTGCCAAGCTCAGGCCTGAGCATACAATTGTAGATGAGGAGCGGCTCTGCACCGGTCAGATCCTGCGGCTGAAAGACATGGGAAACCCCGGGTGGTATAACTAACAAATCTCCTTGCATAACCTGCATTTTATCCTCATCCGCTTGGTGGATGCCTTCCCCCTGAACCACATAGGCGAGCTCTACAAAATCGTGCTGATGACGTACGGAAGTGACCGTTTCCTGAGTCAGGAGCATTTGTACCGGCGAACAGGAGTCAAATAGATATTCCCCAGTAAAGACCGGAAAAACTTCCATAACACAAACCTCCGTTTCCTGCTTCCTTAAGATAGACTTCTGGAATCCATCCTAGTATATCTGAATATTTTGGCGTATTCAACCATATATTAACAATCTTTATTTTGGTATATTCATCCTATTAATTCCTAATTTGCATATTGAAAGGGGTATACACATGCAGCAAAAGGTTATTGAGATTATCGCGGAAATCAAGGAGGAGCCGGGCCTGCTTCAGACGCTGAGCGGAGCTTCCGATCTGACACTGGACGCCGCACTGGATTCGCTGCAAATCATCAACTTTATTCTGAGAATCGAAGACGAATTCGATGTCGAAGTAGACTTTGATACCTTTGATCTTGAGCATTTGAAATCGGTGGACCGCTTCTCCGCGTATGTCGAGGGGCTTGCTGTACGATGAAGAACGCTGTACATTGCGGCAGCCTGGAGTCGGAGCGATACTGGCGGGAGGAAGATCTGGCTGCTCTGCCATCCGTTCCTGATGCGAAGGCTCTGGCTATCGTGCAGGCCATGGATGAACTGCTGTTTGTCTTCTGCGGGAGCGGAGATATTCTATTAACCCGTCATGGGATGAACAAGGCTCAATATGATTATCTGCAATCTCTCGATTATTCGTTCAAGACCAATATGAATCCGTTAACCCTGGCCGTGGAGGCATCTGGCACAGCACAGAACGTACTGAATACAATGAATGCAATGAATGTATTCGAACTGCTGGGCAGGCTGAACCCCGGGCAGGAGCCGGACAGGTTAATACCGGAAGGAGCATGGCTTGAGCCCTTTGCCGTGCTTCCCGGAACGCATGAGGCGGTTAAGCGGTATAAGCTTCAGCCCGTTCTCCCGGATGAACAGACTGTGCGCAGAGTGAACACCAAAACCTACTCTGCTGCTATGCGGGACAGGCTGCTGCTGCCGAATATCGCTCTTGTCGTTGATAGCGTGGAAGAGCTGCTGCAATCCGGACAAGCGCTGCTGGAGAAGGGGGCTTTGCTGATCAAGGATGAGTATGGTGTATCCGGCAAAGGCAATCAGCTCGTGGACTCGGAGCGGATCTTGCGCCGGATTGCCGGGTACCTGGAATCCAGCCGGAACCAGGACAAACGAATAAAGTTTGTGCTCGAACCGCTGCTGGACCGGGAGACCGACTTCTCCTGCCAATTTCACATTGACCCGGAAGGCCGGATCTCGATATTGTCCGTTCAGCAGCTGGTCAACCATGGCTTTGCCTTCGGAGAGTCTCATTCTCCGGAGCCGGCTCTGCTCGAAAGGCTGGACCGGGAGGACTATTGGGAGATCATGCACAGCATTGGGCGTGAGCTGTATGCAGACGGTTATTTCGGTGATGTATGCGTGGACTCCATGCTGCTGCGTGACGGAAGCCTCGCCCCTCTGGTCGAGATCAATGCCCGGAAGTCGATGAGTCTGATCAAGCATAATGTAGACCGCCAGCTCAAGCAGGAGGGAATGCATACCTGCCTGTTACAGGTGCCGCTGGCAACCATGGGCGAGGTTCATTATGCAGATCTGCTGGGGCGGCTTGAGCGGGAAGGCATATTATTTTCGCGGGGAGCGGGGGAAGGAGTGATTCCTTTGGCTTCGGGCACACTTCAGCCTCCTGACCCGTCCCGGTCTGCCGGTTCCACTAAGGGCAAGCTGTATGCAGCACTCGCTTACCGGGATGAAGACAGCAAGCACAGACTCACCCGCAAGCTGGACGAATCGCTTCTGCGCTCGGGCTACACTATACTGCGATAAAGAAAGGGACCCTCCAATGAATAACACCGTGACGATTCTATGCTCTGGTTTCGGTCTGGGCTTCTATGTCCCCGGCCTGCTTCTGGAACGGAGACTTACCGCACTTGGCATCCAGGCGGAGATTGAGGTATTTGAAACACTCATGTCCGACAGCAAAAAACAGCAGACAGACAACAGCCGCAAAGCGTACCAGCAGAGCTTCGCCGTCGCCTTGACCTCGCAGAAAATACCGGGAGATATCCGGGGCAGCCTGGATGCTGCGGCCGTGGAACATTTATTACAGCAATGGAAGCAGCAAGAACGGCAGCGCTTCATTGTATTATCCGGGCACTGGGTTCATGTCATGGACCGGTACCGTGAACTGGCCGGCTTTCCTGTGGAGGCTGACCTGCTCTATATTGACGCCGATCTTTCGCCGTCATGGAAGAACCTCCGCAGGCTGAACCCCGGTTACGCGGAAGGCTACCGCGAAGTAAGCATGTATGATCCCGCAAAATGCGAAATTCTGTGCAGCATAGATGCCGGACTCGCGGAAGCACTGCCCGCTTCGGCCAGGAACGGGAGACTGGTTGTTCACGGCGGCGGCTGGGGAATTGGCACCTTCCGCGAGAAGTTTGATAGCCTGGAGTCGGCAGGGTATGAACTGGATATTGCCGCGTACAGTACTCAGGAGATTGGAGAGGCCGTTCATGGTAGACGTTATTATATGAACGATCCGGAGTGGCGGACCTGGAAGCGTGACAGCAGCGGGCAGTATACCTTCCCGCCTTTTGCCGGGGTAACTGTCAGCCAGGCAGACCACTTTCCGCCCTGCCATAACTACGAGGACGGGATGTATGGCGTCATCCGGCAGGCATCCGCAGTCATCAGCAAGCCGGGAGGCGGCGCCCTGATTGATTCCCTGGCTTCGGGCACTCCGCTGGTGCTGCTGGACCCCTTCGGACCGCATGAGAAGATTAACAGCGATCTGTGGGTAGAGCTTGGGTACGGCATCCGTTACGGGGAGTGGGCCGAGATGGGCTTTGAGCGTGAGGCGCTGCGGAAGCTGGCGGACAACCTCCAGTCAGCCAGGGGCCGTTATCCGGATTATGCGGTAAGCTATGCGGAGCAGCTATCCGCAGCAGAAGGGAGAAGCTAATGCAGCCTACCAGTAGAGTGAGCCTGGACGCCAAGTCCTTTGAGGCTCTGAAACGTACGATTAAGAATGTCGTGGTCCCGCACAGGGAACGCAAGCATGATCCCGGCTTCCGGACGGTGATGCCGGAGATTATGTCGCTGAAGCTGACCAACCGCTGTAATCTCCGCTGCAAGCATTGCTACCAGTGGAATGAATCCGGCTATCATCATGATATGGACACTGCCGAGCAGAATCTCGATATGGATGTGGAGATGATCCGGAGGCTGCTCGAGGAGACGGATGAAGCGCAGTCCCGCCTGTATTTATGGGGCGGCGAGCCGCTGTTTCACCGGAATACCAAGCAGATTCTGGAGCTCCTGCAACAGCATCCCCGGGACACCACGATCTGTACCAATGCCTATCTGATTCCTAAGTATGAAGAGGAGCTGTGTGCAATCTCTGACAACCTGGAGCTGCTGATTCCGATCGAGGGGTTCGAGGAGGAGCATGATTTGCTGCGCGGCAAAGGCTCCTTTCAGAAGGTGATCGACAGCGTCGAACGGCTGCTCGAGCTGCGCAGGCAAGGCCGCTTCCGCGGCCGGATCTCTGTGCACAATGTAATTAATGACAATATGATCGGCCGATTGTATGAGCTGGTGGAGTTTTTTGAGCACAAGGGCGTCGACCTGGTACTGCTCTGCTTCCCGTGGTATATCTCTGCGGACACGAGCCTTGAAATGGACCGCTTCTACGATGAACATTTCCAGTGGCTGGCGGAGCTTCCGCCGGATCACCGGAGCAGCTGGCATGCCTTCAAATACCATATCAAGCCGGAGAATGTCACCAGGCTGACCGAAGACCTGAAACGGATCAACAGCAACACTTGGCAGAATACCCGAATACGTTACCAGCCGGGGCTCGACTTTGATGAAATCGAGGATTTTGTGGCCGGCAAGCCGATGCTCTCCCGCAGTACGTCGAAATGTCTGGCGCTCAGTACTAGGGTGGATATTGCTCCGAACGGGATGGTGAGTGCGTGCAAATTTTTTGGCGAGCTGGCCATTGGCAATGTGAAGGAGCAACCGCTGACGGAAATATGGAATTCAGCCCGCTATGACAGGCTGCGGCGGATTCTGGATGAAGGCTTGTCGCCGGCCTGCTCCAAATGCAATGTGCTGTACCTGAATACCTATGCTGCCCTGACACATGTATGAAGAACGGGTGTGATTCACCTGCCTATAGGCTCGGTATCCTGGGTGCCTCGAAAATTGCTGTACCTGCCATGCTGGAGCCTGCGCGGGTTGTGGAGAAGGTGCGGATAGCCGCAATTGCCAACCGGACACGGGAAAAGGCAGTGACTCTGGCGGATGCTTACCAGATTCCTTATGTGGCGGGCAGTCTGGAGGAGCTGCTGGAGCTTGGTGATCTGGATGGGGTATATATTGCACTCAGCAATGACCTTCATGCAGAATGGGCAGTCCGGGCATTGGAGGCGGGGAAGCATGTATTGGTAGAGAAGCCGATATGCTTACATCCCGAAGAAGCTGAACGATTGCAGCTGGTACGGGGAAGCTCCGCCTCCCCGAAGCTCGCCGAAGGTCTGATGATAGCCTTCCACCCCTGGCAGCAGGCTTTGAAATCCATTGTCGATTCCGGGCAATTCGGTCCGCTCCACAGGATCAGTACTAGAATATCCGTACCTGCCAGGGACAGATATGCCGGGAATTACCGCAGTGTTAAGGCGAAAGGCGGCGGCGCTTTTGCCGATCTGGGCTGCTATTGGCTGCATTTTCTGCAGACCCTTGTTGGTCTTCAGCCCAGAGAGATCCGGGCGCAGTCGGCTTTTGACGGGCCGGAGGGCTGTGATTGGACCTTTCAGGCGGCGCTGCAATATACGAACGGTCTGGAAGCCGAGTGCCTCACTTCCTTCGAGCTGCCTTTCCGGGCTTCGCATACGCTGTATTTCGAACATACGGTGCTGACGGTCCCGGATTTCTTCCGGCCGGTCAAAGGCTTCTACAAAATTAAAATACGCCATGATCTGCCGGACAACCGCAGCACCCTGTGTGAATTCGAGCCAATGAACTACTATGTCAGCCAGTTGAATGCCTTCGCGGAAATCATGAGCGGGCAAAGGGCAGAGCAGCTGGAAGCTACATGGGAACGGATACACCTGCAATCCCTAATCATGGCCGAGGCGCAGCAGCGCCGGGTCTGTCTATGAAGCAATCTTCCAATAACCCAAAAGTCAAAACAGCGATTCCCCATCAACGGAGAGTCGCTGTTTGTTGTTAACGGTCCTGCAAGGAAGGGGGCTGCTCTAACCAGGAGCGCTCGTTGTTGATCACATAAATCCCCAACGCCTGCTCGAAGGTAAGTCTATGATTATAGAAAGCCAGCACCTTCGCGGCGAAGCGCATACTCTTATCTGCTCCGGGCGACTGCAGCAGTTCTGCAGCGAGCTTACGGAAGTCCTTCGGCTTAGCTTCTGCAGCATCAACGGCATCCAGCAGCCCCTTGTGGCTTGGAAAGAGCATGCGGTTATAAGCCAGGATCATTCGCCCGCTGAAGAAGACCAGGTTGCTGGCTGTGTGAGCGAGCAGGTAGGCGTCGTTCTTACGGGCCGCTTCTTTGGCGAAATAGAAAGCGTACAGGAAGATCTGGGCGCAATAGTCCCGCAGATTGCGTTCCCGGCTCTCTTCAGGGTAGAGCGCAATTCGGGCGACCAGTTCACCCAGCTCCGGGATTCTGGAGAATAGAACGCTTGAACCGGTAAAAGCATACCTTGTCGGCTCGTTGCCCCGCCCCGCGGCAAGCTCCAGGAACCGGAGGTTGATCACCTTGATATCGGCGTATCCGCCTTCATAGGTACTGACTTCCCGGTCCACGTAGGACAGCCTATTCTTACGTTCATACTCTGCGTAGGCTTCATCGGTGAATAACAGGTGAACATCCACATCCGAGGTCTCCTTGGCGGTTCCCTGGGCTACTGAACCACTGGTGATTACCGCCAGACAGGAAGGCTCCTTCTCCTGCTTCTCCACCAGCTTCGCCAGCGTCTGTCTATGGTGCGCATACATCTTCTTTCATCCTCCCTTAACGTGCTCCTGCACATTAAGCGTAACCATTAGACGGCTCACCAGCTATGGTCAATTCAGACATTTAGGGTTCAATTCCATAAATCAGCTGGCCTTGATGATAGATCGTGATGCGGTCATTCGCGGCGTAGCTGATGATGGCGGGCTGGAATGAGTAGTCATTGGCCTGATTGAGATTCGACCAATTCGAGTTGTGAATGCGAAACTGGATATCTCCGGTTGTGCCGGAAGCTGCGAGTGAGCCTGCACCTGCCGTAAACCCGATCTCCGCATAAGTATCCGCACCTGTCCGCGGTGTAGCCAAGGGGACGATTTGCGTCAGCAGGTTTTCTTTGCCGATGACTGCATAATCCAATTCCAGGGTCTGTGTAGCGCTTCCATCTCGATTGTACCAATAACGTATTGTAAGCTCATTCAGCGGAATAGAGGTACCGGACTCGTTCTTCAGCTGCAGGCTCGCCCGGATTGAGCCCACGGCTGTCCCCGTCTCACCGGCACGGTAGAGCAGGCTTGCTTGAGGGTCGCCCTGCCCGGGTCCTTCCCCAGGTCCACCTGGATCACCAATAGGGGTGAAGGTGACCGGTTTCATAATAAGGTCCAGCATAGCCTGCTTCGGCGCATTCCAGGAGGTCCAATCATCCAGCAGCAGCCCGCCGGTATCTCCGCTGTTCGGATTAAGACTCCAGTACGTCCAGTAGAGATTATTCTGGCCGATGTAGCTTACAAGCGCATTCTGCCATTTCCCTTCCACTGAGAGAGTATCCACGCTGCGTCCGCCGAATTCCCCTGCAAGGATGGGAGCGATTTGTTCCTTGCTGATGTATCCCCAGGTATCGTCCCACAGCTTCGGCAGATTATTGGGGAAGTCGGCAGCACTGAACCAGGTCTGTGGGGAAACGCCGGGACCATAATCATGCGGGGAATAGACCACCCGGTCCGGTACAGTAAGCGTGACAGGGTAATTACGCACGCCTGTCAGATTCCCTCCCCACCAATAGCTGCTGGAGTTGCCCTGAACGTTGGTCTCAATGCCTTCGACAATAATGAGCCAGTTCGGATTCGCGGCGAGAATCGCATTGCCTGCCCGTTGACTGGCCAGCCGCCAGTCTGTGGACAGATTACCTGTTCCCCAGCTTGCCGTACCATGCGGTTCGTTATGCAGATCGGCTCCAATGACGGTAGGGTTACCCGCGTAGCGCTGGGCCAGCATCACCCAGTCACTGATCCAGCGGGTTTCGGGATAGGCCGCAGTGTACCACAGCGTCGATTGTCCACCGGAGTCCGGCCGGTGCCGGTCCAGGAAAATCCGGATGCCGCGCTGCCCGGCTTTCTCAATCAGTTTATCCATAATCTGCACCGGCGTAAGACCGGCCAGATCAGGATTCTTGGCATAATCGATACTATTGGCTGCAGAGCCTGAATCGAACATCTGGTTGCAGTAGGGCAGCCGGATCAGGTTATAGCCTTCCGTCTTGATCTGGTTGAGTACATCATCCATGGAACGGGACCACAGCCCATGCGGAGAGTAGTTCGCAGTTTCGAAGCCGAACCAGTTGAGGCCGTTGAATACGGCCGGATTCCCGGCGGAATCCACGATTGAGTTGCCTGAGGTGTGGTAATAGCCTGTTGCACCCTCAGCCTGCACTTCATGACCCGGATACGCATAAGCACTTGCCAGCATTACCAAAGCTACAAACCATACACTGAGTTTCCGTAACCCAAACGACATTCATTTTCCTCCTCTTAGTGGTTTCAGTGAGGTCAGACGTTATAGCATACGATCAAGATGTTAACGTATTCGTCTGAATAAGGATGAATTATGAATAATTGGAAACATTATGTTAATGTGAGTGCGATTGGAATATGGTGATATAGAAAAGCACAGGGCAGCTCTACGGCTGCCCTGTGCTGATTGCAGTTTGGGGAGAAGAAGCTATTCTTCCAGCCTCCAGATATGTTTGTCTGCCCGGAACGGCAGACAAGAACATGCACCGAAAATTCCGATTGCAAGGAATAGCAAAGCTGCTCCGGAGCCTTTGCCTGTTCCGACCAGTGCAACCCACAGGCTGCCTAGCGGCTGTACTGCCATAAAGGGTTCAAACACCCTGTCTACCAGAACACCCCCGCACAGATATCCCAAAGGAATGGTGAAAAACTGTAAGGTATTCCTTGCCGAATAGACACGTCCCTGCATCTCAATAGGAATTGTGGAGCGGAACAGCACATCCATATTTGCGTTCATAACAGGAATGAATATCCATCCGAGGATTGCACCCAAACACCACATAGGCGTGCTTCTGCCAAAGGCAAGGAAGAAATTCTCGGTGCTCATGGAAAAAAGCAGGCAATTACAAATGACTCGAACCCGGCTTCTGGGCGGCGGCAGGATAGCAACCGAAATACTCCCAATCATCAGGGCTATCCCTGTAACGGTGTTGACCATCCCCAGCGCCAGCTCTCCGCCACCCGTCCGTGAGAGCATCATTGCGGGCAGGGCAGCATTGAAAATGGAGGCGGTGAAATTGATCAAGGCCAAAAAAAGGATCAAATCCAGAATTCCCCGGTTATCCCTGAGATACCGCAGGCCGCTTGAAGCTGATTGCAATAAGGTCTCGCTATCGGTGCTGCTCCGCTGTGGAACCTGCGGGATATGGACACAGCATAGCAATACCGTGAACGCTGTGGCAAAGGTAATCAGATCAAACAGGATCACAACCCGGATACTGGTAAAGGAAAGTATTGAAGTGGCAAGTATAGGCGTCAATATGGTAACCAGCGAATTGGAAAAGGACCGCATTCCGCTAACCTTCTGGTAGTGTTGCTGCGGAACCAGCAGGCTGATGGCTACATCCGACGCCGGCTGCTGTACAGTGTTCATCACGCCAGTCAAGGTATTGATCAGATACAGATGCCAGATCTGGAGTTTACCCATTGTCATCAGTATAAGGACCGTAACGGTACAAAGTGCCGCAAAGCTGTCACTGATCAGCATCGTAGCCTTCTTGTTCCACCGGTCGCTCAGTGCACCTGCGAAGATACTCAGCAGGACATAAGGTGCGTAGGAACAGATAACCAACAGAGCGCTGGTCAGAGCCGATCCATGCTGCTGATAAGACCAGATCACCAGGGCAAAGGCGGTCATTGCACTGCCCAGTGCCGAGAATGACTGTGTAATCCATAAAATCAGGAAAGTACGAAGCTCCCTGAGGTTCATTTTGAATTTTGTTATCATGACTCTGCTCCTCTTTCAATGAATTCTTAACGATTCAATGAAAGTGCAAAGCCGAACGGACGAACTCAATCCGCTCCGTGCAGTTTCGTCCGGTTCAGACTTTGCACGGAGCGTTGTCACTGCATATTCTCATATTCATTCTCCTTCTTGAAGCCTGAAGTTGAATTCACCCCAAAGTAAATTCTTCTTTATTTTACCATATGGAATCGGGGAAATAACTATACAATTGCCAATTTTAAGGGTAAGTATGTTTCTCACGGGGTTATGATATAATTTGGTTTAGTTTTACTACTACTAAGGATAAAGATTTGTCCTGATAAGCATAGAGAGGTTATTAACATGACGAATAATTTCTGGCGTGAATTACCACGCCCCTTTTTTATACTTGCACCTATGGAGGATGTGACGGATGTTGTGTTTCGTCATGTCGTCAGTGAAGCGGGCAGACCGGATGTGTTCTTCACGGAGTTTGCGAATTCAGAGAGCTATTGTCACCCGGAGGGGCATCATGCGGTGCGCGGGCGTCTGACGTATACAGAGGATGAACAGCCGATTGTCGCTCATATCTGGGGGGATAAGCCGGAATACTTCCGCCAGATGAGCATCGGCATGGCCGAGGAAGGCTTCAAGGGCATCGATATTAACATGGGTTGTCCTGTAGCCAATGTAGCCGAGAACGGGAAGGGAAGCGGCCTGATCTGCCGTCCCGAGCTCGCAGCGGAGATTATCCAGGCGGCCAAAGCCGGAGGACTGCCCGTCAGTGTGAAGACCAGGCTCGGGTTCACTGACCTGGGCGAATGGCGCGGCTGGTTAACCCATATCCTGCAGCAGGACATTGTCAATCTGTCGATTCATCTGCGCACCAGGGAGGAAATGAGCAAGGTGGATGCCCACTGGGAGCTGATTCCGGAGATTAAGAAGCTTCGTGATGAGATCGCACCGCATACCCTGCTGACGATTAACGGGGATATCCCCGACCGGCAGACCGGCCTGAGGCTCGCGGAAGAGTACGGTGTGGACGGGATTATGATCGGGCGCGGGATTTTTCAGAATCCGTTTGCGTTCGAGCAGGAGCCGAAGGAACATAGCAGTGAGGAATTGCTTGATCTGCTGCGGCTGCATCTGGATCTCTATGATGAATATTCGGGGCAGAAGCCACGTTCATTCAGCCCGCTGCAGCGATTCTTCAAGATTTATGTCCGCGGCTTCCGCGGGGCAAGTGAATTAAGAAATAACTTAATGAACACCAAGTCTACCAGTGAAGTGCGTGCGCTGCTGGATGAGTTTGCGAGTAAGGAACAGGATGGGACGGAGGGACTTGGGGATTAAGCTGCTACGTATCCAAGCCTTAATTCTTAAATAGTTAAATGATCGAGTCAGAGCTGTAGCAGCTCTGGCTCTTTTTGCTTTTTCACAGAATTGTCTGTTTTTATCACATAAGTGAGCCGACTTAGCGTTAAAAATATCCAAATATTTAAGGAAAATTTAAAGGAACAAGCAGCTTTATGTCGAAACCTTAGTCTTAGCTAACTATGAAAGGACGGATATCTATTAATACTATGAGATTAATAAAAAAGACATTGATGTTGCTCCTTTGTATGCTCATTCTATCAGGAGGACTCACTAATTTTCAAATGATGGGGGTTATATCCGCAACGGCTTCATCAACGGTGACTTTTAACGCGACTGAAACTAACGCAGGCGTGTGGGACGACGGCATTGCTGAGGATGGCGATGGAGGTTCGTTTAATATTCCTAACCTTACTTTACAATTTTTTAATATCAGCGATACTAACGGTACATTAATTTCAAAGACATTAGTACATGGAGATTCGTATGCGGGTGACTTTTTCGATGCACTTTCAAGCTATGATATGGACCTAACTAATAATGGCTGGAAGGGAATGGGGATAAGGTCAGCAGACGGAGCAGAGTTTCAGATCAATGATTTCCTTTATGCAAATTATGGTGAGGCGGTTCCGATTACAATTGACGTGGTTGGATACCGCGACGGAATTATAGTTGCAAACGCTTCATTTCAAACAGATGAGATGATGGATGGATTTGTATCCAAGAATGTCTCACTGAATGAAGATTTTGATAACGTAGACACAGTCTATCTGTATTCAAGTGCGCCAAGCTGGCACGGGATAAATAATATTGTGATTGACGACGCAGTTGTCCCTTTGCCAATCACCGACTTTGCAAGCACAGCGAAGACAAGCACGAGCGCAACGTTTGACTGGACGGCAGCAAGTGGAGCGACAGGTGTAATCATTCAGCAGTCTCCTGCGGGAGCGAATAGCTGGACCACAGCGACGACGGGAGCCATTGCAGCGAATGCTGGAACAGCAACCGTGACGGGATTAAGTCCGGCAATGAGCTACGACTTCCGGCTGGTGGTGACAGGCGGAGCGAACGCGGGGAACTCAAACACGGCAAATGCAACAACTGACGCAGCGCCAATTACCGACTTTGCAAGCACAGCGAAGACAAGCACGAGCGCAACGTTTGACTGGACGGCAGCAAGCGGAGCGACAGGTGTGATCATTCAGCAGTCGCCAGCCGGAGCGAATACCTGGACCACAGCGACGACGGGTGCCATTGCAGCGAATGCTGGAACAGCGACCGTGACGGGATTAAGTCCGGCAATGAGCTACGACTTCCGGCTGGTGGTGACAGGCGGGGCGAGCGCGGGGAACTCGAACACGGTAAATGCAACAACTGACGCAGCGCCAATTACCGACTTTGCAAGCACAGCGAAGACAAGCACGAGTGCAACGTTTGACTGGACGGCAGCAAGTGGAGCGACAAGTGTAATCATTCAGCAGTCGCCAGCCGGAGCAAATACCTGGGCCACAGCGACGACGGGTGCCATTGCAGCGAATGCTGGAACAGCGACCGTGACGGGACTCACCATAGCAACGGACTATGACTTCCGATTGGTAGTCACAGGCGGAGCGAACGCGGGCAACTCGAACACAGCAAGTGTGACAACTGACGCCGAACCAATCACCGACTTTGCAAGCACAGCGAAGACAAGCACGAGCGCAACGTTTGGCTGGACGGCAGCAAGCGGAGCAACAGGTGTAATCATTCAGCAGTCGCCAGCCGGAGCGAATACCTGGACAACAGCGACGACGGGAGCCATTGCAGCGAATGCTGGAACAGCGACCGTGACGGGATTAAGTCCGGCAATGAGCTACGACTTCCGGCTGGTGGTGACAGGCGGGGCGAACGCGGGGAACTCGAATACGGTAAATGCAACGACTGACGCAGCGCCAATCACCGACTTTGCAAGCACAGCGAAGACAAGCACGAGCGCAACGTTTGGCTGGACGGAAGCAAGCGGAGCAACAGGTGTAATCATTCAGCAGTCGCCTGCGGGAGCGAATAGCTGGACCACAGCGACGACGGGAGTCATTGCAGCGAATGCTGGAACAGCAACTGTGACGGGACTCACCATAGCAACGGACTATGACTTCCGATTGGTAGTCACAGGCGGAGCGAACGCGGGGAACTCGAACACGGTAAGTGTGACAACTGACGCCGAACCAATCACCGACTTTGCAAGCACAGCGAAGACAAGCACGAGTGCAACGTTTGACTGGACGGCAGCAACTGGAGCGACAAGTGTGATCATTCAGCAGTCGCCAGCCGGAGCAAATACCTGGGCCACAGCGACGACGGGTGCCATTGCAGCGAATGCTGGAACAGCAAACGTGACGGGACTCACCATAGCAACGGACTATGACTTCCGATTGGTAGTCACCGGCGGAGCGAACGCGGGCAACTCGAACACAGCAAGTGTGACAACTGACGCCGAACCAATTACCGACTTTGCAAGCACAGCGAAGACAAGCACGAGCGCAACGTTTGGCTGGACGGCAGCAAGTGGAGCGACAGGTGTAATCATTCAGCAGTCTCCTGCGGGAGCGAATACCTGGGCCACAGCGACGACGGGAGCCATTGCAGCGAATGCTGGAACAGCAACCGTGACGGGATTAAGTCCGGCAATGAGTTACGACTTCCGGCTGGTGGTGACAGGCGGAGCGAACGCGGGCAACTCGAACACAGCAAGTGTGACAACTGACGCCGAACCAATCACCGACTTTGCAAGCACAGCGAAGACAAGCACGAGCGCAACGTTCGGCTGGACGGCAGCAAGCGGAGCGACAGGTGTTGTCATTCAGCAGTCGCCTGCGGGAGCGAATAGCTGGACCACAGCGACGACGGGAGTCATTGCAGCGAATGCTGGAACAGCAACTGTGACAGGATTAAGTCCGGCAATGAGCTACGACTTCCGGCTGGTGGTGTCCGGCGGGGCGAATGCGGGGAACTCGAACACGGCAAATGCAACGACTGACGCAGCGCCAATCACCAACTTTGCAAGCACAGCGAAGACGAGCACGAGCGCAACGTTCGGCTGGACGGCAGCAAGCGGAGCAACAGGTGTAATCATTCAGCAGTCTCCTGCGGGAGCGAATACCTGGGCCACAGCGACGACGGGAGTCATTGCAGCGAATGCTGGAACAGCAACTGTGACGGGATTAAGTCCGGCAATGAGTTACGACTTCCGGCTGGTGGTGACAGGCGGAGCGAACGCGGGGAGTTCGAACACGGTAAGTGAGACAACTGACGCCGAACCAATCACCGACTTTGCAAGCACAGCGAAGACAAGCACGAGCGCAACGTTTGGCTGGACGGCAGCAAGCGGAGCGACAGGTGTAATCATTCAGCAGTCGCCAGCCGGAGCGAATACCTGGACCACAGCGACGACGGGTGCCATTGCAGCGAATGCTGGAACAGCGACCGTGACGGGATTAAGCCCGGCAATGAGTTATGACTTCCGGCTGGTGGTGACAGGCGGGGCGAGCGCGGGGAACTCGAACACGGTAAATGCAACAACTGACGCAGCGCCAATTACAGACTTTGCAAGCACAGCGAAGACAAGCACGAGCGCAACGTTTGACTGGACGGCAGCAAGCGGAGCAACAGGTGTAATCATTCAGCAGTCTCCTGCGGGAGCGAATAGCTGGACCACAGCGACGACGGGAGCCATTGCAGCGAATGCTGGAACAGCGACCGTGACGGGATTAAGCCCGGCAATGAGCTATGACTTCCGGCTGGTGGTGACAGGCGGAGCGAACGCGGGGAACTCAAACACGGCAAATGCAACAACTGACGCAGCGCCAATCACCGACTTTGCAAGCACAGCGAAGACAAGCACGAGCGCAACGTTTGGCTGGACGGCAGCAAGCGGAGCGACAAGTGTGATCATTCAGCAGTCGCCAGCCGGAGCGAATACCTGGACCACAGCGACGACGGGTGCCATTGCAGCGAATGCTGGAACAGCGACCGTGACGGGATTAAGTCCGGCAATGAGCTACGACTTCCGGCTGGTGGTGACAGGCGGAGCGAACGCGGGGAACTCGAACACAGCAAGTGTGACAACTGATGCCGAACCAATCACCGACTTTGCAAGCACAGCGAAGACAAGCACGAGCGCAACGTTTGGCTGGACGGCAGCAAGCGGAGCAACAGGTGTAATCATTCAGCAGTCGCCAGCCGGTGCGAATACCTGGACCACAGCGACGACGGGTGCCATTGCAGCGAATGCTGGAACAGCAACCGTGACGGGATTAAGTCCGGCAATGAGCTATGATTTCCGGCTGGTGGTGACAGGCGGGGCGAACGCGGGGAACTCGAACACGGCAAATGCAACGACTGACGCAGCGCCAATCACCGACTTTGCAAGCACAGCGAAGACAAGCACGAGTGCAACGTTTGGCTGGACGGCAGCAAGCGGAGCGACAAGTGTGATCATTCAGCAGTCTCCTGCGGGAGCGAATAGCTGGACCACAGCGACGACGGGAGCCATTGCAGCGAATGCTGGAACAGCAACTGTGACGGGATTAAGTCCGGCAATGAGTTACGACTTCCGGCTGGTGGTGACAGGTGGAGCGAACGCGGGAAGTTCGAACACGGTAAGTGTAACTTCAGCTACGGTTCCAGCAGCCCCGGCGAATGTTTCAGCAGCTGCTGGAAACGGGCAGGCCGTGATTAGCTTTACAGCCCCAACCGATAATGGTGGAATGGCAATTACAGGATACGAAGTGACAGCTTCACCAGGAAACGTAGTTATGGGCGGAACTGCAAGTCCGGTTACAATGACAGGCTTAACGAATGGAATAAGTTATACATTTACGGTGAAGGCGATTAATGGAGCGGGCAGCAGTGTATCCTCTGGTGCATCTAATGCTGTTATCCCAACGGCACCTCCAGAACCTGTAACTATACCAACACCGGCACCAACACCGGCACCAACACCGGCACCAACACCGGCACCAACACCGGCACCAACACCACAGGCCGGAACAGGCGTTGATGTTCTCGTTAATGGTAAGGTGGAAAATGCGGGAACGGCAACAACAAGCAACCGGGATGATCAAACGGTGACAACAGTTGCCATTGACCAGAAAAAGTTGGACGACAAGCTTGCCTCTGAAGGCCAAAATGCGATTGTAACCATTCCAGTTAATGCGAAGTCCGATATAGTCGTTGGTGAACTGAATGGTCAAATGGTTAAAAATATGGAAAATAAACAGGCTGTATTAGAGATGAAAACGGATCGGGCAACGTACGTCCTGCCAGCACAGCAAATTAATATTGACTCGATCTCCAATCAATTTGGTAAGGCAGTTGCCTTGCAGGATATCACCATTCAGATTGAAATTGCTGTGCCGACAGCAGAAAGTATGAAAAAAGTAGCGGATGCGGCGGCAAATGGATCGTTTACTTTGGTAGCACCACCCATTGATTTTACAGTGAGAGCAACAAGTTCTGGTACAACCGTTGAAGTATCTAAATTTAATGTTTATGTAGAACGAACTATCGCTATTCCGGAAGGGATCGATCCTAACAAGATTACGACAGGAGTTGTAATTGAACCGGACGGAACAGTTCGTCATGTACCCACTAAGATAGTTACAAGCGACGGTAAATATTACGCCAAGGTAAACAGCTTGACGAATAGTACCTATTCGATTGTCTGGCATCCGCTTGAATTTAGTGATGTCTCGGACCACTGGGCAAAAGCTGCTGTCAACGATATGGGGTCAAGAATGGTGATTGAGGGCACAGGAAACAGCATGTTCAATCCTGAACAGGATGTTACACGTGCTGAATTTGCAGCGATCATCGTTCGTGGATTGGGGCTCAAGTTGGAGAATGGTGTGAGTGTCTTCTCGGACGTGAAGGCTGCAGATTGGTTCAACAATGCTATAAATACAGCTAAGACGTATCACTTGATCGACGGGTTTGAAGATGGAACCTTCCGTCCGAACGACAACATTACCCGTGAACAGGCGATGGTGATTATCGCCAAAGCGATGATGATCACGAATCTAAAAGCGAAGCTATCTAATCCATCCGTAGAAGCAGCACTTCTTCCTTATGCTGATACGGCGGAGGTTTCCAATTGGGCACGGAGCAGTATTGCTGACACCATACAGGCTGGCATTGTCTCGGGAAGAAGCAGCACAGAGGTTGCACCGAAAGACTACATGACTAGAGCTGAGGTGGCAGCGATTGTGGAGCGGCTTCTTCAGGAGTCGGGATTAATTTAGTATCCTTTCAAAAGCGGGGGTAATCCTTTGATGTCCTAAGAGACATAAACGGATTACCCTTTTCTTTTGGTGGGAAAAATAACGTGGAATATAAGGGGATCGATACGGGCGGAGGGGCTTGGATGAAAAAGAGTCAATAACTATGATATTATGAGTTATGTTTCTCATCTTGGTAATGCAAGTGATAGCGGATTCCCCTGAATTAAGTGAAAAGGTTTATCGTTACGAGCTTAAAGCGGGAAGAATCTATCTGTATCGCCTGCATGAAGACAATCTTGCGGAACATCTGAGTAATTGCAATGACAATCAGGATCGGATGAATAGGAAGGGACAAGCCAAGAGCCGTTCCTCTTGTTGGTTATGGAAGGTGGAATCACATGTCCTGGAGCAAATTGAAGCAACAACTGGAGGGTTTTCTCAGTCCTGCGTTAGAGGGAAGGGTAGAATACCGCGCACCGGGTTACCGTTATTTTGCGGATAAATCAGGGATCTGTTACATCTCGGTGGATAAAAAGAACGTACTCAACATGGGCGATAAAACGAACAGGATCAGGTGGTATCAGACAGAGCTGGAGATTAAGAATGATCCGCATCTCCAGATTCCTGTCAGCGAGGACGACATTGAAGCAGTCAGACAAGCTGCCAAGGGGCCAGTGCCGGAGGATCGCCTGATCGTAATGGCTAGAAGCCGAAAAAGTACAGAACACGCCAAAGAGCTAATGTCAGCGCAGACTGCTCTCACTAAATCGAATTTCATCGTGGTGGCGAATAAGTTCCTGACGACTCCTATTGAGGAGAGCCTGGAGAGTAATGATATGGTACTCAATATTCTGGCGCTGGTGGACAGACGGGTCGGGAAAAAGCGGATCGTGGGTATGGCGGAGATAATGGAGCTGAAGCATCCGGCTGTGCAGTATTTCTATGAGCTGCGGCGGGGGGCGTTGTGAGGCGCAATATGTTGCAGGCAACCATAAGAGAATGTAATGCGATAGGAACGGTATTCCATGGAATATCGGCTTGGATAGCTCCACTGACGGCGAATGTCAGTGGAGCTATTTCGTTATGGAGGCAACCCGTTAAAGTTCATCAGTTATGGAATTATTTTCACAAACGACAATACAATATACCTGTGGTTCGCCCAATGGGCGAAACCGGTAAATTAAATAAAGGAGCCATTCCTGTAATGAATTAATTTGAGGTTTGAATGAAAAAAGCGCCAACTGTATACTGGGAAACGTTCCGCCAAAGAACAATTCCAGCACAGGAGGCACTCAACATGAAGTATAAACAATCGAAGAAGCAGAATCAACGGATTACACGAATTTCCGACAAGACCCTTGTCGTAGGCGCAGACATTGCGAAAGAAACCCATGTGGCTCGCGCTATCGACTACCGGGGGATTGAACTCGGAAAGGATTGTGTGTTCTCAAATACCCGTACCGGACTGGAGCAACTGGTTCAGTGGATGAAGGAGCTTCAGCGGGAGCATGCCAAGAGCGACGTCCTCTTTGGCATTGAGCCTACCGGACACTATTGGTTTAACCTGGCCGAGTATTTGGGACAGCACGGCATTCCTTTGGTCATTGTCAATCCGCATCATGTACACAAAAGCAAAGAACTGGAAGATAACTCACCCACGAAAAACGACTATAAAGACGCTAAAGTCATTGCCGATTTAGTGCGGAATGGGAAATACAGCGAACCTAAATTGCCAACGCGTATCTACGCAGATCTGCGAATTCTCATGAATCTTCGGGAGAAGATCATGGTGAACCTCGGGCAGGTGCAAAGGCGGGTGCAGAACTGGCAGGATCGCTTTTTCCCGGAATACACTGAGGTGTTTAAAGACTGGGAAGGAAAAGCCTCGCTTATTACTCTAGACGAGTTTCCGACGCCGGGTGAGATCGTAGGACTCGGTGCAGAAGCCATCGCTCAGCGGTGGAAGAAAGACGTGAAACGAGCGGTGGGAACGAAGCGAGCCCAATTGCTGGTCGAGACGGCGAGA
Source organism: Paenibacillus sp. FSL R7-0312 (assembly GCF_038004445.1). NCBI lineage: Bacteria > Bacillati > Bacillota > Bacilli > Caryophanales > Paenibacillaceae > Paenibacillus > Paenibacillus sp. FSL R7-0312. The sequence goes on along the minus strand of NZ_JBBORE010000001.1, from coordinate 486,267 downwards.
GGCTCTATCGGTCTGACCGAAGGTCTTCCTGCAGCAAAGATCGAGATTAAAACACTTCTGGAGCAGTATGACATGTTCGCCAGACAGCTTGAAGAGATTCTGTCCGAAGTAGAACGTCTACTAGGGCAAATTCCAGGCACGAAAGAGATGCTTACCGTGCCCGGTGTGGCTGTAGTGACGTTAGCGGGATTCCTGGCGGAAGTGGGCGATCTGAGTGGTTACGAGCATGGACAGCAGATTATTCGGCTGGCCGGACTGAATCTCAAAGAGAATAGTTCGGGAAAGAAAAAGGGCAAGTCCAGTATTACCAAACGTGGACGTGCAAAGCTGAGGGCCCTGCTGTTCCGGGCGGTCATGCCCATGGTAGCAAAGAACGCCGAATTCAAGGCACTGCACCAGTATTTTACGACACGAAGTCAGAATCCACTGAAGAAAAAGCAATCCCTTGTGGCGTTGTGCGGGAAACTTATTCGCGTGCTTCATACGCTCGGGACGAAGCACATTCCATACGATGCAAACAGCGTGTTAGGGCCGGTCCGTCAGGCCCAGCTACAGATGGCAGCCTAAGAAAAACCAAACTCATTTTGCTCATTGAAGTAGGTTTCACCAAAGACAAAAGAAGCACGGAGCAGCCGCAGGAACTAATTCCATAAGGGCAACGACCCTGTAAAGGAGCAAGAAACGGCGTCCACCTCTTGAGAGGCAGAACGAAGGAATGTAAGGGCAAAGACCCCGCGTGACATGGGAGGGTAAGCCGTCAAGAGACAGGTGTGGATATCCAAAGTGCGATCACAGGAACGATCCATGGGCTGGGGACAATCCCCCCAACCTCTATTCCCGCCACCGGCTCTGCAAGAAAATAATGTCATCCTTACATGACTTCTCCAACTCTCAACCTGTCCATGGCTGAAAACCTAAGAACGAGTGAGCAAACAAGAGAAAATATTAATTTATAGTGGGAGGTTTAAGAGATTGATCAAAAAAGTTCCAGCCAAAGCCTTATCCCTCTTGGTAGTCGCAGCCATATTCCTATCCCTATTCTTCACAGCCTTACCGCAGGCAGACGCGGCCGCCAGAGGAGCATGGGCTCCCAATACGGCATATGCAGTAAATGATACCGTAACCTATAGCGGAGGTACCTATACCTGTCTTCAGGCACATACTTCCCTCACAGGCTGGGAGCCAGTTAATGTTCCTGCGCTATGGAAGAGCGGCAGCACCACAACGCCGACACCGACACCTGCGCCGACAACACCCCCGGCAACGAATGGAGTTATCTTCTATGCAGATATCAATTATGGCGGTAACGCCGTAACCCTTGGCGTAGGCAATTATGTGCTGTCTCAGCTGAATGCTGCCGGAATTCCGAATGACTGGATGTCTTCGCTCAAGGTTCCCGGTGGCTGGACCGTTGAAGTCTATGAGAATGATAATTTTGGAGGAACCAAGTGGACCTATACGGCAGATTCCTCCTGGGTCGGCGACAGTGTCAATGACAAGATGACTTCCGTAAAAATCTATACGGGTTCACCGAATCCTTCGGTAACGAGGCCCTCCGAGGTTCCCAGTCAGATCTGGACCTATGTCATGAATGTGGACAATACATTCGGGAAAGGCGGAGATTTCGCACTACTACTGAGCGCGGTGATCAAGAAGGAGAGCAGCTTCGGAGCAGGTCTGCCGGGCAGTCCCTCCGCCGGTGACGGATTGATGCAGGTCGAACCGAACACACGCAATGCCTATCTATCCCAATTCAGCGCCAAATTCGGCCGCACGTATAATCACAGCAGCGAACAGGATCAGGTAGCCTTAGGCGGACTGATTCTCGATGAGAAGATTGTCAGGTTCGGAAATATCTACAACGGACTCTTACACTATAACGGAGGCGACAACTGGTATCCAGGCGCTACCGATTCCTACGGGCGTCCGATTCTGGCGGATCAGTATGCGAATGCTGTGTACGGGACGTATAAGGGGTATGGAGGGCAGAATTAAGGGAAAGCAAAAAGACGCTCGGGGAGTTACCCCGCAGCGTCTTTTTTTCGAGCTAGTATTTAATAATATACCATCCGCTGAATGTAGAATAATTGAGACCATTACCATAATTGCGATCAGCGGTCTGCGGGTTGCGAACGGAGTTGCCGCTTGCATCTCTGAAATCAATGGCGGTCAGGCCGCGTTTATGTGACCAGCCCCCGTCAGCATCTTGTCTATACCAGTGATAATCATAATTGGGAGCAATGACTAATGCCACTTTGTATTCCCTATAACCTGGAACCTCGCTATAAGAAGAACTACGAAGAGATTTACTCATGTAAGGCATGTCTGCTTTTGCTGCAGTAATGATACTGTTTGTTGTTAAACTTGAAAAAATACTTCCTGCCTTTTCACCTGGTTGTAACTTGTGGCCTGAATAGGTAGAGGTATTTAACATATAAGCGTAGCAATTCGCTTTATCTGTAAATGGTGCCCAAACACTGGTACTATATGGATGTTCGTATCCTCCAGTTACCATGGTTTCAAGTCGTTGGACTTCTGCAGATTTATTGGAATCCTGCTTAGGTTCAGAAGAACTTTGAGTGTACTGTGTTTCATTAATTGGTATTTCACTGGCTGGTAAGGCTGTTTTACTGAATGTGGAGGTATATCCAACAGGTCTGTAATTTACTTGCAATTGTACTTCCTCAGGTAAGCCATTAAACCATTCTAACCATTCTTTTGGATCCGGATTAAAAGAAGCTAAAGGGTCAACAGATGATTCCAGTTGATTTATTGAAACATTTTGTGAATTGATTTCGTTAGTATTTGTGCTTGCTAATACTGGGGGAGTAAGCAGAAATACCATTACAACAGCTGTGAGCAAGGAAAGTAGTTTTTTCATTCAGAAACCTCCTGATTTTTTAACACACTTGACTTGCAGTTGTTTATCACGCCTCCTTTGTTCTATTATTAGTGTGTTTTACATAAATACGGCATAATAATTTCCAATATATATCAATTAAAAAATGGAAGAAAAGAGGGATTGTATGACATTATCCAAATGCTTCAAGCTTTCAATGACATTGTTGTTCGTATTAATGTTCTGTGCAGCCTGCCAAAATAAAGAGAAAGAAGATGTAAGGGAATATATTTCATTGCATGAAGTAAAGAGCTTATCTGAAAAGGGAGCCTCACTAAGCTGGGATGATTTCGACAAGTATCCGTTCGAAGATATCGGCTCAGGATTGTATATTAGAAAGTACAAAATCGAAGGGGAACGGCAGTTGCTGGTCAGGGGGAAGAGCCTTGATAACCCGCCTGAGCAAATTTCCATTATTGAATCAAATGGTACAGAACGGGAGTTCACACCAGAGATTGTGAGCGAAATGGAAGATATGAAGTGAAATTCTATAAGGAGTATAGGAGGTAGAATGAGAAAGACGCTCGGGAATTCCCGTAGCGTCTTTCTTTTTGCGCGTGTGCCAAGCCCAGGTGAAGGGTCATTCCCAATGCGGCACTCCGCCAAAGAGGAACGATTCATTGTTTACGTAGGCATAAATCTCTCTACTGGCTAATCTACCGATGTGCTCGGGCAGCCATTCTTGGGAGTCTGGCAGGCCCAGCCAGAAATTCATGGTCTCAAGTGTGCGGCAATGAACAAGCCTTCTAACCGCTCGATATAGTTATCAGGTAACGGATGATGCATGGAGTAAGACTGAAGTAACTGTTCTCTGAATGAAGGATGGATATAGGAGAACGTCCAGCCCAGATCAAATAAGTAATAACCGAACCCGCAAGCGCCAAAATCGATGGGCCGCACTTCTTGTTCATAAAATAATAAATTATTTGGAATCAAATCCGCATGAATCATTCCCCAGTTGCTGGTTGTTCGTTCAATAGAGTTCATCAGGTTAATTACCCGCTCACCCGCATGGAGTAGAAGCTCTGTATCACCTGCTCAAGCAGTCCGGTATTAGCGCGTTCCTTAAGCATATTAAGGGATTGTAATATCCGGGAGCCGTCAAAGGCAGGGCGTTCAAATGAACCTGGGATTTGCCAAGTAGAGGATTGTCTATGTAACTTGCCGATCATTTCATCTACGGCCCTGGCGTCTTCTATTGTAGGAATCAAAGGTTCTGCGCATCCTTCCACCCAGACCATCTAGGATTGAAGAACTTCCCGCTTACTCCAAATTTGTTCAAGTGCGTCACCTTTGGAGATATTTAACCGGAGGCTGTAACTGTTGTTCTCCAGATCAGTGACTTTGTAGATGGGTACAATAACACATCTGCTTTTGGACAAAAATGTAACTGTTGATTATATTTGTTTTTGACTGGAGGAGCTCAGCTTTAATAGCTTCACTGACAGCAGCTGTCAGTGAAGCTATTCTATAATATAGAAATTATAGGGTTCACATGAATCCTTGAAGGAGGACGTACAAATGAATAATAAGGTATATCTATATGTGTTCGACACCATGGCAGACTGGGAGATAGGGTATTTAACTGCCGAACTGAACTCGGGAAGGTATTACAAGAAGGGACAAGCCCCCTCTGAAATAGTAACCGTAGCCAATGAGAAGACGCTGATCACTACAATGGGTGGACTGGCAATAATGCCTGACATCACGGTGGATGAGTGCAGTATTGCAAGTACAGATGCCTTAATTCTACCCGGCGGAGAGACATGGACCGAAGCCATTCACAAGCCCATCCTCCAAATTGCCGCTAGATGTATACAGGAAGATATAGTAGTGGCAGCGATTTGTGGGGCTACAATGGCGCTTGCCCAGGCAGGACTATTGAATTCACGCCCGCATACAAGCAATGATCTGGAGTACCTCAAAATGATCTGTCCCGCATACACCGGCGAAGAGTTCTACCAGATGCAGTCTGCTGTCACGGATGGGAAGCTGATCACTGCCTCTGGAATAGCGCCGCTAGAATTCACGGTACATGTCCTGAAAGCTCTGGATGTATTGGCTTCAGACAGATTAAAGGCTTGGTATAGTCTCTACAAGACCCAGGAGGCTAAGTATTTCTATGAGTTGATGGGATAAGAGTGGTTAATAAGGGTACCCTCTCTTCACGGAGAGGGTATTTCTGTTGGTCTGGCCAGGGATGGCAGGACATCTTCTGGGCATCTATAAGTAGTTGTGGGGGGATTTGTCGTGTTCCACCATAGGGTGAATTTAAGCTGCAGTTTTCATGTTACTGCGTAGAATTTTGAAATCTTCTAATATATTGGAGATTCTTAAAATCATATCTCTATTCATATCTTGTTCTGTAGGGTTATTTGGTAAGTATAAGCCCCACTGCTGAAACCTGCCCTCTAATAGAACAAATCCGGATACATGAGCTCCAAAACCATCTATTCTTGCGGACTCGAGAGTTAATCTATCGTCATGAAATACATTCGTCAGCAGATTCTCAGTCCCCATGAAAAATACCGGATACGTTATGTTACTGAAAAAATCTTTATATTCCTGCTTGGCTGCTTCAGCCAGATAATCCTTTGTAATGATTAAGCCATCATAATTTATATTAGTGTCTTCAATAATATCTTTGAGGCTTTGTTGTACGTAGTTTAGATTTCTAATGTTGTCAAAAGGAACATCACCAACGACTGCAATTTCTAACTGGATTGAAGGGGGATTATAAAGCTCCGCTTGAGGCTCATTTACAATTGTGCTGTCACAGCTTACAAATAACACGGATAACAATGAAAGAAGTAATAACATTTTGTTTTTCATTAGTGAGTATCCTTTTTTGTTTTATAATAATGGTTACTTTATATTTAAAAATATAGAAAAATAATCCTTTTTGCAAGTGGATAATTAACTCGTTGGAGCCTCGAATGATAGGAGGGGAATTCCAACATATGGTACGATGTGATTGAAGTGCGTAAGGCTTATTTTGTATATGTTGTAAGGCTAAGGGGGAAGGCAAATGGATGAAATAACCTCTCATCATTGTAATCTGAATATATGGGCTCATCTACCTGATGAAGTATGGAATAGAGTTGCTAATATATATGAGCTTATGCCTGGTTGGAAAGGGTACATAGATGGGATTCCACACTGGTTTGGGCAGGAAGATGATGATGTTTTTATTCAGGCATCCGTTGAGCCAAGTGGATTGTCATTTTATGCTCGAATGAATCAGAGTGATTGGGATTCTTGGATAGCAAGGGTTAAATCAGAAGCGACGAAAGTTTTAGGGTTTGAGGTGGGGGAGCCTGAGGATGGGTTTATGTAGTATGAAATTTTAGAAGGTACGGCAATTCATAGATAACTCGAAAGCTGGTGAAAAACATGAATGTAAATCAAGCGACCGAATGGCCGATCAAATTATACGAAACACCTACAGGACTTTAATGACCCGGGGAGCGAAGGGGTGCTATATCTACTGTGTAGATCCTCATCTGAAGGCGTACTTGCAAAGGCGATTGGCTATTCAAAGTTCAGTGGTGATTTCGGGATGAGGCCAATTGAAGGCGATGAGGGTTATATTATTGTTTTGAAAAAATTAAGGGCAGGTTGATTGGAGCGGGGTAAACCCGAAGCCAACCAGCCTTTCCTCTGTTTTGTTATGAGGGGAATTGCATGTTTTAGAGCAAATTGAAGCAACTGCTGGAGGGTTTTTCTCAGTTCTCGTTTGGTAGTTAAGAATGATACGGATATCCCAATTCCTGTCATTAGTGACGACATTGAAGCGGTGAGACGAGTTGCCTCGAGGCAGTGCCGGAGGAGCGTCTAATCGTCGTGGCCTTCTTGATGATAGAATTTCAATTTACTGTTTTAGGAATGAACATAAAAAATAAGTTAATAAAGCTTGAGGTGAATCAGCTTTGTTGATCTATCATTTAAGATATTTCGATTATAGTTAAGGAAGATGAAAGAAAGCATTAAAACGCCACTAGTTATTTTTGCTTTTTTTATTCCAAATAATAGTAAGTGATTTTATACTCCATGGATGTTTAACAATCTACTTGTCATATACACATGGGTTTATGCTTTTCACTATTAGTTTGAATGGAAATAACCGTATAAGCGGTTAATGTTGGAATTGCCCTTTCTTCACTGAGAGGGTTTATTTTGTTTTCACGAGGACGCGAGTATAAGATCCATAGAAAAACTCGAGGATTATTAAAGCTAAATAAATGTTTCTGTTATCATAACTACAGTACTGTAGTCGCTTTTTCCCAGGGATATGAAATTGTTTGCGTCCCATTCCATTTTTTATAAATCTCATCTATTATTAAAAAGATACAATCTATGCATAAGCTTTTTAACATTGAACTTAAAAATATAATAATTTTGGAGTGGGCATCTTTGGATTCAATGAAGCACGATAAATATACGGTAGGAAGTCTATTTGCAGGTATAGGTGGATTCTGTCGAGCATTTAAAAATGAGGGGTTTAATGTTGTTTGGGCAAATGAAATGGACTCCTATGCTGCTCAAACGTATCGTCATAATTATCCTGAAACTAGGCTGATTGAGAAGTCGGTTGAAGAACTTTCAGTGAGAGCGGATGAGTTGCAACCGGTTGATATTTTGACTGCTGGCTTTCCTTGCCAGTCTTTCTCTCTAGCAGGCAATAAGCTCGGTTTTAAAGATCCCAGAGGTCGGCTATTTTTTGAAATTATTCGATTGTTAAAGGAGTTTGGAGATCAAAAACCTAAAATTCTTGTTCTAGAAAATGTTAAAAACTTGATATATCACGATAATAAAAATACTATTTACACAATCGAAGAAGAAATAAAAAGAGCTGGTTATTGGTTTAGAGTGCCCCTTGATCAAAAAGGAAACTTGATTTCAAATCGTAGCAATGCAGTAGTTTTAAATACCAAGGAACATACAGATATTCCTCAAAACAGGGAACGACTATTTATGATTGCTTTTTCACAACAACATTTTAAAATGAATGCTTTTAAATTTCCACAAACTATAGAGAATCTAAACGATGTAAGAGATTATCTAGACTTGCAGAATAAACTGGATGAGGAATATTATTTTGATGAAGAAAGTAAATACGGTAAAATGTTTGCCAACAAAATGGCCGAGGGCAATGAGGACTCAGTATATCTACTTCGTAGAGCTTATGTAAGAGAAAATAAGAGCGCTGCTACCTTTACTTTGACAGCTAACATGGGAGAAGGTGGTCATAACGTTCCTGTTATTAAGGATGACTGGGGGATAAGAAAATTAACTCCAGTAGAGTGCGCTCGTTTACAGGGATTTAAAGACACATCCTTTTCTTTTCCTAAAGATATGCCCAAAGGAAAGCAGTATAAACAGATCGGAAATGCTGTTACTGTTGACTTGGTACAGAGGCTGGCAGCGGAATGTAGAAGAAATTTGATTGAGCAGGGAGAACGACAATGATTAACTGGAATTTTCCATCTAATAATTATGGTCAAGTTACTGGTCTTAATGATGCAGGGATCGAGACTTTTAAAGGTGATCCTTGGAATTCACTTGCTAGGGAGATTAATCAAAATTCCTGTGATGCGAGAGAGAAAGATAGCATCGAACCGGTTAGAGTAGAATTTGAGGTTAAAGAGCTACCTGTTTCTCAGTTTCCCGGAAAGGATACTTTTATACACATTTTAAAACAAAGCTTGGAATATTGGAAAGATAACGTAAAGACCGTAAAGTTTTTTGAACAGGCGCTGAGTGTTATGCAAGGAGAAACAATTAAATTCTTGAAAATCAGCGATTATAATACTACAGGGCTTAAGGGAGCTAATCAAGGTCATCAAGGAGGGTGGCATAATCTAATTAAATCAGTTGGTTCTTCTAACAAAGATTCCAAATCAGGTGGTTCTTTTGGCATCGGAAAACACGCTCCTTTTGCCTGTTCAGATCTAAGAACCGTTTTTTATAATACAAAGGATCTAGACGGTCTTAAATCGTTCCAAGGTGTGTCTAAATTGGTTACACATCTCAACGGATTGAAAGAGCCAACACAGGGAACTGGTTACTATGGACAAGTTGAAAAAAATGATCCAGTCCTCCAAGAAGAGCAGATAAGTGAATTTTTTAGGAGAGATGAAGTTGGAACAGACATATTTATTGCTGGATTCAACGCTGAAGTTGATTGGGATAAAAAGGTTATACGCTCTGTGTTAGAAAATTTCTTTATTGCTATTCTGGATCAGAAGCTAATTGTAAAGGTCGAAGGAATAGAGATTAATGCTGAGACCCTACCCGCTATTATGGAGCAATATACTAAAGGAGAAACAGATTGTTTGTCCTATCAATACTATGAAGCCTACACTTTGTCGAATACATTTAAATTTACAAAAGCTGATTTTGAAGGACTTGGAGAGATCAGAATGTATGTTCTTCCAAGTAAAGATGCACTTAAGCGTGTAGCAATGGTTAGAAGCTCGGGAATGAAAATATATGATAAAGGGAATTTTAGAACTCCATTTAAGTTTTCTGGCGTATTAATTGCAGAAGGAGAAAAGATCAATGAATTTCTTCGAATGATTGAACCTCCTACCCATACAGCTTGGGAAGCGGAGCGACATGAGAATCCAAACTATGCAAAGGGAGTTATAAAAAAAATATATTCTTGGATGAATGATCAAATAAAATCCATTACACTCGGAGATGCTTTGGAAGAATTGGATGTGGAAGGGTTGAGCGAATATCTACCTGATAAAGGGGATGACAGTGCTGACTCTGCATTTACTGAGATAGAAGGTGAAAAATCTGAACCAAAGGAAATAGAGATTCAGGTGAACTATCGACAGAACAAACCAAACACCTATACTATTATTAGCGAAGGTGACTTGGATTCCTATAATCATCAATTAGATACTGATGAAGAAAATTACTCTCATTCTGATTTTGAGGAAACCTTTAATGTAGACAAGGAAGAACATTCAAATATATATAGTGATAAAAGAGATAATTACGAGAAGCAAAAAAATAATACTGAAGATCAAGCACTGGATGATATAACAGAAAACAATGAAGTAGATGAAGTGGACAAAAATATAGCGCTCCAACTAGAAGAACAAAAAAAAACGTATCCTAAACCTAATAAAAATCTGCGAATTACTCAATCTAGAATTTTTTGCACTGATACAGTAAAGGGTACTTATAAAGTGACCATGATGTCAAACGAACAAGGTTACGGTTACTTAGGAATTAACATAGTTGGAGAGGTAGGAGGGGAAAAAGCTAAGGTTCGCTCTGCTGAGTTTCATGGGAGGAATTTGAGTATTGAGAGTGATGTGAAGATTGGACCTGTACTTTTTGAAAAGAACGAACGAATGATATTAATGATTACATTGAATGAACCTCTTCGTTGCGCATTGGAGGTGGCTATTTATGCAAATTAGTTCCAGACAGTTTCCCCATCCAGTACTATCTTATTATTCGGATGACTTTATAGATAGTGATTTCCAAGCCTCACTAAAAAATACTGAAACACACAGTTCATATATTTTTGATGCGTATTGTATTACAAGCAGTGCAGGACTAAATAAGCTTATACAAGAGCGTAAAGTTAAATTCGCGTTTCACTTTGAGTGTCAATCCACACGGTATCGCAAAGTATTCTCGTCTTTTGACGCCAGTTTCTCATTTCAGCTTCCTGCTCAAGATGTGGAAGGAAAGGTGCAGATTTGTGCGTTTATATTAGCTGTTTCAAACATAGAAAATTATGAATTGGCAGAATTTCACCCTGATTATGAAGGGTACAGCTTCCAAATTAAAAAGGGTGATATTCTTGCTTTGGATGCAGAAAGAGTATTTATTGCCGAAAAGGACATCGATCCTTTAAAACGGATTCCATCAATTTTCTCTATTCAGCCCAACCGAAGCGATGATGCTCAGGCTATAGAGGTAGACTCTTCAGGGAATAAAATTATCATTAAACTCTCTCAAGGGAATTTTGATCAATATAAATCTATTTCGTTGAATTCGAGTTTCCAACCGATTCTTTCTTCTATGATTGTTATTCCGGCGTTAGTATCGATACTGGAGATATTAAGAAATGAGCAAGGATTAATTAACGATTATGAAGAGTGTAGATGGTATCAAGTCATTTTATTAAGACTTAAGGACTTTGGTATCGAGCTAGGCACTCACAGCTATGAACAGGAGTCCACCATCTCGATTGCGCATAAGTTGATCGGAGATCCCTTAAGTCAAGCTTTTTCAGCACTTATGAATTTTGAAGAATATTGAGGTGTGAAAATTTGAATTTAAATTATATAAGTGATAGTTCATTGGATGATATTAAATCTAATATTAAACATAATATACCGAAATACTCCTTTAGAGATCACTGGTTAAACGACTACTTTGGCTCTGAAAGATGGAGTTTTCCATCCAAAATTAGAGTGGAAGATATTGATTTGCATATGCCGATAAGTTCAACCGTTCATTTTGATTTTGAAAACACAAAAAAAGTATATACTGCTCTAAGAGAGATGACCTTAACACAGGCATCTGATGAGAGAATATGGGTATATTTGGCACATCAAACATTCTGGAAGTATATGCGTGAAAGATGGCCGGTAGAGTCTTATTTAAAAAAACAAAAAACTGAAGATTCAATAAAAGAACGTTATTTTTTTATGTCAAACAAAGGCAGAGCTCTTGTACGTAATGGGATAGCCCGCCTCTGGTGGTACGGTTATATATCTTATGACGAAGAACGGGAAGATCCTTATGAATTGACTGCCATGCTCCTTTCTAAACTTGACATTGCTCAAAGTTTACTTGAAAGGCTATTTTCAGGGAATCGTGATATTACCCGTGCAGTTTTGTCTGTTCTTCATAAAAAACATAAAATCGAAGGTCAATCAGTGAATAGAGAAGTGTTCAGAAGTTTAATGATGTATCTCAATCAACTTGGTGGAGTTACTATATTAGATGCATTAGATCGACTGGAAATGGAGAAGTTAATCGAAGAAAGACTCGATGCTCTTCTAGCTTAAAGATACAGGTCTGCCAAACGGCAGGCTTTTTTCTATACTAGCCAATGTTATCATTTCGCTGTAAACTAGTGATCTTAAGATAATTTATTGTTTTTTGGAGCAGATTGTGATAAGCTGCTTAGGTGAAGAACGCATGTTCTTGTTAGGAGGGCTAGCAGTGAAGAGTGGTAAGTTAATAGCTGTTGATCTTTTCTCTGGAGCTGGTGGTCTAAGTTTAGGTTTTTTACAGACCGGTCAGATTCAAATAGCAGCGGCAGTTGAAAATAACAAATCAGCACAGCGGACATATTTGGCTAATCATTTAGATGTGAAAATGTATGGTGATATACAGGAGGTTGATTATGATGAAATCTTAAAAGAATGTAATGAGATAGGGTCTGGAAAAGTTAATATTGTATTTGGTGGGCCTCCCTGTCAGGGCTTTTCAAATGCAAATAGACAGAAGGTAGCGCTAATCTCCGCTAATAATCAACTAGTAAAAGAGTACGTCAAAGCCATTGAACGATTAAATCCAGAAGCGTTTGTCATGGAGAATGTTAAAGAAATAAGGTCTAGCAAGCATAAATTTTTTCTTTCTTCCCAAGATGAACACGAGATTAAGTATTTAAAACTTGTCCCGACTGCAGAAAAAGTTTCTTTAGGTCTAGTGGAAACACTTAAAGAAGAACTCATACTCTTTTTAAACGATCCCTTTCGAGTATCAATTACCAATTATACAATTTCAGATAGAGTTCTATATTCCAAACTTAGCCACCTAAGTCGGAAGAAAAAAGAGGCAAAGGTTTATTTAAGCAAAACTAGAAAAGGAATTAAGAACTTTTTTAACAACTGGGAAAGACAGCATCAATTTTATTGGTGTCCAGATTATAGAGAGAAGTGGATGGAATTAGGTAATCTTTTGCAGGATGAACGGAGTCCGATTGATGAGGTGTATTCCTGCCTAGAAGAAGTAATGACTATTCATCAGATTATTATGCGAGCTGGAGAAATTGAAATAAACAGCCTTGAAACAGGTGGGTTCTATTTGAAAGATAATGAAATCCTAGTCAATCTTAAATCGTATGTTGTATTGGATTACTTGAAAGCGAAATTTAAGAGCTTGGGTTACAAAATTAATGAAGATCGTCTGATCTTGAATTCCGCTAATTTTGGTGCCCCTCAGCAGAGAGAACGCTTATTTATTATTGGTATCCGTAATGAGTTGGTTGTGGACAAAGAAGTTAAACTTCCTGAGCCGATTATTGAAAACCCGATTCACTTTTATACCGTAAAGGATGCTATCAAAGATCTCGAAAATGTTCAACCTTTAGTACTTATAGAAGAGGATAAGCCTTTGATTAAAGATTGTGTTAATTATGCAAATCCTTTACTCAAGTATCTGCAGGCAGGGACTGCGGTTGTTCATAATCATGTTATGACAGATACCAGGGAAACAGCTCTGGAGAGATTTAGGGCCTTGCAACCAGGACAAAACTTTCACCACTTGGACGATTCCTTTAAAGGGACTTATTCTAATCCAAAGAGGACACAAAATACTGTTTATCTGCGTCTTAACTATAATACCCCTTCAGGAACAGTACTGAATATTCGTAAGTCGATGTGGATTCACCCTGTGAAAAATCGAGCTGTCAGCATTAGAGAAGCTGCACGATTGCAAACATTTCCTGATAATTTTATTTTTATTGGAGCGAAAGATGCACAGTACCAACAGGTAGGAAACGCAGTGCCACCGCTGTTAGGAAGAGCTGTTGCTGATCAACTTCTTTTTTACTTAGGACATCCTGCAGATCAATCCCTAAAAAACATAATTACACCTTATGAAATGGCTAATTTATAAAAAGATCCCTTACTTTCATTGTGAACTGTGACCCGATTTGAGGACGGTTTAAAAGAAATACCCTAGAGCTAGCTCGCAAGGAGATGACTTCTGAATTCGTCAGGAGTCATCTTCTTTAATGTCCATTGGTATCGCTCGGAGTTATAGTAGGCAATATATTCCGAAACACGAGCCCTGACTTCTGTGAGATTCTGACAATCTCGAACGCTCATTTCATCTTTCATATGCCCAAAGAACGACTCCATCGATGCATTGTCCCAACAGTTCCCTTTACGGGACATGGACTGTTGAAAACCTGCCTGCTCAATTTGGAGACGAGTTTTAGGATGTGTGTAGTGCATGCCCTGATCGGAGTGGAAAATGGCTTCTGGATGAAGATTTCCATCAAGCCGTTCCAGCAGACGCCGAATGGTTTTTTCAACGAGTGGTAACTCTAGTGTCCCTGCTACACAGTCAGCAAGAATTTGCCGGGTTGCTCCATCTTTTATGCACGAAAGATAAGCCCACTGTCCGTTTCCGTACCGCAGATAGGTGATATCGGTTAGAAAGACTTTCTCCGGCTCTTTCTGGTCAAATTGGCGTTTCAGTAAGTTTGCGCAGGTCTGATGCTCCTGCGTTGCCTTTGCCATCTTACGGTACGGATTAGCTTGCCGTAAGGCTGCGACAAGGTTAAATTTACGCATTAATCGGCGAATCTTCTTGTGATTCATGGTGACACCGCTGAGATGCTCCAAACGCATCTTAATCACCAAAGCGCCAGCTCTTCCTTGTAATGCGTTGAAGTGTTGCTTAATAAGAACAAGGTCGCGCTCGTCGTCGGCTGCACGAAGTTGACGCCTTTGCTCGGCGCCCAGCCATCTGTAATAGCCACTGGTGCTCACAGCGGCGACTCCACATAGATAACGAGTCATACGGCTTAATCCATGGGCTCTCAGGGTGTGATAAATGATTTCGTAGCGCTCCGAAGGTGTTAAGGTTTTCCTTGGTTCCGTTCGAGCGCTTCGAGCTTTTTTAGAAAGTCGACCTCAGCTTCTAGTAATTTAATCTTCGCCTTTGCGCGCTTCAGTTCTTCGTCAGCAGACAAGGCACATGCAGGCTTTCGTCCAGCGCTGCCTTTGCCACGCCGTTCTTCCAGTAGTCCCAGTTCACCATATTTAGCAAAGCTATCTCTCCAGCGTTTCAAACTATGCTTTGGTTTTTTAGAACCGATGAGATTTAGGTCAAAGCCCGCCTTAAGAAATATTTCTGACGGGGGTGTCCCCTCGTTGTAGGCCTTCACTGCCGCCAACTTAAACTCAGCAGTATACGAAATATTCGTCTCGGATACTCGCTGAACATTTGGATTCTTCTCTAATCTTCTGATGATATCTTCCGTAAATAGGGTTCGATTTAAATTTCCCACAGTCTTATCCCGCTCCTTTTCCAATATTCTGATTAAAACACAAAAGACCCACAAGAAGGTCACTTTTTTCAAAGTGTCTTTCTTGTGGGTCACAGTTCATTGATGAAGTAGGGGGTCTTTTTTATAAAGTATGCTGTTTAATTTAGATCGGTTATTGATGTGTACTTCTCTAATTTCATATGGAAGAATAGAAGAGAAGGACGAATTAGATCTGGGAATTTACTTTAACTCTTACAGTTTGTCTTATTTTGTTATTTTGTAGTTGATTTAATATTAAGGGCGCGGTAAATTAGACCAGTAGGTCTATTTTTTTCTAAAAATCTATTTCTGGAGTCTCAGAATGTTCGGGGAAATGTCGTATATTAGCGATGTTTGATTTGTCATCTACTTCAATAAACAATGATATCAGTAATTAGGTTCTTGCTAGTATTTAAAATGAGGGCCATATTGAAAAGGCGTGGATAATGTGAAAAAAGAAATTGTTAATCCAAAAGTTAAAAATTTTATTATGTCCTTGCGCGAAGTGGGTTATACATTTGATGTAGCTGTAGCAGATATATTGGATAATAGTCTCGCGGCTCAAGCCTCGGACATAAATATTCATCTGCTTGCAGAGCCAGAGTTAATTTTTTGTATGCTTGATAATGGCAATGGAATGGCCAGTGAGGAACTTGTTGAAGCTATGCGCTTAGGAGCTAAAGATCCTGAGGCTGAGAGAAATAAATCAGATTTAGGTAGGTTTGGACTAGGCTTAAAAACAGCTTCTTTTTCACAAGGTAAAAAATTAACTGTCATTTCTAAAAAAAATAAAAAGACATCAGTCAGACAATGGGATTTAGACTATATTGCAGATAAAGACGAATGGATTTTGCTTGCTCCTCCTCTTACTCAATTTAATGGCATGCCACTAGTAAAACAGTTAAAATTTCAAGACAGTGGAACGTTGATTATATGGCAGGAAATTGACAGTGTAGATAAGTTGGACTTAACAGCTGTCATTTCGAATCTAAGAAGGCACTTATCCCTAGTATTCCATCAGTTCTTAGAAGGAGCTCCTAAACAAAAGGCAATTAATATTTCAATTAATAACAATGCATTAAAGCCCTTTAACCCATTTAATATTAATCATCCTGCAACGCAACAATTCACTAGTGAGAAATTGAAAGTAAATAATTCTACAATAACTGTACAACCGTACATTCTTCCACATCATTCTAAACTATCTCAACAAGAATATGAGGAGTATGCCACAAACGAAGGGTATACAAAGTCCCAGGGATTTTATTTATATAGAGCTCGGAGACTGCTTATATACGGAACTTGGTGGGGACTTCACAAAGCAAATGATGTTCATAAACTTGTCCGGATAAAAATTGAGGTTTCCAATGATCAAGATAAGTATTGGAGGATTGATATTAAGAAGTCTACTGCTAGCCCTATCCCAGAAATAAAAAATGATCTCCGGAGAATTATAAGACAGGTTACAGAAAAGGGCTCAAGACCATACACTGGCAGGGGAAAAAAGATTGAGGATAAAACAACGACTAAGTTTTGGTCAATGATTCCACAGAATGGGGGATTCAGATTTACTTTGAATCAAGAACATCCCTTACTTGAAAGGTTAACGATGGATCTTCCTTTTGAGCTTCAGGAGTTGTTGGATGTGTACTTAAGAGGTTTACAAGCTTACTTACCTTTGGAAGCTATCCAAGCACAGTTGCAACAGAATCCTTACGTTGTAAATCAAGAAACATTGTTAACCGATGAAGACATTAAAGAAATAACTAAAAAGCTCCGAACTGCTGGCTTGAGCGAGCTAGAGATTACAAGCCTGCTTAAGACGGAGATGTTCAAGAATAGAGAGGGGATACTCAGAGATGGAGAGTAACAGTTATCAGGTTATAAAGAGCTTTATCCTAAAAAAGCTCCAAGAAGTTGAGGGGGTACTCCCCGAAAATAAAATTAAAGAAGAAATAGAAGTTATTCAAAAAGTTATATTTTCTAATGGTATTTCTTTGCTTGGGACTATACTTTCGACTCCTGATCTTAAAGATTTAACTGAAGAAGATTGGATTCGAATGAGAAGAGAGTTTGAGACCCACTTTGATGTGAGAATGGAAACAGGGATCCTTGTACAAGGGGAAGAGCAACAGAAAAGAGATACAACTTGGTGGACTGGAAAATCAAAGCAGGAATTGAATGGATATTATTGGAAAAGATATAAAGAATTCATTAGTAAATCTTTAGCACCAGAAGTAGTAAAGACAACTGATGAAGATACAGATAGGGTTATGGATAATATCGAAAATCCTACAAATGTTTCAATAGAAGCCTTCTCAAGATTGGGCATGGTTGTGGGCCATGTACAGTCAGGAAAAACAAGTAATTATTCAGCTTTAGTATGCAAGGCTGCTGATGCTGGCTACAAGTTTATTGTTGTTATAGCTGGGGGGATGAATAATCTTAGAGATCAAACGCAGGTACGAATGAATGAGGCCTTCGTTGGTAAAGACAAAGGGGTTCCTGTTGGTGTAGGTAAACTTGGCAATATGAAAGCTGAAATGCTACCAATAAGCTTGACAACTGCGGAGCAGGATTTTAATAAACAAGACGCAGATAGAAATAAACAGGGAATAAATCTAGATAATATCAAGAGTCCGATATTAATAGTAATAAAGAAAAATTCGAAAACTCTCTTGAATGTTATTAATTGGCTGAAAGCGCAGTACAGGAATCAAATCGCAAGGCATGCCATGCTTATGATAGACGATGAATCAGACTATGCATCTATCAATACTAAGAGTGAAGATGACCCAACAATTATTAATAAAAGGCTAAGAGAGCTTCTACAGTTATTTCATAAAAGTGCTTATGTAGCTTACACAGCAACTCCATATGCAAACATATTTATCGACCATGAAGCTAGGAATGAAGACGTTGGTAAAGATATCTTTCCTAAAGACTTCATTTACGCAATTAAGGCACCTACTAATTACTTTGGAGCAGCAAAAATTTTTTTAGATCCTGGCCTTAAACATATTATTCCAATTAAAGACTATACCCACACTCTTCCACTTACTCATAAAAAAGATGATCCATTAAAGTCGTTACCTGATAGTTTATTTGAAGCTATACGACACTTTTTTATTAATATAGGAATAAGGAGACTTAGAGGCCAAGGGGATAAGCATAACAGTATGTTAATTCACGTTACTCGATTTACCCTGATGCATCAAAGAGTCGGCATTTTTTCATATGAATATGTTGAGAAGGTTCAAAATGCTGTAAGTTCGTTTGGCAGACTAACGGATGCTTCAGCACAGAATTCATTGATTAAGGATTTAAAGGAAACATTTTTAAAACGATACTCTACACTTGAATTTAGTTGGGAAGCCGTTCTTCACAGTATGGTTGATGTTATCAGTACAGTTATTGTAAGAGAAGTTCATAATCATACTACAATACCTCTTGTATACAGAAATGATAGTTCTACTAACGCTATAGTTATTGGTGGAACAAGCCTATCTAGAGGGTATACTGTCGAAGGGTTGAGTATTAGTTATTTTATTAGAAGCACAGTCTTTTATGATACCCTTATGCAAATGGGAAGATGGTTTGGATATCGTCCTAACTATGAAGACCTATGTTTTATTTACATGCCTATGGATGTAGCGAATAGATTTAGGTTAATTATTGAAGCTACCGAGGACTTGATTGACGATTTAGATCGAATGGCTAAAGCAAAAATGACTCCAGAACATTTTGGCCTATCCGTAAAATTCCATCCTGATAGTGGTCTACAAGTTACTGCAAGAAATAAGCAAAAGAACAGTAAAGATATCTATTTCGAAATGAAACTTGATGGTACAGCTAAGGAAACAAGTTGGGTTCATAATGATATTAATATCAATAATAGAAACATAGAATTAATAAAAAGTTTTGTTACACAAATTGATAAGCAATATGGACCTGAAAATTGGTCGGATTCCAATGAAAAAGAAAAGACTTACAGAAATTATCTGTGGAGAGATGTTGATAAAGAAGCTATTGCATATTTCTTAGAACATTTTAATGTAGTTACCTCAGATCAATTTGGTCTTAACTCTAGAATGCCTATTGAATTTGTGCGTGAATATGTAAATAAAATGGAAACTAAGTGGGATGTAGCTTTATATAGCGGAGAAGATAAAAACGCTGAGTTCTGTATTGGAGATATACAAATTAAACAAGAGCGACGTAAGTTTACAGATAAAGGTGATCATTTAGAAATTAAGAATAGACAAGTATCATCTGGATCTGCTGAGGCTATTTCTCTTTGTGAAAAAGATTTGGAAGGGATTAATAAGAGTGATCGTAAAACAGTAAGAAGTAAGTTGAAAAGGCCACTTCTTATGTTACATGTAATTGATGGGGAAATTTCCAAAGTGGAAGATACTAATCAAAGCATTGAAGATAAAATCATTCATCAAACAGATTTGGCTGCCTTCGGAATTAGCTTCCCAGGAGGTATAGAAAGTGGTAAAAAAACTGTAAAAGTAAAAATTAATAGTGTAACAATTAAAAACTTACTATCAAATACTGAGGATGACTACGATGACTACCAAGAATAATCCATGGGAAGGAATGCAAAGACTCTCGCAAAGACGTGTTTCTGTTCACACACCGCACGATTTATTCTGGATAACTGACTCTCAAGGGAGCTACGGTTTGAGAATCCAGACGAATAGTAGTATTGAGTTTAAAACTGGAAGAATAACGCTTAAAGGTATACAGTTGTTTAAAGGTGACATAGAACCTAATCATACTGATTTATTTATAGTTTTACATGACAAAAAGGAATGGGAGATTTTTCTTTCATTATGTGATGATTTAATAGAAGTGATACTTGATCACAGTGACGGAAAAGTAATGCTTAAAGCAGTTGAAGTACGACTTAAACGATGGCAACAACTGTTAAAGGCAGTAAAAATGTTCGCTTTCCCTATAGAACAGCAGATGGGCTTGTTTTCTGAACTACTGTGTTTAAAAGACATAGTAATTCCTATGTATGGGATTCATCAAGCTATTTTAGCTTGGAATGGCCCGGAGTCTGACAAACAGGATTTTTTACTTGATAATGCTGCACTTGAAGTTAAATCCTATAGAACTTCTAAAGGAGATAATGTAAGTATTTCTTCCTTAAAGCAACTTTATTGTGAAAAAAATTATTTATACATGGTTACTTATGCACTGACAACTTCTGAAAATGGGACATCGATAGAAGAATTAGTAGGGGACATTAAGAAGGTAATAGTATCTAACGGGACAGATTACGTATTGGAATTATTTGAGGCTAAACTTTTGGCTTATGGCTATGCTCCTGAAATCATAAGCGAAGAGTTGAATCAATTCATAGTAGATAACCAAAGGATTTTTAGCATAACAAATGAATTCCCTAAAATTACTCCAATGGATGTAAAAGCCCCAATCGTTTCAGCATGTTATTCTATTGATTTATCGAAATGTAAGAAGTTTGAGACGAATTTACAGAACCTTTTGAAATGAGAGGGAAGATATGATCACTCTAGAGGATTTCCATCAAGATTTTTTGCAGAGTATTCTTGCTGATGCCGAGAGCAGAGGATTAATGCGGAGTCAGGCCTTCTTCGAAAACACGTGTGAATCTTTAGTGAGTATTGGTGATCTTACCAGCGATTATACAGCTGCAGAGTATTCTAAAACAGGCATAGAAGTACATGGCTATGATTATGACGAATCTCGTGAGATTCTTACGATCTTAGTTCATCAATTTTTTCAAGAGGATCAGATTGAAACACTGACAAAAACTCATATCACAACGAAATTTAATAGGCTCAGGAATTTTGTGAAAAAAAGTATCCAGGGGCTTTATAGAGATTTGGAAGAGACATCCGATGCATACTCAATGGCTTATAGCATTTTTCACTATAACCAAAGAAGTAAAATAAGTAAAATTCGAATGATCTTAATCACAGATGGCATCATGACGAGGACTCTAACTGAGCTTCCCTCTGAAAAGCTAGATAACATTCAGGTAGACTTAAGAGTGGTCGATATAGATTATATCTACAAAATTAATATATCTGACTATAGTGAGAGGAATTTTGAAATTAATGTGAAATTTCCCTGCTTGGAGATTCCAACGAGCTCAGTAGAATATCAATCATATCTATCTTTTTTAACAGGAGAAGATTTATCAAATATCTATGAACAATATGGACAGAAGCTATTTGAACAAAATGTAAGGACTTTCTTACAGTTTAAGGGTGGAGTAAACAAAGGTATAAGAAACACCATTGAATATAATCCTGAACTTTTTTTCGCCTATAACAATGGTATCACTGCGACTGCAAGTAAAGTAGAATTTGATGAAATAGGTAACATAAGTAAAATTTTTGATTTTCAAATTGTAAATGGAGCTCAGACCACCTCTTCTATTTATGCTGCTAAAAAAAATGCTAAATTAGATGTAGCAAAAGTATCTGTACAAATGAAACTATCTGTAGTCAAAGAAAAAGAAAAGCATCATGATTTTGTATCAAAAGTTTCTGAATACGCGAATACTCAAAATAAAGTAAATAAGTCAGACTTTTTCTCCAATAATCCTTATCATAAGGAAATGAAAAGTAGTTCGCAAAGGGTATGGGCTCCAAGTATGGGAGGATCGCAACGTAGAACTCACTGGTTCTATGAGAGGGTGCGAGGAGAATATCTAAATGAACAGGCTTATCTAACAAAAGCGGAAAAAACGAAGTTTCAATTGGAGAATCCGAAGGCACAACTTATTGATAAAACCTTTCTCTCTAAGAGTGAGAACTCTTGGTTGAGAAAGCCAGAAGTCGTTTCTAAGGGTGCCCAGTACAGCTTCGCATCATTTGCAGATCATATAACGGAGTATCTTGAAAAGGATAACCTAGCGATTACAGACAGTTACTTTAAAGATGCAGTAGCACGTATAATTCTTTTCAAAAATGTAGAAAAACTGATTTCTAATGCAGCATGGTATGATGGCGGATTCAGAGCGCAGACGGTAACTTACACTATAGCTTACCTATCTTTGTTAGTGGAGTCCACCGGAAAGCATTTTGCTTTTAATAAAATATGGGAAGAACAGCAACTTCCTAAAGAGCTTATACCTATCATCAATACAATCACCAAAGGGATTTATGATTCTATCACAACCCCTCCTGGAGGCTCGGCCAATATAGCTCAGTGGTGTAAAAAACGCGAATGTTGGGAAAGAGTAAAAAAACTTAATATGGGGATCATTTTTAACGAAACACTTTTGATCGATAAGGAAGAGACAAAATATATTAAACGTGAAGAAAAAAAGGAAAAGAAAATGAAAACGGGTATTGAGATACAAATTTTTGTAGTGAATACTCATAGACAAGTTTGGATGAAATTGTTGGACTACTATAAGAGGTATCAATCAGTGAGCAAAGTGACACATACACAAATGGATATATTAGAGAAAATGGCTACAGGAATTTTGGCGGCTCCTTCAGAAAAACAAAGTAAGATATTAAACACACTATATGAAAAAGCAATAGATGAAGGTGTAGTAGTATAAGGATTTATTGAATGTAAATTATAGATTTTCCTTGCCTAAACTTTTTGTGATTAATATTCATTTTGCAAGTTTAAGCTGTCAGTCGTCGGAAATCCATAGGCATCTGTTCTTTCCTTTTTGTTGTTAGGTGAGACTTACAACAATAAAGGGTAGACAGATGTTTTTCTGGTTTTATTGGGTCGTTTTTGTAAAAATCTTTCAGAAGTGTACATTGTTTATCTTTATACTAACTATCCCCCAGCAACTCCCCAACAGAAACCTCCACTGCTTCGCATTGGCAACCACCCCGTAATCCTGCACAAGCCTATATTGACCTTCCAATCGCGATAAACTGGTCGGGCTGATGTCTAGACCGAGGCTTGCAACCGGGCGAGAAAAATCTTTTGCTTCATTCGTTTAGCTATTCGCTACCACTTATTGTTCCGATGATATTTTTGTCACCCGGTGGTTCTTGGCGATGCTTCGTTTCGGTGTCACCTCATAATATTTTATTTTAATTCGATATTCGCATTAAAATAATACTTTCCTCGCATACAATTTGGTTAATACGCATTAAAATTTCTGTGCTTCGTCTACAGATATAGCTTTTCCCGGAAGGAAGGGGTGTAATGTAACATCTGAAACAGAAATATGATGAGGAAAAACGCAAGCTGAATGAACTTGGGCAGCAATCACTGAAGCAGGCGATTCCGTTAAGTAACAATGAAGCGCTTCAGTTCCAGAGTCGTAGGGTAGACGAATTCATCAATCAGTTGCATCAAGAAAATAGGGGTTTTACTTCTGTCTTGGAGGAGATATGGTGAGCTTTCCAGCATGGTTTACAGAAACGATTCAAGGTCGATTGGTTGTGGTGAGTGCACTGATTGAACATCAATCCGAGCCTAGACACGCTTTTGATGAAGAGCGTAAAGCTTTTCAGGCGTTGTTTGCCTCCATGGATATTGCACGTAAGCCAGAGTTTGAGAATTGGGAGGATAAGCTTTCTTTAAAGCAATCCGTTCTTTATGAACGTCTGTATCTACAAGGACTCAAGGATGGCATGCAGCTTGCAAATGCCTTTACCCCTCCTTCTGTTCTATCGGATTAAGATGGACTAAAAAACATACACATGCTTATGCTTGGGCTGTCCACACGACAGTCTTTTTCTTACGTGCATTTTTTGAAGGGGGACTTTTCCATTTTGTCGAATAACCATACATATTGTAAATACAGATGATATGAGGTTGTGCTATGTTTAAAGCTTAATATCTCTCTTTAAAATATCGGACCCTAAGCCACCACAGGCTGTGCAAAATGTACAACCTTCCAAGCATAAGCCTAAGGTTACCCCCACATGAATTGGTGAGTTAGGCGAACAGAAAATCAATCTCCAACTTGATCAACTACCTAAGGAATGCAGATCGCTAAGCGATCTATTGCACCCTAATCTAGAACTGGTTACGCTCAGATAGATCATATTGTTATTTCTCCATACTGCTTATTTGTCATTGAAACGAAAAACTACAATGGAGAAATTAAAGGTAAACGGACGGATCAACATTGGTTAGTAGGCAACCGATACAAGGTGTATAGATGTCGTTCAAGCATTAATCCAGAACTCCGCAAAATTCAATCTAACGAGCTAGTCATTTATGATGTAGAGTTGAGTGAATTTATCTCCAGAAAACTGCTCCGTTTAAAGTTGGAAACCCTGAGCCTTTATTTTCTCAAGTACAAGTTCAATCTATTTATGAACAACTGAGCCAAGCTAATATTACAAACCTAGCGATCCGAAAGCTTCATGTAGAGAAAATACGGGTGTGCTGAACTTTGGGAATGAGGTTGGGCTGACGGAGTGCTACACAGCCACGCACTTAATGGAGACACGCAAGCGTCTAGCCTATGATACGAACGAGAACCGGTTCATCCGCTGGATGCTGGAACGGGTTCATGGGAAACTGAAGGAGCTCAAGGTTCATTGGAGGAAGACAAGCCGGACCCCAGATCCTGTGCTGATCAAAAGACTGGATATGATGCTGACGCAAATAGAGCGCGTACTTAAAATGGATTTCCTGCGTGAGGCCGGAGTGCTGAAGTAGATGTCTGTTACGCTGGTGCTGCAGATGGCGCCGGGATACCGCGAGGTCTATCGCTGTTATCTCATGCTGCTCAAAGGCTTGTCGATCCAGACCGACCTGTTCCGCCTGTCCATGAAGGATGTCGCGCAGCTCTATGAATATTGGTGCTTCCTCAAGCTGAATCAGCTGCTGGGGCAGAAGTATAAGCTGATGAAGCAGGATGTGATTAGGGTGAACCGGAACGGGATTTTTGTGACGCTGGACCGCTCGCAGAGCGCGCAGATGGTCTATGAGAACCCGGTGAACGGGGAGCAATTCATTCTGTACTATAATGCTATTCCTGCAATGGATAAGACCCCGACACTGAGTCAACGCCCGGATAATGTGCTCACCTTGAAGAAGAAGGATGCGGGTCAGATCAAGGAGTATAAGTATGTGTTCGATGCGAAGTACCGCTTGAATCCGGCTTATGAGGGGACTTCCTATCATCAGAAATATAGACAGCCTGGACCGGAAGAGGATGATATTAATACGATGCACCGCTACCGGGACGCAATAGTCTATCAGGAGACAGGTTCCGGGGAATACGAGCGAAGCATGTTTGGGGCGTATGTTTTATTTCCGTACCCTGATGAGGAGCGGTACAAGACCCACCGTTTCTACAAAAGCATCGGGCTGCTGAACATTGGCGCCTTGCCGTTCCTGCCGAATTCCACAAGCCTGGTGGAGCAATTCTTAGCTGAGATTATTCAGGATAGCCCGGAAAAAGCTTACGAACGCTCAACACGTCCGCGCGGCACGAAGGAATACTATGCCAGTCAGCTTGCAGTCAAAAATGTGCTGGTTGGTTCTGTCCGGGGGCCGGAGCAGGTGGCGGTGGCGGTGCGGAACGCTTTTTATCATATGCCGCTTAAGAATCTTGCCCTCCAAAAGCTGCTGACCCAGATTGAATACATCGCGATGTGCCAATCTCGCAAAAAGTTCATTGATCCCGCTAAAACAGGCATTCACTGGGTAGGGAAGGTAGCCGATTGGAAGGTGCTGCGGCGTAAGGAGATCAAGGAAGTCCCTTGTCGGCCGGGTACCGAGGAGGAGCTGTATGTACGCTTTACGGTTGAGGAATGGAAGAAGTTAGCTGATCCTGTTACGCTGGGGGGACAAGGGATTTACACGGTACTCTATACCAGTAAGTATATCCTGGACCGGGCTTTGGAGATTGCCGAGCTGCGGCTGGATACGGAGGAAGCACTACGCGAATGGCGGGAGAAGCGCCGCAAGGGCAGGGTGAAGGTGAAGCTGGATCATGAGCAGTATGTGGATTTGGGGAGGGTTGTGGAGGTTAGGAATATTTGAGTTTAAACAAACATTCCCGTCCTCTAAATATTGACAAAGATATAATGAATTTACTGAAAAACAGCTTGGATTAAGTAGTAGAGATTGGTAGAACCACTGAAGAGGTCGCTAAGGTAACTACAGAAACGGCGGCAGAGTTTTTCGGGATCTAGTGA
This sequence comes from Paenibacillus sp. FSL R7-0312, assembly GCF_038004445.1. Taxonomy (NCBI): domain Bacteria; kingdom Bacillati; phylum Bacillota; class Bacilli; order Caryophanales; family Paenibacillaceae; genus Paenibacillus; species Paenibacillus sp. FSL R7-0312. The sequence continues at coordinate 459,929 of NZ_JBBORE010000001.1, read as the reverse complement.
TTTCGATCAATATCTGTGCAGCATACTAAAGACTCCAAAATGGATGCTTCACTGCGTCCACCTTGGAGCCTTTTTGTGCTTCATAATCGAGACGAATGCTGCCGGTTAATCAGATAGAGTAATACCTAACGCCATAGCAGCAATCACTTCCCGGGTTACTCGAGTGAGCGCTGCTATTTCTTCTGCATTTTTACTACTAAGCAAAGCCATATGTTCATCCAGAGCATTGCTACGCTGGACCTCAACCTCGAAGCGAAATAATTCTATAGCAGGAACATTAAATGCTGTAATAATCTTTTCCAGTGTCTCTAATGAGATATTTCGATCTCCTCGTTCGACGCCGCCTATGTAACTGTAATGAAGCGAAGCTGTCTCGGCAAGTTGCTCTTGAGTCCAGCCTTTTGCCTTTCTAAGCTCGCGTATGCGCTTGCCGACGCTTTCTGGTAAATTCATGGGATCACCTCTACATTAAGGTTAGAAGAGGGAGATTAGTTGTTACAGACTATCTAAGTAGAAATTAGTATTTTAAAAAGTCCTTATAAGTACTTTTTATATTGACCCTCCAGAATACAAAATATACAATGAAGGTATAAATGGATAAAAAAGGAGGATTCACAGTTGCATCTCTCCATCCTAAAAGCCTTCAACCCTGATTTTCTTGTCGAAATGCTTGAAACTGCGCATTCTTTCGAACAGTGGGGCAAGCTGCTATACACTGCTGATATTTTGCATAGCTATGCCCAGCGTATTTATGAAGAGCGGCTGTATTACAAGGCAATTGGAATGACAATCCCTATAGTTAAGATGCAGCATCCACTTGTTTATTATTTCGGTTTCAGCCAGCAGATGCGTGGAGTAGCATGTCAACATCTGGGGGATTTCGAGCAGGCCAGAGAGAGCATTTACAGATACGTAGAACTTGGGTGGATGGAGGATTTAGGGACGGATGGGCATGAGATTGCTCGTGAATTTCGATATTTGGCCAAAGTGAATTTATATGCTGTAGAGATTTTATCTGGAAAAACAGAGCTCCTTAATAATTATGCTCGCTTTCTTCATTCCTATCCTAAAGGTTTGCTGAATGGACTTATTGTAATTATGCAAACTGCACTTTGCTATGGGTTGGATGTAGATGAGCAGTTGAGTTACTTAAATGATGATATAAACGAGATCAAGTCAGATCGGGATAAAACCGCGCAGTCGAAGTATAGGAAGTTCTGTAATCTAGTGGAATCATATAAGATACAGAAAGCCTAATGTATTACGTTTCTGCTTACTGTCTTGGTAGGAGAGTCTATGTTCGAAAATGGGGGTGTACAATGGATACGCTTGGCGGAAGGGCATACCGAAATGGGGTCATGTTTGTGTCCGATCATTATATGGTTACAGCTACGCTCAATTCAGATGGTAGTATAGATTTTGAGGATGAGATATTGCATGAATCCACAACGGATGAAGGCTCGGGTGTACTTAAAAGAATTGGCAGGAAGCTGGCTGATTTCCCATTTATCCGTGGAGTGGTGGAGCTCGGCAAAAGATCAGTTGACGGTAAAATCACAACTGTGATGAATGGAGTTATATTATTATTTGGGATATCCAGTTTATTATTGCCCTCATCAAGTACAGAGAGTTTCTCATCTGGTGTGTGGGATTGGATTCTATTCTTATTAGCTTTAATAATAACAGCGGGCATGATATTTCTGCTGTATGAAATCATTTTTGGACCTGCCGGGAAATTTCATGCAGCAGAGCATATGGTGGCTAATGCTTTTAATAGAGGCTGGAAGTTAAACGTTCCTAACGTTCAGCAACAAAGCAGGGTTCATCCTCATTGTGGAACGAATCTTGCGGTATTTATTGTATTGGTAATGATCCTTATAATTCCTTTAAAAGTATGGTTTATAGCTAAAATTATCATCGCCTGGTCTATTGGTATGGAGATTTTTATGGTAGATATTAAGCTTTTTAATGTTCTGTTGAAGCCATTTTATTGGCTTGGAGCACTGGCGCAAAAATGGCTATTCACTTCCAAGCCGCAAACGAAACATATTGTGGTTGCTATTGCCTGCTTGAAGCACTTGATGAAGTTAGAGAAACGTATCTATATGTTTCATAATAAAGAGAATATAAAAGCACTGGGAAAGTAGCGAGGAAGGCTTAAGTAAGCATATAAAGTGCACGCCAACGATGAATGGGGTTTAAGCCTTGAGCCGGCTTCAGAGCAGCGTGCAGACTTTGACCGACACAAGCAATTTGCTTTCTTTAATTCTATGGCTCAGAATCCGCCTCCCAAAAAAGCTCAAGCGCAGGCTTCCCTTCCCTGCCTTTGGGCTTTTTTCTATGCAGCCCAAGACGCTCCCCTGGAAATTTATTCTTCCGTCGTAATACTTTCGCCATGTTCGTTGCGCTGGATATCAGCGATGATAGGACCTGTAAGATAACGCCGAGCGCGTTCATCCTACATTCGGTTCTTATCCGGGCGGGCGTAACGAGGCGGGGATCTCAGGTGATCCCGCAGTGCCGGCATGTATGTTATGGTATCCTGTACGGTCCGTTTCGGTAAGAGTCCCTAATCGCCTTCTAAGCGACGTTGGTACAGTACTCGATTTCCATCGAGCGACAATTGAAGCACAATCTGAGTAAGGAAACCAATGGACAGAATCTCCAGCGGCTGGTATAGCGCACTGTAGTAGGGCTTTGCAATCCGTGGATACCGATGGTGCGGCAGCTGGGGAGGCTGTGGCAAGGACAGAAGGGAACGAAGGCCGGCTGAAGTATGGGTTAGCCTCGGACTCAAATGTCCTCCCGGACCTCCCGGCAGACCCGTCTGTCTCAAATGTGATTCCGCCTGAGCTGCAGCGGGATTCTGTCAGCCATTGGTCAAACATGAAGGGGGCATACATATGTTGAAGCAAATCACGATTCAAGCGGATCAGCGCGGTCTGCTCTTTCATAAGGGAAGTTATGTGAAGCGGCTGCTACCGGGAACCTACCGTTACTTATCATGGTCGCAGCATACAGTGGCAGTACTGAATATTGCCAAACCGTTTATTGTCGAGGGCAAAGACCTGCAGCTATTTTTACAGGATGATGAACTCCTGCGGGAGCTCGATGTCGTACGCGTACAGGATCATGAGATTGTTCTGCACTATGAGGATGGCCAATTCATGCAAGTGCTGAAGCCGGGTGTGTATGCTTATTGGAACCTCCTGAGGAAGCACACCTTCGTACATACGGATATAGGGCAGCCGGAGCTGCCTGCCGGGATCGACCGCTCGATTATCCCGAAGCTTACTCCGTACGTGCAGTGCTGCGAAATCGCGAGCTACGAGCAGGGATTCCTGTTCTATGATCATACGCTCCAGCGGGAGCTTACGCCGGGTAAGTATTATTTCTGGAAGGGACCGGTCTCGGTGCTGACGAAGACAGTCGATCTAAGACAGCAGCAGATGGATCTGGTTGGCCAGGAAATGATGACAGAAGATAAGGTCTCGCTGCGTCTGAATTTCGTATGCCAGTACACCATCGTAAGTCCGCACCGCGTTCTGGAGATGAAGGGGTTTGACGAGCAGATACACATCCAGCTTCAGCTCCTGCTCCGGGAGTATGTCGGGACGCTGAAGCTAGACGATCTCCTGAAACGAAAAGAGGATGTTGCCACATTCATTCTGTCCCGTATCCAGGAGAAGGAAGAAGCGTTCGGGGTACGCTTCCTCGGGGCGGGGGTGAAGGATGTCATTCTGCCGGGGGAAATGAAGGATATCCTAAACACCGTCCTGCTCGCAGAGAAGAAGGCGCAAGCGAACCTGCTTACCCGCCGGGAAGAGACAGCTTCGACACGAAGCCTGCTCAATACGGCGAAGCTGATGGACGAGAATCAGACCCTGTTCCGTCTGAAGGAGCTGGAATTCCTTGAGAAAATATGCGACAAAATCGGTTCCATCTCTGTTACGGGCGGTGGAGACCTGCTGGAGCGGTTAAGCTCGCTTATTGGCAGTAATAAGTAGATCGCCTCCTGGCGGTCTATTTTTTATAGATAGATAGAATTAAGCTTAGTCAAAGTTCCGGAAAACAGGTGTTTACATAGAAGCTATAGAACTAAGCTAGAGAGCCGATTAAGCCAAACCCGAGGAAGTGATCCCATGGACAACAAAGCAAAGAAAATCCTGATGAACACCTTCTGGACCTCTGCCGGCTGGAAGAATAGTCCTGCTGCCTTCACCGGTGAGGATTTCGACTATGCCAAAAGCAAAGGCCTAATGTTCGATCCTGTGACCATATCTCATGACGAGATTGTCTTGCGGCTGCATGAGCTGCACCAGACGATTACTAAGGAGCGGGTAGCCGCTGCGTTCCTGCACAGTCTGTCGACGAAGAAGGTCCATTTGCGGAGCGCCCTTTCGAGCTGGGTCCTGACTTCTGGTGTACCTGTGCATACCTATGAGCAGCGGAGTGTTGTACGGCCCAATTATAGCAGCTGCGGGGATTGTAACTTTCGCAGATTAATGTCTGACCGGGAATATATGAATGAGGACTTGAATGTGCAGAATTTCGAACGGGTGAAGTGGGGCGGGATTCGTCTGAACTGGCTTTTATACTGCTGGATGGACCTTGAATTATTCAGTAAAGAAGATGGCTTCGAGGTCACCGCCGAGGATACTGCCATACTCTCCGGGATGCTCGAAGCGATACGGGATTGTGCGAACCATGAGAGTGCGCGGATGCTGGAGAAGCGGTGGAAGGACGTGGTTCCTTCGAGCAAGAATGAGCGGGATGTAATCATGGAGATCTGGGGCTATGCCGGATTGCTGGTACCGCGGGACACACCCCGGAAGCGCAGAGGCGGGAGTTCTGATTATAACTCTATGGCGGAGTGGCAGGGGGATGACGGTTATTCGCAGGAGGCGGTAGAGTTGTATTTTGGTGCGTTTTTATAATGACGTCTTTAGAACTTCAATAAGGATTCGTAAGTACTCTATTACTTCATGCCGCCACCATTCGTGGCGGTTTTCTTGTTTATTCTACGTTTAGCGCTGTCGTGTAGAATAAATCGATGTAGAAAAAATGAAAATAATGGAGGAAAAGGCATTGAGATTTAAACGGATAATCGCCTTGTTACTAGTGTTTGCCATGATCATACCGACGAGCTTGATACATGCGGCTGATCTGGTGTTGAAAGAGGATGCAAATATAGTGAAGCAGACGCCTTCTGGTTTGACAGACCTGGAGGATACTATTGATGTTACGAATGAATCGTATGAGGCAGAGATCATTGTTACCTCTATGAATGGGATGTTGGCGTATAGTCCACAATCTGTTCAATTATCAATTGTGGAAGATAGTCCGGTAGGCAAGCGGATCGTGGGCAATACACTGCTCATTGATCAAGGCGCACCAGCTGGAACGATTACCATCAAAGCTGTATTGCCGGATGATTTCTATACTATTCATACTATGACTGTGAATTCAGGTGGGGGTAATCCGCAACCGGCGCAGCCAAGAATAGCCCATACGCTGCTGGATACAAGTGATCTTAATCATCTCATCATAAGTGCAACGGCACTGGATGACGGTATTCACAATGTACAGATAAGAACATTTTATAAGAATGCCTCTGGTATGGTAGGGGGGGACATTGTCAATCTGACCCGGGAAGGCAATAGTTCAGTGTTTTCTGCAGACATTACGGATAAGGTCTCCAGTAAGATGAGAGATTCCAATGCCTATGAAATGACTTATTTCTTCACGATGTTAGATGAAAATGAGGGATTCCTGCAATATCCTCAGGTTATTGACATGAACTCGTTGGAGGGAGCCTTGACGGTTAAGCTGGCGGATGCCCCGGACAACGGATCGGGAGAGCCTGAGTTAGATATAACTAATTTAGTTGCTAAGATTAATGAAGCGAAGGACTTATATTCCTTTTCAGTAGCTGGCAACGGCTTTGGGGAATACCCGGGAGAAGTGATGGATGCATTTAATACAGCCATCGAAGCTGCATCTCAGGCTAAAGATACAGCTACAACCCAGGCTCAAATTGATGCTGCCTATCAAGATTTGCTGGGTTCCATATCAGCATTTAAGGCTGATGCCATCAAGGGAGCGAGTCGCTCGGACCTTATGGACAAATATGACGAAGCGATTATTCTTTATTGGGATGATACAAGAGGCGAAGGGGTTGGACAATACCCGCAACATGCAAAAGAAGCTTTATTTACAGCCATTTTGTCAGTAGAGGGTGTCCTAAACAACCCAGCACCCCCTCAAGAAGAAATTGATAATGCCTACCAAAGTTTATCTTATGCGATAAAGGTATACAGCGCTGCACAAATCAAAGCAGGCGATCCTGCACGGCTTCAGGTTAAAATTGATGAAGCCTGGGACCTTTTTATTGAGAGTAAAGTGGGCGAGGAACCTGGACAATATCCTGAACAAGCCTATTCGGCCTTCCTTGATGCTATTTCAGTAGCTGAAGAAGCGATCCGTTATACAACAACGCAAAAGAAAATTGATGAGGCTTATATAGCTTTATCAAATGGGATGCAAGAATTCCTTGCTGCAAAAAATCCCGAGCCGGATAAAACAGAGCTGCTTCAGGCGAAAATTAACGAAGCGCAACGGTTATGGGACTATGCTGACGTAGGGCCATACGTAGGTCAATATCCAGCTGAGGCAAAAGACGCGTTGGGAGCTGCTATTTATACCGCTAATGAAGGGTTGAACAACTCCTCCACAGAAGCTGAGCTGGATGCCGCCTACCAAGCATTGAATGCCGCAATCACAACCTTTAAGAATGCTGAAAATAAAAGAGGAGATGCGGCGGCACTCAAGGCCAAAGCTGATGAAGCTTCGAATCTTTTACAGCATAGTCAACCAGGTAATGAACCTGGACAATATCCGCCGTTAATATTCACCATGCTGGATCAAGCTATTGGAGAAGCAGAACTAATAATTATGAATTCTTCAACTCAAGCGGAAATTGATGAGGCATACAGAGTCTTGGTGGATGCAGTACAAACTTTCCTTGATGCGAAGATTACCGGTCCCGATAAAAAACCGCTTCAAGATAAAATTGCTGCAGCCGAAAGTTTTTTGAACGCCAGTGTAGAAGGTACTAAAGTTGGACAATATCCGGCAGGTTCGAAGGATACCTTGCGTGGCTTCATAGATAAGGCATTTGCTACGTTAACGAACCTATTTGTTACACAAATGGAAGTTGATGAAGCCTTAACTTCTGTGAATGATGCATTGGCGGATTTTAAGGCCTCTGTAATTAAGGCTGGAGACAATACAGCACTACAAGCCGCAATTACTGAGGTGAAAATCCTTTTGGAGGGAAGTACAGAAGGAAATGCTGTAGGAGAATATCCGCTAGAAGCCATGGACTTACTGGCATCCGCGATTACAGATGCAGAAACTTTGGCTAACGAAGAAGCGACTCAAGCAGCTATTGATACGGCTATCCTAACTCTGAACAACGCAGTTGCAGCTTTTGAAGCTGCGGTGATCAAGAAAGGAAACAGCACAGAGCTCCAACTCAAAATTGTAGCAGCGAGAAATCTTTTGAGTTATAGCGTAGAGGGTGACCGCCCTGGAGAGTATCCGTCAGAAGCCTTCGATGCTTTGGATAAGGCTGTTGAAGCTGCTGAGACTCTGATTGTTTCCCCCGGGACCCAACAACAGATTGATGATGCCTATCATGATTTAGTACAAGCAATCGTAGCTTTCGAAAATGCTAAGATTCAGGAAGGCGAGTATGCCCCGCTTCTAGCGGCGATATCGGAGTCAACGACACTTTATGAAATTAGCCCGGAGGGCTACGGTGCAGGACAATATTGGCCGGAAGTCAAAGCGTTGTTCATGACAGCCATTGAGGCGGCAAACGTAGTAGCAGGCGGGCCGTCAACTCAAGAAGAAATAGAGGAAGCACTCCAAACACTTGCGGATGCGGTTGAAGATTTTCAGCAATCTGTAGTTCGTGCCGGGGACAGCACAAAACTTCAATCGGTCATTACGGAATTGAACACTCTTCTGGGCAACAGCAAAGAAGGTGATGACGTAGGAGAATATCCGGCAGGTTCAAAAGCGATTTTGCAGGCAGCGGTTACGGCAGCATCGAATGTGATCAGCGAACCGGCTACCCAGCATGAGATTGATCAGGCTTATGAGGAACTGGTAGATGCGGCAGATATTTTCATAGCTAAAATAATTCTAGCTGGGGATAACTCGAAAGCTCTCGATAAAATTCATGAGGTAGGCAGTCTTTTGGAGGCCAGCAAAGCAGGAACCGCAGTAGGACAATATCCGGCTGAAGCAATAGCAGCATTGGAGGCAGCATTTGATGCAGCGGTTATTGTGGTCGATAAACCATCTTCTCAAGTGAAGCTTGATGCTGCTTACCAAGCCCTTGTAGACGCGGTTGATGTGTTTAAGAAGGCACAGATACAGGCTGGCGACACTGAAGAAGCTGACGCGGTAGTGACTGAAGCGGGGACGTTACTGAAAGACAGCGTTGTAGGTGAAGGCGTAGGCGAATATCCGCTGTCAGCCAAAACCGCACTGGAAGCTGCGATTGCAGCAGCCAAGGAAGTGCTGGAACATCCAGCGACGCAAGCGCAGATTGATACAGCCAAAGCAACGTTGGAGGCGGCAATTACCGCATTTGAAGCTGCAGTGAATAAAGAAGGCAGCAGCGAAGAAGCTGGAGCGGTAGTGACCGAAGCAGAAGCGTTGCTGGTTGATGTACCAGTAGGGGAAGGCGTAGGACAATATCCGTCTGAAGCGGTTGACGTGTTGAAAGCAGCCATCAAGGCAGCGAAAGAAGTGTTTGAACACCCGGCAACCCAGGCGCAGATTGACGAAGCCAAAGCAACGTTGGAAGCAGCAATAAAGACATTTGAAGCAGCGGTGAATAAAGAAGGCAGCAGCGAAGAAGCTGGCGCGGTAGTGACCGAAGCAGAAGCAATGCTGGTCGATGTGCCAGTAGGCGAAGGCGTAGGTGAATATCCGTCAGAATCAGTCGACGTGTTAAAAGCAGCCATCCAGGCAGCCAAGGAAGTGCTGGAACATCCAGCGACGCAAGCGCAGATTGATACAGCCAAAGCAACGTTGGAAGCAGCGGTGGCAGCCTTTGAGGCGGCAGTCATTCAAGCTGGAAATGCTGGAGAGATTCAAGCCCAAATTACTGAAGCGACCACTCTTTTAAATGAAAGCACTGAGGGCAACGGCGTAGGCCAATATCCGGCGGGTTCCAAAGCAATCCTGCAAGCCGCAATTATGGCGGCGGAAAATGTCATCCGTACGGCGGCAACACAAGCAGAGATTGACAAGGCCAATGAGCAGTTAACAGCGGCTTATACTGCCTTCCGGGCAGCTGTAATCAAGACTGCACCAGTTGATTCGTATACACCGCCCGTTAATTCCTATACACCTCCGGCGGCTACGCAGCCTGGGGTGGTACAGCCGTCTATCCAAATTACAGATGGACTGAACACGGTTGAAACGGGACAAGGCACGGTAAAAACAGCTGCGTCTGAGGTTCAAGAGATCATGAAGGCTGCGAAGCCGGTTATTCTTGAATCTACGCTTGGTGTAATTTATTTTGGTAAGAATGGCTTGAACGTACCGGAGCTCAAACTAGGATTAGGTGCTTCCCTGGAGTTAGGAATACTTATGACAGAGAAGTCCAAAACCGATGAGGTGTTGGCAGGAGCCAAGCTGGATCAGGCGGGCTTGCACCCGCTCGGCGGGAAGGTACTCGACCTGATTGCCCAGCTGAATTATTCGAATGGCACCAGCACGAGAATCAAGAGCTTCGCTGAACCGGTCAAAGTCACGATTAACTTGAAGGAGCTGGGATTGACCGGGGATACAACGAATTTGACAGCGGTTCGATTCGTACCTCAGGCAGACGGCACGTATAAGACGATCAAGCTTGGCGGGGTCTATAACCCGGCAACGAATAGCTTTGAGTTCTATACGGACAGCTTCAGCTTGTACAGCATCGTTAAGGCTGATTCGGTCACCAAGATTACGTTCAAGGTTGACAGCAAAGAGTATTCCATTGGAGCACTTGCTAAGCAAAACGATGTGCCGCCTGTTATCCAGGAGCAAAGAACCCTGGTGCCGATCCGGGCTGTAGCGGAAGCTTTGGGCGCTGAAGTCAAGTGGGACCACGCAACCAAAACAGCGACCATTACGCTTGACGGTAAAGTGCTGACCATGACTTTGGGAGAATTGATTGAAGGCATGGACGTACCTGCGCAGGCGATTGACGGCAGAATTATGGTGCCGCTGCGCTACGTTTCGGAAGCTTTAGGAGCTTATGTCATGTGGTTCCCGCAAGACAAACGGATCGAGATTATCCGTTAGTCTCATCCTAATCTAAAAAGCCGGTTGCCTGTTTCAGGGCAATCGGCTTTTGTCTGCTTATTTAAACTTTCTGCTTACCTGTTCAATCTATGCATCATCTCTCGGATGGGGGTGCCCGGCTGTGTTCCCAGCTCCTGCAGCAGGACTTCCTCCAGCTTGCGGTACCGCCGGATGGCCTCGCTTGTTCTTCCGAGTCCGATCAACAGCCGCAGGGTCTGCCCGGCGATATCCTCGCGCAGGGCATCGATCCGGAGAATTTCATCATATGCCTGCAATGCCTGCTCCATCTGATGCTGCTCGAGATAGTTACGGGCGGCCAACTCTTGCAGCTCTATATAATCCTGCTCCAGGCGGCGCGCCTTGGTGCTGGCCCATTCGTAGGTTTTACCCTTAAGAAAAGGTCCGGTATACAAAGCTGCTGCCTGTTTCAGTAATTCCTTATGTCCGTCCCGGTTCATTCTGATTTCTCTCAGCAAACGCTCGAATGCATACAGGTCACAGGACAGGGAATTCTCCACGATCTGTACCTCATTCCGGTCAGGCAGCAGGCATATCTTAAGCCCGCTTTCACTGATAGCTTTGCGGATATAATACAGATTGCTATTCAGGTTGTTGCTTGCCTTCCCGGACTCAAACCCGCTCCACAGGGTGTCCATAATCTCGTCACGGCTGACTGAGCGTTTGTACAGGAGATAAGCGAACAGTTCCTCCGTCTTGGGGCTCCTCAGCTTGAGTGGCTTCCTGTCCGGTCCGGGGTGCATCAGCTTAAAGCCGTCAAACATGCATACCTCCAGCACAGGCTCCACCTCTTGCCGCCGCGGCCGCCGCCTTATTTTATCCAGAGTCTGTCTCACCCGTTCGGCAGAAACCGGCTTCAGCAGATAGTCAGTCGCGCTGGCGTCGAACGCCTGAAGCGCATATTCCTCATAGCCGGTAACGAATACCACGTCCATAGCATCATATAGCTCATGGAGCTGCCGGGACAACTTCATCCCGCTTACCTCCGGCATGGAAATATCCAGAAAAGCAATATCGATAGGGTTGTCCCTGGCATATTCATAGGCCTTCAACGGATTCCGGAAGGTCTGGCAGATCTCGACCTCTCCACTCTCGGACAGAACCCAGCTGAGCTGATTAAGTGAAAGCCGTTCATCATCGACAATTATCGCCCGAAGCATCTGTTCACCTCTTTAATCATCATGAGTCATTAGTCCTAGAAAATCCAATCAGTCATTAATATTAGCAAATTACAGATAGGCTTTCAATTAGAATTCACACCGGCAAAAGTCTATTTGTGTCGGCACGGAGGGGTAAAGGTACGGTCACTACAAAACCAGATCCTTATTATACCTTTTGACTATAGCCAGATATCACTTTTAAGTGTTACGTACCTCTAAGCCCTCCGTGCTAGAATTTAGACACAAAAGAAAGAGATATGTGAGAATAGAGGAGGACTATATATGTGCAATAGATTTCAAATCGTAGGCAGCCTGCTGCGTCCGGCGGAGCTATTAGAATATAAACAGCAGATTGAACACCGTGATGATATCCAGTATCCCTTTTACCAGGACTTTCAGGGGTATGAGCAGTGTGAAGCGGAGGCCATTCAGGCTGTAGTGGATAAAGAAAGAGACAACGGGTTGTCCATTCTTACGGATGGGGAATATTCCAAGTCGATGTGGCATCTGGACTTCGTCTGGGGCTTCCAGGGGGTTGACCGCTATATCGCGGATCATGGATATTTCTTCAGAGATATAGATGGAGCCTCCAAATACGAGACTAGAAAAGATATCGGTCTGCGCATTACAGGTGAATTGGGCGGAAAGAACCATCATTTCATTCATGCCTATAAGAAGCTTCAAGCTCTTGCCGGTGACCGTGAGACCAAGCTGTGCGTCCCTTCGCCGTCCCATATTTATGGTGAGCTATCCTGGTCGGATAACATTGGCAGTACACAAGTGTACAAGGACAGACAGGGACTGAAAGAGGGCCTGGTCCAAGCGTATAAGGAGTTTGTAGAGGAATTTGCTGCGGCTGGCGGACGTATTCTGCAATTCGACGATTGCTTATGGGAGTTATTTGCCGATGATAACCCGAACTCTCCATTTACCGGCGAGAAAATCAATCATGAGGAAGTACAGGGTCTGGCGGCAGAATTCATTGACATTAACAATACAATCATTGATTACGGCCATAGCTTGGGCCTCCTCATGTGGACGCATAACTGCCGCGGCAACTATGATTCCCGTAATATGGGCGGCGGCTCGTATGCCAAGATTGCGAATCTGTTCCTCAAGCAGCTGAAGTACGACCGCTTCTTCCTGGAATGGGATGATGACCGTGCAGGCTCTCTTGAGGCGCTAGCGGTGTTCAAAGATAGACCGGAGACGGAGATTGTACTGGGATTGCTGTCTTCCAAAACGAATACGCTTGACGATGAGGCCCGTGTAGTTCAAATGCTTGATGAAGCAGCGAAAATTATTGATAAGGACAGATTGTTACTGTCCCATCAATGCGGGTTCGCGTCCTGCGATGGCGGTAATGAATTAACGGAAGATGAGCAGTGGGCGAAGATTAGACAGGGACAAGAGATTGCCCGGCAATATTGGGGTTAAGTAACAAACAACAAGATCGCCCTCCACACAGCTCTCTTGAGCGGATGGAGGGCGATCTTGTTATGAGAAACTCCTGTATCTTCACTATTCCACTAGTCTACTCCACCAGCCTGAGCAAATACCCGTAATGCTCCGTTTCCATCTGGTCCAGGGGGATGAAGCGGATGGAGGCGCTGTTGATGCAGTAGCGTTTGCCGCCGCGGTCTTCGGGGCCGTCATCGAACACATGACCCAGGTGGATATCGCCGGATTGGCTGCGGACCTCGGTGCGTTCCATGCCGAAGCTGGTGTCCGTGGTGTAGGTTACCACCTCCGGGGTAATGGGCTTCGTGAAGCTGGGCCATCCGCAACCGGAATCGTATTTATCCTTGCTGGTGAATAAGGGCTCTCCTGTCGTGATATCGACATACAGACCGGGTTCGTAGTTATCCCAATATTCGTTGCTGAAGGCATGTTCGGTATCATTATTGACTGCGACCGCATACTGTTCAGCGGTTAATTGTTCTTTCAATTGTTCATCGGAGGGGCGGGGGTATTGGGCAGGATCAATCACAACCGCTTGCTCATCCAGAATACTTAAGTCAATGTGGCAGTATCCGTTCGGGTTCTTCTCCAGATAATCCTGATGGTACTCCTCGGCCAGATAATAGTTCTTCAGAGGCAGAACTTCCGTTACGATCGGCTTATCATAGTTCGTCTGCTCCTGATCTACGGCCTGCTGAATGATGGCTGCATCCTCTGGGGACGAATAATAGATTCCTGTCCGATATTGAACGCCTCTGTCATTGCCTTGCTTATTCAGGCTGGTAGGATCAACCACTTTGAAATAAGACTCCAGCAATTGCTGCAGCGTCACTTGCTTCGGATCATATTTCACATGAACGGTCTCCGCGAACCCCCGGTGCCCGCGAATGACATCTTCATAGGCCGGATTCTCGCCTTCCCCGTTGGCATAACCAGAGGTTACATCCTGAACTCCCTGAATGCGGGACATATAGGCCTCCACCCCCCAGAAGCAGCCGCCTGCGAGGTACAGATTGTGCAGATCCTTATCGGCGATGGTGGTGGTCTTCACGGCCCGGACCGGCGCCGAAGAAGCGGTCCGGCTCTCCGCATTGTTTCCACAAGCAGATAGTACGATAGCCATGGTAAGCAGGCATAAGCCCCATAAGGTACGTTTCATGAGTATTCCTCCTTCCTTACATCATTCCCCCGAAGGTCTCGATAATTTGCTCATTGGAAGCATGACCCGGGAGTGATTTCACTAGATTTCCGTCTGCATCAATATAATAGGAGGTAGGGAATGCCCTGACTTCAAATTTCTTGGCCCATACCCCATCCTCATCCAAAAGTACGGTTAAGTTATCATAAGACTGTCTCTTGAACCACTCTGTAAATTCCTTGGAAGACTTTTCTCCCTTGGCATCCGGTGTAACGATCGTGACCACCTGGAAATCATTCTCTTGCCCGGCCAAGGTATTGAGGTCCTCAAGTCCGGCCAGACAGATGGAACACCAGGAAGCCCAATATTTCACATACACTTTCTTACCCTGTAGATCCGACAGTTGAAGAGAGTTTCCCTTCAGATCCTGTAATGCAAAATCAGGTGCAGGCTTTCCTTTGTCCATTGCAGCGGGGGAGCCGGTATTGCCGGCGGGTGCGTCCGGTTTCGTACCACAGGCCATCAGGAGCGACAGCATTCCGCCAATCACCAGGACATATCCCATCCATTTCCACGCACGCCTCATAGCTAACCCTCCTAGCGATTTATTGAATCCAGCCGACAATCGTGTTCAGCCGGTCTGTCATCAGCAGCAGTCCCATTATAATCAGCATACAGCCGGACGCGATTTTGATTCCTCCCATGAATCTGTACAAGCGGCGAATCCGCTTCACTAGAACCTCCGAGAACACGGACATGATCAGGAAGGGGATAGCTAGACCGAGCGTATACAGGAACATGAGGAAGCCTCCATAAGCAGGAGAGCCTTCACCGGCAGCGATGCTGAGAATGCCTGCGAGTACCGGGCCGATGCAGGGAGTCCAGCCGAAGCTGAACGTCAGACCGAGCAGGAAGGCGCCTATATATCCGCCTTTGGTCACACGATTGCTGGATAGTTTTTTTTCCCGTTCCAGCCAAGATAACTTGATGAGGCCTGTCTGATAGATCCCGAACAAGATAACGATGGCTCCGCAGATGGCAATGAATCTCGGGCTGGATATGATATTGCCAAGGATGCCGGAACCGAAACCAAGTAAGATGAAGACTACAGAGAGTCCAAGAACAAACAACAACGTCCGCATCATGAAACTGGAACGAAACCGGAAGGAGCGGGTGTCAGCCACTCCCTGATTCGCGCCATCCGCTATACCGCCAGACAGATAAGACACATATACCGGAAGCAACGGCAGAATACATGGTGCAAAAAACGATAACAGCCCTGCGCCGAATACGCCGAACAGAAATATAGAATCACCGGCCAAATCTGTCACCACCTTAATAAATGCTATTTACCGTGACGCTAAGGCTTATCGGCTGGTATAGATGGGGACGGTGAACCAGAAGCAGCTGCCTGCTCCCTGAACACTGTGCACCCCAATATCGCCGCCGTGAAGCTCAACAATCGATTGTGCGATGGCGAGGCCTAGACCGGCGCCTCCATTGTTCTTGCTGCGTGATTTATCAATCCGGTAGAACCGTTCAAATATACGTGCGGTCTCCTCCGCTTCAATTCCCTGACCTTCATCGGTCACTGAGATTCGCAGGTATGGACCCTCCTCAGTGGCAGCCAGAACGATCTTTCCTTCCACTGGGGAATGCTGAATGGCATTCTGCAATAAATTGGACAGGACCCGCTTAATCTGCGCAGGCATCATCAGAGCGGCAGGTAATTTATCCGGCAGCTCAATCTCCACGTTCAGCTTCTTCTCCGTGAGGTGGAACGAGAAGCTCTCCAGAGTACTAATCAGCAGCTCATCGGCATGGCAAGGCAGCGGGTTGAAGATTTCGCCGTTGGCTTCCAGACTGGATAATTCAAATAAATCATGGATCAGCCCCGCAAGCCGCTTCGTCTCCAGCCGGATGGTATTCAGATATCGTTGAAAGGTTACTTCGTCCTTAATGACATCATCCTCCAGTGCTTCAACAAACGATTGAATGGAGGCCAAGGGTGTCCGCAGATCGTGGGAGACATTCGCAATCAGTTCCCGCCGTGCGGATTCAGAATGGTGCAGATGGTCGAAGCTTTCCTTCAGCTTGAAGCTCATTACATTGAATTGCTGTGCCAGAAGCTTGAATTCTTGCGGGCCGATTAAGGGGACTTCGGTATGGAAATCCCCTTCGGCAATTCGCACAGTCTGCTGTGTAATCCGTGCAATGGATTTCTCTAACGGCCTTGTCAGCAAATGCTGCAGGATGAAGGAGAACAAGCCTACCCCGGCCGTTATACCGGACAACCAATAGAATTGATTGATGGTGAGCAGCATTTTGGAGTAGCTGACAAATAAACAGATGAGCAATACTCCAATTCCCGTGAGGCTGGACAACAATAAATACGTACGCAGTTTCATTAGATGCCATCCCCCGCAAACTTATAGCCTATTCCCCAGACCGTCTTGATATATTTCGGGTCGGAGGGAGTCTGTTCGATCTTCTCCCTTAATCTCCGGATATGCACGGTAACTGTAGTCGTATCTCCTTCATAGCTGAAATCCCAGATCTTGCTCAGAATCTGTGTCCGGGAGAACACCTGACCCGGATGGCCGGCCAGCAAATACAGCATCTCGAACTCTGTAACCGTCAAGTCAATCGCCTGTCCGCTGATCTCCACGGTACGCTTCCCGACATCGATGGTCAGTCCCTCGTACTTAATGGTGTGTTCAGCGGCGGTAACAGGCGATACTTGGACATATCTCATTCTGCGCAGGATCGCCTGCACACGCAGAACGAGTTCTCTTGGACTGAAGGGCTTGGTTAAATAATCATCCGCACCCATCGTCAGCCCCATCAGACGATCCTGTTCCTCACCCCGGGCGGTCAGCATAATGATCGGGATATCTTCTGATTGCCGGATCTCGTTGCACACTTCCCAGCCATTCTTATGCGGCATCATCAGATCGAGCACAATCAGGCTGGGAGTCTGACTGCGCCATAGCTCTAGCGCCTCTAGTCCGTCTTTGGCGGTTATCACCAGATAACCTTCCCGTTCGAGATACCTCCGGCACACATCGGTAATATTTGAATCGTCATCAGCGACCAGCACTCGTTCATTCACACTAACCCACCCCATATCCGGAAAAATACATTTGAATCCATCATATCATATGGTGATGGTAAGGCTCGGTCCGTCTTATTTCATAGCCTTGGCAGGCTTCATGTAATCAGCAATCACCGTATTCACCACATAGGTACTGCCATCGTAGAGAGCAGGGGCCATATTCAGGTTAACGTTCTTTCCGTCGACCATAATCTTTTTCGATCCAATCCATACCTTGATCATCTTGCCCGCCGGCTTCATACCGTCATCCATCATCTCGCCGTCGTCCATCATCTTGCCGTCGTCCATCATCTCGCCGTCATCCATCATCTTGCTGTCGTCCATCATCTTGTCCATGTATACCAGGGATACAGAGCGGTCCTTGCTGTTCCACTCGATGCTGTAGCCGTACATCCCGGCCGCCTGTCTTAAGTTCATAAGCTCCATGCCGTCTTTTTTCATCGTTGTGATTCCTGCCGCCGCACCGGCTATTCCAGACACCGCCAGAGAGAGCACCAATACCGCTGTCATCATTACCATTTTGCCTGATTTACTTTTACCCATGCTTATCACGCTCCATCGTTTTTTTGGATTACATGGAACAGCATAAGCAAGAGAGCTTACGATTCTCTAAGCTAAGTATTACGATTGTCTTACGAAGTGAGCAGAGATTGGATATCCGGGCTGCTATGAAACACAATGTCGCATTAATCCGGCTGCAATGTCGCAAAAGTACATGGAAACGGAGCAGGCAGATCGATTATACTCACTTTACAAATATGATAATGAAAATCATTATCACATAAAAGGGGGAGTCAGCATGAAGGCAGCAAAGAGGCAGACAACCGGCAGCAGGATATACGCCGCTCAGAAATCAGGACTATTATTGGTATGGATGCTGGCACTGTTACTTGTGCTGACGGCATGCGGCACTGGAGGAGACACTAATGGAGGCACAGCCGCACAGCCGTCGGCTGTAGCTTCAGCCTCAGCCGAGCCGTCTGCGCCACTGGATACAGAGGCTCAGTCGTCGCCGGAGGCGCAGGCTGCTGCAGCTTTTCCGGTAACGATCTCACACCTGAAGGGCGAATATACACTGACGGAGAAGCCGAAGGTGATTGCTGCGCTTGATGTGAAATTCGTCGATCAATTGATAGCAGTGGGTGAGCGCCCGGCGGGCAGCGTTGTGGCTGGGACGAAGGATGAATTTCCGGAATATTTAAACGCCCAATTGGGGGATGTGAAGGTCCTTGGCACACGGGATGAGCCCAATCTTGAGGCAATTGTGGCGCTGAATCCGGATCTTATATTGATGACCGACTTTCAGGAGGAGGTATATGACAGCGTCAGCCAAATTGCGCCTACAGTGGTGCTCGATTTCTACGAGGATTGGCGGGATACGCTGGCTGTCATCGGTACGATAACAGGTAAGCAGGCGGAGGCAGAGTTGGTGCGGCAGGCTTACGGGGACAAAATCACCGGACTGCGGGAGCAGCTGGCGGCGAAGCTGGGCGATGAAACCATAGCGCTGATTCGTCCGAGACCGGAGGGTATCCGTGTACATGGTCCCGAACACCGGACCGGAAGTATTCTTTATGAGGATTTGGGGTTAAATGTCCCGGCCTTCGTTCAGGAGATTAAAGATGACACCTCCGTTGAAATTTCGATGGAGACAGTTGCTGATGTCGGAGCTGATCATTATTTCCTGCTGTCGGATGATTTGTTCGCCAAAGAGGCAGAGGCTCTGGCGGGCAGTCCGGTCTGGAAATCGCTTGATGCCGTCAAGAATAACCGTGCCTATGACGTGAATTCAACGCTCTGGATCGCTTACTATGGCCCTATTGCGCTCAATATTATTGTAGATCAGGCCTCGGAAGCACTGCTGGGAACGCATTGAAATGGACAACTATCTGTCGTCGGCCTCATGGAAGGACATGGCGGAGGAATACCGCCTGTGGATGGGCGGTCCGCCTAAAGACAGCGTCCGCACCCTTGCTCTGGGCCAGCTGCAGGAAGAAGCGGCATGCCGCGAGTATGTAAGCTGGCTTAAGGATTATATTGGCGCGCCGGACATGCAGGTTGCGGCTTCCATGCTGGCTAAGCGGATCGGCTATCTGTGGATCGCGCCGTTGCTGACTGCGATGACCTTTCATAACCGGGAGGTCTCCTTCCCGCTGGACAATAGCTTCCTCTATCATCCGGCTTCCCCTGAGTTTAAAGGGGATACGCAGTTTCCTTTCCTGGCGGTGAGCGGGGTTCGATCAGCATCACCACCGGAAGACAGGGAAGCGTGGCGGGAGGCGGTTATAGAGGAGAATTTTGCGGTTCGGCTTGCCCCGCTGCTGCAGACGCTTGCCGCCATAGGACCCGTCCCGATGGCGGTGCTTTGGGAGAATATTATGGTGCGCATTGCCCCGCTATATTCTCCTGGAGCTGAGGAATCCGGGCAAGACAGGCAGCGGCTGCAAGCCGATTTTGCTTTTCTGACCCGGACGGCCCCCGGGAAGTTGTTTGGTACAAGACGCAATCCGTTTACCCCGTTCATAGAGAACAAGGACGAGATTCCGGCGGCGAAGAACAAACGCATCACCTGCTGCTTCTATTCCCGGATGTCAGGGGAGTATTGCAGGAAATGCCCGAAAATTGACAATGAGAATGAATCTCAATTAAAATGACAACAAGCACGTCCGTTTAGCAGAGGATGCTATTGTCAGGAGATGAGAGAAATGCCGCTGCAGGAGCAGGCAAGTTTATGGAGTGATACGGCGATCAAGACGCTTAACGTACGCAGCGGTACTTTGCCGCCCGGCGGTGTTCTGAGCGAAACGAAATTGTCAGCCAATCTGTTGTTACTGGCAGGCGGCGGGGAAGGGAGGCTTGTGATCAATGGCGAGGTTCGCCATATCCAGGCCTCTTTTGTCTGCCACGCTGTCAAGGGGTCGGCATTTACGATGACTGCCGGACCGGAGAACATTCATTATACCGTTATTATCTACAAGGCTGTTCCAATGGCGGGAGCGGCCCGTGTACTGTTCCCGCAGCAGAGCCACCCGCTGCGCACTTCGTTTGTTCATCATCCCGCGCATCCGGCAGAACTGCATCAGACAGCAGACAAGCTCGCAGCCAAATGGAGCCGGGGAGAAGGGCTGGAACGGTTCCATGCCAATGCGCTACTGCAAGGAATGCTGTACGAGCTTATTATGGAGCATGAACGCGGTCAGGGCGGCGGGGAGCCGGACATGGTGGAGGTTGTTGCTGCCTATATAGCGGGGCATTATCGTCAGGAGCTGGAGCTTAAAGAGCTGGCTGCGCTTGCCGGATGCGGTGCAAGACAGCTGCAGCGGAGGTTCAAGCAGGAGAAGCTGCTCGGCCCGATGGAATATGTGATCCGGCTGCGGATGGAGAGCGCAGAGCGGATGCTGCGTCATACGGATGCTCCTATCGGCGAAATCGCTGAAAGAACAGGCTACCGCGACATGTATTACTTCAGCAGGGCGTTCAAGAAATATTATGGAGTCCCCCCGCAGCTCTACAGGCGGACTGCCGCTTCAGGGCCCGGTGCAGGCGCTGCTTATTCCGGGCTGCCGGACCCCGTGATCGGCCATATGCGGGGCGAATATAACGTCATTGCTTCTCCGCAGCGTATCGCTGTACTCGATGTCCAATATGCTGATCATTTGCTTGCCCTTGAGCTGTCACCCGCAGGAAGTGTAGGATTGGGCGGTGCAGTGTTGAAATTCCCCCAATATATCAGGGAAAGGCTTAAGGCAACGGAAATGCTCGGAACCTACGAGTATCCGGACCTGCAGGCTGTGGAACGGCTGCAGCCGGATTTGATTATCTGTACTGAGGTGCACGATCAGCATTATGAACGCTTAAGCCGGATTGCTCCCACTATCATGTTTCGGCGCAATGAGAGCTGGCAGACGATTCTGAGCCTGCTTGGTGAACTGACGGGCAAGCGGGCCGAGGCGGAACGTATTATTGCCGATTACCTTCGCCGCACGGCATTGCTCTCAGAAGAGCTTGCCCCGGTGCTGGCAGGCAAAAGCGTGGCTCTGATCCGCCCGCGGGAGTCACTGGTCCGGGTACATACGGCTTCGCACCGCACGGGCGCCGTGCTGTACCGGGACCTGGGTCTGCCTGCTCCGCTATTTGTCGCAGATACCTCCGACACGGCGTATCATATTTCCGTCGATAGGCTACCGGCTGTGCATGCCAGCCACTACTTTTGGCTAAGCAACGAGATGCTGCAGGATGACATAGCTGTGACCGAGCAGAACGTCCGGGGATTGCTGGATGCAGATGAACGGCAGCATATATACCCGGTGGATGCCGCTACATGGATCGGCTGCTATGGACCGACAGGCATCAATTGCATTGTGGACCAGGTAGCCCGCGCCTTGCTGGCCTGAGCGGTGCCAATAGTTCTTAATTGAGCGGCGTTTTTAATTATACCGATTGGCGGTTTGTCTTATTTATAGGCTGACCCGGACGGGGGACTTGGTGCAATACCTTTAATCATCAATTCCGTCCATTGGGCGGTATAAGGAATGATCTTGTCGTAGATATGAGGGCTGGAGATCCCTTCAACTAAGGCCTGGAAATAAATCAAAAGAAATTCATCTGAATATTTCAGATCAACCTTGCCTTCTTTACGTCCGCGGTGGAATAAATCCAGCATGATATTAAAGCTTTCCTTAGCGTATTGCTGCATCAGCAAAGATAAGCCATCATCCCCCTTCTTGGTGAAGTAATCCATCAGGTCTAAATAAAACTTTTTGTTGATTTTGTCCAGATAATGGATTTTGTTTTGACTCATGGCAATGAGGGTCTCTTCGAAGGGTTTATTTTCGGCCATGATTCCCCGGGCGACTTCCCCCATTTTATTCAAAAAATACTTAAAAACCTCATGGATCAGATTTTCTTTACTCCCGAAATATTTAAAAATCGTTGTTTTTCCAACGTTGGAATTTTCAGCAATCTCATCCATTGTTACTTTTTCTATACCGGCATCTGTATTCATTAAGTTAAAGGTTGCTTCTAATACTTGATTTTTCTTCTCCTGTGTCCTCTTTTCGAAACCATTCATTTATCATTCCTGCCTTCTATCTGAAGTGAGTAAAAAATGTTTTGAGGTGATTCAGTTCATATTTTTCTTTCCTATATATTATATATCCATAGTTATGGGTTATCAAGCATGCAATAGTTCTAAACTAACGATTTTTAAATTGACTAGGTCTATAAAAAGAGATATAACTGAATATGTAAATGAACTTTGGTTTAAAACAAAGGGTAAATTAGAAAATTATGAACTTTAATGCTGTTAATAGTTCATATTAATCTGAAACTTTGCTTTAGACTGGAAAGCACGTTACTAAAACTGTTTAAAAGGAGTTTTAGTGCTATGGATAAAATTGTGAATGTGCAAGGCCTGCAAAAAAAGTTCGGGAAATTCAAGGCACTGCATGATGTGACATTCACAGTAAATGCCGGGGAGGTTGTGGGCTTTATTGGGCCGAATGGCGCAGGTAAGTCAACAACGATTCGGACTTTGCTGGGAATTATCAATCGTGATGCCGGGGATGTGAAGATCTTTGGCAAGGATGTATGGAAGGATAGCCTGGAGATTCATAAGCGGATATCCTATGTTCCAGGGGATGTGGCTCTGTGGGGCACCTTAACAGGCGGCGAAATTATTGATCTGTTTATTAAGCTACATGGTGGAGGAGACAAGGAGAAGCGTGATTATTTGATTCAACGTTTTGAACTCGATCCTAAGAAGAAGGCTAAAGGCTATTCAAAAGGGAACCGGCAAAAGGTTGGCTTGATTGCGGCTTTATCCGTTGACTCCGATTTGTATATTTTCGATGAACCGACTTCTGGTCTTGACCCGTTGATGGAAGCGGTCTTCCAAGATGAGGTTGAGAAAATTAAGCATACAGGGAAAGCAATCTTATTATCCTCTCATATTTTGAGTGAAGTGGAACGTTTAGCAGATAAGGTAGTTATCATTCGTCAAGGAAAGGTTGTTGAAACCGGGACATTGGATGAATTGCGTCACCTGACCCGTTCTACAGTGACTCTCGTAACCGAGGGGGATGTAGTTGAGATGGCATCAGTTAACGGTGTCCATGACTTTAAGCATACAGGCAATCAGGCGACATTCTCTGCGGATAATGAATATATCAATGACATATTGACTAGAGCGGCAACATTGGGTGTGAAGAGGTTTGAAGCTGTACCGCCAACGCTGGAAGACTTATTCATGCGGCATTATGAAGTCTAAGAGTTGGAACGGAGGAACATGCGATGAAAGAAAAATTTGCACGCTGGAATGTACTATTCATGCTATATCTGAAACGTGATTGGAAAAAAATAATGATCTGGATTATAGGCCTGGGTTTATTTTCAGCAGGTTATGTTCCGGCGTTTGAAGAAATCGGCAAGGGGCAAGGTTTGCAGGGGATGTATGAGACCTTGCAGAATCCCGCCATGATCTCAATGGTTGGGCCGACACCGGTTGATACCGCAGCGGGTTATACCTTGGGTGCAATGTATGCGCACGAAATGTTGTTATTCTGCGGTTTGTTTGCGATGATTATAGCTGCCTTGCATGTTGTGAGCCATACCCGTAAAGAAGAAGAGTACGGACTTACTGAACTGGTGCGCTCCTTTCAAGTAGGCCGTCAAGCTAACTCGTTTGCTGTGATTGCCGAAGTAGTGCTTATCAATATTGTATTGGCACTCCTTATTGGCGGGGTTATGACTAGCTTTGGTGCAGATACGATTTCGGCCGGGGGATCCTTCTTGTTTGGGGCATCCATCGGGATCGCTGGTATTTTGGGAGCTGTGATTGCATTAGTTATGGCACAAATTATGCCCACCTCCTCCGGAGCAACGGGTTCTTCGCTGGGAATTGTAGGTCTACTCTACATTATTCGTGCGGGTACGGATGTATCGAATGTTGAATTCTCAATGATCAATCCTATGGGTTGGACCTATCTGACTTATCCATTTACAGACAACAATTGGGTTCCCCTAATTCTGGCCGTAGCCTTCAGTGTCATTGTATTGATTCTTGCTTTTGCCCTTGAGGGCGGCCGGGATATGGGGGCTGGATATTTACCGGAAAGAGAAGGGCGTGAGGCAGCAAAAAAGTCATTGTTGTCCGTACCCGGCTTGTTTATGAAGCTTAACAAAGGCATTATCATTAGCTGGCTGATTGCCTTTGTAATTATGGGTGCCGCCTATGGTTCGATTTATGGAGATATGCAGACCTTCCTTAGTAGCAATGAAATGATGAGTCAAATGTTTACGATAGCAGGAGTTTCAATCGAAGCATCGTTTACTGGAACAATTATGATGGTAATGATTGGAATGGTTTCTATTTTACCCATTGCCATCGTTAATAAACTGTTTGCGGAAGAATCACGACTGCATTTGAGCCAGATATATTCAACCAAAGTGACCCGGGCTCAGCTCTATTGGACGAGTGTCATTATGGCAATTATTGCTGGATTAGTGGGCGTTCTGCTGGCTTCAGCCGGTCTTGGGGGCACAGCGATTTCTGCAATGGGTGACAGCTCATCCATGAATATAGTGGACTTCTTGGCTGCAGGCTATAACTTCCTGCCGTCTGTGTTGTTCTTTACCGGACTAGCAGCTTTGACTTTAGGCTGGGCACCAAAACTGGGCAAAGCTATTTATGCCTATCTTGGTTATTCTTTCGCCTTGAACTACTTTGGCGGGATTCTGGATTTACCGGAATGGTTCTCTAGTACAGCCGTTCAAAGTTGGATTCCGCGGATGCCGGTAGATAAGTTTGATGGAGTAGTCTTTATTACGATGACAGTGATTAGCATGGCCTTAATGGGATTGGGCTATATGGGATATCGCAAACGGGATATGGTTGAAGGGGCTTAACCGCTTACCGCTACAGGAATTCAAAGCTAAAAGACACGAATGGACTCGTGTCTTTTTTTTGCGTGGTACATCTTTAATCAATTGGTCATGGTTCCGCAATGGAAATCATCATTCGCATATACGAACGTTTGTGCTACAATACCTTTTGTGAATATATGGAAGGGGCTGCGTGGGTCTATGACAAAAAGGCGATGGGTCATGAAATTTATGCGGATGCACAAATGGGTTTTTCTATGCGGGTTCCTGATCACAACATTGATGACGATGGTCAACCTGATTTATCCGTTCCTGGGCGGGAAGATGATCAATATCGCTTTTTATGATAAAGACATGAGTGCCTTCTTGAATCTATGTCTGATCTATGCCGGTATACTCTTGTTCAATCAGTTTGTCGTTGCGACGTTAAACAATCTTATTTCGTCACAGCTGATGACGGGGTTTGTCTTCGATATCCGGCGGGCTCTGTTCAACAAGATATTACATAAAAAAGGCAAAGACCTCTCCGGGATGTACAGCGGGGATCTAATCAGCCGGATGAACCACGATGCTACGGATATTATGAATCTCGTCTTCTGGAGCGGACTGTGGGGATACTCCAACTTGCTGCATATCCTATTCGCTGTCTGTTTTATGTTTTACTACAATGTACTGCTGGGTGCGTTTACAGTCGTTCTGGTTCCCACCGTGTTTCTCGCCTCGAAAGTTTTCAAGACCAGAGCGCAACAGGTCAACAAGAAGCTTCGGGCGGAGCAGGGGAAGCTATCCTCGTATGTATTCGAAATTGTGAAGAATCTGCAGGACGTCAAAATCCTTAGCGCAGGTAAAAAGGTAACAAACACTTATCTAAGCAAAACGGCTGCCATTAATAAAATGAATGTGGAAAACGGAAGAATCGAAGTGACCACAGAAAGGGTGAATGCATTCATCACGCTTGCCGCACAATTGCTCATATTTATGATCTGCGCCTATTTCATTGTGAAAGGCCAAATGCAGCTTGGCGTCTTTGTAGCCGCCATAAGCTATTTCAATATGGCCGTGAATTACTTCAGCTCCATTAACGGTAAAATTACCGATGTCTGGGGGCAAATCGTCTCCCTGCAGCGAGTCGTGGATATTCTGAATGAGGAGGAAGAGGATTACCAGGAAAACCAGCCTCCGCAGCGTATAAAAGAGGGCATGATTGAATTTAATAATGTCACCTTTGGATACAGCGAAGACAGACAGGTTCTGAACGGGTTCAATCTCTGTGTCGATGCAGGCAGTACGATCGGTATTGTCGGTAGGAGTGGAGCGGGTAAAACAACGATGAGCAACCTGCTCTACAATCTATATCACGTGGACAGCGGCGAGCTTCTGATCGACGGTGTGAACGTTAATGACTATAACCTGCATAGCTTGCGGAGCCAGGTGGGGATTGTCCATCAGGAGACGATTCTGTATGATCAGACCCTGCGTTACAATCTTTCATTTACAAACAGCAAGGACAATGATGAAGCCTTAATGGAAGCGATTAAAAAAGCTGCTCTGTATGATGTGGTCATGACCTTCCCGGATGGGCTGGACACTCTGCTGGGGACGGGCGGGCAGGAATTATCCGGCGGGCAGAAGCAGCGTCTGGCAATCGCCAGGATATTAGTCAAGAATCCGAGGATTCTGATCTTCGACGAAGCTACATCCTTCCTCGACAGCCGGAACGAAGCGCTGATCCGGAAAGTAATGCGTGAGCTTTCGCAGGACCGGACGCTGATCATCATCGCCCACCGGTTCTCCACCATCCAGAGCTGTGATAGAATCGCGGTGTTAGCAGACGGTGTTGTCAAAGGCTACGATACTCACGACGTACTGATTACGAGCAATCCAACATACATAGACTTATTCAGTGAACAGTATGCAGGAGGGGAAGCAGTATGAAACGATGGGACACCTATAAGGCCTTAACCCGGGATATAGACGGTATCCGAAAACCGCTCCTTGCGCTGGGGATGTTCAAGATATGGAGCTTAGTATTCGGGCTGATCCCCCTGTTCTTGTACTCGTTATTGGTTAACCGCGTTTTGGTAGATAAGCAGTTGAATGAGCTTTGGCTAATCATCGGCGGGTATCTGGTGGTTTTCCTGCTTACTACAACCGGGATTGCCGTCAGTAAGCAGTTTTCCAACCAGTTAATCCTGAAATATGATCTGAGAATCAAGAATAAGCTGCTCAAAAAGCTCATCAGCCTCGATAACGCTGACTATAGCCAATATAGTATTGGCGATGTTAGAAGCCGGATTGAGAACGATTCAACAATTGCCGGAAAATTTTTCGAGACGCATGTCTTAGATTTTATCTACGCTGTTGTTTACGCTTTTGCACTGGCAGTGATTTTACTGTGCTATGACTGGCGGATCGCACTCATTAGTTTTATTTTTGTTCCGGTCTCTTTGGTAACGGTTAATTTTCTGGGAGGGAAAGCGAAGCATACCGGAGAGGAACTATGGGCACTGCAAATTCAATACGAGACCTTCCTGCACACGAGTTTTCAAAACTGGAAGGATATCAAGACCAACAACCTTGAAGATGCTCAATTTGCTGAATTAAACGGACATTATAAGAAGATCAGGCATGTCTGGTTTCTTAACCAGCTCTATATGCATCTGGGGATTACCTATTCGTTCTTCACCAAGAATTTCATTACCCAGCTGTTCATCTATTTTATCGGCGGATTATTTGTCATCAAAGGCTACTCGGAGGTTGGTGTGCTGCTTGTATTTATCAGCTTTTACGGGCAGTTCTTCGGATACATCGAGAACATTAGTAATTCCATGATGAACTTCAAGAATGACTCGGTGAGTATCGGTAAAGTGATCGGGATTCTAAATATAGAAGCAGCTAAGAAGCCTTATAAGAAGATTGAAGGAACAGATATCAATGTTGACCAGCTGAAATTCACCTATGAGGGGAACGATTCATTTGCGCTTGAGAGTATATCATTCTCTGTGGGTAAGGGGGAGCATCTGGCGATCGTTGGTCAAAGCGGCAGCGGCAAATCCACCATCGCCAAGCTGCTGACAGGGCAGCTGGAACCGCAAGAGGGAACGGTAAGCATTGGCGGCACAGATATCTCTTCGGTGAACAGTGAGAGTGTGTCCGATAAAGTGAGTATTGTTGTGCAGGAACCCGTCCTGTTCAATATGTCGATCAGAGACAACCTGTTGCTGGCCAAGGCCGGGGCAACCGACGCGGCATTGATAGAGTGCTGCCGCAGGGCGAGTATATATGATTTCATTGTCACCTTGCCGGATCAATTGGATACGATTATTGGAGAGAAGGGTGTGAAGCTCTCCGGAGGCCAGAGACAGCGGTTATCGATTGCGCGTGCTTTGTTACAGGACAGGGACATCATTATTTTTGACGAAAGCACAAGTGCGCTGGACAGCGAGAACGAGAGTGACATCATTGCAGAACTCAAGTCCCTTTCCTCAGGGAAAACCATGATCTCCATTGCTCACCGTCTATCTTCCATTCTGGACTGCGACAAAGTAATGGTTCTGCAAGCCGGCAGGGTCGCAGCCTTCGATACCCATGAGAACCTGTTTAACCGGAATGAAGCTTATGATTTGCTGTTTCAGAATCAGTATAGGGCAGGATGATCTAAGGAGACCCGGACGCCTTCAGCGCCCGGGTTTTTGCATTTTATCTGTATCCTTCAGCATCCGCCGGTTTACCGGCATCTACGACCTCGACCATATAACGCCAGCAATCCGGCTGCGAGCCGTCGAGGTCTGTGTACCCGTAGACTTGCGCCAGCTCCCCGCTTGAAAGGGACCGTCCGTTCCATCTGGATAATTCGGGGTCTTGAGCAAGCGCAGCGACGGCCCGGCCTACATAACGTGGGGATTCCGAGATGATGAAGTGAGGCTCTTTGGCAGCAGCATCCCGCCAGTTATCTTCTTGTACCCCATAGTGTTCGAGCATCATTTCTGAACGAAGCCAGCCTGGCGTGAGCGCCACCGCTGTACAGCCATAGGGCTTAAGCTCCTGGGCAAGAGCCCAGGCCATACGGGTCACGGAGGTTTTGGCCTGATCATAGAACATCGATACCCGGTAATTTGTGGCATTATATTCAGCGATTCCATCCGTCATCTCAACAATCAGACCATTCTTATTCTTAATCAGAAGAGGGAGCGCGAAATGGCTTGTAATGAGGTGGGTGTCAATAGCGAGCCGTAACATCCGCAGACCCTTCTCTAGGGAATGCTCCCACAACGGGACATTCCATTCGATGATCTTCTCCGCGCCCCAGATATCATTCACGAGAATGTCGAGCCTGCCTTGCTCCTCTTCAATGCGATTCACCAATGTCTCTACCTGGACAGGATCCAGATGATCGACTTGAACCGGGATTCCATGACCGCCAGCCCTGGTGACGAGCTCAGCCGTTTCTTCTATGGTTTCAGGACGGTCATATTCGGAGCGTTGGGCTAGCGTTGATCTTCCTGTCACATATACCGTTGCGCCAGCTGCCCCTAGCTCGGTAGCAATCCCCCGGCCAGCTCCCCTGGTAGCTCCGGCTACTAAAGCAATTTTCCCTTGTAAACTCCTCATTCCGTGATTACCTCCTTTGTTGAATACAGCTTCATTATAGAGTATAGGAATGACATCTATTGTCATATATAGTTTAGTTTTCGTTGCTGCTGACAATGATATTACCGGCAATAACCTGGTTCAATAAAGAGGCTGTCCCCAACTAACATGGCCTGACGGCCACCCTCGTGAATGAAAATGTCTTGGCTTGTGAAGCTGTGTCTTCCATAATGGAAGGGAAGGTCACAGGCCGAGGCTTTTTTGAATTATTAGCTAGAATATATATGCATTTCATAATAAATGAATACACAACCAGATGAAATCGAAGGAGGAAGGATATTGTATAAGGTGCTGATTGTGGATGACGAAATTTTTGTGCGAAAAGGCTTGATTACGATCATGAATGAATGTTCGCTGGAATTTGAAATCTGCGGTGAAGCTGAGAATGGAGAGCAAGCGCTTGCTCTTATTGAAGAACTAACCCCGGAGCTGGTCATTGTGGATATACGCATGCCTGTGCTTGATGGTCTGGAGCTGATCCGGAAGGTGCAAACGGAAAAGGAGCATCAGCCGCTGTTCATTATATTAAGCGGATATCCTGATTTCTCGTATGCTCAGCAAGCTTTAAGCTACAATGTTTCAGAGTATATCCTCAAGCCGGTTGATGAGCAGGAGCTTGCTGCTGCTTTGAAAAAGATAGCCCATACCCTGAATCAGAAGCAGCTTTTATCAATAACGAGAGAGAAGCCGCTTGTCGAAACTGTCATCGAGAGCTTACTGCAGACGGAACCTGATGATGAGGTTATGGGGAGGATTGCCTATGCCCTGGAGCTTCCGCTCGCCTCTTCCTATACGTATGTCATCGCAGAAATGCAGGACAAGCTTCCTCATGGCGAAAAGGACTATATGCCCGCATTGAAGGCATCGCTGCAGCGTTATTTTCATAAAGAGCTACAGACCTTGCTCATTCATGTACGTGCGAATAATCAATATGGGATCATTGTACCTGAACTCTGGATGTATGAGCGGAATGTGCCTGACCAGAGGAACTATGTCAACATGCTGGATGCGCTGGAGAGAGAGCTTGAAACGACCCTTGCTTTGTTTATAGGCCATAAAGCAAGTCAGCTGAAGCAGATCGATGTGTCCGCCTCCAGTGCCGAGAAATGCCTGAATTACCGTTTTGTCGCTGGCTTCCAAGGCATCTTTATGGCAGGTGAGCTGCTAGAGCAGCCCTTATATTATTTTGATATTGAAGAAGGACTGCACAGCAAGCTCATTTATGAGGTCGAAGCCAACAGCAAACAAGGCTATAGCTCCGTTGTTAATACTATTTTCAACGTGTTTCAGGAACGTTATTTTGCTCCCGGGGCGGTTTCGAACACCATCAGGCGAAGCATGATTTCCATTATTAACATTATCCGGCAGCTCGAAGGGGACGAGAACGATCTCTATTGGACGGACGAACTGCTCAACTGGCAGGTGAAATACCGCAATCTGAATCAGCTGAAGCAGGTTTTCCTGCATTTTGTGGGGGAGGCCGCTGAATATATTACCGAGAAACGCAGCGGTAAGAGCGAAGGCAATATTGAAAAAATCAAAAAATATATTGATGGGCATTACAGAGAAAACATCTATTTGAAAGGGATTGCTGCCGATTTCGATATGAATCCGATCTACCTCGGACAGCTGTTCCGTAAAACTTACGGTACGTATTTCAACGAATATCTGTTATCGCTGCGTATCGAAGAGGCCAAGCGGCTGCTGCGGCAAACGAAGAAACGCATGTACGAAATCGCTGAGCAGGTCGGCTTCCAGAACGCTGATTACTTTGCCACCCAGTTTGAAAAGCTGGAGAATATGACGCCAACCGATTATCGCAATAGGATGATCGGGCAGTAAATAAGGAGGCTCTCTTCTGTGTTCAACATTCGCCTGCATCATATGAAGCTTCGAAGCAAGCTGATCGTAATCTACATTGTATGCGTGTTCATCCCAATTATATTGACCAATGTGATGTTCTACCAGGTAACCACCGTGAATATCAAGAATCAGAAGACAGCGGACGCAGAACAGGCAATGACCCTTTTACAAGCTGAACTTAGGACGGTTATTGAGGATGCGGCAGGCATATCCTACCTCTATTCTATAGACAGGCAGCTCCTCCAGCATTTAAACACCACCTATGTGTCTAATGACCGTTATGTGGAGTCGCTGAATGCTATATCGAATCTGTTCAATCGTACCGACACGGAGAATAAAATAATCAGCTCCTCCGTTATTATGACCGACAATCCCACCGTGCTTGCCTCGGGAAATATCATAAGACTTGAAGCTGAAATGCGGAATAAGGACTGGTATAACCAGATCAATAACACACATCCGCATCTCTTTGTAACACCGGAGAGCATCAGCGTGATTCAAAGACTCACCGAAAGCCGGTTCGATACCTATGAGCATGTGCTTAAAATCGATCTGAATATGAATCATATTAAACAAATTCTGGATTTGTCCAGCTTTAGCGGCGACTTCTACATTCTGGACCCCTCCGGTCAAGCGCGCTTCGGACGTCTCTCGAGCGGACAGCCGAGCGAGCTGATCACTCAAGGACGGACTATATCTCTGGATGAGATTCCCAGGCCAAATAAAGCAATCGTAATCGGCAAGACCTATCAAAACAACCGTTATTTGGTTGGATGGTCGGTATACGGGGTTTTGGATGAAGAGATCATTTTGTCTGATGTCAGACAATCGGGGCAATTTATCCTTTGGTTTGCGGGGATAAACTTCATTGTGCCTACCATCGTTATCCTAATCATCTCCCGCTCGATCCATACACGCATAAAGAGCATTCTGAAGCACATGAAGTCGGTAAAGGGCAATAATTTCGAGTTGATTCCGTATCACCGGGAACGGGATGAGGTCGGTGAGCTTGCCGTGGAGTTTAACCGGATGAGCATACGGATCGAGAACCTGATCAATGATGTATATGTAGCGGAAATACAGAAGAAAGAACTGGAGCTGCGTCAGCGTCAGGCACAGCTGCATGCGCTTCACAGTCAGATTAACCCACACTTTTTGTTCAATGCACTGGAGACGATCCGAATGCGGAGCCTGATGAAGGGCGAGACCCAAACGGCCCGGACGATTCAGAATATGGCGAAGATCTTCCGCAAATCGATCCAGTGGAAGAGCAGCTTCGTGACCATCCGTGAGGAGCTTGAGCTAATCGAGAGCTTCCTGGAGATTCAGAAATACCGTTTTGACAGCAAGCTCGACTATCACATCGAGGTGGATCAATCCTTGCTGGACATTGAAATACCGAAGATGGCTTTTCTTCCATTTGTGGAGAACGCAAGTATTCATGGCATTGAAAATATAGCAGGCATCGGATATATCAACATTCAGATCGCACAGGAGAACGGTCAACTCGTCTTCGTTATCGTGGATAATGGCAAGGGGATGGATCAGGAGAAGATTATTGAGCTTCATCATTATTTTGAGGCGGAGTCAGCCATGGGTGATTCGATCGGCATGAAAAATGTCATTACACGACTGAGAATTTACTATGGTGAATCGTTCAATTTCACCATCGAGAGCGAGTCTGGAGGAGGAACACGTGTCCTGCTGCGGCTACCTTTCGACAAAATATAAGTTTTGTTTCTTTATTATTCAAAGACTGATCTAAGGTTTGCCATATAACGAAATTAAGCGCTTTCTTTTATAATGAAAATGTTTACAAGACAAATCACCATAAAGGGGGATTATGCAATGCGTACAAAGAAATGGTTGCAAACCGGACTGGCTGTTGTTATGGCTTCCGCACTCCTTGTAGTTGGCTGCTCAAACGGCAACTCAGGGGAAAAGAACAGCGCGTCCGGCGGAGAAAACAGCGAAGTCAGCACAGAACCGGTAACATTCACTTACTTCGGCTTCGGGGCCAACAAGGATACCATGGCCAGTGATACCACCATCGGTAAGAAGCTTCAGGAACAGACAGGTGTAGACTGGAAAATGGAATACGTAGTTGGCGATGGAAGCACCAAGTCCGGTGTTATGATTGCCGGAGGCGACTATCCTGATGTCATCTCTCCGGTCGGCGAGCTGGCCAAGCTGCTCGATGCCGGTGCATACATTCCGCTTAATGATCTGATTGAGAAGTATGGCCCTAACATCAAGCGTGTCTACGGCGACTACATGAACAAGATCACCAATGAAGACGGCAACATCTATATCCTTCCCTTCACTGCAAATGTAAACGGATACTTGTCACCCCCGGATCCTAGCAGCACCTTCTGGATGCAGAGACGCGTCCTTAAGGAATTCGGTTACCCGGAAGTGAAAACGCTTGACCAATACTTTGACCTGATTGAGAAATACCAAGCTAAGTACCCTAAGGTTGATGGTAAAGACACCATCGGCTTCGTTACCTTCGCCGGTACAGCCGGTGAATTCTTCACCATCACCAACCAGCCAATGCATCTGGCCGGTTATCCGAATGAAGGCGGCGTCCTGGTGGACATGGAGTCTCATGAAGCCAAGCTGTATCAGGGAACCGAAGATGAGAAGCGCTGGCTGGCCAAATTGAACGAAATGAACGGCAAGGGTCTGGTTGACCCTGAGACGTTCACAGCGAACAAAGACCAGTATCTGGCGAAGCTGACCTCCGGCCGTGTACTCGGATATGTCAACTATTCCTGGCAGATCAACGACGCCACTAACAACCTGAGATCCGCCGGTAATGACGACCTGCGTTATGTTGCCCTTCCTATCGTATTTGACGAAGGCATTAAAGACGCTTATGTTGATCCTCCGTCCTTCGTGAACAACCGCGGGCTGGGCATCTCTGTCAGCGCGAAGGATCCGGTCCGCATCATCAAGTATTTTGACAACCTGCTGACCGATGAGAACCAGAAGCTTGTAGAGTGGGGCGTTGAAGGCGAAACTTACACTAAGAACGCTGAAGGCCGTATGGTGATGAGCGAAGAACAGCTGACAAACCGCAACGACAATGATTTCAAACGTAAATTCGGCTTCGCTTATTTCGATTATGAATGGCCGCGTTATGGCGACAACTCCGTGTATGATGACGGCAACGCCCACGTTCCGTTCAACCAGCCGGAAGTTGCAGCTATCAACTACACAGATGGCGACAAAACACTGCTGAAGGCATATAACCTACAGACCTTCTCCGACTTCTATGCCAAGCCGGTAGAACGTCCATGGTACCCTGCCTGGAGTATTGAGAAAGAACCGGGCTCCCCTGAGCAGCTATTCAGCCAGAGAGCCGGCGATTTACAGCAGAAGTACTATCCTCGCATGGTGCTTGCTGCCTCTGGCCAATTTGAAAAGGTCTGGAATGAATACCTGGCCGAATACAACAAGCTCGATGCTAAGGGCTACGAAGAATTCATGACTAACAAGATCAAGGACCGCATCGACGGCAAATGGTAAGCGTCCGCTTCCCAGCTGCAGCATGATGAACCGGGAAAAGTGAAGCAGCGCCTTCACTTTTCCCTTCTACACTTGTTAGCAAAGAGAGAATATAGAGCTTGGAAAGGGGACGGTACTGGTGGGAAAAACCGCTGTGCAGTTGGCGAAATCAAATACTGGCACTTCGCGCTTCAAAACCTTTTTTAAAGAGTTGTCTAAACAGAAAATGCTTATGCTGATGTCATTGCCCTTCCTAATCTGGGTGATCATCTTCAAATACCTCCCGCTATGGGGATGGACGATTGCTTTTCAGAAATTCAAACCGGCCAAGGATCTGTTCGACCAGAAGTGGGTCGGCTGGGATAATTTCAAGTTCCTGTTCCAGGAACAGCAGTTCTACCGTGTGCTCCGCAATACGCTCGTCATGAGCTCGATTAACCTGGTTCTCGGATTTGTAACAGCCATCGTACTGGCCCTGCTGCTGAATGAGCTGCGCAATGTATTCTTCAAACGCACCGTGCAGACGATCAGTTACCTGCCTTACTTCATTTCCTGGGTCGTAGCGGCCAATATTGTACAAATGGCACTGGCACCGGAAGGGATCATCAATGTGCTGCTGGTCAAAATGCAGCTTATTGATCATCCGGTTCTGTGGCTGGGCCAAGGCAAGTACTTCTGGGGAATTCTCGGAGCAACAGAGGTCTGGAAGAATGTCGGCTGGAACACCATTATTTATCTGGCGGCCATCACTTCTATCGACCCGTCTCAATATGAAGCGGCCGAGATTGACGGGGCTTCCCGTCTGCAAAGAATGTTCTACATTACGCTTCCAGGCATCAAACCGGTAATTGTGCTGATACTAATTATGAATCTGGGCCATATTCTGGAGTCCGGGTTCGAGGCACAGTATCTGCTGGGCAACGGTATGAATTTGGACTACTCGGAGAATCTGGATATTTTCGTACTGAAGTACGGGATGCAGATGAATAACTTCGGGCTTGCCACCGCAGCGGGTATGTTCAAAACGCTGGTTAGCTTCATCTTCTTGATCGCAGCCAATAATATCGCCAAGCGTATGGGCGAAAGCAGATTGTACTAGAAAGGAGGACACAAGTAATGGCTAAATCCAAAACCAATTCATACCGGAATTCTTCGTTGGGTGACCGAATCTTTGATATCTGCAATACGGTCTTCATGATTCTCTTGGTGATTGTTACCCTCTATCCGTTCCTGAATATGTTTGCTCTATCGTTCAATGAAGCGAATGACTCCGTCCGTGGGGATATCTATATCTGGCCGCGGGAATGGACGCTGCGAAACTTTGAGTATGTATTCAGTGAATCCAACATTTTCTATTCGACTTTCATCTCCGCAGCACGGACGATTGTCGGAACTGTGGTCTCCGTATTCTGTACAGCGATGCTTGCCTATACTGTCAGCCGTCCGGAATATAAGCTGAAGAAGTTTGTGTCCGTCACTTTTATTTTCACCATGTACTTCAGCGGCGGTCTGATCCCGGGCTACCTGCTGATCAAAGAGCTGAATATGCTTAATACCTTCTGGGTCTATATTATCCCGGGTATCATCGGCGTATTTAATATGATTGTCATCCGTTCCTTCATCGAGGCACTGCCTGAGGGGTTGATGGAATCGGCCAAAATCGACGGCGCCGGAGACTTCATTACGTTCTCGCGTATTGTACTCCCGCTGACGGTTCCGGCTCTGGCTACTGTCTCCTTGTTCGTAGCGGTCTATCAGTGGAACTCCTGGTTCGACGTCTTCCTATACAACTCCTCCACGCCAAGCCTGAGTACTCTGCAATACGAGCTGATGAAGATGCTGTCAACATCCAACACCGCGATGTCCAGTTCCTCGGCAGCCGATGCCTTTGCGAACGCGCAGGGCAACAAAGCGACCGTTACACCGACCTCTATCCGTGCTACGATGACCATTGTCGCCAGTGTGCCGATTATCATCGTCTATCCGTTCCTGCAGAAGTATTTCGTCAAAGGGATGGTTGTCGGTGGTGTGAAAGGCTAAGGTGCAAGCTAAAAGACTACCAACAGGGCCAGCCCTCACGTAGTAAAATAGAGTCATTATAAACAAGCGATCTTCGAGCGGCAGCCAGCCTCTTCTTGAAGATCGCTTGTTTGCTTATAGGGGCTTAACTTTCTAAGGAGATAGTCTTGGGAATCAACGCTTACATCATCCTGATCAAGGATAAAGTTCATTACATATTGTCTGATTCGGGCGGCCGATTCCCGGTCTCCAACCAATTTCCGGACCATTTTGTACGTTCTCACAAGGTCAGGGAAGTCGGTAAATGTGAAATGTGAGGAATCTTTAATTTGAATCCATATCCGTTTATTCGTTGAATGGGCAAATGGATCCTGACTCAGATGTCGATCTGAGGCCTCATTCCTACGGGACCGAGGTCAAGAGAATGATCTGAAGAGGATAAATCGATAGGCGCAGCTATTATCAATGTTATTGTTAGTACTGGTATTAAAAGAATCTGCCGGCAGAAGAATGGTGGTTACATCCACTTTCGTATTCCTATTGCTATTGACGGCATCCCCCGCCGGTATATATATTGAAATTAATATATTCCCGTGGTGTAACGGGTTGACAGACTGCAGAGGAGAACAGAAATGAGCCCGACCCAAGTATGGATCCCCATCGTGTTTTATTGGTTGCCGATGCTCTTCTTCTTCTACATGGGGGTGGACGTGCTGCTGCGCAACCCCAAGAAGATTGAACATCGTCTGGTTAGCGCAACGATCCTGTGCTACTTCCTGCTGTTCCTGGAGGAGTATATCCGGTATATGCTGCCGATTGAATATAGTCCTGTGCTGGCTGCGTTCTGGTTCGCCAATGCGGGCATCTTCATTCCCGGGCTCGGCTTTCACCTCGTTGCCCGGTTGATTGGCTTGCATAAGCGGCTGCCGCGGCCCTGGTACCCATACCTGTTTCATGTACTGGTGCTGGCTATTCCGGCTGGCCTGATCAGTCATCAATCGTATACCTCTGTCCAGGTGTTCGTTACCGCAGGAGTCTGGAAATGGCCGGTGGCCAACGCGGCTTATTACGGTACCTTGACGGCAAGCCTGCTGCTTAGCTTCATCCCCATCGTGATGTTGCGCAGCGCACGCAAATGGAGCGCGGCGGATCCGGCTTACCAGGAGCATGGAGGCATCTTCAAGCTGCTGGAGCACGGCTCCTGGGTTACGTTCGTCTGGGTAGCACTGTTCGGCTATATCCGCTTCGAGGAATTCATGCCGCCCTATGCCTATATTTACGGAGGACTGATCTGGTGCTTCGTGCTGCGTCTATCCATGCAGAAATACGAGTTCCTCAATCATGCGGGACAACGCTACGAGAAGATGTTTCAGATCAACTCCCAGGCAGCACTGCTCGTCTCGCTGCCCGGCAGCATCAAGGAAGCGAATTCGAGTGCCGGTAAGATGTTCGACCGGCTGGCTCTCGGGACGGCCAATCTTACCGATCTGGGCGGTGCGGATATCGTAGCCAAGCTGAGGGAGCAAGAGGATATCGGCGAGATGGAAAGGGTGCTGCGTAACGGAGACAGTATGATCGAGGTCATGATTAATGGTGATTACGTGTCGGTGGATCATGAAATCCATGCTGTTCTGCTTATTCGTGACATCGGGGCGCGCAATCAGCATTTGCGTCAAATCGCGTTCATGGCCTATCATGATCCGCTTACAGAGCTGCCGAACCGCAGGCATTTCTATGATGAGCTGGAGAAGGCTCTTACGGAAGCGGACCGTAACGGTGACGAGCTGGCGATTATGCTGATTGATCTCGACGGGTTCAAGCAAGTTAACGACCGGTACGGCCATGCGGCTGGGGATCTTGTGTTATGCCGGGTGGCCGTCATTATCCGTGAGCTGGCCCAGCCATCCGGACTGGCTGCCCGCTTCGGCGGCGACGAATTCGTGCTATTCTGCCCCTTGGGACACGATGGCCTTACTGCCGCGGAACTGGAACGCCGGCTGCAGGTAGCCTCCGAACAGGCTGTACTGGATTACGGGGGCGAGCAGCTGAAGATTGATATGAGCATCGGCATCAGTCTGTACCCGCGAGACGGCAGGACATCGGACGATCTGCTGCGGCAGGCCGACAAACGGATGTATGAGGTGAAGCGAAGAAGTCCAGGAGCTCCCACTGACAGAGACGATATGGCAAGTGAGACATTGCTGTAAGCTTGTACACAACTGAATAGAACCAGCAATAAAAACCCTTCTGGCGAAGGGTTTTTATATCGTTTATACTGAATAAACCAATTTACTTCATAGGAGCTGTGCCCAGAACATGATAAAGAAAGAAGCCGCACATATACGTAAGCAATTTAAGATGGACCATGATCAGCTGCATCTGTTCGATATTCTGAACGTGTATATTATGAAGGAAACCAATGAGATCTATCATTGTGAGCGCCAGCCGTTCGCTATGCTGGACCGCGAGAAGCAGGAGCTGTACATGGGCAATTTCCGGAAGCTGCTGACCGGAGAGCTGGATCATAAATTGTTCGAGCTGAAGTTCCTGGAGGAAGCCGAGGAACCGTCCCAGGTCATGCTTCACCAGGGTCTGGTGACGGGTGATCCGGAGGAATGGCAGGATCTGATGCTGATGCTCGTGGACAAAATGCTGGTGGATGTCAAGTATGAGAAAGATGCGGTAATCACATTTGTCCGCGGACAATACTTCCGGCCGACCAAGGCACGGAATGACGAAGCCGAAGAGACCGGTAAGGATGAGATGTTCTCACATCCGTTCATTCTATGCAGTGTGAACTCTACGGAGCAGCAGCGCAAAACCCTTCTGTTCGATTACGTGGAGCGGGAGTTCAAATACAACGTGATGGTCGATCCGATCATCAAGCTAAGTACGCCGGAGCAAGGGTTCTTCTACCCGAGTGTGACGGACAACTATTCCGATGTAAATCGTGTTCTGTATTGTACGGGGAGCTCGAATAATCCGAACCCGCATTTCATCGAACAGGTGCTCAATGCGGAACGGTCCGTGACAGCCATGGAAGAGAGATCCATCTTCGAGGATATTGTGAAGGAAATAACGGGCGAACAACTCGACGTGGCGACCATTGCGCAGGTATACGAGGAGATTCACCAGGTCATCGAAGACCACGAGGATGAGGAAGAACCGCCGAAGCTCGATTACCGGGATGTGGAGCGTGTCCTGAAGGCGAGCGGTGTAGAGGAAGTGACAATGGACAAGGTAGAGCGTGCATTTGAAACCATCGTCGACAACAAGCATTATGAGATGAAGGCAACGAGTGTGATACCGAAATTCACATCCAAATCGATCAAGATTGATACGAAGGTAGCTTCGATTACGGTCAGCCCACAGGATCTGAAGTATGTGAGACAGGTGAATTATCAGGGGAAACGCTGCATCATGATTGAGATTGATGAAGATGCCGTAATTGAAGGCTTCACGCTGCTTACGGAGATATGATAATAATCTTGGGTGTGCAGATAGACTTATCATAGAAAATATAGATAGAAAAGTAATGGGTTATCCCCGAAGTCTCTACAGACAGGGGATAGCCCTTGTTGCATTTGTAAGAATAGTTACTAATAAATGCGGAATCCAAGCTTTGGCAGCAGATATTTGATGGGTCCCGTCGCCCTTAAGGTTATAAGCTCAGCACCTTGGGCGGCAGCATCCTGGGCTGCAGCAATGATTGCAGCGGTAGCAACGCCTCTTCTTCGGAACGCGCTAGACACTGCAACAAACTCCAGGGAGAAGATTCCATTATGATTCATAAGGGAGGATACGCCAGCCAGTATTCCTTGATCATATATATTGAAGCATGCAAGAATACCTTCCTGACACACAGGGTAATGAAACTCGGGATGGATAATCGGATAACCTTGGTGAATGACAAAATTATTCAATAGCGCCCATAGCTTGAAATCCTCAGCACTGCTAACCTTCTTGATGCTAATACCTTCGGCTATGTCTGGATAATCAGGCATGTCGGCAACCAGCAGAGCCATCCCTGCCTCATCCTCATTAGGCTCTGACAATGGCTCTGGTCTATGTGCGCCTTCCCCAAAGTACTGAAGCAATCGCTCAGAGGGATACATCCCCCAGAAGGTATGCTCCTTGTGGTCTTGGATCTCCTGAACAACGCGAAGCGCTTCGGATTCTGGCAGCTGATCGATTTGAATATTATAAATGGACGTTCCGCCATGCTGTCCCTTTATAGGACGTATGATCGTGTAATGTGGAAGCTGCGCTGTCTCCATGTGTTCAGATTTTCCTAGAATATCCAGATAAAAAGTAGCGCTTTCTTCGATATGCCTTCTTATAGTTTGGTGATCCATATTCATCGCCCATTTCATATTTTTTTGTAATGTATACGCTATCATTTTGCTTGATTATACGGAATACGGATGAGAAGTACTGTAATAAATGTCAGCGGACTTTAAATTAAACAGGCCTATTCTGTTCAGTGGACAGAGTAGGTTTTTTGTATTGTCTCATGATAATGCAAGGGCGAAAGATATATTAATATCACTTTTTGATATATTTTTTTGTCTAAATGATTAACTTTTTTGCGAAAAATGTCGATAAACTAGGATGTAAACAATTTAACGCTGTAATGGAGAACATCGCGTAAGCGCCATCAATAATATAGGAATGGTCATTCGACAAGGAGGAAAGCTATGTTAAAAAAGATAGGG
Source organism: Paenibacillus sp. FSL R7-0312 (assembly GCF_038004445.1). Lineage (NCBI taxonomy): Bacteria > Bacillati > Bacillota > Bacilli > Caryophanales > Paenibacillaceae > Paenibacillus > Paenibacillus sp. FSL R7-0312. The sequence continues at coordinate 418,028 of NZ_JBBORE010000001.1, read as the reverse complement.
AAAATAGGAATGGCTTTGATGCTGGTAATTGGGCTGCTGCCGGTGATGTCACTCCGGGCTTATGCTGCCATACCTTCATTCACTGAAAAGGCAGACTTTGTTATTGAGCCTCCGTTAGCGAACACCACGAACAAGAGTGTAACTGATGCTGAGGGTCTTCCGAACGGGAATACGGCAGTAATTCTAAGCACATTTAATTATGTAGGGAATTCGTATGTTTATACTCATTTTTTGAAGGTTTATGATAACACAGGAGCGCTGATTACGGATATTAATCTGAGCAGCTTAATGGATACCTATTACAAAATGACAGATGTGAGTATGCTTGCGCTAAGTGACGGAAATCTGTTGATCACGTACAACAAAAGCGACAGCAGCAGTAACAATCTGCAATTAGGAACCGTTATCGAGAGCACTCCCAATACCTATTTCATGGTGATTAACGAGTCGGGACAGAAGGTGACTAGTCAGACTCAGATTAATACATTTTCTGCCGCCAGCAATCCCGCACTCACGCGTTTTGTAACGATCGCGGAGTTGTCTGACGGCAATATAGCTTTTTCGTGGCAAAGAAATGACAATGTCAGCACGGTTACGCGTGTATTCAGTGCTACGGGCACACCTGTTTCAAGCGAAACACTTCTAGTGAACTATAATGCAAGCATGTCTTATGTATCCGCTGGAGACGGCGTGTATATGGTTGCATACAACTCTGGAGCGTCAGCCGATAACATCTATCTGAAGCTCTTCACTAACAGCGGTGCGCTGTTAAAGACCATTGACTTGGGAGCAAGAACAGGCGAGAAACAGCTGTTTCTGTCTACGCTGGGCAACGGGAATTTCATGTTTAGTCAATATGACTGGAGAACCGGGAACTCCGAGGTCTCCTTATATGACAACGAGGGTACAAGCCAAGGCGGATTTACAGTAAGCGGCTATCTGGGCGAAACCTCAGCTGCTGTTTACAGGAATGGTGCCATGCCGGGCTTTGTAACCATAAGCACGGACCCCACCTCCAATGCTGCAATCAACGATGCGTACAATATCGGTACAGAATGGTCAGGAACCCAGTATGCTTACCTGAATTATTATGACTATGACGGTTACCTGGTCTCAGCACCCAATCAGCCTGTGGATTCCGCTCCGGTGGTCTTTGAGGGCTACAATGAAGCGACCTGGATGTTCGATGTGGAATATTATCCGAAATTCTCTGTATATCCCGCCTTCGGCGATAAAGTTGTCTTCATCAAAACAGATAATACCGATGCCAGCCATTACAGGATTAACGGGAAGCTGTTTGATACCGGACCGGCTCAGGGCAATCATGTATTTACGGTCACTAATACGAATGACAGCGGTGCGGGTTCGCTGCGCTGGGCATTAGAGCAGGCGGGTGCTGTCAGTGGCGGGCAGGTTGATTTCGATCCTTCGCTTGCGGGCCAGACGATTACGCTTCAGTCGAATCTGACAGGCTGGAACGATCAGGACTGGAAAGGTACGACCATCGGCGACGCTTCAACCGGCGGCTTCAAGCTTACAGGTATACAGGATGCCACGGGTCAACCGGCCATAACGATTAACGGCAATGGATACCGGGGCATTCTGGCCACCGGTTCGGGGATATTCGAAATGTCGGATGTTCGCCTGACTGGCTTTGATATTACCGACAGCAGTGGTATGTATGATGCTTTCGGCTCCGCGCTGGCGGTCGGCGGCAACTACTACAGCAGTATTCAACTGAATAACATAGTTTTTGACGCTAACACAATGACGTATAAGCAGACCGGATCGATCGCATCTCTAGCCGCGCTTGCTGCTCCGTACGAAGTTGATCTTGACCGGATAGTGTTCAAGGACAATGTGCTCACAGCCACCAGTACGACTGAAGTAATTCAGGGAGCTGCGCTATACTACAATGGTTACATGGATGGCGTAATCAGCAATTCTCTGTTTGCTAATAACAGCTCGAACAGCAATTCTACAAATGATGCTTACGGATCGGCCATCGGTGTAATGTTAGATCCGCATCTGAAGATCTGGAATAATACATTCTATAACAATCATGCGAATAATACAGGGACAGGGGCATCTTATGGTCCGGCAATGTATGCTGTGTCCAGTTCTCCCGGCTCCAGCTCACTGGATATCTACAATAATGTGCTGATTGGGAATAAGCAGGAGGCGGCTCCGGCAGGCACTTTGGAGGAATTGTTCTACAATTATAATAACGATACTCTTGTTGAGAGCGGAAATAATGTCATTTCCGGCGATCCGTTTGTGGATGCAGCGGGCGGCAATTTCCTTCTGAAGGGCTCCGCAGTATCGGCAATTAATCAAGGGGATAACACGAAAACAGCTGGAGCCCTGGATTTGGCAGGAGTGGCGCGTATTTACGGGGGGACGGTAGATATCGGAGCATATGAGTATGTTCCCGGACCTGCAGTCCCGGTTGCACTGCAATCGGTGGTTGCTGACGGCGTATCCGGAACAACAACCTCTACGAAGATTGATCTGACCTTCGATACCGCGATTGCCGGACTTACGGCAGATGATATCACGATTACGGATGGCACAGGCTCCGCATTAAAAGGGACTTTGAGCGGCGCAGGCACCCATTGGAGCATAGCGCTGACTTCTGTAACACAAGAAGGTACCGTATCTGTAGCGGTAATTGCACCTAACGGTTACACAATCAGCGGTTCGCCGATGGAGGCGACCGTATCGCTGTTCACGGCATCGCCGGAAGCGACGCCATCAGCCGTCATTGACTATGCGGCAGAGCAGCTGATGGATCTGACGCCGAACGGTTCGTACACGATAAACGGTACACTGGCGGTAACGGCGACAGCCGACGGTAAGCTGGCTATAGATAGCAGCTGGCTCGGAACATCGCTGAGTATTCTGAAGAAAGGCAACGGTTCGACAACTATAGACAGTGCGGCGCAGACAGTAAATATTCCTAATCGTCCGGCGGCACCTACTGGTGTGGCGGCAACGGATGAGACAGCGATCAGTGCGAATAACGGCACGCTGACAAACGTGACTATCGCGATGGAGTACAAGAAAGGCGCGACAGGCGCCTGGACGAATGTACTCACGACAAGCGTGACGGAACTGATTCCGGACACGTATTATGTCCGGACGAAGGCAACCTCGATGGCGTTTGCCTCAGAAGCACAGAGTGTAACGGTTGTGGCGTTTGTGCCAACAACGGAAGCGACCCCGGTCGCAGAAATTGACTATGTGGCAGAGCAGCTGACGGATCTGACGGCAAACGGCGAGTACACGATAAACGGTACGCAGACGGTAACGGCGACAGCCGATGGTAAGCTGGCTATAGATAGCAGCTGGCTCGGAACATCGCTGAGTATTGTGAAGAAGGGCAACGCATCGACGACTATAGACAGTGCGGTGCAGACACTGAGCCTTCCTGTTCGTCCGGAGGCACCGACTAGTGTGACAGCGACGGATGAAACAGCGATCAGTGCGAATAACGGCACGCTGACAAACGTGACTATCGCGATGGAGTACAAGAAAGGCGCGACAGGCGCCTGGACGAATGTACTCACGACAAGCGTGACGGAACTGATTCCGGACACGTATTATGTCCGGACGAAAGCGACCTCGATGGCGTTTGCCTCAGAAGCACAGAGTGTAACGGTTGTGGCGTTTGTGCCAACATCGGAAGCGACCCCGGTCGCAGAAATTGACTATGTGGCAGAGCAGCTGACGGATCTGACGGCAAACGGCGAGTACACGATAAACGGTACGCAGACGGTAACGGCGACAGCCGATGGTAAGCTGGCTATAGATAGCAGCTGGCTCGGAACATCGCTGAGTATTGTGAAGAAGGGCAACGCATCGACGACTATAGACAGTGCGGTGCAGACACTGAGCCTTCCTGTTCGTCCGGAGGCACCGACTAGTGTGACAGCGACGGATGAAACAGCGATCAGTGCGAATAACGGCACGCTGACAAACGTGACTATCGCGATGGAGTACAAGAAAGGCGCGACAGGCGCCTGGACGAATGTACTCACGACAAGCGTGACGGAACTGATTCCGGACACGTATTATGTCCGGACGAAAGCGACGGCGACAGCGTTTGCTTCGGAAACACACAGCGTGACGGTGAAAGTGTTTGTGCCAACGCCTGAAGCAACTCCGGCAGCCGTCATTGACTACTCAGCTGAGCAACTGATGGACCTAACGCCGAATGGTTCGTACACGGTGAACGGTATGTTATCGGTAACGGCGACAGCTGGCGGTAAGCTGGCGATCGAGAGCAGCTGGCTCGGAACATCACTGAGCATCGTGAAGAAGGGCAACGCATCGACGACTATAGACAGTGCGGTGCAGACACTGAGCCTTCCTGTTCGTCCGGAGGCACCGACTAGTGTGACAGCGACGGATGAAACAGCGATCAGTGCGAATAACGGGACACTGACAAACGTGACTACCGCGATGGAGTACAAGAATGGCGCGACAGGCGCCTGGACGAATGTAGCAGGCACAACCGTAACAGGGCTTATCCCGGACACGTATTATGTCCGGACGAAGGCAACCTCGATGGCGTTTGCCTCAGAAGCACAGAGTGTAACGGTTGTGGCGTTTGTGCCAACAACGGAAGCGACCCCGGTCGCAGAAATTGACTATGTGGCAGAGCAGCTGACGGATCTGACGGCAAACGGTTCGTACACGATAAACGGTACGCAGACGGTAACGGCGACAGCCGATGGTAAGCTGGCTATAGATAGCAGCTGGCTCGGAACATCGCTGAGTATTGTGAAGAAAGGCAACGGTTCGACAACTATAGACAGTGCGGCGCAGACAGTAAATATTCCTAGTCGTCCGGCGGCACCGACTAGTGTGACAGCGACGGATGAAGCAGCGATCAGTGCGAATAACGGCACGCTGACAAACGTGACTACCGCGATGGAGTACAAGAATGGCGCGACAGGCGCCTGGACGAATGTACTCACGACAAGCGTGACGGAACTGATTCCGGACACGTATTATGTCCGGACGAAGGCAACCTCGATGGCGTTTGCCTCAGAAGCACAGAGTGTAACGGTTGTGGCGTTTGTGCCAACATCGGAAGCGACCCCGGTCGCAGAAATTGACTATGTGGCAGAGCAGCTGACGGATCTGACGGCAAACGGCGCGTACACGATAAACGGTACGCAGACGGTAACGGCGACAGCCGATGGTAAGCTGGCGATCGATAGTAGCTGGATCGGAACATCACTGAGCATCGTGAAGAAGGGCAACGCATCGACGACTATAGACAGTGCGGTGCAGACGATAAGCCTTCCTGCTCGTCCGGTGGCGCCTACTGATGTAGCCACTACGGATGAAACGGCGTTAAATGCTAACGATGGTACATTGACGAACGTAACAACCGAAATGGAATATAGGAAGGGGACTGCGGGTGCCTGGACAGATGTAGCAGGCACAACCGTAACAGGGCTTATCCCGGACACGTATTATGTCCGGACGAAGGCAACCTCGATGGCGTTTGCCTCAGAAGCACAGAGTGTAACGGTTGTGGCGTTTGTGCCAACAACGGAAGCGACCCCGGTCGCAGAAATTGACTATGCGGCAGAGCAGCTGATGGATCTGACGCCGAACGGTTCGTACACGATAAACGGTACGCAGACGGTAACGGCGACAGCCGATGGTAAGCTGGCGATCGATAGTAGCTGGATCGGAACATCACTGAGCATCGTGAAGAAGGGCAACGCATCGACGACTATAGACAGTGCGGTGCAGACGCTGAGCCTTCCTGCACGTCCGGTGGCGCCTACTGATGTAGCCGCTACGGATGAAACGGCGTTAAATGCTAACGATGGTACATTGACGAACGAAACAACCGAAATGGAATATAGGAAGGGGACTGCGGGTGCCTGGACAGATGTAGCAGGCACAACCGTAACAGGGCTTATCCCGGACACGTATTATGTCCGCATGAAAGCAACGGCAGCGGCATTCACCTCGGCTTCGGTGCAACTGACGGTATTGTCGTTCACGGCAACGCCTGAAGCGACTCCGGCAGCGGACATTGAATATGCGGCTGAGCAACTGACCGGTCTGACACCGAACGCTTCATACACAGTGAACGGTATACCAATAACAGCGGCAGCGGATGGTAATTTAGCCATCGATAAGAGCTGGCTGGGATCGTTACTGAGTATCGTGAAGAAAGGTAACACCTCGACGACTACAGACAGTGTGGCGCAGACATTGAGTCTTCCAGCCCGTCCGGCAGCACCGGTTGGTGTCAGTGTTACAGATGTAACGTATAACGGGGCGAATGACGGTATTCTGCAGAATCTGACAGTACAAATGGAGTACAAGATAGGCAGTACAGGCCTTTGGTCAGAAGTTACAGACACAATCATTACTGGCCTTGCACCAGACACGTATTATGTACGGGAGAAGGCAACGGCAACAGCATTCGCTTCTAATATTGCTCAGGTTACCGTTCATGACTCGGATGCAGTCATCCCGGCTGCACCTGAAGTGGCAGCGGATGACCAGAACAATACCATTGTTGGTCTGGATACCAGTATGGAATTCTCAGTGGACGACGACGGAACTTTCGTACGCTACGACGGAACCAACCTGCCGGACCTCAGCGGTGAACACACCGTTAAGGTAAGGGTTGCGGCCAGCGGATCGGTTCCGGCGGGGCCGGCAACTACGCTAACCTTTACAACTAATGAGCTTATCCCTGCGGGGGGCTTGACCGTGAGCGCCAGCGATCCAAGTGGTACGGGGAATAACGGATATACGCAGATCAGCGTTACACCGGAGCCAGCTCCAGGACATAAGCTGCTGTACAAGAATTTTGGCACTGGCAGCGTTGTTGCACCTAATGCGGGGGAAATCCTGACGGGATACACCCTTATAGGAATCAATGGGCTGATTCCAGCGGCTAATGGCGATAGGATCGGGATAGCAGAAGTAGATGCTGACGGTAAGGTAGTGAAGTACGGCAGCACAACAGCTGCTGTGGTGGCTGAGGTTGTTGCACCGGAACCCGATCCGGTTAGCCCGGGAAGCGGAAGCAACCCGAATAGCGGAACTCCTACCGGGAACACGGCGGGCAATGTTACCGATGTGATCGTCCTTGTTAACGGCAAGGAAGAGAACGCAGGCAAAGCAACAACAACGACCTCCGGAAACTTGAGAACAACTACAATTGCCGTAGACCCCGCTAGACTCCAAGCCAAGCTGGATGCGGAAGGTAATGGAGCTGTAGTTACCATTCCGATGATGCTGGATTCGAATATTATCGTTGGCGAGTTGGACGGCCAGATGATCAAGAACATGGAGAATGTATCGGCTACCCTGGTGCTTCAGACAACCAAAGGTACGTATACTTTGCCGGCATCCGAGATCAACATTGGTGCGTTGGCCGAGAGACTAGGAAACGGGATTAAGCTGGAGGACATTACGCTGAAGATTACGATTGGCGGGACCCCGGCATCCATGAACCAGGTAGTGACAGCTGCTGCAGGCAGAGGGAGCTTTACCCTTGTTGCACCGTCTCTGGATTTCACCGTTACCGCAACTTACGGTACATCGACAGTGGAAGTGAGCCGGTTCAATGCTTACGTGGAGCGGACAGTAGCTCTTCCGGATGGTATTGACCCTAACCGGATTACGACGGGAATCGTGGTTGACCTGGATGGAACAGTACGTCATGTACCAACCAGACTCGTCCAGAAGGACGGCAAATATTACGCAGAGATTAACAGTCTGACGAACAGCACGTATTCTGTGGTCTGGCATCCGCTGACTTTTGCGGATGTAGACAATCACTGGGCGAAGAACGCAGTGAACGATATGGGATCGCGTCTGGTCATTAACGGTGTGAATGAAACGACCTTCAACCCGAATGCAGATATCACCCGTGCAGAGTTCGCAGCGATTATCATACGCGGCCTGGGATTGAAGCTTGGGGAAGGAACATCGGCGTTTGCAGATGTTGCAGCGGATAGCTGGTATGCAGCGGCGGTGGAAACAGCATCCGGATACGGGCTGATCACCGGATTCGAAGATGGAACCTTCCGTCCGGAAGCCCGGATCACACGTGAGCAGGCCATGAGTATTATCGCCAAGGCGATGAAGCTGACAGGCCTGGCAGACCAGACTGGTACAGTGGATACAGCAAGTGTACTTGCAGCCTTTACAGATGCAGGCAGCATAGGCGCCTGGGCCGGGGATAGCCTGGCACTTGCTGCTAAGGCGGGCTTAATCACCGGCCGTGGGGACAGCAAGCTGGAGGCGAAAGCTAATGTTACCCGCGCGGAAGTGGCAGTGCTGATTCAGCGGCTGCTGCAGAAGTCGGATTTAATTGATTAATTAGGTTAATTAAGGAGAAGCGAATTCAGACGTAGAGCTGAATTCGCTTTTTTATTGTTTAGAAAATTATACAATTTCCAGAAATATGGAGATGAAGTTAATTGATATTGATTATCAATATCAATTATGTTAATATAATTTTGTTCACTAGCGAACAAAATAAAACAGTCTATAGCTGACACTGAACTTGGTCTGCAACTATTACAAGAGAGGGGAGATAGCGAAATTGGAGTTTCAAAATAATTTTAAGGGTCATCTTTACGAGCAATATATTAGAATGCTGCATCTAAATGAGTTGTATACAGAACAAGAATTTAACTCGTTTCGGCAACAGGCCAGAAAATACCAGATTGATATGCTCTCTAACAATATTACGAGTGTACACGTGATTGATTGCATTGGTGACAATGAACCGATAAATCACACCGGGATTGTGGAGAAGATGGGGTTGTCCAAAGCTGGCATTAATAAAATTTGTTCAAAGCTGCTGGAAATGGGCTTCATTATGAGAAGTCAACTGAACAACAATCGTAAGGAGATTTACTTTAGTTTAACGGATAAGGGAAGACACGTTTATGATTTGCATAAAGAGCTCCACAAAGAAAAAGAAGAAAGGTTCTACCAATTCATTGAATCCTATACAGAGGCTGAACTGCAGACTATTGGCAAATTCATGAGCGATTTGGTGGCGCGTGCCGAAGAATACTCCGAAGGGAAGTTTACGATAGATGACGACATTGAAGATTGAGGAATTAAGATCCAAGATTGAAGGGAAAGAAATTTTAAAAGGGCTCTCACTGGAGATTCAGGGCGGAGAGATTCATGCGATTATGGGGCCCAACGGGACGGGGAAAAGTACGTTAGCTTCAGCTTTAATGGGCCATCCCAAATATGAGGTTACTGGCGGCAAGGTGACACTAGACAATGAAGATCTTTTGGAGATGGAGGTGGATGAGCGTGCCCGGGCAGGCTTGTTCCTCGCTATGCAATACCCAAGTGAAATTGCCGGTGTAACCAATTCGGATTTTCTCAGAAGTGCCATCAATTCACGGCGTGAAGAAGGAGAAGAAATATCCTTAATCCGTTTCATCCGTGAAATGGAGAGCAAAATGAAGGGGCTGGAGATGAACCCGGAATTTGTACATCGTTATTTAAATGAGGGTTTCTCCGGCGGTGAAAAAAAGCGGAATGAGATTTTGCAAATGATGCTGCTTGAACCCAAGTTTGTGATCCTGGATGAAGTGGACTCCGGGCTTGATATTGATGCACTGCGTATTGTGGCCAATGGTGTAAATGAGATGCGCAGCGCGGATAGAGGCTTTTTAATCATCACCCATTATCAACGATTGCTGAATTATATTACCCCGGATTTTGTGCATGTCATGATGAAGGGCCGGATCGTTAAATCTGGCGGTCCGGAGCTTGCCAACCGTTTAGAGGCAGAAGGGTACGATTGGGTAAAAGAAGAGCTTGGGATTACCGATGAGGCAGTAGGCGAGGAAGTTTAAGGGCCGGAGAGGAGGAATAGCAAATGGCTATACAAGCAAGAAATTCAATGAATGTGGACAATTTACGCGCCTTGTCAAACGGTAAGGATGAACCCCGTTGGCTGCTTGAACGCCGGATTCAGGCACTCGGGCTGGCAGGGACGCTGGAGCTGCCAAGCGTGGAGAAAATCAAACTCGAAAAATGGGATATCCACGAAAGTGGAGATTACAAAGCTGAGAATGCGTGGTCAGGTTTGGAAGATGCGCCAGAGATTGTTCGAGGTTTGGTGGCTTCTCCAGTGAAAGGCGGACTAATCGTTCAGTTCAATTCGGATGTAGTGTATACGGAATTGTCCGGGAGCTTAGCCGCCCAGGGAGTAATTTTAACAGACCTGCATACTGCGGCAAAAGAGCATGAGGAGTTGGTTCAACGTTATCTCTTTCATGCAGTGAAGCCGGAAGAGCACAGATTGTCCGCTGTGCACAGTGCCTTATGGAGTGGTGGCGTTTTTCTATATGTCCCAGACGGTATAGAGGTAGAAGTTCCCATTCAAGCGATCTTTTATAGCGATACGAGCGGGGGGCGCTTTGCTCCTCACATCTTAATTGTGACTGGTAACAACAGCAAGATCAGCTATGTGGATCATTATATATCGAGCAGAGATGATATCAAGGTTTTGCATAACGGTGTGGTAGAGGTGTTTGCAGGGGCAGGCTCCAAGGTGCAGGTCGCTTCTGTTCATCAGCTTGCTGCAGCAACAACGGACTTCACCCAGCGGCGTGCGGTTGTGCTTGCGGATGGCGGTGTAGAATGGATTGTCGGCGAGATGAATAATGGCTATACCGCCAGTGATACCAAGACATTACTCCAAGGCAACGGGTCCATCTCTGACGCTAAGGTGATTGCGATAGGCTCTGGGGGGCAGAAATTGAGTTTTACTACGCAAGCCCAGCATTTTGGCAGAAGCTCGGTGAGCCAGATGATCACACGCGCAGTAATGCGTGAAGAAGCTACAGCCATTATCAACGGGATTACAAAAATTGAAAAAGGTGCGACCCATTGTGATGGTCAGCAAACAGAACGTGTACTGATGTTAAGTCCAAATGCGCGCGGCGATGCCAATCCGATCCTGCTGATAGATGAGGATGATGTAACCGCCGGTCATGCTGCATCCGTGGGGCAAGTCAATGCGGAACAAATCTATTATCTGATGTCGCGCGGGATCTCACGGAGTGAAGCCGAATATCTTGTTATTTTCGGATTCCTCGCTCCTGTCATTTCGGAGATCCCGCTGGAGGGAGTGCGTAGCCGTCTGCAGGATGTAGTGGAGAAAAAGCTTGGCAGATCATAGGGAATCAGGGGCCAATCAAAGTGAGTCGTATGAAGGTTAAAAGGAGCGATACTAATGGCTAAAAAAGCGCCGGATATGGGTGAATATAAATATGGGTTTCGCGATGAACACCAGTCTATTTTTCAATCTGGAAAAGGTCTGACTGAAGAGATTGTCCGGGAAATTTCCCGAATCAAGGAAGAGCCGGAGTGGATGCTCGATTTTCGGCTGAAAGCTTTGAAGCAATTCTACAAAATGCCGATGCCTGGGTGGGGAGCGGATTTGTCCGGGCTAAATCTTGATAACATCCAATATTACGTTCGCCCTTCCGAAAAACAGGGAAAGACCTGGGAGGAGGTTCCCTCCGAGATTAAAGCAACCTTTGACAAGCTAGGTATTCCTGAAGCGGAGCAAAAATTTCTGGCAGGCGTATCCGCTCAATACGAGTCGGAAGTAGTCTATCACAGTATGCGGAAGGAACTGGAGGATCAGGGAGTGGTTTTCCTTGATACGGATACTGCTTTAAAGCAATATCCTGAAGTGTTCAAACAACATTTTGGAACGATCATCCCTCCCGCCGACAATAAATTCGCTGCGCTTAACAGCGCGGTTTGGTCAGGTGGCAGCTTTGTATACATCCCGAGAGGTGTTCAGGTTGAGGTTCCGATCCAAGGGTACTTCCGGATTAATTCTGAAAATATGGGACAATTCGAGCGGACATTAATTATTGCCGAAGAGGGCAGCTTTGTCCATTATGTTGAAGGATGCACAGCGCCTATTTATAGTACCAGTTCTCTGCATAGCGGAGTTATTGAAATTATTTGCCGGAAAGATTCCCGTGTCCGTTACACGACCATCCAGAACTGGGCTCCTAATATCTACAATTTGGTAACCCAAAGGGCTGTGGCAGAGGAAAATGCCACAATGGAATGGGTGGACGGCAACATCGGCTCCAAGGTAACCATGAAGTATCCGGCTGTACTATTGAAAGGAAGGGGAGCTAAGGGGTCCATCCTGTCTATTGCCGTAGCCGGAAAAGATCAGCATCAAGATGCCGGCGCGAAGGTGATTCACCTTGCTCCCGAGACAACATCTACGATTATATCCAAATCCATCAGCAAGCAGGGCGGCAAAGTAAACTACCGGGGATTGTCCAGCTTCAGCCGTGATTCCGCAGGCTCCAAGGCTAATATTAAGTGTGATACGTTGATTTTGGACAATCTGTCATCATCAGATACGATTCCGTACAATGAAATTAAGAACGATCAGATTACCTTGGAGCACGAGGCAACAGTATCCAAAGTGTCCGAGGAGCAATTGTTTTACTTAATGAGCCGCGGGCTTACAGAACAAGATGCCACACAAATGATTGTAATGGGCTTCATTGAGCCGTTTACCAAAGAATTGCCGATGGAATATGCCGTTGAAATGAATCGGCTGATTCAATTTGAGATGGAAGGAAGCATCGGTTGATTCATAAAGGAAGTACGAGGTGTTGGTAATGAAGAAAAAGAATTCGGACAATTCAGAACTAGCTCAACTTACCCGGGAGATACGGAAACTTCAGTTCTACTACAATATGCTGTCAGGATTGAGCGCAAGCTGTGGTGCGTTGATACCTTTAGACTCTGTTTATACGCTTATAAGGGAACTTTCGGATCAAGAGGCCAATCTTAGGAAAAAAGCAAAGGACCACTCAGTAAAACAATGAGAGGAGTTGGCATAATGGAGGAGAATGGAATTTTATTCGATGAAGTAGCGGAAGTGCTACTCAAACTACGTCCTTTCTTACTGCGTGACGGTGGTGATGCTGAACTCGTCGAGGTTGAAAACGGTATAGCCAAATTAAGATTTTTGGGAGCTTGCAACGGTTGCCCAAGTGCTACGATTACGTTAAAGGCTGCTATTGAGCGCGCAATTCTTGAGGAAATCGATGATATTAAAGAAGTTGTACAAGTATACTAAAACTCTTCATGGGTTCCTTTTTCAAGTGCTAATAGTGAAATTATTCCAGTGGATACTGTTATAAAAGGCGCTAAGCTCTTTGGAACACTGGATTATGCAACGGGTAAAGTGTTTTACCAAGAAAGCGAATCATACGATGCAAAGGCGTTCGAACACTTCTTGAACTCACTTCTCACCGAATATCCTACCGGGCAAATCGTTATGGTACTGGACAATGGTCGTATTCATAAAGCAGCTTCCATTGAACGTTTTCTACAGGATGAACCCCGGCTAGAGTTTGTGTTTTTGCCCAAATATTCTCCTAATCTCAATCCCATTGAGGGACTCTGGAAATGGTTAAAAAGTGATGTCATCCACAACGTTTTTTACGATAAAACATACAAAATTCGAACCGCTGTCAGCAGTTTTATGAAACGCATAAACCAGAATCCAATGGAAGTGATTGATCGATTGTGTATAAATGTGTAATTCTTTAATTCAATTTATATAGCAACATAAATATTGTTTTTTTAACAAACAATCTATCATCTCCTTTATTTTAAAAACGGATTATATTACCATTTAATCTCCTCGAATTCCATAATATTATAAAAAGTAGGAAAAAATGGTGACTATTTTAACTCTTAATGAGTTTTCTACTAAAAAAAGCAAGGGATCAGCCGAATGAGGATGATTCTTTGCTTTTCATAAATCATATGAGTGTGCTATCTTCTTCCAGACTTTCGTTTCTCCAATACATATTCATAGAGATCATGAATTTTCTTGGTTTCAATATCTTGACCCACATAAAAATAAAGAGTAGGATCACTCACGGGGTATGCATGAGAATTATAAGTCAGGTGAATAAAATCAAATTCCATCTTATCCAGCTTAAAGTCGATTTGATATTTATTTTCTAAATAGACTTCAAATTGCTTTTTTAAAGCGCTAGACTTCCACGGAAGCCCAAAGAATATAAAGTATATTCCCATAAGGAGAATCAATAAAAACAATATAAATCGCGATTTTTTGTTGTGAAAGGTAAGTTTCATTATGTATAACCACCTTGTGAATTAGTTGTAGACCCCCTCCTTATAGGACCCTGCAATCCATTATATTACAAAAGATTACTAAATAGACAATAATCGAATTGTCGTTGATCGCTGCAGAAAAATCAATTGACTTGGATTAGGTTGTATGAAGAATCAAACTGTATATAAAATAACAAAGAGATAAGTTAAAGGAAACTGCGGGAGATGACCCGGTTCAGATGGATTCTCAAACCCACCCCGTAAATTCCAGAATACTTGCCTTCGCCGACTGCGTCTCGGACTGTGCACTCTTACGCCATTCCTTGGGCGACGTGCCCATTAGCTTAGAGAAACAGCGGTTGAAGCTGGAGATGGAATGAAACCCCACCTTTTCAGAAATCTCAAGAATAGAATCCTCGGTGCTTTTCAGCTGCTTGCAGGCCTCTTCGATCCGGGTACTGCTCAGGAAATCGAGAGGGGCGGTGCCCATCATTTCATGGAATTTGCGGCGGAAGTGGGTGGTGCTCAGGTGGCAGAGGTCAGCCAGGAAGTCGATGGTCATCGGCAGCATATAGTTTCTGGTGATATACTCCAGCGCCGGGGAGATGACGAAGTCGCCCTTCAGATTATGCCCTGCTTCCTGATCGGTCAGCGCCTCATTCGTGGAATGGATTCGGAGCAGCTCGATATACAGCGACAGCAACATGCCGTAGGCGCTCTCCTGATAGTAAGGCTTCTGCTGCAGCAATTCCTCTACGATCGACGTGGCCAGGGTATACACCATAGGATGCTTGTCCTTATTCAAAATACAGTTCATCCCCTGCACAGCCCACAAATTCGGCTCGAAGTTGCTATAGGCGCTTTTGAAGGAATGCTGAAAGAGGTCCTCCGGCGAGAAAAAGAGATAAGACCACAGACTGGCCTCACCCGGAGAACTATACGTCGTATGTGGAAGGTACCGGGGGAGGAAAGTCACATCACCGGCTGTAAAAGGTACAGACTCGCCCTTGATCTCCATGATGCCGCTATCCGAATAGCAAATTCCAATCTCCAGGTGGTTATGGAAATGGAGGTGCTCACTTTTGATATCGGAGATCTTCCAGCGTTCACCGCAGAGCAGCAGCACCGGGAAATGGATCGGCAAGCTGTAGTGGCGGTACTCGATGACGGGCTTCTTTTTTCTGGGCATATCCGGGGTCTCCTCTAGAATATTAATTAGATAAATGGTCGAAAATGCGCAGTTTTGCTATGAATGTGCTTAGATATAGAGTATTTTACTGCTTACAATGGAGTATGTAAAGCGCTTGCAAATGAGACGCTTAGTAAGCGCTCTTGAGGTGCGTGAGACAAGAGAGGGGTATGGAGATGATTCAAGTGGATTTCAACGGGGAAGAGATTCTGAGTATTATCGACAAGATCACCCAAAAGACACTGGCGATGGATTTAACCTGGGAATGGCCTTGCGGCGTAGCATATTACGGGGTATCAAGAGCTTACCAGACTACGGGTAACAAAGAGTATATGGACAGGCTTGTGCAGTGGGTGGATGAATATATTGAGCTGGGGCTGCCGGACTGGACGGTCAACACCTGTGCCATGGGCCACATGCTGATCACCTTATATGAAGCGACTGGAGAGCAGAAATATTGGGATATTGCCATGAGCAAGGTGGAGTACATCCGTAAGAATGCGCTGCGGTTCGGAGACAATGTGCTGCAGCATACGGTATCAATTTCTAATGATTTTCCGGAGCAGGCTTGGGCGGATACGCTGTTTATGGCGGCATTTTTCCTGCTGCGTGTGGGCAGTAAGCTGAAGGATCAGGAGCTGATCCAGGATGCCCTCAACCAATACTACTGGCATATCAAGTATCTGCAGGACCCTGGCACCGGCTTCTGGTTCCATGGCTACAACCATGTGAAGCAGGATCATATGTCCGGATTATACTGGGGCAGAGCGAATGCCTGGGGTGCGTATACGATGTCGCAGGTGAAGCCGCTGCTCAAAGACTGGTATTTGTATCCGCAGTGTATGGACGTGGAATGCTCGCTCCGTGATCAGCTGGCGGCGCTGAAGCTTGTCCAGACGGAGAACGGCTTGTGGCGGACGGTGCTGGATGACGAGGAATCTTATGAAGAAGTATCGGCATCCTGCGGAATTGCAGCAGCAATGATTAATAACGGCAATCCGCTGCACACCAAATATGTGCAAAAAGCGCTAAAGGGCATTCTTGCAAACATCAGCGAAGACGGACGTGTACTGGGCGTATCGGGCGGCACAGCCGTAATGAAGGACCGGGAAGGGTACCGCAATATTCCAAAAGACTGGATTCAAGGCTGGGGCCAGGGCTTAGCACTTGCTTTCCTGTCCGATATGCTTAAATAGGAGGGAACCGAATTGTCCAAACCATCAACAGGCGCTTTCACACTGCCGGGAGAATCCGGTTACGAAGCGCTGACGCTGGAGCTTGCTGAACGCTGGGGTGCGGATGTCATCCGTGACAGTGACGGTACGCAGTTGTCGGATGAGATTATCCATGCCGGATACGGCATTTACTCGACGATCTGTATCATTCGGGATCATAACGAATGGGCATCGCAGAATCCGGATAAGCTGCAGCAGAGCTTCCTCATTACGAATCCGAAGGTGGCTGTGCAGGATTATTTGTGGGTCTACCTGATGGAGGATTTCTTCGCTGCACAATTCAGGGTGAACGATTCCCGTGAGGCGTATAAGTACTGGCAGGTGTATGACCGGACGACTGGTGAAGAAGTACCGAGAGAGCAGTGGAATTACGACCGGGAATCAGGCAATGTGGTGCTTACCGGAATCATACCCTGGCATAAATACACCGTCAGCTTTCTGGCCTACCGGATCTGGGAAGAGATCTCCATGTACAATCACACCACGAATAACTGGAATAAAGAGCATCTGATGCAGATTGATCCTATGTATCGAGACACGCAGAAATACCTGCTGGATTGGATGGAGGACTGGTGCGAACAGCACAAGGAAACAACGGTTGTCCGCTTTACTTCTCTTTTCTATAATTTCGCCTGGATCTGGGGCAGCAGTGAGCGTAACCGCCATCTGTTCTCAGACTGGGGTTCATACGATTTCACGGTGAGTGCCAGAGGTCTGGATCTGTTCGCCCAGAAATACGGCTATCCGCTGACGGCAGAAGATTTCGTGAACGGCGGCAAATACCGCGTCAGCCATATCCCTGCGGAGCAGCGTAAGCTCGACTATATGGCTTTTATCAATGATTTCGTGATCGGATTCGGCAAGCAGCTAATTGAGATTGTACATAAGCATGACAAGCTGGCGTATGTCTTCTACGATGACAGCTGGGTTGGCGCAGAGCCTTACAATGACCGCTTCGGTGAGTTTGGTTTCGACGGAATGATCAAATGCGTGTTCTCGGGTTATGAAGCAAGGCTCTGTTCAGGGGTGAAAGTGGATACGCATGAGATCCGGCTGCATCCGTACTTGTTCCCGGTGGGTTTAGGCGGCACGCCTACCTTCATGGAAGGGGGGAATCCGACACTGGATGCCAAAAAATACTGGATCAACATCCGGCGAGCCCTCCTGCGTGAGCCGATTGACCGGATTGGCCTGGGCGGATATCTGCATCTGGTTGAGCCTTACCCGGATTTCTGTGATTATATCGAGAAGATTGCGAATGAATTCAGAGAGATTAAAGAGCTGCATCAGCAAGGCAAGCCTTATCATATCAAGACCAAGGTTGCTATTCTGCACAGCTGGGGCAAGCTGAGATCTTGGACCTTGTCCGGCCACTTCCATGAGACGGATATGCATGATCTGATTCACATTAATGAAGCCTTGTCCGGCTTGCCGGTTGAGGTGAAGTTCATTGATTTCGAGGATATCCGCCAGGGCGTGCTGCAGCATGTGGATGTGGTGATTAATGCAGGCAGCGCCGGTACAGCCTGGAGCGGCGGGGACTACTGGAAGGACAATAAGTGTGTGGACGTTCTGACTGAATGGGTCTATGGGGGCGGTACCTTTATCGGAGTTAACCAGCCTTCAGCGGTTGAGGGTTACGACTGTTACTTCAGAATGGCGCATGTTCTAGGTGTGGATGAGGACACGGGTGCGCGGGTAGCACATGGCAAATGGACATATGAGGTTCAAGCTGAGCAAGGTCTTGTGCCTGATGGCGCCAGCATTACACCGAAGAATGGCATCCATCTTACGGATGGTTCCGCTGCGGTGATCAGTGAGGCAGACGGCAAAATCACACTGTCTACGAATAACTTCGGCATTGGAAAAGGAATCTATCTGCCTTCCTTCGAATTCGGCTGGGAGAATACCCGCCTGCTGCTAAACCTGATCCGCTATGCCGGTAAGGAGCTACAGGAAACGAAGTATATTCCGGATAACCTGTATACCGAGTGCGCGTATTATCCGGAGAGCAAGATGCTCGTCGTGATCAATAACAGCGACCAGCTGCAAAAGACTACGATCGAGACGGAGTATGGACCGCAGACGCTGGAAGTAGAACCGTTCGATACGATTATTCGGACTATTGGGGAATAGGAATAATGAAAAGCTCAAGCCTGGGGTATTATGCCGGACTTGCGCTTTTTTTGTGTGGTGTGAGGTGTTAACCGGGCCCAGTGTATGCGAAAAATTGTGTCACTAGAAGGAGTTCCTTAACATCTGTGGAATTACAAAGCAAAGATGCTGAAGCTTTCAGCGACAAGCTCCCGGAGGACATTCCATGGACAAATCCGCCCGCTTCAAGCAATCCATAGCCTTCATAGAGGAACATTTATACGAAGACATCAACCTCGGACAAGCTGCGCAGGCCGGGTACACCTCGCTGATGCAGCTGTATCGAGACTTCTATACCTATACCGGACACTCGGTAAAAGAATACATACGCAAGCGCAGGCTGTCAGGCGCGCTTGGATTGATCAGAGCTTCGCAGAGACCGCTTGCTGAGATTGCCTACTCCTGCGGCTTTAGCTCCCAGCAGGCTTTGTGCAAATATGTGAAATCTGCAACCCACATGACACCGCTAGACTACCAGAAGAGTGAAGCCTGCTACTTCTTCCCCAGATTCGACAGTGAAGCCATCCGGCAGGTAAGCGTCACCGCTGAAACGATCCCCAAGACTATACACATACAATTCTATGATCCCAACCAGCATGGCATTGAACAGCAAGCGTTGGCTGCACTGCGTTCCTTTTTACCTGAATACCAGGGCAGAATCTTCGGCAGAGACGGGCAGCAGCGGGACGGCTTATTCTGTTATGAGCTCGCTGTGGAGTATGGTACGGATTTGCTAGACAGACTTGCAGACAGCACTATTCAGGGAATAAAGGTGGCTCAAGAATTCAGTTTAACCTTCGCGAAGACAACCGTTAGGAACGCTGAGACCGAGATCGGGCTGGCGTGGGATTATCTCTATCTGAAGTGGCTGCGGACCAGTATGTTCGTGCAGGATGACGGGCGTTATTTCGAAGAATACATCTGCAAAAGCGGGCAAGTGAGGAAGCTGATTCTGTATTTGCCGGTGAAGAGGCGGACGGATTATGACAAGATCAGTGTGAATTTCTGTGCAGGCTTAGAGTTTCTGGTATCGTCCCGGGAAGGGGGGCAGGCAGAGGAAGAGGCATCTGCTGCGGTGATGAACTATGTTTCCCGGCATACCCCTGAGGCGATAAGCACAGTAAGGGAATTCTATGTAGCCCAAAACGGCTTAAGCTACACCTGCGGAGTGCGGCTGGAACAGGCGATAGAGCTTCCCATAAATAGCGGGCTTGAAATACTGCGGATTGCCGCAGGCCGGTATGCGAGGCTTGAGAGCGGCAGCTGTAGTGACCGCGGAGTGTTTATTGCTCTTTTGGATACATGGGTACAGGAGAACGGATGGAGTAAGGACGATCTGCCAGCTTTTACAACCTATGAGACCGGAGGTAAGGCTGACCCGGATGCTATCACAATGAGAGTGTGGATCAGGCTGAAAGATGTTAAGAACGGATAATATTTAGCATGCGGTCATCTATAAACTAAATCTATACAGGAAAGGAGCACACATAATGAATCTAAGAAAACAAGCACTGCCGCAGCAAACGCCCGAAGACTACAGCCCCCGTGTGAAGCCGGTAATCCTGAGAATGGTGGAGGAGATGAAGCAGATGGGAATTCCAAGTGAGATTCATGTAGAACAGATTACGGAGCTGTGCAGTATTGTGGACCGGCCGGAGATGAAAGTGGTGGGTATCGCGCTGCCGGTTTCGTATGAGAGCCGGGGGTATGGCGGTTTCTATGGTTTTGAGCATGCGAGCTGTACGTTGAATGATTACTTTTATACCAAGAAGCTGACTTCAGAAGGCGATATCGCGCTCCTCTCTGGTCTCATCAGCCGGCAAGTCAAAGGCAAAGAGGTTGTTACCGTACGATCAGAGGTGCAGGGTGACGGCAATTATAAAGTCATTGTGGGTTATGAGGTAAGCAGCTTCGACGGGTTGCCCGCCCATTTGCCGGAATATACGGAGACGCTTACAGTGCCTGCTTGCCGCTATGCTAAAGTTCTGATCAACGAGACTAAGGAGGCTGGACGGATCGGCTACAATGAGCGGATGCATGCAGATGAATATTTTATCGGCCAATTCCGTAATGACACCAACTACGTCTATAACCCTTCCGGTCTTAGCTTCAATACATATGACGACTCAGGGGATATTCTCACCAAATACGAACCCGTTAGAATTCCGGAAAATGATGCGGATCGGTTTGACTCTATGCGATTCAAGGCGGTGACATTGCCGGAGATGAAGATCGCCTGCAGCATGACGCTGCCGGATGATGAGGAGTTTGTGATCACGAAATATTTCGGCGTGCAGGACCAGGTATTCGCCACTGAGGCGGCTAAATATTATCTGCATGATTATTACGGTTTTCCGGTGAACAGTGAGGAGGAGGGGAAGTATAACTCCTGTTTTGGCACAAGAGTCAGCACCTTTGAGTCACTTCCTGACTGTGTTGAAAAAATTACGGTGCCCGGAGGCATCTATCTGCACATTACCCAGCTCGAAGTGAATGGTGATAATCCGGGCATACCGTATGATGTGGCGTTCAATCATCTGGATGAGCTGTTCCTGAATGCTCACCCGGAGTATACGCGTGACTGGAGCAGGCATGTGATCGCCCGTTTCCGGCAGGCGAACTGTGCTTCTGTATTTGTGCCTCTTGTGCTTGAATAACTTCCCCGGAGCCTGTGAGGGGGAATTATGATAGTATATATAAAGGTATATTTAGTTTTCCCCGCGGGGGTAGAAAAGGGAGCAGCATGAGAATCATTATATCGCCTGCCAAGAAGATGAAGACGGACACGGATTTCTTGGATTACCGCCAAGTGCCGCAGTTCATCAGCGATTCGCAGACTCTTCTGGCCTTATTACGCAAGTTGAATTATGAAGAAGCCAAAGCGCTATGGAAATGCAATGATGCCATCGCCACGCTGAATATGGAACGGATCCGGGAGATGGATGTCACCAGGAATCTGACGCCGGCTATCTTCTCATATGAGGGAATACAGTACCAGTACATGGCGCCCGGGATCTTTCAGACGGAGGAGCTGGATTATCTTCAGCAGCATTTGCGGATTTTATCCGGATTCTATGGAATCGTCAGACCTTTTGATGGCGTTGTGCCGTACAGGCTGGAGATGCAGGCTAAGCTGGGTGGTAAGGGCTTCAGTTCTCTCTATGAGTTCTGGAATAGAAGACTGGCGGACCAGCTGTTCGCGGAGAGTGACATCATTCTGAACCTGGCTTCCAAGGAATACAGCAAATGTATCTCCCCGTACATTGGCAAGAACGCTCGAATGATTAGTGTGGTGTTCGGGCAGGACATCGGCGGCAAGGTGGTTGAGCGGGCGACGCTGGTCAAGATGGCCAGGGGTGAAATGGTCCGCTACATGGCCGAGCGGCAAATTACCCGCGTGGAGGATATCCAAGGCTTTACCGGGTTTGATTTCGCATTTGCGGAAGGCTTGTCGGATGAGAAGACGTATGTGTTTATCCAACAGAAGCGCGATAAGAATGAAATGATAGAGTAAAACATACAACGGGTAATCTTGAAGACGGTTGAATAACCGGATTTGGGATTGCCTTTTTTTGAAATATAAGAATTTATATGTTTCACGCTATAAATTATCCTTCTATTTCTCGCTGGAACGGTACCGTCCTTTATAAGGACGGCGAAGCCGTTTCTGCTTGTTAAGAAGACTATCTAAGCTGAATACAAGAAAATAACAATAGCGCAAAGGAGCAGAGGGCTTATGATTTTGGCTGGACGCAGCGAAGAAGCTGGGCGCATCCCTGGTAATCAACGCCATTGCCGCCTCGCCTCCATAAGACCTATAAAAATTGGGATTAAACCTTTAATTTGGAGAGAGAAATGTAAACGCTTACCTTATATAATTTACTCGTGAAGGAGGACAAGTAAATATCTGGGAGATGACTCAGGATAAGTTAGATTCTGCGAACAGAAGCTACGGGCAAGTGAGGGCGGGGAAGAAAGGCTGTACACCACAAATTATTCTTAGGAGGTAATTCAATGTTTAAGCTAAACAAGAAAATTCTAACGGTATTCATGGCAGCCACAATGAGCTTCAGCGCGTTTGCAGCGACCTCAAGTGCAGCGACAGATTATTGGCAGAACTGGACTGATGGCGGAGGTACAGTCAATGCTACGAACGGAACTGGCGGGAATTACAGTGTGAACTGGTCCAATACCGGAAATTTCGTGGTCGGTAAAGGCTGGAACGTTGGATCACCAACACGAACAGTCAACTACAATGCAGGCGTCTGGGCGCCATCCGGCAACGGGTATCTAACCCTGTACGGCTGGACAAGAAATTCACTCATCGAATATTACGTTGTTGACAGCTGGGGGACTTACAGACCTACCGGAACGTATAAAGGTACTGTGAACAGTGACGGGGGTACCTATGATATCTATACCACTATGCGCTACGATGCGCCTTCCATTGATGGTAATGCCACATTCCCTCAATACTGGAGTGTAAGACAGTCGAAGAGAGCGACGGGAAGCAATGCTGCTATCACTTTCAGTAACCATGTTAACGCATGGAAGAGCAAAGGGATGAATCTGGGAAGCAGCTGGTCCTATCAGGTGCTTGCAACAGAAGGCTATCAGAGCAGCGGCAGCTCTAACGTAACGGTGTGGTAACAGGCGGCTGACAGGCACTAACCGGGTTCTTAGCTATTGAGCAAGACGGCTGATCATTGATAGGACTGAGGCCTGCCGGTTACACAGCCGGCGGCCTTAATAAGCCAGCTATATGGGCTGAACTCCACATGAGACCTTTAATATAATCCTTGCACCTAATACAACATTTCCGTCATGCTATCGGTCCAAATCCGAAATTGATGTATAAAGGCAGGATTATTCATGTGTTTTATACAACAATCTTCCAGAACACCGGGCTTATCATGAATCAAAGTCGGTTCAAAGGAGATATATCCATGCGAAAACTATTGATTGTCTTATTAATAGCGTTAACGGGTATTGCCGGTGCCTGCTCGCAGGAGAAGCCTGCCAGGGAAGAGCGCCTTGTATGGGTCAAGGGCGGTGCCTTTGTAGACACGAAATCCAATTATTACGGAACAGATGTGACCCTCCCGGACTTTTATATCAGTAAATATGAGGTGACTCAGCAAGAATGGCTGGAGGTGATGGGGAATAACCCTTCCCAGTTTCAAGGGGATAATCTGCCTGTAGAGAGTGTAACCTGGTATGATGCTGTGGAGTACTGTAATCAGCGGAGTATCAAGGAGGGCCTGAAGCCCTATTACAACATAGACAAGAACACTGTTGACCCGAATAATACAAGCGACCGGGATTTCATGAAATGGACAGTAACGGCCAATGAAGGAGTGAACGGTTACCGTTTGCCGACAGAAGCCGAGTGGGAATATGCAGCAGGCGGAGGCCAGATGAGCAAGAGCAACAGCTATAGTGGAAGCAATAAGCCAGAAGATGTGGCGTGGTACTGGAGAAATTCCGGAGATCAATTCTTAACCGGGGACTGGAACTGGCCGGCGATCGAGAATAATCATAGCCAGACGAAAATTAGCGGCCTCAAGAAACCCAATGAGCTGGGGCTATACGACATGTCAGGTAACGTAAGGGAATGGTGCTGGAACTGGTACGAGGACCCGGACAGCAACAGGGGCTCTCTCAGACTGGTGAAGGGCGGCGGGTGGATCGGCGGCGTTAATAACACAGAGGTATCGTTTCGGGGCAAGTTTGAGGGGAGCAGCAGGGGGAATGACCAGGGTTTTCGTGTGATCCGCGGTGAGTAAATGGCCAGACCTGTCTAAAGAGGGGGGCTACTCCGTCATTAGCCCCCAGCGGAATCCCAATTTATCTGTAACAGAAGCCATACAGGAACTGTAAGTCGTGCTGCGTAAGGGATGAAGGATACTGCCTTCCCTCGTAAGAGCCTCGTAAGCTAGCTTTACCTGAGCGTCCGTATAAAAGTAACGGTGAGAAAGAAGGAGCGGCTTCCGGCGGAGTCCTGTTATACCCTATCGCGATCCGGGAGTGAACCTGAAGGGTGGGTTAGCAAAGCGGCGGGGAACTGTTTTTTCCACTTTCTGATCTTCCCCCGGAAGGATTTGAACGGAGCGGCTGAATTGATATGAATCCACCGGGCCATGGGCCAGTGTTCCTTGGTCCCGGTCCATTTACGTGAGCCCTGGGTGAACAGCTCTTCTTCCGTCAACGTGCTGACCCAGTCCAGCCACTGCTGCTCTGATTGCCGGAATAAGCTGCGCAGTTCAGCCAGTGAATACTCAGAATATTTGTCGTAAAAGGACTGATATAATCCGCCCAGCTCATTCCATTTATATTCCTGATCCGGCATGAGGAAGGCCCGTCCTTCCAGCTCGTTCTGATCCCAGCTCCTCACCAGCTCCAGCCATCCCAGCTGATAGGCGATGATCTCGGCGGGGGTTTTATCCACTTCAGGAATTCGCGTATCCTTGTACTTATCGTCTATACCGTCATACTCGGCGTCTAAGAGCAGGTATAGGGTGTGGATCGTTTCCAGCAGCTCCTGTTTGGAAGAATATTCATAGCTTGCCATAGCGTTCACTCCTTTACATTGGTTATACCATAGAGCTGTGACAGCAGTCTGTCCAGTTTAACCAGAGTCAGGTCCTGTTCCAAATCCGCTGCACGCCGGTAAGTGTGTCTCCATTGAAGCTTAGCTTATAGATATCCGGCATATCCAGCTGCTTCCAGAAGCCGTAATCATAACGCTTATCCAGCGCATTCATGATTAAGACCATAATATTACCGTGAGTCCCGATGACCGCGTTACTGCCTTGGTATTGCTGCAATACTTTGTGGAGTGCCTGAACTCCCCTGTCCTGGGCAATCAGGTTAGATTCTCCGCCTTCCCAGGCAAAAGAGGGATTCTCCCATACCTTCGTAATGGCCTGGCCGAAGTCGCTGACGGGTCCGCCGGACAATAACCGTTCTCTGAAATCGTCTTCGATTACAGGTTCAAGGCCCAGGGGGCCGGCCAGTCCTTCAATGGTCTGTATTGCCCGTTTATAGGGACTGGAGATCAGGACATGAATATTCTCATGGATGAGCCGTCCGCTGACCTTCCGCGCATCTGCCTGTCCACGTTCAGATAAAGGTCTGTTTAATTCATCGGCCGAATAAGCCGAGTGCGCATGCCTTACCAAAAACAAATTTGTAACCATTATTCATCCCCTCATCTGCTAATATTTGTAATGCATTGTATCATGAATGAAGCGGGGAATTCAGCGATGAATCTTGATTATAGAGAGCGAATCGATAAGGTCATTGCATACATAGAGGAACACAGCAGTCAGCCGCTTAAGCTCGATACCCTGGCGGAGATCTCCCATTTCTCCAAATTTCATTTCAGCAGAATATTCACAGCTATGGTCGGTGTGACTCCGATGGTATTTGTAAACAGGAAGCGTATACAGCACTCACTGGTGCTGCTGACCGAAACGAATAAGACCATCCTGGAGGTTGCGGGTCAATGTGGTTTCGAATCGGTATCGGTCTTTAATGCCCATTTCAAACGGTATTATGGCTGTACACCGGGCAGTATCAGGAACAGCAGCCGGAAAAACAGCAATTTCGCATCATCCTTCAGCAATATACAGGCAGAATCAGCTTCCCTGGCAGATTACAATAGAGCAAGAAGTAATCCGCTGTTAAGGAGGGCTTGGGATAGTATGGTAGAAATCAGACAGATCCCGGAGATGGAAGTTGCTTATATCAGGCATATTGGAAGTTACCTGGATACGTATAGCGCATGGGACAAGCTAAGCCGCTGGGCAGACCAGCACGGTCTTCATGCAGGGAATCAGCAGTTTATCGGAATATCTTTGGATGACGGGGATCTCGTAGAAGAGTCTGCGTGCCGGTATGATGCCTGCGTTACAGTTCCGGAAGGGTTTGAGCAGGGAGCACACCGGCCGCAGGTAGAATTCAAGACAGTGTCCGGCGGCATGTATGCGGTGTATTCATACTATGATACGGTGGACAAACTGGTCCTCGCGTATGACAGCATGTTCAGCGTGTGGTTACCCCGCAGCGGGTACGAAGCGGACGACAGGCCGTGTCTTGAATTCTGTCTGAATGATCCCATGAAGGATCAGCAAGGCAAGTGTAAGGTTGATTTGTATATCCCCATTAGGCAGCGCGTATAAGTTTCGGAGAATGGAGTGGCGGGAATGAATGTGGACGTTGTGTTTGACCGGTTTCCTGTACTAAGATCAGATGAACTTGTATTGAACAGAATTGAGGAGACTCATCTGGACGGGCTATTTGATATTTACAGCAATGACAAGGTGTTTGAATATTGCGGGATCATTCCGAAGCATAACAAGGCTACAGTCAGCAATATGATAGGACATTTCGAACGGGACTACGCCAAAAGATCAAGGATCAAGTGGGGCATCTTTGCTAGTGGTGAGGAGGGGCGTCTGCTCGGAATTATTGAAGCCTGCGATTTCAATCAGAAGGTGAATATGGTGACGATCGGCTACTTCCTGGCAGAAGCCCATTGGGGACAAGGCATTGCCTCTAAGGCTGTTGAAATCCTGCTGGACTATATCTTCAGAGAGGTTCAGGTGAACAGAATTCAGGCCGAAGTCATGCTGTTGAATGAACCGTCCAAGAAGGTGCTCCTGAAGACAGGGTTCATCAAGGAGGGGGTTCTGCGGCAAGCCGCCTTGTGGTCAGGCAAAGGAATTGTTGATCTGGAGATATACAGTATGCTTAGGGGAGATTATATTCAGGTGTGACCATAAGATAAAAAAGCTCAGGCCCGTTAATAGGCTTGAGCTTTTTGGTGCTGTAAGAACTAATAATCTGTCTGGGGTCCCCGCAAAGTACCTGAGTCAGCTTCGAAGCTGGAGCCTCACTTTGTGGGGAAACTGTTTATGCTTCCATCTTCTGCGCCGTATAGAGCCGGTGGTAGAGGCCGCGGCGGGCGATCAGCTCATCATGCGAGCCGCTTTCCGCAATACCCTTGTTCGAGACATACATGATGCGGTCGCAGTTCTTCACGGTGGACAGCCGGTGCGCGATGATGAACGAGGTACGTCCCTTGAGCAGCTCATTCAGCCCCTTCTGGAGCAGACGCTCGGTCTGCGCATCAATGGAAGAAGTGGCTTCATCCAGAATGAGAATACGCGGGTTGGCCAGCAGGGTTCTGGCGAACGAGATGAGCTGCCGCTGTCCCTGGGACAGCTTGGAGCCGCGCTCATTAACCTCCGTCAGGTAGCCCTGGTCGAATTCACGGATGAAATCATCGGCGCAGACGGCCTTCGCAGCGGCGATGACTTCTTGCTCGGTGGCATCCGGTCTGCCGTAGCGGATATTATCCAGAATCGTTCCCGAGAAGATGAAGCTGTCCTGCAGCATAATGCCCATCTGGCTGCGCAGCGATTTCAGCGTGATCTCGGCAATATCCTGCCCGTCGATCAGGATTCTGCCGCCGGTAAGGTTATAGAAGCGCGAGATCAGATTGACGACCGTAGTTTTGCCTGCACCGGTCGGACCGACCAGGGCGATGCTCTCTCCGGCTGCGACATCGAAGGAGATGTTCTCCAGGATGTTCAGCCCCGGATCGTAGGCGAAGGTTACATCGTCGAAGGTGACCCGGCCCTGAACGGGCGGCAGCTCCTTCGCCCCGGGAATATCGCTGACGGTAACCGGCTCATCCAGCGTTTCGAAGATACGCTCCAGGTAAGCTACCGCATTAATGAAGTTATTGTACAGCTGGGATAGATTGAGAATCGGCTGCCAGAAGCGGGCGGCATAACTGCTCATCGCGAGAATGACACCAAGCGTCATGCTCTGCGGGTTCAGAGTCAGCAGGCCAACCAGGAAAATCATTGCCGTAACCATGGTAGACAAGTTATCGACAGTGAACGGAATAAGCGTATTGTAACGCAGCGCCCGCATCCATTCCGTGCGGAAATTACCGGCTAGGCGAGTAAAGACGCCCTCATTGCGCTGTTCCCGGGAGAACATCTGCGTTACGCCGATCCCGCTGATACTTTCCTGCAGATAGGCGTTCAGATTGGAGCTTTTGTTCGATACCGCCTGCCATGCCCGGCGCTGCCGGGTTTTGATGAGCAGCATGACACCGAGGAATACAGGCAATCCTGCAAGGATGACGAAGGAGAGCCGGACATCAACGGCGAACATGAAGGCAGCGATGAAGATCAGATTCACGATTTCTAGGATAAAGTTAATAATTCCGTTCGACAACACGTCGGACACCGCATTAACGTAGTTTACAACCCGGATCAGGATCTTGCCCTGTGGCCGGTCATCGTAATATTTGAACGGCAAATCCTGCAGATGCTTGAACAGATCGGTACGGATATCGAAGATAATATCCTGCCCGACACTGGTCATTATCCGTGAGCGGATGGTAGCCAGAATTACGCTGACCACAATGGTCGCCAGCATCAGCGCGGACCAGCCAACCAGCGCGCCCATTTCTTTTGCCGGAATGGTTACGTCTACCACATGCTGCATAATCAGCGGGGCGGATAGGGCGATAGCCGCTGACAGTGCGCTAAGCACGAATGCGAGAATCATCGGTTTCTTCTTGCGTCTGATATAGACCATGGCCCGCCGGAAATGCTTAATATTAAACGGCGATTCCAGATTCTCATCGACATCGAATTTATTCCTGGCCACTCTCGGTCACCTGCCTTCCAATGCCCTCGTTCTGCAGCATGAATACATCGTAGTAATACCCCCGCTTGGCCAGCAGCTCGGCGTGGGTGCCTTCCTCAATCAGACGGCCGCCCTCTAAGATCAGGATGCGGTCTGCCTGGGCGGTAGTGGATACCCGCTGTGCAATGATAATCTTCGTGCAGGGATATTCCAGCTCACGCAGACTCCGCTGAATATGCTCCTCCGTCTCCAGATCGACGGCAGACGTCGTATCATCCAGGATTAGGATCGGGCGGTGCACCGCCAGCGCGCGGGCAAGCGCAATACGCTGCTTCTGTCCCCCGGACAAGCCGACACCGCGTTCGCCGACTACCGTATCATAGCCTTCCGGCATTTTGACGATGAAGTCATGGGCTGCTGCGAGGCCGGCATAGGCCTGCGCTTCTTCCTCCGTAAGATCGGGGTCGCCATAGGCGATATTGCCGTCAATCGTATCGGAGAACAGGAGGACGTCCTGCGTAGCCATCCCGATATTCCCGCGCAGTTCATCAAGCTCAAGCTCACGGACATCCCGGCCGTCTACCAGCACGCGGCCTCCGGCCACATCGTAGAACCGGGGGATGAGGTTGATCAGCGATGTCTTGCCTGAGCCTGTCGCGCCCATAATGGCGATCGTTTCACCGGGTTCAATCGTAAAGCTCAGGTCATCAAGCACGGTAGCGCTGTCATATTTGAACCGGACATGCTCGAACTCAATCCGGCCCTCATAGCGGCGGCGCTCTGTGATATTATGCTCGTTCACAATAGCGGGGCGGGCATAATAGATATCGACGATTTTGGATAAGCTGGCAAAAAAGCGCTGGATATCATTGATAATGATCCCGATATTGCGCATAGGGTTGGATACCGCCCAGATTAGCGAGGAGAAGGCTGCGAACTCACCAAAGGTGATCCGGCCGTGCATCAGGAAGTAGCCGCCGGCCAGCATCAGGATGACGTTGAAGGCTTGGGCGAAGGACTCCAGATAAGGAAAGTAATCGAGCCAGACGAGGGCCGCCTTCTTGTTCGCCACAGAGTAGTTGACATTCTTCTCCGTGAATTTGGCAATCTCAAACTCTTCACGGGCGAAAGCCTTGACTACACGGTTGCCTGAAATGTTCTCCTGGGTCGTCGTGTTAAGCTGGGACAGCCGCTCGCGCAGATCAATGTACATGGGACGGACACGTTTGGCGAAGATAAAGGCCACGACAAAAATCGGTGGCGACAAGATCAGCATCCACAGCGTCAGCTGGACATCAATTGTAAGGAAATAAATGACGGCAGCCAGAAAAATCGTCAGCGATTCAATGATCATCTTGAAAATCCACGCCATCGAATGCCGGACCATATCCAGATCGCCTGTCATCTTAGTCATAAGATCACCGGTACGATTGCGGTCATAATATTCCCGGTCCTGCCCCTGAATCTTGTTGTACAAATAAATGCGGATGTTGTACATCATATTCTGGGAGGATATTTCGTACTGCATGGTTGTAAGATAAGCCAGACCTGTGCGCAGCAGGGAAAAGCCGATCATGCCCAGGCAGAGCGCAATGAGCAGTCCCCTTTCTGTAGCAAGATTCTGCCCTGCGTGGTCGCCGGCTATAAACGTATCGACGATACGCTGGCTGAGGTACGGGTTCACTATCGTAAGACTCGAGCCCACTACCGAGAGACAAAGCGCCATGATATACCGTGCCCGGTTGCCCTCGAGGTTTTGCCACAGCCATTTAAGTTCAAACATCTGATCACCTGCTTCTGTTTTCTTATTTTCTTGTGAATAAATCAAAGTGATTATAACACTATGAATCAAAATGTATAGGTTTACAGCTAATTTTCTTGTTACAATCAACCGAACTTCCGCAGGAATAGGTATTATAAAAAAGAGCCGGTCCCTGATCATCATCTGGGTACGGGCTCTTTTAATGTAAATCTATAAGTAAACACTATAGCGGTCTACACAGAACCGGTCTCTGCCACACACGGCAGGCCTATAAATCTAATTCGAAGAAGACGAGGCCGCAGCAGCGGATGTTGCGGCTGCAACCGCAATTGCCGTCTGCTGGGCAATGATGATGTTGGTAATGCTGGTGGATAACGCGGAAGTGATAATGCCGCTTTTCACGTCGTCTATATACGTATAGGACACCAGTGCCGCAGACAGCAGGAGTAGCTCCTGCTTGTTAATCGACCAGTTCCCGAAGCCCTTCCGGGTACGCAGTAACTCATACGTCTCTGAGACATCGCTTACTAGCTCTTTCTGTTCATAGGGGAGCAGCGACAGGATGCCAAGCGAAGGTAGTGTATATTCCTTGTCCATCCGGATGTCCTGTGCACGGAAGGCCTCGCGCAGGCTGAGCACCCGTTCTGCAGATCCGCCATCTTCCTCCCCAAGCAGCATTACCTGTGTCAGCGCCTGAACGCTGTTGCCGGAGAAAAACTCAGGCTTAAGAGCAACATAGAGCTGTTCCAGGCGCTCTACTCCGTGCTCGATTCCGATAGTGGAAATTCCAAGCATGGCAGCGAAGATATAGTCATCCTGTCCAGTCAGGAAAGGATGCTTCGCTCTCATGCCATCGAAGAATGCCTTCGTGCGTTCGATCACCTGGACATATTGCTCGGATGTAGTATGGGCAGCAATCTGATAGGCGGCAATAACGAGATAGTCAGAAGCTCTGAATTTGACATCCTTCATCAGATCATAGACGGCCAGCGTTTCGGCAAGCTGCTGCTCCGGTTTAGCACTAAGAGAGAGCAGGGTAGCAATACTGATGGCGGAAGTCCCGCGGAAGGAAGAGAACATCCGGGTGTTCTCCTTGATCAGCGCATGGTTCGCACGGATCGCTTCAGGATCGGCTGTTTTGTTCTCCACGGTGTAGAGCAATGCGGCCAGGCGGTTCACCTGAGCATTTTGCCAGGGGAATTCTTTCTTGATTCTCTGTGCATTTTCAGCGAACAATTCAAGTCTTGCCAGGTATTGTTCCTTCATCGGGTACACCTCTCATCTATACTTGGACACTTGGGCTAATTCTACTATACAAACCCAAATGATGAAAATGAATCTAATCGCATACTTGCCGCTTAACCTATGAGAGCGTATTCTTGAATTAAGAGAACATGCAGCGCAGTAAACAATTCTTGGAAGAGAGGCATGAGAATGATAAGAGCATCTGAAGATAACGAGTATTACGAGTTGTCGAGTCCGACAATTCTGCCCAAGGCTTCAGGATTTCTATGGAATGAGCGGATGATGATTCATATGAATTGCCGCGGGTATGCGGTAGCCCAGTTCATGCAGCCCGAGCCAGCCAAGTACTCCTATGCGCCGAACCTGGAAGCCAAGACCTTCATGCAGCCGGAGCAGCCCTATTATGCCCACCATCCCGGCCGGTTTGTCTATGTGAAGGATGAGGAAAGCGGTGAGATATTCTCTGCCCCGTATGAGCCCGTCCGCTTGCCCCCTGATCACTATACCTTTGCTGTAGGCAAACATAATATTGTGTGGAAAATTGAGAAGATTGGTATCGCCATCGAGATGACGCTGAGCCTGCCCAAGGATGAGCCGATGGAGCTGTGGCGGGTGAAGGTAACCAATCTGTCTTCAGCTCCACGGAAAATAAGCATTTATCCCTACTTCACCATCGGCTACATGTCATGGATGAACCAGTCCGGCGAGTATAAGGAGGCTCTGCAAGGGGTCGTAGCTACAGCCGTTACGCCATATCAGAAATATCAGGAATATGACAGGATCAAACACCTGAAGGACAAGACCTTCCTGCTGGCTGATCACGCTCCGGCATCCTGGGAGGTGAATCAGGAAGCGTTCGAGGGGGAAGGCGGGATTAGCTCCCCGTCAGCGCTGAGAAGCAGTCTGCTATCCAAAGGGGAAGCCCGCTACGAATCACCGGTTGCCATTCTGCAGTATAGTATCGGCCTGGAGCCGGGTGAGGATCGTGAATACCGGTTCATCTTCGGACCCGCCCGGAATGAACAGGAGATTGCTGATATCCGCCAGCGGATGTTCCTGAATGCTGATGCCAACGGCGCAGACGGATTTGAGCTTGCGGAACGTGAATACGCGGAATACATCCGCGAAGGCAGAGGCTGCATTGAGATCACGACTCCGGATGCGGACCTTGATAATCTGGTGAACCACTGGCTGCCCCGGCAGATGTACTATCACGGGCAGACGAACCGCCTGACGACTGACCCACAGACCCGTAATTATCTGCAGGATAATATGGGCATGAGTTATATTAAGCCGCAGACGGCGAGAAGTGCCTTCCTGACTGCTCTAAGCCAGCAGGCGGTAAGCGGAGCTATGCCGGATGGCATTATTTTGCATGAGGCCGCTGAACTGAAATATATTAATCAGGTTCCGCATACGGATCACTGTGTCTGGCTGCCCATTTGCCTCAGTACCTATCTGGATGAGACGGATGATTACAGCATTCTGGAAGAGATTGTCCCGTATGCGGGCGGTGAGGAAGCCGAATCTGTCTTCGAACATATCGATCGGGCGTTGCAGTGGCTGATTCATGAGCGGGATGAACGGGGTCTGAATTATATCAATCAGGGTGACTGGTGTGACCCGATGAATATGGTAGGCTACCGGGGCAAGGGGGTATCCGGATGGCTGACGATAGCTACAGCATATGCCTGCATGATCTGGGCGGATATCTGTGATCACAGCGGCCGGCTGGAGGCTGGCAAGGCATTCCGCCTTGCGGCCGATGAGACGAATGCGGTCGTCAATCAGTATTTCTGGGATGGTGAGTGGTACGCGCGGGGAATCACCGATGACAATGTCGTGTTCGGAATCAGTGAGGATAAGGAAGGCCGGATCTTCATTAATCCGCAAGGCTGGGCGCTGCTCAGCGGTGCGGCCGATGAAGAGAAGCGGGAGAAGCTGATGAAATCGGTCACGGAGCAGCTGGAGACACCATATGGGGTAGAAAAGCTGGCACCCTCCTATACCGCCATGCGGGAGGATGTAGGCCGGGTTACGCAGAAGCATCCGGGCACTGCCGAGAACGGGGCAGTCTATAATCATGCCGCAGCGTTCTATATCTATGGCCTGTATGCGGTGGGAGAGCAGGATCAGGCCTACCGTCTGCTGCGCAAAATGCTCCCGGGACCTGACATCGGGGATATCATCAGACGGGGCCAATTGCCTGTCTTCATCCCCAACTATTACCGAGGTGCTTACAAGCAATTCCCGAAGACTGCCGGACGCTCCAGCCATCTGTTTAATACTGGCACCGTTCCATGGGTATACCGCTGCCTGATAGATGGCCTGTTTGGACTCCAGGGCACGCGCGAAGGACTGCAGGTGAAGCCGCAGCTCCCTTCCGATTGGCCGGAGGTTACGGTTAAGCGTAACTTCAGAGGTGCCGGGCTGCATATCAAGATGCAGCGTGAAGCTGGGGTTAAGGGGACAGAAGTCTATCTGGACGGCCAGTTAGCAGAGGCAGGTCTTCTTAAGGATCTGAAACCTGGTACGGAGTATACTGTGCTGGTTAAGCTTCCTCAAGTCACGAACTGATAGCTTATCATAACAACTGAGTGGGCCGGGATCTTTGGAAGATTCCGGCCTTCTTCCATAGGAGGAATATAGTGAATACGAAACTGGCCGCGGGCGGGCTGGATAAGTCCATCGCCGCGCTTGCAGGCGCAAGTAATCATCAGGTGTTAGCGCTCTGGGCTGCCGACTGCGCCGAACGCGTGCTGCCTTATCTGGAGGCAGCATGCCCGGAAGACCAGCGGCCGCGGCAGGCGGTTGAAGCAGGGCGCGCCTGGGTTCGCGGTGAGCTTAAGATGGCCGCAGCCCGCCAAGCTGCGTTTGCCGCTCATTCGGCGGCCCGTGCCGCCGGTCCGGCAGAGGCTTGCGCTGCAGCCCGCGCTGCCGGACATGCTGCGTCAACTGCGCATGTTGCCACCCATGCAGTGCATGCCGCAACCTATGCCGCCAAGGCGGTACATGCCGCAGCGGCTCCTGCCGGAGCCGAACTCGCCGTCACGCAGGAGCGTGAATGGCAATACCGGCATTTGGCCCAGCTTACGAGGACTGATTAGTGATTAAATCGACCGTAATCGGAAATTGTTGTACAAAAGGCAATTTTTCTCCTCTTGCAGGCGGCTTAGCGGTAGAATTCTTGTACTTCATACAACAATTGCGAATTATGGCTATGCCGGCTGAACTAAAGATCCCGATTTAGTTATCCTGATGTCTATGAAAACCAGATCAGGGGGATGAGGGGCGGCGGGTATCCGCGCCTCCTTTTGGAGTATAGAAATCCGGGTATTTAAACCTGGCCGATTATATTATAATTAGTTCAAAAAACAGGATCTTTGTCGCGAAAAGGACAGAGAAGAAGGGCTTTGTATGGGAATTAGTGAAGATCAGCGAATCGCGGCGAGACAGAAGCTTATCCAGGTATTCACCTATCTGCAGGCTCTGCACCAGCTGAAGCAGCCGATAATCAAGCAGATATCCGGGCAGTTATGGTCGCAGTCCCTTGCGGATTTGCCGGTTCATTCTAATGTGACCTGTGATTTCACAGAGGGGATAAGTCCCTCTGAACGTATAGACGAGGAGATGACTGAGGTTCTGCTTCGCGTGAAGCGGCCTGACCGGACAGCCTGTCCGAAGCCGCCCGAGCTGCTGCAGCGCTGGCTGAAGCCGGATTGGGAGAGGATCCATACCCGCCCGGAACGGCTGGAGAGCATGGACAGCTACCGGGAGGCTGCGGATTCCGGGGAATATGAGGCTTATGTCGAACGTTTCGATCAGGACGAAGAGAGAGTGCGGCTCTGGGAGAATTGGATTCTGGAGCATGAGGCCTGGCAGAAGCGGGAGTGGCCTGTCCGCAGAACGATTAAGCTGTTCGAGGATTTGTACATGCTCTATTCTTGGATTGAGCGTGAGCGGGACGCTGTGGAGCTGATGATCGGCGACGGGATTCTGCACTGGGAGCTTACACCGGAGACGATTCACCATCCGGTGCTGTTACAGAGAATCGAGCTCATCTTCGATCCGGAGGGACCCGGATTTACAGTCATAGCCTCCGAAGCCGCCCCCGAATTTCATGGCTCCTTGTTCAGAGATGTGCCCGAAGTCAGTCCGGGGTCAATTAAGAAATGCACCGCGGATTTGCTCGAGGCTGCATGCTCCCCTTTGGATTTCACGGATACGGATGAATATCTGCGCAAAGTATCCGGATACTTGTCTGCCCAGACAGCGTTTATTCCTTATAATAGAACATCTGCACAACCGGCTCAGGACAAGGCAGCAGTGTATATCCGGAGAGAACCGGTTATTTTCCTGCGCAAGCGGTCGGCCGGTTTCGATCATGCCTTCGAAGAGATCATACAGGATCTGAATGACAGAGAGGAACTCCCGCAGGCAATCGCCAGAATAACCGGCATTGATCCGGGGGAGGCTTCGGAAGGAACCCAGGTTTTTTCGTATTCGAATTTGAATGTGAATGGTGAGAATGAAGAGATTCTGTTTACCAAAGAAGCGAACTCAGAGCAGCTGGATATTGCTCTTAAGCTGGGCAGATACGGTTCTGTTCTGGTGCAGGGCCCGCCGGGTACCGGGAAGACGCATACGATTGCCAATCTGCTGGGCCATTTCCTGGCGGAAGGCAAAAGCGTACTGGTCACCAGTCACACCTCAAGGGCACTCGCCGTGCTGCGTGACAAAGTGGCAATGCCGCTTCAGGATCTGTGTGTCAGTGTGCTGGATGATGCCAGCGGACAGAAGCAGCTGGAGAACTCCATCGATAAGATTACTTCCACCTTAAGCTCTATATCCATTGAACAGACGGAAGCGGAAGTAGAGCAGCTGACTGCCGGACGCAAATCCATTCTGGAACAGATCAGAGTCATTGAAGACAGATTGCGGCTCTCCAGAGAGAACGATTACCGGTCTATTGTTATGTTTGGTACTTCCTTCGATCCATCTGCAGCTGCCAAAATGATCTCCGCAGGCCGGGATACGATGGAGCTGGTGCCGGGAAGGATAGCGGCCGGACAGGCTTGTCCGCTTACCCCTGACGAGCTGGAACATTTATATAGAAGCTCTGGGGAAATCAGCGCACTGGATGAAGCGGAATTCCGGTACTTACGCAATCGTATAGAACTGCCTGTCACTCCTGAAATTTTCCATGAGCTTGTGATGGAATATCAGGCACTTGCCGCTGCAGATACCGTCAGACATCTTCCCTACTTCAAGCCCGGTCTGACTGTACATCCCGGGAAGCTGAACGCTGCTCTCCAGCAGCTGCGTGAGGCGTTTGGTGCCGTTACTGAGGAGGACTGGAAGCTGAATTTGGTCTCATCCAAGGAAACGGAGAAGAAGGATTGGACTGATCTGCTGGAGGAAGTGGAGAAGTGGCTTGAGCTGTACCGGGCCGCCAGAACTGCGCGGTACAGATATGGTTTTGAACATTTGGCCGATACGGATCTGCAGCCGCTGCTGCCTGTACTGGAGGAGATGAAGCGGTATCTGGAAGACGGGGGGAAGCTGAGCACGTTCCAGCTGTTGCTTAAGAGGCAGTGGAAGAAGGCCTGCGAGCTTATTGCGCCTCCCGGCAAAGGCATTGAAGAGGTCAACGCTGCCTACCTGGAGGCTCTGCTTACTATCGGTACCTATCAGGCGCAGCGTGCCAAGTCCGTCATCCGCTGGAAGCGTCAGGTTACGGACGGGGGCGGATATGAGCTGGCCCGGTTCGGACCACAGCCCGAAGAGTACATGGATAACATTGTTCAGGAGATCCGCAGCCTGCTGGACTGGCGGCAGACAAGCTTTGATCCGCCGCTTCATTCCCTCGAGAGCGAGGGGCTGCTGTGGAATGTTCTGTTGAGCGCCAAACCTATTGCGGTAGGCAAACATATGGATTGGGTTCATATGCGGGGGCTGGTAGAGCAAGAGCTTCCTTCTATTATTGGTTCCATTATTAATGCAGAGAAATGGAGAACAGTTAAAGAGCAGATTGCGGAAGCAGGCAGGGCTGCAGAGTCGCTGGCAGATTCCCGTTCCGCTATAGCCCGCCGGCTGCAGGAGAGTGTAGCCCGGCTGGATCCGCAGTCCTATGAGCAAGCGTATCAGGCAGTTCGGCGAATATGGGATAAAAGCGCGCTGATCGGCCAAAGGGAAGAATGGCTGGAGCGGCTGCAGCAGAGTGCTCCGGATTGGGCGGAGGCGCTCAGGGACAGAAGCGGGATCCACGGAGAGCACCGGGCCCCCGATGGACTTGAAGCGGGTTGGCTGCTTAAACAATTGGATATGGAGCTTGATCAGCGGGCGGAAATCCCGGCACAACAACTTCAAGAAGAACTGGTGGAGATTCGTAAAAAGTTCAAAGCGGCCACACTTCAATTAGTGGAGAAGAAGGCCTGGCTGGCACTTGCCCGGAAAACTACGCTGAAGCAGCAGAACGCTCTTCACGGCTGGAAGCTGCTGATGATGAAAGCCGGCAAGCGTACGGGAAAAGCGGCTCCCCATCTGCTTGCCGAAGCACGGAAGCTGATGCCGGTCTGCCAGACGGCTGTTCCAGTCTGGATTATGCCCACATACAGAGTGGTCGACAGCTTCACTCCATCGGAGAACCGGTTCGATGTGGTTATCGTGGATGAAGCCAGCCAGGCAGATATTATGGCGTTGACAGCACTGTATCTGGGTACACAAATTGTCGTGGTAGGTGATGATGAGCAGGTAAGCCCGGAGGCCGTCGGCCAGCGGCTGGATGAGACCAGAAGACTGATGGATGCCCATTTGGAGGGGATTCCGAATGCTGCACTTTATGACGGCAGCACCTCAATCTATGACTTAGCCAAAACCTCATTCGCGGGCATGACGCAGCTTCGGGAGCATTTCCGCTGTGTGGAGCCGATTATCCAGTTCAGCAACCTGCTCTCCTATAATGGTTCCATTCTTCCGCTCCGCGATGCCGGCGGCGTTACCACGAAACCGTATACTGTGGAATACCGGGTCCAGGGCGGGATCCGGAATAGTAAGCACAATGAGGCAGAAGCGGAGGCCATTGCTTCGCTAATTCTGTCTGCAATCCAGCTGGAAGAATACAAGGATGCTACATTTGGCGTGATTACGCTGCTTGGCGAAGAGCAGGCCATTCTGATTGACCAGTATTTGCAGAAGTATATTCCGGCAACGGAATACAAGCGGCGGAAGATACGCTGCGGCAACTCCGCCCAGTTTCAGGGGGATGAACGCGATATTGTGTTCTTGTCTATGGTGGACGCTTCAGAGGAAGCTGTGCCTTTGCGCCTCATCTCTGATCCGGGGAACCGCACCAAGAAACGGTATAACGTAGCTGTAAGCCGCGCCCGCGACCAGTTATGGCTCGTACATTCGCTTGATTCCTCAACCCAGCTCAAAGAAGGGGATTTGCGGAAACGTTTAATTGAATATGTCAGAAATCCGTATGCAGCGGATGGAGCGTATAAACAGCAGGAGCCCGTGCTGGAGTCCGAATTCGAGCGTCAGGTTATGCGGCGGGTGTTGGACGAAGGCTACAGAGTATTGCCTCAATGGAAAGTAGGGGCGTACCGGATTGATATGGTTGTTGAAGGCGGCGGGAAACGTCTGGCTGTGGAATGTGACGGAGACAAATGGCATCCGGCAGAGAAGCTTAAGGAAGATATGGACAGGCAAGCCATACTCGAACGCCTTGGCTGGAGTTTTGTGCGGCTTCGGGGCGGTGAATATTTCCGGAATCCGGAGCAGGCGCTGCAGCCGCTGTTCCGCAGACTGGAGGAGCTCGATATTCCCCGTGAGCTTCACCGGCAGGAGGCGGATGCGGATGACGGAAATGCCGGACAACCTGCGCTTAAGACGGTTATCGTAAACAGGGCAGCGGAGATCCGGCGGGAATGGCAGGAGCTTATACGGGAACCTGGTGTTGAAGATTCGATCTCTCCGGGGTCAGCGGCGGAGCCGGCGGGGTTCATTGCTGCGGAGCAAGCGCAAGAGAAGACGGCGGAATTCTTTTATCAGGAAATCAGCCGGCAGCCGAATTTGACGGACTATTGGACGGAAGAAATGCGAAGCAGGGAAGAAGACAGACAGGCGGTGCTGGAGCAGGAGCTTAGCTTGCTGGAAGCGGATGCGGGTCTGGAGCTTCCTTACTGGCAGGGCTTATCGGCCGACAGTGCTGAAACGGGAGATGATGGGGACTCCGGCCCCGGATTTAACCTGGTGGAATATTTGCACTGCCGGAATTTGCAGTTTGTAGATACCAGAGATCAGGACGGTGCAGTCTGGATCATTGAAGACTTGAATCTGATCCGCTACTTGCCGGAATTACGGCGGAAGGCTGTACCGTTTAATTATCTGAAGGAAGGGGTCTATGCTACCCGCTGGAGAGCCGCCTGGTATAGCAGATCATGAGAATAATGATATGGGAGATTTTGATATTACCTTCATTCTTTGCGATAATGTAAGCAACTATCTTAATAGAGGAGGCTGCATCATCATGGCTAATCACATTCCAGAAGTATTGTTGAACGACGGGCTGAATATGCCTGCGATTGGCTTTGGAACGGCGTGGATTAAAGGCACGAAGGGTGTACAGAGTCTGAAGACTGCCCTCGATTTGGGCTACCGCCTGATTGATTCAGCATTTAACTATGAGAACGAAGGCGTTGTCGGGGAAGCGGTGCGGCAGGGCGGAGTGCCAAGAGACCAGCTGTTCATTACCTCCAAGCTGCCGGGACGTCACCACAAGTATGATGAGGCGATCGTGACCGTTCAGGAATCGCTGTACCGGGCAGGGCTGGATTATTATGATCTATACCTGATCCACTGGCCGAATCCGAAGGTGAACCTGTATGTAGAAGCATGGCAGGCACTTATCGATGCCCAGAAGCAGGGGCTGATCCGCTCGATAGGGGTAAGTAATTTCCTGCCGGAGCATCTGGATCGTCTGGTTCAGGAAACAGGAGTAGCACCGAGCATCAATCAGATTGAGCTGCATCCGTATTACAATCAGGCAGAGCAGCGTGCTTACCACGGGAAACACGGGATTATTACAGAATCCTGGAGTCCGCTGGGACGCGGCACGGAGCTGCTGAAGAATGAACAGCTCGGTGCAATTGCCGCCGCCCATCATAAATCCATCTCACAGATTGTTCTTCGCTGGCATGTGCAGCTGGGTGCTGTTCCGATTCCGCGATCCTCTTCGGAAGAGCATCAGCGGGAGAATATTAATATTTTCGACTTTACGCTGTCAGATGAAGAGATGAAGCTGATCGCGGAACTCCCGGCAACCGGACCGCTGTGGGATCAGGACCCTGCGGTGTACGAAGAGTTTTAAGAAGGGTTGAATGGGAAGTGTTAAGCCTCTTGCTTATTTAAGCAGGGGGCTTTTTCATATCCTTGTCATACATAATTCGTTTAGGAAAATGGGAAGCTGGTTACATAGAAAGAGTCAGAAGTTTGCAGAGGAGGAATACACAATGAGCGATCAGTATACGATTCAGGACCCTGCGAAGCAGTATGAAAAAGCTACGCCGGAGTTTGAACAGCAGCAGCCGAGTCCCGGCCTGGAGAAGAAGATGCACCCGCGTCCCGATGATGGGGCGGGAACGTACCGCGGCAGCGGACGGCTTACCGGCCGCAAGGCCGTGATCACCGGAGCGGACAGCGGAATCGGGCGGGCGGTAGCCATTGCTTTTGCACGTGAAGGGGCTGATGTGGTACTTGCCTACCTGCCGGAGGAAGAGGCTGACGCGAAGGAAGTTGTCCAGCTGGTGGAGGAAGCCGGCCGCAAAGCCGTTGCCGTGCCAGGCGATCTGAAGGATGAGAAATACTGCGAGCAGCTGATAGCCAAAGCCGTAGAGGAGCTTGGAGGGATTGATATCCTGGCCAATATCGCCGGCAAGCAGCAGTTTGTGCCGGATATCGCCGATCTGACCACCGAGCAATTCGATGCAACCTTCAAGACCAATGTATATGCGCTGTTCTGGCTCTGTAAAGCAGCGGTGAAGCACATGAAGCCGGGCAGTACAATCATTAACACTGCATCCATTCAGGCTTATGAGCCTGCGCCGATTCTGCTGGATTATGCCACCACCAAAAGCGCAATCAATACCTTCAGCAAATCACTGGCTCAGCAGGTAGCCGCCAAGGGGATCCGGGTCAATGTTGTAGCACCTGGACCTGTATGGACTCCGCTTCAGGTAAGCGGCGGACAGCCGCAGGAAGCGCTGAAGGATTTCGGAGCCAAAACACCACTCGGCCGTCCCGGACAACCGGCTGAAATGGCCCCGGCCTATGTATTTCTGGCCAGCCAGGAATCCAGTTATGTCAGCGGCGAGACTTTGAATGCTAACGGCGGCATGCCGACACCTTAAATCAGCGTATAGGCTCAAACCTCCGCAAGGAGGTTTTTTATTATACTGGAAACTATGATATTCGTTTGTAGTGGATAAAGTCGGATTAGAGCAGAT
The DNA here is from genome assembly GCF_038004445.1 of Paenibacillus sp. FSL R7-0312. Classification (NCBI taxonomy): domain Bacteria; kingdom Bacillati; phylum Bacillota; class Bacilli; order Caryophanales; family Paenibacillaceae; genus Paenibacillus; species Paenibacillus sp. FSL R7-0312. The sequence goes on along the minus strand of NZ_JBBORE010000001.1, from coordinate 375,101 downwards.
TCGTCTGACGGACGAATGTGTTCTTATAGCAGGATTCCCAGTGAATCCGCCGAAAGTGGGCGATATGGGGAAATCAAAGGGATAAATCCCTCTAAATCAGCCGAAAGTGGGCGGGAGGCGGAAATGAGGAGCATTAGTGCCCTTGATTTCACCGAATGCGGGCAAAAGGAGAAAATGAGGAGCATTAGTGCCCTTGATTTCACCGAATGCGGGCAAAAGGAGAAAATGAGGAGCACTAGTGCCCTTGATTTCACCGAATGCGGGCAAAAGGAGAAAATGAGGAGCATTAGTGCCCTTGATTTCACTGAATGCGGGCAAAAGGAGAAAATGAGGAGCATTAGTGCCCCTGATTTCACTGAATGCGGGCAAAAGGAGAAAATGAGGAGCATTGTGGAGTGGCCTTTATATCTACATAAGCTGCACAGCCTGCATAACCGCATAAGCTACGGCTTGATTTACCGTTAAGGTGATTTTGGTTTGACCCTAGTATCCTGGAGAAGGAATCAAGCCGGGGTGCCGGAACTCCCCTTTTGTATTTATAGGGGACTCTTGTGCTAAACTTGAGAGCAGGACTGCATTTGCCGCTACGTATGCAAAGTGCAAAGGCCGCATGTGGAAATGACAGGAGGAGATGGCATGGCGTTTGTTACTGTGAAAGGCGAATATAAGCGTTACAAAATGGGGGAGACCCTGATTGTCGCCAATGACGGGATTGATTTTGAAATTGAACAGGGCGAGTTCGCTGTGATTGTAGGACCCAGCGGAGCGGGGAAATCGACGGTGCTTAACATACTGGGCGGGATGGATTCCGCCGACGAAGGCCAGGTCATTGTGGACGGTACCGACATCGCTCGTTTCAGCGCCAAAGAATTGACCGGCTACCGCCGTAATGACGTGGGTTTTGTGTTCCAGTTCTATAATCTTGTGCCCAATTTGACAACGCTGGAGAATGTTGAGCTGGCGTCCCAGATCTCTCCGCGTGCGCTGGATGCCCGCAAGGTGCTGGAGGATGTAGGACTTGGAGAGCGGCTGAATAACTTTCCGGCCCAGCTGTCCGGCGGGGAGCAGCAGCGCGTCGCCATTGCCAGAGCGTTGGCCAAACAGCCGAAGCTGCTGCTCTGCGATGAGCCGACAGGTGCGCTCGATTATAATACCGGCAAACAGGTATTGAAGCTGCTGCAGGATACCTGCCGCAATACCGGAACCACGGTTATTGTTATCACGCATAACCTGGCTATTGCGCCGATGGCGGATCGGGTTATTGAAATCAACAACGCCAAAGTACGGAAAATGGTGAAGAATGCATCGCCGGTATCCGTGGAAGATATCGAATGGTAAGGAGCCGGAAACCATGAAGAAACGGGCATTATGGAAGGATGTTTTTCGGGAGATCCGTCATACGAAAGCAAGGTTTCTCTCGATTTTTGCCATTATTATGCTGGGGGTAAGCTTCTTTGCCGGGATCAAGTCAGCGGGGCCGGATATGCTGGATACCGCAGCGACTTATTATAAGGATCATAGGCTGATGGATTTACGTGTTCAGTCCACTTATGGGCTGACAGAGAAGAGTATTGATAATCTTCGGGACATTCCCGGAGTGCAGAGTGTTCAGCCTGTGTACAGCTCGGATGTGTTTCTTGGTGAGAGCGGACTGATTGCTAAAGTGTATTCCTATGCTGACGATAATGAACTGAACGGGTACAAAATTATCTCCGGGCATCTGCCTGAGGCATCCGGGGAGATCGTACTTGACGCCTATCTGCTGCAGGAGGAGAAGTTCTCGCTGGGAGATTCAATTACCTTCAGCGGGGACGCCGTGGATGATCTGGCGGGGAATTTCCAGACCTTGAGCTATACCGTGGTCGGCTTCGCGCAGAGTCCGCAATATATTGAAACGTCGACCCGTGGAACGAGCCGGATCGGCAAAGGGACAGCCGATGCGTTTGCTGTCATCCGGGAGGATGACTTCAGCCTCCCGGTGTACACAGAGGCCTATCTCAGCTTCATGGATACGGCTGCAGAAACAGCTTATACGCCGGCTTATGATGCTCTCATCGAGCGGCATCTGCCGGAGACCGAGGAAGTACTGAAGGATTACCCGCAGCAGCGTCTGGAAGAGCTGAAAGCGGAAGCCGCAGAGCTACTGGCTGCGGGCCAGCAGCCTATGGACGCGGCGCAGCAGCAACAGCAAACGCAGCAACAGCAGGCGGAGGCATCGGCAGCGCAGAACCCGCTGGAGCTGCCGAAGGTGTATGTGACAGACCGGACGATCAACCCGGGTTACGCCGAATACAAGGATAATGCAGACCGGCTTTCGGCGATCGCCACGGCTTTTCCGGTGTTCTTTTTCCTGATTGCGGCACTCGTCAGCTTAACAACGATGACCCGTATGGTTGAGGAGCAGCGTCTGCAGATCGGTACCTTGAAGGCCCTGGGGTATGGTGCCATGGACATTATGACCAAATTTCTGGTCTATGGCACATTGGCCAGTCTAGCCGCGTCCATTGCGGGGCTTGCGATCGGCTTCACCTTATTTCCGGGCATTATTTATAATGCCTACAGCCAGCTCTATAACCTGCCGGGCGTGATCAAAAGCTTCTATCCCGCCTACGCTATTATTTCCATAATAGTAGCGCTGGTATGTACAGCCATGACGGCAATGATCGCTTCCCGGGTAGAGCTGCGCAGCAATGCGTCGGTGCTGATGCGGCCCAAAGCGCCCAAGAGCGGACAGCGTATTATGCTGGAGCGGTTCAGCTTTTTGTGGAAACGGCTTAGTTTTGTGCAGAAGGTGACGGCCCGCAATCTGTTCCGCTACAAGCAGCGGATGTTCATGACCGTAATCGGGGTGGCGGGCTGTACCGCGCTTATTCTGACCGGTTTTGGGCTGAAGGATTCCATTGGCAGCATCGCAGGCCGGCAGTTCGGCGGGATTATGAAATATAGCGCCCTGGTGGCGCTGCATGACAATGCAACAGCCGAAGATAACGCGTCCTATGCAGAACTGATTAAACAGGAGTCCGCAATTACGGGAACGCTGGATGTGCTTCAGGAAGCAATGACTGCCCGGGCCAAAGGGGTTAACGATCAGGAGGTGCGGATTTTTGTTCCTGCGTCTACAGATCAGCTAGCTCCGTTCGTTGTACTGAAGGACCGCATAACGGATGAACCGAAGATGCTTACTGACGAGGGCGCAATCATTACCGAGAAGCTCGCCAAGCTGTATGATCTGGTTCCCGGAGACAGCCTGACTGTTGTGGACAGCAACAATGAGGAATTTCAGGTCAAGGTGTCGGCGGTTACCGAGAACTATGTACTGCATTATGTGTATATGACGCCGGCTTACTATGCAAAGGTATTTGGCGGCGGGCCGGTCTATAACACTCAGCTGTTGAACTATAGCGCGCAGGATAAGCAGTGGGAAGACACCTTCGGGGAAAAATTAATCGCGAGCGGGCAAGTAGCGCTGGTCAGCTTTTCCAGCGGGGTGGGCGAGGCTTTTGACGGGACCATGAAGAGCATGGACGTTGTTATTGTAGTACTGATCGTGTCCGCTGCTGCGCTGGCCTTCGTGGTACTCTATAATCTGACCAATATTAATGTGTCTGAACGGGTCCGGGAGCTGTCCACAATCAAGGTTTTGGGGTTCTACGATAAGGAAGTCACTATGTATATATACCGGGAGAATATCCTCTTAACACTGCTCGGGATCATCTTCGGCGGTGCACTGGGGATACTGCTGCATAGCTTTGTCCTGTCTACGGCTGAGCTGGATGCCACGATGTTCGCGCCGCTGATCAAGTGGCAGAGTTATCTGTATGCGGCCCTGCTGACCGTGCTCTTCTCGGGGATTGTAATGGCGTTCATGCACCTTAAGCTGCAGCGGATTCATATGATTGAAGCGTTGAAATCTGTGGAGTAGCGTAGTCACTACTTTGTCAAAAATATAATAAGAGCAAGAAAATGAGGAAGAAAAACAGGCTGCGGAAGAGTTCTCTGGCGTGTTTTTCTTCCTCTTTGTGTATGGAAAAATAGAAATCACTGTGCGACTAAGCTCGAAAAAAAGATAATCATGCTGAAAAATGTCGAATTAACACGAAAATGACAATATTAAGTTATGAAAACTAACCGCATTAAACATAGTCGAATAGTTTGGAAAGGTGGTTTAAAGGTGTTTATTTTACTATATTGGAAGGAATTATTTTTTGTACACATAAATAAGATAGGGAAGTGATGAATAAATATATTGACGTAAGATATATTCACATGTAATATAAACCATAATTTATAGGGAATTGTTAAGACTCCCAGCCGGGAAGGTTACCCCTGTCTCGAATTGACCTGTGGTCTATTCGATCCTTGAATGTCATATGTACTGCATGTAATGTTTTATTACATGGGTTACAGGTGTCAGCTCAATTATAGCGGCAGGGGCAGAATCATCGAGAACATCCCAGTCTCCCGGGAAGCTTTGAAGAGAAGGCGGGTGAACCGGGCTTATGGTTCCGGGTATCGCTCACTACACGCACTTAACTAAGGAGGAGTAAAAGGAATGGCGAAAAAGAGAAAATGGTGGTCTGGTTTACTTGTTTTATCGTTGGTAGGGGTTCTATTCACGGGTTGCAGCACCAATAACACTGCGAGTTCTCCAACTAATGCTCCTGCAGCAACTGCTGCCCCGGCTGAGAGCGCGGCCCCTGATGCTACTGAAGCGCCTGCGGCAGACGGACCCGTTGACGGCGGAACTCTCGTTACAAGCACATTCTCCGATATTGTTAATCTTAACCCTCTCTTAATCAATGACACCTCTTCAGGCGATGTAGCCCAATTCGTATTCGCCAAGCTCTATAACCTGGACCGCGAAGGCAATGTACAGGCAGAGGATTGGTCACTGGCTGCCGAGCTTCCTGAAATCTCCGAAGATGGTCTGAGTTATACAGTTAAATTGAAGGATACTCCCAAATGGAGTGACGGCCAGCCGATCACTGCGGATGATGTAATTTATACCATTGAAACCGGCAGAAACCCGGAAACAGGTTCGCCGCTGATCAGCCAATATGACAAGGTGAAGACGGTAGAGAAGATTGATGACCACACCGTGAAATTCACATTGTCCCAGATTTATGCCCCATTCCTGTATGCGCTGGTTCAAGAAATTGTTCCTGCTCATATTCTGAAGGATGTAAAGCCGACTGAAATTCAAACAAATGCCTATGGAACGGACCCGGCCAAGACCGTAACCAGCGGACCTTGGAAATGGACAGCCTGGAAACAAGGCGAAAGCCACACCCTTGATGCTGATCCGAACTACTGGGGTACGGTTAAGCCTCATATTGCTCAAATCGTCTACAAAATCTACGCAGACCAGAACACTGAGGTTCAGGCTATCATGAAGGGCGACACGGACCATATCAGTGCGATTCCGGTAACGCAGGTTGAAGCCGTTAAAGCTGACGGCGACATCGACATTATTCAGAAGCCGGGCGCACAGTATGAATATGTAATGTTTAACTTCGACGGTAAGAACTTCCCGGATAGCTATGGCCTGTTCGCAGGACAGAAGACCAGACAGGCAATTGCACATGCACTGAACCGTCAAGGTATGGTAGACAATATCCTCAAAGGCGTAGGCGCCTTGATGAATGCCCCATTCCTTCCGGACACTTGGGCTGACCCGGGTGATGCCGCTGTGAACTATGATTACAACGCCGAAACCGCCAAGAAGCTCCTGGCAGAAGACGGATGGGTTGCCGATGCCAAAGACGGTATTCTCACTAAAGACGGACACCGCTTCTCCTTTGAACTGCAGTACAATGCCGGCAACAGCCGCCGCGAGCAAGTAGCCGCTGTTATCCAGCAGAACCTGAAGGATGTTGGTATTGAAGTAACACCTAAGGCAATCGACTTTGCAGCTTGGATTGACCAGAACGTAACACCGGGTAAATTCCAGGCTCTGCTGCTGGCATGGTCTCTGAATACACCGGATCCGGATGCAGAGAGCATTTTCTCCTCCAAATACTTCCCGCCTGCCGGCCAGAACAGCGGCTGGTATAAGAATGAGAAGCTGGATCAACTGTGGGTTGATGGTTATTCCACGGTTGACCAGGCTGAACGTAAAGAAATCTACAAAGAAGTAGGTAAAGAAATTTCCACGGATCTTCCTTATGTATTCCTGTATCAATATGGTCAGGCTATCGGAACAGGTCCTAGAGTTCACTGGGCAGAAGAAGATGCTCCTGAGCCGTCACTGGGCTACGGACAATTCTTCCACGCTATCAAATGGTGGGTAACCGACTAACGAACCGAACTAACTGAATAGAATTACGGGAGGTGAAAGAGAATTCTCTTTCACCTCCCCCTTTTGTATGAATGGGGGAGTCTTCCGTAATCTATCGCCTTACCATCTCTAGGAGGATAGCCCATGACAGAATATCTGATACGTCGAGTGCTTCAATCGGTATTGGTCATCTTTCTGATTACCATACTAACATTTCTACTCATCCACGCTGCTCCGGGTGGACCGACTCAAGTGATGCTCTCTCCGGGACTCACGCCGGAAATATTCGAACAGCAAGCCAAGAACCTTGGCCTGGACCAGCCTATTCCCGTACAGTATGTCCGCTGGATCGGTGACCTGCTGCAAGGGGACTTGGGTTACACTTTTAAGAACCACATTGCGGTATCCGATCTTCTCTGGCCGCGTATTGGCAACACCGTGATCCTGATGGGTTCGGCTTGGCTGGTATCACTGCTGATCGCAATTCCTTGGGGAATCTATAACAGTACCAAAGTATATGGTCTATCTGACCAGACGGCTTCATTCATTTCTTACTTAGGCTTCGCGATGCCGACCTTCTGGTTCGGAATACTCCTCCAGCAATGGTTGTCACTGAAGCTGGACTGGTTTCCGTTGTCGGACATGTATACAAGAGGCAAGGAAGGCGATATAGGGGATTTGTTCATGCATCTGGTGCTGCCGATAACAGTGCTTGCACTTGGTTTCCTGGCCTCTTATATGAAATATGCGCGGGCAAGTATGCTGGAAGTGCTCGATCAGGATTATATCCGTACGGCACGCGCCAAGGGCGTCAAAGAACGCAAAGTGGTCTTCCGCCATGCGCTGCGCAATGCACTGATTCCAATTATTACAATACTCGGCCTTGATCTTCCCATACTAGTGGGAGGGGCTGCATTAACTGAGAATGTATTCAACTGGCCGGGAATGGGCCGTTGGTTTGTAGAGATGGCAGGCGCGCGCGAATATTCGGCACTGATGGCTGTTACTATAGTGACGGCTGTTATAGTCGTTATCGGCAATCTCCTTGCTGATATACTGTATGCCGTAGTTGATCCCCGGGTGAAGCTCGGTAAGCAAGGGGGGAAGACGGCATGAATACAGAGAATACTGAGCTTACCAAAGGGGCTGTATCTAAGCCGCTTGGAACCCCGGACATGAGTCCGATGCCCGGAGGGACAGACCCTGAGATTCCGGTATTGGATTCCAAGCGGCCGCCGGGCCCCTGGAGAGTTTTATGGAAGAAATTCTCGCGCAATCCGTTCGCAATGGGTGGTTTGCTAGTCCTGATTATATTTGTGCTGCTGGCGGGCTTCGCACCCAAACTGACCCAATATAGACCGGAAACGATTGATTTGATGTTCGCCAATCTGAAGCCGGGAGCAGAGGGGCACCCTCTTGGAACAGACGAGCTGGGCCGCGATATTCTCAGCAGACTGCTGTACAGTGCGCGTGTTTCACTCGCCATCGGTTTCTCCGTTGCGTTTGTTTCCGTAGTTGTCGGATCGGTTGTCGGTGCGATCTCAGGTTATTTCGGCGGGTTTGTAGATACAGTATTCATGCGCATTGTAGATGTGATGAACTCAGTTCCGACCCTGTTCCTGAACATCCTGATTATGGCGCTGTTCGGCACACAAATTAAATACATGATTCTTATTCTGGCATTTACCAGCTGGATGAGTATTGCCCGGCTCGTCCGGGGGACCTTCCTGCAGCTGCGTGAAATGCAATATGTGGAAGCAGCCAGAGCGATTGGAGTATCTAGCTGGGGTATTATTTTCCGGCATCTGCTCCGTAATGCAAGCTTCCCGATTATCGTAAATGCGACCCTGATGGTCGGCGGTGCGATTCTAAGTGAATCTGCATTGTCGTATCTGGGCCTCGGTATTCAGGCACCGGCCACAAGCTGGGGACTAATGCTCAGCAACGCTCAGGAATTCATGCTTGTAGATCCGATGCAGGCGGTATATCCAGGACTCTGCATCCTGCTCGTAGTACTCGCGGTTAACTTTATCGGCGACGGCATCCGGGATGCGCTAGATCCCAGACAGCAAGTGACCAAATCCCGGAGGAGGCTGGAACAATGGCGGAAAAACTACTCGAAATCCGGAAGCTGACCGCCGGCTTTGCGGCAGAGAAGGGGCTGCTCAAAGCAACTGACGGTATCTCCATTTCTATTGATAAAGGCCAGACGGTCTGTATTGTCGGTGAATCCGGCAGTGGCAAAAGTGTGACCTCACTCGCGATAATGCGTTTGATTGATTATGCCGGAGGGATGATTCTTGACGGCAGTATTGAATTTCACGGCCAGGATTTGGCGGCGAAGAGTCAGGAAGAGATGCGGGAAATCCGGGGGAATCAGATTGCCATGATCTTTCAGGACCCGATGTCGTCGTTGAATCCGGTATTTACGGTAGGCGAACAGATTGCGGAGAGCCTACGGCTTCATCAGAACAAGAGTGATGCCGAAGCTATGAGGATGGCCGTTGATCTGATCAAATTAGTTGGTATCCCGGCCCCGGAGATCCGTGCCAAGCAGTATCCGCATGAGCTGTCCGGCGGGATGTGTCAGCGTGTGGTAATCGCCATCGCTCTGGCTTGCAAACCTGAGCTGCTGATCGCCGATGAGCCGACAACAGCGCTCGACGTAACTGTGCAGGCCCAGATTCTGGATCTGCTGCGCAAGCTTCAGTCCGAACTCGGGATGTCCATTCTGCTAATCACCCATGATATGGGCGTAGCGGCGGAGATGGCAGACCGCATCGCTGTAATGTATGCCGGAGCCATTGTGGAGGAGGGGACTGTAGAAGAGATCTTCGACCATCCCAGCCATCCGTATACGGTTGGACTGCTCCAGTCGATTCCGGGATTTGAAGGCGGACGGGGAGGCGAGCTCTACACCATCCGGGGGACGATTCCTCCGATTGGCCAGCTGCCATCCGGCTGCCGCTTTAATCCGCGCTGCCCTCATGCCATGGATATTTGCAGGAATCAGGAGCCGCCGGATTTCATGATCTCGGATGATCACCGGACGGCCTGCTGGCTGTTCAAGGATAAGCCGGTGCAGGCGGATTACAGTAATGAGGTGAAACGCGCATGATGAATGAAGCTGTAACCAAACCGGTAAGAGCACATATGCCTTCTTCAGAAATATTGCTCGAAGTTAAGGACGTGAAGAAATATTTCCCGATCACCAAGGGTCTGCTTAACCGCACCGTTGGACAGGTCAAGGCTGTGGATGGCGTTAATTTATCCATCCGCAAAGGAGAGACCTTCGGGCTGGTCGGTGAATCCGGCTGCGGCAAATCCACGTTCGGCCGGGTGCTGCTCCGGCTGCAGAGTGCAACCGGGGGAGAAGTGTTATTCAAGGGGAAGGATATCCATTCCCTGAGCTCAGGTGACATGCGGAAGCTGCGGGAAGAAATGCAGATTATCTTCCAGGATCCGTTCGGCTCACTGAATCCGCGGTTCCTCGTTAAGGATATTATCGGAGAGCCGCTGCGCATTCACCGGAATATGTCGGGGAAGCAGATCGATGCCCGGGTGGTGGAGCTGATGGAGCTGGTGGGGCTGGATGCCAGCCGCCGGAACCGTTACCCGCATGAATTCTCCGGCGGACAACGCCAGCGGATCGGGATTGCCCGGGCGATTGCCCTGAATCCGCAGTTTATCGTTGCCGATGAAGCTGTATCGGCACTGGATGTATCGGTACAGTCCCAGGTAATCAACCTGCTCATGAAGCTGCAGAAGGAACTGGGGTTAACCTTCCTGTTCATTGCGCACGGCCTTAATGTGGTCCGGCATATTTCGGACCGCGTCGGGGTGATGTATTTGGGCAAGCTGGTGGAGGTGGCTGAGACGGAGGAGCTGTTTGCAGCTCCGCTGCATCCTTATACTGCCGCCCTGCTCTCGGCGATTCCGAAGCCGACACCAAGACGCAAGCAGGACCGCATTGTGCTGGAGGGGGATGTGCCATCGCCGGCTAACCCGCCGTCCGGCTGCCGGTTCCATACCCGCTGCCCGTTTGTTCAGGACAAATGCCGCCAGGTGGAGCCGCTGCTTGAAGAGGTTGTTCCAGGCCGTCCGGTGGCCTGTCATTTCCCGTTGCTTCCAAATTCGTAGATAATCCGCGATTTCCTAAGGATGTCCCGCAGATTAAGGGGTGACCCCGCAGCCATATCCACAACTGGCTGCGGGGTCACCCCCTGTTTTTGTATCTCTGGAATAGTCATTGCCCTGCATAAGTGCTCTATGCGAGGGGCTTCAGATAGTCGAGAAACACCCGCTTGAGAATATTCAGCTGGAGCTCTGTCGTAAGATCCGCTTCAAGCATAGGGATGTTCTTCTGCAGTGAGAGCTTCTTCGAGAAAATGCCGAACGTGTTAATTAATGTAGTTAAAGTGTCGCGTACCTCAAGATCAGAGCGGATGGAGCCGTCTTCGATGCCATTCTGAATGATCCGGGAATAAACCTGCGAAATTCTGCGGGTCAGAGCATTGAAATGATGAATATCCTCCAGCGGTTCCGGGAAATGGGCGGCGTAGCTTTCGAAGTCAACCATGAAGGTTGTGCTTAATTTATAGTGATCCTCAATGAAAAAATCAAATAATGCTTCAAGCTTGTCCAGGCATGGCACAGGCAATCCGGCCACATATTCAAACCGCTCCAGCATCGGCTCCAGCAGCCGGGTAGCAACGGCGACAATCAGCTTTTCTTTCTTGGGGAAATATCTGAACAGGGTAGCAATGCCGATATTCGCGTCAGTTGCAATATCCTGCATCGTGGTTTTCTCAATCCCCTTCTGATTAAATACGCGTTCTGCAGCTTCCAGAATCAGGGATAAACGCTGCTGTTTGCCGTCAAGGCGTTCCTTCTCATATCTTGTTTTGGGATCCATAAGAGCTTATACCCTTTCACCATCGGTATTTGAACTACCAGTAGTATAGCTAGTGGTTATTCATTAAGCAAGGAGGGTTTGAGTTTATTCGCACAAAGTGATATGATAAATATCACAATGATAGTTTAACTATCACCATATAGTTTAACTCACACAACGAAGGGGATACAGCTATGAATCGACTGAAGGATAAGGTTGCTATTATTACCGGAGCCGGCAGCGGCATGGGACGTGAAGAAGCACTGCTTTTTGCACGGGAGGGTGCCAAGGTTGCCATTACCGATATTAATGAAGCTGCGCTGCAGGCTGTAGTGAAGGAGATTGAAGCTGATGGCGGTCAGGCTACAGCTTATGTGCATAATGTGGTCTCTGAAGAGCAATGGGTCCATGTGATCGAAGAAGTGATGAAGACTTACGGAAAAATCGACGTGCTGGTTAACAATGCGGGAATTTCGCTTGCAACCGGACTTCTGGATACAACTATGGAGCAGTGGAACAAGGTCATCAGCATTAACCTGACCAGCACCTTCCTTGGAATGAAATACGTCGTTCCGCATATGCAGGAGCGTAACGGAGGCTCAATCGTCAATATTTCATCGATCGCAGGACTGACGGGAAGCAGCGGTGCAGGGGCTTATACAGCCTCCAAAGGCGGGGTCCGCATGCTGAGCAAAGCGGCGGCTGTTGATTTCGGTAAAGATAATATCCGGGTCAACTCTGTGCATCCCGGCTTTATCGAAACACCGATGAGTGCTGAGTTCGTGAATGACGAACAAAGGCTGAAATGGTTCCTGTCCCAGACGGCGCTGCCGCGTGTCGGCCGTGCCTCCGAGGTGGCGGAAGCTGTGCTGTTCCTCGCTTCCGATGAGTCGGCTTATATCACTGGTGTAGAACTGCCGGTAGACGGCGGTGTTACAGCGAAATAAGTGCCGAAGCCGGGCTGCCGGGAGGGACAAACTTGAAATAGATGAAGAGGAGTGCTGCCGGGTTTATGGGCAGCGCTCCTCTTTGCTTTTGATAGCGCCGTAAACTAATTATTGTGTAAAAGCCACTTCTATAAGAAAATGAGAAAAAGACTGATTATTGTAATTCTAATCCTAATCAATGCCGCAATGGATGCGGAACCGGAGGCTATGGTGAAAAAGGTCGACAAAGCAGTTTCAGCTCTCTTTATTCTCATTATGATTGTGGCCGCATGGAGATGGGCGGTATCCGTGCATACATGGAGCCTGATGGGGACACTTGCCTCGCTAGTCTGTCTGGGGCTGTTTGTCTGGACAGGGCTGCGGGCCATTCCCGCTTTGACCGGATACATAAGTTCATGGAATATGCAGGAACCGGTAAGTATCAACAATCTGCCTGAGGAGCGGCAGCGGACATGGTGGAAGATTGTGCTCTGGGTGGTGGCCAGCCGTGTGCTGCTCATTGTCATAGCCTATGTATTCTGGACGCTTAAAGACGGGGGATCCGGAAGCCTGTTCTCCCGCTTTATTGATACCTGGCATATCCGCGGAATTGATGCTATGTCTTACCTGGGAATCGCCGAGCACGGGTATGTCACGGAAGGAGACTCCCGGTTCCACATTGTGTTCCTGCCTCTGTTTCCGGTCGTCATTAAGCTGGCGCAGTTTTTCACAGGCAATTATATGGTTGCCGGCTTTGTTGCCGCTAACCTCTGCACCCTTGCTGCGGCGTTATTCGCTTATGAGCTGGCCAGGCTGGACATGGGACGCAGCAATGCCCTGCGGGTCGTGAAATATATTTTCATCTTCCCGTCGGCGTTCTTTTTCTTCATCCCCATGACGGAGGCGCTGTTCCTGCTGCTCTCCCTGATGGCATTGTATTATGTGCGCCAGAAGCGCTGGCTGCTTGGCTGTCTCTGTGCGGCGCTGGCCGGCTTCACCCGTTCTCCGGGGATACTGCTGGCTGTACCGGTTGCCGTGGAATTTGCCCGGGACCTGGCAGCAGGCTACAGACAGCTGGAGCGGAAGGCTTTTATTAACAGACTGGTCAAAGCAGTGCTCTCTCTTGCTACAGTCTCCTTCGGTCTGCTGGCTTATCTCTATATCAATTACAATGTTACGGGCAACGCGTTCCAGTTCAGTATTTATCAGCGGGAACACTGGTCGCAGCAGTTCTACTTCTTTTTCGATACGGTGAGATATCAGATGGAGTATGCCGTGAATACCTTCAAGGATGCGGACTTCCGTTCCTTCCTGGGGTTGTGGCTGCCGAATTTGATGAGTATCTTCCTGGTGCTCTTGATGATGTTCAAAAGCGCAAAGAGACTTCATCCTGCTTATATGGCGTATTTAATCGTCTATTTCGTCTACGTTGTGGGTCCGACCTGGCTGCTGTCCGCTCCGCGTTATTTCGCCGTGGCTTTTCCGCTGGCCTTCGCGGCAGTAGTGTTGACCCAAGATAAGAAATGGAAGGATATCGCGCTTACCTCCTTATTCATTGCGGGGAGCCTGCTGTATCTGGCAGTGTTTGTAGCCGGGTATCCGGTATATTAGAAATTACAGAGGGCGATGGTGGCTATGCAGATTCAACTCGAAGATCAGATGATTACGCTCCATGTTCAATATGCCAAGCGCAAGAAAATGTCCGTTCAGATTGACGGATCAGATCTCATTACCGTTAAGGTGCCTACAGGAACAAGTGAAGAGAGTATCCGCAGTGCGGTGGAAGGGCTCGGCCCGAAGATTCTGGAGAAGCTGCGCAGCAATGCGGCGGCCAGGCAGGTGCCGAAGGTCAAGGAGTATCAGGGGGAAGAGAGATACCTCTATCTGGGGAAGGAATATGCGCTGCATGAGTTGATTGCCGTCAATGATATGGATGCGGAGGGCCTGAAGCTTGCGCTGAAGAAGTTTTATTTCAATAGTCTGAAAAAAATCGTTGCAGAGCGCATCACCCGTTATGGGGCACAGCTGAAGGTGAAGCCGAAGAGTATCGAGATTGTGGAATCGCGGACCAAATGGGGGAGCTGCAGCTTTGATAAAAAACTGACCTTTAACTACCGCCTTGCCATGGCGCCGCCTGAGGTGATCGACTATGTCATTATTCATGAGCTGTGTCATCTGCTGCATATGAATCATGACCGTTCCTTCTGGCGCCGCCTGGGAAGTGTAATGCCGGACTACAAAGAGAAGGAAGCATATCTGGCCCGGCAGGGGCAGTTCATGACACTCTGAATCCTATGTGATGACTGCTTGGCTTAAGCGATGGATGTTGCCGGAAGTTTGACGTTCGCAGGGTACTGCAGACTGCTCTGATTCCGCACAAACAAACCGCTAGGGCAGCTCCTGCCCACCAGTTCAAGGTTATCGTCACTTGGCGTGAAGTGGAAGACTATAGTCTCCGTGGCGTTATCCGCAAGCTTCATGGCGGTTTCGCGGACGGCGACGGGCTTCCTGCTGATCAGATCGTAAATCTCTAACCGGCCGCTCTCCTGCAGGCAGATGGCGATGACCTCCTCGTCCTCCAGGTAATATAGATTGCCGCCGAAGACGTTCAGGCAGTAGAACATCAGCAGTCCATCGGTGCCGCTGACGCCAAGGCGTTCAGATACCGGCTGCCGCTGCGCTGCGAAGGTGGTGACCAGGCTCAGATCACAACTTATGGACAGATCCAGCTTGCGGATTCCCGCAGATCCTGCGGACCCGGCTGAACCGGGAGGGCAGTTCATAGAGAAGATCTGCTCCTCTACGGGCTGGAATCCGAACTTGGGATAGAAGTCCATTACCGTATCATTGGCAAAAAGATACATGAATTCACACTGTGGTCCGTAAACCTCCAGCACTTTGTTCATCAGCCGGGCGGACAGGCCCTGTCCCCGGTAGTCAGGATGCGTCATCACCGTCCCGATCTGCACTGCGCGGGACTTCACACCATAAATAATCAGCTCAAGCAGGTTCACCGAGACATTTGCAATTACCCGATGTCCCTCCGCGTAAGAATAAGGAATGTACCGTTCCCCCCAGAAGCCCTGCTCATACCAGCGCTCCAGCTCAAGTTCAAACGTATCAGCAGCCAAAGCGAAAAAGCTGTTTCTTAGCGGCTCCTGATCTTTATAATTACAGACAAATTGAAGATCATCCATGGTAGCTGCTCCTTCAGTAATATTCAACCCCGCGAACCTTCGAATAAATCATATTGTCTCTTAAGGCGCCTTGTACATCTAATTTGTCATTCCGCAGAATGCCTTCCAAAGTGAAGCCTGCACGTTCAGCCACCCGCGCACTCTGTGTATTGCGGGAATCACAGCGGATCTCCAGCCGGGCCGCCTGCAGCTCCTGTACGGCGAAATCGGCAATGGCACTTACCGCCTCCGTGATATAACCTTGTCCGGCGCAGGAGGTGCGGACCCAATAACCGATTTCAAATTTCCGCACCTGCCAATCGATCCGGTGCAGGCCGCTGCTGCCTACCAGATGACCGGTCTCCTTGTTCACGAGCAGCAGCCGGATATCCTTGCGCTCCAGAAATTGCAGCCGTGACTTCCGGAGGGAGGCTTCGGATTCCTCCACGGACGGGATATGCTGTGCCCAGGGCATCCAAGGGCTTAATTCGGCTATGCTCTCTTGGACGGCTTCATTTACAGCGGCGCCGTCTCCCCATAGAGCGGCACGGATCAGTAGGCGGCTGCTTTCAAAGCTCTCCGGCATGGAGATGAGGATCGGGTCAATCGGATGAATAGGCATAAGTTCAGCTCCTAGAGAGATATGTATTCTAAGCGTGAGTATTATATAGAGTTACATATTAATGAAGCTAATCAGTGAAGCTATTTTTTTAGCAAACTTATATAGGTCTTCACTCAGTTGCTATATATCATATAGCTAGTGATAAGTCAATACGCTGAAGGCTACCTAAAAGTACTCTCTGGTACTATTCACAATCAATGGAAAGAACGTTATCTTATATAGTAAGAAGTGTTCATTATTAAGAACGAATATCGAATTCTTAGACAGCTGGAGGTCGTACAATGAGCGCAATCGCCGGGATCTATTCTATGCAGCATGGGCCGCTGGACCCGGAGCTGGGTCCGCGCCTTATGCAGCAGCTGCAGCGTTATCCGGCTGATGATGACAGATCCTGGAGGGCGGAGGGACTCTTCCTCGGCTGCCGTTCGCAGTGGATTACCCCACAGTCAAGGAATGAGATTCTCCCCTATTATGATCCGCAGCGCGGGCTGGCGATTGTGGCTGATGCAATCATTGATAACCGCAGCGAACTGTTCGGACAACTTCAGGTTGTCCGGGAAGATCGTGATTCCATTCCAGACAGTCTGCTGATTCTCTTGGCCTATGAGAAATGGGGGGGAGAGGCGCCGGTTCATCTGGTCGGTGACTTTGCCTTCATGATCTGGGATGCGCGCAAGCGGACGCTGTTTGGGGCCAGGGATTTCTCGGGTAACCGGACGCTTTACTTTCGCCGTTCCGGCAGAGAGTTCTCCTTCTGTACCGTAATTCATCCCTTGCTGGCTTTGCCTGATGGTCAGCAGGGTCTGAACGAAGGCTGGATTTCAGAGTATCTGGCGAGCCAGGCCCGGAACGATGTGGCAGATATGTTCTCCACGGTTTATCAAGGGGTGGAACAGCTGCCGCCTTCCCACTCGGTTACAGTCAGCGCGAAGGGGGTTTCCTTCTCCCAGTATTACACCTTCCGGACTCCGACTCCATTAAGGCTTCGCGGTAACGGGGAATACGAGGAAGCGTTCCGTGAGGTATTTGGGCAGGCAGTCAGAGATCGGCTGCGGACCCATCTCGCCGTAGGCGCCAATCTGAGCGGCGGACTGGATTCCGGCTCAGTGGTCAGCTTCGCTGCAGAGGAGCTCCGACGCCGCGGCAAGCCATTATTTACATTCAGCTCTTATCCGCTGGACAATTTTACAGGTTTTAAACTAGGCCAGCGGGTCACCGATGAGCGTCCATATATTCAAGAGACCATCGACCATGTGGGGAACATTCAGCCCAGCTTCTTGAACTTTCCTGACCGGAGCCCTTATGGTGAAATTGACGAATGGCTGGATATTATGGAGATGCCCTACAAATTCATAGAGAATTCCTATTGGCTCAAAGGCATATATGAACAAGCACAAATGAAAGGCGCCGGTGTTCTGCTCAGTGGACAACGGGGCAACTGGAGTATCTCCTGGGGGCCTGCACTGGATTACCAGGCGAAGCTGCTGCGCGAATTTCACTGGATCTCCTTCTACCGGGAGAACAAGCTTTACAGTCGTTCGATGGGGGCAAGCCGCAAGAAAATGCTGAAGATTGTCGGCCGCAAGGTGTTCCCCGGCCTGGGCCAGCTGATCTCCGGGAAGCAGGAGGCCCCTCCAGAGCTGATTCATCCTGAATTCGCACGGCGGACAGGGGTGCAAGAGAAGCTGAGAGAGCTTGAGGGAATTCCTTCGTCTCAGACGGTATACGATATCCGCAGACAGCATTTCCAGCAGCCGCATATCTGGAATGTGAATGGAACGGCAGCTACCAAGCTGTCGCTGAAGTACAGGGTATGGGATCGTGACCCTACGAATGATCTGCGTGTCATCAACTTCTGCCTATCTGTCCCTGAAGGGCAATACGTCCAGAACGGAGTGGACCGCTCGTTAATCCGCCGGGCCATGGAAGGACGGCTGCCGGACAAGGTCAGACTAAACCAGACGCGGCGCGGTATACAGGGAGCAGATGGGATTACACGTATGCTGCCCCAATGGCAGATGTTCCTGCAGGAGCTAAAGGAGATGCTTCAGGACCCCCGGATTTCCTCTTACTTGAATCATGCCGGGCTCGCCGGGTGTTTAGACCGGCTGGGTAGTGAGCCCGCACCATTATTAATATTCAACACGGATTTCCGCCTTCTTACGAGAGGACTGGTGTTCTACCGCTTTCTGAAGCGTGTGACCTGATGGATGTTTCTTGAAAGGGGGTGACAAATATGAAAAAGGAATACAGCAAGCCTGCATTGGAAGTTCTGGATGTTAAAATGACTATGGCTGGACCTGGGATCGCTATTGCCGACTCCTTCCAATCGGATCCGGAAGAAATCGTTAATCACTCCTAGTTTTGCTTGGCAACATCCCGGCCCTCATCCCTCTTAGCTTGCTGGAGGGGGATAAGGGCTATCCTCACATCACCGGCAGGCAGCCGGGTGAAATTGATAAAGGTGGAGTGAACCGTATGGCGAGCACAGTGCAATGCCTGGGGTATAAGGCTTTTGGTCTGCAAATTCTCAGTGAATTCCCCTTGCCGGAACTTCCCCGTACGGAGCAGCCCGGAAGGTTGGGCAGCGTATCTGTTGTGGAGGCTGATTTGTCTGAGCGCTGGGAGGCGATACCGAAGATTTCACGGAATCTGGGTATGGCAGAGCAAGAAGTGATGTTCATGGTTAAAGGCACAGCTGTCTTTTCCATACAGAATGGCAGCACCATTACCGTATCTCCCGCAGTCCATGCTGATCCGGATAGCATCCGCCTGTTCATTCTGGGCAGCTGCATGGGTGTTCTTCTGATGCAAAAAGGCGTATTGGCTCTTCATGGAAGCTCACTTGTTCTGGAGAATAAGGCTTACGCGCTGGTCGGGCGTTCGGGAGCGGGCAAATCTACGCTTGCCTCCTATTTAATGGATCAGGGACATCTCCTGGTCAGTGACGACGTTATTCCCGTGTTGGTGCATAATGGAACTCCATTAGCTGTTCCAGGTTATCCGCAGCAGAAGCTGTGGCAGCAAAGCCTGGACTATTTGGGAATGAATTCGTCTGCATACCGCCCGTTGTTTAAGCGGGAGACCAAGTTTGCCATACCCGTTTATGACCGGTTCCAGACTGAACCGCTGCCGCTTGCAGGAATATTTGAATTGTCCGTACAGGACGGGCCGGTGTCAGTGGAGGCTATCAGCGGCTTGGAGAGGCTTCATACCTTATATAATCATACTTACCAAAAAGCGCTGGTGGACCCCATGGGGGTCAGGGAATGGCATTTCAGTATGCTGGCCTCATTCGTTAACCGGCTGCCGATGTACCGGCTGACCCGTCCGGAGCAGGGCTTCAATGTACCAAAGCAGACGGAGCTGATCTTTGAGACGATTACCCAAAAGGTGAAGGAGATGAAAATATGAATATGGATACAGCAGCAGTCCTGTCCCTTGATTCGGTTCTGGTTCAGCGGGAAGGCAATATCGCCAGTGACATGGATGGCGAGAAGGTGATGCTGAATGTGAAGAACGGTAAGTATTACAACCTTGGCGAGGTCGGGGGCGAGATCTGGGAAGCCTTGGCTTCACCGGTGTCCATCCGCCGGATTGCCGAGATCATGCAGGAGATCTTTGAGGTTCCGGCGGAGCTGGCACAGCAGGACGTAGTTGATTTTGTGCAGAATCTGCTGAATGAGGATCTTGTCGCCATCGTCAACGGGCCATGATTACCCTCCGGCGCATCGGTTTACTGCTGAAGTATGACAAAGCCGCGCTGGCGCTGATTCCTGAGGCGTTATGGCGGCTTTTCCTGGTTAGAATCCAGCTGCTATTTCCTTTTGCCAAGACGGCTCCGCAGCTCGGGGTGAAATCCCTGGAGACTCCGGCGGTATCCAAAGACACGGATATTCCCCGCATTCAGCAGATCACGAAGGCCATTCGGGTGATCAGCCGCTATACGCCCTGGAAAAGCACCTGTATGGTCAGAGCCGTAGCCGGTCTGAAGATGCTGGAGAAGCGGGGGATTGAGAGCACCCTCTATATGGGGGTGGCGCGGGATAAGCAGGGACAGATGATTGCCCATGCCTGGCTGCGAAGCGGGGCGTATTATGTCTCCGGTGATGATGCCATGCAGGGATTCGTGGTTGTGGAGAAATTCGCCAAAGTGTTACAAGCTGAGTGATCGAGGTGGGCCCATGCAAGCGATAATCTATTATTTCCGGCAGCTTCAGCGCTTGTCTGGAGCTAAACTATATCTCAACTTGTCCGGTATGGTGATCAGTGGTCTGCTGGAGAGCTCTGCCATATTGCTGCTTGTACCTATGCTGGGTATGGCTGGTATTCAGTTAGGCGGCACAGCCACCACCGGTCTTCATCTTCCGATGCTTGGCTTCATCTCCGAACTGCCGCAGACCACGGCGCTCCTGCTGGTGCTTGGCAGTTATGTATTGATTGTGCTCTGCCAGAATCTGATCTCACGGTCCGTGGCCATCCGCAATGTGGAGATTCAGCAGACCTACGGCAGACAGCTGCGTTATGAGGTATACAGCGCGTTGCTGAGGGCCGAATGGTCTTTTTTTCTGAAAAAGCGCACCTCCGATCTGATCAACGTGATGACCACGGAACTGGCCAGAGTGCTTGCCGGCATCAGCTGCTTCCTGCAGTTTCTTACCTCGCTGCTATTCACGCTGGTGCAGATCGGCTTCGCCTTCTGGCTGTCCCCCAAGATGACGCTCTCCGTACTCGTCTGCGCTGTCCTGCTGTCCCTGTTCTCCCGCCGCTTCATTCGTAAGGCTAAGAAGCTGGGCAGCCGCAGCACGGAGCTTGGCAAGACCTACTTGGGCGGAATTACGGATCAGCTGAACGGAATCAAGGATATCAAAAGCAATAATCTGGAGCATTCCCGGCTGGAGTGGCTGCATGCCTTCACCGGAGAGGTGAAGCAAGAGCAACTGGACTATACCCGCCTGCGTTCGAACTCACAGCTGCTGTACAAGTTGTCCTCTACACTGCTGATTGCCGTGTTTATCTTTGTCTCCTTCCGGTTTATGCAAGCAGAGGGTCCTAATCTGCTGCTGGTTATTCTGGTATTTACCCGGCTGTGGCCGACATTCTCTACCCTGCAGTCGCTGATGGAGCAGCTCGCCTCCGTACTGCCCTCCTTCAAGCAGCTGCAGCTGCTGCAAGACGAATGTCTTGCCGCTGTGGAGCATGACCGGGTGGAAGGCGGGGAAGCTGTAGCCCCTATGATCTTGAAGCATAGTCTTGAAGCTAGAAATGTTGACTTCCGCTATCATCCGCATGAATCGGAGTATTCGCTTCAGAACGTAAATGTCTTGATTCCGGCCCGGAAGATGACCGCCATAGTTGGACGTTCGGGCGCCGGGAAGAGCACGCTCGTTGATCTGCTCATGGGACTGATGCAGCCGGAGACCGGCGAGATCCTGGCTGACGGTGCGCCTATCACAGGTGAGAGGCTGCTGTCCTACCGGAGATCCATCGGGTATGTTGCGCAGGACCCTTTTCTGTACAATGCGACCATCCGCGACAATCTGACGATGATCAAGCCGGATGCGGAGGAAGCGGAATTGTGGGAGGCGCTGGAGTTTGCGTCTTCGGCTGACTTTGTCCGCAAGCTTCCGGATGGACTGGATACGCTGCTCGGCGACCGCGGCGTACGCCTGTCCGGCGGGGAACGGCAGCGTCTGGTGCTCGCGCGCGCGATTATCCGCAAGCCGTCCATCCTTGTGCTCGATGAAGCGACAAGTGCGCTCGATACCGAGAACGAGAAGCGGATTCAGGAGGCACTGGAGCGCCTGAAGGCTTCCGTGACGGTCATCGTCATTGCCCACCGCCTGTCCACCATCCGGGGAGCTGATCAGATTCTGGTCATCGACCAGGGACGGGTGATCCAGCAGGGGATATACAGCGGCCTGGCTTCAGAGAAGGGCGGCATGTTCAGCCGTCTGCTTAGCGGGCAGGAGGAAGCAATATAGGGGAGGGGCTAATTAGCCCCTCCCCTATATTGTCTTTGGCCTATGCTGGGCGTTACTGCGGTGGAGCTTAATGAAAAACAGATGCGGATACGAAGAAAAAGACGTGCCGGAGAGCACGTCCAAGGAAAAGGCGTTAGCTTATTACTTGAAACAAATCGAAAAGTTAGGCTTAACGGTTCAAGTGACGTCCCCCGAAACGAGCTGATTTTTAAAAAATCGCTCAAGATTGGGGTAGGGGGACTTTTTGCGCCTTTAAGAGTAAGTTTATCCCGAAAGAGTTACTTTTAAAACACGGGCTAAGCTCATGCCTACTAAAGCCTGCGTTTATTTTCGTATAAAAATGCAGCATTTCGCCGTTCTCAAGCGGCTTTGCAGGATTATTCTTGTATTTTGTACAACAATCCTCCCGCAAACCCTGCGATCCAGAAATCAAAGTTGCAAAACGTACAACATTTCTGCCAATATTGCTTACTTAAGGGTACACTTATGTCCGCATTGACTCGATTTTGCCGGCAATCAATCAGAAGTGAGGGTTTTTAGTGTTTAAGGGTTTAAGTGTCTATTCCGTTAGTCCCGCCCGCAAGTCCCAGCAGTCTGCCCAGTCCCGCCAGCGATTGACCGGCAACTCGCGTGGTTGTTGAGTAAAGTGCGGTTACCGCATCCCGCTCGTTATATCCGTTTCTCTGCACCCGTCATCTTCCGCCAGCTCCACAGGAAAGGACGCAGGGGGAAATACAAGAAATGCAGCACCTCCGGCAGCGGCAGTGTCTTCGCATCCGCTGCGTAAGGGTACATAAAGCCGGTTACATAGAGCACCTGATGCCAGCGGGATAGAATCGCCGGCTGATAATATTTATAATGACGCTCGACCTCCGGCTCCAGCGGAGGGTTGTGCAGATTGACCATCCGTGCCACATAGAACAAGGCGCGCTGCGCTAAACTGCGGGCTTTGGGTTGGTCCGTCAGAGCGGACAGTCCGGGCTCTATCTCTGCCTCCAGCAGACCGGCTGCCAGAATAAGTGCCTGTCCGCCTACAGCGCTGTAATTGTAGCGCCGCAGCAGCCGGGTCAATACAGCGGAGTCCGGCTGCTGCAACAGCAGCATTTTGATGTCCAGCAGCCATCTCAGCCGGGACCATCCATGTCTGGCTCCATGGGCAGCCAGGAACAGGAACAGATCCTCCTGGCCCAGATAATGGACATTGCGGCCGAATGGGCTGCTTGTCCGCGCATGCTTCCACAGGGTATCGAAATCGGGTTCTTTGGACGGCCCCGGGCTTAATCTCCAGTGTACCTCCGCCTTGATCTTACTGACCGGATGATTGAATGTAGTATGATGCTCACGCCATTTCCAGTCTCCGAGTATGCTCTCGAACGTCTCTTCCTTCACATACCCCAGACGGATCAGCAGGGCTTCCGTATCCTGCAGCTGCGCCATCGGCACCAGGAAATCAAGGTCCCGTGAGGTCCGCAGCGAGATATCTCCGTACAACGCCTGCGCAAGCACCGGACCCTTGAGGAACAGGCAGCGGATATTCAATTCGGCCAGCTGAGTGCCGAGATTACTCATTTCACCGCTGAGCTGAAGCATCTGGACGGTATTGCGGCGATATTCCATTTTTATCCGCTCCAGGACGCTGGCAGGAATCACATCCCCATCCATCCGGCTGAGCTTCGGGTACAAATATGGATATACCCGGTGATGCAAGGTAAGCCGCAAGAATACATCCCAGTCCAGGCCCGTGAACAGCCGCGGATTCTGGTGTGCCGTTTCATTGATATTCTCAGAAGTTAAAAGCGCAAGAAGAAGTAATGTTTCCTTAGATAAGCTCCCCTTATCGAGGGTAGGCCGTTCACTCATAGAGACTCTCCTTACTTGGCTTTGAACAGATCCGCACCGGATTTGTTCAAAGATAAGAATATATATGCCTGACGCATTAAAATGTCCTTATCTTTCCCGCTTAAACGGATACCGTCCTTCACAGGAAGGCTGGCCGTTTCTACTTGTATTTAGAGAATGATATTAGTGAGCGTACCATCGTTAACAGAAATCTGTCAATTTAATCTGGCGATGTCATCCTGATAGGCGCTGTGCATCTGCTCAGCCGGCAACACTCTTGACGCTACGGTGCCTGTTACCCCTATAATGCTAGGATAAGAGAGAAATTATAGTTAGGGGAACTGCTGAGCGATGGTGCTGTTGGGAGCTTTGGTGAATGGAGTAGCTATTATTATCGGAACAATGCTGGGGAAGCTGCTGGAACGCATACCGGAGAGCATGAAGAATACGGTGATGAACGGGATTGGACTGGCGATTGTCGTGCTTGGGGTGCAGATGGGCCTCAAAAGCGGGAATTTCCTGATTGTCATTCTAAGCCTAGTGATTGGAGCGGTAGCTGGTGAATGGATCAACATTGAGGACAAGTTCACCCGTGCAGGGAATTGGCTGGAGCGCAGAGTGGGGGCAGGCGGACAGGGCAGCATCTCGCTGGGATTCGTTACGGCAAGCTTGGTGTTTGTTGTCGGTGCAATGGCTATTCTCGGAGCGCTGGACAGCGGCATCAAAGGTGATCATCAGATTCTGTATACCAAAGCGATTATGGACGGATTCATTTCGATTATTCTGACCTCGACGTTGGGGGTAGGGGTTCTGTTCTCGGCCATCCCTGTTGTTCTATATGAAGGAATTATTGCTCTACTCGCTACACAGATCACCCGGTTTGTGCCTGATGCGCTGTTAAATGACATCATTGCAGAGATGACCGCTGCGGGCGGCATTATGATTATGGCAATCGGCCTGAATCTGCTGGGAATTACCAAGATCAAGGTAGCCAATCTTCTGCCCGGCATTCTTGTGGCTGTGCTGCTAGTCGTGCTGGTGCAGGGATTTCAACTGAATTGAGGGAACCTGGGCGATGAACGGGCATGTGCATTGCCGGACCGTTATTTGATAGTGATGGCTATTTTGCCCTGAACCAGCCGGCCTTCACTGAGCAGATGTGCGCTGCGCAGTCCTTCTGCAGTGAGCGGGAAGGACTGGCCGATTAGCAGCTTCAGCCGGCGCTCGGCCGTCAGCCGGGCCAGCTCGGCTAACTGAAAAGGGTCGGCGGCGGGAGTGAGGTACGCTGCAGTGATGTCCCCGGCCGCCGCTTGTACCGGGTCAGGCCGCTCCGCAGTGGAGATCAGCCTCCCGCCGCCTGCAAGAACTGCGAAGCTCCGGTTCAGGATGAGACCTCCGGCGGTGTCGATTACAACATCTATGCTCTGGCCGAGAATGGCGGCGAAATCCTGCTCTTGGCAGTCTATCACCTGGTCGGCCCCGATGCCCCAGACCAGATCAAGCTCATCGCCGCTTACCGTCGTAATCACGGTAGCTCCCCGGAGCTTGGCAAGCTGTATAGCCAAGCTGCCTATACCTCCCGCACCGTCATGAATCAGCACGCGGTCCCGGCTGGAGACCTTGGCACTGGCCAGTGCCTGCCAGGCGGCAAGTCCGGCAGCCGGCAGAACCCCAGCTGCTTCAAAGGATAAGCCCGGGGGAATCGGCGCCAGCTCCTGACCGTGTGCCAGTGTATATTCCGCGTAGGCACCGCCTTCCATAACCTGCATCAGCCCAAACACCGCATCACCCGGTTTGAACCGGCTTACTCCACTGCCTGTACTCACTACCACTCCGGCAACGTCTATTCCGGGGATTAGCGGAAAGGATGCAGTATGACCGCTACCAGCGTACAATAAGCCTTCCCTGACCTTCATGTCCGCCGGATTAACAGAAGTCGCATACATTTCAATCAGAATTTCTTGTTCACCCGGAATGGGAACAGGGATATCAAGCTCTATTAAGTTTCCAGCGGGGCCGAACTCAAGAATGGCGATGGCTTTCATGGATGGTATGCCTCCTATTACTGCGTGCTGATCAGTTTATACATACTATACTTTTGCAGATTTATTTAAAAGATAAGAATTTATATCCCCTGCGCATGAATTATCCTTATCTTTATCCTTATCTTTATCCTTATCTTTCTCGCTGAAACGGTACCGCCCTAAAAAAGACGGCAAAGCCGTTACTGCTTAATCAAAACCATTAGGTAGCGCTGTGGAACTATGCTAGAATATGACTCTAAAGTGCTGAGAAAGAGGAGGAATCCCCTGACAATGAACACTGACTGGAAGAAAAATATTGCCTTTTTCCTTACCAGCCAGACCGTCTCGCTATTCGGGTCTTCACTGGTCCAGTATGCGATTCTCTGGTATATTACCCTGAACACACAGTCCGGAGTCATGATGACGTTAGCGATTATCTGCGGATTTGTGCCGATGTTTCTGCTGTCGCCCTTTGCAGGCGTCTGGGCAGACCGTTACAGCCGCAAATGGCTGATTGTCCTCTCGGATTCCATTATTGCAGCTTCGACGCTGGTTCTGGCGATATTGTTTCTGCTGGGATACGACCAGATGTGGTTGCTTTTTGTGGTGTCTGCCCTGCGGGCGCTTGGAGGCGGAGTGCAGACACCGGCTGTAGCGGCCATGCTGCCGCAGCTGGTGCCGGAAGACAAACTGACCCGGATCAGCGGAATCAACGGCAGCATTCAGGCGATGGTAATGCTGCTGTCCCCGATGCTGAGCGGAGCCCTGCTGAGCATGGCAAGTATTGAAATTATATTTTTCATCGATGTGATTACTGCTGCAGTGGCGGTTATGACGATGTTCTTCTTCGTGCAGGTGCCGCTTCATGCCAAAGCTGCTGCAGAGCAGACACTCAGCTATTTGAGTGATCTGCGCCAGGGCTTCAGCTATATCCGGCAGCATGCTTATATTAGAAGCTTTTTTATTTTCTGTGCTTTTTTCTTTGTGCTGGCGGCCCCGGTGTCGTTTCTGACTCCGCTGCAGGTTACGCGAACCTTTGGCGGGGATATCTGGCGGCTGACCGCCATTGAGATTACGTTCTCGATCGGGATGATGCTTGGCGGGCTGCTGATGGCCGTCTGGCCGGGGTTCCGGAACCGGGTTCATACGATGACCCTATCGGCCCTTGCCGTCGGGTTATGTACGTTTGCGCTGGGTGTAATTCCGGTCTTCTGGATTTATCTTGCCGTAATGGGGCTGGTGGGACTGGCGCTGCCGTTCTTCAATACCCCCTCCACAGTTCTGCTGCAGGAGAAGGTGGAGCCGGATTACCTGGGCCGGGTCTTCGGGGTGCTGGGTATGATTTCGAGTTCTATGATGCCGCTGGGCATGCTGGTCTTCGGGCCGTTGGCCGATCTCATACAGATTGAATGGCTGCTGATCATTACGGGAATGCTGCTGTTTATCCAAGGCTTTTTCCTGCTGGGTAATAAGGTGCTTATCGAGGCAGGCAAGCCTGCTGCTGTTCCTGGTGTTGAGGCGGGGAATGCCGGAGGAAATGAGTAAGATCTGCCGGTTGCTCCGGAATCGCATGAATGTTTGTACAAAAGATTGAAATCAAGGAGTACAGTACTGTAGAATTGCACTATGTAAGATAAACGTTCTATATATCAGATTTAACCAAGAAGGGGATTGTATCGTTTGAATAATGAAGAAGTAATCCAAGAGCTGCCAGAGAATTATGAGGAACTGAAGAAAGCCGCCGGCCGCTCCGCAGATTGGAGAGCGCGTCTTGAAGCAGTGGAAGAGCTGGGCCGCTACAACCACAAACAAATTATTGATATCCTTAATCGTCTGATGATCAGCGATCCTGTATATACCGTTCAAGAAGCCGCGTACAACAAGCTGAGAGCCTTCGGCGAAGAGGTCAAGGTTCCGTCGAAGAACAAGGCCGAACTGTTCAGAGGGGTATCGAAGATTATTCTGCGGATTAAGAAGAGTCTTCCGAAAGACCATTCTTACGAAGAGTTCAAAGAGAAGCTCAAGAAGATGCGGATTGACGTCTACGATGCCTACGAAGGCGAGAAGGGCGAGAATTTCGATGAATGGCTGGAGAAAATGTGGGTTTCGGCTACCAAATAGGTAGAGCACAGCAAGCGGAGAGATGGGGGGTCCTTCCTTATCGATCCGCTTTTTGGTGTGATAAGTGGAAGGATTATGAGTATTGGAAGGATGCTGTGGACTGGGAGTCATTTCCACCAGGGGGATGATTGCGGACCGGCTGCGGGAAGAAATTCATAAGTATAAAAGCCTGCCGGCTCCCAACCGGGATGGCCGATGATGTTCATACAGGTGCACTGTAAGCCGGCATTTGCTATATAACTATTTCACTCAAGAAAAGGATGATTTCATGCTTACTCCTAAATTTCAGGAATTCCTGGAGCTGTCCGCGCATTTGCGGCCCGGCTACACCGCCAGTCTGGGCAAGGCCCAGGCAGGAGGTAGTGCCGCTATTTCAGAGTATGCCCCCGAGGTTCCTCTGATTTTACAGGCAATCTATGACACTGTTCTGGGAACGGGCAGCAGCGAAGAGGACCCCAGCCTGGTTGAATTCATTCCGGGCTACCGGCTGATTCATATCGGGGAATACGGCCAGGAGGTGGCGCTACTGTCAGGTATCCTGCAGGAGAAGGGCTATGCCGGCGGCGGGGTCGTGCTGCCGCTGCTGACGAACTACGGCAGTGATTTTATCTGCTACTACCGGTCTGAGGATGGGGTCGAGCGGGTATGCGACCTGCTGCATGACTACGGCGATTTGGTGACCATGTATGATTCACCGGAGAAATTCCTGGAGACCCTGTGCGAATTCTATAAGCAGGAGGTATATTTCCTGGATGAAGAGGGCTACCTGGACTGTGATCTGGTAACGGAAGGCGAGGTAGGCGCGACACTGAATCCGGATGCGAAGTACTGGTCGGAGTAAGAAGCTGCAGCTCTGGATTATTTGGCATATATTCAATTGTTTTGCAGGGCCCTTCCCTTTCGGTCCGTCTAAAGGATGAGAGGATGAGGAAGGGAAGGGTGACTGCACATGCAATTTCTATTCAGGAACCGGAACGGGCAGCTCAGAGCAGGCTGGGAGATTTTATGTGTCGGCGGGGCTATTGCGCTTCTAACGGTAATTGTCTCCTTTGGTCTATCGCTGCGCGTGGGTTCCACAGGACTATTCGATCCGGACGGCTGGGTGCGTGTCTTCAAATCTACAGCCATCTATTCGTTTATTGCCGTGTGTTATACGGTACGAATAATACATAAGCGTCCGCTGTCCAGCATTGGACTGTCCAGGCCTGACGGCAAGAGATTCGCTGCCGGCTTCGCAGGCGGAGCACTGCTGCTATCCTCCATTCTGCTGGTGCTATGGGGTCTGGGGAATGCTTTGGTTCAGGGAGAGTGGTCACAGCCCCGGTTCGGACAGCTCGATGCGGCGGATATTGTGATTACGGCACTGCTGGCCGGAATCTGCGAAGAGGTGATATTCAGAGGATACCTTCAGCAGCTGCTGTCCTCAAGGCTCGGTATTCCGGCCGCAGTGGGCCTGACCTCCATCTTATTCTCGCTTGCCCATATGGCGAATCCCGGATATAGCTGGATCAGTGGACTGAATATCGTGATTATCGCTTTAATCTTCTCTTGGGTTACTCTCCGGACAGGCAATTTGTATGCTGCGATGGCGCTGCATATTTCCTGGAATCTGTTCCAGGGCTACATATATGGCGTTGCGGTGAGCGGGAATACGCCCAAAGGGATCTATTCGATATCCTTACAAGGAAATGATCTGCTGACCGGGGGCAAGTTCGGCCTGGAAGGGAGTCTGGTCACCACACTTATTCTTGTCATTCTGTATACAGCGTTGCTGCTTCTGTCCAGCGGCAAATGCGGTACAAGGATACAGAGACGGGAAGGTTCGATTCGTATTCGATAGAGCTTAAGGCTGTCTTGAGGTAAAAGCACAAAAATCCCCGTTCCTACGTCACTGTAGGAACGGGGATTTTATTGTTTCCGCTAGTTAGAAACTGCCCTTACCGGCGCGCTTCCAATCAACAGGAGCCAGCCTGCTGCTGCCGGCCAAGCTGCTGCCTACTCTTGCGCAGCCTTCTTCTCCTGCTCACGCAGCTCGATTCTGCGGATTTTGCCGGAGGTTGTCTTCGGTAGATCCGTAATGAATTCGATTTTGCGCGGGTACTTGTAAGGTGCAGTCTGTTCCTTGACATGGGACTGCAGCTCTTTGGCCAACTCCGGTGTGCCGGCATGGCCGTCCTTGAGCACGACAAAAGCTTTGACGACCGAGCCGCGGATCTCGTCAGGACTGGCTACCACTGCGCATTCCTTGACCAGGCTATGCTTCATTAATGCTTCTTCTACTTCAAACGGCCCGATGGTATAACCAGAGCTGATGATGATATCATCCCCGCGGCCTTCGAACCAGAAGTAGCCGTCCTCATCCTTGCGCGCCCGGTCGCCGGTTACGAAATACTCCCCGTGCGAGCAGTTTGCTTTGCGCTCCGGATCTTTGTAGTAATTCTGGAACAGGGCAGGCATGCTCAGATGCACGGCGATATCACCTACGACCCCGGCAGGAAGCGGATGTCCTTCCTCATCGATTACTTCAACAATACCGGGAGCGATTGATTTACCCATGGAGCCGACACGGATCGGCTCATCCTTCAGCGCCGCGATGATCAGGGTGCTCTCAGTTTGTCCATAGCCGTCGCGGATCGTAATATCGAAGTGCTGCTGGAAGGTGTGAATAACTTCCTGATTCAGCGGCTCACCGGCGGATACCGCACAACGCAGATTCGACAGATCGTACTGGGCGAGGCCTTCAGTTTTGGCCATCAGACGGTACTCTGTAGGTGTGCAGCACAATACCCCGATCTTCTCATCCTGCAGCAGCTGAAGATAACGGTCCGGATGGAAAGGGCCATTATAGACGAAGCCGGTAGCCCCGTTGCCGAGTACAGTGAGGAATGGACTCCAGATCCACTTCTGCCAGCCCGGCGCGGCCGTTGCCCAGACAGTATCCGATTCACGGATATCCAGCCAGAGGGAAGAGGTGATCCGCAGATGCGCATATCCCCAGCCGTGGGTATGGACTACGGCCTTCGGGTTGCCGGTTGTGCCGGAAGTATAGGCCAGGATGGCGATATCGTCCCGGCGGCTGGCAACCGCAGGGAAGGAGTCGGATTGTCCGTCCATCAGGCCTTCCAGGTCTACCCAGCCGTTGCCAAGCTCAGCTTCGCCGACAGACAGGCGATAGTCCAGTGAAGGCAGATCTTCGGCGATCTTGTTTACTTCACCGGTAACCTCCGACCAGACAATGACCGCGCGGGCTTCGGAGTGGCGCAGCCGGTAGGACAGATCCTTGGCCCGCAGCATTTCAGAAGATGGAATAACGGCAAGTCCCAGCTTCAGGCAGGCCAGATAGATGACGTAGGCGATAATGCGGCGTGGTACCATAACCAGGACACGGTCCCCTTGCTTCAGACCGAGACCTGACAGCCCCCCGGCCAGACGGTTAGCCTGAGCCATAAGCCGTCCATAGGTGATTTCTTCGAAATCCCCGTTCTCTTGTAACCATTTTAGGGCAACCTTATCTTCAGGATGCTGCTCCATTTCCGAAGTGAGATTGTAGAATTCAGGTGCGATCCAGCGTTGATTATCCAATTGAACCTCTCCTATGCAAACATGATGATGTATCTGATAAATATAGTATAGCACGTTCTCCTAGTACCAGATGCTAAATCGCCATAACGGTACCGAAGAATGTTCTGTGACAGCTTTTATTTTTGATCCTAAGGTTCCGGTAGGCGCATCTATGGACTAGGCCCATCAGATGATGCCTCCGGGTATCTTTTATATAAGCAGGTCCAGACATGTCTAATGTAGCTTCCGATGAAGTTATTCAGACAGGAATTACGGGTAAAATAAAGAGCAAGACGCTTCACACAATAGAAACAGCAGAAAGCGGGCAGCAGAAAATGAGCAATCAGTCGCCAATCAGCGGAACAACCTTTGATGAGATATTCGCCATTATGGAAGCTTCTTTTCCGGCAAGTGAGATCAGAACCTATAGCGGGCAGCGGGCTTTGCTGGCGAATCCGAATTATCACCTGTATACCGACAAGGATGCAGAGAACCGGACGCTCGCTTTTATGGCCGCCTGGGAATTCCCTGAATTGCGGTTTGTTGAGCATATTGCCGTTAACCCGGATATACGGGGCGGGGGAATCGGCAAGAAGCTGATGAACCGCTATATCAGCCGTTCGGACAAGCCGGTGGTTCTAGAGGTGGAGCCGCCTGAGGGGGAAATGGAACAGCGGAGGATCGGATTCTATGAGCGGCTGGGCTTTTATCTGAATCCGTACCCTTATGTGCAGCCGCCGCTGCGCGCGGGTCAAGCTGATCTGCCGCTGCGCATCATGACCTATCCCCGGCCAGCTACTCTGAAGGAATTCCAGCGGTTTAGAGATATCCTGTACACCGAGGTGTATCAGATTACGGTCCCGAACAGACGTTAACCCCTGGTGCAGATTCGGAATTACTTCTTTACAATCCGGATACAAGTTAGAAACAAGTTAATGGTTTAATGAATCTATAGCAAGGGACACTACAAACAACACACACACAAGGGAGACGATAATAATGAAGAGCAAAAAAATGATCATAGCAACCATGGTATTCGGAATGGCTATTACGGGTTCAGCAGGTGTATATGCAGGAACGAATATGCAGAAGATCAGCGCGTACCTGAACCACAGCATCGGCTTCAAAGTAAACGGAGCGGCTTACACGCCGGTAGACGGCAATGGCAAAACACTGTCACCAATTACTTATAATGATACAACTTACCTTCCGGTCCGGGCGCTGGCGGATGCACTGAAGGTGCCGGTAACCTTCAATGCTTCTACTAACCAGGTTATTCTGGGCAGCGGAACGGCAACACCAACACCAGATAACGGTTCTGCTATCACTTTAACGGCAGTACAATACAGTGCAGCGCAAAAAGAACAGATCACCAAGGCGTTCGCTAACTTCGAAGGCTTCGAGACCGCTTATGCTCCGGCACAGATGATCAGCGGCGATGCGTTCCAGAAGGTTGTAGGCGGCGATGACGGCGTGAGCTTCCTGTTCAATAAAATGCGGGTGAATGTATCACCGCGTGACTATTCTTACGATTATGACGGAACTACCGTGAAGCTATCCAACGGAACTGAAGCGAAATGGTACACACCTTCAGATACAGCTATGCTGACCTTTGCGCTGGCAGACCGGTTTGTAACGATCAGCTCACCTGACAAAACACTCAGCAAAGCACAAATCGAGAAAGTAGCCGTAAGCGTTGCGAAGTTGAATAAATAATCACTACTGCTTCTATAGAGATAGAACACACAGAGAAATCTTCAGAAGCATATTTATAGCATGTTCTCATAGTAAAAAGGGATGTCCGCAGAGCCAGCTGAACTGGTCCTTGCAGACATCTCTTTTTGATATACAGCTCTTGCTGAATGTTGTAGCCTATTTATTGGTGCTGTGCTGTTTGTTCGCAAGGCGTGCGCCCGGTGTTCCTTTGCCCCGGTTTCTGTTCTTCAGCGCTTTCCGCTGATTCTCCTGGAATTTCTCCACGAATTCATGAGTGTCCATTACGGCGGTCCTCCTAAAAGTTTGCTCAGCTTAACCCCAGTGAATATACATTGAACAAAACTCACTCCGGAAGCATAAGCTTCAGTGTTGTTAAGCATAGCTATGAAAGCATACGCTTACGTTTGGTGTAGTTAATTTATCCACTTCGGACTCTTCTCATGCATGCTTATTTCTTTCGAATGTAACCAACCTCACAGACATCAGGACCCCAAAAAGCGCAAAGTAAACTCATAGTTTACTTAATTACATTGCGGTGCAGATTGAGGGGGCGAGACTGTGGGAAGCGTCGAACGCAGAATGAAAGAGAAGGAGATTCGCAGGAACGACATTATAGAAGCAGCGGAGACAGTCTTTTTTGCCAGAGGGTATCAGAATACGACCATGGATGACATTGCTACAGCGGCAGAGTTCAGCAAGAGAACGCTATATGTATATTTCAACAGCAAGGAACAGCTTTACTTTGAGATCATGATCAGGGGCTATAGATTGATGCAAGGGATGCTGCAGCAGGAATTGCTCGAGACGAAGACCGCTAATGCCATAGAAAGCCTTATGCAAATGGGCGAGGTTTTTTACCGTTTCAGCAAAGTGCACCCGGAATACTTCAAGGCCATTATGGAATACGAGACCGCAGAGATTGACTTCGATAGGGGAATCACGGACGCCTCCAGAGAGGAATGTTATGCCTTGGGTGAGACGATGACAGAGTACTTAATCGGGCTAACCCGCAAAGGGATAGAAGAGGGCGTAATCCGTACAAGCCTGAATCCAGTCCAAACCGCGCTGGTGCTGTGGTCTTGTGTGATCGGTGTTTTGAATACAGCGCGGAAGAAGGGGAATTATCTCAGGCAGATGCATTCGACAACACCGGATGAACTCGTAATGGCAGCCTTCCATCTGATGCTTGAGTCTATAAAAGTCTAGAGGAGCGGGTCCATTGAAAGGAAAGAGGCGCATTAAAATATTGAAGCTAATTATTTCGCTTATTGCCGGGCTAGTCCTTGCCGTGTTTGCCTTATTAATGCTCTTTAGCGGGGTCTTCAGACAGCAGCATTACTTGCAGCCTTGGAAGCCGGGCTACTCCGCAGCTATGACAGATCCCAGATTGAGACTGGCCGCACATGGTCTGCTGGCTGCAAGCGGGCATAATATGCAGCCTTGGCGGATCAAGCTGGATCAGAAGAATGATAAAGTGTTTACGCTATATGCCGACAACAGACGTCTGTCTCCGGCGGTCGATCCTGAAGCAAGACAGTTCATGATTTCACAGGGAACCTTTCTGGAATATGTACGGATTGCAGGACAACAGCTGGGTTATCAGGTAGATATCAAACTGTTTCCTGAAGGCGAGTATGATGAGAGCAGACTGGAAGAGAGTATGGCTAGCAAACCAGTTGCACGTCTTACGCTCAATAGCATAAGTCTGGTGAGCCAGCCGCCGCTCTACAATTATTTGTTCCAGCCGGATACCAACAGGGGACCTTATACTTCCGATAAGCTCAGCCTAGCTCAATTGAAGGGACTGCAGAGTATTAATGATATCAGCGGTCTACATATGAATATTGCTCAGGATCCAGGCAATATGAAGATATTGGGGGACTATGCCGTGGAGGCGGCAGTAATAGAGGCTGGTGTAGATTCTGTGATGCAGGAATCCGCACGGATCTTCCGTGCCAATGAACGGGAGAAGAATCAATTCCGTGATGGATTCTCTGTAGAAGGACAGGGGACTAGCGGTATTATGCGCCATATCCTTCAGGGTGCAGTAACTCTGTTTCCATCCATGAACGAAGGGAAAGCCGCTTCGAAGCAGTTTATCAACTCCACAACGGCTTCGGTCAACAGCACACCTGCGTACGCGCTAATTATCAGCGATGACAACAGCCGGATCAGTCAGGTCCGGAGCGGCATGCTCTACAGCCGGTTAACCTTGACCGCCCACCTCGAGGGGCTGGCGATGCAGCCGTTAAGCCAGGTGCTGGAGGAATATCCGGAGATGAGTGTGCTGTACAGCGGAATTCACAGCGTGTATGCCGCTCCAGGTCAGACGATTCAAATGCTGGCTCGTGTGGGTACTCCGCTTAAGACAGCGCCGCTTAGCATGAGGCGGGATGTGCTGGAGCTACTGGACAATAATTAAATCCGTAAATCTGCTAGAGATAGGAACAAGCCTTCACTCTGTGGATATTCTCTATCCTGTTGGATCAAATCCGTGAAGAACCTGGAGTTCAAGGTAATGTACAAAATAGTTTCAAAAAAATGCTTGCAATCACAATCCATACATGATATATTCTATTTCTGGCCGCGAAACATCAACGCCGAGCTCGAAAAGAAGTTGAAAAAAAGAGCTTGCATTGATCGGTTGGATGTGATATATTATAAGAGTTGCTGGTGACGCGGTAGTCGTTGCTGACAACGAGCTTGATCTTTGAAAACTGAACAACGAGTGAGTACCTGGAGATCGCTTCGGCGAGATCCAAAATAGAGAATGAAAATTCTCGTCAGATGTTTCAAAATGAGCAATCGCTCTTTCTAAAACCAATTTGGAGAGTTTGATCCTGGCTCAGGACGAACGCTGGCGGCATGCCTAATACATGCAAGTCGAGCGGAGTTCATTTGAAAGCTTGCTTTCAAATGAATTTAGCGGCGGACGGGTGAGTAACACGTAGGCAACCTGCCCTCAAGACTGGGATAACTACCGGAAACGGTAGCTAATACCGGATAATTTCTTTCCTCTCCTGAAGAGAGAATGAAAGGCGGAGCAATCTGCCACTTGGGGATGGGCCTGCGGCGCATTAGCTAGTTGGTGGGGTAACGGCTCACCAAGGCGACGATGCGTAGCCGACCTGAGAGGGTGAACGGCCACACTGGGACTGAGACACGGCCCAGACTCCTACGGGAGGCAGCAGTAGGGAATCTTCCGCAATGGGCGAAAGCCTGACGGAGCAATGCCGCGTGAGTGATGAAGGTTTTCGGATCGTAAAGCTCTGTTGCCAGGGAAGAACGTCCGGTAGAGTAACTGCTACCGGAGTGACGGTACCTGAGAAGAAAGCCCCGGCTAACTACGTGCCAGCAGCCGCGGTAATACGTAGGGGGCAAGCGTTGTCCGGAATTATTGGGCGTAAAGCGCGCGCAGGCGGTCATTTAAGTCTGGTGTTTAAACCTTGGGCTCAACCTGGGGTCGCACTGGAAACTGGGTGACTTGAGTACAGAAGAGGAAAGTGGAATTCCACGTGTAGCGGTGAAATGCGTAGATATGTGGAGGAACACCAGTGGCGAAGGCGACTTTCTGGGCTGTAACTGACGCTGAGGCGCGAAAGCGTGGGGAGCAAACAGGATTAGATACCCTGGTAGTCCACGCCGTAAACGATGAGTGCTAGGTGTTAGGGGTTTCGATACCCTTGGTGCCGAAGTTAACACAGTAAGCACTCCGCCTGGGGAGTACGGTCGCAAGACTGAAACTCAAAGGAATTGACGGGGACCCGCACAAGCAGTGGAGTATGTGGTTTAATTCGAAGCAACGCGAAGAACCTTACCAGGTCTTGACATCCCGATGAAAGCATTAGAGATAGTGCCCCTCTTCGGAGCATCGGAGACAGGTGGTGCATGGTTGTCGTCAGCTCGTGTCGTGAGATGTTGGGTTAAGTCCCGCAACGAGCGCAACCCTTGACTTTAGTTGCCAGCAGGTAAGGCTGGGCACTCTAGAGTGACTGCCGGTGACAAACCGGAGGAAGGTGGGGATGACGTCAAATCATCATGCCCCTTATGACCTGGGCTACACACGTACTACAATGGCCGGTACAACGGGAAGCGAAACCGCGAGGTGGAGCCAATCCCAGCAAAGCCGGTCTCAGTTCGGATTGCAGGCTGCAACTCGCCTGCATGAAGTCGGAATTGCTAGTAATCGCGGATCAGCATGCCGCGGTGAATACGTTCCCGGGTCTTGTACACACCGCCCGTCACACCACGAGAGTTTACAACACCCGAAGTCGGTGGGGTAACCCGCAAGGGAGCCAGCCGCCGAAGGTGGGGTAGATGATTGGGGTGAAGTCGTAACAAGGTAGCCGTATCGGAAGGTGCGGCTGGATCACCTCCTTTCTATGGAGAATCGTTTCCTGCAACGGAAACATTCAAATCGGAAGCTAAAGCTTCCACAACGAACCTTAGGGTTCAAACACTCACTCGTTGGTCAGTTTTGAGAGTTTAAGCTCTCATCTTTAAACGGTCTGAATTTTCGAACATCACAGTCGTGATTGTCCCGAAATTTCAGCACCTTGATCCTTGAAAACTGGATACCGAAACGAATTTGCGTTTTAGAACATCTTTTAGCTGAAACTTGTGTAAGCAAGTTGAAATAGTTATTAGTCATGCTGAGCGATGGTTTTGGATTATGAGCGACTTTTGGCTTTAAACAGACTAGCGGACGGATTCATCCGGAAGCGCTGTTTAAAACAAGATGAGCGAATGAGCCAATACCGGAGCGATTGGTTAAGCTAATAAGAGCACACGGAGGATGCCTAGGCGCCAGGAGCCGACGAAGGACGTGGCGAACAACGAAACTGCCTCGGGGAGCTGTAAGCAAGCTTTGATCCGGGGGTGTCCGAATGGGGAAACCCAGCTGTGGTAATTCGCAGTTACTCGTATCTGAATACATAGGATACGCAGAGGCAGACCAGGGGAACTGAAACATCTAAGTACCCTGAGGAAGAGAAAACAATAGTGATTCCGTCAGTAGCGGCGAGCGAACGCGGAACAGCCTAAACCAAGGGGCTTGCCTCTTGGGGTTGTGGGACGTCTCACATGGAGTTACAAAGGAATATGGTAGGTGAAGAGGTCTGGAAAGGCCCGCGATAGAGGTAAAAGCCCTGTAGCCTAAACTGTGTTCTCTCCGAGACGGATCCCGAGTAGTGCGGGGCACGTGAAACCCCGTATGAATCCAGCAGGACCATCTGCTAAGGCTAAATACTACCTGGCGACCGATAGTGAAACAGTACCGTGAGGGAAAGGTGAAAAGCACCCCGGAAGGGGAGTGAAATAGAACCTGAAACCGTGTGCTTACAAAAAGTCAGAGCCCTATTACTGGGTGATGGCGTGCCTTTTGTAGAATGAACCGGCGAGTTACGTTTAACATGCAAGGTTAAGTCGAGAAGACGGAGCCGCAGCGAAAGCGAGTCTGAATAGGGCGAATGAGTATGTGGACGTAGACCCGAAACCGTGTGATCTACCCCTGTCCAGGGTGAAGGTGCGGTAACACGCACTGGAGGCCCGAACCCACGCATGTTGAAAAATGCGGGGATGAGGTGGGGGTAGCGGAGAAATTCCAATCGAACTCGGAGATAGCTGGTTCTCCCCGAAATAGCTTTAGGGCTAGCCTCGGTGAATGGAGTGGTGGAGGTAGAGCACTGATTGGGTGCGGGGCCCGCAAGGGTTACCAAGCTCAGTCAAACTCCGAATGCCATTAACTTCTTGCCGGGAGTCAGACAGTGAGTGCTAAGATCCATTGTCAAAAGGGAAACAGCCCAGACCATCAGCTAAGGTCCCCAAGTGTGTGTTAAGTGGGAAAGGATGTGGAGTTGCACAGACAACCAGGATGTTGGCTTAGAAGCAGCCACCATTGAAAGAGTGCGTAATAGCTCACTGGTCGAGTGACTCTGCGCCGAAAATGTAACGGGGCTAAACACACCACCGAAGCTATGGCTAGATACTTTGTATCTGGGGTAGGGGAGCGTTGTATGTGGGTTGAAGGTGTACCGTAAGGAGCGCTGGACAGCATACAAGTGAGAATGCCGGTATGAGTAACGAAAAGATCAGTGAGAATCTGATCCGCCGAAAGCCCAAGGTTTCCTGAGGAAGGCTCGTCCGCTCAGGGTAAGTCGGGACCTAAGGCGAGGCCGAAAGGCGTAGTCGAAGGACAACAGTTTGAAATTACTGTACCACCGTAATCCGCTATGAGCGATGGGGTGACGCAGGAGGGTAGTGACGCGGACTGATGGATGTGTCCGTCTAAGCAGTGAGGCTGATGTGTAGGCAAATCCGCACATCAATAAGGCTGGGCTGTGATGGGGAGCGAAAATTGTAGTAGCGAAGGTCATGATCTCACACTGCCAAGAAAAGCCTCTAGCCAGGAGAAGGTGCCCGTACCGCAAACCGACACAGGTAGGCGAGAAGAGAATTCTAAGGCGCGCGGAAGAACTCTCGTTAAGGAACTCGGCAAAATGACCTCGTAACTTCGGGAGAAGAGGTGCCTCGGTAGGGTGAATAGCCCGAGGGGGCCGCAGTGAAAAGGCCCAAGCGACTGTTTAGCAAAAACACAGGTCTGTGCGAAGCCGCAAGGCGAAGTATACGGGCTGACGCCTGCCCGGTGCTGGAAGGTTAAGGGGAGTGGTTAGGGGTTAAACCCGAAGCTGTGAACCGAAGCCCCAGTAAACGGCGGCCGTAACTATAACGGTCCTAAGGTAGCGAAATTCCTTGTCAGGTAAATTCTGACCCGCACGAATGGCGTAACGACTTGGGCGCTGTCTCAACGAGAGATCCGGTGAAATTTTAATACCTGTGAAGATGCAGGTTACCCGCGACAAGACGGAAAGACCCCATGGAGCTTTACTGCAGCTTGATATTGAATTTGGGTACGATCTGTACAGGATAGGTGGGAGCCGTTGAGGCAGGAGCGCAAGCTTCTGCGGAGGCGCCGTTGGGATACCACCCTGATCGTATCTAGGTTCTAACCTAGTACCCTAAGCGGGTACGGGGACCGTGTCAGGCGGGCAGTTTGACTGGGGCGGTCGCCTCCTAAAGAGTAACGGAGGCGTTCAAAGGTTCCCTCAGAATGGTTGGAAATCATTCGCAGAGTGCAAAGGCATAAGGGAGCTTGACTGCGAGACCTACAAGTCGAGCAGGGACGAAAGTCGGACTTAGTGATCCGGTGGTACCGCATGGAAGGGCCATCGCTCAACGGATAAAAGCTACCCTGGGGATAACAGGCTTATCTCCCCCAAGAGTCCACATCGACGGGGAGGTTTGGCACCTCGATGTCGGCTCATCGCATCCTGGGGCTGAAGTAGGTCCCAAGGGTTGGGCTGTTCGCCCATTAAAGCGGTACGCGAGCTGGGTTCAGAACGTCGTGAGACAGTTCGGTCCCTATCTGTCGTGGGCGCAGGAAATTTGAGAGGAGCTGTCCTTAGTACGAGAGGACCGGGATGGACGTACCGCTGGTGCATCAGTTGTTCCGCCAGGAGCATGGCTGAGTAGCTACGTACGGACGGGATAAGCGCTGAAAGCATCTAAGCGTGAAGCCCCCCTCAAGATGAGATTTCCCAACTAGTAAGACCCCTTGAAGACGACGAGGTAGATAGGTTGGAGGTGGAAGTGCAGCAATGCATGGAGCTGACCAATACTAATCGGTCGAGGGCTTATCCAAATTTCTTAGAGCGCAGATTCGTTTCGGATTCAGTTTTCAGGAATCAATTCCTGAAGCATTTACGCTGTAAATGCCCGTTTGGTGGCGATAGCGGAGGGGTTCCACGCGTACCCATCCCGAACACGACCGTTAAGCCCTCCAGCGCCGATGGTACTTGGACCGAAGGGTCCTGGGAGAGTAGGACGCCGCCAAGCGGACAATCCACACACACTGTGGTATTTTTTTTGCCCTTATTAGTTAAATAGGTGTATGAGAACGGGCCTTTAGCTCAGCTGGTTAGAGCGCACCTCTGATAAGGGTGAGGTCAGTGGTTCGAGTCCACTAAGGCCCACCATATTCCCTGATAGCTCAGTTGGTAGAGCACTCGACTGTTAATCGAGTTGTCACAGGTTCGAGTCCTGTTCGGGGAGCCATCTGGAGAGGTGTCCGAGTTTGGCCGAAGGAGCACGATTGGAAATCGTGTAGGCGCCACAAGCGTCTCGAGGGTTCGAATCCCTCTCTCTCCGTAGCTTTACCTTCTCTGTATAGGGATGAGAAAGACAATTTTAAACAGCATGGCTCGTTGGTCAAGGGGTTAAGACACCTCCCTTTCACGGAGGTAACATGGGTTCGAATCCCATACGAGTCACCAATTTCTTCTTCGATTAATGGGATGAGAATTCCCTGGGTTCGTTGAAGCATAGGCATCGTAAGGAATACATCGCAATCTCGTAACGGAGTGGAGAGTATCCCATACGAGTCATACATGGAGGCTTAGCTCAGCTGGGAGAGCATCTGCCTTACAAGCAGAGGGTCGGGGGTTCGAACCCCTCAGCCTCCACCATCTATCTTTAACAGAATAGATCTTTAACATTGACGCGGGGTGGAGCAGCCCGGTAGCTCGTCGGGCTCATAACCCGAAGGCCGCAGGTTCAAATCCTGCCCCCGCAATTAATTTGGAACCGTGGTGTAGTTGGCCTAACATGCCTGCCTGTCACGCAGGAGATCGCGGGTTCGAATCCCGTCGGTTCCGCCATTTTTATTGTATGAAGGTATC
This sequence comes from Paenibacillus sp. FSL R7-0312, assembly GCF_038004445.1. Taxonomy (NCBI): domain Bacteria; kingdom Bacillati; phylum Bacillota; class Bacilli; order Caryophanales; family Paenibacillaceae; genus Paenibacillus; species Paenibacillus sp. FSL R7-0312. The sequence goes on along the minus strand of NZ_JBBORE010000001.1, from coordinate 333,226 downwards.
AGGGATTGAGCATCCTATATCTCGAAGTATAGAGTATCCACCCGATTCCGTAGTGTCTGCTAATTATTAATATTGGGGATTAGCCAAGCGGTAAGGCAACGGACTTTGACTCCGTCATTCATAGGTTCGATTCCTATATCCCCAGCCATTTCATTTATGTTTATTTCTCTTATGAGAGCCATTAGCTCAGTTGGTAGAGCACCTGACTTTTAATCAGGGTGTCGAAGGTTCGAGTCCTTCATGGCTCACCATTTTCTTATAAAGTGTGCGCGTGTGGCGGAATGGCAGACGCACCAGACTTAGGATCTGGCGTTTCACGACGTGGGGGTTCAAGTCCCTTCACGCGCACCATGTTTTTGCGGACGTGGCTCAGCGGTAGAGCATCGCCTTGCCAAGGCGAGGGTCGCGGGTTCGATTCCCGTCGTCCGCTCCATATAGATTTTGCGCCCTTAGCTCAGCTGGATAGAGCGTTTGACTACGAATCAAAAGGCCGGGAGTTCGAATCTCTCAGGGCGCGCCATTTATAACTTCATTGGATCATCAAAGTGTCCCCAGATTCGAACGAGTTCGTTGGAGCATAGACTTCGATAGAATAACTTCGCAATCGGATGCGAAGCATCCGTATCTCTCAAGGCGCGCCATTATTACTTTGCAGTATAGCTTTTATATTTACGGGATGTAGCTCAGCTTGGTAGAGCACCTGGTTTGGGACCAGGGGGTCGCATGTTCAAATCGTGTCATCCCGATATTTCACCTTTGCGGGTGTAGTTCAATGGTAGAACTTCAGCCTTCCAAGCTGATAGCGTGGGTTCGATTCCCATCACCCGCTTAAATAATAGTTGCAGAAACCCTTGATATTCAAGGGTTTTTGTTTGTTTTATTCCAGGGACACGACAGGTTGATGCTGTTGTGTTTTTTTAGTGTGGGGCGGAAGTGTTACTTACTAAAAATACATAGTATATGCTGGTGGCCGCCCTATGGGCTGGTAATGCTATATTTTGCAGACAGTCATGTTTATATAGACCTGTTATATTAGAACTATGGAAGTACAGGCACTATTTACTTGGAAGTTGAGGAGCATTTATTATGACAGACAAAGTAATACGGATCTTCAAGATTATTAACGCCATCCAGTCGAATCCCGGGATTACGGCTGCGGATCTGGCATTCCGGTGCGAGGTGAATATTAGAACGATTTATAGGGACCTGGATGTGATCAGTCATTTTGCACCGGTGATGAATGAGGGGAGAGGAACGGGGTATAAGTTTATGGGGAAATTCTTCTTATACCCGCTGGATTTCTCCGAGCAGGAGGCGATGGCTTTCTCTCTGTTGCCCTCCGTGCTGGCTCCCGGCAAAATCCCCCCAGGTTTTCTATCTGCCTTTGACAAAGTCATGGGCACACATCTGAAGGAGAAATCCAAACAGAATGGAATGCTTGAGAATATTTCAGATATTATTCAAATGGGCAAGCCTGCGTACCGCAAGGAGAGCCGGAATTTCCTGCAGCCGCTGATCGGGGCGATTATGGAACAACGGCGGATTCGTACGGTCTATCACTCGCAATTGCGGAACGAGACAACGCAGCGGGAGATTGATCCTTATTATTTGATTCCGCGTGACCAGAGATTCTATCTGATTGGCTATTGCCACCTGAAGAGGGCAATCCGCACGTTTCGCATCAGCCGTTTTCAGCAGGTTGAGGTGACGGATACCTCCTTCGACAAAAGGGATTTTAATATTAAACAGTATCTGAAAAACACCTGGTCGATCGACCGGGGCAATAAGAATACGACCTTCAAAGTGCGGTTTCATCCGGAGGTAGCACGTTACATCAAAGAAGAGGAATTGTTCGTTCATCCACGGATGACCGACGAAGAAGACGGAAGTCTGCTGTTTGAAGTCACTGTCAATAATGACAAGGAATTTATCAAGTGGATTCTGCAATATGGTCCTAACGCCGAGATTCTTGAGCCGGCATCCGCGAGACAGGGACTGAGGCAGCAGCTGGAGCAGTGGATGAATGTGTATTATTAGGGAATATACATAGAAAAATGCAAATACGATGATCCCAAGAAACCCCTGACTTATGAAGTCAGGGGTTTCTGTGCGCTGAAGGGTGCAAGTGGAGTTACTCCGGTACCACCAGTCCCAACCCGTCCGCAATACGCCGGCCAAATTCCGGATCAGCTTTGTAGAAATGGCCAATCTGGCGAAGCTTGATCTCATCTGACTCGACAGGAGTCATCGCGCCTACAATATTGCGTACGAGCCGGGCACGCTCCTCTTCACCCAGCAGACGATAGAGATCACCCGGCTGGGTGAAATGATCGTTGTGATCATAAGGGACACTATCGGCTTGGCCGGAGACTGCAAAAGCAGCCGGTTTATCCTGCGGCGATTCAGTTGCCCCGCCGAAGCTGTTAGGCTCGTAATACACGGAGCCTCCGCCGTTATTAGTGTGATTCAGCGCGCCGTCCCGCTGATTATTGTTCACCTCGGCGATGGGCCGGTTAATCGGCAGGTGGTTGTGATTCGCTCCTACCCGGTAGCGGTGGGCGTCGCCGTAGGCGAAGAGGCGGCCCTGGAGCATTTTATCAGGAGAGGCTTCTATCCCTGGCACAAATGATCCCGGAGAGAAGGTAGCCTGCTCTACTTCGGTGAAGTAGTTCTCCGGATTGCGGTCCAGCACCATGCGGCCCACCTCAATCAGCGGGTAATCCTTCTGGGACCATACCTTGGTAACATCAAACGGGTCGAAACGGTAGGTGTCAGCATCCTCTATAGGCATGATCTGCACATGCAGTCTCCAGGCGGGGAAATCCCCTTTGTCGATCGCATTAAACAAGTCCTCTGTATGATAATCCGGGTTATCGCCGGCAATCTGCGCAGCCAGATTAACATCGAGATTCTTGACGCCCTGCTCTGTTTTGAAATGGTATTTCACCCATACTGCCGCGCCTTCTGCATTCACCCACTTGAACGTATGGCTGCCGAAGCCGTGCATATGACGGAGGGTGGCCGGTATGCCGCGGTCAGACATCAGAATGGTAACCTGGTGCAGGGATTCCGGGGAGAGCGACCAGAAATCCCACACAGCGTTCGGGTTCTTCAGATGCGTCTGCGGATGGCGTTTCTGAGTATGGATAAAGTCCGGGAATTTAATTGCATCACGGATGAAAAAGACAGGTGTATTGTTGCCGACGAGGTCGTAGTTGCCTTCTTCGGTGTAGAATTTCACGGCAAAGCCGCGCGGATCGCGCACGGTATCGGAAGATCCCGATTCTCCGGCTACAGTGGAAAAGCGGATGAACATCGGTGTGCGTTTGCCGACTTCAGACAAGAAGGAAGCCTTCGTATATTGGGAGAGATCATTGGTGACTTCAAAATAACCATGGGCACCGGCGCCTTTGGCATGGACGACACGTTCAGGAACACGCTCCCGGTTGAAATGGGCTAATTTCTCCAGCAGATGAACATCCTGCAGCAAAGTGGGTCCGGGGGAACCGGCTGTCATAGAATTCTGGTTGTCACCTACCGGGGCACCCCAGCTTGTCGTTAGTTTGTTATTGCTCTCACTCATGAATACAGTCACCTCGTATTAGGATTTGATTTTAGATTAAGTATAAGTTTTATAATAACAAAAAATTAAATAAAATCAATCCTTTTTTATAATTATTATAATTAACTATATGCGGAAGAAGTTGTGATCATGATAATGCGGACTGCCTCTGGGCACGGAATATATCTCGCAATATTGGATGGCAAGGGCAAGAGCGAGAGAGAGGGAAAGGGAGGTATGAAGCTGAAGAAGTAAGGTGACAACGTCAAAAACCCTCTACGTTAGGCGTAAGAGGGTCTCTATTGCTGCCATCAGTCAGGAAAGCGGCCTGTATCAAATAAGCAGATGTGAGCGTTAATTATTCGTACAGTTCCAGCTCGCCTATAGAAGTGGAGTAAGCGCCGTTGTTGGCGGTAATGACCAGCCTGTAGCTGGTATAGTCACCTGTTGAAGAGAGGTTGAAGTAGTAAGAGGAACCCGGATAATAAAGGCCGGACTGGCTGCTCAGAACGACCCAGCTGCCGCCGTTACTGGAGCCCTGTAGGGTCCAGGTTTTTGGCACATTCGCCTGAGGCTGGGATGAGGTGGTAAGCCTATAGCTGCGTACCTTTTTGGAAGTGCCAAAGCTGTATTGCAGATATCCTGAGCTGCCGCTGGAAGTGGAATAATAGGTGCTGTAATCATGGTCAAAAGCTTTGTAGGCTTCATGGAATGCCCATTCGCTGCTGGCGGAGGCGGTACCCGCCGGACTTGTGTTGGAGGTCATCACTGGAACAAGATTTCCGGCAGCACTGGCTCCGGTTAAGCTGATCGCAGAAGCCATAAGCAGAGTCCCCAAGCCGATACCTACTTTTTTGAAGCTGCCCATTCGTTGCAATTGCATTTGCCCATCTCCCTTTGTAGTGGTTTTACCTGCTTCACTTGTGCGTGTTTGGCCTAAATGAACTCCCGGGAACTTCTAGCCGCTCATCGCCTACCTTATTGTGCAAACGTTTGTAGCACAGTATCACTGTAACCTAAGTGAACTGAAAATATTGTCGGAATTGGACAAGCAGCCAAAAAAAATTGGTTTGGGAAACTGATTTCACTAAGAGTAGGATATTTGCCCGGAATTCCGCTGAAAAGCAGATTAAATGAAGATGATTAATGTTATTAAAGATAAAGAATATGAACTAAAGACTCGTGAAACCTAAAAATTCCCGCCCGCTAAAGCGGGCAGGAGGGAACGAAGAAAGGGCATATAGGAGGAAGCTGCAGAACTGCGACGCGAATCAGCCTTTGATGTACATCCGGTTATAGTATTCATCCAGCATGCGTTTGGTGGCGAACTCGGTGCGGGTGGTCTCAATGCTGCGGTGCATCATCTGCACCCACTTGTCTTTGTTCTCATAGAAGGTCGGCAGAACGCGGTTCAGGAGTGTATCATACAGGGCATCGCTATCGTGCTGGTCAAGTACAGCAAAATCAGTAGTCTCAAAGCCGTCCCCGATCTGCCAGCCGTTCTCGCCGTCTATACAGGCCTCCGGCCACCAGCCGTCAAGGATGGAGCAGTTGAGGACGCCGTTCATGGCGGCCTTCATACCGGAGGTTCCGCTGGCTTCCAGCGGTCTGCGCGGATTGTTCAGCCAGATATCGGAGCCGCGGGTGAGCTGGGCCCCGATGGTCATATCGTAGTTTTCCAGGAAAACTACACTTTTTGGGTATTTTTTCATCATGGCTACGAGGTTGCTGACGATTCTCTTGCCGTTATCATCTAGCGGATGCGCTTTGCCGGAGAAGACAATCTGAACTTTGCCGCTCTCCAGGTAAGGCTCAATCACCTCGGGCTGGGAGAAGATCAGGTCACTGCGTTTGTAGGGAGCCGCGCGGCGGGAGAAGCCAATGAGCAGATTGTCTGCATTCAGGGCAATCCCGGAACGCTCTTCGATGAAGCTGATCAGCTCCTGCTTGATCTCCTTATGCACAGCCCACAGGTCGCCGCCTTCTTCAAAAGCACGCGTCATCCGTTCATCCACCCAGGTAGGCGTATGAATTGCATTGGTAATGCCGATGATCTCGGACCGGCCGGCGACCTCTTTCCACATTTTATTGGCGGTGTCGGCATGGAGCTGGGCAACGGCGTTAGAGATACGGGACAGGCGCAGTCCAGCCACCGTCATGTTGAATGGTTCTCCGCCGATCCGCTCCATCTGCGCGCGGGTTAAGCCGTTAAATGCACCCATGTACTCCAGACGGTCGAGCGGATGGGTCTCATTACCTTCCTTGATCGGTGTATGTGTAGTGAACACAACCTCTTCCCGTGTAGCTTTCCAGGCTTCCTCAAAAGTACTGCCGCCGGACATCTTCTCACGGATCAGCTCAATTGCAGCAAGGGCCGCATGCCCCTCGTTGAAGTGATAGACATCAACCGGAATTCCCAGAGCACGCATGGCTTTGACGCCGCCGATCCCCAGGACAATCTCCTGGGCAATGCGTTCTTCCCCGAACCAGCCATAGAGCTGGCCTGTAATCCAGGCATCACTGTTCTCGGGAATATCGGTATCCAGCAGATAAAGCGGGCTGTTGCCGAAATGCTCTGTTTTCCACACTTTGCAGACGACATCGGTTTTTCTGACTTTTACCGTAACCTTGACGCCGGTATCTTCAAGGAACTCATACTCATAATTATGGTAGGAGTCGTACGGATTGCCGTTTGCATCAATTTTCTGGTCCGTGTAGCCTTGTTTCCATTTGAGTCCGATGGGGATGACGGGAGCTCCTATATCCTTGGCACCTTTGATGTAATCTCCGGCCAGAATGCCCAGGCCTCCGGCGTACATTTTGAAGTCGGAATGGAGCCCGTACTCCATGCTGAAATAAGCTACTGACGGCAGTTGGTTCTCGTTCACTTGATAAGCCTCCTAAATATGATTTAGATTATTATTGGCCAAGCTGCAGGCTTTATCTAAGATGCAAACGTTTGCTCAAAATAATATGTTAGGCTCTGGAAGCGATTGCACACCTATTCTAGCACATTTGTCTTTAAAAAGCACAACGAAGTTTTGATAAAAAATTCTTCAAAGCTTCCATTCATAAAAATTTGATTAACCCGGCTGAAGGCCATAAGATAAGAGGATAACAACCAGTAACGCCGGTGCCGTCCCTTCCATGGAGAAGGTAGCCTTAATGGCGAAGAAACAATGGAAATAAACCAAGTGGTGGTGTTCATGTTGAGTATAGTCGTAATTGGAAGTCTGAATATGGATATGGTAGTACGCGCGAAACGGGCTCCGGAAGCGGGCGAGACGCTGTTTGGCCAGGAGTTCGCATTGTCCCCCGGCGGGAAAGGTGCCAATCAGGCCGTTGCTGCAGCCAGACTTGGCGCAGAGGTAACCATGATCGGCAGAGTGGGCCGGGACTCTTTTGGCAGCGGACTGCTGGAGGTTATGACACAGGAGCAGGTTCACACCGGATATATCACGCAGAGTGAGTCACAGGCTACAGGAGTCGCCTCCATTGTGGTGGACGGAGAAGGCGAGAACCGGATTATCGTGGTGCCCGGTGCGAATGTCGAGATGAAGCCGGCTGATATTGAAGCACTTGAACCGGTTATCCGCCAAGCCGGAATTGTCGTCATGCAGCTGGAGACGGACCTGACTATGGTAGAGGCTGCGGCTGCCGTTGCTTCCCGCCATGGAATTCCGGTGATCCTCAACCCGGCACCGGCTCAGCCGCTCGGAGATGAATTGCTTCATCATGTGACTTACCTGACTCCGAATGAAACTGAGGCGGGCATTCTGGCCGGTATTTCGGTAGAGAGTGTGGATGATGCGGAGCGTGCGGCACGGATTTTGCTGCAAAAAGGGGTTCAGCATATTATTGTCACACTGGGCTCCAAAGGGGCGCTGATTGTGAATGCCGCCGGCAGCCTGCATGTTCCCGGGTTCCCGGTACAAGCTGTAGATACAGTGGCGGCGGGCGACTCCTTCAACGGGGCATTGGCTTGGCAGCTTACCCGCGGGAAAACGCTGGATGAAGCGGTCAGATTCGCGAATGCGGTCGGTGCACTGGCGGTTGGCAAAGCGGGAGCGATTCCTTCGCTTCCAAGATTGCAAGAGGTGAAGCAGTTCCTGCAGGAAGCTGCTGATGCCGAGCCGGGCGCACAGTAGATTTAGCGTAAGGAACGTGTAAACGGTCCTTTGAGATTCGTAAGTTCATTCTGTATAAGGATTCTGGTTAATATATTGCGGGGATTGTTGTATTCTGTGCAGGATTGTCTAACTAACCAGACACGGAATGCTGCGGATAAGCGGGCCGGGCGGTTAATTCACAGGCTTAGCCTGATACCTAAGGAGCTGGAACGATGAGCGGTACAGTAACCGTTAAGAATGTAACCCTCGGGGAGGGGATGCCCAAAATCTGCGTTCCGCTGGTCGGAACAACGTTATCCGAGCTTCGGGAAGAGGCGGAGGCCCTTAAGGCTCTGGCTCCGGATGTGGTGGAGTGGCGGAGCGATTTCTTCAGCCAAGTGGAGGATATCGCAGCGGTAACGGAGGTATTGGAGGAAATCCAGCGTATTCTGCCGGAGGTTCCGCTGATCTTCACGTTCCGCAGCGCCAAAGAGGGCGGGGAGAAGGAAATCTCCACGGAATATTACTTCCGGCTCAACAAAGCTGCTGTGGAGAGCGGATACGTTGATATTGTGGATGTGGAGTTGTTTAACGAGGAACAGGAGGTCCGCGGGCTGATTGCCACAGCGCATGGTAATGCGGTATTCGTGATTGTATCGAATCATGATTTCCATGGGACGCCGTCACAGGATGAAATCGTCTCCCGGCTGCGCAGAGCACAGGAGCTAGGCGGAGATCTGCCGAAGATTGCTGTGATGCCGCAGAGTGCGGGGGATGTGCTGACCCTGCTGGCAGCGACAAACAAGATGCAGGAGCAGTATGCGGACCGTCCGATCATTACGATGTCGATGGCTGGTGAGGGTGTAATCAGCCGGCTTGCCGGTGAAATCTTCGGCTCAGCGCTGACCTTCGGCGCTGCACATAAGCCTTCGGCACCGGGGCAGGTGGCTGTTGCCGAGCTGCGCAGTGTGCTGGAGCTGCTGCACCGCAGCTTATAATCAAGAATAGAGAAGGATGTTCCCGGGCCTGTGAAATGGCGGGAGCATCCTTTTTCGAAATATAAAGGCCGCCCTTGTGGAATGATGGCATATCATACTCGGTCTTTCAGTACGGCACCCCGACATACCTGCAAACAGCTACAACTCAGGGAGGCTGCTGCTGTCTATTTCCAGTCCACGCTCCATAAATACCTCTTTGGCCACAAAAGTAGCATTAAGCACACGCGGAAATCCGGCGTATGGCACGCAGTGCAGAATGGCCTCGATAACCTCTTTTGGGGAAAGTCCTACATTAAGGGCGGCATTGATGTGAACAGTGAGCTGGGGCTCGCAGCCGCCAAGTGTTGTCAGGGAGGATAGGGTTACTAACTGCCGCTGCCGCAAATCCAGCCCTTCACGGGAGTAAATGTCCCCAAAGGCAAACTCGATCACAAATTTCCCAAGATCGGGAGAGATGTCTTTTAGGGATTCGATTACCTTTGCTCCTCCAGTACCATCCACCTCCATCAGCTTCTTCCAACCACGTTCATAACGTTCTGTAGTCATAGGTTAACCTCCATTTAATTTCGTTTTGTTGTCCTGTATTCAGGTTACAGCTTAGAGCGCGCTCTAATGCAACCTTTCATTTGGTGTGCTAAGATTGGGCAATGGAGAACTTACTAACAATTCAGGAAATGTCCCGTCTTACGGGACTGTCGGCACATACGCTGCGGTATTACGAGAAGGAAGGGATGCTGGAGAATGTGGCGCGGAATGAACAGGGCTATCGGGTATATTCGGAGGCTGATGTCTCTTGGGTACAATTCCTCGTTATTTTGCGGGAGCTGGATATTCCGATCCGTGAAATGAAGCGGTATTCCAATCTGCGCAGTCAAGGGCCATCTACCGTCTATGAGCGGCGGCTTATGCTGGAAGCCCACCAGAGCAGGGTTGAGCAGCAGATGCATAAGCTTGGTGAGAATCTGGACAAGGTCGCCAGTAAGATTAGGTATTACAAAGAAATGGAGAACGAGGTTCGAAAATGACTTAGAGGAATGTCAAATACACTTGTAGCGTTAAAACGCTACAAGTGTATAAATGAAGTTAAAGGACTCTGTGAACCCGTATCTTATTCGTTAACAAACGGGAGCTCCAGTTGTATGGAAATTCAGGCGATATAGTGTTAGTGTGGATTCCTTGGTTTCCTTATTCCTGCTTGGTTCCAGTGTAGACATGTACTGCATCCCGCAGGAACCCGGCCAGTCCAGGACGGCGTTTGTCGTAATAGGCGGTAAAGCGTTCATCATCGACATACATCTGCGCTACCCCTGCGTGAGCTTCCTTGGTGTAGGTATCCCAGTAGAAGCTAAGCCACTGGCGGTGCAGATCAGCTGCCTTCTGCGCAAGCTCACCCGCCGAATCTCCGTCCTCCATTGCCCGCTCCAGCGAAGCGAACATGTCTGCTTCAAGCTGCTGGATGGCAGCATACTGCTCCTCGGTCATGTTCTTCAGCTTGCGGTTCGACTTCTCTACGGCGTCTTCGCCGTACTTCTCCCGTATCTCCTGCCCGTACTTCTGCTCGTTATTGTCAATCAGCTTCTGCTTAAAGCCTGCGAATTTCTCATCATTGCTCATTATGATTCTCCCTTCTGTGTGTGCAAGTGTCTGCTCGACGTTCGCGATCAGCTGGTCCAGCTGCTGTCTCCGCTGAAGCAGCTTGTCATGGTGCTCGCGCAGCGCGCGGGCTCCATCGAAGGAAGGTGATGTGACAATCTCCCTGATTCCCTCCAGGCTTAAGCCCAGCTCCCGGTAAAACAGAATCTGCTGCAGCCGGTCCACCTCGGCCTGGCCGTAGATGCGGTATCCCGAGGAATTGATTCTGGCCGGCTTCAGAATCCCGAATTCATCGTAATACCGCAGTGTCCGCGTGCTGATTCCCGCGAGTGCTCCCAGCTTCTGAACAGTGTACTCCATTGTCATTTCAGCCTCCAACTCTGTCTTGGCGTATACAGCATGGACGTGCTCTAGCGTCCCCGCCGTGTAAGCTGCTGCTTACAAAAACTACTCTACACCTTCACGTAACGGCAATGTCAAATCCTAATTTTAGGATAACCCGAGGGCTGGCCGGATAACCGGATAACCTCCCAAACAGCTAACAGCTAACAACTAACAACTAACAGCAAACAGCAAACAGCAAACAGCGGCAGTCTCCGTAGCTGCTGCTAGGAAACTGCCGCTGTCGGGCAGAGCATGCGAGATGTCTATTTCTTGCCGACCTGGGCGGCGAAATACGCCTGCAGTTCCGCTAGCTTCCGGGGATCGGCCAGAGCATCTTCAGCAGGGAAGTAATGCTCGGCCACAAGCTCCCAGGTGGGAACGATCTTCTGGGAGGTCATGGCTTTGATGGCGATCTTGACGGTCTTGCGTTCTCTGGCGTTGGAGAAGGTGTCGATATAGTGCTGAGAGCGCCCGAAATCGAGTTCATTGAAGACCGCACGGAAAATATCGGCCGTCATCTTGGCATCGTCCAGCGCGCGGTGTGCAGAGCCTGAAGGCTCAAGGCCGAACAGGGCCATAGCGCCTTCAACGCTGATGTCATTGCTTAGGCCGCGGGCGCGGAGCACGCCTTTGAGCAGATCAAAGTAGGTCGCTTCCATCCAGTAGGCATCATCGATTTTGTGCATCCGCACGTCCTGGATGATCCGTTTCATATCCTCGCCGCCCCAAGTCAGCAGCAGCACGCCGTCCGTGCTCTGATCAAGCCAGGCTCTGAAGGCGGCTATCACCTTCGGGAACCGGTCGGCGACATCGATATCCTCTTGGGGGATGCCGGTTTTTTTCTTGATAAAGGAATTGAGGGTGGAGAAGTATATGGGTTTGATTAAGGCAGAGAACTCGCCCTTATATTGCAATGAAGCGTCTAGACGGACAGCTCCGATCTCAATGACCTCCATAGGGTGCTCACTGGCAAATTTGCGGCCGTTGAATTCGATGTCCAGAATAATATAATCCACAGGTAATGCCTCCGTTTCAGTGACTGGCGCCGGATTGCCCGTAATTGCGCCGACATTTCTATTTTAACAAAAAAAGTGCTTGTGTGGGGAATTCGGCGGTGAAATGGCAGATTGATGCAGGAACGGCGGCAATTCGGTGTCGAATAGCTTAATAGCAGGTAATCTATTGGATCGGCGGTTCGGCCTGTGCCGGAAAAAGTACGCTAGCGAGGTGGCGGGCCTATTGTTGTGAAGGGAGTCAGCTGCTGCCAGCGGCTCTTGTAAAAAGGAGGAAATTAATATGACAGCTAAAGAATGGCTGGCAGACCATATCTGCGATCTCGAGGAACTACTGCTGAGCAATGAAGTGCGTACGAATCCTGAAGCGGTGTCACTGCTGATCGCAGATGATTACACTGAATTCGGAAGTTCAGGCAGGGTATGGCGGAAACAGGATCAGGTTGGTGAAGGGGGCGCAGGCGAGGTACGGATGACCTTGAGTAACTTTGAACTTCATACATTGTCTGAGGATAATGTACTTGCGACCTACCGGACCTTCAACGAAGAGTCCGGTATGCATTGCCTGCGCAGTTCAATCTGGAAATTCCGCGATGGACGCTGGCAGATGTTTTTTCATCAAGGAACACCGGCCCATGAAATTTAACGCGGATACTACGTATAACAGCATAAAAGTTGCATTATTATGCATTTTTTTATGAAAATTTTGGGTATTGTATCTTTGTTTGTAATTTTATATATAGGTAAAGCAGGAGAATAGTCATAATACGTCGAATTTCTACCTTATGCAGTAGGCAGGAAGAGAGGTATGTATGATGAAGAACAAGCTGAAATCGAATTTGCAGATGCTGCAGAATGCTTACTCTTCTTTATGCGGATTGACGGTTATGATAACTAATCAAGCGGACGAACGGTTAACTGAGCCTTCCGGAATGACTGATATGGTTGGCTTATTATTAGGTTATCAGAGTAACTCCACTGAAGATACCATAATGAAAATTATCGAAAAAGTACGGGGCATTTCCAAGCCGATTATATATGAAACCATCTCAGGGTTTAAGCTTCTGGTGGCCCCCGTGCAAATTAGAGAACAAACGCCATATTATATTCTTGCAGGTGTTTGGATTGATGGAAGTACTAAAGAATTGATTACCGGCAAAATAAAAGAAACGATCACTCCGGAAGAATGGCAGCATTGGATTCGCGCCCTTGATAGGGTTGAAGTATATGACAAACAAAATATTGATAATTTCTTCATTCAACTGGAAGCGCTTGCAGACACAGTGGCGGCTTTACTCGAGTGTGAGCAGAATGGAAATAATTCTTCGAATAATCTGCAGCTGCTGAATCTCGTACATCTGCTGGATTCAGGAAGCCCAACCTGGATACAAGGTGTGCTGGGCATATTTGTACGTGTGCTGGGACTTGAATTTGCGGGGTACGCCAGTAATATTACGAATAGTGAACAATTTACTGTAATTGAAACAACCGGGATTCATGGGGATAATCTGCTATTTAGATCTTCCTTTTATGTAGGGGAAGGCTTTTTGGGGCAGGTAGGGCTCTCCAGGCAGATGGGGTATTGGGAGAAGGTCGACCGTGACCCGCGGGTTTCTTTTTTTACTTCAAAGGGAATTAAGCCAAAAGTGATCATCTGTTATCCCATAAAGTATAAAAATAAGCTGTTCGGGCTGTTGTTTGGCGGAGATTCCTTAAGGCAGGAAATATCGGAAGAGCAGGCGGATATGGGTATGCTGATAGCCCAGCAATTCTCATCTACCGTATATCATATGGATAACGAAGCAGAATACGAACGGCGAAGAATGCGGATTGATGCCTTTCTCGAAATCACCCAGACAATGGTCTCCATCCATAACAGGGAGAACTTCCTGCAAATGGTTATGGAAACCGTACAGCAGCAGGTTCAGAGTTCTTTTATTTGTTTGTTATTGCACCTGCCGGATGGTGAAAGAATGGAAATATACACAGCCTCGACTGCTCCTAGTGAACAATATAACGTTTATGCTTCCGATGTTGAAACAACCTATTTTGGAGACGGGGTACCTATCGTTAATATGCTGCGCAGACCTATACAGCGGGAATGGAGGGGAAGGGAATTAATAGAATTCCCGTTGGCCTTTGAGCAGAGACTGCTGGGGCTGATCACGGTCCAATTTAATAATGAAAGTCATCATAAGGAATTTACTACATTTCTTCGGGGAACCTCTGGTTTGGTAGTCACTAAGCTGCTAGGGGTTTCAAAAGAAATCCTATCTGATAAAAAGGATATTCTAAAATTGCTTCTGGATACATTGCTCATGTGGAGACCGGAATCCTATAATAAGGGAATCCTGGTAAAGGAACTTGCGCAGGGCCTGCTACAAGAGTTGAATCGTCCCGCTGAAGAGGTGGAATGGATAGGACAGGCCAGTCTGCTCAGCGAATATGATCCGGAACTGCTGGCTTTGTATGTCGGGGATATCCCAGCTGTAAAGCTGCTGCGTCAATTGCAGCGCTACAGGTCGGGCCAGACTAGAGAGGATGAAGTAAGAGACAACTCTTATACCTTCCTGGGAAAAGCGTTGCTGATGGTTCACTTGTATATCGAGCACGGGGAGAAAGAATGGAAGGAATTCCTTCCTATTCCGATAGATGACCCTATCCTGCGATCCGTAGAACATTATTTGTCTGTCCAGTCTACATCGCCTATCTCTCTATCTCCCCTAGACAGCAAAGGCAGTCTGACCTCAAGGGAAGAGGGAATTCTGAAACTTGTCTTACTGGGATTCAATAACAAGGAAATTGCTGAGAAACTCTTTATTAGTACACATACCGTTAAGAATCATATCACTAAAATATACGAAAAGCTTGGTGTTAACGGCCGGGCCCAGGCGATTTCTCAAATGTATAATTCCTCCTTAACCTATACTTTGAAAAAGCAATGATACCGCATCATAGGGTATCATTGCTTTTTTTCATCCCTAGGAGAGGGAAAATATTCCTGAAATAAACAGGAATATTTTGTCGAAGAACAGGAACTAGTGATGATAGGCACAAGGACCTATATAGGGGATAATGTAAGAGAAATATTTCACAATGTAAACCATTTTGAGCAAAGGAGTTTTCCCCATGAAGAACATAGGGGGATTTCACAATGGAATTAAATATATGCAGCGAAGTACAGTTGGATGAATTGTGAAAGTGAAAACAAAGAGAAATCACTAAAGGGAGTGTTTCATTTGAAATTAACGATCCGTACAAAGTTGTTGGGAAGTTTTCTGGGTATTGTAGCTTTGCTTCTATTGATTAGTGGATTGTCGATTGTGAAGATGGGGCAAATGAATAGCAATTCTGTCGAAATGCGCAGTTATAACTTTCCGGCACTGGTCCAAATGGAAAATATCCGCACAGATCTCTATAAACTACGCGGGGATTTGATGAAGATTATACTGGAGACGCGTACGGCAGAGTTCAGTAAAATACAGACAGCTATTCAAGAAGACCAGGCTAAGCTTGCTACCAGTATTAAATCCTATGGAGCGCTTGACCTGAATGAAGATCAAAGGTCATCCCTGGAGATCATCAAGCAAAGTGTGGAGAAGTATAATGCAATTGTTCCGGACGTTGTTGATATGGGAATGAGAAACGATAATGTGAATGCCTATCAAACCATGCTTGATTCAGTAGCTGATCTGCAAAAGGCGCAGGATACAGCGAATCTTGCCGCTGAGAATGTAATAACAGGAGCAAATAACACAATTGAAGCCAGTGTAGACAGCTATAATTCCGGAAGAACTACCATCCTTATCTTTGCTTTTCTGGCGACAGCGATTGCTATCGCGCTGGCTTTAATTATCTCTCAAGGAATCGTGGGCCCCGTATCCAAGCTTCTAGCTGTCATGATGAAAATGGCGGGCGGCGACCTCAGGGATCAAGTTACGATCAAAAGCCGTGATGAATTCAGCAAGCTTGCCGCGGCTACTAATGAAATGATATCCAACTTAAAAAAATTAATCGGAAATACCGCAGAATCTGCTCAGAATGTGGCTGCTTCCTCTGAGGAAATATCGGCAACCACCGAACAAATTGCCGGCGGCAGTCAGTCACAGGCTCAGGCCGCGCAGAACATCAATCAGCTGATTCAGGATCTGCTCAGAGGCATTGACGAGGTTGCGAAGAATGCGGAGCAGGTGTCGGAACTATCCATACTGACACGTCAAGGCGCCGAAGAGGGAAGTAACGCCGTACGGAATTCCAGTCTGGGCATGAATAACCTGTCGGAGAAGATGGAGCTGCTGGAGCAGGACTCCCAAAAAATTGGTGAAATTATTGAAGTGATTGATGAAATCGCCGAGCAGACCAATCTGCTTGCCCTAAATGCAGCCATTGAAGCAGCGCGTGCCGGAGAGCAGGGCAGAGGTTTTGCCGTTGTGGCCGATGAGGTCCGCAAGCTGGCGGAACGAAGCAGTGAAGCCACCAAACAAATTGCCTCTATTATCCGGGGAATGCAGAAGAATACGGTACTGAGTGTTCAAGCTGTGAGCGAGGTCTCGGTGCTGTCAGACCGGACAGAGGTGCTGATCAATGGCATCGTATCCCGTGTAAATGAGACGAACCAACAAATTACCGGTATTGCGGCAGCATGTGAGGAACAGGCGGCGCAGACGAGCGAGGTATTAGTATCTATTGGGACTGTGGCTGCGGGAAGTCAGCAATCTGCAGCAGCAGCGCAGGAAACAGCCGCTTCCTCACAAATGCTCGCCACTCTGGCGGATGAGCTGAATGGCGCTGTAGCAGCCTTCAAGCTGTAAGGAGGAGAAGCCATGCTCACAGCGGAATCTGAACAATACATCGTATCCCGGCTGGGAGGCGAGAAGCATGCCATCAATATCCGGGATATTGATGAAATTATCAAGATGGAGCATATCACGGGAGTGCCTAACAGCAAGCCATTCATCAAGGGAGTCATTAATCTGCGCGGCAGGATTGTACCGGTGATTAGTATGTGTAGAAGATTTGGTATTCCTGAAACACCTGTAAAGGCACAGTCACGAATTATTGTGGTGCGATATAAGCAAGAGGCTATGGGCATTATTGTAGATGCTGTGGAGAAGGTGACTTCATTTCAGGAAATCGAGTCTCCCTTAGAATCCCATGAGTCAGATGGAGCGCAATACATGGATGGAATCGGGCAAAGTTCTGAAGGTTTAATTAGTATACTGAACATCGAGCGCTTGTTTGGTGAAGGGTGACGCTTAAAGGAGGGCTTAGAAGATGAATGAGTATCATAATTCCGCATACTTGGGAGTATTTCTGGATGAAATGCACGAGCAGCTACAATACTTGGATGAATCCTTATTAGTGCTGGAAAGTTCAGGCTGTCAGGATACCATCATCCAAAAAATATTCAGGGCGGCACATACCTTAAAAGGATCTTCGGCAGTAATGGGATTTAAGCAGCTTAACGGGTTGACGCATCAGATGGAAAGTGTGTTTGATCTGATCCGTGGCGGGCAGCTGGAGGTATCTCCTGAATTACTGAATATCCTGTTTGACTGTATAGACTTCATTAAGCAGCTGCGCCATTCCATCCTGGGTGGGGTGATGGAGGAAGGAGATACTTCAGACCTGATGAGCCGGTTGGAAGAAGTCAGGGTTTCGGCTGCAGTTGGAGCCGCGACACGTGAACCCGAGGCACGCCCACCCTCACCTGCCCTGCATATTGTGTTTAATGATGTCCACAGGAAACAAATACAGGAAGCCCTGGATAGCGGTTCAGAGGTAATGGCGATTCATGTGCAGTTGGCTGAAGAAGAATCGATGAAATATGTTCGCGCCAAGCTCGCGGAAATCAATCTGATGGAGCAGGGGGAAATTGCTGTCTGCTTCCCTGAGCTGGAGATGATTGAAAAGGATGAAATGTTTGCCGGAGCCATCGTTTATATACTGATTACCAGACAAATGCAGCAAGACATTATGGCCAGTCTGAAGCAAATCTCCCAAATAGACTCTGTGCATGTGGAATATATTACAAATCTGAATCTCAATACTTTTGTAGAAGGGAAAGTTGTGCCCCGAGTCGAAAAGGATAAAGATCACCAAAAGGGTACACTTAAAGCAAAGGAAATAACAGGGGTACCTGAAACTAAGTTACAGGTGGCGCAAACGGTTCGTGTAGACGTAGAACGTCTGGAGGGTCTGCTCAATCTGGTAGGTGAATTGATCATTGATAATACAAGGCTGCACAGCATTAGCGTCAAATTAGGCGAGCAGCTCAAAAATAATAGCGATATCAATGTACTGAATGACATTGCCAATCATTTGAACATGGTTATTTCTGATCTTCAGGAAGGCATGATGAAAACGCGGATGCTG
The DNA here is from genome assembly GCF_038004445.1 of Paenibacillus sp. FSL R7-0312. Classification (NCBI taxonomy): domain Bacteria; kingdom Bacillati; phylum Bacillota; class Bacilli; order Caryophanales; family Paenibacillaceae; genus Paenibacillus; species Paenibacillus sp. FSL R7-0312. The sequence goes on along the minus strand of NZ_JBBORE010000001.1, from coordinate 315,192 downwards.
CCGATAGAGCATTTATTCGGCCGATTTCCGCGGATGATTCGTGATCTGGCGCAAAAGTCGGGTAAAAGTATTGAACTCGTCATTGAAGGCAAAGAGACTGAGCTGGACCGCACCCTCATTGAGGTGATAAGTGACCCGCTCATACATATTCTGCGGAATTCCGCTGATCATGGACTGGAGGCTCCGGAAGAACGTGCCGCCATGGGGAAACCACGCAAAGGTACCATAGTACTCCGGGCAAGTCATCAAGGGAATATGATCGTGATTACTATCGCTGATGACGGCAGGGGGATTGATGCCCATAAAGTAAAGGAAATGGCGGTCCGCAAAGGATTTGCTTCAGCTGAAGAGGTTGCCCACATGAGCGAAAAGGAGCTGGTTCTTCTTATATTCCGTTCAGGTGTATCGACAGCACAGCAAGTTTCAGATCTGTCCGGCCGCGGGGTTGGAATGGATATTGTGAAATCGCATATTGAGAAATTGAATGGCGTCATTGATATTGAAACGACACCGAATGAAGGAACCGTAGTTACGATAAAGGTTCCCTTGACCCTTGCGATTATCCGCTCCTTGCTCATTAAGCTGGGGACTAGCACTTTTGCAGTCCCGTTAGTAAATGTTATTGAAATTTTTAGGCTGAAAACATCTGATATTCTTACGGTACAAGGGAAAGAAGTATGTAAATTCCGCAATCAGGTGCTTCCGCTTGTCCGCCTGCACAGCAGGCTGCAGGTAGAGGAGGCGCAGGATGCCGCCCAAGACCGCTTGTTCGTTGTCATTGTCGGATTGGCAGATAAACGAGTCTGTCTGATCGTTGACCAAACGATTGGAAATCAGGAGATTGTAATCAAATCACTGGGTAATTATATCGGCAATGTGTCTTATATCGCCGGTTCGACTATTCTTGGAGACGGTCATGTAGCGCACATCCTGGATGTAGGCTCTATTGCTCGTGAAGCAGGTTCTTCCTATGAATCCATTCTGCTGTCTGAAGCCGCTGAAGGCGCAAAGCTGGATGAGGAAAACGGGAAATATGTAACCTTCAGGCTGTCGGAAATGCATTTTGCCATTCCAATCAGGAAGATGAAAGAAATTGTACCGGTACCGGAGATTCATCCGCTTGCTTCAGCTTCCTCCCATGTCCTGGGAATGATTAATTTACGCGGATTGTTATTTCCGGTATATGATATACGACTCCGGTTAGGTATGAGCACACACGACCGATCTTCGAGCTCTCGAATATTGATCTGTGAAGTATCTGGGCATGAGGTGGGGCTCCTGGTGGATGAAGTATCAGAGGTTCGACCGCTTCCCAAAGCACATCTGGATGAGACACCGGATCACGTACTGCGGAAATCCGAAATGCTGGAGGGCATTTATAAAAATGATCAGCAGTTCATTCATTTATTGAATTTAGAAAAGCTGATCAATCTGGAACCTAAAAGAAAAGAGGTGGGATGATTGATGGAGAATTCTTTACAGGGAAAGATACAACTGCTGAAGTGGAATAAAGACGTGACCTTAAAGAATGTCGATGAGTTCCGCGTGACGATTCTGAAGCTTATAGAAGGTGACTCTGCCGGGCTTATCCTTGAGCTCACTGATGTATCCTACCTGAACAGCGCTGGACTAGGTGTAATAGCAGATGCTGTGCTGACCGCAGGACGTATGGGCAAGGAACTCGTTATTGCGGGTGTACAATCCACCGTGGGTGAAATATTTGAAATTGTACATTTCAGTACACTCATGAAGATATTCACGGACCTTAATGACGCTTATGATTATTTAAATGGTGTACGGAATGAATAGCGTCTCAGGAAGAACATATGGTCAAATTCTGGTTATTTATAGACGTAATGATATAGCCCTTGCCATAGATATTACCAGGAAAATTGCTCAAATCTCAGGATTTTCTGAGCATGAGTCGATCCTGCTTCAGCTGGTAACCGAAGAGGCCTGCACGAATGCATTTGAGCATGGGAGTTCTTCAGATATATGCAGATTCAGAATTTCCTGGCTGGTTGAATCGGACATCATGGAGATTAAGGTTTGTCAAAATGGCCCATCCTTTGAATTGCATAATGGAGAGGTCTTCCCGGTCGGACTGCATGGCAGGGGATTGATGCTCATTCATGGCATTATGGATGATGTAAGATTGATCTCCGAAGGTGCCTATGTGACACTCTACATGTGTAAGAAAAGGAGAGTGACATGAACAACAGATGGTTATACCGGTTGAGAGAATGGTCTGTCAAAAACAGATTTTTTCTTATTCTAGTCATAATAGTTATTTTGAATTTGTATAATTTTTTTTTCGTTGATAAAGTGTTCAGTTATGAATTTAGGGTCAGCCTTGTGACCCAATTTTTTATTCTTACCTCACTGATTATCTTACATAGCCAGTATGATAGGAGTACAAAGAAACTGAGGGACAGTGAGCAGCGGTATGAATCGTTATTTCTGTACAACAATGCAGGAATATACGTAGTGGATCTAAAGGGTTCAATCATCAGTGTAAGTCCTAATCTTCTTAATAATCTCGGATATTCAGAGGCGGAAATCAAGAACACCCCGTTTATCCATTTATTTCTACCGGAGGATGTACCGTTAATTCAGCAGACCTTTCAGAACATCACGAACGGTAGTATTCTTTCAACTTCACGAAAATTGCAGTTGATTAATAAGAGCGGAGAGACACACATCTTTGATTTATCCAGTGTTGCTCTCATGGCCGACGGAGAAATTCAGGGAGTTATCGGTTTTGCCAAGGATATTACAGAATTTGAAAGAATGCAGGAAAAGCTGGGGGTAGTACAGACCCAGCTGAATAATATTATGAGAAGTATTGATATTATTTTATGGTCCTATGATGTGACTCAGGATAAATTACTGACCATCTCACCAGCAAGTGAAAAGGTCTTCGGTTATACTCCGGAGGAGTATTATCAGTATCCCTATTTATGGTCGGCGCAGGTCTATGAGAAGGACAAGGATATGGTCGGTGCCAGAATAGCCGCCGCCGCCGCCGGGGAAACCTTTCAAAAGAATCTGGAATATCGCATTGTCCATTCAAGCGGGGAAACCCGCTGGGTTGAAAGCCGGCTATTTCCTTTTTATGCTACAAAAAATGATTCGGTTATTATGAATGGAGTTATATTGGATATTACCCATAAGAAGTTGATTGAGCAAAGTATTCGAATTGATCTGGACTTGGCCAGACAGGTACAAAAAAGCGTTCTTAGTCAGCCGATCTATACACAATCATTTGCCATTGATGCCAGATACGTTCCTTCACAGAACCTGGGGGGCGATATGTATGCCTGGTACCGGATAACTGAACACCGTTACGGCATTCTGATTATGGATGTAATGGGTCATGGGGTATCTTCGGCACTCATTTGTATGTCTATACGTTCACTGCTCAGAGGGATCATTCAAACCAGTACGAGCCCGGAAGAAGTAATTGAAGATTTGAACAATCATATGAATAAGCTGTTTAGTGAGTCAATGACAGCTGCCAATTTCTATTTCACAGCCATATATTTGATCGTGGACACAGAGACTAGTTCCATTGAATATATCAACGCGGGTCATCCCAGCGGTTTGCTAATCGACAACAGCGGGCAAGTATTCCATTTGAAATCATCCTGTCTTCCTATTGGACTTATTCCCCGCTTGAATGTGAAGAAACAAACGATTCAATATACAGGTAAGTCCAGAATCCTTCTGTATACTGACGGCCTAATCGAGAGACCCGGCCAGATGCTGAAGGAACAGATTAATCTGATCATAAATGAAATGAAACAAACGATATCGGAGCCGATTGCCGGAGTACTGGACAAGCTGCTTGTATCCGGTAATGATAGCAGTCTCGCCGGATCGGATGAACTGGATGATGTCTGCCTGATTTACATGGAGATTGGCAGTGAAACAGGATCTAATCCAGGATCACATGCCCTTGCCCAAGCGTAATTTCAACAAAACCAGCCATCTGGCGGGCTTGATAGCGGATGGGCTTGTCACTGGCCATCAGAAGGATGTTGCGGATGTCAGAGTGGCCTTCGGAGGGCAGGGCAAAAGCCTTGATATAGGCGAACTGTTCGCCAAGCGTAGTATGAATGGCGTCCATCAGCCGGTTGTTGTCGCTGCGGCCCATCAGGTTCATGATTACAGAACCGCGGCGCTGTAGCTTCTGGCGGGTAAGGCTGAAGAACCCGCTGGAGATTAAATGCTGCGGAGTTCCTTCGGCGGTGAACGCATCCAGAATGATGTAATCATAGGTATGATCCTGCTCGCTCTCCAGCAGGGTGCGTCCGTCTCCAACCCGCACATTATTTCCGGTATAGCCGAAGTATTGTCTACTCAGTTCAACTACCTCAGGATTCACCTCAGCGATTGTGAATCGCTTCTCCGCATAGTACCCGGCAATCGTTCCGATCCCGTGCCCGATGACAAATACATCCTCGAAATACGGTTCATTGCACTCCATCAGATGGATGATCGCCCGCGGATATTCAAAGACGATACGACGCGGATGCGTAAGGTCAAGCGCACCTTGAATCGCCTCGCCTGAGAACTGCAGCACTCGGAAGCGTCCTTTCTCGCCATATAGCTCTGTCGTATCATATACCTGGATTTCCTGATGATCTGTTGTCGAATGGAATAGTGGATGCAAGCGGATCAGACTCCTTACACAGATGAGATTCGTTCATATTCATTCGGCGTGACACCGACAACCTTTTTGAACAATTTATTGAAATAGGCGGGGGCGGGATAGCTGACATCGGTGCCGATTTCATGGATTTTGGGGTCTGGGGCATTCTTCAGCAGCAGCTTGACCACTGCTTAGGGCAGAAGCTAAGGAGGAAGATAACAGCTCTTCCATATCGGAAAAAGCCAAACGGGTCTCCAGCTGTTCCTCCAGCACCATAGTTAATCCGTCACAGTAGACCGACTCGAATTCCTGCACTTCCTTACGGTCAAGCTCTTCAATAGTAACATAATGCAGCGGCTGGGATGGGGATATTCAGCAGTCACAGGGACTGTTAGGGATGAATTGAAGATTATAAGGATAACAAAAGATAACGAAAATAACATATTGCTTATTATGTAGTTCTCTTTTTGTTTATTGTTAACGTTTCCGCGACTATTATAGCGCTGAATTATCCGATAAGAAGTGTATTCATTTATTATTTATTGTCTTTATTTGTTCTGTTTATAAGGTTATAATTAAGTTATTGCTAACAATAAAATAACAAAATAAAATGATGGAAGCGAATGCTGGAACAAAATTAAAGCGTATGCTTCCGAAGCGAGTTATGCGAAGTGGATTCGGAGAAGAATATGCTATCAAAACTTTGAGGAGGACTTATGAAACAACTGCACATCAACCTGACGAACTGGGAATTTAGAGCCTGCGGAGATGAAGCCTGGCTTCCGGCGGTCGTACCGGGAACGGTACATACGGATCTGCTCCGGAATGGAGTGATAGATCAGCCCTTCTATGGAACCAATGAGCATGACCTGCAATGGATCGACAAGAAGAACTGGGAATATAGAACCGCACTTACATTAGAAGAGAAATGGCAGACACTGGCGGTTACGGAGCTGGTATTCGCCGGACTGGATACGTATGCAGATGTGTATGTGAACAATGTGCATGCCCTGTCTGCAGATAATATGTTCCGTTCCTGGACTGTGAATGTGAAGGGGCTTCTGCAGGCTGGAGAGAATGAGATCCGCATCGTATTCCGCTCTGTAGTGACCGAGGATCTGCCGAAGCTGGCCCAGCTGGGCTATGATCTGCCTGCACCGAATGACCAGTCCGAGCTCGGTGGGCTTCAGGAGCAGCGGATCAGTGTGTTTGCCCGCAAAGCGCCGTACCACTATGGATGGGACTGGGGCCCAAGATTCCTGACCAGCGGCATCTGGCGTGAAGCCGTGCTGTGGGGCCGGGACATTGCGGTAATTAAGGATCTGTACATCCGCCAGAATGCGGTGAGTCCGAAGGAAGCGCGGCTGACGGCTGTAGTTGAAGTGGATGCTCCGGAAGCTTGGAGCGGCCTGCTGCGGGTAACAGCCGAAGGGCACGAATGGATGAAGGCAGCTTCGCTGGTTCCGGGCAATCAGGTGGTGGAGCTGGAGCTCGTCATCGATACGCCGCGCCTGTGGTGGTGTAACGGGCTGGGTCTACCTGAGTTGTACAATTTCCGTGCAGAGCTGCTGCAGGGAGAGGAAGCGGTGGCCGTGTCGGAAGTTACGACAGGGCTGCGGGAAATTAAGCTGGTCCGTACACCGGATGAGCATGGGGCTTCATTCCGTTTTGAGCTGAATGGTGTACCGGTCTTCGCTAAAGGGTCGAATCATATTCCAAATGACAGCTTCATAACTGAGGTTACGGAGGAACGTTACCGCCATGAGATTGCTACGGCGGTGGAATCCAATATGAATATGCTGCGTGTGTGGGGCGGCGGATTCTATGAAGAGGAGGCGTTCTACCGGCTGTGTGATGAGTACGGGCTGCTGGTCTGGCAGGACTTCATGTTCGCCTGCAGCATGTACCCGGGAGATGAGCCGTTCCTGAACAATATCCGCGAGGAAGCGGTATATAATGTCCGCAGATTGCGGAATCACCCTTCTATTGCTGTATGGTGCGGGAACAATGAGATTGATTCGGCCTGGTCGCAATTCGAGGAGAATATGGGCTGGGGCTGGAAGGAGAAGCTGAGTGCTGAAATCCGCCAGACCTTGTGGGCCGCGTATGAAGAAATCTTCCACAAGATTCTGCCTGACGCTGTTGCCGCCAATCATCCGGGTGTGGATTACTGGCCTTCCTCACCGCTGCGTGAGCTTACCCGCGGTCAGGATCAGCATGCTACGCGGATTATGGGCGAAGGCGATATTCACTACTGGGGAGTATGGCACGGAATCGAGCCATTTGAGAACTATAACCTTAAGGTTGGCCGCTTCATGAGTGAATATGGCTTCCAGTCCTTCCCGGAGCTGAGGTCGGTGCTCAGCTATGCAGAAGAAGCGGATATGGAGCTGGAGTCGAAGGTGATGCTGGCCCATCAAAAGAACGGACGGGGCAATCAGCTGATCAAAGAATACATGGATATGTACCTGCCGCAGCCTAAAGATTTCAGAGGGTTCCTATACATGAGCCAGGTGCTTCAGGCAGAAGCGATCCGCATCGCGATTGAGAGTCACCGCCGGAACAAGCCTTACTGCATGGGCACGCTGTACTGGCAGATGAATGACTGCTGGCCGGTAGCTTCCTGGGCGGGTATGGATTATTACGGGCGCTGGAAGGCACTGCAATATACTGTGCGCAAATCCTTCAAGGATATACTGCTGTCCATTGACGGCACAGACGGAGAAACCTTAAAGATCCACGCTGTCTCCGACCGGCGCCAGGCGCTGGACGGTGAGCTGGTGATCCGTCTTCAGGACTTCAGCGGCGCGCTGCTGCGGGAATGGTCGCAGCCGGTAACTGTGGCTGCGGATTCGGCAGCGGTGGTCTTCACGCTGCCGGTTGCTGAACTGCTGGCAGGCCGCGAGCCGGCTCAAGTGCTGCTGACGGCTTCCCTGCTGGAAGGCGGACAGGTGCTGGAGCGTGGGGAGCATTACTTCGCGGCAGCCAAGGATATCCCGCTTAGCAAGCCGGTGATTACGGTGACGGAAGTTCCAGGCAGCGCCAAGAGCTTCACGCTCAGCAGTGATGTGCTGGCTAGAGGTGTGCATCTGACCGTAGAAGAAGAGGGCATCTTCTCCGACAACTTCTTCGATCTGCTTCCGGGCGAGCCGAAGACGGTAGAGTTTGCGCTTAGCGGCGGTGCGGAGTCTGACTTCACGCCGGCGGCCCCGACGGGGCTGGTGGTCCGCTCGATGGCGGACTATATCTAAATTAAGAATTAGTTGCGATTAGAATGATTCGCTATCGTGCATCCTTCTATTTCCCGCTGAAACGGATTTCGTCCCTTGATGGGCGGAATCCGTTTTTACGAGGAAAGCGGGCAGGCTTGCGGACTGACAAGACCTTATTGTCTGAAATAAAGCATTATTTCCACGCTTGCGGACTCAGGAGACCTTAATTCCCGCTCAGGAGGCCATTTGGACGATGAAGCGGTGCAATAGGGGCTTTTGAGTCCGCGTGGAAGGAAAAAGTGGTATTTTCAGCAAAATAACGGCTCTCCAGTCCGCTTGGACTTGTCTAGTAAAGATCTAGAATTAAACAGGTTAACTGTAAACAGGCTTAACTTCATTTCACGGAAGCCGGGGCAGAAATGGGCTAATCATCCGCTCATAGATTGACAAGCTATATAACTATGAGCTGCATCGTTCGGGTTTGGCGTCACTTTCATGTTATATTCAGCTTTTTTCTTGCCGGAAAAGCTAGAATTATGTATAATAGCAATTATTATCGATGTGAATGTACGATATTCTGTTTTCGAAGGTGGTTTCATGGCAGAACTGGAAAACAGCGAGCAGAAGAAGAAGATGTGCCAGATCTACAATGAGATCTCCAAGGAATTGTTTGGCTTCGGTACGACCCTGCTCCGCGTTACTGTCGATCAGCGGGTCATTACCTTTCACGCCAAGCACCGCAGGTCTCCACGGTCGACCGCCCTGGAAGGGGAGGCGCCGGAGCTTAAGCAGGAAGTGGACTTCCGGATGTCGCTGCTGTTTAAGAAGAGATTCAAAGAACGGCTTGAAGCAGAGATGGGCTTAACGATTGAGGTTCTGCTGAGGGATTATGATGCACCAACCGGATGGGCTTTTACCAATATGATATTGGCCGGGGAATGAACCACGCCTGTCCATGAATCATGAATATCACGGATTTTTGCTTTTGATCTATCTTAAGCGAAGACCGTCCTTCTATAACGGGGTAGCTCTTTCCTTTGTTTATACAAAGAAAGGTGTTCTTGTTCCTACAAGAATGCTTTTCTTTTTTTTGTGAAAAAATAAGGAAAACCAAGTTTTTATTACCAACAGGAGGTGCTGCTGATCCGTTGTCTGCTGCCGATTGCTTAATGGAAGACTGACAGAACATGCCGTATGTATAGGATGACCGCTGGAATTGTACCGCATATTTAATTACATTTGGGAGGTTATTTACTAATGAATAAACTAATGACTACAGGCCTTGCTCTTGCTTTGACTTCTCTGCTTGCCGCTTGCGGCAACAACAATACCGCTGCGACAAACGGCGCCGGTACGGACAATGCAGTTACACCGGAAGCAACATCTGCGGGTGCGCCAACGGAATTAGTGGTCTCAACCTGGGGATTCTCGGAGGACTTCTTCAAGGAAGCCGTCTACGCTCCGTTTGAGCAAGAGCATAATGTCAAAATCGTCGTCGAGATCGGCAACAACGCCGAGCGTCTGAACAAAATCCGCCAGGGCAGCTCCGATGTGGATGTAGTCTACCTGTCTGATTATTATGCGCAGCAGGCTATCAATGAGGGACTGTTCGAAACGATTGACCGTAGCAATATTCCAAACATCGATAAGATCTATGATATCGCCAAAGCGCCGCTCGGTGAAGAATATGGTCCGGCATATACCGTTGGCCGGCTGGGAATTGCCTATAACCCGGCACTTGTTGAAGGAGAAGTCGGTTCATGGGCAGATATGTGGAGTAAGTTCGACAAGAACCTGGCGCTGCCGGCGATTACTGCCACAGCGGGTCCAATGATTGTGGATGCGGCATCGCTCGTGTCGGGCGGTACCGAGTTCAATGAAGATGGAGCTTTCACGAAGCTGAAGGAGCTGGACAGCAATGTGGTCAAATATTACTCCCAGACTTCGGAGTATGTAAATATGTTCGGCCAGGAGGAAATTGCCGGCGGTCCGATTATGGAAATGTACTTCAAGGATCTCCAGGCAGCCGTGCCGGATGCCAAGTTCGTAGCACCGTCTGAAGGTGCTTATGCCGTAATGAATACGGTCAACGTGGTCAAAGGCAGTGACAACAAGGAGCTTGCTGAAGAGTTCATCAACTGGCAGCTGAGCCAGGAAGTGCAGGAGAAATCGGCCAAAGCCAAAGTCGATTCCCCGGTGAATACAGAAGTTGTGCTGACGGATGAAGAAGCGGTAGGCGTAACGTACGGTGCAGAGGTAATCAGCAAGCTGCGCAAGCTGGACATGTCCTTCGTGAACGAGCATATCTCCGTGTGGACTGACCGCTTCAACCGTGAGATTGGCGGCTAAGGATGACAGGGCGTAAAAAAGTCATTCTCGATGTAGACACAGGGGTGGATGACGCGCTGGCAATTATGCTGGCCGTCACGAGCGGACAGCTCGACATTCTGGGGATCACCACAGTCAGCGGCAATGTCTCGCTGGATCAGGCGACCCTGAATACCTGCAAAATTCTGGAGCTGCTCGGCGTATTGGGGCAGATTCCGGTCTTTCGCGGAGCGGACAAGCCTCTTGTACGTGATACCGTGTTCGAACACCGTGTGCACGGCTCGGATGGCATCGGCGGTGCACTGCGCGATATGACGGTAACGAAGCAGGCAGAAGCAGAGCGGGCGGAGGACTTCATCATCCGCCAGGTGCTGGCACATCCCGGTGAGGTCACGCTGATTATGACCGCGCCGCTGACCAATCTGGCGCGTGCGCTGCACAAATGCCCGGAGCTTACGCAGCATGCCGCCGAGGTGATTGTGATGGGCGGTGTGGTGCAGGGCTTCGGCAATATTACGCCGACTGCGGAATACAACATGTACGTCGATCCGGAGGCGGGCAAGCTGGTGCTGGCTGCGGGCTTCCCGCAGCTGACGCTGGTCGGGCTGGATGTAACCCGCCGGGCGCTGCTTAGCGCGGAGGATATCGCGAAGCTGCGCATTCCGGCGGTTCGCGAATATGTGGAGCAGAGTACGGCGGACTACCGTACGCGTTATTTTGAACGCAACGGGGTGCAGGCCTGTGCGCTGCATGATCCGCTGGCGGTGGGTGTGGCGCTGAACCGGGGGTTTGTTACCGTGCAGAAGTATTATGTGGACGTGGAAACCCGCAGCGAGCTATGCGATGGGCAGACGGTCTGCGATTTCCAGAACAGGCTGAACAAGCCGGCCAACGCCGGGGTCTGTCTTGAGGTGGACGCGCCGGCTTTTCTGGAGTACTTCATTAATAGCCTGAATAGCTTAAATCAAGAGCCGAAGAAGGACGGGAGTCATGAGAATGAATAAAAGAGTGCTGCTTCTCCTGCTGCCGGGCCTCTTATTCCTGGCGGTCTTCATGCTGGTCCCAATCACGCTGACCATAGCCTCCACCTTTGTGCAGGACGGCAAGCTGACGCTGGAAGGGTATTTGTATTTTTTTCGCGACGGGTACTTTAACCGCATCCTGCTGACTACGCTACGGGTAAGTGTGGTGACTACGCTGGTCTGCATGGTGCTCGGGTATCCGGCGGCTTATTATATCTCGCGGGCCAGCGCGCGTAAGAAGAGCCTTCTGCTTGCGCTGTCGATTTTTCCGCTGCTGACCAGTCCCGTTGTGCGTTCGTTCAGCTGGATGATTATTCTCGGCAAAAAAGGGCTGATCAACTCGTTCCTGGTGAACACGGGATTGACCGCGAAGCCGCTCGACATACTCTATACTCCGGCAGCTATGATGATCGGTCTGGTGCATCTGTTCCTGCCGCTGATTATTATTACGCTGCTGGGCGTAATGGAGAATCTGGACCATGAGCTGGTCCGGGCGGCGCGCAGTCTGGGCGCTTCCCCGTTTGCGGCGTTCCGCAAAATCACCTTCCCGCTGACTGTGCCGGGGCTGATTATCGGCGGGATTCTGGTCTTCGTCGGCAGTCTCACAGCGTACACTACGCCGGCGCTGCTCGGCGGCAAGGAAAGAGTGGTCTCCACCTTTCTGTACCAGAATGCGATGACGCTGAATGACTGGCAGGCAGCTTCGGTGATCGCGGTAATTATGATCGTTATTACATTTGTGGTGGTTGGGCTGATGAATGCCTGGGCCAACCGCTTGAATCCGAAGGGGTGAGAATATGAAGGAAGGAAACCGCATGCTGTCCCTGTACACGCTGCTGGTCTTTATTTTTCTGCTGGGTCCGCTCGTGATCATCTCCATTACTTCCTTTGAGCCGGGCACGGTCCTGAAATTCCCCCCCGAGGGCTTTTCGCTGAAGTGGTATAAGAACATCTTTGAGGTCAGCGCCTTTATGGAGACCTTCAGGACGTCCATTGTCATCTCGCTGCTCGGCAATCTGCTGGCGCTCCTGCTGGGTGTGCCTGCGGCTTACGCACTGAGCCGTTACCGGTTCCGCGGGCGGGACACGCTGAATGCGGTCTTCCTGTCGCCGGTGCTGATTCCCGGGATTGTGCTGGGCTTCACGCTGCTGCGTTATCTGATTGTGGTGTACAATCTGCCGATTGTGGCGGGGCTGCTGATCGGACATACGGTGATTATGCTGCCTTTTATTATCCGGGTGATTGCTTCGAGTCTGGAGAATTTCGATTTCGCGGTGGAAGAGGCGGCGCAGAGCCTGGGGGCGACCCGAGTATACACTTTCTTCAAAGTCGTGCTGCCCAATATCCGCTCAGGAATTCTGGCGGCGATTCTGATCGCTTTCCTGGAGTCGTTCAACAATGTGGATATCTCCGTGTTCATGACGGGGCCGGGTATCAGTACCCTGCCGATTCAAATGCTGACCTATGTGCAAAATTACTTCGATCCCACGATTGCCGCGATTTCGGTCATTCTGATGGTGCTCACGGCAGCACTGATGTTCATCATCGAGCGGCTGATGGGCTTCGCCTACTTTACCAAACGATAATTAACGGAGGCATAGAGCAATGTCACTACTCAGTCTTGAACATGTATCGGTTGCTTATGACAACCGTTTGATCTTAGAGGATTTCAATCTGTCGCTGCAAAAGGGCCAGCTGCTCTCCCTGCTCGGACCCAGCGGCTGCGGCAAAACAACCACCCTGCGGCTGATCGCCGGCTTCCTGAATGCCGAGGCAGGGAATTTCATGTTCTCCGGCAAGGATTACACCAAGGTCCCGGTAGAAAAGCGGAATTTCGGCTTCGTGTTCCAGAGCTATGCGCTGTTCCCGCATCTGTCGGTGTATGACAATGTGGCGTTCGGCCTGCGGCTGCGCAAGCTGAAGGAAGCGGAGGTTAAGAAACGGGTGAACCGGATGCTGGAGACGGTCAGTCTGGGCGGCTTCGAATCCAGACTGCCGGGTGCCCTGTCCGGCGGACAGCGCCAGCGGGTAGCGATTGCCCGGGCGCTCGTCATCGAGCCGGATCTGCTGCTGTTCGATGAGCCGCTGAGCAACCTCGATGCCAATCTGCGGGTTAACATGCGGGTGGAAATCCGCCGCATCCAGCAGGAGCTGGGCATCACCACCGTCTATGTGTCCCATGATCAGGAGGAATGCTTCTCGATCTCCGATCAGGTGGCCGTTATGAATAACGGGAAGATCGAGCAGCTCGACCATCCGGCGAATATCTTCAAATATCCGGCCAGTGAATTTGTGGCCCGGTTCATCGGGTTCGGGAACTTTATTGCCTTTGACGGGCGGAATGATGAGGGTGCGGATATTGAGCTCAGCAGAGGCGAGCTGAAGTTCCAGGCGGCTAAGCGGCCGGGCGGCGAAGGCAACACCGGACTACTGGGTGCGATTCGTCCGGACGATCTGCAGCTGCTGGGCGCTGGAGCCGATACGGGCACGGAGGGGAATGCTTTGACCGGCAAGGTGCAGGTCAGCACGTATCTCGGCCGCAGCTACCAGTATCAGGTAGAGACGGAGCTTGGGGTATTCACGGTCAATCAGGAGATGGAGCAGCCGTTCATTCAGGGACAGCAGGTCACGGTTTATTTTCCAAAAGAGAAGCTGGTGCTGGTGCAGTAGCGCGTCATAAGGAGCATACACGATGAATACAGATCAACTTATACTGAACGCTAAGGTCTACAACAGTTACTATAAAAGGTTTATGGCGGCGAATGTGGCCGTGAAGGAAGGACGCTTTCTCTATGTTGGTCCTCTTGGCGCAGAGACGTTTGTGGCCGCTGAGACCATTGATGCTAAGGGGCAGTACCTGGTGCCCGGGCTCATTGATATCCATCTGCATATCGAGAGCACAATGATTACACCGGAAACCTTCTCCTACGGCATTCTGCAGCACGGGGTAACCACGATTGTTCCCGAGCCGCATGAGATGGCCAATGTATTCGGGGTAGAGGGCGTCCATGAGATGATCCGGGCCAGCCGGGATTGCCGGGTGGACATGTTCTATGCGATTCCGAGCTCGGTGCCGGCGACAACGCTTGAGACTACAGGCGGCTCCATTGAGATCTCTGACATCGACGAGCTGATGGAGACGCAGCGGATGATCTGCCTGGGCGAGGTCATGAACTTTGTAGATGTGATCCGTGATCCTGAGGGGAAAAGCAACCGTATCCTCCAGCATGTCCGCAGCCGCTATCCGGGACTTGTGATTGAAGGACATACGCCGAAGCTGCTGGATCTTGATCTGCACCGCCTGATCTATGCCGGGATTGATTCCGATCATACCCACCAGAGCATCGAAGGGCTGACCGCACGGATCGCGGCCGGAATGTTCATCGAGATCCAGGAGAAATCAATGACACCTGAAGTCGTGGATTATCTGATCGGTCATCCGGTCAGTGAGCATTTCTGCTTCGTGACGGATGATGTCATGACCGATTCGCTGGTGCAGACCGGCCATCTGGATCACCTGGTCCGCAAAGCCATCGCCATGGGCATGACGCCGGAGGACGCTGTCTATGCGGCTACGTTCACCCCGGCGCGGCGGATGAAGCTGGATGACCGCGGCGTGGTCGCACCGAACAAAACCGCCGATTATCTGCTGCTGTCCGATCTGGACAGCTTCGCGATTGAGGCGGTGTACAAGCGGGGCTTGCAGGTCTTTGACCGCAAGCGCCCGCAGGCACAGGCCGTGAGGGAGCCGCAGTTCCCGGCTCACTTCTATAAGAGTGTGCAGCTGGAGCCGCTGGCGGAGGCTGACTTCTCGGTGCCTTCGGAGCTGCCGGACGGCCGCTACGGCGCCCGCGTGATGATGGTCAACAACGTGTCCACGTTTACCGAGGAGAAGCATGTGGAGGCCGGAGTGAAGGACGGCCTGCTGCAGTGGGAGGAGACCGGCTGCGGTCTCATCGCGACCTTCGAGCGGTACGGCAAGAACGGCAACCGCGCCTTTGGCCTGATCGGCGGAGACACGATCAAGCGCGGCGCGATCGCGACGACGTATTCGCACGACAACCACAATCTGCTGGTTGTCGGACATAACGCGGCGGACATGGTATTGGCCGCCAATACGGTCATCGCAGAGCAGGGCGGCTTCTGCGTCGTCTGCGATGGCGAGGTGCTGGCGCTGCTGGCGCTGCCGGTCGGCGGCATCCTGACGGAAGCGCCGCTTGCCGAAACTGCTGAGCAGGTGCTCGCGCTGCGCACGGCGATGGAATTGCTGGGCTATAATCACTACAACCCGATTATGTCCATCAGCACCCACTCGCTGCCGGTCAGCCCGGCGCTGAAGATTACGGACCACGGCCTGATCGATGTCGGAGCCGGCAAGGTCGTGCCGCTGCTCTTCCCGCTTGGGGACGAGTGAGGGGAGCCGGGATTGCGGTGGGATTAGGCTGAAGAGTTGGCAGAGGGGCTAGCAGGGAAGCTGGCGGAAGAGCTGGCAGAGTAGCTAGCGGATAGGCTGGCGGAAAGGCTGGCGGAAGAGCTGGCAGAGTAGCTAGCGGATAGGCTGGCGGAAAGGCTGGCAGAGAAGGGTGTCCCGGTGGGATGCCCTTCTTTGTTATTTAGCAGTACCTCTGTATTCACCGCCGAAAGTGGGCTGGATGGAGGAATGAAAGGGATAAATCCCACTAATTCTGCCGGAAGTGGGCTGGATGGAGGAATGAAAGGGATAAATCCCACTAATTCTGCCGGAAGTGGGCTGGATGGAGGAATGAAAGGGATAAATCCCACTAAATCCGCAAGAAGTAGGCTGGATGGGGAAATGAAATAGTCGAAAGTGGGCGGCAGGCAGGGATGAGGAGCAAAAGTGCCCCTGAATCCGCCGAAAGTGGCGACAGGCGTTAATGAGGAGCAAAGTACCTTTGGTTTCACCAGGCGTAGGCCATATAGGGATCGCCAGTGGAGTGAAGTGGACTGACAAGCCCTTATTTACTGGAAAAGCCTAGTTTTGAGACGGATGCGGACTGAGATTCCGTTAACTTGTGACTTCGAGCTTAAAACGTGGCATATGCGGACACATAGCGGAATCTCAGTCCGATTGGCCAGCGATTTCGTCTGATCTGACCAAATAACGGAATCTCAGTCCTCTTGCTAGTCGAGGAGTGGCAAAGCCTTAGTAAGTCCCGCCAAATCCGCCAACTCCCGCCAATCCCGCCGTCCCCCCATTCCCCGCCAAGTTCCGCTAAGCCCCAGCTCCCGCAAGCCGCAACTCCCGTCAATCCCCGCCGTTCCGCTAAGCACCGCTAAGCCCCAGCTCCCGCAAGCCGCAACTCCCGTCAAGCCTCTGCCAAGCCGCCGCTCTCGCAGCACCGGCCAAGCCCTCACCCATAATTTAAACTTCGCCCTTTTTTGCCCAACGAACGGTTTTGTACCTGAACACCCGGGCAGGAGCGGGTTTAAGCATACATACCTGGCGAGCGGGGTTTTTAGTGTAACCTATATTGTATATAATGGAAGCAATGTTTGATTTCGGAGGAGGTGCTTGGGGTGACGGAGACGGAGCGGTTGAACGGGCCGGAGAATGTGGAGCAGCGGGGAGAGCGGGGAGGGTCTGGAATGCGGGGGAAGCCGGGAAAACGGAAGAAGCTCACGCTGGGCCGGATCTTCCTGATTATTTTTCTATTGGGGCTTGCGGTTTACCATGTGGGGACGATCGTACAGATGTTCACTTCCTTCGAGGCAAGGGTGTCCAGCCGTATCAGCCTGCAGGATATCACCTCGATAGAAATTACCCGGTCTTTGCCGGAAACGGCTGATGACGTCGTGGTCACGGTGACTGATCCGGCAGAAATCGCGGGGATCATGAATGCTTTTGCCGGCGTGAAGTTAAGAAGCTCTTATGCTTCGCATGATTTCACCAGAAGCTATTGGATTCATATCGATGTGAACAAATACTACCGATTCTCGATTAGAGTGGATGACGCCAAGTATATCTCGATCGGTGACTCCTCCCGGCGAGACAAGTACAGCAACGGATCTTTTAAAATCATCAACGATTATGACATCGGGTCGATCGACCGCTTGTTTCCGTAAGAATCCGCCGCTTCCGGTTGACTTGCGTTGGACCCGCCCCTATGATGATAAATAATATGTAACATTAGGCTCGTACACAGAGGAGAGAAACAGCATGGCTATGGAAATTGAACGCAAATTCCTGCTGCCGGAATACCCGGAGCGGCTGATTGAAGAAGGGCAGCTGAAGGTGCTCACCCGGCACAGCATTGACCAGACCTATCTGGCTATTGAGGACGGACAGGAGCTGCGGGTGCGCAAAATTACCGATCTGGACACGGGCGAAGTTACTTACACTCATACGTTCAAGGATGGCAAGGGCATCAGCCGCCAGGAGATCGAATATTCCATCTCGGCAGGTTTATATAATCAGATGATCGAAGCTGTGAAAGCTGTAGCACTGGTCAAAACCCGCATCACAGGCGTATGGAACGGCACAACGGTGGAGATTGATCTCTACACACAGCTGAAGCTTACGGTGCTGGAGGTTGAATTCGATTCGCTGGAGGAAGCGGAGAGCTTCATCGCCCCGGAATGGTTCGGCCAGGATGTCAGCACAGAGAAGAAGTACAGCAACAAAACCGTCTGGAAGCAGCTGCAGAACAAATAGTGGCCATAGGCATCATGCGGTGAATAGGATACGGGCGAAACTTGGCTTCATTTTATGAGAAACGCTAATAATTAACGGACTTTAACGCGTAAACGTGTTACTATGTAAAGTAAAATTAAACACCGTATAAGCTGAACTTAAGAATGATGGCGAGTATTGTTATAGGGTCAGTTAATATCAGCAGGTTAAATAAAGAGGGGTTCAGGAGGATGAGGCGGGTATGGAGTATGTAAGCACAAGAGGCAAGGTGGAAGCAAGAGGCTTTATTGACACGGTTCTGATGGGGCTGGCGGATGATGGCGGGTTGATGGTGCCTTTTCAGATTCCTGCGGTTTCCCCTGCAAAGCTTGAAGAATGGAGAAGCCTCAGCTTCCAGGAGCTGTTCCTTGAGATTTTCTCCTACTATACCAATGATGAAATTCCCTATGAGGATCTAAAAGAAATGGTCTACACCAGCTACGGCAATTTCCGAGCTCCGGAAGTCACGCCGCTGCACAAAGTAAACGACTCCCTGTATGTGCTGGAGCTGTTCCACGGGCCTACGTTTGCCTTCAAGGATGTGGCGCTGCAGTTCATGGGTGAGCTGTATTCCTATATTGCCAAGGTGCGGGGCGAAATTATTCATATTCTCGGCGCAACCTCGGGCGATACCGGTGCGGCTGCAATCCAGGGTGTTCGCGGCAAGGAAGGCATCAAGATCTGTATTCTTCATCCGCATGGCAAGGTCAGCAAGGTGCAGGAGCTGCAAATGACGACCGTGGATGACAGCAACGTGCTGAACCTGTCCGTGGAGGGTAACTTCGACGATTGCCAGAAGATCATCAAGGAGCTGTTCGCCGACCTCGACTTCAAGGGACGGTATCACCTGCGGGCGATCAACTCGATCAACTTCGTGCGAATTCTGGCACAGACGGTCTATTATTTCTATGCCTACCTGCAGCTTCCGGAGAGTGACAAGAAGAAGGTGAATATCAGCGTGCCTTCGGGGAACTTCGGCAATATTTTCTCAGGCTTCCTGGCGCAGAAAATGGGGCTGCCGATCCACAAGCTGATCATCGCCACCAATGAGAACAACATTCTCGAACGGTTCGTGTTAACCGGCGAATACAAACCGGGCAGCTTCACGGGCACCTACAGCCCGTCGATGGATATCCAGGTAGCGAGCAACTTCGAGCGTTATCTGTATTATCTGGTTGGTGAGGATACAGTGAAGCTGTCCGAATATATGGCTGCATTGCAGAGTGAAGGCGCCATTACGGTTGACGGCGAACTGTTCGCCCGGGTGCAGGCTGATTTCTCCGCGCTGGGTGTGAAGAATGCACAGTGCCTGGAGACCATCGCCAAATACGAGCAGGAATCCGGCTATCTGCTGGACCCGCATACGGCCTGCGGCGTTGCGGCTTACGAGAAGTTCAGCACAGCAGATGAGACAAGCATCGCCTTCGCGACAGCGCATCCCGCCAAGTTTGACGAGGCGATTGCCCTGACCGGCATCAAGCAGGAATTCCCGGCGCAGATTGCTGCCCTGTTCGAGCAGCCGCAGCATCAGGTCGTGGTCGATCATGATAAGGCGGAGATTGTGCGCCAGCTGCAGGCTTTTTACGGTTAAAATGGTTCGCAGGTCTATACAGGCCCTGCTCCCTGAATTGGAATAGTACAGTCCCCGCTCTTGATCCGGAGCGGGGACTGTTTATGTTGTATGCTTAGTGTCTTGTAACGAATATTGCTATAGCCGCCGCGCTGCATCAATGCTGCTGTTAGTCCGCAGGGGGACTCGATATAGTTATGAAATCCGGCTATGCAGCTTCCTAGTGGAGTAAGAGTGTGGGCGAGGGTATGTGTAGGGGGATGAGTAACAGCATGGGCGTGTGTATGAGTAAGAGGAAGGGGATGAGTAAGAGGAAGGGGATGAGTAAGAGTGTGCGTGTGTATGAGTAAGGATAAGGGGATGGGTATGAGTGTGGGCGATTGTATGAGTAAGGGAAGAGTAAATGAGTATTAGTATGGAGTATGGAGTATGGAGTATGGAGTATGGAGTATGGAGTATGGAGTATGAGAATAGTAAGAGTAAGGGCGGGCTATATCGTCGTGATTGCACTTTGTGCAATAGAAAGCGATAAAAACACCCCTAAAAAGGGTTCTGTTGTATTTGATACAGTAGAATTGCGAAGGTGTGCCTAATTTGGGCAGAAACCCGGGATTCTGTTGTACAAAATGCAGCAGAACGGCAAAATGGGAGATTTACACCTAATTCTATTGTACAAAGTGCAATAGGCACCCGCGATATGCATGATTCCGCACCAGCCGTTATTCCGGCTGGTAGAACAAGGGCCGTTTGGCTCTTCACCGCGCATCAAGCCAGCATTGGCTGCACCCCACCGCGCGCCAAGCCAGCATTGGCAGCACCTCAACGAGCGCCAAGCCAGCGTTAGCTGCACCCCACCGCGCATCAAGCCAGCGTTAGCACCCGGGCGGCCCCCTTACCGCAAAGGCAGCGCCTCCTGCTCCCGGGCCTTCTCGCAGAAATCGGCGATTTTGTAGGAAACGTAGTAGGCGAGCATCTTCTCGGAATCGGTGAAGCCGGTATCCAGCAGT
The DNA here is from genome assembly GCF_038004445.1 of Paenibacillus sp. FSL R7-0312. Lineage (NCBI taxonomy): Bacteria > Bacillati > Bacillota > Bacilli > Caryophanales > Paenibacillaceae > Paenibacillus > Paenibacillus sp. FSL R7-0312. The sequence continues at coordinate 294,708 of NZ_JBBORE010000001.1, read as the reverse complement.
CTGCTGATATGGTCGAGCTTGTACCGGAGCGTATTCCGGTGAATGTACAGCTCTTCGGAAGCGAGCTGCATGTTGCGGTTATGCTTGAGATAGATGTAGAAGGTGTGGTACAGATTGGACTGATGGGCGGCATCGTATTCCTGCAGCTTCCGGAGCTCCGGATGGCGGTAGCGCTGCTCCCCGCCTGACAGTACGTCTGCAGGCAGCAGCTCGTAGAGCTGGACATCGGCATAACAGGTCAATTGGCGTTCCGGGCAGAGAATCCGGCCGATCCGGATGGCGCTCAGCGCCTGAAGATAATGCAGTCTGCACTGATTGAGGCTGGAGAACATGCTGCTGATTCCAAGGCTGACTCCAGTCTGGCCGAGGAATTCCTGCAGCGGCCCGTGGATATGCTCCCGGGAGAGGTTGCCGTTATGGATCAGCACAATCCGCCCCTCATAATAGGCGCAGGGACTGCCGGGAAATAAATATTGCAAGCGCTCTCTTAAATAGTCATCATAACGCCCCGAATCGACGTATCCGGTCAGATCGAACAGCAGCACGAGCAGGTCCTTCCCGAGCCTTAAGTCTGCTGACTGCAGCCGCTCCTGAAGGGTATTGCTGTCCTGCAGCTGCTGCTCCAGCAGCCCGCAGATGATATCCTCTACTTTAATATTCTTGGCGTTCCGGTAGTAGCTGCTCTTGCCCATTTCTTCGGCAAGCACGGTGGCGGTGAGTGACAGCAGATCACTGTCTATCGGCCGGAAGGGATGCTTGCAGCCGAGGAGCAGCACATTGCCGATTGGTTTGCCGCCTACTCTAATTTTGGAGATCAGCTTGGTGTTGGAGGTTTCCTCACAGGCCACTTCGTAGGAAGCATCGCTCTGCTTGCCCCGCCGGACACTCTCCATTCTGTTCACAGCTGCAATGAAGTCATAAGAGCAGTACCCCTTGCGGATGTTCTCGCTCCAGATGTAATCATCGATATCCTCACGCCCGGAATGGGCCACAATTCTGAAGCTTGCGTCAAAAACAATCACGGGATTGCGCAGCAGTCCTGCAGCCGTCTGCACGATGCCGGCAAGGCTGGCCCCTGAGATGAATGCCGTGAACAAGGCTGCGGTGAAATGCTCGGTTTCAAGTCTGTCATGCTGCGGTTCATTTAAGGAAATATCCATTGGTATCGCCCCCTTATTATCATAGTGCACTGTGCATTATAATGAAGTGATTTTTGGTGCTTGTAAATATATTCACAAAGTCTCGGCGGACTTACACTAAGGGTGGAGGTGCTGAGCAGATGAAATACGAGAAACTGTTTGCAGCAGGAAGAATAGGACGCCTTGAACTGAAGAACCGGATTGTGATGCCTGCTATGGGCACATCACTGGCTGCGGCCAGCGGCGAAGCCTCGGATGAGATGATTGCTTACTATGAAGAACGTGCTGCAGGGGGCTGCGGTCTGATTATTACGGAAATTACCCGTGTAGACAACGAGACGGGAGTGGGCACACCTAATCAGCTGAACGCAAGTGATCTGCTGTATGTTCCCCGCCTGGAAAAGCTGGCCCGGGCCGTACACCGCCATGACAGCCGGATCTTCCTTCAGCTTCAGCATCCGGGCCGGCAGAATCACGGCCGACTGATCGGCGGCAAGCAGATTGTTGCCCCGAGTGCAGTCATGTCCTCAGCCATCGGCGAAATGCCCCGGGAGCTGACGACAGAGGAAGTGGAAGCGCTTGTGGGCAAATTCGTCTTCGGGGCGTACATTGCCCAGCTGGCAGGGATCGACGGGGTTGAAATTCACGGCGCCCACGGCTATCTGATCGGGCAGTTCCTCAGCCCGCTGACCAATCTGCGGACCGACAAATACGGCGGAGCACTGGAAGGCCGGATGCGGTTCCTGTGCGAGATTGTGCAGGGGATCAAGAAGACCTGCGGAGCAGGCTTCCCGGTGTCTGTGCGGATTGACGGGGATGAATTCGTGCCGGGCGGGATTACGCTCGAAGAAGCGCTGCTTACCGCGCAGCAGCTGGAGAAGCTCGGTGTGGACTGCATTAATGTAAGCGCTGGTACTTATGAGTCGTCGAATACGATTATCGAGCCGATCTCCTATCCGCAGGGCTGGAAGAAGCATCTTGCCGCCGCAATGAAGCAGGCCGTGCAGATTCCGGTCATCGCCTGTGATGTGATCCGCAAACCGGATTTTGCCGAGAGTCTGCTGGAAGAAGGCAATACCGATTTCGTGGCGCTTGGCAGAGCATTGCTGGCTGATCCGCAGTGGGGCAACAAGGCGGCGGAAGGCCGGGAAGCGGAGATCAGAACCTGTATCTCCTGCCTGTACTGCATCCAGGAGGTAATGGAGTGCAAGGTGATCAAATGTGCGGTCAATGCCAGGGCAGGCCGGGAGCTGGAATTCCCTGAGCCGGAGCAGAACGGAGACGGCAGGGTCGTAGCTGTAGTCGGCGGCGGACCGGCAGGCATGGAGGCGGCGCGGATTCTGGCGCAGCGGAAGTTCAAGCCTGTACTGTTCGAGGCGCGCGATGTGCTGGGCGGCAGTGTGGAGCTGGGCAGCCGTCCGCCGCTGAAGGAGAAGCTGAACTGGTTCCTGGACAGCATGGAGCATCAGCTGGAACAGCTGCATGTGGATGTGCGGCTATCAGAGAGGCCGGCAGTGGAGCAACTGCGGGAGCTTGACCCGTACGCAGTCTTCGTAGCCGCCGGTGCGCAGCCGATTATTCCTGAACTGCCGGGCGTGACCGGGGACAATGTCAGCACAGTGGTGGATGTGCTCAGCGGGGCGGCAGTAATCAGGGGCAAGCGGGCCGTGGTGATCGGCTCCGGGATGACAGGGCTGGAGACGGCGGAATATCTGGCTGAACAGGGGAATCAGGTCACTGTGGTGGAGATGCAGCCGAGGGTCGGACCCGATGCCTATCTGCCGAACCTGATCGATATTATCACCAGGCTGAAGAAGAACGGTGTGCAGCTGCTGGCCTCAACGAAGCTGGTGGAGGTGCGGGAGGGTGCTGTGGTGCTGGAGAATGTCTCAACGGGTGATATTTCCGTTCAGGATACCGATGCCGTAGTGCTGTCCATCGGTGTTAAGCCGGAACGCGGCTTCGTGGATGAGCTTAAGCGGGCGATGCCGCAGGTGAAGGTGCTTGGCGACGCCGCGAAGCCGGGCAGAATCGGCCAGGCCATCCAGTCCGGCTTCGAGACCGCTTATGTGCTGAAGTAATACCAATTGGAGGAGGGTTCATGTATGGGGAGTTTTGTGAAAAGCCTGGCCGATATCCGGCAGTACGGGGGCAAACCGACGACCTTTTATGATGCGGAGATGCTGACGGTCTACTGGGAGACGAAGCCGGAGATTATTGAACGGCTGCTGCCGAAGCCGCTGAAGCCTGCGGGCCGGCCGCTGGTGAATGCCTTTATAGCCGATTACCCGGCAACGAATTTCTGTCCGCCTTACCGTGAAGCCGGATTGTTCGTGCTGGCCGATTACAACGGGGAGTTGGGCAACTATTGCCTGTCGATGCCGATCACCAGCGACATTGGCATGGCGATGGGCCGTGAGGTGTGCGGGCTGCCGAAGAAGATGGCGGATGTCCGCATGCAGGTAGAAGGTGACTCCATCAGCGGCTCGATCGGCCGGCAGGGGATTGATTTCTTCAGCATTCAGGCTCATATGGGTGAAGCCTTCAATGATCCTGAAGCTGAGGGGATTCTGGAGCAATTCTACGGCAAGGACATCCCGCTGTACAACATCAAATATTCCAATGCGGTGGACGGAAACGGGTTCGACCTGATGCCGATCCTTGTGACCCAGCGTCTGGTCAGTGACGTCAAGGTGTACAAAGCTGCGGAAGCATCGGTGATGTTCCAGGAATCCCCGCATGATCCGTGGAGTGAGCTCGAAGTCGTCAAGATGCTGGGAGCCGTCTATACCGTCAGCACCAATGTGCTGGAGAAGGGGAAGGTGCTGGAGCCGCTCCATCCGATGGAGTTCCTGCCCTACTGCTATCTCCGCTGGGACTGGTGGGAGAACAAGCTGCAGCCTCAGGCTGCGGAGAGCTCCTTATAACGGGAAACTCCGGTGCGGGTTCAAAACCTGATGCATTCATTGTTATAGCCTAATCTGACAAATTTGAGGAGGATTATGATGATCAACCTTTTTGATTTAACAGGCAAAACAGCCATTATTGCCGGTGCTTCCAGCGGAATCGGTGTGCAGTTCGCCGACATGCTGGCTGATCAGGGTGCGGATGTGGCCATACTGGCCAGACGATACGATAAGCTAACAGCAGTTGCCGGGGAGCTTCGCGCCAAATATCCGGAGCGGCGGATTATCCCTGTTGAATGTGATGTGAGAAGAGAAGATGAGATCATCGCCGCAGTCCGGAAGGTGATGGAGGCTTTTGGCCAAATCGATATTCTGATTAATAACGCCGGTGTGGTCGACTCCGTGCCGGTTGACGCGCTGGAGGAAGAAGCCTGGGACCGTGTCCTCGATACGGATCTGAAGGGGGTCTTCCTGATGTCGAAGCATGTCATCCGCCACATGAAGGAACGCAAATACGGCAAAATTATCAACACCGCCTCCATGCTGGGCCTCACGGCATCGGCTTCAATTCCTACCCATTCCTACAATGCGGCCAAGGGCGGAGTCATTCACCTGACCCGGGGCGTCGCGGCTACGTATGCCAAACACGGTATTACTGTCAATGCGATCGGCCCCAGCCTGTTCCATAGCGAAATGACGGAGAACACGCTGTTCACCGAGCAGGCGCTGCGGATGTACAATGCGGTCTGTCCGATGGGCCGGCCCGGCAATCCGGGGGAGCTGAACGGGGCGGTGCTGTATTTTGCCTCGGATGCGTCCAGCTACACTACAGGTCAGACTCTGTTTGTAGACGGCGGCTGGACGATTGTATAGAAGCTGCATCGTATAGAAGCTGTATAAAAGATTGCATAAACACTGCATAAACATTGCATATTAGACGAAGCGCCTGCATTTATGCAGGTGCTTTTTTTCACAAGCGGAATCTAGCGGAATTTGTCGGAAATTACGGCTGAAAAGTGGACATACCTACCACGGAATGAGAAAATAGCAGTTATAGATCAGTATGACATGCTGAAACCCTTCTGCTGTCCTGAGTAAGGATGGGTAGGCTCAGCAGTAAATAGAAGGATACTTAATTGTGTTCGGATATAAAGTCTTATATTTATAAAAAAGGACGGGATCATTCATGACAATTCGTTTCGGGGTCGTAGGCACTAACTGGATTACTGACCGCTTCGTTCAAGCCGGACTGGAGAATGAGGAATTTATCCTCACAGCCGTGTATTCCCGCACAGAGGAGAAGGGACGGGCTTTTGCCGCAAAATATGCAGGGGCTTCGATCTATACGGATCTGGAGGAGATGGTATCCGGCGCAGAGGTGGACGCGGTCTATATCGCCAGCCCCAATTCGATGCATGCGGAGCAGTCCTTGATCTGTCTGAACCATGGCAAGCATGTGATCTGCGAGAAGCCGGCTGCCTCCAACAGCAGAGAGCTGAAGGCGATGATTGACGCGGCGCGCAGCAATGATGTGCTGCTGATGGAAGCGATGAAATCAACCTTTATGCCGAATTTTGGCGTAATCCGGGATAATTTATATAAGCTGGGTCAAGTGCGGCGATATTTCGCCGGTTATTGTCAATACTCATCGAGGTACGATGCTTACCGCCAGGGCACGGTGCTGAACGCCTTCAATCCGGAATATTCGAACGGCTCGCTGATGGACCTGGGCATCTATTGCCTGTATCCCATGGTGGCGTTGTTCGGCAAGCCGGATTCGGTCAAGGCAGTGGGCATGATGCTTCCATCGGGAGTGGACGGCGAAGGCAGCATGGTGATGCGTTATCCGGATATGGATGCCGTGGTTATGCATTCCAAGATTGCCGACTCCTATCTGCCGGCTGAGATTCAGGGCGAGAACGGGACGATGGTCATCGACAAGATTAACCAGCCCTATCAGGTCAAAATCCACTACCGCGACGGCACCATCGAAGAGCTTACGCTGCCGCAGGTGTTCGAGCCGATGTATTATGAGATTCAGGAGTTCATTCATCTCTTGAAGAGCGGCCAGCGGGAGAGCAGCATTAACAGTCACGCGAATTCTCTGGCGGTCGCCGAGCTGATGGAGGATGCGAGAGCGCAGATTGGTCTGCGCTACGCCTCGGATCTATAGCTGTACGGGCTGCACGGGCCGGATTAGGATGTACGATTGAAAAGGGGAGCGGAACTTGAAGACTTTCAAAAAGGTATACATCGAGATTACAAGCGTCTGCAACCTGGCCTGCAGCTTCTGTCCGCCAACCGAGCGGCAGAAGAATTTCATGAAGCTGGAGACGTTCCATACCATACTCGATGAGATTAAACCGCATAGCAATCATATCTACCTGCATGTCAAAGGCGAACCGCTGCTCCATCCGAAGCTTGGTGAGCTGCTGGATGCGGCGCATGCCAAAGGCTTCAAGGTCAACATCACGACTAACGGGACGCTGATCCATAAGGCGGGGCCGAAGCTGCTGGGCAAGCCGGCATTGCGGCAGATGAACTTCTCGCTGCACAGCTTCGACGGCCACGCAGGCTCAGAGAACCGCGAAGGCTATGTGTCGGAGATTATTCATTTCGTCCGGGAGATATCCGCCCAGGGCGTCATTGTCTCGTTCCGGCTGTGGAATCTGACGGAGGACAACCGGACGAATCTGGAGAAAAGCCGCAACCGCGAGACGCTCGCGCTGCTGGAGGAGGCCTTCGGGCTCGACTACCGGATCGAAGAGAAGGTTGTCCCCGGCAGCGGGGTGAAGATTGCCCCGCGTGTCTATCTGAACCAGGACCACGAGTTCAAATGGCCGGCTCTTCATGAGCCGGAGGACGACGGCAAGGGCTTCTGCCATGCGCTGCGCAGCCAGGCGGCGGTGCTGGTGGACGGCACGGTTGTGCCGTGCTGCCTCGATGGCGAAGGCGTAATCAACCTCGGCAATATTCACGAGACGCCGTTCTCCGAGATTGTCGAGGGCGAACGGGCGAACAACCTGTTCTATGGCTTCTCCCGCCGGGAGGCAGTCGAGGAGCTGTGCCGCAAATGCGGGTACCGGCAGCGGTTCGGAACTTAGCAGGATAGCGGGTGCTGGTGAATACAGGAAGCTGCCCCCGGGGAAGTTAAGCTTATATCTGGATATCAGTACAGGCCCGACTATAGGAAAAGAGGAAACGGATGCCTACTATACTTGTTGCAGACGACGATGCGAACATCCGCGAACTCGTCTGCCTATTTCTGCGTAACGACGGATACACAACAGCTGAAGCTGCAGACGGCAAAGAGGCACTGGCCGTCTACGCCTCCATGCAGATTGATCTTGTCATACTGGATATTATGATGCCGGTGATGGACGGCTGGACGTTATGCAAGGAGCTTAGAAGAGCCGATCCCGAGCTTCCGCTGCTGATGCTGACGGCCAGAGGCGAGACCTGGGAGAAAGTGAAGGGGTTCGAGCTGGGTACGGATGATTACCTGACCAAGCCGTTTGATCCGCTGGAGCTGACGGTCCGCGTCAGGGCGCTGCTCAAACGCTACCGGATTGGCAGCGCGCAGATGATCCGGTTCGGCAGCACTACCCTTGACCGGCAGACTTACAAGGTGATTAGCGGGACAGAATCGCTGTCGCTGCCGCTCAAGGAGTTCGAGCTGCTGTACAAGCTTGCCGGGACGCCCGGACAAGTCTATACGCGTGAGCAGCTGATCGATCAAATCTGGGGAATTGATTACGCGGGGGATGACCGGACGGTAGATGTGCATATCAAGCGGCTGCGCGAACGGTTTGCGGCTACACCTGATTTCTACATCGAGACCGTTCGCGGGCTGGGCTACCGGCTTGAGGTTACCGAATGATTAAATCCTTATATACCCGGGTTGTCCTGACCTTCCTGGTCTCTGTAATCGGGGGTACAGTCATCTCCTTTTTTATGGCCACTTGGCTATTCCGGGATAAATTGAACGAGAATATGCAAATCCCTTTGTTGGACTTCGGGCAGGACATCGTCCGGATCTACGATACCTTTCCGCTGGCAGAAGCGGATGCGTTCGTACGCGGAATAAACCAGCTTGCATCCTACCATATCCGTATTTATGAAGAGACAGGCCAGTTTCAGTCTTACGGAGAGCTTAACGGAAATAAGCCGGCTAGAGTGACTATGGAGCAAGTGAGGCAAGTATTGGCCGGGGGCATTGTTCAAGTCAATCCAAGCAGGGTATCCACTATTCTTCTGGGGCTACCGCTCCCAACGGATGCAGGAACGAAAGCGCTGTTTGTAGAATCCACCGGTCCCCCGTCCACCCCTTTTTTGCTGAAATGGCTTCTGAACTTTTCGCTCTATTCGCTAGGATCAGGAAGTCTTGTGATTCTGGTGGCTGCTATGTTCCTCGTCCGGCCGATCAATAAGCTGACCACTGCAACCCGCCGGATCGCAGCCGGTGATTTCAATGTGAAGCTGAATATTAAGCAGAAGGGTGAGCTTGGTGCTTTGGCGCGTAGCTTCGAAGAGATGATGCGTGATCTGCAGCAGCTGGAGCAGATGCGCAGGGAATTCGTCACCAATGTATCGCATGAGGTTCAGTCACCGCTGACCTCCATATCCGGGTATGCGCTGGCGCTTAAGCAGATGAATATCCCGGAGGGCGAGCGGAACCGTTATCTGGATATTATCATCAGCGAAGCGGAGCGGATGTCCAAGATGAGCGACAGTCTGCTGAAGCTCAGTCTGCTTGAATCGCAGTCACAGCAGCTCCAGCTCACCACGTTCAGCCTGGATGAACAGATCAGACGGGTAATCGTTGCACTCCAGCCGCAATGGTCGGCCCGCAGCATTAGCTTCGAGCTTCATCTGAAGGCTGTCCGGCTGACGGCTGACCATGATCAATTCAATCAGGTGTGGACGAATCTGCTGGGGAACAGCATCAAATTCTCCAGGGATGGCGGCGTGATCAGCGTCAGCCTCAGACAAGACAGCAAGAATGTAGCGATAAGGATTTCAGACACGGGCATTGGGATCTCGCCAGAGGATCAGAAGCGGATCTTCGAACGTTTCTTCAAGGCCGACCGTTCCCGCAGCCGCCAGTATAACGGAAGCGGTATGGGACTGGCCATCGTTAAGCAAATCGTCTTGCTCCATCAAGGCGATATCCGGGTGGAGAGTGAGCCGGGGCGGGGTGCGAGCTTCATTGTCACCCTGCCGGTCGCTGCACCGGCGGATTAGTCTCTTCTGCTGCGGCATACAGCTCAAGGCTCCTGCTTGGGCAGAGAGCCGCAGCATTTTTCCAATTGCAGCTGTTCATATTCCGTTCATATTGCCGTCACGGGGAGTACATCTTCATTGTGTAAGCTTACCTTATTGGTTCGTAAGGATCTTATCAAACGATGAGGACAGGTGCATGTATAATGAAAAAATGGCTTAGGGTTACGCTTAAATCTATTGCGGCAATAATGATCGCCATAGTGCTTTTCTTAGCCGTTGTGTTTGTAGTGAATATCATCAGCAGCAAATCGGAGCTGGGGAAAATTGAGTCTTACGGCCAGCTGGTGCCTGTAGACGGCAAAAAGATGAATGTACTGATTCAAGGGACGGGCGAGGAAACTGTGGTGTTGCTGCCTGGTTATGGCACGGGCGCTCCGGCACTGGATTTCAAACCGCTGATCGATGAGTTGTCTCCGTTCTATAGGGTGGTGGCGGTTGAGCCGTTCGGCTATGGATTAAGTGATAGAACCGATAAGGAACGGACTAACGATAATATTGCAAGTGAAATTCATGAAGCATTGCAGCAGCTTGGCATTACCCGTTACACGCTGATGGGGCATTCCATTGCCGGTATATACGGGCTGGATTATGTGAACAAGTATACAGATGAAGTGACTGCTTTTGTAGGAATCGACAGCAGTGTGCCGACACAAGAGGGCATGGATGCTGAAATGCCAGTGGGAATGTTCAAATTCCTCGACAAATCAGGTCTGATGAGATTGCTCAAGAAAGTAGGCGGTGATCCCTATGCCGGCCTGCCGTTTGATGATCATATCAAGCAGCAGATGAACATGATCTCGAATAAAAACTCCAGCAACGACACTACCATGAATGAAATGAAACATTTCAATGATAACTTTACAGCGGCTCAGGCTTTGACATTCCCTAAAGAGCTCCCGCTGCTCCTCTTCATACAAGCCAATAATACTGATGTTGAGGGCTGGCAGACGCTGCATGAAGGGCAGTTGAAGGATTCTGCGCATGGCAAACTGATCCCGCTTGAAGGGGAGCATTACTTACACCATACCCTGTCTAAAGAGATCGTTCAGGATTACAAAGCGTTCATGGAACAGGTTAAATAATAGAAGCTTTGCGCTATATTCTGGTAAACAGAAACAGCGGCAGCCCGGGACAAGGGGTCCTGGGTTGCCGCTTTTTTGTGGCTTCATTATCATGAAAAGTCTGAAGCCCATGCTCCTGTAACAATTGGTGTAATTCCACCAGCTTATTAATCAATCCCTCTGCAACACGTACGATATTGCCCCTTGAGAAAATATACTTGGTGAAAGTAGCTTGTTCTGTACCCCAAATGACTGTTTCTTTCTTATACAAAACATCAATATAAAATCCTCCGCAACCAAAAATACCACACGAGCAGGTATACATAGGGATTCTCCCTTGATGGGTAAGGGATTCGAAGAACTCAGTGACTACAAATACTTCATCCTCGTCTTCATTTAGCCTAAGTCCATTTACGTATAGAGATATAGTTGAAGTAACTACCGGAGCTAATACCCGTTTATGATTAGAGATATTCGTATACTTCTTGGATATATCAACCAAAATTTCAAAAGTCAGGGTGTCTAGACTGTTATCCTCAGAAGCAGCCATATATCATTACCACCTTTAGTTGGAGGTCTGAGCGGATTGAGATTCCCTTATTTCACCAAAAAACTAATAATAAGGCTGAAACGGACTCAGTCCGAATTACCCGCAAATTGCCGAGATCTTCCTCAATAGGGGAATCTCAGTCCGCTCCACAGCTGGATGAGCCATGAGGCCCCGCCGAAGTTCCAGTTGAGGAGGAATGGTAAGCTCCATACGCAGCCGCTAAGCAGCAACCGTGGACGGGGGAATCATGTCCTGGTTAGCTGCTGTTATTTTTGAACCCATAACTGCATGATTAATGTTCGCTGGTGTTCATTAGACTTTGCAGACGCGCAGCTGTTTCGGCAGTAGCTGTATAAATCATGATCTTCAGATCCGGATGGCCCTGAGGCTGCAGGGTCACATGTTCAAACTCCAGCTCTCCGATGCCCGGCGCATTCCACTGTTTGTGGCAGTCCGTTACAACCTGAACATCATGCAGCGGCCATTTCTCGCGGAACAGCGGGCTGCTCTGCATAAATTCTCCGATAAGCTCCTTGAACCTCGGGTCATTAGGGAAATGTGCGTAATCGGCACGAAAGCGTGCAACGAGGACCTCTGCTTTACTCTCCCAGTCCTCCAGATTCAATCTCCGCTTCCCGGTCGTCAACAGCAGTCTCATCCAGTTGGGACGCTCCTGCTTACCCTCTGAGAATGAAGGGAAGCCGAACACTAACTCCGCTGCCTGATTCCATAACAGCAAATCCCAGCTTCTCCCGATTACGAAGGCCGGATTGGGCTCCAGGGCCTTGATCATCCGTTCCAGGCCTGTATTCAGTTGCTGATCTTCTACGGCCTGCTGCTGCACCGGTCTGGCAAGAAGATGAAGATAGTGACGTTCGTCTTCAGTTAGTCGCAGCGCCTCTGCTATGTTATTCAGTACATCCTCTGAAGGATTGATACTTCTTCCCTGCTCCAGAGAGGTGTACCATGAGGTTCCGATGTGGGCAAGCTGGGCCACTTCTTCCCGGCGGAGCCCCGGAGTCCGCCGTCTTCCATAAGAGACTAACCCGGCTTCTTCAAGAGTCAGACGTTCCCGGCGCGAACGCAGAAATTCACCTAACGGCAGTCTGGAAGAAATCTCTTCCATGCTGAACTCCTCCTTATCCTTATCCTAACACTAATAGTCCTACGATAAACGCAGGCAGGATGCCAGTTACACATTCTATTATACTGCCAGTATAGCATCTATAAACTTAGGAGGATTTGAACTATGAACATATTTGTAACTGGAGCCACCGGTAAAGTAGGAAGCCGTTTTGTTCCGCGTCTGCTGCAGCGCGGTCATCACGTTAAGCTGTTGATTAGGGATGCTGCCAAGGCAGATGGGCTTAAGCAGCTGGGGGCTGAGATTGTAGAAGGCGAGCTTTTGCAGCCGGAACATTATGTGGATGCTCTCCGGGGGATTGATGTTGTATTTCATCTGGCAGCTCAGTTCCGCGGGGTAGACGAGAATACCACATGGATATCCAATTTCGATGGAAGCATCGCTCTGGCCAAGGCAGTGCTGGAGGCGGAGGTGCCAAGGTTTGTTTTTGCGAGCACCAATAATGTCTACGGCTCCGGAAGTAACGCGGGACCCAGTCAGGAGGATGACGAGCTGAAGCCTGCGTTTGCTTATCCGCAGTCCAAAGCTAAGGCTGAGGCAGCGCTGCTGCAGCTTCACCATGAACAGGGATTAGGCCTGCGCATTGTAAGGTTGCCCTTTGTCTATGGTGAGCGGGACCCGCATATCACAGAATTTCTGCCGCTCGTAGGCAATTGGAATCCGGCGAAACGAATGCATATGGCGCACCATGCAGATGTAGGGCAGGCCCTGCTGCTCGCTGCTTCCGCAGACGGGATAGATGGCCGGATCTACAACGTTGGCGATGATGCACCGATCTCCATTGCCGAACTGCTTAAGCTGCATCATTTGGAAATTCCCCCGGCAGCGCAGCAGCAGGAATTCAATCCATGGGAGGGAGTCATCGATACCACACGCATCAGGGATGAACTACATTACCGGCCGATCTTCCCGTCCTTCTATACGGCGAGGGATGCAGGTGCACTTTAAATTGGATTTATCTTCTCCCGGCAATCTGGTATACAATATACAATAGTAATGCATTTTCTTGACCGCAGGCTTCTCTTCAGAAGCTTGCGGTTTGTTGTATGAACAGTTTTTCATGATTCAACCGCAGCCAGCAGGGCTATTGTATAGAGATCGTTATTACATAGGGAGGCAGGCATATGCTGAAATCATTGCAGGCTATTGAAACATACCGTGAAGAAGGAAGACTCCCCGGTGAAGGCTGTCTGTGGCTGGAATATATCGTTCAGGCCGAGCAGACGATTGTGAACCTCGAACGGGTGGAATCGCTGGGGGAACTGGAGCAGCAGAGTCCGGTGCTGGATTATGTAGAGCGGAGCCTGCGTGTACTGGACAGTCTGCCGCTATCCTACTGGATCAGAGAATTGGCTGAAGAGACGCTGATCTGGTCGGAGACTGCCAAGGGTGGTACGATCCGGCAGCGCAGGAGCTGGCAGAAGGACGGCATTAATATATTTGTGCATAATATCGGTTCGGCACAGCTGTACTGGCGTTGTGGAGAGGATGACCGGGAGGACGCTGCCTCTGCGGATAAGCGGCTGATCGTGCACCGGCTGATCGAAACCCACGGGCTGATCGGGCAGCAGATCCGCGGCGAGGTTCCGCCTTCGGTCAATCTTCCATTATCCGGACTGGTGGAGCAGGGGCTGCTGACCGCAGATGAGCTGGAGCGGCTGCTGTTCGCGCTGAATCACTGCATAATCTCGGCTGTAGCCCCGGAGCTGTGGCAGGAGGTTCGTCCTCAGGTGATGGAGCTGATTGCCGTAATCTCCTCGGGTAATCTGCATGCTGAAGTGCCGATGAAGGAGCGTCTGCGGAGAATGCGCTCCGGATCTATCGCGCAGGGTGAGGATTATGAGACGGAGTGGAGCAGTCTTGTGCAGGAGGGCTTCAATCCTGCTGTACTGGAGCCGCTGCAGCCTGTCACCTTCTGGTATGTGGAATCTGCACTGCAGACCTTCTCGCTGGAGCAGTTCCTCAAAGTAGTAAGCCTCTCGGCTAGCAGTGATTTGTCCGCTCTCCACCATATCAGCTTCGAAGCGGTGATGAACAGCATTTATTATGACTACAAGGGCAGCAAGAAGATCAACGTGTACAAGAAAAGGATCATTGAGAAATACTTGTCTGAGCTGGATTGGACAGAGATCTATAGCGGGGAGCAGCCTTCGGTCAATCCGCATCTGTTGCACCGGCTGCTGCGGAAGGAGCATTTGCCTGATACGCTGTTCTTCCATTTCGAATTCTCCCCGGCGGCTGAGAAGCTGATTGAATTCTGCACCGAGGCCGAGAAGTCGGCACTGTATGAACGGGCGGTGCTGCTGCTGTTCGACCTGTTCGATCTGCGCCGGGATGCGTTCGACCGCTTCCATAACGAGGATACGTACTTAAGCCAGATGAATGATACGGCGGATTATAAGGCGGTCATTCTGGATTACGTCACCGGCCGCAAGGTGCTGGACATCGGGCCGGGCGGCGGGGTGCTGCTGGATCTGATTGAGCAGCGGATGCCGGATGTGATTCCGGTCGGCATCGATATCTCCAGCAATGTTATTGAAGCATTGCGGCAGCGCAAGCAGCGGGAAGACCGCCGCTGGGAGGTGCTGCAGGGCGATGCGCTGAACCTGAAGGATTACGTGGAGGCGGGCACGGTCGACACGGTGATTTTCTCCTCCATCCTGCATGAGCTGTATTCCTATGTGCCGCTGGATGGGAAGAAGTTCAATCACGGGACGGTTGCTGCAGCGCTAACCAGCGCCTTCGGTGTGCTGGCGGACGGCGGAGTCATTATTGTCCGCGACGGTATTATGAGTGAGCCGGAGGATCAGCAGCGAAGAGTGCGGTTTCTGGAGGATGACGGAATGGCGTGGCTGGAGCGGTATGCGAAGGATTTTGCCGGCCGGAGTATCCGGTATGAGCAGCTTGGCGGTCAGGAGGTCCTTATGCCGGTGAATGATGCGATGGAATTCCTGTACACGTATACGTGGGGGGAAGAAGCCTACATCCATGAAGTACAGGAGCAGTTTGGATACTTCACCCCTTCGCAGTATGCTGCGTTCATTGAGCAGACGCTTGGTGATCAGGCGAAGATTGAAGTCTTCCGCCATTACCTGCAGGAAGGGTATACGGAGGCGCTGCAGGATCGGGTCGTGGTGATGGATGAGAGCGGGCAGGCGGTCGCACTGCCGGACAGCACCTGCTTCATTGTAATCCGTAAGGCAGGCTGAAGCCGGGCTTGAGTGGAACATAAAAAAGGGCATTACCGCAGCCGTGTCCGGCCTGGTAATGCCCTTTTTTCAATCGGTATTTGCCGGCATATAATGGGAAAGCATCGCGTTGCGGACCATACTAGAAGAGAATGATCCTGTCCGGCTACTTAAGCGTGATGATCAGGGTGCTGATTTTACCGCCCTGCACCGTGAACTCATGTCTGAACAGCTGCGGAGCGGGAACGCGATTCTTGTTAAATTCCCCTTCCATCTCTGCTGTCACAGCGATCGCTTCTCCGGATTCTTCGATTTCCATGATCGTGTAGCGGACCTTGGCAGAGAACAGCTCTGCTTCCCCCCAAGCCTGTATAGCCTCCCTGCCCGCAATCTCTTTACCGTTATCCTTAACGCTGGCGCCGGGAGTGAACAAATCAATAAAGGCTTCAGGCTGATAGTGGTTGATGGCATTGTAATACTCCTGTACCTCACTCGGCAAGGTAACATGTTGATTCATGGTGATCTGCCTCCTGTAAGTAGAGTAGCGGAAGCGGCGTGGCTCCACCCTTACACGTAACTTAAACGTATCCGGGCACCCGTAAGCAGATTGGAGGGTGAATAGAGAGATGAGCGATCCTATCGAACCCGCTGACCTCACGTCCCCACGCGATACGTATAGACATTCTCGAAGAATAATTTTTTGAAATCATCCGCTTTGATGAAAAAATGCAATAAACCGGACAAGTCCCATTCCATCCCGATCTGATCATCAGAATCAGCCTGGAATAATAGAATCTCATCGCTGGGATGACCTCCGTATTGCAGTGCTGTCATATGGCCCAGGAAACGGAATCCGATTCCACGGTCGTAAGTAATCAGTAATTTCGGTCTGAATTCCAGGGAATAGCGGTTCAAGTCCGTTTCGTTGTTCATCAGATGGTTGGCTTCCAGATAATCTGAATCGGGAATCGTTAATTCAAGCTTTTTTTCGAGCAGCGCGGATCTGAATATTTGATCTTCCGATAATGTCATCGGTGGCTCCATTCGAACCAATTCTGTAGTTTCAGGGGAGTAATATACAACATTATTATTCTTCTTGTCTGAATCATAGTCATCGCTGTTATACCACACCTCAAAATCATACACGTAGAAAAAGTAGAGAATTCCGGTAGCTGGATACCCCGGGTTAACCAAATTCATAGGGAACTCTTCAAGATTGATTTGAGCGACAAAAGACATGGGATGGTTCTTCCACGAAGGCCATTGAAAGGAAGAGGGCATATCAGGATGTCCCCCGATTTTGCTGGCGCCAAGCTTGATTTCTGTTTCATCTGTCATTTTTGGAACCATGTAGAATCCGGGCAGAATGTGATGTTTTAATGTATCCCAATACTTTCCAAGACCTGCTTCTTCCAGCATCAAGCGGATCTCACCCATGGAAGGGTCTGTGATTTGGTCAGATGCCATCGGGTGCTTGTATATGGAAGTATCACTGCTGCCTGCTGCATCACCTGCTATAAAGAAGCGAAGTAATAGTATAAACGCTGTTATTATCTTAAATATATTCAAGGTTTCTCCCGCCCTTCTAAATTGATATTCTACACGGGCAGGTTAAATTTGTCAGTTCGAATTATCCCATTGATCTTACGGATAAAGCTGGCCCTGACCGGCTCCCGGCATAGCATCCTTGCGGAATTCGGAAGGCGAGCAGTTCATCGCTTTGCGGAAGACTTTGATGAAGTAGCTGACATTGTCGAAGCCGACATCCATGGCGATATCGGAGATTTTGCGGTCACTCTGCTGCAGCAGGGCGGCGGCCTGGCGGATCCGGTAGGAGTTGATATAATCGACGGGCGTCTTGCGGGTCATGCTTTTGAAAAAACGGCAGAACTGCCCCTCACTCATCGGAATCAGCTCGGACAGATCGCGGGTGCGGATCGGCTCCTGATAATTGTCCTGAATGTAGAGGATGATTTTCTTCAGCCGGTCGATCTTCGTGGTATCCGCGCCTGCCGACTGGCTGTAGTTCACCGAACGTCCCGGCGGCGCAATCTGTGAGAGCATGATCAGCAAAGTTCCTTTCATAAAGGACTCGAATCCGGGCATTTTATTATCATATGCCTCCATCATCCGCTCCAGGTGCAGCAGAAGCTCCCCTTGCCAAGGTACGGAGGAGGTGATGTGACGCGGAAAGCTCTGGCGTTTCTCCTGAAGCGGCAGAATTACAGTCTGCTGGATGGTATCATATTGGGCGCTGGCCAGTAGATCGGGGTGAAAGACAAGTGCGCAGAACCGGCAGGGAGTGTCCAGAGCCGCATAGGCGGCATGAATATCACCGGATTCAATAAACACGGCTTCTCCGGGGCGGAGCGTGAAATAATCCGTATCCACCTGAAAGAGAATCTCGCCTTCAAGCAGCAGGAAGAACTCCGCTTCCTCATGCCAGTGGGTATCCAGGACAGGGGCTCCTGCCGGGAGCTCTATCCAATAGGCGGCCAAGGGAAACATAACATCCCCGTGTTCACGGTCTTCTTTGAGCAATCGCTGCGATGTGCGGTCCATTAAAGCCCTCCTTGTGGGGAAAACATCAAAATAGTGTTATAAATAAGCTATATTATAGTAGTTTTGTGATTTTGTTATCGTTATAATGCAACTATAAACACCAAATTGAAGGGTGGCAAGTGCACACATGAAATTTACAGACGGCCTTTGGCTGGTTCGCGACGGAATCACAATCAATGGTGCAGTTCAGAACTATGTTGTTGAGAAAACTGAAGAGGGCCTGACGGCTATCACGCAGACGACTCCGATTACAGGACGTTCGGCAACACTGAACTCTACACTGCTTACCGTAAAATTCCACTCCCCGCTTCCGGGTGTGGTTGGAATTAAGATTATTCATAATGACGGGGTGATCGACCGTGGTCCTTCCTTTGAATTGACTAAGGGAACAGGCGATCATGTTCAAATCGAAGAAACCGAAGCACAAACCGTGCTGATCAGCGGCGGACTCCGCGTGGTTATCAACAAGGGCACTCACTGGTCGGTGGATTTCTACCGCGGCGACGAGCGCATTACAGGCAGCGGTTACAAGTCGATGGCCTATATCACCGATCAGGACGGC
Source organism: Paenibacillus sp. FSL R7-0312 (assembly GCF_038004445.1). NCBI lineage: Bacteria > Bacillati > Bacillota > Bacilli > Caryophanales > Paenibacillaceae > Paenibacillus > Paenibacillus sp. FSL R7-0312. The sequence goes on along the minus strand of NZ_JBBORE010000001.1, from coordinate 276,313 downwards.
AACACGTTCATGCGTGAAGAGCTGGATATCGGCATCGGCGAATTCGTGTATGGTCTGGGCGAACGCTTCACTGCTTTTGTGAAGAACGGCCAGGTGGTTGACCTGTGGAACAAAGACGGCGGTACAAGCTCCGAGCAGGCCTACAAGAACGTTCCGTTCTATGTGACCAGCAAAGGCTACGGCGTATTCGTGAACCAGCCTGAACTGGTATCGTACGAAATTGCTTCTGAGAAAGTGAAGAAAGCCCAATTCAGCGTAGCTGGAGAGAGCCTGGAATACTTCGTTATCGAAGGGCCGACAATCAAAGAGGTTATTACTAAATATACTTCACTGACCGGCAAGCCTGCGCTGCCACCGGCATGGACCTTCGGTCTGTGGCTGACCACTTCGTTCACTACAGATTACGATGAAGCTACGGTTAACTCCTTCGTAGAAGGAATGGCAGAGCGCGATCTGCCGCTGCATGTGTTCCATTTCGACTGCTTCTGGATGCGCGAATACCAGTGGACCGATTTCCAGTGGGATTCCCGTGTGTTCCCGGACCCTGTGGGTATGCTGAAGCGCCTGCATGACAAGGGGCTTAAGATCTGCGTTTGGATCAACTCTTATATCGGACAGCGTTCACCGCTGTTTGAAGAAGGCAAGAAGAACGGCTATCTGCTCAAAAAAGCTAACGGCGACGTATACCAAACCGACCTTTGGCAGGCAGGCATGGGACTCGTGGACTTCACGAACCCTGCGGCTTGTGAATGGTATGCAGGTTACCTGCGCGGCCTGGTGGACATGGGCGTAGACAGCTTCAAGACCGACTTCGGCGAGCGTATTCCTACGGATGTTGTCTACTTCGACGGCTCCGATCCGCACAAAATGCATAACTATTACACTCAGTTGTATAACAAGGTTGTCTTTGAAGTACTGGAAGAGAAGCTTGGCAAGAATGAAGCGGCAGTCTTCGCACGTTCGGCAACCGCCGGCGGGCAGCAGTTCCCGGTTCACTGGGGCGGCGACTGCTACGCTGACTACGAGTCCATGGCAGAAAGCCTGCGCGGCGGCCTGTCGCTAGGCCTGTCCGGCTTCGGCTTCTGGAGCCATGACATCGGCGGCTTCGAGAATACCGCTCCGGCGCATGTCTTCAAGCGCTGGCTGGCCTTCGGCCTGCTCTCCAGCCACAGCCGTCTGCACGGCAGCACCTCGTACCGTGTGCCTTGGGCTTACGACGACGAAGCCGTGGATGTTACCCGCTTCTTCACCAAGCTTAAATGCAGCCTGATGCCATACCTGTATGATGTAGCCGGACAGGCGCATGAACAGGGCTGGGCTTCGATGCGTGCGATGGTGATGGAATTCCCGGAAGATCCGACCTGCGAAGTGCTGGACCGCCAGTACATGCTGGGGGATTCCCTGCTGGTGGCTCCGATCTTCCAGGAGAACGGCGAAGTGAAATACTATCTGCCAGCCGGCCGCTGGACACACCTCTTGAACGGCGAAACCGTGGAGGGCGGATCATGGCGCAAAGAGAAGCATGATTTCTTCAGCCTTCCGTTATTCGTACGCCCGAACTCCCTGCTTGCCGTAGGCAGCGAAGACAGCCGTCCGGACTATGACTTCGCCGAAGGCGTGAAGTTTGGTCTGTACTCCCTTGAGGATGGCAAGGCAACAACTGCAACTGTACGCGATATCAACGGCGCTCCTGAGCTGAAGGTAGAAGCTGCACGCAGCGGCAACACCGTAACTGTAACTGCTGAAGGCAGCGGCAAAGCATTCACATTTGCTGTGAAGGATCTTGGCGCTATCGCTTCCGTAGAAGGTGCGGAGCAGGCAGATGAAACTACAGTGAAGGTAAACGCCGGAGCTAAATCCGTATCGTTCACCATTACGCTGAAATAAGCTTATACCGCCTCATATTCAAGCTCTCTGATGACGGGGGACATTCGTCCCCGGTGTATCAGGGAGTTTTTTGAGGATTGAACAACGGTTACGGTATTTGAGGCTATTGGAACTTCTCAAGCTGTTCTTGCCGCGCAAATCCTGCACGAAATACAACATTTTCCTCATATTATCAATCCTAATCCAGAATTGTTGTATAAAAGGCAGCATTTCGCCTTCTCCCGGCTGCTTTGCGGGGGAATTCATGTATTTCGTACAGGCCTGTTGATTCCCCATATTATGGGATGGATATAATTCCCAAAACCCCTTTGTTCCTGAGCAGACTAAGTTGAACCTGCCACTCCAGCGGAAGACTAAATATACGCCAATGCTGCATAAATTCCCAAAGGGTCAGTTGAGCAAAGGCAGGCACGTTGGGGTGGATTTCATCATAAACGCGTTTCAGAAGCACATAGACAGCAAGGGCCACAAACAATTGGCTGTATACCGCATTTTCGGTGGTTCCAAATAGACATGGCACGTTCAGATGCTGTTTAATCCAGCGGAAAAAGACTTCAATTTCCCAGCGTGCCTTGTAGATTTCAGCGATCACATGAGCGGACTCTTTTCTCAAATCGGTCACGACCCGTACGACTTCACCCCGGTCATTTTCAAATTCTACGACCCGGTGGCGCTGAGCAGATTGGCACTTCCCTTGACCGATATAACAAGTAATATCACGAACAATTTTCGTTTCTCCCTCTGCGGGTCGCTGGAGTTCTCTTGGCTTCACCAAATGGAGATTGTCTTTGAGCCGAATCACAAACGACTGGCCCTGGAGCACATATTGATCCAATCTGCTGATTTTTCCATACGCCCGATCCTGTACCAAAATGTAGTCCGTATCTGCCAAGACTTCTCCAAACGGAGCGTCATTGCGCTTCGCGATCGATTCCTTCACGTTCAGGGGTGAACGCTGGCCATGCGAAAGAGCAACATGCAGCTTAATACCCCCTCTGAATTTTTTGTACGAGGCCCAAGGCATTCGAGAGTTCGCTGCCGTGACCGTAGTCGAGTCAATCAGCAAAAGATCTTTAGGAAGATTCAAATGCCGCCGGGTTTGGCGGTTACATTTCGTGACGAGCAGTTGAAAGATACGTTTGAAGATTTCGTAAGGGACTTCACCGGCCTTGCCGGAAAGGGTGGAGTAATGAATTTCTGGCAAGTCAAAGCTTGGGCCTAAGCGGGCACTCTGCCGGAATCCGTCCCATTTGTGGTAGCAGGCTTGGACAAAGTAATCGAGCAGCAACCCGACGGTCATTTTGGTTCCTCTATCCACGTAGTCCTCGGTTTGTCCGGTCACCATTTGGACTTCTTCCGGTGTTAACACTTGTTTGAAAACGGCTAAAAATGGGGTATATTTATTCATGAGGTCGCCTCATTTCGGTTTGGTTTGGTCGTACTTACCATTACCCGAAATGGCGGCCTTTTTCGTCCCTTTTTTTGGGAAATCAACACGCCTATATTTCGTACAACAAATTCTCTCAAATTTCCTATTATTCAGGCATAGAAGTAGTATGTACAACATTATCGCCTTTTCCATTCATTACAGGTGTGCTGTGAACTGGATAATCCAATTTCTGTAAGAAACGATAGGAGAATAGAATGCTATGAACAATAAAGTGAATACAGGAGTGCTAAGCCAGCCGGAATTCACTTCAGCCACAGCGCTGTCCGCAGCCGCCAATCATATTATGAACTCGCCGGAGCCGTTCACCCATACATACCGGACCTATATCCGCCTGCGGGAGAATGGAAGCCTGACGCTGAAGTTCTGGCACAGCAATGCTGTGGATTCGACATGGGACATGGGGGCGGAGTCTACAGCGAGTGAACCGGGCGGGGAGTGGAGCATCGAAGCGGCATATATGGCTGATGGCGGAGCCGATCCGGATGGCACTGTCGTGCCTGGCTCGCAGGTTCCGTTTACCTTCGCAGGCGAGGCCTCCCGGCTGGTGAAGCCGGGCGAGAAGTTCTGGAGCGATGAAGCCCTGCTGGAGCTGCCGGAAGGGCACTATCTGGCCTTTACCTGGACCCTTAAGGCGGATGCCGGCAAGTCGGTTCCCTTCAACGTGGAGGGTATGCTGGTCTCCGGCTACGACGCGCCGGGCAATCTGGCTGCGCAGGAAACCGCAGATGCTTTCAGCGTATCGGATAAGCAGCAGGTATTGCCAAGCTTCCTCGGGTATAAAAAGGAAGTAGCGAAGAAGCTGGTATTCCTCGGGGATTCGATTACACAGGGAGTGCGGACTGCCAAGGATGAATACGCCTTCTGGACGGCAAGAATAGCTGAAGGATTGGGGGCGGAGTACGGGCTGTGGAATATAGGCTCCGGCTGGGGCCGGGCCTATGATGTGGCCACGGATGGCGCCTGGCTGCACAAAGCCTTGCAGGGAGATGAGGTGCTGATTGTGCTTGGCGTTAACGATCTGGATATCGGGCAACGTTCGGCTGAGGAACTGCTGGAGGATCTTACGCATATCATCGCCAAGATCAAGTCAGCGCGCCAAGGCGCTTCCGTCATTCTCAGTACCGTGCCGCCGTTCAACTTCGAAGGTGACCGCGAAACGGCCTGGCGCAGTGTGAATGAAAGCATCCTTACGAACCCTCCGGCTGGTGTGAACCGTGTGTTCGACATCGCTGCGGTGCTGTCCGTGCCGGCTCCGGCAGATCACAGAATCAAGCCGGAGTATATGAGCGACGAGTTTGATCCGCATCCGAACGGCCATGCCGGTAAGGCGGTAGCGGAAGCGTTTTTGGCTTGGTACGCTTAAGAAGCATAAAGAACCCCTTGAACCCGCTAGGCATACTATGTAGTACATTAACAGAAGGGTAGTGTGCCTGTAGTGGGAATGCAAGCGGGAGTACAAGTGCAGCCAAAAGTGCTGTATCAGGCAGATCAGAATTATATTCAAAGTATGAAGTCGATCAGACATCACATGCACCATGTATGCAGACAACATGCAAACCAGATTGTCCAGGTGCAGACGATTGACGGTCAAGTCGTTACAGGGAGAATTCTCGGCTGTGACAGGGGATTGTTTTACCTGGGGGTACAGAATCATCATGGAGCAGGACGCGCCTTCTTCGGAAGCAGCGAAGAAGCCATCCTGACCCTGGTACTGTACGAATTGCTGGTTATAGTTTTATTGTCCTAACTTGAATTGGCTGTCTCATAAGCTGTTATAGGCTAATGGATGGGCGGTATTCAAGGCAAAGGCTATCCCAAGCGGCCATATGATGGCTTTTAGGATAGCCTCTTTTTTGCGTTCACCAGGTTAGAATGTTTTGAGAATAATCACCAGTAGAATATAGAGTACTAAAATTGTAGTGGTAGAAGTGAAAAGTCCGCTGACATTTGCGCAACCGCTCATCGCCTTACCTCCTTCGCAAGTTCATCTTTCAGAACCATGATATGCACTTTCGGCCATCATGGTATAGACAATTGACCAAGAGAACTGCAATGAGTTCTGGCATCCATTCTGTTATGGGGAAACTTGTACACGGTAATCCTTCGGTGAGCAGCCGACCTGTTTCTTGAATACCTTGCTGAAATATTTGACGTCGTGGAAGCCGACCATCTCCGAGATCTGCACCAGCTTCAGGTTTGGATTCTGCATGAGCAGCTTGGCTTTCTCGATCCGGACGTTGACGATATAGTCAGAGAAGTTGATGCCGTATTCCTGTTTGAACTTGCGCGAGACGTACTCGCGGCTGACATAGAATTTGCCGGCAACCTCCTGCAGGGAGAGATCGGACGGGTAGTTCTGCTCGATATACTTAATAATCTCCGTCATCGGATTCCGCTCTTTAATCTGTCTGGCCGAGAGTATCTGAGACAGGCGCTGCATCAGCGCGAAGGACCAGTCACGCCAGGCGAACAGGGAGAAGGAGTAGCCGCTTGGCAGCGGAGACGGGTGCTGGAGGTCCTCCTGCTCAAGCTCAGCCAGCACGCTGTCGGCCAGGCTTCCCAGTGCTTCCCGGACCAGCCGGGAGCGGAACAGCAGTGCGTCCGCTTTCCATGAGTTCAGCATCTGCGGGGTAACCACACCGCGGCGGCTGAGTTCATGGGTCCAATGCTGTGCAGCCGCGGACATTGTTTCGGGAGTGCCGCTGATTACAGCCATCCGCCAATCGTCCTGGACATCAGCGAAATTCAGCGGCGCTTCGGCATCGGCACTGCTGCGCACCTGGCTGCCTGCCGGGAAGCCGCCTTCTCCTGCAACCGGAGCAAAGTGACAATAATCCTCATGTCTTAGCAGATTCCTCCGGAGCAGGGCTTCGGCGGCTTCTGTGCGCTGCGCCGGCAGCTGTCCGGGGAAGTGGCCTGCGGTGCTGATGCCGAAATGCATACGGAACTGCAGGGTATGGTAGATTCCCTGATTGATCCGGCTGATCAGCTCGACTACAGATTCCCGGCCATCCCAGAGAATGATGGCAATCTCCGGGGGGCCGCCCCAATACCGGAAGGCGATTCCGTTATTCTGCTGCTGCAGAAATTCATTACAGATGTTCACAATGGCGTAGTACAGCAGTTCGCTGTCCCCCCCGAACCGTTTGAGCAGCGGATTGTTGCCGCTGTCCGTCTGCACAAGAATCAGCCGCGAGGTCTTGGCACTCTGCGGCATGATGCCGTCCCCAATAAGCCTGCGCAGCGAGGCTTCGGCATTAACCTTATCGTCAATCAATGCGGAGAGCAGCTTCTCTCCGTAGATTGGCTTAATCTCATTCAGCCGGAGGCTCTGACGCTGGCGGTGGCTGCGCTCCGCTTCTTCGGAACGCCAGGCGGCAACCGCCTTGGACACCGCGTTGTTAATCATATCTGCTTCAATCGGCTTAAGAATATAATCTATTCCGCCGTGGCGTACGGTCTGGCGTACGAAATCGAAATCATTATGCCCGCTGACGACAATGAATTTGGTGTTGCCGGCGAATTCATCTACCCAGGTCATCAGCTCAACACCGTTCCCCGATTCCATCATCATATCCATAACCACCAGCGCCGGCTTCTCCTTGCGGATCAGCTGGATGGCTTCATTGCCGTTCCCCGCTTCGAGAATCTCATCAATCTGATGGGCATCCCAGTCCACCAGCAGCCGGACCGCCTTCCGGACTCTTGCTTCATCATCCACTATAAGCGCCTTCATATCCGTTCACTCTCCACTAATATATCAATTTCCAGCCGGATGATTACCCCGCCGGCCTTAAGATTATCCACTGTCAGCATGGCATTATCCCCACACACCAGCCGCAGCCGTGCCAGCACATTCACGAGGCCGATGCCGGCGCCGGGCGCATCGCGTTTGCTGTAACCGTCCTTGTTGTCTGTATGACTCAGATTAACAGGCTCAACGGCTCTGGGCTGCTCCAGCTCCTTGCGCAGCGCCTCCAGCCGGGTGGCCGGAATGGTCAGACCGTTGTTTTGAATGCTGATTTCCATCCGTCCGGAGGTAAGGGGGGCTGCGGTAATCTCGATGAATCCGTCCGTACGGTCCAGATTGAAACCGTGCTTGAAGTAATTCTCCACTATGGGCTGAAGGATCATCTTGGGCATCAGCGCCTGCAGCAGCGATTCTTCCATATCGTAGCGGAAACTGAACTTATTTTCAAAACGTTCCTTCTGCAGCTCAATATAAGCTTTGACATGCTCCAGCTCATTTTGGATCGTCACAATCTTCTCATCATTGTACATGCTGTAGCGCATCATCTTGGCCAGTGCCGAGAGCAGCCCGTAGATCTGCGGCACCTTCAGCTCCAGAGCGAGTGTACCGATAATCTGAAGAGTGTTGTTCATGAAATGCGGATTGATCTGCGATTGCAGTGCCCTCAGCTCATTGGTTTTGTTCGACAGCTCCAGCCTGTACTCCCGCAGAATCAGATTGTTAATCGTATCCATCATGCTGCGGAAATGCTCCGTGACCACTCCGATCTCATCCTTGCCCGCCGGCCGGATATCAATCTCCAGATTGCCGGTCTGCACCTGGTTCATATACCGGGTCAGCTGCTTGATCGGCGCGGTAATCCGGAAGGAGACCAGAACGGTCAGGATAATGATCGTGATGAGCAGCAGCACCAGCAGCAGCATATTGATCCGGGCCGCTTCAAGCGCTTCACGGAACAGATAGGAGACAGGGATCTGCTTCACCAGAGTCCAGTGGAGACCCGCGCCTTCGATTCTCTGATATATAAAGACGGCGCCGCTCTCTTCGAAATAACCCTGCGAGTCACTCTTATCCGCAATCTGGCTGTTATACCAGTCCGCATTCAGCGGTTTGCCAAGCGTGGTGCTGTCATTACTGTATACGAGCGTGCCGCTGTCATCCACCAGATAGAGGTTCTCCTGATCCTGCTCGTACAGCTGGTCCATAATATCGGCAAGTGCGCTCAGCCTGACATCAATCGATAAGAATCCTAGCGCTTCTGTAGATGGGATGCGTTCAATTCTGCGGTGCAGCGTAAAGACCGGCTCCGGAACGAACTGTATGATAGGCAGCTTCAGCCCGTAGGCGTTACTGATATGAGTGCCCTGTACTTTAACCGGGGAGCTTCCCGTAAGGTTGGATTCCTGGTAAGGCATATTCCCCAGCCACCGCTTGGGTGTTGTATTATCGGTTATCAATGTAGCCTTGCCGTCTTTGACGCCGTATAAGTACACCTGTGAGATGTTGGGCTGGGAAGTAGAGATGTAACTGAGCGAATTATAAATTGCAATATCAGAAGACAGATCATCATAACCGGCTTCAAGCAGGCGGTAAAAATCGGAGTCGGCGTATACGCTCAGCGACAGCCGGTTGATCTCCTGAATGAGGCTGCTGATATTTTTGTAGCCCTGGTACAGCAGATTCTTATTCTCATCGACAGCCCGGGTTCTTAATGAGTTTGTTGTATAAGAGTAGTTAATGAACATTGTAGCCATAATACAGATTAGTGTGGGCAGGAGTAAAAAAACAATCAGTTTGGTGCGGATACTGTTCCACTTCATGGGGCCTTGTCACATCCGATCAATATTTTACACCCTAAAGATCACCTGCGTAGGTGTAAGGAGTTCTGCAAAAAACAGATAATATGTTTAGATCATAAACAAGTAAGTGAGCAAAAGAAAGGGGGGCCATTAAATGCGCGGCAATAAGTTGTCCCAATTTGGTCAACAGCTATTTTTCGTTGGCCCGGCGTTATTGTTCTTTACCTTGATTACTATTATCCCGTTTCTGATGGGGATGTACTACTCCTTCACAGACTGGAACGGCGTATCAGGTAATGTAAGCTGGGTGGGCGTTCAGAACTTTAAATCGATTTTTACGAATGATCCCGACTTCTGGTCATCCTTCTGGTTTACCGTGAGATTCACTGTACTGGGAGTAATATTGACCAATGTGGTGGGCTTTTTCCTGGCCTATCTGCTGACCAAACCTTTAAAAACACGCAATATGCTCCGGACCATATTCTTCATGCCGAATGTGATCGGGGGATTGCTGCTTGGTTTCATATGGCAGTTCATTTTCATTAAAGGGTTCGCCACAATGGGCGATGTTACAGGCTGGTCCTTCTTCAATCTTCCTTGGCTTGGGGATGCAACCACCGGCTTCTGGGCAATTGTCATGGTATTCATTTGGCAGTCCTCCGGTTACCTGATGGTTATCTACATTGCTTCACTCAGCAACGTGTCCAAAGAAGTGCTCGAAGCTGCTGAGATTGACGGCGCATCCCGGATGCAGGTGCTTCGCAACATTATCGTGCCGCTGATTATGCCTGCGGTGACGATCGGCTTGTTCCTGGCCATTTCCTGGTCCTTCAAAATGTTCGACCTGAACCTGTCGCTGACTAAAGGCGGACCGTTCAAATCGACTGAATCCGTAGCCATGAACATCTATAATGAAGCCTTCCTGAACAACCGTTACGGTCTGGGTACGGCAAAAGCGTTGTTATTCTTCGTCATTGTAGCGCTGATCACTGTCATTCAGGTTCGTCTTACGAAGAGCAAGGAGGTAGAAGCTTAATGAACGCTAAAACTAAAGGCAGATGGAACATTGGAATTGAAGTAATTATGATTCTTCTGGCGCTTCTATTCCTTTCTCCTTTCTATTTCCTGCTGGCGAACTCGGTGAAATCCTTCGGTGAGATTCTGAGCGATGCGGCAAGCTGGCCGCAGACCTTCATGTGGTCAAACTATGCTAACGCCTGGAAGCTGGCCCGTTTCTCTGAGGCCTTCCGCAATTCGCTGATCGTCACAATCATTAGTGTGATTCTGATCTCCCTGTTCAGCGCAATGGCCGCTTACCGCATGGTACGTGCCAATACCCGGTTTAACCAGGTTCTGTTGCTGCTGTTCGTAGCGGCAATGGTCGTTCCGTTCCAGACGATCATGATTCCGATCTTGAAGGTCGTAAACATCATTGGGGTCAACAACTCGTTCGCGGGTCTGATTATTTCCAACCTGGGACTTAGCATTCCGATGGCCATCTTCCTGTTCCACGGCTTCATCAAATCGGTGCCGCTGGAAATTGAAGAAGCGGCAACCGTGGATGGCTGCAATCCGATCTCGGCTTTCTTCCGGATTGTGCTACCTCTGCTGAAGCCCATGCTGATGACCATTATCGTGCTGAATGCACTGGGCATCTGGAATGACTATCTGCTTCCATCGCTGATTCTTCAGGCACCTGAATTGCGTACCATTCCGCTTGCTACCTTCTCGTTCTTCGGCCAGTATACGAAGCAATGGGATATGGCACTTCCGGCGCTGACTATCGGGGTTGCCCCGATTGTAATCTTCTATCTGTTCATGCAGCGTTACATTGTTGAGGGAATAGCGGCCGGCTCGGTGAAGGGTTAATCACCGGGCTCCCGTTCCACATATTAAGCAGTTAAATTAGTCAAGGGGGAAATACAAATGATGAAGAAACGGTCTGCAGTGATGCTGTCCAGCGTAATGCTGATGTCTGTCGTGCTTGCGGCATGCGGTGGCAACAACACTAACAATAATGCTTCGAATGGTGCTTCGAATGGAAGCGCTGGCAACACTTCCGGTGCTGTGAAAACGGTTAAGATTTTCCAGTTCAAAACCGAAATCGTGGAAGGCCTGAACGAACTGAAGGTTGAATTCGAGAAAGAATACCCTAACATCAAGCTGGACATTCAAACGGTTGGCGGCGGCGCAGACTATGGGGCAGCCCTGAAGACGAAATTCGCTTCCGGCGATGCTCCTGACATTTTCTCGAACGGCGGTTACGCTGAAATGGCACTGTGGGCTGACAAGCTCGAGGATCTGTCCGATCAGCCATGGGTGAAGGATCTGATTCCTTTGGCTGCTGAGCCAATGACTAAAGACGGCAAAACCTATGGTATGCCGATGAACCTTGAAGGTATTGGTTATGTCTACAACAAGGATCTGTTCGCCAAAGCCGGTATCACTGAAACGCCAAAAACAATCACTGAGCTTGAAGAAGCAGCAAAAAAATTGCAGGCGATCGATGTTATTCCTTTCGGAAACGCATACCAGGAATGGTGGCTGCTGGGTATCCAGGGCATCAGCGTAGCATTTGCACAGCAGGATAATGTGGATGAATTCATCAACGGCCTGAACGCCGGAACTTCCACCATCGTAGGCAACGAGAAATTCAAGGATTGGAGCAACCTGCTTAACCTGACTGTGAAATACGGACAGAAGAATCCTTTGACTACAGATGCTAATACTCACCTGGCTATGTTCGCCAATGGCGAAACCGCTATGATGCAGGAAGGCAACTGGGCACAGACTCTGGTTGACAACATCACCCCTGGTATGAACATCGGTATGTTCCCTATGCCAATCAACGACGATCCTGCGATGAACGATAAGCTGTCTGTAGGGGTTCCTGCCAACCTAGTCGTGAATAAGGATTCCGGATCTAAGGAAGAAGCTAAGACCTTCCTGAACTGGCTTGTAACTTCCGACATGGGTAAAGAGTATCTCGTTCAAAAGTGGAAATTCATCCCTGCCCTGTCCACCATTCCGGCAACACCTGAAGATATCGGTCTTCTGGGTGCGGATGTATGGAACTATGTTCAAGAGGGTAAAGTCTACGGACTTCAGGCTTCGAAATTCCCTGATGGTGTAACTCAAGAATTTGCAAGTTCCATTCAAGAGCTAATCGCCGGTAAAGTGGACGAAGCAGGCTGGGAAAAGAGCATGCAGGCAGCTTGGGATAAGCTGAAGAAATAATCAGTACCTGCAAAGCAAGTACAACGAGTAATTGTAATGTGGTGCTAAACAGAGAGTCCTTATAAGGACCTAACCCGGATAAAGTGGATTGCCAGGACGCTCCAGCCCAATCTCAGCATATGAGGTGAGGCGGGGGCGTTCTTTTGGTTGTCCGGAAACTGGCGGTCTGATATATACTCGAATGGAGAAGATTTCTGTACATGAATGATGAGGAGGAGTGATGGGGCTTATGGAACTTAACAGCTATACTAACGTGCAGATCGGTGTGGATTATTACCCCGAACATTGGGATGAGTCTATGTGGGAGACGGATATTAAATTAATGAAGGAAACCGGAGTCAAGGTGGTCCGGGTGGCGGAATTTGCCTGGAGCCGGCTTGAGCCGGTAGAGGGGACCTTTGATTTCGCCTGGCTGGACCGGGCGCTGGATCTGTTCCACGCCTACGGAATTCAGATTGTGATCGGGACGCCGACAGCGACACCGCCGCGCTGGCTGACTTCTGCCTACCCGGATGTGCTGCCTGTGTTCGCAGATGGAGGTGTATTCCATCCGGGAGTACGCGGCCACCGCTGTTACAACAGCGCATCGCTGCGGAAGTATGGCCGCCGGATTATTGAGGCGCTGGCCCGTCATTACAGCGGTCATCCTGCCGTTATCGGCTGGCAGACGGACAATGAATTCAGTATGCTGGATTGCCATTGTGACAGCTGCAACCTGGCGTTCCGCAAGTGGGTTCAGGAGAAGTACAGCACACTCGTGCAGGTTAACGCAGAGTGGGGAACTGTGGTCTGGAGCGGAGAGTACAGCAGCTGGGACGAGCTGACGGTGCCTTACGGCGGCTCACCATTCCAGAATCCCTCGCTGCTGCTGGATTTCCAGCGGTTCCAATGGGATGCGGTGATCGCTTTCCAGAAGATGCAGACGGAAGTGCTGCACGAGATCTGCCCGAAGCACTTCATCACCCACAACTTCCATAGTTATCCTCAGCGGCTGGACATGCACGGGCTGGCTGAGGAGCTTGATGTGGCTGCCTTCGATTATTATCCGAACCCTTCGCCGAAGAAGCAGACGACGGCTCCCTACAGCGGCGCGCTATCCCTGGATCTGACCCGCGGCATCAAACGCCGCAATTTCTGGATCATGGAGCAGCTTAGCGGCCCGCCGGGCTGCTGGTTCCCAATGTGGCGGACTCCTAACCCGGGGTTTATCCGCGCTTATGCCTGGCAGGCGATTGCCAGAGGCGCAGATACCGTGGTGCATTTCCGCTGGAGAAGCTCCGTAGCCGGGGCAGAACAGTTCTGGCATGGGCTGATCGACCACAGCAATGTGCCCGGGCGGAGATTTGCCGAGTTCGCGCAGCTATGCAGTGAGGTGAACGGTTTGGCTCCGCTGCTGACGGGGACTAAGGTTATCAGCCAGGCGGCTATCCTGTATTCGCATGAGCAGCTGGCTGCGCTGCGCATCCAGCCTCAGGCTGAAGGATTGGACTACTACGATAACATTAAGCAGTACCACCGGGCGCTGACGAAGCTTGGTATCGGGTGCGATGTCATCGACTGGCGGCAGCCGCTTGAGGGTTACAAGCTGGTGATTGTCCCGAGCCTGTACCTGCATGATGAGGAAGCTGCACAACTGCTGGAGACTTTTGCCGGAGGTGGCGGAATCGTGATCCTTACCCATCGCAGCGGTGTGAAGAATATGAACAACATCTGTGTAATGCAGCCACTGCCAGGGCTCTTCTCCCGTGCAGCGGGTGTAACGGTGGAGGAATATGATCCGATCGGAGGCGAAGTTCATTCGCTTCGCAGCGCTGAGGGCCTTCTGTATGAATGCAGCCAGTGGTGCGACATTCTGCGGCCGGCGGGAGCCGAGCCGGTCGCCTGGTATGAAGACGATTTCTTTGCCGGAGCTCCTGCGGTCACCGTAAACCGCTTCGGAGCGGGCCAGGTTTATTATATCGGAACACATGCCGGGGAGAACTACTGGCTGAAGCTTTTGAGTGATATCGCGCTAGACGTTGGGCTTGAGCTGTTCCCGGAATTACCGGAGGGTGTACAGGCATTCAAGCGCACAGGAGAGAGAGGGGGACTGCTGTTTCTGCTGAATCTTAGCCGGATGCCTCAGACTGTAGGGCTAGACAAGCTTTACCGCAGCGCTTTTACCGGTACCCTGATGACTGGCCCGGTAGAGCTTGCGGCGTATGGTGTAGAGATTCTGGAGACTGAAGGCTGAAGCTTGGCAGGGAGCTGAACCTCAGGCGGAAGGATGACGTCTCTTATCCAGCATGCGCGAGAGGAAGGGAATGACCACGGCTCTATGTTGTGGAGGGTTCAATCCTGCAGGATGGTCCTTCTGCGGGGTCTGAAGCTCTTCTTGCCGTAGCATGTCCAGCAGGTCATAGACCGTTGTGATTTGATCCGAAGTTATAGCTAATTCTTTACCCTCAGGGTTACCGGGGACCTTGAAATTCCATTGTTTGTTTCCCATGGTTATCGCTCCTATTCGTGTGTGCCATTCGGCTGAGGCAGCATGCTTCTTTTATATTTCCATCATAATCTGCGCAGCAGATCATGTATAATGAAGGGAAATGATGGAGGCCATCACTGCGGCTGATGGGTGATCCGGGGAGAGAGGTGCGGAATGGATATGGGTCTTCTTAAAGTATTTCTGGCGGTTGCTGAAGAAGGTAGTATCTCTAAAGCAGCCCAAAGCCTGAACTATGTGCAGTCGAATGTGACAACCAGAATTCAGCAATTGGAGCAGGAGCTGAAGACTCCGCTCTTTTACCGGCATAGCCGGGGGATCACGCTGACCTCAGCGGGACAGACTTTCATGGAATATACGGTCAGGATTCTTAAGCTGCTGGACGAAGCCAAGCAGGCGGTTCTGGATTCGCCGGTTCCCAAAGGCTCGATTACGGTCGGCTCGGATACGACGGCTGCCGTCCGGCTGCCTGCCATCCTGTCCACTTACCGGGTCTGTTACCCTGATGTTGAAGTTCATCTGCAGGTCGGGCGGGCGAAGGAGCTAATTGATTCTGTCCTGCAGCATACCGTGCACGGAGCCTTTCTGGACGGACCGGTGGAGCATCCGGAGATTGTCCAGGAGCTGCTCATCCATGAACGGATCGGCCTTGTGATTCCGGATACGATGGAGTATCAGGGCATCCGGTCCATTCATGACAAGACGCTGCTGATCCTGAATGCGGAATGCTTGTACAGGATGAAGCTGGAGCAATGGCTCGCGGAAGTAGGCTGCCGGCTTGGGAAGGTGATGGAGTTCGGGACGATGGAAGGACTCCTCGGCTGCGTGAAGGCGGGAATTGGCTATGCGGTCTTACCTCTATCCTATTTCACCAGGATGAATGTAACGGAAGGCATCCGCATTTATCCGTTTCCGGAGAAGTATGCAGAGGTTCCGACGGTGTTCATCCGGCGGCGTGACCTCTATATGACGAGCGCTTTCCGGGAGTTTATAGAAGAGCTTAAGGCAGGGCTGCCTGAAGCGGTGAGCGGGGCAGATAGGACGGAGGACAGCGGCAGTGCTGTGAATTAACAGTTATAAAATCAAACAGCGGCACCCCAGCTGGCTTAGCTGGGGTGCCGCTGTTTAATGCAGCTTCCTGAACTGCTCCGGCGTAATCGCCGACTGCTTGCGGAAGGTGGCGACGAAATGGCTGACGTCGCGGAAGCCGACGCGCTGGGAGATGGATTTTACCGTAAGGTGGGGCTGGGTCACAAGCAGTTCCTTGCTCTTGCGGATACGCAGCCGGACGAAATAGGCATAAGGGGAGAGTCCGAAGGTCTGCAGAAACAGGCTGTTCAGATATCGCCCGGATACATCAAGATGTGCCGCGAGATCATAGAGTCCGACATCCGGGTCTCCGTAATGGCCGTCCATCCATTTCAGCAGCGGCTGCAGCTTATCCACATTGCGGGAGATTGCCGTATTATTATGCAGCTGCCCATATTTGTTCAGCGTTAGCAGGAACCGGTAGGCGTCCGTAGATTCACCCAGGTTGAACATGTCTCCGGAAGCATCATGGCGGTCAAGCATCTCCTTCAGCATATAGCGGAGCGGAGATTCATTCTCCCAGCGGTAGAGAAGATTGGTATTCATCGCGAGTGAATCCAGAATATGCCGGGCTGAAGTCCCGCCGAAGGTGAGATAATAGGTGCACCATACTTCGGAAGAGAGGGATTCATAGCCGTGTGGAACACCGGGCATAAGCAGAATGCCGCTGCCTTCAGTGAGTGTGATTCTTTTATTATCGATATGGATGATGCCCTCACCGTTCTCCGTCTGCAGCCAATGGTAAGTATGATAGCCTTGAGGACGGGTTACTTTTTCCTGATTCGGGTTATAGCCCATACTGTCGAGGGTAATCGGAAGCTGCTGCCCGCTCTCCTGGGCAAACACGATTCTTCGCACGGCACTCTCAGACATAATTGTCAACTCCTGTAGTTCCATATTATTATATATGAGTTCGTTTATTTTATATATAAAGCGGAACCGATAGTGATTAGAATAAGAATATACTTATATTATAAAGGATGTGCAAAGTGTGATCAACGAGAAATTATCTAAGATTTGGTACGGTGGAGATTATAACCCGGAGCAATGGGATGCCCCGGTATGGGCAGAGGATGAACGGATGTTCAAGCTGGCAGGAATCGATGTCGCTACCATTAATGTGTTCAACTGGGCAGCGCTTCAGCCGTCCGAAGAGACGTACGATTTCAGCGGTCTGGATGAATTGATTGACCGTCTATATAAGAATGGAACTTATGTATGTCTGGCTACCGGAACCGGAGCGCATCCGGCCTGGATGGCTCACCGTTATCCTGAGGTTACCCGGGTCGATGTCCAGGGCAGGAAGCGTAAATTCGGCGGACGGCACAACTCCAATCCGAACAGTGCGGTATACCGCAAATATTCGACACTTCTGGCCGGCAAGCTGGCAGAGCGCTACAAGGATCATCCGGGACTGGTGGCATGGCATATCTCCAATGAATATGGCGGATATGATTACTCCGAGCAGTCTGAAGTTGCCTTCCGCAACTGGCTGAAGGAACGTTACGGAACGCTTGACGGACTGAACAAAGCTTGGAATACCCGCTTCTGGGGTCATACCTTCTATGACTGGGAGGAAATCGTGGTGCCGAACGAGCTCAGCGAAGAGTGGAACGGCAACCGGACCAACTTCCAGGGGATATCGCTGGACTACCGGAGATTCATGTCGTACAGCCTGCTGGAATGCTATAAGCTTGAGTACAATGCCATCAAGGAGCATAGTACCAATATTCCCATTACGACCAACATGATGGGCTTCTACCCGGAGCTTGACTACTTCGAATGGGCTAAATATATAGACGTTATCTCCTGGGACAATTATCCGGCTCTGGACACACCGGTCAGCCATACAGCGATGACGCATGACCTCATGCGCGGCCTGAAGAACGGCCAGCCGTTCATGCTGATGGAGCAGACGCCAAGCCAGCAGAACTGGATGCCGTACAACTCCCTGAAACGTCCGGGCGTGATGCGCCTGTGGAGCTATCAGGCGGTGGCGCGCGGCGCGGACACGGTGCTGTTCTTCCAGCTGCGCCGGTCTATCGGTGCGTGCGAGAAGTATCATGGTGCGGTCATTGAGCATGTGGGACATGAGCATACCCGGGTATTCCGTGAATGTGCTGAGCTTGGACGGGAGCTGGAACAGCTGGGCGATGAGCTGTTGGATGCACGCAGTGCAGCACAGATCGGTATTATCTATGACTGGGAGAACCGCTGGGCGCTTGATCTCTCTAGCGGCCCGTCGGTGGCGCTAGATTATGTGAACGAGGTTCACAAATATTATGATGCGCTGTATCAGCAGAATATAGAAGCGGATCTGATTGGCGTAGAAGAGGACCTAACGAAGTACAAGGTTGTAATTGCACCGGTCCTGTATATGATCAAGCCAGGATTTGCGGCGAAGGTTGAAGCTTTCGTTCAAGCGGGCGGAACGTTCATTACAACCTATTTCAGCGGTATCGTTAACGAGAACGATCTGGTTACCGTTGGAGGCTACCCTGGAGAGCTGCGCAAGGTTCTGGGAATCTGGGCTGAAGAGATTGATGCCCTGCTGCCGGATATGCGCAATGAAATCGTGATGAATCAGGAATGGGGTCAGCTTAACCGTTCCTATTCCTGCGGTCTGCTCTGCGATCTGATTCATTCCGAAGGTGCGGAGGTGCTTGCCCAGTACGGCACTGACTTCTATCAGGGGATGCCCGCTCTGACCGTTAACCGCTTTGGCGAAGGCAAAGCCTATTATGTAGCCACCAGTCCCGATGGTGCGTTCCTGCGCGCATTCCTGGCTACGGTAAGCGCAGAGAACGGTATTGCTCCACTGGTAAGTGCACCGGAAGGCATCGAGTCCGTTCAGCGTGTGAAGGATGGCGTATCCTACCTGTTCCTGCTCAACCATTCCGCAGAGGAGCTTAGTGCAGATATCGGCACTGATGAACGGACAGACCTGCTATCAGGCAAGAAATGCAGCGGTTCCACTGTAGTGCCAGGCCGCGGAGTGCTAATTTTGTCGGATAAACAATAAACAGTAAACAGTAAATATAATACCTGGTTATGAAAAGCCGCCGCCCGTAATTACAGGGCGCCGGCTTTTGTGTTCTTTTTATTGGGTTAAGGAGCCGAAGTCCGTAAATTTCAGCTCAACGGTGATATGGATAGGCGTCCGGCTGAATACATCATCCCAGTGATCCTTCACCTTGTTCCACATCGCTGGTTCCTGGATACTGAGTCTGGTGCCGAAACCGGCGACATCGGTCTTATATTCGGACTGCAGCTTCTGAATCAGCGACTGCATCATCTGCTCCAGCCGCTTTTTAAACAGCTCTTCTGCTTTTTTTGAATGCTGTAAGTCCGAGGGGGATTTCTCTACATCCCACGTTTCAATCAGCCTTCCTTCCGTAGTGATTTTAACCTCGAAGGCCAGGGCGTCACCGTCTTTTTTGGTATTAATCTTACTTTTCATTGCTTTTAATTCGTAAGTCATTGGTTCTTTGTTCCAATCGTAGGTTTTGATCGTGCCGCTGTCACCCTCATTGGTCAGCCAGGAGAGACATTCGGTATCCTCCTGATTCAGCGCTCCTACCCAGTGTCCGCTATCCCCTTTAATAATGCCCGCACCGGAGAACTCAAGTTCGTCATTCGCCTTCACCAGATTCTGCAGCGCATAACTTCGTTTGGAGTGCATCAGGGCATCCAGTTTGGTTAAAATAACCGGGCTCAGCACCTTGCTTGTCCGGATCTGGTTACGGATCATACTTCTGATGTGAAATGAAGGAATCTCATTTTTTTGCATGGAGGCAAGGGTCTCCGCTGCACGGCCTTGACTTAAGAACACCATCGTACTGAGGCGGATATCATTGTCGCGAAGCAGGAAGTCCATTAATTGATTCATATTCTGCTGCTTGAGCAGCTCGGTCGATAGCACAATAACCTTGAGGTGATGCCCTATAATCGGATGGTCCCGGCGAATAGAGAACTGGCGGAAGATCTCCAGAACAGAATCTCCGGTTCCCGCTAAGTTAAAATATTGAGAATCAGTATTGTTGCCCTGTTGCTCCTTACCTCCTACAGAATTAACTGGAACAACCTGCACTGTGGCCGTAAGTTTATTCTGTTTGTAATAAGTTGCACCCTGCTCTTGAAGTACCTTTTCTGTATCGGTGAGTTCACCTATATCCAGGGCCATGCCGGTGTATAACGCCAGATCTTCAATCTCCTTACTGCTCCAGCAGGAGGTCTGTGTAGCCAGAAGGATTAGGCTGCACATTAAGAGGATAAGCCTTCTTCTATACATGTTGTTTCAACCCTTTCACACGGATGAGCCAGATAACTGAGAGCAGTACGGGCACCAGCAGAAACAGGACGGTTCCCATCTTCCCGATAGCATCCCCGACTGCGAACAGATCTGATAACGATTTAGGCAGCATAGCCGAAATGAAGATAACCGGAATCAAAGCATAAAGAATGGTGTGGAATTTAAGCCGGAAGATCTGCGAAATGCCGAGTGTGGCCTGGAAAAAGAAGCTGCTGAAATTGCAGAACATCTGCATCAGCCAGATGACCATGAACGGAAATTCCATGCGTTCGAAGATGAAGCCCGAAACTTCGAAGCTGCGCATCAGATCAATTGTAGGCCAGGTGCTGGTAACGGCCGAATCCACAGAGATGCCGCCAATAACCATGACCACGGTCAGCAAATAGATAACGAGCAGGACTGAAAGGCCTCCAAGCATCGCTTTGACTGCCTGCTTTGGGTTCTGCATGAACGCTACGAGTGTCAGCGTAACCTCACAGCCGGTGAATATAAGCACAGTAGATTTCAGGCCGCTGAACACAGGGGCCAGTCCATTGCCGAGCACAGGGCGCAGATTATTGATATCAAACATCCGGAAGCTGAGTGCATAAGAAATGAACAGAGTCATAAGGCTGATTGGAAACACAATCTGAAAGACGCGGGCAATGGAATTGATGCCCCCGTACACCAGGTATGTACTGAGCCAGATTATCGGAAGAAGAATTGCCCAGATCGGGGTGCCTTCCAGCAGGAAGAACATAGTCACTTCAGCAACTGTACGGATTTCAAAGCCGGCAATAATGATGAAATAGAGGATCAGCAGCAGGCATAAGGCTCCGCCGATCACCCGGCCTGAAACTTGTCCGGCATATTGGAACACCGTTTTGCCCGGGAATTGCTGACTGATCTTCACCATCAGGAGTACTACCAGCATTACGATGGCTCCGCCGAGCAGGACGGACAGCCAGGAGTCCGGGGTCTTGACACTTTCGCTTACGCTGCGTGGCAGTGTAAGAATACCTGCACCCAGCAAAGTGTTGCTCAAGAAAACGGCCGCTTGTGTAGACGTGATTTTATCATCGGTGCGTATGAACATTAGGCAATCCTCCTTCCGTGTAGGCGCAGTTATGACTTTCGTTTATTCTGCCGGGTTTTCATCATCACAGGTCTGCGTTTCATCAGAGCCAGCGGGGCACGCAGGAACAGGTCCTTCCAGTCACTCAGCCGGTAAGGTGATACTGGTGTGAGATACGGTACGCCGAAGCTTTTGAGCTTAGTGAGATGGCTGCAGATCAGCAGAAAGAACAGGATGGTCCCGTACATCCCGAGCATTGCCGCGAACATCATACCGACGAAGCGCAGCAGCCGCAGTGTGATTCCCGCACTGTACATTGGAATAGCGAAAGATGAAATGGCAGTCACGGCAACAACGATGACCAGAAATGGGCTGACTATGCCTGCCTGTACTGCGGCATCGCCGATGATCAAGCCGCCAACGATACCCATGGCCGGACCAATCGGCTTCGGTAGGCGGATGCCGGCTTCCCGCAGAATCTCGATAGCAACCTCCAGAATCAGTACTTCGATCAGGGAAGGAAAGGGGACACCTTGCCTGGTCTTGATGATGGAGATCGCCAGCTCTGTGGGAATCAGTCCCGGATGAAAGGAGATGAACGAGATGTACAGGGAAGGAGCCAGCAGTGCCAGGAATGCAGCGGCAAAACGCAGCAGCCGCAGACTGGTGCCGGGAAGCCAGCGCTCATAATAATCCTCCGGTGATTGCAGCAGCATACTGAAGGTCACCGGCACGATCAGAGCAAAGGGTGTTCCGTCAAGGAGGATGCCGATCCGTCCTTCGAGCAACGCGCTAATGACCCTGTCCGGCCGTTCTGTATTTTGGGCTTGCTGGAAGGGACTAAGGTAGTTGTCTTCAATCAGCTGCTCGATATAGCCGGATTCGGCCAGGAAATCGATATCTATTTTGTGGATACGGTTCTTAACCTCCTCCAGCAGCTCTGGATTGACGATATCCTTCATGTAGGCCAGAACGATATCCCTCTGAATGGTATTGCCTATCCGGTACGTCTTCATCTCGAGCTGCTCACTGAATCCCTGACGACGGAGCATGGAGGTATTCTCGCTTAACACCTCGGAGAAGCCCAGCCGGGGGCCTCTCAGCAGGGCCTCGGAGACTGGCTCTGCAATTGCACGGTTAGCTCCTCCGGGAAGCTCAATAAGGAGCCCGCAGGGCAGTCCTTCAATCAGCAGGGCACTGTGGCCGAAGAGGACGGATTTATTGAAGCTCCGTACACTGTCTGCTTCATTTAACTGGCTGAAGGGCAGCAGCTGGTTGGCAAGCTCTGCAGAGGACACCGGTCCGCGGGGTATCTCGTACATCAGAAACTGCATAATCCGCATATTAAGAATCCTGTCATTCTGCATGCCGTCTACGTAGATCAGCGCTCCCCGGCCTCCGCCATTCGCAATCATAAATTCCCGGATATGCAGGTCGCTGTTGGCACCGATAGCATTCTTCACCGCGAGCAGGTCGGTAGTGTAGTTGCCGCTGAAGGGGATTGCAGACGGTGTGCCGGCTTTTGCCCCGGCTGCAGACAGTGCTTGTGACCGGGGAACGGTCTTGGTGCCGTAGCCAGTCTGTCCCCGTCCGCTCCCTACGAGCAGGTACAAAGCTTTGTACAAGTATCCGAGGACAAGCGGAACGAGCAGTGCAACACCCGCTTGACCAAAGATTGCCCAGTCGGGTATATAGGATACAATGGTAGCAAGCAATCTGATCAACCCCCAGCCGCAGAAATTAAGAATCCGTGTTAATGAAGTTTTCCAAAGATTGCTTAGATTTAGTCATTTTCTCTAAAAAATATAAAATAAAAACCGGATGCACTCTTGTGGATACGCATCCGGTTTTTATTTATAGGTCTTATACAGATAAGAATTTAATGGAATGACGGGCGCCGCCTCTCCGCCAGGTAACGGACGCCATACAGTCCGTATGAATCTGGAGATGGCTGCCGGACTGCTCTGGGTATGGGCTGCCGGCCAACCTGAAAGCAAGCTTAAAGTTAGGCAGAGCTTTCCCGTAAGTTTCGCTTGGTGAAATGTTATATAATGCATAATAGAGTGGATTTGACAGGGAACAGGAATGAAGCGTTCAGGAAAGAGGCTGCACATGAAAACCTTACTGGTAACAGGCTACCGTGCGCATGAGCTCGGGATTTACGACAGTAAACATCAGGGTATTCCTTATATCAAAAAAGCGCTCGCCAACCGGCTCGCTCCGCTGATAGAGGAGGGGGTGGAGTGGGTTATTACTCCCGGCCAATACGGCGTCGATCTATGGGCTTGCGAGGTGGTGCTTGAGCTGAAACGGCAATACCCCGGACTGAAGCTGGGGATCATTACAGCCCATGCTGCGCCGGAAGAGAAGTGGAAGGAAGAGAAGCAGAATGAATACCGCCGTATTATTGCCGGAGCAGACTACTACGGAGCTGTGAGTAATGCACCCTATGACGGTAGCTGGCAGTTCAGGGCGAGAGACGATCTGCTGTTCCGCAAAAGCGACGGGATTCTGCTGTTCTACGATGAGGATGCTGCGGAAGGCAGTGCGAAATTCACCAAGGAACGGGCAATGAAGCTGCACGCTGAAGGTGATTATGAACTCTATCTGATGCATGCAGAGGAGATTCAGAACATTGCGGACGAAGAGAGCCAGCGCGATTACGAATGAGGAGGAGAGAGTCATGAACCAGGAAACCGCATTTACCGAGGATGTCTGTTATGTTATTCTGCTGAGCCCGACTGCACAGGACCGCAGAGATATGGATATCATCCGGGCGCATGTCAGACATCTGCAGGAGCTGGAGCGCAGTGGACAGCTGGTGCTGTGCGGTCCCTTCAGTGACAGTCCCGGCGGGATGGTCATTATCCGCGCAGCTTCACGCGAAGCAGCGGCAGACATCGCCGAGCAGGACCCGTACGTAACGTCGGGTATCCGCAGCTATGAACTACGCACCTGGGGCCTGTCCCATGAAGGCAACAGGCACATGGGCATAGCCACCGATTAGCGGCTTACAGCTTGCAGGGACTATGAAGGAATTTAGATGAAGCTCTGCAGTGAAGGCGCCTTACGGACCTTGTAATTCTGCTCGTAGGCATAAGCCAGACGGATGAGCACCGGCTCTTCATAGGCCCGTGCCGAGAAGGTTACGCCAAAAGGGGCGCCGGCCGATGTGTAGCCGGACGGTACTACAATGGACGGGTAACCGGCTCTTGACGTGATTCGTGCGCCGAAGTCAGCCGGGAATAAGAGGGCATCCAGCTGATGCTCCCGCATAGTGGCATCGATACCCATTTCCTTGCAGAGCCGCAGATCCGTCGCACGGTCGCGCAGATACTGCGGCTCGGTGAGGGTGCCGGAGGTGGTATATTCGGCATCCAGCAGGGTGGCTTGCCCGAACTTCAGTGTTTCTACCGGATGGGCATGATTGAAATCAATGATATCCTTCAGGGTTCGCATGGGAGCACCCGGGCCCAGTTTTGCCAAATAGGCGTTAAGTGAGGTTTTGAACTCATTCAGCACCACAGAGGAATAGCTGATCTCCCGTGCAGTTGTAATCTCTGCCGGATCAATAATGGTCGCCCCGAGCTCGCGCATTCTGTCCACTGAGGCATTGAACAGCGCGAGCTGTTCGTCTGTAAGCTCCTCGAAATAATAATCCCGCGGAATCCCGATGCGCGCACCCTTCAGGCCGTCTGCATCAAGGAAGACCGTGTAATCCGCGTGCAGTCTGCCTGTATTCGTACCCATTGAGGCATCACTGTTGTCCTGTCCAAGCAGGGCATTCAGCAGAAGTACAGCATCGCGGACGGTTCTCGCCATAGGTCCGGCGGTATCCTGCGTATTGGAGAGCGGAAGAATGCCAGAGCGGCTGATCATTCCCACAGTAGGCTTAATGCCGATGACCGATCCAAGGTTGCCGGGATTGAGGATCGAGCCCGAGGTTTCCGTTCCTACGGACACGGAGCAGAAATTGCAGGCAACCGCCACTGCAGATCCGGCGCTGGAGCCGCCTGTCGGCGTGGAGATATTGTAAGGGTTAAGCACCTGACCGCCCCGGGAGCTGAAGCCTGAGGGCATGCCGTTCGTCATGAAATTGGCGAATTCCGTCATATTGGCCTTGCCCATAATAATCGCCCCGGCTTCGCGCAGCCTGGTAACAATGAAGGCATCCTCCTGGGCAAAAGAATCCGCCAAAGCCAGCGAACCCGCACTGGTATGCATTTTATCCCCTGTGTTGATATTGTCCTTCAGCAATACCGGTATACCGTGCAGCGGTCCCCGGGGCCCCTGAAGCTGTCGTTCCACGTCCAGGGATTCAGCGATGAACAGCGCATCCGGATTAATCTCCAGCACGGAATTGATCGTCAGGCCGTTTTTGTCATGATCTGCAATGCGTTCAAGATACATAAGGACTAATTGTCTGGAAGTGATTTCTCCGGAATCCAGAGCGGCCTGAATCTCCGGTAGGGTAGCCTCTACGATTTCAAAACTCATGCGGGTTCACGCTTCTTTCCCTCTAGGTTTTAGGTTTTCTCCTTCATCTAACCATAGTTTTCCCTGTCTTCATAGTGTTGTTTTTGCTGTCCGGGTTACTCTTACAGTTCATGTTAGTTCTTAAAGAAATGTTAGAGGCGTATCTCCCGTGGTTAATAGTTGACATGCACTAACACATCTTGCCAATAACGATTAGGAGGATTACAACTTGAGAAAATGGACTGCATTATTCATGGGGGTTATTCTGTCTGCTGCCTTAACCGCATGCGGCAACAATGATACGGCTCAGCCGGCTGCTGATGCTTCTGAAGCCCCGGCAGCAGCTGCCGGTACTGCCGCCACTACAGCCCCAGCCGAACAGACAACCGCCGGCGTTCCGGCTCTGGAGGAACTGCTGCAGAAGACGGCTGCTGCACAATCGGAATTGAAGAGCTTCGCCATGAACTCGCAAATTCAGCAGAATATGGTGATGAAGCAGGGCGAAACCAATCAGGAACAGGCCATTGAGATGGCAGTGAACGCTGAATACACTAAAGATCCGCTGGAAATGCATCAGGAGATCGTTATGACTCTGGCAGGCCAGGGAGAACAGAAGATGGAGCAGTACGTAACCGCAGACGGTTTCTTCTCGCTGACGAACGGGCAGTGGGTTAAAATGCCGGCTGCGATGACTGAGCAGTTGACCGCTACTATGCAGCAGTCTGCAAATCCTGAGAAGCAGCTGGAGCAGTTCAACCAAATTGCTGACCAGACGAAAATCACCGAGGAAGGTGACAATTATCTGATAACAGCAGAAGTATCGGGCGAAGAAGTGAAGAATCTGGCGAAGAGCTATCTGAACCAGAGCGGAAGTGTAGACAGCCAGATGACTGCGATGATGGAGCAGATGAATATCAAGAGCATGAACATCGCTTACACCGTGGACAAGAAGACTTATTTCCCGACTTCATCGGATGTTAATCTGGTCATGGATATGATCAGCGGTGAACAGACCGTCTCGATGGATATGAAGATGAAGGCGACCATTAGCGATCATAACAAAATCACGGAGATTAAGGTTCCGCAGGAAGCTCTGGAGGCGCAAGAGGTTCAAATGCCGGCAACCCAGTAACCGGCCCCAACTAAAGAGCATGCCAAACAGGAGGACCCGTAGACCGGGTCCTCCTGTTTGGTCAGGGCAATGCTGATTACAGGCTGATGAGCTATTGAAACGCCGCGGACTTGATGCTTACTTAGACGAAAAGAAGGACAGCCATATTAATGGGCTTAATTGTTGTATGAAATACAAGAATTGTTCAGCTACACTGCTATGAGGGAAGGGGAATGCTGCCTTATGTACAACAATTCCCGATTATAGCCGGGATCATGATGGAAATGTTGTATTCTGGGCAGGAATTATAATAAAAGCCTGTATTCCGCAGACAGAATGCGGTTTACAGGCTTTGCATTGAATGTACTTTACAGGGAAGCTGGCGGGTAATCAGGAAGTTACTCCTGTTCCCGGACAAATCCCTCTTCCGCCAAATACTCCTCGGCTTCTTCTACGGTTTCGAATGCCATCTCCAGCTGGAGACCTGCATACAGGTACCACAGATCTTCCTCGTATCTTAGACTCAGCGTGTGGCCATCCTCATTCTTCCATAGGGATTCGGCACCAGTCTGTACTTTTTTCTTTCTTTTGGCCGGGGCCGGGGCATCGGGGATGAACATGGATAGAGACGTAATCGAAGCATCCACCAGTTCCCGCAGTTCGGCTTCCGAATAATCCCTGATGTTCACCAGACCTTTGTCATCACTCTCATAGCCCCGCAGCAGGCCGGCATACACGAAGCCGTTGCCGTTAGGGTGGAAGTGGGAAGCGACGGTTTTCTTGTCGTGCCGGCTCTCCTCGAAATGGTAGTTCACCCGCCCAAGCGAGACATTCCGCCGTTCCAGCTGGGGATAGGAATCAAGAATAGCTAATTTCTGTTCAAAAGTAAGCATATGCAGCCTCCGGTTCGCATTTTCGTCAGTTGATTATACCATGCCGGCGGGCAGTGGACTATATAGCCTGCCGGAACTGTTCCGGCACTTCTGCACCTCAACCGGCAAGCGGCAGCCGCAGCACGAACGAGCAGCCCTGCGTTGGGGTGCTGCCAAGCTCAAGGCTGCCCCCCATGGCTTCGGCGAGCAGCCTGCTGAAGGTCAGGCCAAGCCCGAGTCCACGCAGCACGCTCTGCTTGGCGGTGCTGCGGAAGAAGGCTTCGAAGATCAGCTCCCGGCTCTCCGGATGAATACCCGATCCGTTATCTGTCACCGTGATTTCAGCGCTGCCCTGCGGCGTGGCCGCAAGCTCCAGCGTTAATTGAAGCTTGCGGTCCTGCGCCTTCGCCTGCACGCTGTTGTTCAGCAGATTGACGATAATCTGCTGGATACGCAGCGGATCTCCCCGCAGAAACAGCCGGCTCTCCGGCAGATGTAGAACGGGCACGCAGACATCCTCCCCTTGGGTCAGCTTCCATTGATAGAGAATTTCCTCCAGCAGCGGAGCGGCCTCCAGCCTATCATGACGGACAGCGACAATGCCCGCTGTCAGCGCGTTATAGTCGAGCAGATCCGCGACCATACGCTGCAGTCTCTCGGCTTCGAGTAAGGCAATGCCCAGGAACTCCCCGGCCTCATCCCCCTCGACCACACCCTCGCGGACCGCATGAAGCAGTCCTTTAATGGAGGTGACCGGGGTCTTCAGTTCATGGGACACTCCGGCCAGCATGACGGCCCGGGACTGCTCGAACTGCTGCAGCTTGCCCGCCATCTCCTGGAAGGATACCAGCAGTTCATGGATTTCCCGCTCTTTGGCTCCGGTCTCCAGCACGATGTTATACTGGCCGCCGCTAATCTGTGCAGCAGCGGAAGCAACCCGCTGAATCGGCTTGGCCAGCTTGATCGACAAGAGATAGATTGTCAGCCAGCTCAAGATGATCAGGAAGACGATAATAATCGAGAAGAAGGTAATCTCTTCTGGCGGGATATGGCGCAGGGAGCGGGTGGTCTGCATGACGAACACTTGTCCCAGAATGCCCTGTTCCCCCCGGATTTCGGCTGAGGCCGCTTTGTATTCCGGGCTGCGTGAATCCGTTAGCGTGTCATTCAGTTTATAGCGCATCTCCTCTTCCGTCAGCGGAGGCTGGGAATACAGCATCTCACCTTGCGGTCCGGTAATGATAACGCACATCTCCGCAGTCAGCTTGAAGAACCGCTTACGGTCCTCGACCAGCTTATCCAGACCTTTAGTGATGGCCAGTTTCCCGTCCGGGCCGACGCTGCGGTCGGCAATCTCTTGCGCCAGCAGTCCGGTGGTCTGCATCCGGTTGTTCATCGCCTCCTGCTGAATCCACCAGAAGGTCACCAGTGCCGTAAGCAGCAGCCCGCTGCTGATAATCAGCAGGTAGCGGACGGTCCAGTAGGAGAGGATCGAGGTGTGTTTCTTTGCTTTTGAATGCTCCTTAGTCAATGTAGAGACGATGTTCTTCCGTCTGTTATTCATGTTGTCCATAATTGATAACCTGTTCCTCTCAGGGTACGGATCTCTCCTTCGCTGTCCGGCCAGTGCGTGAGCGCCTGGCGCAGTCTTTTGATGGAGAGGTCAACGGCCCGGTCGCTGCCCTCATAATCCATTTCCCACACATGCTCCAGCAACTGGTCCCGGGTGCAGATCTGATTCGGGCGTTCGGCCAGGAACAGCAGCACGGACATATCGCGCGGACTAAGACTGACCTCAGCCCCGTTCAGAAACACGCTGCGCGCACTATAGTCGATGAACAGACTGCCGTAATGGCGTTTGCGGCTGCCGTCCGACCACTGCGAGGGGCGGCGCAGCACCGCATTCACGCGAGCGACAACCTCCTCGGGAATGAACGGCTTCGACATATAATCGTCGGCTCCGCCGTCCAGTCCCGTCAGCCGGTCATGGATGCCGTCCCTGGCCGTGAGCATAATGACAGGACAGCTGCTTTTCTCGCGGATCAGGCCCAGCAGCTCGAAGCCGTCCATGTGCGGCAGCATAATATCGAGCAGGATCAGCGAGGGTGGCGCCACCTCGAAGGCTTCCAGGGCACTCCGGCCATCGGCGGCACGGGTGACGTGGAAGCCTGCTTTTCGCAGATAAGCACTGAGTACCCGGGCAATCGCCTCCTCATCCTCAACAATCAGAATGGATTTCATCTATTCAGCCTCCTTCTCAGGCCCGGCGGGGAATAATTATCCAGGCAACGGCTAGGTGTTAGTTAAAATTACGACAATTCTACCATAACGCGGGCTGCTGTGCTTTGACTTCTTCCCGACATATTGCTTTGTTAGAATAGGAACCAAGCCTGATAGGCATACAGAGAATTGGATGGAGGGAATAAGATGAAGAAGAAAACAATCGCCTTAGCCGCAGTCGTAGTCGTTATAGCAGGAGCCATCACAGCATTCATGTTACTTAACAATACCCTGGGCAATAATGTGGAGATCGAATCTGTTATTCCTGCACAGAGTCAAGGAACTGAGACCCAGGAAGCAGGAACTGCGAACGCGGCGGCAGCGGCTGGTGCTGCAGTTACGGCAGAGCAGCTGAACGGTGCCTGGAGCATCGCGGATACGTCCAAAGTCTACTGGTCAGTGACAACTTCCAAAGAAACTGTTAACTTCGTAGACCCTTCCGTTACCGGAACCTGGAATGTGAACCTGGAGGATGCCAGCTCGATGACGGGCGAAGGAACCGTAGAGATGAGTGCGCTGGATTCCGGCAACGGCCAGCGGGACGAGCATGTCAAGGGAGCAGACTTCCTGGCAGTAACGGAGTTCCCGGAGTCCACATTTACCGTGAGTTCCTTCTCAGAGCTTCCGGCGGAATGGACGGAGGGCACAGCGGTGCCGGTTGAGCTCCAAGGTACGCTGACAGTCAAGGGGATAGAGAAGGATGTTAAGTTTGACTCGCTAGCCGTATACAGCGGCGGACAGCTTATGCTGTCGGGCACGACCATGGTCACCTTTGAAGATTTCGGCATGAGCAATCCGCATTCAATTGTACTGGATACCGAGAATAACCTTGAGGTGCGACTGGAGCTTGTACTTAGCAAATAATATAGGATTAGTTGTTAATATGAAACTCTCCCCGTCACTGCGGATTCGCGGCTGACGGGGAGAGTTTTTGGTTCGGGTATGAAATTTATATGCTATATAGCTTGAACTTGAAAATATACAATGAGGGTGGAGTGGCGGAAGAGAAGTTTGCACTGTAGGAGCGATAGCGTCCGCCTTTAGGTTTGTATTTCTACTGCGAACAGCAGTTTAAATCAGGAAATACAAACCTAACAGTGGCCCGAAGTCAAACATTCTCTGCAGCCACGGCTAATCCCCACAGTGGAATTTTCCCGGTTCAATCTATATAGTGCCTTTATCTTTATATAGAATGAACCGGACTGAGAAGCCGTTATTTCCTCCAAAAACCTCTTTATGGAGCTCAAGCGGACTGAGAATCACTTATCTTGTTTTTTTATGCCCGATACGGGGTGTGAACCGTCAATTAACGGATTCTGAGTCCGATTGGCCAGCGAATACATCTGATTTGCTGCAATAGAGGATTCTCAGTCCTTTTCACCGGCGGATGAGTTGATTTGTTAAACATTTGATGGTGTACTAAAGGGGGACCTCTATACCCGCTTGCGGGTTCAGAACAAACTCTTCACCCTCCATTTTCGAAGAAGGCACAGCCCGCCAGAACAAAGGGGAATTGGTGTGACTGCTGGTGATATTGCTTCACTTCTGAAGTATGAGCTAGCTTCAATAGATTATGGTAGATCCAATGAAGTATGATTGATTCAATGGATTATGATTTGTGGTTGGATTCATCCGGTGATCGTACATAAATATGTCTATAAATTGAATACATCCCCAAGGAGGCAATGAAGTTGGCGAATTATCCGAAACTGGTGCGTGACGGGATCCCGGCGCTGATTGCGGCGAACGGGCAGACCTGCAGGACAAGAATCATGGACGAGGAGGAATATATACGGGAGCTGCGTGCGAAGCTGCACGAGGAGCTGGCAGAGTATCTACGGGAGGACAATGACGGACAAGCGCTCGAGGAGCTGGTGGATCTGCTGGAAGTCATCCGGGCTTTGGCGGTAACCCATGGCGGGGACAGTGGTATTCTGGAACAGATCCGTGCAGACAAAGCAGAGCGCCGCGGCGGATTCAAGGACCGGATTCTGCTGCTGCAGGTGGAGAACAGGGGCTGATAGTATTGACCCGGCGGACGGCGGGAAGCGGGCAACATGTACACACCAGGCACATTTTGATAGAATCATAGGGACTAAGTTTCATTTAAGAGGAGGATTTCACTAATGACACAAGATAACGCTTACACGATAAAATGGGGCATTCTCAGCACAGGCTGGATCGCCCATCAGTTCGCTACAGATTTGGCACATGCCAGCAATGGTGTGGCTTATGCGGTTGGATCACGCACGCAGGAAAGCGCAGATGAGTTTGCCCGAAATCACGGCATCCCTGTGGCATATGCCACCTACGAGGAATTGGTCAGTGATCCTGAGGTGGATGCGATTTATATTGGAACGCCGCATCCGTTCCACAAAGAGAATGCGCTGCTCGCATTGCGTGCCGGCAAAGCCGTGCTCTGTGAGAAGCCTTTTACCGTGAACAGTGCGGAGCTGGAGGAAATCGTGGCGTATGCCCGCCAGCAGAAGCTGTTCCTTATGGAAGCAATGTGGAGCCGGTATATTCCGGCTAACGCCAAGGTTAGGGAATGGCTCGCCGCGGAGCGCATTGGCGAAGTACGGCTGGTCAAAGCGGATCTTGGATTCCGCGCGGACTGGAATCCGGAGGGACGCCTGCTGAACCCGGCCCTCGGCGGCGGAGCTCTGCTGGATGTCGGCATCTACCCCATCTCCTTCGCGTCGATGGTGTTCGGACCTCACCCGGAAGCCGTCTCCAGCACTGTACATATCGGGGAGACCGGCGTGGATGAGCACTTCTCGCTGCTGTTGTCCTACGGGAATGGTGTATCTGCTTCACTCAACGCCGGCATCCGCCTGAACCTGGACGATGAAGCCTACATCTATGGAACGGAGGGACGGATCGTAGTCAAAGGCACCCTGGTCAATCCGAAAGCAGCCGAGCTCTACGTAAACGGCGAATTAGCGGAGACGTTCCAAGATGACCGTACTTCGATCGGGTATTCTTTTGAAGCTGAGGAAGTGGGACGTTGTCTGCAGGCAGGTCTGACAGAAAGCCCGGTGATGACGCTGGATGAGTCCGTTGCGATTCTTAAGCTGCTGGACGGCGTGCGTGAACAATGGGGGCTTAAGTATCCCGGTGAATAAACTGAACCTGGCGCCATTATCCCGAAAGCTTCTGCTTCACATTGTAATCTACCTTGTTTTGTTTCTGGTGATCCCGTATTTTCAAAGCGGCGGTACCGGGGTAATGGAGGATCTCGGCAGCTGGCTGCTGCTGCTGGTTCTGGTGAATCCCACAGCCGTGCTGATCCTTGCTGCGGATTCGGGACTTAAGCTGGGTTTCAGCCTGCTGGTATGCCTGCTTCCGTTGCCCCTGTTCGTGTTATCCACCTATGTGTTGTTTGACGGAAGCGGTGCGTTGTTCTATGGCATCATGTACTCCGTAATCGCTCTGATCAGTAATAGTATAGCTGCAAGCTTAAGAAGGAGGAAAAAGGGGGAAACCAAATGACATTGAATGCTGACCGCTACCAGGGCTGCCTGCAGGGTCTGGCCGCTGGAGATGCGCTGGGAACGACCGCTGAGTTCAAAGCACCCGGAACCTTCGAGCCGCTTACGGATATTGTGGGCGGCGGGGTATTTGGTCTCCAGCCGGGACAGTGGACCGATGACACGTCAATGGCGCTCTGCCTTGCGGAGAGTCTGCTTACCAAGCAAGCCTTCGATCCTGTAGATCAGATGCAGCGTTATGTGAAGTGGTACCGCGAAGGTAAGCATAGCAGTACAGGCGAATGTTTCGATATCGGCAATGCGACACGTGCGGCGCTGCATCAATTCGAAGCCGGTGGCGAAGGGTTCAGCGGATCGGATGATCCTTATTCTGCCGGGAACGGCTCCATTATGCGGCTTGCGCCGGTGGTCATGTACTACGCAGAGAACCCTGCGGAAGCTATCCGCTATGCGGCGCTCAGTTCAAGAACGACGCATGGCGCTGTTGAATGTCTGGATGCCTGCCGTCTGCTCGCGGCGTACATCCTTGCCGGACTGCACGGGTGGAGCAAGCAGGACATGCTGGCCCCGGAGGCTTACCGGGAATGGCTGAATGAAGACAGGCTGACACCGCATATGCTGAATATTAAGTACGGCTCTTACCGGATCAAGGAGCCGCCTGATATCCAAGGCTCGGGGTATGTAGTAGAGTCGCTGGAGGCTGCACTGTGGGCTTTTCACAAATCCTCCAGCTTTGTGGAGGGTGCGCTGCTCGCTGTGAATCTGGGCAATGACGCCGATACCACAGGGGCGGTCTACGGCCAGATAGCCGGAGCGTATTACGGGCTGGATGGCATACCGGCAGAATGGCAGAGTAAGCTGGCTATGCGTGAGCTGATCAGTGACTACGCCGGGCGGTTGTTTACAGAACGGGTGGAATAGAAGGAAATAGGCTGCATGAGGCAGGCTGAGCGCATCTATAACGGGCACTCAGCCTTTTTTAATTATGGAAAGGGGAGAATGGATATGGGCAAGGGTTGGCGGAAACTGCTGATATGGCTGCTGATTAATATCATCCTGGTAGTGTTGACAGACGGGATGACATTCAAATATAAAACCGGCGGAACGATATCCGGCAACGGCAATCCGGGAATTATCATGCTTGCAGCGGGATGGCTGTTTGGCATTATTCTTTTGTGCAGTGCGGGCCTGGTGCTCTACAGATTATTCCGGTTGAAAGCCGTATTCAGCCTGCCAAGTCTGTTGATCGCTGTCTCTGCGCTCGTTGTGCTGCCGCTCGCCATCTGGCTGGAAACCGGATACATCGATGCGTTGAGAGTACATCTGAGGGGTTTTACCAGAGATGAGGACTCCGTCGTATTCCGCTTCGGCTGGATTAACCAATATACCAACAACCTGTTCTATAATGCTTATATTTTAGCCGGCGGGATCGCCCTGGTTATCCTTGTGGCGTGGATGGCAGCACTGCTGCGGCGGAAAGCTGGTACAAAGTCCCGGACAAATTCCGGTTAGTCAGGAGCCGAGAGCAGCGGCGTTTTGTCGATCGGCGATCCTTTTAGGCTAGCTGAATACGATAGGGGAGATGAGCTGTACACTTGCTTGAACCAAACCTGACATGGGGTGGATGTGGAAAAAGGACAAGTACTCCGTTAATTTTTTCTGAACAAGGCGGTCCACAGAAAAGCTTCCCCAAACTGCGCATCCTGCTGCTCCATCTGGCGCATGCGTCTGAACTCTATGAGCTCCAAACTGCTGAAGAAACTCTTGAGCTTATCCTCGCTGAATCCTAATCCGCCCCGGAGGCTCCGCTGCCGGTACACCTCCCAATCGGTGATCTCCGCACCCATGGAGCCGGCCGCGAAGCAGACCAATCCGAAATACCCGCCAGGCTTAAGCGTCCTGTTCACCAATTCGAGAAAGGTTGCTCTGCGATGGGGGTAGATGTGATGGAAACATCCACTGTCATAGATGAGGTCGTAGCTGCCTGGCTCCAGGCTCAGGTCAAAAATATTGCTGCGGGCGAAATGCACCTCCACCTGATGTGTGCAGGCGCGTTCCCTTCCCCAATCTACCGCTGCCTGAGAGATGTCAATGGCATCCACGGCGTAGCCCTGCTGAGCCAGATAAACCGCATTTCTGCCGCCCCCGCAGCCTAATTCCAGCACCTTGCCGGGTGTAATATGCCGCTTGCTTACGTATTCAACCAAATTCTCATCCGGACGATCCTTGAAGAAAGGAATCCCTTTATTCCGGTCCTCGTAGAACTGATCCCACCATTGCCCTTCTTCCCGAAAAAGAGAGTCAAGCATCTTCAGCGTATCCTCATGACTATAGATCGTTTCAAGTTTCATATAGCAGCAGTCTCCTTTCATTTCCTCCGCCCGGTTTAGTTGTTAATGAAGATGGAGAGTCCCGGATAGGCCTTCATCAGCTCATGACTGTGTTCATTCAGCCGTGCCTGTTCAAAGCCTGTGCCCAGAAATTCCTGATCCGGCTTAAAAGTCACACTCGTCCCCGTATCCTTCGCGATTCCAACCGTCATCAGTCCGGACTGCGGCACACCATGCCTATATTCCTGGCGGTACATTCTGCCGCCTCGCCGGATATCAACGGTAAGTCTGCCGGAGAGGGCGTTGACCACGGCAATGCTGATTCCCTGCTCAGCACCAGGCACCTTAAAAGCTCCGTCTCCATTAAATCTATGAATATCGGTCAGAATGGATTGAACAGCAGGTATATTGGAATTTGGTAGAGACGCTACCGGAATCCCCCGGCCATTGTCCGTTACGGTTACGCTTCCGTCATCATGCAGAAATATCCCGATTTCGCTGCAATATCCGGCTGCATGCTCCATCACCGGATTCTCGATAACGGCCCACAGCAGGTGATGAACATCGAAATTTTGTGCAGGACCCAGGTAGATCCCCGCGTTATTTCTTGTTCTCATCGTGTCCATATAGTCACTTGTATCCTCCAGAGTACTAACCGAAGCTAGCAGCAGGAGGAAGGGGAGGAGGCGATGAGAAGGGAAAGCATAACGGCCTCCGCTCTCCTGCACTAATAAATCTGCGCCAGTCAATGCTTTGAGATGATGATACAGTTGGCCGGTAGTGCCCATACCCAGACGCTCCACCAGCTCAATGCCTGTA
Source organism: Paenibacillus sp. FSL R7-0312 (assembly GCF_038004445.1). Taxonomy (NCBI): domain Bacteria; kingdom Bacillati; phylum Bacillota; class Bacilli; order Caryophanales; family Paenibacillaceae; genus Paenibacillus; species Paenibacillus sp. FSL R7-0312. The sequence goes on along the minus strand of NZ_JBBORE010000001.1, from coordinate 239,870 downwards.
AGCGGCTCCTGAATGACGGATTTCAGAATGTCCAGCCGTTGCCGGTTGCTTAATGCCGCCAGTACTTTGGCTGATTTCTCGTTGTTCACTTCGAGCAGCTGTTCCATTGGGCGCTCCTGGGGTTCCCAGCGGTAGCTTTGTCCGTTAAGACGGGCATGGCCGGAATAAAATACAGATCCGGGTCCCGCGCCGGACTGCTCCGCTTCTGCAGCTGAATTCAAAGATTCCGGCGGAGCAGCATAGGCTGCCAAACTTCTCCGCTCTGTATTCCAATGCTGGACTGCCGCCTGAAGCTCGGCCACCTGCTGCTTCAGCGTATCCAGTTCGCTGCTTAAGTCACGGGTCATGAAAGAAGATCACCTACTTTCAAAATTATGTAATTACGTAGTTACGTAGTTATTATAATTCATTAGCATTATTTTGTAAATATTTAGGATGATAGCTTTTATGTGTAAACTAACATTACATATATTCCGAAATATTGATTAACGTGTTAATTTATCTTACGTAAATTCATTGACAACTCTACCTTTTTATCTATAATGATGTATAAGCGGTGGACAATGATGCAGTTGTTGACGTTATTGTGACATAATGTAACATTATTAATAGCTATGAAGGTGTGATCGCAATGATCGCTTCCGCCGGACAATGGAAACAGGATATTTTACGGATTTACAACGAAATCAACAAGAAGCTGTTTAACGCCGGCGTCAAGCAGCAGAAGGTCGACTTCGTGGGGAACAAGATTATTATTCTATCCATTAACAGCCGGGTGCCCGTACTGAAGGTGCTGGATACCCATGATGCCACGGCCAGCCGCCAGATTAATCTGGTGCTGCATGAAGTATTCAAGTGTGAAATCAAGCAGGCATTTCTGGATGAATTTCAAGTGAATATCAAGGCCGTTCTTAAAGATTATGATGTGGAGACCGAGTATTCCGGTACGATCATAATTTTGGAGAAGGACCTCGAGCATTACCTGAACGTTACGTTGGAACTCTGATCTTCCGGAGAGCCGACCTGCCGTCAGTTTTCGGACATCTGCCCTCTGGGGCTGTGTCTAAAACTGGCGGCTTTTTGTTTATCCGGGCTTACAAATGCTATTAAACCTAATAAGGAGCTGAGTCTATGAAAGCAAAGATTGAGATTGCCGGTGTAAGCAAGTGGTTCCGCCGTGACGGCCAGGAGATTATCGCCATGCAGGAGACGAATCTCTCCATAGAACAAGGCAGATTTGTCAGTATAATCGGCCCCAGCGGCTGCGGCAAATCCACATTGTTCAATATCATAGCAGGTCTGATTCCGCCGTCTACCGGCCGCGTGCTTGCTGACGGTGATGATATCGCCTCAAAGACCGGATATGTCGGATATATGCTGCAGAAGGACATGCTGCTCCCCTGGAGAACGATCCTGGATAACATTATTCTGGGCATGGAGATCCGCGGGGTGCCGCGTAAGGAAGCGGTAGCCCGGGCCCAGCCGCTGATGGACCGCTATGGATTGAAAGGCTTCGGCGGCCATTATCCGGCAGAATTGTCCGGAGGCATGCGCCAGCGGGCAGCGCTGCTCCGCACGCTGCTGTACGACCGGGATATTATTTTGCTGGACGAGCCCTTTGGCGCACTGGATGCCCAGACCCGGCTGACCATGCAGAACTGGCTGCTGGAGATCTGGGAGGATTTCCGCAAGACGGTGTTATTCGTCACCCACGATATTGATGAAGCCATCTACCTGTCTGACGACATCTATGTCTTCTCCGGTCGGCCGGGCAGAATCATTTCCAAGATTACTGTGGATATGCCGCGCCCGAGACATAAGGAGGATACGGTATCTGCGTCATTCATGGAGCTCAAAGCCCATCTGCTGGACCTGCTGTCAGGCGGAGGCGAGGAGCCGGCAGCCCATATCTCGTAGAACTTACAAAACTTGTAGAAGGAGAGAACAACCATGGAGAGTGTGCAAAAGAAAGGGTATGTGATTCACAAGCTGGAGCCAGCCCCGATCCATTCGGTCAAACCTGAGAAAATGCAGAAGGAACCCGTCATCGTGGATGAAGAGGGGATGAAGCGCCGGACACAGCGGATTGTCGGGATCGGGCGGCTGACGGTCGGGCTGCTGATCGTGCTCTGCTGGGAGCTGTTTACGCGGATCGGCTGGATGGATTCGTACTATTGGAGCAGCCCGGTTCGGATCCTCAGCACAACGTGGACACAGATGACGCAAGGTACTCTGCTGGAGGATATCGCTTATACCTCCAGCTCGACGGTTCTGGGCTTCATCGGCGGCACCCTGATCGGATCGCTGCTCGGTCTATCCTTCTGGTGGTCACGCAGATTCGCCGGCATCAGTGAACCGTTCCTGATCCTGCTCAATGCCATGCCGAAGCTGGCGCTTGCTCCTGTGCTGGTGATTCTGCTGGGCATCGGATTCTTCTCCAAGGTGGCGCTCGCTTTTGCCATGACGGTAGTCGTTGCAGCCTTATCGGCGCACAGCGGCGTGCAGAGTGTGGACAAGGATATGGAGAAGCTGATGTATTCGCTTGGCGCAAAGCGCCATCAGGTATTTACCAAGGTGGTCATCCCCTGGGCGATGCCCTGGATGATCAGCAGTCTGCGGATTAATATAGCCCTCTCGCTGGCCGGTGCGATTGTCGGGGAATTCATCGCTTCCAGCCACGGAATTGGCCGCATGGTGATCTACGCCGGTACGATCCTTGATATCAATCTCGTCTGGGTAGGGGTTGTGGTCTTGTCTGCTCTGTCGATGGTGATGTATGCGGGAGTGGTGCTGCTGGAGAAATGGCTGTCCAAGGGATACGGGATGAAGAAGGCTTGAGGCGAGAGCAATCATTTATAAAGGGGAGAAACCAATGATGAATGTAACCAAAGTGAAGTTGTCCGCTGTCCTGCTTGCCTCTGTAATGATCCTGCTCTCCGGCTGCAGCAGCAAAGGGAATGCGGAAGTTGAAGCCGCCGCTGCCGGCAACGAAGCGGGGAAACTCAAGAAGCTGATCATTGCCGAGCCGCTGCACTACACAGGTTATCTGCCGCTGTACGTGGCGCAGCGCGAGGGGTATTTTGCCGATGAAGGGCTTGAGGTTGAAATGCTGCAGGCTGCGGGCGGCACCCATGTGACCTCGGTGGTCAGCGGGGATGCCTGGGGTGTCATCGGCGGACCGGAGTCCAATGCATTGGCGAATATCGGCAACTCGGACCCGATCGTCTCGGTCAGCAATGTAGTGAACCGCGCGAATGTCTATCTGATGGCCAAGAAAGGGACAGCCCCTGCGGGCAGCTCTGAGGAAGAGCTGAAGGCCTTCCTGCAGGACAAGAAATTGAATGCCGGACGTCATGGCGGAACGCCGAACCTGCTGACTCAATATCTGCTGCTGGAGCTTGGGCTTGATCCCCAGAAGGATGTGCGGCTGCTTGAACCGGCGGATGGCTCCACCGTGGTGGCGATGGTTCAGCAGGGGGCTGCGGATATTGCGAACGGTGCGGAGCCGCAGATCAGTGACGGGATCGCCAAGGGGGTATGGGATGAACCCTTTTACAAATTCCATGATATGGGCGACTATGCCTATTCGGTGCTGAGCGTGAAGAAGTCGACCCTGGAGAAGGACCCGGAAACGGTGCAGAAGGCGGTTAACGCCGTCGTGAAAGCACTGAAAGCCATCCAGGAGGATAAAGCTCTGGCGATGAGCGTCCTGAAGGCTGAATTCCCTACACTCTCCGATGATGCGGCACAAGCTGCGCTTGACCGGGCGTATGCCGATCAGCTCTGGAGTCCGGATGGGATGATTTCGGAGGAGGCGCTGGACAAGGACATGGACGTGATGATCAAGACCGGAATCTATAAAGGCGAATATACCTACGATGAGCTGGTCGATATGCAGTTTGTAAACAAGACAGCAGTGAAATAAGCTAAGCGGCGGGCCATAGACCTTCAAAAACTAAAGAGGTGAAGACGATGGAATTAACTGCAGATCTGATTATGCCTGATAAAACCGCACTTATTATAGTTGATGTACAGAACGATTACTGCCATGGGGAAGGTGCACTTGCCACTGGCGGAAATGATGTGTCAGACGTTCGCGAGATGATGCCGCAGCTGCATGGGCTGATCGCAGCGGCGAGGACACAGGGCGTGCCGGTGATCTATATCCAGACCTTCCATGAAAAGGCGACCGATTCGCCGGTCTGGACTTCCCGCTCCGGGCGCGGTTCGCTGGGGGTCTGCCGCAGAGGAAGCTGGGGGGCTGAATTCTACGAGGTGGCCCCGCTTCCTGAGGAGATTATTGTAAATAAACACCGGTATAGCGCCTTTATCAATACCCGCCTCGATTCTGTGCTGCGTTCGCAGCGGATCGAAACCCTGATTATGACAGGAGTGAGCACCAATGTGTGCGTGGAGTCGACGGCAAGGGACGGCTTCATGCTGGATTATCAGATTGTGATGGTTCAGGATGCCTGTGCCTCCTATTCCCGGGCCGCCCATGAGATGACGCTGGAGAACATGAAGGGCTACTTCGGCGTGGTGGCTTCAGCCGCAGACATTGAAGAGAGCTGGAAGATGTGGAATCAGCCCGCCCTGCAGCGGATGATATGAATTCACCGGTACGGTCTTCAGGGCAAGCCGTGAACCGTTCGGCGGTCAAGGTGGTTATCTGCCTCGGGGCCTTTCTGTCCAATCTATCTGCCGGTATGTTCAATATTTCGCTCATCGATATTGCGGCTGATCTGCAGTTCCCGGTGGCCTCTGCCCAGTGGATCGTCAGTATCTATCTGCTGGTGATCTCGGTGCTGCTGCCTGTAATGGGCCGGCTGGGAGACAGGTTCGGCCGGCGTAAGGTGCATAATCTGGGCCTGTTCGCTTTCGCGGCGGGAGCCCTGGGCTGTGCGCTTGCCCAGAGCGAAGCCATGCTGCTTGGCTTCAGAGTCATGCAGGGAGCCGGGGCCTCCATGTATCAGGCGACCAATATGGCCCTCATTGTCTCTGTATTTCCGGCCGGGCAGCGGGGCAGGGCGCTGGGGCTGATGAGCACCTTCGTCGCTGCCGGCTCCATGGCAGGTCCCGGTCTGGGCGGGTTCCTGATTCAGTGGTTCACCTGGGAGAGCAACTTCTGGCTGCTGGCCGTAGTGGCGGCGGGCGTAGGCGTGCTTGCGCACAGGCTGATTCCCCGGGATACGGAAACGGCCGGGGGCAGGCTGGATCTCGCCGGAGCTGCCTGGTTTGCGGCCTGTCTCTCCTCGCTGATGATAGCCTTCGATCTCGGCGGCCGCTCCTCATTCCTGTCTCTGCCCGTGCTGCTGTTGCTCGCAACTTCAGCCGGAATGGCGGCTGCTTATACCGCACATGCCCGCTTCTCCCGCAGCAGGGATAAGAGGGGGCCGCTTGGTGAATTCCCGCCAGCGGACAGCGGTGTCAGCCTGTTCACTGACCGGAGCTTTACCGCCGGCATCGTCATTACGGTTATCACGTATATGGCGGCCTTCGCCGCACAGCTGGCTTTGCCCTCGCTGCTGCGTATATCCGGGGCCGAGCCTGCCTGGGTGGGGCTGATCATGATTGGATATCCGCTGGCGCTGGTGGTGACCGCTCCTGTCAGCGGGAGCATCGCGGACCGCAAAGGGCCGCTTGGCATCCTTACCGCCGGACTGCTGCTGATGAGTGTCACGCTGCTGGCGCTGGGCTTCGGCTCACCTGTGCTGAGGACAAGTGCAATGGTGCTGCCGGTTATGCTGCTCGGCTGCGCAATGGGGATGATTACTTCACCTAACACAAGTATTGTTATGGGGCAGGCGTCGAAATCGCAGCTTGGCCGGGTCAGCAGCCTGCTCGCCTTGTCACGCAACATTGGCATGATGTTCGGCACGGCGGCAGGCGGATTGATGATTGGTGACAGAGGCAGTCCGAACGGGAGCTTTCTGGCTGTATTCGCTGTCTGTGCAGCCGCAGTAGGCCTTTCTTCAGTCTGGCAGCTGTATTCTTTCCGTCACAGCAGCAAGCGCAAAGCGGCAGAACAACTGCATATACCCTATAAATAAGAAGGAGCATCTGCCCACCGGGCGGAGGCTCCATAACCGGCTAAAGTAATTTTCAGCATTGAAAAGAAATACCGATGTTGGTATGGTGAAATTGCCCGTGTAAATATATGGTTATCTTATGAGATTCATAGCCTACTACGATCTGTCGCTGCGGTATATTATTCACCGCGTGAAGGATGATCAGGAGATCCGCATTCAGTATATTTTTACAGGTAAGGTTGCAGCGGGCCATTCTGCAGGATTGGGAAGGACAGGTGAAACGATGAAGGACAAGGTTTCCATTCTCGGGGTTCCATTCTCCAAGCTGACGCTTGAACAGACAACCTCGCTGCTGGACAGGCACATCGGGGGCGGACAGGGAGGGGTGTTTCACCTGATTACAGCGAACCCGGAGATTACATTGGCCAGTCAATCGGATGGGCGGCTCCGGGAGATTATCTGCTCGGCGGATCTGATCGTGCCAGACGGGATCGGGATTATAATGGCAGCTCGAAGACAGGGCAATCCCATTCCGGAGCGGGTGACCGGCTACGATCTGCTGCTAAGCCTGCTTGTGAAGGGGAATGAGCAGGGCTGGAGTTTCTATTTTCTCGGGACGGATGAAGTGACCAGCGGACAAGCGGTGGAGAGAATTGCCCTGCGCTATCCGCAGGTGAAGATTGCCGGAAGGCATCACGGATTCTTTACGGCAGCCGAGGAGCCAGGGGTTATCGCCGGTATTCAGCAGGCCAAGCCGGATATTCTCATTCTTGCGATGGGCGCTCCCTATTCGGACAAATGGCTGTATAAGCATAAGGAGGCGCTCAGCGGGGTTAAGGTTGTGTTTGGCGTTGGCGGCAGTCTGGACGTAATCTCGGGCAAAGTGAAGCCGGCACCGGCCATCTGGAAAAAGCTGAATCTGGAGTGGGCCCACAGGCTCCTGTTCGCACCTGTTGCCAAAGGCCAGAAATCACGCTGGCGCAGACAATCCGCCCTGCCCAAATTCGTCTACCGGACGTTGATCCGCAAATGAAGGAGACGATTCAATTAAAGAGTGTTGAACAGGAAAGGGGCAGAGTTCATGTCTAAGAGCTTTGAAGTGGTACTCAAAAAGGTAGTCGATCATTCTTACATTATTGAGATTGGCGAGGGTCTGTTCGGTTCCCTGATCCGCGATCTGCAGCAGGGACTTCTGCCGGATGTAAGCAAGTTCGCCATTATTACCGATTCTACGGTCGAGCCGCTGTACGGCCGTCCCTTACTGGAGCTGCTGCGGCGTAGCGGCTTTCAGGCGGATTTATTTTCTTTTCCGGCCGGAGAGAGCTCCAAAACCCGTGAAACTAAGGCACTGCTGGAAGACCAGCTGTTAAGCCAGGCCTACGGGCGGGATTGCTGCATTATTGCCGTGGGCGGCGGAGCCGTAACGGATCTGGCGGGTTTTCTGGCCGGCACCTTTGGCCGCGGGGTCCCTGCCCTGAATTATGCAACCACTCTGCTGGCAGCGGCAGATGCCTCTGTCGGCGGCAAAACAGGCGTGAATACACCTGTCGCCACGAACCTGATCGGCGTGTTCCACCAGCCCCGCAAAGTGTACATAGACCTGGCAGCATGGCGCACCCTTCCAGCCCGTGAGTTCCGCAGCGGCCTGGCGGAGACGATCAAGCATGCCTGCCTGGCCGATGAGACTTTCTTCCGTTACCTGGAGGAGAATATCGGCAGGATCATCTCAGAACAGGGTGGGCTTATCCTGGATGCGGAAGTGTGCGGACATATCGCGCTGACGAACTGCCGGATCAAATACGAAGTGGTGGAACAGGATGAGCATGAGAGCAACCTGCGGCAGATTCTGAATCTGGGTCATACGGCAGGCCGGGCGCTTGAGGCGCTCAGCGGCTACCAGCTGCTGCATGGTGAGGCCGTTGCAGTCGGGCTTGTCATTCAGGCCAGGCTGGGTGTGAAGTATGGATATATGACGGCTGAGCAGGCTGATCGTGTAGTCTCACTGCTGAAGAAGGCAGGCTTGCCGACGGAAATCCCGGATTCTATTTCTAACAGGGCACTGGTGGACAAGATGTACACGGACAAAAAAGTGCGCAGCGGCCGTATCCGCTTCGTCTTCCAGGACGGCATCGGAGAGATGAAGCGTTTCGCAGACGGCTCCTATTCGGTTCCGGTTGAAGAGGCGGATATCATGGAGCTGCTGGAGGAAATACGCGGCAACTGATGCATATAAAGAGTGCCTCGCTTTATTTTAACCGATCGGGAAGTTGTCCCCTCCATGTTCCGCAAAAGAAGACGCAAGAGACAAACGGCAGAATCACCGTTCATCTCTTGCGTCTTCTGGCATGCCCGGATCATCCGCCGGATCAGGGTATCTGAATGCTTAAACTACCAATCGAATCTACAATAAAAACAGGTACATACTGCTCGCCGGCATCCGTCTCCGCATAGTCATAGCCGTTCTCGAACTGGCCGCTGACGACAGCTAATCCGGTAACCCCGCCGGTTTCGCCTTGGAGGATCAGATCACGCCCGTTCGAGCTGGCGACCGTTCTTCCGGCAGAGTCGATGTATACATCACAGGAGAGCGTCACCTTCTCATAAGGATGAAGCTCCAGCTGTGTAGCGTCTATAGGGGTATACGTAACCTCCCGGTAGATTTCCGAGAACTCATACGCGCCGTTCACCTGGCGGAAAATGGCCGTCTGCCCGTCTTGACCGTCGGCGAGGTCTGTATCCGATACGCGGATGGAGCCGTCTTCTGCCATCAGCTCATAGCTGCTGCCGGCAAAGCTGAACAGCTGCGAGATCCCCTCGGGCCTAATGGTGTAGGCTGTAAACGTACGGCGCCCGTCCTCACGGCTGCCTATAGCTGTAACTACAGGTACTTCTGAATAGACAGACAATGACTCGTCAAAAGTAAGCTCTATCAGCGCAGCCGCATCCGGAATGGTGCCGCCGGTGCGAGTGGAGAGGGTTCCGTCATCGCTCATATCGGCGTAGACCAGCCTGCCGCCGGCGTCCACTCCGGCCACAGCCACCTTAGCGCCATAGCGTCCGGTGACGGAGGCCGTAAGGGTATAGCTGCCTTGCACATCTCCCCCGGGCAGCAGCCGCACCGGTTCAGCGGTATTCCAGGCGAGTGTCGCAGCGGCAACCGCCTCGGAGGTGTCCTGCAGCGGATTCAGATCCCCGTAGAGCCGGATGGCTTCGGCATATTGTCCACCCCGGACCTGGCGTGCCGCCTCGCGGAGCAGCCTGGTGGTGCTGCTGTCGATCAGCTTCAGAACCTTAGAGGATGCTATACCCGCAGACTCTGCATACTTGCGGTAGGCCACAGCGTGTCCGGCGAAGGCGGCGGTATGATCGCCGTCCAGGTCCTTGCTCAGAATAAGTGTGGTACTTTCCTGAGCCTGATCCGCTATCCAGTCCGCTGTATAACTATGGCTTTGATAAGCCTCTTCCATAGATAAGGCGCTGTCCAGTATAGGCTGGAAGCTTCCGGCTGCTGCCAGAGCCTTCAGCCTGGCGGTGTCATGAGCCTCGAATTTCGCAGCCAGTAATTCTTCCTTGGCCCCGGGCCCGCCGTAATAGGCATCGGGGATTTGCAGCAGGCTCCATTTGACACTCTCTGCGCTTCCGGCGCCGGTCGTGTTATTCGCTGCGTTCTTCTGGCTCTCCGTGAGCCCGGCAAGAAACTGTTCCTTGAACTGCCGGAACCCTGCCGTCATCTTCTCCGAAATGCCTGAATCAGCAGACAGCTGTCGATAATAGACCTCATAAAGTCCTCCCGTAACCATATACTTGCTCTTCAGGCTGAGCAGGGAGGCGTAACTCTCCATATATCCGGTGAAATCCTTGACCGTTAACTGGTCTTCCAGGGTTAATACCAGTCCCCGTAGGCTGCTGCGTATAGCCGTTATGGGAGCGAGCTCTTTAAGCCGTGCGTTAATCTGCTCTTCCTTGTATAAGATTGCCGTGTTTGCCGCTGCCAGCCGGTACTGGTTCTCGGCAGCGATAAGCTCTCCTGCAGCATACTGCCGCTCAGCCTCACGCACGGTCTGAATCTTGTCCTCTATCGCCAGGGCCTTCTGTCCCAGCAGAACCAGCATGAAGATACACAGAATGATCATAATATTCCGCAGGGTTAATGCTTGTTTGATCGTCATATAGTATAGCCCCTTTATTCGGATATAAGGATTGCGCGTGCTGCCAGCTATCATCCTTATACTTCAGGGTCCCACCGGTACTTGAGCTCGCGGATTTCCGCCACCTTGGCATCCAGGCCGTTCCACGGCTCATAGGGGTTCGCAGCGATCAGCCGGGATAAGCGCAGGAAGCGGTCCTTGGGCAGCTCCTGTACATATCTTCCGATCAGTCCGGAATAGAGCAGCGCATAACGCTTCAGGCGAACGGCGGCCCCGGCAACGACTGTCAGAATAGCCAGCCCTTTGTCCATTTCGAGAATCTGCACTTCGTAGTTCTTCACATAGCGAAGGGTGCGGTCTTTAATCAAATCGGGTCGGACCTTGGCGATTTCACCGATATATTCAGCGAGCAGCGGCTCGAAGTCCTTCAGCAGCAGCTGTTCCAGCTCCAGAACCATGTCCTTGCGCAGCTGGAAGCCGTGCAGCAGGGCGACGCGCTGGCGGGAGATCCGGTCTCCGCGCAGCAGAATGGAGAGCTCGCGGAGCTTCTCATAAGCGAGGACATCATTCTCACGGAGGACGGATACGGCCTCCTGGCGGTTAATCTCCAGATCTTCCTTAATTCTGAGGATGTTACGGCCCAGCAGCTCATTAAGGGCATACAAATTTTCGTTCTGCCGTACTTTCCGCTGCGTATAGTAGACCAGTCCGGCTATCACGATGCCGCCAGCACCGCACAGCGCCATCTGCTGCAGGCTCTGGCCGAAATAGACCGAGGCCAGAGTCAGCAGAAGAATAAGCAGCAGCCGGGTATGCATCTTGCGCCCGGCAATGGATACCGCCTGCTTCTCCACGGGGGTCAGTGAGGCACGGCCGCAGCGGGTGCAGCGTTCCTCGCCCAGGGCGGTGTAACGCCCGCAGCGGCGGCAGATGCGGAGCTTCTCATAAGAATAGCGTGGAGCCTTGAACGGCCGGAAGGTAACAGGTTTCTTCTTACTCACGGGTTGTGTCGCCTCCGTTCAGTGCAGCAAGGAGCCGGTCGTCTATATCCTCACGGGTAAGCGGCTTCCGCTGGCGTGAAGCGTATAAGGAGATCTGAATAACGGCATAGAGGAACGTTATCCCGAGTATGACGTATGTAATCATGGAACTCTTCCTTTCTCTCTGGTTACGGTCTTTTAATCAAATATTCAGGAACACGGCGTATACTTAGAATAATCCATCCGTCTCAAGATGGCGATTCTACCAGACGGGAGTGCCGGTCCAGCGGTCACAATGTTGATGTTTACAAGGTTTAATTATATCATAATGGCATACTATTTACAGAATTTAGCTATGCTGCCGGATTTGCCAGATCCGCCGAATTTAACACAAGAGGAGCCCTATTTATGCTTCGTACACACCGTAACCCCAGAACGATCAAGAATAGACTGCAGCGCATTTTTCCTGCATTGCTGCTGATTCTATGCATCGCTGTCCTGCCTTTCGGAGACGCAGCGGCCAGCGCTGCTTCTGCCGCGCCGTCCCATATTGATGCTGTACTGCTGATTGATGTCAGCAACTCCATGAACAAGAGTGACAAGAACAAGATCGCGAATGAAGCGATGAAGATGTTTATAGATATGCTGTCCACGCAAGGAGACAAGGTAGGGATCGTTGCCTATACCGACAAGGTGCAGCGCGAGAAGGCCCTGCTTGGCATCACCTCTGCCGGGGACAAACAGGATTTGAAGGATTTCATCGACGGACTGAACCGCGGACCTTACACGGATATAGCGGTCGGAATGGAAGAAGCTGTGAAGGTGCTGGAGAACGGCAGCGATCCTGGCCATGAGCCGATGATCGTAATGCTGGCCGACGGCAACAATGACTTAGATGAAGCCAGCGGAGCTACACAGGCCCGGTCGGATCAGGAACTGAAGGCCGCTGTAGAAACTGCGAAGCAGAAGGGGTATCCGGTCTACACGATCGGGCTCAATGCGGATGGTAAGCTGAACAAGGAGATTCTGTCTAATCTGTCCGATCAGACAGGCGGCAAGGCGTTCACAACAGATTCCGCGGATGATCTGCCGCAGATTCTCAGCGAGATTTTTGCCAGCCATCTGAAGCTGAAGGTGGTGCCGGTGCCGTCGATTACGGCGAATGGCGACTATCAGGAAGTGACGGTCAATGTGCCGAACGGCAGTGTACTGGAAGCGAATATTTCAATTATGTCCTCGCAGCCTGTAACCGCTAAGCTGAGTGATCCTTCCGGGAAGGAAGTCGCGATTCCTTCGGATGATGTGCTGGTGTCCAAGTCGTCTACCTACACGCTGATCAAGCTGCTCTCGCCGGAGCAGGGAGACTGGAAGCTCCAGGTCAAGGGTGTGGCGAAGGACAAGATCGATATCAATCTGGTATTCAACTATGATCTGGAGCTTAAGATTGATGCGCTGCCTTCCCAGTCCTACCGCAAAGGCGACACCGTCGACATCTCCTCGCATCTGTTCAGCAACGGTGCTGAGGTTACAGAGAGCAGCTTGTACCAGGAGATGAAGGCAGTGCTGCTGGCTACAGATGTTGATACCGGCACGGTGCAGCAGATTCCGATGGACAATTCGGGTGCTGAGTTTAAGGGTGCTTTTGAAATACAAGACAATCATGAATACGACCTGAAGGTCCGGGCTGAAGAGAGCAGCTTCTACCGGGAGAGCGATGTACTTAAGATCAATGCCAAGACGGGAACGGTGGCTACCAGCCCTCCGGGAGCGGGGACTACTACTGGTGAAGAACCGGTAACGGATCAGAAGTCCTCGAACACTCTGTACTATATTATTGGCGGGATTGTACTCCTGCTGGCTGCCGCCGCCGCATTCTGGCTGCTGCGCCGCAGATCAAACCGCGGTTTTGTCGGACAGCTGGTTGTGGAAGTGCTGGACGGCAATACCGGAGAGAAGACCTATCCGCAGTATAAGAAGCTTGCAGGCTTCCGGGGTAAATTCACATTACATCAGCTGCTGCAGCTGGCTCCTGAACTGAAGGAGAGCGAGAAGCTGGTCTTCACTCCGGGGAACAATGACCGGCTGATGCTGCGCGGGGGCGAAGGCATCTCCGTGGAACGGTCAGGGCGTGCCGCTGATACCTCGCGGGGCCTGGAAATGAAGAGCGGTGACCGCGTATCGGTCTCTCTGCAGACAGTAGACAAGACGATATTACTCGAATATTTGATATAACAGCTGACTAAGCGTAAGCTTCCGGAGTCAATTTTGAACGAAGCATGTTCAGGAAGAAGCGCTACGCATAACTTTTAGGAGGATAACCTATGAAACCGGTAGTAAGAGAACATATTCAGCAGCTCGATGTATCGCTTGGCGGAGGAATCGTCAGCGACAAAATAAGAGTGGACACCATAGACAACCCGATTCTGATTATCGGACTTGGCGGCACGGGCATCGATGCCCTGCTGCGCTTGAAATACCAGATTAACCGCCGCTTCAAGCTGCCTGAAGATCCATTGTCCAAGAAGAAACGGGATAAGCCCGACAATGTGGAATTCCTGGCGTTCGAGACCAATGAACAGGACCGCGGCAAAAAATACAAAGGCATCGGCCTCGACCCGCAGAATGAATTCGTGCTGCTGGCCAATGCCGAGATCGGCGGACTGCTGCAGAACCGCAGCATTCTTGATTCGTACATTACAGACTGGCTGTCGCCGGAGCTGAGCATCACGGACGGGATGAACGGAGCCGCCGGGGTGCGTCAGGCCGGACGTCTGCTGCTGTTCACCAAGATCAATCAGGTTGTGGCTGCGATTGATAAGAAGATCAAGACGCTGTCGGTCGGCACCAGCAAGAAGCTGATGGTTTTCCTGCTTACCGGCTTGTCCGGCGGAACAGGCAGCGGAGCTTTTCTGGATATTGCCTACATTGTCCGGGGGATTATTGAACGTGACTATGGCGCTGCCGGAATCGACCGTGTGAATACGCTGGGTTACCTGTTCACCCCGGATGTGAATCTGGCGAACAAGAGCCTTAGCGAGCATACCCGCGAGTATATCCGCAAGAACGGTTATGCTGCGCTCAAAGAGCTGGATTACTGGATGAATGTGGATAGCCGGGGCGAACGGTTCCGCCAGCAGTACGGCAATATCCTGAGCGTCAATTCGCCGCTGCCGCCGTTCAATCTGTGTCATCTGATCTCGGCGACGAATACGGAAGGCAAGCTTCTGGAGAATGCCTATGATTACTGCATGAATGTAACGGCTGAGAATATTACCAACTTCATGGCCAGCGAGGAAAAAGCCTCCGGCGAGGAATTCGCCATCCATGACTATATCAGCAACATCCGCACCAACATTGCGCAGATGAATAAGACGTATCCTGCGAATTATGAATACAACATCATCGGCGCTTCCTCGGCGGTGCTGCCGATTGAGGAAATGACCACATATCTGGCCTTCCGCCTCTTCGACAAGATGGACAAGATGTTCCATCACGCCCCGGGGCAGGAGGATGTGGAGAAGATGGCACGCAAGCTCGGCATTGATCTCGATACGATGATCAAGACCTTCGAGTCCCGCGTGCCGGAGCCGCTGCCCGGCTATCAGAACAGCGAGCGCCTCAGCCATGCCAATGTAGTGAAGAACCAGGTGGTCAGCATGGATACGGAGCTGGAGCAGAACTTCCTCGCCCGTGCGCGGGAAGAATACATCAAAGCGAAGAAGCAGCTGCCGGGCGAAATTACCGGACGTTTCGGCGAGGAGCTGGAGCGGATCTTCCTGCATCCGGAGCAGGGGCCGTTCTATGTATCCCGGCTGCTCTACACGGAGAAGGGCTTCTGTATCCTGAAGCTGATTCAGTCGTATATTGAAGCGCTGCGGGAGAGCCTCTTGCGTCTGCCGCGTGATATCGAGACGGCGCAGGACAGTGCAGAGGAGAAGCTGGGCGATGCGCGCAGTGCTTTTGTCTCCAAGGAGAAGAAGAAGAACGCCTATATCGAAGCCAAGATCAATGAATACTGGCTGCATGCCGATGTGGAGCGCACCGAGCAGATGATCCAGTTCTACGAGGATCTGTACGAGCTTCTGAATGAAGAGAACAGCCGGATCTATGGCGTATTCACGGAAATTCTGACAGCGCTCAGCTCAATCTTCGAGAAGAATGGCGACATTCTCATCAATGGCGAAGAGCAGGCTGATCATAAGGGTAACAAAACCTACTATTGGAATATCGTCAACGTGCCGGATATTTCGGCAACGATCTCTAAGGTGATGGACCAGAAGGACGGCGACGATCTGATCCGTGATTTCACGCGCGAAATGCTGAAGCATTCCGGACGCTGGGTCAAAGAGCAGGAGATTGATATCGTCCGTTCGATCTCTGAATTCCTCAGCGACAAGTTCGGTGATCTCATTACCCGTTCAATGGAAGATTTCCTGGTGATGAAGTACGGGCGCGAGGAGCCGCTGGATAAGTTCGTGGAGCGGATTATCGCCGGACGTCTGGATGAGGATGCGGTGCCGATTTTCCACCTCAGCAACAGCTCCGGCAGTCTGCACTTCCCGTCTTGGGGCTTCGTATCCGTGCCGGTGAAGGCGCCGGGTATTCTGAAGGGAATCCGCAATTATCAGAACAATGCGCTCGGCAAATCGCAGTTCACGATCAAGGAAAGCCAGGTTAAGAACCGGATTTTCTGGCTCAATACACGTAACGGGGTGCCGCTGTTTGTATATACGCCGCTGCGGGTGTTCGAGGAGAACTATGAACGGACCATCCTGGACAAGGAAGGCATCGGCCGCCATCTCGTGATGACTGACAAGGATAACTGGACCTACCTGCCTTCCCCGATTCCGGAGAAGTCATGGGGTGATACCTACGTGAATGCGCGGGTCCGTGATTATAATGCCAGAGTGCGTGCTGACTTCTTACGTGCCCTGGAGGCGGGTGTAATTATCGAGAAAGGCATCGACGAGAATACGAGCAGCCGCTTCTCGGTCAACTTCACGAAGCCGTTTGATCTGGATAAAATGCTAAGCGGTTATGATCTGCAGCTTGGCTCGTCGCGTCCGAATCTGGGCGAAGTGAGAAAAGCCGCTGAAGAGCTCAAAGCGCTGTGTGCGGGCGGCCTGGAACGTGAAGGAATTAAGGACATCTTCGGCAGCATCAACCGTGAGCTGGCCCAGGAGAACCTGATCCGCTCACCGCAGCTGATTGCCCGTGTCCGCGAAGAGCTGGCGAAATACGACGCATTGTCGGCCAAGGCAGCGGAACTCGAAGTGCTGGTCCATCAGCATCTGGATGAAGACAAGTGGATCGACCAGTTCATCGAGGCACTGTACACCGATACCATCACCAAAAAAGGTGCGCTCTATGTCTATGACCGTGACGAGGACGAAGATGCCTGGGAGCCGTTCGCGAACCTGATGAAGGAGCGCAGCTATGTGGAGTATGCCGTCTACCGCCATTTCCGTGCACTCGATGAGAAAAGCCGCAGTCTCCTGCTGCGCAAGGCGGCACGCCGGGCGGGAGAGATGACGGCGGCGGAAGATGTGACTCCGCTGCTGTATAAGCTGGAAGGGATGTATGTATCCTTCCTGGAGGCGCGCGACAGCCTGGAATATGAGCGGGTAGAGCATGCAAATGGCGATGAAATGTACGGCTTCTATAAGAGCCTGACCGGCAAGCTCGGCAGCATCCGCAGAAAGCTGAAGTAGGCCTATGATCAGAGATCAGGCCTTACAATATGCAGAGCAGTACGCTGCGCAGGAGGAAGCGCAGCATAACAAGGGGGATGGGCGCAGCAGCATCCATTACCCTGCTCTCTTTCTGTTCCTCGGCGACAAGGTGACCCCGGCCATCGGTCCGGTGCTGGAGCGCTGCGAGCGTAAATGGGACAATGCAGGCGGTGTCATGGCGCTGCACGCGGGTTCTCCCAGCGGCAGCGGCAGTACGCAGGAGAAGGATGGAATCAAGGGATGGATCGGCAGCGGTAACAGCAGCGTTCATGAACGCGTGTTGCACATGGCCCTGCCGAACATGGCGGGCCGTGATCCCCGGACGGTCCGGCGAGAGCTGTACCGTGAATTTCATGAGGACAGCCAGTACCTGGCCGGGATGAACCGGACGCTGCGCCAGTTAAGCAACAGCATAGCGGACTATGGACGACTGTATTCTTCGTTCGATGTCATCCATCTGTCGGTCGTTACGCGTGTTGATGACCCGCTGAATGTGCTGCTGCCTGAGGTTGCCCTGCTGGCCCGCGCCATCCTCAGCCAGTCGTTCAAGTCGGTGCAGACCGATCTGTATGCGCTGATCAACGAGCGGGAGCAAGGGGATAACTTTGGCTATTCCAGCTCGGTAGGGCTGGCTTTTCTGCGTGAGCTGGACGGGATGCAGGCGGCGGATTATGCCTTAAGCGCTCCGCTTCTGGTTACGGAGGAAGGGCTGTCGATCCCCGTGAACCATGGCCCTTCCGCATTGTTCGATCTGGTCTATCTGCTCTCCGACAAGAACGAGCGCGGACTGATGTCCGTCCACGGGATGGACGACAATTATGAGATTATTGCCCATATCAGCCTGCTGAAGAACCGTGTCCGGCCTGCGGCTGATCATGCTTCCGGGCACGGCGGCTACAATAATATGACCTTCAAAAGCGGCATCCGGGGCAGCACGGGCAGACAAGGCTATGCTTCGGCCGGTTTCTCGGCGGTACGCAGGCCGAACCGGCAGATTGCGCTGGCGGTGCTCTACCATGCCCTGCATTACCTGGCTGAGAAGCTGCGTGCCGGCAACAGCCGGAGCCTTAAGGAACGGCAGGCGCTGCTGGGACTCGGAGCGGATTCCCTGCGTTCCCGCGCGGCGGAGCTGCTGCCGGATGAGTCCGGTCTCTCGGAGATGACCGGGCTGATGAGCCATGGACGCCCGTCCTACTCGGAGCTCAGAGCGCTGTCGCTGCGCGAAGCTGAGGAGCTGCTCTTCGGCGAAGGCGGGCAGGCTTATTTCCGCAGCAACTTTGCGGAAGTGTCCGCAAGAAGGACTGCGGCCATCGATCCTCCCCGGGAGTGGGCCGGCGTTCTGGCCGCCGAGGAGCAGGCAACTCCGCCGGTGACTTTCTACCAGCTCGCAGAATGGACAGCTGAGCTGGCAGAGGGCGGAGGGAGTGTGCTCCATGCCCTGCGCCAGCATATGGGCGGACTGCGTTCGGCACTGCTCTCTGCGCAGGAGGAGCTGGAACGGCTCTATGCGGAGAGTGTAGAACGCCAGCCGTTCCAGCGGGTGCCGCTGCTGGATAAACGGACTGTGCGTAATTTCATTCATTATTTATTCGATACCGTATATGGTAAGAAATACGAGATTCTCCGGCTCGAAAGCGAGCTTGCCCTTTGCCTCCGCTATGATGCGGCGCTTGAACAGCTTCATTCGGACAGCAGAGCCAAGGTCCTGGCGATGAAAGCGTTGGAGGAGGAGCTGCAGAGCCTGGCCCTCACCAGTATCGGCCGCAGCAAGGATACCGTGGATCAGAACATCATGGAGTATTACCGCAGCGTGACAGAAGAGGTCATGAAGGATATCGAGACGCGGCGGGGCGGGAATATCTTCTTCAGTGAACGGTTTATGGGCAGCCTCTCGGAGCTGCTGCGGCGCGGCGGCGATGCTGTAGCTGAGCGGCTAATTGAGATCTGCCGCCGGGAGCTGCTGACGGCGGGGCTGTTCACGCTTCCGTTCGAGGAGGAGCTGCTGCGGCGTGCCAATGTCGCGGCAGCCTATGAGAACCGGGACATTGTCTCCAAGGAGGAGCTGTTCAAGCAGCTCTACCGGGGTCTTGAGGAGGAGGCGGCAATGAATGTCCGCCTGTTTGAATATACACAGGAGCACCGGCATGAGGAGAAATACTTTTTCGGCGACAGTGCTTCCGAATTCCTGCGCTATGCCTTCGGTGCGGACGAGACGACCCGCATCTACCGGCTGGGCTTCGTGCATGAGCAGCGCAGGAGCGGGGTGGAGAAGCTGAATCTGATGGGCGGCTTCCACCTGGAGGATCTGCTCTATTACCGCAACGGCAAGGTATATTATGAGACCTATGCGGGCAGCGGCTATGCGCTGCATGGTCTTGCTGAGGAGCAATTGCCGGAAATGAGATGAGGTTCGTACATTGGAAATGCGGTGGAACAGGGCAGAAACCTGCTGGCGTGCCCGGGGCAGAACTGGCAGGATAAGCGGCTATAAGCAGAACGCAGGAATGATCATGTACTGACAGGTGAACGACTGTGAGGCAAGGGCTTCAGCCATTCAGCAAGTGGGATTCTTAAGTGCACTCTATGCAGCATTTAGACTGAGACACTTAGGAGTCTGAGTGGTCTGAGACAGGGCAGCATTAGCTTCGCTGCAGCTAATCTGCTGCAAAAGTACAATAGATTGGTCCTGATTTGTCCTGAAAAAAGGTTCTATTGTATTTTGTGCAACAGAGTTGGGCCAACTTAGTGAATTAGGATAATCCTCATACATTCTGCTGCATGAAGTGCAATAGAATGAAATTTCAGCCCCTTTTTACGGCAATCTGTTGTACAGAATGCATCAGAATAGAATTTACAGCTTATTCACCCTGCAGTTGAAACTCCAGCACCAAAGCCCGGCTTCAAGCGCATTATTATTAAGTTTTTTCCGGAAAGGATGAATATTAATGCAGCGTAAAATCAATCTCCTCCTGCTGCTCTTCAGTCTGCTGGGCGGCGGTGTGGCTTTTGTACTTGGCGAGCTGCTCCTGGACCGCAGGCCGTATGACCTGCCGCCGATTGTACTGGTTGGGATCTATTTTGCCCTTGCCGCGCTCTGTGTCTCGATAGGCAGCGTGGTTGCCGAGACGATCTCGCCCAAGCTGAATGGCCAGTCCTGGAAGCTCCGTTATCTCGGTACGTCATGGAAAATGCTTCCGCTGGCAGTGGTGCTGCTGTTTGGCATAGGTACGCTGACCGAGTTCGTGTATGAACTGAACTTTGGCGGCATCAAGCCAGTCAAGAATGTCGTCATGGTCATCGATGATTCCGGCAGCATGCTGGAGAGTGATCCTAACAACAGCCGTTACGAAGCAGCCAGAGCACTGGTGCAGCAGTTGGATGAAGATAACAAGGTGGCTGTGGTTACCTTCAGCCATGAGGCTTCCGTAGTCCAGCCGCTGATCTCGCTCTCCAAAGCGGAGAACCGGGAGAAGGTGTCGGAAGTTATCAGCAGCCTGCAGACTACCGAAGGCGGAACGAATATCAGCGGTGCCCTTACAGAAGCGATGAATGTGATTAATGAAGACGGGGCGGACCGCGGAGCGATGGTCATTCTGTTATCCGACGGCTTCAGCCAGTTTGATACGTCAACGGAGCTGAATGCATTTGTGGATCGCGGCATTGCGGTCAATACCATCGGGCTTGCCCTGGAGGATCCGTCCGGCTCCAATCTGCTGCAGGATATCGCCAGTGTGACTGGCGGCCAGTATTATGATGTTACAGATGCGAACCGGCTTGGCGAGGTATTCCAGCAGATCTATGACCGTCTGGGCGACCGGACCCTGCTCACCGAGCGTAGCGATAGGGCAGCAGATAGTCCTTATTATGCTGTAGTGAGGATTCTTGCGTTGATCCTGATTGGTACCGCACTAGGCCTCGGTCTTGGCATTATATTCGATAACCGCCATCTGGCCCGCAGCTTCAGCTTCGGAGGCGCATTATCCGGGCTCGCTGCCGGACTGATTCTCGAATTCGGTCTTAACGGGGATACGGTTACAGACCCGATGATCCGCCTGCTGGCACTGCTGGTGCTCGTTGCTATTCTTACATTGTTTACGTATGTAGTACCTGTAGGGGAAGGACGCCTGTCCCGCAAAGGGAGAGCCGCCGGAGCTGCGGTCACACCTGCGGACGGCTTCCCTCCGCCGCGCCGGAACCGCGGCAGTAAGGGGTTCTGAGTTTGATTTTCACCTAATGAAAGGAGCATGTTGCATGAGGTACGCCGAGGTTCATTCTGCAGCACCGGCTATTACAGAAGTCGTATCCAGAGTGGAAGACCGCTTCTGCACGCTGCGGTGGCGCTGGCCGGATGGCGTGCAGGCAGTATGTATTCATAAAGCCTCTGCGGAGGCGCCGGAGGATGAGGAACATCCGCCTTCCGGCATGAAGCTCTACACACGTGAAGAGTACAAAGCGAATAACGGCTACCGTGACCGGCTGGATGAGATCGGGCTGGTGGCGTATACCATCTATGCCCGGCTGGCCGGGAACGGGGAGACGCTGCTGGTGCGTCAGCGGGATGGTGCCAACAAGACACTGGTCAGCGCAGGCAAAGCGAGAATCTATTATTCCGTCCAGCACAAAAAAGGCCTGTTCAGCAAGCTGAAAACCGTGCAAATGACGATCACCGCTGAAGTGCCTGTACCAAAGGAAGTACTCTGCTACGTGAAGAAGCGGGACGGCCATCCGGCCTCCAGGGAGGACGGGGCGCTTTTCCCGTTCGTGCAGGATTTCGCCCCCGGACGAAATCAGCTTCCCCCGATTGAGGTCAGCAAAGACGACTTCATCCGTATCTTTTTCACGGACGGCCGCAAGTACGGTTTATATTACGAGCTGGTGCCGGAGTAACCGGGCCGGCAAGGTGTAAGAAATAACAGTTGGAGCACGGAGCTCAGCCTGATACGTCCAGATATGGAATAACTGTATTTCATACAATTAAAGTGGATGATTTCTGCCGCATCGGCTGTTTAATTGTATTTTGTACATCTATATCGCGGGGAATCCCTCTAATCATGCTCTCTGCTCCGGTATAGTTGCACGAACTGCAGCTATTCGGACGCAAGCGGGCGGAAACGGTAATATAGCTGTACAAAGTGCAGTTATATGCGCTCCAAGAACTGCGTACAGGCGGAATGCCGGGGAAGTGTAGTGTGTAGGCCGGAGAAATTAAGCGAGCGGACCATCTGAGCTCAGATATAGTAGCGAATTTGTGCGATACCCGTTTTGCGAGCAGCTCGTTCGCCTGAGCAGCTGTTGCGGCAAAACTTTAGGCTTAAACTTTCGAAGCCAGTTTTGTCAGCTGCTCATTCGCCTGAGCTCCTGCATCCAAACTTGGAGATTATGCTTTCGTAGCCAGTTTTGTCAGCCGCTCATTTACCTGAGCTGCCGGCCAAAACGTTGAGGAGGAAGAGAAATGTCTTTTTTTAGCCGCTTCATGAAGAAGAATCAGCCCCCGGCAAGGCCGCTGTATTATGATATCGTCTGCCCTTACTGCTTCTCGAGGTTCGAGCCGGAGGAAGTGGTATTCCGGGCCATGCACAGCCGTGAGGATGACGAGAATTATGCGCTGGGCGAAGATGATCTGCTGAATAAGTACCGTGAGCGCTTCGGCCTGGATACGGTAGACGATATGGAAGCGATTCTGAATCCGGCGGATATTCCGGAGGAGTATCATCATTATACGGACCATGTGCTGACCGGCATCACCGACCGCTATGGCGTGCTGACCCGCAGACGGCTATGTCCGTCCTGCCATAATGAGCTGCCTGTAACTGCCGGCAAGGTGCCGAGCAATATTATCTCGATTATCGGCGCTTCCCAGGTCGGGAAGTCGGTGTATATGACCTCGCTGATTCACACGCTGCAGCATACGACTGCGGGGCATTTTGACGCCGCCTGTATGCCGCTGAATGCCGAGATCAGCCGCAAATTCCGCACACTATACGAAGAGCCGCTGTTCGAGCGGGGAGATCTGCTCGCTTCTACCCAGAAGGAGAAGATGCAGGAGCCGTTCATTTTCCAGTTCGTATTCAAGGATGAATCCAAGCCTCCACTGACGCTGGTGTTCTTCGATGTTGCCGGTGAAGGGATGGTCGATCAGGACTATCTGGGCTTGCACGGCCAGCATATCAAGAACTCCGCAGGCATTCTGTTCATGGTCGATCCGCTGCAGATCCGCTCCATCCGCGAGAAAATCCGCATCAACTTCGGTGACCGTCCGGGCGAGTGGGTGTCGCAGTACGATGAGCCGCGCGATGTGGTGCTGACCATGTTCGGCGACTTCATCGCTTATCAGGAGAAGAGCAAGACCAATATTCCAACGGCCATTGTACTGGCCAAAAGCGACATGCTGCACTCACTCAAGGATGAAGACGGCGATTACATCAAGTCCAACAGCAACGTGTTCAATAACTATGTGCACCGCAACACGCTGAATCTGGACGAGTTCCACAACATTGACGGTGAAATCCGCCGCTTTATCGAGAAGGTCGACCGACCGTTCAAGGACACGATGGATGTGTACTTTGCCAACACCGGTTACTTCGCGGTATCTGCGCTGGGCAGCAATCCGGTCAATCAAAGGATAGAGGGTGTGGTCAGCCCGATCCGTGTGGACGAGCCGTTTATCTGGCTGCTGCACAAGCTGAACTATATTGAGGGGAGCGACGGGCCGTGAACAGATTTTCAGGGTCCATGATCACCCAGCAGATGTATACGCGCGAGCGCCGCGGCGTTTACCGGGCGACAGAGGGATTCGATACGGTAGCGAAATCGGAGAGTCTCGACAATAATTTTGTCAAAAAAATACTGCATCCCTTCTGCCTCTACGATGCTCCGGCCGAGCTCGCGGCACGGGGTGAGAAGGATGAGGAGCTGTACCCTGCCGCGCTGCATCTGTTCCATACGGAGAGCAATGAGACAGTGATTGGCCTGAGCCGCTATTTGGCGGCGGATTTCACGGGGCAGCGGAGCGCTTTTTTTGCCCATAATTTCGTGGTTCCGCCTATCCGCTCGGAGGAGATTGTGGAGGGGTACGGGGAATGGCTGCATGCCGGCTTCGCCCGGAGTTATGAAGGAGAGCCGGGCGGGACCTTGCCTGAGCTGGCAGATATCCCGGTGGAGCCGCGTGAAGGGGCAGCTGACCCGCTGGCTGTGCTCGGCAGTCTCGGTTTCACAGAACAGCTGTTCAAAGCCCTGCTGCAGGCGGTCATGCTGTCTGTAGCCGGCAAGAAGAAGATTTATGTGGCGCTGGATGTACCGATCAGTGAGTTGTCGCAGCGTGCGGTGGAGCTGACGGAGGTTCTCTATGCTGCATTGCCGCATGACTTCCGCCGCAGGCTGGGAGTGATCACTTATGCCAAAGAGCCGCAGAGCCGCAAATATATTCACCTGACCTTCGTAGAGAAGGGCTCGCTGCGCCCGGGGGACCGGAGTATTGAGAAGGATTATATTTTTGATCTGGCAGGCGCGCGGATTCTGAATGCAGATTTCGGGGAGTCCCGGCAGATGTATGCAGACCTGGCCTGGAAGACGCTGGGGCAAAAGGGCGGGAGTCTCAGAGACTTCGCCAGATTCGCCGACTCCCTGCTGCTTGGTGAGAGTGTGGACCGCAAGCTGTCGCTGGCACTCTACAATGAGCTGGCTGTCTTTTATGAGATTGAGCAAGGCGATGAAGATTTATATACAGGGAACAAGAATGCTGTGCTCGGCGGCCTGCTGTCCTATCTGAAGCCGGAGGGGGCGCTGGAATCCCGGGTGCGTCTGAATGATATGTTCCTGGAGCGGTTCGACCGGGAGTATGATCTGATCCGCAAAAAAGGGGTACCGGCGCCGGAGATTCTGGAGTGGTTCAAGGAGTATTATGCACTGCCTGGCCATAATTACCGGGTCAAAATTGTGGATTACTTCATCAACGGGATGCTGAACTGCCAGTCGGCGGGACGTGAGGATGCGCTTGCTGCCGCTTACGGTATTATTGAGGGCAACGATGAGCTTAGTGCGGCCTTCTTCAAAAGAGTGCTGGCCCAGCCTATATTCCGCAAAGCGCTGCTGGAGCCTTATATGGAATCCCGGCTGGCTGACGCGCCGAAATCGGCGGATATCCTGCGGTTCGTGGCGCATTGGGGCCGTTTCCTTCCGGAGGCGCTTCAGCAGGCTTTCGTGCGCGATACCGTCAAGGAGTATCTGCTGGAGAAGCTGCAGCGGGACAATGATCCGGTGGCGGCGGTGGCATCGGTTCATGAGTCGGTGCAGAAGGCGGAGAAAGAACGCCGCAGAGGCGGCGGTGTGCATCCTGAAGCGCTGTCACTGCTGCAGGATCTGGGAACCGTTGCCGACCGCTTCCTGCTGAACCGGATCTCGCTGGACGAGCTGACGATGGAGCAGCTGCTGGAGATTTCCTTCCTGCGCTACCGGGATACGGCGGACTGGCAGCCGCCGCTGGATGCAATCGCTAAGCGTAAAGCGAATGCGCTGCGCGCTGCCTACCGCTGGTTCGGGGAGGAGAAGCCGGACGAGGAGATCTTTGCCGGGCTGTCTCCCCGGGAGCTGGATGATGTACAGCTGCTCGGAGGACGCTGGCTGAAGGAGTCGCGGAGCATCGAGCCGTTCGAACGGCTGCCGCTGGCCTTCTACCACAGCAGTGAACGTGAGGGCGGTCCGCTTGATTACGATGCGCTGCTGGAGCTGGTGGCGCGCAAAGCGGGCAATGATAAGGAAACGGTCTACCGTTTCCTGGCCTGGTCGCAGCATAACCGGCTGTTCACCATCTCGAGCAAGAAGCTGTGGCCGAATTACCGGCGGGCGGTGCTGAAGTATTTCCTGAAGAACGACCGCGAGGCGTTCAAGAACCGCGATTTCCGCAAAAGCTATAGCTCGGCCGCAACGCCCGCCATGCAGAATGTCTACAATGAAGCCCGCTCCCAGCTGGCTTCGCCGCTGGCGCGGTGGGTCAGCCGCAGCCGATTTCAGATCCTGATCTCCGGCAGCGTGCTTGGGATCGTACTGATCATCGCCATCATCGCCATCAGTTGGCTGCGGCCGGATGCGGATACCGCTGCACCGCAGCCGACGGTGAGCCCGGTTCGGGGCGATATCAAGAATTCGGATGGGCAAGTTCAAGCCCCTGTCTCTGTACGGCTGGTTGGCAGCGGAGTGGCAGGTGCCGGGACGGGCACTGGGGCCGAAAACGGTAGAACAGAAGGTACCGGGAACGCTGGCGGGGGTGAAGGCGGCGGAACGGAAGGCGCCGGGAACGCAGGCGGGGGTGAAAGCGGCGGAACGGAAGGCACTGGGAATGCTGGCGGGGATGCAAGCAGCGACGAAGCAGGCGTCAAGCTGGTGTTCAGCTTTGCCGCTGTGGCGGACTGCTCCGCCTTCAACCCGGCGGAGATCATTGTGATGTCCGGTAATAACGTTGCGGACACTTACAAGGTTGTAGCAACTGCGAGCAGTTGCCTGGCCGCCGGAGTTGACGGCGGCTCTGATGAGGGAGCCGTGGGGACTGACGGCGGCGGAGATGGGGCCGCTGGAAATAGCGGCGGTACTGGTGAAGCAGGCGCAGGGAATGACGGCGGCACGAGTGGAAATGCCGCCGCTGGGAATAGCGGCGGCACTGGTGAGGCAGGCGCCGGGGTTGACGGCGGCGCGAACGGGGAAGCAGCCGAGGCCTCCCCGGCAGCGGGTGCATCGGGCGCAGGAATCCCTGCGCGCGTATATGAAGTGACGGTGGAGCTGGAGCCTGGCGCGAAGCTGGCCGCGGATGATATGATCACCGCCGGAATCTATACGCTGAAGCTACAGGCTAGTCCGGGGAGCATTCCGGGAAGTACCCCGAGCACTACTCCGGAGACTACACCCGGCACCGACCCCACTCCTTCCGCCAGCCCGGACACGGATGCGGAATGATTGAGTGAGAGCCTGAATTGGCGAAGCCGGATGTAAGAGAAGTCCGGCATTTCATCAACGGTGCTGCCGCCAAAGTTGGCAGAGGGGTCATTGTATTTTATACACTCAAATCCGGAATAATCAGCCCTATTATGCGTTCTATTGTATTTGATGCATTAGATTCCGGATTTCTGAGCCTATCAGGGGTATATTCCACAATCAATTGTATGAAATACAGCAGAATGCCTTATCGCCGTCTTTTATTCCCATTCTGTTGTACATAATACAATCAACAAGCTTCTGGCTCTTGCCGGAAGCGGAAGAATCACTATTTAAGTCCTGAACAGCACGATATGCCGGGAGAATGCGGCAAGTGTTGTTCAGGCTTTTTTGTGTGGAAGGGGCAGGGTCTGCCTATAATTGAAGCAGCTTGTCTATAGACATACAGGGGAATAGTAGATATGATTGTTTGAGAATATTAAAATTTAATAAGCTTTGGAAAAAGGTGCGGATTTCCGTAGAAATAGGCGCTGTCATGCAACAGATAGCCATGCCGGTTCTACGAGAGTAATCTGCTTAAAAGGGAAGGCCGGTGTAAGTCCGGTGCGGTCCCGCCACTGTAAATGCGGAGCGACTCCTGAGAAGCCACTGTCTGATGATCGGATGGGAAGGCGGGGGAAGCAATGATGCGTAAGCCAGGAGACCTGCCTTTTTCGTTGTTGTTTCTATTCTTCGGGGGTAAGAATGCGGAACAGGTGCAAATATAAGCAGGGGCTGTGTGTAGGGAATCCTCATTTCAGCCGCATGTATTATATCCTTCCCCGGCCGCCCTGTACAGGGCGGTCTTTATGTTGCACCCGCATCAGCGGAGGACGCAGGATTCATCTATACCATTCTATTCACAGAAAGAGGTCAAGCAATGAAGAACAATCTATCATCTAAGTTTATCCGGCTGGGTCTGATCGTTGTCATGATGTTCGCGGTTCTGGGGGCATCCGTGGCTCCGGCAGGACAGGCTTTTGCCCAGAGTGATACCGCATCAGCCCAGTTAAGCTTGAATGCCGCGAATACAGCCTCAGCTCAACCGGCAGGCACAGCAGTTAATGTAGCTGAGGCAGTCTATGCCACTTCGGAGTTTGTGCTGAAGGCCGGAGTCCAGTCCGACTGGCAGGCCATCGGCCTTGCGCAGGCGGGCTACAAGGTTCCGGATAGTTATTTAAAGGCGCTTGAGAGTAAAGTAGCCGCAGCCAAGGGTGTTTACGCCAGAGCTACGGAATATGCGCGGATTACGCTTGCGGTAAGGGCGCTTGGCGGGAATCCGGCAGATGTCGCCGGCTACAACCTGATTGAGAAGCTCTACAATAACGATAAAATTACCGGCCAGACGCTGAACAACGCAGCCTACGTACTGCTGGCGCTTGATTCCGGAACTTATACTATGCCTGACAATGCCAAATGGACGCCGGCGAAACTGCTGGCTGAGATCCTGTCCAAACAGAATACTGACGGAGGCTTCACCCTGACTACGGGGGCTAGTGATCCGGACATGACAGCGATGGTGCTTACGGTGCTGGCAGGACATAAGGATGATCCGGCAGCCAATACCGCGGGTCAGCGGGCGGCAGCCTGGCTGGCGACTGCACAGGACAAGAACGGCGGCTATGGTGACAGTAGCGAGAGTGTCGCTCAAGCCATTATTGGACTGTCTTCCTTTGGGATTGACCCGGCAGGAGCGGAGTATACCGCAAACAATGTGAACCTTGTCAGTAAGCTCCTTAGCTTCAGTGCAGCAGGCGGCGGGTTCGCTCATACAGCGGGCGGAAGCTACAATCAGCTCTCGACAGAGCAGGCGCTGGAAGCATTGGTAGCTTACAAGCTTTTCAGCACAGGCAGCAAGCTCTATGATCTTAGCAATTCACCTGTGAAAAGTCCTCAGGTTAGTGTGTCTGTTGCCATTGAGGGCCCTAATGGAACCCTGGCAGAAGGCACTGTATATGCTGGAAATGTACTTCAAGCCCTGGAGAAGGCAGCGGCGGCGAAGAAGGTGGCCCTGGTCAATGAAGCGGGTAATTATGTGACGGGAATTGGCGGCGTGACTGCAGGTGCTTTTGGCGGCTATGACGGATGGATGTATGTTGTAGCGCGTGGTGGAGCATGGATTTATCCAAGTGTAGGCATGGGTGATTTCCTTCTTGCGGAGAATGACCGCGTGCTTGTCTATTATGGCGGGGATAACACACAGGTGGTAGAGTCCGTGACGGTCTCCCCTGCACAGCCGCAGCCTGGACAAGATATTACTGTAAAAGTAACTCAAAAGCAGTGGGTATGGAATGAAGCGACCTTCACTTCCGACCCGGTATCCTCAGCAGCCGCAGGGGTTCAGGTATCTATCAGCGGTAAAACTGCTGTTACGGATGCTGCGGGTTCAGCTGTTGTTGCCGGCGGCCTGCCAGCGAATAAATATACAATTACCGTTACCGGATATCTCAAGGACAGCACACCTGCGGTAGTCCGCTATTCGCAGCCGCTGACCGTGGCTTCTGCTGCGGCTAACCGTGTTGCTTTTACCGATGTGAAGTCAATCTCGCCTTGGGCGCTGGAGTCCGTGTATACGGCCTATGACCGCAAGCTGATGGACGGCGTCAGTGAGAGCAGCCTCGTGTTCGCACCGAAGCAGAATATTACCCGCGCTGAATTTGCGGCACTGCTGCTGAGATTGACTGGAAATGAGCCGTCTGCGGCATCGTCAACCCAGAGTTTCAGTGATGTTAAGGCGGATGCGTGGTATTATGGAGCAGTGAACAAAGCGAAGGAACTGGGAATGGTCAGCGGAGTAACAGGCACAGACTTCAAACCGGACGGCCCCGTTACCCGCCAGGATATGGCTGTAATGATCGTGAGAGCCTTGAAGCTGGACGAAGCTTCGGCAGCAGCCGGAACCGGGAAATTCACTGATGAAGACCAGATCAGCGCCTATGCATTAACGGCGGTACGTACTGTAACCGGACTTGGAATTATGAGCGGTACCGGCGGCGAATTCGCTCCTGCCACTGCTGTAACCAGAGAAATGGCCGCTGCTGTAGCGGTTAGATTGCCTTAGGTGAGCTTTGAAGGATGATGGGTTACACCAGCTATTCTCCTTATAGACGCATCTTCAGATATGCCTTGATCCTGCGCACATGTAGAGAAAAATGCTATATATGCTGAACTTAAGCTATGAATATAATGCTTAGTCTTCACCACAGTTTAATTTGATTTTCAAGGCTGCTGGCGCAAGAATTTCACGATTTCAACCCGCTTTTGAGGTGTGAGTTCGATTGCCTGTTGGAAATCATGCCCATAATACAACATTTCCATCACGATCCCGGCTATATTCGAAAATTGTTCTACGAAAGGCAGCATTCCTCTTCCGACAAGGGGTGTAGCGGGATAATTCTTGTATTTCATACAATAATCTGCCCGAACCCTTTAGGGATTAGGAAGCTAAGTTGTATTATCTGCAAGATTTTGCATGAAGCAGTCTAAAGCGAAAGTGCGGGCGGGATATACAAGTGGATAAATGCCACTTAATTCCCGGTGAATCTCCCGATATGGCGGCGTAGTTGGAAAAACAACACTTAATCTCGCTTGAATTAGTGAATGACCCGGCTAGGGGCAGAATTAAGTGCCATTAATCCAACTAGAATCGGCAGTGAAGTCCGTATAGCATAAATAAGTGCCGAAAATCCAGTTACTGTTCCGGTGTTGGGATATTTTGCGGAGTTTCGCTAGGGAAGGCGAGGCTACTGCAGCTAGTTAATTAAGCTAGAGCAAATGATGCTGATGAAGCTACAGCAGGTGAAACTGAGAGTATGGTGCCAGCCAGTATTCAAAGAGGTTGATTGCTGATAGAGAAGCTCCTGCAGGTTGCGGGACGGATGCTCAGCGGCCAAGGGGCTGGCTGACGGTGCTTTGCTCAGGATTAGTTTGTTTCATGTCACACTAAGAAATCATAAGGTGTTTGAACGGAACGGGGAACAGGCTGACTGCCCCCGTTCTTTTCCCTTTTGTGGAGGTGCTCGAGGAAATGTTCAGTCTATTGAAATCAAGAAGGTCGAGGCTCTATCCGCTGCTCCTGCTCCTGCTTGTCCTGCTGCTCGCCGGCTGCTCCAAGGCGCAGCCGGATTACGCAGGCGGCGGGCCTGTGCCGCCCGCCAGTTCCCAGGCCGCGCAGACGCCGCGGCCTGAGGGCACTGCCATACCCTCCGCCCCGGCGGACGGCATGGCAGCTTCCAGCTCCGGCGCAGCGCCAGCCGGAGCCGCCCCCGGCGTAACGGAGCAAGCTCCCGTTACGCAAGCCCCGGTGCCGGCTGCAACCGCGCCGGCGCCCGGCCACACCGGTGCCGCCGCGCCAGCCCCGGCGGCCACGGGCAGTGCCGCCGCACAATCCCCGGCGGCCACCAGCAAGCCAGCCGCGCCAGCCCCGGCGGCCACCGCCAAGCCAGCCGTGCCAGCCCCGGCGGCTACCAGCAAGCCAGCCGCGCCAGCCCCGGCGGCTACCGCCAAGCCAGCCGCGCCAGCCCCGGCGGCTACCGCCAAGCCAGCCGCGCCAGCTTCAGCTGCTACCGCCACGCCGGTGAATACGGTGACTCTCTCCATTACTGGAGATGAGGAGCACGGCGTTATTCTGGCCCCGGCGGCTTATGAAATAGAGAAGAATGAGACTGCGCTGGAGCTGCTGCGGCGGATTACCCGCCAGCACAAGATCCAGATGGAATATCAGGGCAGCAAAACCTTTGCCTATGTGGAGGGTATTGATAATCTGTACGAATATGATCACGGGGCAGAGAGCGGCTGGATGTATAAGGTGAACGGAGAATTTCCGTCCAAGGCTTCCGGCAGCTGGGTTATGAAGCCCGGAGATACGGTTGAGTGGCTGTATACGCTTGATCTTGGCAAGGATATCGGGGCAGCGGCGCCATGAACAGCGGCTTCGGGTCCATGCATCCTGCTGTAGCCCTGCTGTATTATGCCGGGCTGCTGCTGTTCGCCCTGCTGGGGCTTCATCCGTTGTTTCTGGTCACGGAAATAGCAGGTCTGCTGGCGTTGCTGCTGCTGCAGGGCCAGGGGAAGGCGCTGCTGCGCGGTCTGCCTTTTATGCTCCTGATGGCGGTATCGGTTGCAGTGCTGAATCCGCTGTTCTCGCACAGGGGGGCGCATATCCTTTTGTACTGGCTGGACCAGCCGATTACGCTGGAGGCTGTGCTGTACGGACTTATAATGATGACCGTACTGCTGACAATCTTCATCTGGTTCATTTCATACAATTACACGGTAACGACAGATAAATTCATGTACCTGTTCGCCGCAGCTGCGCCCAGAACGGCATTACTTACACTGATGGCGCTCCGGTTCGTCCCCTTATTCCAGCGGCGGCTGCGCCAGATTACCCTGATCCAGCGCCTGCGCGGGGTGGATGTCCGCACAGGAAGCCTGCGCAAGCGGATGCAAGACGGCATGACGCTGCTGAAGGTGCTGCTCACCTGGTCGCTGGAGGAAGCGCTGCAGACCGGAGATTCCATGACGGCCCGCGGCTACGGGGTTGCCAAACGCAGCACGTACAGTATATACAAGCCGGATCGGCAGGATAAGCTGCTTCTGCTGGTACTGACAGTCAGTGGAATGATTGTACTGTTCTTGTGGCTGCAGGGCTACGGTACGCTGGAGATTTATCCCCGGATGAGGAGTATGGATTTGAGCTGGCAGGATGCCGTGATGTACGGCAGCTTCTGTTTGTTCGTCCTGCTCCCTGCAGGTCTTGAAGGAAAGGAGAAATGGTTATGGAGATCCTCAAAGCGGAACAAGTATCCTTCCGCTATCCTGAAGAAGACAGAGACTCGCTCCATGAGCTCTCGTTCACTATAGAAGAAGGCGAATTCGTAGTGCTCTGCGGTCCGTCAGGCGGCGGCAAAACGACACTGCTGCGCCATCTGAAACGCGAGCTTGCCCCGGTAGGCATGTTCAGCGGAAGCCTGACATTTAAAGGGCAGCCCCTGCCCGATCTTCCGGCAGCCGTTGCCGCAGGGGAGATCGGAATGGTCTTCCAGAACCCGGATGCGCAGATCGTGATGGATACCGTCTGGCATGAGCTGGCCTTCTCTATGGAGAATCTGGGGATACCGCCTGTAGTGATGCGTACCCGGCTGGCTGAGATCTGTGGATTATTCGGGCTGGAGCCGCTGCTCTACCAATCCGTGCATGAGCTGTCCGGCGGGCAAAAGCAGCTGCTCAATCTGGCCTCGGTGCTGCTGCTTCAGCCCAAGGTGCTGCTGCTGGATGAGCCGACCTCACAGCTTGACCCTGTAGCTGCCCGGGAATTCATTATGGCGCTGCAGCGGCTGAACGAGGAAATGTCAGTGACGGTAATCATCAGCGAACACCGGCTGGAGGAGGTGCTGCCGTTGGCCGACCGTGTGCTGATGCTGGAGGGCGGCAGGCTGGTGGCAGATGCAGGTCCGCGTGCTTTCGCCCAGCTTGCCGGAGGTGCGGAATTCGCCTCGCGTCAGGCTTATCTGCCGGCAGCTTCGCGGCTATATCTGGCGCTGTCAACGGAAGCGGAGACAGCCGCGCCGGAGAATATCCCGCTGACTGTGCGCGAGGGCAAACGCTGGCTGTATTCTCTGACTGCTGGAGCGGGAGTGAATGCCGCTAATCCCAGCGTAAATACAGCGGCTATAGCTGCACCAGGAGTATCCGGTACAGTCGCCGGTGACATTGTGCCTGCTTATTCCGGCGCAGACCCCGCTGTACACTCTTCAGGACCATCTGTTAACGTCTCCCGCGAACGGTCTACACTAGCTCCGGATACTGGCACTCCCTACAATTCAGCCGCTGCTCCCGTTACTTATCCACCTGGAGCCTTCGGCCCGGGCGGGCCGGATTCACCCGTGAACCTTCCTGCATCCTCCGCAGAAATTCTGCTCAGCTGCCGGGAGCTTACCTTCCGCTACGACAAGGAAGGCCGGGAGGTGCTGAGGAAGCTCTCACTAACGCTGAAGCGGGGAGAGCTTCTGGCGGTTATGGGCGGGAACGGTGCCGGGAAGTCGACCCTGCTGCATGTACTGAGCGGCCTGATGAAGCCGCAGCGCGGCAAGGCCGAGCTGTCCAAGGGGAGTACAACCGGGCTTCTGGCCCAGAATCCGCTGCTCTATTTCAGCTATGATACTGTGGCCGAGGAACTGCAGCATATGGCGCAGTATGCCGGGGTATCCCTGGAAGAAGCCGGGCGGGAAATAGATGCCCTGCTGGAAGTCTTCCGGCTCCGCGAGGTACTGCAGAGCCATCCGCATGATCTCAGCGGCGGGCAGCAGCAGCAGACCGCGCTTGCTATGATGATGCTGCTGAAGCCGGATATCCTGCTGCTGGATGAGCCGACTAAAGGGCTTGACCCGGCAGCCAAAGACAGGCTGGCTGCTCTGCTCCAGCAACTGCGCGGGCAGGGGGCCAGTATTCTGATCGTAACGCATGATGTGGAGTTTGCCGCTAAATATGCTTCCCGCTGTGCGCTGCTGTTTGACGGCAGCATAACAGCGGAAGGGGCGCCGGCAGAGTTCTTCAGCAGTAATTACTTCTATACTACGACAGTCAACCGTATGGTCCGGGACTTACTGCCGCAGGCATTGACGATAGAGGATGTGATTCAAACATGGTCCGGTTCCGCGCACCCCTGCTGATTGCTCTGGGATTATTTGTGGCTGGCCTTGCGCTAACAGCGGCGCTGAAAGACCATCATTATATGCTGCTCAGCCTGGTGCTGCTGCTGGCGGCGCTGCTGCCGATGTTTCTCCGTCTGGAGCGCCGCCAGCTGGCATCCCGAGAACTGGTACTGCTGGCCGTATTATCTGCTATTGCTGCGGTCAGCCGGATTCCTTTTGCCGCATTGCCAAGTGTCAAGCCCGTGTCTGCCGTTGTCATTCTGTCCGCTTATGTCTTCGGGGCAGAGGCAGGGTTCGTCATCGGTGCAGTGGCGGCGCTGGTCTCGAATATCTACTTCGGCCAGGGCCCCTGGACACCATGGCAGATGTTCGCCTGGGGGATGACCGGACTTACGGCGGGCTGGCTGCGCAATACCTGGTGGATGAAGAACCGGACCGGGCTGCTGATCTTCGGTTTTATCTGGGGATTCCTGTTCGGCTGGATTATGAATCTCTGGGTTATTCTCAGTCTTCCGGATGCGTTCAGCTGGGGGCTTGTGGCAGCGACCTATGGAGCCAGCTTTTATTTTGACCTGGCCCATGCTATATCCAATGTCTTCTTTCTGGCTATTCTGGCTGGAGGATGGACTAAAGTGCTGAAGAGATTTCGCAAGAAGTATGGACTGCTTCAAGAGTGAAAAGATGTTTATAGGTCTTTGTTCATATAAAACGATAATATTTTTCATTTTTCGACATTTTTTTCAGCGTATTATCAACATTTTGGCCTAATTCTCCGATAAATACAGTACAGCAAGATATCGAGAAGGCGGGATTATAAGAAATGAGACATCTGAAGATTAAGCATAAAATGACTTTGCTGATTGCAGTGATTGTAGTGTTACTTATAGGCATTGGGACGACAGGCATTATGACCACCAGCAGGATGGCGGACAGGTCCCGGGAGACCTACGAACAGAATTTGCTGCCGATTTATCTCATTACCGAGATCCGCGGGAATAACCGGGCAATCGAATCTTTTCTGCTGGAGGATCTCATTACCAGGGATGCTGCCAAGAGTCAGGAGCTTAAGGCGGCTATTGAAACGAATATCACTACGAACAATGAACTTATAGAACAGCTCAAGACGGTTGAGTTCAGCAATGACAAAATCGCGGCTAATATCAACGAATATCTGCTTCTCCTGCCGGACTACCGCTCCCAGCGTGATAATATCATCCATCTTGCCGATAATAGTCTGAATGATGAAGGTTATCAGGTTTTCTCGGGTGGAGCATTCAGTGAATCGCGCCGGACGATGGTTAAACTGCTGGAGGATACTGCAGCTCTGTTTGTAGAGGATGCATCCGCGCATAATGAGGACACTGTAGCAAGTGCCAAGAGCTCCATCACTTTAAGCGGCATTCTGATTACCGTTGCCTGGGTTCTGAGTATTGTGATCAGCATCATGATTACCCGGTTGATTACGAAACCGCTTAAGGAACTGCAGCAGCTGATGAAGCGCGCAGAGGGTGGGGATTTGACTGCCGCTGCCTCCTATCAGTCGAAGGATGAAATCGGCCAGATTAACATTTCGTTTAATACAATGCTGGAAGGTCTCCAGAATATGATGCGCGGAGTTTCCGAGAGTGCCGAGATTCTGTCGGCTTCCTCAGAGGAGATGAGCGCCAGTGCAGAACAGACGGCGCATGCATCCCAGATGATCGCCGAGACCTCAAGTGAAATCGCTGCCGGATTCGATGTGCAGGCCGAGAGCATCGCACGTACCGCCCGGTCTGTCCGGACGATGACGTATGATATTACCGAGGCCCGGCACAGCGGCAATGAAATGAACGGTCTGATGCAACAGGCTGCCTTATCAACGGACCGGGGTGCCGAAGCGGTTGAACGGATTCTGACCCAAATGCGGGAGATTGACTCCAGTGTATCGGCAAGCCAGAGTATTGTCGGAAGTCTGGGCAGTCTGTCCGAAGAGATTAACACGATCATCACAACCATTAATGACATTGCTACCCAGACTAATCTGCTGTCACTGAATGCCTCTATTGAAGCGGCCAGAGCGGGAGAACATGGGCGGGGCTTTGCTGTGGTTGCGGGTGAAATCCGCAAGCTTGCAGAAGCTACCGGAAGAAGCTCGCTGCAGATTACGGAGATTATTACCCATATCCGCAAGCAGACTGAAAGTGCAGTGGAATCCATGGAGCTGGGCTCCGGGATTGTCTCCCATGGCGTAGCGCAGAGCGAAGTGGTCTCCGCCGCATTTACTGAGATACAGACCTCTATTCAAGCAGCCAGCGAGCAGATGGAATTGATTACGGAGGTTATCGGACATGTCGCCCAGGAATCGGAGGGCGTAACCCAGGCGATGGCCCAGGTGGATGAAATCTCGCGTAAAGGCGCCGGTGATATTCAGGATACAAGCGCAGCGAGTGAGCAGCAGCTAACCGCTATGGGGGAGATGTCTTCCTCTGCCCAGTACCTCGCCACATTGGCCGAGGATCTGCAGAAGCATCTGGCCCGGTTCAAGCTATAGGAAGTACTGAAGCCTTGTTCGGCAAATGATAGCAGAGAGTTTCCTGTTATCTGCAGCTGAACAAGGCTTTTTTTGAATGATTAAGGTCATCCGGCCTTACAACAGCAAGCAGTTTCCTGCAACATACGGCTTACTGCTCGCGTCTTAAATGTTACTGGGAGAGTAGCTCCGGGGTATTGCTAAGGAAAAGGATGGGCGCCTTGAGCGCGATTCTACAATTCCAGGTTCATTCCGGGTTATAAACCTGAATTCAAGGAGGCGATTCACAGGATGAGAACCCCGAAATTCAAACTGGCCCTAGTTCCGGTATTCATGAGTACACTTATTGCCTGCAGTGCAGGGCAGGACGGAAATAACACCGTTGTCCAAGAGCCGGGGAACAGCGCGGCGGGCGCGGGCACACCAACCGAACCTGCCCCAACGGCTGAACCCGTCAAATCTGCCGAACCACCCCGGGAAGCTGCCGGGCCTGGGGTAACGGCGGGGGAGATCGGGCATTATGAGAATATAGTAATTTCTGACTGGATGGATGAAGATACGGTTGTAGTGTCTAAGGAGAACGACAAGTTTGGCACAATGAGTCTGGTGGAGCTGGCTGGGGCTTTGCCCAAAAGCCTGTATTTCTACCACCTGGATACCAAGGAATACGAATTGATCAAGGAACAGGAAAATGTGTTTCTGGGTGACGCTGCCTTGTCGTCCGATAACAGGTATCTGCTATACAGCGAATTCTCCTTAGGTGATCCTTCCTACCATGTGATGGATTTAGGTTCCAAGAAAACATTCAGCATCACAGGCGGTGATATTGCAGGAGCTAAGAGCGCCCGGTGGGCTGAAGATGATACCGTTATAGGAGCTGCATACAGCGGCGGTGCCTTTACAGCAAATACTTCCGGCAAGATCGCTGCTGTGGAGGGACTAGGCGGCGAAGGCCTGATTGTTGTCCGGCAAATCCAAGATAAGATTTATTACACTACCAATAGCAATGAATCCTTGAAAACGCTGGATCTGAATACAAAGCAAAAGGCGGATCTGAAAATTGGCCGTATCGGCAACGTAATCCCTTCACCGGAAGGAGATCAATTGCTGATCCTGCAATATCAGGAATCTGGCCAAACGCTTCTCCTCACTGATACAGACGGGGGGAATCAGAAAATAATCGTGGAAGGCGCGGAGCTTGGCGGTATCTCCTGGTCGCCGGACCAGCGGATGATTGCCTACAGCATGTCAGCTGACGGGAACGGTACGGCCTCTGCTGCTCTCTATGTCTATGACCTGGAATCAGGTAAGCCTGCCAAGGTTGCAGACGATACAGGGAACCTGACGACCTCCTGGAGCCCTTCGGGCAAGCAACTGGCATATACCGAGTGGAGCGGGGATGAGAGCAGCAGCAGTGTGGTTCAGTTGAAGTATTAGATATTTTTAGCTTTCGGACTTGAAGGGACAATACAAGATGGAAGTGACGGTGGGGAAGTTCAAACCTTCACCGCAGTTACGACCCCATCAATATTGATTCATGTATTGCACCAAAAAAGCGGCCCGTCCCGGAACATACCGGAGACGGACCGCTTTTATTATGCTGCGTGGAAGGGGCGTTCCCGCCCCTCATAAAGTTTAAGAGTACCAGCCCCACACGAAGATGAACAGGGTTCCGAAGATGGTAACCAGACCCACGAACAGTGCATAGGCGATGTTGATGTACAGCTCTTTCTTGGAGTCGGCCGATTCCCCGATGTGCATGAATACAAACAGCTGCAGAGAGGCCTGGATAAGCGCTGTAATCAGCAGCACGGCCATATTGGCCCCGGAGGAGAGATCTCCGTAGATGACAATCAGCGCAGCGGCAGAAAGGACCAGAGAGGCCAGATAACCCATCACATGGCGAATTGGGAACAGTTGCTTCATCATGTCACATCAGTCCTTTCAGGTAGACGAAGCTGAAGATAAAGATCCAGACAACGTCCAGGAAATGCCAGAACAAGGAGAAGATAAAAGCTTTGTTGGCGGTGGCCGGTGTGATGCCGTGGCGCCACAGCTGAATCATGATTCCCGCTCCCCACAGGAAGCCGAAGCTGACGTGGGCACCATGCGTTCCGAGCAGTACGAACAGACTGGAGAGGAAACCGCTGGTTTGCAGTGTCGCACCCTCATGCACGTAAGTGAAGAACTCATCGATTTCAATACCGATAAAGCCGAGGCCCATAAGCAGCGTAAGGGCCATGAAGACCATCATCGCTTTCTTATAACCATGCCGCATGGCATGGATAGCCAGACCTATTGTGAATGAGCTCGACAGCAGCAGGAAGGTTTCAACCAGCACAGGGCCGATTTCAAATAGCTCGCTGCCGCTCGGGCCGCTGGCGAAACGGTTGACCATTACGAAATATACAGTAAACAATGTAGCGAAGAGAGGGATTTCAGCTCCGAGAAAGACCCAGAAGCCGAAGATCTTGTTACTGTTCTCTTCCGTTGAATATTCGAGCGGCTTGGATGCATCTATTTTCATACAATCTCACCCCGCTTCAATTTCTTTTCTGTAGCGATAACCTCTTCAGCCGAAATATAGTAGCCGTGGTCACGGTCGAAGGACATGAAGGCCAGCATGACAATGACACCGATACCCGAGAGGATAGCCGGAATCCATAGGCTGAATACCAGGGCGAATCCCAGGATGAAGAAGATTACGCCCAGAATGAACGGCTTGCCGGTATTGCTAGGCATATGGATCTTGGTTATTTTTGTGTCATCATAGAGCGGAATATTGTCCTGCTTCGCGGACCACAAGGCATCGCGGGTCTGCACAGTAGGTACAATGGCGAAGTTGTAGATCGGCATCGGGCTATGTGTAGCCCATTCAAGTGTCCGTCCATCCCATGGATCACTTGTTGTGTCTCTAGGCATATAACGTGTGCTCCAGTAAATATTGTAGACCAGCAGCAGGAATCCGATAGCCAGGC
This sequence comes from Paenibacillus sp. FSL R7-0312, assembly GCF_038004445.1. NCBI lineage: Bacteria > Bacillati > Bacillota > Bacilli > Caryophanales > Paenibacillaceae > Paenibacillus > Paenibacillus sp. FSL R7-0312. The sequence goes on along the minus strand of NZ_JBBORE010000001.1, from coordinate 199,876 downwards.
CGACTGCCCCTACGAAGGACAGCATATTAAGCGGACCAAAGCCTGACTCCTCGGAATAGGTATACGTCCGGCGTGTCATTCCCATCAGACCCAGGAAGAACAGCGGGAAGAAGGTTACGTTGAAGGAAATCACGATCCACCAGAAGGAATGCTTACCGAGCCGTTCGTTCAGGCGGAAACCGAACACTTTAGGGAACCAGTAATGGAATCCGGCGATGACGGCGAACACGGCACCCGGAATGAGCACATAGTGGAAATGCGCCACAAGGAACATCGTGTTGTGATACTGGTAATCGGCACTGGCCATTGCGAGCATGACACCCGTTACCCCGCCGATGGTGAAAATCGGAATAAAGGCGAGCGTATACAGCATTGGCGTTGTGAAGGTAATCCTGCCTTTTCGCAGGGTGAACAGCCAGTTGAATATTTTAACCCCTGTAGGTACGGCAATGGCCATTGTGGTAATCGAGAAGAAGCTGTTGACCATGGCGCCTTGACCCATCGTATAGAAATGGTGAGCCCATACGAGGAAGGACAGGAGCGAGATAATCAGCATACTGAATACCATGGAGGTATATCCGTACAGGTTCTTTTTGGAGAAGGTCGCAATAATTTCGCTATAAATACCGAAGGCCGGCAGAATAACGATATAGACCTCCGGATGACCCCATACCCAGAACAGATTGGCCCAGAGCATATCCATCCCGCCGTTGGCCATCGTGAAGAACTGGGAGCCGAACAGGCGGTCGAACATCATCAGCGCAAGCGCAACAGTAAGTACCGGGAAGGCGAAGACGATAATGACGTTGGTGATGAGTACGGACCAGGTGAACATCGGCATCTTCATCAGCTTCATGCCCGGTGCACGCATTTTGAGAATCGTTACAATAAAGTTGACCCCTGTAATCAGCGTCCCGATACCGGAAATCTGCAGGGCCAGGGAGTAGTAGTTGTTACCGACTGTCGGGCTGAATTCAAGACTTGCCAGCGGGAAGTAGGCTGACCATCCGGCATCCGGCGATCCGCCGATAACGAAGGAAATGTTCAGCAGCATGGCCCCCATGAAGAAGAGCCAGAAGCTGACGGCGTTAAGCCGCGGGAACGCGACGTCACGCGCGCCGATCTGCAGCGGTATGATCACATTCATCAGACCGATGATGAACGGCATGGCCATGAACAGGATCATGATTAGACCATGCGTGGTAAATACCTCATTGTAATGCTGCGCATCGAGGAATTTCATTTCCGGCGCGGCCGTCTGCAGACGCATCATCATCGCGTCCACACCGCCGCGGAACAGCATGAGCAGCGCCGCGAGGATATACATGACACCGATTTTTTTGTGATCTACAGTAGTAAGCCATTCACGCCAGAGGTATCCCCATTTCTTGAAATAGGTAAGCCCGACGAGAATCCCGATGGTGGCAAGTGCGATGCTGACCATGGCTCCGTATATCAAGGGTTCGCCGTGAACCTTAAATTTGTCTAAATCCATTAGGGTGGCTCCTTTCAGTGTGTTACGTTAAGCTCTTGCAGAGCTAGTTGCCTTCATGAGTCTCGGCATCTACGGGTGAGCTTGGCAGCGGCTGTTCGACTTCCGGATCAGGTTCGCTGTCAAATTCGGTTCCGCTGGACGGCACAGGAGAAGGATGGATTTCTTTGTTATCCTGATGCTCCTCACTGCCGTTGTCCATGTCCATTTCACTTCCGTTACCACTCATGTGTTCACTGTGGTCTCCAGGGGGAGGACTGAACTCTAAGTGGGTCGAGGAATAGGTTTTACGTCCGAGGAAGTCCGTGGCGAGCAGGCCTTTGAATTCATCCTCTGTAAGCTCTGGCGCGGTTTCCTTGACGTCATTCACCCATTCGTCGTAATCCTTGCTGCTCATAACAAGCGCTTCAAATTCCATGTGGGCAAAGCCTTTACCGCTGAAGTTGGCATTCTTTCCAATATAAGAGCCTTCGGTATCAGCTGACAGGTGAAGCGTGGTGAGCATGTCACTCATGGCGTACTTTTGTCCGGCAAGCTGTGGAATCCATAGGCTGGTAATGGTGCCGAATGAGTACATTCTGAATTCAACTGCACGATGCACAGGCATATTCACGTAGTTAACCGTTTCAATGCCTTCCTCCGGATAGCTGAAATGCCATTTCCAGTTGGAGGATGAAGCGTAAATGACCAGCGGTGTCTGATCTTTATAGTCCGCGGCCACGTTCTCGACTTCGGTAGTTGTCTTGACGGTTACAACTGACAGGAAGGCGACGATAATGATCGGGATAATAATCCAGATCGCTTCAAGTACCTTGTTGCCCTCCTCGTGTTCAGGAATGTAACCCTCGTTACTCTTCTTCGCCCGGTACTTAACCAGTACAAAGATATATAAGATGTAGACAACTGCCAGAACACCAAGCATTACAACAATGGAGAGAATGATGGTATCCGATAACGTCCTTGCAGACGGCCCCTTCGGGTTCAGAACAGCGATCGAGCTGCATCCCGGCAGGAGAAGGATCAGGCTTAGAAACAAAGCGTATAACGGTCCCTTTTTTTTCATATAGAACTCCTTCCTTCAATACTACTTTTCATTCGCCGTTCATTAAACGGGCGTACTACTTAACCTGTATCTATAGTAAGAATTACTTACCCATAATGCAAAATACATATTTTGTATAAATAGATAAAAAAGTCCTTAAAAATGGCGAACAAGTTAAATATGTGTGATCAAATTGTTACAACTACTTAAGGGTATGATAAAGATCACTGTAGCGGCGCAGTTTAAGCTAATTTTAAGGTTGTTCAAACTTTGTTCAAGATTGCATATTTGTTATTAATATTGTCACAATTATTTTGGGTCAAAAACACGTGAGTGAACCGCTTATGGCCTGCTGTGACAGCATTCGATGAGAATTGTCGTATTTCAGAAAAAAAGCTGAATATTCATTTTATCATTGCAAAAAGGGTGACAATATTTTAGCTTGCGGTTACAATCTCTCAAATTACGTTATATCTATGTGTGATAAAGTAATAGACAAATATACATAGATTGGAGATTGCTGCTGTGCCCATTAAAAAAATAATGCTGTTATTCCTCTCTTTATTCCTGGTTACGGGTCTTGTACAGATCCCTGCTAACGCTGAAGGTAAGACTAATGTACTGAAGCTCGGGATCAACGATAAATTGAGCGGTATAGAAGCCGTGTCTGTAAAAGGCACTTATTATGTCCCGCTGCGTGCTCTGGCCGATGAATTAAAATGGACGCTTACCGGTCTAACCGACGGAGTTCTGGTGTCGGGCGGCTCCGGGTCGCTGACTTTGCAGGGCGATGCCGGCGCTGTGCTCAAAGATGGTACAGTGGTGCCTGTGAGCACTTTTTTGCAGGACGGTAAACTTATGGTTCCGCTGAAAGTAAGCGGGTATCTTGGGTATATCATATCCTTTGCGGGGGATAAATATTTACTCCGGGTGAAGGACGGCTCAGCCGGACTTACAGATGAAGCCTATGTCACCAAGTATGCAGCTGAACTGAAACCTGTGGAGACAGCCCCGGCGGAGCCTGAACCATCCGCTGAACCCGGCAAGCCGGGACAAACCGTGTATCTTACTTTTGATGACGGGCCGTCGGCGACGACTTCCCAACTGCTGGATATCTTAAGTAAGTATGAGGTGCAGGCAACCTTCTTCATGCTGGGAAATAACATGAGCAAATATCCTAACCAGGTGAAGCGGATTGTGAAGGAAGACTACGGCCTGGGGCTTCATGGCATGACACACCGTAAGGAGAAATTCTACGCTTCCCCGGCTGCGGCGCTTGCGGAAATGTCGGGTGACAATGCTGTCCTCAAGAAACTGACGGGCGCTACTACATCGCTAATCCGGCCGCCTTATGGCAGCAAGCCCTATTTCACCAAGTCTTTCCGGGATAAGGTGCTTGGACAAGGCTATCATCTCTGGGACTGGAATGTGGACTCGAATGACTGGAGATACAAAGAGGACAGTGACAAGATCTACAATACAGTAATGGGGCAGGTTCGCACGCTGAAGAAGTCGAAGACGAATCCGGTTATTCTAATGCATGATCAGAAGGCCACCCTCAAGGTGCTGCCGCGTCTGCTAGAAGCGCTTAAGAAGGAAGGCTACACCTTCCAAGTCATTACGAAAGATATGGAGCCGGTGAATTTCTGGAAGGATAAACGGTGATCCGAAGGGTTTGAATGCAAAAGAGCAAGCTGCGGGAGTTTCCGCCGGCTTGCTCTTTTTTGCGGCTTGTACCGGGAAATTTGGACAAACCTTTGTGAGAAGTAAAGTACAACAATGCAGGTTTGCACCGGCTGAATCAGCGGGCAGAGATGTGTTAGCACGAGAGTAACGATGGCGCTACTTGTACAGATAATGGACAATCATATTGACCAGCTCCGACTTCAACCGGTCCACGGCGATCCGCTGCGGGGAGAAGGAGATGACATCGACGATGGCGCTCACCGCTTCGAACACAATCACGGAAGCTGCCTCCACGTCTTCAGTCTTCAATTCATCCTGACCCATTTGCAGGTACTTAAGCGTTCTGAGCCGGCCTGTTTCATACTGGGCATCCATCAGCTGCTTGATGACCTCATCACTGTGGTACATGATGCTCAGATCTTTATGATATCCGATAAACGCCTTATGCGAGAGCAGAAGGGTGTCTATCAGATGCAGAATCAGCTCGGAGCGGCCGATCGTTTCGAAATTAATCTCTGACATTGAAGCATCAATCCTGGCTAGAAGGTCATCGCCGTACATATGGAGAACGTCGATGAATATGGCTCTTTTATCAATAAAATAGGAATAGAAGCTGCCTGTGGATACCCCGGCCGCCGCAGCGATTTCCTTGGTATTGGTCTGATGAAAGCCCTTGTCCGAGAATAGCTTCATTGCCGCCTTGATAATGGCTTCCTTAGTTCTGATACTGCGCTCCTGCTGCGGAGTTCTAACCTTGTCCTCGATTTCACCCATGTCTTAAGGTCCCCCTTATAGTACAAATTCTAGAGGAGCAGTTTTGAGCTGTCAATAAAAGTTGAACCAGGGTTCATTTTTTGTGATTGACAAATGTGAACTTTGGTTCATATAATGCGAATATGAACTTTATTTCATATTTTGAAGGGTGATGGAGATGGGCCTTAGAACACGCAGAGCGTTATCTTTTACGGCAATAGTCCTGGGGTTTTTCATGGCGCTGCTGGATACGACGATTATTAATATTGCCCTGCCGGAGATGACACGTCATTTCGGCGGAAGTGTATCACAAGTCTCCTGGGTGATGAACGGCTATAACCTGGCATTCGCCGTGTTTATACTCACCGCCTCCCGTCTGGCCGATCAATTCGGGCGGAAGAAGGTGTTCCTCATCGGAGTGGCGCTGTTTACGCTGAGCTCCCTGCTGGCGGGTTTCTCTACTTCGCTCGGCATGCTAATTGCACTTAGAGTCATTCAGGGATTGGCCGGTGCGGTGATTGTGCCGGTCACGATTCCGCTGACCACAACAACCTTTCCCAAAGAAATGCACGGCCTGATTATCGGCATCTGGGGTGCCATCTCCGGGGTGGCGGCTGCAAGCGGTCCGGCGCTTGGCGGGATTCTGACACAGAAGCTGAGCTGGGAATGGATCTTTTTTGTGAATGTGCCGCTTGGGCTGCTGAGTATTGTGCTGACGGCCATATTTATTAAGGAATCACGGGATAACACAGCGGGCCGTTCCATAGATTACGCCGGGATCCTGGGGATCACCGGAGGGATGTTCTTCCTTACATATGCTCTGATCAAAGTGCAGGATTACGGCTGGAGCTCACGAATTTTCCTTGCGCTGCTGGCTGCGGGAGTATTGCTTGTGGTGTTCTTTTTTATTACGCAGTACAAGGGGAAGGCGCCGATGCTGCCCTTGTCATTGCTAAGGATCAGAGCCTTCAACAGCACATCGGTTTCTATGATCATTCTGGGTGCGGCGCTGATGAATGTTTCGCTGCTGACCTCCTTTTATCTTACCCGGGTGATGGGGGTGTCTGAGCTGAAGGCGGGCCTTGTCCTCTCCATGATGGCAGTCGGCTCCATCGCCAGCTCAGCCATTTCCGGACCGCTGTCTGCGAAATATGGCAGCAGCCGGTTTGCCGCAGCAGGCATGGTGTTGATAGGCGGCGCCACCTATTCAATGAGCGGGCTGCACGCCGGCTCTACACTGGGCGCGGTGATGCTCCGGCTCGCACTGGCCGGCCTCGGGGTGGGGCTCTCGATGGCGCCTGTGATGTCTTCGGCGATCAGGGTCGTTCCTGAAGACAAGGTGGGGATTGCTTCAGGGGTAACCAATATGGCGAAGTCACTCGGCAGTGTAATCGGCGTGGCCATTATCGTCACCGTGCTGCAGCATAATACAGCCGGGCAGCTGAGAGCAGCGAGCTCCGCTAACATACGGGTGATACCTGGAGCAGATGTGCAGCAGCAGGCTGCCGTAGATGCTTTCAGCCAGACTTATAAGTTCGCAAGTTATCTGATCCTGCCGGGAATTGTCGCAGCTTTATTCAGTGATGAACGCAGACAGCGGCGGGGCAGCGTTTGATAATTCGCGGGTCATAGCTCTACAGCTGTTTGCCCGTGCCCGGCGGAATCTCCGAAACAACATCCTTCTTATAACAACAGAAATTAATTATTTATGAAACTGGACATTGATTATTTTGTTCACCGGAGTCCCGAAACGTAGCAATACGCCCCGGCCGCGCATAAATTGGAACAGGACGAGATGCCGGGCAGTGTTCTCTGCGGTCCCCATCCTGTTCAAGTGCCGGGAGGGATGCTTATGCCACGCAGAATTGCCAGTACGCCCAGACAAGACGGCTACCGTATGCCCGGAGAATTCGAGCCGCATCAGGGGACATGGATGCTCTGGCCGACCCGGACGGATACTTGGAGACTGGGGGCGAAGCCGGCGCAGGCTGCTTTTGCCAGAGTGGCGGCAGTGATTGCAGAGTTTGAACCTGTAACGATAGGCACCATCAGTGCCCAATATGAGCATGTCCGGGCACTTGTGCCACCGCAGGTACGTGTGGTGGAGATCTCCTCAAACGATGCGTGGATGCGGGATATCGGCCCGACCTTTGTAGTGAACGGCAGCGGCGGGGTACGTGGAATTGACTGGGGGTTCAATGCCTGGGGCGGACTGGACGGAGGGCTGTATTTTCCCTGGGACCAGGATCTGCTGGTGAAGCGGAAGGTGCTGGAGATCGAGAAGCTGGACTATTATGACCTGCGGCATTTCATCCTTGAGGGCGGAGCTGTTCATGTGGATGGAGAAGGTACACTGATAACGACTGAGCAGTGTCTGCTGCATAAGAACCGCAACCCTCATCTGTCCAAAAGGCAGATCGGGGGTTATTTGCGCGACACGCTGAACGTAGACAAGATTATCTGGCTGCCCAGAGGGATGAGCGATGATGAGACGGACGGGCATATTGATGAGGTGGCCGCTTTTGTGAAACCGGGCGTAGTGGTGATGAGCTGGACAGACGACCGGGAAGACCCGCAATATGAGGTGCTGCACGAAGCCTATTCACGTCTCATCCGGAAGAGGGATGCACGCGGGCGCAAACTGGAGGTTCACCGTCTGCATATCCCGGAGCGGCTGATCATTACAGATGAAGAGGCGGGATGGATCGACCCGGCCAGCGGCAGCTACAGCCGTGCCTCCGGCACAACATTCGCTGCGACATATGTGAATTTCTATATCTGCAATGGCGGAGTGGTAATGCCGGCATTCGGGGACAAGCGGGATAGGGAGGCGCTGGAGACCGTGCAGCGGTTATTCACCGACCGCAAGGTGGTTCAGGTCAATACCCGCGAGATCGCCTTGGGCGGCGGGAATATTCACTGTATTACCCAGCAGCAGCCCCAGGGCTGGTAGGTTTACAGAGTACTCGAAAGTTTACAGAGCGAGTCGGAACCTGGCTGAAATCACACCGACACTGGAAGAGAAGAGACCAACAAAAGCAATTGACTAGGATGCTGCAAGGTTTCTACCAGTATTTCGCACTGTACCACTGTGACTACAAGCTTCATAGTCTGAAACGGCAAATTGAACGACAGTGGGTACGGGTATTGCGCAGAAGGAGCCAGAGACATCGGCTGTACTGGTCTTACTTGAGAAACAGGGACTGGTTTTAGATTGCCGGAGAGAATACCGTTCTGCAAGGAAAGTATGCCCGTCACATCATCGGTACCCGGGTGACCGGTTCCGGTTTTGAAGGGCTTATCCCGAGAAAAGATCTCCAACTTTTTCCGGAGTGCGGATTTCAGTCCGCAACGCTAGACGATATTATATACCTTGCAAGCAAAAGGGAGGCCTAAAGTGAAAAAAGCGATACTGATGACCAGACTGGATCTACTAACAACCAAGTCCTCCATGGGAGCCAATATTTCCTTGCTTGTTCCGGTATTGTTATTGGCTTATCTTAATTCTCCGTCATGGGTCATTTATATGACATGCGGCTGGTTCGCAGCCTTGACTTCCGTCAACATATTTGCTCTGGAAGAGAAAAGCAACCTAAGGCAATTGTACGGTACGCTTCCCATTGGTTGGCGCAATGTAGTTTTGGGCCGTTATTTGTATTTTCTGCTGCTCTATGTATCCTTCCTCATTATTGTGGTGCCTCTTTATTCGATACTTTTGCTTGTCAATGAGCGGGCGCTTGAATTGGATTTGATTAACGGGCTATGCGCGAGTTTAGTCTTGTTCTCCGTGATTATCTCTATGCAGCTTCCTATTTATTTTAAGCTGGGCCATAGTAAAGGGCGGTATTGGTCCCTTGTCCCGTTTATCGGTGCATTAGTAGCAGTTATGGTGTTTTTTTATTTTTTTCCACTTGAGAATGTAATTGGATTTTCGAGGCGGAATACAGTATATTTTATCATAGGCGGGTTTCTGTTGGCTGCTGGTTTGTTGTTTTCTTCCTAGAGATTATCGGCCAGATTTTATCGCAAATCCGGTATGTAAGCAAAACTGTGGGCAGGAGCGGATTATTATGAAATGTAAAACGTGCAGAAAAAGAATGAAGGGCACCGAAACCAGCTTGAAGATTACCGTCTGCGGAAAAGACAAAGAGGCGGTCCGCGTGCCCGCTTACAGGTGTCCGGTATGCGGAAGCGTCATTGTGCATGACATCATTATGGAAAGACTTATGCGTTACGCGATGCGCAAAGAGGGCAGAATAGTTGATTATGCGGAATGCGAAAACGAGGAAGCCGTAGCCGGTCAAGTTTTATGACCGGCTATAGCTGTCCCCTCAGCCCGTCGGCTTTCACGAGCGCAATGAGCCGAAGATGGTTGAGGGGCTCTTACGAAAAAATATACTAGAATTAATATGCTTCATTGTGAATGAATAAACATTGAGATGAATATTGTGAATACTATACATAAAGGAAATGCTTTTTTTATCAGTATATGTGAAGAATTCTTTAGTGGAATAAAGCATAGGGTGTGCTTTTCTCACCTATTTTTCACTATCACAGTAATATGTTGTGCACTGTAATTAGTTTGTCATCACTTGGAAATTAGTTTGTCACCATATATGAATTGTCAAAGCCTGAACCCTAGTTGGTTCAGGCTTTTTTTCTAGGCCCGATCCCAGGAATACCCCGCGATACGATTATACCGGGAACCGGGAGATTAGTCTGGCTTACAAGCTGGAGAGCGGCAGGAAGCTCGTACGGACCTATATTGTTCCGGAAAAGGGGTTTGAGCCGGAGATGAAGTCCGTCATGTAGAAAGAGGATTTCAAGCGATTATCTGGCCCAGCTGGATGAGCGGGATATGTCGCCGGCACTTAAGGCCCTTCTACCATAGTCTTCTTGTTTATTAAATTAAACCAATGTCAGATTAATGCCCCGTATCCGGTGATGTTTCCCGGGCGGGGGCATTGCTCTGCCGCATCCATGGAATGAATAGCGGTTGAGGCTGCTGCTTTCGGGATGGATGCTCTTGATTCCGCCCGAAGCGTGCCGGAAGAGGGAATGAGGTGCGGATAATGAGGCGCTTGCGTGTCTTAAGCCTCTGCTTTGGGTTATGCTTATATCAAGTAAGCATAATGACTCACATGGGGCTGCCGTGTAAGGAGGGAACTTTAATGGAAGAGGTAACGGATCATCTGGATCATGGACTGCAGATCGTCTTCATAGGATTTAACCCCAGCATCCGTTCCGGAGAGCTGGGTCACCACTATGCCAATCCGCGCAATAATTTCTGGCGCATCCTGCATAAGTCCGGTCTGACGCCGCGGTTGTATGATGCCTCTGAGGACGGCGAATTGCTGAAGCTGGGCTACGGGTTCACTAACATTGTCGCCCGCCCCACGGTAGGCGCTGAAGATATCACCCGGGAGGAATACACGCAGGGCAGGGAACTGCTCCGGGCCAAGCTGGAGCAATACCGTCCGGACATCGCCTGCTTTGTCGGCAAAGGCGTATACACGGAATTCAGCCGCAGAACCAAAGTGGACTGGGGATTTCAAGAAGGTGTGACTCCGGTGGTAGACGGAGTGCGGGAGTTTGTCGCGCCTTCGTCCAGCGGGCTCGTCCGTATGCCAATGCCGGAGATCGTTGATATTTACCGGCGTCTGCATGATTTTACGGAAGAGAAGGAGACTTGAGGCGAGGGTCGCCATTCGCTTGATTCGTAGTTTCCGCAGAATGGGGACTTCTTAGGCCGGTAGGATGAAGGGAATGTTGTATTATGGGTAGGCGTGTTGATTTCCCAAAAAAAGGGACGAAAAAGGCCGCCATTTCGGGTAATGGTAAGTACGACCAAACCAAACCGAAATGAGGCGACCTCATGAATAAATATACCCCATTTTTAGCCGTTTTCAAACAAGTGTTAACACCGGAAGAAGTCCAAATGGTGACCGGACAAACCGAGGACTACGTGGATAGAGGAACCAAAATGACCGTCGGGTTGCTGCTCGATTACTTTGTCCAAGCCTGCTACCACAAATGGGACGGATTCCGGCAGAGTGCCCGCTTAGGCCCAAGCTTTGACTTGCCAGAAATTCATTACTCCACCCTTTCCGGCAAGGCCGGTGAAGTCCCTTACGAAATCTTCAAACGTATCTTTCAAATGCTCGTCACGAAATGTAACCGCCAAACCCGGCGGCATTTGAATCTTCCTAAAGATCTTTTGCTGATTGACTCGACTACGGTCACGGCAGCGAACTCTCGAATGCCTTGGGCCTCGTACAAAAAATTCAGAGGGGGTATTAAGCTGCATGTTGCTCTTTCGCATGGCCAGCGTTCACCCCTGAACGTGAAGGAATCGATCGCGAAGCGCAATGACGCTCCGTTTGGAGAAGTCTTGGCAGATACGGACTACATTTTGGTACAGGATCGGGCGTATGGAAAAATCAGCAGATTGGATCAATATGTGCTCCAGGGCCAGTCGTTTGTGATTCGGCTCAAAGACAATCTCCATTTGGTGAAGCCAAGAGAACTCCAGCGACCCGCAGAGGGAGAAACGAAAATTGTTCGTGATATTACTTGTTATATCGGTCAAGGGAAGTGCCAATCTGCTCAGCGCCACCGGGTCGTAGAATTTGAAAATGACCGGGGTGAAGTCGTACGGGTCGTGACCGATTTGAGAAAAGAGTCCGCTCATGTGATCGCTGAAATCTACAAGGCACGCTGGGAAATTGAAGTCTTTTTCCGCTGGATTAAACAGCATCTGAACGTGCCATGTCTATTTGGAACCACCGAAAATGCGGTATACAGCCAATTGTTTGTGGCCCTTGCTGTCTATGTGCTTCTGAAACGCGTTTATGATGAAATCCACCCCAACGTGCCTGCCTTTGCTCAACTGACCCTTTGGGAATTTATGCAGCATTGGCGTATATTTAGTCTTCCGCTGGAGTGGCAGGTTCAACTTAGTCTGCTCAGGAACAAAGGGGTTTTGGGGATTATATCCATCCCATAATATGGGGAATCAACAGGCCTGTATTATGGGCAGGATTTTATTAAAAGTCACCAGATTTCTGCCACGGAAAGCAGATAAGCGGATAAGCTGGTAAAGTCGAACAATGGCAGTCAACTGCACATCAAACAAAAGCCCCCTCAGCTCAAAGGCTTAAGGGGGCTTAGCTAGTTAAATCTGAATCAGCAGCAGAATGATTGATGATAACGACAGGCAGACACTGACCAGATACAGCACAGCGACGACCTGCTTTTGATTCAGGCCGGCTTTGAGCAGGCGGTAATGAACCTGGGTGGCGTCGGCCTGATAGATGGCCTGTCCCTTGAGGAACCTTTTGACGACAACAAAAATATTATCGAAGATCGGCACGCCGAGCGCAAGAATCGGGATGCACAGCGACAGCACCGTTGCCTGCTTGAAGGCACCGTCGAGCGCAATCACGGCCAGAATGAAGCCGAGGAAGGTGGCGCCGGCGTCACCCATGAAGATTTTGGCGGGAGCCTTGTTGTAGCGCAGATACGCGACTGTGACCCCGATTAGTGACATCGCCATGATGGCCGACGAGGATTGTCCCATGGTAATGGCGACTATGAACAGGGTTACTGCCGATATCGCCGTCAGTCCTCCGGCCAGACCATCCATGCCGTCAGAGAAATTAATCACTGTGGTGACGCCGAAGATCCAGATAATCGTCAGCAGGAACTGCAGAATGAACGGCAGTGAGATATAATCTCCTGAGAAGGGATTGATGAATCCCGTGAAGGCATTGCCTGAGAAAAAGACGAGAATCGCTGCGGCGATCTGAACAATGAATTTCGGAAGCGCCGGGAAGTCTTTGCCTTTGGTTTTGTACCAGTCATCAATGGTTCCTATAGTCAGCAGCAGCACGCCGCCGATGAACAGGGCCAGCGTCTCCAGTGAGAAGTCCCGGGCAAACAGCAGATATGTAATAAAGAAGCCTACGAATATAGCATAGCTGGCCGTGAGCGGAATCGGCTCCCTATGTATTTTGCGTTCTACATCTTCCCTGGGCCTGTCCACAAAATCAAGCCGGAAAGCGAGCTTACCAAGAGGGGGAATCAGCAGATAAACGATAAAAAATGACACGAGAAACGCTAAAACGTATAAAATGACAATCACCCCGTTGATTTATTTAAAATATAAGAATATATAGCTTTCACACGATAACTGATCCTTCTATTTCTCGCTAAATTATATCGCAGAAGGTTATACGTTGTCGAACCGGCAAACAAGATGGAGGGAATTATTTTGAAATATGAGTGTATTTTATTTGATGCTGATGATACGCTGTTTGATTACGGTATGGCGGAGAGCCATGCCTTGTATCACGCCTTTGCACATTTTGGCCTGCCGACAGGGGCGGAGGACTATGCGTCCAGCTACAAAGCAATTAACCATTCGCTATGGAAGGATTTCGAGCAGGGTCGGATTACCTCTGCCGCGCTGCGGGTGGAGCGGTTCAACCGGCTGTTTGCTGCACATAGCCTTGAGCTGAAGCCTGAGGAATTCAGCGAAGCTTATCTGCGGTTCCTCGGTGAAGGCACGTTCCTGATTCAAGGCGCGATAGAGCTGTGCGGAGAGCTTGCCGGATGCAGGCTGGCGATTATTACGAACGGAATCAAGGATGTGCAGCAATCCAGAATCAAGGGTTCGCCGCTGAGCGAGGTGTTCGAGGCGATTATTATCTCTGAGGAGACCGGGTATCAGAAGCCGGAGACGGGGATTTTTGACTATGCTTTTGAGCGGCTTAAGATTACCGATAAAAGTAAGGTGCTGATTGTCGGTGACTCCCTGACCTCGGATATCCAGGGCGGGATCAATTATGGCATCGATACCTGCTGGTTCAACCCGCTGGAGAAGCCGGGAGATCCGGATGTGCTGCCTACCTATGAAATCCGCAGTTTAGATGAGCTGCTGGAGATTGTGCGCTAGGGTAGGGCGAAATTTGTGGCAGGCGGGTGAAGTGGAGCGCCAATTCCTCTTGAACTTAGCTTCCCGCAGGTTGAAAGATACTCCCCTGTGTTAAATATATAAGGACGCTATATTCATCCTATATTGATAACAACACACGGGAGAGGATTACTATGAACAAAAAATGGCTGATTGCCGCCGTGGTCACCGGACTTACGGTAACCGGCTCTGCAGGAGTCTATGCAGGCGCCAAGCTGCAGCAGATCAAAGCCTATCTCAACCACAGTCTCGGGATTGTGGTGGATGGCACTCCTTACTGGCTGAAGGACGGTAACGGCAAAACTCTAACGCCAATCACCTACGAAGGCACCACTTACCTGCCCATCCGTTCAATCGCGGATGCGCTGGATGTGCCGATAACTTATGATGCCGCGAATTATAAAGTGCGGATCGGTACCGGCAGTGAGGTCACTCCTTCACCGGGAACTTCACCGGGAACCTCCGCCGGCGGCGGGACTACAGCTCCGGTAGAGGGTACTGCCCGGCCGGTTAATCTGCCGAAGGATTTCCCGATTCCGCCCGATGCCCTGATTGCGACTACCCTTGATACGGATGCAAACGGCGTGAAAAAGGTTGCTTTCAGTTACTCCACACAGGAAACGCTGGACATGATGGGATTCGTATACAGTGAATATGTCCGGATTAAGCGGCTCGATAATGCCTCTGAGACCGTATCCGCCAGCACGGTCAAAATTACCGGCAGACTCGGTGGTACAAGCCCGGTATCGATCATTGGTAAAGCTTCGACTGCCCGGCCGGGCTTCAATATCTTCACCGTTACCTGGTCAGAGAGCTGACGGAGTAAGTATGCCGTCATACAGCCGTATACAGACCAAAAACTCCGGACCGCTTGTCGGCCGGAGTTTTTGCTGGGATGCTGCAGATTCAGGCGCTGCCTGGTACCCGGACTTCTGCACTCGGAGACCCTGATTGTGAGCTGACCGTGGGTCCTCTAAGCAGGATAGATGCTGTGCCCGATAGCCGGGCAGAAGCCTTAAGCCTGCTGCCGGGTATCCAGCGGCTTCAAATGGGCTTCGATCTGTACCCGTTTCGACTCCAGGAACGGCGGCAGGGCCAGGGCTTCGCCCAGATGCTCCACCTCTTCATCGGTGGCGAAGCCCGGACCATCTGTAGCCAGCTCGAACAGGATTCCATTCGGCTCGCGGAAGTACAGTGAGCGGAAGTAGAAGCGGTCGACGAATCCTGAATTGGGCAGCTGTACGGTGCGGATACGTTCGATCCACAGCTTAAGCTCTTCTTCGTTATCCACGCGGAAGGCGACATGATGCACGCCGCCCCGTCCGAGGCGCTCCTGCGGCAGATCCTTGCGTTCCTCCAGATGAATCTCGGTGCCGGACCCGCCTTCTCCGGTCTCGAACACGATGACATCCGGCTGTCCGGTTACCGGCGAAGGATAAGTGCCCGCGCGGCGGAAGCCGAGCAGATCTTCCAGAATCAGTGCTGTATGTTCGGCTGTCTCTACTGTTAGATGTGCCGGGCCCAGTCCAACAATGGCATATTCCACCGGAACGGGGCTCTTGTCCCAGGGCTTGCCGCCGGCCATACCCTGATTATGCTCATCCGAGACGAGGATAAGGCGCTGTCCCTCGTGGTCGGTGAAGGCCAGCGTCTTGCGGCCGCCGCGTTCGGTAATCTCATCGTGCTCTACACCAAACACAGTGAACCGCTGAGTCCAGAAGAGCAGCGCATCATCACTTGGTACACGGAGTGAAAGTGCAGAGATGCTGTTGTTGCCGTCGCGGTTGCGGCCGGCGTTCGGCAGCTCGAAGAAGGTAAGCTCCGTACCCGGATTCCCGGTCTCATCCCCATAGAACAGGTGATAGACAGAGACATCATCCTGGTTTACTGTTTTTTTGATCAGGCGGAGTCCGAGCACTTCTGTGTAGAATTTGTAGTTTTCCGGTGCTTTGGCTGTAATGGCGGATACATGATGAAGCCCTTTTAATGTTAAACTCATGGGAAGACCTCCTAATAAAGTTTTGCCGCTTCGTAAGCAGCAGCTATAATTTTGTGACCTTAAGCGGATATATTTGAATGTGCCGGATACTTAATGAGTATTTTTAAGTTACTATAATTTTAATAGTTAATAAGAATAAACGCAAGATGTATTTTATAATCCTATATAGTATCCAAGAAAGCGGGGTTAAACATGCATACCCAATCAAGTCTGCTGCGGCAGCTGGAGAACCTGCGAATCGATCCGCGCGGAACGCTGCTAGTCCATTCCTCCTATAAAAGCATTGGTGAAGTAGAAGGGGGGGCCGACACCGTTCTGGATGCGCTCTCCGAATATATGAAGGAAGGGCTGCTTGTCCTGCCGGCGCATACCTGGTCATATATTAACGGGTCGAATCCGAGGTTCTCTGTTCTGGAGTCTCCCGTCTGCGTAGGCATCCTGCCGGAGCTGTTCCGGAAGCGGCCGGGTGTAATCCGCTCCTGGCATCCGACCCACTCTGTAGCTGCGCTTGGCGCGGACGCGGCGGTCTTCACTGCCGGAGACCAGCGCTGGGATACGCCCTGTGCGCGCGGCTCGGTCTACGGCAAGCTGCTGGACCGCAAGGCAGAGATTATGCTGCTGGGTGTGGATCTGCGGAGAAATACCTTCATCCACGGCATTGAAGAATGGGTGGATATCCCCGGCAGAATGACGGACGGGCATGAACTGCTCTACACTGTTACACCTGAAGGGGAGGAAATCGCTGTTCCTTCACGCAGACATTCCGGACTGTCCTGGTCGCAGCACTTCTGGAAAGTGGAGCCTGTGCTGGAGGAAGGCGGCGCTCTGCGCCGGGGCAGCTTCGGGAATGCCGGGGTCATGATCTGCGGAACCGTGGAGACCACGGATATCCTGAGCCGCATGCTTGCGGATAATCCGGATTTGTTCTCGGACAATGAACCGCTAAGCGGAGGGGATGTGCCTGAAGCATTACCCAAGACGAAGTCCGGAATTCCGCAGCACCGGCCAGCCGGGGAGCGCTCCCGTCCTTAATCCGGGACCGGGTATCTGTTCATTCTGGCAAGGCTCTATCAATGTATGGTATATTATTCTCACAAAAAACAAAGTAAGGAGATTGGAAATGACAAAAACTTTGATCTTTGGACACAAAAACCCGGATACTGATACCATCTGTTCAGCAATTGCTTATGCAGCGCTCAAGAATGAACTGGGCTGGGATGCCGAGCCGGTCCGGCTGGGAGAGGTCAGCGGCGAAACTCAGTATGCGCTTGATCACTTCGGGGTACCGGCACCGCGTCTGGTGGAGAATGTTGCAGCTGAAGCGAAGCAGGTTATTCTCGTCGACCATAACGAACGTCAGCAAAGTGCGAATGATATCGATCAGGTCCGTGTGGTTGAGGTTATCGACCATCACCGGATTGCCAACTTTGAAACTGCTCATCCGCTGTACTATCGTGCAGAGCCGGTAGGCTGTACTGCAACCATCCTGAACAAGCTGTACAAAGAGAAGGGTGTAAGCATTCCGAAGGACATCGCCGGTCTGATGCTCTCCGCTATCATTTCCGACTCCCTGCTATTCAAATCGCCGACCTGCACAGATGAGGATGTTGCCGCTGCACGTGAGCTGGCTGACATTGCTGGTGTAGACGCTGACAGCTATGGCCTTGCTATGCTCAAGGCAGGTGCCGACCTAAGCGACAAGAGTATTGCCCAGCTGATCTCCCTGGATGCCAAGGAATTCAAAATGGGTGAATACAAAGTGGAGATCGCCCAGGTCAATGCTGTAGATGTGAACGATGTGCTCTCTAAGCAGGCAGAGCTGGAAACAGCCCTTACCGCGATTATCGACGACAAGGGACTTGATCTGTTCCTGTTCGTAGTTACCGATATCCTGAACAACGATTCGGTTGGACTGGCTCTGGGCCGCGTGGCCGGTGCCGTGGAGCAGGCTTATAACGTGAAGCTGGACGACAACAAAGCTGTGCTGAAGGGTGTAGTTTCCCGCAAATCACAGATCGTACCGGTGCTGACCGAAACGATTGCCAAGCTGTAACAGGCACGCCCGGAACTCATCCGGAACAGTGAATTATCCATGATTTTACATAAAACCGGCTGCAGCATTCTTAAGGGGATGAAGCAACCGGTTTTATTTTACAATTGACAGCAACTCCTTCCGGTTTGGCGGGTATAATCAGCATAAGAATATTTGAGGGGGACGGGAATGATGGGGAAGATACGTAAGCTGGCGGTTTCCACTCTTGGACTGATGATTATCTCAGGAGGAACTTTGCTGTATGCTGCTGCGGGCAAAACGGATCTCTCTGTATACATAAATAACGTGCTTCAAAAGCAGCCGGGGATATCATCGGAAGGCCAGACCTATGTGCCGCTGGACCAGCTTCCTGACAATATGCATGCGATCCTGTCTCTGGATGAGTCGGCGGGGACGGTCCATATCTATAAGCCCAATGTGAACACGGTGCTGCTTGATGAAAAGGGTACTATTTTCGGCAAAGTAAGAACCTCGTCCAGCAGCACGTTCTACACACTGGTGCAGGTGGATCAGCTGAAAACGGATATTTCCGATTTGAAAATCACAATTACTGACCCGGCCGGCCAAACGGATACCGTGGACAATCAGCAGATTACGGAGAAGAAGGAGAGCTTCTGGTTCAAGTCGGCGGCGTATAATTACACCTTCACGGAGAAGGGCAGCTATACGATTCAAGTCTATTTGAAAGACGCTGCATCCAAGAAATGGTTCATCGTTTCCGAACTGCAGATATCAACCACTTAAGGTCATCATCATGAAGTAGGAGCGGGGAATATGGCAAAAACACGAAACAGCGGAGCGCCCCAATATAAGTCGTTTGGTCTTGTGCTGCAGGCATTAGTGATTCTCGCGAAAAAAGGAAGTACCTGTTCCAGCTGCGAAATCGCCGAATTGCTGTCGTCTAAAGCCACACTATTGAGGCGCATTATGGCTAATCTGACCCGTGAGCGGATTCTGGTGACCCGCGAGGCTATTCGGGCATGCCTGCTGAGAAGCTGAAGGATATTGCGCTGATAGACGGCGGGCTAATCTCCATGCAGCTTATGCTGGCAGCCAAGGCGCGAGGTTATGATACCGTACCTATGGGCGGATTCGTTCACGACAGCTTCAAGGCGCTGTTCGGGATTACAGAGCGTTATGTGCCGGTGATGCTTATTGCGCTGGGCAAGGCAGCGGTAGAGGGTCGGCCGACAGCCAGACTTCCGCTGGAAGCTGTTGCGCAATGGAACGCTTTTCAGGCCTAATTCTGAAGGATTAAGCTTCACACTATATTACTGTACCTGCTGTCTTCTGAAGAAACGGATGCCGCCCCAAGGGCCGGTGCCCGTTTCTTCTTGTTTGCAGAGCTTTCTGCTACACTGTAGGTATGCAAGACCCTGAACTTCATTAAGACAGACCATAACAGCCTTTAGGAGGAGATCACATTGATTACAGTATATCCTGCAGAGTCTGCACACCGGTTCGATCACGGCTGGCTGAAGGGCAGTCATGTCTTCTCGTTTGGCGATTTCTATGATCCTGACAATACAGCCTTCGGCCCGATGCGGGTCTGCAACGACGATACCATCTCTCCGGGAAGAGGTTTTGGTGCCCACCCGCACAGTGATATGGAGATCGTCTCCATTGTGCTGTCCGGCGTGCTGCGCCATGAGGATAACCTGGGCAATGTGGCGGAGACTTCTTTTGGCGGCATTCAGCGGATGTCAGCCGGAACGGGAGCCATTCATACGGAGCATAACCCTTCTGACAGCGAGCCGGTGCGGCTGCTGCAGCTGTGGTTCATGCCGAGTACCCGGGGAACGGCCCCTTCCTATGCGACAGGCCGCTTCGATCCGGCGAAGCTGGATGGAAGACTGCTTCCGGTAGTGGCAGCTGAAGCTTCGCCGGAGGTCGCCGGCATTGCCCAGGATATGACCATTTATCTGGGCAGAGCGCAGGCTGGCGGATTGCTTGATTTCCGGCAGGAGCCGGGCCGGCGTATCTTCATCTACTTAATCGGAGGACAAATTACGCTGAACGGGGAAGCTGTGCTGAAGCCGGGGGATTCTGCCCGGATTGAAGGGGTGAGCCATTTGGAGCTGCAGGCAGACGAGGATATGCTTGTCATGCTGATTGATCTGCCTTAAATAAGGCTTAAACCTAAATGTGGAGGAGGAATCCTTGATGGCAGAGCAGGAAAGAGTACTGGTAAAGCATTCCGTAACAGGGCGTATGCTGATCAGCAGTACAGAGGGCATAGGCTATACCTTTGATGAGCAGGGCGGGCTAACCGTGATTACCCTAACCGGAGTTCCGGCTGACAAGGGTGCGGCAGTTGCTGAACTCAAGGCTGAGCTGAATGTATTCCGTTTCGAGGAACCGGCTGGCGGGCCGGTGATTAAGCACTGGTATTATGTAGGTGAGCATCCTGTAGTATATGATGCGGCCACGGGCCGTCTGACGATAGCTGTGCAATCCGAGATCGAATACCGGCCGGACCAATACTGGGAATAGAGCTGCAAAGACATCAATCTAACTCTCTAACGCTTCGCGTGAGGTTGATGTCTGTTGCTTGCTGGATTTTGCTGAAAAAAGCTGAAAATGGGACAAAAGATATTGACAACATGTCCTGAAAGGTCTAGCTTTGTTATGAAACGTAACATGTACATAAAGTGGAGACAGGAGAAATGAATCTAATGGAATTGTTTGCGGCAATGGAGCGGGACGACTACGAGGAAGTGCTGTTTTGTCAGGATAAGGCCTCAGGCTTGAAGGCAATCATTGCTATTCATGACACAACACTGGGTCCCGCACTGGGTGGAACGAGAATGTGGACCTATGCTACAGAGGAAGAGGCGGTTGTGGACGCGCTTCGGCTGGCCAAAGGCATGACGTATAAGAATGCGGTTGCCGGGCTGAATCTGGGCGGCGGTAAGACGGTGATTATAGGCGATCCCAAAAAAGATAAAAATGAGGCGATGTTCCGCGCCTTCGGCAGATACATACAGGGCTTGAACGGCCGTTATATTACAGCCGAGGATGTAGGCACTACGGAAGAGGATATGGACATCATCCATCAGGAGACGGATTTCGTCACCGGGATCTCCGCTACCTACGGTTCATCCGGCAATCCTTCACCGGCTACAGCTTTCGGGGTATATCAGGGCATGAAGGCAGCGGCGAAGGCTGCATTCGGCAGTGATTCACTGACAGGCAGAACCGTCGCCGTGCAGGGTGTCGGCAATGTATCCTTCACACTGTGCAAATATCTTCACGAAGAAGGCGCCCGCCTGATCGTCACAGATATCAATAAAGAGGCTGTCAGCCGTGCGGTAGAGGCTTATGGTGCTACAGCGGTGGATCCGAATGAGATTATTAAGGCGGATTGTGATATCTATGCGCCATGTGCGCTTGGAGCCACGATTAATGATGAGTCCCTGCCGCTGCTGAGAGCCAAGGTTGTGGCAGGAGCCGCTAACAATCAGCTTAAAGAACCGCGCCACGGGGATGCCCTGCATGAGATGGGGATTGTCTATGCCCCTGACTATGTAATTAATGCCGGCGGCGTAATCAATATCGCCGACGAGCTGAACGGGTACCACAAGGAACGGGCATTCAAGCAAATCGCCAAAATCTACGACAGCATTACCCGCGTGCTGGAAATCTCCCAGCTGAGCGGGATTCCGGCTTATGTCGCAGCGGATCGTCTCGCAGAGGAGCGGATCTCCCTGCTGCGTAACAGCCGCAGTACCTTCCTTCGCAACGGGCAGCACGCCCTTAGCAGAAGATAAGAATAACCAGCCTGGACAGGAGCGGTGATCCAATCACCTGCATACCTCCGGCATTGCTGAATCTGTTAATCGCACGGCCCTGTTCTCCCGCTAACCAGCGGTGGGCAGGGCCGTCTTTTTGTAGCGCAGATGATTCGACAAAAGTTTGCTATTTCATACAGAATAGTGAGAAATGTAGCAGTGAGCGGCATGGAAAATAAGGAAAATAGAACCAGGAAAGATCTTGCAGGATTGAAAGGTGGATACACATGTCAGCGGTGAATATGAATGCGGCAATGAATTACGGAAGCAGGGAATCCTTTTTTGACGGGACACTTATCGAGTATATTGGCTGGTGCCTGGCGGGCTGGCTGATTACAGTCTGCACCCTCGGAATTTGCTATCCTTGGTCTGTGGTGATGATCTACCGCTGGAAGGTGGAGCATACCGTAGTTAACGGGCAGCGTCTGCGGTTTGACGGCAGTGCAGTAAGCTTGTTCGGACAATGGATCAAGTGGTTCCTGCTGTCGGTAATAACGCTGGGGATCTACAGCTTCTGGGTCATGATCAAGCTGGAGCAGTGGAGAACGAAGAATACCCATTTCCAATAATCCGCCGCATGATTTAATACGTTTTATAGGCAAAGAGCCATCGTCCGTAACCGGATGATGGCTCTTTGCTGGTGTACTTAGAGTCAGGGCAGGCCTGCGAGGCTGATTCGCAGAGCTTTATTGCACCTTTTGCGGCTCCGGGTAGGTTACGCCGAGTGTATCAACCGTAACCTTCTTCATTACCGGCGGCTGTTCGGGCCGGTCATTAGCATCACGCGGCAGATTGACAATAGCCTGTACCGTTTCCAGTCCTTCGGTAACCTTGCCGAAAGCGGCATAGTCCCCGTCGAGACTCGGATATGCAGCGGTCATAATGAAGAACTGTGAACCCGCCGTATCCATTTCCCGGCTTCTGGCCATAGACAGAACGCCTTCCGTATGCAGCAGATTGTTAGTGAAGCCGTTGTTCAAGAACTCTCCGGCGATGCTATAGCCCGGACCGCCCATCCCTGTACCGTCAGGGTCGCCGCCCTGAATCATGAAGCCGGGAATAACCCGGTGGAAGATCGTTCCGTCATAGAAGCCCTTCTGGATCAGCGAAATGAAGTTGTTGACCGTGCCCGGGGCAACCTCGGGATACAGCTCGGCCTTGATGATGGCGCCGTTATCCATTTCAATGGTAACCACCGGATGGCTGGCAGTTGCAGAAGGTACGCCTTCTGTAGCTGCAGCAGCATTATTGTTTACAGGCTTGTTGCCGCAGCCCGCCAGAATCACGAGCATCAGACACATCACCGCAAGCAGGATGACGGGTTTTCTTGTAGTAAGCATCAGTCACAATCTCTCCTTTTATCTTTGAATAATCTGGTACAGTCACCCTTGTATCATACCTTCTTTGTCCCGCTTCTTGCAAAGCCTGCCCCTTGGGCCGGGATTGGCACATTCTCCAAAGAGGGGTAGAATGGGGGGATGTGCTTCCAAGAACCACTGAAAGGATGTGTGCAGCATGAATTTTTCATGGAAGCGGAACCTGATCGTGCTCTGGGTAGGGGTTTTCTTTTGCAGTACGGCATATTCGATCTCGATTCCGTTCCTCTCCATTTTTCTTAGCGACCAGTTAGGTGTTACAAGCCATTTGGAGATCTGGTCGGGGGTCAGCTTCGGCATTACGTTTCTGGCCAGCGCGCTAATCTCGCCTTATTGGGGTTCACTTGCCGACAAATACGGCCGCAAGCCGATGCTTATCCGTTCGGGCTTCAGCCTGGCGGCCCTATATCTGATTAATTTCTTCGTGCATGATCCTTATGTATTCTTAGTCGTGCGTATCCTGCAGGGACTGCTCGCAGGGTTCGTTCCGGCAGCAATTGCTATGGTAGCGACCAACACACCGGAGGATAAGACTGGCTATGCGCTTAGCATCATGTCTACAGCCGGAGCCACCGGCAGTATCATCGGGCCGCTCATCGGCGGTGTAGTCAGCTATTATTCCAGCAATCGCATTGCGTTCCTGTTCTCGGCTGTTATTGTGCTGGTCTCCGCGCTGATCGCCACCTTCTTCGCCAAGGAAGAGAACTTCGACCGTTCAGCCCCGCGTTCCAGGGTACGGGATGATATCCGGGAAGCCGGCCAGAACCGGGCATTTATCACCCTGCTTCTGCTGGCGGGCATCAGTACCTTCTCCGTCATGATTCTGGAGCCGCTGCTGCCGATCTATCTGCTGGACATGGGGATTTCGCGCAGCAGCGCCTCGCTTAGCTCCGGAATCGTTTTCTCTGCAGTCGGCATCGCTACCGTAATTATGGCACCGCAGTGGGGAAGAATCGGCAGCCGCAAAGGCTATGGCTTTATTCTCTTCATCGGGCTAATCGGTGGAGGCATCGGGAATATTCTGCAGTATTTTGTATCAGGTTATGTAGAGTTTGCTATTCTTCGGTTTGCCTACGGCTTGTTCTATGCCGGTGTGCTTCCTTCCGTGAACGCGATGATAGTCCAGGTTATTGAACCGGGATTTCGCGGGCGGGCCTTCGGGCTGAATCAGGCGGCCAGCCAGCTGGCAACGATGGCGGGCCCGATTATCGGCGGTCTGCTCGGAGCCTTCCTGCCGATCCGCTGGGTATTTGTCATTAACGGCATCATGCTGCTTGTAGCAGCTGTGCTCGTGAAGACACACAAGCTGGAATCGAAGGTGAATGCTGCCCACGCAGGAATCCAGGTGACACCCTGAGAATTAACTGCCGCCGTTTGTTTTCTTGTGAAGATCTTTGACGGCGGCCAGCGTTGTTCCTTCAGGAACAGGGAGCAGTGCGCTTTTGGAGATGCCGATGAGCTGGGAGCTGTATATGCCGCTGTGTCCGGAGAACAAATAGCTGATTACGCAGGCGATGAACATATATACCGCTCCGCCGGAACCGAACAGTTCAATGCCCATAATGAAGCAGGCAAGCGGTGTATTGGTTGCTCCGCAGAAGACGGCGATGAACCCGAGCGAAGCCAGAAAAGGTCCATAGAGATGAAGCAAGCCGGCCAGACTGTTCCCCAGCGTGGCTCCGATGGCAAATAGCGGCGTCACTTCACCGCCCTGGAATCCGGTCCCCAAGGTGAAGGCTGTGAAGATGAGCTTCCATAGAAAGGCGAAAGGATGTACGTCTGCTTCGAAGGAGCTGCTGATCAGCGGGATGCCCAGACCGAGATAATCTCTGGTACCTGCAATATAGACCAAGGCGATAATGATCAGTCCGCCGAGGGCGCTTTTGAGCATAGGATTACGGATAATGGCTGTGAAGCTCCGCTTCAGATAATGGGTGAGCTCGCTGAACAGCAGGCTGACCAGACCGAATACAATAGAGGCCGCGATGACCTTGACCAGCACCAGCGCGTCCATGCCGGGAAAGACATCCACCTTATAGTGGATATGGTGAACGTCCCACAAGCGGGAAGCCACTAGGTCGCCGGTGAAGCTGGCAACAAAACAGGGCAGCAGTGCCTTGTGGCTGATCAGGCCTATGGCGATAACCTCCAGACCGAAGACTGTCCCAGCCAGCGGAGTCCCGAAGATCGAGCCGAAGCCGCCGCTGATTCCGCACATCAGCAGTATTTTCCGGTCAAGCGGATTGATTCGGATCCATCTTCCAAGCGCATCGGCCAGACTGCCGCCCATCTGCACTGCCGTTCCTTCACGTCCGGCAGAACCGCCGAAGAGATGAGTAATCAGGGTCCCAATAAGGACCAGAGGCGCCATTCGTAGCGGAATGGCTTCATTCCCCTGCTGAATCTGCTCCAGAATCAGATTGTTCCCCTTTGCGCTATTCTTGCCGAACCGCATATACATACCGCTTACCAGAGCGCCCCCCACAGGCAGCAGGAACAGTAGCCAGCCATGCTCCACCCGGACCTTGGTTACGGCATCCAGGCTTTTCAGGAAAATAGCCGAGGCACTCCCCGACAATAGTCCAACCCATCCTCCCAGCACCACCCATTTCACAAATGTACTCCAAAGAGCGAGCTGGCTCTGCCGCGCTGCAAGCTCCACCCACCGTGCATACTTCCTCTTCATCCTGCTATGCCCCCGTATCCCTAGTCTATTCCCTGAAAATAAACAGACTCCTACCAGCGAGTAGTCACTGGTAGGAGTCATTAGTCCCGAAGGACGGTTATGGCGAACTCCATCGCCGTATTGAATGCAATTATAGTAAGGTTATTTCGTTCAAAAGTCAATACAGTTCTGCCGCTTATTCCTCTTCGCCGCTCGAGCCGTTCAGCACATCGGTACCGGGCATAGCATCGGGGTCCGGGGAGACCGGGTCAATGGGGCTTTCGGGATCAAGATCGTCGGCATCCGGAATATCCTCCAGCGGAAGCTCTTCCTCTTCCTCCAGCAGCTCCTCCTCCTCCGCATAATCAATTACATTGCCGGTCAGGCCTGCCGCGCCGGCAGCGTACAGTGCATCCGATTCCAGGAGCTCGTCCCGTTCCGGCGCCGGAGTCCCTGCCTGTGGGGGAGTCCGGTCCGCCCGCGGGCCCAGCCCGGAATCGGGCACATTCAGTCCGATGTCGGCAGCCAGAATATTATCGCCGACCAGTGCCGGATCTGAACCGTCGTCCACTACACCGTCGAAATCTATGGGTGTGAAATTAGCGGGATCATGGCTGGCCAGAGCAGATTCAAGCGGCCGGTTCCCGGCAGTGTCCACTTCGTCGCTTGGACTTTGTTCGGTAATCGTACCGAGCGGACGCAATTCTTCCAGCGGAATATCCTGTTCCGGGGAAACGCCGCCCATTTTGGTATAACGCTCGTACGCAAAGTCGGCTTCGGTCTTATTGAATTCATTGCCCATTGCTGTTCAGCTCCCTTTATTTTAAGTCTGCCCCTCTTTGGGGACAGCATGATTAACCGCCGCTTTCTGATCCTTGTCGGGAAGTGCGCCGGGATAGGTTGCTTCCTGGAACAGTCCGGAGTCTTCATCAATATCCCGCTCGGTAATCAGGTCCTCACGGTCTTGTTCTTCACCATCAGCGGGTTTCTTATGAGTGTCCATCGCGAGCCTCCTTTACCTTTACCTATAGTAATTGTATACCCTTTAAACCGGCGGCGAATCTATTCGGCAGCCAGGCAGGTAGCCATCTGCTTAATATATTCAATCCTCCCGTGGAATAACCACATTTAGCGTGTAAATATAAGAATGCATAAGCTTCACAAGCTAACTTAGCTTCTATTTTTCGAGGTTTTTTGCAGGATAAGGCAGGTATAGTGCGAACGTTGTCGAAAATAAGAATCATATGAACTACATAAATACAACTAAGGATTCACTGGGGTGCCACAATGAAGTTGCCTTCAACTAAAACAGCAGCCGCACTAATTATGCTGCTGCTCGTAATTTCCATAATCCTGGTTGGCATTGCCATGGAATGGGGCGGACATAAAGAAGTAGCCTTACCGGCATGGCAGCTTAAATGGGAACATGCAGCTATACATGATATCCAGGAGGCGATGGCTGCTCCTTCCGGGGAGTGGAGGACCGTGCAGGCGCGGGCAGACAAGCCGCAACCGCCTGCAGAAGCGGATTCAGTCTGGCTGCGGTTTTCTTTGCCGCAGACAGAGGCGAATTCAGCACTCCTGATCGACAAAGTATACGGCGACAGCCTTAAGGCATATATAGACCACCGGCTCATCTATGATTCCAGTGAGGTGATCAATTACAGCGGCAACAAGGTGCTGATTCCGCTATCCGGGGAGGACAGTGCCAAGCAGCTGTATCTATGGAGTGCCGGCGGCGGCAGAGATTTCGGCATCGGGGGTAAGGTCAGGGTAGGCAGCTACGACAAGCTGCTGTCCTTCTATGTGAAGCAGGATCTGGTGGATATTGTCATTGGAGCGGCGCTGATATTTATGGGCGGAGCGCTGATGATCTGTCTGTTCTTCCTTAAACCGGAATTTTTCACAGGCGGATTTTTTCTGATTCTGGTCATTATATCTTTTGGTGTGCTGCTGATTACGTATTCCCCGTTTCTGCGGCTGATCGTGAACAGCCAGGAGCGGCTTACGGGAATCTGCTTCGATCTGGCGCTCTTCACACTTTTGCCGGCGTTTACGATCTACTTTGAACAATTATTTGGACCCGGCAAGCGGGGATATACCACCCGGCTGCGCAATGTTCAGCTGGCTTACTCCTTGTTCTGCCTGGGGGCGCTTGCTCTGAATGCTGTGCTCTCTTTCCGGCTCGACTATCTGTACTCCTTCCTGACCATCAATGTTACAGGTGTGCTGATTATGGCGCAGTTTGTTTATTTGCTGTATATGTCGCTGACTTATGCCCTCAGAGGCAATAAAGATGCTGTGATTTTCTCGGTGGGGTTCTCTGTCTTTGCCTTCCTGTCCCTGAGTGAGCTGCTGATCTATTATTTCTCTTCGGAGAGGTATCATCTGTATTGGTGGAAATGGGGAATGGTTCTGTTCGTTATTTCCCTGATTGTTATTCTGGGAAGACGGTTTGCGGGGAGTCATGAGCAGGCTTTGGAATACTCCAGGGAACTGGAGAAGTTCAATAATGATCTTCAGCGGTCGGAGAAAATGGAGATTATCAGTGAACTCGCGGCCTCGGTTGCCCATGAGGTACGGAATCCTCTGCAGGTAACCCGCGGTTTCCTGCAGATTCTGGGAGAACGCTCCGCACAGAAGGAGAAGGAGTATCTGCAGATGGCCATGGAGGAGCTGGACAGAGCCTCGGTCATCATTACAGACTTTTTGACGTTCGCTAAACCTGGTATGGATACGGTAGATGTATTTGAAGTCTCCGGAGAGCTGAAGCATGTGTCAGGTATTCTGGTGCCCCTCGCCAATCTGCAGGGTGGAGCCATTGAACTGCATCTGCAGGAGGATCTTCAAGTCTCGGGCAGCCCGGCCAAATTCAAGCAAGCGTTCATTAACCTGATCAAGAATAGCATTGAGTCCTTGCAGGAGGAAGGCCTGATTGTAGTAACTGCTTGGAAGACAGGCGGACATGTGGTCATCAGTGTGCAGGATAACGGCGAAGGCATGAAGGTCAGTGAGCTGGCCCGGCTCGGTGAACCGTATTATTCTAATAAGAAGAAGGGAACGGGGCTTGGCCTCATGGTTACTTTCCGGATTATTGAAGCGATGAATGGTTCCATAGAGTTTCAGAGCAGGAAGA
Source organism: Paenibacillus sp. FSL R7-0312 (assembly GCF_038004445.1). Lineage (NCBI taxonomy): Bacteria > Bacillati > Bacillota > Bacilli > Caryophanales > Paenibacillaceae > Paenibacillus > Paenibacillus sp. FSL R7-0312. The sequence goes on along the minus strand of NZ_JBBORE010000001.1, from coordinate 170,909 downwards.
ATGAGGGGACAGAGGTTATTGTTAAATTACCAGCTAGCGGAAATAATTAGGAATTATTTTTGTTTATCCCGTTTTTTTGAAGGGATGGGCGGAGGGTGAAGCGAAATACTAACATTAACAGAACTTTGTTTCTGAAACTTTCTTCTGAGGTGTTTGCATGTCTTTGATGTTCAAAAGTTTACATATATCGTTGGTGCTGTTTCTGCTCTCAGTAGCCTGTGGGCCGTTTCTGGTGTCCGCGCAAAGTTACTATCCTGCCAGCGAGATCAGCCATTGGCAGATGAAGTGGCAGGAGGGGCCGGGAGACAGCGGGCGTAAGATTCCTCTGACGGACACGGAGGGATGGATGGAGATCGAAGCGAGGACTGACATGCCTCAGCTGCCTTCCGGGGTATCCTCCGCCTGGACGAAGATAACACTGCCCTCATATAGCTATGCAGCCCCTTCTGTCTATATTGATGCGATCTATGCCCTGCATGTCAGAGTGTATGTAGAAGAACGGCTGATTTTCGAGAGTGACCGCAACTTTATCAAGGATAATTATTCACTGCTTGTGCCTCTGGATATGAGGGACAACGGTAAAATAATGTATATTTGGACGGAAACCCTGAAGGACCGGATCGGAATCAAGGATAAGATCGTGGTCGGTGAGCATAGTGTTCTGATTAAGGATTATATTAAAAATGGACTTATCGATGTGATCCTGGGCGGCGCCTTTGTGTTCGTGGCGGTGGTCCTGTTTGTCTGCTCATTTTATCTGAACAAGGAGTACTTCCCGGTAGCAGCTTCTTTAGCCATAGTGATAGCCTCCACCGGAGTGCTGTCTATTACCTACTCTCCGTTTACATATACCTTCTACAGTTATCTGGGACCGGTCAGCGTGGTGTTCTTTGACGTGGCACTGTTGTCGCTGTTGCCTTCACTGACCTTTTTGTTTGAGAAAATATTCGGCGGCGGCAAATTTGGCATCATCCGCTCGTTCCGCAAATTCGAGTCCTGCTACTCCCTTTTTTGCATCCTCTGTCTGATTGTTAATACGCTCTCCGGCGACAGGATTATAGAATTCTACTATTTTGTCTCGACTAAGATTCTTGGGATCATCATGATCCTGCAATTCATTCTGCTAATCGCCTGTGTGATCATATTCTCCCTGAAGCGTAATAAGGATGCCATCATTTTTGCCATTGGTTTCGGTACTGCGGCATTAACCGGGGTCTCGGAGCTGGTCTGGTATTATGTTAAGGGCGGAAATTATGACCTGTTCTACTGGAAATGGGCGCTGGTTGTATTCATTCTGTCGCTGATCGTCATCCTGGGCCGGCGGCTGGCACAGAACCATCAGCAGGTGGTGAAATATTCGCGTGAGCTGGAGCTGTTCAACAATGAACTGCAGCGTTCGGAGAAAATGGAGATTATCAGCGAGCTTGCGGCGTCTGTAGCCCATGAGGTGCGCAACCCGCTTCAGGTCACCCGGGGGTTCCTCCAGCTGCTCAGCGAGAAGTCGAATGGCGATGAGCGGAGATATCTGTTCATGGCACTCAGTGAACTGGACCGTGCAGCGAGTATTATCACGGATTTCCTGACCTTTGCCAAACCGGAGTTTGAGCAGGTTTCCCTGCTTAACGTGAACGATGAATTCAAGCATATCCAGAGCATACTCTTGCCGCTGTGCCATTTAAATGGAGGCAAAATGATTCTGGATGTTGAGGATTGCTTATGGGTTAAGGGCAACTCGTCCAAATTCAAGCAGGCGCTGATCAATATTATCAAGAATAGCATCGAATCACTGGGAGAAGACGGCGCGATCCACCTGCGGGCCTATGGTAAAGGGGATAAAGTATATATTCATATTAAGGATAACGGGGTGGGAATGGAGCCTGCGGTCCTCAGCCGGCTGGGTGAACCGTATTTCTCTTCCAACAAAACAAAAGGTACGGGTCTTGGACTGATGGTTACCTTCCGTATTATCGAGGCGATGGAGGGTGAAATCCGCTTCATGAGCAAAAAAGGAGCCGGAACCGAATCCATCACCATTCTGCCGCGTGCAGAAGGTCCGGATGATTCCAACTCCCTATTAGCTTAATTTCATTAATGAAAGTTACCAGATGCCGAGCGCAGAGACATTAGTCTTCATCATTCCGGAAGCCGGACTCGGAGGAATAACGAGATAGAACTCATTGGAGCCTTCCTCTACTGTCTTCAGTGTAATGTTATCAGGAAGGGTAATGCCGAGCACTTCTTTGAGGGCTGCTTTCGGATCTGTGAGTAGTCTCTGTTTGAAACTTGGATCTTCCCAGGCCTTCTGAATCACTTGATTCTTAAGAATTGCGTCTGACAATACAATCACCCTTTCAAAATGGTTATATTTTCCTGATAAGCATAACATAGGCCAATCTATAATTCTATTGCTTTTTGTATATTTTATAAAATATTCATATTTTTGGTTAACCAATAATTGAGCCCTCCGCTTTGCAATAATTGCTTCTCGGCTTCGATCGCTGCGGCCATATGCTGCAGGTTCTTCACCAGCACCTGATGGAAGGATAGCAGATGGGGAAGCTCCAGCGTGAAGGCTTCAAGTGTGCTGTGATTAACCAGAGCTGTCCCTGCATACGTAGCAAGTCCGCCTGTTGTAAAAATAAAATCCTTCACCGATGATTTAGTGAGCGGTACTCCGTCATCCTCCCCATAGCAGCGTGCCAGAGATAGCAGGCAATTGTAATTTCCCTCCTCCAAATCCTGTTCCCAATCCTCATAGTCGTCAAGCATCTGCAAGGTCAGCAGTACGCCATGAATCATCTCTTCGGCTTCGGTTATCAGGTGGGCTTGGTCTGAGAGCAGCAGTGCCGCCGTGCTGGTAAGCTTAAGCGGACTGGCTTTATGGGAGATGCGGAGGCGATCCCTCAGGAAATAATCTCCGCCGGCTTCACCGCTTACACTGTCTGCCCACTCCGAGATATAACGGCCAAAGTATGACCAGAACGGGGAATCTGCCGGGAACAGCGGACGGTAAATATTCAGAAACTCGACATAGAGCAGATTGGCCAGCGGCAGTGCCTGTGCAGCGGAGAGCTCATTACTGTCCATCAGATCATCCTGGAGGAAAAAGTAGAGCATAAAGAAGACATTGCCGACCGACATTTGACGGGTCAGGGGGATACTCAGGCCGCATCTGTCCTGCAGCCAGAAGGGGAGAAGATAACATATGTAATTTTTGTGGCTTCCTGCCCTAAATACGTTAAACTGATCAAGATAGGCCAGGCCTTGAGCATTAAGCGGTTCGGGAAACGCTGAGATAACCGTGCAGCTCTCCTGAAAAACCAGGCGGAGCTCGTCCTCGTAATCATGAAGCCAATCCATGGGCTTGTCTCCTGTCAACAATGTATTGTTCTTCTACTATTAGGAAAAAAGTGGGTATTTGTCATGATTATAGTCCTAGATTCAGCCTATTTCAATCCAATTTTGGAAATGAGGTCTCTGGGGTTCTAACGGACTATTTAAATGGAGAGATTCCAGACCGGGAGAAGGCTGGAACAACGGAATAACATTATGTGAGCACTGCAGAAAGGAAGAAGTTAAGCATGGATATTATCAGGTTCGGACTGGTGGGCGGAGGCTGGCGGGCTGAATTCTATCTGCGGATCGCCAGGGCACTTCCGGAGCGCTTTGCCGTAGGGGCAATGTACGTCCGGAATAAGGATAAAGCGGAAGCATTGAAGAGAATCTGGGGAGTAGAAGTATATACTTCCATCGATACGTTTATAGAAGCAGGCGGCTATTCCTTTGCAGTCATCTGTCTGAAGCGGGAGATCAGTAAAGACTACATTATTAGACTGGCGGCGGAAGGAATTCCGCTCCTGGCGGAAACCCCGCCGGCGCCGGATCTGGAACAGCTCACTCAGCTATGGAATGCGCTGGACCGTTCAGCCGTTATCCAGATAGCCGAGCAGTACATGTTCCAGCCGATGCATGCAGCCCGGATCAGGCTGGCCCGCTCAGGACGCCTCGGGACAATCAGTCAGGCACAGGTGTCAGCGGCCCATGGATATCACGGGATCAGCCTGATCCGGCAACTGCTGGATCTCCGCTTCGAGAATGTGAATATCCGTGCACAGCGTTTCGGTTCTTCAATTATTAACGGCCCGCAGCGCAGCGGGCCTCCGGCTGCCGAGGAGCTGGTGCAGACCGAGCAAACGCTGGCTACCCTCGATTTCGGCGGCAAGCTGGGGGTCTATGATTTCACCCGTGACCAGTATTTCTCCTGGATTCGCGCTGGCCGCGTGCTCGTCCGTGGGGAACGTGGAGAGATGATGAACGATGAGATGTCCTGGCTGCAGAGCTATGACACTCCAGTCTACAGCCAGCTGCGCCGGATCGATGCCGGCCACGGCGGGAACCTGGAGGGCTTATATCTCAGGGGAATTATGGGGGACGGGGAGTGGCTGTACCGCAATCCCTTTATTCCTGCCCGGCTAACGGAAGAAGAAATTGCTATCGCGGAGAGTCTGTACAGAATGCAGCGGCATGTAGAGGGAGGCCCTTCCTTCTACAGCCTGGCCGAAGGCAGCCAGGATCAGTATCTGGCGCTGCTGATGGAGCAGGCAGCGGCAAGCGGGGAGACCGTCATTTCAACTACTCAGCCTTGGGCGGCGGAGTGACCAACTGGCGGGTGGCGGATGGAAGAGCGGAGCAGGGAGTATCAGTATCAGGGAAGTGACGGATGTAGTGAAAAAACGAGTCCCTATCCACAAAAGTGGATAGGGACTCGTCTGCTTAGAGATACTAAAGGGTTGGGTACCGCAACCGCAATGCAGTACAACTTCGCTCAGAATTCCTGCACGAAATACAACATTCTTCGAGATATAGAACCCTTAACCGGAAATTGTCTCATTCTTACAACATTTTTTTTGCGCTTACCTGTTCTGATCACACCAAGCGAGTATATAGTCCTGGGACTAACTCTATTATTGTACTTCAGCTTCACTGAGCCTGGTTGCAAGCGCAACATACTCTCCGCGCAGGCGGACTAGCTTCGACACACTTTGCTCCAGGCCGCCGAGCCGGTTGCGCCGGGTCCATAGCTGCCGGTAATGATGAAGCAGGAGGTCCAGATCATGGATCAGCTCCTGAACGAGTGTCGCATCAATCTGCGGCGTTGCCCCGGCCATTTGTTTCTTAAGCCGGGTCAGCTGCACGGCATGCTTCACGAAGTGAACCCCGTTGCTTAGCTCTTCTGCGACAAGACCGGCATCATCGCATTCCAGGGCGAGCCCTTCAAGCTTGGCTTCTATGCCGGCGATGTAATGCTCAAGCTGCTGAAGCTGCTCTCCGGTCAGCTTCTCTGCCAGATGCACATGATCCAGACTGCTGCGCAGCAGCATGGACATTTCCGTATCATTCGGGCGGAGGGTTCCGGATTCGAAGGTGTAGTAATTACCGAGATCGAGCAGTAATTGCCCGATGGCTCCGGAGCGGTCATGGAAGATGGATGTGTTCAGGTATCCGGCAACATCCGCTTCAAGATTGCCCTCCACATTCCAGGCCAGTGCAGCCCCGTATACGAATCCGGCGTAGCTGACCGGCAGATGCTGCCAGTGGCCGAAATCGCCCCAATCTGTAATCAGGTAGCCGATTGCACCATTACGTTTGCCGTGGACTGCCGCACTGCGCAGATTAGCCAGCATATTGTCGGTCCGTCCGGTAAGTGAATTCCAGGAGCTGGTTCCCGGACAGACATAGAACGGAATCTCTGCTTCACGGAATTTCAGGGTATCCGCTTCGAAAGGATGAGCGGCGCTATAGCCCCATTCCATGGCGATAATATCCTTCGGCAGGCGGGGAATCAGCTCCGGATGCTGGATAATGATATCACCCCAGAACTGCATGGTTTTACCGCGCTCCGTAACGAGCCCGTGGATTTTCTCCAGGAAAGAGAGATAGAGCTCGCCTTTACCTTCGGGGTCGGCCTTCGCTTTGCTTTTGCCAAGCCCCAGTTCATAGGTCTCGTCACATCCGACATTGAATAGCTGCGAATGGAAGTAAGGAAGAAGGTCATCATACATTGCGCCCAGAAGCTTCAGTACTTGCGGATCTTCCGTATCGAAGGTTCCGGGATGCATAAACAGCCCATTGGGATACAGATCACTGTCATACATATGATCAGGGAGCATGAAGCCTTCGGGAATTTCGGCCAGACTATTGAATTCAGGACGGGTCAGCCAGCCCTCCATGTGGCCGAAGCTGTTCTGGTTAGGCACCAGCTCAATATATCGCTCACGGCAGTAGGCATCCAGCAGCAGAATTTCCTCACCGGTAATGGGCGTTTCCAGCTCCCAGACCTGCGGGAAAGACTCATAGGCAAATGGAACTCCTTCTATATATAGCTGTAACTGATTCAGCTTCAGATCGGACATCAGATCAATGATCCGGTACAGGGTCTCCAGCTTGGGGATTTTGTTGCGGCTGATATCGATCATGAGTCCTCTGGCGGCAAAATCCGGCTGATCACGGATAACCAGCTGGGGAATACTTCTGCCATACTGCTCCAGCAGCTGCTTCAGCGTTCCGACCGCATAATAAGCGCCCTCCGGGGAGCCATAGGCAACGGTGATTCCGTGTTCATCAATGTGAATCTCGTAGGCTCCGGCCGTCAGCAGGGCATTATAGCTGAAGGTAAAGGCGGAAACAGTGGAGGGGCGTATCCCCACCGACAGAGACAGACGGAGCTGAACCGCCTGTAAAGTAATCTGTTGAAGCTTGCGGGCTGCCGGGAGTGCGGTTTGATTCCTCTCACCGGCCAGAACAATACTCCCCCTGGCCGGAAGGAGAAACAGGCCCTGGGATACTGAGACCTGCTGGGGGTAAGGGAGCAGCTGTAAATTACGGATTTCAGGCATAGCGTGGACACCTCTTATTCATGTAGAATATGATCATCTTCATAACAACCATATCACTCCTAAACAGGTGGAGGAATGCAATGTATGCCCAAGCTCATGGATTATATGATCAGTCCCTATCCGATCCGGATTATCGATCCTAAGGTGGAAGCTTCCAGGCTCCGGCTGAAGTCGGTACGGATAGGGCAAGCGGGTCATCTGCCGGGAAGAACGCTTTTTCGTTCAGGTGTGGTGTTCGAGCACTGGGCACTAGTATACATAGTTTCGGGAGGCGGTTCGTATAGTGAGAACGGAGGCAAGGAGCAGCAGGTCCGCGAAGGGAGCCTGTTCTTTTTCCGTCCCGGTTGCAGCTACAGTTTTGGACCGCCTTCAGGAGGGTATTGGGATGAATACTATATTAATTTCGCCGGAAGCCGTGTCACGGAATGGCTGGAGACTGGAATGATAGCCGGAGGGGCTGTCTGTCAGGCGAATGCGGTACAGGGACTTACGGCCTTGTTTGAAGAAGTTCTGGGGCTAATGGACGGCGGGGCTCCCGGAGATGCGGACCGGGCGGCCTTGAAACTCGAAGAGATGCTGCTGGAATGTTCACTGTGTATCCAGGGCAATAACCGGCTCCAGCAGGCAGAACCTATGTCTCATATCCGCGAAGCGCTGAATGCATGCATCTATGAGGAGCCTGATCTGCTTGGAATCGCTGCAGGTCTGCACATCTCCATGTCCACACTCCGCCGTACGGTTCGCAGAAGCAGCGGTTACCCCTTGCATGAATATATCCACCGCCTCAAAATGGCAGAAGCCAAACATCTTCTGCTCAACACTCCCCTGCAGGTGCAGGAAATCGCGGCGATGCTTCATTATAGAGATTCCTTCTATTTCTCAAGGTTGTTTAAGAAGTATATGGGCATTTCTCCGCAGAACTGCCGCAACAACATATAAAAACCGACATAATTCTACTTTATTTTTGGATATATGTCGTAATTTGCAGATTATTGTTGACATGCGGAAAAAGACAGTGATATGATTTAGTATATATTAGCAGTTTTTTGAATAGTTCTTCTAGACTATGCCGGAGATGAAGCCATGAGAGAATATTACTGCATCAGTTGCCGCAGTCTCCATAAGGTGGACGCAAGAAATCATACCTTACGTATTCTGTCCACCGGGTATCATATCGTTGGCGAACAGCGTTACCAGATTTGCATATGCAATAGCGCCAAGCAACAAATAACCTTGCCGGCGGTGACTGATTAGACTGCAGACGACAGAATGACCATGACGGTAGTGAATATTATATAAGCAACAGCCTGTCCCTCCAGGGAGACAGGCTGTTCGTCTTGTGCAGGAAATTATTGATTGACCATGAATTCGCTTTTATTTCGAATTATGGATATAACTGAGTGCGATTTTGTAAAAAAAGTTATTTAACATGCTTTTTATTTTAAAAGTAAACGCTGTCATAAAAAACGAAACTTGTTATTGTGATTTTTCTCATGTATGATGCTTTTAAACATAGCTTAGAATAAGCTCGAATTTTCCACAAACTGGAGAATAGGGTGGTGGGATGAAAATTAAAGTAACAGCTGAAGACAGAATGATCGCATTTTACAGAACCATTTCTTTGTCCCTCACATCGTTTATGTTCCTCATGGTTCCTGCGGGGCCTTCCGTAATATACAAATCCCTACTAATCATTGTGCTATTCTTATTTGCTCAAGTATTCACTTTCTATTACCGGAGGCTTCGTGCAAGACTGCGTATTCTTAAGCTCGTTATCGGCATAGAGCTGACGGGAATCATTGTACTGACGCTATTTACAGGGGGGTATGACAGCCCGTTTAAGCTGTATGTGCTGAGTCCCGTCCTGATTGCTGCAGGAACGCTATCATTCTATTTTGTATGGAGCCTGCTTCTCGGGTATTTCGGCATCGTTGCCGCGCTATGTTATTTTCTCCCCGGTTCTTCTGGGAAATCTTTCTCCGAAATCGTGCTTGCGAACGGCAACATGTTTCTAGCCCTGGCTCTTGCGGTTATAGTTATGCAAATGGTTAATGGGATAAAGCGGCAACGGGAGGAAGCAAACGCGCGGACCAACGATACCATGGAACATATCAAGTCGCTGTATCACATCGTGGAAACATCGAGCCAGCATGATTTCATGAACATAGGCCAAGTCATTACCGACTACGTTGTAAAGCTTACCAAGCTGGAGAAGGCCTTGTTCTGGTTCGCGAAGAAGAGCGGGGAACCCGCTCCGCAGAGCCGGCAGACGGGCTGGCAGCATGAGGAAGAACGGTTTCTGTTCATGGAGCTGGAGAAGCATGAGCATGAATGGAGGCTGCAGCGGGAACCGGTATTCAAGAGTCTGCCGGGTCTTGGAGATTTCCTGCTGATGCCGGTAAGGATGAGCACACGTTTCGTCGGGATGATCGGTGTTAGGCTGGAATCCTCCGAAGGGCTGGAGGGCCGCAGATGGTATATCCAGCAGCTGATGTTCCTGTCAGAGCTGAGTGCGATTATTCTTGAGCGGCATGAGCTGGGCGTGATCGAGAACCGGCTGATCATCACGAACGAACAGAACCGGATAGCCGATGAAATGCATGACAGTGTATCGCAGAGTCTTTTTGGCATTGTATATGCTACGCATTCCCTGAAGCAGTCGTGGCGCAAAATGTCCGAAGGCGAGCTGGAGGAGCAAATTGAGCTGATCCACGATTCAGCCACCAAGGTGGCCAAGGAACTCAGGATCACCATCTACAGCCTCAGCTCCAAGAAGAGCGGCGGCCCCAGCTGGCTTGGCATGGTCCGTTCACATCTTAAGAGCCTGTCCCGGCTCAATGATGTGGAAATTGAACTAAAAATAACGGGGGATGATTTCAGTCTCCCTTATCCTTACCACAAGGCGCTCTTCCGGATTATCTCCGAAGCGACAGGCAACGCCATACGTCATGGTGCGGCCAGCCGGGTGGATGTTGAATTGTCCCTTAAGCCCAAATGGATCAGACTATCGATTATCGACGATGGCGTCGGATTCGATACGGACTTGATCTGGACCGAGTCTGAGGATAACACCGGCGGACTGGGAATGAAGAATATGCAATATTTGGCACAGTCCCTTGGCGGTGACTTCCAGTTGACCAGCAGTGAGAATGCAGGAACCAGAATTTTGATCTCCATCCCTGTCGGTGTGGCTGAACTGAAAAATGCATAAACTTTAGGCAGGAGGTCGTTCAAGTGAAAATCGTCATTGTTGATGATCACCCTTTGGTGAGAAGAGGATTGGCTGCTGTGATTTCAATGCAGTCTAATCTGGAGTTTGCCGGTGAGGCTACGAATGGCCAGGAAGCTCTTCTCGTTATAGAAGAGATACAGCCTGATCTTGTGCTGATTGACCTGAAGCTGGCCGATGAATCGGGTCTGGACATTATCAAAGCAGCACGTATACGCGGAATTGTCAGCAAGTTCATTCTGCTTACGTCCTCCGCCAGCCGGGAAGATTTCCTGAAGGCGGAAGAAGTGCTGGTAGACGGCTACGTGCTGAAGGAAGCTTTGCCGGAGGAATTGCTGTTTGCGATTCAATTGGTGCACAAAGGCAGAAAGTATTATGATCCCGGCCTGATGGAAGACAAGATGCGGATGAGCGGCAACAGTCCAACGGATGAATTGACACCGAAGGAGAAGGAAGTGTTGATTGAGCTTGGACAGGGGGCCTGCAACCGGGAGATCGCTTCCCGCTTGTTCATCAGTGAATTCACAGTCAAGAAGCATGTCAGCCAGATTCTGGCGAAGCTTCAGGTAGCGGACCGGACGCAGGCGGCATTATATGCCAATGCGGTTGGGCTTACCAAATACGAGATGTCGTACGACTAAGGTTACCTCATAACGGATGATTTATGAACACGGACAATGATGTCCGTGTTTTTTTGTGTTCTTAGGTCAATAACCTACCAAGGGCATCTGAACATTTTCTGAACAGTTTCTTTAGCTTTCAAAGTATGAGGTGACACGTGAAGTAGGTAACGCTACCGGATGCTGTTAGTTATTACCAGCCATATGGTACTAAAGTATACCATCCCTACCCTCTTAGGGACTAAACGGCATCACACGAAAGTGAAGTGTAAAGGGATGCTATGAGGCATGTGACAAATGTTGCGCGTTGATAGAATAAAAGCAAGAGTTCTGAAATTTTCATGATTGCTTTCAAAATGAACACATGCGGAAGGAGGGTTACTGTGGAAAAGACGATTTTGGATTACATTAACCTGATTAAAAAAAGATTATGGTTAATCACGGTGTTCGTGCTTATCTCCTGCGCCACCACCTTCTATGTCAGCAAAAACTTCGTTGTCCCCGTCTACTCCGCCTCTGGACAGCTGCTGGTCAACAACGTCGTAAATGTTCCCGAGAGCAACAATCTCAACGCACTCAACTTCAGTCTTAACCTCATCGAGAGCTATAAGGAAATCATGAAGTCACCAACGATTATGAAGAGTGTGATTGCGGAGCATCCGGAATTTGGTCTGACGGCAGGCCAACTCGCTGCCAAGCTGCAGATCAAATCCTCAGAGAAAAGCCAGGTAATTAATCTGAGTGTGCAGGATGAGGATTACGCCACCGCAGCTACGATCGTAAACGCGGTCTCGCAAACATTCATCCGCAGCCTGCCGGCGCTTATGAATCTGGACAATGTAACGTTCCTGACCCCGGCGGACCCGGCAAATCAGCCTGGACCGGTCAATAGCGGTTCTACCATGAACATTATCATCAGCTTTGTAGTCTCGCTGATGGCGGCAGTAGGAATCATCCTGCTGATGGAAACGCTGAACGGTACATTAAGATCGGAGAAGGAAGCAGAGTTCGATCTTGGCCTCCCGGTCATTGCCAGTATTCCGGCAATCCGTAAACGTGATTTGGGCAAGGCGGCAAATGCTAAGGCAAGAGTAGGGGAGGGCGCTTATGTTACGGCTGAATAGAAGTTTGATTACGGACATGAACCCGTCCTCGCATATCTCTGAATCCTTCCGCTCGCTGCGTACCTACATCCGCCAGCTCGGTCTGCTGAAGGGCAATGGTGGACAGGTGCTGCTCTTCACTTCTGCGGAAGGCGGAGAAGGCAAGACAACGATCCTCTCCAATCTGGCCGTATCCTTTGTCCAGGACGGCAAGAAGGTGGCTGTTGTAGATTGCAATCTGAGGAAGCCCGGACTGCACAGTGTGTTCGAGGTAGAAGGAAGTCAAGGGCTGGCCGCATATCTGGGCGGTTATGAGGAAGCCAAAGATATTGCCGTATACGGTAGCCTGGCTAATCTGGCCGTCATTCCTGCCGGTATTACCAGTGTCAGTCCCCCGGATCTGCTCGGCAGCGACAAGATGTCAGCCCTGCTGGAAGAACTGAAAGCAAGCTTTGATCTGATTCTGCTGGATTCGCCGCAAGCGGTGGAATTCAGTGATGCCCGTATTCTGGCTCCGCTCTCAGACGGTGTTATCATCGTGGCCAGACATGGCCGGACGAAGCGTGAGTCTCTCCGCAAGCTGAAGGCTCTTATGGAACAAACAGGTGTAAGGATTCTCGGAATTGCGATGAACCAGACCAAATAATGTACTGAAGCGGCAAGGTGAATGAAACTTTTGGGAGGTATGTGTGATGAAAAAGGTCAAAAAGGTAATAATCCCGGCAGCCGGGTTAGGCACACGTTTCCTTCCGGCAACCAAAGCGATGCCTAAGGAAATGCTGCCCATTATCAACAAACCAACGATTCAATATATCGTGGAGGAAGCGATCGCTTCCGGGATCGAAGACATCATCATCGTTACCGGTAAAGGAAAGCGGGCGATTGAGGATCATTTCGATAATGCCTTTGAACTCGAATCCAGATTGCTTGAAGACGGTAAGCTGGAGCTGCTCAAAGAAGTACAGCGTTCCTCAAAAGTGGAAATTCACTATATCCGGCAAAAGGAACCCAAAGGTCTGGGCCATGCCGTATGGTGTGCCAGACGGTTTATCGGGGATGAACCCTTCGGCGTTATGCTCGGCGATGATATTGTAACCGGACAGGTCCCCTGCCTGAAGCAGCTGATTGACCAGTATGAAGAAACACAGAATTCAGTGATTGGTGTTCAGGTCATTCCTGATGAATTCACCAACCGTTACGGGATTATCGAACCGGATCTGCAGGACGGACGGCTCTACCGGGTTAACAACTTCGTGGAGAAGCCTCCGCTTGGAACAGCTCCTTCCAATCTGGCGATTATGGGACGTTACGTGTTCACACCGAAGATCTTCAAGTATCTGGACCTTCAGGAAAAAGGCGCGGGCGGCGAAATTCAGCTCACGGACGCGATCCAGAAGCTGAACCAGAGCGAACGGGTATATGCTTATAACTTTGATGGTACGCGATATGACGTTGGTGAACGCCTTGGTTACATTTTGACCACACTGGAATTTGCTCTACAGAGCGAAGATTTGCGCTATCCGGTCATGGATGCAATGTCGGAATGGCTGAAACAGGCTGGACAAACCACACTGAGCAGCTGAACCAACAATATTTAGGAGGAATGAGGAGAGATGAGCATGCAAAAACTGCCGGAAGACTATGAGGCCGTCCTGCCGAAACTTTACATGCTGCATGCCAATGAAGGAAGTAAGGAAATGGATTCCTATCTGGTATTGAAGCGGATTATCGACATTTTTTTCTCCGCTCTTGGCCTTCTCGTACTGCTGCCGCTGTTCGCGGTGGTGGCTGTCCTAATCAAGCTGGAGGATCCTAAAGGCAAAGTATTCTTCCGCCAGAACAGGGTCGGCAAGGATGAGAAGCTGTTCCCTATGTACAAATTCAGATCCATGGTCTCCAATGCCGAGGAGCTGAAGGCCAATCTGATGGCCTACAACGAGGTGAGCGGCGCAATGTTCAAGATCAAGAATGATCCCCGCATCACGCGGACAGGAAGATTCCTGCGCAAGACAAGTATTGACGAACTGCCTCAGCTCTGGAACGTGCTTATGGGCCATATGAGTCTGGTCGGCCCCCGTCCCCCGCTCGTTGAAGAGGTGGCGCAGTATACGGAGTATGACAAACAACGGCTGATGGTTACACCGGGCTGCACCGGGTACTGGCAGGTTAATGCCAGAAACAGCGTTGGCTTTGACGAAATGGTCCAGCTGGACCTGACCTATATCCACATGCGCAGCACTATGCTGGATCTTAAGATCATTGTCAAAACCGGCCTGATGCTGCTCGGCTCCAAAAATGCTTATTAAAATTATGGGAATTGGGTGAATGCCGATGCTTGTACACGGAGAAGTATCTAAGATTTCCATTATCATCTGCACCTACAACCGGTCGGCGCTGCTGGTCAAGACTCTTCATTCGCTGCTTCCGCTGGAGAATCTGGACCAGGCCGAAATCATCGTAGTGGATAACAGCTCCAAGGATGATACGGCAGCCGCCATCCGGAGGTTTATTGATACCTATGGTGCTGATATGGATATCCGTTATCTTCTGGAGCCGGTGCAAGGACTGTCGGCGGCCCGGAATACGGGAATTCTGGCTTCCAAATCGCCGCTCATCGCCTTCCTGGATGATGATGCGATACCTTGCCGGACCTGGATTAGTACGATCGTAAGTACGTTTGAACAGAAGCCGGAAGTGATGGCCATGGGCGGTAAAATTGCTCCGATCTTCGAGAGCAAACGGCCGGAATGGCTGATTAAGCCATTCGAGCTTCCATATACCATAGTTGATCTGGGCAACCGGATCAGGGAATATCCGAAGCGTCTGCACCCCTGCGGAGCCAATATGGCGATGCGCAAGATCGTGTTCGACATCAGCCTGTTTCCGCTGGAGCTGGGGAGAAAAGGTGATTCGCTGCTCTCCGGTGAAGAGACCTGGCTGTTCGGCCAAATCCAGCAGGAGGGGCATTCCATTCTCTATCATCCGGAGATGGCGGTGGATCATTTCGTACCGGCTAACCGTTTGACGGAAGACTGGATTATGAAACGTTATTACAGCCAAGGCATATCCAATGCGATGAAAAGCGAAGGGATGAAGGGCAACCTGCTGCTGCTGGGCAAAACAGGAGCCAAGGTGATGTACATTCTGGCAGATTCCATTCTCTCCCGCAGTCAGGGAAGAAGGCTGCTGAATAAATGCCGGCTGGAGAGTATTCGCGGAACTCTCCATATGATTTGGAACCGGAAGAGGGAATCCGCAGCGGGGTGAGGGGAGTGCGTGACATGACTAATTTTGAATGGGGCTCCAAAATAAACGCTTTGCCATACGGAATGCTCTATCTCATGTCCGCATTATTCCTGGGGGCAGCAGTCATCTACCAGCCGGTCATAGCCATAGCTGCTGTACTCCTGATTATGCTGCTGTTCGTCTCCATCTCCCGTCCGGAACTGATCAGCTACTTCGTTCTGCTGACCACCGCAGTCTCGATTAACTTCCTGTTCAGCGGCAGTATGTTCGGTGTTGAGATTCTCTCACTCTACAAACTGGTTATCCTGATGCTGCTGGTGCCGTGCATTCTGGTCAACGGCCTGAAGTTCCGGCTCAGCCCCCCCCTGTGGGCGATGCTGGCGCTGGTCTTCATCACCTTCACCTTCTCCATCTGGCTGCCGGAGATGAGCTCATCGATTGCAGTCAAAGCTTTTATCGGATTATCGCTGCCCTTCGTATTCCTGCTTATCAATTGGAAGAAGGAGGTGGCTGAGAAGCAAATCCGCATCATCACCCTGCTGCCGCTGGTCAGTGTATTAGCCGGAGTGGTGCTGCAGGCGGCTCATCTGCATTCCTTACTCGACATCGAATTCACCGGCGCAGTACGGATTCAGGGGGCGAACATTCCGGCGCATCTGGCTATGCTGGCTTTCATGGGAGTCGCGATCGCATTCATTGAAATTAAGCGAAGCCCGCAGCATATCCGCTTTTACTACACAATGCTGGGTCTGAATTTCCTGATCCTCATTGGAACCGGGACACGGGGGCCGATTCTGGCACTGGTCCTGATGGTGCTCTATTATTTCTACGACATCTCACGCCAGTATTTAAAAGGCAAAACGAAATTCCTGATCCCGCTGCTGTGCTCGCTGCTGGTAATTACCTCAGCAGTATACCTGCAGCTCGATAACATCAAGAAACGTTCCTTCGAACGTACGACGGAAACGGGGGTCGACCTGTCAGGGCGTGCGGAAGCCTGGGAGTACTTCCTGAACAAAGCGGAGGATTCCCCCTATGCGGGACGGGGTCTTGGAGCGGTGACGGTGGCGAATGACGGATCGCTCTACAAAGGGTTTGTTGTTCCGCACAATGAGTATATCCGCTTCTACTTCGATGGAGGGTATTTCGGCGCAATCCTGCTGCTGCTTTCCTTGTTGGCTGTGTTCCTTCTGGTGTACAGGGCTTTGGCACCGCCGGTCAAACCTTATTATCTGCTCTTTATAGCAGCGTTTCTGATCTACTCATTTACAGATAACACGCTGTCGACGGTCCAATTCATCATTCCGTTCTGTTGGTACCTGAACTGCCTGTATCGATCTTCACAGCTGGCCGATTCCCCACAAAAAGAAGTGATACGATGAACCAAGTGAATATGTTCGATGTCAATTTCGATAACTATGATTTCATGGACCTGCTCGATTACATTGACAAAACGATTCAGGAAAGGAACCAGTCCTACATCCTGACATGCAATGTCGATCATGTGATCAAGCTCCGCAAGGACAAAGAGTTCCAGGAAGTCTATTCCGAAGCCGGAGCTGTTGTGGCAGACGGAATGCCGCTCATCTGGGCTTCCAAAATGCTCGGTAAGCCGCTGAAGCAAAAGGTATCGGGAGCAGATCTGTTCAGCAGGCTGGGCAATGCTTTTGAACAAAGGAAATACCGGCTGTTCTTCCTGGGCTCAGCGGAAGGCGTGCCGGAGCAGGCGACGAAGAACCTGAAAGCAGCTTATCCGGGTATCAATGTTGTCGGCTGCTATTCTCCTTCCTACGGCTTTGAGCACAACGAAGAAGAGAACCAGCGGATTATCCAGATGCTGACCGAGAGTCAGCCGGATATTGTGTTCGTAGGCGTGGGAGCGCCGAAGCAGGAGAAATGGATATACCGTCACTATACCTCTTATCAGGCGCCGATCTCGATCGGTGTGGGCGCAACCTTCGACTTCCTGTCAGGCTCGGTCAAACGGGCTCCGGATTTCATGCAGAGAACCGGAATGGAATGGCTGTGGAGGCTCAGTCAGGAGCCGGGCCGTCTATGGAAAAGATACCTTGTCGATGATGCCCAGTTCCTGGTGCTGCTCCTGAAGGAGCTGCGCAAGCGGGAAAAAGTGAAGAACAGCAAATCGCAATAAACGAGAAGCGGCGGAGACGGGAGGCGGGGGAATGAAGATGCTAAGCAGGGATGAGAACAGTCTGAGTCTTCCCTCTAGATCAGCTGTGAAGTCAGCGGCAGTGATGACCATGATCTGCGGCGCAGCAGTGATTCTGCCGCTGCTGATCGGCTTCGCCAGTGCGAAGCTCAGCTCATCGAACAGTCTGCAGGGCGTGATACTGGCAGGAATCCTCTTCCCGGCCTTCCTGCTGGCGCTGCTGAATACACGGCTGCTGATTCCTTACACGCTGCTGATCTGGGCGGTTGCTCCGGAGCTGCGGCGGATTGCAGACTGGTATGAAGGAGTGTATCACTCCGTATCACTGCTGAGTCTGGCGCCCCTGCTCACCGGAGCTACCTTAGCCATTCCGGTGCTGAAGGAGATTCACAAGATCCGCAAATCCTCTACCCGGATCCTTCTGCTGTTCTCCATTGCGCTGGCCTACGGCGCGATGATTGGCCTCGCGAAGAACGGCATTGGCTCGGTATACGATCTGGCGAATTATATCGTACCGCTGCTGCTGATTCCGTTCTTCGCGGTAACCCCGTACAAACCGAAGGATATCGACCGGCTGCTGTATGCTTTTGCCAATATCGCCGTGCTGGTTGCAGCGTATGGAATTGTACAGTATCTGACGGTTCCTCCGTGGGACGCCTTCTGGATGCGGAACGCGGATATGATGTCCATCGGAACACCGTATCCCCTGGAGATCCGGGTGTTCTCCACTCTGAATTCTCCGGGCCCGGCGGCAACCTTCCTGGTCTTCGCGCTGGTCCCGATGATTCTGGAGAAAAGATGGCAGGGAACACTGCGCTGGATTGGTGTTCTGCTCGTAGTAGTCTGCCTGCTGACTACGCTGGTGCGTTCCGCATGGCTGGTCCTGCTGGTAATGCTGCTGGTGTACATTGCCTCCTCTCCCTCCAAGGGCAAATGGAAAACTCTGCTGCAGCTTGTATTCGTGGCAGCCGCGCTGTTCACGATAGTTCCCAAGCTGCCGGGGGCAGAGGGGCTGGTCGCCCGGATGGAGACCCTCACCTCGGTGCAGGAGGATCATTCCTACAATGAACGTCTCAGCTTGTGGACGAACATGCTGCCGATGGTGGCAGGCAATCCGGTCGGTCAGGGTATCGGCAGCGTAGGACAGGGGACGAAGATCGGCAACGGCGGGGAGCTTGGTGAATACGGCAACATGGATAACGGTGTGATCGCACTGCTGCTTACCTTCGGAGTACTCGGCGCATTGTTCTTTTTCGGAGCCCTGGGGGCCGTCATTAAAGAGATTGCCGTCAGAGTAACCAGCAAGGATCACCTTCAGCCTTACGCCCGCCTGTCGCTGGCGGCATGGATGGGGGCTGTGGTAAGTCTGGTATCGGATAACGGATTTCCGGGTCTCAAGGGTTATCTGATCTGGATGCTGATCGGACTCGGACTCAGTGCCAAAGAGATTACTCAGAGCAGAAAGAAGGGTATACCACATGCAGCAGTTGAACGCGAAATCACTTCCCGCTAATACAGTCTGGTCCTCCCTCAGGCGCTTCACGAAGAGTAAGGACAACAGCTCGGCGGCCGTAAAAACAATGTTCGTCAGCGTATTGATTCTGCTGGTCAATATGCTGACCGGTGTGCTGACCGCCCGGTATCTCGGTCCGACAGGGCGGGGGGAACAGACCGCTATGGTGAACTGGTCACAATTCCTGGCGTTCAGCATGAGCTTCGGCATCCCCTCGGCACTGATCTACAACGCCAAGAAGAACCCGGATGAAGCCGGAGTACTGTACAGGGTGGCGCTGCTGATTGGACTTGTGTTCGGGACGATGGCCATGATCATCGGGATTATTGTTCTCCCGTATTGGCTGAAGTCCTTCAGCCATGATGTTGTGGTCTTCGCCCAGTGGTCGATGATCCTGTGTCCGCTGATTGTGGTCTCGCAGGTCAACAATGCGGCGTTCCAGTTCAGAGGGGATTACAAAACCTTCAACTGGCTGCGTTATCTGATTCCTCTGCTGACGCTGGCCGCGATTGGGATACTCATCCTGACCGGACACATGAATCCTTATACAACAGCGCTGGCCTATCTGGTCCCGTCGGTTCCGCTGTTCATCGGAATGACGGTCTCGCTGCTCCGCACCTACAAAGTAAAGCTGCGGGATGCCTATCTTAACTTCAAAAGATTGTTTACTTACGGTATGGGCTCCTACGGTAATGATCTGCTTGGACAGTTCTCGTATTACATAGACCAGATCATTATTGCCGGGCTGCTCCGGCCGGCCGATCTGGGGCTCTATGCGGTTGCTGTAAGCTTGTCGCGAATGGTCAACTTCTTCTCTAATTCGATTACGGTGGTCCTGTTCCCCAAAGCCTCCGAGATGTCAAAGGACGAAGCAGTAGCCCTTACCTTCAAGGCTTTCCGGATCAGCACCACCTGTACACTGCTTGGCGCACTGTTCCTGATGCTGGTTGCCCCGTTTGTTATCCCGCTGCTCTACGGCAAGGATTTCAACACGGCGCTTACCGTGTTCCGCCTGCTGCTGCTGGAAGTGACCATCAGCGGAGGAACCCTGATTCTGGCCCAGGTGTTCATGGCGCTGGGCAAGCCGAAGTTCGTATCCATCCTTCAGGGAGTCGGCCTCATTCTCGTGATTCCGCTGCTCTTCCTGCTGGTGCCGAAGTTCGGATTGTTCGGAGCCGGCGTGGCCATGCTCTCCTCGGCAGTGCTGCGGTTCCTGTTCATTATTCTTAATATCAGATACAACCTGAAGGTTAAGCTTCCGCGGCTGCTTATTAACGCCCAGGACCTTCAGTGGCTGAAGACGACGATGAATTCGTATATTCGCAAGAAACCTATGGATGTGTAAGCGGAAAGTGAGCAGAGGCACGATGCGAACTGCCTTTCTGCTTAAATGAAAAAGGACAGTGTTTGGAGGAAAGTAGAGAAAATTTGGAGCTGGAAGAAGCGTCAGCGTTCGCCTTTGTCTTCCGATTTCAACCGCAGTCAGCGGTTAATCAAGGAAATCGGAAGACAACAGCGATCGGAAGCCCAAATTTTCTCGGATTGACGATAGACACTGGACTGAAAAAGGAGGATACCTTCATGGATTCAATGACAAGCGTGCTTGGCGGCCGGGGGAGTTACCCGATATCGGCGGTCATCATCGCTCAGGATGACGAAGTTCGAATCTCCGCGGCTATTCAGTCCTGCCAGTTGTTCGCCGACGAGGTGGTTGTAATCGACGGGGGCAGCAAAGACGGGACAGTCCAACTGTCCGAGAGCCTGGGATGCCGGGTGTATGTTAACCCATGGCCCGGATACGCGAAGCAAAGGGAATTCGGAGTGGAACGCGCCGTCCATGATTGGGTCTTCCTGATTGATACCGACGAAGTGGTCAGTGAAGAGCTGGCGCGGGATATTCTGGAGCGCAAGCCGGGACTTACGGATGCCACCGTAGCGTTCTCGCTATACCGGATTGGTGATTTTCTCGGCAAATGGCTGGATAAGGGTGAGTACCTGGTGCGGCTGTATAACCGCAAGGAGTATGGCATCCGTAACAGCCTGGTGCATGAGATGCCCGAGGTATCCGAGGAACGGACGGTGAAGCTGAACGGAACGCTGTGGCATCAAGGCTTCCGCAGCATCAACGATCATGTAGCCCGGTTCAACAAATACACGGATCTGGAAGCGCAAAGCGCCTTTGCCAGCGGCAAGCCGTTCAAACTGAGCCACTTGCTGCTGCGTCCGCCGGCACGTTTCCTGCAGAAGTATTTCGTGCACGGCTTATTCAAAAAAGGGATTTCAGGCTTCGCGGTATCGATATTCTGGGTGATGTATGAATTCATGGTCGGCTTCAAGCATTACGAATTACACAGCTCCGGTAAGCTGACCCGGCATAACACCCAGGGCCAGGCCGACAAGGAGAACAAAGGGGAGAGAAGCTATGTCGTACAATGACGGATTGAACATTATGACGACCGGCCTCAGCTGGCCCTCGTTACAGCCCGGAGGACTGAACACCTATTTCAAATCCGTATGTGAGCAGCTCTCCACACGGAACCTGGTGCATGCCCTGATCTGTAGTCAGGAGACACCGGCTACCCCAAAGGAACTGATCATCCATAACGCCGGCGATCCCAAGGAGACGATCTGGAAACGCAAGGATGCCTTCCAGCGCAAGGCGGCGGACCTGATGGGAGACGGCAGCGGGCGGATTGATATCCTCTATACCCACTTCGCACCTTACGGCATCGGACCGGCGATTGAAGCGAAGAAGCGGGGCATTCCGGTGGTGATGACCTTCCACGGCCCCTGGAATGAAGAGATGAAGATCGAAGGTCAAGGCATCAAGCACAAGGTGAAAACAACGATTGCCAAATCGATTGAACATAAGGCTTACAAGCTGGCGGACAAATTCATTGTCCTAAGCGATTACTTCCGGGGTATGCTGCATGATCTGCATGGGGTGCCGCTGCACAAGATCATCGTCATTCCGGGGGCGGCCAATGTGGAACGGTTCGTGCCTTCCTCCAACCGGCTGGCGGTCCGGCGGACACTGAATCTGCCGGAAGGCGCAACGACCGTGCTGACGGTCCGGCGGCTGATGAACCGGATGGGGCTGCTGCAGCTGCTCGAAGCCTGGAAGCAGGTCGCCGAGCGGTTCCCGAACGCGATTCTGCTGATCGGGGGCAAAGGCCCGCTGCGCGGGGAGCTCGAAGAGAAAATAGCCGATTACGGACTGGGCAACAAAGTCCGGCTCCTGGGCTATATTCCCGATCATGAGCTGGCCTCCTATTATCAGGCGGCGGATATGTTCGTCGTTCCTTCGCAGGCGCTGGAAGGCTTCGGCCTGATCACCGTTGAGGCGCTGGCCTCAGGACTTCCGGTGATGGCGACGCCGGTCGGCGGCAACAAGGAGATTCTGCAGGGCTTCCGGCCGGAGCTGCTGTTCAAGAGTGCAGGCAGCGATGATATGGCAGAAGGCATGATTCATATGCTGAGCAACCGCAAGCTGCTGCCGGGCCGTGACGAATGCCGGAATCATGTGCTGGAGAAATATACCTGGCAGCATGTGGGCGATCAAGTGGAGTCCGTATTCCTCGAAACTTTGGGAAAGGGTGTGAGCGTAGGATGATCAAAGTCGCTTATATTGATCACACCGCCAAATGGAGCGGCGGAGAGGTTGCCTTGTTCAACATTCTCACCAACATCGGTGAACAGATTCAACCGCTGGTGATTCTGGCGGAAGAAGGCACTTTGGCCGAACGCCTGCGGGAAAAGGGCATCGATGTCCGCATTATCCCGCTGGATGAGAGCATCCGCAGCCGCGGACGCAACGCTGTGAACCTCGGTGCTCCGGCTGCTGCAATGAAGCTGCTGGCCTACGGCCGTAAGCTTGCTCCGCTGCTCAAAGAGGAGAAGGTCGATTGCGTGCATACCAATTCACTGAAATCGGCATTTTACGGAGCGGTGGCTGCCAAAAAAGCCGGGGTGCCCCTGATCTGGCATATCCGGGACCATATCGGAGCCCCGTACCTGAAGCCGGTTGTCGCCAAGGCGATCCGGCTGCTGTCACGCCTGCTGCCGAACGGCGTCATCGCCAATTCCCATTCCACACTGAATGCCCTGGAGCTGCCGCGGTCGAAGAAGACGCTGGTCGTTTACTCCGCTTTTGCCAAAGCGATTGGTGAAGGAATCGGCAAGCGGGACCAGAAGGACTTCAACGTCCTGCTGGTGGGACGCCTGGCTCACTGGAAAGGCCAGCATATTGTACTGGAAGCCGCCAAGGCCTTCAAGAATGACAGCCGGGTGAAGTTCTGGCTTGCCGGAGACGCGCTGTTCGGGGAAGAGGAATACAAACAGGAATTAATTCAGCAGATGCAGCAAGGCAACATTACCAATGTCAGCCTGCTGGGTCATGTAGATGATATACAAGGACTTATGAACAAAGCCGATTTACTGATTCACACGTCGATCACCCCCGAGCCGTTTGGCCAGGTCATCGTCGAAGGTATGGCGGCTGGACTGCCGGTGATTGCCTCCAATGAAGGCGGACCGGTTGAGATTGTAGTTCCTGGCGTAACAGGAATGCTGATCCAGCCGGGAGATGCTACTGTACTTGCAGACTCCATCACCTGGATGCTGAACCATCCCGAAGAGCGTAGACGGATGGCGGATAATGGAATGAAACGGGTGAAAGAGCATTTTGTCATCGAGAATACGGTCAAGGATATCGTAGCGTACTACAAAGGTCTGCTGGCGGTTACCTGACCTCGCGCTTGGACAATGCTTAAGACTTGCTTCACGATCCGTTTCTACCATGCGTTCACTGCATGATGATGCTGCTCCATAAAACTTTGAGGATGATTCACATGAAAATTGCGATAGCGCACGATTACTTAATCCAAATGGGCGGAGCGGAAAGAGTGGTGGAGGTTTTTCATCACATGTATCCGGATGCTCCGATTTTCACAACGGTTTTTAACGGAAGCCGCCTGACCGATAACCTCAAAGATGCGGATATCCGGGCCTCCTGGCTGCAGAAAATCCCCGGCGTGAAGCGGAATTTCAAAGGGGTGCTGCCGCTCTATCCGATGGCTGTCCGCGATTTGGACTTCAGCGGATATGATATCGTCCTTAGCTCCAGCAGTGCTTTTATGAAAAGCATCCAGGTGCCCGAGTCTACGTTTCATCTGTGTTACTGCCATACCCCCATGCGGTTCGCCTGGGATTATGACACTTACATGGAGCGGCAATCCAATTCAGGATTATTCAAAAGACTGCTTAAGGTATATATGCAGCGGCTGAAGAGCTGGGATCAGCGTACCTCCAAGAATGTAAACCAGTTCGTAGCCAACTCCTCCGTCGTGAAGACGCGGATTCAGAATTATTATCACCGGGATTCCGATGTCATCTTCCCGCCGATTAATACAGCCCGCTTCACCAGCTCCCCTACCATTGGAGATTATTATCTGATCGTATCCCGGCTGGTTTCCTACAAGCGGATCGATCTGGCGGTAGAGGCATTCAACCGTAACGGCGTGAAGCTGTACATCGTGGGAGACGGGCCGGACCGCAAGCGTCTGGAAGGCATGGCCAAGGATAATATCTCTTTCCTGGGGCGGCTGGAGGATGAAGAAGTGACAGGACTGATGTCGCAGTGCCGGGCTTTTGTTTTTCCCGGAGAAGAGGATTTCGGCATTACGCCCCTGGAGGCGAATGCCGCAGGAAGACCGGTCATCGCCTATCAGGCCGGAGGAGCGCTGGACACGATTATTCCTTACGTCAACGGCGTGTTCTTCCAGCACCAGGAAGTTGATGATCTGCTCCAGGCCATTGATGAAGCAGAATCCTATGCGTGGGATATCGAGCAGATTATGGGCCATGCACGTAAATTTGATGAGCAGGCGTTTATGGTCCAGTTCAAGCAGTATGTGGAACAGGCCTACGTCAATTTCCTAAAAGGAGGATGATTGTATGAAACTCGCAGTAATCGGTACCGGCTATGTAGGTCTTGTCTCGGGCGTATGCTTCACCCTTAACGGAAATCATGTCATCTGTGTCGATAAGGATGAGGAAAAAATCAAGAAGCTGAACCGGATGGAATCCCCCATCTATGAGCCGGGCATTGAGGCGCTGATCGAAATGAATCTCCGCGAGGGCAGGCTGAGCTTCTCGGCCGATCTTAAGGATTCGGTCCGCCGCTCCGACATCGTCATCCTTGCCGTAGGGACCCCCTCACTGCCGGGCGGTGAAGCAGATCTAAGATATATTGAAGGGGCCGCCATTGAAATTGCGCAGGCGATGGAAGGCTACAAGATCATCATGACCAAGTCGACCGTACCCGTAGGCACCAATGAGAAAATCCGCAATTTGATCGCTTCGCATACGAATCATCCCTTCGATATTGTCTCCGCCCCTGAGTTCCTCCGTGAAGGCTCCGCGATCCGCGACACGCTGCATCCCGACCGGATCGTGATCGGACTTGATAATCCTGAGCTTGAGCCTACGATGCGCCAGCTGCATCAGGGCTTCACGGACAATGTATTCGTCACGGATATCCGCAGCGCCGAGATGATCAAATATGCATCAAATGCGTTCCTGGCCACTAAGATATCGTTCATTAACGAGATCGCCAATATATGCGAAAAAGTGGGAGCTGATGTAACCGAGGTAGCCGAGGGCATGGGAATGGACCGGAGAATCGGGTCTACCTTCCTGCAGGCCGGCATCGGTTATGGAGGCTCCTGTTTCCCGAAAGACACCAATGCGCTGATCCAGATTGCCGGCAACGTGGACTACGAGTTCAAGCTATTGAAATCGGTGGTCGAGGTCAATAAAGGACAGCGGTTCATGATTATCTCCAAGCTGCATGAATCGCTTGGCAGCCTGCGCGGCGCAGTCATCGGCATCTGGGGCCTTGCCTTCAAGCCGAACACCGATGATGTCCGCGAGGCGCCTGCCCGCGAAATCGTTGAGGCGCTGGTAGCTGAAGGTGCTACCGTCAAGCTGTATGATCCGATTGCCGCCGATAACTTCCGGCGAGAGTACGATCATCCGCAGCTCCGCTGGTGCGGGCTGGCGGAAGAGGCTGCCGAAGGCAGCGACGCAGTATGCCTCTTGACCGACTGGAGCCAGTTCAAGGATATCGACCTGCATCAGCTCGCTGGGAGCATGCGCCGCCAGGTATTAATTGACGGCCGCAACGTCTATACCAAAGAGCAGATCGAAGGAACCGGCCTGGAGTATCATTCCGTCGGACGCCCGCAGATGGGCGGCCTTAGCGGCTTCTCCGCCAGCGTTGCTGGCGCGATCTAATCGTCTAGCGGATATCCCGCAGCCTCCCCAGAAGTGGCTGCTTAGGGAAATTAGAGGGAAAAATCCCTTTGATTTCACTGGATGCGAGCTAAACGAGGAAATGAGGAGCACAAGTGCACTTGATTTCACCGGATGCGGGCTAAACGAGGAAATGAGGAGCACAAGTGCACTTGATCCTTGCCCTACCCGCCGCGTGAGTGAGCGGCAAGCCCTTGGAACAAGAGTCTTGTGTCTTGGTCTTGTGAGAGTCTTGTGAGAATCTTGTGTTGCCCCCGCTGCTACGGCGAGCGGGAGTCCCTTGGAACAAGAGGCACTTAAGCATCTTTAAATCTTTCCTGCCGCGCAAGCATAGCGGCAGCCACGGTTCAATTGCCGCAACAACAAGCGGCAATAGCCGGATCTTTAGCCGGGAGCTTCGCCTGCGGGCGAAGCGAATAGCCCCAGCTGTTATGTAATGGAACGGAGAGGAATTTTGGAACTGTAGGAGCGTTAGCGTCCGCCTGAAAGCTTTCCGTAGGAAAGCTAGCTTCGGAAGCATATGCTGTCTCTGGATTTCTACCGCGAAGAGCGGTCTAATCAGGAAATCCGGAGGCAACAGCGGCCGAAAGTCCAAACATTCCTTGCAGTGACTCTCATAACAGCCAGCGCATTAAGCTTTTCCGCAATCTGCAGCTCCCAATAACAATCCGATATTTTCGCGACATCACATAAACTTAGGAGGGTTCACTTATGAAACTAGTACTTCTATCAGGCGGTTCTGGTAAACGGCTCTGGCCCTTGTCCAATGATTCACGTTCGAAGCAATTTCTGAAAGTACTGGAAAGCCCGGCAGGTGAACCGGAATCCATGGTACAGCGGGTATGGAGACAGCTGCAGGAGACAGGGATGGCGGAATCGTCCTACCTGGCTACCGGCCGCAGCCAGGTAGAGATGATTCAGAGCCAGCTGGGCAGCGGGGTGCCGATTATCGTTGAGCCGGAGCGGCGCGATACCTTCCCTGCTATTGCATTGACTGCAGCATACCTGTATTCGATCGCCGGTGTTTCACCAAGCGAGACGGTAGCCATCCTGCCCGTCGACCCTTATGTGGAGTCGTCCTTCTTCGATACCGTTCTGCAGCTGGAGAGCACGATGCTGGAGAGCGGCGCCAATCTGGCGCTGATGGGCGTAGTTCCGGAGCATGCTTCCGAGAAATACGGCTATATCATTCCTACCAGCGCCGAAGCGGGAGCGAGCGGGTATCTGCAGGTCAGCCACTTCCAGGAGAAGCCGGACCGCAAGCAGGCTGAGGAGCTAATCAGTCGGAACGCCCTCTGGAACTGCGGCGTGTTTGCTTTCCGTCTTGGGTATCTGCTGGATATTCTGCAGCGCAAAGGACTGCCACTGAACTATGAGGAACTGCAGAAGCAGTATAAACTGCTGGCTTCCATCAGTTTTGATTATGAGGTGGTAGAAAAAGAAGAGAATATCGTGGTTCAGCCTTACGCCGGATTCTGGAAGGACCTGGGCACCTGGAATACGCTGACCGAAGAAATGACCAGCAATCATGTTGGCAAAGGTTTCGTCACTGCAGATTCCGAAGGCACCTGCCTTATCAACGAACTGGACATTCCGATCACCGTGATCGGGGCGAAGGATCTGATTATCGCCGCCAGCCCGGACGGAATTCTGGTTACGCACAAGGCGGAGAGCCCGCGCATTAAGGAAGTGCTGAAATCTTTTGAACAAAGACCGATGTACGAAGAACGCCGCTGGGGCCACTACAAGGTAATTGATTATGTGAAATATGCGGAAGGTAATGAGGTGCTGACGAAGCGGATCTTTATCTCTGAAGGTAAAAATATCAGCTATCAGCTGCATCACAAACGCAGTGAAATCTGGACCATTGTCAGCGGTGAAGCCAGCATTGTGCTCAATGAGAAAATGCATAATGTAAAGGCGGGGGATGTCGTACGGATTCCGGAAGGCACCAAGCATGCGATCCTGGCATTGACAGATATGGAATTTATCGAAGTGCAGACCGGCTCTGAGCTGGTGGAGGAAGATAACATCCGAATCACCTTGGATTGGGAAGATATCGCCTTGCAGCAATTTATTTCGTAGGTCTAATCTATCTATATAACCAATTGTTACAAATCCAAAACAGGTATTAAGAACCAATTATTAAGAAAAATTCATTTTTGCTCTAAATTAAAACTAAATAGAGACGATACTTACGGTAAGAGGGATTAATCCTTCCAATACGACAAAGGCAAACCTAATCGAAAGATAGGGACGCAAAGCTATAGGGCCTTCGCAAGAGTGGCAGCCTGGCTACCGAAAGGAAGATGGATTTTGATAACTTACCGTAAGTCTCGTTTGCTGTGCACTGTGCTGTCTCTGGCCCTTTTATTGACTGCAGTACCTCTGGGACTCGGCGGAATGCCTTCATCTGCAGAAGCTGCATCTAGTTCCAAAGCGCCCGTTAATCCGGAGGCTTCAACCGAAGCAGTCAGATTGCTGGACGATCTGTATTCTATCACTGGAAAAGGCATTATTACCGGCCAACATGACTATCTGGAAAGTCCGGACGAATTCAGCAACAAGCTGAAGGGAACCAGCGGACAATATGCTGCTCTTCACGGGTATGAACTGGGCGTAATTAGCGGGCAATCGGAAAGTACAGCAGCGGCGCAGCGCAGAAATGTTGTGAACAGCGCGATCAACTGGTATAAGGGCGGCGGCATTGTAGCCATGACTTTTCATGAGAATCTGCCCGGTACCGCATACCTCTGGTCCAATGTTCAGAAACCGCTGAGCCAGGCGGAATTCAATAAATATATTACTCCAGGTACAACACAGTACACTGCATTGATTGCAGATCTGGACAAAGTGGCAGTTTCACTTAAAAGCCTGCGGGATGCTGGTGTTCCCGTACTCTGGAGACCTTACCACGAAATGAACGGTAACTGGTTCTGGTGGGGGAAGAAAAATAACTTTGCTTCGCTTTGGAATATTATGTATGACCGTTTCGTGAACGTTCATAAATTAAACAACCTGCTGTGGGTATGGAACCCCAATGCACCCAATGCCTGGTCTGATCCTTATGCGCTGACCTATCCGGGGGCTGACAAGGTGGATGTACTCGCGGCAGATATATATGAGAACGATTATATGAATAAATACCATGACGGCCTGCTTGCCCTTGCGAATGGCAAACCGATTGCCATTGGCGAGAATGGACAAATGCCAAGCACGGCAAAGCTGCAGCTCTCCCAGAAAAATTGGGTATATATGATGAGCTGGGGAAAAATGCTGTATGAAACCAATACCGATGCTACCATCAAAAGCTTCATGAGCGACAGCTATACGGTGACCCGGGACGATTATAAAGCAGGCACATTTGCTCCGTCAACGCCGGTACCAACAGCAACGCCAACGCAGGTACCAACAGCAACGCCAACGCCGGTACCAACAGCAACGCCAACGCCGGTACCAACAGCAACGCCAACGCCGGTACCAACAGCAACGCCAACGCCGGTACCGACAGCAACACCAATGCCGGTACCGACTGCAATGCCGATCCCGACGCCCCCTGCTTCCAATGATACTGTGACGGCCCCCGTCGTTCAGAATGGTCTTCAGGGGGAATACTACAAGAACATGACGCTTTCGGGCACTCCGGTTCTGGTCCGGAAGGATGCGCTGCTGAACTTTAACTGGCGCCAGACAGCGCCGGATGCGAAGCTCGGAGTGGATAGCTTTTCTATCCGCTGGACGGGTCAGATCAAACCGACTTTCAGTGAAACCTATCAGATTATCACTACATCCGATGACGGTATCCGCGTCTATATTGACGGCACAGCTGTAATCAACAGCTGGACCAAACAGAGCGGTACCGAGCGTACAGGAAGCATAAACCTGCAAGCAGGCCAGCTCTATGATATCAAAGTGGAGTATTACGAGAATGCAGGCGATGCCAATATCCGTCTGATGTGGCAGAGTCCAAGCCAGGCGAAGGCAACTGTCCCTACAAGCGCGTTATTTGTGAACACGGCTGCTTCTTCAGCCAGCAAAGCAGGCTTGGATGCTCCGGCAGTGACTGCAACACCAGTACCAACAGCAACGCCATTACCAGTATCAACACCAACACCGGTGCCAACAGCGGCACCGACGCCAACAGCGGCACCGACGCCAACAGCGGCACCGACGCCAACAGCGGCACCGACGCCAACAGCAACACCGGTGCCAACAGCGGCACCGACGCCAACAGCGGCGCCAACACCAACAGCGACACCAACGCCGACAGAAGGTTCAACGCCGGAGAATCTTACGGCGGAGGCTCCGGCGGTGAACGGGCTGGTTGCGGAATATTTCAATAATATGACGTTGTCTGGTGCCCCGGCAGTGGTACGTACCGATGCAGTGCTTGACTTCAACTGGCGTCAAGGCACGCCGGATGCCGCAATCGGCATAGATTTCTTCTCTGTACGCTGGAGCGGTAAGCTCAAGCCGCTATACACTGAGACTTATCAGATTTATACCACTTCAGATGACGGCATCCGCGTACGGATCAATGGTGAGCTTGTGATCGACAGCTGGATGAAGCAGAGCGGGACCGAACGCACAGGAAGCATAAGCCTGACAGCCGGTCAGCTATATGATATACAAGTGGAGTACTACGAGAATCAAGGAGATGCCAGAGCACGCCTGATGTGGGAGAGTCCGAGCCAAGTTAAGGCAACGGTTCCCGCGAGCGCACTGTTTCTCCCTTCCGCTTCCTAGGATCATACCCCCGCAGCTGTATTCATTATTGGCGCTGATACTGGTTAAGACGTTACAATTCTAAATCCTATAAAGTCCAATCTTAATGGCCCTGCTATCAGCAGGGCTACTAAGCTATAGACCATCCGGTTAATTCTTTGCAGCCTCTTAACAGAGAACTGCATACCTGCACGCCTAAGGCGGCAGTGAGACCCGGGGAAAGGAGATTATATTGAACACTTACCGTAAGTACAGGCTATATACAACAATTATTCCAATTATCCTTATCCTTTCACTTCTGCCATGGGGGGAGGCGCGCAGTCTTCCCGTAGCACGCACCGTAAACACTCCTGCCGCTTCCATCAAACCCGTTAATCCCTCCGCTTCCAAGGAAGCTGCTGCACTGCTCAGCTATCTGTCCGATCTCAGCGGCAAAGGTATGATCTCCGGCCAGCATGATTACCTGGAGACCCCCGATGAATTCAATAATAAGCTTAAGAACGCAAGCGGACAGTACGCCGTTCTGCACGGCTACGAGCTGGGAGCCATCAACAACCAGTCCAAGGAGACCATTGCCAGGCAGCGTCAGGCTGTCGTAGACAGTGCCATTAAGTGGTACAAAGGCGGAGGCATTGTGGCGATGACCTTCCATCAGAATCTGCCGGGAACCTCTCCCGAATGGACTAATGTGAAAATGAACCTGAGTCAGGCCAAATTCGACGCCTACATTACTCCCGGAACACCCCAGTACAAAGCCCTGATTGCTGAGCTGGATGAGGTTGCCGGATATTTGGGTGAACTGCGGGATGCAGGGGTGCCGGTCTTATGGCGGCCTTATCATGAAATGAACGGCAACTGGTTCTGGTGGGGTCAGAAGGATAACTTCGCCAAGCTGTGGGACATTGTGTATGACCGTATGGTGAACACGCATAAGCTGAATAACCTGCTCTGGGTATGGAACCCGAATGCACCGAACGAGTGGGCAGAGCCTTACAGCAATTATTATCCGGGTGCCTCCAAGGTGGATGTACTGGCAGCCGATATTTATAACAATGACTTTAAGCAATCCTATTACGAGAACCTTCTGAAGCTGGCTGACGGCAAACCCATCGGTATCGGGGAGAGCGGAGAGCTTCCAGACCCTGTCATATTGTCTCAAACGCAGAGTAAATGGGTATATACGATGACATGGGGGAAAATGCTGCTCGAGAATAATAATCTCCAGAAAATTCAAAGCTTTATGAGCAATAAGTACACCGTATCACGGGATGATTACAAGCTGGCACTGAATGCTCAGATCAACACCCTTACTGCGGTATCGCGCAACGGTCTCAAGGGGCAATATTTCGGCAATGCGGAGCTGTCCGGCAAACCGCTGCTTACCCGGAATGACAGCAGGATTGACTTCAACTGGCATGGGGATTCACCGGCGCCGGGAATCGGCAAGGACTCTTTTTCCGTACGCTGGACCGGTAAGATCAAGCCAGTCTACAGTGAAAAGTATACTTTTACAGCCTCTTCCGATGACGGCATACGTGTGTGGATCGGCGGCAAGCTGATCATTGACAGCTGGAAGAAGCAAAGCGGTGTCAGCCGGGAGGGAAGTATAACTCTTACAGCCGCAACTGCCTACGATATTAAAGTGGAGTATTATGAGAATCACGGTGACGCAAGCGTCCGTCTGATGTGGCAAAGCCCGCGCCAGAAGCAGGCGGTGATTCCCCAGAACGCGCTGACTCTTCCTTGAGGAATGAAGCTGGTCATCACGAATGCGGCTCTACGGAAACCGGTACATTACAGCCACCCTGGAAGAAAGTGAGGACAAGGGAATGAGGACTAGACTCAAAACAAAGAGAAATAAACCCATTCATCTACTACTAAAATTTGCAGCATTGATCATCTTGTTTCTGTTGTCCGTTTCTGTCTTCGGAGAGGATGGGACAAATAGCGGCGAGGTGGAAGTTGACATGTCGGAATTATCTGCAGCCAAGGACGCGGGTCCCGCAGTCCCGGAGGGGACTGTACTATGGAAGCTGGGCCAGCATGACGGTTCAGCCGCAGAGTTTGCAGCAGCCGGATCAAACGGGGCCAAGGGGGTATTCAGCGTTGCTTCAACCGCAGTGAAGGCGGCGGAGCTTCAGAGTATCCCGTCCGGGCTGCACGGCGCTACCAATCCTGAACTGCGGATTACCTACAAGCTGGATAAGATCCCGGTTAACGGGGTCTTATTTCGTGTCAGCATCCTTGATGCCTACAAATCCGTACCGCAGATGAGCGTATTCTCCAACCGGCAGCTGTCAGGGATTATTCAGATTGCCGGTGTGGACGGTACGGACAGTAAATACGATTTCCGCAAAACCTATGAGCTGTACATTCCCAAAGAACAGCTCATCAGCGGAACCAACGAGCTGACGCTGCGGGCAGCGCGCGGGATCTATTCCTCGGCTGCGGAGGATAAGTATAATTGGTGGACATGGGATAACCTTAGTCTGGAAGCACTGAAGACTCCGGTCAAGGAGCCGATTCACGGGAGCTATACGCTGACCGGAACCATGGTCAACAACAAACAGTTCTATTTTGACAAAGGTGCAGTTACGCATTTGCCTTATATTATGAAATGGCTGGGTTTAGCCTACAGCGGCAACATTATGCGGACCAGCTGTGCCAGCGATGTGGGCAGATCCTGTGAGAATATGGGGGAGTACTACGAGGTCCTGAAGGATTATAATATGCAGGCTGTTGCCCTCTATCTGTACACGGGTGATATCAAGCTCAAGGAAGACGGTTCACTGCCGGATGATGCGGAGAAGAAGCTGACCGATTATTTCAAGCAGTACGGCCAGTATTTCCAGTATTATGAGGTGGATAATGAGCCCGGACTGTTCAACCGTTCCAAAGCAGTCAATCTGGCGATAGCCGACTGGCTGAATAAGAAAGGCAAGACGATCGCACCGCATCTGCAGACGGTGGCCCCGGGCTGGGCATACTGGCCGGGTTACAGCGAAGATTCCTGCGGTAATCAGAAGGGGATGCT
The DNA here is from genome assembly GCF_038004445.1 of Paenibacillus sp. FSL R7-0312. Classification (NCBI taxonomy): domain Bacteria; kingdom Bacillati; phylum Bacillota; class Bacilli; order Caryophanales; family Paenibacillaceae; genus Paenibacillus; species Paenibacillus sp. FSL R7-0312. Next base: position 137,059 of record NZ_JBBORE010000001.1, on the reverse strand, counting down.
TAAGCAGTGCGGAGATCCGGACGGCTGGGAACGGGACCCGGAGCAGCGGAACGAGCTGGAGGAAGTAACGGATTTGACCAATGGGCATTCCTATGGTGAATCGTATATTTTCAGCAATGGAGGCAGCTTTACAGAGAACCTGAAGACCTTTGGGGGAGCTGTAGACGGCCTCAGCAAAAAAATGCTCACCACCGAATTCGGCACCTCGGATACTCATGTGGATGCCTATCAATACGGCGCGTCCGAGCGGACAGCGGCAGTGTTTGACCGGATTATGCGGGGGCATATCGGATATGCCGATATGTTTGTGCAGCATGCCGCTTTCTTCAAGAACTTCAGTCTGTTCAAGTACGGCTTTAACCTGGAGGAGCATGATCCGGGAGCTACAGAGATTTATTATACCAAAGAAGGTGAAGACTCACGCGTAAGTATTATGCGCCGGCTGGATCTGGCTTATGCCACACACGGGGCGCCGCTGAGCTATCAGATTACGAACAAAGATGATTTGGCAGACAAAATGGTGTATGTACGGGCGGTAGACACTTCCACCCTTGAGCCTCTGGCAGGCAGCGGAGCCACATCCAACAAGCTGCTTGTGAACTTTGTCAACTTTGAAGAAACCGAGCAGACCATTAAAGTAAAGGTGACCATGCCGGAGAAGACCGTATATGAGGGTGAACGCTTTGGCCGCGGAGATACTTATGAAGAGGCACGCAGCTATATGTCGGGCAGGAATGCCACACCTATACTGGAATTCACCGAAACGCTGGCTCCGGGTGAGGCGGTGCAGTATATTCTGCAGCCCTCTTCCGAAGTAGCGGATATTGCGCCGCAAGGCTTCAAGGCCACGGCAGTTAAAGGGCTGTCGATGCATCTGAGCTGGCTGGAGGCTCCCGGGGCAAGCTATGAAGTGCTCCGGGCCGACGGCCCGGGCAGTGAACTGAAAATGATTGCGGCAGGTGTGCGGAACACAGAGTATACTGACAGCAAACTGCAGGAGGGCACATTGTATACTTATGCGGTAAGAGTGTCGGGCTCTGGTGTCATGTCGGAGAAGACACAGATTTCAGCAACCGGACTCGTCCCGCTGGACCGGACCGGCTGGAAGGTTACGTCTAATGTGAACACGGCAGCGTCGAAGCCGGAGAGTGCCATTGATGGAGACAGGCGTACACGCTGGGATACCGGCAAACATCAGGCATCAGGTGAATACTTCCAGATTGATTTAGGTGCAGTACATGCAATAGAAGCCATAGAGCTGATTTATACTTTATCATCGTATGATTATCCCCGGGGATATACCGTCCAGGTATCCGATGATGCCAAAAGCTGGAATCAGGTAGCATCCGGCAAAGGAAAGCTGGAATTGACCAGGATTGCCTTTTCCCAGGTCCAAACCCGTTATATCCGCATACAGCAGACCGGTTCCGGAGGCAACTATTGGTCGATTCAGGAGCTGCAGGTGTATTCAAGAGAATAAAGGACGGCATAATAAGCTCCGTGGATTTAACAAGCCACCGGGGTTTTTTGCTGCGAAGTATGAATGGGAAAGGGGTGAACCGGATCGATGACTCATCTTGCAGATCAAATTATTCTGCTGCTGGCGGTCTTGCTGCTGGTAGGCGTGCTGTCCACCAAATTCTCCACCCGTTTTGGTATGCCCGCACTGGTTCTGTTTATCGCTGCCGGTATGGTGCTCAGCCATTTCATTTATTTCAACAATGCTTCATTAACACAGATCGCCGGGATTTTTGCGCTTGTGGTTATTCTGTTTGAAGGCGGAATGCAGACGAGTATGAAGGATATCCGTCCGGTCATGAAGCCGGCGCTGTCGCTGGCTACGGCAGGTGTGCTTTTGACAACGGGAGTTGTCGGTGTTTTTGCCAGATTTATATTAGGCGTGCCGTGGGCGGAGAGCTTCCTATTCGGGGCGATTGTCGGCTCGACGGATGCGGCTGCGGTGTTCTCAGTACTGGGCGGCAAAAACATTGATAAACGCCTGACCTCTACACTCGAAGCAGAATCCGGCAGCAACGATCCGATGGCGGTATTTCTCACCGTCTCCCTGATCGAATGGATACAGCATCCTGATACTGCAATCTGGAGTCTGGTGCTCTCCTTCTTCTGGGAGATGGGGATCGGTCTCCTGCTGGGGATTCTTATCGGTAAGCTGGCTACATATCTGATCAACCGGATTAATCTGGACTCTACCGGGTTGTATCCGGTGATGGCTATCGGCTTTGCGGTTCTGACCTACGGGGTTTCGGCGATGGTCCACAGCAGCGGCCTGCTTGCCGTCTATGTTATGGGGCTGGTGCTGGGGAACTCCGAGCTGATGTATCACCGTACGATTATGAATTTCAATCACGGCTTTGCCTGGATGATGCAGATTGCCATGTTCATCCTGCTCGGTCTGCTGGTCTTTCCCCAGGAGCTGGCGGATATTGCCTGGCAGGGCATACTGCTGTCCGTTATTCTAATGGTAGTAGCAAGACCTGCGGGCGTATTCATCAGTCTGCTGTTTGCCAAGTTCTCCTTCCGCGAAAAGACACTGATCTCCTGGGCCGGACTCAGGGGTGCCGTCCCCATTGTGCTTGCGACCTACCCGCTGCTCGCGGGGCTTCCGCAGGGCCGGCTGTTCTTCAATGTAGTATTCTTTGTTGTCCTGACCTCTGCGGTCATTCAGGGAACGACCATTTCACCACTGGCCTCACGGCTGAAACTGGTCGGCCGGGAGGATGCGGGCCAGCCGTCACTGATGGAACTCGTCGCCCTTGGCAAGACGGATTCCGAGTTCAATCATATCGGAATAGACCGGCATATGCCGATTGCCGGGATGCAGATAGCGCAGATCGGCCTGCCGGATGATATCCTGTTCACGGCAATTATCCGCAACAAGAGCATTGTGACGCCCCATGGCAGCACGGTTATTGAACCGGGAGACACGGTGTACGTGCTCAGCCCCAAGAGCAAACGGGACGAGATGCGGGCGATCTTCCGGAGCGGGAAGGGGAAGGCAGCGGAGACAGATATCACATTGGTTTAGGATAAATGTGAGCTTCTCTGCCGGACGGGGTGACTTGTGTCAATATAGGTTTTTTAACAGCATTGTGACGGAAATAATAGGATGTTCTGAAAGGGGAGTGCTAGAATTTGCAGTAACCTTATATTAGTAAAACGAGTTGCAATACGGCGTATTCTGTGTTAAATTGTATATAGATTTAGAATGAGTCTAAATACAATAACAAATAAATACACATCCCAGGAGGTTATTAGAATGAGTACACAAGTCAAAAGCCAAACTGAATTGCATGCTGCCCTGAACCGTCAGACAGCGAACTGGACTCTGCTTGGAGTGAAGCTGCATCATTACCACTGGTATGTCAGCGGAGCACAATTCTTCACGCTGCATGAGAAATTTGAAGAGTTGTACAATGAAGCTGCCGGTTATGTGGATGAGCTGGCTGAACGCTTGCTCGCCATTGGCGGACAACCGGCTTCAACCATGGCCCAATACCTGGCCCTCTCCGGACTGAAAGAAGCTGCCGGCGGAGAAAGCGCGAAGGATATGGTTGCTCAGCTGATTAAGGACTTCACTGTTGTAGCCGAAGAGCTGAAGCAGGCGATCTCTGCTGCCGAAGAGCTTAGCGACCAGCCTACTGCTGACCTGCTGATCGGTATTAGAACAAGCGTAGAGAAAACGTCCTGGATGTTGAACGCTTACCTGGCTTAAATCACATCAAGAGTATATAAGAAGAGCGCCCGTGGTATCCCCACGGGCGCTCTTTGCAGTGGAATGGCCGGTTATCCCGGCACGTTTTACTTGATAAATACTCCGCCAAACGGCAACGCCTCCCGCAGGAAGCGTTTGATAATGCCGTCTTCATTATTATCCCGCTGAAAACGCCTGCTCTGGCGTCCGGCCTGGAACAGTACAGGCCCGTGGCCGGTCATCTTCCAGTGATAGCTCATATGCTGGCTGGCGAGATGATTGCCGTAGACCGTAAGCTCAAGCCGGGCATTCTCGGGATAGGCAATAATACTGCCGGCATCGACGTACAGCGGATCAAACGGGTCAAGCTCGGCTTCACAGACGGTGCCTTCTGTCAGAATGCCGATGCTGCCATGACCGGAGAATTTCACCTTGATGATATCCCGGGTAATCAGCATATTCTTCATATTCAGCACTCTGGTCTGCATGGTGACTCCTTTGCTGTAGAAGAACAGATGCCTGAAATCATATAGCAGATCGCTCTTGCCGTCGAGCTGCAGCGTTTTGACCCGGTAACCGGGCGGCAATGCAGCGACGAACCGGCAGGGTCCGGTGATATCCGAACGGATCAGCTTCCGCTTGCGGTACATGCCCTTCACATCCATCAGCCGGTCCGCCCGTCCTGAAGAGGGGCCTTGATAAGCTATAATCTGCTGCGGATGGAGCACATGAACCTCTTCATTCTCTGCGACGGTAAAAGCAACGGCCTGTCCGCTGCCGCTGTCGCCTTCATCCTGGACGTCAACGTTCATTCTTCATGCTCCCCTCGTGCATTGCCGTGTATATGCGCTTCCTGCCCCGGTCTTAACGCAGCCGGTCGCTTCTTCTGGAACGGTGGCGCATGGTGAAGCGCAGCAACCGGATAAGCAGGAAATAACCCAAGATAAGAGCAAGTCCGGTGATCACAGTCACCTTGATCCGGTTATAGTAATTTTCACGTGCCGTACGGTCATTCTTCAGTTCATCGACGACTTGGCTGAGCTGGCGGTTCTGTTCCTGCAGGGCAGCGTTCTGGGCCTGGTAAGTCGCCATTTGCTGCAGCGTCTGGTCCAGCTGGTCTTTGGTCTGCCCCAGCTCGTCCACTGCCGTTCCCAGGTTCTCTTTGGTCTTCTGAAGCTCCTCTGCCGTCTGCTGATAGCTCTCCTGCAATTTGTTGACCTCTCCGGGCAGCTCCGAGAAGCTCTGTAGTCCATTATATAAATCAGTGAAATAGTTGGCTTTTGCCGCGGGGATATCATAGCTGAAAGAAATCCCGAGCAGCAGCAAGGCCGACCCCAGCAGCTTTATCATATTTCTTGTTGCGCGATTGTTCATTACTGATCACCACCTGTTATAGGCTTGTTGTACTCTTATTTTATCATAGCCGGTCCTGATTTGGGCAGTGCGGGCAGCTTTAGGCATAATTACCCTTCCTGTCTATGCAGGTAACCATATGTGTAATACAGCACAAATCATATGAAGGTTTCTATTATATTGAGTGTGCACATAAATTAACGTATACTTTGAACGGAAAGGAGCTGCTTCGAGTGAATAAATGGCTCAAAACGTTGTTGTTTCTGGCGGGTTCTGCACTGTTGACCCGGTTTATTCCGTTCTCATCCTTATTCCGTAATCTGGATACGATGTTTCACGAATTCGGCCATGCGCTGGTAACCCTGCTGCTCTCGGGGAGTGTGCTGCGGATAGAGCTGTATCCCGATCATAGCGGTGTAACCTATTCAGCGATTGCCGCAGGGGGGAGGGCAATTCTTGTATCGCTGGCCGGATATCCTCTGGCTTCACTCTTCTCATTGCTTCTCTTCTATTTATATAGTAGAGACAAGCGGCAGTGGGGGCTGATGATAGCCAGCGGTGTTGCGCTGGTGATGCTGGTGCTCTATGTACGGGGTGGCTTTGGGATGATTTGGCTGAGCGGTTTTATTCTGCTGAATGCCGCTATGCTGTTCCTTTGGCCGAAGGTCAGCAAATATTATTATTTATTTCTTGCATTTCTGACTCTGGAGGAGTCCGTGATGGGAACGCTGTTTCTGGTAACGGCTTCGGTACTGACGCCTTCCCGTGCGGGCGATGCAGCTAATTTGGCCAGATTAACACAGCTGCCGGCTATATTATGGGCGCTGCTGTTCTTCCTCTTCTCGCTGCTGTGTGCCAAGTGGGCGCTGGGCTTTTTTTTCAGGGAAGAAAAATCAGTGAACCGGGAAAGAAGCCTATAATGCGCAAAACTGTGTTCGTCATATTTTGACAAAATAATAGACTTTCGCAAAGAGGCAATTACCTTTAGTGGTAGGTTGGCTCTTTTTTTGTCGATATTATAGGACCGAACATACATTCCATGACAAGGAGTTGTCCGCCATTATTGGTACATTAATAGAAGACCCAAAAAAAGAAAGAGGTGGAAATATGCAAGCAAGTATTCAGCCCATATTTACTTGGAGCCAGGATCGAATTTTAGCAGGAGGTGCGAAGAATATTATCCTGCTCGTGGAATGGAAGGGAATGTCACAAGGAGAGGAATTCCGCAAGAAAAGCCGAAAGGTTGTAGCACGGGAGATTGAGCTGCGCGTATGGTTGGAAAGTCACGTATCGGTAACCGGATGCTACGGGTGTACAGCAGAAGAAGGAGAAGGCCGCTCCCTGCTGCTGAAGCTGGGCAAAATCCATTCCGGGCAACGCAGGTTTATTGCTTTGGAATTTACGATGTCAGGCATGCCTGCAGGCATACATGAGGCGCTTTGGCTGCAGTGGCAATACAGACAGCCCACGGTAGAACGTATACGTGAGCTACCGCTCAAGAAGCTGGGAATGGAATATTCACGTCATACAGATGTAATGAACGCTCAGTGTTGTTTTCATGTAGAGAAGCATGTAGAGCTGCTCAAAATGGAGGGATTATTAGCAGAAAGGGAAGTGACCAGAGCCCAAAATCATCAGCAGGTCTCCACGGAGAAGCTGCGGCGTCAGGCGGATAAATTGCTGCTTCTTGCTGCACGTTCGGGCGATATGCAGCTTGTGAAGGAAGCGGAAGCGCTCTATAAGCAGCTCGAGGCGGAGATGACTCCCTTAGGAAAGGTTGTAACGATATAAATGTAAAGAAGGTAGCAGGGATATAATAGGCAGTGATCATACATATAGGTTAAATTTTGAACCCAATTCGCAGAAATAGATAACGAATCGTGTAATATATAAATGTGGTAATATAGTAAAATAGTTCTATTATATTTTCTTATCTCGGTTATTACATCCTTGGTTATAGATATATATAACTAGTTTATTTAAAAATAATGGGTCTATTTTACCATGAATCAAGGAGAACTGAAAATGACAGACCGATTAATCCGGCTGATGCGCATTATTACGCTAGTTCAAGCCAAACCGGGAATTCTGGCCCGTGAGCTGGCGGAACGATGCGGCAACAGTGAGAGAACGATTTACCGGGATATGGATGCGCTGAGTGCCATGCATATCCCCATTACCCATATGGGACACGGTAAGGGATATGCTTTTATCGGTAATTTTGCACTGTACCCTTTGGATTGGTCAGAAGAAGAAGCAGCCGCATTTTCACAGTTGCGCAGTATTATGACGGATATCAAATCTTTACTGCCCCCGGAGTTCGAAGACGCCTATGAGAAAGTGATGGCCGCAGAATATAAGCAAAAGGCAGAAAGGGAAGAAACGATGGAGAGCGCGAAGAAGGAAGCGGGTCAGCATTGGATGGAGAGAAGCGGATCTCATGGAGATCAGCCATTCTATCTGGCCGGGATTCTGGATGCCGTGATGAAGCAGCGCAGTATACAGGCGGACTACAGTGAGAATGCATATGAAGAAAAAGGTATCAAAATTGATCCCTACTGCCTGGTCCCGTTGGAGAATCGTTTTCATTTGATTGGGTTTTGTCATCGCTTCGGGATCATCCGCACTTTTCATATTAACGGGTTCTCCAGTGTGAAGCCGCTGGACAGCTGGTTCTCCAAGGATAAATTTGATTTACAGGCTTTTATGGAGCAGAAGTGGTCTCTGGACCAGGATAGTCTGCAGGTCGAATTCAAAGTCAAGTTCTCGGAACGGATGATGGAGCGGCTTAAGCATGAGGAGATGTTTGTGAAGCCCAGCAGGGTAGACCGCCAGAACCGCTGTCTGCATTTTAAGGTAGCGGTAGAACAGGATATTGGCTTTGTTCACTGGATTATGAGATACGAGGAAGAAGCTGAGATTATGGAGCCGGTCTACTACCGGGAAGTTCTCAGAAATCAGCTCGAGAAATGGCTGTCGCTATACAAATAGCGCAGTTTTTCTTTTTATACATAAATAATTCCACTAATTGGTATTTAATTATTCATACAAAAACACTCATGTTAGTTATATGTGCAAATTTTCCTTGTCTAGTCGAGGTATATATAGTAAGTTATACATTAAATAACAACAATGTGTATTTATGCGGATTATTATAACGTTTCATGTCAGGTATTCGTTAATATATCTAACTTTTTAAATATATTTTCTATCCTGGCATTTGACCTTTGTTCAATTTTTAAGTAGAAGAGAGGTAGAGATTTGATCCAGCCCATTCTAAAAATTGAAAATTTGCACACCCACTTTTTTACCGACCGCGGTGAAGTTCCTGCAGTTGACGGTGTTGATTTGTACATTAATCCGGGTGAGGTTCTGGGTGTGGTCGGCGAATCCGGCTGTGGTAAAAGCGTAACCTCCCTGTCCATTCTAAAGCTGGTTCCGGATCCCCCGGGAAAAATCGTGGACGGACGCATCCTGCTGAAGGGCCGTGATCTTGTCCCGCTCAAAGAGAAAGAGATGCGTAAGATCCGCGGTGATTCGGTCTCGATGATTTTTCAGGAACCGATGACTTCGCTCAATCCGCTGTTCACGGTCGGACAGCAAATTATTGAAACCGTACGCCTGCACCGTGGCCTCTCCAAGAAGGAGGCCCGGGAGCACGCTGTAGAGATGCTCCGTAAGGTAGGCATTCCCCGGCCGGAGGCCATTATTGATGAATATCCGCATCAGCTGTCGGGAGGCATGCGCCAGCGTGTAATGATCGCCATGTCCATCTCCTGCAGTCCGGAGCTGCTGATTGCCGATGAGCCGACGACTGCGCTTGATGTGACGATTCAGGCACAGATTCTGGATCTGATCCGCCGGCTTAACGAAGAACAGGGGACGGCCGTTATGCTGATTACCCATGATCTTGGTGTTGTAGCAGAGATGTGCCACCGTGTTGCGGTTATGTATGCCGGCAAGGTAGTGGAGGAAGGCAGCGTACGTGATATTTTCAAGAATCCGCTGCATCCGTATACCCGAGGGCTAATCGAATCTGTACCCCGGATGGATGAAACCAGAGACCGCCTGCATTCTATTCCGGGCAATGTGCCGATTCTCAGCAAGGAAATGCAGGGCTGCCGGTTCGCGCCGCGCTGTCATGAGGTGATGGATATTTGCCGTCAAAGTCTTCCTAAGCTTACGCTCCAGGAGGAACAGCACAGCTGCAGATGCTGGCTGCATGAAAGTCAACAGGAGGATGCGGTATGAGTGAGAGCCTGCTAGAGGTCAAGGGTCTTAAGAAGTATTATCCGATCAACAAAGGATTCTTGGGTAGGGCACAGGGTGATGTCAAGGCTGTGGACGATATCTCCTTCTCGGTAAGCAAAGGTGAGACCTTTGGCTTGGTTGGAGAGAGCGGCTGCGGTAAATCCACAACCGGCCGTGCCTTGCTTCGGCTGATTGAGCCCACGGCGGGAGAGATTTGGTTCGAAGGTCAGGATATCACGAAGCTATCTATAGAAGAGATGCGGGGGCGGCGCCGGGAGATGCAGATTGTTTTCCAGGACCCGTTCTCATCCTTAGATCCACGCAATACTGTACAGCGTATTCTTGAAGAGCCGATGATTGTGCACGGAGTAGGCGATGCCAAGCAGCGCCGGGCTGCAGTAGAACGTCTGGCTGATGTAGTCGGGCTGGCTAAAGCGCATTTGCAGCGTTACCCGCATCAGTTCTCCGGCGGACAACGCCAGCGGATCGGGATTGCCAGAGCACTGGCGCTCCAGCCGAAGCTGATTATCGCCGATGAGCCTGTATCTGCACTGGATGTATCGATCCAGTCACAGGTCATTAACCTGATGCAGGATTTACAGAAGGAATTCGGATTGACCTATATCTTCATCGCCCATGATCTCAGCGTGGTGAAGCATATCTGCGACCGTGTAGCCGTGATGTATCTGGGGCGGATTGTTGAAGTCACCGATAAGCATAAGCTCTATGCCGATCCGCAGCATCCCTATACGCAGGCACTGCTGTCCGCAGTTCCTGAGCCCGATCCCGATATCCGTAAGGAACGGATCATCCTGCAGGGTGAGGTACCGAGTCCGGCGAATGCGCCGGTCGGATGTGCTTTTAATACACGTTGTCCCCGGGTGATGGAGATATGCCGTAATGTCAGACCTCCGCTGCAGGAGACAGGGTCCGGACATTTGACCGCCTGCCATCTGTATGATGAGGAAGTCCGATCCCGGCTTGCGTAATGAAATAAGGAAGAATTCAATACCGCTCTCTATGCATTGGCCCTGATATATGGCAGCGCTTTGGCGCAGCTCCATATAAACGCTTTAATACTTTTAATGAAAGAAGGGAGTTTTCTAGAGATGAAGAAGTGGAGTAGTCTTGCACTGGCAGTAACGCTGGGGGCGGTATTAACATTAAGCGGCTGCGGGGGTAACAATAACAACGCTGGCACAGAAGCGACAGCAGCAACGAATGCAGCGGCGACTACCGCACCGGATAGCTCGCCTGAAACATCGGCTAACACGCAGGATACGCTCATCCTTGGACGCGGCGGCGATTCTGCATCGCTGGATCCTGCCATTGTCACAGATGGCGAATCCCTGAAGATTGCCCATCAGGTATTTGATTCCCTGCTGGAATACAAGCCGGGTACCTCTGAAGTACAGGCTTCCCTTGCTGACAGCTGGGAGGTATCGCCTGACGGTCTGACGTATACCTTCAAGCTGCATCCGGGCGTGAAGTTCCATGACGGAACGGATTTCAACGCTGAAGCAGTAGTCTTTAACTTCACACGCTGGAGTGATCCGGCAAGTGAATTCAAGTTCGAAGGAGATTCCTTCGACTACTATGATTCGATGTTCGGTCCGGACGGCAGCCGTGTAATCAAAGAGGTTAAGGCTGTAGACGCAACTACGGTAGAGTTCACACTCAATCAGCCGCAGGCACCGTTCCTGCAGAATATTGCTATGACCTCCTTCGGGATTGCCAGCCCTGCTGCCATCCAGGAGAAGAAGGAGAACTTCAAGAACGAGCCGGTAGGCACAGGACCTTTCGTGTTCACGGAGTGGAAGCATAATGATTCCATTACACTGGACAAGAATTCGAATTACTGGAAAGAAGGGCTTCCTAAGCTGAATAAAGTCATCGTCCGCTCCATTCCGGACAACTCGGCACGTTTCAATGCTCTGCAGAACGGGGAGATCGATCTGATGGAGGATTTGAGCCCGGATGATCTGTCCACGCTTGAAGGCAACACTGAACTGCAGAAGATTGAACGCCCGCCGTTCAATGTAGCTTACCTCGGCTTCAACTTTAAGAAGAAACCTTTTGATAATGTGAAAGTAAGACAGGCGCTGAACTATGCGGTGAACAAACAGGCAATCATTGATGCATTCTTCTCAGGTCAGGCTACTGCAGCTGTTAACCCGATGCCGCCTTCACTGTGGGGCTACAACGATGCTGTGAAGGATTATGAATATGATCTGGACAAAGCGAAGGCGCTGCTGGCGGAAGCCGGTTACCCTGACGGTCTGCCGGATACAGTAACCCTGTACGCTATGCCGGTATCCCGGCCTTACATGCCTGACGGCAAGAAGGTTGCGGAAGCCATTCAGGCGGACTGGGAGAAAATTGGCGTGAAGACTGTAATTGAATCCCCGGAATGGGCGACTTATCTGGATGACACCAAAGCTGGCGAGAAAGATGATATCTACATGCTCGGCTGGACTGGCGATAATGGTGACCCGGACAACTTCCTATATACGCTGCTCGACAAGGATGCTATCCCAGGCAACAACCGTACCTTCTATGTGAATGAAGAACTGCACACGATCCTGATCAATGCACAGAAGGAGACGGATCAGGCGAAACGTTCCGACCTGTACAAACAGGCTCAGGAAATCATCAAAGCGGATGCACCGTGGATCCCGCTTGTGCACACTACACCGCTGCTGGCTGCGAAGGCCAATCTGAAAGGATTCGTTCCAGGCCCTACAGGTACGGAATATTACAGCGAAATTTACTTCGAATAGTATGCTCCATAAGCATTTCCTTGCCGCCGCGTGCCTGCTGCGGCAAGTTATGCTTAAGGACCACTGGAAGGTGAGCCAACTTGAACTCCTACCTATTAAAACGTGTCATGGTTTTATTCCCTGTGCTGATCGGAATGACGATTATCGTCTTCTCCATTATTCACGCCATTCCGGGTGATCCGGCAGAAACCATTCTGGGCCAAAAGGCAACCGAGCAGTCCAAACAAGTGCTGCGCGAGCAGTTGGGTCTAGATAAGCCTTGGCTGCAGCAATACTTCAACTATATGGGAGATTTGGTGCAGGGCGATCTGGGAACCTCAATCCGGACCAAAACACCGATTGCCAAAGAAATTATGCCTTATCTGGCGGCAACGCTGGAGCTTACCGCAGCGAGTATGCTGTTCGCTACCATTGTAGGAGTGAACGCCGGTATTCTAAGTGCCTGGCGGCAGAATTCCTGGTTTGATTATACCGCGATGATTATAGCGCTCATTGGCGTGTCCATGCCGATCTTCTGGCTGGGGCTGATGGAGCAGATGTTATTCGCGCTGAAGCTGCACTGGCTGCCCTCTATAGGCAGGATGGATCAGCGGAATCCCGTGGAGAGTATTACCAATCTATATGTGATCGACACGATACTGGCAGGAGACTGGCGCCAGCTGTGGACGGTCATCAAGCATCTGATCCTGCCAAGCATAGCACTGGGCACCATTCCGATGGCAATTATTGCCCGGATGACCCGTTCGAGCATGCTGGAGGTCATGAACTCTGACTATATCCGTACGGCAAAGGCCAAAGGGTTGTCGCAATTCCTTGTCGTATATAAGCATGCACTAAAGAATGCACTGATTCCCGTGCTGACCGTAGTAGGTTTGCAGACAGGTGCACTTCTCGGCGGTGCAGTGCTGACAGAGACAATCTTTGCCTGGCCCGGCGTGGGAAGATATATATTTGAGGCGATCAGCTCACGCGACTATCCGGTAATCCAGACCGGTATCCTGATCATTGCTTTTATCTTCGTGTTCATTAATCTGCTGGTGGATCTGCTCTATGCCGTCATTGATCCGCGCATCAACTACAAGTGAGGGGTGAACCTATGGGACAGGCATCAATTCAAGTAACGCCCCCGGCTGTACCTGCTGACAAGGTTTCCGGGCCTTGGCGGGATGCGTGGAAGGCTTTCCGTAAGAATAAGACGGCGATGCTCGGCCTTGGCATCATTGTGTTTTTTGTGCTGATTGCCCTGCTGGCACCCGTAATCGCACCTTACGGCTTCAAGGAGCAGGAGCTGGTCAACCGGCTCAAAGCGCCGTCTGCCGACCACTGGTTCGGCACGGATGATCTGGGAAGAGATATGTTCACCCGCATACTATACGGTGCCCGGATCTCCCTCTGGGTCGGCTTTTTCTCGGTTATCGGCTCGATTGTTGTCGGTACGTTTCTGGGGATTCTTGCGGGCTTCTACGGCAAATGGATCGATATGCTGATATCCCGCATGTTCGATATTCTGCTGGCCTTTCCGAGTATTCTGCTGGCCATTGCAATTGTAGCCATTCTCGGGCCTTCGCTGCAGAATGCGCTGTATGCCATCGCCATTGTTAATATTCCTACGTATGGCCGGCTGGTACGGGCCAAGGTGCTCTCCCTGAGATCGGAGGAGTACATAACGGCGGCCCGCGCAATCGGAATGACGAACAACCGCATTCTGCTGACCCATATTCTGCCTAACAGCTTAACGCCGATTATCGTGCAAGGGACACTTGGCATCGCTACCGCGATTATTGAGGCCGCTGCGCTTGGCTTCCTTGGACTCGGCGCACAGCCGCCCGATCCGGAATGGGGCAAGATGCTCTCGGATTCACGGCAATTCATCCAGAAGGCACCCTGGACGGTTATTTTTCCGGGGTTGTCCATTATGCTGACCGTGCTTGGCTTCAACCTGGTAGGGGACGGCCTGCGCGATGTGCTTGACCCGCGGATGAAGAATTAACTTCTGTTCACTGATAGCCCTGCAGGCCTTTGGCTTGTAAGGGCTATTTTTTCAGAGTAGCAATACATAAAGCTGGAATTATCACTTATTCATATCAATAATAACTAAATATAATTAAACATAATCAAAACGTATAGAAAAACCAAAAAAGATGTGATAGAATAGCACCAAAATATATAAGATACATATACGGGAGGAATGGAAATGTTCAAGAAGCTGGGGGTAGTGTTAGTGGCGGGATTGGTAGCGGCGGGATTGTCTGCTGCACCTGGTGAACAGGCACAGGCAGCTAAGAAAACTGAAATTATTGTATCTGCGGCAGCTAGCCTGCAGGATAGTCTTGACAAGATTGCCGCGACTTACGAGAAGCAGCATCCTGGTATTGATCTTATTTTCAACTACGGTGCTTCCGGTACGCTGCAAAAGCAGATTGAACAGGGCGCTCCGGCTGATCTGTTCTTCTCTGCAGGAGACAAACAGATGACTGCCCTGGTAGATGGCGGGCTCATCAGTGATCATACCGGGCTGCTCAAGAATCAGCTGGTCCTCGTGGTGCCTTCTGATTCGAAGACTTCCATTACTACTATCACCCAGCTTACCGATAAAGCCTTCAAGAAGGTGGCTGTCGGCCAGCCGGAATCCGTGCCGGCCGGGCAATATGCGCAGCAGTCATTGACGGCTAAGAAGGTATGGGATACGCTGCAGAGCAAGCTGGTCTTTGCCAAGGATGTCCGTCAGGTATTGTCTTATGTGGAGACGGGAAATGCAGATGCCGGCTTCGTCTACAAGACAGACGCGCTTACCTCGAACAAAGTGAAGATTGCCCTGACAGTGGGCGGACATGTGCACAAGGCCATTAATTATCCGGTTGGCATTGTGAAGGAGTCGCCGCATCAGGCGGAGGCCAAGGCATTCTACGAGTATGTACAGACAACAACGGCGGACGCGGTATTTACAAGCTACGGCTTTCAATTAGCACAATAATACCTACTATACAAATGGGGTGAGAAGAGATGGAGATCAATTGGACCGATTTTTTCGCCCCGGTCTGGCTTTCGGTCAAGATTTCGGTGATTACCAGCATTATCGTGTTCTTACTGGCTACGCTCGCAGCCAAGAAGATGGCAGGGCGGAGGTTCTTCGGACACAGCCTGGTTGAAACGGTCCTGCTGCTTCCGCTGGTTCTGCCGCCGACGGTTGTCGGCTTCGTCCTGCTGGTGATCCTCGGCCGGCGGAGCTGGATTGGCAGGCTGTATGAGCAGTTCACCGAGCATACTATTTTGTTTACATGGGGCGCGGCAGTCATTGCCGCAGTAGTGGTTGCCTTCCCTCTGGTGTACAGGACGGTTAAGGCGGGCTTCGAAGGTGTGGAGAAGGACCTGGAGGATGCCGCGCGGGCGCAGGGAGCCAGCGAGCTTCAGGTTCTGCGCTATGTAACTCTCCCGCTGGCCAGCCGTTCACTGGCCGCAGGTTATGTACTGGGGTTCGCCCGCGGACTGGGCGAATTCGGCGCTACGATTATGGTAGCAGGGAACATCCCCGGGCGTACCCAGACGGTGCCGACGGCAATCTATGTAGCGGTTGACGGCGGCAATATGACGCTGGCCTGGATGTGGGTATGCTCAATCATTGTCATTTCGGCCCTTATGCTGATGTTTGTTAACCGCCGGTCCTGACGGAGTGTAAGCTAAATTACCCCCGGTATCATCAGAAATTCTGGAGATACCGGGGTTTTTCATTGGGGCATTCCCATCCCCATTCTGCGGTAATCGGAAGGGGATACGCCGGTCTCTTTCTTGAAGATCCGGTTAAAGGACCGGTAATTCTCAAAACCGATAGATTCGGAAATTTCAAATGTCTTATGATCCGTGGTAAGCAGCAGCAGCTTTGCCTTTTCAATCCGCAGACGGGTCAGGTATTGAATGAAGCTTTCGCCTACTGCTTTTTTGAACATGGAGCTGAAATAAGGCACACTGTAATTAATCGAAGCTGCCAGCTCCTCCAGCTTATAGGGATAGCTGAGGTCTTCGCGCATATGTTGAATGATTCTTGTAATCGAAGCATCGATCTTCCGGCCGCCCTCCTGAAGCTGCTGAAGCTTGCGGAAATAATCGCAGGTCGCCTCGTGTACGGAGTCGAAGGTTTGGCACAGCTCCATTTTTTTGCGCAGGTTCGCTTCGAGATCCGCACCGCCCTCTGTTCCAATAACGTTATGGCTCATATCCAGGAAGACTCTCAAATATAAGGATTTGATCTGCTCCGGATCCCAGGATTGCTCCATAGCCTGGCGGTATAAGGAGAGGCGCTCCTGCTCCAGTGCAGCCGTGTTCAAATGCGGCTCCAGCAGTGCTTTCTTGAGTACCTTGCTCCAGAACCGGCTGAGCGGCTCCGGAATCCGCTGGAAACGGGCGATTTGTTCCCAATCCTCAATAGCGATGCTCTCGCCAAAGCGGTAAAAGAAAGGATAGGGTGCAGAAGCCAGCCGTTTCAGTGCCTCAGGCCTGGCCTTCAGCCCCTGTCCGAAGCTGCACTGCAGGGCAATGCAGCTCATTTTAAGATTGGTGGCAAAGGAATCCAGCACCTGTTCCGGGAAATTGGGGCGCATAGCCTTTGACGTTTCGGTGTATATGGCGAGAAAACGTCCCTTGTCGAGCGCGATGACTTTATGCGGGCCTATGCCGGCCAGCAGCTCCTTGAGTACGTTGACTCCGGCGAATTGCCACAGCTTCAGCTCTTCAAGCTGATCAATCGGGAAGCGAAGGGAATTCCTGTCCAGCTCCAGCAGCAATACCTTGAAGCTTTGTTCGTGAAGAGGGAGCTGGGAGTCCTCCAGACTGCGCAGCCATTTGGCTTCGGCTGCCGGATTCAGCAGCATATCCAGAAAGAGGCTCTGCTCAATCTCCACCTCGCTGAGCCGGACCTGCTGTTCCAGCTGGAGATGCTTTTCCCGGGTTTCATCAAGTGAGTTCACCTGGGAGGCCAGCTCCTCCATCGTCCGGGTCAACAGGCCGGGATCAGAAAGACAGTCATCTTTAATGAGATAGGCTGCAGCCTTCAGATGAATGGCCTGCTGGGCATAATGGAAATCCTGGTGGCAGGTAAGGATGATGATCTGCGGCGGACGTTCCCCGCTTTTCTCAATTTCGCTTAGCATCTCAAGTCCATTCATGCCCGGCATGGTGATATCGGTTACGACAAGCTCCGGCTTGTGCTTCAGGAACAATTCCAGTCCGTCCCGGCCGTCTTCGGCTTCGCCAACCAGCGTGAATAAATCGGCACGCTCTTCAATGAAATGACGGAATACCGTTCTTGCCGGAATTTCGTCCTCCACGAGTACAACTCTATAGGGATTCATGAGGCTCCTCCTTTACAAGAACATTCTCAGACGGCAGCATAATACGGATCGTCAGCCCTTCACCCGGGGCACTGGAGAGCAGAATTTGCGCATCCCCTCCGAATAGCAGCTTCATCCGCAGCCATACATTCTGCAGCCCGATGTTCTCCGTGGACTCTTCATGGAGCAGATGGAGCTGCAGCTTCTTCAGTTCGGCTTCCGCAAGGCCAATCCCGTCGTCAGTAATCTCAAGGATGATATAGTTCTTGCGGGTATCGGTGAAGACCCGTATACTGATATGCCCCTCCGGCGTTTTACGCGGAAGAATCCCATGGAACACAGAATTTTCGATCAACGGCTGGAGGCTCAGCTTCGGAATCTGCATGCTCTGCAGCGGCTCCTCGATGCTTGATTCCAGCCGGATTTGACATTTATACCGCATATTGAGCAGCCCCACATAATCCGCCAAATAATCAAGCTCCAGCCGAAGCTGCACGGTCTGCTCGAAATTCTCCATAGAATACCGCAGCAGCGCCACCAGCCGGCCCATCAGCGAATTTATCTTCTCATAATCCTTCATCATCGCGAACATGCGGATGGTATTTAAAGTATTGTACATGAAATGGGGATTAATCTGCGATTGCAGCGCCCTGATCTCCAGCTTGCGCTTCAGGTCCTCCGAATCATGCAAATCTGCCACCAGATCCTGAATGCGTACCGCCATCGTATTGAGCATCCGCCCCAGATCCCCGATCTCATTATTGGCAAAATGGGTGACCCGTGCATCGAAATGGCCTTTCTTCAGCGCATCGACCTGCCGCTTCACGGCCTGCAGAGGCCGGTACAGCTGATACCCGAAGCCGACCACACACAGCGCCCCCAGCAGGGCCAGAATCACCAGGAAGTAAGTAACCGTCCGGCGGATAATTGCGGCACTGGCAGTAAGCTCCTTGGACGGGATTTCCGAGACCACAATCCACTTGTCATAGGTGGAGGTCTGCTTGACGGAGACAATGGAGGAGCCTGATGCGAACTGGTCCGGACGGTTCAGCTCTGTCCAGTGCTTCAGAATCTCCTGTACCCGCCGCGTATCCTCCTGCTTCCCCAGCTTGCTGGTTGTGGCAATGGTCATGCCGTCTTCAGTCAGCAGCGAGATGGAGCCCTTGCTCCCGAGCTGGATATTCTCGATCTGCTGCTGATATTGGCTGTTGTTCATAGAGATCAGCAGCACGCCCTTGAGGTCCTCATACAAATCAAAGGGAACGCGTGAGATATAATAGGTTGAAGAGTCCAGCACCGCAAGTCCCGGCAGCGAGTGCTTGTCCAGGAAAAGATTGGGCCGACCCGATTCCAGATACGCTTCTATCAGCGGACGGTACCGGGACTCCCCGAGCTGGGCCGGGGCTTCCGTCGAAGAGAGCACCTCTCCGGTGATTGCGGAATAGACCTGCAGCCCCTCCACATTTCCGATAATGGCCGAGGCGTTGCTGAGCACGGAGATCAGATCCTTTTTGCGGACAACCTCCTCAAAATATTGAGCCGACGGGGAGACCAGCGCGCCCTGAATGGACGAGATACGGGAGTACTGCTCGCTTAATTCCCGCAGTCTAATCATGGTTAATTCAATCCGGTCTATGACCTGATTGACCAGCTGGGCGTTCAGGCGGTTCACCTGCTGCTCCACCGTTGTGCTGGAGACGCTTACAGAAATAAATGACAATACAATCAGCGGAACCACAGAGATGGCGAACATAACCACAATCATCTTGATATAGAAGCTCCGCCGCAAAAAGCTGAAGAAGGGTGAATTCATAGGGGCCACATCCGTTACTGGGTTTTGGACTCCGGATACCGGGCAGGCTATCCTATAAAGATTATAGTACATTGTAGAATGGGTAGAAACCTGGAACACAGCGAATCTTAAAAATGGTGACACTTTGGCTCGAATCCGGCATGTTCACAAGCCGGGGCGTCTTCTATAATCCAAAGTGTAAGGATAATGTAAACGCAATCAATACAAGCAAATGGGGGATGACAATGAGTTTCAAAAGAAAGCTTGTACCGCTTGTGGCCTCAGCGGCGTTGATGGTAACCACCCTGGCGGCCTGCTCCGGTGATAATAATCCAGCGGCAGGCAGCACGGCCGCACCGGAAGGCGGGACACAGGCGGGCACGGCCGCCAAGCCGGCCAGCATCAAGGCGATGACCATTCTCTTCGGCAATCCGCCGGAGATGACCAACAACAAAGCGCTCGAGGATCTGGAGAAGCGCGGTAATGTAGATCTGAACGTAACCTTCGTGCCATCCGAAGCCTACACTGACAAGCTCTCCGTGGCTGTATCCGCCGGAGATTCCTATGACCTGCTGCTGATGGATGGAGGGAAGGATGACAAATTCAACAACCTGGTGAAGATGGGCGCTTTTCATGACCTGACGCCTTATCTGGAGAAGACGGAGAACATCAGCAAGATTGATGAGGTTGTCTGGAACGGAGCTAAGATTGAAGGCAAAACATACGGAATTCCCCGGCCGCGCGGCCTGTACGGCGGCGGTGAAGCCAACATCCTGATCCGCAAGGACTGGCTGGACAAGTATAATCTGGAGGTCCCGAAGACCATCGATGAGCTGACAAATGCTCTTATGGTATTCAAGGAGAATGATCCGGCTGGCGGCGGCAAAACCATTCCGTTTACGATCTATGGTTCAGACGGCGTGAACAGCCCCGGACCTTTCTCGGGGGTACTCCCGATTCAATATGCTTTTGGTATCCCGAATGTATGGAAGCTGGAGGGGGAGAACGTCGTACGTGATTTCCAGACTCCCGAATACAAGGCATTCCTGGAGTGGCTCAGAGATTCCTGGAGCAAAGGCCTGATTGACAAGGATGCGCCGGTGCTCAAGAACCAGGGTCAGGCACGGAGTAAATTCCTCGCAGGTACTGCGGGTGCTTTTGTAGGGAATGTCAGTGACATCGTGGAGACCAACGTGGAGAAGCTGAAGCAGACGGACCCGAATGCTGAAATAGCGATTGTCGATGTGCTGGAAGGCGCAGACGGACAGAAGGGTGCTTCGATCCTCTCCGGGTACTACGGATTATGGGCGATTCCAAGCTCTGTGCCGGAAGAGAAGGTACAGCAGATTGTCGATTTCCTTGATTTCACCGCCTCCGAGGAGAATGTAGCCTTCTCCAAAGCGGGAGTCACCGGCATACATTCCAGTGATTTCAAGGATGGGGTGGCTGTACAGACCGAGGAGCAGAAGAAGCAGTATGAGCTGGATAAGCCGAACAATTTCATCCTGGAGAACCGGGCAGATCCATATGTGTACGCCAACTCCAAGGAACCGGAGATTCTGACGCTGCAAAAGACCGTGCTGGATACGATCAGTACCATCGGGGTGGAGAATCCGTTCCTCAGCTACAACTCCCAGTACGCCAGCAAGAATCCGGACAGCTATAAGAAAATGAGTGCTGTCATGACCAAATATGTGCTGGGTGAAGGCACCTGGGAGGATGTACAGAAGGAGATTGATACCTGGACTACGGGTGCAGGTGTACAGATTACCAAGGAGCTGCTGGATCAGTATCGTGCCGAGCATCAATAAGGAACACCTAAATATAAACAGAGGCAAAGGAGGGGGAGATCCCCTTTCTTTTGCCCATGGATAAGGAGGTTTAGCCTGTGCAGAGAGCTTTACGCCCTAGACGGTTTCATCAATTGTGGCCTTTTTATTTACTGGCGGCACCGGGTATTCTCTATTTTCTCATTTTTCATTACATTCCGATGACGGGACTCATTCTGGCCTTCAAGGAATACAGCCCGTTCAAGGGCATTATGAACAGCCCGTGGGTGGGGCTGGATAATTTCAGACAGTTTTTCGGAACCTCCGATTTCTATATGTTGCTGAAAAATACACTGCTGATCAGTCTGCTGAACCTGATTATTTATTTTCCGTTTACGATCCTCCTGTCGTTACTCCTGAATGAAGTGCGGCTCAAAGTGTTCAAACGGGTATCGCAGACGATCGTCTATCTGCCTCATTTCCTGTCCTGGGTCGTTATTTACGGGATTACGATTTCGTTCTTCGGGCCTTCAGGCGTTATTAATCATTATCTCAGCCAGTGGTTTGACGGCAATGCCAATTTCCTGGTGAGCAATGAATGGTTCCGGCCGCTGGTCATCTTCCAGTCCATCTGGAAGGATGCAGGCTGGGGGACAATTATCTTCCTGGCGGCACTGGCGGGGATCAACCCCGAGCAGTATGAAGCGGCCAAGGTGGATGGAGCGAGCCGGCTGCAGAGCATCTGGCATATTACCCTCCCCGGCATCAAGAGCACGATTGTTATACTGCTGCTGCTCCGCCTGGGCTCCTCTATGGACTCCAACTTTATGCAGATCTTCCTGATGACCAACAGCCTCAACCTGGATGTCTCCAATGTGTTCGATCTGTTCGTCTACCATATCGGTCTGGAGCAATTCAATTACAGCTTCGCGATTACCGTAGGCATGTTCAAATCCGTTGCCAGTCTGATCCTTGTAGTCGGGGCCAATTATGCGGCAAAGCTGCTTGGCGAAGAAGGCATATTCTAGAACAAGAACAGGAGTGGAGACGCTATGAAGCTCAAGGCAACAGGGTTTGACACCATTATTGTAGTTATTATCTGCTTAATCAGTCTGCTGGTTATTCTGCCTTTTCTATACATTATCGCGGTATCCTTCAGTCCGCCCGGAGATTCAATGGCCGGGAATTTCTTCATCTGGCCCAAGCACTGGACGCTGGATGCTTACAGCTATCTGCTGAATGCGAATACGTTCCTGACCTCGGTCAAGAACTCCGTTATTATCACGGTAATGGGTACGCTGCTTAGCCTGTTTGTATCGATTACCCTGGCCTATGCCTTATCCAAGAAGTTTCTGCCCGGCCGCCGCATCATGCTGCTGATTATTTTCTTCACCATGATCTTTCACGGCGGTATGATTCCCAGTTATCTGGTGGTCAAAAATCTGGGTCTGATCGATTCTTACTGGGCAGTGGTGCTTCCGGCGGCTTCCAGCGCTTTTAATATCATGGTCATCCGCTCGTTCTTCCAGAGCCTGCCGGAAAGTCTGGATGAAGCGGCAAGAATTGACGGGGCAGGAGAGTTCAGGATTCTGTATTCGGTCGTGCTCCCGCTGTCCAAACCGATCATCGCCACGTTTACGCTGTTCTTCATGGTGCAGTTCTGGAATGAGTTCTTCTCTGCGGTCATCTATCTGAATGATACATCGCGCTGGCCGATTCAGCCGCTCCTGCGGCAGATGGTGGCGATCAGTGCCTCCAATATTTCGGCAGAGGCTGCAGTTGACGCACAGCTTGCGGCCAACCTTGGACCGAATGTCCAGAATGCGGCGATATTGCTCGCCATGCTGCCAATTGTAATCGTGTATCCGTTCCTGCAGAAGTATTTCGCCAAAGGAGCCATGCTCGGTTCGATTAAGGAATAGATGCGGATCAGATCCGTTAAACCAATAAAGGTGAGGGTTCAAATGACGATTGGGTATAAAGACTTGCGCCATAATCCTATATATACAAAGCCGCAGCTGTCGGATGAAGAATTCCTCGGCACCATGCTGGACTTGAGCAGACCTGAGCTTGCCGGTGTGGCCGTACAGCTGAAGACAGGTGATGTCCTGGCTGCACGGAATGCCTATCTGGAGGTCGTTGCAGCAGGTAACAACGGGAGATATTACTTTGAAGTGAAGGATGTTCCCAAGCTTCAGGCGTATGCCGCAAGCTACTACGGCCATGAGGAGGAAGCGTTGCAGACAATCGCTGAGGCAGACCGGATCGTAGAAGGGGATATCCCGCTATTCAAAGGGAAAAGAGTGGTCTTTCCGCGCGGCACCTATGACTGGAACAGCTGGCTGTATGACAGCTCACAGTATCAGCTGCATCTGACCCGGTTCGTATATGTGAAGCATCTGTCCAGAGCTTATGCGCTGACCGGTGATGAGAAATACGCCAAATGCTTCAATGACATGATCAGCGACTTCATCGATGATAATAGGGTGCCGGTGGATGATACGTTCCGTTCCGAGCATTCGACCTGGGACCCGCTGTCTGTCGGGGTGCGGCTGTTTATGCTGCCGGAAGCCTTCATCATCTTCTTCAGCTCACCTGCGTTCGAGCCTGAGGTTAAGCTGAAGCTGATCAAGTCCTTCCAGGAGCACGGGCAGTATGTGCGCAAATACCATGCCGGCGGCGGCAATCATGTCTGCATGCAGCTGCGGGGGCTGATCCAGACGGCGCTGCTCCTGCCGGAGCTGAAGGATTCCGCAGAATGGCTGGAGTACGGGCTGCGTGAGCTGCCGGGATATATCCGCCAGAACGTATATGCGGATGGGGTACAGTTCGAAGGCAGTCCTAATTATCATCTGATCGTGATGCGCGATCTGTATGAACTGGTGGCACTGTTCCATAAGCTTGGAATCGACGCCGGGGAGTATCGCGACACCTTGGAGAAGATGTTCACTGTGACGATGCATCTGCTGGCTCCCGACGGACAGCTGGTCAAATTCGGCGATACCGATGTGCAGGTGGTCAGCGAGCTGCGCAATGTCATGAGCCTAGGCGCTTATCTGTATCAGCGCGGCGATTTCAAAGCGCTGGGGCATGAGCGGCTGCCGTTCTCCCTGCTCTGGAGAGTAGGGCCGGATGCGGTGCAGCAATATGAGCAGCTGAAGGCGAAGCAGCCTGCCGAAACGGCAGCCTGCTTCCCGATTGGAGGTTACATTACCTCCAGGCAGGGCTGGAGCCGGGAAGACATGTACATGGCGATGCGTGCAGGTGTTGGAGTGGGCGGACATGCCCATTCGGATGCGCTGAGCCTGGTACTCTACGCCGGAGGGCGCGAGCTGCTGGCGGATTCAGGCATGGGCTTGTTCGAGTGGAACAAGGAACGCAAGTACACCGTATCCACCCGCGCCCATAACACGGTAGTGGTGGATGGCGAGGACCAGCATGTCCGCAGCTTTCACTGGAATACGCCGGCTACGGCAAGCTGCAGAATCTGGGATACCCAGTTTAATGAAGGGTATGACTACACCTTTGCGAGCCAATACGGATATACCCGTTACGATGATCCGGTGATCCATTCCCGCAAGGTGCTATTCATCAAGAACAGCTACTGGCTGATCGTGGATCTGTTTGAAGCGAAGGAGCAGCACCATTATGAGCAGTATTTTCATCTGCCTACCGGAGGGGCGGGGTATGACTGCCACAGCGGGGAAGTATCCACACAGCTGGCGGAGGCCAATCTGCTGCTGAAGCATCTGCCGGCCGGCCACGCTGAGGACCAGCTGGTGCTTGAGCCGGGACTGATTTTCAAGCAGGGGGAGTATGCTGAGAGTCCGGTGGTGAAGCGTTCGCTAACTGTGACGGGGAGGACGGCAATCGTAACGCTTGCCATTCCGTTCGGAACGGAGAAACCTAAGGTGACCATTGAGCCCCTGCCTGCACGGATGAACGGGAACGAGCTATCTGCTGAAGAGGCAACGGCCCTGCGTATTGTAATGGGAGATAGAGTAGATGAAATCTGCTTATACCATGGCAGTGTAGAGGTGGAGGGCTACCTTGATCATACCGGCAATATCATTGCTGAAGCACTGCTGCCGCGCAAGAAAGAGCCGGAAGGCTTGGAGTTTGCCGGGGGCAGCTATAGCCGGGATGTTATTGTACATACCGGTTCCAAATCATAAAGGCTGAAATGAACAACGTCCATCCTGAACCGGGGTGGGCGTTGTTTTAGTTGTTCGTTGCGATTGGAATGCTGGCAGGACCGGCTAAGTCCAGGGGGTTCTAACTCTGCCAGGTTGTTTGAGAACGGACCGGGTGCGACTAGGGCAACTCTTACTCCTGGCCAAAATCAACTTTGGCTGGATAAACGGACTCCATGCTTACTTCCCTGCGACTATCTGTCCCCCAGCCGCCGCAGTAGCATTGCAAGAAAGCTTACCTTCTGGACGAGTCTGAAAAGTGGATAAAAATGAGACTGTTTTAAAGTGTGAAAAATAAGATTCCAATCTTCAATATAGTTGTTGCAACCGTTATCATGTTATAATTTTAGATATAATTTGAATGATTATGGAGGGACTCTATGCGGAACTCTTTGGAACTGCTTGAGGATGTCGTGGATACACAGGCGCTGCAGATCATTCAGGACGATCTTGCTGCGGTGACGGATATGGCTGTGCTCACCGTCGATGCTGGCGGCAAGCCGGTGACTCGGCACAGCAAATGCACGGACTTTTGCAGAGCGATGAGATCGGCCACCCAGTCCTCCCGGTTATGTGAGAGCTGTGATTACCGCGGGGGATATGCCGCACAGAGTATGCAGCGCCCCTATGTCTATAAATGCCATATGGGGATTGTGGATATGGCGGTACCGCTGGTAGTCGGCAGCAAGTACCTTGGCTCCATTATGCTGGGGCAGATCTCTATTCCCGCACAGGATACCGGTAAGAAGCTTGATATGCTGAGCGCAACCAGCACTCCAGATCAGAGGGAGCATGACAGCATGCTGGAGGAATATTACCGGAGCCTTCCGGTGATGTCTTATGAACGGATCGAATCCGTAGCCCGTCTGGTCACCCACATGAGCCATTATATAACCGGCAGGGTAGGCGCCAGGAACCGGACTTATGTATTCGGCACTTCTGCAGCTGCTGCGGATGTGAAGCTTACAGAAGAAGCAGCACTGGTACATGAGCTTCCCCGGCAACTGGTACAGGAAGAGGTGGACGGGCCGACTGACAGGAAGCAGGCTCCGGGCACAATAGGCGGGAGCCTCAGGCTGAAGCCAGCGCTGGAGCATATGCATGGGCATTTCCGGGAGCGGCTGAGACTGGCGGACATGGCCCAGTTATGCTGGATCAGCGCGGATTATTTCAGCAGGCTGTTCCGGCAGGAGACGGGCAGCACCTTTTCTTCCTATATAAATAGCCTTAGGCTGGAGGAAGCGAAACGTAGTCTGGTGGAGGGGGAAGAATCTGTGGTGAGCATCGCATATTCGCTGGGTTTTGAGGATAGCGGGTATTTCATCCGGACCTTCAAAAAAGCTACAGGAGAAACACCGGCGGTCTACCGCCTGAAGAGCCGTGCATAATCCATGCTGCGCTGGGAGTTTATAGGATGAAATGACGGAATAGTTCTATACAAGATCGTGCAATGCCAAACAGCAGCAAAGCGTTTATACTGAGTAGGAAGCGTTTACAAATCCTGCCTAAGGAGTGCTGTGAAATGAGAAAAATACTAACCTCTCCCTCTAAATATGTTCAGGGCAAAGATGAGCTGTACAACATCGGGGACTATGTAACGATCTATGGACGGAAAGCGCTGTTGGTGGCGCATAAGGATGATCAGGCCCGGGTTCAGGAGTACCTGGACAAAGCGGTTGCCAAAGGCGGATTCGAATTCGTAACCGGCGGGTTCGGCGGGGAATGTACACTGAAGGAGATTGACCGGCTGGAACAGTTCGCAGCGGCAGAAGGCTGTGACGTCATTGTCGGCCTCGGCGGCGGCAAAGCGCTGGATACCGCCAAAGCCATCGCCAACCGGGCGAGAATTGCCATTATTGTCGTGCCGACGATTGCGGCGACCGACGCACCGTGCAGCGGCTCTTCCGTAATTTATTCGGAGCATGGCGAGTTCGAATCCTATCTGTATGCGCGGCAGAATCCGAATGTGGTGCTGGTGGATACCGGAATCATTGCCAATGCACCGACTCGTTTTCTGGTGGCCGGGATGGGGGATGCGCTGTCGACCTTTTTTGAGGCGAGATCCTGTGTCAGAGGGTTCACCTATAACAATTCCGGGGCGGTAAGCACGAAGGCGGCGATGGAGCTGGCCCGTCTCTGTTACGAAACACTGCTGGAGGACGGACTGAAGGCCAAAGCGGCCAATGACAGCAAGGTGGTTACGCAGTCGCTGGAGAATATTATCGAGACGAATATCCTGCTCAGCGGGCTTGGATTCGAGAGCGGGGGACTTGCGGCAGCGCATGCCGTGCATAACGGGCTGACCCTTCTGGAGGAGACTCATCATTATTATCACGGGGAAAAGGTGGCTTTCGGCACGCTGGTGCACATGGTGCTGGAGAATGCGCCGCAGGAAGAACTGGACACGGTGCTTGGCTTCTGCAAGTCGCTCGGATTACCTACCTGCCTGAAGGAATTGGGTGTTACCGATATCAGTGAAGCCCGGCTGATGCCGGTGGCCGAAAGAGCCTGTGCCGAAGGGGAGTCCATTCATAATATGCCGTTCCCGGTTACGAAGTATGATGTATATGCGGCCATTCTGGCTGCGGACCGGCTGGGCGGAAGCGGAGGCGAAGCCAGATGAAGAAGATCATCAACGCCCCTGAAGATGTAGTCGTGCAGATGATCGAAGGCATGGTGCTTGCCCATCCGGAGCTGCTGGAGTGGAACCGGAAATACAGGATCATTACGCGTAAAGAGCTGAACCCGGACAAAGTCACCCTGATCAGTGGCGGAGGCAGCGGACATGAGCCGGCCCATGGCGGATACGTAGGCAAGGGAATGCTTGATGCGGCGGTATGCGGTGATGTGTTTGCCTCTCCTTCGACCATTCAGGTCTACAACGCGATTACGAAGACGGCATCCTCCCAAGGAACGCTGCTGATCATCAAAAACTATTCCGGCGACTGCATGAATTTCGATGCGGCGGCGGAGATGGCGTTCGAGGACGATGATATTTCTGTGGAGAAAGTGTATGTGAACGATGATGTGTCCGTGGCAGACGATGCCTCAACGGCAGGCAGAAGAGGCGTGGCCGGAACGGTGTTTGTGCATAAAATCGCCGGAGCGGCTGCAGAACGCGGAGATACACTTCCGGAGGTCAAGGCCATCGCGGAGAAAACAGTACGCAATGTCCGGTCGATCGGCTTCGCGCTGACTTCCTGTACCGTGCCGGCCAAAGGCTCACCAACCTTCGCGCTTGGAGAGGATGAGATCGAATTCGGTGTAGGCATTCACGGCGAACCGGGTATTGCCCGGGAAAAGCTCGTTCCGGCCGATGAACTGGCCGTGAAGGCGGTGCGGGCGCTGCTTGCCGATATGCCGGTTAACCCGGAGGAAGAGGTTGCGCTGATGATTAACGGCTTCGGGGCAACGCCGCTGCAGGAATTGTACATTCTGAACCGTTCCGTCAGCCTGCTGCTGGAGGAAGCCAGGATTAGGGTATACCGGACCTTTGTCGGCAATTATATGAGTGCGATTGATATGGCGGGAGCATCGGTCACCCTGCTGAAGCTGGATGATGAGCTGAAGCAGGCACTCGACTATAGCGCGGAGACGGCAGCTTATAGATGTTAGGAGGCGGAAGCAATGGAGAAGCTGCTTACAGCTGATATAGTAGTGATGATCGATGAGATGGCAAAGCTTATCATTGAGAAGGAAGTCGAATTCTGTGAACTGGATTCCTTTGCCGGAGACGGGGACTTCGGCATGTCGCTGGCCAAAGGCTTCCGGCAGCTGAAGCTGGAATGGGAGGAGCTGCCGCAGGAGGAAATCGGTGAATTCCTCAAAGCCTGCGGGATGGTGATCATTGAGCACTGCGGAGGCGCCTCGGGTCCAATCTGGGGCTCAGCCTTCCGCAGCGCGGCGAAATACGCCAAGGGCCGGACAGAGCTAAGCGGACTTGAACTTGCCGAGCTGTTGGAGCATGCGGCGGAAGGGATTCAGAAGCGGGGCGGAGCGAAGCTTGGCGATAAGACGCTGCTCGATGCACTGATTCCTGCTGCTGAAGCCCAGCGGAAGAGTGCGGAGAATGGCGACGCCCTGCTGATTAGCATGCGCAAGGGGGCAGAAGCGGCGGTGCAGGGAGCCGAGCACACCAAAGACATCATCGCTTCCAAAGGGAGGGCAAGCTATGTGGGCGAGCGGAGCCTCAGCCACCCGGATGCCGGAGCTACAGCGATAGGTATTCTGTTCACCGGGATTGTAGACCGGATGCAGCAGTAAGGCTTGAATGCCCAATTGACATACAGATGCAGTGAAAAGGGACGCCCGGTGGTATATCTCCGCCGGGCGTCCCTTTGCTGTTCCGCTAGTTCAAGTCTCGTAAATGATAATTCCAGTCTCGGTCAGGTCATAGCTGTGAATGGACTTCAGCTCATTCTGGAAGGCGGATGAACGCAGAATATCAATAACCGTGCTGATCCATTGTTCATTCTCGGGTTTCTTGACCATGACCAGATCGTAGCGTTCCTTGATGAGCGGAATGAAGTCGATGCCGTCAATAATCTTGGCGGCCTTCTCGGTGCCGATGCCCACATCGGCACTGCCCCGCGCCACCATTCCGGCTATAGCCAGATGGCTATTCTCTTCGGTTCCGTAGCCCTCCAGCGATGCGGATGGAATTCCGAGCAGGCGGAGCTGCTCATCCAGCAGCACCCGGGCCCCGGAGCCGCGTTCGCGGTTGATGAGGGTCAGCCCGCTCTGCCGGAGATCACTCCAGCTGCGGATGCCTTTGGGGTTGCCCTTCCGCACATAGAACCCGGCACTGCGTGATAGCAGATGTACTACTTTATAAGAAAAGCCTACAAGCAGCTTGCGGATATAAGGCAGATTATATTCGCCGGTATCCCCATCCAGGAGATGGGTGCTGACAATATCCGATTCCCCGTGATACATGGCAATCAGGCTGTCCAGACTGCCGGCATACGAACGGAGCGGGCGGGTGGACGGCAGCGTACGCTCCAGATAGGTCGCCAGAATATCAAGCGACATATCCTGGCCGGTAATGACCACATTCATACTGGTGCTTTTGCCGGTGTGGGGCGGCGGCGGGGCGAAGGCCTGATACGGAGCCGCGAAGGAAGCGGGCGTCTGCAGCGGCTGTATTTCCTGTAATCCGCTTCCGCCGGGGAGTGGATGCCCATAGGCCCCGCTGCTGCGGGAGTTCTGCTTGTATGCCTCCAGATCAGAGAGGTCAACACGCATTTGTTTGCCGACACGGTAGGAGGGCAGCTCTCCTTTTTTGATCAGATCATAGACTTTAAGTTTGGATATTTTGAGTAACCGGGCGATTTCCTCGGTTGTATAGGAAGTATTCTCGGACATGAATTAAACCCTCCCAGGGGATGCACTGCGGCAGTAGTCACAGGTAGCCATTATAATGCTTATAATGCTCAAGACTACCTTATTTTGTGGACCTGCGCAATCTAAGAAACCCCCGGACAGCAGGCGGAGAGCGGAAGACGGAGCTTCAATAAGTCCCGTGCCGCTCTGTCTTCACCTGCTGCGCATCGGATAACGTGATCAGCTCGGAGACGGTAACGAACCGGAACCCCTGCTTCTCAAGCTCGGGCAGGATGATCTTCAGCGCTTCCTTCGTTTGCGATTGTCCATGGACATGGTCGTGGAACAGGACGATATCGCCACTCTTGGCATTGCGGATCACTCTATTGGAGATGCTCCAGACTCCGGGGCGGTTCCAGTCGCGGGTATCCTGATGCCAGGACCAGAGCACCGGCTTCAGGCCCATGCTGTTGGACACATCAATCATCGTGTCGTCGTACATTCCGCCCGGCGGTCTGAACAGGCTGCTGTGTTTGCCGGATACTTTGACAATCTCCTTCTCCGTCAGCTCCAGCTCCTCCTGAATCTGCTTCCCGGAGACCGGTTTTTTGAAATAAACGTGATTATAGGTATGGTTCGCAAGCTCGTGGCCTTCATTAATGACGCGTCTGGCGACCTCGGGATAAGCGGCGATCCGTTTGCCAATTGCAAAAAAAGTGCATTTCGCATTGTATTCATGCAGTACCTCCAGAATACCATCCGTTTCGTAGGGGTCCGGGCCGTCGTCGAAGGTGAGTGCAATAACCTTTTGGCTGGTCTGCACCTCCCAGATCATGTCGCCCCGTTCCTCATAATAATAGCGGTTCTTGGCCCTGTTCGGGCTGCCGAGGGCAATGTCTGCAGAGCCGTTTATAAGCGCGAGCGCTGCAAGGGCCGCGGCAGTGATTCGGATTCCTCTTTTCATGCGTCTCAAGTTTCACTCCACACCCTGTGTTTTTATAAGCCGTTCCTGCGCTGCTTGAGCCTTAGAATGCTCCATTTGCCCCGGGAAGTATGCATTTTATGTAGAGGGAACTGGAAGGTTAATGATAAAGGTGAAAGTAATCATCTGAACCAGAAACTGTTTCGGTCGCATTTTAGAGTGAAAGTTCTGCCGTAAATGACTTATAATGAGATACTAAATACAGATCAATGGAATAGGGGCAGCGGAGATGACACTAATTGAGAAAAGAGAGCATAGGCAATATCCGGAAATTACCCGGCTGGAAACGTCCAGAGCCGCATATGAACGCGATTATTCGCGTCTGATCCATTCGCCGACCTTTCGACGGCTGCAAGGCAAATCACAGGTATTCGGTGCAGGCACCGGAGATTATTACCGCACAAGGCTGACCCACTCGCTGGAGGTGGCGCAGATTGCCCGTGAAGCGGCCAAGAGTCTGCTGCGTTCTTACCCTGAGGTAGAGACGGGGGCCGCTGAGAACCCAGGTCTGGTTATTGATCCGGAGGTCGTGGAATGTGCGGCCATTGCGCATGATTTCGGCCATCCGCCGTTCGGGCACAAGGGGGAAGAGGTGCTGGACAGTCTGCTCGAAGGGCTGATTGCCAAGAAGACGGCAGAGGCAGCCGCGAAATCCGGGGCCGGTCCGGTTCAGAAGCAGACGATCCATGAGAGCATGAAGCGTAAATATGAACATTTTGAAGGCAATGCCCATAATTTCCGCCTGATCATGTTTCTGGAGAAACGCGAGAATATCGATGGACTGAACCTCTCCGATGCAGTGCTGCTGGGCATTAACAAATATCCGTTTCCCGGTACTGTGCTGAAGAAGGGCATGTACCTGCATGAATGGGAGTACATCAACGAGATCCGTACCCAGTGGGGGGTTCCGGCAGGCAAAAAGACGCTGGAAGCACAGCTTATGGACTTATGCGATGACATAGCCTATTCAGCCCACGACCTCGAAGACGGCATTAAGGCCGGCAAGATAGAGGTACACGAGCATTTCATGCACGACGAATACAGCCAGCGGCTGATTGTAGAGAAGATCACCACGCTGGAGGATGCCTTCTGGTCAGGCTGGCAGGCGGAGGCGATCAGCGCCAAGGTGGAGGAAGTGCTTAGCTCATTCCTCCGGGTATGGATGGAGAAAATGCCGACCTGTGAGAATGACTACTCCCGCACGCGTCGTGAAGTGAAAGCTTATTGGGTCAGTACTTTTGTCGCCAGCCTCGGCGTTATCGAGGACGGGGACTGGAAGAAGGTTACCTTCATCAAGGAAGGCCAGGAGGATGAGGATATGCTGCGGACGGTCAGTGTGCTCAAAAGCTTCGCCTGGGTAACGATGATCCGCGATTTGCGTGTGCAGCGCCTGCAGAAACGCAGTGAATGGATTCTCCGGCGGCTGTGGGAGGCCTTCCTTGATCCCGAGACCTCGCGGAGTATTATTCCGACCGACTGGCTGCAGCGGTATGAGAAGGATCAGAAGTCGGGCAGGCCCATCTGGACCTGGGAGCATATGGTGATTGATTATATCGCCGGAATGACCGATGCGTTTGCCGAGAAAATCTACAATGAGCTGTACGGGCTGAAGGTAGGCTCGATTTACGATCTGGATTAGGGCATACTGCTGCGTCTATAGTACCTGTCAGCCGGTTTGGCTGGCGGGTACTGTTTTTTATATGATGTGGATATACATATAAAATTTTTTAGGTATTTTGCCGAAATAGTACTAGCAACCTATTTTTTTTTTGTTCTTTTATGAAAATGGAATGTAAGTGAATGGAATTCCAGTCATGTTTTCGGAAAAAGCTTGAGGAGGCGCGCGTATATGGGCAAGGGTCAACAACTGAAAAGTGCAGTTAAACAATGGGCGAGCCGAACAAGAAAGGTGCGCCAGACCGCTGTAGCTAAAGGCAGTAAAAGTATTGGATTCAAGATTGCCTCCGGTTATGCGGTTTTGGCAGTACTGGTTCTGGTTACCGGCGGGGTCTCGCTCTATCAAATGAACGGTATGCAGAAGAACACAGGCGATATTATTAATCAGAGCATTCCCGCACTGGATAAAATCCACAATGTAAATTACCTGACAGAGCATGTTATGTCTATCAGCATGCAGCATATTCTGAGTACGGATAGCGCAGAGAAAAGCACACTGGCGGAAGAACGGGCCAAATTCATCCGCGAAGTGTCAGATACATTGAAGGAGTACAAGCTCACCTTGCGCGGAGAGCAGGAGCTGGGGCAATTACAGTCGCTCGTCGGGAAGTGGGGAGAGTTCCTGACCGTCAACAATCAGGCAATCCTGCTGAGCAGCTCGAATGACGAGGAATTAGCACTGGAGGTATCCCACAAGGGGGTTGAGGCGTTTAATTCGATGCAGATTGATCTGGGCGCGCTTGTTGCACACACTCAGGATGAAGCAGCGAGTGAGGGCAAGGTTTCCGAGAAGATTTTCCGCACCTCCCTTACGTTGAGTATTGCAACTGTGCTGATTGTCCTGGTAGTCATCGGAATGATTAACATGGTGATCCGTAAGACCATGATCAATCCGCTCAAAAAGGTAACCGTACACCTGCAGCGGATCTCCGGCGGTGATCTGACTGCAGAGGATACCCTGATCGGCAATATGGATGAAATCGGCCAGCTTGCCAAGACCGTTAACGAAACTAACCGTACCTTGCTGGAAATGGTCAACCGGATCAGGAATGTCTCCGAGGTGATTTCGGAACAGGGCGATGAGCTGATGCATACGATTTCCGATACCAAGGAGGGCAGCAGCCAGATTGCCTTGACCATGGAAGAGCTGGCCAAAGCCTCCGGAAGCCAGGCCGAAGCAGCGGTTGATGCTTCTAAGGCGGTAGAGGAATTAAATGCTATAATTGAGAATTTTGCCGGCAGGGGAACTGACCTCTCGCTTCATTCGGAGCAGGTGCGGCAGAAGGGTGAAAAAGGCAAAGCGCTCATGGAGAGCTCGGTGGCACAAATGAACCAGATTGCGGACGCTGTGTCGCAGTCTATGGACACGGTGGAGGAGCTGAACCGGAAGAACGAGGGGATCTTCCGGCTTGTGGGCTCCATCCGCAGCATCTCCGAGCAGACGCATCTGCTGGCGATCAATGCGGCCATTGAGGCGGCGAGAGCCGGTGACAGCGGCCGGGGCTTCGCGGTAGTAGCACAGGAGGTGCGCAAGCTGTCGGAGGATGTGCAGCGGACCGTAGCGGAGATTACCGGAATTACACAGGGAATCCAGCATGACTCCAGAGCGATGGTTGAACAATTGCGCGGCGGCGTGGCGAAGACAGAAGAGGGCAGCCGGCAGATTGTCGAGACAGGCGAAGCCTTGGCCGATATCAACGGCTCGGTGGGGGTAATGGCGCTCACGGTGGAAGGAATGGCCAAGGATCTGGAGCAGATGACCGGAGCCAGTGAAACCATGAACGAGTTCAGCCAGCATATCTCGGCACTCGCCCAGCAATCTGCGGCCGGTGTAGAAGAGACTTCAGCTTCGGCCCACGAGCAGCTTAGCGCGACTACGGAAGTGGCCAACGGTATCGAACATCTGAAGCTGCTGCTTACTGAGCTTAAGGAGTCTGTTACTCGGTTTCAAGTGTGAGGGGGCTATATAGGCTGAATTAAAGATATTCACTTAAAGCACGCGCGTCACTACGGTGAATATTTGGACTTCCGGCCGCTGTTAGGTTTGGATTTCCTGATTTAAACTGCTGTTCGCAGTAGAAATCCAACCCTAAAGGCGGACGCTAGCGCTCCTACAGTTCCAAAATCCCCCTCCGATCCTTTGCTCTTTTTGTTGCACTCTTAATTCTTCTTATATAGTGAGATGGGAATAAAAAAACAGCCTCTGCTTAGTTTTGCAGAGGCTGTTTTTTTGTCTTGGGGATAAAGCATTGGGAGCAAAGCTATATTGCTTTTCAGCTTGAATAGGTGATTTTTCGGATGGCCCCGGCTCCTAGCTCGAACCCATGGCTCGAACTCCTGGCTAATCGATGACGAGACCCGCGCCGCCAAAATGCTAACTAAATGTATTGTGCAACTAAACTAATCCATTATTGCGCTGCCAGGACTTTAATTGCATCCTCTGCAGTTAAAATCTGCATATTCTAGAAAAAAACTGCAGGAAGTACAATTAACGTAACTGCAATTCACTCCGCACAGCTAATTATTCTCCATAGACTTGTAAGTGCAGGAGCCTTGCTGGCGCAGGGCTCTACGGAATAGTTGATATTCAAGTTCAAATCATATCGTTGAAATCCTGATAGTTGAAATCCAGCAACCCCGCAGCCAGCTCGCCAGCTCAGGCGGCAGAGGTTTAATATTGGCGGCTGTAGTCGACCAGATTGAGTGAAGGCGTTCCGGACTCCAGATAGGCCTTCATGTTCTCAACGAAAATATCCACTACCCGGTCCGCGTAACGGTCGGTTACTCCGGCACAGTGAGGGGTCATAATGACCTGCTCCATTCCCCACAGAGGGTGATCCTCCGGCAGCGGCTCTTTCTCGAAGACATCGAGTCCGGCACCGGCAAGCTGTCCGCTGTGCAGCGCAGAGATTAGATCGTCCGTATTGGTAGTCGCTCCGCGGCCAATATTAATGTAATAAGCCCCCTGCTTGGCAGCGGAGAAGATGTCTGCATCGAATAGTCCTTGCGTCTCGTCGGTGATCGGCAAAGTGTTGATAATAAAGTCGGCGTCACTCAGGGAAGCCTTCAGCTGTCCGGTCGTGAAGACCTCATCGAAGCCGTCAACCGGCCGGCCGGAACGGCTCACACCGATCGTCTTCATACGGAAAGCCTTGGCAATTCTGGCGGTTTCACTGCCGATGGAGCCGGTTCCGGCAATCACTGCCGTCTTGCCGGTCAATTCACTCTCTTGTCCATCCGAATGCCAGCGGCGTTCCTGCTGGTTGCGGATAGCGGTATGCATGTTCCGGGTGAACATCAGCATGAAGCTGAAGATAACGGCAGTAATCGGTTCGGCATGAACACCGCTGGCATTCGTCAGCAGAATCCCGCGTTCATGCATGGCTTCGAGCGGAAGTTTCTCCACACCGGCAGACCAGGCCTGGACCCAGCGCAGCGGTGAACCCTGGCGCAGAAGGGTATCTCTGATGCCCTTTCCCCAGCCGATGATAATTTCCGCACCGGAGAGCAGCTCAAGGTCCGGATTCCTGGAATCTCCGAGGGTAAGAGTATAATCTGGTGCAGCGGCGCGGATCAGCTCCTGCTGCCCGGCTGATAGATGCTGCATACAAACGATGGATTTTGTCATGTTGGTTCCCTCCTATTCTACATTTCAGTAGAGAAATGGACGATAAGTATAGAATAAGCATAACAAATCTGCCTGGAAAGGTGAAATTAGAATGGAACATAAGGAGCCGGAGCAAGAATTTGAGCGTCTGTTTATCGCGATACCTTTGCCGGAAGCACTGCGCTATTATCTTAAAAATGAGTCTGCCCGCGTGTCTTCCGGACTTAAATTTGCCAGATGGACACATTTTGAAGATTTCCATATTACGCTGCAATTTCTTGGCGACACTCCGAAGGAGGATATCTCGGCCCTGTTCGAGGCGCTCCGGGAAGTTTCCTCGTCAAGCAAAGGCTTTCAGCTGAAGCTCGGAGAATGGGGGACATTCGGCCTCCCGGACTCGCCAAGAGTGCTCTGGACGGGGGTTTCCGGAGAGCTCGAGCCGCTCAGGGAGCTGCAGAAAAGGGTGGTTTCCGCGACACTTCCGCTAGGGTTCACAGCAGAAACGCGAACGTATAATCCCCATTTGACAGTGGCCCGCAAATACCGTGAGGAGCAGCCGTTTACGCTGGAACGGCTGGAAAATTTACGGGCAAAGGGACGTCCCGCAGGCAATTTACTTCCAGACTTAGGCTGGACGGTGGATGCTTTTGTGGTGTATGCTACCAGGATGCATGCCATTCCTATGTATGAAATGACCGAAAAATTTACATTTTTCTCAACATAAATCGACAAGAAAGTTTTCAAAGCTTCCATTTTCGGTTACATACAATAGGAGTGTGCCGTAAAATAGGAGGTAAATAATGTTAATATTTAAACAGAGCCGCTGTATTGCGCTGCTGGTTAGTGTAATTCTAGTGTCTTTCTCAGCGATAAGTTTGATGAACCCCGAAGGATCTGCTGCTACCGGGGAGAATGCAATAGAAATGGGTAAATTGAAGTCTGCCGGCCATGAGTCTCTGGAGCCCAGTGTTCCGAAAGCTGCATCCGTTGTATATAGGACAAGCCCTTCATCCAGCACAATGATTCCCATGCTTTACACCACAGCTGCCGAACCGGTCCACACCTGGGCCCGCATGGTAAGCGCCGGATGGTTAAGCCCCGAGAAGCTGCAGCGTCAAGAGGCTGCGAAGACGGGCGCCGTTCAGCCTAAGCCTAAAGCTAAGGTAACTGTGGTGAAAGCAACGCCGTCAGCGGCGCAAGCGCTGAAGAAAGCGGCCAAGGGGACAACGAGCGTAAATAAAGTCAAAGCGGCAACTCAGCAACATCCCCCCGCAACATTGTTCTTCTCTCGGACTAAGCTACTAAGCCAGGAGCAGCAAGCTGAAGCCACCTGGAGCTACGCCGTATCCGAAGAAGACCTGCTACTGCTGCGAAAAATCGTTATGGCAGAAGCAGAAGGCGAACCGTACCAGGGCAAGGTGGCAGTTGCCAACGTTGTTCTGAACCGGCTGCGGTCAGCCAATTTTCCCGACACCATTCATGATGTAATCTATCAGAAAAGCCAATTCAGTCCTGTCGCCAACGGCCGTCTAAAGCGTGTGAAACCTAACGCAGACAGTATCAAGGCTGTTAATGCTGCACTTATGGGAGTTAAGGAAGTTACGGATGACACGTACTTCTTCTTATCGCTGACACTCGCGCAGGATCTTACTGTGCATCATTCACGTACACTCCTTAAGACCATCGGCAATCATACCTTCTACAAATAATCATTGTTACAGTCTTGCCATCCGAATTCACGCTGGCTGCGCGCGGAGAAGGTTTCCGCTGCATTCTCATCTTAATGTAATGCAAAAGAACCTCCAAATCCACGCTTACCAGTGGCTGGAGGTTCTTTATGTTGTTGTTCACCTGGGGGCCGTTTACGGGGTGACATAGACGGCCTCTTCATTGCGCACCTGTGAGGGGGAGCTCCACGACTCGGATTCGGCAACAGCCTGGCTGGCGGGCTTGCCCAGCAGCTGGAGCACAGTAGCTGCACAATGCTGAGGCTGCTGGCGTTCCGGGGAAGTCCGGCGTTTCCGCTGTAATTCAAGTCCGGCATATTCATGCAGCAGCATGGAGAACCATTTGTTCACCACTTCCGAATCCAGCACTTCGGCCAGCCCCAGCTCTACAAAATACTGGCTATTCTTCTCTTCCTGCCCCGGGATGGCGCTGTAGAACAGCATCGGAATGCCTTTGGCCTGACCTTCAGTACAGGTCATTCCGCCCGGCTTCGTAATCAGCAGATCGGAAGCATCCATTAATTTGTTGATCTCGCTGCTGTAGCCGAGGATCTTTACATTGGGATGGTCCAGCAGCGGGTTGGCTTTCATTTTGGCTACCAGCTTGTCATTGCTGCCCATACAGAATATAAGCTGGATCTCATCCATCCGGGCCGTGAGCGAATTCATGATATCCTTCCCGAACATCAGGCCCCAGCCGCCGCCCATAATGAGCACGGTAGGAATGTCGGCGAGCCCCAGCTCCTTGCGGAGCTGAGTCTTGCTATGGCGCTCCCAGAACTTCGGATGCACCGGGATACCGGTAACCGTCACCAGCTCAGGAGATACGCCCCGTCCGGTAAGAATCGATTTGACGCGTGAAGTAGAGACGAGATAACGGTTGGCTTCGGCGTTCACCCAGCTGCCGTGCGCATCATAATCTGTAATCAGCGTGTAGAGCGGGATATCCAGCCCCTGCTGCTTCAATCTGGAGATGACTGCGGCCGGAATCGGATGAGTGCAAATAATCAAATCGGGTTTAAGCTGCTCTATGACCTGTGAGGCATGTGTATAAAAAATCCGGTGAAGAGCCAGCTTAGTCAACCGGTTCAGTGATTTATGATATTGGGTCTTATACATCATGCCGACCAGCTTAGGCTGGCTGCTGACT
Source organism: Paenibacillus sp. FSL R7-0312 (assembly GCF_038004445.1). Lineage (NCBI taxonomy): Bacteria > Bacillati > Bacillota > Bacilli > Caryophanales > Paenibacillaceae > Paenibacillus > Paenibacillus sp. FSL R7-0312. The sequence goes on along the minus strand of NZ_JBBORE010000001.1, from coordinate 97,420 downwards.
GTTTTGCGGTAAGCGGAAAGAATCCATGGTGCGACCGTAGGATTGAGGAATTTTCCAAGCTCAATGACCCGGCACTGCACATCCGGACTCAGCAGTCTTATTCCTTCGGCCAGAGCATAGGCTGCCCCTGTATGGCCCGTGCCGAAGCCTTCCGAAAACAGCAGTACTCTTTTCTTTCGCATAAGTTCACCTGCTACTTTCCATCATGGGTAGAATTACGAGTTCTCTTCATCGGTTCATTCGAGATCCCATGTACATGTTCTTTTATATTATACTAGGGTTTTTGCTTCTTTTCTCACATTATACAAATAAGACGTAAATAGAAAGTTAAAACACTGCAATAAAATAAAAAAAGTTGGGCATAAGTATTGCATTGGCAGGAGCATCGTGATAAAGTTGGTCTTGACCGAGTGACCGGATTAGTAAATTGGTCATAACGCGGACGCAATGATATTTCCTGACGAAAGGGAGTGCACGGGTGGCTGTGGTAGATCGAAGGCAGCAGGTGCTTCAGGCGGCGACGAAATCTTTTTCATTATTCGGCTATAAGGCAACTACAATGGATCAGGTCGCCAAGATTGCCAATGTCGGCAAAGGGACGATTTATACCTTTTTTACGAACAAGGAACAATTATTTGACGAGATTCTGCGAGATGTCATTATTGAGATGAAAAGAATCGCCGAGCGGGAGATTAAACGCGACAAGCCGTTTTTTGATAATCTGCACCGCGTGCTGGACGCCCTGCTGGAATTTCGGAGCGAACATGAGCTATTCATCAAGCTGTCCCAGGAAAGTCGTGATTTCGGAACGCCGCAGGCCGGTGATGGGCTCGACAAGATCGAGAGTGTCGTACTTGAATATTTGGAACGGGAGGTGGAACAGGCAATCCGTCAAGGGGAGATCAAACCCTGCGATCCCCAGATTGTCTCGGTAGTAATGTTCAGGCTTTATATCGTACTTACTGCTGAACTGAGCAAGGTGCATGTGCCTTTGACCAAAGAGCAGATTAAATGCTACTTTCATTTATTTTTGGCAGAAGGCCTGTCACAGTAGAATTTAAGTCCGGTATAGGGACGGCGCCCTGCGAACCTGCGCTTTCCCTGATGTGAACAGGCAATTTTTTTTGCTCTAGACTGACTGAGTGGGGAAAATGGTCAATCGGTGTTACTGTAACATTCACGAAAATATCATTTCAGAGGAATTTATAGCATTTTAAAGAGAGCATATGATTAGAAGGAGAGAACCAGAATGAAATTTTTATCCGTGTTTATCAAGGATCTTGGCGCGGTTTTTAAGAATCCCAAGATGCGTATTTCCATGTTTGCCATTCTGTTCATTCCTGTACTGTACAGCGGATTATTCCTGAAAGCATTCTGGGATCCTTACGGCAAAATGAACGAGCTTCCGGTGGCTGTCGTAAATGAAGATAAAGGCGCTGATTATGAGGGCTCCAAGCTGAGCGCCGGATCAGACCTGGTGGCGGAGCTGAAGAAGACGGACGGGTTCAAGTGGAATTTCGTCAGCCGTGAAGCAGCAGAAGCCGGACTTGCGGACAACACCTATTATATGGCGATTATTGTTCCGGAAGACTTCTCGGCCAAAGCTACTACCCTGCTGGATGCGGATCCGCAGCCGGCCAAAATCATCTACGAGCCTAATGAAGGCTACAACTTCCTGGCTGGCCAGATCGGCGGCACGGCAGTGAAGGATATCAAGAATAAAGTGTCCGCCAAGATTACAGAAGCGTATACCGAATCTGTATTTGATAAAATCACGGATATCGCCAGCGGCCTTGGTGAAGCCGGGGACGGCGCCACCAAGCTTGCTGACGGTGCCACCAAGCTGGATGACGGAGCGCTTAAGCTGAAGGACAATCTGCTTGTCCTGACTGAAGGAACCGGCAAGCTGCTGAGTGGCGTAGCCCCGCTTACCCAGGGTGTGACGGATCTGAATACCGGAGCAGCAGCTCTGGAAGCCGGCAGCAGCACGCTGGCCGGAGGGCTTCAACAGTTGTCCGCAGCCCATAAGCAGCTGCAGGATGGTGTGACTCAGTCGGCAGCCGGCAGCAAGCAGCTTGACGCAGGGCTGCAGAAGACTGCAGCCGGAGCGGCTTCGCTTAAAGACGGCACACAGTCGGCTGTAGACGGAACTGCCAAGCTGCAGGCTGGCACGAAGTCGGTGGTGGAAGGCAGCGCGAAGCTGGAAGCGGGCCTGACCTCTTCCGCAGAAGGCAGCGCGAAGCTCGAAGCCGGTCTTACGGCTTCGAAGGAAGGCAGCGCGAAAGCGGCAGCCGGAGCCAAAGCGGTAGCAGACGGTCTGCAGGCACTGGCGAAGTCAAATCCGCAGCTTGCGGCAAGCCCGGATGTGCAGAAGCTGCTGGCGGCAAGTACAGCAGTGGCCACTGGCACTGCACAGCTGGATCAGAGCCAGGAGCAGCTGCTGGCAGGAGCAACGGCACTGCACAGCGGCCAGGAGCAGCTGGTGCAGGGAGCGAATCAGCTGCACAGCGGTTCCCAGCAGCTTGATGCAGGTGTAACGCAGCTGCATGCCGGAGCGCAGCAGCTGAACGCCGGCAGCGCACAACTGCTGGAAGGACAGCAGCAGCTGTCGGCTGGCGCGGGCACACTTGCGGCAGGCGGCGCTAAGCTGTCGGCAGGCATGCAGCAGTTCGGCGCGAAGCTGGACGAAGCGGCCGCAGGCGGAGTGAAGCTGGCAGACGGCGGCAAAGCGCTTGAAGCCGGAACGGCGAAGCTGCTGAGCGGCGCAGGACAGCTTGGCAGCGGCCTCAGCTCTGTAGCTGACGGCTCGAAGCAGCTGAGTGACGGAGCAGGTCAGCTCAAGGACGGTCTGGATGAGCTGAAAGCAGGCTCCGGTGAGCTGGCCAGCAAGCTGGTCGATGCCGCAACGCAGACTAATGCTGTGAACAAGAGCGATGCGCTGGTATCCATGTTTGCCCAGCCGGTACAGATTGAAGAAGTGAAGGTCAGTAAGGTACCGAACTATGGAACAGGGTTCGCCCCTTACTTCCTGTCGCTCGGTTTGTTCGTAGGCGCACTGATCTGTACGATTGTTATTCCGATGCGAGAATCTGAAGTAATCGGAGCCAGCCGGTTCAACCGGTTCATGAGCCGTACCCTTACGTTCTCCATGATGAGCTTGCTCCAGGCGCTGCTCGCCATCCTGATTGTTCTGTACGGCCTGGGCCTTGAAGTGCAGAGTGTAGGCTTGTTCTACGCCTTCTCCTTCATTACCAGCCTTGCCTTCATGTGGATGATCCAGGCGATCGTAACCTGGCTTGACCAGCCGGGCCGTTTCGTAGTCATCCTGATTCTGATCTTCCAATTGACTACGAGTGCGGGTACATTCCCGCTGGAGCTGATTCCGAACTGGATGAAGATATTCAATCCGCTGCTGCCGATGACTTACAGTGTCAAAGGCTTCAAGGCAGTCATCTCTACTGGCGACTTCAGCTCGATGTGGAATGATGCCGGACTGCTGGCCGCTTACGGCATAGTATTCCTGGCCCTTACCTTCACCTACTTCATGACCCGTGACCGCGGTAATGAGGCTCTGCTGAAAAGTGAACAAGTTTTGACTGTATAATGGAACAATTTTCCTTGTAAATATGAGGACACAAAAACGCCCCCGAGGGGGCGTTTTTGGCTTATACAGAAAACTAAATGGGTAAAAAAAGTACCATATCTATGGCAGGAAAATAAATGGAACGCTTTCAATGCATAAGAACTTATTCGTCTTTTATGCATAATTATGCACCGAGAAGATTTTTTACGCTTTTATCCGCTAAAGCTGCGCTGCAAAAGCATTTGTTAATCAAGCTCATAAAAAAGTTTAAATTGCACTCATGTCAGGTCGATGATAAAATAATATAACCAATCTGGCTTGAATAATTATTAAGATTTTCCTCTGAAAAATTTTCCTGGAATTCCGTCTACTTTATAATAGAAAGGTTGCGTATGATGAGACACACTGAACTGCCCGGCAAACAGGGCCTTTATGATCCTCAGTTCGAAAAAGACGCTTGCGGCATGGGATTTGTTGCCCATATTAAAGGCAAACCGTCCCATGATATTGTTAGCAATGCTCTGACTATGCTCTTTAATATGGAGCATCGGGGAGGCCAGGGAAGCGAGCCGAACTCTGGTGACGGAGCCGGCATTATGCTGCAGATTCCGCACCGTTTCTTTGCCGGCGAAGCAGCGAAGCTTGGCTTTGAGCTGCCGGAACAGGGCCATTACGGCGTGGGCATGATCTTTCTGTCTCATAACGAGGAGATCCGGGCCCGCCATGAGGCGCTCCTGAGCGAGATTATCGCTGAAGAGGGCCAGCAGGTGCTCGGCTACCGCGATGTGCCTACCTTTGACGAAATGCTCGGCAAGACGGCCAAGGCTGCCAAGCCTTATGTGCGGCAAGTATTTATCGGCCGCTCTGAAGGAATTAAGGATGATCTTTCTTTTGAACGCAAGCTGTACGTGATCCGCAAACGTGCGGAGCTGTCGATCCGCTACGGCGGAGCAGAAGAGGGTGAATCCTTCTACGTACCGAGTTTATCCTGCAAGAAGATCGTATACAAGGGCATGCTGACTACTGTACAGGTAGGACAGTTCTACCTGGATCTGCAGGATGAGAAGCTGGAGTCGGCGATTGCGCTTGTCCACTCCCGGTTCAGTACCAATACCTTCCCAAGCTGGGAACGTGCCCACCCTTACCGCTTCATGATTCACAATGGCGAAATCAACACCCTTCGCGGCAATGTGAACTGGATGCATGCCCGCCAGTCACTGTTCAAGAGCGAAGTGTTCGGAGAGGATCTAGGCAAGATCAAGCCGGTAGTTAACCCCGACGGCTCCGATACTGCGATGTTCGATAATACGTTCGAGTTCCTGTACCTGAGCGGACGCTCCCTGCCGCATGTTGCGATGATGATGGTTCCTGAGCCTTGGAGCAATCATGACAGCATGGATGAGAAGAAGAAAGCCTTCTATGAATTCCACAGCACCCTGATGGAGCCATGGGACGGGCCTGCCGCTATGGGCTTCACCGACGGCGTGCAAATCGGGGCGATCCTCGACCGTAACGGTCTTCGTCCTGCGCGTTATTATGTCACCAAAGATGATCTGATCATTCTGTCCTCCGAAGCGGGAGTCCTTGATATCCCGGCAGAGGATGTACTATACAAAGACCGCCTTAGACCGGGCCGTATGCTGCTCGTGGATACGAAGCAGGGACGGATTATCTCTGATGAAGAGGTCAAGGCTGAAATCGCTGCAGAGCAGCCTTATCAGGATTGGCTGGATGAGCACCTGATCAGCCTGGATGAGCTTCCGGAGGCACCGGAGCTGCCGAATCCGAAGCATGATAATGTGCAGCAGCTTCAGCAGTCGTTCGGTTATACCTTTGAAGATCTGCGCAAGGTGCTGGAGCCTATGGCTTCCACAGGTGCCGAGGCTGTCGGGTCCATGGGTTATGATTCACCGCTGGCGGTATTGTCTGACCGTCCGCAGCGGCTCTACAACTACTTCAAACAAATGTTTGCCCAGGTAACCAACCCGCCGATTGATGCGATCCGTGAAGAACTGGTAACGTCCACGGCAACAACGATCGGGCCTGAACGCAATCTGCTCAAAGCAGAACCGGAGAGCTGTCGTCAGATCTCGCTGGATTCTCCGATTCTCTCGAACGAGGATTTCGCCAAGCTGCGTCATGTACGCCGTGCCGGCTTCAAATCGATGTCCATTCCGATTCTCTTCCCGGCAGAGCTGGGGGCGGAAGGGCTGCGTATCGCTCTGGAGCGTATGAATGAGGCGGCAGACCGCGTTATGGCTAAAGGACATAATATTCTTATTCTGTCCGACCGCGGGGTAGACCGCGACAATGCTGCAATCCCGGCGCTGCTGGCTGTCTCCAGCCTGCATCACCATCTGATCCGCTCGGGAACACGGACCAAGGTCAGTATCCTGCTGGAATCCGGTGAACCGCGTGAAGTTCATCATTATGCGCTTCTGCTTGGTTATGGTGTCAGTGCGGTCAACCCTTATCTGGCCTTCGAGAGTCTGGATGATATGATCGGCCAAGGCCTGCTCCGCGGAATCTCGCATGAGAAGGCTGTGAAGAACTATATCAAGGCAGCTACGAAGAGTGTTGTCAAAATTCTGTCCAAAATGGGTATCTCCACGATTCAATCCTACCGCGGCGCACAGATTTTTGAAGCTGTAGGCCTGAACTCGGAGTTCGTAGACCGCTACTTCACCTGGACACCATCCCGTATCGGGGGAATTGGCCTGGAGGAAGTGGCTCTAGAAGCACTTGCCAGCCATAACCGCGCCTTCACCGACAAAGACGGTAATGACAAGGTGCTGGATTCCGGCGGTGAATACCAGTGGCGGAGTGACGGGGAAGAGCATCTGTTCAACCCGCAGACGATTCATCTGCTGCAGCATTCCGTACGCAGCGGAGATTACGAGATGTACAAGAAATATGCGGCACTTGTTCAGGGCGAAAGCGAGAAACACCAGACGCTACGCTCGATGCTGCAGTTCAAACCGGCTAATGGACCTGTGCCGCTGGACGAGGTAGAACCGGCGGAATCGATCATGAAACGCTTCAAGACCGGCGCCATGTCCTTCGGCTCGATCAGCAAGGAAGCCCATGAGACACTGGCCATTGCCATGAACCGTATCGGCGGCAAGAGCAATACCGGTGAAGGCGGGGAAGATCCGGCGCGCTTCATTCCGGACGCTAACGGCGATTCCCGCCGCAGTGCGATCAAGCAGGTGGCATCGGGACGGTTCGGCGTAACCTCGAACTATCTGGTGAATGCCGACGAGATCCAGATCAAGATGGCACAAGGCGCCAAGCCGGGTGAAGGCGGACAGCTTCCAGGCCGCAAGGTATATCCTTGGGTTGCCGAAGTCCGCGGCTCTACAGCAGGTGTAGGTCTGATCTCACCGCCGCCACATCATGACATTTACTCGATTGAGGATTTGGCGGAGCTGATCTATGATCTGAAGAATGCCAATCCTCGTGCCAATATTAACGTTAAGCTTGTATCCGAAGTCGGCGTAGGTACCATTGCCGCCGGTGTGGCCAAAGGCCGTGCCGATATTATCCTGATCAGCGGCTATGACGGCGGCACCGGTGCTTCACCGATGAACTCCATCCGTCATGCCGGACTTCCTTGGGAGCTGGGTCTGGCTGAGACGCACCAGACACTGATGCTGAACAATCTGCGCGACCGTGTTGTGCTGGAAACAGACGGCAAGATGCTCAGCGGGCGTGATCTGGCAGTAGCTGTTCTGCTTGGCGCCGAAGAATACGGCTTCGCTACTGCACCGCTGGTAGCTGTAGGCTGTATCATGATGCGTGTGTGTCAGATGGATACCTGCCCGGTCGGCGTTGCTACGCAGAATCCGGAGCTGCGCAAGAACTTCATGGGAGATCCGCAGCATGTCGTTAACTTCATGACCTTTGTAGCACAGGATCTGCGTGAGATTATGGCAGAGCTTGGCTTCCGTACCATTGAGGAAATGGTCGGCCGCACGGATTGCCTGGATGCGGTTCAGGCTTCGACCCACTGGAAGAAGCAGGGCGTTGATCTGAGCAGCCTGCTGCACACACCGGCTATGCCGGAAGGAAGCACACGCTTCCGCAGCAAACACCAGAATCATGGCCTGGAAGAAACGCTGGATATGACTCACCTGCTCGATATTGCCGCTCCTGCACTGGAATCCGGCACAGCAGTTGAAGCATCTCTGCCGATCACGAACGTCAACCGTGCAGTGGGTACGATTCTGGGCAGCGAGCTGACGCGCAAATATGGCGCAGCAGGTCTGCCGGATGACACCATCAAGCTGTATTTCACAGGCTCGGCCGGACAAAGTCTGGGCGCATTCGTACCGAAGGGCATCACGATTACGGTCGAAGGCGACTCCAATGACTATGTCGGCAAAGGGCTGTCCGGGGGCAAGCTGATTATCAGACCGTCCCGCAAGGCAACCTTTGCGGCAGAAGATAATATCATCATCGGAAATACGGCGCTGTATGGAGCAACTGGCGGCGAAGCTTATGTCAGCGGTATCGCCGGTGAACGCTTCGCAGTCCGCAACTCCGGGGCGAATGTAGTCGTTGAAGGCGTGGGTGACCACGGCTGCGAATACATGACTGGCGGCCGTGTAGTTGTTCTGGGTGAAACGGGCCGCAACTTTGCGGCAGGGATGTCAGGCGGTATCGCCTATGTATATGATCCGGACAGCACGTTCATCAAACGCTGTAACCTGGAAATGGTATTGCTGGAGCGTGTGGAGGAGGCGGATGAAATCGCTGAGCTGCATGGCCTGATTACCCGTCATACCGAGCTTACAGACAGCAATGCGGGCAGAACGATTCTCGATTCATGGGATCAGGCCCTGCCGAAGTTTGCCCGTGTCATTCCGAAGGATTACAAACGGATGATGGAACAGATCCGCAAGGTGGAGCAGAATGGCCTGACCGGCGAAGCTGCCCTGATGGCTGCTTTTGAGGCGAATATGCGTGAGCTTGCCCGTGTCGGCGGCTAATTATAAGTGGCAGTAGTAATTAATAACGAACAGCCAGTCCGTATAGATAGCCCAATTCACCGCTGTTAATCGCTAATGATTGAGCATCCGTACCCGACTAGTTCAACATAATATGTCTCACGACCAAAGGGACAGTATCCTCTTCGTATGCCGAAGGGATACTGTCCCTTTTACTATTACTGCATATTTTTCCGGTTTTCAGGAAAAAGGAAAGTTGTGGTAGAATATAAAAATGTATGAAATGGGTTTTTGTTTTACACTAAGGTGAAAGTAGCGGAGGGGAAGTTTGGAACTGTAGGAGCGGTAGCGTCCGCCTTTGTCTGCGGATTTCCACCGCAAAAGCGGTATGAATCAAGAAATCTGCAGACAACAGCGGCCGGAAGTCCAAACATTCCCCGCAGTTACGACGGACACTTTAAGTAAAAAGATAGCCCGTTTCATCCAAACCGACGAAAGGAAGTGAAGTTATGCCGAATACGGCAGAAGTTGTGAAACCTGTGGCCAGCCTGATGGGGGTTACCAAAAAGATCGGCTCCAAAACGCTGATCAACGACTTGACCCTCGATATTCCGCCCGGGCAAATCTTCGGATTCCTGGGCCCGAACGGTGCCGGTAAAACAACTACCATCCGCATGATGGTAGGTCTCATCTCCATTAGCCGCGGGGATATACTCATCTGCGGACGCAGTATTAAAGATCATTTTGAAGAGGCGATAGCGAATGTAGGGGCTATTGTGGAGAATCCGGAAATGTACAAGTTTCTTACCGGATACCAGAACCTGCGCCAGTATGCCCGCATGGTCCCCGGTGTGACTAAGGAGCGGATTAATGAAGTAGTAGAACTGGTAGGTCTCGGCCAGAGAATCAACGACAAGGTTAAGACCTATTCTCTGGGGATGCGCCAGCGGCTGGGTGTGGCCCAGGCACTGCTGCACCGGCCGAAGCTGCTGATTCTCGATGAGCCGACTAACGGGCTGGACCCGCAGGGCATCCGCGAGCTGCGCGATTATCTGCGCCTGCTGTGCCAGAAGGAAGGTACTACTGTTTTTGTCTCCAGTCATTTGCTCGCTGAAATGGAACTCATGTGTGATAGTGTAGCGATTATCCAGAACGGCCGCCTGATCGAAGTGAAACAGCTTAAAGCTGTAGGCAATGTGATGGTGCCGGTGGGTGAGACCCTGTTCGAAGTGGATCAGCCTGAAGCTGCGCTGGAACTGATGGGCCGTGGCGTGGTGAAGGACGGGGGTATTGCTGTAGAGGCGGTGCGGGAGGAAATTGCCGAGCTCAACGCGAAGCTGGTGGCCGGCGGAATTAAGGTGTACAGCATCAAGCCGCTGTTCCGGTCATTGGAAGATCAATTCTTGGAGATTACAGGAGGTGAAGGCATTGGGTGAGTTCGCTGCTCTCATACATAATGAGAATATCAAAATTTACAGACGTCTGCGGACATGGATTATGCTGTTCATTCTGGCGGTTATGAGTGCGCTGTTTCCGGCGCTAATCCATTTCACCAGTGGGGGCAATGAGGTAACGATCGGGTTATGGGACAGCTTCCAGACTACCGTAGCAATTGCTTTTTTCCTGAATACCATCTTCACAGCCCTGGTGGCTGCTGACTCCGTTGCGGGCGAATTCACCTGGGGAACGATTAAGCTGCTGCTGATCCGCCCTTGGAGCCGCTCCAAAATCCTGCTCTCGAAATATATATCGATGGTGCTCTTCAGCTTGTTCAGCACTCTACTGCTGATCGTGTTTGGTTATGGCTCAGCCCTGATCTTCTCGTCCTCAGCCGTGGATTCGTTAGGGGGCCCGACGATGGACTGGAGCCAGGGAGAATACGTTTTTCTGACGATTATGTGCGCCTACATTGAGCTGTTTCTCACAGCAGCCATTGCCTTTATGATCTCCAGCGTATTCCGTTCCAGCGGCCTTGCAATTGTACTGTCGCTGTCCATCATGTTCACCAAAGATATCTTTATCGCCATCTTCAGCCCGGAACGGTATGAGTGGGCCAACTATCTGATTTTTGCCCATATGAATCTAAGCGGCTATCTGCTGTCGGACACCGGCCCCGGAGGCGCTACATTAGGGTTCGCGATTGCTGTCCTCGCGGTGTATTACGTTATTTTCATGCTCGTCTCATGGATTGTATTCCGTAAAAGAGATGTAGCTGCTTAATGTGGTACAAGGCTGTACAAGGACTGGAAGCAAGCATATGCGGGGTTATGCCCGCTCAGCCTGCTTCCAATTTGTTCTGTTTATGGGAACCCCGCTCACCTGCCTTGTCCGCAGAATCACCTGCCTGAAGCCCGCCCGCTGTCTTTGTGGCGGGCTGTTCGGCCATGGACACAGATCCGTTCAGCACGCTGCCTTCCATAATACTCAGCGCACCGGCCGCAATATTACCGTGCAGCTGTCCGGTTTCGGTCATGATCAGCTTCTGATCAGCGGTCACGTTGCCGTAGACCTTGCCGGCGATAATAATCTCCTGTGCCTTAATGCTGGAGTGAACGGTTCCCTGTTCACCGATCGTAACTGTCCCCTGACACAGGATTTCCCCGCTGAAATTCCCTTCAATCCGCAGATTGGTATCGCAATGGACTTTACCTTCAAGTGTGCCTCCATGTCCGATAAGTGAATCGGTCGATTTATAGGGAGCACTTTGTCTACGTTTGTTCCACATGCCTGCATTCCTCCTTGTATTCTTAAGGTTTAACATAATTCAACGGATTCACCGGCTTATTCTGCTTCACAACCTGGAAATGGAGATGGGGACCCGTGCTGCGTCCGGTGTTGCCGAGCATGCCAATTTGCTCCCCTTTGCTGACCTTGTCACCGGGCGAGACCACCATGCCGTTCAAATGCATATACCAGGTTTCCAGCCCGTTCGCATGTTTGATAATGATATATTTGCCTCTGGCGCCCAGCTGGTCGGCAGAGGTGACCACACCTTCCATCGCTGCGTATACAGGGTCACCGATGCGGCCGGCAATGTCGATTCCAGAGTGGTAGGCGGAGACACCCTTGAAGGGATCGGAACGATAACCGAAGCTGGAGGTGATCACCTTCGAGCCTGTGGGCCATAGAACAGCCGGGGCCAGTCTCGCTTTTTCTTCATGTGCCTTCTTGGCTTGCAGGTTAGCTTCCAGAGTATTGGCTTTTTCGGCCTCTGTAATCGTAGTGGAGATACGGCTGACCATTTCGTTCAGCATCGTTTTTATTTCTTCGTAGTCGTCTCTTGTTTCCTGAACCAGCTCCAGCGGGTCATTGGCATACACAGCGATGTACTCCCCGCCAACCTGGGGGGGGACTGTACTTCCTAATGCAGCGGTAACTACACCGAAACGGAAATCAACTGCAGACAGAGTACCGGCAGATGAGTCTGATGAAGGTTCTGCAAGGAACAAGGTCGTACTTGAACGGCCTATGGTTCCCTTGACGTCTCCCGTAGTCCCGCTTGCAGCCACTTTGGCTGATGCAGCAATGAACGGCCGGCTGCTTGCAGCAGAAGCTGCAGAGGCTGTGGGTTCATTGTCGTCTGTACCGGAAGAAGAGGTCGTCTCTTGCTCAATCAGCGACTGCAGCTGCTGCTCCAGTTCAGAGACACTCTTCAGCTTCTCTTTGATGGTCTGGGCTTCCTCCGAGAGCTCGGTCACCTGGCTGCGGAGCTGCAGCAGCGCCTGGTCCTTGTCGGCAACCTTAAGCTCCATCCGGATATTCGTCAACGATAGTGCTGCAGCTTCGGCCTCCAGCTCAGAAATGGACTGGGAGGCATGAATATGCATAGAGGTGACCAGACTGGAGAGGGAAAGGGCAGCCGCAGCAGGCAGGGCGAAGGCAAGCGGCTTGGACAGCTGCAGCTGTCTGACCGGCCGTCCGGCCTCACGGACGACGAGCAGCGTAATCTTTTTATGATCGGGCTGACTCTTCATAACGTCTCCTTCCTGCGGCCTTTAGCAGCCGCGTGGTATGAACTGAGTGAATCCAGCATTGCTATATCGCGGGCTCATCCGATTCGTCCTACTACTCTATGTATTCCATTCCTCTGGCGAACATGACAACGGTTTGTTTGAATAAAGAAGGTGAGTTACGGCAAGACCTGTAGTAGATCATCTTCAATAACATAACTTTTAGGAGGCCCGGAATGAGGATATTCGCTGTTATCTTATGTCTTTTTATCATACAGATTGCCATTATCGTTATATCGGAGTTCCGCCGTCCGCAGAGGGCACTGGCCTGGATAATCATTACCTTCTGCTGTCCGCCGCTGGGGCTGCTGTTCTATTATTTCCTCGGGCGGGATTATTGGCAGAGCCGGAAGCTTGGTAAACGGTGTGTGTCTCTGCTGAGGGAGATCCGCGCCCATGTTGCCGGCAAAATCCATATCGTCAAAAGCACGGCAGATACCGGGAATCCGGGTTTTGAGAACCGTAAGGAGCTGCTGCATTTGCTATCAGGCCTGTCAGAAAGTCACATTACAAGCCATAATCAATGTCAGGTGCTCAATAATGCCGGAGATGCCTATAAGGCGATGCTGGATGTGATGGAGAATGCGCAAGAGCATATCCACATGGAATTTTATATTTTCCGGGATGATGATATTGGCAGGCAGTTTCAGGAGATTATGATCCACAAGGCGCGTCAGGGGGTTAGGGTGCGTCTGCTTTGTGATGGGCTTGGGAGTCATCAGCTGAGCCGGAGATTCGTGAATACGCTCAAGAATGCAGGGGCGCAGGTTCACTTTTTTCTGCCTCCGCTTACTTCGCTGCTGGACCGCCGCTTCAATTACCGCAATCACCGCAAGATACTCGTGGTCGACGGGCTGACCGGCTTCACCGGGGGAATGAATGTAGGGGATGATTATCTGGGAAAAGACTCCAAGATGGGCTATTGGAGAGATACGCATCTTCGTCTTGAAGGGGATGCTGTATATCATCTGCAATATGTGTTTCTCAAAGACTGGAGACTGGCAGCCGGTGACAGTATGAGCCATCCGCGTTTTTTTCCTGCTCATGCCTGCAGCGGACCGGATGCTGTACAGATTGTTGCCAGCGGGCCCGATGGGGCAATTGATGCCACACAGGAGATGTTTTTCGCTTCACTCTGTGCGGCGAAGGAGCGCATCTGGCTGACCTCCCCGTATTTCATTCCGGACCCTGCCATCTGCCGGGCGCTCAAGAATGCGGTGCTCAGCGGAGTGGATGTGAGGATCATTATCCCGGCGAAGCCGGACAACAAGCTGGTGTATAAGGCAACCCTGTCTTACCTGGAGAATCTGCAGGATGCCGGAGTGAAGTTCTACTGCTATACAAGAGGCTTCATGCACGCGAAAGTTATGATTATTGATGATGTACTTGCAACGGTAGGCAGTGCGAATCTGGACATGCGCAGCTTCTATTCCAACTTTGAACTGACGGCTGTTCTGCTCCGTCCGGCGATCATTGCGGAACTGGCAGAGGACTTCAGACAAGACCTGAAGCACAGCGAATTCATCGATCCCAAAAAGTTTATGAAGAGAGCGCATAATGTCAAATTGATTGAGGGGCTTTGTCAGCTCTTATCACCGCTTTTATGACGTTAAATATGAAGTAAGCATCGTTTTTCGAAGGTTATATCATGTTCCATGCGTTATTTGAGCTTCCTTTATGATATAATAGGAATATAAGAAGCAAAGGGGAGAAAGCCTAGCTGTGAAGTCTGCTTTCGTATACTTCTTAGATATACTATTTATAGGGGGAGTTCTATGACTGTAAGCCAACAAATCTTTACGAGTGAGGAACAGAAGAAGCCTCAGAAATCAGGGGCTTTCAAGACAGCGAAGCTGGCTCAGCGGATTGTGATGATTATCATCGGAGCGGCCATGATGTCTGTTGCGCTTGAGATTTTTCTTGTTCCCAATGAGTTGATTGACGGCGGAATAACCGGTATTTCTATTATGTTGTCCCATATTTTCAATATACCTCTGGGTATTTTATTGACACTGCTTAACCTGCCGTTTCTGGTAATTGGTTATAAGCAGATTGGTAAGACCTTTGCCTTATCTACTTTATTTGCGGTAGTTGTGATGTCCATCGGTACTCAATTGCTCCATCCTGTAAATCCGATTACGGTTGAACCGCTGCTTGCCGCAGTATTCGGAGGGGTAATTCTCGGAGTAGGGGTTGGACTCGTTGTACGTTATGGCGGATCGCTTGATGGTACAGAAATTGTGGCCATCCTTGTGTCCAAGAGGCTTCCGTTCTCTGTGGGAGAAGTTGTAATGTTCTTTAACCTGTTTATTCTTTCCAGCGCGGGCTTCGTTTTTGGCTGGAATAATGCCATGTTTTCACTGATTGCCTATTATATTGCTTTTAAACTGATCGATATTACATTGGAAGGTCTGGATCAATCGAAATCGGTATGGATTATCAGTGATAAATTCCGTGATATCGGTGAAGCATTGACGGAGCGTCTGGGACGTGGAGTAACGTATCTGGATGGTGAAGGCGGATTCTCCGGCGATAACAAGAAAGTTATCTTTGTAGTCATTACCCGTTTGGAAGAAGCAAAGCTTAAGTCCATTGTAGAAGATTGGGATTCTGACGCATTCATCGCGATCGGCAATATCCATGATGTCAAAGGCGGCCGATTTAAGAAAAAAGCAATCCATTAGCGGGTACGGTATAACCGGAGCGCTTCCGAAGGAAGGTATATTTACGAACGTCAGAGTAATCAATGCGGCGGTCCTTGCTTGCTGCGCCGTATTCTCATATATAATACCTTCTGTCCATATGCTGGACGCCAAATAAGCCCGCAGCCTAGAGTATAGGTAACTGCGGGCTTATTGCTGTCTTCAGGGCCATTCTCAGGGCAGCTTGGCAATAATATCACCCACCCGCTGCGGAGGGACCTTGGCGATAAGATCGCCCATCCGGGCCAGACGCTCCTCAATGTTCAGCAGATGGTAATCGGTAGGCTTGACGTTACGCTGCACTTCCTCCCACAGGAGGGGCGTTGAGACTGTTGCCAGCGGACGGGCCCGCGGGGTGTATGGGGCAGCGAGAGTTTTGCCGCCGTAATGCTGGAGGTAATCGAAATAGATTTTGTCCCCGCGGTTTTTCTTCAGGCGCTCCAACGTGAACAGGTCGGGACGCTTCTCCGTGACATAGCGGCCGACGAAATGACCTACCCGGCGCAGGCCGTCGAAGGTGACTCCCGGCTCCACCGGAACAATGATCTGCACTCCGGTGGCACCCGAGGTCTTGGGCACAGAGGCCAGCCCCAGTGACCTCAGTACTTCGCCTACCGTAGCGGCTGCCTCCATAATGCGCGGCTCGACCTCAAGCGAAGGGTCCAGATCAATCATCCATTCGCAGGGGAGCTCACTGCCCGCATAATGCAGCGAGGGATGGAATTCGAGCGCGGCCAGATTGCCGAGCCAGAGCAGCTCCGGGAGCCCCTGCAGCACAATATAGGTAATATTCTCATGAGTTGCTGTATGCACGAATTCCGGCAGCGGCTCGGGGGCATTCTTCTGGTAAAAGGACATCCCCGGAACACCATGAGGGTAGCGGATTACCGTGAGTAGCCGTCCCTGGCAGTAGCGCAGCAGATAAGGAGAGAGTGCGGCCAGCTTAAGCAAATATATCTGCTTGGTGATGCCGCGTTCGGGCCATAGCAGCTTATCCGGGTTCGTAATTCCGATCTCATGTCCGCCTGCGGTAATGGAGCCTCTGATCGTCTTCGGCATGCGGTATCCTCCTTGTATAGAGTTATACGAGCTAAGATAAGGCGAGGCTTAGTCAGGGAAGGATCAGGCCCGGTGATCCCGTTACTACGTCTGTGTTCTCTGGTCCATGCGGCAGGATAGCGGAGGGAGCTCTACCTGGGACTGTATAACCGGCTGGCGGAAGGTTCCGGAAGTATTCCATTCCAGATAGTGCAGCTTGAACACCAGCTCAGGCTTAATCCAGACCGACCCTTTACTGCGCTGGGGCAGCTCTGCAAAAGGCATCTGCTCTGTGATCAGGCCGCTGATCTGTGCGGTCAAATTCCGCCAGTCCTGTACGGTCATTTTGCCTGCTCCTGCATGGCCGATATAGTGCAGCTTGCCCGCATCATCATATAGTCCGAAGAGCAGGGCGTTAACCAGACCGTCACGGAAGGTGACGCCGCCGGCTACAGCAGTGACATCGGAGATAATTTTGCATTTCTGCCAGCGCTTGTCTTTGCCTCCCGGGGCATAGGTACTGGTGAGCTCTTTGCATACAATCCCCTCCAGCCCGCCCTTCAGAGCGGCAGCGTACAGCTGTGCGGGCTGATGGTAGCTTGGCACATTCTGCACATGGGGATGCGGCAGCAGCATTTCACTTAACATCTGCTGCCGCCGGGACAACGGCTGGTCCAGCAGCAAAATGCCATTGCAGTACAGGATATCGAAGACCATATAGAGCACCGGTACCTGCGGACTTACCGCCCGGATCGCTGCTTCATTCTTCAGGCTGTCCCGCCGCATCACCTCATGGAAGGAGGGCTTGCCGCCGCTGAGTGCAATAATCTCGCCATCGAGAATGACCGAACCGGCCCGGCAATACGCCTCCGGTCTGGCAAGCTCAGGATACTGCAGCGTGCGCCGGTTGCCCCGCCGGTTGATCAGCTCGGCATGGCTTCCATCGGAATAGGAGAGCATCCGCACGCCATCCCATTTGATCTGGGCGATCCACTCCTCGCCCTCCGGGAGCCTGGAGGCCAGCACGGGCTCGAATGGAATAATCGGCTGCAGCGTAAGCGGACCGCCTATAACTGGAGGCGCGGATGACCTGCTCCTAGGCACCGGTTACCTTGCTCTTGGCCGTCCGGCGTTTCGGCTTCGGAGCGATGACCGGAATCGGCCCTGTTGCCTCGTTACCTGCCGGCAC
Source organism: Paenibacillus sp. FSL R7-0312 (assembly GCF_038004445.1). Taxonomy (NCBI): domain Bacteria; kingdom Bacillati; phylum Bacillota; class Bacilli; order Caryophanales; family Paenibacillaceae; genus Paenibacillus; species Paenibacillus sp. FSL R7-0312. The sequence goes on along the minus strand of NZ_JBBORE010000001.1, from coordinate 79,949 downwards.
TGCCGGTTCAGGGGCAGGGGTTCCGGAGGCTGTGGCCTGTGCCGGTTTTTTCTTGCCGCCCGCAGCCGTCCGTGGCTTCTTGCCTGTGCCGGACAGTGAAGGTCCGGGGTCGGACGGAATATGCTGTACTGCTTCGATACTGGCCTGCAGGGCAGCCATCAGATCGATCACATTGTTCTCCTGGCGCGCCGGAGCAATATGGAATTCCTCACCGGCGATCTTGTGCGTGATCAAGTCAAGCATCCGCTGGCGGTAATCGTCCGTGTATTTAGCGGGTTCAAACGGTGTGGACAGCTGAGAGATCAGCACCTTGGCCATATCCAGCTCTTTGTCGTTCACGGTCCCCGGCTCCGGCAGACCGGGTACCTGCGATACCGGACGGACTTCGTCCGGGTAATAAATGGTTTCAATCGCCAGGCAGTCGGCGAGGACGCGGATCGCAGCCAGACTGCTTTTGGAGCGGATGGAGATTTTGGCGATCCCGATTTTGCCGGTCTGGCGCATCGCCTCCATGAGCAGACGGTAGGCGTTGGCGCCGGCCTGATCGGGAGACAGGTAATAGGTTTTTTGGAAATAAATCGGGTCGATCTCCGTCAAATCCACAAAATCCAGAATCGTAATGCTCTTGCTGCTCTCCTCGGTTAACTGATCCAGCTCTTCCTTATCGAACAAAACAAACTTGCCCTTCTCATATTCGTAACCCTTGCCGATCTCTTCCCAGGCCACTTCCTTCTCGCACACGGGGCATTTACGCACATAGGAAAGCGGACTTCCGCATTCTTTATGGATGTAACGCAGCGAGATGTCCTTGTCCTCCGTAGCAGAGAACATTTTGACCGGAACATGCACAAGCCCGAAACTGATGGCTCCTTTCCAAACGGTATGCATGAGAATCGCCTCCTGAGTATAAGTGCTGTTTATAATTGCTGTATCATGAGTTCACGATCTATATGGGTTAGTATGACGCGCTGGGGCTTTTTCTAGCCGGATGCATTATTTGCGATTCATGGGAAAAAATAAAGCCGTTCAGCATACGCATTGCACAGTGAATGAGACATTCATTGCTGGTCATTGCTGGATAGTCATGCAAAGGGAGGCCGTCATGGAAAAAGAGCGGAACAACTGGAGCGACGTCCTGTCCGAGCAGGATATCCCGGCGGAGGCTGTCGATTGGGAGAGCATTATTGCGGAGCCCGGGGAAGAGGCGCTGTACGGCGAAGCCGGACTGCTGGATGCTGATGCGACCATCGGCGAACTTTCTGCAGAAGATGAGGATGAATAGGGAGGCGACAAAATGGATGTGAAACGTGCGGGGGATATTTATGCCTCCAAGGATAGGATTGCTGTCCATCTCGATGGTGAACCGGTATGGATTGAGCATGTGGATGCCGATAATGGCATGGCGACTGTACAAGTAGGCTCGCGGCCTGATAATACACGGACCGTTGGTGTAGACCGGCTGGAGGAGCAGGGAAGCTAGGGTAGGTTGATGCCTACCTAGGCAGAGGCCGGATGAGGTAGAGAAAAGGACGGATAGGAACGAACAAGAACGGATAAGGCAGAAAATAAGAGTATATAAAACCGGTTGAGGAGGTATCCAATCAGCCGGTTTTTTTGTAGTTTAGAAATTATGTGATGAGCAAGTTGCTACGGCGAACCGAGCCAAACGTATGCGAAAAACCGAGTACAATGTGCTAATGCGAAGGTAACCGAGCCAAATGTATGTGAAAAACTGAATACAATGCGCTGGAGGGGGCTGGTTGGTGAACATAAAGGGGGATGTCTCTTTAAATCCGCCAGAAATTGGCCAGAGCGTCATTCCGGTAAAAAGATCATATTAGAGCTGACACAAAGGTTGACGGAATGCGCCATAACCCCCTATATTTGGGGGAAGAATTTTGACGAAAAGAGATGATAGGCGTGCGTCCCATTTTGCTTGGCGTCTGTTCGGCGCTGTTTTTTGCGGTAACGTTTGTGCTTAACCGTAGGATGGAGCTTGCGGGAGGAAGCTGGGCCTGGAGCGCCTCGCTGCGTTATTTCTTTACCCTGCCGTTTCTGCTGGCCCTTGTGGCCGGAAGAGGGCGGCTGAGGCCACTGCTGTCTGCGATGAGAGAACGCCCGGGGGCCTGGCTGTTGTGGGGGACGGTCGGTTTCGGCCTGTTCTATGCGCCTATTTGCTTCGCGGCTGCGTATGCACCCGGCTGGCTGACAGCAGGGACCTGGCAGATCACGATTATCTCGGGATCGCTGCTCGCTCCATTCTTCGGACAATGGGTGAGCGGCTCATCCGGTTCTGTATACATAAGAGGTAAAATCCCGCTCCGCGGGCTGCTCCTGTCCCTGATCATTCTGGCCGGAGTAGCGCTGCTTCAAGTGGAACATGCGCGCCAGCTGACTCCAGCCCAGCTGCTGCTGGGCATTATTCCGGTACTTATTGCTTCATTCGCCTATCCGCTCGGCAACCGCAAGACGATGGAGCTCTGCGGAGACCGGCTGGATGTGTTCCAGCGGATTCTCGGCATGACGCTGGCCAGCCTCCCCTTCTGGCTGGCAGTCGCATTATATGGCCTGGCAGATGCGGGCCTGCCGTCGCCCTCGCAAGCGGGTCAGTCCGTGATCGTTGCCCTATCTTCGGGAATAGTGGCTACCGTACTCTTCTTCCGGGCTACGGATATGGTCTGGGGCAGCATGAGCGGTCTGGCGGCAGTTGAAGCGACCCAGTCCCTGGAGGTGCTGTTTGCCCTGCTGGGTGAGATGCTGATTCTGGCTTCCCCGCTGCCTTCCCTCCTATCATGGGTTGGGATTGCGGTAATTATTGCCGGCATGGCGCTGCACAGTCTGTTCTCCCGGCATCCGGGAGAAGCGCCTTCCGGGACAGTGAAGCGGCGCGGAGGAGCTGAAGTTCCTGCAGCCGGAGGGAAGGCTACATAATAAAAATCCGTGCAGCTTGCTTTGTACACTGGCTCCTTATACAGATAACAGCGGCCTGTTGCGGTGCAAGTATCATACCGATATAATTAAAAGTATTGTTAACCGTTAAGGGATATCAAGTAGAAACGGCTACGCCGTCCTTGAAGGACGGTACCCGTTTCAGCGAGAAATAGAAGGATAAAATATAGCGTAAAACATATCCCTTCTTATATTTTCTAAAAGGTGGTAGTTGCAGTTTTGGACAATAATATTGAAACGGTGTTTACTTACCGTTCCTCCAGCCTTCAGGACACTGAGGCGCTTGCAGCCGCCATCGCAGCCGTGTCGGAGCCGGGGATGGTGATCGGCCTGGACGGGGATCTGGGCGCGGGCAAAACCGCGTTCTCACAGTGCTACGCCCGCCACTTAGGTGTGGAGGGGATTGTGAACAGCCCTACTTTTACAATTATCAAAGAGTATGAGGGCCGTCTGCCGCTGTATCATATGGATGTATACCGGATTTCCCTCCAGGAAGCGGATGAGCTGGGGCTGGAAGAGTATTTCTACGGCCAGGGAGTAAGTCTGGTGGAGTGGAGCAGTATCATTACGGACCTGATGCCGCCGCGGCATTTGCATATAGAGCTGAAGTCAGCCGGCCCGGAGAAGCGGGAGATTACGGTAACCGGAATCGGGGAGCCTTATGGCGGAGTGTGCCGGGCACTGATCCAGAAGTGGGGTAAAGAAACATGACGAATCTGAATAATGAGCCGCGTAAGCGGTTTTTGGCGCTGGATACATCAACGGCTGTGCTGGGGGTGGCAGTGACCGGGAACGGGGAGCTGCTGCATGAGATGAATGCTTCCGGGGAACGGAATCACTCGGTACATCTGCTGCCGATCATTGAGCAGGTGCTGCAGGCCTCGGCTACGGCTGCAGACATGATCGGCGGTATTGCAGTCGGTGTCGGTCCGGGATCGTATACCGGGACAAGGATTGCTGTAACTGCAGCCAAAACGCTGGCCTGGGCCTGGAACGTGCCGGTCACCGGGGTATCCAGCCTGCATGCGCTGGCGTGGGGCGGTTATCATGCCGCGGCTCTTCAGCAGGAATCCGGACAGGCTGATGTGACGTCCGCGAACGGGACAACGGGTCCGGACTGGATCATCCCGCTGATCGACGCGCGCCGTGGACAAGCCTACACTGCGCTTTTTGCAGCGGACGGGGACAACCCTCCGCAGCGGCTGGCGCCGGATGCCATCCGTCTGATGAGAGACTGGGTACGGGAGCTAGGAGAACGGCTGAAGGATGCTGCAGCGGAAGGCATGCTGCCGGGCACACTATGGTTCACCGGGGACACCGCACTGCATGGAAGTGCAGAATCGCTGGCCCCGCTAGCCGGAGCAGGTATTGTTCAGGCAATGCCTTACGAGCTTGAAGGCCGCTGGACCGGATTCTTAGCCGAAGCGGGTAGCTATAAGGAATGCGCAGATATTCACGTATTGATTCCCAACTATACGCAGCTTACCGAAGCAGAGGCTAATCTCCGCCGGAGCAGTGAAGGGAGCCTGAACCAAGGATGACGGAACCGGTACCAGGAAGAGATCAGGGGACTGAGCTTGTTTTTCGCCTGATGCGGCTTGAGGATATCCCTGAGATTCTTGTGATTGAACGCGAAGCCTTCACGATGCCATGGACGGAGGAAGCGTTCCGCAACGAGCTGAGCCATAATCATTTTGCTAAGTATATGGTAATGGAGCTGGCCGGGCATATCATCGGCTACGCCGGGATGTGGGCGATTGTCGATGAGGCGCATGTGACGAATATTGCGCTGCTGGAGGCCTACCGGGGACGTAAATGGGGAGACCGGCTGCTGGACGAGCTGATGAAGACGGCGGCGTATCTCGGGATGAAATCCATAACCCTTGAAGTGCGGGTCTCGAACGAGGTGGCCCAGAATTTATATCGCAAAAAAGGCTTCCGTCCTGCAGGTACCCGCAAGGGCTACTATTCGGACAACCGCGAGGATGCGCTCATCATGTGGGCGGATCTGCCGGAGTATGGGGAGCAAGGTTTGACGGAAGGAGGCGTGGACTTGAAATGAAGACCGAAACGGGCGCACTTAAGCCTGTATATATACTCGCAATTGAAACCAGCTGTGACGAAACATCGGTAGCTGTGGTGAAGGATGGCCGTGAGGTGTTATCAAACATCATTTCCAGCCAGATTGAGACACACCGGGCATTCGGCGGCGTGGTGCCTGAAGTGGCCTCCCGCAAGCATGTAGAGGTGATCACGCTGGTTATTGAGGAAGCCATGAACGCGGCGGCAATCTCGCCGCAGGACCTGACGGCAGTCGCGGTCACCCAGGGCCCGGGGCTTGTCGGGGCGCTGCTGGTCGGTGTCGTGGCGGCCAAAAGCCTGGCGCTGGCCTGGGGCAAGCCGCTCATCGGCACCCACCATATTGCCGGCCATATCTATGCCAACCGGCTGGTCAAGGAACTGCAGTATCCGAATATGACGCTGGTGGTATCCGGCGGTCATACGGAGCTGGTCCTGATGGAACGGGAAGGCGAGTTCAAGATCATCGGGCGCACCCGGGACGATGCTGTCGGCGAAGCTTACGACAAAGTGGCCCGGGCGCTGGGCTTTCCTTATCCGGGCGGTCCCCATGTGGACCGGCTGGCGCGGGAAGCAGAAGAAGCCTTCCCGCTGCCGCGTGTGTGGCTGGAGCCGGGTTCGTATGACTTCAGCTTAAGCGGCCTGAAGTCTGCGGTGCTCAACGCGGTGAATCAGAGTAAGATGAAGGGGCTGGAGCCGGATGTGGCCGGAATTGCCCGCGGCTTCCAGGAATCTGTCGTCGAGGTACTGGTCGAGAAGGCTGTGCGTGCCGTACGTGAGTTCAGCGCGGGGCAGCTTCTGCTCTGCGGAGGGGTGGCTGCGAACAAGGGCCTCCGTGAAGCTCTGACCTTGAGATGCGCCGCAGAAGGGATCGAGCTGATCATCCCGCCGCCGGTGTATTGCACGGATAATGCAGCGATGATTGGGGCTGCGGCCTATGTGAAATGGAAGCATGAAGGCGGAATTCCGCTGGATATGGTCGCCGATCCCGGCTTCTCGCTGGAGAAATGGTCTGTATCTGCCTATTGACTTCTTTTGTCGAAGCCGGGTATAATCAGTTCAATTCATGAATCTTATATTTGAACAAACGCGATGATTGGAAGCAGTAAGGTAACTCCGGGATAAGAGAGCTGCGGGCGGGTGCGACGCAGTCGAAGGAGACCTGAACTCGTCCGGGAGCGGAGCGGTGGAAGCAGGGTACTTCTGGATAGGAGTGCTGACCGGTGAAGAATGTAGACCGGGCCCTTTCGTACACCGTTACGGTTGACCTCCGTAAGAGGGTTGTTGAGTGGATACCGCAGGCGCAGCAGAAGAGTTGCTGATCCGGGGATCAACAAGAGTGGTACCGCGAGGGTGAACAGCCTGTCGTCTCTTGAATGAGATGGCAGGTTTTTTTGTGCGCTGGTATAGGCATTCATAGAAATACACGCAATGAACGGGAGCAGTAGACGGCCAAGGTGAACAGAGAGCTGCGGGTGGTGCGACGCAGTCACCGGAGGCCGGCGAATCTCGCCCGTGAGCGGAGCGGCGGAAAGAGCTTCAGGTACGCCGTTACGGATGTCCCCGTTACCGGACTGTTCGTATCCCCCGAGCTTACCGTTACGGGAGCAAGGAGATATGAAGCGGAGCTGGACGCAGCTTGGGCATGCCTGGACTGGATTGAGATCAGGAGCCTATGCGTCAAAAAGAGTGGTACCGCGGAGGGGTGACCCGCCGTCTCTTTAATTAGAGACGGCGGTTTTTTGTGTTTGTTGAAGTTGATCTGGAAGGCTGGCTGGATGAACCCAATTTGAGGAGGATGAACAATGATTATTCCGGTAAAGAAACGAATTCAGATTTTTGATACGACGCTGCGAGATGGAGAGCAGGCCCCGGGAGCTAGCCTTACCCCGGAGCAGAAGATCATTCTGGCCGGCAAGCTGGCGGAGCTGGGCGTGGATGTCATGGAGCCGGGCTTCCCCGTATCCAGTCCGGGTGACTTTTCAGCGGTAGAGACCATCTCCCGCAAGATTCAGGGCGTAGAGATCTGCGGCTTCGCCCGCGCGGTCAAAGGGGATATCGATGCTGCTGTGCGGGCAACCCGGGATGCGGAGCGGCGGAGGATTCATCTGTTCATCTCCTCCTCCGACATTCATCTGCGCCATCAGCTGCGCAAGAGCAGACCTGAGGTAGTTGCCGCCGCGCGCGAGATGACAGCCTATGCCCGCCAGTTCAGTGATGTAGTGGAATTCACCGCCATGGACGCTGCGCGGACGGGAATCGATGATCTGATCGAGATGGTCGAGGCGGTGATTGAAGAAGGCGCAACCATTATTAATCTGCCCGACACAGTAGGCTATGCATTGCCGCAGGAATACGGGGAAATGTTCCGGCGTGTGCGGCTCGGCGCGCGGGGCGGCGACAAGGTCATCTATAGCGCCCATTGTCATAACGATCTGGGGCTGGCCGTGGCGAATAGCCTGGCGGCGATTGCCGGCGGTGCCACACAAATTGAGGTCACCGTCAACGGAGTGGGCGAGCGGACCGGCAATTGTGCGCTGGAGGAACTGGTTATGGCGCTGGAAACGCGGGGGGATGCCATCGGTGCAGAGACAGGCATCCGACTTGAGAAGCTGTACGATACCTCGCGTATGATCAGCGGGGCGATGCATTTCCCGATTGCCTTCAACAAGCCGGTGGTCGGCCGGAATGCCTTCCAGCATGAATCCGGCATCCACCAGGACGGCTTGCTCAAGGACCGCAGCACGTATGAGATCATGGACCCGGAACGGCTGGGCATCCCGCGCAGCATGATCATCCTCGGCAAGCATTCCGGCAGGCATGCGCTGAAGGACCGCGCAGCGAAGTACGGGATTGCCCTGGATTCAGCGGAGCTGGACGCGCTCTATGAATCCTTCAAGGAAACCGCTGACCGTCAGAAGGCCGTCAGCGATGATGAGCTGCTGCGGATGGTCAGCAGCACCACCGGGCAGCAGGCGCAGGTCTATGCGCTCGGCGAGGTGCAGGTACTGGCAGGCAGCGCGCCGCGCCGCGTAGCCGCCGTAACGGTGCGCCATCTGCAGAGCGGCGCAGACACCACGCACACCAGCACCGGAGACGGTCCGCTGGAAGCGATCATTGCCGCCATCGGGCAAGGGATCGCTGAGGATATCCGCTTCGACGGTCTGGAGCTGCACTCTCTGGGCAGCGGCGGGGATGCCCAGGCTGAGGCTGCTGTTATGGTGGAATGGAAGGACACCAAGTTCCGGGGGACGGCCATCCATCATGATATTGTGATGGCAGCGGGAATTGCTTACATTGCTGCCTGCAATGCAGCGCTGCTCTCGGCATCGGCTGCGGATTCTCCGGAAACGGGAACTGCGGTGAACGGCTAAGCATTACCCGGAATGCTGCTCCGCTAACATCCACAAGCGCGTCTTGCCATGTTCATTCCGACATGGCGGGGCGCGTTTTTTAGCGGATAATCCGGAGATGCAGCGGCGCAAGAAGCTGGCACGGGGGTTGCTGGTGCCGGCGGCCGGAAACAAGTGGATTTTCTCCACTTGTTTATGGACTGAGGAGCTCTTGCCAGGAAACAGTTGGATAATCAGCACTTAATCGGTGCGACCCCCTTATCCCGGAGTCCTCCGTATAAAATCGGTACTTGTCGTAGCCTTGCTCTTTATTTCGCTTTTTCTCTCGGCCAGAAGAAGCAGGACTGGTCTTCTAGGGTCAGCACCCACTCCGCAAAGGTAGCTGGCGGCATGTTGCGAAGACTCGTATGCATTCTGCGGTTATTGTAAAAGTCCATGTACCGGTCCACGGCTTCATAGGCCTCTTCGAACGTGTCGAAGGCCTCTTTGCGGAACAAATCCCGATCGATATTGCTGTGGAACGATTCAATAAAAGCATTTAAATCCGGCGTTCGAGGCGGAATGCGTTCATGGGTCATCTCCCAGCTTTCACACATGTCGCCAAACAGATGGCTGATGAACTGGGGGCCGTTGTCGGTGCGGATCACCGGGCGCGCGCTGCCAGGGGCGCAGTGTTGCTCCATGGCGCGTCCCAGCGTCTGGCAGGCGTGCTTGGCCTCACACGACGATCCTCGGTGATACCCGACGATAACCCGGGTAAACACATCGATAATGCTCAGGACGAAGAAATGCCGGTCCCGGCCCGCCACATACCCGTATTTAATGTCCATCTGCCAGAGCTGGCCCGCTCCGGTAATGACTCGGTTCTCCGGCAGCTTCCGGGGATGCTTAAAGCGCTTCTGACGCTGGGGCTGCAGGATCTCCAGCGCCTGACACAGCCGGTAGCTTTTCTTGTGGTTGAGCCTCAGCCCGTGCTGGTTCCACAAGCACTTGGCCAGCAGTTTGTACCCGTACACGTGCTCTTCTCCAGCGACCAGTTCCAGGAGCATTTCCTGGATCTGCTCGTCGCTAATCTTCTCTCCCGACTCGGTCAGGGAGTAGCCGGGTAGGGGTCTTCCACGCCCCTGGGGGACGGCCTGTGCCTCCTGCTTCTTGCGTTTCTTACGGTCGTAGTACGTAGACTCTGCTAGCCCCACGAGACGGAGCACCAAGGCTGCGGTATTCCCCTGCTTAATGAACATATCGGCTACCTCGATTTTTTCGGATAAGCAGGGGTTGGCTTTTTTAGCAGTTCACGCAGAATCTCAATCTCTAACTCCTTTTCACCGAGCATCTTGACGGCCTTCTCATATTTCTGCTCGACGTCCAGCAGGCGCTTCCGTTCCTCCACCTGGTCCTGGGGATACGGATGATCTTGCTCCCCATGGGCTTCCCGGTAATCCCTCACCCACTGATTCACCGTTGATGGAGTCACCCCATACTTTCGGGCAACCACCGCCGCCTTAATGCCAGACAACACCTCTTGCGCTGCCTTCTCTCTTGTTCCTGTTAAGTGTCCCATTCCGTTCATCCTCCTCCTGTATCTAGTCTACATTTTTGTGGGGGAGGACTCCAACTTCTTTAGGGGGCTGTGGAGTAATCGGCTGCGAATGTCCAGACTTGAAGGAATGCATGAATTTAAATGACATTTATCCACTTAATGATCTCAAATGCTCCAAAACAGCCAAATTAAGATACGTTTATCCAACTAAATTATTATGCATCGTGGAGGCCCATCAAACTCATCACCGCCATTTCATACACCTGCTAATGCAAGTGGGAATTTAGCCGGGAGCGGCGGTTATGGTCTAATCCAATCTTAGTGTGTTGCTGATCCGTCTCCGGTGACGGCGTTCCGGGCTGACAGTACATACGTCCGGCAGCGGGAATGCAGGAATTCGGAGGCGGAGGCAGACTTCAGCAGAAGCATCACAATGCTGTATAATTTTACAGCAGAAATTGGGATAAAAACGAGTAATTCCGTTTAGTAGAATCCGCCCTGATCTGCCTTTCCGCTGCAAGCGCGGAGAGCAGGTCTTTTTTATTGTTTTGGAGATTATGGTGTTCATCTGTAACGTTATTGAATCCCCAGAAAGCCGACAGCAGGGTCAAGTCAAAGGGATAAATCCCTCTAAATCCGTCAGAAGTGGGCTTAAGAGCAAAGGAGGAAATGAGGAGCACTAGTGCCCTTGATTTCCCTAAATACGGGCCAAAGGAGGAAATGAGGAGCATTAGTGCCCTTGATTTCCCTAAATACGGGCCAAAGGAGGAAATGAGGAGCATTAGTGCCCTTGATTTCACCCGTTGGCGGCCCCGGAAGTATTCTGAATTGGGTAATGATGTGAGTTGGCTTTAACAATCTGCATCAGCCGCACAGGCTGCATAAGCCGCATTTAAGCCGCATAGCTGCATACGCTCAGCTCGATTCATCTGTTAGGGTGACTGTTTTCGTTTTGAGATTTGTAATTGCTTTTCCCGCTTGAAACAGCGTAGAGGGTGGAACGATTGTGTACAAGCGGCCGTGGTCGCGGCCGCTTAAAAGCTTTCCGCGCAGGAATTTGCACTTCGGAATCATCCGTAGTCTCTGGATTTTCACCGCTAAGGAAACTGATAAACTGGAGAGCACCGCGATGAGGAAAATGGTCCAGCTTTAATCTTTTTATCAACAAATTTTGGTGCATTGCGGGTTTTGTCAAGCTGTGGACAACGTTATCCACATATTCCGCACGAGTTGTGTAAAAACCGTGTAAAATCAGCAGCAACGCCCTTTTTTCGAAGGCCATAAACAGGAGGTTATGCATTGAAACGGTTTTGTGAAAACTGTGGATAATGTGGATAATTCGGTGGATAAAAAGTCCTTGACAAGGAGAATAGCGATTTTACGCATAAAAAAAGCCCCGGAGGGCTATTTTCCAACAAGAGTTATGCACGAAAACTGTGGATGGCGCTGTGGATAACTATTTATGAACAAATCGGAAACAGTTGAATTTTATTTTTTTACTGCCTTTACATTATTCGTCAGCCAGTTGCTCCCATTCGCTAAATAAATCTGCCAGCTGCTGTTTCTTGTCCTTCAGATCACTTTCATGCTCCTGAAGCGCCAGGTAATCCTGATATACCTCAGGTTTGGTCATTTCATGCTCAATCCCGGAGATGGCTTCCTCCAGCCTGGCGATATTCTCCTCAAGGTCAGAGATTCTCCGCTGGCGGTTGCGCTCCTCACGCTTGGCCTGTTTGTCTGCTTCATAAGAGAGGGAGGTCCCTTTCTCGGCAACAGCAGCCTCTCTGTCCGCATTCCGGGAGGACTTGGCGGCGGCAAGCTCCGCTTCCTCCTCGGCAATGGCTTCTAGTTCACTTTTTTTCTCGACATAGTCGTCATAGTTACCGAGATACTGATCAATACCGTCAGGATGCAGCTCGAGCACCCGCTCAGCCATTTTGTTCAGGAAATAACGGTCATGGGAAATGAACAGCAATGTGCCTTCAAAATCAATCAGTGCCGCTTCCAGCACCTCACGGCTGACCAGATCCAGATGATTGGTAGGCTCATCGAGAATCAGCATATTAGCTCCGCGAAGCATCAGCTTGGACAGCGCTACCCGTGCTTTCTCGCCGCCGCTGAGTGCGGCAACCCTCTTCAGGACATCCTCGCCGCTGAACAGGAAATTGCCCAGAATGGTACGGATCCGTGCTTCCTCCAGCATCGGGTACTCACTCCATAGCTCCTCCAGAACGGTGTTGCGCGGATTCAGCCTCGTCTGCTCCTGATCGTAGTAAGCGATCTTCACCTTGGTTCCCCAGTTGACCGTTCCGGCGGAGGGTTCACGGGTGCCGGTCATGCACTGCAGGAGCGTGGACTTGCCAATACCGTTCGGACCGATCAGCGCTGCTGTCTCGCCGCGTCTAAGCTCAAAGGAAGCATTGCGGAACAGTGGGGCAGCCCCTTCGTTAAAAGCCACTGCAACCTCGCGGACCTGCAGCACTTCCTTACCGGACATAAAGTCAGGCTCGAAGGAGAAGCTGGCCTTCTTCAGATCGCCCAGCGGCCGGTCGATACGCTCCATTTTGTCGAGGGCCTTGCGCCGGCTCTGTGCCCGTTTGGTGGTGGAAGCCCGCACAATATTGCGTTGTACGAAATCCTCCATCCGCGAAATCTCGTCCTGCTGCTTCTCATATTGCTTCATGCGGATCTCATATTCCGCAGCCTTCAGCTCCATATAGCGGCTGTAATTGCCTGTGTATCTGCGGGACTGATGCCGCTCAATTTCCACTATGGTCGTGACCAGACGGTCGAGGAAATACCGGTCATGGGAGACCACCAGGATACCGCCGGGATATCCGCGCAGATAATCCTCCAGCCAGGTGAGCGTCTCGATGTCCAGGTGGTTGGTCGGCTCATCAAGCATTAGCAGATCAGGGGCCTGCAGCAGAATGCGCGCCAGTGCCAGGCGTGTCTTCTGACCGCCGCTGAGCGTAGCGATCGGCGTATCGGGTGCAAATTCCCCGAAGCCCATACCATGCAGGACGCTGCGAATCCGCGTGTTCATCTCGTAGCCGCCATGATCCTTGAACCAGTCTGAACGTCTGGCGTAGCGCTCCAGCAGATCCTCATAACGCTTCGGATCTTCCGCGAGCGCCGGATCAGCGATATCTGTTTCCAGCTGCCGCAGCTCCGCCTCCGCCTCAAGCAGCGGCGCAAAAACAGCGAGCATCTCTTCCTGAATGGTTTTATCGGATTGCAGGCCGCTGTTCTGGGCCAGATACCCTATTGTGGTTTCTTTGGATTTATGAATTTGCCCGCTGTCATACGACATCTCGCCTGCGAGAATCTGCAGGAAGGTGGACTTGCCGGCCCCGTTGACGCCTACCAGACCGACTCTTTCCTTCTCATTGACCATCAGGCTGATGCCGTCCAGCACGCTTTGTATTCCATATGATTTCGAAATTCCTGTCGCTTGAAGAAGCATTCTGATGAAACCTCCGCCCTTGCATATTCGCCTTGGCTCATTACGCCCGGCTTGTAATAATCTTATTCTATAGTTTACATGAAAAAGGTTTGCCGCGCGAGGGGGCAGCATCATTCCCGAGGGTCCTGACGGCAGCAGATCAGCTGTCCGGGCTCCCGGCATTTCACGGCGGAGCGGACAAAGACAGTACGCAGAACATTCTTCTAACAATGTAAATACCATAGCCTTGGCGAACCGGGGAGAAGAGTGGTAAACTGAGCTTACAAACTATGATAAGCTAGGAACATGTTGAAGAGGAGGCGGCTGCCTATGCAGGACAGCAGCATGCGGCTTGCTCTCCGGAAGCGTGAGCTGCGGGCCGGGAAGGCCGCTCTCCGGGACGGACTATCCGCGGAACAGAGAGGCCGGTTGTCTGCTCTGGTATGCAGTCATGCCTTGACCTGGTTCTCTCAGGAGCAAGGGGATTCACTGCTGGCCTATGCCCCGTTCCGCTCTGAGCTGGATTGCCGCCCACTGCTGGCTGAGGCTTGGGCCAGAGGACATGAAGTGCTGCTTCCGAGGGTCGTCCGGGAGAGCGGAGTCCTGAGCATCCATCCGGTCCGGTCGTGGGAAGAGCTTGCTCCGGGAGCTTACGGTATACCGGAGCCTGTAACCGAAATAGCAGGTCCCGGCGCTTACGCCGGCAAGAGTGAGAGATCCGGGCTGCCGGATGCCGTATTCGTACCCGGCCTGGCCTTCGACTTGCGCGGCGGACGGCTCGGCTATGGGCAGGGCTACTATGACCGCCTGCGGGCAGCCTGGGAAGCAGAGCTTCCTGAATCTGCCGCCAGGCCCCTGTGGGTGGGACTGGCCTTTAGCCTGCAGCTGGTGCCTGAAGTGCCGCTGGAAGAGCATGATGCCTTAATGGATGTGCTGATTACGGAGAACGGCATTTGGGACTGCCGGAAGGAGAGGAAGACATGGAGTTAACTCATTTCAATGAACAGGGCAGAGCCCGCATGGTGGATGTGAGCGAGAAGGAAGTCACCAGCCGGACAGCGGCGGCGCGAAGCCGGGTGCAGATGGACCCGGAGACGCTTACCGCCATTAAAGCGGGCAGAATCAGCAAGGGCGATGTGCTCGCCGTAGCCCAGGTTGCGGGAATTATGGCTGCCAAGCAGACCTCCGCCTGGATTCCGATGTGCCATCCGCTGCCGCTTACCGGGGTGGATATCAGCTTCTCGGATAACAGCAAAGATGAACTATATATAGAAGCAACCGTCAAGACTACCGGCAAAACCGGAGTGGAGATGGAGGCGCTGACTGCAGTTTCAGCAGCGGCGTTGACCGTATACGACATGTGCAAGGCGCTGCAGAAGGATATGATTATCGGACCTACCCTGCTGGTGTCCAAGAGCGGCGGCAAGAATGGCGATTACGCGCTGGAGGAAGAATAGCTAACAGCATGAGATTTACGCTGAAGGTGCGGGCAGCGGCTGTATCAAGCAGCCGGACTTACATAGTACATAGAGAGGGAGGGACAACCTATGGCGTGGAAAACAGCAATCCTGACGGCCAGCGATAAAGGGGCCAGAGGCGAACGGGAAGACACGAGCGCCCAGGTTATTCGGGAACTGGTGGAAGAGGAGCTTGGAGGCGAGATTGTAGAATACCGGATCGTACCCGATGAGCAGGATGAGATTATTGCTGCATTGATTGAACTGACGGATTATTTCCAGGCGGATCTGGTGCTGACTACCGGAGGAACCGATCTGGCGATCCGCGATGTTACACCGGAGGCTACACGGCGTGTCATTGAACGTGAAGTCCCTGGACTCTCCGAGGCGATGCGCAGCACCGTGATGCAGAAGAACCGGGCGGTGATGTTGTTCCGGGGAATCTGCGGCATCCGCGGCCGGACATTAATTGTCAATCTGCCCGGCAATCCTAAGGGTGTGCATGAGAACCTGGCGGCTATTATGGATCAGCTGCCTGAAGCCTTGCTGATGGTTACCGGGCAATATCGCCAATAATAGCACATGCTCCGGTAACTTCAGCATGATTCGTCACTCTAGACGATGGATGTGTGATATAAGTTATGGTATTATTAATTTATCGTTAACGATATCATGAACGGATAGAGTGATGGGAGGAAATGGTAATGCTAAATGGTATTGGTGCACCCGGAATTATTCTGTTGGTTATCTTGGCGCTCCTGCTCTTTGGCCCGAATAAGCTTCCTGAGCTTGGGCGGGCAGTCGGACGTACCTTCCGTGAATTCAAGGACGGGGCGCGGGAGATCATTAATGAACCGGAATCGGCCCGGAAGAGTGAAGTGCCTGCTCCCCCGGCTCCGCAGACTGTAGCAGCAGAACTTCCGCAGGACCGCCGTCTGCCGGAATAATTTCCATCCACTTACGCAGGGGCGTCTTTCCCAGGTCTGCTTCAGACTGGGGCGGCGCTCCTTTTTTCTCTAATCTATATAGCCATTTTATATGTCATTTCGGGTGGTGTCAGTCATGTCTCTGGAAGCGGAAGAAATGTCTTTGGTCGATCATCTGACTGAGCTGCGCAGACGGCTTATCTACGTGCTGATTGTATTTGCAGCCGGACTTGTACTCGGGTTGTTCGTTGCCAAACCGATCTATTTGTATCTTATCAGTGCTGACCCTGCCCAGGGATTCGTGCTGCATGCCTTCTCTTTCTGGGACGGGATCGGCATGTACATGAAGATTGCCATGGCCGTGTCACTGGCGTTCTCCGTGCCGTTTATTGTCTTTCAGCTGTGGGCCTTTATCAGCCCGGGCCTCCGGCCTGTTGAACGCAGCGCAGCGCTGCGTTATGTGCCGTATGTGTTCGTTCTGTTTATTCTGGGCATAGCCTTTGCCTATTACATCGTATTTCCTATGGCCTTGTCCTTTACGATCTCGATTACACGCAGCATGGGGCTTGAGGAGACATACGGCATAGCCGAATATTTCAATTTCCTGTTCAGTCTGGTGATCCCGCTGGCCTTGCTCTTCGAGCTGCCGCTGATTGTCATGTTCCTGACCAAGCTGAGAGTGCTCAATCCGCTGCGCCTGCGCCGGATGCGGCGGTATGCATATTTTGCACTTGTATTTATTGCTGTGGTGATCACACCGCCCGATTTCATCTCGGATTTTCTGGTGACGATTCCGCTTCTGGTGCTGTATGAATTCAGTGTATTTCTGTCTGCGTTCGTTTACCGGAGGCAGTTGGCGGAGGATGCGCAGCGGGAAGCACGTTATATTAAGGCGGAGTAATGGAGGGGGCATATTTTGCCCCCTGGTGGATAGAATGTAAGAGAGTGTGTGCCGGACAACCCCCGAAACCATAATTTTCCCCAAAACAAATACGATTTTACGTAAAAGGACTTGAAATCCGTCTTCAAGTTGAGTATCATAAAAATTGTTGTTAGCACTGCAAGCAGTTGAGTGCTAACGCTGTGGAAAATAGGGAATGGGCCGGCGAAACGGCATTTAATTATGCTGATTCTCAACATTGCCATAAGGACCGCTAAGATTCCCGGCAGTTCAATCTATGTTTTCAAGGTAAACAACATAATTTCAAAGGAGGCTATTTTTTCATGATTAAACCACTAGGTGAACGCGTATTGGTAGAACCAAGCGAGCAAGAGCAAACCACTTCTTTCGGGATCGTGCTTCCGGACTCTTCCAAGGAGAAACCGCAAGAAGGCACTATCATCGCTGTAGGCAGCGGAGCTTTGAAAGACGGAGTTCGTGTAGCGCTGGAAGTTAAAGAAGGCGACCGTGTGCTTTTCTCGAAATATGCCGGAACTGAAATCAAATACGAAGGCAAAGAATATCTGATTATGAAAGAAAGCGACATTCACGCGATTCTTGACTAGTCTGCTTAGAGCCTTTCATAAGTTAGACCCCGATTACTTATATACACAAAACTTAAGTTTATGCTTTCGAAGCGAGTTTTGTACGAAGTGAAATCAATGAAGCGAATGCTACACAAAACTTAGCGTATGCTTTCGAAGTCATTTTTGTACGCAGCTGAATCACCGAAGTATTCCTGACAAAAATTTAGGAGGTTAACAACACAATGGCAAAAGAAATTAAATTCAGTGAAGACGCCCGCCGCGCTATGCTGCGCGGAGTTGATGCTTTGGCAAATGCGGTTAAAGTTACACTCGGACCTAAAGGCCGTAACGTGGTGCTTGAGAAGAAATTCGGCAGCCCGCTGATCACTAATGATGGTGTTACTATCGCCAAAGAAATCGAGCTTGAAGATGCATTCGAGAACATGGGCGCGCAGCTTGTTAAAGAAGTTGCTACCAAGACTAACGATGTAGCCGGTGACGGTACTACAACTGCAACAGTTCTGGCTCAAGCCATGATCCGCGAAGGTCTGAAGAACGTTACTGCAGGCGCTAACCCTATGGTTATGCGTAAAGGGATCGACAAAGCGGTTAAAGCTGCTGTTCTTGAACTGCAGAGAATTTCCAAGCCTATCGAAGATTCCCAGTCTATCGCCCAAGTAGCTGCTATCTCTGCTGCTGACGAAGAAGTAGGCCAACTGATTGCTGAAGCTATGGAAAAAGTCGGCAAAGACGGCGTTATCACCGTTGAAGAATCCCGCGGATTCCTGACTGAGCTTGAAGTGGTAGAAGGTATGCAGTTCGACCGCGGTTACATTTCCCCGTACATGATTACAGATACGGACAAAATGGAAGCTGTTCTGGAGAACCCGTACATCCTGATCACTGACAAGAAGATCAGCAGCACTCAGGAAATTCTTCCTTTGCTGGAGAAGATCGTTCAACAGGCGCGTCCGCTGGTTATTATCGCTGAAGATATCGAAGGCGAAGCTCAGGCAATGCTGATCGTGAACAAGCTGCGCGGAACGTTCAATGCTGTAGCTGTTAAAGCTCCTGGATTCGGCGACCGCCGTGAAGCTATGCTGCAGGATATCGCTGCTCTGACAGGCGGCCAAGTGATCACTGAGAAGCTTGGACTGGATCTGAAAAGCACTTCCATCGAGCAACTGGGTAACGCACGCCAAGTGCGCGTAACCAAAGAAAACACGACAATCGTAGACGGAAGCGGCGACAAAGCGGATATCAATGCACGTGTAAGCCAAATCCGCTCCCAGCTGGAAGAAACGACTTCCGAGTTCGACAAAGAAAAACTGCAGGAGCGTCTGGCTAAATTGGCTGGCGGCGTAGCCGTTGTCAAAGTCGGTGCTGCTACTGAAACTGAACTTAAAGAGCGCAAGCTCCGCATCGAAGATGCCCTGAACGCAACCCGCGCTGCGGTTGAAGAAGGTATCGTATCCGGTGGGGGTACTGCTCTTGTGAACGTATATGCTGCTGTTGCTGCTGTAGTAGCTGAAGGCGACGAAAGAACCGGCGTTAACCTCGTGCTGCGCGCACTGGAAGAACCTGTTCGCACCATCGCTGCTAACGCAGGCCAGGAAGGTTCCGTTATCGTGGACCGTCTGAAAAAAGAAGCTGTAGGTATCGGCTATAACGCTGCTACCGATGAGTGGGTAAACATGTTCGAAGCGGGTATCGTTGACCCTGCGAAAGTAACCCGTTATGCTCTGCAGAACGCGGCTTCCGTAGCTGCAATGTTCCTGACCACTGAAGCTGTTATCGCTGACAAGCCAGAACCGGAAAAGGGCGGAATGCCTGATATGGGCGGCATGGGCGGTATGGGCGGCATGATGTAATCAAATCATTATCGAAGTAATTCGATGATGAGCGACCGCGTATAAGCGGTAGATTTCATCGCCGATGGAGCAGAATAACGCTCCCTGCGGTAATCAGGACCACATAGTGCAAAAAATGAGAGACCTTTCAGGAGTTCATTGAACTTCTGGGAGGTCTCTCATTATTTTTGATAAGCATGTATGCTTTAAGCTAATTCCTGATCTAAAAGAGGTTTTACTAAACGACGTACTTCGTCTGTTGACGTGGTATCCATTAATTGGTCTCTTAGTTCGCCTGCGCCACTAAATCCACGAGCATAGATTTTGAAATAGCGAAGAAGGGGTCTAAATGAACGTGGCAGGGTTTCTGTTGAATATTTATCGTGAAGATCCAACTGTAAAAGAAGTAAATTGAGAAAATCCTTCGCGCTATGTTCTTTAGATTCTTTCTCAAAAGCAAAGGGATTGGTGAAAATACCGCGGCCAATCATGACACCATCAACGCCGTATTGTTCTACTAATTGTAATCCTGTTGCGCGGTCCGGAATATCTCCATTAATGGTTAACAACGTATGTGGAGCAATCTCATCGCGCAATTGTTTTATTTCAGGAATTAGTTCCCAGTGTGCAGCTACTTTACTCATCTCTTTTTTGGTACGAAGATGAATGGAAAGATTCGCAATATCTTGTTTCAATATATGTCCTAACCAATCACGCCACTCATCAATTTTAGAGTAACCCAATCTTGTTTTAACACTAACCGGCAATCCACCTGCTTTTGCAGCTTGAATAATTTCTGCTGCAACTTCAGGATGCTTTATTAATCCAGCCCCTTTTCCACTGGTTGCGGCATTTTGTGCTGGGCATCCCATGTTTATATCGATACCACGAAAACCAAGTTTTTGCATATCAATACTCATCTGCTCAAAAAGTGCAGGTTTATTGCCCCAAATATGAGCGACAATCGGTTGCTCATCATCTGTGAACATTAATCGTCCCCCTACATTTTCTTTTCCAACAGGGTGACAATAATTTTCTGTACTTGTGAATTCCGTGAAAAATACGTCAGGTGTTGCAGCTTCACTAATGACGTGACGAAATACAATATCTGTGACGTCTTCCATGGGTGCTAATATAAAAAACGGTTTTGGTAAATCAAGCCAAAAATTTGGTTCGTTACTCATATGATCTTCTCCTGTTGCAACATATAAATCGATAGAATCTATAGCAAAGTCTTTTACCCATCATACATAGTATCATTATTTTTCGTTTGATGCACAAAACAAAACGTCCTTTCGCATTCCTGTTGGAAAGTGAAAGGGCGTTGTTTGTGTCCACAATAATTGGGGTTTGGTGGTGCAGAGAGCGATGTACCCTTATCTTCTTGTATTATTGCGGGAATCCATGTCGTCATCCGCCAGATAATGATCTTCAAGTTCAATAAATTCGGCTGAACGGTGCGCGGCGATCATGCCGTGATAACTGATATCTAGGCCAATGTCTTCCTCTTCCTCACTGGACCGTACCTGAACCAGCTTACCAATCAGCTTCAGCCCGCACCAGGTGGTTGCGAACCCCCAGACTGCCAATGTGACAAGACCAAGGAGCTGCACCCCGAGCTGGTGCCAGCCTCCGCCATAGAGCAGTCCGCCATCGGTAGCGAACAAACCTACAGCCACAGTTCCCCAAGCGCCGGATACGGCATGTACCGGAAAGGCGCCGACGGGATCATCGATACGGCGGGCTTCCAGCCAGTTGGCAGCCGCCATCATAAGCAGACCGGAGACGGCGCCAATCAGGATGGCTGCACCGTCACTGACAAACGCACAGCCGGCGGTAATCCCGACCAGACCGGCGAGCGAACCGTTAATGACGGAAGGTGCATCTGAACGCTGGTAACGGAATAAGGTGTAGATCAGGGTGATCCCGCCGCCTGCCGCCGCCGACAGCATCGTGGTAATAGCGATATGCCCGATCCGGACATCGGTAGCACTTAAGGTGCTGCCTGCGTTGAAGCCGAACCAGCCGAACCAGAGCAGGAAGGCACCCACTGAAGCGAGCGGCAGGTTGCTCGGAAGAGCAACGGTGCTATTCCCGGCCTCATTGAACTTGCCCTTTCTGGGGCCGATCACCATAGCCGCCGCCAGTGCCGAGAATCCGCCCAGGGCATGAATAACAGCTGAACCAGCGAAGTCCTGCAGGCCTAACTGGCTAAGCCAGCCGCCGCCCCAGGCCCAGTGACCGCCTAGAGGATAGATCAGGCCGGTCATTAATATGATGTACAGCAGATAAGCGCGGAAATTGATTCGTTCAGCAACCGCACCTGATACGATGGAGATAACGGCAATGGTAAAAGCCGCCTGGAAAAGCCAGAAGGTATCCATCGAGATGGTGAAATGAAGATGGGAGAGATCACCGCCAAGCATAAATCCGCTGGTGCCTACTAAACCGCCGGCATCTTTGCCGTACATTAGCCCAAATCCAAAAATATAAAAAATCAGCGTTCCAATAGTAATATCTGCGAACACTTTCATAATAATGTTCACACTGTTTTTATATCGTACAAAACCGGCCTCCAGCAGAGCGAAACCGCCCTCCATCAGCAAAATCATAGCGGCGCTCAATACGACCCAAATCGTATCTACACCTCCGCCAAGCGATTCCAGTGTTACGTTCATTTCTATATTGCCTCCATGCCCCTAATGAATTTGATCTCTCTTATGATTTCAGGCGACAGCGGAATCTCTTCCGTAGCCGGACGAGAAGCGAGCAGCAGCAAGACCTGGTTCAATTCTTGGATGTCTCTTTTAATGCGGTCTATTTGTTTGAACCGCTCTTTGACATGAACAATATATTCTACGGCTGTGTGATGGCTCGCCGGATGCCCTGCAAACCATTTCCGGATGGGGGAGAGGGATTGGTACATTGCCTCTTCTGCCCGCCTTTTTTGTTCATATTTATTGATTTTACTCTTAATTCCCTCGATTTCTTCTTCTTTCCTGACCTTGAGGCGTTCAATGAGGTCCTTTATTTCCTCGCTAGTCAGATGATATACAACATTTTGGTATACTTCATCCACAATAATCATGTCAGATCTCCTTACATGAAAAGTCATAGACTGATTATAGGGACAATGCAAATACAAGTCAACAGGTTTTTCAATGGTTGAAACAAGAATTTGGTCATTATTCGTCGATTCCCCGAACAGGATTAATTTCATGATGGACGGGCCCCCTTATGATGAACTGCCCTTCTTCCGGCTAGTTTACACTTCTGTGGCTTCTTATCCGGAAGCAAACAGATCCTCCTCATTGAGACAGGCCACAGCCAAAAGGGTCAAAATACGATGATTAAAAGGTAATATACGGTGAGACACAGTACAAGAAGAGCATCTATAATTATGATAACGCTTTAATTAATAATTAATCTATTTAATGTATTAATTGTTGGAATTTTTTTGGCAGACAGGGCCTTGCCCTTAAGCATAGTAAGTTGATTAATTACAATTAGGGGGTATGTGTAGTGACAACGAAGAAACTCCTTGCCGTCTTAATGACAGGTTGCTTGATTGGGGCGGTATTGGCGGGTTGCAGCAAGGAGAATAGTCCGGATTCAACGAATACCGGCACGAACTCACCCGCAGAAAAAACAAAGTTGAAGGCTATCATTGTAAAGCATTCCCTGACCAAGGACGTTACTCAAATGAAGTGGCTCATGGATTTGGAGGAGAAGGCAAATGTAGATATTGAGTGGCAGCAAATCTCAGCAGACTGGGATCAGAAGAAAAGTGCGCTTTTTGCAAGCGGGGAAATACCGGATTTGTTGTTTAATGCTACCCAAAATTCAGATTTTGTCCAGTTTAACGGATTATTTGAGGATATGGGGCCACTGATTGAAAAGGAAGCCCCCAATATACAAAAGATGTTCAGCGAACATCCTGAATTGAAAGCGCTTGCCACGCAGATGGACGGGAAAATCTATGGTACCCCAAGATATAAGGGGATCTGGCCCGGCTCCACAGCCACCATGTTTATCAACAAGACCTGGCTTGACAATCTTGGCCTCAAGGTGCCAGCCACCTGGGATGAGCTTGAGCAGGTGCTGATTGCTTTCCGGGACGGGGACCCGAATCAGAATGGCGACAAGACGGATGAGGTACCGATGGACTTCAACCCGATCGGGTGGGATTTCACTCCGAAGCTGCTGCTGGGCAGCCTGGGTCTGCCTTTGTCCAACAGTGCCGGTGACGGGTATTTCACAGAAGACGCCCAAGTCAAGAATTTCTATGTGGATGAGCGCTTCAAGACCTTGATGCAATTCCTCCAGAAGCTGTACGGCCAGAACCTGATCAACAAGGAAGCCGTTACGCAGGACTACTCGAAATTCCAGTCACTGGCCCGGGGCAACGGGACTACAGCCAAAGTGGGCTTCACCTGGGGCTGGGAAACGGGTGACCGTTTCGGCAATGAACTGAAGGATCAGTACATTTCACTCTCGCAGCTCAAGGAGCATGCAGATTCCACCAATGAGCTGTACTGGAGCAATGACTACTACTTCCAGAACTATGGAGCCAATGCCGTTTCCATAAGCGCCAGCTCCAAAAAGAAGGATGCCGCCATGCGGTTCATCGACGCTTTCTATGATCCGACGGTCAGTATGCAAGTGTTGTTTGGCGGAATGAACGATACGGACAAGGGAATTAAGGATAACGGGGACGGGACGTATCAGGTTCTGCCGCCTGCAGATTCTTCGCTTGACCCGGGCTCTTGGAAATGGACGAACTCGTTCGCGGATAACGGCCCGATGTATATTGCCGATGAACTGAAGGACAATTTGAAGCTGGGCACGGATATGCAAAGTGTACTGAAAGAGAAAGACATTTATACGGAGCTGCTTAACAAGGCAGATCCGAAAACAAATATCTACCCGCAGACATTTATGAAATACAGTACGGAAGACACGAATACACTGGCCATGAATCAGGCGAACATCAATAATATCACCGATCAAAAATGGGCCAACTGGCTGACAACGAAGGCAAATATCGAGAGCGAGTGGGACGCCTACGTGGCAAGTGTCAACAGCTCCGGTCTTGAACAGAATCTGCAGATCCGTCAAAAAGCTTACGAGGAATACCTCTCGACCTTGAAATAGAAACCTCATGGAAGGGGAGCTTGTTATGAAGCAGGCACAACTAAACGGATCGCAGCACACCCTTCAAGGGAAGAGCTGGCTGCAGAAGCTGGGAGGACAGTATCAGCTGTGGATTATGGTTCTTCCGGCTATTATTTACATTGCTATTTTCTGCTATGGTCCCATGTACGGAATTCAGCTTGCCTTTCGGGATTTTGATTTCAGCAAAGGGCTGACAGGTGGCGATTGGGTCGGATTTAAGTATTTTGAGCAGTATTTCAATAGTCCCATGTTCTGGCCTACGCTGAGGAATACTTTTGTCATCGCGTTTGTCTCTATCTTGTTTGGCTTCCCTATGCCTATTCTGCTGGCGCTGGTAGTGAATTCGATCCGAAGCAATAAGCGTAAGCGTGTGCTGCAGACTACCGTGTATATGCCCTACTTCATCTCCACCGTTGTCCTTGTAGCGTTGCTGCAGATCATGCTCTCCCCTACAACAGGGCTTATCGACGGTTTGCTCAAAACACTGCATTTACTCCCGGCGGATACTAATCTCATAGGCGATCCAGGGTCGTTCGTGCCCGTCTATGTCATCTCTGCCATCTGGCAGACCTGCGGCTGGAACAGCATTATCTTCATTGCAGCACTGTCTTCGGTAGATTCACAGCAGTATGATGCCGCCCGGATTGATGGCGCGAACCGCTGGCAAACCGTCTGGCATGTGGAGATTCCGGCAATCCTGCCGACCATTATTATTTTGCTGATTATGAATATGGGGAACATTCTGAGCGTCGGCTTTGAGAAAACCTTTCTCATGCAGAACAGTCTCAACAAATCGGTATCTGAGGTTATCTCTACTTATGTATTTAACGTAGGGGTGAAGTCCAATCAGTTCAGCTTCGGATCGGCTGTGGGATTGTTTAATACAGTCATTAATTTCATGTTCCTGATATTGGCCAACTCGCTGGCCAAAAAATCTTCTAACATCAGTCTAATGTAAGGAGGGGATGGGATGTCACGCAGACAAGCCTCTCATTCGCAACATACGGTCTATTCGGGCGGCATGGCAGACAGATTGTATACACTGATTGTTGTGCTTGTGAGTATTGCCGCATTTTTGATGGTAGCGTATCCGTTGTATTTTATCATCATCGCTTCAGTCAGCAATTCGACAATGGTCAGCCAGGGGAAGGTTATTCTCTGGCCGAAGGATATTAATTTTTACGGCTATGAACAGATTTTTAAGGATACCCGCATATGGCAGGGATATTTCAACACGATTGTCTACACGGTGCTTGGCACTATTCTGAATCTGCTGGTTACGCTGCCGGCTGCTTACGCGCTGGCTCACCGGAAGTTCAAGGCCCGCCGGGTGATTATGCCGCTCTTTGTGTTTACCATGTATTTTGGCGGCGGGATGATTCCCACGTATCTGCTTATCCGTGACCTGCATCTGCTGAACACCCCTTGGGTAATGATCATTAACGGGGCAATAAGTGTTTTCAATCTCATTATTACAAGAACTTTCTTTGAAAGCTCAATCCCGGAAGAGCTTTACGAGGCGGCTACACTGGACGGATGCTCACATTTTCGCTATTTTATCTCTGTTGTGATTCCACTGTCCAAAGCGGTGATTTCCGTGATCACACTCTATTATATGGTGGGACACTGGAACGACTTCTTTAACGCGCTGCTCTATATTAATACCGATAGTCTTCAGCCTCTGCAGATTATTTTGCGCAACATTCTGCTGTCTAATCAGACCTTTGCAGGCGGAGCAGGGTCAGGCGCCGGGGCGGGAGCCGGCAGCTATGCCCAGCAGTTTGCGGATCAGATTAAATACGCTGTAATCATCGTTTCCACGGTTCCGGTGCTGATGATCTATCCGTTTATTCAAAAATATTTTGAAAAAGGTGTAATGATCGGCGCCGTGAAGGGCTAAGTCAGAAATGTGAAGGGCTGCTTTTTTCAAACCGGGAGGGAGGCTTATATGAAAAAAAGTCTTGAACTGCCGGCTTTCAAAGGTGTACCGGTATCACGGGATATGAAGGAAATACTGACGCATGGCAGCAGGGAGTTCCGCATGAGTGCGCATATGACAAAGGTGCATCCGATGAACAATCTTGTGCTGTATTCACATTGGCATGAGGAACTGGAACTGCTCGTTATGGTCAAAGGCTCTGCAAAGTTTCACGTCGGGCAGGAGAAGTTTGTTGTTCAGAGCGGGGAAATGGTCTTTATTCAGCCGAACCTGCTGCATTCCGCGATCCGGCTGCAGCAGGAGGAGATCGTTTTTTATGCGGTGCTGGTACACTTCAATTTTCTCTCCAGTCTGGAGAATGATCAGATTCAACAGCAATATATTCTTCCCTTGTTCCTGAACAACAGTCGCTATCCCGTCTTGATCAAGCGCGAAATGGAGGCAGAACTTCGTCTTATTCCTCTATTGGAGGAAGTATGTGATATTTACCAGCAGGAGCCTCACGCCTTTGAGATGCTGGTTAAGGCCAAGCTGTTTGAGGTATTGTACCGTCTGGAGAAGTGTGCTGCCGAGTTCAGCAGACCAGCGTTGCCCGGACAGTCACGCGGGGGCAACAGCTCCCTCTTGGCCAAAAAAACGCTGGCCTATGTCCAGCAGAATTACAGCAAACGGATCACACTTACAGAAATGGCGCGGCAGGTCAATATGAGCCCGTCTTACTTCTGCCGCTTTATGAAGAAGCAATTTGATCTTACTCCCCTGGAGTTTCTGAATGAATACCGGATATCGGAAGCCGTTGGTCTGATGGAGACGACGGATAAAAAAATCATGGAGATTGCCGAAATGACAGGCTTCAGCAATGTCAACCGATTCACGGAGACGTTCAAGAAAATGTATGGCTGCCGGCCGATGGATTACCGGAATTCAATTCGGAATTAGAGTGCAGTTGAAAGCTTGGAGGGAACTGGAGGGAATATGGATATTTTTCAGAGTTCAGACAATCGGCTGATTTGGCAGGGAAACGGGGAGACGTTATGCCTGGAGGCATGGGGCAAGGACAGTCTTCGCGTACGCAGTGCGATGATGGGAGATATTCTTGACACGGATTATGCGCTGCTGGCGCAGGATAATGAAGAAGTGGAGATTGTCATCAACGGGCATGAAGCCTCCATCCGTCATGGTAAGCTCAAGGCCATTCTGCGGTATCACAGCTGGTTCAAGAATTGCCGGATCAGCTTTTATAATCAAGAGGGAACACTGCTTCTGGAGGAATTAGACAACCATGGCAGTCTGAATCTTTCTGCCCGTAAGTTCAAGCCTATCATCGGAGGTGATTTCCGCTTGACTGCAAGCTTTGAATCGAACGCAGCCGAGAAGCTATACGGAATGGGGCAATACCAGCAGGATATTCTGAATATTAAGTACTGCAATCTTGAGCTTGCACACCGGAATTCGCAGGCCAGTGTTCCTTTTGTACTGTCGAGTCTGGGATACGGGTTGCTGTGGCATAATCCGGCTGTCGGCCGGGTCAGCTTCGGCAAGAATGTCACGGAATGGGTGGCGGAAAGCACGAAGCAGCTGGATTATTGGATTACTGCAGGAGATGCACCGGCTGACATTGAGGCTAATTATGCAAGCGTTACCGGATTTGTGCCGATGATGCCTGAATATGGGCTTGGGTTCTGGCAGTGCAAGTTGCGGTACTGGAACCAGGAACAGCTCCTGGAAGTGGCCCGTGAGTATAAACGCCGCAGCCTGCCGATTGATGTGATTGTATGCGACTTTTTCCATTGGCCCAAAATGGGGGATTTCCGCTTCGAGGAGGAATTCTTCCCTGATCCGAAGGCGATGGTGGAGGAGCTCAAGCAACTAGGCATTGAGTTAATGGTATCGGTGTGGCCGCAGATTGACCTGCAGAGTGAGAATTTCGAGGAGATGCGCCAGAAGAACCTTCTGGTCAAACCTGAAATGGGGGTTAATATCTGTATGCGTTTTGGCGGTGAGAGCGTATTCTATGATGCGACCAATCCCGAAGCGCGCCGTTATGTCTGGAAGAAGTGCAAAGAAAATTACTATGACAGCGGGATTCAACTCTTCTGGCTCGATGAGGCGGAGCCGGAATACGGGGTATATGATTTTGATAATTACCGCTACCGGATGGGACCCAATGTGCAGGTCGGCAACATATATCCCCAGCTGTTCTCCCGTACCTTCTACGACGGGATGATAGCTGAAGGACAGCGGAATGTGGTTAATCTTGTTCGCTGTGCGTGGGCAGGAAGCCAGCGCTACGGTGCACTAGTCTGGTCCGGCGACATCCATAGCTCGTGGACTGATTTTCGGCGGCAGCTGTGTGCGGGATTGAATATGGGGATCGCAGGCATTCCGTGGTGGACTACAGATATTGGCGGCTTTAGCGGCGGAGACCCTGGCAATGAGAGCTTCCGGGAGCTGCTGGTGCGCTGGTTCCAGTACGGAGCCTTCTGTCCCGTAATGCGTCTGCACGGTGACCGTCAGACAACAGAGAAGGTATACCGCCAAGACGGCTCGGAAGCCCTGTTCACCGGAAACGACAATGAGGTGTGGAGCTTCGGGGAGGAGGTCTATCCGGTTCTCGTGAAGTATATGAATCTTCGTGAAGCCATGCGCCCTTATACCCGCAGCCTGATGCAGGAGGCTCATGAGAAGGGATCACCTGTTATCCGGCCTATGTTCTACGACTTCCCTCAGGAGGAGACCTGCTGGGAGCTGGAGGACCAATATATGTTCGGACCGGATATGCTGGTGGCCCCCGTGCTGGAGGAGGGAGCTTCAAGGCGCAGTGTCTACCTGCCTGCCGGGGCCCGATGGACGGAGCTTCACAGCGGGAGCGTGTATGCAGGCGGGCAGACCCTTGAAGCCGCAGCCCCGCTTGAGATCATTCCGGTCTTTTTGAAGAATGGTGCCTGGGAAGAATTAGTGGGTATGATATAGTGAGGATAAGAAATCTGGGGCGGGCAGTGGCAGAAGTGCAAATATTCACCGTTATGACGAATGAACTTTAGTGTGATCTGAAAAAGCAGTCATTCCGCTTGGGGATGAACTGCTTTTTTTTATTTTATGTACCCAGCTTTTTTAACAATATACTGCTCTACCCAATCAGAATTGCATTTGAAAGAGTAGATTACTATGAGGGTGTTGTGGTTGGAGCGGTAGCAATGGCTTGTGGCGAAAAAGTGGACAGGGGGTAAAGGGCGCATTCATTTCTGATGACAGAATTCAGATTTCATTATAGGAACGGGGGGACTATCCATGGATTTCAGTGCATTGACTGGCCTTTTTGTGAATAACAATGGTTCGGTCGTGCTAAATGTCCTGTTATCTACTGCATTAATCTGGAGTATTAAGCAAATTGCGAACAAAGAGAAAGTGATTCAGAATTACCAGAAACGTGATGAAGAGAACGAAAAGCAGTTGAATGAATATAACCGTACGCTCGTGAAGCTGCTAATCGAGAGAGGCCATGCGGAGAAAAAACCTAAAGATGAGGAGGTCGTCAACAAGTGAAGCTCCTCGATATATTCAGAAAACACGAGGTAAAGCCCTGCCGTGTGGAGCATGAGATAGATACCTTGGGCAAAATTCAGGAAGCGTACGAATCCAATGATCTGGAGAAACTCATTGATCTGCACCGTACCGGCTTAGGTAGAAGGGGAGATGATCTGCATGGAAATTGTTGACTTGACACTAATCACACTGGAAACGATAGCCTTTATGGCTTTTACTGCTTATGTTATCCGTTACCGCAGATATTTTATGGGACGAGGCGCCTTGCGGACGTATAATTTGTATCTCCGGAGTGTATGGGTTACCTACGGGGCTGTAGCACTGCTATGTCTCAATTTGTTGTGGGGACGGCTGAACATCATTCTCGGATATAATACAGACGGCAGCCTATCGGACATCATGAGGGAATATGTCCTGATTCTGACCCTTGTAATGCTCGTATTCTCAGGCTGGATGCATAAGGAGCTATGGGATTCCAACCGGCGTGAAGAAAGGACCCGTGCCCGTTCAAGCCAATCAAGCAGACTCAAATAGGCCTGAATTGGCCCAGAGAGGTGCTGATTCACCTCAAAGCTATTCTGGTGCAGGACGAGCTGGCCAACGGACGGGATCTCCCGGGGAAGTATACAGCATTCACAGCGTATTCTGCTCTCGTGAACAAGGAAATTCATATATAATAGGGGAAAAGAGTACAAGGAGGCGGTCTGTTTGACTACTAAAAATACACTCCAGGTGGCCACCTTCGCCGGCGGCTGCTTCTGGTGTATGGTCAAGCCGTTCGACGAGCTGCCGGGTATAGTCTCGGTGGTATCCGGTTACACGGGAGGACATACGGAGAACCCTACCTATGAGGCATTAGGAAGAGAGGCTACAGGGCATAGGGAGGTGGTGCAGATCACCTTTGACCCGGAACGTTTCCCTTATGAACGACTGCTGGACATTTATTGGCAGCTGATTGATCCGACAGACGGCGGCGGGCAATTTATGGACCGGGGGCGTGCGTACGAGGCGGCGATTTTTGTACACAGCGAAGAGCAGCGGCAGAAGGCGGAGCTGTCGAAGGCGGCGCTTCAGGCCAGCAAACGGTTCAAAGCACCGATTGTGACGGAAATTCTGCCGGCAGCAGCCTTCTATCCGGCGGAAGCGGAGCATCAGCATTATTATAGAACTCATCCGCTCGACTATAAGCTGTACCAGAAGGGTTCAGGCCGTGATGATTTCACGGAGCTGCACTGGAACAGCCGGGAAGATAAGAAGCAGCTGCTGAATCAGCTGACAGAGCTGCAATATGAAGTATCGCAGAGGAAGGCCATGGAGCCGCCGTATCAGAACGAGTATTGGAACTACTTCGGGGAAGGGATCTACGCCGATATTATCAGCGGTGATCCGCTATTCAGCTCCACTGACAAATTCGATGCTGGCACCGGCTGGCCCGGATTCACCAGGCCGGTGGAAGAGGGGCTAATCCGCCGAGAAGCAGACTACGGCAGCGGCGAAGTGCGGACGGTCCTGCGCAGCAGGCTGAGCGGGGCTTATCTGGGGGATTTATCCTACGATGGCCCGGAGCCGGCGAAGCTGCATTACCGGGTGAATTCCGCCGCACTGCGTTTTATTCCGAAGAATGAGCTTGCGGAGAAAGGGCTTGGGCGGTATTTAGAGCTATTTGAGCGGGAGAGCCAAGGATAACCCCGGATTGAGGGCTGGCTTCAGGACTGTATATCATATGTATTAGGGCAGGCTCCCGGATGTGGGGGACTGCCCTAACTTGTTTTTAATGAGGATTATTCATGATTAGCGAGTGTAAGGCATATTATATAACGTGATGAGCCGGAGGACTCTTTTATTCGCGGAATCAATGTTGTATTAAGTCGCATTCCCGATTGTGAAGAAGCAGTCTGAAACAGAATAAGCCGTAATTTAGCGATTAGTGATATAGAAGCCGGTACCTCTATTAGGGTATGGGCTTTTTCTATTACCCGGGAAGCAGGTGAGGCGTATGCTCCAAATAGACAATCAAACCGTCATGATCCACGGCAATACATTAACTATTGAGGAAGTTATTAAGGTGGCCCGGTATCATCGGATGGTGGACCTGGGCGTGGAGAGCTGCCGCAAGGTGGACCGTAGCCGCAAATATGTAGAGAAGCTCCTGTTGGAGAAAAAAGTAGTGTACGGCCTCACGACCGGCTTCGGCAAATTCAGTGATACGTGCATCTCGCCGGAGGACACGAAGCAGCTGCAGCTTAATCTGATCCGCAGCCACTGCTGCGGAATTGGCGAGCCGTTCCCGGAGGAGATCGTGCGCGCAATCTTGCTGCTGCGGATAAACGCCTTATCCCTTGGTTATTCCGGCATCCGTCTGGAGGTGATCCGGCTGATGGTGGAGATGCTTAACCGGGGCGTCATTCCGGTGATTCCTGAAAAAGGCTCCCTGGGCGCAAGCGGTGACCTTGCCCCTTTGTCGCATATGGTACTGGTTCTGATCGGCGAAGGCGAAGCTTATTATCAGAGTATACGGATGCCCGGTGCTCAGGCGCTGGCCAAAGCGGGGCTTGCGCCAATTGTTCTTGCAGCCAAGGAAGGGCTGGCCCTGATCAACGGAACACAGGTGATGACCGCTGTCGGCACGCTGGCCTGCTGGGATGCGCTGAATCTGGCCAACTGGGCGGACTGCACAGCCGCACTCAGCTGTGAGGCGCTGCGGGCGGTCCGTGATGCGTTCGACCCGGCGACACATGCAGTTCGTCCGCATAAGGGCCAGCGGCAGGTAGCCGACAACATCCGCAATCTGACGGACGGCAGCAAGCTGATGACCGGCCAGGGAGAAGTGCGGGTGCAGGACGCCTATTCGCTGCGCTGCGCGCCGCAGGTTCACGGCGCAAGCCGTGATGCGCTGGCTTACATCGCAGAGAAGCTGGAGATTGAGATCAACTCGGCCACAGACAATCCGCTGATCTTCGCGGATGAAGACAAGGTGATCTCAGGCGGGAATTTCCACGGGCAGCCGGTTGCGCTGCCGATGGATCATCTGTCCATCAGCGCGGCGGAGCTGGCGGATATTGCCGAGCGGCGGATCGAGCGGCTGGTCAATCCGCAGCTGAACGAGGGACTGCCCCCGTTCCTGACGAAGAACGGAGGGCTGCAGTCCGGGTTCATGATCGCCCAGTATGCGGCGGCGTCTGTGGTGTCCGAGAATAAATCACTGGCTCATCCGGCCAGTGTGGATTCGATCCCCTCCTCCGGCAATCAGGAGGATCATGTAAGCATGGGCACGATCGGCGCCCGGAAGGCGAAGCAGATCGTCGATAATGCCTATGCGGTGCTGGCGATCGAGCTGCTCTGCGGGGCGCAGGCCATTGACTTCCGGGGGCCGGAGCTGCTCGGGGCGGGCACGAAATGGCTGTATGACCGCTGCCGCGAGCAGGTCCCGTTCGTGGATGGTGACCGGGTGCTGTCCGGTGATTTCGCCACCATCGCCGAGTGGATGAAGGAAGCTGATGTACTGGAGGAGCTGTTCGCACTGGTTCCGTTTCATTCCTGATCAAGGGCAACCGATTACGGCCGATTTTGATGAAGGGAATGTTGTATTTTGCACAAGATTTTTAATCAAACCAGCACGTATGAAAGTTTCCCGCTGGAAGGGGAGTTATCTCCAGCATAAGTAGTCACCGGGTTTCCGGCATGATCAGCGTGTTCAATGGAGGGGGAGTTAAGAATATGAATATGGATGAACCAAGAGTCTGCCGCGCGCCAAGAGGCAACGGGCTGAACACCAAGGGCTGGGTGCAGGAAGCGGCGCTGCGCATGCTGATGAACAATCTCGATCCCGAGGTGGCGGAGCACCCGGAGCAATTGGTTGTCTATGGCGGAATCGGCAAGGCCGCGCGCAACTGGGAGAGCTATGGTGCTATTGTGCGCTCCCTTAAGATGCTCGAAGACAACGAAACCCTGCTGATTCAGTCCGGCAAGCCGGTTGCCGTCTTCCGCACCCATCGTGATGCCCCGCGCGTGCTGCTGGCGAATTCCAATCTGGTCCCAGCCTGGGCCAACTGGAGTACCTTCCATGAGCTGGATCAGAAGGGGCTGATGATGTACGGGCAGATGACGGCAGGCAGCTGGATTTATATCGGCACACAGGGAATTGTGCAGGGCACGTACGAGACCTTCGCGGAATGCGCCAGACAGCATTTCGGCGGTTCGCTGCAGGGGACGATCACACTTAGCGCGGGACTCGGCGGCATGGGAGGCGCGCAGCCGCTGGCTGTCACCATGAACGGCGGGGTATTCATCGGCATCGATGTGGACCGGACACGGATTGAGAAAAGAATCCAGTCCCGCTACTGCGATGTACTGGCCGAAACGCTGGATGAGGCGTTGGCTCAGGCTGAAGCGGCCCGAAGCGCCGGGCGGGCGCTCTCGGTTGGCCTGCTCGGCAATGCAGCGGAGCTGCTGCCGGTGATGATTACCTGGGGCTTCGTCCCGGATATTCTGACCGACCAGACCTCGGCCCATGATCCGCTGAACGGCTATGTGCCGGAAGGCTTCACGGTGGATACGGCTAAGCTGCTAAGAGTTCAGGACCCGCAGGAATACGTCAAATTGGCCAAACAGAGTATCGCCCGCCACGTCGAAGCGATGCTGGAGCTTAAGCGGAGGGGAGCGGTTACCTTCGACTACGGTAATAATATCCGCCAGGTGGCCTATGATGAAGGCGTGAAGCAGGCTTTTGACTTCCCGGGCTTCGTCCCGGCCTACATCCGCCCGCAATTCTGTGAAGGCAAAGGACCGTTCCGCTGGGTCGCCCTGTCGGGCGATCCTGAAGATATCTATAAGACGGATGCGGCTATTCTGAAGGCATTCCCGGATAACGAAGGGCTGCAGCGCTGGATTACTCTGGCGCAGGCGAAGATCTCGTTCCAGGGGCTGCCTGCACGGATTTGCTGGCTCGGCTACGGTGAACGGGCGAAGTTCGGGCGGATTATCAATGATATGGTGGCAGCCGGAGAGCTGTCTGCGCCGATTGTTATCGGCAGGGATCATCTCGACGCAGGCTCTGTCGCTTCCCCCAACCGGGAGACGGAAGCGATGCGTGACGGCAGTGATGCGGTGTCGGATTGGCCGCTGCTGAATGCACTGGTCAATACCGCTGCCGGCGCCAGCTGGGTATCACTGCACCACGGCGGAGGCGTCGGCATGGGCTATTCGCAGCATGCCGGAATGGTTGTGGTGGCGGATGGAACGAAGGAAGCGGAAGCACGGCTTGAACGGGTGCTGACCTCAGATCCGGGGATGGGCGTAGTCCGCCATGCGGATGCGGGTTATCCTCTGGCTGTGGAGACAGCCAAGGCGCAAGGCATTGTGATACCCATGCTGATTGACCCGAAAGGAGTCAAGTGATGATCTATATTCAGAACGCTGCCCAGATCGCGACGCTTGGCGGTGCCAGCAATAAGCCGAAGACAGGCAAGGAGATGGAGGAGCTTGGGCTAATCGAGTACGGGGGAATCGTGATCGAGGACGGTATCTTCACCTTCGTCGGCAGTGATGAGGATGCGCGCGGCTATGTGAAGCAGCATGCCGGGAATAAGCAGGTGACGGTGTTCTCAGCGGAAGGGAAGACCGTCACGCCGGGGCTGGTCGATCCCCATACCCATGCCGTTTTTGCCGGCTCCCGGGAGTTTGAGCTGAATCTGCGGCTGCAGGGCGCTAAATATATGGACATTCTAAATGCCGGAGGTGGAATCCTGTATTCCACCGAACGGACCCGGGAAGCTACGGAGGAGCAGCTGATCGCCGAAACCGTGAAGCGGCTGGACCGTTTCCTGGCGCATGGAGTAACCACCATCGAAGCCAAGAGCGGATACGGCTTGCGGCTGGAGGATGAGCTGAAGCAGCTGCGCGCAGCCCGCAGACTGGATGCTTCCCATCCGGTAGAGGTGGTGTCCACATTCATGGGAGCCCATGCCGTGCCGGTGGAATATCGCGGCGATGCAGATGGATATGTCCGCAGTGTAATTGAAGAGATGATCCCGGCGGTGGCCCGGGAGGGGCTGGCGGAGTTCTGTGATGTGTTCTGCGAAGAGGGAGTATTCACGGTGGAGCAGTCAAGGGACATTCTGGAGGCAGGCCGGAGCTGGGGGCTGAAGCCCAAGCTTCATGCCGATGAGATTGTCTCCTGCGGAGGAGCGGAGCTGGCCGCCGAGCTGGGGGCAGTGACAGCGGATCATCTGCTGCATGCTTCCGAAGCTGGCATACAGGCAATGGCGGAGAACGGGGTAATCGCCGTATTGCTTCCCGGCACAGCCTTCTTCCTGATGGCGAAGCCGGCCGATGCCCGGGCCATGATCAATGCCGGTGTGCCTGTCGCGCTGTCGACCGACCGCAATCCAGGCTCCTCCCCGACGGAATCGCTGCCGTTTATTATGAATCTGGCCTGCCTGACGATGGGCATGACTCCGGCGGAGGTGCTGACGGCCTGTACAATCAACGCGGCACATGCCCTTGGCCGGGCTGATAGGATCGGCAGTATTGAGGTTGGCAAACAGGCGGATCTGGTGATGTTCGATGCACCGAACGTTCTCTACCTTCAGTACCATTATGCGGTAAATCTGGTGGATACCGTGTTCAAGAAGGGTGAGGCAGTCATTCAGAACGGACGGAGGGTATGGTGATGAGATCCTTGCGGATAAATGCGGACCGTCTGCAGAATAACATCCGGGAGCTGGGCAAGTTTGGCCTGAATGAGGAGACCGGAGGGTTGGACCGGACGACCTTCACTGAGGCTGAACTGGCCGCACGGCAGTGGCTCAAGAGTAAGCTGCAGGCTCTGCAGCTGAGGGTCAGGGTAGATGAAGCGGCGAATATCTGGGCAACCCGGAGGGGGGCGGGAGAGGGGAATGCATCCGGAGTCTCGGATGCTATGGAATATCCAGAGGTTTCCGGAGATTCAGAGGTTTCAGGAAATATGGCTGGAGTGGAGGGTTCAGATCCTTCAAGAGATTCCGCAGCTGCCGGTGGCTTCGGCGTTTCCGGCAGAGCACATCGCAGCCTTCCCGTCATCGCATTCGGCTCCCATATCGATACGGTCCCGAACGGCGGTAAATATGACGGTGCGCTGGGGGTTCTGCTGGCGCTGGAAGTAATGACAGTACTGGAAGAGAATAAGACCAGTACCCGCCATCCGCTGGAGCTGGTCTCCTTCAGTGCGGAAGAACCCAATCCGTTCGGACTATCCACGTTCGGCAGCCGGGCGGTCGCGGGAAAGCTCAGCCGGAGTGATCTTACCGGAGTGCGCAATGAACGTGGGGAGCTGCTGACGGAGGCGCTGCTGCTGGCCGGCGGTGATCCTGAGCATTTCGGGAACTGCCGGAGAGACCCGGCGGAGCTTGCTGCTTATCTTGAAGTCCATATTGAGCAAGGCAAACGGCTGCTGGACCGTGACATTCCAGTGGGGATCGTGACTGCCATCACGGGGATATATCGCGAAGAAATTACCGTTACGGGAGAAGCCAATCACGCCGGGACAACCCTGATGGCTGACCGGAAGGATGCGCTGATGGGCGCCTCAGAGATGATGCTGGCGTTCGAAGCGGTCTGCCGGAAGCATCCGGCGGATGAAGCCGTAGGCACGATTGGCCGGATCAGCAATGAACCGAATGCCGCCAATATTATTCCGGAGAAGGTAGTCTTTCACCTGGAGGCCAGAGGGGAGACGCGTCAGCGTATTCAGGAACTGATAGAGACCTGGGGCGAGCAGGCTCAGGCTATTGCCGGGAGCAGAGGTCTACTTCTGGAGCGGCGGCTGATTCTGGATCAGGCACCGCAGCCAATGGATGCGCTGATCATGGATGTGAGTGCTGTACAGGCGGAGGCCCTGGGGATTTCTGCCCTTCACCTGGGCAGTATGGCGGGGCATGATGCGACCCATATGGCTTCGCTGACCCGCGCAGGAATGCTCTTCGTTCCGAGCCTGGGCGGTAAAAGCCACTGCCCGGAAGAAGAGAGCCGGATAGCGGATATTGAGAAGGCGGGCAATTTACTGCTGCAGTCTATTCTGGCACTCGATGAGCAACTAAGCCGTTAGGAGGATCAAACCATGCGCGAAATATATTCAGCAGATGTTCTGTACACGCAGGACGAATTCAAGAAGAAAGGCGCGCTGTTGGTAGAGAACGGGATAATTGCGGATGTGGGAGAGCGTGAGGAGCTGCTGCGCCGCTATCCCGACGCCAGGCACATCCCCTGGGAGGGCAGAGCGATCGTTCCCGGCACCGTTAATTCACATAATCACTCCTTCCAGAGCCTGCTGCGCGGGATTGCAATTGATAAGCCGTTTCTGGAATGGCGGGATCGGGCCCTGTACAAGTACACGCCGCTTCTCGATGAAGAAGCCATCTATACCGGTGCGCTGCTTGCTTTCGGGGAGATGCTGCGCTACGGAATCACGACAGTCTGCGATTTCTTCTATGTGCATAACGGCGGAACTGCCTATGATGAAGCCGTAATCCGGGCTGCGGGTGATCTGGGTATCCGGCTTGTATTTGCCCGTACCATGTATGACTGGACCGGGGCGCCGCTGGCTTACCGGGAGACGGTTCCGGAGGCTGTGGAGCGTACCCGGTTATTAGCCAAGAAGTATCAGGGCAATCCCATGGTTACGGTGCATCCGGCTCCGCATAGTCCGCATGCGGCTTCACCGGAGATGATTAAGGCCGGGCATAAGCTGGCCATGGAGCTGGATACTCCTTTTCATATCCATGTGGCTGAAGAAATGTTCGAGGTAGAAGAGATCCAGCGTGACTATGGCCTGCGGCCTGTGCATTATCTGGATTCCCTGGGCGTGCTCGACGAGCGGATGATTGCAATTCATCTGGTCTGGCTGGAAGAATCCGAGATTGAGCTAATCGGTGCTAGACACGGGTCACTGGCGTATTGCCCGTCCAGCAACATGTTCCTGGCTGACGGTGTGACCCGTAT
The DNA here is from genome assembly GCF_038004445.1 of Paenibacillus sp. FSL R7-0312. Taxonomy (NCBI): domain Bacteria; kingdom Bacillati; phylum Bacillota; class Bacilli; order Caryophanales; family Paenibacillaceae; genus Paenibacillus; species Paenibacillus sp. FSL R7-0312. The sequence continues at coordinate 41,247 of NZ_JBBORE010000001.1, read as the reverse complement.
TCCCGACCTGCTGAAGGCAGGCGTCAGAGTAACACTCGGGACCGACGGAGGCTGCAGCAACAACCGGATCAGTGTGTATGAGGAGATGCGCATGTGCGCGCTGCTGCAGAAGGTCAGCCGGCTGGACGGCACCTGCATCACCGCCGGGGAGGTGTACCGTATGGGCACCCGGAGTGCCGGTGGGATTCTACGGCTGCCGGTGGGCTCGCTCGATATCGGGCAGCATGCTGACTTTGCAGCGCTTGACATTCACGATCTGTCGCTGGCTCCGAAGCAGGAATTATTCGCCAACATGGTCTATGCGATGCAGCCGGGAGCGATCCGGACAGTAGTCGTGGGCGGGAAGGTGGTTTTTGAGCAAGGAAAGATTCAGACCGTGTCCGATTCGTCTATCGGCCGGCGGGTAGACCAATGGTTTGAGAAATGCGCGAAGCTGGAGTAGTTCTAGATAGATCTTCATTGGAGGATGATTGTATTTAGTACAGTAGAACTCAACTTATTTGGGGTTAAAACTCTTTCTATTGTATTTCATACATTTGATTTCTGGAGTTTGGCTCCATAACCCCTTTACTGCTGGATTCTGCTGTACAGAATACAACAGATGCAGTTTTTACGTAGATATGGAGCTGATTTATTGTGCAAAATGCAATTGAACTCTCGTTTGGGCGCTTTGAACGCTTAACGTAACTCCTATGGAGTTGTAGAGCAGCTCTAACGTAAATTCCACCAGTGCGATCTGTATAAAAAGTAAATAATGGAAGCCTGGTTATAATTAAAGCTGCCGAAAGCATAAGCTTGTCTATAGGTCCTGTCCACAAAAGGGGTTGAAGACTTGGCGAGTGCACTTCTAGGCAGCTTTTTATCTGCAATGGCTACGGTGCTTGGCGTGATTCCCATCCTGTTCGTGAAGCGGCTGTCAGAGCTGTGGAAGGATGTTCTGGTTGCCTTCACCGCCGGAATTATGGTGTCAGCGACCACCTTCGGGCTGATGCCGCAGGCGATCAAAGAGTCGGGAATCATCGCCCTTACGCTTGGCTTGATTACCGGGGTGCTTCTGCTTGATCTGATCGAGAGTCATATTCCGCATATTGATGTGGAGAACAAGCCCGGTCTCAGTAATCTGGATTCCAAAGCGCTGCTCGTGATGATCGCGCTGTTCATCCATAATATTCCCGAGGGGCTCAGTACGGGCTTCAGCTATGCGAGTGAACAGGCAAGCCTGGGTCCCATGGTGGCTATTGCAATCGGAGCCCAGAATATGCCGGAAGGCCTGATCCTGGCAGTGTTTCTGATGAATGCCCGCGCGACCCGGCGCAAGGCATTGACTATTGCTGCCCTGACCGGCCTGATGGAGATGGTGTCTGCGGTTATCGGGTATTTTACAGCCAGCTATGTGCAGAATGTAGTCGGTTACGGGCTGGCCTTCGCGGCCGGAGCGATGCTCTTCATTGTCTATAAGGAGCTGATCCCGGAGAGCCACGGCCACGGGTATGAGCGGCCTTCAACTTATTCGTTTATATTCGGCCTGCTGGCGATGGTGTATATTACAACGTTTTTTGGCGGATGAAGGATTTGATTCTCAATAATCAGACCGCCTATGGTGCCATGGACACCAGGCGGTTTTTCGTATTGGAATGGAAACTTCGCACCATTTGCGTCTGCTTCCCAAAGCAGCTATACTGGCTGTTATCCCAGCGATTCATAGAGCGCTAGCTTGAAGATGGAAGGTGTGAATGGATGGACAGACTAACCTGGGAAGCTTTGCTGACATTTGTACTTCTGGTTGCTGGTTTCATAAGCTTGTATGCTGCAATTCACAAACGGACGAATTTTGCCCGTTACAGTATGACGGTTCTGCTGGCAGCCAGCGGGGCGCCGCTCGCGGTAATGCTGGTGCTGGAGAGCCGGAGAGACGCGCTCGATGCGAATATTGGACTGGGTATGGCTTTTTTGCTGACATGGCTCATTACTGCCCTGGTATTTGCCGCTTCGGTGATTATATGGATCGTTAAGAAGAGAAAGCAGGGTTAACCGGATTTATTGCTGTAATTCAAACTTGTTCCCCGGATGTATGAAAAAAGAAGCTGTCCAATGACTGCAGATTTCCTGCAGCTTCAAAGGCAGCTTCTTTGGCTTTGTAAACATTCAACTCTACAAGTGCAGTGTATACCGTCCTGCCTTGCTCACCTTACGGACAGCCTCTAGCTCAAGCGCAGAGAGCGGCGGTGAGGCAGCGGATGCAACATTCTGCCGCAGCTGCGCAAGGCTGCTCGCTCCGGGAATAATAGCGGCAACGGCCGGCTCGGCCAGCGGATACTGCAGCGCTGTCTGTGTCAAGGTACGGGTGAGGGTAGTCTGCTGCATCAGCTGGCCGTGCAGCTCTGACAGCTCCGCGGCAGTATAGTCCAGATATGCCCGCTTCGCCTTGCTGCGGCCATGTTCTGTCAGGATGCCGCTGGCCAGCGGTCCCCGCGCAATCAGGCTGATGCCCTCCCGGGCCAGCAGCGGAAGGATACTCTCCTCCGGGCGTCTGTCGAGAATGCTGTACTGGCTCATCACGCTGACAATTCCTGAGCGCTGCACATATTCCCGGATGACATTCGGCCGGATGGAGGAAATCCCGTAATAGCGGATGACCCCTTCCTGCTTCAGCTCCTCAAAGGCTTCGATCGTCTCGTCAATCTCATCCTCCAGTGTTCCCCCATGCAGCTGATACAGATCGATATAATCGGTCTGCAGCCTGCGCAGACTTTCTTTCACCGCCGAGCGGATATAGGCTTTGGAAGCATCCCAGCTCCAGCCCTCTTGACCGGGAATTCTGCGGTTGCCCACTTTGGTGGCCAGAATTACATCTGCACGGCGGTGCCGGATCGCCTGGCCGACGATTTCCTCATTGCGGCCTTCATCGTAGAGATCGGCGGTATCCAGGAAATTGATTCCGTGATCAAGCGCCTCGTGAATAATAGCAGCAGCCTTCGCCTCATCCGTCCCTAGCGACATACAGCCGAGGCCCATAGAGCTTACATATAAATCAGATTGTCCCAAACGGTTAGTGTTCATCTGACCTGACGTCCTTTCGTTACTGTAATTGTGTCTATTATATCATCAGGATCAAGTGGAAACGGCTACACCGTCCTTCAAAGGACGGTATCCGTTTCAGCGAGAAAGATAAGGAACATTTATTGCGTGAAGCATATACATTCTTATCTGTGCGCAAAAACGGCAATCCTGCCGCCGTTGACTGTCAGCCGGGCGTGTAGGATTGCCGTCATAAGTATGAATAGAAGTTGTCTTACAGTCTTCCAGGCGCTTGGGTTATCCGCGTAAAATGTTCTCAATCTGCTCCAGCTCTTCTGCACTCAGCTCAGGCGCATTCAGGGAAGCTACAGCATCTTCGATCTGGCTGACTTTGCTCGCGCCGATCAGGGCGGAGGTCACTTTGCCGCCGCGGAGTACCCAGGATAAGGCGAGCTGGGACATCTTCTGTCCGCGGGCTGCGGCAATATCGTTCAGCTTGCTTACCTTGGCGATCACCTCGGCCGTGATTTCCTTCTCGGAGAGGAATACGCTTGGTCCGGCTGCGCGGGAGTCCGCGGTAATGCCGTTCAGGTAACGGTCGGTCAGGATACCCTTTTGCAGCGGAGAGAAGGCGATAGTGCCGATGCCTTCTTCAGCCAGCACATCCTGCAGCCCGTCTTCGATCCAGCGTGACATCATCGAATAGTTCGGCTGATGAATCAGGCAGGGAGTGCCGAGACGGCGGAGAATCTGCGCGGCTTCACGCGCCTCTTCAGGCTTGTAGTTCGAAATACCGACATACAGCGCTTTGCCCTGGCGTACTAACAGATCCAGTGCAGACATGGTTTCTTCGAGCGGCGTATTCGGATCTGGACGGTGGTGATAGTAGATATCCACATAATCCAGGCCGAGCCGCTTCAGGCTCTGATCGAGACTGGACACGAGATACTTCTTGGAGCCCCATTCGCCGTACGGGCCGGGCCACATATAGTAGCCGGCTTTGCTGGAGATGATCAGCTCATCGCGGTACGCGGCGAGATCCTTCTTCAGAATCTGCCCGAAGCTCTCTTCGGCGGTGCCTGCGGGCGGACCGTAGTTATTGGCGAGATCGAAGTGGGTAATCCCCAGGTCGAAAGCGCGGCGGACCATGGCCCGGCCGTTCTCGAACACATCGTTGCCGCCGAAATTATGCCAGAGTCCAAGCGAAATCGCCGGGAGCAGCAGGCCGCTGCGGCCGGTGCGGTTATATTTCATAGTGTCATAGCGTTCAGGACTAGCGGTATACATATTATTCCTCCTGTAATTTGTTGGTTAGTGTGTTCTGTGATTAATGTGTACAAACTGGCGCTCCCTATCCGGGGAATGTTAGCGTTTGCTTCTCAGGGCAGGGCACGTCCTTATTGTAGCGAATCCGTGGGGATAATCGTATGTCAGCATGGATGAAGTTTATAGAACAATGTCAGTATCCGTGTGGCGGATGCGGTATTCTTTGGGGGGGCAGCCTTTAACCTTTTTGAACATACGGGAAAAGAGCAGTGCATCCTGATACCCGACCGAATGCGAGATCTCGCCGATGGTGCAGCTGGTCTCGGTCAGCAATTCGCAGGCCTTGGCAATCCGGAAATTAAGCAGATACTGCTGCGGCGGCAGACCGATCGTCCGTTTGAACAGCGTGGACAGATACTTGCGGTCCAGCTTCAAGGAAGCGGACATGCTCTCCACGGTGACATTCTCACAGTAATGGGCATGCAGGTAGTGGAGGCATTGCTCGACATAGACACTCTTTTGACGCGGAATCACCAGGTTGGCAGTGGCCGGAACCGTGCGCAGCAGCAGGGAGAAGAACTCATAGAGGATTACCTTGAGCGGCAGATCCAGCATATCCTGGCAATCAGCGGCTTCAGACAGCTTCTCGAATAGAGACGGCATGAGCTCTTGATCCATCGGGAACACCGGCTGCTCCGGCGACAGCGACGTCCGCGACAGCAGATATCCGGCTTCTTCTCCGGTAAAAGCAATCCATGAGTAGGTCCAGGGACTGTCCGGGTCTGCGGCATAATGCGTCACAACATGGGGATAGGTGAGGAAGGCTTGTCCTGCCCCCAGCGTGTGGCTCGCTTCCCCGACAACGACTTTGCCGGTGCCTTCGTGAATGAAGTGGATTTTGTACAAATCACGGACCCCGGGTCCGACGGAATGGCCGGGTGCGCATTGCTCCTGTCCCCAATAATGGAGATGGAGATCGGGACTGGTGCGGTGTGGACGATGGGAATTATATTTGAATATGGCCATGCTTCAGCCTCTTTCCTGTATAGGGAGTGTTCTTTGCCTAAAAAGCGTATATTCCCCATTATACATCAGTTTCACCAAGGCTGATCAACCGCAAAATAACCCCATAAAGTGAGGCTCTGGCTTCGATGAATTGCTCAGGTACTTTACGGTGACCCCAAGGCAGATACACCGCAAAAAGTCCCGGCTCCGCTGAAAGGGAGGGGGACCTTACGTACATATTTCATAACACAGATGCCGGAGTTTCGGCAGGGTCAGGCTTCCATTTTGAGCATAACGAGCTCTTCCACGGGCACCCCGTTCACCAGATGCTCCTCCACAATGCGCGCCACATCATCGGTGGTTACATTGTAGTACCAGATTCCGTCAGGATACACGATGACAAAAGGGCCGTTGCCGCATAGGCCGAGGCAGCTGGTTTTGTTGATTTTGACCGTTTTGTTAATCCCGTGTTCCACCATCTGCTCTTTGAATTCCTGCATGACCTCTTCGACATCCTGGTTATTGCAGTGTTCGCTGCAGCAGAAAAGTAAATGCTTCTTGAGCACCTTCAAACGCATATTCATCGCGGTTCCCCCTAAATGATATCTGAGTGGCTGACCTGTCTTATGAGGAGTATAGTCTCTTTTGGCGGTGCTGTAATGTGGTTGAGCCCATTGTTCTAAAAGGCTTAATAAATGCCATGAGGAGGATAATTGGATGTGATCTATGCTGACTCCGAAACGGGAAATATGAGTAAAATGTGTCCGGGATGCAGGAGAAAATGCGCTTGGGAATTATTTCCCGGATTATTTCCTGTTTCATAAATAATTTTGAGGTTACGTTTACAGTTTTATAAAATATCAGTTTCGCGGATGCCTGTTTGGTTAAGTAAGGGATGTGAAAGTTAAAGTGAGACCAATCCTTATTCACAAAATAAGCTACCAGGAGGGAATCGTTATGAATAAGAAAATTGTAGGTGTATTCTATACCGAGCATGAAGCTTCACGGGCCATTGAAGACTTGAAAAGTCACGGGTTTCTGACAGAGGATATCTCAGTGATAGCGAGAAATAAACGGGATGTTGAAGCGATCAGTGATGAGACAGGAACCAAGGCGCCTGAGGGCATGGCATCGGGTGCAGCAACAGGCGGTATACTCGGCGGTGTCACCGGGCTGCTGGCAGGCATCGGCGCGCTGGCGATACCGGGGATCGGGCCTATTATTGCTGCGGGACCAATTGCCGCGACATTGACGGGAGCAGCCGTAGGTGCAGGAACAGGCGGGCTTGTGGGCGGTCTGATCGGGCTGGGTATTCCGGAGGATGAAGCGGAGAGTTATGACAATTATGTGGATGAAGGGCGCATTCTGGTTATGGTTGATACAGATAACACGCGGGAAAGTGATGCATACTCGATATTCCGCAACCATAATTCAGCGAACGCAGACCGTTATATGGATGATCCTAATACAACCGGCGATGCTGCGGATACCGCACGTCATTCGGTAACAGATACCGTGGATGCCGCGTTCAACGGCTCGGGTCTTGAAGGCAGGGATGATACAGGGCTGGATACGATGAATTCGGCAACGGAGCATGATCTCCCGGGGACAAGAGCACTGGATGATGTGAACCGGCCGGGAATGACGGGAGATGTATATTCCGGTACAGCGAATGGCATAGACGGGACGCTGGATCATACACGAACTGGCAGGTCCAATGATCTGGATGAAGACCGCAAGCTGCGTTTGCGTGAAGAACAGCTGGATGTATCCAAGAACAAGGTGCAGACAGGTGAGGTCAACGTACACAAGGAGATCATTGAAGAGCAGAAAATGATCAATGTCCCGGTGAGCGAGGAGCAGGTGGAGGTCCGCAAGAATACGGTCGATACCGGTGAAGTCGGAATTCACAAACGTGAGGTTCAGGGAACCGAGCAGGTACAGGATACGGTCAGACGCGAGGAAGCGCGGGTCAACAAGAGCGGTGAGGTGAAGGTGGACGGCAGTGACGAGCTGCTGAGAGACCACAGCCGCAGCCGGTAAGAATCAGGGACGTTATGACGTGCTGACAGGCTAGATGACGGAATTTGTCATAAAAGCTAAAGCTAATGGGAACGGCTTTGCCGTCACTTTAAGCATGGAACTGTGTCAGCGAGATAATAAAAGGGTTTCCGTGAAGTCCAGCCGGACTTCACGGAAACCCTTTTGTATATCCAGATCCTACATAAAGGCCGCATTGGCTCTGGCCGGAATGACCTCCGGGATGTCCTTGCCCGGCAGGAAATGAATGCTGCGGATGTAGCGGATCGTGCGGCTCTGCGCCCGCATGATCACCGAATGGGTCTCGGCGCGTTCCTTGCCGATGAAGCGGACGCCGCTGAGGAACTCGCCGGAGGTTACCCCGGTGGCGGCGAAGATGACATCGCCGGTGCCGACCATATCCTCCATGGACAGCACCCGTGCCGGATTGTCCAGGCCCATCTGCAGGCAGCGCTGCATCTCGAAGGGGCCTTCGGGCAGCAGCCTGCCCTGAAGCTCGCCGCCCAGGCAGCGCAGTGCGGCGGCGGCGAGGACACCTTCCGGTGCTCCCCCGGAGCCCATGTACAGATCTACATCGCTGTCCGGCAGCGCAGCGGCTATTGCCCCGGCGACATCGCCGTGATTGATCAGCTTGATGCGCACGCCTGCTTCACGCAGGATGCTGATTAAGCCTTCATGCCGCTTGCGGTCCAGCACCATCACCGTCAGCTCGGAGAGCGCTTTGCCGGTGATCATGCCGGCTTTGCGCAGCGTTACTTCGGCCGGTTCGTCCAGGCTTAGCTTACCGGCCAGCTCCGGTCCGCAGGCCAGCTTCTCCATATAGATATCCGGCGCATGCAGCAGGCTGCCCTTGTCAGCAATTGCAATCACCGACTGTGCATTATGCAGTCCGCAGGCGACGACCTCGGTCCCTTCCAGCGGATCTACCGCTACATCGACTGAAGGGCCGCTCTGGTTACCGACACGTTCTCCGATATAGAGCATCGGCGCCTCATCCATCTCGCCTTCGCCGATCACCACGGTTCCGTCAATGGAGACAGAATCGAACATGGAACGGATTGCGGTTGTGGCAGCATCATCTGCCGCATTCTTGTCGCCCCGGCCAATCCAGCGTGCTGAGGATAAAGCACCCAATTCAGTGACCCGTACAATTTCCAGTGCCAATTCGCGTTCCATAATGATTCCCTCCAGTGTAGTTAGAATAGTTAGATTAGATATATCCCATGATAATGCCGGCGGTTTCTTCAATCGCCTTATCCGTAATATCAATAACCGGGCAGCCCAGCTTGGCGAACAGTGTTGCCGCATATTCCATCTCTTCTGTAATGCGTTCGAGGCTGGCATATTGCGAGCCGGTAGGCAAACCCAGCATCTTCAGCCGCTCAGAGCGGATCTTCAGCATGTACTCCGGCTTCATGGTCAGTCCGATGATCCGGTTGGGCGGCAGGCTCAGCAGCTGCTGCGGCGGACCGACCTCCGGGACAACCGGATAATTCACCACCTTCTTACCGCGGTGAGCCAGAAAGATGCTGAGCGGTGTCTTCGAGGTGCGGGACATGCCGAGCAGAACAATATCTGCCTTAAGCATGGCCCCGAGATCACGTCCGTCATCACAGGCGACGGTGAATTCAATCGCCTCGATCCGGCTGAAATATTCCTCATCCAGCTGATGGAGCAGTCCGGGCCTGGCCTCCGGAGCATCATCGAAGGTATCGATGAAGGCCTGCATCATCGGGCCCATAATATCCACAATCCGCAGATCGAGGCGGACCGCCTCCTCGCGGATCATCTCCCGCAGCTCCGGCTGGACCAGGGTATAAGCTACGAAACCCTGAAGCTGGGCGGTCTCTTCCATTAATTTGCGCAGTTCATCTTCATGTCTGACATTGCCGTATCTTCTGATCGTGACACGCTGATTCTGAAATTGGTGAATGACGGCCTGCACGACAGCTTCCGCCGTATCTCCAATAGAATCCGAGCATATCGTAATGTAATGGGTGGATGGCTCCATGCTCTATCGATTCCTCCATTATCCTTTGGCTTCAAGCTCGAGGAGAAGCTTCACGATGGAAGTCTTCGTGAGCCGCCCTACTACGTCCAGACCTGGGCCGGACCCTTCCCCGCTGCGGGGAACAACTACCGGCAGACTGTCTACCTCGTGGTATATCATGCGCTGCGCGGCGTCAAGCACCGTGTCATCAGGCGAAACAGTTACTACCTTGGGCTGGCGGGTCATGACCATGCTCACAGGCATGGTTACCGCTCCGGGATTACCGAGCGTGACCTTCAGGAAGTCCTTGCGCGAGGCGACACCGGTCAGCTTGCCGTCGCTATCACAAATGATCAGCGTACCGACATCCTGAAGAAACAGTGTAACTACAGCGTCCTGAATCGTTGTATTCTCGCGGATAATGACCGGGATGCTCTGGATATCGCTAACCTTGGTATCCTGCAGCAGCCCCCGGCTGTTATGGCGCGCTGCGGCTTTGGTACCGGGGAAATAACCGACCTTCGGCTTCGCATCGACATATTCGAGCATAACCAGGATGGACAAGTCCCCCCGGATGGTCGGCCGGCTCAGGCCCAGGCTTTCCGCGATTTGGTCTCCGGTAATCGGCGCTCTTTTTTTCACAATCTCAATAATTTGCAATTGCCGGGTTGTCAGTTCGATCACAGTTTTCCTCCACTTTCCGGTTTACGTTATAGATACAGGCACTCCCTTGGCAGAAAAGGAGCACCGTGCGCCGATTCCCCCTCTTCATTCAGACGTCCTGTTTGAAAATAAATCCTCTAACTTGGTTATATAATACGCAATAATGATCATGAATGCAATATATAATACGTCATATATAATGATTTTATGAAAAAATAGGTAGCATAATCAGAATTTCGTTAAGGAGAAGCAATAATATTCTAATATATGGTATTTATTTAATGCTCTTTCCTCACATGTATGGTAAGGTTTGATCAGGCAAGGAGGTGTATTCATTTGAGGAAATCATGCTTCGTTCTCATATGCGGGATAGTCATCCTAACGTTGTTATCTGCCGGATGCAGCAAGGACACCCCGAAGTACGCAGAATTGTTCACACAGGTGGAAGGGCACAGGGCTGTGTTCAACCAGCCGCTCGAAGACGGGCTTGCCGTTCTGGAAGTTACGGATGCTGTTGGGGAATTTGATCCGAATTTGGGTACAATCATGCAGGATGAGATCCTGACCGTCAATCCAATGGAGTTCATCCAGCAGATTACGGCAGATGTTACAACGGGTACAATCATTGGGTACCGGATAGGGACGGTCTTCCCCAGATCGGACAGCGGTTATGAGGATGCAAGAGAGCTGGTGCGTGCTTTTCTGGACCAATACAAACCTGCGGACGCTGAAGAGACTGACAAAGTCGAGCAATCCGTTCAATCTATTGACCGGATGGCCTTTCCGCTTAAGCCGCTGACAGGCTCAATCGAAGAATCCTGGGCATACGGCGAGGGTGAGAACAAGCTGTTTATCACCTACAGGATATCGAACAGTAACCAGAGTGATGAAGAATTGCCGCTGAATTTGTATTTCAGCTCTGTGGAGCAGCATTAAGGTTCATGGTGCTTGAGCCATATTTGAGCCATATATAAAGACAACAGAACAGCCCGGAGCCCTTTGATCAGGGTCCAGGCTGTTTTTGTTTGGCACGGGCAGAGCTACTCCTGCGGAAGAGCTTCAATACTTGTTTTATGTAGTACGGGTATTGCCGGTTTTTGTTTGAAAATCAGCTGCTTCAGCGCGCCTGCATTCACAAGGACCGTGCCAGCGATAATGGTGAATACACCAAGCAGCGTTACCCAGGTTACCGTCTCGTTATAGAACAGGAAGCCCACCCCGACGGCAATCGGCGGAGAGATATACAGCCAGGTTGACGGAAAGACGGGATTCGTCTTGGAGACGAGCCAGTAGAACAGGGTATGACCAACCATGGAGCCGACAACGGTCAGGTAGAGCAGGGAGCCTGCGGTTTTGAACGATAGCAGGAAGGAGGGATGCAGCGGCTCGGTAATCAGCGATATGATGAACAATAACGCTCCGCCGTACATCATCTGGGCCGCATTCAGTGCCACAGGTGATACTCCGGAGAAGGTAGTGGTTACTTTTTTGGAGTAGATCGCACCTGCCGCATAGCAGATTTCTCCGATCAGGACGACAACACAGCCGATCAGCCAGAGCGGAGTGACATCAGCCGCAAGGCTGGGCAGCACAAGCAGCAGTACGCCGGTGAAGCCGATGATACAGCCGAACAGCGAGTAGCCAGGAGCCTTTTGCCGGAGAAAAGCCATCTGCATCAGCAGAATCATCATCGGCCCGGTTGCCGATAATACGGCCGCAAGTCCGGAGGATACATATTGCTCGGCCCAGTAAAGTGCGGCGAAGGTGCCGAAGGTCAGCGTTGCTCCGGTGAACAGCATTTCCTTGCGCAGTAGCAGCGAGAAGCTGGCTTTGCCTTTCACTACCATGAACAGGAACAGCACCGCCCCTGCCGTGAAAAAACGAAGTCCCGCAGAGAAGAACGGCGGCGCTCCGGCGTCTACGCCGATTTTGATCGCGAGAAAGGTTGTGCCGAAGATCAGACAGACCAGTGAATAAGCTAACATAATCATGTTTCCGTGCCCCTTTGTGGTGGTAATGTGGCAATCTCTTGAAGTATTCTGTTAATCATATCCTCATAGGCGCAGAACAGATTGCGGAACACAGAACAGTTGCCGGGCGGAATGCTGTACAATAGGGCAAAGAGCAGTTGGCGAAAGTGTGCGCAGGAGTGAGCGGCGAGCGGTGAGCTGTGGGCAGCGGGGCGGCTGTGAGTATATTGTGGAGAGGGCGGGGGTATATGAAGAAGTCAGTGGGAGCAGAGCAAAGTAATCCCTTGTTCCGCCAAGTCTATGAGTTCATGGCGAATCGGATCGGGCGCGGGGAGTGGAAGCCCCATGACAAGCTGCCGTCGATCCGGCTGCTGGCGGATGAGCTGGGTGTCCACCGGCTGACGGTATTTAAGGCTTACCGGGCACTTACGGAGAACGGTATGCTGTATGTCAAAGACAAATCCGGTTATTATGTATCGCCGGGCAGCCGGCTGGCCAATTCGGTGGAGGAGGGGGCAGCCGTATTAGGGTATACGGTCAAGAGTCCGATGTCTGATATTCAGCGGAAGCCGGTGACTTACCAGTTCTCTCAAGCGCTGATTGATCCGGGTCTGCTGCCCAACCTGTTCCTGTCCGATTATGTCAAAAAAGTATTCGACCTCTACCCGAAGGTCATGGGTACCTATTCCACCGTGCAGGGGGATGAGGAGCTGCGCGCTACGCTGAGCAGCCATTTCCATGACCGGTACCGGCTGCAGCTGTCGGCCCGCGAGCTGCTGATTACTTCGGGAGCGCAGCAGGCGATCAATCTGATCGCCGGAATCATGCTCGGCCCGATGGATGCCGTGCTGGTGGAGCGTCCGACTTATAGTGTGGCGCTGGATATTTTCCGCCGGGCAGGCGCGCGGCTGGTTCCGGTGGAGATCTCGCCCCAGGGGTATGATCTGGCGGCGGTCGAAGAACTGATGCGCAGGCATAAGCCGCGGATGTTCTATATTAACCCGACGCACCATAATCCGACGGGTTATACGGTGCCGGCTAAGCAGCGCAAGCTGCTCGTTGAGCTGGCGGAGCGCTACCGCTGCCTGCTGGTGGAGGATGATCCGTTCCGTGATATGCACTTTGAGGAGGAACCGCCGGCACCGTTTTTTGCCTATGATACCGAAGGCTGGGTCATCTATATCAGCAGCTTCAGCAAGTACGTGGCCCCCGGGCTGCGGATCTGCGCAGTAGCCTGCCGTTATCCGTTCATGGAGCGGCTGATTGCCGCCAAGTCGCTGGCGGACAACGGGACGCCGCTGCTGAATCAGAAGATATTTCTCCACTACTACACCTCGCCGCGCCTGCAGCAGCATCTCGGCAAGCTGCGGATCGCGCTTCAGGTGCATAAGGAGATTATGGAGGAGGAGCTTGCAGCCACCGGCTGGGAATGGACAGCGCCGCAGGGCGGGCTGAACCTGTGGGTGAAGCTGCCGGACACAGTGTCCGTAGATACGCTGTTTGTACGCTGTATGGAGCAGTCTATCTCCTTCGTTCCCGGTGAAATCTGTGATCCGCTGGGCGAGATGAAGTCCTGGCTGCGCCTCAGCTACTCCTTCGCCAGCGAAGCACTGCTGCGCGAAGGGATGCGGCAGCTGACCGCAATTGCGCGGGAGATCGAGGCGGAGGGTGGACATAGAGAGTGAATTTAGAGAGTAAATACGAAGAGCAGATGCAGAAAGTAGATGCGGGTAAATATTGGGGGTTAGCCTGCAGACATGATGAGCCAGCCGCTATCATATATCCGTCAGGCATAGCTGGTAGCACATGCTCATGATGCAGCCGTTATCACGTAGCTGTCTGGTCGCAGCTTGCTATCACATGCCCATGACGCAGGCGTTATCACGTAGCTGTTATTACGCTGACTGTCCTATTATTCCCGCGTGCCTTTTAGCTGGTATGGGATTTTATGGTTTATAGAGTAACCTTTCTCTGGGAATTTCGTCTGGGGAATAAGGAGAGTGATTATGATGATTGCGATAAAAAGAATCCCGGGCGTCTTGCTCATGATCCTGTGCGTCCTGCTTGTCTCCATGACACTACTGACTGTACGTCCGCAGGTTACCTATGCCTGTTCTTGTGTCATACCAGCTCCGCCGCTGGAGGCTCTGGAAGACAGTGCGGCTGTGTTTGAAGGCACCGTAATATCGGTCACCAAACCATCCGGAATTATGCAATCCAGTGCTGATCCCATGCAGGTTACCTTTCAGGTGGGGGCCCGGTGGAAGGGGGATTTGGGTAATCAAGTGACCGTAAATACGGCGCAGTCCGGAGACAGCTGCGGCTTTGAGTTCGCCGAGGGGGAACGCTATATGGTTTATGCAAGAGGAGCGGAAGCAGATGGAAACCTAGCGAAGGGGGATGAAGAACAGAGTGAGTTGACTACGAGCCTGTGCAGCCGAACTGCCCTGTATGCTGACGCGCAGGAAGATCTGAATGAGCTGGGGCCAGGTACCGGCGGCGGGTCGCCGACAGCTCCGCCAGAGACCGCTGAAGGTGATGCACCTTCAGTACCTGTAGACAACCATTCAGCAACAGCACCCTGGCTGCTATATGTGGGAGCGGGTGCGGGGATGGTGATCTTGATAGCACTAGGGCTAACCTGGCAGCGCCGTCAAAGTAACAAATCACGGAAATAAGCAGCAGCTGATGATCACTGTGTAAGACATAATGAAGCAGGATGAGGCGGAGTAAGAGGAGGCGCGGTAAAGCAACGGTGGAGGATGCCTGGGCAACGCAGCTGGTTTGTTAGAAGAACGGGAGCTTCATATCAATAGAAGGGAGGCTCATGGCTAAACGCTATAAGTCTCCCTTCTATTATGCTCATAGTGCAGGCGAAGCAGGAGAATGTCCGAACTCTAACTTTAGCGCCACGGCTGATAGAGCCGGTTCTCCGTAAGCCAGTCTATCATTTCCTCCACGCATTCCTCTGGGGTACGCTCTGCCGTGTGCAGCCTCAGCTCCGGGTGGTCCGGAGCCTCATAAGGATCGGAGATCCCGGTGAAGGCCGGGATTTCACCGGAGCGGGCCTTGGCGTAAAGCCCTTTGACATCCCGCGCTTCACACACGGGGAGAGGGCAGTCTACATAGACCTCCACGAACCCCGGCAGCTCCCCGCGGGCATAGCTGCGCATGTCGGCATAAGGGCTGATCACCGAGACCACGGTGACGACGCCGTGCCGGTTCAGCAGGCCGGCGATATAGACCGCCCTGCGGATATTCTCGAGCCGGTCCTCGCGGCTGAAGCCAAGGCCCCGGCCCAGTATGCGCCGCAGCTCATCACCGTCAAGCCATTCGACTGCCCGGCCCTGCTCCTGCAGCCGGTCCTTGAGCAGAGCGGCAAGCGTGGACTTGCCCGCCCCGGACAGGCCGGTGAGCCATATCGTTACCCCTGTTTGTGTCTGAGCATGTAGCTGAGCCGTCATTGCTTTGTCCTCCCGTAACTTTTCGCTTCATTGTAGCCACCTTGTAGCCATATTGTAGCCATATTGTAGCCACATTTGCTCTATCCATTGAACGGTACTCTTTCGAAATAGCGGCCTAGGAGATAGAACCAGACTTCTGCTCGAAGCTAAGAACCTCATCCGACAATAACTGTATTTACTACAACTAAAATCACCAGCCATTGTCTTTCCAGTCTAATAGCTGCACTTTCTACAACTAAAAGGACAGACTTTCCCCAAATGAGCGCCTTCGGCCATTTTCAGTTGTACAGCATACACTTATCCGCACACATCCGGTGTTTATCCTTCTTTTAATTGTACGAAATACACATATAGAAGAGAAAGTGTGTTTGGAACTCGCCCGACCTTAGCGGTATCTATCCATCGCCGTATCCATTCTATCGAATCTGCCAACCCAATCTGCCAACCCAAACCCGCTCACCGCTGAATCCCCATTTCCCTCATTTCGTCTGGGATTCTCTCTTCCGCGCCGTAAGGGATCCGCTCCAGCAATCCGGAGCCGTAAATCTGCTCCAGGCCCAGCTCCGGCATATGAATATAGCCGATATAACAGTCGCAGACCTTCATCCGGCAGCTCCGCTGCGCGGTCAGACCTTCGAGGCCGTCGCGGTAGAGGTTGCCGATGACAGCCCGGTCCTTGTAGCAGCGTTTCACGAGACCCGGGCCTTGCACATAGAACACATGGCTGCCTGCATTGCAGGGTTTGCCGAGACTGTCATAGTCCGCAGCATTGATCTGAAAATAAGGATCTATGCCGCTAAGAAAGCTTATATCCTCAGGGGTATAATAGTCCGGCTTGTCCTTGTAGGCGTTCACCCACAGATAGACATCCTCCGGCAGGGCGGCACGCAACGAGGCAATAGCCGGAAAAGCGCCATGAACACCTACACTGCCCACGCTGAATGGAATGCCCTGCCCGTATACAGTCATACACTGCGCCAGGAACCGTTCCTCACTCACCTGCCCGGGATGATAGGTCGCCCAGAAGGCGGATTTGGCCGGATTCAGCTCTGCGGTGAAATCAAGCCGGGCCGACAAATTCGTCTGGATGGCGACTTTGTCCACATGCTCCAGATGGGATAGAGTGATTAGCGCGTCCCGGTACCAGCGGTGTGTCAGTCCTTCCCCGTAGGGATTGAAGAAAATAGACAGCCGGTGGCCTGCCGCTCCCTGCTCCGACACCCAGTGGACGAAGGCCGTAAGATGCTCACGGTCTTTGGCGAGGGTAGCGGCGCTGTCTTTTATTTTGCCGAAGGGGCAGTAAGGGCAGTCATAGTTGCAGGAGGAGAGGGAGCCGCGGTAGTAGAGGACCGCCTTCATGGCAGGATGAACCCCTTCATCTGCTCCCTGATCTCGCCGGAGATGAACCAGTCCCCGATGGAATCGGAGTAGCCGAGCCCATCCGGAGTCAGCCGCAGGATGCCCTCTTCATCCTTGGCGAAGCCGCTCTGTACCAGCAGGCCCAGCTCGGGATGATCTTCCCGGACCGCAGAACCGAATCTCCTGCTGTAATCTGCCACGGTGAGACCTTCGCTATGCAGGATAGCTTTGAGAATGAAGCGCCGTTTCTGTTCTGCAAGGCTCAGTACAATCCCGTAGTCAGCAGTATCATAACGTTCGGCTGCTACATAGTCAGCGATGATGCTCTCTGTAGCTTTGCGGCTGACGCCGTAGCGGGAGGCATAATGTACATTCCGGGTATAGGAACGGGCGCCGCAGCCGAGGCCGACCATGCCTTCCTCCTGGCAGCTGTAATCCAGAAGATCCTTCCCGGTTCCTGCATCCTCCTTGGCGAACCTGCGCATCGAGTACTGGCGGTAGCCATGCTCCGCCAGCAGCCGGCATGCAGCCTGATAGCACTCATGGCGGATATCACTCTGACGCAGCAGATCGCCCGGCTTCACAATCGTATGCTCACGGGTGTAGAGCGGATAGATGAAGATCTCCTCCGGCTCATGCAGCAGCGCCTGATTCAGCGAATACAGCCATGATTCCACCGTTTGCCCCGGAAGTCCGTAGATCAGATCCAGATTGAGGATGGGGAAATCATATTTGCCCAGCAGCTCAAGCGCCCGGTATACCACGTCCGGGTCCTGCGGCCGGTAGATGGCAGCCGACTCGGCGGCCACGAAGCTCTGGATGCCCATGCTGACCCGGTCCACGGCATGCTCCTTCAGAATCGACAGCTTCTCCTCCGTCAGCGTCTCGGGTGAGGTTTCGACGGAGATGGATGTGGCTGAGAGATCCACTCCCATGATATCCGCAGCAATGCCGAACAGCCGGTTCAACTGCGCGGGAGCCAGCAGGCTTGGCGTTCCGCCGCCGATGGCGAAGCGCGCATAAGGTTTGTGACTGGTAAAAGCAGCCCACTGCTTCGCCTGCCGTTCCAGCGCGTCTACGTACTCGGCGTGGACATTCGCTCTTTTATCGGGCAGGGTGAACAGGTTGCAGAAGCCGCAGCGTGCGCCGCAGAAGGGAATATGCATATATAAGAAGAAACTCTCCGCAGGCTCGTCCCGCCACAGTTCCTCTAAAGAAATGGGGGCCGCGAACTCGCGGTAAGCGGTCTTGTGCGGATAGGAATAGAGATAATTGCGGTAAGGATTGGCCGTAATCTGTCCGGTCCATTCCTGAAGCTCCCCGGAGGAGAAGGGAGGTTGCCCGTCATTGCTCTTGTAATAAGTGGATTGCCGGATTGACGTCATACGTTCTCCTTCCTTTTGCGGGATAGTACAGCTATATAAAAAATTCGCGGTAAGGAACATTCCATACCGTTTCATGCGCCAGCCGGTGGCCCTGGTAGCCGTCTTCACCGTAAGCTTCTCCATGATCGGAGAACGCCAGGCAGAACACAGGGTTACCGCGTTCGCGGAAGGCAGCAAACAGACGCCCCAGTTCACCGTCGGCATAGCGGAGGGCAGCGCGCTGGCTGTCCACAGAATCACGCTTCGCCCCAGGCAGGAACATATGATTCGGGCCGTGGATCGCCGAGACATTAATGAACATAAACAATCGCTGGTCCAGCGCGGTATTGTTCAGTATCTTGAGCGCATGATTTACCTGATGCTCCGTGGAGCGCGGGTTCGTCACCCCGAACGTCATCCGCCAGTAGCTATGCTGGAAGTAACCGGGCAGGACACGGGCGAGGGGAACCTTTTTGCTGAAAAAGATGACGCCCCCGATACACACCGTCTGATATCCCGCCGCCGCCAGCCCGGACACCATATCCGGCGTATCGAACAGCCAGGTATGGGGATGCGTCGCAAGGCCGGTATTCCGGGAATGGAAGAGCCGCACATGCTCAGCCTTATTCGTAGTGGCCGGAGTGGGCAGGAATCCGCCGAAGAAGGCGTGATGGGCCGCATAGGTGAAGCTGCCGGGTGTATGCCGCTTTTCCCAGGAACCGCTGCCGCACAGATTGGGACAATTGGCCTCCTCCAGAACAGCGGCATCATAGCGCAGCGTATCGAGCGTAATCATTAAGATATCGTGGGTGCCGACAACGGCATTCATATCGGTCATAGGGCCAGGTTCCTCCCGGATAGCTGTTTCATTTCCCATTCATAGGTGCTGCAGCCGTGGTATTCCACATCGTACAATAAGTCGCCAAAAGGGTTCACATCCGCCGTATACGTCCGCCCGGTGCTCCCCAAGAGTACATCAATTCCCGCCACGGAGGAACGCGGAAAAGCAGCCAGAGACTGCTCGGCCGTATGCCGTACCTCTGCCTGCATGTCCTCCGTGAGACCGGCTTCGGCCGGGGTCATCCGGCGGCTGCGCAGATGCAGGTTCGTTATCGGTGTGCTGCTTACCCGTGCAACCGAGTGGCAGGCCACACCGGCAACAACCAGCTGGCGGATATCGAACGATTGCCCGCCCGCGCCGGGCTTCGGAATCCACTGCTCGGCATAGGCGCCGTGGCGGTAGAGCCAATTGATGATTCCGGCGAGGAGCGCAGAGTCCGTATAGCGCCGCAGCTTGCCGGAATTATAATACACCGGGGGGCGGGTGATATAGCTCTCGACCCCGATGGTAGTGACCGCCACCTCGGCTCCCGTTGCCGGATGGAGCTGATAGGCAATGACGCCGGATGCGGCTGAGCCGCTGGCCAGCTTGATGAATACGCGGTGCATCCGCTGCGAGAGCATCAGCCCGCGGAGGGAGGCGTAGTCCACGGGTGCTTGTCCGCTGCTGCTCCTGAGCGGCCGGGGAATAGGGACGCCAGCCGCGGCCAGAATCTGCTGCGTCCGGCGTTTATCGGTCATCGCGGCGATCTCGCCGGGATGGTTGGTCCAGCGGGCGGAGGGCAGGAGCTGCGCGGCTTCACGCTGAATCCGGGCCAGCAGCCGGCAGTAGCCGCGGAACCACTGGGACGGATGATGCAGCACGCCGGGCATATCCTTGAGCGCGCCGGCCGCCTTGAAGCTCAGCGGACGGAGGTCCGGCTGGCCGCCGTAAGGATGCAGCGAGTCGTCTGCGTCTGGCGCATCCGGTGCACCGAGCGCGATCAGGGCGCGCTCGGTTTCGAAGCTGCCGCCCGGCGACTCCAGCCGCAGCAGCGGCGGGGCCGTGTCCGGGGCAGGCGCTGCGGGGGCAGATGCGGCCGGCATGGCCAGCCGGCTGATGTCGCGGCCTTGGGCAGCCAGCTCTGTTAGCTCCGGCAATCTGTCCGGTGCCGGTGAATTCACCTTTGCTTGTCCCTGCAATGCATCCAGTACCTGCATTGCATCAACCCGCTGCCCCGCCTGCCCGGACACTCCGCCCAGCGGCTGCTCCCGCACCGGTAGCATGTCCAGCCTATACCCCGTCTGCTCCAGCAAATCAGCCAGCGGCTGGCCCTGCAACAGCCCAGCGTACGGAATCAGGACTGCCGGAGGCATGCCGAGGCGGCTTCGCGCCTGCTGGATGCCTTCCGAGCGCCTGTCGCCGGGATTGCAGAACACAATCAGCGGCTCTACGGGTGGCATCACTCGGTGATCGACGGATAACGCCAGTCATCCTCGTCGTCGCTTTTCTGCTGGTCGCTGACATCGGCAGGCAGTCCGCTGTTCTTCCAGCGCTGAATCATTCCGTCAGACATATAATGATGGCTCAAGTTGAGCAGCTTTAGTCCTTTGATCTTCCCGCTGGCGAGCAGCGCCTCGGCGCCGGTATCGCTAAGGGTTCCGAGTGACAGGTCGAGCGTCTCGAGCTGATCCAGAATAGGTGCATCGGCTAAGGCTGCAGCGATTTCATCCTGGATTTCACTGTTTTTGAGTCCCAGATAGGTAAGCTTGGGGAACTTTCCGGGTTCGATCAGCGGATACAGGTCTTCCAGACCGCCGTCAAAGCCGTAGTTGTCCACGCCTAGATATAATTCCAGCTTTTGCAGATTAGGCAGATTGGCGGCGGCGATATCGGCCAGGACATTTTTACCGAGTCCGCCTGTTATAATAATCAGTTCCTCGAGCTTCTCATGCTGCAGTTGGCTCAGCCGCAAGTCCGTGCCGCCCTGCGCAGTCAATGACTGCAGCTCCGGATAAGCGGGAAGCAGTGGAGAGAGGTCCGTTTGGGTAATCCACGAAATTTCACATTCCTCATACCCCATTTCCCCAATAAAAAGCTTGCGCAACGCAGGGAAACTTGCACTGTGCTTCACCAGCGCCTGGACGGCATCCTCCGAGCTGTTCTCGTAGGCTTGCCCCCAATCCCCAATCGTCAGACTGCTTACTCCAGCGGCTTCGGGGCTTTTGCTCAATTGTTCAATCTCCGTCTCTATCCGCTTACCTTCTTCAAATGCATCGTAATCGATACTGAGCTTCACTGCTGTCATGAACATTCCCTCCCGGAAAATTATGGCTTCCAAATCACCCTAACATTAAGCAGAAGGGGAGTCAAATAGCCAAGACGGAGGGTCACGGGAGGGATCGGCAGCAGCTGGAGCGGTAGGGTAGGAGGGACATTAGAGTAGGATGAGGGAGGCTGGAGAGTAGCTGGAGAGTAGCTGGAGAGCAGATGTAGAGTGGGAGTATAGCAGTAGTAAAGGTGCTTGTTGAGTAGTATGTGGTATAGCAGAGAGTGGCTGGAGAGCGGTTTTAGAGTAGGAGTAGAGCGGTAATAGAGTTGCTTGTAGAGTAGCATGGAGTGTAGTTGAAGAGTACGTGTGGAGTAGGAGTAGAGCAGTAGTAGAGGTGCTTGTAGAGTAGCTGGAGAATAATATGAGATTAGCTGGAGAGTGGCTTGGATGATTTTCGCAAATTTATGGAGTTTTTGATCCAGAGTAATTTTAGGCTTTTGCGTGCGCGAAATAAAGTTATGCAGCCCGTATGTAACGCTACTCCTAAATAGCAGCCTTCCCATCACTGATAATAAGATGAACTGATTCAAATGTTGCACAAATTACAACTTTGAGTAGAGATACCGGGCCATTAAAGAGAATTGTTGCAGAAAATACAATAATTTTTACATAAATTCAATAAAAATAAGGGAAATCTTGTATTCTGTACAACAATTTCGATTTTCATCGCTTATCGCGATGGGAATGTTGTATTTCGTGCAGGATTTTGAAGAGGAAGGGGAGGAAGGGGCAGCAAGCCCCGAAAGTACCGTGAAGCCCCCGAATCACCAGCCCCCCGATAATGCACCAAGCGGCGTTAAATGCATGGCAGTGGAATCGTAGCCTAATGCAGCACCGCCCGCACATTTTCTCCCTGGCATTCCGTCCGGCCCCGACGCTCCACTCCATCGCCTAGCCCGGGCGTCCCGCTTCATCGCCCGGCCCCGATGCCCCGCTCATCGTCCGGCCCCAACGTCCGCCCCAACATCCCGCTCCCCCCGCCCTAAAGCGGCAGAGAGACGGGCCAGCGGCGTGCCATCATACCCAGCCGAACAGCCGGGCAGCGGCTGCAACCAGGAAGGTTACCGCGATGGCGATGCCGAGCGGAATGACGGCGGAGAGCACCGCCCACTTCATGCTTTTGGTCTCCTTGTAGATGTTCACCAGCGTGGTGCCGCAAGGATAATGCAGCAGGGAGAACAACATCATATTCAGTGCAGTCAGCCAGGTCCAGCCGTGGCTCAGGAAGATATCCTTGATGCTGCCAAGACCTTCAATATCGACCATGGCACCCGAGGACATGTAGCCCATGAGCAGGATGGGCAGCACAATCTCATTGGCCGGGAGCCCCAGGATGAAGGCCATAATAATGAAGCCGTCCATGCCGAGCAGTTGGGCAAAAGGATCAAAGAATGCAGCCATATGGTTAAGCACGCTCTCCCCGCCGACAAACACATTGCCGAGAATCCAGGTGATAATGCCGGCCGGTGCGGCTACGACGATAGCACGGGTCAGCACATTAAGCGATTTCTCTTTGGAGGAGCGGATGATTGTCTTCCAGATCTGCGGGCGGCGGTATGGCGGAAGCTCCAGCGTGTAATGGGTAGGCACACCGCGCAGCGCTGTTCTGGACATGACCCAGGATACACTCAGAGTTACGGTAATGCCGACCAGCACGATGCCCATCAGTACCAGAGCCGTGGAGAAGGTGCGCAGCATTCCGGTTGTAGCGGCTCCGACCATGAACATGGAGGAGAGCAGGATAAGTGTGGGCCAGCGGCCGTTGCAGGGCACGAAGTTGTTGGTCAGAATAGCCAGCATCCGTTCACGGGGCGATTCAATAATGCGGGTCGAGAGAATGGCGGCAGCATTGCAGCCGAAGCCCATCGACATCGTTAAGGCCTGCTTGCCGTGGCCGCCGGATTTCTTGAACAGGCGGTCCATGTTAAAGGCTACCCGGGGCAGATACCCGAAATTCTCCAGCAGCGCAAACACCGGGAAGAAAATCATCATCGGCGGCAGCATGACACTGATGACCCATGAGGTTCCGCGGTACAATCCGAGCACAAGGACGCCATGCAGCCAGGCCGGCGCATGAAGAGCGGTGAATCCTGCAGTCAGATAGCCCTCGATCCAGCTGAAGAGGGAGGCAAGCCAGCTTGAAGGATAGTTGGCCCCGGCAATCGTAATCCAGAATACCAGGCCGAGACCGGCAAGCATGATGGGGAAGCCCCAGAGCTTGGAGGTAACGATATTATCCAGTTTATAGGTGCTGCCAAGCTTCTTCTTATCTTGGTAAGTGACTGCATCGCTGCAGATGGCGGCGGATACGCCGTAGATCCCGCTGACAATCTCATCGCGGATTCCCCCTTGATCAGCCAGCTTCTTAGCGGCCGCGAGCAGAGAATCCACCGGGTCGTGACCGTTAATGGCATGCGGTGATTCCATGGCCGACCACCTCCTCGCTTACGGGAATATCCTTGCGGCCCATGCGGGCTTTGAGTGAAGTAAGCAGGCTGTGATCACCATCCAGCAGCCGGAGGGCAATCCAGCGGGCGGGGTATCTCGAACCGATGGTCTGCTCAACCATAGGAATCAGCTCGGCAATGCCTTGCTCAATGTCGGTGCTGTAGGTGATTTTCAGCGGCTCTGCCTTGAATGCACCCGTGGCCACGCGCTCGATTTGATCAAGCAGCGCTTCAATACCGATTTTGTTACGGGCAGAAATAGCGGTTACGGGAACGCCGAGCCTCTTGGAGATCCGCTTCAGATTGATATCAATTCCAAGCCGGCGGGCTTCATCAATCAGATTGATGCAGACCACGGCACGGCCGGTGATCTCCAGTACCTGCAGGGCAAGGTTAAGATTGCGTTCCAGCGAGGTAGCATCCAGGACCACTAGCGTTACATCCGGCTGTTCAAAAATAATATAGTCCCTCGCAGCCTCTTCATCGGCGGAGTTGGAGTAGAGCGAGTAGGTGCCCGGAAGATCCACAGCCAGGTACGTGTGGTTCTTGTGGTAGAACCCGCCTTCGGCGGTGACTACGGTTTTGCCTGCCCAGTTGCCGGTATGCTGGCGCATGCCGGTCAGCAGATTGAACAGCGTGCTCTTACCCGTGTTGGGATTGCCTGCAAAAGCGACCGTGTACTGGCTCATCCTTCACCGCCTCCCATTAATTGCCCGTAGATTAAAGAGCTCTCTTCCCGGCGCAGGGCAATCGTCGTATTGCTTACCCGGAATGCCGTAGGATCTCCCAGCGGGCTGCGCCGCAGCACTTCTACGCTATTCCCGACGACGAATCCCAGATCAAGCAGTCTTCTCCGCAGCACACCTTGAACTTCAATGCCGCTGATGCGCAGCGTACTGCCGTTCACAGCCTCTGACAATGGAATAACGGCTTCAGCCATAAGATCTCCTTCTTTCGTATGAAATGGAATGAATGAATATATAGCCATAAGTATGGAGTATGCATTTATATAGTGTATTGTGCACGCGGCATAGATTATTGCGGCCTGCCACAATAATAGTATATGTGAATAAATTTGTCCTTGCAACAAGAATGTTTCCCTAGGGAAAGAAAAAATAATCCCTGCTATAAAAGCGGCACAGGCCTCTTTATAGCAGGGATACGGAAGAGTAATAAATTAGAAGCGTCTATTCTGTGGTGACGATTGTTTGAACATAGGCGGAGGCTGTCTGCTGCTACTCCTGGCTGCCGAAATCCAGTGTGCGGCCGGTTTCTGCCAGCGTCTTCGTATTGCAGAGAATCTGCCACCATGAACTGTTGCTGGCATCGTAGGAAGGATCATCCGGATGCCAGTCTCCATGAACCAGTGTCAGCCTGGTACAGCCGCCCGCTGGCTCCAGCTTCCAGGAGATGACAGACTCATAATTCTCTCTATTCGTGAGGTAAGCGGGGCCGGTCCTATGGGTATAGCGCAGCGTCTGCTGCGGAACATATTCGAGCAGAGTGCCGTAGACATGTACCGTCTCTTCCCCGGCTGCCCCCGGGCCTACATACTCCAGCTGCTCACCCACAACAAAACTGGAGCGGATTACACTTCCGTAATAGATTTGCCGGACCTTCTCCGGGGAGACTAGAACCTCCCATACTTCTGCCACGGCAGCACCGATATAGAAGTCATACTTCAATTCTCTCATTCCCTGTTCCTCCTGGCATTATTGGATTCATGAACAATATACACAAGGATCACTGACAACTGCGGTCAGTGATCCTTCAGGAGATTAAGAGTCCTTATAATGTTCGGCAAGATCCGCAGCAACCCTGGACAGCTTGTGCTTGAGGGACGCGGGTTCCACAATGGCCAGCGATTTGCCGTAAGGCAACAGGAAATAAGGGGCGTAGCTGTGTAAGGCAGCCTGATTCAGCAGAAACCGGGCACTTCCCGTGCTGCGCCGCTCCAGCGTATGCCCGAATAGCCAGTGACTGCACAGATCGTTCAGGGTGGCTTCGGCCGCTTCGATGACCACAGCGGTTAACTCAGAGTCCTCCTCCGTTGCAGGAAGCAGCCTCTGCAATAAGAAATCTCGTGCCGAGAATCCGTCAGGACGAAGGAAGGCTGCCCCTGTCCGCTGCAGTCCGATGATCCGGTCCACCCGGAAGTTGCGGATATCCTGGCGCAGATGGCAGAAGCCGGAGAGATACCACTGGCCCTTCCACATCACCAGACCATAAGGGTCGATGCACCGGGAGGACGCCGGGGTACCGTTCCCCTTGCGGTATTCCATCTGAAGAGAGAGACCCTCCGCAGTGCAGACTTCCAGTTCTTCAAGCAGCAGCGAAGGGTGCTCTCCAGGGGAGTGGAGGATCGCAAGTCCGCTCTCATGGCGCTCCATCTGCGACAGCTGGGCCTCATTGCTGTAACGCTTAAGCTTGGCAATTGCCCCGTCGAGCGCATCAACGTAAGGGTAGCCGCTCCCCCTGGCAAAGGCAGATGCCTGTACAAGTGCCCGCCGTTCTCCATCATTGAAGAATAGCGGAGCAGTGCTGAATTGCTCCGGCAGCCAGAAGCCGCCGCCCGGCCCGGCATCGGCCTCTACAGGGACACCGCTGGCGCACAGCGCATCGATGTAGCGGTAGATCGAGCGGACGCTCAGCTCAAGCTCGTCTGCCAGTTCGGCGGCCGTTCTTTTGCGCTGCTTCAGCATCCAGAGTATAGACAGCATATAATCGGCTTTGGCCATTGGCTTGTTCCTCCTGGGCAGATAACTGATTCTTACAGCCAGTGTACCTTCAACAACCCGTTTTGCCAACCTTCTGCAGAGCCGCCGGGTGATGAAGCCAGGCCGGGACCGGCCTACGAAGTGGATCGCTTAGACCCGCTGCGCACCAGGATGGAAATAGCCAGCAGCAGCGGGATGGCGACTTGAAACACCGGATCAAGCTTAAGGCTTGGGCCCAGGCCGATGGCAATATGCTGTGTGTAGTCGCGCTCCAGAAAGGAAGCTCCATAGATAACGGCGCCTACCGGAAAGACCCACCACTTGGCCGGTTTGCCGGTCAGCTCCGCAATAGCTTTTACCGAACAGAAATAGAAGAGCATCATCTTAATCAGCAGCCCCAGGAAGAGCTGGATGGTCACCAGGATATCGAGCCGTTCCACAAACTTGAGGTTCGATAAGGTCCGGACAGTTTTGAGAAAAGGCAGCTGGCTGATCCCCGCTATGGTCGGACCGAGAACCGCCACATTGAGCGCGTTCATGAAGATCAGGAACAGACTGATGAGCAGATAGGCGTTCACTGTATATTTTACGGGCACACCAGGCTTATCCCATAGAGACCACAGCATCAGGAACACAATCATCTGCCCGAAGGGGAACGAGACGATATCCGGCAGCGCAGCTTTGACAACCGGCATCAGTCCGCCATCCAAGACAGGACCCAGGCGGGTGAAATCAATGGAACCCATTATTCCAAGCAGCACAACAAGCACAATGTAAAAGAAGATCATCACCGGCAGCAGAACCTCAGGCAGCCTGAAAATAACCTCAGCCCCCTTCCAGATAGCATACAGGGCAAGAAGTACAAAGATTATCATCGTGATCGACATTGGCGTTCTTGGAAGCAGAGTCATTGACGTCAATTCACCCAGATCACGGACATTACGCATGGACTGGTAGGCGAAATATAAGCTGTAGATTCCTCCGATGAATGATCCTGGAACCTTGCCGAAATGGAATTTAAGCATACCAATCAGATCTGTATCCTGAGAACGGTGCTGGATCCACATCAGAAGAAGCAGAAGGATGAATCCGGCAGCAGAACCTGTACACATCGCCAGCCAGGAATCCTGCTTGGCCTTGCCACCAAGCAGAAACAGCGGCGTGCTGCCGATTTCAAACAGCATGATCATGAACGCGATTTGCAGGGAAGTGACCTGTTCTTTCTTGGGCATGGTCCGAAATCAGCCTCCTAACCAATAGATAATGGCTCTGCCTACAGGCTGGAAGAACGCCGTATAGAAGATACCCAGCGAGAAATGGGGCGTTTCAGTAATCCCGCATATATTAATATAGGCGCAATAGCCAAGGATGCAGCCGAACCAGAGCCGGTGCAGCTTGCGGCCTGGTCCGCGCAGCTTGGTCCAGCCCCATAAGAATGCAATCACATAGAGTAGAAGAGTTATGGCTATTTTCATAGTGAAGCTCCTTTACTCCTGCTGGACGGATTTGAACGATTTATTGCTGAGGCCTGTCCGTTCAATCTGGAACGAGACATGCGGGCGGATCTCAATCTCCTTAAATACGCTGTCCCAGCTCTTCTCCTTCTCAATCTGCTTCCAGTGCTTGCGGTCGCTGCGGTGAATTCTCACCGCAAATCCCGTGACGTCAGCACCCAGCTTTTTGATCTCCGCCCAAGAGGTATTCACGAGCTCCGTCACCTGCTGTTCGAGGGATTCCTCCATTCCGGTGATGGCAGCGCGGTCATTCAAATCCATAACGCTACCGAGCTCGGTGAGCACACCGCTGCCTTTGATATTTATATCCATAATATAATGATCCTTGGCCCAGACCGGACGCACGGAAGTAGTTGAATTCTGGAGAATAAATGAAGCATCCGGCTTGCCGCTTATTGCGGGCTGGGATGCAAAGGCTATAGTAGCGGACTCGATATTGTCAGTCATAAAAGATAATCCGAAGGCTTGTTTCTGGTTAAGCCAGCCCACAAACTTCTCACCCTTTAGCACACCCAGCCTTCCCAGCTCCAGGCGCGAGGGCAGGTCCGTAACTCCGGTCTCACTGGTCTCATCCATAATCTTAGGTCCGGTGAGCCGGATTTCCGGCAATACCGCACTGCCGGATTCAGAGGAGAGTGCCATGGCCAGCTCATACAGGCGGGTGCCGGGATAATAGGAGAGGAGCTTTGCTTCCTGCTCAATCATAAGCTGGATGCCGGCGCCCTGATTCTTGGTCATCTGCATCAGCTGATCCAGAATATCACCGGCATCTCCCTGGGAAATAAACATATATACTGTTTCCCTGGCATCCTGCTTGCGCAGGAACAGGTCCAGCAGTTGGTTAATCCCGTGCTTAGCCAGGCTTTCCCCGATGACGGTAATCCGTGAATGAGAGAAGAACATCTCGCGGGTGCTGGTCAGATTGCTTCTTTCAATGGCTTCCATGATCGTCCTGCCTTTTACCGTGAAGGTGAGGAATGGCGGAGAACTTGTACTGCCGCCTCCGCTGCCTCCCATGCCGCTTGAACCTGAGGAAGGATTGATGACCTGATAGGTGGCCTTCCACTCGTTGTTCTCCCAGTCATAAGCCGAACCCGAAGTAATGCCGAGCTCGCTCAGTTCGCGGTTATCCCAGCAGCCGGAGAGAAGCGCGGATAGAAGCGGGACCATGAGTATAAGGCACAGCGTTCTTCCCGGTTTATTCATGTTTCCCACCCTTTCCGTTTGGATCTCGATTTCTGGAACCGGTACAGCAGAACCGCTCCCAGCGGAACCAGTACGTTGAACAGGAAGAAGACCAGGAAACGGCCTTCTTTGTTATACTGGTTGAGTTTGGCCGGGTTTTGCCATGTGAACAGACATTCCAGCGCAATGACCAGACCTAAAGCACCAATGAACGGACGGCTGCTGCTGACCCGGAAGGTCTGCTTGAAGCACTCTACCGTCACAAACAGGAAAATAGCTAATTTCAGATAGATGGACAGCACCCAATAGGAGATAAAGAGAATATCCAGCTTCTCAATGAACCTCCCGATCCGTATGATGCTAACGGTCGAAAATCCGGGATAGGCAGTCAGCTTTGTAAAGTGCGGGCCAAAGGCCATTAAAGCCGAGACTAGTGTGAGCAACATCAGAGCAGATACAAATAGAAGCCCTGTCCAGCCAATGACCCGTGCCCTCGATGGATACTGAAGATAGGGAGCCAGAAACAACAGTACAGCGACTTCGGACATCCATGCTGTCGGCGTCAGACTGGCCAGCGTCAATTCAGCCAGCGTATGATCGAACATCGGCAGTAATTGATGCACATTCAGATCATGGTACAATCCGAACAGAAACAGCGGTGTGAAGAATAAATAGAGCAGAATGACAAGGCTGTTCACTCTGGAGATGGCTTCAATCCCCTGTCTTACCATGTAGATGGTAATGAACAGAATGAGGATAACCAGTACGGTTACTGGTGTATTGATCAGCACATTGTCCTTGAGGAAATTGACGAACTCGCGCAGAATTGTTGCTGTTGTGTCCAGGTAGAACTGCAGCATCAGCAGACCGAGGATGGTAGAGATAACCGGGGAGGTTTTCTCCCCAACCCAGTCCAGAAAAGGAGCCCCATTGCTATAGCGGATTACTGTCCCGACAATGGCCGCGATGAGCAGCCCCGCCAGCGTTGACATAATAATGGACAGCGGTGCGTCTTGTTCAGCATAGCTCGTGATAATGATGGGCAGCACGACGGTGGCCGTCGGCAGAATCGTATTGACAACGAGCATAGCTGCCTGGGTAGTGCCGATTTTTCCGTTCAAGCTGGATCCTCTCCCTGCGGCTTAGGCTGTTCCGTAGATTTTTGATTCGCTCCTTCAGCTGGCTGAGGCTTCTGGTTGGGTCCTTGTCTGCGGGTTTCTTTGCCCAGATCGGTTTTGGGACGCATGGTCATACTCCATAGCGGGACGCGGATGAAGATATCCTTCAGATAACGCGGAATCATCGGCGCTACCGGAGACAGATAGGGAACGCCGAAGGAACGCAGTCCCGCCATATGAATCAGGAGCACCATCATGAAGGACATGATGCCGAACAAGCCGAGCGTTGAAGCGATGAACATCATTACAAAGCGGATCAGGCGGATGGAGTTGGCAATCGCCAGTGACGGTATCACAAAGTTCGAGATAGCGGTAAAAGAAACCACAATAACCATAGCCGCCGAGACAAGACCGGCCTGAACGGCAGCCTGCCCCAGCACCAGTGCGCCGACAATGGAGATAGCCGGTCCGATGGTACGCGGCATGCGTACCCCGGCTTCGCGCAGCACATCGAAGGTGAGCTCCATGAGCAGCGCTTCCGCCAGCGCGGGCAGCGGTACCCCCTCGCGCTGGGCAGCGAGACTGATCAGCAGGGTGGTCGGCAGCATTTCCTGGTGAAAGGTAGTGACAGCAATATAGAGTGCGGGCAGCAGCATCGACACAAAGAAAGCCCCGTAGCGGATCAGCCGCAGAAAGGAGGAGATATCGTACCGCTGGTAGTAGTCTTCACTGGACTGAAAGAAGTTGAAGAAGGTAGAAGGCGCCAGCAGCGCAAAGGGCGTGCCGTCAATAATAATCCCGATCTGGCCTTCCAGAATACCTCCGGCTACAGCATCGGGACGTTCTGTGTTCTGAATGGTAGGGAAGGGGGTCAGGCCACCGTCCTGAATGAATTCTTCAATATAGTTGCTCTCCAGAATGGCATCCGTATTAATGGCATTAAGCCGGCGGCGGATTTCTGTCAGCACCTGTTCACTGGCGATGCCCTTCAAATAAATGATGGCGATTCCGGTCTGGGTACGTTGGCCGATTTTATATTCTTCGATCCGCAGATCGGTAGTTTTGAGCCGGCGGCGCAGCATGGAGGTGCCCGTGCGCAGACTTTCCGTGAAGCCCTCCTTCGGACCGCGGATGACACCCTGGGAGGTCGGCTCGTTAATGCTTCTCTTCTCCCAGCCGGAGGTGTCTGCGGCCAGTGCGACCTGAAGTCCTTCGAACAGAATCAGCGTATAGCCTTCAAAAAGCAGAGCCAGCAGAACTTCCAGCGTTTTGCCTTCCTTGACGCCCCCGACCGGCAGCATCTGGTCCTTGATCATACTGAAGGCCGCTTCGGCGGTAATCGTATCTCCTTTCAGTGTCACATTCTCCATCAATGGCTGGAGCACCGTCTGGTTGACAGAATCGGCATTCACCAGACCGTCAATATATATGAACGTAAGGGAAAGGGAGCTTAAGGATTCATTGGTGAAGTTGCGGATAACGATATCCGAGCTGCTGCCGATCCGCTTTCCGATTTCCTGCAAATTCACCTCAAGTGAGGCGTTCAGCGGGAGCGGTGCGGGCACAGAGGTTTCCACGGGATCTTTGCCTGTCTTCCGGCCTTTCTGCTGATTCTGCGGCATCTTCGGGGGCTCCTTTCTGCTGGATTCTGGATTCTTTGGCTGTATTATCCCCCGCAGGTGGATTCCTTATTCTGCCTGATTTACGGAGTCAGTGGTTGAATTACAGGCTTATGAACGCGAAAAAGGCATTTCTCCAACCTGTTCAGGATGGGAGAAATGCCTCCATATAGATACTTATAGCCGGATATTATTTGGTCTGGACGACCAATGCGTTGCTGATCAGGCGGCCGGGTGTGGTCAGATATTTGCCGTTATAGTAGAGGCCGCTTGAGGCGCCGCCATCCAGATTCATCGCCTGGTACGCACCAGCCTGCTTCATAATTTCCGCCAGCTGGGGGATGGTTGCCCCGCCGGAGGTCAACAGAATCAGCTTGTGGTCGCGGGTCAGACCCAGCGCGCTGCGGGAGCCTCCGCCTGTCAGTATCTTAGGGTCCTTGAAGCCCTCGGTGAGCACATTGAGGGATATCTTGCCGTTCACCAGCAGCCGCGGGCCTGCCTGCAATGCGCCTTGAATGGAGCCGGCGTTGAAGCGGTTCATGAATTCGCTGCCTGGGATCAGCTCAGCCAGCAGGTTGCCGTCATAGGCAAAGACCGTCCGCTTGTCGCCGGGGCTGTTCTTCAGCATTTTGCCACCGCTGATAATATAGCCGTAAGGTGCATAGTAGGTGCCTTTGGTGTAGGCATCGAAGAAGGTGCCGTTGATGGCGGCTGCGGCATTGCTGCGCTTAGCGATGCTGGCGAGCGCCTCTGTCTTGCCGACAGTATTTCCGGCAAGGACGGCATCCAGCTTCACTGACGGATGCAGCAGGGAGACTGTAACGGTCTGCACGGCGAAGGAACGTCCGCCGACCTTATAGGTATGCTTGCCGCTGACTACAGCAGGCGTACCGCACTTGAACAGGGCGCCGTTCTGCACGGGCAGGGTGGCTGTTGCCCCGCCGCTCGTGAGGGTAAGCGCTGCGGAATCTTTATTCCACTGGAGCTGTATGCCAAGCGTTTGGCTGACGAGAGACAATGGAATATAGGTCATGCCATTCCCGCTAAAGGGACGTTCGCCCAGGGTAACGGACTTGCCGTTGACGGAGGCTCCGGCCTTGCCTGGAGTGAAGGTAATAGACACATCATCACGTGTTACCTGGATCTGGCCTCCAGTAGAGCTTACTACAGACTGTATGCCGGCGAAGCCGTTCAGGAATCTTAGCGGAATGAACGAATGGTTCTCCTTATCAACATAGATGGCAAGTTTGGCTGATGTCGCCGCAGCGGCCCGGGGTTGCAGGGGAGCAAGAAGGACAGTGAGCAGACAGAAAGCGGTGAAGAGGACAGACATTCTTTTCATAGTAAACGAAATCTCCTTCAGATTGTAGCAGTATAACTGCAATTTTGGATGAACCCTGGAATGGACTCCAGAAAGAAACACTTGAAATACAATAATATAGCGGGCTCCGTTGACCGTCAATGGAACATGCATAGAGAGGGATGTTCGTTTATAATGAGATCACTTACGGATATTCGCACAAAGGCGGGAAGCGATGATAACAAGAATAGGCTTGATTCGGCACGGCAGCACACTCTGGAATCAGGAAGGCCGGATACAGGGCCACACGGATAATCCTCTGGACGAGGAGGGCTTCCGGCAGGCAGCCGTACTTGCAGAGCGTCTCAGCGGTGAATCGTGGGATTATATCTATTCAAGCGATATGCTGCGGGCCAGACAGACAGCGGAGGTCATTGCCGGGAGGCTGGGGATTCCGCTGGCTGGTCTGATCCCGGGGATTCGGGAAATGAATGGCGGGTTAATAGAAGGTACTAC
This sequence comes from Paenibacillus sp. FSL R7-0312, assembly GCF_038004445.1. NCBI lineage: Bacteria > Bacillati > Bacillota > Bacilli > Caryophanales > Paenibacillaceae > Paenibacillus > Paenibacillus sp. FSL R7-0312. The sequence goes on along the minus strand of NZ_JBBORE010000001.1, from coordinate 7,540 downwards.
GGAGAAGGAACGGATCGAGCGGTTCGGCAGCGGGTGGAAGACGATGGATATGAAGCTGGAAAGCCGGGACCTGGCTCAGCAGCGGGGTGTCCGGGCCGTTGAAGAGGTTGCCGCCCGCCATCCGGGGCGCAATGTCCTCATAGTCAGTCATGGCGCCATTCTGCGCAGTACGCTGGCTGGACTTGTTCCCTCACTGGATCTCAGTGTAGTGCTGAAGAATACATCAATTACCCGCTTGATCAGAGATGCCGGCGGCTGGACCTGCGAACTGTACAATGACGTGGAACATATGAACGAATAGACAGTCTGGATGATTCTGGAATAGAAGAGAGTCTCCCACGCAAAGGGTGGCTCTCTTCCATATGTCCCAGAACATACCATCTCAAATCCTGCAGCGTTTGCCGATAATATTCTTAGCATTCATGCAAAGCCCGGCCTTACCTGCCGGATATGTTTAGAATATGTTCAGACTAACCCTGTACAGTAGCGCTTAAATGCGATATATCATATGGATTATCAGAAGGAGGGCGGAGTAATTTGGAAGAGGCCCGGAATTATATACTGGTTGTATTCTCTATTCTCGTTGGTGTGCTAACGGTGTACAGCATCCTCAGGCTGACGCGGAATTTCTCCAAATGTCACCCAAGAGCCCGCGCGGTCCGCACGAGCCTGGTTGTACTAGTTATTAGTGCCGGTCTTGGCAGCATGCACCTGCTGGGCAAGAGAACTTTGTCGGGGTTCACCGCTGAAGATAGCAATCTGTTTATTACTATGGCACTCTATGCGCTTACGCTCGCCGGAATATTGTACCTGTTCCTGCGTGTGCGTATGCTCCTCGGAGAGCGCGAGCAGCTGAAAGAACTGGCCTACCGGGATACCTTAACCGGGCTGCTCAACAAGAACGGAATGGATCATTTCTGGGATCACTGCAAATCAGGCGAACAGCTTGCGGTATTATATCTTGACCTTAACCGCTTCAAATCGATCAATGATACACTCGGCCATCATGCGGGAGATGTGCTGCTTGAAGCCGTTGGCGGCAGTCTGCAGCAATTTTCCCGTAAAGGCAAACGGCATATCTTCAGGGTGGGCGGGGATGAATTCGTCATCATCGCCAAACGCTGCAGCCGCAAGGATGCGGAGCAGCTGGCCCTTAAGGTTCTGGAGAATATCACCCGGAATTACAAATTGGAGACGCATGAATTGTTCGTATCCGCGAGCGTCGGCATCACTATGAGCCAAGGCAGAATTGACCGGAAGCGGCTGCTCCAGGAAGCTGATTCCGCTATGTACAATGCCAAGCAGCTGGGCAGCGGGCGTTATGCGGTTCATAAGCAGGAGAATAGTCTTCCTCCTGTGAAGCTGGTCAGCAGCTCCAGAGCCCAATAGCTTGTGAAATCCTTCCCGAAATACAACATTTTGCTCATGAAATCGGCTCTAATCTACAATTGTTGCCGAGGCTGGAATGAATCTGGTATGAGCCAGGTGTGAGACATTGTAGCTTTACGCAGAAACGGATACCATCCCTTAGAGGACGGTATCCGTTTCTGTTTGGTACGGCTGCTGCCTGAGTGCTTCAGACGGCTCATGATCCGGAAGCGGCAGCCAACCCGGCCTTTATGCCAATACTATAATCCCTTTGCTGCCAGCAGACCGGCAAGGACATCCGGGTGGTCCGTAATGATGCCGGCTACTCCGGCCTCAATCAGATAGGTCATCCGTTCGGGATCATTGACAGTCCAGGGATGATAGACGATCCCGCTCTCCGCTGCATCGGTGACGAACTCCGGCAGAACGGAAGAGAAATGGGCATGCAGCGCATCCGCCTGAAGCGTAGCCGCATAATCCCAGGGGCGGTATAAGCCTTCACCATACAGAATGCCGGTGCGGATCTCCGGTGCCAGCGACTTGCAATAAGCAAGGGAGTAGTGGTTGAAGCTGGAGATGACTACCCGCTCACTCATGCCCTGCTCCCGTACAGCGGCTATTACCTTTTCCTCCATACCGGGATATAGGAACGTGCCGTTCTTCAGCTCAATATTAAGTACTGTCTCACGCCCCTGAAGCAGATCCAGCAACTCGTCAAGTGTCGGAATCCGCTCTCCTGTGAACTCAGGACTGAACCAGGAGCCTGCATCGACCTCCAGCACTTCACGAAGCGTCTTATCCTTCACATATCCGCTGCCTGTAGTGGTGCGGCTAAGATTCTCATCATGGATGATTACTATTGCTCCGTCACTCGTCATCTGCACGTCTGTTTCAATGCCGGTTGCGCCAAGCTCAAGACCCTTGCGGAATGCCGCCATTGTATTCTCCGGGGCGACTGCCGATGCGCCGCGATGCGCGAAATTAATGATGTTCATGTACTGTAATTCCCTCCGTCTCTTGGTTGTGATGATGCCCGTGCCAGACGGGCCCCCTTGTAGTGTATTCCACATAACATGAAGAAACCCTGTCCGCAAGCAGCGAAAAGGGTGTGATTTCTTGGAAACTTGGAAATTACCATTGCACCGGCAGAAGCCAATAAAATGAAGGATTAACTCTCCGGCGATAGCGTCTTACTGGAGAGCGGGTTTTTTTTGCCGGGAAGCGTTCTATGTGCGGTATTGAATTACGGCTGGTGTGTTCTTCAGCAATCGCTTAGAATAAGTCTGAACTATACCCATAACAGAAAGAAGCGATACACTTGAAGTTTTGTCTCGAATGTGGAAGCCGACTGGTCCTGAAGGAATGTAACGGAGAAGGGGAGGTGCCATACTGTGAATCCTGTGCTGCGTTCCGGTTCCCGGTGTTCAGCACGGCGATGAGTACAGCGGTGCTGAACAGGGGGCTGGATAGAATCCTGCTCATCCAGCAGTATAACCGCAAGGATTATATCCTGCTGGCCGGTTACGTGAATAAAGGGGAGAACGCCGAGGCAGCGCTGATCCGCGAAGTGCAGGAAGAAGCAGGGCTTGAGATCATCGCTTATGAATATATGCGCAGCCAGTATTTCGCCCCTTCCAATACGCTGATGCTTAATTTCATCAGTGTGGCTGACACGGAGGACTTAAGTAGGGTGAGCGCTGAGCTGGATCATGCAGCATGGTTTACGCTGGATGAAGCTGCGGACGCCATACTGAAGGGCAGTCTCGCGGAGAGCTTCCTGCTGACAATCATGGATAAGCTTAGACAAGGGCGGACCCTTGATAGCTTCACTGCAGTCTCACGCTAAGCATGGTTTCAGGCCGAGACGATATTGCGGATTCTTTCGTGCACCTGCTGAGCCTCCAGAAAGGCTGCGGAGTACTGAAGATCTGTTTTTCGGGCCGGTTTCAGCCTGGGCAGGAAGGGAATAGATACGACAGGCGTGTCCGCGTTGTTAAAATAGATTTTTAGCGTCAGCTCGTTGATCTCTTCGGCATTGTTTCTGGCTTGGACAGCTTCTGCGAACCCGGGGGCGGCGGCTACACTTGGGCGGATTCTCGGCACACTGGTCGTAATCCGGCTGGTTTTGCTGACTTTGCTGAGCGTTAAGGCATTCTCGACGATCTCCGCTCCCAGAATGGTATCGAACGTGTAGATGGTGGCTGTCGCCGGCTCCTGTCTGCCGGGATGCAGCAGACCGATGGCCATAGTCTGGCCGGCCTCATCCAAGGCGATCATATGGGATTCATCAGGTGTGATGAACCGCTGGGGGAACTTAAGATTGAATGCGGACAGAGCATGGATGGTCTCTTTCCTGCCGGGTGCTTGGGGATGGCAACGTATGAACTGAAGCACCGCAGCTGACAACAGGAGTGAAACGCCAAGTACAGCAAACATGTACATCAGAATAATAAGCACTGAACCGCCTCCTAAAAGGTAACTATTTAATAGATATGCGGAGAGTACATGAACAAATACATAGACCTGGCCTGCCGGGATCATATATTATTTGGGTATTCTGCAAGGCGGGGAATAATTCAGAGATTTCAGGGGGATTCCAGGCATGATTATTGATACACTTAGCCATTTGCTCAAAGATGAGGCTGCATACGGAGAGAAGGTCCAGAGGGGGCTGCAGTTTCTGCGCGATACCGATTTCACCGGGCAAGCGGCCGGACGCCATGAGGTCAATGATGAGATGTTCTATTTCATCAACGAATATCAGACCAAGGATGCCGGAGAATGCTTCTGGGAAGCGCACCGCGTGAATCTGGATCTGCACTATATTCTGGAAGGTACAGAGCGGATCGGCTATGCTGCCATTGAGCAGCTTGATGTGAGAGATGACTACAGCGCAGAGAAGGATGCAATCTTCTTCACCGGTGCAGTAGAATCTGCGGTAACTGCAGGACCAGGTGCTCTTGTCGTGTGTTATCCGCAGGACGGACATATGACAGGGATTGAAGCAGATAAGCCCGAGGCGGTGCGGAAGGTAGTTTTGAAGATTAAGCTATAGTCCATTGGACAACCAGAAACGGCTATGCTGACCCTCGGGGTCCGGTGTAGCCGTTTCTGGTTAAGCTGCAAGAACTCATAAGAAGCGAGCAAACAAGAGGAGATAGATGACAGAAAGTATCGGTCTTTATATTCCATTATATGTTAATATATAGGTGGCGTTGATATAAAGAAACGCCATAAGGAGGACTATGATGAAACGGATGCCATTTGAACGTCCAACCGAGCATTATGATGAACGGATTTTTAATATTGATGAGCAAATTTGTGCGTTGTTATATCAACGGAAGGAGCTTTCAGGCAACAATCCAGGTTTTCCACCTTTTGAGTATATCTCTAAATGGGCAAGTTCTTACGAACTCTACGAAGACTTTTTGAAGTCGGTATTCGGAACTTTGAGAAGTGAAGAACATTTTAAACCTATGGTTGAACCATCTGGATTCAGAAAACATATCCCAGTCCTTAAATCAATTGAAAAAGATGAACATTTTTATTCTATAACCTCTTTACGACAATATAGCAATGCAAGCGTAATAACTTTTAGCATAGATTGGGACATGACAACTGACCTTTCACCAAATACGCATATACACAGTCATTTTGATTTGTACTTAGGAGAAAAATACGACTGTCGACTGACTAATGGTGGAAGTGACGGAGGGATGCATAAATAGGAGAAAGACGATGGGCTAACAGACAAGAGCGTGCGGAATCAAGTTATACTAGGTGACTAAATAAGAGGAGGTGAACAAATGAATAAGATTTGGGTAAATAACTTGTTTATTTGGGATTCTTAGTAATCGTGGGCTTAGTTTTTATATTCGGATTAAGCTATCAACATCATTTAGAGGTAGAAGCACGCATAACGTATCACCCTCTAACAAGTGCTGTCTTTTCTGTTCTTTTTCCGATTTTCTTAGGATTATTACTCGGTTTACTAAGATTATTTGAATTACTGCGAAAGACTGGAGAATGGAAAATAAATTGGATTAAGCTCTGTATTTTCGGCTTACCTTCACTCTATGTCTCCTTATTTCCACTATTATTTTGGTCTGGTTTGTCTATTTCATATAATGCTTTACCTTTGGGCTACCTTTTGATTACTTCGGGAACAACAGCTCATACAATTAGCGGTCTGATATTCGGTTTTTTGTTATTTTACGTAATCGAAAGGAAAAGCAAAGAAAGTTAGAGTATTCATTAGCTAACAGCAAAAGATAGCATTATGACAATAGGCAGTTGAGCCTAGCTGTCGGAACAAAAAACGGCACTTTTTTAGCGTCAGATTGTATTATTAATTTGGGATTTTATAAAGGGTTATGAGCAATAGCAGCTAGTCCCTTGCTAATCTCACTAATATCATTCGAGATATTACTGAGTACAATAACTGTTATTCCACTATCTAAAAATCTTAAAAGCATTGAGGTATAACCAGAGATCCCCCCGCTATGTAAAGCAACTAGCCCGAAAGGAGTGTCTTGTATAAACCATCCGTAACCATATTGTGAATTGTATAATATAGGTTTGTACATTTTGCTTTTAAGACTGGGGGAGATGAACTTGTCGGAATATAAAGCGCTGTCCCATAGATGGAGGTCCGAAACTGTAGAGGTAATATTCCCAGTAGCAAAGGCGTTAGTGGTGTTAAAAAATGGTGAGTAAATTAGTGACTGCGACTGATCCAGCTCATATCCTGTTGAGCGATTCTCCACAATTCTAAAAGCTACTTCAATGTCTGAATCTTGCATCCCCAAAGGGTCGAAAATACCTTCTTTAATAACAGAATCATAAGATTTACCGGTTATTTTTTCAATTACCATACCAAGAATAACGTAGTTTGAATTTGAATAGGAATACTCAGTTCCAGGACTAGATTGTAATTCTTTGTTTGAAAAACGTTGGAATATTTCATCGGGGCTTACGTTAACATTAGCCCATTCGTTCATAGTGGGATTTTCGGTATAATTTTGAATACCAGATGTATGAGACAACAAGTGGCTAATTGTTATTTTGTCCCCCTCTCTCTGTGACGGGAAAAACTTTTCAATACGATCATCTAACTTTAGTAAACCTTTATCAACCAACTGTAATATGGAAACGGCTGTGAAAGTTTTTGTGATGGAGCCAATCCTAAATTTTGTTTTTGATGTAATAGGTACACCTAACTCATAACTTGCTTTTCCATGGCCTTCACAGTATATAATCTCAGATTGTTTTGAAATCAAGACCGCGCCTGAAAACAAATTATTGCTTTGATATTCTTTTATATAATCACCAATATTTTCAGCTATACTCGGCAATATTGACACTCCTTAGTTTTCAAAATATTGGTTTATTATGTTTCTCAATGCTTCTGACTGAGATGTTTCATTCGCATTACAATAAGAATTAATTTTTTTCCATTTATCTTCTGTTAGAGTCAAGGATATCTTTTTTGTTATACCTAACCGTTTTTTCCCCGATCCAGTACGTGCCCCCCCTTTATTTAATATAATACTTAATTGCCCGTCATTTCGAGGTATACCTAGACTAATCTCTTTCTTCTGCAAAATACCACACCCACTTTTCTTTGAAATAGGTAACCTAAATCAATATGTCATTAAACTAATGATAGCATCAAATGGAAAATGCTACAATAGAGATATTCCTTCCTCCCTAGATAAACGATAGCGGCAGAGGCAGTAGCTACTATACAACTAGAGGTAGGATTATTACAATATATGGTACTATAGTGGATATGCCCTGTGAGGAGGATATCCATGGAGAAGTTCTACGATAGCCTACATCAATTTGATGGAAATGATCTGCGGTTGTTCCTTTACAATTTGTTAAATACAGTAGATCGTTATGGTAAGGACGGCAGTATTGAAGAAAAAAAGTTAGCAGCAGGACTCGTTAATATACTTCAAACCCAGATAGAGGCGGTTCACAACCATAAATTACAAATGAATGAACTCCAACAATATGTCTATCTTGTTTTCAGCCTCTCTGATGCAGGTTCATTAAAAGTAACTCTAAGTAAAATCGGCAAACGGGAGCTATGCCAAGTCTTAGCATTCAATGAATTGTTTTCAGTTGGACCCATAACTAATTTAGATACGAAAACAAACATGTCTTT